>CP197396.1:5000-292500 GCA_052161885.1 Chitinophagaceae bacterium MMS25-I14
GTGAACCTTCACTACAACTTTGCATTGATTTTGAGTAACAGATGTGTAGCATAGTTGGGAGACTATGAAGCAGATACGCCAGTATTTGTGGAGTCACCGTTGAAATACCAACCTTCTGTTACTTAGAGTCTAATCCGGCGACGGAGACATTGCATGGTGGGTAGTTTGACTGGGGTGGTCGCCTCCTAAAAAGTAACGGAGGCTCGCAAAGGTACCCTCAGCATGGTTGGTAATCATGCGTAGAGCGCATTAGTATAAGGGTGCTTGACTGTGAGGATGACTATCCGAGCAGGTGCGAAAGCAGGCTAAAGTGATCCGGTGGTTCTGTATGGAAGGGCCATCGCTCAAAGGATAAAAGGTACTCCGGGGATAACAGGCTGATCTCCCCCAAGAGCTCATATCGACGGGGAGGTTTGGCACCTCGATGTCGGTTCGTCACATCCTGGGGCTGGAGAAGGTCCCAAGGGTTCGGCTGTTCGCCGATTAAAGTGGCACGTGAACTGGGTTCAGAACGTCGCAAGACAGTTCGGTCCCTATCTGTGGTGGGCGTTAGTAAATTGCGTGGACATGACCTTAGTACGAGAGGACCGGGTCGTATGTACCGCTGGTGTATCTGTTGTGCCGCCAGGTGCAGTGCAGAGTAGCTATGTACAGGCAGGATAAGCGCTGAAAGCATCTAAGCGCGAAACCTTCCACAAGATGAGTTTACTTTTAAGGGTTGTCAGAGACGATGACGTTGATAGGTTGCAGGTGTACAGGTGGTAACATCAAAGCCGAGCAATACTAATTACCCGTAAGCTTTAACTTATTTACTTTACAAAATGCATTTATAAAGTTGCTGACTCAGTATGTCACGATATTTACAGTGATATAAAAACACTGGCAAGATCTTATGGTGGTATTGCCGGGGGTGTTCACCTCTTCCCATTCCGAACAGAGAAGTTAAGCCCTCCATGGCCGATGGTACTGCACCACAATGCGGGAGAGTAGGTAGCTGCCATATTTATTTAAAACCTCAGTCAACTGACTGAGGTTTTTTTGTTTTTAGACCTATAGCATCTGCCGCTGTCTTTTTACCGCAGAGAACGCGGAGAATGCAAAGATGACGCAAAGGGGCGCAAAGTCATGTTATTTGCTCACAGCGGCACGCAGACCACATTAACGAATCAACCTGTTAACCTGCACCGCCCGATAGCAGCACAGGCCATCAACGCCCGCCTGACCCCAGCCTTTCGGGCAGGCGGCCAGCGCCGAAAATACCTCATAGAAATACTCAGGCCAGGACAATAAAATTACCTGATACGTTCGAGATTATATTTCACACCCAGATTTAAGAAGAGATTGTACATTTTGTATTCGACACCAGTAAAGGAGGAAGGAAAAACTGGTTGCACGCCCCAGTTGAATTGTGCTGATGCTGACCAATTATTATGAATAGTCCTTTCTGCTCCAATCTGCAAACCCCAGTCAAATTTCCGCTCATTACTGCTGAAATCGAAATTGGCATGGTCTATAGTTACCTTTTCGCCGGTGGCGCTGCCTTTATGGATATGCCCGTCTGACACGTCTCCCTTGAAATATGGATCTATTAAGAGACCAGCATAAAGGCCAGCTTCCAATAACCATTTGGGCGATAAATGGTAACTGGCTGCTACAGGCAACGTAAGGTACATGTTGCGTACCCTGGTTGTATTCTTCCCGGAAAATATCCCTTCAAAGTTTTGTCCGTCTTCTGCTGTAATAATGGTATGTATATAAAGTACTTCATCTTTTACGGTCATGCTTTTCATCTCCCAGTTGAGGCCTGCAGATAATGACCATTTACGGTTTAACTTATATCGGATTTCAGCACCAATGAGTGGGCTGAATGAAGGTGACCAGCTATTGATATGGCGGATATTATCGGGTAATGACAGTGGGGCAGTGGCACCAAAATTATAACCAAGACGAACGCCGTATGACCACGCTGACGTATCGTAAACCCGTACTGGCTTTATGTAAGGAGTGGGTTGTGCAATACCGCGCAGATGTGTGAGGACACCGGTAAGGGTAAGAAATGTAGCAGTAATATATGTTCGGGGAGTCATGAGATCATTTTTTATTCGTGGATGATACGGAGGCTGTCTACCACCAGTCTGCTGCCGATTGCGCCATTATAAATATTGCCGTTTTTACTGGAAGACGCTACAATAGCGAGCATCAGATCGCCGGAAGCATCTGCACCGGAAACATAATCGAAAGGAATATCAAAGTGTGTAAAGGAAGATCTTGCAGAACCGTCCTGCAGCACTGCACGGGCAATGATATTACTTGCCGTCTGAATATTGGTGCCGTCCAGCCGCTGCGTGCCTTTAAACAATATGGCATATATGCTACAGGAATCGGTAATACCAGTAATAATGTTGCCGTTCTTGTCCTGGTAATTTGCACCTGGTGTGTACTTGTAATACCCGGTGAAACGTGCGGCTCGCCCTTTGTAAGGCTGCCCGAATTCTGTTGCGCCAAGAGGATTGGCAAATGCATTCTGTATATTGAAATTTCCCGTGAAAAGTGAACCGGCAAACAGTTTTACACCTGCCAGAGATGATAGTGAAGTTCCTTTGATGGTTACCAATTCGGCAGCTGTAGTGCCATTATAGCCATCGGATGTAGAGCGTGTGGGGTAAGAAAGCGGATCTTTTGAAACGCCGGCGAGCGCTACACCAGGATTGCCGGTTGCCCAGATAAGATTGCCATTATCTTCTACCGGGTATTGATATTTGTCGGTGCTGTTGGCTTGCCATTTTTCGAAATTAAAGGTCCAGTTTCCTACAGATACGACTTCAACAATATATTGTTTCTGGTTTTGTTTATTGGCAGATGTGACCGTGTAGACAATGGGGCTGTTGAAATGGATAGAGTCGCCGGAAGCAGGAGATATTGTGCTGCCAGAAGAAACGGTTATTTTAGGAGCAACACCATTGGTATAAGCATCCTGCTGCAGATAGAGCAGAATTTTATTATTGGCCTGGTCAATGAAGGTGCCTGCGGTAAGTGCCGAACTGTCAATTGTAAAACTGTCTATATCGGCTTCAGGGCTGACCGGGGCATCCTTGATACAGGACTGGAATAGCAATATTATGGCAGCAGTAAGAAGAAGGAGTAACCTGCTCATGGCGTTTATTTACAGCATAAAATTAATATTTAAATGTGGGCTTTTAAGGCGCAATACATCTATCGCATTGTATATCTGTGCACAGTAAAAGATTTTTTCAGAAAAAGGATAATCACAGTTTGCATTTCTGAAAAGCCGTTGTATATTTGCAGTCCAATCGGAAAACGGCGCGTTGGTCAATCGGCTAAGACGCCTCCCTTTCACGGAGGAATGACGGGTTCGACTCCCGTACGTGCTACAAAGTCCTTGCTTCGGCAGGGACTTTTTCATTTCCAGAAAACACGTGTTACGGTCTATAAATATTTTGTGATTTTCCTTTGTTGTAAGCGGTTGTATTGAGTGAATAATAATTACGAAACAAACTGGAGGTATATCAATGTAATCGCAGCAGCTGTCATCAATGCCAGTGTTGCGAAGCCAAGTATATTTGACAGTTTACCGTTGGTATATCGGCCCATTATTTTTTTATTATTGGCAATATGAAGTATTATGGCAATTAAAACCGGGGCTGTAAGTCCGTAGAGGATGGCCGAGTAAATAAGTGCCTTAATGGGAGAAACGCCCAATTGATTCATTAATAATCCCAGGATTAATGAAATGGCTATAACAATATAGAATGCTCTCGCTTCATGGAATTTTTTGTCGAGTCCCTGTTTCCAGCCAAATGTTTCGGTAATAATATAGGAAAGTGATCCGCTTAACACGGGGATGGCCAGCAGTCCGGTGCCGATCACTCCAACGGCAAAAAGTAAATAAGCAGCATTGCCTGCGAGCGGCTTTAATGCCAGCGCTGCCTGCTCCACGGTGTCTATCTGGTGGATGCCGCCATGAAACAAAACAGTTCCGGTGGTTAAAATGATAAAGAACATTACGAGGTTAGAGAAGAGCATGCCGAAGTCGACATCTTTTTTCATGTCATGCATGATTTTTTTGTCAAGCACGATTAATTTTTTGTTTTTCCTGTCTTCAACTTCCATGGTTGCCTGCCAAAAGAAGAGATAAGGTGAAATAGTTGTTCCAAGAATGCCTACCAATATGCCGATAAAGTTTTTGTCAAATTTAATTGTCGGAATAAATGTTCCCTTCAGTATGATTAACCAATCCTGTTTGTACAGAAACGGAACGATCAGGTATACCAATAAAACAGCGCAGAGATATTTAAGTACAGAAGCTATCCTGCGGTAGGGCAGGTAAATGATAAGTATTAAAAGAATAATCGTAAAGGCCGTGCTGAAAAAAAATGGTTTAACAGACGGAACCAGGAGATTTCCTACCGCACCCATACCTGCAATGTCTGCGCCGATATTCATAACAATGGCAGGAAAGCTAAAAAGCAGCATCAAATACAAAACTGGTTTTGAGTAGTTTGTTTTAAGCGTTCCTGTTAATCCCTGAGAAGTAACCATACCGATTCTTGCGCACATTTCCTGTATGGCCGCCATAAGCGGAAATGTGATCAATGCAGTCCATAATGTTGAAAGCCCGTAACCTGCACCCGCCTGAGAATAGGTTGCTATCCCTGACGGGTCATCGTCACTTGCCCCCGTTACAAGCCCGGGACCAAGCAACTTCCAAAATCTCGAAAACCTGTTTAATTTTTTATGGGTCATTCCTTTAGCTGCTTTTAAATACTTGCACAGGTATTATAGCTGTAAAAGCTATCAACACCTTTATCCCGGCAAGGAAACCGGTTTCCGTATTTATGAGAAAATAGGTATACATTTAGCATAGCGCAAATTAATGTAATAGTTGTGATCGTTAACAGGTTCTTCGGCTAAGCTTCCATGGATGTCTATTTCCCGGATTTTTACCTCTTTTTCTTATCACCCAGCGTATACTATGCCTTGCTGATGTAATATTTTATCATGCCTTCTTGCATTGAGACTGCCTTTTTGATCTGAGTTGCATTTTTTGATTTTGTATCGTGGCGGAAGACGTAAAATGTTTGTAAGCGTGCCTAATAAAAGTGCATGAAGTTATATATCAAATATATGGTAAGTCTCCGGTGCAAAATGATTGTAAAGGATGTACTTAAGGAAATGGGCCTGAAATATACCACTGTAGAGTTGGGCATAGCAGAGGTGCAGAATGATATTACACCGGCACAGATTGAATTATTCCGTGAACATCTGAAGCGCTTCGGCCTGGAATTGCTCGACAATAAAAAAAGCATCCTGATTGAAAAAATAAAAAGTGTGATCATAGAACTGGTACATTACACAGATGAATTACCTTCTGTGAATTACTCGGATTATATCAGTGAAAAGCTGGATTATGATTATACTTACCTGGCCAATATGTTTTCAGAAATGAAAGGCATAACAATACAGCAATACATCATTTTTCATAAAATTGAGCGGGCAAAGGAGTTATTGATCTATGAAGAACTGACCCTCACCGAAATTGCATTTAAACTAAACTACAGCAGTGTTGCACACTTATCTAACCAGTTTAAGAAAGTAACGGGATTGACACCTACTTTTTTCAAACGGCTGAAGAATAAAAGGCGTACAGGCCTTGAAGATGTGTGATTGATGTAACATTCCCTCCTGCATGTGTAACTGTTCTCCGCAGAAACAGCTGCACCTTTACAGTGTGAAGATTCTTTCACAACTCAATCCCATACTATGGATATTTTGAATAACAAAACGGATGCAGATTTTAAGATTACCGGCAACTGGCCCGAACAGTCAAAGCAATTAAAGGAAACGTACAAACAACTGACTGACTCAGATCTGAAATTTGAAACAGGCAAGGAGAATGAGCTGATCAACAGGCTGGAAACAAAACTGAACAAAAAGCGCGGGGAAGTAATTGATATTATCAGGAAGGGCCAGGCTGAAAAATTAAGCTAAACACGTTTTTTATAATGTTGTTTTCATTACCCTATACATCCATGAGGACGAACGTAATTGAGGGTAGGAATGTAAAGCCCTGCCCTTAATTTATTCGGAATAGTTGAGTTAATCATATTGCTATGGAAAATATAGAGCTGGAAAAGTCGAAAGTGCATATTATAGTGGAAATTATCGAGTATATCCCCAATGCTGTGGTAAGCAAAACGATTATCAAAAAGACGACGGGCAATGTCACTGTTTCTTCCCTGGACGCCGGCGAAGAACTTGCGGAAAAAACGGTCTCTTTTGATACTTATATACAGATAATAGATGGCGCTGCAGAGCTGGTTATCATTGACACCATATATAATCTCAGGCGGGGCGATGGTATAATTATCCCTGCTCATGCAAAACATAAATTCAATGCTAATGAACAATTCAAAATGATTTCCACAGTCATAAAAAGCGGTTATGAAGAAATGTAGATGCTTATGATGGCTGCTATTGACAAGCGGAAACTGCATTCCCTGCATTATACCTAAACGAATAACATCACACAAATACCATGTCTGATCATTTAAAAGCACTGTGCCGGGCATAGTGCTTTTGTTGTATACGGCTGCGGGCGCTGTACCCGGATGTGATATTTATATAAGATATCTCCGCAAATGTGTAACGTTTACCATCGGAAAGATGCCCACCTTTACAATACAGTTACACTGCCCCGGAACAAGCTCAACAGTATAATATGAGCAAAAGCATGTTCCATATGCCTCTGGTAACAGCTATCGCCTGCTGCCACTACTAAATCTTCTCATCTCCTGGTATCTGACGTAAGATCGTTTGTATACTGTAACAGTTAAATAAAATATCATGAGCAGGGTTTTATATCTCATCGCTGCTATCCTTTTTGTGGTGTGGGCCACATGCTTCTTTATTTATCACGCCGGCAGCGCTATTCATTTCCTCCTGGTAATTGCTGTTATAGCAGTTCTGGTAAGCATTGTAAGGGGAAGAAGAGTTGCATGAAAGCAGGATAGATCATTTTAAGAGCAGCATGAACAGACAGAACAGATCCATAAAAGATCTGATGAATGATAAGTTCGTACGAATATATACACAGAAGAAAAAACTACAGTCATGAAAATAGAGATCAATAGCCGGAGGAAAATATTCTTCGTAGAAAAAGAGTTTACAGACCTTTTTCCGAACCTGAGGATAACTTTTTATGCAAAACCAGGCAGTTACGGAGGTGCCGCATCGAAAAAGATTATAAGAAAAGATAGTAAGATACTTGGAGCATGCAGAACCGTACATCATTCAGGATTTATTACCATCCTGCCCGAAATGACCGCGGGCGAACTGAAACAGGTTTTCGGTGATGAATATGGGCTGACAATAGATATTTTTCAAAGGAACAGGGGCAATAGCTGGGCAACATCGCCGGCCAACAAAAATGCTACACTTAGGGAATTAAATAAGGAGATAGCATACGCGCCGCCTTCTTAAAAAGTACCATCCCTGTTAATCGTATGGTATATGTTGTTCCCAAAGTATGATATCCTTAGCTGGCTGTCGATATGGTATTACATTAACATCACCCATTTTAAAATAAAAGACATGAAAAAGATAATAGCACTTATGCTTGCAATAGTAGCGCTGAGCCAAAGCAGTTTTGCACAGGACCACAGCGATATGCAAAGAAAAGTAACGGATTATAACAACAGACTCGAGTTTGGAATAAAGGCAGGAGGCAATTATGCAACTGTGTATGATAAACATGGCGATGCTTTTAATGTAAGCGGCAGAGTTGGTTTTGCAACAGGTTTATTTGCCAGGTTACCTGTTTCCCGCTATTTCGGTATTCAGCCGGAGATATTATTCTCACAACGGAATTTTCAGGCGACCGGAGTATTGTTTGACAATACTTATAATTTCACCCGTACTTCCAGTTATCTCGATGTGCCTGTATTGGTGGCCTTTAAGCCCTGCCGGTTGCTTACACTGCTTGCCGGTCCGCAATATTCTTACCTGCTGCAGCAAAGAGATGATTTTAAAAATGCATCTACAAGTATAGAACAGGAAAAGCAATTTGAAGATGATCATGTACGGAGAAATACAATCTCGGTAGTAAGCGGATTTGATGTTAACCTGATGCATTTTGTAGTCAGCGGACGAATGGGGTGGGACATGCTGAATAACAATGGAGATGGCTCGTCGGCAACGCCCCGTTATAAAAGTGTATGGCTGCAGGCAACGCTGGGGTACAGATTTTACCATTAGGCATTAAGACATGAATGATGGTTGGTTACATCTCCGAATATATCACCTGGCCGGAATGTATATGAACGAAACAATACAGCAACGTTGGGAAACAAACAATCGATTCACTAAAACAATCCGCGGCCACCGGAGAACAGGTTTTAATCAGATTCCGGGTCGTATTGATCAGGATCTGGGCTTCGGGGGCTTAAGGATTTTACACACATATTTACCATGTATTACAATCAAATTGTTTTAGTAGAAGATGATCCGGATGATCAGTATTTCTTCACAGAAGCATTCAATGAAGTATTGCCGCAGGCAACCTGTTCCATTGCAAAAAATGGCATGGAGGCACTCGCCCTGATAGATCACATAATGCCTGATCTTATTTTTACAGACATTAATATGCCCCTTCTCGGAGGTATAGACCTGCTTCGCGAATTAAATAAAAGAAGCCTTCGGACTCCTGTTATTGTGCTGTCTTCCTCTGCTGCAGAGGAGAAAAAATGCGAGGCATTGGGGGCAACTCATTTTCTGTTGAAAACGGATTCTATTCAGCTGTTGGTTGCCAAGCTGCAGCAAATACTTAACAGCCTGTAATGTCTTGACGCAGAATGTGCTGAATATGGGCGAACACTGCAAATTATGACCCGAGAAGATGGATCTTTCTATCCGTTTATTGAAAAATTAACCACACTTAATCCTGTGCAAAAAGATTTTACGTTCCCCTTCACGCATATGTTACGAAGGTCCCTGCTTCGGCGGGGATTTTTTCGTTTCGGGGATTACCGTAGATTATTGCCTGTTAGTTTTGTATAACGGCCTGTTTTTCCCGTATTATTGTCATATGGCCATTGCAAAATCCGGTTGATAAACTATGATTGCGACCAACAATTATGATCGTATTGCAAAACTATACGACAGGCTGAGCTACCTGGTTTTCGGAAGAGCCCAGAAACGTGCGCAGATTGAGCTTCTGCAGTATATTCCGGCTGGCAGCAGCGTCCTGATAGCTGGTGGCGGGACCGGCTGGGTTCTGGAAGAAATTGCAGAACGGCATTCCGCAGGGCTTGACATTACTTATGTAGAGATTTCGCAGAAAATGATTGAGCTTTCCCGTCGCAGGAATATAGCGGAGAATACTGTCCGGTTTATTAATGAACCGATAGAAAATGTTACAAACCCGGGGACGTTTGATGTGGTTATAACTGCATTTTTATTTGATAACTTTTCTCCGGAAAGGGTAAGTGCCGTATTCTCACAATTGCATTCATGGGTAAAGCCGGGAGGGCGTTGGCTGTTCACTGATTTTAACGGAGAAGAAGCAAGGCATCATTATTGGCAACGACTGATGCTCTCCATGATGTACTTTTTCTTCAGAGTGGTTTGCAGCGTAGAAGCAAAACACCTGGTAAACATGAAGCCTTTCTTTACAGATGCCGGTTATGTACAATGCAGCCATACAGAGACCTATGGAAAGTTTATATTCTCAGTTGTCTACCGGAAATCATTACCTGGTAAAGAATGAACTTGCAATACCACAGCAAGCTTTCAGCAATAAAAGCCCGTCGACAATAACCAGGTAATACAGTATAGGCCTTCTCTTGTGCATGGCATATACGATGAACAGCAAAGCTATGAAGGGCACGAGGTTCAGGATAATGGCCGGTTTGGGAAAGCCATAATAACTGGTAAGTATTATTAGCCATGTAATACCCGCGATCAATAGCGGGATAAGGACGTAAAAAATAGTTTTACGCAACCCCATTCTGACAACGATCGTCCTGAGATTATGAATGCTGTCTTCTGCATAATCCTTAATGTCGAAAATAATAGCATTCACGGCGCAGAACATCCAGTTCTTAAGGAAAGCCCAGTAAATAAGATCGGGCACTTGTATGTTTGTATGACGCTCCAGTTTTAACTCTGTCACAGGAAGAAAACCGACACAGCAGGCCCACAAAAAGCCGATAACAAATGCTTTGAGCCAGCCGGTACTGCGAAGATTGAAGGCAGATGTCTTAACGGGGATAAGCCCGTAATAAAGAAGGCTCGCAGCGAATATCAGGGCGAGAATACACCAGTAAAAAAGTGGCAGGCTCAATATACCGTTGATATTCTTTACCGCCAGCCAGATAGCCAGAATACAGGCGGTAACTATTAAAACCCGCTGGCTTATCCTGATAAACTTACGATGCCGGATATACCACAGCGTACGTTCATTCGGCGACGTGCCGCCAGCAGCCGAAGAGGCATATGCGTAGGTATAGTAAATGATTACAGTGGTAGCAATGAGTGCATAGTAAACGGGTGTACATAACGGCAAATGCATTTGAAACGCCGTCTCAAGCGATAAAGCGATAATGACAAAAGCGAGAAAATAATTGCCATAAAATATAAACCGGACTACTTTATTTCTCATAAGCTCATCGTAAAGCGGCAAACAAAAATAGCTGTCAGAATCGTATAATTGAGATCAGAAAACTATAAAAAAGGCCCGATATTTTTCGCGCTGTTATGGCCGCACTCCGTTTTGTTTTTACTTTTTTCGCCCCACAAATCTTATTACCGACGCTGTGCCGTTATGAAACAGCCCTTCGCTCAATTCAATTTCTTTTTGTTCCAGTTCCAGGATTTCATAGTCCGGGAAATCTGATTTCAGTTCTTCAATTGAGAACAGCATGTCTATATCTTTTGGCCCGCCGATTTTTTCGTTCGCAGCGAGATAGTTGAGATGTGCTTTACTGAATGCCTCGAAAATAATAACACCGTTTTTACGCAGATATTTATCAAGTGTCTTGTGGTATTCCGATTTTATATCTGCAGGGAAATGTGCATAAATTAAGGCAATTGCATCAAATTGCCCGGGACTGTAGTTTAATGTTTGCAGATCGTTTACCTGGTAATCAATCGTTACATTGTTAGCTGCCGCAAGCCGGAGGGCTTTGTTTTTTCCTTCTGTGCTGACGTCAAATGCAGAAACAGTCCAACCTCTCTTCGCTGCAAAAACGGCATTTCGTCCTTCACCTTCTGCCGGAAAAAGTATTGTTCCGGCAGCTAACTTTTCCAGCTGTTCCTTTAAATAATTATTAGGCTGTTCGCCGTAGGCAAACTCCTCTTTACTATACCGGTCGTCCCATCTGTCTGTCCAGGAATCATTCATGTTTTATTGTTTTTTGGCCTTCGGTAAATTACATCAATATAGCGGGATAATCCCATTGCTGCGTTGGATGCGCCGCAGGCATTTTTTGATTTCTCAGAGATACGTCAGGAAAAAATAAGCCGGTAATAGAATTTGACAAATGTCAAATCCCGGGCCAGTCACAGTAGTTAGTATTGCGTATCAAAAAACTGGTTTATGAAAAACGCATCTCAGTCTGCAGCAATGTTAACTGCCTCTCTTCCTGCACAAAGCCTTAAAGCATCATCTGTCCTTTTTGCCGGATTATGTATTGCATTCGGCGCCTTCTGGGTATCCTGTTTTGCAGGTACTACAGATTTGATCAACTGGTATATCGAGAATATCCTCGTGTTGCTTTTTGTTGTAATGCTGGGCCTTACTTATCGCCGGTACCGGTTCAGCAATCTTAGCTACATATGTTTTTTCGTTTTTCTTTGCCTGCATGTATATGGCGCAAAATATGCTTATGCCGACAATCCGTTTGGTTACTGGCTGCAATCGCACTGGCATCTGAAGCGCAATCCATACGATCGTATTGTGCATGCCAGTTTTGGCCTGCTGATCGTTTATCCCATACGTGAGTTGATAACCCGTACTGCTGCTGTAAAAGCGGTTCTGATCTGGTTATTACCGGTGGAAATGATCCTGTCGCTGGCAGGTTTGTTTGAGCTGGTGGAATGGTCGGTGGCAGATGTTTTTTGTCCCGCACATGGCAAAAATTATGTAGGTACGCAGGGGGATATCTGGGATGCGCAGAAAGACATGGTGGTAGCCCTTGGCGGAGCCATTTTCATGACATGTATTATCTATGCCGTTAAAAGCATATACAGGAAAATAAATGCCTGACCGGGAAAGTGCCGGGCACAGTTCCACCGGCCTCAATTGTTATAGCTATTGCTGGAGAACAGAATGAAAATTCCCCGTTTATCAAAATATCAGCTCCTGTACCGTACTCACGATGCCAGGTGTATCGCACGCTATATGGCATATATAATTGCCGGGTAGCCTTATCTCTTTGCTATGCCAGTATTTGCCCTGGTAGAATACAGGTGTTGCTGCTGTATTGAGCGAAGAAAGACAGTGTGTCATACCTTTTCCTTCTGCTTTTAGTATAGCCTCTTTCTGTGTCCAGAATTTATAAAACTGAAGCTGCGGAGTGGCAGCAGTAGTTATTTTCTTCCATTCCTCAGGAGCGAAAAACGAGCGCATTTTCAGGAAATCTATTTTCGTTACTTCTTCTGCATCAATGCCGGTATTACCTTCTTCACTCCAGGCGCATGCTACGAGTGTGCCGGAATGTGTAATGTTAAAATCCGGTGTTCCCGGCAGAAATGGCCGCCCTGCATTATTGTATTTTACATCGTTCAATGTACCGTTGCAGCCGTTTTCGGTCATTGCGTGCAAAAGGAGCAACCTGCCCAGTAAACAGGCATGCGCATCCTGCCATCTTCTGTAAGACAGGATGCGCGCCCGGGTTGCCTCCGGCATTGTATCTGTAAAAGATGTAAATGCTGAAGGGGTTAATGGCTTGCTGAAGCATGAGTAATAGACATGGATCACAGCGGCTGTTTTGTGAATATGACCTGTTTATTTTAAAACATCCATGTATTCCAGGTATGGCGTCATCAGTTTTTTGTCAAAACGTGGAGGGGTCAATGATGAATCTGCAAGAAAATCTCTTGTATTGCTGCGGTCGTAGTAATATGTGTTTTCATATGCCTCCACCAGCGATTTACCTTCATGTACATCATCCGTAAAGAGACTGAGCAGCGGGTATAAAGGGTTTTCCGTATCGTGCCGCCATAAATTGAGCCATTCGTGATAGGGAAGACCTTTCAGTTCCAGATCGTAATACTCATTCATTTTGGCAAAGAAGTCGGTAAGGGATACATCATTTTCCGGGTCGGGTGAGAGGTGAAAATTTTTGCCCACAGCCTCTTTTTTCCGCCCGATGTGTACTATGGCTTTTGCCATATAATCTACGGTTGTGAGTTCGTCCTTGAGGCCCATCACAAGTGGGAATGCGCCCGTCTGCACACAGCTTCTTACCAGGCTGCCCCACCACTGGTTCAAAACGGTGGCGCCGGTAATGCCGCTGCATACTGCAAAGCCCAGCCTGAAGTTGATAACAGGTAGACCGCGGGCAATAGCTTCCTGCATCATTTTTTCCATTACCCATTTGCTTTTGATATACCCGAGATCACAGCTTACGGCAGGGAGGTTCTGGTCTATATCATCCTGCTCATTCATCCAGGTGTTGCCTGTAAAAGGCCGTCCCCAGCTGAATACGCCCATCGAGGAAAGCAACGCCAGGTACTTGACTTTTGTGGTGGTTGCGAGTCGTATCACTTCCTGCAGTCCGTCGATATTGGGGCCTTTGATTACCGGGTAAGGCTGCAGATAGCTTACAGAGCTGCCGGAGTGGTAGATCACGTCCGTATTTGCAGCTATATGCTTATACGCGGCTGCATCCATGCCAAAGAAAGGTTGCGAAAGATCTCCCGTGACCGGTAATATTTTCTTTGCCAGGTCGTCGCTCCAGCCTAGCCTGAATTTTTGAAAGGTCTGCTGCAGGCGGTTTATAGCCTGTGTATTATCGGCGGCACGAACGAGACAATATATTTTAGAAGTAGTATCATGCAGCAGTTCATAAAGCAGGTGTGCTCCTACAAACCCCGTGGCACCAGTAAGAAAAATATAGTTTGGATTTTCCAGTATAGCTGCATCAGGAATGTCTGTAATATTTATTTCCATCCGGAGCTTTGCATCATCGAGCAGTTCGCGGATAATCATCTGCTCTTTTTCTTTTTGCGATAATGCTGCGCTGTTTTCCCGTAAACGGATTTCTGCAGCCAGCGTCTGTATTGTGGTATATGTATACAGATCGGGGATGTGTATATATTTTTTTATGGCGTCCGGAAATGCCTCATAAACCTGCATCAGCAGTAATGAGTGGCCGCCGAGCAGAAAGAAATCATCGCTGTAATTTTTTATATCGCAATGGAGAAACGACGACCATATTGTGCTGATGATAGCTTCATAATTGCCCGGAACGATATCTGCTAATGTAATTTTCTCCCGGGTGGCACCTTTAACAGGAGTAAGGCCCAGTTTTTCCTTATCTACTTTTCCGTGTGCATTAAGTGGGAACGACGCAACCAATTCGTAATAATCAGGAACCATATAAGCGGGCAGCAGTTGCAGTAACTGGTTTCTGTAATCCTGTCCGGCTGTTGCAGCATCAGTCTGGTCATTTATAATGAAGGCCGCCAGGAATGCGCTGCCATCATCATTTTTCATTGGCAATATAACAGCCTGCCTGATGCCAGGCAGGTTATTCAGCACGTTCTCTATTTCGCCAGGTTCTATGCGGTAACCTCTTATTTTTACCTGGTTATCCTTCCTGTCGGCAAATTCGAGATTGCCATCCGGCAGGCGCTTTACCATATCGCCGGTTTTGTAGAAACGTATATGATCGCTGTTGTCCGCCGATTTTAATGTTTCGGGTATTTCCGGAAATCGCTCTGCGGTAAGCTCCGGCCGGTTGAGGTATCCGCGCGCCACCTGCACGCCGGTTATGTACAACTCGCCTGTGGCGCCCACAGGCACCTCCCTCATATGTTCATCAAGCACATAAAGAAGTACTCCGGGCTTCTCTTTCCCGATCACTTTCGGCGATATGTCCGGCCGGCAAACAAAGCTGGTAACTGCTACCGTAGCTTCTGTAGGTCCATAAGAGTTGATAAGCGTGCACCTGGCAGACCAGTGTTGCAATGTATGCGCAGGGCACACTTCACCGCCTATCCCGATCACCTTCAGTTTCGGTGTTGGAATGTTTACCGGTAATGAAGCCAGAACGGACGGCGGTAATAACGGTAATGTATCTATTTCGTTATTGATTATGAAATCAAGCAGCGGGGCGCCGATAAGTCTGTTATCCGGGTAAAGGTATACAGTAGCACCTTCCTGCAACGGTATCCACAGATCTATTACCGCTGCGTCGAAACTGGTGGAAGAGAACTGCAGTGTTTTACTGTCTTTTGTAATGCCCATGACGGCAGCATGATTGGTAGTAAATGTGCTGAAGGAAAAATGTTCTATCAGTACACCTTTGGGCGTACCGGTACTGCCCGAAGTATAAATGATATAAGCCAGATCTGAAGGCTCAATTTTGTATAAAAGATTACCGGTTGGTTGTTTCCTTAAAGATTGCAGTACTGTATCATTATCTATGCAGATGATTTGATTTACAGGTACAGATGCTTTGGCTGCTAATGCTTTTGTAGTGATGAGCATACCGGCAGCTGTGTCTTCCAGTATAAAGCGGATACGCCCTGCAGGATAATTTGGATCAACAGGCACATAAGCGCCGCCGGCTTTAAGGACTGCGAGCATACAGACCACCTTTTCTACAGACTGTTCCAGGCAAATGCAGACCAGGGTTTCTTTTGTTACGCCGGAATCTGCAAGATACGCAGCAAGCTGGTTGACTTTTTCGTTGAGCTGTCCGTATGTGACTGACTCTTCTTTAAACCGTAAGGCAATATGGTCGGGCGACAATAAAGCATGTTGCTCTATCGTTTCCGTTAACGGTATGAAGTATTTATCAGTTACAGAAAATTTTTCCGGAGCATAGTTGCCCCCAGGGAGGCCGCCTGCCTCAATGCCGGTGTTTTTCATAGTGTTGGGTAGTTTAATGCGTAAATGTAATACAGCAATGGCTAATAAACGATATTATGAAATCGTTTCTACACTAATTGGGAAGTGGTTATTTATCTCTTCAGCATCCGCTCCTGCACAATTTCTTTTATAACATTGCTTTGCAGGTTCTGACTGATGATTACTTTGGCTTTGCCTAAGTCTATCTCGTTTCCATCAATGCTTTTTATTTTCGTTTTATTGATGATCGTCGATTTGTGGATCTTCAGGAAGATGTTTGCAGGTAATTGCTCTTCAATGCTTTTGATCGTTAGATATACGATCATCTTCCGGGTTTCTGTATGCAGCACCACATAGTTGAGCATGGCCTCTGCATAATACAGATCAGCATAAGCTACTTTCTCAATTCTGCCATCACATTTTACGAAGAAATAATCTGCAGCGGGTATTATGGCGGCACTGTTTTGCTTTGATGCGTTTTTCAGTTCATAATACTCCTTTGCTTTGGTGCATGCTTTTAAAAAACGCTCTGCTGAGAATGGTTTTACAAGATAATCAATCACGTTCAGCTCAAATCCTTCTACAGCATACTCGCTGTAGGCAGTTGTCATGATGGTCATCGGCAGTTGCGCTGCACTGCGCAGGAATTCAAGCCCGCTCATTCTGGGCATATTGATGTCCAGAAACATCAGATCAATTTTATTGCTTTCCAGTAAAGATGCTGCTTTTACGGGATTCTCAGCCCTTCCGGTCAGCTGCAGAAAGCTGATGTCGGCAATATACTCTTCCAGCACTTTCCGTGCTACCGGTTCGTCATCCACTATGATACAGTTCAGTGTCATGCTATCTGTATTTTTAAATGTACTTCATAAAAATGTTCTTCATCCCGTATGTTCAGCTCATGCCTGCCGGGGTATATAAGTGCCAGCCTGCGGGTGGCGTTAGCTATGCCTATTCCTTTATGCTCTATGTGATTTACAAAGCCGGGCTCTTTTGTATTATAGCAGCTGAAGTGGAGCACATCATTTTCTTTTTTTAAAGTAACCACCACTTTGTTTTCCGTTTCTTCTCCTGTGCCTGCATATTTAAAGCTGTTTTCGATAAAAGCGATAAATAGCAAAGGGGCAATACTGAAGCTGTGCACATTGTCTGCAATGTTCAGCTCGGTTACCAGGCTATCATCTTTCCTTACTTTTTGCAGCGCCACGTAATTGCGGATATAGTTTATTTCCTTTTCGATGCTGATAACATTGTTGTTGCAGTCATACAGCTGGTAGCGCAGCATGTCAGAAAAGGTAAGCAGCATGTTCCTGGCTGTAGTGTTGCTTTTGTCGATATGGCCGTAAATGGAGTTGATGGAATTAAACAGGAAATGCGGGTTCAGCTGGGCGTTCAGGAAATCCAGTTCTGCCTGTTCTTTTTGTTGGGCCATCTCGTCTACATGCTGCTGAAAACGGAAACGGTCTGCTATCAGCTTTACGGCTACCATGCATATCACCCAGATAAAAATGTTGAGCAGCGAATCGGTAAATAATTTTGAAAATCCTGGCTGCGGCTTGCCAACAAGGAAATAATGCTGATTCAGGTAGGTGGCCAGTGGTACCCGTAACAATGCTGCTATTGCAATGCCTGCCAGCAGGACGGTCGCATAACGCCCATATTTTTTACGGTACAGAAATACAGGAATAGCATAATAAATATTCAGGTAGAAATTTGCGGCAATAAATATAAGATAGCAGAATTCTACAGCCGCGGTGCGTGTTATAGAGAAGGCACGCTGCTGAAAGATCATTATCCAGAAAATGTACAGCCCGATCCACCAGAGATGCTGCACCCATTTTTTCTTTTCCGCCATTCCAGGTCCGTTTTTTATGTAAAATACTAAAGGCGTTTTCCTGGTTGTAATCTTTTACATGATCTACTGCCGAAACTTGATTATCGGAAAACAATGCGATAATCAAGATGTTTGGCTAGTTAATGTAAATGTTTTTTTATGGGTTTTCTTTTCTTTTTTCCTTCGTGGGACAATTATTTTCTGTCAAAAACAAATCAAAATGAAAAAAGCAATTGAATGGTTTCTTAACCCGCCGGTAGATGGTCCGTCCGCTACTGTTATACTTCGTCTGATGGCCGGTGGCGTATTTTTCTGGGAAGGGATTTTGAAGTTTGTGTATGTAAACCAGGGGGTGGGGCGGTTCACAAAGCTGGGTTTCCCGATGCCCGAACTGACGGCCAATTTTGTGGCTACAACCGAAATTATCGGCGGATTACTATTGCTTTTCGGGCTGCTGACCAGGTTTACGGCGTTCTGGTTTATTGTGGAGATGATTGTGGCTATTCTTTCTACAAAAATATCATTATACCTGGGCACCAGTCCGCTGCCTTTGCCGCCGGCACCGCCCAAGGTGGGCATCTGGGCTGTGTTGCATGAAATACGTTCGGACTATGCGCAGCTGCTTACCTGTCTTTTCCTGTTGATAGAAGGAGCCGGCAGAAACTCACTGGATGCAATGCTGAGGAGAAAGAAGGGGTAGGGGCTTGCCCTAACTCCCGGTATAAGGCCCGCCGGTTTCGCCCCAACCCCATTTGGGCATTGGTTCGGAATGTGTAACAGGGTTCTCTGTAAGTTGGGAGTTGATAACAGCGATGCGCGTGCCCCATTCTATATAGCCTGCAAACGCAGAACGAAATTCGGGATCGGATTTCAGGCCCGTTTCATCGGCGGTCTGCATCAGGAGGTGTACCCATCGCTGTCTTTTTTCTTCGGTAAGCATTTTACCGATATGCTTGCCGATCATGGATGCATGGCTCCCTGCGTTTTCTGTTGTGTACAATTTGGGGCCGCCAAAAACTTCGGCAACAAAATGGGCTACATGCTGTACGTGGTCCGGCGACATGTTTTTAAAAACATCACCAAGAAGGTCATCCTTAAGTACTTTATCGTAGAAGGCTTCAAACAGTTTTTCAAATGTCTGCATGTCGCCGGCCCATTCATATAATGTGGGTATTTTTTTGCTCTTCATACCTGGTTTATACTGCTTCCTGTCAAATGTAAGAGAAACATTTATAGTGCAGCAGGTCAGCTTATATAGATGATAATGACTCCCGGAAATTTTTCCAGCTGTTCTATAATGAATAGGCTGTCGTTAAAATAGTCCATGTCATAATCATGATCACCCCATACTTCAAAACGCCGGTTGCAGGTCGTAAGCCGCTGCTTGTCTATCGGTTTATCGGCAAAATCCGTTTCTACCTCCTCCGCCAGCTCTATAGCTTCTTCAATTACATGCTCCTTTTCAGAGAAGAAAACGTACAGATGGTAGCCATCGCCGAAGGTCATCGTTAATTTTTTATCAGCAAGCGAGATGATTGGGGGATTCTTCTGCTTTGAATAAAACTTTTCGAGGTTTTCTTTCAGAGTAGTTATATCCGCGTCAGAATCAGGCGGAATAAATACAAGGTAGCTATAGAAGGCGTTGCCCATATGATATGTTTATAATCAGCGTTTAAAGTAGAGAATACCAACGAAAAGAATCAGCAGGCTGAATAATGTACAGGCCGCAACTTTCAGGCTGAGCCCTTCTTTCATAAATCCTTTGCAGCAACCAATAAGAAAAACAACCCCGACAATGATCATGAACAGTGCTTTCACTATGTACGGTTTGCCATTTGGTCTGTGCGGCTTTTGAGTGTATGAAGTTTTTATCGTCTTGCTTTTTCTTGCGCGAACTTCTTTTTCCCTGGCTGCTGCATATTCGGGTGAATAGTTTTTAAATTCATCACTATAAAACCCATCGTACCCGGTAAAATAAGAGAAAATGTTTTCATCTGCGTAATAATGCACTCCGCTGAAATCATTATTCCGGATTGCTGCTACTTCACCTTTTATTTCTTTCAGGAACAGGTAAATATCACTGAAATTGGCAATCTGGATCAGATCCAGTTCAAGGATGTCGTGATCATTAAACTTTACGGTGAGGTAGTTTACAAAATCATTGTATAGCTGCAGTTTTGCAGGAATATGCTTTTGAATGAATGCTTTGCCGGACAATGCGTTGGTTAAAAACTCATTTTTAGAAAGCCGGAGGACAGTTGTTGCTCCTTTCTGTTCAAAATATGCTTCTGCTTCCTCTTCCGGCATGGTAAAAGCTTTTATCATTTCCGGTTCCGCTTTTTTTATCGTACTGCCGCTGATAAGAAAAAACCAGAAGAACGGTATATTGTTGTTGGCTTCAAACAGGACTTCTGCATTGCCGTCCGAAGATTTTACCAGGTAGGTTCTGTGTCCCATAAATGTTTTCAGTTTTTTTCTTTGCCGTCGAAACGTGTAGTTACCTGAGGATCGTACAGCGGGCAGTCATAACGAAGCATAATGTCAATAAGACGGTTCATATCATCGCCGCTCATGCCGTAACAATCGAACCATACAAACTGTGTTGTTGTATATATTTCAAATGCACCTTTCCCTTCAGTGTTTTGCCATGAGCCGTGGTCTTCTGCAATGGACCATCCCAAAAATTCTATAGTTACATCCTTTTTAATGCGTTCTATGGGCAGCTCTTCCAGGCCTTCTACAAAAAGCTTTTCAGAACATTGCTCATATACTTCCTGGTTGTGGAGATAAATACCGGGTTTATATTTCCAGAAATCAAGATCGTAACTCATCCGTGACAATATATTTTGTATAAAAATAGTATCGTAGCTATTTTTAAGACAGATCTTTTGATATCTGTCAGCCCCGACTGGAAAACTGCAGGTATCATCTTCATATCAGTATTGTAGCAAGAATAAATTTTATAAGGTTTCCATTTTTCTGCGGATGTACATTTTTTCAGTATCAGTTTTGGCGAGATCATATGCCTTCTGAAAATAAAACTGTGCCCGGGCGTTGTCAATGGTATGATAAAGCTCGCCCAGCAACGTAAAATAGAAATGACTGTTCTCCAGTTTCAGCTTTTCAGCTTCTGTAATGGCAGCCTCGCGGCCGTTGGCTTTATACAGGGCATACGTCCTGTTAAGAGCAGCACCGGGTGAATATTTTATCATCAGCAACTGGTTATATAACTGCAGTATTGCTTCCCATTTTTCAGGACTGTCTTCTTTGGTACAATGCCGCCATGCAATCAGTGCCTCCAGGTGATAAGAAGTAATTTCATTTCCCTGCATGGAAAGGTCCAGGAAGTGGAGTCCCTGGTTTATCAATGCTGTATCCCAGAGGTTTTCATCCTGTTCTTCATATAGTACAGATGTGCCTTCAGTTGTTCCACGTGCGTTTAAGCGGGATGCATGGAAACACATAAGTGCCAGCAGCGCATTGGTTTTAGGAAGGTTTGTCTTTTCGTATTCTGTAAGTGTAATGCCCAGTCGCAGTGCTTCCAGGCAGAGATCTTTACGTATTATTTCATCTTGAGTAGTGGAGTAATAGCCTTCGCTGAATAGCAGGTAAATGATGTGCAACACATTGTTCAGCCTGTTGTTCAGTTCTTTTTCGGGCGGCATTTCCATCTTTACTTTTTCGGCGCGCAGTTTTTCTTTGGCGCGGGACAACCGTTTATTAATGGTTTCTTTATTGGACAGGAATGCTTCTGCAATTTCGTCAATGCCGAAACCGCACAATATGCGCAGTGCCAGTCCTATCTGTGCCTCGCTGGCAATAGCGGGTGTACATATGGCAAAGATCATCTGCAGCTGGCTGTCTTTTATATTCTGCTGCGAAAAATCAGGTTCTTCCGGCTCATGCGCGTTTTCCATCCCGGATTTGACTGCCGGTATTACTTTCTGTTCCAGTATTTTATTGCGCCGGAAGTGGTATAATGTTTTTTGTTTGGCTACTGCATACAGCCACGCTGCCGGGTTTGGGGGAATACCTTTGGTGGCCCATGTTTCCGCAGCCTGCAGGAATGTGTCGCTTACTATATCTTCCGCTGTTTCAATATGCTGCAGCCCAAACTGGCTGCTGATAACAGCTACCATCCGGGAGAATTCCTTACGGAACAATTGCGGCAACAAGGTATCGTCCGTGTTCATTTCTGTTGGTTACAGTAATAAAAGAAACCTACAGCCCGGAAGATGTAGGTTCGGGTATCACAATAAATAAAATTAAACGAAAAGCGGCCTTATTTCTACACTGCCGCCGGCATCTATAGCCGGGCAGCCATGTGCCAACGTTGTAGCGTCGTCCAGGTTTTCCGCTTTTACTATGAGGAAGCTACCCAATATTTCGCGGGTCTCTACAAACGGACCGTCTGTAATTACACCGCCGCTTTTAAGCACTTTGCCTTCCAGTGAAAGCCGCTGGCCGTTGCTGACTATTTTTCCCTGTGCTGCAATGCCGCCGGCCCAGTCCTGCCATTTTTTTGCCAAAGCCTGCATTTCTTCAGCGGGCGTATTACTGTAATCATAACTGGGCTGCCTGAACAATAACATGAACTCTTTCATTGTGTTTGATTTTAACTGTTTACGAAATGTATTATACTCAATAATGAGTGAATTCCCGAAAACAGGACATCATCCGGAATTTTTTTTGAAAGAAATATGAAATTAAAATATTTAGCCAGCAGCCGATAACGAGTATAATTTTTTTTACCTGCGATAAATATGTTATGCTTTTTAGATATGTGGCATAAAAGTTGGTATTAGCTATACACTATTTTTTGGGTATCAATACTAACGAAATGAAAGCAAACACCTACTCAATTTTAGGGAGGAATTCTCTTCTCTTCTCAGCAGTTCTATGCACATTATTGATGATTCCGCATGCCTCGGGGGCGCAGACGTGGTCAACAGTCTGGAGCGAGAATTTTAACAATGCTACCTATGAATCCTGTTATACAAGCGGAGGCAGCACTTATTGGGCCAATTGTGCTAATCCGCCTTCCGGACCACGCAACAGCCTGATCAATGGCGCCTGGGAAGTGTCCAATACTGCACTTGCCGCCACACAGAGTCCATCAAATGCGGCTGGTGGCAGGTTCCTCATGTATTGGTCCGACCAGTCTTACCAGTCTTCCGTACCGGCAGCAGACAGTGTTATTTTCAAAAAAGTAATCAGTGGCCTTACCGTCGGCAGAAAATACAGGATATCTTATAAACAGGGAGGCCTGCTGCAGTTACCGGCTACAACGTTACTCAGCCCTGCTTCTATCAAATTAAGGTTAAATAACACCCAGGTAATCCCGGCTGCAACTGTTACTACCTCATGGCAGAGCCAGTCCTATACCTGGACAGCCAATGCCACTACAATGACACTGGAATGGGTGAACAACGTAAAAGCTACGGCAGGTAACGATTTTGCATTGGATGACCTGCTGGTTGAAGTATCCACCTCTACATTGCCGGTTACGCTTACTGGTTTTTCTGCTTCACCGGAGGCCGGTTGTACTGTGCAGGTGCAATGGAGCACGGCTACAGAAACGGATTTCAGTCATTTTGAGCTGGAACGCAGTGCTGATGGCAGCCATTACGGGCAGATTGCGACAATAGCAGCAAAAGGGCAGAACAGTAATTATTTATTTACGGATGCAGTTCCTCTCGATGGAACATCTGTATATCGTCTGAAAATAATAGACAAAGACAACAGCTATGAATACAGCAAAATTGCAGCGGTCAGTAATGCTTGTGAACGGGCATTGCATGTGCAGGTATATCCAGTGCCTGCAACACGTGTTGTAAGCGTTAAGGGCATTCCGGCCGGTGCTAAAATAGTTGTCTGCAATGCAGCCGGACAACTGGTAGCTGTAAAAGAAGCTGCTGCGGAAGCAGAAGATATAGATATTCAGCATTATGCTGCGGGCGTATACCTTGTAAAAGTGTACAACAGCAGTACATTATGGACCGGCCGGATAGTAAAACAATAAGTATAACGTATAGCACAAAAAAAGCAGGAACAATTCGTTCCTGCTTTTTATTTACATTTCTGCCTAGTAGTAAAATTCTTCGTTAACTATTTTGCCATCTTTTACTTCATAACGGCACATTTCCGTCATATTCATCCGGCCCATACCTTTCATGGTTACATCCATACCCATTTCCATAAAGATATAGTTACCAAAAACCTTAGGCTCATTGGTATAACCACCGTGCATTTCTTCCACCATACTTTGAAATTGTGCACTTTTCTGCTTCAGCCCTTCCTGTCCGCTGACAGTTACTCTGCCGCCCTGCGGAGTAGATTCTGTGCTGGTAACATCCGGCGCATAAAGCTCTTTTTGAGCAGCTTCAAACTGGTTCTGGCTGCAAAGCTCGTACAGCCTGTTCGCGATTTCCTGAGTTGTCATGTATTGCTGTTTTATTAATGCAAGTATAGGCTAAAAAATAACCTTGTCATTGAATAAATTGTTATTTATTATTTCACTGCGATACAACAGTTTCCGGGTACAATTGTTCTGCCCAGGTTAGGCCACCGGGTAATTCCAGCTTTGAAAATTCGAGATGTATCACTCTTCTTGCCTTATTATTAGTTGTCCTGCCGGAACTATGCAGCAATAAGGGTTTCATAAGCATAATTCCGCCTTCTTTTACACAGCAGCTGACTTGTTTGGACGAAGGATTGTCAAATGTGCCGGGTTTTAAAATGCCATTTGCATGAGAACCGGGAATTACCTTCAGGGCGCCATTGCATTCATTGGTATCGTCAAGGTGTATGCGTATGGTAAAAATATCTTCGAGAATATCTACCGGCGGCTGAACCGCATACTGATCCTGCTTTACCGTCCATAAGCCAAAGCCTTCAACGGGCAGTTTTTTATTTACAGAAATCGTAAGGTCCTGGTGGCTGGCAACGAACCAGTTAGACTGGGGCGGTTTATCAAAATATATAGACTTGACGACGAAATAGCCTTTACCAAAAATATCTTCAATAAGCGCTGTAAGTTTTGGACTAAAGATGACTGCTGCAGCTTCCGGAGCAGCTTTTAGAAACCGCCGGATAGCAAACAGTTCATCTGTTTTGCGAAATGCAGGCCCCGAAGTATTCACTTGAGAAATGATCTGCAGGATATCGTTGGTTTCTTCCTTAGTGTAAACGTCATTTATCACGGCAAATCCGTCTTGCTGCATTGTTTCTTTTATCAGCTGCTGCATTGGTCTGTTATTTATCTTTTCCCGGCTTCGGTTTCAGTGATTTTGTGTACTCGTAGCTCTTGTCAAAATAAGGCTGCAGCTCTTTGATGTTACCCTGCAGTTTTTCCGGCACCAGTACATATTCTTTCTTGACAATACCGTATGACTGAAAGAGAGTGGTCTTGTATTTTTTCAAAAAAACTTCTATCTCAGCGGCAGGCAGCCTGAGGCCCAGTGTACCGTCTTTTTCCAGGTAGGAAAACATATGGCCGTTGCAGGAGGTATACGGAACGGTCGCACCTTTAAGTTCAATATCCGGGTTGGTTGCAACCAGTTTTTTGTACAGGTCAAGCTTCTCCAGTGGAATAGTGCTTTCTTTTTTCGCTGCCATATTATTTATGATTTCATGTACCGGCAATGCTATAAAGTTATATAAAACAGCAGGTATTTTCCTGTGTATGCCGGCAGCAGATAATGTTCCCGAAAGCTTAATTTTACAGAAGCCTTTCATAGATTTATTTACCACACTAATCATAGTATACGCTCATGTCAAACATTAACCTCATTATCGAAGAACGTCCGGCAGATATCGGCAATTTCCTGGTAGGAAGATTATTGCCGTTCCGTGGCAAAAGAATGGTTGGTCCTTATATTTTTATTGACCACATGGGCCCTGCGGCACTTAATGATCATAAGAATATGGATATTGGTCCGCATCCGCATATCGGTCTTTCCACACTCACATATCTCTTTGAAGGGAACATTATGCACCGCGATTCTCTGGGTACCGAAATGGAGATCGTTCCGGGACAGGTAAACTGGATGACAGCAGGGAAGGGGATCGTGCATTCTGAACGCACACCGGAATATCTGAGACATTCGGATAAAATGCTGCATGGGCTGCAGATATGGGTAGCACTACCAAAAGAACTGGAGCAGATGGAACCTTCTTTTTATCATGCTTCAGAAGCCGAGCTGCCGGTATGGGATGATGAGGGGGTACATTACAAATTGATTGCAGGTACCGCATTCGGACATACATCGCCGGTACCGGTATACAGCAGGCAATTTTTTATTGAGATCAAAGCGAAGGAAGAGAAAACTATTTCTTTGAGCGACGGCATATTTGGAGAAGTGGGGCTTTACATTCTTGAAGGCAGCGTGGAGAGCGAGGGTGAAGTATATGAGCCCAAACATTTGCTGGTAGCCAAAGACAGCGCGCTGTGCTCATTTACCATGCGTGCAGGAACAACTGTATTTCTTTTCGGCGGTGAGCCATTTCCGGAAGACAGGCATATCTACTGGAATTTTGTAGCGTCTGATCTTGAACTGATAGAAAAAGCAAAAGATGACTGGCGTGAACAGCGTTTTCCATCAATCCCGGGCGAAACAGGATTTATTCCGCTGCCGCCCGATTCGGCATACATAAAGCAGAAGCAATAAAGCAAAAGCCGGAGTGTCATTACTCCGGCTTTGTGACATTATGGTGGTAGGTGATCAGTTGATCTTGATCTGTTGCTCTTTTGATACAACGATCTCTGCTTTGCCTTTATATTCTTTTACCTTTCCTGTTACACAGATCGTCTTTCCGTCGAGGTATGTTTCCGGTTTGTAGGAAAGTTTATCGCGGTCACTGCCGAAGATGACCACAGTGAAAGGACTGTTGGGATATGCTGCACCCATATTGATAAATGTAGGTGTTCCGTTTGCCTGATCCAGGTATTTGCCCCCGTATACTTTCCCGCATACAGTTACCTGCTGGCCTATATGATTAATGGCATCATCAGGTGTAACGGTGCCATCGGCAGGTACAGGCTTTGCTGCAGCTACTTGTACTGTGCCGGTGCCGAATGCTTCATTCAGCAGTGCAGCAAGACGTATGCCTGCATATACAAGTTGCTGTTCTATTATTGGCCTGTTACGGATGCAATAAGCTTCATCAATTGTATTTCCATTGAAAGCGTACACTTTATCCAGCAAGCTGCGCGACTCATTCATCCACGCTACAATATCAATATTGCCGATTGCGGCTTTCTGCGCTTCTGTCATTTTACTGAGCAGTTGCATGCAATCATCAGATGTTATATGCTGCTGCTGTATGATCTCATCGTCCCACACCCAGTGCAGGTTAGATTCTTTACCAAGAAAAGTAAGTTTTACCGAGTTACCGCCGCGGTCTGCATCATATCCGGTATGCAGTGGCTGGTGCAGGTCGCCTGCAAGATGAAAGAATTCAAGCATATCGGTTTTTACTTCGTCAGAACAAATGGTCTGCTGATGTTTCAGATCACGCCTTGCTGCAATTAATTGGTTTACGATATTTTCATCTGTCGTAGGGCTGTAATCTTTGCCCTTGTCAATGTTTATATAATGCCAGGGCTTCATGTAGTCGTAATCATGGTTAGATCGCATTTCATCCATCCAGGTACTTGCACCTTCCGGTGAGAGTGAACCGAGGCGCTGCAGCACTTTTTGCTTTACCGGGTCATTTAACTGGCTCATGGCAATTTCAGCGACGATCTCATGTCCTGTTTTGCCCCAGGCAAAAGTTTGTTGCGGCATGGCCAGAGCCACGCAACCGGCAACGAAAAGAAGTATTAATTTCTTCACAGTTATTATGTTCTATTAATTTAAAAAATTAAATATTAGTATAGAATAACAAGTAAAGAAATACAACTATTTGCAGTAAAAAAGGGCTTTACAGAAAGGTAATACGGGTAATTAAAGCGCTGTACTTTTGAAAATGTATACTATAGCTGTAAGACAATAAAATACGCGCAGGGATTAATTTTCCGGCTAAAAATTTTTTTAACGGAAGGCACCGGCAGTCTGGAGGAAAAGTGTTGAACAAGGCTGCTGGTGAAGCGCAGTTAATTCGGATTATGACTCATTTAATAAATCGGGTGATGCACTTAATAAAGGGTGGTTGCACGCTTGCCGAAGATGCGTTCCTTTTGTAATACACTTAAAAACAACTCACTGTTATGAAAATGAAATTTTTAAAGATCGGGATGCTGGCAACCTTGTTGTGTGGTTCATTCTATGAGGGCAAAGCGCAGATGTCCCAGTTCCAGATATCAAACCCGAACAGGAGCTCTCTTGTAACGAAAGTCAGGAAACTTGCGGATGGTTCTGCAGTGCTGGGCGGCTATATTTATGATATCTCCAACGGAGCCGTTACCAACGCTGATATGATATTGCTGCGTGTAGATGTAAGTGGTAATATCCTTTGGCAGAAACAATTCGGCACCAGTCAGAGTGCTGCAAATGACCTGCTGCACGGAATGACCATTGCTCAGAACGGCGACATCATTGTTGTAGGCACCGTAGGGCGCAATTCTGCCTATGATAACAATACTGCTGCAATCTTCCGTTTTGATCAGAACGGTAACCTGCTATGGCAGAATTTTGTGCGTAAGACAAACTCTTCGTACACCGCCGGAGATAATTTTAATGATGTAGCGGAACTGTCTAACGGGAATATCATTGCTGTGGGCGGCGACGATTATGCACCCGGATCCAGTAAATCGCTGATTGCATATTTCACTTCTACAGGCTCACTTACCTATACGCAGTATTACGACCGGCCTGGCAGTGATGAATTTTTAGGCGTATGTGCCAACGGAACAAATGCAATTATTACCGGCTGGTTTGATGGCAACAGCTATAAAGATTCCAGGATACTTTCCTACCAGCCTAATCCTACTGCCGGCACCGGATCTGTTCTATGGGATCATTCTTATAACCTGGGGCAGACTGATATGAATGGCAACAGTCTTACCTGTGATGGATTAAGCCGTGTATTTAATACAGGCCAAAAGATCATTGCCGAAGGAAGCGTTTCACAGACGTACAGCGCTTCGCCAAACGTGGAAGTGTACTTTGAGTGCGACCTGAATGGCGCCAATCCCGACTTCCGTACATTAAGGAATCTGGAGCCTTATGCTAACAATACGGGATTTTACCCTGTAGACCAGAACCATTACTTTGTAGCTCAGAATCCGGGCAATACACTTGCGGATGTGAATCTATGGACTACAGCCAGCTCTTTTAATGCAGTTATCTCTGAGGTGCACCCATTCCAGCTTACCGGCCAGGTAGTACAGGACCGGGAGTTTAATGAGCCGGGCAATCAGAGCATATTTGATATAACTATGGATAATTCGGTTGGGACAGGGAACGGCAACCTGTATATGGCTGGTTGTACATCTACTTCTTCTTCCTCTTCCAGCATCCACAATGATATTTATTTTGTGATCAGCAGCACTAATTTGTCTAACCCTAATCAGACATGCCCGTTAAATGATAATACTGTGGAGGTGCTTGATCCTACAGTTGCCAATGTAACCCGCACAGATGCGGTTTCGGTATTCAGCAACAATAATGTATTCCAGATCGATTATACAACACCAGCTCTCAAATCTGCTCTTATTTGCGGCGAGCCCATTGTAACGCAGGACCCATGTGGTATAAAATCAATGAGCATATGCACCGATCCGCTGGTTGCCCCGAACGATTACACGTTCACTCCTGTTATCACCCCTGTTACAGCCTCAATAGACCTGGATTTCGGAGACGGAACACCACATTACACAGGTCCGGGCAATATATCCATTACACATCATTACAGCACGCCGTTATCAGGTCCTGTTGTGCTTGTGGTATTTGATAATACAGGTGCAGTTTGTACGAAGAAAGCATTTAACATGTGTGTGTATATAGATCCTAACAGCGGCGATCCTACTGTTGATAATCCCAAATCAAAGGCTGTTAATACAAACCTGATGAAAGTAGCTGACCCATATCCTAATCCTACGCATTCTGTTTTGAATGTACCGGCATATATAGCCAAAGGAGCAGTTATTGTTTCGGTTGTAGATGTGCAGGGTGTAGTATTGGTTACTAAAACAGCACCGTCTGTTGAGGGTAATATCACCATACCTGTAAATACAGAAAATCTTAAGCCCGGTGTATATTTTATAAACATCACCGACGGACGCGGCAAGACCGTAAAGATTTTTACCAAACTTTAAATACCGGGATATCCGCACTATGCTGCCTGTATTTCCTTAATACCATGTTTATATCGGAAAGCCCTGCACTATGGCAGGGCTTTTTGGTTTTGTTGTCAAATATAAAATCAGTCTTCACGGCTTCCGTCATCGGCCATACGCACCATTTTAGGTGTAAAAGTTGCCACAACATCCACAAGGTCTTTCTGGGCTTCCATTACCACACGTATATCTTTATAAGCCATAGGCGCTTCATCACGTCCGGCACCGATCAGTGTTACGCCATGCTCTTTCAGCACCGCTTTCATATCGGCCTGGGTTATGTTTTTTATCGCCTGTGTGCGGCTCATCTGCCGTCCCGCGCCATGCGATGCAGAGTTTATGGCATTTTCTTCGCCTTTACCGCGTACCAGGTAGCCGGGAGCAGTCATAGACCCGGGTATGATACCCATCACGCCCTTACCTGCTGGCGTGGCACCCTTACGGTGCACGATCACTTCTTCACCGTTCCATACTTCCTTCCAGGCAAAATTGTGGTGGTTTTCCACTTTGGCCAGTAATGTTCCGCCAATTGCTTTGGCCAGTTTCTGGTGTATGATCTCATGACAGGCAGACGCATAGTCACCCGCCAGGTTCATCGCCAGCCAGTATTCCTGTCCTGCTTCGGAGTCAAGGTCCAGGTAGGCAAGATTGGCAGCTTCCTGCGGCAGTTTACACAGGTCTTTTGCCAGCCGGGTATAATAACCCGCAATCGTTGCTCCAAGCCCGCGTGAGCCGGAGTGGGACAGCAGTGCCAGGTATTTTCCTTTTGATATGTTCAGCGCTGCATCATCCTGTGTAAATTCTATGATACCCCATTCCACAAAATGGTTGCCTCCGCCGGAAGTTCCCAGCTGCGAATAGGCTTTATCGTGCAGTTGTTTGATGAACGGTGTCAGGTTAAATTCGTTACGTTCCAGTACATCGTGGTCTGCTTTATACTGACCATGGTATCCCTGTCCGGCTCCGAACTTAGTATGGGCTATCAGTTCGCGTTTGTACTTAGCCTCATTCGCCAGGAAGTGCGCTTCCGGTATATCAAATACCGACAGTGCCATACGGCAGCCGATATCAACGCCTACGCCATAAGGTATAATGGCATTACGCGTAGCGAGTACGCCACCTATCGGCAGTCCGTATCCCTGGTGAGCATCTGGCATCAACGCTCCTGCGGCAGTTACCGGCAGTTTCATCGCTGTGGCCATCTGTTTACGGGCGCCTTCTTCTATATGGTCGGCACCATAAATCGTATAGGCAGCTGCATTTTCTTTCAGGGCAATAGTATCATCAGCAGGAGCATTGGCTTCTTCTATCATGGCTGTGGCCAACGGTTCCAGCACTTCATCATCCAGGAAGCTTTCCGGGTAGTCTTTTACTTTTTTCATCATGGCCATCAGCACGTCATGCGGCACCTGGCTGAAGTTTTTATCAATAATATCCAGGGCCAGTCCCAGTATTTTTCCTTCGGTATAACCGGCTTCCAGTAAATTTTTTCCGCTTATTATATGTTTCATAATAGTTCATTTTTTCCGGGCGTGTCCCTGCGGGCCGGGCTGTCAGCACTCGCTTTGTGCCGCTACGTTATACTTCGCAACACAAGAGCTCAGACATATGCTTCCATCCCTCACGCGGCATCCCGCTTCAATTATATAATTCGTTTCTCATCTGTACTAATACTTTTTCCAGCATTGCTTTATCTGGTGCTGCCGGCAGCACACTTGCACTATATGCGTTTTCTATTTCATTCATCAGTTCATCGGCCATCAACATTAGTTCGTCGTATTCATATTTTCCGCTCTTTATATTCAGCAACTGTTCCCGGTTAGGCCTTCGTACCAGCAATCTGCCTTCACGCAATATTTCTCCTGCCATCTGTAACAGACGTATGGTGTGCATCATGTTTTTGGCATCATAATTTTTGCCGTGCTGCATATTGGCTGTATAACGTGCCGGGTTACGTTTTTCTTCCCATTCCCGGTACTCACGGTATTCTTTGCAATAAGCGGAATAGGCTTCCACATTAAAGTAAAGATATCCCCGCTGTTGAGCTTCCCTGGGTATGGACGACAGCGAAACTTCATTTGCCGCCGGCCCGCTTATAATGCCGCTATATCCGTGCTCATTTTTGTCATCGTAATATAATGCATACAAGCCTTTGGTATGTGCTATACTACTGAGGCCGCAGCGCTCCTGCTGATAACCGTTTTCGGCGAGCCAGTCGTTCAGCGGTACAGATATGTTGTCACGCATCACGTAGCAAAAATCCGGTACCGACTTTCTTTCCGGCGCTACCGGGGTCACTATTTTTTTGTTCAACCCTCGTGCTTTTCTTACCTGGGTGAGCGCATAACCGGCAAAGGTCTCTTTACACAGTTTTGAGAGAAACAGTTCAGGCAGTAAACGGTCCATCAGCGGATGACAGTACAGTACACAGTCTTCGGGCGTTGCGAGCAATTCCAGTATATTAGGATTGTTCCTGATCAGCAACTCTATAAATCGTCCCAGCTCATAGTATACTTCGTCATTGGTCTCGTCGCTTACCTGCGGTGTATATTCCAGTCCGTAAAACTGCTCTTTAGGCAGGTAGTAAACACCACGTATATCAGTGTCTGATGTTGCAGTGTCCAGTCCGTATGCCTTACTGCCGCTGATACATTCAAACAGCAGCAGGTTCTTTTGTTTTAGTTCCTGTATGGTCATAGCGCTGTATTGTATTTTTAAAGAAATCGTCCAGCAGTTCCGTGCCGAAGCTGTCCCTGGGCAGGCTGCCGGAGGTTTCAAAGCAACGGGTAAGTTCATCCGTTATATATGACAGTAAGTCTCCTTCCGGTATTATGCTTTGTTTTTCTGCAGCAGCAGCTTTTTGTTTTATCAGCTCTCTGACCATATGCATCAGTCCGGGTGGTAACAGCTCCAGCAGCGGTTCTACATGCATGGGTGCTATGCTGTTTCGTTCCAGGCACCATTTGGCTGCCAGTAACGGCCGCAATATGTAAAATAACTTTTTTATCGTTATCGCGCCATTCGCATCCATAGTATCCAGGGCGCCTTTCGCTATACCAAGATAATGATGAGCATTGCTGCGCCTGCTGAAAAATGCTGGGCATAAAGCCCATAGTTCATCTCTGAATCCTGCTTCCTGCCTGTATATTACGGGCGACTGCAGCCATTCAAATGGTGTCGTATTTGATTTTCGTACCAGCTGCAATACTTTCCGCAGATCCCAGCCATATATGTCCAGCTCATCATTTATCGGAAATGAGAGGTGATCGGGCTTTTCTTCTATTGACAGGTAAGAACGATACGGACGGGTATATATAAACCGTACATCATAGTCGCTGTCCGGAGAGGGAAATCCCCACCCACGGCTGCCGGACTCGCAGCTGTACAATATACGTATGTTGCAGGCCCGTTCTATAGCGGTCAGTTTTTCAAGTATTATATTAGTCATTGTTTATTCTTTTAATATGCGTTGCAGGATCTTTGCGATATTCTTCGCATCATCCACACCTCGGTGATGCGTACCTTCCAATGGTATGTTCAATATATGCAGTGCGCCGCTCATACCTACTTTTTTCTTTAATCCTTTACGTTCCGTAAACAGTTCTTTCACATTTATATGTTCTTGCGACAGCGGGTAATCCATACGCCGCACAAAGTACTGCTGTTGCATCATCCTGAGGTCGTAAGCGCCGTAGCTGGCCCATGTGTATTGCCATGCATCGTATTCGGTACGGAGCAGTTCACAAGCTTCCCGGAAGCTGATGCCATCATGATCCAGCATTTCCTGCGTGATGGTGGTAAGTTGTGTGCAGAACGGACTTACTTCTGAATGCTCTGGTTTAATAAGTATACCACGGTTTTTGGTAATAGCACCGTTTATAGTATCCAGTTCGCAAATGCCTATTTCTATAATTTCACTTGTTTGTCCTTTAGGCGGATTTCCTTCCCAGCAGGTGGCTTCCAGATCTATCACTAATATTTTCTGTGTCATTTTAAATCATTTTTTCAGCTGTGTAAATAATCCTGTTCTGATATTCGCCCTGCACTACTTTTCCATAGATAGTACGTGTCCAGCCGTTTTCATGTCCGTGATTATTGGCTATCAGGTATCCTTTGCCGGCATCTTTTTTTACGATCTTATGCGCATCAATATACCGGCCTCTCACTTTACAGAATACAATGTCGCCAATATGGTATTCGTCTGATGTTTTAAAGGTAAGCAAGCTCCCGCTTTTCAATATGGGCAGCATAGAACTGCCAAAGGCTTTCATTTTTCCTGTCCCGGCCGTTTCCAATTCACGTTTCAGCCTTTCAAATTTGTTCATTTTAATTGTTTGGGTTTGGTGGCCCGGGCATTTCCCGGGCCGGCATCTATTGTTTTATAAATATCTGTTTCAGCTGTTCTACAATCTGCCCACTGCCGGAAACGCTGATGGTATTGATTTTTTCTGCAATCTTTTCCACGTATTCCATTTCTTTCAGTTTGTACAGCATTGTGTTTTCTTCCATCAGCTTTGCAGTGTTCAATAAGCTGCGCGTAGAGGCTGTTTCCTCCCGGCGGGTGATGATATTGGCCTGCGCTTTTTTCTCGGCGATCAGTACCTGGTTCATGATATCCTTGAGATCACCTGGCAGAATGATATCCTTTACGCCACAGTCCTGTAAGGTCACGCCTAAAGAGATTGCTTTTTCTGTAGTTAAAGCCAGTATCTGCGCTGCCATTTTCTCTTTTCCTTCCATTAATTCGTCAAAGGTGAAGTGGCCGACAAATTCTCTTAATGCCAGCTGCATGATCACATACAACTGCTTTTCAAATTCACGGTTTTCCATCAATGCTTTGATGATGTCTGTAACTTTATACTGAACCGAGAAATTTATTCTCAGCTGTGCTTTGTCTTTGGTCAGTATTTCCTGTCCGCTCAATTCCATGTTCTGCTGACGCATATCCGTTTTGTTCATCTGGATCACATTGCTGTTTTTCCACCAGTTGTAGTTTCCGGGCTCCAATATCTGCGTGAACTTTCCGTTTACAAACATTAATGCTTTTTCATGGGCTTCTACACGGTAGTTTCTCACATAATGTGCAAGCGGCTGTTTTTCCAGTAAGTTCCGGTCTATATCTGCGGCAATGTTTTCATTACGCATATCGGCTGTTACAAATGAATAAGCTGCAATGCCTTTCCAGAAAGCATATTTACCGGCAGCCAATACATTTTTGAAGTTTTTATCCTGGTATACAAGTGCAAGGCTGTTGTCTGCTACTTCTATAACATGTAACATACCGGCTATGTCCTGGTTTTGCAGTAATACGTCCAGGCTGGCTACAGAAGAGGAAAAAGGTTTTGACATATCATGTATCTCTACAGTTTCACCAAAGCCCAACCAGTGGCTTCCTGCTGTGATTAATCTTTTTGCTTCGCCTTTTTTCAATACGATGCCTGCGTGATTTGTGTTGATTACGATCTTTTTCATAATTCTGTTTTTTGCAGCCCTTCGGCTTATTGTCTGATAAAGGGTTTACCTTCTTTTTTGTTTTGAAATGGCACATTGAAAAAGCACTCATTCATCTTATACGGGAGTGGGTTGCTGCCCGGTTATTCCCGGAATTTTGCTATCCTGCTTTGCTCCTGCTGCCATATCCGGTGATATGGTTTTAGAAGCTGGGGAAGACGGCAGCTTTACGGTTGGCCCCGGTCAGTGCACCTGCTCTCAGAGTGTAAAACAAACTGCTTCGCCTGGTGAAATGTCAATGGGAGAAAGCGGAATGCTTTTTCTTTGTGCATTAATAGATGGGATTTGAAAAAGTTCCCTTCTTTGAGGATGATGGATCCTAAGTCCATTGCGTCTACCAATTTTCGCCATTCTGACCAGGTCAGAAGCAGGACTCGAACCTGCAATCCGTTGTTGCTATAACCGCTTAGCTACCCTGTTTCAAGGGGTGGGATTCGAACCCACGTCACACAACAAAGACAACCTATTGTTACTCTGTCAGGATATTGCTATACAACGTACGCAATACTCCGGGGTTATACAGAAACCCGCGGCTGCGGACGGCTGTAACCTAGTGTTGCCATTCCCCGGCGGGGAATATTTTTAAACACCTGGGTGTTAGTTTTTCAAAGAGCTGTTGTTGTTTCCTTCAACACTACAAAGATGCAAGTACTACTACGCAGCATATCTGCGCAATGAAAAATATTTGTACTCTTTTTTCTGGAACCCTTTGCTGTAAAGGGAAATATTTTTTTGCAGTGGTATAATATGCCCTTAAAACAAAAGACTGCGCATTTCTATTGCGCAGTCTTTTATTGTTTTGTGTTTCTGTTCCCCCGACAGGGCTCGAACCTGCATTCTCGTGCTGAGCAGCCTGGCTCTAAATACGCTTCCTTACTTTCTTTTCAGGGATTTCAGTGCTTCTGTAAATTCTAGCCATAATTCCGCGCAGGTATTACGGCGTCTTCCAGGCATTCCACGGAATCATATTTTGCCGCGGGCTTTTTCCATTTAAGCTACGGGGGCTTTTAATACTTGTTTATTTTTTCCGGGCAATAAGCCGGGCACAGCGTTGATATCTGCATAACCACTCTGCAACAGGAACAATTGATTTACACCTGGCAGGATTCGAACCTGCGTACGAAGTATCTGTATCCTACGGCACCGGTAAAGTTTGTTTAAAACAGGGCAATGATCTGCAAGCGATAAGGGATTCGAACCCATACTGCCTTACGGCTTTCAACCAATCGAAGTAACGCATTGCATACGGCACCTGTCTTGTTTCATAAAGGAATAAGCCTGCAGTGAAAGATGTATCACTGAGCTATCCTGTGTGCACAGGAGCGGGAGTTGAACCCGCGACCTTTCCTCTTTCGGAAGAACGCTCTGGCCGGAGTATCATTGCAGTACGCCATTTATGAAATGTGTAGATAATTTTACAGGAGCAAAAAGGCGAAATAAGTATTGTTATCGGGGCTTTGCGTTGCCGGAGTTGAACCGGATAGCTGTTACACTATACCTCCCCATATTTATGGTGCGAAGTAACTTATCTCTGACGGCATCCTGTAAAAGTTGATTTCCCTGGTGCATAGTTTGGCTGTGCTCACCATGACAATGCTTTATGAAAAAGGTTTTGAATTAAATACAGACAAGGCTACTGGCGAAAAAAGAGTGCTCTTAAGAGCGCCGCTCTTACCCGCCGTGGCGGGCAGTGAGCCGGTAATTCTACATCTGCCGGGGCAGACTTACATGCTTCATCAGCACTTTTACCCTGCGGGTTTTCAACCCCGCTTCGCTGGCCCGGTCGCCCGGGTTACACTACCTTAGGACCGTTATAGTTACGAAGTATCTCTTTTCTACGGCACTTGTCTGTATTTTTCTGCGCAAACCAGGGTTTACGGCAGGCAGCAAATATAGATCATTTTATATTATATTTCCGGGCATAAAGACAGGGCAATATACGTACAGCGGACAACGGCGTGCTTTCCATTACACTACCACAACCGTATTGTTGCGGACGGGATTCGAACCCGTACTACCGGCACCTGAAGCGAAGTATCGCTGTGCTACGGCACCTGCCTGTTTATGTTGTCTGGAATTTCATATTTGGAATTGGCATTTAGTATTTGTTAGGGTATAGGGGCTGTAATAATATAAGTAAGGCAAAAAGCGATAAAAGAAATATCCTGCTCTACCATGCTGAGCTACTTCTCCGGAATAGTGAAATTTTTTGGCGGAGAAGGCGGGATTCGAACCCGCGACCTGGTCGTTAAAAGCGAAGTAACTCTTATCTACGGCACTTACTTAATGCGGTTAATGTTTTTGAAGTTTAAAACAATCGGGCAAAAGCAACAAGAGACTGTTACGGTGTCCTGTCTGGACGAACAGATTGCTCTGTGCAGGTGTGGTTACCTGCGTCTCCGGCGTGACGGGCGAAGTAACTCTTGTTTACGGCACCGGCTGTTTTTAAATCTTAATTTAATCTTTTGCTTTCCATTGTGTCGGCCTGTATTTCTTCCAGCTTCGCTGGTATTTGCTGATGGTGGAATTGGTGGTTTCATATCCGTGCGGGAAGCAATAAGAGCACCCGCGTTCTTCTCCAAACAATATTCTTGCATATTGTACATTGGATATCCTGTACGGAAAGGCTGTCATTCCATGTTCATCAAGGCCGAAAGCCTTTTGTAGTTTTTTTGTGTTCATCGGAACAAGTATTAAGTGAGTACTTAATAAAGTGTTCCTTTCTGTGTGTTTTTATAGTGGTTCATTATTGTTGTATTAAGTTGCAGGCACAGGTTATGCGCCTGCAACCGGTTTTATAATGCTATTGCTTTTATCTGTTTTAATGCGGATGTTCCGTTTTCCATTGCATCCAGCACTTCAAACACTTTGTCTGACCAGCCTGCGATCAGGTGTACATCGTTTCGCTCTGTGGTCAAAGGAGTATTTCCATAACCGGAAAGATCAAACAGGTACAGCTTTGCGCGTGGGGCTATTTTTTTGTACTCGGCCCATTGGTATGCTATAGTGTTCTGTGTAGAGGCATTGCCTGTTTTATTATCCCACATCTGCACGTCTGTAAACATCATTATTTTATCGGCAACATATTTCCGTGTTATCAGATCGCGCAGTACCATAAAGCCGTTGGTGGAATAACCAACTTCACCTTCTCTTTTGTAGAACGCATCTACATTTGACAGGATATTTTTGGCTGGCAGCGACACGATTTTCCAGGAATCTCCAAACATGCCAGCTACTACATTATCGCATTTTGATTGCAATAACATACCCAGTAACAGTCCTATATCGTACAGCAATATTTTGCTTTTGGCAGATACAGGCTTCTGCATAGAGCCTGATACGTCGCAGGCCACAACAATTTTGGTATCTATATCAAAACCTTTAAGATTACTTACGCTATATGTGATTGCCAGTTCCAGTGCAGTCATTATATAGCTTGCATGGCCTGATTTTATATCCTTCAGCTCGCGGAAAGCAGCCAGGAAACGGAATGGCAGCTGTTTTGATTTCTGAACTGCCTGTGCGTCTGAAAGGTAGCCGCATACTTTTTTGATATGCTTGCTGCTTACATTTGCTTCCAGTATGTTGCGCAGGTTTCTCAATGTAGCCATATAGCCCATTTTTCCGCTATCTATCAGCTCTTCCCATTTGTTTTTAAACGCCAGCTCTTTATCGGAGGTTGTTGCAAACTTCTGCTGCCCCAAAGCTGATAATTCCGTTTCCCATGTATAAGGTACAGAAAGCTCCTGTTTAGCTATTTTGTTAAACAACGATTGCTGTTCTTCGCTTTTGGCTTTGGGATGCACCAGGAACAAAGCGTCACGGAGTTTTACGTCGGCGTCGCGGTTATATTTTGCAAACTGGTACTCGTCAAATTTATTGAACGCTTCAGCAAGTCCTTTCTGCACCTGTTTGGATATTCTGTTCAGTTTTTTTGCTGCTGTTCTGTTGTTGGTTACCTGGTAATAGGCCAGCAATTCTGTTATTTCATCAGGGCGCTGCACGATATGCTGCACTGTTTTGCTTACCAGGCTGTCGCCCTGGTGTACTTTGGCAAGTTCGGTGGCCAGCACTACAGGGGCAGTGCGCAGGTTCATCTGCTTACGGGCATACACCGCGAGTTTTGCCGCAAATTCAGGTTTTACCTTTGTCATAAGGCTTGTGATGCGCTGCAGGCGTTTGTCCGCAGATTCGTAGGTGGCATCGCTGAGCATTGTGGTAGCAATAGCTGCATACAATTCCATCTCAGGAGACAGTTGGTATGCTTTTGCTCCCTCGTGGTTTACCACTGCATTTTTTCCCTTTAATGTGTAATTGAATTTCATAACTATTGTTTTGTTGTTTCTGATGACACAAAGATGCAAACACAGCTGCGCGACCCATTTGCGCAGTAAAAAAATATTTTCTGTGAAACCTGGTAATTCGTTTATTATCAGTGTGAAATATTTTTAAAAAAGTTGAAAAAGGCCAGCCTGTAACTTTTCTGCGCAGTTCTATTGCGTAGTTAAAAATATTTTCAATGGTTCCGGGGTTTCAGGGCGACGCATTTTGACGGAAATAACACAGATATGAAGGAGATGAGTGCAGATATAAATTACCGGTTCTCCGCCTTTCTTATATGAAGTAATTTAGAGCAAAATGAATTTTGTAAAATGGCATACGGATTAAGATATACAATAGAGCCAGGGAAAGTTACGCTTCAGCCGAAGTTTGTGCTCGTTGTATTGAGTATTGTTATTGCAGTTATCTTCCTGGTATTGCAGGGAATTATGTTCTTTCTTGTTCCTGGCGGCGGTATGTCGCTCTTTTTCATTTTTACAGTCATTGTTTTCATGGTCCCGCTGCTCATTGGGCTTCAGAAAGCTGTATTTGACGGAGCGTCGCATACGTTTTACCGGAGCATACTGGGCTACCAGTTTGGTAAAATACCATTTGCAGATATTGCCCATGTATCTACCGTTACGCACACCGGTATGAGCACCGGAGAGCATTTTAAGCTGGCGCCGAAAAACAATATTCATGGTGCGGGCGTTACATTGTCGTTGGCATACAGGAAGAATGCAAAACAGTATAAGATATGGACCAGTGAAATTATGCCTGCAATCAATGGTATGCTGAAGACCGGTGCTATGCCTGTTGTGAATGTTCAGCAGGTTGTTACCGATTTCACATTTTATAAAAACGATGGTAGTAATTATACCGCATTCACATTATCCGGACCCGCACAGGCAAGATCGGCACTGCTTGGTGCCGGACTTATTGCTATCGGTGTATTTGGTTTTAAAACTAATTTCGATACGGGAAAAGATATGCTTTATGTTGCGGGGTTTATTATAGTTGGGGTAATATTATTCTCTACTACGTTTAATAAAATCGTAATCACCGCAACTGAAGTTTCTAAAATACGGTTCTTTGGCTTGTATAAAACAAAGCGGCCAATCAGCAGTTTCATTAACTTTTTAGTGCTGCGCAGCAGAACTAATGGCATTTACACCGGAACAGAAGTGATCATGCAATGTAAAGGTCAGAGCAACCTTGTGCTGCGTAATTTTTACAGTACAAAGAACATTGACCGTTTTATGCTGGAGACACGCACTGCAATGGGATTGCTTCGATAGCCATTGAGTATATGAAAAAAGGTAAAGGCCATGCCATTGTTTTTCTTGCAGCAGTAGTAGTATTTTTTGGGTGTGGCAGTTACGCAGCTAAGAAAAAGGCCGGAGACCCTCTTGGTATAGGCTTGGTACATATTGAATGTGATTATGACTTTGATCCTGTAAAGCTATATAAGGACAGTGCCTGCCGGCAGGTATTAACTATTATGACACCTGACAGTACAACATGCCCGGAATGCATGAACTGTGCGGAATATGAAAGACATTATCACGGCTCTATTCATCCTTTTATCTGTGGCAGCGGCAACGGGCTGAACTTTATCTGTACAGCTGTTTATGCAGCCGGCTTTGAAATAGAAATTGATGCGTCTGGCAGGAACGCTTATCTCCCTAAAGAAGCAGGAAAGTTTTATGACTGGAACAGCTATTATCAATGGCAGGCAGGCCGCGGAGAATATTTTGTTTTTTCCCGCCAATGGGATAGCACCGTGCTGTATGACAAGCAATATGATCAGTCAGCATTGCCGGCAGCTACAGATTCTTTACTGCAGGCAGGCACACATTTTAAAGATATAGACGATCTGCATTTTCATCCTGTAGTTATTAATGGGTACTGGATGAAATTGATAGCAACATATGATAAGGACACAGCAGGGTATTGCTGGATTATCTGGCGTAATAAAGATAGTGTGCTGTGTGGCTTTCATTTTCGTACAGATTAAACCACAGCAACGGAATAGCCCTATCGTTCATACAGGAATATGGCCATATAGCTTAAAAGCTGTGTGGCTTTTTTTTGTATAGGGTTTTTTGTGCAGCATTTTTGATCCGGAACACAACAGATATAAGCAAGATGTCTGCGGATAATAAATAACATGAAATTATACTGCTGTTTGCAGTTAAAATTGTTGTACATATTATACAATACATCAGTTAATGATTTCGCAGGAAAATGTTTTGGCAGGCTTCTGTGTTTTGATATAAGGGAAACCGGTTATGAGCTTTTTAAGGAATATTTTCAGGGGCAGAGATACGCCGCCGGAGTACATTGGGGGCCGGGCTGTGAAGAGCGACGCTGCCATATACCCTATGATAAAAGACAGCAAGTGGCCTTATGCTGCTCATGTAAAGTGCATGCCATTTGTTCAGCAGGGTAACAGGCATGAGCTGGTTATTGTATTTGCCCGCGATGCGGGAAGCCGCTTTGAATATATCACTGCTGATGATCTTGAGCAGCCGGAAATAAATAAGGATTTCCAGAAATGGCAGGAACATATAGATCAGTATCCTTTTGAAATAGAGGTGTCAGAAACGCTTGGCGGCCGGGTAATTATGGCATCCGGCAAAGATTTTTCAGCGGAAAAAATATTATCATCTGCTTTCCTTGCACACGCAGGTAAAATACTGAACACAGATAAGCTGATCATATCTGTACCGCGCCGGCGTTGCCTGATGATTACCGGCTTTTATGAATCGTTCAATTTACTGGAGTCTTTTTTTTACCTGCATTTTACGGCCTGGCGTGATGATACTTACGGGAACGAACCTATTACTGAAATGGTATTTATAGCAGAGAAAAATGCTTTGAAATATGCAGTGCCATTGGGTTTCCGGATAGAGGTATATGAGGATAAGAGGAAAGGTGAGCGCATGCTCACTTATTCTACGATGGATGAGTTGCTTGATGAAGATCAGCGTATCAATTTTCAGATGATCATGGAGCGGAATAAAATACCTGTTGTACTTCCCTGATCTGAATATTTATTTAAATGCAGAAACAAATGAAACTGAATTTTACGAAGTATGTAGTTCCTGCCTGTCTTGCTTTTTTGCTGAACAGCTGCGCACCTTCGCCGAGAGAATATTTCGAACAGTCGGCCTTGTCTGTAAACAGTTTATCGGCATTCGGGAAATCAGAGCTCGAAAATCTGTTGTATCAGAAAGGAACGGTGTATGATTATGAGACAAAAAAGTACAAGAAGGCTGACACTTTCAAAGAACAGATAAAAGACAATCTGAAGGTAAATGAAGACCTGTATGATAAAATGAAAACCCTGGAAGAAACTGATGATAACCGCGAGATGGTGGAATCCGCAAAAAAGGTTTTTGAGTTTGCACTCAGTAAATATCACAGTGATTATATCCGCATAGCAGATCTGAAGGATAAAAATGAACCTCAATCTGTTATTGACAGTGCTATCCGGAAATTTGATCAGGATAATATAGCGCAATTTAATGCCTTACGGCACGAAGCGGTAAATGCCGGTATGGGCTATGCAAAGAAGCATAACCTGAATGTGACACAGGTGAATCTGTAGTGGTATCAGTTGTGCCGTTATACAGTCCTTTTATACGGCACAACCAGTTCTACAATGGTGCCTTGCTGTGAGGCGCGGCTGCTGATGTGCAGCGATGCCTGCCTGCCGGTCTGCCTGCTGAGAATGGCCAGGCGTTCCTGTGTAATGATTGTTGACAATGATTTATGTCCGGAACTTGTTGTGTCCGGATTGTATCCCTTTCCATCATCTGAGATAGTGCAGATTAGTGTTTCGGTTTGTTTGCGGATGGAAATTTCAATATTCCCTTTTCTGCCGAGCGATTGTACTCCGTGATGTATTGCATTTTCTACGAAAGGCTGCAGCAGCATGGGCGGGATAGATATATCATCTTCTTCATAGCCGGGGTAGGCATCTACATGATAGTTGAATACTTCTTCAAAGCGCATAGCCTGCAGGCTCAGATAATTTTGTAAGGCATCTACTTCTTCGTTAAGAGGAACGAAAGCTTCCCTTGAATTTTCAAGACTGGAGCGCAGCAGCCGGGCAAACTGGTTGAGATATTTACTTGCTTTTTCCTGTTCTCCTGCGCGTATCTGGCTTTGCAGTACAGCCAGCGAATTAAAGATAAAATGTGGCTCCATCTGTGTACGCAGCAATCGTTGTTCCAGTTCTGCCTGTTGCAACTGTGCTGCCAGTTGTCTGCGGCGGAAAATAACGACACCTGTAATAATGAGCAGCAGTAATGCAATGACCAGCGCCGCCACAATTATCTTTTGCTGGGCAGCTTCCCGTTTCGCGGCTGTATTCTTCAGGCTGAGCAGTTTTATAGCTTCGTCTTTTGATTTTACTGCATATTCGGTTTCCAGTTCACGTGCTTTATCCCGGTAGGAAGAATCTGTCATCTGCACATATACTACGACGGCAGAATCCATCAGTTCAAATCCTTCTTTTACCTTTCCCAGGTAGTAAAGGTTCTGTGCCTTACTGAACAGCACTTCAAAACGCAGCATCGGGTTCTGCGATTCGTCATTGATATATTTCAGTGAAGAGTCGAAGTACTGGCTGGCGGAACTGTATTTTTTCTGTTTGCTGTAAACAATGGCGATATCATTGAAGATCGTCGGATCTTTTATTTCCGCAGCAGTAGCATGATTTAGTGCTTTGAAATAATATGTAAGGGCTGAGTCGTACAGGCCTTTCTTGCGGTACAGGCTACCCAATCCCAACATTCTTACAATATAGCCTTTTTGGCCCTCCAGCATAGAGTCAGGCAGTACATATGTCTGGTACATATATATAGCAGAATCTGTTTGTCCGAGATCATCAAATGCCTGTGCCAGGTTTACGGCGGTAGATTTTCCTGCAGGGGTCCGGGGGGCAATATAAAATCCTTCACGCGCATATTTTCGCACCATTTCCTTGTCGGAAAGCGCACTGTATATCTCAGCCATGCGCACACAGGCGAGCTGGTGTTTCGCTGTATCCCCATCCAGGGTTTTATTATATACATTGCGGACATAAAAAAGTGCAGAATCGGGCTGGTTAACTGCCCGGAAATAACTGCCCAGCAACAATTCTACACGCATAGCAGCATCTCCTGTGCTGTCTTTGGCCGGCAGGATGGCCAATGCTTTATTATAGTATAGTCTTGCACTGTCGTATGTCTTTGTGTTCATGTAGTAGGCTGCCTGCATGCAGGCAAATTCGATCTTTCCTCTCGGTGTACAGTGTGTTTCAACGTAAGGCTGCATGCTATCCAGCAGTTGCCTGACTTCATGTGCTTTGTTATAAGCATACAGATCAGACATTCTTTGCCGGAATGGTTTCAATAGAGTGTCAGGCGTATTGATATCCGTATTTGTGGTGCCGGACGGTTTGGGTCGGTCGCATGCGCAGATGGCCTGCAATACTATAAGTATGATCGCGAGATACAATTCCGGTATATACTTACCATAGTTGGCAGTTTTTTTATGCATGGCCGGTCAGTTTTTTTACGATTGTATCTTTTTTTCTGGTGGAAACGGGGATTTCCATTCCATTTTTCAGCACCAGGTAATTGTCTTTATGCAGCCGGTCTACAAAATCCAGGTTTACAAGGTAAGACTGGTGTGTGCGGGCAAAATGAGAGGAGGGGAGCAGTTCTTCATATTCTCCGATAGGTTTTGATGTAACGATTTTCCGTTTGTCGGTGAGGTAAAATGTAGTATAGCTGGCGTCGCTCTGGCAATAAATGATGTCTTCGTACTGAACTACCTGGAGATAGCTTTGTGTACGTAGGGCAATCCGGTTGCGGGACAGGAAAGTAGGCTGCGACTGCAGGTGCTCGTTGGCTATGCGCACTTGTTGTTCTGTATGATGTGCGGCATTTGCGTGCAATGCTTTATTCAGTGCGGTTCCCAGTTCTTCTTCGTCTATTGGTTTTACGAGAAAATCAAGCGCTCCCATTTTTATAGCACGTATGGCCTGATCTCCATAAGCAGTAATGAAAATAATCCGGAATGGGATGGACGGCAGTGATTGCAACAGCTCAAAGCTGGTACCGTCGCTTAGTTGTATATCCAGCAGTACAAGGTCTGGCTGGGTATTTTCAATGAGTACCCGTGCATCTGCAATACTGCCACAGGAGCCGATGCAGATAAAATCCGGGTAGCTCGAAAGAAGTAATTGCAGATCCCGGCGTATGGCAGGTTCGTCATCGATGATGAGTGTGCGGAGCATAGAAATGCGGAGTTGGTTTAGTGTTATCTTAATCTTTATGCAATTTTTACACCAAAAATTATATAGAGCAGAAAAATGTTACATGACAGAATAATATTTCTTTGCTACGCAATGCGGCTGCGCAGAGTTGTCATTTTTTATACATTTGAGCAACAAAGCACAAAGCAATGTCTGTCAATAAACTGGCGCTTATTCGCTATAAGACTATCGATTCATGCCTGCGTAACCGTCGCCGCAAATGGACGCTGGAAGATCTCATTGAAAAAGTAGCCGATGTGCTGTATGAGCAGGAGGGAATCACGTCTGGCGTGAGCCGGCGGACAATACAGGCCGATATACAACTGATGCGCAGCGACCGGCTTGGTTATAATGCGCCTATTGTTGTTACAGACCGTAAATTTTACGGTTATGCGGACAATGATTACAGCATTACCAATGTGCCGATAAATGATACGGATGTAGAGAAGATGAAGGAAATTGTAGGCGTTTTAAAACAGTTTAACGGGTTCAGTTATTTTGAAGAAATGAGTGATATGATTGCCCGGCTTGAAAACAATCTGTATACCTCTACAAACCAGACACGTAATTGTATCCAGTTTGAAAATAACCGCCTGCTGCGCGGGTTGCAGCATATTAACCCGCTCTACCAGGCCATCCTGAACAAGCGGCCGCTGCTGATAGAGTACCAGTCTTTTAAAGCTGAGCATTCACAGCAGAATATATATTTCCCGTACCTGCTGAAGGAGTATCGTAATCGTTGGTTCCTGATTGCGAAACCCAAGAAGGGAAAAACATTACTTACCATGGCACTGGACCGGATTATCGAATTCCAGGAATTGCTGAAGGAGACATTTGTGGAGTATGATGGTGTGGATTTTGACCGGTATTATGACGATCTGCTGGGCGTAACAAAGACACAGTATGACCGGCCGCATAAAGTAGTGCTGCATGTAGACAAGTATAATGCGCCCTATGTGCTTACAAAACCATTGCACCACTCGCAGCGGGTGCTTAATGAGGATGAAACTGGTATTATCATCAGGATAGATGTGGTGCTGAATTTTGAACTGGAGCGTGAAATACTCGGTTTTGGAGAATGTATGAAGATACTGGCGCCGCGTATACTGGCGTCGAGAGTGGCTAAACGTCTGGCAAGGGCAGCCGCTGTATATGAAAAGCCTGAAAAAGAAGGAGCAGTGAAATAATTTATATGCCGGAACAAAAACTGGCACTTGGTTTGATATAATATAAAAAGATTGGTTTGGCTGGTCCTTTCCAGGGCAGGCAAAAATGTGTTAGAAAAAAAGAGAACCGGACCTAGACAGGCCCGGTTTCTTTTTTCACCTCTGAGCAATAAAACTGCTTTAAACTTTCTCTTCTCCCGTATTCTCCAATTTTTTACTGTTTTCTGCTTCTGTTTGGAGCAGGACAGGCTGTTACCATCACGTCAGCCTGCCACTCCATAACATCTCGCTTTCAAATCGGGGTATTGCCCTGCACGGCAATTCCTTTTTTCCGCTTTCGCTTGTCATAAAGATGACCAGTGATTGCGTATGCTATGCATACCTTGTTCACTGTCCGGTCATAGGGGGAGTATTCCCGGACTTATCTGTCAGTTACCAAAGCGGTAATCTTTCATAGCAATTGTGATTTTTTCCTCTCTCCCTTGTGTATGAATGCTCCCTTTTTTGTTCCTGACGCATACTGCTTTCTCTCTCCCAAAAGTTTTCAGTATGCGTGCTTTTCGTTTTAATGTGCTTTAATTTTAATTATGTCTTTTGTTGTATGTGAATAATAATGCTTGTTTTAATTCTATAATGCAAAGATGCATCAAAGAACATTGCAGGTTTCCCACATAATCCAATAAAACAGCCCCCATTTTTTAGTGGGGGCTGTTAACGCAAAAAATAATAAAAATTACTACGGCATTAATACCAGATACGGTCTAATCCTTTGTAGCTGCGGATCGTATCATGGGTGGCCTGTTATTTTTTCTTGTTAAAAAGGTTGTTCAATGCTCCTTTAGCTTTATTAATTGCATCGTTGGAGGTATTATTAACACCCTTATTGCTGCTATCATTTTTATTGCCGGAAAGCTGTTTGACCAGCTCATTTTTAGCGTCATTTACAGCCTGTTTTTTGATGCTGTTGAGCGTGTCTTTAACTACATGTTTTGCGCTGTCTATTTTACTTTTTGCGGCGGCTTCCAGCTGATTTTTCATATCATTTACAGCATTGCCGGCTACATCTTTCAGGTTGGTCTGTAAAACAGGTTTGGTAATTGTTCCGCCCATTTTTACGGCGAGGTTTACTACATCTCCCACCTTTACAGGTACACCTTTGGCATTTGCCTGGCCTACAAGGTTATTTACAAGTGCATTGCCCTGGCTACCGATGAGCGCACGTGGTATGGCCATATTCAATGCATAATCCATCGTCTGGTCAAATCCGTGGCTGCCCGCTATTTCCATGCCTATGTTTGCTACGTTCAGTTTAAATGGTTGCACGGATACGCGGCCATTGGCAAAAGTGAACCATGTTTTTACATCTTTCAGGGAAATATTCTGCAGCTGTGACACATTGAGTTTGGATGCGAGCGCATCTATTGGTGCAAACTTGCTGAGCGCGCCATTCAGTAACAACAGGTTGCCATCGCCGGAAAGACTGGATAGTACAGGGCTCATATCTGCGCCCAGCTTACCTTTAATAGTGAGCTCCGATGTCATTTTGCCGGAGAGATAGCGTGCTATTGGCATCAGTTTGTCCATCGTATTAAATGCTGCAAAGGTTTTGGCAATGTCGAGGCCCTGCAGTTTGTAAGCGATCTGTATGTCCGGGTTCTTTTTGTCGAGCCTGGTGCTGTAATAGCCATCCAGCTGCAGGATGCCGTCGAGGCCGTTGCTGGTAATATGCTGCAGGAAAATCGTCTGATCTTTTACTGCCAGCGCACCTTTCAGGTTTGTAAGTACCAGCTTGTCATACAGCACTTGTCCTGCCTGCACATTAAGCAATACATTGAGATTGGATGGCACTACAAATGCTGTTCCTGCCGCTGCCGGTGTGGCTGCTGTATTCTGGGCCGGTGCGGCTTTTGAGTTGCCGGAAGGGCCTATCCATTTATTTACATCAACCTTATCGGCAGCAATGGTTACAGTTGCACTCAGCGGATCATTGTGCAGGTAATAACCCAGCAGGTTGTCTATAGTGCCGCTGCCGGTGAAGTTGGAGGCCAGGTAATTGCCGCTGAGATTGGTTGCTGTAACATTTTTGGGATTGAACGTGAGCAGCAGGCTGTTGATACGCACACCGTCCGGGTAATCGGAAGATGCGTAAAACATGTTGCTGATACCTATGGTTCCGCCGGCGTAAATACTTTCATATTGTTGCTTTTGTGCTGCACTGATGGCGCCGCGGAAGGTTACGTCTGCATTGATGATACCGCTAAGCTTTGTGCCTGCGGCGAGCTTCATGAAGCGTTGCATCTGTGAGAGGTCTATTTTGCCTTTTGCGCCTGCATCTACCCATGGGCTGGATATAGGTGTTTTGAGCAGCAGGTGAAAATCGAAGGGCTCACCGCCAAAGGCTATATGGCCTTTCTCAATGTTTACAACTGCGTGATCGGTCACTCCATCGGGGCATGCGGCATTCATTTTTATCTGGATGTCGTTTACCCCCTGCGGCAGGTCGGGATATTTGAACGAGCCGTTTTCTACCAGCAGGTTTACGTTGTAGGCGGGCATCTGGCGGGCATTGTAGGTGCCTTTTACGAAGCCGTCAAATGCAGCTTTGCCGCTTGTCTGTATGTCTTTGAAGTTATTCTGGTAAATAGAAGGTACCAGGGAAAGAATGTCTTTAAAATCATTGGATGGTGTTTTGAAGGTTATGTCCATCAAGATATTGCTGGTGTCGGGCATCTGCACAAAACCGGATGTATTTATCTTCAGGCCGTTCAGCTGGAGTGCTGTGTTGCTGAAGGTATATTTATGTGCTTTATTATCTACCTGCAGGTCCAGGTCGAGGAGTGTTTTTACTTTGGTGAGGTAGCTGATATTTCCGTATGCGAAGCTGGTAGCATCGGTAGTTGTTTTTGTACTAAGGGTAAAATTATCGCTTGTAAAATCTCCTGTACCGCTGTGGTTAAGGTTTACAAGCTCGGCCTGCATATGCGCCTGGTCATCTTTATACAGTATGTAGCCATTGTTGATGCTGTATTTGCGCAGTTTCAGGTTAAAAGGTTTTTCCGGGCCATTGGCGGTGGCAGGTTTACTGGTATCCGGTTTGGTAATGTTCCAGTTGGCTTCGCCCTGTTCATTTACCAATGCATGAATCCTTGGGTTGTTTACCTCAACTCCTGTAATATCATAATTACTGTTGAGCGCTTTCATGAGGTCAAGAGAAATATCAATGTTTTCTGCCGAGATAAGGGTATCTCCGGCAAAGGGGGCTTTGTTGACAATGCTGATATTCTTTATGCCCACGGCCAGGTTAGGGAAATGACGAAACAGTGAGATATCGATGTCTTTGAAATCTGCTGTGGCGTTCAGCTGTTTGTTTAGCTGGGTTTTTGCCAGGTTAAAAATTTTGTCCTTAAAAAATACCGGGATAAGGATCGCGGATAAAAGCAGCAAGGCGATGACAATGCCTGTTGTGAGTAATATACGCCTGAAGATATTTCGGGTGTTCATGAGGTTTACTTTTTTGTGATTTTATGGAAACTTTATTTGCAAATAACAACAAATGTGCCGTATTTATTGGCGGCCGATACGCAACAAAGCCGGAGAGGCCCGGCTTTGTTATAATAAGTGCAGTAAAATTGCTGTATTGGTTTACTTTTTTACCAGTTTTTCTATCGTAACATAGCCTTGTGATTGTACATGTATGAGATAGAGGCCGGCAGTAAGGTTTTCCAGGTTTATGATATTGTCGGTTGCAGTACGCAGCTCGCCATTGGTTACGATACGTCCGCTGAGGTCTGTTATATAATAAGAAGAGTTTGTATTGTCCGTTGTAGCAGGACATTTAATATGCAGGATGTTGCCCGCAGGATTAGGGTAAATATGCAGTGTTTGCTGTTTGCTGCAATTTACCTGTACCACATTGCTGTAAGTAGAAGTGCCGTCGGTTGACGTTATTTTCAGACGGTAATAACCGTTTTCAGAAGGCTGACTGTAGTTGTAGGTGTAGATGCCGCCTGTAGTTTTCTGCTGCCCTGGTACGTTTCCGATTGTAATGAATTTTTTCCCGTCATCGCTGTATTCAATATCAAACCGGCTCAGTTCTTTTTCCTGGGCTGTTTCCCAGTTCAGGATAACGGAGCAATTGTTGCTGCTTTGTGCTGTAAAGTTCAGCAGGTGCAGGGGAAGTGATGTGCAGAACGCCAGCCTCAGGTTCCTGGTTGTACTGTCGGAGCAACCGTTGATCGTGCTCGTTACGGTTATTTTGTAGATACCTGTGTCGGCGTTGCTGATATTGCTTACTGTAATTGCATTGGCCGTGTCTGTTGTGCCGTTGGGGCGTACCCATTTGTAGCTGTAATAGGGGTTTGCAGGGGCTGTAAATGTAGCTGTGCCTCCCTGACAAGTGCTGCCGGTGGTTGCTATGCCGGGCATAATCAGCGTATCGACCGAGATACTGTTTGAATAGCTGTTGCCACATGCATCTGACATCTGGAAGGTATAAGTACCCGGTGCCAGGTTAGGGAAAACGGGGCTGGACTGGAGTGCTGTTGTTGCGGGGCCAGCTGTTATCTGGTATTGATATGGCTGTATGCCGCTTGTGGTGTCCGGGAGTATGGCAACATTGCGGTTGGTATTACATACCGCCAGTGCTGCCGGTGTTGTAAAGTAGGGATTCGTGTAACCAGATATCGTGATGGTATCTGTGAGCATGTCACAGGTCTGAAAGCCAATGCCATTCAACGTATCAACACCGCCGTAATGACTGTTGTCATCCGGAAGCCAGGGCTGTAATGTGCCGTTATATATGAGGTTGGTAGATGTATGGTAGTGTACGTAATAAGTACCCGAAGGAAGGTTGATCATAGAATCGGTAAATGAAGTGCTGGTTGCCGGATAGGCAGCGCCATTTATTACCTTGAAATAGTATTGGTAGTAGTATGGATCAGTATTGCCGGATGATTGGTTAATAGTCACATACGCTATCGGGTTAGACCAGTTGGGATAGTTGTCTGTTCCCATGTATATGATTTCGGCATTCGTACAGCTTTTCCGGGTAACTGTAGAAAAGCCGGCTTGTCTCAGATCGCTTGCATTCACTGTAAAGCTGGTGTCTATTATATGGCCGCAGGTATCGATGGCGCGTATGGTATAAGTTCCCTGAGCCAGGTAGCTGATGCGGTCCAGGGCATAAGGATAGTTGGTGCCTTGCACATATTTGTGCAGGGTATCCGGGTAATTGTAATATTTCACCGTTCCGTCTGAAAAAGTGGTTGAGGCCGGGCCTGACATGAAGATGAGATCTATAGGAGAACTCACGTTACCAAACTGTACCGTTAATGCTGCATTGTTCAGTTTACAGGATTTATCTATCTGGATACCTTGTATCTGAAGTGAAGGCGCAGCAAGCCAGGTAAAGGTAACAGAGTCTGTAAAGCAGCAGTCATTGATGATCAGCTTATAGCCGCTTCCCGGAGGGTAGCCTGAGTAAGTAGGGAAAGTGGATGCAAGTGCTGTGGAAAGAATATTGCCTGAAGGGTCTTTCAGGGTATAGGTTGCTGTAGGGCAGAGGCTGGCCAGGTTTGTGCCATAGTTCCCGTATTTGTAGCCATTGCAGGCGTCCAGTGCAAAGTTAAACATGTAGGGGCTCTGGTATATCTTCAGTGGCGTAGTATGCGTTATGCCGCATGCATTGGTGGCTGTCAGAGAAAATGTTTCGGTGGCAGGTATATGCATGTAAAATGTATCTAGAATGAAGCCGGTGTAACCGGGGCCTCCCAATGCCGACGAGTCCAGGAAATGCCTTACAGAGTCTCCGTTGGCTCTTTTTAATGTAAGTGTGTAAGGAATTTTCTGGGAGGGGTTTGGGAAAATGATAACTGCTATTCTGTAGGAGTCACATGCCAGCCATTTATATGTTGGCACTCCTATATAAAAATCACCGTTTGAGCCGCCTGGTAATGTCACTGTCCGTGTTTGAAAATTGCCGCAGGAATCTGTGACCCGGTATGTATAGTTCCCTGCGGGCAAGCCGGAGAAAATATTTGATGCCTGTGGACCGGCTGTTACCGGCGATGGGCTGATCAATGAATAGCTAAATGGACCACGGCCATTGGCAACATTAATTGTGATGCTGCCATCGTTGCCGTTCTGGCATTTTGGTGACTGCAAGGTTGTTGTGGGGCTCGGCACTGCGTAGTTGCCGGAAATCGTAAAGTTTACGGTAACAGATTGGTTACAGTTATCTGTGATCTGGGCTGTATAACTGCCTGCAGACAGTGATTGAAAGGTGTTGGCAGACTGTGCGGGTGCGGTTACCGGGCCGGAAATAATGCTGTAAGTGTATGGCGCTGCTCCCTGCGATGCATAGACTGTTGCAGTGCCGGTAGCCTGGCAGCGGCTTTCGGTAGTTGTGACAGAGTCAATGCCTACGTGCACCAGCGGTGGGCATTGTGCATAGGATGAAAAATTACACGTCAGTATAGCAAGAATAAAAATGAGTATACTGCTATACAATTGCTTCGTTTGCATGGGGTATTTCGTTTGCGCAAAGTTCCCAAACTGGTTTCAGGGGGTATATCCTTAAAAGTGGTTGTTTGTACTAATAGTTTTGGTGGGAAAAATGTACCGTAGAAATACTTTTTTTCTGGCCGTAAAAAAATATGCGGAGCTTTTACGCCCCGCATAAATATGGAAACCGGTCTTAAAAGACAGATCAATGTTGCTTTACATAGTCTTTAAAATAGCTGCAGGTATTCCATACTTCGTTATAGTATTTTGTTTTACCTGCCTCGGTTTTCAACTGGCTGTAGTAAGGGTTGGTCTGTGAATACTTATAATAGGGATCGTCCTTGCTGCTGTTGTCATTACTATTTTGTTCCGGGCATCGTTTCTGCCAGCATTTGGCTGCCATCCACAGTGCTTTTGCTTTAAATTCAGCATTCCTGGAATTCTGATATGCCTGCAGAAAATATTTTTCAGCTGTTTTCACCTCATAGAATTCACGTGCAGCAGCGGGAAGTGCCTGGCGGTCTTTGCTGTTATAATAGGCAAGGCCGTCTGTTGTGCCGCGGTAATAGGTCCAGGCATTATGTGCTTTGCCGTAGTAACTGATGCTGTACAGGCCGGTAGCGTAGTCGAATGCTGCATTCGCATCTTTGGGGTCAGCTTCCAGTTTTTGCTGCAGCGCCAGCATTTTCTCAGCGTAAGAAAGCTTGGTATATATTTTTACAGAATCCTGGTCTTCATATTCAAGCTGATCTCTTGTATACGCGGCAAAGGCATTGGGTAGCTCAAACAGGCCTGAAGACACTTTTTTCAATGTGGCTGCGGCATCCCGGAAATTATAGTCACGAATGTACTTGGTGCCTTCCAGCTCATACAGCACGTTAAGATCATAAGGAGTGTTTTTGGTAAGCCATTGTTCATACGGTGTTTTATTATTCTTTCTGCAGAAATCTTCTACCGTACGCAGCTTATCTGTATTCATTTTTTCCAGCAGGGCACCAGGTATATCTGTGAAATCGCTGCTCACCGAAAATCCTCCTTTATCATCTCTTACAGCCCGAGCCAGGCAATAAATGGCCTTAACAGTATCTCTCTGTTTCAGGTAAGGTGTAACGAGCAGTGTCATCATCAGGTCGCGGTAGGGCTTCTGAAATGCATGATTCTTTGCAGCCCTGTTGTCCAGCCACTGCAGCTCAGGCAGTATTTTTGCTTCTGTTTTTGCATTCAGCTCCGGGTTGCTTTTCATCGTGTAGAGGAGATGTATGATGTCATGCTGGTCCCGCTCGCGGTCGGTCATCCCTGCTTTTTCTGCTTTCGCAAGGTATTTTCCGCAGGCTTTGGCATCATCCAGCATAAAGCTGATGTATGCCGCCGACAGGTTCCAGAAAGTATTATTGGCTGCTTTTTTATCCTGGGCAAGTTTTCCGGCAAAGTCGCCCAGGCGGTTGAGGTAGTTTTTGAATACCCTTGCTGTTGAATCTTTGTTCGTGCTGGCGTCGTTATAAGTGTTGAAGCTGTAATTGTAATAATAGTAGTAGACAGAGGCATTCAGGTTGCGTTCCTGCATGAGCTTGTCCTGCATATACCGTTCTTCCAGTTTGTTTATTTCACGGGTCATCAGCACATTCAGACCATGTACGCCAGGATCCAGCCGGTAAGCTTTCTGCATCAGCTCAAGACCGTTGTCATAGTTGTGCAGGCCTTCCATTACATATAATACAGCTTTCTCATGATCATTTTTGCAGAATCCCAGTATGTCTTCCTCCGAGGTGCTGTCGCGGCTCCAGTCGTAGCTGATGTATGTGGTTTTCTTGATCTCATCACTTTTGTCAAATACTTTGCTGTAGAGATAGGCCGCTTCTGCCTTATGCCCGCTGTGGTAAAGTGCACCTGCTTTTAAAGAAAGGCAGCGTGGGTACATGATGTTGTCCGCTGTAGCATTGCCTATCAGCTTATCGTAGAGGGTAATGGTATTTTCATAACTGTCGCCGCCGTAAAAAGCCATGCGCAGTACCTGGTAGGCATAGCGCCATTTGAAAAAATCTTTTTTAGCAGCTGCATGCAGTTTCAGCCCGTTGCGCTCCAGGCGGCCCAGCTTTGCAGTGTCGCGTTGTACGGGTTGCCAATAGTCACCGCCTGCTGCCTGTGGTTCGCATTGCTTGGCATACATCAGGTAGCCCAGCGCTTCCAGGTCTTTATTTGCTATGAACCATTTGGTAAATGCATTGCTGGCCATAGCCTGTGAAACCTGCAGCGGTTTTGCTTTTTCGATATTGTAATACAAGCCAGACAATTCGCTGTAAGGGTATTTATATACAAAGCTGTCCAGATCGGCTTCGGGAACTGTATTGCCTGTATATGAGCGCCACTCTGCTATGTTCTGGTCGGGCAGGTTATTGGAGGTGTCTGCTTCGTACCATTCATCATAATATTTGAGATTGGCGGTATAGAAAAAAGGCGTGTATGGTTTTTCGTTCAGCACATTATTGCTGAAGAAAGAAGGGTAATAATCGTAAGGATCGCCGGGGTCGGCACAGGCCTGTACTAGGCGTTCGCCAAGTATTAATAATACTGCGGCACTACTCAAAAGCAGTGTATATTTTTTCCAGTTGCTGCGGTTCATACTTCGAAATAGTTGAGCTGTCTAAGTGATAAAGGGAAATATTGATGGTTCTGTTTTTTATATTCTCTGCTGCAAATTTCGCCATTTGCAGCACATCATCGTATGAAGTTTCTTCTGTGCGGATGATGTCATTTTTCTTTAAGAAATATCCGTGCCAGTTTGTATCCCGGATGCAGGCATATTGATGTACAGATGTTTTTCTGAAGATGGTATCATTGTTTAACATCGCAGGTTCTACGCCCCGTAATATGCCGGCAAACCTGTTTTCATGAAACAGCAGGCTCCAGCCAAACAATGGCAGGGCAATGTCCAGCGGCAGCGGGTAGCCAGAGAGGTGCTGCAGGTAATCTTTTGCCAGCGGTACATCGAGTATGGAATTATGTTCGCCGCTTTTTTTCAGGTCGCCCATGTTGTAGCACATCAGCATGCCTTTGTCAACGGGCGGAACGCCGCTTTTGGCAAGATATTTCACCTGGTGCAGCCGTATGGTGCAGGAAAGTATTTTGTTTTTGAAGAAGGGTTGCTGCTTCAGTGCTTTTAATAAGGAAAAATAACGGTCGCGGCTGCCCCCTGTCCAGTCGCAGTCGCACTGTACTTCTTTTGGGCTGATGTGCGCGTTTTCTGTCAGCGTGGTAAGTAGCCTGTTAATATTATTTGCCAGAAATGGGATAGTACTGTCTGGCAGTGCGGCAATAAGCTTTTGTGTAATAAAGAACACCGGCACATATGCTATGGTTGTATCCATTTGCTCCGGCAACCGTATGATGCTTACGGGTTGCGGCTGTCCGGCTTCGTTCAGGTCTGCGTCGAAATAGCGGAGATATAGTTTTGAACAATGAAGCTTTTTCATGGTGCCGGTTTCAAAACTATCAGGGTTGTAAATGGTCTTCCAGTAGTAAAAACTTCTCGTTACCTGCCTCGGTTCTGTATGGCAGGATGCGAGGCAGGCGCAAAGGAATGCAGTTATAAGGATGTGTATCTTTTTTTGCACCGGGCAAAAGTACTGCTATTCGGCAGAGTTGCGACGCTCCCTGCCCGAATGATGTGGTCAGGCGGGCGTTCATCTGCATGGCACGTAGCAGCATGAGGATTGTCGCAAAATGAAATCTTATATTTTACTCCTGGTTGTTGCCTGGATCACATATTCACTATTGCCTATTCACTATTAAGGCACAATCACTTTCTGTATCCCTTTTTCTATCCGGAAGGTGATGCGGTTGGGGCAGGGATGTGCATCACCGTCTATTTGCATCAGCTTCAGATCAGGATGTGCAATAGTTATTTCTTTGCCACGCAGATGATCTACATAGCGGCTGTCGGTAAGTGTGCCGTTCATGGCTCTTATAACCAGTGAAGAGCCCAGCATTTTCGGGAATTTTTTAATGATCACCACGTCGAGTAGGCCATCCTGCCAGTCGGCGTGCGGCGCTATCTTAAAGTTGTAGCCAAATTGTTTTCCGTTCGCGACATTTACCAGGAAGGCGCGTTCTTTTATCTCTTTGCCATCTACATGAATGCGCCAGTCCCACTCATTATAAAGCCACAGATATTTGGTGACGAGCCAGCTGTAGACCATCAGTCCGCGGCGCTCGCTTTTGGCAAATTTCTTGGCTATAAGTGCGTCAAAACCTACGCCCGCATTACTAATGAACACACGGTCATTGGCAAAGCCTATGTCCATGCGCTGTACGTTGCAGCGGTTGATGGTTTCAATCGCTTCTTTGTCTTTGAGCGGTATTTCCATAGTCCGCGCCATGCCATTACCGGATCCTTTGGGGAAAATGGCCAGTGCGGTGTCTGTATGCAGCAGCCCGGTCACTATGTCGTTGGCAGATCCGTCGCCACCCACTGCTACTACGGCAAAAGCCCCGTCTGCTGCAGCTTTACGTGCCAGTTCGGTACCGTGTTTTGCATATTGTGTATGCTGTATTTCGTAAGTATACTGTGTACGGTCAAGGTACTTATCTATAGCTCCCTGCACTATTTTCTGCCGCTCTACACCTGATTTCGGGTTAACTATAAACACGAGGTGTTTAGTGCTCATGCTAATTGTGCTTTAAGGCTGAGGTCCATACTCACAGCGTGGTGTATGATGGCGCCGACAGAAATATAATCTACACCTGTACGGGCATAATCTTCAATATTATCAAGCGTGATGCCACCGGATGCTTCGGTTTCAAAGCGGCCGTCTATCAGCTTCATGGCTTCCTCAATCTGTGCGGGTGTATAGTTGTCCAGCATGATGCGTGTCACATTGCCTGTAGCCAGTACACGTTTCACATCATCAATGTTGCGGGTTTCCACAACGATCTGCAATGGCAGGCTATGATTAAGTAAGTATTCGTTGGTTTTGGTAATAGCTTTTTCAATACCGCCGCAAAAGTCGATATGATTGTCTTTGAGCATCACCATATCGTACAGGCCCATGCGGTGATTTACGCCGCCGCCTATGCGCACTGCTTCTTTTTCATGTGCCCGGAATAGTGGTGTTGTTTTGCGCGTGTCCAGTATTTTAGACTTGTAATCTTTGATTTTGTTTACATAAACACTGGTAAGTGTTGCGATGCCGCTCATGCGCTGCATGCAGTTCAGTACCAATCGTTCCGCCTTGAGAATCGTATGTATATGTGCGGAAACTTCAAAGGCAATTTCGCCATATGCTACGGCGTCGCCATCCTTTTTGTACAGGACAAACTGTGCTTCCGGTTCCAGGAAATGAAATATTTCCTGTGCAAGGTCCACACCGGCAAGTATACCATTTTCCTTGATTTTCAGTATAGCTTTACCTTTTGCTCCTTCGTCTATACTGGCCAGGGTTGAGAAATCTCCGGCTCCTATATCTTCCTGCAGCGCCGCTGCAATAAATGCCTGTGTAGTCACGTGGTTTACGATTAACGCCTGCAAAGCTACGGTTAATTAGCAAATCAATGAGCTGATATGCTAATGTGACAATTAGCTAATGAACTGGTGTGCAAATTTGCTGGTTAAATACGGTTATCTCACATCTTAATACTCAGATATCACGGCTTATTTCCATATCAGGCAGCCATCGCCATAGCTCAGGAAGCGGAAATCGTGCTGCATGGCGTAATCATAAATGTTTCGCCAGTTGCTGCCGGTGAGTGCGCTTACCAGCAGCAGCAGGGTAGATTGCGGCTGGTGAAAATTGGTGATCAGCCCTTTTACGATCTTTACGTCGTAGCCCGGTGCAATTAATATCTGGGTGCGGGTTACCAGGCGTTCCTGGTTGTGTTGCTGCATCCATTGGAGCAATGCATTTAATGCTGCCGCAGGAGTGGCATCTGTCGTTATTTCGTACGGGTCCCACTGGTGTATGGCAATGCCGGCAAGGTCAATATGATCGCCACTAAGCATTTTTGCGCCGATCCAGTACAGGCTTTCCACTGTGCGCATAGAGGTAGTGCCCACGGTTACAATGCCCTTATCAAGGTGTGCGATCAGTTGTTTAATACAGTCCTGAGTTACATCAATCCATTCGGCATGCATATCATGACCAGCCATTGTTTCGGCCTTCACAGGCTTAAAGGTGCCTGCGCCTACGTGGAGCGTTACAAATGCAGTGTCAATATGTTTCTGTTGCAATTGCAGCATTACATTTTCTGTGAAATGCAGCCCGGCTGTAGGTGCGGCCACACTGCCTTCATTGCGTGCATAGATCGTTTGGTAGCGGTCTTCGTCGCCGGCTTCGGCCTCACGGTGCAGGTAGGGTGGTAAGGGAACTTTACCTGCATGGTGCAATACTTCCGCAAAGGTCAGTTCCGGGTTGTTCCAGGTAAATTCAAGTGTAAAATATCCCGGTTGACGGTCTGCTATGGCGGCGGAAAGCGTAAAGCCGGCTTCGGGCATTTGTATATGCAGTGACATGCCGTGCTTCCATTTGCTGGCGCCGCCTATCATACAGTTCCAGTATACTTTTTCTTTTTGCAGCATGGCGGTCTGTATATCCGGGTAACGGCTTGCAGGCTCCAGGCAAAAGACTTCTATAATGCTGCCGGTCTCTTTGCGGAACAGCAGCCTTGCATGCACCACTTTTGTCTGGTTAAAGACCAGTAATGTTTCTCCGGGAATGTATGCTGCAATATTCCGGTAGGTATCTTCCTGCATTTGCCCGTTGCTGCTGTGGTATACCAGCAGTTTCGATGCATCGCGTTGCTCCAGCGGATATTTGGCAATGCGTTCGTCCGGCAGGTCGTATGTAAAATTTTCTATGCGCAGGTCTCTCGGGTGTTGCATTGATACTTATTAACGGAGTTCAGGAATACTAATGCCGGTAATTTTCCGGTACAGATCTATGGCATACAGGTCGGTCATGCCGGAGATAAAATCTACTACTGACTGTACATTATGATACAGGCTGCCCTCTTTTGTGATGGGAAACTGTGCAGGTACCAGCTTCAGGATTTTCCGTGCGCGCGGATCTCCGGGCTCTAATACTGCATGTACAAATTCTTTCAACAGACCGCCAATTACATTATAACCGGCAATTTCTATTTCCACCACCGATTTGTAATTATAGATATGCTTTACCGAAAACTCATTGATCTGTTCTATCAGCGCATGATCTGTTTCGGACATACATTTCATGAGGTCCATTTCCAGTGTGCCGGCCAGCAGTGCGGCTTCATGGTCCATAAATGCCCGTGAAAGCTTCTGCACCATCAGGCCTATCCATTTGGCGCGGATAAACTGTACTTTCTGGTTATCGTCGTTGATCTGTGCCAGCTTCCGGTTTACATAATCTACACCATTATATCCTTCTTCTTTTTCGAAGAACGGAAGAAATAGTTTCAGGAACGTATCTAGGCTTATCAGGTGCAGCCTGTGGGCATCTTCGAGATCTATTACGCGGTAGCAGATATCGTCCGCTGCTTCGGTGAGGTATACATAGGGGTGTCGTGCATACACATGCGCAAAGCCTTCTTTGACCGGTATGTCAAACTGGTTAACGATCTGCAGGTAAGTATCTGTTTCACTGTCGAAGAAGCCCGATTTTTTGGTGGCGATCAGGCCGGTCTTTTTATTAAAGCCTTCAGAGGAAATGCAGGGATATTTTACAATGGCAGCAAGCGTTGTCAGCGTCAGTTTATTGGATGGTTCCTGCTCGTTGAACTTATGTGTAAGTATGCGGAATGCATTGGAGTTTCCCTCAAATAATTCAAAATCCTTACGTTGATTTTCAGTGAGCTGACCGTGAATGGTTTCTTTGGTTTTGCCATCAAGTGTAGTAAAGAAGTTGCGTATCGCATCTTCTCCCGAATGACCAAACGGCGGATTGCCTATATCATGTGCCAGGCAGGCGGCTGCTATAACAGATTGCAGTTCGTGGCGGTAAAAATCTTTAAATCCTTCTGATGCGCCAGGTTCCTTTGTGGCTATGGCTTCCCCTACAGCTTTACCCAGCGAGCGGCCTACAGAAGCAACTTCCAGGCTGTGGGTAAGCCTGTTGTGTACAAATACAGCACCTGGCAGCGGGAATACCTGCGTCTTGTTCTGCAGCCTGCGGAATGCCGATGAAAATATGATACGGTCATAATCTCTCAGGAAAGAAGTGCGTACCTGGTCTGGGTTGGCATCTTTTCTCTGTGGATCTCCGCTGCGGCGGGCACTATATAAACTGGACCAATTCATCCTGTAAAGATGCATCAATGCGGGGAAATAGTGAAGGTGTGCAGATTAATTAACCGCAGAGTACGCAAAGAAAAAACGCAGAGAACCGCGAAGTGGAAATTTATACTTAGCGTTCTTTGCGGTTAATATTAAGAATGCTTGTTATGTTGGAGGTGCGGTTTCACGCCTTTCAGCGCCAGCGGAAACCAGCTCGTAAACTGTTCCGGCGATTGCTGCAGCAGCGTTTCAATTTCATTCATTGAAAAATAACGGTAGTCTTTCACTTCTGCCGGGTCTGGTGAAACAGGACCGTTATAAATACCCAGCAGCACATGGTCGTATTCATGCTCGGTAAGCCCGTTGCCCAGCGGACTTTGGTAGGTAAAAGAAAACAATTCCTCCAGCGGACATTCAAAACCCAGTTCTTCTTTCAGCCTGCGGTGTGCGGCCTGTTCAATAGTTTCATCAGGATTTGGGTGGCTGCAGCAGGCATTAGTCCATAGCCCGCCGGAATGGTACTTGTCTTCTGCCCGTTGCTGCAGCAGCATGTTTTTCTCTGTATCTATGATAAATATTGAAAAAGCGCGATGCAGCAGGCCGTTGCGGTGTGCCTGTATTTTTTCCATAGTGCCTAAGGCATTATCCTGCTCATCAACAAGAATTACGTGGGTATCTTTCATAAGGAAGCTGTGGGTTGTGGCCGCAATTTTTACAGAAACAACATGCCGGCATAAAGTTATGCTACTGTTGGTATATCCTGTTCAGATATACAGTATTAAGCATTCCCGGTTTTTAATAACGTTCGCCATTTGTCTTGTACCGGTGTATCCTTTTTTCTGCGCGTGCCAGCTTACCGGCAACCACCTCTTTTTCGTGTGGTGTCCATATGCCATCTGCTGCATATTTTCCGATTGCATAACGGATTGTTTCCTGCTCGCGCATCAGCTTTGCATATTCATTCGGAGTAACGCGATGGCGCTTATAAGCACTCCTGATAATACGTTCCTGCGAGCGTTGACTGGCACTGAACTGCTGACCAAAAGACGCGAAAGTCCCTAACAGGAATAATGCAGTAAGCGCAAATAATTTTTTCATGTCAGAAGTCTTTACATGAACTTAATGAAAATGATGCCAGGGAAGGATGTGTGGGAATAGGTAACAGGCGGAAGCACGGGTTTGTAAAACCTTAAATGTAGTGGGGGGGATTTATCTGGAATTTGGTAATTGAAATTCCGTATTTGGTATCTGAGGCCTGGTATTTACAATTTAAGGTTTGGAATGCTAAAGTTCAGCATTGAATATGTGGGTTGATCAGCTAATCCGTTAATTATCATACCGCCATAATAACCACATCAGCATAATAAAATATGAAATTTCGGCTAATAAAGCTTATTATATACCGAATTCACTATCTTGTGTAAGATTCCACATCTCTGTACGCACGTAAAAATTGAAGCCCGAGCAAACAGAAAAGGCATTTTTTAATGCATTTGGATAGTAATTAATATTGTACACTTTTTTAATTTTTTAGTATGAACCTGTTTGTTGGCAATCTAAGCCCCGAAACCACTGATGGAGACCTTCGTAATGCATTTTCCGAATTTGGACAAATCCTTTCTGTAAAAGTGATCATGGATCCGGCTACCGGCCAGTCCCGTGGTTTTGGTTTTGTAGAAATGGGCGACAAATTCATGGGCTTTGATGCCATTGATAATCTTGACAGCACCTTTTTCCTGGGTACTATCATCACCGTAAAAGAAGCCAAGCCACAAGGTGGTGGCGGCGGCGGCAACCGCGGTGGTGGTGGTGGCGGATTCAAACGCGGCGGTAGCGGCGGCGGATTCCGTCCCGGTGGTGGCGGTGGCGGATTTAACCGCGACCGTGGTGGTGATAGCGGCGGCTGGCGTCCTGGTGGCGGTGGCAGCAGTTACAACCGCGATGGTGGCAGTGGTGGCGGTTATAATCGTGACCGTGACAGTAACGGCGGCGGATACAATCGCGACCGCAGTAATGATCGTGGCGGCTACAACCGTGATGGCGGCAGTGGTGGCGGTTACAATCGCGATCGTGACAATAACGGCGGTGGCTATAATCGTGACCGCGGCAGCAATGACCGTGGTGGCTATAACCGCGATAACAACAGCGGCGGCGGCTATAATCGTGATAATAACTATAACCGCGACCGTAACAACAACGACGGCGGCTGGCGCCCCAGCAGTGACAGCAGTTACAACCGTGATAACAGCTTTAACCGCAATCGCAACACAAACAACGACGAAGATTTTAACAAGGGTTAGTAAACAAAATTTAACCGTAAACAAAAAGGAACGATACATAATCGTTCCTTTTTTTATTGCCTGATGCGTTGTTTTTGATCCGGGCTGCAGTATATAGGTGCAGCTTTTACGGCGTTGGCACCATTCATCGCTTACAGTACTATTAAGCCTTTCCTATTCATTTCTTCTTGCATGTAATAGGTTTGCCTCTGGTATGGCCCCTGTATTGATACCGGGAGGGGGCGTGAAAACTACCCCTCCGGAAACAGTGATTATACTTAGAATTTATTCGACAGTATGATAGACCTTTGCACTACCCCACGATAAAGTAACTAACCCTTACTGAAACGAAAAACAAAAGCACCCGATTGAACGAAGCAAGAAATAAGGATTTTTATCCTCAGAAACGAAAGCGGTAAACGAATGTTGCCGCTTTTTTCTTTTATAATACAGCTTGCTGAAAACGCTGTATTTTATAGTTACCACAATTAATAGTGGCTATATGAAAAAGCAGACCCACGAGCTTACGGACAGGCAGAAAATACCGGTATTTGACGACCTGAGGGATTTCTATAATCATATCCATGCTTCGCCTCCGCTGAGTAAAGACTTTGATGTCCGGGAAATAAATCCCGAAGTGATAGGATCATACGATTTTGTAGCCCGGCCTTTCCGTCATAGTTTTTATTGTGTGGCATTATACCTTGAAGGTGATGTGATGCTGAACTCTGGTTTCTGGAAAACGAAGCTGCAACGGCCTGCGCTCTATTTTAAAACACCCTACCAGTTACTCTCCTGGAACAAGCCGGAACGATGGCTGAAGGAATATTTTGTGGTATTTACCGAGTGCTTTGCACTGCAGCATAAACAACTGGCGGACATCATTTTTGATCTGCCGTTCTTTAAGATAGAGAAAACGATCCCATTTGAAGTAAGTGAAGAAGAGGCCGCCATACTGGGTGACATGTACAAAAAGATACACTACGAGTATCGCTCTGATCATCTCGACAGGTATGAGCTGATAGCGGCCTATACACTGATACTGCTGGTAAACATCCAGCGCCTGTATCACCAATATGCAGATACAGACCCCGTCTTGTCCCGGGAAGTGAAGTTGAATGATAACGGTCTGTTCAAAAAATTCCAGGCGCTGCTGAAAGCACATTTCTCCGGCAATGAAATAAACGACAAAGCACACAGCGTAAAGTATTATGCAGCATTGCTTTCTACCCACCCCAATCATCTGAATGCTGTTGTGAAAAGAAAGACCGGCCAAACGGCTCTGTCACTGATACACGGGCAGATAATGACCGAGGCAAAATCGCTCCTGAGCCAGACGGGTTTTTCGGTCAAAGAAACAGCCTTCCGGCTGGGTTTTAAAGAACCTGCTCACTTCAACAATTTCTTTCGTAAACGCATGAACTGCACACCCGCAGATTTCAGGAGAGCGATGGCCTTATAGCATACTTTTCCCGCTTTGATATTTGCAGCCACAACTTTGATATTTGCACCTTTTTCTGCAGCAGCAGCCGGAACTTTGTAGTGTAAATATTCCACATTTGTGTGTGGCTTCCAGGAACAGGAGCCACTGCAATATAGTTCTAAACATAAATTCATGACACTAACAGAAGTAAAAGCAGCCGCCCTGGGTACCTGGGCAAGCATAGCACCTGAGGTAAGGCCCAGCGCGTTCAAAAATCCCGATGGCAGTCTTAAACCTTTTTACCTGGCCCGAACTTTTACCAGTCTGCCGGATGACGGATTTGTACTGGAAATAATAAATTTTGCAGATCCTTATGGTAAAGTACCTCTGGTAAAAATGATTATCCGCGGACACATAGCCTGGCGGGGGGAACACCCGATAGCGGAGGGCGCTCAGAAAGTTGATTTTACAGCAGATGAAGCCTATGAAGTTATGCCGCTGCACGAATCATTTGCTGGCATACTTAACAGTCTTGCTGCTCAGGGCTATGATCATTGGGAAGTAAACCAATCGCAGGACATTCTGAAAAAAGAGTTTAAACCGTTCGGGCTGGCGGAAGGGCAGGTATTTAAGGAGTTTGACCTGGTTTTCATTCATGGCGGTATGATGTTCTGGGGCGCCCGGAATGTCGATGGCCGCGGATTTGACACAGAAGAAAATCGCCCTGCAAACTTGCAGATACCACTGGTAAAGCAATTTTAATTTTCTGAAAAAATAACTTAAGCAGCACATCTCCAGATGTGCTGCTTTTTTAATGTATCGGTTGAAGAAGCGTATTCCTTATTTATTCCCGGTTACAACTTTATAATGCAGTTGCACCAGTCCGCTGTCATATGCGGTACTATTGATCAGTTGTAGCGGCTGTCTGCTGTTCTGCGGGCGGAACAGTTGCTTGCCATTGCCCAGTAACAGCGGATGTACAGAGAGAACGAGTTCGTCCACCAATCCTGCCTGCATCAGCGCTTCTGTAAGCTGTGCACCGCCAAACAGCCATATATCTTTGCCGGGCGTAGCTTTAATGGCACGGGCATGCACCGTGGCGTCGCCGTCCAGCACGGTAATACCTTCTGTGGGGCGAAGGGTGGAGGAGAATACATATTGTTTTTTATCGGCAAAAGGATTGGGTCCTGCTGCCAGCAATGTTTCGTAGCTTTTGCGGCCATAGAAAATGGCGTCGGTGCGGTTGAGAAAGGCGATCATGCCGTAATCTTCGTTTTCATCCACAAAGCACCAGTCGTACTCCCCGTTCGGACCTTCAATATATCCGTCGAGCGTTACTGCTACATTGAGTAATATGTTGCGCATAGGTGATTTCTTTTCACGAAAAATAGGATTTTTTAAAAACAGCAGGAAAAGATGTTGTTCCGGGCATTGTGTCACCAGCAATTATTTCTTATTCCTGAAGGCGATTTTCTTTTGCTGAAAAGAAAGAACAATACTGCTTATTTTTGGGTCTATGTTATTAAGGGAAGTAGTAGGGCAACAGGCTGCAAAGAATGGGTTACTGGGCATGTGGCATACCGGCCACCTGCCGCATGCACTGCTGCTCAACGGCGCTGAAGGTACCGGCGGACTGCCGCTGGCACTGGCACTGGCGCAGTTCATTTTCTGCACCAACAAAACAGAAACAGATAGTTGCGGCGTATGCCCCGACTGCCAGAAGACTGTTAAACTGGAGCATGCCGATCTTCATATCAGCTTTCCGTCTATACCGCCAAAGGCTGGTACCAAAGCCATGAGCCGGTATTTTATTTCCGAATTTCGCGAGTTCATAAGCCAGACGCCCTACGGTACTACATATGAATGGCTGCAGTATATCAATGCTGAGAACAAGCAAGGTAACATCACCGCAGAAGAGTGCCGTGAGATCATTGACACGCTCAACCTGAAATCATACGAAGGCGGTAAAAAGATACAGGTCATATGGCGTCCAGAGTACCTGGGTAAAGAAGGCAATATACTCCTGAAGCTGATGGAAGAGCCGCCGGAAAACACCATCATGATCCTGGTCTCCGAAAATACAGAAGACATACTCCCGACAATACTTTCCCGCACGCAGATGGTGCGCCTGGCGCCCATATCGCCCGTGAGCATAGCTGAGGGGCTGGTAACACGTGGTCTGGCCGACGAACGCCGTGCCACACAGGTAGGACATATAGCTAATGGCAGCTTTACGGAAGCGCTGCGTATCATTCGTCATGCAGATAATGATCTTTTCCCCGAAGTGCGCAACTGGTTTAATGTATTGTTTACCAATAACGGTATAGGCATTGCCAAGTTTGCAGAAGACTGGTCAAAATCCGGCCGTGAGCAGCAGAAGAACTTCCTTCATTATGTGGTGCAGCTGCTGGAGCATGCCCTGCGTGCAGGGTTTATGCCACAGGCACCGCTGCCATTGCCGCCGGACGAAGCGCAGTTTGTACAGAAACTGGCTGCACGTGGCTTACCGTTCCAGGTATTGCAGCAGATGGTAAAATCTATCTCCGACACCATATTTTACATAGAGCGCAATGCGCACTCCCGTACGCAGCTGCATGTGCTGTCTATAAGGCTGGTACAGATTATACAGAACCGCGTTATGGCGGAAAGCTAAACGCAAAGAACACAAAGAACGTACGAAGTATCGCAAAGGGCATCAATATTGTTGCTCAAGGGTATGCAGCGCTTTTTCTCCGCCTTTCCTCAGTATTCTTTGCCGCAAATTTTTAACAAACCTCCACGGCACAATATTTTTCTCTTCTTATACGAAAAAGAAACGCTTCTTTTTTATTCGCAATGCTGTCTTTACCGATTATAAGGACATGTCATTCACCCCGGCGGCGGTGAGATTATTAACGTGTTAAATTGTTATGTTATGAGGCCACTATGGTCAGGCGCAATAGGTTTCGGACTGGTAAACATACCGGTAAAACTGTTCAGCGCCACGCAAACCAGCAATCTCGACCTGGATATGCTCGACAAACATGATCTTTCCAACATAAAATTTAAACGGGTAAATGAGCACACAGGGCGGGAAGTAGCCTGGGAAAACATTGTAAAAGGCTACTGGATCAATGATAAGTATGTGATACTGGATGATGAGGATTTTGAAAAGGCCAGTGCCGAAAAAACAAAGACAATAGAGATCACCGATTTTGCAGACGAAGCGGAGGTGAACAGCGTATACTTTGAAATGCCGTATTACCTCGTGCCGGATAAGTCGGGGATACGCGCCTATGCTTTGTTGCGGGAGGCGTTGCTCAAAACGAAAAAGGTGGGTGTGGCGCACTTTGTATTACGTAATAAAGAGCATCTTGCCATACTTAAAGCAGAGGATGACGTGATCCTGCTGATACGCATCCGGTTTGCAGAAGAGATACGCGATACCGCTGACCTGGATCTGCCGTCAAAAACAACAGTAAAGCCCGCAGAGCTGAAAATGGCAGTAACTTTAATAAACCAGCTCACAGGCAAGTTTGATATATCGCAGTATAAAGACACTTATGCGGCCGAACTGATGAAACTGATACGTGCCAAGGCAAAAGGCAAACCATTCAAGGCACCGCCGATACGCATTGTACATAAAAAGACGAAAGACCTGATGGATGATCTGAAGGCCAGCCTGGAAATAAAGCGCAGCAAAAAAGCATCATGACATGAGCCTGGAAGATTATAATAAGAAACGGAGCTTTAACGATACGCCGGAGCCGGAAGGTAATGTGCGTAAGGCCGCCGGTAAATTATCTTTTGTGATCCAAAGGCATAAAGCTTCACGCCTGCATTACGATTTCCGGTTGGAACTGGATGGCGTACTGAAAAGCTGGGCAGTGCCGAAAGGCCCGTCGCTGAACCCGGAAGACAAACGCCTGGCAATGATGGTAGAGGATCATCCGTACGAATACAAGGATTTTAAAGGGGTGATACCAGAAGGGAATTATGGTGCGGGCATTGTGGAGATATGGGACAAAGGGTATTATACAGACATCGATCAGTCTGAAAACCCGGAAAAAGCCTTGCGGGCAGGGCTTAAAGCTGGAAATCTCAAGTTCCGGCTGTCGGGCAGAAAGCTGAAAGGAGAGTTTGCACTGGTAAAGCTGAAAGGAAAAGAAGACAATGCCTGGCTGCTCATAAAGCACAACGATAAATACGCAGTGCATGAACCGTACAGCAGTGAAGAGCATACACCACAGTCCTCCCCCATCAATAAATGGCTGGCGGGACACGCGTCAAAGAAAGTTGCAACAAAGAAAGCTGCACATCGGTAAACTGTCAACAGGGAACATATGGCTGTAAAAGAAAGTGCTCCAAAAGCTGCCAGAGAAATGGTGCTGACCATCGGCCGGCGCAAGGTGACGATCACGCACCCGGACAAGCTGTATTTCCCGGATGATGGTATAACGAAAGGCATGGTGGCAGCTTACTATCAACAGGTGAGTGATTACATAATGCCTTATCTTAAAAACAGGCCGGAATCGTTGCGGCGCACACCAAATGGCATAAAAGACGAGGGTTTTTTCCAGAAAGATGCAGGTGGTGAGGCGCCTGAATGGGTGAAGAGCATTGAGCTGTATTCCGAATCTGTGAATAAAGACATTGACTACATTCTCTGCAACGACAAGGCTACACTTGCTTATCTTAATAACCTCGGCTGTATTGAGATCAATCCCTGGCATTCGGTAGTAAGCTCGCTCGACAAGCCGGATTATTTAATTCTCGACATTGACCCATCAGATAAAAACACATTCGGGCAGGTGATAGAAGCCGCGCAGGTGTTTCACGAAATACTGGAAAAGGCAGGCGCTGAAAGCTTTTGCAAGACTTCCGGTGCTACTGGATTGCATGTATACATTCCTATGGGCAGGAAATACGAATACGAGGATGTGAAGAATTTTGCGGAATTGCTTTGCCATACTGCTCATGAACAAATTCCTTCTTTTACCAGCATGGAACGAAACCTGGCCAAACGCGGCAAGGATAAAATATATCTTGATTTCCTGCAGAACCGGAAAGGTCAGACGATTTGCTCGGTATACAGTTTGCGGCCCAAAGCCGGTGCTACTGTTTCTACGCCGCTGCAATGGACAGAAGTAAAAGATAAAATGACGCCTGCGGATTTTAATATTCATACCGTTCCGCCACGGCTTGAAAAAATAGGCGATATCTTTAAACCTGTATTGGGAAAGGGTATTGACCTGAAGAAAGTGCTGAAGAATTTGCCGGGAAGCTAAGATATGGGATGTGAGATATGAGTATTGAGATCCCGGGTAAATAGCTTGATGCTTCCTGCGCGATGTCATCCTGGGCGAAGTCGAAGGATGATATCGGGAATTAGCACTTCACCATTCATTATTGACTATTCATTCTTTTTTACCACACTTATCTGGCCGTTGCGTTCCATGTATATTGCCTCTGCTTTTTCAAGTGAGTCAAACAGTGCAGTGCTCCGCACACCTTCCACAAGGTCTTTTTCATTGATCAGGCTGCGGTCCATATTTTCCTTGTTTATATGCCCGTCTTTGTATAAGATCATAGGTTCGCCGTTCATCAGCCGGTCAAATTTTTTATGATGAATACTCAGCCAGCCGCAGCACCTGTGCAGCACAGAAATGACCAGTCCGGCTACTACCGTAGGTACAAAAGGCGAGGCTCCGATAACAGCCCGGCTTAAAACAGCCCCGAGCAGTATAACAATAATGTTGTCGAACGCCGTTTTTATGCCGAATGAGCGCCTGCCGGCAATACGGATCAGCAGGAGTGCAATAATAAAAACCACCACCGCCCGGCAGCTCATCTGCAGCTCATTTAAATCTTTTCCTGTGCCGAAAAATGTTTCTATCGCATTCATAATGAAACTTTTTTGAAGTATTATATAGAGAGTAAAATATTGTTCCATTAATTTTTTTCAGATTTTACCCCAACCCATTGTCATGTGCATGTAGTCTTTTTGTTAAATAAAACCCAAGAGTTATGAAGAAAATCTTACTAATGATGCTCACCGTAGCATGTGCCTTTGGAGCCCGCGCCACTCACCTTATGGGTGGGGATATCACTGTAAAACAAGATTCTGCAGGTTATTTTACACTTAAACTTTCCCTGTACCGCGATACCAGTGGTATACCGCTCGGTACTTCGGAAACAGTGGATATTTATGTCTATAATACCACAAGTTCTTCTTACGTACATACCGGTGCCATGTCTATACCGCGTAATATAGCTCTGAGTACTACACTGCTGCCAAGTTTCCCCTATGGGGTGGAAGTGGGCATTTATACAGCTTCGGGATATGCTTTAAGCCCGGGACAATACCGTTTTGTATACAGTACCTGCTGCCGCAACGGAGCCATTCTTAATGCATCTAACCCGCTGAGTGAGAGCATGGGCTTATATACCGACTTTACGGTAAGCGCTTCCAACAGTACGCCTGCATGCCTGTCTATGCCGGTTGCATACTTCCCGGAAAATCTCCCGGCAACATACAATCCGCTGCCATATGATGTAGACGGTGATTCGCTTTCCTGGAGCCTCAATACACCTATCGGCAATGTAGTACTGGTATCTCCGCCTACATTTACGAGTGTTGCAGGTTTTACCGCTCCGCCGGCCGCTGCTGGTGGTGCTTTTACCATGAACTCAGTTACAGGTGAGATCACATGGACACCCAATGCTGTAGGTAACTATATTCAGTCTTTCCAGATCAACGAATACCGCGGTGGTGTGCAGATAGGCAGCATTATCCGCGACATGCAGTATGTAGTGGTTGCTGCTGATACAACTACAGTTCCGGCATTCCAGATGGTAAGCCCTTACCAGACCAATACTACCGGCGAAGAATATAATTATGTATACTATGATCCGGGACAGCCGTTTACTTTCCAGATTGCAGGCATGAACATGGGCGCCAGCGGTACACTGCTGATGGAATCATATTGTTCGCTTTACCAGCAGACAGTTAACCCCGCTACTTTTACCACAGCCAACGGCAGCAATACCGTTACCGGTACATTGCACTGGACACCTGCAGCTAACTTCACTTCAGATGTAACTGCAGTATTCCGTTTACGCCAGGGTATGTTTACCAAAGATTTTACGGTGGTAATGCGTAAAAATCCTAATCCGAACAGCGTACCGACTGTAACCAGCGGCGTAAAAAGTATGAAAGTGTTCCCTAACCCTGCAAAAGGAAGTGTGAACATCAGCATGGAGCTCGCATCAGACCTGAACGGCGGTATATTTGTATATAACAGCCTCGGCCAGATGGTGCATGTGATCTATGAAGGCAAGCTTGCAAAAGGTACTTATAACATGCAGGACAACCTGAACCTCGCTGCCGGCGTATACCAGGTGGTGGTAAAAGGCGAAGGAAAAACGATGCAAACCCAGGCACTTGTACTGCAATAAACTAAATTCATTTTTATATGAAAGCCTTCTGAAAAGAAGGCTTTTTTATTGTAAATTCGCAGATTCAGTATTTATTTTTTCACAAACAGGCAGTGAAAAAACAGGGTGGGAGCGTGTATATGCGCTGCTGCTGAATATATAAATGAACGCGTTTTTTAACTGCCGTCTATATAAATTGATATAATAAATGGGATGTGGCAATTGTGGGACCGCCTCCAACGGGAAACCCGCGGGTTGCAAGAGTAATGGAGGATGTAGCAGTGGAGGTTGTAACCGCATGAATGTTTTCGACTGGTTGAGCGCACTGCCCTTACATGACAGCGCAAAACCTTACCCTGTAATAGAGGTAAGTTTCAATAAAGGAAGCAGAAAAGAATTTTACCGGAATAATTCACATCACATACTGGAAAAAGGCGAGATGATCGCTGTGGAAGGTGTCGGTGGTTTTGACGTAGGGCAGGTAAGCCTTACCGGTGAGCTGGTAAAACTGCAGATGAAAAAATACGGCGTAGAAGATAATCCTTCCATGAAACGTGTTTTACGCATGGCTACGGAAGAAGACCTGAAAGTCTTCAACGATCAGAAGCAGCGCGAACAGGATGTGATGATACGGGCACGTGCCATCTCCCGCAGCCTGAAGCTGGAAATGAAAGTCTGCGAGGTAGAAATACAGGCAGATGGACGGAAGGCAACGTTCTTCTATACGGCCGATCAACGCGTTGATTTCCGCGAGCTTATCAAAGTATTTGCATCAGAATTTAAGGTAAAAGTAGAAATGCGCCAGATAGGTGCACGGCAGGAAAGTGCCAAAGTAGGCGGCATAGGCTCCTGCGGCCGCGAACTGTGCTGCAGCACCTGGCTTACTGATTTTAAATCAGTTAACACAACAGCTGCCCGATACCAGAACCTTTCCATCAATCAGACAAAACTCTCCGGCCAGTGCGGGCGTCTTAAATGCTGCCTGAACTATGAGCTGGATACTTATATGGACGCATTAAGGGTATTCCCTGAAAATGCGGACGCCATTCATACCATACAGGGTACGGCATCACTGCAGAAGCGTGATATCTTTAAAAACCTGATGTGGTACAGCTATGCAGGTAGCAACAAGCAATACCCGCTCAGCATTACCCGTGTAAATGAAATCATTGCACTTAACAAGCAGGGCGTAAAACCTGATGAGCTGCAGCCGGTAGAGCTGGAAACAAACACCGAGAAAAAGGGCATTAAGGTAGATGTAGGCTTCGTAAACGACGTAGGCCAGATAAGCCTGAAAGCACTGGAAAAATCCAGCAAGAAAAAACAAAAATCCGGCAGCGGAAACAAACAGGCTGCCGGTGGCAATAACCCGCAGCAGGCTGGTGGCAACCCACAGAAACGCCAGCAGCAGAATGCGCCTGCCGAGAAAATGCAGGGCCGCAATCCACAGCAAGGTCAGGGTGGAGAAAAACCACAGAAGCCACAGCAGCAGCAGAAACAAAACCAGCCCCGCCCCGAAAAGCAGCAACAGCAGAAGGCGCAGGGACAACAGGGCGGAGGAGAAAGGCCGCAACAGCAGCAGAAGCAAAGCCAGCCGCGACCACAGCAGCAAGGTGGTGAAAAGCAACCGCCAAGGCAGCAGAATCAGAATCAACCGCGTCCTGAAAAACAACAAAATCAACCACGTCCTGACAGGCCGCAGAAGCCGGCTAATCCTGATGCACAGCAACAGGGAGAAGGAAGTAATACCCGGCAGAGAAGTCATATGCCAAGACCGCCGAGACCACCACGGACATCAGCTCCGCAGGATGAAGGACCAAAAGAATAAGCATAAAAAAAGAGGACTGATGCATCAGTCCTCTTTTTTTATTACCCAGTTTGTTTCATTACTGTTTTACAAACCTGGTATTATATTGAAAGCCATTATTATCGCCGATTTGCATAAAATAAATGCCCGGAACAAGAGCTTCGGTACGGACTGTTGTTGCGTTACTGCCTGTAAATTCATTTTGCAATACAGTTTTGCCAGCCAGGTCTTTTATGTTGAGGGTAAGAGACTTGCCATACATTGTTTCCGGTAGTGAAATATTAAGATCTCCCTGTGTAGGGTTGGGGTAGATGTGGACTGGCTGCACGGTCTGAACAGTATTAACAGCAGTAGGAGCCGGAAGAATGCCACAACCGAAGTAATCCTGGTAATTGTTTACACTGCTTACAGAGCCATTGCCCAGCTGTCCTACGTAGTTGCTGCCGGTAGTGCAAATGCCTTGTCCGCCCGTCTTAAGGCCTGCTGCATGCGTGCCGTAGAGACTGCCGCCAAGGTTGGAGCCTGTTGCGCCCGATATGTATACCCAGTTATTATCATTTCCTATCATAGTAGGGGCGTATACAGCAGACGCCGCTGACATGCCGAGGTTGCCGTAGCTGTTAAATCCCCAGCCCCAGAGTGTACCGTTCTGTTTGATCGCAAACCCAAAAACGCTTGCTGCATTTATCGTCTTCCAGTTTGTGTCTGTACCTATTTGTGTAAGTACAGAATCCGAACTTCCGGAAGTAGCTCTTCCCAGCTGCGAGGTGTTGTTGAGCCCGCAGCTCCATATTGTACCATTGGATTTTAAAGCAAGTGACAGCTCAAAATCAGCACTGATAGCTGCCCAGTTGGTATCTGCACCCACTTGCACCGGTGTATAATGGTTGGCGGTGCTGCCTGTACATAATTCTCCCGCGGCGTTGTTTCCCCAGCTCCAGAGGGTACCATTATTTTTAAGCGCAAGCATGTGCAACCCACCTACAGATACAGCTTTCCAGTTATTATCTGTACCCACCTGCACAAAATGATCACGTGTTGCAGTATCTCCTACGCCCAGCGTACCATATGCATTGTACCCCGCTACCCACAGCGTACCATCATTACGGATGGCAGCAGAATTGGCATACCCTGCACTGATACTCCGCCAGTGCTGGTTGCTGATCTGCGTAACAGTATCTACCGTGTTGGCCGCTGTATCCAGTCCTAATTGGTTAGCGCCGTTGTTACCCGAGCCCCAGAGCGTGCTGTCTGCCGCAATAGCAATATGATGAAAGCCGCCTGCCGCTACTGCAATCCATTTATGTCCTATATCAGCAGGCTGCGGTTGTGTAACTGTAGTTGCGCCATTGATACCTAACTGCCCGTTGCCATTATATCCCCAGGACCACAAAGTACTGTCTGATCTAAGTGCGAAAGTAAATTCAGTACCACTGCTTACAGTCTTGAAATACTGGGCTTGAGCTGCTATGGATATTATCAGAACAGAGGCAACTGATAAGAGTTTCTTCATAAGGTTTTATTGATAGGATGCAAAGATATTTTGCAGTGGCGGTAATTCCATCAAAAATGACCAAAATCACTCTATTAATACCACTCTTACCAGTTTCTTAACTGTTTTTAGGCCCCAGCTCTATGACCTCGCAGTTTTTCATGTTTTTCCCATCAATAATAAACCTTATAAGCGTACGTGTTTTGTGCCAGCCCTGCCTGCCGGCGGCACCGGGATTCATATGCAGGCAATGCAGTTTTTCGTCGTACATGATCTTTAAAATATGTGAATGCCCGCAGATGAACAGTTGTGGCGGGTTGGCAGTAAGCTCTTTCCGTATTTCGGGTGCATACCTGTCCGGGTAGCCGCCAATATGCGTCATCAGTACATTCACTTCTTCACAGGCAAAGCGTATTGTTTCCGGGTATACCGCGCGGATATCCGGCCCGTCAATATTCCCGTATACACCTCTGAAAGGTTTAAAATCTTTAAGCCGGTTTGCAATTTCAAGCGTGCCGAAATCGCCGGCATGCCATATTTCATCGCAGTTTTCAAAATGCCTGAAAACCGCATCATCGAGGTAACTATGTGTATCAGAAATGAGTCCTATACGGGTCATGTAGCTGTGGAAATTGAGCAGTGAAATTAGTGGATTTGAAAATTGCAATCTGCATTTCTGCAGGACACCAGGTATGAAACATAAAATGGCAGGGCAAATCCCACAGTCTAAATTCCAAATTCCAAATCCGAAGGTCCAAACTCCAAACTCCAAATCCCGATTAACATCCGACATCTCACATTCCACATCTCAAATCCAAAAAGAAGTAAATTCACAGTATGAAAATATTTTCTGCAGCTCAGATACGGGCCTGCGATGCTGCAACAATTGAAGCAGCTTCCATTACTTCTCTGGAGCTGATGGAACGCGCAGCTGTAAAGTGCTACGACTGGCTCAGCGGACACTTTTCACCAGATACGCTGTTTGTAGTGCTTTGTGGTATGGGCAATAATGGCGGCGATGGTCTTGCTATTGCCCGGCTGCTGTACAAATATGGCTACGGTGTAAAAGCATTTGTACTGCATTACACCGAAAAATGCTCGGAAGATTGCCATGCCAATCTTACCCGCCTCCGCACAAACGGAGAACAGTTGGTGAGTGATATAATGCCCGGTACATTCATAACTGATATTCCGCAAAACATTGTGATCATAGACGCTATACTGGGCACCGGTCTCAACCGTCCTGTAACAGGCTGGCTGGCCGATTTTTTCGGACATATAAACCAACTGACCAACCGGAAAGTAGCTATTGACATGCCCAGCGGCCTGTTTGCAGATGAGACGGCAAACGAAAGTGCGGCCATCATTAAAGCAGATGATACACTCAGCTTCCAGTTTTATAAACGTTCTTTCCTGCACCCCGAAAGTGGCAGTTACACAGGGAAGATACATATACTGGATATAGGGCTCGATCCCACATTTATTGCCACTACACATACCTTATTTGAAACCACCGAAGCCGCATCTGTAAAACACCTCTACCGTCCGCGGCAACCGTTTTCCCACAAGGGCACTTATGGCAATGTGCTGATGATCGGCGGCAGCTATGGTATGATGGGTGCTATAACGCTGGCTACAGAAGCAGCCTTAAAAGCCGGTGCGGGCAAGGTTACAGCTTTGGTTCCGGAGTGTGGTTATACCATTATGCAATTGGCCATACCGGAAGCTATGTGTCGCACAGCTGGTAAATCTGAACTCACCGAGATAACCGGTTGGGAAAAGTACAATGCCATAGGTATAGGTCCGGGTATGGGTACCGACCCGGATACGGTAAAAGCGTTTGGGGCATTTCTCGATGCGTGCAAACAGCCACTTGTGATAGATGCAGATGCACTGAATATACTGGCCCGTAACCCCGACTGGCTGGGGCGTCTGCCGCATGGAAGCGTACTTACGCCGCATCCCAAAGAATTTGAGCGCTTGTTTGGTCCCGCACCTGATAGCATGATGCAGCTGGAGCAGGCCCGGATACAGGCTATGCGCTACAACGTAAACATTGTGCTGAAAGGCCGCTATACCGCTGTGGTGACGTCTGAAGGAAACTGTTATTATAATACCACCGGCAATCCCGGCATGGCTACAGGCGGCAGCGGCGATGTGCTTTGCGGCATCATCACCGGGCTTATAGCACAGGGATATGCCACGCATGATGCGGCAGTAATGGGCGTGTACCTGCACGGTCTGGCAGGCGACTTTGCTGCAGAGGCGTTGAGCATGGAAGCTATGACTGCGGGAGATATTACGAGGTACCTCGGAAAAGCGTTTATGTTGATTAGTTGATTAACTAATGTTCTGCATTTTTTGCAGATACAGTTTTGCAGCGTCACTCATCGTAATAATAGCGCCGCCGAGTATAACAAGGTCTTTAAGCACCAGCCGGCCACGCCCGGAAAGAAAAGGGAATCCCCAGTCTTTATCTGTAAGATGTGGCACCCATGATTCAGGTGTGGTGATGAGAAATGAAAGGGTGCCCAGCGTCATGATGAAGATAAGCACGTTCCCACCATGCCCGGTAAGGGGCAACACTTAAAAGAAGGCTTTATAAAAACAACGCGTGCCAGTCTTTTTCACTTTGTCCATTCATCAGATGATTTCGAGCCTTCGTATCAGTTCTCCTTCCAGTTCAAAATGATATTGCAATACAATCGGGCTCCCCGGAAATGTACCTGATAATTCAGTGGTAAGTACTGCATTGGCGCCTGTCTGCTCAAGGCTCAACGGCTTCATAGCCGTGTGATACTTTTCATTGGCGTCTTCTATCCATGCTTTAATCGCCGTTTTGCCCGTATGTACTTTACCTTCATCAAGAACAACCGCATCTGCGGTAAAGCAACCGGCATAAGCAGTGGCATTCAGCCCGTTCTGTGCCGCGACCAGCGCGGAGATAATTCCTGGTAATTTCATGCTTTTAATATTAAGGTAATGAAACAAAAATGCATCAACTGTGCCAGCGGGCGGTAGCCATTTGCCGGCTTCCCATAGAGATTATACCGTCGGTATCGTTCCGCCGTCTATCACATATTCTGTTCCGGTGAGATAAGCGGCCCTTGGCGACACGAGAAAACCCACCAGCTCGGCAACTTCTTCCGGCTGTGCAGGCCTGCCCATAGGTATACCGCCCAATGCGTCCATTACGCTTTGTGTTGCCTCTTCTACGCTGGTGTTTGCATTCAGGGCTATACGTTCCATCATGCGGGTAGCCGCGGTGGTCATGATCCAGCCTGGCGATACCGTCAGTACCCGCACCCCTTTTGGCGATACCTCGTTCGACAGGCTTTTGCTGTAGTTGATCAGGCCGGCTTTGGCGGCTGCATAGGGTAGTGTAGCGTCATACAGCGGCAGCTTACCTTGTATGGAAGCAATGTGTATGATCACACCGCTGCCTCTTTCCAGCATCTGCGGCAGAAAACCTCTATCCAGTCGCACGGGTGCCAGCAGGTTGGTGCGGATGGTAGATTCCCAGTCTTCGTCTGTGAGCGCGGCAAATCCGCCGCCAGGTGTTTCAGAACCGCCCAGGTTGTTTACCAGTATATCCAGCCGGCCATATTGCGCCATTATCTCATCAATCACCTTTTGGGTACCTTGCGGCCCGTCCAGGTCGGCAGCTATAAAATGCAGGCGCTGCATTGCTGTTTCCGGTTGGTTGCGCGCGGTAATGATCACCGTAGCGCCTGCACCGGATAAGCGTTGTGCTATAGCCTTACCTGTGCCTTTAGTGCCTCCTGTTACCAGTGCTACCTTGCCCGCCAGTTCATTGCCGTAATTAAATCCCTGTTCCATGTCGTATTCTTTTGTGCAAAATTCGATGTATGGTGCGTCACCGGCAAGTACGGACTTACGATTCATATGGGGATAAATTCAGCCCATATTGTGCCTTAGCGTGCATACTGCTAACTTTGTACCATGTACGAGCGGAAGATATTGCCGGACCTGAATTGCGGGCTGGACCTGGTGGGAGAGGTGTTGTATGGCAAATGGAAGATACGGTTGCTGTGGTTTATCAATGAAGGCTTTCAGCGGCCCAGCGAGCTGCAGCGGAAGATACCCGGTGCCTCGCGTCGTGTACTCAATGTGCAGCTGAACGAACTGGAAGCCCATGAGCTGATAACGAAAATGATCTACCCTGTAATGCCGCCCAGGGTAGAGTACAGCCTTACCGGCCTGGGCAAATCATTGATACCCGTCATTGCTGCAATAGGGCAGTGGGGAGACGAGCATGAAGAACGGCTGCGCTCCCTTATCCTGAAGACGGTGGAACACAGATAAAGCCGGTTCTTACTTCACTCATACTGCACTCTTACTCCGTAATAAAGCCGGGGTAAAGCCTCAGTAAAGCCGTGACCATTCTGGGTCCATATTCCATTCTCAATTACGTGGTCGCATTCCGCCATTTAACCAATTAGCTAATTGGCTCATTAACCACTAATTCCATATCCCGTTCATTTCTGTAAGTATAATCGGCTGGCCATCGGTGATCACAATCGTGTGCTCATGCTGTGCCATAAAGCCGCCCCTGTTGCCTACCATTGTCCAGCCGTCCTGCAGCGTGGTGGCGAGGGTAGAGGTGGTGGAAATAAACGTTTCGATGGCTACTACTGAGTTTTTCCGGAAGCGCGTATGGTTAAAACGGTCGCGGTAGTTGGCTATTTCCGACGGTGCTTCGTGGAGGCTTCTGCCCACACCGTGGCCCGTGAGGTTGCGGATCACCTTATAGCCACGCTTTTTCGATTCCGTTTCTATCAGGTGGCCGATGTCTGAGATGCGCACACCGCCTTTTATATTACTGATAGCTTTTTGAAGAATAGCTTTAGATGCATCGATCAGCTGCTGGTGCTGGTGAATATCTTCGCCCAGTACAAAAGAGCCGCCATTGTCCGACCAGAAACCATCCAGCTCTGCCGAAACATCTATATTAATAAGGTCGCCCTCTTTAAGCACAGTTTTATGAGAAGGAATACCGTGGCAAAATTCATTGTTAACACTGATGCATGTGTAGCCGGGAAAACCATAGGTAAGGAAAGGGGCCGACTTTGCACCCAGCGAGTTGAGTATCTGAGCACCATAATCATCCAGTTGTTTGGTGGTCATGCCCGGGGCGGCGTACCGCGTCATCTCCTTTAATGTGAGGGCCACGGCTTCGCTGGCCTTTTGCATGCCAATCAGTTCAGATTCTTTAGTTATAGACATAGCTGCGTTGTAGTTATGGATGATTCAGATAATGAGTGCGTTCCTTAGGTTTTTGCATGGAAGATATACGCCCTGCCGGAGGTTAAGGAAGCCGGGGCAAAGATAAGAAAGAAGATTCTGCCCCGGAGTGGTTGCAGCTTTGTACTGTCTCGTTTTATACCATTCCAAAATGATTTACCAGCATTTTAAAATCATTTTAAAACGTTTTCAAGCGGTTTTAAAACGTTATCAAATCATTTTAAAACATTTTTAAGCCATTTAAAAATGTGCTCAGGCGATTTATAAACATTTTCAAGTCATTTTAAAACGTTTTCAGATCGTTTAAAAACATTCTTAAGCCACTTAATAATCGTGGTATCCAACATCCGCATTTCGTATCCCTTTTTGCAGGATATTTTATCCCCTGCCTGTTGCGGCATTGCGGAAATAGTATATTTGTAACCAACGCACTATTCATTATGGCAAATAGCAAAACACACCACGGGAAAAATATAAAAAGGCTGCGCGAAATGCTGGGTGTAAAGCAGATAGTACTGGCTACAGAACTGGGCAGTGACTGGAACCAGAAAAAGATATCGCTGCTGGAAGACAAGCCGGAGATAGACGATACGTTGCTGGGCCGCGTAGCCGAAATATTGAAAGTACCTGCCGATCTTATTGATAACTTTGATGAGGAGAAGGCGATTTATAATATTCAGAATAATTATGAAGGTGCTAATACCCGTGAATCACATGTAGGCCCGAGTTATCAAGACTGTACGTTCAATCCGCTTGACAAATGGATAGAAGCAGTGGCTAAGAATGAAGCGCTTTATGAGCGGCTATTACAGAGTGAGAAGGAGAAGGTGGAGTTGCTTACTGCTACGCTTCAGAGGTTGGAAGGGTTGATGAAGAAGTAGAATGATTCGTCAATCTGTTTTCCAGTTGAAATTTAATGCACCGCATTTCGGGCATTTCATATACTCCTCATCAAGCTTGTCAAAAATACAGCGATTACAATGTCCGTAAATTTTATTGATATGAATCACTATATATTTAGCGTCTCTAAGACTGAGATGGAAATTGTCGAGGATGTACTTCATAGAATGAAGCGGCGATTGGATGACCAACTCCGATAGCTTAATTTTTTCAGCTTGAGTAAAATCCGGAATTTCGATTCCTTCTTCCGGCAAACAATTTTTACACTGTACTTTCATGCCTGTTTAAAATTAGGTATTACGATCAAGGTTTGCTGTAGGGCTGGTATTTCGTGATTCGTCAGCCTGCAAAGCGGAAAATCCTTGTTGCGGTAGTTTATTCGTTTTTATTCATAAATTCTACCCATTTCAATAAGTTCACCCAATGTTTGCCAACTTACGATGAATTCCTTTCCCGCATCATCATCGTTGTCTACAATGCATCTTGCCCCACACTCTAAATTAGTCATCGGGTCAAAATTATACCAGCGATTTCCGGTCTCAGAGTCTATCCCAAAATATCGCATGTCATCATCTAATTGTTTACCTCTCATTTTATGCAGTTCAGAAATCTGAAACTGTAATACAGCAATTGAGTAATCAATTCCGCTTTTGTCTGAAATTATAGATTTGTCAAATGAAGAGTTTATTTCAGGATTAGTAAATTTCCTGCTCATAATGTTTTCGTCTGGTGCTGCCATTATATTTAACCATTCCGCATTAAATTCTTTCGGTTCAGCGATAAAGGCAGACTGCAAGAGTTTTAATAATAAATCCGCTGTCAAATTTTGACTTGCTTCCTGTTCTGCTAATTTTAATAGGGATAAAAGATAAGTTTCTAAATCTCTGTTTTCAAAGTTGTCCTTGAGGTTGCAAATATGTTCGTAAAATTCGTTTTGTGCCATTGTCTGTTGCGGTGTGTCGTTCTGTAATAGCAGCTAACTTGTAAAAAACGCAATTACTAAACGATTGTAGTTAATTGCGCTTCTTTCAAACTTAAAGTATATATGTGATATTTTCTACCGCCAAAACGGTATTTCGTAGGCTGTATTAATGCTAGTCATCTTCACCGCCGCATTCCAGGAGATTCCACGCTGCAGTACATGGGATACAATATGTTTCAGTAATGGGAGGAGCGCCGCGCCTTTGCGCCGCCGCGAGAAAAACTGTTAACAGTAAATACCGTCTGCAATGAAAACACTAGGAAAGCGGTTTACCCAAACGCATTTATCCCTGTATTCCGGATGTCCTTTCAGAACATCCGGAACAGCACACCTTATTTCCTTTCAAGTCTCCACATGCCATATGGATTCTCAAGAAGTTCATTTCCTTTGTTAGGCTGGCTTTTTTCTTCAGTAATAACAAATACAGGTGCATCTGCAGCTATGCTGAACGTCTGATTGTTTTTGATTTCCGGTTTGTCAATGAGTTGGTAGTAATTGAATATGGAAATAAGGTGCACAGCCCGCTGAAACTCCTCGTGGTAGACGATGCAGTCTTTTAAGCCCAGGTTGTGCATTCCGCAGGAATAGGTTATTCCTTTTCCATCACTGATAGAATCCAGAACAAACATTTGATAAAGATTACTGTCTTCGTAGTTATTCAGCAGTTCTGCCCATTGCTCGTTTGTAAATGCTTTTCCGGTGGTCTCCACTTTTATACCAGTGCCACCGGATCTTAAGATGGCATTTCCAGCGTCCGCTATAGCCTTTGTGTTTTGCACGTCTCCGGTTGCAGATGAGAGGTATATAACGAACCTGTGCTTGTCAATCTCGTTCAGGAAATCTTCTGAAACCCTATTTACCATTCCGGCCCATTTGAAAGACTCTTTCATCCTGTCATCCCGCTCACAAATCTCCAGTTCAAAACCTTCTTTTGTTTTCAGGTTGAGCAGTATCATTCCTGCAAAAATGAATTCGCCTGTATTGTTTCCTGCTATGGCTGTTACTATTTCTGCCCGGTTGTTCCAGTTGCCGGGGATACAAAGTATTGTTCTGGGTCTGGTTTCTGTTGGAACAACTGGTTTCTCTTTTTTCTTAAACAGGTTGAACATAGAATTCTTAAGCTTGTGGGATTGACTCAATAAATTTACAAATGTTGTATCAGGACGTCTGATGCTGCACAAGTATCAACTCACCCAAATCGTCATTATTTTAGCGACTTCCCAATTGCCGCCTGATTTTTTTAATAGGACAAGTCTGCCGCCTCCGGCCAATCCACCTCTGCTGCGGGACTGGTAAAAAATACAGGTCTGCCTGTCTGCTGTAAATAATGGAACAGAATACCTGATCAAAGCTTCGCCATATCGTCTATGGAACCTGGCCCAGCCTTTTTCCACACCATGCCTGAATAGTTTAGCTGCAGTCTGGTGCCTGATTACACAGACGCTATTAATTTTTCCTTCCGGCCATTTAAAGTATCGTATTGTTTTTAGTTGCTGTCGCATGAAATCTACATCAGCAGGATTGAGCAATGTGTCTTTGAAAATAGCTGCACTGTCGTCATAAACGTATCGCATATCCGGTTTGTCAACAAGGAAGTCGTTGGAAGGGCCGGTAGTCCTGTTAAGGCTATTGATAAAGTCGTAATACTCCTGCGGAGAAACTTTTTCGGGTATCTTCTGCGCGCTCATGTGGAAAATCAATAGCAAACAGGGCAGGAGAAGAACTAAAAAACGTTGGTTCATAGAAAGCTTTTTGTGCAGCTGTAAAGGTAGATATTGAGTAAGTAATAGCGATGTACTACGCCAGATGTTCCGCGGGGCATCCGGTGGTGAGGATAAAAGGTATTTGCAATGCCCTTCCGCAATTAAACATCCAGGAAGCGGTTTACAAAACCGCATTTATCCCTGTATTCCGGATGTCCTTTCAGAACATCCGGAACAGCATAAAGTTTTGTGTTTGAGAATAATCGCTAATATATTTAAAAGTCTCTGCTAGATATTTGTCAGTATTTGCCATATTAAGTTTAACTGGAATTGTAATAGTTTTAAAAGGTCAGTTCAAAGTTAGCAGTGTCGCCAAAGCATGACGCATAATGAGCAGGGCTTGCAGCAAACCCCATGTTGGCAGCCGTTTTTACCGCCGAACTCTTAGCCCCACTCTGTCATTGTCAATGTACAAAGTTTCATCTTGCTCTTTTGTCTCAACGATGAAAGGTCTTAATTCATTAGTAATACCACGTTCGGCATATTCTCTAATATTTCTGGGCAGAATAAGTCTTGGTCTAAAAAACTCAAAGATTTCAAAACGCCAAAAATGTCTAAACTCAAATTGGTCTGGGAACAATTTTTCAAAACTTCTGGATGCTAACTCAACTTCATAAAATTTCTCACCTTGAAAATCAAATTCCTGGTACTCAAAATATTTTTGATTTAAAAATTCTAAAAGTCCGCTGTAATAATTTCTTGTCAAAAGGCTCAACATTTCGTTGTCGTAAGGAATATTGCTATTAAATGGGTCGTGATATTTACACTTCACATTATTGTAAAGGTCGTAAGAAACACAAGCGATTGTAAAATTTACTGGTATTCCGCCTGTTAAAGATTGATTTTTATGAGTAGTCATATTGCCATGTCCACCTGAATATCCTTTCGCTTCAAGTGCAAACATTGAGTTTCGTTTGTAAGCAATTAAGTCAGGTCGTCCAACATTGAGAGGCATATTTCTTAATCGCATTTCCGCTTCATAGTTAACAGTAAACAAGCTTTGGTCAATTCTCTTTGAGAGAAAATCGGCAATTGCTTTACCTGCAAGATTTGAAAATTGTCCTTTTTCTGTAGGGTCAGATAACTCAATTGGGGGCAAAGAAAAGTGGTCGTTGTTGAATGCTTGTCTTTGTAAATAATAGCTGTAATGAAAAAACATTGCTATTGTCTTGATTAGCTTATGCGGTCTTGGTGCATAACCTTGTCCTGCAACAGCTAAATGCTTTGCAAAAGCAAGTCGTGTCAACCTGTGAGTTTGATTGGTAATTATTCCCGCAGTGTCTTTGTATTCTACTGATATGTTCATTAGGAAAAGGGTGTCAAATAAAATGGCTGCCAACGTTTTGGGGCTTTGCGTTCGGGCGGGCAATCGAAGCACAAATGTTCAATATAGTACTAAAGTTCAATCGAAGCTAAACAGTTGAGTTTTGCACTTCAGCCCGCCTGACGCAAAACCCTTGTTAGCTGCCGTTATTATCATTCCAAAGGGTATTTTTGAACAAGCGGTTTAAGTTTATGAGGTCGAACCTCTGGATGCAGATTAGACCATTTCTTATAATTGTTCTCTCTTTCCACGTCTGCATTATATGCCATACCAGCTTCCTGGATTGAAATGAGTTCAACAGTTTTAGGTTGTTGTGGTTTATGCTCCCAGTAGTCAATGATTTTTGCTACAAAAGGTGCAGGAACAACTTTTTCGGATAGCCATTTTGCTATTTCGTCTTCTTGCTTCTCAAAATCATCTACGATAATCTGTATCATTCCAGCAACTTTGTCTGTTTGAGCATTTAAAATTTCTTCTTTCACTTTAAACTTCTTAATATCTTGCTCGGTAAGTTTAAAAGAAAACCATTTCAATTTTAATGTGCTTACACAGTCTGCTTGTTTTAAATCTATAAACTTGTCATGAAAAAAACCGTAAGCAAATTGTCTTCGTGGTCTTTCAGCAGAAGGATGGTCAGTTAAATCAATAATTTTTGATTGAGTATAAATATCTTGAGTTGGTAAAACGCATAGTAATCCTTCGTCACCAATTTTTCCACAACTTGCGAAATAAGCTGCAATCTCTAAACTTGAAGTTATGTCTAATAATTCTGTTGGTAAGCCGTAATGTTGTAGATAAGCAGCAGAATACATTGGAGATAGATTGGAAAATTCCTGTAACTCCATGTCAATTCTACTTGCTACCGATTTGAATTTTTCTTTTACTTCCTTAGCTAATTCAGCATTGTCATTTAGACGTTGCATACTTGAAACTGTCGTGGGATAAGCATATTCCTCACCTCTATAAAAATAAGCAGAAACGAAAGTCTCAAAACGTTCTCCCGTTTCTATATCAATTACTTTAATTTTTGTTGTGGTGTTTTCAGGGTATGTTAGTTGTACGTATGCAATACACTCTTGTAAACTGTCAAACGATTTGTCAGCACGATTAAATTTTTGGTCAAAAGGCTTTGTCATGTTGAAGGGGATTTATAATGGCTGCTAACTCATAAATATGCGCAATTATTAAACGTTTGTAAGTAATTGCGTTCACTTCAAACTTAAAGTATATAGATAATATTTTCTACCGTCAAAAAACGGTATTTAATCAGGTCTGTAAATATTAATCATCTTCACCACCACATTTCAGGAGATTCCACGCTCCGTTACGTTCCGCTCAGTATGACGCTTTGATGGGACTACGGTAATATGAGAAGCGCCGCGCCATTGCGCCGCCGCGGGGAAACCATTTTCTACCAAAACCAGCTCTTGGGTTTTATGCCTGTTTGTTTTTCGTAGACCAGTTGCAGAGTGTCTGTCTGCTGCATGCCGTTGATAGTAAGGTATTGCCCATCTGACCGGTAAATGCCTTTCAGCGCAGTAGTGGTATCTATAACAACGGGCCCGTCGCCAGTGCCGCCTTTGTTGATGTACAGGCCCAGGGAATCATTATGCGCATTAATGCGGAGGATAAAAGCGTTCGTCTCACCATTGAATGCCCTTAAAATATTCCACCTGTCCTGCTTTTCTATGTACAGGTCTTTGTAGTAGCTGCTGTCGTTTGTGGGTTGATATGCAACGCCGTTCCGCTTCATCTCTTTTAAGGTATAGACGCCCACCAGCCGCTGATACATCTTCTGCTGCGCTGATTGGAACAGAACAGGCTTCACCTTTATGAAAACGACCATGGCCGCCAGGAAAAATGCAATACCCTTACCAATTTTGACAATAGTCTTTGTACCGCCGGTAAGTTTGCCCGCTATCTCAAAATCCAGCGATTTAAAGAACAGGATTATTTTTTCCCTCTGGCTGTAGAGGATATATATGTTGCAGGCCAGCAGGATAACGGACACCGGAAAGGTAATACCACCGATCTTAAAGAAAAGATTGAGCAGGAAGACCTGTGCTGTAACCGGCAGCAGGATGATGGCTGCGGCATAATACGTTTTTCTGCGGAAGAGAAACAGGCCGGGCACAAATTCCATAATACCGGTAAAGAGCTCCTGCCAGTGGTTTTTGCCATAGAAGAACCAGGCCAGCTGAAATTCTGAAATATCATTTAGCCTGGAATCGAGGGCAAACAACTGGTAGTCAAAAAAATTGCCGAGCAGTTTATCAATGCCATACATGATCATCAGGACTGCCAGGATGTAGCGCTGTGTACCGATGTTGAGATAATCGATGATAAAGGGCTTGCCCTCTTTCCGGTATTTTCTCAGCGCCAGCAGGCAAAGGATAGCGGAACCTAAAAAGGCTGCCCCGATGGCAGAGAGCATGGCCGCCATACTGCTAAACCCAAGAATAGCGAAGCTGATGTAGGTGAGGATGAGGGCTACTGCAAAAAAGCTGATAACGGCTCCAAGGTTCTGTTCTTTTTTTGTGAGTGTCATAATAATACTGTGTATGGCTGTGGTTGTTATATCGATCAGGCAGTGGCAAAATTCCGTGACACGCGGGTATTAAAATTGTACTTTTTAGACAACTGCTAATCGATCTTAAAGATGACCTTGTCATTCCCAAAGGAAGAGACTTCTTTAAAAAAACGGCCGGGCTTTTCTCCGCTCAGCGATTTGAACTGCTTTGTAAAATAGGGCTGGTCGGTATAATCATTATCATAACAGATGTCTGTGAGCCGGGCTTTATTTCCCTTTTTCAGTTTTGAAATAACAGAAGTGCGGAATTTTACCAGGGTGCGGTAATGCGCCGGGCTGCAGCCTATGTTTTCTGTAAAATGACGGTATAGCTGTTTGTAACTGGTGCCAACAAGGTCTGCTATTTCCTGTATTTTATAATCGTTTGCCGTGTCGTTCAGCAGGGCCAGCGTTTTCAGCAGGATGCTTTCACAAGGCAGGGGCCTGTATTGGTCCAGCAGCATTTTTTCGATACGGTGCAATTGCTGTTCCTGGTCTTCCGTGGCAAAAACGTCACGGAACAGGTCCGGCAGTATTTCATCCCAATCCCTGAAGCGGAATACCTTTTCATTTTCCGGTTTCGACCGGGTAAAACTGGCGAATCCCAAAGGCTTAAAGTTAATGGCAATCTCATCTGCCAGTTGTGCATATTGTAAATGAAGGCTGCCTGAGAACTGGTTACAGGCCATAGCAAAATGATTGGACGCTGTTGCGTTTTCTATATGGATGCTGCCGTCTTTAACGGTGACAGCGGCATTGCGCAATAACCCGATAGCGGTATTGGTAGTGGGATAGGCTGTAAACTCAAACCCGCCGGTACTTTTCCTGAACACATAAATGCTGTCCACAAATTGCTTCAGCAGGATGTTATGGGGTTCTAATACATTGATCATCGCCTTTCAAAAATAACCCGCAAAATGATGAAAATATCATTTACTGCTGTTGGTAAATTATTTCCTCCGCAATATGCGCCGCCGCAGGAAAAACTACTTCTACATTCTCCCCTGGCCATATAACTATCGAAGCCGCCTTGAAGGACTGCAGTAATGAGTTTAAAAACTCGTCTTCACAAGTTCCCAAACTCGTCTTCACGATTTTTAAAATCGTCTTCACAAGTTGGGCAACTTGTCTTCATGACTTTAGAACATAGCCTGGACAAACCAGGAAAACTGTTTGGTACACGGGGACTGAATCACCTTCGTCGCTATTCGTGCGTTTCAATATAGTTGGTCGCAAAAAAGGTTGTCACTTCTCCTGTACGGATAAAGTAAAAACCCGCTCAGGAAGAGCGGGTTTCAAAATTGCACAAGGCTTGAGGGGAATCTGCTTAATCTAGTTTTTAATAAGTTTCTTGGTTGCCAGCAGCGTGTTGTTCTTGTCCTGCACATACAACAAGTATACTCCCGTTGAAATGCCATCCAGCATGACCGGGGTATCTGCACTGCTGCGGATCAGCACTCTGCCGTCCATACTACAAATCGCAATTGTTGCTCCGGATGGTGCATGAACAAATAATCTGTCGTGGGCCGGATTGGGGTACACTTCTATTGCTGTATTACTGGTGATGGTAGGAACGCCTACGCCGGAATATGTGGCACTGCCGGTACAGCCGTTAACGTCGCTTACTACCACACTGTAAGTGCCGGTCTGGGTGGCTGTATATGACTGGTTTGTTGCACCGCTGATGTTATTGCCGTTAAGCTGCCATTGATAGCTGGCAAATGTGCCTGTACTGTAAGTGGTGCCCGAGAGCAAAATAACAGGCACTGGCAGGACATTTACAATTACAGTACTGTCTGGGGTGGTAGTGCTGCAGGCACCGCTTGTAATGGTAACATGATAGGTGCCGGCTGCTGTTGCCACATAAGAGTTGCCTGTGGCAGTGGGTATTGCAGCACCGTTTTGCAGCCATTGATAATTATACCCGGTTCCTGTATCGGTTTTCAGGGTCACGCTTCCTCCCTGGCAGAATTTCAGCGGACCGGAAGCCGTAAGTGTACCGGCAGGAGAACCATTGTTGATGGTAATGTACGGAGACAGACCGGTGCAGCCCAGTGCTGTGACCCGTACGGCATAGACGCCCGCTGTATTTGCAGTGTAGGTAGCGTTGGTTGCTCCTGCAACATTGGAGCCATTGTACCTCCATTGATATGTGTAATTGGTGCCTGTTCCCGCATTCAGTGTAATGCTGTCACCATTACAGATAGATGCAGACGCTGTGGGGCTTACAATAGTTGCGGCCGGTATCGGGTTTACCACAAATGTAATGTTTGCCGTGTCGGCGCACCCGCCGCCGGTACTTTCTACTATACTATAGACGCCTCCCGTTGTAGCTGTATAACTGTTTGCAGTGGCATTGCTGATGGGAGCGTTATTCAGCAGCCATTGGTAGGTATAGTTGCCGGTGTTGGCATTGAGTAATAATGTGCCACCCGTACAGGCAGTTGTTGCACCTACCGGGGTAATGGCTGCATTGGGTATGGCATAAATGGTCGTGCTCTTTGTTGTGGTTGCAGTACAGGCACCGTTGGCGACCGTATAGGTAACCGTCAGCAAGCCGGATGTCAGCGTGCCGGAGCCTACAGTAGTAAGCAGGCCGGATGCATTGATCGTGGCCATGAATTGATTGGAACTGGTCCACGTGCCGCCGGGAGTAGCATCTGCAAGTGTGGCGGCAGTGCCTACGCACATGGTTGACGGCAATCCGCTGATCGTATCTACTACAGGCATTGCCGTAACGGTGACTGTATCTGTTTTGTAACCGGTAGCTGTTGTGTATGTGATTACAGAATTGCCAGCCGCTACAGCGGTTACTACTCCGGTACTGCTGATAGTTGCGGCACTGGCATTGCTGCTGGTCCAGGTGCCGCCGGAAGGTGTGCCTGTGAGCGTAGCTGTAGTGCCGACGCAAAGCTGGTTGCTGCCCGTTATGGAAATAACCGGTGCGGAAAATTCATAGGCACCCATATCAGGAGTGGCGGAGCTTCTTGTTGCGCCGGTGATGTCGGTAGTAATGCCGGTTACCGGTACGCCCAGGTTATCCATAAGAGAGCTGTTGGGTGTAAAATTGCCGGATGAAGGATTGCTGAATAAGGGAGCAATGTTTACGGTGACAGCATCCTGCGTACTTGCAGCCTGCCATGCGGCTAATGTGCTGTAGTTTACAGAACCGATGCGGCCGGTATAATTGGTGCCTGCTGTGCTGTTAATATAATAGTCGTTATTGTTTGAAGCATAGGTGGTGGTCGCTGTACTCATGTACATGGCGTACTTATTACCGGTACCTGCCCTGGTAACCGATATCAGGTTGTTTTTAAATACGATGCCTGTTGCTGCTGTAGTCTGATAAAAGCCATATGTATTGCCGGATACAGAACTTGCATTGTCTGATGATACAGTGTTGTAATAATATAAAGTATAGGAGGCGCCGGTATTGTACAGGCCATATTGTGTGCCGTCGCCGTTCATATCGTATACCACATTATTGGCAAAAATATTTTCATTGCCCACTGTGGCTACAGACTGCGTTGCAAAGCCGTAAGCACTGTAAGGACTGGTACCGGTGAGCGAACCGAAGAAGTTGTGGACCTTATTTTTGGAAACCAGCGTACTCAGGTTGCCGTTGCCGAGATTAATACCGTAAAAGCTGCCGAGAGAGGCCAGAGAGGCCCGGCTGATGTCGTTGCCTTCTATCAGCATATTGCTGTTGCCAAACGCATAAATGCCTGTATAGTAACAGTTAAGTAATATATTTCCGGTGACTTTGTTGCCGGATATCCTGGTGGTAGCATCTCCGACAACCGTAATGCCATAGTAACCGCCATTCACCGTGTTGTTACTTACTGTATTACTGTCGCTGAGGCTGCTGGTGATATAGGATAGGGAAGTGCTGCCGTTAATACAGAGACCGCAATAATTGAGTGTGGATGCTGAAGGTGTAAATGTGCAGCTATTGATCGTATTGTGATCAGCATTATTGATCAGTTGTACGCAAAAGCCATATGTGGCGCCTGTGGCGTTTATATTTAAATTATTTACAGTTACGTAACGTGCTCCGTTCAGCTTAAATGTTGCACGTTCGTTGGTATTGGATGAAGCATAAGTTAAAGTGTTGCTGTTACCGTTAAACGTAATGGTGTTGGTGGCGGAAGCACCGGTAACTGCGGGAAGTATTACCTGCTCGTTGTACGGGCCGCTGCCTGCTGTTACGTTAAAGACTACGGGGCCGGAGATGCCGGTAGACAATGCCGTTACTGCATCTGCAAAGGAAATGAAGTTGGTACCACCTGTCGATTGGGTGCTGTTTATGGTATAGGTACCTCCCGCAAGCTGTGCATGCACGCCGGGAACTGCAAATAAGAGGGCGAAAAAATTCAGGAGAACAAAATGCTTTTTTGTCATGTACATAAAATATAGAGGTTAACAAATCTCGCCACAGTGGGATTACCGTCGGGTTCATACGAAAATCATTAACTGTATATTATATTTCAAAAAAGAACGGGGTACAATAAAGGGGACAAATAGCTTTATGTTTGTTTTTAGCTGTTTATATGTGTATTATATTTTTATTGTAAAGCGGGTTAGAAAGAGGAAAGTACCGATTTTATGTCTGTATGCTCATCAATATCTATTTTCTTTCGAACGCGTTGACGTGCTTTTTTGACAGAATCAGGGGAAATACCAAGCGTCGCAGCCATTTCCTGCCGGGAAAAATCCAGTTTGATAAGTGTTAGTAACCGTATGTCTCCGGGCGTAAGGTTGGGGTATTTTTTCTTCAGGTTCAGGAGAAAATCTTTGTGTACTATGTTCACCAACGCTGAGAATTCTTTCCACGCTTCTTCGGTAATAAGGGTTACATCTTTCAGTTTGTTTAATGTATCTGTCTTTTCAGGATCAGTGGCATCCGTGTCCTCTGTGGTAGCATCTTCTGTGTATGTATCGTCATCATCTTCATGTGTTGCTGCCGGTTTTATGTCCAGCTGTTCCAGCAGCCGTGTCTTTTCCCGCAGATTTTCTATATAAATGCTCAATTGCTTTTCGGCATTCTGCAGCTGCAGTGTGAGTATGTTCCGTTCTGATTTTTGTTTCTGACGCAGGCGGTAAAGCAACTGGGCTATGATAATGATTATCAGCAGGGCCACGAGAATAATTCCGTTCCGGAAAAGGATCTGCCTTTTACGCTGGTCCTCAGCCAGGCGTATTTTGGTTTCTGCCAGGTCTTTTGATGTTTTCAGTTCCGCTTCCCTTAAAGTTGCTGCATTCCTGTTTTCGCGGAGCAGATCATTATATTTAAGGAAAGAATCCTGCATGATCAGGGCCTGCTCGTAGTTTTTCCGCTGTTTATTTATAACAGTACGCAGGCCGTAATAACTGTACAGGGCATTAATATTATTACAGTTGTGCGTTTCTGAAATATACCGCATGGTATCCAGGTATCTTTCTGCATTGTCCGTCTGTCCTAGTTTATTATATACACTGGCAATAAAAAAGACGGAGCCGGCGGCACTTGCCCAGTTTTGCCTGCTGATGCTCGTATTATAATCTATACGCAGGTAATGCAGGGCATTTTCATAGTCTTTCAGTTCAAAATAAGCAGCGCCTATATTGCCGCTCATGCTGCCTGCTTTTATAGTGTCTTTTGCACTATAGGCAGCTTCCATTGCTCTCTTGCTGTAAAAGACGGAAGTGTCGTTTTTTTGCAGCTTGAAATAAGCAAGTCCCAGGGTTCCATACAGGTTATAGATATAATCCGCATCCGATGAGGGGTATTTCAATGCTTCACGCAGATAATGCAGGCCATGCTGATAGTCACGGAAATCGCAGTATACATTTCCCATGTAAAACAGGTATTGCTCAGGTGCCGGAATCTGGTCTACACCAATTTCATTCAGTAAGGCAGCCGCTGCAAAGAGATGTTCTATGCCCTTCTGATATTGATGGTACTGGTAATAAGCCCGTCCTGTTTTATATTCAAAATAGGCAGTGAGCGTTTTGCGCTGTTGCTGCCTGGCAATCTTCAGGGCCTGTTCATAATCACTTATTACACGCAAAGAATCTTTGTCTGTTCCTTTTTCCAGGAGATAATCTGCTTCTATCCCAAGGCAGCCTGCCAGTATCGGAGGATGATTTTTGCTCCGCGCTTCCTGCAGCAGTTCGCCGGTTATTCTTTGGGCTTGCAGGCTATCTGCAGGCTTCAGGTATATATGGTATATTTCATCGCACTTTGTAAGCAGGGTTTTATCATCAGCACTTTGGATGCCTGCCGGCAGGAGGTTTCTGGCATATAGTTTTGCTGTCAATGGAATGATCAGCATTACTGATAAAATGAGGGTTTTATATGGCGACTGGCAGCACATAAATTGAGATGAGTCTTCTGGCATGTGAATTCCGCAAAATAAGCAATGTGTTTATATTTCCGGAGTATTCCAAACGGTTTGAAGATGTATAAAATGCCCTCTGTTTCGGAGGCAACAATAAAGGTATCAAAATCATGTTGTCCGCATGGTAAATAAGATGTCGGATGGCGATGGAAAGAATTATAAAAGATGAAAAATAAGCAACGGTGGAAGATCTCTGCTGTTCGTGCAGCAGCTTAATGCAAAACCGCCCTAAAGGCCGCCATTTGAACAATATATCATCTATATTTCTGTCCAAGCGGTAGCTCTCAGAGCGGGTTTTGTTATTTTCAGTTCTATTGGGAGGGTATTCCTGAAAATTATATGATGGTCCGGATAAAGGTTAGAGGGTATCTGTACCGCTTTTAGTTGCCGATTACCAGGTTAAAGGCCCGTACCTTATCTCCGGAGATGCTTATTCTTACATAATAAATTCCCGGGAGTAATCCCCGGAGTGACAGCAAAGATGTCCCGGCATTGTTTATGCTGACCGTTTTCAGCAATTGCCCCACGGTATTATATACCGTTACGGTTTCTCCTCCATTCATGCCAGACACGTATAACATGTCTTTCGCCGGGTTGGGATAAATATTGATCCCGTTATGGTCACTGAAGTTTAGCGGCCGCACCTGGCTGAAGCTTGTTTGGCCATCTGTATTTTCCTGTTTCAGCCGGTAATAATTAATGCCGGTAGCGGGTGCGCCGTCTGTAAACTCATAAGTCAGCTCCCATGAGCTATTACCCCGCTCTGCCAGGCTGGATACATAGCCGATCTGCTGCCAGTTGCTGCCATCTGTGCTGCGTTGTATCTCAAAACCTTTGTTTCCTTCTTCTGATGCGGTAGTCCAGCTTAGTCTGACATTGCTACCTTCGGCATATGCGTTAAATGCACTCAGTGAGATAGGAAGGGGAGCCGTAGGGGCCAGCATAAGAAAGAACATATCAGAACTTCCGGCTGTAGTTGCCGTATTACTGGCTATGCCCGGGTTAAAGTCAACTGTTCCAATACTGAAAATTCCCGCTACATATACCTTTGTTCCGGAGCTGTTGACAGCCACTGCGCAACCGCGCGAAGTAGCACTACCCACATTTTCTGTATTAACTGCATCAATATAATTTCCCTGGTTGTCCCATTTGCTAACGAAAACTGCGCTGCCGGTACTGGTGCGACTGGCAGTGCCCGGGCCGGGGTCGAAATCCACAGTTTGATCGAAGTAGCCGGCAGTATAAATATTCCCTGTACTGTCAAGCGCTATGGCGGCAATGCTTTCTACATCCGGGCCGGTGATCTGTTTTGTCCATAAATAGTTGCCGGCTGTATCCAGTTTTGTGAGGAAGGCATCCCCTGCAACTGCTGTGAGTGTTGCTGTCCCCGGACCCGGATCAAAATCCGCAGTACCATCAAACCTGCCGGACGCATATAGACTGCCGTCATTGCCTAAAGTCAGGGCAATATCCTTGGGGCTGGGAGTTGATGCACTGTTACCATAAGCCTTCGTCCATACATGATCGCCGGCGGCATTCAGTTTGCTGATGAAATAAGCAATATTATTGGGGCCGGCTGGTTTCAGTTTAACACTGTCGGGACCCGGATCAAAATCTACATATTCCGCAGCAGAAATATCCACAACACTGAAATATCCCATTGTGTATACATTGCCTGCTGCATCTGCCGTCATAGCTAATGGAATAGCTCCATTGGCAGGGTTACCGGCACTGTTGACAGCCCGGGCCCAGACATAATTGCCTGCGCTATCCAGTTTCAGGATAAACATGGCATTGGTAGCTGTCGCAGTCATATTAGCGGTTCCGGGTCCGGGATCAAAATCTACAGCACCAACCCCAAACCTGCCACTGATATATACATTCCCGGCATTGTCAGAACAAACAGGACCGGCAGCGATTGTAGCTGTTGCACCGGGGCCTTTGACCTGGTCGACCCAGAGGAAGCTGCCGTCGCTGGCCTGCTTTGCTATGAAAACAGAATAGTCACTACCGCTGCCGGCAGTAAGCGTATTACCACCGATTGTAACTGTATTGTTGAAGATCGCAGTCGTATAGGCATGGCCAGCAGGGTCTACAGCAAGGTACATCCTGAAGGCTTCACTGGGAGTAGTACTGACCCTGGGCAGTGCTGTTGCCCAGAGAAAATTGCCGCTGGAATCCTGCTTTGCAACGTAATTATTTGCCGCAGAGGAAGCAGTCAGAGGAACACCGCCAAAGCTGACAGTGCCCGAAAACCTTCCCGAGGAATAGATATTACCTGCTGCATCCGTTTTCAGATAAAGCGCCTCATCTATAGTGCTTCCCCCAACTCTCTGAACGGAGTAGAACGGAGGCAGTGTTTGTGCCTGCAGCGCACTGGCAAATAGTATAGTACCTGCTGCCAGCAGCAGCCTTCGTGATGTTAATTTCACAGTCGTATGTTTTAGTTCAAAGAATTCTCCCCGGAGATGTTTGCACATCTGCTATTAAATATTTACCGGTCGCGCCGGTTTATGTCGCATGTCTTCTCCCTGTAGACATGCCATATGCGGGTTACAAATTGTAGCTGATGAAGGCAACAAAGTGTTACAGCATTCAGACGTATTAAATCTTGATAAAATAGAGGATACTGGATCAGTCTGTGGGCTTATTTATTCCCATAACTGCAGTCGCTTTCGAACCGAAAAATACATTCATATCCAAGATGGTGTTTGTAGTTTTTTCACTACAGGCAATATGGGCATACGGAGCAGCTGCCGTTTAAGGACGGCGCAACGAACCACGAACGATGAATTATGCTGAAAAAGTGATAAAGGCAAATTGAGTAAATAGTATGTAGTTTCCCTAAGCCTCCGGAGCGGGACTTTTTACTTGCACTGTATCGCGTACTACTGAAAGGTTATTGTGGAACATGCCACGGAGCAAAGATTTCCCGGCACACATAGGTTAGTCTGCGCACTATGCATTTATCACCGAACCGGCATTACGAATTACCCGGTACACGTACTTCTGCCACTTTATGCGGAGCATTGATGCTGATGCTGCGGATGCCCACCATCTGGCCTGCTTCAGGGTCCCATACTTTTAAGCGGAAACAATCCCTGATGTCTCTTACAGAAAGAGACGTTGTCTTGGCATGCTGCAGCTCTGTAATGCCTTTCATAGCTTCGGGCAGCTTGTAAAAAGGTATGCGGGAGTTGAGATGATGGATATGATGATAGCCGATATTGCCGGTAAACCAGTTCATCAGCGGTCCCATCTTCATATAGCTGGATGATTCGAGTGCTGCTTTTTCATAAGCCCAGTCTTCATTTACATAAAAGGTGACGCCCGGAAAATTGTGCTGCGCATAAAAAAGATAGGCACCGATAGCACTGGATATAAAGAACGGGATGAAAATGCAGAACAGCCATGCCTGCCAGCCAAAGAAATAAAACAGGGCAACAGACAGCGCTGCATGAACGATCAGCGCCACCAGTGAATCCGTATGCTTCTTAGGTGCATTCACAAAAGAGGATATGCACATACCGAAAATGAACATGGTAAAATAGCCGCAGGCAATAGTAAGCGGATGCCGTACGGCAAGGTAGGCACGTCTTTCCCCGGCAGTCATGGAGATAAACTTTTCTTTGGTGGCAATAGGATAAGAACCGATGCTGGCGCTGAAGAGTTTTGAATTATGCTTGTGATGATGGTCGTGCGAGCGTTTCCAGATATTTTTAGGTGCAAGTATCAATACCCCGAAAACGGTCATAATCGCATTGGCAACGCGGGAATGATTCAGTATAGTATGGTGCAGATAATCGTGGTAAATGATGAACATGCGCACCAGTGTAAGGGCAAAAAGTATACTGAAAAATGCCTTAAGCGCAATATTGTGTATCAGGAAGGTGGCAGCAAAGAGACCGCATAATATAATAAGGGTAGAGGCCAGGTGCAGCCAGCTGGTGCGCCTGTCTTCTTTAGCAAAAGCTTTCGTTGCGAGGATGAGTGCTTTTCCCTCTAACATGGAATATTTTTATTGAATAATTTTTGAAAATAGTATAGCTGTTCTATGCGATGGCTGGTTCTGCTGCTGCAACGGGACGCTTGTGTTTCCATCTGCGGTGCGACCAAAGCCAGGTGTGCGGTAGTGCTATAACGTCTTTTTCTAGTCTTCTCGTATACAATTCAGATATTTCTCCGTCTGAGGTCTGTTTTGGCTCTTCCACAAGCATCTCGGCAAAAATCTCGTAATGGCCTCTTTTTACCTTTCTTACCTGCGCGTATACAACCGGGTAGTTCAGTTTTCGTGCTATTTTTTCAGTGCCCTGGAAGACGGGTGTGTCCTGGTTGAGAAACGTGGTCCAGTAGGCATTGCCGGGCTGTGGCGTCTGGTCGGCAATAAAAGCGGTGGCATTTACTTCGTTTTTGTTAGCCACCATGTCTTTATATGTATCCCGCATGGCTATCAGTTTGGTACTGAAGCGTGTGCGCATTTTATAGATAAGTCCGTTGAAGTTTTTGTTGGTAAGCGGATGGTAGATTACATACAGCTGCTGCCTGCACACCATGCTGAATGAATTGCCGGCCCATTCCCAGTTGCCCTGGTGGCCCATAGCGAGTATAATGCTTTTCTTTTCAGCTGCCAGCCGGTCAAAAAGGGCCTTGGCCTCCGGGCTGAAGCTGCAATGACGCAGCATGGCCTTGCGGGAAATAGTAAGCGTCTTAAATGTCTCCAGGAAAAGATCGCAGAGATGGTGGTAAAATTTTTTGCAGATCAGCTGTATTTCCTGTTCTGTTTTTTCAGGAAATGCATTGCGCAGATTGGTAATCACTACTTTTTTGCGATAGCCCAGCAGCCGGTAGATAAGCAGGTAAAATCCGTCTGAAACAATATATAACAATGGAAACGGCATTGCCGAAACCAGGTAAATAAATGGTAATGCAATATAATATAAGACTGCTGACAAACTGAGACTTTTAAATTTTAGCGCTAAAGATAAAGTTTGTCTATATAAAATTTTGAAAAAATTATATTGTCATGTGAGTGTAATCGACATAAAATCTTTATAGCAGGCATATATATGAAAAAACAGCCAGCCTGTAAAAGGCTGGCTGTTTTGCAATTTGTTTATAACCAATTATTTAAACTCGTACCCGATATCTTTGCGGTAATACTTCCCTTCATAGCTGATCTTATCCGCGTTTTTGTAAGAGGTTGTTAAAGCTTCCTGAATAGTATTTCCATAGGAAGTAACAGCTAATACACGACCGCCGCTGGTCACAATATCGTCTCCTTTCTGCGTCGTGCCTGCATGAAACAGGATGCTGTCGTTAACGGTATCAAAACCGGTCATTACACGGCCTTTGGGATAGTTGCCCGGGTATCCTTCAGAAACCAGCATTACCGTGCAGGCTGCCTGGGGGTTGTGTTTTACAGTAACGGTGTTCAGCTTGTTTTCGTGCATGGCCACGATCAGTTGTACAAGGTCATTTTCCAGGCGGGGCATTACCACTTCTGTTTCCGGATCACCCATGCGGCAGTTGTATTCTATGACCATAGGCTCGCCCTGCACCTTTATGAGGCCAAAGAAGATAAAGCCCTGGTAAATGATGCCTTCTGCCTTCAGGCCGTTAACTGTGGGCTCTACAATGCGTTTGCGCACCATGTCCATAAAATGCTCATTGGCAAAAGGCACAGGAGAAATAGCGCCCATGCCGCCGGTGTTAAGACCGGTATCGCTCTCGCCAATACGTTTATAGTCTTTGGCTTCGGGAAGGAGTATATAATTGGTACCGTCGGTCATAGCAAAGACAGACAGCTCAATGCCTTCAAGAAATTGTTCCACGACCACTTTTTTGCTTGCGTCGCCAAACTGGGCTTCTTTGATCATGGAGGTAAACGCATCTATGGCTTCCTGCGTGCTTTGCGCAATCACCACGCCTTTACCGGCAGCCAGTCCGTCTGCTTTGAGCACTACCGGCAGGCTATGCTGCTGCAGGTAGGCAACACCTTCGTCAAAATTAGCTTCGTTAAATTCCTGGTAAGCAGCGGTAGGTATGTTGTGGCGCCCCATGAATTTTTTGGAGAACGCTTTGCTGCCTTCCAGTTGTGCTCCTTCTTTGGAAGGCCCGGCAACGATAATATGTTTCAGTTCTTCGTCGTTCTTTAAAAAATCGTAAATACCCTGCACCAGCGGATCTTCTGAACCGGGGAACAGGATATCTATTTTAAGGTCCAGGCAGGTCTTTTTTATGGCTGCAAAGTCGGCAATGGAAAGCTGCAGGTTTTCGCCATAAGCAGCTGTGCCGGCATTTCCGGGTGCTATATACAGTTCTTTACAGAGCGGACTTTGTTTCAGTTTCCAGGCCAGTGTACATTCGCGGCCGCCGGAGCCAAGCAGTAAAATATTATAAGAAGACATGTGTCAGGATGTTTTTCAAAAGCAGGTGCAAAGATAATATTTGTGGGGGCTTATGGAAATTGACAGGCAGCAGGTCGGATTTCCGGGAGAATCCTGTTATTTTTCCGGCATGAAAAAACTATTAACCTCTTATCTGCTTTTTCCGGCGGCACTGATAGGCCTGCTGGGCAGTTGCGGCCATAACAATAATGCGCCCGGTACACCCGGCGGCGGACAAATAAAAGCTGCAACTGACGGCAGTACTGTATGGGAAGGAAAAATTAATAACAGGATACCGGTGCTGGTACGTATCAGGTATGAAGCAGATTCTTCCATTTCCGGAGAAGTGATATATACTGCTGTAAAACACCCGGAGCCGATCCTGCTTCTTTCTTCCGGGCATACATCTGAGCCCGGCAAAATATATCTCCAGGAGTTTTCAAAGAAAGGTGATATAACCGGGATGTGGTCTGGAACGATAAAGAACAGGCATTTTACAGGCAAATGGTACGGGAAAAAGGATCTCCCGTTTGACCTGGTGCAGAAGGACACTGCATGGACCGGTAAAGATCTTAAGGCAAAAGAAATTGAAGATGGAAGCTATTCATTTCAGTATCCGGATGAAGGGGCAATGGGGGAATTTACCATTCACAGGATAAATGACCGCCAGGCTGAATTTGAAATATCCGTGAACCGGGGCGCACCGTCTTATAATATGGGTGATATCTATAAAGACACGATATCGGTAGACGGCAATAAAGCAGTTTATACCCAATCTGATACCACATACGGGCATTGTGCTTTTACGCTGAGTTTTTACAACGGATATGCCCTGATCAATTATAATGAGGATGCATACGAATGTGGCTTTGGTATGGGAGTTACAGTAGACGGCATATATATAAAGACATCTGACAGTGTAATATTCAGGAAGCCGGACTTGTAAAAGCAGTTTATTTCCCCCTTTTGGGGAAGAAATTTTTATCTATCTTTCGCACTTCTTTAAAACTTTCTTAACGCTCAAGTAAAGTAAATAAGACTTATGTCAAATCAAAACACACATGAACAGGAACTGGTTGCAGGAGTGACACTCGACCAACCTGCTGACGCCGTAGTAGGCAAAGTGCAAGGCGGTCATCCCAAAGGGCTTTGGGTACTGTTCGGAACAGAAATGTGGGAGCGCTTCAACTTCTACGGAATGCGTGCCCTGTTAACTCTGTTTATGGTGAATTCCCTGCTTATAAAAGAAGGGGATGCATCGCTTATATATGGCGGCTTCCTGGCGCTCTGTTACCTCACACCAATGCTGGGCGGGTTTATTGCCGACCGTTTTCTCGGCAACAGGAATTGTATCATGATCGGTGGCCTGATGATGGCCTGCGGACAGCTGATGCTATTTGCCAGTGCCAGTGTTTTCGATTCAAGCATTCCCTCCGCAACAACGCTGATGTGGTTCGGGATGGGCGTGATCATTTTTGGTAACGGATTTTTTAAGCCAAACATCTCCAGTATGGTGGGCAGCTTATATCCCAAAGAAGAAAAAAACAAGCTGGACAAAGCTTTCACGATCTTTTACATGGGTATTAATCTTGGTGCTTTCCTTGGCCAGTGGCTTTGCCCGATCATCGGGGATGTGAAAAACGAAGCTGGTGTCCGTGATATTCACGCATTTAAATGGGGCTTTCTTGCAGCGTCTATGGCTATGCTGCTTGGCACGGCTATATTTGCCTTGCTGAAGAATAAATACGTAGTTACTCCTGAAGGTAAGCCTATTGGTGGCGTGCCTTCTAAAAATGCCGCAGCATCTGAAGATGGAGAATCGCAGCAGGCAAAGTTCAGCAGCAAATCCCTGATCACCGCTGTTATTGCATTCATCGCACTGTACTTTATATTCCATTATGCTACAGGTGGTACCAATGTGGTAAAAACTGTCATTTACCCGATCATTTATGCAAGCGGCCTTACACTGGCCGGTCTTATCCTGAGCGATCAGACGCTGACTAAGATCGAGCGCCAGAGGATCTGGGTTATCTATATCGTTTCTTTCTTTGTAATCTTTTTCTGGGCTGCATTCGAGCAGGCAGGTTCCTCTCTTACTTTTATTGCCGATAACCAGACCGACCGCCACATTTTTGGCTGGGATATGCCGCCTTCCATGGTGCAGATCTTTAACGGGCTGTTTGTGGTAGCACTGGCGGTGCCTTTCAGTTTGCTTTGGGGCAGACTGGGCAAAGCAGGCAAAGAGCCTGTGTCTCCGATGAAGCAGGCATTTGGTCTTACACTGATTGCAGTAAGCTATTTTATCATTGCCAATAATGTAAAAGGACTGGGCAACAGCGGTCTGCTGGCTATCAAATGGCTCATCCTGCTGTACCTGATACAGACATGTGCCGAACTTTGCCTGTCTCCGATCGGTCTTTCGCTGGTGGGTAAGCTCTCTCCAAAAAGGTTTGCATCGCTGCTGTATGGCGTATTCTTCCTGTCCAACGCTTCCGGTTATGCACTGGCTGGTACGCTTGGTTCACTCATTCCGGCTACGGGCGATAAGTTTAAAAAAGCACAGGAACTGGGTATAGACCTGCAGGGCGTACTGGACAAAACCATTACCCCCACAGCTGCTCAGCTGGACCTGTTGTCTAAAAACCAGATCAGCGTCACTTATCCGGTTTTCGTAGGTTATACTATCCATAACCTGTATGAATTCTTCATGGTGTTTGTAGTGCTTACCGGTATTGCAGCCGCGATATTATTTGCCATCACACCGATGCTGAAGAAAATGATGAACGGAGTACGGTAAAAAAAATGTTTTATATTCTTTTAAAGCAGGGCGTTGTCCCTGCTTTCTTTTATTTTAGCTTTTAAAAGGTTATTTAAATGACGGAACCAATACAGCAGGAGATACCACAGGTGCCACATGATATGGCACATACGGCAGCCCTGGAGCAGATACAGAACTTCCCCGGGAAATATCCCAAACAACTCTGGAGCCTGTTCTTCAGCGAAATGTGGGAACGCTTCTGCTTCTATGGAAACAGGAGTCTGCTCACCATTTTTATGGTTGAAAAACTCAGTATGACCGATTCTGAGTCAAATCTTAAATATGGTGCGATCCAGGCGTTTGTATATGCATTTACCTTCATTGGCGGCCTGTTTGCAGACAAGATACTGGGTTTCAGGAAATCTTTGTTCTGGGGTGGCAGCCTGATGATCCTGGGCAGTTTGTTGCTGTTCATCGATGCAAAAGCCTTATTCTTCCCGGCTATGTGCCTGATGATTGTGGGCACCGGTTTCTTTAAGCCCAACATCAGTACCATGGTGGGCGAGCTGTATAAAGAAGGAGATCCGAGACGGGATGCAGGTTTTGGACTTTTCTATTCGGGTATCAATATCGGAGCCTTGTTTGCAGGTATTGTCTGTGTGTATGCTGCGCGTCATTTCAGCTGGAACATCGCCTTTGGTTTGTCCGGACTGTTCATGTTCATCGGGCTGATCAACTTTATTTTCACACAAAGATCATTAGGGCCTATAGGCCTGCAGGCACCGCATATTCTCGCCAATAAAAACAGGAAGAGAAATGAGATATTTACGTATGTGGGGTCACTGATTGCACTGCCGGCAATTTACCTGCTGATCACCAACACCCAGTACACAGATATTTTCATGTACATTATCGGCCCGGCTACGCTGGTCTACCTGTTATTTGAAATGAGAAAATATTCTGTAGCAGAGAATAAAAAACTGGTTGCAGCACTGGTGTTCATTATATTTTCCATAGTATTCTGGGCGTTCTTCGAGCAAAGTGGTGGTTCGCTCAATCTCTTCGCAGCAAACAACCTGAAGCACGACTTGCTGGGTTTTGATATTGACCCCAATATTGTAAACAACTCATCCAACAGCTTTTTCGTTATCCTGTTCAGTCCATTGATAGGATTGCTTTGGGTAGGTCTTGCCAAAAGAAAGCTGGAACCAAATGCGCTGATCAAATTCGGCATCGGGTTCCTGTTCCTGGCGCTTGCATTTTATGTGTTTTATTACACCCGCACTTTTGCAGACAGCAATGGTATCACTTCCCTGAACATCTTTACACTGGCTTATTTCGTGATCACGTTTGGTGAGCTGTTCCTTTCACCGATCGGGTTGTCACTTATGACCAAGCTTTCACCCAAACCGCTCTGGGGCGTAATGATGGGTATGTGGTTCCTCGCCAGCGCCTACGGACAGTATGCTGCAGGCCTGCTGGGTGCCGGTATGGCCTCGCCCAACGAGCATGCCACCCCGATGGAGAAACTGATTTCTTATACTGACGGCTATAAGCAACTGGCTATTTACGCGCTGGTGGCAGGTGTGCTGCTTATCATTATATCGCCGCTGGTACGTAAGCTGATGCAGGAAGTGAAGTAGTTTTTGTTTAACCGCAAAGGGCGCTGAGGATACGCAGAGCGGGCAAAAGAACATGAAGTTATAGGTTTGCGAAGTTTTCAACGCATTTTAGTAACAGAAGGTTGTCCCGGAGGCGTGGACAACCTTTTTTATTGATCAATTGAGAACGAAGTCTTAAAACCTTTGCGCTGCTTCGCGGACTCTGCCCCTTTGTGGTGAGTTATTTTGATGTGTAAGGCTTAGTTCCTGCGAAAAGTTGTTTTTTTGTGGTTTCAGAACAAGCACGTTACAGATGAATTATAACAATGCCTATGCAGTGATAGTGGCCGGAGGACAGGGAACCCGGATGGGAACTGCCATGCCTAAACAATTCCTTGACCTCGCAGGCAAGCCGGTATTGCATCATACAATCAAAGCATTTGTGGAAGCATTGCCTGGCGTGCACCTGGTACTGGTATTGCCCGCTCACCAGATCAGTTATGTGCAGATGGTACTGCAGACATTTCCCGAAAGGCTGGACCTTACGATTGTGGCTGGCGGTGAAACACGTTTTCACAGTGTACAGAACGGCCTGCAGCAGATCCCGGAAGATGCGGTGGTACTGGTGCATGACGGGGTACGTCCGTTGGTGTCGCAGGAATTGATACAGCGTTGCTACCGCCAGGCTATGGAGTTGGGCAGCGCTATTCCCGCTATTGCAGCTATAGACAGTATGCGCCTCGTGTCCGGCAACGAAAGCCACCCGGTAGACCGTAATAATCTGCGTATCATCCAGACGCCGCAGACATTCCGGGCATCATTATTGTTGCCTGCTTTTAAACAGGAGTATAACGCTGGTTTTACCGACGAGGCTACTGTAGTGGAAGCATATGGCGAGGAAGTGCACCTGGTGGAAGGGGAGCGCAGCAATATAAAAATTACTACGCCTGAAGACTTTGTGATTGCCGGAGCACTGCTGGAATTAAAGACAAACGGTTAATAAGTTTATAGGCTAATACAGTAACTGGTTAAAAAGTTAAATGACTGATACGTTGCACATAAAGAATACCCGGAAGCGCTTTTTCAGTTTGTGTAAGCAAATGAACAGAATGTTGCGCACTGCCCATTCACTATTCACCAGTCACTGTTCAACACTTTCCATTATCCTTGTTTTTGCCGCCCCTGCGTCATTTGCTCAAGATCATGACAGCAGCATATTCAGCCTGCCGGTGCAGATGGACGAAGTGACGATAAAAGCTGCGCGCGAAGGGTGGGATGTAGGTGCTTTTATAAAAAGAGTAAAGGAAGACACTACGTTCTATAAGGCTTTCCGCAGTTTACACCTGGTGCCTTATACTGCTGTCAACGATATTAAAATATTTAACAGCTCCGGCGGTACCCAGGCTTCTTTGTACAGCACTACACAGCAATTCCGCGAAAAAAACTGCCGTACGATGAAGGTGTTGAGTGAGCAGGTTACCGGAGACTATTACAAGCGCAATGGTGATTGTAACTACTACACAGGAGCATTGTATGCCAGCTTGTTTTTCATAAAACAGCAAGTGTGCGGAGAAAATGATGTAGTAGCCGGGGGAATAAAAGAAGAGCGTGGCGGCCGTATGGAGAAAAATAAGAACCAGCTGAAACAGCTGATCTTTAATCCCGGCAGTTCTGTGCATGGCGTTCCCTTTGTAGGTAATAAAGCCGCTATTTTCGATCCGGAAATCTCAAAAATGTACCATTTCAAATTGCTTTCTGTCGACTACGATGGTGAGGACTGCTACCTGTTCCAGGCAATACCCAAACCGGAGTATGCTGCAGATGTTGTGTACAATGAGTTGAGCACCTGGTTCCGCAAAAGCGACTACGCCATTGTGGCCCGCAATTATTCTCTTTCTTACCACACTATGATCTTCGACTTTGATGTAAGCATGAAAGTGCGGCTGCGCAATGTGGCGGGTAAACTGTTGCCCGCGCGTATAGAGTATAAAGGTAACTGGCATGTAATGACCAAAGGCCGGGAGCGGGGAGCGTTTGTGGCGGAATTTAAGTACTAGTCGTTAAAATGGGATAACGATAACGGATTTTGGGTGTGGCGGGATTTGTTATTTGAATTTTGGATTTTGAAAAATATAAAATAAAAAACACCGCATTTTGCGGTGTTTTTTATCCAGGATGAAGTAAAATTTATTGTGGCTGCAGCCATACCAGGCGTACCTTTTTACCGTGATCATTTACCAGCTCCAGTGTGGTAAACATATCTTTTTCACGGTCGTAATCAGCTACTGTGAAAAGCGCCATATCACGTTCGCTCTTTTTGCCTTCAGGAAACACATATTCCCGTTTAGGCATTCCATTCCCACCGCCTACTTTAAAGCAGAATGCCTCACAATCGCCCAGGCCCTGGATGGTAGTTACATTCTTTTTATCGTCAATGCGGTCCTGGTTTTTGGCAATATCATTGATGAAAACATAATCCTGCTTTTTGCTGTTGAAATAAGCAAATGATTTAAACTGGTTGCCCCTGTCTATTTTCTGCGCTTTTTCAATACGATCGGAATGGTACATGAGGTCTACATGATACGTGTACCATAACTGCTGGTTTTTAGGGATATAAGATGTACTTTTTTCCTGCCCGTCCGGAGTGTAATACACGATGCCGAGATCGCCGAGAAAGTATTTGGTAGTTGTATGCATCGACGTTCCGCCGAATGCGCTGGGTGTAAAATGATTGGAGGTTTCCCGCTCTACTTCTTCATAAATAACGGTATAACTGCCGTCCGCGTTAATAAAAAGGTTTTGCGGAATTGCATTAAAGCCGTTTTTACGTCCGTAGTGCGATTTTGCGATATTGTTTACTTCAGATGGGTCAATAATATCTGTCTGCAGGCTGTTATCATCCAGGCCTATCACCGTTTTGTAAGCAATAAATTCCGTGCCCCTTCTGGTATTGCGTTCGTTCTTAAGCGACAGCATTACCAGGCTGTTGTTGGCGGGGTTCAGCCGTACGAGCCCGGCTTCGATCTTGCCGGCATTGGGGTATTTGATCTTGGCCAGTTCAAATTTTGTATCACCTGCATTCAGCGTGCCGAAGAGTAGAGAACCATTCTGGTCGCCGCCGGAAGATTGCGTATTTTGTCCCACGGCAAGCACCCTTACAGATTTATTTCCGAGCACCGTCATATCCAGGTATTTCAGGTATTTGTACTCATCATTTGGTGACTGGTAAAAAGATTTGCTGATCTCTTTGTTATTGCCATCGTAGTGAGTGATCAGAATGCGTTCGTTCCTGTTTGAAGCAAAAGAGTTGAATGCCGCTACTGCATAATTATCACTGTTGGGATCTTTTTTTACATAGAAGCCCGGCGGCGGCACATGACCGAAAGCCATAGCGTAGCCCTGGCCCATGTTCATTTTTTTTAATTCGCCGATCGTTTTTTCTTCCAGTTTACGGCCCGTTTTTCCGTCGAGGGTAAGACGATAGAGCACAGGTATTTTATCGTCGACCTCACTGATAAAAAGAACAATGTTGCCGTTAATTTCATATACGCCTTCCACATCTGCGGCCTTCAGCTTACCGTATTCCGGTTCCAGTGTTTTCATAGAAACCTGTGTATGCTTTTCGTCATAGATGCGTACGTCTATGTCGCCGCGGTTCTGGATGTAGAGATAGGCTGCATAGCCGTTCTTTTCATTAATGATCTTGCAGAAGCCTTTGTCTTCGGGTTCCTCAAACTCGGGGCCTGCTGCGGCAATATTAAACTGAGCCTGTGAGCCAAATGCGGACAGGGCCAATAACAGGGTTAATGCTGTTTTTCTCATTGAGTATAAAATATTTGGCGATAAAGATAAAAATTCCGGTATGAGTGCGGAACCTTTCTTTATCGCCGGAGACAGGGATACAGGGGCAGGTCTATCTATAAATCCATAAGAGGACAGGTTTTGAAGATGTGTCTATATACTGCGACAGGAGATTAAGAAAACGGTTGGAAACCATGGGGCAGCCGAGGCTGTTGCAGATAGGCTGGGGGTAAGGCTCTTCGTCGGGTACACAGGTATAGGCATGGAGCACTACATAACGTGCAAAGGCATTACTGTTGGTGCTGTCGAGCCCTGTAAGCTTATAAGACATGCTGTAGTTGCCTTGGTATTTGCCGCGGATGCGGTAACGGCCCAGCGAAGTACACCCGGAGCCTATTTTGTTTGAAAAACGAGGTGTAAGGGCAAATTTTTTGCCCCCGGCGCCATGTGCTACCAGTCCGGCGGCCAGTAATGTATCCCGTTCCGGGTTATATACAAAAAAACGGTTGTGTCCGCAGTCGCGGCCCATATCGGCAAGAAAACATACAGACGTGGCATAGCCGTTAGCTGCAGCATACTGGTGAAGCAAGGCAGCATGGTGTTTTAACCGGAGCATTGTTTCATCCTGTTCTTTTTCTTCTGCAGTCGTATTATGTATTACCGGCAGCGGCAAATGGTATCTGGTATAGCGCGGCAGAAACCACGCCGCGGCCCCGGCTGCAAAAAGCAGGATGCCCGCCAGAATAGAAAGAAAGGTTTTGCTCATAGGAGAATGTAGATGTGAGATATAATAATTGAGATTTGAGATGTGGGATTTGTTGTTTGGAATCTGGATTTTAATCTTTTGGAATTTGTCGCCTGCGATTTTATACAAGACATTCCTGCTGAGACATTCCATAAAAAGCACTGTAAAATATTTTTGGTGTGAAAACGTCCATTTTCCCGTCGTCTTCCTTTCATTATCTTTGCGGCCTTATGAGTAAAGAAATTGTAGTCAGCGGTATACGGTCAACGGGCTTCCTGCACCTGGGCAATTATTTTGGCGCTATTCACAACTATGTGAAAATGCAGGAGGATTATAACTGCTACTTCTTTGTGGCCGATTACCATTCCCTTACTACGCATCCTGACCCTAAAGACCTGAAATCGAACGTATTCCGTGTGGCTGCAGAAAATATAGCCAGTGGCCTTGACCCGGAAAAAGTGGCATTGTACGCACAGAGCGATGTGCCCGAGATACCTGAGCTGTACATGATGCTGAATATGCTGGCTTACAAGGGCGAGCTGGAAAGAGTGCCTACATTTAAAGAAAAAGTACGCCTGAGCCCCGATAATGTAAATGCCGGCCTGCTTACATACCCCGTGCTGATGGCCGCTGATATACTGATACACCGCGCCGCAAAAGTGCCGGTAGGTAAAGACCAGGAGCAGCACCTGGAAATGGCACGCAATTTTGCCAACAGGTTTAATAACCTTTATGGGAGTGATTTCTTTCCGGAGCCGAACGTATTTCGCTTTGACGAAAAAACAGTGAAGATCATGAGCCTCGATGGTAATGGTAAAATGAGCAAGAGCGAAAACATCAACAGTACGATATACCTGAATGATGCTGACGATGCTATCCGTGCAAAAATCAAGAAAGCAAAGACAGATGCTGGGCCTGCTGTGCCCAACAGTGTAAAACCGGATTATATAGAGAACCTCTTTACCCTGATGCGTCTCGTAAGCACACCAGATATCGTACAGAAATTTGAAGACGATTATAACAATTCTTCAGAAGGCAATGTGATTATCCGTTACGGCGATTTTAAAAAGCAGCTTGCAGAAGATATGGTTGCATTTGTGGCTCCCATACGTGAAAAAGCACAGGAATTGCAGCATGATGAAGACAAACTCCGCAGCATATTGAAAGAAGGAGCCGAAAAAGCCCGCGAAAGCGCTTCAAAGACCATTGCTGAAGCCAGGAAGATGATTGGAATAAATTATTATTAACAGATAGGAAATAATAAAATAAATCTTCATTATTTTCAGTCTTCATTTGACGGGGAGATCTCATTTGACCACAGTATGTCTGACAAAAAGAAACCACAACACATAGCCATCGCCGGCAATATAGGCGCCGGAAAAACTACGCTGACAACCATGCTGGCCCGCCATTTTAAATGGACGCCGCATTTTGAGGACGTAGATCATAACCCTTACCTCGTGGATTTCTACGAAGACATGCACCGCTGGTCTTTTAACCTGCAGATATTCTTCCTCAACAGCCGCCTGCGCCAGCTCACCGATATACGCAGCGGTACGGAAACTGTAATACAGGACCGCACAATTTATGAAGATGCGTACATCTTTGCGCCCAACCTTTACGAGATGGGCCTGATGACCAAGCGCGATTTCGAAAACTATTCCTCTTTTTTCAATACGCTGAAGAAAATGACCAGCCCGCCGGACCTGCTCATTTACCTGAAAGCATCCATTCCCAAACTGGTAGACCAGATACAGAAACGCGGCCGTGAGTACGAAGAAAACATACGTCTCGATTATCTCAAGAGACTGAACGAGTTTTATAATAAATGGATAGACCAGTACACTGATGGTCCGTTGCTGGTAATAGACATTGATAATACCAATTTTGCAGAGAACGATGAAGACTTTGCAGATGTGGTGCGCCGCATAGATGCGCAGATACACGGTTTATTTTAAAAATATTGTAACATTTCCCGGCTTTGTACGATCAAGTGTCGTTACAGGGCTTTGAGTTAACAGTAATTAGTACTTATTGTTATCCTTTAACCTTATTTGGGTGGTTACCTGTATAGTTTTACAACAGAATAAACACACATTCCTATGTATACATTAAAAGTACTATCCTCACTTATAGTATGCTGCCTGTTCAGTATTGCCGCCCAGGCTGGTTTGCTGAAAGGCAGGATAACAGACAGCAAAGGCCTGCCGCTATCGTTTGCCACCGTATATGTGCAGGGCACTACCACCGGTACCAATGCCAATGCCCTGGGAGAATATGAGCTTCAGCTTGCCCCCGGCACCTATAAAGTGATAGGGCAGTACATCGGCTTTAAACAATCTGTTTACAACGCTACCATCACAGGTAATGAAACAGTGATACACAATTTCTCTCTCGATGACCAGAATATGATCAAAGAAGTGGTGGTAAAAGCAACAGATGAAGATCCTGCCTATCGTATCATCCGTAAAACCATTGCACGGCGCAGCTTTCATAACAAACAGATGAAATCCTTTCAGACAGGCATATACCTGAAAGGTGCTTTGCGGAATGGAGGCGTGCCCGATAAACTGTTCGGTTTTAAAGTGAGTGTGGAAGACAAAAAAGAAATGGGCAAAAGCATGGGCGGCGATTCCGAAGGCCGGAGCGTTATCTTCATGGTAGAAGAAACAGCAGATTATTATACAGAGCTGCCCAACAAAAAGAGAACGGTTATCCATTCCGTAAAACAAAGCGGCGACCCCAATGGGCTGGGCTTTTCAGAATTCCCTGAAGTAATATCCTTTTATGACAACAACATCAATATCTCAGACCAGCTGAACCCACGCGGGTTCGTATCGCCGATAGCCGATAACGCGCTGAGCTTTTACAAATACAAGCTGCTGGGTGAATATAAAGAGGACGGCCGTGTGATCAATAAGATACAGGTAACTCCTAAAAGACTGTATGAGCCTACTTTCCAGGGGATAATATACATTGTGGACGAAGACTGGGCATTGCATAGCCTCGACGTATTTCTGACGAAGAAATCCAATATGGAGTTCCTCGATACCTTCAGGGTGAAACAGCTGTACCTGCCGTTAAAACAGGATACCTGGGTGATCAAAAGCCAGGTAATGGGCTTTGATTTCAGCCTGCTGGGAATGCTGAACCTCACTGGTAATTCGGTGACCGTATACAGCAATCAGAAAGTAAATGAACCGATACCTGATACTATTTTCAATGATAAAATAGTGAGCGTGTATGATAAAGACGCCAATAAAAAAGATTCAGCATACTGGAAAGAAACACGCCCCGTACCGCTTGCAGCAGATGAAGTGCATGACTACCAGTTTAAAGACAGTGTGTACGTGCGGACACACGATCCGAAGTATATAGATTCTATGCGCCGCCGTAGAAACAAGCTGACGGCATCGCAGGTTTTCTCAGGTGGTATTACGCAGTACGGTAAAGACTACAAGACTACTACTACCGTCAGCTCTATATTGCAGATGACTAATTTTAATACTGTAGAAGGATTGAACCTTGCCCCCAAAATTTCATATACCAGGAAGCTGGACACTGGTAACTCTATTCATGCAAGAGTAGCCGCACGCTATGGTTTCAGCAATACACATTTCAATGCGATAGGCAGCCTGGAATACACACATCATAACACATACTGGTATAACCGCAGCTGGTCGCTGGCTGCACAGGGAGGCAAGTATGTATTTCAATATAACCCGGACAACCCGATCTCCGAATATTACAACTCTGTTTCTTCACTGGTGTGGCAACATAACTATATGAAAATATACGAGCGCTGGGATGGAACACTGCGTTTTAACCAGAATCTCGGCAACGGCTTCCGTTGGGGACTGAGCGGCGCTTATCAAAAACGTTTACCCCTGGAAAATACGACCGACTACAATTGGATGAAAACCGACCAGGTAAAGTATACCGGTAATGTACCGCAGGAATTGAGCATATACCCCTGGGAAGAACATAGTGCTGTAATTGCAAAAGGATATATCTCTTATCAGCCTGGGTATACTTATACATTGTACCCGGATCGTAAAGTTTCCCGCGGCAGCGACTGGCCTGTATTTACACTGAGCTACGAAAAAGGAATACCGGATATCCTGAACAGTAAAACAGACTATGATAAATGGCGCTTCGGCATAAAAGGTGATGCCCGCCTGAATTTGTTTGGGAGTCTTTCCTACAATGTCGCCGCCGGTGGTTTCCTCAATGACAAATATGTAAGCCTGCCGGATCTGATGCACATAGATGGTAATGAAATAGCGCTTGCAAGCCCTTTCCTGCAAAGCTTTCAGCTCGCATCATACTATCGCTTCAGCAACACACAGCGCATCTATGGTGAAGCGCATGTAGAATATTATCTGAAGGGATTGCTTACCAATAAAATACCGTTGCTGCGCCAGGCCCGCTGGTATTTTGTACTCGGTAACAATACTTTTTATGCCAACCAGAATTTCTATCATACAGAAGCATTCATTGGTGTGGATAACCTGGGCTTTTCTGTGGCCCGCTTCCTGCGGCTGGACTATGTGCACTCCTGGGATGGCTACGGCAAGCAGTATAACGGTATCAGAATCGGTATCAGTCCTAACAGTTTGTTCAGCACATCAAGCGTCAACGTAAAGAATGGTGAAGGGGAATGGTAGTTGACAATGGAATAATTGACAATGAAAAAAAGCTGCGCAATAATTGCGCAGCTTTTTTAATTATAGAGTTACGTCAGCCATTCAGTCTTTCGTTTTTGCAATTATATTAAGCAATGGACCGGTCATCATGGTAGTGATGATAGCCATCAGTACCAGCATAGTAAAAATCTGCGGTGAAAGAATGCCGAGATCGTAGCCTACATTTAATACCACCAGCTCCACAAGACCGCGGGTGTTCATGAGTGCACCTATAGCAAAACTGTCTTTCCATGATTCACCGGTAAACCGTGCTGCAAGTGTGCTGCCCCCCAGCTTGCCCAATACGGCAACAGCAATGATCAGCAGGCAGGTGAGCCATAAAGAGGCATCATTCAGCAGGCCAACCTGTGTGCGGAGGCCGGTAAAAACAAAGAACAAAGGTAACAGTAACACCAGGGCAACGTCTTCGATACGGTGAATGAGACCATTGCGAAAGTGCATGTCGGCAGGCATTACAACGCCTGCAATAAAAGCTCCGAACAAAGCATGTATACCAATGATCTCGCAGCAATAAGCGCTGAGCAGCATGACGATAAAAGCAATGGCCAGTGAAGACCGCTGCATGGGCGCATTTCCTTTGGGCACAAGCAGTTTTTTCAGCATAGGCCGTATCGCAAAGACCATAACGGCAGCGTACGTGACGGTGTACAGTAATGTCGTTAAAGAGGCGGCAAAAGAACCCGCTTTGGCAACTGCAATGACAATAGCCAGCAGGCACCATGCTGTGATATCATCGGCGGCAGCACAGGTGATGGCCATTGTACCCAGTTTTGTGTTGGAAAGCCCCCGCTCACGTATGATGCGCGCCAATACGGGAAACGCTGTAATACTCATTGCTATACCCATGAACAATGCAAAAGAGTAAAATGGAGTGTTGGGTGTTGCATAAGTGCTGTACAGAAAATAAGCCAGCGAAACACCCAGCCCATAAGGAAACACAATACTGGCATGACTGATGACGATGGCAGCACCTGCTTTCTTTTTTAAGACATCCAGGTCCAGCTCCATGCCTATGACGAACATAAACAGGATAAGCCCCACCTGGCTCAGCATCTGCAGGTTGCCCAATGAAGTTTTAGGGAATAAAAAACTGCTTGCTTCCGGTGCTATATTGCCAAGCAGCGAAGGCCCAAGCAATATGCCGGCAATTATTTCTCCCATTACCGCGGGCTGTCCCATCTTTTTAAACAGGTATCCGGATATTCTTGCAGCTATAACAATCACCGTGATCTGCAGGATGAAAACTGCCAGCGGATGCTGGAAAACAGAAGCTGCTTCCCCGGCAGGTTTTATAACAGTCAAAGTATCTGCAGCACTTGTCTGCAGGAGACTGCCTTTTTCCAGCACGAAAAAAATAAGCGCCGCAAGTCCGCCTATGGTAAGGATATAAAAGAGAATGCCCGAACGTGCCTTCATTATGGTATAGATTACGGAGGTGAAAGATATAAAAGAAATGTTTTAACCACTGAGAAAATGGATAATGCAAAGCCCCAATATAGAGTTGAAATCAGGCTCTTATAAAATGCCCGGAAATTGGAATAAATTGCAATGCAGGTTATTGAAAACACATTGTCATACAAACGCTATTATCTGTTATCAAAATATGGAAGAAACAGGCAGGGCCCGCAATAAAATTTTCTCAATGAACCTTCTTTACAGAATCGCCACACCAAAAGACCTTCCGCAACTGAAAGCATTAGGCATAGTTGCATATACCCAATATAAATCGCTGCTTCCGGCGGATGGCTGGAAGGTACTGGAAGCTAATATCAGTAAGGACGAAACATACATCGATCTGCTGAACCAATCGATGTGTGTGGTTTGTGAAGCTGATGGTACAATTGCCGGTATGGCTTATCTCGTGCCTGCCGGAAATCCTACGGAAATATACCCTGCCGACTGGTGTTGTGTGCGGTTTGTAGCTGTGCACCCGGCTTTTAGCGGGAAGGGTATAGGTAAAAGAATGATGAAATGGTGCATCCGTAGGGCTAACGAGACCGGCGAACATACGATAGCACTGCATACGTCAGAACTGATGCATGCAGCAAGGCATATTTATGAAAGCATGGGCTTTGAAATTGTAAAAGAAATAGCACCCCGTTTTGGCATGAGATACTGGCTGTATAAAATGGAACTGTAATATTTAAAGGAAATAATTATTTTGACGTCGATGTCAGAGAAGAACCTGGAACTGGAACGGCTTGTATTTTTCAGCGATGCTGTAGTGGCCATTGCAATTACGTTGCTGGCTTTGGATCTGAAATTATCGGCCCCGTTGCCTGTAAAGCTGCATTTTGCTGACCTGCTCTGTATGTGGCCGAAATTTGCCGCTTTTTTTCTTTCATTCCTTTATATAGCCGTATTCTGGAAAATACATCACCAGTTCTTTTCGCACATTTGTAAAATCAATGCAAGGCTGCTCTGGTATAATATTGCCTGGCTGCTGTTCATTGTATTGTTGCCATTTACTACATCGTTGCTCAGTTCCTATCTTTTTGATACACCAGCTATATTCCTGTATTGTCTCAATGCTGTGTTTCTTACGCTTCTTCAAAACCTGATATGGGATTATGTAGCTGTGCGGCCGGATTTCCTGAAAGACAATATATCACCGGTTATGATCATGGCATATATACGCTCCTGCAATGTGGCTATGATCAATGCGCTGCTGGCCACTATTGTATGTTTTTTCAGCCCGCTTACTGCATTTATCATCCTTACCATACGTTTACCTATGATCAGCGCTGTGGAACTGTTTATGAAGAAAGGACAAAACAATGACCGGTCTGCATCAAAATCCTGAAGCCGCCGTTTTTTTGCGCGGCTGCCTGACCGTTATCATCTTTTAAGCTGCCGTCGCTCATTTTCTTCTAAGATCGTACATCGGAACTTCAGGGTCGGAAGATTTTACTTTCCGGAAACCGCGTATGCGACAAGTCAAGATAACAGGAATATGGGCTTCACTGCTGGCAATCCTCTTCAGTACGGGGTATTCTGTTGCGCAGCTATTGTCCACAAGCGGATTGTTGTCACCGCCGCATGATCTTTTCTGGCTTTTTCTGCCTTCACTTTTCCTGGCACCTTCATTTCTGGTAACTATCATTTGCCTGCACTTTATCGTACGGGACGATCAGAAACTCTGGACGTTTACCGGTGTGGCTTTCGCCATATTGTACACCGCGCTCGTAAGCCCGGTTTATTTTACGGAACTCACAGTGGTTGTTCCTGATCAGTTGAAAGGCATAATAAATGAAAAGCAGGTATTGCTATTTGATCGCAGGACCTTTCTTATGGCGGTAGATTGCCTGGGGTACTTTTACATGAGCCTCTCCACATTTTTTGCATCAATTGCTTTCCGCCATGACATAAAAAACAAATGGCTTTATCGCAGCATGCTGTACAATGGCTTACTGATACCGATCCTGATACTTGCTTATTTTTTTCCTTTTTTCTATTGCATCGGTGCTGTGTGGATGATCACCTTCCCACTGGCTATGATAAATGCTGCAAAACTGTTTTATACAGCCGGGATACCCGGAGTGGTGCGCCGGCATAAATAAATTCTATATGAAAGGTCTTGAGAACTCCACGTATCTGACATTGTACATTATTTCCAACGCAGTGGCCATATTAATGCTGCTGGCTGCATGGAAGGCCCCACGTGTGGCCCGGGTATTGTTTTTCTGCCTGTTTGCATGGGCTTCATGGAAGAACTGGACCACAGCCATAAGATCGCCGCAATATTATATGGAGTATGCGAGCCTTACTTTCTCTGATCTGTACCGGTTTATAATTCATGGCTGGTTCAGTGAACATATTACCCTGTCTGTATGCATTATTGCTGTTTGCCAGGCATTGATAGCAATATCTATGCTCTTAAAGGAAAGTCTTTTCCGAGCAGGCACAACGGCGGCAGTCATTTTTTTGCTGGCCATTGCGCCGCTGGGAGTGGGATCTGCGTTCCCGTGTACCTTGATTATGGCTATCGCTATCAAGATGCTTTCGCGTACAGCAAGGTATTACATATGGGCTTTCCCCAAACGAATAACGGGGTGATATTGCTCGCCGGCATTTCCTATTTTTGAATGTGATGCCTGTGCTGTCGCGGCAGATAATTTTTAAATTCAGTCATATGGAAAACGCAAACAAGGAATCTTTTAAAATAAGCGGCGAAAACCTGCTTAAAAAAATAAAAGAGCTGATCGAAGAGGGTAATATCCGTAAGATCACGATTCATGATAAGGAGGGGAAGGAACTGATGAGTTTCCCGCTCACCATCGGTGTGGTGGGCGTAGTATTGGCCCCTGTGCTGGCCGCTGTAGGTGCTGCTGCTGCCATAATAGGCGAATGCACAGTTACGGTAGAGCGCGATGGCGGTGCAAAAAACTAATACTGTTTCGGCAATATTTTATTTCCTTCTTATTTCGGTGCATACAGGACGATAATTTCTGATGTGGCTTCCTGTGCATATTACAAAATTTCTTCAGCGGATAAATGATTTCTCCCTGCGGATACCGGCTTCATACATCCTTCACAACACAATAATTATATTTTCGATAAAACAGGATTGCTGCATGGGTATCCTTTAATTTATTGTGTGTGGAGCATAACCCGGCATCGAAATTTAAAATTGAACGTCGTATCTCCTGGCTGGGGCTGTTCATATTTTTAACTTATGCAATCATTGGCTGTATTGCATTGGAGCATCTGCTGCCACATAAATGGCACCGGTTCGGTTTTCTGGGGGCTGTGATTGTTGGTGCGATACAGGTAATACATCAGCGATACTGGTCGGCAGGGATTAAAGAAGGGGTAAGGTTTATAAAACTCAACCAGTGGGAAAATGCGTACACCATATTTGCCGCAGCATATGTGCGGTTCCGGAAGAATAAGTTTATAGATAAGTACCGCTATTGGCTACTGGCTTCTATATCTGCAAGCAGCTTCCAGGCAATGGCCTTGCGGGACATGGCTTTTTGCCAGCTGATGATGAAGAATAAAGAACTGGCTTCTTTCTATTATAAAGACCTGCTGGAACTGCCTGGAGGCAGAGAACTGGCGCTGCCTTTGCTGAAACATTTTGAATAAGGATAGCAGACGTTTACCAGCTGCTGATAATAAATTTTGCTAAACTAATGATCTGGTAAAAAGGGGGCAGTAATGATTTTCTGGCTTTTACAGGCAGGACCGGTGACTTATTTTATTCTTACCGGGACATATAGATTAAGTGGCATAGAATTCGCAGCAGGTACAGAAAACAATAGGTAGCATATGAAGCCCTCCGGACAAAGTATTGAACGCCGCCTTTCGTGGGCAGGATTACTCATATTTGCAGCATATAGTTTTGCGGCAGATGTAATAGCCGATTATTTTTTGCCCCTGCAGTGGAAGGATATATCTATTGCAGCGGTGCCTGTTGTATGGAGCATTTACATTGTGCAGCATAAATACTGGTCAGCCGGATTTAGAAAGGGTATGCAGTTTATGCGGCAAAGCCAATGGGAGAGCGCTTATGGAGTGTTTGCAGCAGAGTATGAGCGTTTCACGCAACACCGCTTTATAGACAAGTACCGGCATTGGTTGCTAGTCTCTATGTCGGCCTATAGCATCCGGGCTATGTCTTTGCGCAACATGGCTTTCTGCCAGCTGATGATGAAAAATAAAACACAGGCTGATTTTTACTATAAAAACCTGCTGGAGCTGCCCGGAGGTAAAGAGCTGGCGTTACCACTCCTAAACTATTTTGAATAAAGTTTTTCAAAACAATATATGCCTGTAATGATCCGGAAAAGTTGGTGCTGCAAAAAACAATTACACTATGCAAATGCCGGTAGACGGAATTTGCTGTTGACCCTCATTTTATTTTGCTCACTTTGTGTTCACGCACAAGCCCCGCATCCTACTGCTGAGCAGGTAATGGCTCAGATAGACAGTGAAAGGATAGCTGGGACACGTCGCATTGATAGTATACGTGCAGCGAGGGCAGAGCAATATAAAAAAGAAGGAGATGAAAATGCACAACGTATGCTGCAGCAGACCCGCGAGAATATGGCTGCATATGAAGCGCGGAAGGAAGCAGCATCTGGCAGCAGGTATAAATGGCTCGCTGTGCTTGGCAGGTATGTGATTATTTTCCTCATCCTGGGAGTCATATCATGGTGGAAAAAGAAAAAAGACAAATCAAAGCCGGAAGGACAGGTATAAATCGGGTTGTATTTAAACGGATAAATCAGGTACAATTGAAAAAGATTACTACATCATTATTTCTGCTGTTGGCTGCAGGTATTGTGCAGGCCCAGCGTTACCAGGCATTTTACTATGATGGCAAAGAAGGGCTCACGGACAGCAATGGTGTAGAAATAGTTCCTCCATTATATGACCGTCACGACTGGCTTGAAATTAAGCAGTGGGACGTGATGCGACCGGTTATGATAATGATACATTGAAAATATTGGTGTTTGATGAGAAGACAGGTGCCCAAAAGACCTATGAAACTTTCTCCACTAATGAAGTATGGATACAGGGCGACACTTTTTCGCTTGTAACGGAAAAGGATAAAACATTTTTGTGGAGCCAGACGAGTGACCATAAAATTCCACTTACAGAAGCATTTTACAGTTTAAAAAATACCGGCAAACATTACATCATAGGCCAGTATATTGCCAGGCCGGAACCTGTTGCAGATCATAAAAGCAGCCGTAAAATAAAGCCTGTAACATTTAATCGGGCTAAGATTATAGAGCGTTCTTTTGATTATGCAGTGCTTTTATGCGACACCGCACCACGCATACTTGTAAAAGGCAGCTACACGTCCTGCAAGCCTTTGTATGCCTACGATGAAAGGCGTGAAAACAGTATGGAAGTCCGGGTTATAGATATGGAACCTGAAATTACAGGGCTGCTCTGCAGCAGCAACGATAACCATACGCTCTACGATAAGGATATGAAAAAGGCAGGCAGTTTTATTGAGAAAGCCAGCGGGTTATCTGATTGGGAAAGCTACCTGCCGGATGATGAGCAGGTAGCGGGAGTGTTGAGGAAATGCAGCAACCTGTTACATACACCGGTTGTATTCAATATCCCTGCAAGTATTATGATGATGGCCGAATCGCGCGTACATAAAGAGCCGCCTGCACGCCCGGAGCTTACAACAGAGCAAACTTCAGAAGGCACTGTTGTTTATGCAAAAGGTACCAATGGCATTTCTACACGGCTTTTTCTCACGAAATACCCTGTAAAAACAGATAACAGGAGTTATGAAGTAGATATAACACCTTCCGGCAAAGTCCTAAAACCTGTCATATTTTATGTAGACATGGACCGGCAGAAAATAATGTTGCCGGTAAAGTATGTAAAGATGCTGCAGCTTAAAATGTATTGATCAGCGGAAAGAGGGTACTGCCGTATTGGATAATATAATGAATCAATAAATAGGGGGCTACTATGAAAAACAGCAGGATATTCTATATCGGGCATTTATTTTTTGCAATCATGCTGCTATGTGCCGTACAGGTGCATGCACAGTCAGGCTCCTGGTATGATTCTATGGAGCGGCTTAAGACACCACAGGAGAAAATCGCATTTCTTACCCGCAATATAAGTGCAGAAGGGCCGTCTGGCAGCAAGTATGAAAACCGTGGTTATTACCGTGCTATCAGTGGAGATCAGCGGGGTGCACTGGAAGACTATACACTGGCACTTAAATACACACCCAACGAACCGCGTGTTTTTTATGATCGCGGACTGGCCTATTGCAACCTTAAAAAAAATACACTGGCTTATTCTGATTTATCAATGGCTATCAGCTTAGACAGTGCCTATGAGTCTGCCTGGGCCGATCGTGGTGCACTGCTTTGCGCCATGGAAAAATATGAAGATGCGTTGCACGATCTGGATAAAGCATTGTTGTTAAACGCTGATAACTATAATGCCATGTATAATAAAGGTTATACGCTTATACAGCTGAAAAGATATAAGGAAGCATTGACTGTCTTTGAGGCTGCAGCACCGCTGCTCACATCATTTGCCGATGAAAAAACAATAGGTAAATTATGGTTCTATAAGGGAGTAGCACTACGCCAGACCGGGAAACCGGAAGATGCTGTAGACTGTTATAATAAAGCCATACAGCATTATAAAGGTGATTATACTTATTTCCTGGACCGCGCGCGGACACTCGGGGACCTGCATCGCGACCGGGAAGCGATTGCAGATTATGATTACCTGACGCTTACATACCCCAGGCACGGAGACGTATTCTACGAACGCGGTACACTGATGCTGGAAAGGAAAAGGTGGAATGATGCTTTAGATGATTTTAATACGGCCACAGACGATGGATATACAACATCTGATGTTTATAATAACCGGGGGCATGCCAGGAGTGAGCTGGGCGACAGGAAGGGGGCATTAAAAGACTATGAACTCGCAATAGAGAAAGACACACTTTTTTACAGCGCCTACCTTAACAGGGCAGCACTGCTGGATGACATGGATGACTCTGCAGCAGCACTGGATGCCTATAATGCTTTAGTTCATATGGCTCCGGATAGCGCAGAATCTTATTATAACCGCGGCAACCTGAAAGTGAAAATGAAGCGTTACGAAAGCGCGCTGAAAGACTATAACAAAGCAATAGAGCGTAATCCCGGAATGTATGATAGTTATATCAACCGCGGTAATGTACGGAAAGAACTGAGTGACCTGGCCGGTGCAGAAGATGATTATACCAAAGCAACCGTTTTAGCCCCGGATCAGCCGCTTGCCTACCTGCAGCGCGGTCGTATCAGGAAAGACAGGCAGGATAACCCCGATGCTTTTTCGGATCTTACGCGGGCTGTAGCACTGGATACGGGACGGGAATTTCCGCAGGCATATATGGAGCTGGCCATTACAGAACAGCAGTCTGACATGCCGGATGAGGCACTGAAGCATTATCGCATTTTCCTGGAGTATTACCCCAGGAGCAGCCTCGCCTATAACAATATGGCCTATATCAGTTTTGATAAAAATGACCTGGAAGAAGCACACCGCCTGTTTGGGGAGAGCCTGCGTATAAATAAGAAAGGGGTAGATGCCTTACTGGGACTCGCTATGACCTGCTTTATGATGGACCGGAAAGAGGAAGCCGCCGAAGCCCTGCATAAAGCAACGCGTATATTTCCCCCATTGAAAAATGGTATGGCCGGAATAGAAGAACTGAAGAAAAACGGTTTTTTCTATACAGGCAGCCAGGAGCGGATAATGAAGAAAATATTTGACCAAATGAAATGATCCTATGATGAGCAAATGTTGGAATATGCAAAAGCTGAAATGTATATGCCTGTTGTTTCCTGCAATGCCTGTATTTGCCAAAGCACAGGTTTTAAAGAACACTGTTTTTAATAACGTAATACGGATAGACCGCAATGATGTAGCCAGGAAGGGCGAGAATTACCTGGTGGATATACCGATGCCACAAGATGGCGCTTCTGTTATATGTTTTAATGATGCCCGTGTATCCAACGCCTTGTTGTGCACTTCTTTGACGAGCTACTCCTTTCTTACAGATATCACTGTTATTTCACCGGACTGGGCATATTATGATGCCGCCGCCGCACACGCGCTGCAAACAGGTATTATCTGCGCGGAGCCGGTTACAACCGGTAAATTATTTCATGTTAAGAAAGACGATAAGGGTGGTATAAAGACGGACAGCTTTATAATAAAAGGCACACAGCCGGTGTTGCATTTTAGAAATCCCGGAACGATGCCTGCAGATATGATCAAAGTCTATTATTCGGAAGGGTATGGCTCCGTCTGCTGTCCGCGCGATCCGAGGTGGGATAATATTTCCGCTCTCATGCCGTTTGTTGCAGACTTCGAAAAGAGGCACCATGTAAAGATACGGGGCACTTATACGCAGGTTTATGGAAAAGAAGGCGAGCATAACATTTTCCTTACACTGGAAGGGCTCAGCTTACAACAAAAATTAGAATTTATACTGGAAAGAAGCCGGGCTGTTATACCCAACAAGGAATTGAAGCCTATAGTTTTAGCTCCGCGGATTTTTTTTCCGTATTATGTTTCTAAAAAAGGATTGAAATCAGGAGATAGCGGATAGTATGATTTTTTGCGACATAATAAATAAGGCACCCATACTGGTGCCTTATCATTGTACCTTTTAAAGCTTTATCCCTTCTTGATCAGCCTGGTAAGTCCTACCAGTAATACTGCTCCCAGGAAAGCGGTAATGAAATATCCGAAAGTAGGAATGCGCAATATTCCTGCAATCCAGCTTCCCAGCCAGCCTCCGGCCAGGCCCAGCAGGATATCGATAAGAATTCCGTAGCCCTCGCCACGCATTAGCTTGCCGGCCAGAAAGCCCGCCAGGCCACCTAAAATAATGTGCCAGATCATGTGCTTGTGTTTTTTAAGAGTGCAAAATAAAGTTATTGTCTATTTGTTTATTTTTTTAATATGAATTGTTCGTATGTAATAAAATTTGCATAAATGTTGTCCCATATTATTGTTGCAGATTTTTGCACTATTGCAGCGATTATAGAAGATTAGTCAGCAAATGCAGGCTTCCCCTTAAACTGGTATATTTATTGTGCATTTTTTAACCTGTGATCATCAGGCACCGCATTGCGGAAAAGAGATGGATTATTTGACGCTATCCCGGATAATATATGGCCGTTGATACATCAGGTATCCTGCAAATGAACGGAGCGTCGCAACCACCGCTTCACCGGGGCAGTGCAGCCGGCCGCCCTAAATACATAAAACAATGATAAATGGAACCACAGATATTAATTGAATCAGTAAACGCTTCCGGCACTTTTATGGCCTTTGCAGAGCAGACGGATAAGACCGTTTATTTCTACATACAGCCGCATCCTGCGCTGGAAAGTCAATTTAATATGCGCGCCTGTTGGGTGCGTAACCTGCAGCCTGCACCGGAAATGCCGGATACAGCTGCTATGGAGCAGGGGGAAGCACCGATGATGCCTGCACCTTACTGTGCGCATCCGCAGGGAGAAGCACCGCTGAAAGAAGAAGCTACAGAGATTGAAGTAATATGGTTTCCTTCAGAAGAAGGAGCCGCATTACTGCTGGATGGTGAGCCGGTAGCAATTATATCCGGCTGGAGCCTCCATACCGATCCGCCGGTATCTTACTCCCGCGCATGCTCCCGTGCATGGGGGCTGAATTTTCCGTTGCTGGAAGATAATGATCTGTTGCTGCATGTAGAAGAAGCACAGCGGTTTGCTGCAAGCTGGGAAAGCGATGAAAGCCCCTGGCATGCCACACAGAATTATATACTGGGGGCTTACGAATCTGTTTATGGCCGCCACAAACAATACTTTGCTATTGATGGTGGTAAATGGCCGCCAATGGCTGTCGCTTCGTTTGAATATGAAGATCAGTTCATTTTTCTGACACTGGGAGTAAGCCAGCGGCCCATGCCGTGGGTAGATTATCTCTATGATGACGCGGTTACAGGTTACCGACGTATGGAGCTTGCGGTTGCCGTGCACCGGTCGCTGGGGGAGGATACAGCAATGAAGCTGGCAGAAGGCATATCTGGTCTGGCTGGTATGCCCTGGCGTAAAGTGAGCTGGTTGGGCGAAGGTCATACAATAGCTTCCAATGCTGTATCGCCGCCATATGAAAGCCTAATACTTTCTTCTGCACTTTATAACGGGCCGGAACTGCCGCCACTGGAGATGAATGGCGATAAGGTGAATATCTACTGGGCACAGCCTATTACCAAAGAGGAAAGAGAGCAGGCGCACAGCAAGCCCAATGGTGGTTATGACCTGATAGAACAGCTGATAGCACAGGATGTAAACCATGTGGTGATGCCGGGGCGGAAGAGTTGATAGATTATAACAGCTTAATGCTTGATCATACGTTCATATCTCTATACTCACATCTCATCTCAAAAAACAAAACAACATGCCAAAATACGTAGTACACAAAAAGGGATTTTTCTATACCGATGAAGCATTTGAAGCAGCAGCGGGTGCCAAGGGCTCTGTGATGGGCATATATGACAACCTGGACAACGCCCTGGCTGAAAAAGGCAAACAGGATATGCTTTCTATGCAAAACCTGGCAGGAGAAAATGCGGTCGATTTCTTTTTTTACAATGAAGATTATAAGAACATCTTCAAACAACTGGAGAAATATTATAAAACCGGTTTTGGTATAACGATAGAAGACGAGCACTTCTTTAATTTCCCGGAGCAAATATCAGAGCAGCAGGCAAAAGACCTGCTGGCCATTCTGGGTGTGTCTTTTCATGATGTGGTGACTTATGAAAGCCCCGATGTGATAGCTGTGGATTTTGATCCTGAAGTGGATGAACTGGGAGAATTTTAAGCTATGAATGCAACTGCACATGCGCGGATATCGGTAAAAAGACGTGGCGGCAGTATCGAAGACTATCTGCCCATTCATGATCTTATGGACAGCACCAAAGAATTATGCAGCGACAACCGGCACCGCATATTGCATACTATGTGGGGCATCAGGCGCGTAGTAGTGCCGGTCTTCGGTCATACGATCATCAACAGTGACGGAAGATCTGTGAACGTAAAGGACCTGTGCGAGCAGGATCATGTCCTGCCGGACTACCAGAACAGGTTTATTCCGACGCTGGCGGATTTTGTAAATGCCATAGATGTAAAATCATCAGACCTTTTAGACTTTGAAAGTTTTTCTGAATGCTACAGGCATGATAAAGAATTAATGGAATTGCTCCTGTCGCCGCTGGCTGACACCGGCAGGAAAGCATCGCTGCTGATCACGCACAACTCGTGGTTCATCAATGCAATAGTGCCGAAGGTACTGGGCCGCAGTATAGAAATTAAAGACTTTGAAATAGTGCCGTCAGATCTGTTTAATAATATGAGGTTTGAGTTGTGGATGGACAATGGCAGCAGCTATCCCGGCAGCTGCAGGCATACGACAGGAAAGATAGTGGGGTAGCTTAAAAATTAAGGTCCCCCGGTTCTCCGTTCAGTATTCTACCTTTTATAATATTGCCGTACCATGTTTTTCGTATGGAGCTATAATCGTCAGCAGCCTGCAGTTTTTCCTTGGGGGCGCCTAAGTTCATACTTTGGTTCAGCAGGTATTCGTTATACGCAAAGGGAAGATATTCTGCGATCTTGCGGGCCTTGAACCGTTCTGTTGCTTTTACGAGTGCTTCCCTGAAGTCGTAATGTGCCCCTATCGCTACAGGTTCTTCAGCTGATAACAGGAGGCTTACCATTTCCATCAGCACTTCTTCCTCTTCACTGTTCCGGGAACTCCGTTTATAAGCTTTGTAATATTCCTGTGTCTGCTTGTCTTCAAATGTGTTGATAAAATGCTCCAGCTGTTCTTTGTCAATGGTGCTGAGATAAGGTCTTTTGTCCCTGTTGGCCTCCCACGCTTCATTTCTTTCTTTGTTTTGTACAGCTGCATGCGCCCGGGTAATATCAACATAAAAATTTTCTTTTTCACCTCTTATATCCGGCAGGCTGAGGTATACGCCTGTGCCTGTCCTGCTGTTATGAAATTCGTACCATTCAGGCACATTCCTGCTTGCATTGTCCGTTTCGAACGCTTCTTTTATTTCTTCGTAATCCTGCCATTCTTCCAGCCACCCCAGCTGGAAGTCGATATTGTCCTGCTGAAGGTATTGGATATAAAGCGCTATGTCATCCTGTTTCACGGGTTCCAAAAAGGGGCAATGCAGTACATTCTGCTCCCATACCTTGAAATCGAAGCAAAGCTCAATACCCGGATAGGTCACTTTTTCGGCGCGCCAAAGGCATTGGGCATCAAACAGTTTTTTTTGCTGTATTATTTCCAGGTGGTTTGCAGCGGCGTTGATCCATTGCATATCTTCCCTTTCATTCATGCTTATATTGAAAGGGCCGTATTGCCACCACATTGCCTTGTTCTGAGCATATGAGTTGATGAAGTCTTTAACCGAACCCGGAAGGAACTGCCCGAAATAAGATTTATACCTTTCCGATGTATCCAGTTCCCGTATGATCGATTCCTGCGTCATTTCAGGTGCCGGCTGGTCTGCTTTTTCTTTTTCATTGTTTGCCATAGAGATGAAGTATTGTTTAATTAAAAATGCATTATTTCATATAATTCCAATGGTAAAATCTACTTTTTTTATAAAATACGAATGGATGCAGCATCGGGAAGATGTTGAGCATGGGCCGGGAAAAATGTATGTAAACAGAGATGTTTCCCCAGTGGGAAAATTGTCCATCCCTTTGCGCCGATCCTCCATTTTACAGGCTGGTACAACGTTGCACCTTTGTGTTGTCAATAAGACATCACAATCTAAAAAAATAGAAAATGGCACGTTTACAAGCGATCACTCCTGAACAGGCAACCGGTAAAACAAAAGAATTATTTAATGCTATAGAAGGCAAGCTGGGCACAATACCCAATATGATGAGGACAATGGGCAACTCGCCCGCACTGCTGCAGGCCTACCTGGACCTCAGCGGGACACTTGGGAAAGGTTTACTCGGCGTAAAAACGGGCGAACTGATAGCGCTCGCTGTTGCAGAAAGCAACTCCTGCGATTACTGTCTTTCTGCCCATAGCTATATTGGCGAAAAGCTGGTGAAAATAGATGCCGGAACCCTGGCAGATGCCCGTAACGGCTATGCAGCTGATACAAAAACAGATACTGTATTGAAATTTGCTCGGGCGCTGGTGCATAAAGGTGGACTTGTAAATGATGACGATGTAAATGCAGCCAAAGCCGCAGGCCTTAATGATGGCGAAATCGGCGAAGTAGTAGGGCATGTGGCACTGAATATACTGACCAATTATTTTAATAACACAGCTAAAACGGAGATAGATTTTCCTGTTGTAAGGGTACAAACTGCAGCTGCGCTTTAGGCTGTTGCTATTTTTAATCCGATACTTATTTAACAATGCAGAACGGGCATGTCGATACTGCCCGTTTTGTAATATATCTTTGATATAATATGGCAGCAGATACAGCACTTACGCTTACCGATCCGCAGAATGGCAATCTCGCTTTTAAGATATTTCCGTTTGCAGACAACAGCTATTTTGATCACCTGCAGCGGAATAACTATTATTCGCTTATCTGGATCAGGAAAGGAGCGGGCAAAGTAAAGGCCGATTTCTCTGAATATGAGTTCGGGGAAAATGTATTGTTTGCATTTACACCGTACCAGCCTTTTATGTTCCAGGTGAAGGAAGATATGCAAGGTATTGCGCTGCAGTTTCACCCCGACTTTTTCTGCATTCACCTGCACCAGAAAGAAGTAGCCTGCAATGGTGTATTGTTTAATAATATTTATCATCCGCCGCATACATTTATTGATGCGGCAACTGCCGGCGTTTTTGACATGCTGATAAATCAGATGCAGACGGAAATGCTGCGCCCGGCACTGGCACAGCATGAGTCCCTGGTTTCCTACCTGAAAATTTTTCTGATTACAGCTTCCCGTCTTAAGGCCGAGCAAGTGCCGCAGGCGAGGGAAACAGCAAACGGTGTAAAGGAACTTTTTATACTGCAGGAACTGAAGGATGCTATAGAAAAGGACTTCAGGACGAAGCATGGCGCCGGTGATTATGCAAAGGATCTGAATATTTCGCCCAAGGCGCTGACACGGATAACGAAGGCATACTTTAATAAAACAATTACCGAGCTTATCTCAGAACGTATTATTATCGAAGCCAAGCGCGAATTGTACCTCACCAATAAAGCGGTAAAAGAAATAGCTTATGAACTGGGGTATGAAGACGAATATTATTTCAGCAGGTTTTTTAAGACAAATGCAGATGTATCTCCGCAGATGTACCGCCAGACAGTAGGGTTTGCACGGGCAATGGCGTGAAAAATTGCTATGTGATCATCGGCCGTACGATGCCTGTTTTTTCATGATCCGGATTTTTACGGTGAGAAAGCCAGTATTTTCTCATTTTTCTTATCTGCTAAAATTAGTTTATGAACAGACACGTGTTTTCTTTTATTGTTGCCAAAGATTACTTTTTATGTGCTTATATATGGCGGCTGGCCTAATATTTGGTTGTTACTAAGCGGTGCTGCCACACGGCGGCGGGTAACGATATGAAAGCAATTCCAACTCCCTTTTTACGATTGAAAGGGTATCAGTTCTTATTAGGTGCAATAGTTGCATTAATGTTTATGTGGGTGCATCCTGATATGGCATCCGGGCAGTGTACGAACAGATTTATTTATCTGCCAATAACGATGACCTCTACGACATGCTCGAATGACAGTGTTTTTATAAACGGGTATGCCGTACATACATTTACATTGCCCATATCAAATATTTCTGTCGCAGCAGGATCTACCAACCTTCCTTCTGTAACGGCGAGTAATGATACCTTTTATATATCGGGGCTGAAGACAGATGTTAATATGCAGACCACCACTCCCAATTTCTATATAAAATTTAACGACAGCTGCGGCAACCGGGACAGTGCATATGTATACATCGGTTATTCTTTTTCAAACATACCCATTATATACATTGGAGACTACAACAATTATTATAATCTGTGTGACAGCAGCTTTTATTTAAAAGAAACCGGGCTGATACAGAATGTCACTTATACCTATTATGATAACAACGGGAATTTGCAGAGCGGCGCTCCAACAGCAATAGTGCAGGGTGGGGGTGACCTCCGGCTTAAAGGTATTCCCAACGATGTCTATCTTAATATTTCTTACGAAGACAGTTGCGGCAATCTTCACACCACCAGTCTCTTTTCTTATTTTAATCAATACGTAAATGTAACCCCGGCATATACATGTGGTGTCAATGGGCTTTCGGGCAGTTTTGTTCCCGTATTAAATACCCCTTATACATTTCAGCGCTATTCGTCACTTAATCCTTCTGCTCCGCAGCCTGTTATACAGATGAGCGGAGATACAATCAATATTTCCGGGTATGCACCTTTTAACAATAGTTATTTTGTTTTTACAGATGCCTGCAACGACAGCATTTATGCGTATATGAATGATTACTCTCTTTTAACGCAGTATCCTGTATTTGCAGGTAGTGCCAATTGTAATAATACATATGCTCTTTCTGTAAAAACAACTGGTACAGGGCCGTTTTATGATCCCCAGCCGGGTTATGGTATGCCGGCTTCCACTGTTCTTACTTCCGTTTTTTATGCACCGGACAGTCTTGTGATCAGTGGTTTCCCTTCTGATACGCTTGGGGGCATCAGTTTTAGTTACCGGGATAGCAGTTGCCACAACCGGGCGTATTCCCAGTATTTTTCTTATGGCCTTGGAAGGGATGGATTTGCGGTTAGCTGGGCACAGCCGGATAGCTGCGGGGCAAACTATGTTCTCAAGGGAACTCTCGTTGCTCCGCCGCCTTATACAAATATTACTTTTGTTTCCGGGCCCAACACGCCGGGAGTAATCACCAACGGAAATCAGATCACTTTGTATAATCTTGAAGCTGCCACCACCGGCCAGGATACACTTTATCATTTTACACTTACAGATTCATGCGGCAGACTTCATAATTATTACCTGGGGGCAGCAAATCTGCCGCAGGCATCAGAAGTAATACCAACTGCGCTGTCGGCAACAGGCGGTTGTGTAGGAAGCGTATCTGCTGGTAATGCTATACTGACATTGCCGTATTATTATGCCTACAGCTATCCGCCTCCTTATGTTATAAAAAATATTTCCGGTAATGGTACACCATCGGCTTCCATTTCGAGGGACACTTTCCATCTCAGCCATCTTACAGCAGACAGTACTTACCTGATACAGTTTAAAGACAGCTGCGGACATGCTATATTTATGAATTATGTAGCCGCTTCTGAAAATACGCCGATGAACATTTCGGTGTCTGTGTCTATAGAAGGTATCTGTATCAGCAATATGGATTCTGCCTATGCGCTAAGGGTTGGCATTGTCAACCAGGTGCCACCGTGTAATATAAAACTTACCGGCCCTGTTAATGATTCTGTGTTGAACAGCCAGGCCAATTCCGTATTTTTTAATAACCTGGTTCCGGGCACTTACCAGGTGCGGGTGGAGGATAGCTGTAATAATATACAGACGTTGAATTATACGATTACATCTGCAGCCCCTATATATAAGTCGCTCGGCTATGCAGGTACAGGCTACGACGGTTGTGACTCAATTCAATATAATTTTGCACTCTTTTTAGGTACAAATAATACTTTGGTGCCTAATAATATCAGATTGCGCGGGCCATTTAACGCTTACGTGGTAAGAGGTGTTGATACCTTCCGGTCGCAGTATGGTGATGCGTCCACTTTATACTCAAATGGCAGCACGCTCGCCTTTACTTTCCCCAGGATTTCACCATTGACAACAGAGCTGCTGACGGTTACAGATGGATGTAACGATACTTTCCAGGTGCCGGCTTATGCATATTATTATCCTTATTCGTCTACAATCTGTAAAAATAATAACCTGTACGCTATGTACAATTATTTAGTGCCTAATATAAGCCACCTTAATTTCCCTATCAGGTTTGTGCTTACCTCATCTACAGGCAATGTTGATACCTCTACCATATACATATATAACTCAACCCAGCTTGATACGATATTAATAGCAAGTGGCCAGTCTGCCACATACCAGATACTGGATAGTTGTAATGAACTTGTGTTTAATGCTTATTTCTATGGTCCTGCCCCCCTGGGTGTCAATCAGACTACAAGAATGTGTTATCCTGCCGTTGGTCCCGGTAAAGGCAACGTTTCTTTCAGCCTGCTTAATTATACATCAGACTCTGTGCGTTATCACCTGATTTCAGGCCCGGCTGTTATATTTAATGATACTACTCTGATCAGTTATTCCGGAATGTTGCTTCAGAACAAGGATACCGGAACATATACTATCCAGGCAACCGAGCTGAGTACCTGTATGCGGGCAATAACATTCCAGCTGAGAATAGAACCTTACCTGGACAGCATTAGCTATGTATTTGTGCCGGGATGCGTCAATGCCAATAAACTGGTAGTGTACGCATATGATAACAGCATTTGGTATCTCCCATACGCAACACTGTACCCGGCATATGCATATGTCACAGACTCTATGGGAAGCAACAGCATATCTGCGCCTTGGGGAGATACGATATATAACCTGAAGTCGAATGCTAAATACCTGATACATCTGAATTGCATAACAGATACTGTTCATTCACCAGCCTATCTGCAGCCAACTATTGGTGCATCTGCGGGATTCAGCTGTGTTTCCGGCTTTAGTCTTGCAATTATGGGTTTGAAAGGCGTGCAGCCATATACCTATGAGATATTAAGCGGCAGCCCTGCAAACTATACTGCTCCGTCGCAGACAAGCAATGTGTTTACCGGTTTGCCAGGCCCAAGCCACAACAGTTACCAGGTGCGTATCACAGATAACTGCGGTAATGCATTTACTTCAACAGTGTATGTAGATTCAATCAGGAATCCCCTTACACAGGTAGGCAGGAGCTGTCTCGGCAGTAATTATGCAATGTCTGTAGACAGTATACCCAATATGCTCTACTCCTGGTCGAAGCCCGACGGGACTATGGATACCACAACTTCTCTGAGCTTTAACCCGATAACGGCTGCAGATACCGGGAGATATACGCTGTATATCACAAACCTGCTCACAAATTGTACCTCCGACGTTGTACAAAGCCTGGCGCTTAAAGATTGTGGTGCGCTTCCGCTTGATTTCATAAACGTAAGTGCACAGAATTACAGCACACACAACCAGGTAGCATGGACAGTAAGCAATAACGGGCAGTTGTCGTATACGATAGAACGCAGCGCAGATGGCAGAAGTTTTGCTGCTGTAGGAGCAGAGACCCATTATGAAAACAGGGCCGGTTATGTATTTTCTGATCTGACGCCGTTGACAGGAAATAATTTTTACAGGATAAAGGCGCTGTATAAAGACGGTAATTATAAGTATTCAGATATCGTATCTGCTGCGGTAAAAGTGCCGGGCATGTTTACAATAACAGCTTCACCAAACCCGGTTACGAATATACTCCATGTAACAACCACGGGTTACCAGGGGGGCAGTACTTTCATTAACCTGCGTGATATTTCCGGTAAAATCATAAAAACGATAACGGTAACATCAGATGAGACATTGATTGATATGTCTGAACTCAGTTCCGGGATTTACCTGGTACAGTATACCGGGCCGCATAACAGCGAAACGATTAAAGTGATGAAATAAGAAAAGAAAGCAGACAAAATAACACCGGCCCTGAAAAGGGCCGGTGTTATTTTGTATAGATATTTTATAAAAGAATCAAAAACAAAAAAGGAGCAATATTATTGCTCCTTTTGTAGTTCCACCTGGATTCGAACCAAGACTAACTGAACCAAAATCAGTTGTGCTACCATTACACAATGGAACTGTTTTCCCTGTTTGGGATTGCAAAAGTAAACATGCTTTTTAAAAAGTAAAAACTTTTCGTCAAAATTTTTTTTCAACGATATATATATCTGCTCAAAAAAATATCCTTCAAAACAAGCTTTGTCATCTTCGGAATGAGGTTTTTGAGTTAGGTTTGTATCTGTTTCCGGTTTAACATAATCTGCTATGTCTCTTGCGGCTAATCCGCGCCAATACGTCGTCAAATTTATATTCGTCGGTGTCGCTTTTGTGATACTGATCCGTTTACTTTTTCTGCAGCTGTTTGAAGATAAATATAAGGTGATGGCCAATGATATAGCCATCCTCCGTAAGGTCGTATATCCTCCGCGCGGTGTTATCTATGATCGCAAAGGCAAGGTAATGTGCTATAACCAAAAGGTATATGACCTGATGGTAACTCCCAATGAAGTGCCTAAAGACATGGATATTGTGCAGTTCTGCAATGCATTGGGCATAGATACTGCTACCTACAAAAAACTGCTGGACAAATCACGGTTCCTGAACGGGCCTATGCGTCAGGGGCTTTTTTTGCCACAGCTAAGCGAAGGGCAGATCGCCCGTTTCCAGGAAAATGCATATTCATTCCGTGGTTTTGTACCGGTAGCGCGCTATATACGCAGCTATCCAAAGGCCAGCGCAGCCAGTTTCCTGGGGTATATCGGCGAGGTTTCTCCCGCTATGCTTAAGAAGGATCGCTTTTCTTCTTACCAGCAAGGCGACTATGTAGGCAAGGACGGACTGGAATTCACTTATGAAGAAGTACTGCGTGGCCAGCGTGGTGTGGAGTATAAGGAAAAGGACAACTTTAATCGTGAAAGAGACGCCTATAAAAAAGGCGCACTTGATACCGCCGCTATATCCGGCAGTGCGCTGCAGCTTTATATAGATGCAGAATTGCAGGCATATGGGGAAAAACTCATGCAGAACAAGCTGGGCAGCATTGTAGCAATAGACCCGGCAACCGGCGGGATACTGGCGATGGTAAGCAGTCCGGGTTTTGATCCTAACCTGCTCAGTGGTGCCGACAGATCTAAAAACTATGCGGCGCTATATAATATGGCCACAAAGCCATTATTTAACCGGGCAATGAAAGCGTCTTATCCGCCGGGTTCTACGCAGAAGCCACTCACTGCACTTATAGGGCTGGATGAGGGAGCGATCACTCCTTCATTTGGCTATCCGTGCGGGGGCTCTTACCGCGCCTGCGGGCGTCCTATAGCCTGTACTCACGCAGGTGGGGGGCACGCGGCAAATCTTCGCCTGGCACTCGCACACTCCTGCAACTCTTATTTCTGTGATGTATACCGCCGGTCGGTGGACCTGTCAAAATTTGGCGGGGTGAAGAATGGTCTCCAGGAATGGTACCAATATATGTACCATTTTGGGATAGGGCACCCTACGGGCGTAGATATTCCATTTGAGATAGGGGGCACTTTATTTGATTCGGCGGCATATAATAAAATGTACCACGGATCCTGGAATTCCTGCACCAACGTATTTATAGGCATGGGGCAGGGCGAGCTGACAGAAACACCGCTGCAGATGGCTAATGCCATGTGTCTTATTGCGAATCATGGTTTTTATTATAAGCCACACTTTGTCCGGGCTGTAGGTAATAACGCTAACGACAGCGTGTTGAATCCGTATAAAATAAAGCAGCAGTTCCTGCACATACCGGATACAACCTATGGTATCGTAGCATTGGGAATGCAGGATGTGGTGGAAAGCGGTACAGCAACTGTGGCCAAAATTGAAGGAATAGACATTTGTGCCAAAACGGGTACTGCAGAAAACAAGGCCGTGATTGACGGTAAGCCCATGAAGATGCAGAACCACTCTATGTTTGTGGCCTTTGCACCGCGGATACATCCCAAAATAGCGATAGCAGTAGCTGTGGAAAATGCAGGGTATGGTGCTACCTGGGCAGGGCCTATTGCCAGCCTTATGATAGAAAAATACCTGCGCGACAGTATATCGTCTAAGCGTAAAGCAATGGAAGAACGGATGATAAAGGGAAATGTGATCAGCAAATACACATATATACTGGACTCAGCGCAGCGTGCTAAAGACAGGATGCGTGAAGAGCGTAAAATGCAGATGCAGGCCTACCAGGACAGTGTGTCGCAGGCGCAGCGCTGGGCGCAGGTGCAGGCTATAGTTGAAAGATATTACAGCAGGAAAAAACAAAACAGCCGATAAAAGAACAAAAGTATAAACGGTGCCATCGCCACTGCAGCTGCACAGCGATAAGCCGCCGAAGCCCCAATAGTTTATGAGCAGTGTAAGTAGCGTAAACAGGAAAACATTTGTAAACCGTATAGACTGGCTGACGCTGGGACTGTACCTGTTGCTGGTATGCATTGGGCTGCTGGCAGTTTTTTCCGTAGAGTATAAAAGTACCGACCCGAGTATTCTCATGCCTAATAAGAGCTTTGTAAAGCAGGCAATATGGCTTGCTCCGTCGCTGTTTGTGGGTATGATCATATTGCTTACCGACAGTAAGTTTTTCTCGTCGATTGCATTCCTGTCCTACACGATTGCCGTTTTTCTTCTGTTCATCACCATATTTGCCGGTAAAGATGTCAAAGGGTCGCACTCGTGGCTGGGCGTGGGGGGCTTTGCCTTTCAGCCGGGTGAAGTAGCTAAGATATTTACATCGCTGGCATTGGCGCGCTTCCTGTCTATGCAGGAAACAAACTTTAAGTTGCTTAAAGACAGGATGATCGGTGTGGCCATAGCCCTGGTACCGGCGTTCATCATCATCCTGCAGAACGAGACGGGGCTGGCACTCGTATATTTTTCCTTCTTCCTGGTTATGTACCGTGAAGGGTTGCCCAATGCTGTGCTGATCGTTGGTTTTTCGCTGGTGGCGCTTACATTGGGTACGCTGCTGGTGAATAAAACAGTACTTTTTATCATTATTACCTCACTTGCGGTACTGATAGGGGTATTAATAAGACATACACTGAAGCGGGATTCTGTGGCCAGGATCATGTTGATAGGTATATGGGGTATCTGCATCCTTTTTTCGCAGGTGATAGTGCCTTTTGCTTTTAAGAAGATGCATGGCTACCAGGTAGAACGCATCTATAACATGCTGGGGCAGGAAGTGCCTGAGGCATATCAGAAAGCAGCCAATGAACCCGGGGAAAAGCCAAAGAAGAAAGATTCTGATTACAACGTAAGGCAATCGAAAATAGCCATCGGCTCGGGAGGCTTGCTGGGTAAAGGGTTCCTGAATGGTACTTCCACCAAAAACGACTTCGTACCGGAGCAGAACACGGACTTTATTTTTTGTTCTATAGGAGAGCAGTTTGGTTTTGCCGGCAGCCTGGTAATTATTGCCATTTACATATCATTGATGCTGCGTATACTGCACCTTGCAGAACGGCAGCGATCGGCATTCAGTCGCATTTACGGCTACTGTGTGGCGTCTATTTTGTTTTTTCACTTTGCTATCAATATTTCCATGACCATAGGGCTGGCGCCGGTAATCGGTATTACATTGCCGTTGCTCAGCTATGGGGGGTCTTCGCTGCTGTCCTTCAGCATTCTTATTTTTATTATGATAAGGCTGGATATGGACAGAGGGGTGATGATACGGTAAGTTAAATTTGAAAATTAGCTGATGCGAATATGGGTAGATATGCTAATGCGCTGATAAATGAACAGGTATTGATGTGATTTCTGATTGGTATCTCACATCTCATATCCTAGATCTCAATACTAAAACAATGGCAAAAATATATCCGCTCTCAGAAGGTGCATTTACAGTTGGCCGCGACAAGCAGTTCGTGCCGTTTGACCTGGAGCAAGATGAGTTGAATGACCGCTCTGTTGGGTCGTTGCTGGTAGAAGTGCAGCCGTTCCTGGTGGTTACAGAAAAAGATTTGATCGTATTTGATACCGGCCTCGGGTTTTCTACAAAGGAAGGGGTACTTCAGATTCATGATAACATCAGCAAAGCCGGATATGATTATCGTGATGTGACAAAAGTATTGCTTTCGCATCTGCATAAGGACCATATCGGCGGAGCTACTTATACAGATAGCAACGGCCTGGTAAAAGCCACATTCCCCGATGCAGAGTATTTTATTTACCGTGCAGAAGCTGATTATGCCCTTCAGACAGGGTATCCTTCTTACTATCCTGAAGAAGTGGAAGCTTTACTGGCGGCTGCAAAAGTGCATTGGCTGGACGGTGAAAGCGGCATGATTGACGGTTACATCCGGTTTACGCATTCCGGCGGACATTGTCCGCAGCACATTGTATACCTGGTGGAAGATGGCGGTGACAAGGTGTTTTATGGCGGAGATGAAGCTCCGCAGTTAAAACAGATGAAAATAAAATATATTGCCAAGTACGACTTTGACGGTAAAAAAGCAATGGAGCTGCGGGAACAATATGCGGCACAAGGCAGGGCGGAAGAATGGCAATTTCTTTTCTACCATGATGTGCAGACGCCGGTGGCTGCGTTGTAAAATCGGCTAACTGGAAAAATAATCCTGAATATAATGGGGAAACCCCTTTGCTTGTGGCAAAGGGGTTTTTATTGGGAGAAAGGAAGGACTAAAATTGCTGTGAAATATATTATGAAAGCAGTATCCTTTTAGCTGTAATGCTTATGCTTTTTGCGGCTGACCTTTTTTGATGATGTTGATCACTTCATCGCGTTTTTTATTCAGCCTCGTTTCTATTCTGGTGATAAGCTCGTTTTCTTTTCCGGTTTCAAACTTCAGGTCTGCATCTGTAAGCTGGTTAAATTTTTCTTTAAGCAGTTTTGACTGCTGGCTCCAATCACCGGTCATCTTAAAGTCTTCGTTCGTTTTATTTTGAGCTACGTCCATTTTTGGGAATTTAACTTGTGAAAGAATTTTCACTTGGTAAAGGTGCGTCTTTAAAACATGTAAAGCATTACACAAATCTGTATAAGAGTTACATCTTTCACATGTTTGCGAACGTGCGATTTTGCTTATGTATGATTGATAAAAAAACTTTTGTGGTTACTCTTTGCTCTGGTTAAAGGTGGGATACTATGCCGGGTTGGATTTATATAGGCATATAAATATTAAACGTTGCGCCATTTCCTTCTTCACTGTCGGCGGTGATGAAGCCATTGTGGTTCTCCATGATCTTTTTACAGATCGCAAGACCAATGCCCGTGCCCTCATAGGCATCTTTGCCATGAAGCCGCTGAAATACCTGGAAGATACGGTCACGGAACTGCGGCTCAAAGCCAATCCCGTTATCTGTTACGGTAATGCAGTAATAGTTGCGGTTAGTATTTGCGGGAACATCCGGAATATCACTTCCAGCAATAACATCCACACTCACATTTATTTCAGGTTCTGTATCTGGTCTCGAGAATTTGAGTGCATTGGTTATAAGGTTGGTAAAAAGCTGTTCGAACTGGAAGACGATCACATGCAGCACCGGCAACGGGGTTGATTTTATATGCGCCCGCTTTTGTTCTATAGTATCGCGCAGCTGGTCTTTCACTGTCTGCAGGATAATATTAAGATCTATTTGCTCAAAATGTTTTTCCCCGGTTGCCGTAGCGGAGTAGGAGAGCAAGTCTTTAATGAGCTGTTGCATGCGGCCGGATGCAGACTGCATACGGTTGAAATAATCTTTCCCTTTATCACTGAGGTTGTTCTTTTCAAAATCCAGGATGCGGCTGGCAAATGTTTGTATTTTGCGCAGCGGCTCCTGCAGGTCATGACTGGCTACGTAGGCAAATTGTGCCAGTTCGCTGTTGGAACGGATAAGATCTTCGTTGGCTTTTTTCAGTTCACTGGTGCGTTCCTCCACCTGTTTTTCCAGCTCGTCGGTAAACAGTTTGTGATCATGAATATCCGTGCTGGTCCCTACCCACATCTGTATATTGCCATTGCTGTCTGTTTGCGGCAATGCACGGCTTAGCTGCCAGCGGTATTCGCCATCATATTTGCGGAAGCGCTGTTCAAAAAGATAAGGCTGTCCTGTGTTCACAGCTTCTATCCACTTCCGCATATTTTCTGCACGGTCATCGGGATGAACAAACGTAACCCATTTATCATTTTTTACCTCTTCATAAGTGAGACCTGTAAAGTCATACAGGGCCTGGTTAAAATAGGTGATATTTCCCCGGGCATCTGTTGTCCATATGTATTGCGGTACAGAATCGGCGAGTAGCCGGAACTTCAGCTCGCTGGCTGTTATTTTTTGCCGGGCATCTACTTTTTCTGTCACATCACTTACTGTTACCATAATGCCAGCAACCTTTCCATCGGTTTCCGGCAGCGGGGCATACTCAAAATCGAGGTAGTACAGCTTCCGGCCGTCATGCGAATCAATATACGCCGGTGCTTCATTTTCTTTATAGGCAATGCCTGTGTCGAGTACGTTATGCAACAGGGCAGGAAATTGCTGGTTGATCAGTTCCGGGAAAACATCCAGCAGTTTTCTGCCGATGACTTCGTCATAATTTCTGCGCCAGATATTGTTCAGCAATGTTTCATTGGCCATTTCAATAATAAAATCCCTGCCGCGGAATATGGCCATTGCTATGGGTGACTGTGTTACCAGCCTGCGGAATTGCTTTTCGCTTTCCTGGAGTGCATGCCGGGCGGCTACTTGTGCTGTTACTTCATTGGCTATCACAATGATGCCGGTAATGCTGCCATTACGCTCGCGCATAGCCTGGTATACAAAATTGAAATAAGCAATTTCTTTCCTTCCGTAGCGGTTCAGCGTCACTTTAAATTCATTGCCGTGATAGGAAGTTCCGGTTTCAAAAACGCTTTTCAGCAACGGCTCTACAGCTGCCTGCACTTCGGGCAATCCTTCAAACAGTGATTTGCCTACAAGCTGCTCTTCAGTACGGCCTACGAGCTGCAGGTAATTTTCATTGGCCATTTCCACTATAAATTCCGGACCTCTGAATATTGTAATGCCTACTGGTGCCTGCATTACAGTGTTGCGGAATTTCTGTTCGTTTTCACGGATAATGTTCAGTGCCGTTTTCTGCTCGGTGGTGTCCATTACTGTACCGAGCATCCTCAGCGGTTCATGCTGTTCATTATAGAACATTTTGCCCTGGGCTATTATCCAGCGTATAGTATTATCGGGGCGAATAATGCGGGCTTCATAATGTATAACGCCGGTCTGCTGTACCTGACTGGCGGCAGCGTCCCGCAGATGCCGGTCATCCGGGTGAATCGCATCGATAAACTGCTGGTGGGTAATATTATTATTCCCAAACCCGAATATTTCACGCATCCTGTCGGAGCATATAACATTATCTGTCTTTATATCCAGGTCAAAGGTGCCGAGCAGGGACGATTCAATGACCAGCCTGGCACGCTCTTCGCTCTCTTCTGTTTTTTGCAGGGCGCGTATTTTTCCGGTTGTTTCATTGCACACCACAAATACACCGGCCACATCGCCGCACTCATCAATCACAGGGCTGTAGCTATATGTCCAGTATACTTCTTCTATTGCACCATTACGGTATATGGGTATCAGCTGATCTTCACTCCAGGTGGCAGCCCCGCCGTCTGTTACCTGTTTTATAGAAGGATAGACAGTATCCCACACTTCATACCATGCTGCTGCACCGGGCATACCCAGGATTTCCGGGTGTTTGCCGTTATTGCCAAGACTGGGCCTGAATGCATCGTTGTAGAAGCAGGTGAGTTCTGGTCCCCAGAAAAGTACCATCGGAAATTTTGAATGTAAAACGATACCAAGTGCGAGCCGGAGGCTTTGCGGCCAGGTCTCAATTGCTCCGACCGGCGAATAGCTCCAGTCTTTACGCTTTATCAGCGTACTTATTTCACTGTCGGATGCAAGAAATTTATCGGTGGTATGTATGGTTCCGGTTGGCATAGTGCGTTTATGACAGTACAAAATCTTCTTTTGCCGGTTGCAACTTGTGTAGTTCCCAGTTGATAGACAGCACGCGTTTAATGGCGCTTACCAGCAGGGGGAAAGTTCCTGGTTTGCACATATAATAACTGGCACCTTTGTTATATGCTGCACTTACAGCATTGGGCTGTGCCGCCGTAGAAAAAATAATCACCGGGATTTTATGGAGCTTAGGGTCTCCTTTTATTTCATCCAGGCATTCAAAGCCGTTTTTCCGTGGCATGTTCAGGTCCAGAAATATAACATCGGGCAACGGCGAAGGTATCCTATGCAGCATCTCCATCAGTTCTGTACCGTCTATTGCCGTTGTCAGTGTTGTTTTCTTGCAGATTTCCTTGAGCGCATCTTCAAAAAGTACCCGGTCATCTGCATCATCATCCGCCAGGAAAATATTTTTTGGCTTTGGCTCGTCTGTTCCGGAATTCATACAGTAAAATAATGAATTGGTTACTTGTTTCAAAATTTACATATTTAAAAAAGGAACGATGACTCCTGCGATCAGAATCGCTAAAAGAATCATGCCGCAGTTGCAGCATGATGATCTGGATCGGTGCCGTAAGATGCGTGATTATTCGGTGCCTTCGCTTTCGTCTTTTTCTTCTGTAAGCGTATCACTGTCTCTTCCGCGGCGCATATGCACTTTAGGATTTTCGCTGGTGCCGGTAATGGTCATGGGTATGCCGAAGATGCCAAAAGGTGGTAAGCCCAGGCGGAAGCGGAGGTTCATACGGCCATCCAGTCCTACCTGGCCTTCTATACGTGGCCTGAAACCCATAATTTTCATTTTAGTCCGCTCAATGGTAATGATATTATTGGCGATGGTGGATTTCATTTCCACTTTGGAGAGGTCAGGGTTGTTTACGCTGTCGCGGCCGGTGGCTTTACTTACTGCTCCAAATAATTTAAGTCCGTACACTTTTACTTTTTTCAGCGATATAGTGCCACCGCCTTTCAGTGACGGGTATACGGGCATCATATTGGCATCCAGCTTGCCGGCCAGTTTATAGTCCAGGGAAATAATGCCATTTACTTTGCCGGCCGAGGTGGCCAGGTCGTGAAATACTTTGATCTCGTTGTATGCTCTTTTTACATCAAAGTCCTGTGCATTGATATGGTAAGTGAAGAATGCTTTTACGGGTGAAATACTGCCGTAAGTAGCGTTCATCATTACTGGTGCACCAATGATCACAAATCCTGTGGAATCGAGATACACTTTGCCGCTGTCTATACGTACGGCTCCTTTAAAATTACTCAGGTCAATGCCGTTGTACATCACTTTACGCGCAGCGGCATTGAGCGTCAGTGAGAGGTTGGAAGGTACGATCACCACGCCTGAAGCAGCAGTTGGTGCTGCTGGTCTGGCAGTAGTATTGGGTGCAGTGGTTGTAGTTTTGTTATCGGCCATCGCCATCATTTCATCTACCACTATCAGTCCGCTTTTTAAGGTAAATATCCCTTTCAGCGGGGCATTTTTCTGCATGGCGTAATTAATGACGTTGCTCATGTAGCCGTTCAGGGTAAAATGGGAGCTGCCATAGGTTGCTTTAAATTGGTCAAACCACATTTTGTCCTGCTGAAAGTGGAAGTCGCCGGATCTGATGGTAAGTGGTTTTGGGAAATCTTCAGAGACGAGGTCTACATCCTGCAGTTTCATGGTGCCGGAGTTGAACAGCCTGTTGTAACGACCTGCGGTGGCATCGCTCTGGAGGCCACGCAACGACAGATTGGTCTGTATAAGTCCTTTTACATTAGTGCCCTTTTGCGAGAATACCTGGTATATTTTCCCGATGTCTATAGTGCCTTTTGAAGCGATATCGTATTTCAGGTTGTCAAAGTTCTGCAGGTCTGCTTTGATCATGAAAGGCTGCCCTTCAAACAGGAAGGATACCGGTGTAATGTTCACCTTCATCGATTTCATATTACCGGAGGTGTTCACCAGCTGTGCGCTTACCTGTATCTGCTCAATCGGGTGCGGGTAGTATTTTGTCTGCACGGAACCGTCTTTCAGGTCCAGCTGTGCTGTGGTCACGGGAAATATACGTTTGGCAGAAATGTATTTACCTTTTGCCTTCAGGTCTGCATGGAGATGGCCGGCCAGTTTCATATCCAGCGGGTAGAACTTGCTTACATCCGCAAGGTTCAGGATGGTTTTCAGCTCACCATCCATATCGTAATTGTCGGCGTTGTACAAATGGAAGAAGCCGCGGATATAGTTATCAATCAGCGTGGCGTTGATATTGTCTATAGAGAATTTCGCATGCTGGTAAATGCTGTCCTTACCTTCTGCATTGATGTTAAAGCTGATATTGCTGAGTGGCTCTGGCAGTGTGACGTACTTAAAGTAGCCATTCTGCATAGACGATTGCAGAGAGAATCTCGGTACGCTTACAATGGCTGTATCCGGTGTTTTGCGCCAGCCTTTATATACCACGCCTCTGCGGTAAGTTCCGTCTGCAGTAAAGTTTGTTTTGCAGATGCCTTTCAGATCAAATGGCTGTAACCCGAATGCGCGGTCCCAGATACCGAGGTCCAGTTCGGAGTTGAGCCGGGCATGAATAATAGGTGCGTTGAGGCCTTGTATGTGCAGAGATGAGTTAAGATAACCTTTGTCAAGTTTGAAGGCTATTGAGTCCACATTTACATACAGGCTGTCAATATTGAATTGCGGAAAGGCTGCTTTAAAATCGAGGTACAGATCGTGGATGGGAGCGGGAGCTTTGTCGTAGGCAATAAAGCCGTCGCGTACCTGCATCTCAAAACTGAGGCTGGGCATGCTGTTGGTCGCAGCGCTGTAAGTTCCGGTGAGTGCCGCATTCAGAGATGTATGGCCATGAATGTCGGTTTTGTCCAGCCAGCTTGCATATTCCGGTGGCAGGGCAGAGAATACGTCATGCAGGTCTGTAGCCTGAGATATAAGATGGAAGTCCATGGCATAGCCGTCTTTCAGGAATTCCATTTTGCCTTTGAACCGTACCGGCAGGGTATTTATTTTAAGATCGTTCTTTTCAAATATAAAGGCCAGCTCACGGGTGTTCACTTTGGTGACAAGGTTGGCGTCAATCTTTTTGGAGTGGATATAATCCTGGCCGCCGTAAGTAAAGTTGAACTGCTGTATACCCAGGTGCGACTGCAGGTCAAAAATATCTTTGGCCAGATCGCCTTTGCCAAGATAATTAAGGCCATGTGCTGTTATGAGCATCGGCAGCGAACGGTCATCATAAATGATATCGCTTTCATCTATCTGTATGCGTGCTATTTTCAGTGAAGCACCTGTTGTGTCAGCCGGCTGGTTTGTATTGGCCGACGGTTTCGATTGGTAGATGTTATAATTGGCCTGGCCTTTTTCATTTATCTCTACATGTATTTTCGCCCTGGTCAGGTATATCTCGTCGATGTTTATTTTTTTTGAGAAAAGTGTAGATAGGTTAATGCCCAATGCGATTTCTTTGGAGGCCACCAGTGTATCCTGCTGAAAAGGCGCAGATCCTTTTAATGAAAAATCATAAAGGGTGAGCGTGAGCGAAGGAAAATGATTGAAGAATGAAAGCCGGGCTTTGGAAAAATTCAGTTCGCCGGTAATGGCATTGTTGGCCCAGGCCTTGATCTTACGGGTTACAGGGCCAGGGAAAAGTACCGGCAGCAGGAAGAGCAACAGTAGTAAGCTACCAATGGTAATACCGCTGATTTTGAGGATCCTGAACAGTACTTTTTTCATTCTATTGAGGGTGGCTGTGTGTGTAGAAAAACTACAGCTAAGTTAAGCCAATGTTTATCAACTGTATTTGAATTTTTCGGTAGAAATGTATTTTATATGGATGTAATCCACCATGTATTTCCGTGTGCATCTTTTATGCCGCAGCTTCTGCCGTATTCCTGGTTGGCTGGTTCCATTACAGAGGTGGCGCCGGCAAGAAGGGCTTTGCGATATGTAATGTCAGCATCTGCTACATAGATAAACATACCTGCAGGTTGCGGCGGAAACTGGTCTGTGCTGTCGGCAAACATGATAATAGATCCTTCAATCATTACTTCCGCATGCATAATAATTGTTTCATCACGCATATGCCTGGTCGTTTCTGTTGCACCGAATACCTGCTGTACAAAATTGCTGAACCCTGCGGCATCCGGTATGATCAGGTAAGGCATTATCGCCTGGTGTGTTTCGGGAATGTTGGGCGTTTCCATAAAAGACTCATTTGCGGTGAAAATACGGAAAACAACCGGAGCGGAGGTGTGAATAGTGAGTAGGCAATAGTGAATGCTCGTGAAACGTGAAAGGTCATACGTCAGATATGAAGAGCGCAAAAAGTATCATACTGAACGTAGCCAAAGGATGGCATCAGCACATTCTTCACATTCTTCACATTGATCACATTATCATCACCAGCCCCTGTTCCCGCATCATCGGCAGCCAGAGGAATATTTCTGCCCATATAGCTTCCATTTGCAAACCACATTTTTCAGCAACATGTTTTACAGCCTGCAGCATATCGGTTGGCTCTTTGCATTGCAGTAACAGTTCATATTGCCAATGCTCCAGCTCTGTCATTATTAAGCGGTAATGCATACGGCTTACAGCGAGATATGTGGTGGCCGGAGCCGGAATTTCGTATGGCTGTTCGCGGATGATATTTTCGTAAAAAGTTTTTACGGGGAAGGGCAGCTCCAGCAATCGCAGGCAGGGAGGCTGCTGCAAAATATGAGACATCGGAAATATGCTTTCGGCAACGCCAGGGATTGTATGTTCCAGTCCTTCCGCGCGGATCACTTCCTGGCGTGCACGTTCCACGCTGGCAATAGCAGCCGGCAGCAGGAACATGGCAGCGTCAATATCCGTTCTGTTCTGCGGGCGGGTACGTTCTAAAAAATCCGGGAAAGCGGCGCCCAGTGCATACAATGTAAAAGAATGAGAAGGGTTTTGTGCGAGATAAGCTTTGGCAAACTGGTGAAAAACGGCATCGCCAAGAAAACTTTTCAGCGCAGGGTAGTCTGCTCCCATACATTCCAGCAGGCGCAGCACGTAGCCATTTGAGTAAATACTCAGCCGCTCATAAATACCCGCATTATGTTGCTGCAGCACTACATCTGTTTCAGAAAGCTGCAGCGTATGCTGTGCACGGCCTATTTTTACAGGTAATGTTCCCGGTGAAGTAACGACGGTTTTCAGCCAGTGCTGTAATGTTGCTGTGTTCTGTTCAGGCATGGGCTTGTTCCAGTTGAAAGTGTACAGGATTAGATACTGTTTCTTTTGTTGCAGTCTGTACCGCTTCATCGGGCAGCCAGCCATTCAATACTTTTCTTGCTTTAAAAAGTTCGTCCACCAGTTCTGGATATTCCGGTATTTGCGCGTCCCATTCCAGCAGGGTGCTTACGCCGCCGGTCAGCTCCTGGGCAATGCGGTACAGCTCCCATACACGCGTAGGGACGGGATGGTCATGTGTGTCTACCAGCAGGTTGCCGCAGTCGGTAGGACCCGCAATATGCATTTGTACAATATGGTGGTGCGGGAGGCTCCGGATATAATGTTCTGCATCAAATCCGTGGTTGTGTGCCGATACAAATACATTATTCACATCGAGCAGTAAACCGCAGCCGGTGCGTAAAGCAAGTAAAGACAGGAACTCCCATTCCGGCATGGTAGAAGCTTTGAACTGCAGGTAGGTAGACGGATTTTCCAGCACGAGCGGGCGTTGGAGGTAGTCCTGTATCTGCATCACACGGCTCGCCACATGGTCCAGGCTGTCTTCTGTAAGTGGCATGGGCAGCAGATCGTGGGTATTGATATGCGCTACTCCCGTCCAGCAGAGATGGTCCGATATCCAGGAAGGTTCTACAACTGCAGCCAGTTCTTTCAGTTTTTTGAGATAGTTAAAATCCAGTGGATCGGTACTTCCTACAGATAATGAAACGCCGTGCATTACTACGGGTACCTGTTTACGCAGGTGTAGCAGTACATGCCTTGCAAAGCCATAATCGTCTATAAAATTCTCACTGATGATCTCAAACCAGTCGACCTGCGGTGGCTGCTGCATCAGGTGGTTAAAGTGCTTGTTTCTTAAGCCAACGCCCAGGCCCAGATTTGCCAGGCCCAGGCGTGGTTTTGATTGATGGTTCATATCAGTCAATCTTTTTAGTGAATAAACCGCAGAGGACGCCAAGGTTTCGTAAAGCGCCACAGAGATTGCTTTTGTATTATATCACACAATAGTATTTACACCTCTCTGTGCCGTCTCAGCGCCCTTTGCGGTTAAAAAATCAATTAGGTAGATGGCGGAAATGCAAGGCGCAGATCGCTTGGCTTTGGCTTGTCGGGCGCTGTCTGTCCGCGGTGTTCCAGTACTTTACAGTAAGCAGTCCAGGCAGTATCATATACGAGATCGCCTTCCGCATAAGTAATTGCATCAAACGGTTCCGATTTAAAATCGGGGCCTGTAAAGTCAAACAGTTCCATTTTGCTGTTGGCAGCCGGTGCGGGGAACATCTGCGATGCAGAAATAGGCACGGCACAACCGCCGAAGGAACCGCATTTGTTGTCGGCCGGGGCGCTGTAAAAATCAGGTAAGCCGCATCCAGCCTGCAGTTTCTGGCCGTCTGCTGTTTTATATTCTTCCTTGCCGGGATACGAATAAGATACCATGCTGGTACAGCTTCCGCCACCACCGTTTACTGACTGCACAAAACCGCATCCGCCTTCCGCCTTACAGCTGTTGGAGCCGCGGCAGGTATGGTATACTTCCAGTGCGCCGCAGAGGTTCGGATCTGAAGGCTGGCTGGGATCAAGGCTCATGCCCTGGCATGCATGGTACAGCACGCCGTTCTGGCGTGGTTCTATACCGCCGGCAAGATTTGGCGCTTTACCGAATACAGCCCAGCAGATAGACATACGGTCGCCGGAGCCCGACATCGACGGGAACGGGAAGCTGCCCTTTGGATCGTTGAAGTAAGTGTTCAGCACCGTTGTTACGCCGGCAATGGCGCCTGTAGATGCGTGGCTGAAAAGTTTATAATTCGCGCCGGTAGGGTCGTTCTTCAGTCGGTTCAGGGCACCTGCAACGTCTTCTGCCGGAGGAATAGGATATTTGTTCTGGTCGTAACCCTCTGTTTTCAGCATATCGGCAGTCCAGGTGTTACCCTGCGCATGCCATTCGTCCCAGCAAAGCACACCGCCTTTTTCAACGAGCCCCAGCACATACTGAAATGTTTCGTAATGGTCCATAGAACCAAACTGGGTGCGCGCTGCAGCATCACGGGATGGCGCAGATTTACCGGTGTCTGTGTAAGAAGGGTAGTCTTTTTTCAGCGCTTCTGCGTCCGGTTGAAATTGCGCCTGAACAGCTTCCAGCATTTGAATGCCTGCACGCAGCTTGATCATTTTCACGACACCGCCGCCTTCTCCCTGGTCGGTGATGCCATTGATCATATCCAATACCTGCATCTGTGCCTGCTGTGGCGTCATGGCAGATATGGTAGCACGCATTTTCGGATATTCCGGCTCATGGCCGCCAGAGGTAGTGTTAAAGAGGTCCTGCTGCATATTCATCATACCATAAACAGAATCCCAGAGCGTAGTGCCGTCGGTGTAACGCAGTGACAGGTATTCCCACAGGCAGAGGTACATATGGCCTATAGAGCCGAACATCGGCAGGTTGTTTTCTGTATACGAAGGCTGCCAGCCTGCAAATGGTACTGCAGGGAAATAATCCTTCAGTTTGTCCGGCTGTATAATGGTTTTGGCCTGGTCTTCGGTTTCTTCAATGGCGAGGAAGAGTGCGAGCTGCTCCCTGTTTACAGCGCCGAGTTTTACGCGGATATCGTTGTACGGCGCAATCGTGTCTTTGAAGTCGAGAATATGCGGCAGTACGGTGATATTGTCTCCGTAACAGGTCCAGCCATAGGTGGGCGACTGCAATGCGGAGCTGGTATAAGTAGGGGAGTAACCTACTTTTTTACCAATGTTTGAAGCCAGCTGCAGGTGCAGCATTTCAGCGATAAACACGCTGAAAATAGCATTGAAAGCTTTGTCATTATCTGTCTGCGGATCAGCTTTGGTGCCTTTTCCCGGCCACAGGCGGCCCTGGTAAAAATTATTCTGACCAGTGATCTGGTGTGTGCCCTGGATGGAATAAAGAGAGGTCATGTAGAGCGGAATAGTGAAGAGCTCTACGTTTACAGCGGCCTGGATGATAGCATACAGTGCTGATTTGTCTGTGTCTTTAAGTGAAGGATCACGTTGCTGCTGTACATCTTTCAGCAGAAGATCATGGTGATTGGTTGTTGCCTGTTCAGATGCGGGAGCTGCGGCACCTGACTGGCCGGAAGTGTTGTTCATGTTTTTTGGATTTGGTTTGGACAAAATGTGTGATGAAAAGAGACCGGCAATACTTTCCTGCAACCGTTATTGCAGGTTGTAGACAATTATTTTGTGGTAATTAAAATCAGATCATGGCTAATGCCCATCGTCGTCTGAAAAAGAAACGGGGATAATGCACAAAAAGGTGCAGGATGTGTGTTCTCATGGTATATAAAAATGGTGATAACAGATTTTGGGGCAGCCTGTTTTCAATTTTTGCTCTCTCAGAGGCTGTTGTCGTAAATATAGCGTGATTAGTTTAAATGTCAAATTTTATACAACAAAACTTTTAGTAATGTAGGCTTAATGTGCTGATTAGCCAATTAGCTTATCAGCTGATGCCCTTATTGCCTGCCGATTCATTAACCAGCCAGCATCTTGCAGCGCATTATCATATTCTCAAATTTTTACATTCTCACATTTTGCTACACATCTTTATAATAATTTCCTATCTTTGCAGCCCCGTAAAAGACCTTCTGGTCGGGATCTGAAGCAAACAGACAAAAGATTTAGAAAAATCTTTTAAAATATTTTGTTGGTTAATGCTTTTGTCCTTACCTTTGCAGTCCCAAAATTTCGGGTAAGAAGATATTTATAAGTATGTCACAGCGTATCAGAATCAAGCTGAAATCTTACGACCACAATCTGGTTGACAAATCAGCAGAGAAAATCGTTAAAACTGTACGCAACACAGGTGCCGTAGTAACCGGCCCTATTCCGTTGCCTACCGAGAAGAAGATCTTTACAGTGTTGCGCTCCCCGCACGTGAACAAAAAATCACGCGAGCAGTTCCAGCTGTGCACTCACAAGCGCCTTTTGGATATATACACTTCCTCTTCCCGTACAGTAGACGCATTGTCAAAGTTAGATTTGCCGAGCGGCGTAGAAGTAGAGATTAAAGCTTAACAGGCTTTCAGGTTCTTTAAAAAATGATTGAAAACGGCTAATCCCGAACCACACAGTAGGCAATCGGGCGCTTAGCTAAAAAATAATAATAATGAAAGGTATTATTGGTAAAAAAATCGGCATGACCAGCATTTTTGAGCCGAATGGTAAGCAAACTGCTTGTACCATTATCGAAGCTGGCCCTTGTGTGGTTACCCAAAAGAAAACCGTAGATACCGACGGTTATAATTCCCTCCAGATTGCATTTGGTGAGGCCAAGGAAAAGAATACTCCTAAAGCGCTCCTCCACCACTTTGCCAAGGCAAATACCACGCCTAAAGCTATAGTAAAAGAAATTCGTAATTGTTCCATTGATAAACAGGTTGGTGAAGACATCACTTGTGAAATCTTTACAGAAGGTGAGAAAGTATCTGTAATCGGTACTTCAAAAGGTAAAGGTTTCCAGGGTGTCGTTAAGCGTCACGGCTTCGGCGGTGTGGGAGAATCATCTCACGGCCAGCACGATCGTCAGCGCGCTCCGGGTTCTATCGGTGGTTCCTCTTATCCGAGCCGTGTATTCAAAGGTATGCGCATGGCCGGCCGTATGGGCGGTGACCGTGTAAAGGTTAAAGCACTGCGCGTAGTGAAAATATTCCCTGATAAGAACTATATCCTGATCGCTGGTTCCGTACCGGGTCACAATGGTTCAATTGTTTTAATCCAGAATTAATTTTAGTCATGCAAGTTGACGTTTTAAATAGCAAAGGTGAAAAAACCGGCCGCGTGGTAGAATTGCCGGAAGATATTTTCGGAATCGAACCTAACGACCATGTGATCTACCTGTCAGTGAAGCAATATCTTGCTGCTCAGCGCCAGGGTACACACAGCACCAAAACACGTGCAGAAGTGCACGGTTCTTCCAAAAAACTGCACCGCCAGAAGGGTACAGGTGGTTCCCGTAAAGGTAACATCCGCAACCCGCTTTATAAAGGTGGTGGTACAGTAAACGGTCCTAAACCACACGTTTACGACTTCAAACTGAACCGTAAAGTGAAAGATCTGGCTAAAATGTCTGCTCTTTCATATAAAGCAAGCGAAGGCAAAATCGTAGTGATTGAAGACCTGAAGCTGGAAACTCCTAAAACAAAAGACTTCGCAGCACTGCTGGGTAGTGTAAAAGGAGCATCCCGCAAAACACTGGTTGTACTGCCTGAACACGACGAAAACGTGTACAAAAGCGGCCGCAATATCCGCGATAACAAAACTGTAGTGCTCGCAGATATGAACACTTACGACCTGGTTAATGCCAACGTACTTGTGCTCACAGAAAGCGCCGCCAAATTCTTCAACGAAGAAGCAGTTGCAGTAGAAGCATAAATAAAGAAACAGATTTTCGTAACTCGAAATATAATAGCAAATGAAACTCGCTGACGTTTTGGTACAGCCGGTGATCACGGAAAAGGTAAACAACCAGATCGAGCGTTCCGGTCGCTACACTTTCGTAGTAGACAAGAAAGCCAACAAACTGGAGATCAAAAAAGCTGTAGAAGAATTCTACGGTGTAAAAGTTACCGACGTGAATACTTCTGTAGTTCCTGGTAAATTGAAATCCCGCTTTACAAAAGCCGGTTATATCCAGGGTCAGAAATCTTCTTACAAGAAAGCGGTAGTAACCCTTTCTGAAGGTGAATCGATCGATTTATTCTCAATGTAAAAAAATAGACCTAGGTGTTGTAATAGAGGATAGCACAGACTTCCATAATTGCTAAACCAGGCGCGCCAAAAAAGAAATAATAAAATGGCATTACGTAAATACAAACCGGTTACAGCCGGTACACGTTGGAGAATCGGTAACGCATACGCTGAAGTTACCACCAATCAGCCTGAAAAAAGCCTGCTGGAACCACTGAGTGGTACAGGTGGCCGTAACGCACAGGGCCGTCGCTCTATGCGCTACATCGGTGGCGGTAATAAAACAAAATACCGTATCATCGACTTTAAACGTGACAAGAAGAACATTCCTGCCACTGTAAAATCAATCGAATACGATCCGAACCGTACAGCATTTATCGCACTGCTGAGCTATGCGGACGGTGAAAAACGCTATATCATTGCTCCGCAGGGTCTGCAGGTTGGCGCTACTGTAATCAGTGGTGACGCAGTAGCTCCTGAGCTCGGTAACGCTCTCGTTCTGAGAAACATGCCGCTTGGTACTGTAATTCACAACATTGAGCTGCAGCCAGGCCGTGGTGGTGCAATTGCCCGCTCTGCCGGTACTTATGCACAGCTGAGCAACAAGGAAGAAAAATATGCAGTATTGAAAATGCCTTCCGGCGAACTGCGTAAAGTACTCATCACTTGTATGGCTACAGTAGGTACTGTATCTAACAGCGATCATGGTCTCCAGTCAATGGGTAAAGCCGGTCGTAACCGTTGGAAAGGTATCCGCCCACGTAACCGTGGTGTTGCGATGAACCCTGTAGATCACCCGATGGGTGGTGGTGAAGGCCGTTCTTCAGGTGGTCATCCGCGCAGCCGCACCGGTAAATATGCTAAAGGTCTGAAAACGCGCAAGCAGAAAGGATCTGATAAGCTGATTATCCAACGCAGCAACGGTAAAAAATTATAATTAGTTAATTAGTTGAGAAATTGATCGGTTGACTGGTTGTGAAACAGTTCAGAACTACGGAAACGATCAGTCAGGATCAAAATCACAAATAACAAGTAACAATGGGTCGTTCAATTAAAAAAGGTCCTTACGTAGACGCAAAGCTGGAAACAAAAGTTCTGGCGATCAACGACGGAAAAGCAAAGAAAGGTGTGGTTAAAACATGGAGCCGCCGTTCTACAATTACGCCGGATTTCGTTGGTAACACATTTGCGGTGCACAACGGAAACAAATTCATCCCTGTTTATGTAACTGAATTCATGGTTGGTCATAAACTCGGCGAATTCGCTCCTACGCGCAACTTTAAAGGCCATAGCGGTAGTAAATAATTTAAAAAGTTGATTAGTTGATTGGTTGTTAAGTCAATCATAGATCACAAATCATAAATCGTAAATAAAAAGATGGAAGCTGTAGCTCGCTTACGTAACAACCCTACATCACCCCGCAAGATGCGCCTCCTGGCAGATCTGGTTCGCGGAATGGATGTAGAAATAGCGCTGAACACACTGAAGTTCAGCACCAAGCACCCTTCTGTGCCTCTGGAAAAACTCTTGCTGAGTGCGATTGCCAACTGGAAAGTGAAAAATGAAGGTCAGGATGTGGCAAATGCAAATCTCTACGTTAAAACCATCTTCGTAGATGGTGGCCGTAGCCTGAAACGTATGAGGCCTGCCCCACAGGGCCGTGCCTATCGCGTCCGCAAGCGTAGCAATCACGTAACCATTATTGTTGATAGCCGTAGCGCCGTTAACGCATAATTTATACTTCAACTTTAATAACATAAAGAATGGGTCAAAAAACGAATCCTATAGGTAACAGGTTGGGCATCATCCGCGGATGGGACTCAATGTGGTATGGTGAAAAAAGGGATTTTGGTCAGAAACTTATAGAAGACCACAAAATCCGCACTTACCTTAACGCACGTATCAATAAAGGAGGCATCAGCCGTGTCGTTATTGAGCGTACTCTGGGTAAGCTCATCGTAACTATCCACACATCCAAGCCTGGTATCATCATAGGTAAAGGCGGTGCCGAAGTTGATCGTATTAAAGAAGAACTGAAAAAGCTCACTAGTAAAGATGACGTTCAGATCAACATTATGGAGATCCGTCGTCCGGAACTGGATGCAAATATCGTAGGTGAAACCATCGCTCGCCAGATAGAAAGCCGTGTTAGCTATAAGCGTGCTATCAAAATGGCTATCTCTACAGCAATGCGTATGGGTGCTGAAGGTATCAAGATCAAAGTTGGCGGTCGTCTTGCAGGTGCTGAAATCGCCCGCAGCGAAGAGTTCAAACAAGGTCGTACTCCTTTGCACACACTGCGTATGGACATTGACTATGCTAACACATACTCAATGACTGTATATGGTAAGATCGGTATCAAAGTATGGATCTGTAAAGGTGAAGTACTTGGTCAGCCTGAACTGAACCCGAACTTCTCTGCAAATTCTGACCGTCGCGGTAATGAAGTACGTGGTGGCGGTGATCGCGGAGATCGTCGTGGTGGTGATCGCGGAGACCGCGGAGGTGATCGTCGTGGCGGTGGAGATCGTCGCGGTGGTGGTGGCGGAGATCGTCAGGGTGGTGGAGACCGCCGTGGTGGTGGACGTCGTTAATAAAAAATATTCATAGAATACTTCTTTAAATTTTTGTAACAATGTTACAGCCCAAAAAAGTTAAACATCGTAAAGCCCATAAAGGCCGGATTAAAGGTAATGCCCAGCGTGGTGCTACTATTGCCTTTGGTTCTTTTGGCCTGAAAGCGTTGGAGCCTAAATGGATCACCAACCGTCAGATCGAAGCGGCCCGTCAGGCAATGACCCGCCATATGAAGCGTGAAGGTAATGTGTGGATCCGCATTTTCCCTGATAAACCAATTACCCGCAAGCCTCTTGAAGTGCGTATGGGTAAAGGTAAAGGTAACCTGGAATTCTGGGCTGCTGTGGTAAAACCAGGACGTATCATGTTTGAACTGGATGGTGTTCCGATGCAGGTTGCCCGCGAAGCGCTGGAGCTGGCTGCACAGAAACTGCCGATCAAGACCAAATTTGTAGTTCGTCACGATTACGCAGCGGAATAATATCCGGGTTAAGAGTTAATAATTATTAATTGAAGATAGTGTGCTTTATGATTGGCCTGGTTTGTCAGTAACATCATAGATCACCCGATCATAAAACGCAAACACCATTTATCATGGCAAAAGCAAAAAAAGCGAACGTTGAAGATTATCGTTCATTCGATGATCAGGCGCTTAAAGATAAGATCGCTGAACAGGAAGTGCAACTGAAGAAATTACACTTCAGCCATGCAGTTAATCCTATTGAGAATCCTCTGGCCATCCGTACACTGCGCCGTCAGATAGCACAGTATAAAACGGAGCAACGCAAGAGAGCATTAGGTTTCTAATAAATTTTTACAGATGTCAACAATGACTGAAAGAAAACGTAGAAAAACCCGTATCGGGATCGTAAGCAGCGACAAGATGACTAAAACCATCACTGTAGCTGTTGAACGTAAAGTAAAACACCCGATTTACGGTAAGTTCGTTAAGAAGACGACAAAATTCCATGCGCACGATGAAGCTAATACTGCTGGTATCGGAGACGTAGTACGCATCATGGAAACACGCCCGTTGAGCAAAACTAAACGCTGGCGCCTGGTAGAAATCATTGAAAAAGCTAAATAGTAGCAGGAGGAGGGTAGGATACGTATACCGGTAAAACCCGTATCAGGTCTTACAGAAACGTATTCTGCAGCTGTCTTACTACTTCATTAAAAAAGACAAAATGATACAACAAGAATCCCGGCTCAATGTAGCCGACAACAGCGGTGCCAAAGAAGTTCTTTGCATCCGTGTGTTGGGTAACTCGGGACAAGATTATGCCGGTATCGGTGATAAGATTGTAGTAACTGTAAAAGATGCTATTCCCGGTGGTGGTATGAAAAAAGGTACTGTTTCTAAAGCAGTTATCGTACGTACCAAAAACAAGCTCCGTCGTAAAGATGGTTCTTACATCAGCTTCGATGATAATGCTGTAGTACTGCTGAACAACTCAGATGAGCCTCGCGGTACCCGTATCTTCGGCCCGGTAGCACGTGAGCTCCGCGATAAGGGTTATATGAAAATTGTTTCCCTCGCACCTGAAGTATTGTAAAAAAAGTTGTACCTTTGCAGCCCGTTTGATAAGAACAGGGTAGTTAAGTTCAACGAAATTAACTCATAGTATTGTGAAACAGAGATTTCAACCAAAGTTCAATATTAAGAAAGGCGACAGCGTGGTAGTTATTGCCGGCGACGATAAGGATCGCAGCAAACCCCGCAAAGTGTTGGCCGTTTATCCTCAGAAAAGCCGTGTGCTTATCGAAGGTGTAAACATGGTTACCAAACACCTGAAGCCAAGCGCCCAGAATCCTCAGGGCGGTATCGTGCAGGAAGAAGCTGCCATCAACATCTCCAATGTTATGTTGTGGGATGCTAAAGCTAAAGCCCCTGTACGTATCAAACGTGAGCGCAAAGAAGGCGGTTTTGTTCGTATTTCAAAAAAATCAGGAGAGGAGGTTAAATAATGGCAACGACAACATACATCCCTCGTCTGCAGACAAAGTATAAAGACGAAGTAGTTCCGGCTTTGATGAAGAAGTTCGGCTACACAACAATCATGCAGTGCCCCCGTCTGGTGAAGATATGCCTGAACCAGGGTGTTAAAGGCTCTGTAGCTGATAAAAAACTTATAGATGATGCAGTGAACGAAATGACCATGATTTCAGGTCAGAAAGCAGTTCCTACACTGTCTAAAAAAGATATCTCTAACTTTAAACTGCGTCGCGCAATGCCTATCGGCTGCCGCGTAACACTGCGCAGCACAAACATGTACGAGTTCCTCGATCGTATGATCGCAATCACTCTGCCACGTGTGCGTGACTTTAAAGGTATCAATGATAAATCTTTCGACGGCCGTGGTAACTATACTATGGGTGTTACAGAACAGATCATCTTCCCTGAAATCGATATCGATAAGGTAAATCGTATCAGCGGTATGGATATCACGTTCGTAACTACTGCGAAGACAAATGAAGAAGCTTACGAACTCCTGAAAGAGTTAGGTATGCCTTTCAAAAATATTAAGAAAGATAATCAATAAAAATACCAAATTCCAAAACGCCAAATCCCAGTCATCCTGGAATTTGGAATTTGGATTTTAGTTTATAAACTGGAATTTTAAAAACAAAAAATGGCAAGAGAATCAGTAAAAGCCCGCCAACGCAAACGCGAACGCATGGTTGCCAAATTCGCTGAGAAACGCGCTGCACTGAAAGCTGCCGGAGATTACGCAGCATTGGATTTACTTCCTAAAAATGCATCTCCTGTACGCCTTCACAACCGTTGTCAGCTCAGTGGCCGTCCTAAAGGATATATGCGCCACTTTGGCATCTGCCGTAACATGTTCCGCGACATGGCGCTGGATGGCAAAATACCAGGTGTCCGTAAAGCAAGCTGGTAATTTTAAAAGTTTCAAGGTCAGGATGCGAGAGCAGGGTAGTAGTACCGGCTTTCCCGTATCCTGAAACCCGTTACAAACATTATTTACAAAACATTATTTAGAAAAATGGTAACAGATCCAATTGCAGATTACCTGACCCGAATCCGTAACGCCCAGATGGCACGTCACCGTATCGTGGAAATCCCGGCGTCAAATGTGAAAAAACGTATGACAGAGATCCTTTATGAAAAAGGTTATATTCTGAAATACAAATTTGAAGATGACAGCAAACAGGGCGTTATTAAAATAGCCTTGAAATATGATGCAACTTCAAAAGATCCGGCAATCCGCTCTCTTGAAAGGGTGAGCCGTCCTGGTCTCCGCCAGTATGCAAAACCTGATGAAATCCGCCGAGTACAGAACGGTCTGGGTATCGCCATCGTTTCTACTTCTAAAGGCGTAATGACTGATAAAGAAGCGCGCGCTCAGAACGTAGGTGGTGAAGTGCTTTGCTACATCTATTAATAGCTTGGAAATTTTCCGGAAACTGATACATTAAGCTATGCCTCTTACCAGGCTGACCGGTCAGTTTCTACATTAATAAATAAATAAACAAACAAGACAATGTCTCGTATAGGTAAGAAACCAATTACAGTACCTGCCAACGTTACAATGACAGTATCTCCTGCCAACGAAATAACGCTGAAAGGACCTAAAGGTCAGCTGACTGAAGCAATTGACCGCGATATCAAAGTAGAACTGAAAGATGGTGAAATCATCATCACACGTCCTACAGACCAGATCCGTCACCGTGCACTCCACGGCCTGTACCGCGCCCTGATCGCCAACATGGTGACTGGTGTTACAGAAGGGTTCAAAAAAGAACTGGAACTGGTGGGTGTGGGTTATCGTGCAGCCGTTACCGGTCAGCAGATCGATATGGCACTCGGTTTCTCTCACAATATCATCTTTGATCTTCCTAAAGAAATCAAAGCATCTGCTACAGCTGAAAAAGGTAAAAACCCTACTATCACGCTGGAGTCTATCGACAAACAACTTCTTGGTCAGGTAGCGGCTAAAATCCGCGGCCTGCGTAAACCAGAGCCTTACAAAGGTAAAGGTGTGCGTTACAGCAACGAAATCGTTCGCCGTAAAGCCGGTAAGTCTGCTGGTAAATAATCATACTGATTGTGACCCTGAGCATTGCAGAAGGGTCACAATTCTTTATATCCTTTTTTCAAACATCCCGGTAGCTCCGGCCGCATAGTCCGGAAGCCCGTAAAACAGAATAAAAATGTCAACTGATAAAAAAGTAATCCGCCGTCAGAAATTACGCTGGCGTGTACGTGCGAAAGTTTCAGGTACAGCTCAAAAGCCACGCCTGTCTGTATTTCGCAGCAATAAAGATATCTACGCTCAGCTGATCGATGATGCAAATGGTGTAACTCTGGCTTCAGCAAGCTCACGTCAGAAGGATATCACTGCACAGCAAGGTACCAAAGTAGAGAAATCTGCACTGGTAGGTAAAGCGATCGCTGCAAAAGCAAAAGAACTGGGCCTCGAAGCCTGCACTTTTGATCGTGGCGGTTACCTGTACCATGGCCGTGTAAAGGCAGTAGCTGACGGAGCACGCGAAGGTGGACTGAAATTCTAATATGCTAATGTGCTGATTAGCTGATCAAGCTGATTGGTATTTGTTCTTAAAGAAATAATATACAAAAATTATAGTGTGACCATTAGCATATCAGCTGATTATCACATTTGCTAATTAATAAAAAATGGCGAAGACACAAGTAAATCGCGTAAAAGCCGGAGACCTGGAACTGCATGAAAAAGTGGTTGCTATCAACCGCGTGGTAAAAACCACAAAAGGTGGCCGCGCATTCAGCTTTTCTGCACTGGTAGTTGTTGGTAACGGTAATGGTGTTGTAGGTCATGGCCTGGGTAAAGCGAAAGAAGTTCAGGAAGCTATTACCAAAGGTATTGACGACGCTAAGAAAAACCTGATTAAAGTACCGGTAATGAATGGTACTATTCCTCACGATCAGCTGGCAAAAGAAGGTGCTGCAAAAGTACTCATTAAACCTGCTGCACATGGTACCGGTGTAATTGCCGGAGGCAGCATGCGTGCTGTACTGGAAGCTGCAGGTATCACAGACGTACTGTCTAAATCTCAGGGCTCTGCTAACCCGCATAATGTGGTTAAAGCCACTTTTGCTGCGCTGAGCATGCTGCGTGAACCTATACAGGTTGCAAAAACACGTAACATCAACCTGAAAAAGGTGTTTAACGGCTAATTAACCTCGCAGATGATTGGTTGATCTTAATTTTAAATCATCAATCATCGGGGAGAGAAGCTGGCTGAACGATGTCCTGATCCTGTCAGGGGGAGCAATTGCCAACAAACATACTGTTATAAAGACGTAATGGCGATGCCCATAAACCAGAATTTTAACTATTGAATTTTTATAGCGTCATGGCTAAGATTAAAATCACACAGACTAAAAGCGGAATCGATCGTCCGGAGCGTCAGAAACGTACCCTGCGCGCATTGGGTCTGCGTAAACTTTTATCTTCAGTAGAAGTAGAAGCTACGCCTCAGATCCTTGGTATGGTACAGGCTGTACACCACCTGGTAAAAGTTGAAGAAGTAAAATAGTCTATTAACCAATTTGCGAGCGGTTCTACATTCCGCGCAAGTCAAAAAATTGTAAATTATGCAACTGCACAATCTGAAACCTGCAGAAGGTTCTGTAAAAACTGACAAACGCGTTGGACGCGGTGAAGGTGGCGGTGGTTCTACTGCCGGTAAAGGTAACAAAGGTCAGCAGGCTCGTACCGGCTACCAGTCTAAGAAAGGTCATGAAGGTGGCCAAATGCCTATCCAGCGCCGTATGCCTAAACGCGGTTTTAAGAGCATCAACCGTGTTGATTATAAAGTGTTTAACCTCGGTCAGCTCGATTTCCTGATTGAAAAATATAACATTACGGAATTTACACCGGATAATCTCTATATCAATGGTTTAATCAACCGTACAGATGTAGTTAAACTCCTGGGAAGTGGTGAAGTAAAGGCCAAAATGACTTTTAAAGTCAATGCTGTGAGCGAAAAAGCTAAACAAGCTATCGAGGCAGCCGGCGGTACTGTGGAACTGGTATAAAATTTTTATGAACATCTGAAAGACGCATTTGGAAAAGTGCGTCTTTTGTCCTTTATTCGCATTTCATTTTTTGATTAACAACAGTCCCTGTGAAGAAATTAATTGAGACGCTTAAAAATATCTGGAGCATCGATGAACTCCGCAAGCGTATCCTGTTTACTCTGATGCTCATTCTTGTATACCGCGTAGGCTGTTACATCACCCTGCCAGGTATCAATCCGAACATGCTTGCTGAAAAAGAAGGACCCGGTGGGCTTCTTGGTATCCTCAACATGTTTGCGGGTGGTGCATTCAGTCGTGCGTCCATATTTGCACTGGGTGTTATGCCCTATATCTCTGCGTCTATCTTTATGCAGCTTGCGGGTATTGTTGTTCCGCAGGTGGCTAAAATGCAGCGTGAAGAAAGCGGACGCCGTAAAATCAATCAATACACACGTTATCTTACTGTAATTGTTACAGCGTTCCAGGCAAGCGCTTATGTGGCTTACCTGCGCACTCCGCAATATGCAGCGTCTCTTGATCCGCAGTACAGTGCCTTTATGTTCTGGCTGTCTACGGTAGTTGTTCTTACAGCAGGCACCCTGTTTGTAATGTGGATGGGTGAAAAAATCACTGATAAAGGCATTGGTAACGGTACTTCCCTGATCATCATGGTAGGTATTCTTGCCCGTTTGCCACACTCTATGATCCAGGAATTCAGCGCACGTAACCTCGGTGGCGGCGGCGGTCTCCTGATATTCCTCATTGAACTGGCAGTATTTATTGCTGTAATCGTAGGGCTTATTCTGCTTACCCAGGGTACACGTAAAATACCGCTTAACTATGCGCGCCGCATCGTTGGTAATGCCAATTCGGCAAAAGATATCAGCGGCAGCCGTGATTTTATTCCTTTGAAAGTGAACTCTGCCGGTGTAATGCCGATCATCTTTGCCCAGGCAATTATGTTTATCCCGGCTACTATCGCAGGTTTTGCCAATGCAGACAGCGGTAACAGCACTTTTATCCGTGCACTTTCAGATCATACTTCTCTGTGGTATAATATTATCTATGCTGTACTGGTAATTGCGTTTACCTATTTCTATACAGCCCTGATCTTTAACCCCACAGAAATGGCCGATAACCTGAAGCGCAATAACAGCTTTATCCCTGGTGTAAAACCGGGTGAGCCTACTGCGAACTTCATTGCTACCATTATGGACCGTATTACACTCCCGGGTGCCGTTTTCCTTGCCATTGCAGGTATCCTGCCTGGTATTGCAGCGTTGCTTGGTGTTACCAGCGGTTTTGCTTCATTTTTCGGTGGTACTTCCATGCTGATCGGTGTAGGTGTTATCCTGGATACACTGCAGCAGATCGAAAGTCACCTGCTGATGCGTCAATACGACGGGCTGATGAAAACAGGCCGTATTTCAGGCCGCCAGCCGGCTGCGAATGCCTCTGTATAACTAATTTGAATACTTGTATTGAAGTAGTAAGTGCCTGCGGTTGATCTCAACCCTGATACTTACTACTTTTTCTTTTTACCTTTGCATATTGATTTTAGAGTATGATACATATCAGATCGCATGAAGAGATTGAGCTGATCCGGAAGAGTGCCCGGATGGTTAGCGCAACACTTACGGAAGTAGCTAAAATGTTGAAGCCAGGGATTAAGACTATCGAGATCGATAAGATGGCAGAACAATTTATACGCGATAATGGCGGAGAACCGTCCTTTAAAGGATACCACGGTTTCCCGTATTCGTTGTGTATTTCTCCCAATGAAGTAGTGGTGCATGGTTTTCCGGGTGATTATGAGTTGAAAGATGGAGATATTCTTTCTGTGGATTGCGGTGTTTACATGAACGGTTTTCATGGAGACAGTGCTTATACATTTGCTATCGGCGATGTAAAACCCGAGGTACTCCAGCTGCTCAAAGTAACCAAAGAATCTTTATACAAAGGGGTGGAACAGGCAGTAAACAATAACCGCGTAGGCGATGTTTCGTTTGCTGTAGAACATTATACCAATAAGGTCCATGGATACGGTGTGGTTCGTGAACTTGTAGGCCATGGTGTGGGCAAGCGTCTGCACGAAGATCCGCAGGTGCCTAACTATGGACGTCGCGGTGACGGAAAGCGTCTGAAAGAGGGTATTGTAATAGCTATTGAACCTATGATCAACCTGGGCGTCCGGGAAATCTACACGCTTGAAGACGGCTGGACTGTTGTGACGGCAGATGGCAAACCTTCTGCGCATTTTGAGCATACTACAGCCGTGCGTAAGAATAAGGGTGAAGCGTTGTCTACTTTCGAGCTTATAGAAGCAGCAGAGCAGGCTAATAAAGAATTGAACAGTTCCTATTATACGCAGGAAGCAGTTACGCTTTAATTCTATTTTCTGTTAAATATATTGCCGGATTCCTTATGGAGTCCGGCTTTTTTATTGTTTTGATGCCGGAATGATCTTGTAATGAAGATGCAGCATCCTTGCACCAAAGAACCAGAATTCATGGTCTGTGCGCAATGTTCCTTCATTATCTTCAAAAACATGTATGCTTTCTTTGAGCGGTATTTTCCTGACCTTCACACTATTACTGTCTTTTTTTCTTACCCGGTAATAGCCCGCAATTCCTTCTGAATGTCCACCTGATAATAATTTTACCGATCCGTCGTCCTGTACATGCACTGATAATACTACTGTTACATTTCCATCCGGCAGCGGAAATATTACACGCACATACTTTTTGTCGCCGACTTCAATGCCGGAATAGAAACCCGCATACACTACCTTTCCCGAGAGAATAGATTTGCGCAGCCAGCATGCATATTGCAGGTGCCCGGCAGCATCGCGCAGCTGCAGCACATCGTTGCTCATGCCGCGGCTTGTCTCCAGAGGTTCCAGCGGTATGTTCAGTTGGTTCATATCGCGGCTGAGGCTTTTAATAAGTATCCGTGCAAACAGGCTCATAGGCCGGTACCACTGCGACCACACTTCCAGCTTGTATGATTTTGTATGTTCATAAAAATGGCTGATGCGCGGGTGCAGCAGTTTTTTATTTGTGTCTTTGTCTTCAATGACGCTACTGAAGTCTTCGATAAGGCCGGCGTCGGGAGTGGAAGAAACCTGCAGATTTTGTTGCCGGGCAAAGACATTGTAATAATCACTGCCAATTTCCGTGCTTTCAGACATCGGGCCATATAGCCATGGAAAATCTTTATAGCTGCGGGTTTTGCCGGTAATGCCAAGCCATACATTTATGGTCCATCTGAGAAAGCTTCCAAACATAGAAATATAGTAATCGTTACTAAGCTAAACATTTTACGTTATAGCCGGTTGCCGGGCGTTGCACAGTTTGTGTCTGCGGCACGAAGCACCGGTCAGTTGTAATAACGGAGCTCTTATTTTTTTATCGTTTTACCTGTCTGCTCTACGGTGCTGTTAAATTCCTGTAACAGGTTTTGCATAGGACGTACAGAGGGTAACGACTTTTCCTGGTATTGCTGTATTAAAGGCAATGTTCGAACTATTTTAAGCATTATATGCAAATCTGAAAGGGTACTGCTTCGCGCTGTAATTTGCTCCTGAAGTGCTGTATGTTGCGCTATGCGTTTGTCGTACGCGGTTTTACTGGTACCGATGATCAGCCGCAGATTGCTTTTCATTGTGGAATCCTGGATCATACCGGCGTAATTATCAGCAGCTTCATAGTAGGAAATGTTTTTATGGTTGTATTCAGAAAAAGTGGCCATGGAATCAATGCTGTTTTCCTGCAGGTTGTTAATGTGGTCTTCAAGGGCTTTTAATGGAAGGGTCGTTTTTAAGCTGTTCATCATATAGTGCATTTACAATATTCTCATTGCGGAAACTTTTGGAGAAACTGCCGCCGATATTATGTTCCTGCAACGCGACGGGGACTTCGTCAGGTGTTGCTGACCTGTTATTACTGGAGCATGATGTAAACGATAATAAGATTGATACGCCGATTAATAATATTCTTTGTTGCATCCCGGATTATAGTTTGATGAGTGGAATATGAAGATCGTAAAGAAGACGATTTTTATAATAATTTGTATGATTTATTTTGGACCGATACTCAGGGTAGTTGTTCTGCCAGATCTTTAATCATCCGGTTTCTTTTTTGCAGCAGGCGGGTCATGTATTTTTTCAGTATAAATGTATCAAACAGCTTGCCGAATGCGCCATATGGTGTCTCGTAGATGAACATATCGCGCATTACAGTTTGCCCGTTTTCCTCCGCAAAATGATGTTCGTGACGCATACTTTTAAACGTTCCTTTCAGCATGGTGTCTTCGAAAAAATGCGGACGGTCCATTTTTGTGATGCGGACGGTCAATTGCTGCCTGATGCCGAAATGCGTGGCTTCCCAGGTGATTTCATCATTCAGCTCGCACAGGCCTGTTTGTTTGCCTTTCACTACCTGCTCATTGGTCTGTGCGGTAGATTCTTTGTGCAGGTCGATACTGAGTGACAGGTCGAAACATTTTTTTGAAGCCGCATTGATATGGGTAACCAGATTGATTATTGTCATTTGGATATATGCTTATCTCCAATGTGGAAAATGAAAACCGGGTTATTCCATTTTTATTTTGCCATGGCTGATTTCTTCTGTTCTTTCAAAAAAAGAGTTGTAGTGCGCAATGGCCCATTGCCCGTTTCTGAATATAAAGGAGAAAAAACTGCTACGGGTTTTATTTTGTACCATCATTACCCGCAGATTATCGCCTTCCCCCGGCTGATAGTCAAAGTCGAAACATTGGCGGCTGTTTAATTCCTGCTGTACTTCTTCATCCGTAAATACAGTACCCAGGCTATGTTCCGGCATCATAAGCATGCCATCAAGACCACTGCTGAAGGTGCCTGTATACCGGTACAAATGCCAGGTGAAATGGGGTAGCATGCCATCGGCACCGTTTTTATGTTTCCGGCTGTTTTTGTGATGGATAATAACCTCTTTGCAGGTGCACAAAGTAAATTTCTTTCCGGGGGCACACATAAACGATGTTTTAAGGTTTGGCCAAATACGTTCTATGTTTTTTATGACTGGTACAACTCTATTTTCCGGCCGTCGGGATCTTCTATAACGGCCATATCGCCAAATTCCGTGCCGGCAAGTTCAGATAAAAAAATGACGCTCCTTTCCTTCAGCGCAGCAATTGTTTCATCAAAATTTTTCAGGCCGAAGCCCAGGCGCAAATGTTTATCTGCATGCTCCTGATCGCGGGCCAGCGGGTAAATTTCGAGCACGGTTTTACCCATTATAGTGCTGTAATGCCATGGTGAAGGGGCGTGGCGGTGATAGTCGAAACGAAAGCCCAGCAATGTATAAAAATCAACAAGCCGTTGCATATCGGGAGTGCGTATGACAAGTAATCGTATTTCCATAGAGAACGGAATAGTGATAAATATTCCTGGAGGTACAAGTCACAAGTTTGAATATGACCTGAGATTGGGCTGGTATTACATCAGCAGATGTGCGATGGCATCGATATACTCACTGGCGGAAAATCCTTCCAGGCCATTAACACGTGTGGTTATGCCCGCTTTATTGAGCAGTACAAAAGATGGAAAACCATTGTGAAAATTCATTTTCTGCGCATCGTTCATATACCGTACCGTGGCAACAGGAAATGTCAGTTTATGTGCTGTCATATATTCATTAAGCCCGGTGGTCTCAAATGTGACGATCATCAATGAAAAAGCGGGATTGTCTTTAAAATGAGCGGTAATCTCTTTCAATTGCTCCAGGTTAAAACACCCGCAGCTCGGATACCAGAAAGCGAGCAGGCAAACTTTGCCTTTGAGTGAATCGTTGGTGATGATACCCCCATCCAAAGCATGTGCCAGGAAGGGTTCGTATTTTCTACCGGTATGCACTGTGTTTTTCAGGAAGGACCGGTGCCTCATCTCATCAAAATCTTTGTCGGAAATGGTTTTACCAACATATAAGCTGTCGGTTGTCGTTTTTTGTGCCAGGCTTTTTTGTGTCAAAGCTGTAAGCAGACATAAAATGCAGATCAGGGTTTTGCTCATAACGGATGACGGATAATGAATTACGAATATAATGAAATGCTGAATGTGAAACGTGAAATGCGGGTATTGAAATATCACGTTCTAAATTACCGGACAGGTAAATACTTTATCTATTGATCAATTAGCGGTTAACGCCAGTTTTTATACGGATTCAGGGAAAGATTTGAGTTGTAGTACAGGTTATCACCAGTCACTTCTGCTGCTATCCATTCCGGTAGCGGGTATTGCTCTGTTTCACTTTGCAGTTCTATTTCAGCCACAATTAATCCTTCATTATCGCCGGCAAAAACATCTACTTCCCAGAGGTGGCCCTCGTGCATTATTTCGTAACGCTTCTTGTTGATCTCAGATACTGCAAATCCGTTCAGCAGCTCCGTTGCATCTTTCAGCGGGATTTCATATTCGTATTCGGCCCTGGTGGCGCCGGTATTAATTCCTTTGATGGTAATAAAGCCTTTTGTATCGCTGATGCGCACCCGTATCGTTTTCTGCGGATCGGTAACGATGTAACCCTGGCGTAGTATAAGCGGCTCCGGTTTATTCAGCCTATGCCATGCTTCGTGATTTACGAGGTATTTTCTTTCAATTTCTGTTGCCATGTAGGTATATAAGGTGTTTTTATTAACAGGTATCAGTTATTCACGTATGTTTCATAAGTGTACGTAAATTTTTTGGTTTCCCCGGCTTTCACTATTAAGTTGAATTTTAGTGTCTCTGTAGGGTTGACATCTTCTACGCGTACCGAAGAGCGGCTTTTATGAGGCACTTCAGACGACGTGCATTTGCCCTGGATGGTTTTAGAGATGGCCATATCGGCATCTTTGCTTTTCGTATTTATTATTGTAACCTCGCATTGCATTGTCACCAGGTTATAGCTGTTTCCGTGTTTTACAGTATAACCGGTTTTTGTATCGGTTACTTCTTCTTTTTCTTCTACACGGATGTCCGGAGATTCTGTAAGTTTAATGAAACTGCTGAGCCCCTTACCCGTGTATTTAATAAGATCCTGGGCCAGCGGTTTTCCGTTCTGCATGATAAGTACCGGACCGGTAGTAAAAGGATAGGAAGTATTGTTCCGGACTTCTATGGAATGATATACATTGTTATATCGGGTATCAAACGAATGCGTACTGTTTTGCGGGGAAGTAAGATCGCATTCATAACGGTGCCGAATACTTACATTGGTGTTGAACAGTGTAAAATGTGCCCGGCTTCCTTTTTCCAGGTCTGTATTTTTTATATTGTAGAAATAGAGGTCTTCAGCAGCCTCTACATTTTTATTCTGCGTTTCACCTGTATTTTCCGGATTGGGGGCATATTCTGCCGGGACAGCATTTGAAAGACCTTGTGCAGGTATAGCGCTGTTACTGAAATTGGCTGAAAGGCCCGGAGGTGGGGGAATAAGGGTAAGAAAAGCTGTAAGGGTAGCCGGGCTGCCGGCATATGCGAAGTTGGGCACACCAACAACGAAGTTCATATCCGTATTATGAATGTCTTCTGCATCATTGGTCACTTCTGCCTGCAACTTCAGGTGGGCCTCTGTTTCAGAAAGCAGTTCCATCATATATACCGGTGCCCAGGAAATTCCATTCTGTAAATACATCATGTTTAAATCCTGGTTACCATCCTTACTGAAATGTACTTTTATCACAGGCTTCACGCTGTAAGACTTTCGTGTTGTAATGTCTGCGGGCTTTGTATCAAATTCTATTGTTTTAATAGCTGCCGGGTCTATGCTAATCCATTTGGAAGCTCCCCCGGTATATTTATTGGTTATCTTCAGCGTCAGCATAGGCTGTGTGCCGGAAGTAATGCTGTAGCGGCTTTCAGATACTTCCATACGTTCAGTTTCTTCCTTTATCATCAGGGGATTCTTAGCATCGTCCGGCAGTTTATAGTCCTCGAAGATACCTTCGTACGATTTTCCATCATTTGTGGTAATTACTACCGGTTTGCCGGTGTTGCTTGCCAGTAACTCCGGAAAGTTGTTTGCTTTGCGGGATATACGTTCTTCTATCGCTTCTTCTTTACTCGTTACTTTATCTACTTCTGATTGCTGGCCCGAGAACCATAAAGTGCCGAATAGCGCTGCCGGCATTTTATCAAGTGTATATATCTTATTAGTAACAGGGACTGTACCTTCTTTTATAATGAAGGATTGCCCGTTTTTGAATACGGATACGGATCTGGTTTTAAGTCCGGGCTGCTGTGCGGACAGGGTTTCTGTGCAAAAGAGCAACATTGCGGATATCAGGAATGGCTTGTGCATATTACAGTATATCTTGCTTAATCGGTTGATTTGTAATATGAAATATACGCATTTATATCATCTCCCAATGATAGCTTTATATATGCGATGGGCAAAAGCGGATAAGTGCGTGAGCTTAGCTGAGATGTGCTCCTGATAAGGTACGGTGAAGGCCGCCGGTAGTTAAAAAAAATGCCGGTCCATAAGGACCGGCATTTTTTATAGAATGGGAGCTCTCTGGTTAGAGTTTCCACTGTTTGCCTTTAAAACGGTCGGCTACTACGAGGTCTTTGCTGCCCGGAGTGTATTTGTAAAAACCTTCTCCGGATTTAGCACCCAGGAACCCGGCCTGAACCATATTGGCCAGGAGGGTAGCAGGAGCATATTTCTGGTTGCCAAAGCCCATGTGAAGTACATTCATAATGCTGAGGCAAGTGTCAAGACCTATGAAGTCTGCAAGCTGCAGCGGGCCCATAGGGTGAGCCATACCGAGCTTCATGATCGTATCGATTTCTTCTACGCCGGCAACACCTTCCTGCAGTGCAAGGATAGCTTCATTGATCAGCGGCATAAGGATACGGTTGGAGATAAAACCAGGGTAGTCATTAACCACGCAAGGTACTTTGCCCAGGTACTTAGACAGATCGTATACAACCTGTGTTACTTCAGGAGCTGTAGCATAGCCATTGATGATTTCTACGAGTTTCATTACCGGTACCGGGTTCATAAAATGCATACCGATTACTTTGGTAGGGCGCTTTGTGAAAGAACCAATGCGTGTAATGGAAATAGAAGAAGTGTTGGTAGCAAGAATAGCATGTTCCGGAGACAGCGTATCCAGCTGCTGGAAGATTTTGATCTTCAGGTCGATGTTTTCAGTAGCGGCTTCAACTATCAGGTCTGCATCTTTTACGGCCTCAGCCATATCAGTGTAGGTAGTGATGTTGGCCAGTGCTGTCTGTTTTGCATCTTCTGTAAGTGCATTTTTAGAGATCTGGCGGTCCATGTTCTTACCGATAGTCGCTAAGGCTTTGTCCAGTGCAGTCTGGTTAATGTCCATCATATGCACTTTAAAGCCGCTTTGGGCGAAAACGTGGCAGATACCATTCCCCATGGTTCCTGAGCCAATTACTGTAACTGTTTTTAACTGCTGTAACATGTTGGAAATATTTGTGTCTATACCGGCATTTTCAATCTTTACCGGATTTTCCTGCACTTGTTGTAACATTGAAAAATATTTTTAAAACGCGGCAAGGTAACAATTTCTTAATAATACCAGCATTAATTATTTTGCTCTTAACATATTAATTAACAACCGGGTTTTAGGAAAAAATTAGCACCATATCTTTATGGAAATCAGCCCCGGCAGGATTTTATTGTTTACATTTGGTAACATGCGATAAAGGCTTATAGATAAGTACATGAACATACAGCGCGCCACACCTTACAACGAATTCTTAGCTAAACTCATTTTTCTTATTCTCCCGACAACCCTCGTCGGTTATTTCCTTTTATACAATGCCAATCACTATTACTCTCAGTTGGGTGACCAGGTATTGAAGCAAACGCTTTACTTCACTATAGGTATGGCGGGCGGTGCATTATTCTATGCATTCCGTTTCCGTTTTTTGCCTACGTTCCTGCTGCTCATTTTCGGGTTGTATACGGTATACAAAGGCCTGGATAAAATGGCCGTAGGTGAGTTTGATGCGTTCTTTATATCGGTGCAGTTCTGGGTATTTGCTATACTTTTTACCGGAGGCTGGCTTGTCGGCTGGGGATTTATCCGTGTACGCTATTGGGCAATTATTATTTCAGCGGTATTGCTGGTAAGCTGCATTCTTATGATTGCCAAAGGCAATATAGACAATGTGCGCATGCTGCTCATGGCTTTTGCGCCGGCTGTGCTGTATGCAGTTTATATCATTTTTACGGCAGAGCAGATATATAATTATAAAGATAAATCCCAGAAGTTCTGGTGGTTCCTTACCCGCAGAGTAATACTGTTCGGCGTACTGGCGGTACTGCTACTCGGAGGAGTGGTGTACCTGATGCGCGGAGAGATCAAAGAAACCGTAGACAATTTTGGCGGCGGCGGTAAGGACGGCAAAAACAACATGCTGAAAAAGGACAAGAACGGTGATTTTGACCTGAAAGATTATTCACGCCTCAGCAGCAGCCTGGGCCGCAGCAATGACCTGTTGTTCTGCGCGCATATCGACAATTATTTTGAAGGAACAGACGTTCCCAACCCACTTTACCTCACTGCATTTTATTATACAAAATTTGATACGCTTACGGAGACATTTGAGCGGGACTCGCTTATTCCCAGTAACGACCTGTTTGAGCCAAATCCTGCATCATTATCACTTTTTGCTACAAAGACAGATTCTTCGGTAATCAGGAACGCCCAGGGGCCAAAGCTGCGCCGCACGGTAGACATGGAAGTATACAGCAAAAAGCTGTCGCCCAATACTTACCTGGCACCCAGTACCGGCTTTTTTGTGCAGCCAATAACGGTAGAAAAAGATTTCCGGGACGAGTTTAAATCGGCTTTCCGTGCCAAAAGCTATGTAAGTGAACTGAACAGCGCCTATTTCGTCTATAATGCACCCGATCCGCAGATAAAGCTGTTCCAGGAAAAAAGATTTGAAGTGCTGCGTAAAGTGCTGAACTATGAAGGCACCGATCCGCAGGTGATGAAATATTACACCTTCATGCCCGGAGACGCCAAGTTTCGTAGTATCTCCGACCTGGCCCATAAAGTAACTGCAAATGCCAGGACACCTGTAGATAAGGTGATTGCCATCCGCGATTACTTCCTGTCGAAAAACGATAATGGTGAACCGCTGTATAAATACACCGACAACCCCGGTGTGCCGGATATCCCGAGTGCCTCCAAGCTGATGTACTTCCTTTTTGAAAACCATAAAGGGTATTGTGCTTATTATGCAGGCGCTACATTGTTCATGCTGCGTTCCCTGGGCATACCGTCACGTATTGCTGTTGGTTTTCTTACTGTAGACCGCAGCGATAAAAACAAAGGCTGGTACTGGTATTATGCAGATCAGGCACATGCCTGGGTGCAGGTTTACTTCCCCGGTTATGGCTGGCTTGATTTTGACACAACCGTGGGCAACAGTGATGCACAGGAGAGTCCGCAGCCCGACCAGACACCGCCTATGCAACCGCCTAAAGCGTATCTCGCAGCATCAGGCATCATTACAGACGTAGATACGGCAAAAAAAATATTGAAGCTGAACCTGCGCCATATCGTATTTCATGATAAGGTCTACGATCTTAAAACACCTGCTCCGGTTACAATGGACGTACATATTGCGGCCATTCGCCGGGATAGTATAGATGTGCCGCTCAGCACTGTACAGAAAGGCGAAGACGCCACAGCTGTTTCTTATGCAGAGGCGTTTAAAAAACTGGAAGAAACGCCGGGAGAATCGGCAGAAACATTACTCAAACGTTTCCCTGATCCGGAACCGATAGATGAAGTATACCTGAAACGCCAGGACGTAAAACAACCGGAACCCAAGCCAGAGCCTCAGCAAAAGTCAGTTACCGTATCTGCAAAGCAGGTGTTGTTAACAACAGGCATAATAGCTGCGGTGCTGCTTCTTTTGTTCTTCCTGCTGCCGGTGCTGGTATATAATTATTATATGCTGCGTTACCGAAATGCCGGAACAGATAATGCAAAAGCATACTGGGCTTACCGCGGCATACATTTTTACCTGCACCAGGCGGGTATCTTCCGGAACAGGCTTACACCAATGCAGTATGCACGGAATGTGATAGACCTGCAGATGGGAACCAACTTAAGCGGCTTTATGAACATTTACCTGAAAGGGAAGTACGCCAAACAGCAGCTGACAGCGCAGGAACAGGCGACACTCAATGGTTTTGTAAAACCGTTTATTAAGGCGGTACGTGTACGGATTAAGGCCGGCCAACGCTTTAAAGGGTTCATCAACCCATTCAGGACCATAGCATTCTTTATGCAGCCGGGCGAGGATGAATAAACATTAAAACGATTTCACAGGGTACAATTGCCACCCTGCCAATGAATAAAAATGATAGCTTTGCGGATGATTGTGGTGTAAAACATGTTTTACATCGTAATGGCAAATTGAACCAAAAAATTTTAAGACATGAAGCGTTCGGTACGCATTCTGTGGCGGGTCTTTATTATCAGTGTTATAGCTTTTAACCTGCTGATCCTGCTCATTAACATGGGCTGGCTTGGCTACATGCCGTCTAAAGACGCCTATGAAAATCCCAGCAGCGCACTTTCTTCTGAAGTGTATGCAGCTGACGGCACTTTGCTGGGACGGTATTTTGTACAAGACCGGTCCAACAGTACCTATAGTGAAATATCACCCAATGTGATCAATGCATTGGTTGCAACAGAGGATGAGCGTTTCTATGATCACTCAGGGATAGACCCGATAGCCACTGCCGCTATACCATTTTATATAATCCGGGGCAGTAAGCGAGGTTCTTCAACTATTACACAACAGTTGGCCAAAAACCTTTTCGGTCGCCAGCATGCCAATATTTTTACGCTCCCCATCATTAAACTGAAAGAGTGGGTGATGGCTGTAAAACTGGAGCGCAACCTGACGAAGAACGAAATTATCACGCTTTATCTCAATACAGTTCCTTTCCCGGATAATGTATACGGTATCAAAAACGCTTCTCTTACATTCTTTAATAAAACACCGGACGAACTTACAGTAGATGAAGCTGCTGTGCTGGTGGCTACATTGAAGGGTAACACTGTTTATAATCCGCGCACACACCCGGACCGTGCGAAAGAACGCCGTAACACCGTACTGGCGTTGATGGCCCAGAATGGTAAAATCACCCAGGCCCAGGCTTCCGAACTGCAGCAGAAACCGGTAACGCTGGATTATCACAAGATCGATTATCATGAAGGTATTGCCCCTTATTTCCGCCAGGTAGTGGAACAGGATGTAAAGAAAATCCTGAAGGATATTAAAAAGCCGGGTAGCGACGAGCCTTATGATCTTTATAAAGATGGCCTGAAGATTTACACAACCATTGATATGCGCATGCAGCGCTATGCGGAGCAGGCAGTGGAAGAGCATTTTACAAGTCTCCAGAAACAGTTTTCTGCCCAGTCGGGGTATAAAGACGGCAGCGTATGGGTCAAAAATAAAGATGCGGTAAAGGCATTAGGTAAACTGATAAAAGGTTGTGACCGTTATTCAGATCTTAAAGAAGAGGGCAAGAGTGAAGAGGAGATCATGCAGATACTGAATAGGCCGGTTAAGATGAAAGTATTCGCCTGGACTCGCAATCATATGAGGGATACGGTTATGAGCCCTATAGACTCCATAAAGTATATGCGTATGTTCCTGCAGGCAGGTTTTATGGCCATGGATCCTTTCACCGGCGAAGTGAAAGCCTGGGTAGGCGGCATCAATCACGATTACTTTCAGTACGATCACGTAAATATCAATACCAAACGCCAGGTAGGGTCTACTATCAAGCCCTTGCTGTATTGCCTTGCCGTAAATAGCGGATTCTCTCCCTGCGGCACCGTATCTACAGCCCCGCAGCTGTTTGACGGGTATAAAACGCCGTATGATGCCGGTGGCTCAGGTGGAAATGTGAGCATGAGCAAAGCACTGGCCAAATCCATTAACAACGCAGCTCTTTTCCTGCTGAAGCAGGTGGGCATTAACGCTTTTGTGGATTTTGTACATAAATGCGGTATCAGCAGCAATATTGACAAGGTACCGGCCTCTGCACTGGGGGTTGGTGATGTGTCGCTGTATGAAATGCTGGGTGCTTATACAATGTTCCCTTCAGGCGGTATCAACACACAGCCGCTTTATATTACCAAGATTGAAGACAAGAACGGCAACCTCGTAAAGAACTTTGTACCTGTGCAGAAAGAGGTTATAAACCCGCAGACAGCATTTAAAATGGTAAAAATGATGCGCGGTGTTATTGATTTCGGTACGGGACACCGTATGCGTTCGCAGTACGGTCTTACATCAGATATTGCCGGAAAGACAGGTACCACCAACCGTCAGGCCGATGCCTGGTTCATCGGTTATACGCCACAGCTGCTTTGCGGCGCATGGGTAGGCTGCGACGACCGTTTCCTGAGTTTCCATTCAGAAGCGCTTGGTCAGGGTGCGGCTGCAGCACTGCCTATATGGGCCTTTTTCATGAAACATGTCTACAATGATAAAACGCTGGACATAAAACAGGATATGCGTTTTAAAGAGCCGGATAATTTTGACGACTGTAATGTAACTGATCCTACCAGCCTGGATCGCGCGGGGCTGAATGATGCCAATGTGCCTTCAGACAGTTCGGATAATGAGCAGGCACCAATAGTGCCGGCAGCAGATGATTATGGCCAGCAAACGGATAACGGCGGGCAATAGCGGCAGTACTTCAGATGATTTTTACTACGTAAGAAAAAAGAAGCGATTCATTGAAAGGAAAAATAATTAATGACCCGGTGTATGGTTTTCTGCGGTTTCCGGAACCGGAGCTGATGCAGATCATAGAGCATCCGTGGTTTCAGCGCCTGCGGTCGGTAAAACAGATGGGTATGGCCCATTATGTGTATCCCGGCGCAGTGCATACCCGGTTTCATCATTCGTTGGGCGCCTGCCACCTGATGAGCAAAGCGCTTGATGAACTGAAAGCAAAAGGTATTGAATTCAGCAATGAGGAATGCATCGCCGCGCGGATAGCTATTCTGCTGCACGATGTGGGCCACGGGCCGTTCTCGCATGCACTGGAGTACAGTCTTGTAGAAGGCGTGACGCATGAAACCCTTTCCCGGCTGATAATGGAACGCCTTGATCAGGAAACCGGCGGCCTTCTGAGCAAAGCAATACAGGTTTTTGAACATACTTACCCACGTAGGTATCTGCACCAGCTTGTCTCCAGCCAGCTGGATGTAGATCGTATGGACTATCTGAACCGGGATAGCTTTTACACCGGCGTATCGGAAGGAGTTATAGGCTACGACCGTATACTGCAGATGCTTACCGTGCGTAATGAAGAATTGATGGTAGAGGAAAAGGCTGTACTATCTGTAGAAAAATTTATTGTAGCACGCAGGCTCATGTACTGGCAGGTATACCTGCATAAAACAGTGCTGGGAGCAGAACACCTGCTGATAAATGTATTGCGCAGGGCAAAGGAGCTGGCCCAAAGCGGGGCATCTCTTTTTGCAACGCCGGCATTGCAGTATTTCCTGTATAACCGGCTGGACGCAACTGCATTTAAAAGTGATCCGCTGAACCTGGAGCTATTCTGCCAGCTGGACGACACCGATATTATGAGTGCTATAAAAGTGTGGCAGACACATGAAGACCGTGTGCTGTCAATGCTTTGCCGTATGATGATAGAGCGTCGTCTGTACAAGGTAATACTCAGCTCGCAGCCGCTGGATGAAGTTTTTGAAGAAAAAAAATCTGCTGTAAGAAAAATGCTGCATTGTTCAGACGAGGAGCTTCAGTACTTTACCTTTATGGGCAAGACATCTAACAATACATACGATATAAACGATGAAAATATAAAAGTAGCAATGAAAGACGGCCGTGTATGTGATATTTCCGAGGTAGAAAATGCCCTCGTAAACAAGACACTTGCAATGCCCGTACATAAGAACTACATTTGCTATTTACAACCAACAGGTAGTAAAATTATTTAAACCATTGCGGCGTTAAAACCGCTTTTTTGATATATACATGCAGTTTACAGCATTACAGATAGCAACGCTGATACAAGGTAAAGTAGAAGGAAACCCTGAAGCAGCAGTAAGTCATGTGGCCAAAATAGAAGAAGCAGGTATCGGCGCGCTCTGTTTTATGGCAAATCCGAAGTATGAAGAATATCTTTATACTACAAAGGCGAGTGTGGTTATTATCAATGACAGCCAGGAGCTTGCACAGCCTGTATCTGCCACGCTTATCAGGGTTAAGGATGCCTACAGCGGGTTTGCTTTCCTGCTGGAGAAATATAACGAGATCATGTCTCAGAGCGGTAAAACCGGCATTGAAGAACCCTCTTATATTTCAAAAACTGCAAAAACAGGTAAAAATATTTATATCGGCGCTTTTGCTTATATTGGTGAAAATGTGCAGATTGGAGATAATGTAAAAATATATCCGGGCTGCTACATCGGTGACAATGTGAAGATAGGCGAGGGAACAAGAATATTGCCGGGTGTAAAGGTCTATGAAGACTGTATAGTAGGTAATAATGTAGTTATTCACGCAGGTTGCGTTATAGGATCGGATGGTTTTGGTTTTGCACCGCAGAAAGACGGAACTTACCGCAAAGTGCCGCAGATAGGAAATGTAGTGATAGAAGACAATGTAGAGATCGGCTCCAATACCAGTATAGACCGCGCTACCATGGGCAGCACAGTAATACGTAAAGGAGTAAAGCTGGATAACCTCATACAGATAGCGCATAATGTGGAAATAGGGGAGAATACGGTAATTGCAGCGCAGACGGGCATTTCAGGAAGTACTAAACTGGGACGGAACTGTGTGGTAGGCGGGCAGGTAGGCATAGTAGGTCATATACAACTTGCAGACAGGACACAGGTAAATGCACAGAGCGGTCTCGCAAAATCTGTGACAACACCTAATACGGCATTAACAGGCTCTCCTGCATTCGATTACAAAAGTTCATTAAAAAGTCAGGCAATTTTTAGAAATTTGCCTGAATTACAGCAACGCCTGCTTCAACTGGAAGAAAAAGTAAAACAGCTCACTGCTTTACTCGACGGACAGGAAAAACAGTAACAGAGATATTTCAACCATTTTAAGTCAGGAATAAAATATACGTACAGTGCAGTCAAACACATCTGCCCAGAATCAACAGACCTTAAAAGGAAACATTACGCTGTCGGGCGTAGGGCTCCATACCGGCAGTAAAGTCAATATGACCCTTAAGCCTGCCAACCCGGGGTTCGGTATACGCTTTCAGCGTACAGACCTGCCGGAAAAACCCATTGTGAAAGCCGATGCTGATTATGTGGTAGATACCTCCAGGGGTACAACCATTGAGCACAATGGCGCACGGGTAAGCACCATTGAGCACCTGTTGTCGGCATTTGTGGGCATGGGCATAGACAATGTGCTTATAGAGCTTGACGGTCCTGAGGTGCCTATTATGGACGGCAGTGCCATAGAGTTTATAGATGCCATAGAAAGTACAGGTATCCAGGAACAGGAGGCTAAACGTATCGTTTATACTATTGATACCAATATACATTTTTACGATCCTGTAAAAAATGTGGACATGCTGGCTATTCCTGCTACGGAATACCAGATCACCACCATGATCGATTTTAACTCACCGACGCTGGGCACCCAACATGCCAGCATCAGGAATATTTCGGAGTTTAAAAAAGAGATCAGCCGCAGCCGCACTTTCTGTTTTCTTCATGAACTGGAATACCTGCTGCAGCACGACCTGATCAAAGGCGGTGACCTCAGCAATGCCATCGTAGTGGTAGATAAACCGGTGACGGAAGAAGAACTGGCGCGTCTTGCCACCGTTTTTAACAAACCGAAAATAGAAGTAAAGCACGAAGGCATACTGAACAACGTACAGATGCAGTACCCCAACGAACCGGCACGCCACAAGCTGCTGGATATAGTGGGAGACCTTGCACTGATAGGCTATTCTATCAATGCGCACATCATAGCAAGCCGTCCGGGCCACGCGTCCAACGTAGAGTTTGCGAAGAAGATCAAGCAGTTCATCAAAAAGAACAAACATCTTTCTGATGTACCGCACTATGATCCTAACCAGCCGGCTGTTTACGACATTAACCATATTGAAAAATCACTGCCGCACAAATATCCGTTCCTGCTTGTAGACAAAATCATAGAGCTGAGCGATAATCATGTGGTAGGTATTAAGAATGTTACCTTCAACGAGCAGTTTTTCCAGGGGCACTTTCCGGGCAACCCGGTAATGCCGGGCGTACTGCAGATAGAGGCAATGGCGCAGGTGGGCGGTATCCTCGGATTAAATAACTTTACCGATCCTGAAAATTACGATACGTACTTCCTGAAGATCGATAAAGTAAAGTTCAAACAGAAAGTAATACCGGGAGACACACTGATCCTGAAAATGGAGTTGCTGAACCCGATACGCAGAGGCATCTGTGAAATGCGCGGAACGGCCTATGTGGGCAATAAACTGGTTACGGAGGCCGAACTCGTAGCACAAATCATAAGAAAAGACAAGAAGTAATGATCCATCCTCTTACATATATTCACCCGGATGCCAAGATCGGGCCTAATGTGAAGATCGACCCGTTCACTACCGTTCATAAGAACGTAGAGATCGGGGAGGGCACATGGATCGGATCCAATGTCACGATTATGGAAGGTGCGCGCATCGGTAAGAACTGCCGTATATTTCCAAGCACCGTTATCTCTGCCATTCCGCAGGACCTTAAGTTTAAAGGGGAAGATACGCTTACCATTATCGGCGATAACTGTACCATCCGCGAATGCGTAACCATCAACCGTGGTACATCAGACCGCAATCATACCCGCATCGGCAATAACTGCCTGATCATGGCGTACTGCCATATCGCACACGATTGCGAAGTAGGCAACCACTGCATCTTCTCCAACAATACAACACTTGCCGGCCACATAGTGATCGGTGATCACGTGGTACTGGCCGGACTTACAGCTGTACAGCAGTTTGTACGTATCGGTTCACACTCATTCGTGACCGGTGGTTCGCTGGTGCGTAAAGATGTGCCGCCGTATGTAAAAGCAGCGCGTGAGCCATTGTCGTATGTAGGTGTAAACTCTGTAGGCCTGAAGCGTCGCGGCTTCTCGCTGGACCAGATCAATCATATTCTCGACATTTACCGCATACTGTATGTACGTGGTTACAACGTCTCCAAAGCGCTCAGCATTATTGAAGCAGAAATTCCGGTATCTGACGAGCGCGATGAGATCATAACATTTATCCGCGAGACCGGACGCGGCATTATGAGAGGCTACACCCGACGTCATAATGAAGATATGCCTTGAGCACATCAGTAAACGTTTTCAGCGTTACTGGATTTTTAAAGACATCCGATACGAATTTGCTGCACCGGGCGCCTGGGCATTACTGGGCGCTAATGGCAGCGGAAAATCTACATTGCTGCGTGTAATTGCCGGCATGCAGTCTCCCTCACTAGGCAAGGTAATACATTCTATAAACGGCAAAACGCTGGAAGGGAATGCACTCTTCCCGCATATCAGTTTCTGTGCGCCCGGCATGGAAATAGTAGAAGAGCTCACCCTTCGTGAATTCCTTGATTTTCATTTCTCTTTTAAAAAGATGCTCCCCGGTTTTACGGTGGACAAGATTATAGATACCTGCAGACTGAAAGCCGCGGCAGATAAACCTATCGGTGATTATTCATCGGGGATGAAGCAACGCGTAAAACTCGCGCAGGCCATATTTGCCGATACGCCGGTACTGCTGCTGGACGAACCCTGCACCAATCTTGATGAAGCAGGCGTAGCACAGTATACAGACTGGATAGAACAATACAGCAAAGACCGCCTGGTGATCGTCGCATCCAATGATGTACGTGAGTACTTTTTCTGCAAAGAGCAGATTAATGTGGAGGAGTATAAATAGCTTGATGAATGGATTTCAGATTTGTATTCCAGGAAGAAGAAGCGCGATTTTACCATGGGCTTAATTTCTGCAGATTTTCCCTGGATGAATTTGATGTATTGCCGGATGATGCGGCGATACTTGACGCATTTTTTATGTCGGCAGCATTCAATCAAGAATTCCGTTCAGCGATCATAAAAAGAGCGGGTAATCACGAAGCTTTTCTCCGGAAAGCTTTTAATAGCGAAGTGTTACGGAGCGGGCATTTCAAGATTGTTGCAGGAGTGGATTTGCAGAAATATTTTAACATCTGGACAGCTCCGGAATACAGGCTGGGCGAATGGGGCAAAGAGGACAGAGATGCGTTCCTGTTTATGAAAAACAGAGTTTTTGATCTGCTTCCATTACCTGATCATGCTTACTTTTTCTTTGCAGATAAGGATTGGTTTGATGAAAAAGATCCGGTAATCAATGACCCGGAACATTGGGTATATGGGTACTACGTTCTTGTCTTTTTCCTGGACCGGGAAAAACGTGAACTGACAGCATTGGAGTGGTATAACGATTAAATTCTCTTTGCGCCATCTCCGCGCTCTTTGCGTTTTAAAAAAGCTCACACAGCGTTGCCGTTTTTGAAATAACTTGCAGTACTATTTCCGGAGTATGACAGAGAAATCCATTATCGTAGTTAAAGACCTCGTGAAAAAATACGGCGATTTTACCGCTGTGAAAGGCATCAGTTTCGAGGTGAAAGAAGGTGAGATATTTGGTTTGCTGGGCCCCAACGGAGCAGGCAAGACCACTACACTTGAAATCATCGAAACGCTGCGTGAAAAGACATCGGGCGAAGTATGGGTAAATGGATTTAATCTTGATAAACAACCGCAGGAAATCAAAAATATCATTGGTGTGCAATTGCAGGCGGCCGGTTATTATCCGAACCTGAATCTGGTGCAGATCATAAAGCTTTTTGCAGGCCTTTATAACCGTGATGTGGACCCAATGGCATTACTGGATACAGTAAACCTCCGTGAAAAATCAAAAAACAAATACAAGGAACTCTCCGGCGGGCAGAAACAGCGTTTCTCCATTGCTACAACGCTGATCAACGATCCTAAGATCATCTTCCTTGATGAACCTACCACGGGTCTTGATCCGCAGGCACGCCGCAATCTCTGGGACCTGATCCGCCAGGTGCGTGACCGTGGTACAACCGTTGTGCTTACTACGCACTACATGGATGAAGCCGAAGAGCTTTGCGAGCGCGTAGCTATTGTAGATAGTGGCGAGATCATCTCCCTGGACACTCCCGATGGTCTTATTGACAAGCTCATTGCCAGCGGATTTAAACGCCCGAAAGCAGTGAAAGAAGCTAATCTTGAAGATGTATTCATTAATCTTACCGGTAAGGATATGCGGGAAGAGTAGAATATGTGGCTGATGTGAATAATGCAGCGAATATGACTTGAAGATGTAAATGTGTTTATCAATAAATAAAAGGTGAGTTCGTTACGGACTCACCTTTGTTATTGTAACTAATTCATCTGATGATTTCATATGGGCGGATGTCGTCTATTGAATGTTTTTTACGAAAATCCGCTCCGGCAAATAACCAAATACAAATTCTGTAACCTGGCACAGCCACATCATTTGATCAATCTGTCGCCCTTCATATTGAGGCATCAGGTAGTAACCGCCGCCAATGCCCGGGTCACATTTTTCTGTAAGCAAAAGCATGTCGGGACCTTCAAATGGTTCTTCTGCAATTTGCAGCGTTACGGAGGCTTCTCCATCCGCCATCATATCCAGCATAGTATCGGCGCCTTCCACCATTTGCAGGTCGGCATAATGCCCGCCTTGCTCTATGTATTCGGGCAGGTCTATAAACCATTGCCCGCCGGTTTTGATAAATCTATAGGTCTTCATTGTTTTTCTTTTTAAATATCACATGTTATATGTCATCTCCCCATTACCCCAATAACCAATTTACCCAATTACCGCCTCCTGCTGCTGCCAAAGCCCAGTGAGCCGAGCAGACTGCGTACCAAAGTATTTCCTGCTGTGCGGAGCATGCTTTTTACTACACTGTTACTGGCAATACTTTCTATAATGTCTTTGCCATGTTCCAGTGTCTGCGAAATAGTGCTTTGCTCCTGCGGTTGCTGGCCTTGCGGTTGCTGCTGTGTCTGTGCCTGTTGTACAGATTGCAGCTTGCCGGTCAGTATTTCATAGGCACTCTGGCGGTCTACTGCCTGGTTATATTTGCCGGCCAACGAAGAACCTTTTACCAATGCATCGATTTCCTGTTGTGTGAGTATGTCCATACGTGAGCGGGGAGGGCAGAGCATGGTGGCTACAAGTGGTGTGGGAATACCTTTTTCATCGAGCAGTGTTACCAGTGCTTCGCCAATACCGAGCTGTGTAATGAGGTCATCCGTTTTGTAAAATTCGCTCTCCGGGTAGTTGGCTGCTGTTTGTACAATAGATTTACGGTCATTGGCTGTAAAGGCGCGCAGGGCATGCTGTATCTTCAGCCCCAGCTGACTGAGCACGCCTGCTTCAATGTCCATCGGGTTTTGTGTGCAGAAGAAAATGCCCACACCTTTGGAGCGTATCAGTTTGATCACTGTTTCCAGTTGCTGTAACAGTACTTCACTTGCTTCGCTGAAGATAAGGTGCGCTTCATCTATAAACATTACCAGCTTGGGCTGATCCATATCTCCGGCTTCAGGCAGTGTAGCATACAGTTCTGAAAGCATCTGCAACATAAAGGTGGAGAACAGCTTTGGCTTGTCCTGGAGGTCGGCTACACGGAGAATGGAAATCATACCACGGCCATCATTTGAAATACGCATGAGGTCATTTACATCAAACGATGGCTCACCGAAGAAATCATCCGCTCCCTGCTGCTGCAGTTCTATCACCTTGCGCATAATAGTGCCTACTGACGCGGCAGAGATGTTGCCATAAGCGCCGGAGAGGTCGTCTTTTCCTTCATTGGCAGCCCACTGCAGTGTGCGTTGCAGATCTTTCAGGTCCAGCAGCGGCATCTGGTGATCGTCGCAGTACTTGAAGATCATGGCCATGATGCTTTCCTGTGTATCGTTCAGAGCAAGGATTTTTGCCAGCAGCACGGGTCCGAATTCAGACACCGTTGCCCGGAGCTTTGCGCCCGGTTCGTTGCTTATCGTCAGTAATTCTACAGGATAAGCAGCTGGTGTATAGCTGATGCCCAGTTGCTGTGTACGTTCACTGATTTTGTCATTGGTGGTGCCCTGTGCGGCTATCCCGGAGAGATCACCTTTTATATCCAGTAGCAGTACGGGCACGGAGGCGTCACTGAGTCCTTCGGCCAACAACTGCAATGTCTTTGTTTTGCCGGTACCGGTAGCGCCGCTGATGAGGCCGTGGCGGTTCATGGTTTTCAGCGGTACAGATACTTTTACTGTGTTTTGCACAGCGCCGTCTATCATGCCTGCACCAAGCAGTATCGAGGCTCCTTTAAAATTATATCCTTTCTGTATAGCGTCTGAAAATGATTGTGTACGATCCATATGATTTGCTGTATGTGCAGTAAAATAATTAATTATTTGCCTTTATAAAAATGTAGTTGCAATGCGTTTTATGAGGCAAATGTTGTGCCGGAAAAGGTAGTTCAATAGTTTTAAAACATTTTATATCAGTGAAACTACCGTCTTAATATGTGTATTATTCCGTGATTAAATTAACAATAGATAGGAACCGGAAAGTAGAATGGGCGCAGACCCTTTTCATTTTCTTTCACTCCACGGTTTACTGATTACAATCTACCGGTTCATGCAGGTCCATAAATGACTTGCCGATATGTGTGCTGTCATATACAACGATATAGCAATTACCAGCTACAGCACTATCCTGTTCACGCTTATAGAAGCTGTTCACGTCTTCACCTTTATACTGTTTGCCATGTACCATATAGCTGTAAATAAATCGCCACTCACTATACTTGCCGGTATGCCAAACTTTACTGATAAGCGTTCCTGTTACTGCGGCAGCGCGTCTTTTTATGCCGAGTTTTGTGTAGTGCTGGTAAAGGCCTATAAGCGAGAAAAAGAAAATGACCGACATAGCAGCGATCCAGTCGCCCAGTTTGTTTTGTGTTCGTCCTTTAAGATTAACGTAAGTGCGTTTCCCTATAAATGTAAACAGGCTGATCATGGCTATTAATATGCCCAGGGATTTAGCCCACATCACCATATTATCATTCCAACTGTCGAATACGTATTGATAAGGCATAAAGCAATACTTAAGGTGTCAGAATTGCACAAAAGTAGCCGGCAATATATGCTTTTTTGCAGCTGCATTTATTCAGTAAGTACAAATCGAATATTTTTATTCGGGAACAAGTTGTCCGGATGCGGAAAAAAATGGATAGACATCAAACCTTTTTGAGGGGTTATCCGATATAAAAGAAGACGCGCCTCCATAAAGAAGACGCGCCCGATCTTTATAAATCCTTGTTATTTTCCGGCATCTCAAATCTCACATCTCATATCTGAAACATCTCTAAAAGAAATACTGTCCTTCCTCCAGCAGCTTTGCAGCCAGTGAGCGGCGTGCTTCTTTGGTATTGTACGGATTTGTTTTTGTAAAACGTTTCAGGCCAATGAGCATCATACGTTGTTCGTCGCCTTCTGCAAATGAATTGATCGCATTTTTACCCGCATGGTTTAGACGGTCGGCTGCATCATTGATAAATGTGCGCGCAGCTGCCAGTGCCAGGTCGGCATTCGCGTTACCGCTGTCCTTCATTTTTATAGCGCGCAGGAGCATACTCTCTGCCTGGAATGTATCAATGGTCATATCTGCAATGTCCATCAGCACTTCCTGTTCGCCTTCTATTTTAGCCATCAGTTTTTGTACGGCACCGCCGGCACACATCAGTATGGCTTTTTTGAAGTTGGCAATGTATTTCAGTTCTTCTGCAAAAGGCGTATCATCTGTACTGAAATCAGGGATGCTCGTCAGTTCCTTCTGAATGGCCAGTGCCGGCGTCATCAGGTCTATACGGCCTTTGAGTGCACGTTTCAGGTACATGTCCAGCGTGAGAAGACGGTTTATTTCATTGGTGCCTTCAAAGATGCGGTTGATACGGCTGTCGCGGTAAGAGCGGGAAATGTTGTAATCGTCCATAAAGCCGTTGCCACCGTGTATCTGCACGCCTTCATCCACTACAAAATCGAGACATTCAGAGCCCAGTACTTTTAGCATAGCGCATTCAATGGCAAATTCTTCTGCGGCACCCAAAAGTGTTTCATTGTCCGGTTTGCCTTCTGCCGACAGGGCTTTTTCCTTGTCATCAATCCATTGTGCAGAGCGGTACAAGGCGCTTTCTGCTGCAAAACAGCGTATCAGCATTTCGCCCAGTTTGTGCTGTATAGCGCCAAATGTGGAGATCGATACTTTAAACTGCTCACGTGTTTTGGCATAAAGCACTGTTGTTTTTAATGCTTTCTTGGAACCACCCAATGCAGCTGCGCATAATTTCAGGCGGCCGATGTTCAGTATGTTGAAAGCGATCACATGCCCGCGTCCTATCTCGCCTAATACGTTTTCTACAGGCACTTCGCAGTTCTCAAAGAACAAGGGGCAGGTGCTGGAACCTTTAATGCCCATTTTGTGTTCTTCTTCGCCGATGGTGAGCCCTGGTGTGCCCCGGTCTACAATAAACCCTGTGAATTTATCTCCATCAATTTTTGCAAATACGGTAAATACATCTGCAAAGCCTGCATTGGTGATCCATATTTTCTGGCCGTTGAGCAGATAGTGTTTGCCGTCTGCAGAAAGGGTGGCAGTGGTTTTCGCACCCAGCGCATCCGATCCGGAACCAGGCTCTGTGAGGGCATAGGCGCCTTTCATTTCGCCGGTAGCGAGTTTGGATATATATTTCTGTTTCTGTGCTTCTGTACCAAAGTAGAGTATCGGCAACGATCCGATGCCGGTATGGGCTGCCATGGCTACGGCAAAGGAGTGTCCGCCACCGAGTTTTTCATTGATGAGCGTTGCAGTTACAAAATCCTCTCCCAGGCCGTTGTACTGCTGCGGAAAAGCGGCGCCGAGCAGACCCAGTTCTCCTGCTTTATCCAGCAGCGACTGCATTAGTCCGGGCTCTTTATTATCCAGTTCGTTAAGTTTGGGTGTTACTTCTTTATCCAGGAAATCATCGCACATTTTGGCGATCATATGCTGTTCTTCCTTAAAGTCTTCAGGGGTGAAAATCTGCTGCGGATCGGCCGGGCGGATGAGAAAGCTGCCGCCCTGCACGGCGCCGGATTGAGTTGCTGTTTCCATAAAGCATCTGTTTGTATAAAGCTAACTAAAATAACAGTTGCACATTGTTAAGGATGCATGTATAAAACCGGGTTTTTGTGGTGAAGATTATCGCCGGGCAGTAACGCAGGAACTCATATTCATACCTTGCATTGCTGCCGGAATAATTATTTTTACCACCGGAGAAAAAGATACATGTCGACTGTTTCCGGATATATACAGGCTGGCAGCCAGCAATTGCATTACCTGCGCAGCGGTAAGGGACAGGAGCTGTTGCTCTGTTTTCATGGGTATGGAAATGATGCGGGTATCTTTAATGAACTGACAGCTTTAGTGGCAGACAGGTTTACGATATTATCCTTTGATTTGCCGCATCATGGTAAAAGCACTGGCTGGCCGGTTGAAGAGCCTTTTGAAAAGGCACAGCTGGAGCAGCTTGTACTGCAGTCCATGCAGCTTGTGAATGCGGACAGATGCGCTCTGCTGGGTTACAGTATGGGTGGGCGAGTATGCCTGCAGGTGCTGGAGCTGATGCCGGAAAAAGTAAAGCAGGCTTTACTCGTAGCTCCTGACGGACTGGTGTTTAATACGTTTTATTATTTTGTAACACACTCCACTATCGGCAAAACCCTGTTCCGTAAATTGATCGGCGGCCCGCAGCGCAATACTGCATTTGTAGGCTGGTTGCGGAAGATGAAATTGCTGGATGCATCGCGGTACAAGTTTGTGATGCATTATCTTTCCTCACCGCAATCCCGCGAAATGCTGCTGAAGGTATGGCCTGCCATGCGCTTCATATTGCCTGATACGGATAAAGTCCGAAAAAATATCAGTGTATATCATATTCCCGTGCATATTTTTATGGGCCGATACGATCGTGTGATCCCTGTAAAGCTTGCAGAGTCGTTCCGGAAAGGGCAGGACAATATTTACCTGCATATTATAGACAGAGGGCATAATCTTTTTGACGTATCTTCTATACGGCAGATGGCTGACTGCCTTCACTGATCTGACTCATTTCATGCTGACGATACTCTCCATAATTTGTATACTGCTCACGGTCCTGTATGCAGGGCTTATGCTTTCTTACCGCAGAGGCTGGGAGAAACAACAGGAATTTACAGTAACGGAAAGCAGGTTCTCAGAAGAGGACATATCGGTCACGATCGTTATTCCTGCAAGAAATGAAGCTGCGAACATAGGAAAATGTATTGCCTCCGTATTGCAGCAGGATTACCCGCCGCATTTGTACGAAGTGATCGTAATAGATGATCATTCGTCAGATGATACGGCTGCAATTGTTTCAGCATTTAATCTGCCGAATGTCCGCTGTCTGAAGCTTGCGGATTACCTGGCTCCGGGAGAAATATTAAATGCCTATAAGAAAAAAGCACTGGCTACAGGTATCGCCAACAGTACCGGCGAGCTGATTATAACAACAGATGCAGATTGTACCGTGCCACCGTTCTGGCTCAGAACAATTGTTTCGTGCTACCGGAAAGAACGCCCGGTAATGATCATTGCACCGGTGGATTTTACATCTGATGAAAGTTTATTGCAGCTGTTCCAGTCTATAGATTTCATGTCGATGCAGGGCATAACGGTTGCCTCGCATATACTGAAGATGGGGAATATGTGCAACGGGGCGAACCTTGCTTTTTCACGCAGTGCGTTTTATGAGGTAAATGGTTACAAAGGCACGGAACATCTTGCTTCCGGCGACGATTACCTGCTCATGATGAAAATGCAGCAGCATTTTCCCGGCTGTATCACCTGTCTTAAATCACCTGATGCAATTGTATCAACGGCCCCGCAGCCCAGCTGGAAAGGCTTCCTGCAGCAACGCATCCGCTGGTCTTCCAAATCGGGCAAATATGATGACAAAAACTTAACAGCTGTGCTGATACTGGTTTATCTGTTTAACCTTTCCTTTGTGCCGCTGTTATTTTTTGCAGGCTGGTTGCAGGCCATATACCTGTTACTGGCAATGCTTACAGTAAAAACAGCAGTAGAATTGTATTACCTGTGGCCTGTCAGCCTATTTTTTAAGAAACGGAAGCAACTGGCATATTACCCCTTACTGCAGCCGCTGCATATTGCGTATATTGTACTGGCCGGATTCCTCGGCATGGCAGGTGTATATCAGTGGAAAGGACGATCTGTAAAGTAGTTTTCCGCATGGATATAAATATTCGTCAATAAGTATATATTTTTGCCAGATAGTTGTCGCTTATGCGTAAAATAATTTTCTTTTCCGTCCTTGTGTTATTGCTCGCCGTTACCGGTTATGTTTACTGGTTTTATTATAAATCTTACAGCGCGGGCATGCGTGACGGGCGTCTGCTGAAGTTTTCCCGGAAAGGATATATGTTTAAGACCTATGAAGGGCAGCTGCAGTACGGCGTTGGCTCTATCAATAGCGGTAGTTATAATCCTAATTATTTTTACTTCAGCGTTACGGATAAGAAAATAGCGGACTCACTTGATAAATGCGGCGGCAAAACAGTAAACCTCCATTATGTGCAATACCTGCGCAGCCTTCCGTGGCGCGGTGAAAATTACGACAAGCAGGAAACCGGCAACCAGGAGCGCGGGCAGTACATCGTAGACCAGATAATAAGTGTAGAGCAATAGTCTTCAGGAAAATTGCGGTACTTATTTCGGGTGTTGCCAGGTGACGAAAACGCCTGCTCCCAATAAATTTACGCAAGCAATAAAAATACAGCCGGCAGCTTTTCCAGCGCCGGTTTTTCTTTTTGCCACTGCGCTATGGTTTTTGTTTTGATGTAAGCAGGATTGCCGGTGAGGTTCTGTGCAATGGTAAGCTGCGTGCCGGGCAGGCAGGTTTTCAGCAGCTCATCAAGCAGGGTATTGTTTCTGTAAGGTGTTTCTATAAAAAGCTGGGTCTGGTTCTCTTTTTTAGAATGATTTTCCAGGTATTTGATACGCTGGCTTCTGGCTGGTTCTTTTACAGGCAGGTAGCCGTTAAAGGCAAAGCTCTGGCCGTTGAGCCCCGAAGCCATCAGGGCCAGCAATAAAGAACTTGGGCCGGTAAGTGGCACAACAGGGGCGTTTACAGCGTGTGCAGCCTGCGCCAGTACAGCACCGGGATCTGCTACACCCGGGCAGCCGGATTCACTCATTACGCCCACGTCATGGCCTTCTTTCAGCCATTTTTTCAGCAGGGTTATATCCGGGCCGCTGTGTTTGTCTATTTCAGAAAAAATAAGCGGTTCTATCTGCAGCTGCGGGTGCAGTTGTTTCAGGAAGCGGCGCGCGGTACGGACGTTTTCGGCAAAAAAATATTTTAGCTCCAGTGTGCAGGATGCTACATCCGGGGAAAGGGTGGATAAAGCGTTTTCCGCAATGGGAACAGGAATCATATATAATGTACCGGGTGACTGCATAGTGTGCAAAAATCTGAAATGATCGCAAAAATGCGGTGTTTAATTTGAAAGAACTGCTTTTAATTTGCTTACGATGATCCTTACAGAAAAATTTTACCGCAGGAAAGATGTGGTGCAGGTGGCAAAAGACCTGCTGGGCAAATTTATTGTTACAGAATTTGATGGCTTGCGCACCGTTGGTATGATCGTAGAAACGGAGGCTTATGCAGGTGCAACAGACAAGGCTTCTCATGCATTTGGCAACCGCCGCACAGCTCGTACGGAAATAATGTACCGCCCCGGCGGAGTGGCTTATGTGTATCTATGTTATGGTATACATCATCTTTTTAATGTAGTAACAAATGAAATCAACGTGCCGTATGCCGTGCTGGTGAGGGCTGTAGAGCCGGTTGAGGGCATAGATATAATGCTGGAACGCAGGGGAAAGGAGAAGCTGGAACCCGCACTTACAGCCGGCCCGGGGGCTATGAGCGCCGCATTGGGGATTCATACCCGTGATTCCGGTGAAAACCTGGAAACCGGTGCCATTAAAATAGAAGACCGGGGAGTGAAAATCCCTAAAGCAGATATAGTGGCTGCAACACGTGTAGGAGTTGCTTATGCTGCAGAAGATGCGCTGCTGCCTTACCGGTTCTACATAAAAGGTAACAGGTATGTCAGCAAAGGGAAAGGACTTTAATGTTTAGGTTGACAGGTTGAAAAAGTTGATAGGTTGAAAAGTTATTTTGTATGTACACATAAAAAAAGCGCCGTAAATATTTCCGGCGCTTTTTTTATGAAGAAGATATACTTAGAATTTCGGACAAGCGAAATTATATGTTGGCTGAGGTCCGCGTTTGTTGATGTGGCCATTAAATATCAGCGATATTTCATAAGCGCCTACACCATTTGTGGCAGCGGTGTACTTAGATACGTTTGCATCATAAGAGATGCCAAGCTGCATTTTTGACCATTCGAAACCTACGTAAGGACAAAGGGCATCCGCGTAACGGTACCATGCACCGAGGTAGAAAATGGTGTTTTTAGCATAATCCACGTCGTGGCCCGGGTTCATTACGAAACCTGCAGCACCGCCGATCAATACTTCTGTTGCTTTTGCCTGTGTCTGGTAAAGACCGCTGGCATACAGTACCATGTTTTCATTCAGGTCAAAAGAACCGCCGAGGTAACCGGAGAAGCGTGCGCTTACTTTATGGCTGCCGCTCATGAATGTTTCTACTGGCTGTGTAAGATGGTAGTAAGATGCACCAACATAAGCGGTAGCATGTTCGTTAATATGACCGGTATACATCAGACCCAGGTTAAAGTCCGGGTAAGTGAGGTCTTTATTGCCAAACTGCTCGCCGGTAGGGTATGGAGTACCACCGGTTGCAGCATCGAACTGATCTTCAAATTTAAGTTTGTTGAAGTCGATGGATTTCTGAACAAGAAAACCTTGTATACCAAAAGAGATTGTGTTCTGTTTGTCACGGCCGAATGCTTTATGATAAGCTACAGACACACCGGCAGTAATGTTCTGCAGAGAGCCTGCGCCTGCGCGGTCATAAAGAGCCAGCAGGCCAATACCCAATGCATCGCCGTCAGGAAGCTTGCCTTTCAGGGTTGCCATATCCAGAGAGATAGTACCAGTAGTGTAGGGATTTGAGCTTACGCTGCTCCACTGGGTGCGGTAGTTTGCTGCAACGCGTACATCAGCTGGTGTAAGACCGGTAAGTGCGGGGTTAAGGGTAAGGGGTGACGCAAAATATTGTGTAAAATGCACATCCTGGGCCTGCGCAGCGCCTACGATCATTATGGCAGCACCTACTCCAAGTAATATTTTCTTCATCTGGAATTGTTTATAAAATTGGTTAACTAAGTTTCTGCAAGCCAAAATAAGGTAAATAATCTTATTATGCAAGACAGCGTGTTAGAATATTTTCGTTGGGCTAAGACTGACGTTTATTGCCATAGGATAAATCTCCTGCATCGCCGAGACCGGGCACAATATAGCCCCGTGCAGTCAGTTCATCATCTATATCTCCCGTCCATATATATACATCCGGGAAGCGGCGCTTTACATATTCAATACCCACCGTACATGCTATTGCTGTGACAACGTGAACCTGCGATGGTTTATTGTTCTCAAGTAATGTTTCGATAGCCAGTACAAGTGATGCGCCCGTTGCCAGCATCGGGTCTGCAATGATCAGCGGTCTGTCGGTAAGATCAGGAGACGTGAGGTAGTTTTGCTCTATTTCAAAACTGCCGTCGCGATGGTGTTTTCTGTACGCAGCAATAAAAGCAGCATCTGCATTGTCAAAATAATTAAGCAACCCGTTGTGCAGCGGCAAGCCGGCCCTGAGTATGGTGGCAAGTACCGGTTGCGCTTCCAGTTCATAACAGACAGCTTCACCCATAGGTGTTTGCACTGTTATTTCCCTGTAGGGCAGCATTTTACTGATCTCGTAAGCAGCGATCTCCCCGATACGTTCCATATTTTTCCTGAAACGCATCCTGTCGTTCTGTACAGATACATCCCTTATTTCGCGCATCCAGGTACTGAGCAGCGTGTTCGTACTACTTAGGTTGGTAATCATACAAGATGCGAAGTAATAACATTTACTTTTAAAATGATAGCAATGCGTATTATTTTTATTAACCTTGAACTGACAGGGGATAATATGTGGATTAATGTAAGGATATGATAGTGGAAAAAATATAAAACCCCGGCCGGAATTCCCAAAACCAAATTCCAAATCTCAAAAACCGAAACCCCAATTCCCAATTCCCAATTCCCAATCCCTGATTCCGGCGCCCACTAGCACAATATCTGCTTATTGCTCACCAATCGCTGTTCTTCATTCACCATTACCTGTCCGGGCTCATTATTCATCATTGATCATTAACAATTAATGACTAACGCCTGATTTTACAGTTAAAATCGAGTTAAACTGGCCTGCCTGCATTTTGATAGATGGTACAAGCTTCTATTTTTGTACCTTCGCACACCTTTTAATAAAAAGAGTGTATCGTATTGTATGGAGGTTTTACAAGCCATTGACCTTAGCAGGTTACCAAAACATATAGCCGTTATAATGGATGGCAACGGGCGCTGGGCCAAAGAACGTGGTGAAGACCGCGTTTACGGCCATCATGAAGGTGTGCTGAGTGTGCGTGAGATTGTAAATACCTGTGGAGAGCTGGGTATACCTTATCTTACCCTGTATGCATTTTCCACCGAAAACTGGAACAGGCCGCAGGAAGAAGTAAATGCCCTGATGGAGCTGCTTGTAAACACGATCCGTAAGGAAGTAGACGAGCTGAAAAAAAATAATGTGCGGCTGCATGTAATCGGCGATTTTCAGAGTCTGCCGGCGATATGCCAGAAAGAATTAAACGAGGCTAAAGAAATAACGTCTGAGAATAATGGTGTAAACCTGATACTTGCGCTCAGCTACAGCTCCCGCTGGGAAATAGCCGATGCTGCGCGCAGGATAGCTGCAGATACCGCCGCCGGTAAGATCAAGGCGGAAGAGGTAGATGATACATTATTTCAGAAATACCTGAACACAAAGGATTTTCCAGATCCGGAACTGATGATACGCACAAGCGGCGAGCACCGGATCAGTAACTTTCTTCTTTACCAGCTGGCTTATGCCGAGCTGTATTTTACCCCGGTACATTGGCCGGCATTCCGTAAACAACATTTATATGAGGCACTGCTCAATTATCAGCAACGCGAGCGGCGCTTCGGAAAAACCAGCGAACAAATCCAAACGAACACTCCCCAGCATGTATAAAATCACACTGCGTTATTGCTTTGTCTTTATTAGCGCCTTATGTACGGCAGCTTCGGCAAAGGCCCAGATAGCTGTGCCGAACGATTCCTCCCGCTCTACGGCGCTTGGAAAGTACCAGGCTGCTAATGCATCAGGGAACACAGGAATCGTAAAACCCCAGCAATATGAAATCGGCGGTATCACCGTTAGCGGTGCAAAGTATCTTGATGAAGATCTGCTGCTTGCCGTAGCGGGCCTTAGTGTGGGCCAGAAAGTACGCATACCCAATGACGAAACTATCAGTAAAGCTGTCCGTAATCTCTGGAAACAGGAACTGTTTTCCAATGTGCAGGTGAATATATCAAAATTTGTAGGCGAAAAGGTGTTCCTTAATATAGTAGTGGAAGAACGCCCCAAGCTGAGCCGGTATAATTTCTCAGGTATCCGTAAAGGGGAAGCAACCGAGCTGAAAGACAAAATAAATCTGATCAAAGGCCGTGTGCTTACAGAAGGTGTGAAGAAGGAAGCTGTGGTAAGGATCAAAAAATTCTTTGCTGACAAAGGTTATGGCAAAACAACGGTTACAGTTCGTGAACGCGTCGATTCCCTGAGTGTAAACGCTGTACTGGTAACGTTTGTAGTTAATAAAGGCAGCAAAACGCATATCAACCAGGTGAGTATTGCCGGTAATGTACATGCTACAGAAGCGCGGCTTAAACGTACGCTCAAATCTACCAAGCAGATGGCACGCATCTCGCTGTACCCGGCAGATGCCACGCGTGCTTATGATAAATCTGAAAGGTCTTTTGGTAACTACATAAAGGAATTCGGTTTTCTTTCTTTATCCAAAACGCTTGAAGCACTGGATCCATACTTTAGACCTAACTTTTTCTCTTCTTCAAAGTTCAATCAGTCCAAGTATGATGACGACAAGCAGTCGCTTATCACCTATTACAATACATTGGGCTACCGCGATGCCGTAGTTGAAGAGGATACAATTTACGCCGTCCAGAACGGTAACCTGAACATTGACCTGAAAGTAAAAGAAGGCCACCGTTATTATTTTGGAAATATCGCCTGGAAAGGAAATACCAAGTATACCAGCGAAGAACTTACACGTCGCCTGGGTATTAAAAAGGGCGACATATATAACCAGGAACTGATGGAAACCCGTATCGGCCACCAGATGAGTGCCGAAGGAGCAGGGGAAGATATCAGCAGCCTGTATATGGATGATGGTTACCTGTTCTTCAATATTGACCCTACAGAGACTTCTGTTGTAGGTGATACCATCAACTTTGAAATGCGTATTACCGAGGGGCCCCAGGCAACCATCCGTAATGTGACCATTGCCGGTAATGATCGTACCAACGAGCACGTCATCCGTCGTGAGTTGCGTACACTGCCGGGCAATAAATTCAGCCGTACAGATATCATCCGTTCCCAGCGCGAGATCGCTAACCTTGGTTTCTTCGACCAGGAAAAAATAGGTATACAGCCTAAACCGCACCAGGAAGATGGTACTGTTGATATTGAGTATACCGTAGTTGAGAAGTCGAGCGACCAGCTGCAGCTTTCTGCCGGTTTTGGTGGTGGTGTGAAGTTTTACGGTAACATCGGTATCGTATTTAACAACTTCTCTATCCGCAATATCTTCCATCCGAAGAACTGGGATCCGCTGCCGGTGGGTGACGGACAGAAATTCTCTATCAACTACCAGTCAAACGGTGCATACTACAACTCATTCAATACCTCGTTTACAGAGCCATGGCTGGGTGGTAAAAGGCCAAACTCGCTTACTACAAGCTTTGTATACAGTAAATATTCCGGTGCAGCTTATGGTACAGACCCCAATACATCGTTCCTGCGTATGGTGGGCGGCGGTCTCAACATGAGCAAGCGCCTCAAATGGCCGGATGATAACTTCGTACTTACCTATGGTCTCAACTACCAGAACTACCGCCTGAAAGATTATGCGCTTGTAGGTGACTTTAACAATGGTTACAGTAATAACCTGTACTTTAAATTAGTACTGGCACGTTATACCATAGATCAGCCGTTGTACCCGCGCAGTGGTTCTAATATCAGCTTTACTTTCCAGTTTACGCCGCCGTACAGTGCATTCTCCAATAAAGATTACAACTACGAAAGCTCTTCTGAAAAGTATAAATGGATTGAGTACCACAAATACCGCTTTACAGCAGACTGGTATCAGAAAATTGTGGGTAACCTTGTGTTTAAGCTCTCTACCAAATATGGTTTCATGGGCTACTACAATTCATCACTCGGATTTTCTCCGTTTGAACGCTTCCAGCTGGGTGGTGACGGTTTGTCGGGCTATTCGTACTTCGTGGGTAAAGACATCATTTCCCAACGTGGTTATGAAGTATATGCACAGAACGCTACTATCTTTAATAAATACAGCGCAGAAGTCCGTTATCCGTTCTCGCTCAGTCCTACATCTACCATATATGGCCTGATGTTTGTTGATGCAGCTAATGCATGGGACGACTTCAAATCGTACAATCCGTTCAAGCTGAACCGTGACGCAGGTCTTGGTATCCGTATCTACCTGCCGATGTTTGGTTTGCTGGGTCTTGATTACGGTGTTGGCTTTGACAGGTATGATAAAGCGGCCGGTGTAACCAGCTTCAAGGATATTTCTAAATTTACCTTTATGCTGGGCTTCGAACCAGAATAGTAGATTTGTTAAAAACAGCTTTAAAAATAATTTCTATGAAAAAGATACTGCTTTCCGTTATGCTCCTGGTGGGCGGCACTATGATGGCGCAGGCACAACGCTACTGCATCATCGATTCTAAGTATATCCTGGAGAAAATGGTTGACTACAAAGATGCACAAACCAAGCTCGACCAGTATTCCAAACAATGGCAGACAGAGGTAGACAACCGTATGGCGGAAGTAGACCGTATGTATAAATCTTACCAGGCAGAACGGGCCATGCTGAGCGATGACATGCGCAAAAAACGTGAAGACGAGATTGTTGACAAGGAGAAAGCTGCTAAAGATCTGCAGAAACAGCACTTTGGTTATGAAGGTGATCTGTTCAAGAAACGCCAGGAACTGGTAAAACCCATACAGGACAGGGTCTATAACGCAGTACAGAAAATGGCTGCCAATAAAAGTTATGACATGGTGCTGGATAAAGCGGGTGGGGTAACGCTTTTTTACGCTGATCCTAAGCTGGATCATAGTGATGATGTGTTAAAATTACTTGGAATAAACAAATAATGGCATTTACTTTGCTTTCGCAATTATAAATTTGCATACAATTAAAAACAGAATACTGATTCTTAAAATGAAAAAAATCGCATTGTTTCTCGCCTTTGGTTTACTTATAGGCGCAACCACATTGAAAGCACAGGCTCCTAAATTCGGTTATATCAACTCACAGGAACTGCTTCAGCTTATGCCTGAAGTTGCCAAAGCAGATACTGCGCTTAAAGCATATGCCAAATCTTTCCAGGATCAGCTGGAGGCGATGAGCAAGGAATATGATAAGAAAGTGCAGGAATTCCAGGCTGGTGAAAAAACAATGACGGATGCAGTGAAGGAAGTTAAGTATAAAGAAATTCAGCAGCTGCAGGAGCGCATGCAGTCTACCAACGAAAGCGCCCAGGATAAAGTAGCAACCAAAAAGCAGGAACTGTACAAACCCCTGCTTGAAAAAGCTGATAAAGCCATCAAAGATGTAGCAAAAGAAAAAGGCTACGATTACGTATTTGATGCATCTGCAGGTTCTCTGCTTTATGCAAAAGAAACAGACAATATCCTTTCCCTGGTAAAAGCCCGGTTAGGTATTAAATAAGCTTTTAGACAGCAAATGAAGGAGGTGCTTTAATACAGGTGCCTCCTTCTTTTTTGTACTAATGCAGCCTGGATTGAAAACCCGGCCAGCGTTAAATGAAAATAAAAAGCCGCCTCTTGTGAGGCGGCTTTTATAATGTTTATTCCCTACAGTTTATTTTACTTTACCACGATACCGGTTGCTTCTACGCGCAGTTCTTCTTTGTCTGTCGTCACAGCTTCGATCTTTTCTTTGGCGGCACCAGCATCTTCCAGCATATGTTTTTGCTCTGCTACAGAAACAGTTTTCTTAATAGCAGTGCCATTCACAACTGCAGTCTTACCGGCAAGATCTTTCGGTATTACAAAAGAGTGGTCCTTGAATTTTATGAACACATCTTCTCCGGCTGTGTTCTTCAGTTTCATCCAGCAGCCTTCTGCCTGGCATACCTGCGAAATGGTACCTTCCAGCTGAACGTTCATGGATGACTTACCGCCCATCTGAGCGCGCAGCTCTTCCGGTTTGCCGGGATGCGCAACCGTAAATGTTTTACCGTAAGGTGTGCCATTGCTGTTTTGGGCCAACGCCGGCATTACAGCCATTAGCACGGCACAGTTGATGGCAAAACCAAGAATCAGTTTCCTCATATACAAAAAATACTTTTACTAAAAATAAGCACCTTTCTCGAGATATTGCTCTACATATTCTTTTACGCCTTCTTCAAGGGTATAGAATGGTTTGTCGTAGCCCGCTTTTATAAGCTTTGACATATCTGCTTCGGTAAAATACTGGTACTTGTCCCTGATATCTTCCGGAGTATCGATGAACTCAATTTTTTCCGTGAGGTGGAGCGTCGTGAAGATCGCTTTTACAAGGTCTTTGAAGGTACGTGCTTTACCTGCACCTACGTTATATAACCCACTTTCCGGCCTGTTCTGCATCAACCAGATGCACATGTTCGCCACATCTTTTACATAGACGAAATCGCGCATTTGCTCGCCGTCTTTATATTCAGGATTGTGAGAGCGGAACAGGTTTACAGAGCCGTTCTTTTTTATCTGGTTATATGCATGAAATATCACAGAAGCCATGCGGCCTTTGTGGTATTCATTAGGGCCATAAACGTTGAAAAATTTCACACCTGCCCAGAAAGGAGGCATATGCTTTTGCTCCAGCGCCCAGATGTCAAAATCATTTTTAGACTGACCGTAGGGGTTCAGCGGATGCAGTTTAGACACTATATCGTGCCGGTCGCTGTAACCGAGCTCACCATTGCCGTATGTGGCGCCGGAAGAAGCATATACCAAGGGTATGTTTTGCTCCGTGCAGAGTTCCCAGATATTTTTTGAATAGTCCAGGTTCCATTTTTTATGCACATTATAGTCCATCTCGGTGGTGTCGGTACGGGCACCGAGGTGAAATATATAATTGATAGTTCCCGGATGGCGTTCACACCATTCAAAAAACTGCTCGCGATGTACTTTATGCAGGTATTTTTTCCCGGTGTAGTTATGCACTTTTTTCTCACTGGAGAAATCATCTACCAATATCAGCCGCTCATAGCCCAGGGCATTAAGCGTGCCGGCAAGATAACTGCCAATAAAACCCGCAGCTCCGGTTATTACTATCGTATCGTTTTTCTGCATGTGCGTTTTTATTTGCAACCCTTATGATTAATGGGCGGCGGCATGAGTAGTGTCAGCAACTGCGGCTGTCTGGTGTGCTGTGTCGGCGGCAGGAGTTGCAGCTGCAGGTTCAGCAGCAGTTTCGTGGCTTTCAGCAGCAGCACCTTCATGATGCTGTTCAGTACCCGGTTCTTCTGTGCTGTGACTTTCCACATTTACAAAGTTTACTGCGGCAATAAACAGACCGACAAGAATAAGTACAAACCAGAAGGATGCACTTGCAGAAATTTTGGAAGACTTTTCTGTGGTGCCGTTTGTGTGATGTTGCGTATCGTGTGACATGACTGATTGATTATAATCAAGCGCAAAAGTAAAAGATTACATGCACTTATCTAAGCGTTCATAAAATTGGCAAAAGAAAAAATACAGATTAGCTGACCTATTTTTTCGGTACAGGTGGCTGCATAACTGTGCCGCAGTTTTTGCAGGTACGTTTTTCCTCATCAGAATAAAACCGTTCCATAACAGGAGGCAGCTGCGCAACAAGATCTGTTACTTTCAGGTATTCTTCATACAGTTTTTCGTGGCAGTTTTCGCAGAACCACATAAAACCGTCTATTTCGTCGCCTTCGCGCACCTTTTCTATGACCAGGCCGGCCGTATTGGCTCCGCGTTGCGGGGAGTGGGGCGTTTTGGCCGGCAACAGGAACATTTCGCCTTGTTTTATGGGAATGTCCACTATTTTTCCGTCTTCCTGTATGCGCACCACAATATCACCTTCCAACTGGTAGAAAAGCTCCTCGCTTTCGTTGTAATGGAAGTCTTTGCGGCTGTTGGGACCGCCTACCACCATTACAATAAAGTCGCCTGTGTTTTTATATACAGTGGCATTGCCTACCGGAGGCTTGAGCAAATGACGGTTTTCCTCAATCCACTGATGCAGGTTAAAAGGACGTGTAACTGCCATGGTATCTTATATTATGAGTTATTGAAATTAAGAATAGTTAATGATGAATAGTCAATAGTGAATGGTGAGATTTGGGTATTGAGATAACGGAGTGTGTCTGTCATTCTTCTCCCGATAACCAGCAGGATTTCACTCAGGATAATATCTGCTGATTAGCGAATCATCATATTTTCGAATCAATCAGCACATCCTCAAATCAGCACATTAAGCAAATTATCTCAGGACCTTCATCTTCACGGTTTCAATACGGGTATCGCTCATCAGTAAAATATCAAACTCGTATTTATCAATAATAATGCGATCCTTCATCTTCGGAATAGTTTCATGATTGGTAATAATATACCCTGAAAGCGTTTCCGACTCGTCTGTAGGAAAAGTGAAATTATATTTTTCGTTGAGATAGTCAAGTTCCAGCCTGCCGGAGAAGATAAATTCGTTTTCTGATATCTGTTTTTCTACATGTTCCTGCACATCATACTCATCGTTGATATCGCCGAATATCTCTTCCAGTACGTCTTCCATAGTTACGATACCTGCTGTTCCGCCAAATTCATCGATCACCCAAGCTATACTCTTACGTTCTTTGGTGAAGCGGTTCATAAGATCTACAGCACTCATGGCTTCGGGTACAGCACTGATGGTGTGGAGTACCTGGCGTATATTCTGCGGCCTGCGGTTCAGGTCCAGGTGATGCAGGTAACCAACTATATTGTCTATTGAGTTTTCGTATACAATGATCTTGGATAGCTTGGTGTCAATGAATTTCTGGCGTACATCGCGGATAGAGGTATTGATTTCCACAGCTTCCACTTCATTACGCGGCACCATGCATTTGCGGATCTTTACATTTACGAGGTACAGGGCATTTTCAAACAGCTCGGTATTCAGCTCGCTGTTTTCATTCTCATGACCATGAAGGCTTTGCTTTACAAAATGTTCCAGATCTACGCGGTTAAAGACGTTCTGCGTGTCTTTGATACGTACGTTAAAGAGGTATTTGAGAATAAATTCTGAGATAGATACGAATACTTTTGCCAGCGGGTAGAGCACGTAATACATCATCTGTATCGGTACGCTGAAAAATGAAAGTACCTGTTCTGCTTTGGCACGGAAAATGGCTTTGGGCACAAATTCTGCAAAGACCAGTATTACAATGGTAGCAATTAACGTATCAAGCAGCAGTTTGGCGTATTCAAACAGGTTGGCATTGTAGTTATGCAGCGGCGCCAGTAGCATTTCCAGCGAATGCTCTGTAAAACGGGTCATCAGCGAGCCGTAGATTACCAGCAGGATATTTACGCCTATAAGGCTGGTACCGATAAATTCGGCAGGGTTTTCCATAAACCGTGAGAGCACACGGCCGGAAAAAGTACCTTGCTTTTTACGCAGTTCAATGTTCAGTTTATTTACAGAGACAAATGCTATTTCTATACCGGCAAAAAAGCCGATCAGTACGATGCATCCTATTATGTATAATATTAAGTGAGAATCCATACCGCTCAAAGATAGGAAAAAGTTAAGTCCGTGACGGGTTAACAAAAATGAATGATGTAATGAAAATCATGCCGCTGATCTATGCCTCAGAAACCTGTACGGGCGCACTTTCTGCAGGAGCATTGAGGAAATCCTCTACTACTTTAACCAGTTCTGCAGTGGCTTTGTCAAGATCGTCGTTTACAATAATGCGGTCAAAACGATCAGCAAATGTCAGCTCAAACCTGGCTTTGTCTATACGTTCTTCCAGTGTTTTGGGTGTTTCGGTACCGCGTTTTTCAAGCCGCTCGCGCAGCACTTCCAGCGATGGCGCTTCTATAAATATGGAAAGAGAGGTGCGTGGGTATTTATCATGAATAGCAAGCGCTCCGTTCACATCAATATCTACCAGCGGAAACTGGCCGTTCTGCCAGATGCGTTCTACTTCGGACTTCAGTGTGCCGTAATACTTGCCGGTGTATACCATTTCCCATTCTACAAAAGCATCCTGCTCTATCAGCTGCTGAAAAGCCTGTTCTTCGTAGAAATAATAATCTTTACCATGAACTTCCCCCGGGCGCGGATGGCGCGTGCAGGCGGAAATGGAAAACGCAAGCCGCGGATATGCAGCCAGCAGGCGCTTTACCAGTGTCGTTTTTCCTGATCCGGACGGAGCTGTGATAATGATGATCTTTTCTGCCAATGGAATGATGCTAAATTAGTTGCGAATATTGTAATAAAATCCCGAAAAGCCAAACGAAACCATAACGGCGAATGATTTTCATCTACTGATTTCAGAGGATAGTGATAGTATGTCTTTTTGTGAAAAAATATAATATTAATTTATTTTAATTTGTTTGCTGTTTGTTTGTGTAGTTTTGTATAAAATAAAACTAAAATATATGAAACAGCTATTTGCCATTGCGGTACCGGTGCTGCCCGGCCAGGACGAAGCCTGGAAATCTTTTATTAATGAACTGATTACAAGCAGGAAGCAGCAGTTTACAGAGTCCCGTCAGAAAATGGGCGTGCGGGAACGTACATTTTTTCAATCTACTCCTATGGGAGGACTTGTACTGGTGACACTTGAAGGAGAAAATCCCATGGATGCATTTGCGACATTTGGTAAAGGGGAAGATGATTTCACAAAATGGTTTGTTGCGCAGGTGAAGACCATACATGGTATCGATCTTGCCGCACCGCCTGAATTCTCAATGTCGGAGCTGATTGCCGATTCTGGAAAACTGCCGGAGCCAGCACATGCCGGGTTGTAATAAAAACAGGTACCGGGTATGGTACCTGCAGAGCGTTTATTATTTTTAAGGTTGTTTTACTTTCCGTTTTGTTCTTCCATTTTTTTCCGTAATGAAAGCGGGCGCATATCTGTCCATACTTCTTTGATGTACTCCAGGCATTCTTCTTTGGTTCCTGTTTTTCCGGCGTCTGCCCATCCTAATGCATTTTCCCTGTTCGCCGGCCAGATAGAGTACTGCTCTTCGTGGTTTACCACTACCTTGTAAATAGTGTTGTCTTGCTGTTCTGTATTCATGGATTTGGGATTTGTTACAAGATAAAGTTTTTTCTTTCTGGCTGATACTTTATCCCCCTTCACTATGAATGATTACATAAAATTTATAAAGGCAAATGGGGTTTTTCTCATAGGTTTGAGCAATTTTTCACGCCTAAAGCATTTTACATTATGAAGCGTAACGCTACTGCCGTATGGAACGGCTCCGGAAAAGAAGGTAAAGGTAACCTCACCACACAAAGCACGGTGCTCAATAAGACCCAGTATTCCTTCAGCAGCCGTTTTGAGGATGGTGTTGGCACCAATCCTGAAGAACTTATGGCTGCCGCTCATGCGGGTTGCTATACCATGAAGCTTACTTTTTCGCTTGGTGCTGCCGGTTTTACCCCGGATGAGATCGAAACCAAATGTGTGATCACACTGGATAATGGCACCATTACCACAAGTGAGCTTACCGTAAGGGCAAAGGTGCCGGGCATTACTCCGGAGCAGTTTAAAGAATGTGCAGAAGATGCCAAAGCCAACTGTCCTGTTTCCAAGGCGTACGCTGCATTGACCATTACAATGGATGCACAGCTCGTGTAACTGATTACTTCCTGAAAAGCATAAAAAAGCCCGTGCCTTATGAAGAGCACGGGCTTTTTATTATATGATGCCACCTCGAAAGGTGACAGGAAATTATGCTTTTACAATCCAGTTGTGCGTATCCGGTTTGCGGCCGTAACGGATCTCAGAAAGTTCGTTCTTCAGCCAGTTGGTGATCTCTGCATTTTCTACAGAAGGTAATACCATGTGCTCATCGTGATAAGTGAGTTCTGATATTGGCGCAATCGATGCGGCCGTACCGGTACCGAATGCCTCGCGCAGCTGACCATTCCTGTATGCCTCAGCTATTTCATCAATACTCAGCGGGCGCTCTTCTACAGTTACGCCTTTTTCGCGCAGCAGAGTGATCACACTGTCGCGGGTAACACCTTCAAGGATGGTGCCCTGGGCAAAATCCGGTGTGATTACCTTATCGCCGATTACAAAGAACACGTTCATCGTGCCGATTTCCTGTACGTACTTATGGTCAAAACCATCTGTCCAGAGGATCTGGTCGTAGCCCATTTCTTTGATCTTCATGGTAGGGTACATGCTCATACCATAGTTACCGGCAGCTTTGGTAAAGCCAATGCCTCCCGGAAATGCACGTACATACTGGTCCTGCACGTAGATGGAAACAGGTTTGTTGTAGTATGGGCCTGCCGGGCTGGTAATAATGATGAACATGAATTTCTCAGCAGGTTTTACGCCTACAAATTCATCGATGGCAAGCATAAAAGGACGGATATAGAGAGAAGTGCCTTCACCTGTCGGAACCCAGTCGCGATCCAGTTCTATAAGCTGGCGCATACCTTCAATAAAGATTTCTTCTGGTACATCCGGCATTGCCATGCGTTCTGCCGAACGGTTCATGCGTTTCCAGTTGTCATACGGACGGAAGATGATGGGATTACCCTGCGGATCTTTGTATGCTTTTACACCTTCAAAGATCGCTTGTCCGTAGTGCATGAATGTAGTAGCCGGGCTGAGGCTCAGTTTATCAAAAGGAACAATTTCAGGCTGTTTCCAGGCGCCGTCTTCATAATAGGCAACCAGCATGTGGTCTGCATATTGCTTGCCAAATTGTATATTGTCCTGTTTTAACTCGCTGATGCGGCTTTTTTCTACTTTCTTCACACGAATATCTGATGTGGAAACACTCATAATCGATAATTTGAGACTCGAAATAGATTAATTTCGCGCAAAGAAACGAAAAAAAAGCGAGCGAGGATAATAGTTATTGATTAATTACTTATATCATAGATTTTCAATGGATAATATCATAAATACACCCATAATATCATCAGATTTAGATGCTTTCTGGAGTGATTTTCCCGCAAAAAGTGAATGGAAGGTTCCTTGCGGTAATTTAGTACTTACTCACCCGTTCGCACAGGGAAGTGTAAGTGATGTTCAGCTGCAGAAAATTCTGAAAGCATGTACACTTTCAGAAGACCAGTATAACGTTATTCAATTGCCCGCTGACCAGAAAATTGCCTGGCATAAACTCCGCGACCTGTTAAAGCCCCGCAACGTTATCCTGTTTGGTATTGAACCGGCCCAGTTGGGCGTTTCTGTTCACTTTATGCCACATCAGGTCAATCGCTTTAATGATTGCTCCTGGATACCGACGCTGGATATTGAACAGCTGGAGCAATACCCGGATATCAAAAAGCATCTCTGGAATTATGGCCTGAAGCCTGTGTTTGTGGATAGAGTGTACGGAGGGTAGTGAATGGTGGATGGTGTCATCCTAGGCGAAGGATGATACCATTCAAAGGTGTTTTCAACAGTTTATTGCCCATTGCTCCGTGGTATTGCAAATAATAAAAACAAGTCCGGCAGATAGCTGCCGGACTGCAATTAATTTATGTAAAAAGAATTATGCTAAAGCGTTCACTCTTTTTGCGATACCTGATTTCAGGTTGCTTGCTTTGTTTTTGTGGATAACGTTACGTTTAGCCAGTTTGTCGATCATAGATACAACTTTCGGCATTTCGGTGTTTGCTTCTGCCTTGGCAGTAATGGCTAACAACTTACGAATGGCATTACGAGTTGTTTTTCCGTAGTAACGGTTACGATCACGACGTTTTTCACTCTGGCGTACGTCTTTCTTGGTTGCTTTATGATTTGCCATTTAAAATGTCTTTTCTATTTTGGGAATGCAAAAGTATGATAAATAAATTTTAAACTCAAAAAAAAATCTAAAAATTACATAGCCATTTCATCAAGTATCTTCTTGGAACGGCTGAGAATGTATTGTTTTTTCTCGAGAAATTTGTCCAGCTTGTCTTTCGGAATGCGCAGGGGATAGAATTTTTCTTCGTATGTGCCCAGCAGGAAGAGGTCATAGTCCTGGTTCCAGCTGTTCAGCAGTTTTTTATCGATATCCAGCTCATGCGCCATAAATTCAAGGTATATGGGGTCTGATATCTTTACGATAGCCATATTGGCGAGCTCTTCCTTTGTAAACTGCGGTTTAGGCGGCGCCTGGCTTTTTACGGCAGCAGCCACGGCTGCATTGTCTGTAAATTTAAAATCTGTAGGAAGACCCCCGAGTCCTATAAAATTACTCAGCCGCTCAAAAATTGTTGCCGTAGCGATAAAAGCGAGCACATGTCCCTGTGTTTCGCGGGGCAGGTACTTTTTGATATCCCAGAAATTGTGACTGCCGGTACGGTCTATGGCTCTCTGCACGGGAGTAGGGCCGCTATTATATGCAGCTACCACCAGGAGCCAGTCGTTAAGCTGGCCATACAGCTTGCCGAGGTATTTGGCAGCAGCCTGGCTGGATTTATACCAGTCTGTGCGGTCGTCCCTGCGTCCATTTACAGTAAGGCCCAGCAGGCGTGCAGTAGATTCCATAAGCTGCCATGGCCCTACGGCACCGGCATTGGAAACGGCATTCCTGTTCAGGGCAGACTCTATTACTGCCAGGTATTTTAATTCTTTGGGGATATTGTTCTTCTGCAGCACATTCTCCATGAGGGAAAAATGATCATTGCTGCGATTCTGAACTACGGTGAGGGTTTTATCATGTGCGTTCATGTACTGACGTACAAAATTATTCACATAATCGTTCATGGAACCGAAATATGTCTGCTGACCTGCTAAAGGAACAGGTTTTACACACACTGCCTTGTTATCCTGCATAGCCACCGGGGTGGAGAGGTTGGCAGCTATCGGTCCCGTAGCGGGTTTGTTGCTATTCTGAGCCTGTTTCAGACTGTCGGTTTTTGGGGCCGACGGCCTGTAGCTTTTTTTTGCCTGTACCATTGCGGGTACCGACAAGGTTAAAAAAGATGCTAACAAAAGACCTTTGATTTGCATGTTTTATCGTTTTTTTAAAGCGGTGAAACCATGCAACCCTACGGGAAGCTTACTTACACTAATGAAAAATAAAAAAAATATTCCCTCAATATAGGAAATATATCGGAGTAACAAAGAAAAAGCCTCTGATTAAGAAGCTTTTTCTTTGTCTTTGAGACCGGCCTCGATTTCGCTTTTAACACCTTCTTTGGCATCATTGAACTCGCGGATACCTTTACCCAGGCCACGTGCCAGTTCTGGTATTTTTTTACCTCCAAAAAAGATAACGACAACGAGAATAACCCACAGCCATTCGCCGCCACTGGGCATTGAAATTAATAACTGCGGTTGAACGGTTAAAAAAGCCATTGTAAATGATTTAATAAATAATGCTTGGAGCAACAAAAATACGATTAAATACATAGCAGGCGCCCATAAATTTCGCGTTTAACTTTAATATTAACATTCTTAATGCGAAAAAAACGGCGCCTGGTAAAAGTTATATTACTGATTATCAAGTTTTTCCTTTAGCTGCCGGGTCATGCCGTGGGTGTAAGTACGCCATTTCTCTATTACTTGCTCCATATCATCGGGCAGGGTAGAGTCAAATTGTATCCACTGACGGGTAATAGGATGCGTAAAGCCCAATTCCTTAGCGTGCAGTGCATGGCGGGGAAGTATATTAAAACAGTTTTCCACAAACTGCTTATACTTGGTAAAAACAGTGCCTTTTACAATGTGCCCGCCACCATAGGTAACATCATTAAACAGCGGATGACCGATGGATTTCATATGCACACGTATCTGGTGTGTGCGGCCGGTTTCCAGGCGCAGTTCTACAAGTGTCACATAGTTGAAGCGTTCCAGTACCTTATAGTGCGTAATAGCTTCTTTGCCGTGTTCTCCGTCCGGATAGGTATCCATTATTTTGCGGAAACGTTGGTGGCGGCCCACATGCGCTACAATCGTTCCTTCATCTTCCGGGAGATCGCCCCATACCAGTGCTATGTAGCGGCGGTGAACGGTATGTTTTTTAAACTGTGCAGCCAGGTCTGTCATCGCCTTTTCTGTTTTGGCAATGACCAGCAGGCCGCTGGTATCTTTATCTATACGATGCACCAGGCCTACGCGTGGCAGGGTTTCGGGATCGTCAAAATCTTTTTTCAGGTAAAAAGCAAGTCCGTTTACCAATGTGCCGGAATAATTACCACAGCCGGGATGTACCACCATGCCGTCGGGCTTCAGGATAATCATCAACGCATCATCTTCGTAGGCAATATTGAGCGGCATTTCTTCCGGCACCACTTCCAGCGATTCAGGGCGCCGGTTGTCCATTACTACGATCTCGTCGTTGGGGCGTACTTTGTAATTGGATTTTACAATGCCGCCATTTACAGTAATAAAGCCTTCATCGAGCGCCTGCTGTATTTTATTACGAGTAGCACCTTCTATCCTGTTCATCAGGAACTTGTCAATGCGCAGCGGTTCCTGGTTTTTGGAAGTTACAATGCGCAGACGTTCCACAGGCCCGGGATCATCCGTGCTCTCTTCATCATTTTCGATGTCTACATCATCATCCCATTCTTCCGGGGAGTCATCAAACATATCCGTCATGCCGCAAAAATAAGCAGAGAAATGGCTACTCCTGTTTTTATGATTTTATCTGTACCATATTTACGGTAAAGATGAGTACTGTATTGGCAGGTATTGTTGCTGTGCCCGTGGCGCCGTATCCCAGGCTGGGTGGCAGATACAGGTTGATCACACCGCCTTCTTTTACCAAAGGGATCCCCAGTTTCCAGCCATCGATTACCTGCGTAAGCAGGAAAGATACGGCATGGTTACGGTCAAAAACATAACCATTGGTATATGTGCCTACATAATCCACGAGGACAGTATTGCACGCTGTGGGCCGCCTTCCGGTGCCGCTGTCGCTGATACTGTAGTAAAATCCTCTGCTGTCAAACACGGCATTAGTAATATTGTTGGCTGTAAGGTATTGCCGTACAGAGTCCAGTTCGGCATCAGGAACGCTTACATTGGGTACAGGGCATGTTGTGTCTGTTTTGGCACAACTTTCCATGAGTGCCAGCGCCAGTAATGCGGGCAGAATGATTTTCTTCATCAGAAGTATTGTCTTTACCGGTTGATTTTTTTGAGAAATGCCTGCAAGCTAATTGTTTTCGGTATTTCTTCGTTATAAAGAAAGTATAATTTATTTTTTCAAAGGTGTAAGGAGTTGTTCCAGTCCGTTGAGCTTTATTTCATATATGGTGGCCAGCAGGACGCCCAGTTTCCCCGCCGGGAAGCCCTTTTTCTGAAACCATTCGAGGTAAGAGACCGGCAGATCGCAGAGCAGGGTGTCTTTATATTTACCAAAAGGCATTTTCATTTTTACGAGTTGCAGCAGCAGGTTCGGATCCGGTTGGGAAGTGGGAGTCATTGATTTGTTGAGAATTGTATATTTTAGATATGAGATATGGGATGTGGGATTTGGATTTTTGGAATTTACCATTTGAGATTTTCCACTTTTTATTGCTGTTCTGCCCAATGCTTCATTGCGGGGGCGCTCAGATCAAGATAGCTGGTCTTGCGCTCTTTAATGCTGTTGTTTACCCAGAAAATAGCTGGTACATAAGGGCCTGACATTTTAATAAAGACATCCATACCTACAAAACGCATATGCGGAACATCGGATGAATGGGTGGTGCTGAAAAAATCCTTTTCGTCGGCGGGCATGCCATTGAGTACCATGAACAGGGGAATCTGCGGATACTGTTTATGTATTTCCTCAAATTTTACAGCGGCTTTGCGGCAATGAGGACAGGTAAGGCTCATAAAGGCTATGATGTGTTTGCCGGTCCGCAGTTCAAGAGGGGGCTGTCCGTTGCCGGGCGTTGTGTAGAGCGGATTAAGATCTATAGGCTCTACACGCTGGCTGAGCGGCAACGTTACAAAAGGTATTACAAAACCGGCCATGCCCAGTACAACGGCTATTATTTCCTGGTGGCGGTAAGGTTTCGGGGCATAGATCTTCATCAGTAAAAGGACTATGCCTGCCATGATTACATTTTTACCAATTGCCTCGAGCGGAGACATAGGAATTGCTTCTCCGAAACAGCCGCAGGAGCCGGTATTGCCCTGCCGCACCAGGATGATCAGCAGGTATGCGGTCATAATACCCAGGAATGCAAGAATAGCCGGGTAAGTAACGCTTTTGAGATATACATGTGCCAGCAGCAGCAGTCCCAGCATAGCTTCCAGCCCTATCAGCAGTCGGGCCAGTATTACCACGATGCTGTTGTTGTGTATGCCAAGATCCCAGAAGGCCCATTCAAATGGTTCTACTTTTATGAGCTTGGTATAGGCGGAGAAAAAAAAGGTAGCGGCAAGTGCCAGCAGGAGTATGAATCCAATTATTTGCTTTGGCTGTATACGCCTGCGCGGTGCGGGCGCTGAGAGCAGTTCTTCCATCAGGTCTGAAAAAAAATCGTCTTCAAAAGTAATGTAAAGCAGTATACGGTATATAAAAAAACTCATCTGCCGGAAGACAGATGAGCGTATATATTTTGTAATGGAAAGCGTACTAGTATAAATGGCAGTTTTCTACTGTTGTTATGCCGCCTTGTGTTGACGTAGAGGAGTTGTCTTCGCAGATCTTTTTGGCTTTTTTCTTGGTGTCTTTTACCGTGTATTCCTGAATAGAAGTATCAGGCAGGCCCGGTTGTCCGCTGTAGGAGATAACGCACTGGCAGGTATAACTGCGTACGCAGGAGCTGAATCCGACTAATGATACAAAGGCCACCATCAATAAAAGCGCAGGGCGAAATTTCATTCCGATCAAATTTTGAATGGTTGAAGATAGCAGGAAAATTTTAAAAGCCAAACCCTTGCCACCATTTTTGTATGAAATCGTGCCTGCGGTATTTAAAATTTCCATGTGGCACTCAGCTTCAGGAATAGGGGTGTGCCGGGGGTAAAGCAGATGTCTGATGCAGGGGCTGCTTCACTGCGCAGACGGGTCTCTGTATAAAACTGGGCTTCATTCCAGGTGGTATTAAACAGGTTTTGCACCTGTAGCGCCAGCTCATATTTCGGGCGCGAATAGTTTACAACGGCGTCAAATACGGTATAGCCCGGTGCTGTAACGGTATTGTCTTCATTGGCCGGTCTGTCTCCCATATGGCGGTAGCGGACACCGGCATTGATATTTTTATTCACTTTTACTGTAGCGCCGCCAATTGATGTAAAGCCGGGAGCGAGAGGGAGATAATTTTGCCCCGCAGGTTCATCACGGTAGCGGGCTTTGGTATAGTTAAAATCTGCGTCGAGGTACAGCCATTTCAGCAATTCCCAGCGTAATGAAAGGTCGGCCCCTGTTCTGCGGGTACGGCCCGACGGCTCGAGTAGTCCGTTATCACCGCCATAAACAAATTCCTGCTGCATGTTCAGCTGGAATACGGCTGCAGATATGAGTAAGCGGCTGTATGGCTTCATAACTATACCCAGATCATAAGAGTGGACGAGGGGCAGCACATATTTTGCCTCATTAGCTATGACAGCCCGTGTGTCGTTGCTGTGAAAACCGGTTCCGTAATTAAAATATATGCGGGTGCTGTTGCCAAAGTTGTAGTAAATACCTGCTTTGGGGCTGAATGCATGAGTCGTATAGGTTGTACTGGTGTTTTCTGTAGCCAGCTTGTTATCATAATTATGGATAAAATAGTCGAAGCGTGTGCCTGCTGTTACTACCAGTTGTGGCAGGAGATAGAAGGACTGGTTTATATATCCAAACGCATTTGCCTGGTACACATCGCCCAATTCTATTTGTTTCAGTGTGGTCGTTCTGTTTACGGTGTGGCTTAATTCCAGCCCCATTATGTCATCATACCGGAAGCCCAGTCCGGCTTCTGTTTTGGTATGCAGCCCGCCGATGGAGTAATTATTGGTATAGTCTGCATTGTAGCCGGTGAGCAGGCGTTTTTCCTTCTGGCGTATCTGGTCGCCATTGACAGGATCGTTCAGGAAAAAAGTGAAATCTGAATACAGCTCAAAATCATAGTAACTGGTGTAGAGGTTGCTTTTGAAATGGCTATGGTTATTGATCGCCTGCTGGTACTGAATGTTGAGGTTATACCGGCTGGTATTGCCACCTTCACCGTCCAGCTCGCCAAAGCGGCCTATAATACCTTCAGCCACAGCGCGCTCCGGTACTTGTCCGGATGCATCCCAGGTAGTATGGAAGCCGGTTGCGGTGATGGACAGGATTTTGTCTTTGGAAAGAAAGTTGGTGTATTTACCGGTAAGATTAACACGGTTGAAGTTCTGCGGGGCATCGAAATAGCTGCGGTTGTAGCCATACTCGCCGGCTATATATGCTTCCTGGTTATTATTGGTATTACGGTCCAGCAGGTTGAGGCCCGCAACAGTGCGGAAATAACCAAAAGTACCGCCCTCCAGTTTTACAAAATTGTTGTCGAGATGATCGCGGGTTTTAAACTCGGCCCAGCCGGCGGTAGTAAAATCGCCCTTGTCAATACGGTATGGGCCTTTCCCGAAATCTATTTTTTCCACCAGCTCGGGAATAATAAAATGAACATCGGCATAGCCCTGTCCATGGGCATGAGATACCATATTTACAGGCATTCCGTCAACATTTACGTTTATATCTGTTCCATGATCTGCATCAAAACCGCGGAGGAACATCTGCTCAGCCTTGCCGCCGCCCTGGTGCTGTGATGTAAAAAGGCCGGGAACCATACGCATCATATCCTGGGTAGTATTGATGGGGCGCATTTTTATGTCAATGGCGCTAATGGAGCCAAGGTTCATGTCTTTGCGGGCATTGATGGCCACTTCCTGCATTCTTACCTCTGAGGAAATAAGATCTGTGCTGAGATCTGCAGTGATACCATCTTCTATTTTTATATTTTCCTGTATGGTTCCATACCCTACATGACTGATGATAACCGTGCATTTGCCGTCTTTCAGCCCTTTGAGAAAATAACTGCCGAATGCATCGGAGACCGCGCTGCTGTTCAGCTCTTTTATGTAGATGCTTACTCCCTCCAGTGGTTTGTGTGTTTTGCCATCATACACATAACCTTTAATACTGCCGGTATGCGCCTGTGCAATAGCTGCAAGGCAACTGAAAAAAAGGAACAATGAAAGTTTAGTCGTATTTTTTTTCATAACGGATCTTTCAGGATATACTTTACATACGACGACCGGGGTAATTTCGGATTTTATATGACGAAGAATATTCTTTCTGCGATACAGATATGTTTTCCTGCGGCCGGTAAATTTTTATTCCTGCTTTTCGTAATTTCAGGGAAACAGGTTCACCACATGAAAAAAACAGCATACATTTTCCTGGCCCTTTTGCTGGCAGGCAATCTTTTCTCCTGTAAACACGATGATGATAATGTTGCCTGTATAGCCGGCAGCGGCGGTACTGCTGAGATAGTAGTGTATGCAGTGCATAATGGCGCCGGACTGATCAACTATGCTTCTCATCCGGATACCGCTTTTGTGAAATATAATACCTTGAGTTCACCAGGTACTGATCCCGCTCTCTATGACACTTATTTTGTGAGTGAAGCAAGCGAAGATCATGTGCATTGCGAGCATCTGAAGTGCGGCAATTATTTTATTTACCGTACGGCCTGGGATTCTGTAAGCAATATGCGCTATACCGGTGGTGCAGGTGTAGTGGTAGGCAGCAATGTGCCGGAAGTGGACACAGCAATAACCGTAAATTGATTGTTTTGCCTTAAAATAATAACAATAAAGGGTGCTGTGTGCGCCCTTATGTATTTTCTTGCGGCTATCAGGCTTTCAGCGGGGTAAGCCGTATGCTGAAAAGTGAAGAAAGTATAAGGCCGGATAATGTTGAAATACCGGCTATGCCCCATAACAGGCCATTGGATACAGGGCGACAGAAAATGTTGGGTAATGTCGTATAGAGTAATGGTTTAGATTTGATAACGGGAAGAAGTGTAGGAATATTGTATTTAACTCATATGTTGTTCCCGGAAATGCTTTATTGTATTTAACAAGTGCTTATGCTCATCTTCTGTGTCTGCTTTTTCAATTTCCGGGAGTCTCATTTTAAGCAGTGTTGTTAATTGCTGCAATGCACCGGGATTCGATTGCCAATAGTTTTTATCTACAGAAAGTACAGCCTTCAGCAGATCGCCTTCATAAAAGTCGCCAGATATCAGGATGTTTTCTTCCAGTTGCCGCAATGCGAAAGGCATAATGTACTGCACACCTTTATTCTGCCCTATAAGTAGCCTCAATTGCTCTGTCGTAAGCTGATCGACAGGGATTTTCCGGTACTCATGGCAGCGGCGCACGAGGTTGCTGGGAAAATCTGTGTCATTCCAGTAGCTGTTTTCCAGTTGTTCTAAAGTTTTTTGCATATCGTCGGGTCGTTACATTGACAGCGGATGCCAGTTAAATTAGCATAATTTTTACGGATCGCCCAGCAGGAAAGTTTTTATTTTCGCAGCAAAAGAGTCCGTAATGAAATATTTTATTTTACTGAGCAGTACTGTCTTATTGCTCGCATCCTGCGGAGGCGAAAAGCCAAAGAACCCCACAAAACCACAGCCCACCGTTGGGCAGCGTATTGATACTGTTAATGCGGTCATACAAAGCAAAGCGCAGGAGATACAGGATAAAGCACAGGCTACTGTTGATACTGCCGGCCGTGATCTTAAAGATATAGCCAATGCTGCAAAAAGCAGTGCCGGTACTACAGCTGATAAAGTAAAGGATGCCGCACAGAATGTGAAACAATCAGTGAAATCAGCCACCGGAAAAGCTGCTGAAAAAGTAGAGCAGGGGGCGCATAAAGTGAAAGAAGAGATGAGGAAATAACTTATTGAAATGCTGCCGGGCTTATTAAAGTCCGGCATTTTTTTTCAGGTATATAAAAGCAATCCTGATGCTCATTCCTGCTGTATAAGATATATTAGCAATTGACGGCAAACAAGACTACCTTTACTTTATTAGCAATTATGGCTATTTGCCTTCTCTGATCTGCATTTTCACTTTCTCTTCAGTCCTCGCCGGTTGTCATCTTAATTTCACTGTTTTATACGTTTTTCATGAACATCTTCGTGGGTAATCTCAATGCGTCTGTAAATACGCAGAATCTCAAAAACCTTTTTTCTGAATTCGGACTTGTCCGCTCTGTGATCATTATCAGGAACACACTGATCAGAAATACAGGCAATTCCTGCTGGCTGGTTATGAATGAACCCGCAGATGCCGGCCGTGCCATAGAAGCGCTGGACCGGATCGGGTTTATGCAAAGTATTATCAACGTAAGAAAAGCAACGCTTCATATCTGATACACAGCATCAGAAAAATTACACATGCTATGAGCATAAAACTCACAACACCGCTGCAGGTAGCACAACTGCGTATCGGTGATATCGTAAGGCGCTTTCCTTCCGGCGGAAGCTCGGAAAATACGCTTGATGAAACACGTCCCGGGCACATAGATACCTTTCGTATTTTATCAATAAATATGAAGAATGAAATGGTAGGTCTTGTAATGACAGGAGAGTCTGCAAAGATCTTTTCTTCACCCGGAAATATAGGCCGCCTGTTTATAAAATCGTATAATCTTATTGCTGAAAAAATATGGTGGATATAAAATTCACACCGAACCGACAACCTGATTAACAACATAATTTATGTTACATGAGCATGAGGAGGTGCTGTACCTGAGTAAAGACGGACAGCATCTTACCGACCGGGAAGGCAATATCATCTTAAACCGGGAGGAAAAAGACGGAATGACCTATTACCAGGTTGCAGGAATACAGTCGGAAGCCTATGAAAAAATATGCACGGAAGTGGCGCCACGTAAAGTATGTGTATTGTGGAACAGAGAACATCAATGCCGTGTGTACGATGAAGTAGACGTTTGTACATCGTTTGAGCTTATATCTACCGGCTACGGAAGCATTAGCTGAATGGCTGCTCACCTCATCCCCAAACAGGCAGCAGAACCTTCCCTGTCAATAATATAATTGCAATGCCCGTTTATTAAGCGTACCTTGTATGTATTCACCAGGGGTACATTTTGTAATCTTTTCAACGCCCTTTTCACGGCTTAGTTCCAATCCTTACAGCTGCATGCTTGCTGAACGTATCAGTTCATCAGAAAAATGATTTTATGAAACAGACATGTTTATTACTTTGTATGCTGCTAATCGCCGGTTTTGCCCGCGGTCAGGCACAGGAAGGGACCGTTGAATTCCAGAAAAGCCAGCAACCGGCGGCAGTTATAGAATTGCCTTACACGCCCGATGTGGTTAATAGTGCCATGAATGATTATCTCTCAAAAAAAGGCAGATCCCGCGGCACAGATATCAAAGGATTTACTACTTACCGCAATACGCAGGCTGCACCAACCGAAGGATCGAATGCCGATCTCTATTTTAAAATAGAACGTAAAAGCAGGAGCGACAAACAGACAACCGTAATCTCCCTGCTGCTTACTATGCCTCGTGAAGGTGCGGTTACCGGCACCAATGTTCGCTACCTGGACATGAACGAAGCTAAGACCTACCTTAATGATCTCGCACCAGCTATAACAGCTTACAACCTGGAGCTGCAGATCAAAGATCAGAATGCCATAGTTATTAAAGCAGAATCCAGGAATAAAAGCCTGAGCGACGACGGTAATGACCTGGAAAAGAAAAGGCTGAGTATCGAGGGTAAGATCAAAGACAATAAGAATGACCAGCAGGCACAGACTGCAGAAGTAGATAATCAAAAACAAAAACTGGCTGTTTTAGTAGGTCAGCGGAAGTAATCGTAGAAAAGTTATTAAAAGACGCTGTTTCCATCGCAGCAAAAACACATTGTTATGGACAGTAAATTCATAAGGCAGGTATCATCAGATGAAAATGAGTTCCTGGAAAAACTGCAGACGATTGTCCGCGAAACTATGGCAGAAGAAGGGCTTATTATTCACAAGCTTTTGCACCCACCAAAAGATATACTGTCACCGGGGCAAAAGCTATCTGATAAAGTAGCCCGTTTTGGCGGCAGCTGGAAATTTATCATACTGTTCGCCATTATACTCACCCTCTGGATCATTTACAATGTGATCGTTATCAAAAGCAAGGCCTTTGATCCATATCCTTTCATTCTTATGAACCTGGTGCTCTCCTGTATTGCTGCATTGCAGGCTCCTGTCATTATGATGAGTCAGAACAGGCAGGAAGAAAAGGACCGCATGAACAGTGAAAACGATTATCTCATTAACCTGAAAGCAGAAATGGGCATCCGCAGCCTCCAGCAAAAGATGGACCTTCTGTTGGGTGAGCAGATCAAAACGCTGTATGACCTGCAGGCAAAACAGTTTACCATGCTGGAAGAAATCAATAAAAAACTGGCCATAGAACAGAAAACAGACCGGGCAACACAAAGCCCGTCATAAATAATTTGCTTTCTCCCGAGTGGATATGTTCGCTTATGGAGCTATGAAGTTGCATTGTAGAAATATAAACTCCGTCGTAACGCTGTCTGGTTTAACACAGGCAGCGTTTTTTTGATATTGCCAATTGAGTATTTCGTGCTCTGATACTGCAGTTGTATCGGTGGATACTTATAACCTGTTGTTTATTAATCTGAAAGAACCGAAAACCAGTTTTGTAGGTAACAATTTCAAAAAGACGGAAAAATGAATTAAGGGGATTATACGGGATTAAATACCGTATTAATGGGGTGTTTCTGGTGGTTAAATACGGTGCTTTTTACCGTTGTTTATGTTAATAATTCTATTTTTTTTATGCGTGTTGCCCTTCTCCGGATCAGAAAATAGAATTGATATTCAGCATTCCTGCGTTTTACTCATAGTCTGCAACATGCTGTTAACGGTTACGGCTTATAATGCATCCCGATTATGCGGCCTACGTTTACATCATGGGAGCGAAAGAGTTTAGATTAAAAATGCAAAGAGCGGTTATCGGGGGATGCGCCGTTCTTTTGTTTTCATTCTGCGGCACTACGCAGCTGGGAGCACAATCGCACACTTGTCCTGCTATGGTAAGCAGAAACAATGGCAACGGGCAGAGTAACAGCTGCCCAGGGGTTGGGGGAACCCTTGTTGCCACAAATGTTGTAGCTGCTTACCTGGGTGTGCCTGCAGGCAGTAAGACCGGGGATATTGTCTGGAGACATATTTCCACTGATGCATGGTATACGAATCCGCCGGTGATACTTGCGGCGTATACCACGTCATCAGGAACATCTTCGTCAATTAATTCGTATCCTGGTCCGCCGGGCACACCAAGCTCCGGGAATGTAAAATATTGTTTTTACGCAGGAGTGACGGGTAATGGCAATCTGCCTAATTCCGGTATTGTATCTTTTCGCTTTGCCACGCCGGTTAATATTACCGATTACATGGTATGCACCTATGATTTTGGCGGTAGTAATGCACTTATTGTCAACCCTGCAACAGTTCCGGTGGCGCCTCTGCTTATTCATTTCAGCAGTTTTACGGTAAAACGCACTGTGTCCGGTGCTGAGCTGTCCTGGACTGTATCCGGAAACAGCAATGAGGTAGCCCGTTACAGCGTAGAGCGATCTGCAGATGGTATAAATTTCAATGAAATACACACAATAAATCATGCACCGGCTACGGAGTACAGCTACAGTGATAAAGAAGCCGGTGTTTTTTCTTCCAGGATCTATTACCGCATTCGCGAAACGGATTATGACGGTCAGAGCGTAACCACCAGTATCCGTGAACTGGCGCCTGAACCAACAGAAGGTATTACCCTTGGTTTTACCGGTGACGATGTTCTGATCAAATGTGCAGCTGGAGTTAATGGCATACTGCAGTATATCGACATGGCGGGCCGCATTATAAAACAGGAAAATGCAACCTTCGCTGCCGGGATCAATAAAATAAGCCTGAATACAGGTACTTCATCGCCGGTTGCCGTACGGCTGATTACGGGCAATGAGATATATAGCTGCAAATGCAGCCGCAACTTTTAATTTTCGTTTCTCTGGTGTTTATAAAAGCGAAAGAAGCCCCGGTAACGGGGCTTTGCTCGTTGTTGTACTTTTTTGCAGAAGTTCCCGGAAATACTTTCCGACTGCTTTCGACGGTTGATTTCTATCAGGTAAGCAGTTTTTTTACATGAAGAACTGTTCTGAAACTACTTTTCCATCTTTTACTTCGTATACACACAGCTCCGACATCTTTGATCGTTCCTGTCCTTTCATTTTTATATCTAGGGTAGAGGTAAAAGCAATGGCATTACCTGTTATCAATGGCTCGCTTATTTCGTTGCCGTACAATTCATCCACCATATCCATAAACTTTCCGATCTTCTTTTGTACGTTTTCTTTGCCTTTGGTTTCTTTGGCAAACGCCGGTGTCTCCATGGGTTCTATACTGATCACGTTATCTGCGTACAGTTCTTTCTGTGCATTTTCAAAATCGCCTTTACGGCAATAATCCGCAAGTTTCTGTGCAACTTCCTGTGTGTTCATGGCTGTTTTTTTGCAGAGAAAAAGCAAAATCATGCCGGTAAAAAGTGGATATTGGCTAGTTTCCTACTTCGTTTTCAAGGGAACAGATTTTAATTTTTTTGCTTTATTCTGCATTTTTTATCATGTAATCCATTTGCTGATCGTTTTCATCAAGCCATCTATAGCTGTCGAGAATTTCTACGTCTATAGCATTTTGCATCTCGCGTTCAAATGACTTTGGTATCCAGCAAAACAATGTATGTGGGCACAGGTACTCTGAATGATAGTAGTCGTTTTTCAGGTAGAACCAGGTATCAATCGGAGGAATATCTCCTTCATCTACAAAATGTCTGCTTTCTGCTATCGGTGCACCATCATGTGTTGTAACACAGGTTTGAAAACTCAGGATTCTGCCTGAAGCGCTTAATTTTTTCAGATTTGCTGTATAGTCTTTATCACGTTCATTTATGGCCATTTCGAGAAGTTTTTCATAAAGAACATGATTATAATCGTCTAAGTTCCATGTGGTATAGTCGCCATCGAAATTATACAGTAGAGTACCATCGATAACCGGATTGGTTTGCCGGAATACGGTACCGTAAAACCCTTTTTCATAATCAAAATTTTTAGACAGTTTCTCTGTCCATTTGATCACCTGCTTCAGGCAAAGCAGAAAATCTGAAACTTCTTTGTTTGTCCAGTTTTGTCTGCCAATGGGAATGTGACTGGCTTGGATTTCCGGTTTCTTAAATAGGGATGTTATAAATTGAAATGGATTCATAAATGACAATATTGCTTTAATGTTCATAGTCTGCGCTATCCGGATACATTTTTGAATTTCTGAAGTCTTCAAAATCATTAAAAAATGTTACCGAAGGAAAACCATTTGATTCTTTTTGTCCTTTCCATGTAAGATGGATGACTGCGAATTGCTTGTCAAAGCCTGTTTTTCTTGTTACGAATAAAACATCATCATTTCTCTGGTCATGGCAAAGTGCAGACAGGTCAAAGTCTTCAAGAGTATGCCCGCTTTTTTTCGGACGGGAAAAGAAGCTGTAAGATTTCTTTTCACTGTGGCTGATGCCTGATTCTTTATTCAGTTCATCTTCAAAAGCAATCTTCTGTTTAATGTTTATAGTGCACCATGGCCTTTCAATAAACGGCCCCGTTTTTTTCTCCAGGAAAAAATCATCAATCACATTGCGGTCAAGTCCTGATATATCTATCCGCTTTGGTTCTTGTAGAAATTCTGGTATATCGTCAATAATAAGCCCTCCTGCGGCATACAGGAAATATCCGTTTTCCAATTGGATATTAAATCTTAGCGCACTCCATTTTGCATACTTATTGTCATTTGTTTTCCAGAATTCCCAAACAATTGGTTGAATCTTTTTGTAATAAACATCAGTTGGTATAAACGCTCCAAAAATACAGCCCATACTTTCATCTCCGATTTCCAGTTCTGCTGTTCCTATTAGTTCTGCATGCGAGTATACATCTGCTTTCATATTCCGTATTTTGAGAATGAGATTATATTTTCCCACAGCTTAAGCTTTGAAACGCCTGCATAACCACTTTCCTGCGCATCGTTCAGCTCAATTACGATCCATTTTCCATTTGTTTGCTGTGCAATATCCACCACAAGAAATGGTACATCCACGATTTCAGCTACAGTTTCTGCAAGCTTTGTTATAGCGGTTGCATCTTTTGCCGTAAGCTGAATTTTGCGTTCGGTCTGCCAGTAAGGCCCGATACCAGCTACTTTATTTTTCCAGGTAAATACCCGAAACTCTTTGGACACCTGTATGTTGTCGCCCTCAACATCTCCAACCTTTTCCAGCGCCACAAATTCCCGGCAGATCATTTTCTGCCAGTGCAATACCGGATCTGCCTGCCAGGCCTGTAGTATACGTTCAAGGTCTGCTTCATTTTCTGCAATGCTCAGGCTGCGCTTATGCCTGTTTGTCTGCCGTTCCCCTTTTATAAAGACAGGCCAGCCGAAATCTTTTCCAACTTCGGCTATTGCGGGCAATTCATCATACCATTTACTACGCGGCGTAAGTTCCTGTATCAATGGATACCAATGAGGCAGAAGAGAAGCCCTGTTGTGTTCTTCAACAGAGTTAATCAGTTTTACACCGCTGTTATTAAAGTCGTTGTACAATGTCTCATAATTTTTGATAGCGCCAATACGTAAAACCGCCGGTAATGAGTTCTCTGAGAACACAGACCGGCAATCGAAATAGCGCCGGAAATCAAAATCGTACAGACTGAAATGAGTAATTGTAGTTGCTACACAAAGGCTTTCATTCAGCTCAAAAATATCTTCAGCAAGGGTAGGTGTGCTCATTTTGTATAGGAAATATAATGTTTAGATTACGTATTTCAGGTTTTCCTGTGCCTGCGTCTGGTGATGTTCCACATGATAGGCTGCATTATAAAGCATTTCCCGTAGTGTAAGTTTTCCCAGCAACGGATGCGGTATCAGCAGGCTGTCCAATTCCTGCTCGTTAAATGTTTCTATTCTGGCACACAGTTCTTTTATATTTTGTGAGAGCGTTTCATTTAAAATTTCTTTCTGGTCCTGTGAAACCGTTGCCGGAAGATAGCGCCCCGGTGCTTTGCCACCCTCATTTAATTGTTCTTTGTAATCGTTCAGCAGCACATCGTAAGTCCGGCTTTCCCGTTTTGTAACACCAAAGTTTTGTGCTATGGCTGCTTTATCCATACTGAAAACCTGCACCAGAGGTTTTACACAGAGAACAATATGTTCTGCCTGTTGCCCGGCAGTCCATTTTCCTTCATGGTCAAACAGGTATTCATCGGTGCTCAAGGTGTTGATATAGTCAATGAATGAGCTATACTTTTCTGTAAGTAAATGGATAATTGCCTGTTTGTTCATGTCTTTTGTTTTTTACAGGTTTAAATGTCTAAAGACCAGTAGTAACCGAATGTACGTATTGAATCAGAGAAAATAAAAAAGCGGACTGTAGGATACAGTCCGCCTGACTAAACATGCCAAGGGTAATACTATGGATTGATGAAAAAGAGCCGTTCTATAGTCCAGTAGCCTGCTACCAGTGCTATCAGCAATGATGCGGGAATAACGATGCGCCGGCGATACCAGACTTTGCCTGAAAAAAGTCTGCTCACAAGAAAATACATGGATAATATAATCGTTAGCTGCCCGATCTCTACGCCTGCATTAAAAGCAACAAGAGCGGTTGCAAAAGCATACTGCGGCATGCCCAGTCCCGACAATGCGCCTGCAAAGCCCATTCCATGCACCATTCCAAACAGAAAGACCATAACCATGCGCCAGGGAGTAACGCGTGTGGAGTAAATATTTTCTATGGCAAGAAATACGATAGAAAATGCGATCAACGGCTCTACGATATTGGCCGGTGGCTTTATAATACCGTACATGGCCAGTCCCAGTGTTATAGAATGGGCGAGTGTAAACATCGATGCCTGGAGTATAATTTTCTTCAGATTCGTATTCAGGAAAAACACACAAAGTATAAACAGGATATGGTCAAAACCGGAAGGTATAATGTGTTGAAACCCGATGAGCAGGTACTTGCCAAACACAACGCTTTGCGGGTCAGGCGCAGCATCCAGTTCGTAATTGATCACATGTGCATTGCCCACCATACTTATCAGCATACATGTGAGGAATGCGGTCAATATGCGTAATGTGTATTTGTTTCTCATGTTGAAAATTTTTTAACCGCAAAGGCCGCGGAGTTTTCGCAAAGAAGCGCGGAGATAATATAAATACTTAGCGTTCTCTGCGCACTCTTCGCGCTCTTTGCGTGAAACGCTACCTCGCCGTAAGTAATACTTTCTGATCTGCATATGGTGAAATAGTAGCGGCCAGTTGTTTCAGGTCATTGGCTTTAGTGGTTTCTCCTGCTGCTGCATAGATCAGTGAAGCTTTGTACAATGATGTCGCATTTTTAGTATTCATACGCAGCATTTTGTCCGCATGAATGCGCGCATTCGCATAATCTCCTTTCTGATACTGTATCCATGCCACTAATTCATTTGCATCAATGTTTTCCGGACGCATGGCCAGGTCTTCATTAGCTTGCTGTAATGCTTTGTCCAGGTTGCCGGCGGCGAGGTAGGCATTGGCCAGTTCGCGGTGTGCATTGTGTTTTACCGGTGCATCTTTGGGTTGTTCTTTTTCTCCGTCTTCCAGTAATTTTACCACATCACCACGAACTTTCGCTGCCTGCTCTTTGTCGCCTTTTAATTCATACAGGTCTCCAAGCATAGCTACAAAAGCTACCTCACTCATAGTGTGTATAGCATTCTTCGTATGCACGATCGCTTCATCATAGTTTTTCTTTGTTTTTTCTAACCGGGCCAGTCCCATTTCTGCATAAGGATAGCCGGGACGGTATACCAGCGATGATTTGTATTCATATTGTGCGCTGTCGGCTTTGCCGGTGTTCAGGTAGAGATCACCGAGGGTAACACGTGCCCACTCTGCGCTTTCCGTACCTGGCACACCTGCTTCCACAGCCATTTTCATAGCGGCAATGGCACCGGCGTTATCGCCATGTATCTGGCGGAGGTAAGAGGCACGGGAGTAAGAGCGCAGGTCCGGACGAATGCCCAGCATCTGGTCGCAGTCTTTTACCGCGGCATCGTAGTCGCCCAGTTCTACATGGGCATCTACCATAGCGCCGTATATACCCGCGTTGTAAGCATTCATGGCTACACCTTCCTGTGCGGTGGCGAGTGCATCTTTAAACTGGTGCATGTTCAGCAGTACAGCTGATTTAAGGCTCAGAGCCTGGAACTTTACATCTGTATTGGGTGTGTTATCTATTACACGATTCAACATGCTTACGGCTGCGTTCCCATAATAGCTGCCGTTGCCGGTTACACGGCCTTCTGTAATAAACGCAGATGCAATATTGATGTATTGTTTGTCATCTTCAGGATTGGCTTGCAATGCTGCAATAGCCTTGCTGTATGCGGAATCTATTGTGGCTTTTTCGTTTTCCGGCCCTACAGCTGTCTTGCGTGGCAGCAGTTTTGGAATCGCAACACCATTAATTGTTATCGTGTCTTTCTCATTGCTGCCTGTGCGGCTGCAGGATGCTGCAAGAACGAGCATAAGCAGTGCAGTGCCTGTGGCTACAGCCGTCAGAAGCTTTGCAATATTTACGGAAATGTTTTTCATGTCCTGTTTATTTGAAGATGATAAGCGTATTGTTTTTGAAAAAAGAACAGGAAGCAGACGCTCCCTGTTCTATATACGTTAGTTTGTCTTAACCAGTTTTACGGTATTCAGTTTTCTGTCGTCTACAACGATCTGTGCAAAATAGTTGCCTGAAGAAATACCGCCCGGGGCCCAATGTGCTGTGTATTCACCGGGCGTTCTGCTGCCTTCGGTGATCACCTGTACAATACGACCGCTTATATCAACGATAATGATACTTACACTGCCTTTGTAAGAAAGCTTGTAGCGGAAATTCACATTGTCGCTGAACGGATTGGGGTAAGCGGTCATGATGGCATCAGGTGCGGAATAGCCAAGTTCCTGGATCGCTGTCGGTCCTGTGTAACCATTACCGTTAAAGCCTCTCCACGGATCCTGCAGGTAAGGGAAGCAGGCGCGGAAGGTGGTATCGTTGTGTGTTACACCTGCATTAAAGCCAAGTACGCTTTGCAGGTTGGCAGTAACAGGTGAACCGGTTCCGGTATAATCATCGTACCACATACCGATAGCTGCCAGCACCACACCAGACACTGCCTGCAGTTCAATGGTAGTTACATCATCTTCAAGTCTGCGGCCGTTGGGAAAGCCATCCATGTTGGGGATGAACTGGATGCTGGTATTGTTGTAAGTGGCATTTGTGAGACCAAGAACTGCTGCCTGTATCAGGCCCAGCGAGCTGAAGTTAGGATCGTTGCGAGGGGTCGCTGGTACAGCCATATTGAGGCGTAGCATATCTCCAAACGTGGGCAGGAAGTTATTGATAAATGGTTTGCCTCCGGCCAGCGGATTGCCGTTTTTACCTGTAGCCAGCTGGTAAGGAGCGAGGTTGGGTACACCGGTATAAAATATTGGCAGGATATCCACCGCACGTGGGCTGGTTGAGTCCGGCAGCAATATGTTTCCGAAGATTGCATTATCCAGTGCAGTGCCGGCAACAGCGGCAGTACCTTTCAGCGGCCACAGGCCTTTTTTGCCATTACGGAAATCATAAGTGCCAAGTGAAGCGGTCTGTATACGGAGCGGAGCAAGGCCGGGCACGGCGCCGCCAAACTGTGAGTTGTCCATATATAGCGCCAGCTCAGGGTTTTTAAAGAATGGTATAAACTGCTGGTCGTTTGTATATGGGTTTGAAGCATTCCATTTGTCTTTGGAACCAATGGGGATAACAGCTTCATTGGTCAGCGGCATACCGAGGCGGGATACCTGTATCCAGTTACCGGATGTAGCAGGTGAACCGCCTGTTGTGCTCAGCGTGGTCATGGCCGGGCGACTGGCAGATGCCCATACACCGATCACATAATCACCATCAAGTATACTGGCTTTCTGTGAAAGGTTTTTGCCTGTTTTCTGCAATGTAGATACCGGTACTTCTATGCAGATGGCATGGCAGTTAAATTTTGCCAGTCCGTCGCGGGCACCACCGGCACCAGTACGGAAACCGCCTACATCAAATGCACCACCAAGGTCTACAAAGAAAGGATCATCCATCGGCCCTGCAAACAGCTGCTCGCCGGTGCTGGCAGTCGTTACAGCCTGGTTGATGAGGGAACCATATGAACTTGCACCCAGTCCAACGGTTGCATTTTCAATAGAACGTGGACCAATGTTGGGAGGAGGAACGATACCGCCCGTTTTAATGGTAGTAAATGTTGCACCACCATCCGTACTGCGTTCGCAGGTGTATGTTGTTTTGATGTTTTGTTTGCCCAGCCGTATATTGAAGAACGTAGTGCTGTCTTCATTTACATGCTGGAAAGTGAAGCGATAGATGATATCGTCGCCCGGCGTAGCAGTGTTGTTGTCGATATGTATCTCGTAGCGTATATTCTCGCCAAACGTATACCAGTTGGGGCCTCCGGCCGGATGTTCAAACGGAATATAGTTGGCAATGATCACGATCTTGTTAGAGTCGCACGGACTTTTAAATGCATACAGATCGGTATTGTCGGCCAGCGGATCATTAGCGATCAGCGGTGCTTCGCGGTGCGATGAAGCAAGGGCCATAAACGGGAGGCAGAATAAGCATAATGCCACCGCAGCTTTATTTAGAATATTTTTCATGATTGTTCTTTTGGCTTTGATCAGTTAATAATCAGAATCTCGCCTGTTGTGTATAGTTATACCCTCTCCATGGATTCTGTACGTATGGGAAAGATGTTTTGAACGTAGTGTCATTGTGCGTTACACCTGCATCAAACTGCAGTACGCGCAGCAATGCCGGCGTTACAGGCGAGGCGCTTGAGCTGGTATAGTCGTCATACCACAGGCCTATTGCGGCCAATGCCACACCAGATACCGCCTGCAGCTCAATAGTTGTTACATCATCTTCCAGACGACGGCCATTAGGAAACCCATCCATATTGGGGATGAACTGTATATTGGCATTGCCGTTGTAACTGCTGTTGGTAAGACCCAATACTGCAGCCTGTATAATGCCTAAAGAACTGAAGTTGGGATCGTTTCTCGGCGTTACCGGTACGGCCATGTTCAGGCGCAGCATATCTCCGAGTGTAGGCAGGAAGTTGTTGATAAAAGGCTTGCCCGCAGCGAGTGGATTACCGCTTTTACCAGTTGCCAGCTGATACGGTGCAAGATTTGGAACACCGGTGTAGAATATCGGCAGGATATCTACAGCACGCGGACTCATAGAATCGGGCAGCAGCACGTTACCGAAAGCCGCATTGTCTAGTGCCGTGCCTGTTACAGCTGCCGTGCCTTTCAACGACCAGAGACCTTTTTTGCCATTACGGAAATCGAAAGCACCGAGTGATGCAGTCTGTATACGCAACGCATTCATGGAAGGAACAGCACTACCAAACTGCGAATTATCCATATACAGCGCCAGTTCCGGGTTGCTGAAATATTTGGCAAACTGCAGATCGTTGCTGTTATACGGAGTCAGCGAATTCCATTTGTCTTTCATACCTACTGGGATCACCACTTCATTGGTCAGCGGCATGCCCAGGCGCGAAACCTGCACCCAATTGCCGGAGTAAGCAGAAGTGCCGTTGGTATTGAGCGTTTTGATCTGTTGACGGCTTGCTGATGCCCATACACCTATTACAAAATCACCATCGAGAATGCTGCTGGCTGAAGCTACCCCCAGGCCATTTTTCTGCAGCATGCTGATAGGTATTTTCAATGCAATTGTGTGCGTGTTAAAGCGTGCCAGGCCATCTTTTGGAGCATTGGCCGTATTAGCAGAAGGACGGAAATTGCCTACATCAAAAGCGCCGGCGAGGTCTACAAAGAAAGGATCATCAACAGGGCCGCAGAATACTTTTTCGCCACTGCTGGCGGTGCCTATGGCTGCCTGCATAACGGTGGTATAGTCTGATGCGCCAAGTCCTACGGGGCTGCCCTCAATAGAGCGCGGGCCGATGTTAGGCGGGGGCACTACGCCATTGCTGAGGATAGTAGTAAATGTGATGCCGCCATCTGTGCTTTTTTCGCAGGTATATGTTGTTTTGATATTCTGCTGGCCGAGGCGGATGTTGAAGAAAGTAGTGGTATCCTGGTTGGCCCTGGTAAAAGTGAAACGGTACGTGATGTCGTCGGCAGTGGTAGTGGTCTTGTTCTTAATGTGGATCTCATAACGGATATGTTCGCCAAACGTATACCAGTTCGGCCCGCCTTCAGGGCTTTCAAACGGAATGTAATTGGCGATAATGGTAACCGTGTTGGTGTCGTCCGGGCTGCGGAACACATACAGGTCCGTATTGTCGGCCAGCGGATCATTAGAGATCAGCGGTGCCTCCCTGTGACTGGAAGCCATGCCAGGTGAGGCTGTGAGCAACAGGCCGGCCATAAAGGCAAAGCTCCGCAGCCTCCGCATAAGCGAGTTCATTTTTTTCATGCTACAGTGTTTTTTGATTATTCTTTAATACAGAGATGTACGCATTAACATTCTGTTTGGATTTGGTTTCCGAAAAGATTTTTTTCAAAGGCATCTGCAGGAATGATATAATTGAAGTTGTTTATTTTATGCACCTTTGCCGCGAATCACTCTATCGAAAAGAATTGCCCCGATGAAAAAAATATACCTTATTGCAGCCCTGGGTTGCAGTGCCTCAGCTCTTTACGCGCAGACGAAAATTGATACTGCTGCAAAACTGCCCGAAGTAATTGTTTCTTACCAGGCAGGTAAAAAAACGCCCGTTACTTACCAGGAATTAAAAGGAAAAGAGCTTGCTGCAAAAAGCACCGGGCAGGAACCTTCCTTCCTTTTAACGAGTGAAACGCCATCTGTTACGGTTTATTCTGATGCAGGCAGTACACAAGGTTATTCCTACTACAGGATGCGCGGTATAGACCAGACGCGTATCAATACGACACTTGATGGTATGCCATTGAACGAGCCCGAAGATCAGGGCGCCTATTTCTCCAATTACCCGGATGTGCTCAATTCAGTAAGTAAGATACAGGTACAGCGTGGTGCAGGGACCACACAAAACGGAAGTGCCAGCTATGCAGGCAGCATACAACTCTTCTCTCCTGATCTTACAGATCCGGAACGGACCACTGTTGGCTTAAGCTACGGATCGTTTAACAGTCTGCGTGTATTTGGTGCTTATAACAGCGGTATCAAAAATCATAAGGCTTTGTATGTAAGAGCTTCTGAGCTTTATTCAGATGGCTACAAATACCATTCTTCCAATCATTCGCAATCTGTTTTTATCAGCGGAGGATTATTTTATGATAAAACAACCTGGAAGCTGAACATTATGGCCGGGCATCAGCAAAATCACCTGGCATGGATCGGTGTAGCAGATTCACTGATCAATGAAGACCGCCGCACCAATGCCAATACCAGTGCAGAAAAAGACCGTTATACACAAGCGCTGATACAGGCACAGAACCGTTGGCAGATAAGCAACAGATCGGTGCTCAATTCCAGCATTTATTATAATTTCCTCGACGGCAGTTATGATTTTGATGCAGATAATTATATCGGTATGCCTTCAACCGGGACGCTGTACAATTATGCTGTGCATTCTTCCTTTACCGGCTTTTTTACAAATTATACTTACACGGTAAAGCATCTTATATGGACAACGGGCATAAACGGAGATATCTATAGCCGCAGACATACGGGCAGTGAAAGCACAGAAGGACGTTTGTATGAAAATACAGGTTATAAAAATGAATTAAGCGCATATACAAAAGCGGAGTACAGCATTCATAAGCTCACTCTCTTTGCAGACGCACAATACCGCTACGCAACATTTAACTATAAAGGTTCTGTTTCGCTCGACCGAATCAGCTGGCATTTCTTTAATCCCAAAGCAGGTGTGAGTTACATGATTGCGCCTTCAGCTGTTGTGTATTACAGCATTGGCCGTACAGGTCGTGAGCCAACACGAAACGATATGTTCGGCGGCAATGACGATCTTCCTGCAGACAGTACAGGTAAAGCTGTGTTGGGCAATACAGACCCTGAATATGTGACCGATCATGAACTGGGTTTGCGTTATCATTCCGGCAGGGTAGTGTTGAATGCGAATCTTTACTACATGAATTTTAAAAATGAAATAGTGCTTAACGGTCAGCTGGGACCAAACGGGTTGGCACTTACCAATAACGTAGACCGCAGTTTCCGTACCGGTGCAGAATTATCCCTGTCATATAAGATCAGTAAACATTTCAGCATGAGCAATAATTCATCATTCAATTATTGCCGTATTAAAGAGCAGACCGAAACATTTACTCCCGTGCTTACACCGCCGCTTATCATCAATCATGAATTTGTATATGCAGGTGGTCAATGGTTGTTTGGACTGGGTGGCCGCTACCAGGGGAAATCATTTATCGACTTTGCCAACACCGCTGCCGCCAACAGTTACGTGCTGCTGAATGCAAGAGCACAATACAATACCGGCAGGTACCAGTTTGCTGTATTTCTCAACAACATTGCCAACGCAAAATATTTCAACAATGGTTATGTAGATTACGACGGTACGAAAAAATACTTTGTACAGGCGCCGGTGAACTACAGCCTTTCCGTAAAATACAGTTTCTGATGAACGCCCTGAGTGTACATAACGTCGCTTTCCAGTTGGGGGCATATCCGGTGAGCTATATAGAGCTTGTGGGCACGCTTTTCGGCCTGCTGTCGATATGGTATGCATCGCGGGCCAATATTCTTACCTGGTCTACCGGTATCGTAAATGAAGTTGCGCTGTTCATCCTGTTTTTCCAGGTGCAGCTGTATGCTGATATGATGCTGCAGGTATATTTTTTCATCGTCACTATTTACGGCTGGTACAACTGGAAACAGCATCCGGGCGCAAAAGCAATTACAACATTATCTGCAAAACAGCGCTTATTACTGGTACTTGCAACGATACTGGGCACAGTACTATTGGGGGATTTTTTCAGCCATATACATGAGCTGTTGCCGCAATGGTTTGCAAAGGCGGCATCCTTTCCTTATACAGATTCGCTGGTGATGATGGCAAGTATACTGGCTACAGTTTTGCTGGCGCGGAAGAATATTGAGAACTGGGTGCTGTGGATACTGGCCGATGTGATATGTACCGTACTGTATTTTTACAAAGGCATCTATGCGCTGTCGGCAGAATATTTTGTATTCCTGTGCCTGGCCTCGTACGGATTATATGAATGGCATAAAGAACGTAAGTATGGTTAAGTCATTTGTATTCGGGAAATTCCTGCCGTTTCATAAGGGACATGAAGCTATGATACGCTTTGCGCTGACGCAGAGTGATGTGGTAACCGTGCTCGTTTGTGTAAGTGATCTCGAAACGATACCGGCAGCAACAAGAATGCAATGGCTGCAGGATACGTTTGCCGCAGAAAGCAGGGTAGAAGTGCGTTTGTTTGAATACTGCGAAGCAGAACTGGCAAATACTTCCGTGTCGTCGCGCAACGTATCAAAAGTGTGGGCGGAAGTATTTACAACGTTATTACCGGAGCATACGATACTTGTTACCTCTGAACCGTACGGCGATTTTGTGGCTGAATATATGGGCATCCGGCATATTCTTTTTGACCGCGACCGTAATGCAATGCCGGTCTCTGCATCGCTCATTCGCAAAGCCCCCTTTACATATTGGGAATTTATTCCTGAAGCTGTACGCCCGTTTTACGTGAAAAAGATAGTGTTGCTCGGTACGGAATCTACAGGTAAAACTAAGCTTACACAGCAGTTGGCGGCTCATTTTGGCGGAGCCTGTGTTTTAGAGGCCGGTCGCGATTTAATCCCGGATTCAAATGAATTTACGGTTGACGATCTGTACCTCGTGGCTGCAGAGCATGCAAGACGTATTGAACAGGCAGTTGCAAAAGGTCCGAAGCTTGTATTTGTGGATACGGACATTCACATAACACAATCATATGCCTGTCGTTTCTTCGGTAAAGAACTGGATGTTGCTGCTGCGATATACGACGCCAACAAAGCAGATCTGTACCTGTATCTCAATGCTGATGCACCTTTTGTGCAGGACGGCACAAGACTGGATGAAGCGGAAAGAAATGCTTTAGACCACTCCCACAGAGCAACGCTGAAATGGCACAATATTCTTTATTATGAAATATCGGGTAACTGGGAAAAGCGGTTTGCCATTGCAGTTAAATTGGTGGACGGGCTGATTGCCGGTTATTGAAACTTCGATTTTAATTTCAGGAACGGCCTTTCAATACAGTAGTAAGACAATATTGCTGCAATAAATATGCACACAAGGTTTAAAGGCAATCTGCCAAACCAGTGATCGCGATTGATGGTAAATATTTCCTGCCATAAATAAATGCTGTAAGACAGTACGCCCAGATAATTCAGTACATGGTTATTCAACACCCGGAACCATAATCCCTGAGGGCCATATGCGGTATATACAATGATCCAGCCGATCAATATATTGGCAATTGTTCCGTATGTAGTGCCGAAGGATATCCAGATAAAATCCAGTTGTGTTCCGTCTGTGAGAACAGGAAGGTATCTTAAGAAAAACAGGCACACAACAGCACTGTAAAATAATAGTTTCCAGTAGCGGGTATTCAGGGACAGTATACTGTCTTTGTACAACGCAATAAAACAGCCGGTGCAAATAGCATCAATACGTGTAAAAAATGATAATTCGCTGATCCACCATACCGGATGATAATGAATGTACCATCTTATTGCCGGAGCCATTACAATCAGTGAAATCGTGATGACCTTCCTGGGTTTGTCTTTCAGCAGGAAGATAAAGGGCCATAGCAGGTAAAACTGCTCTTCTACACTCAGCGACCAGGTATGAGCTGTGTACCAATCGAGCTTCCAGTTGAGATATTTGGTATAGGTAAATGATGTGAGCCAGGAATAACCACTCAGGTGAATCCACCCCAGCAATTGGAAAATAAAATACACCAGCAGCAAAAAATAGTAAGCCGGGAAAATGCGGAGGAACCTCCTGGCATAGAAATTCTTTAATGAAATAGTGCCCGTCTGCTGCTCTTCTGCAACCAGTATTGTAGTGATCAGGAATCCTGAAATAACAAAAAATATATTTACACCCAAGTAACCATCCTGCAGGAGGCCAATAAATGGATCAATGATTTTTATCTTACTTAAGTAGTCAACAGTATGGTACTCTATTCCCAGGTGACAGCAGACAACAAGCAGTATACTCAGCGCTCTCAATCCATTCAGGCCGGGCAATTTGGTAATGGACATATTCCTCTGTATCTCTGAGCGCTAAAGTGTTTAATTTATTTCATGAATATTATTTTTACCCTGTAACGTTTTGAAAATTGGGTTTTAAAACTCTTTTTTCTACCCGTTATTTGGTGTGCTGATAGGCCTGATTTTTAGTATTGATATTATTTTTGTTTGATTTATCGTATTTATGCAGGTATGACTTTCGAAGAAATACTCACACAGTTACAGGCACTCGGGCAGGAGTCCATCAAAAAAGTGTTGCTGAAGCACGGCATCAAAGAACCATTGTATGGCGTGAAAATAGAAGAGCTGAAGAAGATCCGTAAAAAGGTGAAGAACGGCCATGATATCGCTTTGAAGCTGTATGACACCGGCGTCTATGACGCTATGTATCTTGCTGGTCTTGTTACGGAACCGGAGAAAATGTCTGAGAAAGAGCTGCAGCATTGGGCCGAGAAAGCAAATGCGCCCGTATTAAGAGAAAGCACCGTAGCGTGGGTCACTTCAGAGAGCAATCACGGCCTGAAAAAAGCACTGGAATGGATCGATTCCAAGGATGAACACATAGCCAGTACCGGCTGGGCAACACTCAGCGATCTTGTAGCCATAAAGCCAGATAGCGAGCTGGATATATCCCTGCTGAAAAAACTGCTGGGACGTATTGTAAAGTCTATCCAAGGCAGTCCGGAGCGGGTAAAATATACAATGAACACCTTTGTAATAGCAGTTGGTATCTATGTGACAGAGTTGAATGAACTGGCCAAAGAAACAGCCCGGTCTGTAGGTGTTGTTACCGTAAACATGGGAGACACGGCCTGTAAAGTACCTGCAGCACTGGATTATATTGCCAGGGCAGAAGGCAAAGGTATTATTGGCAAGAAGAGGAAATCTGCAAGGTGTTTGTAAAGGATAATTAGCTCCGCCAACTGTGTCCACAGCGGCATTGCTTTGCATAAGGCGTTCGCGCCAGTTTATGGCATTTGGGGCAATAGTTTAAAAATACATTGTCCTTTTCCTCTCTTATTATCCTGTCTGCCACATTCATTATAAACTGATCATCGCCCTCTTTGAGTAAATCCAACGCTGCAGGGTCTTCTGTGAGCCAGCCACGATCAAGATATGCTTTCAACCGTTCCGGATTATTGGATTTAAAATGCCGGATTTTAGACATAGTATTTGCATGTCTCGACGCCATGCTTTCGGTGCGTGTCATAAGCTTCGGAAAATAGTTGATAATATATATTGCCGTTTCTAGGTCCATACTCATTGTATATAAAGGCGCTGTTGTAGAGTAGTAGTATGTTGTTGTTATATTCTGTCATGCTAATGCCTTGCGTATTCTTTTGAAATTAACGCAAAAAATAGCTATTATACAAATCAATATGACCGGAGGAAAGTGAAGTTCAATTACACCAATTTTCAGAAAATAAGTCCGCTCCTCAAGGCTGAATATGATGAACCCTGCATATACGGCCAGCAACGTTATATATAAAACATACTTGTACCATCGTTTGAAAAAGAAAAAAGATACAATACAGAGAGCGGTAGCAATCATAGCACCATAATGTTTCCAGGTAAGTGTGGAGGCAATGTCGCTGATAGAATAGTCGGCTGTCATTGTCGCAAAGCTGTACAGGAAATACCCGGCCAGTATAATTATTGGCAGCAATTGCTTATATTTTTCGTAAAACAGGGCAGGTTTGCTAGTGCGCATATATCAAATATAAAACGTGATTCCTTATAATTGAGGGCTCCGCGAGGAGAAACAAGAAATGGCCGGCAGTAATTATCTAAAAGCGTTTCACTCGTATAAGTGTGAGTGTATCTATCCCTGCTCTGTCCATTAGTATTGACATCGTATCTTTTGTATACGATAAAACTTTTGCAGGTGCACCCACAATGCAACCTTTCTCCAGACTGAAGCCAAAGCCTTCACCTTTCCATGTGTAATTCAGTGGAGAATCGGTATAGTTGTCCTTATAAAATACTGCATTTCCATCAGGGTTGAGATCAAGGGTGAAATCGTTAATAGGATCGGGATCATTTATGAGTGATATAGGTCTGTATACTGCATGTAAGACTTTCCACCAGCCTTGCACCAGCTGTTGGGAAGAATCCTTGCGGATAAAATCCCTGATTTCTTCATCGCAAGAGGCTAAATCACTACTGCTTTTTCTATAAAAGAATTTGTTGCGGTCAATGTCCGTTAATATAAGATGCGTTGAGTCTGTAAGCAGGTAGGAATAATCAGAGAGTCTTTCCATTGTATGCGGTTACTTGTATACGAAAGGCTGCTGTCTACAGTATACTTGTCACTTTGATAGGTAAATTTCCAGAAAGTGCCGGCAGGCGTGAAAAATATAAAATCCCGGTTCCATAGTCTGAAATGCTCACTCGCAGAATCCAGTATCCATTCTCCAGCTATTATTTGTTTTCCGTGCCCTTTCTGTGCAGGATTGCAGGCGTAAAGCATGGAGGCAATTGTTATTGCAATAATAAATCTATAAGGGCTTCTCTGCATCATGAAATGCGCGGATTTTATTGTGGTATTACAAAAGTAGTGATTACATGAAATTTCTTCCTGCATATTGCCAGAGTGGAAGGTCCGGTGTCGGAAAGGTATATAAACACATAATAGACGTATTCCAGTTAGGCTCTTGATGTGTCTGGACTTGGTGCCTAACGTATTCAGATTAAGGTTTTACAGGTACAGGGTAATTGCGCCAAATTTTGTCATGTTGATGAAAATGGTATTTCAAGTAATGAGGGAAGGTAAATCTTCGCTGTCTTCTAGTCCTGAAGTTGCCGGGAGGAGTGTAATAAAGCGCTGTGCCGCCGCGGGCAATTTAACCGTAAGAAAAGAGCACAGGTATCAAAAAAATAAAAGCGTTGCCCCGTCACGCCGTTGCGGGAAAATTCATTTACCTTTATTATCACTCATCAGACCCGGATATGTTACAGCCCCAGCCGTTGATCGAAAACCTGGAATTGATAGCCCGACAGGTAGTAGAAGGTTTTATAATAGGACTCCACAAAAGCCCGTTTCACGGTTTCTCGGTAGAATTTGCCGAGCATCGCCTCTACAATCCCGGCGACCCGCTTCGTCACATCGACTGGCGTGTGTATGGCCGTACCGACCGCCTGTTCGTAAAGCGCTTCGAGGAAGAAACCAATCTCCGTTGCTGCCTTGTGCTGGACACTTCTTCATCGATGCATTTTCCGCAGGATCCGAAGCGGATGAACAAACTGCAGTTTTCCTGTCTTGCCGCTGCCAGCCTGATACAATTGCTGAAACGCCAGCTGGACGCTGCTGCACTGGCCATGTTTGATGAAAATGTACATTATTTGTCTGATTGCCGTTCTGCGCATAGCCACTATCGTATGCTTACTGCCAAACTGGAGCAGACGCTTACCTATAATGCGCCCAACCGGCCTACCAATGCCGCAGCTGCATTGCACCTGGTGGCAGAGCAGATGCATAAGCGGTCGCTGGTGGTGATCTTCAGTGATATGATGGACGACGGGGATGACCTCGAAGAACTCTTCTCGGCATTGCAGCATTTAAGATATAACAAGCACGAAGTGATCCTTTTTCATGTGGTAGACGGGCAGCAGGAACTGGCTTTCGAATTTGAAAACCGGCCATATGAATTTGTAGATATGGAAAGCGGGGAAAGAGTTAAATTGCAGCCGCAACAGATTAAAGATCAGTATATAAGACAGGTGCAGGAGCGCCGGCAGCTCATAGAAAGCCGCTGCCACCAGTACCAGATAGACCGTATAAGTGTAGACCTGAGCGAGCCTGTAGAACAGGTGTTGCACTCTTTTTTGATAAAGAGAAATAAAATGGTGTAAAAAACAGAATTATTTTGCTACCTTTGCAACCCGTTTAAAGTTTGTATTAACGCTAGGCGGGAGATTATAAACTTTGAAGGATGAAACATAACCGGGAGTTTGAAATTGCATGGCAAGGCCTGAAACTCGGTACTCATACTTTCCAGTATGAAATAGATAACCGGTTCATGGTTGAACATGGTGAATCTGAAACAGATCTTAAAAATATTGAAGCTAAGGTAACCCTGACCTTTGACAAAAAAAGTAATTTCTTCCTTCTTCATTTCGATATAGATGGAAAGATTACCGCTGCCTGCGACCGCTGCGGCGATGATTTTGAAATGGGTCTCTGGGACGAGTTTGACCTGGTAATGAAGCTGGCTGGTGAAGATGTAGAAGAAATTGATGATGAGGCCGATGTAGCTTTTATACCAAGAAGTGAAACTGTGATTGACATCAGCAAATGGATATACGAATTTGTGATGCTCAGCGTACCTTTGCAACGCATACACTCCGATACTGCCGATGGCAAACCGGGCTGTAACCCCGAAGCACTCCGCCTGCTGGAAGAACTGTCGGAGCCGGAAGGTGAGGAAAAACCGAAAAATGATATCTGGAAGGGACTTGAAACCCTGAAGGAAAACAGTAATAATAACAAAAAACGTAAATCGTAATTAAAGCTTAATAAGATGCCTAATCCGAAGCGACGTCACTCACAACAACGCGGTGCAAAGCGCCGTACGCACTATAAGGCTGTAGCTGCTACATGGAGCATTGATCCTGTTACAGGCGAAAGCCATCTGCGCCACCGCGCTCACTGGGTAGAAGGTAAACTGTACTATCGTGGTAAAGTAGTACTGGATAAAGCTCCTGCTACAGAAGCTGGTGAACAAAATCAATAATACGGCACAACCCAGATATAACAATTGATGAAGATAGGGCTCGACATCATGGGGGGAGATTTTGCTCCCGCCGAGGCAATTAAAGGTGTTCAACTTTTCTTCGAGCAAATGCCCGATCCGTCGGTGCATCTGTTGCTCATCGGCGACGCCCAGGCTGCCGCGCCTTATCTGTCATTGTTAGAACCGTATCAGTCGCGCTACACACTTGTACCGGCATCCCAGGTCATTAGTATGGACGAACATCCGACCAAAGCCCTGAAAGAAAAGCAGGACTCAAGTATCGCCATTGGTTTTGGAATGCTGGCCCGTAAAAAGGCCGATGCATTTATTGGTGCCGGTAACACCGGTGCCATGATGGTTGGTGCTATGTACTCGGTAAAAAATATCGAGGGCATTCTTCGTCCTACCATTGCTTCGCCCATTCCCCGCGAAGATGGTGAATTTAATCTCCTCCTTGATGTAGGTATCAATGCCGATTGTAAGCCGGAACATCTTGTGCAATTTGCGCAGCTTGGTTCGCTGTACATGAAGCATGTAAACGGTATTGAAAAACCACGCGTAGGCTTGCTGAACATCGGCGAAGAAGAGGGCAAAGGCAACATCCTTGCACAGGCTACTTATCCGCTGCTGAAAGAAAACACACAGCTCAATTTCGTGGGCAATCTCGAAGGCCGTGACATTTTCCTTAATAAAAGCGACGTACTGGTGTGCGAAGGCTTTGTAGGAAACGTTGTGCTGAAAATGGCAGAATCTATTCATCATATCTTTGCAGAACAACGCAATATCTCCGATCCGTTCCTGGATCATTTCAACTATGAAATTTATGGCGGTACACCTATCCTGGGTGTAAATGAGCCAGTGATCATTGGTCATGGTATATCACATGCTGTGGCATTTAAAAATATGATCGATGTAGCCCGCAAGATCATCAGCTCCGACCTGATGAATGTGTTTAAAGCACATTTTGCGCAGCCTGCTACGACAGCATAGTTTCTTTTTCTTCTACAAACAACTTACGGCTCACTTATCTGTTGACAGAAAGGGTTAATTTTAATTTTCTGTCCGGATATGAAAAACATCTATTGCATCAGCGGGCTGGGCGCAGATCAACGCATCTTTCAGAAACTCGATATCCCGGGTGCAAAGCTGGTGCATATTCCGTGGCCTCCTTACGATAAGCATGATGAAATGTCCTGCTACGCTCAAAAAGTAGCGGCGGCCATTAAAGAAGAAAATCCAATCTTGCTGGGCGTTTCCTTTGGTGGTATGCTGAGCATGGAGATAGCTAAACTGGTTCCTACACAGAAAATAATTATTGTTTCCTCTGCCAAAACAAAAAATGAATTACCGCCCGTGAGCGGCATTGTTAAGTTCTTTGCAAATGCAGGCGTAATACCCGTAGGACTGTTTAAAAATTTTCACAAACAGATGCAGGAACGATTTGGAGTGGCTACTGATGACGGTAAAAAATTGCTTAACAGTATTATGGACGATACAGACAGCGGTTTTGTGAAATGGGCCATGCGCGCGATGCTTCACTGGAACAATGAAACAGTCCCTCCGGATGTATATCATATTCATGGCACTGCCGATCGTATGATCGTGCCCGACCGTATACGGCCGAATGCATGGATAGATGGCGGTACGCACTTTATGATCTATGACCGTGCAGCAGAGATCAGCCGGCTTATTACTGCACAATTATCCTAGATTCGTATAGTGAAACTGATCGTAAAATATCTCAAAAAACCAGTAGGTATGATGCGTACTACAGCTACCGATGAAGGGATCTGCCTGTTCGATTTTCAGTACCGCAAAGCTACCGATGGCATACTGAGCCGTATTCAGAAAGGGCTAAGTGTTGACTTTGAAGAGGGGGAGCATCCGCATATAGATTTACTGGAAAAACAGGTACAGGAATACTTTGCCGGTACACGCCGCGAGTTTGATCTGCCGCTGCATATGGTCGGCACGGATTTTCAGAAACAGGTGTGGAACGGATTGCTGCAGATACCGTATGGAACAACCCGTTCATACAAGAAACAATCTATTTTTCTCGGTAATGAAAAAGCCATCCGTGCTGTGGCACATGCCAATGGTGAAAATGGTATCGCGATCATCATTCCCTGCCATCGTGTGATAGGGGAGAATGGCAGTCTTGTGGGATATGGAGGCGGGTTGCCAAATAAAAAATGGCTGCTGGAACATGAGCGTAAGCACCTGGGTCTGGATCAGCAGCTGGATTTGTTTTAGATATGAGCAGTGAGAAGGAAAAAAGATTCGCCATAATAGGCGGCGGCATCGCCGGGCTGACTACAGCTATTGCGTTGAATAAATTTGGTATCAATCCGGTAATCTTCGAAGCTGCACCCGAGATAAAACCTGTTGGAGCCGGGCTTTTGCTGGCGTCGAATGCAATTAAAGCATTCAGAAAACTGGGTATAGCGGAAGAGGTGATGAATGAAGGCTGGAAGTTGCCGGGCTTTTGTGTTTATGATGGTAATGGCAATGTTATTTCAGAAACGAAGACGTTGTTCAACAAAGAAAAAGATCCTGATAATTTTACGATACACCGTGCAGCACTTCATAAAGTGCTGCTTTCAAAAATAGACCTGCAGTATGTATTTGTGAATAAGAAAGTTGCGTCTATACAGCAGGGAAAAGAAAACGTAACCATTCATTTCACCGATGAAAGCACTTATAAAACGGATTACCTTGTAGCTGCCGATGGGATCAATTCTGTAGTGCGGAATACACTGCTGCCGGGCGTAAAGCCTCGTTATGCCGGTTATACCTGCTGGCGGGCTGTGATTGATAACCCGGGGCTGCAGCTCGATTGCACTTCCGAAACATGGGATGTAAAAGGTAGATTTGGCGTTGCGCCCTCGAAAAACAATAAAGTATATTGGTTTGCCTGTATCAATGCACCCGCGCTGAGTGAAAAAATGAAAGCTTTTACCATTGAGGATTTACAGGAACATTTCAAAAATTTTCACGGAGTTGTAACTGCGTTGCTGGGAAATACAAAAACGGCAGACCTGATATGGGCAGATATCCAGGATCTGAAGCCGCTGAACCGGTATGCTTATGGCAATGTTTTGCTCATTGGTGATGCTGCACATGCCACAACGCCGAACATGGGGCAGGGAGCTTGTCAGGCGATAGAGGATGCTGTAGTGCTGGCCGATGAACTTTGTAAAACATCTGATGTTTTGGAAGCTTTCAGATCATTTGAGAAACGCTGTTTATCCAGGACACACTATATCATCAAAACATCTCGTGCCATAGGACGTATTGCTCAGACCGAAAGTAAACTACTGGCAGGATTGCGTAACCGGATATTCGGCCTGCTTCCCCAAAGTTTTAAGGAAAAGAAGCTCAGTAAAACCTATGAGGTCGATTTTGAGTGAAGGGTAACCCGTGAGCTGCATAAGTTATGATTATACAGTTTAATACTTACTTTATTTTTTCTGCATCGGAAAACATCTGCTGCAGTTCTTTTCTTTCAGCCTGCCATTTCTGCTCATAGACCGTTTTATTCTTTTTCATATCGGCAATGAGGTCGCCCATTTTTTCATACTGAAATATATATTTTACCGGGTCTTTTGTTTTCGGGTAAAATGTATAATCGTTTTTAAGATAGTAATCTGTAACGGCAGTAAGGATCTTAATATAATTATCTGCACTGGCGCGGAGATACATACCTAAAGGCGCACCCAGCTCAGACTGTACAGCGCTGTACGTCGGCTCTTCGCCGGATGACTGGTAATCTGGTTTGCTGCTGCTGTAATACTGGTATCTCATAATGCCGAGATAGTAGATAAAAGCAGCATCATTGAATTTGCCTTCCTGTATGAGGTCTGTTGCCTTATTAAAACAGGCAATAGGCGGCTGCTTATCAAGCGTTGCGGCTGCTGTGATCGTACCTGTATCTATGCTTCCGGTGATGCCGCTCCTGAGCATTGAATCTGCCGCCAGGTATATTTTTTTGAAAACAGGCAGTTCATCCTGGGCTGATGCTGCAAACGTTGTAAAAAATACCAGTAAAGCAATTATCAGAGCCCGTAATTTCATTTTCTTCATTTAAAAACCAAAAATAAGCAATAATAACGACCTTACCTGCTGACAGGATTGCTTTCGATGAACGGTGCCATCGCCACGGATGTTGATAGAAGTACGGGCGATGACGCCCTAAAAGAAAAAGGCTGAAGCATTGAAGTGCTTCAGCCCTGGAAATATTCGTCGTGCTAGTTGAATTTCTGTAGAACTTGTCGAAATGCAGCAGTAATAGCATCATTGCATAGATTACCCATACTGCCTTCATGGGTATGGTGGCTTACATCAAAGCCTGTGTAGTTAAAGTGCCCTTCGTTCACTTCATTGCCTACCGTTTTGTATGCCTCACGGAACGGGATTCCCCGATTTACCAGCTCGTTCACGGCTTCTACTGTATAGATATAGCGATATTTTTCGTCGGCAAGAATGTCTGTTTTCACCTGCATCTGTGGCAGTGCAAACAAGAGCATATCTATGCACGAAATAAGCGTCTCTATACCCGGGAAGAGTATTTCCTTAGTCAGTTGCATATCCCTGTGGTAGCCGGATGGCAGGTTGGCCATCATCAGCGCGAGTTCGTTTGGCGTACTTTGCAGTCGGTTGCATTTGGCGCGGATCAGCTCAAAGATGTCCGGGTTCTTTTTGTGCGGCATAATACTGCTGCCGGTGGTCAGTGTTTCCGGAAATGAAATAAACGCAAAATTCTGGCAGAGATACAGACAGATGTCCATACTCAAACGGCCGATGGTAGCGGCGATAGCTGCAACTGCAGTGGCTACAAATTTTTCTGTTTTGCCCCGGCTCATCTGTGCGTTGACAGGATTGTAGTGCATGGAAGCGAAGCCGAGTAATTCGGTAGTCATCTGACGATTGAGCGGGAATGAAGAACCGTAGCCGGCACCACTGCCCAGCGGGTTTTTATTGCTCATTGCATAAGCTGCCGCCAGAAGTTCCATATCGTCGAGCAGGCTCTCGGCGTATGCACCCAGCCATAGCCCGAAAGAAGAAGGCATAGCTACCTGGAAATGCGTATAGCCTGGCAACAATACTTCTTTATACTGGTTGCTCATGCTGATGAGTGTATCAAAAAGCGTTGTTGTTTTTTCTTTGATTGCGGTTACCTGTTCGCGGAGGTACAGCTTGATATCTACAGCTACCTGGTCATTGCGGCTGCGGCCACTATGTATCTTCTTACCGCTGTCGCCAATGCGCTCAGTGAGCATCCATTCTACCTGTGAATGCACATCTTCCATATCCGGATGGATGGAGAAATGGCCTGCTTCAATTTCTGCAAGAATATCTTTGAGTGCCGTGTGTATCTTTTCTTTTTCTTCCTGCGTGAGCAGACCGGTATGTGCCAGCATCTCTGTGTGCGCCAGTGATCCGCGCACATCATGTGCCGCCAGCAGCAGGTCAAAATCTTTGTCGTTGCCTACGGTAAAATGCTCTACCAGCTTGTCCGTGCTTGTAGTGTCTTTTTGCCAGAGTTTCATGTATGTTTAGTTTGACGCAGCATTAAAGAATGCGCTGATCAGTTTAATATATGTATTGATACCTTCTTCTATTTCTGCTGTGTAGATGAATTCATCTGCTGTATGGCTGCGGGCAGAATCACCGGGGCCTATCTTCAATGCCGCAACAGGGAGCAACGCTTTGTCGGAAAGGGTAGGAGAGCCATACGACTGCAACCCTAATGTTGTTCCGGCAGCTACCAGCGGATGCTCTGCGGCGATGATGCTGGAACGGAGGCGTGTGCTGCGGGCAGAAATATTGCTTGCCACGTTTGCTTTGATGGTTTCCAGTATTTCCTCATGTGTGTAGCATTCGTTGATGCGGATGTCTACCGTGTAACGGCAACTGTCGGGGATTACATTATGTGTTCTGTTTGCAGTGTCTACGACGGTTACATTCATAGATACAGGACCCAGCCATTCCGACGTTTTTTCGAACTTATACGTCCGGAACCATTCAACATCTTTCATGGCTTTGTAGATAGCATTTTCCCCTTCATTGCGCGCAGCATGACCGGCACGGCCTGTAGCTATGCCATCTACCACCAGCAGACCTCTTTCGGCTACTGCCATCTGCATCAGCGTTGGTTCGCCTACGATAGCGCAATCTATTTTGCCCAGTGATGGAAGAATGGAACTGATACCATTAGCACCGGATATTTCTTCTTCTGCAGTAATGGCGAGAACAATATTATAAGGCAGGTTTTCCTGCGGATAGAAATGGAGGAAAGTAGCTGCCAGTGCGGCAACACATCCTCCTGCATCATTGCTGCCCAGGCCATAGAGTTTACCGTCTTCAATGTCTGGTGTAAACGGGTCCCTGGTATAACCTGCAGCAGGCTTCACGGTGTCGTGATGCGAATTGAGCAGCAGTGTGGGCTTTTGTTTTTTGAAATGCCGGTTGCGGGCAATGATATTATTGCCATGTCTTTCAGTGATCACGCCTTCGCCCAGCAGCCATTTCTGTAAAAGTGCGGCTGTACCTGCTTCTTCCTTGCTGAAAGAGGGGATACGTACCAGTTGCTGCAATAAGCTGATGGCCGCAGTCGCTGCCTGTTCCTGTTGTATCATAATCCGATGGTTGTGCCGCTGCGGCCTTTTAATAATGATTTCAGTGAGGTCGATTTGCCGATACGTACTTTATTTACGCCTTTGTCCAGTGCTATAAATGCATTTTGCAGTTTGGGCAGCATGCCATCATAGATAGATCCTTCCTGCACCAGTTGCTTAAAGCTTTTGGGACTGATCTTCGGTATGCAGGTTTTTTCGTCGGCTATATTAAGTAATACGCCGGCTTTTTCAAAACAGTAGATGAGCTGCACTTTGCATGATTTACTCAGCGCCTGTGCTATCTCCTGTGCAATGGTATCTGCATTGGTATTGAGCAACTGGCCTTTGCCATCGTGTGTGATGGGAGCGATTACCACAGCGTCGTGTTCTTCCAGCAGCTTCGTAAGCTCTTTGGTTTTTACTTTATCTATATCGCCTACAAATCCGTAATCCACCGGTGCATTTTCCCTTTTGTGTGCTTTGATCACGTTGCCATCCGCGCCACAGATGCCGATTGCCTTGCAGGAAAGGGCATACAGTTGTGCTACAATATTTTTGTTGATGTAACCGGCATAAACCATGGTTACGATCTTCAATGTTTCTTCGTCTGTAATGCGGCGACCGGCGTTCATTTCCTGCGTGATGCCCAGTTGCTCTGCGAGGCGTGTAGCGAGTTTGCCGCCGCCGTGTATCAGTATCTTCTTTCCTTTAATGGCAGAAAAATCTGCCAGGAAAGATTTTAAAGCTTCCGGATCATCTATTACATTACCGCCGATCTTTACTACTGCTACTTTTTCCATCAGTTGGTGCCTTTTAAAATATTACCCAATACAGCCTGTGCCGACCAAACCCTGTTGGCCGCCTGCTGTGTTACAATGCTGCTGTCGCTGTCGAGGATTTCATCGCTCAGCTCCACGTTGCGGCGTACCGGCAGGCAGTGCATTACTTTGCCATTGTTAGTGGCAGCGAGCTTTTCCTGTGTGAGCATCCAGCTGGTATCGTGACACGTAACAGCGCCATAATCATTGTAGCTGCTCCAGTTTTTTACATAAATGAAATCCGCGTCTTGCAAGGCTTCCGACTGGTTATGGATGATCTTTGCATCGCCGGTAAATTCAGGGTCCAACTCATATCCCTCCGGGTGTGTGATCACAAAATCAACCTCGCCCCAGGCATTCATCCATTGTGCAAAGCTATTGGCCACACATTGCGGCAGCGGCTTTACGTGCGGTGCCCAGGTGAGCACCACTTTCGGGCGGTCAGTTTTTTTATTTTCTTTGATGGTGATCACATCGGCCAGGCTCTGCAGCGGGTGCAGGGTAGCGCTTTCCATGCTTACCACCGGTATACGTGTATGTTTTAAGAATTGTTGCAGCACATATTCAGAGTAATCATCATCCCTGTTCTGCAGCTTCGGAAAAGTGCGGATGCAAAGAATGTCGAAATACTCGCTGAAAATAGGAGCGGCGTCTTTGATGTGTTCTACAGTAGTACCATTCATTACAGCACCGTCTTCAAATTCAAGCGCCCAGCCTTCTTTGTCGATATTGAATACAATACTCTCCATGCCCAGGTTCTGTGCAGCTACCTGTGTACTGATGCGCGTACGCATGCTGGGGTTAAGAAAAAGCATGCCAATACGTTTGCCATAACCCAGCTCTTTGTCTTTAAGCGGATTGGCCTTATACGCCAGTGCCTGTTCTGCCAGTGCATTTATATCTGCAACATCTGTAGCGGAAATAAACTGTTTCATTTTCTTTTGAAGTACTGTTGTTTGTTTTTAAAGTATCAGGTAGTTAGTCTCAGACTGGCTATGGGATTTGAGTGTGTGTATTGAGATATGAGAAGATCTACCAATTATCACATTCGCTAATTTTTACATTACCCAATCAGCATATCACTACACAAAATCATTTTCACATCTGCTAATCTTCACATTCTCAAATTTTCACATTCCTTTTTCACAGCTTCCAGGAACATATCTGCTTCAGTTTTGCCAAGATTTAATGCCGGTAAAAGGCGTATTACGTTTGGTTTTGCCTCGCCGGTGAAAATGCGGTGTTGCCACAACAGGTTTTTCTTCAGGTCTTTCAGATTTTCCGGTACGTCAAATCCGATCATCAGCCCGCGACCACGAACATTGCCCAGTTGCGGGATTTTCTTCAGTTCTGTAATCAGGTAGTCGCCAATAGTAGCTGCATTCTGTAACAGCTGTTCCTGCTGCATAATTTCCAGTACAGCTATTGCCGCTGCACAGGCAAGATGATTGCCGCCAAAGGTGGTGCCCAGCATGCCGTGCTTTGCAGGTATGTGTGGCGCTATTAAAATACCACCGACAGGGAAGCCGTTGCCCATGCCTTTTGCCATAGTATATATATCAGCCTGCACACCGCTGTAATCGTGCGAGAAGAACGAACCGCTGCGGCCATAACCACATTGTACGCTATCAGCAATGTATACAGCACCATATTGATCACAGAGGCTGCGGATCTTTTGCAGAAAGGTTTTGCCGGCTTCGTGGATACCTGCCACACCTTGTATGCCTTCTATGATCACAGAAGATATTTCATTGCCATGTTCCGCAAAACAGGCTTCCAGTGCAGCTTCATCGTTGAATGGCAGAAAGACTACGTTCTCTGTTTCATTAACCGGTGCCACAATATTCGGATTGTTGGTTACAGCAACGGCCAGTGAGGTGCGGCCGTGAAATGCTCCTTTGAAGGCGATAACTTTTTTTCTTCCGTTGAAAAAAGAAGCCAGCTTCAATGCATTCTCATTGGCTTCTGCACCGGAGTTACAGAGAAACAGCTGGTAATCGTTCTTACCGGAAATATTGCCCAGTTTTTCTGCCAGCTCTTCCTGCAAAGGCATTTTTATAGAGTTGCTGTAAAATCCTATTTTGCCCAGCTGTTCTGTGATACGGCTTACATAATGCGGATGCGTATGCCCTACGGAAATAACCGCATGACCGCCGTAGAGGTCTAAATATTTATTGTCTTTTTCGTCCCATACATAAGAACCTTGCGCTCTTGTAATCGTTACGTCTTGTACGGGATATACGTCAAATAATTTCATCGTTTCTTCTTTTAGAAATAAGATGCTTTAAGATTCAATCCGGCTGTTTCTTCCAGTCCGAACATCAGGTTCATATTCTGCACTGCCTGTCCGGACGCACCTTTCAGCAGATTGTCTATGGCTACGTGCACAGCCAGTTGATCGTTTTCTTTTTCCAGCTGGATGATGCATTTATTGGTATTCACAACTTGTTTCAGGTGTATCGGCAGCCTGCTTACATGGGTAAAAGGATGACCGGAATAGAACGCTTCATATATGGCGTATATTTCTTCCAGTGTCTTTTCACAATGCAGTTGCAGGCTGATGAATATACCCCGCGCAAAATCTCCACGCCAGGGTATGAAATTTACCTGCGGCTGAAGTCCGTTACCAGCGTGAGCAAGTGACTGTTTCACTTCGGCCATGTGCTGATGTGTGAGCGTTTTGTATGCCTGTATGTTATTTGTCCGCCAGCTGAAGTGTGAGCTTGCTGACAGGCTTTGCCCTGCACCGGTAGAGCCTGTAATGCCTGTTGCATATACCGGTTCCAGTAATTCTGCATCGGCAAGCGGCAGCATGCCCAGTTGTAAAGCAGTGGCAAAGCAGCCCGGATTGGCAATTCTTACAGCTGCTTTTATAGCTTCTTTCTGCAGCTCCGGAAGGCCGTATACAAATGGTATTTCCAGCCCTTCATTGGAAGCCGTAAGCCGGTAATCCTGCGACAGGTCTATAATACGTACCGTTGCCGGAATGTTATTTTCTGCAAGAAATACTTTTGCTTCACCATGGCCTACACACAAAAAAAGTACGTCCACATCTGTTTGCAGTTCTCCTGTAAACATCAGATCAATTTCACCAACAAGGTCCGTATGCGTTTGCGCAACCGGTTTTCCTGCCTGGCTTTTGCTGTGCACAAACGTGATCTCCGCTTCCGGGTGACGCAGCAGTATACGGATCATTTCGCCGCCTGTATAGCCCGCCCCGCCTATGATTCCGGCCTTAATCATGTAATGTTGTTTTGTTCACTTTATGAAAGATAGAAACCTGGTTGCCGAATATTTTGGTGAAGCCTTTTACGTCTTCGCCGGTCCAGCTTTTGTTCATTTCGCCGTAGCTGCCAAATTCGCTGCTCATCAGGTCATGATCGCTTTCTATGCCGGTGAGGGTGTAACGGTAAGGCGCCAGTTCTACAAATACTTTACCGCTCACTGTTGCCTGTGTGTCTTCTAAAAATCCTTCAATATGGCGCATTACAGGATCCAGCAGCTGACCTTCATGCAGCCAGTTGGCGTACCAGGTGCTCAGCTGATCTTTCCAGTAGGTCTGCCATTTGGTAAGCGTATGTTTTTCCAGCAGGTGGTGTGCTTTTATGATGATAATCGGTGCTGCTGCTTCAAATCCTACGCGTCCTTTGATGCCGATGATCGTATCGCCTACATGTATATCACGGCCAATGCCGTATGGCTGCGCAATAGCCTGCAGATGCTGTATGATCTGCGCCGGGTTGCTGAATACAACGCCGTCCACAGCTACCAGTTCTCCTTTGTCAAACTGCAGCTCCAGTGTTCTCGGTTCTGTAGAAGTAACCTGTGTAGGCCACGCTTCTTCGGGGAGATAGCCATTAGATTTCAATGTTTCTTTACCTCCAACAGATGTGCCCCAGAGTCCTTTGTTGATGCTGTAGGCAGCTTTTTCAAAGTTCATTTCCACACCATGCTCTTTCAGGAAGTTTATCTCCGCATCGCGGCTCAGCTGCTGGTCGCGGATAGGCGTAAGTATTTCTGCTTTGGGTGCTATCGTCTGGAATATAATGTCAAAGCGTACCTGGTCATTGCCGGCGCCGGTGCTGCCATGCGCTATATAATCTGCCCCGATGTGAAGCGCGTATTCAGCAACGGTTTTGGCCTGTATCAGCCTTTCTGCGCTTACGCTCAGGGGGTAGGTGCCGTTTTTCAGCATATTGCCGAAAATGAGGTATTTCACACAACTGTCGTAATAGTCGTGTGTTACATCTACAGCTTTGTAGGATGCCACACCAAGTTTTTCGGCACGTGCAGCTATGTCGCTGATCTCTTCTTTGCTGAAGCCACCTGTATTTACAGTAATGGCATGCACTTCAAGTCCTTTTATTTTGCTGAGGTAGATGGCGCAGTATGTAGTATCGAGACCGCCGCTGTATGCCAGTACGACTTTTTTCATTTTTATTTTTTGGAGTGATTACAGAGATAAAATGATGTTTACTTTTTTGGCAAGCGTGCGCAGCAATCCCCATTTTTTAAAAGGAGATACTTTGCGTTTTCTTGCTTTGCCTGCAGGTTGTTGTTTTTGTGATACCGGTTCTGTCTGCAGTTTTGCAGGTATATCCAGCGGATCAAAAAGCATAGCTGTGCACAGGCAGTTTTTACGCTCTTTGCTCATCAGTATGTCGTAGTTGACACAACTTTTGCAGCCAGCCCAAAAGGCATCGTCCTGTGTAAGCTCGGAGTAGGTAACCGGCTCGTAGCCCAGATCAGAGTTGATTTTCATCACTGCAAGCCCTGTGGTAAGCCCGAATATTTTCGCTTCAGGGTATTTCTGCCTGCTCAGCTCAAATATCTTTTGTTTGATGGCACGTGCCAACCCGTCTTTGCGGAATTGTGGCGCTACGATAAGACCGGAGTTGGCCACGTACTGCCCATGACTCCAGGTTTCGATATAACAAAATCCGGCCCAATCACCTTTCGGGCTGAAAGCTATAACAGCTTTGCCTTCCAGTATTTTGGAGGAAATATAATCAGGACTGCGTTTGGCAATGCCTGTGCCTCTTGCTTTTGCAGAAGCAGCCATCTCTTCACAGATGGTTTCGGCAAAACCGGTATGTGTGGCATCAGCCACCATTACCAGAAATGGTTGATCCATTAGTGTAATTGTGTAAAAAGGTAAACGAATCGCCATATAGCTTTCGCTACACAACAATAACATTTCAGACTTATGTGAATATTAAATTTGCCGCCAGTTCACCGGTTGGTGATGACGGTATCAACGTCGGACGTTACAAACTGTATGTCTGTAAGAAAAAACTGCTCTTTCGGGAACAGCAAAAAACCCACTGCCGGTGTGCAGGAGCACATCGTTTAAAACCGGCGATGTAAGAAAGGTTTTTTTCATCTCAATGATTATTGTAAGAGAGTCTAATATTGTTAATAGTTAGTGCAAAGTAAAATCATTTTAAAACGTAATTATGTTGTCTCTGTGTGAATATTTTTAAAATTTTATTTTCCGCATGAATAAAGACTTCTTTTTAAATGGTACTACGTTTTTGATTAGTTTCGTTGAAATGCTCTGCCGGTGCTGATTTTACAGGCATAAAGCTTTGATTCTCTTAATTGCAGACCAACCGGATTTAATATCCCGGATATAAAGTTACTTTTGTGACGACTACAAACCGGGCTATCGCTTCCCGTAAAGCGGGCGAGAGGAAAGTCCGGACAGCATAGGGCAGCGCACCACCTAACGGGTGGGGAATGTGCAAACGTTTACAGACAGTGCCACAGAAAATGACCGCCCCGCTTGCGGGGTAAGGGTGAAAAAGTAGTGTAAGAGACTACGGCATGCTGTGGTAACACAGTGTGGGGGTAAACCTTGCGTGCTGAAATGCCAAATAGGCGGACGTCCCGGTGAAAGCCGGGTAAGGGCTGCCCGCCTGATGTCCGTGGGTTGGCAGATAGAGGTAAGGTGTGAGCTTTATCCCAGATAAATGATAGCCTTTCCTGCTTATGCAGGGAAACAGAATCCGGCTTACAGGTTTGTAGTCTTTTTTTACTTCTTCCGGCTCTTACACGATGCTGCTGATCGTTAATGCTTTCTTAAGGTTGTATTAATATATTCCTCCGTTTTAAACTTCGTGGCCTGTTTTTTTTCTATATACTGGATATTAAAACAGAGTGCTATGAAAAAATTATCAGGATTAATTGCAGGTGCAGCGTTGATTTTGACAGCTGCAGCAACAGACAGTAATGCACAGATTTATGTACGCGTTCGTCCTCCGCGCCCGGCTGTGATAGTAACACGACCTGCCGCTCCGAGCCCGCGCCATGTTTGGGTAGATGAGGATTGGACGCCACAGGGCCGTACCTATGTATGGCATGGCGGTTATTGGGCAGAACCTCCTCACCCGGGATGGCGCTGGCGTCCGGGTCACTGGGCTCGCAGAGGCAGGGATTCTTACTGGATCGCCGGTCACTGGACACGTCGCTAACTATGAGGCAGCTATTTTTTGTCAACCGAATATTTGCCCGGTCCCAGGAACAGGAGTCCTGTAAAAGCGATTCCTGTTTCTATAGCATGGGCAGCACCGGATAGTCCTTCGCCGGCAGAAAAATGATGTAAAGCTGCTATGGTCAGGGTGAACATAATAAACAGGCATGCAGGCCGGAAAAACAGGCCCAAAACAGCCAGCAGGCCGCAGATTGTTTCAGCGGCAGCTGCCATAAAGCCCCAGAATACAGGTGCGAAATGGATACCTGCATCACCCATTGCACTGCCGACTTTGCCCCAAAGGTCAGGGCCGCCCATAAGTTTAGGGTAGCCGTGTATCATCATCATTATACCCAGACCTGCCCGCATCAGCAGCAGGCCTGTGTTTTTATAGTTGCCGAGTTTACTGAAAATAGCCATAGTCAGTTAGTAATTCAGTAAAGATAAAAAAGGTTGCAATCCCCTGATTGCAACCTTTTTTATGATTTTTTATAAGATAACCTTCTTACAGGTAAATATATTCTGTGCAGGTACTTGTACCAATTGGTGAGCTCTCTGTTACATAAACGTAGAAATAAGAAGAAGAGCTGTAATATCCGTAACCGGAATAAGTAATGCCGTTAATTGTCTGCTGCGGAATGGTATAAGATGAAGACTGGCAGTTGGCTTCCAGGGCAAGCTGTATACCCATGCCTCCGAAATTGTTCAGAATAACGCGGTTCCTGGTGCCGGAAGCTGTTACATATTCTGTATAGCTGCCGGAAGAGCTGCAGGTGCTGTAAGCACTATGAGTGCCCAGCAGAAAATCTGTACACTGCGGTAAGTCGGGAAGGGTAAGATTAAATGTGTAAGACCTTTTTCCTGTTACGCTTCCTTCGCAGGTAAGTTTGATAGGATATGTACCTGGAGCGGCAGCAGTATCGTTTATACTAAGTGTTGAATTAAACGAAGGATAGCCTGAAGTAGCTGATAAAATCATTCCACAACCGGTAGGCGCACCGCTCAGTGAGAGGGTCACTTTTTCCTGGGTTTTACCTACATAATTCACAGACAGTTGTTCATATGCAGAATAATAAGGGGCGGTAATCTTTACGTCCTGCACACCATCAATACGATAATTGGTGGGTAGCGCATCTGCGCTGTCCGTTTTACTGCAGGATGAAATGATTGTGGTGCTGAACAAAGCAGCTGCGGCAAGAAACAAATAGGATTTGCGCATGAGTTTCGAATTTAAATTGGTTTTTAGTAGTGTAAATATAGTGTTTTTAGTTTTCTGTAAAAAGGTCTGCTCAAAAAAATACATAATACTTGCATACAGCCGCAGACCACTATATTTTTGCGGCGCAGCAGGTCCGGGTGATTATATCATAATCATAGATGTTGCCTGTTAAATAACGGAATGTTTATTCTGGTATTTTCAGTCTTATCCGGAATAAAATCAGCTTTTTATGAAACGTGTAGTTATCACAGGTACGGGAGCACTTACCCCATTAGGCAATAATATCCAGGATTTTCGCCAGGGCATGCTGGAAGGTCGCAGCGGTATAGCCCCTATTACAAAGTTTGACACAGGAAAATTCAAGACGAGATTTGCAGGGGAATTGAAAAATTTTGACCCGCTGAATCATATAGAGAAAAGTGAAGCCCGCCGGTACGACTTATTTACCCAGTATGCACTTATCTCGGTGGCAGAGGCGGTAAAAAACGCGGAGATAGATTTTGAAAAACTGAACAGGAACCGGATCGGTGTCATATGGGGATCAGGCAACGGAGGTATCGGTACTTTCCAGGAGCAGGTGCTCGAATATGCGAAAGGTGACGGTACACCACGTTTTAACCCATTTTTCATACCTAAAATCATTGTAGATATCGCTTCCGGTGTCATTTCAATGAAGTATGGTCTTCGCGGGGTAAATTTTACAACGGTATCTGCATGCGCTACTTCGAATACAGCTATTATAGATGCGTTTAATTATATCCGCTGGGGCAAGGCAGATATGATCATCACCGGAGGATCGGAAGCGCCGATCAATGAAACGGCAGTTGGGGGCTTCAGTGCTGCCAAAGCGCTCTCTACGAATAACGAAGCCCCGGAAACGGCTTCACGTCCTTTTGATGTTACCCGTGACGGCTTTGTGATGGCCGAAGGGGCAGGGGCACTTATTCTTGAAAGCCTGGACAGTGCTGTAAAACGCAATGCCCCGATTCTTGCAGAAGTAGTGGGCGGCGGCATGGCAGCAGATGCGTACCACCTTACCGGCACACATCCGGAAGGGGAGGGCGCTTACCTGGGTATGCTCGCAGCGCTGGAAGATGCCAATCTCAAACCTTCGGACATTCAATACATAAATACACATGCCACATCAACGCCGCTGGGTGATATCAGCGAACTGAAGGCCGTAGAGCGTGTGTTTGGCGTAAATCCGCAACTGAGCATCAGTGCTACTAAATCTATGACGGGTCATCTGCTGGGTGCTGCCGGTGCTGTAGAGGCTATGGCATGTATCATCGCAGTGCAGGAAAATATTATTGTGCCTACTATTAATACGCAGACCATAGAGCCCGACTTTGCCGGTAAATATGACTATACACTTGGCAAGGCAGTGCACAAACATGTAGAATATGCGATGAGCAACACTTTTGGTTTCGGCGGTCACATTGCTACGACGATTCTTAAAAAATGGTCGGAATAGGAGCGTGACAAAAAATCGGTAATAAAAAACGGGTGCCTTTTCAGGTCACCCGTTTTGCTTTTTATCAGAGGTAAAGCTTAGTTGGCAGATTTGATAAATTCTACTGCTGCGTGCAGTTTTACTTCGTCGCTTACCACAATGCCGCCGGTTTCTGTAACTGCATGCCATACCAGGCCAAAGTCTTTGCGGTTTATTTTACCGCTTACTTCAAAGCCGGCACGTTCGTTGCCCCAGGGATCTTTCATGAAGCCGCCGAATTCAGCATCCAGGCTTACAGCGTGTGTAGTGCCGTGGAGTGTCAGGTTGCCGTTCAGCTTATATTTTTCATCACTTACTTTCTGCATTCCTGTGCTCTCAAATGTAAGCTGGGGAAAGTTGGCTGCATCAAAGAATTCGGCAGATTTCAGGTGTTCGTCACGTTGCTCATTTTTTGTATTGATAGAATCAATATCTGCAGAGAATGTAACTTTTGCAGTGGCGAAGTCTTCTCCTTCTGTCTGTACAGATGCATCAAATTTTTCAAAATGACCGGTAACAGTTGAAATCATCAGATGTTTTACTTTGAATCCGATTTCTGAGTGAGAGGCATCCAGTGCCCAGTTTGTTGTTGCCATGATAATTTGTTTTTTATTTTTGTTTTAAGTGGTTTTTAATCTTTTCTCATATTGTCGAGGATGGTGTTTATAAGCACAGCGTCCTCTTCTGTTAAATCGATGAATTCATCCTGCAGCTTCCTTACCAGTTTACTTGCTTCTTCCAGCAGGGTTATTCCTTTTTCTGTAAGCTGGGTGAGCGTTTCTCTTTTATCCTCGGTAGAGGGCATGCGCTCCGCCAGTTTTTTGGCTACCAGGCGGTCTATGATACGGGGTACGTTAGAGCTGCGCTCTATCATACGGGAACCAATATCACGGACACACATGCGTTCAGGGTATTTTCCCTTAAGTATACGCATCACGTTAAACTGCTCTTCTGTAAGGCCATAATCTTTCAGGGTCTTGCTGAAGTTACTTTTGATCCAGTAGGCTGTATACATCATATTGAGTATAGCCTTATGCCGCTCGTTCGCAAATTTGTTCGTCTTTAATACGTCTTCGATTTTCACAATACAAATGTATGTATATACATGCAATTTTAAAATTACTTTCTTTTATAGCAATATTTATATATGCACGTGGTTTCAGAATAACAGACGCCTGGAAAAGGATTCCGATAAGCGGCTATCTTGTAAATTTCTGTAAATATGGGCAATAGTCATTGAATTTTTTCTCCCGGGTTTTTGACGGAAAACAAAATGTAATTACTTTTATGCGATTCTCTAAGAAACGAAAACAAACGAAGCAATTCCCCTTTTGAACGTGGCAGATTTTTAAACTTATTAATAGCAATAAGATGGCTACGTATGTACTCAAAAACACAAAAACCCGTATCAGCGCAGATGATTCGTGGGACCTGGTAAAGCAGATGAACAAGCTTTCTGCAATGCCGGCAGAATCTCTGAACCAGTTTATGAATGAATACGCCAGGAGAATTATGAACCGGCAGGGTAAGGTAATCAGCACAAATGATATTAACCTGTTTGTGACGCACCTTATGCAGATAGGCGAAATAGAACAAGTGGCATAATCATAAAATAAAAGTGTGCAGCATAAAATGCTGCACACCCTGTATTTATATAATTGCCGGCTGACTTAGCTGAGTGAAATAAACAGTTCTTCATGCGGGCGGCGCACCTTGGCTGCATTCGCCAGGAAATCTTTTTCAATGTCGCGGTAGCCCAATGGCAGTAAGGTAACACTGCGCAATCCCTTTTCCTTCAGTCCCAGTAATTCGTCGAGCGCAGCAGCATTGAAGCCTTCCATAGGTGTGGCGTCTACCTGCTCTGCTGCAGCTGCAGCTATAGCTGTGCCAAAGGCTATATAAGCCTGGCGGGCGTTCCACTGATACAGTTCTTCTGCAGACTTGTGTTGTGTATTGGCCAGTATTTTATCCCTGAATTCGTTTAAGTTTTCGGCAGGTACGCCACGGGTTGCAGCAATGTTATTAATGTAATTGTCCACATCTCCCGGTGTTATTTTTTCCCATGCAGTAAAGATCAGGAGGTGAGAGCCTTCTACGATCTGGGGTTGGTTAAAAGCAACCTGCTGTATTTTCCTGCGTAACTCTTCATTTTCAATTACCAGTATGGTATAGGGCTGCAGGCCCATTGAAGAGGCTGAAAGACGTGTAGCTGCAAGTATGTTGTTTACTTTTTCCTGTGGCACTTTTTGTCCGTTCATTCTTTTAGTGGCATAGCGCCAGTTCATTGCCTGTATAAGACTCATTGTTTCGTTTTTGTTTTTAAGAAATTTACTAATAAATGGTTATCTGTATTATTTTAACTAACAGTGTTAGGTTTTTCGCAAAAAAATAAAGTGGTTTACTCAACAACAGCTTTGATAAAAGATGCAACGGCATCCGCCAGTACCTCACGGCCTTGTTTTTCAGAGGTATCGCTTTTGCCCATCATATTGATAGACACCAGGCCATGAAGGGTGGAGGTAAAAGTGTGATGTTTCAGCATAATATTCAGCCCGGGATTTTTACCTGATGCTATCAACTCTTCTATAGTTGTTTTTATTACGCCCATAAACAGCATTATTTCCGGTACACTTTTCACTGTTTCGCAGCCAGGCACACCAAGACTGTACATAACCCGGTAATACTCCTTATTCACAAAGGCAAATTCCCAGTAACCCTCAGCCATAGCCTTTAATTGCTCTGCAGGTGTTGTATACTGTTCCTTGATTTCTTTCATTTTGCGGGCCAGCAGAAGAAAACCTTCCCTGATAAATTCCTGGATAATTGCATCCTTGTTTTCAAAATGATCATATACGACAGGCACGCTGTATTCGATCGCGTCTGCAATCTTCCTGACGGAAAGTCCTTGCCATCCGTCTTTTTTTACCATCTCCCAGGCAGCGGTAAGAATATTTTTTCTCACTTCCTCACGCTGACGCGCCTTTCTTTCTGTTATTCCCATGTTTTTCTAACGCTGTTAGCAAATATACATAGCTTAATTATTTTAGCGACGCTAATAATTGAAATGTAAAAATAGAATTTAATTATAGCGTTAAGTTTTATATGAGATGTCGTAGATAATTAATTTATTATGACGGAACGCTGACTATGGTTTTGCAATTATCCGGATGCAGGATATCTTTTTCAGTTTTTTACCGGTATATTTGAGTATAAAAAAGCAGCCCTTGAACGTGAAAAATACCCTATAGCCGAAATTGAGGGTTTGGTAATTTTATTTAAAATAGTGCTATATGAAAACGGTATATGAAAACATCCTTATGGATACCGCCAGCATTGTTCACCCTGAGCCTGAAGATTCAATAATGGAAATCCTTATTGAGATAAAAGCACAGATTTTGCTGTCGTAATTATGCGGAAATTGTTGTAGGATTTTGCAACACGTATCTGCAAACAAAAAAGAATGCACTGGTGCATTCCTTAATATTTGTGTGTTGCTGATTTTACATTGCTTCCAGCGTGTCCTCCAGGGCAACTTTACTGCCATTTAACGTTATCGGGCCATTGATGATGCCTGCTCCCGGTTGTGTGGATATAACTTTCGGTTGCTTGGTGGTGTTATTGGCAAGTGCCATTTTACCTCCCGGCTCTGAAGAAGCTATAACCTGCTTTCTGCGCATAAAGAAGACTATTGCAAACAGGCCAAAAGCAACAAACAGCAATGCAGCGAAGGAAATAACTATGTTGTAGTCCTGTACAAAATAAGATACAAGAATAATAAGCAGGTTGGAGGTGATGAGTACCGAAACGGCACTCGTATGCGAAAACCCGAGATCCAGCAGATAATGGTGCAGGTGCGTCCTGTCTGCGCGGAACGGGGAATGTCCTTTTATAGACCTTGTTGTAAATACCCGGAATGTGTCGAAAATAGGAATGAAGAGCACTGCCAGGGAAAACAGTAATGCGCTTTTCGGGGTATGCACGATATTGCTGAATATGGCATTGCCTCCGGAGTATGAATTAATAAAAAGGATGCAAAGCACTGATATGGTAAATCCGATCAGCAGGGAGCCTGTATCTCCCATAAATATTTTGGCCGGTGAAAAATTAAAACGAAGGAAGCCTGCAATAGCACCCATGAGGCTGAAAGCAACACAGGCTGCGCTTACATTGCCTTCCATGCCCAGGAAAATACCTAAGATAAAACAGCACAGAATACCGATACTGCCTGCAAGTCCGTCAATGCCATCCACAAGGTTAAAGGCATTGGTAACAAACATACAGCCGAGTGTGGTGAATGCTATACTGACTGCATAAGGCAATTCATATATACCCATGAAGCCATGGAGCGATGTAAGGCGTATATCTGCAAAAAGGGTAGTGATAGCTGCAGCAGCAAATTGCGCTACCATTTTCTTTAAGGGAGGTAGATTTATAAGGTCATCTTTAATTCCGGTTACAAAAAGTACAAGGGTAGCAGCGGCTATATAATTCCATTTTGTGAATAGTATTGGATTTACGGTAAGTGATGCTACAATAATAAAACCAAAAAATATTGCGACGCCTCCTAGATTAGGTATTATTTTTAAATGTATTTTTCTTTGGTTATCAGGCATATCGAATAGTCTTTTACGTTTGGCAATGTAAATGATACGCGGTATAGATAACCAACTTAACGCTAAGGCTCCCAGGAATGAGACCGTAAATAGTAAATAAGGTGGCAAATGAGTCATAATTCTATCATATATAAATATTGCACAAAGATATTTCTATTCGTATGTAATATTGACATACTTTTTTATTCGTCTAAAAAAAAGTTAAGAACTGCTGGGGAATAGGGCAAATTTATATGGTCTGTGTAAACTATATATTATTGATTTCTTTTAATATAGTATCGCAACCGATGAAGGAATATTGATTTTATTTTCAGATAAGAGTTTAAATATAATAAACAAAAGTGTTATATCCTACTGTTTGCTGGTATAAATTTTAAAAAAAAGTTTTCAGTTGGTCGATAATTCTTTGCGCCGTGTGACCGTCCCACAGTTCAGGAACGCCTCCTTTCTGCCAATTGCCCGAGAATAGTTTTTCAAATGCCGGGGCTATTGCTTCCGGTGCTGTACCCAGTAACATACTCGTGCCAATAGAACATGTTTCCGGTCTTTCAGTTGTATCTCTCAGGGTCATACAGGGTACGTGCATAACGGTTGTTTCTTCTGTAATGCCACCACTGTCTGTTATTACGGCTTTTGCGCGTCTTACCAGGTAGTTAAATTCAAGATATCCGAGAGGGTCTGTAATATGCAGGTTTTTATAACTGACGTTTATTTTTTTCAGAGCCTTCGCAGTGCGGGGATGAACGGGAAAAATAATCGGCAGATTTTTACTGGCCTTTACAATTGCATCTATCAGCGATTTCAGCTTTTGCTCGTTATCAACATTTGATGGGCGGTGCAAGGTCATTACGATATATTTTCCCGGCTCCAGTTCCAGTGTATCCCAGAAGTCTGGTTGCTTGAACGAGGGCATCTGCTTCAGCAGAGTATCGATCATCGTGTTGCCTACAAAAAATATTTTTTCTTCAGGCACGCCGCTGTGTCGGAGGTTATAGTTGGCGGTATGGGTTGTGGTAAAGAAGAAGTCGGTAATAGCGTCTGTAACGATACGGTTTATTTCTTCCGGCATAGTAAGATCGCCGCTGCGTATCCCGGCTTCTACGTGCGCCAGGGGAATGTTGTTCATTTTTTTTGCAGTAATGGCGCAGGCCATTGTAGAAGTTACATCGCCTACCACCATAGCCAGGTCCGGCCTTTCGGCCTGGAGCACCTGTTCATAGCGGTTCATGATAGCGGCTGTAAGCTCAGCCTGTGTTTCCCCTTTTGCATGCAGATTTACATCCGGTGCAGGTATACAAAGCTGTTCAAAGAACTCGCTGCTCATGTGCTTATCATAGTGTTGTCCTGTATGAATAAGCCTGTAGCGAATGTTCGTGCCATTCTTCTGTTCATTCCTTATTGCCTCTATAATAGGGGCAATTTTTATAAAATTGGGTCTTGCGCCCGCAATCAGGTCCAAAAACATGTTCAAAATTCTAAAACTATATCCGCACGCTCATCAATGGTAGCAACCAATTTCTGTGCCACTTTCTGCATATTGAAGTTTTCACAGAAATTATATTGCTCCAGGTGTGCTTTGGTTATCCCTTCCAGTATAATATTTACTCCGTTTGAAGCAGTGAATACACCGGTATCCCGTTGCTGTATCACAACATCAGGATGAAAGTGTAAATGTAATAAAGCCTTATTCGCTTTTTGATTTTTTATTACATCTGACACCGTTATTTTTTTGTCGCTGCAGGTAATGGCCCTGCAGTGGATGATCCCGTACTTTTTATAATAACCATCATGAGACAGCCTAAGCTGGTCTTTTTGCTCACCGGTAATTTCTACGGATGCCCGCTGTGCCATGCGGAAGCTTTTCCACACTTCAGATGAATTATCATTATTAATTGAGACGGTATTATGCGCAGCTGTGCCGCGTTCCGCCAGCCGGCGGTTGTTTGCGTCGTAAGTGGAGATGCCCGTATCAACTATGAAAGGCTTATGCCCAACCTGTATACAAAAACTGAGACTATCGGCATGGGAATGTCCCGGCTGATGCACGGGGCCGGGGTTGCCTGCATTTACCAGGAGTTCTGCAGTTGCGGTCTTCATCTTCCGGTAGCCGGATTCGTTCATCTTCACAGTGGCAGCCTGTATGCCCAGGTCTTGTGCAAACGCTTGTAAAGATGCCGGTGAGGGCGCAACATCCGGTGCTGCATCTCCCTGCATAGCATACGAGCCGTCGGCAAAACAGTATTCCCTGAGCCATCCCAGCATAAGGGCTGCTTTGTTTTGCAGGAATGGCAGCAAACCTGTAAGGTTAAAAACCGGTGCCTGCTGCATCAGTTCTATGCATTGCAGGAGCCAGTACAGGAGCAGGCAGTGGTACATAGCACTGCGTTCGTAATGGCCGCCATCGGGTAATACCTGCTCTTCAAGATTTTGCTGCAGCAATTGTGCTGCGAGCTTCAGCCATGCCTCGTTTTTAAAAAAGAAGGCGCCCCAGAGCAGGGAAAATGCATTTTCCAGCAGATGATTGCCGCCGAGATGATATTCCGGGAAAGCCGCCAGCCGCTGATAATCTTCCTGTAGTTGTTTTATGATAGATATATCGGTTATCTTATGCCGGCTAATAAACTGTATCCAGTGTATGCCCCGTAACGACGCAGGGTAGGGCTCATCGCCATTTTTATGCTGCGCCGCGGCTATATACGCCTGGATAGTAAATAACCGGTCCGAAACAGAAATAGTTTCATCTTCCAGCCAGGAAAAATAGTTGAGGTTGTAAGCCCACAGTTTTCCGTAAGTATCAAAATCCCAGTTTATGGGCTCATTACCAAAGCTGTGCGTACGGTTCAGGAGTGAAAAAGTTTTTGATTCCGGGCGGTACGGATTTCCCGGCAGGCAGGCATGCCATTCGTGTGCAGGAAAAGACAACGCGGCGTTTATTGCTGCTTCCGGAACCTGTGCCGGTTTAAAAAAAGGTCTTTTTACCTTATAGTACAGCCGGTAATACACTTGCTTCCACTGCAGGTGGCGTACCGTATGGAAGTAGTGTGGCAGATTCATTTATGAGTGATGGTTTAGAAATTGTGCTATTTACAGTAAGATAATTCCTTTTTAAAAGAATTGCTTTGCGAAGCGGTACAGATTAAAGTCGTTTTCCTGCAAGGCTTTTTCCAGGTTTTCTTTCAGTATGGCCCGTTTTACATTTTTCATCCGTTGCGCCTGTATCAGCTGCCAGCACTTTTCGGTCAGCAGGTGCAGGCGTTTTTCGGGCATGTCATTCTGGTGGGCAAAATAGGTTTCAATGGCAGCGGCCAGTTCTTCAATTCCTTTCTGTTGCAGTGCAATCGTTTTTACAACAGGTATTTCATCGCCATCGTGTGCACGCTCATGCACGAGTATGCGGAGGTTGCGGTATAATGTTTCAGCCGATTCGCGGTCGGCCTTATTTACCACAAAAATATCTGCTATCTCCATGATGCCCGCTTTTATGGTCTGTACCTCATCGCCCGCCTCGGGCACCAGTGCTACAACAGTACAGTCGGCCAGCCCGGCTACTTCCACTTCGCTCTGGCCTACGCCTACCGTTTCTACCAGTACAAAATCAAAAGGAGCATTCTTTACCAGGTCTGTGATTTCTACAATCTTTGGATGCAGACCGCCAAGCGCGCCCCTGCTGGCCAGCGAACGTATAAACACATTCGGGTTATTGTAAAAATCACTCATGCGGATGCGGTCGCCGAGCAAAGCGCCGTAATTAAACGGAGACGAAGGGTCAACAGCGATAACGGCTATTTTTTTACCGGCAGAGATCCAATGATGGAGCAATGCATTTACAAGCGTGCTTTTTCCCGCGCCGGGAGGTCCGGTGATGCCCAGTACACGGGCTTCATGCGTGTTTTTCAGATGCAGCAGGATGTCTTCATAGCCGGCCAGTTCATTTTCCACTCTTGTAATGCCCCTTGCCAGTGCCCTGAAATCTCCTTGCTGTATATCGGCCAGCAATTGCCGTATGTTTTGTTCGTTTGCCAATGGTATGCAGATAAAAATGCCGGAAGATATAAGCTGTTATCATCCGCGGCGTAAAAATAAGCAAGTTATCTGCTAATGATAAATTTGAGGATAAGTATGTTGCTATTCGTAGTTGTTTTATCTTGCTTCGCACTAAAACGGCCGTAAAGACCGTTAAGCAACTGACAAACTGTACTGTGGCTAATATCCGTTTTCTCAACCGTCCGGCATTTTCCAAGTCAAACATGGCTGTTTTCCTGGCCCTGTGTATGATTGCCTCATTCCTTTTTTCCAGAAGCATACTTTCCATTTCCATGATCCTCTTTGGCGTTAACGGTATACGTGACGTACATCCGCGGCTTTGGCTGAAGCAGCGCTGGTGGCTTATGGGTCTTATCTGGATAGGCATGTACCTTATCTCCTGGTTCTGGACAGACAATAAGCATGAATGGAGTGTACTTACACAGGTAAAGCTCCCGTTTTTCCTGCTGCCGCTGGCCTTCGGTTTTCTGCCTGCTTTTACACAACGGCAGTTGCAGGTGTTTACCGTATCATTTTGTGCTATAATGATGCTGGGCGCGTTGTACAGCGCTTCATTCCTGCTGCGCGATGCGGAATTCTATATTAACAGTTATAAGTATGCCAAGGTACTGCCCACACCGGCTTACAACGATCACATATGCTTTAGCGCAGCCGTAGTGCTGTGTATGATCTGGTGCTGCAATTTCTGGCCCCGGCTGCAGGGCAATGCTGCGAAGTGGTTTATTATTATATCCGTCGTCCTGCTGGGCATATATATCCACCTGCTTGCCGCCAAAACCGGGCTGGTGACATTGTATATCTTCCTGCTGGCCTACAGTATCTTTTTTGCCGTGCGTAAGCACATGGTGTTGGGTATTGCTTTGCTGGTTTTAATGCTGGCGGGCAGTATGGCAGCATACCGGTTCATTCCCACTTTCCGTGAGCGGGTAGGCTACATAAGGTATTCATATATACAGCTGCAGGAAAAAAATTATTCGGGCGACTACGGCGATATCGGCCGGCTCATGTCTTATGATATTTCCCTCCGGCTGATCAAAGAACATCCGCTTACCGGCGTAGGGGCAGGGGATATGCTGGATGATATGAAGAAAGGCTATGACAAGTGGTATCCGCAGGTGGCCGACGAGCAGCGCCTGCTGCCGCACAACCAGTTTCTTATTATAGCGCTGGGCACCGGTTTGCTTTCGCTTATCAGCTTTATTGCATGGCTGCTCGCATCATTTCTGCGGGTTCGTAAAAACCGCAGCAGCGCCTTTTTTATCATGACCTGGCTGGTGCTCCTGGTGCCGCTGATGGTAGATCCTACACTGGAGATACAATTAGGAGTATTCGTATTTTTGTTCTTCCTGCTCTGGCAGCGGCATGATATGATTGTTGCCGGTGGACAGACAGCCTGATTTTCTTATATTGAGGAGGTTATGACAAATTTTATCCCCGTTTTCCCGCTTGGTATTGTAGTCTTCCCCGGAGAGCCACTGAACCTGCACATATTTGAGCCGCGCTATATTCAGCTGATACAGGAATGTATTGCAGAGAAAAAGCCTTTTGGCATACCCACCGTAATCAGTAGCCGGCCGGGAGAGCTCGGCACACTGGTAGAAGTGGAAGAGGTGGCAAAAACGTACGAAAACGGCGAAATGGACGTTCGTACGCGTGGTCAAAAAGTGTTCCGCATACTGGAAATGATACGCGAAATACCGGATAAAATGTATAGCGGCGCTATCGTAAATTACCCGGACAACCTGGTGCAGGAGCCGAACAGCAGCCTTTCCCGCAAAATACTCGACGAGGTAAAACGCCTGTATACGCTGATGAACGTAGAGGGAAAGTACCCTAAAGAAAATACCGGAGCCATATCATACGCTATCGGCCATTATGTAGGCCTGTCGGTAGAGCAGGAGTACGAGTTGCTCGGGCTGTTTGATGAACTCCAGCGACTGGAATATATACGCCGTCATCTCAATAAGATGCTGCCGGTGATCAAAGAGCTGGAAGAAATGAAAGCCCGTGTACAGATGAACGGCCATTTCCGCAACCTGTCTCTCGGTGACCTGGACATTAAGTAGTATCAAGTATCAAGTATCAAGTATCAAGTATCAAGTATCAAGTATCAAGTATCAAGTATCAAGTATCAAGTATCAAGTATCGGGGACTGCTCACCATTCACTATTCATCACTCACCATTCAACAGATAATAATAGGCATCATCTGATTGCAACGGACGCGATTTTTACTATTTTGTACCCATTCACACTCAAAAAACAGATAATAATGGCAACTACCCTCTGTATTGACTGGGGAAACAGTCGTGTAAAGGCGGCTGTAATGAACAGCGCAGACCAGCTGATTGAAACAAAGCAGTTTGAAACACAGGCAGCAACAGAAGGTATACTGGCCATGGTGCAGGAGCATCAGCCGGATGCTGCTATACTGTGCAACGTTACCAACGATGCCGGGCAGCTGGAGCAGCACCTGAAAGAGCAGGTGAAATATTACGTGCCGCTTAACAGCAGCACAGCATTACCCATTATGAATGCCTATCATTCACCCGATACGCTTGGCGGAGACCGCCTGGCGCTGGTGGTAGCGGCCCATACGGCATTCCCCGAGAAAAATACACTGGTTATCAGCCTTGGTACCTGTATTACCTACAATTTCATTCATAAGAACCGGGCATTCCGTGGCGGTGCTATTTCACCCGGCCTGCATATGCGCCTCAAAGCCATGCATGCATTTACCGGAAAGCTGCCCGAAGTGTCGCTGGAAGGAGACCTCCTGCTGATGGGATATGATACAGAAACCTCTATGCGCAGCGGTGCCGTGTACGGAATGGCTTGCGAAATTGACGGCATGATCGATTCGTTTGCAGCACAATATGCTGATTTTAACGCGGTATTAACTGGGGGCGACGCAGGTTTCTTTGGAACCAAACTTAAAAATAAGATATTTGCAGACCCAAATCTGTTGCTGAAAGGGCTAAATCTAATATTAAAACATAATGTCCCACAAATACGTTAGGCATTTTTTCACCAGTATCTTACTGCTTGCTGCAGTATCTGAGGCCATGGCCCAAAACTCCAATAAAGAGAATGATCCTTATTCGAGGTACGGTATTGGCCAGATACTTCCCGGTACCAATGCGGTACTGCGTGGCATGGGAAATGCCTCTACGGCTTATGCATCGCCATACTCCGTAAATACAGACAACCCGGCGTCTTATGCTTCACTGCGCCTCACTACTTACGAGGCCGGCGGAACCGCCAGCATGACATCTGTATATTCCGGCGGCGCAAGCTATGGCTCAGGTTCGGCATCGCTGTCATACCTGAACGTAGGCATACCCGTGGGCAAGCATGGCGGTCTCAGCTTCGGTCTTAAACCTACCACGCACGTATATTATAAGATGGAAGATTCTATCAACTTCCGCAATACTAACCCGCCACTGCAGGGGATGGGTACCAACTCTTATATATATTCCGGAGATGGTGGCCTCAACTATGCTTTCGTAGGCGGTGCATACAAGCTGGGTGGTTTCAGTCTTGGGGTAAACTTCGGTTATATGTTCGGCTCTATCCGCAACTCCAGCGTTATACAGCAGGCCGATACCTTTATGACACTCAGCTCTGAGTTTGATAAATATACCAAAGTAGGTGGCCTGTATTACAAAATAGGCGCCATGTACGAAACACCGCTCAATAAGAAAATGAAACTGCGCCTGGGTGCCACAGCGGCATTCAGCCAGAGCCTCAATACATGGCGCGACGACTACTACATCAACTTCAACATAGTAGACGGCCTGACAACAGACGATACTTCTTACCATGATCCGCAGGTGAAAGGCAAATTGAAAATGCCTGCTACCTACAGCGTAGGCGCACAGCTTATTGCCGACAAGTGGACATTGAATGCAGACTATGTATATACCAACTGGAGCCAGTACAGCAACAACAACATTGTAGATACCGTTACCAGCAGTACTTATAAAGTAGGAGTAGGCGCAGAGTATACGCCCAACCCTGCCAGCCTGTACAATTATTTTCAGCGTGTCACCTACCGCATTGGCGGGTACTATGGCTCAGACTATGTAAGCCTGCATGGCAATACCATAAACTACTATGCCGTAACACTGGGCGCCAGCCTGCCGTTCCGCCGGTCTACAGACCGCCTGCACGTAGGTATGGAATTCGGTACCCGCGGTACGGAGAGCAACGGCATGATAAAGGAAAACTTCTTCAGATTTACCCTCGGTATATCTCTTAACGACAAGTGGTTTATCAAACGCAAGTATGATTAATACCTGCACACATAAAAAAAATGCAGCAATTGCCCGGAGCATGTTTCCGGGTATTTTGTTTTCAGCCCTGTTATTCCTTTCTGCCTGTCACAACGATCCTAAAGAAGTAAGCGCGCTTACCGGCGGCAGCGTGGCACAGGAAGACAAGGCTACCGATGTAACCATCATATACAGCGATGGCGGCAAGGTAAAAGCCCGGCTGTATGCCAAAGAATTTATCCGCAACGATAAGGCAAAGTATCCGTATACCGATATGAAGAAACGTGTATACGTAGAGTTCTTTAACGACAGTATGAAAGTAGATAATACACTTTCTGCAAAATATGCCCGCTATTATGATGCGCAGCAGAATGTACTGGTGCGCGACAGCATTGTGGTAAAGAACAGGAAAGGCGAGCAGCTCAATACAGAAGAGCTCGTCTGGAACCAGCAGAAACAGAGATTCTTCACAGAAAAATTTGTACGCATCACCACACCTACCCGTATGCTCTATGGCGACGGACTGGAAGCCAACCAGGACTTCACCTGGTATACAATCAAGCATCTGAAAGGCACAGTGCAGGTCAATAAATCGCAGATACCGCAGTAATAAAACAACGGTGTCAGGGTTCCAAACCCTGACACCGTTGTTATTTCTCACATCTCACTCCCCATTTCCTGCTTCAGCTGCGCTTCAAACATTTCATCCACATACAATATTCGTCTCAGTTCCTGCAGCAGTTTGTTCAGCCTTTGCTGGGTATATACAAAATGGGAGGCAATCGTGTGCAGCTCATTCGCCAGCCGTGTGTGCAGCTCATCCGGTGGTACTTCCATATGCAGGAAGGCAGCGCCATTGAGGCCCATGACATCAATATACTTCCCGAGCAGTTCCGGGTCCGTTACAGAGAGGGTGCCATCTTCCATCCGTTCATAATCGCGGGGCTTAAGGCCCAGCATACGAGCCATACCGGCAGGCGAGAGGCCGGCAGCCTGGCGGTGGTAGATAATGCGGCGCCGCAGCATTTCATTGAGCTTTTCATCACTCGTCATAGATCATCAGTTTAAGCGGTTAAAAAAAATAAGTAGCGGCGTATGATATAAGGGTAGTGCAAAACTCCTTCAGCGGCTTACATATGCCAATTTTTATTGGTAGTTTTGGCACTATATAAAAGAGTATCAGAAAACTACCCCGCTAAAAAGAGCAAACTATGTTTACAGCATTAGACAACAAACTGGTAGGGCAGAACATAGCCAAGCTGCGCCGCCACCGCGATATTAAAGCCTCCGATATGGCCGGCCGGCTGCACATCTCCGAGCCAGCCTATACCAAATACGAACGCGGAGAAACCGCCATCACACTGGAGTTTCTCAACAAAGTAGCAGAGCAGTTTGATGTAAACCCTGCTGAGTTTTTAAATGCAACCCCGCAGAATATTGTGGAGAATATACATGACTCAAACGTGTATGGTTTGCAATCAACAGGAACAACTATTAATGTAACGAATGAGAAGGAAATTATAGACACCATCCTTGAGCAGAATAAGAAGCTTACTGCTTTAATGGAAAAGCTGATGGAGAGGTTGTAAATGGTATGATGAATTTGTTCTTTTTTATCAAAAAGCGTAGTCAAAAGTCTTTACAATGCAATTATTTTAGTTTAATTCTTCCTCTAATTAAATATCTATGAACAATACACCTATTCTTGAAGACGACTTTTATGAGCGATTAATATCTTATTTGATAGAAAAGGAAATAAATTTTAGGTACGGAATTATTCGCGAACCCATATTGTCGGAATATACTAGCGCCAGCGTACCAATTCAATGGAGACCTGACTTTATGATATTAAAAGGACGATATCCATATGTTGTGATTGAAGTAGTATCTTCTCAATCTGATAATTCAGATTATACAGAACGGTTCAGGTCAAGCAATTTCAGGTTTGATATGGAATTGATTGGGGCTGACTATATATTGATAATTGATACAACTACGGTTGCTTTAATTAACAATAATAGTCAAGGTTTTAATGTATCATCATTTCCAATTCTCGCTTTGGATGACGTTTTCGAGTTATTATTTGATGAAGGAATTACGGATGAAGAAATAGCAGATTTTAAAGTGAAAATTGCAAAAACTATTAAAAGAATTGTTGCAGAATCCGACTTACCCATTCGACCAGAAACTTTTCTTAATAACACGAAGAAGTTTATTGAAAATCAAGAGTTAGGTAATAATATAGAGTATAATGCCAATGGCAGGTTTTTCCATTTTACATCTCATTCAGAAAACGGTTTAAATAATTTTGAAAATTTATTTTTCCAAACATTATTAGAACCTGTAACAGAAGAAGCGGTTTGTCGATACACTACACTTGATACACTATACCACACAATAAACAATCGGTCGTATAGGATGGCTTCCCACATAGCGATGAATGACAGAGGGGAGGTCGACTATGCTGATAAGTATGTGGGAGCATTTTATACACCCCTTCTAAATATGACGCTAAATGAAGTTAAACAACTTAATAGAAGCTATATATCATCATGTACAACCATCGATAAAGAAGATGATTTAACCATGTATAGACTTTATGGCGATGATAGTAGGGGCGTTTGCTTGCGCTTTAATGTGACGAATGGTGTACAATCAAATAACCTGTTGGTAAAAAAAATATCGTATGCTGCATCCCCGGGTAAACACCCAGAATTGGACATAATTAAAAATATAGTTAATACCCTTAGCGGAGTATATAAACTAAGGTTTCGATTTCTGTATATCGATGTGTGGAAACATTTTTTTAAAAGCTTTGACTATGCAATCGAAAAAGAAGTACGCGTATTGTACTTAGATGCGTCTGCGACTAATCCGAGGCCTACTTCATCTGGATGGGTAATTGCACAGCCGGACAGAATTGTAAGTAAATACGTGACTTTTAGCTTGTCTGATTTGCAGTTTCCTTTAAAACTCAGTAAAATAATACTTGGCCCGAATTGTCCTGAGCGTGCAGTTAACAAAAGACAGTTTGAGGTATGGCTTGATGAAATTAGTATGGCACACGTACAGGTAGAAAACTCTAAGATTGAATCATATCGTAAGTCTTAATTGTGGGTTGCTGTCTATTTAATATTTTAATGTAAAACGTAAAACATGGAATTGAAATTTTTTATTAATAATCGATTTGAAGAAGTGTTCATGGGGGAACGTGAAGTAGATATGGAAGCTTTTGAATCATTGCATCCTTATGCTCAGAAATGGATTGATGTATTAAGAAGTAACCAACAAAGGCTATCGCAGTTGGATGGTCGACTTAATTTGGTTTATAACATTGAGGATCATTCTGTGACCCCACGCAACTTCGATCAACGTGATACGATATTACTATTGAATGCAGAAGTAAATCAGGCTTAATACCCGTTCGGCTCAGTCTTCCGACTGAGTCGCATCGGCCGGCAATCTCATCCTTCAGTATGTCATGTCGACGAAGGAGACATCCCACGTATTGCGGGGTGCTCACATAGTGTGAGTCCCCTCCTAACGTCCGGATGAAAAGCGGGAGTGCAATAGTCATCCTTCAGCCTGTCATGTCGACGAAGGAGACATCTCACGTATTACGGGCTGCTCGTGTGGTGTGAGACCCCTCCTATGGTCGGGGTGACAAGCAGGCGTGCAATAGTCATTCTTCATCAGCTCCGCCGGATGTTCCGCAGGGCATCCGGTGGGAGGGATAAGGGGCATTTGTAATGCCCGTTCATAATTAAACATCCGGCAGGCGCTTTACAAAACCGCATTTATCCTTGCGTTCCGGATGTCCTTTCAGAACATCCGGAACAGCGCAAACTATAATCAGACAGCATCGCTTTATTTCACCAGGTATCTCCCTTCACTACGTTACGCTCGATATGACGGCTATGATGGGGCGGAGGGCGGTGCTGCACAAAATATATTCGTCATTTCGAACGTAGTGCAGCACAGCGGAACGCAGAGAGAAATCTGGTGAGTAGAAATACGAAGTCCCCGCTCCGCCGGATGTTCCGCAGGGCATCCGGTGGTGTAGATAAAGGGTATTTGTAATGCCCTTTACCGATTAAACATTCGGGAAGCGGTTTACCAAACCGCCTTATCTATGTATTCCGGATGTCCTTTCAGAACATCCGGAACAGCTTCTGCAAGACAGCCTACATTATACAAACTTGCACCACACCGCCGCGCCGTTGCGCCGCCGCGAGACAACCTTTCCTTCATTTAGTGAGCACATCGCTTCACTGATCTATCTATACATTGCGCTGCCGGTAACTAGCTTATACTTCCATAGTGCACGCTGGCTGCATAAAGCCATAGAATAGTTGCATGCGGCTGTGGCTGGAGCCATGGGAGCTATAACGATGTTGTACGGAGCTATGAGCTGGTTGCAAGTAGCTACAGAGTGGTTGCAGGTGGCTATAGCGCGGTTTTACAAAGCTATAGAATCGTTGCAGGTAGCTATGGAGCAGTTCCACGAAGCTATAATGTGATTTTACGGAGCTATGAGCAGGTTGCCGATAGCTATGAGCAGGTTGCCGATAGCTACAGAGTGGTTGCGTAGAGCTATAGCAGGGTTTCATGTAGCTATGTAGCAGTTGCACAAAGCTATAATGCGGTTTTACGGAGCTATGAGCTGGTTGCAGGTAGCTATAGAATAGTTGCACTGAGCTATAACGTGGTTTTACGAAGCTATGAGCTGGTTGCAGGTAGCTATAGAGCAGTTGCACGGAGCTATAACGCGGTTGCACAGGGCTACAAAGTGATTATCTATCAGTCAGTTAGGCGTCTGTTCGATAAACTGTGTCCGTTTGGAACAGCGTAATCCTTTTTGACGCAGGGTGATCGAAAGACATGACAGGGAAATAACAGGACACGGCTTTACTGAGGCTTTACCCCGGCTTTACAGCGAAGTAACAGCGAATACAGAGCGAATGCAGAAGGAAATATCTTATTTACCCAGTACAGTGTCTTCACGCCGCCGCGCCGTTGCGCCGCCGCGAGACATACGCATGGCTGCCCACCGGGAGGGGTCAGATTTACTTCTCATCGCCGCGAATAAAACAAATCCTTACCGGGCTTTTTGCATTTGTTCTATGGCGGTCCATCCTTCGGGTGTGATGCCCATTATCTCGGTGACAACGCCCAGTGTTTCGTAGGTATCGAAGAAAGCCATACGTGCAATGGGATGATCTACCTCGCTGATAACTGCATAGCCCTGCGCGCGCATGTTGCCGGTGACCTGCTCAAAATCGCTGACCGGCAGACGGAATGCAAGATGCTGTGTACCGCCTGCAGGATACCGCGCGAGATAATCGTGAAACATACTTCGACCCGATAGCGGCTGCACGAGCTCTATGAATGTACCGCCGTTATAGGTCTGGGTCGTGAGCCATTCGGCGGGCACAACCTCGCCATAATAGGTCATATCCAGGTCTTGCGCGCGGATATGCTCCGGCGGGGGAAAGCCGGCGATGCCCAATGTGCCCGTAAGGAATTTTATCGCGGCGTGAATATCCGGCACCACCCAGCCGATCTGTGCAAATTCGCCCCGGTAGCTACCGGCGGCGGTGGTATTGTTGTTGTTGCTGTTCATGATTGCTGGCTGTTTGGTTGGTACATGAACGAAGTTAAAGCGCACTGGTTTTGCACATCAGGGGTATTTGCGCCAGTGTGAAGGCAGTTTGCGACTATTTATTTGTAGGCATGCAGAGAGGGCAGCGCATCCTGAACGGCATAATCTGGCAGAATCATTTTTATTGGTACTATAAAGGAAAAGCGCCATAAAGGCGCTTTTACAGTAGTGATAAAAAGGTATTACTGGCAGTCGTAACTGAACACGTATTTTTTTGTAAGCTGGCCGTTTACTGTATAGCTTGTAACATTACCCAGCGAATCTGTAACAACATTTGTAATCGGGTTATTGCTTGTGCCCATAGTGAAATGTTTTGTGGTAATAGTAGTACCGGCACCAAATGAAACGATATCCCAGAATTTGTTGAAGTCGCCGTTACCAGCTGGTTTTGCCTGATCATACAAATAGCTGGTAGGGATGCCCCATTCTGTAGAAGTTATAAGATCTCCGTTCTGCCATTGGTAGGTGATAGTGTCATTTGGTTGTCCGGGCTCCTGCTGCACTCTTGTTGCCAGTGTTCCGTCTGCGTTATAGGTAAAAGAGATAAAAGATGGTTGTGCGCTGCTCAAAGGAGAAGTTCCTGTTACGTATGTTACAGATCCTTGCGCATTCAGCAACATAGAATCCTTGCCCACGGGTGCCGTGTTCTGAAAATATTGCACGGTCATATAGCCATTTCCGTAGGTAAAGTTTTCAATCATACTACCGTATGTAACCTGTGATGGCTTTCCCTGGTTGTTATACTTGATTTTATAAGTAGTGGCAAAAATTCCCGTGTCTGATATTGCGGAAACCAGCCTGCAGCCTGCATGTTTTGAAGCAGATTCTTTGGAACAGGATGAAAAATTAAGTGCAGCCGCGACTGCAAACAGGGAAAAAGTGATTTTCTTCATTCTAACTGGATGGTTTTATGACTGCAATGTATATGCTTTTGTCAGTAACGCCTGTTCCGGTTAAATATTGTGAGGTTGTTTTTGTCAAATGATGACAGTAGATGGGTGGTCATAATGATATTGGTTTAATGTTAATACTGTTCTTTATTGAAAATTGAAATAAAAATGTAGTTTTATTTCATATAAAAACCACACACCATGTCACATCTTCACTACCCGGAGGTTACGGAGTATCGTCTGCCCAAGAAAAACATCCTCGTCATCAGCTGTATTGATCTCCGCCTGACGGATGAATTGCTTCATTTTTTACATTTTGACAACCTGACCAACCGGTACGATCATTTTGCACTGGCGGGCACATCGGTTACCATGGGCGCTACCCGGCCAGAGCACCGGTCGCTTTTTGACGAAGAGATGCTGAACAGTTTCCGCAGTTTTGAGCATTGGAAAGATTGCCTGTACGAGCATATTGCGATAGCAATAAGGCTGCACAAGATTGAAGACGTGTATATCATAGAGCATGAAGACTGCGGTGCCTACAGTACATTTCTTAAAGATGGCAGCTTCGACACAATAGAAGAGGAAGTGGAATGCCACAAAAAATTTGCTGTGGCGCTCTCCGGGGAGATCCGGCAGAAGCACGATCTGCATGTTCATTGTTTTATGATCGACATCAGGGGAAATGTACAATTGCTGGATACTTCCAACAGTCACTAAATAATGATACAGAATAGGAAAGCCACTGAAAAACTCAGTGGCTTTTTGCTTTTACTTCATGCCTCTGTTATTCAGTGAATGTTATATATGAAGAAAGCCGCTGTGGTGGCGGCTTTATGCTATTTAAGATATTCCTGTCGGCTATAGCTGTTTGTAAGTTAAACGCGATGATCACAGCAATTATTGTGTAAAAAAAATATAGTGCAAAATGATTTTTTGACACAAGGCTATTGGATATTTTTGGCTGCCTGGCACTGGTTTTTATTCAATCGTTTCATCGCTCAAAACATACTTTAATCATGGCAGCAAAAAGAAAAATAGGGTCTTCTGTATTTGATCTTCGCGATATCGACAAAACAGAAAACGCCGTTGCAGGAGTCAAAGGCGCTAATCTCGGAGCACTCATGAAGATTGAAGGTATACAGGTGCCGGATGGTTTTTGTGTTTCTGCCGGAGCTTTTAAGAAGGTTGTTGAAGGAACGCCGCAGGTTAACGCATTATTGAATGAACTATCGCTGCTGAAGGCAGAAGACCGGGGTAAAGTCGGCGCACTTGGTGCAGAGATCCGCAGTGCCATTGAGAGCATAACCATACCGCAGGATATTGTTGAAGAGATCACCGGTTTTCTGCTTACGTTCGGTGAAAAAAATGCCTTTGCAGTGCGGTCCAGCGCTACGGCAGAAGATTGGCCCACGGCCTCTTTTGCCGGCCAGCAGGATACGTATCTGAACGTTGTGGGCAAGGAGGCCATATTGAAGCATATCAGCAAATGCTGGGCATCGCTGTTTACAGACCGTGCAATCATCTACCGGATGCAGAATGGTTTTGATCATCGTAAAGTACAGCTGGCTGTAGTGGTGCAGCAGATGGTGTTTCCGCAGGCCGCAGGGATTATGTTTACTGCCGATCCTGTTACCGGCAACAGGAAAACATCGTCTATTGATGTGGGCTTCGGCCTGGGTGAGGCCATGGTATCGGGCCGGGTAAACGCTGATAATTACCAGGTGCACAATGGCAGGATCACGGGTAAGAAAATACCTGTAAAGAAACTGGCCGTTTATGCGCTGAAGGATGGTGGCACGAAAGAACAGGAGCTGGCACCAGAGCTTCAGGCCCGGCAGGTATTGACGGATGAGCAGATATTGCAGCTGGAGCATCTGGGCAGAAAGATCGAAGCTCATTTTGGCTGTCCTCAGGACATTGAATGGTGCCTGGCGGATGATGCCAGTAAGCCGGTGGGACAGGCATTTTATATCGTTCAGAGCAGGCCCATCACTACTTTATTTCCTGTGCCCGAAACTAATGACCGGGAAAACCACGTTTATGTGTCTGTAGGGCATCAGCAAATGATGACCGATGCCATGAAGCCGCTGGGATTATCTCTTTGGCAGCTAACGGCTTTCCGGCCTATGTTCAGGGCGGGTGGGAGGTTGTTTGTAGATATCACGCAAAACCTGGCTTCTCCGGTGGGGAGGAAGATGATAATAGATGCAATGGGAGAACATGATCCGCTCATAAAAGATGCGCTTATTACCATTACAGAGCGGGGAGATTTTATAAAGCCGTTGCCGGATGAAAAAGCAGATTTGGGCTCCGTCAGAAGCAGCAAAGGAAAACCAGCGGCAGATATCCTGGCTCAAATTGAAAACGACCCGGCCATTGTTTCCGGTTTGGTGCAGCGCAACCAGGCATCTGTAGAAGCATTACAGCAACACATCCGCACAAAATCCGGAACGGATCTGTTTGATTTTATCCTGGAGGATATGCAGCAATCAAGGAAGCGTTTGTTTGATGCGCAGAATATCGGGGTTATTATGGCTGCTATAGATGCTTCTACGTGGATCAATGAACATATGAAGGAGTGGCTGGGTGAAAAAAATGCAGCAGACATACTTTCCCAATCAGCACCGGGTAATATTACTTCGGAGATGGGGCGGGAGTTGCTGGATGTTGCAGACGTGATCCGTCCTTACCCGGAAATTATTGATCACTTACAACAGGTAAAAGAGCACAACTTCCCGGATGACCTGGTTCGGTTTGAAGGCGGGGAGGAAGCCCGGGATGCCATCCGGGCTTTTCTCAGCAAATACGGAATGCGGTGTGCCGGAGAGATTGATATCACGAAGACACGCTGGAGCGAAAAGCCTGCTATACTTATCCCCATACTGCTCAGTAATATCAAAAACTTTGAGCCGGGTGCTGCGAAACGGAAGTTTGAGCAGGGCCTGCAGGAAGCGTTGAAAAAGGAGCATGACTTAATAGAGCGGTTGAAACAATTGCCGGACGGTGAACAGAAGGCCCAGGAAACAAAACAGATGATCAGCCTGCTCCGGAATTTTATCGGCTACCGCGAGTATCCGAAGTATGGCATCATTAGCCGGTCCTTTGTTTATAAGCAGGCTTTAATGAAAGAAGCCGACCGGTTGGTACAGGCCGGCGTTATTCATGAAAAAGAAGACATATTCTATCTCAGTTTTGAAGAGCTGCACGAAATGGTGCACACCTATAAAGCAGACTACCGGCTTATTAACGAACGGAAAGAGGAACACGGGTTATATGAAAAGCTGACTCCGCCACGTGTGATCACATCAGACGGTGAAATCATAACAGGTAAGTACAACCGGGAAGATCTGCCGGCAGGAGCTATTGTCGGCCTGGCTGTTTCTTCCGGAGTTGTAGAAGGACGGGCACGCGTCATCTTAAACATGGAGAACGCAGATATAGAAGAAGGAGACATACTGGTCACCGCATTTACAGACCCCAGCTGGACACCCGTGTTTGTATCCATAAAAGGGCTGGTCACCGAAGTAGGCGGGCTGATGACCCACGGCGCTGTAATAGCACGTGAATATGGCTTACCGGCAGTAGTAGGAGTAGAAAATGCCACCCAATTGATAAAGGATGGACAGCGGATTCGCGTACATGGCACCGAAGGGTATGTGGAAATATTGTAAAACAGGGAGCGGCCGCCGGAATTGTTATGCCATTTTCTTTGTCAGTGAGAAATAGAGTCTGTTGCCTGCCACGGGTTTTTGAGGAGTGCCCTGTATAAAACCATTTCTCTGCAAGAGCCTGATGGAACCATTATTGTGCTCATGGGTATAAGCGTCAATAATCTTTAGCTTCATTGTATTAAAACCGAAATTGAACACCTTTACCAGGGCCTCATTCATGTATCCTTTGCCGTGAAATGCTGCATCGAGTGTATAGCCTGCTTCTGCTCTGTCTTCATCTTTCACAATATTCCAGAGAGAAACGGCACCCATAAATTTATTCTGTCCCTTTTGAGTGAGCACCCACAGAATAGTTTTGCCGATGGCTGTTTCCTTTTGCACCCTGTCGATGAAGGCTCGCGTTTCCTCAATAGATGCATGCCTGAAACCTTCGAGATATGTATTTACTACATCATCGCAGCGATGTGCAAAAATGTCTTTATCATCCGTTGCTTCGAGTGATCTTAAAACCAAACGCTGTGTTGTAAGTACCGGGAAGGGAGTGAAGTTAGTTTCAACCATTGGTCATTACTTTTTATTTCATGCTGATTGCATAATCTTTGTTATAGGCGATAATGCAAAATAGGTGATCGGCGGGATTGTTAGTCTGCACTCAGCCCGATAGTTGTTGATAGTAGCGAACATTTTTTTCCTATACTTGCAGAACACGATAATCCGATTATGCCCTATGAAAGAATTGCATATCCACTGTAAAAGATGCTCTTGCAATATGACGAAATATGGTGTAATATGCACACTACTGTTGCTATTGGGAGCATGTATCGCTCAGAGGCCCCGCTTTTCTTATTATAAGAGAGGAGTAATATTAGGGTCGGTACCGGTAAAAATCAGGGCTTCTGTTGTACGAAAGAAACATAATACGCTTGTGTTTAAGGGTGGCGTTTATACATACAACAGTAATATGCCCATTGGCGGCATGGATATCAGCAATATGCAGGGCGACAGTGCAAGAGTATTAACCCATACGGATAGCCTTGGTTTTTTTGAGGTACCGGTAAAAAGCCGCGACACACTTCGCTTTGATGCACCTGGGTATGAGCGCTTTTTTATCGTTATCGGTACCGGAAAAAGATGAAGTATTACTATTCTGTTTTAATCCGTTTTAATGCTAAGCACAGAGCTGGAACAACTATTGCGCGACCACTGCGAAGCCCTTGGGCCGAAAGAGCAGAGTTTGCTGTTTAAGGCTGGTATTATGAACCTGTATATTAAAGGGCTTGCATAGATGCAAGCCCTTCATCTTTTGCGGTTAGCTTTCCTGGTCGGTGTCAGTTTGCAGACCAGTTGGCCATAATCCAGTCGGCCACTTTCTTGTGCGTTCTGTCGGTAGCCGGAACGTGGCGTATCATTCTTTCTATTTTATGATAGATGGCAAGGGTAGGGTTGGGCCAATGTTTCTGAGCGAGATGATTAATAAAATAAAGGACTTCGTATCCTTCGGTTCTGTTCAGCTCAGAATGGTCGGTGCCTTTCGTGTAAAAGGGATTGTCGTGATCGGCTTTGGCCGCCCATTTGTAATGTTTTCCATCGTCATAAAGCATTTCAGATTTTGTGTAGCTCATAATAGATAAGTTTTAATTGTGTGCGCAAATTAAAACCGTTGTTTGTTTTTATCAACGTGTAAAACACCCTGTTGTGCATATAAAAAAGATACACTCATTTTATGGTTATATAGCATTCCAGCTGCTGAACGGTGCTATCGCCACTGCAGCAAAACCGGAATTCCGCTGCCCGGCCCATAAAAATATACCCCCATTTGGAGGGAAGCGGCTTTTCGGCATTCTTGCTTATTTTAGCGCCCGCGGCATACGCCGTATCTGTTAACAGTAAAACATGAAGAAACTTTTATTATCCGTTTTTGCACTGGCCTCCTTTATGGCTGCCCGTGCCGACGAGGGCATGTGGATCCCGTCGCTGATAGGTAAGAACTATGACGACATGGTGCGTATGGGCCTGAAGCTTACTGCCGAAGACCTTTATGCGATTAACCATGCCAGCATGAAGGATGCCATCGTACAGTTTAACGGCGGCTGCACCGGCGAAATGATATCCGGCACCGGCCTGCTGCTTACCAATCACCACTGCGGGTACGAGCCTATTGCTGCGTTGAGCACAGTGGAGAAAAACTATCTCGACAATGGTTTCTGGGCTTACAGTCACGACCAGGAGCTGCCCGCCAAAGGCGTATCGGTGCTATACCTGCAGCATGTAGATGATGTGACCGCAGAGATAAATAAAGCTGTAGGCAAAGCCAAAGGCGCCAAGGCTGCACAGAAACTGGAAGCCGCCCGCAAGAAAATAGAGGAGCGCGAAGCACAGGGCGGCAAGTATGTAGCTAATGTGCGCGACTACTTTAACGGCAACCAGTATTTTGTACTGATCTATAAAAAATACACTGATGTGCGCCTGGTAGGTACTCCGCCCAAATCGCTCGGTAAGTTTGGCGGCGATACGGACAACTGGATGTGGCCGCGCCATACGGCAGATTTCTCCATGTTCCGCGTATATGCGGGCAAAGACAATGAGCCTGCTGAATACTCAGCTTCCAATGTGCCTTACCAGCCTAAGAAATACCTGCCGGTATCAATAAAAGGTGTGCAGGAAGGCGATTATGCGATGATCTTCGGTTATCCCGGCCGTACTAACCGCTACGAGGTTTCTTACGGAGTGGATCTTTCCATTAAAGAAACAAACCCGGACATCGTTACCATCCGCGATCTGCGCCTCTCCATCATGCGCCGCCACATGGATGCGGACAAGAATGTGTACCTGAAACAGACAGCGTCTTATGCACGTATTGCCAACTACTGGAAATACTACATTGGCCAGACCGAACAGCTGAAACGCCTGAAGGTAGTAGCTAAGAAGCAAGACCAGGAACAGGCATATACCAAATGGGCACAGGTAAGCGATAAAGAAACTGCCGACCTGATGAGCCGTTTTGCCAAACTGTATGCAGACTATACGCCGTATGCAAAGCAGAATGTATACTACGCTGAGTGCTTCAAAGCCCCGGTAGTAGCACGCCTGGCCTCCATGCTGGACCCGGTCTATAAAGCATTGGACGCTGAAAATCCAAACCAGGACAGCATCAAAAAATATATGACTCCGCTCGTGGCTGCCCGCAAAGCCGCAATGAAAGATTTTGACCAGGGCACAGAGCAGGAACTGTTTGCACAAATGGCAAAGCTGTATTACAAAGAAATTCCTAAAGCACAGCTTCCGGATATTTACCAGCAGGTGATCTTTAAAAACTACGGCAGCGATAACCAGGATAAAACGTTTACTGATTATGCAGATTATGTATTCAACAACACCTTCCTGCTCGATGATGCAAAGTTTGATGCATTTGTAAAAGCGCCTGGCAAAGAACAAATCCGTAAAGATGCAGCTGCACAGTATGCGTTGAGCTTTGTACATAATTACACAGCGTTTTACGAGCCTAAGATCAATGCATTTGCTGATGGCAAGAGGGCGCTGGCCAAAGAATATATCCGCGGCCTGATGAAGATGAAAGAAGGCAAGCTGTTTTACCCGGATGCCAACTCTACGATGCGTATCACTTACGGTGCTGTGAAAAGCTACCGTCCGCAGGATGGTGTGAAGTATGATTATTTTACAACACTTGATGGTCTTATGGATAAATACAAACCCGGCAGCGATGAATTTGACGTACCAAAGGATCTGATAGAGCTGTATAACAAAAAAGACTACGGTCGTTATGCAGATGCTGACTCAAGTCTGCATACCTGCTTCATCACTACCGATGATATTACCGGCGGTAACTCCGGCAGTCCAGTCATCAATGCAAACGGCGAGCTGATCGGTGCTGCATTTGACGGCAACTGGGAAGCCATGAGTGGCGATATTGCTTTTGATAAGAAATACAAGCGTACCATCGTTTGCGATATCCGTTTTATCCTCTTCCTGATCGACAAAATGGGCCACGCTCAAAATCTGATCGAGGAAATGGATATCCACAACTAAGAAAAAATTGTTTGTAATGGAAAGCCGGCAATCATTTGCCGGCTTTTTTATTGCTGAATATCCATATCAACCGCATTCGCAGCACATTCTTCACATTAATAACTCAGCGGCTTTATCTTCCTTTCCGCCTCACTGTCTTCGATCAGCGTATTCATGCGTTTGATGCGCGTCGCTTCCTGCTTGGCAGTCATTACCCAGTGTATCGCCGTTCTCTGGTAAGAAGGCGCCATACCGGTAAAATATTTCCAGGCTTTTTTATTGGCCTTGAACTGTTTCAGGAAATCGGGTGTAAGTTCTTCAGGCGCTTTTTCATAAGAGTAGATGGCTGACTTATGTTCTTTCCGTTTGCTGTAAGCCTCAAGTCCCGCAGGCTGCATTAACCCTTTAGCTGTGAGCTCCTCCATCTTTTTCATATTTATAGCACTCCATATGCTGCCTGCTTTGCGCGGTGTAAAACGGATGGTATACGTCTCTTCATCCACGCCTTTGCGTACACCATCTATCCAGCCGAAGCACAATGCTTCATCCACTGATTCCGGCCATGATATACTGGGCTTACCACAGCCTTTTTTATAAAAGCCTACGAGCAGCTCCGTTTCTTTTTTATGATTGGCCTGCAGCCATTTCCGGAAGTCGGCAGGAGTGGGGAAGAAAGTTGGTTTCATAAGCGGGCGATATTATGGTTGACTGATTTTAGATGCTTCCTGCCCGAACTGCAGCAGGTAGCCGTTATAGTCGTAGAGGGCAAATTCGCGCATGCCATAGTCGAATGTTTCCACAGGATAACAGATGCGGGCCTTGTCTTTAAATTCTTCCCACAAAGCATCGACAGCATCTGTATGAATATAAAACGAGCCGGTGAAGATGGGCAGTACAAAAGGTGTATGTGCATTGGGCAGGGCCGCCATCAGTTCTGTATTATCACGATGAAAGGCTGCCCACTGCCAGTCGGGCGTATGGGCACTGCAGGTAAATCCAAGCTGCGTAACATAAAAATCAACGGTAGCCTTTACTTCTTTTGTCCATAACATGGGCCTTATTTCCTTGAGCATACATGTTTTGTTATGTTCAGGTAAAAATAAGAACCACATCACATATAATACTCACGAAATTTCCAGTGTTCCACCGTATTTTTCCAGCAGGTGCACCAGTGTTTTTTCAAATGGCTTCAGTAAATCATCAGATGTTTCTGTACAAAGAGTAACTTCTTTCCTGTATTTTGCCAGCGTACCATTGCTGTAGAGCTCCGGTATCAGCGGGTGAATGTAGTACTTGCGGCATACAGTACGCGTATTACCCAGGTGCCTGGCTACACTATCTATAGCCTCTGTAATGCGTTTGTTCACATCGGTAATGTTTGTTGCTGTTTCCGCCTGTATCAGTTCTTCCAGTGCATGCAGTGTTCCTGCCCAGGTCCGGAAATCTTTAGCTGTAAAGTCCCCGCCGCTCAGTTCGCGTATATATTCATTCACCATGCCTGAATCAATGCTGTGACGCCTTCCGTTTTCATCATAATATTGAAACAGCTCTTTGCCCGGTATATCCCTGCATTGTTTTATAATGCGCGACAAGCGTCGGCTTTTGAAGGCCGTCTGCTGGTATACACCTTTCTTGCCTTTAAAGCTGAAAGTGATTTCCGTACCGTTTATCTGTACATGTTTATCCTTCAGCGTCGTCAGTCCGAATGATCCATATAGTTTTTCATAAAAATTATTGCCCACGCGTATGCTGGTATTCTCCATGATAGTCACTACAGCCGCCAGTACCTTGCGTTTGGGTATGCCGGTAAGTTTCAGATCTGCTTCTGCCTGTTGCCGTATCTGTGGCAATATCTGTGCAAAATCAAGGAGGTGATAGAACTTGGTATGGTTTCTCAATACATTCCACATAGGGTGGTAGCGATATTGCTTGCGGCCGCGTGCATCCAGTCCGGTTACCTGCAGGTGCCCGTCGGGCAGCGGACTGATCCACACATTTTCCCATGCGGGCGGAATCACAAGGCTGCGTATACGTTGCAGTGTTTCTTTATCGGCTACTTTCTTTGTTCCTGACATGTACA
>CP197396.1:297500-420000 GCA_052161885.1 Chitinophagaceae bacterium MMS25-I14
CAAAATCGAAAGATGACGTATAGAGCCTGATACCTGCCCGGTGCTGGAAGGTTAAGGAAGCTTGTTCGGAGCAATCCAAAGCTTGTGACTGAAGCCCCAGTAAACGGCGGCCGTAACTATAACGGTCCTAAGGTAGCGAAATTCCTTGTCGGGTAAGTTCCGACCTGCACGAATGGTCTAATGAGTTGAACACTGTCTCCTCCACGAGCCCGGTGAAATTGTAGTATCGGTGAAGATGCCGGTTACCCGCCACGGGACGGAAAGACCCCGTGAACCTTCACTACAACTTTGCATTGATTTTGAGTAACAGATGTGTAGCATAGTTGGGAGACTATGAAGCAGATACGCCAGTATTTGTGGAGTCACCGTTGAAATACCAACCTTCTGTTACTTAGAGTCTAATCCGGCGACGGAGACATTGCATGGTGGGTAGTTTGACTGGGGTGGTCGCCTCCTAAAAAGTAACGGAGGCTCGCAAAGGTACCCTCAGCATGGTTGGTAATCATGCGTAGAGCGCATTAGTATAAGGGTGCTTGACTGTGAGGATGACTATCCGAGCAGGTGCGAAAGCAGGCTAAAGTGATCCGGTGGTTCTGTATGGAAGGGCCATCGCTCAAAGGATAAAAGGTACTCCGGGGATAACAGGCTGATCTCCCCCAAGAGCTCATATCGACGGGGAGGTTTGGCACCTCGATGTCGGTTCGTCACATCCTGGGGCTGGAGAAGGTCCCAAGGGTTCGGCTGTTCGCCGATTAAAGTGGCACGTGAACTGGGTTCAGAACGTCGCAAGACAGTTCGGTCCCTATCTGTGGTGGGCGTTAGTAAATTGCGTGGACATGACCTTAGTACGAGAGGACCGGGTCGTATGTACCGCTGGTGTATCTGTTGTGCCGCCAGGTGCAGTGCAGAGTAGCTATGTACAGGCAGGATAAGCGCTGAAAGCATCTAAGCGCGAAACCTTCCACAAGATGAGTTTACTTTTAAGGGTTGTCAGAGACGATGACGTTGATAGGTTGCAGGTGTACAGGTGGTAACATCAAAGCCGAGCAATACTAATTACCCGTAAGCTTTAACTTATTTACTTTACAAAATGCATTTATAAAGTTGCTGACTCAGTATGTCACGATATTTTAGGAGTAGCAAGTAGCAAGACAAAAGTATCAAGACCGCACATCTTGATACCTGGTACTAACTACTTGATACTATCCGGTAAGATCTTATGGTGGTATTGCCGGGGGTGTTCACCTCTTCCCATTCCGAACAGAGAAGTTAAGCCCTCCATGGCCGATGGTACTGCACCACAATGCGGGAGAGTAGGTAGCTGCCATATTTATTTAAAACCTCAGTCAACTGACTGAGGTTTTTTTGTTTTTAGACCTATAGCATCTGCCGCTGTCTTTTTACCGCAGAGAAACGCAAAGATGCGCAAAGAGGCGCAAAGTCATGTTAGTTGCTCACAGCGTCACGCAGACCACATTAACCTGTTAACTTACCAACCTGCACCGCCTCATAGTACCACAAGCCATCAACGCCCGCCTGACCCCAGCCTTTCGGGCAGGGGGCCATCGCCGAAAATGCCTCATAGAAATACTCAGGCCAGGACAATAAAATTACCTGTAATAGTTCCGGATTGTGATCTTTGTATGTGAATACCGCATTTATGAATGTAATTATCAGGCTGGCTACGATTGGTGATGCCAGTGCAATTTCCGAATTGTCTGAACAACTGGGATATAATATTTCAGAAACTGATACCCGGAAGTATATGGAGCTGATCAGGAATAACAACAATGATGTAGTGTATGTGGCGGAGTTAAATGGTGCTGTTGCAGGATGGATGCAGGTTTTTTATACTGTCCGGATAGAGAGTGCGCCTTTTTGTGAGATTGCAGGACTGGTAGTAAATGAACAATATCGTGGAATGGGTATCGGCAAGACTTTGATTGAATACGGAAGAAACTGGGCTGCAGAACGATGTCATTGTCTTAAAGTACGCACGAATGTGTTGCGTGAAAAAACGCATCGTTTTTATGAAGGGGCCGGTTTTACAGAAGTGAAAGAGCAGAAAATTTATGAAATGAAACTCTGATCAATAAATAACGCCGCACTGATCATCAGTGCGGCGTTGGTATTTTAAAGAAGCTAATTATTATGCTTTTGCAGGAACTGCAACTTTACTTACATAATCATCTACATTGGAGAACAGGAACTCCGGGTATTCACTTCTGAATTTCATACATACGAAACCACCGATCAGCGGACGTGGTGCAGGTTGCTGCAGTTCTGCTGTGTTCATTGGAATAAGATCATATTCCGCGCCGGGGAAATGTTTCAGTACGGTAAGTGCAAGTTCCACACGGTTCATGAAGTCTGTGCTGCCGGTGTGATAAATGCCTTGCTTGCCATCGCGAAGCAACACAAACATAGCACGGGCTATATCCCATGCATTGGTTGGCGAGGCAAACTGGTCGTATGGAAGTTTGAGGGTGAGTTTTTTACCTTCCTGGCATTGCTGAATGATACGTGCAATGAAATTTTTTCCGCGGGCTTCGTCGCCATATACGTTGGTAATGCGCAGTATTAAAGCGCCCGGAACTTCTTTAAGTACCAGCTGCTCAGCCTCCAGTTTGTGACGACCATATACACTGATGGGATTCACTGGCGCATCTTCTGTATAAGGGCCTTCCTTGCCGTCAAAAACATAGTCTGTGGAAATATATACCATGCGGGCATTGCAGCTTTTGGCAACTTCCACCAGGTTTATTGTGCTCTGTACTGTCTGTGTATAGCTTTCATCCGGATGCTGCTCGCAGTAGTCGACATGCGTGAGTGCACCGCAGTGTACAATTACATCCGGTGCAAATGCAGCGATGTCAAAATTGTTCGGATCTTCCGGCTGAAGTGTGTTATAATAAACAGTATCAGGCGTGGCATAAGAGAAATAAGATCCTTTTACTTCCCATCCCTGTTCTGTAAAATGCCTGAGGCAATTGCTGCCCAGGAGTCCGGAGGCACCGGCTATAAATACTTTCATTAATTAGATGAATTAACGGTTAACGGTCATAACAACGATTGCTATTGACATGATACAACCGGAATAAATGAGTTTTGCAAACATACAAAAGCCATCCGCAATGAAGGAATGGCTTTTGTGAAAATTATAATAACAATCTGATGTATTAAACAATTGCTGAATCAGGAGCAATAACTGGCATTTCCTGCGGATAAAGCTTTTGTTCCAGTTTGTCGCGCAGCAGGCTGAATACCTCCAGTGTTTTATCAATATCCTCATCTGTATGAACAGCTGTAGGAATGATACGGAGTATGATAGTGCCTTTCGGAACTACAGGATATACTACCACAGAGCAGAAGATACCGTAGTTCTCGCGCATGTCGAGGATCATCTGAGTTGCATCAAACAGGCCGCCATGCATTACCACAGGAGTAACAGGCGTATTGGTAGTGCCAATGTTGAAGCCATGCTCGCGGAGACCGTTCTGCAGGCGATTTACATTATGCCACAGCTTTTCACGCAGCTCAGGTTTGGTTTTCAGCAGTTCCAGGCGCTTCAGGTTACCTACTACTATCGGCATAGGCAGTGACTTGGCAAATACCTGTGAGCGCATATTGTAGCGCAGATAGGTCAGCACTCTTTTATCAGCTGCAAGGAAGCCGCCGATGCTGGCCATGGATTTGGCAAACGTAGAAAAGTACACATCGATCTGGTCCATGCAGCCCTGGTGTTCGCCAATGCCCGCACCGGTTGCGCCCATTGTACCGAAGCCGTGTGCGTCATCTACGAACAGGCGGAACTCGTATTTATCTTTCAGCTCGGCAATTTCTTTTACTTTACCCTGGTTACCGCTCATACCGAACACACCTTCTGTGATCACAAGGATACCACCGCCGGTTTTTTTCACCATTTCGGTAGCGCGCTGAAGCTGCTTTTCGCAATCCGCGACGTCGTTGTGTTTGTACACATAACGGTGACTTGGAATGAGACGCAGACCATCTATGATACAGGCATGTGATTCTGCATCGTATACTACCACATCATGGCGGCTGCACAGGCTGTCGATGGCCGAAACCATACCCTGGTAGCCGAAGTTGAACAACATAGCATCTTCCTTGCCTACAAATTCGGCCAGCTGGCGTTCCAGTTCCAGGTGATTGTCGGAGTTACCGCTCATCATACGGGCACCCATAGGGGTAGCCATACCATATTTTGCGGCGGCATCAGCATCAGCCTTACGTACCTCGGGGTGGTTGGCCAGGCCCAGGTAGTTGTTGAGGCTCCATACGATACATTCCTTACCGCGGAACTTCATATGATTTCCGATTTCTCCTTCCAGTTTAGGGAATGCAAAATATCCCGGTGCTTTCTCAGCATAATCACCAATGGGACCCAGTCTTTTTTCGAATTTGGCAAAAATGTCCATATTATTCTGAAGTGTATTTGATTTTGTTACGTACAAACGATCGGCGAAATTAAAGAAAAAAAAGCGGCTATAATAGGCAGGTTCTTTGCAATTTTGCGTCGTATTAACATTCTGTAATGAAACGCTTCATCCTTTTTGTATCAGTTTTCGTCGCTTCATCCGGTGTTTTTGCACAAAAAACGGACAACATACTCCCCCGCCCGAAGCTGGCAGTGGGCATTGTTGTAGACCAGATGCGATGGGATTACCTGTACCGGTATTACGACCGCTACAGCAATGACGGGTTTAAACGGCTTATAAAAGGTGGCTTCATCTGCCAGAATGCAATGATACCTTACCTGCCGTCATTTACTGCTCCGGGGCATACCTGCGTTTATACCGGTTCGGTACCGTCTATACATGGCATCGCCGCCAATGACTGGATAGATAATGGCAGCGGCAGGGCGTGGTACTGTACAGAAGATACTACCGTACAACCTGTTGGCGGCAGCGTAGCAGCCGGACAGATGAGCCCGCGCAACCTGCTGGCCTCTACGATAACCGATGAATTGCGGCTGGCTACCAATATGAAATCGAGAGTATTTGGCGTATCGCTGAAAGACCGTGGCAGTATACTTCCCGCCGGTCACCTGGCCAACGGCGCTTTCTGGTATGACGACAGCACCGGCAACTTCTTTACCAGCACGTATTACATGCAGCAATTACCGGCATGGCTTACCCGCTTTAATAACAGGCACCTGCCCGACAGTATGCTCCATGCCGGATGGCAATTGCTGTATCCTGAAAATACATACACGCAAAGCCTGCCGGACAATAATAAGTTTGAAGGAATGTACAAAGGAGAAACAGCGCCTGTATTCCCGCACAATATCGCAGCAAGTGCAGGCAAAGATTATGGCGCGCTGCGCAGGACCCCGGGCGGATCGGCAATTACGCTGAAGCTGGCGCGGGCTTGTATAAACGGAGAGCAACTGGGACAGCAGGGTAGCACGGATTTTCTTTGTGTAAGCCTCTCCAGCACAGACTATGCTGGGCATCAATATGGCCCCAATGCTATGGAAATGGAAGATATGTACCTGCGCCTCGACCAGGAGCTGGCCTCTTTCCTGCGTTTCCTGGACAATAAAGTGGGCGAGGGGAACTATGTGGTTTTTCTCACCGCAGACCACGGCGCCGCACACAATAACACTTATCTTAAAAGCATCAATGTACCTGCCGGATCATCTGATGAATCTGTGATGAAGGTAAAGCTCAATGCAGCACTTAAAAAAGAGTTTGCCACAGATTCACTGGTACGCAGCCTGGATAATTACCAGGTGACATTTAACGAAAAACGGATTGCCGGAAAACTGAAAAGAGAAACGATCAGAGAATTTACCTGCAAATGGCTGAAAGCACAGCCTGAAGTAGCATATACGGTAGATATGGATAACCTTGCGGATGCCGTTGTTCCTGAGCCGTTACGCAGCATGATCATCAATGGATATAACCGGCAGCGCAGTGGTTGCATACAGATCGTATTGCAGCCGGGATGGTACAGCGGGCATGGTACAACCGGTACAACGCATGGCACCTGGAATCCTTATGATACGCACATTCCGCTGCTGTGGTATGGTTGGCATATCCCCAAAGGAGAGACGTACCGTGAGGTGTATATGACCGACATTTCTGCCACTATGGCTGCACTGCTGCATATACAAATGCCGAATGGCTGTATAGGCAAGGTGATTACAGAGGTGGTGAAGTAGGGTAGCTGGTTAATAGGTTAAAAGGTTAATAGGTTAAAAGGTTAATAGGTTAAAAGGTTAATGGAATAAACGGTTGATCCGGCAATGTGTGGCCTTGTACTGCAGCGCGGTTTATACACTTAATTCTTTTTGCAGTTTTTCTGCTGTAAGTGGTTTGGAGATAAAGCCCTGTACCGTTTTATACGTCTTTGATTTTTCAATGTCGTCTACGCTGATGGATGAAGTAAGCATGATGATGTTGTAGGTCGATTGTACAGCCCTGTCCTGCTTTTCAAATTCGTCAAGGAAATCCCAGCCGTCCATGCCGGGCATATTTATATCCAGCAGGATAAGATTTCTATCTGTGCCCATGTCTATCGGATTGTCGATTATTTCATTCAGTGCCGCTTCTGCATTACTGAAGAGGAGAATGTCTGTGCATATATTCTCCCTGCTCAGTATCTTCTTATGCATGAAGTTGATCACTGCGTCATCATCTATGAGGAAAATCCTGGAAAAGTGTTTCATACAATAGTTAAGGTTTGGGGTAAATAAATAGTAAAGGTTGTTCCCTGGTTTACACGGCTGTCTACCTCAAGTCTTCCTTCCAGCGCTTCCACCTGTGTTTTTACAAGGTACAGTCCCATACCTTTACCGGGTATCTCATTACCATGAAAGCGCCTGTACAGGCCAAAGAGTTTTTCCCTGTTTTTATCAAGGTCTATTCCCAGGCCGTTGTCGCTTACCGTAAGGCGTATCTCGTTATTTTCTTCCTTTGTGCTTATGCTAATGTGTGGCTGTACCGCCGGGTTACGGTATTTGATCGCATTGGAAAGCAGGTTATAGAGTATGCTGTAAAGATAACCTTTAATAGCAGGAATGTTTTTTACCTCCAGGCTTGTCTCTATCACTGCATTGCTTTCCTGTATCTGCTGCTGCAATACATTCGTCACCAGTTTTAGTTTATCTTCAATGTTTATCGGCTCGCGAACCGTTTCTTCTGTATCGCGCACTGAAATAATAGCGTTCAGGTCGGTGATCACATCATCGATATGATGCACTTCTTCTGCGATGTGATTTACAAGTGCTTTATTCTCGTCTGCATCATTTTCCTCATGATTCAGAATGCCGGCAAGCCCCATAATTTTTGCTATAGGTGCGCGCAGGTTGTGTGATATAATGTAGGCAAACTGGCGGAGATCCCTGTTTTTTTTCTGCAGGCTGTTTACAAGCTGCAGCGTTTGCTGCTCTGCCTGTTTGCGGGAAGTGATATTGTTTATTTCTACTACCAGGCCATGTATTTTTTTGTGTTCGTCTCTCACCGGAAAATAACGTACGAAAAACCACTGTATATTATCTGGTGTACCGGCCATAAGATCATACTGTATAGATTGCCCGTTGAGTACATCTTCCAGGTGCTGTGCAACTATCGTGCGCCGTTCCGGGCGAATACAGTCGAGAATGTTTATGCCTTTAAGCAGGTTTGCCTGCAGTACCTTCAGCGCATTTTCCTGTGCCGGCTTATTAAAGGAAATGATTTTCAGGTTTTCATCTGCAAATACATAAGCCGTATCAGTGTTGTCGAAAACGGTTTTGATGTTCGCTTCAGAAGTCCTGAGGAGATTAACGGTTTCAGCTTTTTCGCGCGACAGTATACGGTTCGAGTGCCGGGACTTGTACAGCATTTTTATAGCAATGCCGCTGGCCAGCAGGAGAAAAACCGTACTGAAAATATACAGCAAGTACTGGTTGTGTTTTCGTGCATTGTCCAGCTTGTAGATGAGCAGTTGTTTGTTTTTCAGTTCGAGATCTTTGTTTTTAAGCATGATCTCTTTTGCAGATTCCATATTGGCAATCTGCATTTGCCGTTCCGAGGAGAAAACAGAATCTTTGATCCGGTTATTTTCTACCAGTATGTTATACGCTTTGCCTGCATCGCCGGTAAGGAGGTATGCATCAGACCGGTACTGGTTAAACTCTATCAGCGGGCCGAAGAAATTGATTTCCCCGCACAGCTTTACTGCTTTTTCAAGATAGGGGATTGCTTTCCGCAGATTGGCCAGGCCTTCGCTGTTTAACTGCCGGGCACTGCTGTCTGTATTATGTGTAGCACCGGACATTGCAAAATAAGTTTCGCCGATGTTGCCCAGGTTGACGGCAGTGCTGGCCTGGCTGCCCAGTTCTTCACTGGTTTTGAGGGCTTCGTTGAGATACTGCAATGCCTGCGGGTAATCTTTCATGTGGCTGTACACATAGCCGATATTGGCCAGGTTCAGCTGCATGCCGTTCTTGTTACCGAGGCTTTGATTTATGGCAAGCGCCTTCCAGTGTGCCTCCAACGCATCGGTGTAATTGCCATGTGCATCATACACGATACCCATATTACCGCGGGTCAGCGCTTCGCCCTTCTGGTTGCCGCTCCGGGTATATATCGCAAGGGCTTTGCTGTAGTATCCCAGTGCCCTGTCATAGTTTTTCTGCTCCAGGTAAATGATACCTATATTTACGAATGTGGCTGCAGTATTATTTTTATCCCCGAGTTCTTCATAAATGTTGAGGCCCTGGAAAAAGTATTCGAGCGCGCGGGCATAATTGGTTTGAGAAAGATAAAGGTTCCCGATATTAACCATATTGCCGGCCATGCTGCTTTTGTCTGCCATTTCTTTGCTGCCGGCCAGCGCCTGCTCGTAGTAATCCATCGCCGCGGCATACTGGGATTTTGCGGCATAATTGATCCCCAGGTCTGCATTGGCGCGGGCAATGCCTTTCTTCCAGACCGTTTTCTGCGCCAGTTGCAACGATTGCGTTCCATATTTTATACCCAGGTCAGGATCAACGTCCGAATAATCGAAAGACAGCTGATCCAGTATCTTAACTTTTTGAGTATCGTCGGCAGCCGTGGGCAATACCTGCAGCAGTGAGTCTGTAAGTGCCTGTCCCTGCTTCTGTGCAAAAAGAAAATTAGGTAAAAGTATGATTAACAGGAGTTTGTATAGTCTCAAGGATGCGGTGCTTGGTTAAAACCATAAATTTATTAAAAATACTTTTCAGGGGGTAGATATTAAACATTTTTAATTTGTTATTGTGCTGTTATATGGCAATATCTTCAGAACTTGGAAAAGCACGGAGTAGCACAAAAGGTTTTAAAATATGCATTGATAAAGGTTAATGGGTTAATACGTTAATGGGTTAATACGTTAATAGGATTTTTGTTATCTCATATCTCAATGCGATACTGATCGTAGTATCTCACCCCGCCCGGCAATTGTGGTGAGGACAACGCTGTCAGGGTTCAAAACCCTGACAGTGTTGTCTGTTTAATAAAACGCGGCTACAATTTCTATCTTATCTGAGTGGGCTATGCCGCCGGGATTGCAGCCGGGCTTGCCTTCCGGTATGGGCTCGTGCAGGTCGGCGTAATATGATGTCCATGCCGGGAAAGTTTTGTGTGTTGCCGGGTCTTTGAACGTCATAGGGAAGAGGCGGAAGAATGGCTTGCCGTGGTTTGCTTTTTTGTAGGCGTCGTAGATCAGTTCGCTGCAGTAATATTTTTGGTTGTTGTACAGGAAATCATCGTCGTAAGGGACGCCAAGCTGCGATATGGCATACTGTATAGCTGCGGGTGTGAGGCTGCGGTACGCTTTCTTCAATCGTCCGACGATTATCTGCGGATGACGGTTTTTATCTTCCTGCCGGTGCAGGAATTTCTCCAGCGGTGTGAGGTGCACGTCTTTGCCTATGGCTTCGATCACAAACAATGAGTCGTCTTTTTGATACACCAGCCCGAGATGTGAGAAGTGTTTGCCGTTGGTGGCTGGTGTTACCTTTTCTATAGCATCGCAGAGGCCGCCGCAGTCGAGATCCTGGAAGAGCAGGTCGCCGGTATGGAACTGAAATGTATGGTAGTCTTGCTGTGCCTGGGCGCTTACAGCCAGCAAAGTAATGAACAGAAGTATGCAGAGGTGCTTCATAATAAACGGAGGTAAAGTTAGGCTTCTTTGCGGAAGGGATTGCTTCGTCGCTCGTGCCTCGCGTCTGGCAATGACGGTAGTGTATAAAATCTTCTCTTAGCGCCTCTTTGCGAAAACTCTGCGCTCTTTTGCGTTTAAACACTGCGCTGCAATAGCTTTTCGTGTATGGCCAATACCTGGGGTATTACGGCCGTCTGTCCATCGTTGGTAATAACGTAATCGCAGAGCTTCATCTTTTCTTCTTCGTTCATCTGGTGGGCTATGCGGTCCAGCACTTGCTCGCGGGTTATGTGGTCGCGCTGCATGGCACGGGCTATGCGTACTTCCTGCGGGGCATATACGCCTATCATCACGTCTATTTCTTTGTTGCTGCCCGATTCAAAAAATATAGCTGCTTCTTTAATGGCATAAGGTGTGGTCTGTTCCTGCATCCAGCGACGGCCGTATTCTATAGTTGCCGGGTGGGTGAGGGCATTGAGTGCTTTGAGCTTTGCACTGTCGTTAAAAACCGATTGAGAGATAAACGGCCTGTTGAGCTTATGATCTGTGTAGGCTTCGGGGCCAAATAGGGCGGTGATGCCGGCAATGAGCTGCGGATCGTTTTCCATAAGCCAGCGTGCGGCGCGGTCGGCATTGAAAATAGGTATGCCAAGTGTCTGAAACACCTGGCATACAGTAGATTTTCCCGAACCAATGCCGCCTGTAATTCCTACTTTAAGCATGAGAGCCTGTTTAAAATTTATATAATGGTTTTCTTACGGCTATTTTTGGCTGCAACTTCGTTAAATTTTTCGCCATAGCGGCCTACTATGTCTGCAAAATTTGCCTCGTTTCGCTCAAAATAGCTGTGTAATAATTCCCATCAATAAAGTTTAAACAGGCTCTGAGGCTGCAAATTAGCGAACAGAACGTACAAGAGTGCGACGCAACGGCAGCACCATAGCAGCACGCCTGCCGGGTACAAAAAATTATTTAGTTACTACAGCTGAACCGCCTTCTGCTTTTTTGCGTGCAGCAGCAGTCATCTCCATAGAAATAGCAGAGCGTTCGATGGTCATGAACGTACCGTTGCTTACTTCTATTTTGAGTGTTCCGTCGTCGTTGGTACGGCTGATGGTAGCGTGGATGCCGGCAGTGGTTACGATTTTGTCGCCGGGGTTCATGCTTTCAGCAAATTTCTTCTGCTCTTTGGCGCGTTTTGCCTGCGGGCGGATCATGAAGAAATACATTACTGCGATCATACCTACGAGGAAGATGAGCTGGAAGCTGCCACCACCGGGTGCCTGTAATAAAACTGTCTGAAGATTTACGAACATTGTTCCTGTGTTATTGTGTTAAAAAAGTTTATTTATTTTCCTTCGGGTTTCACTTCGGCTTTAATGAAGATCATATGTGTGCCGCGTGCGGTATTGGTATTTACGGTTACTGTTTTTTCCTGGTGGCCTTCTTTGCCTTTGGAGTTGAACATTACTTTGAGCACACCGCCTTTGCCCGGCAAGATAGGATCGTGGGGGAAGTCTGCAACGGTGCAGCCGCAGGAGCCAGTGGCGCTGCCGATAATGAGCGGTGATTTTCCGTTGTTTTTAAAGCTGAATTCCTGTGTAACTACTTCACCCTCGTGTATGGTGCCAAAGTCGTGTGTAGTGTCCTGCAGATCCAATGTAGGCAACTTGCCCAGCATAGCAGTATCTGTACCGCCGGCTGTGTGCGGATCGTGAACGAGATCCGGGGAAAGCAGGTTTTTATTTTTGCTTTCGGGCTGCTGCGGAGCATTGCTGCATGCTGCAAGGCCAAGTACTAAAGCTGCAAAAAGATATTTTTTCATACAGTAGTGCAAATTTAAGGTTTACGGCTACGCTCCTGCTTGCGTATTTTATCGTCGCGCACCAGGTCTTTAAGTATGTTGTCGAGTACGCCGTTTACAAACTGTCCGCTCTGCGGGGTGCTGTACATTTTGGCTACTTCGATGTATTCGTTGATCGTTACTTTGGTAGGAATGGTAGGGAAGAAGAGCAGCTCGCAAACGCCCATACGCAGCAGCAGCAGGTCTATCAGCGCCACGCGCTCGGCATCCCAGTTGATGAGCTTGGGCTGTATCAGCTCCATGCAGTATTCTTCTTTGTCCATTACGGCATGCAGCAGGTCATGCGCATATTCGCGTTTTTCGGTAGAAATAAGGTTCAGGAAGTTGACCTTTACGCTGTTCTTAAAAAAGTTCTCCATCAGCATTGCGGTCATTTCCTTGTCGTCTTCCCAGCCGGGGAGTTCTTCGGAGAAATATTCCTGCAGGCCTTCATTGTTGAGCACCTGGTTTTCCCAGATGTAGCGGATGATATTTTTCTCGGATTTGGCATCGCGCTGCTGTACAGCAATGTAAGCCTGGTATTCGTCTGATTTTACAAGCTGCTGGTACAGTTTCTTGATCCATTCTTCATCGAGATACTGCTCCAGCCGGGATTCTTTGATTTTTTCGGCAAAGGTGTTGTTGGACAGGATCTGCCACATGAATTCGTTGCCGGCAATCTTGGTACTTACGGTTTTATCTTCTGCAGTAGGCAGGTATTTGGAAGCGCGCTGAAGGGCATCATTTTCCGCATATTGTGCTACTCTAACAGTGTATAAAATGGAGGTGGTAAAAAGATCGAGTGACCGGGCGAGTTTTTCATTCAGGATATTAGAGCCAATTCTTTTGTTCACTTCCTGTTCTCCGGGCTCCATTGTTGCCAGTGTGTACAATGTCTGCATCACTTTTACCCGGATGTTTCTGCGGCTTATCATATACGTAAAGAACCTGTTTTTAGCGGCCGCAAAGATATATAATCGGGCGGATTTAACCGCAGTTGCGGGGAAATTAGTTTTATCTTAACGCCGTGTTTACGTTACATTTTACATTATTGCCGCATGACCCGGGAAGAACAGAAGTCTAAAAGGCTTAAAATGAGTTTATTGTACACGATAGTGTTGATGCTGATCTGCGCCAGTAACTTCTGGCTGGCAAGAAATATGGAGCACCGCGAATCTGTATATGCGATATCCGGCGCCGGTTTTTCTATCGCCCTGCTGGCAGTTGTTTTTCAGTGGAAACGAATTAAAGGGAATTAGCTGATGTGAAAATGTGCTGATTGGGAATAATGTGGAAGTTGGGTAATAAGAAAATTATTGCCTTCCTTCGGCTACGTTCAGGACGACAATAACTTAGATAATATAGAAACGATTGGCTAATTAGTTGATGTGATAATTGACTAATGCATACCAATGCTGGCTCGCGCTATATCACTAGCTAATCAGCTTATTTGCTAATCCTCTACGTTTTTTACCACTTTTCTTTTGGCAAATGCGGCGATAACGGCAGCGGCTTCTTCCGGTTTCTGTGTGCCGAGCAACAGGCGCTTTTTGTCCTTAAATACGATCTGGATCCCTATGTTGCCCGAGGTATTGAGCGCGCGGCCTCTTTTGGCTGTGCTGTAGCGTATGCCCCAGCCGCCGTATTCCATGACCGGGTGATACTTGCGCACGAATACAGTTTCTATCTGGCTCCAGGGAATGAGTTTCTTTTTAATGAGCGGAAAGTAGAAAAAACTGATGCCTTCTTCCGTGATCTCTGTCTCCAGGCGCATCATAAACAACAGGAACATGACCAGCAGTGGTATGATGATAAGAAGTACCGAGATGTAAAACGGCACCGGTTGTTTGTTGAATGCAGGGAGATATGCAGGTGAAGCAACACCCGCAGCTATTATAATAACAATTACCCAAAGCCAGCCCTGGCGGAATCTCTGTATTTCCTGGAACATATCGTTTCTCTTTTCCGGCTGCAAAACTGCAAAAAAACGGGCAAACTACATGCGCATTTATTCTGAAACTACAGGAAGTATCACACCGGAAGGGTGCGCAGCATCGTGATAGATGTGTATATCTGATTTAATGAAATCTGCAGGTCTGGCCTCATAGATATTGATGAATTGCTGCGGATTGCGGTCTGCCAGTGGAAACCAGCTGCTCTGCACCTGTATCATAAGGCGGTGACCTTTTTTGAAGACATGTGCTACGTCCGGCATGGTGTATTTTACTTCTGTTACCTGCCCGGGTGTAAATGCTTCGGGATGTTCTGCACTATTACGGTAGCGGCCCCGCATAATTTCAGCCCTTACCAGCATCTGGTAGCCACCCATGGGATAGTTGGCGTTGTTGCCTTTCATATCGGCCGGGTAAGAGAATTCATCCGGGAATACATCTATGAGTTTTACCACAAAATCCGCATCGGTAGTGGATATGGATGCGAACAGATCGGCCACTACGGGTCCTGCGAGGCGTATGTCGTTTTGCAGCACACCGCTTTCAAATGTCAGTACGTCCGGCCTGCGGGAAGCAAAGCGCTGGTCGTCGTTCATGTACTCGCGGGTGCGGTGCAGGTGCACATCTTCTGTGTACGGAACCGGTTTTGCCGGATCGCTTGTATAAGCTGTAAATACATCAGCTCCTGCCGGTTTGGTATAGTCCAGCTTGCCGGATGGCTGCAGGTATAGCTCCGTTGCCTTTTCTGCCGCAGGCGGCCATTGATCATAGGTGTGCCAGGCATTTTCGCCGGTAAAAAAGATATTTGCTTCTTTGATTGAGTCGATGCTGCCTTTGCCTTTCAGGTAATAATTGAAGTAGGGGATCTCTATATGCTGCTGATACCATTCTGATGTTTTGCTGCCAAAACGGATATTGCCCAGGTAGCTGCCTTCACTGCGTGCCCAGTAACCGTGTGCCCACGGACCTATCACCAGCTTGTTATTGTTATGTGCTTTTTGCTCAATTGCCTTATACAGGTTCCATGCGCCATAGCAATCTTCGGCATCAAACAGGCCACCTACTACCAGCGTAGCGAGATTGGATGGTATGTGCTGTACAAAATTTCTTGTATTGCGCGCCTGCCACCAGGCGTCGTAATCAGGGTGTGCGTAGAGGTCTTTCCAGAATTGTACGCTGTCGCCTATGAGCTGTGAAAGCCGCGGCAATGTACCGTTTTGGAGGTAGAAGCTGTAGTTGTCCTGCGTGTGGAATGTATATCCTTTGGCTGCAGTTTTTGTTGGCGCAGGTCTTGCTTTCCCGAAGCCGCTGTAAAATCCGAAAGCATCAAGTTCGAAGAAAGCTCCGTTGTGATGAAAATCATCGCCCATAAACCAATCGGTAACAGGTGCCTGCGGGCTTACTGCTTTTAACGCTGGATGACCGCAAAGCGCTGCCATGGTAGAGTAGAAGCCGGGATAGGAAATGCCGAAAACGCCCACTTTGCCATTATTCCCTTTTATGTTTTTTACCAGCCAGTCTATAGTATCGTAGGTATCGCTGGCTTCGTCTATGTCTTTTTTGCCTTTTTTGTGTTCGTTATACGGGCGCACGTCTTCAAATGTACCGCCGCTCATCATGCGGCCACGTACATCCTGTATTACAATGATGTAGCCTTCCCGGAGATAAGCTATCCAGTGTGTGTCCCAGAAATTACGGAAATCTTTACCATACGGTGCAGCTGCATATGGTGTACGGTTAATAAGTATGGGGTGCTTTTCGTTGTTGTCGGTTGGTGTATAAACAGCGGTGTACAGTGTTACGCCGTCCCGCATGGGTATATTTATCTCCTGCTTGGTATAATGTGTCATTACCCAGGCCGAATCTGCAGTTTTGTTTTGTGCAAATACTGCAGCCGGCAACAGAAATATTAATGAAAGCAGGAGCTTTTTCATAAACAGGCGATTATTGATGCGTGAAGATAATAAATGACTTCCTGCTTTCTTATTATGCCTTGCTATGAAACTGCCGCTCGAAATTATATTACAGTGCTTGATTCCGTACAAACTCGTTATGCAGCCATTCGCCTTTCAGCAGGGAAAACACTACTGAATCTTCGTGGCGGCCGTTTTTAAAATAGTGCTCCCGCAGGAGGCCTTCTTTTTTAAAGCCGGCTTGCTTCACCAGTTTTACAGATGCTGTATTGCCGGGACCTATAAATGCCTCGATGCGGTTCAGGTTCATAACCTCAAATCCATACCGCACTATGGCATTCAGGGCTTCGGTCATGATGCCTTTGCCCATATGCTGTTCATGGCGCAGCGCATAGCCTATCTCGGCCCGCTCATGCTGGGTATACCATGTATGAAATCCGCACCAGCCGAGCATCTCATTTGTGCCGGCAGTTCTTATCTGGAAGTTTACAAATGATCTGTTATGGGTTGCAATGCCTTTCTGAAACCGGCATTTTTCTTCCTGCAGCTCTTCCGCCGATTGCAGACCGAGTATGCAGGTAATTTCTTCATCTGTGCAGGTAGTAAAAATTTCATGGTATGACGCTGGGTCAAACGCATGTAACGACAGTCTTTCCGTGGTAATGGTATGACGCTTCACCGGTATCATATGCTGCTTGATTGTATCAGGGAAAAGATGTTTTATAAATATAGTTATTGCCAGGTACAGTAAGTTGCTGGAATTGTATTTATGTGTGTGGTTTTTTCAGATTTTTTAAAAAGAAAGCCGGCTGTACTGCCGGCCTCCTTTCATCAATCAAAAACAAACAATCAATCTTCTAAATTCATCTGTGGAGCTTTATTCATCTTAGGTTTATTACTCAGAGGTGTGGTAATAATATGATTTTTAGTGCATTGCTTCAGACATATCCATTTTCTTCTGTCCCCTGTTGCCTTTTACCATGAGCACAAATGGTACGCATATCAGGAACATGATTCCGAGGTACATGAAGCAGTCCATATAAGAAAGTACAGCAGCCTGTTTGGAAACAGAATAGTCTATCGATTGGTATGCAGACCTCAGCGCTACTTCCGAGCTCATGCCTTTGGCTATAAAGCTTTGCTGTATAGCGTGCAGTCGGTTCTGTGCGCTTAAGCTTGAGTTGGTAATATTGCTTACCAGGTCGCTGCGGTGTGTCATGTTCTGGCGGGCAATGAAAGTAGTGATCAGCGCTACACCAAATGAGCCTCCCAGCTGGCGCATCATACCGGTAAAGGCTGCGCCCTGGCCTATCTGCTGCCCTTTCAGGGTAGAGAGGGAAAGCGTGGTGATCGGGATGAAGAGCATACCCATACCTATACCGCGCATCATCAGCATCCAGAAGAAAGCTTCCTTGCCTGTGTCCGGAGTGATTATTTTGAATCCCCAGTAGCAAAAGAGGAAGAAGATGGCCATACCGCCTGCTACAAGATATTGCTGCGGTACACCTTTTTGCAGTATCTGCCCGATAATAGGCATCATAAAGGCGGTCATCAGTGCTGCCGGCATCATCAGCAGGCCGGATTGTGTAGCCGTCCAGCCTAGCGTACTCTGCGTATACAGCGGGATGATAAATGTAGATCCGTAAAGGCCAAAGCCCAGGATAAAGGATAGTATCGTTCCTACACGCAGGTTCGTATTCTTCAGTACGCGCAGCTCCACAATCGGGTTCTTGTACGTAAGCTCGCGCCATATGAAGAAGAAGAAGCCAAGCACCGCTGTTACTGTAAGCACTGTAATGGTGCTGCTGGCAAACCAGTCGTCTTCCTGTCCGCGCTCCAGTACGTACTGCAGCGATCCTACAGCCATGGCCAGGAATATTATGCCCCACCAGTCAATTTCGCTTGCAGATTTTTTCTCGCCGTATTTCGGACTGCGTACAAACTGCAGCGTGAGCAGGGTAGCGATAACACCGATCGGTATGTTGATGTAAAAGATGTAAGGCCATGCATAGTGGTCAACGATATAACCTCCGAGTGGCGGGCCCAGTGTTGGCCCTATGATCACACCCAGTCCGTAAATGGCTTGTGCCATACCGCGTTTTTCAGGAGGATAGCTTTCTGTAATGATAGTCTGTGATGTTACCAGCAGTGCACCCCCTCCTATACCTTGCATGAGGCGGAAGAACACCAGCTCCCATATATTGGTGGCATTACCGCAGAGGAACGAACAGACGGTGAACAATATGATAGACGCGGCAAAGTAGTTGCGGCGGCCAAACTGCTGTGCCAGCCAGCTGGTCATCGGCACTACAATCACGTTACCGATCGCATAGGCTGTGATAACCCAGCCCACTTCATTGAGCGTGGCGCCCAGGTTACCTTTCATATCGTTGAGCGCCACATTAACAATCGTGGTGTCCACGATCTCCAGCAGGGCGCAGAAGATAGCTGTGATCGTAATGATCACTCTTCGTCCGCCGTATTCAACTAATGATTCTTGTTGCATAATATTTTTTCTTTTGGAGCGTCGCCGCCACTGCTGCTATATAACTTCAGTGGCGATGGCACCGTTCTTCAGAGAATTACTTCCCGGCAATCTTATTAATTAGCTGATGTGATAATTAGCTGATTAGCTAATGCTCCGTGTAAATCCAATACTTGACTAAATCCAATCTCATCAGCGCATCAGCAAAATCTTTCACTTGCCAATTGTCACATCAGCTAATTTTTAAATTAGTCCAGGTGTACGTCTACATTCACGTTCATACCCGGGCGGAGTTGTTTTACCAGCTCATCATTAGGGTTGGCGAATTCTATTTTAACCGGAACGCGCTGTACTACTTTTACGAAGTTGCCGCTGGCATTATCCGGAGGCAGCAGTGCGAAACGTGCACCGGTAGCAGGAGCGAATGAAGTCAGTTTGGCTTCGAAGTCATGACCGGGAAATGCGTCTACAGTAATGATCACTTTCTGACCTGTCTTCATTTTGTCCAGCTGTGTTTCCTTAAAGTTGGCAACTACCCATACAGCGTCGTTCAGTACTGTGTTGAACAGTGTTTGTCCGGCCTGCAGGTATTGTCCCGGCTGTACGCCTATTTTAGAAAGTTTTCCATCGGCAGGCGCTGTGATCACTGTGTAAGACAGGTTCAGTTTTGCGTTGTCGAGGTCTGCCTGGCGCTGTTTGATGGTAGCGTTGGCAACACTTACCTGCTGACCTGTTGCAGTGCTCTGGGAAGCCGCAGCGCTGGTCTGGCGTACGGCAGCGTTTTTCTGCTCTACCAATACCTGCAGCTGACGTTCTGCTCTTTGTTTGGCAGCCAGTGCTTCATCATATTGCTGTTGTGTAATAGAGTGGTCTTTGATGAGGTTTGCATAACGTTCGTAGTCCTGTGTAGCACGCCATACGTTTACTTTTGCAGCTTCTATCTGTGCATTGGCAGTACCTACGTTTGCTTCGGCACTGGATACATTTGCCTGTGAAGCAGATGTAGTTGCCTGGGCTACGCCAAGGCTGCCCTGTGCAGCTGACAGTGCGGCTTCGGCCTGTTCTACCTTTATTCTCAGTTCGCGGTCGTCGAGTATTACCAGTGTATCGCCTTTCTTTACATACTGGTTGTCTTTTACGCGCACTTCGCTGATGTAGCCGGCTACGCGGGGTATCACAGGGCTGATGTTGGCATCTATCTGCGCATCGTCTGTTTCTTCATGGTGCTGTCCGTGAATATATTTGCTTATACCGAATGTACCGCCACCGATCACCAGGGCTGCCAGTATCAGCGGAAATACTTTGTTACGTTTTTTGGGTGCTGCGGGAGTTTCTGCCTGTGCAGCCATAGCAGGAGTATGATTGGTTGATGTTGCTTGTTTTTGTTGCGTTTCCATTATAAATAATTTTTGTCGCTTGTTGCTGATGAATGAATATTAAACTATGCTGCTGTTTTATTTTTTATCAAGTACGCCGGCTGTCTGTAACAGTTTGTTGTAGGCTACGATGGCGTCTGCTTTTGCAAAAGCAAAATTCAGTTTGGCCTGCAGCTGGGCTACGTCTGCATCCAGCAGGTCTGTAGTGGTGGCAAGACTGTTTTCGTGTTTGCTCTTAACGATCTTGTAGTTTTCGTTTGCCTGTTCTACAGCTTTGGAGTAAACGTCTATTTTCTTCACGCTCACCAGGTAATTCTGGTAAGCCTGGTTTATCTGTATACGGATATTATCATTGAGCATGGATTCATTGGCCTGTACTTCTGCAAGGCGTGCTTTGGCCTGTGCTACTTTTGCTCCTGTTTTCCAGAGCGAAGACGGGCTGTATTTTACGCCTACACCGCCGTTCAGCGCATTAGTGATCGTTATGAAATTAGGTATATCTGCTGCTACATAACCACCGGTAATAGCCAGAGACGGATAATAATCTGCTTTTGCTGCTTTGATTCCTGCAACGGCTGCTTTCTCGCGGAACATCAGTGCTGCTGCGTCGTTGCGGCTCTGCAATGCCATACCTTCCCAGTCTCCGATCGATTTGGTGTCTTCAACCGGGTGAAAGGAAGATGCATCTGTTACCAGCTCTGTTTCTTCCTGCAGGCCCAGCATCAGGTTCATATTGATGGTAGCAATTTTGAAGTTATTTTCTGCATCGAGCAATGAGAGTTCCACGTTCGATTCCTGCAGCTGTGCTTTAAGCAGGTCGTTGCGTGCCATCAGGCCGTTTTGTTCCAGGTTAGCGAAGTCCGTAACCCTTTGCTGCGACTGGCGCAGGTCTTCTTTAACAAGGTCTACGGCTTTCTGTGCTTTGTACAGGTTGGCATAGGCAGCTACGGTATTCTGTATTACAGCATTGCGGTCTTCTGTGGCGTCCAGTTTTGCAGCTTCAGCAAGATATTTTGCAGATTCTATACCTGCCTGTATCTTAAAGCCGGCAAACACGGGAATGCTTGCATTTGCCAATACATAAGCGGCAGAATTTACATTAGGCGTTCCTCCGGATTTGCTGCCGGATGTATCTGTGCCGGATGAGCTGCTGCTGCCTGTTTTCAGGTCTATGTTGGGATTGCTTACGCGCAGATAGGAAGCGCTGATGCTGAATTCGGGGAGCCTGTTTTCTTTTGCTTCGCGGAGGGACGCGGTTGCTTCATTGATTTTTGCACTGCTGAGTTTCAGTTGCTTGCTGTTTTTCAGTCCCAGGTCAATGGCCTCGTCAAGTGTAAGCTGCCTGGTGTTCTGTGCTGTGGCAGAAAATGCCAGCAGGCCGAAAGCCAGTGTGCTTAATCCTTTTGTTATTGTGTTATGCCTCATAAGTCAGTATCGCTTTAAACAGTGTTTTTAAATGATGGCTTAATTTCTTTTTGATTAATTTCTGAAAGTCCTCGTCCGGCATATCCTTCAGGTCGTTGACTTCCCGGTAAAAGTGTTGTGTGGTGATGAGGTGATTTGCTGTTCCGAACAAGGTCATCAGCATAAAAGGGATGTCGATATTTTTTTTGAACACACCTTTCTTTTGTCCTTCCTGTATTATCTGGCGTACAACTTCCTGGTTTTTCTTTTTGGCTTCCAGTATCATTGTGGCCAGTGTATTGTCAGACAGGTATTTCGACATTTGTTCCCGGGCCATTATCTTATGGAAATACTGCTGGGTAAACATCTTTTCCATGTATGCATCAATAAGACCGTATATTTTCTGCAATGGAGTAAGCTCTTTGTTGTCGAGCATATTCTGTATCGTCAGTTGTATAAATCCTCCGCGGCAATCGAAAAGTGCCTCCATCAGTTTTTCCTTGGAACCGAAATAGTACGATATCATTGCCAGGTTTACATTGGCTTCCTGTGCTATATCGCGTACAGATGTGCCTTCATAACCTTTGGTGGCGAAAAGCCTTTCTGCGGCTTCTATAATCTGTAACTGTTTTTCTGAATATTCCATGTTACTTATTCTCCTTTCACGGCACAAAGTTAAACACACGTTTAATTTAAACAAACGTTTGAATGGTTTTTTTGCAGGGAAATAATCTATACGGTAATAGGCTATGTCAATGCCTTTTCTCAAAACATTGATAATCATTATTGGGATATCGAGCCTTTTTGCTTTGTAATGTTTCATTTCAGGCTCTGAGTTTTCCGGATAAATATTTTAAGGCGAGGGCTGTTATTGTTTTTTACATAGAGGTGAATAAATTACAAGCGCTGTTTACTATTTTTATTGCAGCATGGAAAATCCAAATACCTGGTTTTCCATGGTTAATCTATATTCGTAATATGCTATTTAACCCATCATACAGGAGCATCCTTTTTCCGATAGTATTCTTAATGCTGGTTTTCAGTGTCAAAAGCCCGGCTCAGCAGGCACACAGCGAGGAGCCGGCAGTGTTACTGGAACGGAATGCACGCGATAATACTCCTAAAACAATACGTTTTTCAGAAACCGCCCACATACGCACAGAGGAGACTCCCGGTATGCTGCGGAGCTATTTTCAACTGGAACCGACTGTAGATGAGTTGCGGCCGGAACGCAGCACCCGTACAAAGAACGGCGCAACGATAGATGGGTACGGGCAATGGTACAAAGGGTATAAGGTAGAGCATGGCATGGTTACGGTCATTTCTTACGATGGGGTAGTACGCGCTGTCAACGCAGATTTTTACCAGACTGCGGTGCCGCCTGCTACGGATATAAAAACAGACGAGCATACCGCTTTACAAAAAGCGCTGGCTTATGTGGGCGCTGAAAAGTATATCTGGGAAGAGTCCCGTACAGAAATATTAATGCGGCTCAAGCAAGATACTTCTCTTTATCCGCATGCTTCTATTGTGTGGATAGAGGATTACAGCAGTGGTTCGCCCGATGGAAAACTTCATCTATCCTATCGTTTTGACATTTATGCGTTGCAGCCGCTATCCAGGCAGCTGGTGTATGTGGATGCAGTTACCGGGAAAGTGCTTTTTTCCAACTCATTGCTGCAGCATGTCAAGGGTAGCGGCAATACACTTTATAGCGGTTCTGTGTCTTTTGAAACTGTGGCGTCCGGTAATAAATACGTATTACATGACATGACCCGGGGCGGCGGAATATTTACATATTTCTATGCTCCGTTTTTCTCTTCTCCTGCAGAGATTACAAACAGTACAATAAGCTGGCCGGGCGATACCGCAATTGACGCACACTGGGCCATCTCCAGGGTTTATGATTACTGGGATAATGTGCAGCACCGGAAAAGCTATAATAATCATGATAGCGCGCTGGTTGCCTATGTGCATTACGGAAACAAGTATGACAATGCATTCTGGGACGGCAGCAGTATGTCGTTTGGCGATGGCTCCGGAAAAAATAACGGGGGCTTTGATCCCATGGTAAGCCTGGATATCTGTGCTCATGAAATGGGCCATGGTATATGCCAGACAACTTGCGGCCTTATTTATTCGCGCGAGTCTGGTGCCATGAATGAGGGCTTCAGCGATATATGGGGAGCCGTAGTGGAAAATTGGGCTGATCCTCATGAAAATGATGGCAGCCCGAAGCTTACCTGGGAAGTAGGAGAGGAGGTCAGCTTAACTCCTTTACGAAGCATGTCTGATCCCAAGCGGTGTGGTGACCCGGATACTTATAAGGGCGAATATTGGGTTTATGCAGACTCCGGCTGCAATACTTTAAATGATGTATGCGGCGTTCATACCAACAGTGGTGTGCTCAATCACTGGTTTTACCTGCTTTCGCAGGGCGGCAGTGGCACCAATGACATCGGTCACACATTTCATGTATCCGGCGTAGGGATTAATAAGGCTGCCGATATAGCTTATAATACAGAACTGGCGTTGACACCGGCTTCCGCATTTGCAGATTGCCGCAGTGCGTCCATCAGTGTTGCTGAAATGCTGTATGGCAAATGTTCTGCTGAAGCCGAAGCAGTAATCCGCGCCTGGTATGCTGTAGGTATCGGGAATGATTTTGTTCCGTGCACACCGCATATATCGTTTGCCGCAGATACAGTTCTGGTTAATGAGTATGCACAGGGAACCAGCTGCCGGTCGGGGAAGAAGGTATATGTTCCGCTTGTGCTGTCGGGGCCTGTCATTGCCGGTGGAACGGCCAATATTACTATTACAGCAAGACCATCACAGGGATTAAAGGAAGGGGTAGATTTTACGTTGGATACAGCTGCGATCTCTTTTCCGGCAGGCAGTACAGGTACGGCTAATGTGGTGCTCACACTGTACGACAATGGTGCAGTGAATGATGATAGCTATGTAGATCTTGAATATAAACTTGCTCCCGGTAGCAGCAATCTGGAGAGCAGCACATATCGCACATGCAGACTGATGATACAGAATGATGATCATGCTCCGGGAGGCATAACACAGTCTGTCTGCACTTACGGGCTGTTTAACCGGGATGTAAAGTATGCCTCACCATTTATACTCGAAGACGCTGCAATACACATGCAATATATTTACCGGCCTGCAGAGCTCATAGCTGCCGGGGTAAAGCCGGGTCTGCCGGTTATGGCGATCGGTTTTATGATGGTGCATAAGTATTCCACACAGCCATTTAAGGATTTTACGGTTAAGATGGCAAATGTGCCTGTTACAGAACTGAGCAACGGGTATCTGACATCCGGGTTTACACAGTTATACAATGGTAATTATAACACAGTGCCGGACTGGAATATGATACCGTTCAGCAATACATTCAGCTGGGACGGAGCCAGCAGCCTCGCAATGGATATCTGTTTTACGCATCCCACATACAACTCCATGTATTTTAACGATGAGATATTTGAATATATGGACGGTGGTACGGATTCCTGTACGCTGATGTCGCTGGCGTCGTTAGACAGTACAGGATGCGATCTTCGCCATGTATACTACGCTACTTCTGCAAGGCCTGCCATACGTTTTATCCAGGCAACTCCGGGAGCAGCTGCGGATACTGTGCTGGACGACTCCCGCACCTGGAATATACAATCGGGTCAGGAGGTTTATTTTTATGAAAGCCGCGACAGCACGCTTATTGCAGGGGTAAAGCAGTCTGCAAAAGACCTCGGCTGCACTACAGCCACTATTACGGCAGCAGGAAAGGGAATGCAGCGTATAGCCGCCGGTGCATTGGCAAACGCAGACAGGACAATTAAAGAGCTTGCTCTTTCTTCAGATGCGTCAGGAAGAACTGGCAGGGATGTAACAGTATATTATGCACCAGATGAACTCGGTGGCGCCAATCCTGATTCATTGCACCTGGTGTGTACGCCTGCATTTGCGGACAGTAATATTAATAGTGCCAATACAGAGGTTGTAAAACCAATTGCAGAACACATCAATAATTTTTACGGGTTTACGGGACATTTTACTGGTGGTTTGCAGCATGCGCGGTATTTTCTGACTGATAAAACTCTCGATTCCGCACCCGGAATGAATGCCTGCGGGATGAGCATTGTAAATACCATATTTGACAGGCAGATATGGTTCCATTATGGAGTGAGTGATGACAGGATGATCACCGTGCAGTTATTTGATGTGGCGGGCAGGGTTTGTTATAAAGGCAGTTATCTGCTGCAGGCCGGCAATGACAGATTTTTGATAGATATGGGAAGTAATAATCTTCCTCCGGGCGTATATATCCTGAGAATACACAGCTCGGAATGCAGTTGTACTTATAAAGTCTTCAGGAAATAAAATAGCGGCAGTTATGTCTGAAAATGATCAGCTGATCTTGCTCCATTCGGATTGATGGGCCTGTTTCAATAACGTATATTTCAGGAGCTGATGCTGTGGCAATGCAAGTCCGGGATCTTCGCTGATAAGTTGCTGGGCGGCCTGCCGTGTCTGCTCCAGGATACCCATATCCTGTACAATGTCTGCCAGTTTAAATTTGATAATACCGCTTTGCCTGGTGCCGTAGATATCGCCCGGGCCGCGCATTTCAAGGTCTTTCTCTGCTATGATAAAACCATTTGAAGTAGATGTCATGATTTCCATCCGCTTCCTGCTGTCGTCAGAAAGTTTATTGCCGGCGAGCAAAATGCAATAGGACTGCTCAGAGCCACGACCCACACGTCCGCGTAACTGGTGCAGCTGCGAAAGGCCAAAACGTTCAGCACTTTCTATTACCATCACAGACGCATTGGGCACATTTACACCCACTTCAATAACGGTGGTAGCGACCAGTACATTTGCTTCTCCTTTAATGAAGCGCTGCATGTTGCGTTCCCGTTCGTCAGCAGGCTGGCGGCCATGCACCATAGCTATACGGTATTTATGATCGGGAAACCAGATCTTTACCTGTTCGTACCCGGCCATCAGGCTTTCGTAGTCTGCTTTTTCGGATTCTTCGATCAGGGGGTATACGATATATGCCTGGCGGCCTTTGTCTACTTCGCTGCGCACAAATTCCATCACCTTGGCGCGGTACATATCTGTGCGGTGCACTGTTTTAATTTCCTGCCTGCCAGGCGGTAATTCGTCGATTACAGAAACATCCAGGTCACCGTAGAGTGTCATAGCGAGTGTGCGTGGTATAGGCGTGGCTGTCATTACGAGCACATGTGGCGCACGATCGTTTTTCTGCCATAATCTTGCGCGTTGTCCTACACCAAAACGGTGCTGCTCATCGATCACTGCCATACCGAGATTCTGAAACTGCACGCTGTCTTCAATCAATGCATGGGTGCCTACAGCTATGGGAATGCTGCCGTCGGCAAATCCTTTCAGTATTTCTTTCCGTTCTTTTCCTTTAATGCTGCCGGTAAGCAGTGCAACCGGTATATTCATTTCTTCCAGCAGCGATCGTATGCCCTGGAAGTGTTGCTGGGCAAGTATTTCTGTCGGTGCCATCATACATGCCTGGAAACCATTGTCCATAGCCAGCAGCATCGCCATTACAGCCACTATCGTTTTTCCGCTCCCCACATCGCCCTGCATCAGCCGGTTCATCTGTTTGCCGGTGGCGGTATCGTGGCGTATTTCCTTCAATACTCTTTTTTGTGCGTTTGTCAGCTGAAACGGCAGATGTTTATGAAAGAAGTCGTTGAAATGATCGCCTACTTTATCAAACTTCCAGCCCGGCTGTATGGTGTGCTGCAACCGTATGCGGGCGATCATCATCTGCGAGGCAAAGAGTTCTTCCCATTTCATCCGGTGCCTTGCCATCTGCATATGTTCTTCCGTATCGGGGAAGTGTATCCAGCGTATAGCCTGGTAACGGCTACACAGCCTGTATTGTGATAGTATATTTGATGGCAGTATTTCCGGGATATCGCCGGGCTTTACTTTTTCAAACAACGCCTGTGTCACTTTGGCAAAGGAGCGGTTGCTAAGGCCTTTCTGTCGCAGCTTTTCAGTTGTAGGATATACGGGTTGCAATCCCGCTACAGCGGTCTCGGCATTCAGCGGCTCTATTTCCGGGTGCGCCATATTGGGCATGCCGTTGAAGAAGGAAACTTTACCAAAAACAATATACCTGCCATGCTCTACCAAGGATTTCCGCATCCACTGGGCGCCCTGGAACCATACCAGTTCCATGATACCACTGCCATCATTCAGATAGGCTTTAAGCCTGCGTTTGCGGCCTTCGCCTTCTTCCTCTATGCCTGTAAGCACACCCATCAGCTGTACATAATCTGATGCCGCATTGATAGCGCCGATTTTGGTGACCTGTGTCCGGTCGAAATAGCGGTAAGGGTAGTGGTACAGTAGGTCTTCGAATGTTGTTATTTCCAGTTCTTTCTGCAATAGCTCTCCCCGCTGAGGGCCTACGCCTTTCAGAAATTCTATAGGAGTGTCTAATATAGATGCGGAATGACTGATCTGTACTGCTTTTACGACTGGCAAAAATAGTGAAGATATGAGATGTTAGATATCAGATTTGAGATTTAAGGTTTGGGATTTGGAATTTGTTACATGGAGTTTGGAATTGAGGTGATCGATAGTCAAAACTATTACTACTTACTGTTTGTTATTCACCATTGCCCAATCACCATTGTCTATTCACGCTCATCAATTGTATAAGGTAAAATAACAAACTATATTTGACCGCAGCAGGTCATTTAATACTGCACAAAAAGTAAATATGAGAAAAATATTACCGGCGCTGCTGTTGTTGGGCTATACTGCTGTAAATGCCCGGTCCGCGCCGGATTCAATGGCTTCAGCTCAAAACCTGAAGCATTTTTTTGCCGGTGGAAAAGTAACAGGGCTCATACGTTATTATTTTATGGCCACAGACAATGCGCCGGGGCTTTCAGATTATCATGCACATGCTATCGGCGGCGGAGTAAAATATGAAACGGCCGTGTTTCATGGTTTCAGGCTGGGTATCGGCACATTTTCGGTATTTAATATCGGCTCATCAGACCTCACACAACCGGATCCCGTAACCAAACAGCCAAACCGTTATGAGCTGGGACTTTTTGATGTAGCCAATCCTGTCAATAAGGACAACATGACCCGGCTGGAAGATTTATATCTGCGCTATGACTACCGTAGTTCGTATGCAATCGTGGGGCGGCAGGATGTGAATACGCCGTTTATTAACCAGCAGGACGGACGTATGAATGCGACCAAAGTACAAGGTATTTCAGCCCATATTAACGAATTTAAGAACCTGCAGATAGAGCTTGACTATTTCAATGCCATTTCTCCACGCAGTACAGCCCGATGGTATTCCATTGGCGAATCTATAGGTCTTTATCCATTAGGAGTACAGGGAAATGGTGTTAAGTCGGGCTACCTGGGCAATCTGAACAGCAATGGTATTGCCATAGCCGGTATCACGTGGAATGCTGTGCCTTCACTGAAGCTGCAGGTATGGGATCATTATGTAGACAATATTTTCAACACCATATTTGCACAGGCAGATTATAAATACACACTCGGCTCGTCGGCGTTGATTGCGGGCGTACAGGGAGTATTACAGCAGGCAGTAAACAATGGCGGAAATGCAGATACTGCCAAAACTTATTTTAAAAAAGGTGGTAAAACAGAAACATTCGGTGCGCGAATCGGCTGGCAAAATAAGCGGACAGAGGTGACGCTGAATTATAACCGCATTACAAAAGACGGCCGTTTCCTGATGCCGCGCGAGTGGGGTAAGGAACCGTTCTATACTTTCCTGCCAAGAGAAAAAACAGAAGGCTCGGGAGATATGACCGCAGTAATGCTGAAAGGGATCTACCAGTTTCCGAAGGTGCATCTGCGCACAATGCTGGGCATAGGCCACTATGAAATGCCGGACGTAACCAATTATGCATTGAATAAATATGGCTTTCCTTCTTACAATCAGCTGGATGCGGATGTGCGTTATGAGTTCAATGGCTGGCTGAAAGGACTCAGTGCACAATTTCTTTTTATGTATAAGCAGAAAACCGGAGATAGCCATAACAACGATAAGTACGTGATCAATAAAGTGGATATGGCCTCTTATAACTTTGTTGTTAATTACCGTTTTTAGCTATCATTGCAGTTACCATGAACAAAATAAACAGGCAGATAGGGATCCTGGTATTGGCTGCGCTTGCAGGTAGTACGCTTATCTCCTGCGGTGATGATACCTACCAATACCGTGTGTTGGGTGATACTACAGAACAGGTGTGGCATGGCTGGAACCGCTACCAGATAAAACCTGCCGATTCACTGGCTGCATACGGTTATAAACTAATCTCCAATACTGCTTACTATTTCGGACCTAAAGGAATAGTGGCGCATCAATCCAATGGGATGAACTGCCAGAACTGTCACGTGGAAGCCGGTACTATTCCCTGGGGAAATAATTATAGCGCTGTTGCATCTACCTATCCTAAATTCCGGGACAGGAGCGGAAAAGTTGAATCAATTGAAAAAAGGGTAAATGATTGTTTTGAGCGTAGCCTCAATGGTAAAGCTATTGATACAGACAGCAGGGAAATGAGGGCAATCATAGCTTATATGCACTGGCTCGGAGATGCGGTGCCGAAAGGCAAAAAGCCCAAGGGCAGCGGTATTATGGATTTGCCTTTGCTGAAACGGGCAGCAGATCCGGATAAAGGACAGGTTATATATGAAGCCCAGTGCCGTAGTTGTCATGGTGCGGAAGGACAGGGAATGGCCAATCCGGAGGGCTATGGCTATACTTATCCGCCACTCTGGGGAATAAATAGTTATAATGATGGTGCCGGATTGTATCGTTTGTCGCGGCTGGCAGGATATGTAAAAAACAATATGCCCTTTCAGCAGGCCACCTATCTGAAGCCAACACTGACCGATGAGGAAGCCTGGGATGTCGCCGCATTTATCAATACCCAACCTCGCCCTTCAATGGACATAAGCCACGACTGGCCAGATATTTCAAAGAAACCATTTGATCATCCTTTCGGGCCGTACAGCGATACATTCAGTGAACGGCAGCATAAGCTGGGGCCGTTTGGCGCTATCAAAGACGGATACAATAAAAAATAAAAGCTCCTGCATTTCAAAATGCAGGAGCTTTTATGTAATTGCGTTTGTCTTGATTATTAATATCTTCTTACCGGCCTTACATTGTTGTAATTACTTTTACTTTCTGCTTGGGTGGTTATTTGACCCTGCCCATCAACAATAACTATTGTCGCACCACCAGTATTCAGCTCTGAAGATGTCCAGTAAGAAGAATACGTAGGGATAACACCTAATGAATAAAGAGCTCTGACCAGGAATTTTGCCTCATTGGTTGAAGGTAAGAACCAGCCGTGGTTATTATTAGTTGTATAATTGCTGCATATCCGGGCCGCACAGTCTGCATCAGAGCAAGTACTTATGATCCTTGCTGTGTTGGCTGCGCCACTGCCCAGATCCGGATATGTCTGGGTGATAATTTGTCCGGAGCAGCCCCATGATGTTATATTGTTCGAATAATAGTTCACATCAACCGGAGCTGCTTCCATATAGCGCCAGCCGTTTGATGTTTCCCCTTTATCGTAAAATACATAACCGTTTGAAGGGCCATAATACCCTGTTGTTTTAAACGAAACTTCATCCCCATATATCGTTTGAGGTTGCGAACTGCCTGCATCATACACCTCTGCATAGGCCCGTGCGTAATAAACTGTATTCTGCTGAAGCGGAGGTAATGCAGCAGAAGCATCCTCAATGGTCATGGAATAGTTGCCGTTGCCTCCGGAAGTGTAGTTCCATAAATCGGTGCTGCTGCTGCTGTTTCTTTCCGGGTTGTGATAAGTAGAGAATACAAATCCGTGCAGACCGGCAGTTATGCCCTGGCTTACGGTAACTGTTCCTTTGAGTGTAACATCGTTGGTGAGAATATCTGTCGGCGGCAAGGTGGTTACCTGTCCCAGTGCATTAAGCGTAAATGTGATTTCATTGCCATATGAAATGCCTATCTCATTTTTCGCAAAAGCCCTTACATGATATGTTGTGCCGGACTGAAGACCGGTTGCAACACACGTAAATGCACCGCTGTCAGTAGAATTTGCCCAGTCGAATTCAAAATCTGCAGAGCCCGAAGCCGGATTGGCAGATTTGCTTACGAACACACCCGCAAGAGATACAGGCTTTCCGCCGGTACTGGTAATATTGCCGCCGAGCGTAGCTGTAGTAGTGCTGAGATTTGTTGCAGCGGATGTGGATACTTCCGGTAGTTTGGCAGTTATCTTACTACCACCACCACTCGAACAGCCAAGCATAAAGAGTGCAGAGGCCAGAAGAGGGAATACGGTAATTTTTAATTTCATAATTAAACCTTTGTTTGTTTTTGGGGTCGCAAACATAAGTTTAATTTATTAAAATGTATATAGGCAGGTGAAATAATTAATTAATCCACAGTCTGTCTGAACGTCGAGAAGTCTTATTCCTGCGGGTCCCGGGCAAAGTTTTTTTCACCGGCCGGAATGGCCACATTCAGTTTATTGGCATCAGGCGGAATAGGGCAGGCGTAGCCATCTGCATAAGCGCAGTAAGGGTTGTAGCATTTGTTAAAGTCGATGACCACCTTTCCGTTTTTAATGTTTCCCAGTCGCATATCGAGGTAGCGGCCGCCACCATAAGAAGTGATGTAATTGGTAAGATCCGTAAACGGGATAAAAAGGTAATCCTGCAACTCTTTTTGTTTTATAAGGTCAGGGCTTTGGTATACTGCCAGTGTATACAGCGTATCATTTATCTGAAAACTTACGATGCCATACTGGCGATATTTCTTCAGTTTGCCGGTATGTGTGGGCATATTAAAAACAGCAGAATCGGGTGTTCGCCGGAAGTCTGCAACAATACGATAGGCGGGATCAGGGGCAAAAAAGCGGAGAAAGGAAGTGTCTTTGGCTTTCAGCGGACTATGCGGATCTTTAAGGAAATCATTTCTGTACTCAACTCTGTGCTTTGCAATGCTGTCGCTGTAGGTCTGCGAAAAAACACAGGATGTAATAATGCAGGCAAATATGGTGAGCAGAATTTTCATATTGTAAAATTACCATCAAATTTCTCTCCCGCGAAATAACAAATACATATGCTGCGGGATAGCTGGATAATGCGAATGAAGTTTACAATTTGGTAATGTGTTGTGTATGGAGTATGTATGTTTTTATTGTATTTTTTTTGTAATTTCAGTTTCCTTTTTTTCACCATCAAAACACATCATTATGAGCGCATCCTATTCACTGGAACAGCAGATCCATAGTCTTTCTTCGCTGTCCAATCCCGCATTTGGCATCACCTTTACACAGGCCCAGGGCGGCCTTTCCGGTTTGCAGAACTACGTAAATACTGTAGTATCACAATCACTTGCAGATGCTACAATCCAATCCTGCATCGGTACCGACTGGACTACTGCATGGGGCCCCGTTGTATACTGTTCCAATCCCGGTTCTGATTCTGTGATCGCAGACAACACCATGATTCTTTTTTACAGTCCTTCACAGAACCTGCTGGTGCTGGGTATCGCCGGTACCAATGCAGACTCCATGTATGACTGGTTTAAGGAAGATTTCAGTGTGAATACCCGTGTTTCCTGGAAAAGCATTGTAGGAGACAGCGTACATTTTCCGCTTTCGTTATTCACACCTACTATTTCGGGCGGTACTGCTACAGGGCTGAATATCCTGCTGGGCATGACCGACAGCTCAAAGACAACACTGGCCTCAGCATTGGCGACCTTTGCGGGAAAACTCACTTCAAAAACAACACTGGCAGTAGCTGGTCACAGCCTGGGCGGAGCGCTTAGTCCCGTAATGGCACTGTACCTGCATGATATGCAGCAGACGTCTGCAAACTGGAACAGCTCCGGCAATATATCTGCTATACAGGCATGGCCAACGGCGGGCCCCACACCTGGCAACAGTGCTTTCGCTTCTTATTACGAGTACGTGATTAATAAAGAAACAGGTGATTCCTCTTATGGTGCACCGCTTGCCTATACCAGCAAATACAACACACTGGATATAGTACCGCAGGCATGGGAAAAAGATACGCTTGCAGCTGTGCCTGCTATTTATGAGACATGGATACAGCAGCCTTCGGGATCGGTGCCTGCAGAAGCAGTAACCGGAGTACTGGCAGTGGGAGCAGTGCTCAACTCTGTAGATACAAGCGATGTGCTTTCCACATTTCAGCAGGTATCTCCGTGGACTTCCATGCAGGGCACTTTTGACCAGACTACAGATACCGGTATTTCAAAAAAACTGGAAGACATAGGTCTTGTTCTGCCTTCGGCATTAAGCAGCTACCAGGAGTATTTTGTGAATTTTGCACGCTTCCTGGCGCAGGCGGTTTACCAGCATACCACTGCCTATAATACATTGCTGAACATTGAAGCTTTTGCAGCGGAATATGCGATCATAAGGCAGAATAATAATCCTGATAATAAGTCTGAAGCAGACGTACGGCAGGATCTTGTAAGCCGCAGCCTCGGCGTAAATCTCTCCAGGCTTGATCTTACAGCTGTAAAAGCGGCTGCTGCGAGAGTAGCGGAAGAAGTTGCAGCCGTATAAAGTCATCAGATGTTTAAAAAAAGAAAAGCCCCGTGCATCATGCGCGGGGCTTTGCATATACTCTAAGAAAAACTAATTACCCTTCGGTATCTGTCCGGCACCGGCAAAAAAGCGTTGCCAGTAACTATCGTTGAGGCTGCTGATCATTACGCCCTGGCTGACGGAGGCATGTACAAAGAAATTGTTCATCAGGTAAATGCCCACGTGTGAGATGCGGCGGCTGTGTATTTTAAAGAATACAAGATCCCCTTCTTTCAGATCGGTGGTGTCCCATACCATGCGGCAGAGGTTGAATTGCTCAAATGCAGTGCGTACCAGGCTGGTGCGGAATACATTTTCATACAGGCGCTGCACAAATGCAGAGCAGTCGATACCACCTTTATCAATGCCTCCGAAGCGATAAGGAACGCCATACCAGTCATCGATAAAGCTATACAGCGAAAAATTGCGAATGGCCTGCGGTACTACTTTCATCAGGCTGGCATACTTTACCTGCAGTGTGTTTGCATTGGCAGGATCGTACTGGGCATCGTTGCTGCTTCTGTTGTCCCGTATGGAAATCCGGTTTGTATTATTGCCGGCGAGTGTTATATCATCCAGGAATTTTGGATTTTTTGACTTCCGTGCAGTGCCGTCGGATGCTTTTTGAGTGGCGCTGCAACCTGCCAGCAGCAGGGAAGAGAAAAGTAATGTTCTGAGCGTTGTAAACTTTGATGCGTTCATCGACATTGCTTCTTGTTTGTGTGTTTAAATAATGATGGTTACCAAACACCGTGCATTTGCAACGGCTACTGAAGAAACTAAATCATGCATCCGGAAATCCGGCCGCTTGAAATAATAACGAGTGCAAAGGTCGCCTTTTTAAACGGAAGATTTAATAGCCGGAGAGAAATAGCATTAAATTCTTTTATTTCTAATTCATCTATATTTTCATGTAATGCAGGGTTCGGTACGCCATCTGTGGAATGCCGTTGTGCAGAAAGCGCTATGGGCTTTTCTTTACAGGCATGGAAGACGCATAAATGTATGATTATTACATGCTGTTAGTGTGCCGTATTGTATTTTTTTGTCTATGCGGATTTTTATTGATGAAATTTCCGGAAAGAAAAATCAGGATGGCGCATTTTTATTTCATTTCTGCCTGATTCAGACTGTGCTTCTGTTGCATATACAAACATCTGTCGCTCATAATCGCTGATAGCGGATTCTATCGTTTCGTAATTTCCGATAGTGAGATTTTCGGATAAGGTCAATGCATCCACCAATCCTATATTTACACCCTGTCCGGCAAAGGGTGGCATCAGGTGTGCGGCGTCTCCGATAAGCGTTATGGGTAAAGGACGATCCTGCTTCCAGGGTTTTTCCAGCGGTAATTTCCTTGTCGGAAGCCCGGCGAAAAACGATGTGGCCCGGAATAATTGTTGGTAACAATCATCCCAGTCATAAAACCTGTCAGCAAGAAAAGCACGAATACTATCTGTATCCTGAAAGTCTGGTCCGCGATCATCATGCCATTCTTCCGGCTTTTTAAAGATGATCCCATAAGTCAGTGAGCCGCTGTTGTAAGGGTTTGCAACCAGCAAATTGCCCTGAGATGCGGCCATCAGCCTGTGACCATTGCAAAACCGGTAAAAATCCGGGCAATTTATTTCGGGCCGAGGTACGTCTCCCTGCAGAATAAAAGTTCCGGTATCTTCTGTTTCTGCGTCCGTCACATAACTCCGCACCCTGGACATCCCTCCGTTAGCTACGATCACAACATCTGCAATCGCATCGGGTTTGTTTTCAAATTGCAGCAACCATTTCCCGTTGCGTTCCTCAAGTCCTGTTGATTTTCTGTCCCAGATAACTGTGTCGCTGTTTAAACTGTTCAGCAATATTTTTCTTAGATCGTTCCTGTTGATTTCGGGATTGTCGTACCGGTTTTCGGGTATGATTTCTTTAGTGGACAATACATTGCCTTGTTTATCCGCAACGATTATGCCCATGGGTAAAGCGTTCTTATAATAGTCTTCCAGCAGCCCCGCCTTTTTCATGACTGCCTGTCCGGAATGTTTATGCAGATCGAGCGTGCCGCCCCAGATTCTTGCCTGTGCGTCTTTGTCCCTTTCATAGACAGTTACATCTGCCCCTTTTTGCTGCAGCAATCTTGCCATTGTCAGGCCAACAGGTCCGGCACCGATGACAGCTACTTTTTTATTTTTCAGTAACATGGTTTTGCGTTGTTTTATGATCATTGAAACGCAAAATTCCTGAATGCTCCAGCCTTAAACTTGTATAAACGCGACAAAATCGGGGCTTACAGTTTGTTTCCTTTTTTTTGATTTCCGCGCAAATGCACCTGGTGTTGTGCCGCTGTAGCGCTTGAATTCTTTGCTCAGATGGGCCTGGTCGGTATAGCCCAGCTCAAGGGCGAGGCCAGCAAGATTAGCATCAGGGTAAAGCCATAAGCGGTTTCGCACCTGCTCAAAGCGCATCAGGCCGGATACATCTTTAACTGTATGGCCGGATGATTGCCTGAACTTTCTTTCCAGTGTGCGGACCGTTGCATGAGCTGCCGCTGCTACCTGGCTTACAGGCATAGTGCCGTTTGCTTTCCTCATAGCAATTCCTGCTTTTGATAACATACTGTCCATGGCAACCTGCGAACGTACATTCCCGAAATACTGTTTTGCTTCAGCGATGGCTTCATCAGCTTTTCCAGCCCCCATTAAATTATTTAACACTGGTTGAAGCCGGGCAATAGGGTGTTCAAATATGCGCACTCCGTCTTTGCCGGGCTGCAGTCCCAGCAGATCAAACACAGCCCAGGGGTAGCACCTGATACCAATAATTTCCAGGCGGTCTTTGGCGTAAAAATGAACAGGCTGATTGAGGAGCCCCATCATGAATGGCGATGGCAACGGATGTAAATCTCCATCTTGCGAAATACTGCAGCCGCTGCCGAAATGGAATATAATTTCAGCATAACCATCAGGTATTACTTCAAAACCTGCCCGTTCTGTTCCGAAATCTTTCCTGTTGTACCAAAAACATTTTATGGCATCCTGCAGTTCTTCCGGAGGTTTAAATTCCAGGTGCTGCATCTGGTGAGATTGTATGGTTGTTCTTTGTGTCACGTCAGGGCTTCACCATTGTTGGATAATAATACAAACGTCCGACTCGTCTTTTAGTGCAAATTCCATTGCTCCCCATGGCCGGAGTGTGATTTCTTTAAGGTTCGGATGCAGGTATTCAGGGTGAGTTGATGCTATTTTTTTGTACACCTCCTCAATATTGTTTGTTACCAGCCTGAATTCAGGCCTGTCCTTTTCAGCAAATTCTTTATTTTGAAACAAGAGCAGAGATAGTCCGTCTTTCCCGATTGCACAAAAAGGCTGATCGGAATTAAGTTCATCATGGCCGATACTAAATTCCAGGCAGTCAATAAAAAATCTGAGGCCTACCTGGATATCTGTGTAAAAAATATTCGGCACCAGTTTGGTGAAATTCATGTTTACGTGTATTGCTTAACAAATATAAAGCCCTGACGTGTGCTGATGTAATAAAAAAGCCTGCAGAACGGGGTTTTCCATTTCATCGGGTAGAGTCCGCCGAACGAAAGTCGAACTGATTCGGTGATTTTTCAGCCGGATTTAATCGTTTAAAGCTGTACGGCAGTAAGTCTATACGATCTTGTATTGAATGCAAACTATTCAGGCATCCGGGCTTTTCAGCACATAAATCCGGGCTTTTCGGAAAAACGCTGCAAAAGAACGCTATCTAATTTTACCGTATAAACTTAAGAGTTATGCCAAAAACAGTTTTAGTTACAGGAGCTTCTGCAGGAATTGGAAAAGAGACTGCTATTTATCTGGCGCAAAACGGTTACAGCGTTTATGGCGCTGCGCGCAGGGCCGGGAAAATGGAGGATTTGAAAGCTTATAATATCAAACCTGTTGAGCTGGACGTTACAGAAGATGAAAGTATAGTGGCCTGTGTGGAACGGATTTTAAGGGAGGTGGGAAGCATAGATATTCTGGTGAACAATGCGGGCTTCGGCTTGCAGGGAGCCATTGAAGATGTACCTATGGAAGAAGCGCGGTATCAGCTGGAAGTAAATCTGTTTGGCGCCGTACGTTTAACGCAGTTAGTGTTACCGGGAATGCGTGAAAAGAAATACGGGAAAATTATAAACATATCTTCCATTGGTGGCAAAATTGCATTCCCGCTGGCAGGTTGGTATCACGCAAGCAAGTTTGCCTTGGAGGGTTTGAGTGATACATTGAGAATGGAGGTAAAGCCATTTGGCATTGATGTAATTGTGATTGAACCTGGCGGTATAAAATCGGAATGGGCGGGTATTGCCAATGAAAAGATGATGCGTATTTCGGGAAATACGGCATATAGGTCAATGGCAATAAATGCGGAAAAAGCAACAGCAAACCTGAACCTGCCAGAACCGGTTGTGATTGCCAGACTGATTAAAGAAAGCATTGAGGCGGAAAAACCGAGGACACGTTATTCGGGAGGGTTTGGCGCAAAACAGATTTTAGCAGTCAGGAAAATTGTTTCTGATAAACTGATGGATAAAATAATTTTGAGCCGGATGAAGGGATAGTTTCAAATGCAGACAGCTATGCAGCACAACATCATTTTATATTCTTCTGCGACCAATGAGTTTTCGCACGATCCTTTTGTGTCTGAACATTGGCTGGTACTGGTGGTTTCAGGAACTTCCGAAATATTTTCAGATGGCGGCGTTGTGTCGCATCCTGCAGGAACATTAGGGTTGGTCAGGAAAAATCAATTGGTAAAAACAACGAAAAAAACAGATGGAGAAAAGCCGTTCAGGTCAATCAGTATATGCATTGACCAGCAAACGCTGCGGAAATTCAGTGCTGAATATGGTGTGGAAGCAAACGGAATTTACACAGGAGAGCCGAATATATTGGTGGAGAACGACGAGTTTATGAAAGCCTATTTTAACTCACTGATGCTTTATTTTTCACAACCAGAAAAGCTCACTGCAACACTTGCTCAGATAAAAACTGTTGAAGTCATTGAGCTGTTACTTCACAATCCTGTATTGAAAAACTTCCTGTTTGATTTCAGTGAGCCGCATAAAATAGATTTAGCAGCATATATGAGTCGGCATTTTTCATATAATGTTCCAATGGCGCAATTTGCCAGGCTCACAGGACGGAGCATTTCATCATTTAAACGCGACTTTAGGAAGATTTTCAATACAAGCCCTGAAAAATGGCTTCAGAAACAGAGATTGGAAATGGCATACTTTCTTATTTCGCAAAAAGAAAAACGTCCGTCAGAAGTGTATTTAGAAGTTGGTTTTGAAAACTTCTCTCATTTTTCAAGGATTTTCAAAAAAGAGTTTGGTCATGCACCTACAGCGTTGATTAAAACAAGATAGCCGGTATGTGTGGCACAGATTGAAAAGAGCATCGATCTATACTTTCTTCAAAAAAACCTGCCGAAAGCAGTCAGAGAAAAACAACAGCTTACCGGTACGCTCAATAAAGTAGAGAACGATTTTAATAGCGAACGGCTGCAGCTGCAGGAAGAACAGATAAAGCAGATAAAAGAACAGCGCTACCGTATATCGGCCGATGTGCACGACAGTATTAACAGCGGACTGGTAGCGTTGAAGTATTATGTGTCGGATCTGAAACTAAACAGCACGGATGAGAAGACGCAAGACTGAGGTAAGCTTTCATTTGCCCAGCAATCATATTGCAATTTTGAAAACTTCTGACAGAAACAGATAAAAACAACAAAAGCCGCTCTCAGAGCGGCTTTTGTATTAACTTGTAGCGAGGACCGGGATCGAACCAGTGACCTTCGGGTTATGAGCCCGACGAGCTACCGCTGCTCTACCTCGCGATGTGAATACAAAGGTACAAATGCAATTGTGAAATGCAACTCTTTGATCGTATTTAATTTACGTGCATTGGAACCGGCCCCGTTCTTTAAGGCCGTTACCAGCCACTGGCCAGCACATCGGCAATATGCAGCGTCTTCATCTGCAGGTTGTTTTTGTCTATATATCCCTGTATGTGCATCATGCAGGAAACGTCTGTTGATATCATGTATTCGGCACCGGTATCCAATGCGCTCTGCACTTTGGTTTGCGCCATTCCGATGGATATCGGCTCGTATTTTACGGCAAATGTGCCGCCAAAACCGCAACAGGTCTCGCATTCCTTCATTTCGGTGAGCTCCAGTCCGCGTACGTGCTGCAACAGTTTGCGCGGGCCTTCCTTGATGCCGCATTCACGCAGTGCGCCACAGGCATCATGGTAAGTAGCTTTTCCCGGTAATGTTGCGCCGATATCTTCAACGTTCAGCACTTTGGTAAGGAACTCGGTAAATTCGTACATGTAACCACGTACTTTATTGCTCAGGTTATGCTCCGCACTGTTGGCAAACATCTTTTCAAAATAGTTGCGCACATAACCGGTGCACGAACCGCTGGGCGCTACGATGTAAAACTCTTTGTCAAAGTCATTGAGAAACTTTGTGGCTACGGCTTTGGCATCGTCCCAGTAACCGGCGTTGAAAGCCGGCTGGCCGCAGCAGGTCTGTTTGGGATTGTAAGACACATTACAGCCCAGCTTCTCCAGCACCTTTACCATGTTCATACCTGTTTCGGGGTATAGCTGGTCTACAAAGCAGGGGATGAAAAGCTGTACGTTGTGCATTACAAAAACGGTTTTAATTTTTAAAAGAAAGTATTACAGGATCCCTTTCAGGCGGCGGGTATTGAGGATCATTTTCAATGCGGTGATAGCTGCTTCTTCACCTTTATGCCCATGCGTGCCGCCCAGTCTTTCCCAGGCCTGTGCTTCATTATCGAGGGTAAGTACTCCGAAGATCACCGGTACGGGAAGGGTAAGGTTTAACTGTGTAATACCTTCTGTCACTGCTTTACACACATATTCAAAATGCGGTGTACCGCCACGTATTACAGTGCCGAAAGCTATGATGGCTTCCGGAGCGTTTTCTTTTCCTGCATAGTGCTGCCAGAGCTGATTGCAAGCAAAAGGTATTTCAAAGCTGCCGGGTACAGCTATTTCTTCCATAATGGCCGAATTGAATTGTGCCGCCACTTGTTTGCAGCCATTCATCAGTTCGCCAACTATCTTTTCATTCCATTCTGTATATACAATAGCGATGCGGGGTTGCTGCAATGCCTGAAGTGCCGTGGTGTCCAGCAACGAATTGCTGTTTTGAGATAATGCCATAATAATCGTCAAAAATAAAGAAAGATTTTTGTCAGAGGCGCCAGTCTATGGGCGTGATACCTTTTTCCTCCAGCCATTCATTGGCCCGGCGGAAGTGGTTATTGCCAAAGAAGCCGTTGTGCGCCGAAAGGGGAGAGGGGTGTGCGCTCTTCAGTACAAGGTGTTTTGAGGTATCGATCAAAGCTTCCTTGCCTTGTGCAAAACGCCCCCAGAGCATAAATACAAGGTGATCTTTTTTCTCGGAGAGGATACGTATCACGTCATCGGTAAAGTGGTGCCAGCCGATTTTGCTGTGAGACATGGGCTGATTTGCCTGAACGGTGAGCGCAGCATTAAGCAGCAGAACGCCTTGCTCTGCCCAGGGCTCCAGGTTGCCTGTGCGTGGTATCGGAAGACCCAGTTCTGCATGTATCTCTTTAAAAATATTTACCAGCGATGGTGGTGGCTGTACGCCGTCTGGTACAGAAAAGCTGAGCCCGTGCGCCTGGCCGGGATTATGATAAGGGTCCTGGCCGAGGATCACCAGTTTTACTTTGTCTACCGGCGTTTTCTGAAAAGCATTGAATATCTGCGGACCGGGCGGATAGATAATACGCCCTTCCTGTTTTTCTTTCTTCAGTACGTTTACTATGTCGCTGAAATAGGGCTGCTCAAACTCCTTTTGCAGCAGATGCTTCCAGCCTTGTTCTATTTTTACATCCATTTTCAGTCGTTTTAAGGTTGTAAAAGCGTTCTATTTTGATTGCTGCCCTTCATAAGGAACAACCGGTGCTGGTTCTTTTTTATCACTCTTTAACTGGAGTATGGTAAAGCTGCCGCACATATCTTTATTTTTCATTTTCTGCATCAGTGTAAACAGGTAACTGTCTGTCTGCTCGGGTACAAATGAATAAGTGATATAATTTGGCTGTTCGCGGTTGCGCATCACCAGCTTTTCATCTATTTTCTGATCATGGCCGTTGTATACCTCCAGGCGCATTTTAGAATCGCCGATGTTGCCTATAAATATGATCTGGTAAAACTGGCCGCGCTGTAATTCTACGATAACAGGATACGGTTCCATTGATGACATACTGATCATGGCATCTTTGTACACCACAAAACCTTGTTTCAGGAAGTGCTGTTTTATTTCCTGCGACTGCAGGCGTATAGATGGATCCATACAGCCAACGCTGGCGTTCTGACTGTTTTGTTTTTGTGCATCAGAAGTGTATGCAGTGCAGCAGGCAGCTATCCCCAACGCCATGCTGAGCAAAAATTGCTTCATAAATATGGTTTCTTATTGACAGGCGAAGATAGCGGAACTATACAAGATTGTACCTGCAGCGGCAATAAAAATGCACCGGTATTTCTATAATATTTCTGCAATATGCCTGCTGATATTTGCTGCCATTTTATCCATGGGCAGGTCGTTGGCATCTGTACCGAACGGGTCTTCAATTTCTTCTGCAATCAGCTCCAGGCTGGCCAGTACGTAAAATACAACCGCTACTACAGGTATTACAAAATAGCCCAGCACATGCACATATCCGAAAGGCAGCGTCATTACATAGATAAAAATGAATTTCTTAATAAAAGCGCTGTAAGAGTAGGGGATTGGTGTGTTTTTGATACGTTCGCAGGCGCCGCAGATATCTGTAAATGCTGTGATCTCCGGATTCAGGTAGAGCAGTTGTTCCCCCGTCAGTTGCCCGGTTTTAAGCAGTGACATGATACGGTCATTCAGCAGGCGTGCTACCTGGTTGGGTACATGTTTGTTCATGTCCAGCTCCGGGTGGCTTGCATCGTCAAGCGAAACCCTCGTGGCCTCTGATTGCAGGTGCGCTTTTAATGCCGTGGCATACATCGGTATGAAACGCTTGAAAAAGTCGCGGTTGTGTGTGTCGTTAGGGGTAAGTATGGCCTGCAGTTTTATGGCCAGGTTGCGGCTGCAGTTGACCAGTGCTCCCCATTGCCTGCGTCCCTCCCACCAGCGGTCATAAGCTGTGTTGGTGCGGAATACAAGCAGCAGTGAGAGTGCAAAGCCAAGCAGGCCATGCATCTGGTAGAGGTTCTTTGCATAAGATTGTTGCGGCAGATCGAAATGATGCAGCTGAAGCCAGGCAATTACAGCTGTATAAACCGCAATAAGCAGAATAAGCCGGGAAAGTTTTCGCAGTGTATCTGATTTGTGAAACTGGAATAGTATTCCAAACCATTTTCGCGGGTTGTATATCTGCAAGCTGTATGAAGGTTTTATCAGTGAATATTGACGTCCAGCAGTTTTTGTCCCTGCAGGAACCCTTCCAGGTGATCATATACCGTTACCGGGCCCACACCTTCAGGGGTACCTGTAAAGATAAGGTCTCCGATGTTAAGCGTAAAGAACTGTGATGCATATTCGATGATCTTGTTGATGTTGAATATCATATCCGCCGTATTGCCGTCCTGTACTGTTTCTCCGTTCAGTTTTAGCTGAAAAGGCAGGGCCTGGAGGTTTATTTCTTTACTAATGGGAATGAAACGGCCTACAGCCGCAGAGCCGTCAAATGCTTTGGCTACCTCCCAGGGCAAACCTTTCTGTTTCAGCCGCTGCTGCACATCGCGGGCTGTAAAATCAATTCCGAGTGTTATTTCATTGTAATAATTGGATGCTGCTTTTTCCGAAACGAATTTTCCGTTCTTGCATATCTTTACGACCACTTCACATTCATAGTGCAGATCATCAGTAAATTCCGGGTAATATACAGGCTTGTCTGTGGCTGTCAGTGCGTTTTTGGGTTTCATAAACAAGACAGGCTCGTCAGGAACATCATTATTGAGTTCCTTTGCATGCGCTGCATAATTTCTTCCGATGCAAATTATTTTCATATAAAAGATTCGTTACAATATGGCTCGTGTAAAATTAAAGTTTCCTTCTGAGAATCCGTTATATATTACGGAAATTCCTTTGCGTATAGGTGATATAAATTACGGAGGACATATGGGCAACGATGCGGTACTGTCGTTGATACATGAGGCAAGGATGCGTATGCTGCGTCAATGGGGGTATGATGAGCTGAATGCTGGCGGGGTTGCCCTGATTATGGCCGATGTGATGATTGCATACAAAGGGGAGGGATTTTATGGGGATACGTTAAGGATTGCGGTATATGCAGATGATGTTACTGATCGTTCATTTGACCTCATGTATCATATTTCTGCGGAGCGGAACGGGGCGCGGACAGATATTGTGCATGCCAAGACGGGTATGGTATGCTTTGATTATAAGGAGCGTAAGATTGCACTGATCACAGAAAATTTGAAAAAATATGTGACAGGCCTTGCAAAATAAAAAAAATGGTGCTTATCTTTGCAGCCCGCTGGCGGGGTAGCTCAGATGGTTAGAGCGCAGGATTCATAACCCTGAGGTCACGGGTTCAACTCCCGTCTCCGCTACAAATTGGTCTTAAAAGCCGCTCTGAGAGCGGCTTTTGTTATGTTTGTACCTTGCTTGAAGAAATTCAGCCGTTACCGGTAACCGGGGTGATATAATGATAATCCCTGGCCTGGCGCCCGTTGTTCATTACTCTGTTACACCATCCTGTTTATTTGAAGTCTTAACACCATATTTAATTGCTTCCGTAAGTACATCCAGATTTACATCCTTCAGCTTTTTAAATTTGATGCAATACCCTGTAACGCTTGCCTTGCCCAGTTCTTTTCCAAACGTTTGGGCCAGGTATGTCTTGTCTTTTATACCAAGGATATACACAGAAATGCCGGTTTTGTTTCCGCTTAAGCCAATCTGATAAAAATCCCTGGTTGTTCCATCAGCATATTTTATGGTGTAAAATCCATATCCTATGTTCGGGTTGGCAACAATCCTGCCCTCGCTGTTTTTACCATCGGCAAACCACAACCTGCATTCCGGCAATGCCTGCATTATATGCCGGTGCAGCTCCTGTACCTCACTCCGTTTGGGCTCCTGCAGGCTGGCAATATATTCTTCGATTTGTTCTTGTACGTTCATTGCTATTACATTCTTTTTTACTTGGACTTTTCGCAACGCCGGTTCTTAATATACCTCGTAATGGCGCAATATGTTTTAGTGTTTTGCGCCGGGTGTGGCGTACTCATAAATTGTCACCAATTCGCAGGTACACACAATTATCAGATGATTGTAAGTAATCGCGCTTATTTTAAATATAGGGCGTTTCTGTAATGTTTTATGCCGTAAAAAAGGAATTAAATTAGAATTTACTAGCCGGCTGAACGGTGTCAATTGGCGTCAGATCTGTTTTTGATAATACTTCGGCAGAAGCAGTTATTTACTTATTTCAATTTTATATTCGCCTGTTTCATCCGGTCCCGAGGGGCTGCATTTAATAGTATAGGCTGCACCTGCTCTTATGAAGCGGTACTTACGCATTGCTGTAAGTCGTTCATTTTTTATTTTGAGCTCAATCAGTCTTTGCAAAGAGTCGTTTTCTGTTTCTGAAATTAGCTTTCCGGATTTTATGTCGTAAACTGACACATATTTCCAGTAAACAGCCTTCACCAATAACTTTGAGTTGACCGTATCAACCCAATGACCGTCATAAGGATGGTCGAACCTGCCTTTCCATAATATTTTGCCTTCATTACTGAATGTAGAAATGTCGCCTAAATAAGAACAGTATATAATGCTGTCGTCTTGAAAAGATGCCGGTTGGCTTGCAAAAGCATCCACATGCGTACGCCAGACAACAAGTCCGTTCTGTGGATTTAAACAGTAAAGAAAATTACCATCTCCCCCAACATCAATTGTATTGCAATATATCCTGTCACGATAAATGACTGCATTTTGTAATCCTCTCTGGTCAAATTTGTCTGGCCAAAAGTCTCCGGGATTTAGAACCGGGTATGGAATGGTTGGATCATACACAAAGCGTGATCTGTTTTCATAGCGTGAAGCCAGGAAAATCAGAACGGGAATCACAATAAAGAATAATCGCCTCATTAATTATTGCCGACGGCCGGGGGGAAGCTGGTTTTGTTAGGAATCTCCGCCCCGAACCGCTGCCAAATATATAATTAAAAGGTTTAAGCCGGCTTATAAACCTGGCGAAGGCATTATCTCCCGTTTCTTCCCATGCAGAAACGTTTTGCCCACAGCAGGGATGACTACAAGCAGTACAGTGACAGCCAGCAGCAGCATAGCAAAGATCATAAAGATGGCCCGGTTGGTTAATAACTGGTTTTGCTGTGTGAGACTTTGCCAAACAGCTCCATTTGCGAGACTTGATGCCTGCTCAGGTGTAAATCCTTTTGAAGTATAAAGTGCCCGGTAAGCATTCAAACGGCTTACCGTGTTTTGATTTTCTGCGGTCAGGTAACCAAGAAAGCTTTCTTTAAAATATTGGTTAAAGTACAATTGCAGGTTATAAAATCCGGCGAACGAATGTAGCGTAGTAATGAAACGGGTACAGGCAGCGACTATCAGGCCGCTTGTACCCGTATGTCCCGGCGCTGATGAAAGTATGTATATCATAAGCGGAACAAACAGAAGTCCTGACGCAGCTCCCTGCAGAAATACAGGCAGGAGCAGATCTGTAAAAGATAAATCCGGGGTTAACATATAATACATCCATAGATTGAATACACTGATTAATCCGAATCCTGTTATTAAAAGAGCTTTAATGGAAATTTTTCGGGCAAGTATCAGCCGGATAGAAAAAATCAGCAGACCAACCATTCCTGTAATATTGCACAGGCTCAGTATTACCACCTGTAGTGCGCTCCATTTGAGTGATCCGCCTGCATAATTATAGATCAGGTTGATGCTGTCTTTGCTGCCGTAATAAATAGCTAGCAGGCAAATGCCGGTCACAAAATTCCGCGATTTGAATACCCCGGGATGGATGGCCGGTCTTTTGATAATGTGTTGCCGGTACAGAAACAACGTGATTCCGATCGCTGCAGCAACAGCACTGTAGCATATGCGCGCGTCGGCAAACCAATAATACCTGGAGCCGTAAATAGTTGTATAAGCGAGAGTAAGAGCGCTGCCGGCAAATATGACCATTCCTGGCCAGTCTAGCTGGTACAAAGGATAACGCTTATGCCCTGATGATCGCCTTAACATCAGCAGGATGACTATCATCATCAACAGCTGAAACAGGATCAGGTAATAGTAGGTCACTTTCCAGTCGGCTGACTCTACTACCATGCCGGCAAGCAGGCCGATGGGGATGGGGCTGCTTAATACTGTTCCGTAAAATACAGCCGGAGCTATGGTCTGTACACGTTCTGATGGCAAACGCGAGAAGATCAGCATCAGCACAAATACAATGATGCTTCCTGATACTATTCCCTGCAGAAATCTTATAACGAGAAATAAATTGATGTCCTGGCAGTGCAGGCAAAGGCTGTTCAGCAATATGGCCAGCATCATGCTCACCAATAAATGGCTCCGGGTTTGAAAGTACCTGAAAAAACGAAACTGGATCGGCAGAACAGTTATAATACCGGCATATGTAGCCATCACCGCAAACTGAATATCCTCCGGTTGTGCACCGAGATAAGCGACCATGTAATTCTGGGTCAGCAGGAACATGCCCAACTGCACCAGCGACGACAGCAGCAGCAGGAATAATGCAATACGCACCCCCCAATGCCAGCCTGTTATCCAATCTTTAAAATAAACCGGTTTCATTATTATGATCTTTTTTTAACAGCTACGGTTACATTCATACCTGCAATTATATTGCCTGCCTGTTCATCTGTAAACTCAATTTTTACCGGCACGCGCTGGATGATCTTAACGAAGTTGCCTGTGGAATTATCCGGTGGCAAAAGCGAAAACCGCGAACCCGTAGAACCGGCAATAGCAATGATCTTACCTTTAAATACTTTACCATTTATAGCGTCTATACGTATCTCTGCGGGTTGCCCCACGTACATATCAGCAACCTGTGTTTCTTTATAGTTTGCAGTGATCCATTTTTCTCCCTCGTCAATAATACTTACCAATGGCTGCCCCGGCTGGATCTGCTGTCCTTCTAAAATATTTTTACGGCCCAGCCTGCCGGAGTAGGGAGCGCGGATAATGGTATAAGACAGGTTAAGCTGTGCCAGTTCCAGCGCAGCCTGTTTGCGTTTAATGTCTGCCTGCAGCAAAGCGAAATGGGTTTTAAGTTCTGAAATCCGTGCCTGGTTGGTTTTCAGGCTGTTTTGTGCCGCGCTGTAATCGCTTTCCGCTACATCATAGCGTGCCTTTACCTGCTCCAGGTCCGCGCCGGTAGCAGCTTCTTCTTTCACCAGGTTCGTGTACCGCCTGATGTCCTGTTGCTGCTGTACGTACCTGGCCTGTGCGCCTTTGATCTGGTCTGCATTTACAAGTGTACCTGTTTCGGCTGAATGAATGTTGGCTTCAAGCACGTCTAACTGGGCATGTGCATCCTCTATCGCCGCTTCTGCCACCTCCAGCTGAGCTCTGTACTCTTTGTCGTCCAGTATAACCAGGGTGTCGCCTTGTTTAACCAGTTGATGTTCGTTAAAGCAGACACGCTGTATATAGCCGCCGGCTCTTGCAGACACAGGATTGATGTAGGATTCAACCTGCGCATCATTTGTCTCTTCGTAGTGTTCGCTGTATCTCCAGTATTGAAAGAAATATACGGCTCCTGCAACGAGCAGTATTATCGCGATTGCTGTGATGACAATATTGCCGGGATGTGTTTTATTATGCTTGTTTTTCATCTTCTGAATTGTTTGTTTATAAATTTCCGCTGGTATAAAGGATATGGTAATAAATAGCAAGTGCATCGGTCTGTGCCCGGATCAGGTTGAACCTCGACTCCTGGTAAAGGTTGTCTGCATCCAGCAGATCGGTTAGTAAGGAAAGCTGATTTAAATATTTGGTATTTACGATGCGATAGTTGACCAGGGCTTGTTCCACTGAATGTTCGTTAACTGATATCCTGTTGAGCGCTTCGGCATATTTTATATAGTAAGACCTGATCTCCGTCCGTACATTATCTGTGTAAGCCTCTTGTTGTGTTTCGAGTTCTTTTATCCGGAGTTTGCCGGCAGCGACTTTGCGTTTGTTGTGGTACAGTGATGAAATGCTGTATTGTGCTTTCAGTCCCACAAAGCCGATAGCATAGGCCTGGTCTACTGGTGGAAAGAACAGGTAATTCGGATAATTCAGACCGTAAGCGGTATAAAAGCCCAGGCTCGGCATATTGTTGCTTTGAATACTTCTGAGTCTTGCCCGCTGCACTGCTACGTTTTCCGTGGCTTTTTGCACGCTGTAAGAAGAGATGCCTGCCGATTCGATAAGCGGCAGCAATGAGCGGATCTCCGGCTTCGGCATGCCTGCAGAATCGGCAGGTAATATCCGCACCGAATCGGGAACATTTATTAAGATGTCCAGTTTCTCGTTTGCAATTGCAATATCATTTTCGTTTTGCTCCAGGGAAAGTTCAACGTTTGATAGCGTTACCTCTGCCCGCAGCACATCGCTTTTCGTAACCTTTTGATTTTTGTAAAGCGAGTTAATATTACTCAACCGGGTCTGCGCTCTTTTAAGCTGGTCCAGGATAAATTTCTGCAGTTCATTAAGCCTTACAAGATCAAGGTACTGGTTTGCTGTCTGTAAAGCAATATTCCCGGCCTGATCGCGGGTATTCAGTTTTGCCAGGTTTAGGCGCGAAGTTTGTTCGTGCTGCAATGCCCGCTGCCGGCCGCCGCTGTAGATATTAAGTAAAGCGTCAGCCCCTAAAGCGGCACCATCTGATGTCGGTTTTCTTGGCCCTGTAGTGGATTGGCTGAGCCCGTCTTTAAAAAGCGTCAGGTCGGAGAACCGCTGATAGGAGCCGCTGATATTTACAGCGGGCAATGCTGCATTGTAGGCATCTTTACGGTCTTCAACAGCTGCATTTTCTGCAATGCGGGCGGCCTGTACCCATTTGTTCTGGTTTTTGGCAAATTGTACTGCTTCTGCAAGGGTGAGCTCATAATTGTTACCGGAATGTGCCTGGGCACCGGCAATTACAGGATACAGCATTGACATACTCAGCAATAAAATAACAGCTGATAAGCACAGCTTCGTGCTGTAATAAACATACTTGTGCATGGTTGTTTTTTGATATTAATTAATGCTTTCAGGGGTTAGTATCCCCATGATATAGGCAACTATACGTGTGGTGAAATTCTCATGTGATCCTTTGGCCGGGTGGGCGCAGGGGCTTATATGATTGGCAAAAACCGATGGTATCAAAGCAAGTGTATTCAGGACGAAAATCTCTTTGTCTGTTTTTTTAAAATATCCCTCAGCTATGCCGTTTTCAATAATTTCCAGTAAAAAGTCATGTATACGTTTCCTCGCTTCTGATATACGGGCAACAACAAGCGGATGCTGTACGCTGATGAGTTCGTTGCATAAGAGGCGGTGAAAATTCCGGTTAGCAATGATCCGGTTGATATAAGTTGTTAAATAGGCTTTCAGTTTTTCTGCCGGATCAAGATCAAGCAGCTCAAACTGGTCAACTTCTTCTAAAATCCCTTTCAGCCGTTGTTTAAAAATATCGAGGTAAAGTGCCTCCTTTGAGCCAAAATAATAGCCGATCATGGCTGAATTGACTCCCAGTTTTTCTGTAATAAGCCGGATGCTTGCGCCTTCAAAACTATATTGAGCAAACACTTCTTCAGCTATGCCCACTATTGTTTCTTTGCGGTGCTCCTGTACATTGTAATTGGCAGATTTTGTCATATCTCAAACCTTTTAAAGTTTTGATTGGACAAAATTCCTATATAATGGCACTGAAAAATAGGCTATATCGCCTCAGTATTCGTCGAAATGGCCTAATTGCATTTGGGAAGGGGAAAATCAGCTGAACTTCTTACGGTATTCAACCGGCGACATACCTGTGTTTGCCCGGAAGAATTTGCCAAAGACCGACTGGTCTGAAAAATTAAGCATGCCACTGATCTGGGATACGGTAAGCGTTTTGTTTTGCAGTAAAACTTTTGCTTCAAGGACGATCGTATCATCAATCCATTTACCGGCAGATTTGCCCGTTTGCTTTTTGATGGCTGCAGAAAGAGATTTGGGTGTTAAATGAAGCTGGCCGGCATAAAACTCGAGCTTGCGTTCACGCATATAGTTACTGCCCAGCAACTGCCTGAATTTCGTAAACAACGGGTGATTTACGGATCGTGCTGGCGCTGAAGTATGTTGCCTGTAATAAGCGTCGATCTCATATACCAGGGCAAAGATGTAATTCCTGACAAGCTCATCCTCGTGATAGCTGGCTGTTGTCTGCGTCAGTTGGATGAGTTCAAAGATTTTATTGATTTTAACGAAATAAGCATCTTTCAGCGGTAATACATGCAGGTCGCTGTGCTCGAAAAAATCATATTTAAAAAGGAAAAAGAGGTCGGCATACCGTTCCATTAAAAAGCTGCTCTTGAAAAACATAACATCCATTTTCAGGACGTCGCTGCGTTGGGTGAAATACCGGATAACGGAAGGCCCCAGAGTAATAATTGAGGGAGCATCAACATCCCATGATGTAAGGCCCGTATTCAGCCTTACGCCGCCTTCTTTAATGTATACGATGGCATAGCTTTCTGCCCTGTAGGGTTCTTCCTGGTAAGGAGTTTCTCCGGAGCTGACAAAAAGATATTCCTTGTTATTATCCGGTACAGAAAAAAGCCGGCTGTGCTTCGAAAGCGAAAAGATTTTCATGTTATCGGTCCCAATAAAATTACAACATTGAACGGTTTTCCCGGCAGAATACTCTTTATACGGCAATTGCATTCAATTACCCATTGTTTTAGCATTTTTGGCTTAAAATCCAGTATTTTCCGGTATGGACAGCACGCAACGATTCAGCAACAGGGTAGCAGATTACGTAAAATACAGGCCGCACTACTCGGATGCTGTAGTGGATTATCTGCAACATGAATTTGGTCTTACAGAAAGAAAAACTATCGCGGACATAGGTGCGGGAACGGGTATCTCCTCAGCGTTGTTCCTGAAAGCCGGCTATAAGGTGATTGCAGTAGAGCCCAATAAAGAAATGAGGGAAAAATCCGTAGAACTGCTTCATGTTTACCCTGGGTTTACTGCTGTTGACGGCACTGCGGAAAATACGGGTCTTGACGCGGGCAGCATTGATGCGGTTGTTGCGGGGCAGGCATTTCACTGGTTTGATGCCGTTGTGGCGAAAAAAGAATTTGAGCGGATATTGAAAAAAGAAGGTATGGTAGTACTTCTGTGGAATGAACGGCTGACCGGAAGCGACTTTGAAAAGGAATATGACAATCTTATCCTCCAATATGGAAAAGACTATGTGGAGGTGAGGCACCGTAATATAGATCTGCAGCATATTGAGGCCTTTTTTGCTCCCGGAACATGTACGCTTAAAACTTTCGAAAATAGCCAGGATTTTGACTTCGAAGGATTGAAGGGGAGGCTGCTATCATCATCATATATGCCGGTTGCAGGAGAGAAAGGATACCACGAATTGATAACAGACCTGCAGGATTTATTTCACAGGTATGCTGCAGGGGGACGTATCCGTATACACTATATTACGAAAGTATATACGGGCAGTTTTGCATCATTGAGACCGTAATTATTTCTTGTCTACATCAGGAATGTAAAGTCCGTGCTGCATGGCAAATACAATGAGATCGGATGTGCGTTTTACTTTCAGTTTGTTCATCACACTGCGGTGGTAATACTGAACGGTATGTACACTGAGGTTCAGATCGTAGGCAATTTCTTTAATTGTGCAGCCGCTGCATACTTTATGTAATACATCTTTTTCGCGCGGGGAAAGATGATACACGACCTGTTCTTCGGTAAATACGCTGCTTAAGAGGCTGTCTTTCAGATTTTTGCCTATATACTGCTTTCCTTCCATTACTTCATAGATAGCTGCAATAAGCTCTTCGGCCGGTACTGCTTTTGACAGGAAACCGCTGGCGCCGTTGCGTACCGCCTGTCGTATGATCTGCACATCTGTAATGGATGAAAGGATGATTACTTTAACGGCTCCTTTATACATATCCCTGAATATATCCAGAAGTTTCATGCCGTTTATGTCCGGCATCATCAGGTCAGTGACAATTACGTCCGGCAACGGGAGCCTGTTTTCTTCAAGAAATTTCGCACCGCTGTTATATGTTCTCACTTCCGTAATGCCTGGTTCGCGAAGCAACAGATTCCTGATGGCTTCGGTGAGTAACATATGGTCATCTATCAATGCGATGTTCATACTGGTGTATTTTGGTTATGTTTTGGGTAGGGTTGGGCGGCATACTTACGCAGATATATTCGGGAAAATACCCCCATATCAAAATTATGCCACATGGTTTTGCAAACCAGTGTATAACCCTTACAAAGGTATATTTTTCAATACAATGAACCTTGTTTTATAGCGCTAAATATTCTTATAAATATAACCGTCTCCATATTTGAATCTATAAGATACTAATTCTTAATTGATACAGGCTGTAATTTTTGAATACTTTTTATCACTATACCCGCTAAAAAATGTGGGATTCGTTTTGGTAATATGCGGGATGAAGGGGAGTATATATCCCTCATTTTTGCAGTGTAAATACAGGTGATTGATCTTGTATCAGTTACAGGTTTGATTTTGATGTAAGGCGAATGTTGCGACAGTTAATTTTCGCCCGTCAGATTCAGAAATAAATATTTTAAACAGCCCTCCCATCCGTCACTATAATAACTGCTAATGGCTGCAGCGCCATATCCGAATATGTGAATTCTGATAGATAAGGTATGAAATATACTTTTCATTTGGGCATGCGCTGAAGCGTATTCTTTAAATGATATAACCGCTCTTTCGTTTCATTGGTGTAATGGGGTTACACCAAAAAGCTGACCATGTCTATGGCCGGCTCTTTTAAACCTCAGCAGGTGTTCTTTGAATATAGGGGGCAGTTCGGAAAAAACTGTTCCTGATCAGGCAGAAATATTGTCCGGCTTGCATAAAATAAAATGCAGGTCAGGAATATTAAATATACTAAAGACAGGTGTATGGTTAAGGAGAGATGCATAGCATCTCAGAAGCCGGTTATGTCTATAACCGGCTTTCTTCTGTTATAGCTCATTCCGTTATCATCTCCTGTATAAAAAAGAATAACATACAGTATACTGGCCATTTCTATGGCTGGTTTTTATAAAAAATTCAGAACAGTATTTTAAGACGTTTAGTTGTAATCTACGCTGGCTATGTCTATAGCCGGCTTCTAATTTTTTGTTTTTCATGGGTTACTCTGCCGGCCATTTCTATGGTTGGCTTGTTTTTAAGTATCACATTACCTTAAATAAAAGAGCCCGGCAGATATCTGCCGGGCTCTTTTATTATGTAGTCTTTTTTAGTGAATTACTACAAATTTCTTTGTGGCAACTCCGCCCTTATCTCCATTGATTCTTATAAAGTAGGTACCTGAAGGCACATCTGAAACAGGGATCAGGGTTTCAGCATAGTTCGTTGATTCATTGCGGTATTGCTTCAATACACGGCCCGTGAGATCGCAAAAGGAAACGGTGTACGCCTGCAGTGTTTTCCAGCTTACTGCCATGTTCAGGTTTTCGGATACCGGAACAGGGTAGAGCGTCATCTGAGGTGCATTCAGGTCTGCACCGTGTACATCTAACGGTGTAAAAGGCTCGTAGTAAAAATGGCGTATATAATCATTTGCTGCGTACGCCCAGCTGCTGCCATTCCATGTAGAGCTTACCAGTTCTGTAGGTTGGTTGAAGGCATTGTATGTCCAGTCAAGCCTTCTTGAATCTGTGTAAGTGCCGTTATTCAAGATTTGTGTTATATCAGAAAGTTTATTGTGATTTGCGTCGTAAGTAAACAAATGCTTTTCCGAAGATTGCCAGCTGCCGCCAGTGAACACTTCCTTTGTCGAGTATTGTACATCGTTTGTGCTGCCTGTGTAATAGTAATTCCACCGTTCGCTGTCCGACCAGGAAGAGTTTACATTTGGTCGTTTTTGCATATTGCTTTTGTACATCCTGTTCTGACCATCATAAAAGAAACTGTCCTGTTCATAGTCTGTAGCAGCAGCTATCATATTGCCGGCGCCATCATAGCCATATTGAATGTCTACACCTACAGCTACGGCTGTAGTTGCCAGGAGCTGTTTGCTGCCATTGAATGAATTGTTGAAACCTACCTGGTTATTCCACCCGCCTGCAAAGGCGATATCGAGCAGCATCTGGTAGTTGCAGGAATTGGCATCGTAGAGGTAATTAAAACGGACGGAATCACGGTACGACTGCGTAGACGGATTCCAGGGCCTCATGGTAAGGTGTGATACGAGATAGTCGTTCTGGTATGACTGTATCCGCTGCAAACGCGGAACCGGTGTTGTATTGCCGGGGTAAACAGTGGTATAGCTCGAGTCAAAAAAAACATTGTCATCCCCGTCGTCCATAAGAGAAGGGGTGCCGCCACGGCCGTTATTGATATAAATGTATTTTACAGAATCGGCTGGTGCAAATGCCCCGTTGATATAGACGTAATGAGATTTTGCAATCAGCCTGGAGTGCACAAGGGAATTGTAATGACTTGCAGCGCCGTAATGCGGATATACCGATATTACGTTGTTTTCTGTGGTTTTGGCAAAAACACCTACAGATGAAAACATCATTAAAAAATACAAGTAAAGTTTTTTCATAGGGAGCGAATGACGTTTTATAAGCTGCTATTATCAAAACACAGATGAAAATCTCACACTTATAAAAATAAGTTTATTTTCCGTTTTTTGAAAACTTTAATTCTATTATGACGCTATAATGACAAACAATTACGGCATTTTTCCTCCCTTTTTTAATCGTTTGATTCCAGCTTTTCTGCGAAAGTGTAATTTATATTTATGCTTAGCTACGGTATGATTATCTTGAATGTATATAGTGGGAAAGAATTAATGATTGCGTCGTGCTAACGCGGGGTGTGTTTTTACCGTCTTAATAGCCAGTGTAAATGATCAGAGAAAAATTTACATGCCCGGCCCCCTCAACCCGATGCAGCTTTCCCAAAAATGAAAGCTGCTTTTTTTGTGCCGTAGCGAAGAAAACTATTGATGCACCATCTGCACATTGCTGAGCAGGAAGAAGTAAGCAACAGAGAAATAGATGACAATCCCCGTAACGTCTACGAGAGTGGCCACGAAAGGAGCGGATGACGTGGCAGGATCCAGTTTTAGTTTTTTCAGTACAATAGGCAGCATAGAGCCGATAAGGCTTCCCCACAGTACAATGCCTATCAGGGAAAAGAAAATTGTAATGCCTACCAGCTGCCAGTGAGTTCCGTAGTCATATATATGCAGGTTTTGCCACAGCATGATACGCAACAGGCCTATACTTCCCAGCGTAATACCGAGCATCGTACCGGAGATAAGCTCTCTTCTCATTACTCTCCACCAGTCACGGATGCGCACTTCTCCCAGTGCCATAGCCTGTATGATGAGCGTAGAAGCCTGTGAGCCGCTGTTGCCGCCGCTGCTCATAATGAGCGGAATGAAAAGGGTGAGCACGGTAGCCTTTTCTATCTCGGTTGCAAAGTGCTGCATGGCCGTAGCGGTCAGCATTTCGCTGAGAAAAAGGATTATGAGCCAGCCAGCGCGTTTTTTAACAAGCTTAAATATAGAGATGTCCAGGTAAGGCTCATCCAGTACTTCGGTACCACCCATTTTCTGCATGTCTTCGCTGAACTCTTCGCTGGTTACCCAGAGTACGTCATCGATAGTCACAATACCAAGCAGAATATTGTTGCTGTCCACTACCGGAAGCGCCACGCGGTTATTCATTTTGAATATTTCGTTGGCTACGCTCTGTTCGTCATTTACATTCAGCGCTATGTAGCGGCCGTCCATGATGTCACTTACAGCCGTATCGGGATCTGTAAGCAGAAATTCACGGATTCTTACGTCATCTATCAGCCTGCCGTCCTCATCAATTACATAAATAACATCAATTGTTTCGCTGTCACTGCCGAAGTGCCGGATGTAATCCAGCACGTTCTGAGCGGTCCAGTTAGGAAAAACCGCAATGTAGTCCGGCGTCATCAGGCGGCCTACGCTACCTTCTTTGTAGCCAAGGAGGCTCAGGGTCACCTTGCGCTCTTCCGGGTCCAGCATACGTATCAGCTCCTTTACGGCGCTGCTGGGCAGTTCTTCAAGGAAGGAAGTACGGTCATCGGCAGGTAGCTCATTCATCAGTTCGGCAACCTTTGCAGGCGGCAGTTCTTTGATAATGCGCTCCTGTTCCGGCTGATCCAGTATTTTAAAGGTGCTGGCTGCGCGGTGGATGGACAGGAGGGAAAGGATAAGGCTTTCATGTTCCGGGTACTCGTAAATCAGCTCTGCAACATCACTGATGTTCTGCTCATCCAGGAAGTCGCTCAATGCCTGTGTATCGCCCATTTGCAACACTGCATCAAATTGTTCCTGCAACGCAGCCTGATTTGTTTGAGGAGCCATACCCTGTGTTTAGGCCGCAAAATTAATCTCTAATAGGAATACGACAAGTTTTGCGATGATCTTTACCAAAAAAATGCAATCGCCGGTTATCTATTGCAGACCGGCTGTTGTAATTTTAGGGCATATGAAACATATGGATACTTTATCGCAAACCATGGAAGTACTGAGAGGGGAGGGATACACGGTCGATTTTAACCTGCAGCGCACACACCTCGCAGCCAAAGATCTGAAAGTGCTGCATGACGAATTTATAATAGACCAGGTATACCGTTTTGAAGGCATGTCTGACCCTGCAGATGAAGCCACGTTGTATGCTATTTCTGCGCCTAAATATGATATAAAAGGCGTATTGGTAAATGGCATGGGCGTTTATACGGATGAACTGGCCGACGAAATGCTCGAAGCGCTCAATATCCGCAAGGGATAAATGCGGTTATTTTTTATAACTGAAAAAAATCTCAGTGGCCCCGAAGCCGTATCTGCCGTGAAATTCATTGACAAAACGGGATACTTCGGGCACCTGTTTCAGTACTTTATGTATGGCATCCCGCAGTATGCCTTTGCCCATGCCGTGAATAACGATCATCCGGTCCTGCTGGTGAGCAATGGCGAGGTACAGGTAGTGCTGCAGGGTGCTTAGCTGCAATTGTAATATCTCTGTGTTGTTAAGCCCGGTTGTATGTTCCCCGAGCTGTTCTATATGCAGGTCCAGTTCGTAGCGTGGCAGCTCCAGCTGGTGAAAAGACCTGATGATCCTGGGTTTTTCTTTTGCCTGCTGCGGTAGCGGTACGCCTTTTTTCACATCCTCATTCTTTGCAGGTGGTGCCGGCCGGAAGTCTTCAATAAGCATATAATTGAAAGACGGCTCGTTTTTCTGTAGCAGATCTGAAACATGTGCAAATAGTTTTGCCGGTCTGATACGTAAAACGCCCTCTTCCGTGCTTAGTTTGTTTGCATCGTTTACAGTAGACAATTCCCAGTGAAAGCGTGGCTGATCGTTCATATCTGCATAATCGATCTTGTGCAGGTACAGATGCCCGAAAGGATGCAGCGTTCCTTCCAGGCTAAAGACGGACTTATCTGTTACACGTACATCATAACTGTAATGAACAGTATGTCCGGTTTCATTCAGCAGGTATATTTTCAGGTGGTCTACAATGTCTTCCATTTCAGACATCCTGAAGACCGGCAGAAAAGAAAGATAAATCCCCTGTGGCGGCTTCTGCGGACGAAGCTTTATTTTTTCCACAGGCAGTTGCTCAGGAGGCGAAACTTGTTTTTTCTGGTCTTTTTTCTTTTCGGTAAACCATTTAAGATAGGGATGATCTACTTCGTCTTCGTATACAGGAAAGCTGGTGCCGTTCACGTCCACTTCAAGCATGCCGGGGCTCAGCAGCGACACTATATGCCCTTCCTCGCCGGTACGCTTCAATAATATTTTATCCCCTATTGAAAACTTCATTTTATTAATTAGTTAGTACGCAAATCAGCTGATTAGCTAATGTTCCTGTATGATGCAATAACATACATTTTTCACATCTTCATATTTTCTGATTTTCACATTTTCTCATTCAGAAAATCCACCATCTTCCTTACTGCTTTTCCACGGTGACTGATCTTGTTTTTTATCTCCGGTGAAAGCTCTCCGAACGTCTGTTCATAACCATCGGGAACAAAAATGGGATCGTAGCCGAAGCCGCCCTCACCGCGTGGTGCCTCAGTAAGCGTGCCATAACATAAACCTTCAAAAAAATAAGTTTCACCTTCCCATATAAGACAGATGACAGCTTTGTAATGCGCTTTCCTGTCTGCTATACCTTTCATATTGTCCAGTACCAGCTGCAGGTTTTTTTCGTCATCAGAAGGCTCGCCTGCATAGCGTGCGCTGAACACGCCTGGTGCACCATCCAGGGCATCGATGCAGATACCGCTGTCGTCGGCAAATACATTTTTATCAGAGAAAAGATAGATAGCAGCGGCTTTGGCCTGTGCATTTTCCTCAAAACTGTTATATGGTTCGGGAATATCTTCTGTATAGCCGATATCGCGCAGGGAAGACAGGGCAAAATCCGGCAGCAGCCAGTTGATCTCTGCAATTTTTCCTTTGTTGTTAGATGCGATGATAAGCTCTTTCATGCTGCGGCAGTTTGTTTGTCCGCCAAAAGTAACGCCTTCTGTGGTATTAACGCTGCCGGCGATCAGATACAAGGAGCGTTTTTTAACGCAAGCATTATTGTTGCGACACCTTTCCATATAGCTGCCTGGTGGCGCTGTCAATATGATAAGTGTACGGTGTTAAATCCACGGTGACAAAACATCGCTGAACTGCAAAACGGATGAAAAAAGCTGCTCAAGCAGATCCATCCAGCCCGATACACTGTTAGGTTTGATTAAAAAATAATCCATACCCGTTTCCGCACAGGCCTGTTTATGGATAGTGGAGTCCGCTATAGCTATTATTGCCGGCTTACCTGCATAGGCAAGTCGTTGAATATGCAACGCTCCTTTACCAATAAAATCATCGACCGAAATAAAAACAGCTTTCCAGTTTTGCTTCAAAAGAGCATCTGAATAATCTGTTGAAGTAATACAAATGATAGTGCTGTCTATCTGGCGAAGGGCTTCGATAAATTTCGATTGGTCTTCAATGTCTTTTTCAAGTAATAGAATACGGTTAATTTTCATAAGCACATTTTATAATTAATACCGGCTACTGGAATTATAACGGCTATATGTGGCTTTAAGATTAACCTAATTTACTAATTGTTTAACTTATTTATCATTGGTTAAATCAATGGTAAAACAATTTTACTGTATAATGTGTTGCTTTAGTATCTTTTTTAGCTGCTTATTGATGTTGTTAAGAAACATAGGGTCTTTTAATTTCAGATCAGCATATTCATCAGGCAGATAAAGGCACAAAACACAACTCCAGCCCTTTTTGTCAAGCACAATCCCGATATCATAAAGTGTATCCCAGCCCTGGGGCATATGTTCGCCGGGCTTTAAGCGTGTGCCTATTTCGTCCTGAAGTATCAGCACCTCTTCACTATCCGTTGGAACAAAAAACAGGTAACTTCCGGATTCTATAGCCGGAATAGCGGCTGATATTAATGAACATTGCTGCACTACATTTCCGAGTACTAACATACCGTAATAGCCGGTATCTGTTCTGAAACTGCCACGATGAATAGCTCCCGAAGGATACTGTACAAACTCATAATCCGGCAAGCCCTGAACGATTTTTAATAAACTACCCATGATGTATCAGCTGTTTCCTCTCCGAAATACAGAAGAATAAATTTTGACTACTAGCCTGGTTAAAATATTTGCTCTTTCAATAAAGTTATGGAGTGTATTATTTATAGTCTACAGGTAAAAGACTGATAGTGGAAAAAGAGTAGTAATACTCATCCTGGATACGTGTAAAATATCGCTGAGGGAGTGAATTAAATACCCCCTTTGAAACAGCCGGCAGGGAAGGATAGTGAAACGAGGGTATGCTGTATAATAAAGTAAAGCAGGCCCGCAGGCCTGCTTTACGATTATGATTAGAAGTTGCGTATATCCCTTATTCCATGCGTATCTGGTGCTGTGAAAGATGAGTAGCAGAGCACACATTTTGTATTTTAGTACAGAGCTGGTTTAAACCGTTTGGCCAGCATGCCGGTTGCCAGTGCAGGATCTATAATTGCAGTAACAATACCGGGCGCTCCATAAGCAGCGTGTACTATGCAGGTGCCATCGGGCGCAATCACAGAACTGGCAGATTCCGGGTAGCGCGTAGTATAGTTGACACTCGCAAAGTAGATCGTATTTTCAAGTGCGCGCATCATCATAGCCTTTTCATAGTAAGGATTTTTCATACTGCCCCATTCCGTTGGCAGGACACCTTCTGTATTGCTTCCCGCAAAATGAGGATGGAATACAATACTGGCGCCATTTCTTGCGGCCCACCTTACCGTTTCCGGGTAGCGAAACCCTTCATGGCATATCGAAATGCCAAACTTTACACCATTCACCTCAAATATCCTGCGTTCATTGCCGGGTATCCAGGTGGTGTCTTCCGAAGGATCGAGCTGCACTTTCGCCTGGTATCCCAGCACTTCGCCTTTGTCCGAAATGACATGCGCCGTATTCAGCAGACCATTATCTCCGTGCCAGTCCATAGGCACTATTATGGCCATATTATTTTCTGCCGCTATGCGGCAAACCTGGTTCAGTGCATCCGTCAGCCGTTCTTTGCGCTGGTCTTCCTGTGTGTACCCCATGCCGGGGTAGCCGGGGAGAAAAGATTCGGGAAAACAGATGATCCCTGCTCCGTCTGCGGCGGCTTCTGTTACAGATTGCCTGAGAAAATCTAATCCATCATTAAGAGAAGCCGGAATGGGCGGGGCTGCCAGTGCTATTTTCATTGTTCTGTTCGGTGGTTACTGCAAAAGTCCGGATTTTCCCGTAGTTCGCAATTATTTTGCTGCTTTTGCAAAGAGACCATGCTACAGATAATAGGAGAAAACAATAACTTTCCCGGTAAATTAATCTCATACAGGCAGACATGAATGACGAAGTAATCATTGAGGGGAGCAAGCGGGCAAATATCAAACGTATCAAACAGCGATTGACGTATGATGGACTGCTTGCAGGGTTGCCAACTAAAGAACTGAACCAGATAATCCTTACAAAGGTACAAGAGGAAGCAAAGAAGTTCTGCATGCTGAATGAGGTCTTCCTCATAGAACCAGAAGAACCTCTTATTGAATACGAGGGTTTTTACCGGCCTGGCGTGCCTGCCCGGTTGCCCCGTGTCATATGCATTGCCGAGCTGCGTTATCATTCAGATGCTGAAATTGGTGTTGCTGCCCTGGGCCTTATCTGGTTCCAGGACGATTTTGCGTTTCCTATAGATGCCGATGTACTGGAAAAGATAAAAGCTGTACCGTTCAGCAAGATTTGCGGGCAATACTTTCCCTAATAGGCATTGTTTTATTTTTCTGACAATTTTTATGCACTGAAAATGAAAGCAAAAATTATAGGCTGCCTGCAGACCGGATATTTAGATGTTCTGTTGGGGTATGAGTATGGCCATTTGAACGGCGGTGTAGTGCACCGATTCGAAGTAGAGCATTTCCCTGAAGATTGCAGGATGCCCAATACAATTATTGAAATAACCTTCGGTGATGATATGGAAATCGTCAGGATTGAATTAGCAGGATCGCAATCCGACAGGCAGCATGGTATGCTATAACAGAATAAAAAACAATGTAAATTGACGATAAGATGAAGCCCTTGATATGTATAATCGCGTTCCTGTTTTCTGTAACTTCTTTTGCGCAGAAGCCAGGGAACTATATGGTGGTACAGTATGACACGACCGGTAAGCAGAAGTTTGGTTATGTATTTACTAATCCCGGAGGTGATACCATAACGAGGCTTGATACCAGTAAATACTACATCTGCTTTACCGATACATTTCAATACTTTGCCGTAGTCGGACTAAATGCAAGGAAGGGCTGGTGGGCCATTGATAAAAACGAAAAAATTCTTTTCCAAGTCTATAACACCAGTAACGGTGAGCCCTCCCCGGATGCGCTGAGAGATGGAATGATACGCATAGTAGGCGACAGTGGCAAAATCGGGTTTGCGGACTACAAAGGAACGATCGTTATAAAACCACAGTTTGAAGCAGCATCCAGCTTCTATAACAGCAAAGCAATTATAGGCATGCAGTGTAAGGAAGTGCTCTGGTGTTGCCGGAGCGTAGGTGCAGATAAGCATTATGCCACAAAATGCAACCAGATCGGGTATATAAACAGGGAGGGAGACGTATTAATGTCAGAGCACGATACTTTTGAGCAGGTACAAAAGGAAATCGGGTGGAAATCTGAAGATGAGGAGGAGTAATGAATATTGCCATGCTCAGCGAAACTGGGGGATGCCTCCGGTTAAATAATATCTGCTCAATTATCCGCAAAAGACAACATGGAAAACATAAGTATAAGAAAGGTAACACTAAACGATATTGACCACCTGCTGCAGATCAGCAGGCAAACGTTTTTTGAAACATTTGCTGCAGTAAATACAGAAGAGAATATGCAGCAGTACCTGGATAATGAACTTACCGGGGAAAAACTAACTGCGGAGCTGAACAATGATAGCTCCGGATTCTATTTTGCCGAACGGGGTGGCCATGTGATCGGCTATCTGAAGCTGAACTCGGGAACGGCCCAGACAGAACTGAAAGATAATAAGGGCTTGGAGATAGAGCGCATCTACGTCTTAAAAGAATATCACGGAAAAGCAGTAGGGCAGTTGCTGTACGAGTATGCGCTGCAGGTAGCAAGGCAGAATGGTGCCGGCTATGTGTGGCTGGGCGTATGGGAAGAGAACCACCGTGCCATCCGTTTTTATGAGAAAAATGGTTTTGTGGCTTTCGATAAGCACCTCTTCCGGCTGGGTGATGATGAGCAGACGGATATTATGATGAAGCTGCAGTTAAGGGAAGGGTGAGCGCGTAAAGTTATTTTCCCGCGGCGGCGCAACGCTATGTTTTTACGACAAAGAAGGCGACGGTGTTTTCCCGCAACCGCGCAACGAAAAGATTCTTCATTTACAAAACCTCTGCGTGCTTTGCGCCACCTCCGCGCCCTTTGCGGTAAATTTGGCCCTGAGCTACCCACGCAACAAATTTGAGCCATGTAGGAAATAAGCCCCGTTGCATCACTGCCGATCTTTGTGCTCTAAATCATAGAATAATAATGGCAACAATAACAAAGATGCATCTTGGCAATAACGGGCCACTGGTATCTAAGCTCGGATTAGGCTGTATGCGCATGTCACCCGTATGGGGCGGCCCTGCGAACGACGAAAAAGAAAGTATCGCCACCATTCAGCAGGCATTGGACAGCGGTATTAATTTCCTCAACACCGGCGATTTTTACGGCAGCGGCCACAACGAGCTGCTGGTTGGCAAGGCCATCAAAGGCCGTCGCGATGACGCTTATATCTCCGTTAAATTCGGTGCCATCTTCTATGGCGGCCAGATACTCGGCCTCGATCTGCGTCCCATAGCTATCAAAAATTTTATCAACTATTCACTGGTGCGCCTGGGTATAGACACGATAGATCTGTACCAGCCGTGCAGAATGGATGGCAGTGTGCCCATAGAAGACATCATAGGTACCATCGCAGACCTTATCAAAGACGGAAAGGTGCGGCACATCGGAGTGTCTGAGATCACAGCAGAGCAATTGCGTACGGCGCACAGTATTCACCCTATAACAGCGCTGGAAATAGGCTACTCACTGGCCGACCGCCAGATAGAAAGTGAGCTGCTGCCCACGGCCAAAGAACTGGGTATAGGCGTTGTGGCCTTTGCCAATACCGCCGAAGGCCTGCTGACGGGTGATATGAAAGCACCACTTCCGGCCAACAGCTACCACCACCACTTCAGCCGTTTCCAGGGAGACAACCTTGTAAAAAACCTGGAGAAAGTAGAAGTATTAAAGCAGATGGCCAGGGACAAAGGCTACACACCCACACAGCTGGCTATAGCCTGGGTAAATACACAGGGCGACCACATCATGCCATTGGTAAGCATGAGCCGCAGATCGCGCCTGCCGGAAAATATGCAGGCCATGGAGATCGTTTTCACCCCTGAAGAAATGAATACGCTGAACACGCATTTCGCACCAGGCGCTATACTGGGCGGCACTTATTTGCAGCGGTAGCAGGGCAGCACACAACTGGCACCTTTTTAATACATTTACATAGTGACGAATCCAAATGAAATAATCCCGGGAGTCCTCTTTTACGCTTATCTCTCTGCCATGCGGAAGGAGAAAGTGGGCTTCATGGGGCACAACACCCTGGTGCTGCAGGTTTCAGGATTGTTTACTATGGAAACGGCCAGCCAGAAAGTATCCATGCGGCGGGGTGAGATGTTGCTGATCGGTAAAAACCAGCTGGGGCAGATCACCAAAACACCGCTGCCCGGTGAGGATTATGAAACGATCGTCATTGTCCTGCAGGAAGACCTGCTCCGGAAGATTGCACTGGAAGAGCAGATAGATATGCAGCAGAAGTATGTTGGTCCGCCCAATATTCTTATTCCTGCAAATGACTTCCTGCGTGGCTATTTCCAGTCGATAATACCTTATGTGCGTAATCCGGCAGAGAAGCTCACAGACGACATGGGCATGCTGAAAATAAAAGAAGGTGTAAAATTACTGCTGCATACTATGCCCGCGCTCCGTACATTCCTGTTCGACTTTTCGGAGCCTTACAAGATAGACCTTGAAAAGTTTATGCTCAGCAATTTCCACTTCAACGTACCGGTAGAGAAGTTTGCACAGCTTACCGGCAGAAGCCTTGCAGGCTTTAAGCGCGATTTTCAGAAGATATTTAGCATGCCGCCCCGGCAATGGCTGCAGGAGCGGCGGCTCACCGAGGCACGTCACCTTATAGAAAAGCACAAAAAGTCCTCCGACATCTACCTCGATCTTGGCTTTGAGAGCCTTTCTCATTTCTCGCATTCTTTTAAGAAGAAGTTTGGCAAGGCTCCCTCTGAGTGGGTGTAGTTTTGGGATGCCGGATGCCGGATATCGTTTTTATCAACTAATAGGGAAACGGACGCCAATGGCGTCCGTTCTTATTTTGTACTGCCGGAGAATAGCTTTCAGAAGACCGATGTATTATTAACTTTACGATCTGAAATGCAATGGAAATTTGCAGTAATATTTTAGAAAATGAATATCATCATTACCATACTGCTTATAGTAGCAGGCATTATTACCTTGCTGCTGATCCTTGGGCTCTTTATGAGGCGGAATCATTACGTGAAGCGTGCAATCATCATCCAGGCGTCGCGGCAGAAAGTATTCGACTTTTTACGGTTCCTCAAAAACCAGGATGCATTCAACAAACACGCTATGACCGACCCGGACAGGGTGAGAGACTTCAAAGGCACGGACGGCACCGTTGGATATATTTACGCCTGGAGCGGAGATAAAAAAGCCGGTGTAGGAGAAAAGGAAATTATCAACATCGTAGACGGGAAAACGATTGAAACAGAGATCCGGTTTACAAAGCCGATGAAAACCAGTGCGCGTATGATCATGGAGCTGGAATCTTTGTCTGACAACGAAACGAGAGTATACTGGAGCAATGCCGGTACATTATCATATCCTTTCAATATAATGATACCCCTGTTTGAAAGAATGGTGCCGAAAGATATGGATACCAGCCTGGCTACATTGAAAGGCATTCTGGAGAAATAATCAGAACGCTTCGGGCAGCTTCGTCGCTGTTTGTGTTTTTCATCAGAGGCCCGTATGACGGAGCTTGTGAAGGGTGAGATTCCTCCTGCGTCGGTCCCGATAGCTACCGGGAGACAGGCTGTGGCACATGCATGTACTATTGTTTGTCACCTCTACGGTAGGAGAGGTCTCACAACATAAGTGTTTTGACTGCTCATGTGTTGCCTTAATTGTGCTCCATCATTGCAGCATTCCTAAAACGATATTACAGCAAATGAAAATCATAACATGGAACTGCAATATGGCTTTCAGGAAAAAGGCTGATCTCCTGCTTTCTTACAGGCCCGACATTTTAATTATCCCGGAATGCGGGCATCCCGACAGGTTATTATTTCCCGCAGGCACGCCAAAACCAACCGGTACTCTATGGTTTGGCCGGAACCGGCATAAAGGACTTGGCATATTTTCCTACGGCAACTTCCGCCTTACACTTCTCGACAATCACAACCAGGACCTGCAGATGATCATCCCCATTGCAGTAACCGGCGGACAGCCTGACTTTAACCTGTTTGCCATCTGGGCCAATAACCCTGCAGACAAAGACGGTCAGTACGTGGAGCAGGTGTGGAAAGCAATTCATCATTACGACCATTTGCTGACCGGCGCCGCCACCCTACTTGCCGGCGACTTTAACAGCAATAAGATCTGGGACAAAAAATACAGGGTGGGCAATCATTCAGACGTTGTAAGATTTTTAGAAGAGAAGGGTATTTTCAGTGCATACCACATGCACCACAAGCAGGCGCAGGGAACAGAAAAACATCCGACGTTTTATCTATACCGGCACAAAGAGAAGCCGTATCATATAGACTATTGTTTTGCCTCGGCAGACATGATAGAGAAAATCCAATCGGTGGAAATAGGCGATTACGACTATTGGATAAGATACAGCGACCATGTGCCGGTAATCGTTACATTCAAAAACAGCTGAGCGGCCAAACGGATGTATTATGCTGCACCTGGTAAACTGTGTATTTGAATATCTTTAACTACATTTAGCGGCATATATAGTTCTTTCCTTGTACAGGAAAGATGGTTGCCGCGTGGCACAGCTACGCCCCGGCTCTATTTCTTTACATACGCATATCCCTCGGCGTTGTCGGCCTCGATAATAGTTATATCATGTACATACGGGATATGCTGCGCATCAGTCAGCTCCAGTTCCTGCTTTAGTTTTTTATAATTTTCGGCCGTTATCAGCAGGTAATCCGGCGGCGTGTAGTGCATGGAGATGAAATCAATCCATTTCTTCTTAAGCTTGTATAACATTGAGGGGTCTCATTGAGGGTGTAACACAAATATCGTAACAAAAGCTGTAGCTACATATAATTTTTATGCAGGCTTAGACCCGGTACCTCAATAATGGGGGAGTAAAAAAATATATTATTTTAACAGGAATAATAACAACAAGGACTGACAATGAAATCAATACATATCATTTCAATAGTGCTGATCATTTTTTCGCTCTGCTCCTGCGGGCGTGGAAAAAACGGTAAGGCGCACAGTAGTTTTAACGAAGGAGTTGCTTTAAATCTTCAGTCTATCGAAGAGCAGGATAAAGGCAGCCAGGAGCAGGCAGCAGTATTCAACCGGCAATCGGTTGAAAAGTTTAAACAAACATTTGCGCTGGATTCCACATATCCCGGTATACGCGGCGCATTAGGGCACAGCCTTTATATAGACAGGCAGTTTGCAGAGGCTATCCGCTGGTTTGACCAGGCAAATAAAGCAGAAGGCGAAGCCGCCGCTAACTACCGCGAAAAGGGACTCTGTGAGATAAACCTCGGAAAGGTGCGCGAAGGAAAAGCTGATATAGACAAGACCTTCTTAATGGACACTACAAAAGAGACCAGGAACCTGACCGTTCAGGACCTCAGCGATATAGGAGACCTGGCTTATCGGTATGGCGATGACTGCATACAGCAGGGTGCGCATGATAAAGGAAATCAGTATAAGGCATTTTCTATAGGAGTGCTGATGCTGGCAGCTGGCTATGATACCTCCAGGAAAGATATAGATCTGAAAATAGCAGACCGCTCGGGCAAGTTTGCCAGGCGCGATACCACGGCGCACTATAAAACAGAAAATATAAACATGACAGACAAATAAAGCGGTTGTAGGGGAGAGCACTTTATGGAACAGACTCCGGACGTGAGAACTATAAATCGGGTTGGAAGAACTGTGTGTCAAAAGACGGGAACTATATATTGATTTCTGATAAATAGTGTCGTAACCGTTAAAATCAATAAGCAAAATTTATAAAGGATTAAGCCAAATCAAGTAAGCATTAAACCGAATCAAATAAGTATTAAGCAAAATCAAGTAAGTATTAAGCCAAATCAAATAAGGATTAAACCAAATCAAGTAGCGTTTAATACTTATCAAGTAACCATTAAGCTAAATTAAATAACCATTAAACCAAATCAAGTAGCGTTTAATACTTATCAAGTAACTATTAAGCTAAATCAAATAAGTATTAAGCCAAATCGAATAAGGATGAAGCCCGATCAGGTAACCATTCAGTCAAAATAGATAAAGAATAAGCAAAATCAATGAACGTTTTTTCCTGTGCATTCCGGCATATATCTGTAAAAGATCCAATTGGCTATTTTTCAATTGTTTAAATTACATTTTAATACATAGTGAAATATATTTGTTTATTAGTTAGCGGATTAATAATGAAGTACAATTTCTGATTTTTTTATGCCTTTAGGGGCTGTTTTATAAAAAGTTGCACGGAAATTGTTATATATACGACATTATTAACCGAAAACGACATACCATGTCAAGAAGAAAACTGGAGCGTGTGATAGAGATAGACAAAGCTATTGCCCGCGCAGCTGCACTCAGCAGCATTGACCCCGCACTGGACCTCGGAAACGGTCTTACCCTTACGGCCTACCAGATGCAGATCGAAAACTTCCGTATCAAGCATGCGGCTTACAATACCTTGCTCAGCCAGGTAGATGCCAGCTACAACGAATGCCTTGCGCAGCTGGAAGTAGTGAAAGCATTCAGTGAGCGTATGCTTACAGGAGTGGCCTTCAAGTACACCAAAGACAGTAACGAGTACGAGATGGCCGGCGGTACCCGCAAGAGTGAGCGTAAGAAACCGGTACGAAAGCCGAAAAACAGCTAAACAAGGAGAACGGACGCGATGAGCGTCCGTTTTTTTATGCCCGTTTTATTTGTCACGCTGAAGAACTGCCTGCCCCGCGGTAAGCGGGGAAGCGTCTCACACAATACATGTACGCGTCGTCAAGGCGTCCAGTCGAATGGAGGAACGAAGCGGGATATCTGGTGAAATAGAGTTGCTCTGTTTAATGATTTGATACGTGAAAAATAACGTTAGCCAGGGGTGTTTCTCACGTGGTATGGGATAAAAATGATTTTATATGTTTATAGTGCTGATACATTTTCTAGAGATATATCAAATATGTTGACCATGCTAACCAAACAACTAAAAGCTTTACAAGTTCATTTGAAAGAGTTACAAGTACAGAATGTGAAGTTGACAAAAGATCAAAGACAACTTTTGCATGAACTTAATTTTATTGACAATAGTTCAATTGTTAAAATTGAGTTTGATAACTATTCATATCATGATACACATATGGAATCATTTGCTGTTGCCCCCGGTTTTTGTCCAAGTTGCGGCAAAAAATATTAACCATGGAGAAAGGATGCTATATAGTTCAGAAAAATCCAGATAAGCCAGATGATATAATTTTCTCTATTAAGTCAGATATCGATCAGGTCTCTGAACTTCAACAACGATTACATCTGGAAATTGAAAAGACTTTGGTTGTTGTGAGGAAATTGTTTGAAAAATCGCCAATAGAACTGCAGCAATATTTTGCACAACTTCTTACTTTGGCCCAGGCTGGCCTTGTGCCTGAAAATGCTCAGCCAGCTATTTCGTTAAATGCCCTACAGCAATTAAAGAGTGAGATTGTAGATATTAAGTCAGGTGAGGTAAAAAACTCGTATTTTAAGAATTTAGGGGTTCAGGCATTATGGCTAGGTATTCCTCCTTTATGCATTGCTTTTATTCTAAAAGGCCTTAATTATTTTATTCCGAACCAAGACAGCCTTTCTAATTTAGGCATATTTGCAAATTTTATTTTTGTATGGTGTAGTAGCCTTTTAGGAATTTGGATTTCTTTTGGAGCCCGAAAGACTATATTGTCTTTTGAAGAGCTAATAACTATAGAGGAAGATCGGCTTGAACCAAAGATGCGGATGCTTTTTTCTGGTTCTATAGCACTCATTTTTTCTTTGCTTTTTTACAAACAAGCAATTACCATAAATTTTGGAACCGTTTCGTCAACGAGTATAAGCAACGATGCATTTGTAGCCATGATATTTGGTGTTTTACTTGGATTGAGTGAGCAGATCTTAGGCAAAAAAATTACTAAAAAGGCAGCGTCCTTATTTGATAACGTTTAAATTTAAAATTATGTTACCATCAAAATTAACAGCATTAAAAAAAAGTTTGGAATCAGAGTTATATCTAAGCGATGATGATAAAAAAGCTTTGCAAATCCTTAATGTATTAAATGGAGATTCAAACTTTCAAAAGGTATTTTCAGGGGGAGATTTTTTTACAAAATCTTTTGCTGTTGCTCCGGAGTACTGCCCTAATTGTGGCAAAAAAATATCATAAGGTGAGTAAATGAAGCAGTCCCTTTTTAATAAGTATGGTTACTGTGAATTAGCAGTTGGAACAACTGTATATAGGATGGGAGAGATTGATTATTCAACTGGTGCATTTTTTGCGTTACATCCTCGTTGGGCGAAAGGACATCGGCTCACTGATGATAAAATAATAAAAGCCTACAAAATTAAGCATCCGATCCAGTTGCTTTTTTTAATCTCGCATCTCAACCATTATGGATTGCCGATAGGAGCTATCAGCGAATTGTATGCCACTTATGTCGCTAGTGATTGTAATGGAGCTGATGACGTAACAATAAAGTTTGAAAATTTAGTTAGTAGTAGTAAGCTTACTCAATTTTTAATGACAGTTGAGATTAATGGTTGGTTATCTAGTATGGAAGATAAACCACCTCTTGAAGTCTTTCTAGTTCCATCTGCTTTAGGTTGTATAGAGTTGGATAAAGAGGTAGATAAAGAGCAAAACTTTATTAATTCTCTAAGGGATATAAATGTCAATCCCCATTGCATTTTATTGATAATTCAGAGCATAATCTTAAAAAACAGGAAGACTTTTTGAATAAACTAAAGGTTGACGAAAGTCTGTTTAGTGTTTTTGATAAAATTTTTAATATAAAAAAATGGCAATAAGCAAATTCCCTCATCAGTTCTCGTATGAGCGATTGGATATTTTGGTTTCAACAATGGATGATGATTCATGGTTATTTCAAGTCAATGATCGCTCCGGTTTGTTATATGAAATGCATTGGAAACCGAAGCCCGCCGAGTATAGTACGCTGACAGTGGAGAAATTAAAATCTGACACTAAACAGATGCAACAAATAAAACAGATATTTTGGTCTTGGTACAATGATTAGTTTGTTATGATTAGGAAGCACAAAATAGAATAAGATATTATGCGTTAAAGGAATATTTCAGATTGTTAATTTGTATTGTAACTGTAAATTTTGATAATTATATGAAAAAACCACAACCAATTTGTGCGCGATTTGAAATTCATCCTGAGGGTGGAAATGTATGTTATATCTATGATTACAATCAGCTAGAAGAAATGGAAATTCTATATGATAAGGAGTTTAAAGATTACCGTCCATTATCTGTTGGGACTATAATAACAGTGCATAATGAAAAATGGAAGATAACAGACATTTGCCCTGTTATATACCCGACCCTTTATACAACAACAGAAATACCTGTAAATATTACAATTCAAATTTACGCGGAGCCTATATAGTATATTCCTTCCTGTTTTTCCGAATGTCTTGCAAGGACATTCGGAAAAGCGATATAAAGCAGTTTATAACTGCTCTTCACTACGTTGATAAAAATTTGCAAGTTTCTATTTATTTACTCTGTGATGCATACTAAGGAAACATCCTGTAGAGCGAACTTATGTATCTTTAAGTCTCATCCTATATTGTCCAAGTTTAAGGATTGCGCAAATCAAGAGATGCATGAGGTGAAAGTGATAATCATGAAATCTAAAAAAAGAATGCGCAATGTTATTACGGAGATTAAAACCATCTTTTGAAACAAAAAGATAATTGAAGAACAGAAGGTCATTTTCGTTAAATCTCTTTGTTATTTCGGGGTCAGTTAATAGTTCTTCAATGTATTTTTCTCTAAGAATATTTCCCTTTCCTGTAATGGTTGTAGATACACCTAGTAATCTTACAAAATCTCGTAAAGCACCTTCAAATTTTAATGTCAAAGAGTCTATTGGCAAAATCCAATTCGGAGGATTATGAGATTTTAAAGCACTTTCCATTTGAAAAAAATATTCCAATATAGATGGCGCTATTAAACTAATCCAAGAGTATTTAATTAATTCACCGCCACTATCATAATTCACGAGTTCTTGACCTAACCAAGCATGTTTGTATATATAGTCTAATACTGTTTTGTAAGTGATCTTTTCTCGTTTTATGCCTTCTACGAAGGTTCTTTGTAAAAGTGGAAGTGTTGAAATTCTCATTAGAAAGTCATACTTCTCATACAGCTTTGAAGTTTCTCTTATTTTAGAATCATTTTTTGAGGATACATTATGGTTTATATCAAACTTGATAAGAACGGAGAAATCAAGAAAGCTTTTAGGCTCATTTTTTATTAGTTTGAGAATATGTTGTTTGTTGGGAAATAAATGAGGGTTAAAAATTAAATAGCTTAGTATTTCTTCTGACGAATTGGCTAATATTTCGTTTGTTCTCGCCTCAAGTAATTTATCATATTCTTCAGCTTCTTCATGAGAAAAGTCGACTTTTATAGTTGATAATTTGAGTTCTTTTTTTATTTCGAAATATCGTTGCTCGACCTGTTTAATCTTTTTCTGTGCTCCAGCAAGTTTATAAAATGGAAGAGCATCTTTTAAAAATGATAATGGAAGCATACGGGATGTATCATCCATTTTATTTTCTGCCAATGTAACTAAGGTATCCCCAATACGCCTATTCCATATTTTTGTATCAGATCCCGTCTTTTGAGCAATTTTCAAGCCGATCTCGTAAATGTCTTTCCAAAAATGGTAATCAGTTTTTTTACGTTTGTAAGATTCTCCTATCTTTTTTACTAAATCTAAACAATCATTATAGTCTTCTTTTTTAAACTGAGGAATTTCTATAACTTCTCTTAAAAGAAAAATTTTTAAATAATTGGGGAACGTTCTTTCATCAAAAAGCCAAGAATGAAAAATTTTTTTAAACAAATCTGTTTTATGTTTGGCTTGTATAGATAGCGCCAATCCATTCTTAAAAAGATTAAATTTTTTGCTCCAACAATCTTCTGTTTGTATGCTTTTTGTGTTAAAAATTTTTAGACAACTATCTACAGCATTCTTTGCATATTGATGATTTTTTGCAGGACTATTCCAAAGTATTTGATTGTATCTAATTTTTAAATAAGGATTGGAGATTTTCTCAATTCTATATTGCAGGTATGCAATCCCTTCTTCTGCAAATTCACTTATGGACGGATATTCGTAAATTACTTTGCCGTCTTCTGAGGTGTTTGAATGAAGTGGTATCAATTTTCCGTCATCAAGTCCAAAATCGAACGCACGCCATTCCCACCCAAGATTTTTCTTTACTAAGGGGTCTTTTTCTTTCTCATATAATCTTCTAAGGCCATTTGCTATTTCCCAGTTTCTTGTTTGGATATCCTCTTTTTCTATATAGTTGTAAAAATCATTGAGGTTAAGAAAGTCAATCATTGGAAAGAATTTTTAGAGGTGATAAAATAACATACAAAAGACCACTTGTACAGTGGTCTTTTAAAGTAATAAAAATTATGTGGTTCAAAAGATGATCAGATCATTTATTTTAGCTTATCCAGTATCTTTTCCAGCAGACGATTACGTTCCTTCTCCGCTTCAGCCAGCTCTTTGTAGAGCGTAACAAGAGAGCTTAATACTTCCTCTTTTGTGCCAACGTTATTGTTGTAAATACCAACCACATTTACCGCATTCTCAGATGTATTGAAAGTATTTTCAATCACATTAAAAAGCTTGTCTTCTTCGAAATTTTTAATCGTATCTACACTCAACCCCAAAGCTTCCGCCACTTTTGCCAGCCTTTCTTCATCTACCGTTTCACTGCCTTCCAGCTTAGATACTGCCTGCTGTGTAACGCCCAGCAGCGTTGCCAGTGTTTCCTGCTTCATGCCGCGTATCTCGCGCAGGCGCATGATCTTACGGCCTATATGTGGTGTCTGTTTTGTATCGGGCATTTTCATCGTGCAAGCTCGTTTTTATATGTATTCGTCTTTTACAACCGGCGCAGTTATGATATACAACCCGCCAACTGGCTACCATCGCAGAAATATATTTTATTTCGTTGTGCGGCAGCTGCGTAAAGGTAATAAAAGCATACATATACGCCCCGGCGCCAGCTGCAATTTTTTCATAACAATAAAAAACTCCCCTACGAAGATGGAACTACACACAATGGTACCCATGCGGCTAAAACACTACCGCCGCAAAGCCAGCCTTACACAGCACGCTATGGCCCGCCTCCTGCACATAGACAACATGGCCTACCGCAGCATAGAGCGCGGCGCCCGTCCCTTTTCGGTAGCAGAGCCGGCAGATATGAAACTGGTAAGCGATTTCTGCTCCGTACTGCAGCTGTCTATTGCCGAGTTTCTCACCGGCAGCAACAAAACAGAATCTAAAGAAGCAGAAATACTGCAGCTGCACTGGGACCTGATAACAAAAGAAGTAATACTGGTAGCAGAGATAAGAGAAGCGGTGTCGCTGCTGATGAAGGCGACGGCACAGCTGAAGGAGGATATGGGGCAGTGAGTGTGTTCGTTCTTTTGCCTTGATGCAAAAGAACAAACGCACTCTTCTTAAAATGGTATTGTATAGCTCTTATTGTCCCATATGTCACTTTTTTTTCCGCAAAAAAAAGTAACCAAAAAAAGGCGCCGGCAAGCTATGACAGCTTGATTGCCGGTTGTTGCTCCGGTATGGCTGTGGTGCTACTGTACTGCCGCGCTGAGAGGCCTTGATTGCTTTATGTGAGTAACAAAGCAGATAATATGAGTCGACGTTACACAACCGGCCTTCAGAAAAAAGCGTTAAGAAAATGGGAGCGGAAGGCGTTAAGAAAGAAATTCCATGCACACAGCTTAATAGTAATGTGCTGCACCTGCGTCCTCCAGTCATGGAGTAGAAATCCTCTGCTTGAACTATAATTTCTTTTAGCCTGTAGCGCACATTTTTAGCTTTTTTCTGACAGCCTTGATCTTTTGGTTCTTTTGCATCAAGGCAAAAGAACGGATAACATGAGGTACATAATCCATTGAAAAGATCCTGCTTCCCTTCCGATGGTCGGGTGCAGGATGACGGTCCGGGAGTGATAACGGGAACAAAACGCCGCGCCGTTGCGCCGTCGCGAGCCATTTTAATAATAAGTATAAAAACGTTGACGGGGTTTTAAAACCCTGTCAACATTATATTCCCCGATTTTCCTATTTTGGCATGCATATTTTTATACTGTGGCTGCACAAAAGAAAAATACAGGAAATAAACAGGCTGCACCGGTGGTGGTGGCTGCTGCGCCTGCAAAAGAGTTTTCTATTCCCCGGCCGCTGCTGTGGCTGAGTGTGGTGGTGATACTGCTTTATATAAGCTGCATCCAGTTTGGCTTTACCGAGCTGGACGATTCTATCTTCATCCGTGATCTGCATGCCTACAATGAGCATTTTTCCAACTTCGGCCACTCCTTTGCACGCGGTGTATTTGACGAAGCGAAAGACACGTATTACCGTCCGCTGTTTCTCAATTCTATATTGCTCAATTACCAGGTGAGCGGGCAGGAGCCCGGCGGTTACCATTTTGTAAACATATTGCTGCACCTCGGTGCTGTGCTGCTGCTGTACGGCCTGTTTATAAGGCTGCAGGTAAAGCAGTGGCAGGCGTTTTTACTCGCATTGCTGTTTGCCGTGCACCCGGTGCTTACGCAGGCGGTGGCGTGGATTCCCGGCAGGAATGATACGCAGCTGGCTGTTTTTATCTTCGGCTTTTTCATCTGCAGTATTAAGTATACAGATGAAGGCAAGCTGTCGTGGCTTTTGCTGTCGCTGCTGCTGCTACTGGGCGCTTTCTTTACAAAAGAAACAGCGGTGTTTGCGGCGCCTGTAGCCTTTGTGCTGCTGGTGTTGTGGCTGGGTAAATCTGTTACGGATAAAAGGATGCTGGTACAATACGGCGTTTGGGTAGCTGCATTCCTCTTCTGGTTTGGCGTGCGTGCTGCGGCTTCTATACAGCATGCCAGCCTGCAGCCGGGACAGATGGTGCACGAATTTGGCTCACGCCTGCCGCTGATCGTGCAGTACCTGGGTAAGATAGTGTTGCCGTTTAACCTGAGCGTTTTCCCGGTGATAGATGATACGGTTTACTATTACGGCATTGCAGCATTGATCATACTTACGGCTGCTGCGGTGCTGGCAAAGGGGAAAATGAATCGTGTACTTGCTGCCATAGCGGTATTCCTCCTGTTTTTGCTGCCGGTGCTTATTGTACCACGCAGCCTTAACGAACAGACGTTTGAACACCGTTTGTACCTGCCGATCATTGGCATTCTACTCTTGCTTACAGAAACGATTTTCCTGAAAAATAAGGTTAAAGCGCAGCAGGTTTTTTATGCTTTTCTCGTAGTGGCTACCTTGTTTACGGCCATCAACTACAGGCAGCAGCAGTTCTTTAAAGATCCGCTCAGCTTCTGGACGGAGGCGGCCCGTACGTCTCCGCATTCGGCCTATGCGGTAATGATGCTCGGCGCACGGACCGAGGATAAGAATGAGGCCAATGCACTGATGCGGCGGGCATATGGGCTTAACCCCAATGAAAAATATCTCAACTACTATTATGGTGTGATGCTGCAGAACGAGGATTCTGTACTGCAGTCTGAACCGTACCTGCTCAAGGAAAAGAAAATATCGGACTACTACCAGTGCGATTTTTACCTCGCAAGGGTAGCGATCACTAAAAACCAGCCAGACAGTGCTACGCAATACCTGGAGCGTTACCTGACGCGCGATATTGACAATCCGCAGGCCAACAACAACCTGCTGCTGCTGTATATGAACACGGGCAAAAAGGCAAAAGCTGTGCAGCTGGCTGCTCATATGCAAATGGTAGGGCAGACTGTGCCGCTGGAAGTGCAGAACAGGATTAACAGCATGAACTAAATATCTGCTGTTATTTCTTCGAGTGTTTTCCCCGGTAAACTTCCGCGTTTACAAGTGTTCCGGATGCCAGCATATAATCTGCGGTATAGGTTTTGTCCAGCCTGTTACCCAGCAGTTCTTTTGCGATAAGATGGGCTTTTATTTTCATGAGCTGCTTTGGGGGATCGTAGCTGTATGTATAGTCATAGCCGATATAGCCGATACTTACCTCACTTACTCTTTCTTTGTCGGCTTGGGGCACTATCTGTGCGATAAACTGCTCCTTGATCTTTGTAACGTCTATCTGCTCAAAGTTTAATGCTTCCAGTTCCTTACGCTGCACTTTATAAACTGGTTTCCTCCCGGTATAATGGTAGGTGAAGTAGATGTAGTCGTTATCCTTTTTCAATTGCACCAGGTATTTGTCGCTTTTCAGTTCTATTGATTTTTCAAACCAGAGCGGTAAGAAATCTTTTACAGTAAGTTCTTGCGCCGGTGCGGCCAGGCTTTTGGCGTTTTCTTCCTGCGCCTTTTTTTCAATGTTGCAGCTGGCAAAAAGTACTGCCAGCAGGATTGTAATGAATTGTTTTGCCATAAGATTACAGATTGAGTTAACAGGTTAATTATGAAATATGGATTATATCAGTTTATGTGACGTTTGTTTTTTCCGTACGACAGAATGTGCAGGACAGGATCAGTAAGATGGATTAGTTCTGGTAGAACTTATTGAGCCACGCGTTTTTCGAGTTTTGTCAGATTGGTCAGGTCAAAATTTGATGCTTCCAGTTCCTTTCGCCGCACTTTATAGACTGGCTTCCTGCCTGTATAGAAGTAGGTAAAGTAAAAATAGTCGTCGTCCTTTTTCAACAGCACGAGATATCTGTCGCTTTTTACGGGCTCTGATTGTTTGGCCCACATGGGCAAAAAATCTTTTACGGTAAGCTCCTGCGCCGGTGCGGCCAAACTTTTTGCGTTTTCTTCCTGCGCCTTTTTTTCAGTGCTGCAGCTGGTAAAAAGTACTGCCAGCAGGATTGTAATGAGTCGTTTTGCCATAAGATTACAGGATTGAGTTAATAGGTTAGATTGTAATATAAGGAATATGTTGGTCTGGTGCGTTTGTGCCGTGGTTTTATAATTATCTGTCTTTTAACGCGCCATTGCCCCGTGGTATTATTTTTTAACTCACTAAAATTGTATATTTAATTGATCAAAATCCTGATATAATGAAATCAACCGTTGGCGTTTACGATACGCACGAAAAAGCAATAGAAGCGATCCAGGAACTTCAGAAAGCTCATTTTCCCACAAAACATGTGTCCCTGATTGGCCAGGCAGAGATGAAGGACGATCATATGCATATCAAAACGGTTAACCCCGGTAAGGTGGCCGCAACGGAAGTAGGCATAGGCGCTGTACTGGGCCCTGTACTGGGTGCACTTGTGGGTGCCGGTGTATTTGCCATCCCGGGCCTGGGCTTTTTATTTGGCGCCGGTGCGCTGGTGGGTGCCATCGCCGGTTTTGATTTTGGCCTGATAGGTGGCGGTATCGTCTCTGCACTTACCATGCTGGGCATTGGAACCGATCGTGCCAAGGCATATGATGCCTATCTGCAACAGGGTAAATTTATCCTGATCGTACAGGGTTCTCCCGACGAGCTCGCCAAAGCCAAAGAAATTATAGAAGCACATGGCGGCCATATAGAAGTGGAAACACACGGCGCTTAATTCATATCATTTTTATATAAAGGAAAAAACGGCTGTCTCCATGAGACAGCCGTTTTTCTTTTATAGTGTTACAGTCGTTGATTACTGAATGATCACTTTATTACGGAAAATGTTTTCACCGCATTTAACTTCGATCAGGTACATACCTTTTGCTTTGTCGCTGAAGTTAAACTGCATTTTCTGTGGCTGGTGTGCGTCTACGCTGCGTACTTCAGCAATGCGGCCGTTGATGTCTGTAACACGGATCTGCGCTGCATCTGACATGTCAGGCATATCCATTGTAAATGTACCGGCAGAAGGGTTAGGGTAGATGCTGAATTCTGCAGGTATTTCTACACCGGCAGAGTTGTCGGCACCGGCTACGCCCCTTGGTACCGGGTTGTTAGACGGGCATGCACCCAGGTCGTCGCCATGGCACAGGTGGTAAGCTACCATGCAAGGCTGTACGTACATAGTTGTGTTGGTAGTAGTAGTGCTGCTACCGCCGCCGCATGATGAAGTAGACGGATGGTGGCAGATAACTACAGTACCGTTAGGACCCTGTACATTTACGACATTGATAAACTGGTTTTTGATTGCAGTACAACCGTTACCGTTGGTAATGGTAAGGATATACGTAGTAGGCGTTGTAGGGCATACTGTGATAGAAGAGCTGTGAGAGTTGTTCACAGTACCGTTGGTAGACGTCCATGTGTACGTGTATGGACCACCGCTCCAGCCTACATTGGCAGACAGTGTAACGCACTGCGAACCGTAACCTACGTAAATAGTAGCAGGATCGGTGCTGGCGCAGCTGCTGTAATAGCAGTAAGAAGAGTTGCCTACGTTGATAGACGGATTGAATACTGCCGGTTCTGTGATTGTGTAAGAACCATTGTAGGTCTGTCCGCTGGCGTCAGAAACCGTTACAGAATAAGTGCCCGGATCCAGGTCGGTGATGTCCTGTGTTGTTTCACCGTCGCTCCAGAGATAAGTGTAAGGGGCTGTGCCGCCGCTTACGGAGAGGTCAATGCTGCCGTTCCCGGCGCCGTTGCAGGTTACATTATGCTTGGCAGCGCATACATTCAGCGGGTTGCACCAGGGAGCAGGATTCCAGCCCCAGCAATATTGTGCGTGCGGAGCGGTAACGCCGATGGTTGTCTGGTTGCTGAGATTGTTGCTGTTTTGCTTGTCTGCAAATGCAGTACCGGCAGAGAGGAGTGCAATTACTGCGAGGGACACGCTTCTTACATTCCTCAGGAGAGGAAAAGTAGACTTTCGATTCATGATGCTTTCGTTTAAATTGGGGTTAACTAAATAAGGCGTAAATATAGCGGCTAAAAATCTATTTATTATAGTTTGTCCCACCCTTCGGCATTAAATTTCCGCAAAACCGGTAATAAAACATTTATACACACCGTAATCTTCACGGTGCCGGGCGGGTAAAAAAACGGCAGCCTGTACGATGAAGCTGCCGTTTTGTATAGGATATAAGGGGGATTTCTATTGAATGACAACCTTACTGCGGTACATGTCCTGTCCGCTTCTTACTTCTACCAGGTAAATGCCTTTGGCGTGGTCGCTGAGATTAAACTGCAGCTTCTGTGGCTGATGGGCATCCAGCATTCTTGTTTCTACTGTTTTGCCATTGATGTCTGTAATGATGATACGGCTGGCATCTGTCATGTCCGGGATGTCCAGTGTAAATGTTCCGGTTGAAGGGTTCGGGTATAGATTAAACGCAACGGGTACTTCTATGCCCGCAGTGTTGTCCCCGCCGGCTATACCCCTGGGCACAGGACCGGTAGAGGGGCATGCGCCCAGGTCGTCGCCATGGCAAAGGTGGGTAGCTACAAAGCATGGCTGCACATAGATGGTCTGGTTTGGCTGGTTCTGGCTGCCGCAACCTGAAGGGTGATGGCACAGCACAATAGTTCCGTTGGGGCCCTGCACATTTACCACATCTATAAACTGGTTTTTGATAACGGTGCATCCGCTGCTGTTGGTAACCGTAAGCGTATAGGTAGTAGGGGTGGTGGGGCATACGGTAATGCAGGAGCTATGAGGATTGGATATAGTACCTGATGTTGCAGTCCATGTATAAGTGTACGGGCCTCCGCTCCAGGGCACATTTGCAGAAAGCGTAGTGCATTGGGGGCCGTAACCTATATAAATGGTAGTAGGGTCGGTGTTGGCACAACCATAGCCATAGCAGGAGGATGAGTTGCTCGCAGTTATAGACGGATTGAACGGTGACGGCTGTGTGACGCAATATGTGGTTGTGTAAGTGCAGCCATGGGCGTCGGTTACCGTTACGGTGTAATTGCCGGGAGCGAGATTGTCAAGATCCTGGGTAGTGGCGTTATTGCTCCAGTGGTAAGTATAGGGAGCCGTTCCGCCTGTTACGGTAAGGTTGATGCTGCCGTCATTGGCACCATTGCAGGTTACATTGTTTTTAACAGCTGACACACAAATAGCCGGCGGCTGCGTGATGTTGTACGTAGTGCTTGCTGTGCATCCGTGTGCGTCTGTAACACTGAGACAATAAGATCCGGGGCAAAGGTTGTACCTGTCGAGCGAAGATTGGCCGCAAAGGGTGCCATTCCAGCGGTAGGTATACGGTGGTGTGCCGCCGGTAATGGTTACATCAATGCTGCCATCGCAGGCACCGCGGCAACTGATATTGGTGACGTTTGCAGAAATAACCAGTGGCGCCGGAGCTGTTATATTATAAGTGATCTTGCGTTTACAGCCGTGTGCATCTGTAATGGTCACTGTATAAGGGCCAGCAGTAAGGCCGGAGATGTTTTTATTGTGCGAGCCGTTGCTCCATGAATATGTATATGGTGAGAAACCATTGGATACGGTAAGCGAAATGCTGCCATTGTTGCCGTTGGAGCAGGTCGTTACATTATTTACAACAGCTACAGCCATGATCTGTGCTGCCTGTGTAATGGTTGCTGTATCGCGCGCTGTACAGCCATTGCTGTCTGTAAGCAATAGTGTGTACGTGCCGGCAGGCAGACCTGCAAGATTTTTGGTGGCAGCGCCGTTGCTCCATGCATATTGTACCGGGTTGGTGGCGTTGTTGACTGTAAGTGCTACCGTGCCGCTGGAGTCTCCGTAACAATAGTTGTTTGTGGTGACGTGGCTGACGGTTATGTTACAGGGTATTACCTGCAGCACATATGTCTGGAATGCATTGCCGCAGTGTGTGCCGCCATAATGGTTCAGCGAATCCTCGATCTCAACAGAGATGTTGTAATTGCCCGCGTCTGCTACAGAGGGTGTGCCGTGTATAGAGAAGGTACCGTTGCCATTATCGGTAAAAGTAAGGAAAGACGGTACTGAGAACGATTCAACGCCCACATGATCTCCCTGCGGAATGTCAACATCTGCAGTAGTGCCGTTGTACATATAGTTCTGGCCGGCAAATACGGTAAGTACAGGCACAGAACTAAACGTGGGATGATTATCTACGATGTAGTACACTGAGTCGTTGGTAGACTCTCCGTAACTGTCTGTAGCTTTCATTACCAGCTGATGTACGCCCCAGTCGGTAGCGGCCGGTGTCCAGGACAGGGTAGTGCTAACGGGGTTGTGATAGGCCGTAGGCAGGGCGGGAGCAAAGCTCATACCCGGTACGGCGCCGGAGGCAACAGAGAGCGATACGCTGTCATGTATATCCGGGTCGGATGCCTGGAATGTAGTGCTGAGCGGTACACCGGGAGGTGCGCAGAAAAGGCTGCCATTGCCGGGCGACTGCGGGAGGTCAAATTTAGGATTGAGCGATACCACCAGCTTTACGATCGTATTAGCCTGTATACCGGCGTTGTCCTGTGCTGTAAAATTGATGAGGTAAGTACCCAGGTCTGCATTGGTTGGTGTCCAGTTGAACGCACTTTGTACGGGGTCTCCGCTGGCAGGTGCAAAAGTGGCGCCGACAGGAATGCCTATGCCGCTTAATCCTACTACAGCGCCGGAGTCATTATCTTCTGCCTTTACAGTGAAGTTGATGTTCTGGCCGGGCTGTACGATGTACGTAAAGTTATTGGCAGGCGTAGGCGGGTAATCAAAAAACGGCGGGGTAGACTGCCCGGTGATCTGGATGAGGAAATCGAGCATAATGGTGGCTCCGTGATTATCTGCTATGGTAACATTGGAGTTGTATAGGTCGCCGATGCCTTTACCTATTGTATTAAATGTAAGCAATCCTGAAGGGGATATGCTGATGCCCGTGGGCTGCACGGTCGACGTACCGAACCCGCCATTTGGCGTGAGGCTGTAAGTGAGCGGGTCGCCATTAGGATCAGTGGCCGGGAGCTGGTAGGTGGCAGCCGCTGCATTTGCCGGCAGATTGATAAACGGCGGCAATGAACTTACCGGTGCATCATTGCTGTTGCCAACGGTTACAGTTGATGAAACATAAAATTCGAGGTCGTGATTGTTCTGCAGCGTGGAGATGCGGCAGCAGTTGGTAAAGAAAGCGGTATATGTACCGTTGGCAGCGTAAGTGGCCGTGTAGTTAAATTCTCCGTAAAACCAGTCTTCTGTAGCATTTACAGAGGTGACGGTTACATTGATGGGAACAGTGGGAAGCCCGCCTCCGGGATCGAAGGTATAACCAGTGGATACCACAGCACCAACAGACAAGCTGGATGCATAGAAACTCGTTCGCCAGGCCTGTGAAACTTTAAAATGGATCTGCAGTGGGTTGCCGGGAACCCGGTTCCAGGTGATGTTGCCGTAGCGGAAGTGGGAGGCGAATCCCGGAAGCGCTGCAAACAGGATGAGGACTGTAAGCAGTAAATGCCTGAACCTCCTCAGCAGAGGAATGGTACACATTCGTTTCATGATGCTTTCGTTTTTGGGGTTAAACAATGAAAAACGAATGTAAAGGATAAAATTTATTAAATATAAATTTTAAGTGTTTTGTTTTTAATAATAAATCTTAATGTTATGTAAGTCAAATTTTTAAATTGTTATAATTATTTATTATTTAAATTTTAAGTTTAAAATTTTATATTCCGTTTTTTGACGGATTCTTTCCGTCATTTATTTTATCCACTTTTGCACATTGCTTATCTATGCATAGCTGCCTTCTATTGTGCTGAAACAATATTCATCCTACATTTGCCTTTTAAATCTCAAGTTCAAAAAAATATAATCATGGCAGCAGTATTCACCGATGCAAACTTCGAAAACGAAGTGATCAGTGCAGATAAATTAACCGTTGTAGACTTCTGGGCTCCCTGGTGCGGTCCGTGTCTTGCACTCGGCCCAACAATCGATGCACTTGCAAAGGAATATGATGGTAAAATAAATGTAGGCAAGGTAAATGTGGATGAAAACCCTAACCTGTCTATCAACTACGGAATCACCAGCATTCCTTGTGTGCTCTTTATTAAAGGCGGACAGGTTGTGGACAAACAGGTAGGCGCCGCACCCAAAGCAGCTTTTGACAAAAAAATACAGCAACACCTGTAATCTTTGCAGATGTATAATTTTCACAGCCGGCATATTTTGCCGGCTTTTTTTATACTAATACTAACAGTGTAAACGTTTGGCTTGTACCGGTAAAATTGTATATTACCGGCTATTGTGATTTCGCAGATATGAAAATACTAAGCCAGATAACAGATCCGGTGTTTGTGCCGCGCGAACTGACCAGGACAGACCGCTTTTTCCTGCGGTTTATCCGTGATGAGAAAGATCTTCCTTTTGCCTATCTCACTGTGAAGATTTCCCTGACAATGCTGCCTGTGGCTGTGCTGCTGTACATGCCGTTTATCCATGGCTGGGCGTGGGCATTGCTGGCAATCCTCTACCAGTTTTTAAATAACGTCACTTACAAAGGTCCTTTCGGGCTGATGCTGCATTGCACCAGTCACCGCGCACTTTTCAGGAAGGAATATGATTTTATGAATCATTACCTGCCCTGGATCATTGCGCCGTTCTTCGGGCATTCGCCGGAAACATATTATACGCACCATATAGGCATGCACCATGCCGAAAATAATCTTGAAGACGATGAAAGTACTACCATGCCTTACCAGCGCGATTCGCTGAAAGGGTTTGGGCATTACCTGGGTACATTCCTGGCTGTGGGCATCTATCATCTTGCCGCTTATTTTTCCCGTAAGAAACGCAAGCGCCTTATGTACCGCTCGGTAAGAGGAGAAGTTTTATTTTACATTTTCTGTATCGGTATGAGCTTTGTCAACTGGCCGGCAACGCTGGTTGTATTCATCATACCTTTTTTCCTGTACCGGCTTGTAGCTATGATGGGCAACTGGGCGCAACATGCTTTTGTATGTGCCGAAGATCCGGGCAATGCCTACAAAAACAGTATCACCTGCATCAATACAAAATACAATCATAAATGCTGGAATGACGGCTATCACATCAGCCATCATATAAAGCAGTCGATGCACTGGACGGAACACCCGGTTTATTTCAAAAAGACATTGCAGGAATATATAGACAATGATGCGATCGTATTTGACGGCATTCATTTTCTGCACGTGTATTTCTGGCTGATGCGTAAGCGCTATGATCTGCTGGCAAAGAATTTTGTAAATATCGGCGACCGTTTTAAATCGGACGAAGAGATCATTGCTTTCCTGAAATCGCGCACGCGTAAAATCACTTTTTCAGAACCAGTGCTGGGAACGGCAGTAGCGTAATCTGATATTACTGATCTGTTTAACGGTGTCAGGGTTCCAAACCCTGACACCGTTTTTTATGCCAGTCCCGCACGTACCAGGAAATCGTTGGTAAATACTTTTTGTGTATTTGTGTCCAGCAGTTTATTGCGGGCGTTTTTCCATTGCTGTATACGATCTGCGCCATACATTTTTGTAACCAGCTGCGGCGTCAGGTTAAAGTTCATCTTGCCCCAATGTTCTGTATATGGAATCTTCCGGGCATCCAGCTGCTGCCATACGTTGGTAAAGAAATTCCGGGCTTCGGCACAATCTACACCATCCATTTCCAGTACACACGTCTTAGGAAATTTTGTAAAGCCCAGTGTTGCCTGTGTGCCCTTCACAAAGCGCATGGCCAGCCCGCCGGGGAATACTGTCTTCTTATTCTGTGCAATGATGATCTGCATTACTTTGTCTGCATCTGCACAATCCACTGCTATGGCAGCACTGCATACTTTGCCGCGGAACCGTGTGTTGACAAAGGTTTCGCCCAATGTACCCACGCTTTTATCTGCAGCACTGTATGCGAGCGGAAACATTTTGTTGACGAGTGTGGGCACCAACGCGTTGCCAAGACTGCCGAGCTTATCAAGTACGGTAGAGATGAAGCCCAGCATATCATCGCCATAAGTACTGCCGTTTTCGTTTACCGGTGTTTTGGGATAGTCGGGTGCATAGGCCTTTTTGTACATAGAGCGGATGAAAACACCCTTGTCTGCATTGTTTGCTTCAAACTGGTTGGGATTGATCACCACTTCAAAATGATAGAGGTTTTTATCCGGGCCGTTCCAGGGAAGCGGCAGCAGATTGGTAATACCAGAAAAGTCCACCGTGCTGATGGCATTTTTCAGCATATCTGTATACGCCAGGCGATCGGAGCAATATTTCTCCAGAAGGAATACAGGCTCTGTTTCTATCATGATGCCATGTATCACACCAAAACTGCCAAAGCTTACCACAGCAGCATTAAAAATATCATCGTCGCTGATGGCTTCTGCGCCCAGCCATTGCACAAACTGATCGGACACTACCGGATAGGATTTTCGTTCCAGCCATACATGCCTTCCCGGGCCGGTAATAATGTGCATGCCTACAATGCTGTCGTGCAGGGCGCCTACGCGAAATCCTGCACCATGTGTACCTGTTGAAGTAGCGCCTGCTATGCTTTGCCCGTTGCTGGCGCCGCAGGCTTTAAGCGATCGTTTGCGGTCGCCCTCGAGTTTTGCATGGAGCTGCAGCACACTCATGCCGCATTGCGCAAAGAACAGGTCGCCGGCCTGGTGCGGACCGGCAAGGTATTGCTGCGACACAAATGAATTGTTCAGCGCAAAAGACAGCCGCAGTGATTTAGTGTCGATGATGCCACCGGATGAAACTGCTACATCAGACAGTGACCAGCCGCTGCCCATGGCACGCAGCTGGCGGTTATTGCTGATGGCATTCTGTATCAGCCATTGTATGTTGGATGTTGTGATCCTGTATTGTGCAGATGAGGTGCCGGCAGACACTACGTTATCCAGTTTGAAACTGGCGTCTTTCATAAATGTCTGATGAAAATTTTCATGCACATTTTCCCAATCTGTAATGGGCAGTATGGATATGCCTTGCGGTAAATTCATGGCGATCGGTTTTAATTGTTGGTGCCAAGTATTTCTGTTGCAGGATCGGGTGGGGCACAGTACCATTCTACCCGCATAGGCACCACAATGCCCAGCGTAGCTACAGAAAGCAGTATGAAGCCGAAGTTGGTCTTCATGCTTACTTTGTTGAGGTGGTTAAAGCTGCTGTCGCAATGCGGGTTGATGTCCTTAGGCTGTACCAGCCCCCATGCGTAGGTCCAGGTGGTTTTCCTGTTTACAGGATTATTGGCAATCGTATTGCTGTCGTACTGTGAGACAATGTTGGTGGTCATGCAGCCGGAAAGGAGCAATATGGCTGTAGTGTACAGGCACATTTTCAGGCTGGACGCAACATTTCTGTGTCTGGAATAGTGTTTCATGCGGATGAGTGTGTGGATTTATTGATATAAAATTAACGAATATTTATCTTGTTCTATGCGTTTGCATCTGTCCGGCAACGATTAATTTGTGTAATATTTCATGGGTAGAATTTTTTCGTGGTAAAAGGTGTTTTTTTAATGCAATTTATTAGGTTTGTTTTCAGGGAGAAAGCAGTATTCGGCGGACACAGCATGGCCAATACTTACATTTTTAAAAATCTTGTGACTTATGGAAATAAATGTATTGGAACCGCTGCCAAACTTCCAGTTATTGCAGGAGGTGGTAAATGTTATTAACGAAGGACTGATTGTAAAAGACCTGGATGGAAAAATACTCACTTTCAACCGGCAGGCGCTTGAGTTGCTGGAACTTCCTGTTTCGCGGCTTGCCAATGCTTATTGCAAGGACCTGGCCGGTATCTTTTGCCGTACAGACGGTTCTGTATACAAATGGGAAGAAATGCCGACCGTTGTTACTATGCACACCGGCGTGCCGAACAAAGATGTGATCGTAGGCCTGGCGCACGTACCGGTGACAAAATGGCTTTCCGTTTCTTCAAAGATTATTACGGTAGAAGGCCGGCGTCTGGTACTGATCACTTTTTTTGACGTTACTGCGCTCCAGGAGGCTAACCGCAAACTGGCAGAAAAAGAACAGCATATGAACCTGATCGTTTCATCTGTAGATGATCTGCTGTTTGAAATTTTACAGGATGGTACTATCCTTAACTTCTGGACAAATAATGAAGACCTGCTTTTCTTCCGCCCGGAAGAGTTCCTGGGGAAAAAACTGAACAGCCTTTTCCCCGAAGAGCTGGTTAATATGTTTATGGAGGTGATTACCGACGCATTGAACGGCAGAAAAGACCGTGTGATAGAATATATGTCGCCCGTGCCTTCTCATGCTGAAAAATGGTACCGGCTGAAGGTGTATCCGATTCATACGTTTACAGATAAAGTTGCTGCGGTGGTGTCAGACATTACAGAAGAGGTGAAAGCCCGTGAAAAGATCCGCATCAGCGAGCAGACCTTTCATAATGCATTTCATTATTCGGCGGTAGGTATGGCGCTGGTAGACCTGGAAGGACGGTGTGCGGATGTAAATAATACGCTTTCTGAAATACTCGGTTATACCGCAGAGGAATTACGGGTTATGCCTTTTCACCAGTTTACACATCCCGACGATCTGAAGCTGGACCTGGAGCACTTGCGACGCCTGCTGAACAAGGAGCAGGAAAGCTATACCATGGAGAAGCGCTATCTTCATAAGAAAGGCCATTATATCTGGTGCCTGCTGGCGGTGTCGCTGGTATGGAACAGTAATGATCAGCCCGGCTTTTTTATAGCCCAGGTACAGGATATCACCCATATAAAAAACATGATCCGGGAGCTGGAGCAGCAGAATGCACGCCTGGAGCTCACTACACTGGATCTGGAGCATAAGATAAGCCAGCTGGAGGAGTTTAACCAGATAGTAGCCCATAACCTGCGCAGCCCGGCCGGCAATATACAGATGCTGCTCTCGGAGATGCAATATGCAGCTTCCGGAGACCAGGGAGAATACTTTCAGCTGCTGAAACAGAGTTCTGATACTTTGATGGAAACCTTGCAGGAGCTTATAGATATCCTGGAGGTGCGCCTGCAGAAAAAGCTGCCTTTTGAAAGCTGTCATTTTGAAACATTAACGCAAAAGGTGCTGCGGCAGCTGAATACGGAGGTGTTTGAAAAATCTGCTATAATTGAGACTGATTTTGCGGTGCCTGTTTTAAACTATCCGAAAGTGTATCTTGAAAGCATATTGTACAATCTTATCAGCAATGCTTTAAAATATGCACATCCGCATCGCAATCCCCGCATTATCCTGCATACTTATGAGCAGCACGGCGTTGTATGTCTGAGTGTAAGCGATAATGGCCTGGGCATAGACCTGGAGAAATACGGAAAACATATGTTCAAATACCGTAAGATTTTTCATCCGGGCCATGACAGTAAAGGTGTAGGATTATTCATGACACGTAACCAGATTGAAACCCTCGGCGGAAGTATACGAGTGGAAAGCGAACCCGTTATCGGAACTACATTTATTGTAAGATTCCAATAATACACTGCAGATTTAATGAAGGATAATATGGACAAAATTTTACGCATAGGACTTGTGGACGACGACCCGATATTCAGGCTTACGGCCGGTAAAATGATTCAGTCATATACCGGCAGGCCAACAGAGATACTTAATTTTAAACACGGGCTTGAAGCCTGGGAATACTTTACTGACCGGGAATCTGATGTGTCCGGATGGCCGCACGTTCTGTTCATTGATATAAACATGCCGTTTATGAATGGCTGGGAATTGCTCAGTGCCCTTGCTACAGAAATTGCCCTGCATCCGCAGGCACCGCAGATGTATGTGCTCAGCTCATCTACCAGTCTTACCGACCAGGAAAAAGCGAAAACATTTCCGTTCCTGAAAGGCTATATATTGAAACCATTAAAGCGAGAGGAACTTTATGCAATTTTTGACCAGGTGAATGGAGCAATGGTGAATGGCGAATAGAAGACTACCTCTCATATCTCAATACTCATATCTCACATCTAAAAAGAAAACCCGATACACAACCCTGTACGCACGCCTGCAAAAGGAAAGTGCCCGCTGGCTGTAACACCTGAGTTGGTCACTGTAGCGTCAATATTGTGCCCGAATACTGAAATGCCGGTAATATCGCTGTGAAGGTTCTGCTTATCGTCGGCAGTCATTTCAGAAAGGTCTGTATTAGCATCCAGCGACAGGCTGGTACCGCCATATGAAGGGCCAAGAATCCACCAGTCTATAAGAATGTTTTTGTGTACATGCCACTGTGCTCCGAAGAGCAGGCCAAATGTGTAGGCAAACGCATTTCCTTTAAAACCGATGTTCTGGGTGGTGCCATCGTCTTTCTGAAAGGCATAGTTCCAGTCAAGTGAATAATTACCGATTCTCGCAAACGGGGCAATATAAAATCCGTTGTGGGGCCGTTTCCCAAAATAATACCGGAACTCTGGCGTAATGGCCCAGTTGCTCACTTTGGCATTATTGATAAAACTTTTTGCTGCGGTATCTGTGGCACTGAGGTCTGCCTGGTTTTCAATAAAGCCGCGGAAAGGCAGTCCTCCTTTAGGTTCCACGCGGAAGCCCATTGCAACCGAAATATGTGTGCCCAGCTCCCGCTCGTACTGGATGGAAAACGTACGGGTGGTGAATGCCAGCAGGTTCAGTTTTATATTATTTTTTGTGTCTGCGTGATGCGAAACAATGTCATTTTGTGAAAATGCAGCCGCCGAAAAGGCTATTGCCGGTATGAAAAAAACAGAAAATTTCAATTTGCCCTCCCCTTTTTTGATATTGTAAAGATAATTATATTAAACCTTAAAAACCCTGCCAGAAAGGCTCTCAAGTGTTTTCCTTTCGTTAATAACGTATCCGGGAGGTCCTATATTACCGCAGAATATTTTATACAATTAAATTACCTTTGCACTCCATTTGAAAGGATTACGATTTTATGTTTGATAATCTTAGTGAGCGGCTTGAGTCCGCGTTTAAACAGCTGAAAGGCGAGGGCCGTATCTCCGAAATCAACGTTGCAACTACGATCAAAGAGATCCGCCGTGCATTGGTGGATGCGGACGTGAACTTTAAAATAGCAAAGGAATTTACCGATAAAGTAAAGGAAAAAGCAACCGGCGAAAAGGTGATTACCGCTGTATCTCCCGGCCAGCTGATGGTGAAGATCGTGAAAGACGAGCTTGCCGAGCTGATGGGCGGTACTGAATCTGAAATTAACCTGAACAATAAGCCTACGGTTATCCTTATTGCAGGCTTGCAGGGTTCCGGTAAAACAACTTTTTCCGGTAAACTGGCCAACTTCCTGAAATCCAAGAAAGGCCGTAATCCGCTGCTCGTAGCTGCAGACATCTATCGTCCTGCCGCCATGGATCAGCTGAAAGTGCTGGGTGAGCAGATTAAAGTACCGGTATACAGCGAGCCTGAAAATAAAGATGCAGTTGCTATTGCACAGAATGCTATTGCAGAGGCGAAGAAGAATGGCAACAATGTAGTCATTATAGATACCGCCGGCCGCCTGGCAATTGATGAAGTGATGATGACTGAGGTAGCTAATATTAAAGCTGCCGTTCAGCCGCATGAGATCCTGTTTGTAGTAGATTCTATGACCGGCCAGGATGCAGTGAACACTGCCAAGGCATTTAATGACCGTCTCGACTTTACAGGCGTGGTACTTACCAAACTCGATGGTGATACCCGCGGTGGTGCGGCCCTGTCTATCCGTTATACGGTAGATAAGCCCATCAAGTTTGTAAGTATGGGCGAAAAGCTGGATACACTGGATGTATTTTATCCGGAACGTATGGCACAGCGTATCCTGGGTATGGGTGATATCACCACACTCGTAGAGCGCGCACAGGCCCAGTTTGATGAGGTACAGGCCAAAAAGCTGGAAAAGAAGATCCGCAATAACAAATTTGACTTTGAAGACTTTAAGGAGCAGCTCGGCCAGATCAAAAAGATGGGTAACATCAAGGATCTGCTGGCAATGATACCCGGGGTAGGCAAGGCCATAAAAGATATTGACATCAGCGATGATGCATTTAAAGGAATTGAGGCGATCATCAACTCCATGACACCGTTTGAGCGTCAGAACCCGGATGTGATCGACCCGAGCCGCCGCCGCAGGATAGCAAAAGGCTGCGGTAAGGATATCTCTGAAGTAAATGCCTTTATGAAGCAGTTTGAGCAGATGCGCCAGATGATGGGGCAGATGGGTAAAATGCGCGGAATGATGCCGGGAATGGGTATGCCTTTCGGAAGAAAATAACCTGCCTGAGAAAATTAATAATATGTGGCTGCTGTAATAAAGCAGCCATATTTTTTATTTATCGGATTAGGATTTATGTGCTGTATTTGAATGAGTTGTAATTGTGTAAAAAAACTCTTTATAAATTTTAAGCATTTTGCTTTTTAATCCTTTGTTTTTTTCTATCTTCGCATTCCTAAAAAATTATTTTCAAACACAAATAATTTCTATTATTTATGTCAGTAAAGATTCGCCTGCAACGTCATGGCTCCAAGAAACGCCCGTTTTACTTTATCGTAGTAGCAAACAGCACTGCTCCACGTGATGGTAAATTCATTGAAAAGCTGGGTACTTACAACCCGCTTTCAGTTCCGGCTACTGTTCGTATTAACCGTGAGCGCGCCCTTTATTGGTTGCAACGTGGTGCTGAACCCACCAACACCTGCCGCCGTATCCTTTCATTTAAAGGTGTACTCTATATGAAACACCTGATGCGCGGAGTATCCCTCGGTCTTTTTGATGAAAAAACTGCATGGGAGAAATTCGAAAAATGGAATGGTGAACACGAGCAGCTCGTTGCAAAACGTGAAGAAGCACATCGTGCACACAAACAGGAAAAACGCCACACTACAATGAAAGAATCAGTTCGTCGTGTAGAAGAGAAAATGGCTGCAAAAGCTACATCTGAGCAACCTGAAGAAGGTGCAGAAGAAACTGCCGGTGAACAGCAGGAAGGTTAATTCCTTTCATGTTAAGCTGATATTTGAAAAGAGCAAAGGCCCACGGTCTTTGCTCTTTTTTATTATGGATAATGTAAGGCATCAGGATGCTGTTTGCTGTTGCAGTAATACCATCTCTAGCCAGTCTGTCCGCATATTGCAGATAAGATCTGAAGCACAAAATCAAACCCGGGCTTTAAAAAACATCACTTGCTTTTTAAGTTTTCATTTATTTTGCAATCCGGAAGATGAAATAGGTATGTGGCCAGAAAAAGTATTGTGTTTTCATTATCTGCTTTGGGTATACCGGTAAACGATAGCCGGAATTTTAATAACACAAAAATGGAATCATACAACCGCCCGCTGCCTCCGGTCGTAGCAATTATAGCACCATGTTATAATGAAGAGGACGTTTTGCCCATCTCTTCTGTAAAAATGAAAGAGATATTGCAGGATTTAATAGAAGCTAAGGTAATAGACAGCAGCAGTTATCTTGTATTTGTAGATGACGGCAGCAAAGACAAAACCTGGGACATTATACAAAGCCTCAACAAGGCAGACAGCCGGTATTTCAAAGGCCTGAAGCTATCTAAAAACAGGGGACATCAGAATGCAGTACTTGCAGGTTTGCTCACTTATGCTGAAGAAGCGGATGTGCTGATAACGATTGATGTGGACCTGCAGGATGATCCTTCTGTTATTAAAGACATGATAGCGCTTTATGGCAGCGGATATGAGGTGGTGTATGGTGTGCGCAAATCACGGGTAAAGGATTCTTTTTTCAAAAAAGCCACCGCAGAATTCTTTTATAAAATAATGAAGAAGCTGGGGGTTAATATCGTCTTTAACCATGCGGACTACCGGATGGCGACTAAACGGGTTATTCTCGAACTGGACAAATTTAAGGAGACTAACCTGTTCCTGAGGGGCTTGTTCCCCTTTATAGGCTTTAAAAGTGCAGAGGTATATTATGACAGGGAAGAACGCCAGGCCGGCGAGTCAAAATACCCGCTTCGCAAAATGATTTCTTTTGCCTGGGATGGTATCTCGTCTTTCAGCTCGAAGCCATTGAGATTTATATTTTATCTCGGCATGCTGGCTTTTATTATTACCATGCTTCTTACCATATTTACACTTATTTCTTATTTTGAAGGAAAAGTAGTGAAAGGGTGGAGCTCAATTGTTATCTCCATTTATTTTCTTGGCAGTATACAATTAATCAGCCTGGGTATCATTGGAGAATATATAGGAAAAATATTCAATGAAGTAAAGCGGCGTCCAAATTTTATTATTGAAAATAAAATATAATTCATTGTAATGACATCAGTTGGCCTGAATAATTTTGATGACAGCCGGAAGGCAAAAATATTTCTGGTATTAAGCCTGTTTATCATTTTCATTATGACATACCTGAGCAAGGATTATGGTCAGAGTGGTGATGAATGGCTGCATATTCAATATGGAGAGGATATCTGGAATTATTTTAAACATAATGACAAGCAGGCACTGAACTATGAGAACAGGGGGCCACAATTTGTAGGGCAGGAGTATTATGGGGGATTGTACGATTATTCCATGCACCGGCTGCACTTGTTATTTCCCAATATCCCGATATTAAGCCTGAGGCATTTTTTTAATTCATTGCTTGGGGCTTTAATGATGGTGGGTACCGGTTTACTCACTTTCCGCATTACAAAAAGAAACTGGAATGCTGCCATACTGGCTTTGCTGTTTATGTTCCTTTCTCCGAGAATTTTCGGTGAAAGCATGAATAACCCTAAAGATATTCCTTTTGCTTCCGGGTTTGCACTGGGAACTTACTTCCTTGTGGCATATTTACAGGATTTTCCGCGGAGAAGATGGATCAATCTTGCAGGTATCGCTTTGTCATTCGGGCTTACATTCGGTGTACGGCCTGCGGGGGGCTTGTTCTGGCTGGTATTATGTGTTTTCTTCAGTGGTTGCTACTGGTTCTTTAATAGGAATGCTGAGCCGTATCTCAATAAAAAAACAAGCATTAACGCCGGACTTTTCCTGGGGGCGGCATTACTGGCAGGTGCTCTTATTGGCTTTATGGATTGGCCCTGGGGGCTGCAGGCGCCGGTATCCAACACTCTTGAGTCGCTGAAAGCCATGACCAACAGGGCTACGACTATCCGTGTACTATTTGAAGGAGAGTACATGATGAATAACGAAATGCCCTGGTATTACGAGTTTAAATGGATATGTATCACTACCCCGATAATAATATTGCTGGGATTGGTATTGTTTTTAGTTCGTTTTCTTAAAGTGAAAGAGGCCATTTCATGGTTTGGGATTGTTTTGCTTGTTACAGGTGCATTTTTCCCGCTGTGTTATATGATCTATAAGCATTCCACGGTTTATGATACCTGGCGCCATGTGTTCTTCGTGTATCCTTTCTGGGTAAGTATGAGCGCTGCCGGATGGGTTTATTTTGCCAATGGTTTCCCTAAATACCGCAGGGCTGTATTGGCAGTGTGTGCGATAGGGCTGTTGTTGCCCGTTTATTGGATGATAAGTGAGCACCCTAATCAATATGTTTATTTTAACGAACTGGCAGGTGGGGAAAAAGGTGCTTATGCAAAATATGATTTTGACTATTATCAGAACAGTGGAAAGCAGGCTGCCAACTGGATTATGGCAAATGCGAAGAGACCGCCTGAAGGCAAAAAAATAATGGTAGGGTCCAATATGGGTGGATTTGATAAATACTTCAGTAAAGATACCTCCTGGATAAGAAGCGGCTATATAAGATACAATGAAAGAGATACCAAAGATTGGGATTATTATGTAACCTACTCAAGGTATATCTCTGTAACGCAGCTTGAGAATGAAACCTGGCCCGGATCCAATGCCGTTCATATCATCAAAGCCGGGGGGGTGCCTATCAGCGCTGTACTCGAGCGGAAAAGCAAAGATGATATGTATGGGTTCCAGGCGCTGCAGCGTAACAGTATTGATTCTGCAATTGTCCTGTTTCAGCATGCGCTGGCCGCTGATTCGAGCAATGAAAGTACCTGGCTGCACTATGCTTATGCACTTGCCGGTAAAAGAGATATGGCAGGTGCAATGAACGCAGCACAGCGCGCTGCTGCTATTGATCCTGAAAACGAAGAAGTACAGTATGTCATTTCACAACTGAACGGATCCGGCCACTAAAACCAGGCTATCAGATAAAACGGTATAACATGCAAACAGGCGTCCATAAAAAGGGCGCCTGTTTGCTTTAACGGTATAATAAGTTAAAAACGGATATCAGGAGGGATTGTAAGCGGAAGGCTCCAGCTGCATGTTTGGCCGGGAGCTGGTTTCCAGCAATTGTGAATGCGGCTGGCTGAACCATATCATCATGGCAATAATGATCACATAAATACTGAGGAGCACAACTGTGACCCATTTTGCTTTCGTTAGTTCCTGTTGAGAGCGTATTTTGTATATCATCTATGTGAATATTATTCCATTCAAAAAGTGTCAAACAAGTTCTGTTGCTTCTAACGCAAAGGAGGGGCATTTATTGCACAGATTTGTCACAATCCTGCAAAAAAACAAAATTTTAGACGTCCGTCAGCATCAGCTGAACAGCGTTTGTGTTAAGAATGAATGAATTATTTCGGGCGGTTAAACCTTTGCCGTATTGCAGGCAGGAACAACGATTCAGGAAAGCATTTTCTCCAGTTGGCTGAATGCGGCCGCCGGCTGCATCCGTTCCCACAGTACGCGGTATACAAGGTCTGCTATAGGCGTTTCAATAGCATAATTCTTTGAAATGGCCTGCATACCCCTGGAAGCGTAATAGCCTTCTGCCACCATGTTCATTTCCAGTGTAGCGGCTTTTACGGAGTAGCCTTTGCCCAGCATAGTGCCAAAAGTGCGGTTGCGGCTGTGCAGTGAGTAGCAGGTTACCAGCAGGTCGCCAAGGTAGGCGCTGGTATGAAAATCCGGCCGCTCATTAGAGGGATGTACCTGTTCAAAATGGGCTTCCAGGAAACGGTACATTTCGCGGTAGCAATTGGTGATATAAACACTCAGGAAATTGTCGCCATAGTCGAGCGCATGGGCCATACCTGCGCCGATCGCATAAATATTTTTCAGAACAGCGGCATATTGTGCGCCCCAGATATCGTGATTGGCTGTGGTGTAGATGTAGCTGTTGGCAAATGCTTTGGCTACGGCATTGGTGAGTGCATCATTTAGACCTGAAAAAGTGAGGTAGGAGAGACGTTCCTGCGCTACTTCCTCAGCATGGCAGGGGCCGGTGATAGATACATAATGTTCCAGGTTGCAGCCCTGTTTTGTTGCCAGGTAATCATTCAGCAGCAGGTTGCTTTCCGGTAAGATGCCCTTGATAACAGATACGATATGCTTGCCTTTCCACGCCTCGCCGGGTACGCTTTCCAGTACATCCTGTACATAGGCGGAAGGAACGCAGACGATCACTGTATCGCAGGCGGCCAGCATTTGTTCGAGGTTATTTGTAGGCAGTATTGTGCCCGGAAGAAAAGTTACCGATGTGAGGTAACGCGGATTGTGATTCCGGTTCTGCAGATGCGTTACCGCTTCCGGGGTATGTACCCACCAGCGGATCTTATAGCCGTTGTCTGTAAGGATCTTTGCAATTGCAGTACCGAAGCTGCCATTGCCCACTACACCGATCGTGCCTAATATACCTTCGCTCAATGAATTGACCGTTTGATGAATAATATGTGAATATTGTCCTGAGAGGCTATTGGGAAGAATTTATTAAAATTCCGAATGACCTGACAGACGCGGGTCTTACTTTTTGCTTGTCCAAAAAGTAAGCAAAAAAGACAGCAGGCAGCTATTACCGCTGCTGCCTGCGTCGAACGATTAAGCATTGTACTGCTGTGCTGCCGGACAACGAAGCCCTGATCACTCACCTGATACCTGCTATCGGTTCTTTATTATTTTTTGAACAATCTCTAATGTGCGAAGCTCCTGTTACGGATTATCTTTCTTCACATCGAAGAGCTTGTTCTTTTCTACCACTTTCACTTTTGTTTTGTCTTTCAGAGTGCGGGCAATAGCGCCGTACGGTGCTACTACTACCTGGTCTCCGGCGCTCAGGCCATTGGTCACCTGTATGTAAAGGTTGTCCTGTATTCCTGTTTTCACGTCTTTCTGTGTTACCTGGTTTGTTTTCGGATCGAAGACAAATACTACCTGGCGTATATCATTGTTCTCTGTGGTGTTGGCAACAGTGTTTTTGTTCTTATTCTTAATGCTGTCCGGCCAGTCGCGTGTGGTAACTGCATTTACCGGTACGGAAAGAATATCCTTTTCGCGGCGGGTCTGTATCTCTACAGAGGCCGACATACCGGGTTTAAATACAAAATGTCCTTTAGGCAGGTTGGCAGAAATATCAGCGTAGCTGTCCGGGAGGATAAGGATATGTACTGTGTAATTGGTAACCTGGTCTGTACTGGTGGTAACTGATGTTGCAGATGCGCTGGAAACACCTACTTTGGAAACAATGCCTTTGAACTTACGGTTGCGGTAGGCATCAGCTTCAATAAGGCTGGTGTCTCCGATCTTCACCTTGGCAATATCCGTTTCACTTACGTCTACACGTACCTCTATGCGGCTCATGTCGGCAATGGAAAGCATATCTGTACCCTGCATCTGTGCCGTACCCAGTACACGTTCGCCTTTCTTTACACTAAGTTTGGAAATAATGCCTGATGTAGGTGCAACAATGGTTGTCTTTAAAAGGTTTTCCTGTGCCTGTGAAAGATTAGCCTGTGCGGCCATTACACCAAAACCGCCGCCTGCAGTACTTGCTTTGGCGGCATCGTAGCTTGCCTTGGCGCCTTTATAAGCAGCTTCGGCCTGTTCAAATTCAAGGGCAGAAATAACTTTATCCTGGTAGAGTTTTTTATTGCGGTTGTAAGTGGCCAGGTTCAGATCGTATTGCGACTGCGCCTGAGCCATCATTTCGCGGCTGTTGTTGGCACCTGCACGCGATTGTTCTACGCTGGCAGAAGCCTGGTTGACAATAGAATTATATACAGCCGGATTGATCTTTACGAGCAGCTGGCCTTTGCGTACACTGTCTCCTTCCTCCACTGTAAGCTCTGTGATCTCGCCGCTTACTTCCGGGCTGATCTTCACTTCTGTTTCCGGATAGATCTTTCCGCTGGCTGTAACTGTTTCCGTGATTGTATGGCTGGCAGCTTTTTCAACGGCTACTTTGGTTGCGTCATTACTGTTACCTTTTCCTACAGCTATGAGGATGATCAGCAACACAACAAAACCGCCTATAATCCACCAAAGGGTCTTCTTCTTCATTAGAGCATGAATTAATGCCTGTAAAAATATGGTTAATTGGCCGAAAATTTACATGGCTTCCGGTCTGATCTGTCAGATATTAGGGGAAATACAAGCCTGCAATCGTATTAAGACTACAGGCCTGTGTTATTAAGTTTCTCGCAAAGGCCGCGAAGCAGGCGCTAAGTACGCAGAGGCATTGTCTTTTGTACCCTTTGCGTCTCCTTTGCGGTTAAAATTTATTTCACTTCACCGCCTGCTACAGCATCCTGGTCGGGAGCTACGAAGATGAGTTTTCCGTCTGCGTCTTCGGCCATCAGTATCATGCCCTGGCTTTCTATGCCTTTCATAGCACGGGGAGCCAGGTTGGCAACTACGGTTACTTGCTTACCCACCACTTCTTCCGGGCTGAAGTGCAGCGCAATACCGGATACAATGGTGCGTTTTTCAAAACCGAGGTCTACTTCCAGTTTCAGCAGCTTGTCTGCTTTTTTCACTTTTTCGGCACTCAGTATCTTACCGGCGCGTAGGTCTATTTTGGCAAAATCGTCAAAGTGGATCACCGGTTTTACTTCCGGCAGTTCTTTCAGCGGTTCTGCAGCAGCGGGTTTTACCAAGCCGGCTTTCAGTTTTTCTACCTGTGCGTCTATTTCCGACTGTTCTATTTTGCGGAACAGCAGCTCCGGCGGATTCATCGGGTAGTTTTCCTTAAGCAGATCCAGGCGACCGGCGTTTTCCCAGTCCAGTATGCGGTCTACCACTTTCATCATCGACCTCATTTTCTTGGAGGTAAATGGCAGGAACGGATTGGCAAGGATAGCCAGGTTGGCCGTCAGCTGCAAGGCAATATGCAGGCAGTTGTCAATCAGTTGCTGGTTCTGTGCCTGCAGTTCCGGCGTTTTGGCCAGCGACCATGGTGCCACTTCCTGCAGGTATTTATTGCCTTTGCGGGAAAGGTCGATCACCTCTGAAAGTGCATCGCGGAACTTGTAAGTCTCGATCGCAGCTTCGACTTTAGCTTTAATGTTCTTTATTTCCCCGATCAGCGTACGGTCTGTATCTGTCAGCAATTCCTGGTGTAGCTTTGGTACACGGCCGTTGCACAATTTATGCATCAGCACAAAAGCACGGTTTACAAAGTTGCCGAATATATCTACCAGCTCGCTGTTATGACGCGCCTGGAAGTCTTTCCACGTAAAGTCGTTATCCTTTGTTTCCGGGGCATTGGCACAAAGCACATAGCGCAGTGTGTCTTCCATACCCGGGAAGTCTTTTATGTATTCGTGTATCCACACAGCCCAGTTGCGCGAGGTAGACACTTTTTCACCTTCAATGTTCAGGAACTCATTGGCAGGCACATTCTCAGGCAGTACAAATCCGCCATGCGCCTTCAGCATTGCCGGGAAGATGATACAGTGGAATACGATGTTGTCCTTGCCGATGAAGTGCACCAGCTTGGTATCTTCCTGTTGCCAGTAGTCGGCCCACTGGTTGGTAAGTTCTTTTGTGGCGCTGATGTAACCGATCGGCGCATCAAACCATACGTAGAGCACCTTGCCTTCTGCACCTTCTATAGGTACGGGCACACCCCAGTTGCTGTCGCGGGTCATGGCGCGTGGGTGCAGACCACTGTCCAGCCAGCTTTTACACTGTCCGTATACATTGGCTTTCCACTCGTCCTTTTTACCTTCTACGATCCATTCTTTCAGCCATGCTTCGTATTTGTTCAGCGGAAAATACCAGTGCTGGGTTTTGCGCTTTACGGGCTTGGCATTGCTCAGTGCACTGCGTGGCTCTATCAGCATTTCGGGCGAGAGGGAAGAACCGCAACGCTCGCACTGGTCGCCATAGGCATTATCATTGCCGCACACCGGGCAGGTACCTATTATATAACGGTCGGCCAGGAACACATTCTTTTCCTCGTCGTAGTACTGTTCGCTTTCGCGTTCTTCAAACACACCGTCGTCATACAACTTGCGGAAGAAAGCCTGTGCCGTTTCGTGGTGTATCTTATTGGAAGTGCGTGAATATATATCAAATGAAATGCCCATTGCGGCGAAGCTCTCGCCGGTGAGCGCGTGGTATTTGTCTACAACTTCCTGCGGGGTGATGCCTTCTTTCATAGCGCGGATGGTGATGGGTACACCATGCTCATCGCTGCCGCAGATAAACTTAACATCGCGCTTCTGCGCACGCTGATAGCGGACATAAATATCCGCGGGTAAATAACAACCAGCCAGGTGGCCTATGTGAACCGGTCCGTTGGCATAAGGCAGTGCCGCAGTAACCAGGTGACGTTTAAAATCCATTCTTAATATCTTATAATTTTAAGGCTGCAAGATAAGATGATAATGTGAGAATGTGGGGAATGCGACAATGTGTTGATTGTGGAATTAGCAAATGTGGTGTGTCTCTTACCGTCATTGTGAGGAGGCCCGACGAAGCAATCTATATCAACGGGGAGAGGAGATTGCTTCGTTCCTGCCAATGACGATAGTGGAAGGATTGCTTCACGGGGTTGCTATCCTGCACACCGGCGATTTCCGTCATCCTGCGCCCTTTGGAGTGTAGCAGAAAAGGGATGCAGGATCTGCTGAATATTTCCACGATGTTGTTTTGTTTCCGGTTAAAAAGCTCCTGCGCTCCGCTATACTGAAGTAAGATGACGTTCCCGGTTGGGACGCATCTGTTTTACATCGCATACGTAAAATTTTAGGCTCAGAACGTATCCGTTTAGGTTCCGGACACCCGGGGCAGCAATGGCTGCAGAGATATAATAGCTATTTCTTTATTATGAAGCATCCGGCATACAATTGAAGCCCGTTTTACACGTCTGCACATCATAGCTACATAGTTATACAGTTATATCACACTGTTGTACAATGTGACAGAATGAATTGGTTAATGCATAATATGTTTGTAACCAATAACTATTTCTTCATCATTAATCACATTGAACTATGAAATCAGCCTTTCTTTCGGGCCTTCTGTTGCTGGGCAGTATTGCCAGCCTGCAAGCCCAGACTACCGTAAACTTTAAGCCCGGTCCTGCTACCGCACAGGATGCCACCCTTTGGGAACTCGATGGCGGATGCATCCCTTACGGACAAAAGGCGACACCCGCTGTAACTAACTATGGGTTTAACAGCTTTTTCGGGTATAGTGCCTGGACGTGGATGGCAGCCGGCTGCAATACTGGTCTGGTGCGCAGTGTTATCCGTTTTGACGATCTCTCCAGCATTCCCACCAATGCCACTATCACCAGTGCACATCTCAAGCTTTACGGTATTCCGCCCGATCCCAACACATGGGGCAATAACTATTTCCCCGGCACACCACTGCCCAATGTAAACACGGGCACACTCTATCAGCTGGATGATGCACAGCCACTCTGGTACCAGAACTCTGTTACCTGGAACGATTTTCTCGCACCCAAGCCCGGTGCACCTACTACCTCTATACCATACACTACCTCACAATGGAACTGGGACGTAGCGCTGGATGTAACTGCCCAGGTACAGGATATGGTATCTACTCCGTCGCACAACCACGGTTTTCTGATGAAGCTGGATAACGAGGTACACTACCGTGGTGTAAACTTTGCTACCAGTGATAATGCAGATCCTTCGCTGTGGCCCGAACTGGAAGTGACATACCAGGTCTGCAACGCCGGCTATTCCTACTGCGTTAACATGGGCTTCCCGTATACCTTCAATTTCACGGCCAATGATCCGGGTGGTGTTTACTACGGGTGGACAGTAGATGGCGTTTTTGCAGGTGCCGGCACTACGCTCACATATAATTTCCCCGGCCCCGGCACTTATAAAGTATGCCTTACCATGCAGCCCGACGATACGCATAAATGCACACAATGTTATGACATCTGTGTTTCTGAAAATGGCAAACCGGTATATGCACGTCCGGCAAAACAACCCGCCAGTGAAAAAGCAGTACCACAAGGAAAAATGCTGCCAATGGACGCAATTGCCACCCGCATTATCAAAGTATCGCCCAACCCAAGCCATACCGGCTGGACTATATCTCTGAATGCAGAAGAGGGTGGAGAAGCGAAGATTACGCTGTATGATATCACCGGCAAAAAAGTAGCTGCCTACACACAGAAACTGGGCAAAGGTAACAACAGCATATACCAGTCTGCTACCGGCCTTGCCGATGGTGTTTATGTTATTGAAATAAACAACAACGGGCAGATAATGCGTGAAAAACTGACACGTAACTAAGCATCGCTTAAATCGTGAATGGTGAGCTGTATGCGGATTTTTTTTGAGGGAGACGCAGCAGTATACTCATGATTACACCGGCATTTATTGCTATTTCCCTCTGAGCTATAAGGCGGTCCGGTACATTATGTGCCGGATCGCTTTTTTTATACAGATTGCCGGAAACGTCAGATGACCGGTAAACGGAGTGGGCATGAAAAACAGCCGTATCGGTTAAAGCGAAAACGGCTGCCGGAATACCATAGCAGCGCGACGGAATAATTTAGAAAACAAAAAAGCATAAAATATGCTGCAGCAACCGGTTGGCAAAATATGGAAATGCTATATTTGTACGACTGATAACCAACGACTATGGCACAGAAAGTACATCATGGTAAGAACCTGCGGAGGTTCCGCGAGTGGAAAGGGCTGAAGCAGGAAGCACTGGCCTTTGATATGGGCGACGACTGGACGCAGAAAAAGATATCGCTGCTGGAGCAGAAGGAAGTGATAGACGACAAGATACTGGAGCTGCTGGCCGATGTGCTGAAAGTGCCGGTAGAGGCGTTTGATAACCTGAATGAAGAACCGGGTGTGAATATTATTAGTAGCACATTTACTGATGCTATTGTAAATGCAAACATCTCCGGTAATGAAAACCAGTTTATTAATAATCCTGTAGAAAAATGGATGGAAGCACTTGCCGAGAATAAAAGCCTTTATGAGCGCCTGCTGCAAAGTGAGAAGGAAAAGGTAGAGCTGCTTACTTCCATGCTTCAGAAGCTGGAAGGGGTGATGAAGAAGTAAACGAACTAAATTGATTTTATAGAGCCTCCGCGGAAGTGGGGGCTTTTTGTTGATTATATTATGCTGCGGAAAATATATAATTTGGAGATGTATGGCACTTGATTTTCATCGTTTGGATAATAATGATTTCCTGTTTGGATTGGATGATGGTCAATACAATTATCTCAGTGGTATTTTCAAATCATTTGAGATGTGGACAGGGCTTGCCATTGATCAGTACAGCGATTTAGTTTTGGTAACAACGAACCAGGAATTATTGATGAAAATTATTGACAAACATATTGTGGCAACAAATCTTAACTATGATAAAAAAAGAACAGATGCGATATTAACGTTCAAGGGGCTTATCAACTTTTGCGTAAATCATAAAATTGATTTGAAGTTAAGGGGGGACTAAAAAAACGTACAGGAACCTCATTTCGCTCCGTTCGCTCCGCCGGATGTTCCGGAGGGCATCCGGTGGTAAGGATAATGGGCATTTGTAATGCCTGCCTATATAAAACGGCGGAGGTAATGCTACTTACCAGCACCGCCGCATCTCAGGAGATTCCACGCTGCACTACGTTCCGCTCTGAATGACGGCCTTGGTGGAGCGCCGGTAATGTGGTACAATACAGGCTGATAACATAAGAGCGCCGTGCCGTTGCGCCGCCGTGAGCCATTTATCATACGTATCGTCCCCACATTTGGTGAGACTCTTTTAAAACCATTTTATAATGCCGATAAGGCATTTTAGAACGTTTTAATGTCATTTTAAACTATTGGAAAACGATTTTGGAAGGTTTTAAAATCATTTTAAACCATTGGAAAACGATTTTAGAAGGTTTTAAAATCATTTTAAACCATTGTAAAATCATTTTAAAACGATAGAAAGTCATTTTAAAACGATGGAAAATTATTTTATACCGCTGTAAAACCATTTTAAAAACCCCACTCTCGCCCCACTGGATGTTCCGCAGGGCATCCGGTGGTAATGATAATGGGCATTTGTAATGCCTGCTTATATAAAACGGCGGAGGTAATGCTACTTACCAGCACCGCCGCATCTCAGGAGATTCCACGCTTCGTTGCACTCCGCTCTGAATGACGCTTTGATGGAGCGCCGGTAATCCGGTATAAAAGTGTAGCGTATAAAATGATGGTAGGGTTGCTATGGCGAAAATATATTCGTCATTTCGAACGCAGTAAAGCGTAGCGGCACAAAGAGAGAAATCTGGTAGATAAAGTTGCTCCGCCGGATGATCTTTACGAAACCGTAAAAGCGCCGTGCCGTTGCGCCGCCGCGAGCAATACACTACAGCATTTTTATCCGTTCTTCTTCCAGGTCTATCTGGTAGAGCTGCCAGCGGATCACTTCTTCGTCGATCAGCGGATCTTTATTGAGGTTGGAAAGATACTTCCGCTGGTGCTCCAGCATTTCCAGGAAAACTTTCCTGGTTTTTTCATTCATCCATTCTTCGTCAGATGATTTTGTCTTTTCTTCCCAATGTTGCAATAGTTTATGCATACCGGCATGGTCCTGCAGTTCATTGTCGCGCTTGTCTTTAAGGAACAGGTAAGTATGTTCCCGCAAGCCTTGTCTTAATTTTTGCCGGGCAGCTTCTTCCGGTTCTTCCATGAAAGTGTTGAATACCTCGCTACGCTTTATAAAATATGGCAGCGTAAGGCCCTGTACAGATAAGGTAAGCAGTATGACCACGAAGGTGATAAACAGGATAAGATTGCGGTAAGGGAAATCAGTGCCATTGTCCAGCGCCACCGGTATGGCCAGTGCAGCAGCAAGCGACACCACACCGCGCATACCCGTCCAGCCGAGGATGAGCGGCAGCAGCCACCGCCGGGTGCGGGAGGTACTGCGGGGTGTAACATTGGGACGAAAGATAATCGTAGCTATCAGTGCCACATACGAACTGATGATCCGGGCCACAACCAGCACAACTGTTACCAGTACACCATAACCAATGGCTGTATGAAGGGGAATTCCTTTAGAGCGTAGCCCGTCTACAATCTCTGGAAGCTCCAGGCCGATGATCAGGAACACAATGCCGTTGAGAATAAATACGAAGCTTTCCCATACACTGTATCCTTTAATACGGCTGGCACTGTTTAAAAACGTAAGCCGCCGCATGGACATAAACAGGCCACCGGCCACTACGGCCAGCACGCCGGAACTGTGCAGCTGCTCTGCCGCCCAGTAGAGGAAATATGGTTCAATAAGTGTAAACGCAATATCAGAAGGAGCATCGGTAGGCAGCCGTTTATGTGCCTGTACAAAAAACCACGCGAGCAGCAGTCCTATACCTGCCCCGCCGATCACCATCCATAAAAAGGTAAGCGCCGCCTGGTGCCAGATAAACTGGCCGGTACCTACGGCCACGAGGGCAAAACGGAAGATGATGAGCGATGATGCATCGTTCAGCAGGCTTTCACCTTCCAGTATAGCAGAGGTAGCTTTGGGGATCTTTACAAATTTGGTAATGGCGCCGGTACTTACGGCATCGGGAGGCGATACGATACCGCCCAGCAAAAAGCCCAGGGCCAGAGAAAAGCCGGGAATAAAATAATTGGTGACCACTGCTACCGACAAAGCGGTAAAAAAGACCACGAGGAACGCAAAGCTGCCTATAATGCGCCACCATTTTTTCATCTCTTTAAAAGATGCAGACCATGCGGCTTCAAACAGCAGGGGCGGCAGGAATATGAAAAAGATAAGATCAGGGTGGATCCTTACCGCCGGAAGCCCGGGAATAAAGCTCAGCAGCAGTCCTGCTACCACCAGCAATATGGGGTAGGCGATCCTGAGCTTTGCAGCACACATTTCCAGCAGCACGATCACGGCCACCATTGCCAGTAAAAAGGGTAGTATACTATGCATTCAAATATTGTCGATGTTTTGTGGGGGTAAAATAAGGTTTTTCGGAAAACAAAAAAGCGACAAGTGTATGATGTTATTGTTTATCTCTTTTATGTTTATGACATCCCTGTTGTCAATCAGGAATAATTTTGCTTTTTTTGACATGTAAAAGCTACTTATGTTATCCTATTGGAGTAATTACTATTATTTAATCCTGCTGGCGCAGGTGCTCTGCGTTATACATGCCATGAAGACCAATCGCCGCGATTGGATTTACATTATCATCTTGCTGCCGGTGGTAGGCATCGCCGCCTATTTTATACGTGAGGTGCTGCCCATATGGAATGGTGGCAATGCAATGGTAGGCCAGGCTCAGTCCCTGCTCTTCAGTGGTGGCAGGATCAAAGAGCTGGAAAAGCAGGTGCGCCTCGCAGATACCGTAACTAACAAGCAAAACCTTGCTTATGCCTATGCTTCCCAAAACCGTTTTGACGAAGCCATAGCGCTTATAAAGTCCTGCCAGGATGATCTGTATTCTGAAGACTCGGGTATATTGCTGGACCTTGCGCGTCTTACGTTTTGTAATAACCAGTTTGGCGAAAGTGCGTCTTACTTCAGGAAAGCGCTTGCGTTGAAGAACAACAGGCTGGACAAGCCGGAAGATGAATTGCTGTATGCACGTGCGCTGGACGGCGCTGGTGAAAAAGAGCAGGCTGAGGAAGCTTATAAAAAAGTGATCCGTCTGCATCATACGCTGGAAGCCAAATATTTTTATGGTATGATGCTGCAGCAACAAGGGCGGAGCGTCGAAGCCCGGGCACAATTCCAGGCTGTATTGGATGAAAAAGACCTGCACCCGCCATATGTAAGGCGTATGAATGCACCATGGGTAAGAGCAGCCCGTAAAGAACTTGCTGCGTGATATTAGTTCCGGTAGCGCAAAATGCTCAACAGGGCGATAAAACAAAACAAACTTAATGGAAGATGTATTTCAGATTACCTGGAGAAATGCACCAATAGGAACCTATCATATTACCGATGTAGATATGGGCTATTTTGAAGGTACCTGGTCAGGTAATAGTTCTGCTGCCGCGGAAGCATTTGGCATTTTGGTTTCGGCATTTAATGAAAAGGATGTGATGCAGAACCCGGTTAAAGGTACACGCATCTTACTACACGCAGATGGCTCGGATAAGTTTATGCATGTGTTGGTCATTTCTTTAACCGAGGAAATTCTTTTTACTCGGTTAGTATATGCAGATGAAGCTGCCAGATGGCTTGTTGACAATGTTCAATAAGAAATAGTAGCAAAACGTTCATACCCCCTGCGAGAGACAGTGATATTCCCGTTATGACGGATTGCTTCTTTGTATTTTCCCGCAATGACGTAAAATCGCCGCGCCGTTGCGCCGCCGCGAGCCATTAATTTTTATCAACCACGTATCTTATTTGCCGGTACTCCTTTCTGCAGCAGGTATTTCCTGAAAGCGGCAGAAGAGGCATCATTGCCCGGAAGGTAGAATGTCGCGTCTTTCCAGGTGTTCCAGCAGAGCGGATGCATTTCTTCCATCCATTGTATGGCGTTGGCTGCGGGCGTTTCCGGTGTGGCAGGTACATGCTCCAACATCAGTTGAAGTGCCTGCAGGCACGCAGCATTTTGGTCTGTCATTTCTGCAACGCCGAAATACTCATGATCGCGGGCTTCTGCCAGCTCTTTATATGATTTGAAAAGCCCTGTGGCATGCTCATTACCAAAGAAGAAATGATGTGTGGCCTGTTCGTCAAATTGTATTTTGCCATTGCAGACTGCGAAGGGCACGATATCATTTTCATTAAAGCAAACAGGATCGGCTTCAGTATCCAGGCCGCGGCACATGACAATCATGTATTCGCCACCCGATTGTGAGATGGCATGCGGTGGTGTTGTATTATGCTGATGTGCGTTGAAAAATAGTTGTTGCCCCGGAAATATGTTTGCCCCGGTTGTAAAGCTTACTGATAAGACTTGCTCTGTAATAGGCCTTATCGCTGTGATCTTTGCGTCGTATAGTTGTACTTCTTTCATTAACTGTTCCATAGCTGCACGCCGTCTGTGTCTTTAAAGGCAGTATGTTTGTATTCCGGCTGTGCTTACGTAGTGGGTCTGGGATTTAACTGAAATATACCGCTTTTGTAAATCTCAACCGAAATACTTTAAATAATTTTACAAAAGTACAGGAGTGGTTTAATTACATTTTTATACAGAAGGGATAAAAAATTACACCAAAAGGATTTTTTATGGCTATACGGATACGGGATGTGGATGGTATGCACCTGGTATTAAGCGGCATGTTTGATAAGGAGGCGATACAGCAGCCACTGGTAACGGAGCGGAGAGAGGTATACAGCTTTCCGTTTGGCGATGCGGAGATCATGACGATGGCATTCTCTAATATTTATATCGTTTATGGCGACATGATTATGCGGGAGCGGAAGCGCTTGTATATGCAGCTGGATCATACGGACATGATAGAGATGCACTTTACGCTTGCCGGCGGCGGTATTATGACCAATAATGCTACCGGGCGTACCATAATGATACAGGCCAATCAGCATGGTATGCATTATACGCCGGTATTTGAAGGGGTGGGAGATTACCCGGCCAATACCCGGATGAAGTTTTTTGAAGTGCATTTCACGAAAGATATGTTCCTGGAGCTGGTAAAGGACAGTTGCCCGTTGCTCATGGATTTTGCAGGACATGTTGCCGCCGGGCGGGTTGCCGAGCTGCATGAAGACATGCTGGAAATATCGGCGGCCATGCACCAGGCTATCCGCGAAATCGTGAATTGCCGGCTGACCGGAGGCCTGAAGCTGCTGTTCCTGCAGTCGAAATGTATGGAACTGCTGGCACTGCAGGCGCAGGCATTTGAAGATGCGGTACATCCCAAACCGAGACTGGTCTGCAAATCCGACTATGATAAAGAGCGCATTCATTTTGCCCGGGAATACCTGCTGGAGCACATCCGGCAGCCGCCATCACTTATGGAGCTCGCAAAAGTGGCAGGTATCAATGAATTTAAGCTGAAACAGGGTTTTAAAGAGATATTTGATAATACAGTTTACGGTTACCTGAGCGATTACAAGCTTTCGCAGGCGAGGGAGCTGCTGCTTTCAGGGCCTATGGCGGTAAAGGAGGTGGCAGATATACTGGGCTATTCCTCTGTGCAGCATTTCAGCAGCGCATTCCGTAAGAAATTTGGTGTGCCGCCGGGCAAAGTGCGCGGGTAATAACAATAGCGGTTATATAATCAATCTATAAAAGCTCTCTTTGAATTTTATAATTTTGCAGCATGGAAAAAACAGAATCCGTAGCTGCATTTTATGAACGTTACCATATCGCTCCCGGCCCGGATGGCTTCAACGCTCCTGTAGGGCCCCGGAATGAAACCGGGCATTTCAATGTATACCGCCGGGAAGTGTTCCGGTGTAAGCCTACGCCTTATAATCGCCGCGATTTCTATAAAATATCACTGATAATAGGTACGGGTACGCTTTATTATGCCGACAAAGGGATACAGATAGATCGTCCGGCACTCTTGTTTTCCAATCCGGCCATTCCATATTCATGGGAAGATTCGGGTGAAGATCAGACAGGTTTCTTCTGCCTGTTTACAGAGTCGTTTATGGCAGGGCAGGGACGGAGTGAAAGCCTGCAGGATTCGCCCCTGTACAGAATTTCTGCCAATCCGGTGTTTTTTATCAGTGATGAGCAGGTGCAAATGATCAGCAGTATTTTTCTGCGTATGGAAGCGGAGCTTAATTCGGTCTACATACACAAATACGATGTCTTGCGGAACTATGTGCAGCTCATTATGCATGAGGCAATGAAGACACAACCGGCAGATTCCTATTTCCGCCATGTAAATGGCGCATCTCGTATTGCTTCTCTTTTTACAGAGCTGCTGGAACGCCAGTTCCCGATAGATTCTCCGCAACATGTACTGCAGCTGAAAACGGCCAAAGACTATGCCTCCCGTTTGTCGGTGCATGTAAATCATCTGAACCGTTCTGTAAAAGAAACAACAGGGAAAACAACAACCGATCATATTGCAGACCGCATTGTAAGCGAGGCGCGTGCCTTACTGCTTCATACCGACTGGAATATCTCGGAGATCGCTTATACGCTGGGGTTTGAATATCCTGCTTATTTCAATAATTTTTTCAAGAAACGCACAAGCGTAACGCCGGGTGCATTGCGGCAGTAGTGTGTTTGAATTTTATAATTTTCCGTTTGAAAAGCATAAACATTGTAAGCCGGTGTGGCGGTAGTTTTGTATCGCTAAACTAAACAACTATGAAGTATAGAAAACTGGGCAATACCGGGGAACAATTATCAGCCACAGGACTCGGCTGCATGGGTATGAGCTTTGCTTACGGCCCGGGCAACGATACGGAATCTATCGCCACGCTCAACAGGGCGCTGGAGTTAGGCATTAACTTCTGGGATACTGCGGATGTGTATGGTAATGGCGTTAATGAGGAGCTGATTTCAAAAGTACTTGCTCCTAACCGCGATAAAATTTTTATAGCTACCAAATTCGGGTTCCGCTTTCGTGAAGACGGTTCACGTTTTTTTGACGCTTCTCCTGCACATATTAAAAATGCCGTGGAAGCCAGCCTGCGCCGCCTGAAGATCGAGACCATTGATCTTTATTACGCGCACCGCATCGATCCCAATGTGCCGGTAGAGGATACTGTAGGCGCTATGGCTGATCTTGTAAAGGAGGGAAAGGTTCGTTATCTCGGCCTGTCAGAAGCTTCTGCGGCCTCTATCCGTAAGGCGCATGCTGTGCACCCGATCACGGCGTTGCAGAATGAATATTCTGTGCTCACAAGAGATGTGGAAGCAGAAATTCTGCCCCTGTGCCGCGAGCTGGGCATTACACTGGTACCATACAGCCCGCTGTCACGCGGTCTGGTGATTCCTGCCGCAGTGAACCCCGAACAACTGGCAGCAGATGATTTCCGAAGAACGTTGCCACGTTTTGAAGGGGCTTACCTGGAAAATAACCAGAACCTCGCAAAAGAATTTGCTGCTTTTGCCCAGGAGAAAAATATTACGCCTGCCCAGCTGGCACTGGCCTGGGTATTGGCGCAGGGCGAAGACATTATCCCGATTCCTGGTACCAAAAAAGTAAAATACCTGGAGGAGAATGCCGCTTCTGTCGATGTAACGCTTACAGCACAGGATCTGCAGCGTGTGGAAGATTTGCTTGCTAAATATCCGAACACCGGTGAGCGTTATCCGGAAGCTGCTATGCAGATGGTAAACAGATAATGATAGTAAAGGTTTATAAGAAGAAAGGCTGAACGGTTATCGTTCAGCCTTTTTTATTTTCTCACAACTAATTTCTCGCAACGACGCAACGGGTTGTATTTGTTTAATTTCTCGCGGCGGCACAACGACGCGGCGCTCGCACTTTAACCTGTTAACTTATTAACCTATCAACCTATTCATTACTTCGCGTCCTGCCATTCGGCTTCCAGCCATGATTTCATTTTCCGGTCGGTAAGATCAAAGCGGATAGGGACAATAGAAGCATAACCTTGCTGCAGTGCTTCAATATCGGTGCCGTTTTCTGTGTCCATATTTACAAACTGGCCAGTGAGCCAATAGTAATCTTTGCCCCGTGGATCTACGCGATGATCGAAGTTCTCCGCCCATTTTGCATAAGCCTGGCGGCATATCTTCAGTCCTTTGAAAAACTCACCGTATACTGAGGGAATATTTACATTCAGCAGCATGTGTTCGGGCATCGGCTGCGCGAGCATGCGTCCCGCTATTTCTTTTGCTACATCTTTTGCGGTAGAGAAGTCTGCATCAAAGCGGTAGTCGAGCAGAGAAAACCCTACAGATGGAATACCCTCAATTGCAGCTTCCATAGCAGCGCTCATAGTGCCGGAGTAGATCACATTGATAGATGCATTGCTGCCGTGATTTACACCGCTCACACAGATGTCCGGTTTACGCTGCATTACTTTGTCACGGGCAAGTTTTACACAATCTACAGGTGTGCCGGAGCATTGATAAGCCTCAATCTCCAGGTCTTCAAATATGCTTACCTTATCAAGTCTTAAAGGCTGGCCGATAGTAATGGCGTGTCCCATACCGGATTGCGGACTGTCGGGGGCTACCACGATTACCTGGCCCAGGTCTTTTACTGCTTCCACCAGGGCGCGTATGCCCGGTGCGGTAATGCCGTCATCATTCGTTACAAGTATTACTGGTCTGCTGTCTTTCTGCATGCTGCAAAATTACCAATCGCTCCGCAGCAATCTCTGCCTGCCCGTTAAATAATAGATAAAAATCCAGCACAGGGAAACGATGATATATGTTGTGTTGGAAGGTGCAGCAGACTGAACCAGCATTTTTTTAGCCATTTCCATCAGGGGCAATGGTAGCAATTCATCGCTGGCCTGCAGCGGCATAAAGTTGCCTATGGGATAATCCAGTTTCCAGTTGATAAGGCTTTTGAGCAGTGTTTCGAGGAACATGCAATACAGGAAAAACATGCCGATAGCAATACCGCTGCGTTTAAAAAGTAATGCGATGAGCAGTCCGAATCCATAATAGTTAAGTGACAATATAAAAACGTAAAAAAGCTTTTCGATGTCTCCCGGGAAACCGCAGAAGCAGCCGGTAGTAGCCAGTCCGAATCCTAAACCGGTTATAAAGACAAACAGCGTGGTGAAAATACTCAGTGCCAGTACCACCAGCCATTTGGCATGGTAAAACTGCAGGCGGCTCCATCCGTCGATCACATTCTGGCGGTTGGTCTTGTACTGGTATTCGTTTGTGGTAATGATAATGGTGAGAATGGAAAGGAATATGACGAAAATGCTGGCCCAGAAGCCCACATTGCCCCATACGGCAGAGAAAGAATAAGCCTGGCTGAGGATATTGACACTTCCCGCACCGAATTTCATAAAGCCGGAACTCACTCCGTAATTCCAGAATACGAGCATAAAGGAAAAAATGCCCATCAATATCCAGAAAGTGCGGTAACGTTTTATTTTGAGCCATTCAATGGCGAGCAGATGTTTCATTTTACAGCGTTTGTTATAATGTGTGTAATGTGGTTGATGTGTGTAATGTGGCAGGTGAATGGCAAAATATTAAATCCCAAATCCCGGATATCATTTCTCACAACTCACCCTTCGGCTTTGCTCAGGACACCATGGTAAGGCATTCACCATTGCCTGTTCACCATTCACTAATTCGTTAGTTCCATAAACTTGCTTTCCAGGCTGCGTTTGCGGAGCAGGAGGTGGGAGAGTATGATGCCGTTCTGCATGCAATATTCGTTTATCGTAGCCGGTACTATTTTTTCTGCAACACTCAGTTGCAGCGTACCGTTATTACGTATTACAGATTTTATCCCCGGCATTTTATTTAATACCTGCGTTAACTGCTCCATGTTTGCAGCACTTACTTCTACCTGGTCTTCGCTGCGCAGTACATCATCAACCGGGCCGCTTAGCAGCAGGTCGCCTTTTTTCAGTATGGCAACGTGTGTACATACTTTTTCCACTTCATCCAGCAGGTGACTGGCCATGATGATCGTGATGCCTTCTGCGCTCAGCTGACGTATCAGTTCGCGGATCTCTGCTATACCAACCGGGTCAAGGCCGTTCGTCGGCTCATCGAGCACCAGCACCTTCGGGCCGCCAAGCAGGGCAGAGCCTATAGCGAGCCGCTGTTTCATGCCAAGTGAATATGTCTGGAACTTACTGTCTTTGCGCTGCAGCAGGTTTACTTTTTCCAGCACACGAAGGCGATCGTCCATGCCACGCTGTTTTATGGCAGCCGCAATTTCGAGGTTGTCCATGGCGGAGAGGTAGTGATAAAAATTGGGTGTTTCCAGCAGGGAGCCGATCTGCCGACGGGCTTCATCAGCGGGTGTGTTATCGAACCACTGATATTTGCCGGCACCGGCCTGCAATACATCCAGTACTATGCCCAGCAGGGTGGTCTTTCCGCTGCCGTTTGGGCCAAGGATACCAAACACGCTGCCTTGCGGCACACTGAAGGAAACATTGTTCAGTGCTCTTACCGGACCATAAGATTTTGAAATATTCTGAAGGGTGAGTACAGTTGTCAAAGCGGAAGTTTTGCCAAATGTATAAAAGAAATATAGTTTTCTTTCCCTCTGATGAAGTGAAATGCAACAGGTTTAAAAATAAAGTTCCCTGTTTGCTGCTTTCTGTATTTTTTCGCGCATGCTATTGAAGAAGGCAACTCTGGCTTCACTTCCTGTTGTACTTATTTGAGCCGATTTGCTGATAAGGTTTTCCAGCACGTTTTTCATGTAGCGGTTAAATTCGGTGTCAATGGTAGAAACATAATTGATGACACTGTGGTTCAGGTAGGTGATAGACATGTTGTCGAGCTCTGCAATGAGTGTATTGTCACCGATGACAAGGCTGTTTACATAAAGCTTATAAAATGCCGCATTTTCATCAGGTTGTTCATTGCAGGCAAACTTTAATCCTGCCTCCGCTTGTTTTTCTATATGGTCTAATAATTCGCTGAGTTTTTCATACATCCGCAAAGCGTCCCCGTCGGTGGCAAAGACGCCGGTTGTGCGGTAAAAATCTATCTGCCGCAATGTGGTATTGATAGAATCGTCATTCCAGATTTCAATAGAAGGTACACGGTTAAAAAGTGAAATGATCTTTTTCCCGGTCTCTTCATTATACTGTTCGAAGTTGGCTGCAGAAAATTTTTTACCGCGGAGGCTGTCATAATGAAGAATGGACTTCTGCCAGTAAAAGAATTTAAATGCCGCCAGTTCGGGTATCAACAGATGCGAAAGGAAGGGGATTTCTTTGGAAAGAAAGGTTATATGCTTTTTGCTGAAAGTATTAAACCAGGTCACTTGCTGGTAGATGTCGTCGAGCCACGTTTCAAAAAGCTGTTCTGTAATGCGGGGTACCCTGCCATAGAAAACATATGCATCTGTCTGCGGCCGGAATATCTGGTCTATCGATATTCTGTAGTGTGTGGCGAGATGTTGCATTTGATTGGCAGATAATACGGCTGAATTATTCAGCAGGGAAGCTGCGGTGCCCAGGTCAATGTTCAGATGGTCTGCTATGATTATTTCGGGGTCGGATGTGGCCGGAATACGGCTGAGCAGCTGTAGCAGGAAGGCTTGCTGAAAATCTGGCTGGGGCATGGACAAAAGTATTTTGCAGCATTAAAATAAAGATGGATACAATACGCTTTCGGGTTATAGTAAAAATAATATTATTTATCCGAAAGCTATTGAAATGTTTTATTTTTTTGCCCGCAGTCCTTTTTCTGAACCGGTATAAAAATGTGAAGCCGGCGACGAACCGGCTCAGTATTATTTTATATGCATATGCTGTTTACCTGGCTGGTTCTACAAACAGGTCTGTCTGCAGCTCATTTCCCGGCTTTATGGCATATGGTTCAAGATCTGTAATCCCGGCCTGTGCCAGCACCTGTTCGTCCAGCAGTAACTGTCCTGTGTAAGTGGAAGAATCCTGCTGTAGTATATGGAAGGCAGCATCTGCCAGTATTTCCGGCTTGCGGCTGCGCTGTACGAGATAATCTCCACCCAGTAGGTTCTGCACGGCTGCTGTACCTATAGTGGTAACCGGCCAGAGTGAGTTGGCTGCAATGCGGGCTTGTTTCAGTTCTTCAGCCCAGCCAATGGTCATCATGCTCATATTGAATTTACTGATTGTATAGGCTACGTGAAAGCCATACCATTTCGGGTCGAGGCTTATGGGGGGGGAGAGTGTAAGGATATGCGGGTTTGCGGCCATTTTCAGATGAGGAATGCAATATTTGGTAACGAGGAATGTGCCTCGAACGTTAATGTCATGCATCAGGTCAAAACGTTTTGCTTCTGTTTGTTCTGTGGTGGTAAGTGAAATGGCAGAAGCATTGTTGATCACGCCATCGATACCGCCAAACTGCGCTACGCCCTGCTTTACAGCTTCTATAATCATTTCTTCATTCCGTATATCACAGGCTACCGGCAATGCTTTACCGCCTGCCGCTTCTATTTCTTTTGCCGCGCTGAAGATAGTGCCGCCAAGTTTTGGATTTTCTTCAGTGGATTTTGCTGCGATAATAATATTGGCTCCGTTTGCAGCAAGCTTTAATGCTATTGCTTTGCCTATGCCGCGGCTGGCTCCGGTGATAAAGAATGTTTTATTTGTAAACAGCATTGTGTTTTGGTTTAGCCTACTAAATGTACTGATTGTTTGCAACAGTTAAGGCCGCAAGCAAAGAAATACGACAGTATTAAGGAGAAAATAAAACGCCTTCATCCTGGAAGAATGAAGGCGTTTAAATTATGCTGTAAAATTTTTAGAATCCGCCGCCAGGACGATCTCCGCCCATGCCGCCGCCAGGACCTCCACTACCAGCGCCACCTCCAGGACCGCCGCCGGGATAACGCATGCCGCCCCTGTCCGGATTATTTCCCTGCTGCGGCATACCGCCGCTCTTGAAATTGCGCAGTGTGTAGGTAAGTGTAAACATGAAATATTGCTTCAGTACCTGTGTACGGCTGTCTTCAATATAAGTGTCTGTAATGTTTCGTGTGATGCTCTTGTTCTGGTTCAGGATATCATATGCGCTGACGCGTGCTTCGAGCGAACGGTCTTTGAAGAACTTGTAACCCAGGTAAGCATTCCAGAGCAGGAATTGCTGGTTGTAGCTCTGGCCAAGACCGGAGTAAAGGGTTTCGTTCACATTTGTATTAAATACAAATCTTTTCAGGAAAATATAGTTGAATTTTAAGGAGGCAACATGCGTATAATAGCTGTTGTCTGACTGCGTCTGCAATGTGTTTTTTACGATGTTGTAGCTTGCATTGTACCCAACTGTAAAGTCTACATTCTCGCTGATATTGCTGCTTATAACCACACCGCCACTGTATGCATAGTTGTTGGAATAATTAGTAAGTCCGTTGATAATAGCCGGTGTGTACGTGTAATTGATTCCTGCATTCAGGTTGATATTGCTTTTGATAAAATTTGCAGGTATGCCATAAGTAACAAACGTCCGTCCTGTAAAATAGTTGTCCAGGTTTACAGGAAGTGATATCTGGCTGCCGCGGCTTATGGGCACGCCATTCACTACACTGTCCCTTGACGGAATGTAGGTAGCATTACCAATATAGTTCTTATCATAGTTGGCATATGCATATACAAAAAAGCTGTTTCCTTTCGCAGATTTGGTTTTTCCGTAGCGGATAGTAAGTGTATGCTCGTAGTCCTGCTTCAGATCAGGATTACCGGTTGTCAGCAATAATGGGTTGGATACATTTACCACACTCTGGAGCTGCGTTATAGAAGGTGCAGTCGTGTTGGTGCGGTACATGATACGCAGGTTAGTACCCTGGTTAATGCGGTAGTTAAACATGGCCTGCGGCAGTACAGAGGTAAATGGCTTGCTGAGTTCAAAGCTGTAAGGGAAATATTGCTGCCCTTCCAGTGTGGCATATTGGTAATTAACGCCCGCCATAAAGCTGGTCTTACGGTCACCATAACGGTAGCTCAGGCCACCGCGCTGTGTGATGTATGTGTTGTCGTATTTATTGGAAAGGAGTGTGTCCAGGTCGTTATAGGCCAGTTCGGGAGTGTTGTAATTAAAGGTTTCTTTGTCAGATTTGTTTTTGGTATAGGACGGGCTGTAGTTGGCCATCAGCTGTCCTTTTTTACCTACAGGCTCTGTATATACTGCAGATGCAGATACGGTATAACCGTTGCTGGTAAGGTTATATTGCTGGTCTAGCAGGGTTGTGTCCGTTAAAGAGTATTGTTTGCCATCGCCTGTTTTATCATTGATGCTCGTACCAATATTTATGGATATAGTTCTGCCGCGTTTCGCAAATCTGTGACGGAAAAGAATATTGTTTGAAAAGCTGTAGCCATTATTGTTTGAGGAACTGTTATTCTGCGTCATACCTGCAGCTCCGTTGCCTATTGTACTGTTGCCAAGCAGATCTGTAGCATATTTGTTATTCTGGAAACTTAGTTTGGGTGTTACAATCAGTGAGTTGAAAGAGTCAATTGTATATTCAAAACGTACATTGAAACGGTGGTTCCAGTTTTTGCTTTCCGTGCTGCTGTGCTCGTTATATACAAGGTTTGAATCAGCTGAATTAAAATAGGTCCGCGTCAGATCTGTACTGTTTGTATTATCTGTCTGGTTGAAGAAATAGCTGCCGGTAACTTTTATTTTTTTGCCCCAGCTATCACTATAGTTCAGGCCTATGGAATTTGTTTTAGTAATACCGTTTTGCTGACCTACAAGAAAGTTGTTGGCAGCACCGCCTCCACCGCCACCGCCGCGGCCTCCACCACCACGGCCTCCGCCGCCGCCACCACCGCTTACACCCAGCAAATCTTCAGAGCTGAAGTTCTGCTGGTTGATATTATTGGTGAGGCCAATGATAGAAATGCGCTGGTCTCCGTTAAAAATATTAAGGTTGCCGCCGGCGCTGTAACGGTCATCAGTACCGTACCCGGCATATATTTTACCAAACTGGCCTACGTTCTTTCCTCTTTTGGTAATGATGTTGATTGCTTTTTGTGCTGTGCCATCATCAAAGCCTGTGAACTGCGACTGATCGCTCAGCTTATCGAATACCTGTATCTTATCAATTACTTCTGCAGGGAGGTTTTTGAGCGCAAGGGTAGGGTCGTCTCCGAAAAACGGTTTTCCGTCTACCATAATCGTCTGCACCGTCTCTCCGTTTACTTTTACACCGCTGCCGTCAGAGGTTACTCCCGGCATTTTGGTTACCAGGTCTTCTGCACTGGCATCGGGGTTTGTTTTATAGGCGTTGGCATTAAACTGCGATGTATCGCCCATCTGCTGCGCCCTTATCGCATCGCCCTGCACCACTACGTTCTGCAGCACATTATTACTTGACCTCAACCTTAGTGTGCCGGTATTTACATCTCCTGATATCACATTTACGCCTCTCTGAAGAACAGAATATCCAAGATATGTGACACGTATCAGGTAGTTACCTGCAGCAACATGTTCTATGCTGAAGCCTCCGCTCACGTCTGTAGCGGCACCTGATTTAGATGCACTGTCGGGAAGCGAAAGGAGCTGTACTGTTGCGCCTATAACAGGGGTTGTGTCGCGCTGGTCAACCACCCGGCCGCTTATAGCGAAGCCCTGGGCTTGTGAAAAATAAGAAACCAGCAGGCATAGGATAGCCAGGTATGTAGATTTTTGAATCATATGATGCATCGGCAGTTTGACTACCGCAAAGGTGCATTGTTTAATTACAAAAATGGTGCCTTCTGCGACTAACGCCTTTTTATCTGCTTTGAAACGACCGGTAATGGCTTATTTACTACAATGTTGGCACTGCGTGCTTTGGGTATATTAAATAATATAGTGTGGTCGTGAAAGTCGAAACAGATCTTTTCAAACTTTTCCAGGAAGTTATTGCCCATAAAGCCTACGGCATCGGGGCTTTTAAAATAGCCTTCTTCCGGTTGTACAATAACGAAAGGAAGCTTTACTGTAAAATTTCCGATCTGCATTGTTTTGATCTGAACTACCGGCAGGTATACATTTCCGCCTACTGCAGTGCCGGTAAAGTACTGTTTAGGCTGCAAGGAACGGTCTGTCATTTTCAGTTTCCGCCAGCTGTTGAACGATATATTTACAAAAATATCCCGGTTCGGTGTGAGGCTTACACCCGTATTGAACCGTACAGGTACAACCAGGGTATCGTTCAGGCTTATTTCTGTTTGCGGAATGCCGTCATTCATAATAAACGGAAAGCTGTGCAGGTACTTGACTGACGGTATTTTTGCACCCATCAGCAGTTTCTTGTTTTTATAGTCAATGGTTACATAAAATTGTTTCAGGAAATCAGTGCCCAGTATTCCGTCTACAGCCCGGTGTTCCGGCGACATCCATTTACTCAGGTCGCGGCGGGTGATTTCCATATTTTCCACGCGGGCATCTCCTACCTGTACACGCGCCGCTTTCATTATTTTTACAGCTTCTTTACCAACGGTGCCTTCTACGCTGTCTGCACTTATTACAGGAAGCTTCAGAATATCGGCGGTAGTTGTGCTTATGGCAGATGTATTGGCGCCGGTATTCAGCAGAAATACCAGCCCGGGTTTATTATTGA
>CP197396.1:425000-4615000 GCA_052161885.1 Chitinophagaceae bacterium MMS25-I14
ACTTCGGGATAAAGCGTACCATAGCGATATGGTCACAGTAAAATGGTTCAACCAACTGTTTAGCAAAAACACAGGGCCCTGCAAAATCGAAAGATGACGTATAGAGCCTGATACCTGCCCGGTGCTGGAAGGTTAAGGAAGCTTGTTCGGAGCAATCCAAAGCTTGTGACTGAAGCCCCAGTAAACGGCGGCCGTAACTATAACGGTCCTAAGGTAGCGAAATTCCTTGTCGGGTAAGTTCCGACCTGCACGAATGGTCTAATGAGTTGAACACTGTCTCCTCCACGAGCCCGGTGAAATTGTAGTATCGGTGAAGATGCCGGTTACCCGCCACGGGACGGAAAGACCCCGTGAACCTTCACTACAACTTTGCATTGATTTTGAGTAACAGATGTGTAGCATAGTTGGGAGACTATGAAGCAGATACGCCAGTATTTGTGGAGTCACCGTTGAAATACCAACCTTCTGTTACTTAGAGTCTAATCCGGCGACGGAGACATTGCATGGTGGGTAGTTTGACTGGGGTGGTCGCCTCCTAAAAAGTAACGGAGGCTCGCAAAGGTACCCTCAGCATGGTTGGTAATCATGCGTAGAGCGCATTAGTATAAGGGTGCTTGACTGTGAGGATGACTATCCGAGCAGGTGCGAAAGCAGGCTAAAGTGATCCGGTGGTTCTGTATGGAAGGGCCATCGCTCAAAGGATAAAAGGTACTCCGGGGATAACAGGCTGATCTCCCCCAAGAGCTCATATCGACGGGGAGGTTTGGCACCTCGATGTCGGTTCGTCACATCCTGGGGCTGGAGAAGGTCCCAAGGGTTCGGCTGTTCGCCGATTAAAGTGGCACGTGAACTGGGTTCAGAACGTCGCAAGACAGTTCGGTCCCTATCTGTGGTGGGCGTTAGTAAATTGCGTGGACATGACCTTAGTACGAGAGGACCGGGTCGTATGTACCGCTGGTGTATCTGTTGTGCCGCCAGGTGCAGTGCAGAGTAGCTATGTACAGGCAGGATAAGCGCTGAAAGCATCTAAGCGCGAAACCTTCCACAAGATGAGTTTACTTTTAAGGGTTGTCAGAGACGATGACGTTGATAGGTTGCAGGTGTACAGGTGGTAACATCAAAGCCGAGCAATACTAATTACCCGTAAGCTTTAACTTATTTACTTTACAAAATGCATTTATAAAGTTGCTGACTCAGTATGTCACGATATTTTAGGAGTAGCAAGTAGCAAGACAAAAGTATCAAGACCGCACATCTTGATACCTGGTACTAACTACTTGATACTATCCGGTAAGATCTTATGGTGGTATTGCCGGGGGTGTTCACCTCTTCCCATTCCGAACAGAGAAGTTAAGCCCTCCATGGCCGATGGTACTGCACCACAATGCGGGAGAGTAGGTAGCTGCCATATTTATTTAAAACCTCAGTCAACTGACTGAGGTTTTTTTGTTTTTATACCTATAGCATCTGCCGCTGTCTTTTTACCGCAGAGAACGCTGAGACAAGGCAAAGAGGCGCAAAGTCATGTTATTTGCTCACAGCGGCACGCAGACCACATTAACGAATCAACCTATTAACCTGTTAACTTACCAACCTGCACCGCCTCATAGCACCACAGGCCATCAACGCCCGCCTGACCCCAGCCTTTCGGGAAGGGCGCCAGCGCCGAAAATGCCTCATAGAAATACTCAGGCCAGGAACAAAAAAATTATCCGTAATCTGCAGTTACTACAATCAGAAATGATTAATGGTTCAGTTTGTAATCAGTGGGTTTCACTACCAGATTAGCTTTCTCATCCAGTTTGGTAACCTGGGTTGTGGTTTCCAGCTGGCCGTCTTTGTATAGATTTGCCTCCATCATCATACCGGTATAATTCTGGCCACCCCTGTAAAATGCAGCTAATGGTCCGCGGGCGGCGCTTTGTGCCATGTTCACAGATATTTTAGGAGCAATCCACATTTCTGTACGTGTATTACGTTCGTCATCTGTGCAGACATATTCCTCGCATTTGTAACCTTGTATCGTCTTGGTTTTCCCGGTTTTGTTACATTTTGTACTGCTTTTATAATCTTTTGCCGGCTTGTCTGTACTACGTTTGTCAATAGATTCCTGACTCCGGAATGCATTGATGTTTATTGCCATGCCCGTTTTTTCTGTCTGGTTGAGCATCAGCATCGTGTTATTGTTATAGTCGTATATCATCAGCATATCATCATTTTTCTTTTTCCGGCGGCTGTCTTCAGCATTGGTTGCAAAGAAGTTTTTTGATGAATTGAAAAAATACTGGATATCAGATTCTGATTTTACGGCACCCTTATCGTAATTGGTAATATGCATCGTCATGGAGGTGGGGAAGGTATATTGAGCTTCCATTTTGGCGTTGAGCATATGGTTCTGCATCCAGTCATTGCCTTTCTGAGCTTGCGGATCACCATATTTTTTGCGCATTGCATCGTGGACGTAGCTTTCCTGCGCCTGAGAGATAAATGTGATACCTGTAATCAGTAATGTGCAGATGTATTTCATGGTCGACCATTTTAATGATGATAATTATATTGTAAAATTAATTATTTAATTCTTTGCCCGGAATATGAAATCGTAAAAAAATACAATAAATATCCTGGCTTGATAATGGGCAGTTGCGATATACCGCTCCGGAGAACATGTAGATTCGTCATTCATTAACTATCTTGCAGCACTCAAATTACAGATCAGCCATATGCCATACAGATCGCTGGAAGAATGCCTGAATGACCTGGAACGTACCGGCCAGCTGGTACGTGTAAAAGAAGAAGTGGATCCTTACCTGGAGATGGCTTCGATACATTTAAGGGTGCATGAGGCAAAAGGGCCGGCTATTCTATTTGAGCGGGTGAAAGGCTCGAAATACCGTGCTGCATCCAATATATTCGGCACGCTGGACCGCAGCAAATTCATCTTCCGCGACACACTGGCCATGGTGCAGAAGATCATTGCGCTGAAAAATGATCCTGTACAGGCGCTGAAGCAACCCTTTAAAAATATAGATACAGGGCTTGCTGCATTAAAAGCTTTTCCTAAAAAAAATTTCTCCTCAAAGCCGGTAATGGCAACTAAGATCAGGATATCAGATATACCGCAGATACAGCACTGGCCAATGGATGGTGGTGCATTTGTAACACTGCCGCAGGTGTACACAGAAGATGTGGATCAGCCGGGAATCATGCATGCAAACCTGGGTATGTACCGCATACAGTTGAGCGGAAATGAATATGTGCCCGATAAGGAAATAGGCCTGCACTACCAGATACATCGCGGTATCGGTGTTCACCAGGCCAAAGCGAACAGGAAAGGAGAGCCGTTAAAGGTCAGCTGTTTTGTAGGTGGGCCGCCGTCACATACTTTATCTGCGGTAATGCCTTTGCCGGAAGGGATCAGTGAAATGACCTTTGCGGGGTTGCTGGGCGGGCGGCGCTTTCGCTATGCATACGATAATGGATTTGCAATAAGCACAGATGCCGATTTTGTAATAACAGGTGAAGTATATCCGGGAGAAAATAAGCCCGAAGGGCCTTTTGGCGATCATCTCGGTTATTACAGTCTGAAACATTCGTTCCCGCTCATGCGTGTGCACAAAGTGTATGCGCGAAAAAATGCCATCTGGCCGTTTACTGTTGTAGGGCGGCCTCCTCAGGAAGATACCAGCTTTGGTGCATTGATCCATGAAATGACCGGCAATGCTATACCGCAGGAAATACCCGGTGTGCGTGAAGTACATGCAGTTGATGCCGCTGGTGTGCACCCGCTGCTGCTGGCTGTGGGGAGCGAGCGATATACGCCATACCTGCAAAACAAACAACCCGCCGAGCTGCTGACCATTGCCAATCATATACTGGGTACCGGACAGTTGAGCCTGGCCAAATTTTTATTCATTGCTGCAGATGACACACAGCAATTGAATGCACATGATGTTCTTCCTTTCATGGAATACCTGCTGGAGCGTATAGACCTGAAGCGTGATGTACATTTTTATACAAACACAACCATTGATACGCTTGATTATTCAGGCACAGGATTAAATACCGGCAGTAAGGTGGTATTTGCTGCATATGGAGATAAACAACGTGAACTTTGCAGAGAAGTGCCTGCTATATTAAAAGAATTGCAGCATTTTGAACAGGCTACGCTAGCCATGCCGGGAGTCGTGGCATTAAAGGCAAAACCTTTTACTGATTATGCTGTTGCAGAAAAAGAAATGGAAATACTGAATCAGCAGTTAAGGGATAAAAAAGAAGTGCTGAGTTCTGTTCTGTTTATCGTTATATGCGATGATGCTGCTTTCCTGGGAAAACAGCTCAATAACTACCTCTGGGTTACTTATACGCGCTGCAATCCTTCGCATGATATTTACGGCATCGATAGTTTTACAGAGCATAAGCATTGGGGCTGTAACGGGCCGTTGGTTATTGACGCAAGGATAAAACCGCACCATGCGCCGCCGTTGCAGCTGGACCCGGATGTGGAGAAAAGGGTAGACCGCCTTTTTGCGAAAGGGGGCAGCCTGCAGGGAATGCTGTAGGCCATGCGTTCAGATTCTGCTTCGCTCAACCAGGTATCATTTATTAAAATCCGTCCATATTTTTTACATTCACACACTTATTCAAATAAACAGCACCCGATGATAAAGCGCTATGGTATGGTTTTGCTGGCAGCTTCAGCTATGTTCTCTGCCTGTAATGACCATTCTGCTCCTGCCACAAACGGCAACTCACAGAAAACGGATACTGCTATGGTAAAAGATGATCACACACAATCCAATGCTGACAGCATTACGATCAGGCATCTTTTTCTGGATGTGAAGGTCGACTTTGATCATAAACAGATAGCCGGCAGTGCTACCTGGGACATTGATAATAAAAACGGACAGAAAGAACTGCGTCTGGATACGTACGATCTTACCATAGACAGTGTGCTTGCCGATGGCAAAAAAGTGCAGCACACTATTGACAGTCCTGTACGTGAAATGGGCGGTGCGCTGCATGTGCCGATAGAAGCAGCAACCAAACAGGTAACCGTATTTTATAAAACAGGGGCTGGTGCACGTGCGCTGCAGTGGCTTACTCCGCAGCAGACCGACAGTAAGACACATCCGTTCCTGTATACACAATCAGAAGCGATCAATGCACGCTCGTGGGTGCCCTGTGCAGATGGTCCGGGTATACGCTTTACGTACGATGCCCGTGTGCAGGTGCCCAAAAGTTTGCTGGCATTGATGAGTGCCGAAAATCCACAACAAGTAAACGACAGTGGTATCTACCATTTTAAAATGGACAAACCTGTACCAGCCTACCTGATGGCATTGGCAGTAGGCGATATCCGTTTCCGTAAAATCGACGATCGTACCGGTGTATATGCAGAGCCTACCATGATCGATAAAGCTGCTTATGAACTTGCAGACATGGGCAAGATGGTAACCACCGCAGAAAAACTCTACGGTCCGTACCGCTGGGGAAGATATGATGTGCTGATCGCTCCGCCGGGTTTCCCGATAGGTGGTATGGAAAATCCGAAGCTTACATTTGCTACACCTACTATCATTGCAGGCGACCGCTCACTGGTAAATCTCATTGCCCATGAACTGGCACACAACTGGAGCGGCAACCTGGTAACGAATGCCACATGGAATGATATATGGATGAATGAAGGCTTTACAGTGTACTTCGAGCGTCGCATTACAGAAGCAATGACCGATAAAAGTTATGTAGACATGCTTTGGGAGCTGGGCTACCAGGACCTGGAAAAACAAGTAGCGGAATTTGGTAAAGACAGTCGTGATACATGGCTGAAACTGGACCTGAAAGATCGTGACCCGGATGATGGACTTTCAGATGTTCCTTATGAAAAAGGCTCCTTGTTCCTGTGGCTGGTAGAACAGAATGTAGGCCGTGAAAAGTTTGATGCTTTCCTGAAAAAGTATTTTGATGAACATGCATTCCACTCCATTACTACCGAACAATTTCTTACCTACCTGCGCGAAAACCTGATCAAAGGCGATAGCGCTTTAGAGAAAAAACTGGATATTAATGCTTGGGTATATGGCCCCGGTATTCCTGCCAATGCACCACGTGCCGATATGGAACGCTTTCATAAAGTAGATGCAGCCCGCGATGCTTTCCTGAAAGGAACAACACCGCCTGCTCAGCTTGATACGAAAAACTGGACATCGCATGAGTGGCAGCATTTCCTGCGCAAAATGCCGGATTCTCTGACGCAGCAACAAATGAAACAGCTGGACGATGCATTTCATTTTACTAAAACCGGTAACAGTGAAATAGCAGATCTCTGGTTTGTACAATCGTTAAAAGATAATTACGGTGCAGCATATCCTGCTATGGAACAATTCCTGGCACATGTAGGCCGTCAGAAGTTCCTGGAGCCGCTGTATAAAACGATGATGACATCCGGTAAACAGGAGATGGCGCATAAATTGTTCAATGAATATAAAATGAACTATCATCCGCTGGCACAGGCCAAGATCGGGAAGGTAGTGAGTGGAAAATAGAATATCTCCGTAAGAATCTGACAATAAAAGGGTAGCCCATGTGCTACCTTTTTTATTTATTCATTGTAACTGTGGCGTTGAAGTGATATAATTTTAAAATTATGTGAAGGTTTTTCCCCAGTGCAGCGTCTTATTATTTCCAATCCATAGAACCGGCCACAATGATCATATGTTTTATTTCCGCCGCCAGGAGAGATTTCTACCCGGCATACTGTCTGAATCAAGTGCTTTTTAATGTATTTCGCAGGCAACAATAGCCTTGTGTATTGATATTAAGTCTATTGTAATTTTTTCATATGCTATTGACAGGTAATAGACCGTTTTGTACTTTTATCCGGTTTTAACAGTTGATTAACACTGAACGAACGAAAGGTTTTGCTGCACATTTTGTAATCGCCCAACCAATATATAACATGAGAATTGCTACCCCCCGAGTCCTTTTATTGTCCCTTTTTGCTTTGCAGGTATTGACTGCGACAGGACGGGAAAAGGAACAGACCGGAATGCCTGGCAAGACAGCCATACGTCCGGGGTCTGTTGCAGAGGCTAATTTTACGGGTTTCCCGGAAAGAGCGCGCGTCCCTGAAGACGTCTGGAACAGGATTAATCCCGGGCAGCCCAACGATCCCGATGCATATTATGAAACATTGGCCGGGGGAAAGAAATATGTAGAGGTAGCAAGCAAAAGAACAGTAACCGACAAATACTACATTGACCCGGAGCATCCTGCACAGTTTATGCAGGAGAAAGGTTACAATGCGCTCAACTATCAGAAAAACGGGAAGTGGTATACAGTAGACGCGAAACTGAAACCACAGGGTAATAATATATATGAGGCGCCGGCGCAGTGGGAGCCTGTAGGCATAGATATAAACAGCCGGAATACATATATCCATACAGCCAGCGGCAACTTCACTTTTAACCAATGGAGCCTGTATGGCAGCAATAGCGGCGGCGAACAAATGATCGCCAAAGCAGACTGGAGTCATTACACTATTGGTGAAAACGGTCTTCGTGTGACCAGCATCTTCCCGGGCATAGATGCTGAAATGCGTGTGGCAAGAGGTACGGTAAAAACCAACTTCATTATTCACGATCACCAGTACAGCCAGTATAAGGAATTATATTTCCGCGACAACATGGAGGGTATGGCTGCCGGAGGGTTGCACTTCGAGGCCGGAATGCCTGTTAGCCCGAATACACCTGTGTATGCCGCAGTGGGCAATAACAAATCTGCCATCAGGATATCTCCTGCACTGGTATATGAAAAGAATAATCCTGGCGGTGCTACAACCATGCCTTACCGCCTAGACGGTAACACGCTCAATGTTGTAGTACCCGGCAGTTATCTCAAGGAGCATAAAGGAGACATTGTTATTGACCCCCAGGTTACAAGTACAAATTCTATTGCACAAGCACTCGTAGGTACGCCCTACAATGCATCCTGTACATGGACTACCTCGTGCGATTATACTATTAATGTTGTTCCTCCTGCAGAGGCTGTGATAACAGATGTGCAAAGCCAGGTAGAAGTAATTGCAACAGCTCCCTGTGGTCGTGAGAATTTTGGTTACCAGGTTGTTTCCGGTACATGCATCAGTCCCGGTGCGGGATCTGTATGGATTTCCGGGGGTATTACAGGACCCGGCACTATGTGGGCTGGGTTTTATTCAGAACCTAATCTTGTAGCATGTATGCCGGCTGCCGCCTGTTCTCCTGCGGGTGTAGATTTTACATTTCATTTGTACCGCACCTGTGTAGGACCAACTACTCCTGCCTGTGATAATACTTGTCTTGGACTCAATAACCCACTTGCGATAAAAATTGTAGGTTATACAGCGCAATATGCCAGTATTACTGCATATCCTGCCGATACCACCTGTTATGGAAATACGCTTGGTATAAAGGCGGTACCTCAATATGGCGTTACCCCTTATGCTACTACCAACTGGAGCTTCAGCAGTACCGGTACTCCTTCTATCGGCACAGGTGACAGTATTTCATTGGGCGTTTTAAGCCCCGGCACTTATACCGTTTATGCCAATTCAACAGATGCATGCGGTACCGTGCTGCAGACCAGTAAAGTGGTGAAAGTTTATGCAATACCTGCAGTTTCTGTATTTTCTAAAACCAATCCTTCCATCTGCGGCGTATCCAACGGTACTATTACATTAAGTGGTCTTACCGCCAGCACTACCTATAGTGTAAGCTATACCAATAACGGTACACCGGTGAGTACTACTATAACCAGTGACGCTTCCGGAGCAGTAGGTATCAGCGGGCTTTCTGCCGGAACGTATACCAGCTTCCAGCTTTCAGCACACGGCTGTACTTCCACTATTTATTCGAATACAGTCACACTTTCCAATCCCTCAGCACCTTTAGTGACCGTTACGGGTAACCCCTGCAATGCGAACATGATCGTCATGACGGCTAGCCCTTCATGGGAAATAAATGCATGGCAATATAACAGTGGTGCACTGGCAACAGATACTATCAAATACTGGAATTCTACCGGTACAGTTGCGGCCGGTACCACAGGCAGTACAGGTTCCGGCAACACGCAGTTTAATACAGGTCCCCTGGGTGTATCCACAGACATTTATGGAAATGTATACGTGGCAGATAATAATAACCACCGTATTATGAAATGGCAGCCTGGTGCTTCAACGGGTATATTAGTGGCAGGTGGTAATGGTGCCGGCAGTGGCCTCAACCAGTTCAATGCCCCTTACGATGTTTTTGCAGATGCCGATAGTAACGTATACGTTGCTGACAGGAACAACAGCCGTATTATCAAATGGGCACCCGGTGCTTCATCTGGTGTTGTAGTAGCCGGAGGTAACGGTGCGGGTAGCGCTCTTAACCAGATTAATAATCCCCGCGGCGTATTTGTAGATGCTGCTAAGAATGTATACGTAGCAGATCTCCCCAATAACCGTATTATGAAATGGACGCCCGGTGCCACTGCAGGTACTGTGGCTGCCGGTGGTAATGGTGCCGGCTCGGCTGCAAACCAGATCAGCAGTCCGACTAATGTGTATGTAGATGCCTCCGGTACTATGTACATAGCTGATTTTGGCAATAACCGTATCGTAAAATGGCTGGCAGGTGCTACCAGCGGTACGGTAGTGGCCGGTGGTAATGGTGCAGGATCTGCAGCCAACCAGTTTAACGGCCCCCGCGGTGTAAGACTGGATGGTAATGGATTCCTTTATATCGCCGATCAGAATAATAACCGTATTCAAAGGTGGGCTCAGGGCGCGGCCAGCGGTATAACCGTAGCCGGTGGCAACGGTGCCGGTACTGCTCTGAACCAGGTAAATAATCCTGTTGCCCTGGACTTGGGCACAGATGGTTCAGTCTATGCACTGGAACAGAACAATGTGCGGGTAACGAAATTCACGCCTAAAACAACGGATACAATTATCCCGGGTGCATCCGGCACTTATGCTGCCACGGTAACTTCATCTAATGGCTGTACAGCCAGTCCTGTAAATTTCACATGGACACAAAAAGATACAATAACAATATCTGCCAATACCGGCAGCACAATCTGCTCCGGTACTTCGGTAACGTTTTCTGCAACAGTGCTGCATGGAGGAACGAGTCCTGTATATACTTGGAAGAGAAACGGCACTGTAGTTGGGGGCAATAGTCCTACTTATACAACAACTGCTTTGACCAACAGGGATGTGATTTCCTGCACCTTCAGCAGCAGCAATCCTTGTACGGTTACAGATAGTACAATAATGACCGTAAATCCGTTGCCTGCAGTTACATTAACAGGAAATCCTTGTACTGCCAACATGATCACCATGACGAGCAGCCCGGTATGGTCACTCAATACATGGAAGAATAACGGCACAGCAATCGTTACGGATACCAATAAGTGGAACCAGTTTGCAACGCTTGCTGCAGGTACAACAGGCAGCGCAGGTGCTGCACTTACCCAGCTCAACTTGCCGCTGGGCGTATTTGCTGATGCCGCAGGTAACGTATATGTGGCAGACCGTGGCAATAACCGCGTTGTGAAATGGGCACCAGGTGCAAGTGCAGGCGTTGTGGTGGCAGGTGGTAATGGTGCGGGAAGTGCTGCCAACCAACTGAGCGGCGCATTTGCCGTATCTGTAGATGCTGATACCAATGTATACGTAATGGATTGGGGAAATGCCCGTGTGCAGAAATGGCTTTACGGAGCAACGAGTGGTACAACTGTAGCGGGTGGTAATGGTGGTGGCAGTGCGCTAAACCAGCTTAATGCAAGCCAGGGGCTATTTGTAGATGTAAATAAGAACGTTTATGTATCGGACAATAGCAATGCCCGTGTTGTTAAATGGGCGCCCGGCGCCACCAGTGGTGTGCTGGTAGCCGGCGGCAATGGTTCCGGCAGTGGCCTTAACCAGTTTAATAATCCCGTAAGTGTATATGTAGATGGTTTGGGTAATATGTATGTGTCCGACTATAATAACGCCCGCGTTGTTAAATGGACACCAGGCGCTACCACCGGCATAGTAGTGGCAGGCGGTAATGGTGCCGGTAATGCTGCTAATCAGTTAAATGGCCCGCGGTGCAGCTGGCTGGACGGTTCAGGTAATATTTATATCTGTGATCAGAATAACAGCCGTATCCAGCGGTGGGCTCCCGGTGCAACAAGTGGTACAACTGTAGTGGGTGGCACATCCGGTAACGGCCTTAACCAGCTGAATAGCCCTACAGGCATTTATGTATCTTCAAACGGAGATATCTACACGGTAGAGCAAGGTAGCAGCCGCGCACTGAAATTCTCTCCAAAGCAGGCCGATACACTGATACCTACAACAACTGCCACTTATACGGCAACAGTCACAGATTTTAACGGTTGTGTAAATACCGCCAGCATTAACTGGATACAGGCCGATACTTTAACGCTTAGTGCCAATCCCGGCTACCAGGTATGTGCCGGAACGTCGGTAACATTTACAGCAACGGTATTACACCCCGGCACAAGCCCCGTATATACCTGGAAAAAGAATGGTTCAACAGTAGGCGGCAATAGCGCAACATATACTGCTACCGGTCTTGCCAACAACGATCGCATTTCCTGTACGTTTACCAGCAGCTCATGTACAGTGTCGGACAGTGTGGTTATGACTGTAAACCCGATGCCGAATGCGACTATCAGCGGTACTCCTTGTACCGGAAAAACACTTACACTTAATCCGGGCGTTACTTCACTTAAAACACAATGGTCGTATAATGGCAGCGCTTTCCAGACTTATGACGCGGCATGGCAGCCAAACGGAACTGTTGTGGCGGGTGGTAACGGTGCCGGTAATGCTGCCAACCAGCTGAATAATCCCTGTACTGTTTTCGTAGATGCCGCAGGTAATATCATTATTGCAGATAACAGTAACCAGCGTATCATGAAGTGGGCGCCGGGCGCTACTTCGGGTACAGTCGTTGCCGGTGGCAATGGCAGTGGTAGTGCACTTAATCAGTTTGTCTGGGGCAATGGTGTAATACCAGGTTATAACAGCCTGGACATGTATGTGAGCGATGCCAACAATAATCGCGTAGCACAGTGGATACAAGGTGCAGCAACAGGTACACTTGCCGCAGGTGGTAATGGCAATGGTGCAGCGGCAAACCAGGTAAGACCGTTTAATGCGGCCCTGGATGGTTACGGCAATCTTTTCCTGCCGGATGCAAATGGCACAAATCCTCGCGTTCAGAAGTGGAAATTGGGCTATGCATCAGGTACGACCGTTGCCGGTGGTAATGGTGTGGGCAGTGCAGCCAACCAGTTAAACAATCCTTATGCAATATACATTGATAATAATGCTACAGATCTTTATATCACAGACTACGTAGCCAACAGAGTACAAAAATGGACAGCAGGTGGTAGCACGGGTACAACAGTAGCAGGTGGTAATGGCGCCGGTGCTGCAGCCAACCAATTAAATTCCCCTTATGGAATACTGGTGGATGGCCTGAAGAATGTATATATTTCCGATGGTGGCAATAACCGTATCCAACGCTGGGCACCCGGAGCAACCAGTGGTATCACGATTATTGGCGGTAACGGTGCCGGTACAGCGCTGAATCAGTTAAACAGCCCTGACGGTATTTTTATGGATGGCAATGGTAATATATACATACCTGAAAACAGTAACCAGCGTGTTACTGAATTCCAGGCATATAATACCGACTCACTGGTACCTCCGAATGCCGGTACTTACAAAGTAATTGTAACCACTTTCAAAGGCTGTTCTGATTCTTCAACCTATGTAGTAAACCAGACGCCGACCATTACAAGTAAAACTTCTTCAAGTCCTACAACGTGTACGGGCACGAATGGCTCTATTGCACTTAATGGACTCACAGGAAGCACTACGTTCAGTGTTACCTATAAGAAAAACGGTACCACTGTAGGTCCGGTAAATCTTACCAGCAATGCTTCCGGAGTAGTAACTATCGGAGGTCTTGGTTCCGGTACTTATACTAATATTTCCCTTACGGCAACAAGTGGTTGCGTTTCTTTACCGGATACTTCGACGATAATACTTTCTGATCCTACGCCGCCTGCAACACCATCGGCCAGTTCAAATACTCCTGTGTGTGCAGGGCAGACGTTAAATCTCAGCACGCCGGCAGTAAGCGGTGTTACTTACAGCTGGACAGGTCCGAATACATTCAGTTCTACGTCGCAGACACCTTCTGTTACGTCTGTAACAGCGGCTGCAACGGGTACTTATTCCGTAACGATCACCAATACAGCAACCGGCTGTACTTCCGCTGCCGGAACAACCGCTGTTGTCATTAACCCTTTGCCTGCAGTACCAACAGTAGGTTCCAACAGTCCTATTTGTACCGGGCAAACAATTAACCTGACCTCCAGCACAACTACAAGCGGAGCCACTTATAGCTGGACAGGCCCGAACAGTTTCTCGACAACGACACAGAACCCGTCTATTACCGGCGCTACAACTGCTGCAGCCGGTACGTATTCTGTAGTGTCTGTATTGAACGGTTGCCAGTCTGCCCCGGCTACTGTAAATGTGGCTGTAAATGTTACGCCTGTTGTCAGCAGCAGCTCATCCATCAATCCTTCAACATGTAGCGGCACCAATGGCAGCATTACGCTGAATGGTATGGCTGCATCAACTACCTATACGATTAATTACTCCAAAAATGGTACCCCGATAACACCTGTTAACCTCAGCAGTACATCGGGTGGCGTTATTACAATACCTAACCTCGGTGCTGGTACTTATACAAATATCACAGTAGGGTCGGGTGCCGGTTGTACTTCAGCGCCGGTCGCATCTGTTACACTTACAGACCCGTCACTGCCTGCTGCACCAACACCGGGCTCTAATACACCTGTATGTGCCGGCCAGCCGCTGAACCTCACTGCCTCGGCTGCTACGGGCGTTACTTACAGCTGGACAGGCCCGAACAGTTTTACGTCTTCAGCACAAAACCCGACAATAGCTGCTGTAACAGCCGCAGCTGCCGGTACTTATTCTGTAACGGTAACGAATACAACTACGCTTTGTACCTCTGCGGCGGCGACAACTACGGTTGTTGTCAAACCACTGCCGATTGATCCGATAGCCGGTTCCAACAGTCCTGTGTGCACCGGCCAGACGCTTAACCTTACTGCAAGTGCTACCACAGGGGGGGCTACTTACAGCTGGACAGGCCCGAACAGTTTCTCGACAGCTACGCAGAACCCGTCTATAACCGGTGTAACAACTGCAGCGGCGGGAACTTATTCTGTTGTGACGTTGCTTAATGGCTGCCAGTCAGCAATTACAGGCTCTGTAACTGTAACCGTAAATGTCACGCCTGTTATCAGCAGCAGTTCCTTTATCAATCCGTCAACGTGCAGCGGCACCAATGGCAGTATAACGATGAATGGCATGGCGGCATCAACACCATATACCATTAATTATTCTAAAAATGGTACGCCGGCAACGCCTGTCAATATCAGCAGCTCATTGAGTGGTGCTGTTACAATACCGAACCTTGGTGCAGGAACATATACAAATATCACAGTAGGTTCCGGTGCCGGTTGTACGTCTGCTCCGCTTGCATCTGTAACCCTTACAGATCCTGCATTGCCGGCTACACCAGTTGCGGGTTCCAATAGCCCGGTTTGTGCTGGACAACCTCTTAATCTTACTTCAAGTACTGCTACCTCCGGTGTTACTTACAGCTGGACAGGGCCAAACTCGTTTACGTCCGCTGCACAGAATCCGACTATTGCAGCTGTAACGGCAGCAGCGGCAGGTACCTACACAGTAACGGTAACGAGCACATCTACGCTTTGCACATCTGCGCCTAACACTACAACGGTTACAGTAAAACCGCTGCCCATTGATCCGACAGCTGGTTCCAACAGCCCGGTATGTCAGGGCCAGACACTTAACCTTACAGCTACAGCTACAACCAGTGGCGCTACTTACAGCTGGTCAGGTCCTAATTCATTTACTTCCACGACGCAGAATCCTTCTGTAAGTCCGGTAACACTGGCTGCAAATGGCGCGTATACAGTATACACACTGCTCAATGGTTGCCAGTCGGCAAACAGCAGTACGGTAAATGTTACCATAAAGCCATTGCCGGCAATTCCAACCGTAAGCTCCAATAGTCCTGTGTGTTCCGGTACCGGTAATACACTGCAGCTGAATGCAGCCAGTACAACAACTGGTGTAACATACAGCTGGGCTGGTCCGAACAGCTTTACATCTGCGGCACAAAACCCGTCTGTTGCTGCACCAACCACGGCAGCTACCGGCACATATACAGTCACCGTTGCACTCGCCGGATGTACTGTCACCGGAACAACCAATGTAATTGTTAACCAGACACCGGGAGCACCGGGAGTTACCAATATCAGCTATTGTCAGTATGAGCCATCAGTTGCGCTTGTTGCTACAGGCACCAATCTGAAATGGTACACAGCTGCAACCGGCGGAAGCCCGCTTTCAGCGGCACCAATCCCGTCTACACAGACGCCGGGTTCTTACACCTGGTATGTCACGCAGACAGACGGGGTTAACGGATGTGAAAGTCAGCGTTCAGCAATTGTGGTAACTGTAAAAGCGAAACCATTGGCACCTACCGGAACAAATGCTTATACATTCTGCCAGTTTGAATCGACACAGCCACTTACTGTTACAGGACAGAACCTGCTATGGTACCTGGTTGCATCCGGCGGTACCGGAAGCTCTATAGCCCCGGCGCCTAACACTGCTGTTGCCGGAACATACAGCATCTGGGTATCACAAACAGTAAACGGATGCGAAAGCGACCGGTTTAAGATTGACATAACAGTTAAGGCCAAACCAGCTCCGCCAGTTGTTACCACGCCGATATACTACTGCCAGTACAGCGCATCATCTCCGCTTACAGCTATAGGGCAGGGACTGAAATGGTACAATGTATCTGTTGGCGGTAATGGATCTTCAACAGCACCTACGCCATCTACAGGATACCAGGATACGATCACATACTATGTTTCGCAGACCGTTAACGGATGTGAAAGCGATCGCTCCCGTATAGACGTGATTGTGCATTACCTGCCGAATGGCGTTATTATAGCTTCGAAAAGCCAGGTATGCCAGTATGATACAGCCAGCTTTACTTACTTCGGCAATGCACTGCCGGGTGCACAGTATGACTGGAAAACGCCGATTGGTGTAACCACGATCGTAAGTGGCAATGCTTCCGGCCCCGGCCCCATAGCTATACGTTTTGATTCTTCAGGCAAGTATGAAGTGCGCATGCAGGTGAATGATCATGGATGTGTAAGCAATGCAACATTCTATGATATAACGGTGAAGCCGGCCCCATACATAAGGTCTGTGGTTCCTGCAAATGCCTGTGTGGATGAAACAGTGCAGATAGCACTTAATTATGCTACAGCAGGAATTGATAACTATACCTGGAATTTTGACGGAGGTAACATCATGTATGGCAGTGAAGGTGGCCCTTATGGTATTACGTGGCATATGCCGGGCGAATATCATGTAAGTGTTATCGCAAACGCCAACGGTTGTCCGTCATTAAAGCAAACGGATACAATCACGGTACACACGCTTCCTGACGTAAAAATCAATAATGTATCTGCTAATGACATCTGCTCTGCAGATATGGTTACATTCAGTGCCAATGATGCAGACTCTGGCTCTGTGTATACATGGAGTCCGGCGGTATACTTCGGCGGCTTTGCAAATGCCGGGCCGGTTGCTTCCGCACAAGTGGTCTTCCCGGGATATATTGTGCTGCATGTTACCAGTTTCTGGGGATGCAGCGGCAGTGACAGTGTTTTTGTAAATACACACCCTTGCTGCGATGTAGCTTTGCCTGATGCATTTACGCCTAACGGTGACGGTCGTAACGATATCTTCCGTATTATAACAAAGGGCAACCATAAGATCAGTACGTTCCGTGTGGTAAACCGGTGGGGCCAGGTAGTGTTTGAAACAGCAGATGAAAAAACCGGCTGGGATGGCAGCTTTAATGGTGTGCAGCAGGACATAGGTATTTATTATTACTACCTGAAGTATAAATGTACTGATGGCGAATACATTGAAAAGCGCGGTGAGGTTACGCTTATACGCTAAAAAACAACAGGAAACAAAAAACGGGGAGCTGATTTTCGGCTCCCCGTTTCTTATATTGTAAAGGTCTGATGTTTTATGGGTATTGCTTTGTCAGAGTAATTCTATAAATGACCTGTAACTGATAGACACAGGCACAATAATATCATTGGTAAGCAGTAATTTTCCGCTGTCTTTTTTATAAGAAACGACGTGATGTTTATTTACAACATATGACCGGTGTACTTTAACAAATTGCGGATACACAGAAAGCATTTCTTCGAAATGTTTCAATCCTTTGGACTGTGTGTAACTACGGTTTTCGGTAAGATAAAAAATCGTATAGCTGCCTTTCGCTTCAAGCAGCAATATATCATCTACAGATACGAGATAGGTTGTGCCCAGATGATTTAATGTAATTCTGTAAGCAGGTGCATTCACTTTGTCTGATAGTAGGCGGCTTGCGGGAGGTTCGCTGACTGCAGCTGCCTTTTTCTTTTTTACTCTGTTTACCGTATCGATCAGTTTGTTCCTGTTTACTGGCTTCAGCAGATAGTTCAATGCTGCATATTCAAATGCTTTCAGGGCATATTCTTCATAGGCTGTTACAAAGACTACCTCGTAGCTGACGCCGCGGAGCATGTCCAGCAAATCAAATCCTGTGGTATTATTTCCGAGGTTAATGTCCAGGAAGAGTATATCAATCTTTTGTGTACGTAAACCGGAAAGCGCCTCAGGAACGGTTGCTGCTATGCCGGTTATATTTACTTCAGGGCAAAATTCCTGCAACAATGCCTGCAGGGTTTCCCGTGTCTGTACCTCATCATCTACTATAAAAGCATTTATATGCATTATTGACTCATTTTTGGAACAACTAATATTGCCGTAACCCCGGGTGCTCCGGTATTATTCCTGATATGGAAACTGCCTGTTCCTTTTTGTTTCTGTATCAGATCCATACGCTCCTGTATAATTGTAAGAGCATGATTGCCGGCAACTGTGAAATTGTGAGGGAGCCCACCGCCATTATCTGTTACGGTAATGGTAATGAAGTTCAGTTTCCCAGTAATGTATATAGTGATTTGTCCATCGGTCCGGTCTTTGGAAATTCCATGCTCAATTGCATTTTCAACCAGAGGTTGCACAAGGAGTGTAGGGATGAGGACTGTTCTTACAGGAACGTCGTCTTCTATAGCGATTGTATATTTGAAGCAATAATCATACCGTTTTTGTTGGATATTAAGGTAGTTTTCAATAAATACAATTTCCTGTTCGAGCGTTGCATATTTATCCCGTATCTCATCCAGCAGGCTGCGCATCAGGGCCGAGAGATTGTCTACATAATCAAGTCCGCCCATTTTATCTCCTTTAATGAAATAGTGTTGGAGCGGTGTCAGTACATTAAACAGGAAATGAGGTTTCAGCTGCGCCAGCAGGCTTTGAGACTCCAGCTCATACAGTGCGAGTTGCTGGTTCATTTTATGTTCATTGCGTTGCTTTATTCTGTGAATAATAAGAAGGGAAGTGCCACCAAGGAGCGCTATTATCAGTAATGCTGTCAAAAAACGGAATGCCGTTGTCTGCCACCACAATGGTAAAATGACCAGGACATATTTTTTAATTATCACCTTGTCGGTATAGGGCCAGGTGACCTTGTATTGTATCGTATAATTTCCCGGAGAAGGTTGCCGGATGCTTATGAGCGGATCTTTTTTGATGTTTGTCCACGGGTACAACTCTTCGCCATCTTTTAATATCCTGTAAGCGATATCTTTTTGTTCGGTGCTATGGTCCAGTATATCGAGGGTTAAAAAAACTACCAGTTTTTTGTGATAGTAGTACCGCATCATCGTGTCTCCCGGCAGGTAGTTGTGCAGTGAATTCAGAATGTAAATTTTTGTATCGGGCTCTTTCACCCGGGGCAGCAACTCTTCGGGTGAAAAATAGAAAATGCCCCTGTTGCCCGCAACGGCGATGTAATTGCTGTCTGGCACGAAATCACTGATATTAAACGGAATGGCGTACTCTTTGAAGTTTTTCTGAGCAATGTGCCGGAGGTTGTCGCCACGTATGATCAGCAGGCCGTTTGCCGTACGTATATATATGAAGTCTTTAAAAGGCTTTATGTCAAAAGATGCTTCTGATGCGATTTGCAGGAGCTCTGTACTATCATATGCTTTATCTGCGGGAAGGGAGTAGGCGCCTGTTGCTGTACAGAAGAAAAGACGGTTACCGATAAGCCTTACTTTGTTTATATATACATCCCTGAGATAGGGCAGTGCATGGTCATTGTAATACACGCCGGAAATTGTGCCGAGATACAAAGAACTGTCTGTTACTGGTTGAATCGTTACAATACGGGGAAGTGTATCTGTCGTATTGATATGGATCGTCCCGTCGGGCGTTATTTTCAAAAAGCCATTATATGTTGCAGCCCACAGGTTATCGCCCGATATACGCGCATCCCTGGAAAGATTATTATCAATTTTTTTAAACCTGTAATCGTCAGATGTTTTTGTTTTGCCGGCGCAAGATTTTAATAAGCAATTTGTGGTAAAGAGATATTTGTTTCCGCGGTAACTTATAAACACTTTTGGCGCCTGCTCTGCAATATTGTCAACATTCAGCGGGTAGCGTCTGTATTTTTTGCCTGGGCCGGATGCATCCAGCACTGCATTGTTATACCCGATGACCGTAGCAGGGCCGTCTTTTTCTATTAATGTAATATTATTGCTGAAAAGCCCCGAATGCTCATGATCATAATAAAGTGTACGCAATGAATTTTGCGGAAAGAAATAGACGCCATCCTTTTTAGTACTTATCCAGATATTGCCGCGGTAATCTCTGATCAGATCTGTAGGATGAATGCCCTGCAGCAATCTGGTAACATGTTGTTGCGGTTTGGCGGCGGAAAAAAAATGTTCTATTCTTATTAGCCCTTCATGCTCTATACATGCAATATAGAGATCATTGTCCACCTTCGCGTAAGCCATGATGCAGTCATTGATGCCGTAATCATCTCCGTCGAAGAATAGGGTTGCCTCATGGCCAGGGTTGCGTATGGCAATCTTGTTGTATATCGTAATGCTGCTGTCTGTAGTCCTTATCAGGTATGGCCTCGTGCTCCATTGCTTATACAGGGTCTGGTAGGTGAATCCATACTTTTCAAGCGGAATATTGTAGTACCGGAATAATAAGGGAGCAAAGCTGTCTGCAGATAAAACCGCGTTTTCTCCCGGTATAATAGCCACAGACTTCATGTTGCTTTTTCCCAATATTAGAGTGTCATGTTGCTGCCATTGGAGTATGTATGGATTTTTAGAATGATTGTTCAGACCATAGATACTGTCTGTTTTTATTATGGTCTGCGTGTTCATGTCAATAGCTGTCGTAGTGGAAGGATAGGCAATCAGCCATAACTGGGCGTTTTTTACTCGGAACGCATTTATGAAATCCTCCTTTTTTCCTGTATTGACCAGTGTAAATTCTGTTCCGTTATATCGTACAAGTCCGTTATCAGTTGCCAGCCAGATATATCCGTAATCATCCTCAATGATCCTGTATACAAGTCCGGAGGGCAGGCCGCTGTTATAAGAAGTGTAGTGCCTGTAGACGGTATTGGCCTGCAACGATAGCTGTGCATAAATGCTGTGCCGGCCCAGGGACATGCAGATGATCAGTATTACTCTGTGTATAAATTGTTTATGATGCAGATGGCCGTATGTTTTCTGCAAAGTAGTAAAATGTTGTGTTTTTCAATATGTGAATGGCGCTTTGTTTCAGGGAAGATATAGATGCTGATCTGCATTCAAATTGTTATAAAAAAAATATAATACAGTTAAAAAACTTACTCTTACCGTTCAACAACTTGTATATGAAAAAGTGAATATATGGCAAGGTGTTTGTCCTATATATTGATTATTAGTTTTTTAAGCTGTTTTCAATGAAACGTACAAGAACATTTACCCCGAAGGCGTACCTGGTTGCAATAACCACTCTGTCAGCATTTTCAGGTTTTGCACAGCAACGCATAAGCGACGGAACGGTCAACGCTCCTGTAAATCCCGCTGCAGTTCTGGAACTGCAAAGTACCGGTAAAGGATTTCTGCCCAGCAGGGTAGCACTTACCGATAAACTATTATGGACCCCTATGGCTGGCACTGCCACAAAAGGGATGATAGTTTACAATACTACATCCGGAGGAGCAAACGGGCTCGATACCGGACTTGTAATATGGCAGGGACAGTGGAACCCGGTGGGCAGTAAGACCGGATGGAGTCTGACAGGTAATGCGGGAACCAACCCGCCGACGACCATCGGTACCGTTGCAGGTGCTGCCAATTTCTGGGGCACAACGGACGCAAAAAACCTGGCTGTAGGAACAAACGGTATCATCCGTGCGATCATCGACACTGTCGGAAACCTTGTGGGGGGAACTAATTCCCAACTGAATGCTACGGCAGGTAATACTGATGGTAACAGCTTTGTATGGGGATTACAGAATATAGTAGGCGACGGATCGGGGAATGCGTCCTTTAACGCCATTTTTGGTGTGGCCAATAAATCGCTGGCCAATGGTACCGCTATTTTCGGCTCAGGTAACCTAGATAGTAATAACATAAGCGATGAAGGATATAACCTGATAAGCGGTTCACAGAACAGAATATTAGTCACATCTGACATGGATGCTTCTGATAACAATAATGTATCCGGTAACGGAAATAAAATCATGGGCGGGTCAGGTAACATGCTTTCCGGTATCACAAATACAATATATAACACGCGTTATAGCGCTGTATCCGGGTTCACCCATGTCGTAAATGCGTCACACGGAGCTGTTGTTGGCGGAGAAAGCAATTACCTGGAAAATGCGTTGGATGCCGCTGTGTTCGGGGCCAATCATGTGGATTCTGCCGGTCAGACATTACTTTCCGGCAATTCCAATATTGCCGGGCCTAATGGCGGAATGAGTATAATGGGTGGTGAAAACAATATCCTGAATGCCGACCATGCTATGGTAATTGGCGTATCTAATAATGTTTCGGGACAACTTTCCATGGTGTCTGGTGGCGGTAATATAGTTACGGGTTCTGTTGTTAATGCAGCCGTGTCCGGAAATAATAATAATATTTCAGGCACCAGCCAGAATGTACTGGTGAGTGGCCGCTCAAATATTGTGAAAAATGTTCAGGAAGGTTTTGTAGTTGGTCTGAATAATAATACTAGCGCAAATTATACATTATCTGCAGGGGAAAAAGATACACTTACTGCAACTGCAGATCATTCAGTTGTATTTGGTGCCAATAATAGTGTTTCGGGCAGTTATACGCTTGTTTCGGGTGCGAATAATAACGCCGGTTCGGGCAGTAATTATTCGGTGCTGTTTGGTAGTGGTAATCAGAACTTTGGTTTGTATAATCTTGCACAGGGACTTAATAATAAAATATTATCGAGTGCCACAACAAGTACCGCCCTTGGTATGAATAACTATGTGACCGGCAATAATTCATTTGCTGCAGGCACTTCCGATACGGCAAATGGTTACAGTTCTATGGTTTTAGGGTATGGTTCCAGGGCTACAGGTCCTTATTCATTTGCTCAGGGTTATCATACTACTGCTACAGGATATGGATCGATAGCTTTGGGAGGGTATGTCAATTATACCAATATTGCCAGCGGCTTGCTTTCATTTGTGGCGGGCGCCGGTAATACTGCATCAGGCTCTTTATCTACAGCTTTCGGTACCGGTTGTAATGTGTCTACCGGCAATTCCTATGCATTTGGTGATGGCATTACCATAAATGCAACTTCTGCCAATGGCAATTTTGCTACAGGTGTCGGCAATACGATTACCGGTTATGGACATGCTGCTGCCTTTGGTTTTGGGAATACTGTTGGCGGCGATTGTGGCGCTGTTTTCGGAGCATTTAACCAGTCTTCATCTAATGGCGATTTTGTGGTAGGCGCCAGCAATGTGTTTAGAGCTGGTACAAGCAATGCTGCTATTCCTACAGATACACGTTTCCAGGTAGGCAACGGTTCCGCTTATAATGTTTATGCCAATGCGATGACAATACTGAAAAACGGTAATACAGCAATTGGTAATCATACTGTGAAGCCTGCCATCACTTTAGAAGTAAATGGTAAAGACGGTATGCTGGTGCCTGTAGGCGCCTCTGCCGATAGACCTGCAGCTCCCGCATTTGGTACGCTGCGTTATAACTCCGATCTGGGCCGCCCCGAGATGTATGTAAATGACCTCAATGGTGATGGTACGCAAGGTGATGCCGGCTGGCTCAAATTGTAATTGTTTTTACTCAATTCCTTCAACGGTTAAAACATTTACAATGAAAAACAGTATTCTCTTTATATTCCTTTTGATTTCCGCCGCTGGTACCTTCGCTCAGAGCGTTACAACGCGTGCGGGTGAGTATGATGCGGGAGGAGTAACGGAATATGCGCAGTACCTGTATATAGGGGCAGGGGCGCATGTAACAATCCCATCCGGTCAGCAGTGGGTGATTGCGAGCCAGTATATTTTTATTGCACCCACAGCAGTAATAGATGGCGGCGGGCAGATGATCATCGATGACCCGGGCAACTTCGGTACACTTGCCGAGAGCCGTCCCTGGGCAGGACAGCCTACCACCATCGATGGCGGCGGCAGCCGGCTGGTAGCCCCGGTGGTCAACCGCAATCCAAACAATATTATACTCGGTGCAGTAGACATCACACCTTCTTCGGGAGATATCACTACCGCCAATACAGATCATACGCTCTATATAAGCACCGCCTTTACCTGGGCCACCACACATGGCAACGGCTCGGCCCTCAGCGGCAATGATGTGCTGCTGGGCAGTAACGACTTTAAGTTTGCCACCGCCGCAACACAAACAGGATACACACCCGGTGCTTTTGCTGTGACCAATGGCAGCGGCCATGTGGTAAAAGAAAGCTACAGCGGCAGCTGGACCTTTCCGGTAGGTATTGCAGAAGGCGATTATACACCGGCGTCTGTGAGCAACAGCAGTGCCAACGGGGTACATGTGCTGGTGCAGAACTATGCCACCAGTGCATCTTCCGAAGGGGGCTATACCAAAGGTATGGACCGCACCTGGAACATTTATGGCGATGGCGCAGCCAGTGCGGCCATAACACTGGTGCATAACAGTGTGACCAATGCAGCGGGGCCCGGTACCGATGGCAGCGCCTTTAACAATGCAGCAGCATTTGTTACCCGGCAGACAGCCTTAGGGTTATGGTCTGTAGGCACCACTTCAAATGGCGGCACGCCGGTAAGCAGCCATACGGCCACACTTACCATCCCGGCCACAGCAACAGATGTGACGGCCTATTTCTCCAAAAGCAGCGATGTGGTCAATTCCATCAGCGATATAATAGCCGTAAGCCCGGTGGTACTGCTGCAGGGGGCAATGAGCGGTACGGCAATGACAACAACACTCAATACCCTGGGCGTTATGCCTAAAAGCCAGCCTTATAATTATGCACCCTACAATTATGCCGGTGCAGAAAAGACAGATACCATACCTGCAGCAGTTACAGACTGGGTGCTGATAGAACTGCGCGATGCGGCCAACCCTGCCACCGTGGTGGCACGCAGGGCTGCTTTTGTTAAAAAAGACGGTCATGTGGTAGACCTGGATGGTGTTTCAGCCATAGGCTTCAGCGGGGTGGCTGCCGGCAACTATTTTGTAGCTGTGCGCCACCGCAACCACCTGGGCATCCGCACACCTTCTTCCCTGAACCTTACGCTCAACGGAGCCCCGGTTGCCTATGATTTTACCACAGCGCAGGCAAAAGCCTACCAGAACGGAACCATCACCACCAATCCTGCTATGAAAGACCTCGGCAACGGGCTGTTTGCCATGTGGGGCGGTGATGCCAACAGCAACAGCAAAGTAAGCTACCAGGGCCTCAATAACGATTATAACTACCTGGCCAATATTGTACTGGGCGGCAACCTGAGCACAACATTGAATAATGTATACAACAATGCCGATATGAATATGAACGGAAAGGTAAGCGCCCAGGGCCTTAACAACGATTACAACTTCCTTACCGGCACCGTACTCAATAATGCGCTCACCATCATATTCTCCGCACATCTGTAATTATCCATTTTTTAAAAACCAACTTAATATGAAAAAAGTTTTATTGGCCTTACTGATCCTTTTTAAAATAAGCCCGGACCTTAATGCGCAGACAATAGCAGCAGGACAAATGGACTTTACCATAAAAGGCGGACCGGGTGCCAACCAGGTACAGATATTTGCCAGGCCGGGCCAGGGGTTTACCGGTAAGTGGGGCCAGATAGAATTTGTATACGGCTACCAGACCTCGTGTCCTACGCAGGCACCTACGATGGGCTGGACCACCGACCCGGCGCTCAACAGCCTCTTTGGTGTGCCTTACACAGTGGTTACCGGTGCGGGTACCAGTACCAGCCCCACGGGTTATACTTACAATGTTACCTCGCTTCAGCTGGGTGCAGGATCTGTAAACAACACGATAGCCGCCAATACAGAAGTGCTGCTGGGCACGGTTACCTTTACCGGCGGTGCTCCTTCATGTCCTATCGGGCTGATGGATTTTGCAGACGGGGGCAGCACCGGTACGGCCAATACATTTATTACGATAGGTGCCACCGGCGATTACTGGTCGCCCACTTATGGCAACTCCACTTTTTACAATGGTGTGGCCGGTGGCAGCAATACGGCAGGGTCTACCGCCTCCACAACGGGTTCCAATGCCACCAGCAATCTGAACACCTATGCATGGACCAATATTTCGATAAAACTGCCGGTTACACTGGTGAGCTTTGAAGCCGGCGCACAAGGATGCACTGCAGCGCTCACATGGACAACGGCCAATGAGCAATACTTTGACCGTTTTGAAGTAGAGTACAGTGCAGACGCGGTAAGCTTTGCTAAAATAGGCAGTGTGAAGAGCGGGCATAATACCCTTGGGGGCACTTATTCATTCCGCTACGACCAGCCCTCGGGCAAAGGTGCGTACCGGCTGCGGATGGTGGACATAGACGGGTCATCAAAGACCAGTGATGTGCGCAGTGTGCAGACCAACTGCAGCGGCAGCCAGCTGATCAGCGTTTATCCGAACCCGGCTACCGATAATGTATTTGTGAACGGGTTATCGGGCACAGAGCAGGTGAGTATCTATACTGAGCTTGGCCAGCAGGTAATAAGCAGGAAGGCGACGGGTGTGAAAGAACAGTTCAGCGTCGGGTCTTTTGCTCCCGGCATCTATAATGTGGTGATTACAGACCAGGCAGGCAACTATCTGACAGCTGTAAAAGTTATAAAAACAAACTAAACTTCTTTTTCGTATGCAGACGTTTTCAATGACCGGAAATGGTACATACGCTGCAAAGTAGCTTTTCGTTTCGGGAGACTTTCTACAATCGTCTCCAAGGCCCGCCATCCTCTATGGCGGGCCTATCTTTTTGAAAAAAATTGATCAGATGTTTACCGGCGCTTCAATAGTTTTTACCACTTTCAGGATAATTAATTTGGACGTAGGAGTGTTGCTTTTTTCAGCTACACTTCCTATTGGCACGAGCACATTGGTTTCAGGAAAATAAGTAGCTGTACAGCCTCTAGGAATAGCAAATGGAATTACAATAAATCTGTGCGCCACACGCTCCACTCCGTCGTAATAGTTATAGAGGTTTACGATATCTCCTTTCGCCAGGTTTCGTTTGTTCATGTCTTCCTGGTTCATCAGTATTACACGACGTTCATTGTATATACCGCGATACCGGTCGTCAAGCCCATATATAGTTGTGTTAAACTGGTCGTGGCTGCGGATGGTCATCATCATCAACTCATCTTCGGCCATTGTTTCCTGCTGAAAAGCAGCAATGTTAAAATGAGCTTTTTTCGTAGGTGTATCAAACCAGCCCTCACGATTGCAATTGGGAAGGTAGAAGCCTCCCGGTTTACGCACACGTTCATTGTATTGTTCAAACCCGGGAATAGTACGTTCTATATCGTCACGGATAAGATCATAATGCTGTTGGTATTTGTCCCAGTCTATTTTGCTTCTGTCGCCTAAGGTCGCTTTCGCAAGCCCGCATACAATGGCAGGTTCACTGAGTAAATGGTCGGAAACAGGAGGCAGCATACCTTTGGAAGACTGAATAACTCCCATTGAGTTTTCACAGGAGACAAATTGCTGTTCTCCCTGCTGCATGTCTTTATCACTGCGGCCAAGACAGGGCAGTATCAGGGCTTCTTTACCATGTACTACATGACTTCTGTTCAGCTTTGTGGAAACATGTACTGTGAGCAGGCAATTGTTCAATGCTTCTGCTGTATAATTAGTATCCGGTGTGGCGGAGAGGAAATTGCCGCCCATAGCAAAGAATACTTTTGCTTTACCAGCATGCATTGCCTTGATACAATCCACTACATCATGTCCATGTGCGCGCGGTGGTGTAAAGCCAAAGTTTTTCTCAATGTTGCTGAGGAATTTTTCAGATGGCTTTTCATATATACCCATCGTGCGGTCACCCTGCACATTGCTGTGGCCGCGTACGGGGCAAGTGCCTGCACCAGGTTTACCTATACTGCCTTTCAGCAACAATAGATTTACCACTTCTTTAATGGTGTCCACGGCGTTTTTATGCTGTGTAAGGCCCATTGCCCAGCAGGCAATGATTTTATTTTTCCTTTTGAAAACATCTGCTGTTTCGTGAAGCTGCGCTATGTCGATTCCGCAGGCCGCTGAAAGTACATTAATGTCCAGCTGCCGTAAATGACTGATATATGCTTCGTATCCTGTCGTATTCCTTTGTATAAAATCCTGGTCGAAAACACTCCCTGGATTTTGCAGTTCTTCCTGCAGCAGCAACAGCGCAATTGCCTGAAGCAGCGGCATATCGCCGTTTATTTTTACATGCAGGAATATATCTGTAAGTGCAGTATTGATGCCGAGTATACCTTTCACCTCCTGCGGATTGCTGAATCCCATAAGGCCAGTCTCAGGTAATGGGTTGGCAGAGATGATTATTGCGCCGTTAGCTTTTGCTTTACTCAAAGCCGTAAGCATACGGGGATGGTTGGTGCCCGGATTCTGACCGAGTATAAAGATCACTTCCGCTTCATACAGGTCTTCGAGTTTTACAGAACCTTTACCAATACCCAGGGATTCATTAAGCGCTACACCGCTGCTTTCATGACACATATTACTGCAGTCGGGCAGGTTATTGGTGCCGTACTCACGTACAAAAAGCTGGTATAGAAATGCGGCTTCGTTACTGGTACGGCCGGATGTATAGAACACAGCTTCATCAGGGGAGGATAAACTGTTTAACGTGCCGGCTATTTTATTAAAGGCATCATTCCAGGATATAGGCTGGTAATGTGTTGCACCTTCAGGCAGATACATTGGCTGTGCAATTCTTCCTTTGCGCCCTATCTCATAATCTGTAAGCAGGCCAAGCTCAGTAATGCTGTGCTGTGCAAAGAAATCCGGGCCAAGTTTTTTGGCTGTTGCTTCTTCGGCTACAGCTTTAGCACCATTTTCGCAGTATTCTGCAATGCCGGAACGTTCGTCGTCCGGGTCGGGCCAGGCACAGCTCGGACAGTCAAAACCGCCTTTCTGGTTGAGCTTTGATAATGCTTTTAACCCACGTACTACACCCGCTTCGCCGAATACATGTTTAAAACTGGATAGCACTGCAGGGATGCCCGCAGCCACTTTTTTCACCGGGCCAATTTTCAGCCCGGTAAAATGATCGGGATTTTCTGCACCAGGTATATGCGTTGTTTCTTCACTCATAATTTAGCATTCATGGTTAGGGTTAACATAATTATCAGACTGGTCTTCATTCGTCTGGTCAATGCACTGAAAATCCTTTTCCAGCAGAAGATACAACGTGTCGCCGCCGGGAAGTGGCATATATGCTTCAAAGCCTACCGTGTCATTTTCCGCCCAGCCTTCCACCAGCCTGCAAGGAGCATACATGATTATTTTGCCATCATCAAATGTAGCAGTCAGCTCCGTTGTGTCAGGTGTCTGCTGCAGTGCATAAATAAGTTCACTGACGCCGAAAGATGTATGTTCTTCTATATAACTGTTTGCCATAAAGTTGGCTACATCTGTTTTAGACAAACGGTATCGTACTGAATTGCCTTTAATGCGTATTTTCATGTTTTCTTATTGAGCGTTTCCCACAACTATACGTTGCGGGTTACTGTAAATATTAAAGCGGTTGCCACGCAGAAAACCGGCGAGTGTTATGCCGCAATCTTTAGCAAGCTCAACAGCAAGGCTTGATGGTGCGCCCACTGCGGCAATGATTTTTATGCCAGCCATAGCTGCTTTCTGCACCAGTTCAAAGCTCGCTCTTCCGCTTAATAACAAAATTACGTTATCTGCATCTTGCTGCGACTGTAAAAATGCTGCACCAATGAGTTTGTCCAGCGCATTATGCCTGCCCACATCTTCACGCAGTGTGATAAAATTCCCTGTAAGATCAAAAAGGGCAGCTGCGTGCAGCCCACCGGTACTTTCAAATACATCCTGCTGGATTCTCAGTTTATCCGGTAAGCTGTAAAGAGCGGAAGCAGCTATTGAAATCTGATCGGGCACAGAAAGGACAGGCAGCGTGGTACGGATCGCATCAATACTGGCTTTGCCGCATACACCACAACTGGAAGTGGTATAAAAATTTCTTTCTATGTTTTGTAATTTGGGCTTTTCATTTTCATACAGTGTTACCATAATAGTGTTCGTATCAAATACAAGCGGCTTTATTTCCTTTACCTGCCTTCTATGATGTATAATACCTTCTGTAAAAAGGAATCCCAATGCCAGTTCTGTATCGTTACCCGGTGTGCGCATGGTAACAGAAATATTTTTTCTTATCAATGAACCGGCATCATTATACAACAGTTGTATCTCCAGTGGCTCTTCTACAGCCAGCAGGTCTTCCGTTTCAACGACCATATTATCGTTTATTTTCTGCAATTGCACTTTTTCTGTTGTGTGGCCGGCCATACCTGTGGTTTTAATTTTGATGCAGCATTTTCAGTGCCGTTTTATAATCTCCTGGCGTATCTATACTTTTAATAGCGGCTGCATCAGACGGGAAATATTTTTCTGCATGTACGGTTTTCAGCAACTGCTGCAATGAACTTTTTCCTTGCAGAAACATTTCTCTTAATATATCTGTAGCATCAATCGTATACCAGGCCAGTAAAGGTTCGTACACCGAAGCCATTTCGTTGTAAAAAGCCGCGGTTTTCTCCTTCAGATCAGCAACAAATAACTGTAGTTCCTCCCGCGTAAGAAAAGGGTAGTCGCAACCTGCCACAAGAAAATTTTTACCCGGCAGCTGGTCAGATGCTGTAAGCAACGCCGCCGCCGGACCGATTGCCGCATATCGCTTTGCGTCTGTTATTAAATCATAATCTTTATTTACAGATATTGCCTGTTGCTCATTACAAGCTATAAATGTCTTTTCGCAAAAGTGCTGCAGCAAATGGTAAACATGGTATCGCTGTTCCGTACCGTGGTAGCTGAGCCGGCTTTTATCTGTACCCATACGGCTGCTTTGCCCTCCGCATATTACCAGTCCGTATGTATTTTTAAGCTGCATATCATCCGTTAGCCGGTTTAAAAATAACCAATAATACGGCAGTGCAGAAAGGTATCCTGTAGCATTGCACAATTTCATTATAGAATAATCTTAAACGGCTATTTAAAAAACTTTAACGTTCAGTTCAGAACGGCTATCTACTTTTGCTTAACAGTGTTAAATGATTTTATGGTGTAAATTGTGCAGTATGGGAAGTAAAGAACGTATCATACGCTTAAAGGAAGAAACCAGGTGTAAAATACTGGATGCTGCATTGCAGATAGCGAAGGAAGAGGGCTGGCAGGCACTGAGTATGCGTAAGATAGCCGATCTGATAGAGTATACAGCGCCTATAATCTATGAGTACTTTGATAACAAGGATGCCATTCTGCGTGCGCTGACACGCAAAGGCTACATGATCCTTTCTAAAGAGATGGATGCAGCCCGGAAAAAGCACCGGCTCCCCGCAAAACAGATGGAAGCTATCTGGCTGGCTTACTGGAACTTTGCATTTGCTGAAAAGGAGTTGTATCAGCTGATGTTCGGTATACAGATGAACTGTTGCGAAATAGAAATGCAGAACCAGGTGCCGGAAGCGGAAACCCCTTATGATATTGTAACGTCTGTCATCGTCCAGCTGATGAATACAAAGGACCCGGATGAAGATACGGTGTGCATGAAGTATTATACGTTATGGTCTGTGGTTCATGGCTTGGTGTCCATTAATATCGTCCGGAAAGGAGCAACAGATGAGATCAATCAGCAGATATTGAGAGATGCGATTATCGGTATCACAAGATCCATTTCCGGCTAAAGAAAGCATCAGAAAATCATTTAACAATGGGGAAATATTCAGTAACGTTTTAGTAATCTAAACAAAACCAGTTATGCAGTTGAAAGAACTGTTTTTTAGTCCCTCGTCATTTAACAGTGTTAAACAATTTAATGTCGTTATGAGAAGTTTAATTGTATCCTCCTTATTCATCTTCCTGTATGGCTGCTCATCACAGCAGAATGCCATGCAGGCACCGCCTCCGCAAAACTTGCCCGTTATTAAAATAAATGCAGGATCTGCAACTACTTATACAGAATATCCTGCATCGGTAGAGGGTACTGTAAACGTGGAGATCCGTCCGCAGGTAAGCGGTTACATCGATAAGATTTACGTGGAAGAAGGTGCCTACGTATCGCAGGGCCAGCCGCTTTTTAAGATCAATGATAACCTGTACAGCCAGCAATCCAATAATGCAGGCGCTACCATACAGGCTGCACGCGCTGCGCTCGAGAAAGCACAGGTAGAACTGGACCGTATCAAGCCATTGGTAGAAAACAAAGTGGTATCGGATGTACAGCTACAGACGGCCAAAGCAAGCTACAATGAAGCAAAAGCAGCATTGGCACAGGCTACAGCCGCCAAAGGCAGCGCAGATGTTTCGCTTGGCTACACATTGATCAAAGCGCCTGTGAGTGGTTATATCGGCCGCATTCCATATAAGACCGGCAGCCTGATCGGCAGGGGAGAAGCATTACCACTTACCGTTTTGTCTGAAGTGCGTAATATGTATGCTTATTTCTCTATGAGCGAATCGGAGTTCCTGAAATTTACCGGTAATACAAGTGGCAAAACGCTTGAAGAAAAGATTAAGCAGGTGCCGCCTGTAGAACTGCAATTGCCGGATAATTCCATCTATGGACAGAAAGGTAAACTGGAACTGGTAGAAGGCCAGTTTGACCGCACAACCGGAACCATCAGCCTGCGTGCAGTGTTCCCGAACGACCAGCAATTGCTGCGCTCCGGCCTTACGGCAAAGATCAGGGTGCCGGCTACGCACGATGGTCTTGTAGTGATACCACAGGAATCAACGTATGAAATGCAGGATAAGATCTTTGTTTTTGCACTTGGCGACAGTAACAAAGTAGTGAGCAAGCATATTACAGTTGGCGGCAAAAGCGGCAATTATTACCTCATCGCAGACGGACTGAAAACCGGTGAAACTATTGTGTACTCCGGCATTCAGCGTTTAAGAGACGGTAACATGATCGTTCCGCAGCCGATATCGCTCGACAGCCTGCTGCATGCAGACCCACTGTAACAGAATAGTTATTGAACATTAATTTCTATCATCTTACCGGTTGCAATGACCGGCCAGCAAACTATTGTTATGTTTAAAAAATTTATTGAACGGCCCGTATTGTCTACAGTAGTATCTATACTGCTGGTACTGCTGGGTATCGTATCACTTTTCTCACTTCCTATTACACAGTTCCCGGATATTGCGCCTCCGAGCGTACAGGTAACAGCTACCTATCCCGGAGCAAGTGCGGAAGTTGTGGCCCGCTCTGTGGCCACCCCGCTGGAAGAAGCGATCAATGGTGTGGAGAACATGACGTACATGACCTCCAACTCCAACAACGACGGCACTATGACGCTGAGCGTGTTCTTCAAATCGGGCACCAACCCGGATCTCGCCGCTGTAAACGTGCAGAACCGCGTGGCCAAAGCCACCAGCCTGATACCTGCAGAAGTAATACAGGCGGGTATTTCTACGCAGAAACAGCAGAACAGTATCATCATGGCCATAGCGCTGTACAGTAAGGATACAGCTTACAATGAAACGTTTCTGCAGAACTATGCCAAGATTAACATCGTACCGGAAATACAGCGTGTACATGGTGTAGGACAGGCTACCATCTTCGGTTCCAAGGACTATGCGATGCGTATCTGGCTGAAGCCTGACCGTCTTACTGCATATAATTTATCTGCACAGGATGTACTGGCAGCTATCAAAGAACAAAACCTTGAAGCAGCACCGGGTAAATTCGGCGAAGGCAGTAAAGAGTCTTTTGAGTATGTGATCAAGTATAAAGGCAAGCTGAATAAGAACGAAGACTACGAAAACATCATCCTGAAAGCCAACAACGACGGCTCTATGGTAAAGCTTAAAGATGTGGCCCGCGTCGAGTTTGGTTCTTTCAGCTATACTGCAGATGCCAAAGTAGATAAAGGCCCTTCAACCGGTATTCTTATCTACCAGACAGCAGGTTCCAATGCCAACGACATCCTGACAGAAGTAAACAGGATCATGGAAGACGTGAAGAAAACATTGCCCGCCGGCGTGAAGGTGTTTGTGCCTTACTCTTCCAAAGAATTCCTGGATGCATCTATTGATAAAGTAAAGCATACCCTGATAGAAGCATTTATACTCGTATTTATCGTAGTATTTATATTTCTACAGGACTTCCGTTCTACGCTGATTCCGGCAATAGCCGTACCGGTAGCCATCCTGGGTACCTTCTTCTTTATGCAGCTGTTCGGCTTTACGATCAACCTGCTTACACTGTTTGCGCTGATCCTGGCCATCGGTATCGTGGTGGATGATGCGATCGTGGTAGTGGAAGCCGTGCATACTAAAATGGAACGGGAGCATTTACCAGCAAGGCTTGCCACAATAAAGAGTATGGGCGAAATTTCAGGTGCCATCATCTCAATTACGTTAGTAATGGCGGCAGTGTTTGTTCCCGTAGCATTCATGCAGGGGCCGGCCGGTATTTTCTACAAACAGTTTGGTTTTACACTTGGTATCGCCATCCTGATATCTGCACTGAACGCCCTGACATTGAGTCCCGCGCTGGCAGCACTGTTCTTAAAGAATCAGCATCACGGCAACGGCGGTCACGGCGATGAAAAACCACAAGGCTTTAAAAAGCGGTTCTTCAATGCATTCAATGCAGGGTTTAACAATGTTACCAACCGTTACAGCAATGCTTTGCGTTTCCTCATCAAGACAAAATGGATAGCAATTACAGGGCTTGTTGTGATTACAGTAAGTACCATTTTACTTGTGAAGAAAACGCCTTCCGGTTTTATCCCTACAGAGGATCAGAGTATATTTCTGTATTCACTGAACATGCCTGCCGGTTCTTCGCTGGAACGTACCAAGAAGGTCGTACACAGGGTTGACAGTATCATTTCTACTGTGGAAGCAGTTGAAAAATCATACAGCGTAGCCGGTATGAACATCATTACCAATGCTACAAGCCCGGTGAGCGCACTTGCTTTCGTGAAACTGAAAAAGCCCGGAACGCGCGGCAAAACAGAAGATATTACCAAGATACTGATGGAGGTAAACCAGAAATTATCTGTTATCTCTTCAGCCGACCTGTTTACATTCACGCTGCCTACCGTACAGGGTTTCGGTAATACCAACGGTTTTGAACTGCTGCTGCAGGACAGGGCTGGTGGCAAATTATCTGATCTGAGTGCTACCGCCTACGGGTTTATCGGTGAACTGATGAAGCGTAAAGAAATTGCTTATGCGTTCACCACGTTTAACACCGGCAACCCGCAATACAAACTGAATATCGACGAGGAAAAAGCAAAACAGCTGGGTGTATCGATTAGTGATATCCTGCAGACATTGCAGGTGTACTATGGCAGCATACAGGTGTCAGATTTCAACCGTTTCGGTAAACAGTATAAGGTGATCATGCAATCGGATGTGGCTTACCGTGTTGACGAAGGGACACTGAACAATGTGAATGTAAAAAATAACACCGGCCAGATGATCCCGATCAAAACGCTGGTAACACTTGAAAAGGTATACGGACCGGAAACGGTAACACGTAACAACCTGTTCAATGCCGTAACGATCAGCGGTGTGGCCAAACCGGGCTACAGTTCCGGCCAGGCATTAAAAGCCGTACAGGAAGTAGCAGCATCCTATCTGCCGCGTGGTTATGCATACGAATGGGGCGGTCTTACACGTGAAGAACAGCAATCCGGTTCACAGACATCTATCATCTTTATTATGTCGCTGGTATTTGTATTCTTCCTGCTGGCAGCGCAGTACGAAAGCTACATACTGCCGCTTGCTGTAATACTTTCCGTACCTACCGGTATTTTCGGCGTGTTCGCATTCATTAATCTCGTTGGTATAGACAACAATATCTATGTGCAGGTATGTCTCATCATGCTGGTGGGCCTGCTCGCTAAAAATGCCATCCTGATCGTGGAATATGCTGTACAGCGCAGGAAGGCCGGGCTGCCGCTTGCCAAAGCTGCTATTGAAGCTGCAAGGTTGCGTCTCCGTCCTATCCTGATGACTTCCTTTGCCTTTATCGCCGGCCTGATACCGCTGGTAAGTGCAACCGGTGCGTCTGCTATGGGTAACCGTTCTATCGGTACAGGTGCTATCGGTGGTATGCTTACGGGCGTATTACTGGGTGTATTCATCATACCTGTATTGTTCGTGATCTTCCAGTATCTGCAGGAAAAAGTAAGCAGTAAATCTGCCGCTATCAGGCAACAGGAATTTGACATGATGGAGGCAGAAGCGGAGACAGTTTAAACTTTCTAAAACACCAGAGGAAAAGAAAATTTATATGAAAAAGGTATTTTCTAATTATACATGGTTGCTGTTACTCTCAGTGCTCACTGCGTGTAAAGTTTCCAAAGACATACCAGCTCAGGCGGCGGTTCCGGGTCAGTTCCGGAATGCCGCAGCTGCTGATACCGGGAGCATTGCAGCCATTCCATGGAAAAATTTCTTTACAGATGCGTCACTGCAGCAGCTGATAGACAGCGCCATCGTAAAGAATTATGATATGCAGATTGCAGAGAAAAACATTGAATCTGCACAATTGCTGCTGAAACAGGCGAAATGGGGTTATGTGCCGGATGTAAGCCTTGCTGCATCTGCCAATACCAGCCGTCCGTCTGATAACAGCCTGAACGGTATCAGCCTCAGCCAGTTCCTGGGTAAGAAGCATATCGAAGATTATACGATTGGCGGCAATCTTTCATGGGAAGCGGACATCTGGGGCAAAGTACGCAACCAAAAACGTAAAGCCCGTGCAGCATACCTGCAGAGCCGTGAGGCAAAAGATGCGCTCCAGACAAATATTGTGGCTAATGTTTCGCAGGGATATTACAACTTACTGATGCTGGATGCACAGTTGGCCGTTGCGCAGGAAAACCTTGCTTTGAACGACAGCACGGTGCGTATCATGCACCTCCAGTTCACAGCAGGAGAGGTTACTTCGCTTGCCGTACAGCAGGCAGAGGCTCAGCGACTGGTGGCAGCGCAACTGGTACCGCAACTGCAGCAGAATATAACACTGCAGGAAAATGCACTGAGCATTCTTACCGGTACGATGCCGGGAAGGATAGAAAGAGATGCAAGCCTGGCACAGCTGTCTGTTCCGGAGAAACTTTCTGCCGGTATTCCTGCTACAATGCTGAGCCACAGACCGGACATTAAAATTTATGAAGCAGCGGTATCTATTGCCAATGCGAATGTAGGTCTTACGAAAGCCGCAATGTATCCTTCATTGAGCATTACGGCTGCGGGCGGACTCAACTCTTTCAAAGCGAGCAATTGGTTTAATATGCCTGCATCATTGTTTGGCACAGTGGCCGGAAGCCTTGCAGCACCTGTATTACAGCGTCGTCAGTTACGCACACAATACCAGCTGGCAAAAACAGATCGTGAGAAAGCAGTGATACAGTTCCGCCAGGCGGTGCTGGTTGCCGTTGGTGAAGTTTCTGATGCACTGGTAAAACTGGAGCAGCTGAAAGAACAGGAGGCAATTGTTGCTACGCGCGTACAGACGTTACAATCTGCTATCGGCAATGCCAATCTGCTGTTTAAAAACGGCATGGCCAATTACCTGGAAGTGATCACGGCACAGGGAAATACGCTGCAAAGCGAGCTGGAACTGGCCTCCATCAAACGTCAGCAGCTGAGCGCAGTTACAGACCTGTATCGTTCACTCGGCGGCGGATGGCAATAGGTTAGTGAATGGTGAAGCGTGAGACATGAGATTTGAGACGTGAATGTCAGGACTTGGAATTTGGTGCATGGTATAGCTTTCGGATTTGGAATTTGATATTGAATTTTCTCACACCACAGCCTGATACTTGATACCTCCATCTTGATACTGTTTACCATTTGCCAATTGATAATAAACAATCAGAAAATGCACATACTGATATTTAAAACAACTGTAGAAGATACCCACGACCAGGCAAAGGTTAGAGCTTTTATGGACAGGATTGCCGGCAACGGCAAATGGACAATAGACTTGGGAGATGAAGATAAGGTGCTTCGCGTAGAGCATCCGTCAGATATAAGTCCGGCGATCATGTCTTATTTTAATGAAAAAGGCTTTTTCTGTGCGCCGCTTGCAATATGTGAACAGCTGCAGGAAATGGTGTAAAGCAGGGAGTGGTCCGATGAAGAGAACGGGCACATAGCAGTGCCCGTTTTTTTATGGTATATATACATTTCTGCAGTATGGCATAGATTTTATTAACATGGAATGATCATATTAAAGCCGTAAATTTCAATTCCATGAAAACATATGACGCCATCATTATCGGAACGGGGCAGGCAGGTACGCCGCTTGCACTGAAACTGGCAAGTGCAGGCTGGCAGGTTGCGGTTATAGAAAAACAATGGCCGGGCGGAACCTGTGTAAATACCGGGTGTACACCTACCAAAACACTGATCGCATCGGGAAAAGTGGCCTGGATGGCAGCGCATGCAGCAGAGTGGGGAATCAATGTGCCGGATTATAGTGTGGATATGCCTGCTGTAAAAAAACGGAAGGATGAAATTGTTACTACGGCCCGTGGTCATCTCGATCATATTCTTACTAAAGCAAGCGGCGTTAATTTTTTGTACGGTGCAGCATCATTTGAAGATAGAACAACGGTAAGAGTAGCATTAAACAACGGCGGGACTGAACAGCTTTCTGCTCCGAAAATATTTATTAATACCGGAGCCAAAACTGCGATACCGGATATCAAAGGACTTTCAGACATACCATATCTTACCTCTGCCACAATCCAGGAACTTGAAGCAGTACCGGAGCATCTGCTGATCGTAGGAGCCAGCTATGTAGCACTGGAATTTGGTCAGCTTTACCGCAGATTGGAAAGCAAGGTGACTATCCTTGAAAAATCAGAAACATTTCTTTCAAAAGAGGACGATGATATTGCCGATGCAATGAAGCAGATACTGGAGGAAGATGGCATTACCTTGCATATAGCCGCAGAAGTATTGGAATTTACACAACACACCGGAAACATTGGAGCGCTACTGCGGATACCCGGTGGTGAAAAAATATGTTACTGTTCACATGTACTGGTAGCATCCGGCAGACCACCGCAAATAGAAGGCCTGCAGTTGGAAAAAGCAGATGTGGAAACAGACGAACATGGTGCTATCCGCGTTAACGAATATCTTGAAACAAATGTGCCCGGCATTTATGCATTGGGCGATGTAAAAGGTGGCCCGGCATTTACACACATCTCTTACAACGACTTTGTGATCGTATGGAAGAACCTCTTGTTCGATGCAAAGATGTCGACCAAAGACAGGCTGGTACCGTACGTGATGTTTACAGACCCCCAACTTGCAAGGATAGGCATCACAGAAAAAGAAGCAAAGCAAAAAGGACTTTCCTATAAAGTAGCAAAGCTGGAAATGAAGCATGTGGCACGTGCCCGGGAAACCGGTGAGATGCGTGGGCTTATGAAAGCAGTAGTGGATACCGCAACAAAAAAGATACTGGGTGTAGCCATATTGGGCGTGGATGGAGGTGAAATGATGGCAGTACTGCAGATGGCTATGATGGGCGATATTACTTACGATCAGTTGAGCTATGCCGTTTTTGCACATCCCACACTGGCAGAATCATTTAATAACCTGTTTTCCCCGGTAAAAGACTAGCACATAAATCATCATTTTATTAGTGTAAATCATTTTAAAGATCAGTAAGTAATAAAAGTTATTGGTTAAATTTACTGTATAAAAAACGGCGGAATACATTCATGATAGCTGTACATAATTTAAAGAAAGTGTATGACCATGTCGCAGCTGTGAATGATGTTTCTTTTGAGGTAGAGGATAATGAGACGATGGTATTGCTGGGCACAAGCGGATGCGGCAAGACGACTACGCTACGCATGATCAACCGGCTGATAAAACCGGATAGCGGCAGTATATATATTGCAGGGAAAAATGTGGAGGAGCAACAGCCGGAAGAGACCCGCAGAAAGATCGGCTATGTGCTGCAGAATCACGGCCTGTTTCCTCATTATACCGTCGCCGAAAATATTGCTGTAGTGCCGCAATTGCTTGGGTGGAAGAAGGAAGCCATAAGATCGCGTGTTTATGAATTGCTGGAAAAACTGCATCTGCCACCTGCAGAATTTGCAGGTCTTTATCCCGGACAACTGAGCGGGGGGCAGCAGCAGCGCGTAGGACTGGCGAGAGCCCTGGCGGCAAAGCCTCCGTTATTGCTGATGGATGAGCCTTTCGGTGCACTTGATCCGATCACTAAGGCAGGGACAAAAAAATACCTTGAAGAACTTGACGAACTGAAAAATAAAAGCATTGTGCTGGTAACGCACGATATGGAAGAAGCATTTGAAATGGGCGACCGTATTTGTCTCATGGATAAGGGAATGATTGTACAGGCAGGCACACCGCAGGAATTATTACTGCACCCGGTAAATGATTTCGCCAGTTCTTTTTTCAGGGAAAAGAGGCTGGTGCTTGAATTGAAGACGGTGAAACTGTATGAATTGTGGCCGTTTCTGCAGGGTGTAAATAATGAAGCTGCAACAGAAATTGATACAACACATTCGCTCTGGCAGGCAATGGAACAGGTCTCAGCAGGCAAGGGCAGTACGGTAAGAATCAGGAATAAAAACGAAACAAAACATGCAGGCTACAGCGCACTTATGAACGCACTGACAGCCTACAGGCAACAATAATGGACCGGCAGCAAACTTTCTGGCAGTATATAGCACAGCAGTCGGAGAAGCTGATGCAACAGACCTTACAACATGTAGGGTTAACCTTTATATCCTTGTTCATCGCATTGCTTATAGGTATACCCGCGGGCATATTCATTGCCAGAAGAAAAAAGTTTGCACCAATCATATTAAATACAACCGGTGTTTTGCAGACTATTCCGAGTCTGGCTTTATTAGGCTTTATGATCCCGCTCGCGGGAATAGGTCCTGTACCCGCAATAATCGCTTTGTTTCTTTATGCATTGCTGCCCATTGTGCGCAACACCTTCACCGGCATTACAGAAGTAAACGGGACAGTAAAGGAAGCCGCTGTGGCTATGGGGATGAACCGTACGCAGGTTTTGTTCCGCGTAGAGCTGCCGCTGGCCTTTCCTGTGATCATGGCGGGCATACGTACAGCAACCGTAATTAACGTTGGCGTGGCAACACTTGCTGCCTATATTGCCGCCGGCGGCCTGGGCGAATTTATCTTTGGCGGCATTGCGCTCAACAATACGTACATGATCCTTGCAGGAGCAATTCCCGCAGCGTTATTGGCGATCCTGCTTGACTTCCTGCTATCGCGGGTACAACATATGAAACTGCGCAGGAAACATTTATCAATATTTGCTGCTGTCTTTGCAATCGTTATCTGCAGCTCATTTTATACCTTGCCCGTGCATACGGAAGGTAAGCTGTTGGCGGGTTTTACGCCGGAATTTATGGGACGCAGAGATGGAGACCTCGGCCTGCGCCAGGTATATAAACTACGTATAAATACTGTGGTGATCAGCGATGCGGTGATGTACAAAGCAGCACAACAAAAAAAACTGGATGTGATCAGCGGATACAGTACAGACGGCCGTTTGAAGGCTTATGATCTTATTACACTGAAGGACGACCGTAATATTTTTCCACCATATTATGCAGCGCCGCTGGTACGTAAAGATGTTCTGCAGAAATATCCTGAAATAGCAACAACGCTGAACCTGCTGGCCGGGAAGATCAATGATTCGGTAATGACTTCGCTCAATTATAAAGTCGATTATCTGCAGCAATCACCGGAAGATGTGGCGAAGCAGTTCCTGGTTACGCAGGGTTTGTGGAAAGCCCCCAGGGAAGTACACAAAGCTACAGTGCGCATTGGCTCTAAAGTTTTTACTGAACAATATATTCTGCTGAATATGTACGCCATGTTACTGAAAGGATATACAGATCTTGATGTAGAGAGCAAAACAGGACTCGGAGGTACAAAAATATGTTTTGAAGCGTTGCGCAATAATGCCATTGACCTGTACCCCGAATATACAGGCACCGGTTTCCTGGTGTTGCTGCATCCTTCAGACGCTGTAGTAGCAGCAAAAACGATCAGCCCGGACAGCGTGTATGACTATGTACAAAAAGAATTTAACGGACAATATAACCTGGAATGGCTGCGCCCTGTTGGCTTTAATAATGCCTATGCACTCATGATGCGCAGGCAGCAGGCTTCAGCATTGCACCTCGAAACCATTTCACAGTTGGCATCATATTTAAATACGCATCAGTAATGAACCTTGCAGAGAAATACAGGGAAGTAAGACAGCACACAGAGCATATCTGCAGCCCGCTGCAGACGGAAGATTATGTCGTTCAGCCGGTTGTGGACGTGAGTCCGCCTAAGTGGCACATAGGGCATACCACATGGTTTTTTGAAACATTTGTACTGCAGCAGTACCGGCCCGGATATGAAGTATTTGATAAGGACTACAATTTTGTATTTAACAGCTACTATGAGACTATCGGCAACCGGGTAATACGTACCGACCGCGGAAATCTCAGTCGTCCTACGGTTGCTGATATTTATCGCTACCGCAAGTATGTGGATGATCACATGCAGGATTTTCTTGCCGGGGAACTAAGTCAAGAGATACAAGACGTAGTGACACTGGGACTGAATCATGAACAGCAGCACCAGGAACTTCTGCTTACCGATATAAAATATATACTCGGTCATAACCCGCTGTTTCCCGCTTATTCAGATACAGAACCTGCTTCTTTCGATGCCCAGATACCAATGGAATGGCTGAGCGTACCGGAAGGAATATATGAGATTGGCTTTGAAGGCGAAGGCTTTTGCTTTGACAACGAACTGAGCCGCCATAAAGTATACCTGCAGCCGTTCCAGGTTGCATCGGCGCTTGTGACCAATGGCGAATATCTTGCCTTTATGGAAGACGGAGGGTATCGCGATTTCCGCTACTGGCATGCAGAAGGCTGGGACTGGGTAAAAAATAGTCATGTGGAAAGCCCCATGTACTGGCACTTTATAGACAACCGCTGGCATTACTACACGCTGGGTGGGCTTAAAGAAGTAAAGCCGGACATGCAGTTGTGCCATATCAGTTATTATGAAGCAGCAGCATTTGCCGCATGGAAAGGAATGCGCCTGCCAACAGAAGCTGAGTGGGAGGTTGCCTCTGCAAAATTTAACTGGGGCGCCCGCTGGGAGTGGACAGAAAGTGCTTACCTGCCATACCCCGGTTTTAAAAAAGCGCCCGGTGCTATTGGCGAATACAACGGGAAATTTATGGTCAGCCAGATGGTGCTGCGCGGTAGCTCCATAGCCACGCCTCCGGGCCATAGCCGCAATACATACCGCAATTTTTTCCAGCCCTGGCTGCGTTGGCAGTTTACGGGCATCAGGCTGGCACGGTAATTTTTATCAATCACAACAAAAACACACAGATACCATGATCACCGCAACGAAAAAGAAGACGAAAAAAGCTGCGCTGTCGGGATTTTATAAGGACGTAATAGATGGTTTGCAGTCGACTCCCAAATACCTGCTTTCAAAATATTTTTACGATAAGGCCGGTGATGCTTTGTTCCAGGATATTATGGCCTGCCAGGAGTATTATCCTACGCGCTGCGAAATGGAGATACTGGAGCAGCAGTCTGAAGCTATTGTACAGGCAATGATAAACCGCGGAAAGCCAATGGATATTATTGAGCTTGGCGCCGGGGATGCCACAAAATCGATACACCTGCTGAAAGCCTTGCAGAAAGCCGGAGCTGAGTTTAATTATTACCCGATCGATATTTCTGAGAATGTAATCAGCCAGCTGGAAAGAAAGCTGCCGGAACAACTGCCCGGCGTACGTATCAAGGGCATTTGCGGAGAATATTTCCCGGGACTGGCAAAGATCGCACATGATGATAAAAGGATGAAAGTGGTGCTGTTCCTCGGTTCTACTATCGGGAATATGACGCCGGACGAAGGCGTTGAATTTTGCAAAGCACTCCACAACCAGCTCAGTTCCGGAGATATGGTATTTATTGGTTTTGATCTTAAGAAAAATCCGCAAACCATATTAGATGCTTATAACGACAGGCAAGGCTTTACACGCGCATTTAACCTGAACCTGCTGACACGTATCAACCGGGAGCTGGACGGGGATTTTAATACAGAAAATTTTCAGCATTACCCGGTGTATGATCCTATTTCAGGTGCCTGCAAAAGTTACCTGATCAGTAAAAAGAAACAACAGGTGCACGTGGGCGAGATCTCCGTTTCATTTGAAGCTGATGAACCGGTTTATATGGAGATATCCCAGAAATATTCTGTAAGAGATACACAGGAAATGGCACGCAGGTCAGGATTTAAGCAGGTAAATCAATACCTGGATTCAAAAAAATGGTTTGCGGATATGCTGTGGCAGGTGCTGGATTAATGTGATAATTAGCAAATTAGCTGATGTGATAATGATGTCATGGTGGACGTAGCTAAGCCATTTGAAGAAGTGTCGTTCTCCAACTACGTTCAGGATGATACCGGTCGGGTATTATAGGTCAAGTACGAATCACCTCCCAGATCTCAAATCTTAATACTCAAATCTCTAAACAGGGCTTGCCCTGTTTTTTTATGGCCGAAATTTTGCGTAACCAAAAGGTTTCCTATATTTGTAACTGAATGGTTACGCAATAAACTTTCAATACATGAGAAGAGACGTTTTTACAGCAATAGCAGACCCTACGCGCAGAGCTATCATCAGCATGCTGGCACAGCAGCCGATGAACCTGAACAGTGTGGCAGAACAATTTGATATTAGCCGGCCTGCTATTTCAAAGCATATTAAAATACTGACAGAATGCGGCCTTGTTATTATTAAAAAGCAGGGCAGGGAACGCTATTGTGAAGCAGAGCTGGCAAGGCTTAAAGCTGTTGCAGACTGGACAGAACAATACTGCAGTTTCTGGGGCAGTAAACTGGATGCGCTCGGTGCATTCCTGGAAAACGAACAATCAGCAAAAAAGAAAACCAAATAATGCAACAATTATGGAAGCACAGCCAATAGTGATGGAGCGCACTTACAATGCTCCGGTCAGCGCCGTATGGTCCGCACTTACGGATAAAGAGAAAATGAAGCAGTGGTATTTTACCATGGAAGATTTTAAACCAGAAATCGGCACGGAATTCAGCTTCACTGCGGGCCGGGAGGGAAAGAAATTTTTGCATCTCTGCTGCATTACACAACTTGTACCCGAACAAAAGATTGCCTACACCTGGAAATATGACGGCCACCCCGGCGAGTCGGAAGTTACATTCGAGCTGTATGCAGAAGGAGACAGAACACGCGTAAAGCTTACGCATAAAGGGCTTGAAACGTTCCCTGCAATAGAAGATTTTGCACGTCACAATTTTGTGGAAGGCTGGACATATATTCTCAATACCGGTCTGGAGAAATATCTTGCAAAATAAGTTCTAAATGAAAAAGAGCAGATGAATTTATAAAACATCTGCTCTTTTATGTTTTTTTGCCGTATAATTATTTTCCTTCAGCGATATTTTTGATCTGCTCCAGAATAGACGACCAGCCACCGGCGTTTACAGCATCATTATATCTTTTTTCGCCTTCGGCCACGCGACTGTAATCTCCCTGCGTAACAACGAGCTGCGTACCATTATCCTGTTCTGTCAATGTGTAGGTAACAGTAAGGTAGTTTTCCGGAACATCAGGAATAGCCGCGTTATTAGGGTCAATAACGCTGTATACAAGGTGTTTTCCCGGTTCTATACTGACAACATTGCCTTTTACAAAATCCATTTTCTTGCCTTCCCATTCGCCACGCCACAGAAGCGGGCTGCCCACCTTCCAATCAGTTATTGGCTCACAGGCATACATATATTTCTTAGTTTGTTCGGGCTGTGTAAGTATATCCCATACTGCAGATGCAGGTGCATTAATAAGTATTTCGTTGCGTACCGTTTTAGATTCGTTCATAATAAAAGATTTACTGAAATATGCTACGTTTTAGGCAAATATAGCACACGGGCGGAAGTCAGTTGAGTTCTTTTTCAAAGACAACCCTGTCCTGTCCAGGGCCGGAATAATCCTTAATGACTTCAATGCCATCGCCGTTTTTTTCACCCAGCAACTGCATACCGGCTTTTTTATGAAAGGCAATAGAGGCGGTATTTACGGGTGTTGTAATAGCTTTGAGTTTTGCACAACCGCTATTGCGGGCATAAGTTTCAAAATGATCGTACATCGCTATCCCGAGTCCTTTCTTTTTATAGTTGTGATGCACGGCAGCAAGATGTATGTAACCTGTTTTGCCCGTCTGTGAAATAAAGCCGAAGAGGTAGGCAATTATTCTGTCATCTTCACGCAATACAAAAGCGCTGTTGCCGAATTCATACAGGAATATCGGGTGGTGAAAGGGTTGCGTCCGTTCATTATCCCAGAACTCCGTGAGATGTTGCAGTATCCATATAAAATCGTCGTGTGTGCAATGTCCTATCTGCATGAAGAAGTTTATTTAAACAGTTCCGAATATTTTGACCGGATAAGTACCCAAAGGTTTGCTTCCTGCTCAAAGCTGAGTGCGCCGGGAATTGTAACGTGCTTTTTCACAAATTCGAAACCTGTTTTTTCCAACGTTCTGTTGGGAGCCGGATTCAGTGCATATGGCTCACAATACAATCGTTCCAGGCCGAAATGATTGAAGAAAAAGGGCAGCGTCATCCGTATCCACTGCGTACCGTAGCCCATTTTACGGACCGGGGCTTCCCAGATATGCAGGTGCATATAAGCTTCCGATCCGAAGATGATCTTATTAATGTTGCAATGCCCGACAGCCTTACCATTCAGCTCCCAGATCACGGCAAAAGACTGTTTTTCCTCAAAGGATTGCTGTATCTGCGTGGTCAACGCCTGATACCAGTATTCACGCGGCGGTACTTTTGTAATATCCGCACCCATACCTTCGAGATAGGCTTTATCTGCCATAAGCCAGTATTGTGTCAGCGGTTCTATGTCCTTCTCCTGTATCGGGCGCACAGAAAGTATATCCTGCATGAATTGTATTTTAGTAAAGCTACGATTACTATAGATTTGTATCGCATTAATAACCAAGCCAGCAATGATTTCCACAGACAACTTTATAACTGGTTTTTCAGCAGTTTTTCCGGCTGATGAAATGCCATGGCGTATTACTGCAAGGCTCTCCGGACTAATAACAGCAATGCAGGCCATAATGGACGGAGAGTATATTGTTAATAACGGAATTGCAATTCACCGGACTGCAGTTGTAGAACAAGGTGTTGTCATCAAAGCACCGGCCATCATTGGCCCGAACTGCTTTATAGGCGCACATGCTTACCTGAGGAACGGTGTATATTTACGCAATAATGTTACTATTGGTGCAGGTTGTGAGATTAAAACAACGATCGTTTTTCCTCACAGCGCTGTTGCGCATTTTAATTTTATTGGTGACAGCATTATTGGCAGCCATGTAAACATTGAGGCGGGCGCTGTTGCTGCCAATCACTATAATGAACGTACGGACAAAACGATTTCAGTATGGTACAATGATCGCATAATTAATACCGGGATGGAAAAGTTTGGCTCACTTGTGGGTGATCACTCAAAGATAGGTGCAAATGCTGTTCTGTCTCCGGGAACGATATTGCCATCGGGAAGTATTGTAAAACGACTGGAACTGGTGGAGCAGGTGAGAGATGGGATGTGATTTGTTTCCATAAATAAAAAGGAGGGCAAACATTTTGCCCTCCTTTTTATAATAGTTCTGTACAGCTGAAGCCGTTTTCCTGCAGCAGTGAGATCGTTTTATCTGCGGTGCAGGCGCCTTCTATCCGCAGTACTTTGTCACAGTCTTTCATATCTATGCTCACTTTACTGCCCGGAAAATGATGCAGTAATATGCTGATAAGCTGCTGCGCCTGGAAGCTGTCCTGTACATTGGTTTTGAACACTTCTATAGTAGCATTTATCGGCATATCCTTTTTAAATTACTGCTGTTTTGTTTCGTAATTGATCATCCACTTTATCCCGAACTTGTCTACAAACATGCCGAACAGAGCACCCCAGAACATCTGCTGAAGCGGCACGATTATGTTGCCGCCTGCGGAAAGCTTATCAAACAGCTGATGTGTTTCTTCCTCGCTTTCGGGGCTCAGTGAGAGTGATATATTATCGCCCATATTAAGTGTATGTCCCATTGATTCCAGGTTATCTGTACCCATCAATGTGTTGCCTTTTATTGGCAATGCCACGTGCATGATCAGGTTCTTTTCATTTTCAGGGATCTGGTCGGACTGCGGCGTGTCGCCAAATCGCTGCAATACCTGGAATTCGCCGCCAAATGCTGCTTTGTAAAAATTAAATGCTTCTTCTGTGTTTCCCTGGAAATTTAAATATGGATTTAATGTTGCCATTGTTATTTTTATTTAGATGTGAGATGTAAGATATGAGTATTGAGATATGAGATTTGTGAAAATGGACTTTGGAATGACATTGATTCACTATTCACTTCTCATTATTTGCTTAAATCAGCGTCAGTTGCCAGGAGACACCGTATCTGTCATTCGTCCAGCCATATTTTTTACTGAAGGGGTAAGGCGCTGCTGGCATCAGTATCTTTCCGTCGCGCGAAAGCTCTTCAAACAGGCGGTCCAGTTCATCTTCTGTCTGGCAGGCAATAAATAGAGACATAGCCGGTGTAAATGAAAAGCCATGGTGTACACTGCTGTCCATCACCATAAACTGCTGCCCGTTGAGGGAAAATACAGCATGTTTTATAGTGCCTTCTATGCCCGGTTCCCCTGCAGCATAGCGATGCATGCTTATAACAGATGAATCTTCAAACAGGGACATGTAGAAGTTCATCGCCTCTTCTGCTTTTTTATCCTCAAACATGAGGAATGTGGTGATCTGCTGCATAATAAATTACCGGTTTAAATCTATTGTTTATTACGCACAATATCGGAAATATGTTGCATCTGTTTCAGGTGCCGCTGCGAATGGTAAATAACAAAATGCAGTAATTCCAGTTTGGTAATGTCTCCGAACGCCGGATGGTCTATTACCTCTGCAGGATCTGAACCCCGGCTTATTTCTTCTACTTCTGTCATTACCGCTCTGAGATCTGCTATTACACTCTCTTTCGCATATACATCCTGTGTAGGTCTTATGAATTCCGGCGAAGTGAATTTTCGTTCAAAATCGAGGAATATTCCTTTCAGTTCATCTGTTCTTAATTCGGGATCACGTCCGGTAAGTTTTCCGCTGAGTGACAGGTTATGTGCTACAGATAAGCCTGATTTGGTAAGATGCACTGCCACTTGTGCCAGCGTCCAGCTGCCGGGGAATGGAACGGTATTTATATCTTTTTCGGTAGAAACAGAAAGCAACAACAGCAATTCATTCTGTATGTGTTCATAAATGGCATATAACTTTTCTGTGCCGGAAGCTGTTATTGCCATTGCTGTATGTTTTGTTATTTGTTGCATATAAAACCCCTTTGTTGAAATACCCTTGTTGCATCATATATAGCTGTGCTGCAAGCATTGGATCAACGATACAAACCTACTACAGCTTAAGAAGTTTTGAGGGGTGCGAATACGGCAATATAAGGAGGTGTTTGCGACAACAGTATTTTTTATCTTTGTTATATGAAACAGGTATCGATTCTTATACCACGCGGACATACCAGCCTGGTAAATATTGAGGGCAGTCACCAGATACTCTCTGAAGTAAATACTATTGCAGCTGCGATGGGTAGAGAACCTGTGTTTAAAGTGCAGCTGGTAGGCCTGATAGAAGAAGTAAGCCAGCGTAACGGCATATTTACTGTAAAACCGGATGTGCTTATACATGATGTCCGTAAAGCCGACCTGATCATTATCCCGGCAGCGTACGGAGATCCGCGTGAAGTACTGGAAAGTAATAAAGATTTTATTCCCTGGATACAGGAGCAATATGCCGATGGTGCAGAAGTGGCCAGTCTTTGCATCGGTTCTTTTTTCCTGGCTGCAACCGGTTTGCTAAAGGGAAAGCAATGTGCTACGCACTGGCGCCTTGCCAATGAATTCCGCCAGATGTTTCCTGATGTACACCTCGTAGATCACAAGATCATGACAGAAGAAGACGGTATATATACCAGCGGCGGTGCCTATTCTTACCTCAACCTGCTGGTATATTTGATAGAAAAACATGCCGGCCGCGATGTGGCCATTATGACTTCTAAAACATTTATGATAGATATAGACCGCGACAGCCAGTCGCCGTTCATTATGTTCCAGGGGCAGAAAGCGCACGAAGACGAACCCGTGAAAAAAGCGCAGGAATACATAGAGCGCAACTTTGAAGATAAAATAACAGTAGACAAGCTGGCCAGCATGCTGGCATTGGGGCGCAGAAGCCTGGAGCGCCGTTTTAAGAGCGCCACCTGCAATACGGTGACAGAATACATACAGCGGGTAAAAATAGAAGCCGCCAAAAAGAGCCTGGAAACAACACGCAAAAACGTAAATGAAGTGATGTATGAGGTGGGATACTCCGACACAAAAGCATTTCGCACTATTTTCAGGAAGATTACTGGGCTTTCGCCTGTAGAATACCGCAATAAATACAACAAAGAAGCAGTAGCCGTATAAAACTATAGGCTTCACTATGAATAATACAGACGAAATACTGCGTCGCACGTCGCACAGACCATGGGCGCTACCTGAGAAAGACTGGGCTTATTACCAGGAATGGAACGGTACATTATTCCTGCACTGGAAGGTGGCACCCGAAGCACTGTCGGGCCTGCTCCCCGAGGGTGTTGCCGCAGATGTCTTTAACGGATATGCATGGGTATCGCTGGTGGCATTTACCATGCAGAAAATACGGCCGCGCAATCTGCCTGCATTTGCGCCGCTTTCAGATTTCCATGAAATAAATGTACGCACCTACGTGATCCGGGATGGTAAGCCTGGTGTATACTTCCTGAGCATAGAAGGGGGAAAACACCTTTCTGTATGGACCGCAAAAGGCCTGTCGGGACTGCCGTACCGGTATTCTTTAATGGAGCGCGCTGCAAATGGAAACCACCAGACTTACGAATCTCTAAACGGCCCCAAAGCTTTTTTACTTCATTCGTTTTTCACCCCCGGTGCAGAGATCATGGATAAAACGCCCCTTGATAAATGGCTTACAGAACGCTATTGCCTGTATTTTGATAAAGGCAGGCGACTGTACAGGTATGAGATCCATCACGCAGAGTGGAAACTGAATGAAGTAACATTACATTCCCTTACCACGGGCTATGTGATCGGCGGTTTAAATCTTAACAGGCCACCGGATCTTGCACATTATTCTAAGGGTGTAAAAGTCCTGGCCTGGCAACGGGAAGCGTTAATCTGACTGCGCTTATGATTATAAATACGTCTTTTACATGATCTTTACCCGCAGTTATACAGGCAACTACATGAAACCCGCTACAGGCAAGTAACTTGCTGCAGTTAGGTAATTATAGTACAATATCAACACCTTTGTATGGAAAAACAGGAATACGTGCAGCTGTACACTGCCGACGATGCTGTAGGATGGCTCTGCATAGATCAGCAGCTGGAAAAGCTATACGGAGATCAGAAGCCGCGGCATTATGCACCGCCACTCCATTATATAATAGGTGGCGAAGATCCTATTGACGGAACCAGCATTTACGATAGCTCCAATCAGTTGTTTCACCGGCATCTAGTAAGCTACGGTATGTCTGAGCTGTATTACAACGAAGAAAAAGCCGGCGGCGATTTCAGTAAATGGGGTTTCGAATTTACTTTCCGGCTGACACCTTTCGCAGGCGATCCGGGCGACCCGTTATGGGCCATACAGGTAATGAACAACCTTGCCCGGTACGTTTTTAAAAGCGGTAAATGGTTTGAGCCATATCATTTTATTCCCGCCAACGGCCCCATACGGCTGGAAACCGAAACAGATATAGTAGGCCTTGCATTTTGCGAAGATCCCGAACTGGGTAAAATAGACACCCCGCATGGTGAGCTTACTTTTCTGCAGATGGTGGGGCTTACGCAGAAAGAGCTGGACAGGTTGTGGGAAAATCCAAAGCTGTCTGAAGTGGAAAAGCTGCTGGATGAAATGAGGAAAGACAATCCATTACTTATTACCGATCTTACAAGGAAAGGGTAACCTGGTACCATTTATAGTGATCATTAGTTTTGCCTGTATGAAGTCAGCCCCCGAAACATCAGCGATACATGGTGTATACCATTTTACAGGTATTGCAGCAGTAACCTATTACCGGCTGACGCTTCATCCCGGCGGTGCTTTCGTAATGGATTACTGGCGCGATATGGGCGGAAAATGGCAGCGCTGGGCAACAGGAAATTTTTCGACAGCAGACGGATATGTTAACCTGGAGTTTGGCCTGAATGTATTTGCAGCTGAAAGATATTCCATACTGAAAATAATTCCTCCGCAGCCCGGCCGGCAATTAATATTGCTACCTTATCAAACAGGTACAAATGAGAAACCTGTAACGGAGAAAACCAATTGTTTTATAAAAGAAGCTTTCCCGACGTGGCTGATCTGTACAGAACTGGAATCTGGTAATAATCATTTTGGGAATAGCCTTACACTGCATTCCACTTATTACTGCCTGGGTAAAGGTGGCGGTGATAATACCCTTAAAATATGTAACGATCATGGCCGGCAGGGAACATATCCTGCTGCATTATTCCGGGAGCCTGTTCTATAACTAAGATGTAATAAGTCCTTGTTGCTTCAGGTTTTTTACAAGATTTTCTATTTTTATCTCATTTGCAGCATGTATACGTATGAAGCTGCCGGTACTATCAAGCCAGTGGCCTATTTCAACAATGATTTCCCTGCCTTCATACCAGAAATTATATGAATCACGACATTGCCCCATTTTTTCATATCGGACAGCAAAATAGCTTCGTACATCGTAGAGATTGGTAATGTTGTAATATGGGCTGCTGATAAATCCCTGGCGGTACAACTTATTCAATTGTGTGTATTGCTCTATAATTATTTCAACAGATCTGTAGATTATCTGAAAATTTTTGGAATTGAAAGTACATATAGCACCGGCAGGTGTAATGCCAAAATGAAAAGGGGCAGTAGCGTGATTCCCGAAATAAAATATGGGATGATCTCCAAACATCTCATGGGCCGGCAGCTTATTTGAAGTTATTTCTTTCCGGCTGATAAAACTGAGTAGAAAATCATTATTGCAATAACCTTCAATGGTGAGTTTATAGCCGGAATACAGGAGCTGGACATCTATAAGCTCTGTATAAATTCCCATTTTTTGATCCTGGAAATATTTTCTCACAGCAATTTCATCTGTACACCATTCTTTTAGTCTTTTTTGTTCGCTGAGATATTTTTGTGCAGCAGGGGAAAGGCTCATAAATGCGTGAGATCAATTATATCCTGAAAATACATACAAATTCTCTTGTTAGCTATAAAATGTGACTTTACAAAAGTAGGGTAGGCGATCAACGTTTTGTACCGGCAATGCAATAATACAGACACTTAGTCGAAGCCTTGTATTATATTACATAAATGTTTCGCGTTTAAGCATTTAATTCTGTAATTATGCGGTATATAAGTACGGCCCGGTGACTGTAAAAACTCATTTTGTCTTGCAGAGAACAGCAAGGCTTCTTTTCTTCATATTACTGCTGTTTGCAGGCTACCCTGTTTATGCACAGAAGTATTCTGTTATTCACTACGATAAGTCCAATGGTTTTCCCGGGAGTTATGGTTACCAGATGTACCAGGACAGGCATGGTTATATCTGGATCAGCACTGAGAATGGCCTGGCCCGGTTTAACGGGTATGAGTTTAAACTGTTCACTACAAAAGACGGATTGCCGGATAATGAAGTCTTTGGTATGAAAGAAGATGCCAGAGGCCGGCTGTGGTTTATTCCTTTCGCAAATGCCGTAGGCTATATTGAAAATGAGAAAGTGCATAGCACCGAAAATGATCCTTTGCTGAAAAAACTGCATTTCAAGGCGCGTCCGAGGTCCCTCGAATTTGATAAGGACGGTAATATGTTTATCATGGAGCGCAACCTTATTTATCGGGTATCGAATAAGGGTACAGTAGACGTGATAACCAACTCGTGGTTTGGAAGTCCGAATGCACTGCTTGGTGGTGCGCATTCAGACGATGGCAAGTGTCTTATAACTTACGGGCATCATATTTTCAACATGTCTATGAAAGGGGTAATTCCCCTGACCGAAATCAGGGATACTTCCTGGCTCAATTACAGGTTGCTTGCCATTACCAGCCAGGCGGTAAGTGCTGCGTTTTCTATAAAAGCAAGGCATTCAGGAATTCCGTTTTACAATAGTAAAGAAGTTAACAGGGATTTAAACTGTATTGCTCTGATACCGCCGTCATCGGCCGTTTTTACAACGAGGGGTGGGTGCTTTATTGCAGATACAGTAACAGCGCATTTTACTGATACATTGCTTTACGGTTATAATGTTGCCCCGATTTTAAAGGCAACGGATGGAGCGCTGTGGCTGGGAACACATGGGAATGGTATATTCAGATTTATTAATTCACCGGTAAAAGTTTTAAAACTCCCTGTGGAGCAGTCTTCGGTTCTGTTTATTAAAGGGGAGCCAAACGGGGCATATGCTTTACTCGAACATGGTAAATTTGTACGCACTTCAATAGATAAAAACGGCTCATTGTGGTTGAATACATTAAAGCGGTTTAATCCCAAAGAACTATATGACATCTACGTATACCTCGGGCAGGACAGTAAAAATAACTGGATAAGCTGCGGCAGCCAGGTTTTTAAACAAAAAAACATCAGCAGCGATCCATATGTAAGTAACTGGTGGGGATATTGTAAAGATGTTGCAGAGGAGAATGCCGAGACTTTACTGGTCGCTGCCAGTATGCAGCTGGTTCGTGTAGACAAGAACAGTCTTGAAGCCATAGATACACTGGTCAATGAAAGAACAACTTCTGTGGCCATATGCGGCCATACGATCTATGCCGGCACTTTGAACGGACTTATAGCGGGTAATAGACCCGGCAGTTTTAAAAGGGTATTTTCTTCTGTGCCCGCTTTAAACAGGCATATAGTTAAGCTCTGTGCAGGAAAGGACAGCATATTGTGGGTGGCCAACAACAAGGCTGAGCTTACAGGTATAAAAAACGGAAGAATAATTGTATTCCGGAATAATGATGATGGTTTGCAATGCAACCGCATATCGGCCATTAAGGCATCTGCCCGTTTTATATGGGTGGGCACAGATAATGGTCTTTACGCAATTCAGAATTCCGGGGATTATCCTGTTGCACGGCACCTTACGTATACTACGGGGCTTAGCAGCAACCTCGTAAACTGCCTCGATGTTCAGGGCAGTAATATATGGGTAGGCACTACAAAAGGTATCAATTACTTCAATGAAAACGAAGTGCAGCCCAAGTCTGCCGGGCGGAACCTGCTTATAAACAGTATTACTAACGGGGGGGATAATATAGAACAGCGTACAGGTATAATATCTCTTTATAAAAAAGAACTCGCCGTCGATTTTGATATTATTGATCTTACAGGAGACCAAAAGCCGCTCCTTCAGTACCGTCTCGATGATGATGGCGCATGGATTCACCTCGAAAACAGCAATCTTTATTTCCCGTCTGTTCCCTATGGCGATTTTAAAATAAGCATACGTGCCCGGTCGCCCAACTGGGATAAAGAAACGTTGCGCACATTACGCTTCTACCGGCCTTACCCGGTATACATGCGCTGGTGGTTTGTACTGCTTGTTTTTCTGGCACTGGGTGGCGTTATATATGCTGTTTCTGCCTTTTTTATACGCCGTGTTCGTAAAAAAGACCGGGAGAAGCTGTCTGTACAGCGTAACCTGCTGCAGCTGGAGCAAATGGCATTGCGAAGCCAGATGAATCCGCACTTTATTTTTAACACAATGTCGGCAATGAAACAGTATTATAACAGCGGAGATATTGTAAAAGCCAACGATTTTGTAGATGTATTTGCTTCGCTGATACGTGATACATTTGAGATGGGGACAGAACCGTTTCTGTCGCTTGATAAAGAATTGCATTACCTGCAGCAATACCTGGCTGTGGAAAAAGCGCGTGCTGATGATGCCTTCGAGTTTTTTATTACCGGGGATACAGAACAGGCGCAGATGAATATTCCGGTACCCTCCATGTTGCTGCAGCCACTTGTGGAGAATGCTGTACGGCATGGTGTGCGGCACTTATCCGGCAGAAAAGGCATTATTAAAATTGCAGTAACACAGAAAGGAGATACCGTAAAATGGATTATTGAAGACAATGGCGTGGGCAGGGCAAAGAGCAGTTCGTTTAATCATAAATTCCGGAATGCGGTAACCAGTACTGTGGTAAATACGCGGCGGATAGATATATTGAACCGCCTTTTTGATCAGAAAATCATTTTTATTACAGAAGATATAACAGATACCGGAAACAATGCAGCAGGAACAAGGGTGATCATTTCTTATCCTTTGTCTATCGGGCATCTGTAAACAGCTAAAAATATGAAAGTAGTAATAGTAGAGGATGAAGCGGCCGCCAGGCAGTATCTTGAGAACTTTTTAAACCGGCATTTTCCGCAGGTAATTATAGCAGCTGTACCGGATAATGTACCGGACGCGGTAAGCGCAATCAATCTGCACCGTCCGGATATTGTCTTTATGGACATTGACATTAAAATGGGAAGCGGGTTTGATGTGCTGGCCGCATTGCCGGAGATAAAATCAGAGATCATTTTTACTACGGCATTTAACCAGTTTGCTATTGATGCATTTAAATATCACGCGGTAGATTACCTGCTGAAACCATTGCAGGATACACAGGTAGCCGATGCGGTAAGGCATAGTATTTCGCGGATAGAGCAGAAAAACAGCAGCCAGCAGGTGGTACAGCTCTTACAGTTTCTGCAGCAACCGGCTTTGCAAAAGCAGCGTATAAGCATTCATACCATGGACGGTATCGAGTTCCTGGATGTTGACGATATACTTTTTGCCGAGGCAAAAGGCAATTATACAGAGCTGAAACTGCGGGCGGGTACAAAACTGGTTACCTCAAAGAAGCTGAAGGAAGTAGAGCAGCAGCTGGTAGCGGCAGGCTTTTTCCGGATACACCATTCCTATGTGGTAAACACACGCTATATCAGGAAATATTACAAGGGCAGAGGCGGTTCCGTGCAGCTTATTGATGAAACGGTATTGCCGGTAGCCGTAACCCGGAGAGATGAGTTCCTGCGGAGCTTTGGGGGAGACGATTAGTGCCTGTAACTTTCACTTATTCACAGAGATCATCTGCGGCGCTGACATTAAATGGCAGCGCCTTTTTTTGCGCCATTCTTTATTCCGTTTTTCCTGAAATCACCGGGATTCGTTCCCTTGTATTTTTTAAACAGCCGGGCCAGATGACTTTTGTCTGTAAAGCCAAATTCGTCGGCGATCTCTGTGATACGCATATCTGTGTGCAGCAACCTGTTTTCTATCAGCTTCAGCTTATAATTAAGTATATACTGCTGCAGCGTTTCATTGGTTTGCCGCCTGAAGTAGCGGCCCAGGTAACTTTCTGATATGCCAAACCTGCTGCTGATATGCTCCGCTTTCAGCTTTTCCGGGTTGTAAATATTCATCTGTACATACTGGAGAATAGCCAGTACTTTATCCTGGCTCTGTTCATCAATTTTTTCCGGCAGGCTCATCACAATGTTGCGTGCAGCTATTACCAGCAGCGTATTGATAAACTGTGCAACCAGTTCCTTGTGGTACAGGTCATCGTTTTGGTATTCTGAGATCATAGCCTGCATAATGGCCTTAACCGTATGTTTATCCTGCTCGTTTTTGAGGATGCAGCCCGGCTCCAGGCTGGCATTTTTCAATATCAGCTCCAGCCGCTGCAATAGCTCTTTATGATGCGCATCAGCCTGCAGGTATATATTATTAAAGCGGATGAAAAATAAAACAGTGGGTGTTTCAATATCAAAACGGTGGGCATCCTCGGGTGCCAGCAGAAACAAGTGACCAGCTTTATACGGAAAACGAGCATTATTGATCCGCTGCCTGCCGGTACCCGATACCACATACACCATTTCAAAGAAAGTGTGCTTATGATCCCCGCGCGGACATTCCGTCATAGGCCCGCGGAGCGCCAGTTCGTAAGGCTCGTACAGTATGTCCTTTACCATAGCGGAAATGTACCCTTTTATGTTGTAAAAGTACAACGATATACAACCGGAAGTTGCACAACTTTGTGTAGCAAAAAACAAACACACCATAATTAAAACACAGTCTTATGTCATCAGAACAGAAAACAATGCAGGCACTTGTACTTGAATCTTTTAACGCAGACTTTATACCGAAAGAAGTATCACGCCCGGTGCCCGGTGCAGGCGAAGTGCTGGTACAGATCAAAGCCAGCGGCATTAACCCGTTGGATCTCAAGATAAAATCAGGCAGTGCAGCACATGCGCAGGTAAAACTGCCAGCTGTATTAGGTATAGACATGGCCGGTATAGTAGTAGAAGTGGGTAGCAATGTCACCGCCTTTAAGCCCGGCGACGAAGTGTACGGCATGACCGGCGGTGTAGGTGGTGTACAAGGGTCGCTTGCACAATATGCAGCAGTAGATGCCGACCTGCTGGCATTGAAACCAAAGAACCTGAGCATGAAAGAAGCAGCCTCCTTGCCATTGGCATTTATCACCGCCTGGGAAGGACTTGCAGACCGTGCGCAGGTGACAACAGGTAAAACCGTATTGGTGCACGGTGGTTCCGGCGGCGTAGGGCATATAGCTGTGCAACTAGCCAAAGCCCGCGGTGCGCAGGTATTTGCAACAGACAGTACTGCCAATCTTTCTGTGGTAGAAAGCCTGGGAGCAACAGCTATTGACTATACCAGACAATCGGTAGAAGAATATGTGCAGCAGTACACAAATGGCGAGGGCTTTGATATTGTCTTTGACACAGTAGGTGGTGCCACACTTGATGCATCGTTTAAAGCAGCAAAAATATACCATGGTCATGTGGTCAGCATACTGGGCTGGGGTACGCATAGTCTGGCTCCGTTGTCATTCCGTGGGGCTACTTATTCCGGCGTATTTACACTGATGCCACTCATCACCGGCAAAGGCCGCAAGCATCATGGCGAGATAATGAGCGAAGCCACCAAACTGGCAGAAGCCGGTTTGCTGAAACCGATAGTTTCTCCTGTACCATACAGCCTGCACACAATAAAGGAGGCATACAACGATTTTGAAAACCGCCGTAATAAAGGGAAAGTAGTGGTGGAGATATAGCAGCACGCGGGAAGGATGACGGGAACAGAATGACGAACATGTAGCGTCATCCTGCGCGGAGAGCAACGCAGTGCAGGATCTTTTGAACCGGAACCGGATCAAGATCACCGAAACATTCGACAGATCCTGCTTCCCTTTTCGCTATGCTTAAAGGGTGCAGGATGACGGATCGTTGTTTAATCTGTAGCACTGCTGCCTTTCCCGCCCGAACGACGTTTGGTCGGGCGGGTTTGCTTACTTCTTGCGGCTCAAAAAAGTAAGACTTACGCCAGGCAAGCATTTCAGAGTTTTAGCAATTTCTTTTTAAACAGCCCCTTATCTTGTACATAAAATAACTTTATACTATGCGCCTGAAACGTACATGCTGCATCATCATGCTTTCCCTTTCTGCTCAGGCCATATTTGCCCAGGCAAACTACTCCAAAGAGACAACCGCACAGATAAAAGCTGTGGAAAACAGCCTGGCGGGGCGCGTAAAGATAGAAGGCATGCCCGACTATAATATTACCGACCGTATGAAGTATTATAAGGTAAAAGGATTGAGCATAGCCGTGGTGCACAATTACAAAGTGGTTTGGGCAAAAGGCTACGGATGGGCAAATGAAGCGGAAAAGAAACCGGTAACACCCGAAACCTTGTTTGAGCCGGGATCTATCAGCAAATCATTAAATGCAGTAGGCGTTTTAAAGCTGGTGCAGGATAAGAAACTGGACCTTTATACCGACATCAACACGTACCTCACTTCCTGGAAATTTCCGTACGACTCCGTTTCAAAAAATAAAAAGATAACGCTGGTCGAGCTGCTGAGCCACAGCGCAGGCCTTACCGTGCACGGATTTCCGGGATATGATCCTGGTGCAAAGATCCCTACAGTGCCGCAGGTATTAAACGGCGAACCGCCGGCCAATACGCCTCCTGTGAGATCACAGTTTGAGCCGGGTTTAAGATTTGAATACTCAGGTGGCGGCACCGTTATTTCCCAGCTCATCGTTACAGATGTTACCGGTCAGCCCTACGATGCTTTTATGTATGAGCAGGTGTTAAAGCCAATGGGCATGGTCCACAGCTTTTTTACACAGCCGCCTGCAAAAGAAAAGCAGCCGTTATGCGCCACCGGCTATCATATAGACGGCAGCGCAGTGCCGCACCGGTATCATGTATACCCGGAGCAGGCCGCTGCGGGCCTGTGGATGACGCCCACCGATCTTTGTCAGTATATCATAGAAACGCAGCTGGCCTATGAAGGAAAGTCGGCCAAAGTACTGACTCCCGAAATGACCCGCCTGAGATTGACGCCGTATAACGACGAAGCCGCAGCGCTGGGTGTATTTATAGAGAAGCGTGGCACTGCCATTTATTTTCAGCACGACGCAGGCAACGAAGGGTTTTGCGGAGCCTATTACGGCAGCTTGGAAGGCGGAGATGGTGTAGTCATTTTTGCCAATACAGATTATTCAGGCATTTTCACCGAGATAATAAACAGCGTAGCCACCGTTTATAAGTGGAAGGATTTTTATAACCCTGCGCATAAAAAAGCAGTTGCCGTTCCGGAAAATATCCTGCAGCAGTATGAGGGCATTTATATTGCAGAAGGCAAGTGGAACAGTATATTGAAAAAAGATGGCGCCTGGTATCTCTGTGTGCAGGATGGGCCGTACAGCAAAATGTACTTTTCCTCGCCCGGCAGTTTCTTTAATATGGAGTTCCCTTCCGAAAAGCAATTTACAAAGGATGAAAAAGGAGCGATCACCGGTTATACCCGCACGGTAAATGGCAAAGCATACCCGCCGGCAGTAAAGGTAACAAGGCCGGATACACTGCATCTCGATAAAAACATGCTGAACGATATTGCCTGGCATTTGCTCGAAAATAAAAGACCTGCCGAAGCCATGCTGTACCTGAAACGTGCGCTGCAGCTTACGCCCGGCGATCTTTTCGTACTGGGCAACCTTGCACACAGCTACCTGTTTACCAACAACTATACTGCCGCTATTGAAATCTATAAAGCGCATATGAACGAGACCGTGGGTGGCAACATTACCTGGCAGGACATGATAAAGCAGGACTTTACCACTTTTAAAGGTGATGGTTTCAGCACCGGTGAAATGAATAAAGTGCTTACCGACCTCGGCATTCCTAAGCCGGAAGGGTTTTGATATTTTGCCGCTGCTGTAAAAATATTTTATGACCTGAAAAGCGAATAATAGTAACAGGTGGCAATATGCATCAATGCCGGATCAGCAGCTTTTTTACTACAGGAGTAGCATTTGCGTTTAGTTGCAGGTAAATCATATACAGCCCATCGGGATATATGGCGGTGTTCAGCGTGTTATTGATAATGTCCGGGTGACTGATGCACCTGCCATCTATAGTATATAGTGCTGCTGTTGTTACTTGTGTATTGCCGGGCGTATTGATCTGCACTATATCATGGGCCGGCTGCGGATACAGAACAATGCCGGGCCCTGTGGCGTTTACTTCAGGTACATCCAGTTTGCCATCTGACTGAAAACGGATTACTACCGGGAATGTATGGCTGGATGTACTGCTGTCTGTAACCCACCCGCACGCCACTACTTTACCATCCGGTTGCAAGCCTATATCCTGTATCTGGCCGTCGCCAGGTGTTAGACCCGTAATTACGCTGCCATACCTGCCAAAGGAAGAATCGGGATTGCCATCAGGTTTTACCTGCATCAGCATCATTTTTTTGCCATTGTCAGACCTGTACCCTGCGGCTACGATCCTGTTGTTTCCACGCAGCGCCAGGCTGGTAACAGCACACCGGTTGAGCGTTGCAATTCCGTTTGTGCCAAATGTCATATCCCGCTGTCCGGCCGGGGTGAGGCGCAGTAGCAGGCCATCGTTCATATTAGTACCTGCCACCAGTATTTTCCCGTCCGGCTGCAACTGCATAGCATTTATTGCTCCAAACTGCCCGATGGGTACAGAGATGGATCCGGAAAAATTAAAGGTAGAATCCGGTGTTCCGTTCGCGAAATAACGAAGACACGTATACACACCGGTAGGCGAGCCATACTGAGCTGCCGCTACCAATATTTTTCCGTCCGGTTGTATCGCAATAGCGCCGGGCGATATTACCTGGATGCCGGCCAGTAGTTTTCCGCCATTTGCAAAGCTGTTGTCCAGAGAGCCGTTGGGCAGGTAACGGACAAGGGCCAGCTGGCTATATCGTGTGCCCATGGCTATAATCCTGCCATCGGGCTGCAATGCAAGGGCGTAGATGTATTCCATCGTCGGTGCCGGTGTACCAAGGTCTGTAGTCACCAGCCCGTTATTCCCAAAAGAGCTGTCCGGAGTACCGTTAGCCTTTACCCTCGTCAGCCCGAAGTCAAAATCTGAACTTGCCCTGTAGATCATACCGCCGGCTACCAGCTTACCATCCGGCTGCTGCAGCATAGCTGCCGGCATCAGGCCGGAGAAAGGGCCAAGCCCCATATAGGTACTTTGCAGCCCAAAGGAATTATCCGGTGTGCCATTATTGAGAAAACGGTTCAGAACTGTTGTTCCGTTCCAGGAAGCAACGGTAGCTATATTGCCGTTATGATCTATCGTCAGCGCACTGTAGTACATAGAATAGGGCAGCGTGCTGTTGGCTACACCATTTACACCGAAGCTGCTGTCGAGCCCGGAGGGTTGGGCGCTGGCAAAGTTGGAAATGAAAAGTAGGGTTATAAACAGGTAACAACACTTCATCTCTGTGATATTTATATAAAAATAAAATTATTTTGGTTATACCTGATGTAGTAACAGGTCACAGTAGCGTAAGCTCTTCAGAATATTTTAGAAAAAATGCCATTTAAATTATTCCGCACCATTACAGCCTATGCGGACATTATAAACATATCTCTCCATCATCCTGTAGCAATAAATAATCCCGGTGCTCAATGTATACAGCAATCAGCAATTACTAATATTTTATTATAGTATACTTATATTTAATAAACTTAATTTCAAACTGTTGAATAATTTCCGGCACAGGATTTGTATTTACAATAGTAATTAAATTTTTAACCCTATGTCAGTTAAATTCAATGCCGTAGAGCGCATAAACCCGCGCCAGCCGGCAAACCCTAAGAAATGGTACGCAATAGCCCGCAGTGCAGGAGAACTCACACTCCGCGAACTGGCTAATGAAATCTCAGAACGCTGTACACTTACCAACGCCGATATTTATGCCGTACTGGAAAGTCTGTTGCAGGTGATACCGCAGGAAATAGCTAAAGGCAACATCGTTCGCCTGGGCGATTTCGGTAGCTTTTCACTTACCCTCAACAGCAGTGGCGTGGCTACGCAGGAAGAAGTAACCTCTTCCGTGATCAAAGGTAACAGGCTGCACTTCCGCCCCGGTAAGGCGGTAGCCGATCAGCTCAATGCTATTACTTACCGCAAGCTGTAAGTAAAACAGCGTACCAGACATGTAAAAAGGACGGGATCATTCCCGTCCTTATTTATGCCCATACAGATCGCCCCGCAAACTTGTCTTCACGACTTTAAAAATTGTGAAGACGATTTTAAAAATTGTCTTCACAAGTTGGGCAACTTGTGAAGACAACTTTGGCAGCTTGTGCTGATGATTTTCTTAGCACTGAAAACACGGCTGATTATCTTCTTGAAAATGTCTGTCAATGACGTGTAATGAAGCCCCTAACCATCAGAACATTGCAAACACTCATTATGCTGCCCATGTAGTCTATGTTACTTTTTTTACGCAAAAAAAGTAACCAAAAAAGGCGCCGGTAAGCAATCACTGCGTGCCCGCCTGAATGACGCAGTCGGGCAGGCTTCCCGGTTGTCGCTCCGATCAACTGAGGTACTACTGTTGTACCCAGCTTTTTTAGCTTTGATTATAAGTATTTGTTTTACAAAGCATAACGTCATATGCCTAATGACCAGGGATGCGCTGTTCTGTTACTGGCTTTAGTCGATATAGATACTTTCCACACCTTTTTCCAGGGCCGTTTCTTTCACACCGGCCACCTTTACGCCCTCGGCACGAAACACCGTTACATCTGTCATGCCCAGCGCCCCGAGCAATGTCTCCAGGAAAGGCGCTACAAAATCCTTGCTTTTACCGGGCCCTTCGGAGTAAATACCCCCGGACGACATGGCCACATACACTTTTTTACCCTTTACCAGCCCTACAGGGCCGTCCGTTCCGTAGCCAAACGTCACCCCGGCCCGGGTAATATGATCCAGCCATGCTTTCAGCGTAGAAGGAACCGTGTAGTTATACAGCGGTGCGCCGATCACCAGTATGTCCGATGCCATGAGTTGCTGTACCGCCTCGTCCGAATAACGAAGTGCCGCCCTGGCTTCATCCGTCAGCTGATCGCCGGGGGTAAACATAGCCTGCAGGGTAGTGGGCGTAAGGTGAGGTATGTCCAGATCGTTCAGGTTTACCTCTTCTACCACGCTATCCGGGTATTTTTCGGTTATCTTTTTTACAACGGCATTGCCCAGCTGCAGGCTGTACGATTCATTTCCCTGTATGCTGGAAATTAAATGAAGAACACGTTTCATAAATTGCTTTTGTTTACTTGTTTTTTATGTGGTTTTGCGCAGGAGCAGATCGCCAGGAAAGCTGGTGATACAGCCCTGCACATTGCGGCAACAAAAGTACCGGGGGCAACTATGGAAAGGATAGTACTTACCCATAGGAAAGCGCTTACGTACGGGAAAGTGCCTACTTTTGGAGCATGACTACGGCAACCGGAAATGCGATACCTACCAAACAGGAGTGCGACAGTTCGCTCATCAACGTGATGGACGCTTTGTACGTATTAAACGGTAAGTGGAAGCTGCCGCTTATCCTCAGCCTGGTGCAGTCTGCCAAACGGTTTAACGAAATACAGAACGAGCTGAAAGGCATATCGCCCAAGGTGCTGGCCAAAGAGCTGAAAGACCTGGAGCTGAATGAATTTATCACGCGCCATGTATATCCCACCACACCCGTCTCTATTGTCTACGAAGCCACTCCGTACAGCCTTACCCTCAGAGAAGTGCTCCGCGAGCTGAGCGCCTGGGGCGCATTGCACCGCGAAAAGGTTAAAGAGAGTATGCGGAAGGGACGGGAAGCCGAAGCGTATAGCCACGTTTAAACCGCGATCCGGCAATAATATTTGTGATAGTTGTACCCGGAAACAGGCAGGTGTATTGGGGATAATTTGTATTTTCCGTTTACAACTATCATCACACACCTACACTATATGAATCATCAATGGAACTTTCTGCAGGGCAGCTACTGGTATGTGCCGCCCATGTACCTGCCCGCTCTGCAAATGGCAGCCACCGATACCACGCCCACCCGTATGACTGACCAGACGGTATGGCAGATAACCGGCTACGAAGGCGGCTATTTCTGGGGCAACTGTGCTGCTCTCGTCTACGAAACCGGCACCACACCTACCGGCGCTCCGCAGGCGCGGCGTATGGCCGGCAGTGTAACGCCCGACGGCAATGTACAGATCAGCTTTATGAGCATCAACAAACTTGGGGCGGCCACCAGCATACAGGGCTGGGGACATATGAAACAGGAGGGGGATGTATGGGTATTTGAGATGCAGATGGCCTCCGGTGTTACTGATCTTGTAGCACACTGGGCGCTTATGGCCCGCACGATAGAAGGCGCTCCTTCCTGGAATCAATTGCCGGGCACTGATTATTCTGTACCGGATTTCCTTGCGGCGGCTGGGTTTTAAGCCGGTAGATTAATTTGTAAAAACAGCAAGCCTGTAAGCAGGATGATACCTGTTTGCGGGCTTTTTGGTGCGGGGTATATATGTTGTCGATAGATGAAGATATGAGCAACATAAAGACATGTATTTGTTATAAAGAAAATACCGTTGAAAAACGGTTCTTGAATAACAAACCTGGTTGTATTTTCCATCGAAGAAGAAGCAGTAGTTATCGTTGCGCTGTATACTGTCTGGGACAATCGCCTCGTAGGAAAACGAATAATATTAGATCAGGAACTGATCGAGGATTTTTATTAATGGCGTGATCGCATACAGCAGTATTTAAAGGTGCAGTTATCTCATGAGATGCATTGGTTACGAATACATCAAATGGAGCCGAAAGGGCTCGGGAAATCGAATAAAAAAGTGAAAAATAATTTTAAATAACCCCAAGCTATGGTTAAGTTTATAAGAATATTACCTACCTGGCATGAAACATACCGGCATATTGCCGAACTGCTATATGAAGCTTACAAGAAGATCCCAGAGAATCCTTCAGAAGTGTTTTATGACCGTCTCAAAGGAACAGAATTTGCAGAGCTAAATAAGGGAAGGCTTTTTCGGGAAAGCCTATCTAGGATATCTGAATGGGGCTTGGACCCCATTCAGATATTTGCAACGTTTAATTATCCAAGGATCGGAAACAAAAGAATTGATGTCATTAACTCTTTATTAGAGGAATTTGAATCGGACAAACGCGTAGATAAGACTACTTCGTTTGTCGGTTGTCCCTCACCTATTATTACCCAGATTATTCAATATAGAGGCTGGAAGGTACAAAATCAAATATGGGACATGTTTGTTGCCATAATGGAGAAAAGTATTGATGGTTTACAAAGCAAGCATTTTACCTCTCTCAAAGATTGGCGCGGGATAGACATTGCTTCTTTAACCATGTTTCTATTCTGGATAGATTCTGATGTTTTTATACCGTTAGACCGGAATACTGTTGACTTTCTCAGAACATTTAAAATTATAGCGCAAAGACCCCGTACCTACAAAGAATATTACGATTTGTGCAAAAATAAACTTCCGTTATCAACCGGCCTCAAATCAAATGAAGATGTTATCAGAAATTTTGTTAGAGATGCTTACCAATATTCAGACAAAACGGTTTCGGACAACATATTAAGCGAAAGTACGGTTGCCGTTATATCCCGTAGCGGAGAAGGTGTTTCAACCAGGGAATATATAGAGCAAGAGGCAAAACGCAGGCAACAGGAACGGATAAATGGATTTCAGATTATTGCTTTACGCCCGCAAAGTCCTCCGGATCAAGGAAGTTCGGAAAGAGAACAGCTACATTTAAAAAATCTCAAACAAGGCGAACTCTATCAGTTTTACCATTCTTATAAGTTTAACACACAAAATGATGATACTATTATTTTCAATTCTGATAAGGAGGTTGATCTCTACAGTCAAGGTGATTTAAAAATATCCATTTCTTCTGTAGTAGGTAAAAATGGATCTGGCAAAAGTACGATAGTGGAATTCCTTTATCTGGTAATCAATAAAATTGCTGTTGCCAAAAAAATAAAATCTAACGAAAAGCTTCATGACGAAGAAGTGTATGCAGATTTATTTATTAAACTGGATAAACTCTATAAAATATCTGTTGGCCTTTCCGTTGACATCTTTGAATATGATCTCGAAAACGACAATAAAACTTATAAAATTTCAAAAGAAAAAATTTTAATAGAAGCATTCGATATAGAGCAGTTTTGTTACACAATCGTAATAAATTACTCTTTATACGCACTCAATACAAATATTACCGGCGACTGGATTTATCCCTTATTTCATAAAAATGATAGCTATCAGACTCCTATTGTCTTAAATCCTTTTAGAAGTGAAGGGATAATTAATGTCAATAATGAAGAAGGGTTAGCAAAATCGAGAACATTGTCCAATATTCTGGAACCAGAATTGATTGATTTTGAAAAAAATGTTGTTCCCGAATTAATTCCTAATTCAACACCAATAAAACTTATCCTTGAATTCGACAAATCCAAACTTGAGCGAAAGCGCAAATCATTTAAATACAGGGTGAATAGGGGCCAAATTAGAAAAGTAACCAACCTACTTCTGGGTGATGGTCCAATATTAAACCGAGAGCTTGAAAATGAAGCAAAGGAATATATTTATTTGAAAATTGTGGATATCTCAGAAAGGTATCCGCGATTTAGAGAATTTAAGAATTTGCCGAGTTGGGTAACATCGAATCCCGGGAAACTAAAAAAGTATGTAGATACTCTTCTTAAAGACACAAGCCATATCACTTTTAAACTCAGGCAAGCTATTAATTAACCCAAGTTGCTATTAAGCGATTTCGTTGATTGTGTTAGCAAAGAGGAATGCGACTATTTTCAAGAGGAACCCCTTAAACGTCACTGCATGTATTTTTCTGAGGAATAAGGCCTTGATAGCAGAAAAGGTGGTTTCAATGCGTTTCCGCATATGGTTTTTCAGATAAACGATGTGTGATTTGTCTGGTCGTTTACTGTTACTCTTTCTGTGAACCATCAGTTTGATGCCGTCAGCTTCACGTGAGTCATCTTCTGCCAGATAATCGGTATAAGCAGAGTCTGCAAAAATGTTGCTTTCAGGAGCCACAGCCATTGGTAGCTTTTTGAGCGCCTGAACATCGTTTTCACTTCCTGGTACGAAACAGAATTCAATAGGGATACCGCTGGAAGTGGTTAGTACCTGCACCTTGACACCATAAAAATACCGGCGCATAGAGCTATGTCGCCCGCGCCATTGTTTGCCTTGCAGCATGCGGCATCGGCTGATACGCATATTGTCACACACGGCCACAGGAAAGGAATCTATCACATAATCATCAGCCCCGGCAAACATTTTCAGGCAGTGGCCCAACTGGAAAAACAACTGACACAATAATGGTTCTATCTGATGCAACCGACGACAAAAACGGCTTTTGTCCAGCATTTGAGGAACCATACCTGTCATTTTCATAAAGTTTCTGCCATGATCCCAATGGCCGCCAAAGTAAAGAGCTGATACAAGTACAGTCGTTATAAGCTCTGCATCGCTGACTTTACGGCGGGGAGGCTCGTAATGCCTGAGTCCTTTTAATAAATCATCTACGATACAGTAAATACTTATAATTTTAGTGTCGTTGAGCATCGGGATATTGTTTAAGCGTAGTAACTCAAATATATCCTTTGATGCTCAACTCTTTTAAATAGCAACTTGGGTTAATTATTTGAAATATGGAATTTACAAACAAGGCGATAATGAAATTTTGGCATTAGCCGAACAAGTGCGCGATATTAAGGAAATATCGGATGCACGAACAATAGATCTTGTTCCGCCTTCTTTCTTTAAAATCAATATAATTTTTGATCATGGTGGTGAGTTTAACGATTTAAGCTCTGGTGAAAAGCAGCAGATATTTTCTATAAATACGGTTGCTTATCAAATTTATAACATCGCATCCGTTATGTATGATGAAAAATCATACAAATACAATAATATAAACATCGTCTTCGATGAAGTAGAATTGTATTTCCATCCGGAAATGCAAAGGACTTTTATAAGTAATTTATTACATAGAATTTCTACGCTGCCTTTAGAAGATCAAATCCACAATATTAATCTACTGTTTATTACTCATTCTCCCTTTATTCTTTCCGATATTCCATCGTCTAATATTTTAAGATTAACGATTGATAAGGAAACAAGGAAAGGAATCCAGGATATACGTTCTGAGCAAACATTTGGAGCAAACATTCATGATCTGTTAGCAAATGATTTTTTTCTCGAAAATGGATTTATGGGCAAGTTTGCAAACGATAAAATTTTAGAAGCTATAAGACAACTTGAAAATTGGACGGAATCAAATAACGCTGATTCGAAACTTAAAGACAAATTGTACAAAATAATTCAACTTGTAGGGGAACCCTTGGTAAAAGAAAGCCTTATGGATTTATACAGAGAAAAAATTGGACTACACGAAGGTGAAATGTCTATTGCGGATATTGATGCTGAAATAGTACGACTTCAGAATCTCAAAATGAAAGTACAATGATAGCTATCTCTTACACAACGGTAGATAATACGATTAGCGTTTTTGCCACCGAACTAAATGCGTTTAAAAATCAGATTAAACTTAATTTAAACAATATGCTTGGAGACAGGCGACTTAAATTGACCACAGAAAAGAAAGATTATATAAACAAACTTATTGCATTTTCAAAAGACATCATTATCGCCAGACCGGATGTACTTGCTAAATATCAGAAAGCATTTGACAGGATTATTTCTCCTGCTCAAATGAAAAGTAAAAAATTTGAAGGTTTCAGAAATCGGCTTATAAAAGAGCTTGGATACGCAGCGAGGCGATCTGACTTTTACCCCAAATATTTTTATAAATTAGGTATCAAATCATGCGTTTACTGTAATGCTCATTTAACTGTTGCTATAGAAAAGGAAAAGCAAGTAAGAAAAAAAACAGTAATTGCTTACAAGGCAAAATTCCAGGTAGATCACTATTTGCCTAAATCAAAATATCCTTGCTTTAGCATCTCATTATATAATCTCTATCCCGTATGCGGAAGTTGTAATAATTGCAAGAGTAACTATGATTTACACTTTTTGCTATATAACGATGCAAAAAATACGCTTGCATCTCCTTTCAAATTCCAATTAGTTAAAGGTACTGTCGCAAAGTACTTGCTAAGCAGAAAGCTCGATGACATAAAATTTACCTTTCAAGAGCCCTCAGTCCATTCTTCTTTTAAAACGTTTCAGGAGGTTTTTGATGTTCAGGGAATCTATGATACACAAAAAGACTTAGCCGAAGAATTAATCTTAAAAGGGGAGATTTATACTGAACAATATAAAAAAGGGTTGAAAGCGCAATTTCCCAAATTATTCACGACACCAGGTATTTTTAATAGAATACTATTAGGGAATTATTCTTCTGAAGAGGACATCCATAAGCGCCCAATGGCAAAATTTACAATAGATATAGCAAAGCAGGTTGGTTTGATAAAAAAGAAATAAATATAAGCTTCGCAGGCCGATAAGTTATAAACAACAAACGCCACCCCTTCGGGCGGCGTTTGTTATTTCAAGAAAAATATTATCTACAACATCATTTCTTCACCAGCTCCTTCAGCGTAGCTATCATTTCATCCTTTTCTTTCAGCATCCGCTCATAGAGCTTTTTATTCTCTTCCAGCGCCTCTAGCCATTTTTCTACAGGATTAATGATTTGTGTACCCTGATTATTAATAGGCCCATTATTATTTGATCCTTCATAGTTGTTCTGGATAATTATATACCGTAGCTTCTTCGTCAAACTCTTCAATGGCCCTTACCGGCACATTGAGCGCACGGGCTACCTGCTCCATCAGCGGCGCGTCTATCTCTTCCTTGGCCTCCAGCATCGAGATCTTTTTCTGGCTCCAGTCACTGCCCAGCTCTATAGCCAGTGCTTCCTGTTTTATGCCCAGTATCTCGCGCAGGCGTTTTATGTTGCGTCCGTGGTGTGTATTGGTATTTTGTGCTATAGCGTTGGTAGTCAGTTGCTACAAATATAGGTTGTTGTGCTGATAGGTTGCAATAGCCCCATCTGGTTTTTAAGTCTCGTAGCAGTATTCCGGCACTTGCAACCGTTTATTAACGGTTGTGCAAAAGGAAACAAACCGGTATTTTTCTACAGGGTCTACGGAGGCGATATTCTTTTAAGGATCAATCAGCAGTAGTATCAGCCACGGACTATATTTTTGCAACAAATACTTTTATCTTGGAAGGCCAATTTGCATATGGAAAACTAATTTTTCATCATACTTCTTTTAGTCAGCAATTTGGCTTTTCACAATAATAATTTTTGAAATCCGGATAATTTATATGAGCGGCAACACTGTAAACGATAAGCTGGACATGGCATCGCCCGACATGGTGAGCAGGAATATAGAGCAGATAGCAGCCTTGTTTCCCAATTGTGTAACGGAAACTGCAGAGGGCAAAGCAATAGACTTTGACCTGCTCAGGCAGGAGCTGAGTCATGATATAGTAGAGAGCACAAAGGAGCGCTACCGGCTGGAGTGGCCGGGCAAGAAAGAGGCCATCGTTACAGCCAACCTGCCTACCACCAAAACCCTGCGCCCGGTGCGCGAAGACTCAGTAGACTTTGACACTACTGAAAACCTATATATAGAGGGCGACAACCTGGAGGTACTAAAACTACTGCAGGAGAGCTACCTGGGCAAGATCAAAATTATATATATTGACCCTCCTTACAATACTGGGAAAGATTTTGTGTATAAAGACAATTTTACACAGACAACTGACGAATTTAAGGAACAAAGCGGTTTGATTGATGAGTATAATCAGCGCCTGGTGGCGAACCCTGAAACGTCAGGACGTTACCATTCTGACTGGCTGTCTATGATGTACCCTAGATTGAAACTAGCAAGAAATCTATTAACTGATGACGGAGTAATCTTAATGAGTATTGATGATAATGAATTAAATAATCTTCGGAAAATGTGTGATGAGATTTATGGAGAAATAAATCTTATTGCTACTCTTATCTGGGAAAAGGGCAGAAAAAACGATTCACGTTTTTTCTCTATTGGGCATGAATACATTGTTGTTTATTCTAAGAATAAAGAATTTCTCAAGGAAAAAGATATTAAATGGCGTGAAGAAAAACCAGGCGCAAAGGAGATTTATGACGAATATTTACGTTTGAAAAATCTACATGGAAATGACTTTAAGAAAATGGAGTCTGAATTAAAGAGATTTTATAATACGCTTTCTACTGATCATCCAGCAAAAAAACACTCGCGATATTCGAATATTGACGAACGAGGAGTTTGGCGAGATGATAACATGTCATTACCGCGTGGTGGAGCAAGATACGAAGTTATTCATCCTGTAACAGGCCAGCCTTGTGCCATTCCACCGGGAGGTTGGAGATATGCTACATCTGAAAAGATGCAGGAAAAAATAAAACAAGGCTATGTAGTATTTAGAAAAGATCATACCGAGCCACCAATTAGAAAGACCTATCTGTTGCGAGGCAATATTGATGACTTTGAAGATGATGACGATTTTGAAGATAATGCCAGTGAAGCATCCGAAAATATTGGAATGCAGGTCACAGGTACGTATTTTTATCGAAGTGGTCTTCAAGCAACTAATGAAGTAAAAGAACTATTTGGAGAGCAAAAGATTTTTAACAATCCTAAAGATCACGAAGTTATAGCTAGATTTGTCGAGTATTGTTCAAATGCCGATAAATCTTGTCTAGTCCTAGACTTCTTTGGTGGCTCAAGTACAACTGCTCATGCAGTTATGCTATTGAATAGCAAAGACAACGGGAAAAGAAAATATATTTTAGTTCAAATTCCTGAGAGTACGGCAGATAATAGTCCGGCACGAAAAGCTAGTTTTAAAACAATTTCTGACATAGGTCGTAAACGTATAGAACTAGCAGCGGTTAAAATAAAAAAGACAAATCCCAATATTGATCTTGGATTTAGATTGTACCGGCTGGACGAAAGCAATATGCAGGATGTATATTACCGCCCGCAGGATTATGAGCAGGGCCACCTGAACCTTTTTGCAGACAATATAAAATCCGGCAGAACGCCCGATGACCTGCTGACGCAGGTGATGCTGGATTGGGGTCTGCCTTTGTCGCTAAAAATAGAGCAACTGGATATAGCCGGTAAGCAGGTATTCAAAGTAGCGGGCAATACATTGATGGCCTGTTTTGATGCTGGTATTGATGAAGCATTTGCCAGGGCGGTGGCTGCGGAAGCGCCATTACGCATCGTGTTCAGAGATGCCTCGTTTAAAGACGACACAGCCAAAGAGAATGTAAAACAGTTGCTGAAACAGCTGAGTCCGGATACTGAAATGCGTGTAATATAACCAGCTATGAAATTACAGTTTAAAGAACAGCAGTTTCAGCTGCAGGCCGTAAAGGCGGTGGTGGCCTGCTTTGAAGGGCAGCCCATGGAGACCGCACGCTTTACGTTGGAGCGCAGCAGCGATATAATCCGCAAAACGAAAAATGCAGCCAGGGGTATACAAACACTGGAGCTGGAAGCTGAGGTAGAGGAAAGCATAGGTTACCGCAACAGGCCGGTACGTATCACCGATGCGCAGGTACTAGGCAATATACAGCGCGTGCAGCGTGCCAATGATATAAACGAGAGTAAGCAAATAGAGCGCCCGGCAAAGGTAAAGCTAGGTTATAACCTTACCATAGAAATGGAGACAGGTACAGGTAAAACCTATACCTATATCCGTACTATGTACGAGCTGCACAAGCACTATGGCTGGAGCAAATTTATAGTAGTGGTGCCCAGCATTGCCATTCGCGAAGGAGCGCATAAGTCTTTTGAGATAACGCAAGACCATTTTCTGGAGATCTACGGGCATAAGATACAGCCATTCATATACAATTCGGGCCGCCCGCAGGATATTGAGAGCTTTGCTTCCAGCCCGCGCATCAGCGTCATGATCATCAATACACAGGCGTTTAATGCCAGTGGTAAAGATGCCCGCCGTATAAAAATGGAGTTGGATCAGTTTGGGTCCAGGCGGCCTATAGACATCATAGCACAGACTAATCCAATACTTGTGATAGATGAACCGCAGTCGGTAGAGGGAGATAAGACCCTGGAAGGCATGCAGGATTTTAATCCCATATTTACACTGCGGTATTCTGCTACGCATAAAAACGAGTACAACAAAATATTCCGGCTCGATGCGCTGGATGCTTACAACCGCAAGCTGGTAAAAAAGATACAGGTAAAGGGCATAAGCCTGAAAGGCGCTCCCGGCATCACCGGCTACCTGTACCTGGAGCAGATATTACTGAGCGCTAATAAACCACCGCTGGCAGTAGTAGAGTATGAAAAACGCAGCGGCACTTCTGTAAAACGTGTACGCGAAAAGCTCAAGCAAGGTGCAAACCTGTACCAACTGTCGGGCGAGATGCCGCAGTACAAACATTTTACCATACAGCATATCGACGGCTATTTTAACAAGATAGAAATAAACGGGCTGGAACTGTTTGCCGGAGAGGCCACAGGCGATATGGACGAAAAAACATTTCGCAGGATACAGATAAGGGAAACGATATTGTCGCATCTTACCAAGGAGAAACAACTGTTTGATAAAGGCATTAAAGTGCTATCCTTGTTCTTTATAGACTCGGTAGAAAAATACAGGGTGTACGATGCAGCAGGTAATGAGCAGCCGGGCGAGTATGCACGCATGTTTGAAGAAGAGTATAACAACCTGCGCAATGAATTTCTTGACCTGTTTAAGCACGAATACAACGAATACCTGCTGGCTACAGATCCCGGCAGCGCCCGTAAAGCATATATACCGGGGGAGTATGCAACCTACCTGGAGCGCGATGATGTAGGAAAAGTACATAATGGCTATTTTTCTGTAGACAAGCAAAAACGGCTGGTAGACCCTTCGGTAAAAAGAGCAAAGAAAGATGCCGATGCAGAATCGGACGACGTGAGCGCCTACGACCTTATCATGAAAGACAAGGAGCGCCTGCTGGACTTTGCAGAGCCGACGCGCTTTATATTTTCTCACTCGGCCCTTAAAGAAGGCTGGGATAATCCCAATGTTTTCCAGATCTGTGCCTTAAAGCATTCCGAAGCCAATATACGCCGCAGGCAGGAGGTGGGACGTGGCATGCGCTTGTGCGTAAACAACAACGGCACCCGGCTCGATTATGATACCGTAGGAGAGCAGGTACATGAAATAAACCGGCTCACAGTAATAGCCTCGGAGAGCTATGAAGATTTTGCTAACGCATTACAGTCGGAGATTGCTGCCACCATTAAGGAGCGACCGCAAAAAGCAGATGTAGCCTACCTGACAGGCAAGGTAGTGACAAGTGATAATGGTGCAACCACACGTATAGATGAGGAAACTGCGAGGAAAATAAATAAGCTATGGTATAAAGAAGATGTACTGGACGAGGATGATAAAATGACGGATAAAGGCCGTGAGATGGTTGACAGTAACCAGTTGCCTATACCTGCACAGCTGGAGCCATTCCGGAATGGTATTAATAACCTTTTGAGAGCTACTTACCTGAATGAAATACCTCAAGCAGATAACGAGCGTAAAAATGTGCCTGTGAGTGTAAACAGGAATTTTCATAAAAAAGAATTCCTGGAACTCTGGGAGCGTATAAACCTGAAGACCATTTACGAAGTAAAGTTTGACACCGGCAAGCTGGTGCAGGACAGTAAAGTACGCATCAATGCAGACCTGGAGATTGCCGACCGTAGATATGAGCTGAAGGAAGGCGAGCTGAAAGAAACATCCAAAGACGAACTGGCAAACCACGAAGGCTTTAAACAAACACGGAGGGAAACGCGAAGCCTCAATACAGATATTTACACCAATACGGTATATGATATTGTAGGAGAAATTGTAAACAATACAAACCTTACCAGGAGAACCGTCGTCGACATTCTTAAAGGTATAAACCCGCAAAAGTTCCTGCTGCTGCGGAAAAATCCGGAAGAGTTTATAGCTAAATGCTGCAGGCTGATCAATGAAGTAAAAGCCAGTCTTATCATTAACAATATCGTTTACCACAAGACGGAGGAACGTCACGATGCCAAAACAGTGTTCACCAATGATAAGTCTGTTATCCGCCAGTCGGAGATACTCAAAAAGCATATTTATGACTACCTGACTACCGATTCCAAAACGGAAGCCCGGTTTGCAGAAGCTTTAGAGAACAGTACTGAAATAGTTGTTTATGCTAAGCTGCCGAGAAATTTCTTTATCACCACACCTGTATCCAATTACAGTCCCGACTGGGCTATTGTATTTGATAAAGACCGTGTACGTCATGTTTATTTTGTTGCGGAAACAAAAGGCTCAGAATCGGATCTTGAACTAAGAGAGATAGAAAAGCTGAAAATTCACTGCGCTGGTGAACATTTCAAAGCCATCAGCGGGCAAGAAGTAAGATTTTCGAAAGTAAGCAGCTATGAACAACTATTGGAAATAGTACAGGTAAAATAAAAAAACAATGCAGATAATTGACAATGTAAATAGCAGGTTGGGCGACGATCTCAGGACAGAGATAAAGAAAGGTAGCCGGTTGTCAATTGCTGCGTCTACATTTTCCATATATGCATTTGAGGCGTTAAAAAAGGAATTGAAGTCTATAGACTCACTCCGTTTTGTTTTTACTTCGCCAACCTTTGCAGATGAGACTTTTCAAAAAGAAGCACGTGAATTTTATATACCGCATATTTTTAACGAGGCTCATCTTTGTGGCGGTGAGTTTGAACTGCGATTGAAGAACGAGCTTAACCAGAGAGCTATTGCAAAAGAATGTTCGCAATGGGTGCAGGATAAGGTAGTTTTTAAAACAAATAAACATACCAATGCGCCATTAACTGGCCTTGTACATGTAGACACTGATGGCAATGGTGCTGCTTATTCAGGTATCAGCGGCTTTACTACTTCTGATCTCGGGTTTACGCCCAAAAAAGGCTTTCCGACATTAATACAGAAAATCGAATATCCGCAAACACAGGCTTATCTGAGCTGGTTTGACCAGGTATGGGAAAACGAAGAAAGTTTAAAGGACGTAACGCAGGCTGTGCGTAACTACTTTGAAAGTGCCTATAAAGAGAACAGCCCAGAGTTTATTTATTTTGTAACCCTCTACAATATTTTTAATGATTTCCTTGGTGATATAGCCGTGGATAACGTGCCTGATGACGAAACAGGGTTTAAACATACAGAGGTATGGAGTAAGCTGTACAATTTTCAGAAAGATGCCGTCATCGGGGCTATCAACAAGCTTGAAAAATATAATGGCTGTATTATAGCAGACAGTGTAGGTCTGGGTAAAACATTTACAGCGCTTGGTATTATAAAATATTACGAGAAGCGAAATAAAGATGTGCTGGTACTGTGCCCTAAAAAACTGGAGGCAAACTGGAATACCTACCGGCATAATGACAAAAACAATATACTGGCAAAGGACAGGTTCCGGTACGATGTACTCTTCCATACAGACCTCTCCCGCGAACGTGGTATAAGTAATGGCAGGGAACTGGCCAATGTGAACTGGGGCAATTATGGCCTTGTGGTTATAGACGAGTCGCATAATTTTCGCAACAACAATGCTGTTGCGGGTAAAGAGAACAGGTATCAACGGCTGCTTAAGAAGGTGATACAGGAGGGCATAGAAACACGGGTATTGATGCTGTCTGCCACGCCGGTTAATAACAAGTTTAACGATCTTAAAAATCAGCTTGCGTTAGCCTACGAGGGAAAACCTGCACAGATTGATGAGAAATTAGCAACAGAACATAGTATTGAACAAATATTTCGCCGTGCCCAGGTTGCTTTTAACTCCTGGTCAAAGTTCAATGCAGGAGAACGCACAACGGAGAAGCTGCTGGATATGCTGGACTTTGATTTTTTTGAAATTCTGGACAGTCTAACTATCGCACGCTCGCGAAAGCATATTACCACTTATTACGACACCAGTGATGTGGGCAAATTCCCTGTAAGAAATAAGCCTGTAGCTATAGATAGCCCGCTGGCCGAAAAAGGAATTAATTTTCAGGAAATTGCCGAGCGACTGGCAATGCTTAATTTATCGGTTTATTCACCGCTCAATTATATTCTGCCCAGCAAAGTAGATTATTATGCCGAGTTATATGATAAAAAAGTAAAGTCTGGTACATTTACGCAAAGAGACCGGGAAAGAAGCCTGCAGCTATTGATGCGTATTAATTTACTAAAGCGTATTGAAAGCTCAGTAGAGTCATTCAGGTTAACAATAGAAAGTATTAAGAAGCAGATCAAGGATACATTATCCTCACTACAGAAAGGCGAGCAGAACATAAAAAGTGTGCAATTTGACCCCCTTTCTGAAGAAGTAGATTGGGAACCGGATTGGGGCGACGAAGAGAACCTGATAGGTGGTAAGGTAAAAGTAAATGTGTTGGATGTTGACGTTACCAAATGGACGGAAGACTTGACTGCCGATCTGGATATTCTTACCAGCCTGCTGCACGAAATTGATCACATTCCCGGAACGCACGATTTAAAGCTAAATCAGCTTAAAAAAATCATTACGGAAAAAGTTAGCCAACCATTAAATCCCGGCAATAAAAAAGTCATTGTTTTTACTGCGTTTGCAGATACCGCAAATTACCTGTATAAACAGCTTCACACGTTCATGACACAAAACTTCGGTCTGAATACGGCGCTGATCACAGGTACTGCGAGGCAGGTATCGGAGAAATCAATACCTACCGATCTGAATGCACTGTTGAGTTGCTTTTCTCCCGCTTCCAAAGACAAAGCCCTGTTATATCCCGGCATTAAAGAAGGGATTGATCTTATAATTGCAACCGACTGTATTTCGGAAGGTCAGAATCTTCAGGATTGCGACTACCTAATTAATTATGACATACACTGGAATCCGGTTCGCATCATTCAACGTTTTGGGCGTATTGACAGGATAGGCTCGAAGAATGAAAGTATTACAATGGTAAACTTCTGGCCCGATGTAACGCTGGATGCCTATATAAATTTAAAACAGCGGGTCGAGAACCGGATGCTAATCAGCAATATGGCAAGCACTGGTGACGATAATATATTAAATACGGAAGAAAAAGACCTGGAATACCGCAAGATACAATTGCGGAAATTGAGAGAAGAGGTAGTAGACCTGGAAGATCTTCGCGAGGGTGTTTCTATTACTGATTTGGGGCTAAACGAATTCAGGGTAGATCTGTCAAACCTGCTAAAGAAGTATGGCAAACTGAAAAACATACCTGAAGGTTTGCATGCTATTGTAAAAGCTAAGGAAGAAGAGCAAAAAGGCGTCATATTTGTTTTGAAAAACGTCAATGGTCACATAAATATTGATAAAGTGAACCGTCTGCACCCTTATTACCTGGTTTATATAAAACATGAGGGGCAAATATTACTAAATCATATAGACGCAAAGAAAACCCTGGATATTCTGCGTTATGTTTCCAAAGGCATTGAGGAACCTTTATTGGATATATGCAACGAATTTTCCCGCGAAACCAACGATTACAGAAATATGACTTCTTATTCTTCCTTACTACAGAAAAGTATTGCTTCAATCCTCAATGTAGAGGAGGAAAAAGATGTCATCAGCTTATTTAAAGCAGGAGGAACCACTGCATTGGGAGATCGCATTAAAGGTGTTGAAGATTTTACGTTAATATCTTTTGTAGTTATCCGTTAACATGAAAACATTTGACCTGCCTGTATCAACTGAAATTAACCGGACCATTCCGAAAAATAGTTTTGACAAGTATGCATCCCCCGGGCAGCGTAAGCGCTTTTCAGAATTAATAGAAAAAATAAGATGGGGTAATAAATTATCGTATCAAACCATTAATCTGGAAGGTAAAGACATGACGGAAATTCAGGTCTTTTATGTAGAATTGAAACAAAAAGCAGATGTTTCGGGCTTGTTAAATTTGATAGATAAAGCTATTCCATATCATATTGTTTTTATTGTTCAGTTCAACGGTGAATACTTTTTAAGAGCTGCTGCTAAACATGCTCATCCAAACGATGAAAATATTGCTGTTATTGATTGGGTATTTTGTTCTGAATGGATGGATCAAGATAACCAGCCCTACAAAATAATCCTGAAAGTAAACCTTGATTTTATATGGAATGATTTCTGCCGACAGTTATGTGGTAAAACAAATACAAAAATGTCAATTGAAAAACTTATTTATTATGAACAAAGAATCTCTTCCCTCACAAAGGAGATTGAAAAACTTAAACAGGCAATAAAAACTGTTCATCAGTTTAATCGTAAGGCAGAATTTAATATAGAGCTTCAGGCTAAGGAGGAACGACTAGCTGTGTTGATGAACAAGTTTGAATAACTCTTAATCGCATCTATTGTAATACGATTTAAAAACGGCTATACTGAATAAAGTTTGTCGTTAGTTTTATGTTGATTTAATATAAGCACTTTTATGAAATATAGAATATGGATGGTTCGTGCAGGCCAGGGAAGTTACCTGATCGATGATTTTTTGGAAAAAGGTTTTGTGGCTATCGGTTGGAACGAAATCGGAAAATTACCAGGCAATATTACATATGACGAACTTAAGACACTTTTTAAAACTACTTATCCAGAAGACGCTAACGGAAGAGTGAATCAATGCGTGGGGCAGATATGGAAATTCCTGAAGGAATTTAAACCCGGTGACAGAGTGGTAAGTTATGATTCTGCTGTAAGGGGATATTATTTGGGCGAGATAATATCCGGCTATGAGTTTAGCGAAGCGTATGAATACAATCATTACAGAAACGTAAAATGGTGGGGGGAGCCGACGGGTAGAGATACACTGTCGCCCGATGCTAAAAACACACTTGGTGCTATTTCAACTCTTTTCGAGCTGCCTGAATCTGTATGGCAGGAGCTGGAAGTAAATAACCCGGCCAATATCGAAGCCATAAACCAAGAGGAGCTGGTGGAAGCTGGAAAAGCTTTGGAAGAACAAAACCTGAAAACACTGAAGGAAGATATTTCTTCAAGATCAAGAGAGTTTATAAAAGATATTGTTTCTGGTCTTAGCTGGCAGGATACCGAAAACCTTGTTGCAGGCCTATTGAGGAGTATGGGATATAAAGCGCGGATGACAGCGCGAGGAGGCGGTGACCTGGGTAGCGATATCATTGCTTCGCCGGATGAACTGTTTTTAGAGCAACCATTGATTAAAGTAGAAGTCAAGAAACGCTCAAAAGATAAGATCGGGGCGCCAGACATCAGGAACTTCATTGGTGGTATGCGGGGCCATCATAAGGGTATATTTGTAACGACGAGTGGCTTTTCCAAAGAGGCGGTATATGAGGCCGAAAGAGCTAATTTTCCTATTACATTAATAGATTCAGATTGGCTGGTTGACCTGCTGGTCGCTAACTATGAATCATTAGATCCGGAAATAAAAGCGTTGGTTCCTTTAAAAAAGATATATTGGCCAGTATAAATGCTATAGCTTATTATCCGTAATACTAAAATATTTTGTCCCTGTTATTCAACAGAGATTTTTTGTGATTGATTATATCAAAGCAAAACAAAAGAGGCCACCACCCGGCAGCCTTAAATAATTTAGTATTCATCAGATAATTACTTCTTCCTCTTCAGCACACCAATCTCTTTTACAGTTAAACCCGTAGCCGCAACAATCACATCCACAGAAACACCCTGTTTTAGAAAATTTAAAGCAAGCTCATTTGTTTTAATCTGCGCCATTTCTTCAGCTTTCTTTTCAGCCTTCTCTTTTTCCTTTATTAACTTCTTCGTTTCCTTATCCTTTGCTGCCAGCTTGGCCTGTATGTCGGAGACACGGAGGCGGAGGTCGTCCATTTCTTTAAATGTCAGATCAATGTCGGTATAGAGCTGGTGTTTGTTGGCAAAAGAGTAGTAGCCCTCCTCGCCAATGATCATATGGTCCAGTACAGGGCAGTTAAGAAACTTGCCTATAGCCACCATACGGTTGGTAAACTTCCTGTCGTTGTCGGAAGGTGTAAGCCGGTTGCTGGGATGGTTGTGCACCATAACGATCTTTACAGACTGCTTTTGCAGTGCAAAGGAGAAAATATCTACCGGGTCGGCAGGTACAGCGGTGCTGTTGCCCAGGCCTACGAGGTCTATGAGCAGAATACGGTTGTCTGCCGCGAGGCACACGATCCAGAAATGCTCCTTGCGGCGGTCTATCTTACGGTCGCGCAGGAGTATACGCTGCATGATTGCGTATATATCGTCGGAGTTGAGAATGCGGATCTTTTCTTCTTTAGTGAGTCTTATAGTCATACGGTTACGAAAATAACCAATTTGTGAGATGGGCAATAGGTCTGTGGGAAATTGTCGTAATAATGCGGTTGCTGCGTCAGGCATGTGTTATGTGCTATGTGCTATGTGCTATGTGTGGTGCCTATAGCCCTTGTTATCCCATATGTCACTTTTTTTTACGCAAAAAAAAGTAACCAAAAAAAGGCGCCGCCAAGCCATGACGGCTTGCTTGCCGGTGTGTCTCCGATTTGGTTACAGTGCTACTGTGCTGCCGGACGGAGGGGCGCTGATCGCTTTACGCGAGTGAGGTAATGCGAATAAAATTAAGATAGTATGGGCTTGCATAACATATCTCGGCATTCAGAAAAAAGCGTTAAGAAAATGGAAGCGGAAGGCGTTAAGAAAGAAATTCCATGTACTTAGCTTAATAGTAGTACTATGCAACTGCGTCCTACTGCTGCAAACCAGTAATACTACTGCCCGGACTATAATTTCTTTTAGCCTGTAGCGTACATTTTTAGCTTTTTTATGATAGCCTTGATCTTTTGGTTCTTTTGGATCAAGCCAAAAGAACAGACAACATGAGTGTGCAACATAACAGCTCTTATTATCCTATATATCACTTTTTTTTGCGGAAAAAAAAGTAACCCAAAACCCGTCCGACCGGTCATCCGGGCGGGAAAGCCGCCGCCGCGCTATTTCTGCTGCGCGCCGGAATGCCAGATGCAGTAGAAGTGCTACTGAGGTGCCTGGCTGAGGATGCTCCTTCTTTACCGTCATTGCGAGGACGGTAGGACGAAGCAATCTGTCCCAATTGAAGCAGATTGCTTCGTTCCTCGCAATGACGGTTCGATTGTTTAATTCGTAACATTCCCAGCCTTTTGCATCAAGCCTGTCCCGACGGAGGTCGGGGGGCAAAGGAACAGACAATATGAGTATGTAACAATGCAACAGATCCCGCTTCCCTTTCTGTGATGCTTCAAGTTACCGGATGACGGCCGGACGAAAGCCGGTGCGCCTGCATACAACGCTTTTTTAACGCTTTCCTTTCTTTATAACCAATAGATTTGCGTTTATATCAACCGTCCTGCATTATTTATAAAATGAACCCCTTCTCAATGCGTTATCTCCTGCTGTTATTGATAGTGCTCCCGTTTTACGCAGAGGCGCAGAGGCGCTGCGACACAACATTGCAACAGCTGTTCTGCAACAGCCGTATCTGCCGGATGGATACTGCTGTATTGCGGGAATATCACAGCAGGTTGCAATCATGGATGAGTCCGCAGGACCGGTATGAGCAAACCAAAGCGTTGCAGGAGTTTCAGAGAGGCTGCCGCTGGTATTCGCCGGACTTTGAACGGCGCAGGATGGAGCAGGCGAAGAAAAAGCACTCCAGCTATATTGATACAGAAGGACAGAACGGAATATTCAGCTACGATAGCTGCGTGATCACTGCGCAGTGGAACAGCGATTATGCCGCTTTGAATGCAGTAACGGCTGTGTACTATTTCAAAGACGATGTACCTACCGCACGGGCAGCTTCGGTCGTAGAAATATTATTGCGCGCCTGTACGGCGGCTAAAACCGATGCGGTGCAGAAACAGGGTAGTACCATTTGCTTCTCAGGGCTTCAGCTGCCCTATAATACAATGCTCAGGATGGTCACCGATCTGCACAACCATAAAATATGGCTGGTATTGAACCGTAACGGGCGTATCTGGGTGGAGTAGCAGTATTCAGTCTTCAACTGCAAACAATTGATCTGCATTAATTCCCCGGCTGTTTACACGCAGCCGGTTTTTTTATTTTAAGGTGGTTGCAACCGGCCACCATATTCTTTCCTTCGACAAACACCGTTTTTTCTTCGACAAAGCTGTTTGCAGCCACATGTCGAAAAATAGGACATACTGGTCTAATAGGCCCGGAGACACGCATGCAGCGTAGGTATGTTTGTATCACAAATCGCCAATACAAACTTTTAAAAACATACCAGCATGAAAAAGAATTATCGTTTCCTCGCCACTCTTGCAGTACTGCCGCTGCTGCCTGCCTGCACTACGCTGAAGTATGCAGCACAGGAAAAAGTAGCAGGTACTCCGGGCATGGCTGCCATTACCTTAAAAGATAACCAGGTGCAGCTGCCGGTAAAGGTAGAAGGCTCTGAACGCCTGATGAATATAGATCTCGGCGCTTCGCGGAGTGTATTGTATGATACCACCTGCATCTCTGGTTACAGCTCACGCAGAAAAGGGCACTTCGGGCTGGCAAAGGGCGGTACCGGCGGACATGTGAGCATAAACCAGGTGCCCCTGCAGGTGGCCAGCGCATTGCATACAAGCAGTAATAAGGTTTTCCTCGTATTGCCTAATACGCCTTTCTCCCAGTCGTTCAACTGCAGTAATGTAAGTAGTGCAGCCGGCCTGTATGGCTACGATTTTTTCAGCGAAGATGGCAACGGTTCTTACTTTTTTAATTTCAGTAATAAGGAAATCGGGAAAATAAGCGGGCAGCAAACAGACAGCCTGGTAGCGGCAGGGTACAGGCCGGTAAAAGCAAAGCTCAGCTGGCGCCGCATTACCATCTACATCACGATCAACGGCAAGGAATATCCGTTTACACTGGATACCGGTTTCGACGGCACTTTTGTGATCCCCGCACATAAAAATATTGTTTTCCGTGACGAACCGCATGTATCTCTTGAAGGACTGCAGGGGCTTACGGTATCAGGTGTAAGCACCGGTACTGATAGTTATTACGACAATAAGAATGTAACCTTCGGCGGTAGTGAGTACGCTACCAGCATCAGCGTATCCGAAACCATAAAGCTGCAGAACGCAGGGATGGGATTTATCAAAGGCTTCAACTGGATATTTGATTTTAAGCATAAGAAGGTATATGTAAAGGAAAACGGGATTGCCATGGATAAAGGGCTAAGAAAGAAACACGATTTCTATGCTTATGCTAAAGATAATAAACTGTTTGTTCGCCTGAGAACTACCGGCTCTACTGCATATGCCATCGGTGACAGGATCATATCTGTGAATGATACAGCGGTAACAGAAACAAATATCTGCTACCTCCTGCAGCAGCTCAATCAGTCGCCCGACTGGAAAGCGCTGAATGTCGTTACCTCAAAAGCATCGGGCTCACCGCTTTCACTCAAATAATTTTTTCCACTCCAATAAATACAAAGATTATGTCAGTCCTTTCTGTTCACCGGATAAATAAAAAATATGGTTCTTATCATGCACTTCAGGATGTATCTTTTGAAATTCCTGGTGGTAGTATATATGGGATACTCGGCCCCAATGGCAGCGGCAAAACCACCATGCTCGGTATTGTACTGGGTGTGCTTAAAGCCAGCGGGGGCAGCTTCCAGTGGCTGGATGATCTGTCTCCGGATGCCGCAAGATTACAGATCGGCTGCCTGTTGGAAACGCCCAATTTTTATCATTATCTCTCCGCAGAAAAAAACCTCCGCATTACTGCTGCCATACGGCAAAGCGGCTCAGACGATATAGCCCGTGTACTGGATATTGCAGGTCTGTTGCAAGTGAAGGACAAGAAGTTCAGCACCTATTCGCTGGGTATGAAACAGCGGCTGGCTATTGCAGCAGCTTTGCTGGGACGGCCGCATGTGCTGGTGCTGGATGAACCGCTCAACGGCCTGGATCCCGAGGGTATTACCGAGGTAAGGCAACTGATTCGTAAGCTGGGCGAGGAGGGTGTTACGGTAATACTGGCCAGCCACCTGCTGCACGAGGTAGAGCTTGTATGTTCTCATGTGGCTATCCTTAAAAAAGGACAGTTGCTGGCCGACGGTCGTGTGTCTGCTCTGTTACAGAATGAAGTGCAGCTGGAACTGCGCGCTCCCGATATGGACGCACTGTACCGCATCCTGCAGCCGCTTTCAGGCATCAGCAATATAACGGTAGGAAAGGATTCGCTGCTGGTTTCCACACCCGGGCTGGATGCTGCTTATATCAATGAATATGCGGTGCAGCACGGCGTTTACCTGTCGCGCATCGAGGAAAAAAGACAGAGCCTGGAGGATCGTTTTATGGAACTGACAACACCAGTCGCTTAAGGCATATAGCAAATCAAATTTTTATCATCATTTCAATACTGTAACAATGAGACTTCTGACAATAGAATGGATGAAACTGAAAGACTACAGGACTTTCAGGATAATAGGCATCCTGTTTTTTGTACTGCTTCCCCTGTGGATATGGGCTTTTAAAGAAATGTTCTCTACAGAAGCATTCGGTCCGGCGATGTCTATGCTGGGCGGCAGCTATGCTTTTCCCGGTGTATGGGCAGCAACGGGTCACTGGACCAGCTGGTTTATCAATTTTCCTGCTATGCTGGTGATCATTATTATCACCAATGAGTTCAGTTTCCGCACCGGCAGGCAGAATATTATTAACGGCTTTACCCGTGTGCAGGCTTTTCACAGTAAGGTACTGGTGGTATTGGCGCTGTCGGCCGTTACAGCAGTCTATTATTTTATAGTAGCATTAATATGCGGGCGCATTGCCTCCGGCAGTTTTTCTTCTATAGGCAAAGGGTTGGAATATATGGGGTATATGGCGCTGTATACGCTTAACTATCTCGGTTTTGCGCTGCTGCTGGGATTGCTGGTACGCCGCAGCGGACTTGCGATGGGACTGTTCATCCTGTACAGCCTGTTCCTGGAGCAGATACTGGCGGCGCTGCTTATTAAATTTTTACACGGGATAGGCAAATACCTGCCGCTTCAAAGCAGTGACAGCCTGTTTCCTTTTCCTCCGCTTTTGACGATCACACATACGACCGTTAATTTTCCGGCTTTCGTTGCAGTGTCTCTGGTATGGTGTGGTGTGTACTATCTCTGCGGACGCCTGCTGTACCAGCTGAAAGACCTTTAACCCAAGCTTTTACTTTTCTGTAAACATCTGATGAATATAAGATAACAGGACACGACGTATTGGCCGGAACTGTGCCGGGGAACCCTCCGGAAGTGCGTAAGCTTTCGCCCCGGTATAATACCTATGAACCGTTCCGGCAATACTGTTGTGTGTTTTTTTGAATGCTTAAATCATATAGATATGAACATACATGTGGTGGTGGCATACGACCATCCTATTTTTATAACAGGGCTGCATGCTGTGCTGGCGCATACAGAACATATCCGCATTACAGGCACTTACCCGGACATTGCCCTGTTTGAGCAACGCGCTGGAGAACAGCCCGCAGATGTATTGCTGGCAGATGTGCCGGCAGGCAGGTGGCAGACGCTGCATTCCCTTTCCCGCCTGAGTGCAGCGGTGCCGGGGTTACATGTGCTCGTTACCGGGAATGCGGGCAGTATGCTGTCTGTACATGCGGCGCTGCAAAACGGAGCGCATGGTTACCTGGCGCATAATGCTGATGGCTGTACCATAATACAGGCTATAGAAACGGTGTATAAAGGCCGTATTTTTCTCACAGAAGAACATAGGAGCAGGCTGGAGCAGTACCGTTATCAGTTGGACACAAGAAGAATATCGCAGAGTGTACTTACAGCACGGGAGGCTGATGTGCTGCGGCTTGTGATTGCCGGCTACAGCAGTTCGGAAATTGCAGCAAGGCTCTTCTTGGGTGTACGTACTGTAGAAAACTACCGGCTGAACCTGTGCGTAAAGCTGGAGGCGAAGAACACCGCCGTTCTCGTAAGAAAAGCTATTGAAAGCGAGCTGCTGGAAGAGTAATGTTGTCTGTTCTTTTCCCCGCAATTCTCCAGGACAGGCTTGATGCAAAAGAACCATTCTGAAAGCTTTCGGGATAAGGCTGTTTGAAAATGGCCAGGGATGTGATACGATAATTGGTCCGTCATTGCGAGGAACGAAGCAATCTGCCTCCACCACACGTCATTGCGAGGAGGCACGACGAAGCAATCTGTTTCCAATTGAAGCAGATTGCTTCACCGTTCGTACTTCAGGCTCGCAATGACGCGAAGGATGGAGCATTTCCTTTGCCTGGTAGTACCGTTTTTTCTGAAAGTTTGATTCGCGTTGCAGATTAACAACGGGATCGCCATTGCGAGGAACGAAGCAATCTGCATCAATTGAAAAGATCCTGCTCTCCGTTACAACCTGGCAGGATGACGGTACTTATATTATTAGCGCCCTGCCATCTGGTAGCAAACTACTGAATGCCCGCTGAAATCTTTGCCAGCAGTGCCTCCCGGTAAGTACTGCCCAGCGGAATTTCATTCTTATCTACATGCACAATAGCTCCATCGATAGCGCGGATAGCGTCCAGTGCAATGATGTACGACTTATGTACCCGCATAAATTTAGCAGCAGGAAGTTGCTCTTCCATGCCTTTCATCGTCTGGTGTATGACCACCGGTTGCCCGGCTGCAAGATATATTTTCAGGTAGTCTTTCATACCTTCTATGTAACGGATGTCTGCATAGTTTATCTTCACCAACTTACCATCTGATTTTACAAAGAAATAGTTTTTCTCCGGTACAGTCTGTGTAGTTGCAGCTGCAGGTGCAGCATCCTGTTGTTGTATAACAGGTACTTCACGTCCCTGGCCGGACAGGCGCGCTATTGCCTTCTTTACAGATGCCTGGAGCCTTGCAGGAGGTATAGGTTTGAGCAGGTAATCCACTACGTCCAGTTCATATCCGTCTAAAGCATATTCGGGATATGCAGTGGTAAGTATTATAGCCGGAGGATCTTTGAGCGAACGGAGAAAGCTGAGCCCGCTAATCACCGGCATATTTATATCAAGGAAAATAAGGTCAATATGGCTTTTGTGCAATGCCTCAAATGCTTCCATTACGTTGTTGCACAACTGTACGATCTCCAGTTCCGGGATGGCAGCAATATGTGTAGCCAGTACTTCCTGGGCCATAGGCTCGTCATCTACAATCAGGCAGCGGAGTTTTGGAGAGATGGAATGCATAAGGAAATTGAAAAAAGATTACCGTTACGTAACGAATTAAAATTACATTTTTTACCAGATATCTGCTCTGTTACCATACCCGCTGCCGTAATGATTTCCTGTGCGGCGGGGTGACCGGTACAAAGTTCCGCAGCTATCTGCAGTTCATTATCTTCTGCAAGTACATACAGCAGCAGCGACCATGTGCCGGACGTATCATATGTATTAAGCAACTCTTCTGCAAAGCTTACCAATATAAGAGAAGGCACTTGCAGCCCGTTTATGTTGCCCGATGTTTCAAGGGTACATACCAGCTGGTCCCCAGCTATGGCGTTCTGAAAACGGAACAGGTTATTTACCTGGCGTAGTTCGCCTGCAAGCGTAGCCGGCGCGCTGCCTGGATATAAGCGATAGCGCAGCACATCCGAGAAACTTACGACGGCGTCGGGTGCCTGGGTGCTGTGCTCTTCCGACAAATAGATGATGCCGTCCAGAGAACGCATGATAAATTGCGGGTTCATTTTCGTTTTCAGCAGCCGCTGCTCGTTTTGTATGCGCTGGTTTGTTTCGGCAGAAATGGCTTTCTGCAATTTAAAATCTTCCATTACTTCCATTACATAAGGCAGGAATGACAGCATAACAAAGGCTGTTGTATCTGAAAGAAGCTGGATAGCATAACCATGGGCTGAAAGTGGGGTATTATTCCTGTAGATAACTGGTACTAAATGGTCTGTAACGGCAAAAAAGCACAGCTCGAGCAACGGCAGCAACAGCAGTGCGGCGACCAGTATACACCAGAACAGCGTTTTGCGGTTGCGTTTGAACAATACGGGGATCAGGTAGAAACAGTAAGTATAGTAAAATATTGCGTAGAGCCACTTGCTCCATACGAGTACATAAAAAACAGATTGCAGGGAGAAATCTGTGAGGTCTGTAGAAAGCATGCCTGCAAGGTAGACTCCCAATGCCAGCAGCACATGAAAGACCCAGCGGCCATTCCTGAAGTAGATAGCTGCATTCGTCCTGTTAAGCTCCTGTTGTATGTATTCCTGCATGGCGAAAAAATTATAATGTAATATGCAGTTGCACGATATAGCGACCGTCCCCTTCCGTGATTTTCAATTCATGCCTGTCCGGGTATATGACCTGCAGACGGCGACGTACATTACCTATGCCGATTCCCCCGCTTGCAGATATACCCAGTTTTTCTGTTGCCGGAATAACATCCGGCAGTGTATTGCTGATGTAAAATATAAGTTCATTACGGCTGATGTCAAGGCGTATATCTACATCTGCAATGCCGATACCGGCCTTTACACCATGCTTGAATGCGTTTTCCACAAAGTTGATAAGCAGCAGCGGGGCTATTTCCAGCCCCTCTGTATCGCCGTTTGTCTGAAGTGAGATGTTTACAGATTCCTGGCGGTTCCGTAATTCTTCAAGCGCTATGTAGTTCTTCAGGAACAGGATTTCGCCAGACAAAGGAACTTTATCCTGAGTGCAGTCGTACAACATATAGTGCAGCAGCTCTTTCAGCCTGCGGGTTATAATGGCTGCGTCCGGCCGTTGTTTCAGTGTAAGCAGGTAAATATTGTTCAGTGTATTGAAAAGGAAATGAGGATTGATCTGTGACTGAAGAAAAGCCATTTCTGCCTTCAGTTTTTCTGACAGAACAGTTTCATAATGTGCAAGATTTTGCTGTTTGTCGTAAAGGTCAAGAAAGTAATAGCAGGAGAGAAAAGACCATACCAAAGCCAATAAGCTGCCAAGGGATACACCCAGTATAAGGCCCGGCTGTGCCAGTAGCTGTGCCGGGAAGATCTCCGGATGTGTATGATACAGATGTCTGCGCATCATAAATAATACAGCCCACCATATGATCACATTCATGATGGAAAAGCAGGTGAGTAAAGCTACGCTGCGTTTGTAGCGTGCATAAGGCAGTATCAGGAGCAGGAAAGTATAGATATATCCTGCTGCGCTGACCAATGAAGTATTGAAATAGCTGGAAAAACGATTACCCAGTATTTCCTGGTTTACGCCGATGAGTGCTGCGGAAACAATGCCCCATAACAACAGGTGCAGCGACCAGCGCCACCGGAGAAACAGGTTCTGACGGGCTTGTCTCAGCTCTTGCCGCAGGCGTGGATGGATTGATAATACAGGCACTCGGATGAATTTAAGAAAAATATATTTTCCGCTTCAAAACTAATACGGGGCCAGCATGTTACCGCTGCTGATTTCGACGAAGCCACAGTTTATTCGACCAAAGTGTTCTTTTTTTCGACAAGCAGCCGGGCTGCACGGGGAAACACACCCGGCTCTTGTGCGGAACTATGGCTGTACATTGCAGTAAATTTAAGATGCTCAAAGTGGTTTGGTTACACCTGAATGCTTCGTCCGGTAACTATTGGACTTTATTCAAAAGTTATTAGAAAAGGGGTAGCCTTAAAAACAAAAGTGGGTAACAAATAGCGATCAAGGCTCAATTGTCTGGCAGAACAGCAGCACAAACGCTTAATGGTTTGATGCAGGCAGCAGCGGTAATAGCTGCCTGCTGCCTTTTTTGCTTACTTTTTGGGCAAGCAAAAAGTAAGAAGTCGTGATGGGTAAGCTATGCTGTGTTTTAATAAATTCTTCTTAAATCGCTTCTTAGCATACCCGGCTTATTTCACCAGGAAAGCTCCTTTGGTTGTATTGCTGCCATTAACAATAGCATAATTATAAGCACCGGATTGCAGGTCTGCCGTAGGAATGTTAATGGTGCCGCTGTAAATCGAACGGTTCAGCACGATACGTCCGCTGGCGTCATATATTTCAATCCTGGAATTGATGTTCCTGCGGGAAGTCAGCTCAAAGCTGATAAGCGTCTGGTTGCTTCGCTGAAAGCTCACAGGCTCCTGTTCTGAAGCGGGTACGGATGCCGTAGCTGTGATCACTGCGAGCACTGAAAATGCGATGGTAAGAATGTTCTTTTTCATAATCGTTGTTTTTTTAGTTTTTGTGTTTTTTGTTTTGTGATACAAACGTACATCGGTGAAAAGCCTGTTTGCCGGCCATTTAGACGTATAGCGCTCATTTTTCGACATACGCTTTTATACAGCAGATCGTCTGAAAACAGGCGTTCGTCGAAGGGATATCCCGGTTCTATAATTAATTACAGTATGTATAAAGGCCTGTTGGCATAATATCCCCCAATTTTAACACCCGGTGCTTCCTGTATAACCGATAAATTTGCACCTTACATCATGTAGCACCGGCAACGGTGCTCATGTTTCATTTGTATACACTACTATAAAATATTAAAGGCATAATGGCACAACTGATCCGTAAAGAAGATGCACTGGCTTATCATGAGCAGGGCAGGCCGGGGAAGATAGAAGTAATACCTACCAAAGAAACCAAAACACAGCGCGACCTCGCACTGGCTTATTCGCCCGGCGTGGCAGAGCCTTGCAAGGAGATTTATAATAACCCTGAAGATGTGTATCGCTACACTGCCAAGGGCAACCTGGTGGCGGTGATCAGCAATGGTACGGCAGTACTGGGCCTGGGTAATATTGGTCCTGCAGCGTCCAAGCCGGTGATGGAAGGCAAGGGGCTGCTGTTTAAAATTTTTGCAGATATAGATGTGTTTGATATAGAGCTGGACACAGAGAATATTGACGAGTTTGTACGCACTGTAAAAATTTTAGAACCCACTTTTGGCGGTGTAAACCTTGAAGACATTAAGGCACCGGAATGCTTTGAGATAGAGCGCCGCCTGAAACAGGAACTGAACATACCGGTGATGCATGACGATCAGCACGGTACAGCTATTATATCCGGTGCGGCGCTGATCAATGCACTGGAGCTGCAGCAAAAGAAGATCGGAGAGGTACGCTTTGTAGTGAACGGTGCGGGTGCGGCTGCCATGGCCTGTGTGCAGATCTACGTGTCTATGGGTGCGCGGTACGAAAATTTTATCATGTTTGATAAAGACGGTGTGCTGCATCATGGCCGCACGGACCTGGATGAGATCAAACAGAAATTTGCCGTAGCCGGCAGCAGTCTTACATTAACCACTGCTTTGAAGGATGCAGATGTGTTCCTGGGGCTGAGTGTAGGCAATGTGGTAACACCGGATATGATACAGAGCATGGCGCCGAGACCTATTGTATTTGCGCTCGCCAATCCCGATCCGGAAATTTCTTTTGATGATGCTATAGCAGTGCGGAAGGATATTATCATGGCTACAGGTCGCAGCGATTATCCCAACCAGGTAAACAATGTACTGGGTTTCCCGTATATCTTCCGCGGTGCGTTGGATGTACGTGCCACGGCTATTAATGAAGCGATGAAACTGGCTGCTGTTAAAGCTTTGGCCGAACTGACGCGTGAACCGGTGCCGGATATTGTGAACGTAGCGTATAATGAAAAGAGCCTGTATTTTGGTCCGTCATATATTATACCAAAGCCCATAGATCCGCGCCTGCTGGTAACAGTAGCGCCCGCAGTGGCAAAAGCTGCGATAGAAAGCGGCGTGGCCCGAAAGGTGATCACAGATTGGGATGCATACGAACTGGAACTGTACCAACGCCTGAAGCCGGATGACCATGTGCTGCGCTTCATTATCAACAAAGCGAAGCAGAACCCGAAACGTGTGGTGTTTGCAGAAGCGGAAAACCTGAAGATACTGAAAGCTGTACAGCAGGTAAGTGATGAAGGCATTGCCATTCCTATATTGCTGGGCAACGAGCCTAAAATTCGTCAGATCATTGCTGAGAATAACCTGCATATAGGTGAAGATGTCAGGATCATAGATCCTCGCTGTGATGCACAAGAACAGAGGCGCAGCAGGTTTGGCGAACGCTTTTTTGAGAAAAGGATGCGCCGTGGCTATAATCTTTATGAAGCCAAGAAGATCATGCGTGAGCCGAACTATTTTGGCAGTATGATGGTAGAAATGGGTGAGGCAGATGCGCTGATCTCAGGTCTTACACGCCAATATCCTAATACTTTACGTCCTGCATTGGAGATCATTGGTGTGAGCAAACAGGCAAAACGTGTGGCGGGTGTATACATACTGCTTACCAAGCGTGGGCCGCTGTTCCTTGCAGATACTTCTGTGAATTTTAATCCTACAGAAGAAGAACTGATAGATATTACGCTGCAAACGGCAAGGGTAGTGGAGTCGTACAATATTAAACCGCGTATTGCCATGCTTTCCTATTCCAATTTCGGCAGCAGCAATTCTCCTGAGGCAATACTGATGCGTAATGCGGTGGCTAAAATAAAACAACTGCACCCGGAACTGGTGATAGATGGTGAAATGCAGGCAGGTGTGGCATTTAATAAAGATCTGCTGCGTGAAAACTACCCATTCTCTGATCTGGCAGATGGTGCACCTAATGTGCTGATCTTCCCGAATCTTGCAGCAGGTAATATTGCTTATCATTTGCTCCAGGAGATCGGCGGTGTGGAAACGATCGGCCCGATACTCGTTGGACTGGATAAGCCGGTGCATGTATTACAGCTCGGCAGTTCGGTGCGCCAGATCGTAAATATGGTGGCTATTGCGGCTGTAGATGCGCAGGGACGTAATTAATGTGCAGATTGGTTGATGTGCCGAGGTGATAATTTGAGAATGTGAAAATTAGCTGATTAGCCAATGTGATACTGGTACGTTGATGTGGAGAATGTGCTGATTGTTTAGTGTCATGGTGAGCGCAGTCGAACCATGACACTGTCAATGATACAGTTTCATCCGGGTAGTAAAATACCCGGCATCAGATCAATCCGGCGTCCGCTATCAAAACAATCCGGTGTCTAAAACAAACATTATGTCTATACTAGATAAACTTGCTTCTTCTGTAGGGCAGAGAGATGAACAGCCCAACATTGCTTTGGCGGAAACTATTGCTGTTGCCGGTGATAAGACAGCTGTGCAGGAACTGGTAGCAGGCCTGCAGCATAAAAAGAAAGATATACAAAGCGATTGTATCAAAACGCTGTACGAGATCGGGGAGCGCAAACCTGGTTTAATCGCTGATTATATTGATGTATTCGTACCTCTGCTGGAAAGTAAGAACAACCGCCTGCAATGGGGTGCGATGACTGCGTTGAATGCTATTGCCGGTGTAAACCCCGATGGAGTGTTTGCTGTACTTGGCAGATTGGCTTTGGCTGTAGATAAGGGTTCTGTAATTACCAGAGACCATTATGTGGCAATTTTAATAAAGCTAGCGGCTGTTCCGAAATATGCGGGAAATGCTTTTGCACTGCTGCTGGAACAACTGCAGTCTTGTCCTACCAACCAGTTACCGATGTATGCAGAAAATGCAATGCCTTTGATAAACGCAGGTAACAGGACGGATTTTGTATTGTTGCTTACCTCGCGCCTCGATGAAATAGAAAAGGAAAGCAAACGGAAGCGGGTAGAGAAGGTTATCCGGAAGGTAAATAAATGATGTGCTGATGGTTGATGTGAAGGGTTGTGTTTAATGTGAGTTGTGCTCTTTATGATTCTGCAATAACAGCTTGCTACTTGCTACTTCCTACTTGCTACTTACCTGCGATGACAGCATGAACCCTTAATATGCCCCTGTTCTACAACTACTTTAGGGCTCAGGTAGGGAATGCCGAGGTTCATGCCACGTAGTACGAACAGGCAGCCGAAGAACAGCATGATCACGGGTACGAATTTACGCAGCTGTATATTTTGTGCCAGGGAAATACGTCCTTTAAGTACTGTAAGTGCCACCAGCATCGGCGTGGTACCCAGCCCGAAAGCATACATCATAGCGGCTGCGCTGATTGCGGTACTGGCTGTAACAGTTGCAGACAATGCCATATACACCAGCCCACAGGGAAGTAATCCGTTTAATATACCTGCAAGCAGCAGACTGCCGGTACGTGGTCGGGCTAATACTTTTCCCAGCCTTTGCTGCACGAATTTTGTCCATGGCAGATGCAGCTGCATTGTTCTTCCTGGTATGAAATACATCAGACCAATCAATAATAACACAATGCCAAGGCCAATGGAAATGTATTGCTGCCACTGCGGCTGAAATAATTCCTTAAATGAATGAAGCATTAATCCCATGGCTGCATAAACCGAGATCCTCCCGAAGTGATATGCAGAAACAGCCAGTGCCTTACGTATGCCTTTCAATGCCTGGAACGGCATGATCCAGATAAACGGGCCGCACATACCTGCGCAGTGCAGGCTGCCGGTAAGTCCCATCAGGAAAGCAAGGCCAAGCGCTGCAGCGTTCATGATGCAGAAAGATTAAGATTTGTTTCCTGGTAGTAGTTCTTTCCGTTTGCTGTCCAGCTGATCTTCATGATATAATGCGCTTTCCGGAGCTGCGCACGCGGTATGATAAATGTATTATCGTCTGTACTGAGTGTAAACTGGCGGTCGTAATCTGATTGCTGCGGCGAATAAAGCTGTATGGTGCCGTTGAGGTGCTGTTGTTTGAATTCGGCGGGAAAGGTGAGCGTGATGGTTTCCGGCGCCGGTTGTACTGCTACCGGTACCGAAAGTGCGCTTTGGTTTTTGCCGGCGTCAATCACTTTCTGGTAGGCTATTTCTTCACCGTAATAGTCATTGGCTACGAGGTCTACGCGCCGCTTCATACTGAGCGTAACAAGTGTTATGATCAGCGCTACAAAACCTATATACAGTATGGCGATTCTCGCGCCCCAGTTGATATGCATGATAATTGTTTTTTATTTTTCTTTTCAGCAGCCATACCGGCGGCAGAAGAGATCTCACATGATGCGGGTCTGATACTGTGTGAGCTGCCTCTTTCATTGTCATGACATTGCAGAATCATTAATTGCCCATAAAAGGCCCGAGGAATGCGGTTTTGATCGTTTTTATCTTTTTCCCGTCCCGGTATACGCCAATGGATATGGGGGTTTCTGTGTTCTTTACATCGGCACTATCCATATACACAAACATGCTGCCGGATAATGCCCCTTCTTTAGGTATATGCAGGTCTTTTTCGCCTACCAGCTGTATTGTGCCTTTAAAATTTTCCGGCTTCAGGCTCAAGTGCATATCAGTATAAGTTTTGTTGAGCAGCTTGTAGTTATACAGGTTACTCAGCTGATGGTTTGGCTGCTGCTGGTACAGTTGTCCCGGGGTGCGCAATATGGTAATACCTGCATCTGTACGGCTGGTGAGCAGGTAGGTTTCTACACCCAGCAGCAGGCACATGACGATAGTATATGCCTTCATGCGGGAGGTAAACCTTGTCTTTTTTCCGTCACTGATATTTGATTCGGATGCATAGCGTATCAGGCCAGTAGGCTGATGTATAGCTTCCATCATCTTATTGCAGGCATCTATACAGGCAGTACAGTTCACACATTCAAGCTGTGTACCATTGCGTATGTCTATACCGGTAGGGCATACCTGTACGCATTGCAGGCAGTCGATACAGTCGCCTGAGGTGCGCGTTTCATTCTTTTTATATTTGCCGCGCGGCTCGCCTCGTTTGTGATCATAAGCAACGACGATTGAGTTGCGGTCCAGCAAAACACCCTGCAGGCGCCCATACGGGCATACGGTTGTACATACCTGTTCGCGCATCCAGGAGTAGACGAAAAAGAATACAGAGGTAAAAATGATCAGTGCGGTCAGACCACCAAAATGCTGCGCTACCGGCTCACTCACGATCTTGCGTAATGCGTCGGCACCGATTATATAAGCAAGAAAGGTATTGGCAATAAGAAAGCTGAGTGCCCAGAAAACGGTCCATTTAGACACACGTTTGATGATCTTATCGGTATTCCAGGCCGATTTTTTCAACATTTTCTGCGCTGCGGCATCACCATCTATAAAGTACTCAATCTTGCGGAAGATCATTTCCATAAAGACTGTCTGCGGGCATATCCATCCGCAGAATATGCGGCCAAAGACAACTGTAAACAAAGCAATAAATACAACAAACAGCACCATGCCCAGTCCGAAGATGAAGAAATCCTGCGGCCAGAAGATCTGCCCGAAGAGGATGAACTTTCTTTCCGGGATATTGATCATAAACAGCGGGTGGCCATTTACATGAATAAACGGCAATGCAAAGAAGATGATGATATATGCCACACTTACCCAGGTACGCATATTGTACAGGCGGCCGTGCGGCTTTTTAGGAAACATCCAGATACGTTTGCCTTCTTTATCTACCGTTGCTACGCTATCCCTGAAAGATGCCCGTGCTGTATGATCAATTTCCATTTGCTGATTGTTTATGCTTAAGGATTTGCCCGTCCGGTTTTAGCTGTATTGGTTTCCTGGGATTTATCTCCCTGCGGTGATTTAGGATTAGCAGGTTTGCTGCCCTGAAGTGATCTTACATAGCTGGCAAGCCCGGCAATCTGTTTAGGTGAATAATCATCTTTCCAGCTTTTCATACCCTTGTCCTGCCATCCGTATTTAATAGATTTGAAAACATCTTTAATGTCGCCGCCATGCAGCCAGTATGGGTCTGTAAGGTTGGGACCTATGCCACCACCACCGTCTTTGGCATGACAGGCAGAGCAGGTGGTCTCAAATATGGAACGGGCATCATTCAGCTGTGCAGCGTCAGTTACCGGTGTTACTGAATTTTCATCTACATTGTTGGCCGATGTAGCGAGATAAGCAGCTACTTCTTCTTTTCCTTTTTCCACAGCAGTTACATATTCCTCATGAGAGCTGGGTCCGCCACCAACATGGTAATAGTACAGGTAAATGATGGCAACAAAAATGGTCAGATAAAATCCGTATTTCCACCAGGGAGGCAGGCTGTTGTCGAGCTCATGTATGCCGTCATAGTCGTGGTCCAGCATAATGTCTTTTTCTTTTTCGACAGATACAGATTTATTGAATCGATCCATGAAAGACCTTCTTACGATGGCCCTGGCTACTTTTGCTGTTTCCGGTTTTGCGGCCAGCAGGCGTATCAGTATGCGTATGCAGAGCATCAGAACGAAAAGCACGGTAAGCTCCAGTGCTATGATGCCGATGATGAGGTAAAAATCATCCGCCGGAATACCACTTATAAATACAGGTGCTTCTTTAACCGGCAAAGATGTAGCAGCATCTGCTGCAAAAGCAGGAATCGAGCAGACGATCCCCGCCAGCAGCAGTACTATAGATGGAAACACATTTGAATTGCCGGAACGGTCTTTACGCATTTTATCCCGGTACACAAAGGACAGCTGGCGCAAAACATTGGCAGTAATTCCTATTACAAACAGCAGCACAACGATAAGTGTTACAAGGCTTACCAGTGTTACATTAAGACCTTGTGCTTCTTTGATATTTGCAGCACTGCCGGATGGTTCTGCAATGTCTGCAGCTTTTATTACTCCTGCGGAAAACAACATGAAGAGTGTAAGTGCGAATCTTTGAAAGTGTTGATGCATATGATTTCAGCTTTTATCGGTCAGTTGTCCTGGCCCGGAAAAGGAATGTTTTTCAATGAGCGTATATAACCTTTGTCGGCACGCAATACCCAGATGGCAAGTGCGCTGAAGAACAGGAAGAATATGAGCAGCGAGCACAGCGGGTAAATACCTACGCCGCTAATGCGCTCCAGGTAGTGTATGAATTTCATATAAAACTGTTTTATTGGTTTTGTGCTGTTTTCTGTTCCAGCTTAATGTCTTTGCCCATGCGTTGTAAATAGGCGATCACCGCAATGATCTCTTTGTTCTCTGATATCTTTATTTTCTCCGGCGAATTGTACAGGTTTCCCTGTATGGTGCGTGCCTGTGCGATCAACTGCCCGTTAGCTATTTTGTCGTAGCCTGAAGGATATGGCACTCCCAGTTTTTGCATCGCCCTGATCTTTGCTGGTGTGATGGCCGTGTCCAGCTCGTTTTTGAACAACCAGGTATAACGCGGCATAATGGAGTTGGGCGACGTGCTACGCGGATCGTACATATGATTGAAATGCCAGCTGTCGGGATATTTACCGCCTATGCGTGCCAGGTCTGGCCCTGTGCGTTTGCTGCCCCACTGGAACGGGTGGTCGTATACAAACTCTCCTGCTTTGGAGTATTCACCATACCTGGCCACTTCATCGCGGAACGGGCGTATCATCTGGCTGTGGCAGGTATAACAGCCTTCACGCACGTAGATGTCGCGTCCCTGCAGCTCCAGTGGCGTATATGGTTTTACGCTGGCAATGGTAGGTATATTTGATTTTACAAGGAACGTAGGTATGATCTCTATAAGTCCGCCTATAGCTACCACCACAAGGCTTCCCACCAGCATCTGTACCGGGCGTCTTTCTATCCAGCGGTGCCAGTGTTCTTTGCTGTGCACTTCATAGATTTTGGCCAGTGGTGCTGCCTCTGCCGGATCGTCTGCTACTGCTTTGCCGGAACGCGCTGTTTTATAAAGATTGTATACCATAATGAGCGCTCCGATCAGGTACAGTGTACCACCTACACCACGCATGGCATAGAAAGGTTTCATCTGTGTTACCGTTTCGAGAAACTGGTACTTCAGTGTGCCTTCCGGTGTAAACTCTTTCCAGTTGAGGCTCTGCATAAAACCACCCCAGTACATAGGTACGGTATAGAATACAATGCCGAGTGTGCCTATCCAGAAATGCTGGTTGGCCAGCTTCTGCGAATAAAGTTCTGTTTTAAATAACCTGGGGAACAGCCAGTACAGCATCGCAAAGGTCATAAAGCCGTTCCAGCCCAAAGCGCCGACGTGTACGTGGGCAATAGTCCAGTCGGTAAAATGACTGATGGCATTTACATTCTTCAGGCTCAGCATCGGTCCTTCAAAAGTGGCCATGCCGTAGGCTGTAACAGCCACTACCATGAATTTGAGCACTACATCTTCACGTACTTTATCCCAGGCGCCCCGCAGTGTAAGCAATCCGTTGAGCATACCTCCCCATGATGGTGCGATAAGCATTACTGAAAATACAGTACCTAATGACTGTGCCCAGTCGGGCAGGGCGGTGTACAGCAGGTGGTGCGGTCCGGCCCATATGTAGAGAAATATCAGCGCCCAGAAGTGTATGATGGAGAGGCGGTAAGAATATACCGGCCTGTTGGCAGCCTTGGGCAGGAAATAATACATGATACCGAGGTACGGTGTGGTAAGGAAGAACGCAACTGCGTTGTGACCATACCACCACTGCACCAGTGCATCCTGCACGCCTGCATACCAGGAGTATGATTTCATCCAGCTGAAAGGCAGCTCTACAGAGTTGACAATGTGCAGCATGGCAACAGTTACAAATGTGGCAATGTAAAACCAGATGGCTACATACAGGTGACGCTCCCTGCGTTTTAAGATTGTGCCAAACATGTTCCAGCCGAAAGCAACCCATACCAGCGTAATGAGTATATCTATCGGCCATTCCAGCTCTGCGTATTCTTTACCGGTTGTATAGCCGGCTAGGAGCGTAACCGCAGCCAGCACAATGATCGATTGCCAGCCCCAGAAGTGGAGTTTGCTGAGCCGGTCGCTGAACATACGTGCTTTGCAAAGGCGCTGCAATGAATAATATACACCCATGAAAATGCCGTTTCCTACAAATGCGAATATCACCGCATTGGTGTGCACTGGTCGTACGCGGCCGAATGTGGTTGCTGCCATATTCATATTAAGCGCAGGGAAGACCAGCTGGAACGCAGCGACCAAGCCTGCCAGCATGCCTACTATGCCCCAGAATATGGTTGCGTAGGCAAACATGGCCACAATCTTGTTGTCATAAAAGAAATGATCCATCGCCACAGAGGAAGTAATAGCAGGCGTGGCGGCAACCTGTTGCTGAGGTGTTTTTTGTATATCAGACATGAAACACGGATTGTTTGCAGAAAAAATTTAGTTGTAATCAGGCTTTCGTTTTCAAAGCGGGTCTTCGTGCATTGCGCGCATTGCTGCGCCATCTTTATCTTCGTATTGGTTGGTCCGTACGCTCCATATAAAAGCAACCAGGAAGCCTGCTGCTATGGCAATACTTGCCAGAACTAATATGAACAAAGCACTCATGATGTACGGTTTTTATTACAGTCCAAAAGTATTTATGTGCAGGGGCAATGCTTATGATACGCGGCAGGAGAAAAGATGATCGTCGTCATCATTTTGTCAGCTGCTGCAGACAATAATCCCCGCGCACCGGCGCAGGGATATTGCATTTTGGGTAACCATGAAAGATTCTTCAGGAGGTTTTTAACCTGTAATATTTTGCGGTAAGTGTTGTCAGTCCTGTTGTGATCAATACAATACTCAGTGTGCTCAAAGGCATCAGTATAGCGGCAATTACCGGTATCAGCCGGCCCTGTATAGCAAAGTATAGACCGGCAATATTGTACAGGATGGAAATGAGAAAACTGAATCTGATTATATAACCTCCGGCCCGTGCCAGGGAAAGCATGTCTGGTAATGAATTAAACCTGGCTGCATCAAGAATGGCATCGCAGGAAGGTGTAAAATTATTTACATCTGCTGCCAGTGTAATGCCTACGTCGCTTTGCCGGAGTGCGCCGGCGTCGTTGAGCCCGTCGCCGATCATCAGCACGGTGTCTCCCTGGTGTTGCAACCGCGCAATGTACCGCAGTTTGTCCTCTGGTTGTTGTTCAAACAGCAGCCTGCTGTCTGCACCCAATACCTGTTGCAGCTCCTGTTGTTCTTTATTGTGATCACCTGAAAGCAGCGATATACGGAACTTGTTTTTTAAACGTCTGATCATTTCGGCTGCACCTGTACGCAGGCCGGTTGCAAAATGGTATGAGCCCGCTTTGTCGTCGAACCGGACATACAGTTGTGCCTTATCGCCTGCAGAGACAATTACAGGTACTTCGGTAAATAATGCCGTGCCGATGCGTATCCTGTGGCCATCTGCAAAGGCTTCAATGCCTTTCCCTTTGTGCTCTTCCCAGCTGCTGAGCTGCAGGTGTGGATACCGGCCGAGTATCTTTTGTAATGCTTTACTGTATGGGTGCTGGCTTTGGGCGGCTACAGTATATATGCCCTGCAGTTCGTACGGTGTGAATGTATGGCCTGCAATTGTTTCACTGCTGTTGCTTTGCGTAAGTGTGCCGGTTTTGTCAAAGACGATATGATCTATTCTGCCCATTGGCTCAATAACCGCTGCATCGCGCAGATATAGCCCGCTGGCGCTGAAGATGCGCATCAGGTTACCATTAGTATAGGTGGCAGAGAGCAGTAATGCACAGGGGCAGGCTACAATGAGCATGGCTGTAACAGATGGCAAAATGCGGCTTGTATCGTGCAGTGACCAGTAAACTGCAGTAATGATGGCCAGTGAAAAAAGTATATAGGTAAAGTATTTACTGAGCAGGTGTATCGTGCTGCTATCTTCATTTTTCAATTGCTTGTCCTGGCGGAAGCTGTGGTGGTTCCAGAGAGCAGTAAGATGTGCCGATGCAACCGGTTTTGTTACCTGCATAGTAATATTGGTGCCTGCCTGGCGTCCGCCGGCATACAGCATATTGCCGGGTGTAATCAATACGGGCTCGCTTTCGCCGGTTACAAAGCTGTAGTCAATACGGGCGTCGCCTCTTACCAGTATGCCATCGGCGGGTATGATCTCTTCGTTGTGCACAAGCACTACATCTTTTTCCTTTAATTCGTGCAGGCTGCGGCTTTCTTCTTTATCACCGTTGCATACGGTTACCGCAATGGGAAAGTATGATTTATAATCGCGGTGAAAGGAAATAGAACGGTAAGTACGCTCCTGTACCAGCCGGCCCACGAGCATAAAGAAAATAATGCCGCTCATGCTATCGAGATAACCCGAACCTGTATTCGTGGCTATTTCATAGATACTCCTGCTGAAGGTGATAAGTATAGCCAATGCAATAGGCGCATCTATATTCAGCATCTTTTGCTGCAGCCCTTTCCACGCATTGATCCAGAACTCTGATGCGCAATAGAAAAATACCGGCAATGAAAGTGCAAGGTTCAGGTAGCGGAACAGGTGTGCATACTGCTGCTCTATGCCTGTGTGCAGCGAAAAATATTCCGGGAAGCTCATCATCATGATATTTCCGAAACAGAAGCCTGCAATACCCAGCTTGTAAATGCGTTTACGATCGACCTTTTTTGCCGATTTATTATCTGCGTCCTCGAGACTGATGTATGGCTCATAGCCGATAGTAGTCATCATTTCCACGATCTGGCGCAGGCTCACTTCATTACGGTTAAAACGGACTGTCAGTTCTTTGGTACTGAAGTTCAGCCGGCTCTCCGTAACACCCGGCAGCAGTTTATGCAGATGCTCCAGCAGCCACATACAGGAGCTGCAGTGAACACCCGGTATATATAGCGATACAGTAGTATGATTACCATCGGTAAAGCTATACAACTGTGTTGCTATTTCCTGCTGATCAAGGAAGGAAAATTTATCTGCTCTTTTTGCTTTTACCTGGCTCAGGCCGGGGTGATTCTGTATATGATAATAGTTGCACAATCCGTTCTGGTCCAGTATCTCGTAAACCAGTTTACAGCCTTCGCAGCAGAAATATTTATCCGCTATGCTTATTTTCTTATTGAGGCAAGGCGTTCCGCAATGATAACATATCGTAGTGCTCTGCGGCGGATGTATGGTTACACTATCACTTTGCATTGATATGTTTTTGCGCCTCCAGTATTTTCGGCATCAGTATCTCTTCTTCTATATAAAACATCTCAGTAATAACGTTATCCAGTATTGCTAATTCGTTGTGGATGATTTTACCGTCATGTTCTGTTGCAACACCGCGTTCACTCAACGGCTGCTCCAGTTGTTTTATATTCTGTATGATGTCATTTATCTTTTTGTGTATCGCTTTTATCTGCTCTATCTGCACTTTATGCTGGATGCTGCACTTACCGCTGCACGTACTGCAGTTATGCCCATCCGTATCCTTTTCGTACAACTCATTTACATAAGGAGCGATAACGTATTTGCTGGTTTCCACTTCCTGTTTTATCTGGTCCAGCATCCTGATGCAACGGGAGATATACAGGTTGCCGGCCACGTTGTCGGGCGTTTTGCTGCTTATATAGTCTGCAAATCCCGATATCTGTATACAGCTTTGAATGATAGGATCGTAATAATCTTCATTCAGGCATTTTATTAATCCTTTCAGATCTTCTTTGTGATAATGAGCAAATAATACACTGGCCATACTATATGTCTGTTTTTCACAAACTTATCTGCATAAAAAAAGGCAGCCAATGACAGCTGCCGTACCTGGAAATGATTTTGGTCATCTTTTCCCGGAAATTTATATTTCTTCAATCTGCACCGGTAATTGCATATACTTTCCGTAAAGCTTTGCTGCCGCGGTAACACCAGCTTTTGCAGTTTTTGTAAGGCGGAGAAAAGGTGTAATCTGTAATTTGATCTTGTCTTTCTTTACCGGGCGTTTCCACGTGCCTTCTATTTTTCCTTTTATGATTAGCGTGGGCATAAACATACCGTTGTTCCCGGGCACTACTTTAGGCATATGCAGCGGATCAAGGGCTGCACTGCGGTCTTTGTACCCGAGCATATATTCATCAAAACCAGGGAGCAGGTATACGTCAGGACTGAGTTTGCTGATATCCGGGAGGTTTTGCCCCATGATGTATGCGGTCTTATTTATTTCTATGGTGTGCATCTTTTCCTGTACGAGTTGCACAGCTGTTTTTGCATCTGCAACTTTTAATCCGGTCCACCATACAAAATCCTGTAAAGTGGCGGGTCCATGGCTGGTGAAATATCTCAACGCTACTTCTGCCAATGCTTCTTCCTGCGACAGTTTTTTCCCCGCAGGTATCCATTCGTCCAGCAGTGTGAACGTTGGCTGCTTTTCATTATGCGATCCGAAACATATAAGCCCTTCGTGTGCGGCGTGCGAGAGGATATGAATACCTCTCTGGCCTTCTGTTGAAATTTTGTTTTTATCAAGGATACTATATAATTCATTCCGGGCTATCTGTTTTCCGCCCTGCAGTTCTTTGACCAGTATCTTTTTGCTTTTCAGCAATGTCTTATCATCCAGTTCCAGTTGTTTCAGGCGTCCTTTGCTGCCGGCCAGTACACGGGAGGCCATCAGCTGCAGCATCCAGCGTACATCGCCCGGAGCAACGAAGTGGAGTGTACCGCGCATAGGCCAGGTGCGTACGATTTTGCGATCTGCTATAGCCTGTTCTATTCCGGCATCTGTAGTGCCGGGAATACGAAGCCCCAAAGCCCATTTGGCTCCGGGAAAGTCCTGTGCCTGCATAGCGCCCAGGTACGCCACCATCTCGCCGGGAGTGTGTATCGTATGCTGTGCAATTTGCAGATTGACCAGCCTGTATAATGCGATTTCTTTTTGTGTCAATGGCCTTTGATTAAGAAAACTAACCGCAAAGTACGCAGCGTTTTTTACGCAAAGAGGCGCTAAGTGCTTTCTATACTATATTGGTACATCTCTTCGCGTTCCTCTGCGGTCATTTTGTATTCTTGTGGTTAAAATCAGTCTTTTTCCATCAGGAGGTAATACATATAATCGGTCATGGGTGCATCTGTAAGGCCCAGATTACGGCCTATGGTAATGATCTGTCCGCGATGATAGGTGCTGTGGTTCATGGCATGCATGATCAGCTCTGATACCGGGCGGACAAATTCGTCCCATTCCGGCCAGCGTACCGGTGCGAGAAAGCAGCAGCTTTCGCGTACGGTTTTTTCGTTGAGCGACTGTACATGATCATAAAACGCTTCCGACTGTATATTTACATCTTCAAACAGGTCTTCGGCTGTTCCTTCAAATACTTCATCATATACGGGTTTGCATTTAACACCTTTGAGATGCCCCAGCCAGTATTGCTCGGTACGGCGGATGTGCAGCAGTGTTTCTTTAATGGTTGGAAAGCTGGACGGGACTTCCTGTTCCAGAATTTCGTCGGGCTTGGTACGCAGCCAACCGGTGATGCGTTCGTTTGCCCATTGATTGTATGCCACATAATCAATGATTTGTGTAGCCAGTGTAGTGGCAGCAGCAGCCAGCATAGTTTCCTGTGTCATAGTTGTTTGTTTTTGATAGTACAAAACAACGACGGGGTGGTGACAGCCCTATGTCAGCAGCTCAGAGGAAATTCCGATTTTTTCTGAAATGCGGAGAAAATGACTTTTCAGTGTTTCCTGCATCGACTCCGGCTCAATAATGGTTGCTTCATCAGCATAGGTGATAAACCAGCGCACAAAGTGTTCCGGCGATGACGTAAGAAATGTCATGCGCAAATGGTCGTCACATTCCTGCTGGCTTACAAAACCATAATAGTACTTAGCCTCCTGCAGGTGGGCGCTTCTGTCTTTGAGAATGCTGATCACTACCGTTTGCAGGTTTTCCTTTCTGGCCATTCCCGCAATGTATTCTTTTAATGGCGGGTGATCCTGTCCGTATGGCTCGTCTGTGCAGCTGATGCGCCGCATCCTGTCGGCCCGGAAGTCGCGGTAGGCATTACGCAGGCGGCACCAGGCTATCGTATGCCAGTAGCCGGAGTAGAAGACGAGACCTACAGGTTCTATAAAGCGTACGGTAGGCTCTGTGGTATTAAATGCGGTATAGTGTATCAGCAGTACTTTTTTTTCAGCTATGCTCTGCAATACAGGCTGCAGGGTATTGGGCGCTGCATTTTCGCCGGCGGGAGCGTAGCGCCGGTATACTTCTATATGCTCTTCAATATTTTCCAGCAGTTGTTTTTCCGTACTGCGCAGTACGGCCCGTACTTTATACATAGCCGAGCGAAAACTGTCGGTAGTAGGTCCATCGGTAAATTTCTCTATGATCTTTTCTGCAGTGATAAAGGCGGTAGCTTCCTCTTTGGTAAACATAACCGGCGGCAGGCGATAGCCGTCCATGATAGAATAACCCACGCCGGCTTCTCCGATCACAGGTATACCGGCTTCTTCCAGGGTAGCAATATCACGGTATACAGTACGCAGGCTGATTCCAAAGCGTTCTGCAATGTCCTGCGCTTTTACCACTTTGCGCGATTGCAGCTGTATCAGTATTGCCGTGACGCGGTCTATGCGATTCATATTGCCGGAAAATTACTGCTTTACAGCCTATTCAGCAATTAAAAAGCGGTGTTTGCGGTATGAAATGCCATAAATCTGTCCCCGGGCAGCTCGTACATAATTTGTGCAGACAATGTGTCATCTCTTGCCGGAAATACGGGTTACTCCGGCCATTAAATCGTGATTTTGCGCCTGTTTTATGTGGTAATGATGAAGTACTTCGCATTAGATGAAGGGAACTTCGTGATGCATGAAGGTGACTTCGTGCTATGCGTTGGGCCGCGCTGTAACAGGGAGAAAATCATACGCGTCGCTGGTAGCGGGGCGCAGCCATTGGTACGTATTACTTATACTTCGGCGTAGGTTACGGGGAGCCGGACGTGCACATCTGGTTGGCGCGTAGCGTGCATCGCGATGTACGTAACCTGTGCCGCAGATAGTGAAGTTCGTTCTCCGGACGGCGAAGCCGGGAATAAATGGCGCGTAGCCGACTACCTGCTATCCGTAGGCAATAATAAAGCCCTGATAGTCAATACGAGCTTTGCGGAAGCGGGTTTCCCGTTAACAATGCAAGGATGCAGGACGATGGTTCGTAAGGGCAATAAAAAAGCAGGACTGCAATAGCCCTGCTTTGATATGTGCTATGTTTTGTCGTCCTTCGGCGATGTTCAGGAGCTGTTTAAAAGTACTTAGTTAAAAAATAAAACGAGCTAGTACTGAGTGCTATCGAGGTTCTGTTGCCCGGCAGTACAGTATTATAAATGCCTAATCGTGCGATGCAGGCAGCAGCCGTGATAGCTGCCTGCTGCCTTTTTTTGTTACTTTTTTGGGCAAGCAAAAAAGTAAGACTTACGCCGGGCAGGCTTTGCAGAGGTTTAGCAATTTCTTTTTTAAACAACTTCTCAGGGAGACAATGTGATTAGCTTTTGTTGATGATAACACGATGCGGTGTAGGACCTGCTACGTTGTTTGCGTCAAATGCTTTTTTCACCAGTTCCTGCACGCCGAAGTATACATCCCAGTAATCCGGCTGTGTAGTATACGGACGGATAGCCAGCGTGACCATGCCATCTGCTACTTTTAATACACTTACTTCCGGAGCAGGTGTCTTCAGTACTTTAGGATGGGAAAGCATGGCTGCTGTGGCCACTTCGCGGGCTTTATCAATGCTCTGATCCGGGGCTATGGCCATCATCAGGTCTACGCGCAGATTGCCGTGAGTAGTATAATTGGTCATTACGCCGGTAGACAGTGCGCCATTAGGCAGGATGATCGTTTTATTTTCAGCGGAAAGGATGACGGTATTAAAAATGCCCATTTCCTGCACAATACCTATTACGCCTTGTGCTTCGATCATGTCACCCACTTTAAAAGGTTTAAAGATCAGCATCATTACGCCGCCGGCAAGGTTACCCAACGAACCATTGAGCGCTGCGCCTATGGCTACACCTGCGCCTGCAAGCAATGCTGCAAATCCTGTAATATTTACACCTATCATTCCCGCTATGGCAAGGAACAGCAGTATGAGCATGGTTACGCGGAACAGCGAAAGCAGGAAAGATTGCAGTGAAGGATCAAACTTGCGGCCGGTAAGCACTTTCCGCAGGATGTTACTCACTTTACCTATAAGCCAGTTACCTATAAGATAAACAAGAACGGCGCCAAGCAGTTTGGGCGCGTATTCCAGCGCAAGTTCTTTAAGGCGGAACATGAGTGTGCTGCCCTGGTCAATGGTTCCTTTTACATTTACTGTGTCCGGGATCTGCAATAAAAGCATGTGTGATTAAATTTTTAAAGTGATGAATGATTTATACCCCGTAGCAAACTGTTTGCCACAGTTTGACAAAATACATATTTCTTTTAAAAATCTGGATAATCTAAATTAAATCAATATGATCTTATACATTGATACAGGTATAACTGATACCTTAATAATTAAACTTATCTTTGTCAGAATTTTATAGCTGCGTTCCTACCTTAATTAGTATTAGCCCGGCCCATTATTTTTAAAACAAAACATGACATTTAAAGAATTAAATCTGATAGAGCCTGTATTACAGGCATTAGAAACTGAAGGATATACCACACCCACACCGATACAGGCACAATCAATTCCTATAGTATTAGAACAGAAAGATCTCCTGGGATGTGCGCAGACCGGCACGGGTAAAACTGCTGCATTTGCCATTCCGATATTACAATTGCTGAACAATGCTCCCGGTGTTAAAACACACAAGCAGATAAAAGTATTGATCCTTACTCCAACGCGTGAGCTTGCCATTCAGATCGGTGAAAGCTTTGGAGCCTATGGCCGCAATCTTAACCTGAGACATCTTGTGATCTTCGGCGGTGTGCCGCAGGGTGCCCAGACAAAGGCACTGCATCATGGTACGGACATTCTCATAGCTACTCCCGGCCGTCTGCTGGATCTTATGGACCAGAAGTACATCAGCCTGAAGGATATTGAAATATTTGTGCTCGATGAAGCAGACCGCATGCTGGACATGGGTTTTATCCACGATGTGAAGAAAGTAGTATCAAGGCTGCCGCAGAAAAGACAGACGCTGTTTTTCTCAGCCACGATGCCGCCCGAAATACAGAAACTGGCCAATACCATACTGGTAAAGCCTGCATATGTAGAGGTAACGCCCGTTTCGTCAACTGCGGAAACCATAAAACAGTCCCTGTTTTTTGTAGAAAAGAAGGATAAGAAAAAACTGCTCAGTTTTATCCTGAAGGATAAGAATATAGAGCGTGTGCTTGTGTTTACCCGTACCAAACATGGTGCAGACAGGGTTGCAAAAGACCTTGCCCACTCCGGTATCCGTGCAGAAGCGATACATGGTAACAAATCGCAGAACGCCCGCCAGCGTGCACTTTCCAACTTTAAGAATGGAGAAACGCGTGTACTGGTTGCTACGGATATTGCGGCACGCGGTATTGATGTGGAAGAGCTGTCGCACGTAATTAATTATGAAATACCGGAAGTGCCCGAAACATACGTGCACCGTATAGGCCGCACCGGCCGTGCGGGAGCCAGCGGTATTGCCTATTCTTTCTGCGATGAAGAAGAACTGGACGATCTGCGCGGTATTCAGAAACTGATCGGTTTCCCGATACCGGTAATAGAGGCACATCCGTATCCTATGACGCCCGAGGGTATGGTAAAGATCAATCCGCCTAAAGGAAAAGATGTAGTGCCACGCCCCAACGCAGTGCTGAGAGACCGTAAGGCTAACATGAAGCGTAATTTCAGTAATAATAACCGCGGACCGAAGAGAAGTTCGTAGGTTGACGTTGACCAGTTGACAAGTTAATAAGTCAACAAGTTGACTGGTCGGTTAATATATTAATATGGATAATGCAGCTGTATTTTACTACAGAGCATTATCCATATTTTTTTGTACCGGAAAGTAATATTCATCTGATGAATTTATTGTTTATGATAGCGTTTTACATTTCACGTTTCATTATTGACCATTCACCATTCATCATTTATCGCCCAGGAACCAGGAAATATGCGTGCATTCGGAGCAGACGAAACATATGGCAGATCTGTCCGTCCAGTCGAGATTGAAAAAGGTGCTGATAGAAGAATTGAGCTGTGCTTTACGGTACCAGAAATATTGATTGCCGCATACAGGGCAGGTAAGCTGATGGCCTTTTACATCATATGATTTAGGCTCTTTCTTTTTGAACAGGGACATTGCGGTAAGATTTTGACAGCAAAATTAAGATTTCTCCGGATATCTATCTTTTCAGCAGCCTGAAAAACGCACCGTTTTCACCTGCTACCAGCAAGTCGCCATTGGGGCATTGTGATATACAATGCAGATGGTCAGATGTAAAACGGTCGAATTCCATCCAGTGCTTACCGCCATCGTCGGTATAAATAACCACGCCTTTTTCTCCTACCGCATAACCGTTCATTTCGTCGGTAAAGAGAATATCGTAAAGGCGATAGCGGGGCAGCGTAAGATTATCGCCGTTACGGAGCCGGTCCCAGTTGTTGCCGCCGTCGGCTGTTTTGTAAATGCTGCCACCATAGCCGCACACCCATACATTGTTGCCCCGGATGCACATGCCTTCAAAATTGTCGTTTACGATATCCAGCATCTGCCAGGTGCGGCCGCTGTCTGCCGTTCGCTGCATTATACCATATCCCGCCAGGTAGCCATGAGCAGCATCAGCCATCCGGATCTCATTGACTTCGTAACCTGTCGAATCATAAGAAGTTTGGCTGCCGTTGCCGTCAATGTCGGTAATAAACCCCTGGTCGAAGCTTACGCCGCCGGCCACGAGGCCATGCGAACCGCCTGTAAATGCAATAGTATTAGCAGGGATATACCAGTTCTGCTTAAATGTCCAGTTGTTTCCGGCATCGCTGCTGGACAATATTTTGCCATCAAATCCGCAGGTGAACAACCTGCCGTCGGGCGAGCGGGTAATGTCGTATAATTCTTTGCCGGCTTCAGGGAAGGACCGGAGATTCCAGGTATAACCGCCGTCTGTGGTAGTAAGTATATCTGCTTCCAGGAAGCGTTCGCCGCCTACGGCAAAGCCTACGCTGTCGTTAATGAATAAGATGCGGTTGATACGGTTACTGGTATGGCTGTCAATCTGTTGTACTTTTTGCCAATGCAGCAGGTCTTTTTTGCATGATGCAGTTATCACACAGCAGGCAAGGATAAATAAGGTCAGTTTCAGGCGCGGCATTTCCGGTTAAAAAACGATTTATCCCCGCAAAATAATGTTTTCTGAATTTCTCAATGGCTCAATTACGCAATGGCTCAATTATCTGGCAATGCGGTTTCTCACATCTCATATCTCAAGCCTTACTACGGATTCGCAATCAGCAGATCGAGGGAGCAGCGAACGATCTCGCCCATGCTGCGGCAGTCAAGAAAAGCACTTTCTCCATAGTGCTGTGCCAGCTCCTGTTTTAATTGCGTTACTTTTTCCGGCAGAGAAATCGTGTCCTGCGTCATGCTTTCCAGCACAGCATTCAGCTGTTTGCCCGCCGCTTTGATGCGTCTTACCATCAATGCACGTTCTTCGTGGCGGTACTGCTCTATATTATCGGCAGAAAGTAGCTGCTGCACCAGTTGCACCAACGGGTAATTTTCCTTAAAGAACTGCGGCAGGTAAATGGTCTTTTTGCCCTCGTAACTCTGCTGGTCAAAATCTATGGCCCGTATACGGAACTGCACTTCTTCAAAATCCGGCGTAATGTCAAATACATAATTGTAGGAACGCATATCGCCCAGCAAACGCACAAAGCAACGCTCATTGAACTTCACCAGCTCCTTGGCAATCCGCACCTTATTAAACTCGGGGTTGGAAAGGTGAAACTGTATAAACTGATCTCCCGGAATACCAGCAATATGTTCTTCTACCAGCGTAGAACGGTCTACAAAATAATTGATGCGGGAAGGGGAGAGAATATGTTCCAGCTCCAGCCCGTACACACGTGAGGCATCTGCCCGTTTGATATAAAAATAGTCGTAGTTGTCATTAAAATTATTTACGATACGGATGCGGAACGGATGCGAATTGCCGAATGTACAGTAGTCGACCCGCTCCACGTGCAGATGCGCATGAGAGCTGCTTTCTCCTTCGGTCTTTAGAATAGCATAGATTTTTTTCAGCCCTTCGTGTATGATATGAAGTTCTGTCTGGTTATATAATGCAGTTTCCCAGAGCGTGTCTTTTCCGTTCTTATCGTACACCGGCACCGAACCAGAGAAATGCAGCAGGTCATCATATTTTACAGGGAGTTCTATTTCACGGCCGTAATAAACGAGATAATTTCTCAGTGTGTCGTTTACCGGGAAATTGCTTTTTTTCCTGGAAATATGTTGTTCCGATGGTTGCTGATCTTTCATGTTGTATGGTCTTATTGTATATGTGTGCCGGATTAGAAAACAGAATAAAAATGAAGTTTTAGCTTTGAAAGTTAATTTTTTTATCTTACCGCGAAATTTCTTTTTTAAAAATTATTCCCTCATGGATGCAGCAGTAAAGGAGTCCAGAACAACTTCCCCGGCGCAGGCACCGATACCTACCAATTATGGTGCACTCAGCACATTGGTTACGGTATTTTTTTTCTGGGGCTTTATAGCTGCCGGTAACAGTGTGTTCATTCCGTTTTGCAAACACTATTTTCATCTCGACCAGTTTCAAAGCCAGCTCATTGACTTTGCTTTTTATTCTGCATATTATGTGGGTGCGTTGGGGCTTTTTGCCTATGGCGCATTTGGTGGTAAAGACCTGGTAGGTAAGTGGGGGTACAAAAGAGGCATTATCAATGGTCTGTTCTTTTCGGCACTTGGTGCGGCAGCGATGATCATTGCTGTAAATGCCAATACTTTTGCAGGTATGCTCGTGGGCCTTTTCATTGTGGCGCTCGGCTTTTCACTGCAGCAGACTGCGGCAAATCCTTTTGCCATCCTGCTCGGAGACCCGGCAACGGGCACCAGCCGTATTAACCTTGGCGGCGGTGTCAATTCATTTGGCACCACCATAGGCCCGATCGTGGTGGCGTTATCGCTGTTTGGTACTACTGCGGCTATTACAGACGAGCAGATCGCAGCACTGAGCCTCAGTAAGGTGATTGTGCTGTATTCATGTGTGGGAGCATTGTTTATTGGTGCGGCTTCATTATTCTATTTCTCTAAAAAGGTGCCTGCAGGTATATCCGTTGAAAAAACGGAGAAAGCTAATAAAGCGTTGTATATGCTGTTAATAATGACGGGACTGTTGATCATGATGTTTGTGCCGGTATTTAACAGTTACAAGACAGACGCAGCTACTTTATCTGAATTTGAAAAACATGCACTGGAATCATATCGTATGAAATGGTTGTTTGGTGCGCTGGCTTCGGTAGTTGCCATATTGCTGTTTGCCCGGCTCAGTTCGCGCAGCAAAAGTGAAGGCTGGGGCGCCATGCAGTATCCCCAGTTGTTGCTTGGCATGCTGGCTATATTCGTATATGTAGGTGTGGAAGTAGCTATAGGAAGCAACATGGGCGAACTGCTGAAACAAAATGATTTTGGCGGCCTGCAGGCATCGCAGGCTACACCATATATAGCTATGTACTGGGGCAGTCTGATGATCGGCCGCTGGGCAGGGTCGGTAAGCGCTTTTAACCTGAAGAGGCAGACGAAAGTGATACTGCAGGTGATCGTACCGCTTATTGCATTTGGTATACTGATAGGCGTGAACACCATTGCGGGGTATGATATGGCTAACCTCTACTATTATATTCTTTGTGTATTCATACAGATCGCTGCATTTTATGTGAGCAAGGAGAAGCCGGTCCGTACATTACTGCTCTTCAGTTTGCTGGGTGTTGCGGCAATGATCATCGGTACGCAGACGCATGGCACTGTGGCGGTATATGCATTCCTCAGCGGCGGTTTGTTCTGCTCTATTATGTGGCCGAGTATCTTCAACCTGTCTCTTGCAGGTCTTGGAAAATATACAACGCAGGGTTCTGCTTTTCTTATCATGATGATTCTCGGCGGAGGCATTATTCCTCCGATACAGGGAAAATTTGCAGATTACCTGCAGGCCAATTCATCTGTGGCAGGTTCCGGCATTCACAGTTCTTACTGGATTCCTGTACTATGCTTTGGTTACCTGGCATTTTTTGCTTTTACCGTAAAACGTATTTTACAAAAACAAGGAATAGATTATGACACCAACACTGGCGCTGGGCATTGATATCGGCGGAACGAATACGAGCTTTGGCATTGTAGACCGGCGCGGACAGATCGTAAAAACGGGCAGTCTTAAGACTACAGGACATGCAACATTATCTGCTTATATACAGGCCATAAAAAGCCTGGTGGTGCCGGCGCTTGAAGAGGTAGGTCACGAAAATGTGATCGGGTGCGGAGTAGGTGCGCCGAATGGTAATTTTTACACAGGTGAAATTGCTTTTGCTCCGAATCTGCCCTGGGATGGTGTTATTCCGTTGTCAAAGCTGCTCGGGGAAGCACTGCAACTGCGCGTAACCCTCACCAATGATGCCAATGCGGCTGCAATAGGTGAGATGATGTTCGGGGCTGCGAAAGGAATGAAGGATTTCATAGTAGTGACGCTGGGTACCGGGGTGGGAAGCGGCGTTGTCGCAAATGGACAACTGATATATGGTGCAGATGGCTTTGCCGGTGAACTGGGTCACGTAATATCCGTGCGGGACGGTCGTAAATGCGGCTGCGGACGGTATGGCTGCCTGGAGCGGTATGCTTCTGCAACCGGTATTGTGCAGACTGCAGAGTTATGGCTTGATGAAAGGTCTGATGATTCCATATTACGCGGTCACCGGGGTAAAATAACAGCTCATTTGATCTATGAGGCTGCAGAAAAGGGCGATCTTCTGGCGCTGGAGATATTTGATTATACGGCACGCATACTCGGTCAGACGCTGGCAGATGCTGTTGCAATAACTTCGCCGCATGCTATTATTTTCTTTGGCGGGCTTGCAAGGGCAGGAGAGTTGCTCCTTACGCCTGCACAGCAATACATGGAACTGAATCTCCTGAGAATATTCAAAAATAAAGTGCAGTTCCTCCACTCGGCATTGCCGGACGCAGATGCTGCAATACTGGGAGCAAGTGCACTAGTATGGTAAAATAAAAATGGCAGGTTATATACCTGCCATTTCTGTTATCTGTTCTGTTTCCGAGAGCTCCATCGTTTCCAACTGTTCTGCAAGCATAGAAGCGAGGCGTATTCTGCGTGAAACGACTCTTTTTCGAACGGAAGACTTGTAAAATAAGCCGGTAAACACTACGGCACCGATTACCAGGGTAAGTGTGTAAAATATACCTGTATCGGCAGTAAAGAATGCACTGGTATCTGAAACGGGTACTTCAAGTGGTGCCAGGAAAGCAATCATAAAGTAGGTAATAAGCCCCAGCATCAGTATTGAAGGCCATATGCTTTTTGAAAGTATGCGCAGATAGCTTGCAATAAAGCTGGTGGCAACAGTACTGATGATAAACATCGGCACAGCAAACCACAGGCTCAGTTCGGGATTGATTATTTGTATCGTAAATAAAAACAACGGCAGCTTTGAGAATGCGCTGGTCACACCTATATAGGCGCTTGATTTCCGGAAACCATACTTTTTAAGAAAATTTGTCAATAATACGCCACGCCACATAATTTCCTCGGCCAGCACAAGCAGCAGCAGCAAAGGAAGACCTGCGGTCATTACTTCCTGGTTAAAAACAGGTTGCCCGCTGATCACTGCGCGGTCTGCAATGAGGTTTAGCAGAAAAGGCAGCCAGGATGCTACAAATGCCACCATTACAGCAATACCTACATACTTTGTTTTTGGAAAATTAAATCCCAGGCTTTTCAGATCTCCGTCGTAAAACAGTGCCGTTATAATTGCGCATATTCCTATGCTGGCCGGATAAATTCCATACATCTCAAAATTTTTCGGGGAAATTTTGTTGTGATAAATAACGAATGAAACAATAGCCCATATAACAGTACAGGCAAAACTGAGCGTTAAAGCTGTTGTAATTTTTTTCATTGAATTGGACATGGTCATTCTATGAAAAATTAGATCGGTACTGTAAATAAATGTTTAGATTGGTAAATCCGCTTTCAATAAAGGCACAAAAATGTCAGTTTTTTACGGGTATGTGTAGAAACTCTGGACAATATAGGTAAATGTTCTATGCCTGAGAAATAATATCTATAAAATACATTACAAAAAAAGCGCATTCCTTAGTATGGAACGCGCTTTTAGCTGTTGTTATTTCGTTGTTATCTTCTCATCGGGACTTCCCTAGGTTCCTGGGGAGCCTGTTGCGGACGTGGTGTTTCCACGCGTTGCGGAGGTGCCTGTCTTACTGGTTGCGGAGGAGGCGCCTGTCTTACCGGTTGTGGTTGTGGTGCCTGCCTTACCGGCTGCGGTTGCTGCTGCGGAGCCTGTTGCGGACGTGGCTGCTGCCAGTTGCGTTGCGGCTGTGGTTGTGGCTGTGGTGCCTGCCTTACAGGTTGCTGCTGCTGTGGCACAGGCTGTGTCTGTACAGGCCTGCTTTGCTGCCAGTTACGTTGTGGCTGCGGTTGCTGCTGTGGCTGTGCCGGCTGCTGCTGAACGGGACGGGATTGCTCCCAGTTGTTACGTTGCGGCTGTTGCTGTACCGGTTGCGTTGGCCTGGTTGTCGGCTGTTCCGGGCTCCTGTTAAATTCCGTTGGCCTTGTCTGTGCAGGGGTCGTTTGTACCGGCCTGCTGTTATTGTTATTTGGCTGGAAACGCGTTGCGTTGTTACGGCTGTTAAATATCTGTGTTCTTCCGGGAGGTGTACCATTGCTGCTGCCTACAGCTTCAGGCCGTCCGATGCTTTGCGTTGGTTTTACCACTTGCTGCGGTCTTGGGCGTACATTGGCTGTGCCTGTTGTCTGCCTTATCTGCGGGCGGTAAATAGACAGTGTATTGTTACCGATACTTGGTGTACCTATCCTGTTCGTATTCTGAACCTGGTATACATGTACTGGTTGTCTTGTCACCCTTTGTATCTCGTTGGCACGCGGACCGGTTACATAAGTGGTATGCGTACTGTTGTTGATATAAGTGTTATTAATGATCGTTGTCCTGTTGATATAGGTCTGGTTGTACCTTGGGCCGCGGTAGTAGCTCTGGAACCTGGGGTTGTAAATATAACTACCCGGGATAAATACCCACCAGTCCATAGGACAGCTGTAGCCGGAACCGAAAGAGAAGGAGACTGTGATGCCGGGGCCAAGTGGTGCCCAACCATAATAGTCGCTGCTGCTGCGCCATGAAACCCATGCCGGTCCCCATTGAGAGCCTGGTATCCATATCCAGCCATAATAGCTGCTGTACGTCCACCGGCCATAGTGAAACGGAGCCCAGCCCCACGGATAGTCAGATACCCAGGTGTTACCATATTCGGTCATTACCCAGCGGCCGTTTGTATAATAAGGCCTGAAGTCCGAGCCTGCATCGGGTAGCCATACATAACCATACTGCGGGTCCTGTATCCATTGCCCGTAAGGAGAAAGTGAATTATAAAAGTCCTGGTAAGAACCGTTATAATCATTGTTATAGTCGATATATTGATCGTCATCATAAACCTGCGCGGCAGATTTCATAACAGGTGCAGTAATGGCCAGCATAGTGGCAATACCTGTTATTCCGAGTGTCCTGAAAATCCGTTTCATAAAATAAAATTAAATTAAAGTACTGTGTCTGGATCAGATTTACAATATGTATTTCAAATTAACCGCCAGAAAAAGCCAAAGAAAAGTTAAACACTTTTCCTTAGTTTCTTATTTTTAAGCATGCGACATTTAATCATACTGCATGGTGCTTTGGGCTCATCAGCCCAGTTCGGCAAGCTTGCAGAAAAATTAAGCCATCAGTACCAGTTACATCTGTTAAACTTCTCAGGCCACGGTGGGCGTGATCTTCCCGGTGAGCAGTTCTCCATAGATCTTTTTGCAAAAGATGTTCTGGCATACATAGAAGAACAGAAACTGGATAAGGTTTCCATATTCGGATACAGTATGGGTGGCTATGTAGCGCTGTTTCTTGCGAAAAACAACCCGGAGAAAATTGATAAAATAGTAACACTTGCCAGCAAGCTGCACTGGGATGAAGCTACGGCTGCCCGGGAGCTTAAACTGGTAGATCCTGCGGTAATTATGGAAAAGGTGCCTTCATTTGCAACCGAATTACAGAAAAGGCATGCACCGGTCGACTGGCAGGAAATGCTGCAGCGTACGGGGCAAATGCTTACCATGCTGGGAAAGCATAATACATTGTCACTGCAGGATTACAAAAGTATCGGCATACCTGTTTTGATGCTTATAGGTGATAATGACCGCATGGTATCGCTTGAAGAAACTATTGAAGTTTTCAAAACTATTCCGGGCGCTCAGATGGGTATGCTGCCCGGAACAAAACACCCAATAGAGCAAACGAACATTGATTTGCTGGTTTGTTTTATACAACAGTTCCTTTCCTGAAAACAGTATAACCTCCGATGAAATTTACCTTGCACACAGACCTGCTGGAAATAGCAGTAGATACCAAAGGCGCAGAACTTCAGAAAGTATTTCACAAAGGAAACAATACGGATTATCTCTGGAATGGCGACAGCCGTTATTGGGGCAAGCACTCGCCCATATTATTTCCCATTGTGGGCCAGCTAAAAGACAATACCTATTATTTTGAAGGGAAACCGTACTCATTGCCCCGCCACGGATTTGCAAGAGATATGGAGTTCCGGGTAGAAAGCCATACCGAAACAAAATTGGTACTGGTGCTGGAAAGCAATGAAGAAACCCGGAAAAATTATCCTTTCGATTTTGCGCTGAAGGTCAGCTATACAGTTGGTAACCCATGGAGTGAGCGGGCGGCAGTAGATGTAAGATATGAAGTGATCAATACCGGCAAAGGCACTATGTATTTTTCCATTGGCGGGCATCCGGCATTTCCGGTTCCTATAGATAAAAGTTTGCAGTATGAAGATTACGAACTTTGGTTTAATTATGGCGAAGAGTTGTCCCGGTGGATGATACAGGACGGGCTTTTAAGTGAGGCTGTCCGTTTTCCTGCTGCAGATAAAGGCATACTGAAATTAAATAAAGAGCTTTTTTACAGGGACGCACTGGTGTTTAAACATCCACGGAGTAATGAATTTGTATTAAGATCGGCCAAAGGTGCGCATTACCTGCATTTCCGTATGCACAATTGCTCTTATCTGGGCATCTGGGCAGCGCGCGATGCACCGTTCATCTGCATTGAGCCATGGTGTGGCGTAGCAGATTCTGTGCATCATAATCAGCAGCTCACAGAAAAGGAAGGCATCATTACGCTGGAAGAAGGCGCCACATGGACGTGCGGCTGGGATATTAACTGCGGCAGTATTTAGTGAAGGTTCACTTCATACAGTAAAGTACGCTCACTGCCTTTTACACCATAGAGTTTGCTGCTTTGTACTGCAAAAGATTCAAACTGTTCCATCAGCAGCTCTGCAAGGCGCAGGTCTTTTTCTTCAGCATAAAGCTCCATCTGGTCTTCTTCATCCGTAAGGCTGTTGTAGTATTGCTGGTAGGCATCATTCTGCAGCAGGTCGGCATCAATACCGGTAACCAGCGTTTGTATGAATGGGGTGGCTTCTCCGAGGCCGAAATCAAAAAGTACTTCCAGCAGTGTGTCTTCGTCTTTGAATGTCTGATTTTTAATAAACATAACTACAGTCTCCTGTCTGCAAAGTTATTACAATGATCTTCAAAACAGAATAACTGTACATTGTTATCTGCAGCGCTATGTTTTTACGGATGCTTTTATTACCTTAAACGTTCTAAATAAATACCGATGCCAGCAAATATTACCGATACTCAAAAAAACATGATCACCAATATCCTTTCAAATGCACGCGTGGCAACGGATGATGAGATCGTTTTTTACTTGCAGTCCAAAACCAAATTGCAGAAACAATTATTGGAGCAGATTGTAGCCAATGAACGGGCGTCTTTCTCCGAAAACAGTGAACATAGTATTGATTTTAATAAATACCAGGGATAGATGATGCCAACTTTTACACTATGAAACTCCGGCTGAGTTATAAAGCCATTCTTTTGCTGCTGCCTGCGATCTGCACATTTACTGCGCTTTTCGCCCGGCAGGGAAACGATACTGTATGTGTCTATTTCCCGTTTAATGAAAGTAAGCTGCCTGTGAAGCAGCAGGAAATACTCGACTCTTTATCCTATAACGATATACTGACACCGGATAAAGATCTGATGATCGTTGGTTATGCCGATTTTCCCGGGACAAACGATTATAACGATGCACTGTCGAAAAAGCGTGCTGCTGCTGTGTTTGCATATCTCAAAACGCTGGGGTTTAAACAGCCTAATATTGAACTGTGCGTAGGTAAGGGTGAGCTGGAACACGCTGCATCGGATACCGGAAAAGGATATGCGCCGGACAGAAGGGTAGACATTGTAATCCTCAGTAAAAAGAAAAAAACAGCTCCGCCGCAGCAACCGGTGGCGAAGCCAGTACCGCCATCTGCTCCGCCTGTTGCGGTGAATGACGTGCCAAAACCTGCTGCAGGTAGAGAAAAAACAGATATTTCACACCTGATATCTTCGAGAAATGCAACCGTTGCCAGGCCCGCCGTTGTACTTAAAGACCTGACGGGAATAGCTACCATGCAGCCGGGGGCAACAATTCTCCTGGACAAAATATTTTTCCCTTCAGGCAGACATTTTATAGCCAGGTTTTCAGAACCGCAATTGGAAGAACTGTACCAGGTACTTAATAGCAATCCAGATCTCAGGGTGCGGATTGAAGGTCATGTTTGCTGTATCTATGATTATGTACTGGATGCGTTTGATGAAGATGACGAAACCTATCTTCTTTCTGTGCACCGTGCCCGGTTTATTTACGAATACCTGATCCATCGCGGCATAGCTCCTTCACGCCTGGAATATGTCGGGTTTGGCCACAGCCGGCCGGTTGTGCTGCATGAGCAGAACGAAGATGATGCACAGCAGAACCGCAGGGTAGAGATCCGTGTTTTGTCACATTAAATTATGCAGCGGTGGCGGTCATTGCCTTTTTGTATGTAAGCGTGTAGATGCTTAGAGCCACCAGTACCAACGCTCCGCAACCGGTACATACAGCTGCCCACCGGTTAAATTCCCAGAGCCAGAGACCAAACGCAGATCCGGAGGCCGTACCGATAAAGGACATGGTCATATAGACAGTATTAAGCCTGTTCCGGGCCTCGGGAATCAGCGCATATACACGCGTCTGGTTGGAAACATGCACGCCCTGCATGCCAAAATCGAGCAAAATCACACCTGCAATAATGCCAGCAATAGAACCGGAAAAGAAATACAGAACAATAAAGCTGCTGAGCAGTATACATAGCCCATAACCTATTGCCACTCTCGGATTCCGTTTATCGCTCAGCCGGCCTACAAGAGGTGCGGCCAATGCACCTGCAGCGCCAGCCAGCCCGAAGAGCCCGATCTGCGGTGTACTGAAGTTAAAAGGTTTTCCAGCCAGGAGCAGCACCATAGTTGTCCAGAATGCGCCGAAGGTGGCAAATGCCAGGGCATTGATCACAGCGGCTTCACGTAATACCGGCTGCTCTTTTACCAATGTAAGAAGTGAACGCATCAATGTGCTGTAACGGCCATTATAGTTGGGTTCGTATCTCGGGAACTTCCACGACATGAGGAAGAACAATGCAGCACATATACCTGCGGCGATGCCGAACATAGCCCGCCAGCCCAGCCATCCGCCAAGCGCTCCGCTTATGGTGCGCGATAATAAAATGCCCAGCAACAGACCGCTCATTACATTGCCAATCACTTTTCCACGGTTTGCCGGTTCCGCAAGATGTGCTGCCATGGGCAATATCAGCTGAGGTACTACCGAACCAAAACCTATGCAAAAACACGCAATCTGCAATACCGCAAAGCCGGGGGCAAATGCTGCCAGCAGTAATGCAGCTATCGCAAAGACTGTAGTGCCGAGTATGTGTTTCTTCCGTTCCAGCATATCGCCCAACGGCACCAGGAAGAGCAGCCCCGCCGCATAACCGGCCTGCGTCAGGTAGGTGATACGGCCGGCTACACTTTGTGCAATGCCAAATTGTTTGGCAATCAGTATGATCAATGGCTGACAATAGTATATATTGGCAACGATCAGGCCTGTGCAGAAGGCCATAATGAGGACGTCGGTTTTACGGAGTGGCATGGAATGCAAAGGTAGTTATCGCGGCTGCAATACCTGCTTCGGGTGTATTGCTTTATTCATGTGCAGGATAAGAGATAAATATGTACCTGAAAATTTAATATTTCTTCATTTTTTACCATTTAAAAAGGCTTCTTTAATTTGCAGGAGATTATTGAGATATGGGAAAAGAAAACAGCAGTTGCCAGAGTTGCGGAATACCTTTTGATAAGGATCCCAATCGTGGCGGGACCAATGCCGACGGATCAAAGAGTGATAAATATTGCAGCTATTGCTACCAGAATGGTGCATTTGTACAGCCAGACTGGACGGCAGAACAGATGCGTGCCTATGCTTCAAAAAAACTGCAGCAATACGGCCTGCCTGCATTCCTGGCAGATATGATGACCAAGGGTATTCCAAAGCTGGAGCGGTGGACACAGGGGAATAAGGTATAAAGAAGGGCGGCCGCGTTGCTCCTCTTTATTTCCCCGAAGTCTGTGCTTAAAATAATCCCCGCTTTTATTTTTCATTAATTACTGCAGAGGGCGCGGGTACCAGCAACGAATATACTCCAGGCAATTAAAGCTTTGTTCAGATCGTAATCCTCTTTACTGTTTCTCTGCAACTCTTTGTTCTCTTCGTTATTATAATAGCATAAAAAAAGTCCTGCCGGTAAGGGCAGGACTGGGATAAAGAATATTAAACAGTACTATTCCTGCATCATAGATTGGATGACAGCTGCTATGTCTTCCGCATTTGGTTTGGAAAAATAATCGCCGTCGGTAGCGTATGCCGGTCTGTGTGCCTGCGCGCTTATCGTGCGCGGGGCTACATCCAGCCAGCGGTAGCCGCCCTGTTTTTCCATTACCTGTTGGAACATATAAGAAGATGCGCCACCCGGAACGTCTTCATCAACGAACACAATGCGGTTTGTCTTTTTCAGACTTTCCAGTATCATGCTGTTCACATCAAACGGCAGCAGAGTGCGCACATCGATCACTTCGCAACTGATGCCCTGCGGTTCAAGATATGTGGCGATGGCATCCTCGATAACACGGAGTGTAGAACCGTAAGAAACAATTGTAATATCACTTCCTTCCCGGATCACTTCCGGTATACCGAAGGGAACGGTGAAATCAAACAGGTTAGCGGGCACTTTTTCTTTCAGACGGTAACCATTCAGACATTCAATAACGATTGCGGGCTCATCGCTGCGCAGCAGCGTATTGTACATACCGGCAGCCTGCGTCATATTGCGCGGTACACAGAGGTACATACCACGAATGCTGTTCAGGATCATACCGATCGGTGAGCCGCTGTGCCAGATACCTTCCAGCCTGTGGCCGCGTGTACGTACGATGATCGGGCATTTCTGGCCGCCGCGTGTACGGTACTGCATCGTCGCCACATCGTCACTGAGGGGCTGCAGTCCGTAGAGCAGGTAATCGAGGTACTGTATTTCGGTGATCGGACGAAGGCCGCGCATAGCCATACCAAGGCCCTGGCCGATAATGGTTGCCTCGCGGATACCTACGTCAAAAATGCGGCCCTCGCCATACTTATCCTGTAACCCGGAGAAGCCCTGGTTTACATCGCCGATCTTGCCGAGATCTTCACCAAAAGCAAGTACGGCAGGGTTTGTGGCAAAAGTATGATCGAAAAATTTGTTCAGTATTTCGTAACCATTCAGCATTTGTGCATCTGCATCATACTGCGGTGCCACTTCTGTTACTTTCATGGCGCTGTATGGGCTTTGAGAGTAGAGGTGCGAGCTGAATTTGTCACGGTTTTCGGCCATGAGGTTATCAGAGAAGTTGCGGAGATTGCGCACAGCTTCACTGTTGCCGGAAACCATGCTGAGCACACGGCGAAGCGTCTGCATCACATCTTTGCGGATCGGCTCCTTGATAGCATTAAGCTGCTGCACCAGCCCGGCGATCTGCTGGGCATAAGCGCCACCTTCAAATACCACCTGGTTGCAGTAATTGGTAGCCTGTACTATCTGTTGTTTTATCGGGCTAATGAAAGCATCCCATGCACGCTGCTTGGCTGCGCGAGCTTCTTCTTTGGCTGCTTCTTCTACCTGTACGAGTTCTTCCTCTGTAGTAATAGCGTTTTCAAGGATGAATTCGCGCATCTTTTTGATACAGTCGAAGTCTTTTTCCCATTCCAGGCGCTCCTTGCTTTTGTAACGCTCATGAGAGCCGGATGTAGAGTGGCCCTGCGGCTGCGTTACTTCCTGCACGTGAAATATAGCAGGGATATGTGTTTCACGGGTGCGGGCAATGCCTTCCTGGAACGTGCTGACCATTCCTGCATAATCCCAGCCTTTTACAGTATAAATATTAATGCCTCCTTTTTTCTCATCCCATTGCATACCGGCAAGGGCTTCTGAAATGGAGTTTTTGGTTGTCTGATATTTACGGGGTACGGAAATACCGTAGCCGTCATCCCATATAAATATAGCCAACGGCACCTGCAGCACGCCGGCTGCATTTACTGTTTCCCAGAAATGTCCTTCAGAAGTAGATGCATCACCAATGGTACAGAAAACTACCTCGTTACCATTATTGGTAAATTTCTCGAAACCTTTTTTCAGTTCTTCTACATTGCGGTAGCTTTTTGAGGCATAGGCAAGACCCAATGCACGCAGCATCTGTGCGGCAGTGGGGGAGATATCACTGGAAGACTGCGGTGTCTTCATAAGATCTTTCCAGTCGCCGTTATCGTCGAGCCAGCGGGTACCGTAGTGACCGTTCATCATACGGCCTGCGGTAGACGGCTCTGCGTCCAGGTCCGGATTGGCATATAATTGGGAAAAGAATTTTTCAATATCGCTCATGCCTGTAGCAAACATCAGCGTCTGGTCGCGGTAATAACCCGAACGGATGTCTCCGGGCTGCATGCACTTGGCTGCAGCTATCTGGGCCAGTTCTTTACCATCACCGAAAATGCCGAATTTGGCTTTACCGGTAAGCACTTCACGACGGCCTATGAGGCTGGCCTCACGGCTTGCAATAGCAATACGGTAATCCTGTAATACTTCAGTTTTGAATTCTTCAAAGGATAAACGCTCCGCTTTCTGAGTAGATACTTGCTGCAGCATAAAAATTTATTCGCACGTAAACAATAGCCACAAAGGTAATAGCTGGAAGCGAGAAGATATAATCCCGCGTAAATAATCATTACAGGTAAGTATTTTACATAAATGGGTGTTAAATATCTGTTGCTTTTTTGAGCGGGGTATTTTTTCTGATAGATTTGCCCGGTTTATATTATCCGGAGCTTATGCGTAAATTATTTCTTGTAACAGCTTTATGTGTGGCTGCTGCCGCTTTTGCACAAAAAGGCAGGACTCTTGAGGGAACTTATGTTCTTGTAAAAGGTAAGTCTGCCGGGGATTTTAGCTGTACATATATCAGAGGGGCAATGGTCATAGAAAAAATGTCGCCGGACAGTTATGCTTACTATGGTGCGCTTACACCAAAAGGGTATACAACGGTAGGTCGTACCGGAGTCTATCATTTTACGGACGGAAAATACATTTCTGAAATGCCTGCAGGTGTACCACTGGATCCTGGCATAGACTTACATCTGCAGGGAGATACGCTGTTTGTAGCAGATTTTGCAGACAATGCAGTCGATTCGCTGGTATGGAAGCAGGTAGATAAAACCTATCCGTTTAATAAATGGTTGCAAAAGGGAATAGCAGACAGCCGTGAAAGCTTCCGGCTGCAGAAAAATGTGAAATAGCAGGCGTCATGGCGAGCCTGGACGAACCATGATACAGTGGGATAAAAGATACTGAATTATATATTCGGTGTCATCCGCACTTCCTCTATTGCTTCTTCCCATGAAGCGTAATCAGCTACGGAAAACCGGACCTCTTCATATTGCAGGTATATAACTGTCAGTATGTTATGATCTACAAGATGGTTTTTCTGCTCCAGCTTATTAATCGTATCAAGGTCTATTTCAAGCTCTGCTATGTCTGAAGGATCTTTGCCAAACAGGAGCCTTTTATTGGTAAGTACCAGCCGGCCTGTCCGGGTTTCTTTTTCGGAAATGATGAGTGTTGCCGGTTCGCTTTTCAGTACTGCTTCTTCATGCAGCAGCTGTTGGAATATCATGGTCATAGCACATGGTTTTATTACATGAGTTAATTGGCAATCGTGGTTATAAAATTACGACTATTCATGCAGGAAAACCGTTAAAACGGCCGGTCATATCTAATCAATACCACCTTTTTCCTTAATAAATCCCGGTGAGAGCGAAGGCCGCAGCAGGCGTGCCATCTGCAGTACTACAGAAAGACATATAAGTCCCATACCTACAAAAAAGCCTGTGTGCAGTTGCTGGTTCTCGTTAAAAAAAACGAAAGCCAGGATAATGCCGTAGACGGGCTCCAGGTTTACAGATAATGTTACGGTGAAAGAGCTCAATTGTTTCAGCGCATTGAGTGCAAGCGACTGAGCCCATACAGTGCAGCAAAGACTCATCAGTACCAGCCATAGCCAATCGTAGCCTTGGGGCAGGAGTTCCAATCCTATATGTACATGCTCCGGAGATACCAGGTACTGTTGCAGCCCCAGTGCCATCATAATGCCTAGCGCAATGGATATAAGCGTCCAGCCGCTGAGCATTTCCCAGAATACCATAGTGCGGGAAGGGTATTTACTGGCAATACGCTTGTTCAGCACAGTAAAAACAGAGCTTAAAATGGCGGCGATGACCCCGAAAGCAATGCCTTTGCCATAGAATTCCTGGAACTGGTAGATCAGGTATACGCCGGAAAGTGCCAGCAGTCCAAGCGCCAGTTCTGCAAAATTGTATTTTCCTTTATTTACCAACGGGTCAAGCAGGGAGGTAAATACACTGGCAGTAGACAGGCATACCAGTGCAATAGAAGCGTTGGCAAACTTTATCGCAGCATAGAACGCAACCCAGTGCAGGCCTATAAAACAGCCTACCAGCACTAACTGTGCCATGTCGCGGGGGGCGATCTTTACCCATTGTTTCCTGTAAAAAAGTATTACAGCCATAAATGCAGCCGTCAGCAGCATACGATACCATACCAGTACCGGCGCATCCAGTGAGATGGCCCGGCCCAGAACGCCTGTAAACCCCCACAGCAGCACGGCGGCATGCATCTGCAGCAATGATTTTTTCATGTGGGGCAAAGGTAGTTACGGGATTTGAGAATTGAGATGTGAGAATTGAGAATTGAGATAGGTTAGTAGATATTTGGTATCTGGGTTTTGTGATTTGGTTTTTGACTTTCGTAATTTTTTTATTGGATTTTTCCGGTATGGTACCTAAATTTGTTAGGTATACGTTTTATGACTGCACCCGGACCATTTATTAAAGGAAGTCTCACTGCTATTATCCTGAAGCTGCTGGATGATAACGGCCGCATGTATGGCTATGAAATGACCAAAGCAGTGCGGGAGCACAGCAACGGAAAGATGCAGCTTACTGAAGCCGCATTGTATCCTGCCTTGCACAAACTGGTAGAACAGGGACTGCTGGAGACCGAAACGGAAATGGCAGAAGGCCGCCTGCGCAAATATTACTCACTTACCAGAAAAGGCAAAAAGGAATCTGTAACCGAGCTGAAAGCTTTACGTGAAGCCATGGAATCCCTGACACTCATTCTTAATCCCAAAATTGTTCCCGGCAATGGATAAAGTACATCTGAATAATCAACAGATGAAGCAACTGGTTGATTTCATCAAGGCAAAACGCTTTTTTGATCCGCCGGTAGTGGTGGAAATACTGGACCATCTTGCGTGTAAAACAGAAGAGATTGTTGCTCTACACCCGGAAATTGAATTTAGCGAAGCCATACAGAAGGCATATAAAAGCTTTGGTGTGATGGGATTCCGGCCGATAGAGGATGCATATGAGCGCACTATGCGAAAAAAATACCGGAAAATATATTGGAAAAAAGTAAAGGCAATCGTTACAGATATCCGGTTGATGCCACTTATATTGTTTGCCGGCTGGCTGGCATATAAGGTATGGATGTGGAGCGCTGTCCGCAATATTAATGGTTTCCTTGGAGAGAACCTGTTTTTTGATTTCTTTTTTGGGAGTTGTATTACAGCTTCCATTGTGAGTTACCAGGTTTTTCACAAGGAGGAATTTTTTAAATCCAAGCTGTCTGCTTCCATTCCCGGCATGGCCTGGTATGTATGGTGGTTATGGGTGGCAGGGCCACATGAGCAGGCACATGAAGGAGTAAGAGTTTATATAGGCGCAGCGGTGTGTACAACTTTTGCAGTACTGTCACTTATTTCTTTTATAGCAGACTGGCATAGACGTACGCTGGCATTCCGGGAGTATATGGAGAACCGTGAGTACGTTGATGGCTTTAAATGGACCGCTTCAGAATAATGTATCGATTACAAACTAAAAAAGTGGTAAAACATCAGACGTTTTGCCGCTTTTTTTGTTTGAATAAACCGGGCAAAAACAAAAAAACCTTCAGAATTTCTGAAGGTTTCTCTGAGGTCGAAAGCGGATTCGAACCGCTGTACGAGCTTTTGCAGAGCTCTGCCTAGCCACTCGGCCATCCGACCTTTTTCCGTGATTGGATTGCAAAAATAGTAAAGTTTCGTTTCTTTACAAGTGTAATTTCAAAAAAAGATGAATAATATTTCTTTTAAACCGATAGCCGATTCTGAACTGATCATCAATGAGAAAGGAAACATTTATCACCTGGATCTTGCACCGGAACAGCTTGCCGGAACTGTTATCACAGTTGGTGACCCGGACAGGGTAGCGACGGTTTCGCAATATTTCGACCGGCTGGAACATAAGGCACAGCATCGCGAGTTTGTAACACATACAGGTTACGTAGGCAGCCAGCGGGTAAGTGTGGTAAGTACAGGTATCGGTCCGGATAATATAGACATTGTGCTCAACGAGCTGGATGCGCTGGCCAATATAGATTTCAGTACGAGAACAATAAAAGAAGAAAAAAGATCACTTAACATTATACGGCTTGGTACTTCCGGAGCGTTGCAGAATGATATACCTGTAGACAGTTTTGTAGCATCTTCATTCGGCATCGGGCTGGACAATATGCTGCATTACTACCAGCATCATTACAATCCTGAAGAAGCTTATATCCTGGAAGCATTTGCCGGTCATGCATTGCCGGGCGTCAACACAGTAAAACCATATATTGCCGAAGGGTCTATAAGATTGCGCAGCCATTTCAGCAAAGGATACATTCACGGCATCACGGTAACCTGTCCGGGATTTTATGGGCCACAGGGGAGAGTGTTACGTGCACCCGTCGCCTTTCCGCACCTGATAGATGCGCTGGGCACTTTCAGCAGCCGCAACGAGCGGATCACGAATTTTGAGATGGAGACATCGGCAATTTATGGCCTGGGTAAATTGCTGGGGCATCATTGTCTTTCTATCAGTGCTATTGTGGCCAACAGGGTGCAGCAGGTTTTTTCCAAAGACAGCGGTGCTGCTATAGACAAAATGATACGCCAGTCGCTGGAACTCGTAGAGCAGCTGTAACGCCTGTTTTAGAAATTAACCCGCAAATTGGAGCCAGCTTGAAATTTATTTACATAGGTTGTCCCGGCATATTTTTTGGCTGCAACTGCGTTAGATTTTTCGCCATAGTTCCCGACTATGACTGCAAAATCTGCCTTGTTTCGCTCAAAAAATATAACCGGCCCATTCCTATAAATAATTTTTAAACCGGCTCGATCATTCCGCTTACTTTTACACCCGTTATGTATCCTGATTTCCGTTACGTTTTTCACGCACTTTTCGGCATAGATGCACCCGAATGGATAGGCATTTTCAAAACCTTCGGCTTTTTTGTAGCTATGGGTTTTATTGCTGCTGCGTGGACTATTACAAAAGAGTTGCAGCGCAAAGAAAAACTAGGCCTTCTTTCTCCTGAAATTGAAGAAAAGAAAGATAAAAAAGTGCTTGTGTGGCCGCATCAACGTGTGGGCGAAATTGTGATAGTAGCCGCTATTGGCGGGCTGGCCGGAGCCAAGCTGTTCAATGCTTTTGAAACCTGGGACGATTTTATACAGCATCCCGTCGAAAACCTGCTTTCCCGCAGCGGTCTTACTTTTTATGGCGGACTTATTGTAGCTACAATGGCGCTGTATTATTTTGCCCGAAAACATAAGATCAACTTTATACATCTTTGCGATGCCGCTGCCCCGGGGCTTATGCTTGCTTATGGCGTAGGCCGTTTGGGCTGTCATTTTGCAGGTGATGGTGATTGGGGCATTTTCAACAGTGCTTATATCAGCGACGCCGCCGGAAACCTCCACCGTTCTACTACTGAAGCTTTTAATACACTTGTACAAAGCAATCCCGGTTATTTTCTCCGTGATGTACAGAATACCAGTAAAGTGCCACACCTGTCTGTGCCCGCACCCGGCTGGCTGCCGGACTGGGTGGTAGCTATGAATTACCCGCATAATATTAACGGAGAAGGTATGAACCTGGCTCATTGTGCCGGTGAATATTGCTCGGTGCTGCCTGTGGGAGTATTTCCTACGCCTTTGTATGAAGCTATCACATGTATCATCTTATTCTTCGTGCTGTGGGCAATGCGTAAACGGATTGTAAAACCTTTGCACATGTTTGGCGCGTACCTGATACTTAACGGCCTGGAACGTTTCTTCGTGGAAAAAATAAGAGTGAACTACAAATATGACTGGGGCTTTATACATCCCACTCAGGCAGAGATCATTTCTGCGTGTCTTATGCTGACGGGGCTTGGGATATTGCTTTTTTACAAATCAAAGACAAAGCCACCTGAGCCGCAGCCAACACCGGCATAGTTGTTAAAGATTATATAATCCATATAAAAGCAGGGCGCTGGTCCTGCTTTTTGTTTGCGTACAGTTTTATCTGCATGGCAAATTCAGTAGATTTGCGCTTATGTCCATCAGTGTATCATCACTTACTAAAGTATACGGCACACAAACAGCCGTTGATCATATTTCCTTTGAGCTGAAAAAAGGTGAGATTGTAGGTTTTCTTGGCCCCAATGGTGCAGGAAAATCCACTACTATGAAAATGATCACAGGCTACCTGCCGCCAACAGATGGAACTGCTACCGTTTGCGGGTTCGATATACAGCAGCAGTCGATGGAGGTACGTAAGCGCCTGGGGTATCTGCCGGAGGCCAATCCGCTGTACTACGATATGTATGTACGCGAATACCTGGAGTTCAGTGCGGGTATTCACGGCCTGGGAAAAGATAAAAAAGCGCGTATCGAAGAAATGGTAGGCATGACCGGCCTGGGAAAAGAAGCACATAAAAAAATAGGTGCGCTCTCCAAAGGATATAAACAGCGTGTAGGCCTGGCACAGGCTATGCTGCACAACCCGGAAGTGCTGATACTGGATGAACCGACATCAGGCCTTGATCCGAACCAGATCGTGGAAATACGGGAACTGATATTGCGTATCGGTAAGGAAAAAACAATTCTGCTTTCTACGCATATCATGCAGGAAGTACAGGCTATGTGCAGCCGTATCATCATCATCAGCGGCGGCAAGCTGGTAGCTGATGACAGTATAGACAATCTACAAAAAGGGACGCAGAGCCTGGAAGATGTATTCCGCTCGCTCACGCAGCCCGCAAATCATTAATACGGACTATCGGTATCCGGGGGCGGCAACATATTGCCGCCTTTTTTGTGCGCGTGTGTTTTGTACTTTTATAAAAATCCGGTTCAGATGACCACCGATAAAGTTGTTTTTGCTCCCCAACTCTATATAAAACATGGAGTAACCGACATCAGCTTTTATTCAAAAGCTTTTGGAGCGGAGGAATTGAGGCGCTGGTCAAACGAAGACGGCAGTATTCATGTGGCAGAACTTTCCATTGGCGGCACATTGTTTAATCTGCACGAAGCATCAGAAGAAAAGGGCCTGCAGGAGCCAGGACAGAACAATGGTACAACAGTGGCTATAGGTTTGTTTGTACCGGATGTAAACATTGTTATGAATAAAGCGATAGGCGCGGGGGCAATAGAAATTTCGCGGGTAACGGATTATGAATATGGCTATCGCCAGGGAATAATTAAAGATCCATTCGGGCACGAGTGGATCATTCAGGCCAGGATATAGATTGTATTGGCAAGACCGGAAATTAATGCGTCAGCGCATCTACATCAGGATCTCCGTCAAGGTTGTCCATCTGCGTCATTATATGCGGGTAACGCCATTTAACCCGTGTACTCAGCGGTACTACAGTAAACTTTTTAGGATTGGGCAGGCATGCGATGATCATAGCTGCTTCAGCACGGCTCAGGTTCCGGGCAGATTTATGGAAATAAGCTTGTGACGCAGCCTCTATACCAAAAATGCCGGGGCCCATTTCTATCACATTCAGGTATACTTCCATAATGCGTTTTTTACCCCATATCCACTCAATCATTTTAGTATAATAAGCCTCGGGCAGCTTACGGATATAACGGTCGTAAGTACCGCCCTGCCAGAGGAATACGTTTTTGGCTGTTTGCTGGCTTATAGTGCTGGCGGCAGCGCCGAGCGCATGTTTTTTCTTCTTTCTTTTACTATTGTTGCCCTCAACGCTTTTCTCAATTGCTTTCCAGTCAAAGCCACCATGTTCCGGAAATAACTGGTCTTCGCTGGCAATGGCAGCGAGCTTTACATTGGGCGATATTTCATCCCAGCTTACATAATCACGCTTTAAGCCATAACCGCCTATCAGTGACCCGACCTGGGTAATGGTAATGGGTGGGAATATCCACCTGCAGATGACCACATACACCATCGATGCCAGCAGCAGCACGATAAACAGACGTCCTATGCTGCGCCAGATGCTTTTCCTGCCGGATTTGCCCTTTTTTGCCGGTTTGTTTTTTTTGCCAGTTTTATTTTTTTCTGCTGCCATGCGGGCTACAATATACGAACAGAATGAAATTGATAGTTATGCTTTGCCGCCTATCATTTCTGTAGATAAGTTCATTGTGTCTTTTCCGTTACGGTGCTTTACTTTTGGTGTTATGAAACGAGTTGTCCTGGCTTTAATGCTCATACTTTCCTGCATTGGTGTTTCGTTTGCGCAACAGGCGGAAACAGTAAAGATCTATGATCCTTCGGCAGATGCTTCCCAACAGATAAAAGATGCAGTGGCACGCGCCGCCAGAGAGAAAAAACATGTGCTGCTGCAGATTGGCGGCAACTGGTGTGTATGGTGTATGCGCTTTAATAAACTGGTAACGGAGGATACGATGCTGCACCGGTTGTCAACAGAAAATTATATTACCGTTCACCTCAACTACAGCAAAGAGAACAAAAACGAAAAAGTGCTGGCGCAACTGGGCTACCCGCAGCGGTTTGGCTTCCCTGTATTCGTAATACTGGATGCGAAAGGGAACAGGCTGCACACACAAAACTCCGCCTATCTTGAAGAAGGTAAAGGCCACAGCCCGGAAAAAGTAGCCGATTTCCTGAAAGGCTGGGCTCCGGCAGCACTGGACCCTGCGCAGTATAAAGAAAAAAAGTAGAACTATGAGTCATATACTTTCATGGAATGAATTTGAAAAAGTGGATATCCGTGTAGGAACTATTATTGCTGCAGAAATTTTTAAAGAAGCACGCAAACCTGCCTATAAACTACAGATAGATTTCGGTCCGGAACTCGGCATAAAAAGCACATCGGCACAAATTACAAAGCTGTACACAACGGACGATGTGATTGGCAAACAGGTAGTGGCTGTAGTTAATTTTCCACCAAAGCAGATCGCGAATTTCTTCAGTGAATGCCTGCTGCTCGGTTCTGTGGATGGGGATGTAGTGACGCTGCTGCAGACAGAACGTGAAGTGGGAAACGGTTTGCGGATAGGGTGATGAATGGTAAATAGTGAATGAGTACAAATTCCACAAATCCCATTGCCCTGACCTGCTATATACTATTTACAGTTTACTGCTCACGTTTACCTATCTCAAATCTCAATACTCAAATCTCACATATAACTTAGTTCATCAGCAGCAGGTTTACGCTTCGCTGCAGTATATTGAAGGCGATCTCTGCCATCAGGTTTTCTTTGTCCAGTGTGGGATTTACCTCTGTTACTTCGAAGCAGCATATCTTATGGTTCTGCATCAATGTGGCTATGAGATCTTCCACTTCTTTTTCTTTAAGACCGTTGCTTACAGGTGTGCCCGTACCACGGGAGATGGAGCTGTCCAGGCTGTCTACATCAAATGATACATAGATATCATCGCAGTTGCTGAGGTGGGAGAGCGTCTGGCGTACTACATTTTCCACACCCTTACGGCGTACTTCCTGTACAGGTATTACTTTGATGTTGTGTTTTTTTATGATAGCCTCTTCTTCTTTTTCAAAATCGCGGAGGCCAATAAACACTACATCTTCCGGGTTGATCATGGGACTTACCTTGCCCATGTTTTTCAATTTATTCCAGGCATCGATGGTCGGCTGGTCGGGGTTATGCACCTGGTTGGTTTTATTATCTTCTCCGAGTGCTGCAGCCAGCGGCATACCATGCATATTGCCGGACGGTGTTGTGTATGGTGAGTGCAGGTCTGCATGCGCATCAATCCATATTACACCCAGCCTGTTTTTAGGCTTCGCTTTGCGGATACCTGCAATAGTGCCACCTGCGGTACTGTGGTCTCCTGCAAGTACTACGGGAAACAGGCCGGATTTCAGTGTATTTCCTACAGCTTCGGCCACACGCTCGTACATGGTGATAATACCCTTGATACGCTTGGCATAGGGAGATTCCACCGGTTCGTACAAAAGTTTATTTTCAGTTTCTACCTGCTCGGTAGGAAAGTTCACGAAAAAACTGCTCATAAAATCGAGCGCAGCAATACGGATAGCATCCGCACCAAGACTTGCGCCCCTGGTTCCTGCCCCTATCTCTGATTTTACTTCTATAATCTTGATATTACGCATAACTTAAAACTCAAAATTAAACAAACGAACTCAGTAATAAAACTTTACCCGCTATTGTATCTTGCCGGATTGTTTTTATTTAACCCAAAAACAATAATGCGGGGTTATCAGAAAGGATAGCCGATTGCAATGTTTAAGATCAGGTTATCATTGCGCCAGTTTTTGTCGTAAGGGGCGATTTCTTTCAGCACCCAGCCTCCATTGTCTGATTCATAAGGCTTTTTAATAGGAAATGCCAGATCAAAACGGATAATAAAGAATCCGCCGATATCCAGCCGTGCACCAGCTCCCGAGCTTACAGCTATATCCCGCCCGAAGGTGGACCATTCGAGGTTGCCTTCAGGATATTCTGTTGATTTTTTTGCCAGCCATATATTGCCGGCATCTGTAAATACAGCACCATTCAGCTTGATAGCACCCGAGAACAATTGTACTATCGGGAAACGGTATTCGGCATTTGCCTCCAGTTTGATATCGCCGGTACGGTCTATAAAATTTATGGAAGTATCGTTGGGTAATGTTGCTCCCGGCCCCAGGTTGCGCACCCGCCAGCCACGTATGCTGTATGCACCGCCTACAAAATATTGTTTTACATAGGGCAGCGTAACAGATTTGTCGTACGGTATGCCTATTCCTCCGTAAAAACGCACGGCCAATTGTGCTTTTCGTACATTTTGATAACGGCGGAAATCGAAATCGAATTTTAAATATTGGGCGTAGTTGCGCAAAGGTGTAAAGAAGTCTACAGCACTGAGCAATGTGCCGGCTTCTTCAAATCCAAGGCTCATATAATTGTAGCCATACTTTGCACGCCGTGTACCCTGGTCGTTATATATATAGTTGATGCTTTCCCCTTCTATAAAATTTTCCTTGTAAGTATTACGCAGAAAGTCGTTCTGGTTAAGTCTTTGTTGAAATGAATCGGCAATACGTGGCAGGCGCTGAATGTTTACAAATGCAGGTGTAATATTCCATGTTTTGGTCTGCGATTCTTTCCAGTTATAGGTCAGATTGGCACTGGTGCTGGTGAGTGTAAAGTAATCTACGCGGTCCAGCAGGTTGTATCCTGCGCCAATGATCGTACGTGGCAGGTTGGTTTTACTGTTTGCCCAGGAAGTAAACGGCACAAGGAATTTCGGGAAATCGACAGAGCTGTTTATACCTACATTTTTGGAGAGCAGGTAAAAATGTTCCAGCAGTGTATTTCCATTCTGCGGGTAATAGGCGCTTTCCACACCGGCGCTTACTGTGGTGGAGAAAAGATTGGCACCTTTGGCCAGGTTATTATCACGCAGGCCCACGCTCACGGCGCTGCCCAATGAATAAGTTGACCCGTTTGACACTTCGAAATTGGTGAATACATTGTATCTCTTGGTCGGGTTCATGAGTATCGTTACCCGTAATGCACGCCGGTCATGTACAGATGTATCCTCACGGAGCGATACGCGCACCGTCTGGAAAATGCCCAGGTCATTGAGCTTGGAGATGGTCTGGTTGTATTTTTCCTGCGAATAGAGATCGCCTTTATTGAGATAGATGTGATGTGCAATGACACGGTCATGAACAAAATATTCGTGATAGTGAAACGTGATATCGTTTGATTCGAGCACTCTTAAATTACTGTCACGCGTATCAGACCAGTCGGCCACATCGGGAAATACATTTACTTTAGAAATGTAGTAAGGCTGGTATACCGTAGAATCATCTTCTGCACGGATGGTCAGTTTTATATCCAATGTCGGCTTTTTCTGCTGTTTCTGCAACGCAATAAAATTGATGGCGCTTTCAAATGGGTTCTCTGCATTTTTAAAATAGGATTTGTTCACGGTATCCAGTTCAAAACCTATATTCTCCTGGCTGAATTTGTAATACCCTTTATTGCGCAGCACATCGGTAATACGGCTGCGCTCCTCATCCACCAGCGGATTAGAATATTCCAGCCCGGTCTTCAGCAATGTTTCATTCATGGCATCACTTACAATTTTTGCAACTGCGCCATTGTCAATGTCCAGGAATACTTTGTTTATCAGGTAATTGTTCCCGGTTTCCACTTTATAGGTTACATATGCTTTCTGGTCTTTTTTCACCACGGTATCCGTTACACGGGCATAAAAGTATCCCTGGTTAAAAAGGAAACTCTTCATATTCATGGATGATCTGCGTTCCAGCAGGCTGTCAAAGATTGCGGGCTTCTCTACTGTACGAGATTTTATCTGGAAGTTGGTGCTGTCTTTCTGGTATTTTTCGTAACGGGTATTATACAGCCACAATTTATAAGGAAATACGCCGAATGTATACGTATTTGGCTTTTGTATGATCAGTGCATTGAGCTGGTCTGCGAGCTCGCCTCTGCGTGTAACCGGCATACTGGTATGCAGTTTCAGCGTGTTCCTGCGCAGCAGGTATTGTTCCTTTTTCAGGTGTCGTGTGCTGTCGCAAGAGCTCCATAGAGCTGCCATCAGTAACAAAAAAAGTACCGGGGCATAAAATCCTGTGAACGTTTTGCTGCAATTCATGAATCGGTTTATCGTCAATTAGTATAGTTTTGCCCTGATGTTATCCAAATCTCAAATCAAATATATTCGTTCTTTGGGACAGCAAAAATACCGCAAAGAGCATAACGTGTATCTCGCAGAGGGAGAAAAGATTGCGGGAGAGTGGCTGAAGAGTGCAGAAAAGATACAAATGATCGTAGGAACGGAGCAATGGATAGCCACTCATAAATTATTTACAGACCTGCATCCTGAGGCGGAGATATTAACGGCAAGGCCTGCTGATCTTGAGGCGGTGTCTGCACTGCAGACGCCCAACCAGGTGCTGCTGGTAGTAGAACAGCCACCTGCTGCACCTTTGCCGCAGAAAGAGTGGTGTATTGCACTGGATACGATCCAGGATCCGGGTAACCTGGGAACAATCATACGTATTGCCGACTGGTTCGGGATAAATCATGTTGTCTGTTCAGAAGACAGCGCGGAACCTTTCAGTCCCAAAGTGGTACAATCGGCCATGGGCGGGCACCTTCGTGTTAAAATACACCGTACAGATCTTCCGGCCTTTTTTGAACGGTCTGGTATGCCGGTCATTGCAGCTGCACTTGATGGTGCCAATGTATATGAAATGAAAGCCCCTGAATACGGTATCATACTGATAGGCAATGAGTCAAAAGGTATTTCTGCGGAACTGATGGCAAAAGCGACACATAAAGTGACCATACCACGCAGGGGAGGGGCTGAATCGCTGAATGCCGGAGTTTCGGCTGGTATACTGTGTGCTTTGCTGCTGCCCCGTTAAAGAAAATCTAAAATTGATTTACAACAGTTTCCGGCATAGCATTTGGTTTTACATTGAATAGAAATGATCGTCTAACGTTTTACACACTTACGTATGAAAAAGCTGTTCTTTACCGTAGCAACTATATTTTCTGCATTACCATCCCTGATGGCCCAGGCGCCGCAGGCGCTGCTCCGTCTTACATTAAGCGACGGCACACCGTTGATGGTAACTATTGATAACCGCCGTTATAATAAACACGCAAGTACGCTCACTATCGGAAATCTGCCTCCTGGCCGGCACTCCGTGCGGGTATATGCCTTCAGCCCGTCTGATGGCTATGGACGCAGGGGTAGTGCAGATCTTGTTTACTCAGGCAGGGTGCGCATACAGCCCGGCACTATGACTTCGGGAGTTGTAGATGTGAACAGCGGCGCTATCGACTGGCGTACAGAGCCGGTAGAAGACGGCTACAGTTACGGCCCGGGCCCGCGCAATGGCGGCGGAAATGGCTACAACCGTGACAATGGCGGTGGTTACGGAGACAACAGGAGCGGCAACGATGGTGGCGGCTATGATCCGCGTAACGATCAACCGGTGCAGCAGGTGCCCGATAATAATACGGACCAGGGAAACAATGGCGGTTATAACAATGACCCCGACTATAACAGTGCAGATAATACCAATATGCCAGGCAATAATAATGGCGGTGCGGCAGTCGGCATGGGTATGAACCAGAGAGATTTCAATGATCTGAGATCGCGTGTTGACAACCGTATTACAGATGCTGATAAGATAAAGCTGCTGAAATCTGTACTGGCAACTAAAAAGTTCAATACCGGCCAGATGACGGAAATGTTGAGCTGGCTTAATTTTGAGGATGGCAAGCTGGAACTTGCGGAATGGGGCGTAAATTATGTTTCAGACCGCGGTAACTACTGGAAGCTGGAATCGGCCTTCACATACCAGAAAACGAAAAACGATTTTAATAAATTCATCAGCAACAATCGCTGATCCGGCTTTTCAGAAAGCTGAACTTATAAAGTGGTTAATGACAGGCAGCCTGTTGTTAACCACTTATTCTTTTACAGGTATATTGCCGGTTTTCCGGACCATGTTATATTCTGTGATATCAAAATACCGGTTATATAGCTTGCCGGTCATAATGCCGATAGCAGCACCCAGGAGGCCACCGCAGGTTACATCCAGCGGGAAGTGCACACCTACGTATACCTGTGAGTAAGAAACCACAAATGCCCAGATCAGTGCTGCCGGAACCACCCATTTAAAGCGTCTTCCTAAAGTAATGGCCATAAACACCCCCAGTGAGAAGTGGTTGGCGGCATGTGAAGACGGAAAGCTGTATCCGCTGCCACAGGGCACAATGATATGTACCACCTGCTGCAGGTAGGGGTTATTGCACGGGCGCAGACGGTGAAAATAAGGTTTGATCATTCCGGCACTGATATGGTCGCTGAGTGCAAAAGTGAGCAGGAATGCCAGGCACCAGAACAGCCCGCGTTTGCCAAAGTTCTTCAGGGTAAATACCAGTAAAAAAAGATACAGCGGCGCCCATGTATACTGGTTCCGGAAGTAGGGTATAATGGCATCAAGGAATGCGTTATGCCACTGGGTATTTACATAATACCAGAGCTCATAATCGCAGTACACAATATAATCGCGGATTTCCTGGAGCATTTTTATTTTTTGAAGATCATGATCATTCTCGGCGAGTCGAGCGGATGATAATCATTTAATTCATAATCGCCGAAAGTGGCCGTGAGCGAAAGCCCCGCCTTTTTGAACATTGCAATAAAATCAGACAGGGAAAAAGCAGCTACGCTCTCACAAAAATGACGTGGCACATTGTCTGCATCGGTAAAGTAAATGTCCTTTACTATATGATTGCGTTCCAGTTTGCGGCGTATGTCGAACTGGTAACTGCCACGGAGTATGGTTTCGTGGGGAACAAGCTTGTTTAGTACATGATCACGGTTCAGGTAGTCTATAACCAGCAGCCCGCCTTTTTTTATACCTGCGGCAAAAGACTTAGCTGCAAGCAGATGGTCGCGGTCGTGGGCAAAATAGCCAAAGCTCGTAAAGAAGTTGAATGCGTAATCGAAATAGTTGATGTAAAACGGCATGCGCATATCATGCACATAAAAATGCAGATGATCATTTTCGGATGCTTTGGCATGCTCAATACTCAGGTGAGACAGGTCGATGCCCGTCACATCAAAGCCATGTTCTGCAAGCTGAACAGAATAGCGCCCTTCACCACAGGCAATATCTACCATGCGGCTGCCCTTTTCAGGCTGCAGGTAGCTGATCAGATTTTCTACAAACTCACGTGCTTCTATTTTATCCCTGTTCTGGTAAAGGATTTTGTAGTAGGGAGAGCCAAACCAGCTTTCAAACCAATCTGTATGTTGCATAATGCCTTTGGATGCTTGCCCGCAAAAATAAGAAAGTTGCGGAGTTAATCCGGCGGAATGTGAAGAAGATGTGAGATGTTAGATATGAATATCGGGATGTGAGACGTGAGAGGAGCTTAGCTGAACGGAGCTGCTTATACTATACGGGTTGCATCATCCAATATCCGGCATCCAGTATCTCAAATCTCACATCTATCCATTTACTTACGCTCGTTATTATCTACTGCCATTACCGTACGCAGATGAAGGCTGCGGGCTGCCACCATTACTTTCACAATAGCTTCTGCATTAGCTTTTTTATCTGCATTGATCACAACGGTAGGTTCTGCATCCTGCGAACGGGATACAATGCGCTGTATGGCGCCGGGGAGCGAATCTGCAATAACCGGCCTGGTGCCTACAAAGAATTGCTGCAGCGAATCCACAGATACTACAACCGTTTGCTTTGCCTTGGTATCGCTTTGTGCTTTAGGCACTGTAAGCTTTATCACATTCGGATTGGCCAACGTGGATATGATCAGGAAGAACAGCAGCAGTATGAACAGGATATCGTTCAATGCTGATGTATGCGGCTCCTGGTTTTCACGCAGATGTTTCCTTAAATTCATTTTCTCTTGTTATAACAGTGAATAGTGAATGGCCGATAGTTAATGGGGAATAGTAAACAGTAGCGGGTAATTAGTATCAAGTAATAAGTACCGGGTATCAAGCTGTTGGATATCTGGCATTGAGAACTGTTTACATTCTATCTCATATCTCAATACTCATTTCTCAAATCCCATTATTCAAATCCCCAATTCCTAATTCCCAATACTACGCTTTAGCAGGTTCCTGTAAAATATCCAGGAATTCTACAGAAGCAGCTTCCATGCGGTTCACATTTTTGTTGATCTGCGCATTAAGGTAATTATTGGCAACATAAGCCAGCAACCCGATGATAAGACCTACGGCAGAAGTAACCATTTTGGTATAGATACCGCCTGCAATATGTTCCAGGGAAAAACCCTGATGCTGAATGTTAAAAAACAGTATGATCATACCGGCTATCGTACCCAGGAAGCCGAACATGGGCGCTATACCTGCAATCGTGGAAAGAATAGACAGATTTTTTTCCAGCTGGTACACTTCCAGTTTGCCGGCGCTTTCCATTGATTTTTCGATGTGGTCAATCGGCTTGCCTATACGGCTGATGCCTTTTTCTATCATACGGGCAACGGGGCCGCTGGTGCTGCGCGACAATGAACGTGCACCTTGTATATTGCCGTCTGTTATCTGCTCACGTATCCGCGACATAAAGGTGGGATCTGTTACCGAAGCTTTACGTATTGCCATCCAGCGTTCTGCAAATACATAAATGAGTATTATAGAACAGATAAACAGCGGGATCATCAATACGCCGCCTTCCCGCAGCAGGTAAAAAAGTGAAAGGCTTTCCGGCGCCTCTGCAGGCGCAGCTGCTGCAGCTGTTTTTACAGCTGTATCGGCCTGAAGCAATAACGATAATAGTAATGACATGATTATATTTTGCTGGTGAGCAAATGTAATAATAAGGTTTTTTCGAAGGTTGTTAAAATATTGACTGCAAATGTTGTCCACATGAGTGTTGATTGCAGGGCAGAGGAGCGCGAGGTTTTACATGGAGAATATTTGACGTATGTTTGTGGCGGATATTTATAACATTTGATTTTATGAAGAAAGCTCTACTGTTTTTTGCAGCTCTGCCGTTTTTTGCCTTGTGCGCATATGCCCAGATGCCTTACAATGTCACTGTACTTACCGGCCAGACCTATCAGCCTCTTACCGGGGGCACCAGTATGAATGGTGCCGCAATCTGGGACGAGGAAACTTTTACTGCTCCCATAGGATTTTTAATGAGAATAGGTAATGATACTACGTCTGTCTTTTATTCGGAGACTTCCATCCCCGGCTGCACTACAGATAGTACAGGTATTGCAAACGGGTTTAGCTTTATGGATGCTGATCTGGCCGACCGCGGTATTGTTACCGGTACACAGTCGCTTTCACCCATACGCTATACGCTTACAGGGAATGCAGGTTCCAGGATCTTTAAATGTGAATACTTCAATGCGGGTTTTGCAGATGAATATAATAATACCGGTCATGCTTATGATTCTGTAAATTTCCAGGTGTGGTATTATGAAGGAACCAACGTTGTAGAACTCCGGTACGGTCCTTCTCAAATTTCAAACACCGGGTATTTTAATTTTGGCAATGGCCCGATTATCGGGTATGGCAATAACGTTGACTTTACTAATATTTCAACAGGCACTATATATTATCTGAGTGGTAGCCCTACAAGCCCTACTATTGATAGCCTTTCCCTGCCGCCATCTGCTTTTCCTGTGCCCATTTCCAGCTATCCTGCAAACGGAACTGTATACCGCTTCACACCGAACCATCTTGGCATCGATCACCTGGCACTGGCGGATGTAAGCGTTTATCCTACTGCTGTAAATAATACACTTCATATTAATAACGGCAACAATAGCATGTTTGATTACAATGTTGTTGGTGTCAGCGGAGTTGCTACGAATGTAAAAGGGATAGCAAAACAGGGCGCCAATAATATTGATATAAGTGTGCTCGCTCCGGGCATGTACCTGCTGCAGTTAAGGAATGATAATGGCAGCGGCATTTATAAGTTCATTAAACTGTAAAGAATTTATCCCGTTAAAAATATAAAGCCCCGGAAAATCCGGGGGCTTTATTATTGTAGATTATATTGCTTCTTATTTAACCATATACATTACTTCTTTTACCAGCTTTACGGTACGAGGTACGTCCGGCAGGTAAGCGGCAACCAGTGTTGGTGCATAGTGCATATTAGCGTCGGCAGAAGTGATGCGGCGTATAGGAGCATCCAGGTAATCAAATGCTTCTTTCTGTACACGGTAACTGATTTCGGAAGAAATGCTGGCAAACGGCCACTGTTCTTCTACAATTACAAGACGGTTTGTCTTTTTCACAGACTCCACAATAGTATGCCAGTCGAGCGGACGGATGGTGCGCAGGTCTATTACTTCAGCGCTGATACCTTCTTTGGCCAGTTCTTCTGCAGCAGCCAGAGCTACTTTCATCATTTTGTTGTAAGAAACGATGGTAACATCTGTACCGGCACGCTTAATGTCCGCCTTACCGATAGGAATGATATATTCTTCTTCCGGCACTTCGCCCTGGTCGCCATACATTACTTCACTTTCCATAAATACAACCGGATCTTCATCGCGGATAGCGGCTTTCAGCAAGCCTTTTGCATCATACGGGTTAGAAACGGAAACGACTTTAATGCCCGGGATATTTGCGTACCAGTTTTCAAATGCCTGTGAGTGCTGTGCGCCCAGCTGACCTGCAGAGGCGTTAGGACCGCGGAATACTATGGGGCAGCTGAACTGGCCGCCGCTCATAGAAAGCGTTTTGGCAGCATGGTTCAGGATCTGGTCCAGAGCCAGTACAGCAAAGTTCCAGGTCATAAATTCAACCACAGGACGCAGGCCGTTCATAGCAGAACCTACAGCTATGGCAGCAAAGCCCAGCTCGGCGATCGGCGTGTCAATAACGCGTTTGGGGCCAAATTCATCCAGCATGCCCTGGCTTACTTTGTAAGCACCATTGTACTGAGCTACTTCTTCACCCATCAGGAAGATACGCTCATCACGGCGCATTTCTTCTTCCATTGCCTCACGCAAAGCCTGACGGAAAGGGATTGTACGCATATATCTTATTGGTTTTTTGTTGGAATATGACCCGTTTATGCAATCGGGTGCGTAAAGATAAGTAATCAGTTGTTATTTTTCTCCCGGCGAAATGTTGCTGTGCTCGTTACGCCGCTTTCTGTATAACGGAGTTCCAGTAATGTATCATTTACCGTTATCAGATCCATTTTGGTTTTGTCACCAACCCCTTTCAGTTTCATGTCATCCAGTATCAGTGCTCCGTCATCATCAAAGTACCAATTGGCAGAATCCGGCTCTGAGCCAAATACGAGTTCGGCCACTTTATCTTTCCGGAACTTAAATGTGGTGTGTGCTACCGTATATTCCTGTAGAAGCTTCGCTTCTTCTATTTCCCCGTCCATAAAACGGCGTATGCTGTCCAGGTCGGCTGTGCCATACAACTGCACGTTCATTTCAGGTGTGGTATGTGAACCTACTGTATCAAGAAATACTTTTTTATCGGCCAGGCTTTGATTCAGCTGTGGGTTGTCAAGTTTTATGGCTTGCCAGGTGCCGATCATTTTGTCCTCCTTTTTTTCAGCACAGGAAGAAAGTAAAAGGACAGATGCCGCAACGGTTATAAAATACTTCATTGTTCTGCGCTTTGGTTAGTGGTGAACAAGCTGGCGAAAATACTGTTTCCACTGTTCGTCTGTAAAAATATTTTCCGCCGACCCAAAGTTGGCCTGGTCGGTGATGTGCGGGTATACTTTTTTAAGAAATGTATATTTGGCGGGATCGCTGTCCAGCATTTTAGCCAACGTAGATGCCTGCAATGTATTCATGCAGTTACCGGACTGCTGGTTGAGGTAACCAAGGCGGCTTTCTTCCGATCCCTGCGATGCTTTTTGATAAATAGACTGGAATTTATCATCATCTATCGGTTGCGGGCAATCACTGTTGATGATACCACTTCCGGATGGTGTACCGCGTGGTACAGCCGGGGTGGCGGGGGCAGAAGGGTTATCTGTTGTAACAGGCATTGCCAGTTTAGGCACATCTGCGGTACGCGGCTCCTGCGACTGGTGATCGTTATGCAGTTCTATATTGTCTATAAACTTAGGTTCATTGCTGCTGTCCTGCTTAGCAGGCTGTGCGGCAGCAACCGGTTTTTCTTCTTTTTTTATTACAGGCTGTTCAGCGACCGGTTGCGCAACGGCTGTTGGCGGAGGATCTGCCATAGCTGTTACTGCAGGTTTTGCACCGGGAGCAGGGAGGTGGTCATCAGATTCTTTATTGTTTGCCTGAAGATAAAACTGCTGTTGCAGGTCATACAGCGAAAAATCTGTGCCTTTATGTGTGATCATAAATCCGCGGGAACCGTTTTCCGGCACCAGGATCACAAAATGCTGCTCCGGAAAGGCATTTTGCTGAAATAGAATGGTAATGTTCACTGCGCCGGCTTCCAGCTTGGGAATAATGCAGTAATTTTTGCCATATCTCGGCTGCATTTCACCTTCCAGCTTTACATAGAAAGGTGTTTGTTTATCGCCCTGCAGGTATATATAGGAATAGCCCTGGGCACCGGCCCAAAAGCTGCACAACAGGAATGCGATAACGGACAGAAACTTCGCGGGCATATGCGGATTGCTTTTACTCCAGTTCTATAAGGATAGTTCCTTTTTCCACTGCAGTACGTTCTTCAATTTTAATAGCTTTAACGGTGGCGCTGGCAGTAGCTTTCAGCACATTTTCCATTTTCATGGCCTCAAGGATGATCAGGCCGTCGCCTTTATTGATCTGCTGGCCGGGTTCTACGAGCACTTTCAGTATCAGGCCGGGCATTGGCGCTTTTACAGGTTCGGCTTTCTGCATGGCTTTCAGGTCCAGGCCCATACTGGTAAGCAGCTGGTCTATCGGCTCCTTGATAGCTACGGTATATACCTGGTTGTCTACACGAAGCGTAAGCTGCTTGTTCTTGATATCTACCTTCTCTACCATTGCGGTAAAGCTGCGGCCATTATATAATATGCTGATGATACCACCGGGCTGGCGGCTTATATCCAGGTCCGCAATCGTATCATTAATGCTCCAGCCTTCTTCTTCATGACTTATTGAAAAATTCCTGTTATCGTTGATGGTAATCTGCAGCATAATGCTGATATTGTTTTATTAAGCGGAGCAAAAATAATCATTTCGGGGGTTATGTTCTGATAAATCCGTACAACCCTGAAATCCTGTGATATTACCTGGATATTTTACCGCAAAGCGCAGAACGAATACGCAGAGGGCGCAAAGAACATCCATTTTTAATCCCTTCATATTCTTCGCGTATCCTTAGCGTTGCTCTGCGTCCTTAGCGGTAATAAAGACAATATGGCATGAAGTTTTAACTTACTACTTTTGTTTTTCTGATAACTGACTATGCGCACAATACTCTGCCTGCTGGCCTCCAATTGTTTTATGACCTATGCCTGGTATGGCCATCTGAAAAAAGACACCAGCGATATACCATTGATAAAGCTCATTCTCATCAGTTGGGGCATTGCATTTTTTGAGTATGTGTTTATGGTGCCGGCAAATAACATCTTCGGAAAAAAAGAAGGTTTCTCGCCGTTTCAATTGAAAACAATACAGGAGGTTGTTTCATTGACCGTATTTTGTGTATTTGCGCTTGTTTTTCTCCATGAACCCATTCGCTGGAACTATATTGTGGCGTTCCTTTTCATCATAGCGGCTGTTTATTTTATGTTTTTGCCTTCTTCAAAGGTGTAGTGAGGTATGAAAATTGAGATATGAGCCTGTGTGAGCGGTAAATAGCGAGCTATAAACCGGGAGAAAAATTATCCATTCTCCATTGTCAATTGCCAGGTTATTTCTTTTCCGGCTTTGCAGACAAATCGAGTTTGCGGATAGCAGGTGCTGCGAAATAAGTGACAATTACGACAACGATCGTCATGATACCACCAAATACCACCGCTGGTACAGTGCCCATCCATTTGGCTGTAAGCCCGCTTTCTGCACGTCCTATTTCATTGGAAGAGCTGATAAACATAGTATTTACAGCAGAAACACGTCCGCGCATTTCATCCGGTGTTTTCAATTGCAGGATAGTGCCCCGGATCACCACACTTACTGCATCAAACATGCCGGTAAGCAGCAGCATGAAAAAAGCAAGGTAAAAATTACCTGAAATCCCGAAAACGATCGTGCTGACACCAAAACCGATAATGCAGGCCAGCAGTTTCATACCCGGGTTGGTTTTAATGGGAATAAATGACAGCAGGAAGAGCGTAAGCACCGAGCCTATGCCGGGAGCAGCCTGCATAAGGCCATATTGAAAGCCATTCGCGTGCAGCAACTCCTGGTAGGCCGGGAGCAATGCCACTGCACCACCAAAAAGCACAGCAAACATATCCAGCGATAAAGCAGCCAGCACCACCTGCGTCTTAAATACAAAGGAAAGCCCTTCTTTCAGGCTTTTCAGGATCGGTTCCTTTTCTTTATTAAGAATCGGCTGTTTTGAAATACGCACCGTAGCGACTAATGCGATCAGCTGGATAATAAAAACGATCCAAAGGGTCCAGTCGAGCTGGCGCAAGGTTTCATCAAGATGTGTGAATGCGATCAGGAAGCCGGCAACCAGCGGACCTACTACGGCGCCCGTCTGCCACGCAGTACTGCTCCAGGTGGTACCGTTGGGATATTCTTCACGCGGCAGCAGCATACCCATCAATGCAAAAGCAGAAGGGCTTACAAAAGCACGGATCACGCCGCCTATAAAAACGCCTGTATATATAAGGTATTCCGTAGCCGTTATGCCCAGGTGGCCCGCCGCATTTTCCGTACTGGTAACCGCAAAAAAAGCGGACAGCAGAAGATAGCCGATAATGCATTGCAGCAACATGCCTTTTTTCTCACGCTGGTCTACAAAATGACCGGAGAAAAGCGAACACAATACAGCCGGCACAGCTTCCCAGAGCCCCAGTTTACCCAGTGCCCATACATCGTGCGTAAGGCGGTATATCCAGAAATTGATAATGGTAAACTGCATGTTCAGCGCCAGTATCAATGTAAGACGCATAGTAAGAAAACTGCGGAACTGCGGGTATCGGAGCGATTTGTTTTTCAGGAGAAACCTTATGGCAAAACTCAAGGGAGGCTATTTTTGGTTTGTCACAAATTTACCGGATAAAAATTTACTGCCGGGCCATTCTGTGACTGAGTTCGTATATTTGAAACCATCAAGCATATTGTTTGGCCTAGGGAGAAAATCCTTTAGCCCTTATTTTATTATCTTACCGCTGCAGCAATTTATGTCCATAACGCTTTGTTAGTAGCTATCACAATAAATAAAACTAATCTTTATAACCAAAACAGTACAACATCAACAGCGTCTCAGCCGGCTTCTGTGGCTCAGTTTTCACAGGGCTTCAGTTACAGCTGGGCAGGAAAAGGTAAACTTTTTCGGACAGCAGTAGAAAATCAAAACATACCGTTTAAATTTGTGTGCCCATGAGCCAGACAACGCAAGTAATAGGCACCAGTTTTATACAAGCCCTGCATGAGCTCAGGGTCAATAAACTGCGCACTTTTTTATCGCTGCTGGGCATCACCATCGGTATCTTTTGTATCATCGCTGTACTTACTGTGCTGCAGAGCATGGAAAACAATATACAGACAAGGATGGCATCGCTGGGCAGCGATGTGCTCTATGTAAACCGCTGGCCATGGACTGCCGACAACAGCGGCGAGTACAAGTGGTGGGAATACTGGCGCCGGCCCAGCATGAGCAATAAAGAGCTTCATGCAGTACAGACCCGTGTACAGGGCGTACAGTTTGCTACGCTGTGCCTTACCTCCAACGGCCTTACCGTAAAACACCAGGACGCAGAAGTGACATCTGTATCCGGCTATGCCGTTTCCAATGACTTTGACCGTATACAGAATATAGATATTGACGACGGCCGCTACCTCAGTATTTCTGAACTGGACGGCGGGAACGATGCTGTGGTGCTGGGCAGTGAAGTATACAAAGGGCTGTTCCCGGGCAACAGTAATGCAGTTGGCAAGTCGGTCAATTTCTTTGGGCATAAATTTATAGTGGTAGGCGTCATGAAAAAAGCAGGGCAGAATATGGCCGGTTTTGATTTTGACAATGGCCTTATTTTTCCGTACAATGCAGCAGCCAACCTGATGGATGTACGCTCTCTTAATTACGACCCGGTGATGATGATCAAAGCAATGCCGGGGCATACAACAGACGATGTACGTGATGAAGTGGAAGGCGCGCTGCGGCAGGAGCGGAAAGTGAAACCAGGTGCGCCCAGCGATTTTGCGATCAACCAGCTTAGCCAGGTATCGGAAAAGCTCACCGCCATCTTTAGCAGTATAGATCTCATAGGCTTTATCATCGGAGGATTTTCGCTGCTGGTGGGTAGTTTCGGGATTGCCAATATTATGTTCGTAACCGTAAAGGAACGCACAAAAATCATAGGTCTGAAAAAAGCTATAGGGGCACGCCGCGGTACCATCCTGCTCGAATTCCTGATTGAAGCCATTACATTATGTCTTATTGGTGGTATGATCGGTATTGTAATCGTGTTGCTGCTGAGCCTCATAATGACCTATGCTGCCGATTTTCCGATTACACTTTCTCTTAAAAATTTCACGCTCGGCATTTTAACCTCTGTATTTGTGGGCGTAGCTGCAGGGATTATACCTGCATGGTTTGCATCGCGCCTCAACCCGGTAGATGCCATTCGTACAACATAATCTTATGAGTAAAGAACGTATCCTCATACTGGACCAACAAAGCATTAACTGGAAGCTGGAACGCATGGCTTACCAGATCTGGGAACATAACAGCCAGGAAAAGCAGATCATTATGATAGGGGTAGAACATACAGGACTTGCTGTAGCCAAAGAACTTGCACGTCGACTGGGTCGCATATCCCCGCTGGAAATAGACTTGCTGCCGCTGAAAATGAATAAGAAGAACCCGTTGCAGGATCTGGCCGATATACCAGCCGATCTGAATGACAAAGCGGTGGTATTGGTAGACGATGTGGCCAATTCCGGCAAGACATTGCTTTATGCCATGAAGCCTCTTATGAAATATGAACCTTCAAGAATAATGCTGGCAGTACTGGTAGACAGGCAGCACAAATCGTTTCCTGTATCGCCCGATATAGTGGGGCATACCATTGCTACCACTTTACAGGAGCACATAGAAGTGGAATGCCATGAAGACGGTACGATGGCTGCGTACCTTTTATAAGTACAACTAAACAAAGAAGATTACAACACGGCACGGGGACTCCGGGCTGAATAAACAAAAACCTCATTTTTATTTTACAGTAATGCCCATAACATTAGTCATACACGGAGGAGCCGGCAATATACATCCCGGCATGATGAATGCTACACAGGAAGCACAGTACAGCGAAGGCCTGAAACAGGCCCTTGATAAGGGCTATGAAGTGCTGAAAAATGGCGGTGCCGCAACAGATGCGGTTGTAGCTGCTATTACAGAACTGGAAGACAATGTACTGTTCAACGCCGGCCGCGGTTCTGTTTTTACAAAAAAAGGACTGCATGAAATGGATGCGGCCATTATGGAAGGGGCAACGTTAAATGCCGGTGCAGTAGCCGGCGTGCGCAATATCAAAAATCCCATTGTGCTGGCCCGTGAGGTAATGCTGTATTCAGGACATGTGTTCCTGGGCGGAAAAGGCGCAGGTGAATTTGCTATGAGCCGGGGTATCACTTTTGAGCCGGACGAATATTTCTTCAATAAAGAGCGCTACGACCAGTGGGTGGAGATCCGCGATAGCAATTTTACCCAGCTGGACCACAAAGGCGATAACCTGAAAGGCGTTGTTATCCCCAATACTGATCATAAATTCGGTACTGTCGGCGCCGTGGCGTGTGACGAAGCGGGTAACATTGCAGCCGGTACGTCTACCGGTGGTATGACCAATAAACGTTTTGGCCGTATCGGTGACAGCCCGGTGATTGGTGCCGGTACTTATGCCAACAACCTGACCTGTGGCATCTCCTGCACTGGTCATGGTGAATATTTCCTCCGTGCTACTGTAGCGCATGATATTTCCTGCCTGATGGAATACAGAGGTCTCAGCCTGCAGGATGCCTGTAATGTAGTGGTAAAGGATAAGCTCGTTAAAATGGGCGGCGAAGGCGGTGTGATAGGTGTGGATGCGCATGGCAATCATACTTTCTGTTTCAACTCTGCCGGTATGTATCGTGGCATGCGTAACAGCGAAGGGAAAGAGGTAATTGCCTATTACGGCGAATAAAAACAACGCTTCTTTAAAATATCAAACGGGCCGAAGCAATGCTTCGGCCCGTTTTTATTTGCATGAGTATTTATAATAAGTATAGTCGGTACCACGTTATGAAAAATTAATACAGATATAAAATTATTATGCGTTTACCGGAAATAATACTTCTTCTTCTCTTTTTTGTGGGTGCAGAGCATGCTGCTGCGCAGAGAACAATAATAACCGAGCCCTGTATGATGAAAGACGGTATTTTATCCGGGATACCCAATAGCGGTCGGGAAATTCAACGTTTCAATTCCAACGGGCAATTGCTCGAATTATTGAGATGCCACAACGACTCCAGGCGCCATTTTGCTGATACAGATCGCCATGTTATCTATACCTATAGCATGCGCGGACTGTTGGAAACAGAAACTGAGGTTAATCATTTTGCCTCCCGCGGTACAACGGATACTTTTATCCGCAAATATTATATCTGCCGTGCAGACAGCCTGGTTGATACAATGTATACTTACTCGTTAGACAAATATTTAACTATGGATGCCATCCGTATTTTGCGGCGATTTTCCTGGGATCATTATGAATATGACGATCAGCGGAGGATATTACGCAGGTATCAGGGCGAAAGCGGAAAAAAATCCGTCATAACATGGGTTTACAGATACACATCTGATACAAGCGGACTGACCGTGAAGGAATACAGGGTAAAGCGACACAGGAAAAAGCTAACACAGCTGACGAAATACAATAATAAAGGGCTTGTAGAAATAATCCGGGACAGGGATAACAGTTACCGGTACGAATATGAATACGATGCAACAGGCGAATGGGTAGTTCAGCGCAAGTATCACCTGCTTAGCAATTCCGGGCTGCTCAATTCCTGGCAATTCGATTGTAAATACTGCAGGAGATGGGAGAAATAGAGCAACCTTTTACATATCTTTCGGTTACTACAGATGAATGTTCATACAATACATAATGGTGATAAGATCATTATACGCAGACCGCATGAAGCAGATGCAGCCGGTATTATCAGCTATGCAAAGCTGTTATTTGCTGCTACAGACCAGGTGCTGACTACTCTTGAAGAGTATACCATTACCCTGGAACAGGAAAAGGCCTGGATCAACAATGGTGCACAACCGGGCAGTATCATCCTGATTGCAGAATACAATAATGAAGTAATTGGTCTGCTGAATTTTTCAGTTGGGCTCAAAAAGAAAAACGCACATGCAGGTGAGTTTGGCGTAAGTGTGCACCCGGATTACCAGGGTATGGGCATTGGTCGTGCATTGATTGAAACATTGCTGGAATGGGCTAAAGAAAACCCATTGGTTGAAAAGGTATACCTGCAGGTGTTTTCAACTAATCATCGTGCAATAAACTTATATAAAGACCTTGGCTTCATTGAAGAAGGCCGGTTTATTAAAGCAGTAAAGCAGCCTTCAGGTGAATATGTAGACCTGTTTCAGATGTATGTGGAAGTAAAATAATCAGCCTTTAATACTGAACATCTCAGCCAGCAACTCATACGAACGGATGCGTTCCTGAAAGCTCTGCGTAATGTTGGCAGCGATAATCTCATCAACGCCGTATTCTTCGGCAAGTGCTTCCAGCCGGGCTTTTACAAAATCCGGCTTGCCGATAACTGTGCGGCGGCGGTTGTACAGGATACGTTGCTGTTCAGTGTCAGAATAGGCCATGTCTTTTACGTCGTTGTAGTCTACAGGGTCGAGGCGGCCTTTTGTTTCCAGCTGGTAAAAGCGGTAGTCTGAAATAGCCTGCTGCTGCCGGATCTGTTCTTCGTCTTCGGAACAATACACAAATATCGCCATGTTGGCCTCCGGCTTATGCAAATATTCAGACGGCTGAAAACGGTTTTTATACATCTTTACCGCCTGCGGCCCGCCATCGGGATTAATGAAATGTGCAAAAGAAAAGCCCATGCCGAAATGAGCCGCAAAATACCCGCTTTGACCGCTGGAGCTGAGTATCCATTGTTCCGGAACGGTAGTGGCATCGGGCATGGCTTTTATTTTTTCGTGTATGGTACCTGCTTCGCTGCTGCCACTGAGGTATGCCTGGAGATCGGCCAGTTGCTGTACAAAATTATCCTCGCTGAAGCTGTTTGCCGGATTTAAAACGGCTGCTGTAAGCCGGTCGCCACCGGGAGCACGGCCCATTCCCAGGTCTATACGGTTGGGGTACAGCGTTTCCAGCAGGCGAAAATTCTCTGCTACTTTTAATGAGCTGTAGTGGGGAAGCATTACTCCCCCGGAGCCAATGCGGATGCGTTTTGTATTTGCTGCGAGATGGGCGATCAGTACTTCGGGCGAGGTGCCTGCAAGTGCTTGGGTATTATGATGCTCTGATACCCAGAAGCGTGTATAGCCTGCCTTGTCTGCAAATTGTGCCAGTGCTGTTGTCTCCTGCAGTGCTTCATGGGCATTGCTTCCCTTTCTTATGGGCGATTGATCCAGTATACTCAGCTTCATCTATGTCAGAAATTTTGCTGCTGCAAATTTCAGTGTAATAAAAATACCGCTGCATACTTTAACCCTACTGTGCTATAAGTAAAATCACTGCTGGCCGGATTTTTATACGGTTGGGCAGTTATATGTAGCGGGGAATAGTTGCTAAATGATATTTATATGCCTGAAGGACCTTCGATTGTAATACTGAAAGAGCTGGTGCAGCCGTTTTGCGGAAAGAAGATAATTGAAGCGGGCGGCAATGCAAAAATAGATATGGGCCGATTGAAAGGCCGTGTCATCAGGGACTTCAAAAGCTGGGGAAAACAGTTCCTGATCGTTTTCGACGATTTCATGGTGCGCATTCACTTATTAATGTTCGGCAGCTATCGTATCAATGAAGAGAAAGAGGGACAAGTACCGCGACTCTCTTTACACTTTGCAAAAGGTCAGATGTTTAATGTGTACACCTGTTCGGTAAAGATCCTGGAAGGAAAGCCTGATGATTATTATGACTGGAGTGAGGATATTATGTCAGACGAATGGAATCCGGCAAAGGCAAAGAAAAGCCTGAAGACACAGCCCGGAATGCTGGCCTGTGACGCATTGCTGGATCAGCATATATTTTCCGGCTCCGGAAATATCATCAAAAATGAGGTGCTGTTCCTCTGCCGCATTCACCCGGAAAGTAAAATAGGAGACCTGCCCGCAAAAAAGCTCAGCGAACTGATAAAGCAGACCCATGATTATGCATTTGATTTCCTTAAATGGAAAAAGCAAAACGAATTGAAAAAGCATTGGCTTGCGCATACAAAGAAAATCTGCCCCAGATGTGATATCCCATTTCATAAAGAGCACCTGGGTAAAACCAACAGGCGCTCGTTTTTCTGTACCAATTGCCAGTTGTTGTATACGCACTAAAAAGGGCCGGTGGCGCTGGCTTTTTGATATACCGGCAGGAAACTTGCTGGTACTTACCATTGCTCAACCTGGCCCTTATTGGTTATCCCTGCCTCTTCAGTCAGGATCTGGGCTGTATTATCCTCAGCTTATACCTGATAATGCTTTGACGAGTGCGTCATTAAAGGCCGGCAGGTCATCGGGCCTGCGGCTGGTAATAAGATTTCCGTCTGTTACCAACTCTTTATCTTCCCATGTCGCACCTGCATTTCTCAGGTCGGTTTGTAAAGACGGGAAGGAAGTCATTGTTTTTCCTTTCAACAGGCCGGTTTCTATGAGTGTTTGTGGCCCGTGACATATAGCGGCTACGGTTTTACCTGATTGCAAGAACGTTTTGGCAAATGCAACCGCATCTTTATCGGTGCGGAGTTTGTCAGGATTCATGACGCCTCCGGGCAATAGCAGTGCGTCATAATCTCCGGGATCTGCGTCTGCTATTTTCTTTGTCACATCCAGTTCTATACCCCAGTCTTTTTCGTGCCAGGCGCGTACTTTACCACTTTTGGAGGAAAGAATGTCTACTTGGGCGCCTTCCTTTTCCAGCGCTGTTTTGGGGCTTGTCAATTCGCTTTGTTCAAAGCCATTTTCTGTGAGAATGGCTACTCTTTTATGTTCCAGTTTCATAATGATGTCAGTTGTGCTATTTTTTCATTTTTCCCTGTAAGGTCAATGCCATATCCAGGTGCATACGCAGTGTGGGCAATGTTTTCGTGATCATGTCCTTTAATTCCGGGTCGGAAACGTCGTTTTGCGCATCTTCAAATTTCTTTACTGTCTTCTGATGATCTTCCACCATCCTGTCGGCCCAGTTTTTATCCCAGTCGGCGCCGGCTTTATCATCATCCATACTGCTCTTCATATTGCTGCTGTCTACACGCGCGTCAATGCCTTTTTTATCGGCATAAGCCTTCATGTCAGCACCCATTTTTTCATGATCGGGCATCATCTTCTTTGCATCGTTTCTCAGCTCTTTACTGGTACCTTTAGTTTCGCCCAGGCTCAGCAGGTGCAGTTCTTTGGTATTGGCGTCAAGCACGTCTTTTACAAAGTTGGCGTCCTTGTTTTCTTTCATATCCTGTTTTATCTCGTCTACCTTATTTTCCACTTTGGCTACCGCAGTATCTGCGGTGTCTGATACTTTATTCTGTGTCTGGTCGCTGCAGGAGACTACGAGCAGTAATCCTGATAAAATCAGTGCATTCATTCCTGTTGTCATAAGTATATTGTTTTATGGGTGATGAAAATATTAGAGGTTCCTGTGTGCTTCATGGTGTGTTTTAATAATATCCTGTGCCATGTTCAGTGATTGCTGCTGTTCACTTACCAGCTGGTAAGCATCCGAACCTTCCGGCAGACGGCTGAGTGCTGTGGCATAGGCTTTTTCTGCGGCAGATTCGCCAAACGCACATGATGCCAGTATCGACTTCCTGTCTGCACCGGTAATAGCTGCTTTTACATCCATCCAGGTGCGGTATATCTGGCCCGAGAGCGTAGTGCCTTCTGCCACTTTTCCTTCATTTTTTGCAATGAAGGCGGCCAGTTCATCGTTGTATCTGCGGCTGTCTTCAATAAAATTAGAGAAGATAGCACGCAGGTCCATATCCAGTCCTTTGGTTTCGTCTATTGCTTTCTGATAGCCGGCTATGCGGTCGTTGTTGATTTTAACGAGATCATTAAGCGTGTCGGAAATTACTTTCTGCTGTTCCATACTGATTTGTTTATTTGAATCTGCTGTATGGATAAAAAAATGATGCCTCTTTGCAGTTTATTGCAAAAAGGCATCAGCCTCAGAAGGTTAAAAGCTACGCTAAGCGTAAATTTTGTTTAGTATATTAATGTTTGGATGGGGAAATAATGAAACACTGTTATACCAGGCTCAGTTGCATGATATAGTCGTTCATATAATAGCCATTGCCGATATGAATATCTTCTTCCCGTATTACTGTAAAGCCATTTTTCTCATAGAATGATTTTGCAGGATTGTACCGGTTTACATTCAGCAGCAGCTTTTCTGCATGTTGCGATTTGATATCGGTGACAATGTGATTCAGCATAAATCTGCCGGCGCCTTTTCCCTGCATAGCAGGCAGCAGGTATATTTTATGCAGTTTCCACACCTGCCCACCGGTGGGGCCATATGATGCAAAACCCACGGGTATGCTGTCTTCCTCGCATATGATAAAGATATGTTCCAGCATCTGCGTCGATAAAGATGATACACTGTACATCATCTCCAGCATATATTTCATTTGTTCTGCAGAAAGAATATTCCCATATGTATCGGGCCAGATACGATGGCTCAGGTCCCGGATGAGGTCAATATCTGTGCCGGTTGCATTGCGTACGGAAAGCATAAAGTCGTTATAGTGCTGCAATAATACAACGCAGTATGCAGATTACTAGTGGGCAGGCGGTACATTATTGCGCAGGCTGTCGGCGGGCTGGCCGTTGTTGGCGCGTATACCGGTATCATAAGCGCCGTTCATTACACCATTGGCGTTTGATGACGGGCTGTCTGGTGCATAAGATGCGGGGGCTGTACCGTTGAGATTAGTTGAATCGACAGAATTGCTTTTAGGGTTGTCATGGCTGGAGCAGGATGCAGCCATTATGCCGAGAACTATCATGCCGGTAAAGAGATGAAAGAGTTTCATAATTATTTTTTGATAGCAGATCCATAAAAAAACAGTGCCGCGAATGTTTATTACGCAGCAATGCCCGCATAATGCGGGCATTGCAATATATGTTCAATCGGGTAGTCAGGTATTAAACAGCCTTTGTGACTTCAATAAACCTGTTCATGAAATTTATATTATTCAGGTTATTGATGGCCCTTTCGGCCTGTCGGGCCTCTTCTATTTCCACAAAACCAAATCCCTGTGAGCGTCCGGTATAGTCGTTGGCTACAATTTTGATGTCTTTTACTGCGCCATATTGCATAAAGAGGTTGCGCAGATGATTTTCAGTTACCAGGGCATTTAAATTGCCTACGTAAATGTTCATACTAAAGGTTTTAATGATGGAGGACTTTTGTGTTGATTGGATGCCTGGGAGAAAGAAAGCACACAGTAACGGTCGCCTCGATGGCATTGTCATGCAGGGGTAATAAAGTTAAATTTTAAAGTTGTCTATTCCTAATTTTTAATGTTAAAGGCAAATGAAGTTTTGCACATCCCGGAAAGGAATTTTAAACCCCGCAACGGCCAAAAAAATGATGCCGCAGGATGTATGGGTTGGGTTTAGATAACCCTTAATTTCAGAAATTACAGCATATGCATTGGGTATATGTTAAAACGCTGCAATGTAACATGATGGCTTTGCGGAAAGAAGAATTAATGTCGTTTCCCCGTATTATTTTTGCATCATATGCAATCCGGCAAACACCAGGTATTTCAGACACAGTCACCCACACGGTGGCAGCGCTTCAAGTGGACTTTTCGCGTAATAGCTTTTATACTGCTGCTGCTGGTACTGGTACTTACGATAGCAATGTTCAGGGTGTATAACCCATCTATACCACAGCTGAAAGAACTCGGAGAACAATATAAATCTATCCTGCAACCGGATAAGCATGCCCTGATTCAGCAGAATAAAATAAATAAAGAGTACGAAGGTTTCCGGAAATACATTAAGGCTAAGGGGTTAAGAAATAAACCTTTGCGATATGTGAATAAAGCAGACAGCGTGCATGCAATTGAAGCACCGATTCGTGCCGCATTTTATGTTGCATGGGATGCCCAGTCGTTTTTTTCGCTGCGCAACAATATCTCCCGGATGAATATGATATTGCCTGAATGGTTTTTCATAGATCCCAAAGGAGATACATTATCTGCAAATATGGATCAGCGTGGGCTTTCCGTGATCAAGGCTTCAGGTATAAGGGTAGTGCCGGTGCTTTCCAATTTCTATCATGACAACTTCAACGGAGACGCCATTCACCGCATCGTAACCACGCCTGCCAAACGGGAGCGCCTGATCAGTGATGTAATTAACATCCTGAAAAAGAACAAATTTGCGGGCATTAACGTTGATTTTGAAGAACTGAAAGAAGAAACGGATGAGAACATTATTTCCTTCATGAAGGAACTGTATGAACGCCTGCATGCCGAAAATCTGCTCGTAACACAGGATGTATCTCCGTTCAACGATGATTATAATTATGAAGAGCTGGTCAAATATAACGACTACATCTTCCTGATGGCTTATGATGAGCATAACAATGGCACTACCGCAGGGCCTGTAAGTTCGCAGAAGTGGGTGGAAGCAGCTGTAAATGAAGCCACAAAACGTATTCCTCCTGAAAAGCTGGTATTATGCCTGGCCTGCTTCGGTTACGACTGGCCGCTGAATTCGGAAGGTAAAGACCTGACTTATGAGGAAGCGCTTACAGTTGCTTCGGAATCGGAAGGTAAAGTGGACTTTGATGATGATACCTATAATCTGCATTACTCTTATTTCGACGATAATAATGTAGCGCACAACGTGCATTTTACAGATGCTGCTACCAACTTCAATACGATGCGCTTTGCTGCAGAGTATGGGTTGGGCGGGGTTTCTATATGGCGCCTTGGGGCAGAAGATTCGCGTCTCTGGTGGTTCTATAACAAAGATATGAGCCATGATGCCGTCTCAAAATTTGACTTTACAATCATGGATAAAGTAAAGGCAAGCAATGACGTGGACTATATCGGGGAGGGAGAGATACTGGACGTTTTAAGCACGCCTAAAGATGGCCAGATATCAGTTGAAATAGATTCTTCTGAAAAACTCATCAGTGAAGAGCATTACGAGAGCCTTCCCTCAATGTTTGTAGTGAAGAAGTACGGCAATGCCAAAAAGAAGATCGTACTGTCTTTTGATGACGGACCTGATCCTAAATATACGCCCCGTATCCTTGATATCCTGAAGAGGGAAAATGTGCCCGGCGTTTTCTTCCTGATAGGCATCAATGCTGAAAACAACATTCCGCTGGTAAAACGTATTTTCCGCGCCGGTTATGAAATAGGCAGCCATACATTTACACACCCCAATATGGCCGAGGTGAGTAAAAGCAGGGCAACCCTGGAGCTGAATGCAACAAGGCTGCTGATAGAATGTATTACCGGTCATTCTACCGTTATGTTCCGTGCACCGTTTAACGCTGACTCTGAGCCGGAAACAATGCAGGAAATCATACCGGTGGCATTGGCCAAACAATATAAATACCTTACAGTAGGTGAGTCGATAGACCCGTGCGACTGGGAAGAAAATATCAATGCAGATACCATCTTTAACCGCATAGTAGCCCAGGAAGGTGAAGGCAACATTATACTCCTGCACGACTCCGGCGGTGATCGTGAGTCGACCGTTGAGGTCTTGCCGCGCATCATAAAATATTTTAAACAGAAAGGCTACCAATTTACAACAGTAGCAGACCTGGTAGGCAAAACAAAAGAAGAGCTGATGCCCAAGGTGCCGGAAAGCAGCGGCTATTATATTATTCAGCTCAATTATTATGTAGCGGCCTTCGGTTATTGGGGGGGCAGGGTGTTATTTGTGCTTTTCCTTACCTGCATCATACTCTCCATGTTGCGCGTGCTGATGCTCGCCATACTCGCATGGCTGCAATACAGAAAGGACAAAAAGGAACAGCTGCCACTGCTGAAAGATGCACCGCTGGTAAGCATTATCGTTCCGGCATATAATGAAGAAGTAAATGCGGTTGCCTCATTGCAAAACCTGCTGCGCACCACATATCCCAACTTCAATATCATATTTGTAGACGACGGCAGCAAGGACGCCACTTATGAGCGCGTGCAGGCTGCTTTCGCAAATGATCCGCGCGTAACAGTACTTACAAAACCCAACGGAGGTAAAGCATCGGCATTAAATTATGGTATAGCGCAGAGCACCGCCGCCTTTGTAATGTGTATTGATGCAGATACCCAGTTATTGCCGGATGCATTGCCGCAGATGATGCGTCATTTTGTAAATGAAGAAGTAGGTGCCGTGGCCGGGAATGTAAAAGTGGGTAACCAGGTGAACCTGCTTACCAAATGGCAAAGCATTGAGTACATCACCAGCCAGAATTTCGACAGGCAGGCATTTGCATACATTAATGCAATAACAGTAGTGCCTGGTGCAATCGGTGTTTTCCGCAAAGAGGCCATTGAAATAGCGGGAGGCTTTACCAGCGATACTTTTGCCGAAGACTGCGACCTTACCATACGTATCCTTCGTGCCGGTTACATCATCAGTAATGAAAATAAAGCCATAGCACTTACGGAGGCACCGGAAACAAGAAAAATGTTCCTGAAACAGCGCTTCCGCTGGACATTCGGTGTGATGCAGGCTTTCTGGAAAAACAGGGACGCATTGTTTAACCGCGAATACAAATGGCTTGGCTGGGCTGCCTTGCCTAACATTCTTGTCTTCCAGATACTGATCCCGCTGCTGGCGCCGCTGGCTGAAGTATTCCTGGTGATAGGCCTGCTCACCGGTAATGGTCTGCAGATATTGGAGTATTATGCGGTGTTTATGCTGGTAGATGCTGTAGTAGCCATTGCCGCCTTTATGTTTGAAAAAGAGAATGCAGGCAAGCTTATCTGGCTTATTCCGCAAAGGCTGGTGTATCGCTGGTTTATGCTGTATGTATTGTTCAAAGCTATCCGCAAAGCTATTAAGGGTGAGCTGCAGAGCTGGGGCGTATTGAAGCGGACCGGTAATGTACAGACTGCAGCAGAATAAGTATTTAAAAAATGCCATTACAGATTTAACATTCCCATGCAGGACTGTGGTATATTTTTTTGATTAGTCATGGTGAAAATGAACGTTATGAGCAAGTCACTTTTTATCGTAATGATCACCTACCACAAGCCATCCGAAGAGATTGACCTGATGCTGGAAAATCATAAATCCTTCCTGGACAAACATTACCAGTCCGGCAGGTTTATCTGCTCCGGCAGGATGAACCCGCGTACAGGCGGTATCATTCTCTGTCATGGCAGCAATAAACCAGAGATCGCAGACCTGCTCACGGAAGACCCGTTTTTTGCGGGACAACTGGGCTCTTATGAAATTGTGGAATTTATACCTTCCGGTTTTTCAGATGCATTTAAAGCTTTGCTGGACGAATTATCACATGCGCAACCGGAATAAGAAAGCTTCTTTTATTTTTGCGGCATGAGTACCGCCGAAAATTCCATATTGGGACTTAAAATGCCCACTGATCCGCGTTGGGTAGATCTTGCATCTGTTTCGCTTGAAGAAATTTTAACCGATCATGCTTTCTGTGAGCAGAAAGCAGCGACACAGTGCATCTCTCTCATACAGCGGTATCCCGAAAAAACGGAACTGGTCAACGCATTGGCACCTATTGTTACAGAGGAGTGGGGACACTTCCGTATGGTTTGGGCTGAAATGAAAAAGCGCGGTTTGGTGCTGGGTAAACAAAGAAAAGACGATTATGTAAACCTCCTGCTGCAAAAAGAACCTAAAGGCATTCCCGGCGATGAAAAATTGCTGCATAAACTGATGATCTGTGCTTTGATCGAAGCACGCAGCTGCGAGCGTTTCAGGCTGCTGTCTGAAAACCTGGAGGAAGAAGCGTTGCGCAAATTTTATTACAAATTCATGGTTTCAGAAGCCGGGCATTACCGGTTGTTCATAGATCTCGCTGCCACTTATTATCCGGCTGAAAAGGTAAAAACAGCCTGGCAGCAATGGCTTGCCATTGAGGGGCAGGTGCTTCAGGAGCTTACGCCACGTGGCGACAGAATGCATTAACAGCTGCTCCGGAAAATATTGCTTACAATCCGGTTTATCCGTCATTTCTATATAAAATACCTCTCCTTTAATCTTCTTCAGTTTCAACCAGGGAATCGTTTAACCGGTTTCCCGGGAATCTTCTTTGAAGAATAACCTCCTTTTATTTTTTACTGGTCCTGAAGCGGCAACTTGTAAAAACACGGCTTCTTTTCAATTAACTAAGGTCTTGAGGCCTAGTGCAGTAAAATTTTATTTGCCGCCGAAAGTGGTCTCCGGTCTATGTAAAAACTACCGCTACAAATAATTCTCTGGCCGTATATGCGCAGGTACTTTTGCCTTGTAATTAACCACGGAGGTAGCCGAAAATCCTTTTTAAAGAGTAGGCACAAAATTCAATCACCATGTACAAATTCCGTTTTAAAAACCTGTATGACATGCACGACAACATCAGGGGACCACTTGATATCGTAAGCGGCCCTGAAGCAATCGATGCACATCTTACTACTGCCGACAACCGCAATTTTTCCCTTCTGGCTATATTAGTGAGACAGGATGGCGGTTCCTGGCATTTACTTATGAACAATAACCTGCCTACTACTTCCGGAGATATCAATGTTGTGAATGGTCAGAACGCGGTTGTGATCATGTTGTATGTGCCGGATGGCCCGGTTGGGCCTGGTGTTCCGGGAGTTGGTGTATTTACACTGGCCGTACCGCAGGATATCAGTTTCGTGGTGGGTGATGATGACGATGTGACGATAGAAGGTACGGTGTTGCCTGTGGTTATTAAAAATGTATCACCGGTGCAGGCATGGAGCGGCGGCAATTTTGTTGATAGTTTCAATGCAGCAGTGCAGAATGCAGCCCAGCGCACCATTACGCTTAAAGACGACGCACAGATGGGCGGCACGCTTACCAGTATTATATCGTTGGTAAACGGCCACACAGTAACGCCTGGTCCGCATACAATAGGCTTTGGCTACCAGGAAAAAAATACTTACATCGTATGTTATGATGTAGTGCCTGTAACACCTCCTAACCCGGGTAAAAAAATACAGGAAGCTATCTATGTGTGGGTATCTGCAGGACCTAAGGTAGATGCTGACGGCTGGGGGATTGTAAATGGCCATATCATTCATGTGCCGGGCAATAATCCGCTGTCACAGCAACTGACAGCTTATAACAAAGAGATCATGACTCAATGGCGTGGGCTGACAGGCGCTTTTGAAAAGCTGAACGCATTCTCTCAGCAGCATGTAAAAGAACTCAGTCAGATAAAAAGCAACATACGGCTTGCCGGTATAAATAATGTAGTATTGGAAAAAACAGTTGCCGACAAAGTAACCCTCGCTCACGAATAGTTTCCAGCGATCCTATGATCTATAAGAACCACAGGGCTGACTAAAATGTCAGCCCTTTTTTATGCAGAGACGGCATTAAATAAAATCAAAACCCTGAAATGTGACATTTCAGGGTTTAATTATAAACCGGTTTTAATACTTAATTATTCATCATCACCAGCCTGCATTTTCTTTAGCATTTTGATATTGTCCGGGTCTTTTTCGGCTTTGGTTATGCGGTCTTCCTGCTGTTTCACCTGTGCAATACGGGCCTCCAGCGATTTGTCCGTTTTTGCTTTTTCTTTCAGCGACTTTTCCAGTCCGAAGGTATAATACGCCAGTCCGCTGCGGTAACTTTTCATGCTTTCGTTCAGGTTAAGCTGCGTAAGTATGTTCAGGCCTTTGCTGAAAGCTGATTCGTCTTTTACTTCTTTAAGCCAGGATGAAAGTCCGGAAGCAAAATAAAATTTCTTCGATCCTAATACATAGGATGCTTCGTTTTCAAAATAGCTGATGTCTGATGCATTGCCTTTCTCACTCATAATGGTCAGTGCCTGGCGGTACAGCTCTGCGCGGGGCTTTTGCGCCAGCGCATTTTTGGCGAGTACATAAGCGGTGTCTTTATCTGTTTTATTCACACCTGCCAGTGCTGCACCTGCTACTGCATAAGATTTATCGCCTACAGCTTTTATCATCTCATCTTTTGCAGCAGTTATCTTCCATTCTTTCAGCACTGTAAAGGCAGCAGCGCGTACATTGTTATTGTTGTCATGTACGGCCATTTCCTGTACCTGCGATTTCCAGCGCTCTTCCCATTTGCTGAACTTTGTTACAGAAAGCAGTTCCAGTGCATACCTGCGGATGGAAGGCATCTGGTCCATCAATGCTGCGCCAAAAAGTGCTATCGTACTGCTGTCATCAGTTTTATATGTTTCATGCAATGCACGGCGACGGCTGATAAAATCGTTCGCATTGCTGTATTGCACCAGCCACTGGTAAGGCAATTTGTGTTCCGTAATATCACCAGGCAGTACGTGCTCCACATCCGGAACCAATACAGGTCTTACGCCATTATGGTAAGGGTAGGTAAATACCTCTTTTTTCTCCTTCAGCCTCCAGTCAAGAACTGATTTTTCGTTGCCGTAAATAACCATTGCTTTTAGTGGAAGGTCGTAGGTTTTGCCACCTTCGCTCGCTTTCTGGGTAACTGTTACCGTAAGCTGCTTTGCTGTATCGTTGTAATTATATTCGATGTCGAGTGAGGGATGACCGGCACGGAAATACCATTGATCAAAGAACCAGTTCCAATCCTGGCCCGTTGCTTCTTCTACAGCCAGTCGCCAGTTGGCAGCTTCTGCTGCATGGAGGGCATTTTTCTGCAGGTATATGTGCATGGCTTTGTAGAACATACTGTCGCCGATCATTGTATGCAGATAATGCAGTACACGGCCACCTTTTTCATAAGAGATGCGATCAAAAACTTCCTCCCTGTCGGCATAATGAAAACGCACCAACGCAGGATCATTGTATTTGGCGGAGGAGAGATATTTGTTCAGATCTTCGAGTGCCAGCTCATCGGCCCACGGAGTACCGTATTTGTATTTGCGCCAGAGGTATTCACTGTAGTTGGCAAAAGACTCATTCACGGTAATGTTCGACCATGATTCGGCAGTCACGTAATCGCCAAACCACTGGTGAAACAGTTCGTGCGATACCACATCCTCGTAATTCCTATCGGCTATTTCGCGGTCGTCCTGGTTTACAAATTCGCCAAAAAGGCTGGCGGTAGTATTTTCCATTGCACCGGATACATAGTCGCGTACTACCACCTGGTCGTATTTATTCCAAGGGTACAGTATGCCTGTAATGTCTGAGAAATGACTCATCATCTCCGGTGTATTCTGAAAAATGAGTTTTGCATAAGGCGCATACTCACTTTCTACATAGTAATTTACTTCTTTGCCTTTCCAGCTTTCTTTTACAATAGAAAATTTGCCAATGGCAAACATTGCGGCATATACCTGTATGGGTTCTTCTATTTTCCAGGTATCGGTGCGCATATTATTGTTCCTGGTGCTTTGTACCATTGCGCCGTTGCTCAATGTCTGCATGCTGTCCGGCACGGTAAGCTCTATCTGGAATGCAGAGCGCTGATTGGGTTTATCAAGCGTTACCATCCAGTGCGAGTTGGATTCTGTTTCGCCCTGTGTCCATATCTGCGCCGGTTTGTGCGGCACGCTGTAATCTGTATTGATAAAATAAAGTCCGCGGTCGTCTGTAATGGCTTTACTGCCGCCCTGTGCCGAATCGTCATAGGGCATTGCTGTATAGCGGATGTATAGCTGCAGTTTGTCTTCCGCACGGTAACTGCGGTCCAGCTTTATGTGCAGCAGGTTATTGGCGTAATGAAAGTTGGCCTGCTGAAGGATATTGCCGTTTACAACGCATACACTGTCTATCTTCATACCTTTTGCGTCCAGCGTAAGTGTGTCCTGGGCATAACCGTAAGGGTGCAGCTGCAGCCATTCGCGGCCGGCAGCAGTCTGCTGCTTCCAGTTAAAATCAAGCGCCACGCGTGTGTGGGTTATTTCCCAGAGACGGGGAGCTGCAGAACGGTATATGTCCAGCGGATTGTTTTTTGCACTTACAGTCACGGTATCCATTACCACGTTTTTGGTAACTGTTTTCTTTGAAGGCCCGCAGGAGGCAAAGATTGCAGCACCAAGCAAAAGAGAAGGGAAGCTGTATTTCATATAAAAGAAAAGGCCACTTTCGCAGCCAAAGATGTTTTACAACGCGAATGTATGCCTAATGCAGTAAAATACTATCCCCTGAAACGGGTTAAATACTGTTTGGGCTCATTCCGGCCGGAAACGGACTCTTGCAAATGAAATACCCAGTGGTTATATTTGGATTCCTTTCTTACCATGTAAAACAAAAGCTATGAAAAGATGGCCCGCTTCAGTGCGTACTGCCGGAAACAATTATTCATATACCGGGCTTCCTATGTCCTTCCCGTACAGTTAATCACATATACAATTTAGTTTTTCCCTTTCGCCTTTTAAAACAAAAAACATAGACACCATGAAAAAAACAGTTTTCCCGCTAAAGCTGGGAATGAGTACGTCCGTATTGAACGGATACAACCCCGCATGGATTGCAGGTACCAGCAATGGCCTTTTTCCTGCCGAGAAAAAACCGCTGCAGGAAAAAGAGATTACTCCGCCGGATGAATTAAAACCATGGAGCTTCCCGGTAATTACACTGCACAATACAGCCGAAGAGCTCCTGCATGAACTGTTTCCCGTAGCCATTGAAAACCCGGGCAGAGATACCGAAGAGGCCATCTTCAGCTCCGGTGAACTGCTGATTGGCGATGCCGACAGGGTGCAGGCACTTGAGCAGGTAAAGCAGGTGACCGGTGTAGACATGTCGGTGCCGGGCAGGGGATATGCACTTGTCAGACTTATCCGCAAAGATTTTTCCTACATGCATATGTCTTCGCTGAATGGCATACTGGTGCACGCGCATCCTATTAACCCGGATCCGGAACTGGGCGTGGATGAAACATTCCGCCAGGCGCTTTCCAGGTTGCGTCCCTGCCTCGATCTGTCTTCCAATTTTCATCCGGAGCATTTTACCCGTACTATTGTAAGTGAATACATCGATCTGTTTAAGACATACGGTACACACTATGTGTCCGGTATCGATTCCGGCGATTGCATTTACCAGGTTTTCAGCTACGATGCAACAAAATTCGCTTCGCTGAAAAAGGCATTTAACGATGAAAACAGTTTTGAGCAGGAAGACTCTGCCAACTTCAGCTACTTTACTTCTTCTGCAGCTACAGGCCCCTTTGGCTATGCCGCTGAAACAGGCCATATCGTGTCTTTCAGTAAGGACAAAGCGCTTACCGAAAGCCTGAAAGCGGGCGACTGGTTTGAGCCGACATGGGCAAAAGCAAATTCAATTTTTGCGATGTTCAACCAGCAGTCGAAAGTAACGCGCCGGCATCTCGATGAGCTGTTTACAGAAAAAACAGTTGTCAGCTGTCGTCTTTCATCGCTTACATTATTTTCCGAAACACAACGCAGGCATGCATGGAGCCGTGTGTTTTCCGGTGCCATGGTTCAGAAATACCCGGGTACGGCGCCGCATATGAACCAATATTTCAAAGCCAGCCAGCTATCATTGTTTACCAAAGGTGGTATGCCGGGATTTGCTTCTGCTCTGGCCACACCCGTTATCAATGTATATAAGCCAAGGGTAGACCTGAACCAGCTTCAGTTTGGTGCTCCGGAGGTAATGAAGGACTTTACACTGAGCACAAATCTGCTTACCATAGCTGCCCAGACAGGTACGGATGATACTCGCCAGGCCGAAAATATATCGCTCCCGGCAGGCAAAGTGCTTATTGCCGCCCAGGCAATCGCTATGGAAAGTACAGAACATGTTTCTGTGCTTAACCTGCCCGGTATTAAAGAGGACAAACAAGTGGTTTTCTGCAACATGTTTTTTGGCATGCTGCGCGTAAAAACCGGTGCCGCCGATTATACCATCCTTGACGGCATACAGTTTTCCAGCGCTACAAAAAATGAATTCGGGCGTTATGCGGTAGCAGTTGCTGCCGATGTAAGAACAGCCCCGCCGGCCACTGCTGCGGAATCGCTTAAATCCAGCCTGCAGTATATCTATACTTTCCTGCAGTCTGGCTGGCACCACAATTCTGCGCTCAGTAACCCGTTGTGTGCAGGCTTTCTGAGCAATGGTATGGAATGGCTCGCGAAACAGATACCTGCCGACAGCAGTGATATAGAACTGCTGAGCATACGTATGATGGCTATGGACCTGGCCCGCAACTGCCAGGAAAATACAAGAGGTGCCCATGTGCCCGTCCTGCAGGCCGATGCTTATGACCGGCAGATACAGGCTGTCTTTGCACTGCTCGATAACGTACAGGGGAATTTCCGCGATATAAAACAGGATCTGAACAACCGTCGCACAGCCGAGCTGATCGTGACGGTAGGGGAAACGCTTAACTCCAATATCATCGCATCAGGCAAGTCGCTTGTTGGCTATATTGAAAGCAGCGCAGCACTACAGGGCACTATGGCTGGTTACTACAGCTCTCTAGCCGACCATCAGCAGACCATGTACAAGCAGGCTGTGGAAAACATCACTAATCTGCAGAACCTTGTAGATGCACAGCAGGAAGCTGTAAACAGTGCCGTAGAAAACTATAAGAAGAAAGTGCAGGAATGGGTGACTATGAAAGCCATAACTGCGGCATTTGAAATAATAGGCGGCATCTTCAGTGCCGTTGGTGGTGGTGGCGCAAAACCCGCAGCAGAAGCAGGTAAAGCCGTGACTGAGTTGGCCAAAACTATTGAGAAAATCAAGAAGATCATCACTGTAACTGCCGCGTTGGCAAAAGCTTACCAGCAGGCAAAGACCGCTGCCCGTGAAATAAAAGCTGCCAACGAAGCCATGGAAGTGGCCGGAGGAGCACAGCAACTGATAATGACGCCGCTGGAATGGGATGAAATGCTGGTAAACCTGGGCACAGTAATGTCCGGCGGTCCTTCGGACGGCAGTGCGGGAGAGGCCAAAGACGAACTGCTGGGTGCCTACAAAATTCTGGTGCTGCGCGGACGTGCGCTGGTAGATGCGCAGGGTGACGCCCGCAGGCTGGCATGGGAAATGTTTAATAACCAGAAGCTGAAAGCTATTTCGGAAGGGCAGGCAGAACGCCTTCAGAAAATGAATACCACCTTCAATGTAATTGACAGCAGTAAGCTGGACATCGCAAAAGTGGACCTGGCAGGCCTTACCGGCTACCTCGGCCAGATACAGAACCAGATGTTCACGATGCTTTCTGCTACCTTTACACTGCGTGATCAGGCACTGCAATATAAATACCTGCAGCCTTCCACCCTGATCGACAACTTTGATCTTACCGGCTTCAGGGCCGCATTAGTGGCACAGGAGGCGGCAACGTCAGAAGCTGATAAGAAACTGCGCAGGGTAATTCCTACAGACACAGCACCGATCACTTATGCCATCAGCAATGTACCGGCCGAAGATCTGATCAACGGCAATACGTTCCGCTTCAGCATAGGCCTGGACGCCAAAGAGTTTATGGAGTATGTAACTACAAGAGTTATGTCCCTTACTGTTTCTGTTGGTGGAAAAGTAAAAACACCAGGCGGAAAGTTTATTATCAGCCTGCGCTGCATTGCCGATCCGTTCTTTGATCGTGACATGAGCCGCAATCCTATTACGTACAATACACTGTCCCGCGAAAAAGAATATGTATATGAAAGTGACACGATGAAGCCATTGTTTGATGCAAACGACGGTTTCTCGTGGTCTGCCGGGGTAAATCCTGTAACGCCTTTCAGCACCTGGGAGATCTCATTCCCCAAAACAGAAAGAAACAAAGGAATACAGTTCAGCAGTCCGTTCGTAAGCATATTCCTGGACTTTAAGCTGAATGCCAGAGTTAAGGATGCACCGGCATTGTTCCGTAAACCGGCAATAGCAGGTAAAATGCTGAAAGGTGCAGGCGCATTGCTTGCCGAACCGGTAAAACCTGCGGAAACAGAGATCGTGAGCCAGATATACGCCCGCGGTTCCGTAACCAACAACTGGGACGTAGTCTATAATATGACGCTCAGCAAAATCAATGCAACGCTGAAAAAACAATTTGACGATTTCAAGTCAAAGCCGGATTTCCTGAACAGGATAAAAACAGAGATACGTACAGAAGTAATGAAGGACGTATATGCCATCAAGAAATTTGATATTACTTATGGCTATCCTTTGCTCAACTTCCTGGCCAACAACCCGAACAACGTAGAGCTCACCTGCATGGTAAATGGCAGCATCACCAAATGTATGGAGATGAAAGGAGTGCAGAGTTGCGATGAACCGGTTGCTGTAAAAGAAGAGACGCTGAAAGCTATTATTCCCATTGCCATGATCACGGGTATCGTACAGCCTAAAGACGCCGGCAGCAAAGTATACTCCGTAGTGCTGGATATGTCGAAGGGAACTTTCACCGCGGAAAATATGGGCCTTTCAGATGAGGAAAAAGTAGAGTTCAACAAGCAGTTCAAAGCACATTTCATCAATAATAAGGTGGTATATGTGATCAACTCTCTTGATCTGAGCAAGATTGCGACACTTGATGATCTGAAACCTAACGAATTCCGCTTTAAAACGCTGATCACACCGAATGGCAACCAGATGCTGCAGCTGTTTATACAGACAGCCGGACGCCCGGCACTGAATGAAAGCCAGACTTTCCTGAACGATCTGCCGGAGCCAATACCAATGGGTCGCGATTCCAGCCTGATCCTCAGCAATAAGATTTTCTTCAGTGGTGTATTACCTTCCAGTATCAACGCCGGGTGGGGCATAGAGGGCAAAGCTCCCGAAACCGGCCGTCCTGCATGGATTTCACGGTTTAAATCCGGCACCATCTCTGGTACGGTAGATACCAAAGGCCTTACACAGCACTCAAGTTCCGGCGGCCGCGGAGGTACTTCTTCTTCAACAACATGGGTGTTTTTGAACAAGAATGAGTCCAATACCCTCAACTGGTCGGTAGAAGGTATGACCATCAGCCCTACAGACAAAGGTACGCTGAGGCTCAGTTTTCAGCAGACACGTAACGTGGGTTTTGTAACCAAAACAATTACCACCATGTGCTCGATTATCGGATGCAAAGATTCCGGCCCGTACTACCACGACTATTCTACTGATGTGAAGGTGACCATGGGCGCGGGCTTCCCGGTAGACCTCGGTGGTTCCGGAAGAGAGCAGTCTATAGGGCTTCGGATCAGCGACCAGCAGATCAGCATTGACGGTGAAATGTCCGGCGGCGGACCTTGCGGCTGCGATAACATGCAGAATACCCTCAACAGGGCCATCCGCGACCAGGTGCCAGGCCAGGTAACCAGCATGCTGAATGTATCGTTCAACCCGATATCTGTGTTTGCACTGCAAAACCTGCTGTTCCCGAGCGATGCCGTAATTAAATTCAAATCGGTATACACACCGGGTGACATTGTGATTTTCGGAGAATTCTAAGCATAACAGTGAACAGGAGAAAGGCCGGCTATATGCCGGCCTTTTTTATGCAAAAAGTATTTTTTTTAAGTATAAAAAGAGGCTTTTTATAAATATGTATATTGTTTTAAAGTGTAAGCGCCATTTAATCCGGTACCGGAAAGATAAAGATACCGATATGCATTTTTGCAGAAAATTCATAGCAGGGCAAGGATAATTTTTGTCAATCAAGACATTGAATTTTACCCAAATCGTGGGAGTTCAAGCCTGTATTGACCTCCTCGAATTATCCACATCCTTGTGAGTAACTAAACTCGTTTTTTGGCTCGTTCCTGAATACTTTTGATAGCAGAAGACGGGATAATTGTCTCCCGTAATTGCCAAAACGTCCCTGTCGCCGCGTCACAACAAGAAAAATGTAACCACGATGAATATTGAGAATGAAATCCTCCTGAAAGAGAATAAAGAACGCTTTGTCCTGCTCCCGATCAACTATCCGCGCGTATGGGAAATGTATAAAAAGCATGAAGCCAGCTTCTGGACCGCAGAAGAAATAGATCTGGGCTCTGATGCTAAGGACTGGGCAGGTCTTAACGACGGAGAACGCCATTTCATATCTCATGTACTTGCATTTTTTGCAGCAAGTGACGGTATTGTCAATGAAAACCTGGCTGTAAACTTCATGAGTGAGGTACAGCTGCCTGAAGCCCGCTGTTTTTATGGTTTCCAGATCATGATGGAAAACATACACAGCGAAACCTATGCACTGCTGATAGATACATATATCAAAGACCCTGCAGAAAAGAACCGCCTGTTCCACGCCATAGATACCGTACCTGCTGTAAAGAAAAAAGCAGAATGGGCATTGCGCTGGATAGAGAACGGCAACTTTGCGGAGCGCCTGGTTGCTTTTGCCGCTGTGGAAGGTATTTTCTTCAGCGGAAGCTTCTGCTCTATCTTCTGGCTGAAAAAACGCGGCCTGATGCCGGGCCTTACTTTCAGCAATGAGCTGATCAGCCGCGACGAAGGCCTGCATTGCGAATTTGCCTGCCTGCTGTACAGTATGCTTTCACAGAAACTGACCCAGGAAGAAGTATATCATATCATTGGCGACGCTGTAACTATTGAAAAAGAATTCATCACAGAAGCACTGCCGGTAGACCTGATCGGTATGAATGCCAAACTGATGATCCAGTATATTGAATTCGTTGCTGATCGCTGGCTGGATGAACTCGGGTATGCCAAAATGTTTAACGCGACCAATCCTTTCGACTTTATGGAAATGATATCGCTGCAAGGCAAAACTAATTTCTTCGAAAAAAGAGTAGGCGATTACCAGAAAGCAGGTGTACTGGGTGGCAAAGACAATGCAACATTCTCGCTGGATGAAGATTTTTAATCATCCGCTGATGTGACAATGTAGCCCGGATATCATACTGAGCGTAGCTGAAGGATGAAAATGCCGGGAAAATGACTTCGATTCACCACTGACCATTCACTAAATAGCTTGATACTCGATACTTACTACTTGATACTAAAAAAAACTAACCCATAACGCACAATTAAATACATCTGTCATGTTTGTAATAAAAAGAAACGGGAAGAAAGAATCTGTAAAATTTGACAAGATCACCGCACGCATTGAGAAGCTGTCATACAGCCTCAGCCCGCTGGTGGATCCGATTGATGTAGCTAAAAAAGTGGTGGAAGGCATCTATGATGGTGTAACCACTACAGAACTGGACAACCTTGCGGCCGAAACAGCAGCATCACTTACCACGAAGCACCCCGATTATGCACTGCTCGCATCACGCATAGCTGTGTCTAACCTGCATAAGAATACCACCAAATCGTTTTCTGAAACCATGCAGAAAATGTATGATTACGTAGATGAGGCCAGCGGCAAAAAAGCGCCGTTGCTCTCTGATGATGTTTACGAGATCATTATGGCTAATGCAGAAGTGCTGGATTCCACAATTATCTATGACCGCGATTTCGGTTTTGACTACTTCGGTTTTAAAACACTCGAAAAATCTTACCTGCTGAAGCTGGACGGTAAGATTGCAGAACGCCCGCAGCACATGTATATGCGCGTAGCTGTAGGTATCCATAAAGACGATATTGAAAGCGCCATCAAAACGTATCACCTGATGAGCGAACGCTGGTTTACGCATGCTACGCCAACGCTTTTCAACGCAGGTACGCCCAAAGCACAGATGTCTTCCTGCTTCCTCCTCACCATGAAGGATGACAGCATCGACGGCATTTACGACACGCTGAAACAGACTGCGAAAATATCGCAGAGCGCTGGCGGCATCGGTCTCGCTATCCACAATGTACGTGCTACAGGTTCTTATATCAGCGGCACCAACGGCACCAGCAACGGTATTATTCCTATGCTGCGTGTATTTAACGATACAGCCCGTTATGTAGACCAGGGCGGAGGCAAGCGCAAAGGTGCATTTGCCATATACCTGGAGCCCTGGCATGCAGATGTGTTCGAATTCCTGGACCTGCGTAAAAACCACGGTAAGGAAGAGAACCGCGCCCGTGACCTGTTTTACGCACTCTGGATCTGTGATCTGTTTATGAAGCGTGTAGAAGCGAACGGTGACTGGAGCTTATTTTGTCCGCATGAAGCACCGGGATTGTCTGAATGCTGGGGTGAAGCATTTGAAACATTGTACGAGCAATATGAAAAAGATGGTAAAGCCCGCCGCACTGTAAAAGCGCAGGATCTGTGGTTTGCTATCATTGATGCACAGATTGAAACCGGTACGCCATACCTGCTGTATAAAGATGCCGCTAACCGCAAATCTAACCAGCAGAACCTTGGTACCATCAAAAGTTCTAACCTCTGCACAGAGATCATAGAATATACCAGCAAAGATGAAGTGGCCGTATGTAATCTCGCATCACTGGCACTGCCACGCTTTGTGATCGATGGTAAATTTGACCACCAGAAATTGTATGAAGTGACTTATGAGGCTGCCAAAAACCTCAATAAGATCATCGATTATAACTACTACCCGGTAGAAGAGGCCGAAAACTCTAACCTGCGTCACCGCCCGATAGGACTGGGTGTGCAGGGACTGGCCGACGTATTTATCCTGCTGCGCCTGCCATTTGAAAGCGACCTCGCCAAGATGGTGAACAAAGAAATATTTGAAACCATTTACTTTGCTGCCATGACTGCAAGTAAAGACCTCGCGATAGAGCAAGGCGCTTACAGCAGCTTTGCAGATTCACCGGTTTCACAGGGCAAATTCCAGTTTGATATGTGGGGCGTAACGCCTACCGACCGCTGGAACTGGGAAGGTCTGCGCAAGGAAGTAATGGAGCACGGTGTGCGCAACTCGCTGCTGGTAGCACCAATGCCTACTGCATCTACCTCTCAGATACTCGGCAATAACGAATGCTTTGAACCGTATACTTCCAATATTTATACCCGTCGTGTACTGAGCGGAGAATTTATCGTGGTGAACAAACACCTGCTGAAAGACCTCGTGCAGCTGGGCCTGTGGAACAATGATATGAAGAACAAGATCATTGCAGCCAACGGTTCTATCCAGAATATCGACGAAATCCCTGCGGATATCAAAGAACTGTACAAAACAGTATGGGAGATCAAACAGCGCAACCTGATAGATATGGCTGCCGACCGTGGCGCTTACATCTGCCAGTCACAATCACTGAACCTGTTTGTTGATACGCCGACATCTGCAAAGATGACCTCTATGCACTTCTATGCATGGAAGAAAGGACTGAAAACAGGTATGTATTATCTCCGCACGCAGGCTGCTACACAGGCAGTACAGTTTACGGTAGAAAAACAGGCCGGCAAGAGCATGGATCCTGTTATCCCGCAGACTACTGTGGAAACGATTACCGGCAACGATCTTGACAGCATCGAAGTGGAATTTACCGGTCCGGTATGTACTATGGAAGAAGGTTGCGTAACCTGCAGCTCATAGAAACAGCACACATGCATTAAATCATATAGATCCCGGCCCAGGTGCCGGGATTTGTTTTGTACAGGAAACAATTACCTTTGTTACCGTTTTCGCAGAAAACGACATTTTTACCAGATCACAGCAGGTAAGCGGGTAGTACCGCTTTTAACAAGGAACCGTGTGCAAATCACGGGCTGTCGCGCAACTGTAAGAGATTGAAAAAATGTCATGCTGAATGCAGTCGAAGCACGACATTTTAAAGTTTTCAACTCAAGCCAGATTACTTGCCTCCTGTGCCGGACAAGATGCTTTCGCGGTATGAAGCAGAAGTCAGACAGCCAACGGGCATTTTATGTCCGGATCTTCCTGCCTGCTGCATATCATATTGCCTGCTTTTTTATCACTAATAAAAGAACTAAACATGGACATGGAACAGCGTATCAAAGATTCTGAAACAAGAATTTTTAAAGCAGTATTTCCCAACACGACCAACCACTACGATACACTTTTTGGTGGCACGGCTATGCACCTGATGGATGAAGTAGCCTTTATCGCTGCCACACGTTTCAGCAGGCAGCGTATGGTAACAGTAAGCAGCGACCGCATAGATTTTAAACGCCCCATTCCGCATGGTACGATCATCGAACTGGTAGGCAAAGTCACTTATATCGGTAATACCAGCCTTAAAGTGCGTGTGGATATTTATATAGAACAGATGTACAATGAAGGTCGCGAAAAGGCCATTACAGGCGATTTTACATTTGTGGCTATTGATGAGAACAAAAGACCAGTGAAGATTGTATGATCTATATCTTCCTTCGTCCCGCCGGAGGGTAATAAAGAGCAGCAGCATTTCACCTGTAGCAGAATGATTTTTCGTAACGGTGTGCCGACACAACGTTTTCACAACTCCCGAAGTGATAACAGAGCAATAAAATCTGCTACCGGTTTATGTCCTTTACATCCTCATAATCCTTCCTGCTCCATATTCCGGGAGCCGCATGGTCGCCTTCTTCAAAATCTATTTTTACAAAATCAATTCCTTTGACTGCTGTAAGATTGATGATGGCCTCGGCAAGATATTGTGCGGCTCCCGTGCTGCCCATTTGTTGGGTGAGAATGTGGCTGTCGGCAATAGCTGTGTACAACGTATCGCCTGAAACCTTTACTCTTTGCAGTGGTATTGCAGGGTAAATACTGTTCAGCCCGCTGATTACAGAATCTGTATCTGGTGCTCCGTCGGTAAAATGCGGGTTCTGTTCTTCGTTTTAGCATCAAAATCTACCAGCCACATGCAATGGTCTGATGTTTTGGTCCCGTAAGTAGTCACATCATCAAAAGCAGGCACTTTCTTGCCATCCTTGTCGATGTACCACCAGTTGCCGCCCACCCACCAGTTATGCTCACCATCAGAAGTATCCCTGCAGCCGGTGCCTACACGTGCAATGCCTCCGTCAAACGGAAATGCGCCGTCAAACTGTGGCGGAATAATGATTTTCCCCGTTGCCGAATCTGCATATCCGATTTTTCCCCGGCTGTCCTTTATCCTGAAAAGTCCGCCTGCCGGGTAATCCGGCCCGTTGTCAAAAAGATAAACCTCATACAGCTCCTGCTCGTTGCGATTTATAGCAATAAATTTTCCGTGTGACATTACAACGGCATAATCGCGAAATGTATCGGTAAAACAAATGCTGTATTTGCCCGGCCGTATAATAGTATCGCCCTGCGGATCGGTGTACCAGTAATGATTCTGTGTGTCGGTGTGCAGCAGCAGGTACCGGGCTGTATTTGCTGGGCGACGGCTCTCATTCCTGCAGCTGCACTGGAAAAGTGTAATGATCATTAATGCAGGGAATATAGAAAAGCGTATAGACATTAGCGCCAGTGATTTAAGTAAAAATAACGGTTTTCCTGAACGGTGTTTTTACGGGCTTAACATCCGGAAAACAACTCGGCATATATGGGTTTTTTAATTTTGATCCTGAAAACAGAATAACCATAACACGAATCACCATAAACTGTGCAGTATGATTTTAAAAGATAAATCAGCCCGGCAATGCCTGGAGAACCTTAAAGAAATGTCTGATCTTACGTCGGGTACTTACCGGAAAGGTTCTGAAGCAGTATCTCTTTCCGGCCTGGACATGCTTTACAAAGAGTTTCCCCGTATCATGGTGGAAACAAGAAACAGGCAGTACGTCATTTACCGTACCATCCGCAGGTCACACTATGCGATAACAGCACTTACAGATTTTTATGCGCTGATATCATTGCTTCCCGAAGGGAAACTTGATCTGGCTGTAAAGATGAAAAAGAATGTCGCTTTTTTCTGGGCTACCTTCTTTACATTGATCACTACTTTTTCCGTTTTTCTTTTTATTCAAAACGAATTTTCGGGTATTGTTTCATTTCTTTTTCTGTGCACCAGTGCAGCTATTTTACTGGTTGAAAAAATGCGTTTCCGGCAGTTTGTGACAGAGCTTTTAAATGAGTTCTGAGCAAAAAAAATCCCGGAACGATCTGCCCGGGACTACCTTATTACGATAAATATTTTCCTACAATCGGTACTCTGCGGCCCACACCAAATGCTTTGGGCGAAACGCGTATGATCGGGCAGAACTGGTTACGTTTATATTCATTGATGTTGGTGAGTTTCAGCGCACGATGTACCACTGCTTCGTCATAACCCATCTCAATAATTTCAAGCGGGCCTTGCCGGCGCTCTATGTACTGGTATAGTACAGAGTCCAGCAATGTGTAATCGGGCAGGCTGTCGCTGTCTTTTTGCCCTGGGCGCAATTCTGCGCTGGGCGCTTTATCTATAATATTTTGAGGGATGATTTCTCCGTTCCTGTTCAGGTATTTGGCCAGGGCATATACCTGCATCTTGTAAAGATCGCCCAATACACCAAGGCCACCGGCCATATCGCCGTACAGCGTGCCATAGCCTGTTGCCAGCTCGCTTTTGTTGGATGTATTAAGCAGTATAGAACCAAATTTATTGCTGAGTGCCATTACAAGTGCACCACGTATGCGCGACTGCAGGTTTTCTTCAGCTACGCTGAATGGTAAACCCTTGAAAACGGGCTCCAGTGTTTGTTCGTACGCTGCAAATATGTCTTTGATCGGGAGTATGTCGTATTGATTGTTCAGGTTACGAGATAACTGCTCTGCATCACTTACAGAATGACCGGTTGAGAACTGAGACGGCATCAGGAGTGCACGTACATTTTCTGCACCCAGCGCTTCACATGCCAGCGCAAGCACCACAGCACTGTCTATACCGCCCGAAGAGGCTACAATAGCTTTTGTAAAGCCCATTTTACCAAAGTAATCGCGGATGCCGGTGATGAGTGCACGGTGTATCTTTTCAGTTCCTTTTTCTGCATCAAAACGCTCCGGCATAAGGGGTACAACCGGTACTGCAGCGGCGGGTGTTACAACCGGGGCATCAAATGTACCGTCATCCTGCCAGTTGATACATTGCATTGCTTCTGCAAAGTAGGGCAGCTCTGCAACAATGTTCTGGTTGCGGTCCATAACAAGAGAGCCTCCGTCAAACACGATCTCTGTCTGCGAGCCCACTGTATTGCAGTAGATCATCGGCAGATTGTAAGTGGCTACATTCTGCTTTACAATGCCTTTGCGGCCGTCTGCATGTACATAATCAAACGGAGAAGCGCTCAGGTTGATCATGATATCGGGCTGCTGCTGTATCAGCATATCCATCGGGCTGGTGCGGTACAGCGGATCATCACCGAGGTTCCAGATGTCTTCACAGATGGTTACTGCAAGTCTTTTGCCTTTAAATTCCAGCACTTTCCAGTCAAAAGAAGGTTCAAAATAGCGGTACTCGTCAAAGATATCATAGTTGGGAAGCAGCGTTTTATTCACTACTCCTTTTATTTCCTGCTCATAAAGAAGGTATGCGGAGTTGAAGAGATCTTTGCCCTCCGGACGCGGATTACGTGATGGTGAGCCTACCAGTACGCCTATTGTATCGGCTTCCTGCCGTATGCGGTTTACAGCCATCAGCGACTGGCCTATAAAATCTTCAAATTCCAGGAAATCGCGGGGAGGGTAGCCGCAGATACAGAGTTCTGAGAAAACGATCAGGTCGCCTCCCTGTGCTTTGGCTTCACGTATGGCCGAGATAATTTTTTCAGTATTGGCTTCAAAGTTGCCTATATGGTAATTCTGCTGTGCGAGAAATATTTTCATAAGAGTCGTCAAAATTAAAGATCAAATCGGAAAGGCAATTAGCATTCTTTCCGTACAGGTAATTTCCGGCAGTTAAAAGGTAAGAACTGTTATTAACTGCTCCTGTTAAATGTCCATTAAAAAGTAAAAACCCGCAAACGGGGGAGCGAATGCGGGTAGAAGTTTTCCGTAATATATGGTCTAAAAAAGGAGTCCTATGCGCAGGGCAATATTATTTAACCTGGTACGACCGTCTTTAAAAGAACCATCGTAGTTAAGTTCGTACTTATTTGGGTTGGTAATGTCCGGTGAAAAGCCATTGTTGAAGAAAATACCACCATAGGCTCTCAGTTTATCTGCGATGGGGTATTCTGCGCCTACGCCGATGTTCATCTGCATCATCACAGGGGCAATGGAAAGTGTGCCTTTAAGTCTTTCTTTGCTGCCGCTTGCATTAAGAAGCTGCCCGCCATCATCTGTATAATCTACGTCGTAACTTGCTTTTTTGGAAGTATTTACGCCGGCTGTAAAACCGAACTGGCCGAAAAGACGCACTTTCCCGAATTTGTTGGTGCGCAGCTTAAGGGCCAACGGGAGTTCTACGTATTGAAGTTTGTAATTAAAATCTGCACTGTATACTTTATTGGCCGCAGCAGACTGGTCCACAGCAACAGCAGAGATTTTGCCGCCTGTTCCGTCTACCTGGAGGCCGGTCACGAGTGCATAGTTGGGGGCAAAATAATATTCGGCCATGATACCATACATGAAGCCGATCTTATTGCCATTGTTTTTAACAGCATAAGTGCCGTCGTCGTTTTTGCTGGCGGTAGGCCGCATCCAGCAGGTAGTGGGGGCAACATATACACCAAAGCGCAGCCTGTTTACAGAGAATCCGTTGTCATTCGGCTGCATGCTGTAGCTGTTGTCGCCGGATTGTGCCTTTGCTCCTGCAACAGCAAGCAGGGCCATACTACTCAATAGGATCAGTTTTTTCATATGCAAGATTGATTGCATCGGGATAGAACAATTATCGCGCCATTTATTCCTGAATCTTATTTTTGTAGTCTAAAATTTGTTCTATGCCTGTTTTCAAAGGGAAATCTTTTTTTCATTTTACCTGGCGCATAAGCTTTGCCGCAGCGTTTTTAACAATCATTTTCCTGGGCTCCTGCAACAACGCAAAAAAAGCACCGGATGTATCCAATATAAAAGTGGATATTCAATCCAGGCGTTTTGACCGCGATCTTTTTTCCATAGATACCAATCATATAGCGGCCGGGCTGCGGCAGCTCGACGCAAAATATCCCGACTTTCTCGGCTTTTACCTTGATACACTTATGGGACTGGGTATCCAACAGGATTACAGTGATACCAATACCGGCATCCGCGAAGGACTTCACCTGTTTCTTACTTACCCCGACTATCATAATCTATATGACACAGTTGCATCAAGATTCCCGGATACCAAACAGATAGACCAGGATATTACCAAGGGGCTGCAATATGTAAAATATTATTTCCCGAAATATGAGACCCCACATGTTGTATATTTTATGACCGATCTGAAAAACTGGGGGGCCATCACTTATGGTCATGTATTGGGCATAGGCCTGGATATGTATCTCGGGCCCCAGTTTCCGTTTTATGCATCTGTGGGCATTCCGGGCTATATGACGCACCGCCTGCTGCCTCAGTTTGCATGTGTCAATGCAATGAAGGTTCTGTACAATGATATGTATCCTTTCGTTACAGAAGGCCGCGATCTTCTGGACATGATGGTGCAGCGTGGCAAAGAACAGTATTTCCTGGAGCATGTACTGCCGTTTGCAGATGATACACTTCGTTTGGGTTACACAACGGCACAGCTTGCATGGTGCCAGGAAAATGAATCGATGATCTATAACTACTTCCTGAAGAAAGGCCTGTTTCACGAAACGAAATGGCAGGACATACTGCGTTATATAAATGAAGGGCCGAACTCTACAGGTATGCCGGAGCAAAGTCCCGGTAATATCGGCGCATGGCTGGGATACCGGATCGTTGAAGCATATGCTTCGCAGCACCCGGATATGCCGCTGGATAAAGTGCTGGCTCAAACAGATGCCCAGCGTATGCTGCAGGAAGCAAAATACAGACCTAAATAAAAGCGGCCGGCTGTTTACTGTATGTTATGAAAAAATATATTCTCACTCTTCTGGCAGCTTTGCTGGCCTGCAGTTATGCCCACGCGCAGTGGAGCTCTGCCGAGCGCATAAGGAAAGAACTGGAAACAACCAATATAGATACTGCAGCATGGCTGCATAATGTTTCGTTTAATATTGGCTTTAACGAAGGACTGCTGCACAACTGGTCGGCGGGTGGAGAAGTGGCTTCGCTTATCCTGAGCGGCCTCTGCAATGCCTCGCTGACAAGAATGGCGCATAACAATATCTGGAGCAATCAGCTGTCGCTGGCCTACAGCCTGAACTATGCATACTCCAATGATTTTGTACCGCGTAAAATGGATGACCGTATTGATTTTGTGTCTAAATACAGCACAAGAATAGATACGGCAAAGAACTTTTACTTTGCGGGTTTGCTGAATTTTAAATCGCAGTTTACTAAGGGATACGATTATAATGCGCCCAAATGGGACACATTTTCTACATCAAAATTCCTGTCGCCGGCCTATTTTATTCTTGCAGCCGGTGTAGAATACCGTAAGGGGAGCGACTTTACATTGTATATTTCGCCGATTGCCGGCAGGATGATACTGGCAGACAAGTATTATACCAGCCGTGCAGCCACGGGCGCTTTTGGTATCGATTCCGGAAAGACTGCAAAGTTTGAGCTGGGGGCATATTTTTCCGGTACATACCGTAAAGAATTTATGAAAAATGTGAGTTTCCGCACCCGCCTTGATCTTTATTCAAATTATCTCGCTCATAATAAAAAGGACAGCTCAGGGAATGTTATTGCTCATGATAATCCCGGAAATATCAACTTTTATTCCGAAAACATGTTCAACCTGAAGTTTACCCGCTTCCTTGTATTTAACCTCGGTGCAACATTTATCTACGACAATAATATCCCTTACAGCAAGACTTACATGGATGCCAATGGTGTGGAGCAGCTTAAAAAAGAACCATTGCAGGAGCTGGGATGGTGGCAGCTGAGGCAAATATTCACCTTTGGTATTGAATATAAACTATAACCATGGCGTATTGCCGTAAAAATGTATTTTTGGTGTAAATGGCAGAAACCTACCAGATACGATTACCGCAGTTTGAGGGCCCGTTTGATCTGCTCCTGTTTTTTATAGAGCGGGATGAGCTTGATATTTATAACATTCCTATTCATAAGATTACAAAAGAATTTCTTGTCTATATCCATGAAATGGAGGCGCTGAATATAGAGCTGGCGAGCGAGTTTATCTTTTTTATTGCCACATTGATGCGTATCAAAGCAAAGATGTTGCTGCCAAGAAGGGAAGTGGACGCACTGGGAAATGAAATAGACCCGCGCCAGGAATTGATAGATAAAGTGCTGGAATACAAGCGTTTTAAAGAAGCTTCTGAGCAAATGAGCATCATGGAGATGGAACGCCTGCAACAGCAGAAGCGTGGCAATACCCGTAAGGAGCTGGATTCGCTGAGTGAAGAGTATTCTGAAGGGACTGAAATACAGACAGTTACCACCTATAAATTGCTGCAGGCTTTTGAGCGTGCCATGAAGCGTTTTAACGAACGGATGAATAAGCCGCAGCACGTAGTGGTTAAATATAATTACAGCCAGGAAGGACAGCGTACCTACCTGCTTGGTTTTATGAAAGCGGAAACACGTGTAGCTTTCGAAAGCATTTTTTCTCAATGCCAGAACAGGATACATGCCATTTTTACATTCCTGGCCATGCTGGAACTGGTGCAGCAGAAGTACTTTTCCATTATGGTAGGCCTGGGCCGCAATAACTTCATCGTGGAATGGAATGAAGACCGCGAAGCCGATGCCGAAAATGCCCAGTTTGGCGATCTGTCAAAGGATGCGCCGGGAACTGAGCTGGCACAATAATTGCGATATATTAAGTAGAAAAGACCCAAATAGTCTTTATAAGAAAAACCCCCAAACGCTGTCGGACAGTGAGTGGGGGATTTCTGCTTTTATAAGGTATCCTGAAAATTTCTACAGCTTTTGCCCGGTTATTTCAATATTGGTATTTACATCAATCGGCATATCTTTCCCATTCATATCTTTTACAGAACCTTTTATAGACTGGTTTATTTTACCGCCTGCTACCATTCCTGAAGCGGTTTGCACATCCATAGTGCCTTTTTGTGTACCGTTCATCACTATATCCTTCATAGGTCCGTCTGCGGGAGGAACACCTTTTATCACAGAATTTATTTCCAGGTGAGCAACCCCATTGGAAGCCGACAGGAACTTAAACGTAGTGTTGATCTTCATGCCGATTATTCCTGTGATATCCATTTCTTTCGTCCAGGTATCATTGGGTTTTACAGGGTTGTCGGGGTAGAGGTAAAATGACTGCTGGAGTATAGCACGTACTGCTGTGTCGCTGAACATCTGTGACACCTGGTTTTTTATACCATTGTTGATCCCGGCAGAATCAGACAGATTGTTGACTACATCTGTAAGGCCCTTTATGGTGATGATAGTGCCTTTATCGCTTACCACCATATTAAAAGGCTTATCAATGAGCCCTCCCATAAATTTCAGGTGCCAGTCCTGTTTGGACGGATCTTTCGAGTCATACATGATCACAGTTCCATTGCCGGCCATCTCCATTACAATGCGTTTAAACATGGCGGTGATCTTTTTATTATTACCCTCAGCAGCCGAAACCTCGTAAACGTTATCCATCCTGATATCCTGGTTTACGCTCATAGCACCGGCGGTCATATGTTGTTTGGTAACGGTGCTGTATCCAAACTTGTCGCCCGGTTGAAGATTAAACTTCAGGTTAACCGGGTCTGCGGATTTGCAGCCCTGCAACAGGAATGCTGCTCCCAGGAAAATCAGTACTATCTTTCTCATATGTTTTGTTTTATGTTTACTTGTTGAACTGGTTCATGGTTTTGGCGATGCCTTGTGCAGCAAAGCTTTCAATGATATCAATGCTCTTCAGGATTTTTTCTTTGATCACCGGCAACTCTGACGGTGTCCATCTGCCGAGTACAAAGTCTACCTGTTTTCCTTTGGCAAAAGTGTTCCCAATGCCGAAGCGCAATCTTGGGTACTGGTCTGTCTGCAACACCAGGTGAATATTTTTTAAGCCGTTGTGGCCGGCATCGCTACCGCCGGGACGCAAACGCAATGTGTCTATGGGCAATGCCAGGTCGTCTACAATAGTCAGGGTATTTTCAACCGGTATTTTTTCCTTATCCATCCAGTATTTCATGGCCTTGCCGCTCAGGTTCATATAAGTGGTGGGCTTAATAACTACAAAAGTTTTTCCCTTCCATTTACATTCAGCTACAAAGGCATGCCTGTCAAGATTAAAGCTGCCACCATGCTTGATAACGAAAGCATCGGCCACATCAAAACCTATGTTATGCCGTGTGGCATCATACTCAGCACCGATATTTCCCAGTCCTACAATCAGGAATTTCATTTTTCTGTGTTACGGTTAATTAAAGGGCAAAGGTGTGAAAGAATTTTTTCAGATTCAAACGTTAATGTGATGGATGTGGTTAATGGAGTAGATGTGCAGAGAAGGAATATTTCAGATTTTCCGGCGAATAAATTATTCCGGGCCATTACGCTCTATGTCTAAATGTTATATTTGTGGCAACTGAAAACCAATACTATGGCAGAGCATAAAATACACCAGGGCAGGAATGTAAAGCGTTTTCGTGAGATGCTGGGGCTGAAGCAGGAGTGGCTTGCCTTTGAGCTGGGCGACGACTGGAGCCAGAAAAAAGTATCGCAGTTGGAAAACAAGGAAGAAATAGAACCGAAACTGCTGCAGGAAATAGCCACACTATTGAAAATACCCGTTGCTGCATTTGAAAACTTTGATGAAGAAGCGGCAATTAGTTTTATTGGGAACACATTTACCAATAATGATAGCTCGGCAGCATATGGTCATATCACTAACTATACTCCTGTAATTAATCCTCTGGAAAAATGGCTGGAAGCCATGGAAGAAAACAAGAAACTGTATGAACGCCTGCTGGCTACCGAACGCGAGAAAGTAGCGTTGCTGGAAAAGCTATTAGATGGGAAGCCGTAGTTCTTGTAATACAAAACTTACACAGTTATAGTCTGTATATTGACTTGAACCGGCCGTAGCAAATTGCTGCGGCCGGTTGTTTTTCCTATGTCCTTTCCTTAAGTACCCACCTCTTTTACGTCCGGAGCCCAAAATTTTACGTCTACCCACCTAAACGTTTACGTCGGGAAGATTTGGTATAACATTGCGGCAAAAGAAAGCCGTGACAAAATGCCACGGCTTTCTTTTATATTTTAGTATTTCACGCCCCACATTTCACATCTCATATCTCAAATCTCACATCTCAAATCACAATCCTACTTCCCCACAGAAAGCATATTCATCAGCAATCTTATAGCGCCTTTATTACCTGCGGGCAACTGGCGGAACAAAGACAGCGATGTGTAGATATAATGCCCTTTGCCATAAGTAGTGTACAGCACAGAACCATCAAGCGGGGTTTCATTTTTGTCGTTCATACGGAAGATCGTCTCATAGTGATCGTCCCATTTTGAAGGGAAATTGAGGCCACGTTCCTGCACCCAATCTTTGTAGTCGGCGTCTGTAATTGTATTAGGATAAGTAAGCAGTTTATGCTTCGGCTTCAGCACCTGTACCGCCGCGTCTTCTTCTGTGACCCGCAGACTGGAAAGGCTGAACGGATATGGCCCCATACTGGTAGTGGAAAGATCCTGCAGCGTATTGTACTGCATGATCAGCGTACCGCCATTGGACACATAGTGCATCAGCGCGGGCATCCATACCGCCATTCGTTTTTCCACGTTTACAGCACGCACACCGGTAATGATGGCGTCGTACGATTTAAGCTTGCCGGCATCGGCAAGATCAGCCTCTTTCAATACATCTACCTGCAGACCGGCGAGACGCAGCATCATAGCCGTATAATCGCCTGCGCCGTCTATGTAACCGATGCGTTTGGCAGTCACTTTCCAGTTGGCGCGCACTACTTTGGCGGCCGGAGGCGTAAAGTATTGCAGGGCTGGCAGATGATTGTATTGTATCAGGTGCAGGGTGCGGTTGTATTTGTGATCACCGGCATTAAATTCTGCATCCATGTAAAAATCACCTTTACTTACAGCATTGGATTGTGCCACGGTGAAATGAATGGGTACTAACGTATCTGCATTTGCGGCCAGCCGGATACCGGGAATATCTGTGATCTTTTTGTTGTCGCCAAAAAGCGTAAGTGTTCCCGCCGGCATGTCTTTATAACTGTGCAGGCGTACCGTGGTTTCCATAGAACCGTCGGGGTGTGTAAAGATCACGCCGGATGCGAGCTCTACCGATACATCCGGTACAATGCGCAATGCTTCTACCACATCACCTTTCAGTGGGTCCAGTTTTTTATAAGACAGCGGAACAGGAACAGTAAATGTGGTACCATCTATTTTAACCTTTACTTGTACTGCAAGATTATTGGGTGCTTCAGGCAATCCCAGCAGCGTATCATTCGGCAGCCCGAACTGTGCGGCATCCGATTGCGGAACAGACATCCAGTATGGTTCTGTTACCGGTGTGCCGGCTGGAATGCTTATGCTGCAATTGATGGTTTGTAAAGAGTCATTTTTTAATGCAAAATTGTAGCTCGTATCGCCATTCACTCCTGAAATATTGGTAACACGTACCGGTATACTGCCGGCGCGGGAAATAATATTAAGCGCAAACGGAAGGGTAGTGCCGGCTACTGTCTGCGGCTGTTTGGTTACCAGTTCAGCCATTAACCCGCTGCAATGCAGGATCAGGTCATTGATGTCACGGAGCTTTTCTTCGCGCCAGAAATCGTCCTGTACTGTTTTAATTTCTTTCCGTATTTCCAGCAATGCTGCGATGCTTTTCTCCGGGCGACGGAAGTTGTAATCTGCAATCACCTGGTCTATATGATCACCTATTTCCTTGCGGCCCACGCGGTTCCAGGTAATATCTATACCGTCAAAGAGTGAATTGTGTATGGAATCTCCTGCCACCAGTTTAAAATATTCTGTCTGCACACCTGCAGTACTGGGCGTACCGGCTCCCTGGCTTTTATGTACGCTACGGCTGATGCCTGCCAGTTCGCCATAACCCATACCGAGTAAAGCATTGTACTGTCCTGTAGCCAGTTTGAACTGATCTTCAGAAGTCGTATTGTTGTCGCCGAAACGGAAAGAGTTAAACAGCAGACGTTTGGGTTGCCACGGCTGCACATATTTAAAATCTTCTGTGTACTGCATTTTATCACCGCTTACGGCAAATGCTTTTGCAGCAATTATTGCAGAAGTGGCATGCTGCCCGTGGCCGGCCTCTTTTGTAGGCGGAAAGCGGCATATCACTACATCGGGGCGGAACTTGCGGAAGATGTAAGAAACATCATGTGTCAGTGTGTATGCATTCCAGTGCTGCAGTGTTTCTTCTGAGTTTTTTGAGAAGCCGAAATCGATAACGCGTGAAAAGAATTGTCCTGCACCATCTATTTTACGGGCTTCCATCAGCTCGTGTGTGCGTATGAGGCCGAGCACGGGGCCCTGTTCGCTGCCCAGTATGTTCTGGCCGCCGTCACCGCGGGTGAGCGACAGGTATGCCGTGCGTATGTGCCGGTCATTGACCATCCAGGCGAGGAAACGTGTGTTCTCGTCATCCGGATGAGCTGCCAGGTATAGTACATGCGTCAGATTTTTGAGCTGGTGCAGTTCGTGGTATATCTGTGTGGCATTGGCCGGGCGTACCTGCTGCGCCATGGCAGCAACAGATGATGTACACAGGAATAATGTAAACAGTTTGCGTAGCATAGAAGAAAAATAAAACCCACGCAGGCCGGGGCCGTTGTGGGAAATAAAGTTATAAAGAACGTTCCATACAGGTTTTTAACGCAAAGGACACAAAGTAACCGCGAAGAGACGCAGAGCACCACAGGATATTTTCTTTGCGCCCCTTTGCGTTATCTCAGCGCATCTTTGCGTTAAAACAAAAGCCTTATTTAAAAGAATCGATGATCTTCTGGTTGTTGCGGTTGGCTTCTGCTTCAGAAGAGGTGCCTTTTGCTACTTCCATTGATTTACGGGCCGCAACAATAGCTTCTTCTTTTTTACCCAGCTTCTGGGCAATGCGTGCCTTCAGGTTGTAGAGATAGTACGCTTTGGGATTCTGCTCAATAGCTTTGTCCGAATAAATCAGCGCTTTCTGCAGGTTCTGGTTGGTCTCCAGGTAGTAGGTGGCAGCCTGCTGGTAAGGAATAGACGGGTTGTTGATCGCTTTGTCGATAGAAGCATTGATACGCTCTTCGCTGTTGGCTTTAACCGGGATCACCACTTTTGTCTGCTCCCAGCTAAGGTCCATATTTACACTGTTGTAAGTAACGTCATCCAGGCTGATGGTAAAAGACTGAACTGTTTCACGGAGCATTTCAGGTTTTACTTTGAAACGCACTACATCAGCTGTTTTATCGTATGTATAAGCCCCCCAGTTCCCGGTTCCTTTGTTGATAATCACTTCCCACTCATCTTTATTGGGTATTGTATACAATGCATATTCACCTGCCTTAAGGGCCTGGCCGCCTATAATCACATCTTCTCCGAATTTAATGCGCGTAGCACCATTGGCACCAGTGCGCCATACTTCGCCATAGGCCACGAGATCACCAAATGCTTTACGGCCACGGAGTGCGGGACGGCTGTATATGATGTCGATGCCGGAAGTAGAAAAATCCTGGTGAATGGTAGCACCAGGGCTCAATGCCGGCAGTTTCAGCGGCTCCTGTGCAAATGCGGTAATTGAAAATGAACCTAATAACAATGCTAAGGCGAGCTTTTTCATGTGGTACAATTTTTTTGAAATGGTTATACTATTAAGTTGGTTTCTGACGTTTAATTATAGTTGTGCTTATGATTGTTCTGCTGATTGTGTATTTCGTCCGTTCTTTTTGCGTTCCCGGTAATAAAAAGCCTGTGCTTCCTCCCTTTCTGCGACGTATTTTCATACGTTCACGCCTTTTTATATAATAAACTTTTCACGTAAGGCTTTTGTTTTCTGCGGTGCAAGATACTGGGTCATAGGCACTTTGAAAAAAAGAAAAATCGATCGGGCAATAGACCTGCTAACAAATATTTCATAGGCATATTATCCGAATCTGGAATTTTTGCTGCACATTTATCTAAATTTAAGCTACAAACGAATACTATGGCTGCCAGAAAGAATCATAAGAAGAAAAAAGAACAAGTGTCGGACTTGCATACCTATAAGGGAAAACTGGAAGTAGTGCGCAGTGGTATGGGGTTTGTAATCGTAGACGGACTGGAGCGTGATATATTGATAAAAAGAGAAAACCTGGGTACCGGCCTTAATGGCGATGAAGTACGTGTTGCGGTATTACGTGAGAGTAAAGGAGGCAGGCAGGAAGGCATTGTGAAAGAAGTATTGCAGCGCAAACAGACCGAATTCAGCGGCACGCTGGAAGTACACGCACATTTCGCATTTTTTATTGCAGACAAAAACAGTCTCCCTGTAGATATATTTGTTCCATTGCATTTGTTGCACCAGGCAAAGCACGGCGACCGTGCCATTGTACGCATTGTGGAATGGAATGAAAAATCCAAAAATCCCGTTGGTGAAGTAGTGAGTGTGCTCACACATGAAACCTCCAATGAGATAGCCATGCAGGGTATACTTGTAGAAAACGGCTTCCCGCTTACATTCCCGGATGAAGTGCTGGAAGATGCCGCCCGTTATCCGGAAGGTGTGCAGAAAGACGAGATGAAGAACCGCAAGGATATGCGCAAAGTGCTTACTATCACCATTGACCCTGCAGATGCAAAAGATTTTGATGATGCCATTTCATTTAAAGCGCTGAAAGGCGGTAATTATGAAATAGGCGTGCATATTGCAGACGTAAGCCATTATATAGAGCAGGGCAGTGCGCTGGATAAAGAAGCTTACCGCCGTGCTACCAGTGTTTACCTCCCGGACAGGGTGTTGCCTATGCTGCCGGAGCGCCTGTCAAATGAGCTTTGCTCCCTGCGGCCGGATGAAGATAAATATGCATTTTCCGCTATTTTCCAGATCAACAAAGAAGGCATCGTAAAAGACTACTGGCTGGGTAAAACCGCCATTCGTTCACGCCGTCGCTTTAGCTATGAAGAAGTGCAGGAGATAATAGAAGGTGCAACAGGCGATCATGAGAAGGAAATACATATACTCAACGGCATTGCCAAAAACCTGCGCGCAGTCAGGTTTAAAAAAGGCGCCATCAACTTTTCTTCGCAGGAAGTACGCTTCAAGCTGGATGAAAACGCAGTGCCTGTAGGTATTGTGATAAAGGAAAGTAAAGAGGCACACCAGCTGATCGAAGAGTTTATGCTGCTGGCCAACCGCACCGTTGCAGCCTATGTTTCCGAACAGCGGGCAAATGACAAGCCGGTTCCGTTCCCTTACCGCGTGCATGATGTGCCGGATGAAGAAAAACTGAAGATGTTTACCACCTTTGCGCTTCGTTTTGGTGTTCATTTCGATCTCGGTTCGCCGGAAAGCATCGCCCGCTCATTCAATGAAATGCTGGCATTGGTACAAGGCAAACCCGAGCAGCATGTGCTGGAAAGCCTGGGCATACGTACTATGTCTAAGGCGGTGTACACAACAGAAAACATCGGCCACTATGGTCTTGGATTTGATAACTACTGCCACTTCACATCACCGATACGCCGATACCCGGACGTACTGGTGCACCGCATTTTGCAGGAATGCCTCGCGCAGAATATCCATCCTATAAAGCAGCTGGAACAGCAATGCCGTCATTGCAGCGACCAGGAGCGCAGGGCTATGGAAGCAGAGCGCAGTGCCAACAAATACAAACAGGTGGAATACATGCAAAGCTTTGTGGGCGAGGACTTCGAAGCTGTGGTAAGTGGTGTGGCCAGCTTTGGCTTCTGGGCAGAAACAGTAGAACACAAGTGCGAAGGCATGGTATCTATTGCAGACCTGTCTCAGTTTGATGAATTTGAACTGGTAGAAAATGAATATGCATTGGTAGGGCGTAATACCGGCCTGCGTTTCCGGATGGGTGACAAGGTAAAAGTAAGAGTAGTATCTGCCAATCTCGATAAGCGCCAGATCGATTATACCATACTGGAACTTCCTGCAGCATCTGTGCAAACCAAAAGTAAAAGGGCCAAACCGGCACCGGAAAAGAAAGCAGCTGCTAAACAACCTTCTGCTCCGCAGGCAAAATCCAAACCAAAACCTGCAACAAAGAAAGCAAAGAAGTAAATATCGTAACTGTGCTGTTATAATAAATTACCGGCTGTGCATATGCACAGCCTTTTTTATGCCTGTTGTTTACTGATTTACTGCGTCTCCGAAGCAAATTTTCCTGCCCCTTATTGCTGCGGAAAGCAGAACAGATAAAATATACCATTCTTGCAATAGTTTGTCTATTGAGCGCCCCGGCACTACCGGATAGCTTTGCAATATCAGTTCTTACAGCAGAAGACAAAGAACCCCGCTGCAAGTAACCGGACTTAACAAACACCATAAAACAAATAAAAATGAAAAACAGGATCTTCACCTTACTGCTTATAGCGGTAGCTTTATTCATCTTTTCATCATGCCACAAAAATGATGATGACAATGTATCCAAAACCTTTGTACTCGTGCATGGTGCCTGGCAGGCTCCCTATGCCTGGCAGTATGTAAAAACACAACTGGAACAGAACGGACAGAAAGTAGTAGTGGTGGAATTGCCCGCACATGGCAGCGATAATACTCCGCCACAGAATGTAACCATGGACGTATACCGGGATAAAGTAGCAGACGCAATCAATGCAGTCAATGGCAAGGTTATATTGGTAGGACATAGCATGGGCGGATTTGTAGTGTCTGAGGTAGCGGAAAAAATTCCTTCTAAAATTGAAAAACTGGTATATATCGGTGCTTTTGTTCCCGCAAACGGACAGTCATTGCAGGATCTTGCAGGTACGGATGCCCAGTCTTTACTTGGCCCCAATCTTATTCCGTCTTCAGATCAGCTCACACTCGATATTAAACAGGAAAGCCGCATTAATATCTTCATCCAGGATGGTTCTGATGACGTAAAAAAACTGGTTTCCGATAATTTTAAAGTAGAGCCTGCCATTCCGTTTATCAACCCGGCAGTGATCACAAGTGCCAACTTTGGGTCTGTAGACAAATATTATATTCATACAGCACAGGATCATGCTATCGGACCGGATCTGCAGGTCCGCATGGTAAAGGCCGCAGGTATTACCAAAGAATACAGCCTGAACAGCAGTCATTGCCCGTTTCTTTCCATGCCGGACAATGTTACACAGCTGTTGCTGGAAATAAGCCGCAAGTAAACGATTGTCAAAGCCATCAATATGAGCACGACGATATATAACCGCAACGGCAAATCCGGCGTATTGAAGGTCTGCGAAATGCCGTTGCCGGTTTGCCATGCAGATAATGGTCAACGGTCAACAAGCTATAATAATGAAAAACTATCGGGCATTAAGATTCCAATCGGTAAGATGAAGCATAAAACAGCTAATTTTATAAAGGAGATCATGCACCTCACCAGGGAATCCCGGGGCGCCGGTTTTAATTCGTACCGGTAGTGAAAACATAATGGATCGTGTAGCTGGATTTTGCCTTAAAAGTGATGGCATGGATACCACAATACACGGATAGTTCAATTGAATCTATAAAAATAAAAACACCATTATGCAGACAGATTTTGATATCGTCATCATCGGATCAGGCCCCGGAGGATATGTAGCAGCCATTAGGGCAGCACAACTCGGTTACAAAACAGCTATTGTAGAAAAATACAATGTACTGGGCGGCACCTGTACCAACGTTGGCTGTATTCCTTCCAAAGCCTTGCTCGACTCTTCAGAACATTACCACACACTGACACACAAAGGAGAAAAACAAGGTATTATAGCAGAAAAGATATCACTGGATTTTACGAAGTTCATAGACCGTAAAGCCAATGTGGTGAAGCAGAACACCGACGGTCTCAACTTCCTGATGAAGAAAAACAAGATACAAGTCTTCCTGGGCACCGGTTCCTTTATCAATAATACACAGATAAAAATAACGGCAGCTGATAAAACAGAACAGACCGTTTCTGCTGCTTACTTTATCATAGCCACAGGTTCTAAACCGTCTACTATACCGGGCGTGGAAATAGATAAAGACCGCATCATTACATCTACTGAAGCATTATCGCTTAAAACGCAGCCGAAAGATATGGTGATCATCGGCGGCGGTGTGATTGGCGTAGAGATGGCCTCTATCTTCAGTCGCATTGGAACCAAAGTAACTATTGTGGAATATGCTGATAATCTCATCCCCACCATGGACCGCGAGCTGGGCAAAGAACTGAATAAAATACTTTCCAAATCAGGTATCGATATTATGCTCAGCAGCAGGGTGCAGTCTGCAAAGAACAACGGCAGCAATGCAACAGTTTCATATCTTGATACAAGCGGTGCACAGAAAGAGGTCACAGCTGAATATTGCCTTGTGGCGGTAGGCCGTAAGCCATATACAGCAGGTCTTGCGCTGGAAAACACCAAAGTACAGCTGGATGAACGTGGACGGGTTAAAACAAATGAACATCTGCAGACCGCAGAACCAAATATATATGCCATCGGTGACGTAATAGCCGGTGCTATGCTGGCGCACAAAGCAGAAGATGAAGGTGTGTTTGTGGCAGAAACTATCAAAGGTATGACGCCGCATATCAATTACAATCTCATTCCTTCGGTAGTATACACGTGGCCCGAAGTAGCCGGTGTTGGTTATACAGAAGAGCAACTTAAAGAAAAAGGCATCGAATACCGCAAGGGCAAATTCCCATTCCTGGCCAGCGGCCGTGCACGCGCTGCTGACGATCTCGATGGATTTGTAAAAGTGCTTTCAGACAGCAAATATGGTGAAATACTCGGCGTTCAGATCATTGGGGCACGTGCAGCAGACCTTATTGCATCGGCAACAATAGCTATGGAATTTGAGATCACAGATATAGAAATGGGTAAGATCTGCTATGCGCATCCTACTTATTCCGAAACATTGAAGGATGCTTTCCTGGCCGCATCAGGAAGAGGTGCGATCAATATGTAGTGAATGATGAATAGGCAATAGTGAATAGAGAACGGCGTAATGTCGGACCAGTTTATCAATGGTTTGATAAGGTTCAAAAAGGATGCGCAATGTCATCCTGAACGAAACGCAGTGTAGTGAAGGATCTCACACAATATGAGTTTTACATATCACGTGAGATACTTTGCTGCAGATTGCAGCAAAGGCGTTCATCATCATGATAGCTCTTAACGAAACGGCATTGATTCATTTTCGCCATAAACGGCCATTAAACAATCTCAAAGCTTTAACATATGCCAGCCATTACTCAACCCCGCAAAGTTGCCGTTGTGGGATATAACCGTATCCCCTTTGCCCGCTACAATTCTGCTTATGCAGAGGTCGGCAACCAGGAAATGATGACGGCCACACTGAATGGGCTTATAGACCGTTATAACCTCAAAGGCCAACTGATGGGCGAGGTAGCGGGTGGTGCAGTGCTCAAGCATAGCTGGAACCTGAATCTTATACGTGAAAGTGTGATGGGTACATCGCTAGACCAGCGAACACCCGGCTGCGACCTGCAACAGGCTTGTAACACCGGTGCTGAAGCGGCCATTTATATCGCCAACAAAATAGCACTGGGGCAAATAGAATGTGGTATTGCCGGCGGCGTAGATTCTGCCAGCGATGCTCCGCTGATATTTAATGAGCATATCCGTAAAATACTGTTGCGGGCCAGGAGAGCCAAGACTTTTGGAGCAAAGCTGGCGCAATTTTCCAGGATAAAATTCAGGGATCTGGCACCCGTTGCTCCGGAAAATATGGAACCACGTACTGGTCTGTCTATGGGTGGCCATACAGAGATCACAGCAAGGTATTACGGCATACCGCGCGAAGACCAGGACCGGTTTGCATTGGGCAGTCACCAGAAGATGGCCAAAGGTTATGATGAAGGCTTTTTTGACGACATGATCACACCATATCTCGGGTTAAAAGTGGACAACATCCTGCGCCGCGATACGAGTATGGAGAAGCTGGCAAAGCTGAGACCTGCATTTGATCCCAATGGCGGCACACTTACCGCTGGCAACTCTACACCGCTTACAGATGGTGCTTCGTGCATATTGCTGGCTACTGAAGAGTGGGCAAAAGAGCGGGGACTGCCCGTATTGGCATTTATCACTTTTGCGGAAGTGGCTGCTATCGAATATGTAGAGAACAAACACAACCTGCTGCTTTCGCCTGTATACGCAGCACAGCGGATGCTTACCAAAGCCGGGCTTACCTTACAGGATTTTGACTATTATGAAATACATGAAGCATTTGCCGCACAGGTGCTGGCATTGCTTAAAATATGGGAAACGGAAGACCTGATACGCCTTTTTGGTTATAACGAGCCATTGGGAAGCATTGACCTTAATAAGCTGAACGTTTATGGCAGCAGTCTTGCGGCAGGTCATCCGTTTGCTGCTACCGGCGGCCGTGTACTGGCTACTATGGCCAAACTGCTGCATCGCAAAGGTTCCGGCCGCGGCTTTGTATCTATCTGTGCGGCAGGTGGGCAGGGTGTTACCATGATCATGGAACGATGATGAAATTTTTAAAATACTTTATATGAAGACACAATATTTTCCTTCAGCGGAAAGAGGCATAAAAGATATCGGCTGGCTGCAAAGCAACTTTACATTCAGCTTCAGCGATTATACCAATCCTGCACGCACTGCTTTCGGTACGCTGTTCGTTTTTAACGACGATTTTGTGGCGCCGGGCAAGGGCTTTGGCATTCACCCGCACGTCAATATGGAGATCATTTCCATAATGCTGCAGGGAAAGATGAACCATAAAGACACGTTAGGCTACAGTACTGTGGTAGAAGAGGGTGGCGTGCAGATTATGAGTGCCGGTTCCGGGTTGAGGCACGAAGAGTATAACGTGGGTGACGAACCTGTAAACTTCCTGCAGATATGGATACAGCCCAAACAACAGAATATTACGCCCCGTTATCAGCAGCGCAGTTTTCCCAAAGCATCGCGGAAAAATAAACTCACCACTGTTGTATCGTCAGAAGAAGGACAGGCGCATTGCTGGGTCAACCAGAATGCAAAGCTCTCACTTGGCTACTTCGAAAAAGGGAATCATCTGGCATATTCCCTGAATCCGGTAAATAAATGCCTGTTCGTATTTGTAATGGAAGGCAGTATCAGTATCAATGGTACGGATGTGGCGCAACGTGACGCACTGGGCGTATGGGAAACGGAAAGCATCACTATTGAATGTACTGCAGATGCACATTTTCTTGTTATAGAAACACCTGTTAACTTATAATGCAGCTTATCCGTAATCTTCTGCAACCCGTCTACTGTACAGTGGCGGGCTTTTTTCTGCAATGATGCGGGCCGCTTTTCGCTGCAAATACCGGTTGGGCTGTAACATTCTTTTCTTATGCGGGAATCTTTTGACGCTTTCTTCGCATTGCAGGCTTTCGATAGGCCCGGAGCAAACAAAAGCATAAAAAAATGCTAATAAAATAAAAATACTATCATCGGCTTATTGCTTTATGTAATTTGCTTTTGTAATATTTATTCCGCCCCGGTAACCCTTTTTTATTGACAGCGATGAAGAAGTCTCATGCAATACAGTTGATATTGATAACCGCAGCCCTTGCGTCCTGTAACAGGCCAGGCTATTTAGCCATACATAATAGCTATCCTCCGGATGATATTTACGGAGATACTACTGACACCGCGCCTTATCTCTGGGGGTATTCGTTCCGCTCCGGAAGCCATTTTTTCCTGTATCGTCATCATAATTACTGGCATGGGAATAATCACCGCCCCCGCAATAACAGTTATGCTTATCGTCCGCGGCCGAAGGGCCTTGCCCGGCATATGGCAGTAACGCATGGCGGTTTCGGGCATAGTGCGCATCATGGTTCTTTTGCACATTCCTGATAATGAGTAGCTATTATTTAACTTTAACGGAGTAGTATATTATAACCAGTCTTTACTAATTTTGCTGCCGGTGCAGAAATGTAAAAACATATATACATTATTCTTTGTGCAGATGCTGATGGTCATCTACACGGCATTTTTCGCTACCCAGGTTTTTTCCATAAACAATGACACCGGTGCCAATGCCGGTACAACAACCTGTCTTTTTGCGGCAAAAGATCGTACCACATCTGCAAAATCACATCAGAACAAACATACTCCCGGCAAGCAAAGGCTCAATAAACGTTTTCAGCCCGAGAGCTGGCTGTATACAGCTCCTATCCAGATAGTTTACAACAAGTATATTCCCCCGGTTAATAAACCATTATTCTTCTACCGGAACGGCTTTGTTCCCTCATTTCTATTTATAGCGCAAACCCTGCGCGGCCCTCCCGTTATGGCATAAACAGCCCGGGAACCATCGTTCTTCACTGCGCACACAGCACAGCTGATTGCTGCATTATCTCCCGGCGCACCATTTTCATTACACAATCATCATCTTTTTACTACAAACAGACATATGAGCACTTCCTGTAAAGGAAAGCGTATGCTGCTCTGTGCATGGCTGTTCTCTGCAACGGCTATTGCACAGCCCGCAACATACACCCTGGGCGACCTGGTGCAAGCGGCACAGACACACCTGCCCGCATTGCAGCAAAAACAAGCCCTGATACAAATGGCAGAAGCCGGCATTACCGACGCAAAGCACGCAGCGCTTCCTTCGCTCCGGGCTATTGACGAAGTAACGGTAAGCAGCGCCAACAGTCTTCCCGGCAGTTATTTTACTATGGGCATAGTACCGTCAACATCCGGTGCGGTACGTTCTTCTGAAAACACAAATGCCGCAACCGGTAATATCGGTACGCTGTATTCGGAATACGAGTTGTATAATTTCGGCCTCAACGGTGCGCGAACGGCCGACGCCAGGGCTGGTGCGGCACTCGGCCGTTCGGATTATGAGCGTCAACTGTATCTTGTAAAATCCGACCTCGCACGGATGTATTTCAGCATATTGAAATACCAGTCGCGCATAGCGGCCGATCAGCAGAATACGGACCGCTACCAGGCAATTCTTACCGTTATCGGGGCACTTACAAAAGCCGGGATAAAACCGGCAGCAGACTCCCTGCAGGCGCTGGCAGAACTGTCGAAAGCACGCACTTCCTACAACCAGTCGGCAACGGCTATTACGCAGCTTACACAGCAACTGGCTGCCTATACGGGCATTGCGCCGGAGCAGATCAGCCTGGATACAAACGTGCTGCACATTTCGGAGCAGCCGCAATCTTTGCCAGGTATTGTGCTGGAACCACGGGAAAGCAACCCACTGACTGACTTTTATAAACGTCAGCAGGATCTGTACCGTGCAGACGATAAACTGATCCGTAAAACATACCTGCCGAAGTTTACATTGGTAGGCGCATTGTGGGGGCGCGCAAGCAGCATTACCTACAACGATCATTATGATGATCTCAATACCGGTTTAGGCTACCAGCGGTTTAACTATGCCGCCGGCATTACCTTCTCGTACAACCTGTTTGACCTCGTGCATCGTAAAGACAAGCTGGCCGTCAACCGGTATAAAATGCAGGCATGCGATTATGCGTTGCAGCAGGAAACGCTGAATCTGCAGACAGCATCTGCACAGGCCAATGCACAGGTACAGACTGCTGTTCAGAACCTGGGCGAAATCTCGCTGCAGGAACACGCGGCACAGGATGTTTTCAACCAGAAAAAAGCACAATACAAAGCGGGACTGGTAAATCTCATAGACCTTACCAACGCAGCATTTGTACTGTACCGGTCGCAGACGGATTATATAGAAACACTTAACGACTGGTATCTCGCACAGCTGGATAAGGCCGTGGCTACCGGCAATCTTGATCAGTTCATTCAATCAATAAAATAATTTTATGGTAAAAGCAGCTTTAAGAAAGCCCATTGCCATACTGGTGTTGTTCATAGGTCTGTTACTGTTTTCGGTGATGGCTGTGCGCAGTATTCCTATTGATATATTTCCGCAGCTGAACCTGCCGACGATCTATGTGATAGAACAGTATGGGGGCATGAGTGCCAAACAGATGGAAGGGTTCTTTGCAACCCGTATGCAGGATCAGTTCCTGTACATCAATGGCGTAAAAAATATAGAAAGTAAAAACGTACAGGGCCTGTCGCTCATAAAACTCACCTTTTATGAAAGCACCAATATGGCTGAAGCCTCCGCACAGGTGGCGCTGCAGGTAAACCGTACCATGGCCTTCTTTCCGCCGGGTGCATTGCCGCCGCAGGTAATACGCTTTGATGCGTCTTCACTGCCTGTGGGCGAACTAGTATTCAGCAGTAAGACACGCTCGCTGAAGGAGATCTTCGATCTGGCCTTAACCCGTGTGCGGCCATTGTTTTCCACCGTGCCGGGTATGAGTTCCGCGCCGCCGTTTGGCAGCAATGCACGAACTGTAGTGGTCAATGTAGACCCGCAAAAGCTGCGCAGTTACAACCTTTCACCGGATGAAGTAGTACAAGCTGTAGTACAGAACAATACGATCACCCCATCGGGCAACCTGCGTGTAGACAGCACGATGTATGTTACCTCTATTAATTCGCTGGAGGATAAAGTAGAGCAGTTTGACGACATACCCATTAAGAGCAATGGAGTAGGAATGGTGTATGTAAAAGATGTAGCCAAAGTAACCGATGGCGCAGATGTGACCGTGGATTATGCATTGGTAAACGGTAAACGATCTGTATATATACCTGTGGTAAAAACAGCCGATGCCTCTACCTGGGACGTGGTGCAGAACCTGAGGGCAAAACTCCCGGAAATGAAATCGCTGCTGCCGGATGATATTGATGTGAGCTATGAATTCGACCAATCGGTATTTGTGATCAACTCCGCTAAAAGCCTGATGACAGAAGGCATACTGGGCGCTATTCTTACGGGTCTGATGGTGTTGCTTTTCCTCCGCGACTGGCGCAGCAGCCTTGTGGTGATCATCACTATACCGGTGGCTGTGTTAAGTGCCGTATTGTTCCTGAAATTGTTTGGCCAGACGATCAATATCATGACCCTGAGCGGGCTGGCACTGGCCATCGGTATATTGGTAGACCAGGCCACAGTAACGATTGAAAACATACACCAGCACCTGGAGATGGGCAAGCCTAAAAAGCAGGCCATCCTTGATGCCTGCAGTGAGATTTCATTCCCGCTGCTGCTCATCCTGCTGTGTATCCTTGCGGTGTTTGCGCCAGCACTGGTAATGAGCGGTGTGCCCAAAGCGATGTTCCTGCCGCTGTCTTTGTCTATTGCCTTTGCCATGATCATTTCCTACATAGCTGCGCAGACGCTGGTGCCTATTATTTCAGTATGGCTGCTCAAAGCGGAGATGTTCCAGTATCATCACTCCGGCATTCATGCGCACGCCGGGCTTGCATTGGACGAAAAGGAGATAGACGAGGTTGATCGTCACAATAACGAAGATCATCAGCATGCTTCTGAAAACGGTTTCTTCCAGCGGCTGAAAAATAACCTGGTAAAAAAACTCGAAGGGTGGATGCCCAGAAGAAAACTGATCGTAAGCGCTTACCTCCTGGTCGTACTTGCTGCTGCAGGTGTATGTTTTGTGGTAATCGGTAAAGACCTGCTGCCCAAAAGCAACGCCGGTCAGCTACAGCTCCGCATCAAAGAACCCGACGGCACAAGGCTCGAGGTTACAGAAGCGGCTACGAAAGGTATTCTCAGCATCATCGATTCTACGCTGCACGGCGATGTGGCCATCAGTTCGGCACATGTAGGGCTTATCCCGTCCAACTTCGGTACGAGCAATCTTTATGTGTTTTCCAGCGGCACGCATGAAGCATTGATACAGGTAAATATCGACGAACATCATAAAGTGAAAATGGATGACCTGAAAGAAGAACTGCGTAAAAACATCCTGCGTGCTTATCCCAATATCCGCCTGTCGTTTGAGCCGATAGAGCTTACGGAAAAGATTATGGCACAGGGAGCATCTACACCGGTGGAAGTACGTGTGGCCGGTAAGAATATGGATGATATTGAGCATTATGCAACAGCTCTGGAAGCTAAGATGAAAGCCATTCCATTCCTGCGGGATGTGCAGATAGCGCAGCCGTTGAAAGTGCCGGTGCTCAACATTTCCATAGACCGGAATAAACTGGCCCTGATGGGTTTGAGCCTCGAGACCGTTTCCCGGAGCATTACCGACGCTACGTCTTCCAGCCGCTATACCAATAAAAACCTCTGGCTGGATAATAAAAGCAACTACACGTACCAGACACAGGTTTTTGTGCCGGAGTATATGATGAACTCTGTAGAACAGCTTAACTCCATCCCGCTTATAAAAGGACAGATGCGGCCTGTAGTGGCAGATGTAGCTACCATTGCTACCGATACATTGCCCGGCGAATATGACCGCAGCGGTCCGCGCCGGTTTGTAACCGTGAGTGCCAATATTTATAAGAAAGACCTGGGCAGCGCTACCACTGCTGTACAAAAGGCTATCGACGAAATGGGCACACCGCCGCAGGGACTTGTGGCGGAGATAAAAGGTATGTCTTCTTTGCTTACAGAAACGTTGAGTTCGCTGCAAACCGGGTTACTGGCGGCTATTGTGGTGATATTGCTGCTGCTGGCGGCCAACTACCAGTCATTCGGGCTGTCACTTTCAGTACTGGCTACAGTGCCTGCGGTATTGCTCGGGTCTATGATCTTTTTGCTGATCACCGGTGCTACACTCAACCTGCAGTCGTACATGGGCATCATCATGTCGGTGGGGGTGTCGGTGGCCAATGCCATCCTGATCGTAACCAATGCAGAAAACCTGCGGCTGGAATATAAAGATCCGTTTAAAGCTGCTGTAACGGCAGCGGGCATACGTCTGCGTCCTATCCTTATGACCAGCCTTGCGATGATAGCCGGTATGATACCCATGGCCAGCGGGCTGGGCGAGAGCGGCGATCAGTCGGCCCCATTGGGTCGTGCGGTTATCGGCGGGCTGATTGCCTCTACCATAGCAGCATTGTTGATTGTGCCGCTGGTGTATGGCTGGACGCAGCAGAAGAAATCATTTCGTTCACCGTCATTGCTGCCCGAAGATGATATCGCCGATCATCAAACATCTGATGTCTCACATCTCAATACTCATATCTCACATCTTGCATCTGAATAATGAAAAAGTCAATCATAATAATAGCCGCCGTAGCATTTGCTTCCTGCTCGGCTGAAAAGAAAAAGGAGCAACCCAAAGGGCAGGCTGCACATTATACACTGGCCACTGTGGCAAAGGGTGGTGTGCCGGTAAACGTACGCCTTCCCGCACAGCTGGCGGCTTATGAAGAAGTAAGTATTTTCCCGAAGGTAAACGGCTATGTAAAAGAAGTACCGGTAGACATCGGCAGCCATGTAACCAAAGGGCAACTGCTTATGGTGCTGGATGCGCCGGAGCTGACACAGGAAGTAATGGAGCAAAAGGAAAAATATACCAAAGCGCAGAGCGATTACATCATCGCCAAAGAAAACTATGAGCGCCTTGTGGAAGCGTCGCGTACGCAGGGGGCTGTTTCTCCTATGGACCTGTCTTCGGCCAAAGCACATGTAGCGTCGGTACAGGCATTGAGCAATGCTGCGAAAGCCAACCTGGACATGCAGCAGACGCAACTGGCGTACTTGCGTATCACCGCTCCGTTTGCAGGTATTATCACCGAAAGAAATGTGCATCCCGGGGCATTGGTGAGCGCTACCGTAAAAGATAAGCCTATGCTGGAGCTGAAGCAGATGCAGCACCTGCGTCTGCAGGTGGATGTACCGGAATCTATTTCCGCCGGGCTGAAGGAAAAAGACAGCCTCAGTTTTGTAGTAAACGGGCAGAACAGTAAAAAAATGACTGCCTTTATCAGCCGTAGATCGGGAAACATAAGCGCCCAGTACCGATCCGAAAGAATGGAAGCTGATGTGCCGAACGATGGTACACTTTCTGCCGGTATGTATGCCGATGTGCTGTTTCATTCTGCCGGAGATGCAACTGCTTTTCATGTGCCGAAATCGGCTGTAGTGGTTTCCACACAAGGCAAATACGTACTGGCGGTGCGTAATGGCAAGGCAGTAAAACTGAGTGTGAGCACCGGCAATGAATCTCCGGAGCAGGAAGAAATTACAGGCGACCTCCATGAGGGCGACCAGGTAATATCCAATGCCAATGAAGAAATAAAGGAAGGAACAGCTGTAAAGTAAAACACCTCTGATCTGTAATACAGGCCGTCCGTGTATTGCGGGCGGCCTTTTTATTTTATTGCCCGTGGCGACGCCGTGTTTTTCCCGGGTTCGTTATCCTGTTGAGTGGTGTAGCGTATTTAATTGCTCGCGGCGGCACGGCGGCGCAACGTTTTCAATCTTTTGGGTCATTCTGTCGAAGAGAATCCTTTCCACTTTAGCTCATTCAGATAATGTTGCTGATCCTTGTCTTTATATTGCTCCTTAAAGTCTGCAACATATTCATCAAATGCTTCTTGTTCACAAGGCTGATAATATCTAACTAAAACCAACATATCAAAATCAAAGCTGAAATCGCTTTCATGTATTGCTTCGAACAGATCTGACGTAGGGTAGTTCCTCCTTTCTTTATCCTGGAGTATGCCTTCTTTAAGGATCGGGTATATTTCTGCTACCGGTATTCCCGCCATCAGGCAGCAGTCAGCGTAATAAAACTTAAAACCTGGCTCTTCGACGAACTTGTCGATAATCTGTTTGTATATAACAGACTTTGACAGGAAATCGTCGCCGCATAATCCAAAATATTCCGCACCATATGCAGGCATAAGTGCCCTGTTTATAAGAGATGCAGTGTCCGGAAAAAGTGTATCCTGCGACAGAACAAATTTTTGAAATTCCATTATCCTTTCCGGCTCTGGCTTGCTAGACAATACAATTTCTCTCAGATCTTTTGCCTGCCTGCTACTATTGTCAAGACCAAGGTTTTGCAAATAATAGGCTATCATTTTTTTGGGGCAATTGTTGCGTTTCATTTATAACGGCACCGGGTTACATTTTTGGAAGCAGACCGTCAGGCCTGTAGGTGTTGAAGAGGACGCCCTTTGATGTGCTCTGTGTAGCCACCAGGGAAAGACCACGTGGCGGAACGCCGTTTTCAAACAACCGCTTTCCTTTGCCGAGCACTACCGGGAAGGCCCATATGCGATATTCATCTATGAGGTCGGCGGCAATCAACGTCTGCAGCAAATTACTGCTGCCCCAGATATGCAGCTCCGGTCCATCCGACGCCTTTAGCTGACGTATCTCTTCCACTACATCACCGCTTATATGTTTTGAGTGCTCCCAGCTGAGCGGACCGGGATTGTGGGTGACTACATATTTCGCTGCGTTGTTAAATGCTTTCCCTATCGGGTCGTCGCCGTGGTGTGGCCAGTAAGAGGCGAAGATGTCGTAAGTGCAGCGCCCTAGGAGCATGCTAAAGTCACGGGAGATAATCTCGTTGATGACCTGGCCGGCGTCGTCGTCGAAGAAAGGCATAGCCCAGCCTCCGTGTGCAAAACCGTTTGACGGATCTTCCTCAGGGCCGCCGGGCGCCTGCATCACGCCGTCCAGCGATACATGGGTGATTACAATGATCTTTCTCATCAGCGCTCTTGTTTTAAGTACCCTAAGCTATGAATTTTTGAAGGCAAATGGAGGAGGACTTATTTCGCGCGACGACGCGACGCTTTCGTTCCGTTGTTCTGTTGAGTTATGGATATGTGGTATTGTTTATTTCCCGCAACTGTGCAGGGACATAGTGTCCTTAATCTGTTTTACCTATACCGCCGGAGATGGATTCACAAGTTTATGATCATTGTACGCAGATATAGCAGTGATCTTCGTGTTACCTGAAGGGAGTGTCGTGATGTGGGAAGGAAGTGCCGCGACTCGTGAAGCATGTTCCGCATAATCCGGTGTATGCTGCGCACGTCACGTAACATACTCCCTGCATCGCGCAGCATACTGTACACATTGCGGCATATACTTCAGAAGGTGCGATGTAGGCGCCGCGACCGGTGCAATATACTCCGCGCAACGGGTAACTGATTGCACGAAGTGTGAAGTGGGTTTCAGGTATAGCGAAGAGCAGCATAAATAGAGCGAAGTCAGCTACGCGTTATCCGTAGACAACTACGCAGCGTTGGTAGTCAATACCGGCTTTGGGGAGCCGGCTTGTTATCGGACAAGACAGGATGACGGTTCATTATTTAGCAATCCTGATTCGAACAAAAAAAGTCGTGGTGATGTACCACGACTGTAAATATTTAAAAGAGTGCTTTTCTACTGTGAATATTGCGAATACGGGTTCGACGATTTGCGGAAATCACCACGCTTCCAGGCTTCAAAGAAATTGGCCCAGGCAAGCGGGTTCAGGATGTTCATCGGTTTCTGCTGTCCGTAATAAACGGCGTCACGCGCCATCTGGTTCTGGTACTGTTGCTGGTTTTCGCGGCCGTCTTTTGGCAGCAGGAAGGAGAGCGCCCGCATGGTCATTGCATCGGTATTCTTCCGGGCTACTTCGTAGGCGTCGTCCTGTATATGCCAGTTTTTAAAAGCATAATCAAATTCTGACCTGGACATATAAGGCTTGATGACTGTTTCCGGCAGATAAAAAGTATCCTGCACCATCAGCTGGATCATAGAAACGTAATGGCCAGGGGCATCTTTAGGGATCACATACTCTTTAGGCCGGAAGCCCACAGCAGAGAACTGTACGGTATCGCCTTTGAACAATACGATACTAAAAACACCGGAATTGCTGGTAGTAACACCGCGGTTTTTGTTTTTCACGAGTACCGTCACATCCGGTACGCCGCGCAGGCTGTCGGCAGTCATTACCACGCCATTTATCTGGATAATATTGTCATAAAGAGCAGATTGTGCAAATGAACCGGAGGCGAAAAGCAGAAAGAGTACCGGTCCGAACAGATATGACAAGCGCTTGCTCATGAATGTTTGTAAAGTTAGTATAGTTGGGTGTATTACTGTAAAGATAAAACGTATCAATATTACCAATTAAACTATTAATACACCAATGTTTATTTCTTCTGCAAAGAAAGCGCGTATAATGTACTTTTGCGGCAATTAAGAAGCACTTTAACAAAGGTTTATTTAGTATGATTACAAAAGAAGCGGTACTGAAGGCATTGAGCAATGTACAGGAACCGGACCTGGGCAAAGATCTTGTGACGCTCAATATGGTGAGTGATATAGAAATCAACGGGAAAAATATTTCATTTACCGTATTACTTACCACACCTGCCTGTCCGCTGAAGGAAATGATCGAAAAGGCCTGTATCAATGCGATACGGCTGCTGGTAGATAAGGAAGCAGAAGTAACGGTGCATATGACCGCCAATGTGAACAGTAACCGCAAAGACAATAAAGCGATGCTGCCGGGCGTGAAAAATATCATCATCGTGGCTTCGGGCAAGGGTGGTGTAGGTAAATCTACCGTGGCAACCAACCTGGCGCTGGGCCTCGCCCGCGAGGGTGCTGCCGTAGGCCTGATGGACGCTGATATCTACGGCCCGTCGCTGCCTATCATGCTGGGCATCCGCGATGAACGCCCCAAAATGATGGACGACGGCGGTAAAGGAAAGATCGTTCCGGTAGAAAAATATGGTATCAAAGCCATGTCTATCGGTCTGCTGATAGACGAAAAACAAGCCGTGGTATGGCGGGGCCCCATGGCCAGTTCCGCCATTAAGCAGTTTGTAACAGATGTGTACTGGGGCGACCTCGACTATCTCGTTATTGATATGCCGCCGGGAACCGGTGATGTGCACCTGACGCTGATGCAGGCAATACCTGTAACCGGTGCTGTGATCGTATCAACGCCACAGGCGGTGGCTATGGCCGATGCCAAGAAAGCGATCATGATGCTGAAGCAGGAACAGATCAACGTACCTGTGCTGGGTATTGTGGAAAACATGGCTTATTTCACACCGGCAGAACTTCCTGAAAATAAATATTACATTTTTGGCAAAGGTGGCGCCCGCCAGATGGCTGAGCAGTTTGAGCTGCCGTTCCTCGGCGAGATTCCGCTGGTGCAAAGCATCCGTGAGGGTGGTGACCGTGGTATCCCTGCGGTACTGGACGACAATGCACCTGCCCAGCAGCCATTTATAGAGCTGGCACAGCAGGTAGCGCGCAATATTGCCATCCGCAATGCCAATCTGCAGCCTACACAGGTAATAAAGATGGGTTAGTGAATTAGCTGATATGCTGATTGTGTCATCCTTCGGCTACGCTCAGAATGACAATTACAGGTAAATAAAGTGAAATTATTGGTAATAATGAGCATTAGCTAATCTGCTCATTAGCACATCAGCTAATTAATAGTTATCTTTGCACCTCCAAAAACGGGCATGATTCTGTCCTGTTTATGGCAATTACTTTTTTGAATATTATATCGAATGTTATCAGTTTCTAATTTATCGCTTCGCTACGGCAAGCGCGTGCTGTTTGAAGATGTGAATATCCGTTTTACCGAGGGTAACTGTTATGGTATCATCGGGGCAAACGGTGCCGGTAAATCCACTTTCCTGAAAATACTGTCCGGGGAAATAGACCCTACGACCGGTAAAGTGGAGATAGGCAAAGACCAGCGCATGAGTGTGCTGAAGCAGAACCACTATGAATTTGATGAGATCCCTGTACTGGAAACCGTAATGCGCGGCAACGCCAAGCTGTTTGACCTGATGACAGCGAAAGATGCCATCTATGCAGATCCGGATGCCACAGAAGACGACTATATGCGCGCCGGTGAAATGGAAGGCGAATTTGGCGAAATGGGTGGCTATACCGCGGAAAGCGACGCAGCAACCCTGCTGAGTAACCTCGGGATCAAAGAAGACCTGCACCACCGCCTGCTGAAAGAGCTGGACGGTAACCAGAAAGTACGCGTACTGCTGGCACAGGCCCTGTTTGGCAACCCGGACATCCTGCTGCTCGATGAGCCGACCAATGACCTGGACCTGCACACTATTGCATGGCTGGAGAACTTCCTGGCAGATTATGATAAGATCGTGCTGGTTGTATCGCACGATCGTCACTTCCTCGATGCTGTGTGTACCCACGTTGCAGATATCGACTTCAGCAAGATCACCATCTTTACCGGTAACTATTCATTCTGGTACGAATCAAGCCAGCTCCTGCTGAAACAGCGTACAGATGCCAATAAAAAAGCTGAGGATAAGATTGCTGAGCTGAAAGAGTTCATCGCACGATTCTCTGCCAATGCCTCTAAATCCAAGCAGGCAACCAGCCGTAAAAAAGCACTGGACAAGATCAAGCTGGAAGATATGACTGCCAGTACGCGTAAATATCCTGCTATCCTGTTTAACAACCAGATACGCGAAGCCGGCGACCAGATACTGGAAGTAAAAGGCCTCGGTAAGGTACTGAACGGCGAACAGATGTTTAAAAACATCAACTTTGATGTGAAACGCGGCCAGAAGATTGCAATCGTTTCTGAAAACAGCCTTGCTACAACTGCGTTTTATAAAATACTGGCCGGTGAGGACACCGATTTTGAAGGCGGCTTCAAATGGGGCGTAACGATCACGACCACATATCTGCCTAACGATAACACAGAATACTTCGCAGGTAAAGACCTGAACCTGATCGACTGGCTGCGCCAGTACTCAGAGGAAAAAGATGAAACATTTATCCGCGGTTTCCTGGGTCGTATGCTGTTCTCCGGTGAAGAAACGCTGAAGAAGTGTACCGTTCTTTCCGGTGGTGAAAAAATGCGTTGTATGATGAGCCGCATGATGATGCTGAAAGGCAACGTGCTGATGCTGGACGAACCTACCAACCACCTGGACCTGGAATCGATCACGGCACTCAACAACGGCCTGAAAGACTTTAAAGGCACCATCCTGTTCACCACACGAGATCATGAACTGGCGCAAACCGTTGCTGACCGTGTACTGGAACTGACACCAAGCGGCCTGATAGATCGTGAAATGAGCTTTGACGATTACCTGAACGACGAGCGTGTAGAAAAACTGAAAGCTGAAATGTACGGTGTTACCGTAGCATAGCATTTTTTAAATATTACGGAGACCCTCTGACTCATAATCAGGGGGCTTTTTATCTACAGCTTTTCCTTTGTAAGATAGATGTACGGCTCAAACAAGTGATGCACAAAAATATTGGTCTTGCTGTCGGGAAAATGTTTGTAATACTCTTCATCTGCCGGTAACACTATCGTGACGCCGGTTCTTACATAATGGTCGCTGTTGAGGTAATCCGGCTGATGATAGCCGGGCAGGCTTTTAAGTATAAATTTACCAGCCATCTTACCCAAATATTTTTTAAAATTCCGCTGTGCCCTGCGGCTGGGTTTGTCCATACGGTTATATACATGCCGCACTACGAGGTTGGCTGGAAATTTCAGTTTGCGTATAGCCTTTTTCGCACCTGCAAAAGGATTGGTCGTGTTAAAATCATGAACTGTTTGTACGGAAACAGGCGTTTCCGGAACCCAGTCGGCCGAATTAACTACATTAAACGCCCAGCCGCCGCGGGTCAGGTATTCATAATCATACGCAAAATATACATTGCCCGGTTTGGGACCTGCGCTGCAATAAGTTTTAAAACGTATATCCGCAGGCAGCAGACCGCGTTTCTGCAGGTTATACAGGTAGGCGGTAAGCAGGAACGCAATAGCACCGCCCTGGCTATGCCCCATAATGATGATGTCATGAATGCCGCTCCTGTAGCAGGAATCAATACGCGGCAGCATATCCCGGGAGAGGAATGCCATACCTGCCAGCCAGCCCACATGAACGCCGGCCTTGGGGTTATCGGCAAGATCATAACGGAAAGTATCGCGCGCACTCAGTACCAGCGACCCTTTTGCCGGAACCATACCTGCATAAAAATTGGCGAGCCAGCTTACCTGGTTTGTGGTGGTGCCGCGTATGCTGAGTACAGCAACATTTTGATTTGTCCACAACTGCCAGCGGTTGTCAAGACCCATTACAGGAGAAGTGTATACATACCGGAAATGTTCCGGAGCTTCGATCTTTGAAAAATAGTTACTGTCGCCATGACGGGCAGAAACACGCAGCAATTCGAGATATTCCTCCTTGTCAAAACCTGGTTGCAAGTGTTGGCCTTGCATGTAAAAAGGAGCAGATAACAAAAAACAGAGCAGGAAAAAAGTGTATGTCTTGAGCATAGTAAATACGGGAATGAACAAATATACAGTGCGAATGCGCCAGTAAAAGAATAACAACAAATACCTGGCGTTTCCGGTTCATTAAACCTTGCCGGTTGTTTTCGATCGCGGTAATTAATGCAGCTGAGGAATATTTAACAAAACTCTACTCACGGAATTATAGCACTTTACAATACAGTTTATTTGTTTTATTAATTTTTAATAATTTAAATGGGTTAATAGCTATAAAAAATTGTAGCTTTGCCAAAATTTTCCGGAATTGGCTACTGCTCAAAAAATGAACCTCGTGAAGTTCGCTCCCCGCAAAGGAGAAGGCTTTTATGACACGCTGAAAGACAGGATCAACGATTATTTTTCTGAAAATAAGGTAAACACTTATGGTGACGGATCTATGGTCTGGAAAACCATCATTATGGTGTCGTTGTATGCTGTGCCGTATATCTGCATGCTGGCAGGGGTAGGCGCAAATAATCTTTTTGTATTCTACAGCCTGTGGTTCCTCATGGGGGTAGGCATGGTAGGCATCGGCTGCGGCGTGATGCACGATTCCAATCACGGCACATACTCCGGCAATAACAACGTAAACAAGTACATGGGCAAGATCATTGCGCTTGTAGGCGGGTACGAGCCAAACTGGCGCATCCAGCATAACATCCTGCACCATACATATACCAATATCGAAGGGCTTGACCATGACCTCGATGCAGGCGTGTTCCTGCGTTTCTCACCGCATTCTAAATATTACAAGGCGCACCGCTACCAGCACCTGTATGCATGGTTCCTCTACGGACTGCTTACACTGCAGTGGGCGACAATAAAAGATTTCCGCCAGGTGATACAGTACGATAAGCTGGACCTGCTGAAAAAAGAAAAACTGACATTGCGCAAAGCGCTTACCGAAGTGATCCTTTACAAGGCGATCTATTATACGTATCTTTTCATCATACCAATTTTTGTATTGGGCATGGCGTGGCAGCACGTGCTGATCGGCTTTGTGATCATGCACTTCGTAGCCGGATTTTCACTGTCTGTGATCTTCCAGCTGGCGCACGTAATGGAAGACTGCGAATTTCCGGAACCTGCAGAAGACCGTAAAATGGAAAACAACTGGGCGGTACATCAGCTGCTGAATACAGCTAACTTCTCACCGAAAAGTCCGTTCATGAACTGGTTTGTAGGCGGCCTGAATCACCAGATAGAACACCACCTGTTTTCGCATATCAGCCACATTCATTACCGCAAGATTGCACCGATTGTAAAGCAGACAGCTCAGGAGTACGGACTGCCATATTTCGTGCAGCCGACCTTCATGCATGCGCTCTGGTACCACGGAAAAATGCTTAAAAAACTGGGCAGAAAATAAATTACGCTTTAACTTTTTTTCTTGGTGTGAATTTCTATCTTTAGGATAGTTTTAAATTTCTTAAATACACATCAGGTGCAAAACGAAAAATTAACCGGAACTGTAAAGTTCTTCAATGAAGGTAAAGGCTTTGGCTTTATCAAACACGACGGATCTAACCAGGAAACTTTTGTTCACGTGAGTGGATTGAGAGATCAGGTGAAAGAAAACGACCGTGTGGAATTCGAAATGCAACAGGGACGAAAAGGGATGAACGCAGTTAACGTTCGGATTATACAGTAACCTTATTAAGCTTGCCTCTTTAAAAAACATTTAAGACCGGTATTCCGGTCTTTTTTAGTGTATATACCTGCCGTTTTTAAAGCACTAAACATAGACACATATAAGTTGTGCTGCTTTCTTTGAGAAAAGCCCGAAAAGCCCCAACTTTAAGTATGCTTTTCAATAAAGAGTGGGAGACAATGGCGCTCAGCGACCTGCGCCATATACAGAACCAGCGGCTGAAAGAGCTTGTGGCTTATGTATATGAAAAAGTACCTTTTTACAGGCGGCAGCTTGATGACGCCGGAATAAAACCAGCATCATTTGCAGGGTTAAGCGAAATTCACCACCTGCCGTTTACCTACAAAAAAGCATTGCGCGATAATTATCCGTTTGGCCTCTTTGCAGTGCCGGAACAGGAGCTGGCACGCCTGCATTGCTCCAGCGGTACTACCGGCAAACCTACCGTGGTAGGATATACCAAAGAAGACCTCGATATATTCTCCGAAACCGTAGCACGCTCGCTTGCAGCAGGTGGCTGCAGGCCGGGCATGAAAATACAGAACGCCTATGGTTACGGACTGTTTACCGGCGGCCTCGGGCTGCATTACGGCGCCGAAAAGCTGGGTATGACCGTCATTCCCATCTCTGGTGGCGGTACTGACCGGCAATTGATGCTCCTGCAGGATTTTCAGCCGGAAGTGATCTGCTGTACGCCATCTTATGCGCTTACACTGGCAGAAGAAATGCGCAAACGCAATATTCCTTTATCAGCCATAAACCTGAAATATGCCATACTCGGAGCAGAGCCTTGGACAGATACCGTGCGGGAGCAGGTAGAAAAAGGACTCGGTGTTGTTGCCACCAATATTTACGGACTCAGCGAAGTGATGGGCCCCGGTGTATCTATGGAAGACGCGGATGAAAAAGGCACCGGCAGCTATATCTGGGAAGATCATTTCTACCCGGAAATTGTAGATAAGGAAACAGGAGAGCCATTACCGGAAGGAACACCCGGCGTTCTGGTCTTTACCACGCTCACCAAAAAAGCAATGCCCGTACTGCGTTACTGGACAAACGACATCACCAGCATTTATTACGAGCAATCGGCAAAGCGTACACATATAAAAATGGGCCCGATACGCGGCCGGTCAGATGATATGCTGATCATACGTGGTGTAAATCTTTTTCATACCCAGATCGAGGAAATCATCAAAGACATAACCGAACTTAGCCCGCATTACCAGCTTACAGTCTTCAGGAAAGGCAGTATGGATGAGGTAGAGGTAAGGGTAGAGTTGCTGGAAGAATTATGCCGTGAACTGGAGCTTGCAGTAATTGATGAAGAAGCAATGGAAAGACACGAACTGCTGAAAAATGTGAAAGGCCTTTTCTCCAAAAAGATAAAAGACAATACCGGCCTGAGCATGAAAGTGACGCTGGCAGTAACGGGTGAGATACCGCGCAGCGAAGGCGGCAAGATCAGTCATATAAATGATATAAGAAACAAGGATTAATGATGAGCGATATACAACAGTTGTTCGATAAGATGTGGGAGCATGATGCCTTCAGCAAATGGCTGGGCCTGGAGATAGATGAATTCAGAGAAGGGTATTGCCGGCTGCATTACACTGTGCGCCCGGAAATGCTGAATGGTTTTAACATAGTGCACGGCGGTGTGGTCTTCTCCGCGTCCGACAGTGCATTTGCGTTTGCCTGCAACGGGCACGGACGTATTACTGTGGCGCTCGACGTACATATCAGTTTTGTAAAATCGGCCAAAGCGGGCGACAAACTATTTGTGGAAGCCAAAGAAATACATGCCGGCAATAAAACCGGCTTTTATGATATTACAACCACCAACGAAGCAGGCGAGATCGTTGCGCTCTTTAAAGGCACCGCTTACAGGACCAGCAGGCCGGTGCTGGGGGAATAGCCGATTTACAGCCGCATTTATTAACAAATCCGCTATTCGGGTATCTTAATATCTGCTGTTCCCTGGCTATTAAAGTATAAAGCAATATTTGCACCGGCATTTCCCCCGCCACTGATAAGTTCCGCAACGTATATGACCCTGTTTTTTATTTTCAATTTCCATTTGTACGCGTAGTTATTATCAATTGGCTCGCCGAACGTAAATGAATCTCTGGAAATGAGATACTTTTTCTTTATCAGATATGCATCAAATCCTTCGAAGTCATGAGTAGAAACACCATTACTTAAAACAATATTGCTGTATCCGTTTCTGCTGCCAGATAGGTCAATTTCCCAGATAACAGGTTTTTTCCGTTCCTCGAGTACAAAATGACTAAACTTACCGTCTGTTGTCACATACACCTCTCCATTTCTGGCATAGGGTAAATTATAGTGACGATCTTTCCCTTGCGCCAAACCTTTATTTTTCCAGATTACTTCTTTTGAGTCTGCCAGCCTTCCCCAGTCAGACAGGCCATATCCCTGAACCAGGGTATCTATAAGTGTGATCAGCTCCATTGACCGGTCTCTGTAATTAGAAAACTCATCAATTATTTTTTTATCTTTTGTTACCTGGGTATCACAAGCTGTAAATGCAAAGGGGAGCAACAGGGTAGCCAACAGGAATTTTTTCATAGTGTTTTTGTAATATTATACAAGTAAAAATAAATATAAAATGCGCAAATGCCAATCCTGTGAAAACGATATTGACAGTATTTATTGCCCGCATTGCGGCGAAAAAGAATTTCAGGATTCCGATCTTTCTGTAAAGTCAATATTGAAAGAACTTGAGGACATGGCATTTAGCCTGAATATACTGAATACAAAGTTTGGTCATTCTGCAAAAAAGCTTATCGGTAATCCTGGAGAACATACAAACGATTATTGCAGAGGTGTACGTGTCCCTAATTACACGCCACTCAAAATGTTCCTGTTTATCAACTTTATCTTCTACATTTTTCTAAAGGATACTGTCATTTTTTATAGCACGTTTAGCAGTATGAAAGATGGCTATACAAATTATTTCAGTGGAAAAAACTTCCTGCATTATGATGTATATCAGCACCTGTATAACAAAACGCAGTTAGCAGGTAGTGATTTATCAAAGGTACAGGCTGATGTAGATTCTGTTGCAGGTGATGAATCGAAATTCTTTTTATTATTTCTAGTACCATTATTTTCTATACCGATATATCTTTTTTACAAAGGGGAGTATTATATAAGAAGCTACGTTATTGCTATGAACTTCGTCTCCATCTTTACGTTATTCTCCATCATATGCTTCGGGCCTGTTATCTGGTTGCATAAAACAGTTAATGGCTACATATTCGCAACATTCATCGTGGTAAACATTCTTCATTTCATATTTACGTTAAAAAATAATGTGGAAAAATCCTGGTTACGTGCCACCATATCAGGCATCACCTTATTTGGAATATTCTGGATTATACTTTCGATTTACAAACAGGCGATGTTGGTACTATCCATTAAATTGTGGCCAGCCAAAGGTATCCTGGATTATTTTGCCAGCTGAAAAGCGTTCATCAGCCATATACGTATCACGTAGGAGCTGGCGCTAAAACAGACTCAGCTGCTCATTACCTGGCTTCTGCTTTGATGGTGGTTTTGCTTTGCCCATCACCGTGCGGCCGCCGTACTTCCAGGAATCATCCCGTTCTTTTTGAATCAGCTCGTCAAAGTTGTTATTGGGAATAAAATCTTTTTCCAGCCGCTGGGCAGCTACCGTCAGGCTTTTTAACGCAGCTGCTTTATCGGTTTCGCCCATTTTTGCCCGCCGGATGGAGTCCTCCAGTATTTTTATCGATTCGTCATACACCTTCGTTGGTACCGGAAAAGGATGACCATCTTTACCGCCATGCGCAAAGGAAAAGCGCGCCGGATCTTCAAACCGGGTAGGCGTACCATGGATCACCTCGCTCAGCAACGCCAGCGACTGCACCGTACGCGGCCCCACACCTTCCAGCAGCAGGAAAGATTCCGTATCCCTTACGTCCCGTTCATGTGCGAGGGCTATGACAGCGCCCAGTCTCTTCAGGTCTACGTCCGGCTTTTGTACATCATGGTGCCGGGGCATATACAGTTTACGCATTTCGGGGAGAATCAGCGCCGGATCTTCAGCAACCACAGAAAGGATACCTTGTTTTGTTGCGCCGGCAGCGGCATCAGTAAGGTTCAGTATTTGTCCCTGGTTATGACCGTAAATAAAGCTGTGCGGTTCTTCGACAAATGATTTTATGCCGGGCGAGTGCCAGTGATAGCGGCGGGCCATACCATTGGCATCATTCATTCCCTGCTGTATCACCGCCCATTCGCCTTCATCAGTAAGTACAAAAGAATGCAGGTAAAGTTGGTAGCCATCCTGTATGGCGGTGTTGTCTACTTTGGCAGAAAGGCGGCTGCTACGCACCAGCGACTCTCCGTTCAGGCCGGTTTTGCCGGCGATCATCAATAGCTCCGCAGGTGTCTGGCGGGAATATTTACCGCGGCCGCCACAGATGTAAATGCCTAATTCTGAGGATCTTTTGTTGACAGAAGCTTTCAGCGCGCCCATTACCGAGGTGGTGATGCCTGAAGAATGCCAGTCCATACCCAGTACACAGCCCAAAGATTGAAACCAGAAAGGATCGCTGAGCCGCTGTAAGAACGCAGATTTCCCATATTCCAGCACAATTGCTTCAGTAATAGCAACTCCCAGGGCACTCATTCGTTCCGCCAGCCACTTCGGCACACGGCCGTAATGGAGCGGCATATCAGCATACGCACGGCTCATACCCGAAGTTAGAAAACGGATAACAGAGAATCAAAAAAGCCGCATTAATTTAGCGATCCCGTTATAAAAGTTGAATAGACTAAATGGTGGTTTGTTTCTCCCGATCAATAATCAGGGATAATACGTCCGGCACAACAGTAGCACATCAGCCATATCGGAGACACAACCGGGAAGCACGCAGTGATTGCTTACCGGCGCCTTTCCCGCCCGAACGACGTTCAGTCGGGCGGGTTTGGTTACTTTTTTTGCGTAAAAAAAGTAACATATAGGATTTTACGGGCAATAATATTTATGGGTAAATAAAATATATGTTTGCAATTACCGACATACGGCTGGAAGCACTGGCCACACATTACGTAGGCAACAAAGCCAACGGGGAAGACCTGTATATTTCCAAAGAACTGGTGGAAATGGAAGAATATGAACTGAAACAGACCCTGTTACAGTATTTTCTCACGCCATTCCAGCAGGCCGAATCTTTCAATTTCTGGCATCCGTCTGATCTTAAACTGCACGAGATCATGCATTTTGCATCCGCTGTCTTTGATAACCCGGATGAAATGCAGCTGCAGTCGGCCAATATAGCCCGGCACCTGTACGAAGCTACAAATCTGCCAAATATCAAAAGCGGTGAGCTGCATGTGGCTTATTTTAAAGGTTGCCCGATAGATGGCCGCATGGTAGATGCGCTGGGCATTTACAAAACAGAATCGAAAGAGCGCTTCCTGAAGGTAAACCAGGTGGGCAAGACCTACAAATTTGAGGCAGACGAGGGCATCAGTCCCAGTAAGATGGACAAAGGCTGCCTGATCTTTAATACCGACCGGGAAAATGGTTTTAAGGTGCATGTGGTCGACAAAACCAACAAAGGCGGCGAAGCGCAGTTCTGGAAAGACATATTTCTGAAGGTGAGAGCTGCCGCCGATGAATACCACGCCACGCACGATTACCTGAAGCTCTGCAAGGATTTTATCGTAGACCAAATACCCGGCGAGTACGAAGTTTCAAAAGTGGAACAGATTGATTTCCTGAACAAATCAGTGGATTACTTCAAGAAGAACGAGCAGTTCAGCAAAGAAGAATTTGAGCAGGAAGTTTTTAAGCAACCGGAGCTTATTGAGTCATTCCGGAAGTTTGAAAAACAGTTTGAAGAAGACTACGAAATTGAACTTGGCGACAGCTTCGAGATTTCCAGCCAGGCGGTAAAAAAGCAGGCGCGTGTTTTTAAAAGCGTCATCAAGCTGGATAAAAACTTCCACGTGTATGTGCATGGCAACAGCGACCTGATCGAAAAAGGGTATGATCCGTCTGTGGGTATGAGCTACTATAAGATCTATTTTGAGGAGGAGAATTAGGGGAGTTATATTCAGTCATACTGCCGGTACGCACCAGGGTACAGGATATTTTCAAACGACAAACTATTCAGGGCCGCTGTATGCGGCCTTTGTTATTAATTGATTTATACAATTCAGATACAGGGGATTATTTCCATAATTTCTACTTAACATAATATAAATTATAGAACAAAAATATTAACCAGGTTTTCCTGTGATATCTTAGCGACCTGTAAAATTAAACCTGTATATCCTGGTTAAAGATGTACAGCCAGGTCTGCACCAGGCAGCTTCTGGGCGTAACATTGTTTCAGGTTAAAACAGCTCATAATCAGCCCACGCCGGTTTCGGAGTTACCCCGGTGTTACTTCGGGGTAAAGCCGGGGTAACGTCAGGGTAAAGCCGTGAGAAGCCGTGTCATGCATCGCCTCGAAAATCCTTTTTTGTTTGTGCAAAGGATAACTGATTAATTACTATATTACACATAATTTAATAAGTGACTAATATGAAAATCCCTGTCTTATTTTTATTTCCGGTTTTGGCAGCCGCTCTTGTAAGTTGTAAAAAAAATGATTCCACTTCCCCGACGCAGCAATCGCCCACCAACCTGGTAAAAACAATCATTTACGAATCACAGCCGCCGAGAACTCCGGTATACTCAGATACCTGCTCATTTTTCTACGACAATCAGCAAAGGTGCATTAAACGTATTTTCCATACTTCCGGAAATGTTTGGGAATATTCGTATGTCAATAATATAATTACGGAAATAAGTACCAATTATGATATGGGAAATAAGAGCAAAACGGTATACTATATTAAACATGGCTTTTTCCCCGATAGTGTTATTGCAACCGGCTATACACTTACAGGTATTGAAACCGGTAAGTCAATTATCCGGTATGAATACAATACTGCAGGAGATTTACTGATGGCAAAATATTCAGATTATTATGTTGATACAGTGAATTATATAGACGAATACAGATTTAGCAATGGCAATCCGGATACAATGTTCCGGTATGCTACACCTAAAGGAATAACAGCCATATGGGGTACTGTTTTTCATTTCAATCTGTCGAAGCCCAACAATATCACTCCTTATCCATGGCCTGTAATTACAGGGGGAGCCAATCTGCAAACAGGTTATGAAAGTAGCTACGACTGGGGAGGCGGCCCTTCATCTGCAACGCATTATGGCTATACGTTCGATTCTTTGGGGCGCGTTTTGACGCAATTTGATTCAGGGGCTTCATTACGGTCTACATACACCTATTATTAGGTGTAATCCGCTGCTTCCAAATTTAATAGGAAGCACTCCCCGGCCTCGAATGTATAAATAAAAATTATCTCAAACTGCCAATCAAATAAGTAGTTCTCCTTATCAAGTAACCATTATAAGCCAAATCAAATAAGCATTTAACCAAATCAAGTTTGGTTTAATACAAATCAAATAAGGAGAACTATAAATCAAGTAAGGAGTTCTCCTTATCAAATAAGCATGAAACCGAATCAAATAAGGAGATCTCCCAATCAACAAACGTTTAAACCCAATAAGAAAACCGGTAAACAACATTAAATAACCAATAAGCCTACCTAAGTAAGCAGCTAACAAAAAGGGCAGCACTACCCGCCTCCCGGATACTCAAGTTATTATGTGGATATTTCAGCAGTTTTGAGGGATAATTTATTTATCTTCAGAATGCGCAGCAATGTGCTGAATTGATAAATTTGCAATTACAACAACGCATACCACTATGGCAGACAATAAGGTACACGAAGGCCGCAATGTGAAACGATTCCGCGAAATGCTGGGCCTGAAGCAGGAAGGGTTGGCCTGGGAACTGGGCGAAGACTGGAACCAGAAAAAGATCTCACTCCTCGAAGCAAAGGAAACCATAGAGCCTGCCATACTGCAGCAGATCTCCACCGTGCTGAAGATACCCGTTGAAGCTTTCCAGAACTTTGAAGAGGAAGGCGCTGTGAATGTGATTGCTAATACATTCAACGATGGTGCTTTCATTGGAAATTCAGGAGGTACATATCACATCAACCCTATAGAAGAAATGAAAAAGCTCCACGAAGAAAAAATGGCGCTTTATGAGCGTATGCTAAAGGAAAAGGATGAAATGATGGAGAGGCTGGAAAGGTTGATTGAGAAGAAATAGAAGTAATACTGTTTTTCATGATTTTTCGATAATGCTATCAAAATAAATCAATACAAGATGAATCCAAGTTTAACCAAATTCAATTTGATTATTGATGAAGTTGAACAATTTCGAATTGACGCTATCTGCAATAGGTTGAAAAATTCTGTAACTCCAATTGAAGTGGTTAACTGGTTAAGAAACTTTAAAAGGCATGAAATAAATAAGGCATTATCAATCCTCGAAAAATTAGAATTTATTACAGAGAATGAAATTATCGAACTGTATGATTCTAATTTAAAAAAAATATTAGACGATAATCCTGATCGCATAATCATACATGCTGTATCAGAATATGGTAAAAGTAGCACGCTAATGGTGTACTATTTAAAAAAAACGCCAACTTACCTGAACTTTAAAAATCGAATTGAGTTTTATTACCATTATTCAAATTTTAAGCATAAACTAAAAGGCGTTAGAAATTCTACCACCATAATCTTATTAGATGATTTTTCAGGCTCAGGAAGGCAATTCGTAAAGTACTATAAAACCTTTATAAAACCACAGATAGTTGAAAATGTAAATATAAACAACGTTGTGTTTCTCACGCTGTTTTACTTAAGAAAAGCTAGATCATATATAGCGAAAACAAATCCTGAAATTAAACTTATAGGTGAAGTGAGAAATCCTGCATTTTTATCGAAAGGTTCAGTGTTTGGAGATAGGAATTCAATGGTCCCATTGCGGGATTTTTGCTATAATTATGGGAAGAATTTATTTTCAATTTATGATAGAGATACTAAAACTGATGAAACTTACCCCTTAGGATATGAAAACTGTCAAGCGTTAATTGTTTTTGCTTATAATACACCTAATAACACTCTGCCGATAATATGGTCAAGCAAAAATTGGATACCATTATATCCCAGAACTCCTCAATATAAGATGACGAAATCAAAGGAAATGAGGAAAAAATTGGCTCATGAAATAGGGCTAATGAAACATTCTGAAATTTCGGAGGTATTTTTTTCTGGTAGAAAGGATCTAGGCTGGAAAACTATTAGGTTCATTACAAAGACAGATTTTATAGTATATTCAATTATAAAATTGCTCAAACAAAAGCGAGCAATTCCAATCATATGTCAAATTCTGGGTATTACAGAAAATGACTTTGAAAATATAATTACTGAAAAAAGAGATGTTTTCCAAAATAGTAATTCATTAACAGAGTATGGAAATGAAATTTACATGGAAATAAATAAACAACTAAAATTAGTAAAGAAAGAAATAGCAAGTAATGAATTGTCTTTCGACATCAAGAAAACTAATTATTTACCGAAAAATTTTAAAGGAGTGACATAGCGGATTTAGCTTCTCTTTTTACGTTAAGTAAAAAGGCTAGGACTAGTTGTCTATAGTTGTATTAATGTTAGCTTACATCGTTTAAGTAGTGAAACACTAAAGGTTCCACTACTCAAAGCAAAGCTTTGTCAAAAGAAATCGTAAATTCCGTTATGTCCACTTCTTTATATGAAACTGTTGAACAAATAAATAACAGTGATCATAGTATTGATTACAAAAGGCTATTAATAGAATACTCTCAAAATTTAAGCTCTAATAATTTACCTATTATTTTTGATGCGCACCACTTGGCTTATTCTATCGGCATTCACCCATATAGATTGATAAACATTATCAAAGATAGAGACCTTCTTTACAATACTTATCGAGTAAGGAAAAAATCAGGTGGTCACAGGTGGATAATGAGCCCTATAGAAGAATTAAAAACAATACAATTCTGGATTAAAGTTAATATTCTAGATAAAATACAAATCCATAGTTCGGCAAATGGTTTTGCAAGTGAAAAATCAATTGTTTCAAATGCTAAAGAACACATTAATAAAGAGGTTATTTTAAATATTGATCTGTATCGCTTTTTTGATACAATTACAGAAAAGAGAGTCTGTTCTCTTTTCAAAAAACTAGGTTATACTGAAAAGCTATCTTATGATTTTGCAAGAATTCTATGTGTAAATCCACCTAAAAACTATTGGGCAGAAGTAAAAAAAGAGAATAAATTAAGAAAGCAATTTATTAAAAGCAAACCTCCAATTTTACCTCAGGGAGCACCAACAAGCCCTACTATTTCAAATTTATTAGCATTCAATTTAGACAACGTATTATTTAAATATTGTGAAAAATCAAGCTTATCCTATACCAGGTACGCAGATGATATAACTATTTCAGGCAATAAAAGAGATTTACCGGCACTAAGTATCGTTAAGAAAGTAATTAGGTATAACGGTTTTACTATAAACAATAAGAAAACAGTTTATATATCAAAGCACAAAAAGCAATTGGTAACTGGCATTATCGTCAACAATGGAGTGTACGTTGATAAAAAAATAATTAATGAAATTAGTCAGGAACTTCATTACTGTCTAAAATTTGGATATAAATCGCACCTAGAATATAAATTCAAAGGGTCAAAAATTAAATCGAATTATAAAGATTGGCTATACGGAAAAATTTGTTTCGTAAATTCTGTGGAAAAAGAAAGGGGAGAAAAATTTTTCAAAAAATTCAATTTAATTGATTGGAACATATAGAAACGCCTCAAGCCATCCCCCAACCCGATAACACCGCTGTAAGAACAGCACTATGGAGGGCATTACACCTGCAGGTGGATGCGCCGCCGCATATTATAGCAGATGAAACCGGCTTGCAACTGGTAGCACCCGCAGAGGGCTGGCAGCAGCGCCCGGATATGCATGCAGATTTCACCAAAAGACTCCGCGCATCTATTGTGGCCCGTGCCCGTTTTATAGAAGATCTGATTATTAAATACAGCCAGCAAGGTATAGGCCAGTATGTATTGCTGGGCGCCGGGCTGGATACTTTTGCGCAACGCAGGCCGGATGTTGCAGCAAAGCTGCAGGTGTACGAGATAGATCAGCCGGATACGCAGACCTGGAAAAAACAACGGCTGCAGGAGCTGGGCTTCGGCGTTCCCGACTGGCTGCATTTTGTATCTGTCAATTTTGAGGTCAGCTCGTGGTTGGAAGAATTATTAAAAGCCGGTTTCGACAGGAGCAAGCCTGCTTTTGTGGCCTGCACTGGGGTAACGCTATATCTTACCAAAGAAGCTATCGCAGCTACTTTGCAGCAGCTCGCCACCCTTGCGCCGGGCTCACAGCTGGCTATGACTTTTTACCTGCCCATAGAACTGATGGCCGAAGAAGACCGGCCTTTGCAGCAGATAGCAGAAAAAGGCGCCCGCGAAGCTGGTACTCCATTTATAAGCTTTTTTGCACCGGATGAAGTACTGGCCCTGGCTAAAGAAGCGGGGTTTAAAGATGCCAGAACGGTAACAACCAGAGATATGGAGAAACTGTATTTTGCCGATCGTACGGATCATTTCTTACCCGCAACCGGGGAAATATTCCTGCTGGCAACCACCTGATTTTACCCGCACCGGCAGCCGGGCGTTTGTTGTTAAATAGTTAATCGCAATTCATATGAACCAATGCCCTGCCGGCCTTTTTCATTTACATAGGGCCTTATGGGTTAAATGATTACTTCACGCCAACCCGGAAGATGTGATTTTTCAGGCCCGCGGGATTAAACATTAATTTTATCTTAAAATCCTTTTTATTTTTGGTTTTATTCAACATATTCCAATACCTTTGGGACTATTAATTTTTTACAATGCAAGAAGGTACAGTAAAATTCTTCAATGAGACCAAAGGATTTGGTTTTATTAAGCCTGCTAATGGTCAGGAAGACATCTTTGTTCACGTTTCAGGTCTGATCGATGAGATCCGCGAAAACGACCGTGTGAAATTCGACGTTCAAAACGGCAAAAAAGGTTTGAATGCCGTGAACGTACAGGTTATCTAAGTTCGATTTTAATCTTTCTAAGATATATCAGTACTAAAAAGCTCACTGCCACGCAGTGAGCTTTTTTTATGCCCATTCCTTTCCGGATAAAACTGCGGAACGATTCTCTTTAAGCATTGATGCCAGCACACCAGGAGACTATACAACATCATAAAAAGAGCGGCCCAACAAACGGAGCCGCTCTTTTTCAACAGGTATTTTGTTAGTACTTATTTATCTGCTACTACCATACGTTTTGAACTGATGGATTTTCCGTCTGCTATAATTGCATAAATATAGATGCCTGCAGACAGGTCGTCGGCGGTAATGGTTACAGAAGATGCACCACGCTGAGTAATGGAGATTGTTTTCAGCTGTTTGCCAGACAAATCGTATACAGCCATATATGCGCTGTTCACTTGTGCCGGCAAATTAAACTTAACGACTGTTTCATGAGAAAAAGGGTTAGGTACATTCTGGTCCATAGAAGCGCCTGCCAGGAAGTTACTTTCCACACCTGCAGGTGCCACTGATCCCTGGTTTTTCTGGAGGTCGTTTACCTGCTGCTGCAGTTTTTCGATCATCTGTTTTTGATCTTCGATCATTTTCTGCTGTTCCTGCATACCTTTTACCAGTGGCACTACAAATTCGGCGTACGCCAGGCTGTAATTATCATTCTCATCTTTAGGCGTATGTATGCCGTTGAAATCATAGCCTGTTTTTTTAGCAGCCTGCTCTACTTCCTGGGCAATAAAACCACTCTGGCGTACGGCGGTAGACGGACCGAAGTCTCTTCCTGCCATATGCGCTTTCTGCTGGTCAGCAGACATGTTCTTAGTTAAGAATTCCTCGAACTTCCTGGTATTGAAATTGTACACCACCGGGCGTAACAGCTTGATAAACTCCAGGCCTTTTACATCTTCAGTGATATTTTCTTTGAAACGTCCGTCTGAAGGCCATGTATAGGCTACCTGTCCTTCAATTACAGAAACAGTAGTATTTCCTATCCTTACTTTATCGCCTGTATTTACCACGGCACTGTTGCCGAGTGCAGTTGCATTTGATAAAGCGCCGGTGGCCACATCTGCATTATAACCGATAGCAGTGTTATTACTGCCCGAAACGTTTGTGTACAGTGCCTGGTATCCGTCACCCACGTTATAATTACCAAAAGCACTTGTATAAAGAGCATTCAACCCGGTGGCAGTATTGTAGTTACCGGTCTGGTTATTTTTCAATGCTCTGAATCCCAATGCCGTGTTTTGCTCGCCCGTATTAACATACATTGCCTGGTATCCTACGGCTACGTTGTAATTACCGGAAACGTTGGAATAAAGCGCCTGCCATCCGCTGGCGACATTATACCCGCCGCCTTTATTGGAGTAGAGCGCCTGCGATCCGTCTGCAACGTTAGAGGTTCCTGTAGTATTGGAATAAAGTGCGGTATAACCGTTTGCTGTATTGTCGCCGCCTGTTGTGTTGGAGTAAAGTGCATTATAACCGGTAGCTGTGTTATTGCTTGCTGTCTGGTTGGAGTAAAGCGCCTGAAAACCAGTTGCTACGTTATTACTTCCGGTAGAGTTGGTGTAAAGGGCATTCAAACCTATGGCCATGTTGAAAGTGCCGCTGGTGTTGTTTTTCATGGCCCTGAAACCGAAAGCGGTGTTTTGATCTGCTGTGTTAAGATACAATGCCTGGTATCCATAGCCAGAGTTATAGCTGCCTGCCGTATTGGAATAAAGGCATTGAAAGCCGGTGGCTACGTTGGCAATGCCGGTATTGGAATTTAATGCCTGAACTCCGAAAGCACAACTGCCGGAGCCTCCGATGGGTGTCGTGTTGGCATTATAAGATGTGTTCTGGGCATTCAGTTGGTTTGAAAATGCCAGTGCCGCCACAACGCCTGCGGCGATGTGTAGTTTTTTTGTTTTCATAGTGTTGGTGTTGGTTGGTTTTGCGTACTCTATAAGATTTTCCGCGTCCTCTTTTATAAGTGATTAAATCATAGGCATAGAAAAATGTACAGGAACAATTTTAACAGATAAAAATCAGGAAGAATTTCAGACTATAACAGACCACAGCTGCCAACAAGGAACTGGCAGAAAAATAGCATATTCATAGTGATAAAATCCGGCATGCAGGTCAACCAGGTTAAGGGGTTGATGCATCTTGTCTGATAGTATTTGCATAGTGAAAATAACTACTTTAACTGAATAAAAAAAGCTCAGACGTATAATTTATCATGTATATACAAGAAAAAATATTATTCTAATATTGATCATTCTATAGATCTTAGACTAATATATTCTGTCGCGTCAAAAAACGGAAACATTATAGCATAAAGCTACCGGGTTTCTTAAATCTCTGTATGATACATAAAAAGCAGAAATCCGCCATGGTGGCGGATTTCTGCTTTGTCGAATGACCAGGCAATTCATCTGACGATCCTGATCTAATTACTGGTTCTATTGCTGTACGATTTTCGCCTGCTAAAAATGCGAACCAATACCTGTCGCCACCTGTTTTGCTGTTGTTTTATAAAAGATCAGAGTAAAAACGTTCGCCGGAAGCTATGTTTTACACAGGGTTTGTACGGTACCTAATTACTCGTCTCCGTTATCTTCTTCGAGGTCGTTGTGGTTGTCGCCGCCAAGACTGTAGTAATTGTTTTCTTCGTCTTCCTCACCTATCAGTTCATCAGCGTCATCATCTTCGGCGCCCGGCACATCCAGTCCCATTGAATTGTCTTTTTTCTGTTTCCGGAAGGCATCTGCCACATTCTCATCATCTGCCTCAATTTCGCCGGCTTTCTCTTCCTGGCTGTAGATATCTTCACCGGAAGAATATGCAGGATAACCCGGATATTTTTTGTCGTCTTCCTGCTCTTTATTTTTTTGTTCGTTGCTCATGGTTGTCAATTTTTACAAAATTTACGTAATTAAATCATGCCACAGTACAAATGATCAATGGTTAGACTATGATGTAACCTTTTATTGATCTTTTCCTTTCTTATTTTTTCGGGATAAAATTGCTCCCCATATACCTAAAAACAACAGAACTATAACTACAGTGGCAAAAAGAGCATAGCCAAATCCTAATCCCATAGGGTCATTGCCGCCGTTGGTAATTAAAAAAATAAACTACAAAGTATAATGCCGGGATGGCACCTATGATCATCAATAATCGTATAATAACTTTTATTCCTTTTTTCATTATTTGCGTGATACAGTTCCTGCATTATTGAACCTATGTAGTTGTTATACAATTGCCTTATCTACCCTTTCATAAAATCGGTAGCAAGATATGCCACCAGCTTCGCGGTGCTGCCGTCAGTACGGCCGTCGCGCAGTTCTGTAGCGCCTTCTGTAAGGTGCAGGTAAGCAGGTTTGGCCTGCATTTTACTCTGGTAAATGTATTGCCGCGCCTGCAGCGGCGTGATGCCGGCCGGCGTTGCTGCGCTGGATAACGTACGTTCTATACAGTCAAGGTCCAGCTCTATACCGGCAGGCTTCCCGGTAACATGAAAGAAGGCAGCAGCCAGGGCGCGTTCGTAATTAAATTTTTCCCGCAGGAAAACATCTTCATAGAATGAAAAATGCAGCTCTTCGTTTTTTTGAATATCGCTGATAACGGATGCGCTGTTATAATTTTCATGCAGGCATATCATCGCATAGCGCTCCAGGTAACCATCGTTTTTTGCATACCGGAATCCATTACCGCTATGGCGGCCTTCCATAATACGGTAATCGCTGTGCGCATCGAGGTTGGTACAATGAATACTGTGTTTCAATGCCATGGAAGTCCCTTTCAGCAAAGGATACGCATTATTGTGCCCACCACCGATCACCACAGGTATCTTGCCCGATTCTACAATGGCCTGTATTACGGGATACACCAGGTCGTCAATGTTTGAAACGACCGCGCGCAGTTTTTCCGCATCCATTTTTTCTGAGGCACGCATCCACCCGCTAAAATCAAAAGCGCCCAGCAGGAAAATGTTTTCCCCGTTGAGCGGTTCTGTATGCTGTATATTCAGTATGGCTTTCAGCGCAGGTTCCCATATGGTATGAGCTCCCCCCACTCCCAGGTTGGCCCGTACACCTATGTCTTCAGGTATGCCCAGCAAGACGTAATGTGCGTTGCTGGTTTCAAGGCTCTGGCGCCAGTCCTGTTCATCGGCCAGCTGTATTTTTTCACCCAGTTTTGTTTCGCCGGGTCGCTTATTTACAAGGCTTTCTACATACGAAAGCGTGGCTATCTGTAGATGTCCCATTTTATTTCTGTTTTGCTGCCCATTTGGCCAGTTGTTCCTGCAATACCTGCAGCGGCAGGCAACCGTTTTTCAGCACTTCATCATGGAAAGAAGCTATGCTGAATTTGCTGCCCAGCATGTCTTCATATTTCTTACGCTCGGCGCTGATGCTCATCTGGCCGGTTTTGTAGGACAATGCCTGGCCGGGTATGGCCATGTAGCGTTCTATTTCTGTAGTGGCTTCTTCTGTGGTGATGCGCTCGTGTGCGGTCATATACGCAACTGCTTCTTCGCGTGTCATGCCCTTGGCGTGAATACCTATGTCTACCACCAGGCGTATAGCGCGGTGTATGGCGTCGCTCAGGTGGCCGAAGTACTGGTAAGGATTTTTGTACAGGCCCAGTTCTTTACCCAGTGTTTCTGAGTAAAGCGCCCAGCCTTCGCCATAGGCCCCGTACCATAGGAAACGGCGAAACTGCGGCAGGTCCTGGCTTTCCTGCTGTATGGATATCTGGTAATGGTGGCCGGGAATGGCTTCGTGGAGGAACAGTGTTTCCATTCCTACTGCGTTAAACCTTGTGGCATCAAGTATAGGCACATAGAATATGCCGGGCCTGCTGCCGTCGGCCGAGCCGGGGTTATATTCTGCACTGGCAGACGCCGCACGGAATGCTTCTGTCTGGCGTATGGTAAACGGAGACTTGGGCGTATGCAGGAACATTTTCTGCAGCTGCGGGTCTTCCTGTTTCTTGATTGCCCAGAAGCTGTCCAGCACTTGCTTTGGTGTGGTGAACGGGAAGAACTGTTTGTCTTTGTTCAGGTATTCAAAAAACGCTTTCAGGTCACCTTTGAAACCGGTTTCATCTTTTACTTTATTCATTTCCGCTTCCAGGCGTTGTACTTCATGCAGCCCGGTGTTGTAAATACTGTCGGGCGACATGCTGGTCGTTGTCCAGTAACGGATGCAGTAATCATAGTATTCTTTACCACCCGGCAGTGCACCTGTTCCGCTGGTTTTGCGTGCGGCAGCCATATATTCCTTGCTGAAGAAATCGTACAGTTTCTGATAAGAAGGTTTTACCTCTGTTTCGATGGCTTTAATGTAGGCTTCAGACAATGCTGCACTATCCGTTTTTTTAATACTGTCCGGCATCAGTATCACAGAACCATAAAAGATACTTTCTTTAGGGTCACTGCCCAGCATGGGCTTCAGCTGTGGTAAGATCTTTACGACAAGGGTTTGTGGCAATACCCAGCCCTGCTGTATGCCTTTGCGCATATTGGCAATGGCAGTATCTGTCCATGCAGGAAAAACGGAAAGCCTTTTCAGGAAATCGTGGTAGTCTTTAACTGTTTTAAATGGCTGGTTGCCTTGTCCGGATGCCAGCTGCGGCATATCCAGCGTAGGCGACCAGAACTGGTTGATAGGCATGAGGTGGGTCGGATATTTGAGCCCTTCCAGGTCCATCTGCATCTCGTAGGCAAAAAGGCGGTAGCTGATCTTATCAGTAGCGTCCAGTGCTGCGGTATCTGTTTTCTTCAGCTCGTCAGCATATTTCCGGTAGAATTTTGCGAGGCTGTCGCGGAAAGATTCAGCAATGGTGATCGTCATACGGTCGTTATACCGGTAATCGCCGTTAGCTGTAGCTTCCAGCGGGAAAAGCTGCATCCGTTCTTCCCAATAGTTGTCCAGCATTTTATTGAAAGCATCATTTTTATGGCGGGATTCGCCATCACCGGCGCCAGGCTTGTTGCTGCAGGAGAAAAGTGTGCAGCTGATGCCTAAAAGCAACAGTATTTTCCGCATAATTTCGGGTATTTATGTTTTAAAATAAACCGGTAAAAACCGCAACTCCTGCAATATACCTCAAAGTATCAGAAACTTATATAAGAGCTGTTTTACAGTAAATTTGCTGATTATCGATTTTCACTATTAAGTTATTGTATCATTACCACCCAGTTCATTTAAATTTGCAGAATCAAAAACAATAATCGAAATGTATCCTACTGAAATAGTTGCGCCGATGAAGGCAGAACTTACCGATAATGGTTTCCAGGAATTACTTACCCCTGATGCTGTAGACAGTGCTTTAAAACAGGAAGGCACTACCCTGCTGATGATCAATTCTGTATGTGGTTGCTCTGCCGGTACTGCGCGTCCGGGTGTGCTGATGGCTGTGAAGAATGCTGCTAAAAAACCGGATCACCTGGCTACGAGCTTTGCCGGTTATGATACTGCTGCTGTACAGCAGGCACGCTCTTACCTCCTGCCTTACCCTCCTTCCAGCCCGGCTATTGCCCTGTTGAAAGATGGCAAACTGGTACACATGATTGAGCGTCATATGATCGAAGGCCGTCCGGCACAGATGATCGCTGCCAACCTGATGGAAGCTTTTGAACAATACTGCTAGTTAATTTGAGCATGTGAAAATTTGAAGATGTGAAAGTGAACGTGTGGTTACTGAAGTATTTTCACATTCGCTATCCGGCTGATTTTTAAATCCAACCAAAAGTGCGTTCTGAAAAGGCGCACTTTTTTAATGTGAAAATTTGAGAATGTGATAATTAGCCGATATACTGATTGGTGGAACAGGTGGCATTTTCACATTAGCTAATCGGCTAATTTTCAAATTATATATTAGGCAATTCGCTAATTCCCTCATTGACTAATTAGCCGTACATTTGCGCCGCTCTTTACAGAAAAGCTGACACATGCTCTCAAAAGAATTAATGCTTAATGCTTACCGGTTAATGATGACCGCCAAAGCTATGGCTGAAACATATGATGCCAATCGACAGATATGCAAATATGTGCACAGCACCTCCCGCGGCCATGAAGCTATACAACTGGCTACCGCATTCCTCCTGAACCCCGATGACTACGTAAGTCCTTACTACCGCGATGAAAGCATTATGCTCGGTATGGGATACCGCCCGTATGAAATGATGCTGCAGTTGCTGGCCAAAGCAGATGATCCGTTTACCGGTGGCCGTGCTTATTACAATCACCCCAACATCCGTCGCGAAAACTTCCCCAAGATCATACACCAGAGCAGCGCCACCGGCATGCAGGTGATCCCGACGACGGGTGTGGCCCAGGGCATACAATACATAGAAACACAAAAGCTGAAGCAATATGACGTTCCCCCGGTAGTGGTTTGCTCCCTGGGCGACGGCAGTGTAACGGAAGGTGAAGTGAGTGAAGCATTCCAGTTTGCAGCGCTGCACCAGTTGCCGGTTATTTACCTGGTACAGGACAATGACTGGGGCATCTCTGTAAGCAGTGATGAAGCCCGCACCATGGATGCCTACGATTATGCAGGTGGCTTCAAAGGACTGGAGCGTGTGCGTTGCAATGGCAGTGACTTTGCAGATTCTTACAAGACTATGCAATACACTATCGACTGGGTACGCAAAGAACGTAAGCCGATATTGGTGCATGCAAAAGTGCCCCTGCTGGGTCACCATACTTCCGGTGTACGTAAAGAATGGTATCGTACCGCTGAAGACCTTGCCAAGCACGGACTGGACGATCCCGGACCGAAACTGCGTAAAGTACTGCTGGGCAAAGGATGCACAGAAGAACAACTGGATAAGATAGAAGCCGAAGAAAAAGAATTTGTGCAGCGCGAATTTGATGCAGCCGTTGCAGCCGCAGAACCTGATCCGGCAACAGTGGCAGATCATGTGTTTGCACCCAATAAAATAACAGAAGAAAAAGGTAACCGCACGCCTGCAGGCAAAGAAAAAGTGGTGATGGTAGATGCTGCACTGCATGCTGTGGAAGAAATACTGCAGGATTACCCGGAAGCTTTGTTCTACGGACAGGACGTAGGTCGCAGGCTGGGCGGTGTATTCCGCGAAGCAGCTACCCTTGCAGATAAATTTGGTGATGAGCGTGTGTTCAACACTGCCATACAGGAAGCGTATATCATCGGCTCTACTGTAGGTATGAGCGCTGTAGGACTGAAGCCGATCGTTGAAGTACAGTTTGCAGATTATATCTACCCCGGCATCAACCAGCTGGTAACAGAGATCAGCAAATCCAGCTACCTGAGCTGCGGTAAATATCCCGTGTCCTGCATCATACGCGTACCGATAGGTGCTTATGGCGGCGGCGGCCCGTATCACAGCGGTAGTGTGGAAAGTACACTGGCAACGATAAAGGGTATTAAAATAGCTTACCCCAGCAATGCGGCAGATATGAAAGGTCTGATGAAAGCAGCCTTCCATGATCCGAACCCTGTAGTGATGCTGGAGCATAAAGGACTTTACTGGAGCAAAGTGCCGGGCACGGACGAAGCCAAAATGGTGGAGCCGGACCGCGATTATATCCTGCCTTTCGGTAAAGGTGCAGTAGTAATGGAAGCAAGTGCCGAAAGCCTAGATAATGGTGAATCTATGTGTATCATCACGTACGGTATGGGTGTATACTGGGCTAAGAGCGCAGCAAAGCAATTCCCCGGACAGGTGGAAGTGATAGACCTGCGCACTATTTATCCATGCGATGAAGAACTGGTATTTGCTACCGTGAAAAAGCACGGAAAATGCCTGGTGCTTACAGAGGAGCAGTTGCGCAATTCTTTCTGCGAAGCCCTTGCCGGCCGCATCTCACAGCAGTGTTTCCGTAATCTGGACGCCCCGGTGCAGACACTCGGCGCAATGGACCTGCCTGCAGTGCCTATGAATATGGCGCTCGAAGCAGCCATGCTGCCGAATGCAGATAAAGTAGCCGATAAGATCCGCTTCCTGCTGAATTATTAAACACAATTATTCTAATAGAATATGCAGCCGCCCGGTTACCGGACGGCTGTTGTCTTTCTATAATATTAATAACCGGCAACATTAAACCTCGTATATTTTCATCATCAAATAAGTTTATGGAAAGTACGACCACATTGAGTTCTCAAACCGGTAAATTACTCGCAGGCTGTGCCCTCCTGTTATTCTGCCTCTTCGCGGTCACTGCATTTTTTTCGCCTCTGGCATTGCATATTACCGGGCTTAAAGAAGCAGATGCAGGTATCTTTTTTATTTCCCGGCTTCTGTACTGGCTGTGTCTCTGCATTATCTGGCTGTATGCGGTTAAAGCGGAACGCGCACCACTGATGCTCTGGAAAGAAAAGCGGTATGGATTTGTTTTTTACCTGCTTTCCGGTGCAGGTATCCTGCTTACGCTTATCGTCAGCCTGCTTGCTATGGTAATCGTACTCAAATTAATGGGCTTCTCTATGGCCAGTGAAAAGATGGCCGGTATGCTCACCATTTTCCGTGCCCATCCGTTGCTGATGGTATTTACGATGCTTACCGCGGGCATTGTAGAGGAACTTACTTTTCGCGGTTACCTGATGCCGAGACTGGAATTGCTGTTCCGCAGCCCGGTTGCTGCCATTCTTCTTTCATCATTACTTTTCGGAGCCATGCATTACGGCTACGGAAATGCCTACCAGGTAGCAGGGCCGTTTATTATAGGACTAGTATTTGCTATTTATTACTGGCGCTTCCGGAGCATTGCTGTGGTTATCTGTTTTCATTTTTTGTGGGACCTTGTATCTGTTATGCTGAAAATGAGAGGTGCGGCGTAATATCCCGTATTCTCGTTTATTGTATATTAGCCGGCAATAAAACGTTTATCAAACTCAAAAATGAAAAAACTTCTTTCCTTACCTGTCCTTGCTGTGTGTTGTATGATGATGACAGCAAGTTGTAAAAAAAATGACAGCAGTAACCCGTCAGGTCCGGGTAACAATAATCCATATTATTTCAACTTTAAACTGAACGGTACGGCTTACAATTTTTCATCTCCGCTGCCACAATATATTTCTTCCGATGCACAATTGGCCGGAGGTTACCAGGAATCGTCTACTGCTTTTGTTCCGTCAATAGGGCTGCAATTCGTTTTCGGGCATATTGTTACCGACAGTGATATGACAGGCCTCGCCGGCAAAACGCTTTATTTCAACGGAACCGGACCGGGCATTAACCTGGATTTCGATGATGCCGCAGGAAATACCCAGTATTCTGTTGACACGTCCAACACTGCATATAATGTGAAGATCTCGTCTGTCACTTATGTAGGCATCGATTCCACTATTTTTAATAAAGTAGCCGTATATGCCATAAAAGGCACCTGCTCTGCCGTGCTGGAAAACGGGGCCAGCAACCCAATGTCGGTGCTCACAGACGGATCTTTTAACTTTCTTGTATCCCGTGTAAAATAAATCCGGACATATATATGTAACTAAATGCCAGTCTTTCCGGGCTGGCATTTTTATATAAAAGATCATTGCTGCACAAACCTTTCCGGCTAAAGAAATGATTTACATCAGCTTTAACTTAAACGCTTTGCAAAAGCTGGCTTTCTGTGTAAATTTGGGCAAACAAGCAGAAGATGCCACATTATTATTCGCTCGGAAATATTCCTCATAAACGTCATACGCAGTTCCGCAAACCAGACGGTGGATTGTATTCCGAACAACTGTTCAGTACAGAAGGTTTCTCTTCCAATTATTCCCTGCTGTATCATATCCATCCGCCTACCCGGATCATCCGTACGGAAGAACCGACAGATGTTTCCCCTAAGGCAGCAACAGACAACATACTGAAACACCGCAGCTTCCAGGGTTTTAATATTAAACCGGAGGCCGATTATATCGCCAGCCGCAAGGTTGTGCTCTTCAACAACGATGTACAGATTACGCTTTCCGGCGCACAGAAAAGCATGGAAGGCAATGTTTTCTTCAAAAATGCAGATGCTGACGAAGTGATTTTCGTACATGAAGGAACCGGCACGCTGCATACGCAATACGGTCAGCTGCCGTTCAACTACGGCGACTACCTCATGATACCGCGCGGCACCATTTACCAGATACGTTTTGACACGGAAGATAACCGCCTGTTTATCGTAGAATCATTCAGCCCGGTAAACTTTCCGAAAAGATATCTAAGCAAATATGGCCAGTTGCTGGAGCATGCCCCTTTCTGTGAGCGCGATATCCGCAAGCCGCAGGAGCTGCAGGCCATAGATAAAGAAGGCGAATTCCTGATCAATGTGAAAAAGAAAGGCCTGCTCTACCCCATTTGGTACGCCAACCATCCGTTTGATGTTGTGGGCTGGGACGGTACAGAATATCCGTACGCACTCAGCATCCACGATTTCGAGCCGATCACAGGCCGTGTGCACCAGCCGCCTCCGGTACACCAGACGTTTGATGCGCATAACTTCGTTATCTGCTCTTTTGTACCACGCCTGTACGACTACCATCCGCAATCTATACCTGCACCGTATAACCACAGCAATATAGACAGCGATGAAGTATTGTATTATGTAGACGGTGATTTTATGAGCCGCAAAAATGTAACCCGCGGTATGATCACGCTGCATCCTGCAGGCATTCCGCACGGACCGCACCCGGGCACTGTGGAAAAGAGCATCGGCAAAAAAGAAACACAGGAACTCGCAGTGATGGTAGATACTTTCCATCCGCTGAAGCTGACAAACGATGCTTTGGGCATAGAGGATGATAAATATGTGATGAGCTGGATTGAATAATAATTAGCAAATGTGAAAATTAGGTGATTAGCTAATGTGGGAATGTGAGAATGCGGTAATTAGGGAAAATGTGTTACCTGCAAAACAGCTTGATACTTGCTGCTATTCTCATGTCTCAAATCTCAAATCTCACATCTAATAGCTTGATACTTACTACTTGATACTAAAATAAATGGAATCAGAATTTCTTAATTCGGGAAATGTCAGGGTGAAGAAATTGCTCCGGACAATGGCGATGGCAGCATGGAGTTAACTACTGAGACAGAAAGTCAAATGTGAAACGTCAGACGATTTTTTTATACCAGGCATCTCACGTTTCATAAAATATCAAACAAATTAACTTCAAAAAACTTACAACAATGTCAACACAAACATTTGCTGAAAAAATAGCCAAGGCACAGGATTTTCTTCCGATTAACGGAACTGATTATATCGAATTTTATGTAGGTAATGCCAAGCAGGCTGCTCACTATTACAAAACAGCATTCGGCTTCCAGTCGGTGGCATATGCAGGCCCGGAAACAGGCGTACGCGACCGTTCTTCCTATGTACTGCAGCAAGGCAAGATCCGCCTGGTGCTTACTACAGCCCTGAAATCTGACCACCCCATTTCTGAACATGTAAAAAAACATGGCGATGGTGTAAAAATACTGGCCCTGTGGGTAAATGATGCTTACAGTGCTTTTGAAGAAACAACAAAACGCGGCGGTAAACCTTACCTGGAACCGGTTACACTTACCGATGAGCACGGAGAAGTGAAAATGTCGGGCATCTACACATACGGAGAGACCATCCATATGTTTGTAGAGCGCAAAAACTACAACGGCATATTTATGCCCGGCTACCAGGAATGGAAATCGGACTACAACCCGGCAGATGCCGGCCTGCTGTATGTAGACCATTGCGTAGGTAACGTAGGATGGAACCGTATGCTGCCAACTGTAAAATGGTATGAAGATGTAATGGGCTTTGTAAACATACTTTCCTTCGACGACAAGCAGATCAATACTGAGTACTCTGCCCTCATGAGTAAGGTAATGAGCAATGGCAACGGCTATGCTAAATTCCCGATCAACGAACCGGCTGAAGGCAAGAAGAAATCACAGATCGAAGAATACCTGGATTTTTATGAAGGAGAAGGCGTACAGCACATTGCCGTAGCAACCAAAGACATCGTAAAAACAGTTACAGAGCTGAAAAGCCGCGGTGTGGAGTTCCTGAGCGCGCCGCCGGAAGCTTATTACGAAATGCTGCCTGAGCGTGTTGGTAAGATTGATGAAGACATTAAGAAACTGCAGGGTCTCGGCATCCTGGTAGACAGGGATGAAGAAGGTTACCTGCTCCAGATCTTTACCAAACCGGTAGAAGACCGCCCAACGCTGTTCTTCGAAATCATTGAACGTCATGGTGCACAGAGTTTTGGCGCCGGTAACTTCAAGGCTCTTTTCGAATCTATAGAGCGCGAACAGGCCAAAAGAGGAAACCTCTAATTGTCATAATACTGCAACAAAAAAGCCCTGGATAAAAAATCCGGGGCTTTTTTTATTCCGGGTACTAACATCAGTATTCAGTGTATCGTCATATTATATGAATCAAGTTTTTCTACATAAAACTAATCTTATGAAAAAACAACCCTCGGCACGTGACCCTGTATTACATGCGTTACGAAACTAACCAACCCAAACATATTATTGTCTTATTTATTATAACTATACCTGCAATCTAAAACTTTCTGCTATGCGCAAATTATTCCTCTTTCTGTTTCTCAGTTTTTTAGCCTACACGGCAGGGGCAACCTGTACTGCAGGTTTTAACTGGGCTTCCGCACCAACTGCGGCCAACCCGTTAAGGGTACTGTTTACAAGTACTGCTACCTGGACCGGTACAGCTCCTTCCACTTATGCCTATACTCAATACAGGTTTGGTGACGGTAGCAGCACTTATGGTTTCGGTATGTACCACAACTATGCAACTCCGGGTACTTATACCGTTGTACAGATACTGACCACAATAGATTCTGTCAGCCAGGCGGTTCTTTGCATGGATTCTGCCGTACAGCAGGTTACTATTGCTTACCAGCCATGTGCGGGCAACTATACATATACAATTACCGGTAATTCCACTGTTAATTTTACGGCCCAGAACTATGCCAACACACCGGGGGCAACCTACACGTGGACATTCGGTGATGGCACTTCCGGTTCCGGCAGCCCGGTGTCGCACACATACGCTGCAAACGGAACGTACACGGCCCGGCTGTATATATCTGCAGGTGGTTGTGTAGATACGGTAGCACAGAATATAGTTATTTCAAATAATCCCGGAGGATGTGCCGGCCATACAGCCAGCTTTACGACTTTAGTGAGCGGCAGTACAGTATATTTCTATAACACAGTAGCCTCTTTTGCCGGCCAGACTACGGCTCTCAGCTGGTCTTTCGGTGATGGTACGTCCGGCAGCGGATCAAATCCGGTACATACCTATGCGTCTTCCGGTGTGCATACTGTAAAACTTATTGTGGCCTGGACAGATTCAGTAAATGGCAATGTCGCATGCAGAGATACCGTCCTGGGGTATGTTATTACCAGCCAGACTAACAACTGCAGCGGCCACTATGCGTCTTTCACTGATTATGTAAATAATACGACCGTGTATTTTTACAACTCGTCCCCTTCATTTGCCGGTCAGACACCTCATTATATGTGGTCGTTCGGCGACGGGACAGTTTCTACAACTGCCAATCCAATCCACACATATCCTTCAGCATCTACGTATTATGTAAACCTGCTGGTATACTGGACCGATTCTTCCAACAACGTGATATGCTCAGATTCGATCACTCATACCGTTAACACCACCACTGCACCTAACATTATCCGTGGTCTCGTTATCGTTGACTCGAGCAGCAATATGACTACGGACACCTTTAAAGTATGGCTGATCGTGCATGACAGCACCAATGGTACGCTTACCGCTATAGACAGCACAATTGTTAGCGGCATCTGGACTGCGCAGTACAGCTTCAGCAACAAACCTGCAGGCACCTACCTGGTTAAGGCAGCAATGCTGGGTCAGATGGTGGGCAGCAGCGGCTATGTACCAACTTATTATGACTCCAGCCTCTACTGGAACCAGGCTATCAACTTCTTCCATTCCGGCGGCACATCAGGATACTTTGACATCTATATGCGTCACGGTATCGTTACCTCCGGTCCGGGCTTTGTTGGCGGCAACATCAGTATGGGAGCCAATAAAGGCACCAGCGGTGGTATTGAAGGAATCCTTGTATACCTCGAAGACCAGAACGGCAAACTGATCGCATCAACCTATACCGACTTTAACGGTGATTACTCATTCAGCAATTTACCGCTGGGCACCTATACCCTTTATCCTGAAGACATGAACTACATCACCACACCTATCACAGGCATACAGCTTACCGCAGGAAACACCAGCTCAACAGACAATAATTTCGGCCAGAACAGTACCGAGATCAAACCAAAGTCTACAGGCATCATTACCCTTCCTTCCGGCAGCTATCTTACCTATCCTAATCCTGCAGCAACCAAAGTATATATACGCTGGGCTCAGGCGCCGGTACAGGCACAGATAACCATTACAGATGTAGCCGGTCATAAAGTGTATGAAGCATCAGTAAAAAACACTGCTACTGTAACAGATATTAATGTAGCACAGCTGCAGAGCGGTATGTACTTCCTGCATATCAAAACCGAAGCTGGTGAACACACAGACAAACTTGTAATACAGCACTAATACTTCCCGGATTTTTTATTGTGAACAAAGCAGGCGCCTTATGGCGCCTGCTTTGTATGTTTTAAAATATATTCGTGCAAAAAAGTTTAAACTATTTTTTTAATACGCTGATTACTATATATATTTGCGGAACTATTAGGCCTATTAGTGGGGAATAAAATGCTGTAGCCCCCAGAAAAACTAAAAAGAAAGCATACCTAACAAAATCACAAAAAATAAAAAATTAATGATCCTATCAGCAGGAATTCTCCTGCTAGCTGCTTCGTGTAACAAAGGAAATGACGCCGGCACAAATAAACGTTCAAAAAACATGAACGCATATGCGGCGGATAAAGGATTAGGTACAGTAGTTTTAACTAACTTGAGTGCGACACCAATGAAATTTATCACTATTGGTGAATTTTATACTTATGCGGCTAATAACGGAAATATGAAATGGGATCGCCGTAATCTAGTTAATATTTGCCACGTTGATAATAAGCCACCTGCTGCTGGAGTAGCAGGCAACGGAAACTGGATCAATGATGATAAGCAAACTGCGATCAGATTCCTGAAAACTGATGAAAATATGCAACTATATAGCCAGTATATTCATGGTGGCGTATATGTAGCACTTCAGGATTATCAGTTTGCAATATTTGAAGGTGATAACACTACAACCCCAAGCTATACGTATACTGTTAAAGCCGGCACTTATCAAATAGGAGAAGACGATCAGTCTTTCTGCATCGTATTTAAATATAATCCATAAGCATTATAAACCAACCGGGAGTACTGTATGTATTCCCGGTTTTTTTAGAATGTTGGAAATCGTCAGCATCTTGATGTATTATGACCTTAGCTATGAAACTTATTGCAACATTTATTCTGCTGTTTTTTTCATTTATAGCAGAAGCCAATACTCTTGCTCTCGTTCATTTTGATAAGGATTATATCAAAAGCATACACTGCGAGCCATTTGAATCAATGGGCATGCACTTTTCCTACACTCAGTCACATGATACACTATGGCTGGATCTCGGCCATTTCGATCATGATGTATATCCTTATTATTTTGGACAAATGAGTTTTACGGCCCAAAACTGGTATATGGTTGTGGGGCCCGACACTACTGTACTGGATTTGCTGGGCAAAGGCAGCGGTCCGGAATTTTATGGTCAGCGGGCTATGGAAAATAATATCCTGTACACGATGTATTACAAAACGGGCATGTTTCCCTGTGATGCGAATGCAGGGCTGGAAAGCATAGCAAAGCCGCATGGCAACCGCCTGGTATTTGATATAGACTTAGATGGCAAAAAACGGCAATGCAGCCAGTATGTAAAAACACTGCAAAACCTCCCGCTGGCGCAGCAGCGGCCTGAATACGTACAGCAATGGACAACTATGGCAAAGCTGGCACTGACCACACGTTTAGGCTATCTCTACCATTTGCTGAACAATCATAAATATGCCGATCCACAGGCAGCCGATCCGGAAGAAAAATCAGTTGACCTTTTTATAGACAGTGCAGCTGTACATATGATATACCCGGAGTTTTATGTTCCTTTCATAATAACATATACAAATTCGTTAAATGAGTATAAAATATTAAAGATGTTGTATACTCAATCGGGCGGTAAAACGTATTCGCTTTTTGTACCAGCAGAAACATCAGAACCTGTAAAAGATATCCCTATAAAATATTTTGAAGGATTTATTCTACCCGGCGTTGTTGAAGCGGCATATTACCCGGAACCCAATCGTTCCATACTGCTGTACTACTATCTGAAGAAAACCTATGAATCCAAATACTCCCGAACCCATGATTATCCCCAGTTGCTGGACAAAGTAAAGGTGCTGTACCCGGATGTATTTGAAAATAAAAAAATGGCCGCCTTTTACAACAGTTATCTCGCACAGGCGCAGGCTACCCATACCGGTAAATCACTGGATGGCTCCCTGTTGTTACTCGATGATCATTTGCAGAAGGTATCGCTGAAAAGCCTTACGGCCAATGACAAAGGCATCTTTATGATAGCCTGGGCCAGCTGGTGCGGTCGTTGCGGTGATGCTATACATTTATACAATGAGCTGAGGAAAAAATACAGCAATGAAATAAACTTCGTGAGCTTTTCTATAGATGATAATACAGATAACTGGCGCGAAGGATTAAAGAAAAAACAGGTTTCAGGCACAGCTTATATTGATACTGGCTTCAATAACTCTTTTAATAGTAAAATGAATATTGATCATGTGCCACAGATCATTGTATTGGATAAGGATCTGCAGATAAAATCTTATGGAGAAATGGAATCCATAGGGTTTTATGAAAAATTGTTACAGCAATTGTAATACATACACGCCCCTCTTTTTTGTTTTGTTTAAGAAATTATTCCTCCCTGAAAGCTTATATTTGCGGGGTTACGGTGCAGGATTTTCTGCACATATTTCTTTTTCTGACAGTATACAATCTATGATAAAAAAATGGCTGTTACGCCTTTCTTTCCTGGTATTGCCGGCGCTGGTATCAACAGTTGCAAGAGCACAGGATGATGTGCAGACATTCCGCAATTTTCAGTTCTCTTTTAACCGGGTATCGCAGGCATGGACAAAGTGTAATGATTCGCTTCGGAAGATGTTTGAAGCGGTACACCTGGCTTATCCACCCAAAGACATTTATATCAGGGACTTTAAAGCGCAGAACGAAATGGAGCTTTGGGCACGGGATTCCAGCTCATCTGAATACAAACTGGTGAAACTCTACAGAGTATGCGCATTGTCGGGCATATTGGGGCCAAAACGCACCGAAGGTGACCGGCAGGTACCGGAAGGGCTTTACTTTATTGAGGATTTTAACCCCAAAAGCGATTTTTACCTTTCACTGCTTGTAAGTTATCCCAACTATTCTGATCTCATACTCGGCGATAAGCAAAAGCCGGGCGGCGATGTGTACATTCACGGCGGTTGTGTAACAATCGGCTGTCTGCCCATGACAGATCCGGTGATACAGGAAATATATGTACTGTGCCTTAATGCAAAAATGAGCGGAGAAAACTACATTCCCGTCCATATCTTCCCCACCCGTTTCGACCGCAGAGGCCTTAACTTCCTGGGGCGCCAATATGCCACAGATACTACCAAACAACGTTTCTGGGTAAATCTCAAAACCGGTTATGACTACTTTGAGCGTACACACAAGCTGTTGCCGGTTATGTACAGCCCAGATGGGAAATATATATTTTAAGAGACACCGTTCACACAACTGTTTTCTTAGATTTGTATAACAGAGAAAACAGTATGAGCAACCAACAATATAAAAACAGCAGCGTCCGTAATTTGCCGGGCGCTGCTGTTTGCATTTTGCTCCTGTGCCTGTTGCTTCTGAGCTGCGAGAAAGAAGTACACATAAACCTGAACAGCGGAGCAACACAGCTGGTAGTGGAAGGCGCTATAGAAAAAGACCTGCCGCCTTACGTTATCCTTACAAAATCTATCGGGTACCTGAGTAAAATAGACTTGTCCACCCAGCAAAACTCTTATGTACATGATGCCACTGTAACAGTATCGGATGGCAGTCAGTCGATAAAACTAAGGGAATACCTGCTTGACTCCGTAGTGGGCGGTACACATTACAAATTCTACTTTTACAGTATAGATACAGCCGATATCACCGCGCTGCTTTTCCGCGGTAAAACAGAGCATTTCTATAAGCTCAGCATTGTATCTGAAGGGAAAACCTACGAAGCAACCACTAAAATACCCAATTGCAAACCGCTTGACAGTCTCTGGTATGCAAAGCCTGAAGACAGTACCGTAGCCCGGAAGATGCCCGGAGCAAGGGATATGTGGTTCCGTTATATAGACCCGGATACTCCCGGCAATTGCGGACGCTATTTTACGAACACCAATAACGGCCCCTATTATGCTCCCATAAATTCGGTTTTCAATGATGAAATTATCAACGGCTCCAGCGTGTCCTTCCGGCTGGCGGCAGGTTTTGACCATTCCAAAAATCCAGATTTCGATTCACTTGGGCGCGTATACCTGGGCGACACTATAACGGTTAAATGGTGTGCTATTGATAAAGCTGTATATGACTTTTTTAATACGTTTGAATATTCCGCCAGTACTGTCGGCAGCCCGTTTGTATCGCCGGTAAATGTGAAGACCAACATATCGGGCGGCGCTCTTGGTATATGGGCCGGTTACGGTTCTACATTCAGAACAATTATTATATCTGATTGATATAAAACCGTTGCTGATAGCGGCATTAGCATTTTCTGTGGCCGCAAATTTGTTGTATCCCTATTTCTTTTGCATATTTACCGACTGAAATTTCATAACCACATGTCTGAAAATGAAAAAGTCCATTGCCTTATTATAGGTTCAGGACCTGCGGGCTACACAGCTGCCATATATGCCTCCCGTGCCAATCTGAAACCAGTATTGTACCAGGGATTGCAACCGGGCGGCCAGCTTACCATCACTACAGAAGTAGAAAATTATCCGGGCTATCCTGAAGGTATCATGGGGCCGCAGATGATGGTAGATTTTGAAAAACAGGCGCAGCGCATGGGTGCAGATATACGCTGGGGGCTTGCTACCAAAGTAGATTTTTCCGTACGCCCGTTTAAAGTAGAAATAGATGAGGAAAAATGGATCGAGGCCGATTCTGTGATCATTGCTACAGGTGCATCTGCCAAATGGCTGGGACTGGAATCTGAGCAGAGACTTAACGGTCACGGTGTTTCTGCCTGTGCCGTATGCGATGGCTTCTTCTTTAAAAACCTCGAAGTAGCGATCGTAGGAGCCGGTGACACCGCCTGTGAAGAGGCATTATATCTTTCCAAGCTCTGCAGCAACGTACATATGCTCGTTCGCCGCGACGAAATGCGCGCCAGCAAGGTAATGCAGGACCGCGTACTGAATACGCCCAACATTAAAGTATACTGGAATTCCGAAACGGTGGAAGTAATGGGTGATACAAAAGTGGAGGCAATGAAGATCCGTAATATAAAAACAGGTGAAGAGTCTGTAATACCGGTACGCGCCTTCTTCGTAGCTATCGGCCATCATCCAAACTCCGATATGTTTAGAGGCATACTGGATATGGACGACCAGGGTTACCTGATCACGCAGCCGGGCACATCCAAAACAAATATCGAAGGTGTATTTGCCTGCGGAGATGTTCAGGATAAAATATACCGCCAGGCTGTAACAGCTGCGGGCAGTGGCTGTATGGCCGCACTGGATGCCGAGCGTTTCCTGGGTGAACACGGGTTGCATTAATTAATGTGATTGATGTGGTAATGCGGTGAATGTGGTATCTGATATGCGGAAATCGTTTTGAAGATTTGATATTTGACCATCCAGTATCTCATGTCTGACATCTCACGTCTCACATCTTCATAAAAATATTTTCTATTACTTTTACCGGCCACAGAATATCCTGTGGCCTTATTTTTTTAGACAGATACCGTAATATATTTGTGCATATGCCCGGATTCCGCTTTATTCTTTTCCTGCTACTTATCCCGGCCACTATATCATTTGCACAAAAAACGAAACCATATAATAACCTGCTTAAAACAGATACGATATTAATACCTCTGTCTAAAAGCGAAGCGGAACGACTGAAAAAACGCCTGCCTGTAATTGTAGACAGCAGTACCCGTCGCAAACCGAAACCGGTGGCCATGCCCATACCGGTGTACCCCACACCGGAAGCAGCCCTGAAAGGTAATGTGTCGTTGGTGATACATATCAACATGGAGAAGGAAACGGTTACGAACATGGCAGACCTTAAATTGTTCATTACGATCTCCAACAAATCATACAGGGCTCAGCGATTCCTGTTTGATCGTCCGGTACGGGCATCCGGAGGTATCTGGTCGGCACAATGCACTATTATTAACGCACAGGAAAAATCTGTACTGGAATTTCCCTACAGCAGCATTCCCGAAACAAAAAAATACAGCTCTGCCGATCTGCTGAAATATGAATATGACCTGGCCCCGGGAGAGTGGATCATGAAAGCTTACTCGGTAAGTTCGCTTGTCACTTACAACAATCAGTTTCTCAAAAATGGAAAACTCCTCCCCGGCAGGTACAGCCTGCAGCTGATATTGTATGGAAATGTATCCAATGCGGTGAGTTTTACAATCCGGTAAAACTTAGCGATTTGTTTCCTATCTTGTATATATGCACCATAGTTTCAGAAAATATTTTGAAATAAACACTCAGGTTACGGACGAACAATGGGAAGAACTGGCAGCTGAAGCATATGAACAGACCGTGCCTAAAGGCGCCATTCTCCTGAAGCAGGAAGAAGTGTGCAGTGAGGTGTATTTTGTAGCAAAAGGATTGCTCCGGTCCTATACCATAGACGTAATGGGGAAAGAGCATATCCTGCAGTTTGCCCCGGAAGACTGGTGGATCAGTGACCGCAACAGTTTTTATTTCAATGAACCCTCCTTGTTTTTCGTTGATGCAGTAGAAGAATCTACCATTATTGTGGTGACACACGAATTCTTTGAAAAAGCCGAAAAACTGGTGCCGCGCTTCACCAATTTTAATACCATGGCCCTTCATAATTCCATCCGTTTCATGCAGCGGCGCATTAACCAGTTGCTCAGCGCCAACGCAGAAGAGCGTTACCTCGATTTTATAACACTCTACCCCAACCTTACACTGCGCATTCCGCAATGGATGATCGCATCCTATCTCGGAATAACGCCCGAGTCGCTGAGTCGCGTACGGAAGGAGCTGGCACGCAGGAATTTCAGGCCTTTCAACCAATAAAGCTGTTAAAATATATTTCGATAAACAGCCCCGTTTGTTGAAGACCGGCATATTATTTTATCACTTAATAACCAGTACGGTATGATTTTTTTTATAATTTTCCGAAACACCCGCACCAACCTGCAATTATGCGCAAGTTTCTCAAAATCCTGCTCTATATCCTTGGCGTTCTGCTTATCGTAATAGCAGGGGCGGTCATATGGCTGCAAACGCCCTCGGGAAAGCGCTTTGTAAAGAATAAAGCATTAAGCTACCTGCGCGGAAAACTAAAAACAGAAGTGCAGATCGGCAGCATAGATTACAGATTGCCTAAAATGATAGAACTGCAGGACGTCCTGTTTAAAGATCAATCAAAAGATACATTATTGTCGGCCCGCAAACTGCGGGTAGATATAAATATGCTGGCGCTGATCTCTAAGAAAGTGGTGGTGCAGAAACTGGAGCTGGAAGGCATCCGTGCCAATGTGAACCGCACTATACCGGATACCAACTATAACTACACCTACATTATTAATGCTTTTACCGGTACGCCTAAAGCACCAGGTGCAAAAGACGTAAAAAAAGCCAATGATACCAGCAGCAGCCTGAGCTTTGATGTAGATAAGATAAACCTCAAAGACATTCATATCCGTTTTGATGACTACACCGGCGGAATGCGCCTGGCATTAGACCTTGCCACCTTAAACCTGAGCCTGAAAAAAGTAGATCCCTCAAAAATGGAGTTCGGCATTAAAAAGCTGTATGTGGACGGTTTGAAGGCAAATTTTTCACAGGACACGTCATACCTGCCGCCTAAAACAGATACTACACCTTCCCAGCCACTACGCCTTGCAGCAAATGAAATTGAAATCAATAAAACATCTTTTACCTACAATAACAATCTCAGTAAATTCCTCTTCGATATAAAGCTCGGAAATCTTCTACTGCAGCCCAAAACAATAGACCTGGAACACCAGCTGCTGGATATAAAAAAGCTGGGGATCAGTAATACCTCGATTAAAATATCGATGGGCAAAAAAGCAGCTCCGCCGCAAAATACAACTGCATCGCCAGATACAACTTCTAACAACTGGCGCGTATTTCTTGCCAATAACGAACTCTCAGGCATAAGCTTTAAAATGGACGATGAAAACAGTCCGCGGCAAAAATCAGGTATGGACTATTCCCACCTAAATGTGCAGAACCTTGCATTAAACGCGGAAGATGTCTCCTATACTGCCGATACTATTTCCGGGGATATAAAACACTTTACAGCCAGGGAGCAAAGCGGTTTTAACCTATATGAACTGCGCACCAGGTTTGCCTATCACAGCAAAGGAGCTTACCTGCGCAATCTGTTTCTCCAGACCGACCAGACTATACTCCGGGATTACCTCGAGATCGGCTACCCTTCTCTCGCATCGCTCAGGACACGCATGCAGGATATGCAGCTGAAAGTAAACCTGCAGAAAAGCATTGTAGGATTTAAAGACCTGCTGGTGTTTGTACCCACGCTGCAGCAACAGGAGTTTTTCCGGAAGAACCGTAACGGCCATCTGAAGCTGGAAGCTACACTGCTGGGCACGTTGGGCAACCTCGACATAAAGAAAATGTACATCGCCGGTCTTGGCAGAACAGAAGCCATGATCAACGGCAAACTGCGCGGCCTGCCGGAAAGCAACAACCTGGTTTATGATCTCAATATTCAGAAACTGCAGTCTTCAAGAAATGACCTGGAAGCTTTATTACCGGCAGGCGTGCAGCAGCAATTCCGGCTCCCGGATGCCTTTGGCATAACCGGACATGTGACCGGCACTATTAAAGACTACCACACACAGCTGATGCTGGTAAGTACAGACGGCAATGCCTATATCAACGGATTTGTAATGATGTCGCCAGGGAAGAACAGGGAGCGATACGATATGTATCTCCGTGCAGACCGTCTGAACCTGGGCCGCATACTGAAGAAAGAAGACCAGATGGGTGCCGTAACCGCAAACCTTACCGTAAAAGGTTACAGCTTCGATGTAAAGACAATGACTGCTTCCGTGCAGGGAGCAGTGCAGTCGGCCTCGTTTAACGGCTACACATACAATCATATCCAGCTCAAAGGAAACGTAGCCCGTAAGCAGGGAAAGCTCGATCTTACCTCTGCTGATCCCAATCTCCGTATGGCATTGAACGCCACCGCCAGCTTCCGCGAAAAATACCCGGCCATACTTGCCGACCTGAATATAGACAGCGCAGACTTACAAAAACTGAAACTGTACGATGATCAATTCAAACTGCGCGCTAAGATACATGCGGACATCCCGGTGCTGAACATGGATTACCCGCAGGCAACCGTTGTCATCAATCACCCTACCATGCTGCTGGAAAACAAACGTTATTTTCTTGACAGCATGTATCTCGTTTCTGCACCCGGGGCCGACAGCAGTCAGCACATAGAACTTCATACAAAAATAGCACAGGCCAGAATTGAGGGCCATACACCATTATCCAGGATCGGCGATATTATACAGGAACATATCAGCAGGCATTATGCAGCGCTGCACCAGACACCGCCTGCAGGCAAGCAAAAAGGAACAGCAGTAGCATCAAAAACGAAACTGCCCGCGTCATACGACCTGAGCGTAAATGCCGTAGTGCAGGACGGGCCTATGCTGCATGCATTCCTGCCAGACCTTAAAGTGATAGATACTGTTCATATTGATGCGACAATTAACCCGCAGAAACTGACCCTGAATGCCGGCCTGGCAAGGCTGGTATATGGGAACAACCATATAAGAGGAGTACAGGTGAATGTAGATGAAACGGATTCTGCGCTCACCTACAAAGCGTATGTCAGAAAGTTTTCTCAAAGCAAAATACAGCTGGTAAACACAAGCGTTTCCGGGCAGGTAAACAACAACCTGATAACGGCAAATGTGAATATAAAAGATGATGCGAACAAAGACCGTTTTGCATTATCTGCCACGTTGCAGCAGCAAGGCAAAGACAACGTGCTGGAGCTGGGCAATCACCTGCTGCTTGACTATAAGGAATGGACTGTAGCCTCACCCAATAAAATAGTATTTGCCAGTGCAGGATTTTATATACAGAATTTTGCGATCAGCAGCAATGATGAATCAATAAGCATAAACAGCGAATCGCCGACATATAATGCACCCTTGACTGCCAGCATAAAGAACTTTCATCTGGCCGACATCACCAAAATGATAAGCAAAAGCGACACATTGCTGGCCGACGGAACATTAAACGGAGATGTAAAACTGCAGCAGATAAAACCGGAAATGATGCTGCAGGCGCAGCTGCAGATAAAAGACCTTGCAGTGCTGCGGGATACAATAGGCGACCTTACGGTAAATGCACATAATACAGATGCATCGACTATTAACACCGATGTGGCTTTAAAAGGTCATGATAACGATATTACCATAAAAGGCAATTATTATATGCAGCCGGTAAGCGGCAATAGCTTTGAGCTTACCCTAGCGCTAAATGCCCTTAGCCTGAAGAGCGTAGAAGGCCTTGCTATGGGCCAGATCAAAAACAGCTCGGGTTATTTGCGTGGTCAGCTGCAGGTAAAAGGCACCACAGCTGCGCCGGCAATAACAGGAGAACTACGTACAGACCAGCTGGTCACTACAGTAAGCATGCTGAATGCAGATTATCATATGCCTTCGGAAAAGATTACACTTTCTCAAAAAGGTCTGACGTTTAATAATTTTAATATACTGGACAGTGCCGGCAACAAACTGACAATTTCGGGCGATATAGTAACACAGGACATGAGCAATATAACCCTGGATCTGAGCGTCAAAGCCCGGCAATGGCGCGTGCTGCACTCTACCGCCAAAGACAACAAAATTTTTTATGGTGATGTATATCTTACTACCAACATAAACATCACCGGCGATGCCACAGCGCCCGATATAGATGGCAATCTAAATATACTGAAAGGCACAGCGTTTACATTTGTACTCCCCGAGAAGAACCCTGATGTAGAAAACACAGAAGGCATTGTTTCTTTCATAGACCAGCGTGATACAGACCGCTACAAAGTACTGCAGCCGACCACCGACACTATAAAACGTGTAGCATTGTCTGTCGGTTCCGATGTAAACGTAAACATAGGCATTGACCGGGAAGCAGAATTCAATATTATCATTGACCAGGGAACCGGTGATTATGTGAAGGTAAAAGGCGAAGCCGCATTAAATGCATCTGTTACGCCCGGCGGAGACCTGGGACTTACCGGCAGTTACGACCTGAAATCAGGAGCGTATCAACTAAACTACAATACCCTTAAACGCAAATTCAATATACAGTCAGGCAGTACTATTATCTTTTCCGGAGATCCGCTGGATGCCACACTGGATATAACGGCTGTTTATACAGCAAACGCTTCTCCTTATGATCTTGTAGAAAAGCAGGTGCCCGATCCTTCGCAGCTGAATTACTACAAACAAAGACTCCCGTTTGATGTAGACCTGAAACTTACAGGCGCCATTATGCAGCCGTCAATAGGATTTGATATACAACTGCCCGACAATCGAACTTACCGCCTGTCTACAGATGGGGTTGACCTTGTACGCGGACGGCTTACACAGCTGCGCAATGAACCATCAGAAATGAACAAACAGGTTTTTGCCCTGCTGCTGCTGAACCGTTTTGTAGGCGAAGATCCTTTTGCCTCCAGCTCCGGAACATCTGCCGAATTTCTTGCCAAGCAAAGCGTAAGCCGCTTTATCAGCGATCAGCTGAACCAGTATGCCAGCTCTCTGATCAAAGGTGTGGACCTTAACCTTGATCTCCAGTCGTCAGAAGACTATACAACCGGGCAGCGGCAGGAACGTACAGATCTGAACATATCTGCATCAAAACAATTGCTCAACGACCGGCTTACTGTCACAGTAGGCAATGATTTTGAGCTTTCCGGCCCGCAGTCAACAGGCGGAGACCAGCACATAAGTGGTATCCCGGGAAATCTTTCAGCAGACTATAAACTCAGCGCCGACGGGAAATATACAGTAAGAGCCTATCGCACAGACCAGGACGCAGGCGCGCTGGAAGGCTATGTTACGGAAACCGGCATCAACTTTATTGTAAGTCTTGACTATAACAAGTTTAAGAATCTGTTCCATAAAAAACGCCGCAGGCGCGAACAGGAGCAAAGGGAAAAACAGCAACAGACGATACTCAAACCCAAAGACACAACTGATGCAGCAAAGCATTAAAGAAAACGCATGCAAAATAGTACTGCTGGCCATCATTTGTCTGCTGGCGTCCTGTAGTGCTACAAAACACTTACCCAAAAATACTTACCTGTATGACGGCGCTGCCGTAAGTATAAAAGACAAACAGGTATCAAAAAAAGAACGGAAGGAACTGAAGACAACATTGGCAGCATCTGTGCGGCCAGCGCCCAACAGGAAAATATTGAGTATGCGTGTGCGTCTTTCTGCTTATTATGCCGGTGGCGGCGATTCGGGGAAGCACAAAGGACTGAAGAAACTGTTTTACAACTATGGAGAGCCGCCTGTACTGTTTAGCAGCTTTAATACTGGCCATAATATCCGCGTACTGGAAAATATGTTGCAGAACCGTGGATTTTTCCAGGGAAAAGTATCTGTAACAACAGACACAGGAAAACGGACGATCAAAGCGAGATTTGAAGTAACAACAGGGCCGCAGTATACTTACCGCAAAGTTGAATTTGTAAAGGACTCCACCATTATTTCAAAAGATATTGCAGCGCAGCAGGATAAAACCTTTTTAAAGCCGGGGCAGCCTTATAGCCTGGACCAGATCAAAGGAGAACGTGCACGTATTGATAAGATATTAAAAGATAAAGGGTACTATTATTTCAAACCGGACTATATTCTTACAGAAGCAGACACCAATGTCGGCGATAACAAAGTAGACATGTTTGTGCGGATAAAACAAGCTGAAGTACCGGACAAAGCACGCAATATCTACTACATACATGATGTCTATATTTACCCCAACTTTAAACTGAATGCAAAGAACGCCGATACCAATAAGAGCAATGCAACGTTCTACGATGGCTATTATGTGTTTCAGAAAGAACATGCATTTAAGCCTTCTGTATTCAGTGTCGCCATGCAGTTTGACCCGGGCGATACCTACAGCCGCAGAGACCAGGACGCATCGCTCAACAGGCTGGTGAGCCTTGGTACATTTAAATTTGTGAAGAATAGTTTCCGTGAGGTAGACACATCTCTTCCCAGCCTCGACGCTTACTATTATCTTACGCCATATCCAAAAAAATCTATTCGCTTTGAGCTGGGCGGAAATACACAGAACGACAGCCGTGTTGGGTCCCGGGCAAGTTTCAGCTGGCGCAACCGCAATGCTTTTCGCGGAGCAGAACTATTCCAGGTAAAACTGTCGGGAGGCTTTGAAGTGCAGTACACCGGCGAAAACCGGGTGCCCAATACATACCAGGCAGGTATTGAAAACAGCGTAAGCATACCAAGATTTGTAGTGCCGTTTTTCAGCGTGCCGTCCTCCAGCTTCTTTATGCCGCGCACTATTATCAGTGCCGGTTATACACTGGAAACACAGGCACAGGCATTGGAAGTACATTCCGTCAAAGGCGCATTCACCTACAGCTGGAAAGAAGACTCCAGGAAACAGCATCAACTCACTCCGTTGAATCTCTATTTTGTGCGGACAGATACCGTCGGCACTCCGGTACTTTCTTATAACTATACCAATCTCATTTTTAACGGCATCATTGCCGGGCCGTCTTACGAGTTTACATACAACACCCAGACTGGGCAGGACCGTGTAAACAATTATTATTTCGACGGGCTGGTAGAAGTGGCCGGCGGTATCAAAGGTATCGGGCATCATGCAGATTATAATGAAGGTGCTTTAAAACTGTATAACGCAGACCTGGCACAGTATACCAAACTGCAGGCCGATTTCCGGTATTATCACAACTTTACACCGCAGACATCCTGGGCCGGACGTATTTTCTTTGGTGCCGGGCTGCCGTTTGGCTATTCTTACCAATTACCTAATATCAAGCAGTACTTCAGTGGCGGTAGCAGCAGCCTGCGGGGCTTCCAGTCGAGAATGGTAGGGCCGGGAACATTTAATGAGCAATATCTCTATGGCACGAACAATTACCTGGAGCTATTGGGCGACCTGAAGCTGGAAATGAATGCAGAATATCGTAAGACACTGTATAAATTCCTGAAAGGTGCTGTATTTGCAGATGCCGGTAACATATGGCTGTATACGGACAACCCTAACTTCCCGGGCGGGCAGTTCAGCTCAAGCTTCTATAAGGAATTGGCCGTGGATGCAGGTGTGGGCTTGCGTCTTGATTTTAAAATAGTGATGCTGCGTCTTGATCTCGGTATGCCGGTACGCAAACCATGGCTGCCGGAAGGCCAGCGTTGGGTGTTTAACCAGATAGAATTCGGTGATCCCGACTGGCGTAAAAATAATCTTGTGCTGAATGTCGCCATCGGTTATCCGTTCTGATACTATACCAGCAAATGGTTCAGGTTCTTCAGCCTGTCCAGTGTAATGATCTGCGCCATCTGTATATCCGGGATGTTACGCAGGTATTGCGTGATCGTTGCAGCCTCGTCTTCTGCATCATTGCTCTGGATCATCCACAGGTAGTCCAGCTGTTTTACTTCAGGGAGCAATACTTCTTTTTTGTCTTTGAGCTTATACAGAAGGTAACGGGTGCCGCTCAGCGGAATGCAGTACTGGTAAATAGAAAAATGATGCTGCTGCCCGGCTGATTTCTGCAGGCATATATCCAGGTCACCTTCACGTACAAAGCTGAGGCCAAAGCGTTGATTCAGCAACCAGCAAAGCCGGTAGGCAGGCAGTGCGCTTACAAGACCGATCAGGCAGGAGTCTTCAAAAAAAGCCTCCAGCATATCTTCCATACTTAACGTCCACTTTGCTGACATTGCCTGATTGTTTTTATAATATCTATAGAATTTGTAGTCACAAAATTCGGGCTAATTTGTATATTTCCAAATAAAACGAACCTATATATGGAATTTCTGGTTGTCATTGTTGTGATACTCATCCTGCTTTCCCTTTGTCTCATCACAGTAAGGCAGGGAACAGTGGCTGTTGTTACTGTATTTGGTAAATTTCAACGCATACTGCGTCCCGGTCTTAACTTCCGTATTCCTTTTATCCAGCGCATCTTTTGCCGTATATCTTACCAGAACCGCTCCATTGAACTGAAGTTCCAGGCCATTACACAGGACCAGGCCAATGTAAACTTCTCTGCCATGATGCTTTATTCTGTACTTAACCAGGAATCGCAGACGATACAGAATGTGGCATTTAAATTCGTAGATGAACGTAACTTTATGCAGGCGCTGATACGCTCTGTGGAAGGCTCTGTACGTGCATTTGTAGCTACAAAAAAACAATCTGAGATATTGCAGCTCCGTTCAGAGATCATACATCACGTAAAAGAGCAGCTCGACGTACAGCTCGAAGAATGGGGCTACCATTTGCTGGATATACAGATGAACGATATTTCTTTTGACGAAGTGATCCTGCAGGCGATGGCGCGTGTGGTGGCATCGAACAACCTGAAAGCCGCTGCAGAAAACGAAGGACAGGCATTGCTCATCACCAAGACAAAATCTGCGGAAGCAGAAGGTAACGCCATCAAAATATCAGCAGAGGCCGAAAAGCTCGCATCGCAGCTGCGTGGCCAGGGTGTGGCGCTCTTCCGCGAAGAAGTAGCACGTGGTTTGGCTATTGCTGCAAAAGAAATGGAAAGCGCCAATCTTGATGCTTCTTTTATCCTCTTTTCCATGTGGACGGATGCCATCAAGCATTTTGCGGAAAATGGCAAAGGCAACACTATATTCCTCGACGGATCGACCGACAATATGCAACGTACCGTGCAGCAGCTGATGTCAACAGTAAAAAACTCAGAAATAGTAAAACCACAGGGAAGACAGGGCGGCAATCAATAGACCATTCATGAAGCGCATACTGGCATACAGCATTTTCGCATTGGGTATATTACTCATTGTTTTCTTCCGTGCATATGAAGGAGATATGATCCCCTACCCGGTAGTGTTTATCATTATCGGACTTTTGATGATGGTGGTAAGCTATATTATCCTGCGCAGGCTGCCACAGCTTAAGGCCAAACATGATTATCACCGCCTGATGCTGGAAATAAGCGACCTCAAGGCACGCGGAGACCGGCTTAAAGTAAACCTTGCTGCGTGCGAAGTAAAAGACTCTTCTTATTTTGAAGAGCAGGAACCGGCCAGCGGCACCGGTATGCCGGAAGGTATTACAGACCTGGAGCGTTATGTACAGGTCTTTAATGCGCTTAAAGGCCCTTTTACCCGGCCGGCAGCACACGAAGTGTACCAGAGCGTGCTGGTATATAAATGTATGTACAACGGGCGGCAACTGCAGTTTATCAGCCGTATTATACCAAAAGATAAAACTTCCGTACTTTTCTGGCTCGATAACCAGAAAGAGACAGTTCTGTACGTGGATAAAACCAATCCTTCAAGATACTTTTTTGACCTTGATTTTTTTAACAGTGACAATGCAGCCCCGGCAAAATAAAACAACCGGAAAATCATATAATTATGTAATCCGGTTATGAGGCGGTATCTGTTCATATTTATATAGTAACAGATTAAGGAATCGCCTATCTGACACAATGCTAATTCTTTCTTAAAGTCAAGACTTGTTTTTTACCTGAAACGACTAATTTTACGCGCCAATTTTTTATTATGATTGATGTTTTGCTTGGATTGCAATGGGGAGATGAAGGCAAGGGGAAAATCGTGGATTTCCTTGCTGCCCGGTACGATATAATAGCCCGTTTCCAGGGTGGGCCTAATGCAGGGCATACACTGTATGTAAACGGAAACAAAGTAGTGCTGCACACCATTCCTTCCGGGGTTTTCCAGTCGCACTGCCTTAACCTGATCGGTAACGGTGTGGTAATAGACCCGGTAACCCTCCAGAAAGAGATCAAAACAATACAGGCATTGCAGCCTGATCTGCTGGACCGCCTGTTCGTATCGCAGCGCGCGCACCTCATCCTGCCTACGCACCGTGCGTTGGATGCCGCTTCTGAAGCTTCCAAGGGCAAGGAAAAGATCGGTTCTACACTTAAAGGCATAGGCCCGGCATACATGGACAAAACCGGCCGTAACGGCCTGCGTGTGGGTGATGTGCTGAGCAAAGATTTTGACAAAAAATACCAGGCACTGAAGGACAAACACCTGCAGATGCTGGCACAATATGAGCAAACGGTTGACTGGCAGGAATGGGAACCTGCTTTCCTAGAAGCCATAGACCATCTGCGCACACTCAAGATCGTAAATGCCGAATACTGGCTGGAAGGTCACCTCAAAGACGGTAAAAGTGTACTGGCAGAAGGTGCACAGGGGAGCATGCTCGATATCGATTTCGGCACTTATCCTTTTGTTACTTCTTCCAATACCATAGCTGCGGGTGTCTGCAGCGGTCTTGGCGTAGCCCCTTCCACTATCGGCGAGGTGTATGGCATTTCCAAAGCATATTGCACCCGTGTAGGCGGCGGTCCGTTTCCTACAGAGCTGCTGGATAAAACCGGCGATGATCTGCGTGAAGCAGGCAGCGAATTCGGTGCCACTACCGGTCGTCCGCGCCGCTGCGGCTGGATAGATCTTGTAGCACTGCGCTATGCGGTAATGCTGAGTGGTGTTACACAGCTGATTATGACAAAAGCAGACGTAATGGATGAATTCAACCCGATTAAAGCAGCAGTTGCATACCGTGTTGATGGTGTAGAAACGAAAGAATTTCCTTACGACCTCTGCAGTGTGGATGTAGAGCCTGTTTATGAAACGTTTGCAGGCTGGGAAAAACCTATCAGCAGCTGTACGGAATACAGTGAGCTGCCGCAGACATTTAAAGATTACTGCCACTTTGTGGAACAATACCTGGGCACTAAAATCGCGTATGTTTCCAACGGCACCGGCAGAGATCAGTTACTGCAGATTCCATAGAGAAAAATAACGATTTTTTTATTGAAAAAAAATTTGGCAAATTCCCCAAACAATTAAAATTTTACGGCATCAACTGTATGAGCGCTATGAAGTCAAATACTGATAAAAAAGAAACAGCAAGCAAGAAAAGCGCAGCGCCAGGCGCCAAGTCTACACCTAAAAAAGCTTCTACAAAACCTGCGAAAGACCAGGATGAAGATGACGATGATGACACCCTGGATGATGAACAGGAAACTCCTGCAAAAAAGACTGCACCAAAGAAGACCACAGCAAGTAAGTCTAAAAGCCGTGACGATGATGACAATGTCGACGACGACGATGATGACGATCTTGAAGATGAGGATGATGACTATGGCAAAGATGAGGATGAAGATTACGACATTGATAAGGATTTTGAAGAATTCGATCTTCCTAAATCCAAAAAGGCTGCCGGTGGTAAAAAATCATCTAAATCTGACGATGACTTTGATATAGACGATGAATTCAAAGACCTTGGCTTCTTCAATGATGGCGGCGGCTTTGATGACGACGACGACGATTTTTAATCTTCCGCTACTTGCAGAGAAAACAAAGAACATATCCGCTCGCTGCGGAGCAGGTAAATGATATCAGGAATGGAATGCTGAACCGGGCCACCGGCTTCAGCATTCTTCTTTTTCTGGACAGTAATTCCTACCCATCCCTTTACGGGCGGTATGAATGCATACTTGCGGCCGGCAATACAGGCAGCATGATTGAATCCCTTGAATCGTTGCAGGCAGTGCATGATGACGAGAAAGACTGGCTGTTCGGGCACATCTGCTATGATTATAAAAATGCATTGGAGCCATCGCAGCACAGCAGCAAAGAAATCCGTACCGGTTTCCCTTCGCTGCAGTTCTTCCGGCCGGAAATAGTCTGTTATATCAGCAAAGACAGCACTACACTCACCATTGAATCATTGACTGAAGACCCGGATGTTCTTTATAAAGAAATAATTGCAGCAGTTGCGGCAGCACCTCCGGCTTTACCTAAACTGAATTTCACGCGTCGCATTACCCGTGAAAATTATTTGGAGGCAATCCATGATATCCGTGAACATATCGCAGCCGGCGACTGTTATGAGCTTAACTATTGCACGGAATGTTATTGCGAAGATGCATTGGTCAATCCTTATGACGTATTCCGCTCGCTCAACAGCTTGTCCCCTGCCCCTTTTGCCGCTTATTACCGCCTGAATGACCTCTACCTGATGTGTGCCAGCCCCGAGCGGTATTTGTATAAAGATGGCCGCAAAATCCGTTCGCAGCCGATAAAAGGTACGGCCCGTCGTGGGCAGGATGCTGCAGAGGACGAAGCATTAAAAACAGCGCTGAAAGCAAGCATCAAGGAACGCGCAGAAAATGTGATGATCACAGACCTTACACGCAACGACCTTGCCCGCTGCAGCGAAACCGGCAGTGTGCAGGTAGATGAGCTGTTCGGCATCTACACCTTTCCGCAGGTACACCAGATGATATCTACGGTAAGCGGCGTATTAAAGAATGAAGCGCCATTTACAGACGCGGTACGTTACAGTTTTCCCATGGGCAGCATGACCGGAGCACCAAAAATAAAAGTGATGCAGCTGATAGAACAATATGAACAATCGCGGCGGGAGCTTTTCTCCGGCACCGTAGGCTATATTACGCCGGAAGGCGATTTTGATTTTAACGTGATCATCCGTAGTCTTTTTTATAATGAAAGCAGCCGCTACCTTTCCTTCCAGACCGGCGGTGCTATTACATACGATAGCGTACCGGAGCAGGAATGGGACGAAATGCTGCTGAAAGGCTGGGCGCTGGAAAGGATATTTCAATAGTGCCCCTCCGAGCTGTTTAACCCCAAAATAAGACCACACGTATTTTCCATACTATATAACGCCTTTTTAGCGTTAGCTTGTTTACTTTTGATCTTTACACTGTACATGAACAATCCGATCCGCTTTGCAATCGTCGGCTATGGCAATATAGGCAGGCGCCACGCAGAGCATATACATAACAATCCTTCCACACAGCTTGTAGCCGTTTGCGACGTACGCCCGGAAGTAAAGGAACAACTCGCTGAAGGCATTGCATTCTACAGCAATATTGAAACAATGCTGCAGCAGGTACAGGCAGATGTACTATGCGTATGCACGCCCAACTACCTGCATGAACCGCATACCATAGCTGCCCTGGAAGCAGGTTTGCACACCGTAGTAGAAAAACCGATGGCATTGTCCGTTGCCGAGTGCGACCGTATGATCGCAGCATCGCAAAAAGCCGGGAAGGTCATCTTTGCAGTAAAGCAAAACCGTTACAATCCGCCGGTGCAGGCGGTAAAACAGCTTTTGGGGCGCCAGGGGCTCGGGCAAATGTACATGGTGCAGGTAAATTGTTTCTGGAACCGTGGAGACGCCTACTACGCGCACAGCGACTGGCGCGGGAAAAAAGAAAAAGATGGTGGCTGCTTATTTACGCAGTTCAGTCATTTTGTAGACATACTTTATTACCTCAACGGTGTAATCACCGATGCCAAAGGCTGGCTGAAGAATTACGCGCACCAGCACAATACACAATTTGAAGACACAGGCAGCTTTGTACTTACAGCAGCCAATGGTGCAATCGTTAACTTCAATTTTACCACCTGTTCTTTTGAGAAGAATATGGAAGGCGCTTTTACTTTCTTCGCAGAAAAAGGAACGGTAAAAATTGGGGGGCAATACCTGAATACTATCGAATACCAGCATATCAAAGACACTGCCCTGCCCGAGATCAACATTACGGCCAAAGCCAATGATTACGGCCTGTATCAGGGATCTATGAGCAACCATGATAAAGTGATACAGAACGTAGTAGACGTACTGCACCACAATGAAGCGGTAATGACCAGCGCAGAAGAAGGGCGTGAAGTAGTGCATATGATAGAACAGATGTATACAGGAGCTGTAAATTTGTAGACATGCAGCAAGACACAGCAAGATTCGTAAGGCAATGGCTCCGCTGGCCGTTACTGATGGTTTTGTGTATGTCAGTTGGCACAGATACTATGGCACAGAAAAAAATCCAGGCTTTCTCCGGTGGGCTTCGTTACCTGGATGAGCAAAAGTGGAATGAACTTTTCCCCAACAGGTTTGGCGTTTCCAGTTACAAGGCACCGGATATTCCGAAGGCCGAAGGCAAAGATTTTTACAGCTTTAAAGCATTGCTGATTGCCGCAGCACGATTCCCTTTGTTTCTGAATGAAGGTGATGCAGCGACTCAAAAAAGGGAGCTGGCGGCATTTCTTGCAAACATAGCACAGGAAACAAGCGGCGGCTGGAGCGAGGCGCCCGGTGGATATTTTAAATGGGGCCTTTGCTATAAAGAAGAAATTAACCCCGATCACAATCTCTACGCAGACACCAGCAGGCACAACTGGCCACCGGTTCCCGGCAAATCGTACCAGGGCCGTGGCCCCAAACAACTCAGCTGGAACTATAACTACGGACAATTCAGTGAGGCATATTTCGGGAATAAAGATACCTTGCTCCGCCATCCGGAATTACTGGCTACAGATCCGGTAGTTTCTTTTGCCTCTGCGATATGGTTCTGGATGACACCACAATCGCCCAAGCCATCGTGCCATGATGTGATGACCGGTAAATGGCAGCCGACACCCAGAGATACAGCAGCCGGCCGGTACCCGGGATTTGGCGTAACGGTAAATATCATTAACGGAGGCATAGAATGCGGGCGGAAAAAAACGGCAGAAAAAACCAGTTACCGTTACCGGTACTACCAGTATTTCTGCCGGTATTTCGGCGTTACTCCCGGCCCCAATGCAGATTGCAATGACCAGAAGCCATTTACTCAATAACGATTAGCTAATGCCTGGCAGGCCGTAAACAGAATGTCGAATGCTACAAATTCACTAGCTAATCAGCTAATGAACTAAGCCCATTTTACTTTTTCTGTAACCGGGATATTGCGTTTGCCTTCTTTCGGCTCGTCATCTGTATAACCAAAATACAGCAGTCCCATCACTATATCGTGTTCTCCAAAGCCAAGATATTCGCGCAGTGCAGGATGATGCGTCATGCCGCCTGTATTCCAGAAAGAGGAGATGCCCTCGGCTGTAGCGCCCAGCAATACGTGCTCTATAGCCGCACTGGTAGCCGCAATTTCTTCAATGACTGGTATTTTGGGATTGGCACCACGCTGCATTACCGCTACGATGAGGTGCGAAGCCATATTGCCGGCATTGGAAAGGTTGTCGAAAGACGTTTGCAGGCGTTTGTCTTCTGCGGTATTGTCCCAGTATATTTTTGCATGCGCAGCGCAGAAGTTTTTAAGAGCTTCGCCTTTGTATACTATAAAACGCCATGGCTCTGTGCGTCCGTGTGTAGGCGCCCAATCGGCAAGTGATAATAACTCATTGATCGTTGCGTCGTCAATCTGCTTTCCGTTCATCGCGGCTGTCTTTACCGTACGGCGACCTGTAATGATCTGTTTCAGTGCTGAAAATAATTCCTGTGTCATAAGGCTGCAAAGATATAGTCACAATACAGATGGTTGTATACCGATTATTTATGCGGGGCAAAAAGAAAAAGCTCCGCGTTCAACAGAGCTTTTCAAAATATAATCAGTCACAAAAAATGTCACCATGAGCGTAGTCAAAGGATGACATTTTCTTAACGTCTCAACCTATTAACTTTTCAATTTATACTAGCTTTCATCTATCCGCTTCAGGTGATAATCAGCGATTGCAGATACAATAATCGGATATTTTTCCAGTGTTACATCCGAAGGGTCAAGACCAAAACCGCGCTCTTCAGACAGGCTGAAGCGTTTCAGGATAAAGTAACCGCGCATCATCAGGCGCTCCCATAAAGGCAGGGCATTATCGCGCGACAGGAATTTTTCCATTACGATAAACCGGAAATCACCCATTACGTTGTTCCTGCTGAGTGACTCATAACGACTCACGACATTTACTTCCTTGTTCTGCACCATTTCTTCCACCACTTTTCGGAACATAGATTGTATGCGTTGCTCCACCCTGAAACCAAGACGGAATTCCACACGGATGATCTCGTTCGGAATGATTGTCTGTACCGCATATTCCATTGTATACGGATCGTCCGTTACATCCACATGCACGAACCAGTAAATATCGGCACGTTTTGGTTTCCGGTACAGGATAGAATAAATGATCTTATGTTCAATTTCTTTGGGATTATTGGCACTGGTGAGATACACCATATGCGTCGCATATTTGGGGATCGAACGGTCATTGCTCAGTTCCTGTATGATCTGCACATAATCTTCCAGCCGTACAAATTCCACATAACGGTTTTTGATCTTTCTGGCCTTGAACCAGATAAACATAGCCATGAAAAGACTGCCGCCCACGATCAGCGTCACCACACCACCCTGTTCGAATTTCTCAACCAGGTTTGCATACAGGAAGGAGAATTCAATAGTGAGATATACAGCCATATAAAGCACGATCCAGATAATAGGCACCCTGCGTGTAAACATGAAATAGCCAAAGAGGCAGGAGGTCATGATCATACACAAGGTGATGGAAAGACCATAGGCAGCTTCCATAGCCGAAGATCTCTGGAAAAACAGTACGATGCCACTGCAACCAAAAAAGAGCAGCAGGTTAATACCCGGTATAAATGACTGGCCACGCTCTACTGTAGGATAATTTATCTTCATCTTAGGCCACAGGTTCAGCTTGATAGCTTCACTGATCAGTGTAAAGGAACCGGAGATCAGGGCCTGGCTGGCAATTACGGCTGCTACGGTTGCAATGATGATACCCGGCAGCACGAACCACTGTGGCATTAGCTCGTAGAACGGATTCTTGGTTGCCGAATTCCACACAACATTTTTCATGGTAAGGAGATATGCTCCCTGACCTACGTAATTAAGTATGAGGCAGCACTTCACAAATATCCAGGAGATGCGGATGTTTCCACGGCCGCAGTGACCAAGGTCAGAATACAACGCTTCGGCACCGGTAGTACACAGGAAGACTGCTCCCAGCAGCCAGAAACCTTTAGGATAAACTGTCAGCAGCTTTATAGCATAATAAGGATTGAAAGCTCTGAAAATCCCCCAGTCATCGTTAACATGGTAAAGACCCAGTACTGCCAGCATCACAAACCAGAGAAACATAATGGGGCCGAATATCTTACCCAATGAAGCCGTGCCGAATTGCTGGAAAAAGAACAGACCTGTAAGGATGGTCAATACAATGTATATGATGGTCATATCATGTATGCCTTCCAGGTGAGGAATAGCTCTCAGACCTTCTATTGCAGACGTGACCGTAATGGGCGGTGTGATCATGCCATCAGCGAGTAGCGCCGCACCTCCTATCATTGCGGGAAAAACAGTCCACTTACCATGCCTTCGCACCAGGGCAAACAGGGAAAAGATACCACCCTCCCCTTTATTGTCCGCTTTAAGCGTCAGCAGAACATATTTAACTGTTGTTTGAAGTGTCAGTGTCCAGATGATACACGACAGGCCGCCGATAATAAGCAGTTCACTGATAGGTTTGCCATTACAGATGGCATTCATTACGTAAAGAGGTGAAGTACCAATGTCGCCATAGATAATGCCCAGCGCAATAATAATTCCGGCCAAAGTGGCCTTATTCATATTCTTTCCCAAAACAAAAGGACTATTTCAGAGTTGCAAAGGTATTCGTTTATGCAATTTATTTTAAAAAATCAGTTTTTATTTAATAAAACGTGTCTGTGCATTTTAAAAACTTTAATTCTTTTTAATCGTGGAAAAACAGAACTTCGCGAAATTTTTATATTGAAATGGGCTCTGATAAGCACTCAAATCACATGAGTAAGCTATCCGTTATCGGATTATTGGTAGCATTAGGAATTATATACGGAGATATAGGAACGTCGCCATTGTATGTATTCCGCTCAATTATCGGCCCGAGAGAAATTTCTCCCCAACTGGTATATGGTGGCATTTCCTGTGTTTTCTGGACACTGACGCTCCAGACTACCTTCAAATATGTATTTCTTACGCTCCGTGCAGACAATCGCGGCGAAGGCGGTATCTTTTCTTTATATGCACTTGTACGCCGCTATGGAAAATGGCTGTACATACCCACCATCCTCGGCGCTGCCACCCTGCTGGCCGACGGTATTATCACTCCTCCCATTACCGTAGCCTCTGCGATAGAAGGGCTCAACGGTGTAAAAGGGATGGAAAACATCATTGTGCCGGGCAATAATCTCACCGTAGGTATAGTGATAGCCATCATTTCACTGCTCTTCCTTTTCCAGCGGTTCGGTACGGATATCGTAGGCAAGACATTCGGGCCTATGATGTTTGCATGGTTTACGATGATCATGGTCCTCGGGCTGAGCCAGGTAATATACCATCCGCAGATATTTGCAGCGCTCAATCCTTATTATGCCTTTGACCTGCTTATTAATTATCCGCATGGCTTCTGGCTGCTGGGCGCCGTGTTCCTTTGCACTACCGGTGCCGAGGCCTTATATTCCGACCTTGGGCATTGTGGCAGAAAGAATATACAGGTAAGCTGGGCCTTTGTAAAAGTTACCCTCGTAATAAATTATCTCGGGCAAGGTGCGTGGTTGCTTGCACAGCAGGAAAAACACCTCGGCAGCCTGAACCCGTTTTTTGAGATAATGCCGCACTGGTTCCTGCTGGCAGGTATTATCATTGCCACATTTGCGTCTATTATCGCCAGCCAGGCATTGATCTCCGGTTCGTTTACGCTTATCAGCGAAGCCATCAGCATGAACTTCTGGCCGCGTGCAAAAGTAAAATTCCCCAGTACGGTAAAGGGACAGATCTACATTCCCAGTGTCAACTGGATACTTTGTATCGGATGTATCGCCATGATCCTGTATTTCCGGGAATCCGGCCATATGGAAGCGGCCTATGGCTTTTCTATCGTTGTAGCCATGCTCATGACGTCTACGCTCATGTATATGTATATGAAACATGTGCGTAAATGGCCAATGGTCATCATAGTGCTTATTATGGCTATGTTCCTTGTAGTAGAGACCTCCTTCTTTATAACCAACGCAGCAAAAATCAAACAGCGGTGGATGTTCCTGTTCTTTGAGTTCGGGCTCATGCTCATTATGTTCGTATGGTATAAAGCGAGAAAAATCACCAACCGCTACCTCAATTTTGTGAACCTGAAAGAAGGTCTCGAACAGATCGTTGCACTCAGTGAAGACCAGAGCGTTCCACGCAACTCCACACACCTGGTATACCTTACAAAAGCCAATAACCCCAAGCAGATTGAAAAGCGTATCCTGGACTCTATCCTTCATGCAAAACCCAAGCGGGCAGATATTTACTGGTTTATACACATAGACCGGACAGACGACCCTTATGCAATGGAATACCAGGTAACGCCGCTGGTAGAAGGCAAAGTGATGCGTATTGATTTCAATCTTGGCTTTCGTGTGCAGCCCAGGCTCAACTGGTTTTTTAAGAAAGTATTGCAGGAATTGTACAACAACAAAGAAATATCCTGCAAGCGCCAGTATGAATCGCTGGACAAAAAAGACTTCTATGCAGATATTGCGTATGTCGTTATTGAACGGTTCCTTTCTATTGAAAACGAATTTTCACTTTCGGAAGGCTTTATACTGGAAACCTACTTTAGCTTAAAGCGCTGGGCACAGAATGACCAGAAAGCATTTGGCCTGGATTACCTGAATACTGTAGTTGAGTATGTTCCGCTTGTTATACAGACCAAAACAGCACTTAACCTGAAGCGGATAGGCCATCATAAAGAAGAGGCGTAAACATTGTCTAAAACTATATCAAACACGGCATCAGCAAGGTGCCGTGTTTTTTACTTGTTCATTTTCTCCCGGGTACATATTGGAATATTGTTTTTCTTTGTATTCAAAATCTGCAGACCTTATGATACTCTATCTGCGTAATACCTTTATTGCGTTCCTTTTATTAATTACATTGCCTGTATGGGGGCGCGGCGGTTATGAAATTTCAGTTTCGTCCGGTCAGGGCCGTATCGTGAACCAGGCCAGCATGGCAGCGGCATTTTCTGCCGGCTTCAGGACAGAAGCATACAGTGCGGAACATTTCACTATCACTACAGGCATGGAGCTTTCAGTTATCGGGAAGCGTATAGCCAACCGGTATGACAGCACGCCACCTCCGGGGCTTACTTACAGCAGGGGACTGGTATTTGCGTCCCTGCCGGTAGGTTTCAATTACCGGAAGCACGTAAACAGGTTTACTTTTACCGCAGGGGCAGATATATTGCTGAACTATTTTATTTCACTTGAATCTCCTTACGCCGAAAACAATTATACACTTGGCTGGGGCATAGCTCCGAATATCACCGGCAGTTTTGATATAACCCCGGATTTTGCGCTCGGCATCAGAATCTTTGCTCAGTCGGGCAGCTCACCCTTGCGGAATAATGCCGGGCTGCAGACCAGTATGTATGGCGCCGGACTGATCTTTAATTTAAAATAAACACATTCATGGACAAAGCGAAGTGGCTTAACCTGCTTAAATGCGTCGGCATACCGGTAGCATATGCAATAGTATTGCGGCTTTTCTTTGGCGTACATAGTTGGGAAGACCTGTTTTCTGTAATGACAGTCAGTTTCCTGTTCTGTCTGCCCACGATTGTGGGGGCACTGGCCGTTTATTATTCCAACATCGAAAAAGTAAAAAAGCTTCGTTACCGCATCATTTTTCCGTGGCTGCCTGTTATCATTTTCTTTTTCATCACCCTGCTGTTCAGCCTCGAAGGCTGGGCTTGCTGGTTGATGATCCTCCCCGTGTTCCTGGTTGCGGCTTCTATCGGTGGCCTTATTGGCGGCTATTTTAAGCTCAGAAAATACCGGAGGGGAAACCTGTATATTTCATTGCTAACCTTGCTCCCATTATTTTTATCCCCCGTTGAAAGCATGATAGGCAGCATTCCAGGCACCTATGAAGCTTATACGGATATCGACATTCATGCAGATGCACCGGCGATATGGAGCCATGTAACCCGGGTTGGAGAAATAATGCCGGAAGAGGACAAAGGCTGGCTCACCGGTTTCCTGGGATTTCCGCGCCCGTTAAGGGCCGAGCTGAATTATGAAGGCGTAGGGGCTTCCAGGGAGGCGATCTTCAGTAAAGGACTGGTATTTCATGAAAAGGTCCTGCAATACGAACATCAGAAGCAAATGCGTTTCTCCATCAAAGCGTTCCCATATGAAATTCCCTCGACTACAATGGACAGCCATGTCGTAATCGGCGGTAAATATTTTGATGTACTGGATGGTACCTATCAGCTGGAAAAACTCTCAGACCAAAACTACCGGCTGCATTTGTACAGCCATTTCAAGCTGAAGACGACATTTAACTTTTATGCGGGCTGGTGGGTTACCTGGATCATGAAAGATATACAGAACAATATATTACAGGTAATCAAAGCGCGTTGTGAAGAACCAGGCGCTTAAGGGCTGCAGTCTGCCAATATCAGTCAATATACTTAACTTTGCGCCGCAATGGTGAAGATAGGAAACATAGAACTGGGCAAATTCCCTCTTTTGCTGGCGCCGATGGAAGACGTCAGCGATCCCCCTTTTCGTGCGGTATGTAAAGAGCATGGTGCCGACCTGATGTATACAGAGTTCATTTCTTCTGAAGGACTGATACGCGATGCGATCAAAAGCCGCCAGAAGCTGGATATTTTCGATTATGAACGTCCGGTAGGTATACAGATATTCGGTGGCGATGAAGAAGCTATGGCGCTGTCTGCCCGCATCGTTGATGCCACAAACCCGGATCTGCTGGACATCAATTTTGGATGCCCGGTAAAAAAAGTGGTATGCAAAGGTGCTGGTGCCGGTGTGCTGAAAGATATAGACCTGATGGTGCGTCTCACGAAAGCGGTGGTAGACAATACCAGTCTGCCGGTTACTGTTAAAACGCGCCTCGGCTGGGATGACAATTCGAGAAACATAGAAGAAGTGGCCGAACGCCTGCAGGATGTAGGCATAAAAGCGCTGACGATACATGGCCGTACGCGTACACAGATGTACAAAGGAGAGGCCGACTGGACGCTGATTGCCAAAGTGCGGAACAACCCACGAATACAGATGCCCATTTTTGGCAATGGAGACATCGACAGCCCGCAGAAAGCTTTGGAATACCGCAACAGGTATGGTGTTGATGGTATTATGATTGGCCGCGCTGCTATTGGCTACCCATGGATATTCCGGGAGATCAAGCACTTTTTTGCCACAGGCGAAACATTGGCCCCGCCTACTATCGAAGAACGTATCGATGCCTGCCGCAAACATTTGTACGGCTCAGTAAAATGGAAGGGAGAAAAGCTGGGTATTCTTGAAATGCGCCGCCACTATGGCAATTACCTCAAAGGGCTTTCACATATCAAGGAATACAGAAGCAAACTGGTAACCATAGACAGTCTTGCAGGTCTCGAAGACGTACTTGCAGATCTTGCAGAAAACTACAGCATACAACAACCTGCATAAAAGAGCATAATATATAAAAAAATAACAGCCCCGGAAACGGGGCTGTTCTATTATCTAAACTTAGGTACAGCTATTGCACCGCTACTCGTTTTCCGATACTTCCCGGATTTTGGCCATGTCCACGCCAAGATCCTTTGCAACACCCATACCTAATTCCATATTTACACGGAAGAAGCGGAAAAGCTGCCGCACATATTCTTCTCGCGTTTAGACCCGGTTATGCCATCTGTAACGCCTGCTCGCCGGGTTGAATGCAATAATCATTTTTTTGTTTTCACTACTGCAGCCGGTTATCAACTTATGAATAAATCTACCATTTACACAGTGTCCTCGATGAAGCACATCTACCTGCACAAAGATACGTCCTTGCAATATCTTATCAGGAAATATCCTATACCATCAATGGAAGTATAGATATACTTTATGCCATGTGCTAAGTCTCAAATTCCCAATATCACATGCCGGATTGCAATCGCCGGATTTCCAAACCCAATTTTCATCCCACATTACATGCGGCTCAGGCCTTTAGTCTGAAACGCCAGGTCACCTGCCGCCGGTCAAGCCCGCTTAACAACTCCCACTCCTGTTCTGTAGCACTTTGCTTTAGGTATTTTACCGAGCTTAATGCGGCGCTGTCAAATACAGCCTCTCTATCCACCACAAGACCATTTTCCGCAAAGAATAATCTTGCCTGTTCAAAACTGTCAAACATATTTTCATAAATGCGGTGTTGTTCGAAAAAGCTGCTGAGCTGATCGTCTCCTTTCAGCCGCGGGTCAGTTGCTTTAAGCTTCAGGTATATGTCTGCTGTGATCCAGTAGCCACCGCGCTGTTCCAGTGTTTTACAGATAATGGCACAAAGCCGCTGTTTTTCTTCTGTGCCCAGGTAAGGTAACAACCCTTCATTTACAATTACGATTTCACCGGGCGGAAACATGTTTACAGTTGCAGCAAAAGCAGTTTCGTCCAAAGCATTCAGGGGCAATATTTCCAGTCGTGTATCTTTTAAGGCATCGGGTGCGAGCGCTGAAACAAATTCTTTTTTTGTTTTGATAAGTTCCGGCAGATCCGTATCAATATAATGCAAATCCTGTTCCTGCTGCACCATGGCCAGTCCACGAAAAGAAAAGCCGGACGACAATTCCAGAATATTATGATGCGGAATATCGACCAGCAACTGGTTTATGCTATGGTAGCGGCTTTCAAAATGCACTACCCTCGCCCAGAAAGCAAAATCTTTTTTATTATAGTCAGGCGCGTACGCCTCGGGCATTGCAGCAAGCACAGCAGCTTCGCGCACAAATGGGATATCGGTATGCCCTTTCAGGAACAGTAACGATTTTGCAGACGGACTGATGGAACTATATTCACGGTTATTCATATGAATCGGGATTAAGAGATAGCATTTGTAAGTTACGTGAAGATAGTTTACAAAGCAGATGTAAATGCTAGTTTATCACCGTCTTCCGCCTGCGGATCATATTAAAAAAGCGTTTATTCAGAAAAACCGATGAAAAAGTAAGACCGCTTACAAACCCGATCCAGATGCCGGCCGCGCCCATTTTAAAAACAAAGGCCATAAGGCAGCCGGTGGGTATGCCTACTACCCAATAGGCAATGGCAACATATGCTGTAGGCACTTTTACATCTTTTATTCCGCGGAGCAATCCTACACCAACAGCCTGTGTGGCATCCGGTATCTGGAAAACCGCCGCATATAACAATAACGTGCCGGCAATGGTTACAACAGATGTATCGTCATTAAATGCGAGCGGCAATATATGACGAAGGCATACGAAAAACACAGCACCGAGAATGCCATATACCAGTGCGCTGATTAGCGTACTCTTTCCAATAATCGTAATGTCCTTCCAGTTGTTGCGGCCCCATGCATTGCTGATACGTATAGATCCCCCCTGCGATAGCCCGAACGACACCATAAATACCATGGCTGCACAGCTTAATGCTATCTGGTGTGCTGCCTGCTGTACAGCTCCCAGTGTTCCGATGATGATACCGGAAACGGCAAAAGCGCCGGATTCCATCGCGGCCTGCAGGCTGCTGGGCACTCCTACGTGCAGCAGTTCTTTTATAGTAGCTGTTTTTACGACCCACTGAGTTTTGCGCACAGCTACATAGCGTTTAAATAAAGGGTGTATAAACACTACTATTACCAGCGCGATCAACACTATGATGCGTGTGAATAGTGTACCGAGCCCGGCGCCTGTAAGCTCCAGCCGCGGAAATCCCCAGTTGCCGTATATGAGCAGCCAGTTGATAAAAACATTTAATGGTAATGCCAGCAGAGAAAGCAGCATGGCGGTACGCGTCTTTTCCAGCCCGTCTGAAAATTGTTTTACAGAAAGGAACATAAGCATGGGTACTGTGCTCCAGCCCATGATCTGTAAATAAGGAACGGCCAGTTGTGACACCTGCGGGTCCTGGTCGAGGTGAAACAAAATACCTTTACCGAGATTAAGTATAAGCCCGATGCATATGGCGATTACGGTACATAACCAGAAACCATTGTACAGGTAATGAGACACCTGCTGGCTGTCGCGGCGGCCATGTGCCATGGAAACAGTCTGTGATACAGACATGGTCATGCCTATACCCAGCACAAACGGTATGTTCATCACACTGTTTACCAGTGCAGATGCTGCGAGGTGTTTGTAGCTGATATTCCCCACCATGGCACTGTCTATAATGCCAAGCGCCATTTGCGTAAGCTCACCGAGTATGATCGGCGCCGACAGTTTCCATGTTTTTATAGCTTCATTGCGTAACATAAAGTGCCGCGAAAATAGCCAATATAGACCAGAACTGATTTAACTGTTATTTACCATCCTGTATTGCAGCAACCACGCCCGCGGATCGTATTTTTATACTATTGAATCAATTTTATATGCGGCTATTATACATCGTTTTATTTTGCTGCTGTATTTCTGCAACGACAAATGCCCAGATTAATGAAGCACTGAAACAGCAACTTGATACAATTTTATTTCGCGATCAACAATACCGGCAGTTTACTATACTGACAGCACATGCAGCCGATTCAGTTGCTGCAATATTTCATGTTAATCCTGACTCACTTGCATATAATATGATTCGGTTGCAGATGCCGCTGGATTCGGAGAATGTTGTGGCTATAGAAGCAATATTTAAACAATATGGATATCCTGGGAAGAGTATGGTGGGTATACCTACAAATGAAGCTGCTTACTATGTAATACAGCATTGCAATGAAAAAATAAAAACGTATTTCCCGCTTATAGAAGAAGCCGGCAAAAAGGGAGAGCTGTCATTTTCGCTAGTAGCCATGATGCAGGACCGAATGCTAGTTGATGATAAGAAGAAACAGAAATATGGTACACAGGCAGTAGGTTTTTTCCAGCCCGATGCAAAAACCGGCAAGCCAGGTATGTACTGGTATATCTGGCCTATTGAAAATCCTGCGCGGGTAAATGAATTACGTAAAAAAGCCGGAATGCTCCAGACTGTTGAAGAATATGCACGCGAAATGAATGCAGTATATTTGCCGTATATGACTATTTCTGATATCAGAAAACTCGTACGCAGTAGTCAATCAAAATGAATGGGCAATAGCCAATAGTGAATGTGTGATCCCGGTAGTTATCAGGAGTGAGAAGTCAAACGTGAAATGCACAAAATCTCACTGTTAACCTTTCAACCTATTAACTTTTTAACTTATTAACCAATTAACGCATCACCTGCCCCTCTAAATCTTCCGTTTCAGATAAGCCGAATAATCAGGCAGTACAGCCTGGTATTCCATATGTATCAATGGCGATGTAAGCAGGAAATCTGCAGTGGCACGGTCGCAGGCCAGTGGAATATTGTATGTGACAGCCACCCGCAATAATGCTTTGATATCCGGGTCGTGCGCCTGTGCTTCCATCGGGTCCCAGAAAAAAATAAGCATGTCCAGGTTACCGTTGGCAATATCCGCACCTATCTGCATATCACCCCCCAGCGGACCACTGAAGTACTTGGCAATAGGGACAGCAAGGCGGGCTTCCAGCATACTGCCGGTAGTGCCTGTAGCAAATAAAGTATGCATCGCAAGTATTTCCCTGTTCTCCTCTGCCCAGCCTATCAGTTCTTCTTTTTTATTATCGTGGGCCACCAGCGCAATACGCTTTTTGCTACCCAATATTCTTACTGCCATAATCTTACGCTTTTATCTGCACCTGAAAATTACTCTTTCAGATACAAAATACAAATACCTGTACAATGGCACAAAAATGGTGCAGCTGCTCTGTAACTTAGTAACATGGAACTGGACAACCAGGAACGGATGCTGGTAGAGCGTATGCTGGACGAATGGGAGCATAGCGGCAGGATCAGCAAAGAACTGAAACTGGAATTGAAAAAAACAATTGCCGTAAAGAAAACTGCGGCAAATGTTATCGCGCGTTACTTTTTTATAGTTGCCGTTTCCTGCATGCTGCTGGCGTTCAGCTCTATTTTTATCGACGAAAAACTGATAGAAACCATACGCAGGTATTTTTCACTCAGCAACCTTACTGTTGCCTTGCTTACAGCCACACTTACCATTGTGTGGTTTTGGTTTGTACGGCGCAGAAGGCATCATTTCAGCGCTTTCTCTTACGAAGTGTATATGATCGTCGGCGGACTGGGGGCGCTTACATCACTCATCTACCTCTGGAAAAACAACACATCTCCTTCACATTACACCACACTCCTGCTGCTATCTACTTTGCTGCTGGGCGTGCTGAGTGCCGGTTTCCGGTCGTCTGTATTATGGTTTGCAACGCTTATAAGTTTCTGCGGCTGGTATAGCGCATTCAGTTCCTGGCAAAGCACAGACGGTATGTTCCTGGGCATGAATTATCCGCTGCGTTTTACCGTTTTCGGCGTATTGCTGCTTGGCCTGTCGCTGTTGCAGCATAGAGTACGCAGACTTTCCTTTGGACAAAGTACCACCTATATACTCGCTATGAGTGTTTGTTTCACAGCATTGTGGGGGCTTTCCGTGTTCGGAAACTACAACAACCTCGAGGCCTGGGAACAGGTCCGCCAGACACAGGTGATCGGCTATGCATTTGTTTTCGGAGCAGCAGCCGGCGTATCTTTTTATCTCGGTATCCGTTACAAAGACGACTTGGCGCGGGATTTCGGACTGGTATTCCTGTTAGTAAATATATACACCCGCTATTTTGAGTACTTCTGGAACACCATGCACAAAGGCATCTTTTTTCTCATCCTGGCAGCATCCTTCTGGCTTATCGGGCGCAGGATAGAGCATCTCCGGAAAAAAGCGGCAGCAGAAACAACACAGGAACAGGCTACAGAATAAAAACAGAACAATAACTTTGCAGCCCGGCACCAAAACCTGCCGCTCCCGACGATGACCCGGTATTTTCTCGAAGTAATGTATGATGGCACTGCTTTTCATGGCTCACAGCTGCAGGGCGAAATCCCTACAGTGCAGCTGGCCGTAAATGAAGCACTGGCCATGTTGCTGCGCAGGCCGGTAGAATCATTCGGGGCCAGCCGTACCGATGAAGGAGTACATGCGTTGAGCAATTTTTATCATTTTGATCTTGAAGAAGAGCTGCACCCGCATTTCCAGTATAAGATGAATGCGATCCTCCCCCCGGCTGTATCATTAAAAGGCATGTACCGTGCAAAGGATACCGAGGTGAATGCCCGTTTTGCCGCCACCAGCCGCCGTTACCGCTATCGTATTTACTCCGCAAAAAATCCATTCCTGGTAAATCGCGCATTGTTCTACCCTTTCCGTATGGACATGGATATCCTGAACCAGACAGCGGCAGCGCTTAAAGAATACGAGAATTTTGAGACCTTTTCCAAACGCAATACCCAGGCCAAAACTTTCCGCTGCAACATTATGGATGCACATTGGGAGCAACACGATGGCGAGGTGCATTTTGTAGTGGAAGCAAACCGTTTCCTGCGTGGCATGGTACGCGGTCTGGTAGGCACACAGCTCAAAGCTGCACGGGGTAAATTTGACGTCGCCGGTTTCCGGAAAATTGTGGAAGCACAGGATTGCACATTGGCAGACTTCAGTGTGGCTGGTCACGGGTTGTACCTGGAAGCCGTGAATTATCCGGATGGATTACTTACGGAGATCAGGGATGTGCGGCCGTAAACTGATTGATAAAAGCAACCGTGTCATCCTGAGAGGCCGTTTAAAAATAAATAGTTAAAAATAAGTTGCCGCTACTGCAAGAGCGATCAAGGCTCTATTGCCTGGCATTACAGTAATTCCAACGTTTAATCGATCGATGCAGGCAGCAGCGGTAATAGCTGCCTGCTGCCTTTCCCGCCCGAACGACGTTCAGTCGGGCGGGTTTGCTTACTTTTTGGGCAAGCAAAAAGTAAGAATCCGCGCTGGATGGGCTTTGTGAGATTTTAACAAAATCCTTTTAAACACCCTCTGAGCGTAGCCGAAGGATGACTTTTCCATTGTCATGGTTCGACTACGCTCACCATGACAACAGGCCAGGATTAATTTCCTTCAATTTTCTCATCTTTATCTGCTCTGCGGGTGCCCTGGTAGAGTTCGTATTCCAGCAGGCGGCAGTCAATCTTACTGTTGTAAAATTCTATACGGCGTTTTGCTTTGAGGCCTATTTTCTTTGCCAGTTCCATATTACCGGTAAAGATGTAGCCCATATAGCCACCACACTTCTGCTTCATAAAATCACCGATACGGCCGTAAGTCAGCGCCAGTTCATCTTCTTCACCAAGGCGTTCACCATATTCCGGGTTCATGAATACTACGCCGCCCTCATTTTGCGGCACTTTCGTATCTGCAAAATCGCAGACGTCAAACGATATAAGATGAGACACACCGGCAGCTTCAGCATTGGCTTTTGCGTTTTTAATAGCAAGATCACTGTAGTCTGTAGCTAAGATTTTCAAGAAAGGAATTTTCTGCACCTGCTTTTTCAGCTCTATCATCTCTTTGGTATATATCGCTTCATCGTAACCAGTGATATGCATAAAACCGTAATTATCGCGGAAAAGACCGGGCCTGCGGTTAGTGGCTATCAATGCCGCTTCTATGGCAAGCGTACCGGAACCGCACATCGGGTTTACAAACGGGCTCTTACGGTCCCATTTGGTGGCCAGCACCGTAGCAGCAGCCAGTGCCTCCAGCATTGGTGCACGTCCGGGAATTTTGCGGTAGCCATGGCGGCCCAGCGAGTTGCCGGATGTATCAAGGAATATTTCAGCGTAATCATCTTTCCAGAAAAGGTGCACCACAGCGCCCACCAGGTCGGCACCGGTAGACGGACGCCTGCCGGCAGTTTCGCGCATACGGTCTACGATCGCATCCTTTACGCGCACATTGGCAAACATGTTATTATTGATCGTTTCGTGCGATACATTACTCGTTACGGAAAAATAGCCCTGCGGGTCTATCATATCTTCCCAGGGCAGCGGCAGCAGCGCTTCATATACATCGTCGGCATTGTGCGCTTCAAATTCCATGAGCGAATACAATACCTGGCTGGCACAGCGCAGGTTCAGGTTCAGACGTATACAATCATTTATGGTGCCGTATATGATGATACCCGTAGCCAGGCTTTCTTCTATCTTAAAGCCAAGCTCCGCAATTTCCTGTTCCAGGTAAGGGGCCAGGCGCCTGTTGCATGTAATAAATATCTGCGAAACCGTTGTAAATAATGACATGAGCCTGCGAAATTAGGCAATTACTCAGTTAATCCCCTATTCTGTACGTAATACCCCTGCTGGATACCGGCTGCTGGATTCCTGATATTAGATACTGGATATTTGACGGGACCGACAGTAGCATTGAGAAACAAAGGGCAGCAACAATGCAACCCTTACTGTTATTGGCGGAGGGGAAAGGAAACGTGAAAAGTCTTACCTGCTATGCGTATACACATGCCAGCCGTTGTGTCGCCGACCGGTGCATCCGGATAATCGATGAAATAGTATCGCGCAGCACATGACAGTCCCGCTGTATGCAGCTGTAACATTGTGCAGGTATCTCCGCGATTTCACGAAACAAGGTGAGCCAGGAAATATTTTTATTAAGCCTGTTAAGTATATGCGACATATACTGCACAAATTTCTTCCGAGACGATACCTTATTCGTTTCTGCAAGCATGACACATATAGCGGATGAATTAGCCAGCATGCGTCGCGACACGAAGGTGTTGCTTTTTACCTGGCAAAGGATCGTGGTATTAGTAAAGATCCGGGTTGCCATTTCCATCATTTCTACGTCTTTCCATTGTATTGCTGCCATGGTGATTACATTTGAAATAACAATACAAATTTCTTTCACGCACAAAAATCCGGCAATGGATAAACAACGGAATTTGCTGTATAAATAACCATCCATTCTATGCAGCAGGAACACTGCCCTTATTCCCCGGCAAAGCCGGTACCCGTATTGTGCAATACAGACTGAATTTTGCAGATAATCAGCAGTAAATCATTGATTATCCATTACAGCCTCCGGATGAAACGACAGGTAAGCTGTGTTTACGCTTTTTCCTGCCTCCATTACGATCACTGCCACACATATATTGTCAGGGCCTGTTTCAAAGGCAATGCCGTCAGCAGATTCATAGATCGTGAAACGTTTCCCGGCTTTTGTGTAAGAAGCCGCCTTTTTCAGTTTACAGGCAATCTGCAGATCTTTAAGATAAGAACCCACATGAAGCCCTGCAGCTGTTTTAAAGTCCGGTGAGCTTACTCTTATCTGCCGCACCCGGCTGGTTTCGTCCATACCCATCTGGCGGGATGTGTAGATATTTGTTTCGTAGCTGTTTTTATTGTGATTGCGATACCATACATACATGGCTTTCCCCATTGCAGCATCTTCATCATCCGGTTTTCCCAGTATCTGGAGGACACTGTCCATGTTTTCGCCCAGCGCTGTTTTTCCGGCAGATCTGCCCGGTACAATCAACATGTTCATCGCCGGGGCTGTCGTATCGCGTAATGCGACAGACTTTACTATATCTGTATGTTGTATTGTGGTATTATCAGTATTCGCTGTAACGGTACCGTCTGCTTTGCCGGAATTATTGTGGCAGGATGTAAGCAGAAGTAATAAAACACAGCAACTCATTGTTGAAATGTGCATCGGGAACATTTTTGCAAAATTCCGGAAAAACCGGGCCATGATAAAAAATACGGATACGCTGCAAAAATAGGAGTACCAAATAACCAGGGAAGCATTTATGTGCAGCCCTGGTTATTGGCAGAAGAGAAATGACCGCCAGGTGTGTTCTTTAACCTTCAATAAAATGAGGCACAAACCGGCTCAGATTATCTGTAATTTTTGACGAAGATTCACGGATGCCCATACCGGCCGCCTGCTGGCCTATCACCCAGCTCCCCAGTACTGCATGTTGCCCGTTTGTTTCCGGTAATGGAAAATACTCCTGGAATATATAGCCTTCACTGCCGTATTGTCCTTCCGAATATTGCAGCAGGCTGCCGTTTTCAACAATGCTTATGTTAGCTCCTTCCCGCGACAGGATCGGCTTTTTGACATAGCTATCCATCTGCCCGGGGTCAAAACTGGCTTTGAGCAGCAACGGATGACCGGGAAAAAGCTCCCACAGTACCGGCAGTATAGCTTTATTGCTCAGTATCATCTTCCATGCCGGCTCTATCCAGTAGGCGCGGTTGGTATCAGATAATATGTTGCGGCCAAAATCATCGTTGACCATCCATTCCCAGGGATACAGCTTAAAGATATTTTTAACAGGCATGTTCTCCATGTCTACAAAACACTGCTGTGTGGCATTCCAGCCTATGTCGTCTATAAATACCAGCTTCGTATCCAGCCCGGCCTGCATCGCACAGTCGCGGAGATACTCGGTGTTGGTCAGGTCTTCCAGCGTTTCCTTCAGGCAGGAAAAATGCAGCGGAGCCTTGTACAGATGAGCTTTCAGGTATTTCCAGTAGTCAATCAGTTTTTCATGTATGGAATTGAACTGGTCTTTTGACTTATCATAATCCTGCAACCAGAACCATTGCACAATACCTGCCTCATACAGCGACGTTGGTGTATCTGCATTAAATTCCAGCAGTTTCACTTGTCCGTTGTTATAGGCCAGGTCAAAGCGGCCATATATCGCAGGATGATCTTCCATCCACGTCCTTTCTATGTACGGCACCATCCAATCGGGTATATGAAAGCGGCTGTACAAGCGATTGTCCATTACATGCTGCACCGCAGCCAGGCACATATCCCACAGCTCCAGGGTAGACTGCTCTATGTACAGTATTTCTTCCATAGAGAACACGTAAGCTGCAGACTCGTCCCAGTAAGGCACGTTAGTGCTGTGAAAGCCGAAGCCGAGGTTCTCCACGGTTTTCTGCCAGTTATTACGTGGCGTTATATTGATTCTTTTCATTGTTGAATGCTGTTTTACGAAGAGACAGAAAAACCGCTACGGCCAAATCCACCGCGCGACACAGCTCCTTTAAAGCCATTAGAACCGACATTGGCATGCTCACCGATAGCTCCGGAATAATAACCGGCACGCTGGTAACGTCCATTATCATAATTGCCATACGGACGAAAAGCATAATACCACAGTCCGCCACCATGGTAGCCGGAACCGGTATGTGTTCTGGCATAACCGGCCGTACTGTCGCTGCGCATGTATACCCGCTTTTCACCCGATGTCCATTCGTTTTGTGCCGGACGGTTGCACGAAGCCAGTGCAGCTGTGATCAGTATCAGCTGTATCTCTTTAGATTTTTTCATGGCTTATTTTACGGTTATGAAGAACTGGTAATCTTTTTTCACCACTACATTTTTGGCATCGCCATCACGGTTTTCAGCCTCTTCAATAGCCTCGCCCAGTGCCGGCAGCGTATCATGGTATACAATTGTTCTGTATGTGCTGTCTTTTATCCATACTTTATGTGTTGTGGTAAGCACATCACGCAGGCTGTCCAGGTGCTGCACGTCCAGCACGGTTTCTACAGAACCGTCTTTTTCCACATCTCTTTTCTTATCATCATCAGATGAATTATCCGAGCAGGAGGCCAGCAGGATACCGGCAACAAGAGTAGATAGCAGTAATGTTCTTTTCATTTTTTGAAATTAATAAATCATTGAATTAACGAGTGTCATCCCGGGCATTACAGGTGCCATTCTTCGACTACGCTCAGGATGAGACCTGTTTTAATCTATTTAGGTTTTTTAGGGGCTGTCTGCCGATTACTATTTTTCAGCTTCCGTCCGGGCTGTTCCAGGCTGCGCTGCGCTCCGGTGCTGCATTACACTACGCACTACCCTTGCACATCCCGCAGCCTTTCAGCTTTAGTACTGTTTACTTACTACCGCCATCCGCATCTCACATCTCATATCTCCTGTTATTTCTCTTCCTTAGGATGATCCGCTTTTTTGTCTGCATTCATCATTTCCATCATCTTCAGTCCCAGCAGACCGCTTACCGGGCTTTCTGCACCACCATTACCATTGATCAGGATTTCCGGTATCACTTTGATGTGGTTTTTGCCTATTTCTTCCGTGATCTTATAACGTGTAAAGTTATCGCCACCCATTGCTTTTACCTGCAGTTCATAAGCTTCCGCGGTAGATTTACCAATAGCCAGGATCTTTTCGGCTTCTGCATTACCGGTTTTGGCAATCCGCTCCGCATCCGCAGATGCATTAAGCCTGGTAGACTCTGCCTGCGCACCGGCTCTCAATTTGGTAGCTTCAGATTCTGCATCAGCACGCATTTTTGTAGCCTGTGCTTCCGCATTTACCTGCAGCTTCAGACTGGTAGCGTCACCTTCTGCTTTTTTAACTACGGCATCGGCGGTGCGTTGGGCAATCTCTACGCTCTGCTGTGCTTTTACTATTTCTTTCTGCATGTCTGCAATAGCCGTTTCTTTTTCTACACCCTGGCGCTGTTCCTGTGCCATTTTCTGCGTCTGGTAAGTCTTCTGTTCTTCTTCGGCTATCTTACGGTCTGTAAGCGTTTTCATCAATGCTTCCGGCGGTACGATATCACCGATCAGGGTGTCTACTGCATTTACATTGTACTCGTCGAGCACCGTTTTAATATGCTGCTTGGCTGCGTCCTGCCTTTCTTTACGTGAAGTAAGAAAGTTAATCACATCACTGTCCTGTGCTGAGTTACGGAAGTAGTTACCGATCGTTGGTTCCAGCACCTGCGATACCAGGTTGGTCATGCTGCCGAAGCGGGCTATTACTTTCGGCGCTTCGTTGGCCGGTACATGTATGATCTGTGCTACGTCAAGGTTAAAAGGGAACCCGTCTTTTGAACGCACAGTAATTGTCGACAGATTTTTATCCAGTGCATGCGATTCGCTGCGTGCGTTTGCCCAGTTAAGCACCAGGTTGGTGGTCGGCACCAGCTCCACTTTCATCGTGTAAATGTTTACCGGGTATTTACCAGGTCCCAGGGGCTCCATCCATACACCACGGAAACCGCGGCTTACGATGTTACCATGCTTAAACGATTCGCCTGTCATATCCAGGCCGTCTTCACCTATATAGCTGATAACGACCCCCACATGGCCAATGGGTACTTCGGTCATAACACGTTCTTCTATCTGCACGGCCCATGGGTTTATGTAGTAAGAACCCGCCAGTATCACCTGTGGCTGCAGACCGCGGTTACCGCCGTTTTTCAGGAAAGTATCTATGTCCTGGAAGTTGTTATGGCCATCCACATCCTTACCGGCAATCTGCCCCTGCGGTATCGGCTCACCGTCCAGTGTGGTAACGATGCCCACGCGGTTTTCATGAATGGTCACCTGGTCTGTGATGGCAATGTCAAACAGGAATGTATTGATACGATAGGAACCTGCCGTCATAAAACCCGTCTGCCGGCCACGCTGTCCGCCACCGGAAAGGAATTTTGTAGCATCCTGGAAGTTATCGCATTCTATTTTACGTGCAAGGATACGGCCTGTAGGTATTTCAGCACCGTCTTTTGATAATACCAGCCCGATCTTGCCTTCCGGGATAATGGTAAACGGTGTCATGTCTACACTGTACTGCCAGGGCCACATAAACCAGTACAGGCCTGGCGCCAGCGTCGCGGCCTGGAAGCCGGCTTCGCCGTTGGTGGCAATAATACGGCCGTCGGGCAATGAACGGTCAGCACCGAACAATACGAATTTTTTGGTGACCAGCCCGATCTTATTTTCCGGCACGATTACCATACCGAAAATAACGCGGAGAATGATCTTGTACAGGACAAGGGCAACAAGAAGGAATAGCACCCACCAGTAGTGGGACATCAGGTCTGAAAATGACATGTTTTGTAACTGTTTATGTGATTATGAATAAAAAAATGAAAACGAAAATTTGCATTCCCGGTCTTATACCGGGGATAATATTTCCTTTGAGGAACATATGTATAACGCTGCTCAGAAACCGCATGGCGGATGAACCATCTTTTTATGGTTGACCATGTGCTCCGGAAGATAAAAAGGCAGTTTGCTGATAACTGTGGCTGTTACTTCTTGCAGGGTTGTTGGATGTAAAGACTGGTTCTCTGTAGAAACTCCGTCTGTTGTTGCCATGTTGGCTATTGTTGATTTGACGGAGTAAAATTAGGATGGTTTTAACGATCCGCAATACACCATAAGAAAATATGATTAAAGAAAAAACGATGTAAAACATCCCGGGAGATAAGCTGGTAGCCGCTCCCGATGGCAAAAGAACACATTTTCGATCCATAGATATTTTATATGCGTGGGAGATTTGAGATGTGGGATTTGAGATTTGAGATATGAGATGTGAGATTTGGGATGTGAGATACTGGATACCGGATACCGGATATTGACAGAATAAAACCAACAGTGCGGGTATTAGCTAATTGGCTCATCAGCTAATTATAGCCCGGTACATCTTTCCGGGTAATGTTTTTATCAGACCCTGCATTTCCAGCTGCAGTAATGTAATGGCCAGTGCAGAGTCTGAAAGTCCGCTATGGTGCAATAATTCATCACTGTGTACTGCTTCTTTCTGCTGCAGCATCTTCATAATACTTTGCTCTTCGCCGGATAAGACAAACATGAGTTGCTGCGGGATTGTTTTCTTTGGTTTTATATTGCCCCAGTTCATCAGCCGCTGCAGATCTTCAGCTCCTGTGATCAGAGATGCCAGATTACGTTGTATCAGCTCATTGCAGCCCTCCGAACGGGAATCATTTACACGGCCCGGGAAAGCAGCAACTTCGCGGCCATAGCTGCTTGCCAGGTAAGCAGTGATAATTGCTCCCCCTTTCCGGTTGCTTTCCACCACCACTGTTACATCGCACAGACCGGCCACAATGCGGTTGCGTACCGGGAAATTTGTCTTATCCGGTTTGGTACCGTGCGGAAATTCTGTAAGTATGCCGCCCTTTGCAGCCATTTCATTGGCCAGTTGTTTGTTGTCTGCCGGATAAATGCGGTCTATGCCATGCCCCAGCACACCTACAGTAGGCAAACCCGCAGCCAGGCTTGCTTTGTGGGCAATTGTATCAATACCGTGCGCCAGTCCGCTTACAACGAGCAAATCCGGCACATCACGAAGTCCTTCAATCAGCTCCTCTGTCATCCGCTGGCCATATTCTGTGTTGCGGCGTGTGCCTATCACAGAAACAATCCGCCCGGCGTCCAGGTTTGCATTACCTTTCCGGTACAGGAGTACAGGAGCGTCGTTGCAGCCGCGCAGTCGTTGCGGATAATTTTCATCATTGATAAAAAGTATGTCAATATTGTGTTTCCGGACAAACGCCAGCTCTTCTTCGGCCTGCTGCATTACGATTGGCTCTTTGCAGGCTTTGGCCTTAATGTCGCCCATGCCGGGCACAAGGCGCAATTCTTTCACCGGGGCTTTTATTACTTCTTCGGGCGTGCCGAAATGCTCCAGCAGCGCCACGGCAAGTTTGGGACCTATGCCTTGTATAAAGCTCATGGCCAACGTATGGATTAAGTTTTCATTAGTATTGTCTGGCAACATATTTGCAAAAGGATTTAAAGCAGTAGTAGCTTGCTATATTTGTAACCTTGAAAATATAAAAAAATGAAAAAGAACATAATAAGTACAATTTTTCTGTTAATGACGGCCATCGCGGCAAATGCCCAGAAGGTTCCGGAATACGTACGTATGGGCCGTACTGCCTGCTTTGGCCGCTGCCCCATTTATTCTGTAGAAATTTATAAAAACGGTCTTGTCCGTTACTCCGGCCAGATGTTTACCCAGCATCAGGGTGTGTATGAGAAGAAAATTACCAAAACTAAGGCTGCACAACTTCTGAAACAGTTCAGTTCTTACCGGCCCGATACCTGCAGCGCCATATATGAGAAAAGGATCCCCGATCTTCCGGGCATGTTCCTGGTTTTTAATTACGGGGACAAACAGAATGAGAAGAAAATTATTAACGCAGATTCCGGCCCGTTTTTTCTTAAATCCATCGGCCGCACTCTTGATAGTCTCGGGGGTGTAAATAAAAGCTGGAAGAAAGTTGCAGATACTGCCATTGTGAAGTACTAGCTTTGTTTAATAACGGACTATTACAATGAACCTGCTTACAAGACTTATCATAAATACACTGGCCGTTTTTGCGGCGTCATATATCCTGCCGGGTATACATGTACACAATTTCACAACGGCTATTGTGGTGGCTGTAGTACTTGCATTGCTCAATGCTTTCCTGAAACCGTTACTGGTATTGCTTACTATACCGGTCACCATTGTGACACTCGGATTATTCCTGCTGGTGATCAATGCAGTGATCGTGCTGATATGCGCGGAACTGGTACACGGCTTCCGTGTCGACGGTTTTTTCTATGCATTGCTGTTCAGCCTTGTTATTTCTTTGTTCAGCAGTATTATGGAACGGCTTGCGAAGTAATTTTAACCGCAGAGAACGCAAAGAATGACGCCAGGGAGCGCTAAGTTTTTTTACCTGTAAAATATCTTCGCGTTCTTCGCGGCTCTCAGCGATCTTTGCGGTTTCTTTTATTACCGGCTTATTGTCCGGCACTAAATTTGTGTAATTTTCCGCCATGAGCCTCACCGGAAATTCATTGTTTGACCTTGCAGCGTCGTACGTTCATCATACCAACAGGCATATATTCCTTACCGGCCGCGCAGGCACAGGTAAAACCACGTTCCTGAAACAGATACAGCAACAGACAAAAAAGAATACGGTTGTTGTTGCCCCCACAGGTGTAGCTGCTATCAATGCAGGAGGTGTTACGATGCACTCCTTTTTCCAACTGCCTTTCGGACCGTTTATTCCCGGCAACAGGAAAGGCTTTGAACATGGTACTGCAGGTACAGACCAGCACTCACTTTTTAAAAATATACGCTTCAACAGCAATAAAAGAAAACTGCTGCAGGAGCTGGAGCTGCTCATCATTGACGAGATATCGATGGTGCGGGCAGATATGCTGGATGCAGCCGACCTGATACTGCGGCATTTCCGGAAGAAATACAGCCAGCCATTTGGTGGCGTGCAGGTGGCGTATATCGGTGATATGTTCCAGCTGCCGCCGGTTGTGGCCAATGAAGAATGGGAAATACTGGGCAGGTACTACAAGAGCCCTTTTTTCTTCGATTCATGGGTTGCACAGCAGGTGCCGCCTTTGTTTATAGAATTGAAGAAAATATACCGCCAGAATGATGCAGACTTTATAAACCTGCTGAATAATGTGCGTAACAACCAGGCCACAGATAACGATCTCGCGGTACTCAACAGTTATTACAATGCTTCTTTCCAGCCCAAAAATAACGACCGTTACATACTGCTCAGTTCGCATAACCACAAAGCGGACGAAGTAAACCAGCAGGAACTGAAACGCCTGAAAGGCCATCAGTATAGTTTTGAAGGTGAGCTGAAGGGTGAATTCAGCGAAAAAGCATTGCCTGCCGACCAGGTGCTGTATCTCAAAGAAGGTGCCCAGATCATGTTCATCAAAAACGATAAGGGCGAAGCACGCAGGTATTACAACGGCAAGCTGGCACAGGTAAGCAGCATTACGGAAGACGGCATTTTTGTACGTTTTACAGAAGATGACGAACCGTTTCTGCTTGAAAAAGAAACCTGGAAAAATGTCCGCTACCAGTTTAATGAAAAAGAAGACAAGATCGAGGAAGAAGAACTGGGCAGCTTTACGCAATACCCTATCCGGCTGGCATGGGCCATTACCATTCACAAAAGCCAGGGACTTACTTTTGAAAGAGCCATTATAGATGCGGGCGCCTCATTTGCTGCAGGACAGGTATATGTGGCCTTAAGCCGGCTTACTTCGCTCAAAGGGCTTGTACTTCATTCGCACATACGTCCGGAAGCCATTTCTACAGATGAGCGGGTGCTGGCATTTTACAATACAGAGCTGGCAGAGGCAGAAATAGAACGCGAACTGGCCAACAGCAGGCTGGCTTTTCTGGCAGAGAAACTTTCTATATTTTTTGACTGGACCAACCTGCTTACAGAGCTGCAGGAACATCATAAAGGTTATGCAGACCGGCAATTTCCCGATAAGCAAAGAGCTATGGATTGGTCGGCGGCACTGCAACAGAAAGCGACAGCGCTGGCACAAACGTCAGAGAAATTCAAGATTCAGCTGCAGCAACTTATTTCCGTGGCAAGCGGCGATTACAAACACCTGCATGAACGTACCGGCGCAGCTGTTGATTATTTCACCAAAAACATCAACGAACAATTACTGCATTCATTACGGCAGCATTATGATGAAATAAAAATCCGCAAGAACGTACGCCAATACCTCCGTGCGCTGGACGATCTGAAAATTGCCTTTTTTAAAAAGAAGAAACAACTGGAGCAGGCGCTGGTACTGTCTGGCGGGCTTGCAGAAGGAAAAACTGAGGAAGTCGTGCTGGAAAAACTGCAGGAAATAAAACTTGCCGACGAAGACTGGAAAGTAACACCGGATGCGGTTTCTTCACTACCCAAAGACGACAGTAAAACGATCAGTTTCCAGATGATGCAGAAAGGTATGATGATTGATGAAATAGCGGAAGCGCGTGGATTATCACATACAACTATCGAAAGCCACCTGATGCATTTTATTAAATCCGGAGATGTGAGTGTTTCTATGTTTGTAAGTGACGAACATAAAGATGCAATTATGACTGTAATAGCGGCAACGGAAGATAAAGGTGCTTCTGCCATAAAAGCAAAGCTGGGCGACGAATTTACTTATTCAGAGATCCGTGCGGTAATGAATTATATGGATTTCCTGGAGACAAAAGTAAAAGCCTGATCATAGAATACGTAATGTTATCCCGAACGAAACGTAATGTAGTGAAGGAGCTCAGACAATATGACCAACGTGCGTAAATTGTCATCCTGAGCGCAGTAGAAGGATGACAACGTTTCGGGGAAACAACGTCGATAAAATTATTGGATGCATGTAATGGTGCAATTCCGCGGTACTACATTTCAATAACATTCCTTCTGACAAACGGAGATGATAAAAAGCGCCACAGTATCTTGGGTTTTGTGAGCCATGCAATTGCTGTTCCATTGATATTGTTGTGAAGTATCCTGTCTGCAATCCATGGCGCTATAGTCTCTACATGATCTGCCAGTATGCTGAAGATCTTTTTCATGCGCGGAGTTATGGGTGCATCGCCGGCATGCAGCAGCAGGTCTGTAGCTACCATACCGGGAGAAATACTGCCCACCTGCACATTGGTTCCTGCTACGTCTTTCGCCAGTGCCTTGGTAAGATACGCGATACCGCGTTTAGTGCTTCCATACAGCCCAAAGCCCTTTACCTGCATACCGTTGCTGCCAAGGCCCAGCATATTATACAGAGAACCACTACCTCGTTTTATCATTCCCGTCAGCGCTACATGCGATCCGTTCATGGCACCGAGAAAATTGGTATCCGCAACAGACCGTACCTGCTCAGGCCGTTGCTCCCAGAAGCTTTTCTGCGGGTGGCTTTGCCCGGCATTATTGATCCATATATCCACCTGCCCGAAATGCTGTACTGCCGTTTCCCATAAATGCATTACAGCCGCATAATCTGCTACATCACAGAAACACCCGTAAATCCGGTCTATCATATGCTTGTCTTCCAGCGTCTGCACCGCAGCGATCACTGCTTTTTCACTCCGGCTGTTGATAACAACATTGCATCCCCTGGCAAGAAATGCATCTGCAAGCCCATACCCGATGCCCTTGCTGCTCCCTGTGATCACTACTGTTTTCATTGTGACTCCGTTTTCTGGTTGTATAAAATTCGGTATTTGCCATATGCAACAGAAATGATTTTTCCCCCGGAAATAATTGTATAAATACAAATGCCTCCCCGGAGGAAGGCATCGCATATATGATTTCTTTATCTGCTACGGATCAATAGCGCCTTCCAGCACGTCCAGCTTCTGTACGTAATGCATGGAAGTAGCAATGTACACATCAGCCGGTACAGACTGTCCGATACTCACATCTTCCAGCAGACGGCTGTTGTCAAAAATATGTCCCAGCTCCATAAATTCAAGATAAGGATCAAGACCGGTGAACAGCAGGCGCAGGTTTCCTTTTTCTTCAAAAGCATGTTTCCAGTATTCGAGATAGTCGTTGTAGACATACAGCTCGCTTTCCGGGTTCAGGCGGTCGCGCGTCCAGTGCTTTACTTGCCCGAGCATGTCTTTGTGAATAAACCTGAAAGGCGGCATATCCTCAAAATACTCCGAGAGCGTACGGGCCAAATCGTAAGCAGTTGTCGAACCGGTTTCACCTGCGGAAATATGATAGACGTTGTATTTTCTTTTGGAAAAAAGCAGTTCCGTAATGGCGTCGGCAGCATAGTCTACCGGTATGATATCCAGTTTTGCATGTTCATTTACCGGTATCAGGCGCAGATGGTTGATGGTTGCCATAGCCCAGAGAATAACAGGAGAACGCGGCATTACCGGCCGGCTGTCACCCATAATAATAGAAGGACGGGCAATCAGTATTTTATCCTTCGGCAGGTGCTCGCGTATCAGCAGTTCGCCCTGCATCTTGGTATACGTGTACCTTACCACATGGCTGGCCGCCGGGTTGGGCGATTCATCTTCCTGCACTACCCTGTGCTTTACGTCTTTACCACAAATAGTTGCCGTGCCTATGTAAAGGAACGTTTCCAGCGCAGGCAGTTGTTTTGCCCACATCAGTATTTTGGTGAGCCCACCGATATTGGCCTTTTCGACCAATGCATCATTGACACGTGAAAAAGATGTATTGGCCGCTGAATGAACGACTGTATTTACCGATTGCAGCGCGGCATTGACCTGAAGCATATCTGTAAGCCCGTCATCAAAAAGGTTACCTAATACAGGGATGATCTTTGCCGGATCATAATGATCGTCATGCAACCTGAAAACCTGTGCGAGCCGTGCGTTTGCGTCATCCTCAGTTTTGGCACGCACCAGGCAGAATATCTTTTCTACCTCTGCTCTTTTGGAAAGGTTAATGAGTAACTCTCCGCCTACAAGACCGGTTGCACCCGTTAAAAAAATGTTCATAAGATTTTATGTGTGACTTATGCTTCCGAAAGTTCTAAACCCAGTATTCCCAGGATAATTAATGCTATTGAAATGATTTTCAGAGTGGAGATGTGTTCATGGTAAAATACAACACCGATGATGGCGATCAACGCAGTGCCGGCGCTGGCCCAGATGGCGTAAGCTATACTTACTTCCATCTTTTCGAGTACAAATACCAGTACTGCGAGGCTGATCCCGTAAAATACAAAGACCAGTACAGACGGTATAAGTTTAGTAAATCCATCTGCATATTTCATCGAGATGGTGCCCAGCACTTCAAATAAGATACCCAGGGCGAGTATGAGCCATTTCATACCGTATTGTTTTATTTTATTATTTCCGCCTGAAAAAGATCATTTTCCGTGATACGGTAAGCGACGAAGGTAATATTTTATATCAAAAATTATCCGTTAAAGTGAGCCCTCACTTTGTACAGAATACCGTGTACAAGAAAAGACCGGGAACACCCGGCCTTTTTCTCTTTATTATTTAATATAAATATTAAGCTTCTGCTGCTACTTTATTACCCAGTTTTACTTTCAGACCTGCATCCAGTGCATCGAGGAACTCCTCTGTGTACAGGTAGTGTTCACCATGGTTTACTTTATTGCCATGGATACCTACTGCGAGGTCTTTGGTCATTTTACCGCTTTCTACCGTTTCGATACAAACTTCTTCCAGTGCGTGGCAGAAATTGATCAGGTCCTGGTTACCATCCAGCTTGCCGCGGAACGCCAGGCCACGTGTCCATGCGAAGATAGACGCGATCGGGTTGGTAGAAGTAGGGTTACCTTTCTGGTATTCACGGTAATGGCGTGTAACAGTACCATGTGCAGCCTCTGCTTCCATTGTTTTCCCGTCGGGGGTAACCAGCACGGAAGTCATAAGGCCCAGAGAACCAAACCCTTGAGCTACAGTATCGCTCTGTACGTCGCCATCATAGTTTTTACAAGCCCATACGAAATTACCGTTCCATTTAAGTGCAGAAGCCACCATGTCATCGATCAGGCGGTGCTCGTATACGATTCCTGCAGCGTCAAACTGAGCTTTGAACTCAGCCTGGAAGATTTCCTCAAAGATGTCTTTGAAGCGGCCATCGTATTTTTTAAGGATGGTATTCTTGGTGCTCAGGTACAGCGGCCATTTTTTGCTCAGTGCCATATTGAAGCAGGAACGGGCAAAACCACGGATAGACTCATCTGTGTTGTACATAGCCAGCGCTACGCCATCGCCTTTAAAGTTATATACTTCGTGCTCAATTACCTGGCCGTCTTCACCTTCAAATTTGATAGTGAGCTTGCCTTTGCCTTTGGTTACGAAGTCTGTAGCACGGTACTGGTCACCGAATGCATGGCGGCCTACGATGATCGGAGCATCCCAGTTGGTAACCAGGCGCGGGATATTTTTGATAACGATCGGCTCGCGGAATACTGTGCCGTCCAGGATGTTACGGATGGTGCCGTTAGGGCTTTTCCACATCTGTTTCAGGTTAAATTCCGTTACACGGGCTTCATCCGGAGTGATGGTAGCGCATTTGATACCTACACCTATTTCCTTGATAGCATTGGCTGCATCAACAGTTACCTGGTCGTTGGTAGCATCGCGGTGCTCAATGCCCAGGTCGTAGTACTTAATATCTACATCAATATAAGGAAGGATCAGTTTGTCTTTGATGAATTTCCAGATGATGCGCGTCATCTCATCGCCGTCCAGTTCTACAACCGGATTGGCTACTTTGATTTTAGCCATTGAATTATCGTTTAATGGTTTGGTTTTTAAAATTGCGGAGCTAAGTTACAATTATCAGTCAAAAACAAACAAATCTAAATCCGGCATCGTTTGCGAACAGCAGAATCGTGGAAAACGTGTTTAAAACATACTGTCAGCAATCTCATCCGGTATTATTTCTCTTCTTCTGTAAACTCAAGTATTCTATTCATTTCTGCGCTTTTCCCGGTTAGTTCTGACTTCCTGATTGTCAGTTTGCCTATATCGGTGCACCCTTCAATTGTCAAAATCTTATTGCGGACCTTCCATTTGTATGTTTTTCTAAGATGATCATACATGTGTTCATACATTTCTTTTCTTTCCGGGAGCACTTCTGCCCTCACGCGGTACTCAAGGGTAACTGAATCTTTCCTGAATGATAAAACATAGTATGTATAAAGCGTTCCAACGCCATCCTTACAAGTCACGCCGGTTTCGGCTACATACCTTTTGCCGATAAGCCGGGATTGTGCCGCCGCTATATTGCAAAGGCAAAAAAAACAGATAAGAAAAGGCGACAATTTCCGCATATATTCCGGCTGATAAAGGCGGCAAGGGTTCTGTTCCTGCTGCTGCTTATTATTTACAATACTGCTCAAATTAGTTTTTTTGTTTTATATAAATTGTTTTTCTGTTAAATGTTCCTTCCGGGATCAGGCGGCTGTAAGATTTCTCTGTTACTCATTCCCGCCAAGCAGATATAATATGTATGTTTGCATCCGCTAAATTAAGGCTATGTACAACTTACAAATGGTTGACCTGAAGCGTCAGTACGAAAAAATAAAGCCCGAAGTAGATGCTGCTATACAGAATGTACTCAGCACCACTGCCTTCATTAACGGGCCTGATGTAAAAGCATTTGGCCAGGAACTGGAACAGTACCTGGGCGTAAAACATGTTATTCCCTGCGCCAACGGAACCGATGCGCTGCAGATAGCGCTGATGGCATTGGGCCTGCAGCCGGGCGATGAAGTGATCACTCCTTCCTTTACTTATATTGCTACTGTTGAAGTTGTCGCATTGCTGCGTCTCAAGCCGGTATTTGTAGATGTGCATGCCGATACTTTCTGCATGGACATTGAAAGTGTGAAAAAGGCAATTACACCAAAGACAAAAGCCATTATACCGGTACATCTTTATGGTCAGTGTGTAGATATGGAGCCGCTGCTGGCATTGGCAAAAGAACATAACATTCCTGTGGTGGAAGATAACGCACAGGCTATCGGTGGCAACTATACGTTTTCCGATGGTACGGTTAAAAAGACCGGTTCTATGGGCATCATCGGTTGCACGAGCTTCTTCCCTTCTAAAAACCTGGGTTGTTATGGTGACGGCGGCGCTATTTTCACCAATGATGATAAACTGGCTGAAGATCTGCGCATGATTGCCAACCACGGTCAGAAAGTAAGATATTACCACGAAATGGTAGGCTGCAACAGCCGTCTCGACAGTATACAGGCTGCCGTGCTGCGCATTAAACTGCGTCACCTGGATGAATACTGCGATGCGCGTCGCGCCGTGGCCGATCATTACGACAACGCGTTTAAATCCAATCCTAATATTATTACACCGTTCCGCGCTGCCAATAACAAACACGTATTTCACCAGTACACACTGCAACTGAAAAACGTAAGCCGTGATGAAGTGCAGCCGCTGCTGGCCGAGAAAGGTATTCCGTCTATGATTTACTACCCTGTTCCCAGCCACAAACAGAATATGTTGAAGGCTTTTGCTGATAACCAGCAGGAACTGCCGGTTACAGATATGCTTACAGATTGTGTCATTTCATTGCCGATACACACGGAATTTACACAGGAAGAACTGGAATATGTAAGCAGTAATTTCCTCGCTATTGTAGAACAACTCAGTAAATAATAATGAACGTAATTAAAACGCCCATTGAAGGCCTGCTGATACTGGAACCGCGTATTTTTCATGACGATCGTGGTTATTTCTTTGAGAGCTTTAATGCTAAAACACTGAAAGACGCTACGGGGTTTTCTATTCCGCTGATACAGGATAACCAGGCCCGTTCTGTAAAAAATGTGCTCCGCGGATTGCATTACCAGAATGAGCCAACACCGCAGACCAAACTGATCCGCGCGCTGGAAGGTACTATCTGGGATGTGGTGGTAGACCTTCGTCCCAATAGCGCAACCTACGGCCAATGGTACGGTGTAGAGCTTTCTGCTGAGAACAAGCGCCAGTTCCTGATCCCACGAGGCTTCGCGCATGGCTATGCTGTGCTGAGCGATACTGCAGAAGTGTTTTACAAATGCGATAATTTTTACGATAAATCTGCAGAAGGCGGTGTTTACTATGCTGATCCTTCCCTCAATATCGACTGGAAAATAGACCTGAAAGATGTCATTGTTTCTGAAAAAGACCAGAAGCAGCCACTGCTGAAAGATGCGGTAATTAAGTTTTAGACAGGAGATGTGAGTATTGAGATGTGAGAAATACCTATTAAGTAAAAAAGCAGGTTTCGTATGAAGCCTGCTTTTTTTATTCATATTTTTCATTCCGTCCTTAGCGTGGTTTGCTATCCTTCGGCTACGCTCAGGATGGTATTAAACAAAAAACTCCTGCCTTAAACAAGGCAGGAGTTTTTATCCGTTAAGAGAAATGCTTATCCCACTTGCTCCCTGCTCTCTGCGCACATCTCACATCTCAATACTCACATCTCATATCTCAAATCCTACATCCACCCTTACTGCTTAATAAATTTCAGCGCTTTCTTATCATGGTTGCTCTTTGTGGAAACAACGATAATATAAGTGCCCGGTGCCAGTCTGCCCACATTCATGCGGATCTCTGAAGTTCCCGTCTGTACCGGCACATCCACATACTGACCGGTAATGGTATGCACATAAACACCATCAACATCAGCGCCATCAATACCAGCAAGCGTTACCTGTTCGTTAGATGGGTTCGGGAAGAGGCTTACAGTCCTGTTGCCGATCTCTACGATACCGGTTGTATTGTTCTTCCAGCCGAGTGTGTACATGCCGTATTCCAGGCTTGTCGGGTTAAAGTCAATTTTATCGTTGCTTTCCTGGCCAACGGATTTAATCACATACTGACCGCTTGAATCACGCTCCAGCAGGTAATATTCGATCGCCTGGTTTTTAACTGCGGCCCAGTTGCTGCCCAGTACTCCCGGACCATCAAATTCAAACTGACCGGAAGCCAGTTTCAGCGGGTCGATCTGCCATTGTGTACGCAGGTTTTCCATATGCTGGATAGTTGTGGAAGCAATGGTGCCGGTAAGGCTGTCTTTACCCATTACCAGGTTTGTTTCATAATCCGGAACGGACACGAAAACAGACAGACCGGAGTTTGCAGAATCGCGGATACTCCAGGTGCCGGTTACATGATATTGCTGTGCAGCAATGATATTTCCTACAGGAGAAGTAGCCGGAATGATCCTGTAATTGGTGCCGGGGATACTGTCCTGTGCCGTTGCTTTATTCAGGACAAACCCTGTATTGGCCTGGTTGAACGTATAGTTGTAGGCCAGCATAGTGTCCTGTGGTGTATTCAGTGTCAGGTGCATCTGGTTGCGGATCTCATCAGCTGTTTTTACTTTCTTCCAGATACGCAGTTCGTCCAGCATAGAAACGGTTTCACTGCCATAATACAGGCTGGTACCCATTGTCATATCTATCTGGTTGCCGGCAAACGCTGTATAAGCAGTACTGTCCGTCAGTTCGCCGTTCATATACAGCCTGATGTAATCATTTGGCGTTGCAGTAACCGCAATATGGTTCCACTCACCTATTTTCCAGGCGTTTTTAGAATTGACTGTTGTCCAGCCACTGCCGTTATTGCCAAATACTGCGTTCATCGTTTTGTTCAGCGGAAATTCCAGTGATATACCGGTAGAATTATTGTTTACACGGCCATTATTGGAAAGGATTTTGGCATTTTCAGAAGGGTTCTGCATCAGGCGGCCCCAGAACTCAATGGTAAAACTGCTGTTGAGCACATTTGTAACCCCTGCATATGGAATGCGGATAGAATGTCCGCCCAGCATAGAAAGTACGCCGCCACGGTTAAAGAGTGCAGATGCTGTATCTGTTTTCCAGCCAAGATGATATACACCACTATCGAAGAACGTTCCGATAAATTTCAGGTTTTGCCCATCGAAATAACCGTTGTTTACAATACTCACAGCATTGACGGAATCTTCTTTCAGCAGGTAAAACTCGCTGGCCACATGACTGATGGAATCATAATGCGGCAGACACTGGCTGAGATCTATGGTAATAGTGCCCGTAGGTAGGTTCAGCGCATCCAGCTGCCAACCGCCTTTCAGGTAATACTGGTTGCCGCCAGTACCGAATGTGCCGATAGTGCTGTCTATGTGACGGCCCGCAACGAGGTTGGTTACAAAGTCAGGAATGGCATCGTCCAGTTTCAGGCCGGTCGTAGCGTCTTTACGCACGCTCCAGTTGCCTTTTGCCAGGTCATGATAAGGTGCACCCAGCAATGCGGCCGGTGCTGTTGAGGCTACCAGCGTGCTGCCTGCGATCTTCAGCTCATACAGATGTGCACCGGAGCTCATTACCGTTGTATCTGTGTATTTATTGAAGTTGTAGTAATAAGCCAGGTTTGCTTCTGCGCCACTGAGTGTATAATGCATACGCTTGCGGATGCTGTCACCTGTCTGTGGTGCGTTCCAGATGCGGAGCTCATCCATTTCACCCTGTATCGGCGCACCATAGTAAACACTCTTGCCCAGTGCCAGTCCGAATGTATTAGTATAAAAAGAAGTGAATTTCGCAGTCCCGGTTTTGATGCCGTTTACATACACATACAGTGAATCGCCCGGAACAGCAGTAAGCGCTACGTGGTTCCACTCGCCTGCCTGCCATGGGTTGCCGTTGTCATTGATCGTCGTCCAGCCGGAACCATTGGTACCTACTGCCAGGTTTACTTTACCTGCTGCACTGAACTCCAGTGAGAAACCGGTGGAGTTACCATTTACACGGCCGTTGCACGACATCAGTTTGTTGCCGGTAGCCTGTGCTGCTGTAATGCGCTCCCAGAATTCTACTGTAAAACCTGTGCTGCCGCTCAATGTACTGTTGATCTCGGTAGACGGGATCACTGCATTCTGTGCGCCCGGCATGCCCAGCGCTGTGCCTCTGTGCGGCTGGTAGCCACTCAGCTTGTACACTAGTTTGTCGGTGATGAGCTTTCCGTAAGTATTGAATTCGTCCAGGGCACCGATGAAGTGTTTGTTAGCCACGTTCGTTCCAAGATACAGGTTACCGGTTGAGGCAGCCGGCGTAGCTACGTTCGTCCATTTCTGTATCTGCTGACTGTTCCAGCAAAGCATCAGCTGCAGTTTTATGTTGTCATATTTCCAGGTGATGTGCGTCCAGTGATTCAGTTTCAGTGAAAGGCTGGCGGTGTATGTTTTGCCGTTTGCGTGATTGATGAATACCGGGTGTCCGGCATCGTCCATACCTACAGTATAGCCATCGTTACCGGTGCTGTTGGAGAATACACCTGCATAGCCTGTTACAGGGTATTGTGCCGGGTTGATCCAGTATACAATGCTGAAGGTGCGGTCGTTCATATCCAGCTCTGCAGTGTGCGGAATGGTAACAGACGAATTACTGCCGAACAGCATAGCAGATGAGGCATTGCCGTCTTTGTCCGCTGTGTAGGAAATATTAGAAGAAGTGAGCGTGCGGTGATATTTGGAAGAGTCTGTGAGCGTATTGGTGAATGCCAGCGCTATTTTTTTCGTGCTGTCATCGATGCTTTTCAGCATGTCTTCGTGTATGATGGCGCTGTAATAAGAAACGCCATTCGGTGACAGGTAGTTGATCTTATAACGGCGATCTCCCACCTGGCCATAAATATTTGTTTTGGTATATGTCTGGATGATAGCGTCAAAAATATCATCGTTATCCGGGGTAACAGAAGTACTGCCCGAGCCAATGTCAGAAGCCAGGTTACCGGAGAGGACATCGAAGAACGGGTACGTATGATCGTTGTAGCGGCCAAAGAACTCCTGTGCATGTATGTCTGCACTGTAGCAAAGCACACCGTCAATATTATGCGCTTTGATATATTGAATCAGCGTGTCACATTCTGTGGTAATGCTGAAGTTCCTTCCGCCCCAATGCTTGTCAAAAGATGGTGTACCGGAGATCAGTACTTTAAACGAAGCTGTGGAATTAAGTAATGCCTGTTCCAGCCACCTCAGTTGATAAGGACCGAGGTGACGTGTAGTGCTTTCACGGTAACTGCGGTTGTCCAGCAGGAAGAACTCAACATCTTTATAGCGGTAAGAAGAATAAAGTCCGTCACCCTGTGCATTGCCCATCCATGCAGGGTTTTGCCACCAGGCACGGAAATTTTCCTTGCTGATGCCCAGGGTAGGCATCGTTTTATTGTATTCGTTTCCTCCAAGATCGTGATTATCTGTGATCACCAGCTGCGGCATGGCGCGGAGCAGCGTATCATGAAACTGGCGGTTAAAGAAATACCGGGAGAACAGTGCATCTTTTGTGTCCCAGTCATTGATCATACCAGGGCACATTCCCTGCGCATGCTCCAGCCCGAAGAGATACACTGCATCACCGAGCCACACCATCATATCGCTGTTTTCTGTAGCCATATGTTTGTATATGTCCGGCGTACCGTTTATATGCAGCGGTCCTTCTATGTTATCTACGCAACGGGTCATATCCATAATACGGCCGCAACCGCCGGCAAGAAAGGAGAAATCAGTGACCTGGCCGGCACCGCAGGTAACCGAGGCATGCCGGTAGGTAGCGGCGCCATTTACCTTAATGGTTGCAGTGTAGGTTTGTCCGGCTGCAAGTCCTGTATAAAGATAAGAGCGGAGATTATAGCCAAGGCGGGTGTCGGAATCATGCAGTGCACCTGTCAGGGCACTGCCTGTGGGTGATTTCAGCTCAAGGGAAAAACTGTTCCCGGAACCGGTGCTGTTTTTGGTCATGACCCAGACGCGTACTGTATCTCCATATACTGCGCTCATCATGGGGCCATAAACAACAGAATCTCCGGGCAAGGTCTGTGAAAATGCGGCAAAAGAGCCGGCCATAAGCACTGCAAAGAGCAGCGCCTTTAGTTTGTGAAGCATGTTTAAGATGGTTGGTGGATAAAAGCGGTGCAAAGAAACGCCCCAAATTGCCTTGCACGAATTAAGAAACAGTTACCGAATTGTTACCCCGGATAAACTGGATTATCAACATTTTATTAATTTTTTTTCTTAACTTATTCGATGAAGTTATTTACGGATAAAAGAAATATATACTCCGTAAGAGAAATCTATGTACTTTTGGACTGAAAAACGATTTTAGTCGAAAAAATGAAATCGTCTAATAGGTTGGCTTTAAATTATTTTTCATGAATGCAAAGCTACAAAGCAAAACAAGCAGTTATCAGGATGCGGTGCTCGCAAGAGAGGCCGGCATCTACCCTTATTTCAGGCCAATATCTTCTGCCCAGGATACGGAAGTGATCATTGATGGTAAGAAAGTGCTGATGTTCGGTTCCAATTCGTACCTCGGTCTTACCAACGATGCCCGCATTAAAGAAGCCACTAAAGCCGCCATTGACAAATACGGTTCCGGTTGCGCCGGTTCCCGCTTTCTGAATGGTACACTGGACATACACCTGGAGCTCGAGCAACGGCTCGCAGCCTTTACAGGCAAAGAGAATGCCATTATTTTCAGTACCGGTTTCCAGGTAAATCTTGGTGTGATATCCAGTCTGCTGGGCCGCAATGATTACCTGATCCTTGACGAATATGATCATGCCTCTATTATAGATGGCAGCCGTCTTTCCTTTGCCCGTACTGTAAAGTTCAGGCATAACAATATGGCCGACCTGGAACAGAAACTTCAGAACATGCCTTACGAAGCATTGAAACTCATAGTGGTAGATGGCATTTTCAGTATGGAAGGCGATATCGTGAAGCTACCGGAAATAACACAGCTCGCAGAAAAATACAATGCTGCCATAATGGTAGATGATGCGCACAGCCTGGGCGTTATCGGTAAGAATGGAGCAGGCACAGCCTCACACTTCGGCCTTACAGATAATGCAGACCTTATTATGGGCACCTTTAGCAAATCAATGGCGTCGCTGGGCGGCTTTATTGCATCAGACAATGCAACCATCGATTACCTGAAGCATCATGCGCGTTCACTGATATTCAGTGCCAGTATGACGCCTGCCGCTACGGCCAGCGCACTTGCAGCGCTTACCATCATCGAAACAGAGCCGGAACATATGGAACGCCTCTGGGCCAATACGCACTATGCACGAACACTGCTCCGCGAGGAAGGTTTTGATATAGGAGAATCTGAAACACCGATCATCCCGATATATATCCGTGATAACGAAAAGACATTCCATATTACCAAAGCATTGCAGGAAAACGGTGTGTTCGTAAATCCTGTGGTGTCTCCTGCCGTAGCACCGGATGCAACATTGATCCGCTTCTCCCTTATGGCCACGCATACATTCGGCCAGATCGAAGAAGCTGTTGATAAAATGTCAAAAACATTCCAGGCTGCAGGTGTTGCCATGATAAAAACAACTGTATGATCCAGATAGAAAAAGCAGACAATAAATTCATGCTGAAGGAATTTATTGACTTCCCGCATAAGTTGTACCAAAACGATGTGAACTACGTACCGGAACTGTTTATTGCACAACGCGATATGCTCACCCCGGGAAAACACCCGTTCCATAAGCATTCCACCCTGCAGCCATTCCTGGCGCTGGACCATGGAAAAGTAGTAGGCCGCATTGCTGCTATACTCAACAGGAACCACAACGATTTTAACAACGCGCAGGACGGATTTTTCGGCTTTTTCGATACAACAGAGAACCCGGAAGTTGCGGACAGATTGCTGGATGCAGCGCAGAAATGGCTGAAAGAAAACGGGGCAAAAACAGCCATAGGCCCCGTCAATTTTTCTACCAATGAAACCTGCGGCATGCTGATCGAGGGATATGATATGCCCCCGGTTGCCATGATGACCTACAACAAACCGTACTACAACAAATTTGTAGACGATGCAGGCTTCAAAAAGAAAACAGATCTCATCGCCTGGCAGATAACCAGCGATGATTACGATGACAAGCCACTGCGCATGACCAACCTGCTGCGTGAACGCCTGCAGCAGAAAGGCATTACCATACGCAAGGCCAACATGAAGAACTTCAAGCAGGAAGTGGAAAACCTGCAGGATATATACAATAAGGCATGGGATAAGAACCTGGGCTTTGTGCCCATGACCAAAGAAGAATTTGAGTACATGGCCAAAGACATGAAACTAATCCTCGATCCTGACTTTTGCCTGGTGGCAGAACACAACGGAAAAGCGATCGGCTTTGCACTGTGCATCCCGGACATCAACCAGGTACTGATAAAAATAAAGAACGGCAGGCTGCTTCCTACCGGCATATTCAAGCTGCTGTTTGGCAAAGGAAAAATAAACGCGCTGCGTGTAATAGCGCTTGGCGTACTGGAACCATATCGCAAGATGGGTATCGAAGCGGTTTTCTATGGCGACATTATACAGAAATGCCTCGAAAAAAACATTAACACCGTAGAAGCCTCCTGGATACTGGAAGACAACTTCCTGATGAATAAAGCCATTGAGAATATAAAAGGAAAGCCTTATAAGAAGTACCGGATTTACGAAAAAGAAATTTAACAATGAAAGGAAAAGTATTGGTAACCGGAGCAAGCGGTTTTATTGGGTACCACCTGGTAGAAGCACTTGTAAAGGTAGGTTATGAGGTTACGGCAGCAATAAGACCTTCCAGCGCAACGGATCACCTGGAAGACTTTAACCTGAAATACGTATACCTGGATTTCACCTCTGCAGAAGAAATAAGGCAGCACCTGGATGAAAAACAATACGAGTACATTATACATACCGCAGGTATAACCAAAGCCTCTGGGGAAACAGTATATAATGAAGTCAATGCCATATATACACAGAATCTTGCAATTGCTGCATCAGTTGCACAGATACCGCTGAAGAAATTTGTCTTCATAAGCAGCCTGGCCGCATTGGGCCCACGCTACTACGAAGACCCGACACCTATACGGGAAGTAAGTCTGCCCAATCCGGTAACGGCATACGGCAAGAGCAAACTGCTGGCAGAACAATACCTGAAAAACATAGAACTGCCCATTATCATCCTGCGTCCAACCGGCGTATACGGTCCGCGTGAACGCGATTTCCTGGTAATGTTTAAAACACTGGCAAAAGGATTTGAACCATATATAGGACGCAAAAAACAACTGCTGAGCTTTGTGTATGCAAAAGACCTTGTACAAAGCATATTGCTGGCGATGCATTCGGACGTTACCGGAAGAACCTACAATGTATCGGACGGCCAGGTATACGACCGTTACGAACTGGCCAACCTGACAAAGAAGATATTGGGACGCCGCACTTTTAAAATACATATTCCGCTGCCTGTAGTAAAGCTGATAGCCAGTATGAATGAAGCAATGGCAAGCGGAGGCAACACACCGGTGCTTAACAAAGAAAAACTCCAGGAGCTGACCGCAGAAAACTGGAACTGCAGTATAGACAGTATAGTATCAGAACTGGGTTACCTGCCGCAGTACAACCTTGAAAGAGGACTTACCGAAACACTGCAATGGTACCAGAAGAATAAATGGTTATAAAAAATTAAAACTAACATAAACAAAAACACAGACGATATGAAATACCAGATTCAGCCGGCCACAGGAAAACTGGGCGTATTGATACCCGGACTCGGAGCTGTAGCAACCACCTTCATAGCAGGAGTGGAAGCGATTAAGAAAGGATTGGCACAACCTGTAGGAGCGCTTACGCAGATGGGCAGCATCCGCCTGGGCAAAAGGACCGAGAACAGGTACCCGATGATTAAAGATTTCGTACCTCTTGCAGGCCTTAACGACATAGTGTTCGGCGGCTGGGATGTATATGACGACAACGTGTATGAAGCAGCAGTGAATGCCAAAGTACTGGAACCTGCCCTGCTCCATTCCATAAAAGAAGAGCTGCAGCAGCTGAAACCAATGAAAGCGGTTTTTGACCATGAATACGTGAAGAACCTCGATGGCAATAACATCAAGGAAGAAACGAATAAATGGGAACTGGCCAAAGCCCTGATGAAAGATATTGAAGACTTCAAGGCAAACAATAACTGCGACCGTCTTGTAATGGTTTGGTGCGCTTCTACAGAAAAGTACCTGGAGCTTTCCGATATTCATCAGACGATTGAAGCATTTGAAGCTGCTCTGAAGGCAAACGACGAACGCATTTCTCCAAGCATGATCTATGCATACGCTGCGATCCGTATGGGCGTTCCTTTTGCAAATGGTGCACCCAACCTTACCTGCGACATTCCTGCCCTTATAGATCTTGCAAAAGAACTGCAGGTACCGATTGCCGGTAAAGACTTCAAGACAGGACAGACGCTGATGAAAACCATTGTAGCACCGGGCCTTGCTGCACGTGCACTCGGTATACGCGGCTGGTTCTCTTCAAACATCCTCGGTAACCGCGATGGCCTGGTACTGGACGATCCGGATAACTTCAAAACAAAAGAAGTATCCAAACTGAGCGTGCTGGAAGAAATCCTGCAGCCGGAAATAAACCCCGACCTGTATGGAGAGCTGTACCACAAAGTGCGTATCAACTACTATCCTCCACATGGCGACAATAAAGAAAGCTGGGACAACATTGATATCTTCGGCTGGCTGGGTTACCAGATGCAGATCAAAATCAACTTCCTCTGCCGCGATTCTATCCTTGCAGCGCCCATCGTACTGGACCTTGCATTGTTTATGGATCTCGCATCACGCGCAGGTATGAGCGGCATACAGGAATGGTTATCATTTTATTTTAAATCACCGCAGACAGCTCCTGAACTGAAGCCTGAGCATGACATCTTCAAACAACTGATAAAGCTGCAGAACACACTGCGCCACATCATGGGTGAAGACCTGATCACGCACCTTGGTCTGGACTATTACCAGGAACTGGTTGAAGCACTCTAAATAAAATGCACAAAGTAATATCCTCCGGTTTCGGAATCGGTTATATAGGCAAGGGCGGCGGCACAGTAGCTGCAATAGCAGCCTGCGCAGTATGGTACCTGGTACATGCCGGAGGATATTCATTTCCGTTGCAGCTTACCATAGCAGCAGCCATCAGTCTGCTGGGCGTATGGTCGGCCAACGTAGTGGAAAAGGACTGGGGGAAGGACGATAAGAAAGTAGTGATTGATGAAATAGCAGGCATGTGCATAAGCCTCATCTGTGTTCCGGCCACACTGGCCGCCATTATTGCGGGATTGGTACTGTTCCGCTTCTTCGACATAGTAAAGCCGCTATACATTAAACGCTCAGAAAACCTGCCTGGTGGCTGGGGTGTTATGATGGACGATATAATTTCCGGGATTTACGCAAATCTGATTTTACAATGCATCATATACCTGAAATGGCTGTAAGATGATTACGTTTCTTAAAGCACAGGCATCGTCACTCATCGCTACACTGGCAGACTTTCTTATTTGTATACTCCTGAAAGAACTGGCCGGAGCATGGTACCTCGCTGCTACCGCAACGGGCACTATCGCCGGAGGGGTTGTGAATTTTATCATCAATAAAAAATGGGTGTTCAGCCCGGAAGATGATAACACAACGGCACAGATCATAAAATATTTCCTGGTATGGGGTGGCAACTTCATCCTCAACATAGCAGGCGTTTACTTACTCACAAATTATTGCGGTCTTCATTACATCGCTTCAAAAGTACTTACAGCAACAGCAGTCGGATTTTGCTACAACTATGTTCTGCAGAAAAAATTCGTATTCAGATGAATCTCTTGATTAAATATATAGCCCGGACTACCCTGCCACTGCTGCTGCTTTTCTGCATGCTGTCATTTACAGCTGCGGCACAGGTTACAGTGGTCAAAGGCCGTGTAACAGACGCCGCCAACGGGAAGCCGCTTGCATACGTCACAGTAAATTTTGTGGCAAGCAGCATAGGCACCAATACAGACGAACAGGGCAATTATGAGCTCTCTACAGATAAGCCATTTACACAGGTACAGTTTTCCTTCGTTGGGTATAAAACAATTAAAAAATCTGTTACCGCAGGCGAAACAAAGACAATAAATATAGCGCTTTCATCAGACACACGTGAGCTGGGAGAAGTAGTGATAAAGCCTAAAAAAACCAAATACCGCAATAAAGATAACCCCGCAGTAGAACTGATACGCCAGGTGATAGATCATAAAGATCAGAACCGCCCGCAAAGTAATCAGTACCTGGATTACCGCCAGTATGAGAAAATGAAATTCTCCCTGAGTAATTCAGCTGAAAAACTGCGCAAAAACATCATCTTCCGCAGGTTTAAATTCATGACCGAAAACCTGGATACCGTAACGCTGGAAGGAAAAGCACTTATGCCCTGGTTTATGCAGGAAGTGCTTTCTGACGTATACTACCGCCAGACTCCCGAAAAGAAAAAAACAATTGTACTGGCCGAAAAGAAAGTTGATTTTGGCGAATATGTAGACAACCAGGGGGTAACCACTTACCTGAAACATATGTACCAGGACGTGGACATTTACAAAAACAACATCAACGTTGTAACCAATGAATTCCTCAGTCCTATCGCAGACCTGGCACCTACATTCTACAAGTTCTACATTCTTGATACAACAGAGCACGATGGTGTGAAATGGGTAACCATGTTCTTCTCACCGCGCAACAAAGCTGATTTTCTCTTCCAGGGCCAGATGTTTATACCGCTGGACGGAAATTATGCAGTCTCCAAAGTAGACATGCACATCAGCAAATACATAAACCTGAACTGGGTAAAAGACCTGCACATCATACAGGATTTTGAACAGGAACAGGACAAAAAATATTACCTGCACAGCAGCACGATGCTTGCCGACTTCGGTCTGCTGAAAACCGGCAAGGGTGGCATTTTCGGGGAACGTACCGTAAGTTATAATAATTACCGGCTTAACGAACCGCACCCGGACAGCCTGTACAAAGGGCTGGATATAGTAGAGCTGAAAGGAAAAGGACAGGAAACAGATTCCTTCCTGGCACAGAACAGGCCGGATACGCTTACGGCTTTTGAACAGCAGACGTATATAAACATTGACAGCCTGAAGCACAACAAATCTTTTAACCGCACCATGGACCTGATAACCCTGGTACTGGCCGGTTACAAGAAAGCATCACCCTATGTGGAAGTAGGCCCGGTGAATACATTTTACAGCTTTAACCCCGTAGAAGGTTTTCGCGGGCGTGTAGGCGGACGTACTACACCGCAATTCAGCAAACAGGTTTACCTGGAAAGTTATGTGGCATACGGCTTTAAAGATGAACGATGGAAATACTACGCCGGCGGTATGTATTCTTTCAGCAAAGGGAATTCTATTTTCCAGTTCCCGCTTACTATGCTTAAGGCAAACTTCCAGCGGGATACAAAAATACCCGGGCAGGAGTTGCAGTTTGTGCAGGAAGACAATTTCCTGTTATCGTTCAAGCGAGGTGTAAATGACAAATGGCTGTACAATGATATTTACAATGTAGAATTCCTGAAGGAATTCCAGAGCCATTTCTCATACAGGATTGCCTACAAAAACTGGAAGCAATCGCCTGCAGGAGGATTGCAATATATACAGTCGGACGGTATACAGAACAACACGATACCAAATATCACCACATCAGAAGCAACCGTGGAACTGCGTTGGGCGCCGCACGAGGAATTTTACCAGGGTAAAATATATCGCGTGCCTATTTTCAACCGCTACCCCATTTTTACATTCCGTACATCGGTGGGCATGAAGGGCTTCCTGGGCGGCGAATACAACTACCAGAGTACCATGCTGAATGTGTACAAGCACGTATACCTGTCGCAGCTCGGTTATTCAGACATCGCAGTGGAAGGCGGTTATACTTTTGGCTCCGTGCCCTTCCCGCTGCTTTATATAGCCCGTGCCAACCAGAGCTATTCGTTGCAGCTGCAGTCGTACAATATGATGAACTTTCTGGAGTTTGTGAGCGATCACTATGCCAGCCTGTTTATAGACCACTGTTTCAATGGCTTCTTCTTTAATAAGATACCGTTGCTGAAGAAACTTAAGTTCCGCGAATACGTTGATTTTAAGGCATTGTATGGTGGCGTACGTGACGAAAACAACCCGGCGCATAATGCGGGTCTGCTGCAGTTCCCCACAGATATAAATGGTAAAACCACCACTTTTATTATGGGCAAAGAACCGTATATAGAAGGCAGTATAGGTGTAGGGAACATACTTAACTTTTTCAGGATAGACGTTGTGAAGCGCTTTACTTATACAGACAACCCGAACGTGTCTACGATAGGTATCCGCGGACGATTCAAATTTGATTTTTAACCTCAGCAAAAACAATTTGTATGAGTAATAAGAAAACGAGAGATATACTGCAACAGACCATATACAAAGTAATAGATCCCTTTGTACGGCTGCTGATACGTATGGGGCTTACACCAAATGCGGTAACGCTCATAGGTCTGCTGCTGAATATAGGTGTGGCAATAATTTTTATCATCGGAGCAGAGGAAGGCAACCGCGGAGATCTTTCTTACGTGGGTTGGGCCGGCGGCCTCATATTATTTGCAGGCCTTTTTGATATGCTGGACGGACAGGTAGCCCGTATCGGTAAGATGAGTTCTGCATTCGGTGCATTCTTCGATTCTGTGCTGGACCGTTACAGCGAGCTGGTTATGTTCCTGGGCATTTGCTATTATCTCGTGTCGCACCACTATTTTCTCAGTTCACTGTTTGCGTTCATTGCGTTAATAGGCTCTATGATGGTTAGCTATACCAGGGCACGTGCAGAAGGTTTGGGCATAGAATGTAAAGGAGGATTAATGCAGCGTCCCGAACGCGTTGTGCTCGTGGGCATTTCAGCTATAGCCTGCGGTGTGGCCACATATTTTATCGGCGGAGATTATAAAGTATTTGTTCCGGGTATTCCTTTTCATGTGTTTGAGACCATGTCCATATTTACTATACCGCTTACGTTGATGGCGATAATGACCAATATCACCGCAGTAAACCGCATACTGGACGCCAAAAAAGCACTGGATACAAAAGACCGGGAGAAAGCAAAAGCAGCAACCGTGAGTGCCAAGAATATTGTTGCGGCTTCGGTGCTTACAGCAGTATTTCTCGTGATTGCGCCTGCTGCTGTAAATGCACGTGCTGCTGTAATAAATGAACAGGACACCTTTCCGGTGCCGCACAATATAAAGAACATGATGTTCTATGTACAGCGCACCCCTAATACCAACACGATCGTATACGAACTGAATTACGCTAAAAACGGAACGCTCGACGAAGACAACCCGATACATGTTTTCTGGATACGTTACCAGGAACAGGGCCAGCGTAAAGAGTTGAATTATATCCAGCGGAAGTTTGCCTACGGCCTTAAAATAAATGCGCTGGAAAAAAACAAGTGGAAGCTCCGCTTTGTATCGTACGAAAAACATCCGATGTTTCTTACACTGGCAGACAACGGCAAATATTATGTATTCACACAGATCAACAACAGACGATCCGTATTGAACCGCATTTACCTCAAAATAGACGGAGGTACCTTCTGGTCGCCCAATGTATTATATATAGAACTGAAAGGAACAGATGCGGAAACAGGAAAAGAAATTGTTGAACGTATAAAACCTTAGATCACCATGCCTAAGAATTTTGTATCTAATTCAAAAGAGTCCGTCCGGATGTTTAAAAGCGACTTTATGGAAAGCCTTTCCAAGGTTCATTTCTCCGTACCGCTTATTATTTACATACCGGTTATAGCTTACTTTACCTACCGGGCGCTGGTGCAGATCAGCCTGCCGGCATACCTGTTGTATTTTGCCATAGGCATTGCAGTATGGTCGCTTGCTGAATATCTGCTGCACCGTTTTGTATTCCATTTCGTGCCCAAATCAAAATGGGGCCTGCGTATGCACTTTATCTTTCACGGTGTGCATCATGACTACCCTAATGACGTAAAACGCCTTGTAATGCCGCCTTCAGTGAGCATTCCGCTGGCATTCCTGTTCTACTTTATCTTTTCCTTTATACTGCCGCAGGAGCATCTGTTTGCTTTCTTCCCGGGCTTTGTAACAGGCTACCTTTTCTATGATATATCGCATTATGCGCTGCATCATTTCAATTTTAAGGGCAACTTCTGGAAGAGGCTGAAGAAACATCATATGTTGCATCATTACTCAGACTCATCAAAAGGATACGGTGTGAGCTCACCGCTCTGGGACAAAATATTTTCTTCAGATTTTATTAAAACCAACGATGAACGATAATACCTCTGCTGTAACACTTAAGACGGTTTCCGGCTTACAGCGGATACTGCTGATGGTCTGCATCACTGCGGGCTACCTGCTGCTTTCTTATATCCTTATCGGCTTCCGGCCGGAACAGCTGTTTCTTTCCGCTGCTGTAAACCTGCTTTATTTTGCCTCTGCACCATCGCGCAAATTCATCAGCGGTTTTGCCGTGTTTGTTGTGTACTGGATCATTTTTGATTACATGAAAGCTTTTCCTAACTACCGGTTCGGAGATGTGCATATCGCGAGTATTTACCATGCTGAGAAGGCAATTTTCGGCATTCACTATAATGGCCTTTACCTGACACCGAATGAATTCTGGCTCCAAAACGGCAGCACACTGCTCGACGTAGTATCCGGTTTTTTCTATCTTACCTGGGTACCCGTTCCGTTGTTATTCGCAGCTTACCTGTTCTATAAAAACAAGAAACAATTCCTGTATTTCTCCTACACATTTCTGCTGGTAAACCTTATTGGCTTTGTGATCTATTATGTCTGCCCTGCTGCCCCGCCCTGGTATGTGCAGCAATACGGATTTACCTTTCAGCCGCATACACCGGGCAATACAGCCGGTCTTGCAAAGTTTGATGAATACTTTCATGTATCCATATTCAATTCGTTGTATGCCAAGAGCTCCAATGTATTTGCAGCCATGCCTTCCCTGCATTCTTCATATCCTGTTATCGTATTTTACTATGGGCTGAAAAACAGGCTGGGTCTTATAAACATACTGCTGGGCACTATTATGTGCGGTATATGGTTTGCGGCAATATACACGGGGCATCATTACATTTTGGATGTGCTTGCCGGGATTATGTGTGCGTGTGCAGGAATAGCTTTATTTAATATGCTGGGCAAAAGAGGATTTATAAAGAACGGACTTGACAAACTGGCCATCGCCATATCCTGACGGTTTATGTTATGTATGCATAAACTTTACAACGGTATTAATTTTTTTGTGGTAAAACATATTATTTTACGATCCTTAAAACATAGGGACGAAAAGACACAGTGATGGACGTACCCAAAGATGAAATAATAAAAGCAGCTATCATCGAAGCTGCCAAAAAGCTCTTCCAGCAATATGGTCTGGCAAAGACTACCATGGAGGATATTGCGAAAGCTGTAGGCAAAGGTAAAAGCAGCCTTTACTATTATTATGCTACCAAAGAAGACATCTTTGAGGCTGTAATGATAAAGGATAAGGCTTGCATCATTGAGGAGACGAAAGCCGCAATTGACAAGGCTGGTACTGCCGAAGAAAAGCTGAGGACATTTGCGCTCACCATTCATAAGGCTGTGCGCAAACGGGTTATCCTGTTCAATATACTGAGCTCCGAGATGAAGGAGAATATGTGCATCATGAAGTCTGTACGCCAGAAATATGATGCCATTGAACTGGAATTGCTGCGGTCCATAATTGTATATGGTATAGAAACCGGCGAGTTTACTGCATATGACAAGGAAGAACTGGACGATGTGGCATTTGTAGGCACGAGTACGTTTCGTGGGCTGCAGATACATCTCATACATGAAAACCACAGGTCGGCCTCGGGCATAAAACATCTGATCAATACTGCCGTAGATATGCTGGTAAAAGCATTGAAGAAAGAGACAAAGTAAAGAGAAATCCAGGCCAATCATATAAAGCAAAAAGCCATCCGGTACGGATGGCTTTTCTTATTTTACTGAACTGAAAGCAGCAGTAACTATTGTGTACGCATAGGACCGTAAAAGTGCAGTAATGTAGCATTATACAATGCAGCAGAGGCCGTATAGCTTATTTCAAAGTGTTCGGATTTGAAATTATAGATGCTCATTCTTCTCTTCTCTGCCCGGTTAAGACTAAAAAAAGTAGTTTGCCGTACACCAAACGGCTGCGGAGATACTATATGTGCAAACCTGTAAGTCATGATGTGCAAGCCTAGTCCGCTCTGCCCGTTCTGGCTCTTAAGATAAATTTCCTCTGTAGGTTTACGCGGATCCGGAGCAGCAGTATCTGCAGCTGTAGACTCTACTCCCGCAACGCCAAAATACCCTATAATATAATTTGTATCCCCGGCAGGTATAACAGACCCGGCAACCGGCTGCAATTTATCGTCGAGTAAGGCGCCGTTAAATTTCTGTTCCTTTATCAATGCAGAATTGGTATCTGCAAAAAAATACACGGGGCAGTAAGTAAAATTGTCCTTAAAATCCTGGATCATTTTCTGCTGCATTGTCTGTATATCTTCCTGCAGGAAAGCGAGCCGTTTTGTATCGTGTGTCTTTTGCAGGTATGTTCTGCGCGTGCCGCCGGTAGGTAATATCAGCAGCAATACCTTAGGTGGGTAATAACCATGGAAAATATTCTTTTTTTGCCTTTTGGTAAGTCCTGTTGTATCATAAGCCGACTGCGCAAATGAAGAAACGGATATCAACAGAAACAACAAAGCAATGAGGCAGAAACGCATGTTTTCAAAAAAAATTATACTCCTGAAGTTAGTTTTTACCATGTAGAATTCCTCTATAATGTTCTGTTAAAAGCCTGTCCAATTCTTCTGCAGAACGTACATATTGAATAGAAAAATGTGGTGAACTGTAACTATATCGGTGGTTGCGGAATGCGTTGAGGCTTCTGTTTCTGCCGACATAAAAACGCCGGTCTGTTTTGGTTTCTTTGAAATCCTTGTCCGTTACTACCAGCCCGGCCTCGAGAGCCTTACTATTGCTTGGATAATTTCCTGTTCCGTATGTTTTGTCGTAGACCCGTGCTTCCGGCGAGTCCGGATCTTCCGCCACACCTTCGGGTACTACATGTTTATCTGTATTCGGGTAACCAAAATAGGCGATTTTAATTTCATCTGTATCTGAAATCTTGATGTTGCTGCCTAAGGGCTTCCTATCTGCATCCATCAGTACGCTGTAATTCTTGTTGATTACATCCTGCAGGTTGGTATCATAGAAATAGTAGACCGGGCAAAAATTGAAAAAGTCGTTGAAGTCATTAATCATTGCCCTGGTAGCTCCTTCTGAAGCTTCCCGGAGCCATGCCAGCTTTTGTGTATCTCCTTTTTGCTGCAGGTAAGTAGTCCTGTTTTTTTCTGTATTTATTTCTATCAATATCACTTTAGGAGCAATACTAGGTTTTTTGCTCCGGGCATGAGCAGCGTCGCTCATGCAGGTGAAAAATAACAAAGCAAGTAAGATTTTGCGGGGTATACAGTTCATAAAATGATTTTATAGCCACAATATATAAAAAACATCCCCTTTGTAAAAGGGGATGTCTTATATAATTGTAAAAAATGTGAATTATTGCTGAGCGGCCTGCTGCAGCGCCTGCATATTGATTTTACCACTGATCTTCTGCGACAGGAGCTGTACTTTCTGCTCAAGGTCTTTAGCTGTTTTATCATCGCCTGATGATTTTGCAACATTTCCTATGAGGTTAATAATGCCGAGATCGCGCTGTACATCACTTACCATAGTCTCACGGGCATCATCGTTTAGTGTCAGTATCCAGTTCAGGTCGGCTTCCATGTTAGCTACAAGCTGCATTGCCACTTTGTGACCTTTTTCTTTTTCGCCGATCTGGTAATAGCCATTGACCATATAATAGGCAGAAGGATCGAAACCTTGCAGCAGATATGGATTGTAAGCATAAGATGACTGCGTGATGCTCTTGTCCACTTTATCCAGCAATGCTACCGCGTCATTATGACGGCCTGTTTTATTCAGCTCTGCAGCAATACGGGGCGCATTGTTGCGGTATGCTGTGAACATGATTTTATTTTTCTCATCGAAGTACACGTTGTTCTTTTCTCCGCCACCCCAGCGATAAGTGTCCATAAACAGTTTAAAACTCTTATCTGCATCTACAAAGCCCAGGTCCTGACGTTGCTGAGGGTTGGTTGAATCAACGAATTTATAAGGAACAAGACGGTATACCATACCTTCCATTTTCAGGTAGTCCTGCATGCCCTGGTAATTGTCACCCGGCAGGCCGCCGCCAAAATATATCGGGCGCTTCCAGCCATCTGATGCTATTGCAGCAACCATATTCAGAACAGCAATATCATCTTTGTAGGCAACATCTTTGCTGAAAACAAACTTCATTTCATTGATGATATGACCGGTATCGGCTGCATTCACCATGCCGTTTTTCACCAGATCTTCTTTAGAGAGGCTCTGTACATAGAAGTTCTTGGTCGGGAAATAGTTTTCGCCTTCACCACCGGTAGTCTGCATCTTGTTATTCGGATCGCTGCTTACAATAAACTTACAGATATCCATCAGGTTGATGTACTGGTTCTGTGGTATCTGCGGGCTTTGTGAAGCACGGATGTAGTTATGATGATCGCCTACATAATCTTCTTTTTTCCACACCATCGGCACTGCATCAGCCGTATTGATCTTATAATTCAGCTGGTCGATATACCAATCTATACCGAGAAGACTGAGGTTAATGATGCGAACATCCGGACGCACACCTTCAATTTCCTGCAGGTACCAAACGGGGTATGTATCATTATCGCCGAATGTAAACAGGATAGCGTTCGGTGCACAGGAATTCAATGTATTCCATGCACTGTCGCGCGCCCATGTTTTGCGGGAGCGATCATGGTCATCCCATTCTTTTGCAGCCATCAGTGTAGGTACGGCCAGCAGGCAAAGCAGGGTTGTAAGTGCAGCAGATGCCGTGCTGTTTTTTACAGCTTTACGCAGCCACTGGTCTACCATCAGTACACCCAGACCTATCCATATAGCATAGGCGTATGTAGAACCGGCGTAAGCGTAGTCGCGCTCACGTGGCTGCAGCGGTGTATTGTTGAGGAACAATACTACTGCTATACCGGTAAAGAAGAACAGCAGGAATACGACCATACCGTCTTTCTTATTGCGGTTAAACTGGTACACAAGACCAAGGATACCCAGGATAAACGGCAGGAAGTACAGTTCATTACGGGCTGGGTTATTTTTAAACCCATCTCCCATTGCATCCATATCGCCTACGCGGTGGCTGTCGAAAAATTTGAAACCGGAAACCCAGTTGCCTGCCCGCGGATCGCCCTGGCCTTCCACATCATTCTGGCGGCCGGCATAGTTCCACATAAAATAGCGCCACCACATCCAGTTGAGCTGGTAGTTGAAGAAGAATTTATAATTATCTGCAGATGTCGGTTCATCATTAGGGCCGAGGCCTAAATACTGGCGGTAAAACTGAACGTGACCACCATCGTTGTTATCCCAGATACGCGGGAAGAAACGGAGATTGTCAAATTTTGGTTCGAGCTTTTTACCTACCACATCATAGCGGTCTTTACCGTCTTTTTTAGACTTATCGTACATCTTTCCTTTTTCATCAAAGCCGGTCATCTGCGACGTGAAGTCAGGTCCGAAGAACAGCGGCTGCTGGCCGAACTGCTCACGGGAAATGTATGAAGTAAGACTCATTGCATTGTCCGGGTTCGTCATGTCGATTGGAACATCAGCACGTGAACGTACGATAGCAGCAATATAAGAAGAGAAGCCTATGATAATAAAGCAAAGGCAGAGAACACCTGTGTGGAGCAGGTACCAGCCCTTTCTTTTGGCAAAGATGAGCAGCCATACCATTACTGCGCAAAGCAGAACGATAAAGAATATGGCACCGCTGTCAAATGGCAGTCCAAAACCATTTACAAATATGAGATCAAATTTGGACGACAGCGCCGGAATGCCCTGTAATACGCCAAACTGTACAAGCCCCAGGAAGAAGCAACCCACAAGGAATGCAATGATCCCGCCTGTTGTGGTGGCTTTGTAGCGCTTGAAATAATATACCATGGCCAATGCCGGTATCGTAAGCAGGTTCAGCAGGTGCACACCCACGGAAAGGCCCATCATATAAGAGATAAGCACCAGCCAACGGTCTGCATATTTATTGTCTGCGATGTTCTCCCATTTCAGGATCATCCAGAATACAATCGCTGTAAAGAAGGACGATGTTGCGTATACTTCCGCTTCCACAGCCGAAAACCAGAAAGTATCTGAGAACGTGTATGCCAGCGCACCTACAAGACCTGCCCCCATGATGAGGAAAGTCTGTTTGCTATCCGGTTCTTCATCAGAACCGGACGTCATCAGCTTTTTGGCAAGATGCGTAATGGTCCAGAACAGGAAAAGTATGGTTAAGCCGCTGGTAAGCGCAGAGAATGAATTGATGAAGGCCGCTACCTTGGCAGAAGGGGCTCCGGTCATAGCTCCGCCTCCGGCAAACATACCGAACAGACGCTGCATTAACATAAAGAAAGGGGCTCCGGGAGAGTGCCCTACTTCAACTTTGTAGGCGCAGGATAGGAATTCTCCACAATCCCAGAAGCTGACTGTAGGCTCCATAGTTAGCAGGTATACCACGTACGCGATAGCACCTGTAATCCAACCGGTAAGGTTGTTGATTTTACGGTAATTCATGCAAGCTTTTAGTTAGACAAGGCAACAAAAATAGAAAAATAGACGTATGCACAAAGAGCAATGTACGTATTTAACAAAACATCATACATTTAAGTATCCGGGATATGTAAGACTAGCCGGAGCTTTTCCGGTTTAACCCGCGCAGACAAAGGTTCTTGCGTTCTTACACACTGAGCTGTTTTTCATATGTGATCCGCACTCTATGTTCTTTAAAGCGTTTCAAAATTCCTAAATATACAGCCCGGCAATAACCTGGTGTTCTGAACCTCTGTATTTTCCCGCCGGCCGGCGCGGCAAAAACGACATCAATAATCATCCTCACGCTTTATGGTTTCCCACCCGGTATTGCGGTAGCTGTCCCATACCAGCCATAAGGCAATCATCGACAAAGTGAGGAATATCAGTTTAAGCCACCAGATGCCTACTGTAAGAAAGTGAGCAAAGCCCAGCAACCCTACAACAAAAAAAGACAAGAATACCCGCATCGTACGTCCGGAAACATTCGCCATCTGTTCCGGTACGGAAAACGGCAGCCTGCGCACGCCCACCAGCATCAGCAATAATGCAAAAAGTGTAAGGTTAGACAATGCCAGTATAGCGTCCAGTATAGCACTGCCACCCCACAGGTACAGTACGAATGCAGTAATGAGCAGGAAAAAAGGCATATAGAACTTTACCCATAGCGCTTTAAACGCACCGCCCATTACCCTGCCCGGCTGTTGCAGCGGCGCAGCAGCATATATCCATGAAGCTTTGTACTGCTCTGAAATGTTGAGATAATTCAATGCCTGTATCAGGCTGAAGGCTGACAGATACAGCAGCAGCAGGTGCTTGTTGTGGTGCGGCAGGTCGTGCCAGGCATCTGAAAACGACTCGCTGTGGTTGGAAAGCAGGTAGAAGAAATAAATAGGTACGTAGGCAAATGAAGGATACACTTTCATTTTAAAAGTACGGCTCCGGGAAGTCTGCAGCCAGGTCATGGCAAAACCGGCTTTTGCAGCGCCATCTTTGTTGAGCCAGCCCGAAAGCCTTTTGTAGAAAGCATTTGAGGTTGTTTTTGTTCCCTTGCTCTGTGCAGCAGAAGTTGCTGCAGGCATATCACCGGCACTGAGGCCGCCGATGTTACGTACAAAGCTGGGCGCCAGCCATTTTACGGTAACCCACATGCAGATAACCGGGAACAGCAATGCTGCAATACTCCACCACTGGCTGCCGGGCAATGCACCTTCACCTCCGTTATGAAACCATACCCGGAAAGATGCTACCCAATAAGAAGGAGTAAACTGTATCCATCGCATGGAAGAAATATCCATATTTTTTACCGTGGCACTTTCCATGGTGCGGGGTAAAATATAGTAGGCTGCGAAAAGAAGTATGGATACTGCTATCTGCGAATAGTTGATCACTTCCTTAAATTTTTCAGGCTTGGCAAGCTTTAGCAGCAGCAGATAAAAACCATTTACAAGAAATAAGGCGATAAAAACGATCAGCAGCAACTGCAGCGGAAACACCACTGCCATTTGCCAGCCCTGCAGCACAGTTATAGCTATCCAGCCCGGTATAGCCATAGGAATTACAAGGCGCAGCAGGTAAATAAAAATATGCAGTATGCGCGACAGGAACAGTGTCTGATCATTTACCGGTCTTGGTATGATGATAGATTTGTCGCGGGTATCAATAAGGACATTTGAAAAGTCGGTTATCAGCAGGAAACTGAGCATGAACAGGAACATGCTGAAATAGAACCAGAGCGACAGCAGCGGCTTATTATAGAGTGCAAACAGCGGAAAAAGATAGGCGCAGCCCGTTACAAAAGCCAGGAACATATTGGCCAGGCTCATATTTTTTGCTTCCTTTTTCTGGGAGCGGTGACGGCCAAAGCTCATAGGCTTACGGTCATCCATTTTCAATTTTACGTCCAGTATGGCCTGCAGCTGGCTTACATCGGCACCCATATTCTGCCAGGTGCCGGAAAAAAGCATAACCAGGCGGAGCAATAATTTATTCATAAATGTCCGGTGGTTAGCGATTATTAAATCCGTTCTGTAATGCAGCGGCGATATCATCAGCCCGTTGAGTGAGGTCATCACCGGCTGTAAGTCTCGAGAATATCTGTTCCAGCGAATCACCACCATTCTGGCGCAGTTCTTCGATAGTGCCGTTGGCAATAATGTTGCCTTTATCAATAAGGATGATCCTGTCCGATACTTTTTCCACTACATCCATCATGTGTGAGCAATAGAAAATTGTTTTGCCCTCCTGTTTCAGCACCTGCATCAGTTCTTTTACCATGATCACGGCATTGGCATCCAGGCCGGAAAGCGGTTCATCCAGTATTACAATAGACGGATTGTGCAGCAAGCCTGAAGTAAGCAGCACTTTCTGCCGCATACCTTTGGAAAAACTGTCCATACGCTGGTCTTTGTTAGCCAACAGCCCGAAGGAATCCAGCATTCTGCCGGCACGCTCTTCTATCAGCCGGTCTTCAAGATGATACAGTTTACCAACGAAATACAGGTATTCCATAGGTGTAAGCAGGTCATACATTTCTGCAAGCTCCGGCACATAGCCTGTTATCTGCTTTACTTCCATAGCTTGTTCCTGCAGGTTTCTGCCGGCTACAGTTACGGTACCGGTATAGTCGCTGATAATACCGGTGAGTATTTTTACTGTGGTAGACTTCCCTGCCCCATTAGGCCCTATGTAACCGATAATCTGGCCGGGAAATATGTCGAGGTTTATATTGTTGAGCACTGTTTTGTCTCCGTAGCGCTTGGAGAGATTACTGATTGTGATTATCGGCTGCATAGTCTTAAAAAAATAAATCCTTCAGATACCGAATGTATTGAAGGATTTTTAAATAACGTTATTCCGTTAGGGTGAAAAATATGGTCAGGCTTTCATAAGCTTAAATGCGTGCGACCATTGGTTATGCAGCAGCCCGGGTATGCACCAGAGCATGCAGAGCGGCTCAATAGCTCTTGCTGCAGCGGCTTTACCCATGTCCCATGTCTCCCAGTCGAACTGTGTGAGTATCGATTTTACCTCATCTTTTGCTGCATCATTGTTGCCGCAAATAAACATAGTGGGCGTTCCGTCTTTAAAGGACGGATTTACCATAAAACCGTTGCCTATACTGTTAAATGCTTTTACAAAGTGCAGCAAAGGGAATCGTGTCTGCAGATGTTCCATCAGTGATTCTTCCATTGTAGAGAAAAAGCGCAGCACACCATCTTCGGGCGGAGCAGCAGCTATGGGATTGGTTGTATCAATTACTGTTTTCCCGGCAAGGTTCTGCGGCCCGGCCTGTTCTATCACTTCTGCAGCTACAGATCCTTTTACCGCAAGAACAATAATACTGCCGAACCTGGCAGCGTCTTCAAAACTGCCCGTAGACGCATGTGCGCCGCCTGCTGCTTTCCAGTCTGCCAGCTTTTCAATGCTCCTGGAACCCAGCATTACACTGTAACCATGCTTTAAAAAGCCATTACCCAGGGCTTTTGCAACCGGGCCGGATCCTAATATACCTACCTTTTTCATGTCCGTATTGTTTAAATTGTCCGTATTTGATATTGGCACCGGCAACTGAAATTACCCGGTGAAAAACTGCTTTTTTATTCCTGCCTGAAATATAGGATTAATTTCTTTTTTGTATCAGGTACATAGAAAATATCTTCATTTCCCGGCCGGATTTAACAAAGTGAATAACTATTAAATAACGACATGTGTAAAAGTTTATCCGGGCATTTCTTAACTTGCCTGAAATTTGCCAGCTATGGAAAATAATATGAAAGAAATACGTCTGGGCGAAGGCCTCGGTAAAGTTCGCTTTGGAATGACCCGCGACGAAGTAAAAGCTATATTGGGCAACCCCGCAGAAAAAGAAACCTATTCTTTGTCTGACGATGGGGATGATACCGAAGCGTGGCATTATGATGACCAGGATCTTTCGCTTTCTTTTGATGAGGAAAATGACTGGAAACTCACCAGTATCGCCGTAAGCTCTGATGATTACAAACTGGAAGGTGTGGGCCTGATAGGTTTGGCTACGGAAGCTGTACTGGAAGCGCTGGAAAAGCACGGTGAGATCGAGGAAGATGAAGAAATTGCAGAAGAAAGTCCGGAGCACCGCCTGATGCATATTGATGATGTAACCATCAGCCTTATGTTTGAAAATGAGATACTCTCTGAACTGCAGTGGGGACCATTCTACAAGAATGAAGAAGTGGTATGGCCCGCTAAATAAGTAATATCTATTATCAATATCTTCAATACAGGCCGGATACTTGTGATCCGGTCTTTTTGCTTTTATGATCATCGACAGACTGGACCACCTGGTGCTTACGGTGGCAGATATAGAGATTACATGTCACTTTTATACAGAAGTCATGGGCATGCAGGTTGTTACGTTCGGCAATGACAGAAAAGCGCTGGCATTCGGCAATCAGAAAATAAACCTGCACCGGAAAGGGCATGAATTTGAGCCGAAAGCCCGCACACCGCAGCCTGGATCTGCCGACCTGTGTTTTATCACTGCTACACCGCTTGAAACGGTACTGACGGAGTTGCAGCTTAAAAATGTGGCCGTAGAGGAAGGTATCGTGGAGCGAACAGGAGCTATGGGTAAAATATGTTCCGTTTATTTCCGTGACCCGGACGGAAACCTGATTGAAGTAAGCAATTACCTGTAAAAAAGGCCGGCCACAAGCGGGCCGGCCTTATATTTCTTTGCGATAATCCTCTTCTTTAACCCGGTATGCGGGACATATATTTAGCCATCTCCTGCAGCTGGTCTACTACCTGTTTGTTGGTAGGCTTACAGGATTTAGCCTTCGCATAATACATTTTTGCGGCTCGGAAATCGCGGCGGTTCATGGAAATGGCAGAAAGCTGCAGATAAGCAGTTGCTTCATTGTCCTTATCCGGCAAACCGATTTTTATTGCTTTACGCAGATGCTCATATGCTTCTTTTGTATTGCCTTTCTGATAAGCGATAGAGCCCAGCTGCAGGTATGCAGTTCCCTCATATTCTTTTTCCGGCAGGCCGGCTTCCAGTCCTTTGCGCAGATCGGCTTCGGCCTTGTCCAGGTCATTGTTCATGGTAGACATGTTGGCACGGAGCATATAATAAGAGGAGCGGATCGGCTTATACAGCAGGTTGGGAAATTTTATCTTATCCAGCAGTTTCTGCGCACCCTCCATATCTCCCTGTTCTATATAACCCTGTATCAGCGACATAGGGCCTATGAAAAAATGGGCAAACACCATGAGGAGTGAGACCAGCATCGGTATCCAGGCTATCCACCAGGTAACAGCAAAGCCCAGCCAGAAACCGAGCGCCATCAGTGCAACAGCAATAGGAATACGATAGAAAACTAAAATGCGGCGAAAATTCATCGTTTAAAAATTGGCTGCAAAGATAATTTTTTTCGGCGGCTAGTGCATGTTGCAGCTGTTATATTCCTGAAACGCCTGCACAAAAAGGCTGTAAATAATTTTTCAACCGGAAAATACAGCCCTGAAGTCGCAAAATGCCAGTTATCGGAGCGGAAAAAATGGCCTCATATTACATCCTTAACCCATTTATGTCACTTCATAACACTCCCATAAGATTCTGTTTACATAGCTAACACAACCGTAACATTTTGTTTATATGTGTAACAATGCAATAACACCCTGTTAACAACACAATGGGAATTTTAGGCCTCACAATAAAACTATCTTTTATGAAACAACTCAACACCGGAAGCACGAACAGCTCTCCAGTGACGCTGCACAACAGCGGCCGTATTACCAGAAAACAGAAAGGAGCAGCATCTCTCTTTTCAAAATCAAAAGCAATGCTCAGCGGCGCTATCATCGCCATCTCTGCACTCTTTTCATTTAATGCTGATGCAACCCCTATCCCGACCGTATCTCTGACCTGTACTCAGGCCACAACCGCTACCACTTCATGTGTAAACGGTTTCTTTGCCAGCAACTGGACTTCAGGCACTGGCTACTGGCTGTACACTGTGAACACTACCGGCTACACTGGCGTAACCATGACCTTCAACACTTCTTCTTCTGCAACCGGACCTACTACTGGCCTCGTTTATTACAACATTGGTGCTGGTGATGTACTGGTAGGAAGCTACACAGTAAACACTTCATGCGCTTCAAAATCAATTACACTCCCTGCTGCATGTAACAACGTAGCAAGCCTCACTGTAAAACTGAAAATGTCTGGTGCTACTGCTACAGGTGGTACTAACCGCGTTCCTTCCAACGGTGGTTTTGACGGCACAAGCGCTGGCTGTACAGGTACTCCTGCTGCCGGTACTGCATCTGCAAGCGTTAGCAGCATCTGCGGCAGCGGTACATCTGTACTGTCTCTCAGCGGCGCTACCAGCGGTTCAGGTATTACTTACCAGTGGCAGTCTTCTCCTGACAATGCTACATGGAGCAACATTTCAGGTGCTACTAACCTGACTTATAACACTCCTACCCTTTCTGCTACTACTTACTACCGTGCTGTAACAACCTGTACTACTTCAGGTCTGTCTGCAACTACAGCTTCTGCTGCTGTTACAGTAAACGCACTGCCTTCTGTAGCTGCCATCACAGGTATCAGCTCTTCACCACTGGTGGTAGCTGCTACTGCTACGCTGGCTGACGCAACTACCGGCGGCGCATGGTTGAGCAGCGACAACACAGTTGCTACTATCAATGCCCTGACAGGTGTTGTAACTGGTGTAAAAGGTGGTACTACCACTATCAGCTACCAGGTAACTGACGGCGTTACAGGTTGCTCTAACTCTGCAGTTGCTCCGCTTAATGTTGTATGGCCTAACACACTGGCTCTTTATGCCGGTGCAAACGGTAACAGCACAAACGTAATCACTGTTCCTGGCGAAACTGCAAGCGCTACTGCTGCTACAGCTTTCGGTGCTCCTGCTACACCTTGTACTTCAGGTGGTATCAGCGGCCTGACTGTAAACGTTGCCAACAACGCTTACAACTCAGACAGTGCTCACGTTTCTTACATTATCACTCCTAACGCTGGCCAGGCACTGAACGTGTTCCGTATCCATGCTGTTACGCGTGAATCAGGTACAGGTCCTGCCAAAGCACGTATCGCTTACCGCATCAATGGTGGTGCATGGATCGACGAAGGCCGTGATGTAGCTCAGAACACAGGCGGAAGCTGCGGTGCTGCTTCTACTTCATGGGATTTCACTACTCCTGCCGGTCAGAACCTGACTGTTAACGGTATCACTACCAACATCGAAGTTGCCGTATTCCCTTATGCTCCGGGTGCAAGCACTGGTACTTTCCAGCTGAACAGCCTTGAAGTTTATGGTACAGTTACTTCAAGCACTCCTTGCTCCGGTACTCCTAACGCTGGTACAGTTACTGCTGCTTTCGTTAATATCTGCGACAGCGGTTCACGTTTCCTGAACTTCACTGGTGATGCCGGTGTTGGTATCTCTTACCAGTGGCAGAGCTCTACAAACAATGTTACATTCTCTAACATTTCAGGTGCAACAAATGCTTCTTACAATACAGGTATGCTGCATGCCGGCGTTACTCCTCCTGTAACTTACTACCGCGTTGTTACTACATGTTCTGGTTCAGGCCTGTCTAACGCATCTATCGCTGATACAGTAAATGTACATGCTACTCCTGCAAACGCCGGTTTTATCAGCAACACTTCTCTGATCCCTGCTGACCCAACTGTTTTTTACGATCGCCTGCAGATCGGTGCAAGCTCTACATGGACAAGCACTGTTGCCGGTGGTACATGGAGCAGCAACGATACAAGCGCTATCTCTATCGTTTCTAACACGGGTGTTTCTACTCCGCATATTCCTGGTGATGCTGTAATCACTTACCGCGCTGCTGTAAATGGTTGCTTCGGTGTAACAAGGGATACTGTTATCTCTTATTATCCTAATACCGTAGCCCTGTACGTTGGCCGCTATGGTAACAGCACAAACATCTATGCTTCAGGTGACCTGACTGCTACACCTCTGACTGCAACAAACTGGGGTGCTACTACGGCTTGCGGTAATGGCGGTATCTCTGGCCTGACTAACACTAACACAGCTGCTAACACAGCTACCAACGGCCAGGTTTCTTTCCACCTCGCTTCTGCCGGTGTTGGTACATTCAACGTTACAGGTATCCATGCTACATTAAGGCAGACAAGCACTGCTGCTTACCAGGCATACCTCGGTTACAACAACGGCGCATGGACTACAACAGCTCCGGTTGCAGTATCATCTGATGATTGCGGTTACAGCCACGACGAGATCTTCTGGGATCTGACTTCTGCTCCGCTGTCTATCGACGCTACTGGTAGCGATATCGCTGTATTCGGTTACAACGGTACTTCTACACTGGGTCTGCAGATCAACTCAATCGACGTGATCGGTGACGCTACTGCTATTCGTCCTGCTTCAGTTAGCAACATAACTAAAGCTTCTGATGTACAGCTGTTCCCGAACCCTGCTACAAGCGTTCTGAATGTTGCAGCTAACGAAACAGTTAACGTTACGATTCTGAGCATCGACGGTAAAAAACTGATCGATCAGAAAGCAGCTACACAGATCAATGTGAGCAGCCTTGCAAGCGGTATGTACCTGATCCAGGTTTACAACACTAACGGTAACCTGATCAAAACTGCTAAGTTCTCTAAACAATAAGTTTCTTCCTTCTTCATCCGGAAAAGGGCTGCCCTGTAGGCGGCCCTTTCCGTTTTTGCACACTTTTAGATTTTTATACACCTTTTCAGTTTTTTACCGGTATAAAAAAGCCCAAAACCCTTACGGGTTAACATTCTCATAATTTTCGGGTAATACAACAAGCGTTTATTTGCGTTCAATAAAAAATAACCATGATACGACTACAAAAACATTTTGTAGGTAGCAGTACCTGCGTCATCCTGTCATTAGTGTTGTTCTTTTTTTCACAGAAATCAACAGCCCGTACGACAACAACTCCCCCAGACCCCAAAGCACTAAGTCATCAATTAACTGGTTCCTCTTTATCTTTTACTGAAAACCGCGGACAGGTTGCCGATATGGCTGGAAACATCCGCAGGGACGTCCTTTTTACCACAAACAATGGCCATACAAAATTGTTCCTGACAGCTACAGGTATTTATTACCAGTTTACACAGACTGCAGCTCCTGCTGGCAATAAGACAGGTTCAGAGAAACAGGCTGAAACAAAAACACACAGGTTCTCCGTATCGCTGGAAGGTGGAAATCCACACCCCAATGTGATCAGGGAAGAAAAAACAGCTGCAGTACAAAACTTTTATCTGGCACAATGCCCTAACGGTATTACCAACGTGGCCAGCTATAAAAAGCTTACCTACCAGGAGGTATATCCTCATATCGACTGGGTACTGTATAGCAAGGATAATCACCTGAAATATGATTTTATCGTAAAACCGGGCGGAAATCCTGCCCTTATAAAACTGAAAATAAGTGATGCAGAAAATGTTACAATAACAGAAAGCGGCGAACTGCTAATGAAGACCGGTCTTGGTGAAATAAAAGAAAAAGCACCACTCAGTTATGCAGATGGCAGCCTCGTAAAAAGCAGCTTTCGCAAAAACAATGACGGAACAATAGGTTTTGAAGTAGCAGTACAACCCGGGAAAGAACTGCGTATAGACCCTGCCGTTGTATGGTCTACTTACTTTGGCGGTACAGCAACAGAAGCCGGCTATGGGTGTACTACAGATGGTAACGGTCATATTTACATCACCGGTATGACCACTTCTGCCAGTGGAATTGCCACCAGTGGCGGTTTCCAGACAACGTATGGAAGTGCCAATGATGCATTCCTTGCCAAATTTGATTCATCCGGCTATCTCCTGTGGGCTACTTATTTTGGTGGCAGCGGAAACGACCAGGGCTATGCCTGTGTAAAAGACGGCAGCGGAAATGTGTATATATCTGGCCAGACAGCTTCATCCGGAATGGCCTACGGTACGGTATTCCAGACAACATACGGCGGCGCCAATGATGCTTTTCTTGCAAAGTTTGATGCTTCAGGAAACCGCATATGGGCTACCTATTATGGAGGTACGGGAGCAGATAACCCTGTTGCAGGCTTCCAGAGTTTATGCATAGATGCAGGCAACAATCTGTATTTATGCGGTAATACTGCTTCAGGCGGCATGGCCACTTCCGGTACATTCCAGACTACACAGGTAGGCAATATTGCTTTTCTGGCGAAATTTGATGCTACCGGGAACCGGATATGGGGCACATATTATAACGGTACAGGGTCGTCCTGCGCAGTAGATGGCAGCGGGAATGTTTTCCTTTCCGGTAATGCATCAGCCACAGCAACCAATATTTCAAGTACAAGTGCACATCAGACTGTAACCGGAGGCGGAACAGATGCCTACCTTGCTAAATTCGATGTAGCAACCGGCAACCGGGCCTGGGGTACATTCTACGGCGGCACAGGAGCAGAAGCCGGTAACTTCTGTACAGCTGATGGTAGCGGTAATGTATATTTATCGGGAACAACTACGACAGCCACAGGCACAGCCATTGCAACATCCGGCAGTTACCAAAATACACTGGGCGGTGGCACAGACGGTTTTCTGGTAAAATTCAATGCTTCAGGAGTACGTCAGTGGGGCACCTATATCGGAGGTTCTGTTACAGAACAGCCAACCAACGGATTATTAGACCCTTCCGGAAACGTATATATACTGGGCTCCACAAGTTCATCCAACAACATAGCATATAACGGTTTTCAGAACACCATCGGCAGTGCTTCTGCCAATGATGCATTTCTTATGGAATTTGATCCTTCAGGCAATAGGCTTTTTGGTACATATTTCGGCGGTACGGCTGCTGATATTGGCGTAGGCTGTGCTATGGATGGTTCCGGCAATATTTATTTCAGCGGCCAGGCTGCGTCTGCCACAAACATTGCTCACAAGGGTACCTACCAGCAAACAAGGAGCGGAACCAATGATGCTTTTCTTGTAAAGGTCGGCAACCTGGGCTTGTTTACAGACAGCATTGCAGTTATACCTGTCTGCGCAGGCAGTACTATTACAGTTCCGTATTCTCTCTTTGGTGTGTATAACACCGGCAATGTATTTACCGCCCAGCTTTCAGATTCATCCGGTTCTTTTGCCAGCCCGGTAAACATTGGTACCGTTACCAGCACTACAGCGGGCACTATTACAGCAACAATACCTTTGACCACCCTGACAGGCACCCACTACCGTATACGGGTTACGGGAAGCAACCCTTTTATCATAGGCACCAACAACGGCGATGACCTCACGATCAACGCATCTGTCTCCACTGCAGTTTCAATCGCCGCCAACCCGGGTAACAGTATTTGCCTTGGTTCATCTGTAACCTTTACTGCAACACCAACCAACGGCGGTACTGCCCCCACCTACCAGTGGTTGAAAAACAACACTGCAACAGGTACAAACAGTGCAGCTTATACAAATGCCAGCCTTGCTAATAACGATACCATTTCCGTGATCATGACCAGCAATGCTTTATGTGCACTGCCGGCAACAGACACCAGCAATAAGATCGTGATGACCGTCACTCCGCAGCTGACACCTTCTGTAACGATTGCTGCTAATCCTTCCGGCGCCATCTGTGCAGGAACATCTGTTACTTTTACAGCTACACCAGTCAATGGCGGCACAGCTCCGGTTTATCAATGGACAAAGAATGGCGCTAACGTGGGTACCAACAGTGCAACGTATACGGACAATACGCTTGCAACCGGTGATATCATTGCTGTTACCATGACGAGCAATGCATCATGTACCAGCACTACGCCCGTTGCCAGCAACAACATTACCATGACGGTAAATCCGCTCCAGACACCATCTGTAAGCATTACTGCAAATCCGGCTGGTGCCATCTGCGCAGGTACGTCGGTTACCTTTACAGCTACACCAACTAGCGGCGGAACTACCCCAGTTTACCAGTGGAAAAAGAACGGTGCTAATGTAGGTACCAATAGTGCCACATACACAGATAATGGTCTTGCAACCGGCGATGTAGTTACCGTTACAATGACCAGTAATGCTTTATGTACCAGCACAACACCCGTTACCAGCAATGGCATTACCATGACGGTAAATCCGCTGCAGACACCATCTGTAAGCATTGCAGTAAACCCGGCTGGTGCCATCTGTGCAGGTACGTCGGTTACCTTTACAGCTACACCAACGAACGGCGGAACTACCCCTGTATACCAGTGGAAAAAGAACGGTACTAACGTAGGCACCAACAGTGCAACATACACAGATAATGGCCTTGCAACCGGTGATATAATTACCGTTACAATGACCAGCGATGCTTTATGTACCAGCACTACGCCGGTTTCCAGCAACAGTATTACGATGACTGTTAATCCGGTTGTGACGCCTTCTGTAACGATTACAGCAAACCCGGGTAATACGGTCTGTGCAGGTACTGCTGTTACCTTTACGGCCACACCAGTAAATGGCGGTTCTGCACCTACTTATCAATGGAAAAAGAATGGCGCTAATGTAGGTGCCAATAATCCAACATATACAGATAACGGCCTTGTAAGCAGCGATGTAATTACAGTTGTTATGACCAGCAATGCTCCGTGCACGAGTACCGCGCAGGTGACAAGTAACAGCATCACCATGACTGTTAACCCTGTTGTAACGCCTGCTGTGACTATTGCTGCGAATCCGGGCAATACGATCTGTGCAGGTACTGCTGTTACCTTTACGGCCACACCAGTAAATGGTGGTACAACGCCTGCTTATCAATGGAAAAAGAATGGCGCCAATGTAGGTACCAATAATCCAACATATACGGATAACGGCCTTGTAAGCAGCGATGTAATTACTGTTACGATGACCAGCAATGCTCCATGTGCCAGCACTGCACCTGTAGCAAGCAATAGCATCACGATGACTATTAATCCTGTTGTAACCCCTTCTGTAACGATTATAGCCAATCCCGGCAATACGATCTGCGCCGGTACTTCTGTTATGTTCACAGCTATACTTACCAATGGCGGTACGGCACCGGCACTGCAATGGAAAAAGAATGGTGTGAATGTAAGTGCTACATCCAGTTATACAACCAACTCATTGGCAAATGGCGATATAATAACCGTTACCATGACGAGCAATGCTGCATGCACCAGTGTAAATCCTGTGACCAGCAACAGCATTACTATGACGGTTACAACTCCGGTAATACCAGCCGTAAGCATATCACCTGCGCCAAATGACACCATTTGCGTGGGTACATCTGTAACATTTACACCAACTTCTAACAATGGCGGTACAGCCCCGTCTTACCAGTGGAAAAAGAATGGTGTCAATGTGGGCACCGGCAGTTCATATATAGATAATGGCCTGGCCACCGGCGACATTATTAACGTGATTATGACCAGCAATGCTACATGCGTGACCACCACCACCGCAACCAGCAATAATGTTACAATGGTGGTAAATACGCCTGTTACTTCATCTGTATCTATTGCAGCCAACGCAAGTAGTCCCATTTGCTCCGGCACTGCAGTGACCTATACCGCCACACCAACCAATGGCGGCACCACCCCATCTTACCAGTGGAAAAAGAACGGTGTGAACGTAGGCTCCAACAGCGATACCTACATTGCTTCCGGCCTTGCTAATAATGATGTAATCACTGTGGTAATGTCCAGCAGTCTCCCCTGTACATCAGCATCATCGGTTACGAGCAACAGCATCACGATGAATGTTTTCCCGGTGCTTACGCCTTCGGTTTCCATTATTGCAGCTCCGGGCGATACGCTTTGTACCGGCGCTATTGCAACGTTTACCGCTACCGGCACCAATGGCGGTACGTCACCTGCTTACCAATGGAAGAAGAACGGCCAGAACGTAGGTTTTAACAGCAATATCTACACGGACAATACACTGACTACCGGTGATAATATCTCAGTGGTATATACCAGCAATGCAGTATGCGTGACTAATGCAAATGCAAACAGCAATGTGATTGGCGTAGTCGTAAATCCTTGCTGCGATACACCGGCAAATATTACGTTCAGCAATATTACTGCGGGTGCCAATTTTAACTGGAACGCGGTACCTAATGTTGCCGGTTACCAGTATGCCGCCACACAAAGTGCCACCCCGCCGGTTACAGGCTCATTTGCTACTGTAAGTTTTGCCTCTGTCACCAACCTGCAGCCGGGCACTTATTATTTCTGGGTGCGTACACATTGCGGCAATGGTATTTACTCTCCATGGGTACGGATCATGTTTACAGTGGTACCGGCAGGTATTAAGAATACCAGTGCAGACGGCTTCAGCATTAAAGTATATCCAAATCCTGTGCACGACATCGCTACTGTGAAGGTGGATAATATGTTTGGCAGGAAAGCAACACTGCAACTGACAGATGTGTCCGGCAGGGTTATAGGCCAGGACGAAATGAACAGCAGCGATGCAACTGTTCATCTTGATGGTCTTGCATCAGGAATGTACCTGCTGCATTATAATGATGGCCTTCATAATGAGGTGATCAAAATCAACAAGCAATAAACAGGAACCGCATACGCTTGATGCGATGAGACAGGAGGTTGCCGGTAAGGCAACCTCCTTTTTTTACAATAGAAAATACCCTTTGCTGTTCAATTCCTTGTCTGACATGCATCACCATTTGTCCTGACAGTTGTCATAGGCACCCGCTGGCAGATGAGCTATTTTCACAGATAATCACGCTTTTATGTCACAGAATATGGAACATACAAAATTCTGCCAGAGCTGCAGCATGCCACTTGACAGCCAGGAAATGATGGGCACTGAAAAAGATGGTTCAAAAAATCAGGAATACTGTAAATACTGCTACCAGGACGGTCACTTTATCAATCCCGGCATGACGCTGAACGAGATGAAAACGCTGGTAAAATCAAAAATGGAAGAGATGAAGATAGCACCTGGTATCATTAAGCTGTCATTAGATACTTTGCCGCATCTCAAAAGGTGGAATAATACACAACTGCGGTAACTAAAACGTTCCCTTATGAATAACGTAATTGAAATTATCCGGCAAAGAAGAGCGATAAGAAAATATAAAAACGCCCCGGTTGACAGGATACTTATCGAGCAATTACTTACAGCCGGAAGAATGGCTCCGTCTGCAATGAACAGGCAGCCCTGGAAGTTTTACATAGTGACTGACCGGGATAAAATCAAGCTGTTTTCACAGGAGATATCGCACATAGCTTTGAAAGAGGTAAAACATATGGCTGTAAAAGATGTGATAAAAACGACACTGAGCTTTTTCCATCTCTCAGATGTTATTCATTTCCTCAATACCAGCGATCATATATTTTATGAAGCTCCGGTTGTTATATTTATTGCCGCAGCAACAGATGATGACTGGGCGCCGCTGGATATTGGCATGTGTGCACAGAATATAATGCTCGCAGCGAAATCCCTTGGATTGGATACCTGTCCTGTCGGCTTCGGAAAATTTGTTACGGATACGGAACATTATTCCTTACTTAAGATCCCCGATAATGAGGACGTTTTACTTGCCATAACCGTCGGTTATGGCGATGAACATCCTAAAGCTCATGCCCGGATTGAAGATAATGCTGTTTACATCTGAAACAGTAACAAACCCGAATGGCCTTCTTATCAGCGTATCACTGTAACATCGCCTTTCTTTTCAATGTGGGCCCCATCAATACATGTGATTTCTATATTGTAATAATAAGCGCCCGCTTCTACCGGTTCGCCGCTGAAAGTCCCATCCCAGCCATTATTATTGTATCCGATATACACCGCCTGTCCCCAACGATTATAAATGATAATACGGGCAAGTGTGTAGCCATAACCCATTTTCAGGCGGAAGATATCATTAATGCCATCGTTATTGGGTGTAAAGGCGCTGGGAATGAAAATAACACCGTCGCAGCAATGCTTTACTTCTACTTCGATGCCGGTACGCGGACTTTCGCAACCATTAACGGTTTGAGAGACATAATAACGATAGATGCCCAGCCCGTTCGTATTTACCACCGGTGCGATACTGCTGCCGGTACCACCTGTAGAATCAGCATACCACATCAGCCCTGTGCCGGTTACAGGCAGTGCAGGTGCCGGCTGGTATTCGCACATAATAAAAGGCGACACTACTTTAGGTATATCGGGAATGGAAACGTGGATATTGGTAGCCGCAGCTGCATGACAACTGCTGGTATCTATGGAAATAACCACAATGTAAGTCCCTTGTGTATGGGCATTGGCATGAGCAATTACCGGATTCTGTAGTTGCGAAGAAAAGCCATCCGGACCTGACCACGCATAAGAATACCCACTATACACAGGACTTGCCCCCGACTCCAGCTGTACCTGCTGGTCGTAGCATACAGACTGATCCGGGCCTGCCGAAACCTGTGGTAAAGGATTGACACGAATATTCAGTGCGGCTGACTGGTTGGTGCAACCAGTTCCCGGCCATGAAGCTGTCAGCTGATATTGCTGTGTTGCCGAAGGGGTAATTACCGGTTGCATGCTGTGTATATCATCAATTCCTGAAGACGGAGACCAGTTATATTGGATCAGGCTGTCGCCGGCAAGTCTTATGTCTACCTTATCGCCCTTGCAGATTGCAGTATCCGGGGTGAGCAGTTGCACATGCATCGTGTCCAGCAGTACGAGACTGGCGCTGTCAACAATATCTGATGTGCCACAGTGATAGGCAGATTTTACAAGCAACTTTACTGTTTTAGGGCCGTTAACCGGGGTGGCAAGTCCGTGTATCAATATCTGCGCTGCAGAGTCATTGGCCGCGATCACGACGCTGTCTGCAATTGATGTATAGTCGTACCCGTTTACTGCAGTACCCGCGATCTGGTAGTGCACTGTTTCGGGAGTTGGTCTTACCCTGCTGCGTTTTATCATCAGCCGGCCCGGCGCACAGGCTTTGACAGCATACGGTAACCCCTGTGGCGTATTTCCTGCCGGGGCAGATGCTGCAATGCGGTATTCCGTACTGTTCAGGCTCCCACCTTTGAGGAACACTCCGGAATCATACGTGGCATTGCCGCCGTCGGCAATAACTATTTTCAAATGGTAAGTGCTGCAGGGAATGACCTGTGCTGATGCTGTGAGTAGCGTAGTCATCCCCAGGTGCGTAAGCGTAGTTCCCGAACTGTTATCTGTATAATAGCCCGTAAACGGCGAACCCGGTCCCATAGCTGTACAGCGGGAAAGTGTATTGCCTGCACTGGGTATACCATTATTTATACTATTTATAGTAACCGGGATATTTGTCCCAGGCACTTCTGCTATATTCGGCTGACCGGTGATACCCGGGCCGGAAATGAAAAAGGCAAATGCATCGTTGTACTTGCCGCATACGGCGCTGGTATACTCTTCAGAAGAAAAAACATACCCGAAAGAAAGTGAATCTCCGCGGGGAACAAGGTCAAACTCCAGCGTACAGGCATCAAAAGTAGTAGTGCCTGCGACATTGGAAAGCTGTTGGTCTCCGGGGGCCCCGTTATTGGTGCTGGCGAAATAAGTAGCCAGGCCGTTGACACCATAATAATTCTGCTGGGTTTCTGCCCGGCCGGTTGTAAGCACTATTCCGCTGTCAAGAGGCAGGTTAGAGCTTACGACCTTAAAAGTACCGTTAGCTATTGAAGGACAGGTAAGTACCGGATTAAGAACAGTTACCCCGGTGCCGGTGAGCTGTGCTGCCAGTTCCTGCGCAGTTTTATTGCCGGAAACATTTATTTGCGCGTTTACCGCATTTATTCCCAATATGTTAAAGGAAAAGCTGCATATTGCAATACTCATAACACGCCACAACCGTTTCCCTGTATCTGTTTTACTCATTGGTCGGCAAAGGTACGCAGCTATGAAAAAATATTGTAAAAAATCAAACTGTTTACACAAATTTCACATAAAGACAGGAGACATGAGATGTCAAACGTAAGATTTGGGATGAGATTTTAGATATGAGAATTGAAATGTCAGGCGCTGAGGGTTCTACAACCAATCGTTCACAGCTTACTACCTGCTATGATCAGCATATCCGCAAATTAACAATAGCAGTAAATCAGCTAAGTTTCACATTATCATAATTATATTCATAATCCACATTTACATTTATAGTGTTTTTGACTTTTGCCTTTAATGATTACTTTTGCAATCCGTACAAAAAACATTTATGGCTACAACAGCAGACATTAAAAATGGCATGATCATTAAGTTGGATGATGGCCTTTACTCAGTAGTAGAATTCGGACAGAACAAAACAGCCCGTGCTGCCGCAAAAGTTTGGGCTAAGCTCAAAGGTGTTGATAATACGCGCTCTATCGAAAAAACATGGAACTCCGGAGATAACATCTTCCCTGTTCGTGTAGAACGCCGCCCTTACCAGTTCCTGTACAAAGATGACAGCGGTTTTAACTTCATGGATACCACCAGCTTTGAACAGATCTTCCTCGATGAAAAAATGATCGAGCGTCCGGAACTGTATAAAGACGGACAGGATTGTTTTGTACTGGTAAATACAGAAACAGAACAGGCTATGAGCGTAGAACTGCCGCCGAACATTGTGCTGCAGGTTACTTACTCCGAGCCAGGCCTCAAAGGCGATACTGCTACCCGCACGCTGAAACCTGCCACTGTAGAAACAGGCGCTACCGTAATGGTTCCGCTGTTTGTAAATGAAGGTGAACTGATCCGCATTGACAGCAAGACAGGTGCTTACGTTGAGCGTGTAAAGGCATAATGCCGTCGTTTATTATCACAATCACTACTAAAAACATTCCCTTATGGAATATAAACAGATACAAGAGCTGATCAAAGCGATCAATAAATCGAACATCAGCGAACTGAGCATCGAGGAAGGTGATTTTAAGATCACGATCAAACAGGCTCAGACGGTAAGTGAAACACAGGTTGTAGCCTATCAGCCTATGCCGCAGATGCAGACAATGATGCCTGCTGCTGCACCAGCTGCTATTCCTGCAGCTCAGCCGGCCGCTCCTGCCGCCACAACACCAGCTGCTGCACCTGCCGGTAGTAATCTTATTACTATTAAATCCCCGATGATCGGTACGTTTTACCGTAGCCCGTCGCCAGACAAACCTATGTTTGCAAACGTAGGTGATGAAATAGCTCCGGGTAAAGTGCTTTGTATCATAGAAGCAATGAAGCTTTTCAACGAAATAGAAAGCGAAGTAAGCGGTAAGATCGTGAAAATACTTATCGATGACGCTTCTCCGGTTGAATACGACCAGCCGCTATTCCTTGTAGAACCTGCATAATTTGAAAATAAGCCAATATGAAAATTTGAAAATGGACAACCGTTTTCAAATTTTCGTTTTGGGCAGATATTTATCCATTTTCAAATTGATACATTTTCAAAATTTCAAATTGAATTAATGTTTAAGAAAATACTTATTGCCAACCGCGGCGAGATTGCATTGCGCATCATCCGGACCTGCCGCGAAATGGGCATTAAAACAGTAGCTGTATATTCTACTGCCGATAAGGATAGCCTGCATGTACGTTTTGCTGATGAAGCTGTCTGCATCGGTAAACCTTCCGGCGCAGATTCTTATCTGAATATCCCGCACATTATGGCCGCTGCAGAAATTACCAACGCAGATGCTATTCATCCGGGCTACGGCTTTCTTGCTGAGAATGCCAAGTTTGCTGAGATATGTGCGCAGTATAATATCAAATTCATTGGCCCCACGCCGGACATGATCCGTAAAATGGGTGATAAGATCACAGCCAAAGAAACTATGATCGCTGCCGGAGTGCCTTGTATCCCCGGTTCCGATGGCCTGCTTCAGAGCGTGGAAGAAGCGCATGAGCTGGCAAAGAAAATGGGCTTCCCTGTCATTCTGAAAGCTACAGCCGGTGGCGGTGGTAAAGGTATGCGCGTAGTATGGGAAGATCATGAGCTGGAACGTGCTTACGATACCGCCAAAGCTGAGGCAGGAGCATCTTTCAAAAACGACGGTATTTACATGGAGAAATTCGTGGAAGAGCCCCGCCATATTGAGATACAGGTTGCCGGCGATCAGTTTGGTACGGTATGTCACCTCAGTGAGCGTGATTGCTCTATCCAGCGCCGTCACCAGAAACTGGTGGAAGAATCCCCTTCTCCTTTCATGACGCCGGAACTGCGCCAGCAGATGGGTGAAGCAGCCATTAAAGCTGCAGCGGCAATCAATTATGAAAGCGTAGGTACCATCGAGTTCCTGGTAGATAAGCACCGCAATTTCTACTTTATGGAGATGAACACCCGTATCCAGGTAGAGCATGGTGTGACAGAAGAAGTAATTAATTACGACCTGATCAAAGAACAGATCAAAATAGCAGCTGGCGTACCTATCAGTGGCCGTAACTACGAACCGGAGATGCATGCCATTGAATGCCGTATCAACGCTGAGGACCCGTACAATGACTTCCGCCCCAGTCCGGGTAAAATTACCGTGCTGCACACGCCGGGTGGCCATGGTGTACGTGTAGATTCCCATATCTATGCGGGCTATGTAATTCCTCCGTACTACGACAGTATGATCGCCAAGATCATTGCTGTAGCGCAGACGCGTGAAGAAGCTATTAATACCATGGAACGTGCGTTGAGTGAATATGTGATAGAAGGTGTTAAAACGACCATCCCATTCCATCTGCAGCTGATGCGTGATGAGAACTTCCGTAAGGGCAACTTTACAACCAAGTTTATCGAAACATTTACACTTGTATAAATCTGTCGAGACACTTATTAAAAAATAACTTCCCCGGCCTTGTGCCGGGGATTTTTGTTACAGATTATCCGTTATCTTTCAACCAATATTCCTGTGCAATGAAAAAAGTATTCGATCATTCGGGGCTTACCACGGACGAAAAGAGCATACTGAAAAAGAAGAAAGTGCGGCTGGCTGAAATACCGGCGCTTGCTGCCGGAGCATTGCAGTTGCTGCTGGAAACTTCGGCTGACCGGGCGAAAGAAATCTCTGCCCTGTACGAATTCCAGCGGATACCGTCCATAGGAATACAATTTGCAAAAGACCTGGTCAGTATCGGGTATTACTCGCTGGATGCGCTGAAACACAAAAACGGTGCAGATATCTTTGATGCGCTGGAGAAACATACGGGCATGCGCATAGATCCCTGCGTGGAAGACCAGTGCCGCCTTGTGGTGCACTACGCCAATGACCGGAACTCCAAACTTAACTGGTGGGATTTTACAGAAGAAAGAAAAACAGACAGGATCAATAAAACCAAATAAACATCTGACGATTTATGAGATCATTATCAGGAACAATACTTTTCATTCTGCTTTCATTTGTACCCTGCAGCAGTTTTGCGCAGGACCAGGTACCCACCAACATCGTAAAAAGTTATCATCACATTATCGCATTAATCCACACAGATAAAGCTGCAGAGCTTTCAAAACTGGTAGCATACCCGCTCAACCGCAGCAATCCTATCCCTGCCATAAGATCTGCCAAAGAATTTATAGCACAATACCCCTCCATATTTGATGATGCATTCAAAACGAAACTGGCGCAGTTCAATGACAGCGATATTTTTGAACACCATGATTCGTATGGACTGGTGGGCGGCCCGTTTAACGGGGATATATGGATGAATGATAAAGGCAGGATTGAAACGATCAACTACATATCAGCCGCAGAAGCACAGTTACAAAAAACGCTTGAAACAAAAGAAAAACAAAACATTCATACCAGTGTAGGTGACTTTGAGTCAAATATTCTTGTCTGCAGATCAGAAAAGCTGACGATAAGGCTGGACAATACCGCGAAGAACGGCATCCGCTACGCCTGCTGGAGTAAAGGAAATTCCATGTCTGCACAGCCGGATATCATTCTCTATAATGGCGTTGAAGAAGCACAGGGAACACAAGGTGGCTGGACATGGACGTTTAAAAAAGGAGATTGGACTTATGTAGTTAATGACGCCGAAATGTGCGACGATCCTAAAAATTGCGGATATTTCCTGGAGCTATATCAGAAAGGTGTGCTGAAAAGCTCTGTGAAGCTGAAGAAAGTACAATAATTCATGCAGCATGCTGGATTTTGGCTGACATGCCACCAGTAATGAGTAATGCATCGGAACCTGTTAAACGCTGCTCATAACATTCAACAGAAACTCTGCCGCATAAAACAATATATTCAGTACTTCCAGGAAGCTATTCATGCTCCTGCGCCGATATATTCTTTTTCTCCTTTTTGAAAAATTGTTACGCCTGGTCGGCATATAGGGTGTTTATTGCAATTTTAGTATAAAAAATCTGCACGCTGAGCTGATGTGTCTTTTTTTATGTTTACTTTAAGGTATCAAATAAGAAGCACCACACATGAAATATAAACTGGAAAAACCGGTACATGGCGAGATTGGCCTGGAAAAATATCAATGTACTATAGAATGGCGCAACGGTCAATTTATTGCAGACGAACCTGTGGCCAATGGCGGTAAAGACGAAGGCCCGGATCCTTACACATTGCTGCTGTCTTCGTTGGCCACCTGCACACTCGTAACTATGCGCATGTATATAGAGCGCAAAGGCTGGGATGTGCCGGAAATATCCGTGAACGCCAATATGTACTTTGAAGTAACAACAGAAAAAACAACCACGGTCATAGACAGGGATATTCATTTTGCACAGCCACTGCCTGAGGAACAACGCAACCGGCTCCTGGAAATAGCCCGTCACTGCCCTATCTCCAAAATACTGGAAGGGGAAATTCATGTCCGCACATTTGTATTCAAAGAACCCGGCGAAGCCAAAACCATTAAATACCATAACGATGATGTAACTGTTGAATGGCGGCCCGAGCTTTGCCAGCATTCTACCCGCTGCTGGAAACAATTGCCTGAAGTATTTAACCCCAAGGAGAAAAAATGGATAAATGTAGACGGCGCAGGTGGCGAAGAGTTGAAAAAACAGGTGCAGGAATGCCCTTCCGGCGCGCTGCAGTTCAGCTATAACAAAGATCAGCAGGAAACAGGAAACATATAACAGCAGGCACTCAAACAGCTTCAATGATTTATCCCGGCTTTACCAGAGGCCGGGATTTTATTTTAAAATAACCTGGGTAAAACCATATTCCAGTCACCGTTTTTTAATTTACATCATATATATTATATTTAATTACCGCCACACTATAAAAACAACCTCTTCAGTACAGGCAAAACCAATCACACCACCATGTCATTTGAACAAAAAAATACAGGGCTGCCGCCAACAGCCACACCATTTGAGAACATTGCACTGGCATTTTCCGGCGGAGGTTTCCGGGCAGCATCCTTTAGCCTCGGCGTACTTTCCTATCTTGATGCAGTTAAATTAAATGACGGCACTCCGCTACTCCATAAGGTAACATATATTTCTTCCGCTTCGGGAGGTACCATTGCCAATGCTATGTATGCGTTGCACAGTACATCCGGCAAACCTTTCGGCACATTCTACAAGCTGCTGTACGAACGCCTGCAGGGCATAGACCTGCTGGACGTTGTAATGAAAAAACTCAATGCAGACCATATCTGGAAAGAACATCCGGATAAAACACGTAACCTCATTAATGCATTTGCATTGGCTTATGACGAAGTATTATTAAACGGGAAAACGCTGGGTGATCTTGCCATTGCTCCCGGCCTTACTCATTTGCAGGAAGTATGCTTTAACAGTACAGAATTTTACCGCGGCCTGCTTTTCCGCCAGGCGGTAAAAATGCAGCCGGATACCAAGCCTGATAAAGACTTCAGGTATGGAAACTTTATTATCAATCTCTCAAAAGAGGCTGCGGCCAAACTGAAACTGGCAGATATCCTGGCTGCTTCCTCCTGCTTTCCTGCCGGGTTTGAGCCAATCATCTTTCCGGATGATTTTGCAAACAGCCACATAAACATCTCCACGCTGCTTCAAAACCTTTCCGTACAGCCTCAGGAGCTTGACTGGCAGGAACTGGAACGTTTGTATACCCGCGAACAGATTGATACAGTATTAAGCACATTGCCCCACCCCGTGCAGGTAACTGCACTGCAGGAAGCCTTACAGAAGTTACCGTTACGGACAGGCTTTAAAGCGGGTATGATGGATGGCGGCATTACTGACAACCAGGGACTTGACAGCATGATGGACGCCAATGAACGAAGGGTAAGCGGTCATACGGACTTTAAGCCATTTGACCTGATGCTGGTAAACGATGTGGGCAGTCATTTTATGGATCCATATGTGTTGCCGGATGATAAAAAGAAGTACACCGGCATCTATGGTATTACGGTCAATACAATAATGATCTGGAGCATTCTTATTGCCATTGCAGCCATAGGCGGGCTCAGCTACAGCTTCCTGTGCGACGGAAGCAGCACCGGAGCAAAGCTGCTGGCTATTTTCAGTAGCCTGCTACTTTTGATATTCGGAGGTCTGTTTGTATTGTTGCAATTTATAAAGCAGTATGTGAGCGGTGAAATAAGGGATGGTAAAGGACTTGACCTCAGCCGTACATTTTCACCATTCATTACAGATAAGCTTTTCGGCTATCTTGGACGTACCCCCATCGGCGTTATCGTCCGCATGCTGCGCGAGCGCGGTAGCTCCATACTCATCCTGAACAATGATGTTTTTCTGAAGCGTATCCGTTACCTGCTTTACAATAGTTTTTTCGATGCAAAGCACTGGAGCTACCGTACCAAAAGCAATCATGTATATGACCTGGCTTACATTAATGATACAAACCGCGCCCGTAACGACTTTCCGGACCTGGAACCGTCAGACAACCTGAAAACAACTGCCCAGTCTGCCTTTGAAATGGGAACAACGCTATGGTTTGATACATCCGGCCAGCAGGAACATAAAGAGGCTGTATTGATTGCATGCGGCCAGTTCACCACATGCTATAATCTGCTGCTTTATATTGAGCGTCTTAAAACAAGCAATACCTACGCCAGCCTCGATCTGCTTTATAAGAAGCGAACAGACGACCTGTATGCATTGCTCAGTGAGGAATATGCAAGATTCAAACAGGATCCTTTCTGGCTGTACAACGAATTAGGGAGCAGCACTGGAATTACTGGTTTTAAGCCATGCAGTATGGACCAGTTCCCATTTCAGAAAGATGAATTTGGTGGATTGAGATAGTGTTTTTGCTTTTTGCAATTCCGGCATTCATTTCAGAAAATGCTCAACATTTGGGCTGCTGCATTTGTCTATATAATAAACCTGTAGCAGATATTCTATAATCACACAATTTATAAACATGAACATTATTAACCGTACTGTAATAATATGCCTGTGGTGCATGATTTTTTCTGTGGCAGCTAATGCGCAGAATGCAGTGGAAACGTCAGTGAAATATAACAAGCAGCAACATACAGGTATAACGGCAGATTATAAATCGGGAAAAGAGGAAACAGAAGGTGCCCTGCTCGCAAAGCTCAAAGCAGCCGGGCTTAACAGTAAAAAGAAAAAGAATGGGTTTTACGTTTACAGTGCTGTCAACTGGACTGAGATAATGCCGGAAAAAATAGACGTATACGTAAAAATAAGTGGCAGCAGGAAGAAATCTGTTATTGAGATGATGATTGCCAAAGGGTACGATAATTTCATTACAACAGCTTCAGATCCCGAGGCAATTGATAAAGTAAAAAACATACTTAATAATCTTCCGGCAGATATCAGTGCATACAGGAATGCACAGGAACTTGCGGCGCGTCAGGCTGCTGTAGCAAAGGCACAGAAAGAGCTGAAAGAAGCTGACCGGAAAGCCGCTCTTGCAGCCAGGAAACACGAGCGTGAAGCAGCAAAACGGGCTAAAAAGCAAGCCAGGCTGGAAGAGCAGCAAAAGCAATTATCCGAGCTGAAATAGTGTAATGCATCATAACAGTTTGCAGCATCTTCTACCTTTTATTTGTTGCAGATACGTTAAATTCATCTGACGAAAAACAATCTACGAAAATATTCGTAGATTTATTCCGCGCTTCTGATAGTAGCCGCAAAAAATTTGTAGTTATGAAAAGATATTTATTTTTCGTCCTTCAGGCATTGTGCTGCAGTTATTTCTGTGCAGGAAAAGATATTGTTCAATTCAGGATCAGCAAGCCTTACTGCATTCTTAATTTTATGGAAACGCTTACCGATGGTAGTCGCAGCTCCGGTACATTGAAACAATATATACAAAACCATATCCCATCTTCAGATACCGCTTTTGCAAGCCTTGTAAGCCAGTATAAGAATATTGTGCTGGATTATTCTTATGAAAGACCGGAATACCCGGAAAACAGGCACAGATACCGGTCTATATACGATCTGATAATAATTGCTGCTGTGCACGCCGATGATCTGAAAATGTTCAGCGACCGGACTGTGGGCATTTTGCCTAATGACAGCCACAACAGGCTTTTTGAATTGTTGTATAAAGCGGAAACTTATTATGACCGGATTATATGGGATAGCAGCCGGCAGGCAACAGAAGCGCAGGTGGCAGCATTGCAGCAGTACGCACAAAAGTCCGGAGCCATATTCAACACGCTGAAGACCTTATATAATTCCAGCTGGACAGATGATGAGCCATTTATAGTTGCGGTATACCCTATTCCCGGTAAGCGCGGCAATACTACGGCAACCCCTCATGCGAACAGTTTATGTGTGGGAGTGCTGACAGGAGAAACAGCACATGATCAGCGGATGGCTGTTGTTTTTCATGAAATCTGTCATGTACTTTATGATGAACAGAGCGCATATTTTCAGCATCGGCTTGAAGGCTATTTCAATACTAATCCGTCCCGATACCAATCCCTGGCCTGTAATTTTTTTGATGAGGGAATGGCCACGGCCTGTGGAAACGGATGGGCCTATAAGCAACTTGCCGGCAAAGAAGATACTACAGAGTGGTATAACAATGCCTACATTAATGGATTTGGTCATGCACTTTATCCGCTTGTTACTTCTTATCTCGCCCTGGGAAAAACAATAGACAGCGTTTTTGTTGATAATGCAATTAAACTGTTCGGGCAAACCTTTCCCAAATCATCTGATGATTATGCGATATTGCTCAACAAAGTATTTTTTTATTATGACGCCGAAACAGCATCTGAACGCCAGGAATACAGCAACGTGCTTAATAAATACTTCCATGTAAGCTCTATGAATGCATCATCTCCGCTTGCAGACCCTGCCAGCATCAATTATATAAAAAACAGTAACTCCACACAGCTTTTTGTTGTAGACCGCAATTACAATGAAAATACAGCGTTGTTAAAAAACATGTTTCCCGAGCAAAGCAATTACCTGCAGTCGGGTATGAATACAGACTATGTCCTCAGCTTTCACGATGCCAGGAAACGCCCTGTAATAATTATCGGGCTTCATAACCCCGGTAAATTTGAAAAGGCACTTCAAAAAATTGCCTCGGAAAAATATATCGACAGTAAAAAACCTTATATGCTTATTAATTAAGCCTTGCTGTATACTGTTTTACTATAAAGCTTTCCTTTTTCTTTCTGCAATTTTTTTCAAAAAGATAGGCCCGCCATAGAGGATGGCGGGCCTTGGAGACGATTGTAGAAAGTCTCCCGAAACGAAAAGCTACTTTGCAGCGTATGTACCATTTCCGGTCATTGAAAACGTCTGCATACGAAAAAGAAGTTTAGTTTGTTTTTATAACTTTTACAGCTGTCAGATAGTTGCCTGCCTGGTCTGTAATCACCACATTATAGATGCCGGGAGCAAAAGACCCGACGCTGAACTGTTCTTTCACACCCGTCGCCTTCCTGTTTATTACCTGCTGGCCAAGCTCAGTATAGATACTCACCTGCTCTGTGCCCGATAACCCGTTCACAAATACATTATCGGTAGCCGGGTTCGGATAAACGCTGATCAGCTGGCTGCCGCTGCAGTTAGTCTGCACACTGCGCACATCACTGGTCTTTGATGACCCGTCTATGTCCACCATCCGCAGCCGGTACGCACCTTTGCCCGAGGGCTGGTCGTAGCGGAATGAATAAGTGCCCCCAAGGGTATTATGCCCGCTCTTCACACTGCCTATTTTAGCAAAGCTTACCGCGTCTGCACTGTACTCTACTTCAAAACGGTCAAAGTATTGCTCATTGGCCGTTGTCCATGTGAGCGCTGCAGTGCATCCTTGTGCGCCGGCTTCAAAGCTCACCAGTGTAACCGGCAGTTTTATCGAAATATTGGTCCATGCATAGGTGTTCAGATTGCTGGTGGCATTGGAACCCGTTGTGGAGGCGGTAGACCCTGCCGTATTGCTGCCACCGGCCACACCATTGTAAAAAGTGGAGTTGCCATAAGTGGGCGACCAGTAATCGCCGGTGGCACCTATCGTAATAAATGTATTGGCCGTACCGGTGCTGCCCCCGTCTGCAAAATCCATCAGCCCTATAGGACATGAAGGAGCACCGCCGGTAAAGGTAACCGTGCCCAGCAGCACTTCTGTATTGGCGGCTATCGTGTTGTTTACAGATCCTGCACCCAGCTGAAGCGAGGTAACATTGTAAGTATAACCCGTGGGGCTGGTACTGGTACCCGCACCGGTAACCACTGTGTAAGGCACACCAAAGAGGCTGTTGAGCGCCGGGTCGGTGGTCCAGCCCATCGTAGGTGCCTGCGTAGGACACGAGGTCTGGTAGCCGTATACAAATTCTATCTGGCCCCACTTACCGGTAAACCCCTGGCCCGGCCTGGCAAATATCTGTACCTGGTTGGCACCCGGTCCGCCTTTTATGGTAAAGTCCATTTGTCCTGCTGCTATTGTCTGCGCATTAAGGTCCGGGCTTATTTTAAAAAGGATCAGTAAGGCCAATAAAACTTTTTTCATATTAAGTTGGTTTTTAAAAAATGGATAATTACAGATGTGCGGAGAATATGATGGTGAGCGCATTATTGAGTACGGTGCCGGTAAGGAAGTTGTAATCGTTGTTAAGGCCCTGGGCGCTTACCTTTCCGTTCATATTCATATCGGCATTGTTGTATACATTATTCAATGTTGTGCTCAGGTTGCCGCCCAGTACAATATTGGCCAGGTAGTTATAATCGTTATTGAGGCCCTGGTAGCTTACTTTGCTGTTGCTGTTGGCATCACCGCCCCACATGGCAAACAGCCCGTTGCCGAGGTCTTTCATAGCAGGATTGGTGGTGATGGTTCCGTTCTGGTAGGCTTTTGCCTGCGCTGTGGTAAAATCATAGGCAACCGGGGCTCCGTTGAGCGTAAGGTTCAGGGAAGAAGGTGTGCGGATGCCCAGGTGGTTGCGGTGGCGCACAGCTACAAAATAGTTGCCGGCAGCCACCCCGCTGAAGCCTATGGCTGAAACACCATCCAGGTCTACCACATGACCGTCTTTTTTAACAAAAGCAGCCCTGCGTGCCACCACGGTGGCAGGGTTGGCCGCATCGCGCAGTTCTATCAGCACCCAGTCTGTAACTGCTGCAGGTATGGTATCTGTCTTTTCTGCACCGGCATAATTGTAGGGTGCATAATTATAAGGCTGGCTTTTAGGCATAACGCCCAGGGTATTGAGTGTTGTTGTCATTGCCGTACCGCTCATTGCCCCCTGCAGCAGTACCACCGGGCTTACGGCTATTATATCGCTGATGGAATTGACCACATCGCTGCTTTTGGAGAAATAGGCCGTCACATCTGTTGCTGTAGCAGGTATGGTAAGTGTGGCCGTATGGCTGCTTACCGGTGTGCCGCCATTTGAAGTGGTGCCTACAGACCATAACCCTAAGGCTGTCTGCCGGGTAACAAATGCCGCTGCATTGTTAAAGGCGCTGCCATCGGTACCGGGCCCGGCTGCATTGGTCACACTGTTATGCACCAGTGTTATGGCAGCGCTCGCTGCGCCATCGCCATAAATGTTCCAGGTACGGTCCATGCCTTTGGTATAGCCGCCTTCAGAAGATGCACTGGTGGCATAGTTCTGCACCAGCACATGTACCCCGTTGGCACTGCTGTTGCTTACAGATGCCGGTGTATAATCGCCTTCGGCAATACCTACCGGGAAGGTCCAGCTGCCGCTGTAGCTTTCTTTTACCACATGACCGCTGCCATTGGTCACAGCAAAAGCAGTGGGTGTGTATCCTGTTTCTGTTGCGGCGGTGGCAAACTTAAAGTCGTTACTGCCCAGCAGCACATCATTGCCGCTGAGGGCCGAGCCGTTGCCATGTGTGGTGGCCCAGGTAAAGGCGGTGCCTATATAGAGCGTATGGTCTGTATTGGCGGTAGTGATGTCTCCGGAAGAAGGTGTGATGTCTACTGCACCGAGTATAATATTGTTTGGATTGCGGTTGACCACCGGGGCTACCAGCCGGCTGCCGCCACCATCGATGGTGGTAGGCTGTCCTGCCCAGGGACGGCTCTCGGCAAGTGCACCGAAGTTGCCCGGGTCATCGATGATCATCTGCCCGCCGCCATCTATTACTGCTGTGGGTGCAATAAAAATATACTGGCTCGCAATCACCCACTGCTGACCGGATGGAATAGTCACATGCGCCCCGGCACCTATGTACAGGTACTGCGCATACTCCGTTACTCCGCCCGCATCATACTCACCCGCACGCGTTGTAACGCTCTGAGCATTGCCCTCAAAACCGCCCAATAGCAATAGCAGTAAGGCGAGAGGGCGTATTTTATAAATATATTTTCTCATAGTCCTTTTATGAAATGATTGTATAAAAATTTAATCTTACTGGCTTTGCATAGATCTTCCAGTCCATCTTAGTGTGCTATCCCGGTCCATACAGCACCATCGCTCTGCAGTGTAATCGCAGTGCCCATTACTGTGGTAGCAGTTGCCGCTGATCCGCCATTTGCGAAAGCTGTCATCAGTATTGCGGTGCCTGCAGGTGTTGTTACACCTCCGCCTGCATCGATATCATAATTAAATGCAACTCCACCGTTACTTCCGCTGAATGCGTTAGGGTTCATGTTTTGCACTACGTAAATGCGGCCGCCACATGTAGTCGGATCTGGCAGTGAAATCGTAGTATTTGCTGTGCCTGTGGTACGCACCATGATTTTATAATCTGTATTGGCCACTGTATAATCGGCAGTAACAGATTTAATTGGTAAGGAAAAGGATCCATTTACATTCAGTGTGGAATTGTTGGCGGTAGCTGCCACGCCGGGAGTATTATATACTGTAATTGCATTACTTTTTACAGAGGAATTACCATTACCAATAATCATAAGGCTGTTGTCTACGGGCTGATTATATTTACCTACAACTGTAGCATAATTCATAGCAGCAGATATAATATTTCCCTGGCCAGCTATCAGTGTATAGCGTGATGAATCTGTATTGGATACGCCGAATACTGCACCGTCAAGAACGTTGTACACTATATTATTCTCGCCGCTTACTACGTTGCCTACTGTATTGCTGGCAGATGCTGTAATAAGCTGGTTGCTTATACCGGAAACCGCATTGTAGGAAAATCCGCCGCCAGGACGTCCGCCTGTATTGGTCAGTTTATTGTTGAAGCCGCTTACAAGGTTATCTGTAGCATTACTTCCTATTATATTATTAAAGCCAAATACTGCAGAACGGTCAGCATTGGAACTTATAATATTATTTAAGCCTGCCATAAGGGTATAGCTTGCAGAATCCATGTTGCCATTTCCGAATAATGCAGGTGCAGTAAGTGATCCAAGACCGGCTGGGCTGGCGATATTAGAAGACCCGGAAATTATTGCGTTGCTGGTCTTGCGTAATATATTGCTGGTGCCGCTGATGAATGTAGCGTAAGAGCCCGCAGTATTCAGGTTGCTGGTACCTGTTATCAGGCCTCCGCTATTGGAGTCGACGTTGCTTTGACCAAATATGGCAGTATAAACCGGAGCTGAAGCATTGGTATTATATACCTTGTTACTCATCCCGCCAATTACCAGGTTTGCTGAAGATGTAGTGGCCGGGTTTGTACCTCCGACTGTGTTATTGCTGCCGGAGATGCTGGAGTTCTTTACAGCTGCCAGTATTGTGTTGTTGTTCCCGGTAACCATGTTGTTGGTACTGCCCGAACCGGGTAATGGGTTACCCGAGCCGCTTAGCAGGTTGCCCTGCTGGTCCAGTATAGCGCGGGTAATGCTGTTCGTTGCAAAGGCAAGATTTTTGGCATCTGTAGTTCCCACAAAATTAGAGTCGCTCACTACGCCGCCTAAAATCGTCGGAGGTAATGTACTTGCATTACCTTTCAACCGCCAGTAGTCGCTCTGGCTGCTGTTGCTCAGCGCATTCCATTGTCCTTCCCATACCACAAGGCCTGTATCGAGGCCGTTGGCGCCACCCGATGCCGTGTTATACACAATCATACCGCTGGTGGCCGTGCCTGCCATAGGTGCCCATAGGAGACGGTCTGTCAGTGCAACTCTTGAAGGCAGGAATCCTTTATTGGTGCTTTGTAATTCCAGTATCGCACTGCTGTTTATTGTAGCATTACCAGTACCATCACTTATACGTTGCTGAGCATTGACGATACCGGGTACAAACGATATAACCAGTAGTGTTAGTTTTAGTATTTTGTTTTTCATTTTTAAAATTTCAAAAGGGGAATTTGTTCTATAATCAGAGGCCTATTCTCCACCATTGGGTACCATCACTCTGAATAGTACCGGTATTGCCGACATTGTAATCTCCAACCCCAGAGCCGGCAGAAATACTGCCATTTCCGATAGTCATAGAGGTATAAGATCCGCCGCCAAATAGATAAACAGGATAGTTCAGATTGATCTGATGATTATTCTCGTCACCATTTACAAGATGGTATATCCGCCCTTTACAGGTAGTGGGGTCCGGAAGCGTAAATGTGGCGTTTGCGCTGCCTATGTGGAAGATGACAGTGTAATCTTTGTCTGTTAAGGTATAATTACCTGTAACGGTTTGGATAGCACCACTAACGGAACCATTTACATTGAGTGTGGAATTATTGGCGGTAGCTGTTGCAGCAGCAGGAGTATTTGCAACAGTAACTGCATTGCTTTGTACAGCAGCAGATGTTCCGTTACCTACGGCAAACAATGTCGCATAAGCCGGCTTGTTATACCTGCCGACTACAGCGGCTTCAGGCATTGTGCTTGTCACTGTATTACCCATACCGGAAACAAGTGTATTGCCAACAGAGTCTATATTGTTGTTGCCAAATACAGCAGCAGCATTGGTATGATATACACTGTTCTGTGTGCCTGAAACTATTGTACCCCCTGTTGCGGTATTGGTGCGGTTCTGGTAACCGCTTACTAAAAGTATGTTGGATGAGGAATCTGAGTTCTGGTAGCCACCCATAATGATTCCGGTAGTATGGTATAGCTTATTCGCTGCGCCTCCCACAATTGAGTTGCCCAGTGTGTTTGATATATTACCGTTGCCGGAGATAAGGTTTGAATTTGACAGGGAGTCTATGTTGTTAAGCCCGAAAACTGCAGACGCATATGTGCGGGAAATGGTATTGCTTCCGCCGGCCACCAGCAAATCTGCAGAATTTCCGGTAGTATTCAGGTCTCCGCTTATGAGTATATTGGATGATGACTGATCTCCATTTCCATTACCGAAAAGAGCAGATTGCTGAGTGCTGTTTGCTGTAAGATTGGAACCCATCATCAGTACACGGTACGTTTTTTTTGCCCTGTTCTTCTCACCGCCGATCAGACTGCTGGTAGAAGCAGAATCTGCGTTGTTCCAACCCATCATTGTCACAGCATTGCTGTTGATAGATGTGTCTGCACTGCCGGCTATTATTCCTGTTACATTTGCGTCGTAAAGCGCATTCCCTGTACCGCTTACAAAATTAGTAGCAGCGGTACTGGAGGATGTTTTGCTGAGAATCGTATTCCAACTACCGAATATAGTGTTGTCATGCGCAATACCATGGCCCCATCCGGTAAAAAAAGGTGTTGATATTTTATTGAGCTCACCACCAACGAAGCTGTTTCCCGCACCTGGTCCAAGAGTATTATTGCTACCGCCCACAAGCGATGAAAAGTAAGAAGAGTCGATATTCTGGAATCCGAAAAGCACACCGCCATTGCCTGATGCATTTGCAGTCCCCACTCTTCTGTTCTGGATACCGCCTACTATATTGCCGCCTCCATTTTGTACCGTAAGGGAGTTATTCACGCCAAAAACAGCATTGCCCCATCCCCAGGATCCCCCGATAGTATCTTTTTCACCGGCAATAATATTACTGTGCAAATGACCTGTAATGAGGTTTTTTGTACCGAATACCGTATTCAGAAAAGAGCTGTCTGTATTATTGGTGCCCCACATAAAGCTGGTTGCAGGATAAGTGCCGTCATCCAGGTTCTGTGTTGCAGCGTTGACTATCGTATTGTTCTTTCCACCCCATGCGTTACCTGAAGTATCAAACATCATACGTTTTACTCCATTGGTAGCTACCACAAGATTTTTAGCATCGGTGGTTCCCCAGAAATTCCCGTCGGCGGCATTACCAACAAGGGCTGTACCGGGATTTGTTCCTGTATTGCCTTTGAGCCGCCAGTAATCTGCCTGGCTGGCATTGCTGAGCGGGTTCCATGCGCCTTCCCATACCACGAGGCCTGTATCAAGCCCGTTTGTCCCACTGGCAGTTGTGTTATACACTACCATCCCCTTGGTGGGTGTACCCGATATTGGTGCCCAGGTAAAGCGGTCTGTAAGTGCTACACGGCTAGGGAGAAAACCTTTATTGGTGCTTTGCAGCTCCAGAATTGCAGCTGCATTGATTGTTGCATTGGCTGTACCGTCACCGATGCGTTGCTGCGCTTTCAGCACAGCGGGCAGAAGAAGGGGGATGGCAATAAATAATTTTGCGGTTTGTAATTTCATCTCTGTTTTTTGCTTTTGTTACAGTTGGGATAATTGTATTTTGAATAATATAGGGCCAGGTATATTTTAAAGGTTCTGAAGCGCTACCCATGTAGTGCCGTCGCTTTGAATTGTCCATTTGTTACCGCTATTTCCATAACCGGCAGAGAAATAGCCGCTACTGATGGTAGATTTATTTTCGCCGGCGGCAGTTTCTACGCTGCGCGACATGGCCACATCAGCAGAAGAATTGTTGACAAGATGATAAATGCGCCCTTTGCAGGTGGCAGGATCAGGAAGTGTAAGCGTTATCGGGCCTGCACCTCTGCATACAATGGTGTAGTCGGTTGTCAGCAATGTATAGCTGGCTGTCACACTTACTATAGCAGCAGCTACAGAACCATTTACCACAAGTGTGCTGTTAGGTGTTGCAGTGCCGATACCTACATTTACTGCATCGGCTCCGGTACCACCCAATGCCAATGAATTGTTTTGAGCTACTTTGGCATTATAGCCTATAGCGGACGCATTGGTAAGGGTTGCAGCAGATACATCTGCTTTGTAGCCGATAAGAGTATTATTAATTCCGGTACTGTTTGTATTGCCTGACTGATAACCGATCATCGTATTATTACTGCCGCTGCTTGATGCTCCTGCTGAGTAGCCTACTATTACATTATTATTTCCGGATGTATTGCTGGATCCTGCAGACGAACCTATTGCCACATTGCTGCTCCCGGTAGAAGTCGTGGAAAGTGCGTTGGTACCAATACTTATATTATCACTTCCTGTTCCGCCGCCAGATACGGTGTTCTCAAGCATAGACTGGTACCCCAGGGCTATATTGTTGCTGCCGGATATATTACCTCGTAAGGCTTTGGGGCCCAGGGCTACGTTCTGAGTGCCGGTTTGTGTATACGTCACGTTGCCGTTAGGTGCGCCGGCTCCCTGCTGGTTTGATCCTAACGCATCGTAGCCTACAGCTACGTTGGTATTGCCGGTATTTTGGTTAAGTGCATGCCAGCCTACAGCTGTATTGTTGCTGGATGTGCCTGTGTTCATAGCTTGTGTGCCGATTGCTGTATTGGCCAGGCCTGTGGTATTATTACTGAGTGCCTGGTAGCCTGCTGCTGTATTTTGCTGACCGGTAGTATTAAGGTACATGGCCTGTGTACCTATTGCTACGTTCTTGAAGCCATCTGCAGGTGACGCTGCAGATGTAGGAGTGGTGCTGTAGCCTGCAGCCGAACCTATGAAAGTATTATAAGTGGTAGCTCTCGGATTACTGTTGCCGGCCTGCAGTCCATAAAACACATTACCATTGGCAATGCCGAAGGATGTGGAGCTATCAATAAAGCCGGCCTGCTGATTATTGACTTTAAATTTCAGTGAATGATTATCTGTGGTACCGAGAAAATTGGCTCCGCTATTTGTGCCTGTGTTACCGTTAATATGCCAGTCGTTGCTGTTTAATGAACTGAGGCTTCTGTGGTGCAGGAAACCGATGCTATCTGTTACTACGCTGTCAGAGACGCTGCCGGACAGTAAAGTGTCAATCTTAGCGGTACCGAATACTTCCATGGTAGCTGCAGGTAATGTGGTGTGGGCCCCTATTGAAGTGTAGCCGTTGTGTAATACGGTCATGGCATTACTTCTCTGGTTATACTGAGTTCCGTTACCGATCTGGAAAATAGGATCGGTCGCTATCCATGTATTGGGAGACCCTCCTGTAAATACATTTGCACCACCAAAAACGGTGGAATTTCCTGCTGTTGTGTGGTTAAAACCGCCAGCCACAAAAGAGCCTGCTCCATCGGCACTATTACCATAGCCAAATGCTGTTGCTGAATTGCCGCCGACACTGTTACCTCCTCCCCATGAGAAAGCGTATTGGTTAGATACATTACTACCTTCGCCACCGGCAAAACTGGCATAGCCCGCAGCTGTGTTCACATCACCCATAGTATGGGAGTGTCGCCCTGTAGCTTTATTGCCGGAGCCCATCGCAAAGGCGTTTTCCCCGGTTACTGTGTTCCCGCCATCCCATCCGGACACTGCCGGATCGTCTCCGCCAAGAGCTACCGCATATCTGCCGGACACATTATTTCTCGTTCCCTGAACAAAAGACCCAGGTCCGGATACTGTATCATACTGTCCTATGGCTGCTGTATTACTGGCTGCCACGATGATAGATGAGCCGGTTGCCAGATTGTTTTTTCCTGTTACAGAGATACTATCGCCCCATATAAGGCTATTGGTTGCGGAAGATGTAATACTATTGCCGCCATAGAGGCTGCCGCTGGTATCAAAAAGTGCACGTGAAATGCCATTTGTGGCTACAGCAAGGTTTTGCTTATCAGCTGTACCCCAATAATTAGTTGTACCTGTGGCAGTACCTATTGTTGCAGGCGGTGTAGTTCCTGTATTTCCTTTAAGCCTCCAGTAATCTGCCTGGCTGGCATTGCTCAGGGGGTTCCATGCACCTTCCCATACTACCAGCCCCGTGTCCAGCCCGTTGACGCCGCCTATAGCTGTATTGTAGACTATCATTCCTTTTACTGCAGTGCCTGCCATGGGAGACCAGGTAAGGCGATCTGTAAGCGCCACCCTGGTGGGTAAAAAGCCTTTATTACTGCTTTGGAGTTCAAGAACTGCGGCGTCGCTTATCTGTGCTGATGCTGTACCGTCAGATATACGTTGTTGTGCATGCAATGCAAATGGCGAGAATACTACAGTAATTAAAAAAAGCTTTGGGCTGATCATTTCATGTTTATATAATAGGTATAACAAATTGCACAATACCATTTCCTACGCAAACACAGTCTGCCGCAAATAGTATATGAAATACACAGCCGGCACAGCAAAAAAAGCCGTGCGCTACACGCTGTTATGTGTTAGGAAAAAAACGATTGGACAATGCAAAAGTAATTTGCCGGTAACCATTTTAACTACCCGAAATGCGTTGGAAAGCCCCCATAAAATCTGCGGGATCTTTTTTGAGTAGAACAACCCTATCCTACTGAGATGATTGTACCTAATTGAAGTACACTAAAAATGGTGTATATTTATCAATATCAATATGGGGGATATACTATTTGTTAAATAGTATAATTTTATCGCTTCTTATGACACGTATTGCTATTATTGAGGATCACAGGATGATTGCAGAAACGATGCAGCATGCCTTATCAAAATACTTTCCTGGTTGCGACATCAGGCTTTTTGAGCAGGGGGAGGCATTTCTGCAGCGTGGTGAAAAGTGGATACCTGAGCTTATCCTTATGGACATGATGATGCCGGGCCTGAATGGCCTTGAACTTGTAGATGAAATAAAAAAGGATCTGCAGCAGAATGATACCAAAATCATTATTGTATCGTCTGTAAATGATACCTACCTGGTAAAGCAGGCTATCAGGAAAGGTATTAACGGTTATGTGTCCAAAGAAGCACAGCTGGAAGAGTTGTTTGACGCCGTTACTGCAGTGCAGAAAGGAGAGGAATATATCAGCAGGCTGTTATCGCAAAAGCTTATACGCAACATATTTACCGAAGAAAAAGTTACTTACTACCTCTCCCCAAGAGAAAAAGAAGTATTGCAGCTTGTATGCTCCGGCAATACAATGAAGGAGGTTGCATTTTCTCTGAAGCTCACGCAGAATACGGTACAGAGCTACTATAAAAATATAATGAAAAAATTTAATGTAAATAAGACTACCGACCTCATAGTTGCTGCAATTGAAGCCGGTCTTTTTATTCCGAAGAAGAAAAGCTGATCTGTTCAGGAAGCGTATAGCGGAAATGACCCGTTGATCCATGTGCCCCGCATACCGGCCATGATCTCCAGCCTTCCATCCAGCATATGGATCCGTTTTTTCATACTTTCAATACCTATACCTGCTTTTATTTTTCCGGCGATACCCTTTCCGTTATCGCCGATCCTGAAGCTGCAATGGTCGTTTGTGGCCAGTACTGTTATATTTATCAGCGTCGCACCGGCATGCTTCATGGTATTGGCAATAGCCTCTCTCAACACAAAATAGAGTTGTGTCTGCTGTGTTTTGTTCAATCGCACACTTATTTCTTCTGTATCTGCGGATAAAATTATACGGAAGCCATCCGGGTTTGAAAAATGGCAGGAGAGATGTGAAAGAAAGTCACAGAGGTTTATCTCTTTCGTTTCCCCGCCTTTGTAGAGGTTTTGCATATACTCGCGGGTCTGGAGATAAATAGCATTTACTTCAGCCTCTATTGTTTGCAGCAGGTGCTTTTCATTTTGTTCATCAGTGCCCAGCTGCAGATCATTGATATAATACCGTAATGCGGCCAGTGTACTGCTCAGACCGTCATGCAGGTCGCGAGATATCTTTTGCCGCTGGGCCAGTATTGCTTTACTCTCGGCATCTTTTATCTTCCCATCCTGCCTCTGGAGAAACAGTTCTATTTTTTTCCTTTCTATATCCAGCGCATGTTTCATCTGCAATCCATTTACCTGCCGTTTTTTATTCAGACCATAAAGCAATGCTATCGCAGATAATAATAAAAGAATTATTGCCCCGCTGCCCAGCATGATGGAGTTGCGCTCCCTGTTGCGGGCAAGGGCCTCCAGATTCAGCATATCAATACGGCGCTGCTTTTCATTAACATCATATTTCTGTGTTATCTCAAACACTTTACCGCGCTGCTGGAGTATTGCTGCCGAATCCTCATACTTACGGGCCAGTTCATAATACCTCAGAGCCGCCGATGAATTGCCGGTTTCCTTTGCGTATTCATAAAGAGAGTAATACGCAGTCATGGTAAGGTTCGGGCTTTGGCCTAATGCAGGATTTTTAAGTATATCGGCTTCTCCTTCTTTCCCTTTTCCGAGTTTAAGCAGGCTTATATCCCTGATAAGCATTTTTTCAGAGTGGGTAACAGCATAATAATCTTCCCGCGCCAGGGCTGTGTCTATGTGCGCTATCGTCAATGCATAATTTTTCAGCTCAAAATAATACCGCGCCATGCCATAATGATATAATTCAGTCCACCATGCTGCATGAGCTCCTTTAAGTGGTATTTTGTGCAGATAGCTCCGACAGGAGTCTGCATAAGCAGGATTCTTTTCTGCCACATACCAGTCAAGGTACAGATCAGCTCTGAAGCCAAGGTCATCTGTGCGGAAGATGTATGCCTGGCCGTTCTGCTCCTCTGCCGCAGTGATATACCGGAAGGATAAATCATCGTATTGTAATGCCTGTCCGTATAATGAAAGGCCTCCGTATGCTTCCACAATAGAAGAATAAGCTGCCCGTATATTCCCTGAATCACGAATCTGCTGTGCATAAGTCAGCGCGGTAAAAAATTGTTTTATCGCAAGATCGTATTGCTCTGTATTTGTGTAATAGTGGCCTATGTGAATATATGCGGAACACAACTTCCTGTAATAAATGCTGTCATCACCTGCAAGGGATATTATCTCCCTGTCATATGGAACCCACTCCCCTTTTTCAGACCCTACATATCTGAATGCCTGCATATAGCTGGCCAGGCTTATGAGGTTGCTTATTTTTGCTTCCTTCGTGGCCGTATCATTGGATTGTTTTATGGCAGCCGCAATATTATCCAGCTCTGCTACAACTAGCGTGTCAGAGAGGGACGCATACCTCTCTGCGTAGGCAATTATTCTTTTTTGCTCGTTACCAGACGGATGAAGATGGTTTTGAGGGCGCAGATCTGCGGGTAATTGCTTATAAAGCCGGTCGCTGATCTGCCCGGATGCCCATACCGGGAAAAGGAAGCAAAAAAATACAATAGAAAATTTCGTGAGCATATCCATATCTCTGATTGCAGGGTTTTAGTGCACTAAAAATAGTGCGTCTATTATTTGCCCTGCAGTCAGGTTTAAATATTTAAAAATGTAAATATTAAATCTTTAAATTTTCTTTTACTGGCTTTATGTTTACACAAAGATAAATTGAATAAAACAATAAATAGCTGAATAACAATTACTTCACAATAGAAGATGAATATGTTATATTTGTATTTATTTTTCTTTGAAAATAGGTCATGTAATATGGTGTATAAAAAATATTTATAAAATAATTAAAATAATAACCTTAAACAGATCAAAATTCACCCGTGAAATGCTGGCAGAGCTGCTCTTTTTATTGCATAAGGATATCATTTATACCCAGTTTTTAGTGTGTGATAAAAACTGATTGGAAATAAAGCAGAATACCAGCAATGTAATTAGAGGTATTTTTACAGAAAAGAATGTGATACCTGTCCCGGATTTTATAGCAGAAGTAACAGGAGCCGTAGAAATTGCGATATCCCCTTTACTGATCGGGATTATAAGTGGTATTGTTTTATATGCCAACTGGCCCGTAACAGTCGCCCTTATCATAGCTGTTATACTTGCACTCACGGGTCTGGTTGCAGGCATTATGCTTGCAAGGCATGCGTGGAAAAATAAAGGCACAATTGCCTTCCTTGCACGTATAGCAGCTACTCCGGAGCTGGATGATACCAGCAGCAATAATCCTGCGTAAAAGGAAGCCAGGGATGTTTTTTAACTGCTTTGATACGATATGAATCCAAAGCAATTACAGCCACCCGTATCTTCGGGTGACTGTGTAATTTGCTTTCGTTTTCAAAACAGGGAAGGTTTAAACAATAGAACAAGTACTATACCATCCCGCCATCGCCATTGTAAAATATAACGAAATGGCGTCCTGTGGCCGCTTTCGCAGAATGATACAATTATATTGCACCTTATCCGGAGCTGATACAGTGTAATTTTTTTCCCAGTTTCAGGAAAAACAAAATCGTGTACGTTTACACATAATTACTATTCGCCCGAAACGGGTGTATGTTTAATTTTAAATGATGACGCATATTACAGTCCGGCCGGTTGCTATCGTACGCAACAGCCGTAAAAGTATCAGTGATGATTTCTGGGGAGATGTTATTACCGAAATAGAACTTGCAGACGACATTCCAACGGACGCGTTTGATGGAATAGAAATGTTCTCACATCTTGAAGTGATATTTTATTTTGACAAGACAGATCCTGCCAGACAGATTTTCAGCGGCCATCCACGGGAAAATAAAGAATGGCCTTCGGTAGGCATATTTGCCCAGCGCAAAAAAGACCGCATCAACAGCCTGGGGCTTACTACAGTAACACTTCTGGAAAGGAAAGGGCGCTCTATATTCGTACGTAATTTTGATGCACTGGATGGCACACCGGTGATAGATATCAAACCTGTAATGAAAGAGTTTGCCGTAGACCGGTCTGCAATAAAGCAGCCAGACTGGGCAACAGCGTTGATGAAAGATTACTGGTCTGTACGCTAGCCGTTGATAATTCCATCGATAATTTATAAATAAAAGGAGCTAACCGTATACCGGCTGCTCCTTTCCCTACACCCCCTATAATCAGTTAAAAGATTGTCACATTACCTGGTGCCCGCGTGTACTTATACCTGCAGCCGTGTAAAGCGGACAAAAGCCAACTATCGATGTTACCAGGAATACCCCGCCTGCCGCCAGCAATACCCATGCAAAGGCGCCGTTTACAATATCTGCAAAATATAATACTCCGAATACCGCAGCCAGTACGATACGTATCAGCCTGTCTGCATTTCCCATATTCTTCTTCATAAAACAAATATGAATCAACAGTTAAGGAATAAATAACAGTACAAAGATAGCTGTACGGGAGAGCCGTATTGATGCCGCAGGTCAACTGCATATATGATTGTAATCATTGCCCGCGGCCTTTTACGTAGGATGCCAAAGTGTCATTGGATGCCTGATATTTTTGCTTTTCAAATCATCTGATGTTTTCACGAGCCGGTAGACTGTTTCTTAATTCAGCTTTCGTCCCGCTGTACGCTATTACTCCTCCCCTTCCTTCGTCCGGGTGCGGGGTAACCGCTGCCATCGGGGCTATGGGGCCTGGGCCGGAATTACTATCACACTGACAGCAATAAAAAATGGCCACCTTTTCAGGTCGCCATTTAAACCAGTTCCTGCTTCAGGTTATTTGCTCAGAGTTTTTTGTACGTAAACTTCTGCCCGCCAACCGACGCTTCCAGCATCAATCCTGACTTTTCCTGTGTAAACACCAGCACACCTTCCGTGTACCGGGCATTGGCAGATACCCCGGACTTCACCGCCACTGCTGATACCTGGCCGCTGAACTCTACTTTGTTGTCTCTAAAACGGTCCAGTGCTTCCTTGTTTTCAAAAAAAACGACCTCCCGGTACACTTGTCCGCCCAACTGAGCACCTACGTTTACCTGGACCATAGATGCCTTACCAATTTTCTTTCCTCTTTCATATACAGCACCTTCTCCACCAGCGCCACCCACTACGGCACCACCTTTACCCACTCTCGGGAAAATCACATACCCATATGCATTGCTGAATAACTTCCTCATGGAAGCATCTGTCTTAATAAATGCAGCCTTTGCACTTTGCGCATCGCTGAATATCTTCTGCCCCTGTGATAAACAAGGCATTAATAGCAATAGCAAAGTACATATGGCAAGCACAATACTGTTCTTTTTCATAACCATTGGATTTTAAATGAACCAAAGCTTAACCGCTGTAATAACAGTAATATGATACCAACAGACGTTGCAGGAAAGCTAATCTTTAGCTCAGCAAGATCATTAAACATAGTCCTGGATTGTAACGCTATTTCAGGTGCGGTTTTGGAATGGGATACTTCACTGTTACTTCACACCAAAGCCGGGGTAAAGTCTGGGTAAAGCCATGTGAAGCCGTGTTCTGAAAAATTATTTTCTGTTTGTACATAGATTACACGCATCCGCTCATATTTGCTATGTAGAGGAACGGCACATCCCTGAAATCTGTAACACTAAAGTTAAGCGTATTTGTAATACCGGCAATATCTGCACTCATAGCAACCATAAACATCAGATGTTTTATGAAGCCAGGCGGTTGTTTCTTTATTTAGCTTCCGTCCTGCTGTACGCTATTACTCCTCCCACTCCTTTGTCTGGGTGGGGTAAGCTGTCATCGGGGCTGCGGGTTTGTAATGGTATGGGGCTGTTGAGTTCTAAGCACAAATATTTTAAGTACAGAGAATAACAAAGCCCGGAGCGATTATACGTTCCGGGCTTCTTACTTAATACAGCCTTACAATCAATTATGGGGTTGTTTTGTTTTAACTGATGTTTTGCAGACTACCTAGGGAGCACGTTCTATTGTCTTACCTCATTTTAAGCATTCTGGTATAAATGAAAATATTTCATTTTTTAAACTGTCATTATGATACGTTTTTCCATGAAATAAAAAATCCCCGATGGTATTAAAATACAATATTTCAGTTTTCCCTGATTCCTTTTTTATAATACATTTAACCCGATAATCTTCTGCAATTGATGTTGTGTCTTTATCGCTTAAAGACAATAATATTTGACTTATTTCTTCTCTATTTGGCTCGAGCAAAGATTTATAAATTGCAATATGAGCATCCGCTGAGCTCTTAACCTTCTCTGGAAGCATTGCGCGCGGCATCATCACAAACCTATAAACATATAAATCAATCTTCTTTATTTTCGATTGGCTATATACGTTATAAGAAAGGAGCAATAGAATTGTAAAAAAAATCTATTCATTAAATTAGTTTTTTTGTGGTTGTCCTCCATCTCCTGTTAGTGCAGTTTGAGGTTGTTGAGAAAGTCTAGACTATTCCCAATCCCCGCTATTTCATTATCCTTATACTTACCATTAAAGCCAAACTCATAATTATCCTTGCCACCATTGCATATCTATGTCACTACCGTCTGGGGCGAAGTTGTTGGTTTCTTAATGCTCCAGGTGGTCAGCGTCAGTGTTGCTCTCGGATTGCCCAGTACTACCTTCGTCAGCTTCAGGGTTACATTGTTTGTCTGTGGCGCAAAGTCAACAGCATAATCCCCTATATGATCTATCACAAGGCTGGTGAGCTCTGTTTCCCTTTCATCTACCGTTTCTGTCAGCGACATGCGGAATGGCACATCCCTGAAGTCAATAGCTCCGCCGATTCTAAGCACCAAAGTAGAAAGGAAGGTGAATCATCACCCTCCTTTCATCAGTTTTTATCAAACAAACTATTGCGTTTGTATACAATTACACATTTACTTTTCGCAATCTACATATGAAACACTACCGATTTTTATTCTCTCGACAAAATCTTCTTGATCATTTTGGGCTGTCCTCCAAAATCCTCCAAAACACTTTCTACATCCAAAGGCTTTCTAACGCTATCTACTCCCCTCCATTTCGAGAATAATAAACAGTCAAAACATTTTTCAATCCTGTTCTGGTGACACAATGTTCGTATATAATTTAAACTTCCATCCCAGAAAATTATCTGAGCAAAATCATTTGCTATAAAAATTTTATCCGCACCGTTGCTAAGCAAAATATTTATTCCATTCAATGAATCATATTGTGCAACTAGACAAGAATTAAAATCACTGTTAGTATTCCAATATTTCCATGCTCCAGTCTTCCTTCCAGATATGTACATTCCCTCTGATTCTATCTTTAAAGAAGTGTCTCCATTAATAAAATAAATCCACTTGCCCTCTTTTCGTTGAGACAAATCATAACAATTAATTTTTTCTCCGCGAAACAACTGACATGTCTTTTTTTGTGCAATGGATGATTTAATGAAAAACACATATAAAACAAAAAAAACAAAAAGGACTTTATTCATATTATTTCGGTTGAGGATTATTTGCAATCGGTTTAGCCTGGGGTTTAGAATTATTTTGTCCCGCCGGATCAATGTAATATTTAGGATTTGCAGGCTTTTTAATACTCCATGTACTCAGTGTCAGCGTAGCACTTGGATTGCCCAGTACTACCTTCGTCAGCTTCATAGTTACATTGTTTGTCTGTGGCGCAAAGTCAATCGCATAATCCCCTATATGATCTATTACCAGGCTGGTCAGCTCTGTCTCTCTTTCTTCTACTGTTTCTGTCAGCGACATACGGAACGGTACGTCCCTGAAGTCTGTAACATGAAGTTAAGCAAAAGGAAAAATCCGATATACTCGCTTTACTATAACATTAAAAAGCCCCGCAGATTATTTCTGCAGGGCTTGTTCTTTTTTATTTCATATGATGTTTTCTATGATGGGTTACAGACCCGATTTTATCCATTGCACCAAGTGCCATAAAGATCATCTCGCGCAGCGTGGCTGTTTAATCGCATATCGTTCTATAAAAATATTTTATTGTACTTTTCTTCAATCCATCCTTACGCGAGTTTGTTAATTGTAGTGGATTGCTGTATGAAATTAAAAATATCTGAGGCTGAGGGCGTGGATATTCAGATATAAGACATTTAGACTCTTTTATAATCATTTCATCTGATAATGGCTTTTGAAAAAAGTAAATTACGGCATTCGCTTTATAGGATACGCAAATCGTATCTCTATTCCCTTTTTCATAAATAAAATCACTTTCAACCTTATCATATACATCAGAACTGTCTATATAGACAGTTTTATAGACAAGATCTGTGATTAATTTAATCGAATCACTAGTTTTAATGAGTGCATCTAATTCATTAATTATTTTCGTTTTTTTAGTCATTAAATAACATTCATTTATAGAAGGTATGACCTCACATAAATAGAGATACCCGTACTTGTGCCCATCAATTAAAATTTGCTTTGAGTACGAAGAATAAACTCCTTCCCTAACTTTAACATAAGTGTCAAAAACGGTAACGTCTTTTTGGGATAATAAAGGTGACAAAAAGGCAGTCAAATAATAAAAAAAATATTTCATTTAATTCTATTTATTTGTATCATTTTGTTTATCTGTACTAGGAAATTTTTTCACAAACTCAAATTTCTTTTTGCTCTCATTATATACCCTATAAAAATTATCATGAGCACCAACGATTTGTTGAATTAAAACGCAATTTTCCTTTACCGATTTAGATATTCTATTGCATCTTTAACAATATTAACAATATCTTTTTCAATAACCTGCCTATTCCCTAGGTCATAACTAGATATACTGCTATGTCCTGCTTGATCTTTATATTGATTATGTCCCAATCCCAAAACGTGCCCTAATTCATGAGACAATCCCATTCCATTGTGTTTTGCTTGAGGAAGGTTTAAAAACAGATCGTTTTGTCCTGAACCATCTATTGCTGTTGAATATTCTGATTTGTGTCCGCGAAGATCATTTAATACATACAGCATATCTGATGCGGCATCCTGGCGGCGAGCCTCAAAGGCTTCTTTATAATTCTTATGACTTATAATATTTACATTTACAGTCCAACATTCTCCATCAATTTCTACTTGAGTAGAGCCCTTTATTTTATAACTGCCATCCGATTCTAATTCCACCTTCGCATTTTTTTCCCAATCTTCAGTCATTACTAAACCATCCATAGCTCTTTTTAATCCTTCTGAATTAGTTGAATAATGGAGGTTTGCGGTAACAGTAACGGTATGTTCTTGTTTATTTACCTCTTGAGTAGAGTTATCGCCTAATTTATCGGAGAAAGATATTGGGTTATTTGAATAAGTTGCATAGGGGCTTTCCCATGTTTTCTTGACAGGATCTAAATTCCACCTTCTGCCCAATCTCGTATCATACTCCCAATACAAAGCCGTATTGTGATTCCCCATTCCTGCTATCTCATTCGTCTTCATCTGGCCATTATATCCAAACTCATAATTATCCTTGCCGCCATTGCATATCTGCGTTACTACCGTCTGGGGCGAAGTTGTTGGTTTCTTAATGCTCCAGGTGGTCAGCGTCAGTGTTGCTCTCGGATTGCCCAGTACTACCTTCGTCAGCTTCAGGGTTACATTGTTTGTATGCGGTGCAAAATCAACAGCATAATCCCCTATATGATCTATTACCAGGCTGGTGAGCTCCGTTTCCCTTTCATCTACCGTTTCTGTGAGCGACATGCGGAACGGCACATCCCTGAAATCCGTTACACTAAAGTTAAGCGTATTTGTAACATCCGCAATATACAGACTCGTAGAAATGAATAACATCAGATGTTTGTAGCAAAGCAATTGCTTCTTTATTTGGCTTCTGTCCCGCTGTACGCTATTACTCCTCGCTGCACTGCGGGGTAACCGCTGCCATCGGGGCTATGAGTTGTGGGGCTGCAATGCTATAGAGCTATTATATCATGCGGGCTTTAAACACAAATATTTTAAGTGCGGGAATAACAAAAGCCCGGAACGTTCACATGCTCCGGGCTTATTCTTTAATACAACCCCGTAATCACTTACAGGGTTGCTATTATTTTATCTGATGTTTAAACAAGCTACGTATGGAACACTATCGGGCTAAAATAAAATTGCCATTGTCAAAATGATAAACAGTTTTTTTTTCACCAAAATAATCAACAATTTCAAATACCCCGTCTTTGTTCACATCTTTAATGAAGGCCCTTTTAAAATTATCTCGTGTAACATGCCAAAGATTATCGCTATACCATATAATAATATTACTCTTTGCTCCATAGGTAGACCCCTTGTCATAAGTCGAAATTACATATTCTTTATATGCTCCATTTGAAAGATTACAAAAACCAGTTAGTTTCTTATCTATGTCCGAAAACATCACGGCAGCAGTTCCATATACGTAGTTTTTCTTGTCAAAGGTCTCAATAAAAAGGTTGTAGAGAGAATCTTGATATATGTGTAGTTTAAATAAAAACTTGCCATCATCTCCAACATCTGACCACTCATTTAGCTTTTGCTTTGATAAAGAATCTTGAGCAAAGAGTTTTTCGGAGCATAATATCAACACCGAATAGTATAATAAATACTTGTACATAATTATTGTTTTTGAAGTGTTATAATGCCAGGTCTTGTTCCAGGTACATTAACAACCTTTTTTGCGTTATACCAAGATGGGTGAGATCCTGGGGGCTTCATCGAATTTGGACTAAAAAAGAATATAGCACCGCCTGTGATATTACTCAGATTGTTGTGAACTTTAAATGCTCCTGTAACAGCATTTCTCCATGACTTTGCATCGAAAATGTTTGCATTAGCATAGTTATAAGGATTATCAAAAACGGCTCTGTTCCGATCAGAATAAGAACTATATTGAGATGGCGAAGAGTATGCATCAAGATACGAATTTGCCCCTCGATAATGCTGAAGTGATCTATTTCGAGTTGCATCTTGTCCGGCTTCTATTTCTTTTCCATTTCCATTCCTGAATTCAGCATAGCCAATCCTTGCCAGTACTCCCACATCACTATTTAAGTCTAACACAGTTGTGTGCACGTTGTGCTCGTTATTTAAATAATTTTCTAAAGAGTTTTCATAATCTTGGGCAGAGTTTTCTTTCTTTTGTTGAGATTTCAATTTCATTGTCATTACATGCGGGTTGTTACTTTGTTCCTTTAGCGTATTCCCGTCATCAGCCGTGCCTCTCCATTTTGCTTTCTCAAAATCTCCATCATTTATGAATCTATCTCCTAAACTATTGCCCCCATTTACAGTTCCAAGATATTTTCCATCATTATTAGAATAGTAATTCGTAGTATCTCCGTTTAAATCAGCATAAACAATGGGATTATTTGCTAAAACAGAGTAATAACTTAAACCAACAGTTGGCTTCGGATCCAGATTCCACCTTCTACCCAACCTCGTATCATACTCCCAGAACTCAGCAGTGTTGTGATTCCCCATTCCTGCTATCTCATTAGTCTTCATCTGACCGTTATACCCAAACTCATAATTATCCTTACCACCATTGCATATCTGTGTCACTACCGTCTGGGGCGAAGTTGTCGGTTTCTTAATGCTCCAGGTGGTTAGTGTCAGTGTTGCTCTCGGATTGCCCAGTACTACCTTCGTCAGCTTCAGGGTTACATTGTTTGTATGCGGTGCAAAATCAACAGCATAATCCCCTATATGATCTATTACCAGGCTGTACTGTTATTAATATGAAACAGCCCCATAATCGCTTACAGGGCTATTCTTATTTTCAGATGATGTTTTAACAAGCCACTACTCTTTCATCATTTACAGCCCGAAGGTAGCTTCTCCCACAACCACGAACTTGTATCTTTCGACGAAAAACATTCTGGCACTTCATAGTGCATTATTATCCTGTTTTTTTGAGGGTCGGTCTTTATAAATTGAATAAAAACGACGGTGTCTTTTGACCAACTATCCGCGACAGAGGCTGAATAATCGTTTTGAGCATAGTAAAACCGATAATATTTTACCCTGCTGTGTGTCCCGTTGCTTTTACTTACTTTATACAACCTACCGATCGTATATACACCATTCAGTTTTACCTGAAAGAAAGAAAACAATGCATAACCAAGTACACCGCCAATAAAAACGATTAATATTATAAGTCTTACATTAGATTCATTCCTACTCATAAAAATCTATTTCTGCTTTTGTTCCTGTTGTTTTGACTGCTCTGCATCCTGATCACGCAACACACCGAAACCTCCTTTGACTTGGTCAATGAACATACCTGTTACTTCATTTATAGCTTTATTCCTTTTTTCTGTTACAGCAGGCAATACTTTACTTCTTTCTCAATATAACGGTTCCTTTTACCTGCTTATATGCATCCAGGGAATCTAACATCTTCTGCACTTTTACATTCCACCGTTTTTGTTCAATGCTATCTACACCATAATTGGTTTCAATATCATATCTTTCTTGTAAAACAAGCTCAGCATTATTTAATTGCTCCGCCTTTTGCCTAATTTTTTCTTTCGTATTACTATCCCATCCTTTTAAGCTATTATAAAATTTTCTCAACCACCTCGCTTGCAACTCCGCCAAATCAAAATGTTTTTGTTCATGATTTAATGAGTATACAGACCTTGTAATTGTCCAAGATTTATTAATAAAGAAATTACAAGGCACTTCATATCTAAGAGTGTCTGCCGAAAAGGAGTATTTCGAATATATTAAAGATTTAGTCCTTGCAATATTCTTCCCTCTGTCTTTAGGTGGCACTCCCTGAAAATCGTTCCATGTTAATTTCCGTTCTGACCAGTTTAGCAAAGTATCCTTCGATGTTACTACTTTCTGAGCCTTGGCTATACAGGGTATCAAAATGGCACAAAAAATAATTATTAGTCTCATTAGCACAATTATTTATCATTAGTTATAGTTCCTACGGTACTAATCACAGAATGTACCTTGCCTTCCTGAGTTTCTATCTGCTTAGCATTTACCTTACCCTCTTTTATTAATAAACCTTTAACCGCATTAGCCCTATCCATCATCAGCTTACCTGCAGTGCTCGGTTGCCCATCTTCTTTAATTTGATCATTCCTTGACGGGAACGCCGTATTACCCGACAATGTTATTGTAAGATTGGGGTGTGATTTTAACGCATCTATTACCGGCTGCAGGTTTCTCACGGTTCCAGCCCTGTCGTTTATGACACTTGAATTTTCATTAAATGGTACTGATAAATCCATAGTAATAGAATGACCAGGTGTCGGTACTAAGTCATTTGTCGGGTTATCTGGAGTATTTGATGGTGTAACATCGTCTGCATGTGGCACTGAGATTATAGGAGTTGAACCCGGAGGTGGTGGGGTTCCCCATCCAGTAGTATGGGTTTTAGAACCTGTTTGAGCTTCATACGCTACTTGCTGTTCTAATTTATTAGCATATTCTTCGTCCTGTGGATTAAAACCTGCTTTGGCATATACCGCTAACTGACCATCAGCCCCTATATAACCAAACCGGGCATTGTCCCATTGGCTTTTATCTTTATTCAAAACTACCCATCTGTATTCCATATTATCCTTTTGCCCAGTAGATACAATAAACTTCTCAAGTCCTTCTGCATCCATAGCCCTGATAACATCATTTTCCGCAAAAGCATAAGTACTGTTCCAGGGATATTTACTTGCCAATGGATCCACACTTTGAAATCTGCCTAGTCTTGGATTATACCCTCTAAACTTAAAGTCATCGAAATTCCCAATCCCCGCTATCTCATTCGTCTTCATCTGGCCATTATATCCAAACTCATAATTATCCTTGCCGCCATTGCATATCTGCGTTACTACCGTCTGGGGCGAAGTTGTTGGTTTCTTAATGCTCCAGGTGGTCAGCGTCAGTGTTGCTCTCGGATTGCCCAGTATAGTTTTTGTCAGCTTTAGGGTTACATTGTTTGTCTGCGGTGCAAAATCAACAGCATAATCCCCTATATGGTCTATCACCAGGCTGGTCAGCTCTGTTTCCCTTTCATCTACCGTTTCTGTCAACGACATGCGGAATGGCACATCCCTGAAGTCTGTAACACTAAAGTTAAGCAAAAGGGAAAATGGGATATACCTCGCTTTATCACAATATTAAAAAGCCCCGCAGATTATTTCTGCAGGGCTTTATCTTTTTTATTTCATCAATAGGCTTACAGTATAACCTACCTATTGACAAATCTCACCACAATTAACAATCTTATTCAAAGTACTATCATATTCTAAAACACGCCAGCAGGTATCATGTCCAGAGATACCATCTGGTGTCCAAAAAGTTGCCACGATTCTCCCAGAATCATCTGAACGTATCGTCGGATTAAAAGGGGTTAATGCACGTATAAAACGTTCATAGTTTATTGGACGTTGTGTATATATATTACAAAAATGCTCTGCATCTGCTCCATTGTATAAAGCAATCTTTTCGTTACACGAAAACAGAAAAAACAATAACAGAAGACTTCTATTTAAGGTCATATGAATTATGTATCTTATTGGTTAACTTCTGATTCTTTCTTTCTTGTTCTGCCTCTTTGATATCTTCACGTGTTACTCTTCTTTCATTTGGATCCAAAAATCTGTATATGAATTTTTGGTTTATGTATACAAATGGAACAACTTTGATAATAAATCCTCGTGGTGCAATAATTCTTGGTTCAGTAATTTGATAAAAGCTCAGTTTTTTATTCTTACCATCAAAATCTATTTTATAATCGTCTGACGGATGATTTAGACCTAAACTATGAAAAAACTCATGAACAACGGTAGTTCTATTTTTATTCTTCCCTATAACATCCCCAGTTGTAAATATACCGTCATTACCATTTCTCCAGAAGAACGACGTACGGTTATTATCTTCTACGCGTACAAAATTATTGGCTAAAGATTTATTCTCGCTCGCTAATTTTTTTGCTTCGTCTTTACTTACGGAAAATAACTTAACGTCGAATTTTACTGTATATTCTTCACCATTTATTTCTGTTTTGCCAGTTGCTGTATTTAGTATTTCATCAAAACTTTTTTTAGCATTAGCATATACCTCGTTCATTGTTTTATTATCAATATCCCCATACAAATAAATGTTAGCCTTGTATGTTACGGTTTTTGATGCATTGTCAACTACACGTTCAGCAGTATTACCTAAAACGTCATTATGCCAAATAGGGTTGCTTTCCATAACAGAAAAACTACTTTCCCAAGGATGAATTACCGGATCAACATTCCACCTTCTTGCTGTACGTGTATCATACTCCCAAAACTGAGCCATGTTATGATTCCCTACGCCGGCGATTTCATTCGTCTTCATCTGGCCATTATATCCAAACTCATAATTATCCTTGCCACCATTGCATATCTATGTCACTACCGTCTGGGGCGAAGTTGTTGGTTTCTTAATGCTCCAGGTGGTCAGCGTCAGTGTTGCTCTCGGATTGCCCAGTACTACCTTCGTCAGCTTCAGGGTTACATTGTTTGTCTGCGGTGCAAAATCAACAGCATAATCCCCTATATGGTCTATCACCAGGCTACTCAGCTCTGTTTCCCTTTCATCTACCGTTTCTGTCAGCGACATACGGAAGGGCACATCCCTGAAATCCGTTACACTAAAGTTAAGCGTATTTGTAACATCCGCAATATACAGACTCGTAGAAATGAATAACATCAGATGTTTGTAGCAAAGCAATTGCTTCTTTATTTGGCTTCTGTCCCGCTGTACGCTTTTACTCCTCGCTACACTGCGGGGTAACCGCTGCCATCGGGGCTATGGGTTCTAGGACAGGAATGCTATATAGCTACTGTAATACGATGTGTTTTTAATCAAGTATTTTTAATTGGAGTAAACAACAAAGCCCGGAACGCTCACTCGCTCCGGGCTTCGTATTTATTACAACCTACAAGATTGATATTATTTCATCTGATGTTTTACTGCATTTCAACCCTGTCTTTTACTAAAACAACAATTTGAATACATACCTCCTACCGGCTCATTCTCATTTTACTTCTTAACTTATAAATTGTGTGCTTAAGCTTTTGTGTCATCCAATCATCATCTATAACATACAACCATAAATAGGATGATAAGTCATTTTGATCTATCCACGAAACAGCCTTCTCACTCCAATATTCCATTTTATTATCAAATGGAAACTTTATCACATCATTTATAATTCTCTTTAAGTCATCTAAATTAGCCTGATCACATTTAATAAAAACAGACCAAAAACTATCCCTTTCACGCTCTAATAAAGGTAATAAATAGAGACTATAGTCTTTTACCTTTAAATTATATTCTTCTTTTCCCCTTAATATAAACTCGCCATTGGAGGTTATAAAAAACGTTAAACTGGGGCTTATTACATAACTACAATTTTCCATTTTAAAAAAATACAATTCGTTATTTATGTGGAGGGACAAAGCCGTCCATTGTAAATGGTCTATTTGTATAAGATTTGATAAACTCACTAAACTGTTTTCTTATCGCAGGTGTCCAGTTTTCCCCGAAGTGCCCACTGTTTTCTGTAAAGTGAAGTAATCCATTTTTATATGATACAGTCCCCCCAACAATCTGTGAACTTTCTTTTGATCCAATTGCTTGTACTAAACGTTGGTGAGGAGAACCCACTCCTGTAACAGGTTTTCCCATTGCAAATATTTCCCGCTCTGCATCATATACATATTCCACTCCTTTTCCACTTTGCCAAGAATCAAAAGCTCCTACAGATACAGCTCTTGGACTTACTTCTATAACCCCAGAAACAGCACCAACACCATGAAACTTCTTTTCAGTTGATAATGCCCGTTTCGCTGGCCCTACAATAGGCAAAGCTTCAGCTAATGTTTTAAGTGTACTTACATCCTCTACAGTTTCAGAATTACTCGGGTTTTTCCAATCGCGGTTATAAATATCTCCAATCCTTTTAAATGGATTTCCTCCTTTCTGAAAGATATAAGAAAGATCGTCTTGTAATTTCCCTGAGTTTTCTGCATTGGTACTGTAGTCATATGCTGATCGTGGCTTCATAGCTATAGGACTGTCAAGCAAAACGTCACTCATAGCAATTGGATTATCTCCAAAAACCACATAGGGACTAATATTAGGTTGGGGTTTAGGATCTCGATTAGCCCTAACACCTGTACGAGTATTATACTCTCCAAATAATGCTGTATTCCAATTCCCTATTCCCGCTATTTCATTATCCTTCATCTGACCGTTAAAACCAAACTCATAGTTATCCTTGCCGCCATTACATATCTGCGTTACTATCGTCTGGGGCGAAGTTGTCGGTTTCTTAATGCTCCAGGTGGTTAGTGTCAGCGTTGCTCTCGGATTGCCCAGTACTACCTTCGTCAGCTTCAGGGTTACATTGTTTGTATGCGGTGCAAAATCAACAGCATAATCCCCGATATGGTCTATCACCAGGCTACTCAGTTCTGTTTCCCTTTCATCTACTGTTTCTGTCAGCGACATGCGGAATGGCACATCCCTGAAGTCTGTAACACTAAAGTTAAGCGTATTTGTAATACCGGCAATATCTGCACTCATAGGGATAGAAATTGTAGCATCGTCGCTTACATTGGCAAAGGTAAGCGAGGTACTGCCTATATGCGACAGGTCTACTTTTCCGGTAAAGCTTACGTTGCTCTCCCAGTCGGGGTAAGTATATACCCAGGTGGTTACCATTTTGGTTTCGCTTACCAGCATACAGTGCTGCGCGGTGTCCTGTACAAAGCGGCCCGGCATGAGCATACCAAACGGATAATAGTCGTAAGCAGTACGTATCTCGGCTTTATAGGCATCGCGGCGGCCGTCATTGTTATAATCCTTGTCAAAACGTTTGTCGCTCACGGTAGCCATTACGTTGCCCAGGTGGTTGGTGAGTTCATACTGCCGCTGGCCCAGCAGGTTCTGTGCGGCAATAGAAGCCATCAGTCCGTTGCCATATGGCGTTGTCTGGGTGGCAGTGATCACATCGTTATACTGCTGGCTGTACCACGGCGCGCGGGGGCTCAGGCGGAAGGTATCGTACGTGCTGGTGCGGTAATCCCAGCTGTTGCCATACTGCAGCGGCCAGTACTGTGCTATACCCAGCCTGCTGCTGCCATAGATATGATGGCTGGCCAGCGACATGCTGCGGTACTTCAGTATCGGCGTACCGTACTGTACCTGCTGGGTAACAGTTGTGAGGTCTACATTTACTTTCTGCGCGAGCAGCTGTACGTCAAACTGTGGTACCTGTGCAAGGGCGTCGTCTGTAAAACTGAGGGAGCCAACCCTGGCAGCAAGTGCAGTAGTATAACTTACAGGGTCGTCGTAATAACTGATCGTCTGCAGATTGTCGCCCGGGCGCAGCTGGTTGAGGAGATCTATAGATCCTGACCATGCTGTGGCAAATGCATAAATATCTACATCTTCCGGCTTTGCCTTTTGCCGGTCTGCATCAAACCTGGCGATGCCATCTGAATACGTATTGAGCATGTTCTGTGATAAATCTATCAAGCCATTCGATACATACCAGTCATCATCAAGATTGAAATATGTCCGGTCGCTGGAAAACGCCCGAATCCAATCTGATACCTCATCTGCGTACCCGTCATATTCTGCTGAAAACATCTGGTGGGTAAAACTATTGATATCAGAGCGGGCATTATCAAAAAGCTGCTGTACCACGGCATCTGTATCGTTGGGATCTATGCTAAAATTGTTTGCTATTGTATTGTAGAACATGGTCAATGTGGCCGCAGCCTGTTTTATGCCATATTTGGCTTTTTCATCATCCGGGTTAGCAAAAAGGTTCTGAGCGAAAAAACTGAAATCGTCAAATGAATAACCGGATTCATGTTCCTTTAGCAAACAATTAGCAAGAATATAATTTTTGTTGTCTCTGCTGTAGTCTGCCAGTGGCGCCAGTATCTGGCTTTGTGAAAGATACTGCTGTGCCAGTGACGGATCGTTGGCCAGGTAATAGCCGGCTGCCTCTGTGAACTGGGAGCCTGTGGTAATGGTAGAGCTGCCACCGATGCCTATTACATAGTTGGCAAACTCGGGCGCCATCATGTATCCGGCATTATAAATGCCGTTCAGCCATGTGGATGTGGCAGACGAAGGGTCTAACGTCTGGCGCATGGCGGCCAGCAGCGGACGGATATCGCCGTTGTGGTATTCGCTGGTTCCATTGTATTCTGCCAGTATATTGCCCGATGCATCGCGGATATAGTAGGTGTCCTTCTCTACATAGCCGGTATCGCTGGTAATAGATTGTTTCTTGGCGATACGTTGTCCGCTGCCGTCATACAGGAAGTGCATGTTCGATTTCTGTGTGCTGTTGGCCACATCGGTGGTTTTGCCATAGATGTTCCATTTCACGGTATCCGTGCCGCTGGTCTGGTCTTTGATCACATTGCCGATCTCGTCGTAGAGCATGCGGGCCACGTTGGGGTTGGCATTGGTATAGTTCTGGATATCCTCTACCCCGGCCTGACTGAAGGTAGCATAATCCATCACATCGGTCAGCTTGTTATCGCCTGTGGCGTTGGGGTATTTGTATACCATAGTATCCATTACAGTTCCCGTACCATTGCGGCGCACCAGTTGCTTGATATTGCCGTCCATATCATATTTATAGGAGCTGGCATACCAGTTGTTGAAGGTGATCACATTGTTCTGTATCGTCCCATTATTGGCATAGCGTATCCTGTTGAGCTGGTCGTAGGTATACTGCGTAGTCAGCGGTGCGAATGGTGTGATACCATTTGTCTGTCGTGCTATATTGCCATTGTAAAGGCTTTTGGTTTGCTGTGGCAGGTTTGACAATTGTGTATTCCCGATAGGTTTGTAATCGCCGGCAAAATAATTGATGCCGGTAGAGAATACGTCAGTCGGGGTGATGGCATTGTTCCTGCCGTCTCCGCCCTGGTCTACTGAAGAGTCGTTATAATCTGTATTGATAGATTTAAGCCAGCCCTGCAACGTGTATGCGTAATCGATGCCCTGTACGCGCTGGTCGCCTATGCTTACGCGTGCCAGCGGTCCATGCTGGTAATAAGAATACTCAGCATCACGGCGCCAGATGAAGCCATCGCGGCTGGTTTCTGCTTTGGTGATACGGTTATCGGCATCATAGCTGTAGCGCTGGTAAAATTGGTCGCCAAAGCCCCTGTTGTAGGCGATCATATCCACTTTTCCGCTCAGCAGGTCATATTCATAGTCGACGCGTTTGTAGCGTTGCTTTACTGCATCCAGTTCCGGTATTTCCTGTACTATGGTAGATACATTCCCCTGCTCATCATAGCTGTAATGCGTAGCATGTACATAGCCGGAGGTTGGCTGTGCATCCGGAGCATTATTCGGGTTTGCCGGGCAGTTTTCAAAATACATGTTAGCCGCCACTCTGCTGCGCAGGTTGGCCTGTCCGCTTATGCCTGCCGGCAGGTTGTAGTAGTCGAGGGTAGCATTGTCGTATATGGTTTCTACTACCTGGGTACGGTTCTTCTTCCTGATATTGCGGGCAAAAATAATATTGCCGGAATCTGCACTGGTAAGGAAAGTGTTTGGAAGACAGTACTGCCAGAGACTGTCTGTAAAGTTTTCACAGGCACAGGCATTCGGCGGCTGGGTTTTTACCCACACACCGTTCACTTTGGTAAACAGCGGAGCATCTGCAAATGCGGCACAATTACCCCATTGCACTTCACCTGTTTCCGTAACACGGTTCTGACCGTCATAAAGCATATACGTAAACAGGCCTTTGGCGCGCTGTTTGGCATTCTGAGACAGGATCACGTTACCTTTTGAATCATAGTATATCCGCTTATCGCCGGCATCTGGCGTACTTTCCACAACTGGCTTATTCACCGTGTTGTACTCATAGCGTGTTACTTTTTTATGCTGTGGTATGGCTGATGCCACATACATATTGTTCAGACGGAAGGAATCAACATAGGAGGCTGTTACTGAGTCCAGTTTATGCACGCCTTCCGGTGGTACGGTCTGTATCAGGTTGCCTGCGAGGTCGTAATTATACAGTGTTGTTGCAAAGCGTTTGTCTATATACTCGATCCAGAGTTTCTCGTTCAGCTGGCCCATTACATGTGCGTAGAATGCCGCTTTCAGTGCCCTGCGGAAAGAATCTATATAATTGGCATAGTCTACTTTACCGGTCAGTATACCGTCGAAAAGCAGTTGCTGCTCACAGTTGGGAGTCGCCCCCAGTTCGCCGCTGAGCGGGTTGCTTTGATGTATCTGGTCTTCATTGCCCAGTAGTACATCCTTAAGCTCTTCACTCCAGGAAATGTCAAAATCTGTGCTGCCGGATGCATAAACTGTGTCCGTCGTGCCATTGAGCAGTACAAGGGTAAACCTGCGTGTGGCACTGTCGCCGTTCGATGGTACGATGCGTATCATGTTTAATGAAGGATGTGCTCCTTCATACACGTATTGCGGTATGCGCACATACATATTGTACAGCTTGTTGTAGCCGTCAAAGTAGCGGTACCAGTATAGCCCGTCGCTGCAACGGTACATGTTCATGTATCCGCCGGGAACACCGGAAGCCGTAACGGTATTGGTGCTGGTATTGATAAATACATGATTGCTGCCCAGTGTATTTTTTGCCCAGCCAAACATTCTTTGTACTGTGTCATACCCGGGATAGGTATTTGCATTACCGGTATAGTACAGGTTCGTAAAACGGTCAGGATTGGAAGGATCATTATAACTTACATCACTGCTGTTGAAGGCGGCGATATTGGCTTCCAGCAGGTAATCCTGCAGTGTATCCAGTACTTTTGACGGCGCCAGTGCCTGCATGCTGTAAGTGTAGTTCAGCAGCTGCTTCTTCTCCGGTTTGTAATAGTCACTGTTTACGGTTGCATAGCTTACCGGCTGCCAGTAACCCTGTACGCCTGTATTATACAGGTTTTGCTGCACAGTGTAAATAGCAGCAGACAACTGGCTGTTTGTAAGGCCTGAAGCCTGCATGTCGTATTGGGTATAGGCATAGGTGTTGTTGTTGCGAATCATGTTTACAGAAGAACCACCTGTATAGGTAAGAGACGTGCCTGCGGTGATGCTGGCCATATTGGTTGTAGAAGGCACCCACAGCCTGCCGATACCTCCCGGTGTAGTATATTTTAATACTCCCGTCATGGTATTGTTGACCGGGTTATTGCCGGTAATATCGTTGTTCAGTGGCGCTATGAGCCCAAGTGGCACTGTTTTGTAGTTTATGAGCACATACTCCGTACTGCCGGAGGTGTAATCTACGAGTGCTTTGATATTGAGACCCAGCGCCTGTGCGATATGTGTACGATAGTCTGTAAAGCTGTTGTATGGGCCGGATGGGAAAGTCATGCGCGCATATCCTCCATACATAGGTATATTCATTGAGTCCGCCAATGCACAGCTATTCAGGAATCGTGTGTACTGATCTTCGGTAAATACCTTTTTCAGGTTATAGTTCATGTAGTTGCGCAGTGACTTGGTGAACAGCGGATGATCTGCTGCGAAGCCGCCGTACGCCTGCATAGAGTCTGCGAAACCTGTAAAATTCGCTTTGAACTGTGTGGCCGGTATACAGGCTGCAATTTCATTGCCGCCGGCATTGTTCATGTATATTTTCCCGTTGTTCCAGCCCAGTAGTTCTGCATTGGTTGTCTGGTACTGGCTTCCGCCCAGCATATCGGTGCGTTGCACTGTGGCGCGGAAAAGGAAGCGGGCAATGTGTCCTTCTGCATATGCAGTAGGATCTTCAAAGAAACAGGATACACCGGTAAACAGCAATGATCCCGCGGTCTGGAACAATGGTGTAGTCATACCGGCTGTGGTAACATCTACAGGGCTGCGCAATGACAGGATTACGCTGTCTGTTCCGCCATTACGGAAGCACGACATTTTATACAATTTGCTGACTGGTATATATACTGTGCTGACGCCAATACTTCCGGTCCCGGGCAGCATGCCGCTGATGGCAGATGCAAAGGAGTTGGTCATATTCCAGGACGGTGTGGTAATTGTAGGAGAGGTGCCGCAGAATTTAAGTGCGTTGTTAATGCCCGGATCATTAAAGAAATCTTTAACTCCATTGTAGAATGTGTTGGACTCACAGCTACCTTTCTGTCCCAATCCGTCGTCATAAAAATCATAGCTGACAAGATATGGATGGCAAAGGTCTGAAAGCGGTATGCCCGCGCTGGTAATAGCCCAGCGTACTTGTGCCGGGAGGAATACGCCGTTATGTACGTCACCTCTGATAATGAGGGCTATCAGCGAATCTTTAAGGCGTGTCTGCACATAGGTATTGGAAACACAGTTGGCGAGGCGGCCCATAATACTGTCCACTGCCACGTAGCTCAGCATGCTGTCTGCATGATGCACATATGCGGTTGCACTGTCCTGGTATTTATTAATGGAATCCTGGTTGGTCATAGTTGCTGCGGAAGAATTCAGTAGTGCAGCGAGTGCTCCCTGCAGGTTTCCGCTGAACAGACCCAGCAATCCATTGGGGCCCATATTGAACGTACCGTTGTTGTTATAGACCACCGGTACCAGCAATGGTGGTGGTGTATAAGATGTCATCCGCACCGAATCGCAGGGCTGACAGGAATTGCCGCCACCGGTCTGGGCTATGGATTTATACTTGTCCCTGTTGGCAAAATAGAAGGAGCGCAGCTTGTCAAAATAAATATCCCGTACACTCTGCGACGGGAAGTCCAGGTTTACAATCTGTGTATGGAAGATCTTTCTGGCATCACCGTATACAAGGGAGTCACTGCTAAGACAGAAGGCTACCTCGGAAGCAAGTGTGTCCATACGTACAGTACCATTCATCATCATTTTCAGTGAGTCTGCGATATGCACCATATTGATCGGCGACTGCAGCAATTTAGAACGCAGCAAAGTGTCTTTCTGCACAATAGAATCCAGTGAGAAAAGACCATACTTTGTAGCTATGGCGGCGTTGGGTATTGATTTGAGGCGCGTTTCAAAAGTATCGACAAAACAGCCCAGCAGCCTGCAGTACTCAGGGTGCAAAGGGAGCAATGCTCTTGCTATGGTGTATTGATCTGCCCCGGCATAAGTATAGAGAAACAGAAATGTATCAACAGGTAAAGAGGCCAGGTTGGTATAAGTATGGCCGAACCTGTTTATGCTGATCGCGTTCAGGGCATCTTTCACACAATCGGACTGATAGCGGTAGCCTGTACCTGCGTTAACTTCTCCCTTTGTCATCACATCAAATATGGAGGGCGATACACCTACAACCATGCCGTTATCTGTATAGCGGCCATATTTGGCTGTGGGAAATAACTCCTCCATCATTTTCTTTGCCAGCTGGGCACAGGGATCGCTTGGTGTATCAGGGCAAGGAAAATGCCTGCTTTCCACTTCATATTTAATGAAGTCATCTTCTGTTTTCGCACAGTTTGGCTTATGGGCAAAAAAGGAATCAACAGCGGCATAAATATCATCGGTGGCGATAGACAAGGTTTTATCTACTGTGTATTTTCCTTTATGCAGCACGGTGTCTGCTATGGCAATCGCAGGCGGAGGGGTTGGATTTGTTGTTACACCCGTATTGCCCAATACACCGAATTTATGCATCTGCTGCACGCCGCAATCATCTGTAACTGTATAGTCATAGCTACCTTTTACAGACAAGCCGAGGTATGGAGACGTACACACCTGGTAAGGCGTAAATGTATATTCATACTTCACTTCTACCCCGGCGTCATAATCCATATAGAAGTTGCCGTTAAAGATGCGCTGGTGACCGGAGATCAGCTGGGTGGTATTGGCCAGTACATCCTCTTTTACCATGCTTGCATTAGGCACTTCATCATTGTACATAATGGCTGTAGATGAAGTGTCTACAGATGCACCGATCAGTGATGTTGCTACCTGCTTGCCCTCATAGTCTTTTACCAGCATAGACAGCTGGCCATTGGGGTCGGTGGTAACTGTTTTGGTATAGAAATTCTTAAAGCCTGCATTGAGACCAAACAGGCGGTTCAGATCGCCCTGGTCCGCATTGGTATATTCATTTATGGTTTCATGGCCCATACCTATCTGCAGCTTATCACCTGCACCGCCTTTTTTGTCCACGCGATCTGAAAAACCGGGGGACAGACGTGTATGCACAAACGGGTATCCGCCAGCCTGCGGCACATATTTCTGCATATCTGCCGTATCTGTGTTCAGCTGCGAATAGTATTTATTGGCCAGCGCATCTGTTTTGAACGGGGGAATAACTATTTCCGCAGGGCAGGTCAGCAGGCGCATGTCAAAATCTGCTGGTGAATACGGCAGGTTGGTCACACTGCTGGTACTTACGCCGGTGAGGTATTTAAAATCTTTTGTATTAACAACGGAAGGCAATGTGGTAATAGCCGGCCGGCCTTCATAGTCGTAGATATTCTCCGTTACAAGCAATTGTCCCGGATTGCTGTTAAACCGCGTAATCGTCTGACGATTTTTCAGCATGCCATCAAAATAGCCAATAACGTGCTTGTACTTTCCGCCCTCAGCAAAACTGATGGTGTAGTTCCAGTTCAGCGAGTCATGCGTATGGGTATGTGCAGCGTCTATATAGTAAGCATACGAAGAGGCAGAGCTGGCTGTGCCGTTCTGTGCCGCGCCGTTCCAGATACCGTAAATGGGATACTGGTACAATGCAGAGTCTACCCGTACCATACGTACTCTGTATATGATATATCCCCTGGGATATATGACAGGGATTGCATAATTCAGGCTGTCTGTGATGACACGGGTAGCATTATTTTTAAAATTGTAAGGCACATTTGCTGCACCCAACGGAGTGGAAAGGCTTGCAGAATAATCATCTGCATAAGTCCATTCGAGTTCATATGATGCAGGCATTACCTTGCCGAGATATGGTGTTGTCGACGGTGTCCAGTTTACATTGAGTGCCTGTTTGGTAGCATCGTAAGACGAGGAAATATTTAGCCCCATGCTTGCCGGTGTGTAGTGGGTTTTCAGGTATGGCTGGTACTGCATCGCCAGTTCTATGGTATAATTCTGCACAGTTGTGGGAAGGCTAAGCCCAACAGGTGTACCGGTTGTGATATCATACAGCCCCAGCACCGTTAGTTTTGCATTATACAGCCCGGGGTAATTACGCAATTGCTCATCCTGGTAAGAAGTGAGCGAATCTGGCGTATAAGCAATCGTCAGTGAGTCGGTTGCCGAAAAATTATAGGTGCTGTCTGTAAGCTTATTACTGCCATCTATCTTGTAGATGAGCTTATAAGTATACGCGTTGTTGGTCATGGTGGCCATAGAATGGTTCACAGCAAATCGTACCAGCGTCTGGTTTGATTTATATTTGACCTTACTGCCAAAAGAAGGGTCTGAAAGCATCATGCTCCGTGCATCATTCTGCACATAGAACACATTGGGACCCGCTGCTGTAAGCATGGAAGGCGTAATGATATTGCTGGCTTCACGCGAAGGGAAAGATACTCCCTGCCCCATTGCTGTATAGCAAGGCAGCTGGATCATTGTGAACAGGCACAACGAAAGCAATATCCTCAATAAAAAAGTTGATATTTTATTTTGCATAAAATAATTTTTCTTCGGTATGATGATGGTTACCCGTTAAATAGTTTTTATAGTATATCCTTTGTAGGTGATGGATAGATAGGTCTTCAGATCTTTGCTCTTTTCTTCCAGCAGCTGTACCTCCGCCGGGGCTTTTCTTGTATAATGATTCATCTGTACCTGCTGCAGGATCTTTGACTGCCGGTCCGGCGCAGGACGCTCAAATACATATTCAATACTGCGGAACAATGAATCAGTTGTGTTATATACCATCTTCATCTCCTTTACGGAAGAGTGTTCCGGGTATTTCAGCACATAAACCAGCTGGCCTTTATCCCGTTTCTGAGAAGCTACTGTCGCTTCTGCCAGGAAGAGACTGTCCAGCATGCCCAGCATCTGGGGGCTGCGAAAGGCGTCCAGTACAGCACCTGCAATACTGTCGCTGTTATATTGCTGGTAATAAATGGTCTTATCGCCGGTGTTTACCCGGAACTGACCGTGCCTGCTGACAAAGAACAGCGCACCGGCAGATTGTGTATAAAAAAGAAAGGATCGCCTCGACTGATAATTGCTTATATGTACGGTATCCCTGCGGCTGTCACTGCCTTCCAGCCTGGATATAACGGTGAGGTCATAACCATAATTATCTTCATTTTTCAAGGCTTCGAAAAGGCCGGTAAGTGTTTTATCTGCGGAGGCATTTGCATTGCGCACAGGACCAACCGCAAAGGCATTGCAACAAATGCAGATCAATATACAGGTGATTATACTTTTCATAACAATGCTTTAATTGGTTTTACGATGTGTGCTGCGGGATTCTGATACGGTAAGGATGCCTTTGCTGGTCTCTTTCTTGGTGCGCACCAGGTTGCCTTCTGCGTCATATTCGTAGAATGTTGCATAGTTGTTTTCATCCAGTGTAGCCATCAGTTTCCGGGTAACCGGATGATAGACGAAACCCTTACTGTTAGACTCGAACGGATATATCCGCAGATCGTCGTAGTAAAAATTCTTACCCAGTTTTAACCTGAAATAGTTGTTGGTGGGTGAAACCGTAAATACTACCGAAAACTGCTGCCATCCGTCAATAACGGGGGATACAGCGCCCAGTGGTGCCCAGAAAGAGGTGCCGGTAGCCGTAGTATCCATGATAATGGAAGCCAGTGCCGTGGCAGAATAGTCGGTTGTTACGGTTGAGTTTGATAGCGTAGTTGGCTTCAGCCATACGGAGGCAACATATTTTCTGCCGCTGTTCATTTTAAAGGAATATCCGTTGGTCATGCCCGGAGCATTTCCGTTTAACGGTATATAAATATCGCTGCTGCCGGTCTTCAGGCTGTAGGTGCCGGTGTGCTGGTCTTCAGATGTTATGGTGAACATATTACCGGTGGCTGTAAGATTGCACAGCTTGTAGAATAAGTCCAGTGAATTAAAATTCTGCAGGTATGGCTCAAACGGAGAATACAGCAATGGCTTATAGCTTTCATTGGCGTTCGATACCGGACGCAGCAGTGCATAATCATCAAAGCTTTCATACAGTACATCGCCCTGGCGTGCATTTTTCGTTACACAGATTGGCAACTGCTGGTTGTAGCCATATATAGCGGAGTTATAACCGATACCATCTTCGAGGTTTTCCAGTTCCTGGCCATACCAGTTGTATTTGGTGATATGCTGTGCATTTACCCAGTTCTCGTCGTCGGTCCCGTCGTAGTGTCCTACTTTGCCCAACTGTATCTTTTTACTTACCAGGTGCGGGAAGCTGTTCTGCGAGGAGCCGAAAGGGCTGAGTGGTATACTGGCCGTATCGAAAGTATGTGTTGGCTGGGCATAATAACCATTAGGACCTGACGTGACAACAACAGAATCATATACGGGATATGCATAAGAATGCCATCTGCTAAGCGTAAGATCATAGCTCTGAAGATAGGAACTGCCTGCTCTTGTGTAATCAAGTTCATAAAACGCGTTACAGCAACCGCTGTTATAAGATACATACATCGGAGCTCCGCAATCATCGACAATATGATGCCCGAGGAATTCCAGATTGTGTATCACCATTGACCCGGTACTGTCGTTATGTGTGTATACATCAAGGACAGGAGAAGGGCTATTACTATTCCAAAGCCAATAAATAGGACATGCTCCCAGGTCGTACAGAATTCTGAATCGTGAATTCTGCCAGCAGGAATTTGTATTCATATGATACCTTATCTGGAGCGAATCCCCGCCCAGGTAAGTAGCATATAAAGAATCAAAAAGGTTATCGCAATTAACGGTACAGTAACTCGGATAAGTATCTTTTTCCGTCGGCCAGTAGGAGGCGCTGTTGAATACACCTGCTTTACGGGCTGTACCGCCTGTATAATCGCGATCTTTTAAGTTCACAACCTGTCTTTCGGGACGGTACTGGTTTATTTTGCCTGTCGTGAATGGATTCAATGAATCTGAAGTTACATTGGCTGCATATACCTGGTCAAGATTATGGTTGTACCGTGTGGCATTCAGGCTCACGAGGTTTGTCAGGTCATCTTTAAGGTACGGGTATATATTGCTGCTGTCAGTAGTCGTAAAGGACTGCAGCGTTTCACCCAGGCGGTTACGGTTACCGGAGCGGGTTACACGATAGGCAAGGTTGTTATAAGTATTGCCTTGTGTCCAGAAGCCACCTTGCTTGTAAGGTTCACGTGTAGCCATGATCAGGTAACAGTTCTGATCGTCGGCAGAATAGCCCATTACCCATACTTTCACGGGTACATCCAGCGGGCCGGTCTGTAGCAACAACTCATCACCGATCTTAAACTTCGGCATCTCTTCATTTACAATAACACGTGCCACCGGCATGAGGTGCGACAGGTCATAATGTGAACTGAAGCCTTCGTTATAATTCACAAATTTCTCGGAGAACTTACCAAATGTATCTATAGTTACTATATGGGAGAATTTGCCGGTCAGGTCGTGGTTCTCATAAGATGGGCCGAGCTCTTTGTAGGCCCAGTATGCCGGGTAGCTTGCGGTAAACTCACGGTCGCCGTACTGGTTATTTACAGAGGTTACCAGCACATTGCCCGTCTGCGGATCAAACACATCATTATGTACTTCTGTGATAGCGCCCTGGTTGTTACTGGTCACTTTGCTGATGATGCCATACTGTTGGGTTACCTTGGTAACAGTAGCACATTTGAAGGTAGAAACATTGCTGAAGCCGAAAGGATAAATGATGGGGATCGCAATAGGTACAAACACTACGATAAAGCCATTCAGGTTGCCACTCACTTCATGCATATCTGCTGTTGATTTGGCCATGCGGCTGTCGACGGTGACATCTGTTTCAATGCCCATTTTTTTATTGACCACCTGCAGTTGTCCCTGTGATGCATTATAGTCAAATGAAGGCACCATATTGCTTAGCTGTCCGTTCTGTGTCAGGTAATCGTACTGCTGATAGTTGACGAGCTCGCGGGCATTCGTTGTGGTGTCCGGCTTCAGTACATAATGTTCTGTAGTACGTTGCTTGCCATGCATATCGTTGAAAACAATGGAGAAGCCCTGCGTGGATTCCTGCTCTGTTGTGATGCTGGTCAGTGATACATCCTTGCTGTTTTTGGGCGTATGAATACTACTTGGTGTAGCCTGTATCGGAAAATCTTTTGCGGTATAGAATGTGCTTACGTCCTCACTTTGAGAAGAGCGTCCTTTGTCAATGTTGATGCTTCGTGCGGTAACTTTTCTGTAACCTACTACAGCACCAGGATAAAAGCTCTCTCCTACCGGGAACTCCTGGTATAGATCTACCGGATCGTTAGGCGGGAAGTGTGTACTTTGTTGTGCTGTATAGCTTACAGGCAAACGCTGCGGTATCTCATCGCCGCCGATCATTGGCTCGTAACTGGCCACACCACTGCTTATTGTACCTTTGCCATCTTCACGTGGCATCGTGTAATCGTAAGTCTTTCCATATATGGCTTCATTGCCGCCGGCCATTGAACTCCAGCTGTCGTAGAAGCGTATGGTTTTTACGCGCTGGCCGCCGCCTTTCTTTTTCAGGCCCGGACTTGTAAGGCGCATAAAAGCTTTGTGCAGATCAGCGTCCTGCCCTTTACCATCGTTAATCATATTCAGCAGCGGGCTTTTGTTCAGGCCAAACAGTTCTTTCAGCGATCCCTTAAGGCCTGTTACTATATTGGTAATGTCCGATGACTCCGGATCAGATCCGGGGAACAATACCTGTGGCAGGCTGTAACGTCCCACATTCAGAGCTGCATATGTTACCGGGTTGGCTTTATGACCGCTGCCTTCAAGATCTTTAGCGGCCAGTTTTACATAGCCGTAACCAAAATTATTGGGGCAGATTCCAATACCTTCTACTGTTGCATAGCCTTTTATCGGTTCAAAAAGGCCTTCCTTCAGTTCTACCGGTATATTATAATACATCAGGTTAGTGTCCCTCATGTAATTTTCCGGGAAAGTAAGTAGCCCGTTCTCTGAGCCCTGCCTGCGTTTAAAATAGAAATACAGGTTGGGCTGATCGGCTGAGAAGTAGAGTTGATTGGCTCCCGGATCATAGTTGGAAGTACTGCCCATACCTGCTACCATAAACATTTCCTTTGCTTCCTTATCCTGTACATAGCCATAGTCGTCCGCCTCATAATCCACTTTTATCACTCCCCCTGATGGCAATCCGATCTGTGTAAGCGACCATGCCGGAGCATATGAGTCAGCAACACCGGGATTCTGGTCGACAAAGGGAAATTCAAAGTTGTTCATGAAGGGGTTTGAGTTAGGTTTGTAGAAACCCCATTTGTCTTTTCCTGCTATATCATAATCCGGATTAAGATTGCTATACGTAAAGTTGTAAGCAGCAGACAAACTGAGATTGGAAGTACCGTACCGTATCTGTATTTTTTTCAGTGTAAGCTTACCCCCTGCTGTATCCGAAGAATTCGGCAGATGTTTACAGAGACTGTAATCGTATGTGAAGAATACCGTTTTTATTGGTTGTGCATTTGCTCCGTTTGTAAAGCGGTCATGCTTATTGTAAAGCACTATTGAATCCAGTTTGTAGGATACATTCTGTTTGGCATCTGCCGGGTTATCATATGGGGTACCATTGTAAGTAGGGCCGTTATGAAGAAGGCTGCCCGGATAACCAAGTGCATCATTCCTTTTGGACACATAGAATTCTGCTACATAGTTTTTTGTTTCGATCGAATGCAGCATCCATTGTTCGCGGGAGCCGGCAATGTAAGAAGCTTTATCATCCATCCTGTCGCTGTAGTAGCCCGGCATAAACTGTGCTTTACCGTTTTCCATCGGTGAGCGCCAGCGATAGTCGGTGCTTTTGCGGGAATAATTGAATTTAGTGTAAGTGCCCAGGTCATCATCGGTGATGCCATCTCCCGTAACATCTACATAATCGGCAGACAAAACACCTGTAAGCAGATGGGCTGTAACATAAGAAGGTGTTACAGTAGATGAGTAATAATGATCAATGCCGTGACCATTGCTGCGGCTGTCATCACTGCCCTGGTCATAGTCAATCAGGAATTTTGCCTTGTCTGCTTTGTGTGCATTGGTATCCACAGCGAAGGTCACCTCACGTTGTACGTTATTTAGAACAGGCAGTCCATATACATATCTGCGTCCGTCTTTCTGTGTCTGTACAATCTCTGTTATCTGCTGCTGTGTTCTTTTCAGTTTTTTTGTCGGGTCGTTGTCTACACGTGTTATATATTGTTTCCCAACAGTCGGGTAAGTGCTGAAGCCGGTTGTATCTGTATAGGAAACAAGCTTCCTGGTGCCTACCAATGCGGGAGTATCGGCGTCGGCGCCTGTATGTGTAAAAATATGGTTGGCACGGACAATACGGGTATCTGCATCCGGTTTTACAAGCGGTACATTGCCTATGTTTTCCGGTGTGATATAATCGGTATTACCGTATGAGTTCAGGTAGGTTTCATTGTTTTGCGTAAGCTCACCTGCTTCCTTAAAATATACGTCCTCAAAATACCCGCCATTTGGATTTTTGCCTGTGAAAGGTCTTTTATAATTGCTCCAGGGGCCTGATTCTGTATTACCGTCCGTTTCTACATATTCACCGCCCAGGGAAAACAGATTGCCTAACCCCCCTTCAATAGACAGTGATTCTGTATGCTGGTCACTTTTATTTACAGGATCATATACACTGCCTACATCATTACGGAACGGCCGGAACGACCCTCCTGTACCCTGCCCGCTTACATTATAAACATCATAGGTAAGGTGGGTTTGCGGCAGAAAAAACATCGTAGTATTAAACGTTCCGTCTTTCTCCCGTGCAAAATCCAGCAGATCATTATCAGTGGCTTTATCCAGGTTAAAATACCCGTAGCCTTTCCTCGAGCCTATTGGATCATAAGACAAGGTGGACACAGAACCATTTGCCTTACCATTGATGTAAACACCATATACTTCGCCACCCAGCTTTAACTGACCGGAAAAAGAGTTCATATAGGAAGCATTGGTTACTGCTGCCGAATAGTTCTGCTGGGCAATAGGTACTGAAGTACCTGTAGAAAGTGAGGCACTTCCGCTGCCGCTTTTCAGGCCTATGCTTGCGTTAAAGCCTACGTTGCGCCTGAGTCCCGTACGCGGGCTGTATGTTCCGCCGGTATTCAGGTTAAAACTGCCGCTTGCCCCCAGGTCATGATTTATGCTCTGGGAAATACCTACACCAGCCATCGCTCCGTAGTCAACAGCAGCACCGGTTTGTGAGCCTATAGATGCCCCCACGTTTAATCCGGCTGAGAAGATTCCCTTAAAACTGGTATTGATACCCGCAGATGTGGTAAAATCTACCCCTACCCCTCTGTAGTTACTGATTGTAAGATAACCGCCCAGGCTGGCGTCTATGCTTATATAAGGGTCGCCGGCCCCAAAAAGCTCTACGCCTCCTTCAAGGCCTATGTTCTTGGTTATTTCCGGTTTAATGTTCATTTCCTTTTCAATGGTATCTCCGGCAAACTCATCCGGTAATCCTCTTAATCCGCGGTTTACAGCGCCCGGTGAAATATTCCACCCGAGTCCTACCCAGCTTGCTTCCTGATCCATAGTAACTCCACCATGATAGGAAATATTGATCGGGTAACCTTCTACGTCCAGAAGAGGAATGTTGTAGACAAAGTCGCCGGTGAACAGGTCTACCATATCAGTAGTACCTACCGGCTCGAAGCTTTGTATCTCCGGCTGTACCGGACCTGAAGAAAGGGCATAGGACACTGTAGGACAGATCATGTCCAGCACCATAATGGAGAGCATGGTCCAGGATATATGCCTGCGGATCTTTTTGTGTAACAGCGCTTGTATCATAATATAGTTCTGGTAATTACTTTTTAATATAATTCAGGTTAAAGTTTATCGTATCATGAGAAAAGACCTTATCGTTATAAGTCAGCAGAACGTCTGTGCTATGCTTCTTCTTCCGGATTCCATACCGGTATCCTACATTAATCGTTTCAAAGGGAAATGCATTGTAATTATTCTCAAATGAATAAGATACGGGATATAAAAGTGCTCCCCCGGCAGATACTGTTATGTCTTCTTTGCAATGATTAAGCAGGTATTCATAATACCCGTTATAATCATCGAGGCTGGTGCATAGCCGGCGCAAAGGGCTTGTATTATTCTCCATGTTTATCACCATAATGCTGAGTCTCATATAATCCGGGTTATTGGCAACTTTTCTTGCTGAATCATTAGGTAGCAGGTATACCTGGTATTTCAGCCACCCTTTACTGCGCTCACCAAGCAACACTTTATTGCCGGCTACTGCAGATACCTGTTTGCCGGTATGACAGCCTGACGCTGTAAACAGTACGCCCAGAAACATTGATACAATAATCTTTCTTTGGAACATGTTACTGATATATTACAGGTAATCCGGATTTACATATTTTACAGGCAGTACAAATTGCTCTCCTTTTGTATTGGTAATAGTAAACTGGTATGATCCCAGATGCGTCAGAGAAGCCTCTTCCTGCAAATCAATCACATATCTATTATCGCCTTCTACTGCTGCCAGTGTTTTTTCTTTGAGTTTAATTGTGTTGCCGGATTTGTCTGTAAGACTTACTGTTAGTACATCCTGCAGTTTTTCGTCCAGCACATATTTTAATTTCAGCTTGCCTACTGCATAATAAACTGCAGCATTTTTTTCCTTCCTTACGTCCACAAAATAGCTTTCGTGCGGTAGCCCTTTTAGCGTACTATCATCGACGATCATAAACTGCCATGTTTCGGCACCGCCGAGCAGCAGGCCTTTGTAGTAGGCATCTACTGTCCATACATATGGCTGCCACTTTTCCAGCGGCTTGGCGGTAACGGGGTACTGGATGGAGTTGCCTGTTACATTGCGCTCTTCATACATCGGTGGATTGCGTGTGATCGCATTCACCCCGTTCTGGCCCTTCTTCAGCTCTGCCACACGCACCCGGTACGTAAGGCTGCCCGCCAGTGGGCTTGTTACCGCCCACGACAGCATCGGGTACTGCTCATACAGCTTTGCCTTATTCTCCGGGTCCACAAGGTTTATCAGGAACAGGTCTTTGGACTGGTTATACACACAACCCTCCGCTACAGGCGGCGGCTGGCTCTCACTGCCAGGACTGCCCGGCTTCAGGCTCACGCAGTACTCATAGTTCCCTTCCGGAAGCTTGCTGTAGTTTGTAAAAAGGTCTTTCAGCGCAGGATCTGAAAAGCTCCACGTCAGCGAGGTGGCACGGTCGCGCGACAGTGTGTTCATGCCCGGGGACAGGGTGGCATGGAAGGTATAACCCATGCGCAGGTTGCTGCCCCGGTAGCGCACGCTGCCTGTAAACACGGCGCTCTGCGAGCCACCGCTGTTATTGATCACCTGGAAGCTGAACATATTGGCAGGTGTCAGCTCCACACCATCCAGCAGGTCCAGGTTCACAACCATGTTCTGCTGGCCATAGCCCTGCACTGCCAGCATTGTAAGCAGCAGCGGCACCACAAGCCAGCGAATGATCAGGTTTCGACTTTTCATATTCCTGTTTTATTTTGTTTATGTTCTGTTGTCAATTTTCTATTGAAGTAATTCATCTGATGTTTCAGTAAACAGTATCAAGTATTTAGTATCAAGTATCAAGCTGTTTAACCTATTAACCTATTAACCTATTAACCTATTAACCTGTCAACTTATCAACTCCTTCGCTTCATCTTAAACTGCCAGTTCACCCCTGCCTGTCCGCCGTATATATTTGTCCTCGTTGTATTTTCTGCCAGTCTGTAGTTCGTATACCTTGCCTGCAGCCGGATGCTTACCGGCCACTGTTTCAGCCGGTACTGCACGCCACCTGTCGTTGCCGCCCGTTGCAGGCCAAATGCTGCAATCGCGACATCCTGGCCCACATTGATGCTTACTCTTTTGGATAATGTCCTGGTGATGCTGATATTGGCAAACCAGGTATCTGTATTCTTTGTACTGCTGCTTACTACTGCCCCCGTACTGTCGGTCATTGTCGCCAGCGGCACAGAGTTCCAACCTGTATTGATGCTGTAGGCATCACCCTTACTACTGAGCATATAGCCTGCCTGCACCATACGTGTGTGGTAGGATACCGTGTCCGTATTGCTGCTGTTCTGGTTGTACACCAGTGTAAAACGGTGCACCAGCTTGTGTTTCTTCAGCTGGTAAGAGGCACGGCCTGTCCATACCTCACCGGTCATAGGCCGTTGAGGCACATTAAACGTATCGGTGTAGCTGCGGAAGGTGGAGAACGGTTTGTAGCTTAATTGTACGGATGGATATCTTTTGCTGTGTGTTTTTATATCAAAGCCCCATTTGATGCTGTGCGCCGAGGAGCTCAGGCTGTTTTGCTCCAGGTAGTTGAACTGGAGACCGAGTGTAAGGAACGAATGCAGCAGGTCCGTAGTACCGGCAAGGGTATAACGGTCGGTGCCCGCCATGGTAAACGGAAGCGTACTGTTCTCAAAGCTGCGCCCTACATGCTCCCACTCCCCCTGAAGCTGTGTCTGTAATTTTGTAACATTGTATTCGGCAGCTGTTTTAACAGCACTATGGTCCATATCTGCTGCCACGGCATCGCCCTTGCGCATCGATACCGCTCCCTCACTGTGCAGCTGCAGGTCACTACCGATACCGCCATTGTAATTCAATGATACCACATGCACCGGCTCTTTATAACCGTCCGGTGCTATATCTGTATGGCTGTAAAAACTGTCTTTCTGCTGCGATTTTAACGCAGGATTGTAGCCATAATACAGCAGCTCCAACTGTTGCTTTCCTATCGGTTTAAAACTCAGCTTGCCCAGGTAGCTGTTGTAGTTATCTACACTGCCATCGCGCGATACATATTGGGTTTTCCCAACCGTTACGCCTGCCTTTACAAAGCCAAAGTCGTAGCCGCTGCTCAGCCCTTTGAGGTTTTGCCCAGCCATCGTATAGTCCGACTCGTACTGGTTCAATATACCGGCGTCAAAGTGTGTAAGCCCGCTCGTAAACTGTTTTACCTTACCCTCCGGCATAATACCGCTGGCGGCCTTCAGCATATCTTTATATGATACGTCTTTGCCACTTTGCAGCTTTTGCAGTGAACTGTAGCTGATGGCAGAGTCCAGGTGCAGTTGCTCTTTATACTGCGTAAGCAGTGTATGGTATTTTTCATATTGCTGCTCCAGCGCCAGAAGGCGCTCGTAGCGCTTCTTTATCTCTGCCTGGTCCCTGGCTATCTTTTCCTTTGCTTTGCTCAGCTTGTCTTGTGTTGCAGATGCCGTGCTGTCTTTGCCGGCCTGTTTTTCGGCGGTGCTTACGGCTGTGTTTATTATTTTGGTAGTATCTATCAGCCCTTTAGTGTCCAATACTTTAGACAGGTCGCCATTGTTCTGTTTCAGTGTGTTTTCGCTGACACCGTATTCTTTGGAAAGCCCCTGCAGCAGGCTGCTTTTTTCATTCTTTACTTTATCTAAATAGCCGGTGTATATCATCTCCAGCCCTTTGCCTTTGGCCACTGTCTCGTTGTATTTATTCTTATAGCTGCTGATCTTTTTGCCCAGTTCTTCTTTGGCTGCTTCCACATCGTAGTGCACCCGGATGTAGCTCGCACGCGCCTGCCGGTGCTGGTCCTGGGTGGTGTAAAAACCATCGATGCCCACAGGCATGTCCCACACTTTGGTATCTATGGTGCCGCGGAACTCTGTGTAATTATTCTCCTGGGCAGACCCGGCTTCCTGCCCGCTGCCCATCACCTGGTTGATATCAAAATTGCCCTGAAGGGCAGTTTCTTCCTGTTTCCGTTTGGCAAACAGCGACTGGAGCTCGTTATGCACACCGTTAAAGTCTTCCAGGTTGTTGGTAACAAGTGATGTCGCATTATCCTTAAGGGCATTGCCTTCCTTTTCTATATTATCCTCCATCGCCTTGCCCGCTACCAGTTCGTACCGGCCCAGGAACCAGTCTTCGTAATACAGTTCGGTATACGTCTTACCGTCTTTGATCACAGGCCGGGTGCTGATGCCGGACCCTTTCATTCGGCGGCTGATACGACCAGCTGAGTGCTGTAATGCCTCCCTGGTGGTCGATGTCTGGTCTTTTAGCTTTGAGGTCTTTACGGATGATGCATTTGCAGGAAGACGCGCATCTGAAAACAGGCCGTTCAGGTCTTTGCGCAGTGATGACCCGGCAGACAGCGTACTGTCCGCCTGCTGATGCCAGTCTTTGTGAAATATAATGCTGCTGTCGGATACTGAAGTAATATCGATAGTGGTGATGTACTGTCCCGCAGGCAGCGCACCGAAGCGCTCTACTGCTGTAAGAAAACCAGGGTGATCGCCGGTAAGGTGTGCCGCATGGCGCAGCGCCAATGTAAGTGTGTGTGCACCCGCTTCCAGTGTCTGGTGCTCAAATATGGCTTCGTATAATGTGAGGGTGTCTTTTGCCCGCAACTGGCGGCTGGCAATTATTATCTTAGCATTTTTAATCCCAGCCGGAACCTCGTAGTCTATATGCTGCACCAATGCACCATCACCATCTGTACCCAGCCTGTCTGCTGACAGGTGAACCACCAATGTGTCCGGGCCGCTTTGACCGTACACGCCACCACCCGCCGTTACTAATAACAGAAGGAGGATAAGGCAGATAGTATAACGGCGGTAGGGATTCACCTGAGGGATATGTTGGTTTATTTTTATTTTACAAACTTAAATATTGCTTTAACACGATATTAACACATTGGATGAATATGCGGTTTCATTCGACGAATAGCACTTCTCATCTGACGGATGGTATTTTTCAAGTGAAGGATTAAGGGTTCTGGTTTAAGGTCAAAAATCGAATAGTGAGAGGATAAAAAGTATCGTTTTTAAACTGAGATCGAATGTAGAGCGTGGATGAAACTTTTTTTACAGGTAAAAACCTGAAAAATTATTTGATAATATTTATCTGTTTAAAAAACAAACACAAGAAAAAAATAGAGGAAAAAAAATGACATTATATTTAAATAAACACATCAAAGTGAGCACGGGATTATGCTCTGTAGTAAGTTAATTTGCTGACTATGATGGATTTGTGGAGAAGGTCGGTTGCGTAGTGTATAAAAAGAAAAATCCCCTTGAAAATCAGCGATTCTCAAGGGGAACTCAGTGACCGCGTCAGGATTCAAACCTGAAACCTTTTGATCCGTAGTCAAATGCTCTATTCAGTTGAGCTACGCAGCCATTTCCCTTTTGGGACTGCAAAGATAACGGCATTTTGTTAAAGAACAAGCATTGATTTCAAAAAAACTTCGTTTACATATAGGCACTGTATCAGGAGGCATAAAATAATTAACTTGGCACGCCCAAAGCAATTTATTGCATGAATATAGAAATATGGTCTGTAGGTAAGGAAAACGAATCGTTCATAGATGAAGGCCTCCGCTATTATTTTCAAAAAACAAAACCATACAATCCCGTAGAACTCGTCATTCTGCAGCCTAATAAAAAAATGGCCACAACAGATCCGGAGCGTGCAAAACTATACGAAGAAGAACTCATTCTTAAAAAACTGCAACCTCAACATTATCTTATTCTGCTGGACGAACGTGGTAAGCAGCTCAATTCTATACAATGGTCGCACCAGTTTCAGCAACTGATGAACCAGGGCACCAAAACGCTGGTATTACTCATCGGCGGTGCATTTGGCGTAACGGATAATGTACGGAAGCAGGCGCGGCAGTGCTGGTCGCTCTCTCCGCTGGTTTTTCCGCATCAGCTGGTGCGGCTTATATTGGCAGAACAGGTATACCGTGCATTCAGCATTCTTAATAATTCTCCATATCATCATTCATAAACAAGGCGTATTTTCACCGATATTTTACCACACATGCTAGGCACTTACACCATTATACTCATAATAATTACCGTCCTTGTATCTCTTTCCGCTCTCCGCGACCAGGCGCTGATGAATAAGCTTATTCTCTGGCCTCGCCGTATGGACGAACCTAAAGAATATTACAGGCTGCTCACTTCCGGCTTTATCCATGCAGATATGACGCACCTGTTCTTTAATATGTTCACCCTCTTTTTTATCGGGTCTTTTGTAGAAGCATATTTTACTACTTATTCTTCACGTACACTCTACGTCGTATTATATCTTGCCGGCATTATCGTTGCTTCCCTGCCCTCTTTCTTCAAACACCGGCAAAATAGCTACTATCGTTCGCTCGGAGCTTCCGGCGGTGTAGCAGCGGTATTGTTTTCTTCTGTATATTTTGCCCCCTGGTCTACCATTCGTATCTGGTTTATTCCGATGCCCAATATTGTTTTTGGTATACTGTATCTTGTTTATTCCATGTATATGTCGCGCCGGGGCGGTGATTTTATCAATCATGATGCACACTTCTGGGGCGCAGTTTTCGGCCTTGTTTTTACATGGGCTATCGATCCTTTTCACGGACAGGCATTCCTGGAACAACTGATGCATCCTCCATTTCTGTCCTGATAAAAAATGCTGCCGGAACATTAGTACCGGCAGCATTCGACTTTTTAATATTTAGGGAGTCATCGCAGGTACGTCCATGTAACATCGTTGCGATGGCACCTTTCATCTGATGAATTACTATGCTGCTTTTTCTGTAGAAAAGCTGTTTAATCCTTCTTTTTTCGTTCTATCCACAGCACCTGGTGTGTACCGGGCTTTACTTTAAATCGTTCATCCAGGCGCATACCCGTCAGCCATACTATGCGTTTGTTACATTCCAGCACCCAGGCACGCTCCTTTTCATGTATTGCCAGTTTCTGATCTATAAAATACTTGCTGATCTTCTTTTTCTTCATGCCCATACCCAGCGGATAAAAGTAATCCCCGGTCTTCCAGCGGCGCAGTATCAGCGGAAACTCCAGCAGTTTCAGATCAATGCAAGCAGTATCCTGGTCTGTCGGTAATACTTCCGGTTTGGGTTTCACAGAAAAATGGAACGAGGCGCCTTCTGTATGTACCACACAGGGGACACCTTCCACCAGTATCAGATCTGTATGTTCTCCGGCGTGCTGTGTAATTACGAGGAAATCGCGGTTACGGATGATACGGTGGGTGGCTGACGAAACATAATGTCCGCTTTCCGTATTCAGCAGGTTTAATACCTGTGAAGTCTGTGCCGGTGAAAACCCAAATGGCTGCAGCAACTCATAGCAAAGTGTTTCCAGAGGTTGCGCGCGGGCCAGTCTCCGCACCGGGATATAAAAATCTTTGCCCCGCTGTGCTACCAGTTTTTTTCTTTCGGCTTCCACACTGCGCCGGTATAATATTTCCGCCTGTGCAAAGCGTTGTATGCTTGCATTTGTCTGTTCTGCAGCATTCGGGAACCATTTTTCTATTGCCGGTATGATGTGTAATCTTACCGCATTGCGCAGATGCACATCTGTTCCATTCGACGCATCTTCGCGGTATGGGATATTATACTCATGTGCATAGCTCCGTATTTCTTCCTTCTGTGCAAAGAGCAGCGGACGTATCAGTGTGTCTGTATGTTCGCGTATGCCATGCAGGCCTGCAATGCCTGTTCCTTTAAACAGGTTCATCAGCAGGGTTTCCATATTATCATTGGCATGATGAGCAGTGGCAATATATGCAAACCCATTATCACGCCTTATTTCGTCAAACCATTCATAGCGCAGTATCCTCGCGGTTTCTTCCAGGCCTTTTTTCCATTCCTCCATCATCTGCTTTGTTTCGAAGCGTGTATGAAACAGCCGGATGTTCCTTTCTTCAGCCCATTGCCGCACAAGTGTTTCGTCCAGGTCTGATGCTTCTGCGCGGAGCTGAAAATTGCAGTGCGCTATGGCAAACGGTATCTGTGCTTCATGCAGCAGATGGGCCAGCACCATAGAGTCTACCCCGCCGCTTGCAGCCAGCAGTATCTTTTGCGATGGTGCAGCGAATTGTTTCTGCTGCCAGTTTTCCCGGAATGATTGCAGTAGATCTCCCATTAGTATGCAAGGTCTTCGTATGCGCTTTGTAATTCGCTGTAACTGTGCATATCGCCTGCTTTTTTAGCCTGTACCATTCCTTCTTCGTAAACACGTATGGCATCATCGGCCAAGCCGGTACGCTCCAGCAATTTCGCCAGATGATAATAAGTGGCTACATAAGCAGGATCATGCTGCATATTCTTTTCAAATAAAGCTTTTGCGGCGGTTTCATCTCCTGCTTTTATATATTCCAGTGCAAGTGCATGGTTCAGGAAACAATCATCCGGCGAGGCTGCTAAAAAAGACTTGAGTTTTTCTATACGGTCAGACATACTGGGGATGTGCTTACTTTATTAAGCCTGTAAAAATAAGAAGCCCGGACGGCCTTTCAAAAACAAAAGCGGTCCGGGCTGAATGCTGTCGCAATGGTTGTATTATTTGATCACCATCAGTCGCGTCTGCAGCTTTACGGTATTGTGATTGTCTGTAAATACCACACTGTAAGCACCATTCACCAGTGACGAAATATTGATCTCATTCTGGGCTTTATCGCATATGGCAGTAAGTACAGTACGGCCCAGCGCATCAAATACCTGCAGTGTGCCTTTTACATCCTGTATGCCTTCTATGTTTACCTGCACCGCGTTTTGGGCAGGATTAGGATATGCTTTAATCGCTGTTTCCTGTGTTGTAAGGTTGCTGACCGCAGTTGCAGGAACCGATGTTACCGTGAAGTACTGCATAAAACCGCAGCCGAAATCATTCGCATAGTTGCCTGTGTAAGCATTTCCATGCAGCGGTATACCGCCGGATAATACGGATGTTGTCTTTTTTATCGTAATGCTGCCCGCAGTAACATTACTGGGATTTGCCCACCAGTAGAGACCATCGCAACCGGAGTCGGCTACCACCAGCTGATATACGCCTGGAGTGGTGATGCTCACTGTGTCATTGTACAAATGGCTGATTGAAGCATTAGTCCGTGACGCAACCACATTGCCGCTGAGGTCTGTAATTCTCCAGGAGGTTTCACTTTGCGTTCCGCTGCCACCCAATGCTTCATTGTTGGTATTCATTGCTACAATGAATTTTGAAGGCCATTTCGGAGCCACTATAAAGTCGGAGTAAATTTTATTATTTGTACTGTCATCGTCTGTAGTATTATTTACGTTTACGATACGTGCTTCAAAGCGATGCAGGCCGTTACCTGTAGTATCCAGGCGTGCGATAGCCGGTAATGGCGGCAGTGAAATAACAGTATCATGCAGCGGCAGTAATGTTCCGTTCCAAGTATAAGAAGAGGTTACGGAATCTTTTACATTATAACTCAGCTGTATTGAATTAATAACAGAGCTCCCGCTGTTGCGCACGATCACCATGGGATTGCCGGCAGAAGGGTTTTCCCTGAAGAAATTTTCGTTGGCAGTAGGCGCTATTACATTTTCCAGCGATGCGTCCAGTGTTTTATTGAAACCTGCATAGTAGATCACAGAGGCTTCTGTGGTATATACTCCGTAGTTTACGCCGGTTGTGTACGGGTCAAAGCTGATGCCCAGGTTATGTGTGCTGCCTGCTGTAAATCCGGGCAGGGCATGATAGTTAGCGTATACCAATGCACCTGGGCACCAGTTACCACGCTCATACAGCCAGGTACCGGATTGTGGGTACAGTTCGTTGGATGGACAATTGTCACGCCATATTGTATACTGGTCTACCTGTGCGGCATCCATTTTTACCTGGTAGGCGTGGCTCATAAATTCGCAGCAACCGTTGCTGTCATCGCCATGGCCGGTTACGATCATTTTCAGCAATGCACTTTGTGTATTGGCCGGAGCTGTCTTGCTCAGCGAAGAAAAGTGGTTATTGATGGGATCGGATGCCTTGCCGTAAGTGTAGCTGCCGGGAGTCCAGAGGCGCTGGATACCTGTTACATTTCGCTCAGGCGTACCTTCGATGAACATGAATTTTATATTTGCAGTAAACCCTCCCGAGTAGCCTGAATAATGGATACGCATTTTTGCAGTGTCCTGCAGCCGGGAATAGTAATCAGTAACATCAAAATAGTAGCGCTGTGTCCAGCCGAAAGGTGTTCTCGGTGCAGCCGAATCAGCATAAGGAGTAATCAGGCGTCCAAGCTCCAGCGTATCGCCTGTTTTGGGCATCAGGTAATTCTGAACAGTATAATCCCAGTCACCGCAGTACTGGGTGCCGGGTGCGCAGCGGTATTTACCCAGGGTAAATATCATCAATATTTTGCGATAGGTTTTGGGATTGACACTGGAAGGAAAGAATACTGTTGTGTCATAATTGTTGTAATAGGTAAGGTTCACTTTATTGGCCTGCACCCATGTAGTATCACCGGGGGCGGCTTTCACAAAAAAAGAGCAGCAAATTGCTGCAAACACCAAAGGAAAAATTTTTTTCATCATTTAAGTATGTGTACAAGAAAGGGGAGCTTTAAAGGTAATAATTTGATAACGCTGAATTGTAATCTGATTGTCATTCATCGCTAAAACCGTTAACTCGCGGTAAAATCGTACCTTCGCGGCCTAAATTGAAAATATGCCCGGATTTACCGTAGCGATAGTAGGAAGGCCGAATGTAGGAAAATCAACATTATTTAACCGTCTGCTGGAACAGCGTAAGGCGATTGTAGATGACGTAAGTGGTGTAACCCGCGACCGTCAGTACGGTATTGCCGACTGGAATGGCAAGACATTCAACCTGATAGACACAGGTGGTTTTGTTGCCCATTCAGATGACGTATTTGAGCGCGAGATCCGCAAACAGGTGCATATTGCCTTTGATGAAGCCGATCTGATACTTTTTGTATGCGATACCACTACCGGTATTACCGATCAGGATGCAGAAATGGCCGATATCCTGCGCCGTTCCAAAAAACCTGTACTGCTGGTTGTCAACAAAGTAGACAATCCTGAGCGTGCACTCGATGCTACAGAGTTCTACTCGCTTGGCTTTGAGCATACTTTCTTCCTTTCTTCCATATCCGGCAGCGGTACCGGCGAACTGCTCGACGAAATGACTTCCCATATGCCGGAAGTGGTAAAAAATACGACTGTCGACGAAAACGGCGATGTTATAGAAATACCTGAAGGCCCGGTATTACCGAAGTTTGCGATTATCGGCCAGCCGAATGCAGGTAAGTCTACCCTGCTCAATGCCCTTATCGGCCAGGAGCGTACCATCGTTTCTGATGTAGCAGGTACCACAAGAGATACGATACATACACATTATAACCTTTTTGGAAAAGACTTCGTACTGATCGATACGGCAGGACTCCGCAAAAAGAAAAACGTACACGAAGACCTTGAGTTCTATTCTGTTATCCGTGCCATCCGCGCTATGGATGAAGCTGATGTATGCCTGCAGCTGATCGATGCTGAAAAAGGCATTACGGCGCAGGACGTAAGTATCTTCAGCCTGGCTACCCGTAAAGGGAAAGGTGTTGTACTGCTCATCAATAAATGGGACCTGGTGGAAAAAGAAACCAACACGGCCCGCGATTACGAGAAAGAGATCAAGCAGAAGATTGCACCATTTACCGATGTACCTGTGATCTTTATTTCGGCACTGGAGAAGCAACGTATCTTCCAGGGTATGGAGAAGGCGTTGGAAGTATACACCAACCGTGCCCGCAGGATTGCGACATCCCAGCTTAATGAAATCATGCTGAAGGAAATAGAGCGCTTCCCGCCACCAATGACACGCGGTATGTCTGTGAAGATCAAATTCGTATCGCAGATACCGACTGTAGTGCCTTCGTTCGCATTCTTTGCAAACTATCCTGAGGCTATTAAAGAACCTTACAGAAACTTCCTGGAAAACAAACTGCGCAGTCATTTCAATTTTAATGGCGTACCGGTGCGTGTTTTCTTCCGGAAAAAATAGGGTCCCGAAGAATAATCGTAATTTTAGGGAAATAACCTTGTTATGTCTGTAGAAGAGTTGAAAACGAAGATTATCAGCAGGATTGAAGCCATTAACGACCAGGATGTGATACAATATGTATACGATCTGCTGCAATCGGAACTAGGCCCGGAAAAAGATCATTACGAGCTTACGCCGGAGCAGTTGCAGATTGTGGAAGAAGCAAGAGCGCAGTACCGGAGAGGAGAGTTTCTTACCGACGAAGAGGCGGAAAAAGATCTGGATGAATGGTTCGAAAAGTAATTTGGTCAATACGTTCACAAAACGACAGGAAAGAAATTTTTGCATGTTGGAATCACCAGGAATAAATCCAGATCCTATTCTGTCAAATTAAGACACAGGATTAAAAATACTGTCAACCAGCTTTCTGAAAATCCTTTTCTGGGTAGTATGCTAAGCATAGATAATCCGTATTTGAGGAAAAAAGTATTGGATGGTATCTGATCGTATATGAATTCGATGAAACACAATTGTTAATCCTCGCCATCTTTGATACAAGGCAGCACCAGGACAAACTGAACAAAATAATTAAGTGAAAGCAAGAACATTAAAGAAAGACAAAGTAAATATCATTACACTCGGTTGCTCTAAAAACCTGGTGGATAGTGAGGTGCTGAGCGGTCAGCTGAATGCAAACGGCATTCATGTAGTGCATGAGAATGAAAAGCTCAATCACAACATTGTAGTGGTAAACACCTGCGGTTTTATTGATAAAGCCAAAGAAGAAAGTGTAAACACTATCCTGGAACAGGTAGAGCTGAAGAAAAAAGGCAAGCTGGACAAAGTATATGTGACCGGCTGCCTCAGTGAGCGCTACCGTCACGATCTGCTGAACGAAATACCTGAAGTAGATGCCTGGTTTGGTACCATGGAACTGCCGTTGATACTGAAACAGTTTAACGCAGACTACAAGCAGGAACTGATCGGCGAACGTCTGCTGGCTACACCAAAGCATTATGCTTACCTGAAGATATCGGAAGGCTGCAACCGTACCTGTTCTTTCTGCGCCATACCGTTGATGCGCGGCGGGCACGTCTCCAAGACAATTGAAGAAGTTGTTGCCGAAGCGAAGAAGCTGGTATCTATGGGCGTGAAAGAGATCATGCTGATTGCACAGGAGCTTACTTATTACGGTCTTGATATTTACAAAAAACGTGCACTCGGCGATCTGCTGAAACATGTTTCGGATGTACCGGGCCTGGAATGGATACGTTTGCACTACGCTTATCCTTCCAAGTTCCCGCTGGATATACTGGATGTAATGCGTGAACGTGATAACATCTGCAATTACCTTGACATGCCGCTGCAGCACATCTCCGATCATATGCTTAAAGCTATGAAGCGCCAGATGGACAAGCAGGAAATATATGATCTCATTGCTGCCTGTCGCGACCGTGTGCCGGGTCTGCGCATGCGCACTACACTGATCACGGGCTTCCCTGGTGAGACGCGTGACGACGTAGAAGAACTGAAATCGTTCCTCGAAGAAGTAAGGCTGGACCGTGTGGGTATTTTCACTTATTCTCACGAAGAGAATACTTCTGCTTATGAAATGGAGGACACGCTGACAGCTGAAGAGAAAGAAGCACGTGCACAGGAAATAATGGAAGTGCAGCAGGAAATTTCTTACGAGAAAAACCAGGAATACATCGGCAATACTTACAAAGTGATGGTGGATAAAAAAGAAGCCGGACGCTACCTGGGTCGTACAGAATACGACAGTGTGGAAGTAGATAACGAGGTTGTGATCAACACTGATACAGAGCTGCCGATCGGTGATTTTGTACAGGTAAAAATCACGAAAGCATATGACTACGATCTCGAAGGAGATGTGGTAGGATAAAAAGCTAACCGCAAAGGTTTTGAAGGTGACGCAGAGCTACGCAAAGATTATTATGAGTTGTAAAAAGAGAGCCTTTGCAGTACTTAGCGTTTCTTAGCGCGCTTTGCGTTTAAACTGTATAATAATACTATTAAAAATGCCCGCAATTGCGGGCATTTCTGTTTTATGTAAGTTTGTTTCTGTTTGTTTATGCTTCCAGTCTTTGCCTCAGTGCTTCGTACATGATCATACCGGCAGCTACAGATACATTCAGTGAGTCAAACTGGTTGTGCATAGGTATGCGTATCAGTTGATCGGCGCGCTTCAGCACATCTTTACTGATGCCGGTATCTTCTGCTCCCATCACAATACAGGAAGGTATCTTCAGATCGCTTTCATACACCGGTACACTGCCGCGCATTTCCGTACCTAAAACCTGTATGCCGTTCAGGCGTAGCATATCTATTGCCTGCGGCACAGACGGAATGCGGCACAACATGATCTTATGTAATGCGCCTGCGGATGTTTTAATAGCTTCTTCGGTAAGCGAAGCAGCGTGAGAAGTTGGCAATATCAATCCCTGTGCGCCGCAGCATAAGGCTGTACGTGCGATGGCCCCCACGTTACGTACATCGGTAACACCGTCGAGCAATATGAATAAAGGCACTTCCCCTTTATCAACTACATGAGAAATGGCATTCTGAAGATCTATGTATTGCAGCAGGCTGGTCCACCCTACTACGCCCTGGTGCTGTGCTTTGGTAAGGCCGTTTAATTTTTCAACAGGCACCTGGCTGACAGGAACGTTCTGTTCTCTGGCCAGTTGCTTGATCGTACTTATTTCCGGGCCGGTAGCTGTACGCAAAAGGAAGAGCTTCTCAATCGCTACACCCTGCTCCAGTGCCTCCATCACAGGCTTGCGACCTATAAGCAGTGGCAGCGAACGTACCTGCGGTTTTCTCTTATGATCAAAATGCCTGTGTTCAGATGGCTGACTGCCACCTTCATTCGATTCATCCTGCTGTCCCAGTTTCCGTTTGTCCGGCCACGCTTTTTTCATCCGGCAAACCTACAAAAATAGCCGCAAACAGGTTTCAGAATCTGTTCTTACTATGCTTAAAACTTGTCCGAAATGGAATAGACCGTATCTCCTATAGAATACCACATGCCTGCCGCATATCCCCTGATGGATGCCATGGCACCATTGCTGATGTTGGCCGCCATTGCTTTGGCCGTAAAGAAGCGCACCACGATGTTCTGTACCCGGCTGTCCTGCATAAACAGTCCGTGGTAATCCAGGTTATCGGGTGTTTCGTCAAAAAATCCTTCTTTCTTTATACCGAGCGTCTTGATAAAATCTTTGTAGCATGATGCGCTGATGAGCGGCACTGTACCGTCTCCGCTGCCATTGTACTGATCGTCTTTCACAAGGTCGAGCCGCAGGAAATTGTTTACCTGGCCATTTCTCGTATCTGCTTTCATATAAGTAAGCGTCGGGTTATCGGTTCCGGCAAGTATTACCATACGCTGGCGCAGCTCTACCGGCAATGTGGACAGATCAGCCATGGTATTCCACCTGTATGCATTCAACTGTAATAATCTGTCATCAAACAACGGCTCTATATCGTCCCATACATTGCTTTGCCAGTATTTCTTTTTCAGCAAGGTCATCTTTTCATTACTGTCTGTATAAGACACAGCATTATCGTATGACGGCAGCAGCTCATAGACGCCCGGATAAGTGCGTACTACTTTCCGTATGTCGTCATTTTTGCCGAAAATTTTATTCAGGAAACTTTTAAAGCCACCATCTCCTTTTACCATATGCACCAGTGAATAAGGAGAGCCGAGAAATGGTGGCGCGCAGAGTATTACTTTGTCTATGTCGTTGTAATTGTTCACCTGTTTCAGGTAACAACAGAATACATGTGCGCCCATGCTGTGCGTGAGGAAGCGGAAACCTTCCACGCCATTGTTCTTCAGTTTTTCTTTGAGGTAGCTCACAAAGATGCCTAGTCTCCTTCCATTCTCCACATTGCTCAGGCGCCAGTCGTAGCCGAACAAATAAAGCGGGTCCGGCACTTTTTTGCCATCATTGATTTTGTCGCAGAGATTTTTGACAGCACGCTGGTAAGGAAACCCCGCAACGCTCTGCCGCTCAATCAGGCTGTTTATGTTTTCATCATACAACGGGTTCTGCTGCAGCTTTTCATCGAAATGAAGGCCGGTGATTGTGTTCAGAACAGACTTACCCAATGTATCAAAGGCACTCCATACAAGGTCAAACCCGAAAGTGTTGGCATTTACCAGGTTGGTAGCTTCTATGCCGGGAATAAAAATAATTGGTTTCATACAGGGATGGTTTTCCGGTGATATAATAAATACTAAATTAACATATATTTCCGGCCACTACGTATTCTGCGTTACTTTTCTCAAAATATAATAGCCGCTTTTTCGCTATTATTACACCTCAATTTTATTGCACTTGCCCGTTATACAAACAGACATTGACACCTTCCTGAAGCTCTCCGAAAGGCATTCCGTCCTGGATGTGCGGAGTCCGGGCGAATATAAACAGGCTCATATTCCCGGGGCACATTCTTTCCCGTTGTTTACCGACGAAGAGCGTAAAATAATAGGCACCACTTACAAGCAGGTCAGCAGGGAAAATGCTATTAAGATCGGGCTGGATTATTTCGGGCCGAATATGCGGAAAATGGTAGAGGAAGCGGAAGCAATTGCGGCGAAACAGCAGGACAAAACCTTGCTCGTGCATTGCTGGCGCGGCGGTATGCGCAGCGGAGCAGTTGCCTGGCTGCTGGATCTGTACGGATTTAAAGTATACCAACTGAAAGGCGGCTATAAGGCGTATCGAAATCATATTATTTCCCACTGGACAAAAGATTTCCCGCTTACTATCATCGGCGGACATACAGGCTCGGGCAAAACAAGGATACTGGACGAATTGAAGAAATCCGGGCAGAAGGTGCTGGATCTTGAAAACCTTGCAGGCCACAAAGGCTCTGCATTTGGTGAGGTAGATGGCAAAGAACAACCTTCTCAGGAAATGTTTGAAAACCTGCTGGCCATGCAATTGACGCAACTGACGACGTTGGAACCTGAGAAAACCATCTGGACGGAAGACGAAAGCCAACGCATCGGCGACCTGAATATCCCGCGCGACCTGTGGCAAATGCTGCGTCGCAAACCGGTCTATTTTCTTGAAATACCTTTTGAAGAACGACTGAATTACCTGGTTGAAGAATATGGTAAGATGGCCAGGGAAAAGATCATCAATGCCACCATGCGCATACAGAAACGCCTTGGTCCGCTCGAAACAAAAACGGCTATCAATTGCCTGCTTGAAAATGATCTGCGCGGTTGTTTCTGCATCCTGCTGCATTATTACGACAAGCAATACAACAAAGCACTGCAAAACCGTGAGCCGGACGTTCCATTATATAAAATCGAATGCAATACCGTTCACGCTGCAGGCAATACCCGCAAAATTTTAAATCACTACAGGATGAATCCTGGTAATAAGGACACAGAATAATGGAAGAACAGAAATACGAACTGACACAATACGCAAAAGGCGCAGGTTGCGGCTGTAAAATAGCGCCGGGCGTGCTGCAGGAGATACTGCATTCGGACGTTGCGCAGCCACAATACGGACAGCTGCTGGTAGGCAACGGATCAAACGACGATGCCGCCGTGTATCGCATAGACGAGCAACAGGCGCTTATTTCCACTACCGATTTTTTCACCCCGATCGTAGATGACGCTTACACATTCGGGCAGGTGGCTGCGGCCAATGCTATCAGCGATGTATATGCCATGGGCGGCAAACCATTAATGGCAGTAGCTATTCTTGGCTGGCCGGTAGAAAAACTGCCTGCATCACTGGCGCGCGAAGTGATAGAAGGAGCACGCAGCATCTGTAACAAAGCAGGTATTCCGCTGGCAGGCGGTCACAGCATTGATATTACAGAGCCAGTCTTTGGCCTGTCGGTAAACGGGCTTGTCAACATTACCAGCCTGAAGCAGAACAATACGGCACGGGAAGGCGATCTGCTGTTCCTCACCAAACCAATAGGTGCGGGCATTCTCGCCACAGCACAAAAAAGAAAAGTATTGCAGCCGGAACATTACGATGTTTTAGTACGGCAACTCACACAGTTGAACAACATTGGCTATGCGCTCGGTGCCATCAGTGGTGTCACCGCCATGACGGATGTCACCGGTTTCGGATTGCTGGGGCATCTGTATGAAATGGCTACCGGCGGCGGACTTTCAGCAGAACTAAATTATAATTCGGTACAGGTCACAGCAGGCGTACGCGAATATGCTGCACAGCGCATTATACCGGATGCTACCTACCGCAACTGGAACAATTACAGCGCGCATACTTCATTTGGCCCGGGTGTAAATGTTATGGAGGCCTTCAATCTGCTGCCCGACCCGCAAACCAATGGCGGCCTGCTGATAGCGGTGAAAGAAGCTGCTGTTACTGAAGTACAGAACAGTTTAAGAGAAAATGGGTATGAATTATTTACAGAACCTGTCGGCCGGTTTATAGCAAAAGAAGAAAAGACCATTAAAGTCATCTGATGAATATGGGCAGCTGTCAGATATCCCCGGCAGCTGCTATTTTTTCTTTGGCAAAGTTATACCCTTCCTCAAAGACCATACGTTTCCTCTTTTCATCAAATATGCCGAAATGTGCCAGTGCCGGCGGCTCTATGTACATGGTGCAGGAAGATATGTTGCGTATTACATTGCTGCGGATCATCAGGTGTACCAGCCGGTCTATCATCTCTGAGAAATTTGCTTTTTCATTATAAGCAGGCAATGGATTTACGTATATCCCGATTATATCCTCATAGTCATGCAAGAGTGGCTCTACCGGCAGATTACTGCTCAGTCCGCCATCTGCACAATGTATACCTTCTATCAGCACAGTAGGAAATACCAGTGGAATAGAACAGGCGGCTACCACAGCCGGTATAATCTCCCCTTCATTCAGCACTACCTGTGTGCCGGTATTCATGTCTGTTACGGCAATAAACAGCGGTATGGGCAGTTCTTCAAATGTTTTATGACGCAGGTATTTCTGCAGAAACTCCTGCAGTGGTTTCAGCGACATCAGTCCTTTTACCGGGAAGCTCCAGTTAAACAGTGAATAGAGCTTGTTATTCACCGCCAGTTCCATCACCTCATCCGGCGTATAACCATCGCAGATCATAGCGCCAATGATAGCGCCCGCGCTGGTGGCAGAGATCACCTCCGGGTAGATATTCTTTTCCGCAAAGGCTTTCAATACGCCCAGGTGCGCAAATCCGCGGTTGCCCCCGCCCGACAGAACAAAAGGTCTTTTCATAAGCCTGTGAAAATAACAAAACGACCGGCAGTTACGCCAGTCGTTCCTGTATAAATATTTCTTAAAATGGATGTGAGATATGAGTATTGAGATGTGAAATACATCCCGGAGCTCAGTATCCGTTTTATTATTTACTCTTTAACCTGTTAACTTTTTAACGAATCAACCGGCTAGGCCATATTATGGAATACCTGCTGCACGTCATCATCCTGCTCTACGCGCTCAATCAGCTTAAACACATCTTCTGCCTGTGCTTCGGTGAGAGCTACCGTATTCAACGGAATCCATTCCAGCTCAGATGAAATAGGCGTAATACCGCGCTCTTCCAGTGCTTTCTGCATGTTACCGAAGTCGTTAAACTCGCAACGGACGATCAGGTTGCCCTCACTGTCTTCACCCAGTTCTTCCAGACCGGCATCTATCAGTTCCAGTTCCAGGTCTTCAGCGCTCAGTCCTTCGGGGTTCAGTTTAAATACGCCCAGGTGCTTAAACATAAAGCCTACAGAACCACTGTTGCCCAGCGTACCGCCGCCTTTATTAAAATGCGAGCGAACGTTGGCCACCGTACGTGTCGTGTTATCCGTAGCCGTTACCACCAGTATGGCAATACCATGCGGCGCATAGCCTTCGTACAGAACCTCGTCATAGTTGCTGGTATCCTTGCCCAGTGCGTTTTTGATAGCGCCTTCAATACGGTCTTTCGGCATATTGATGGATTTGGCATTCTGCATCACACGGCGCAGCATGGGATTGGTATTCGGGTCCTGTCCGCCCTTTTTCACCGCAATGGCTATTTCCTTACCGATACGGCTGAACTGCTTGGCCATCCTGTCGTAGCGGGCAAACATGGTAGATTTACGTACTTCAAATATGCGACCCATAAATAATGGTAGTTTTCTGTTTTAAGGCTGCAAAAATAAGCAAATCAATCATTAGTTAAAAGAACAGGTTATTTGTTTGCGGAGCGTCGCCTGCAGCATGGGTTTCGGACGACAGTGGCGATGGCACCGTTCATCTGCGGATGGCTATCAGGCAGGTTTCCGTGCCTGATTTTCATATAAATACAACATAAGGATTCCGGCAATGAGAGAACCTGCTCCCGGCCTCCTGCAACCACTATATAGCTCCGCGCAACTGCTTTATAGCTCTGTACAACCGCTCTATAGCTTTGCGCAACTGCGATATAGCTCTGCACAACCGACAAATAGCTACTTGCAACTATGATATAGCTACTTGCAACCATGATACAGCTCTCTGCAACTGCTCTATAGCTTCTAGTAACTGCTATATAGCTAGCTGCAAACATAACGTAGATCGTTGCAACTATCTTATAGCTTCTTACAACTGTGATATTACTCAGAGCAACCGCTCTACATCTTTTTGCAACTACGCTATAGCTACTTGCAACCATGATACAGCTACTTGCAACTGCTCTATAGCTCTCTATAACCACGAGATTACTCCGCGCAACCGTTTTACAGCCCGGTAGGCCTGTGTCTGCTTTGCAACTTGTTTGTGTCAACTTATTTCAGGACGAGAAACCCACCCCTGCCCCCTCCGGCGGAGGGGAAATGTAGCGCAGGCCTGCAATACGTGCAGGAATACATAACACAAGCTAAGTCATAACACCTCCCTTCTTTCTATTCCCTGGAACGTTTTTTCATTACAGGATAAGGTTTTTGTTTTCCGGTTAATTGAGCAATGGAATCTTCCAGTTTTTCATTTGCATTATGTATTAACTCGTTTTGGATTTTAATGATCCCGATCAGGTTATTAATTAACCCAAGTTGCTATTTAAAAGAGTTGAGCATCAAAGGATATATTTGAGTTACTACGCTTAAACAATATCCCGATGCTCAACGACACTAAAATTATAAGTATTTACTGTATCGTAGATGATTTATTAAAAGGACTCAGGCATTACGAGCCTCCCCGCCGTAAAGTCAGCGATGCAGAGCTTATAACGACTGTACTTGTATCAGCTCTTTACTTTGGCGGCCATTGGGATCATGGCAGAAACTTTATGAAAATGACAGGTATGGTTCCTCAAATGCTGGACAAAAGCCGTTTTTGTCGTCGGTTGCATCAGATAGAACCATTATTGTGTCAGTTGTTTTTCCAGTTGGGCCACTGCCTGAAAATGTTTGCCGGGGCTGATGATTATGTGATAGATTCCTTTCCTGTGGCCGTGTGTGACAATATGCGTATCAGCCGATGCCGCATGCTGCAAGGCAAACAATGGCGCGGGCGACATAGCTCTATGCGCCGGTATTTTTATGGTGTCAAGGTGCAGGTACTAACCACTTCCAGCGGTATCCCTATTGAATTCTGTTTCGTACCAGGAAGTGAAAACGATGTTCAGGCGCTCAAAAAGCTACCAATGGCTGTGGCTCCTGAAAGCAACATTTTTGCAGACTCTGCTTATACCGATTATCTGGCAGAAGATGACTCACGTGAAGCTGACGGCATCAAACTGATGGTTCACAGAAAGAGTAACAGTAAACGACCAGACAAATCACACATCGTTTATCTGAAAAACCATATGCGGAAACGCATTGAAACCACCTTTTCTGCTATCAAGGCCTTATTCCTCAGAAAAATACATGCAGTGACGTTTAAGGGGTTCCTCTTGAAAATAGTCGCATTCCTCTTTGCTAACACAATCAACGAAATCGCTTAATAGCAACTTGGGTTAATTACGTTAAGGTTCTCCAATTGGCGATAAACCAGTTCTTCAAGCTGTGCTTTTGTGTATCCGATACGTCCCATGTGTTCTGTTTCTAAGTTTATATGTTCTTATTTTCGGAACAAATATGCATATATTCATTCAATTTATCAAAACTATATTCCGAAAACCGGAAAATATGATCCGGATAAATAGTTTTATGCTCTTAAAAGCAGGAAAATGACGGAATTGGGATTGTATTTATCGAGAAAATCTGTTAACCGATCTGAAGTATCACGAAAAACCGGTATCAGCAAAACGCGTCTGAATGAACTGGCGAATAATGTCAGTACTAAACTCCGGGTAGATGAATTATACCTGATCTCACTTGCCATTGATGTAGATCCTTGTGAGGTTATGAAAGAGGTATGTAAGGGGCTGCAGTTGCCTAATGAATAATTTTTTGTTCCGCTCGCCGGATGTTTCCGAAGGGCATCCGGTGGGATAGATAAACGGGCATTTCCCGCCGTTGTTGGTGTTATCACCAACAACCACAAGATCAATCGTACCGGTAATGACTCAGGAATCCAAAATCATTCTCCCCCGTTCCATAAAACATGGCAGACGAATAATAATAGTTTTCCGGTTCAATGCATAACCCGGCCTTCACCGGATTTTGATGAATGTATTCTAGTTTTTGAAGCAAGACACTTTCATTGCGCAATTCAATGCTCAATGAATTTCTTTCCCAGATCTGGTATCGCCGATCTTTTGCATTTACCAGAAAATACTCCAATACCTGTGGATGCTTGTCTATAAGATCAAACTTTATCTGGTGTGCAGTGTATTTCAGGAAGTCACGTTGTACGTTCATTAGCTTGTGTGGATATACTATACTCCACAGAATATGTATATGATTATCCATGATCACAAATCCATGAACATTTACTCTGCCGTTTGCCACCAGGAAGCGGAGACTGGAAAGTATTATGTCTTTGTACTTACCAGGTTTCAGAAGCCTTTTCCATTCCAAAATAGTAGCAGTAAAAAAATACGCTTCGTATCTCATTCCTATAACATTCCGCATTCAATATATTAAAAAATATTTTGTAGCAGTGCCAATAGTTTGATACAGCCCTGCATTTGGGCTTGTTGGTGATAACACCAACAAGGGCGAGGAAGGCAATTTGCCTGATAAAACCGGCTCTGCCGGATGTTGCGAAGGGCATCCGATGGGATAGATAAACGGGCATTTGCAATGCCCTTCCTGTAAGCCTTATGGAAGCGGTTTGCAAAACCGCATTATCAGATTTTCCGGATGATCCTGCGGAACATCCGGAACAGCATCAAAAGAAAGCCCGCATGGAGTGAGATGTCTCCTTCGTCGACATGACGGGCGGGAGCGCAAATATGGCACTGCTCCGCCGTTGTTGGTGTTATCACCAACAGCACATATATAACACTGCATTTAACTTGTTTGTGATAACAGCGGCAAGAGCAAAAATCCCATTAAGCTATATTATATTTGACCTGGTGTGATAAAAACAACTTTCCCGGGTAAATAATTTCAAAAATGAAAAGAACAATTTTACTCATCCTGGTTATTGCAATGTCCTTTCTTTCCGGTTTTGCATTTAAGGCTGTACTGACAGGGCAAAATAATGAAGCGCAGAAACCGAAAAGGGTAACAGGCATAGGCGGTATATTTTTCAAATGCAAAGACCCCGGCAAAATGAGGGAATGGTATAAAACACATCTTGGTCTCATTACGAACGACTACGGGGCTGTTTTTGAATGGCGGCAAGGTGCAGACACTACTCAGAAAGGGTTTACACAATGGAGTCCGTTTAAAGAGACTACCAAATATTTTGCTCCTTCCACCAAAGATTTTATGATCAATTACCGGGTTGAAAATCTTACAGTACTTGTCGGAGAATTGAAAAAAGAAGGTGTAACGGTTGTGGATACTATTGAAACGTATGGGTACGGAAAGTTTGTTCATATACTCGATGCCGAGGAGAACAAAATAGAGCTGTGGGAACCGAATGATATCGAATATGAGAAACTGGGCAAACAAATGGGTGCCCAAACAACAAAATAATAAGGAATAAACGAGCAGTGCTGATAAAGCCCGCATGATGTGAGATGTCTCCTGCCGTCGACATGACGAGCGGAAGTACAAATGCGGCACGGCAGCCTGTCATCCCGAGGTACGAGGGATCTCACGTAATACATGGAAAGGCATTTCTATATCCGTTCCTCCGCTCCGCCGGATGTTCCGAAGGGCATCCGGGGGCATAGATAAACGGGCATTTGCAATGCCCGTTGTGTAAGCTTTAAGGAAGCGGTTTACAAAACCGCACTATCAGGTATTCCGGATGATCCTGCGGAACATCCGGAACAGCGTAAATAGAGAAACTCCGCTTATGGCTGAGGCATACATAAACAAAAATCCCGGCTACATCAAGTAACCGGGATTTGTATTTAAATAACCTGTTTTAAAAGTGTTGCGGTTACGCCTGCTCCATTTTCTGGTGGAACGGGCAGCCTTTTACGCTTTTCTCTTCTTTTTTCGCAGCAACTGGTGTAGAAACCGGCCTTCTCTGGTGTTGCTCCTGGATAACAGGGAACACAGATGTAAAGAAGTTTGTCCACCCGCCGGTACGCACGCGCAGCAGGTTGTACTGCTCCGGAGAATCTACCGCTTTGCTGAAGGTGTGCGGATTGGCTACCGTAATCGTCAGGATATTGGAAGACCGTCCCTGTGCGAACTGCTGCATTACCTGCACCAGTCTGTCTGCCGGGAATGTTTCATCAATGTTATAATCGGTCGGTGCACCATCAGACATCATTTCGGCGCCTTTTCCGTCAAATCCTGCAAGGGATTCTTCAAAGCCTGCGTACTGGTGATCTATCGGCAGGTCGGCAGGACTTGGTGCTGCACTCAAATCGGACGCTACTGTGGTGCCCAGCCTGCGGCCATCTGCACTGGCACCGTTCCATGCACCCATCTCTACGTGGTTTTCAAAAGTACCTACGCCCGGCTGCAGCTGCAGTCCGAAAGGATGCTCGTCTGAACCAAAGCGTGTGGCCATGTTTTTCAGCGTATCCAGCATCTGCGGCCATGGCTGTGTGAAGGTGTCCATAGCTATCTGTGCCACGCCTTCCACTACTGTATTGCCGAATGTGTCTATATCGTGGTGTCCTCTGCCGTAGCGTGGAAGCGACAATGCCATTTCCCTTAAACGCTTGAAACGATCAGCACGGGCTGCAATGCGGGAGTCGCCGGCCAGTGTGCTGATGAATGGTTCGGTCATTTTATAACCCCAGTCGCAGCACAGGCATTCGAGCAGCTCCGGCAGTGTGGTTACTGCGTTCTTCTCGTCAAACACCATTATTTTGATAGCATACAAAGAGTTGATGGCAGAGCTCAGAGAAATATAACAAGGTCCGTAAATATTGTATTTCGTACCGCCGCTGTAGAAGTCCAGTCCTTTTGCAAGGCAATCGTCCATAAGCACATTCAGGATAGGAGACGGACAGAACCTGGTATTAGCGCCAAAGCCCATCAGCTGACCGTTAAACGCTTTCCTGTTCAGCAGGTTGAAGTGCTGGAAGTAGATATCGACCAGCTCGTCAAAGCTTTTGATCTGGTCTGCCGGTTTTGTATTCAGTGATACTACTTGCCCGAAGAGATAAGCCTGTCCTGCGGAAGAATAAGTCCGGCCCTGGTTGAGTGCACATTCCAGCGGCTGCAGTGTAGAGAAGCCACCTAATGAGAACCAGTTTTCACCGGGGAACTGCGGTTCATAACAACCGTCGCAGGCGTAGTTCTGGGCAGATTGCATGCTTACTGCAGAGTTCCAGTTTTTGATGGTTCCCGGTTTGCCGCCGATGTCATCACCGCTGCGATACAGTCCTTCGATGATCTTTTCGTCATTGAGCAATATAGGATGCGCGCCGCCGGAGAGCACTGCATGCGCCGCTTCTTCCAGTATTTCTTTTGGTATGTCTTTGCGTACGCGCAGCGACAGGCAAGGCGCATTGAGCGGAAGTCTGCCGGATGCACGGATGAATATTCTGGTAACGTCGTTGTAAGCTGGTTTTGAATTTTCAAAGTCAGCACCGTCAGCTACAGTACCGCCTACCGTGATCTGCTGTATCCACTGACCCAGCGAAGCTCCCTGCGGATAAGGGCCGGAACTGCCGCCCATAGCCAGGTTACCAAATGGCTGGTGATCTTCCATGAAGATGCGGTTCTGCTGCACTTTTTCATCCAGCTTCACGTAGAATGCATCGATGATCTCCTGTGCTTCGGCTTCAGAAATGTTGTCTTTTTCGTAGAAAGGCTGCAGCAATTGATCCATCCTGCCGATAGCTGTAGGCTCACCATTGAGGTGCAGGCAGGTATGCAGTGTGAAGATAAACTGTACGGCTTCTACAAAAGTATCCGGTTTTTCTGTGGCCAGCTTGGTCATGCGGTAAGCAATGGTTTCCAGGTTCTGCTTTTCCCATACCTGCCCAGCGCTCATTTTTGCAGCCGTGGTACGTGCCAGTTCAGCGTAATTGAGGCAGTATTCAGAGATGCCTTCCAGTGCAAGATAAGCGGAGCGGTAAAGATCTTTCTTTTCCTGTGTGCCTGCGCTTTTTCCATAAGCCAGCACTTCTTCTTTCATCACTTTGAGACCTTTCTGCAGGGCTTTTTCGTAATGCGGGATTACGTGACCTACACCAGATGCTTCGCTGAGGTTGTTCAGAAATCCGTCGAGGCGCTCTGCATCAGAGAGGTATTTCATCACATAGCGGCCTTCTCCCAGTGAGAGGTTAGGCATGGCGCCAACTATGATCTCTTCCGGCGATATGCGGTAGGTATCGGAACCGTACACTACTTCGCCCCTGTCTTCAAGGAAAGATGAATATGGGATCAGCGACCCGTCTTTCATCCTTATTTTACGTCCTCTGAAACCATAATCGGCAGAGCTGAACAGGCCCAGGCTCAACCGGATAGCCCAACCTTTACGCACCATGATGGATTCTTTCATGATGTCGGCAGGCTTGTCCGTTCCTTTATACTCAGCGATATAATGGCGTATATCTTCTTTTATTTCTTCCTGCTTGCGGTTAAAATACCAGTTATCCTGCCACAGGGAAAATATATTTTCCAGCAGGCTCAGGATACGATTGGTAGGCGCAGCAAAATAATGGTTGGTACGGTTGATGCCGGTAGACATCGTGAAAAGGTAGTTCTGATGGTTATAATACATCAGACCATTTTCGGAAGCGTTCTGGTAATGGCGGTCGAGGCGCGTCCAGTCAACGCCCGGGAAGCGTGACCAGTCGCCGTTTTCCATAAATGAAAAGTTGTTGGCGTAGCTTTTCATCGTGTCAAGACCAAGATCATTTACGCTTGGTATATAGAAAAATCCACCCAGGTCAGATTTAAGATGATTGAACAGGCGGTCATTCATAAATCCTTTGTCCGGGCCTATCTGGTTACTCATGATGTTTTCCAGAATACCGGCCTCTTTACAGAAGCCTGCAAAGTAGATACCCTCTTCATCCGAAACGGTAACCGATTTAGGTGATCTGAAACCGGAACCGGATTGTTTGGCCTTGCCAAAAGGTAAACCAAGGCGTAAAACCGGCGTTGTATTACCGTTTTCGTCCTGTATCCTTGCGGTTTTTATATGGCTGCGTGAATCCCTGTCCGGAATGATAGTATCATCTGTTTTACGGCCTATCAGGTCTTCGATCTGGTCTTCCGTCATCATGTTGATCTGGTTCCAGTTGATCAGGAAGCGCTGCGCCAGTACAAAAGAACCGCCGAAGTGTTCCATGTCTTCCGCACCGATAAGTGTGTGCTTTGCAATGGTAATAGGATCGGCAGGATTGTTCAGGTTTTCGGAAAAGCGGCAGCCCAGAACCTTACCCCTGTGCCCGTCTTCTTCATTGGATTTGGAAGCGGCCTTCTGGGCATAATGTCCTTTGGTGTCGTCTTTCAGCGCATCAATGATCAGCTCCAGAACGATCCCGCATGCTTTTTCATCATCGCTTTTGATGTGGAACCAGAGGTCTCCGCGCGCATCGTCAAACACGCCTTTGGAAGCATCAATAACATCTGATGAATACGGGTTGTTGCCGGAAGGAAAATTAAACTTCATCCCTTTGGGTACAGACATGCCTTCCTGTTCGCAGATAACAGCCCAGTTTGTAAACGATACGCCCAGCACTGCAGAAGTGTTCCTGTCCTTGAGCTCATCATGTGTGTTGACTTTATGGCGTATGGAGGCCATTACATGTGCCAGCTGTGTCCTGCTGACCGGTCTGTTCATCCAGAATGTGGCGAAGATTGCATAAGGAGATGGGTAGACTAACCCTCTCTGGCAATGTTTCCAGACCTCATCGAATCTTTCTTCGAAGTTGAGTGTTTTCATGGTTGGTTAAATTTATGGTTATGTGTAATTGGGAAATATAAAAATCGGGATAGAGTGCTCAGTGCCACCAATATAGAACAAAAAATGAAGTAGTGCGTATTTCGTTTTGTGTTATGGACATTGTTGCCGGTTTATGCCCTGCGTTCAGGGATTAAAAACGCAATGGCGTACCTATCAACCTTGCATGTTGCTTTTATTAGATATCCCCCCTTGCTACAAATCCAATAAAATTTTCTTGTCCGGTCATCATTGTCTTATTTTGAAGATCGTCTGTAACAAGCTTTGGGTATTTGGGCTTACCTAGGAGTAGCTAACTTTAAGTATGAATGAACGGGTTTCTTATATGCAATTGTCCTTAACCGGTCTGTCGGTTGGTGATGCTTTCGGCGAAAGCTTTTTTGGTGATAAAGATATAATAGTCAATCATATTCAAAATCGAATCATTCCCACTACACAATGGCAGTTTACCGACGATACGATTATGTCTGCTGCTATTTACAAAAACCTGGAGCAATATGAAACTATAGACCAAGACGTGCTTGCAAAGCAATTTGCTGAAAACTATAGCAAAGATCCATACAGGGGTTATGGCGGTACGGCTCACAAAATCTTAAGAGATATAGGTTCCGGTGTACATTGGAAACGGGCATCGTCAAATGCATTTGACGGGATGGGTTCCATGGGTAATGGTGCAGCTATGCGGGCTGCGTTGATTGGAGCTTATTTTCATGATGATATTCCTCGTTTAAAAGAAGAGACTGTTAAGTCTGCCGAAGTAACGCATAGCCATCATGAAGCAATTGTTGGTGCAATGGCAATAGCTATCGCTGCGAGTATGGCGCTTAACCTGAAGTTATCTTGTGAGTTAATGGCACCAAACGAATTTATAGAACAGGTATACAAGCAGTTAGAAGACAGTGATACGAAATCTATTATTCGCAGAGGTTTACAGCTCCCCGGAAATTACAGTAATCATACTATCGTCGCTGCATTAGGTAACGGCATAAAACTCATGGCTTCAGATACGGTTCCCTTTGCAATCTGGTGTATTGCCCATTATCTTAATAATTATGAAGAAGCTTTATGGCGCGCCGTTTCTGTACTTGGCGATCGTGATACAATTTGTGCTATTGTGGGCAGTGTAGTTGTGCTGCGTACAGGTATTGAGAGTATTCCGCAGGTATGGAAGGAAAGTGTAGAGTCGTATAAAGAGTTTCTTTAGTTTTATGTATCGTTACAAAAAGACAAATATCATATTCCTTCAGTTGTTTCATTTAAAGTAAAATCCCTTTACCTTCGCGGCGCTATTTGGTTCAGAGCAGCTCTGTGCTGCAATGATTAAAAGGGAAGTCCTGTGTAATACCGGCGCTATCCCCGTAGCTGTGATCCCGTTGCAGTGTAAGCTGCATCAGTGTTTCCGGAATAAAGCCACTGTTTTTCAACGAATGAAGAATGGGAAGGCGCCGGGAACCGGGAAAGCCAGAAGACCTGCCAGGTGCGCAATTCGCTGTCTGCTTTCGGAGGAAGAGCAAGGCGGGTCCCGGCCATCTGCTGTACCACAGTTATTGCTGCTGCCCTGCCCTTTTGTATTCCTTTCTTCTTTGCAGGCAGTAAAAACACAGCATCTTAACCAATACAGATACACGATGACCAAAAGATTACTCCTGTTCGTAACGTTATGCGCCACTTTCACCGGCACAGTAACAGCCCAGTACAACCGCCCCGAAAGCCGCATATGGGCGATGGGCAATAATAAAGGTCTCGATTTTACATCGGGCAGCCCTGTTTCCATCACTACCAGTCTTACCAACAGCAACGAGGCTGCTGCTTCCGTCTGCGATACGGCGGGATTGCTCTGCTTCTACAGCAATGGTACCAAAGTATGGAATAAAAACGGCTCGGTAATGCCACATGGTACGGCATTGGTAACTGGTTCCAATTCTACGTTAAGCACTACGCAGGGAGCTGTTATTGTTCCCGTGCCCAGCCAGTATGGCAAATATTATTTGTTTTCCCTGACGCAGGTAAGCAATTGCAAGCTGTATTGTCACCTGGTAGATATGAGCCTGAATGGCGGGCTCGGTGATGTAGATACAACTTTTGCACTGCAGAATACATTGATCAAAGACAGCCTTACTGAAAAGATGACGGCTGTACCCGGCTGTAACAACAGTGTGTGGCTGGTGGTACATACCGAGAAAACAACTTTGTTCCGCGCCTATCATATCACAGCTTCCGGTATTGATATTGCCAACCCGGTGATCTCCAATGCAGGCAGCTTTGCAGGTATCAATTACCAGCAGGGGGTAATGAAATTCTCGCCGGACAGGACTAAATTGCTTAATTGTAATTTCCGTTCTACAGGCGTAAATAATGCAGGCCTGGAGCTGTTTAACTTTGACTACACAACGGGCATTATCTCCAGCCCCATAACACTCGATAGCATTTCTTACTATGGCGGAACGTTCTCTCCCGATAATTCAAAAGTGTATGCACAGACTACAGTTGTATTGAACAGTGGCACTGTTTACCAGTTCGATATTTCATCAGTTACACCCGCACAGACAAAGCTGCAGCTTGGATCTTCCGGTCAGTATGCAGATATGAAGCTGGCGCCCGATGGTAAGATCTATTTCGGTGCATTGCCCGGTGGTGCCGGTTACAGCAACTATAAGTATATGGGCCGTATCAATTATCCTAACAATGCCGGTACAACCTGCGGTTTCCAGGATTCTGTAACTGCGCTGATCTTCCCGGCTGCCAGTGGTAATGGTGGCGCACTTGCGCAGGGATTGCCTAACGACGTAGCGGTGCCCGTTCCGAATGCAACAGGCAATGTTTTTGTAAAATCACTGGACACAACTATATGCCATTCGTTTTCACAGCTGACGCTTCATGCACCTTCAGGCTTTAACAGTGTACAATGGAGTGATAGTACTACAGACAGCGTTCGTGTAATCCATCAGCGCGGTACTTACTGGGTGCGCTCTGAAAGCCCATGTGAAGTAAGAGTGGATACGTTTGTGATCAAAGGCGCCAATACCCCGCTGCTGGCCATTACAGCTTCCGGCGATACGCTGCATGTAAACAGCGGCTACCCTGCTTACCAGTGGTATTTTAATGGTCAGATGATTACGGGCGCCAATGATACCGTTTATATAGCTGCACAGAGCGGGCTGTATTCTGTAAAGGGTATTGATCCTTCCGGTTGTAATGATTCTACGACACAGCAGGTAACAGTGCATACAGGTATCAGCAACGTAAATGCTCAAACAGTAGTAAACATTTATCCTAATCCTGCACATAACATAGTAAACGTACAGGCCGGAATTCCCGTAAACGCAGTAATTACAGGTATTGACGGCCGTGAATTGCTGCGTGCAACAGATGTACACAGCATAGACATAAGCGGGCTTGCCGGTGGCATTTACATTATACAGATCACAGACAAAAACCATCTTTTATTACGGAGAGAGAAGCTGGAGAAAGCAGCTCAATAAAATGGGAAATAGTAAGCGCTCCTGTTTATATCCCGGCTTTTGAGCCGGGATTTTTTTATTTGTCAGGTCATTGACATATATAGTCGATTTGTATGGTGCATAAACAATAACACTTATATTTATTTTACTAGTAAATTATAAGTGTTATGTTTAGCCGCTTCCTCTCCTTATTGCTCCTTGTGTGTTTTTCAGTAATACATGCCAGCGCTCAATACGCCAATACTACGGAACTGCAAACTGATAGTAATATTTATTATCAGGCAGTAAAACAGTATCTGGAATACAGGGAAGCCATGCGAAACGATATACCTGACACCGTTTATATAGGAGAAGAGGCTGGAATTACGCGCGGCCTGCTGCTATCATGCGGCAATACTGTAATCAGAACACTGGATTATGGGCAGTTAATCCAGACAGTAACAAAACAGCACAGTATAGGATTAAAAAAAATGTTCCCTTTAAGCTATAAGAATGATACTTTCTCCGTTTCTCTAATACACTATAGCGTACAAAGAGTCAAGAAACATACGCTCCACTATACGCAATACTCTTCCTACGTAGTATATTTCATATTCGACGGAAAAGGATTCCGTTTTGTAAAAATAAAAGAATACAGCTTTTGAGCGTCAGAATATATACTACTTATACAGCTCCTGCTCATCTGTATAATAGGTTTTGCGGCCGCTCATCATTTTATGATGAATAACAGCTCCGCCGGGACTTTTGTCCTTCTGAGCATTATGAATTTTCAGGAAATCACGGTACTCGCCGGTGATTATGTCCGGGTGCGATTTCCGGATCTCTTTTTCTGCGTCCAGCAATACCGATCTGAGCGCTTTTGTAAGTGTTTTCACTTTCTCCGCAGGAATTTTATTGCTCACGGAAAACGGTGAAATGCCTGCTTCCCATAAAATTTCGTCTGCGTATGCATTACCTATGCCGCGTATTATGTGCTGATCCAGCAGGAGGGCTTTTATTGTTTTACGGCTTTTCTGCAACATTTTTTCTAAGAAAGATTCATTTACCGTTTTATCAAGCGCGTCAGGAGCTATGGGGTGCTCCGGGTTTAGCGTGGGTGTTGCCAGCCCCTGGTAATCGGCCATAATGAGATGCGAGTCGTTGGCAAATCCAAGGCTCAGTATTGTATACTTATGTTTTGTTCCGTCCTGTTCACAATATAGCTGTCCGCGCAGCATCAGGTGCAATGCCAGTATATCGCCATTGTCAAAGCTGAGATACAATTCTTTCCCGCTTCGTGAAACAGATGTAATTTCCTGTCCTTCCAGGTGCTCTTTTAAAGTACGCGGAGAAACATTCAGTTTGCTTTTTTCAGAAACAGATACCTCTGTCACTTTCTTACCGCGCAGCATTTTATGAAGGTTGTGACTGAAAACCTTGAGGTCCGGCAATTCGGGCATACAATAGTTTTTTACAGTGATATAAGTTAAGTTATTTCTTTAATCCTTTCAAAAAACACAGACGGCCGGAATGTTCTCTAAATACACTTCCGTACGTTTGAGCCGATGTTTTTTTGTTTAAGAAATCATAAATATCCTGCCAGAAGCAGGTGTTGGGGTATATTTATTAATTATTTTTTATCTTTAAAACTTACCAAAACTGCGGATTATGAAAAAACTACTGATTATTTGTATGACACTCGCTTCGTTGCCGTCGTTTGCTGCAGAACCTCCAAAGCTGCTGTTGGTTATTGATGCAGGCCATGGTGGTCAGGATAAAGGTGCAGTATCTAAAACCGGAGACCAGGAAAGTGAATTGAACCTGCTCTTTGCACAGGCATTACAGGCAAGTGCCAGAGCACATCATATTGAAACAGTGATGACCCGGGATGATAATGCGACCAATCTTGCTTTACAGGAGCGCGCAGCAAAATCTGCAGGTCAGCCGCAGACTGTTTTTGTTTCATTGCATATGAACTCAACAACAGAGCCCACTACAAAGCATGGCGCAGAAGTAATATTTGACAGCCACAACAAGAATGCACAACAATCCGCGCAGCTTGCCGATAAGCTGAAAGCAGCCCTGGGCAATCTTACGCCAACTACGATCGTATCTGACAAGCATATTCTGGTATTACGTGAAAATGAGGCACCGGCAGTGCTGATCCAGCCCGGATTTATATCAAATCCCCAGGATCTGCAAAAGCTGAAAAGCCCCGAATATCAGAAGCGCACAGCAGAACTGATCATACAGGCGCTCATGCAATAGAAAAGTTTTTAGTACAAAAGGAAAGGCTGTCGTGTGACAGCCTTTTTTATTCACGTAATTGAAATTGTTCTTAAAAAGCAACAAACTCTTCCAGGTGCATCGAGGCATATGCCATTATCGCAGAGACGGTAGCGTCATCCAGCCGGGTAAAACGTTCATCCAGTTGTTCAAATTCGGGCATCTCTGTATAAAGCCGGGCAAATTCGTCAACTGTAGTTTCCCGTTCCAGTTTCTCTATATTCAGCACATATACTTTCAGTACATCATCCAGCAGCTGCGCCATATCGTCGGCTCCAAGTGGCTGCAGCCAGGCGGGCATTGGCAATAAAAGGCTTATATAGCCATTTTGTATGAATTGTATAAAACCACCCTGTAATACCTGTGTGCGCACATAGTCGTACGAGATGAGCAATCGCTGGCCTTCTGATAATTCTTCCATGAAATCAAAGGTTTGCCGGCGGTAAAGTTCTGCATGTAGCGGCTCGGTAAGTAATTCCATATACTCATGATCATTGCCTGCAAGCTTCTTTTCTGTAATTTTTTCAGGAGGAATCTGGGGTAAATATTTGCTCTTAAACTTCATCTGCCTTTCATTTGTAGCTATTGTAAAGATAATAGCAATCTATATATACTTATCTGCAAAAGGTTTTAACATTTTTTTGTAGAATGTAATAATTTTAATCGCCAACATAAATGATAAAATTGCAGTCTTCTTATCATACGTGGCTATACAAATGAAAAAAATACAGGCATCTATGTCCATGAAAAAAATATCTATGCTTTTACTGCTGCTGTCGGCAGCTGTTTTTAAAACTGAAGCACGCGATGGCTATAAAATCCGGCTGAAACTTACCGACGCCAAAGACAGCACCGTATACATGGCCCACTATTATGCCAAGCCATTACCTACCATTTATAAGGCAGATTCTGCAAAGCTGGACAAAAACGGCGTTGCGGTATTTGACCATAAGGACAAGATGCTTGGCGGCATTTACATGATATGGGTGCCTTATAAGAAAGCATATTTCGAGTTTTTGCTTAACAACGGAGACGACATAAGCATCACCGCCGCTATAGGCAGTACGCCGCAAAATCTCGAAGTAAAAAACAGCCCTGAAAATGATCATTTCCTGGCTTATGATAAATATATGCGCACTTACGGCCTGGAGCAGCAGAAGTACAGTGAAGATATCAAGACTGCGAAAACATCTGCTGATTCTGCATCTATAAAGGAAAAGGCCGGTAAAAGTTTCAAGGCAATGACAGAATACCGCAAAAATCTTGCGGCTACTTATCCCGGTTCATTGCTGGGGGCCATCCTTAATGCTATGGAATTGCCCGCTGTTCCGGAGAAAAAGCACTACCTCGAAAATGGAAGAGTAGATTCAATGTATGATTATGTTTATTACAAAGATCATTACTGGGACAAGTTTGACCTTCATGACGACCGCCTGATCCACACACCGATCTATGAAGGCAAGCTGGACGACTTCTTCAATAAGGTGGTAATGCAGATGCCGGACAGTATAGAAAAAGAAAGTGATGCGCTCCTGGCTAAAGCCCGTGGTACAAATGAAATATTCAAATACACCCTTTCCTGGCTGAGCGATTTTGCTCAGAACAGCAAGGTAATGGGCATGGACGAAGTGTTTGTATACCTTGTAGAAAATTACTTCATGAAAGGTGATGCTACCTGGCTGAGTCATGAAGACCTTCAGAAATATGAAAAAAGAGCGCGTGATATTGCTCCTAATGTGATCGGCAACGTAGCACCGGACATACAGATGATAGACATCAATAAGCAGCCGCATAAATTGTATGATGTAAAGGCAAAATATACGCTCCTGCTCTTCTGGTCGCCGGATTGCGGCCATTGCCAGCACGAAGTGCCACTGCTTGATTCTTTATATAAAGCTGCACTGAAACAGAAAGATGTAAAAGTTTTTGCCGTGCGTACAGAAGGCGATGAAAAGAAATGGCAGGACTTTATCAAAGAACATAAGCTGGAAGAATGGACGCACGTGTATGATCCGGAGTATCATTCAAATTACAAAGCCGATTACGATGTTTATATGACGCCGATCATCTACCTCCTCGATAATAAAAAAATAATCCGCGGTAAAAAGATAGACCATTCCAATATTCTCGATGTGATCCACATGCTGGAAGCCAGGGAAAAAACTTCTTCAAAAAATTAAAGAAGCCAGTAATGTCCACGCTGAAAAGCGAGAGCCGGCCAGGGAATCCTGCCGGCTTTATTTATTACGGACATAATAGGATGCTGTGTTTAAAATGATTTTTTAGGTGTAACTTTTACCTGCATTTTTTCTCAATTAAAACCACTATTCCAATGAGCAGGAAAATATTGATGCTGGTGGGCGACTTCGTGGAAGATTACGAAGCAATGGTTCCCTTCCAGGCACTGATGGCCGTGGGCTGTGATGTACACGCCGTATGCCCCGACAAGAAAAAAGGTGACAGCGTTGCAACGGCGGTGCACGATTTTATCGGCTTCCAGACGTATGCAGAATTACGTGGACACAATTTTGCGATCAACGCCACTTTTAGTGAAGTAAAACCTGAAGATTATGATGGGCTGTACATCTGTGGCGGCCGCGCTCCGGAATACATACGTCTCAACGAACGGGTACTCAACATTACGCGTTATTTTTTCGATCAGAATAAGCCGGTTGCTGCTATATGCCACGGCATACAGGTACTTACTGCTGCCGATGTGGTTAAAGGGCGTACATTGACAGCCTACCCCGCAGTTGGGCCGGATATAACGCGTGCAGGTGGTAACTGGAAAGATATTCCCGTTGATGAAGCGATTACAGATGGTAATCTCACAACATCACCTGCGTGGCCAGGTCATCCGCGTATCCTGCAGGAATTTTTTAAACTGCTGGGTATTACGATCAGTTAGTTTTTGATGTCGGATGAGATAGCTTGCGATGAAGGAATTATGAGCCAGAAAATTTGGAAATAACATCCGTAAAATAAAAACAGGGTGACCAATATGGTCACCCTGTTTTTGTATAGTGTTCTGAAAGTAGTTAAGCGTGTATCTTTTCCCGTTTATAGTCTTTCAGCACGCGCTCGTACAAAGCTTCATACATCGGGATGATAGCATCTTTTTCAAAATTGCGTGCGTGGTCCAGCGCTGCCTGTTTAAATTCTTCCAGGCGCTGATCCTCTTTCAATATATAAATAGCATGACCAGCCATATCCAACACATCGCCTACATCGCTGAGATAGCCTGTTTTGCCTTGTACGTTTATTTCCGGCAGGCCGCCTGCGTTGGTTGAAATCACCGGAACGCCGCACGCCATAGCTTCCAGTGCTGCCAGCCCGAAACTTTCGTACTGCGATGGTAACAGGAATAAATCTGTAATGCTGAGAATTTCGCTCATCTGCTCCTGCTTACCCAGGAAACGGATGTCGTTGCATATGCGGAGCGTACGGCATAGCTCTTCAGCATTCTGCCGCTCCGGCCCGTCACCGATCATTAACAGCTTGGAAGGAATCTGTTCGTGTACGCGCTCAAAAATACGTACCACATCCTCTACCCTTTTTACCTTACGGAAATTGGATACATGCGCCAGAATGCGTTCTCCGTTTGGCGCCAGCATCTTCTTAAAATGATCTTTATCGGTCTGGCGGAAACGTACATTATCTACAAAGTTGGGGATGACGGTAATATCCTTTTCTATCTCAAACGAGCGGAAAGTTTCTTCTTTCAGGTTGTCTGACACAGCAGTGATCGCATCCGATTCATTGATCGAAAAAGTGACCACCGGTGCATAGGTCTGGTCGCGACCTACGAGTGTGATGTCAGTGCCATGAAGTGTAGTGATAAAAGGAATATCCTTGCCTTTCTTTTTCAGTATCTGTCGGGCAAAATAAGCAGCGGATGCGTGCGGAATGGCGTAGTGCACATGCAGCAGGTCCAGCTGGTTGTTCAGTATTACATTCACCATAGTACTGGCCAATGCCGTTTCGTAAGGCGGAAAATCAAACAGCGGATAAGTAGGCACCGTCACCTCGTGGTAATAGATATTAGGGTGAAAATGGAGCCGTACCGGCTGCTGGTAGGTAATAAAATGTACCTCGTGGCCCTTCTCTGAAAGTGCCATACCCAGCTCCGTAGCCAAAACCCCGCTTCCTCCAAATGTCGGATAACAAACAATACCTATTTTCATCAGTCAGTTCTTGCGATAATAAAAATGCTGATGCAAATATCCTTTTTCCCTGCGGAATTAAGAAAGGAGATCTGCATCAGCTTTTACAATAGCCTTATAGTAAGGCCCGTATATTATTTTTATCTTAACTGGCTTTGGCGTTGGTCATTACATAAGCACGTACAAGCGCTGTCTGCTGATCATCGATTCTGGCCTTTTTTGCCATTGACGGCAATATATGTTCCCATGCTGTTTTATCGAAATCACCTACGTTTTTCAACCCATGGCATTTACCGCAGTTGTTATTGTAGATTGTTTTACCCTGTGCTACCTGGTCATCGGTATAAGTTGCTGCTTCCACTTTTTTACTGCCGGAAGCAGATACCGTTTTAGCAGTTTTAGGAGCACACTGGGCCAGCAGTACAGAAGCGGCAGCAATTACGGAAAGACGTATAATTTTTTTCATATCAGAAGGATATAACCTTAATGCCTGCCAAAATAATAAAAGAACGGCAGCTTGTCTAGGCAGTTTTGATATTTAACGTTTTTTTGAAGAAGGATGTGAAGTTTAGATATAAGTAGTGAGATTTGAGTATTGAGATAACGGAGTTTGGTTGCAAGAGGTTTTCTTTATTTCCTGTTTCACTTCTCACTACTCACATCTCAAATCCCGGCAAAGCCCCCCTTTTTTCTCCCCCTTTTCGCAAACTGTTTTCTATTATTTTTATGGGATGAAACAAAAACTGCTTCCGTTCCTGCTGGTTTTGTCGGCTTTATCGTCAAAAGCACAGGATTCTCTTACACTGCAACGTATTTCCGATGAAGTGCTCCTGCATGGCACCTGTTATGATAATCTGCGTGTATTATGCAAGACAATTGGACATCGCCTCAGCGGTACGCCGGAAGCAGCAAAGGCAGTGCAATGGGCACAGGCAGCTATGGAAAAGGCAGGTGCCGATCGTGTGTGGCTGCAGGCTGCAACCGTACCGGTGTGGGTACGCGGTAAGGAAGAACTGCAACTTTCTATAGGAGATAATGGTAAGATGCAACACGTAACAGCCCTGTCGCTCGGAAATTCTGAAGGCACGGGCGGCAAGCTGCTGGAAGCTCCGATAGTAATGGTAAATAATTTTGAAGAATTCAATACACTGGACGAACGGCAGGTAAAAGGAAAGATCGTTTTCTTTAATTATCGTTTCCGCCAGGACCTTGTGCATACTTTTGAAGGATATGGCGATGCTGTAAAGTATCGCTGGGCGAGTCCGTCTATAGCTGCGGGCAAAGGAGCTGCAGGCGTAATCATCCGTTCCATTTCTACGGGTGCAGATGATGTGCCGCACACAGGTTCTATGCGTTATATTGATTCCCTGCCTAAAATCCCGGAAATGTCCATCGGCAATCTTACAGCAGATAAGCTGGAAGCTGCCTGTAAAAAAGGAAATATCACCGCCCGCATGAAATCGGAGTGTCATATGGCAGGCACGGCACCGTCTTATAATGTAATCGGCGAGCTTACCGGGAGTGAGCATCCTGAGCAGGTCATTGTTGCAGGCGGTCATCTTGATTCCTGGGATGTGGGCGAAGGTGCGCATGATGATGGTGCCGGTTGTGTTGAGTCGATAGAGATCATCCGGACGCTGAAAGCGCTGAACATACGCCCTAAACGCACGATACGCGTGGTGTTGTTTATGAACGAAGAAAACGGGGCCAGAGGCGGTGCAGCGTATGCCGATTCTGCAAAGGCCCGGCATGAGGATCATATACTGGCTATTGAAACGGACGCCGGAGGTTTTTCCCCGCGCGGCTTTGGCATGGAAATGAGCGAAAGTAAAAAAACAAAGATCCGTACGCGCTTTGCTCCACAATTAATGCCTTTTGGCGTATATGATTTTACACAGAACGAAGGCGGCGCGGATATCAGTTTCCTGCAGAAGAACGGCGTGCCTGTGATGGGCCTGCTCCCCGATCCGCAACGTTATTTTGATATTCATCATACCAACAGCGATGTATTTGAAGCTGTAAACCATCGTGAGCTAAAGCTTGGCGCAGTTGCCATGACTGCTATGACGTACCTCGTTAGTGAATACGGGCTGTAGTGTAGCAGAAAGGTTGGTTGGTTAATAAAACAGGTGATAGTTGCCATGTAAAAAGGAATACAAAGTATATTATCCGTCCATGTCATCCTTCGACTACGATCAGGATGATATGGATAGACAGCGTTTCCTTCATCATGTCTCACTTCCGTTTTACTATTCACCGTTGACTTTTCACATTTCATTATTCACTACCCATTATTCACATTAAGTCTTATATTTCCGGTCTGATGTTCCGCATGTGACAGAAACCGCATCAAATACCATTTTACGCAAATTATTACGCAGGCCGCCGGTAATAGCAGCACTGGCGGTTATTGCGCTTACCTGCCTTATGGCCATATTTGCCTACGTACTGGCGCCGGACAACACACCGTATGCCAACAGGATGATCGTGGAGTTTGGCGCAAGGCCGGCAGGGTTTGAGAAGGAGCTGTTGTATGTGCCCAAAAGTGTGCATGCTTCGCAGCCAGGTTTATTTTCGTCGCTGGTAAACGGCACGCCGTCGGATTTTACTTACGTACCTGAAAACGGTTATTCTTTTGATGGTAGTGACATCGTGCTCCGCCATTATATAGACGAAGGGATGGAGGATACGTTGCGTTACCCGCTGCGTTCATTGCTGCCGGCTTCTGAGCAGAACAAAACAATTGCGGTACAGCAGGCTTATATCAGGCAGCACAACATACATACACACAAGTATTATCTGGGTACGGATCGTTATGGCCGTGATATACTCTCCCGGCTGCTGGTAGGTTCTCGTATAAGCATTTCGGTGGGACTTGTAGCGGTACTGCTGTCATTGACTATTGGCATCGTACTGGGCTCTCTCGCCGGTTACTTCGGCGGGATTACAGACAATGTTGTTATGTGGATGATCAATATCCTGTGGGCCATTCCTACCCTGCTGTTGGTATTTGCCATCACACTTACGATTGGTAAAGGTTTCTGGGAAATTTTCATAGCTATAGGCCTTACCATGTGGGTAAGCGCCGCACGCCTCATACGCGGACAGGTACTGGTATTGCGTGAAATGGAGTATGTCACAGCAGCAAAAGCATTGGGCACCGGGCATATGCGCATTATCTTCCGGCATATACTGCCCAATATTGCAGGACCTGTAATGGTGGTGGCCACGAGTAATTTTGCTGCGGCAGTGCTTACTGAAGCCAGTCTCAGCTTCCTCGGTATTGGTGTGCAGCCGCCACAGCCTTCATGGGGATTGATGATCAAAGAACATTACAACTTTCTGCTGGCCGGACGCCCTTTTCTGGCCATAGTGCCGGGACTTGCCATTATGTTGCTCGTTTATGCTTTCAATATTTTAGGAAATGCTCTGCGTGATGTGCTGGACGTTAGAGAAAAATAGGTATGTATTCAATTTTTCATCATAATACGTGAAAAATACCCCCTCGGCATTACACTTAATACCCCCATTGCTTTTTTGACGGACTTCCGGATTCTGCCGTACTTGCAGTCATTATCACCCCCCTGCTATAATTCCAGAAAACACTGTGAAAAACCTAACACCATGTAATTGAAAAGGTCCTGTATTTCTACGGGACCTTTTTACTTCTATTATTTTACAGGCAGGCGATTATTCTTCTTTTTTCATCACGAAAATCAGATTGGAAGTAAACTTCGTATTATCTATTACAGATACGGACAGACTGTGTTTTTGTGCAAAACTTTCGAGGAATGCCCGGCTGATGAAATGGAGTTCATTATTTGTTTTATTGAAATTGAATATACGCGTAGAGAATATTTCGGTAAGCTTTGTGGTTTTGTGCCTGTCCTGCAATTCGGAGATACCGTCACGCACTATAAGCGTGCCGCCCGGGTGTATAGCAGCAATGCAGTGTTCCAGCAAAGCTTCCTGCTGATCGGGCAACAGGTAATGCAATACATCGCTGATGATGATCCCATCGCAGGCTTCGGGAGAAAATTGTGTAAGGTCGCCCTGGTGAAATGATATGTTTTCATCACGCAGGAAATTGTGCCGGGCTGTTTCTATTTTTTCTTCATCATAATCAATACCAATAAAATGCCTGTCCTGTGCCGCCCAGTGCAGCATATATGTCATAAAGCCGTAACCGCAGCCCAGGTCGTAGAATTTTCCCTGACGTGGTAGTAATGTGTGGAACTGTTCGTAATAGCCTTCCAGCTTTATTTTCACTTTGCAGTACCATTCCAGCACCGGGCCTTTGTACAGGTAGCTGCGCACCAGTTGTTCTTTAAAATAACGAGGCGTCTCTTTTTCTGCTTTAATCCGGTTCAGTTCATTGCGCATCAGGCGGCCAATGTTTTTGGCACGTTCGCTGTAATTACCGCCATAGGTAGCATCGTCCGGTTTAATGCGCTGGTTATAATATACAGAGCTTGTTCCATCTTTCAGCAGCCAGTCGCCCTTTTGCATTGTATACCCGATACCATGAAGCACCAGCGGTACAATGTCCAGTTTCAGTTTTTCGGCGATATAGAATGCACCTTTGTGGAAGCGTTTTATTTTATCATCATAAGAACGGGTGCCTTCAGGAAATACAACGATCGAATAGCCGCGGCTGATCAAGTCCTGCAATGGTTCCAGGCTGTCTTCTGCACCTTCGGCCACCGGGTAATATTCTGCCATGCGCACTACTGCGCCAAATACCGGCGAGCGCCATACCCATTTGTTGGTAAGCAGTACCAATCGCGGATTCAGCATAGTGGTACATAATATATCCAGGAAGGAAGAATGGTTGGCAACATACACGGCAGGCTTGCTGAAGTCGGCCAGCTCACGGTTTACAACGCGCTTCTTCACATTGCCCATAATGTACATCATACTCCAGGTATAACGACTGAGCCATACATGGAAGTAATATTTACCACGTTCTTTACCGAACGGCCAGAGTTTGGTAAAGAAAATACCGAGTATGGTAAGCACCATAGAACCGGTGAAGAAATAAGCAAAGGCAAAAACAGAAATGAAAAAGCTGCGGATAGTAAATGGCAGGAATTTTTTATTTGCGCGGTTCTGTACAAACCAGTTGAACAAAAACGGCTGTAATGTCTGGGAAATGAACAGTACGCAGATCATGCCGGTTACCGAAATAACGGCGATGGACTTTAACGCCGGGTGTTTTGCCAGCAATAGTACGCCAAGGCCGATAAGCACCGTAACTACGGAAAGGTATACGGCGGCACGTACCGATTGCAGCTTGTGTGTGCCATGCTTGTATTTCTCAATGAGTCCGTCCATTGTAAAGATGCTGTAATCGTCACCAAGACCAAAGATGAGCGTGGAAATAATGATGTTCACAATGTTGAACTTCAGGCCCAGCAAAGACATAAGCCCGAGAATCCATACCCAGGAGATTGCCATGGGCAGGAACGACATCAGGGCCAGTTCCAGCCGGCCATATCCTATAAGCAGGGCAAAGAATACGATGAGTGTGGAGTAAATGGCAATATTGTTGAAATCGGTGTTCAGTATTTTCACCAGCTGCACAGCACCTTCCTGTTTATCGGTCACTTTTACAGATTCCTGTTTCGACAGGTAGTGAAAAACATCTGACCTATGTTCTTTGGGTACTTTAATAGCTGCAATAGCATAATGACTGTTTTTACCTGCTGAGAAACCGCCGGGGTAAAATGTTTTTAACAGCGAAACTGCTGCTGTATCCAATGGCTGATACGGCCGCACCAGCATATCTGCGAAGCCGGTGAAAGCTGCAGTGTTATAGCCTTGTGCTGCTGCTTCTTTTAATACGTCCTCCTGCACCTGCTGTCTGCGTTGTGTTGTCCAGAAAGCATTCCAGCGGGCTATTCGTTTATGCTGTTCGGCTACAGATGGTATAAGTATGGTCGGATTGGACACACTTCTGATCCAGCCATTTTGTTTCATGCTGTCGAGTGCCGGGTTAACGGTCTCAAGACGCTGCAGGGCCTGCTCTTCATTATTTTCATTAGCTACAAGAAATATGGAACTCAGCGCAAAGGCATTGGCCTGGCTTACTTCATCCTGCGCTGCCTGCATACGTGGCGACAGGTAATTGAGGTGCATCAGGTCGCTGTCGAACTGCACGCCGAAACTGAAATAAAGCATTACAGGTGTCAGCAGGAAGATAAACAACACCAGCCATTTATTCTTTTCCGGCCGCCACTCGCCCATCCTGTCGAAGATGGTACGACGTTCTTCGTTATGATCTATCCCCAGCGGGAAGTGCGGCAGGAACACCAGTGTGCACAATGCAGCACCGGTAAGGCTTGCTGCTGCAAACAGCCCCAGGTCTTTGAGTATGGGCGTCTGTACCAATCGTAAAGAAAGGAATGCAGCTATGGTTGTAAAGCTACCGACTGTAAGCGGGAATGCCAGCTCGTGAATGGTGCTCCGCAAGTCTTTGGCGTGGCGTGCATGCGAAAGGAAATGGATGGAATAATCTATGGCAATACCCAGTATAATAGCCCCGGCTCCCATGGCAATTACGGAGATCGTGCCTTGCACCAGGTAAACAATGCCCAGTCCCATCGCAGCACCATATACTACCGGTACCAGCAACAAAAGCGGCGTGCGTTTGCGGCGGAAGAAATACCAGGTAAGCGCCAGCAAGAGCAGTATGGTAACGGAAAGCGTCAGTATTGTGTCCGTCCGCATTTGCACAGCATTACCGGCTGCTACAGCAGGGCCTCCGAAATAAGTAACGTGTATGCCGGGATGTTTGGCCTGCCAGTCGTCGGAAAGGCTGTTGAGTGCTGTAACAAACTTGCTGTTCTTCCCGGTTTCCGAAGCTTTGTACTTTGGCTTCAGGAAGAAGGTGAGCCTGCGCTGGTTACCGGAGAACAGGTAGCCATTGTAGGTTTCGTACCCGGGATCAAATTTCAGTGTATTCAGTTTTGCCCATATCAGCCGTGATATACCGATTGGGTCCTGCGCCACCATTTTTTTGTATACAACACTGGCCGGGGATAAGAGAATGTTGCGGTTTGTTTCCAGTGTGTTTTTAATTTTCTCCGGCAGCAGGAGGCTGTCTATCTGTTTAAAATCCTGCTCATTTAAAAACAGCGGAATGTTGTTCTGAAATATATCCAACAATGCTTCTTCATAGCCGCTTCCTATCTGCAGCGAGATCGTGTCAATCCAGGGGGCACACTGTTTCTGCAATTGTATATTAAAATCTTCAGCACTGCTGATCAGGCTGTCCGGGTTGCTGACAGTTGTGTCGTTGAACGACATGAGGAAAATGACCTGCTCACCAGCCTGCGTATGGCTGATAACATCGTTCATGGCCTTGATGGCCTTGCTGTCGGGCAGCATGTCTGTGATGTCTTCCTGAAACTTCAGGCGCGAGGCCAGGAAACCCCACAGCACAAAGCTGGCCAGGAATACAGTCCAGAAAACTATTTTGTGGCGGCGGAGCAGATCGTATAAAGAGACAAAAAACTGTTGCATATACTAAAACCAGGATACTGACCGGTTTCGAAATTTTTGTTGATTTAATTCGGGGCTTCTATTCGTTGCTGCTATGTTTTGTGTCCCCCTTCGGCTACGCTCAGGATGACACAAGACAATTAATTTAAGCCATCCGGGTAGAGCAGGTATTTTTTCCGGATCTTTTTAAAGGCATCTATGTTCTTCTTCCAGCCGGCTTTTATTTCTTTTTCACTCATACCCTGCTCAATCTGTTTTCTTAATTGTGCCGTACCTGCCAGTTTTTCGAAGAAGCTGCTGAAAAATTTTGCTTTGTCGGGATACCAGTTGTAGGCCTGTATGAGCCACTGCAGGCTGAAGCCAGTGTTGTATTCTTTATTGCCGTTTTCATCTGTAGCAACCAACTCGCCGTAACATTCTTTTCCTTCGTAGAGCGGCTTGCTCGCGCCTGTTTTAGCTGCAGGTGTAAAGCTGTAATTGCTTTTACCTTTAAAATCGGGATGGCCCCATTGCATAAAAGGTTTATCCGTTCCGCGGCCCACACTTACTGCAGTGCCTTCAAACAGGCACAGGGACGGATAAAGATAAATAGCAGACATGTTTTTAAGATTAGGAGATGGTGCCACTGGTAATTTATATGGCAGCGAACGGTTGTAATCATCGCACGGTATTACGTTAAGATCCAGTTTTTTCACTCCCGGAATCCATTGCTCGCCTTTCAGCATCAGTGCATATTCTCCGGGAGTCATGCCATAAACTATTGGTACCGGCTGCATGCCAACAAATGAGCGCAGCGATGTATCCAGCACCGGCCCGTCTACATAATGGCCGTTAGGATTGGGGCGGTCGAACACTAAAAAAGCTTTTTTATTCTCCACACATGCTTCCATAGCATATTGCATAGTGGAAATATATGTGTAAAAACGTACGCCTACATCCTGGAGGTCGTAGATCAGCACGTCTATATCTTTCATCTGCTCCGGCTTTGGCTTTTTGTTATCTCCGTACAGCGAAATGACCGGCAATCCTGTTTTTGCATCTACATCATTATTTACATGCGCACCTGCATCAGCAGTACCACGGAAACCATGTTCCGGGGCAAATATCTTTACCACCTGCACCTGCCGTTTCAGCAATGTATCCACCAGTAATGTGTTGTTTATAACCGACGTCTGGTTCATAATAACTGCTACCCTTTTTCCCTTCAGCAACGGCAGGTATATATCCATGCGTTCTGCACCGGTACGTATGGCCGCCCCCGCAATAACGGGCAGCAGCAAGGCTATCAATAACGACGGTAAAAACTGTTTCTGTGTATACTGGAAAATTTTCTTTATGATATTTCCGGGCATAGGCCGTATATATTTTGCCCAAAGATAATCCTGTGAATCTGATATTATCGCGTATATTGCGCCATAATAAGAATTATTAAAAGTTTCAACATGCAACAAGTAAAAAAAGGCGATACCGTAAGCGTTCATTACCATGGTAAACTGACCGACGGTTCTACATTTGACAGCTCTGAAGGGCGTGCGCCGCTGGAATTTACCGTAGGTAACGGACAGGTGATTAAAGGTTTTGATGATGCTGTGGTAGATATGAAAGTGGGTGATAAGAAAACGGTAACTATTCCTGTGCATGAAGCGTATGGCGACCGTAGCGAAGAAAATATGGTAAGCTATCCTATGAGCGAATTTCCTGCCGATCTGAAACCGGAAGTAGGTATGGAACTGCATATGAGTGATGATCAGGGTCATGTATTCCCGGTAATCGTAGCAGCAGTGGAAGGTGAAACAGTGGTGCTGGATGCTAACCATCCGCTGGCTGGTGAAACGCTGATCTTCGATATCGAACTCGTTTCTATTGCCTAGTCAGGACTAAAAGATTTTCAATCTTACAACCAGATATAAAGGGTTGACCATAACGGTCTGCCCTTTTTCCGTTTAAAGCAATGTGTCGTTTGCCCGGAATAGAATATTTATAAATTATCTTTACAGGCACTAACTTACCCTGATGGAAAAGAAAATAGGTTCAATAGCCTATCTTGACGGCATTCGTGGTCTGGCTGCATTTGGTGTTTTTCTGAATCATTTTGCCCTAATATTTTATTACGCATTTTGGGATCTGCAAGCCCGGACTTCTCACCTGGGGGGCCTGGAAATAAAATATGCACATAGCTACTGGAGCTTTATTACTAACGGCGGATTTGATGTATCGATATTCTTTGTGCTGAGCGGCTTTGTACTGAGCAGAAAGTTTTTCAGATCCGGAGATCCCGAAGATGCAGTTTCAGGTTTGCACCGGCGATTCCTCAGGCTGTATATTCCTATTGCTTTTACTCTGATTCTTTCCTACATCCTCCTGATCTGTCATCTTTACCAGAATGCCGCGGTCAGTAAAATAACATTGTCTCAATGGTTCCCCAGGTTATGGCAGATAAGGTACCCTGAAAAACAGTTCCTGTCATCTTTATTTTACGGGGTAATGTTTAATGGAGATGCCAGTTTTAATACAGTTCTATGGACTATTTCAACAGAATTTTACGGGTCATTGTTTGTTTTTGCATTCCTTCTTTTCACAAACTATACCCCAAAGTTTCGCCTGCTGATGATGTTTTTTATGATGTATTATTTTTACGTCACCGGCAGCACTTCCTATATGGCCTTTGTATTGGGAATGACGCTGTGTTACACTGAGAAATGGCTCGAAAGGAAGAAAATACCAGTGTATTACATTATCAGTATAGCATTGCTTTCTGCGGCCCTGCTATTGGGGAGCAATCTGCCAATTCTCGCATCCGGAGGCAGCTTGTTATATACATTCAAAACAAGTGTATGGAATTATATGCCATGGTTATTTACAATAGGGGCATATTTACTGATACTATCATTTATGATGTTTCCTATACTGCAGAAGCTGATAAGCATCAGACCAATCCGGTTTATGGGATATATATCATTCTCACTTTACCTGCTGCATCCGCTAGTTTTAGGTTCTTTCAGCAGCTGGTTATTTCTGAAAAATTACAGAGGCCCATCTTCCTACAACAGTACAGTCTTAACTGTCTTTATTTCAACAATTGCAGTTTTGATACCGCTTTCCTGGCTTGTGACTAAATATGTTGATCAGCTAGGCATCCGCACAGCTAAAAGAGTGTATGGTTTATTCAGAAAAGTATCGCCACCTGCGGGAGTTGTTGAGAGCCATAAATATGCTGCAGAAGCTGAGCAGGACATACAACTGTCAGCGGAACCGGCTCATGAAAAGTCTTAAAGGCAATTACAGAAATCGTTAAGCTATAACATATAAAAAGGCCAACGGAAGGTTGGCCTAAGTAGTTAAATAAAGCTCAAAGTTTGGTTAAAGCAGGCCTTTCAGCTTTTCAATCACTTCATCCACTTCTTCTTTAGTATTGTGGCGTGAGAAAGAAAAACGGATAGGAACCATTTTCTCAGAACTGCCGTTATACAGTGCTTTGATCACATGGCTTACAGAGTTGGCACCGCTGCTGCAGGCACTTCCGCCGCTTACGCAGATCCCTGAAATATCCAGGTTGAAGAGCAGCATATCTGTTTTATCTGTTTTGGGAAAGGAGATATTTAATACTGTATACAGGCTTCTCCCTTCAGAATCTCCATTGCAGGTAACGTCTGTTCCAAAGATTTCTTTCAGTTTATCGCGCATGTAAGATTTAAGGCCGGCAATGTAAGTGCTGTCCTGTTCATAACGGTCTGTAGCCATTTCCAGGGCTTTGGCAAAACCGATAATGCCGTACAGGTTTTCGGTACCAGCACGCATATTACGCTCCTGCGCACCGCCGCTGATCAGCGGATTTATTTTCACGTTCTCATTTACATACAGGATACCAACGCCTTTCGGGCCATGGAATTTATGTCCTGCACCATTAATGAAATGTACATAAGTATTTTTCAGATCGAAGGGATAGTGCCCTACCGTCTGCACCGTATCGCTGTGGAAGATCGCATCATATTTGCGGCACAACTCGCCTACAGCTTTTATGTCCAGGAGGTTTCCTACTTCGTTATTGGCATGCATCAGCGTAACCAGCGTTTTCTCCGGGCTTTCAGCCAGCAGAGATTCCAGGTGCTGCATGTCTACATGGCCTTTATCGGTAAGTTTTACAAAGCTGAGCCTTATCACTCCTTTTTTCTCCAGACCTTCTACCGTATGCAGTGTGGCGTGGTGTTCCAGCGGAGAAGTAATAATGTGTTTGCAGCCCAGGTCATTTACAGATGCATTGATAGCCGTATTGCTGCTTTCTGTTCCGCCGGAGGTAAAGAAGAGCTCACCGGGATTGCAGTTCAGGATACGGGCCACCGATTTGCGCGCGGTTTCAATAGCCAGCTTGGTCTCCCTGCCATATGAATAGATGGAAGACGGATTTCCGAACTTTTCGGTAAGAAAAGGCATCATAGCCTCAAGCACTTCCGGATCCAGTGCGGTGGTAGCAGCATTGTCGAAATAAATACGGCGCATTTGGGTACTGTTGTTTTAGAAATGCAAAATTACAAAAATTGTATCCGAAATACGTAATAATTAACACTCTATAAACGAGGTAGACTATAGCGCCGGCGCGGATTTCCCTATCCGTTCTTTACTGTTGAAAACCAGCCCTGAAAAGATTATGCTTTCATGTTCTGGTACTGCAGCGGCAGATCCAGGTCAGAACTACGGCATAACTGGATAACATCCTGCAGATCGTCTATTTTTTTACCGGTAACGCGTATTACATCATCCATTATAGCAGCCTGCACTTTCAATCCGCTGTCTTTGATAAGCTTTACGATCTTTTTGGCGTTGTCGCGGTCTATACCATTTTTAACGGGGATCGTTTTGCGGATGTATTTACCGGAGGCAGAAAAATCTTTACTCAGATCAAAGGCATTGGATTCCAGTCCCTGACGCATAGCCTTCGTCAGCAGCACATCTTCTGCCTGTTTCAGCTTCATGTCTGTTTCTACTTCCAGGTTTATCACCATATCTTTTTTGTTCAGCTCAATAGATACATGTGTACCCTTGAAGTCGAAACGGTTGTCAATTTCTTTCTTGGCAACATTTACTGCGTTATCCAGTGTCTGCAGGTCTATTTTGGAAACAATGTCGAACGAAGGCATAGCGTGTTGATGATTTTGGTATTATAAATTGAGTTATTGATTGATGCTTATTATAACCCGGGCATTAATGCTCTGTTAATTATGCGATAAAAATACAACGCTTCAGGTATATTTCTGCTTTCCGCTAATGCATTTCATTTGTAAATAAAATGACATGTATCTGTTTTTACAGTTTTTTTACCATTTTTTAATGTTACACTTGCCGGAGCGATCGAATTATTTCCTATTATTGCATTCAATGAAACTGATTATTAACACGAAGCAATGCTGGATGAACTTCCCCGACGGAAGGGCATAAGCTGTGTACGTGTAAACAATACATCGTTTAAGCCCTTCGGAAACACCGGAGGGCTTTTTCTTTAGACATAAAATAAAAAAATGAAGTACAGATATTCAAATGTTTGCATGAATTGCTGGTGTATGCCTTGCTTTATGACGAAGCAATGCAGCCCGGGCGCATTATCTGTGTATGTGTAACAGGTAAAATCTTGTAAGGAATATAAGTCGCCCTTCTGCTGCCGCTGCACAGAAGGGCTTTTTGTTTTTAACCCATAAAATGTATAAACAATGAAACCGGAACTGGTCATCCCGCTACTCTCCTCTACTCTCGCTGCTGTTGCGCTTATGGTGTGCAGCCGGAGAGCACAACACATTGCACGGCTGCTGGAACTGCGGTCTGAGCGTTTTAATGCACACAAAGATGTGCAGTTTACCCACCAGGTTTATAAAATGTCGCAGCAATTGAAACTGCTATGGCTTAATAAGATGATTGCAATGGCCAGCCTGCTGACGGGCGTTGCCGGCCTGTATTTCCGGTTCATGCATCATTATCGTACTGCGGTTTTTAATGGAGTTACGGCTGTTGTGCTGCTCGTTATCGCCCTGGGACTGGCTGTGGCAGAGCTTTCCATATCATCAGCACTGCTTGCGTTGCCTGCGGAAAGGGATTAACATTTAAACATTAATAAAAACATTTACCACCAACTAAACGATATATAAAATGAAACTTCTTGCATCTAAAAAAGTGGTTGCCGCTGAAGGATCAGATATAGTAAAAAGCTTTACTGTGCCTGCATCTGTACGTAAATCCGGCGGACTGGGCCTTGGACAAGGACTGCTGATCAATGAAATATTTACCGCTGCCGGGAACGAAATAAGCAGGCTGGCGCTGAACCATGACTACGCAGTAACACCGGAAAGCCGGCAGGTGCTGTTCTTTGCGCATACGCTTCCCGGCGACCTGGTGCATGTACACGTGAAAGCCGTACGTCGTACCCGCAATATAAAGATCACCGTGGAACTAAGGAAAGATGCCGCAGAAGTGCATGATCCAATAGCTACAGGGAAGTTTGTATATGGAATCAGGTAGTGAATGATGAATGTGAAACGCCAAATGTGAGCTCTGAGATGTTGGGTTTCAGATATGGGTCAGGCTTTGGAATCCGGATTTTTTAGCCCCGGGATTTGGTATCTGCTGCCTGTGCTTTGGAATTTGCTTTCTGTTTTATCATTCATGTGCTTATTTTTGCACACCCTGACATGATCAGGATTTTTTTTCAGATATTAATTATTGACTTACTGTAATGCAAGCAACACTCAGCGAACAGGAAATAGTGCGTCGCGAAAAGCTTAAAGAGCTGTACGCACTGGGCATAGATCCCTACCCTGCACCATTGTATGAAATCACACATACAGCCAGTGAAATAAAGGAAAACTATACAGAAGAGAAGAAGGACGAGTTCAAATCTGTTTCCCTTGCCGGCCGTATTATGATGGTGCGTGATATGGGTAAAGCCAATTTCGCAGTGCTGCAGGACAGTACCGGTCGTATACAGGTATATATCAAACGTGACGATATCTGTCCCGGAGAAGATAAAACACTCTATAACACAGTCTGGAAAAAACTGATAGATCTTGGTGATATTATTGGCGTGAAAGGATATGTATTCACCACTAAAACCGGTGAAACCTCTGTTCACGTTGAATCTTTTACGCTTCTTACCAAATCGCTGCGCCCACTGCCGGTTGTACGTGAGAAGGATGGTGAAGTATTTGACGCTGTTACCGATCCGGAATTTAAATACCGCCAGCGTTATGCTGATCTGATCGTAAATCCCGGTGTGCGCGATACGTTTGTGAAAGTTACTAAAATGAAGAACGCCATCCGTTCGTTCCTCAACGAACGCGGTGCGCTGGAAGTGGATACGCCGGTGCTGCAGAACATTCCCGGCGGCGCTATAGCCCGTCCGTTTGTAACGCACCACAATGCGCTGGACATACCGCTGTATATGCGTATTGCCAACGAACTGTACCTGAAACGCTTGCTGGTAGGCGGTTTTGACTGGGTATACGAGTTCAGCCGTAACTTCCGTAACGAAGGTATGGACCGTACGCATAACCCGGAGTTTACCGTACTGGAGTTTTACGTAGCTTACAAAGACTATCTCTGGATGATGGAAACTACCGAGCAGATGCTGGAGCAGACTGCTGTAGCTACTAATGGTACCACAGATGTAGAGATCGATGGTAAGACGATCAGCTTTAAAGCACCTTATGCACGCGTGAGCATTTACGATGCCATTAAAGAACATACAGGCTTTGATGTTTCAGAAATGAACGAAGACCAGCTTCGTGATGTGTGCAAACAGCTGCACCTGCAGGCAGATGCCAGCATGGGCAAAGGAAAACTGATCGATACGATATTTGGTGAAAAATGCGAGGGCAATTATATACAGCCTACTTTCATCATCGACTACCCGATAGAAATGAGCCCGCTGACAAAGAAACACCGCAGCAAACCGGGCCTGGTAGAGCGTTTTGAGCTGATGGTAAACGGCAAGGAAATAGCCAATGCCTATACCGAGCTGAACGATCCGATAGATCAGCGCGAGCGTTTTGAAGACCAGGTACGCCTGATGGAGCGCGGTGATGATGAAGCTATGTTCATTGATTACGATTTTCTCCGTTCACTGGAATATGGTATGCCGCCAACAGCGGGTATCGGTTTTGGTATAGAGCGTCTTGCTATGCTGCTTACCGGCCAGGTATCCATACAGGATGTGCTGCTGTTCCCGCAGATGCGCCCGGAACGTACGGAAGTGCATGTGACAGAAGCATAGTTCTTACATACAATACTCAAATTAAAACGGTCTCCACAGACCGTTTTTTTATTGCTCTTTTTTTGAAGCGATATTGCATACAAGTTTTAACACAGTTCTCCGGAGATTCTGCCTGGAATTTCTTACCTTAATAGTGCTGATTACCACACAATTATTCCTATGAAAGACTTGCAGAATTTATTTTCGGAAACATCGGAAAACTATGCTGCTTTCCGGCCAAAGTCACCCGGTGCGCTGTTTGATTTTGTGTACAGCCAGGTGCATACATTTGAGCGGGCCTGGGATTGCGGAACCGGTAACGGGCAGGTGGCAGCTGTGCTGGCAGACCGTTTTCAGTCGGTATGCGCAACGGACATCAGCGAACAGCAACTGGCACATGCAGTGCAGAAAGACAATATTACATACGGCTGCACCCGGTCAGAAGACACTGAATTTCCAGACAATTATTTTGACCTGATCACAATTGCGCAGGCTATCCACTGGTTTGATTTTGATGCGTTTTTTGCTGAAGCGGTAAGAGTGGGAAAACCGGGTTCTGTGCTTGCTGCATGGACTTATAATATATTAAGCAGCGAACCGGAGATTGATGAGATCATTCATGATTTCTACAGCAATATTGTAGGTGCCTACTGGCCGGCCGAGCGTCATTATATTGATGAAGAATACCGGACTATTCCTTTTCCGCTGGAGGAAATACCGGCGCCCGTATTTTTCAAAGAAGAGCAATGGACCATGCGCCAGCTTACCGGCTACCTGGAAACGTGGTCATCTGTTCAGATCTATAAACAGAAGAACGGGACAGATCCGATGATTTTTATCCTCGACAGACTGGCTGAAGTATGGCCGCCGGACAGTATCAAAACAATGCGTTTTCCTATTTATGCGAGGATTGGAAGAATTGTAAAATAGCCTGGATTTGATTACCGAGATTTGAGACTCAGCGATAAAAAATTTAATCAGTGAAATCTGTGAGTGTACAACAGTATTCACTAATCCGCACATCGGCTGATTAAATTACCTGGCAATAAAATTCCCTATACCGCTCAACACCTGTAAATCTGTAACAGCAGGCTGGCCGTAATAATAAACATTGCCATTGCCTGAAATTCTGCCATAAAAATAATTTTTTGCATAGGTGTTGATGCTGCCTATTCCGTTAAGAACAGCGTAGGCCGTATCTGAATGGCTTGTTTGTGTGGAAATGGTACCGCTGCCATTTACAAAAGAATGTATGGCTGTGTAATTGCATGAATCAACCGAAATGCTGCCATTTCCTGTGGTAAGTCCATAGAAATTATCACCGTAGAAGCCGCTGTTGACCAGAATTGCCCTGTCGGTATTATTCGTAACGCTATACAGGTAAGGTGTATGCAACTCCAGGGTAATATCGTTGTTATTGATATTGCTGTACTGTGAGTTATACTGGAGGGTAAGTGTGTCGTTGTTTACTGTATAATCAAATGCTCCTACAAGATCGCCATGACCTTTAACAATAAAAGCATATTGGGTATCTTTTACTATGCTGAGCGGCACGCTGCTGTTGAGCGTCATTGCGGTAAAACGCCATACGGTCACCGTATCTGTCGTATAAGACTCATTACCCCTCAGCGTATCTTTTTTACATGAACCCAGAAATACCAGCAAAAGCAGGCTTATAGCAAGAAATTGTTTCATCACCGGCAAAGAAAATTCGATTTATACAAAAGAACATAAATACTGCGACATTGCATACATCTGCGCTGGGTTTATTTAAAAGTTTTACATAAATAAAACGAAGTGTTGCAGTGTGTTTTCTGTACGTCTGTCATTGATTTTCAATCTTTGTTTTTCCCTTGACGTAACATTTACTAATTTAACCCCATGGAAAAGAAGGAACGACCACCGGTATATTACAGCGAATACCTGCAGTTAAGCAAAATTCTGAATGCACAGGAGCCTGAAAGCCAGAAAGAAGGCATACGTGCCGATGATGAAATGCTGTTTATTATTATTCACCAGACTTACGAACTTTGGTTTAAACAGATCCTGCACGAACTGACAGTAGTCCGTGATATCTTTAAGCAACCGGTCATATCCAATAATTCGGCAGATATATATAACAGCGTACACCGCCTTGGCCGTGTATGCCGTATACTTGAAATAGCGGTGAGCCAGATGAACGTCATGGAGACCATGACGCCGCTTGATTTTCTTGATTTCCGCGATTTGCTCCGCCCTGCTTCGGGTTTTCAGAGCATACAGTTTAAAATTATTGAGGCAACGCTTGGACTCAGTTACGGCGAACGCCACGGAAAAGGCTATTATCTCTCCCAGCTGAACCAGCACGATATTGATATGGTTAAGAAAGCGGAGTCTGAAAAATCCCTACTGGTGCTGGTCAATGATTGGTTGGAGCGTATGCCGTTTGCAAAGGCCAAACAATACCGGGGAGATAATGCAGATAAAGATTCTTTCTGGGAAGAATACTATCAGATTTACAAAAGCGGGCTCCAGGAAGCTGAAATGGGCAACCTCAGGACCTTTGAAACGCTGTTTATGAATGATGAGCAGTATCCTGAAAATCGCCGTTTCAGTGCAGAGGCCAACAGGAGCGCATTGTTCATCATGCTGTACCGCGATCATCCGCTGCTGCATCTGCCCTATGAATTACTGAATACCCTGCTGGAAATAGACGAACTGCTTTCCATGTGGCGCTACCGTCATATACATATGGTGCAGCGCACTATAGGTAAGCGTGTGGGTACTGGTGGAAGCACAGGGGCAGAATATCTCCGTGCTGCTGCAGATTCCCATTATGTGTTTAAAGAATTGGCAGAACTTACGTCCTTCCTGTTGCCGCGTAATCAGTTGCCGGCACTGCCCGAAAAAGTGATCAGCGAACTGGGGTATAATTAAAAAAAATAATATTACAATAAGGTCCTGCTGCATGAAAAATCAAAATGCGGCAGGACCTGTTTTTTTAAATGTATTATCTTTCCCGCCTATTTTTACTGATGTCATTTGCTGTTGAGATAAAGAACCTGCGGAAACAATATAAAGGAGCCTGGTCGCCTGCATTGGATGGGCTGTCGCTTACTGTTCGTGAAAACCAGATAATGGGCCTGCTGGGACCTAACGGAGCGGGTAAATCCACAACCATTAATATACTTTGCGGCCTTGTGCAGCCGGATTCCGGTTCTGCAGCCATTTTTGATAAAGACTGTGTGAAAGATACAATGGCACTGCGTGGAAAAATAGGTGTGGTACCGCAGCAGATCGCCTTGTTTCCCAATCTTACCGCCCGGGAGAATTTTATGTACATAGGTCGCTTGTACGGATTGGCCGATGCTGTTATAGCTAAGCGTGCCGGCCTGCTGCTGGAAAGGCTGGGACTGGAAAAACATGCAGATAAACGTGTGGGCAGGTATAGCGGCGGTATGAAGCGGAGGGCCAATATTATAGCATCGCTGCTTCATGAGCCGGAACTGATTATTCTCGATGAGCCGACAGCAGGAGTGGACGTACAGTCGAGAGCAATGATCCTGGATTTTCTGCAGGAATATCATCTGCAGGGGAAAACCATTCTTTACACCTCCCACCTGATGGATGAAGCGCAAAAGATATGTGATGAAGTGGTGATTATAGACGAAGGTAAATATATAGTAAGCGGTGCGCCAGATGAACTGATAAAGCAAATGCCGGATTGCAAAAGCCTTGAAGAGGTTTTCCTGCATTTTACAGGGCATTCGGTGCGGGATTAACAAAGGGAAACAGACATGAAGAAAGTATATGCCACCATATGGAAAGAATGGCTGTTGCTGCGCCGCGATATAGCCGGGCTGGGGCTTTTACTGCTGATGCCCGCAGTGCTGATAGTGGTAATGGCCATGGTGCAGGATGCTCCTTTCCGCGATTACCAGGAAATCCGTTTTGATCTGCTGATGGCAGATAATGATGGCGGCTCGCTGGCAAAAGAGATAAAAAACGGGCTGCGCCAAAGCAAAAATTTCAACGTGATAGATAGTATAGGCGGCAGGGAAGTTTCGGAACAGCAACTCAAAAGTTTACTGGGCAGAGGCGATTATAAAGTTGGGATCGTAATACCCAAAGGGGCTACTTCAGAAATTGCCAACTCTGCCAACCTTATAGCCAATAATATTTCGGAGAAATTAGGCCTCGGCACTTTACCCGCACGCAGCAGCCGTGACAGCATGTACGTGCGTATGTATTTCGATCCGGTTACAAAGCCTACGTTCCGCATGTCCATAAGCTTTGCCCTGGATAAATATGTAACCTATTCCTGCAGCAATGTGCTGGTACAACGGTTATCAAGACTCAGTAAAACTGCCGGTGACACATCCGCTGCGCAGGCCGGTGATTTCAAAAAGGTATTCCAGGGAATTGGCATCAAAGAAGAAAAACTGGGCGGCCAGGGATTTAACAATGTAGTGATCAATTCGGTTCAGCATAACGTACCTGCATGGGCAATTTTCGGTATGTTCTTTATCGTCGTTACCATTTCAGGGCAAATGATAAGAGAGCGTGAGGAAGGCAGCGCCGTGCGTATTATGCTTATTCCCGGTTCGCTGAAGCCAGTGGCCTGGGGCAAGATTTTCTTTTACATTATTATATGTACGGTGCAGTTTCTCCTGATGCTGGGTATCGGTTTATGGATACTGCCGCTGTTAGGTCTCCCCAAACTTTACCTGGGCATGCATCCATGGGTCATTCTCCCGGTTACTGTATGTATTGCGTTTGCCGCCACTTCTTACGGCTATTTCGTTGGTACTGTATTTAAAACGACCAACCAGGCACTGCCTTTCGGCGCTATTTCTGTTGTTATATTATCAGCACTCGGCGGTATATGGGTGCCTGTAGATATATTGCCGCCAATGATGCAGCGTATGGCAATGTTTTCTCCGCTACATTGGGGACTTGACGCTGTAAACCAGTTGCTGTTGCGCAACCTCGGTATTACTTCTGTATTGAAACATATGGCTGCACTTGTGCTGTTTGGTCTTGTTCTCTGGACAATCAGTACTTATCAGAACAACCGTCGTATCAATTCGCTCCAGTAAAACATCTGATGTTCTTAATGCAACAGCCTGCCCCGGTTTTGGGGCAGGCTGTTTTTTACTATTGTGGTACTTTCCGGTTTTCGTTAGTGCATAATGACTATTGTGCGTACAAAGTTCTCTTTGTTTTCAGTTACAATATGCAGGAAATAATACCCGAATGGTACCGGCGAAACGTCTATGTCCATACTGTTGCTTTTATTTTTTTCAGACCATACTACCCTGCCGTTGGCGTCATATAGTTCTGCCTGTGTAACCATTTCGGGCGCACGCAGGAAAAGTGTTGTCGACACGGGATTGGGGTATATGTTCCAACCCGGCAGATTGTTAATGTTGGGTACACTCGTAAGTCCTATGACTGTAAAGCTGCCAACCATACCCATAGCTGCATGGGGTGTACATTGGTAGTTATAAACGCCCTGTACGGTTGGTACATAAGTATATGAAGTTGAAACAGAATCCAGAACTGCATCCCATGAGGCGGCACCGCCCGGGATTGAGGTGCTTGTGGTTGTATGACTTCCGTTAAGCCGCATCCACATGATAGTATCGCCGATCTGGAAAGTCAGGTTGGTAGGTGTAAAAACATAGTTCGAAACAAGAACCATGTGTACCGTCGCATTGGAAACATGGCTGAACAGCATGAAACTTAATGCAGTCAGCAGCGTGCATAGACTTTTTTTCATAATACAGGTTTTTAAATGATCAAATAAGATTAGCTTAATCAGCTCTTCCGAATCATAAAAAACTGCAATAAAATAATGCCATCTATACGGCATGTTACTTTTGCCCCGGCGTTATCAGAAAGAACCGACTTTTACACCCCAAAAATACCTGCTTTTATGTTAATGAATCACCAGTTTTTCTTTATACTGGTTACCGCCAATAACTATATGAGCTATATACACGCCATTTGCCACCCCACTGAGCATGATATCAGCCGAGTTATTCCAGGCGGTTGACTTCAGTGTATTCCGGTATATGGTTTTGCCAAGTATGTCAGTTACTGTCAGTTGCAGGTCATTACCCGTATTGGCACTCCATACGATATGCAGCTTTCCGTCATTTACCGGGTTCGGATACAGCTGTATCAGCTGATCAGGGCCTCTCCAGTCTATACGGCGCACATAAGTATAATAGACCTTACCGTTGTTCATCATGTATTTTACGCGGTAATAGATGGAAGAACCGTTAGTTAACACCGGGGTGTCGGTATAACGGTAAGATGCCGATTGAAGATGCTGCGCATTCACTTTATAAATACTGTTGAAGCTGCCGCCATCATAAGAGCGTTGTAATTCGTAATAGTTTGCGGTGGCATCAGCATCCGAAGTCCAGTCAGCAGAAACGTATCTTTCGGATACACGTTGTGCATTGAACACCACAGTGGCTATAGACAAAGGGTTTTGCCCTGTCGGAGCACCGTCGTTAAACCAGAATTCTGAGAATGAAGGAATTTTGGCTTCAGCATAATAGCCGTTATCATAAGGTACCCAGTTAACATGATTGTATGTAATGAAGCTATACATGCCATTCTGGTTGTCGTTCAGTGAACCGTTTTCATTGGCAGCCACAGGATCGTGATACCTGGTAATACCGAGGGAATATATGTCTTCCGGCGCTGTGCTGCAATCCTGGCAGCCGGTAGACGATGTTATGGCAATGGCACTGGCTTCTGTTACATAATATCTTACAAGTACGGTATCTGCGGGCTGTGTGCCGGGTTGTATCACGAAGTTTTCCGGCAGGTAGTATTGAGAACTGTTACTTTCATAGGTACTGTCGTGCATATACAGGTTTACAGATGTGGTGCCCATATTCTGCCCCTGGGGCTGTATCTGTGCCAGCAATTTTCCGCCGCTAGTAAAGTTTATCCATTGGCTGCCGGAAACAGTTTGTGCGGCTGCCGCATTTCCGGTACCGTTATATACATCATATGTTTTATCAAAAATATGGATATCGTCTATGGCTATACCTTCTTTTGTAGTACCCGGATCAGAAGACAGGGCTATACGCAAACGTATGGTTTGGGTAACAGCCGGAAGTGGTATGGAGGCAACATGCCAGCGTGTGAATCCGCTCGTTTTCCAGAGTTGCGGAGCATCATACCAATTAGTGCCCTGCCCTGTGGCTCCCAGTCTTGTCCATGTGGTGTCATTGATGCTGTATTCTACATAAGCGGCATCGCATATACTGGCACCGCAGTCTTCCATATCTATTGCCATACTGAAGCTCAGCATCGGATTGGTAAGGCTGCTTATATTGAAGCAGGGCGAATAGAGGTAAGATTTCTCATTGTTGTTATAATTGCCGGCAAGGTTTGTTTTCCATGCTTTTGTACCGCTGGCAGCTTTATTGATGTACTGTGAAGCGGGTGTGCCGTATGCCCAGCTGCTGTTCTGGCCGTCTGCATACCAGTAACCCTGCCCGTTTTCAAATTGTTCCAGGTAAGGAAAACTGCTGATCAGCGGCTCATTTCTTATACTGTAATTCAGTACGCTGTCATTGCTGTGATAGGAATCGCCTGTAGCTGAAAGCCATACACTAAGCAGGTGTTGGCCTGGTGCAGAAAGATTTAACTGATGAGTAAACGTATACAGCAGGGTATCTTTTGCTCCAATTGAATCTATGGTTTCGTTTACTGTTGTGCCGCCATCCAGCTGGTAATATAACTGAACGGAGTATTGTTTCTGGTTATAGTTATTGAAAACTTTCACCTGCAGTGGCTCGTTGGTGCCGAAATTGCATGATGTACCAGCCGGCGCTTCAATGGCCATGAGGTCTACATCATTTATTACCGTATACAATTTTACATTGTCTATAGTGGTGCCGTTGCCATAATTGCTTGCAGCAATTGCTGATGTATCATTTTGCCCGAAGCGCACCTGGAAGCTGCTGCTGAAGTTCTGATGAGCCTGTGCAAGCACAGATGTAAGAGACAGGGAACTGGTATGAATAATTTGTCCCTGGTTTTGGGTCGTGTCAAAATACAACAGATGAATCCATGGCTGCTGGTCATTTCCCCTTATCCATACTTCATTGCCATTCTGGTATTTCGGTTTGCCATGCAATCTGTAGTCAAACTCCAGCCGCATTTCTGTTGTGGCGGTGTCATATGCTGCAGTGTTGAATGTTCCGGAAAGCGTATTGCCGCTACCTGAAAATATGACCATTGGTGCATCCATGCTGGCAGAGCGGGAACCACTGATCGTAAATTCCGGGCTGGCAAAAAAGCGAAGCCGGGATGTATCATTGGTCGTTGCAAAATCCCAGTGCTCATCCGGCAGTACACCCATAGTGTCTCGTGTTATAATACCGTTGCTGCCTGCTTCAAAATCTTCTGTAAATCCTGTTGCCAGGTTCATTGGTGCATTATTAAGCTGGCGAATAGTATAGCCGGTTGTGTCATTGATGGAAACGGGATCCGCTGCTGAAAGGTTCTGCACTGCAATGATACAGCCATAGCTGCCCGCAGCAGAAAAATCAAACCCCGGAATTGCCTGTATATAGGTACTGTTTGCCGGAATGGTATTATTGAAGGTCTGCGACTGCCACCCACTGTTGTTTACATTCCAGGATAGCTTAAAGCTGTTTACCGCTGTATTTCCCATATTGCGGATCCGCACATTTACAGACTGGTTGTTGCTCAGTGCTGTACTGGTAAATAAACGTCCAGCAACAGGGCTTACTATTTTTTCTGCGGCGAGGTCGCCGGCAGATACGCCGCTGGTGCAGTTACCGGTATTGGGCCTGCGCGATACGGCTATACTTCTCCATCCGGGTGCTCCGTTGATAAGCGGGCGCACGGCCACGTAATAAAAGCTGTCTGTGGAAAGGCCTTTTAAAACATATGATGTAGTAACGACCGTGTCGATCGGCTGCATGTACAATCCTTTCTTACGTATGATTTCGTAGGCTGTTGCGTTGGGCACTGCATTCCAGTTAATGGACATATAACCGGGGCATTGTGCTGTGTCCAGTTGTACTACCGGCTGCGGGTTGATTACAAAAGCGCCTGTTACAAATTGCTGGGCAGTGTTGTTCCTGCTCAGGCGCAGCTTGCACTGTGACGCGCTGATGTTGGGTGTAAACCATGTATAGTAACGCTGCGCTGCATTGATATTATTACTGAGTTGGTTCCATGTACCGCCATTGTCTGTCGAATATTCCAGTGTAAAAGGATTTGGGTCATTTGATGCATCCCAGTAAATGCGCAGTGAATCATTTGCAGGGTAAGATGAAGCCGTATTGGGATATGTAATGCTTACTCCTGTATTTATAAAATCGTAGGCAATATAATAAGGCACGTTACCGAATGGAATATTGTAGCCTTTTACAGTTACGTTATAGGTGCCTGCTGCAGGATTATTGATCACAACCTGTTCTACATTGTTCAGGTGGTCTGCGCCTTCAATTGCGGTATCCGAAACATGAGTCACTGCAGGATTAAGCACCAGCGGAAGATGCATGCCGGATGAAGGGTCCGTTACCTGGAGGTCCAGGTCGTTGACCAGTGCTGTGGCAGATATGGGTGAAGCTGCTGTGTCCTGCCAGTAAAGCAGTATTTTTAGCTGGGCTGTATTCGCCGGAACCGTTACGGTAGTGGTTTGCGTGCCATTGTTGGCAATAGTATTAGTAGTGTAGCGGTGATTGTCCAGCATCTGCAGTGAGCGGTACAGGTTCATCAATCCAAAACCAAAAAGATAATCGGGTCCGGGATTGCCGTAATCTGTAGCGCCATTAATCAGTAATGTTTTCAGCAGGTCGGAATGCGGGCCAATGCCGCTGTTGATCTGTTTGTATCTTTCTGAAAGCAGTGCAGCACCCCCTGTCACATTAGGGCATGCCATACTGGTGCCGTCTGCAGAGAGGTACACGTCAACACCTTTTGTTGAGTAAACGCTGGTGCCGATACCGCATATTTCCGGTTTAATACGACCGTCTTTCATCGGGCCGCGGGAAGAAGTATTTTTCAGACCGGTGCGTTTGTCCATATTGCCTACCACCAGTACATTCTTGCCCGCCTGGTATCCGCCAACTGTGGTTGCATACCCCGATGCGTAAGGTGCACAGGTTAATGCGCCGTCATTGCCGGACGCAAATACGTGCAATATTTCCGGGTTTGCAGCAGCTATATTGTCTATGTCTGATGCGAGTACATCGTAGTTGCCTGCATTACTGCAACTCCCTACAATTGCTGCATAAGAATTGTTGGTGAGTGTCATGTTGTATGCCTGCGACATTGCTGCTGCTTCATACAATACTTCATCATACATGTGGTCCAGCAGCCGTACGTGCGGTGCAAATCCTTCTCCTTTCGGATCTATGATACCAGCCCCGCCTACAGTGCCGTTTGTATGCTGCCCATGATTTGTGTAAGGTGATGGATTGAAACTGATAACACGTTCTTTAGTATCTATATGATACAGCGCACTTACATTGTCGCCCACTCCCACGGTTATGCCTTCACCGGTAAGACCATAACCGCCGTTTGCCTGGGAAAGCGTACCGATATTGGCTCTTGTGGCATTTCTCGATTCAAAGTTCAGGGGTTGTACATCTGCCGGAAGTCCTATGTACTGAACACCGTACCACGAAGCAAGTGCTATAATGTTTTGAGCTGTTATGGATATAATATAACCTGAGCTGCCTTTCCTGGGTTGTTTGGTTATAATGCCTTTCGACGATGTGATATTTTTTTCAACAGCAATTCTGTCAATACCGGGGTAAATACTTACGAGTACAGAAACTGTTCTGTTCTGTGTCAGCCATTTTTTTACAGAAGGGTCAATTTTCCATATTCCTTTTACGGGAACAACTGCACGCAGGTTTGAAAAGGAAGAAATGCGTGTATTATTGCTGATAAGTGAAATAAATGCATTGCCGGTTACCGGGCTTTGTATCAGTATGCCGGAGGCTTTCAGAGATTCCAGTTCTGCTGCGGAAGGCATATGATTAAACTGGAGTATAGCCTGCGCGGGCGTTTCTGGGTGAGCTCGTTTAAAGCTGTCCAGCCATGCAGCTGCGTTGGCTGACGGGGTTATTGTTTCATTTTTAAGGGATATAGTATAATTCGCTGCCTTGTCCTGCGCATAAAGGCGGATGCCGCAAAACGACATTAGGAAAATGTAAATAAAAAAGCATCTGCCGAGGTGTACAGTTCGTGTCATAGATAGCGTATGAAAAGCTTGATTGGCGCAGGCTGGTATAAAAATGACACAGCCCGTATTACGCATACAAGTTACAATATTTTTACGCTGTTTTTGTCATGAATTTTACACCTGTGGCTATACAAAATCCAGCATTGGATAGCTATGTTTTATTATCTGCCGGGCATCGGTTCCCAGCCAGTTATTCAGCATAGTGGCATATACCTGCTTAAAGTCTATTTCGTAACGGAGGTCTCCTTCGTCAAGGTCGGTAAGGCGTGGCAGATCATTGTATAATCCCTGCTTTTTCAGGCCGCTGCTGATGAGGAACATGTTATTGGCCGTGCCATGGTCGGTTCCGCCACTGGCATTTTGTGCTACCCTTCTGCCAAATTCGGAGAATGTCATAATCATTACATCCTGCATCCGGTTGTTTTGTTTCAGGTCTGCAACCAGTGCGGCCAGTGCATCATCGAGTTCTGTAAAAAGCTTTGCCTGTCGGTCTTTCTGGCCTACGTGCGTGTCAAAACTGCCGTGGGACACGTAGTATACACGGGTATCCGCATGCGAATTGATGAGCGAGCCTATGGTTTTCATTCTTTTACCCAGTTGTGTATCCGGGTAGATCTGGCTGGTGTTGTATATTTTGCTCTGCTTGTATACATAGTCGGCAGATGAAATTGTTTCGGTAAGTGTCTGGTATAAATAGTCTGCCAGCTTTGCTTCATGTTCATGCTGATGCTCCGTAACAAGGCGGTTAAAATACGGATCGGATGCAGCTTTATAGAATTGATTTACATCGCGTATGGCTATAGCAGATTTTTTATTGCCTTTCATGGCGAGGCTCAGGCTGTCATCTACTTCTATGGCCATTGTTTTGTGTACGTCGCAATCTACACAGGCATTATCAAGATAACGGCCCAGCCATCCTGTGGTCACCAATTCATCAGATGCACTGCCCGTCTGCCAGATGTCCATGCTCCGGAAATGAGATCTGTTGGGCTCAGGGTAACCTACATTATTTAAAATACCCAGCCATCCCTGGTCATATAAAGCCCGCATATTTTTCAACGATGGGTGCAGTCCCGCTTCGTCGTTTAGTTTCAATATCTCCGTATCTGCCAGCCCAAGCACAGGCCGGCTTTTATAATAGATATCGTTACGGAATGGTATCACTGTGTTCAGTCCGTCATTGCCTCCGGAGAGCTGTACGATCACCAATATCTTTTCGTTTTGCGAGGACACAACCTGCGGCCCGGCAAATGCCTTCAGGAATTGCGGCATCATCACCGATGCACTGGCCAGAGAGCTAAGCTGTATAAATTTCCTGCGGGAGAGTGCCATAATTTCTTTTTTAGTGAATTGTCAATGGGCGATAGTGAATAACATAGGTTGAAACGTCAGATGTCAAGGGTAAGATGTGAAATTTGAGTATTGAGATATGGGATAACAGCAATTATAATTGATCACATTACCTCAATTACCTGTTCAATATTTTCATAAGTCAGCACATTTTAATTCATCAGCAAAGCTGGTACTCCGGCATTTCCATCAGTAAAATAGTGATGCTTTTTACCAGTTCTTCGCGTGAATCTTTATCTACATATTTTCCAATGGTGCTGATCTTTTCGGCGGAAAGTGTTACCGGGAAAAGGTAAGATGCAATAGCTCCCGGCAATTGCCCGTCGGGGACATCTTTCCAGTGGTTTACATATGCTGACCAATCTGCGTTCACCTTCCCTATCCGGAATACCTGTGCTTTTCCCGTTTCTGCAGCCATTTTGCGGCCACTCATCATGTCCATGTCGCTCTCTTTGGCATGAAGGTTTAATTCTTTTGAGCCGAACAGCGCTTCAGGCAATCTCATCCGTATCACCAGTGCCGAACTGTCGATCCAGTTTTTACCACCGGGCCAGCCTGCTACATTGGGCGGATAAAAAAGCCATTGGCCCAGTATCCGCTGGATATTCACACTTATTTTATCATTTTCAAATGTCATCGGCAATGTACGCATATAGCCTGCGAGCAGCTCTGCCGGGCTTTTGATCTTTGCTCCGGCCACATCACCTGTATACATCCAGGAAGACGTAAACATTTCTTCCAGCAGATGCCGGATGTCGTAATTGCTGTCGTAAAAGCTGCGTGCGAGCTGTTGCACACGCTTATCATCTATCTTCAGGTCGCTGACGAAATAACGGTATATCTTCTGGGTAATGAATATTGAAGTCTGGCGTTGTTCCAGCAGTATGTTCAGTATATCGTCACCATTAAAATTGCCGGTGCGGCCCAGGAATGTTTTGGAGCCGGTGTCGTGTTGTCCTTTGCGGAATGTGAAATATCCCTGGTCGTCGTAACCCCATCCTGTAAAGGCTCTCGCGGCTTCTTTTATATCTGTCTCCGTATAATTGCCTCTCCCGAGTGTGAACAGTTCCATCACTTCGCGGGCAAAATTTTCATTCGGATGCTGTTTCCTGTTTTGCTGGTTGTTCAGGAACAGCAGCATGGACGGACTTTTGGAAACCGCACGCAGCAGATCGCTGAAGCTGCCTAATGCATTATTTCGTATATCCTGCAGCAGCAGCTGGTCAAAGAAAGCGTTGTTGGTACGTGTGGCAAAATGCCCGTGCCAGAAAAGGCTCATTTTTTCGCGCAGCGGGTATTGCGTTTGTGCCATTTCATTTGTCCACAGCACATTCAGGTCCTGCACATGACTGCGCATTTCCTTCTGCCGTTCTTTGCGCGTGTCCTCATCCAGCATTTTCATAATGCGCGGATTATACATGGCGCGGTCTTCATCATGGATCACAGCCAGCTGGGCCGGCGCGTCCGTCGGGAAAAGATCCGGTACGATTTCCTTTACAGGTCGTGGGGCCGCAAAGTCGCGGAGCGATATACCAAAGCCTGCGCGGCTATACAGCAGTTTATTTTGTTCGGACAGATTCATATCATACAGTTCGGGAATTTGACTCCGTTTTCAGGTCAAAGTTTAGTAAGTAAAATATATGGGAATGGCATTTTGCCTGTTCTATAAAAATACTACCTTACCCGCTGATTAAACGTTAAAATGAAAAGTTTTGCCAGCGATAATTATGCAGGCGTTCTGCCGCAGGTAATGCAGGCGTTGTCTGCTGCCAATGAAGAACATGCAATTTCCTATGGTGCTGATAGTCTGAGCCATTTGGTGCAGGAAAAGTTCAGGTCGCTGCTGGGCACAAACGCAGATGTGTTATTCGTGTTTAATGGCACTGGGGCCAATGTACTCAGCCTCAGTGCTGCCACACATTCTTACAATGCGGTCCTCTGCGCAGATATTTCACATATTTATAACGATGAATCTTCGGCGCCCGAAACATTTACCGGTTGCCGGTATTTTTCTATTCCATCCAATGCAGCGGGTAAGCTGGAGCCCGAAGTTGTGCGGCGGCGGCTGATCCGTAAGGGTGATATTCATTTTGCACAGATCGCTGTTCTTTCCGTAACACAGTCTACTGAATATGGCACTGTGTATGCACCGGCCGAACTGAAAGAGCTTTCCGCAATATGCAGGGAGCATGGACTTTATTTTCATATCGATGGTTCGCGTTTCTTCAACGCCGCTGCCAGCCTGGATTGCACGCTCAAAGAATTGATCACTGACACTGGTGCGGATATCGTTTCACTTGGGGGTACCAAGCTGGGTATGATGTATGGGGAAGCTGTGATCGTATTGAATGAACAACTGAAACAGCATATACGCTTTAAGCAGAAACAGGCAATGCAGTTATCTTCTAAGGCCCGGTTTATAGCCGCGCAATTTAATGCATTGCTGGAAGGTGAACTGTGGCGCAGCACGGCGTTGCATGCCAATGCTATGGCGCAATTGCTGGCAGACGGTTTAAAAGAATTTAAGCAGGTGAAAGTTACTATGCCCGTGCAGGCTAATGTTGTTTTTGCTGAATTGCCACGGGAATGGAATAAACCACTGCAGGAAAAATTCCCTTTTTATATCTGGAAAGAAGTAACCAATGAGGCCCGCCTGATGTGCGCCTGGGATACAACACAGGCTGATGTGACTGCTTTCGTGAATAGTATGAAACAGCTTGCCGGCGGTTTATAAACATGAGGTATGGATACCTCTTTTTACTTGTCTAAAAAGTAAGGAAACCTGATCTGCACCGCAACGCTACGGTGAAAACATCATTAGCTAATCCGCTAATTTTCACATTTCTGATTTTTGATTTTTATTACCCTATCTTTTGTTTGCCGGCCTGCTCTGTTTTTTGAACAAATACGAACAGGAACATTTTCTTTCCTACAACCAGTAATTCCGGGTCGGAATATCTTTCCGGAAAATCAAGCCTGAGATGGTGAAACAACTGCATGGCCAGATGTTTGCCCTGTTCGTAATTTTCCAGCGGGAAATAATGCGTTTCGCCACGGCCGTAAAGATGATAGAAGCGTTCTTCTGCAGCTTCTATATTGGTAGTAATAATTGCCCTGATAGAAAAAAGGTGCGATTGCAGCAGCTCTACGTTAGACAAACCGGCATTCTCAGCCCCGGCCCACCGGTCGAAGTTTAGCTTATGAAGTATGTCCAGCAGTGTGATCAAATCTTCCGTTTTTATAATTCATAATAAAATGGTGCCGGAAGGAAATACATAAGGGTAAAACTGATTCTACCTACAAGATACGACTTTTATTTTTTAAATGTGTGAAATAGTTATTCGTATGTTTTTCATATCGTGTTACTGGTCAATGTGATAAAAAACTATTGCTTTTCTGCGTATTCCTCCTGCATCTTGTTTAAGACAGGCAGATTCCCTCTTTAATCAAATATTATTTTCATTCGAAAATTTATTTTCTTTACGAAAATTAAAATTTGCGATAACCCGTTGTATACAATACGAGTATGGCTTTTTTTGTTTTTCGAAATGAGTGAATATTTTCTTTTTGATTTTTATGTCAAGCGTTCACATCAGATATACAGCATTTTATATAGTAAAATTATATTAAAATATTTTAATAGATTATCATATTTACATTTGTTTCAAATAAAATAAATTCAAATACATATTATAATGAAGTATATTTTTACGGCTGCTTTTTTACTGTTATTTACCGGGTTATATGCACAGCAGGATACGATCAGGATTATGCAATACAACCTGCTTAATTATGGTAATTCAGCAAATCCTGTCGCCTTTAAAAATCCGCGCCTGTCAACAATTGTACAGTTCATTCACCCGGATATTTTTGGTGCTAACGAAATCCGTAACGATTCTACCCTGCCTGGAAAGCTGAGGGACAGTGTGCTTGGCAGCAACTGGGACCACGCTGCTTATATAAATACCAATAATGAAACGCAGATCAATATGCTGTTCTGGAATAAAGCCAGGTTCGGATTCCGCGGCCAGGTGAGTATATGCCAGAACCTGCGTGATATCATTGCTTACCAGTTATATTATAAAGACACTTTTTCGCAGACACACGATACTATTGCCTTTACGGTGATTGTAGCGCACCTTAAAGCCAGTAATACTTCTCCCGATGCTGCCGACCGCGCTGCAGAGACGGCATTGGTCCGCGATTACCTTGATAGCCTGCATCACGGCGGGAATTATATTTTTATGGGTGATCTCAATCTCTACAAAAGTTCAGAACTCGCCTATCAGAACCTTGTTTCCAACCCGGACATGAGCGCGAGACTATATGATCCCATTAGCAGGCCCGGCAACTGGAACGGCGGCGCTGCTTTTACCGATATACATACACAGGCTACGCGCACAGCGGCATTGAGCGATGGCGGCGTTACCGGCGGCCTTGATGACCGTTTTGATCATATAATGGTGTCGCAGTACATTATGGAAGATTCTGCCGGCATGCAGTACCTGGCAGGTTCTTATCATACTGCCGGCCAGGATGGGCAGCACCTGAACAAAGCCCTGACCGATCTGCCAACCAACACAGCAGCCCCGGCCAATGTGATACAGGCGCTGTATGAGATGAGCGATCATCTACCGGTATATGCCAGCTTTGCTATGAAGCCTTTCAGCAGGCATACCAGTGTTGAAAATATTGCGGTACGCGCATTGCAGATCGGCGTGCAAAATCCTGTCTCACATAGTCTTCATTTGTTTGTGCCTGCTGCGCTCAATGCTCGTGAGGTTTATTTACAGCTTTATAATACTGTCGGACAAAGAGTGATGGCACAGTCTGTAGCACTTTCTGGCGCGGAAATGATGTTGCCTTTGACAGATATGCCTCCCGGTATGTATATTTTGCAACTGCAGTCTGGCAGTAACGTACAATTCAATAAGCTGATCGTAGAATAATGGCACTGTAAATATCTGGTAATCTGGCGGGAACTGTATGAGCGGAAAGGCCGGGTTTTGTCTTACGGATTATAAACGTATGCTACCTGGTAATTTTCCCTGCGCAATTCCGGAGACACCTGTCCTATGCGCAGGTCTTCGGCCTGTGGTGTTGGCTCGCATACAGAATATTTAACGCCGTTGTATTCTATTGTTTTGCCGGATGGCTTGTCGAACCGTACGGCAATGGTAATATGCGTAGGATATAACAGGGCGATCATAGGCAGGTTGTAAATTTCCTTTACAAGATAGAAGAACAGTGCAGCCCTGTCATCGCAGTCGCTGTATTGGTATAACAGTGTCTGCTCCGGTGACATGCGTTTTTCTTTCCCGAAATTATCGAGGTCGTTTTCATACAGGAATGCGTTGCGTGTGAAGCGCATCAGGTAATCAACGCCTTTTCGCTGAGACATGCCGGCCAGTGTATTGCGCAGCATGGGTATCAGGGAGCTGTATGTTTCTTTGCTCAGCGGTATATTAAAATATGACGCATAATCCACTACGGGGTAATTGGCAAAAATGGCCTGTACCTGCGGGTTTACAAGCACTTTAAAATGATAGGCCTTATTGTGGTAGCTGAACTCAATGTTTTTTTCCTGGTAGTCCGAAGGATTGAAGTCGGGCATCTGGGTCACTTTGTAAGAAAAAGAAGTTGTAATGCCTGTGTTTCCTGTTTCAACAATGTGCGGATCATCGTTTTTATAATCTGCATTTGGGTAGTCATGATAATTCAGGCACACATACTGCCTGTTGTTACGTTTATAATAAGGTATGTCGTAGATATTTTCATCGCTCCATACATAGAAAAACAGCTCGTTTTTTTTACCGATCGCAAGTGTGGCATCGTAGCCCGATTTTGAAAGCAGGAACCATTTGTACAGAGTGTACCGTTCGTAGTTTTCCATTTTGGGGCTTACCTGCTGCGCTGTTTTGCGGATAAGCTGGTAATAGAGCCAGTCGTTCAGATGATATTGTTCTTTATAAGCCAGTAAAGCATCTGTTACCGGTTTGTATTTTCCTGCATTTATTGTGTTGTAAAAACTGGTTACGGCCTCTTCAGAGAGCGAATCATGGAAAGGAATCAAAATAGAGGGATCAAATTGAAGACTTATGGTGTCTCCGTAAAAATTGAAATGCACGTCGCGAATCGTACCCTGCCCATCCGCATTTATTGCGGCCAGCCAAAGAAAAATGGCCATCAGTCCGTTGTGCAGCCTCCACTTCAATCTATTGTTCTCTTTACTGTATGGAAGTTACAGAAAGGTAACAATTATTTAATGTTAAGTTTTTATTCCGGTAACACTGATTGCAATGGAGGTGTGGCTCATGCGTCATTCAGCGACCTGATAAAAGCAATCAGCGCCTGCTTTTCCTGTTGTGTAAGGTGCAGTTTGTCTTCCGGCAAAGTCTGGTTGCGTGTATGCTGCCCCAGCCCGGCTCCGCCGCCTTTGTCGTAAAAATCAATTACCTCGTCCAGTGTACGGAAAATGCCGTTGTGCATATAAGGAGCTGTGAGTGCTGCATTCCGTACTGTGGGCGTGTTAAATGCATGTTCCTGCTTACGGATGTGAAGCGGAAAGTACATGCCCGGGTCACTATCTATGTTGCCCGAAGCGGTGCTTGCAGGCACACCAAGCACTTCTCCTTCCTCACGATCGTATAAAGGAGGGATGGCCCCGTTAAATAATGGCATATAGTGACAGGTGCCACATTTGGCTTTGCCCATAAAAAGATTAAATCCGTGTTGCTCTTCTGAGGTAAGCAGGGTCGTATCACCGCGCATAAACCGGTCGAAACGCGAATTGAGGCGTACCAGCGTACGCACATAAGCTGCAATAGCCTTGCAGATATTGGCTTCTGTAACAGGTGCACGGTCTTTGGGGAATGCACGTGTAAAAGCTGGCTGGTAATACGTATTTTGTTTCAGTGCTGCCGTGGCCAGCTTCATATCAGATGCCATTTCGTCACGGTTGGCCAGCACTTCTTTTATCTGTGCCTCCAGCGAATGTACCCGGCCGTCAAAAAACAGATCCGGCTGCAATGCGGCATTCAGCAAGGTCGGTGTATTACGTTTCAGGCTGTCTTCTCTTTGCAGCGAGTGGTTTACACGAAATCCGTCGGTATATGCTTTGGCAGGAAGATGACAACCGACACAGGAGCGTCCTCCGAGTGATAATGTTTTTTCTCTGAATAATTTTTCGCCCAGTTGCGCTAATGCCGCAGAAGCTACAGTGCAGGAATCTTCGGCAAAAAAGTAAGGATCAAAGGCATTTGTCGCGAGAAAGCTTACTGCATTTCGTTTTACTGCACTGCGGCTGTGTACAAAATCTATGTGCTGTTTCTTCTGTTGATTGTGGAGTGCCTGCAGTAAAGGATTATAATAGCTTACCAGGAATTTCGCTCTGTTAAAGCTGTTAAAATCCGTATCATTTTCATGCAGCATGGCTTTGCTTCGTGCAAATGACAGCTTCAATTCTGATGTTACGGGTCCTGCAACGGTAAGTACTTCTTCGGCAGATGCCAGTGTGGTAACTGCTTCAGATAATGATTGCCGCGCTACTGGCGAGTCAAAGCCTGAGATGCCCTTTGATGCGAGGCGATAGAGGTTTAGTCTTATAGCATCATACACCGAAGGTATTGTGAAATGCAATGTGGCTTCTTCTTCCTGCAGCTTGCCGGTGAGCAGCAAAAGAAAATCGAGCTGTTTACGCATCCACTCCTTCTGCAGCCCGGGGTTTTCTCCGTAAATATATTCTTCCAGTACCTGCAGGCCTGTAGGCAGTATCACTTCATTTACATCGCCCGGTTCGGTTTCCGGAAGTGCAGCTCCGTTTATTCTTTTGGCTACATATGGGTAATGATATTCGATGGCGTATTCCAGGTATTTGTAATCGGTACGGCATGTGGTGAAGTATATTTTCCGGGTGCTGTCAGTGGCGGTATATAGATTTTCCCTGAAAGTGGCCAGGTCTTCTTTAAACTGTTGCAAGTGTTTTGCGTAAACAGCTTTTACCTTATCTGACGGTGTCCGTTCTTCTTTGTTGAAAGAAAGCAGCAACATAGCTCCAGCCAGTGTTGTGCATAGCAATTGTTTGTTCCGCCACTTTATTATTGCCATAGAAAACTAAATAAGCAGGCTTGCTGCGAAGGGCACAAAAGTAAAGGGGTGCGGCATGCGGTACATTAAGAAATCGCTAAGGATTCTGTGAGACCGGAACTTCATTTCTATATGTTCTCTCACGATAAATGCTTAAATTGAATACAGATATGTGTTGCCTGATCTTGTGCCGGAACGATTGTTTTACCTGATCATAACACGTTTTTCGCCGGCTCCGGTTTGCTGTGAGCTGCGAAAAAACAATAAATAAATTCATCAGAAACAGATATGGCTTTTATAGATTATTACAGCGTGCTTGGAGTAGCTAAAACGGCTTCTACGGATGATATTAAAAAAGCTTACCGTAAACTGGCCCGCAAACATCATCCGGACCTGAATCCTGACGATAAGGAAGCGGAGAAGAAGTTTCAGCAGATCAATGAAGCGCATGAGGTGCTGAGCGATCCTGAAAAAAGAAAAAAATATGATGAATATGGTGAGAACTGGCGTCATGCCGACCAGTTTGAGCAGGCAAGGCAATCGCAGTCGAGGGCTGGAAATGCAGGTGGCTATGAGTTTTCCGGTGGGTTTGACAGTGGTGGCTTTTCTGATTTTTTTGAATCGTTGTTCGGGAATCGTGGTGGTGGAAGTGGTGGCAGGTCTTCAGCAATGTTCCGGGGCCAGGATTATAATGCGGAGCTTCATATTTCGCTCCGTGATGCCGCACGGACACATCAGCAGACGCTGAACATAAACGGTAAAGAGGTGCGCATTACGGTATATGCAGGTATTGCCAACGGGCAGGTAGTAAAACTGAAAGGATATGGCGCTCCCGGTATGAACGGCGGTCCGGTAGGCGATCTCTACATCACATTTGTAATTGGCGAAGATCCTGTTTTCAAACGGCTGGACGACGATCTGTATGCAAATATTGACCTCGACCTGTATACTGCTGTGCTCGGTGGAGAAATAACTGTTGATACACTTGATGGCAAAGTAAAACTGAAAGTGAAGCCGGAAACGCAGAATGGTACAAAAGTGAAGCTGAAAGGCAAAGGCTTTCCTGTATATAAAAAGGATGGCCAGTTTGGCGACCTGAAGATTACATATTCCATTAAGTTGCCGGTGAATCTTTCCGAACAGCAGAAAGAGCTGTTCCGCCAGTTATCAAAAATGTAAACATAAAAAGTTGTTTTTATGGACAAAGAACTGATCATTGCCGAAGAATACTGCAGGCAGTATAATGTAGACATTTCCTTTATTGAATCGCTGGAAGATTACGGGCTGATACATATTGAAATTCAGCAGCAGCAACGTGTCATTCCTGTGCAGGAACTGCGGACGCTGGAGCGTTATATACGCCTGCATTACGACCTGGACATAAATATGGAAGGTCTTGAAGCCATTGCACATCTGTTACAGAAAGTAAAAGACATGCAGCAGGAAATCGCGGCTTTACGCAGCTGGCTGAGTTTGTATGGAGAGGAGGGTATCTGATATCTCCTGCATGGCATAATTATGTTACAGATGTAGGGTAAAAATCCATTACCTGATTCATCTAACATAAAAACACCATGGCTACTACCAGAAAAAACAAATCATCGCAGCCTGCGGATGATCAGAAATTAAATGACCTGAAGCCTGATACAGAAACAGGTATGGGTGAATTCCTTACCACAGACCAGGGCCTTAAAATAAACGACGATCAGAATTCCCTGAAAGCCGGGGAACGCGGCGGCTCTCTACTGGAAGATTTTATATTACGGGAGAAAATTACTCATTTTGATCATGAACGTATCCCGGAACGCATTGTTCATGCCCGCGGATCTGCTGCGCATGGTTACTTCCAGGTTTATAAATCTATGGCAAAATATACAAGGGCCGGTTTTCTTCAGGACCCTTCTGTCAGGACACCTGTATTTGTACGGTTTTCGACAGTTGCAGGCTTCAGAGGTTCTTCTGATCTTGCGCGGGATGTAAGGGGTTTTGCTGTAAAATTCTACACACAGGAAGGTAATTATGATCTTGTAGGCAACAATATCCCCGTTTTCTTCATACAGGATGCTATAAAATTTCCAGACTTAATACATGCTGTAAAGCCGGAACCGCACAATGAAATTCCGCAGGCAGCATCAGCACATGATACTTTCTGGGATTTTATTTCGCTGATGCCCGAATCGATGCATATGATCATGTGGGCAATGAGCGACCGGGCTATTCCGCGCAGCCTGCGCATGATGGAAGGGTTTGGCATTCATACATTCCGGTTTATCAATGAAGAGGGAAAAGGATGTTTCGTTAAATTTCACTGGAAGCCTCTATTGGGAGTACATTCCGTTGCCTGGGACGAAGCATTGAAAATATCCGGTAAAGATCCTGATTTTCATCGTCGTGACTTGTGGAACGCAATTGAGAGTGGTAATTTCCCCGAATGGGAATTAGGTGTTCAGATCGTTGATGAGCAGGATGAACATAAATTCCCCTTTGATCTGCTGGATGCCACAAAACTGATACCGGAAGAAATGGTACCGGTGCAGCGCATTGGTAAAATGGTGCTCAACCGCAATCCGGATAACTTCTTTGCTGAAACAGAACAGGTAGCTTTCCATCCCGGCCATCTTGTTCCCGGCATAGACTTCACCAATGACCCGCTTCTGCAGGGAAGGCTTTTCTCTTATACCGATACGCAGCTTTCCAGGCTGGGCAGTCCTAATTTTCATGAAATACCCATTAACAGGCCTGTAGTACCGGTACACAATAACCAGCGCGACGGTCATATGCGTCAACAGATCAATAAAGACAAAACAAGTTATAATCCGAACTCGCTCGGAGGTGGCTGTCCCTTCCAGGCAAAGATGAGCGAAGGCGGTTTCACTTCATATACCGAGCGCGTAGACGGACAAAAGATACGCGGTCGCAGCCAGAGCTTTTTTGATCACTTCAGCCAGGCAACACTTTTCTATAACAGTCAGTCGCAGCCCGAAAAAGAACACCTGATCAGTGCCCTGTGCTTTGAACTGGGGAAAGTGGAAACACTGGCTATAAGAGAACGGATGCTGGGATTGCTTACCCAGGTAGACAAAACACTGACAGCAAGAGTGGCCGGGGGATTGGGCATGCAGGTTCCCAAAGCGCCTGAGCAGCCCATGAATCACAGCATTCCGGCGGATGGCGATCCTAAAAAATTTCAGCCCCGAAAAGCAAAATTGCCAATAGACGTTTCTGAAGCACTGAGCATGGCGAATACAGTTAAGGACACAATTAAGACTCGTATGATAGCCGTGCTGGCCGCAAATGGCGTTAATGAACGCAGTTTAACCGCAGCAAAGAACGCACTGGAAGCTGCCGGCGCTACGGTTAAAATTATTGCTCCTGTTCCCGGAACAGTTAAAACAGCCGGTAACAAAGAAATTGCTGCCGATATGAGTTTTCTCACCTCTGCATCTGTATTGTTTGATGCTGTATATATTCCGGGAGGTGCACAAAGCATTGCTGCATTGATCGCAGAACCTGATGCCATTCATTTTGTAAATGAAGCCTACAGGCATTGCAAGGCTATTGCTGCAGATAAGGATGCGTCTGATTTTGTGAAAGCAACTTATATTGATGCAGCAGATGAAGGTGTGATCACTGATGGGAATGTTAAATCTTTCATCAGCGCAGTTGCCCTGCATCGTTTATGGGACCGCGAACAGCAGCGGAAAGTGCCCGCATAGCATAATAACACAAACGTTTTATTGTGTTATAACTGTATGCCTGCCTCGCACAGATAAGAAAGGAAAAGGTCGCTGATTTATCAGCGACCTTTTTATTGTGTGTTATGCTGAGCGTGTAGCCGAAGCATAACAGTTAAGTCATATTATTTAAATGCACCGAAACCTGTTACATCCTGGCCGGTGATCAGCAGGTGAATGTCGTGCGTTCCTTCGTAAGTAATTACAGACTCCAGGTTCATCATGTGGCGCATGATACTGTATTCGCCGGTAATACCCATACCGCCGAGTATCTGGCGTGCTTCACGGGCAATGGTGATCGCCGTTTCGCAGCTGTTACGCTTGGCCATAGAAATTTGTGCCGGTGTTTCGCGGTGTTCATTGCGGAGCACACCAAGACGCCATACCAGCAACTGTCCTTTGGTGATCTCCGTAATCATTTCCGCCAGTTTCTTTTGTGTCAGCTGGAAAGCACCGATCGGTTTGTCGAACTGGATACGCTGCTGTGAATAACGCAGAGCAGTGTCGTAGCAGTCCATAGCACAGCCAAGTGCTCCCCATGCAATACCGAAGCGGGCGCTGGAAAGACAGCCGAGAGGACCTTTCAGACCAATAACATTGGGCAGTATGTTTTCTTTCGGAACTTTTACGTTGTCAAACACCAGCTCACCGGTAGCAGAGGCGCGGAGCGACCATTTGCCATGCGTTTCAGGTGTAGTGAAGCCTTCCATGCCACGCTCCACGATCAGGCCCTGGATCTTACCATCAGGATTCTTGGCCCATACCACAGCAATATCTGCAAACGGGGCATTGGAGATCCACATTTTAGAGCCATTCAGGATCACATGATCGCCGGCGTCTTTAAAATTGGTGAGCATTCCTGCAGGGTTAGAACCGAAGTTAGGTTCTGTGAGGCCGAAGCAACCCATCAGTTCGCCGGTAGCGAGTTTTGGCAGATATTTCTTTTTCTGCTCTTCACTGCCGTAAGTGAGAATGGGGAACATAACCAGCGAGCCTTGTACAGATGCAGTAGAACGGATACCGGAATCACCGCGTTCCAGTTCCTGCATCATGATGCCGTAGGAAATATAATCAAGACCGGGACCACCGTATTCCTGCGGAACAAAAGGCCCGAAACAGCCCAGTTCGCCCAGTCCTTTAATAATTTGTTTTGGGAATGCTGCTTTTTGTGCGTAATCCTCGATGATCGGGGATATTTCTTTTTTCACAAAAGCGCGGACAGAATCACGGATAAGTTTGTGTTCGTCTGTCAAAAGTTCATCCAAAAGGTAATAATCGGGATGTTGATACAGATCTTTCTGCATAAAAATGTTAAAGGTTGACAAAAGATGTGTGCAAAGGTAGCATTTTTGACATATGCGATATAGCTTTGTGAAGGAACTGACAAAAAAGGACATACGCCTATCAGCTTATAACGGCATAGAATATATCCATTTAGCCTGGAACACAATATGCACAAGGCTTTAGCGTTATAGAGCAGCCAATTACCACAGTAAAATGCAACAATACGAAAAAAACGGAACATAATTTGCTGCTGTATTAACAAAATTATAAGGCTGTGTCCTGCAAACTATTCTGGCAGTTTCTTTGTCTTATTAATTCTAACGAGTATATTTAAATTAAATTCCATAAATTATGAGGCAGTTAAAAATTGCCACCCAGATCACGAACAGGGACTCTCAGGCGGTAGAAAAGTATCTTCAGGAAATCAGCAAAATATCGATGATTACACCCGAGGAGGAAACTACCCTTGCGCAGCGCATTCGCATGAATGACCAGCGCGCACTGGAGAAACTGGTGAAAGCGAACCTCCGTTTCGTGGTCTCTGTGGCCAAACAGTATCAGCACCAGGGTCTTTCATTGAGCGATCTTATCAATGAAGGTAACCTCGGACTGATCAAGGCTGCACAGCGTTTTGATGAAACAAAAGGGTTTAAATTCATCTCCTATGCCGTATGGTGGATCCGTCAGTCCATCCTGCAGGCTTTGGCAGAACAGGGCCGTCTCGTACGCCTCCCGCAGAACAAAATCGGTACTTACAACAAGGCCAACAAAGCATTTATAGCATTTGAGCAGGAGCACGAGCGCGAACCATCTACCGAAGAACTGGCAGACATACTGGAGATGAGCGAAACTGAGATCACCAACATTTTTACCAGCAATACACGTCACACATCCCTGGATGCGCCGGTGCATGAAGCGGAAGATGTAGCTATGGGTGATCTGCTGGAAGGCAGCGCTGATACTGATGAAGATGTAATGAAGGACTCACTTCGTGCTGAAATACGCCGCATCCTGAAATCATTGAGCGTACGTGAAGCTGAAATCCTTGCTGCATATTTTGGTCTGGAAGGTGACGATGGTCCTACAATAGAGGAAATCGGTGAAAAATATGATCTTACCAAAGAACGTATCCGCCAGATCAAAGAACGCGCCATCAAACGCCTGCAGAAAGCCCGCTACAGCAATGCACTGAAGGTGTATCTGGGCTAGTTTTTTACCATTACAATTTTATTGAAAAACAGATATTGCTCAAAGCCGCCATTATGGCGGCTTTGGTATTTAAATTAATTTTTTTCGCAATTGCCCCCGCAAACTGTCGTGTACAGCCATCTGTTTTTTCCTTTCACGGACGTAGCTTTAGGTTATCAATTAAAAGCAATTATGGAAACAATAGCTGTAAAAGACGATATCAAAGTAATGTACGTGCAGGCTGGTTCGTTTCCGGATGGAGTGCTGGCCGCCCATCAGCAACTGCGTGCATTGATACCGTTTTCAACTGACCGCAAATACCTGGGTATTTCCCGGCCCGAAAACGGAACAATTCAGTATAAAGCAGCTATGGAAGAAGTGCGTCCCGGTGAGGCTGAGGAAAAAGGATTGCCTACGCTTGTATTGAAAGGCGGCAATTATATTTCCCTGATGGTGTACGATTTCATGAAAAATACCCAAGGCATCGGTCAGGCATTTCGGGAGTTGCTCGCCCATTCCGGCCTGGATCCACAAGGGTATTGTGTGGAATGGTATGTTAATGATAAAGATGTGCAATGCATGATAAGGCTGGAAAATTGATTATCTATGGATAAAGTAACAACTATAAACGAATATATTTCCCGTTTTCCGCCACAGACGCAGAAATTATTGGAGCAGATGCGCAAGGCTATTCAGCAGGCGGCGCCCGATGCAACAGAGGTAATCAGCTACGGTATGCCTGCCTTTAAACAGCATGGGGTGCTGGTTTATTTTGCCGGCTACGACCGGCATATTGGCTTCTACCCCACCTCATCCGGCATAAAAAACTTTCAGCAGGAATTCGCGCGGTATAAAAGCTCGAAAGGAGCTGTGCAATTCCCATTGGATGAGCCTTTGCCGCTGGATCTTGTGAAAAGGATCGTGACATTCCGGGTCAAAGAAGACAGTGAAAAAACTGCTTTAAAGAAAAAAAAGACACCACAAGCCGGCAATGACTTTGCTGCCTCACTTTCAGCTCCTGCGCAGCGTGCGTTAAAAAATAAGGGAATCCACAATTTGAAACAGCTTTCAGGTTATACGGAGGCAGAAATACTCGCGCTGCATGGCGTTGGGAAATCAAGTATTCCTAAATTGCAGCAGGCACTTAACAGCCAGGGGTTGTCATTTAAACAGACTATATAATGAAGAAAGAATATTGGGACGTTACGGATGAGCAGGTTATGGAAAAAACGGGGAAGAACATTTCAGATTGGATAACAATACTGGATAAGTTTGAAGCAGCAGAAAAGAAATCAAATGATGTTGTAGCCTATCTGCAGTCCGACTTTAATGTGCCCCGTTACTGGGCGCGCACGCTTACTACCCATTATCTTAAATCAAAAGGGAAATGACACTTCCTGCAGAATGGATATTTTTTGTGGGGCCGGGCTATTGGAGTACAGTAGTGCAATAGTGGCGATGGCACCGTTCATCTTGCAGAAATCCATTGAGCTATACAAACTGAAATAAGAAGCCCTGGAATACTGTTCATATTCCAGGGCTTCTTCATAAGATGTATCTAGCTGCCCAGTTTTACAATATGCTTAAACTGTTCTTTAGTAACGTCAGAAACCGAAAGGCGCGACAGTCTCACCAATGACATGCCTTCAAGTGCAGGATCGGCTTTGATCTGTGCCAGTGTCACCGGCTTTTTCAGTTTCTTCACTGGCTTGAGGTTTACAACTACCCAGTTCGGATCATCAGTTGTAGGATCCTGGTAAGCAGCTACCGATACTTCTGCGATGCCTACTATTTCCAGACCTTCATTACTGTGATAAAAAAACACCTGGTCGCCAACGGCCATTGCCTTGAGATTGTTGCGTGCTGCATAGTTGCGCACCCCGTCCCAGTGGGTTTCACCATCTTTTACAAACTGGTCCCAGCTATATTTAAAAGGCTCTGATTTTACTAACCAATAGTTCATTTCCTGTAGTACTTAATTATAATAACAAATATAAAACCCGTTTGGCGGATATTAATCCTGCATATACATCTTACTTATCCCGCTGTAATAAATAAGACGCCAGTTCATAAAGTGGTTCTTTTCTTTTTCTCAATACAGCTACCTGTTCCAGGCATTCAAATGCCCGGTCGGAGTATTGGGCGGCAGCATTTTTACAGGCAACGTCCGCGCCGGTAGCGTGATATATTTCCAGCATCCTGCCTACTTTATCATCCTCATCTGTTGCCAGTAGCCGGTCTATCACTTCACGCTGTTCATCACTGGCATGATCCATAGCTTTGAGCAGCAGGTATGTCTTTTTGTTGGACTTGATATCGCCACCCTGCTGTTTCCCCACTTTTTCAGAGGTGCCGAAAGCATCGAGGTAATCGTCCTGCAGCTGGAATGCGATACCCAGGTTTTTTCCGAATTCATAGAGCTTCATCGCATTGCCTTCTGTAGCCCCGCCCAGCAAAGCGCCGATATAAAGGCTGGCGGCAAGCAGTACTGATGTTTTAAGCGTAATCATGCCCAGGTAATCTTCAATACTCACATCTGTCATAGACTCAAAGTCCATGTCTATCTGCTGACCTTCGCATACTTCTACTGCTGTTTTGTTAAACATGCGCAGCACTTCCGGCAGTGACTGCTCTACCCGCGATATCTGGTCATAGGCAAATATGGCCATCACATCACCTGAGAGTATGCCGGCCGTAAGCCCGTATTTTGCATGTATGGTAGCATGCCCGCGACGCAGCGGGGCTTTGTCCATAATATCGTCATGGATCAGTGTAAAGTTGTGAAATAACTCAAGCCCTGTTGCGGCCAGCCACGCATCTTTACTAATGTCGCCAAACAATTCGTTGCTCATGAGGCAAAGTATGGGACGTATGCGTTTGCCGGCAAGCTTCAGCAGGTAACGGCACGGATCATAAAGTGTGGCGGGAGCGGCAGGAAATGGTAATGTATTTTCCAGGTATGCTTCAAACTGAGGGACTAACTGGTCGAATGATTGCATGGGCTGCAAGATAGCTAAAAAGATAGCTTCGGCAGGTATAAAAAAAGAAAGTCCCCGGTATACGGGGACTTCTTTATATATCTTTAAAAGATTAATTTTTGGATCCTACAAATGTGCAGACAGACTGTTTGTTGCCGGCTACATCTGAAATATTCTGTACATAAAGTGTGAACTTTTTAAGAGCTACTGTTGCCTGTACATATTTGGCCTGGTTATTCTGACTATAAGCAGCTACATCTACAGCATTGCCGTCAGCAGTACCATAAATAGTATCGGTAATATTTCCATGACGGACCATTCCGAGTGTCAGCGGTGCGCTTTTTACGAAAACATCCAGTGTATCTACAAGGCCGGGCAACTGATCGCAGCGCGTAGTGCCATAATAGCGGCCTACAAAACGGTCTGTAACCATTGTTTCACATTCTGCACCTTCATATCCTGTAGGGCAGCGGCAATAACCATCCGCACAGGAACCTCCATTTTTGCATTTCAGGTCTGTACAACTATCTTTTTCACATGCGGTATATAAAACAGTGCTGGCAATGCCGATAAAAGAAAAGGCAGTAATCAAGGTATATTTCCAAAACTTCATGCGGTGGAGTAATTTAAGCCTAAAATACAAAATTTATTAAAGTAGCATAGCCTTACGGCCATTTTTTTACTTATTAAATGCATTCCACCCCTGTGCCTTCAGTTCATGCTTGTTGCCCTGGCGGGTGATCAGGTGCGCACCTTCAGCTGCATCCGTAATATAACCGATAACGCTGATCTGCTCATTGGTAACAATTTTATCGTAGTCGGCCTGGGGAATGGTAAATAAAAGCTCATAATCTTCACCGCCACTCAATGCACAGGCAGTGGCATCTGTATTGAACTCCATAGCCATTTCTTTAGCTTCTGTATGGATCGGGATTTTTTCATCATACAACACCACACCGGCATTGCTTTGCCTGCATATGTGCAATAGTTCAGAGCTCAATCCGTCGCTTATATCTATCATAGATGTGGGCACAATATTGTTTTCGTGCAGCCAGTTAACGATGTCGAGGCGTGGCTCCGGTTTCAGGATACGGCCTACGATATAAGCTTTCTGTTCCAGATCAGGCTGTATATTCGGATTCTCCAGATACACCCTTTTTTCACGCTCCAGTAACTGCAAACCAAGGTAAGCTGCGCCGAGGTCGCCCGAAACGCAAACCAGGTCATTCTTTTTAGCGCCACTGCGGGTTACGTATTTATCCGGTGCTACTTCTCCTATTGCAGTTACGCTGATCACAAAGCCTCTCTGCGAGGTGCTGGTATCGCCGCCGATAAGGTCTACTTTATATTTTTCACAGGCGGCATATACGCCTTCATAAAATTCATCAAGCGCTTCTACCGAAAACCTGTTGGAGATACCAATGCTCATGGTAATGTGAGTGGGCGTGGCATTCATGGCACATATATCCGAAAGGTTTACTGCCACAGCTTTATAACCGAGATGTTTCAGTGGTGTATACATCAGGTCAAAATGTATGCCTTCCAGCAGCAGATCTGTAGTGATAACCGTTTGCCGGCCAAAATGGTCTATTACAGCAGCATCGTCACCCACACTCAGCAAAGTGCCTGCCTGGCGTGTTTCATTGTTCTGGGTAAGATGATCTATAAGGCCAAATTCGCCCAGCGAGGATATTTCTGTACGTTCTTCGTTCATTATAAAATTGTAAACCGCAAAGGTATGAGATAATGCGGGATATGGGAATTAGCTGGTCTGCTGATTGGTCAATATGCTGATGAAAAAGAGTAAATGTGAAAATTAGCTGATTAGCAAATGGCTGGCATTATATAGTTATAACAGCACAGGCATTAGCTAATTTTCACATCCGCTAATCAGCTGATTTTATATGGTCTACTCAATCGCTTTATTATTTATCTGGTGCAGCATCTCGTTGTGTATGTGGCCATTGGTGGCCAGTGTTTCCTTATCAAAAACACTGTATGGATCGCCCTGGAAGTTGGTGATTTTTCCGCCGGCTTCCTGCACTATAAGATAGCCAGCTGCTACATCCCATGAGTTCAGGTTGTATTCCCAGAAACCATCAAACCGGCCACAGGCAACCCAACAGAGATCGATAGCTGCGGAGCCGAGGCGGCGAACCGGCAGCCCTTGTAATATAAAGCGTTCAAACACTTTTATCGGATGTTCCTGCGAATTGGGCCATTTATATGGAAAACCTGTTACAAGGCATGCACGTTCAAAATCTTTCTTTTCAGAAACCCTGATCGGTTCATCGTTAAGGAATGCGCCTTTATCTTTTTCCGCAAAGAAAAATTCGTCCATCATGGGGTTATACACAACGCCCAGTATAAGATCTTCCTTATGTTTTACAGCGATGCTTACACAACAGATAGGAATGTGATGTGCAAAATTTACAGTTCCGTCTATGGGGTCAATGATCCATTGGTAATCTGATTCCTGCAGCAGCTCGCCCACTTCTTCGCTGATAATGGTATGATGAGGAAACGACTTCTTAATGACATCAATAATTTTCGTCTCGGAAAGCTTATCTACTTCTGTCACCAGGTTATTGATGCCTTCTTTGTTTTCTACGCGGAAAGAACCATGAAAGTATTCAAGTATAACTGCTCCTGCGGCATGTGCTGCTTCGAGCAACACTTTTTTAATTTCGTCCATTCCTAAAGTTTTAATTCTTTTCCGAGATAATAATCGATCACCTTCAGCCTGAATATCAGGTCATATTTTGCGCTGAGCAGGCTTGCATCTGCTTTATACTGGTTATTCTGTGTTGTAAGATATTCTATGGTGTTGGTGAGTCCCAGGTCATAGCGCTTCTGTGCAAAATCATATGCTCTGCGGGCCGCGTCGGCTGCATGTTGTGCGGCATAATATTTCTGGATAGAATTACGGGCATCGTTATATGCTTTGTAAATGTCCTGTTTCAGCTTCAGCTCTGTCTGGTATTTGTTCAGCTGCTGGTTTTCTATGTTTATCCTCGACTGGCGTACATTGTAGCGTGCCTGCCATCCGTTGAAAATGGGGATGTTCAGGTTCAGCGAAACAATCTGGCGGAAGTTAAGATCCAGCTGGCGGCCGAGTGGTGTATTCTCATATGAATAAAGTACACCTGGCTGGTATACCATGGTTCTTACTCCGTTTATATATGTATAGGTGCCTGTTTCTACGTCTGTGCCGGTAAGGGAAACGTTACCAAGTTGCTTGTAGGTGCTGGCATAGTTGGTCTGCAGCTGTGCGCCGAGGCCGAGCTGCGGATAAAGCGCTCCCTGCGCGGCAGATAGTGCTTTTTTTGCCGATTCTACTTTGTAAGTGCTGCTTTTCACCGACCCGAAATGTGTTACTGCAATATTGTATACTTCTTCTGGATTCATGCTTTCCAGGGTAAGTTGCTCTGCGGTGCTTACATCAGGCGGTTTTACATTGAACGGCGTTGCAAAATCCAGGTTCAGTAAGGCTTTGAGGTCAAGTATAGATGCATTGTAGTCTGAAATAGCAGAAATGAGATTGGAGCTGTCTGTTGCCAGCTGAGATTCAAGCTGTGCTACGTTCAGTTCCGGCAAGCGGCCAGCTTCCGCAAATTTGCGTGTCTGGTCAAGCTGCGCGGCAGAGAGGTATACCTGTTTTTCATTTACATGAATCTGCTCCTGTGCCAGCAATGCGCGCAGGAACCCGTTGGCCACATTAAGCGAAACGTCGTTCTGCAGCTGCTCCAGGTCGGCATGTGCTGCCATAAGCGCATATTTATTTTTACCGATGGTGTTACGCACCTGGAACCAGCCAAACAGCAGTACATTGGCATTTCCACTCAGACTCATAAAGTCGTAGTCGCCATTTACAAACTGGTTGGTCGTAGGGTCAATGGAACGGCCGTAGCTGCGTCCGTACCCCGCTGAACCGCTTGCATTTGGCAGCTGGGAATACTGGCTTTGCTGCAATGTAAGTTTTGCCAGACGCTCATTCAGTACATTCTGCTGAATGGAAATATTGTGGTCTAAGGCATACTGCACACAGCGTTGCAATGTCCAGATGTCTTCGTCTGCCTGGGCTGTGGCTTTGGTACAAAATAAACCGGCAACCATTGCGATTGCCAGGAAAGTTTTGCGCATGTAGGTATAATATTGGTTCATGAAGAGTGTATCTTCTTTTTTACAGAGGATAAACTTACGGCAAAAAAGCGGAACAATCGTTACATATAAACGGTTAACCTGCAAGGCCGCCGTCAAGGTTGGGTTTGTTGGGCAATACATCAGACTGTTTCTGCTCACCGGTTTTGTTCTGGTCCATCTGGATGATGATAGGCTGGCGTTGCTGTCCTGCGGCAGCGCTCATTTCCAGGAATTTCGAATAAGCACCATACTGCGACATGATCTGGTAGCCTGTTTTCGTCAGCTCTATTTTACCCGCATTACCAAATCCTACTACAGGGCTTACAAAGCCGGAACTGAGCAATACATCCCAGATGCGCTCATTTTCCTTTGGCGGAAGATTGATATTAAACGGTTTCAGAATTTCATTCTCAAGATGCAATGTGCTTTTATCTGAATTTTCATACAGCATTTTCAATACAAGGTCAAACAGGCGTATGTCCATATCGCCGCGATCTATGTATATTTCCGGGTGTTCATGAGCCGGAGCCTGAGAACCGTTTTGGGTTTGTCCCTGTGTCTGTGCGGCGGTCTGAATCTGTTGTTTTTTCTTATAGGAATTGATCCTGGCCTGTTTTTTCATCATTAAGTTCTTTTAAATGTATGCTGATCAGTCTTATTTTATGTTATAATAACAATGCCTGCAGCGAGGCTCGTATACATCTTTTTCACCCAGGAGCACTTTGCCTTCATCTGCCACTTTCCTGTAGGAGTAATTGGCGATATCGCCGCATTGTACACATATTGCATGCAGCTTGGTGATATAATCGGCGCGTGCCAGCAGTGCAGGCATAGGACCAAAAGGTTTGCCCATAAAATCCATATCCAGCCCGGCCACTATTACCCTGGAGCCATTTGCAGCAAGCTGCTCTACAACATTAGGCAATTCTTCGTCGAGAAACTGTGCTTCATCGATGCCTACTACCTCTACACCAGACGCAAGCAACAGGATGTTCTGCGAACTGTCTACAGGAGTGGAACGTATGCGTGAAGCATCGTGCGAAACCACATCCGTTTCATGATAGCGCGTATCTATCGCAGGTTTAAAGATTTCAACACTCTGGTTTGCGATCTGCGCGCGTTTCATGCGGCGTATCAGCTCCTCTGTTTTTCCGGAGAACATAGAGCCGCATACTACTTCTATCCAGCCTTTCTTTATAGCCGATCTGTGTGGTTCAATAAACATTACTACTATGATACTAGCCTGTAAAAGTAGTGGAATTGGTCTTAGCCCGCTTCTTTGTGTGGAAAAAACAATAACAAAAAAATCTCCGTAAATTAACGGACGTATTAGGCAGCAATGCTGCTTTCTCCTTCTTATTTTTGTTAAAACGACGACGGTTTATGGAACGAATAGGCGCACTGATGCAGAAATTACAGGACTTGTACCAGCAGCAAGCTCCTAAAACGGTGATAGATATTGATCTCATGCTGGATTATACCCGTGTTATCTATGCCGACCTGCTGGACTGGCGCACCCGGGCGCTTCCTGTGGTTATTAATGAACCGACACTGGCCGAGATTGCAGATGCAATGGACAGGGCGCACACGGAAATTGCCACTACCACCAATATGACCGCCCCCTCTGTAGAGCTGGGTGAAAATGTACAGTATTTTGAAGAATCAGAAAACGAAGGACGCAGCTCCATACGCTATACTGTGCCGATGCCTCCTTCTGCTTCCCCCCTACCCGTACCAGGTGCGGATATACGCAAGAGCATCGGTATAAATGACAAATACCTTTTTATCAGTGAGCTGTTCGGCAATGATAAAGAAGCATATGAAACCGTAATCTCGGAGATAAACAGTTTTGACGATGCCAATGAAGCGCAACGCTGGCTCAAAGCAGGTATTGTACAGCAGTTCCGTTGGGATGAAAACTCAGATACGGTACAATCATTTTACGACCTGCTGATGAGGTTTTTCTCTGCGAGATAGGCCAGGATTTTTCCGGTAGCGCCGGCATTTTTCTGAACATATGTCGTGGCAGCGTCTGCAGCATGTTCATATGCGGCAGTATCCTGCTCCAGGTGCAATATCTGCTCTGCCAGTTCTGCTGCGGTCTGCACTGTAAATGCACCGCCTTCACTGATCAGCGCTTTGGCCTCCAGGAACTGGTAATAAACCGGCCCATAAAAACAGGGTTTGCCATAAACGGCTGCTTCCAGTACGTTATGTACGCCGGCTTTTCCAAATCCGCCACCTATCCAGGCAATGGTTGCATATTGATAAAGCTTTAACAACAGGCCTACGGTGTCTACAATCAATACGCGGCAGTCCGAAGTTGGTTCCCATTCCGACCATTTTACAGCTTCGCTGCCCCATGTTTTCTGCAGTGCGGCAATATGGGATTCGTGTACTTCGTGCGGTACCAGCAACAGTTTCCAGTGCCCGGGCAGCAGTTTCATGGTGTCAAACAGAATTGTTTCATCTGCAGGCCAGGTACTGCCGGCTACTATAATTTTATGTGATCTGCAGAATTCCCCGGCGGCAGTAACAGGTGTAACTTGTTCTGCAGCTTCCGCAACCCGGTCAAAACGCGTATCGCCGGATACCGATACATTTTCAAAACCGGCTTTCAGCAGTAATTTTACGGATACTTCATCCTGCACAAAAATATGGGTGAAGCAATGAAGCATCCGGCGCTGTAATGCTCCGTACCATTGGAAGAAGCTTTGTTTTTCGCGGAATATGGCTGAAACGAGGATTGCGGGAATATTTTTCCGCGCGATGCCTGTCAGATAATAGTACCACAGCTCATACTTTACAAAAATGCAAAGGTCGGGCTGTACATAACGCAGGAAACGACGGGCATTCATCACGCTGTCCAGCGGCAGGTAAAAAATATAATCGGCACCTTCATAATTCTTTCTTACTTCATAGCCTGAAGGAGAGAAAAAAGTAAGCACGAAAGCATGTCCGGGATATTGTTTGCGCAGTTTTTCCAGCAGCGGTCTGCCCTGTTCAAACTCCCCGAGCGAGGCGCAATGCATCCATATACGGCTGCGGCGCTCATTGATCAGCGCATAACGTATCCGGTCAGGTAAGCCTTTGCGGCCTTTGACAAACAGTTTTGCCTTGGGATTAAACATTGCGGCTATATGCAGTATTATATTGTACAGCCGCAGTCCCAGCCAATAGAGTAAAACACTCATGGCTTAAAAATAATAATCGTCTGATTTGCGCCTGAAAATAGGGAAATACCAGCCGGCGCGGATACCGAACAGCATATCAAGACGCTTGTCGTTGCCGGGTTTCATCACATCAAAGAGATAATCTCTGCGGCCTTGTGTAAAGGCAGCCATGAAGTCCAGCCCTACATGAAAGTTGATGAGTGAATTGGATGCAAAATAGCTGTAGCCCACATATTGCTCCAGGTACCAGCCATTGGTGAGGCGGTCATATCCTTTTAAATAATCGCCGCGCAGCTCGGGAATGGTTTTATCCTGGTCGTAGATGCGGATCTTATGCTGTATGAAGCCGGCACCGGTCATTACAAGAATGCCGTTATCCGTTTTTTCTTTAGTAATGTTGATGATTTTGCCCAGCTGCACACCTATCATGTAGCCGCGTTCGTAAGTGCCTACATTCAATACCTGCCCTGTCTGGTCTATAAAACCTCCGTTTGATGTTTTGATATTAGCCATCAGGGAGTCTTCCTTCACTTTATCGCCGAAAAGAAAGTCTGCTTTTGCGCCGATCATCCAGTTGCTTTTTGTTTTATAGCTGAGCGCTCCCCCGATACGGAAATCTGTACCAAAGCGCTTGGCCATATCTGCCATCGGGAAGTCGAAACTAGCATTTGCGCCGATTACAAAACCTTTATGTGTTGTACTCTTTTTTTCATCTCCCGTTTTACCAAAAAGGTCATCATCCTGTGCCTGTGCAGTAACAGAAAAAAGGAAAAGGCAAAAAACAATGGACGCAAAGTACCGCATATTTTCTACTGGTTGAAGCCTTAAAAATACTAAGACTATGTGTATTGAGCATATTTATTTTATCGGCAATCATCATATTAGCGTCAGAAAATGTGCCCGCTAGTGCCTGGTCAAGCTGTATGTGAAAGCCGATGCGAAAAGCAAAAGTAGGCAGGGCCGTCGTTTTTTTAGCCGCGCAATAAAAAAATGCGTTCCTCTAATGAAGAACGCATTTTAATATATTTACCCCTATGGTTTTTATTCTGATTTCACAGCTGCATCATTCCTGATGGCTACTACTCCGTCAAAAACATCTATTAATACGGGTTTGTTTTTATCTATGTCGCCGGCAATGATCTTTTTGCTCAACTGGTTGATGATGTCTTTCTGTATTACACGTTTCAGCGGACGGGCGCCATACTGCGGATCAAAACCGCGGGATACCAGGTAATCCAGTGCATAATCTGTAAACTGCAGGTCTATGCCCTGCTGTGCCAGCTGATGCTGCAGGTTTTGCAACTGTATCCGTATGATGCCTTTGATCTCCTTTTTCATCAGCGGGTGGAACATGATCACATCATCCACACGGTTCAGAAATTCAGGGCGGAGCGACTGCTTCAACAATTCCATTACCTGCTCTTTTGTAGCGTCTACCACGTCATCAATATCTTTATCCTTAAGATCCGCAAAGTTTTCCTGGATAATATGGCTGCCCATATTGCTGGTCATAATGATGATGGTATTTTTAAAGTTCACCACACGGCCCTTATTATCGGTCAGGCGGCCATCATCCAGTACCTGCAGCAATACGTTGAATGTATCCGGGTGTGCTTTTTCTATCTCATCCAGCAATATTACAGAGTATGGTTTACGGCGTACGGCTTCTGTAAGCTGCCCACCTTCATCGTAACCTACGTATCCCGGAGGCGCGCCCACCAGCCTGCTTACGCTGTGTTTTTCCTGGTATTCGCTCATATCTATGCGGGTCATCATGCTGTCGTCGTCAAAGAGCACTTCTGCAAGCGCCTTGGCCAGTTCTGTTTTACCCACCCCGGTGGTGCCGAGGAATATAAACGAACCAATCGGGCGGCGAGGATCCTGCAGGCCTGCACGGCCACGGCGGATAGCGTCTGAAACCGCTTCTATAGCTTCTTCCTGCCCTACCACGCGCTTATGCAGTTCTTCTTCAAGATGCAGCAGCTTTTCTTTTTCGCTCTGCAGCATACGCTGTACCGGTATGCCGGTTGCCCTGGCTACATTTTCAGCGATATCTTCTGCATCCACTTCTTCTTTCAGCAGACGTTTGTGCTGGCTGTCCATTTCATTCAGCTGTGTGCTGAATTCCTTTACTTTCGCTTCTTCGTCTTTGATACGTCCGTATCGGATCTCTGCTACTTTTCCATAATCACCTTCACGTTCTGCTTTTTCAGCTTCCTGCTTCAGGTGTTCAATACTGTTTTTAGCTTTATTGATCTGGTCGACGATTTCCTTTTCCTCCAGCCATTTTGCTTTCAGGGTATCGCGCTGCACATTCAGCAGGGAAATATCCTGGCTCAGTGATTTCAGTTTGTCATCATCGTTTTCACGCTTGATGGCTTCTCTTTCAATTTCCAGCTGACGGATACGGCGTTCCAGTTCGTCCAGTTCTTCCGGCATGGAATTCATTTCCAGCTTCAGTTTGGCGGCACTTTCATCTATCAGGTCTATTGCTTTGTCCGGCAGGAAACGGTCGGTTATATAACGGTGCGACAGTTCTACCGCTGCTATGATCGCTTCGTCTTTGATACGCACCTGGTGGTGATTTTCATAACGGTCCTTCAGTCCGCGAAGGATGGAAATGGCATCTTCCGGTGTTGGTTCGTCTACCAGTACCTTCTGAAAACGGCGTTCCAATGCTTTGTCTTTCTCAAAATACTTCTGGTATTCATTGAGCGTAGTGGCGCCTATGGCACGGAGTTCACCACGTGCCAGTGCGGGCTTCAGTATATTGGCCGCATCCATAGCGCCTTCTGAGGCACCTGCACCGATAAGTGTATGTATTTCGTCAATGAAGAGGATGATCTCACCGTTACTTTCAGATACTTCCTTCACTACGGCTTTAAGCCTTTCTTCAAATTCGCCTTTATATTTTGCACCGGCAATGAGCTGCCCCATGTCAAGTGCAAAAATGATCTTGCTTTTCAGGTTGTCGGGTACATCTCCGTTTATGATGCGATGCGCCAGGCCTTCTACGATGGCTGTTTTACCTACTCCCGGCTCGCCAACCAATATCGGGTTGTTTTTGGAGCGGCGTGAGAGTATATGCAGCGTACGGCGGATTTCTTCGTCGCGACCTATCACCGGATCCAGCTTGCCGTTGCGGGCCAGCTCGTTCAGGTTTTTACCGTAGCGCTGAAGTGCATTGTACTGCTGTTCTGATGTCTGTGAATTTACGCTGCTGCCTTTACGCAGTTCTTTAATAGCTGCAATAAGACCTTTTTCGGTAAGGCCTGCATCTTTAAGCAATTTGGCGCTTTCATCGTTTACCTGGAGAATGCCAATGAGCATGTGTTCCGGCGTTACGAACTCGTCACCGAATTCTTTCAGTGCGGCGCCGGCCCGGAGCAGTACATTATTGGCTTCGCGGCTTACACTTTGTGCCGGTTCGGTGCCCTGCACTTTCGGGAGCTTTTCCAGTTGCTGTTCCAGCCGCGTTTCAACGAAATTGATATTTACGTTATTCTTCTTAAGCAGGTAAGAGATGGGGCCATCCTGGTCGTCAAGCAGTGCCTGCAGGATGTGTTCTGTTTCAATATTAGGGCTTTGCCGGTTAAATGCCAGTTGCTGCGCCTGCTGCAGTATTTCCTGGGCTTTGATTGTGAAATTATTTAAGTTCATGATTATCGGTTTCGTTCATGTACATAAGCATAAAAAATGTTCCAAACCAAATGCTCCGCAGTAATGTCATATAAAGTTATAACAAAGTGCCAGCAAGTCACATTGAAAAAAGGTGACCGGCATTTCTTTCAGGACAAATTGCAATAAAATGACTTTATGGCGTAATAATATTATGTATTTTACGTTTAATGCTTTCCAGTTACAATACTTTACCATGAAAAAACTTATACACCTTCTGTGCTTCATTATTATGGCCGTTTCGGCCCGCGCGCAACAGACCGGGCTTGATGTGAATTTCGGTGCGCAGGGCATTTCCCTGGTTACAGATACAGCGTTGAGCATGCAGACTAACTGTATAGCCTTACAACCTGATGGTAAGATTGTACTGGCCGGCACTTACTATTATTACCTCCCCAATTTCGACCTCATTTACCGGCAGGTGATCATGCGTTTTAATGCAAACGGTTCCAGGGACAGCAGCTTTAACCAGACCGGAGCTATTGTGAAAGAAGTGACCCGCGGCACACGAATGGCAGCAGTACTTATACAGCCCGACAGCCGCATAGTAATAGCAGCTACTACCTATGCAGAGCGCTATTTGCCTGATGGAACGCCGGACTCTTCTTTTAATGATTCTTCAAGGTTTGTACTTGACTTCCTTGGGCCGTACGATGGTGTATACAAAGCAGCATTGCAGCCTGATGGAAAAATTGTGATTTGCGGGCATATTTTCCAGGAAAACGCTATGGTGGTCCGGCTGAAAAGTGATGGTACCAGGGATTCTTCTTTCGGTTACAACGGTCTTGTAAATACCACCCTCGACAGTTCTCTGAATGATACAGGATTTGACATTACTGTACAGCCGGATGGGAAAATTCTGCTGGCAGGTGTCAGTACGACAAATCAATCGGGGAATTATTATTCGAGGTTTTCTGTAATCCGGTACCTGACTGATGGCAGCCTGGATCCTGCATTTAATAATGGAAAAGGTTACAACAGGATTTCTTTCCCCAACCAGGCCGGCGCAACTGCTTACTACATAGGCCTGCAGGCCAGCGGAAGTATTGTAGTTGGCGGTAGTGTCTTTTATTCCGCCGGAGGTACTTTTAACAGGACAAACAGCGGCCTGATACGGCTTACACCGGGCGGTACTGTAGATTCTTCTTTTGGCATTAACGGAAGGGTTACAGACGATACAGTATATAATGGTATTTCCACTTATTGGTTTTACCCGCGTATGCGTATGCAGCCCGACGGAAAGATACTGATGGCACTTTCTGAAGCCGGTCCGGGCGGAGATCTGAGATTTGCCTTGCACCGGTTTAATGCCAACGGCTTTATTGATGTGCCTTTTGGTACGCAGGGAAAAGTATTAACAGACATAACTGCTGCGGATGATATGCCAAACGATGTGCTGGTGCAGCCCGATGGTAAGCTGCTTGTCTGCGGCATTGCCAATGTCACAAATTCCTGGCCGCTTTCGGTCTTCTCTTATCCGGTTATTGTACGTTACGAATCCAACGGACATGTTGGGATCCGGGATATACCTGCGGGGATACAAAATGCGGTTGTTTATCCTAATCCCGTCAGCAGTTCGTTTATGCTGAAATATGAGCTGGCGCATGATGACATGCTGGATATACGCCTTACCGATATACTCGGGAAGACTGTTCAGCATTTTGCCCGGAGTGCAGGCAGGAGCAAAGGTGTACACACTGAGTATCTTTCGTTAATGCCCGTTTCTGCCGGAAATTATTTCCTGGTGATCAGCGGACGCACAGATACGAAGACGTTAAAACTGGTGTGCGAATAGTGAATGGATAATGGTGCCCCTTAAGAAACACATCTGTTGAGCGTTTGCTGAATATAGCCAAAGCAGGGTTTTTCTCAACACGTGGTTCGACTGCGCTCATCATGACAAAAATAAAACAGCACTGAGTGGTGCTACAAATGCCCCTTCAGCGCTTTGCTGATCACTTCTGCCTTGCTGTTTACATGCAGTTTGCGGTAAATGTTTTTTATGTGAAACCGTACGGTGTCTACAGACACAGAGAGCTTATCTGCAATAAGTTTATAGCTCAATCCTTCTGTCAGTCCCTGTATGATCTGTTTTTCTTTTGTAGTAAGCAGTTCCGGCTCTTTCTTACGTACCGGTGCAAAGTGCTCAATCACTTTCCGGGCAATGGATGGTGACATATAGCTTCCTCCTTCTCTTATTTCAAGCACAGCTTTTTTCAGTTCCGGTAAAGGAGTGTCCTTTAATGCATAACCAGTGGCGCCGGCGCAGATAGATTTGAATATTTTGTCGCTGTTGTTAAAGACAGTAAGCATGATGATATCAACCTGGGCATATTTATCTTTTATTTTTTTTATGCCTTCAATGCCGTTCATGCCCGGCAGACCTATATCGCAGAGGATCACATCCGGCAGGTCTTTTTCCTGCAGACTTTTAAAAAAGTCTTCCATGCTTTCTACAGCAGTAACAGTTTTAAACTCCTCCTGCTGCCTGAAATAGTCATACAGACTATTACGGATATCTGTTACATCTTCAATAACTGCCAGCGAAATCTGCTCCATCAGGTTTATATAATATCTATCTGCAAGTTAAAATTTTGCAGCCACAATCTATAATGTATTTAACGTTCGATCGTTACCGTAAACGTGCCGTCTGCGACAAGATGAGTGCAGGTAGCACCGATACGGGAGGCTCTCATTGCCATATTTTTCAACCCTTTACCTACAATAGACGCTTTCAGTTGCGGAGAAACACCATTATTAGTGACCTTAAGCATAAAATGCGGTTCACGATGCAGGTAACTGATCACCACATTTGTGGCATTGCTGTGTTTTACAATGTTGTGGATGATCTCTTTGAATATAAGGTAAAGCTGCTGCCGTGTCTCGGATGAAATGTGCTGTTTCTGGTTTACAGAACTGATATCGAAGCTGAGATCTATATTCAGCGGAGCCAGTACCTCTTCTGCATGCTCGCGCATGCGGTCTACGAGGTAGCCAGCCACATCGTTTCGTGCATCTATCGCCCAGAGCACATCACTCATAGACGATACCGCATGACGGCTGAGTGTGCCGATTTTTTCCAGTTTTATGTTTTTATCAGCATTTGTAGTTTTATCAGACTGGAGATTGTCGGCAAACATTGTGATACGCGTGAGCAGGCTGCCTACTTCGTCATGCAGGTCGCTGGCGATCTGTACGCGCAATTGCTGCATTTTCTGAAGTGTGCGTATACGGACACGGAAAAACAAGTATACAAGCCCGCCGAAAAACAGGAACAGCAAGAGAAAAAACCACCATGTTTTATAGAAAACCTGGTGCACAATCAGCTGATATTTCAAAATATTTGCAGCGGCCACTCCTTTGGAATTGAGGGCTTTGATCTCGAGTGTATATTTTCCCGGAGGTATTGTTTCCAGCCGCAGGCTGTGCTGCTGCTCCAGCGATACCCATGTATCAAAGAGGCCTGCTATCCGGTAGAGATAAATGTTGTTATCCGGATCATGATAGTCTGTGAGTGCCAGGTTAATGACGAGAGAATGATCTCCCGGTGCCAGTACAATGGTTTGTGAGCTGTCCAGTAATTTGATGATTTCTTCTTTATCGCTCCATTTTGATACTGATGTGGGAAACAAATAGAAAGGACGTGTGCAACTATTTACGTTTTCCGGGAGAAAGGTATTTATTCCATTCAGTGTTCCGAAGTACATCCTTCCGGTGTGGTCCTTAAAAAAGGCACTGGCATTAAATTCGCTGTTGGTAAGGCCATCGATGGTGTAATAATTGGTAAAGGTGCCGGTTGTTACGTCATAGTTGCTCAAACCGTTGCCGGTGCTTATCCATATCCTGTTGTTATTCTGCCAGAGGATGCCATATACGATATTGCTGCTTAGTCCGTTCAGGGTGGTGATAGTGGATACTGCCGTCCGGGTGTTGTTTAATATGTCTATGCCCGATTCTGCGGTACCTACCCAAAGGTTACCGGTACTGTCTTCCTGTGCAAAGGTGATATTGTTGCTGCTCAATGCAGGTACGGATTTCCGGTTATAATGTTTCAGTATGCCTTTTTCGCGATCTATCAGGAACAGGCCATTGTTAGTAGCAGCCCAGAATGTTCTTTTGTCGGCTCGCATCTGCAGATGTCTTATGATTCCCTCCCCTGTATTGAATGCGGGCTCAGCTTTTCGCGACAGCAGGTGTTTGGCGGTATCGTAGGTAACAAGCCCTTTGTTGGTCCCGATCCACAACAGGCCAGTGGCATCTTTGGCAATGCAGAATGCGTTGCTCAGTCCGTCATTGCCCAGGCCGGAGCTGGCATAGAAAGCTGTTTCAAGCTTTTGTGTTTTTTTATTGAAACGTATAAACCTGCTGCTTTCCTGTACTATGTAAATATATTCGTCGCCATCATCCAGCAGGGCAAAAGGTATGGCGGCAGATACGATCGGTTCTCCCCGCCCTGTAATTTCCTGGTACCGCTGTAACGCACCGGTTGCCGGGCTGTATTTGTAAAGCCCGCGGTAAGAGCCTATATAAATATTTCCATCCGCATCTTCTGTCATGCCTCTTATACTTACCGATGTATCTGCATTATACAGAAGCCTGGAGAAAAGACTTTCATCTATTGAAATCCGGATGATGCCTTTACTGGTGCCTACCCATATAATACCATCATAATCGGAGAAGAGACAATTGATAAAACTTTCTTTAAGCCTTTCGGGGCTCAAATCTCCATATACCTTCAGTGTAGAGTCTTTGAGGTTATAGATTTCGAGGTAAGCGTGGCCAACTATGGCATGCAGCAGGTATAACCTGTCTTTTTTCAGGTAGGTGAACAGTTTTCCGGAATGATAAGCGGCCAGTGCAGCGGGCATTTCCCTTTTGCTGCCGTCTTTATTGATTACATACAGATCACCTTTATACGAGTTGTAAAAGAAGATTTCGTCTTTATATGGAAGTAAATTTGTTGTCGGTAGTAATGGCTGCGGTACATGGATAGTGTCCGGCGTGTATTTGTCGGGCCGCAGCCTGTAAAACTGTTTTTCCTGTTTAAGACAGAAGAGCAGCGAACCATCTCCGCCATCTGCAAGTCCGCGGGCAAAGTTATTTTCATCAGGCGTGGTTACCGTACTGTATATCTTGTGTAGCTGCTGACTTGCTTTCTGTGCTATTATGCCATTTTCATATGCCACGGAAAGCGTGCCCCCGGCGGCAATTGTAAGACCGGTCACGTTTGTGGCCCAGGTACTGTCGGGGCCTTCAAAGTGTATTTCATGGCTACGTTCGTCAATGCGGAAAAGCCCGCGCTGTGTGCCGGCCCATACGCATTTGCGCAGAGAATCATACTGCAGGTGGTTTATTGCAACTTTATCAAGATCACCTGCCATTTTTACAAAACTGTAGCCATCATAGCTGTTCAGGCCAGTGTTGGTCCCGATCCACATAAAACCACGCTGATCTTTGCAAATGGCAGTTACATTATCGTTGGCAACACGATTATTGTTCTTGACCCTGACCTCCCTTGCATTCAGGGTAACAGACAACAGGCAACCCAGTATCAGGGCAACACACCTCCGCACATTGCGGCATGCAAGGATATTAGTATAATATGCTTTGTTGAGGGACATTATATGCTGAAGCGGGCGGGATATTCCCATATGTTGCTTCCGTTTTAAAAATATTCGGCGGGTAATATATTAAAAATATTCGGAAAGTCCTAAAACTCAGAGTTATGTAGCGTTAACCTGCAAGTTAGCTTTTCCGCAAAAAAGAAAGCTGCCTGCGGAAGACAGACAGCTTTTTAAATAACAGGAACTGATTAAAATTTATACTCAAATCCAAGTGTGAACAATTGACGCAGTTGCAGCCAGCCTGTATCGGCAGGTTCATTTTTGTCTTGCGTTACGCCATTGGCATCCACGTACGTTTTGTTGTAAGGAAAATCGTTATCATAGATCATCGTAAGTCCGATCACTGTGCTGAAATATTTAGACATTTTCCAGGAAAACAGGTTGTCCCACAGCACATCTATATTGCCCGGGTTGTCGTGGATCATATTGCCCTTATCATCTGTTTTATTTTTAGCCAGGTAGTTGGAGTACAGATCGAGACGTGTTTTAAATGTCATGTTCTTATTCAGGTTTACCATATAACGGCCGGAGAAATAGGCACCCAGCTCAAACCTGGAAGTTTTCCCCTGTTCAATGCCAAATGCCCCACCCGTCACATTTGTGTATGCTGTACTGGCTACGGTAACCCTTGCGGCAAGCGGCGAGAGGAACAGGCTGAGGTCGCTGCCCCGCCTGTATTCGGCACCTACGGCAAGTGTAAAGTATCCCGGAGCCATGAAGTTTGAAGTAGGCTTATGTTCCCAGTTGTCAACGGTGTAATCGTAGCCTTTGGTAAACTGCGACTTGAAGTTGAACAAAGTGGTGAAATAGAATGGTTTATCCTTCTTTATTTTAACTCCGTATTTAGACGTAAAATCTATGCGGTCATCCATTTTGCGCGGCACAAAATGGTTAGAATACGCGTAAAAGAGACTGTAGGCAAGATCCAGGTTATTGGTCCATATCTGGTTGTGATACAGCCGGGTAAGATATCCGCTGAAAATGCCGTTGGTAGTAAGAGAGGCCACTTCGCCGCCTGCGTTCCAGTTGTGCAGCAGACCTTCGTTGATGCCTACCTGCAACACGCCGCCGTGTACCCATGCTACAGTGTCTTTATTTTCCGTTTCCAGCAATTTTTTGACTTTATCAACATTGTCGCCCACCTGGGCACGGCTGCACGTAAAAGCTACCAGGCCGGCAGCAATAAGCAGTAGTTTTTTGGTCATAAAGTGAATGATTATAGTGTGTAAATATAGTGTGAGACCTTAATACAGAATGCATTATGTTTTTACCTATAGAACCGGTAATAAATACATTATGCAACTTTGTCAGTATTATAGTTGTTTTTAAAATGGTTATACATAAAAATCGCAGTTGACCTAATAAAAACATCTGCCAGTAACATAACTATTTACAATGAAATTGTACCCCTATAAGCCAGTCATTCTACTTACCTTTGCAAAAACAGTAAACGGAAATTATGGCAGAAGTGCTGCACAAGGAAATAAATGAGGCATTGCAGGGAACTGCATATGCTCCTTTTCAGGATGACCCCAACCAATACAGCAAGAAGTTTTATATAGAAAGTTACGGCTGCCAGATGAACTTCAGCGATAGTGAAATAGTAGCTTCTATCCTGCAGGAAGAAGGTTACGGTGCAACGCGCAATTATGAAGAAGCAAGCCTGATACTGATCAATACCTGTTCTATACGTGAAAAAGCCGAACAAACCGTGCGTAACAGACTGCAGGCCTTCCGTAAAATAAAAGAACAGAACCCGGGTATGCTGGTTGGTGTGCTGGGTTGTATGGCTGAGCGTCTCAAGGCAAAATTCCTCGAAGAAGAAAAGCTGGTAGATATGGTTGTAGGTCCCGATGCCTACCGTACACTGCCAGGCCTTATAGAAGAAGCAGAAACCGGCCAGAAAAGCGTAAATGTATTATTAAGCCGTGATGAAACCTATGCAGACATTGCTCCCGTTCGTCTCGACAGCAATGGTGTTACTGCCTTTGTAAGCATTATGCGCGGCTGCAACAATATGTGCTCTTTTTGTGTGGTGCCTTTTACCCGTGGTCGTGAACGCAGCCGTGATGCGCAGAGCATTGTAGCTGAGTGCCGCGATCTGTTTGACCGTGGCTTCCGTGAGGTGACATTGCTGGGCCAGAATGTAGACAGCTATTACTACAACGCAGCAGAAAATACAGGAACGGAAAATGCTGTGACCTTCGGAAAGCTGCTGGAAATGGTGGCATTGATCTCTCCCCTGCTCCGCGTGCGTTTCAGTACTTCGCACCCCAAAGACATTACAGATGACGTACTGCACACCATGGCGCAATATGAAAACATCTGCAAATACATACACCTGCCGGTACAGAGCGGAAATACACGCATCCTGCAACTGATGAACCGCACATATACCCGTGAATGGTACCTGAGCAAAGTGCAGCGCATCCGCGAGATCATGCCCGATTGCGGCCTGAGCAGCGATGTGATCAGCGGCTTTTGTACGGAGACGGAAGAAGAACACCAGGATACGCTGAGTATGATGGAGCTGAGCCGTTACGATATGTCATACATGTTCTCCTATAGCGAGCGCCCCGGTACACTGGCAGCACGCCGTTATACAGATGATGTGCCGGAAGATGTAAAAAAACGCAGGCTGGAAGAGATCATTAACCTGCAGAACAAGCTGTCAAAAGAAAGCTATCAGAACGATGTAGGAAAGACATTTAAAGTGCTGATTGAGGGCGATAGTAAACGCAGCGACAAAGACTGGTGCGGGCGCAACAGCCAGAATAAGATGGTGGTTTTCCCGAAAGGCGATTACCAGCTAAAAAAAGGTGATTACGTAGAAGTAAAAGTCAATACGGCCACACAGGCTACCCTGATCGGTGAAATTGTATAAAGAGTATGATTCCTGAACTGAGCAAAAATATCGATGCTATCATTGCGGTATGTAAAAAGATGCAGGTTACGTCTTTATACCTTTTTGGCTCGGCAGTACATGAGCAGGATTTTACAGCAGAAAGTGACCTTGATTTTTTACTGAAATATAAAAAAGACAGTGAGGGGTTACCGGTAGCGCCTTTTGATTATTTTAACCTGCTATTTGCACTCGAAGAAATTACAGGGCGAAAAATAGATCTGCTGATAGAAGACAATATAAAAAATGCCTTTTTCAAGGAATGCATAGACAAAGAAAAGGTCAGGATTTATGAAGCATGAGGTGCAGAAATATTTTATTGATATTAAACAATCAATTGAGATAATAGAACAGTACGTTGATAACATTGGCTCTTTCACTGTATTTGCCAATGACCTTAAAACAATTGATGCTGTAGAACGAAGACTTGGAATAATTGGAGAGGCATTATGGAAAGCTCAGAAGTTAGATGCGTCTGTTGAAGTCTCGGATATTAAAAAGATAATCGGATTAAGACACATCCTCGTTCATGATTATGACCTCATCGACGCTGCTATTATCTGGACGATTTTACAGCAGAATCTTCCTGTTTTAAAAGAAGAAATTTCAATATTATTATCACTATAGGCTAATGGACATTCAAAGTATCAAGAACAGATTTGGAATAATCGGTAACTCTCCCGGTCTTAACCATGCGCTGAATACAGCGGTGCAGGTGGCCAATACAGATCTTACCGTATTGATTGTAGGTGAAAGTGGTGTAGGTAAAGAAGTATTCTCACAAATCATACATGCGCTCTCCGGGCGTAAACACAACCCGTTTATAGCCGTAAACTGTGGTGCCATACCGGAAGGAACGATAGACAGCGAACTCTTTGGTCATGAAAAAGGTGCCTTTACCGGTGCTGTTGACAGCCGTAAGGGTTATTTTGAAACAGTGAACGGTGGTACTATTTTCCTGGATGAGATCGGGGAAATGCCGCTGGGCACGCAGGCCCGCCTGCTGCGCGTACTGGAGAGCGGAGAATTTATACGTGTAGGTTCCTCCAAAGTGCAGAAGACCGATGTACGCGTGATTGCAGCAACCAATAAGGACCTGCTGGAGTTTACGCAGCAGGGGAAATTCCGCCAGGACCTGTATTACAGGCTTAGCACGGTTCCCATCCGGGTGCCTTCGCTCCGCGACCGCAAAGAGGATATCACCCTGCTCTTCCGCAAATTTGCCTCTGATTTTTCAGAACGTTATAAAACACAATCTGTGCAGCTCGACAGCAATGCACAGCAGATACTCAGTAATTACCCATTCCCGGGCAATATCCGTGAGCTGAAAAATATTGCAGAGCAGGTGTCTGTACTTTCTTATGATAAACAGGTAACAGCAGATGCTTTGCAGAAATTCCTGCCACAGCGCGACAATAATAATCGCTCCGTATCATTGCTGCCGGCTGTGACACCGGCTGCAGCCATGCACCAGGGGCCGGATCTGAATACCACGGAAAGAGACATTCTTTACAAACTTTTCTTTGATCTGAAGAAAGATATGAACGACCTCAAACAGATGATGTTTGAAATGGCACACCACCAGGGAGGCTTTCCTGCGGCGCCGGCATCAGCGGCAGAGGCGATCATACCTTCTTATAATATTCAGCAGGATGTGCCGTCTGCACCTGTATACAGCACCGGAAACAGTGCACCGATATACATACAGACAGCAGCCGATCGTGTAGACCATCATGAAGAAGTGGAAGAATCGCTGGCGTTGGCAGACAGGGAGAAGGAGTTTATTATAAAATCGCTCCAGAAACACAAAGGCCGCCGCAGGGATGCTGCAAACGAGCTGGGTATTTCGGAAAGAACACTGTACCGGAAGATCAAGGAATACGATATTCACGAATAAGTAGCGCAGTAGGCGATGTGAAAATGTGGTTGATGTGTTAATGTGTTGAAGGGCTAACAGGTTAAAAAGCAAATGAGATAAATCTTCATAGTTTTTGCTCAAAACAGCTTGATAATTGATACTCGCTACCTGATACTTCCCGCTACTAACTAACAGGAAATTTTTATTTTTGCAGGCTCATATGAAGCGTTGGGTTTTATTTTTACTGATACCGATCTGTACCTGGCTTTCCGGCTGTGGTGTGTATAGCTTTACCGGCGCCTCCATAGACGGGAAGACCATCAATATTCATGTAATGGAGAATAAGGCCCTTAATGTGGTTCCTACGCTCAGTTCCAGCCTTACCGATAAGATCCGCAGCCGTATACTGTCCCAGACAGGGCTCTCGCCGGTAAATACAGAAACTGCTGACTATGATATTTCCGGTAGTATTCGCTCCTACGATGTCAGCGTATCCGGAGTGCAGAACACGCAGCAGGCATCGCAGAACAGGCTTACCATTACTATAGATGTCACTTTTAAGAACAGGCTGAATGAAAAAGCGGGCTTTACGCAGTCATTCTCCCGTTTTGCAGACTTCCCGGCTACGCAGACATTGCAGAATGTAGAAACGGCATTGATAAATGACATCGGAGGTCAGCTGGCGGATGATATTTTTAATAAAGCATTTGTAAATTGGTAAAACATTAGCGGCTACATGACACAACCTTCTACAATATCCGGCTGGATGCTGCATCCTGATGAACTTTCTGCTGAAAACAGGCAGGAAATATCGTCGATAGTAGCCCAATACCCGTATTTTACTACCGGCCGTCACCTGGAAGCCGCCGTACAGCATGCTGCAAGTGCGTATGCGCCCCAGATGCTGCAGTCTATGCGTCTGTATACGGGTAACTGGCTGTCCTTTTATGCATTGCTGCAACGGACAGAAGGAATTAAGCCAATGCCAAAAACTGCAAGGACAATAACAGATAACATAATACCGGAACAATCAACTGAAGAACAGAAAGATATGACTGGCAATCACAGATACGAACCTACCAGCAAAGAACAACTGATTCAGCCTATTTACACAGAAGATTATTTTCTGCACCAGGGTATAGCCGTAGACGAGCATATACCTGCGGAGCTGGATCACATGGATAAAGAAAAATCGCTTATGCGTATGATGAGTTTCAGCGAATGGCTGCAGCATTTTAAGACACAGAACCAGAAAGAAAAAGAAGAAGAAGAAGATAAAAAAGCCCTGAAAAGCATGTGGCAGAAGGAAAAACTGGCTGCCGCAATGGAAGAGGAAAACGATGATATTCCTGATGATGTTTTTGAAATGGCCGTAAATTCCATTACTAAGGAAGAAGGTCTTATCAGTGAATCGCTTGCAGAGATACTGATCAAACAGGGCAAGTATGACAAAGCCATAGACATGTATCGCAAATTAAGTTTGCGTAATCCTCAAAAAAATACTTATTTTGCCCAGAAAATTGACGCAGTCTTAAAAGAGAAAAAATCATGATTTCAGTAATCACCGTATTAATATTGTTGGCTTGTGTGGTCCTGGCGTTCTTTATCCTTATCCAAAACCCTAAAGGCGGTGGTCTCAGTGGTTCTTTCGGCAGTATTGGCTCACAGGTTATGGGCGTAAAACAATCTACCGATGTTATGGAGAAAGGTACATGGACAGCAATGGGCGTTATAGCCGCTTTATGTATTGTTTCCGTTATGTTCTTTGTGAAGCCTGCAAGACAAGAAGCTCCTGCCAAACAGCAGAAACAAACAACACAGCAACCTGCCGCAAACGGCGGTGCACAGCAGCAGCAACCTGCCGGCAAATAGTCAGCATAAAAATATATTTATTGAAAACCTGCCATGTGCAGGTTTTTTTATGTGCTGCTGTCAAATAGAATATCAAAGCAGCAGAAATGATCTTATTTTTGAACGCTCCATAATCAACTGTAAAAACAATGTCTCCTGCTTCCCGTTCCGGAAAAAAATCTTCAAAGAAACGCATTATACGCTGGATATTGCTTGGTATTGCTGCTGTTGCCGCATTCGGGCTGTTTGAGGTCTTCGGCCCTAATACAGATGGTTTCCGGGATGGCGAATACCTCTACATTCATACCGGAGCCAATTACCAGCAGGTTAAAAGTCTGCTGCAGGAACAAGGTTTTATCCGCGATATACACAGCTTTGATTTCCTGGCAAAACAAGCCGGATACCCGGACCATGTACATGCCGGCAAGTATAAGATCTCAAAAGGTATGAGCAACTACTCTATTGTACGCATGCTCCGCTCCGGCAGGCAGACACCCGTAAAACTGGTGATCAATAAACTGCGTACCAAAGCAGAGTTCATACACATGCTTGGCGCTAATCTTGAGGCAGACTCCAATGTGTTGAAGCAGATGTTTGCAGACACGGTATATCTTTCACAGTTTGGACTGGATACAAATACTGTAATGTGCGCTGTAATGCCCAATACATACCAGTTTTACTGGAATACCAGTGCTGATAAAGCATTCCGGAAAATAGAAAAAAGCTTTGCCACTTTCTGGACCGACTCCAGGAAGCAACAGGCCCAGGACATGAATCTTACACCGCAGGAAGTGATTACTGTGGCGTCCATTGTAGAAGAAGAAACCAATAATAACCCGGAAAAAGGTAATATCGCCAGTGTATACCTCAACAGGCTGCACAACGGCACACGCCTGCAGGCAGATCCTACAGCGCGCTTTGCTTACGGAGATTTTACCATTCATCGTATCACAAGTGTGCAGACGGGATTTCAGTCGCCCTACAATACATACCTTGTTAAAGGCCTGCCGCCCGGTCCGATCTGTACTCCATCAGAAAAAACAATAGATGCAGTACTGCATGCGCCCAAAACTACCTACCTGTATTTTTGCGCAAAAGGCGATGGCAGCGGTACCCACTTGTTCGCTTCTACGTACGATGAACATCTGAAAAATGCCCGTGCTTATCACCAGGCACTGGACGCACAGGGAATTCACTAAAAAGCATACAGGCAATAACTTAAATGTATAATTTAGCTTTAAATTGTGCATTATGAAGCGATTGATCCTGATTTTCTGTTTTTTCATATCCGTTTCCACACAGTTATCTGCGCAGACGTATCAGCTGCAAGGCAATGAAGTAGTTATCAATGACCGCGTTGCTTTTGAAACCGGCACGGCAAAGCTGCTACCGGAAAGCGAAACAGTTCTTTCTGTAATAAGACAATACCTCATAGATAAGAGCTATATCAGTCTTTTAAGAGTTGAAGGTCATGTGACCGGAACAGACAAAGACCAGCAGTTAAGCGAATCAAGAGCTGCAGCTGTATGCGCCTGGCTGGTAAAGAACGGTGTCGACTGTAAACGGCTTATACCCGTCGGATTTGGGCATACCAAACCGGTTGCTGACGATGCAACACCGGAAGGGAAAGCGCAAAATAGCCATATCAGCTTTATTAATGCTGCATTGAGAGGCCATCTCATTGGTGGTATGGATGCTGATGGCGGTGGCAAGATAGCCGGCGATCCATGTAATCCTTAAGATCCTTTTCAGATTAAAGTCCGGATGGTGTGTTTTTATCGTATATGCCCTATATGATGAACTGCCGTTTCTTACTGTTTTTGTTATTTCTGTTTTTGCATTTTTATGCGGATGGTCAGGCTGTAGATAATACTACTCTTGCCCGCAGTATGCACGATTCTTCCTGCCTGAGAATTTATTATGAAAACGATTATTTTACTGCTACCGATTACTATTATACACAGGGTATTCACCTGGAAGTAATAAACCCGGTGTTCCGCAAAAATCCGTTAAGCGGCCTTTTAATTAAGCCACGAAACGCAATAATCCAATACGGACTTGCATTGGAACATAATGCCTATACGCCGGTGGATTATACACAGGAGGCTATACAGTATAATGATCGTCCGTTTGCGGCCGCATTATTCCTGCAGAGTTTTGCCATAGCCACCCGCAACAATGATCGCATCACTACCCTGCTCAATACCGGCGTTATCGGCCCGGCAGCGGGAGGTAACGAGATGCAGACCTCGATACATAAGTGGACAAATAATCGTAAACCATATGGCTGGCACAACCAGGTAGCAAATGATGCAGTGCTGAATTATGAGATCCGGTATGAGCGGAAACTGCTTGCTATAAATAATTTATTCTGTTTGTCGGCAGATGGCATGGCCCGGGCAGGTACACTCAGCGATAAGGCAACACTCGGAACAACACTGATGGCAGGTATACTGGATGTTCCGTTCCGTGGCAGTTTTACTAAAGGCAGGAAATTTCAGTTATACGGATACATTCATCCGGAAATACAGGCAATCGGCTATGATGCTACATTAGAGGGCGGGTTATTTAATCGCACCAGCCTGTATAACGTTAGCTCCGGCGATGTAAACAGGTTTGTATTCAGGAATAATTTCGGCTTTGTATTTCGCTGCCATTTCCTTTATCTTGAATATTTCCAGTCATATACTACAAGAGAATTCCGGCAGGGAAATGACCACCATAACGGCGGTGTGCAGATGGGGATTGCTTTTTAGTGAATGCCGGTAACTTACCCAATACAGTTTACTGCTTCACTACTTACAATTCACTATTAATCACGAAAAACCAAAAGATGTACACTATTTATTGTCATTAAAGCGGTATAAATCTTATATATCCACCGCAACTTTGGATATTAAGCAAGCGAACTTTACCTTTGCGCCACATTTTACCTGATTTTTAAAATCAATTATACAATGAGTAAAGTAAAAGTTGCCATCAACGGTTTCGGACGTATCGGCCGCCTGGCTTTCCGTCAGATCTATAACATGGACGGCATTGAGGTTGTTGCTATCAATGATCTTACTAAACCAAATGTACTGGCACACCTGCTGAAATATGATACTGCACAGGGCCGTTTCGGTCAGGATGTAAAGCATACCGACGATGCGATCATAGTAAATGGCAGCGAAATCAAAATTTATGCTCAGAAAGATCCTGCACAGATTCCATGGGGACAGCATGATGTAGATGTAGTACTGGAATGTACCGGTTTCTTTACTGATGCTGAAAAAGCACAGGCGCACATCACTGCCGGTGCAAAACGCGTTGTTATCTCCGCTCCTGCTACAGGCGATCTGAAAACAATCGTTTTCAATGTAAACCACAGCGAACTCGATGGTTCCGAAATCGTTATCAGCTGCGCTTCCTGCACTACCAACTGCCTGGCTCCTATGGCCAAGGTGCTGCACGATAAGTTCGAGATCAAAACCGGTCTCATGACTACCGTACATGCTTATACCAACGATCAGAACACACTCGATGCACCGCATCCGAAAGGTGACCTGCGTCGTGCACGTGCTGCTGCAGAAAACATCGTTCCTAACTCTACAGGCGCTGCCAAAGCTATCGGCCTGGTATTGCCCGACCTGAAAGGCAAACTGGACGGTGGTGCACAGCGCGTACCTACAGTTACCGGTTCACTCACAGAACTTACTACCATCCTCGGTAAGAAAGTAACTGCAGACGAAGTGAATGCTGCTATGAAAGCTGCTGCCAACGAATCATTCGGCTACAACGAAGACGAAATCGTTTCCAGCGACATCATCGGCACTACATTCGGTTCACTGTTTGATGCTACACAGACAAAAGTTATCTCTGTAGGTGATGCACAGATGGTAAAAACTGTAAGCTGGTACGACAACGAAATGAGCTATGTTTCTCAGCTCGTGCGCACTGTAAAATACTTTGCAGGCCTCATCAGCAAATAATTTTTTGCAACATACCTTTTGAAAAGGCTCCTTCATGGAGCCTTTTTTAATTATATTTTTTCAAAAAGCCACATCATAGAAAAATCGTCTGTTGCGGATATCAAGGCGGAGAGCCGGGCAGAACAGTAGTTTAAAAGCTAAATCGTGCGATGCAGGCAGCAGCGGTAATAGCTGCCTGCGGCCTTTTTTTGTTACTTTTTTGGGCAAGCAAAAAAGTAAGACTCACGCCGGACGGGCTTTGCATCGTTTTAGCAATTTCTATTTAAACAGCCCTCTCAGAAGACGAAATTAAATTGCCACTCCTGTTACAGTAAATAGTTGCAATGCTGTATATTGTGCTGCTTTTTTCTATATATAATGAATCAATACCCTATCCTCAACAAACCTATCAGGATAATTATAATGATAACCCTGGCCGTTTTCTTCTTATACGGCCTGCTGATCACCTTCTTTCCGGTGCTTCCCTTCTGGGTAGATGAATGGACGCTGCTTGAGAATATCAAATTTAAGTCGCCCGATCAGCTGTGGCATAAGCTAGACCGCCTGCAGCAGTTTCCACGCGTGTATCTTGAAATCATAAAAGCCTTCAGCGCTGCACATGACTACAGCTATACTTCCCTGCGGCTTCCTTCTTTCCTTGTGCATTGTATGGGAATCATTCTGTTATACCGGCTCTCCGGCAGGATATTTAAGAAAGACAACCTCTCCCGTTTTTTGTGGATTATGCTTTACGTAGGTTTCAACACCTCCATTCATTATTTAGCCCAGGTAAAACAGTATACCATGGAAATGGCGCTGAGTCTTGTAGCCATATGGCAGTTGCTGGAGCTGATCAGTATGGAAACAAAAAAGCCCGGAATATCCGTTTATATTCTGCTTTGTGCCAGTTTTGCCATTTGCCCGTTTTTCAGTTATACCTACCCTATAGTCATTGCCCCCATCTATATCATGATGGCTTTAAGAGCTGTAAAATTCAGGCATTGGAGCTTTAGCATTTGGACACCACTTTTTATAGGGATCATTGCAGTACTGGCATGTTACATCATAGATATAAGCCAGGTGCTGGCCGATAAAGGCATGCAGGATTTCTGGCAGGAGCTGCTCATGAAAACCTTCAGCCTGAAGACCTTCTTCGTAAACACCTATGCTATGTTTGGCATTCTTGGTTCCGGCGATCTGTTTGGAAATGTATTCGGTGTTTTGGGTTATGCAGCTTTTGTATACAGTAATTATGTTGCTATAAAAAGATTTTTCTGTACAGACAGTGCAACCGATACCCTCGCTGCATACAGCTGCGTATTACTTTGGGTAACACTCAGCCTTTTCGTAGCCGGAAAACTTCCTTTGGGCACCTTCCGGCTCAATTGCTTCCTGGTTCCGGCCCTTGGCGCTATGATCATAAATATGCTGAACGCTTGGAGCCACCTTAAAAAGCAGAAAACAGTTTCTATCGGCATTACCCTGTTTCTTTTTCTCGGTGCTACCGGTGTTGTATACACCACCGTCGGAGAGCTGGCCTCTGCCGACCATGCAAAGAAGATACGCATCTATAAGACCTGCGATGCAGCCATACTTGCCGCACAGCAAGGGCAACTTCCTATACTCGTTACACCTGCTGTTGCTTACCCATTCGACGACAGGTGGCAGGGCGACTGGATACTCAGAACACACCCGCGCTATAAAACGTATCAGCCATTGCAGGTATACGCGATTCCTCGTGCCGACAGTGCCATGCGATATATTTCCCTCATTCAGCAACCCAAGGGAGCGGCCATTGTGCTCGATGGAGACTCATTTACAACAATTCACTTCTAAGGAAATTAAAGATGTTACAGCAGAAGTATTAAATTCGCCCTTGCAAATAGCCATTGGTATGGAATTGCTGCATTATTACAACAATAAAACTGTATAAATACATGTCTACATTCTCTGGTTACAATTTTTCCAATCAAAAAGCATTGATCCGCGTTGATTTCAACGTGCCCATCAAAGACGGTAAAATCACAGACGATACACGCATCCGCGCTGCACTGCCTACAATCAAAAAAGTATTGAACGATGGCGGCAGTGTTATATTGATGAGTCACTGGGGCCGCCCTATTAAAGACATGGAAAAGAAGCCGGAACTGACCAAGGCCGATTTTTCACTGGGCCGCATTACAGATCATCTTTCTTCCCTGCTCGGCACAGAAGTGATCTTTGCAGACGATTGTATCAGTGAAGATGCACAGCAGAAAGCCGCTGCACTCAAACCCGGCCAGGTGCTTCTGCTCGAAAACCTCCGCTACTACAAACAGGAAGAAAAAGGCGATAAAGAATTTGCTGAAAAGCTCTCCAAATACGGCGATGTGTATGTAAACGATGCATTTGGCACCGCACACCGCGCCCATGCTTCTACAGCTGTGATCGCTGATTTTTTCCCTGCAGACAAAAAAATGTTTGGCCTGCTGATGGAAGGTGAAGTGAAAGCTGCAGAAAACGTACTGCACAACAGTCAGAAACCATTCACGGCTATCATTGGCGGTGCAAAAGTTTCTGATAAGATCATGATCATTGAAAACCTGCTGGACAAAGCTACCGACATCATCATCGGCGGCGGCATGGCATATACCTTCTTTAAAGCACAGGGCGGCCATATCGGCAACTCACTGTGCGAAGACGACCGTCTTGAAATGGCGCTCGATCTGATGAAAAAAGCAGATGCCAAAGGCGTTTGTATTCACCTGCCACAAGACAGCATCCTTGCAGATAAATTTGCAGCCGATGCCAATACATCTTCCGCCATCAACCAGGAAATACCTGAAGGATGGATGGGGCTCGACATTGGCCAGATGGCAGTAGAAAGCTTCTGTAAAGTGATCAGCGAATCTAAAACAATCCTCTGGAACGGCCCTATGGGCGTGTTTGAAATGGAAAAATTCCAGCACGGCACCAAAGCAATAGCAGAGGCAGTAGCCAAAGCAACAGCAAACGGCGCTTACTCGCTCGTAGGTGGCGGCGACAGCGTAGCGGCGGTAAACAAATTCAACCTTGCAGATAAGGTAAGCTACGTATCTACCGGCGGTGGCGCTATGCTTGAGTACTTCGAAGGCAAAGAACTGCCAGGGATTGCAGCCATCAAGAAGTAATGAGCAAATGTGAAAATTAGCTGATTAGTTAATGAAAAATATAATGAACTGGTCCGGGCATCTCGCCCGGACTTTTTTATTGTTACGCTGTTCCGTAGCCCCATCAAGGCCGTCATTCAGAGCGTAGTGTAACGGAGCGTGGAATCTCCTGAGATGCAGCGGTACAAATGCTTTGTATTACGCAGCCCTTATTACGTAACAAACCCACCCCTTGCCCCTCCGAGGAGGGGAAGTGTTACGCGGAAACATGTTTTACAATAAGAGATAAATAACCACACTTCCCCGCTTGAGCGGGGTTAGGGGTGTGTTTTTTATGGATTGCTGTTCTGGATGTTCCGCAGCCCCATCAAGGCCGTCATTCAGAGCGGAACGCAGTGTAGCGTGGAATCTCCTGAGATGCAAAGGTGTCGGTGAGTAGCATTACCTCCGCCGTTTTATATAGGCTTACCACCGGACGCCCTGCAGAACATTCTAAGCTGAGAAACAAAATTTTTTTATTTCATCCTAATGTTTTGCATTTCTCGCCACCGGCGTAGTAAACATAGCAAAATTAAAGTAGCCACAATACATATACACGTTCGACCTCCGGGAATGTTTTTTATTCCTGCATTTTTTGATAGTTATACTTACTTCATCCTGGTACTTTTCTTTTCCCTGGAATGAAAGATCAAAATACCCCAACCGGGACTTTCTTTTTTGTGAAATAGGATAAACGACCCTGTAGTCAAGGGTTCTATCCAGTAAAAAAGAATCAGCACCCGATACGGCAGATTTGTAAACAGTATCATTATTGCTGCTGTTGATAACAAAATACCTTCCTCGGGTATACGCACTTGTATCAAATCCTATATGGACGGCAATATTTTTTGTCTGGGCTCTTACCCTGTCACACCACAGGAGTAAGAATATAAACAGGATAATTCTCATAAAAGGGCTTATTTCCATTTGCTGAAATTATTATTTTCAATCTACATCGGTGTCATAGCTGAGTACAATAAAAAATAAAGCTCCCACTTTCGCGGAAGCTTAAATACATTTTGCTGTTCCGGATGTTCCGCAGCCCCATCAAGGACGTCATTCAGAGCGGAACGTAGTGCAGCGTGGAATCTCCTCAGATATAGCGGTGCCGGTGAGTAGCATTACCTCCGCCGTTTTATATAGGCAGGCATTACAAATGCCCTTTATCCTTACTGCCGAATGCCCTGCGGAATATCCGGCGGAGCAGACAGAGCAGAGCGAGACTGTTTAGAACAGTGGTGCAAGATCTATGTTAGAAATTATGAAGTCAATTACTTGATTAGACATCCATATAAAATCACTATTTGTAAGGAAAGGCTGTGTCGTATTGCTTTCATTACTCCATATTAAGTGCTGCTTTCCCTCTGTCCATTTTATTTGTAATGAGACATTCTGACCGTTTAAACTGTAAAGAACGACACGATCAGTCTTTTCTTGTTTATGGTTATTAGTTGTAAGAATGTAAATTAAGTCTTTTATATATCTTACTAAAGTTGTGTTGTCAGTTCTGTTATCACATTTTAATAGAGCTTCTTTAAGACTAATAAAGTCACCTTTAATTTGGGAGAGAACAGAAAAGTAAAATATTATAGGCAACGACTCTATATCAAATTTTGTTTGTGCAATCTGCACAATCGATGGTAACCGTATTTTTAAATTATTCCATTTTAATATATTTCTCAGGTCAATTTGGTTATTAAAAGCTAATAAATCAATCAGATCGTCAAATATTGAGGTTCTATTAAAATAGTGGCTTTCATGCATTCTTTTTAACTGTGGGTTATCGCCGCCAATATTAGCCCAATCTGCATCCGATAATTTTCTTCGGATCAATTTTGACAATTCAGCCCTTATGCTATATTCGAAAATTTCATAGCTATAGAACTTATCAATATACCCGTTAAAGTCAGTATTCGTTCCATATCTCGCTTTGAAAATGTTTCGAATATTCTGAATGTCACAAACCACGATTATTTTATCAAAACCAAATTTATTTTTGAGAGTTACGTCTTTTTTACCAGATCGTCTGACATCAAAGTGTGCTGCAAAAACATTCAATATTCTAAAAATGTGCTCCGGATCTACTCTATCCAGATCATCAATTAATAAAACAGTTTCCTGCCCCTCTTCTTTATTTTGCAAAACAGCCTGAATGATCTTGGTAATTTCACCTTCTTCAAATAATCCTTCGGCATTTTTTTCTATAGTTAAGTATTCAAGAATTTTATCAGTATCACCTTTTGCGTCCTTATCGTGAAAATCTAAATATTCCTCTTTCAGCTTATCGAATTTGTCAAATGCTTCTGCAACATCTTTTCCTATAAGAGGCATCATACGTACGAATGCAGCACCGATCTTATGTATGTTCTTCAGGAAAAATTTTAATGAGGTCTGAAGATAGCTTTTACCCCTTTCATTTATTTCATAGCCATTCTCCAACATCTCATATAGAATGTCATGTTTAATGTACCGAAAAATGTCTTCGTTAGAAGCAATAGAATAGTTAATCGGAAAAAGCTTTATCACCCTATACTTCTCCTTCTCCAGTTTTTTTTCCTGATTCTCTTTTTTGAAAAACTCTTCGAGAAAAGTAGTTTTTCCCATGCCGAATTTGCCGGAGAAAATAACACGATCGTTATGTTCGAGATTAAGGTGTTGAATAAATCTTCTATTGTTCCCGTCAAAAGGGATGTTATAAGTTCGTTTTGCATGGTTTATGAATTTATAAAAAAAGAGCAACCCGATAAAGCTGCTCTTCAAACAATATTTATTTTGAATTACCCCCTCCCCATCACCTCAATCAACCTCTCATACAGCGCTTCCTTCTCCGCATGGAGCTTCTTAATTTCCTCCAAAGCTTCCAGCCACTTTTCTATTGGATTAAAAGTAATGTTCTGATCACCGGCAATATCTGTATTTGCATTTACCGGAGATTCATGGAATGTACTGTTAATGATATTCACCGCCGGATCTTCATTCAGATTATCAAAAGCTTCCACCGGCACTTTCAGCACATCGGCCAGCAGCTCCAGTATTTTATCATCTATCACTTCCTTTTGCTCCAGCAAGGATATCTTTTTCTGCGTCCAGTCGTCGCCCATATCAAAGGCCAGTGCTTCCTGCTTCAGCCCTTTCCACTCGCGAAACCTCCGCAGGTTCTTTCCATGATGTACTTTCTGTGCCATAGTCGTTGGTTATCAGTCGTACAAATATAGCATTTCCATATTTTGCCCACCGGTTGCCGCAGCATATTTTATGCTTTTTTGTTGCCTAAATTATTCCACCGGGCTGCTATAGCATTCCGGCAGCCATTTTTCTTTTGCCTACACATTAAATCTATCGTTTTATGAAAATCCCGAAGGAAACGTACTCACTCCCGCCCTGGCACAAGCAGCCGCTGCACCTCACACAGGAACAGATGAACGACCCGCAGCAGGTGCTGCATGATTTTTTTGCCGTGTACCCGGTAGAAGACATCCGCCACCTGCTCAAAGAATGGCTGGATGAAACAATGCTTGACCGAGATGATGTGCCTGTCTACATCATACTCCTGTACGACGATCTGCTGCCTATGCTCGAAGCAGCCTGCCTGCTGTACCGAAAGGCGGGATAAAATCCTGAAAAATAACCATACACCTTTTCAAATACTTCCTTTTTGCTATCATTAGCAACCTGTTTGCTTCCTTTTACAACCCGTTTGCTTACACTTACAACACTTTTGCAGATATTTTAAAACTATTTGCTTGTATTTACAATCTGTTTGCTTCTACTAATAACACTTTTGCTTGCATTAGCAACCATTTTGCTTAGAATTACAACCGGTTGACTTACATTAATAACACTTTTGCTTTCATTAATAACCAGTTTGCTTATTCTTACAACACTTTGACCTCTTTTTACAATTCTTTTGCTGGTATTGATAACCTTGCAGGGTTTCCGGCATAGATATTGATCTGTACTAACTGATCAGCAGCTTTTTACAGCTGCATATAAACCACATTTCAATACCCGATTATGCTTACACTCAACCTTCACCGCCTTATGAACGACAAAGGCATTTCCAGTCCCAACACGTTTCTTGTAAAAGCAGGCTTTACCTATTATACTGCCAGCCGCATCATTTCCGGCAAGGTGCGCACCATCAGTTACGACCACCTGGAGCAGTTATGCCTCGCACTCAATTGTACCCTCAACGATCTTTTTGACTGGCAAGCTCCCAAGGACATGATACAGGCAGACATGCATCCGCTGGCACAATTGAAGCCGCGTGTCGTACAGGAGCACGATCTTAATGAAACCATCCGCTCCCTGCCGCTAGATAAGCTGGGTGAGCTGCATACGTTTATTAATCAGCTTGGCGAGGAAAAGCAGAACAGTGATCAGTAAGCTGTGAGCTGTAATTAGCAGATTATCCAATCAGCATATAAGCACATTAGCTAATCAGCTAATTTTCACATTTGCTAATACTACCTGGTTACCGTAACTCCGGCTGTGGCACTGTAAGTAATTGTGGTTCCGCCGCTGGCTACACCGCTGGTTACGGTGGTGCCGTTGAGCTGTAAGATAGGCGTACCTGTGGCTGTGCCGGTCCAGTTGGCAGCAGTCCAGGTAAAGCCGGTGCCGGTACCGGTGAGCATAATATTAAAGATTTTACCGGCAAGGTTAGGTGCTGATCCAAGCGTTATATTGCCCGAGTTATAACTCGCTGCCGGGGTGTTTACATTTATATTCCATGCCCTGTCCTGGAAAATAAAATTGCTGATTTTCTGTGTAGACTGAGAGCCGCCCGTAGCACCGGAGAAACCGATCCAGCCAACTACAGAGCCCAGCGTTGCGGGCAGGTCTACGCTGGTATATGTGGTGCTGAATGTATGCGTGGTGCCTTGTTCGGCAAGATTTACGGTGAGTGTCTTGGCCGAGTAGCTATAGGTGGCTGTTACGTTGATTGCATTGCCGCTGTTCATCACCACCGGCGATACCGAACCATAGTTAATGGCTCCGTTCGTACCCACATTCATCCCTATCTGGTGGCCGTTGTAAATATTGAAAACAAGACCAAAACTATTGCTGATAACAGAATATCCCATAGACCCGCCACCGCCGCCCAATGCAGCAACATCTGAATTCTGGAGGATAAATGCCACGCCGTCTGCTGCAATGTCGCCGCTGGGTGTATAGGTAAACGTAGCTTTAAAATCGCCGTCTACCCTTACTTTACATTTGTAAAAAGCAGATGCCGCCTGGTTGCCTGAGTTGGTAGTTAAGGTAAGTACGTTGCTTGCTATCGTTGGTGTAACATTTCCGTTATTGTTCAATTGCCAGTTGCTGCCGCTTGTACCGAAATAAGGATAGTTGGCCGATATATTCAGTACACCTGCATTCACATTTACAGCTCCGCTGGGCAATGCGCCCCAGTCGGCGGTATTACTGCAGTTGACGGTACCGAGATTAATGTCTGTAACACCGGAATAGCTGTTGATGCCCGTAAGTGTAAGCGAACCATTGCCCATTTTTACCACATTGTTGCTGCCCTGTAATGAGGCGGCAATAGTAGGTGATGTACCTGTAGCAGTATTGATAAATGAAGTGCCGCCGGTAAGAGATAATGCCGTACCTCCTGTCAGTGTAAAATTACCGCTGACTGCAGGATTAAAACTGAGATTCCGTACAGATTGTGTGCCCGATATGGTAACCGTACCTGCGGCATTTACCCCGGTATTGCCGCCAAACAAGGCATTGCTTCCCGCTGCCCAGGCTACATTGGTACCGGCAGGCGGATACTTTACCCATGTGGTGGTGGCCGCCCACGTATTGGATGCATTGCTCACCTGCCCGTCTGTAGTGGTGTTGGCATCCCAGGTAAGTGTAGGCGTGTTTTTGTTGTAATACCTGTTTGCAGGTAAAACGCCCTGTGCGTGCAGTGCTTCCTGCAGCAGCACCATGCAGCATAAAATTAAAAAGCCTTTCGTCATTGGTTCGGGGGGACGAGTATATATTACTCAGATTGCTCTAACTGCCTTTCCCGGCTTAAAAATAATAAATGACTATTAAAGAATTTGCATACAGATTGTTATTGAGCTGCAACGTTCCGGTTGCTTGTAAAGTATGATGAATTCCTGCTGGTAAAATTTCACCTGAAGATTGTAAATTGCGCACTATGTCTTCTGCCCAACCCAACAATCCGCTGCACGGCATAACATTGCAGCAGATCTTAGAGCAACTGGTCGAATATTACGGCTGGGACCGCCTGGCCGAATATGTGCGCATCAACTGTTTTACTGTTGATCCGAGCATCAGTTCCAGTCTTAAATTTTTACGGAAAACCCCATGGGCGCGCAAGCAGGTAGAAGATCTTTATGTTGAAACAATGAAACGATTATAGTATCCGTGGAAGATAATTTATACACCAACCTGACTTTCGAGAAAAACGATTTCAGCAAATTCGTGTTCCGTACAGCAGAATTTGAAGAATGTGTATTCAATAGCTGCGATTTTGCCGGGCTGGATCTGTCTAACGCCTACTTTACAGGCTGCCTTTTCTTTAACTGCAACCTGGCTATGGTTAAAATGCAACGTACAGCGCTGAAGAATGTTGCCTTCCGCGAATGCAAGCTCACCGGCATCAATTTTGACGACAGTGCAGATATGATGTTCAGCGTGTACTTTGAGCGTTGTAACCTCAGTTATGCAACCTTCAGCGGCAAGAAAATGGTGAAAACCCAGTTCATCAATTCGCAGCTTACAGAAACGAACTTTGAAAACTGCAACCTTACGGAAGCCTCATTTGCGCAAAGCGATCTGTCGGGCGCAGTATTTGGCAATACGATCCTGAAGAAAGCAGATTTTGAAACGGCTACCAATTTCAACATAGATCCGCAGCACAACGATATCCGCCTTGCAAAATTCAGCCTGCAGGGACTTCCCGGCCTGCTGATGAAACATAAACTGGAGATCAGTGAATAGTGAATAGGCAATAGTGAATGTGTGTGTGGTGAAACTCAGGAGTCATCTGTCAACTGATATTTTCACACAAGCCATTAGCCAATCAGCTAATTTGCATATTAGCTAATTAACTCCCTTCTTCCCGAGTTTACTGTGCTTGTGTCCGTAAACGAAATACAGGCAGAGGCCAATGACCAGCCAGATTAGAAAACGTTCCCAGTTGGTAGTTCCGGATTCGCACAACAGATAAGTACAACTCAGGAAACCCAGCACTGGTATCAGCGACAGGTTTTTCATAAAGCTTACCACTGCTGTAATCAGGAACACCGTACCGAACATAAAGTACGGGATCTTACCGCGCAGCACTTCCCAGCCGGCTTTTCCGGCATCATCGGTCATAGAGAAGAATGCTCCGGGGCCGCCCGGATAAAATTTCACAAACAGCACCACAGCTATTGCAAACAGCGCCGGTATGATCCATTTGCTATTGATATAAGGTGTTTTGAATTTGCTGGAAGGCACATGTGCGATAGAGCCGGTTTCTTTTTTCCTGCGTTCCTGTAACAGCAGGATACCGCCGCACACCAGTACGAAGGCAAACAAAGTACCCACACTGGTAAGTGCCACTACATCGTTCAGGTTCATGAACAAGGCAGGAATACCTACCACAAAACCGGTAAGCACGGTAGAAAATGAAGGTGTTTTGTATTTGGGATGAATGCGTGAAAATATAGGCGGCAGCAGCCCGTCGCGACTCATGCTCATCCATATGCGCGGCTGCCCCAGCTGAAATACCAGCAGCACACTTGCCGTAGCAATTACGGCACTTATAGATACGATACCAGCCACCCAGTCCAGCTTTACAGCCTGGAATACATGCGCCAGCGGATCGCCCACATTCAGCTCCTTATAGCTCACCATGCCGGTAAGCACAAATGCAATAAGTACATAGATAATCGTGCAGACAATGAGTGAGTAAAACATACCACGCGGCAGATCGCGCTGCGGATTGCGGCATTCTTCTGCTGTGGTGGAAATAGCGTCAAAGCCAATGTAGGAAAAGAATACGGCAGCAGTGCCACCCAGTACGCCGGTAATGCCATTGGGCAGGAACGGATGCCAGTTAAGTGGTTTTACATAAAAAGCACCAACTATGATCACCAGTATGATCACGGCCATTTTCAGTATCACCATGCCATTCATCATACGTTTGGATTCTTTGATACCAATGTAGATGACCGAAGTAATTACAGCTGTGATAAGAAATGCAGGAAGATCGCAGATAAGCTTAAATGAACCAAACGATGGCGCCATATTCCACGCAGCTTTGGCTTCCGGCGATGCCATGGCTTTGGCTGTCCAGTAGTCCATTGTGAAGTTTTCGGGTATATGAAGCCCCAGTCCGTCGAGTAAGGTGGTAAAGTAATCGCTCCAGGAGATAGCTACAGCAATATTCCCGATCGCATATTCCATCAGCAGGTCCCAGCCGATGATCCAGGCGATGATTTCACCAAAAGCAACATAAGAGTAGGTATAAGCACTGCCCGATACCGGCACCATGCTGGCAAACTCCGCATAGCACACCGCAGAAAAACCGCAGGCAACAGAAACAAACAGGAACAAAAGCACCACACCCGGTCCGCCCTGGAAACTGGCCGTACCGATCGTGGAAAATATACCGGCGCCCACAATGGCTGCGATGCCCATGAATGTAAGATCGCGCACGGTAAGTACTTTATTAAGGCCGCTGATGTGTTCGCCATCTCCCAGCCCCGCCGCTGCTTCCTTTTCTATTTGTATTACCGATTTACGGCGAAAGAGTTGTTGCCACATGTGCTGTGTTATTCTGATTTCTTTTTCAGGGAGTAAAATAAGCCGAAAAAAGAACAACAAAAAAGCCCGCTTGAAATAATTAGCTAATATGCAAATTAGCTGATCAGCTAATTGTCTCTCAATCACTATTCACCACTTACCTTTGCTACTATGGCAGAAGATCTCATTATTGCTACCGGCAGCAAAAAGGAACAATACGAATCTGTAGTACCGCAGATTGCAGCACTCACTACTTATGAAACCGACCTCGTGGCCAACCTTGCAAACGCTGTGGCTGCACTGAAAGAACAGTTTGGCTGGTTCTGGGTTGGTTTTTATCTCGTAAAAGGTGACGAACTGGTACTTGGACCGTTCCAGGGACCGGTGGCCTGCACCCGTATTAAGAAAGGAAAAGGCGTTTGCGGCACCAGCTGGCAGGAAGCAAAAACACTGATCGTACCGGATGTGGAAGCTTTCCCGGGACATATTGCCTGCAGCAGCCTGTCTAAATCAGAAATTGTAGTGCCGGTGATCCGTAATGGTGAGGTTGTGGGCGTGCTGGATGTAGACAGTGATGCGCTCGACCAGTTTGACACGACCGACCAGCAATACCTGGAGCAGATCGTGGCAGCGTTGCGGGGATTGTAGATTTGAGATGTCAGATTTGAGTATTGAGATAACGGACAATGAGCAGCACATTGTTCGCATTAATCACATTGCCCATATCTACCCCACCACAAACCGGTACCCCACTCCTTTCAACGTTATAATTTCAATACGCGGATCAGCTTCAAAATAGCTACGCAGCTTGCGGATGTATACATCCAGGTTTCGTGAGTTGAAAAAAGAATCATCTCCCCATACATTGTGGAGCACCGTGCGGCGGTCCAGCGTTTTATTCTGGTGGCTGCACAGCATGGCCAGTATCTGCGATTCGCGGTTGGTAAGGCGTATCACATTGCTGCCATCATGCAGTTCCATACGACCGGGATAAAAATGGTAGCTGTTCAGCTGCACCTCTTCACCCAATGCCTCCGGCAAGCTGCTTTCACTGGAGAGGATCTTCAGCTGGTTATTGATACGCACAATCAACTCTTCCATACTGAAAGGTTTTTTCACATAATCCGTTCCGCCCGAAGAAAATCCTTTTATAATATCGTCTGTCTGCGTTTTGGCGGTAAGAAAGATAATTGGCAGCCGCGGAAATACATTCCGTATATGGCTACCGATCGTAAAACCGTCTACATGTGGCAGCATCACGTCCAGCAGGCATATATCCGGTGCAAACTGGCTGATGTGGTCTATTGCTTTGGAGCCGTCCTTTTTGTGAAGTACCTCAAATCCCTGCCGTTCCAGTGTATCCTTCAGGATACGCGCCATATGTGCTTCGTCCTCTATGTAGAAAATCTTTTTCTTCACGCTTAGAATGTTAATGTAAAGCGGCATCCGCCTTCGCTCATATTTTCTACCTGTATATCGCCGTGCTGTTGAGCCATCACTTGCGCAGCGTAATTCAGGCCCAGTCCATAGCCGCGCGTATTGTGCCTGTTTTCGTTCGGTACGCGGAAGAATTTTTCAAACACACGGTCGCGGTAGGTTTCCGGTATGCCAGGCCCGTTATCCGTTACGGTAAGCTGTATGCCGTCTTCCTGTTCGCGCAGCACGATCTGTATGCGCACCGGTGCAACACCATATTTCAGGCTGTTGTCCAGCAGGTTGATGAGCACGCCTTGCGTATGCAGCGGATCGGCCATCGTAAAGAAGTTCTGACCAATGCTGTGCACTGCTATAGTAGCTTCATGTTGCTGCAGTTTTAGCTGGTAGGCCTGTACCACCTGCATAACCAGTTGTTCAAGGTCGCATTGCTCGGGTTGCAGCACCAGTCTGCCCGACTCAAGTAAAGATGTATGCAATGCTTTACCGGCAAGCAGTTCCAGCCGTTCCATTTCCTGCATAGCCATTTCCAGGTATTCGCGGCTTAGCTCCGGTTGTTCTATCACATCAAAATGGTGTAATGCTTCGAGTGTCATTTTCACAGTAGCAATCGGTGTCTTCAGCTCGTGCGACATATTGCTTACAAAATCGTCTTTCATCTTGCCCAGCTTCAGCTGTTCATTAAGACTATTATATACGATGCGAAAAGCAAGGCCTGTAACAGTAAGCAGCACCAGCACAAAGGCCAGCGGCGGCAGCATTTTGCGCCAGAGGTACGGATCAAAATGGCTTACTACTACGCCATGTTCATGTGTAAAGAAGTTGCTTTGTATGAAAATCTCTGCTTCGGCATTCTTACCGCTATCCTGGCTCGACACCCACTTGCTGGTAAAATTCCAGCCATTCTGCTTCATACGGCCGGTAAATATTTCATTGAAAACAACGGTATCAAGGCGGAACAATTGCTTCTCTTCTGCCCCCGATATTTTCTGTGCATCCTGTAATAGCTTACGCAGGCCCATCATCTGCGCCGGGTTTTCCTTTATTGCTGCCGGTATTTCAAATGTTGCTCTGGCAACTGGTTCCTGTCCGGAAGAGTTACTGCCAAAATCGGGCTGAATCATGCGCACTGCCAGCAGCGAATCAGTGATCTGCTCCTGTACATTGGTAAACAGCTTGGCCAGGTCTTTCGACAACTGGTTTTTCTCATTGTTCAGCTGACTGTGCAGCCACATAGCTGTAAATACCAGCAACAGGCCGTAGCTGGCAATCATCAACACCCGTATTCGCTTTAATGACAGTTTTTTCACAATGCTGCTTCTGTGATGTACAGCAATTTACAACCGCTATTCCGCACTACACAGCCTTTTAACCATTATTAACATTTATTGTTAATGCATTAACCTGCTTCGCTCCGGTCTCCCGCTAATTTTATCTCTGTTAAGCCATAAGATATTTTCTCCCGGCGGCGCAGTGCATTATACAGGATAGTTATGATCCCGGCGGCGGAATGGTTATATGGCTTCAGTGGCGTTAGCACCATTCATCAAAGGATTACTACCAGGCAATGCTTCAGTTCCTAACCCGACAGCGTTCAACAACACCAATATGAATTACAAAAAAATAAATAACGTTACCGGCTGGCTCGTTTTTGCCATTGCACTTGCTGTTTACCTGCTTACCATGGAGCGCACTGTCAGCTTCTGGGACTGCGGTGAATTCCTGGCCTGTGCCTACAAACTGGAAGTGGGCCACTCGCCCGGGGCTCCTTTTTTTATGATGATGCAGCGCATCTTTGGGCTGCTGGCTGGTGGTAATAAACAGATCGTAGCAGCCTGTATCAATTCAGAGTCGGCGTTGGCCAGTGCTTTTACTATACTATTCCTTTTCTGGACCATCACACGGCTGGCTTACCGGCTGTTAATAAAAGAGGACAAACCCACACCACAGCAGGTGATACTGATTATGGGTTGCGGTGCAGTGGGCGCCCTCGCCTATACTTTCTCCGATACATTCTGGTTCTCGGCCGTAGAGGCTGAAGTTTATGCCACATCTTCCTGTTTTACAGCGCTGGTTTTCTGGGCTATACTGAAGTGGGAGGCCGTTGCAGACACACGTTATGCGGATCGCTGGCTCGTGCTCATTTCTTTTCTCATAGGCATTTCTGTAGGCATTCACCTGCTCAACCTGCTTACCATTCCTGCGCTGGCTATGGTGTATTATTTTCGCAGGTATAAAACCACGAAGCCGGGTATCGTTGCCGCGTTCTTTATTGGCTGTGCCTTACTGGCATTGGTACAGTTCGGTGTGATACAATATCTATCCATTTTCGCTTCGCGTATGGACCTGTTCTTTGTCAACAGCCTGGGCCTGCCATTTGATTCGGGCGCTTTGTTCTTTGTACTGCTGCTGGTTGCTGCACTTACGGTATTGCTCCTGTATGCCCGGCGTAAAAACAATTACCTGCTGCACACCGGCATCCTCAGCCTGATGTTCATCATCATCGGTTTCTCCAGCTATATCGTTCCTATGATCCGTTCGCGGGCAGATGTACCGGTAGACATGACCAACCCGGACAATGTGATGAGCCTGGTCTCTTACGTGCAGCGCGAACAATATCTGCAACAGCCTATAGCTTATGGTCCGGACTATAACACGCCTGTTACAGGACTTGATGACAAAGGAGACAGTTACAGCCAGGTAAAAAAGGACGGTAAAGATCATTATGAAGTCACAGATCATAAATTCGGTTACAAATACGATCCTTCACGCATGCGCTTCTTCCCGCGTATCTGGGACAATTCCGATCCCGGTCATGTACAGTATTACCAGAACTTCCTGGGTCTTTCGCAGGATGATGTTCCTTCTACGGCCGATAACCTTTCCTTCTTCTGGGGGTACCAGCTCAACTGGATGTGGTGGCGTTATTTTATGTGGAACTACGCCGGCCGGCAAAACGATTACGAAGGCCAGATGGAGGCCCGCAACGGCAACTGGGTATCTGGCATCAAGCCATGGGACAAAGCCCGTGTTGGCGATATGGACGATATGGCTAACGGGTATGCACACAATAAAGCCCGTAACGAATTGTACTGTCTGCCGCTCATATTGGGAATACTGGGCATGGTGTACCAGTTCAACCGCAACCGGAAAGATGCTTTAATTGTTACGCTGCTGTTTTTCTTCACCGGTATTGCCATCGCCATTTACCTGAATATGGCCGCCATACAGCCCCGTGAGCGCGATTATGCATTTGCAGGATCTACTTATGCCTTTGCTATATGGATAGGAATTGGTGTACTGATGGTGCAGCAATGGATGCAGAAGCTCACAAAGAAAACTTCTGCTGTTTACCTGACAATAGTATTATGCCTGCTCGCAGTGCCCACACTTATGGCAAAAGAAGAATGGGATGACCATGACCGTTCTGCCAAATCACTGGCCAGAGCTACAGCATACAATACATTGATGTCCTGCGCGCCCAATGCTGTGCTCTTTACTGTTGGAGATAATGACACTTACCCACTCTGGTACCTGCAGGAAGTAGAAGGTATCCGCCGCGATGTGCGTGTGGTGATTACAGAATTGCTGGGCACCGACTGGTATATAGATCAGCTGAATTACCGTGTCAATGATGCCGATGCTGTACCGATGATCTGGAAAAAAGATGACTACATCGGCGGGCACCATAATTATGTCAACTACTTGGCAGCGCCGGGTGTATCACAGGATAAATATTTTAACCTCGAAGAAGTGTGTAGGTTTATCACCAGCAACGATCCCGCCAATAAACAGCCAAACAATACTGGTGAAACCGAAAATTACCTGCCTGCCAAAAAGTTCTTTGTACAGGGATTACCGGTACAGCAATTGATCAGTAATGGCTGGGTCTCCCCATCAGATACAACGCGCTTAGACAACACTATGAAATTTGAATTTCCCAAACAGACCGCTTTTAAAAATGATTTGGCTATTATGAATATCATAGCCGCTGTGGCCCGCGATGGCTGGAAACGGCCGCTATACTTTAACGGCAGCTTTCCGGGCAATGACAACACACTGGGCATGGGCAATTATATGTATATGGAAGGGATTGCATATCGTTTACTTCCATTCAGTTTACAACACAGGTCAACTGATGGCGATAAAGGCAGTGTGAACCTGGATAAAAGCTACGACCTGTTTATGAAGCAATACATATGGGGCGGTGGCGAACGTAAAGACGTATACTTTGATGAGAAGAACCGCGTTATGTTCGTAGCCTATAAGCTCAATGGCACAAGGTTGGCCAATGCACTGGCAGATGCGGGAAGGCTGCAGGATGCGATACATATATTAGACAAACTTACAGCCTCTATCAGTGCAGCATCTTATCCGCATGATTTTACGAGTGCATATATTGTACAGGCTTATTACCATGCAAATGCTGTTGATAAAGGACGTGTACTATCGCAGACCGTGGCGCAGAATGCCGAAACAGACCTGAAATGGATCAGGGAGCTGGATGAATCTAAACAGGCAAGTGAAATAAACAATGCACGGAATGATCTAGGCCAGTTAAATGTTATGTTAACAGCGGCACAATCTGCAGGCGACTCTGCAACTGCTAAAAATCTTTCCGTCCGCCTGCAGCAAAACTATAACAGTGTAGTTGGGCTCGTGAATACGCAAGGCAATTAGCAAATATGCTGATTAGCTGATGATGTGGCAAAAGCAATTTAATAGGCTGTAATTTCTGTTATCTCACATCTCAATACTCATATCTCACATCTGACATTTCACATCTCACGGACATTCACTATTTCTTATCATAGATCAACGTCGCTCACAAGGCGACGTTTTATTTTTGTATGGCAAAACAGAAAAACTATGGAATACAACATTATTCAGAATGACGAAAAACACCGCTTTGAGTTGCATATAGATGGTAAAATGGCGTTTGTGGTTTATGAAGCTTCCGGCGATACGATCACCTTTTTACATACTGAGGTTCCGCAGGAACTGGAAGGCCAGGGGCTTGCGGCTGCATTGGCTAAATATGTGCTCAATTACGCCCGCGACAACAAATTAAATGTTGTGCCGCTGTGTCCTTACATCAGGGTTTATCTCGACCGTCATCCTGAATACCAGCCGCTGTCTGTGATGCATCGTAACAAACAATAATCAAGTAAAAAACAACTATTAATATGTCAGTAAAACAAGTTCAGCAAATATTGCCGCCACCGGCACCGCATATGGTTGGCGACGGTTTCAGGGTACATAACTTTTTCCCTGGCGGCTATAATATGAGCGAAAAAAGAATGAGTCCTTTCTACCTGATGGATTACAATTCATTGATCGACTTCTCTCCGCGTGATACGCCCCGTGGTGTAGGTGTGCATCCGCACCGCGGCTTTGAAACAGTAACTATCGCTTATCATGGCAAGGTCGCTCACCATGATAGCTACGGCCATGCCGGTGTGATAGGAGAAGGCGATGTGCAGTGGATGACCGCAGGTTCCGGTGTATTGCACAAGGAGTATCATGAAGAAAACTACAGTAAGGAAGGCGGTCCTTTCCAGATGGTGCAGCTGTGGGTAAATCTGCCTGCCGAGCACAAAATGACTACGCCGAAATACCAGGAAATTACCAATGGTAAAATGGGCAAATACGAATTGCCCGGTAACGGCGGTACTGTGGAAGTAATAGCCGGTGAGTACAAAGGTATAAAAGGACCTGCGTTTACTTTTACCCCGGTAGAACTGTACAACGTGCGCCTCAATAAAGATGCGGAAGTACAGCTGAGCCTGCCGGCAGATTTCAACACGGGTATACTCGTTGTGGGCGGCAGTGTACAGGTAAATGGCGACCAGGTGGCACCAACAGATAACTTTATCCTTTTTAAAAATGAAGGGGAAGATATAACGCTGAAAGCCACAGAAGATGCCGTAGTACTGGTATTGAGCGGTAAGCCCATAGATGAGCCCATAGCCAGCTACGGTCCGTTCCTGATGAATACACACGACGAATTGCAACAGGCATTAAATGATTTTAATCATGGTAAATTCGGTTACCTGGAAGATTAGGCATTTTCATAATTTTTATAAAGACAAACGTCGGTATTTGGGTACCGGCGTTTGTTTTGCGAAGCGGAAAAGCTACCTGAAGAATTTTAAGATGATAGCTGATTTTATAGTCCACTAATTTAGTGGGAATTACATAACTTCACGTTCAATAAAAACAACTAACCATGAGCTTGCGTTTAGGGGACACCGTTCCCGATTTTAATGCACAGACAAGTGCCGGAGAAATCAATTTCTATGATTACCTGGGCAATTCCTGGGGCATTCTTTTTTCGCACCCTGCAGATTATACGCCGGTATGTACTACAGAACTGGGCCGAACGGCAGCACTGAAAGACGAATTCGCCAAACGTGGTGTAAAAGTACTTGCACTCAGTGTAGATCCGCTGGATAAGCATCTTGGCTGGATCAATGATATTAATGAGACACAACAGGTGACCGTAGACTTTCCAATAATTGCAGACGAAGACCGTAAGGTTTCAACTTTGTACGATTTTATTCATCCCAATGCATCAGCTACTGCTACCGTTCGTTCACTGGTAATAATAGGTCCCGACAAAACGGTAAAACTGATGATCACTTACCCTGCATCTACAGGACGTAATTTTAATGAAGTGCTCCGTGTTCTTGATTCGTTGCAGCTTACTGCAAATTACAGCGTGGCCACACCTGCCAACTGGAATGAAGGTGAGGATGTGATTGTTGTGCCTTCTATCACCACAGAAGATGCCATTGCACGCTTTCCGAAAGGTGTAAAAGTGGTAAAACCTTACCTGCGTTATACGCCGCAGCCAAATAAATAACTATCCGGGAATATTTCTCAGCGCTTTCATTGTGTGTTTATATAAAAAAACGGGCTTCATTGAAGCCCGTTTGTCATTTTAGTTGGATCTCTTATAATAATTTGCCTTGGCATCGTAGATCGCATCATCGCGCTGTATTTTCAGCTCATGGATTTTTTCCCGTTTTTCCCTGCGATCAAGTCCTTCATCCATTTTTACGGAAGAGATCCTGTCGGCATAATCATGTTTTATGTCCGCAATCTGCATATCCAGTTTGGAAGGCCTGTGGTATACCGACCAGGAGTAATAAGGATAACCCCAGCCATAATATCCGGGTCCCCAGCCCCAGTATGGAGCCCCTACTCCTACATATACCCTTGGATGCGGCCTGTAAAAACCGCCTCCTTCAAAATGGCCATGCCCATGACCACGGTATTGTGCAGATGCTGTAAACACTGTCAAAACTGATGCGACCATTAACAATAGCTTTTTCATAACCTTGCTTGTTTTATACTTTTATAGACACAAAAAGCGGGCTAAAGTAACCAGGCATAGCTCATTATAACGTTCCTGTAACATTATTTTTGAATCAGTTGATATGCTGATTGGCGATTTAGCTAATGGGGCGTGTTTTATCCCTTTATTCCCATGTCAGCACATCATCACATTAGCCAATCAGCTAATTCTCACATTCCCCACATTCCCCTACCTTTGCGGCAAAATGAAATTCCATGCGCCGTTTAATTGTCCTTTTTGTATCGGTAATAGCCATCAGCAGCTGCAATAATGCCACAGAAAACAAAAAAGTCGAGGCTCCCGTAGCCGAAGCCCCGTCAGCACCAGCCGCAAGCAAACTTTCAGCTGCCGGTACTTCTGCACTTATGACAGTCATCGGCGATTATTACAGCCTTAAAGATGCCTTTGTTGCGTCAGACACAGCCAAAGCAAATGCCGCAGCCCAAAAAGTGGTAGTATCAGTCTCAGCTATGACCGCAGCTTTGAAAACCGATTCCGCAGATGGCAAAACAGTACAGCCATACCTGGATACAATGCAATTGAAGGCACAGGAAATTGCCGCTGCCAATGGTAACCTGGAGCAGAAACGCGCTTCTTTTGAAAAAGTTTCGGACGCTATGTATGCAGTACTGAAAGATGCTGATCTGAAGAATGCTCATGTTTACCGTCAGTATTGTCCTATGGCATTTGAAAGAGGTGCTTACTGGCTCAGCAGCGAGGCAGAAATAAAAAATCCATACTATGGTAAAAAAATGCTCGACTGCGGAGAGGTAAGAGATTCGCTGAAATAATAATTACTGCATAAAAAATTAAACGGCACCGTCTTCACAACATTAGGCGGTGCCGTTTGTTTATATTAAATTCGGTTATATCATTGCCGTAATGAAATCCCTGCCCCGCTATTGCATATGGATACTTTTCTTCTTGCTGGTATGTACCGCAGGTAGCCTGTATGCACAAAAAAAAGTAACGCTCAGCGGTTATATGCGCGATGCTCAAAGCGGTGAGGCACTCATCAATGCTACAGTATATGTAAAGGAGCAGAACATAGCCGTACAGGCAAACAGTTATGGTTTTTATTCGGTATCCGTTCCTGCCGGCAACTATACTTTTATTTTCTCCTATGTAGGCTATGGTACGCTTACGGTGCCGATGGCGCTTGTAGACAGCAAGGTATACAACGCCGAGATGCAGAACCAGGCTACCATAAAAGAAGTGGAAGTAACAGCAGCTCGTAAAGACGAGAATGTAACGGGCACAGAGATGGGCACTATCAGCCTGTCTATGGATAAGGTAAAAACATTGCCTGTAATCTTTGGCGAAACAGACATCCTTAAAACCCTGCAGCTATTACCAGGTGTGCAGTCTGCCGGAGAAGGAAACTCCGGATTTTATGTGCGCGGCGGTGGCCCCGATCAGAATCTCATTTTGCTGGACGATGCTGTGGTTTATAATACCGGTCACCTGTTCGGCTTTTTCTCCGTGTTTAATTCCGATGCGATAAAAAGTACAACACTTATTAAGGGAGGTATGCCTGCGGCCTATGGCGGCCGGCTTTCTTCGGTGGTAGATGTTTCCATGAAAGAGGGCGATATGAAGGAACTTCACGGAGAAGGGGGAATTGGCCTGATCGCTTCACGGCTTACGCTTCAGGGACCGATCAAAAAGAACAAAGGTTCCTTTATGATCTCCGGCCGCAGAACCTACATTGATATACTGGCAAAACCGTTCGCTTCGAAAGGCGGCAGCTTCAGTGGCAGCAGCTATTATTTTTACGATGCCAATATCAAAGCCAACTACATTCTTACTAAAAAGGACAGGATCTATCTCAGCAGTTATTTCGGGCGCGATAAATTTGTGTTCAACAGCGCCAGCCAGTCGTTCAAAGCCAAAATTCCCTGGGGCAACAGCACTGCTACCCTGCGCTGGAACCATCTTTTCAGTGATCGTGTATTCCTGAACACAACCCTGGTCTACAATGATTATAATTTCTCCTTTACCGGTGAGCAGAACAACTTTGCTGTAAAACTGGCCTCTGGTATCCGTGACTGGAATGCCAAGCTGGACCTTGATTATTTTACATCATTCAATCATCACATCAAAACCGGTATCCTCTATACATTCCACACTTTTGTGCCCAACCAGGTTTCCGGACATAGCGATTCCGTGTCTTTTGAACCCAACAATGCTTTCGTGAAATATGCCCATGAAGCGGCAGCTTATGTGCAGGACGAATTTGACCTCGCTCCCGGTCTGAAAATAAATGCCGGTCTGCGTTACAGCTGGTTCGGGCAGGTAGGGCCATACACACGTTATACATTTGATGCATTCGGCAATAAGTCGGACAGCACCCGCTATGGCACCGGGCAATTGGTAAAAGCCTATGGCGGTCTGGAGCCCCGTTTTAATATCCGCTATGTACTTGATCAGTATTCCTCACTTAAAGCAAGCATTACTAAAACCTACCAGTATATTCACCTGGTAACAAACAACGGTTCTACCCTGCCCACCGACACGTGGGTACCCAGTACATACATTACACAGCCGCAGGTTTCGTGGCAGTATGCGCTCGGGTATTTCCACAATTTCCTCGACAATAAAGTAGAAACATCTGTGGAGGTATATTATAAAAGCATGAAACACCAGATTGAGTTCCGGGAAGGATATGTACCCAACAGTATCCGCGATCAGGAGCTCGATTTTGTATTTGGCAGTGGTGAAGCTTACGGGGCAGAATTTTTTATTAATAAAACAAGAGGAAAATTTACCGGCTGGATCGGCTACACTTTATCATGGACATGGAGAACATTCCCTGATTTGAATGACGGAGAGCGCTTTCCTGCAAAATACGACCGGCGCCACGATCTGTCGCTGGTAGCTTCCTATGAGCATAGTAAAAAGTGGACATTCTCCGCCATTTTTATCTTCGGCTCCGGCAATGCAATTACACTGCCTACCAATTACTATTTTATAGAGCAGCAACTCGTACAGCAGTACAGCAAGCTCAATGCATATCGTCTGCCGCCTTATCACCGGCTGGACCTTTCTGCGGTGTACACCCCGCAACATAAAAAGAAAAGAAAATGGAGCAGCAGCTGGGCTTTCTCCATATACAATGTTTATGACCGTTACAATCCGTATTTTCTGTATGTAGATACAAAAGGAAATGTTTCCCAAGGTATAGAAGCTAAGGTGATGCAGGTAAGCATATTTCCCATACTGCCCAGCATTACTTATAACTTTAAATTCTGATACCTTTTACCGCAACATCTTTTTCAGTTGCCCCAGCTCCATTATCCAGTTGTGCTGCATAAAATTCAGGATAAGGCATACCGCATAAAATTTTCCCATCTGTACCATCGTAAAAACCACCTGTTCTTCGATATCAAAAAAGTACTTAAGACTTATTGATGCCAGGCTCTGCAATTGTTTCATAGCTCTTCTGTTTTATCTGTTTCCACCTGTTTTTAACAAAAGATAAAACATCATGCCAGACAGTATGGGTGTGGCATTTCTTAACTTTGTTCCACTACGGAAGAAGGTCGTTTTTAGTATGAAGCAGGTTAAGTTAATTTTATCCACACTCCTTTTTATTTCATTTACCGGTATTAGATCATTTGCTGCAGATGGCGGCAATATGGAGGCGTCGATACTGAAGCTCATAAATCAGTACAGGGCAGGAAAACATCTTCCTGCGCTTGCAATGAATGATGAGATTGCAGATGCTGCGCGCCGGCACAGCTACGATATGGCTACACATAAAGTACCGTTTGGGCATGATGGTTTTGAGCAGCGTACGGGCAGGCTTATTAAAGATCTTAAACCCGCAAACGCAGCAGCGGAAAATGTTGCATTCGGAGCCTCTTCTGCCCGTGAGGTGGTAGACATGTGGCTCCATAGCAAAGGACATCGTAAAAACATTGAAGGCAATTACAACATGACCGGTATCGGTATTGCCGCAGACCGCACCGGCAAGTATTATTTTACCCAGATATTTATCAATAAGCAGTAGGATGAAGTGTGAAACGTCAGATGAGAGATATGAGATGTGAGAAGAGGCGTGAATAGGTAATGGTGAATCGTGAATGATGGCAGAATATCAGGTATAAAGCTGTTATCGCAAATATCATGTCAGTTAGTATCCATCGGCGTATTACACAATCAGCACATTAAATTTGCCTGGGGCATTATTTTGTTATAACTTAAGTAAAATATACCCTCATGAACCGTTTCATTGCCATTACAGCTTTTACAATATGCGTCGCCGGAACTTTTACTGCAGATGCCCAAAAAAGTAAATCCAACAAAAAAGCAAAACATTCTGCGCAAACTGCCAAAGAGGTTGATTTTAACACTGCAAAACAAAAAATATATTTCCCCGACTATTATACCTTCTATGATCCTGCCCGTAAATCTTTTGTTTACTGGGATGAGAACCAGTGGAAGACAAGCAGTGAAAAACCAGCACTCCTTAAAGATGCAGACATGGGCAGAACAAGGGTTCAGTTTCTTAAAGACGAAAACCTGGCACTTCCCGAAGACAACATAGAACGGTATATGAAATTATATCCCGCACAACCGGTATCGCCAACAGTTACCGTTCCTATTATTACTATCTCCAGGAAAAAGAAATAATCTATCCGGCAACTATACAGTGTAATACGCTAAAATCACAATACTCACATCTTATATCTAATACCGGGAATCAGTAAAAACAATGCATTCCCGGTTTTCATTTTTCGCTGAATGGAATAGTTTTACAGCATGATCCGTAAGATACTGGCCGATAAGCCTACCCGTCTGTTCATATTCCTTTCCTGCTTTTTTGTAGCCAATGCACTCATTGCAGAATGCATCGGTGGTAAGCTCTTTTCGCTGGAACGTGTGTTCGGCAGTGAACCGCATCCGTTCTCTTTGCTTGGAGAACCGGGCCTCACTTTTACGCTTACGGCAGGTGTGCTGCTCTGGCCGCTTGAGTTTGTGCTTACCGACGTTGTCAATGAATATTACGGCCCCAAAGCAGTACGTCGGATTTCTTACACAGCTATTGCCTTGATTGCATATGCCTTTCTTATGTTTTTCCTGGCTATTAAAGTACCGGCAGATCAGTCGTTCTGGACCGGCAGTCAGAAGGCCGAGGGTATTCCCGATATGCAGGTGGCTTTCAGCAGTATCTTCGGGCAGGGCATGTGGATCATTTTCGGTAGCCTGGTAGCTTTTCTTGTCAGCCAGCTGCTCGACGTATGGGTGTTTCACCGTATAAAGAAGATTACCGGCGAAAAAAATGTGTGGCTGCGTGCTACCGGTTCTACCCTTGTTTCCCAGCTTATAGACAGTTTTGTGGTGCTGTTTATAGCGTTCAAGTTGGGTCGTGGCTGGTCTTATCAGCGGGTCCTGGCCGTAGGACTTGTCAATTATGCTTACAAGGCCAGTATGGCTATTATACTCACCCCGCTTATTTACCTGATGGAAGCCGGTATTGAAAAATATCTCGGCCACGAGACCGTCAGCGAAATGAAAAAAGCTGCAATGGGCGATGAATAATGTCCCCGCTGGCTATCAGCATACGAACATTTCCGGGCTATAGTTCCGGCTGCTCCGGGCTCCGCTTCGCTTCGGTGCTGCGCACCAGGCCCTCCATATCCGGCAGCTTTTCAGCAGCAGTAGTTCTGTTTCACTTTATTCAGAAGAATTAGTATTTATATCTGTATTCCTCCTTAAACGACGCTGCGTCGTTGCGAGCATATATTATATACGATTCAAAGGATCCTGCGCGACTGCGTCATTCAGCGGGGCGGTAAGATGACAGGTTAAGGTAAGGAAGCGATGCGTCGTCGTGCCGCCGTGAGAAATATTAAAGAATGCTATAAAAAGAAAGGAACCGGCTTTCGTCCGGTTCCTGCTTGCTTGTTTACTTTTTAGGTTTACTAATGTCTGTTCTGCCTGAAGCGATACCCTATAGAGAGTTGCATAGAAGGCGATTTAAACAGATCTGAAGAGACTTTTCGTGCACCTGCACCGTTTGCATTATCCCAGAATGTTTTGGTCATGCGCAGGTCTATGCTTACAGCCGGTGTTATCTGGTAGCCTGCACCAAGCAGGTACCCGATACCAAATCTTGAATTGAAATCACTGAGCGTTACGGTTGGTTTCCCGTCAGGCCAGCTCAGCGGGCCATGGTTATATGGTACAGTAGTAATAATCTGATGATCTCTTGATACTTCTTCTGCACTGACGCTGAAGTTGTACGCCAGGTTGATACCGCCCATTAAATAGAGGCGTTTTATGGCGTAGCGTACAGCTATCGGAAGTTCGAGACTGCTTACGGTAGAGAAATTGAAGTAGTGCTCCATAGAATCACGGTTGTAATTCATAGATTCCAGTGCTGTACCCTGTGCATTATATTTTGCGAAAGAGTCTACTGGTGCACCGGCATAATTATCTTTAATGGTCATACCGTTATTGAAGCGTGTGATATACTTCAGTTCAGTAAGTACGCTCCAGCGATCGTTGAATGCAAATACTCCTGAAAGTCCAAGCTGAAATCCTTTGATAGAGTTGTTGCCGGATATGTTCGTATTAATACCGCCTGTAATGCCCGGATAGAACTTAACCTGGCCGAGGTTGAATTTAGCGCGCATCACTATTTCACGGAATCGTTCCGGATCCCAGGCATAGCTTCTTTTGCTTGCTACTTTATAGTTTTCCAGCGGCACGAGGTCTTTGGAATCGGCAGAATTAGCGCTGTTTGGTACAGGCTGTACTATATTATCCGTGCTGGTTTCAGTCCGGTTGCCTACAGAGCCTTTTCCTGTTCCGGCCCCGGCATTGCCCGTCATGTTACGGGCGGGTAATTTAGGTTGCTGCTGATTTGATGCAACAGCATCGTGGTTTTCCTGTTTTATAAAACGGTCTATGATTTCATGCTCAACAGAAATTGTATCTACACGAAGTACATTGACATGCGTTTCGGCATTCCGTACATAGTGCTGCCGCAGCCTGATCTTCGGCAGGGTATCTTTTACCAGCATAAAACCGGCCGGTACTTTTTGCTGCCCGCCACCAGCGGAGGCTGCAACCACAGGGGTATTACTGTTGCCGGATGGTGGAGTTGTTCCGTTGTTATGGCTACTTGTAACATTGCCCGTACCTGATGATCCGGCAGAGGCCGCATGGGCGTTACCGGTATTCATGTTACTTCCGGTATTTGCAGCGAAAGACTTCTGCTGATTGGTGGTACCTGAAGTATTGTGTGCTGCCGGTAGTGCAGGAGCTGTTATGTTACCGGTATTGTAACTATGATTATTACCGGAAACAGGAGTCATTGTCTCATTGCCTGTTGCGCTGTTTGCAGATGCAATATTCTGTTGTGCCGGAGTTGCATTATTCTGAGCTGTATTTCCTGTAGCTGTATAGGTGTTGCTATTACCAGAGCCACTTCCGGCAGCTGCTGTATGTGTATTATTTCCTGTATGATTTTGTGTTGTGGCAATATTACTGCCAGCCGTATGCGCTTCCTGTTGATCCGAAGATGCTGCCGCAGCATTTCTGCTGTTTCCGTTTGTTGTTGATGTGCTTCCGGATGTATTTGAAGACAGTGCTTTCGCTGCGGTATTGGATGTATTACCGGTTGATGCTGTTACCGGGTTCTGCGATTGACCAGCTGCGCCTGTCGTTGTTACACCGGCTGTTTTACCTGAAGTAACATTTGAGTTAACTATTCTGTTTCCGTTGGTGTTCAGTGACTTGGTATTTGAAACAGATACCACGTGTGCGTTCTGTTCTCCCAGCAGGTTGCGGTCGCTATGCAGGCGTTCATACCCTTTATAGCCGCCTACAGACAATGCTGCCAGCATCAGTCCGCCTACGAAATAAGCCGCAAATCTCCTGAAGTTAAATGCTGTCGGTGCAATGTCCACAGGCATCTCCTTGTCGAGCAGGGCACTCATATTCGCCCAGGCACCGGCACGCTCCTTCTCCTCACCACCTTGCAGTCGCTGGCGAAACAGGTCATCGATATTTATCATGTTTTTATCCATGCGGATAAAATTTATTTTTTTAAATGCAATTGTAGTTTTTCTATTTTTTCCTTCAACAGCCGCCTGCCTTCCGACAGGTGCCACTTGGATGTTCCCTCACTTATCCCTACCATCTTCCCGATCTCTTTATGTGAAAATCCTTCCATGATGTAGAGATTAAAAACCGTTCGGGTTGCACCCGGCAGCGCCTGTACCAATTCCAGCAACTGGTTGTAGTACAGTCCGTCTGCATGATCTTTATGTATCAGCTGGTCTTTTTCCACCAGCATAATTTTCTCTTTATAGCGGATATTCTGTTTTACATAATCAGATACCGCATGAAATACTATTTTCCTCAGCCAGCCTTCAAACGATCCCTGGAATGTATACTGACTAATCTTCTGAAATGCTCTTAAGAAACCATTGTTCAATACTTCTTCCGCCTGCATTTCCTCATCTATATAACGCCTCACCACGCCCATCATGCGCGGGTAGAACAGGTGGTACAGACGTTCCTGTGCACCCCGCTCATTACGGATACATCCATGTATGAGCTCTTCAAGCTCACTGGTCTGGCCGGATACAGTATATGCCAAGGACAAGGACAAGTAATGGGTTTTGAAATATTGTTAACTGAAAGACTGCGTGTTAATCGCAGAGGTTGGGTAACTTCTGAGACTTTACTCCAAATTAACAATTATTCATGACATAACGGGGAGTATTGAGATATTAGATGTAGGATATGAGATACCTGTGTGAGCATGTGGAGGATGTGAAAATGCAACTTCGACTTTCAACATTTTATTCCGTTCTGCTTAATCACGCTCGCCATCGTCTCAAATCTCAATACTCACATCTCAAATCTAAAGAAACATCCAGTAAAGCCCCGCCAGCCAGTTGGTTCCGGGCATAGGTCGCGTTGCAACTACCTGGTATTGTTCATTCCAAATGTTATTCAGCTGAAAACTGGCCCGCACAGGATATTTTCCTGCGTTAAAACTGTACATAAGCTGCACATTACCTGTTTGAAAAGGATCAAGGGATTGCGATTCGTCGGTAGTAACATACCTGTACCCTGTGTAGGTATGGTTGTAATTGAAGTAGAATGATCTATATCCGAAACCAATATTGACTTGCACCTGTCCCCGGGGCGTATAAGGAATTTGTTTTCCTACACTGCCATCATTTATTATATAACTGCTTACTGTTGTGGCCACTGTGTAAGAAATATTCAGCCCGGCATGCAGTTGCCATCTGTGGAGCTGCCATACAAAGCTGTGCTGCGATTCTATACCCCGGCTGTGGACGGATGCGATATTGTGCGGTGTCCAGATGCTGCCGCCAAACCAGATGATCCAGTCGTGAATGTCGCGATTGAAAAAAGACAGTTCGTGTTGCAGGGATATATTTTTCCCCGGCTGGAGATCTATTGCATAACCGGCATCCTCATTCCAGCCCTGTTCCGGTTTCAGGTCTTTATTACCGCCCGGATCGTAATATAATTCGTTAAGTGTGGGTACACGATAGGTACGCTGCACGTTCACTTTGAATTTAAGCCAGTTAACCACTTCAAAAGATGCATTTGACCCCGGCAGCAGGAAACTGTTACCACTCACCCACTCCTGCCGGCCATTGAGCGCTATAAACAGACGGTCACGGAAATAATGCATTTTCCACGCTGCTGCAATCGCCGCTTTCTCTTGTTGATAAATGATTCCGTCCTGGTGCATCCAGGCTATCTGTACCGGCACAAATACCAGGAAATCGTTGTGCGCGTTTATTTTCTGTTTCGTTCCTGCTTCGCCGTAATACTGGGCTGTGAGGTTATCGGTGTTCAGCAACGTCTGCGGATCCGTGTATTGCATACGGTCCTGCAGGAATGCCGATTTTACATACCACAAGGAGTTGACTGTTTTTCGCTGCCACATAGCCAGCAGGCGCAATGATGCATCTTTTTGATCTTTTTCAGAAATGTACTCAAATAAGGAAGGAGGTATCTGCCGGTCGTATTGCTGGTACCAGGCGGTGAGACTGAATGTGTTTTTTTCATCCAGCTTATAGCCGATATCTGCAAGACCACCACCACCCTTGAGATGTGCATTCGGCATGTGCTGCTCTACCCCGTTTTCATTGGTATAACTGAAATTATTCTGCGCTGTTTGCGCAAATGCTTTTGCGGAGATATACCATTTCCTGCTGGTAAATGTTGTTTTAAGCCCACCCTGGTATTGTCCAAAGCTGCCTGCACCAAGTGATAATTGCAGGGTCCGGTGTTTGTTACTGTCAAATACCGGCGCATTATTTTCCAGCAATAAAGCACCTCCTACATTTCCGCTGCCCAGCAATGCCGATGAACTGCCATAGACGACATTCACCTTTTCCATTAGCGATACAGGCAGTAACGATACGTCTGCCAGCCCCAATGCGGCATTCTGTAATGGCACGCCGTTCCATAGTACCTGTGACTGTGCTGCTGATGAACCACGGAAGTTGAGTGTGGCTATGCTGTTTACTCCATAAGACTTTACAAATACAGGTACTTGTTGCGTCAGCAGGTTAGCAAGACTTTGCTGTTCATACAGCTGCATGGTGGTACTGTCTATGATGATGATCTTTTGTCCCGGCGCAAAATCGCGGATGCGTACATCATCTGATGTTTTCTTTTTGCGGCTTCTCACTTTCACCTCATGCAATGTATCGGCGAGCGACTGAGCCTGTATATTCCCAAAAGAAAAGAGCATTGCACAAAGCAATGCTAATCTCAGTTTACACGGGGATATGGCGCTATTCAGCATCAAAGCGTTTAATCAAAATAAAAATGACCGGGGCCGAGCCCTGTTTTAAATGTTGTTATTATACTCGCATCCGGGCGGTAGACAGTTACTACTCCTTTCTGTGTAAAACCTTTGGGGTCACCAACATAGATATTGCCGTTGCGCGGATCAATGCCCAGTGCCCAGAAGTACTGGTACTGCTGTGTCGCTACAAAAGGTTGTGCCGGCAATGCCGCATCATGAATGCCCATGCGGTAAATGCCGTTGTTGGCGGTGCCGCCATTATAGTCTACTTCTATAAAATATATCGTGTCTTTAGTGGGATTGAAAACCGGCTTTATAACATCTGATGTTGTGGTGAAGTTGTAGGCTTTAAGTATTTGCCCGGTTGCCGGATCAAAACGGGTAAATGCAGCAGGTTTTCCTTTGGTAATATTGCCGGAAAGCACCCAGAGTTTCTGTTCTTTATCCATCAGTATCTCCTGTGGCGCATAGCCGGCCATGGTAAATGAGTGGGTAGGTTGATTGGTCGTTGTGTTAATACTATACAGGTTGTTGGTGGCTGTGTCCCAGGTGCAGATAAATGCACTGTCGTTCAAAAGGAATAAGCCTTCCGTATTCTGGAAAGGCATCGAAAAAGAGCCTGTGGCTTGCAAGGTTGAAGGATCTATTATGTTTACTTTATTACTGAAAAGCGAGGATACGTACGCTTTGGTTGCAGATATGGGCAATATATATCTTGGCTTGGATACGTTAATCGTGCCCTGTAGTTTCCAGTCGGATTTATTGATAACAAGTATTTTATCTGAATTATTTATACACAGAAAGTAATAATTGCCGATCGCTGTCATGCTTTGAAATACGTCACCTACAGACTGGCCATTGGCAGCTTTATAAACATCTTCATAAACGCTGTCTTTGGCCGGCAGGTATAAACACAGTGAAGAGTTGCCGTTTGAAAGCGCGCCTTCACAAATGATGTACACCTTTGCGCTGGTATCAGATGTTGGCAGCGTACAGCAATTACCGCTGTCTCCTTTTTTACAGGCGGCCAGCAGGCATATCCAGCATAATGCCAGTATTACAATTTTGATACTTTTTCTGTCCATTGATTGCCTTTGGTATCGCGAACGGTAAAATAATACAGCCCGTGAGCATATGCTGCTAATGATATTTCTGTTGTTTCCCCGCCGGATATCTGCTGCAACACCTTTCCGGTTATATCTGCAACTGTAATAACAGCCTGTGTTGCCGGGGGCAATCGCACGATTATCTTATCTGTAGCAGGATTGGGATATACCAGTATGCCTGTGTTTGCAGTCACCTGGTTTACTGCAGTATTTGCCTGGTTGATCACACCAACAGCATCCAGGTCAAAACCGCCGGTAGGAAATGCGGTAGGATACGGATCATTGATCTTATGCCCCGCACTATCGTAAGATGCATGTGCACCGAGAGAACCCACCACATCTACAAGGCGTACATGTGTGATGTTATTTACATTCAGTCCGGGCTTACCGGCAAGGTCCTGCAGATCAAACGGAGTGCCGTAAGTACCTATGTATTTGCCGGCAAGGTTGTTGAGCGCGCGTGCATTCATATAGGTACCCACGCCCGCTATCTGCCCTGTGTCCGGTGTGAGGGATGTGGCCGGGAAACGGAAATAGTTTATGCCATCTGAGCTTACTTCTACAAAGGCGAGCTCCAGGTAGGCTTCCTCTGCATTGGCAGGATTGGCAAAACCGTTTTCAAATACAGCAAAATCAGGCCCCGTGCCGTTAACAAGAGGATGAGCAAATGTAAGTACTGCTACCCCGCTGTCGCCAAGGCTCACAATAAAACCGTCGGGCGCACCAACTGCAAAACTGCTGTCACCGGCAGAAACCGGTCCCAGCGTTTTGTTATTGATGTCCATCCAGCCACGCTGAACATCGCAATGCGTTGCCCAGCCGGTAAAGAGGCTGCTGGATTGTGAAATAGCAGTACTGCCTGCTACTCCCGCCTGCGGCGCATATTGTGCGGAGGCGGTAAGGTACAGGCAGTAAGCCGTGATGAATGATAAAATTTTCTTCATGTATTATTGCTTTACAAAGCGTACAGTAGCATGTACATCAGCACCATTCAACTGCAGCAGGTAAGCTCCCGGCACCAGTGAAACTGTATTCAAAGTTACTTTCTCTTCAGTAACCGGCTGTGTAAAGATCATTCTGCCATCAAGGCCGTAAACAGTTACCTGCTGAATGCTATTGGCAGCAGCTTCTATATACAGTTTGTCTGTAGCCGGATTAGGATACACTTTTGCAGCAACGGTGTTAGTCTGTGGTACAGCAACACTGGTTTCATTGGTCGTGAAGTTATCCATACAGAAATATGCCGGTGTGTTCATTCCATACTGACCGTTGTCTGTAGAGCTGAGCTTAAATTGCAGGCTGTCTACATGGCCCAATGGCAGCAGGTTTACCCAGCGCCAGTCTTTTACAATATAGTCGGTCGCATTATTCGTATCACGGAAGTCAGCAAGGTAAAAAGTAACGCTGTCTGCTTTTTTAGCACCATTCAGGTAACCGAAAACTGTCAGTTTAAACCAGTCAGCATCGTTGCCGGTTGCACCACCGAATTTTTTTGCAAAGAAATCACCATCTCTCATACTGTTATAAGCATAAGTGCTGTTGGTAACGTAGAAACCGGATACTGATTTGCCTTGTGCTGCAGGCAACAGGAATACTTTGTTGCCGCTGCCGTTGGCTACTACATATTTATCAGAACCATTATAACCTGTATAAGCCTTTGCGCCGTACATGTTGGTATACCCACTGGTAGAGCTGTCTCTGCGGCTGGAGTATGCAAAACCATTGCTCCACAGCCCACCGTATGCAGTGTCATACATGCAAGGAAAGTGTGCCAGTCCGTTATTAAAGCCTACATCTGTACCGGGAGCGGTGTAGTTTACATAAAACGTATCCGCAGCAGCAAGGCTAAGGGCGTCGAAAGTAGCCACTGTCTGGGCATAAAGAGAAGTACTGCAGATAGCAGCAGTTGCAAAGAGTAAAATTTTGCGCATAGCAATCCTTTGATTGTGTAAATAATTTGTTTGCTACGCAGCTACGGAAAATCTTCAGATAGTACAGGCACGGTGCACATAGCCTGCGGTTTATCTGTGCTTTTATTCCCGAAAGCAGCGATAATATGTTGTGCAAAGGCAGGTCTTCTGACTCGCTTCCCTTCTGCGGCCTTCCCGTATAAAACAGTGGCAATGAAGATACAGATGGTTGTATGAAGCTTACAGCATCGGGTAATGTCCGGGATTTTCACCCGGTTCCCTTTTCATTCCTTACTCTATTCAGGAAACCTTAGCTGGCGCAAATGTAGTTTGTGGATGATGAATTACCAAATTGTAAATAATGGATAATTGAAAATGAATGATTGACAATTTTTCCTGCAGTTGTTATTATTGTAATGCTGCCCCGGACGGTATTGCCGAACATTCTGCGGAGCAAAGTATTTGTGATGGCAGGCAAGCAGGACCATAAATAACAAAAGCTGCCTCAGAGAAGCAGCTTTCTATTTTCTGTTTGATATAAACGTCTGATGTTCTGTATTAGCTTCCCTGTTTGATGGAGCAGCCGACAGAGCGCGTTGTGTTCGGGTTGATCGCTTTACCGGCAACCATGTTATCAATGGCACTTTTCAGGTACATTTTGGTTGATTTTCCCGGATCGGCAGGATTATCTTCCATGGCACCTTTATAAACAAGTGTTCCTTCCTGGTTAAAGAGGTATACTTCCGGAGTACGGGATGCGCCGAATGTTTTTACCAGTTTGCCTTCATCCAGCAGGTAAGGTACGGTATAACCCTGTTTCAGCGCATAGTTGATCATGGCTTCAAATGAGTCGTCACCTGTGCGCTGCGCTGTATTTGAGTTAACGATCACCATACCTATTCCGTTTTTCTGTGCATATTCCATCACTTCTTTGGTACGGGCCTGGCTTTTGATCACAAACGGACATGTATTGCAGGAAAACATTACGATAAGTCCCTTTTTAGTCACCTGGTTTTGCAATGTATAGTGCTTGCGGTCTGTGGCAATAAAGTCCATGTCGGCAGCAGGAATGTGTGAACCTATCGGGAGGCTTACAGCAGATGCAGCCTGTTGCGGTGCGCCTTGCTGTTGTGCATAAACAGAAACAGAACCGCAGCTCATAAGCAGGGCGGCGGCCAGGAGGATCTTTTTCATTGTTTTCATCTTTTGCTTAAAGTTAGTGTTTTTGTGCTTCGGAAATTTCAACCTCATTTTTACTTTGTTTCCAGGCTTATGTTCTCATCGCCTTCTTTATAGGGCAGATAACTGATTATAAACTGGAACATTTCGTCTGTTGCCTTCATACTGCCGTTGCGGTCGCGTACCAGCTGCGGCGGATTGAAGGGGTTGAACGGATTGGCGGCAGTGTTGTCGTAAACGCCTTCTGCCACAATCGTTGAACCGGCCGGTATTTTCACCATTTTTTTAAATGTATAAAAATACTGCCAGCTGAAATCCCATCGCGGTATTGATATAAGACGGATAGTATCGCCGCCTGGTTTAAGTGCATATGCTTTAAAACTTTTGCCCAAAAGGTGCATGTGCGGATTTATGGTAACTATTGATATGTCCTGCGGAACCACATATCGGCTGTATACTTTTTTTACTGTATTGGGCTGTATGATAAGGTCTGGTTCTACGGGAGATACTCCAAGTGTGCCCAGCTGGAATTCCTGCATAGGCCTGTCCGGCGGTACTTTTGAGAAAAATATATTTATGTAAGAACTGTCCGTTACGTCTTTTTTACTGAAGCCATAGTGCAGATCGTTCAGCAGAAATGCTCCTTTCCGTGGTAGTTTGTACCCTCCTATTCCCGCAGGATATTTCAGTGAAAAAACACCGGGCAGATAGTTTACCACAGATTTCTGCAACACCGGGTAAGAGCCATCATCATTGGGTAATCCCAGCCGTTCATAAGCCTGACGTATCGTGCTGTCTTCCACCATATCCACGGTCCGCAGACCGGCCATTACATCTTTCTTTTTGTCGAAATCGTATTTCACCATATCGCCGTTTACATGATGCACTACATTCTGCGGGCCTGCCACAAATTCTATAACGCTGGCAAATGTATCTGCCGGCAGCTCAAATGGTACTTTTACAAGCAGAAAGTGATCACTGCTGTTGGCTTTAAGCATGTATGGCTGTACCGGCAGGCGCAGATCCGGTGTGCCGATCATTGAACCTGCAGGATATTGTGGTAATGAAGGTAATTTATCAGCCGGGCCCTCTGCACTACCCTGTTCTATCCACTTTCCAATAAGCTTTATGTCATAGTCACTGAGCACACGCTGACCGATAAACTCTGTATAATGCGGATCGGCAGGCCATGGCGGCATCAGGCGTTCCTTGGTGACATAGGCTATTTTTCCGGCGTTGTTTTTGGCGTCATTATAAGTTACAAGACTGAAATGGCCGTTCCCGCCAGGACGATGACAGACGGTGCAGTTCTGGTACAGCAACGGTGCAATATGTTCTGTAAAAGTCACTTTTTCAGGAACCTGCTGCTCCCTGGAGCCACCGGTATTGCAGGCCTGGATAAGTAGTGCAGCACATACTATCAGCAGGCTACTGATCTTTCTGTTTTGCCTCATTTTCGGTGCGAGAGATTTTACCCAGCAATATACTTACATTCAGTTCGTACCCAAGTATGATAACGAGTGTATTAAGCCATACCCAAACCATAAAAGCGATCAGCGAACCGATGGAGCCGTATACTTTGTTGTAATTGATAATATTATTGACCAGGAAGAAAAAAACTGTAGTAGTAAGTACGGAAAGTATCGTAGCCATTACGGAGCCTGCCGATACAAACTTTACTTTATGTGACAATGACGGGCCGTAACGATATACGATGGATACAGCCAGGAATATGATCAGTATAAAAATGAGCAGGCTCAGGAGCTTTACGGCGATAATGCTTCCGAAGATCTTCAGTACATAGGCATTCAGCGTTTCTGTCTGCACAATGAGTATGGCCAGTGTGGTAATAGCCACGCAGATGAGCATAAAAGTAAGTTTGATGGCCGTCCAGCGCCGTTTAAGGCCCGAACGTTTTTTGTACAATGCCAGGCTGCGGTCGAAGGTGCGCATCAGGCCCATCATACCATTTGAGGAGAAGAATACGGTAAGCAGGATACCGAACGACAGGAAATCGCGGTGCTGCGTATTCATAAAATCCACTACTACTGCGCTGATATTATCATAAATGCGCTGGTTTGGCGTTACCAGGTGCAGCGTGTCCAGTATGGTTTCCTGTACATCGCGCAACGGCAGATACGGCACCAGCGAAAACAGGAACAGCATGGTGGGCGGTATCGCCATGATGAAATTGTACGTTACAGCTGCCACACGTATGTTCAGGTTGGTATCGCGCATTTCTTTCCTGAAGAACTTGCCGACCTGGTACAAGGAAAAACCTTCGAAACCGGGCAGAAATATTTTATCGGCTATACGATAAAGAAACCGCATAGGCGCAGAAAGAAATATAAATCGTTCCAGTTTCGTCATGAAGGGCGGAAAAGTGATTACAGGTTCTGAAGTATAAACTCAGTCATACGACGATACAGGTGCAGTCTCGTATTACCACCTGAAATGCCATGTGCTTTGTTCGGATAGTATTCGCTGTCGTAGTCTTTGTTGTTTTTGATCATAGCATCGACCATCATTACAGAGTTCTGGAAGTGCACATTATCATCACCGGTACCATGTATCAGCAGGAATTTCCCTTTCAGGCCACCCACCATTTTCTCTGGTGCGTTTTCATCATAGCCAGCCTGGTTTTCCTGTGGACGGCGCATATAGCGTTCTGTGTAAATATTGTCGTAAAAACGCCAATTGGTAACAGGTGCTACTGCAATGGCCATTTTAAATACATCGTTGCCTTTCATGATGCAGGTGCTGCTCATAAAGCCTCCGAAACTCCAGCCCCAGATGCCTATACGTGATTTGTCCACATATGGCAGGGTGCCCAGGTAACGTGCAGCAGCAATCTGATCGTTGCTTTCGTATTTACCCAGTTGCAGGTAAGTTTTCTTACGGAATGCCTCACCGCGGAAACCTGTACCTGTGCCATCTGCACAAATAACTATATAGCCTTTCTCCGCCAGCATCTGGTGCCAGAAAAAATCTGAAACAGGGAATTTATCGGCCACCTGCTGTGAGCCCGGCCCGCTGTACTGGAACATAAGTACAGGATATTTTCGGGTGCTGTCGAAGCCGGGAGGTGTGATCATCCATGCATTGAGCTGCGTGCCGCTGTCGCCGGTTACATGTATCAGTTTTATATTGCCCAATGCATAATCCTGCATCGTGGCTTTCAGATCTTTGTTGTCTTCCAGTGTACGCACTTTTTTACCGGACGCATCGATAAGGCTGTATACCGGCGGTGCATTCAGGGCAGAATATTTGTCGAGGAAATATTTATTACCACGGCAGGCTGTGATGCTGTGCGTACCCGGCTCATTGGTGATACATTTCTTATTTTCACCGTTCCAGTCTACCGAATACAGTTTACGCTCCATTGGCGATGCTTCTGCCGCAGTATAATACACCAGTTTTTTCTGGTTGTCTACGCCAATGAGCGTTTCTATATCATAAAGGCCGTCTGTAAGTGATGTAAGCTTCGAGGTTTTCCAGTCCCAGCGGTACAGGTGGTTGTAGCCGCTCTGCTCGCTTTCAAAGATAAAAGATGTATTGTCCGGGAGGAACTCTATGTTGTCGTTTATTTCAATATAGCTGGCGTTATTTTCTACATAGATCAGTGAAGAACTGCCGGTGCCGGCTTCTGCAAGTAACAGCTCCAGCTTGTTCTGCAGGCGGTTCATGCGGTATATGCACAGCTTGTCATTTTCATTGGTCCATTTGATACGGGGTATGTACTGGTCGGTTTCTGTACCTATATCAGCTTTGGTGCTCTGCTGTTTTTTCAGATCGTAGATTTTTATTTCCACAACAGAGTTGGGCTCGCCTGCTTTGGGGTATTTGTACTGGTATGGTGTCGGATAAAGGCTGTCGTAAACCGTCATGGTATACTGCGGCACCTGACTTTCATCAAAACGGTAGTAAGCAATAGCGCTGCCGTTGCCATTCCATTCGTAAGCCTGTGTAAATTCAAATTCTTCTTCGTATACCCAGTCACAATTACCGTTAATGATTTTATTGCGTTCGCCGTCCGTAGTTATCGTAACAGTCTGTCCCGTATTAAGATCGCGGTAGTACAGGTTGTTGTTTTTTACAAAAGCTACTTTGCTGCCATCGGGAGAGAAAGACGCGTGCAGTACTTTTTCATTATCCAGCAACTGAACCTGGCCGGAACGAATGTCGAAAACATATACTTTATGCAACACGGAGCGGCGGTATATATTCTGACTTTCTGTGAGGAGCAGCATTTTTTTCTCGTCTTTGCTGAAGACATATTCGTCAACGGTGATTGCAGTGCCGTTGTATTTATTTTGTGCAGCGTCGAAAAGAGTATTCTGTTTTTTCCCGTTCTGCAGATCGTAAACGTTTATTTTCCGGGTACCACCGTCATTGTCGATCTGGGTATACCGTTTGCCATCATTCATGGCATTAAAGCCCGGCACTGATTTTATACGAAAGGTGTTATTCTTCCAGATATCTTCCAGTGTAATGGATTTTTTACCGTTTTGTGCAATGACATTGCCACATAAGGCTACGGCAAGGAGCAGCATTAAATAACGCATACGCAATAATAATAGCGTCAAAAGTAATGCTCAGGCAGCATAGCGTGAAATCTGAAAGGGGGATTTTTTAATCAGCAGATGTGAAAATGTGGTATTTAGCCGATGGATGTGCTAATGAGGTAATATGCTTATGTGCCGATATATGCAATTGAATTAGCAAATGTGAAAATTCGATAATTAGCCAGTGGCCCGTATTAACCCATATTTTAGTTTGGTTAATGTCTGTGTTACATAAGCAACATCAGCACATTCGCCAATTAAAAGTCGATAGTTGCCTGGATGCCGCGGTCTATAAGTGCTTCAGCTTTGGGGCGCAGTATTTCAAAGCTGCCTTTTTTAACGCCGTATTTGCCGCTGTGATGAATGATCATAGCGCATTGCTCTGCCTGCTCCGGTGAATGTTCGCAGACATCTATCAGGGATTCTATCACCCAGTCGAAGGTATTTACATCGTCATTCCAGACAATGAGGCTATGGAGTTCGTCTTCCAGTACGGCGAGGTCTGCATCTTCCTGCTCCTGCCATTTAATGCCTGATAAAAGTTCCTGTGTGGCGCTCATCTCTTCCATAATTTCTGCAAAATTACTGAAGACTGGTTAAAACATAAAAATGTTTCGTGTACTTGGCCTGTATGAAATATTTTTGCACCCTTAATCAGAGCCAAAACACGCACAACATGTTCATAAAGAAAACAATGGAAGAACTGGACCGTAAAACGGCTGCAGAAATGCAGCGATCGGACAAGCACCCGGTAATCCTGATCTTTGACGATGTGCGCAGTATGCATAACGTAGGCTCTGGTTTCCGTACTGCAGATGCTTTTGCTGTGGAAGCCATTTATCTATGTGGTTACACGCCCGTTCCGCCCCACCGGGATATACATAAAACGGCATTGGGCGCTACCGAAACTGTAACCTGGAAACATTTTGCCACTACTACAGAAGCAGTACAGGCCGCCAGGGAGCAGGGCTATAAGATCTTCGCGATAGAACAGGCACATAACAGCATTCCGCTGCAGGATCTGAGTTGGAACGGAACGGAAAAAACAGCACTTGTTTTTGGCAACGAAGTAACTGGTGTGCAGGATGAAGTGATGGCATTGGCTGATGGCTGTATTGAAATTCCGCAGTGGGGCGCCAAACATTCACTCAATATTTCTGTAACCGTAGGCATTGTGCTTTGGGAAATGATGAGGAATAAGTAGAAGAGCTTCTTCCGGTGACATTTCCCCTCACACAATTGTCATATTTTATTTACCTAAAAATGACTGAATATTAATCATATAGATGATTTCATCGAGTACTTTAGCGTTGGTTATTTAAAACAACTCTATGAACAAGTACTATTCTCTTCTTTTCGCCCTGGCGGTTACATCCGTTTCTTTTTCCGTCCATGCTCAGCGCACCTACAATACTTCTGCAAGTATAGACATCAACAATGTCAGGGCTGCCTCTCTGCTGCATGGCGATATGTGGTATGATCCCTCAAGTGCTACTCCACGGTGCGAATATCCCAAAGGCTCAGGAAAACATGTTGCCTTTGTAGGCGGAGTATGGATGGGCGGATATGATCAGCAGGGAAACCTGAAGGTGGCCGCACAGACTTACAGGCAACAGGGAAATGATTACTGGCCCGGCCCGCTTGACAACTCTGGTATTACAGACAGTACCACCGTAGACAAATGGGCCAGGATCTGGAAAATCAATAAGTCAACTATAGATTCTTTTCGTCATCTTTCCTCGCATACAGTTGCCAATACTCCGGCTGCCGTGCTGGAGTGGCCGGCAAAGGGAAACCCTTTTGCCAAAGGGAATAATGGTGTTTCTCTTATTGTAACAACCGATATGGCCCCATTTAAAGATGTAAACAACGATGGCGTATATAATCCACAGGACGGCGACTACCCGGATATAAAAGGAGACCAGATGCTCTGGTATGTATACAATGATGCCGCAAGCCCGCATGCTAATAGTTTATCAGACGCGATACATGCAGAGACGCATGTATCTGTATTTGCTTATAACAGAGGCGGCATACTCGATAACGTGATCTATTACCAGTATAGCATTCAGAATAAATCCAATGCCAGCTACCCTGCATTCAGGATGGCCATGATGGCCGATATGGATCTTGGGTATGCATTTGACGACTATATTGGCTTTGACTCTGTTCATCGTATGGGCATCATATATAATAGTTCAGGTACAGATGGTGCCGGGCAGCCCAATTCTTATGGAACCAATATCCCCATAGCGGGCGTGAGCATGATACAATTGCCGGGGGATGGTATACACAGCCCACAGCCGGCCGGTAGTTTTACTATGTATAATAATGATAACTCAGCGATAGGAAATCCTGCCAACGGAATGCAGTTTAATGGATATATGAGATCCATAAACAGGGCCGGTCAGCATTTTAAAAACCCGATCACTGGTGCCGACGCAAATTATATTTTTCCGGATGATCCTTCCCTTACCGGAGGCTGGTCGGAATGTGCAAGGAACGATACTCCCGGTGACCGGAGATTTGTAATTGCCAGCAATGATTTTACACTGCAGGCTGGTGCAACACAAACTGTGGTAATGGCGCTTATTGTACAGCCACAGGATACGGACAACGCATGTCCGCATACTCGTTTCACTACCATTAAAAATATGGCAGACAATGCCTGGAATGCTTATTATAACCCACCACCCTCTCTTGGTGTAAATACAATAGCAGCTGTAGAAAATATAATTAAGCTCTACCCCAATCCTGCCGGAGATAAAGCTTACCTGGAAACAGGTGTTATTACTCCAACTAGTGAAAGTATAAAACTCTATGATGCGATGGGCCGCGTGATAGTATTGCCTTACAGCAGGCAGGGAGCAAAGATTGAATTAAACACTGCTACCCTGGCCCCTGGCATATATACGCTGCAATATTTCAATGGAGCAGTGGCAGTTTCAAGAAAGCTGGAAAAATTATAGGGCCGGTCATTTACGTTTGTACGCCTTACAAAAAAACAAAGCCTGCTCCGTAAAGCAGGCTTTGTGATATATTTTATTTTCTGTAGGTCCTGTGGCGGATCATTAGAATCGTTCCAGGCCGTTGAAGAAAAAATCTCCTTCTATTTTAGCGTTATCATCGCTGTCAGAACCATGTACTGCATTCTCACCGATTGACGTAGCATATTTTTTACGGATTGTGCCTTCTTCTGCCTGCGCAGGATTGGTAGCGCCGATCAGTGTACGGAAATCAGCAACAGCATTATCTTTTTCAAGAATAGCTGCTACGATAGGTCCGCTGCTCATAAACTGAGTCAGTTCACCGTAAAAAGGACGTTCTTTATGTACTTCATAAAATTTACCCGCCTGGTCCAGGGTTATCTGGGTGTATTTCATAGCTACAATACGGAAGCCTGCAGCATTGATCATCTGGAGGATGTTACCGATGTTACCGGCACGTACTGCATCCGGCTTAATCATTGTAAAAGTGCGATTAGACATATAATTATGCTTACTTTAAAATTTGACGGCGCAAAAATAGGTTTTAATTGCCAATAGACAAGAACGATTTGTTAAATGTATATGATAAGCGGTATTTGCAGCGATCCTGATTATAACAGGGATTAAAAATTTGCCTTGGAATAACTATTTTTGGCGCTCTTTATGAAACAGATCCAGGACATTTTCCCTTTACTGCAGTCTCCGAAAAAGATTTTTATTACCACTCATCATAAACCTGATGGTGATGCAATAGGAAGCATGCTTGGATTGTATCATTACTTTATTGCCAAAGGACATGAGGTAGTTCCTGTTTCTCCCAGTGAAGTGCCGGACTTTCTTACCTGGATGCCGGGCATTGATAAAGTATTGAATTATGAGGAAGTGCCTCAGCCCGCACAGGACGCCCTCGCTGCTGCTGATATTATCTTCTGCCTTGATTTTAATGATTTCAGCCGGGTAAAGCACATGGAGTCTTATCTCGCAGCTGCTACCCAGCCCAAAGTACTTATAGATCATCATATGTTTCCAAAGCCGGTGTGGGACTATGGTATGAGCATACCGGAGAAAAGCAGCACCTGCGAGATGGTCTATGACTTCATCAACCTTTCCGGCGACAATGCGCTGATAGATACAGATATGGCGCGATGCCTGTATACCGGGGTAATGACCGATACCGGCTCCTTCCGTTTTCCGGTAACTACAGCCAGTGTACATGAGATGGTGGCCGATTTTAAGCGTCGGGGTATGGAACACAGCACCATACATGAAGAAGTGTATGATTCCTGGTCGCTGAACAGGATGCGTTTTATAGGATACATGCTGATAGAGCGTATGGAGATCTTCCCGAAATGGCATGCCGGCCTGGTTACCATTTCCCGCAAAGACCTGCAGCTTTTCCAGCTGAATACAGGTGATACTGAAGGTCTTGTAAACTACCCGCTCAGTATTGCTGGTATACGCTTTGCTACACTGATCACTGAACGTTCAGACGAAGTAAAAATGTCGTTTCGCAGTAAAGGAAACTTTGATGTGAACCGTTTTGCACGTGAGCATTTTAACGGCGGCGGCCATTTTAATGCTTCCGGAGGAAGGTCTGTAGCAAGTTTTTCTGATACAGTAACGAAATTTAAAGAAATTTTGTCCGATATTCACCCCCGATAAAAAACAGATAACAAAAATAAACATGATCAAACGTATCATCCCGGTTGCACTGGCAGGTGCAGTAATGGGTCTCACAGCCTGTCATTCCAATGGTGGTTTCCAGAAAACAACAAACGGCCTGGAGTATAAGATTGTAAAAGATGCCCCCGGCGACAAGAAACCCGCTATTGGCGACATCGTAGAAATGCACATCATTACACGTGTCGGTGATTCTACCCTTTTCAACAGCCGCAAAATGAACAATGGCCAGCCGGTTGCATTCCCGCTGCCTGCAGCTGCGTTCAAAGGCGATATGCCGGAAGGTATCATGCTGCTTACTGCCGGCGACAGTGCTGTATTTCATGTATCCCTCGATTCTATGAAAAAAATGGGCGCCCAGATGCTGCCTTTCATGAAAGACAAAAAATTCGTGGAATATGATGTAGTGCTCGTATCTATAAAAACACAGCAGCAGGCAATGCAGGAACAGCAGAGCAAATCGGCTGTGCAGATGCAGGCTGACGATAAAATACTGCAGGACTATTTCACAAAAAATAACCTGAAACCTGAGAAAAGTGCTTCAGGCCTGTACTACACGATCAGCAACCCTGGTAGCGGCGATGCTCCGAAAAACGGTCAGACTATGACTGTAAACTACACCGGTAAAACCATCGAAGGCAAAACTTTCGATTCCAATACAGATCCTCAGTTCAAGCACGTAGAGCCTATGACCTTTAAACTGGGTGAAGGCAGCATGATCCCCGGATTTTCAGAAGGTGTAATGCTGCTGAAAAAAGGTGGTAAAGGAACTTTCTATATTCCTTCTCCGCTGGCTTACGGTCCAAGCAGCCCTAATCCGAATATCCCTGCCAATGGCATCCTGGTATTTGATATCGAGGTAACAGACCTTAAATAATCTGCATACAATTGTATAAACGAATGGTAAGATGAAGCATACGTCTTACCATTCATTATTTCATAAAACCGCGCTCTAAAAGCCTTTAAAAAATGAATAAAATATTGATAGCTGCAGCAGGACTGCTGGCGCTCAGCAGCCAGGCAGATGCCCAGACGGCTCCTAAGAAAACACAAAAACCGGCAGAAAAGAAGACTGCAGGTGGCGCATTTAAAAAAACACCAAACGGCCTTGAATACCTGATAGTACGCGATGTTCCCGGCGAACAGACAGCACATGTGGGAGATTATGTGGAGATGCACATCTTCACACACATCGGAGACAGTGTCCTGTTTGATTCCCGCAAGGCAAATGAGAACAAACCCGTACCATTCCAGGTACCTGCCCCCAACTTTAAGGGTGACCTCGCAGAAGGCTTCCCTATGCTTTCGGCAGGCGACAGTGCTATTTTCCGCGTACCTGTAGATTCCCTTCTCGCAAGAGGTAACCAGCCGTTGCCCTGGATGAAAAAAGGCGCTGGTCAGAAAGTGGAATATAATATTGAAATGGTGTCTGTAAAGACAAAAGAACAGATGCAGAAAGAGCAGCAGGAACATGCCGGTAAACAAATGGGCATTGATGATCAGCTGTTGCAGGATTATTTTAAGAAAAACAATATCACTGCATCTAAAACTGCTTCCGGCATGTATTATAAAATCACAGCGCCCGGAACCGGTGAAAATGCAAAAGCAGGCCAGAAAGTGACTGTAAATTATACCGGCAAAACAATGGATGGTAAAACATTTGATTCCAATGTTGACCCGGCTTTCAATCACGTTCAGCCGTTTACATTCGGCCTGGGACAGCACCAGGTGATAAGCGGATGGGATGAAGGTGTGGCCCTGCTGAAAAAAGGCGGTAAAGCTACCCTTTATATTCCTTCTGCAATGGCTTATGGCGAACGCAGCCCAAGCCCATTGATTCCTGCCAATTCTGTGCTTATATTTGATGTTGAAGTAACCGACATCCAGTAAAAACAACAGGGATGAACCTTGTGAAGCAGTTTTACAGGTGTTTTAAATGAGAAACAACCATCCCGGTCACAGAAAAAACAATTAATGAACAGATTTTTCACTATCCTTTTTATAAGCTGGTATTTGCTCACTGCAAATACCAGTTTTGCTTATACGCGGCAGGATACACTGCGTGGCAGCAATGGTACAGGCCGCAACTGGTGGAAAGTGCAGCAATACAATCTCACTGTAACGTTTGATACTGCTGCCAGGAGCATTTCCGGCTGGAATAATATTGTACTCCGGGTTACCGGCATGGCACATGACAGCCTTCAGCTGGACCTGCAGGAGCCTATGGTGCTGGACAGCATTCTCTGTAACGGAAAACATCTGACCTTTGCACATGACAGTAATGTATGGTGGGTAAATACAGCAAACTGGAAAAGAGATATCGCTCCGGACAGGACTATTTCCGTTTTTTATCATGGGCACCCCCGAGAGGCAGTACATCCGCCATGGGATGGTGGCTTTATCTGGACGCAAGATAGTCTGGGTAAACCCTGGATAGCTGTAGCCTGCCAGGGACTTGGCGCGAGTGTATGGTGGCCATGTAAAGATTACCAGGGAGAAGAACCGGACAGCGGAATGACGCTTAATTACATCGTCCCGGAAGGGCTGAATGTTGTTGCAAATGGACGTTTGCCCAAAGCCGGGTCTGCAATTTCCAGGAATGTGCGGTTTGCAGACCTTACCAGTGGCGGTACCGTAGAGCTGGAACATCGCAATTTATTCAGCTGGACAATCCGGAACCCGATCAATAGCTATGACGCGACCTTCTACATAGGCGATTATATACACTGGAGCGACACGCTGACGGGTGAAAAAGGAAAGCTGGACCTGGATTTCTATGCGCTGCGGTATAATGAAGAGCGGGCCAGGAAGCAATTTGCGGTCGTTAAAAGTATGATTCATTGTTTTGAGCACTGGATGGGGGCCTACCCTTTTTACGAAGATGGTTATAAACTTGTAGAAGCTCCTTACCTGGGCATGGAACATCAAAGTGCTGTGGCTTACGGCAACGGTTACCTGATGGGCTATATGGGCCGCGACAGGAGCAAAACCGGTGTGGGCCTGCTGTTCGATTTCATTATTGTACACGAAAGCGGCCATGAATGGTTTGGCAACAATATTACGGCAACAGATATTGCAGACAACTGGATACATGAAGGCTTTACCACTTACACCGAAGGGCTTTTCGCAGAGTGTATGTTTGGCAGGGAAAAAGCCTTTGATTATATACGCGGAGAATGGAGCAATATAACCAATGACCGTCCGGTAATCGGAGACTACCGCGTAAACGACGAAGGCAGCAGCGATAAGTATGACAAAGGCAGCGCTGTGGTGCATATGATACGCGCTATCATGAATAATGATGACCAGTTCCGGCAGCTACTGCGCGGACTGAATAAAACCTTCTATCATAAAACGGTTACAGAAAAGGAATTCGAACAGTACATCAACACGTTTACTCATCACGATTTTTCACACTTATTCAGTCAGTACCTGCGCAGCAACCTGATCCCAGAATTTGAATATTACACGGAGCGCGGGCAACTGTATTACCGGTTTAACAATGTTATCCCCGGCTTTACCCTCCCGCTTACTGTAGGGACTTCCGGCAAAAAGAAAATAACAATTGAACCGACTGGAGAATGGCAGCATACCTCGTGGAAAGGAAATGACCCTGACATATCAAAGGATTTCCTGCTGCGGGTGAAGACTTACTAGATTTGAGTATTGAGATGTGAGATATGAGCAGTGGATTGGGGATTTGCGTTCCCTTTACGGGTTATGATTCACAGGCTTCAAAGACACCGGTCATTTTAAAAACATCTGCTGTTTCGTTTTTGAAAGAAGCATTGACAAGATAACCTGTTGCCTCTTCTTTCCAGCTGATTGCAACAGAAGGTTGTACATCTGGCAGTACAAGCTGCAGAAATTTTACCTGCCCGGTATTACGGATGATCAGGGATTTGCCCAGTTGCTGCTGCAGCAATTCTTTTACAAGCTGCATCATACACACGCCCGGCACTACCGGCTGTTGTGGAAAATGTCCAGTAAATATGCTGTGTTCTGCATTAAAATGAATTACCGCGGTGATCTTGTTTTCAGCACATTCATGGTTATGCACCGTATAAAAATCATTGATCAGCATGGTCTATTTTTTTAAGGTCTATGGTAAAATGTGCTTTGTAATGTTTAATGAACACACTATCCGGTAAGGCTTTTGCAGATTCTTTATTCCCGAGTGACATCACTGCCACTTTTTTTCTTTTACCTGCATTCTCAATACGCACCAGCTTTTCCTTGTCTGTTACATAGTAAACATACCCCTTGCTCAGAGTAAAACGGTGGTAATCCTCATTTCCGTTTGTCAGGCTTTTTTCAGACTCTTTATCCAGCTGCTTCATCAACAGCAGTTCCAGGTCTTTCCGCAGCACCTTTATAAGGGGCGGCTTGTTCATCTGCGGGATGATCTGTTTCACGGTAAAATCGCCCTGTTTTGTCCATTCAAAATCAAAAAAGGCAAAACCCATTTCATTCTGGAAGACGACGCGTGTTCCCCGGTCAGGCATTGTTTTGAAAAACAGGATGCCACTCAGGTGAAATTTTTTGAACAGGAACTTACCATTAACGACACAACGGTATATTTTCTTGTCAAATACGGGCTTATACCGTAATACAGACTGTTCCGGTTTTGCAGTTTCCTGCAATTTACGGTATGGATTTCCGCAGGAGCAGAAAAGCATTACCGTAATCAGGTACACCAGACTATTTAACCTTAAATAATGCGTCATTTAATGCTGTATTATGTTGCGTATTGGTAAAATCCATATCCGTATAATCCCCACCGGTCTCTATCATGGAGAGACGGCCAACGTCAAAATTTCTGCGATCCATGTACACGTCAATCTGCTTAAACATTTTCTTCATCGATTCGTTGGCAGGTGCCAGCGACAAAAGATAGTTGCCGGCACTCTCGAAAGCGCTCACTTTAAAGTCAGGATTCTGGAAAACCGTGCCACGCATACAGTCGATCATGATTCTGTTGACAGATTGCATGGTCTTGCTGTTCTTTGTGTTCACTTTACTGGTCTTTTGTTCGTCTTTAACCATTATCTGTCCGCCATTCATCACCAGCAGGTAATAATATGGCGTAGTATATTCAATGCGTACTTTATCATCTTTTTTAAAGAAGAATTTACCTTTAGATTTGATCTTATCTGCAAGCAGGGAAAGATTTTTCACCTGCGTAAAATCACTGGCAATAGTTTGTTTGACTGCATTCGCTTTTCCAAGTTCCTGCTGGAAGGCGGCTGTATTTTTCATCGGCTGATAACCCTTGGGCTGCGCATACAGGTTTGCAGTAAACAAAAGGCAGCACGCCAGGGCAAATAATTTATTCATAATCTTTTATATCTAGCATTTTATCTACACGGATAAAGATATACCCCTTTTTACGTGTTTCTGTGATCAGTGATGTTAAAATTTCTTTTGTTATGGCCATGGAATCATGCAGCAATATAATATCACCTCCTTTCAGGCTGCGTAATATCTTCTGCAATAATTGTTCCGGATCTTTGGCTGTGGTGTCAAATGAGCGAAGGTTCCAGCCTATGGAATACATACCGCTCCGCTGCACCGCTTTAGCCAGGTTGGGGTTGGTAACACCATATGGCGGACGGAACAGTTTTGGACGTACCCCAGCTATTTGTGATACGGTTTCATTTGTCTTTTCAATTTCCGCCTGCATGGCCCGTGCGCTCTGCCAGTCGAAGTTGAAACCGTGATTATAGCTATGATTGCCGACCACATGGCCTTCTTCATGCCAGCGGCGTACCAGCCCGGGATTGGCGGCTGCATTTTTCCCGATGGTAAAAAATGCAGCAGGTACGTTTTCCTTTTTTAAGACATCCAGTATCGCAGCAGTTTGTGGCGCAGGGCCATCATCAAATGTAAGTGCTACATAGCGCTTATCTGCCCCGGAATTATATGATTTGAGATAAAAGTTCCACCGGATGTAAATAGCCCCCAGCACCAGCAGGTGTACGTATGCCACGAGCAATGCTACGATCCACCATACAGATGCCTGTCCGGCAAAATAAGCAAGATCTGCCAGGAGCAGCAGCAGTACAAACAGGATGGTTATATAACGGAAGGGACGCAACGGATGATCAGTATTAAATAACGCTGTCAGGGTTCTAAAACCCTGACAGCGTTATAAGAAGTTAATAATTAAAGCCTTTCGTATAAAGCACGTAGCCTTTCACGTGTCATTTGTTCTTTCCAGTCCTTGCCCAATGCATTTTCCCAAAGCGGCGCCATACCCAGTGACACGTTGATCATCGTATCAAACTGCTCTTCGGTAAGGCCTTTGGTGATGCCTTGCGGAATTTCTATGCCTGCCTGCGCCACCATCTGGTGAAATTCTTTTACACCTTCCGGGTAAAACTCTTCCAGGTGATTAAACACGATACAGTTGCCTATTCCGTGCTTTACGCCCAGTACATGCGCGAGCCCGTAGCTTACGGCATGCGCTACGCCAACCTGTGAATATGCAATGCTCATACCGCCTGCGTACGAAGCCATCATCAGGTCTTCATCGCTTTCCTCATCCCATTCTTTTTTATGCAGAAATACCTTCTGGCAGAGTTCCAGTGCTTTTTCACCATAAGATTTGCTGAAAGCGTTGAGATACGTACCCTCGAGCGATTCTATGCAATGGATATAACAATCCATCCCGGTGTAAAAGCGCTGGTTCTTAGGTACGCCTTTTATGAGTTCAGGATCAAGTACTATCTGGTCAAATGGTGTAAAGTCTGAGTTCATACCAAGTTTCCTTTCCGGACCGGAAAGCACACAGGTGCGCGATACTTCTGCACCAGTGCCGGAAATGGTAGGAATGCCTACTTTGTATACACCTGGCACTTTTACCAGGTCCCAGCCCTGGTAATCCTGTGCTTTACCCGTATTGGTCATCATCAGGGAAACCGCTGCGGCGAGGTCCATAACGGAGCCACCACCGATGCCGATGATGCCGGAAACAGTTCCGAACTGCTCTTTGAGCTGACCGGCGATGGCATCTACCTGAGTAGTTTTGGGCTCATAAGTAACATCTGCGATCAGTAACTGGTCGTTGCCTTTCAATGGTATGCGGGCTTTGAAAGCAGTATCATTTTCAAAATGATGGTCCAGCAGAAATACCATTGGCGCACCTTCTTTGCGGTGCGGGGCAATGATCTCATCGAGCTGGGCAAAACAACCGCGGCCATATACCACGTAGTCGACCATTTTAAAATTGCGGAACTTCATATGTTATATCTTGAAAATTATTTTTTGAAAAGTGGTGCAAAGGTACATTTTCTGCAAAAGGTTATATGCTTGTTACCAGCCCATTTTTTCCATAAATGCTTCTGCACGGGTTATATCTTCCGGCATATCTATCTCCACGCCCATATAGCTGCCGGCCACTACCATACGCATAGGCACGCCGTGCTCCAGGAATCGAAGGCACTCAATTTTTTCAGCGGCTTCCAGCGGCGTCATCTGCCAGTTGGTAAAGTCCATCAGTGCTTTTTTGCGGAAAGCATATACACCAATGTGCTCATACCATGTTATAGCAGCCTCTTTATTGCGTGGATAAGGTATTACGCTCCTTGAGAAAAACAGGGCATTTCCTTTCAGGTCCAGTGCTACTTTTACGTAATTAGGATCTTCAATAAATTGCTGTTCTTTCAGCACCTGTACCAGCGATGCTACCTGCACCTGGCTGTCTGCATCAGTACGGAACACTTCAAGCAATGCCGCCAGTGGTTCTTTTTGTACGAAAGGCTCATCACCCTGTACGTTTACAAACACATCACCTTCCATAGAAGCGGCTATTTCAGCAATACGGTCTGTACCGCTTTCATATTCTCCTTTGCTTTTTACGGCTTTGCCGCCATGAGCCTCTATTTCCTGCAATATTTTGTCACTGTCGGTTACTACGATCACTTCGTCAAAAAGGCCGGTAGCCACAGCAGATTCGTATGTGCGGCGGATAACGGTTTTTCCCTTTATTTCTGCCAGCATTTTTTCCGGAAAACGTGTAGCGCCCAGGCGTGCAGGTATCAGTGCTATAGCTCTCATGTATGTTCTGTTATTTGCGGGTGTGAAAATACGGAATGGCAGGCGAAGAACCTGCATACGGAGCGATAAACCTGTAGTATAAACCCGGGAATGGTCAGTTTTTCTTCATAATGCCAAGCGTAAGCAGCAGCCAGCCGGCAATAAAGAAAACACCGCCTATTGGTGTTACAATACCTATCGGGCCAAGGCTTATGCCTTTCGCACTGAGTAACGCCATTGTATACAGCGATCCGCTGAACAGGATAATGCCCACGAGGAAACAGGATGCTGCCCTGATAATGTTTTTATCAGGAAAGGCGGAATATATAATCCCTGAAAACAGCAGTGCAAAACCATGGTAGAAATGATACCTGACACCAGTTTCAAAAACCTGCAGCTGATCGGCAGGCAGTATCTGTTTTAAAGCATGGGCAGCAAAAGCCCCGAATATTACAGCCAGTGCAAGCAGGAATGACCCGCTTACAAGTGCGCGCTTGTACATGAATGGATAATTTCTTCAAAGGTATCAAGAGAAAGCATTTCTACATCTACAATATAGTCAGCCTGCTCATAAAAAGATGCCCGGTGCATCAGGAGGTGCGCAAGACTTTCCAGTACACTGTCTGCCTGCAGTAGCGGGCGGAACTCAAGATCACTGAAAAGACGGTTCAGCAGTGTATCGATCGTTGCACGCAGGTATATTACACAGCCGGCATCTTTCATTATATCGATGTTATCAAAAAAACAGGGCGTACCGCCACCGCAGGACACAAGTGTAACGTCTTCACGTTCTTCTGTCACCACTTCAAGCAAGGCATCGCGTTCCAGTTCACGGAAGCGTTCTTCACCATGCCGGGCAAACAATGCCAGGATTTTTACGCCTTCACGCTCTTCCACCATATTATCCAGGTCTTTAAACCGGATGTCCATGGCGGTTGCCACCCTGGTGCCCCAGTATGTTTTACCGGCACCCGGCATTCCGATAAGAAATATAAACCTGCTCATATTTTGTGATGCAAAAATTTCCAGATCATCAGCAGGCCCATCTGAGCCGCCATTTCTTTGTTTCTGATCCTGTCATAATGAAAACGGAGTGTCCTGGATACAACCCGGCCGTCTTTACCGCATACGGCCATGCATACAGTACCTGCAGGCATGGGATAATCATTACTGCTGCTCAGCACTCCTGTTACGCCAAAACCAATGTCCGTGCCGAGCAATGTACGTGCTTTATGTGCCATTTCCAGGGCTACCGCTTCGCTCACTACGCCTTCACTTTCTATCAGATGCCTGCTGATGCCTAATATTTCTTCTTTAATCCTTACATCGTAGCAGACAATAGAACCTGTAAAATATTCAGAGGATCCGGGGATCTGGGTAAGCTTATGGGCAATATACCCGCCGGTACAGCTTTCTGCAAGCCCCAGCGTGGTATGATGTGCTCTCAGGCTACGGCCCAGTATCTCTTCTGTGGAAAGATCTTCCATGGCCAGGGTAATATCCTGTAACTGCCCGGCCAGTTTCTTTTGCCAGGACTCCACCTCCGCAGTAAGTGCATCCTCGGTACCGCCATGCCCTGTGAGGCGCAGCTTTACCATACCGGCACTGGGCAGATATGCCAGCCTGATGTGCTGTGGTAATGTTTCTTCAATATTTTTTATGCGCTCGGCAATAAAACTTTCACCTTCTCCGCCTGTAATAATGGTGCGGTGTACAATAGCTTCCGAAGAGAATTTCTTTCTGAACCGCGGTAATACTTCGTCCTGCATAATGCCTTCCATCTCAAAAGGGACACCGGGCATGGATACGTATATTTTTCCTTCTTTTTCAAACCACATGCCGGGTGCGGTGCCCAGCTGATTAAACAGTACTTCGCATACATCCGGCACTTCGGCCTGTTTTATATTACGTTCCAGGAACGGACGGTTCCGTCGTGAAAATATTTCCTGTACATGAGCAAGCACCCGCTCATTCACCACCATTTTTCCGCCAAAATATTCGTTCAGCAATGGTTTGGTAATATCGTCGGATGTGGGTCCCAGCCCCCCGGTAAGCAGCAGGATATCTGCCGTACGGGCTTCTTCATCCAGTGCATTGATAATAGCGTCGCGGTTATCGCCTACAGCTACCCGCCGCGTTACGTCAATGCCCATAGCGTTGAGCTGCTGCGCAATCCATGCAGAGTTTGTATCTATAGTCTGCCCGATCAGCAGTTCGTCTCCGATGGTAATTATGGTTGCTTTTATAAGGATCATATGTTTTCTTTTGTAAAATAAGGTAAAAGGCGGTTTCTCAGTTCCGGGTGCATATCTACTTTTTTCCGCGCTCCGGGATCATAAAAAACAAGTGTGGTAACACCTTTATTCAATAACTGTCCCTGTTCGTTATACAATTCTGAATGAAACTGTATTTTAGCTCCTTCCGGCAACTCCTTCAGTATGGTTTTCACAGTAATAAGATCATCATACAAAGCAGGCCGAAGGTATTGGGCATGCAGGTCTACTACGGGCATGAAGATGCCAAGCGCTTCGAGCTCGCGGTAGGTAAAGCCCAGCTGGCGTATGGCCTCGGCCCTGCCTACTTCATAGTACAATGCATAGTTTCCGTAATACAGGTAGCCCATCTGGTCTGTTTCGCCATAACGTACCCTTATCTGAGTGCTTGATTCGTACATGTGTTTAAAATAATGCTGATGCCCTTTGGAGCATAATTTATTTTTTTCTTACCAGGTCAGCTTCTTTAATGGAATAAAATCCGTTGGCCTGCGTAAGGCAGGTAATGGTAAGATCGTTGATACAAACATGCGGAGGCAGCGTGGCACTATAATAAACAACATCGGCGATATCTGCTGCCTGCAAGGGGTGAAACCCTTCATATACCTTCCCTGCCCGTTCTTCATCTCCTTTAAAACGTACAAGTGAGAATTCTGTTTCTGCCATGCCGGGATTAACCGCTGTTACTTTAATGCCGTACGGTAAGAGGTCTATGCGCATCGACTGCGTAAGTGCGTCTACTGCAAATTTGGTAGCACAATATACATTACCGTTTTTATAAACCAGCTTACCGGCTGTAGAGCCAATGTTAAAAATGTGACCGCTTCCCTGCTCTTTCATCATAGGCGCTACCGCTCTCGTTACATACAGCAGGCCTTTTACATTTGTATCTATCATCCGGTCCCAGTCATCAATATCCCCGGCCTCAATAGACGACATCCCTGCTGCAAGACCAGCATTATTTACAAGTATATCAATTACGGGAACTTCTTCCTTTATACGCTCTACTGCATCCGCTACCTCCTGCCGGTTGCGGATGTCGAAAACAGACACTATGATGCGTGTGCCGTATGCCTCTTCAAGTGTTGTTTTCAGGTCCTGCAGACGGTCTTCGCGGCGGCCTGTAATAATAACAGTATAACCGTTTTGTGCGAATATGGTTGCGATTGCTTTACCAAAGCCCGAACTGGCGCCGGTAACAAGGATTGTTTTGCTCATCAATGATAATTTGTTGAAGAATCAGGATAAAAATAAACAGTAAGCTGTTAACATGAACATATATAGTTCATGCAACATTCTGTTATGCCGGAAATATGTGGAAAAGTTTTTTAACGGATAAGCGTTACATCGCCTTTAAGCAGCTCTTCATTACCAAACCTGTTGGTCATGCTCAGAACCCAGAAATAAACGCCCATATCGGCCTGTTTACCGCCGCCGTTCGTGCCATCCCAGCCTTCTTTAAACCGGGTGGTATAGTATACCTGCTGCCCCCACCGGTTGAAAACCCTGAAGAAATTCACGTTCCGGTACCCGATTCCTATAGGCCTGAATATATCATTAATGCCGTCGCCATTGGGGGTAAATCCTGATGGTACAAATACGGACGACTGTGCCACTACATACACGCCAATGGTATCGTTTCCTTCACAGCCACGGGCTGTTACAATATGCACCGAATAGGAAAATCTCCCGGTATCCGGAAAATACCCGATCGGGTTACGGATGGCAGGATCATTTAAATAGGTTGCCGGAGTCCAGGTATAGCTTACACCTTGTGAGGCCATAAACTGTATACTCTCGCCTTTTACAATAATTGTATCTTCAGAAATGCCGGTATAAGGAAAAAAGTCTTCAACATCGACATTTTTTGTCACAGTATCAGTACAGCCTTTTACACTGCTTGAGACAAGTGTTACGTCGTAATTGCGGCCACGCTTGTAGCTATGCGCCGGATTCTGATCGGTGGATGTTGTGCTGTCGCCAAAATCCCATTGCCAGGCACTTACAGGACCGTAGGTAGCCTGTGAAAGATCGGCAAAATGTATAGGTGTATTAGGGCAAAGCAATGAGTCAAATGAAAAATCGGCTTTATATACCGGAAATATTTTCACTAGGCGTGTGATACTGTCCGGGCAGGTACTGCCACGGTTCACTACCAGCTTTACGGAATAAACACCGGTATCGGGGTATGTATAAGTAGGCTCAAAATCAGCAGATGTGTCTGTAGGGTCCGACTGCACGCCAAACTCCCAGTGATAGGCGAATCCGCCGCTACTGTGATTAAGAAAATGTACAGTATGGGATGTACATTCCACTACGTATGTGTTGAAATCGGAAGAGAGCTGCGGTATATCTGCCACCACTGCTTTGGAACAGTTGGTAACAACAAACTGGAATTCTCTTTTTACCGTATTGATCATCACGTGGTTTCTCCATTCATGACAACATACTGTTACTACGTATCTGCCTTCCACGTTGGGCGTACCGGTCATGAGCCCCGTTGTCGGGTTTATCTGTATCCTCGGACTTCCTGCCATAGGGTTCTTTGCACTGAAAAATGCAGAGTAATGAACAGTATCCCCCGGGCCCGGCAACTGGGGAACAGGTTTTGCATCATTCGGCGCACCACCGATATATGCCTGGCAAAACTCGTAGCTCAATGAATCGCCGTCAGGATCTGTAGCTGAGTGGTCGTATACAAGGGGGTTATTGATACATATGATCTGCGGCGGATAATTATTAAATACTGCACTGTTATTGCATACCGCTACTGTTGACGGCGGAATAGTACAGGTATACGTAGCCCCCACTGCTCCGGGGTTTAATATATTTACGATACTACCATTGCGGCAGCAGCGCTGGTACACAATAGTATAGCCATTCGGTGAGGGCGGAAGCAAATAATTTTGCTTAAAACTCACCTTGTTAAGACAAGTGGGAGGAGGATTTTTTACACAGTCGTTTTTAAAATTGACCGGTACCCTTTGGTTTGTTGTCTGGGTAATAGAATCAAAAACGATCCGCTGAGAAGTTACGGCATCAAATATGGAAATGAATGCCGGATTATCTTCCCGTATTGCATTGGGGTCGCCGTTAATGCAGTCCTGGTAAATGTTTATTGTAACTTCGTACGTGTTATTACCAAGGCAGCGATATGTCAGTTCTCCGCCTACTATATGCGTTGCTTTTGCAGATGGTGCTACACATGCAATCAGCAAAAAAATCAGCAGAGAAAAATAGTAACGCATTCTGATACTAAATTACTGAATTATAGGCGAACTGAGTGAATAGTTTTAAGTCAGATATAAGCCGTTCCGTTTGTTCCAGCATAGCCATATGGCCACAGTCGGGGTATACTGATACAAAGTTAACGCGCGCCAGGTAGGTTTGTTGCATCGTTTTGTCTACGGGTATAGCGGTATCCTCTTTTCCAACGATCCATTGCACCGGAAAGGCCATTTTTTTCAATACTTCCACGCGCTCCGGGCGGTTTATCATGGCAATGTAAAAGTTTATCATGCTTTCTACCGGCAACAGTAAAGCCCTTTCTGTCTGGCGGTTTATTTCCGCTGCCCCGATCTTCTTAAACGACGGAGCAAACAAGTTAGGGACCATCTGCCTGATGAACGCTTCTTTTCCGCCATCCTTGCGCATCAGCTCAATTGATTTCCTGCGGGTTTCTTTTTTATCTTCGGTATCAGCCAAAGCTCCTGAGTGTACAAAGCTCAAACCTTTTAGCCGGTCTGCGTAAAGTGCTGCAAATGCTATTGCTGCATAGCCACCCATCGAGTGCCCGGCAATTACGCATTTCTCCACCAGCTCCGTGTCCAGCACAGCTTTTATTGTTCCGGCCATTTGCTCCATACTCAGCTGCGAACCTTCATAGACGGTTTCTCCGGCACCTGGCAGATCCGGCACTATAACAGTGAAATGAGCTGAGAGTTCCGGCCATACGTTTTGCCACAATATACCGGACTCGGGAAATCCGTGCACCAATATCAATACCGGTCCGCTGCCTGTTTTGCGATAGGCAATGCGCGGACAGTCTGCAGAAGATGTATAAAAAACTTTATCCATTGATTACTTTACTCCGTTTATAAATCGTGCCATAAACACATAACAGTGACAGCAGTAATGGTCCCATCTCTATCAGCGGCAACCGTTGTACACCTGTTATATTCAATACCAGCGAAATAAATAAGAGCATAATGGCAGCCAGAGCATACCGCGATCTGTTCTTTTTGTAAGTAAAAACCAGCAACAGGTTTGTGGGCAATGCCCAAAGTATGTTGAAATTATCCTGGCAGGCCTGGTGATCGGTACCAAACCACATAACAAGAATCAGGCAACCAAGCAGACCGGTAATCACCAGCAACAGGATGCTCATCGTATCTCCCAGCCATTTCATTGAAGGGATGAATAAACCGGCAGCTGTAAGCACAAGACAGGCAATTGTTATTATCAACATCCAGTTGGTGCCGGCGGGCAGATTTTCCTGTCCTTCCAGTACCATGGCAGGTTTTGTAGCTATTGGTTGTCCGTTTAAGTTGGCACCGCCGATCCCATCCCGGAGATAATCCGGCAGGAACATAATGTCCTCGTTGCTCATCACTTTATCGATCTTAGAACCAAGCAAAATATTAATGCCTACTCTTTCAAAATGTACCCGGTACAGGTAGCGGTTGATGATATCCCGGTAAGTAATTTTTGCACCGGCAGGAAGCGTTGTACCAAAATGAAAACCCGTGCCTAATGTCTTGGGAAAAATGTCGCGTATACGGGTGGAGCAATTGTCGAAAAAGAAATCATATTTGTACTCCCTGTTTACAGGTAATGCATTCCATTTAAGGAAATCATAGATCTGATTTTTCTGCTCAGGGTTCAATAGCAGCACCTGCTCTTCCATTTTACGATGGGCGGCCTGGTATTCCTGTACAAATTCACTATAGGGGTAAAAGGAAACATAATACAGCAGTTTTCCCTGCATAAACTTCAGCTCAAAGCCCTGCTCATAACCATTAAAAGTACCATAGTTATAGACATTGTCTGTTCCCGCCGCGCTGTCTGTAACACGCACAGCAGTATGCCCGAAGGTTTCCCATATTTCCTCCCCTACACCGCAGGTGATGAGAGAAATGCGTAACTGGTTTTGCGGGGGCATGTGATTTGCAGTATCCGGAACAGAAATGGCTACGCTTACTGAAGCCCGGATTACCAGCAGAAACAGGAAAAGAAAAGATATTCTTCTGAACATGCATGCAAAATAAAGAAGGCTGCCCGTATATCAGGCAGCCTTTTGTATAATTTATTTTTCTGAAAGCAATTAAGAGTGCTGTACATCGCCGGAGAATACAGAACCGATATACTCACGGTTCAGACGGGCAATGTTTTCCAGAGAAATGCCTTTAGGACATTCTGCTTCGCATGCGCCTATGTTGGTACAGTTACCAAAGCCTTCCTTATCCATCTGGCCGATCATATTTACCGCACGGATCTTACGCTCAGGATCGCCCTGTGGCAGCAGCGCCAGGTGAGATACCTTGGCAGATACGAACAGCATGGCAGATGCGTTGGGGCAGGCTGCCACACATGCACCACAACCAATACAGGCAGCGGCAGCAAATGATTCGTCTGCTTTATGTTTTTCGATAGGCAGTGCATTGGCATCAACTGCATTACCGGTATTTACGGAAATATAACCACCAGCCTGTATAATGCGGTCAAATGCCTGGCGGTCTACCACGAGGTCTTTGATCACAGGGAATGAATTGGCTCTCCATGGTTCTACTACAATGGTATCGCCATCTTTATACTCGCGCATATGCAACTGGCAGGTAGTGGTCTGGTCCCAGGGCCCATGTGCACGACCATTAATGTGCATGCTGCACATACCGCAGATACCTTCACGGCAATCATGATCAAAAGCGATCGGTTCTTTACCTTCCGCTATCAGCTGTTCGTTCAGTACGTCAAACATCTCAAGGAAAGACATCTCGGAAGAGATATTTTTTACCTGGAATGTTTCAAAACCGCCTTTGTCCTGTGCATTTCTCTGACGCCATACTTTAAGCGTGAGATTCATATGATAATGCTCCATTGCTGAATTTATTAACTGTTGTTTATATACTCACCGGAGTTGAAACCGGCATGTTTTTACTTTTCTTCCTCACTGAAAGTAACAAAAGATGCAATTCCCATCCCTACTATCGGCAACTTCATAAACTGGTCTTGCCGGGTTGCTACTCTCATGTACATCGATGCACCGAATATCTTTCCGCATATTGTCAATTCTCCGGGACCCAGGTTCTTTACCCTTTCAATGCTGACAATAAAATTATTATTTACTACTAAATTTTTCTTTGTAAGGTTTACTTTAATCAGTTTACCCACTTCTCTTTTGCTCAGCTTAATATAGATCGGCTCCTCCAGTATATTTTTAAAGCTGCCATTCTGCTCCTCGTATATGTTAAGCCTGTACACGATGTTTTCGTAGGTGCAGTTACCGATGTTGATCTGTACGCTGTCTATGAAAGTCTTCTTATGTTTTACTTTCATCAGGGTACCAATCTCGGTTAAGGTGTCCGTTACTTTACCGCTCTTTTTCTTAAAGAGGTAAGGCATCGGAATTCTTTCACCTTTCGACTTTGAAGTGTCGCAATCTACTTCATTACCCAGCTCTGCTACCGTAAGCTTTGCAGGCTTTATAATCACTTCCTTTAGCTCATGTGGTGCTTTCTTCAGGTAGATCTTACGATCGTTGCTGCCAAGTCCGGTTATAAACTCACTTACTTTTATTTTATAATCTTCATAACCGATCAGCGAAACAGACAGCGTTTTATCTTCCTGTTCTTTCCCGATTGTCAGCGTAAAGTTTCCCGACTCATCAGAGTTGGTACCTATATCGCTACCAGGGATGCCGATCACGGCATATGCTATCGGTTGTTTATCTGCCTGATCCAGCAGTTGTGCTGTATACTGCTGTGCTTCCGCAATGGAAACAACACATATAAATACAATAACGAAAGAGATCAGCGATTTTACCATTGTGGTTGTTTTATTTATAAGAGCGTTGAGAACGGTGTACTACTTCGTAATCCAATGCTTCTTTGTGCAGTTCGTACTGGCTGTCGCCTTTGTACTCCCATGCAGCAACGTATGAATATTCATCATCCACGCGCAGTGCTTCACCGTCTGCATCCTGGTATTCTTCACGGAAGTGACCGCCACAGCTTTCGTTACGGTTCAGGGCGTCGATACACATCAGCTCGCCCAGTTCCAGGAAGTCAGCTACGCGGCCTGCCTTATCCAGTTCGGGGTTAAATTCTTTGATATCGCCGGGAATACGTACGTTGGCCCAGAATTCTTTACGCAATGCTTTGATCTCTTCAATCGCTTCCTTCAGGCCCTGTGCATTACGTGCCATACCGCATTTGTCCCACATGATCTTGCCGAGACGCTTGTGGAATGATTCAACGCTTTCCGTGCCTTTGATATTCATCATACGACTGATACGGTCGCTTACTTCTTTTTCTGCAGCTTCAAATGCAGGGTGTGAAGTAGGAATTGAGTTGGTACGGATATCGTCTGCGAGGTAGTTACCGATTGTATAAGGAATTACAAAATAACCATCAGCAAGGCCCTGCATCAGCGCAGATGCACCCAAACGGTTGGCACCATGATCGCTGAAGTTGGCTTCTCCGAGTGCATATAAACCATCAATGCTGGTTTTCAGTTCATAATCAACCCAAAGACCACCCATTGTATAGTGTACTGCAGGATAGATACGCATCGGTACCACATAAGGGTCTTCACCCGTGATCTTAGCGTACATATCAAACAGGTTACCGTATTTTTCTTTCACCACATCTACACCGAGTATGCGGATTGTAGCGGCATCAGCGTTATGGTTACCTTGTTTACCTGCTTCGATCTTGCCATAACGCTCAATTGCAGAAGCAAAATCAAGATAAACGGCCTGCTTGCTGGAACCTACACCGTAACCGGCATCACAACGTTCTTTAGCTGCACGGCTGGCCACGTCGCGCGGTACAAGGTTACCGAAGGCCGGGTAACGGCGCTCCAGGTAATAGTCGCGTTCTTCTTCAGGTATTTCGTTTGGTTTGCGGTTATCCCCTTGCTTTTTAGGCACCCAGATGCGTCCGTCGTTACGCAGCGATTCTGACATCAGGGTCAGTTTCGACTGGTGATCTCCACTCACCGGGATACATGTAGGATGGATCTGAGTAAAGCAAGGATTACCAAAGAAGGCACCTTTTTTATGTGCTTTCCATGCTGCAGTTACGTTACTGCCCATGGCGTTTGTAGAAAGATAGAATACGTTACCGTAACCACCGGTGCAAAGCAACACTGCATGTCCGAAGTGGCGTTCCAGTTCGCCGGTAACGAGGTTACGAACGATCACACCGCGCGCTTTGCCGTCGATCATTACTACTTCCAGCATTTCGTGGCGGGAGTATTGTGTAACGTTACCAAGAGCTACCTGGCGCTCCAGTGCCTGGTAGGCGCCTATCAGCAACTGCTGCCCTGTCTGGCCTGCTGCATAGAATGTACGCTGTACCTGTGTACCACCGAAAGAACGGTTGCTCAGCAGTCCGCCATATTCGCGTGCAAAGGGAACCCCCTGTGCTACGCACTGATCAATGATATTGGCAGAAACTTCCGCAAGACGGTAAACGTTGCCTTCACGTGCACGGTAGTCACCGCCTTTGATCGTATCATAAAACAGACGATAGGTGCTGTCACCATCGTTCTGGTAATTTTTTGCAGCATTGATACCACCCTGTGCAGCGATAGAGTGTGCACGGCGCGGGCTGTCCTGGAAACAGAATGTTTTTACTTTATAACCTAACTCACCAAGAGATGCAGCAGCAGAAGCACCAGCCAGGCCGGTTCCTATGATGATGATCTCCTGTTTACGCTTGTTGGCAGGGTTTACCAGCTTACATGTAGACTTGTAATCAGTCCATTTTGTCTGAAGTGGTCCTGCGGGTATTTTTGAATTAAGCGTTGCCATATTATGAGAAGACAAAATTTAATGTTCTGAAATATTATTTAATACAGCCCAGGTAAAAACATACCGGCATGAGTATAAAGATCAGCGGAACGATAACGGAGAATGCCACGCCTGTGCTGCGGATCATTTTCTTGTATTTGCTTGTCCCCATACCCAATGTCTGAAAGGCGCTGTAGAAGCCATGGGTAAGGTGGAATGACAGCGCAATACAGCCTAAAACGTAGACAACTACAATTAAAGGGTTGGTAAATATTGTCTGCATTCTTTCAAACAGGTTCAGTTCTCCGGCACCAAATGTCTGTGCATACCGGTTGGGAGCCCAGAAGTCATACAGGTGCAGGCAAAGGAACAACAGGATAAGCGTACCCAGCAGCCCCATAGAACGGCTGTACCAGCGGCTTGTCTTGTTACCGGCACTTACTGCATAACGTGTATTACGTTTTGAGTTGTTCTGTTTCCAGAGCATAAGGCCCTGGATTATGTGCAGTATCAAACCGGCAAAGAGCCCGATCTCAGTAATACGGATCACAGGATTCGTACCCATGAAATGTGCTGCTTCATTGAATTTTACGCCTCCGTCCATCCAGAATATCTGGGCATTCACATAGCAATGCACGATCAGGAATACGATGAGGAACAGACCGGTGAAGCTCATGACCAGCTTTTTACCGATGGAGGAAGTGAAAGATTGTTTCCAGTTCATAACAGAAAGACAGTATTGAGAAATGTAACTGTTTTGTAAATCACCGCAAAGATAATAGCCGAATCCACAACCTCAAATCAAAAATTCCCTTTTTTGCAATTATCTTCCGTAAATTATAAATAAATGCGCGATACACCGTGCAGGGCATCTCTTTTAAAACAAACAGGGAACCAAATAGTTGGCTCCCCGTTTTAATCTGTTATCAGTCCAGCATGCGCAACATGTCATTGTCTGCCAGCTGAAAGAAATGCATCGGCTGAAATGTGCGCCAACCAGGATATTCTCTTAAATGTATATACCAGTCGATATGAGACTTACGAAAATCATACTGCGTCTGTTCGGGCATATTTACGGCAATGATCCAGCCGCCCATATCACGGATGTCTTCTGACCATTCTTCATAGTAATCTTTATCGCCGCTGTGAAAATTCAGTACATTTTCTGTGATCAGGATAAATTTTGAGATGCCTTTAGCGATCATCGGGTCTATGACAGAACGTTTCAGCTGCATGATATCGTTTTCTACAGCATCATTCCACTCGCCTATCATCTCTATTATCGCAAAATTATAATCGTAATCTGCAAATAATATTTTCAGGTATAATGTACGCGAACCGAACTCATCCCACTGGGGATGTATATAATAATTGTAAACAGTGTTTGTGAATTCAAATTCGCTGTATTCACGGCCATAGAAGGGCGAATTCTCATCTTCTTCTGCGGTGTAAAGATGCCTCCAGTTGAAATATGGTTCTATATCGTGCATGCGTAATACTCTATTCTAAAAATCCAGCGGGCCTCTGCTATTTACCAAATTTTTCCTGCCAGGCAAGAATGCCTCCGGTTACGTTTTTTACATTGGTAAATCCCATTGTTTCCAACATCATACATGCCTGCATGCTGCGTTTGCCGGAGCGGCAGTGGATGATCAGTTCTTCGTTTTTCAATGGCTCCAGATCATCAACCTGCATACTCATAATCTGGCCGAGCGGTACAAGTTTCACGCCTATATTGTATTCGGCATATTCATCAGGCTCGCGTACATCAATAATGTTCAGCTTTTCACCGGCATCCAGCCTTTCTTTCAATTCAGTAACAGTAATTTCCTGCATATATTACTATAATTTAATAATTTTTTTGGGCTCGCTGTATACACCCTTTTCCTTTATCCGTGCAAGATACATTCCCGGCGGGAGATTTCTAAGGTCTGCTCCCTCAGTTGTATGCCCGGTGATCACCACGCTCCCGCGGATATCTGCTATCTCAAAAACATAATCTTTTACACTTTCCCCGTCTGTATTAAAGTGCAATACATCTGTGGCAGGATTTGGATAAACGTTCCAGCCGGCAAATGGTGTATAAGTAACCTGTGTAACGCCGGTACCGATAAAGGTCTGCCCCAGTAACGGACGTATCATTAATGCACCACTTACCGCAGATGAATTCCATACGTTCAGTACATTAAAATACAGATGATTTCCGCCTACACGGTTTAGGTCTAACCCGTAATAAAGGCTGTCACTGCCGCTGAGCGCCGGCTGCTGCGAGGCAAGATAAAATGTGCCTGCCGGCAAAGCTATAGGCTGCACGAACCTGTAATACCAGAAATGATTCACGGTATCCGCATAACCAGGCTGAAGAAAATCTTCGTGATACAGAAGGTTATCTGTTGTGGCGCCGCTTACTCCAGCCAGCTGGCTATATACCTGCGCCGTAAAAAATTTAGATGACGCAAGCGGCAAAGACCTGCCGAAATATACAGCCATACCACGTAAAGTATCCGCCTGGTTCAGGTGGTATTCGATGGCTACCGTGCCCGGCAATGTAGGAAACAGGTTCAGAAAATAGCTTTTTTCAGCAGTGCCATCGTCATATGCCAGGTAATTATCAAAAATCTGCTCCTGTACGATGGTATCATTACCTTTTGAATAGTCTCCCGCAGGAGTACCATTGAAGTAGAATTTATTTTCGAAGGTTACTTTGCTGTAATTGCCGGGAGAAGGAATCGTTGCAGTAAATACATTTACATTGGCAGTCTGGTCTGTCCTGGCCGGCACCGTTAATGAATTGCCGCCTGCAGTGCCCAGAGAAGTACCTGTGGTAAGTTCTGTGCCCGTATGGGTAAATACTACAGACTGGCTTCCTGTATAATTATTTCTTACATGTACCTGCTGCTGTGTTGCCCGTTCGCCATTGATGTTTGCCAGGAACTGGCGGTATGGCATGTACGTGTAATCATTCAGCATAAAAGATGCTTCTTCGCCGAATGCGATATCATTCACAGCAGTGTCATACATATTCCTGTTGGCTGCCATCTTTATATAATCAACGTTCCAGATGTCGTCATTAAGACTAAGGGACGCAATATTTACAAACTGAAACTGGAAGCCGCTATAAAAAAGCAGGGTGTCTGTAAGCGGTATCATTACCTGCTGGAAAGGCTGCGAGACATTGTTACCATCAACAGCCCATACCTTTCTCCATTCGCCGCTGCGTGTAAGAAAATACAGCATCAGCGAATCGCCGGGATCCGGGGCAAATCCATTGCCTGCAGGCTGATAGAAAAAACTCAGGTAAACACTGTCTGCCGGGCTATTCAATGAAAGATCTATTGGAACAGACGTAAGGCTGTCGGCATATCTTGCACCGGGGTTGGTCGAGTCATAAGGGCCACCCAGGGCGTTCAACGCATCAAAAGTAGCTACTCCCCTGCTTATGGGTAATGCTGCCATTGTATTATTTACATATACTTCCCGGTCCAGCCATTTGTTGCTGTCGGGGTATACATAGCTGCCGGTAAAATCTTCGAAAAATGGTAGTGTTGCTGCTGTTCCTTTCCTGGCTGTGGTTGTGCCGTATGTTGCACCGGTTAGAAAAGGATTATGGTTTACGGGGACAACATTTTCCTGCGCTGTACAGTGTAACACAGCAGCACAAAGCAGTAATACCAGTGTCAGAAGGTTTTTCCAGGTAAGCATTTAAGGCGTTTTAATGTCAGTACTATCTCTTATAACAGTCTGAGTGCTGTTTCTATTGTTTTCCAGCTCCTCATTTGTCGGATTTTGTTTTATCCAGATACCTATTACATCCCCTTCGCGGATACGGTTATTATTTGTAAGCTCGTTAATGGCTTTGGGCTGCTGGTTGTATATAACCGCTGTTGACGAATCTGTAATTTCTCCATCCCATACCACGTCTACCTTCAATCCGGATGCGCTTACTGTTGCCATTGCTTCGTCATATCCTGTACCTATCAGGTCCGGTACGTTCATTTCCGTTTCGCCCAGTCCGTCTCCGATAACAAGACTTACTACGCTGCCCTGCGATATAATCTGCCCGGGTCGCACCGGCTGGCCGTTAATCAGCTGTTCCAGGATAGCGCCCTTGGCTATGTCCGGCTTATACGTAGTATCTCCCATTACCAGCCTGCTGCTTTTCAGTATCATGAATGCACTGCGGAAGGAAAGGCCTATAAGGTTTGGCATGGTTGTTTGCAGGGGCTCCGATTTATTGACCGTAAGAAAAATGGTACGTCCCTGTTTTACCACGGCGCCTATACCCGGCTGCTGACCCAGCACCAGGAACGGCTTTTTATCCGGCTCGTAAGCAGAATCTATCTGTATATCAAAACCTGCACGTTCCAGCATGCTTACTGCGGCTTTCATGTCCACATTAGTTACGTTGGGCACTTTTACCTCTTCGCCATGACGTGTAAGCCAGCCCAGGCTGGTGAAAAATAATGTATACAGTACTCCGCAGAGCATCAATACGATAAACAGGTTAAATAAAAACGATTTCTTCATTCCGCCTTCTCATATTTTATGAAATGGAATCTCATATTTTGCAATTACCCGGGATGGTCACCCGGATTAAATTTCATTTGTCACCACATTTTTCTGTGCGGTAAGGCAATCTTCAAGCAGCATATTGTAAAACTCACCGAGATTACCGCCTGCAGCTCTTACCTGCTGCGGAATAATGCTGTTGGTGCTCTGTCCCGGCATTGTATTCACTTCCAGGAAATAGAGCTTGTTGCTGCTTTTCTGCAGTATAAAATCCATGCGCACCACACCACGGCAGTTGAGGTGACGGTAAATATAGGCGGCTTTGTTCTCCAGCTGTTCCTTAATATCATTGCTGATCGGAGCAGGAGTAATTTCGTTGGTCACACCGGGTGTATATTTTGCCTCATAATCGAAAAACTCGTTCTGGCTCATGATTTCGGTAGCAGGCAATACATGCAGTACTCCTTTTACCTTATATACACCGATGGTAAGCTCACGGCCCTCGATAAATTCTTCAATAAGTACCTGGTCGTCTTCTTTAAATGCTTTTTCTATAGCCGGAAGCAACTCTTCAACCAGCTTTACTTTGCTCACACCCAGGCTTGAACCGCTTTCATTGGGTTTTACAAATACCGGGAGACGCAGATGCTCCAGGATATTGCCCATTGAATAGGGTTCTCCTTTTATAAGGTGCACGGAGTTGGCAATACCTACAACGTTAAAAGCTTTTACTACTTTATTACAGTAACTTTTATTGAAGGTCAATGCCGAAACAATTGCGTTACAGGTTGTATAAGGTATATTTACCATATCCAGGTAACCCTGTATACGGCCATCCTCACCGGGAGTACCGTGAATTCCTATAAAGGCAGCTGCAAAACGTATATGTTCGTCATTGATGGTGAGCGAAAAATCATTCTTATCCACAGAATACTTATTGCCGTCTGCGTTTTCATGCCACCAGCCTTCACGTGTCACCATGATCTTGTATACATTATACTTTTCACGATCGAGATTTTGCTCAATGGTCTGTGCCGACTGAACAGAGATCACGTATTCACCGGAATAGCCACCGGCCAGCAACGCAATATTTTTCTTCATGTAATAACTGCAAAATGTTGTTGCCAAAGGTAATAGAAAAACGTTAGTCAATTAGCTAATTAGCTGATCAGCTAATTAGCTAATTATCTTCATACTGTTCTGCCAGTGTTTTTTCTGCAAAATATTCTACCCTGCTGTCAAATATATGTCCTTCGTCAAAAAGAAAATGTATAGCAATAGGCAGAATGATCACTGGTATATTCCATTCTCTGAGCTTATCACGCTGCAGGTGCAGGCGGGCTGCATCTTTCTCTGTTGTAACAATTACTTTATTCTCAACATTCCAGTTCTGCCAGGCAGCATGTATTTCCTCCATGTCTTTGCTGAGAAAATAATGGTGATCCGGGTAGGACAGTACATGCACCGCCTGTGCCGTTTTTTCCATATGAGCTATCAGTGGTTCGGGGCGGGCAATGCAGCAAACTACTACGGCATTGCTGTGCTGCAGGTTTACCGGTTCGCGGGTGAAGAAATCATACGGCTGCTCATAACGGATAGCTGAGAAGAAGACCTGCTGATGTGGCAACGGAGCTATTTTCTCCCTCATCGCAGCGGCGTCGCTGCGGGTCATGTCCGGCGGGCACTTTGATACAATGATAATATCGGCCCTTTTATACGCAGAACGACCTTCGCGCAGGCGGCCGTAAGGAAGAATATAGTCGTTGTAAAAGGGGCGTGCATAATCGGTGATGAGAATATTGAGGCCCGCCTTCACGGACCTGTGCTGGTAAGCATCGTCCAGCAGCACGACTTCTGTATGTGGCCGGCGCTGCAGCAGATACGGTATACCGGTCATACGCTCCTCTGCCACACTCACAGAAATGTCCGGGAACTTCATATAATACTGCATGGGCTCGTCACCGATCCTGAGGGCATTAGTGTCAGCGTCGGCCAGCAGAAAGCCCTGCGTGCGGCGTTTATAGCCGCGGCTCATTGTGGCCACTGCAAAACGATACTGCAGCAGGCGTATCAGGTATTCTACATGCGGCGTTTTACCGGTGCCTCCCACAGAAAGGTTGCCGACCGTTATGACCGGAATACTGAACTCAACCGAAGAGGAAAAACCGGAATCGTAAAGCCGGTTGCGCAGCCATACAACAGCACCGTAAATAAGGGCAAAAGGATATAACAATATCCGTACTACAGAGAATAAATGGTACAATACATTTCGTTGGCTCATGAATCTTCTTTAAAGCTTTAATCCATCCAATCCTGCGCGGTGCAGGGCATATTCAAGAATTTTTTCCTGTGGGTCAAACGGTTTCACCTGATGCAGGCCAAGATAATCAATACCTGCCATAACTATGAGCTGCGGATCTTCCGGTAGCTCCTGCTGCCGCCTGAGGTAGCTGTAGGTACCGGCTTCGAGCAGGCAGGCTTCCGGCATCAGGCCAATAAGCTCACTGCCTGTTAATTTTACTCCCGCTTCTGCAGCCAGCACTGCGCATGTTTCCCATACTTTAAGCGGAGAGGTTTCACGGTAGTCCAGCAGGTTCATAGAAACCTGCGCGCATTCAAAATCGGCCATATACCAGCCAATAGCGCGCAGCTTTGAGAGCAGGCCGGGTATTTTTTCCTTTTTTCCTTCAGGTGTGGTATGGCTATAGCCACGTTCGCGCATCTGGGCAGCAATGTGCGTGGCAATGTCTACATCTTTGGTATCCAGCGAAATATTAAAAGCCACCAGGATGTTGCGTGCACCTATAACGGTAGCGCCTTTCTCCGGCACAAAAGTATGCGGGCCATAATCCGGCTGCCAGCCCGGCCGGTTCATTTTATCAGCAAATCCTTCATACTGGCCCTGGCGTATATCTGGTAAAGCCCTGCGGTGCGGAGCAGTTGCCGAATGTTCGTAGAGATATACCGGGATACCCAGCTTTTCTCCCACTCTTGCGCCCAGTTTACGGCTGTATGCCACCGCATCATCCATTGTCATGCCGGCCAGCGGCACCAGCGGGCATACATCTGTTGCGCCTATGCGCGGATGTACACCTTCCTGTGCACGCATATCTATCAGTTCGGCAGCTTTGCTTATTCCACGGAAAGCAGCTTCCACCACAGCTTCGGGATGACCGGCAAATGTCATTACCGTGCGGTTTGCAGCGGCACTAATATCTGTATGAAGCAGGAAAGCACCATCTACATCATTTATTGCTGCAGCAATGGCTTGTATCACTGCGTGGTCCCGTCCTTCACTAAAGTTTGGTATACACTCCAATATCGCATCTGTGTTCATCGCTATAAAAGTAACTACAATTGATAAAACCCGGGTATTGTAATACCCGATCTTACCCTTCTTCTTTTTTATCGCCGCCAAAACCCTCCTGATACAAAACATTTTATTTTGCGATAAAAAACAATCAGTTATTTATTATTTTTAGTTTAAATCGTTGCATTTATTTAAATTGCATATAACAAAATCCCAGAACCAGCACCATGATCCCCTGGATTGAACACCCTGTACTACTGGAAGGAACACTTGTAAAATTAGTACCATTAGACAAGTCTCATTTCTATGAACTACTCCGGATAGGCCGGAATCCTGAAATATGGACCCATCTTCCTTTTGACGGTACAGATACCGGCTCATTGATGGAAGAGCTTCAGTCTGCCATGCTGAAGCGCATGAGCGGCGAACAATATCCTTTTGTTATCCTTGAAAGAAATACGGGTAAAGTGATCGGCAGCACCCGCCTGTTTGATATACAGCCGCTGCACAAAAAACTGGAAATAGGCTGGACGTGGAATGACCCGACCTATTGGGGAAAAGGCTATAATACCGAGAGTAAACTGCTGCTGCTCGGATATTGTTTTGAAAAGCTCGGCGCGCAGCGGGTGCAGTTGAAGACGAGAGATACTAACCTGCGTTCACAGGCTGCAATTGTTAAACTTGGTGCAAAACTGGAAGGAATACTGCGAAAGGACCGGATTGCAAAAGACGGAAGCACGCGGGCTTCATTTTTGTACAGTATTATTGACGATGAATGGCCTGATATCAAAAAGATGCTGCAGGACAGGTTGCATTTTATAAATACGCTACATGAGTAGACCGCTGAGATTTCTTACTATATTATTTATTTCGCTGAACAGTATCCATGCAAAGGGTCAGAAAGAACTGAGAGAACATCTTGATAATGCCGATTTCTTCAGGCTGCAGGAATCATTAAATAAATATCAGTACCGGCTTGATCTGGATGTGCGCCTTTATTTCTGCGCATTTGCAGATAATGCATTTAACCGGAATGAACTTTCAAACAGGAGAATAGATTCTTTTCTGCATATCCGCAATAACGACTGGTACGAAAAAGAGATAGCAGAACTGCTGCAGGTACAAAGAGATAATTACATAAAAACTTTCCGTTACCGGGAGGCTGCTGCTACAGGCAAGCTGCTGCTGAGCCGTTATACTGCAGCTATCGATACCGGCGCGCTTACAGATATTGCCAACAGCAATAAAATATGGGATGCAGTATCTTCCGTTCCTCCGCAAACAATTGATGTACACACTGATTTATCTATACCCATACATAAAGACAAATCTAACCTCTGGAATGTGGCCGTTGCTGCCGGCAGTTTTAAAGACGATTTCATTTTTGATACCGGGGCCAATATTTCTACGGTTTCTGCAAGTGTTGCAGACAAGATGAAACTGCACCGGATACATACGTCTTTTTATGTAAATGGCTTCCAGGGCGTCATGGTAAAATCGGATATCGGGATTGCAGACAGCATCAATATAGGCGGACTTGTGGTACGGCATGTAATATTTATGATCATGCCGGATAATGCACTGAATTTTCCGCAGATTAGTTATACGATCCATGGTATTATCGGGTTCCCGGTGATCAATGCCATGAAGGAAGTGCAGCTTTATAAAAAAGGCGTACTGGTAATACCGGCGCGCCCTGCACCATTGCCAGGTTACATGCCTCAAAATCTTGCATTGCATGGATTATACCCAATGATCCGTGCCCGGACCAATAATGACTGGCTGAATTTTCATTTTGACACAGGTGCCGGAGTGACCGATATGTTTAACACCTATTTTGACCGCTACAGCCGGTGGATTACCCGTAGAGGAAAACAAAAGATCACGGAATTTGGCAGTGCCGGCGGCAGCCGGAAAATGGAAGCATATGAGCTTAAGAATTTCCACCTTTATATTGGCGGTAAAGATGCAACACTGTCTGCTGTCACCATTCTTACGTTGCCTATTAAATCTGATCCGGAACTGGTATATGGAAATATAGGTCTGGATGTGGTGGAGCAATTTGATGAAATGGTGATCAACTGGGAAAGTATGTATGTGCAGTTCCGCTAAACCACATATTTCACATTGCCGATTGTCAGCCGCACAACCGTTCCTGTTTCGGGTTCTACTTTATCAATATACTCAATGTGGATGTTCATGGCTTCGTACTGCCGGAAAATGTCTACCAGCTTGTCTGTAAGCTTGCTGCCATAAGAAGTACGCTCTGCGTCATTTGTTTTTTTCAGGTCCATGGCGCGCATACGACCTATACCATTGTCTTCTATCACACAGATCAATTCATCTGCTGTATGACCTTGTGTAAAAGAAATAATCAGCTGCCCACCCTGCTCCTTACGGTGAAACAAGCCATGATTAATGGCGTTTTCTACCAACGGCTGCAACAGCAATGACGGTATCTGTATATGATCGGCTGGCACCCGGTTCTCTATTTTTACCTCGTAGGTAAACAGGTTCTCAAAGCGGGTCTGCTGCAACTCTATGTAGCGTTTCAGCATATCTATTTCCTCGGAGAGCAGTATGTAGCGGTCGTGTGAGGATTTAAGATAGGAACGCAGCAGGTGCGAGAATTTATTCACATGCTTATAGGCATTATCGTAGTCTTTACGGTCAATAAAATAGAGTGCAGTGCTGAGTGTGTTAAAGATAAAATGCGGATTGATTTGTGAATATACGGCGCGCAGTTCAAGCTCGGTAAGCTGACGCCTTTTTGCCTGGGCGCGGATTACAGCCTGCCGCGCCAGGCTGATGATACCAATGATCGCCAGGATAAGAATTAATGACCCGGAGATAATGAAGAAAATGTGGGCATTATGCGTCTGCCACCAGTAAGGAGTGATGTACAGCAATACATCGGTCGCACCGGATTTCCAGACATCGTCTGAAGCTTTTATTTTAAGATGATAGTAAGTGCCCGGTTGAAGATTCGAAAAAAGTATTTCCCCCGATATTGTCGAGTGCCAGATGTCATTCTTTGTATCCGTACCGATGCTGTACATATATGTTATCGCGCCGCACCCATAAAAATTAATTGCATCCAGAATCAGCCGGTCATATTCCTGGTTTACAGAGACGGTATCCCCTGTATGCAGCAATTGGTTAAATGGAGCATTTACAAGAAATTTAATGTCTACATTTTGTACAGCATGCCTGTATATCGTATCCAGCCTCACGGCATAGCAGTTTTTATCTGTCTGTATATTTATTATTCCCCCGGTTTCTACCCAAAGGCCATTTATCTTCTTATATAAATTATCCTTTACATTATAAATGTTCCTGAACTTGCCAATATCGCTGTGAGAATCAATATTGGCTGCTGCAATTCCAAAACGCCCTGCGATAATTAGATAATTTTCAAAAATATCGATAGCACAGCCGGTAAGATTAAAATTTGTATTAACAGTTTTCCAACGAAAGGTGTAAGGATTTATAACCAGCAATGATACGTCGGTAAGGATATAGATGTTTTTCTGTTTGTCTTCCTTTACGCTTATTATTTTTTTACTGTTATTGGGTAAGATGTCTTTAATTCCAATTTGAGTTATCCTGCCGTTCAGTGTATTATAACCCCAAACATGTTCCGTATTGAAGAAAAATACCTGTTTAAGAGCTGGAACAGTATACATATCAACAAACCTGTTCCCATTCAATTGTTGTGCTATAATGGTATCGTTTCTGACAGTATACAGATTTATGCCTTCATTGCTTGATCCCAGATATTTATGATCATCTATCCTGGAAAAGCATTTGAGTGCTTGATAATAGTTTGGGAGAGGAATTACATTAACGACTGTATTGTCTTTGATAATTTTCCGGGTTTTTACATCATAAGCAAGTTTGAACTTGAACGAGTCGAAAAACGACTGTAGTTTTCCAGTGTGAATATTTTGCACCCAGACATTGTTTGGAGTACAGATGTATATATAGTTGTCATCAGATTGCCGTATAGGATAAATCTTGCTTTCATTAGCGAGCAATCGTTTGAAGCTTCCATTTGTATCACGTCGCAGCAATTCGCCGGTTTTCGGATTATGCCAATATGAAAAACGGTGTTTAAAGATTCCCTGGAAATTAAATATTGCGAGCTGATTTCCTGGTTTGTCCTTTTTTAAAGCGTTTGGAGTATTGACCCATACCCCATTGCCATTAGTGCTGAACCAAATACTGTTATCAACATCGGTTTTGTAGGCAATCTGTATACCATTGCTATCAATAGCCTCCACTTTGGATATGATATTCAAACTACTATCGAGTTTATAAATATATTTATTGGTGACTAGTATAAATGGATATTGCTCTATAGACGCTGTATACCACGTATAGGCCCGTTCATCTGTATAGCCGCTTAACTCATAAAACGGCTTTATCCTTCTGCGGCCAGTTGCAATATCAATAATGTGAATATCTTTCTGATAAGGACTATACCGGTAAATTTTGCGTTTATAATAATTCTCATACACCCAGAATTCACAGTCAATAAGCCAACTAAACTGAGTAAATTTTTGTATCAGTTTTTTCGTTTCAAACGGATGTTTAACATCCCACGAGTATACTTCCCCTGTGTGATTGGTCAGTATACATATACCATCATTATCGCAGCCAATGAAAGCTTCTTTTGATGATGTAGGTACTATTAATTTTTTTGATTCTCCAGCAAATAATAAATACTGCTTCCTGTTTATATACAATCTGAACAACGAAAATCCAGGCCATGAATTCAGATAAAAAGGGTGCTTGCTATTTTTTTTTAAAGCTTCAGACGCGAAAACAGAATAGTATTTATCATTTTTCAGGTAGCCAAAATCATTTGTCAGGGTATAAACCCATATTCTTCCGCTCTTATCCTCTAATACTTTGTAAATATCATTGTCAGGAAGATTGGCATTAGCCGTATTGAACAGTTTGAATGAATATCCATTATACTTCAGCAGGCCATTATCTGTAGTAATCCAAATATATCCATTGTGGTCTTGTATACACTCATACACATTATTGGAAGGAAGCCCGTTGTCAATCGTGTAATGCTGGTACTGTACGGAATCTGCCGCACAAAGCCTGTAAGAAAGCGACAGGCAACAGAATAGGGTAATATATAGTAGTATTTTTTTCACCGGCGGGCAAACTGCAATTTGTTAAAATACTAAAAAAGTCTTGCAATAAAAAATGCAGCAGCAGCAGCTACACTACCTATCAGTGTTACCCTTACAGCTCCACCCCATGCATTCTGCCCGGTTACTTTTGCTTTAAAAAAGCCGAATACAAACAGGCACATCACTGTTATGACACAAGACCACTTAAGCCCTTCGGCCGGTGTAGCAGCAAACATGTAGGGAGATAAGGGAACGATTCCGCCCACGATATAGGAGATACCGATGTTCAGTGCACTGTTACGGGCGCGTTTAGGATCTGGCTTTTCCAGGCCCAGTTCATATTTCATCATGAAGTCAACCCATTTTTCCTTGTCTTTGGCCATCTCTTCTGCAATAGCATGGCGGGTTTCTTCACTCAGTCCCATCTCTGCAAACACATCGCGCACTTCCTGCTTTTCCATTTCAGGCACACGCTCCACTTCGTCCTGTTCCCGTTTCAGCTCGGCAGCATAGTGGTCTTGCTCCGTACGCCCCGCCAGGTAGCCGCCAAGCCCCATAGCTATGGAACCTGCGGCAATCTCTGCTATGCCTGCGGTAAGCACTATTGCAGTGCTCTGCACGGCTCCGCTCAGGCCGGCAGCCAATGCAAAAGGTACGGTAAGCCCGTCGGACATACCAATTACAATATCAGTAATAAGATCTGAACTTTTCAGGTGAGTTTCCTTATGTGCGGACATCAGGAGATATGTTGAAGACTACGGTAAATAATATCCAGGCATTCGTCTACCTGCTCACGGGTAATAACAAGCGGCGGTGCAAATCTTATCTTATCACCATGAGTAGGTTTTGCCAGCAGGCCATTCTCTTTCAGCTGCAGGCACAGGTCCCAGGCAGCTTCTTTTTCAGCATGATCTATGACGATTGCATTCAGTAGTCCTTTCCCACGTACAACAGAAATATTGGCATGATCCAGCTGGCTTAACTGTGCACGAAAATATTCGCCCTGTATAGCTGCATTTTCCGCGAGTTTTTCTTCCTGCAGCACTTTCAGGGATTCAATAGCTACTTTACAGGCCAGCGGATTGCCACCATATGTAGATCCGTGTTCGCCCGGTTTTATAGTGAGCATGATTTCGTCGTTGGCAAGTACCGCGGAAACAGGCATAGTGCCGCCAGATAATGCCTTGCCCAGGATGAGGATATCCGGGTGTACATTTTCATGATCGCAGGCCAGCATCTTACCGGTACGCGCCAGGCCCGTCTGTATCTCATCTGCAATAAACAGCACATTTGCTTCTTTACACAATGCTGCCGCTGCCGACAGGTAACCGTCATCAGGCACTTTTACCCCTGCTTCACCTTGTATCGGTTCTACAAGAAAACCGGCAACATTTTTATCCTGCAGCGCTTCTTTCAATGCATTGAGATCGTTAAACGGGATAACGGTATAGCCCGGCATAAAAGGCCCGAAACCGTTTTGAGCGGAAGGGTCTGTACTGAATGATATTACATTAAGCGTACGGCCGTGAAAATTTTCGCGGCATACAATAATCTTCGCCTTATTGTTTTCAATTCCTTTTACGTCGTATCCCCAGCGGCGTGCCAGTTTCAGTGCGGTTTCCACTGCTTCAACACCGGTGTTCATAGGTAATACTTTATCGTATCCGAACAAACCGGTGATATATTCGGCATACTCACCCAGCAGATCGCTGTGAAATGCCCTGGAAGTAAGCGTAAGTCGCTGCGCCTGCTCTATAAGCGTATTGATAATGCGTGGATGGCAATGACCGTGGTTTACGGCCGAATACCCGGAAAGGAAATCATAATACCGTTTGTCGTCCACATCCCATACAAACACACCTTTTCCACGTGTAAGCACTACAGGCAGCGGATGGTAATTATGTGCACCGTACTGTTCTTCTTTTTCCAGAAACTGCTGAGTAAGCGGGGATAACGCATTTGTAGCTAACATAGCGCAAAATTAAACATTTGCCGCCAGAGTTTCAGAATCTGCGGCTTCCGCTTCTTCTTCATGCAGCTTTATACGTTCATATGCATTTACCTTATCCAGCTGTAATATAGTATGGTCGCCGGTTGCAGCGCGTGTGAACATTGGGATAAATTTTGCTCCGTACACAAGTTCTTTGGTCGTATAGGAAGTGCGTTGCTGCACCGTATTGGAGAAATGGTCATCAAACGCTTTTACGGTCACTACCAGCTCTACTTTATTTTCATGAAAATCCCGCTCGGAAAACAGGAACATCGGGCTGTTTTCATCCAGCGGATGCACCAGCGTCCAGCTCAGCGCCAGGGAATTGATCTTGCTTATCTCCAGCGGCAACTGGTAGAAACGTGTTACTGTCTTCCCATCTTCTCCGGGCTGATGTATCGCTGCTGTAACGGTTGCCTCGACATCGCTCAGGTGATTGTTTTTAAATGTGGCGAGGCGAAACATAAGCCCGCGGCCGTCTTTATAAGGTGCTATAATAATGTTTTCGCTAAACCGTATATAAGCTTTCGGCCGTGAAAAACGCCCGTAAAAAATGCCGGTCACCAATGCAAACACGAGTATGCCTACCAGCGATTCTATAGAAGCAATAGCATTTGCCCAAAAACCAATGGGGCTTACATGGCCGTAGCCTACCGTGGTAAGCGTCTGTGAACTGAAGAAAAACGCCTGCAGGTATTTTTCAACAATTGTCTGTGCGCCGGAAGTTCCTTCCAGCTTATCTACGCCGATAACCAGGTATACAAAAGCAAAGAGGATATTAATCGAGGTGTAAAGCAGGAAAATAGTTCCGAAAAACTTTGGGCGCGACATCCGCAGCAAAGAATGATAGATGCTGATACGCTCATAGAAAGGCAGGCCGCTTTTGCGCAGATTGACGCTTCCGTCTTTGTTTACCAGCCTCGCCCCTTCCGTACTGCTGTTGGGTCCAAAGCCGGTATTGTCAATATTCTTAAACTTATGCCTTTGTGAAGCTCTTGCCATTATTTCGCTTATCTTGTTTTAGTTCAGTCAGTAACGCTGCCAGAGAAACAACGATAAAACCTGCACAGCCCAAAAATAGCGCAATTTGCGGGGTTAAAAATGCACTTGAGATATTATAAAGTGTTATGAAGAAAACGAAAAAAACAATACCCTTGATCAGCAGGTTACCCACCGGCAGCAGCCGGAACATTGATACCTCAAGGATCCTCGCACTATGATAAAGGTAAAACGCAGCCTGGATAAAAGTGGTAACGCTGAATGCAAGCGCTACGCCGGGCAATCCCATTAAACGGTACATAGGGTACATAAGAACACAGGCCAGGATAATATCCAGCAGTGCTCCTGCATTTATAATACGGCCTTTGTGATAATGCTGCAGCACAGAGGTAAAATTGTAGGCCCGTACAGGTATGGTAATAATAGAACAAAGAAAAATGGGTATAGACATTTCATAACGGTGGGTAAAAACAACACTGAACAGCTCTCTCCTGAAAAAAAACAGGAAAAAGAACAGTGGCAGCGCTACGCAGGCCAGCACGCGCGACGATGCATGCATCAGCTGCACCAGTTGATTTTTTTTTGTGCCCGATTCATTTACCGCAGCCATGCGCATCAGTCCTGCACTTCCCACAGCACCCAGCACCACCGGCAGAAACGGAATATCTACCGAACCGTTGAAATAAATGGCATACAGCGCCGGACCGAGAAACAGCCCCATAATAAATTTATCTACCCACCTGAAAAGCACCTGGATAATATCGTAAATGCCCATGTGCATCCAGAGTACCTGTACTGCTTTAAATGACAAGTGTTCTTCCACGGGAACGGGTTGTTTCCGTAGTGCACCGGCAAGTACAAAGCAATAGATCAGCAAACGTACCAGTGCAATACACGTTACCAGCCACAGCAGGTATTTCAGATCCTGTACCGGCGAATGTGCAGCCCGCCAGTGAAGCCACAGAAATATGGCAGCGTACAGGATATTCAGCAGCAGCAATACACCAAATTTCCTGAATACACTTAACGCAGACTCAGCTATCGCTGTAAAGCTCAGCACACAAAGAAAAACGGCAGGCAGTATTATCCCTGAAAAGCTGTGCATTTCATATAGCCCGTAAACAATGCCTGTACATAATATCCATAAAGCCGGCAGCAACAGTTTACGTTTCAATACAGCAAATAGCTGCCGCAGATATGCAGGTGTATAAGTGAGGATAAGTACGTGCAAACCGGTACAGGCTATGGCACCGAATACGTAATAGTTTACCCAGAATTTCTGGTAAGCGCCGTATACAGGCTCGGGCAGTTGCCTCGAATAATAAACGACCACTAGAAAACTGGCCAGCGTCGGGAAAAAACGGTAGAGGAACAGGTATAGCGAATCGCTGAGAAAGCTACGTGTTTTTTCCGGCTGCATAGGCGTCACATTCTTCCCTGTTTAACTGTTTGATAATGCGCGCAGGATTTCCGGCAATAACACAATACCCTTCTGTAAAGCTTTGTGTAACTATTGCACCGGCACCTACAATGGTAAAATCACCCAGCGTTACGCCCGGCAAAACTACAGCACCCATGCCCAGCCAGCAGAAACGACCGATAATGATAGGCGCAGCAGATACCACAAGGTCATTATTAATTACATCATGATTGGACGAAACAATACCTACGTTGGGGCCTATGTTGCTGTAATCACCTATTTCCACCCCATTATTAGCATTAATATAAACGCCGGGGGAATCTCCGGGGTAAACATTTTTTCCCCGTTTTATACGTGATGCTGCATGTATCGTACTGGTATGATGCACAGCCCAGGAAACTCCTGAATTCTGGCGCAACAGCCTGCGGAAAACGAAATCAGTAAGATAAAAACCGATACTCATTTCCTTCCGCAGACCAAATACGCTACGCATCAGCTGTGAGATACCTGTACTCATGCTGCACTTTCCTGCTCTTTTTTACCTTTAAATGCCATAAATAAAGCTGCACCAATCAGCCCGAAAAGTATAAGGCTAGTAATAACTGCTATCTTATTCCCGTTATAATAACTGTCCGGATGGAAACGGAACTCTATCTTATGTTTGCCAGATGGTATTTTTATTGCACGGAGCACGTAGTCAGCTTTGAGAATCGGTGTCTCTTTATCATCTACATAAGCTTTCCATCCTTCTGCATAATAAATGTCTGAAAATACAGCAAGGCCGTTCTGACTGTTATCCGACCTGAAGGAAATATTGTTCAGGCCGTATTGGTCCAGTAATACTTTAGCGCTGCTGTCTTTACCGAATGTATAACCGTTCAACTGTTCTTTAAATGTCTCACGGATTACAGCAGTTTTCTTAGGTTCAAATGCGTCGGCCACTTTTACGGTATCACCCAGTGCAGCTGCATTCAGCGATAACATTTCTTCATCGGCTGTTTTCGCCCATTTCACTTCATTAACAAACCAGGCATTTCCGCAGGCATCGGGATTTTGCTGAACCACAGGCGCTGCATTCTGTCCCGGTGAGAAGATAATGTATTTTGTATTGAGCATATTCAGCACCTGTGCATTGAACTTTTTACTCATGTGCACATCTATCAGGTCCTGGTAGATCTCAAGTTTTGCGGGTGAATAACCGCCGACACATTTATGGAAATAAGCCTGTATTGCATCGTTATACACGTCACGGCTCAGGTCCAGTACACGATAATAAGGATCTTTATCCTGCAGGATCTGCATATCTACCGGCCTTGGCTGAAAGTTCGTTTCATAATCTGAGGCATCCTGGTAGTTTTTGTCATTGAGATAATGCGCTGCAACAGAGATCAGGTCGATGGCGATCAATGCGCAGAGACATCCTGTAAAAACAGCTGGTTTTATTTTCTCCCTGATCAGCGCCCAGATAAGACCACCGGCAATAAGAATATATATGGCGCTGGTAAATGCGCTTTTCATAGCCAGCGAAGAACGGTCGTCTTTCAATGCGCTGACGAGTTGGGCCGGATAGCGTGAATCTCCGGCAGAACTGAAATCAAAGAACATTCCGCCTGCAATACCGATCAGCACACACAAGCCTGCTGTTATGCCTAAAGCAAGTTTTGTTTTCTTCCACAGCTCTTCTTTAGACCATGTGCCTTTCATGATGTCATTTACGGCCCATATGCCCAGCATTGGGAACAGGAGCTGCGGTATCACAATTGACATAGTAGGCGTACGGAATTTATTATACATCGGCAGGTGATCAAACAGGAAGTTGTTGATCCCCGGCATGTTTTTACCGGTTGACATAATGAGCCCCAGGATACTTGCACCCAGGATCCACCATTTATGCGGGCTACGCACCACAAACATTCCGAGAACAAAAAGAAAACAGATCACAGCGCCAAGATATGCAGGCCCTGCCAGGAAAGGCTGAGGCCCCCAGTAAAGTGGCAATCCTTCATCCTGGCCTACCAGCTCAGCTGTTTTGGGGGCTTTTGCACCGTCTTCCGCGCTTGACCCGCCATAGAGATATGGAACAAGTATACAGAATGTCTCACCGATGCTGTTACTCCACAGAAATGCATAATCCCTGTCAAGTCCGCCATTTTTCTTGCCTTTATCGTGGTTAAATGTAAGCTCACTGGTCCCGCCCCTCATTGTTTCTTTCTGATATTCTTTTACAGAAAGCAAACCCGCTGCTGAAGGCCCTAAAGCTACAACACAGATTACCGCAGTGATCACAGAGGCAATAAGGAAGCCTTTGACCTCTTTATTCATTATTGCGGCCACCAGCATCCCTGCTGCTGCAAAACCCATAATAATAACTTCATAATATACCACCTGGTAGTGATTGGAGCTTACAATCAGCGCAAATGCTATGCCCAGCAATGCAGTGCCGGCCAGGTATTGGCGCCGGTAAAGCATCATCATGCCGGCAAGCACAGCAGGCATATAAGCGATTGCTATCATCTTCGTATCATGCCCCGCAGCTATAATACCCGGGTTGTATGTAGCAAATGCATAAGCAATAGCCCCTCCTATGCCCAGCCAGCGATTGATACGCAGGGCGCACATCAGGATGTAAAACCCAAGCATTGCCAGGAAAAAGAAATAAGCAGGCTTGGACAGCACGGCGTCTGTAAGAACATACGTTATATAAGAAACATAGTTTTTGCTCTCAGGCACATACGAGGTATAGGTGGGCATACCGCCGAACATACTATTGCTCCACAAGGTATTTTCCCCTGTTTTTTTATGCCACTCTATCGCTTCATGCGCCACCCCTTTCCAGCTTACATTATCTCCCTGGTGCAGAATTTTCCCCTCAAGGGAAGGATAGCAGAAAATAAGCGACAGTACCAGGAACCCGAGTACTATCAGTAAATGCGGTAATAACTTCTTGAAGTCAAACGATTGCATATTTGGCTGTTTAGCGAAAACAAAAATAGTTTTTCTATTTACTTAATGAAATCAATAACGTAAATATATATCACACAGGTATCTGCAGATAAAATTAAGCCGGCATAATTCATACAGCCACGTTAATTCTGTCTGTATTATAATACTTTGTACATGTTTAGCAGATTAGCGAACATTTTTTACATTTGCCACTCGTAAAACCACAAACAGTAATGAGCGACACATTAGACAATATTATCAGTGACGCCGGCAGCCAGATGAAAAAGGCACTGAGCCACCTGGAAGTAGAACTGAGCCGTATACGCGCAGGAAAGGCAAATCTTCAGATACTTGACGGTGTATATGTGGAATATTACGGCAACCCCACCCCGCTGAACCAGGTTGCCAACATCACAATTCCCGATGCACGCACTTTCTCCATTCAGCCATGGGAAAAAAATATGCTCGGCCCCATCGAAAAAGCTATTATCGCATCAAACATCGGCCTTAATCCGCAGAATGACGGCCAGATAATACGTCTTTTCCTGCCACCGCTTACTGAAGAACGCCGCCGCGAACTGGTAAAACGTGTAAACGGAGAAGGCGAACAAGGCAAAATCTCGATCCGCAACATCCGCAGGGAAGCAATCGAACAGATCAAAAAACTGCAGAAAGACGGTCTCAGCGAAGATATCGCCAAAGGCGGAGAAGCCCGCGTACAGGGTCTTACCGATAAAAGCATCATACAGGTAGACGAACACTGTAAAGAAAAAGAAAAGGAAATAATGACTGTATAACAGTAGCAGCTCACCCCATGGTGGGCTGTTTATTTTATTTCATCTAATTTTACTCCCCTATGGATCAACTGCATCAACATATTTTGTTGCTGTTTTCCATCCCGATTTACGCTATAATCATTCCGCTGGAAGTAATACTCAGTCATGTACACAGCTGGAAATTCTATAGCCTGAAGGAAACGCTCATTAATTTCTATCTCACATTTGCAAATGCGGGGGTGGATTTCCTGTTGCGCGGTGTAGGCTTTGCAGTACTGCTTTTCTTTTACCAGTTTCATCCTTCTTTCCATTGGAATCCATTTGTTTACTGGGCATTACTGTTCCTTGCTGAAGACGCTTTGTTCTGGCTGGAGCATTTTGTGGATCATCATGTCCGCCTGTTCTGGGCCTCACATGTTACCCACCACTCGTCCGAGGAATATAACCTTACAACTGGTTTGCGGTCATCTGTTTTTATGCCGCTCTACCGTTTTATGTATTTTATCCCGCTGGCACTTGCAGGTTTTAATCCGATAGATATCGTGTTTATGTATGCGCTTACGCAAACTTACGGCATCCTGGTGCATACACAGGCCAGATTCCGCGTACCGGCCTGGATCAGCTATATTTTTGTAACACCGGCGCATCACAGGGTGCATCATGCAAGCAATATCCCGTACCTGGACAAAAATATGGGCATGGTACTGATAATCTGGGACCGCATGTTTGGCACATTTACAGACGAGCTGCCCGAAGAACCGCCACGCTTTGGCCTTACCAAACCGCTGGACAGTCCTTATCACCCGGTTAAGATCATTTTTCATGAATGGCAGGCAATCAATAAAGACCTGAAACGCTCGCATTCCTTTATCACAAAACTGAAATACCTGCTCAATCCCCCCGGCTGGAGCCATGACGGCAGTTCTATGACCAGCAAGCAATTGCAGGAAGAATGGAATAAAGAAAACGGGAAATAATAATAATTTTCAGAAAGCCGCGGAAGCGGTATTGTATCAGGAGCGTATCCGGTGATACAATACCGGTAAACCAGCGGAGTGACATACAGCAAGAGCCCTTGCAGTGACTGATAGAAAGCCTTGATAACGATGATCTGTTACAAAAGCCGGGCGATGAACTGTAGTGGGCGTACAGGGGCTGCCGACGACGAGGGTTTCTTCACGAGGTCTCTTTCCGTACGCAGAAAACAGGTTGCAGGTATAATGTAACAGAAAGTCTGCGCCTAAAAGCACAGTGGGTATACAGAGCGTGAAAACCAGCCTTTTTAAGACCGGAAGTAAATGGATTTTTCAGCTATTTAAGGGTAGAGGAAATTTGTTCGTAACGAACGCCTGCTAAATTAAGAAAAAATTGTACATAAACCCAATTTACGGGGATTTAATTACGGAAAAATGCCCGTTTTATATACATATCGCTGTAAAACAATGCTATCTTGCCTTATAATTAAAATGCTGCCCGGATGAATCTGATGCTTAATGCTTCCAATCTGCGCTTCGGCGGTGGTATTACGGTTGCATTACAGCTGCTGCAGGCAACTACCCCTATACGGAGCGCAGATAAGATCTATATCATTGCCCCGGCAGGAAAAGGTTACGAAAAGCTCGCCCGTTTCCCGAATGTACACATGATCTATGTACCGGAGCGGTTTCACAGCAACTGGGCGGTAAAATGGTATTATAACCGCTTTGTCTTCAGGAAATGGGCTAAACAACTGGCTATAGACAGGATCGTGAGCCTGGGCAACATAGCCTTTCCATCGGCAGGAATATTACAACTGCTCCTGATCCAGAATGCGTACCTGCTGCACGAATCCGGTCCCGTATGGGAAAGAATGAATGCCGGAAGCAGGCTGTACAACCGCTTTATGATTGCCTATACTAAAGCCAACCTTCGTCATGCGCACAGTTTTGCCTTGCAGACAAAGCTCATACAACGACAGTTTTGCACAACATTCAATATACCGGCAGATAAGACCTTTATCATACCAAATGTACTTCCGGCTTTCCCCGCCGGGAATGAAAACCACGCATTGACGAAATCTGAAAACGGCATACGGTTATTGGTTTTAAGCAAATATTATCCGCATAAAAACCTGGAAATATTATTGCCGCTTGCCAGGCTGATACAGGAAAAGAAATTACCCATAACTATAAGTATCACCATTTCACAGGTTGAATCTGCGGGAGCTGCGGCTTTTGCACAACAGGTAAAACAGCAGCATACGGAAAAGATCATACTGTTAACCGGTCATGTATCGCATAAGGACATTCCGGCTATTTATGAACAGCACGATGCATTGCTGCTCCCAACGCTGCTGGAATCATTTTCCGGCAGCTACCTGGAAGCTATGCATTTCAGGAAACCCATTTTTACCAGCGACCTGGATTTTGCCAAAGAAATATGCGGAGACGCAGCCTATTATTTTGATCCGTTGCAACCGTCTTCTATATTGGATATTATTACACAGGCCTTTGCTGATCCTGAAAAGATGCAGCAAAAAATTGCAGCAGGCAGCAGGCTACTTGCGGCCATGCCTTCTTTGCATGAAGTTGCAGCCGGATTTTCGGAAATAATTGATACGTTTGGCTCATGTGCGGAATAATCGGCGGCATATATCCAGGTATAAGTGAGGAGCTCGCATCAAAACAGCTGCGGCAGATAGCTCATCGCGGCCCGGACGACAGCGGGATATACATTGATGAACAATGCTGGCTGGGACATGTACGCCTTTCCATTCTGGATCTGTCTATACAAGGGCATCAGCCCATGAGCACCACAGACGGGTTGTATACCATCGTATACAATGGTGAAATATACAATCACCAGGAACTGCGTACGGAGCTGGCAGCATCAGGTTATTCATTTCATTCTACATCAGACACCGAAACATTGCTGTATGCCTATGCGGCCTGGGGTGAGCAATGCCTCAACAAACTGAACGGCATTTATGCATTTGCTATTGCCGACAAAAAGAACGATACATTATTCATAGCACGCGACCCTTTGGGAGTAAAACCGTTATATTATTATCACGGCGAAAAACATCTGCTGTTTTGCTCGGAGATAAAAGGTTTTCTGAACAGTGAAGAACTTGATCTTTCAACAGACAAAGCAGCCTACTACCCCTACCTGCTTTTGCTGTATGGGCCCGGCAGGCAAACACCATTTAAAAAAGTACAGAAATTATTGCCCGGACATTGCATAACTGTGCCTTTAAATACACCGGCAGCACCTGTGCAAAGAAAGTACACTGCCCCAATGTTCAATGGCAGGTATAATGCAACACTCACTGAAGAAGCCTGGATCAACAGGCTGGACGAGGTACTGACCAACGCAGTAAAAAGACAACTTTTATCGGATGCGCCACTAGGGTTCTTTTTATCTGGTGGGCTTGATTCGGGGCTGATACTGGCAATTGCACGCAAACTCCTGCCCGGCAAGCCATTGAAAGCATTTACCATAGATACCCAAAATCTTTTTCCGGAAGAAGGATTTACCGAAGACCTGCCTTATGCAAAAAAGCTGGCGCAACTGCTGGGCGCAGACCTTGAAATTATTCCTGCAAACGGTGAAATACTGCAGCATTTCGACAGTATGATCTGGCACCTCGACGAGCCGCAGACCGACCCTGCAGCACTGTTTGTAGCGCAGATAGCAACTACAGCACATAAGCAAGGCATCAAAGTATTGCTGGGCGGTACCGGTGCCGATGATATATTCTCGGGCTACAAACGTCACCAGGCATTGCAGCTGGAACGTTTTACAGACTATTTGCCACCACTCGTCCGCAAAAGCATAAGTAACATGGCTGCAATGTTGCCTGAGCACAACCCGAAAGTACGACGTGCAAAAAAGCTCATGCGCAACGCCCCGCTAACCGGTATGCAACGCAGGATCAGCTACCATTACTGGATGCAGCCGGATGAAGTAAAAGCGTTATTCCGGCCGGAAATACAAAATACACTGGACGATCACGCGCCTGAAAATTATTTCAGTTCACTGCTGAACGAAATACCAGGCGAACATGATCCGTTGAACCAGATGCTTTACTGGGAAATGCGCGGGTTTCTTGCCGATCATAACCTGAATTACACCGATAAAATGGGTATGGCAGCCGGTGTGGAAATACGTGTACCATTTTTAGATAAAGAACTGGTGGAACTGGCAGCCACAATGCCTCCTGCCCTCAAAATGAAAGGCCGCCAGACAAAATATATCCTGAAAAAACTTGCAGAAAGGTACCTGCCCAAAGAAATCATTTACCGGCCCAAAACCGGATTTGGTGCGCCATTGCGCAGCTGGATACAACGGGATATGCAGCCGGTGATCAGGCAGTATTTTTCAGAAGAATACATTAACCGGAGCGGCATATTTGACTACAACGCCCTGCAACAGCTTTTACACGATAACGATACTGGAAAGCGGGACGCATCCTATATCATCTGGGCCGTGCTGGCAGTTCTTCGCTGGCAGGAACTCTTTACAGACGGCAAAACAGCAGCAGATTCCATTAAATTGTATTTTTAGGCTACTATCATATGCAACAGATCGTACAGGACCTCAGGAATGGCAATACCACGCTCGAAAATGTACCCGCACCGCAGGTACAGGATGGTCATATACTTGTCCGTACTACGCATAGCCTGGTTTCGCTGGGTACAGAACGTATGCTGGTAGCTTTTGGCAAGGCCAACTGGCTACAGAAAGCATTACAACAACCGGAACGCGTAAAAACCGTTCTTCAGAAGATAAAAACAGACGGCATAAAACCAACATTGAATGCTGTAAACAATAAGCTGAATCAGCCGCTGCCGTTGGGTTACAGCAGCGCAGGTGTAATTATTGCCACAGGCAGAAATGTAACAGGCTTCAGGATTGGCGACCGTGTTGCCACAAACGGACATCATGCAGAAATCGTTTCTGTACCGCAGTTGCTCGCAGCAAAAATACCCGCCGGTGTTACAGATGAAGAAGCCGCATTTACAGTAGTAGGTGCAATTGGCTTGCAAGGCATACGGCTTATCGAGCCTTCATTTGGCGAAACGATTACAGTCATAGGACTGGGGCTTATCGGACAGATCACAGCACAGTTATTAGTTGCCAACGGTTGTCGTGTTGTGGGCGTAGACCCTGATCCTGCAAAAAGAGAACTGGCGAAAAGCAAAAACATCATTTGCACAGAACCACAGCATGCCGTTGATTTTGTACAGCAGCTCACAGGCGGAATTGGTGCAGACGGCGTGATCATTACCGCCTCTGCAAAAGCAGATGAGATCATTGCACAGGCAGCGCAGATGAGCCGTAAACGCGGACGTATCGTGCTTACCGGCGTGGTAGGATTGAATATAAACCGTGCTGATTTTTACGAAAAAGAACTCAGTTTCCGCGTAAGCTGCTCTTATGGCCCGGGGCGCTACGATGCGGCATACGAACAGAAAGGACAGGACTACCCCATTGGCTACGTACGCTGGACAGAGCAACGGAATTTTGAAGCAGTACTGCATGCCATAGACCGCAAGCAACTGGATGTTTCCTCGCTGATCACAAAGCGGGTGCCACTGAATGAATATCACAAAATCTACAGCAACCTAACCGATAGCAACACAGTTGCAGCAATGCTGGTATACCCGGAACAAAGCAACGCTGCAGCTACCGTACATTTTGAGCAGCATAAGATAAACAATGCCGGCCCTGTGCTTGCAGGCGTTATTGGCGCAGGAAACTTTACCGGCGCATTTGTGCTGCCGGCTATGCAACAGGCAGGTATACCAATTAAAACCATTGCCAGCAAAGGAGGACTTACAGCAGCAACACTGGCAAAAAAGTACGGCATACCATCTGCCACTACAGATTATACAGAAATACTCCGTAATGAATCAATAAACACAGTGATCATTACAACCCGCCATCACCAGCATGCAGCCATGACCAGTGAAGCACTGGCAGCAGGTAAGCATGTATTTGTAGAGAAGCCGCTGGCTATCACGCGAGAGCAACTGCAACAGGTAATGCAGCAATACCAGTCATCCGGTAAAACAGTTACGGTTGGCTTCAACAGACGTTTTGCACCACTCACACAAAAGATAAAAGAGCTGCTGGGCGCAAATCCCAATCCTTTAAATATTACCATCACCGTTAATGCAGGAGCTATACCTCCCGGCAACTGGATCAATGACCCGGAAACCGGCGGCGGGCGCATCATTGGTGAGGCTTGTCATTTTATAGACCTCTGCAGCTATATTGTAGGGTCTCCTGTAGTGGCTGTATGTACTAATACCATGAACGGTTCTGATGAAAATGCTACCATACTGCTGCGCCTGGCCAATGGCTCCAATGCAACGGTTCACTACTTTGCCAATGGCAGCAAAACCTATGATAAAGAACGCATAGAAATTTACAGTGACGGCCGCACGTTAATACTTGAGAACTGGAAAAAACTTACCGGCTACGGTTTTAAAGGATTTAATACGGTTTCTTCCGCACAGGATAAAGGACATGTGCACCTGATGAAAAAATTTGTAGCAATGCTTGGTAATGGCGGTGATCCTATTATTCCTTTTGAAGAACTGGTAAATACCACATCCGCAACTTTTGCAGCAATGGAAAGCATCCGGATGAGTGTATGGGTGACTGTTTAGTAAATGAAGTGTAGTCAGTTTATTGCTCGTGGCGGCGCAACGTTTTTACCGCAAAGTGTGCAGAGATGACGCGAAGTGCGCAAGGGCTATTTCTCCTAAAAACACATAAACTTAGCGTCTCTCGGCGCACCTTAGCGATCTCTGCGGTTATTTATTTCACATGTTATTGCGTTTTTACCGCAAAGGGTACAAAGATGACGCGAAGTGCGCAAAGGGCATTTTCTTCTAAAAACACATAGACTTAGCGTCCTCTGCGGTTATTTATTGCTCGCGGCATACTTTTAAAAAGCAGCTGCAGAAGATACCGACATAAGCAATCCGATGGCCTCTAAACGGAAAAATCTTTGTACTGGCCCTCTTAATCTGTTATTTTCGCAACGCAAAAGACGAAGGATTTCTATTTATGATGCAGAATATTATGTTTTACCTGCAACCTGTGGTAGCTGCTTTTACCGGCTGGTTCACTACCTGGATTGCTATTTATATGTTGTTCCACCCCCGCGAACCCAAACGGTTCCTGGGCATTACCATACAAGGTGTTTTTCCTAAAAGGAAACAGCAGTTTGCAGAAAAAATGGGAAGTATTGTTGCCAACGAACTGCTTCATTTTCGGGAGATCGCGCAGCACATCACCGATCCCGGGCAACTGGCGGCCTTAAAGCCGGGCATAGAACAGCATGTAGATACCTTCCTGCAAGTACGTTTAAAGGAGAAAATGCCAATGATCGCTATGTTTGCCGGCGAAAGTACGCTTGCCAAGATCAAAGAGGGTTTGCTGGAAGAGATAGACCTGATGCTGCCGGACGTGATCGGGCAATATGCCGATAACCTGGAGCAGAAAATAGATATTCACAAAATTGTCTCTGAAAAAGTTTCCGGCTTTTCAACCGATAAACTGGAAGAACTGATGCTGGGGATTATGAGTAAGGAATTCCGTTTTGTAGAAGTGATAGGTGCAGTGCTGGGCTTTATGATAGGATTAATACAGATGTTGCTGGCGCTGGTTTAAAAGATTCTGTTATGTAATGAAAATAAAAAGCAGGCTGAATTTCAGCCTGCTTTTTAACTTTTATAAAAATTTGAATACTATTCGTATGTACGGACGATTGAAAGAAACGTTTTATAATAAACAATATTTTCGTCCTGGGATACCACTACGGTCTGACCTACTTTATAAAAATCCGCAGGATAAGATTCTTTCAACGTATCATTCTGTGCACACTGTACACCGCTCTGAGGACGTTTCAGGACACAATAGTTATGAACGAGCCACTCGTCTTTCTTGTTGGTTTCATCATCTTTATTGCAGGCAACGGTGCTTGCAATAACAAGAAAAGCTGCGGCTGTAATGCCTCTGAGTATATTTCGGTTCATAATAAGTTGTTTATTTTTTAAGTCGCGTAAAAAATCGTCCGACTAATATATTAAAATCTGCGGCAAAATCCAATGTTACGGTAAAAATATCTGCTATTCTTTATAAAACAGCCATTTACCCAGTTCGCGGTAATTTACTTTTTTACCATACATAAGAATGCCCACCCGATATATACGTGCCGCCAGCCAGGTTACAAATAGGAATCCGCCGATCAGCAGCACCATAGACAGTGCCAGTTGCCATGCAGGCACGCCGAACGGAATACGGATCATCATAGCAATCGGAGATGTGAACGGTATAATGGACAGCCAGAAAGACAGAGAACTATCCGGGTTGTTTACCACGAAATTCATAGACAATATAAAAGTAAAAATCAGCGGCAATGTTATTGGCAGCATAAACTGCTGCGTCTCCGTTTCATTATCTACAGCCGAGCCGACCGCGGCAAATATGGCACTGTACAGCAGGTAACCGAAGAGGAAATAAAAGAGGAAAGTACTGAGCGTATAAAACAAAGGTATACTTTCAAGCTGATGCAGGATTTCAGCCCCTTTTCCCTGCGCCTGCTGTTTTCCCTGCGCCTGTACAACTGCAGATGCCGCCGGAGAACTGCTGGCTGCTACCTGCTGGGCCTTGACTATACGGGCATCACTATCTTTGCCTCCTAAAAAAACGGTGCTTGCAACTGTAGTGAGGGAAATAGAAAGCACTATCCATAATAAGAACTGGGTAAGCCCCACCAGGCCGATACCTATAATTTTCCCCAGCATCAGCTGAAAAGGTTTTACAGAAGAAATAACTACTTCTACAATACGGCTGGTTTTTTCCTCAATAACACCACGCATTACCTGTGTGCCGTAAATAAACAGCGACATATATATTAACAAAGCCGTGACCAGTCCTACTCCATACGCGAGAAAAGTACCCGCATCTTTTTCGCCTTCGCTGGTAAGCTGTTTTGCCTGCACATCTACGTGAACGCGCGCACGGGCCAGCACAGCGGTATCAATGCCTGCCTGCAGCAGTTTTTTTGTCTGTTGTATATCACTCATCTGGTCTTCTATATCAGAAATAAGCCCTGCACCGGATTTCTTTTCACTGAGCAGTTCTATATTGTTGACATCTGCCGGTATATGCAGCAGGTATTGTTGTGCATCGCCGGATGAAGTATCTGTCTTTAATGATTTTTTTGCCTGTTCATATGTTGCATTGGAATACACGAACTGTACACTCGTCGAGTTTTTAAGCTTATCCCGGAATATGCCGCTTTCATCTACTACTGTTACTTTTTTCTTATCGGCTATCTCATCACTGTTTACAATAAAATAGATGACCAGTGCATACATGCCGATAAACAGCAACGGCACCAGGAAGGTCATCAGGATAAAAGATTTTTTCTTTACCCTTGAAAAATATTCGCGCTGGATAATGAGTAATATCTTGTTCATAGCAATTAGCCGAGCTGGTTTACTTTTTCAATAAATATTTCATTCATAGAAGGTATCAGCTCCCGCAGGCTGCTGATTTGTATATGCGGCAATAAATATTGCAGCACCTGGTTGATATTGTTGCCGTCTTTCAGTTTTAATTGCAGTTCGTGATGGTCATCAGACGATTTTTCTTCTATAATGGAGAAAGGTGTACTGCCGTTAAACTCATACCGGGCGCCTTCATATTCCAGCAGGTACGTGTTTGTCCGGTAGGCTTTCCTTATCTCCTTTACATTACCATCCAGTATTTTGTGCGACTTATTGATAAGTGCAATGGCATCACAAAGCTCTTCAACAGATTCCATGCGATGCGTAGAAAATATAATCGTTGCGCCTTTGCGGTTCAGCTCCAGTATTTCATTCTTAATTACTTCCGCATTCACCGGGTCAAATCCTGAAAATGGCTCATCCAGGATGATAAGACTTGGTTCATGCAGCACTGTGGCAATAAACTGGGCTTTCTGCTGCATCCCCTTGGACAGTTCTTCTATTTTTTTATTCCACCAGCTTTCAATCCCCATTTTTTCAAACCAGTAGCGGATACGTTTTTTTGCTTCTGCACTGCTAAGGCCTTTCAGACGTGCCAGGTACATGATCTGTTCGCCTATTTCCATTTTTTTATACAGGCCACGTTCTTCCGGCAGATAACCGATCTGTTCTATATGTTTCTGGCTGAGCTTCTCTCCATTCAGCAATACCTCGCCGGAGTCCGGAGCGGTAATCTGGTTGATAATACGTATCAGCGAAGTCTTGCCGGCACCGTTAGGACCAAGCAGACCGAATATTTCTCCTTCTTTTACTTCAATACTTACATCATCAAGAGCACGATGTGTTGCATATTGTTTCACAATGTTGCGAATGCTGAGCATACAGACTGTAATTGATCAGCCAATATAACGATGTATTTCTACAGCCGGGCACTTTTTGGGAAAAATTTGAGATTCTATTATAAGACAAATAAAAAGAAAGCGGTGCATTGGTGTTTTTGCATGGCGTATGGAAAAGGATAGTTTCTTGTCTGCACCGCTTTCATACCGGCTTCTGCTATAAATACAGTTTCCGGGCTTCGTTTCAAAAGAGTAGTTTCGGGGGCTGTGCCTGCATCGCAGGTTAGCAGTGTAAAATTGCAATTATATGCGAATAAAAAACAGCGTGTTCCTACGGAATTTATATACAAAATCTCCCCCGCTTTTACGGGAAAAATCCCGAAAACATACTGTCATTTATACTATAAAAAAAGATATAAGATTGATTAACAGCGCTATTTTCGTTTAAAAAAGCTGAATCCGTTTTGCTCGCCCAGCAATTGCAGTTGCGGCATCAGTTTGTATTGATCCGAAGCGGTGACTTTACAAATGAAATAGGTGGGCTTATCCACAGCTCCGTACAGCAGCCATTTCTCGTCGTAATAGTTTTCGTTGGACGGTTTCTGCTTTTCAGTGTAAAACAGCTGTGCATAACTCTTGTAGCCGAGCACCTGCACATATACATCCTTCCCTTTAAAGCTTTTGAAATAATCTATTGCAGCGCGTTGCGAATAGGCTTCGATCTTAGGTGTGAAATGCAGCACAGTGATCTGTATGATAATGATCTGTACGATACATAATATCGTTATTCCCCGTCTGAAGTTTCGTTGCATCATCCATACCGCAGTAATGATACCTACCAGGTAAAGCAACCCCCAGATACATTCAGCATAACTCCAGCTTACGGCGGCCTGCAGGTTGGCGACAGCAAACGGATCATCAATTACAGGGATAAGTTTTTCTTTATTCAGGCCAACTAACGGCAATGCGGTAATCAGAATAGCAAGCAGGCACCCGATGATCAGCAGCAGCACACGTACTGTTTTCTTTATTTTCACCGGCTCATTGCTGAGGCGGTACAGCTGCAATGCTGCGAGATAGGTAAGCGGGAAATAGCAAAGGGATGAATAGTGGACGATTTTTGTTTTTACAATAGAGAACAGTATCAGTACTACCCAGAACAATATCCACATCCAGCGGGTGAAATCGCGCGCCACTTCATTTTCCGTTACTCTTTTGCGTGAAAACTGGAACAGGAAGACGGATGCAGGAAAACACCCGATAAGCAGCACTACAAAATGATAGTAAAACGGCTCTCCATGATCTGCCACCCCGGTGGTAAGGAGGTCTACCTGGTAGCTGATAAATTCCCGCAGAAACCAGCTGCCAAAGCTCCAGCCATGGTACAGAATTACAGCTCCGAACCAGATGCCGGCGGTTACAATTGCGGCCAGTGCTACCAGTCCGAAATGAGACAGTTTATATCCCCAAATGCCGCGGTTGAGAATGATGTATACGCCCAGCCCCAGCACGGAAACCAATATAGCCACCGGCCCTTTGGTAAGCACTGCCAGGCCAATGCAAAGACCGGCAAGCAATGCATGCAGTATCTTATTGGGGGCATACCGTAGCAGATGTACCTGGTAAAAGGCAACAAAAATGAAGAAATTGAACGTAGGATCTATAATGCCGGATTTAAAATAAAAATGCGGCAGCCATGTAGCTATATACAGGGCAACCCACCATATAGCCATTTTTTCATTAACCACTTTTCTGCCGATATGGAATAACGTTGTCAGCGTTACAACGCCCATAAAAGCATTGGGGAAACGGGCGGCGTATTCATTCACACCAAAAAGCTTCATGGATATTACCTGCATCCATATAAACAATGGCGGTTTTTCCCAGAATGGTTTGAAGTCTATCTGCGCCCGGAGATAATCTTTGGAAACGATCATTTCACGTGCGCACTCCGCAAAATTTATCTCGTCCCAGTCGAACAGGTGTACATGGCCCAGGAACGGGAAAAACAGGAGTGAACCTATCAATATTATTATAAGATAACGTAGTAAGTTTTGCATAACAATACAGTAATAAAGGTTCCCGTATTAAGCGGTAGCCTTCTTGTCGGGATAAAACCCGGGTTGAAAATAATGCATTAATGAAAAACATGCGGTACCCACCAGGCAACCTATCATACTGCCGACATACACATCTGCAAAAAAGTGTGCAGCAACATACATCCTCGAATAACATACGGAAAGGGCGAGCAGGAAAAATAAAAGCCCGAAAGCACGGTACCTGGACGGCAGCAGGTAAGACAGGAAGCAATACAGGCTGAATGCGCCGGTAGAATGCCCTGAGGGAAAGCTATCGTGGTAAAGTCTTGGCCATTCGGGGATAATATGGATCCAGTTTGCTTCGTGAAAATATTGCAGTGGCCTTGGCGCCTCTACTTTATGCTTTATATACTGTATAAGTAAGGAAGGAATCCCGTTGCAGGCGGTTGCAGTAATAAAATACCACTTTGCCTGCTTTATAAAAGCTCCCATGGCGATCAGCAGAGCCGGGATAATAAATAAAGCTTCACCCATATGTGTGATATGATACATCAATACATCCAAGAAAGGCGTATGATGCATGTTCACGGTAGTGAAAAGCACCTGTTTGTTGAAAAAACACAGCAATATCCCTCCGGACACCATCCATAGCGAAAATGGTATCAGAAAATACAGGTTGTATGTACTATATGCAGACCTGGGCAATGTTTATTTTTTAATCTTCCGGGATTTAAAAACTGCTACGACAGGGCTTATGAGTCTGTTATACCATTCTTTAGTAAATATCTGGGAATCGTTACGTGCCTGCCGTATCAACACTGCGGCAATGGGAAGCAGCATACCGGTAGCCATCCACATACCCATCCATGGCGGCAGTGCTCCTGTTTTGGAAAGCTTATCTCCTGTACTGGAAATAATATACCAGATAAGAAAGAAAGACACCGCTATAATCATAGGCATGCCCAGCCCTCCTTTACGGATGATTGCGCCCAGCGGAGCACCGATGAGAAAGAGCAGTATACAGGCGAAAGACAAAGTAAATTTACGGTGCCATTCCACATCATACTTCAGCAGCAGTTCATTCTGCACTTTACTATCAAGCGCTGACGCATCAATGAGCCCTTTTACCGTACGCACATTGCTTGTTGAAAACTGCACTATCCTTTCATGAAGAGAATCGGGAATATTGCTGATAAAACTTCCGGTATAAGTATGCACCGGCAGCTTGGCATCTTTCATTTTTTCACGAAGTGTCTTGCCGGGTTTATCCGGAGAGATGAACGTTACGTAAGGCGTTATATAAGCATTTATGTTTCCTGAAAGGCGTCGTACTATTTTTTTCTGGGTGTCTATCTGGGTGTTCAACTGGCTTACATTCAGCATCTGGTAAGCATCTTTAAACTGGTCCTGGCTGGTGCGGGTCAGTTTAAAACCGGACAGATCAAAATATTTATCCCACTGGCCGAAATGCATACGCATCTGGGTGCGGGCTTGTGTATTTCCATTGATGCCGCCTTCTTCATAACGCCAGCCATCCTGCAAACGGAAGATAAGGAAATGTTTATCCGGCGAGGGCATCATCACGCCACTTTTGGCAAGTACAGTTTTCAGGTTACCCATCCCTTCTGTATGGTCATAGATGACAATATCATGTATTGTCTGCCCGTCTTTGTCTTTAGAGCCCACCCGTATGGAATAACCAGTGATATCATTATTAAATTGCCCCGGACGGATATTAAGTGTAGGCTTTGAGTTGCGCAGATCGTACAGCAACGAAAGTGCTTTAAGATTGGCAACCGGAATGATATTATTATTGAAAACAAAGGCAAGTCCGCTGACACCGATAATGAAAATCAGCAGTGGGCGCATGAAGCGCAGCAATGATATACCGGATGATTTAATGGCTACCAGCTCAAAGTTTTCGCCCATGTTACCAAAGGTCATGATAGAGGCCAGTAATACTGCGAGCGGCAGTGCCATTGGTACGAGCGTGGTAGACATAAGGCCCAGCATCTGCAGGATCATCCATATGCCCAGCCCTTTACCGATCAGCTCATCCATATAAAGCCAGAAAAACTGCATTACCAGCACAAAAAGCGTTACAAAAAAAGTAACGACAAACGGGCCGACATAACTTCGTATGAGCAGTATATCCAGTTTTTTGATCAAATGCCTTTCTTATTTGCCTGCAAACCTACACAAAATGGCTGATTAGCCCGATAGAGGTGATTGGTTATTAATAAAAAAACAGTTAAAAAAATCCTATAAAGCACCGTCCGGATACAGAACCCTGATTGCATGAATAAAACAAAGCCTGTATCTGTGATACAGGCTTTGTAATAATTCCGGAGAAGTGTTTTTAACTGCCGATACGATGTTTCAGGTCACTTACCTGCGTGTTCCACAAGCGTTCCTGGTCTTTGATGTCCGACTTATCAGCAAAATCTGTGATTTTCAGGATTGTCTCATTGGTCACCGGGCTCTGTTCAATGCGGAATTCAAAAAATTCATCATCATCATAATAGTCCCAACGATACCTTACGTAGTCATTTTCAAACTGTTCTACTACTTCAGCAGTGTCTACCGCTCCGTTCCAGCTGAAATAAAATGTCTGATCCCGCTGATCTACTTTATCTGCAAACCATTCCTGCAGTCCCACAGGAGTGGATAAAAATTCGTAGAGTATGGTTGGGGAACACCTGACCGGAAACTCCAGGGTGTACATTGCTTTTTTCTTATTCATCGAAATTAATTCACAGAGTTAACGAGTGCAATAATAGAAAAAGGTTGCAATAATCAAAATTTTAAAAAAATATTTCTGCCGCTCCAGCATTGATTATCGGGCGCAAAGGTTGGGAGGTGGCTGTTAAGAGATTCTTAATTTTTTTTGGGTCGAATGGTCTGAGACCTTAGATTTGCCATGTGATTGTCACAAATGTTCAGTTTTCACCCCAACATAAATTCGTTAACCACAAAAAGCTTTGCCTATGTCCATGCGTCAGCTAAAAATCACGAAATCAATTACCAATCGTGAGAGTCAGTCTTTGGAGAAATACCTGCAGGAAATTGGTAAGGTAGATTTGATTACGCCGGAAGAAGAAGTACAGCTCGCCATCCGTATCAAACAGGGAGACCAGCGCGCACTTGAAAAACTTACAAAAGCTAATCTCCGTTTCGTTGTTTCTGTCGCCAAGCAATACCAGAACCAGGGTCTTTCTCTCAGCGATCTTATTAACGAAGGTAATCTCGGTCTCATCAAGGCCGCACAGCGCTTCGATGAAACACGTGGTTTTAAATTTATCTCTTATGCAGTATGGTGGATCCGTCAGTCTATTCTCCAGGCACTTGCAGAACAATCCCGTATCGTACGTCTTCCGCTCAACAAAGTAGGTCTTTCCAATAAGATCAGCAAAGCATACTCACAGCTGGAGCAGGAGTACGAACGCGAACCTTCTACAGAAGAACTGGCAGAACTGCTTGACATCGGTACGGAAGAAGTGGAAACAACACTTGGTGTTGCTGCCCGTCACGTATCTGTAGATGCACCGTTTGTAGACAGCGAAGACAACAGCCTGCTCGATGTACTGGAAAATCCCAATGCAGATGCAACTGATGCCGACCTCGACCATCATGATTCCCTCCGTTGCGAAATTGAGCGCTCCCTGAGCACACTTACAGACCGTCAGCGCGATGTGATCAAATTGTACTTTGGCATCGGTGTAGAACACCCGATGAGCCTGGAAGACATCGGCGAAAAATTCAGCCTCACACGTGAGCGCGTTCGCCAGATCAAGGATAAAGCAATTACTAAATTAAGGACAGCTACACGCTGCCAGTTGTTAAAAACATATCTCGGCAATTAAATCTTTACATTTAATTTCTTTGAAAAGCTGTTTCTCTGGAAGCAGCTTTTTTTTGTTTAATAGCAAAGATGGCACGAAGAAACACAAAGTGCTTTCACACACGTACCGGCTATTTATCTTTTACGGTGTTTCTCCCCTCTAATACCCCTTCAATATCATTCAATGTAAAACCTTTTGCCTGCAGCAATACCAGGTAGTGGAACAACAGATCGGCGGCTTCGTTTTTAAATAGTTCATCATTATCATCTTTTGCTTCAATGATCAGCTCAACGGCCTCCTCTCCTACTTTCTGCGCTATTGTGTTGATCCCTTTCCGGAAAAGGGATGAAGTGTAAGAAGAAGATGTTTCACTTTCATTTTTCCGTGAAGCAATGATCTTTTCCAGCTTTTCCAGGAAATTACTTCCCTCATTTTTCTCATCAAAACAGGTATCTCCTCCCGTATGGCACACCGGCCCGGCAGGAACAACCTTCACGAGTAAAGCGTCCCGGTCGCAATCGGCCCGGATACCTTGTAAATGCAGAAAATTTCCGCTTGTCTCCCCTTTCTGCCATAGCCTGCCACGCGAGCGGCTGTAGAAGGTTACTTTGCCCGTACTGGTTGTTTCTGTATATGCGGCTTCATTCATGTAACCCAGCATAAGCACCCTACGGGTAATGGCGTCCTGTATAATAGCAGGTACTAACCCATCTGTATATTTTTCGAAATCCGGTTTCATCTTACAGCGATCTTTTTTGACTTTAAATATTGTTTCAATACAGGTATTTCCAGCTTTCTTGTGTGAAAGATGCCTGCTGCTAATGCTGCATCTGCTTTGCCATCGGCAAAAACATCGTAAAAATGTGTTTCATTACCCGCGCCACCACTGGCAATCACGGGGACATTCACCACCATTGTGACCTCTTTTGTTAGCGCTACAGCAAACCCGGATTGTGTACCATCATTGCTAATCGACGTCAGCAATATCTCACCGGCGCCTCTTTCCGCAACTTCCTTTGCCCAATCGGTTACACGCATTCCCGTTGCTTTCGAACCCGCATTTCCGTATACCATCCAGTTGCCGTTTTCGTTTTTTGCATCAATAGCCGTTACAATACACTGATTGCCGAAATGTGCAGCAAGCTCACTGATAACACCCGGCCGCCGGATGGCTGCTGTATTAATGGAAACTTTATCAGCACCGGCTTCCAACAGGGCAGCCACATCATTTACCGTATTAATGCCGCCACCAACCGTGAACGGAATATTGATCTCCGCCGCAATACGCTTTACTAATTCGGTCAGGGTCTTTCTTTTTTCCCCTGTTGCTGTAATGTCCAGGAACACCAGTTCATCAGCCCCCTGGTCTGCGTAATACCTGCCCAGCGTTACCGGATCACCCATATCTGCAAGATTTTCAAACTGTATGCCTTTTACAGTGCGGCCGTCTTTTACATCAAGGCAGGGAATAATTCTTTTAGTAAGTGTCATGACGCAAAACTGTTTTTAGAGAGATCGGCCAATTTTATTATTCCTTCATAAATAGCTTTCCCAATAATCACCGCAGAGCATCCTGCGAGCTCCAGCTGCGCTATATCGTTTATGCATGAAACTCCGCCGCTCGCAATAAGGCTGAGGTCCGGGAAGCGCATACTAAGGCTTTTATAAAGTTGTATCGAAGGACCCTGCAGCATGCCATCTTTTGAGATATCCGTACAGAAAAAAGTTTTTCCTCCGCGTAAAGCGTATTCCTGCAGCAGCACCTGTACCTGCAATGCTGTGGTTTCTTCCCAGCTGTTTACTACTACTTTGTCCTGCCGTACATCTGCCCCCAGCCATATTTTATCAGCACCATAGGCCCGCAGCCAGGAATAAAACAGATCGGGGCATTTTACAGCCAGGCTGCCCACACCGGCCACAGCAGCACCGGCATTAAATACAGCATTCATATCATCCGATGTTTTGATCCCCCCGCTGAAATCTACAGAGAGTGAAGTATTGACTGCAATACGCTCCAATACTGCCAGATTCTGTACGCTGCCCTGCCGGGCACCATCGAGGTCCACAAGGTGCAGTTTTCGCAAGCCAGCCTGAGCAAATATCTTAGCTACCTCCAGCGGATCGTCGTTATATATTTTTTTGCTGTCAAAACGGCCTTGCTCGAGGCGTACGCATTTGCCGTCTATAAGGTCAATTGCGGGTATGATCTCTATCATAGCTTTAAGAAATTTTGTAGTACCTGCTGTCCCACTTTACCTGATTTCTCCGGGTGAAACTGGACGCCATAAAAATTATTCTTCCTGATGGCTGCACTGAAAGGTTGTATATAATCCGTAACTGCAATCGTATCACTGCTCTCCGGCACATAATAACTGTGTACAAAGTACAGGCAGCTATCTGCCGGCATTCCTGTAAACAAATCGTCCTGCAATGCACCGATAGTGTTCCAGCCCATGTGCGGCACCTTTTCAACTGCAGAAAAGCGTTTTACCTTTTGGGAGAAAATGCCCAGGCAGTCTGTATTTCCTTCTTCTGAAAAAGAACACATCAGCTGCATGCCAAGACATATACCTAGCACCGGTTGTTGTAAAGAGCAGATGATTTTATCCATTCCTTCTGCTTCCAGGTACGCCATTGCGGCACCGGCTGCACCCACTCCGGGAAATACTACCTTGTCTGCGGTTCTTATCTCCTCCGGGTCGCCGGTGATTGTGGCTTCCACGCCCAGCCGCTCCAGCGCAAAGCTTACAGAACAGGTATTTCCTCCATTATATCGTATTACAGCTACTTTCATAATACACCTTTTGTTGTTGGCAGTTTGTTGTTGGTTTTATCTTTCCGGACAGCCTTCTTTACTGCCCGCGCAAATGCTTTGAATATGGACTCTATTTTGTGATGCTCGTTTTCGCCTGCTGCTTTTATGTAGAGATTGCATTTCGCTTCATCGCAGAAGGATTTGAAGAAGTGGTAAAACATTTCAGTAGATACATCACCAATTCGCTCCCGTGCAAAATCTACATGCCAGTTGATCCAGCTGCGTCCGCCAAAATCCAGCGCTGCAAGTGTGATACAATCGTCCATGGGCAGACAGTAACCATACCGTTCAATGCCCCGTTTTTCGCCCAATGCTATATTGAAAGCTTTGCCCAATGCCAGAGCGGTGTCTTCTATAGTGTGATGCTCGTCAACATGCAGGTCTCCTTTTGTACTGATCATAAGGTCTACTCCTCCATGCCTGGCCAGCTGCTCCAGCATATGATCAAAAAAGCCAAGACCGGTATTTATGTTGTACAAGCCAGTCCCGTCAAGATTCAACTCTATAGAAATCTGTGTTTCTGCCGTATTGCGTTGTACAGAAGCTTTGCGCAATGCGGGTTCGCCTGCGAGATACCTGTAAATTTCGTCCCAGGTATCTGCTACAAGACTTATCTTATCTTCCCACCCTGCCGGGTCATCATTATTCCGGATGAGGATTGCCTGTGCACCCAGGTTTTGCGCCAGTTGCACATCCGTAAGCCGGTCGCCGATAACAAATGACGCAGCAAGATTGCAGCTGCCGCTCATATAGCTGCGCAGCATGCCTGTACCGGGCTTCCGGGTGTCCTTTTGCTCGTAAGGGTAAGATTTGTCTACATGTACGGCACTGAAAAAAATGCCTTCGTTTTGTAAGATCTCCATCATTTTGCCCTGCACCATATCAAAGTTTTGCTGCGGGTATTTTTCCGTTCCGAGGCCGTCCTGGTTGGTGACCATTACCAGCTCATAATCCAGTTGTGCGGCTATCCGGTACAGGTTGCGGATAGCGCCGGGCAGGAATTCCAGTTGTTCCAGTGTATCTACCTGTTGCGTTACCGGCGGCTCCTTGATTATGGTGCCGTCGCGGTCTATGAACAATATTTTTTTCATCCGTTAAATGTTTCCAGTTGTTTCAGTAATAATTCATTTTCTGCGGCAGTGCCTGCCGTTATGCGCAGGCAGTTTTCGCACAAAAGCTGTGATGAACGGTTACGCACTACAATTCCTTTTTCAAGAAGATACTGATATATATTCCCGGCATCATTTACACGTACGAGTAAAAAATTAGCGTCCGATGGAAATATTTCTGTTACAAAGGAGAATGCTTTCAATCTTTCTGCCAGCAGGTTACGTTCATGAATGATATTTGCAACCTGTCCTTCTGTTTTGCTGTTGTTACGAAGAGCCTGCAGCGCCAGTTGCTGCGAGGCTTCATTCACATTATAGGGCGGCTTCAGCTTGTGCAATATGGAGATAATAGATGCGGAAGCATAAGCTATACCTACCCGGAGACCAGCTATTCCCCATGCTTTTGAAAGTGTTTGCAGAATTACGAGGTTCGGGTACTGCCCCAGCCTGCTGATCCATGAATCCTGCAGGGAAAAATCTATGTAAGCCTCATCCAGTACCACCAATCCTTTGAAGGTATCCAGTAACGTTTTTATTAATTCCGGCTTTATAAGGTTACCGGTCGGATTGTTGGGAGAGCAGATAAAGAGCATTTTTGTCTGCTCATCTGCAGCTTGCAATACTTGTTCGATATCCGGTTGAAAATCTTTTGTCATTAACACTTCACGCACTTCCACATCATTGATCCGCGCTGCTACCTCATACATGCCGTAAGTTGGCGGACAAATCAGGACATTGTCTGTACCCGGAATACATGCGGCCCGGATCAGTAAGTCTATAGCTTCATCGCTGCCATTGGTGATCAGTATGTTTTCAACAGCTATTTTTTTCATAGCAGAAAGCTGTTGTTTCAATGTGCGTTGCAGCGGGTCCGGATAACGGCTGTAACTGTTGCCGATGGCGGCATTCATATTATTCTCATTAGCGTCAAGAAATACAGTAGCAGCTCCTGTAAATTCTGATCGTGCAGACGAGTATGGCTGCAGTTCCAGGATATTCTTCCGGAAAAACTGTGCAGGATTAAATGTTGTCATTGGTTGAGCATATTTTTGTTCTGATCGTTACCGCATTGGCGTGTGCAAAAAGCCCTTCCGCCAGTGCCATGTTTTCAATTGTTGGTGCAATCTGTTGCAGCCCTTCTTCTGTAAGCTGCTGAAAGGTTATTTTCTTTACGAAGCTGTCTAGCGACACGCCGCTGTATGCTTTTGCAAAGCCGCCGGTAGGCAGGGTGTGATTGGTTCCGGATGCATAATCCCCTGCAGATTCTGGCGCATAATTCCCAAGGAATACAGACCCGGCATTCCGTACCTGTGCCGACAGCGCAACAGTATCGCAACAAGCTATGATCAAATGTTCCGGTGCATATTCGTTCAGCAGTTCCATGCCTTCTTCCAGGTTATTTACCAGTATTGCCTTGCTGTTGTTCAATGCTGCGACAGCTATAGCCCGTCGGGGCAGCCGTTCCAGCTGTGTCGCCAGTTCTTCATCAACCCGGCGTATCACTTCTTCACTATCGGTTACCAACAGCACCTGGGAATCCGTTCCGTGCTCTGCCTGGGAGAGCAGATCTGCAGCCACAAACGCAGGTATACAGCTATCATCGGCCAGCACAGCTAATTCCGACGGGCCTGCCGGCATATCTATCGCCATTCCTTCTGCAGACAGCAACATTTTGGCACAGGTCACATAGCGGTTACCGGGACCAAATATTTTATATACTTTGGGTACAGACTCTGTTCCATAAGCCATGGCGGCTATCGCCTGTGCACCGCCCAATGCAAACAGCCGGGTGACACCTGTTTTTGCGGCTGCGTATAAAACTGCAGGGAGGATTGCTCCGTCTTTACCGGCGGGTGTGCATACTATTATTTCGTTGCAACCGGCCAGCGAAGCAGGTATGGCCAGCATCAGGAGCGTAGAGAACAATGGCGCAGTTCCGCCGGGCACATACAACCCCACTTTATCTACCGGAACTGATTTACGCCAGCAGGTTATGCCCGGCATTGTCTGTATTCTTTTTATTTCTTCTGTCCGGGCAGCGTGGAAACATCGGATGTTTTCAATAGCTGTATCAATGGCATCTTTCAATGCTGTACTCAGATCCGCCTCCGCAGCAAGCCATGTTTGCCTTTCTATCTCAAATATATTCGTCTCGAAGCCATCATATTGCCGGGAAAACCTGCGCAATGCTGCATCGCCTTCTTCTTTTACCGACCGGATTATTCCGGCAACACTGTCCCTGATATCTGTATCATCTGCCGACGGCCTTTTAAGGATTTCATCCCATTGTTTTCGCTCCGGGTAACGTATTTCCTGCATCATAAGATCATTTTTTCAATCGGTGAAACCAATATCCCTTCTGCGCCCAATGCTTTCAGGCTTTCTATAATATTCCAGAAATCATCTTCATTTACCACAGAGTGCAGCGAGCTCCAGCCTTCTGTGGCAAGAGGTAATATGGTGGGGCTTTTCATGCCGGGGATAATATTACTGATAGCTTCCAGCTTACTGTTTGGTGCATTCAGCAGGATGTATTTATTACGCCGGGCCTTTTTTACAGCTTCTATACGGAACAGCAATTGCTTCAGTATCGCGGTTTTCCGGTCGTTCAGTGTATCGTTACTGATCAATACAGCCTCAGAATTGAATACAATTTCCGTCTCCTTCAGCCCGTTGAGCAGCAGCGTGCTGCCGGAGCTTACAAGATCACAGATAGCATCTGCAAGGCCTATGCCCGTTGCTATTTCCACAGAACCACTTATTTCATGCACCTCAGCCTGCACGTTGTTTGCATCAAGGTATTTCTGCAGTACCACAGGATAGCTGGTGGCAATTTTTTTGCGGGAGAGGCACGCAACAGATGTATATGGCTCGTTACGGGGCACCGCAATGGACAACCGGCATTTAGCGAAGCCCAGCCTGGCTGCAATACAGACGTTGGCTTCTTTTTCCAGCAATACATTCTCCCCTACTATACCGGCATCTGCAACTCCGTCAGCCACATATTGCGGTATGTCGTCGTCACGCAGCAGCAGGACTTCTACGGGGAAATTAGCGGCTTCGATGAGCAATTTGTTCATGCCGTTACTGAGCTCTATGCCGCAGTCCTTCAGCAAACGCACCGAGTCATCATACAGCCTGCCCGATTTCTGGATGGCGATTTTTAGTTTCATTGTTAAATGGAAATGAAAGTTGTAGAAATGAAAAAAGGCTTACCGCCAGGTAAGCCTTTGGAAAAGAATATTGCAGAATATGATTAATGCTGCAGCATAGCATCCCAGCTTACCCGGTGGATAAGATGATGATGATGTATGTGCAGATTCTGTATCATTGTTTGTAGCGCAAAAATAGAGCTGAAAAAATGAATTGTCCAAATTTATTTTTTGTGCCCGCGAGCCATGCTGCGCGCAACCTTATCGCTGGCATGATGTTATAGCTGCTGAACGCAATATAAAATTCCTCAGCTATGCAACCTGTTATTCAACCAAACAAGAAAAAGCATGTGGGATATCCGTGGATAGAAGTAGCAGTACTTACCATTGCGGTTTCTGCATTGGGCTTTCTCACATCAGGCAGGCAGAGCCGCCGTGAAAAATACTACACAAAAACATTGAAAACGCCGCCATGGGCACCTCCTTCATGGGTCTTCGCACCGGCATGGACAATCAATAATATCTTTTTACTGAAAGCACTGATGCACCTGCTTAATAAAGACGAGGACATCCCAAACCGCAAAAAGCTGCTGCTGATGCAGGCGGTTATATGGGTTAATTTTTTCAGCTTTGGCATTGCTTTCTTTAAAAAGCGCAGCCCGCTGCTGGGTGCAGTTATAACGCAGGCAGATGCGCTTGCCGCCGCCGGAAGCTTTCTTACAGCTTATAAAACGGATAAGAAGCTGGCCGCACACTATCTCCCGCTGCTTGTGTGGACGTGGTTTGCAGATACAGTGGCTATCTACACAGCGGCTAAAAATCCCGATCCCTATATCAAAACAAAAGCATTGCTGAATTGAACTTCCGGATCATTAACAATACGACAGCACTCTTGTGCTGTCTTTTTCTGTATTATGCAGTGCCATCGTGATTAAAGGCGATGATAATTTTTATAACTTGTCTTTGTAAATGCACGGTAATGAAGGAGAGAGCACTACCGGGCAGCTTATAACCACACTTAAGGCGATAGCTTCATGAAGACATCTTTTCAAAAAAGACTATATACAGGGTTTGCAGCAGCACTAATGCTGTCTGCAGTGCTTGGCATTACCTCCTATTGGTCTACCAGCAGGCAGGCTGCGGAGGCCAACCTGGTAAAGCATACTTACCGCGTAGTGAACGAGCTTGCCACTATAGAAAAATTGCTTTATGATATGGAAACCGGTAGCCGGGGCTTTCGCAGCACGAATGAACGCCGGTTTCTGCAACCTTATTTTTATGGACGCAACAAGATTATTCCGGCGGTAGAAAATTTAAAAACGCTTGTTGCTGACAATGAAAAACAACTGAAAAAAGCTTCGGACCTTGACGCTACTATCAACCGTATTCTTGTATTCTGGCAAGAGCATAATACAGCCAACGACAAAAGCGATATCCTCCTGATTACTTCTGAGGAAAAAGAACTGATGGATCAGTTGCGTGTGGAGCTGAATAATATGACGGATCTTGAAAAAGAATTTCTGGCCACGCGTGAGAAAAAAAGCGTGTTGGCAAATGAAACCGCCAGAACCATAGCTGTTATTGGTAGCCTGCTTGCCTTCATTGTTATCAGTCTGCTTGTATCTGTTATCCTCAAGGAATTCAACAAAAGAAAAACCGCCGAAAAAAGAGTTCTGGACAGTCTCTCACGGCTGGAACTGCTGAATACTGAAAGTGCTGAAAGAAACTGGATGCTGCAGGGAGTGGCCTCTGTAAATGATGCATTGCAGGAAACCGGCAACCCGGAAAAGCTGATTCTCCAGATACTTCGTGCTTTGCTTAAATATACCGGCCTGCCCGCAGGCGCTGTATATCTCTATGATGAAAGCATGGAGAAATTTATGCTGCAGGCCTCAGAGGGGATGCAAAAAGATATACTTCCTGCATTTTCTCGTGGTGAAAACCTGACAGGAAAAGCTGCGGAAAGTAAAAAAGTAACTGTAACTGAAAATATACCTGCAACGTACTGGCAACTGCAGTCTGCAGCTGGCAAAGCAGCACCCGGCACGCTGATAATGCTGCCATTGTGGTACGATGGCGCACAAAAAGGCCTTGTGGAATTTGCATCGTTCAGCACACCGGCACCGCAGGTTATATCGCTGCTTGATGCTGTAAGCAACAACATAGCTGTGGCTCTTAATGCAGCAGAAGCCCGTCGCAGTATCCTGCAGCTGCTGGAACAGGTGCAGGACCAGAAAGAAACACTGGTGCAACAGCAGGAAGAATTGCGTCAAAGCAATGAAGAACTACACCGCCAAGCCGAAATACTGCAGGCATCGGAAGAAGAACTACGTGTACAGGAGGAAGAACTACGGCAGATAAACAGTGAACTGGAAGAACGCAATGAGGCTGTAGAAATGGGCAGGCAGGCACTTGCACAGAAAGCCCGCGAGCTGGAAGCTACCGGAAAATATAAATCCGAGTTCCTGGCCAATATGTCGCATGAACTGCGTACGCCGCTTAACAGTGTACTGATTCTGGCCAATATGCTTTCTGAGAATAAAACGCAGAACCTAACAGAAAAGCAGATTGAATATGCGCGTATTATTCATAAGTCCGGCAATGATCTGCTGAATCTTATCAATGACATTCTCGACCTGTCCAAAATTGAGGCCGGTAAGATTGATTTTAACTTTGAAGATATTCCGGTTAAAGATATTGTGCAGGACATGGACCATTTGTTTGCAGTTCTGGCCGGCGAGAAGAAGATACATTTTGTTACAGAAATTGCACCTGAGCTCCCGGTAACATTGCATACCGACAAGCAGCGCCTCGGGCAGATCATAAAAAACCTGCTTTCCAATTCATTCAAGTTTACACCGGCCAACGGAACTGTTACATTATCATTTCAACCTGTTACCGGCACACAAAACAAGCTGGCGATATCGGTTACAGATACGGGCATTGGCATCGCACCGGAGAAACAGCAACTCATATTTGAAGCATTTCAACAGGCAGACGGCTCTACAAGCCGCAAATATGGCGGCACCGGGCTCGGTTTATCCATCAGTAAAGAACTCATCAGGAGACTGGGCGGTACTATTGAAATCCGCAGCGAACAAGGGAAAGGAAGCACTTTCACACTCCTGCTACCCCTGATACAATCAGCCTCAGCGCCGTCCCGCGAGGTAAATGCAGTTGTAGAGTCTGCCGCTCAACCTTTAATATACAACGAAGCATTCATACAGTCGAAAGTTGCAGATGACAGGATGACCCTGCAACCGGAAGACAAGACTATGCTCATTATTGAGGATGATCCTCAGTTTGCCGCTGTAGTAAGGGATTACGCACGGGAGAAAGGATATAAAACAGTAGTAGCACTGCAGGGAGATGAAGGTATATTTTATGCCAGGAAATATAACCCGGCAGCAATAATCCTTGATATGCAACTGCCTGTAATGGACGGGCATGCTGTATTGAAAATACTGAAAAACGACCCGGAACTGAAAAACATACCGGTACATGTGATCTCAGCAATGGATGTATCACGTCTTTCCATAGACGGTGCCCTTGCCTACCTGCAGAAGCCGCTTAAAACCGAAGACCTGGAACGTGCATTCAGTACAATCAACCAGTTCCTCAAATCGTCTGTAAAGAAAGTGCTCGTACTGTCCGGAGATTACCTGGGAGATAAATCGCTCAGCGAACTGATTGATGAGCGGCACTTTGACATCTCCTGCGATTATGCCAAAACAGAGGCAGAGGCCATGCAGATGATACAGGATACCAGATATGATTGTGTCATTGCAGACATAGGCCAGGATATAGCAAACGGCATCTCTGAACTGCAGCGTATGAGAGACATGCTGGAGCAGCAGAACATTCCCGTAATCATCTACATGGACAAAACATTGTCTGTAGCAGATGAGCTGCAGCTTAAGAAAGTTTCTGATGTGGTGATACGTGCTTCCGGATTTGCAAAAGACCGCCTGATGGATGAGCTGGAACTGTTTTTGTATAAGGTACAGCAGGATAAATCAGACCCGCTGGCTTCAAGGCCCGTGCATATTGCGGATGAAATGGTGCTGCATAACAAAAAGATACTGATTGCAGATGATGACATGCGGAATGTATTTGCACTCAGCACACTGCTGGAAGAACAGCAGATGGATGTAATTACAGCAGGAGACGGCCGGGAGGCATTGGACTTGCTGGAACAGAACCAGGGCATCAGTATGGTACTGATGGACATAATGATGCCGGAAATAGACGGCTACGAAGCGGTAAAAAAAATAAGAGCTAACAGGAAATTTGCGAAGCTGCCAGTCATTGCCGTAACTGCCAAAGCAATGCAGGGCGACTATGAGAAATGTATGCAGGCAGGCTTCTCAGATTATATAACAAAACCTATTGACAGCGCACGGTTATTGTCACTGCTGCGCGTCTGGATGTCGTAAAAAGAATGAGTGTTACAATAACAATATCGGACCAGGACCTCGAAGAGATACTGCAGGTGATCAAGTGGCATTATGGGTATGATTTTAATGATTATGCGCACACTTCCATTAAAAGAAGGATCATACGCTGCATGCAGCTCAGCAGAATATACCAGGTATATGATTTTAAATATAATCTGATCAACGACCGCGATTATTTCAGCTGGTTCCTGCAGGCATTTACGGTTAATGTGACAGAAATGTTCCGCGATCCGCTATTCTATAAGTCACTCCGTGAAAATGTAATTCCCCGCCTTGCTTCCTATCCTGTATTGAAAATATGGCATGCTGGTTGTGCCACGGGAGAAGAAGTATATTCTATGGCCATATTATTGCAGGAAGAAGGTCTGCTGGAAAGAACCCGCATCTATGCTACCGATATTAATCCTGCCAATATAGAAAAGGCAAGAACCGGGATTATACCGCTGCAGCAGATGAAAAATTACACAGCCAGTTATATGCAGTCGGGCGGTAAAGCTGATTTTTCAGATTATTATGCTGCCCGTTATGATCATGCTATTATTGATAAACAATTGCGGCAGAATATTGTTTTTTCTCAGCACAACCTCGTTACGGACCAGGTTTTTAATGAATTCCAACTGATCTGTTGCAGGAACGTGCTGATATATTTTAACCGTAGCCTGCAGGACCGTGTGCTGGGCCTTTTTCACGAGAGCCTGGCCCCGCTCGGTTATCTTGCGCTGGGCTCAAAAGAATCGCTGTCGACATCTGCTGTGCGGCCATTATTCGAACCAGTGGACGCACAGCAAAAAATATTCAGAAGGAAAATGTAGCAGATGGAACCGGATAAACAACATACAGAACTTGTTACCATTGGTGGCTCGGCCGGCAGCATACATGTGCTTATGGAGCTGCTGACAGCTATATCTCCGCAGGCATCGTTTGCCACAATTATAGTATTGCACCGGATGCGTAACGTAACCAGTGAAATGAATGAAATATTATCAGTGAACAATGCTGATAAAATCTTTATAGAACCGGATGATAAAACCATTATTGAACCGGGCCATATCTATCTTGCACCACAGAATTATCACCTGCTGATCGAAGCAGATCACAGCATCAGCCTTGATTATTCAGAAACGGTCCATTATAGCCGGCCTTCAATAGATGTTACTTTTGAATCCGTGGCTTCCGTATACAAAAATAAATGCATAGGGATCTTACTCAGCGGTGCTAATATGGACGGCGCACAGGGGCTGGCCGCAATTGCTGCGAAAGGAGGAACGGCAATTATACAGGAACCGGCTACCGCGGAATATAAGGCCATGCCGCAGGCAGGGGTAAATCTTGTTCCCGGAGCAATAATACTTTCTCCTCCAAACATTGCCCGCTACCTGAAAACACTTTAATTTTACTCTCCCCCACACAGATTACACAATGAACGTAAAAGAAATCCCTGTACCATTCAACATACTGCTTGTTGACGACAGGATTGAAAATATTATATCGCTGGAAAACATTCTCGAAGGAGAAGGACGTACATTTTTGCGCGCAGGCTCGGGAAATGAAGCGCTGAAAACTGTATTGAAGACTGAGAACATCGGCCTTATTATGCTGGATGTGCAGATGCCCGAAATGGACGGTTTTGAAGTGGCACGTATTTTAAAATCAAATCCCAAGACCCGGGATATTTCCATCATTTTTGTTACCGCTATCAGTAAAGATGAACAATATGTGCTGCGCGGTTTTGAAGAAGGAGCAGTTGATTACCTGCAAAAACCGCTGGACATAAATGTGACCAGGGCCAAGGTAAACGTGTTTGAACAGCTTTATTATTACCAGTACAATCTCCGGGAAAACGCACGTCAGCTGGCTAAGATCAATAAGCAACTGGAGCAGTTTGTATACATAGTAGCACACGATCTTAAATCCCCGCTTTCCGGTATTATTACGTTATTGTCTGTGCTGGAAAACAACACTCATATCCTGGAAAACAACAAAACAAAGGAATATGTAGATGTACTTTCCTCTGCGGCAAACCACCTTGCCGGTATGATCACCTCCATACTGGATTATTCGCGTCAGAGCATGGAACAGCAGGCCATTGAACCGGTAGATGTATATGAACTGACATCGCAGATCGCACACCTGCTCTTCCCCCCGAAAAATATACATATAGCTATCTCAGAAGACCTGCCGGTAATTAATACAAGGCGCTTTAAACTGCAGCAGGTATTTCAGAACCTCATCAGTAATGCGGTTAAGTATAATGATAAGGCAGAAGGGCTGATTGATATCGGCTGTGATAAAGACAGCAATCCTGATTTTTACATTTTCTACATAAAAGATAACGGCCCCGGCATCTCCTCGCATGACCAGGACAGGATATTTAAACTGTTTCATACCGCCGGTCAGAAATCTGCACAGGACAGCAGCACAGGTGTGGGACTTAATATTCTTAAAATGCTGGTGGAAGAACAGGGCGGTAAAATATGGGTATCATCCGAAGAAGGAAGCGGCAGCACCTTTTTCTTCGAATGGAGAAAGTAAAAGCTGATGTCATGGCGGGCGAAGTCGAGCCATGAGATTCATCCTTCGACTTCGCTCAGGATGACACTTTTACCCTTCAAATAAGAAAAGCAGCTTAAACCATACCTGGCATTTTCAGCACATAGATGCCGTATTTAATGGCAAAAAGCACAAGACCGGTTTTGGATTTAATATTGAATTTTTCAAATAAAGATTCGCGGTAACCGTCAATGGTACGACGGTGTACATTCATTTTTTCAGCGATCTTATCATAGGTATATTCTGCCTCATCGCATACCAGCTGCAGGAACTGTATTTCTCTTTCTGTAATTTTCTCCATCACCTCCTGGCGTTCATCTTTATGAGGTGCCAGCTGATCTGAAAAAATAGCTCTTGCCAGCAATTCATTGTGATGATAACCGGTGGTAAGCACATCATTGATCGCTTTACTCAATACTTCAGAAGTGCAATGCTTTGGCAGGTAACCGCGCACACCCAGCTTGAAAAGTTCTATGATCGTTTTGTCGCCGGTGTCCAGGGTAAGCACCAGTACAGGATAGTTATAATTATGTTCTTTAAGCCATTGCATTGTCTCCTTGCCATCCATTTCCGGCATATTCAGGTCCATGACCATAAGCTGGGGCTCTTCAGCGAAAGGAATATCATCTATGAGCTCCTTCCCGTTGTTGTATTCAGCCACAATACGGTAATTGCCGAGGCGCTCAATGAGGCCCTTCAGCGCATTACGTACGATCACATGGTCATCAATGAGAAAAATGTTCACAGCTTTCGGCATAAAGGTTTTGTTTTAACGCCTAAAATAAGTCAATTGTTGCTGATTTGGTAGTAGCTGCCCTGTCCGGCAGCAGAATTGATCTCGCAGGCAAAGCCGGCAAGCGATGCACGCTTCACCATATTCTTCAGCCCTGAACCGCCTTTTTCCATTGCCTGCTGCACATCATAGCCTTTTCCGTCGTCTTTTACAGACAATGAAAACATCTCTTCCCCACCTTGCAATGCCACATATATATTTTTTGCCCTTGCATGTTTCAGCGTATTGTTCAGCATTTCCTGGAAGATCCGGAAGGCCATCAGTTTGCGGTCTTTATCAAGGGAAGGCTCTATACCATTGTGGTTCCAGTGCATCTTCAGGCTGTTGATCTGGCGCAGGCGGCTTACTTCAGTTTCTATAGCCTGTATCAGCCCGCTTTGCTCAATGAAATCGCTGTTCAGCGAACGCGTCATCATACGTACCTGGTTAATGGTAAGTTCCAGTGTGCCGTCTACAGCTACAAAATCCGCACCGGGGTTATCCATTTTTTCCTGTTCCAGCTGCAGCCTCATCAGCGTAAGCAACTGGCCTATGTTGTCGTGCAGCTCACGGGAAAGGTTTTCAAGCACACCTTCCTGTACCTCCTGCTCTACCGTACGTATCTCCTTTTCAAAATTCAGCTGCATCTCCGTCATGGCTATCTGCTGTTTGATGCGCTGGCGGTTAGATATGAAAATGGTAAGCATTACTCCTACAATAAGCAGAAAGATGATCAATACCGTAAAAATAACCGTGTACAGTATTTCGTTGTTATACATTCAATGCAGGAGTTGCGGTTTGTTGTTTTTTCAAAAGATAAAAAGAAAATGCAGTAAGCAGGTAACGCAAACAGATAATCAAAAACAGTAACATCCTCAGCTTTATGAGAAGTTGTTCATCAATCTTGTAAACATAATGCAACATTCCAAAATAAGGAATATTACAGCAATAGAAGATTATATACCCCAGACTTATCCATAAAATCGGCTGCTTTAAGATATCTTTCGTTCCCATCATATTTATAATGATTCCTAAAAAAATAGCAGCTCCTAAAATATCCCCGGTAAGCACAGCGGGAATCAAAAGCCCGGTGAGCCCGCCCTTAACAAAAAGAAACATCCAAAAAATACTGAAAATTGCCAGGCAAACCTTGACAATATTTTTCCAGATCACATTGGATGTAAGGCCTAAACTCACCAGGCTGACAATCCATATTTCCGTTAAAAAATAGATATTCAGACATCCGAATCGTATGGACTGAGGGATACCGGTATGAGGCATTGGAAAAAAACCGACAGACTCATTAATCATGACGATACACAGATTGTAAAAAAACAACCGGAATATTTTATCCTGGTTCTTAAAAGTAGAAATTGCAATTACGAATGCAAGAATTTCCACCAGGAATACCACATACGGTATATATACCATCAGAACAAGAAATTTGGGGAATCAGAAATCAGTTATACTAGTCTTCGTTGACGGATATTGTAATGTGAGTTCCGTTATGATCGTGATGCCCATGTCCGTGGCCATGTCCATTACCGTGATCATCGTCGCAATCACCAACACCTATTAATGCACTCGGCCATACATACTGGCAGTTATACGGAGGATTGGTAGATGCCATATCCGCTGCCTTTCTTTTAAACTGCAGATCTGAATAAGTATTGTTATCGAGGTAATCTACCCCGTTTACATTCAGATACAATGCTCCTACATGCGGAAATTCAACATTTGACAAAGCGCTTGGCTGATGATAATCTGGGGAGATGCAGGAAAATTTCAACTGTACATTACTTGTATCCGGATCTACCTGGTTATCTGTAAAAACCTTTAAAATTTCTGCCTGCCAGGGCATAGTAAATACAGATACAAATTTTACATGGGACGTATCGGTAGACAGTTGTGTCAGTGCACCGGTATCATATTTGTAATACAGGCTTTTGAAATACATATCGTCATATATGCCTGTAAAGGCCGATTGTGTAACCTGTCCCTGTTTCAGATCAAAACGCATGTCTGAAGGCATCACGCTGTAAAGCTTGTTATTGCTCACAATACCGATAGAGTCCTGCGATCTGCGTGCGCCACCCATAGTAAGAAACCAGGTATTGGTACTTGCGTCAAAACGGTGAATAAACTGAAGCATCAGCAGTGCCTCGGGGAAAAGGGTTGAGTCGAGGATCTGCTGAACTGCACTTGCAAAATCTGTCCAGCTCACTGTAAATTCCTTTACGAAGTTTGGGTTACCGCCTGCAAGGAAATAGCGCTGGTTAAAACTGTTCTTTGCCGCATTGGTGTTGTCTAATGTCATGGCCAGGGTAGGCTCTGCTCCCGTGATTTGATGTAGTTCCATTATGGTGGTAGTTTAATTGCTGTAAAAGTCCGGCATATTATGCATATATGCAAGCACATACAATAACCCGTGTAAAATACCCTCCCTTATCCGTCAGTTTTCACGTTGTACAGGTTAAAAGATATGCCCACCTTTGTACTGTTCCTCCATCACCATATTTTATTGCTCCTGTAAACTCTGCCACCAGGAAAACATAATACAAAGCCGGAAACAATTGTTCCGGCTTTACTTTTTTACTGATTTATCAGAATTTTTACCGGCTTTCCTGCTGTATTATTGCCCGCGATGCGGCCCATGCGCTGCTCCATGCGTGCTGGAAATTATAACCGCCGGTAATACCATCCGCATCAAGTATTTCTCCGGCAAAATACAGCCCCTGCACCTTACGGCTTTCCATTGTCAGCGGATCTATTTCTGCCAGCCGTATACCGCCGCAGGTTACAAATTCTTCTTTAAAAGTTGTTTTTCCCTTAACAGCATAAGTGTCCCGCACCAGCTTCTCCACCAGTTTATTCTGTGCAGCAGCAGGCAATTCACCCCAGCGGGTATTTTCTGTTACACCACATTGCTGTAGCTGGTATTCCCATAGCCGGCGCGGCAACCCGAACGGGTTTTTATGAAACACAAACTGCTTTCCCTGTTCTTTACGCTGCTCTGCAATTATTTCTTTTATATCTGCATCTGTTGCGTCTCCCAGCCAGTTGATCAATGCCTGGAACTCATATCCCCGGCCATGCAGTTCGCGTGCGGCATATGCAGAAGTACGCAATATTGCCGGCCCGCTCATGCCCCAGTGCGTAATCAGCAACGGTCCGCGTTCCTGTATTTTTGTTCCTGCTATTTTTACAGATGCATCGGGTACGCTTACACCCATAAGTTCTGTGACCGGGTTGCCGGGCATATTAAAGGTAAACAGCGACGGTACCGGGCTTTCTATACTGTGTCCCAGCGCTTCCAGCCATTTATACTGTTCTGGTTTAGGAAAACCGCCGGTTGCCACCAGTACTTTATCGGCTTCAAAAGTTGTCTTATCCGTAAAATGCAGCCTGAAACCAGGCATCAGCGGCTCTATACTTTCCACCGCTTTATGATACTGCACGGTTACTTTACGGCGCATCATTTCCTGCCATATGCAGTCTATAATCGTTTGCGACTCGTCAGTTATAGGAAACATCCGGCCATCTTCTTCTTTTTTGAGCAGGACGCCTCTTTCTTTGAACCAGGCAATTGTCTGCTCCGGGCTGAAAGGATATAATGTTTTGCGCAACAATTGTTTTCCCCGCGGATAACGGGTCAACAGCTCCGGCACATCAAAACAGGCATGAGTCACATTACAGCGCCCACCTCCGGATGCTTTTACTTTCTGCAGCACTTTACCGGTCTTCTCAAATACATGAACGGAGCTACCTTCATCTGCTGCAATATTTGCTGCAGCAAAACAACCGGCCGCGCCGCCTCCTATGATCGCAATTTTATAAGCCAAAATTCTGTGTATGGTTTTGTAATCTGTTCCTTTCCGGGCTGATAACCGATTCTTCTAGGCTGTCTTCTCTTCCAGCTCCAATGCCAGCTCATAACCTTGTTTCACCTGGGCATCCACCACCGCAATGGCCACCATGTTTACAATCTGGCGCACAGTACTGCCCAGCTGTAGCACATGTACCGGCTTACGCAGGCCCAGCAGTATAGGCCCTACAGCCTCCGCCCCGCCTACTTCCTGCAGCATATGGTACGCAATATTGCCAGCTGCCAGGTTTGGAAAAATGAACACATTGGGTGATTCATTCACAAGGTCTGAAAACGGATAATTTTCACGCAGCAGATCTTTATTGAATGCCACACCAGCCTGTACTTCACCATCTATCACCAGCTCCGGGTGCATTTCTTTAATGCGCTGCACTGCATTACGCATGGTTATTGCCTCCGGAGAGACACTGCTGCCAAAGTTGGAGTATGACAGCATAGCGATACGTGGCTTTATATTAAAGTGCTCTACTACCCTTGCTGTCTGCAAGGTTATGTCTATCAGTTCTTCTTCTGTCGGGTTAAAATTAACTGTGGTGTCGGCAAAAAACAGCGGCCCTTTTTTGGTAAGCATCATGTACATACCTGCTACACGTTTGGCATTCCGTGCCATTCCTATAATTTCCAGTGCCGGACGCAGTGTATTGGGGTACTGGCGTGTGAGCCCGGAGATCATGGCATCTGCCGCTCCGGTCTCTACCATCATGCAACCAAAATATGGACGCTCACGCATAATTTTACGGGCTTCATACAGGTTGTAACCGCGCCGTTTTCTCTTTTCAAAAAACATATCGCCATATTCTGTCCTGCGCTGCTCCTGCTCGTCGCTGCGTGGATCTATGATCTCCACATCGCTCAGCTGCAATTCGTGTTCCGCAATCAAAGCGCGGATCTTTCGTTCTTCACCCAGCAGTATAGGTATGGCAATGCGCTCGTCGCGGACTATCTGTGCGGCTTTCAGCACTTTTATATTTTCTGCTTCCGCAAATACTACGCGTTTTGGATTCTGCTTGGCCTTATTGATCAGGAAGCGCAGAATGTTATTGTCATCGGAACCGAGGCGGCGGTACAATTCAGATTCATAAGCGTCCCAATCTGTAATGGGTTTGCGGGCAACGCCACTTTCCATGGCAGCTCTTGCAACTGCAGGTGCCACAGTTACCAGCAGACGCGGATCTATCGGCTTAGGAATGATATATGTGGGGCCGTAATGCAGGCTTTTCTCGTTGTATGCCACATTCACAATATCCGGGACCGGTTCCTTTGCCAGCGCCGCCAATGCCTTCACCGCTGCCAGTTTCATTTCTTCATTTATGGCTGTGGCGCGTACATCCAGGGCACCGCGGAATATATATGGGAAACCCAACACATTATTTACCTGGTTGGGATAATCGCTGCGGCCTGTGGCCATAATCACATCCGGGCGTGCTGCAACTGCGTCTTCATACGGAATTTCAGGATCAGGATTGGCCAATGCAAATACAATAGGATCATCGGCCATACGTTTTACCATATCCGGTGAAACCACATTGCCCTTTGACAATCCCAGGAATACATCGGCACCTTCCATGGCATCTGCCAGGCTCATGTCTTCTATATTCTGTGCAAATTGTATTTTATGTTCATCCAGGTCGGTGCGGGAAGTGGTGATAAGTCCTTTACTGTCAAACATAAAAATATTACGTACATCTGCACCAAGCGCCAGGTATATTTTACAGCAGGAAATAGCCGAAGCACCTGCTCCACTCACCACGATCTTTACAGCACCTATTTCCTTATTTACAAGGTCGAGCGCATTGAGCAGGGCTGCACCTGAAATAATAGCCGTTCCGTGCTGGTCGTCGTGCATAATGGGAATGCTCAGTTCCTTTTTGAGCCGTGTTTCTATGGCAAAGCATTCCGGTGCCTTGATATCTTCGAGGTTTATACCGCCGAAGGTTGGTTCCAGTGCTTTTACCACATTTACAAAAGCATCTATATCGGTGACATTCAGTTCGATATCAAATACATCAATATCTGCAAATATTTTGAACAGCAGGCCTTTACCTTCCATTACCGGCTTTGATGCTTCGGGGCCTATATCACCAAGCCCCAGCACTGCGGTTCCATTGCTAATAACAGCTACCAGGTTTCCTTTTGCTGTATAACGGTATACATCTTCCGGGTTATTATGTATTTCCTTACAGGGTTCTGCTACACCGGGAGAATAAGCCAGGGCCAGATCGCGCTGGGTTTTGGTCTCTTTGGTGGGAATTACTTCTATTTTCCCCGGTCTTCCTTTTTCATGATATTCAAGTGCATCTTCTTTACGGATCAGATTTGCCATATCCTTCTTCTGTTTTGAGAAAGGAAAGGTACAAAATATGGATAAACAGAGGAGTTAGATGTGTGATTTTGATATTGAGTATTGGTTCCGTTTTGTTTTTTGGAATTTGTTGTTTGTTTTTTGGAATTCCTTTTGGGGAATCTGGAATTTGCTCTTTGAGTTTTGGAATCCGGGATTTGGGTAATCAGATTGGCCTTGAAATTTATTTTTTGATGTAAAATATTGATTTTCAATAAAATTATCTTTGTATTATTTTTTTTGAAAAAAAATTATGACGGACATAGGGGTAAAAAGGGTGTTTTACGTCTTAATACAAACCTGTGTACAATGCAGACTTCAAAATCTTATTCAAATATAGATACAGTAAAGCAGCTGTACGACCTGTTCAACCAGCGTAAATGGCAGGACATAGCAGCGCTTCATACCGATAAAGTATACCTGCTGGACTCCAAAATCGGTGATCAGTATGTGATCCGTAAAAAAGCAGACCTCGCCTTACGTTATGCAGCTGTAGAACGTAAATATCCGGGTATTAAGGATCATATCCTTTTTATACAGGAAAGCGGGAATATGGTCTATGTACAGTATATGTCCAAAGGCTATACCCGCGACGGACAGCCCTGGGAACAGCTCGCCTGGAACATCTTTACGGTGGAACACGGCAAAATAACCAGGGTCGCCACTTATTTCAGTCAACCAGAGTAAATAAATATAACGGCTGTTTCTTTCCAGGAACGGCCGTTTTGCTGTTTACAACCTTTTGCGCTTCAGGTACTGTCTTATAAGATATTGCTGGCGCAGATTTTGTACAGGAAACAACAGAAAAACCCCATAATATGCAGGTATTGGTATCACAACTTCCACACTCTTTTGCAGCTGCAACAGAAGACGATGCTGCAGATTTCTTTGTACTCGCCAAAGACAGCTTGCTTTTGGCCGGTAAATGGACAGGTCTGTTTGCAGAGCAGACCAATATACAGATATTGCTCACGGATGCACACCAGCATCATGTACATCGCCAGGCCAGAACGGGAGATACGATCCTCATAAACCAGGGCGCAGCACAGCTGGAACTTTGTATCACATCCATTGTCTATGATGACTACCCCGACGAAGACAGGGAAAGTATAAGTGTCCATACAATGCTTATGCATACCGGCGCATCAGCAATATTTACAGTGAGCCGTACAGGTCTTATACTCGCCGCAACTGCAGAAACAACAGATGAAATGGTAGCCGCATTACCATGGAATGAATGGCAGGAAAGCATTCTTGATTTCAGCGATGTGATCTGAGGCAGTTCCGGTTGTATATTTACGTCATGACAGCCGCTGCCGACGAATCATTGTACCATACACTCACCATCAGTGATATAAAAACAGAAGCCACTGGTGTAAAAACCATCTTTTTAAGCAAGTCTGACAGTTTTTCGCTTCCTTACAAAGCAGGCCAGTTCCTTACATTTATTTTTCCCGGAAATTATGACGGCGAGCAAAGGCGTTCATATTCCTTCTCTTCATCGCCGGATACAGACAACTTTATTTCCATTACGGTAAAACGGGTGCCCAATGGCCGGTATTCCAGATACTTTGCGGATAATGCACGCATCGGTGATACATTAAAAACCATTGGTGCCGGAGGATTGTTCATCCTGCCCGAACATCAGACCTTTAAACAATACTTTTTCCTGGCCGCGGGTGTAGGTATCACACCTGTTTTCTCGATGATCAAATCATTGCTGCAACGTAGTGACGATTCGGAAGTGATCCTTTTTTACAGCAACACCAGTGTTTCAGAAACGATCTTTTACAATGAACTGGAAGCACTTAAAACGGCACATACGCGGCGGTTTCATATTATTTACCTGTTCAGCACTGCGGCCGATCTTTCCAGGGCACGTCTGAGCAAATGGCTGTTGCCGCAATTGCTGGAAGAATATGCATCTGGTGATAAATCATCGCATATTTTCTACCTCTGCGGCCCGTTTGCCTATATGCGTATGGCTGCACTGGGGCTTGAAGAAGCGGGGTACGCACGGGAGCAGGTGCGTAAAGAGGAATTTGACACTACCCGTCCCAAACCTAAAATATTACCGCCAGATCAGGAGCAACATAAAGTAACCATTCTGTTTAAAGACAAAACATATAATCTGCAGGTACAATATCCTGCTACAATACTGCAGACTGCAAAAAAGCAGGGCATACCGCTTCCCTACAGCTGTGAAACCGGCCAGTGCGGCACTTGTACGGCTAAGTGTACAAACGGACATGTATGGATGGCCACCAATGAGGTACTTACAGATGCTGACCTGGCAAAAGGGCTGATCCTTACCTGTACAGGATATCCGGTTGGCGGAGATGCGGAGATAAGATACAAGATATGAGATACAAGATGTAAGACTTCACGCTTCACCTTTCATTATTCACCATTACCTACTGTTCTACCATGAAAGAACCGCTCTGGTAACGGTACAGGTAGACATGGTTGTTTTCATTATAAAGCAGATCGTTACCTGAACTCCAGGCCGGTTTTACATCATACCGGGTAAATTGCGCAGAACCGTTATCTGAGTAATGCGTATTGAAAATAGTACCGTAGCGGTTCAGCAAATAAGCATACCAGTAAAATACTTCGTAGCCGCGGAATACGTACTCTCCTGCCCTGCCTCCGAATTCTCTCTTGTAAGCAGATAACAACGCCTGGCCCGAAGAGGTAGTATAGTCAAAATAATAAGGTGCGGTAAAATATACCATCACATTGGGATATGCGTCTGCTTTTTTCAAACCCGGAAGTGAGCGCCAGCTGGGCATTCCGTATACCTCAAAACGATAATTGGGGAAAAAGCGGTACAGCTGTGACAGCAGGGATTCTGCGTAAGCATTATCCAGCACCGGCATCAGGATCACATTTACATCTGTGCTGTCGAAAGCTTTCTGAAGCTGTTCCTTAACCGGCAAGCTGCTGCAGTTGATCTTACGTACAGATTTGTCCGCCATATCCAGGTGGCCCAAAGCTGTCTTATCAGCAGCTACACTGCTGTGATCGTATACAACTATATTTTTTCCCGGGTGTTTTTTTCGGATATAGCTGCGCAGGAATTCGCAGTGTGTTTGCAGAGAAGGCTGTAAAAGGGTGAAATACGGATTATCCTTTACCCCACCGTCCGAAGGAGAAAGTGCAGAGACAAAATTAATCCTGTGTGCCGCTGCAAATTTAGCTACAGGGGTAACCTGGGCCGTAGGAATAGCCCCGATAATAAGATCTGATGAATCGAGTGTTTTCTTGCCGATCAGCTGTTCGGGTGTTTGCTGCGGATCAGAAACATCATGAACATACAGGTCTATTTTATAGTTCCATTTGTCCAGCGTATCGGCTGCGAGGCGGATACCCTCATAGAAATTTACGCCAGGCACTGCTTTGTCGGGCATTTTTTCCTTAAAAGTGAGTTTGTTGTTCTTTACAAGCTCATCAAGATATAAGGGAACCAGCACATCAATACGATAACGCGTTTTCATACGGCTCACCGGGTAATCGATGTGCTGGTCTTTTTTTGTTTTGGGTTTCGGCTGTGTGGCCGTCGTTTTCTGCGGCACAGGCTTACGTACCGGCTTCTTTTTGGGCTGTTCTTTTTTAAACCAGCTTTTCCAGAACTGGGCTTCTGCATGCGGGGCAGCTGCCAGCACCAGGAAAGTAAATATCAAAAAGGAGCTTAGTTTTTTATGCATACCTGATTACAGCAAATTCTATTCCCATTCTATCGTCGCGGGTGGTTTGGAGCTGATGTCGTATACCACACGGTTGATTCCCTTTACACGGTTAATAATGTCATTGGATATTTTAGCCAGCAGCTCGTACGGGAGATGTGCCCAGTCTGCGGTCATGCCGTCCACAGAAGTCACAGCGCGCAATGCCACCGTGAACTCGTATGTGCGTTCATCGCCCATAACGCCTACGCTCTGCACCGGCAGCAAAATCGCGCCAGCCTGCCATACGCGGTTGTACTCGCCGCTGTCTTTCAGGTGCTGGATATAGATCGCATCTGCTTCCTGCAGCATCTGTACTTTTTCTTCAGAAACGGCACCAAGTATACGGATACCAAGACCGGGACCCGGGAACGGATGGCGTGCAAGGAATATATCGTCGATGCCCAGCTCGCGGCCTATGCGGCGCACTTCGTCTTTAAAGAGAAAGCGCAGCGGCTCTACCAGCGACATTTTCATGATCTCCGGCAGGCCACCTACATTGTGGTGCGATTTGATGGTAACAGACGGGCCATGCACGGAAACAGATTCAATTACATCGGGGTAAATGGTACCCTGGCCAAGGAAACTTACATCCTGTATATGAACTGCTTCGTCATGGAAAACATCGATGAAAAGACGGCCGATGATCTTACGCTTCTGCTCCGGATCGGAAACACCTTCGAGCTCTTTATAGAAACGCTGGCGGGCATTTATGCCTTTTGTATTCAGGCCAAGATGTTTGTAGCCTTCCAGCACCTGTTCAAATTCGTCTTTACGGAGCAGGCCGTTATCTACGAAAATGCAATAGAGGTTATCACCGATGGCTCTATGAATAAGTGTAGCAGCAACAGTCGAATCCACACCGCCACTTAATGCCATTACCACTTTGCCGTTACCTACCTGGTCTTTGATGCGTGCTACAGTTTCCTGTATGAATGTAGCCGGTGTCCAGTCCTGCTGGCAGCCGCAAACATCTACCACAAAGTTTTTCAGGAGCTGCTTGCCATCTGTACTGTGTGTTACTTCCGGGTGAAACTGTATACCATAAACCGGGTTAGGAGCATAGCTGTCGGCGGCTTTGTAAGCTGCAACAGGTATGCTTTCTGTGCGGGCAATGATCTTAAAGCCTTCAGGAAGCTGCTTTACAGAATCGCTGTGGCTCATCCATACCTGCGAACCGTTATTGATAGTAGCCAGCAACGGGTCGTGCACAATGTCCTGCAGATGAGCGCGGCCATATTCGCGATGTGTGGATTTGCCGACTTCCCCACCCGACTGCTGCGCCAGCAACTGGGCACCATAACATACGCCCAGTACCGGCAGATGCGCTGCCATAGCCTGTATATCGGGCTTGGGCGCTGTGGCATCATTTACAGAAAACGGGCTTCCGGAAAGTATGATACCCTTGAGATTGGGTTCGTACTGCACCGGTTTGGTACAGGGCTGTATTTCGCAATAAGTGTTGAGCTCACGGACGGCACGTGCTATCAGCTGTGTGTACTGTGAGCCAAAGTCGAGTATGAGAATTTTATCGTTCATGCGGAATTGAATATGTAGCAGGATGTAAAAGCCGGCAGTATTGCATTATAGATATCCTGAGCTGAACGGTGCCAACGCCACTGAAGCCTCATTGCACTCCGAAAGCCCGGACCATAAAAACTACAAACAGCAAAACTGCCGGCCGGAATATCTTGTGATTATGCTTCGCCGGTAGTGCCGCCGAAATTGAACGGCATAGCTGTCTGCTCCTGGTCTTTGATCACACCATTGGCAGTTTCAAAACGTTTTACGTTATCGATGAGGGCGCGCATCAGGCGTTTGGCATGCTGCGGAGTCATTATAACGCGTGATTTTACTTTTGCTTTAGGCACGTTAGGCATTACATTCACAAAATCAATTACAAACTCAGCAAAAGAGTGCGTGATCACTGCAAGATTTGCATAAATACCATCTGCTACTTCTTCAGTCAGTTCAATATTCAGTTGTTGTTCCTGTTGCGGATCCTGTTGCATATGTCGGAGGTTTAAATGAGGCTGCAAAATTAGCAAAATCCGCGGTATTGAATAAGATGTTTAATGAGTTATGTGCAGAAAGGCGTTGAAAACGGCTTGACAATAGAATATTCCTTGTTATTTTTGGAGCTTCCGGTATTAACCACCGGGGATAAAACTGTTACATGTTTCGTTCGTATATCATTTTACTGTTAAGTATATTATTCATGGCATCCTGCCGTCCGGATACTTATGTACCTAAAAAAAGAGGCTACTATAAGGTTGAGTTTCCGCAGCATGAATACCAGCGGTTTGATAAACCGGAATATCCGTACAGCTTTGAATACCCGGTTTATGCCCATGTGATGAAAGACACGGCGGCACCGGACAACAAACCGGAAAATCCTTACTGGATCAATATGGATTTCCCGACACTGGGCGGACGCATCTATTTCAGCTATAAAACGATCAGCGAACAGGAACCGCTGCCCAAGCTGCTGGAAGAGTCATTCAAGCTTTCTTATTTTCATAATATACGTGCCGATTATATTAATACGCCAGGGTTCCGCAGCTCCGGTCATCGTGTTTATGGGGTCATTTATGAGGTGGGTGGTAATGCGGCATCTGCTTACCAGTTTTATGCAACAGATTCTGTAAAGCATTTCCTGCGTGGCGCTTTATATTTTGATGTGTCGCCCAATGTAGATTCCCTGAAACCGGTAAATGAATTCCTGAAAAAGGATATAGATCATATGCTGAGCACCATGGAATGGCGGTAATGCGAGAATGTGAAAATCAGCTGATGTGATAATATGTGGGCAATATACAGATATGGTGATGTGGAATGGATCAATAACTTAATTAGAAAAGCCGCCATAAGGCGGCTTTTCTTTATCCTGAAATTATGAAACCTGTTATGCATCCGGGATCTGGGGCTCCACCAGCCGCATGAGCTTATCGAGAGAGTCCTGCCAGCCCAGGTAACACATTTCCACAGGTATAGCAGCGGGAATCCCTTCCTGGGTAACCTTCAGCTCCGTACCTGCTATCGTTTTCCGGAGCGACACGGTGGTGGTCATCACTCCGGGCAGGTCGGGGTTGTCAAACTGATCTGTGTACTTCAGGAATTCATTCGGTTTTACCTCTACATATTTTCCGCCGAAGGAATGGCTGCTGCCGGTGGAAAAATTTGTGAACGACATTTTGTAAGTACCACCTTCCTGTGCATTCAATTCATATACGGTACACAGAAAGCCGTATGGAGGCAACCACGAAGCAAGAGCCTGTGCATCGGTAAATGCCTTAAATACTTTTTCCGGGCTGGTTTTGAGCATCCTGTGCAATGAAACGCTGTTAGCTGACATAAGATCGATTTTTATAGATTCCTACTCGTATGGCTTTTCGGTATCGCCCGTTTTGAGTGGTCGCTGCTCCACCTGGCTGCGCCGGTTGTTTTGCATACCGGCTTCAACAATACAAAGATGCTGCGAAAATATGATGTGGACAGAGGCTGTATACGACAATCTGAAGGTGGTATGCGGCGGTATAAAAAAATCAGCCGGAATTATTGAATACAATCTTTTCCTGCCATCCCGCCTTTTAAACAAAGTATATTGCGCCTTTTAAACAAAACGGCCAGCCATGTTAAAAGCGAATTTTGGTTCATCAAAAAGAAATATAGATGAACACAAATTCAAATGCTGAAAAATCAGTACTGGTGACCGGCGGATCAGGATTTATTGCCGTGCATTGCATTCTTCAACTATTACAGGCAGGCTATCGTGTACGGACTACATTACGTTCCATGCACCGTGAAGCTGAAGTGCGGGCAATGCTGCAGGAAGGTGGCGTAACACCCGGGGCAGATTTAACCTTTATACAGGCAGACCTGTCTTCCGATAACGGCTGGAGCGAAGCTACGGACGGTTGTACCTATGTATTGCACGTCGCCTCACCCACCCCGATACTCAACTACAAACACGAGGATGAAATGATCATCCCCGCAAGGGAAGGTGTATTGCGTGTACTGCGCGCCTCGAAAGATGCTGGTGTACAACGCGTGGTGCTCACCTCTGCCATAGGTGCTATTGTTTACGGTCATCCGCAGCAGACAGCACCCTACGATGAAACCTCCTGGAGTAATGTGGCCGGTAAAGCGCCTGCCTACCAGAAATCAAAAACACTCGCAGAAAAAGCCGCCTGGGATTTCATAGCAAGCGAAGGCAACGGCCTGGAGCTTTCTGCGGTCAACCCTGTAGCGGTTATGGGGCCGGTACTGGGAGCTGATTACTCCCACTCTATTCACCTCATTAAGAATCTGCTGACAGGTAAAATGAGCGGATGTCCGAAAATCAATGCCGGTTTTGTAGACGTGCGGGATGTGGCCGATCTGCATCTGCGGGCTATGACACACCCGGCGGCAAATGGTGAGCGCTTTATTGCTACAGCAGGTGAAAGCGTATGGCTGGTGGAAATTGCGCGGATACTGAAAGAACACCTGGGTGCGGCTGCCAGTAAAGTTAATATAAAGGAACTCCCCAATGCTGCGCTGCGCATAGCCGCCCTTGCAGACCCGAACGTGCGGGCTATGATCCCGCTGCTGGGTAAGCTGATGAACGTTACCAGCGCAAAGGCGATCCGCATGCTAGACTGGTCGCCACGACCACTTGAAGAAGCAGTGCTGGCAACAGCGGAGAGCCTGATACGCCTGCAGCTGCTCGATAAATAATTGCCTAATTTTACACCAATGGAAGTAGCCGAAGTATTTATCGCCTGCAAAAAGGAAGCCCATTACAGCCGGGAGCTAATACTGCCGCAACCAGCCCTGGTACGTGTTATTTCCGGGGAGATGAGAGTGGTAACAGCACAACGCAGCTACCGTTTTTTTGCAGGCGATACCATACTGCTTCCGCGTAACCAGCCGGGAAGAATGAGTAAGCTGCCTCTGGATGGAGAACCATGTGTCGTTATATCCCTGCTCTTCCGCAAAGAGCGGCTGCAGCGTTATTATGCCGCCAACCAGGTGAATCCTGCAGCACCCCGTAACCATCAGCCCAAAACATTCGGGGAGCATCCCCTGCTCAAAAGCCTGTTTAATTCTTTACTGCCCTACTTTGAGCTGGCCGATACGCTGCCTGCAGATATCGCCGCGGGTAAAATAGAGGAAGCGATACGAGTGCTCCGTGCCATAGACAAGGAAACTGATCAGCTGCTCGGTCATTTTGACGAACCCGGCAAAATAGCGCTGGCAGACTTTATGGAACAGAATTATATGTTCAACCTTTCGCTGGAGAAGTTCGGATACCTGACCGGCAGAAGCCTTACCACCTTTAAGAAAGACTTCCGCAGTGCTTTTAAGAGCACACCCGGCCGGTGGCTTACCCAAAAACGGCTGGAGCTGGCCCATTACCAGATCTTTGAGCAAAAAAGAAAACCATCAGATGTTTACCTGGATGTGGGGTTCGAAAACCTTTCTCATTTTTCCTTTGCCTTTAAGAAACATTTTGGTTACAACCCTACGAGTGCGGCACAGCTTTAACCGGATGCAGAAATTTCGGATGAGCGCAGCCATTCCGGTTTAACTTTCCTATATTTCATGCAAACTGACTTTTATGACGCTGGCAAATGGAATTCCGGCTATCCGCCTCTATAATACCGCAAATAACGATTGTGCTTTCGAAACCGGCATGCTGTCTGAGCAACCGTTACCGGCCAGCCACTTTCATATCCAATCCCATATTGCCGGGTATGAAAAGGTGGCGCATCCTGCTCCCACACGACAGTATGTAATTACTATCAAAGGAAAATTATTATTTACCGTAACGGATGGAAATACGTTTGTGATAGAGCCTGGTGTGGTATTGGTGGCCGAAGATGTGAACGGACACGGACATAACTGGGAACTTGTAGAAGGCAACGAATGGCTGCGTGTATATATTCCTATCCCGGCTGCAGCTTCCAGCGGATTTACACCAGCTGTTTTCCAGGCGGGATAAAAGCTGGTATTCTCTGTTTTGCGGAGTACAGCAAAAGGTTTGCCCGCTCCTATAACTAATGATTTAAGAGCAGATAAAATATCCGACATAACAGACCGAAACAAGTCTGGCGAAGCAGTGTTTAAATGAAAGAAATAAAACATCTTCATCCCGATTATCTTTACGGTCTATGAAATGGAAAATCTGTTCATCCGAATATATACACAAAAGCCCCTGGGCTACATTGCGTGCCGACAAATGCGAAATGCCTGATGGCAGCGTGGTAGACGAATATTATGTACTGGAATATCCTGACTGGGTAAATGGCGTAGCCATTACAGAGGACAATAAAATAATAATGGTGCGCCAGTACCGGCATGCCGCAGACATCGTATCGCTTGAAATTCCGGGTGGTGTGATAGATGGAGACGAAAGTCCCGAAAATGCCATACGCCGGGAACTGCTGGAGGAAACGGGCTACCGGTTTGAGAATGTGGAACAGATAGCCGTTCTATATGCCAACCCTGCTACTGCAAATAATCAAACATATTGCTTCCTGGCCCGTGGTGGCAAAAAAGTGCAGGATCAGAAATTGGATGCACATGAAGATATAGAGGTAGAAGTCTATACCATCGATGAAGTAAAGCAGTTGCTGGCAGATAATAAAATAATCCAGGCGCTGCATTGTACCAGCCTGTTCTATGCACTGATGAAAATAGATGCGTTGCAAGGATAAACAACCTGCTTTGTACAAATAAGGAAAGAGATTTCAGAAGATCGAACGAAACACCGATTTTAAGGCAAAATTCATTCTATTATTTTCTTCAAAAGTCGTCAAATACAGGAAAGGATATTAGCTGGTTTTGCAAACTATTTCTGGCATCATTACCTTATTTTACATTCAAACTCAAATACCACACCGGCCGGCTGCCATCATTGGGCCAGGCAATATCAAAACGCAGCGGATAACCGGCAAGTGTAGTCCTTGCGCTGAGGCCGTATGCCGATTTAATACCATTATTTACCTGCGGTTGCTGCCAGGTTTCTTTTGCCGTAGCAATGTCTGTAAAGATGCCCAGCTGCAGGTTATTGATCGAGGAAAGCGGCGTTTCAATCGGGATCAATGTCTGGAATAACGGGAAGTACACATCCATATTCAGCAGTGCATATTCATTGCCATATAGTGTGTTTTGATAGTAGCCCCTGAAAGGTGTGATCAATGTGGTAAAAGCGTAAGGAGCATCCTGTGCAAAATGTTTGGTGCTGTCTACTCTCGGGTTAACAGCATTATCTACCCCGCCCAGGTTATACAAAACCCTGCTATCGCCGCCGCTGTAGCCTGCCTGCAGCTTTGTGACTAATGTAATGTATTTGTATAACGGCTGATGATAGGCCAGTTGAATGGTATTCCCCGTAAGTGCTGATTCTTTTTGTGTAAATCCTTTGAAGAGGTCTACTGTAGCTTTCGCCGTAAAGCCTTTGTAGAGCAGCGGCACTGTTGGCTGCAGTTTGCTGATGCTGTAGGATAATGATGAAATACTCCACCAGCTTTGTATCGGGTCAAATTTCAGGCTGTAGCTTTCTGTAGCCAGGAAGATAGTGCGGTCGTATCTGGCCGCTGTAGTAAAGTCCAGGCTGCTGTAATAGCTCAATGGATAATGCAGCGATATTTCTTCATAGTTCGTCTTTACTTTCGCGGCATTGGGATAAGGCAAACCTTCCTCATTTACCCATAACCGCCCGGGATCAGGTTTTAATGTTTCTACATTCCTGTAATAACTAAGCCCCCAGTCCAGCTTCTTTGCCGTATTGCGGTATTTAAAAAAGAACATGCTGCCCTCTGTACCTGCCGGTAGCCGATAACCTATATTGAAGTGATGATTCTCCAGCAAGTCGCTGAAGCCGCCCTGCGCCATACCCCCTACTTCCGGGAACTTAAACTGCCCCTGGTAATTTAAATAGGGCTGGTAGCGGTTCATGTAGTAATCATTGTTGACCTGCGCACTAAAGTAGGCACTGTACAATTGCAGTACATAAAACTGCACTTTCTTAGGATCATAATCCAGTGATTTTTTGATGCTGTCCTGTCGTTTCTCTGCCAGTTCGTTATTGTTCTTTCCGTTCAGCACACCGTCAAGAAAACCCGGTGTATCATCTTTGGATGCCTTGATGATAGAATCTTCTTTGGCCTGTGCAGCGGCGCGCTTGTGCAGATCGGTAAGCCAGGCTGTGGGCACAGTATCTATCCGGAGACTGGATCGGATCCAGTTTTCGACATCCTGTGAGTGTACATACAGGCTGTCTTTTGATGCATCCCAGGTGACAATCTGCCCGGTCTGGTTATTATATTGTAATGGCCGGTACCGGATCAGCTCACCCGCTGCGATGAATGTATCTGCATTAGTACCCTCATACCAGCGCTCTTCACCTGTAATGGTACCGGTAAACAGCATTTCATTATCGTCTTTCAAAATTGGCTTATCGTAGCGGATGTGCGACTGTGTATCATTGATCCAGCCGCTATCCGTATGTTTTTGACGGTATGTACGTATAAATCTTAAAGGATCACTATTACCTGTAGTCTTCACCAGCCGAAACTGGTCATAATCGTATTTGCCTATGAACTGGTACTTGTTTTTTTTCGCGTTATATTCTATCACATCCAGTTCGCCCTGTTTCCAGGCGGAAAGCAGGAAGGTGTGATCATCTGTCTGCTGCAGGCTTTGAATGCCATCTGCCGTTGGTAAAGTATACTTATCCTCGAACGTACCCGTAATACTGAAACGTCTGACGATTATTTTTCCTTTTTCCGGTAATGCCACTAACAAATCTTTACCATTGTCGGCCCATGAAATCAGCGGATAATTATCAGCACTGTGATCGGCCAGCCAGGGAGGCATAGTGTAAGCTATAAGTTGATAAGTTGATTTGTTTACAGGTTGATATGTGTAAACCGTGCGTTTGTGTGGCGTTGAAACAATGTAGGCAATGGCCCTACCATCCGGACTCTGCAGCACCTGTCTTATGGCTCCCGGCCTGTGGGGTATCACGTTAGTTTCTGTTAGCGAAGAAGTCTTATTAACAGGCGTATCATTTGCAGTCGTGGCAAACCTGTTCTGATAAAAATGAAAACACTGTGCGTACAGGCTGTCGATCCTTGTTTTGGTGACCAGTCTTAGTGCGGCCGGTATTGCTTTTCTTTTCCGTACCTGGAAATAGGTCTGCATCACCGCTGTCGGGTAAAATTTTTCTGAGAGAAAATAGCAAAAAGCCTGTCCTGCCAATGCAGGTTGTCTGCCGGTTATTTCTTCCCAGTTTTGGTAATGATTTGCACCAAAGGAGCGACGCAGTTCGTCTTCTGCCGTTACCGGCCACTGGCGGGCAAAATAGCGGATGGCTCCTTCTTTGAACCAGTATGGAATCAACTCTTTGGGCGGCACACCCGTTGCCTGGCCGGCAAGATTGTTCTGGTTCTGCTGTTCCCAGATGGAGCGGGCAATGGCTTCATACAATTGTGTTTTGAGCGCATCGTAGCTGCCGTTAAAATGCAGCACCATGCGGTTGCCTTTCAAAATAAATGTGGGCAATGTAACGGCCCCTTCCGGCGTGCCCGTTGCCGCAATGTCGCTGCCGATATTGGTTTCGTATTGCTGGTCAACGGACGGGTAAATGATAATGGCCGGTACTTCTGCCAGGCTGGTGCCCATCCGCTGTTTGATGCGCTTTACCGCTTCCGGGTATTCCTTTGCTACATATTTGCACAGACTGTCACTGCCCTGCGGAAAGTAAATATGAAACGCAGATGTGTGAAACGCCCGCCACTGGTAGCTGTGGTATTGGATATGATTGTACGTCTGCGGCTGGGCTTGGGCAATCTTGCAGATAAGCAACAACATCAATAAAAGAAGTCTCTCGCGGCGGCGCAACGACGCAACGGAATGTTCTGCGCTCCGTCTTGATACTTGTGTCTTGATACTGCAGAGAAACAGTAAGATAAATAAAAGAAATGGCTCACGGCGGCGCGGCGGCGCAACGGAATATCTTGCGCTCCGTCTTGATACTTGTGTCTTGATACTGCAGAGAAACAGTAAGATAAATAGAAGAAATGGCTCGCGGCGGCGCAGCGGCGCAACGGAATATCTTGCGCTCCGTCCTGATACTTGTGTCTTATTACTTGATACTACTTCCATCTCTTCCCCATTGTCAGTCCAACAAATACGGTTGCAGTCCACGGATAGGCCTTTTGTGTGGCCATTACCGGCAGGTCTTTGGAGTAAAAGGCGAAGTTGCCGCCAAGGGTGATTGTCTTGATAAAGGTTTTATTTTTTAAAGGTTCAATAGCAATGGCCACGTCTGCAAAGCCACCGGGGATGTATTGCATCTCGCCCAGTCCTTTGCCCCATTTGGAGGCGCCGAGGATATAGCCGGTGTTGAGAAATTTATCTGCATCCTGGTCATTGTATTTCTGTTCCTGCATATAGGCAGGCTGACCGCCCACGCTGTCATATGCCAGCTGCAGGTAATAAGGTTTGAGCATGGCCAGCGCCACACCTGCTTCCATCCGCAGGCTGATGCTCATATTGCCTTCCAGCAGACCGGGCAGCAGCAGGAAGTCCCGGCCGTGGCCGAGCTGCAATGTATACAGGTTATTGATCTTCCCAAATACATACGGACTGCCGTTCCCAAGTCCGGGAAAGGCATCATTGTGCGGTTGCTGCTTTGCCTGCTTCTCGTGCTTGATCTCAGAAAAGCTCAGTTGGAAGAAATGGCTCTGCCAGCGGTTGATGCGCCGTTCATAATACACCAGTCCGCTCCAGCCATTACCGTTAAGTCTACCGCCTACCGCCAGTGCGTGGTTGTAGCTGCTGTCCAGCCCCCATTTCTGCAGGTGGTCTTTCCAGCTTTTGATCGTCTTCTGCTTTTCTGCCACCTTCTTACCTGCCTGCTGACGGGCCTTATTGGACGCATCCCAGAGATTGCTTTGAGCAGCACTGCCCAGGCTGAAACTTAACAAAATGGATATGAGTATGTAGGGTTTCAAATAATATTTTCGGTTTACCTCGACAATGAACGATTTAAATATTTTACTAAAAATAAGAAGTTTACATGAGCTGGTATACGTTATAAATAACAAATCAGTTCATAGGATACTTTAGTTTTAAATACCACTAATCGAGGGAAACTTTCAAGATTGCTGAAGAGCTGGGCGTAACGGTGGATTACCTGCTCGGAGGTTCGGCACAGCTCATGCCCGATAAAAAACTATTGAAGAGAATGGAAGATATTGAAGCACTGCCACCAGAAGAAAAAGAAAAGGTTTACTACTTTATTGATATGGCCATCGCTCACCACAAAGCAAAAAACGCTTTTAAATAAATAACGTTAAATTGACTGCTCATAAGAAAGCCCCGTACTTGTTGTATGGGGCTTTGTCTTTTTTTATCTTCCCGTTGGAAATAATTTTATCGGATGCCTTTGAGATTCTTTTTTCATTTGCTCAAATCGTTGCTCATCCTTTTTAGATAAAAACCGGAACTTCACATTGCTATGATCTAAATAATTTAGATAAGTAATCGATACCCTTCTTTTATTATAGGATAACGTATTATTTAACTCTACAGCATTATAAGTATTATCCGACTCAGCATTATAACTTATCTGTATCGGCTGCAGATAAAAATCAGCCTTTTCTTTGCTTACTATGCTACCTAAGCTATCAAAGTTTAAAAACTCCACATTATATTTTTGAGCAATCGAATAAATCTCGGAGGCTTGAAAAACTCCAGTTACTCTATAGCCGCCTAAATGATCTTTTTCAAAAAACATAGTATTTGTGATTCTGTTGCTTGTAGATGGGACAAATATTATGTCTTGTGAAAAATATACCAGCCATCCTTTTTGTACTACTTTACTTGCGGAAGCTCTATTCTGGCCAATTCCAAGAGCGGAATATAGACAAGCCATTGTAACAAATAAATATTTCATAGTTCTAAACTAAGGTGTTAATGTTTTTTGTTTTTCGCCTTGTATATCTACAACACAGATCAATATTGATGAGCCTGCTGCAATGCCTTACTTAGCTGCCATCTTTAAAAGAAACGGGTACACCGTAGAAGAAGAGCACGGCAAGCTATTTGTGACTAAGAACTAAACTGCGTATAAGCACAAAGCCCCGTATTACATGTACGGGGCTTCGTTTTTTTACCTATGGAAGACTGGTGATTGGATGAAGTATAACCTCATATTTTTGAGACACTACAGGCAACACCATTACCGATTACATAACGTACATAGACAATACTGTTATCAACGTAGTCTCTAAATTATCCTCATCAACTCGGATCATCTCCTTTTTTTTGCTTAATGGGAAAGTAATAAAAGCTGTATATCCCTTCTCTTTACGTTCACCATCGAGTTTGATCACCACAATATCTCCATTGTTTTTAACTAATTCAAAACAATACATTAACTCTTCCAATGATGGTTTTTCTTTTTTTAAAACTGTCTTTATTTGTTCCATAATCATTTTGTTAAAAGTTTAGCAATTTCTGAAACATCTGTAATTTCTCCAGTTGCAACCTGAGTTGCGACCTGTGTCATTTGAGCTTCGCTGACTGTAGTTAATCCAAATTGTTCTGCAAATAATTGAAATGCAGCAACGGCAGTCCGCTTATTTCCATCAATAAACATATGTCCGTTGGATATGGATCTAAATATCGCACTGCCTTGCTCTGCAGCTGTTTCGTAATATAAGGCTGTATTAATAGCAGTAGTCGGATTCCCGTTTAGTAAAATTCCACCGCCTTCAGTAGCTTTATTTAGTGTAATTATTTGTTCTGCAAAAGATGTCAATTCGGCTTCTGGCACCTCTCCAAGCCCTGTATAAATCATCAGGTTTTTACGGGATTCCGAACGTGTAACATCCGCATATCGTCCTTCATGACTATTCTTAAAACCTTCTACAAATTTTGGTCCTCCCTGAGGTACAGTATAATCTTCGTACTTGGTGTACTTACTGATTAATTCATTCTGATATTGAGTATATCCTTTAGTTGTACTGCCTCCTACTTCATACCCCATATTCTGGGTAATCGTTGCCGTGCCATTTTTTACATTATAAAACACAGCTTGTCCTGCTTTTTGCCTGCTTTGATAATCAGCCCATGCCTGATTTAGATATCCCCGACCTGTAAATCCATTCCAAAAGCGTTGCCATCCGTTCTCCGGCCTGTCATAGTCTCCTCTCGGGTCTGTATTCAATACAGGATTATCACTCATAGAAGCATAAGGGCTCATCCATTCTTTGGGCTTAGAGTCTATCTGCCACCATCTGCCTATCTGCGGATCAAGACCACGTAATGGTGTTTCGTATAATTCCACCCCCAGGTCCTTCGTCAGCTCTATAGTCTGATACTTCTTTGTATTTTTCTCTGCATTGTTATTCGTTGCTGAAGTCAGTGTTAGTCCGAATGGATAATAATGGTTCTCAGATATTTCTATCTTAATTTAGGAATGGTTATTAAATTCCTAATATCAATATTTTCTAATGCATTTTCTTTCGAGAAAGGATATTTATATTCTTTTTTTCACGTTCACTTAAATTTATCAAATAGCAATTGTATTCTTTTTTTACAAAAAACAAATTGTTGTTATGAACATTAAAGTAAAAGTTATAATCACATTTTAAACTACTGCCAATGTAATACTTTAGCAATATACCGTTTGAGATGTGTTCCATTTTTATAAATGGTTCGTTTTGATATTCAAATCTATTAAGTATTAAATTTTCATTTATACATTTTAAAACAAAGCCATTTTTATTAGATAAAAATATTGCTAATAACCGTCTATCGTATTTTTGAAAATAACATGGGGATTTTTCAATTCTTAATTGCTGAATCTTTGGAGAAAAGATTACTATTAAATCCTTAATTGAATCATTATTAATGTCAATTTTTAAAGAATCTAATACATCATAGTCGGATGAAATAGACGTGCCGTATATTTTAAAAAAAGCTTTATTCACTTCTTTTTCTTTGGCACATAATCCTAACATTGAGTATAAAGTATCATTTCTATAACGATAAGACACAGGCTTTAAAGTTTTACCAATGCATATAGCTGCATAGAGCGTAAACAATAATAAAAACACAGTTTTTTTATTATCCAATTTCATTTTATTTCGTATTTATAATTCTCCAAAAAATAGTTTGCCCTGCTGTTGAAGTCGCCTCTATACGTTGACCGGTGCTTTCACCTGTGTTATAAATAAATGTATTGTTAGACCAATTATTACAGTCCAAAAAGACATCAGCAGGTATAGAATAACGGACATGATTATAGGGTACACTATTACCCCAATGGGCTTGATTAGATAGCACATAATTATTATAAATATTTCCAGGAATGGTGATGCTTTCATATTCCTCAAATTTATTTTGAGGAGTGCCGTTAGGAGAATGAAGCCCCCAGGAAATAAAATCTGTTCCATCCCAAAGACGTGCTCCATTAGTAGGATCTGCTCCTCCGCTTAATACATCAATAAGTCCAGCCCGAGCATAATTTGCTGTTGTACTGTTTGTATTGTCACTTAACGGCGATTTATCTGGTACACTTGAATAACTTGACATAAGTAAAGAGTACATGTCACTTTCTCTTACTTGCGCTTCGTTATTATTAGTGTGAGCAATATTCAAATATTCCCTTGGATCATTTGACAATCCCTCTTGTTTGATAACACTTGCTGCCTTTTGAAATTCGGCATGCCCCATTTGTAGCTCTGTGGAATTTTCTCTTAATCCTTTGTAATTAGGAGTTCCTATATTGACAAAGTAGTTGTAATTCCCATTAGTAGTTTTATATACTTTATTATCATTTAAATCATCTTTACCAAGGTGGTGACCACTTTCATCATAAAAATCTCCTGGTGTTCTTCCATCTGGGTCAATAAATCGAACAGGGTTATTGAAACTATAATTGTACGGTGACCACCTGTGGGATATTTCAGATAACGGATCATATGTTACCCATCTTCCAGTTTGTTCATCAAACGGGCGGGCCCCAAAGTCATACCAGTTTAAACCAAGCTCTGGTTGCAGTTCCTTAGTAGTGAGCTTATATTTATTATCCTCCATTTTACTGTTAGTATTAGAAGTCAGCGTCAGCCCAAACGGATAATAGTGATAGGGTTATGTCTGTTAGCCTATTTAATATTATTGAATAATGAAATCAATTCCCATAAATGAAATGCTTTATAATAAAACTCTGAATTAATTGATATACCACAACAATAAACGCTTGACACTTCCTTTTCACCTAGCCTAATAAATATAAATTGTTTTTTACCATCGGAAAGTGGATGCTGTACTAAAACCTTATCCCCCTGTTGAACGCGCCTTTCAAATATCTTATCGCCAGCATTCAATAAGGAGTCAATTATGTTGTCATTTGCCTCATAATATTTAAAAAACGTAGTTTCTATTTGGCGTGCTTTTATGTCAAGAATTTTCAAAGAGTTTTCATCATTATTAATTTTTAAATAATAACACTTTCCTTGCTTCTTATAAACTATACACAAATATTCCTTGGTCCCGGAAATACAATGATTACAAAAATCTCCAAACGCAATTATGCTGTCTGTTTTTTGAGAACGAGAGATTTTATCAATAATATTTTGTGTACTATTTGATAAACTTTCTTTCTGAATATTTTGAGACCAACCTGGCGATATGCTTAGTAATAGGAACAATATCAACAGTAATTTATTTATCATGCGACCCCGGAAATCCTTTAATTGGAACCCCATTATACATGTATATGCTTCTGATAATTTTTTCATGTTTTTCAACTTCTTTATTTTTTTGTTCTTGGGTTAATTCTGGTTTTGTTACATTCAGATAAGCGTGACCAGCGATCTCATGAATTGATGTTAACCCACTATAATAGTCCGAACGGATAATAATAGATGCGTTTTTCTGGCCGCATTTTCATTACACATGCGTATTGTCTTAAAAATAAAGCTGTTTTTCTCAAAGACCTTCAATGCTAAAATAGATATTTTAACCATGCTTTTTACTTTATCTGTTAGCATTTTGTAGACTTTGCATATCCTTTGGGTATAACGGCAGATTACCTGCTGGGAGGATCTGCGCAGCTCATGCCTGATAAAAAGCTGTTGAAGAGAATGGAAGATATTGAAGCACTGCCGCCCGAAGAAAAAGAAAAGGTCTACTACTTTATTGATATGGCCATCGCTCACCACAAAGCAAAAAACGCTTTTAAATAAACTACTATGAAAAGTTTTGTCAAAGACATTATGAAGGATATCTATGAAGATATCGCCCGGAAGATGTTTGCAGACGCTGACGAAAAAATGAAAGCAGGAGAAACAACACAGATCAATATTGATGAACCTGCTGCAATGCCTTACTTAGCTGCCATCTTTAAAAGAAACGGGTACACCGTAGAAGAAGAACGTAACAAACTGTTTGTAACTAAGAACTAAACTGCTTATAAATCCAAGCCCCGTACATGTTTTACGGGGCTTGGATTTATTCCTTGCAGGTTACAAGCCCTACACCATCCTTCATAAACAAGTTTAAGAAACAAATTGATTAGTATATTCTGTAGCTACCTCTCTAAATTTATTTAATAAAAATTCTAACTTGCTTATATCTCCGCCAGCTCTATATTGGCTATCTTTTATATTATAAAAAAACCAATCATCGTCTCCATTTTCAATTGTGCCAATATCTAAAATAGCACTTTCCAAATGAGTATATTTCAAATCAATAGTAATCATCCATCCAGGATTACTTGTTGTTTGAATGTTGATCATTTGCTCATGCTCCCAATCTCCATCACAATATGATTCAAACCATTTATAAAGCCATGTCAATATTTCCATATTTTAGATTTAGTCTTTAAATAACATTAATGTTTTCTAGGTATTTCATTAGGGTTTGCAGCCCTAGCCCCTCCAGGAATATCTTTACTCTGAACATGAGGTGTTGGTATTGGCTGTTTTGTAGCTTTATTGATATGAGGCGCTCCAGGTGTTCCATCGGCTTTACCACCGTCATATCTTTTTCCGGCATCAAATCCTGAAGGATTCTTGTCATTAGCTTTCCATTCTTGGTATTTATAAACATTTCCATCTTTATCTCGTTTAAGGGTAGTATGATCGCCGACTGCATCTTTATCTGGCTCTAACTTATTAGCATTCTTTGTAGTACCTCCTCCACTGGAGGATCCAGAACTTCCCGAAGAGCTTACCGTTCCAGCACCAGAAGACATATTTCTGACTGAATTTACCAATAGAACAGGACCAAGAACTTGCCCTACCGCACCTACAACCATTGGAATTGCAGATAATCCTCCTGTTTCTGGTAAAGCTGCTGCCGAAGCTTCTGCTGTCGGCCCTCCTCCAGTAGTCCCAGCTGCACCAGCTACAAAGCTCACGGCATTACCAGTCGCTACTCCAGCATTCCAAGCATTTGCCACACTTGAGCTTGGATTTGAAGGCTGAAAAATTTGCTTAGTCTGAAGGCCCGTTGCATTATCAATTATGGCCGCGCTGTTTCCTCCAGTGAAAACAAGGAAATTGACAATTGTTTCACCAACCCCATCTTCAGGGGCATCACCTAAATGGTCACTGTAGGATATCGGATTGTCATAATTTGATGCATAAGGAGACCACGCTTCCATGCCTTCACTTTCCGGATCTACCTGCCACCAATGACCAGTTTGTGGGTCAAGATTGCGATAATATGCTTCATAAGTTTCAATACCTAAATCTCTATCCAGTTCAATACCGTTGTATTTCTTCGTATTCTTCTCTGTATTGTTGTTGGTGCTTGAAGTCAATGTTAGTCCGAACGGGTAATAATGATTTTCCTCCAGTACACTTCCTTTGTAGAAAGTTACGTCAACATTATCAAAATAAGTAGTGCTTCGTACGCGGGTAGACGTAAAAATAGTGACATAGCCCGGCTGGCCTATCGTTACCTGTCCGTTGGTGGCCAGTGTATTCCATTGTCCGCCGGCGCCGCCCATCTGCAGCATACCGCTCTGGTCGGGCAGCAGCTGCATATGCTCATCAAATACCAGGTAGCCCAGGTAGCTGGCAGGTTTGCTTTCGTCGTAGTTCTGCGCCATCAGGTTATCCAGCAGATTGGGTAGCTCTCCATTGCCCAGGCAGCCATGGATCACATCTACATTCTCCGGCACCTCGGCCACGCTTATACCCGTATGGGTACTACCACCAGCCAGTGTACTTGCCAGCGCCGCCAGCATATCGCCGCCGTCCAGCATCTGGTCATTGCCCACCGCATCGTAGTAGGTATTGCTGCTCAGCTCAAAGCGGTCGCCGGGCATTACGCGCAGCATTATAGAAGGGCCGGTCATACGGTTGGGGTTCGTACCGTCCAGCTGGGCTGCTTTCATATCCTGCGGATTGGTGCTGCCGGGCTTGGCATCACGTACATCGTCCAGGTGTGTCCATACCAGCGCATCCGTATTGGCTGAGGCTATTTCCATACCGGTGCGGTATTCTTTGCTCATAGCAACTCCGGTAAGAGATGTACTGCTGTAACTGCCGCCGCTGCTGGCCTGCGAGTTGATCACCGTACGCACATTGCCCAGGTGGTCTTTGAGGAAAAAATCATAGTCAAATGCTGCCGTACCGGCCGTAGTAGCCGTAGCCTGCGGGCGGCAACGGCCTTCCTCATGCAGCATCAGCTGCAGTTTGTTGTTTTCGTATACAAAATTGCCCAGGTAGTCGGTGGTAGTTATGGTACCGGCGGCATAGTCGCTTACTATTTTCCGGAGTTTATTGCCGGCACCGTCATATACGTAATCTATCCAGCCGTTTGCAGAGCTGCCAATATCCACCGGCTTATTCTGATAATTGTATGCGACACGGGTAATACTTTTGTTTTTGTCGATAGTAAGATTTCCATTAGGGTCATATTGGTAATCGTCATCGCTGTTTGCAGGGTCATCTTTAAAATCAGGAGCCATGGTTACGGGCTGCGCACCCTGTGCCTCGTACACACCTTTCGGCTGGTTGCTGTTGGGGAAATAGTGGTATACCAGGTTGTCCATATCTACCGGGCCGCTGAGGCCGGGGCCGCGCTGGTTCATCGTCTGCAGATTGCCGTTATAGTCGTAGGAAATATTTGTAGCGGTAAAGTCATTATCGCCCAGCTGCCACAGCCAGGCACCGGTGTTCAGCAGTTCTTTAAACTGTGCATCCACCAGCCGGTTGAGCGGATCATAGGTATAGTCATACCTGCGTGTAGTAGCAGATATGCCGGAGTTGCGCCATTGCATAGACGCTATATTGCCATTATACAAGCCTCCGTCATCATAGGCCAGCTGTTCGCAGAACATGACCGCGTCCGGTGTCTGTGTCACCTGTTGTTTATTCACGTAAGCCGGGTTGATACCGGTCAGCCAGCCGCGGATGTTATAGGTATAGCTGTTATTGGCGGCACTGAAATCTTTATTCTTCACACGGTTCAGATTATCGTATGCAAGACTGCTGATGGTGCGCCAGCCGGTGTTGTTAATGTTCTGCTCTGTTTTGGTAATAAGACCGTTGACATAATTCTTCGTATACTTCTTAACGATCAGTTCTGTCTTATGCAAATCAGGGTAAGCAGGGTCCGGAGATATCGCATAAGGATTTTGGTGAAAGGTTACGGAGCTGACCAATGTGCCCGCAAAATCGTACTGGTTGGTGATAATATCTCCACCACCCACTTTCAGATTATCGGCTTGCTGCTGTATAAGCCGTGCTTTATCGTCATAATAATTAACGGTAACCAGTACTTGCCGGTCATCATAGGGCGGTTGCGGGCTCAGGATGCCACTGACAACTTTGCAGGTAAGCAGTCCGCGGGTGTGATTGCTCAAGGCAGGCAATGCCGCATAGGGCTGCATACCTGTAAGAAATGCGTTATAGGCACTGGTATAGCTATATGATGCAGTAAATACTGCACTGCGGGTATAATCATCATAATAGTTTAGTGTATGTGCCCATCCGTCATTCAGCATAAGACTGGAAGTAAAATTGGGCAGCTGGCCGGGAAAGTCAGTCGGGTAAGCACTTTGTCCTGCAATACCGGAAATATAATACATCAGGTAGCCGGGGTCATTATTATTAGGGCCATTGCCATCAGCCAGCCAGCTGGCCAGATCAGCCTGCGTAGCTGCATTGGGGGCCAGGTACTCGCCAGTCATTACCGGCCGGTCCAGGTCATCATAGGTAATGAAATCCCAGGTATAGTAGCTGGCCCGTTCGTTGCCATCCTGGTGCAGCACCAGACGGTTCCGGTTATCGTAAACCATATATTCCACCTGCTTACCCGGAAGTTGTTTTTCAGTCATCCTTCCGCGCCCGTCGTACCAGTAGCGGTAGCAAAGACCATCGGCCAGCTGCTGGCTGACAGGCCAGTTATAGTCGCCGTTGGCAATAATAGACTGGTTGATCGCCTCCGGGCTTATTACATACCGCAGGTGGTTCATATCATCGTATACATAGTATGTCTGCGCCCATTGCTCCGGTATATTCACGCTGAGATGCTGCAGCTGGCTGCGCTTGCATACCACCTGCCCGGTTTTGTTGGTATAAGTCTCTGTAATATTACCGTCTTCGTCAGTGACAGTCTGGCGCATAAGCTCCCCGCCATTGTAGAAATTATTAAAAACAGGCAGGTCTGTTTTATTCGGACCAATGGTATACCAGCCAACAGTGTTTGCATCATTAGAGCCATAATCGCTGTTAGCAGCCCTGCCGCTGCCTACCCAGCTATTACCGGGAGCATAGGTATTCACTACACGGTTGAGCGGAGAATTATCAAAATCATTCTGGCTGTAAGGCGGCTCACCGGGATATATAGCATTGAATGCAGCGGACAATTGCGTAAGTGGCTGTGTTTTCAGCTTACCCCGATTACCTTGCCCCAGGCCTTCATCAGCGGCATAAGGCAGATAGTGATATGCTTCCCTGCCGGCGGCATCATATACATGCACCTGCACCATATCGGCCAGTATCCCGCCGCATGCAGTTTTTGCTACTTCCTGTAATGGACGGCCCAGGCCGTCAAGGTAGGCCGTATTGATGGTGCTCTGGACGGTAGGGCTGTTCAGGATTACATCTGTACTTGTTGAAGTAGGCTGCTGTGGTACGTAGCTGCGCACATAATTGCGGTAAGTGGCATTGCTGAAGTCTGCAAGGCCGGGATAGGTCTGGGCATACCCGGCAAAGCTTAATACAAGCAGTACCGGCAGCATCATGAGTTTATGTTTCAGCATCATAAAATGGATTTTATATTTTTTTATTATTCACTTTTCTGAATAGCGTAATCCGCCTTTTTAATAATATTTCCGGCCTGGTCTCTCACCAGCACCAGGCGTCCGTAAGGATCATACTCATAATACAGTATATGATTAGCGGCATCACATTCCGCAGTTGTTCCCACAAGAGGCTGGTACGTATAAGTCTTCATCTGTGCATTTGCCGGGTATAAGCGCAGTTCATCTATCAGTGCACTACCGCTTACTGTAATAGTCCCTGCAGACACGGCATGCTCATAATAAGTCCAGCCATTAAAGCTGCCGCCGGTTACAGCAGGGCCGTTCCCGTTAACCAAAGCACTCCCGCTTTTGCTCCAGTAGGAAATGAGGTAGTCACCGCCAGGAAGCGTAGAACTCGTAACATTGCCCGAAGCAAGATTGTAACATTTATTACCTGTAACGCCGCCGGCAGTACTGATACCTGCAGCAGGGAAATGCCAGTTACCGGTTTCATCTGCCTCAAAACTGCAATAAGCAACCTGTGCCTGTATTGCATTGCTGACTTCAGCAGTAATGGTTGCACCGTCCGGCGATAAAATCAGTGTATGCAGCACTCCATACACATTATCGTCAACAGCGTTACCATGCGCATCATAAGAGGAAACGGATTCTCTAAGCTTCATCCTGTTGTCCATGGATACTGCTCCGCTTTGGGGTAGAGTTACCGGAAGTGGTGCATAATTATTCAGCGGGGTCGTTGTTTCCAACTGGTAAGACTTATCGGGCAAAGGGACCGTATTACCGGAAAGGTTCACAGACTGATAGCTGGTTAATGAAGATTGTGTAACATTAACAGCCCCTGATATATTCTTAGCTTTATATTGCTCTATCAGGGCATTGTTATTGTTCTGCTGCAAAAGCCCTATAGCTCCTGCCAGGCCTGTACTCCCGCTGCTGATGGTAAAATCTTTCGCATAGCGGTTATACAACCACCAGCCATCCTGGTTCAGGATTGTTTCTATCTTTGTAGGTTTGGTATGCGCTGCATTATCATAGTAGTAGCTGGTTACTTTAGAAACCGGCGAACCCGTACTATAATAATTGGTCTCTGTTGTGTTATCGAGAATTATCTTTTCACTCTGGTATTTGTAATAACTGGCAGAGAACTTATCGAAATTTGGGCATTGCAGATCATGTGCGAAGTTCATGGCTTTCCAGCCAGGCACAAAATCAACTGCTTCAAAATGGTAATTATTATGAACATCATGTACCAGCGTACCTGCTGCATCGTAAGTGCTCGTCGCTAGTGTAAGGCCGTTGCGGTGTTTATAACTGTTGCCCGGAATAAAAGGCCAGGCCATGGCTGCATCGCAGCTCTGCGTTGTGGTAAAAGAGAACTGGTACAGCACAGAACCATTACTTCCGTTTGTGCCGGATTTTTCGCGTACATAACGATAGGCTACCGGTTGGCCGGTTTGAAACAGGCCGGTGTTCTGCGCACCGGAACTGACAACTGTTATCGCAGCGGTATATGTGCCACAATAGGTTTGTTGCCCGGAAGTACCTCCACTGCCTGACCAGCCTGCACTGGAATTAGTTGAAAGTGTGTAGGTGTATTGATACTCCGGCTTAAATTGCAACGCGCCACTGGAGCGGTCTGTTTCATAAGGAAGCGAATAATCATATTCTTTAACTACCGGTTGTCCATCATAGTTAGGAGTAGAAGTAATCTTTGTTACACGAAGCCCTCCTGCATATTTATTTTTTGTGGTACCTGTAATTTTTGTGTAGGTAACGGTAATCCCTGCAGATACCTGGCATCCGGAGGTGCCGATCTCCATATCAGAACAGTTGGCTATGGCCGTTATCTGGTAGGTGCCTGCGTTCAGGTAAAGCAGGTTGCCTGCCCAGGCATTCAGTGTCGGATCTGCACCGGTAAGGCAATGTATAGATGTTGAATATACAGCGCCTGTACATGGGGTTGTACCCGAATTATTGTTGATATAGGAGCTGAAGTTCACATACTGGGCATGATCGATAACAAAATTGGCGGTATGCTGTGAGTTGGCCAATGTTTGCCCGGTACAGGCCGAAGTAACAGTAGCGGTCAAGGTCTGGTAAAGATTTTCATTTACATCCCCGGTACATTCATATCCATAGCTGTTGTTCTCAAATTCAAACTCCGTATAGCCACCAGTAGGATAAACGATTTTTTGCAAAATACCGGCATTGGAAAAACCAGGATTTACATTCCGGTCTCCGCCCGGTACGTTTCTTCCATTTACAATGATATCATTCGGAAGCAGATTGGTATTCCCGGTCGCACCATTATAATATCCCCAATGGTCCTGGGCATAGGACTGATAGCCCGGCAGCATGGTTGTATTGTAGCTGAAAGAATAAAGGTCCTGTGTACTGCCATCTGTTCCGGCCTGTATTATCTTATCCAGCCGCAGGCGTTGATTACCGGAAATGCCATAATAGCCTTGCTGCAGTCTGTACTCTTTGATTTTTGTATAAGCAGTATTGCTTAATGCATATACAGACACATTCGTCAAAGCATAGTTTGGCTGTGAACCGCTCAGATCTGTCCTTTGCGTGCCATAGGTAAATTCTACTTTTCCTGTCGGGAAAATGATCCGGCTGATACGTTGCTGAAAATAGCTGGTATTTATGGTACAGGGGGAGTAATTACCCTGGTAACTGGGTAGGCCGCTATAACTGTAACTGGCACCCGGAACAGGGCCAAACACATCAGAAAAAGAATGAGCAGTCTGCTCCAGCAGTTCCGTATCATATTGCAATGTTATATTGTCAATCCCATTGGGGAGCACAATTTTGGTCAGGTGCCATGCCGTTATCTGTAGCCCCCCGGTATTAGGATCTACAGAACTGCAGTTTTCGGTGATTACTTTTTCAAGCGCTTCGAAGAAATAGGATTTACCGTCGTCAGTCGTCAGCTTAAAATAGCTGGGCGTACCAGGTCCGTCATGAATATGGGACTCTACTTTTATATCTGCAAAAGGGATAAAATGCGGTTGCTGATTCTTATCCAGGACAAACTTCCCGTTGATTCCATTGAAATTAAACAGGTATTCATCCGGCTGACAGTCTATAATATTACCTGCACTACTCCTGAAAGTGCCAATAGTAGTAGCATCTGAAATACTATTAGTTGCTGCGTTTGAAGGGATCATATTGGCGCCGCTACTGGTAAAATAGCCGACTTCATCCGGTTTTCCTCTGATTACCCTGCTGATGGAGCCGCCCGCAATCAGGCTCCAGTTTTGACCAACACTGCTGGCAATACTACTTACCTTGATGCCACTTGCATCATAAGAAAGACTGACTGGTAACTGTATGCCCGGATAACTAACGACGTAAAGAGGGATATTTATCTGGGGTACGCCTGTATGCATATCCACACTCTCTTCTCCGTACTTACCCAATGCGGCCACCTGCGGACTGGGCACGTTCAGATCCACCATTGTAGGGTTGTCCAGGGCGCTTTGGGCGCTTAATTTAATGGCTGGCAATAATAGTAATATTAGAAATACTCTTTTCATCTGATAATTATATTAAAGGGATTGTCATTAATGTGCTATTCTCCCTGCTGTATGCCATAATCCACTTTCTTTATGATATTTCCATCCTGGTCACGGACGAGGGTAAGCCGGCCCAGCCCGTCGTATTCATAATAACGAATATGACCTGCAGCATCGCTCTCTGAAGTAACTCCTACAATAGGGTTATAAGTGAGCGTTTTCATCTGTGCACCCACAGGGTACAGACGCACTTCATCCACCTGGGCACTGCCGCTGAATACTGCGGTTGTAGCATTGGTCAGCGTATGCTCATGATACGTCCAGCCGTTGATAGTAGCACCTGTAAATGTGGAGCCGCTACCATTTACCTGCGGAGCGCCGTTTTTGCTCCAGTAGGAAACCACGTAATTGCCGAAAGGTACTGCAGGCCCGGCCAGCAAAGCAGAGGAAGACAGGCTGTAGTATTTATTTCCGGTAATACCTCCTGATGAGCTGACGGCAGCTGCATTGTAATTCCAGTTACCTGTTTCTGTTGCTTCGAAACTGGTATAGGCAACCTGGTTCTGTGCTGCACCGGAGGCCTGTGCAACCGGGTACAGACCGTTGTACATCCAGATAAAGGCCAGGTGCTCATTGCCGATTTTGGTTGCATCCAGCGGTTTGTCATTGATGTTATAAGAACCAAGCTCCAGTTGCTTCTCATAGCTATTATCAATACTGAAGGAACCGGAAGAGGTAACAGTTGACAGCGGGCTGGAAGCATTGTAAGTACGCGGGGCATCCAGCTTCAGCTTGTACTGCTGCCACAGTGCTATCTGGCCTGCGTTATTGGTACCGGAGCTGAATTGCTTATAAGTATTGAGTTCTGCACCGGTAATGCGCTCGCTACCATTGGCAGTATTGGTCAGGTATTCTTCTACAGGGTAGTTGTGCATATTCTTTTGCAGCATACTGTAAATCGCTCCAGCAGCGGGATCAGCAGGATTGGAGATGGTATAGTCTGCCGGGTATTTTGTATAATCCGTTACTATGCTGCCATCACTTTTGGTAGTCTTCAGGCGTGTAGCCTGCAGGTGAGCGGGATTGTCGTAATAGTAATTCGTCTGCACGGTAATCGGAGTACCACCATTTAGCGGATATTGTGTTTTGGTATTCTGCGACAAGTACATCCATTCGGAGGTATAATCCATAGGTGCAGTAGTAACCTGTGTGAGATCATTCTCAACAGGGCTGGTCGTTTGCAAATAACCTACTTTAAGCCCTTTAATAATATGGAAGTTCGTAGTTGGTTCAAAAGTATATTGGTTGACATCGGAAGAAACCAACGTATTATTCGAAGTAAAATAATTCGTTTCAACAGGTAACCCTCTACGCCATGACCGGGGCGATGCACCGGGGTAGGGAAAAACATGATAGGTTTTATCATTATAAAAAGAAAATTTGTGTTCAATAATGCCACCTTCTCCGTTATCACCTATCGTTTCCAATACACGTGAATACAAAACAGGCTGACCATCACTATAATTTCTCTCGTAATTACCTTGAGAAATTGTCAGCATATGATCGAATACATTTGGCTCTTTGAATGTATTAACATTACAGTTGGGACTATAGCAGCTATAAGCACTTGTAACATGTGAAACGAACGTTGGCTCTGCAGTAATTATCCCAGACGAACGGGTATTGTCTGATGCATCTGTATAGTTGAATTTACGAACAGCAGAAGTGTTAGAGTATTGATCAAAACTGGTGATCTTTTTTACGCGCAAACCTCCACAGTCTACATTTTTATTATAGCCTGATATAACCTTATAAGAAATATCTGCACTCTCCCAGTTATATTCAGCTCCGGAATTCCAGCTCGGTATTTCTGTTTTAAATGTATAAGTTCCGGGGTTGAGAGCTAAATCCCATGATTGGTTACCTCCAGGTGAACTATTAAGCGTTTGTGTTGTAAATGCAGGAGTACAGTTAGAACAGGATAGCGTATTTTTTACAAAACATGTATTATCCGGGTTGCAATGATTACATGATCCACTTGAACAAGGCGGATCGCACAAGTTGTAGCTACAAGGAACTATATCACAAAAACGTCTGTGGGAAGTAAAATGTACGACAGTAGCATCATTAATAGTAAACGTTACACTGTGAGCTATTGGATCATTAGCAGAAGAGGCCTGGTAACTATGGGTGGTAAGATTTATTGGTGCAACATCCACCCATATAGGTTTATTAACCAGATCTGTGCCCGAGCCACTTTTGCCAATTCTTCCGTAATTATTAAGCTCGTATTCAAATGCATCATAGCCGCCGGTTGGATAAGTAATTTTAGTCAGGATACCCTTTTCGGCAGAAGTTTCATATGGATTACGGTCTGCGCTTCCCAGATACTGGTTTTCCCACCAAACTTTAGGGATCATATTAGCATTTGCTACCCCATTGTTATACCCCCAGTAGTCCTGGGATTTGCTTAATACTGGTGGTACATCATTACCGTTGTAGTCAAAGGTATAGGCTGAAATACGGGTCATACTATTATACAAGGCTATAGAATCCAGTCTTAATTTATTGTTAGTAGCGTTGTGCTGATAGTACCCATGATAGAAATACCATTTTTCAACAGATGATGTATTGTCTGCACTCAGATGTTCAATATTGCTGATCCTGTAATTTTCGTCAGTGCGTGTTCCATAACTGATAATAAGCTGCTCGTTAGGCGATGTTATCTTTGTCAGTAAACGCCCGTTATAGCTTACTGAATTAATACAGTAATTTGTATTCATCAGGGGATATACAGTATAATTTCCCTGGTTTACAGTACAACTTGGATCCGCCATGCAGCCTCCGGGGTATACCGTTTCACTGATCAGATAATTTTGAGCCCTGTTTTCATGCTGGATAGTAGTTACATTGCTCAAAGCATATTCAAAATTAAATTCGGTGCTGCCTGACGGATTAATAATTTTAGTTAAGTACCATTGCCCCGCATAATCATATGCGCTGCTGCTACCGCTGCATTCATCATCTACAGAAATTCGCCTTACCTCATGAAATTGGTATATGTACCCTTTATCATCAGTTATATCAAAAAAATTTCCGTTAATATTCCCCGTGCTTGTCTGAATTTTAAGCATGGAATATGGCATTGTATAAAACTGACCGGTTGCGGGATCTCTGAAAAATTTACCGTTGTGACCTAAAAAATTAAAAGAATAAATATCTGGCTCAAGGTCTTTAGGTGGTGCAAGGGGGGAAAATAACTGATTAAACGGATAATACCCTGATGTTAGATAGAACGCAGCAGGATAACCAGTACTTAATGTTGTTATATAAGTGTACATATCATTATACCCCGAACCCGACCATTCATCCGGCAGTCCAACTACTGTACGACTAATCATTCCGACTCCATTAAAATTCCAATTTGTCCCCGCGCAGGTTGCATGTTCATCGATTCTGATGCCCGAATGGTCATATGACAGCCCCACCGGGTAATCCAGTGAAATCCCTTTTAACTTTACAAGGGGTACAGAAATATCAACTTGCCCGGAAGACAGGTTCAGATTGTAGTTGCCATAGGTCCCCAAGCTGGCGGCTTCCGGATCCGGTGGAATAATGTTTAAGGAATAATCTTTAAGGTTCGCCTGCCCTATTGAATGTGCTGCCGCTAATAAAACAGCAGTAAGCACCAAAAAGCTTTTTCTCTTTATCCTGATCATAAATATGGATTTATCTTATTTCTTACTTGTGGTTTCTACTCTTAAAACAATCGGACTTCTCAGCCCCTTCTCGCGCCACCAGATATCATAGAGTACCTGCACTGCCCCGTTCCATTTGCTGTTCAATTTGTAGCTTTTGGCAAGGCCAATGAGTGCTGATTCATTATAGTATTGGGTACTATGTGGGGATGTTATGTTGCTTAATTCCGTAGGTGCGGCACTACTATTATTAAACACAGCCCGTTTATACGTCCTTTCGTAACCGGCATACAGGCCAATGCCATAAATGAAATCGTATTTCGCAAACGATCTTAATCCCACGCCCTCAAAGCTCAGGTGTATATGGTTCCAGTCCTGGCCGAGGCCAAAGTCTGCTGCGATACCTATGCCATAAGTAAGTTTGGGTGTCTGTTTATACCCTGCCATACCCGCCAGTTGCAGCATAGCCGGAGTGCCGTCTGTAGTGGCTCTTGTGGTCTGCCAGTTGTAGCTCTTCTCTATCCGTTTCCAGAACGGAAGGCCGCGCATGGGATTTTTATTGAAGGGAGATTTGAGATTTGAGATGTTAGATTTGAGATGTGTGGCGGTATTCTTTGCATCTGTCACCTTATTCTGCCAGTCGCTTATTTGCGCACTCACCTGTTGCTGCACCTGAGAGAGGTTGCCGCCAAATTTTTGTTGCAGTGATTTGTTGAGTTGACTCTTTGTCTGGTAGCCCATCTGTTCCAGCGCATCGGCGCTCATACTGCCGTTCATTCCGCTGTTGGGATTGGTGCTTTGGGAAAGCTGCTGATCGAAGCCGGGTGTGCCTTGCAGGTATTCAAGGGCTTTTTCTTCTGCTTTGGATGGATCTTCTGCTACCTGCTTCCAGGTGTTCATCTTCGCCTTGCCATAGAATACTTCTTTCTCTATGCCGCTGAGGCCGGGTATATTACCGGTATTGCCTGTAAGATTTTTCAGGCTGTTGGTATGCCGGGTGATCAGCTCATTGATGTAGTTCTGGTAGTCTGTTTTCTGTTGCAGCTGCGCAATTTCGCTGCTGTAGCTGCTGAGTGCAGGGCTATTAAGGTTTGCTTTTGTCGCATTGGTCTGTATAAAGGTTTGTACGCCTTTGAGCGAATCAAATACCGCATTTTTCCTGCGGCCTATTTTTGACAGTACGGTGGCACTATCTGCATGAAGCAGCTTGCCTATGGAATCGTAATTTACCTGCTGCGATTGCAGGCGTACATATGCAGCAGAGTCGGTCGCATTATCAGACCGGCGCAGCTTACGCATCAGCCGATGCTCTTTCTTTTGCAGTTTATGCACCAGCCGTTCCTGCTGTCGTTGTATCCTTTTGCTGCATTTGTCAAGCGCATGGAGGTTTATTTCAATGTATCTTTTGCCCTGTGCCACAACCTGCTGCTCTTCGCCCGAACCTGCTGGTGCAGATTCCTGCGCGGATGCAGCAAACCCTGTTGCCACAAGCAGGCAACCGATAAGGATACGGGTATATTGCGATAATCTCAACAAGGGGTATCTGTGGGTATACAATATTTTCACAAACGTATTTAAACTTCAATATATTTTTCGACCCATCTGACGAATGGATGCTTTCGTCCGACGAATAACACCTGTCATCCGACGAATGGAAAGACAAAATAACAACTTATACTTGCAGCCTATCTGCAGGTATTAAAAACAACAATATTTCTCTAAAAGGAAATCCAGGGATATACAGGTAACATTACAGGTAATCGATACCTGCCAGGTCTATTTCATAAAATGACAAGCGATAGTTGGTGCAGTAGTTAATGGTTTGTTAAACAAAAATAATAAAACTCTTTTTATAAAAACAAGCAGGCAGTTCTATTTTTTCCGGAATACCTGCTTTTTACAAATAAATGAATCTTCTCTCTCACGGTGTCTTATATCATACCTTTCTCCTCCTATTTTTTTCTACCCGGTAAAAGTCCGTATTTACACCCGAGCTATCCCCCACGCTTTTCTGAAACCTTTCCCACATTTTTTAGCGGGATTGCATTTTTCCCGTTTCTGTACCCTGCAGCGAATTAATCAACAAAGTTTGTAAAATAAAATAACCCGTTATAAAACGGGTTACAACCTGCTTAAGTGGCCTCAATTGTACTTCTGCAGATACCATTGCCTGAATAATCCTGTACTCTCACAGCATCCATTTTATCACACTTCCCTCACCACCAGCTCCCCTTCCAGCTTACACAGCCACTCGTACCAAAACTGCAGCACGCCTACATGCACCGGGCCGTCGTGCATTGCTTCATATTCGCTGTGCTGTACATAATTCATTGCAATCTGCGCCAGGCAATCTTTAAGGAACGGGATAGCATACGCATCGAAAACATCATAGAAATAAGCGGTGGCATCTGGCAGGTGGTATTTTATTCCGCCCCATGCAAAGGATACGGGCTGCGGACGGGCTTCTGCAGGCTGTTGTGATTCTGTAGCTTTCATAATTTTTCTTTCTTTAAGGGTGGTTAAAAATTTGTTTGTACTGCAAAGAACTTACGTGGCATTATTCTATGCTATCCGCTATGCGGTACGTTATGCCATTGCGGCGGGATAATTTATACGCAGCAAGGGATAAATTATCCTCCGTGTATTATATATATTAGCAACGTTCATTACTTATATTTGCAGCATATGAAAACGGCAGAAAAAGTACACCACGGCAGAAACGTAAAGCGGTTTCGTGAAATGATGGGACTGAAGCAGGAAGGGCTGGCATATGAGCTGGGCGACGACTGGAACCAGAAAAAAATATCGCTGCTGGAGGCGAAGGAAGAGATTGATGATGCTACGCTGGAGCTGGTGGGCAAGGCGCTGAAAGTGCCTGCCGATGTGCTGCGGAATTTTACGGAAGAAGCAACTTACCAGATTCTTTCCAATACATTTGAAGCCGGTAGTAATGCTGTTAATAATGCTACTTACCATGAATGTACATTCTCTTTCAATCCGCTTGAAAAACTGATGGAAGCTATAGAAGCTAACCGCACGCTAGTAGATGAGAATAAGCAACTCTATGAGCGGCTGCTGAAAGCAGAACAGGAAAAGGTGGAGATACTGAAACGTATGATGAATCAGTAGGTAGATATGAGATGTGAGATGTGAGCGTCTCAAATGATGTTTATATAAAACAAGCGCCGGTGGGTTTTCCTGCCGGCGCTTGTTTGCTATATGCCCACTGGTGTATAGTAATATCGTTGCTGTTCAAAAGAATGCTGCTTCCCTCGGGTGCAGCATGACGGTTCCATTTTGTTGTTTCGTCATCCTGCCGCAGTGTAACGGAGAGCAGGATCTTTCGACGCGGAGACGATCATTCAGTAACGCAAGTATTGGAAAAGGTGTATGGTTAAAGCAGGGTTTAGAGTGCATTATACTGCTACTTTTACAATGGCCAGCGTATTATAAGCACCGTTGTTAAGTGCGTAAGGCATGCCATTGATCTCCTGGTAAAAAGAGAGGCCGAGTACAAGCAGCACTGGTGCGGCAATGCCTGCACCGAAGCTGGCCGTAAGTGTAACGGGCGCTGTACCCACATGATTGAGCGGCAGTATGCCGGAGGTGCTTACCTGCACTGCAGCCGTGAAAGCTGCAAAGTCTGCCGCCACAGCCGCTGCCTGCAGCTGATAATGCGTGGCGCCTGCCGGTGCAGCAATAGCATCTGCGGGTACAAAGGCCGGAATATCTGCCTCCACAATACCTATGGCGCGGTTTACAGATGTACTGTACTGCACCGCAAAGCTGCTGTGAAAAGGGGCTGCGCTGTTGAACTCAAAACCTTCAAGCAATGCAGCATTGCCGGTGGCTACGGTGCGCTGTCCACGCGGACTGGTGGCATCAGCCTGCAGCACCAGCATAAGCCTTTTTACCAGCCGGTTCGTAGCCCGTGTATCTGCCTTGGTACGTACACTGCTCAGCGCCTGGAACAGGAAGCTGCCTGTCTTAACTGCATTGCCAAATTCGCGATTGTTTTCCCGTGTGCGGGCAAAGGCCGGATCTGTAGCTATGCGCTTTGCGCCGATACTGGTCTTCTGCCGTACAATAATGCCATTTGCTGTTTTTGCAAAGGTGATGTTCCCTACTGTTCCTTCAATAGGAAGGATTCCATTTAATTTTCCCATGGTTTATAGTTTTTCTAATCAGGGTTGTGAAAAAATAGCGGCTTGCCGCAGATGCTGCAGTTCCCGTTCTTGCCGTGCACTGCAAAACGAGACATGCACACCGACAGTTGCCGGTACAAATATGAAAATGATAAATGCAGTCTATGTGCAAATGAAGAGGAATCTCACAGAAATTTCCAGGCACGGCTTCCTGCGGCTTTACCCCGGCTCTGGAGCGAAGTAACAGCGAAGTAACAGTGAAGTATGAATAAAGTGTTTTTTTCGTTTTACCGTTATATTTTTACAGTGGCGTATGCTATACCTACACCAGCGCATAAAAGCAATATGGCAATTAATATCCTGCTTGCAGACGATCACAGCATTATTATGGACGGGTTAAAATCGCTGATCGCCGGTTCCGTTCCGGAGGCCTGTATTGCACAGGTTAGTGATATGGATGCTGTGCTCGCACACCTGGTGCACACAGAAACGCAATTGGTTGTCTGCGATATTAATATGCCCGGTGCGAATCATTTCGGTATCGTGAAAATGATAAAATCCGTTCAGCCGCAAACAAAGCTCCTGATATTAAGTGCATACAATCCGGAACTCTATGCACATCGCTACCTGCAGGAAGGAGCGGATGCATACCTGAGTAAAAATGCACCCACTTCTGAGATAAGGGATACTATCCGGGGCCTTTTATACAATACCTATGACGCTGAAAGCATCCAGTCTTCCGGTCATACAATTGCTGTATCACCGCTGAAGGCGTTATCTAACCGGGAGCTGGAAGTTGCCCAATTACTGATAACAGGAAACGGCATCCTGGAAATTGCCAACCTGCTGCAGGTACATGTTAACACAGTGAGCACTTACAAAACCAGGATTTTTGAAAAAATAAATATTGCCAGCATTCCCGAACTGATCACTGTCTTCCGCAATTATGCCAACTAAGCCGGATAGTTTTTTATTTAAGCTGATGCTGTGGAATGGTCAGCCGGAAAGTTGTTCCTTTTCCTTTGCTGGCTGAAACCGTTATCTCCAGCTTCAGCAAATGGATGATTTCTTTTATTATCAGGAAGCCAAACCCGCCCGGCCTGTGGTTATCTCCCTGCTGCTCCCTGAAATAATTGTTCCAGGCATGGACGTCTGCCGGTGTCATGCCCTTACCGTTGTCGCTGACGCTTAGCAATACATTGCCGTTTTCTACGGTTGTGCTGATGACAATCTTCCCGTTCTCCGTATGTTTAACCGCATTGTCAATAAGGTTGTGCAGGATAATGTTGATCAATGATTCATTCTGATGGATGAACAGATCGGGTGCCACCTGGTTTTCTATAACATTATTACGGCCTGCTGCTGCTATAGCAAAAAGCGCGGCTTTCCGGGCTGTAAGTTGGTACATGCTGAAGCTGGTGACAGATACATTTTTTGAAAGCCTTGAACGCATATACAGACCCAGGTTCTGCACTACTTCATATATCCTGTTTGCCCCCTGCTGTATATGTTCTATATCCGTACGTACAGCGGTATTATTCTCATCCGTTTTCTTCAATACATCTCCTGTAAAAATGGTCAGGTATTTCAACGGTGTGGTGATGTCATGAGTAATGTTTTCGTTGAGCATGCGCTGAAACTGCAATTGCTCGCCCAGCCTGTTCTCAGAACGTTCCAGGTCATGGATAATATTTTTCAGATCATGCGTACGGTGCTCAACAGTTGCCTCCAGTAATCTGTTACGCTTTTTCCAGTAGCGGACGCGCATACGTGTAATCAGCCAAACCAGTAATATGAGTCCGGCCAGGGCAGAAAAAAAGAACCACGGGGTTTGCCACCACGCCGGGGGAACGTAAATCACCAGCAGGCAACCTGTATAACTGTTCCGGTCAAATCCTGTTCTTTTCCGGATAAAGATCTTATTATTTCCGGAAGGCAGTGATGTAAAAGTTACAACACTGTTGTACGCGCTGATCCAGTCGGTATCGTTATTCAGCCTGAACTCATATTTCAGGTTGGCCGGATTGCCCATATATGCAGAAACCGGGGTGATGCGAAGTGTTCTGAAATCCCTGTTCAATGCAACCCGTCCGGCATCCGTGTTTACTTCTTTACCATCTACTTCCAGTTTGTCGATGATCACTTTGCTATCGGGCAGCTCCGCTTTTACAGCAGACGGCCTGAAAAAAACAACGCCGTTCAGCGACGACAGACTGAAATAGCCATTGGCCAGCCTGGCGCCTACGTACTGGCTGCCACCATTAAATTCGTTGGTGAGGAACCCTGATTCTTTGCTGTAATAAAACAAAAATGGCTCTTCCTTTTTCCCGGACGCATGGGCATAAGCCAGCAGATCTGCCCGCCGGGCCTGGTAAATGCCGTGATTGGTACTGATCCAGAAAAAGCCCTGCGCGTCTTCCAGTATTTTATGTACTGTTTTTAAATGCGGATAGCTTTGCATCGGAAAATGGGTTAATCCTTTTTCCTGCCACAGGAACAGACCGTCTTCATAAGTACATATCCATACTTCTCCCTGCCGGGGGATATACAGCCCTCTCACCATTTTATCTGCCAGGCCGGCGATGGTGTCTATATGGTGCGTATTGATGTTCAGGCGTAACAGATTCCCCGTAGTAGCCAGCCACAATACATGGTCGCTCTCCTGCTCCATACTTATAATACGCTCCCGTATGGGCAGGAACAATTCCGGCTCCGGCTGCGATACATATGGATCCAGTACGTACAGCCCGTGTCCCCAGGTATCTATCCAGACACGGCCGTCCCTGGTTTCCGCCAGCGTCATAGGCGACACACAATTCCACTCTTTTTTTCGCTTGGCTGCAAGCGCGTCAAACAAGTAAAGCTTGTCTGGACCACAGACCCATATATTACCGTCGTGCGACCGGAAAATCGGTTTCATCTGGTGCGCATGTTCATTATCGTAGCCCGGAAGTTTTTTGTAAACCGGGAGCACAGCCGGATTGGTGCAGTATATGGTACCATTGCCGGTAAGTATGGTGCTGTCATTGAGTACTGCCTCATCATATACCACGTCGATCATCGGGTAAGTATTTTTACCCTGGTAAACCGCTGTACGGAATTCCTTCCTGTCAAGGATATAAAGCCCCTCTGTATGGCTGCCCATAAAGATGCGCCGGTAAAGGCTGTCGTAATAGACACAGTAGATCTGATGCCGGATGAAGTCAAAACCGGAGAGCAGTAACCTGGTATTGACACTGCCGTCGCGGAGCTGCGAAACCTGGTACAGGCACTGATCGGTATAAAGAAATGTTTGCCCTGTAGCAGAATAGTTTTCGACAAAACAATTCCCGAGCATATACCGCGCAGGCAGTTTCAGAAAATCTCCTTTTAATGCAACACGATGTATACCCTGAGGTGTGATGCGTTGCAATGTATCACCCAACAGTCTGTGCGCACCGCGATAAACAGCCTTTTCTGCGGGAAAGATCACATCCGTATTTTTAATAGACGGGAGACTTGTATAATTATAGGATTTTTTTTCTGTACACCAGATTACACCGTGCTGAAATGCTACCTGGGCGCCGAGGTCTTCATCGAGACGAAAGAACAGACTGTCATTTGCTTTAGGAGTATATCGTCCTTTGAGCGGCCTGAGCTGTGGTAGCTTTCGGACATTCGGCAAAGAAATTTCGTCATACGGCCGTGCAATTTTCTGCGCCTTCCCTCCAGCTATAAGCAGCAACTCCTCAGCATCAGATATGGCCAGTAATGTTTTTCCGTCCGGGCTGCGGCGGATGTCCAGCATCCTGCTCGTGCGTAGTCCCGTATTGCTTTTATCAAATTGTTTGAAGCCGGTTCCGTCAAACCGCAGCAAGCCCGACTCCGTTGCCAGCCAGATAAAACCATAATCATCGGGTGCAATTGCTTTTACTGTGTTTTGGGGCAATCCGTTCTCGCTGGTGTAATGGCGAAGGCTATAAGCCGATATATCGGTTTGTGCCAGTAGACTATCAGCTATCAGCAAGGCGAACAGGCAAAGCAGTAAATGTTTCATCAAAGAAACCCCGGGAGACTTAAATCTTTTAAAAACAGGAGCGCAATAAAGATACAGGATGGCATCCGGGTTTAATAATAATGAAATAATGAATATGCATGAAAAGCGATCTAATTCATAAATGCATGGCAGTGGCTACAAACCGTTTTAATTTTTTGCACATAAGTAAATTCTGATGAGAATAATGCCTGCCTGTAGTGAAAAACCTACAGGCCGCATAACGGATATGAGTGTATTTTTCTGCCCGAAAGCGATATGCAGCCATGGGGAGAGGGAGAATTCCACCGGCTTGTTCTAATGCACCTCCGCTTTATAAGATGAAACACTGTTGAGCAACATAATTTTTGTGCCTTGTAAGATCAGGTATGATTTGTACCGGTGCCTGTTCTTTGGGAGCGGACAGGCAGCCGGGACAGTAGCATATACCGGCTAATAAGTAAACAATAACAGGTGCACAGGCACCAGGGGAGATTTTTTTAGACTAAAACATACAATTATGAAATCGACACGACGAAAAATGCGGCCTGCGGCAGCGGGTATCTGCACTTAACGGGCATGCTAATCTGCAACAATGCAAGCAAGCTTACTGTGAAAAAATTATTCATCATTTACAATTCAAACCAATGACAAAAAGTTTATTCCTTATCCTGCTACTTGCTGCAGGATATCAGCTGCATGCAGCCGACTATTACTGGGTAGGCGGCGGAGGTAACTGGAGCGATCTGAACCACTGGCGCCTGGGCAGCAGCAGCGGGTCCATTCCCAGCATTGTTCCCAGCTCGGGAGATAATGTGTTCTTCGACGCCGGCAGTAGCTTCGGCACTACTACGGCAACCAAGACTGTAACGCTTGATGCCAGCGGGTTCTGTAACAATATGACCTGGGGCAGCGTGCCTAACAGCCCGCTGTTCGTTACAGCCAATTCCGCTTTTAACGTACAGGTTTCAGGTAGCGTATCACTGAACCCCACTACTACTTACAATGCACTCCTTGCATTTAAAGGAGCTGTTCCGGCCACCCTCACCACCAATGGTACCGTACTGGGCGAATTCGGTTTAGAGATCGACAAACCCGGTAGCAGCCTTACCGTGACGGATAGCCTGGTAGTGCCTGCAACGACCAATACGCTCACCACCAACCAGGTAACGCTCACATCCGGCACTTTTAGCATAAGCGGCAAAAAAGTGGTCATTTACCAGTTTGTTACCAACAACAGCAATGTACGCACGCTGGACATGGCCAATACCAATTTCACTGCCAATCTTTTTTTCCAGTTTTACGGTTTAAATAAAACCCTCAATGCTGCAGGATCTACGCTGAACGCTTATTACTACCTATCCGATGGTGGTACTTATAATAAGGTGACCGCGACAAATGCAACAGGGCCCAATACTATTGTCATAAATAATTCGACTTTTTCAGCGCTGACATTTTCGCCGGCAGCAGGTGCTATATACTCAGACATTGGTACCGGGAATACGGTGGACACCCTTATTTTTAATGGTCAGGGCTCCATTGGCGCCAGCAATACCGTGGGAAGCGTTCTTTTCGGCGGAATTGGTTCACTTGACGGTACGGGCAATGTTATTCGCCGTATAACATGCCTTAACAATCTCTCGGTGTCCGGTAATTATACCAACACGGTGGATAGTGTGATACTGGCTGCTAACCGTACAACTCAACTCCAGGGCACCTTCAACATCAACAAATACCTCTATGTATCCGGGGCACCCTGCGATGCCTATACCGAGATCAGCGGCGATACAACTGCGGGTACCGTCAATTTCGCTTCAGGCGCTGTTGTAAATATCAGCAACGTGATCCTCACCGGTGTCAAAGCTACTGGTCCTGTTACACCCATTGCAGTGAACGGCATCGATGGCGGGGGCAATACGGGCTTCACGATAACAGAACCTACCGGCACCGGCACTACATACTATTGGGTAGGTGGCTCCGGCGACTGGAACGATAAGAGCCATTGGAGCCTCAGCAGCGGCGGTGCGGGCGGCGTCTGTGTTCCGTTTAAGTATGACAATGTGGTCTTCGATGCCAACAGCGGTCTTACGGGCGGCACATTAACCACCAGCAGCAGTTCTTTCTGTAACGATATGACCTGGGCTACCGGTGTCGGGACTGTAACTTTCAACGAATCTTCTACGGCCTCACTTAGGGTATACGGATCCGCAGTACTGCGACCAAACGTTACCATGAATGCACAAATAGAATTCTGGGGCAGCAGTGCGGCTACCCTTACCACGAACGGTGGCGGACTGGGCGGTCTTCAATTCTGGATCTATAAAACCGGCAGCGGTTCAGTGACCCTGCTCGATAACTGGAGCAATCTGGCCGCCGGTGGGGGTATATTTTTCGGGAGTGGTAATCTGAGTATGGCAGGGCGCACCGTTTCCTTCTATGCTTTTTCAAGCAGCTATAACACAACAAGAAACCTTGATATCAGCAATGCAATTATTACAGCAGCTTCCAGGTGGATATATACGGGAGCCAATAAATCCATAACATCTACAGGATCGCATCTTACTGCCAATGACATTGTTCAGGTCAATGCCCCCGGCAGTACTTATCCCTGGGCAGACTTCACTTATGGTGGTACCGATCCTTCAAAATTCAGCATCAGCGGTACCACGTTCGGGCAACTTACATTTACTTCTCCCTCGGCCACTGGTACAGCAAGGATTTCAACCGGCAACATCATCCGCCGCCTGGAGTACAAGGGTGCAGGATACATAAATAGTAGTAATAACATCGATTCACTGATCCTTGCAGGTTCACGGAACTACCTCTTTACAGGGACCAACACGATTAACCAATATTTTAAAGCACAGGCAACCCCTTGCACCGGACTTACCGAAATGCGGGGCTATTTGGGTACAGGCACCTTTGCGTTTGGTAATACAGCAATCGTGCAGATTGCAAACGTGTATATGCAGAATATGGCTGCAACAGGAGCCATTACACCTATTGCCTTTAACGGCGCAGATGCAGGAGGTAATACCGGCTGGGCCATTAGTTCTGCAGCAGGAAGTGCCCGCTACTGGATAGGCGGTTCCGGCGACTGGAATGACCCGACCCACTGGAGCACAACAAGTGGCGGCGCAAGCGGTGCCTGTGTGCCTACCGTGTATGACGATGTTTATTTCGATGCAGGAAGCAACTTCAGTTCTGCCAGCAAAACTGTAACCATCAATAACGGCAATGCCTACGCACATAATGTTAACTGGACGGGCGCTGCCAATGGTCCTGTGTGGAGCAAGTCTGCATCCTGGGCTATGGAAGTATGGGGAGATAGTCTCGTGCTCAATCCGGCAGCTACTTTCAACGTCAGCTCCGTTACAGTAAAAGGTGCTAACGCCTCTTTCCTGAAAGGGACAGCGCTGGGCAATTTTGATGTGACCATTGATAAGCCCGGAGGCGGCCTTACTTTGCTGAACAATTACAGCAACAGCCAAACGGATTTTATACTGGCCAACGGAACGTTCAATGCTTCAGGACTTACACTGAACGTTTCGTCTGTTGATAACAATGCATCAAACAATGTGTCCGGTGTCAACATCAATAATGCCAACGTTACTGCCCTCACCTGGCGCTATAGCGGGACTGCAGCCGGTCATACACTGAATACGGCTAATTCTTCCATTACTGCCGGTACATTCACCGCTACCGGTCTGCAATACGACACCGTAAATGTCAGCGGCATTCTGAGTACCAGTGCTGCCATCAGCTCCACTACGATCAGCAGGCTCACTTTTACTAATTCCAGTACCACATCTGCCGTCGGCATCAACGGCAACGGTAACATCCTCGGGACTGTCGAATACAAAGGCGCAGGTGGCATCTATGGAACAGGTAATGTGATGGATACGCTTATTTTCTTCCCCGGAGATACTTATACGCTCAATGCCGGCAGCAATACCACTGTCAACAATGCCTGGTACGGCAGCGGTACTCCCTGCCGTGCAACACAGATTGTGAGCTCCAGTACCACCAGTAATGCAATCGTTACCAATAACGGAGGAGGAGCAGATTTTGACTACGTGCGGCTGAGAAGAATAACTGCTGCGGGAAGCGGAGCGCCCTTTGTAGCCAGATCACACAGTACCGATCTCGGGAATAATACCAACTGGAATATTGCTGCTTACAACGGAGCTGCACCTATATATGGACTGGGACCAGATACTGCTATTTCGGTGTCCTATTTCCCGATCGTATTGCATACAGATGGATTCTTTGGTGCGCCGTCCTCACAGTATACCTGGAATAATAACAGTACGGCAGATACCTTGCTGGTTTCTGGCCCCGGCACATACAGCGTATCCGTGAGCTTTCCGGACGGCTGTGCTATCAGCGATGCCATTACTATATCCGGGCTTCCGCCATTGTCCGTTACATTGATGGATTTTACTGCAAAAGCAACGGGCTGTCAATCATTGGTACAATGGAAGGTTGCCGATGCTGAACACTTCAGCCATTTTGTAGTGGAGCGTAGTGCAGATGGCCTGCATTTTACAGCCATAGCGGATTTACCATATACCGATGCTGCGGATTATTCATATACAGACCCTACACCGGAAAATGGCGCCAACTACTACAGGCTGAAACTCGTGGATATAGATGCAAAATACACGTACAGCAAAATCGCTTCTGTAAATACCAGCTGCGGATTAAATGAAGTGAAGGTATATCCGACGATTACTGCGGGACGTATCCAGATCCTTCTTCCACAAGGCTATGATAATTCTGAAATACAGTTGCATAATATCTCCGGACAATCCGTCAACAGGCCGGTAGAGGGTTCAGGCACTTTACGCTCAGTCAATCTCGACGGACTTCCCAATGCTACTTACCTGTTGCAGATCATCAATGGCAATGAGGGTAAAAGTTTCAGGGTCCAAAAGCAATAACCGAAGCCATATATCAGATACGGATTAAAGCTCTGGTCTTAAATGACCGGAGCTTTTTTATTCATGTGAAATATTACCAATACATTAAAATCTATGCCCCGACCGAACAACGACTTAACAGCACCTTCCGGAAATAATAAAGCCTGCTCTGAGAGCAGGCTTTAATCTGTAGCCTCAACAGGAATCGAACCTGTATCAAAAGTTTAGGAAACTTCTATTCTATCCATTGAACTATGAGGCCTTAGGCAGAAATTTCTGCAAATATCTTCTTCCGGCGGCAGTTTTCCAATACTTCTCTCTTAAGACAGCTTCAGTTATTGTTTCAAATTTTTCAAAATAAACGATCCTGAACGGAGCATAATGCTTATTTGATTTTGTTTTTGAACTGTTATGTTCTTTCAGCCTCAGCTCTATATCCTTACAATGACCTTTGTAAAAATAGCCGGGAAACGGTATACTTTCAATCACGTATGCAAAGAACATCTATCAAAAGTTTAGGAAACTTCTATTCCCCGCCCGAACGCCGTTCAGGCGGGCGGGTATCCATTGAACTATGAGGCCTTTCAACAGGACTGCAAAAATAACCGCAATTTTTTAATTCACAAGTAAAAATGTAATAGTTTGGAAGCTCCATACACCTGCAAAAAGATCTGCACATCCACCGGTATTTTCACATTAATTTCTGTTAGCTATGCTCTGAAACTATGATCAATAACCTCCCCTGGAAATTACGATTTCAACTTCACAATACCCTTCCGGTACAGATCCAGCGCCTGCTGTAATATCTTGTTTATCTTTTTTAGCGGCAGGTCTTTCTCCGCATCCAGCAACAGTATCTTCATCCTGGACCGCTTTTCAATAATCAGGTCCGGATGATCGAAGTGCGCACCTTCCACAATGCCGATATAGGGCTGTTTATGCTTTTTATGAAACCACAGGTAGCAGAACATCTTACCTCTGTAACAGAAGAAAGGCATGCCGTACTTCCACTCCGCTGTCACATGACTGTCCTGCGACAGGATGATGCCCCGCAGCGCCAGCAGACAGCTTTTTACAGGCTCTTCCTGCTGCAGGTAAAAATTGTCTGATGTCTTTATCATATACCATCCCATCGGGGTCGGGGCAAAATAAACAAAACAGGCTGTTTGCTGAATATTTCATTATTGCTACCAGAAAATTCTGCATAAAAAGGTCTTCAGATCAGAAAATAATTAGCCCGATTTTATTAAAATACCGGCCAAAAATTAGAAATTTTTCGTCTTTCGGCCTCCCGTCAGCTTTCTTAACGAACTATTAAAGAAACTCTTTTTACAGGTAAAAAACGTAATGCAGATAAGAGTTATAAAAATATTATACATATAGAAATTATAAAATCTGACATTTTGAGCCCTTATCCAATGGTTATTTTTTGTTAGTTATTGGTTATTCGATATGCAGCATGAAGAATTTAATATAATATTGCAATGGGATGATTGAAAGAGATATGAGCATAGTATATAGTTTAATATACAATAACACCCCAAAAATAGTGATATAGAATCGGGTTTTTACGGTACTCGGATACGCTAATTTTACGGAACGATGAAAGCACACTTTTTACGCATAACTGTTTTAACAGGGATCTGTGTTATGTTGTCTTTTTTTGCCGGAGCACAAATGAAGCTTGGCACTAACCCAACAAACATCAACCCTAATGCTATCCTGGAAATGGAGAGCATCAATAAAGGCATGCTGTTGCCCAGGGTCGCATTGTCTGCAACCAACAGTATAGCTCCTATGGGTGCTTTTATCACCGGTATGACGGTATATAATACTGCTACCGCCGGAAGCGGAGTTACAGCAGTGGCACCCGGTATTTACTACTGCGATGGTACCCAATGGGTAAAGCTTATTGCAAGTGCAGGCACCGGTACTACAATACAGCGCATACAGTATACAGCTACACAGGGGCAGCTAAACTTTACAACACCCGCCACCATAACCGATATTAATAAAATATTTTTTTACAGAAACGGCGTGCTTATCAATTGTACCATGGCCAATGCCAACACAGTGATCGCAGAAGTTCCCTGCGATGCAAATGATGACGTCAAAATAGTTCAACAGCAATAACCATCGAAAGCAAATACGAAAAGCAACCTACCAAGTTTTTTTTACTCCTTTTTCATAATAAAAACACACGAAACAATGAAAAGAATCTTACCCCTGTTATCAGTAATCATACTGATGGCAACGACAGCCTGGTCTCAGAAAGTTGTAGACCGCGTAGTAGACAACAAAGGAACCATCCGGTGGGTACTGGACAGCACGACAGCTGTAATTACACGCGGAGACAGTACACTTCTGTACGTAACGCCTACGCAGATGAAAGACACACTGACCAAATTTGTGCGTTACACAGACACCTCGGCAATGCTCAGCAACTACATCAATGATGCAGGCAACGGACTTACCAAACAAGGCCAGAAAGTATTGCTGGGCGGTGTTCTCAGTCAACCTACTACCATTCAGACCTCGGCTTCAAACTTTCTGAAAATTACAGGCCTGCAATCCGGAAATACAACAGACAGCGTAATGACTGTTGATCCGTCTACCGGCCAGCTGAAATTTATTTCTGCATCCAGCCTGTTTTCAAACCTCACTGCCAATAACGGTCTTACCAAAACCGGCAATAATATACAGCTCGGCGGTGCACTCAACCAGGCAACAACAATCACTACAACAGCCAGTAATACACTCGCAGTTGCAGGCCTGCAATCCGGCAACCTTGCAAATGACAGTATCGTAGTGGCAGATCCTGCAACAGGCGTACTGAAGCGCGTTTCAGCTGCAACACTTCTCCAGAGCGGAGACCAGAGCTTTACAGCAAGCGCCGGACAAACTGCTTATACTGTAACCAACATGCCCGGCACGGCATCACGCGTGTGGGTATTCAGGAATGGTGTAAAGCTTCTGGCAGGCACAGACTATACAGCTTCTGCAGGCTCTGTAACACTTACTCCTACGGCTACCCCACCCAATGACTGGTCTGTAGCAGCAGGCGACATCATTGAAGTGCAGTGGGTGAAATAACAACATTCTTTTAGCAGCAAAAAAAGGCAGCCCGGAAACAGGACCAGTCGCTTAAATACTGTGCAGGTATACTACTGCCTGCACAGTAAATGCTGCTGCACTTTTCAGCTTCTGCTGCAGATCTTCAGCAGAGCATTCAGCTAAATCAAACCTCAATTAACAGGCATGAAAAAGCCGGTATTAATATTAATCGTTTGTTTGCTTGCAGGCTTTATGTCTGCCGGGCAATCATCCGTTGTCAATCCCAAGGGAACGAAGATTGGCATAGATACCAGCAAGTGGAAACTTTCCGGAAACGATATATACACGAAGAATTCCGGGAATGTAGGGATAGGTATTACAACGCCCCTATATAAACTCGATGTAAATGCAGCATCAAATCCGCTCCGGATCATTGGTCTGCAGGCAGGCACAAGCGCAGACAGCATACTCACCGTACAGAACGGCGTAGTGCGCTATGCATCTGTATCGCGATTTATCACCGACACCAGTATTTACAAATATGATGGAACGCTTACCTCAAACCGTGTACTCACACAAGGCGGCAAGACACTTACTTTTGCCACAGGCGGAAGTGCATTAAACATAACAGGTCTTACCAGTGGTGCAACTACCGACAGTATTGTTACAGTAAATCCTTTAAACGGACAACTGCGTAGTGTATCCATTAATAAACTCATTACCGACACCAGCATTTACAAATATGATGGAACGCTTACCGCAAACCGTACGCTTACGCAAGGCGGCAACACTTTAACCTTCGCTACCGGCGGAAGTGCGTTAAACATCAGCGGCCTTACCAGTGGCGCTGTTACAGATAGCCTGCTCACCATTAATCCGGCTACAAACCGTGTAAACAGGATTGCCACATCACAATTAAACAAAAGCGACAGCACGACAGCCAGCAACGGCATAACGCTTACCGGAAAAGATGTTCGTCTTGGCGGCAACCTTACACAGGCCACAACGATAACGAATAACACAAACGCACTCACCTTTGCCACAGGCGGAAGTGCATTAAACATAACAGGTCTTACAAGCGGTGCTGCAACAGATAGTATTGTTACCATTAATCCTTCAAACGGGCAACTACGTAACGTATCTATCAGCAAACTCATTACCGACACCAGCATTTACAAATATGATGGAACACTTACCTCAAACCGTGTACTCACACAAGGCGGCAAGACACTCACTTTCGCTACAGGCGGTACAGCATTAAACATAACGGGGCTTACAAGCGGTGCAACTACCGATAGCATTGTTACAGTTAATCCGGCAAACGGACAACTGCGCAGCGTTGCCATTAATAAACTGGTTACCGATACCAGCATTTATAAATATGACGGTACGCTTACTTCAAACCGCGTACTCACACAAGGTGGCAAGACACTCACTTTCGCTACAGGCGGTACAGCATTAAACATAACGGGGCTTGCCAGTGGCGCAGCAACAGACAGTATCGTTACCGTTAATCCGGCTAACGGGCAATTACGCAGTGTAGCCATCAACAAACTGATCACTGATACCAGCATTTACAAATATGACGGTGCGCTCACTTCAAACCGTACACTCACACAAGGCGGAAACACCCTCACTTTCGCAACTGGTGGCAGCGCGTTAAACATCAGCGGCCTTACCAGCGGTGCTCTTACAGATAGCCTGCTTACCATTAATCCTGCTACAAACCGTATAAACAGGATTGCTACATCGCAGTTAAATAAAAACGACAGCACTACGGCCAGTAATGGCATAACGCTTACAGGCAAAGACGTACGCCTTGGCGGAAACCTTACACAGGCTACAATCATAACAAATAACAGCAACGCACTCACCTTTGCTACAGGCGGAAGTGCTTTAAACATCACAGGGCTTACCAGTGGTGCTGCAACAGACAGTATCGTTACCGTTAATCCCGCTAACGGGCAATTACGCAGCGTAGCAATCAGCAAACTGGTTACCGACACCAGCATTTATAAATATGACGGAACACTTACTTCAAACCGAACACTCACACAAGGCGGCAAGACACTCACTTTTGCTACGGGCGGTACTGCTTTAAACATAACAGGCCTTACCAGTGGTGCAGCAACAGACAGTATCGTTACCGTTAATCCGGCTAGCGGGCAATTACGCAGCGTAGCAATCAATAGACTGATCACCGATACCAGTATTTATAAATATGACGGTACACTTTCGGGCAACAGAACAGTTACAATGGGTAACAATAATCTTACATTCAGTTCCAGTGGCGGTGATCTTATCTTCAGCCCTTCTGGCAGTGCCAATGTAGGTATAGGTACAGCATCACCAAACACTACTGCACTTGTTGACATCACAAGCACTACAGCAGGTATACTGGTGCCGCGTATGACAACCACACAACGAACAGCTATATCAAGCCCCGCAAACGGCCTGTTGGTATATGATATTACAACCAGCTGTTTCTGGGTTTATAAAAGTACTTTGTGGGTACAGATTATATCAGGCGCACCAAGCCTTAACCCCAATAACAGCGGAACAGCATATGTAGCCAACTATACGCTGCAGGCTTCAGACAATGGCAGCATCCTTGAATTTAACAGCGCATCAGGTATAACACTCACTGTTCCTTCCGGCCTGCCGTTGGGCTTTCAGTGCAGCATTACACAACTTGGAGCAGGTACGGTAACGGTTGCTGCAGGCACTGGTGTGACTTTAAAGAATGCATATAATTATACCAAGACCGCAGCTCAGTACTCTAAAATAGGCGTGGAAATAACCAGTACAGGTATTGCAATCCTGTCGGGAGATGCACAATAATAACAATCATGTTCAGGCAATTTATTTTAACTATGGTGTTAATCATCTTATGTAACGAACAAAGATCAAATGCCCAGGGTGTATTGCCTGTACATCGTTATATCGTAGCAAAAACACTTGATAAAATTACAACTGCCAGCTCTTTCGGATACAGTCTGCGGAGAGTAAAAAACAGTTATGCCGGTTATGCCGTACGAATCCGCAGAGGAACTGACAATGCAGAAGCAGATGTTGACTTTGATGCTACAGGAATTGTAAGTACTGCCAGCAATGTAAAAGTTACAGCAAAAGGCAGCAGCAGCCTTACCGTAGGGCAAACACTCACCTACTCTTCATTCAAAGGTTCACAGACAATCTATGTAAAAACATGGTATGACCAGGGAGCAACTGCATATCATGCTACACAGACAACCACGGCCAGCCAGCCGATGCTGGTACTGGGCAGTGCCGGAGGTTCAAATACGAAGCCTTCCGTTGTCTTCAGCGGATCTCAGTACCTTGATGTGGGCCAGCCTATACAGAACCTGACAAATAATGGCATTAATGGTTCTTTCTTATTATGGATGAAGCCGACTGCCAATACAAACCAGGAATCTTTCGGGCATTGGCAGACAACCTGGACAGCCACCAACTGGCGATGGTCTTTCCATGTAAACTGGAGCGATGGCTACCTTTATTTTGATGCCGCAGAAAACTGCTGTGCAGCCAACCGTTCAGTTAATAATGCCACCAATATTAATCTGTATAAACAATACAGCTTTGTAAGAGGTACTGCATACAAAACAGTCCGGATAAATAGCGCTGCAACTTCATTGAACAATACTACAGCTCCTTCTGTAAGCGCCTCGGGTGGCAGCTTTTATATAGGATGGGCTACTAATGGATCGGATGCTGCATACTCGGGCAGTGTTTGCGAACTTTTTATGTTCCCGACAGATCTTGCAGTAAACAATCTCCAGGCTCTTGAAACAGACCAGATAGCTTTCTGGTCAAACTGATATTTATGAACAGGATATTTTTTTGCATCATCTGTAGCATTACCGGCATCGCCAGCAGCGTGCACGGTCAGGGTGTACTTCCTGCACACCGCTATTATAATGCAAGAATATCATCACTTACCTGGGATAACACAGCAAATAATAATGTGATAGATAACGGCAGTGGCACCTGGAACACAGGTACCAGGTGGGTAAAATCTCCACCTGCCGGAGCAGATATCGCATGGGTTTCAGGCGCCAATGCCATCTTTGGTGGTAATCCGGGAAACGGAGCTGCCGGTACTGTAACTGTATCCGGAACGCAGACCGTGAAAAGTATTACGTTTAATCCTACTCCTTCCGGCAATTTCATACTCACGGGAGGAACGTTAAGCCTGCAGAGCGGTATTATAACCGTTAACCAGGATGCCACAATTAATTCTACCATTACGGGCAGCGCCAATTATCTGCAACGTGGAACAGGCACTTTAAACCTCGGTGGCAGTAACAGTTTTTCAGGCACCTATACCATTAGCCAGGGAACATTTCAGCTGGGCTCAGGAACTGCCGGAGGTACAGCATCATTCATCCTCGGCGATGCACAGACAGGCAACGATACCGTCTCCTGGCAATGGGCAGGCAGTACAACACCCGGCAATAGTGTAACCGTAACGGCCAATGGTACCGGCAAGGTAATTATCGGCGCCTACTCCGCCGGCACCAATACACAGGACAACGGAGCGCTTATCATCGACAGGCCCATAATACTATATGACATGACAAGCGACCGCACAACTTTCAGCGGCATTGTAAGCGGTAGCGCAGACACGATAACCATAGACGGTACAGGCACATGGAACAGCTCTGCAGGTACCGGCGCACGTGTTACATTTGAAAACAACAGCAACTCATTTACCGGCATCATTATCATTAATCCCTCAAAAGCATTACAGCTAAGTGGTACGGATGTAGTAAATAATCAACCGATACAAAACAACGGTTCGCTTGTGCTCAATGCAGGACAAAATAATACAACGACTATAGGCACCCTGACTGGTGCGTCAACGGGTATCTGTGAAATACATGCAACAGTAACAGGCCCGCAGACGCTGAGCATAGGAAATGATAACGGAAACGGTACTTATAGTGGCATTATACGCAATGCAGGAACCGGCAGTTCGCAGGTCATGAATATCATAAAAGCCGGTACAGGCACTGAAATATTTACCGGCACTAATACATATACCGGCACAACCAGCATCAGTGGCGGTATCCTCGGCGGAACCGGCAGCATTTCTTCCTCTTCTGCTACTACAATAACCAGTGGCGGAACTATTATGGGCGGAACCGGCAGCGGCAACGCAGGCATATTTACCACAGGAAATCTTACATTTACCACAGCTTCCACTGCGGCAGTTAATGTATATTCTGATGGTTCTTCATTATCGAAAGTACAGGTAAACGGTACTTGTGCACTGGGCACAACTTCTAAAATAAACCTGATGGATGCAATGCCAACCGGTACTTATACGATCATCAGCAGCACCGGAACAATGACCGGCACCTTACCAACACTTGGCACTAACCTCTCCGGACACACAGTTACGATACAAAAAACAGGCAATAACCTCCAGGTAAAACTTACATAGCTACCGGAATGTTTATGAAACAACTCTTTCTTTATATAACCATTATTCTGGCAATGCTGTTTACACAACGTGTAACAGCGCAGGTATATAATGCCGGACAGATGTACATTCCACCGGGAGGAGTAGCAGCTGCTTTTGGCAATATAACCAATGCCGACAGCGGTAATATCATCAACGCGGGGTACATATACGCCAACTACAATATTGATAACCACGGTACCACCGGCTATGATGGAGGATCTCTTTTCCTGACCGGTACTGCTGTGCAATTGCTTACCGGCACTACCACTTTCAATACGAGCAACCTGATATTCAATAACAGTTCCGGTTTTACGCTCAGCAAAAGGTACAGTGTAGCTGAGCAGGCAATTTTTGTATCCGGTATGGTTACGGCTGCCAATAGCACAGAACCACTTGAATTTAACCCTGGCGGAACCGGTGGTCCTGCTGTGGCAACAACAGGGGTGTCTGATACGACACATGTAAACGGCTATGCTTTTCAGAAAGGGACCGGTAGCTTTGTGTATCCTGTAGGTGATGCTGTAAAATACGAACCCATTGCTGCCGACCTCAGCGCCAACAGTAGTGGCATGTTATGCAATTACATTCCCGCAGATGCCGGATACCTGCCATACCTTACTACCGGCCTCAGCAGCACACCCATTCTACATTACAACCGCCTTGAGTACTGGGACCTCAAGCCTTCAGGAACCGCAACAGGCGCCGTAACTGTCTACTACGATACATATAACAATACCGGCATTGGTGCAGACTATGACACAACACTTGTAGTGGCTCATAAAGTGGCCACCGGGTGGAATAATGAGGGTGGTATTGTGAGTGGTACGCAAATAGCGGGTACAACAACAACCATAGGCAGCATAAGCAGCTGGAGTCCGTTTACACTGGGCACTATTTCAGACTTTACATTTTTACCCATACGGCTGGATGCATTTACAGCTGTAGAAAAAAATTGTACTGAAATCCTCTCTTGGCATACCGAATCGGAAACTGAAATAGCAGCATATGATGTGCAGTACAGCACAGATGGCGTAGCATTTGCGACTGTGGGCACTGTAAGCTCAAAGGGCAACAACAGTTACTACAGCTTTACATATGCACCGGAAAAGGGCCGTGGCTACTACAGGCTGCGCATACGCGAACATGACGGCAGCTATACGTACAGCAGCATATTGGCCACGGATATGAAATGTAATGCACACAGCATTGCCGTTTACCCGAATCCTGTAGCTGCGGGCGGAAATGTGTATGTAACCCTTGCAGGCTATACCGGAAAAGTAACAGCTATCCTGTATGATGTGACCGGCCGCTGGATCAGCAATACCGATCTGAGCAATGGGAAAAATACAGTGCAGACTGATATCCTGGCGGCCGGCAATTATGAACTGGCGGTATATAGCGTAGAAAACGGCCGGGAGGTTTATAAAATCATGATCACACAGTAGACATCGCAGCTAAACACCTTTAATCCTCATAATTATCAATAACAGTGAAAGACAAAGACATAAAAGGCATGTTTCATGCCATCAGTAGTTTCGCAATAAGAAGAAGAAATGAATTTTATATAACAGGGTTGCTTGAAGAGGGTGAAATACGGGAAAACTGGTTTGTAAATATTCCGCTCAACAGCTCGCTTTCTTTAACAGTCAGAATCCTTGCCATAGAGGATATCGAAATGGTAAATGAAGAGCGTCAATATAAGTTAATTATTGTTTCGGGTGATGATGAACAGGGTTTTATCGATATTTTGTTAGGCATGGGCGTCAGTTATGAATATTTGCCTATTTCTATTGAAGGAGAAGATTAAAGAAATAAAAACGGGCGGCAATATATGCCGCCCGTTTCCTATAGATGATTTTCAAAAATTAAAGGTGCAGTTTTTCTTTCTTTTCCAGCAGCGACTCTACTGTTTCGCGGTACATTTCATCTGGTACACAGCAGTCTACCGGGCATACGGCAGCACACTGCGGCTCATCATGAAAGCCCTGGCATTCAGTACATTTATCCGGTGTAATATAATACGTATCTACAGCTTTCGGCTCATGACGGGCGCCGGCGTCAGTTGCAGAACCATCCATAAGCGTATAGCTGCCTTTTACAGAGGTGCCATCAGCAATGGCCCACTCTACACCGCCTTCATAGATAGCATTATTGGGGCATTCCGGTTCACAGGCCCCGCAGTTGATACATTCGTCTGTTATCTTAATAGCCATAATGGGTCGTAAATTTTAGTTTATGTGGGAACAAAGTTACAATTTCGCACACAGAAATAATAGATGGTCATGATTAGTTTAGCTACAAGAATTGATTTACTGGAAAAACTGGGCAATTACATGCTTTCCGACGATGAGGCATGGCAGGATGCAAAGATCCGTGCAAGGCTTGCCAATCCCTGGTTTACAGATGATTTTATAAATATTTCGATACAAAACATTATTGCAGAATTTCTCCAGAAAGACAAACTGGAAGCCTGGTTACGCCAGTATACATTGCCGCAGCAGGCAAAAAAAGTAGGTATCGTAATGGCGGGAAATATTCCCCTGGTAGGCTTTCATGATTTCCTTTGCGGCTTTATCTCCGGTCATAATCTCCTGCTGAAACTTTCATCAAAAGACGAGGTGTTGCTGAAACATATCATCGGTAAACTTACAGAATGGAATCCTGAAGTAGCGGACCAGGTGCAGGTATCGGAGCTGTTGAAAAATTGTGACGCTTATATTGCAACCGGCAGCAATAATTCTGCACGTTATTTTGAACAGTATTTTCAGCAATACCGTCATATCATACGCCGCAACCGCACCTCTGTAGCCATACTGGACGGCACAGAAACTGAAGCAGAGCTGGATGCCTTGGCGGATGATGTATTTACCTATTACGGATTGGGATGCAGGAATATTACCCAGTTATGTGTGCCAGAGGGATATAACTTCGATACGGTAATGAATGTCTTCAAAAAACATGAAGACATGATACTGCATCATAAATACAAAAACAATTACGATTACCACCTGGCTTTATACCTGTTGAACAGGGTGCCTTATATTACCAATGAATCGCTGTTACTGGTAGAGAACAAACTTCCGTTTTCAGCAGTGAGCGTATTGCACTACCAGTTCTATAAAGACAAAACAGAACTGGCCGCAGAACTGCAGGCCGGAAATGATGTGCAGTGCATCGTAGGGCATGGCTTTACACCGTTTGGTGAAGCACAGCGCCCCGGCCTGATGGATTATGCAGATGGCGTAGATACGATGGCATTTCTTTGCAGCCTGTAAATAACTTAAACGCTGTCAGAGTCTAAACCCTGACAGCGTTTTTTATAATTCCCCCAGCCCTATCGTTTCATGCAGGTTGGGTATTTCCACATCAAGGAAACCCTTACGGATAAGTCTTTCCCTGAAATTTACCTGTACTTCGTATTCTCCGTGCACAAGAAATAACTTGCGTATCTGATGCGGATCCTGGCAAGCCAGCCACTGGCAAAGATCTTCATAGTCTCCATGGGCACTCAGGCTTTCTATGACCCTTACCTGCGCCTTTACATCATAATGTGTACCATAGATAGACACCTGCTCTGCACCGGCACGCAGTCTTCCGCCCAGCGATTGCGGCTCGCAATACCCCACTATCAGTATCGTATTTCTGGTGTCACTTATATTGTGTGCAATGTGGTGCTTTACCCTGCCCGCCTCTGCCATACCCGATGCAGAAATGATCACACACGGTTCTTTTATATCATTGAGATGAATGGATTCTTCCACGCTTGATGTATAGCTGAGGCCGCGGAAATCAAAAACATCTTCATCTTTTTTCAATAATTGCTGTACAGCATTATTAAAACATTCGGGATGCTCCTTAATTACCCTTGTCGCCTCCGTGGAAAGCGGGCTGTCTACATAATAATTAACAGGGGGCAGCCGTCTTTCCTCTTCCAGTCTGTTGAGCAGGTATAATATTTCCTGGGTACGTCCCACGCTGAAAGCCGGGATGATGAGTTTACCTCTTTTTTCCAGGCAGGCATGCACTATTTCCTTAAGCAGCATTTCACCGGCAGGCTGCGGCATTTCATGCAGTTTATCTCCGTATGTAGATTCCATAATGATATAATCGGCCTGCGGAAATACATCTGGTGACCGCAGTATCATATCACGGTAGCGGCCCACATCTCCGCTGAAAGTGAGGCGTACTTCCCTGCCATGTTCCTGTAATTTCAGGTTTACCGCAGCACTGCCAAGCAAATGCCCGCAATCTGTATACAGCAGTTCTATATCATCATCTATACGGAATGGTTGATTGTAAGGAATCGTGTGCAGCAGCGGAAATACTGCTTTGGCATCTTCTTCTGTATATAGCGCTTCTACCGGTTCTCTGCCCTCCTTCTTACGCATACGGTTAATATGTGCCACGTCCCCCTCCTGTATACGGGCTGAGTCAAGCAGCATAATTTCTGTAAGATCGGCAGTAGGGGGCGTGCAGTATATGGGGCCGCTGTAACCGTCTTTTACCAGTTTGGGCAAAAGGCCGGTATGGTCTATATGCGCATGGGAAATGATCACATAGCTGATCTCCGAAGGTTCAAAGCCCCACTCGCTGTTGAGTTTCAGGGTATCTTTACCAAGTCCCTGGAACATGCCGCAGTCGAGCAGTATTTTCTTGTCAGGATTAATATGTACAATGTGTTTGGAGCCGGTAACAGTACGTGCTGCACCGTGAAAGGATATTTTCATCTGGGAAATATGTGTCTTGTTTATGAAGTGTTATATAAATGGTGTATTACGAAGCCGGAACACCAATTTTGGCCATCATTTTACGGGCAGTGGCATGTGCCAGCTTCCGTTTGTAATGATACCACCATTCCGGGAAAAGTTTTATGAGCAGGTTGTTAAATCCGCGCATACCGGCAATATGATACAATCCGTTAAGCTTGGGCATGATACCCGCAGGCAGTGCACGGAGACTCATGGCAAAACCGCTGTCCATATACTGCATATGATGCCAGTAACCGCTGGGCATAAATAAAGTATCGCCGTGCTCTAATATGGTAGTATATGCCTGTGCGTAATCCAGCGCCGGGAATTTTTCCGTATCCAGGTGCTCATGCCAGTCGACAAAACTTGCGGCACTTTCCACGGTAGAAGGCATACGGTATATAAGCGGCGACTGGTCGTTGGCCAGGAGCAGTATACGCTTGCGGCCTATAAACTGGGTATGGAAAATGTGTGAAAGATCTATATCATAGTGCATATGGGCAATTGAACCGGCTCCGCCCACAAATAGCATCGGGTATTTTTTAAGGAAGCTATGCATATACTCCTCCGGAAAAGTGAAATCCTCCACAATATGCGGGGCGTATTTAAAAATATTAAACAGGAAAATACGCAATTCCACCGGCCCTTTCTGTATCAGATCCAGGTAATCGCCAAACTGCATATAGTCATCTGCACCATTTACAGGAACTTTAGCTCCCGCCCTGATATTGTTATATACGCCTACCTGCACAGAACCCACCAGCTTTTTAAAATAATCCCAGTTCCATTTTTCGTAGGCCGGCCATTGTCTGGCAAGCTTCCGGATAATGACCGGGCGCTGCGGCAGCAGATATTTTTCTCTGAACTCCTCCGGAGAGATGTCTTCTGTGCGATCTATTGAGATTAACTGCATATGCTACTCCATTATGTCATGAGAAATGAATAAATCCTGGAAAAGCGTTCCTATAAAGTTCCGCATTTTTTATCAATCATGCATCAATGCCACCTCCTTAAATATTACTATAAAAATTTCTTCTGGTTGCCAGCAAAGAAGTACACTTTGACCGGCATTATAAACTGCATACATGCGTTTACGAAGACGGGATAGGTTCTTCCGGTATATGCATATAAGAATTATGCCCGTGAAAATGATCACGGGCATAATTGCATTTATTTAAAAGATGAGATGATTTATTTCACCATGGTCTTAAAAACACCTTCATCTACTTTTACACTATACTTCTGGCGGAGCTGGGCATCCCATTGTTTGCTCAGGTAATCCTGGTATTCGGAGATAGCATAGCCGCGTGCATCGTCCAGCGATTTAGGTGTCGGAGCATTAAATACGTCATCTGCTTTCACGACAGTATAGCTGCCATCTGCATTTTTTACAGGTTCACTGAGTTTCCCTTTTACAATGGCCGACTGCGGTACATCTTTGAAGCGGGTAAATTCATAATGTCCGTGCTGTACGCTTACGGCATCCGGAGCCTTTTCTGAGTTTAATTCTTTTATCAGGTCTTCGTCTGTAACATTTTTCTTCGCAAGTGCTTTCTGACCTGCTTTCAGTGCAGCTTCGTCTTTAAAACGATAAACGGCACCCGTGAAGCCCGGATCCCAGGTATAGCGGCCTTTATTTTTTTCGTAGAATGCCTTCAGGCCAACAGAATCACGTGAAGCTTTGCCCCATACATTGCGATCCATGAGCTCAAACAGCATGATGCCATTGGAATACTCTTCCATCAGGTTTTTGAAATCTTCATTTTCATCTACAAGGTGATGCTCTTCAAAATCGTTTACCACACGGTTTACATACATTTTGTAGATATCGCCCATTACAGCCACGCGCGGGCCACGGATCTGTCCGCGTGTAAGGCCTTCTGCAAAAGAAACAAAATCAGATTGCAGGTAATTTTTACCGGAAAGCGTAAATACCGGCTGATTCATTGACGAAAATTTGGCAGCTGTGAACAGACCTGCTGTCTTGCCGGTATCCGGCAATGCGACGATCTTATCAACAACAGCTTTCAGGTTTTCCGGATATTCCTTAAAACCGTTTTTCTGCTTGATCTTGTCGAAGAAAATGTCCCGTGCCATTTGTGAGCGGGAATCATTATCTATTTTATGTTTGATAGTGGTGGCAATACTATCGTATGGCCGCAACGGTATCTTTCTTATCAGTTTTAAAATGTGGAAGCCATAGTCGGTCTGTACCGGTCCGGAAAGATCTCCCGGCTTTTTCATTGAGAAAGCGGCGTCTTCAAATGCAGGCACCATACGTCCTACTCCAAACGGCTGCAGTACGCCATTCTCCGCTACTGAAAACTTATCGTCTGAATATTTCTTTACCAACTCCGAAAAGTCTGCACCTTTCTTCAGCTGCGCCATTACAGAGTCGGCACGCTTACGGGAAGCTTCAATACCTTCCGCGCCTTTTGACTTAGGAGAAGAAATAAGTATCTGTGCTACCTGCACTTCACCTTTTGCCTGACGGCGATCAATTACTTTTAAGATATGATATCCGAACTGCGTACGGAACGGAGCAGAAATTTTTCCCACGGATGTATTATATGCAGCCGATTCAAACGGGTACACGACCTGCAACGATGTCATATAGCCAATATCACCGCCACGGTCTTTGCTGCCACGGTCATCAGAAAACTGTTTGGCCAGTTCTCCGAAATCGGCTTTTTTCTTTGTAACGAGGTTATACAGGCTGTCTATCTTATGATATGCGGCGAGCGTATCTGCAGGATTGGCAGACGGGGGAACGGATATAAGAATATGTGCCACATGCACTTCTTCTTTTAAACGGTCGTATGCCTCATGTATCAGCTTATCTGTTACCTGCTCATCGGTCAGGTAATTTTTGGCAAGTTGTTTCCGGTAGTTATCCAGCTCTCTCTGTATACTGGGCAAGGTATCCAGCTGCTGAAGCTCCGCCTCCTTAACTTTCATGCGGAATAAAGAATACAGATCAAGGTATTCGCGCAAGGCTGTTTCTGAGTAATCGGGCTTTTTGTTCAGACTGTTTTTTTCATATACCCTGAGAAAGTCTTTCTTACTTACCGGGTTGTTACCATAAGTAAATAGCGTTTGTGCATAGCCGGACGAAATGTAAAGACCGGCGGCGAAACATGTTAAAACCAGCTTTCGCATGTTTTGTATTGTTTATTTAGAGTTATGTGTGACTATTTTGCTGTGCTTGTACTTTTCTCTTTCTTTTCCAGCATTTCTATTACACTGGAAATGTTTGAATGATCAATGCGTTTGCCGCGTATGATCTTCTTATCGTCAAGCAGATAAAGCACAGGCGTACTGTATACATCATATTTAGATCTGAAGTCCGATTTGCGGTCCCAGTCTGCTACATGTATCCAGTCTTCAATATGATTCTTTTTAATAAAATCTTTCCATTTACCTTCATCTTCCGTGGCTACAGCGTATATTTTTACGCCTTTGTTTTTAAGCACTGCACGGTATACCGAGTCAATTTTAGGCACTTCTTCTATACAGTGACCACAGTCTGGTGAGTAGAACAGCAGCAGCGTATATTTTGCATTTACCTTTGAAAGGCTCTGCATTTTACCGTTTACATCCTGCAGGTTCAGCTCCGGAGCAACGTTACCTATTATATTAGGAGCAATGTTACGCACGCGGTCAAAATATTTCTGCAGTGCGTCATTATCCAGCCAGTAAGCATCGCCACGCATATAGTATGTTTCTACCAGGTATACAAATGCCTGGTCCATACCCATGATCTTGCTGGTTTCAGCGTTGCGTGTGAGCCACCACAGTGTATACTTGAAAAGTTCTTTCTGGCCTTTGGTTTTTGCCAGCAGCATATCGCCTTCTTTGATTACACTGTCCGGTAACGGCAATACCAGCCTGTTCATATACTCATCCAGCTTGGCATCGTATACCGGTGTATGTATCAGGCGATCGTCGTGAAAATTAAAATGATCCCAGTAATGGCTTTTGTAATAGCTGTAGGCAAATGTGGAATCAGGCTGTCCGTTGGGCAGCAGGTGTTTTCCTTCCGGCACTTCCGGCACTTCCAGCGCATCAAAAATAGACGAGAGCAGTGTATTGGGATATTTCTTCACATAATCCCGGCGGTAAGTAGTAAGTGCTTTTGATGCATCGCTCATAGTCTTGCGCACAGCAGCACTATCTGCATTTGTTTTGGCACCTGTAAGTTTTGATATCAACGCCTGTTGCTGCTCACCAAATGTCTTGAGGAATTTTACGTAATTTACAAAACGCTCATTTTCGGGAGAATTTTTAAATATAAGTCCCTCCGGCAGTGTTTTGGCAGTAGCCGTAATGCTCATATCGTCCCCATTATTCAGGAGAAACTCGAAGTATGTTTTTTTATCGGAAAGCAGTAACAGGTAGATACCGCCAAGTGTTTCGGTCTTACTGTCCAGTACAGCAACGCCATTCTTGTCAAAACGGGCAGAATCTGCTTTATAGATTGTAGGCAACGGCTTCCCATAATAATGGGCGAGATATACCATCGTATCTTTCAGATCTGTAAACTTAAGCTGAATATGATAACCATTCCGGGCCGAGCTCTGCAGTGAAAGGCCTGCAAGAAGCAATAGAAAGAATAATTTAATACGTCTCATACAAGAATTGTGAAGATAGTTGTTTTACGGTCATTACAGACGCCGGGATAATATTTTTATGTTGGTTTTGCGTAAAAATAAATTTTTCTGCGCTGTGTTACACAGTACACGAAATGTAAATTTGCATTTTATTAACCAGTTTATACCGGAATTTTGGCCAGAAAAAAGAACAAACAGCCTGTTTATAATGTAAAGGTAGATGCATATGCTGCCGAAGGAAAGAGCGTTGCACATCTCGAAGACGGCAAAGTACTGTTTGTAGAAAATGCAGTGCCCGGCGATGTGGTGGATGTACGCCTTGCAAAAGATAAGAAAAACTGGGCTGAAGGCAAGGCTATAAGATTGATTGAGCCATCTCCGGACCGCATAGAGCCCTTCTGCCAGCACTTTGGCATTTGCGGTGGCTGCAAATGGCAGATGCTGCCTTACGAGCTGCAGCTCAAATACAAACATCAGCAGGTAACAGACCAGCTGAACCGGATAGGACAGGTAGCATTGCCGCCTATCGACTACATACTTGGCAGCCCGAAACAGCAGTATTACCGGAATAAACTGGAATTTACCTTCTGCACGCACCGTTACCGCACCCAGGAAGAGCTGCAGGCCGCAGGAGATGAAATACTCGCGCCGGAACCGGCATTAGGCTTTCATGCGCCCGGACTTTTTGATAAAGTAGTACCGATAAAAACATGTTATCTACAGGCCGATCCGACCAACCTGCTGCTGAAAGTACTGCGCGAATATACAGAAGCGCGGAACCTCACCTATTACGATTACCGCGCTCATACCGGCTGGCTCCGCAATGTGATTATACGTGTGGCATCTACAGGTGAAATACTGATCAACATTGTACTGCAGCATGAAAATAAAGCAGAACGCATTGCCCTGCTCGATCATATGCTGGCAGAAATACCGGGGATCACGTCTCTGAATTATACCATTAATCCGAAACTGAACGATACTATCTATGATCAGGATGTGATCTGCTACAGCGGCAAAAGTTTTATCCAGGAAAAGCTGGAAGACTTTACCTATAAAATATCTCCGAAATCCTTTTTCCAGACCAATACTTACCAGGCCGAAAACCTCTACCGTATCACGCGTGATTTTGCAGGCCTTACCGGCAACGAAGTACTGTATGATCTGTATTGCGGCACCGGCAGCATAGGTATATTCTGCTCCAAAGGCGCACGCAAAGTAATTGGTATAGAAGTGGTGGAACAGGCGATAGAAGATGCAAAAGAAAATGCCCGTCTGAACAACCTGGAGCACTGCCTGTTTTATGCAGGGGACGTATCTGACATATGTACAGATGAGTTTTTTGAAACACATGGCCGTCCGGATGTGATCATTACCGACCCGCCGCGCGCAGGCATGCATGAAAAACTGGTAAAACAGCTACTGAAAATACGTGCACCGAGAGTGGTATATGTAAGCTGCAACCCTGCAACACAGGCGCGCGATCTGCAACTGCTCGATGAAGCATATAAGATTATAAAACTGCAGCCCGTAGATATGTTTCCGCATACCCACCATATAGAAAGCGTGGCCCTGCTGGAACTGAAATAGTGAATGGTGAACAGGCAGTAGTGAATGATAAAAGAACGGTGTCGGGGTTTAGAACCCTGACACCGTTAAACATTTCGGAAACGGAATTACAAATCCCTGTTTATCCGGTATTCCGGAGCAGCATTGAAAATTTGGAACCCTGATACTGTTTAAAAAGGGAAAGCCCCGCGTTGCGGGGCTTTTATAATATCCAGGATGTAGAATTTGGGGAGAATCCTGGGGAGAAAGAGACTAGCTTAATATAAAAGCGTTCTTACTTTCATCCCCCACTTCACATAGCTTCTACAGCAAACATGTACACATATCAGTTTTCACTCTCTATTGCTGCAAACGACTATCATTGAACACAGGCCATGCTTCGTTTCAATTAGGCTTATTTATTCAATGGTGGGGTAATAATGCTTTCAAAACAAATATAGCCATATTAGGTAACATAATCCAAACATTTTTTCAGCCAGTACTCTATAAATAAAACTTAAAATGGGTATAAAACAGAATAACCCATTCATAAACATACAACAATAAATACTGAGAATGTGGATAACTTTTAAGATCATTAACATTTCCTGTTGCATTTATGATCATATCTCTATGTTTTGTGTCATACTCCGCAAGCAATATCAATGCGTTAAGAAAAACAGCCATTATATTGCTCCTGCCGGTAGTTTTTGTGCGTTTGTTTCTGTTAACAAAAGCGACAGGAAACAAGCCTTATTTGCGGGTAAGATAGTTATAGTCGCGGAGCAGCTGCTGAAGGAATTCGCGTGATGTCAGGTCTGTTTCTATAACCAGTAGCTTTTTGATACGCTGGCATACATCAATCATATAGCTTTCTACTTCACGGGCTGCGTTTTTCATAGCCAGCAGATTACGGATCCCGTTGATATCCCGGTCGCTGAGCCTCATTACCTGCGGAAATACAGGCGTATAATCCTCCTCTTCAATATCCAGGTATATCATGTCATTGATACCGGTTTCAGGCTTCTGGTCTATTACAACCGTTCCGGCAGCAAGATCACCAAGGCGCTGGGAACTTGCAGTAAGCGCCACAGACATCACATCGGGAAGGTAAAATATAAATATGAAGACCAGGGCAAAGATAAAAGCCCCTCCCGATACAATAATCAGGTATACAATATATGGTATCACAAAAAGGATGTAATTGCTGAATCCCAGTATCCAGCGTATCAGGAACTGGCTGAGCGTTGGCTCATTCCCTTTTTTATCCATCACTTTTATACCCAGTGCTTTTTTACCAAAGCTCTGGCCATTGAGCAGAGTCTCGCATACCAGGTGATACAGAAATGCGGGAACAGAAACCAGTATGATCAATGTTGTTTCTCCGGATTCAGGATTTAATCCCAATGGGGATATAATAAACTTCCACAGCACAAAAGAATAGGCAGAGATTACCAGTATGTCTATCAGCGTAGCCGACACCCTTTTGGCAAAGGTTGCTACGCGGAATTCCAGGTCTATATTAAAAGGCGTAGTGACTACGATACTGCTCATTGGCCCGTCCTTATATTACGCTGATGAAGATAAGCACAATCTTTATTTTATTAACTGCATGTGCTGTGAATATTACAGCAAAAACCGCCAGTGCTTGTGAATGATATAAAACAAATATTTGATGATCTAAAATAAACGCGGTTTCTTATCTTTAACTGATATATAAGCATATGCGCGAGGGATATTTTATAAAGCAGAACATAGAGCGCTGGAAGAGCTATCAGGAACCTACCGAAGATCCGGACGAAGTGGCCAGGCGTTTTAAATACCTGGTGGAAGATCTGTCTTATGCCAAAACCTTCTACCCTTTCAGCAACACCGTGCGGTTTATCAACAGCCTCGCATCGGGCATTTACCTTTCTATTTACAAAAACAAAAAAGAACGTAAAAGCCGTATCATCACGTTCTGGACTACAGAATTGCCGCTGATCCTGAAAAAACACCACCGTACGCTCCTTTTTGCATTTCTCTTCTTTGTGGCATTTATACTTATCGGCATTTTATCCGCCGCCACAGACCAGACCTTTGTACGTTCCGTACTTGGCGACGATTATGTAGATATGACGGAGCGTAACATAGCCAACGGCGACCCGTTTGGCGTGTACAAAATGAGCGAGCCATTCTTCATGTTTGCCTACATAGCATTCAACAATATACGGGTGGCACTCCTCTCTGCCGCTATGGGTATATTTACAGCAGCCGGCACACTATACATGCTGTTCAGCAACGGGCTCATGGTGGGCGTATTCGAATATATGTTTTTCCACCACGGCCTGGGCATACATTCATTGCTGGTGATATTCATTCATGGCACACTGGAAATTTCAGCGCTTGTAATAGCCGGAGCTGCCGGTATGATGATCGGCAATGCCATTCTCTTTCCCAAAACATATACCCGTGTGCAGTCGCTTACACAGGCAGCCAAAGACAGCGTGAAAATACTGGTAGCGCTTGTTCCTGTGTTTATCACTGCAGCGTTCTTTGAAAGCTTTGTAACACGCCACACAGAAATGCCTGTATGGGCCAGCCTGCTGATATTGGGCGGATCGCTCAGTTTTGTGCTGTGGTTCTTTGTAATTAACCCCATTATTGTTGCCAAGAAACATCCGCATGCAGCCGAGGCCGAGTAAACTTTTCCTGTACATATGCCTGTTGCTGTTTTCCATTGTGCAATACACAGCTGTTGCCGCACAGGAAATAATGCCCGTTCCGTCCGCAGCGCAATGGGACAGCCTCACAAAGCAGAAAGATTTTAATTATAGAAATGAGCGGGAAACAGCTCCGTTAATCAAACCGGACAATAACGCCAACTGGCTGGAGCGCCTGCTGAAGCCCATCGGAGATTTCCTGTTTTCAGACGCAGGGAGATTGCTCATGTGGACATTGCTGTTTGCTGTACTTGCCTTTGTACTGTACAGGCTTTTTATCTCTGATAAGACATTCATCTTTGCGCGCAGCCGCAAAAAACAAAACGATGGACAGGAAGCCACAGATGACGGATCAGATATTTCCGGTACAGACTGGGAGCAGGAATTGCAAAGAGCCATAAGCCGTCAGGATATACGCGGCGCCATACGTGCCAGTTATATGCTGTTACTGCGCACATTGCAGGAAAAAGAGCTGATTGAGTACCGGCAGGATAAAACCAACTACGATTACTACCAGGAACTCTCCTCCACTATATACAGGCAGCCATTCCGGCAGCTGACACGGCAATACGAATACAGCTGGTACGGCCATTTTATACCTGCACCGCAGGATTACGAAATCTACATGCAGTCGTTCCGGCTGATGCTAAACCAACTGAAAAAAAAGTGATAAGGTACCTGCTATATATAACCATATGCTGTATGCTGCTGACCGCAGGCTGTACCTTGCCGGAAAAGAAAACCGACTGGACTGTAACACTGCAGAAAAAAGATAAACGGCCATACGGAGGATACCTCGCATTCGAATCCGTGCACCATTATTTCCCGCAGGCACGTACAGAAGCTGTGAACCGCGATTTCCGCTTCAGCAATATAGATAAAGGGATGGCCTACCATTATGACAGCGCTTCATTACTGGTACTTACAGGCCTCGACTTCCTGCTGTCAGAACATGAGATGACGTATCTGTTATCATTTGCAGCAAAGGGAAATGAGATATTTATCATCAGCAGCAACCTGGATTATAAAATAAAAGACACATTGCAATGCGCCGGTAAATCTTCCGGCATGGAAGAGGAGCTGATACAGAACTTTAACCCCGGTATAAAAAACGTAACCGCACTGCAGCTGCAATCGGATCCCGTAAAAAGATATGGCATGAGCGGCCGGTCGTTGCTTGCCTGGTACAATATAAAAGATACAGCTGCTACTGCAGCTGATCACGAAGCAACCGATGTAACTGACAGCACGGAAACAGGAAATGATACGGACAGCACTGTTTTCAGTGAAGCAGATACGGCAGCATATACAGTGCAGGCACTCGACAGTGTAGCCGTGGAGAAATTGGATTACGAAGAGAAATACGGCCACACAACAGGAATAGATCCGCATCCCGAAGTATTGGGCAATGCGCCTGATGGTCCTGACTTCATACGATATACTGTTGGCAAAGGACATATTACACTCCATGCTGCCCCACTCGCCTTCAGTAATTATTTCCTGCTGCAGCGCAACAATCGCGAATATCTCGATGGCGTGTGGCGTACCTTTCCACGCAACATTTCCCACATTTACTGGGATGATTATTACAAACGCAGAATACGCAAAGCTGGTCTGGGCCTGCTGTTTCAATATCCCGGCACACGATGGGCTTTTATTATAGTGCTTTTACTGCTGCTGCTGTATGTGCTGTTTGAAAGCAAGCGCAGGCAACGTATTATCCCTGTCTTACCCAAAACAGAAAACAGCTCTGTAAGTTTTGCAGAAACAGTAGGCAGGCTTTATTATAATAAGGGCAACCATACCAATCTTGCAGAAAAGATCATACAGCAGTTCCTGGAAAGAGTGCGTACGCATTACTATCTCAACACCGGCAATTTTGATGAAAACTTTATACGCCAGCTCAGTTCCAAATCGGGCATACACGAGAGCGTAGTGCGCGAATTTGTGACCATGGCAGAAGAAATAAAAAACAAACAGGTGTCTGTAGACGAAGCTTATCTTTATCATCTGCACGAAACCATTCAGCAATTTTATAAAACGACATAACAGATGGAATCAACAGAAACATCCGTTCCGCAACATATAGACGCCAACCCGCTGCTGCAGCTCACAGAACTGATACAGGAGCAGATAGGTAAAATAGTGGTCGGGCAGCACAATATGATAGAATTTCTGCTGGCAGGGCTGCTGGCCGACGGACATATATTGATAGAAGGCGTGCCGGGTGTAGCCAAAACCCTCACGGCCAAGTTGCTGTCAAAGCTGATCGCTGCAGATTTTTCCCGCATACAGTTTACCCCGGATCTTATGCCGAGTGATGTGCTGGGAACAAACATATTCAACCCGCAGAGCGCATCTTTCCAGTTTAAAGCCGGCCCTATTTTCAGCAACATGGTCCTTATTGACGAGATAAACCGTGCACCCGCAAAAACACAGGCAGCGCTCTTTGAAGTAATGGAAGAACGACAGGTAACCGTTGATGGCCAGACGCATAAAATGCAGCCACCGTTTATGGTTATTGCTACGCAAAACCCCATAGAGCATGAGGGCACCTACCGCCTGCCGGAAGCCCAGCTGGACCGTTTCCTGATGAAAATAAATGTCGGCTACCCTTCACTGGAAGAAGAGTTGCAGATACTGCAGAAACAAAATGAAACCGGTGTTGCAGAGCTGCTGCAATCTGTACAGCCCGTAATTACCAAAGAGCAGCTCACCTATGCACGTGCCCAGGTAAAACAGATACATGTAGAACCGCGCCTGCTGGAGTTTATAGCCAAAATAACCTGGGAAACACGTAATGACAGGTCTCTTTACATCGGGGGCTCGCCGCGTGCATCTATAGCACTGCTGCAGGTTTCCAAAGCGTTGGGTGTACTGCAGGGACGCAGCTTTGTAATACCAGAGGACGTGGTGCGTGCCGTAGCTCCTGTACTGCGCCATCGTATAAGCCTCACACCGGAGAAAGAAATGGAAGGCCTCAGCACAGACGATGTTTTGAAAGAACTGGTAGCACGACTGGAAATACCGAGATAATAACAGCATGAAGCAACTCAGGAAATATATCGGGGACCTGTTCCTTACCACACGCTGGTACCTGCTGATGGGCAGCAGTGCCCTGTTTTTTGTACTTGCTTTTTTTAATGAATCCTTATTTCCCGGCGCTGTGGCATACGTGCTCTTCCTGCTGGTGCTTACGCTGGCCGATTACCTGCTCCTGTTTGCCGTAAAAGGCAATATAAAAACGGTGCGCAACATGCCTGCCCGCTTTAGCCTGGGCGATGATAATAATGTGATCCTTTCGCTGCTGAACAGCTATCCTTTTGAAGCAATTATTACCATCATAGACGAATTGCCCGTGCAATTCCAGTTCCGGGATTTTCAACGCGACATAAAAATAGCTCCCGGTAGCCGCCAGACATTTCCATACAGCCTGAAGCCAACAGAAAGAGGCGAATACCACTTCGGGTACGTTGTCTGTTTTGTAAAATCACCTGTACGGCTGTTACAGCGTCGTTTTAAAACCTCCGGCGAAACAACAGTTAAAGTATACCCCTCCTTTCAGCAGCTTAAGAAATACCAGCTCATGGCTATGAGCAATAACCAGTATGCCGGCATCAAGAAAATACGGCGACTCGGGCATAGCCTGGAATTTGAAAAGATCAAAGAATATACACCCGGCGACGATATCCGCACCATCAACTGGAATGCAACAGCCCGACGCGATGCAGTGATGGTAAACACCTATACAGATACACGGCAGCAGCAGATATATTGCGTTATTGACGAAGGACGTGCCATGAAAATGCCTTTTGACGGCATGACGCTGCTCGACTATTCTATAAATGCATCACTGGCGCTGATGAACATAGCACTGCTGCGCCAGGACAGAGCCGGGCTGATCAGTTTTTCCGGAAAACACAACGATATGATACCTGCCGAACGCCGGAACGGACAGATCATTACACTCACAGAAGCATTGTACCGCCAGCAAACCGGTTTTATGGAAAGCGACTATGAATCTCTCTGGCGGAGCATTTATCAGCGGATTAACCAGCGCAGCTTTATGCTCCTGTTTACCAATTTTGAAACAGTAGCTTCATTGGAGCGCCAGCTGCCCTACCTGCGCCATATTGCGTCGAGGCATCTGTTGTGCGTTGTATTTTTCCAGAATACATTACTCAAAGAAATTACAGAATCATCGCCCGACAATACAGAAGGTATTTATATAAAAACAATTGCAGGCCAGTTTGATTTTGAAAAAAAACAGATCGTAAAAGAGCTGCGCCGTCACGGGATCATCTCCATACTCACCACACCGCAGCAGCTCACTGTTGACGTAATCAACAAATACCTGGAGCTGAAAGCACGCCAGGCGATCTGACATAAATTTAATTCCTTATTAAATAACCGGACGCCCAACCGGCATTCCGGCCCGTATGTTTATTTTTGCCGGCCCAACGGTCATATATCCGACCGCAAACGGCGTAATTGTTTTGAACGGCATGCAATAACTATTACGAAATAATAATATTTTTGGGCCGTAAGTAATACTATTTCAACCTATATGAAAGGAATATTCCTGGGCATCATATGTACTGCCTTTGCCCTTACTGCTACGGCGCAGGACCAACCTGTAAAAGTAGTTTCCAATGGTACTATTCTCGTAGGAAACGATGCCTACCCGGACACGTACACACTCCCGCTTAACAGTGATGGTTATATAGTTGCCTGGAAAGAGGGCTTCATTACCAAAGCAGAAAGTGCAGATCACATATTGCGGAAAAATGCCAGCCGGTACGACATCGTATTGAAACCTGCAAAACCGCCGAAACTGGCCGATGAACTGAAGAAAATACAGTTTATAAAATTCACAGACAAAAACAGTGTCATCGCTTTTATACAAGGTACATCGGTGTATACTACCTCCGGCCTGAGCCCCCAGATGACCTCTAAAGTAAACTCAGAACTGGCCCGTGCCGGGTATAATGTAATTGATGAAGACGGCACCGATTTTAAAGGTAAGGCCTACACACCCGATCTTGCCATCACAGGCGAAGTTGCCTATTTCAATAAAAAGACCAAAGGAATTCCAGGCTGCAGGATCACACTGGTGATACGATGGTCTGTATACAATGTGGAAACAGAAGAACTGGTCTACAAAACAACCACAGGCGGCTACAGCGACGCAAAACAAATGCTGGAGGCCTTTCAGATGGCTGCAAAAGATGCAGCGATGGGCCTCATTACCGATGAAGAATTTGCACAGACATGCAATAAAAATAAAACAATCAGCGAGGCGCTGCCCGGTCAGACCATTCTGCCTTCAGTTTCTAAACCGCAGTATGCCGACAACAGCACTATGATCGAAAATTCCATCAAATCTGTAATAACGGTAAAAACAGGCACAGGCCATGGCAGCGGCTTCCTGATCAGCGAAGACGGGTATGTGCTCACCAACTATCATGTTATAAAATCAGATAGCAGCAGGATGGAAGCCATTTTTAACAATGGTCTTAAGCTGCCGCTTTCGGTAGTCGCATCAAGTGAAGCTCACGACGTTGCTTTGCTGAAAATAAATGGAGGTGGTTTTGCACCTATGCCGCTCGACACAACAGATGCAGGCAGGAAAATAGGTTCGGAAGTAATAGCCATTGGCACACCCGAAAGCGTAAAGCTCGGTCAGACCGTTACCAAAGGGATCATCAGCGGTACACGCCAGATAGAACAGGATCAGTTGATACAGACAGATGTAAGTATAAATCCCGGTAACAGCGGAGGCGCACTCGTAAACAAAAACGGGCAGGCAGTAGGTATTGTGGTAGCAAAAATAAAAGGAGAAGGCGTAGAAGGACTTGGGTTTGCAATTCCCATCAGCGTGGCACTGCATGCACTGAACATACGGTTTAAATAATCAAATTATCATAGTGAGTGAAGCCAAATCATGTGTGTTAAAGTTTCTCAAGCTTCACTCAAAAGTTACTTAAAAAGGAATAGTACGAGATAATAAGACAATAATCAAGGCCCTATTGCCGGGCACAACAGTAATACAAAAAGCTTTATCGAGCGATGCAGGCAGCAGCGGTAATAGCTGCCTGCTGCTTTTTTTGTTACTTTTTTGGGGCAAGCAAAAAAATAAGACCCGCGTCGCACTGACTTATTTACCTCCCGGAAAATCGTCCAGGCTTTTCTGCCCCATTTTATCATTAAACGGTCCGTCCTCCAGTGCCCACGCAGCCATGGCAAATAAAACAGGTTGCAATTTCCTGCCCGACTGTGTAAGACTGTATGTAACATAAGGCGGCACCACTGGCTTTGCTTCCCGCAATACCAGGCTGTCGGCTTCCAGTTGTTTCAGATGCTGGATCAGCATTTTCTCTGTAATAGCTGGTATTGCCTTTTTCAGCTCATTATACCGCTTGCTGCCCGACAGCAAATGATACAATATGATCGGCTTCCAGTAGCCGCCGATCTTATCCATCACGTACGTCACCGGGCATTCCTGCAGTGCATATTGCTTATTCTCCTGTATAGTGGAATTTTCTTTGACTTTTGCCATTGATACATACTTTAGGGTAAGTACTTGTAAAAAAGTAAGTACAAAGATAGCTTTGCAGTATCAAAAAATCAAAAAGATAAAAATCATGAAATTCACAGTAACAGGCTCACTTGGCAATATCAGCAAACCTCTGACCACACTACTGATCAAGGCAGGGCATCAGGTAACCGTAATCAGCAGCAACCCCGACAAAAAAGCAGAAATTGAAGCCCTCGGCGCTACAGCGGCTATAGGTTCTATAAGCGACACTTCATTTCTCACACAGGCATTCACCGGTGCAGATGCTGTATACACGATGGTGCCACCCAATTTTGCCGCAGAAAACTATCGCCGTTATGTGGGCAATACCGCAAAAAATTATGCTGCAGCCATCAAAAATGCAGGCGTCACAAAAGTGGTAAACCTCAGCAGTATAGGCGCTCACCTCGAAAGCGGCACCGGTCCTATAGCAGGCGTGCACGACGCAGAACTTATCCTGAACGGACTGGAAGGAGTAGCCGTAAAACATATCCGCGCTCCGTTCTTCTACATTAATTTCTACAACGATATCCCGATGATCAGGCACCAGGGCATTATAGGCGCCAACTACCCTGCCGCAACGAGAATAGTAATGGTACACCCGGAAGACATAGCAATAGCGGTTGCAGAACAATTGCAACATCCGTTTACCGGTCACAGCGTACGCTACATTATGAGCGACGACCGCACCGTGCAGGACGCGACAGTCGCATTGGGCACTGCTATTGGCAAGCCGGAACTACCCTGGATAGAGTTTACAGACGAACAGGCGCTCAACGGCATGTTGCAGGCAGGGCTGCCACAGGAAATTGCGCATAACTTTACCGAAATGGGATCAGCACTGCGCAAAGGCATATTGTGGGAAGATTTTGACCGTAACAAGCCAGAGGCAAAAGGCCGCACCCTTGAAGAATTTGCACAGGAGTTTGCCGTTAAGTACCAGGAACAATAACCCAAAAGCCCGGCTGCAAAACATCTGATGTTTATCTGCAGCCGGGCTTTTTCTCTGCTATCCAGCTTCCGTCCCGCTGTACGCTATTACTCCTCCGGCGCCACAGCGCCATGCGGGGTAACCGCTGCCATCGGGGCTGGTTGTTATGGGCCGGTAATGCTATGAACCTTCAGGCTAATATTCCGCAAAAAATTTTAAAATCACGCCTTCCGCCACCTGACCGTAATAATCATCAGGTACTGTAATTCAAACCGCCCGTCCTCTGAAATAAGATAAATGGACCGTTATAATAAAGGAGATAAAGCAGCCCAGCGCAGCAAACGAACGGATCCGGTTGTACCTGTCCCAGGTATGCAATTTCATCATCCAGTTAGCCGGTGGATGATCGGGCGCCCAGGTTTTGATAAGCTGGTTAATCGGTACATTCCCAAACCGCGTAACCAGTAAACTGGTTAATGCCAGTAATGCGGAAAGAACAGCCATACCCGTTACCAGCGGGGAATACCGGACAACCGCTGCATACCACAAAGGTGCGATGATGGACGCCGCCATCAGCAACTGCATAGTGGCACCATTATGGCTCATTAGGTGTGTACGGTAAGTGAGATGCACATTCAGCGGGACTTCGTAGAATGTCGGGACAACATTTAACAACCCATACATAAATGCACCAGCCAGCAACCCTGTTGCGGCTACAGCGATAAATTGCGGAATAACAACGTTCATATTCATTTATTTAACCGGATTTGATCAGGGCGAATGGTGCTTGCCAGGATAATGAGCAGGAATATCGCGAGCTGTACCAGGTAAAAACGGTTCAGATTAACCCTGACGTCTGCAATGCCAGGCCCGGAACCATTCACTATCATTTTCCTGAATTTCAGCCCCAGGCTATTACCGACAAGCATGCCATTTAAAATGAGCAATATCACCAGTCCCATTTTGATCCTGAACCATAACTGCTCCCACCAGATTCCCTTTGTCAATACCAGCATTGCCAATCCCGTAAGGATCAATGTGGCTGCCCCGGTCCGGACCAGGTTACCATACTGCGCCATTATTGGAAGCAGGCCCTGTGCCCGGCTGTCACCGGCGTCTGCCATACGGCAAAAGGTTTTAAAAGTAACATAGTCTACCACCGTAGTGCCGGCCATTACGACCAAACCACACAGATGAAGCATCACCAGCACGCGAAGAAATAAGCTCATATTTATCATATTTAATCATCAGTTAAAACGGAATACGCTAAGAATGAATATGCCTAAGAAGATCAGGAGCTGTAACATGTGAAACTGGTTAAATAATTGCCGTACTTTAAACAGATCGGACGCTTCCGGTTGCGTGGCAGTTAGAAATTGACGCAGCCTGATACGGGCAGGATAAAAAGTGAGCGGCACGTTTATGATCAACAGCAGCAGCAGTGAAACCTTAAGTTTAAACCATAACTGTGTCATAATTATTCCCTGCAAGGCGATCATCATTAAAATGCCTCCTGAAATAATAAACAGCCCACCCAACAGCTGCAAGCGGGAAAAAATGCCTGCAGTTGCCATGAGAGTTGTTCCGCTGTTTTTATCTTCAGCTAATAAATCAAATAAACGGCGATAGGTTACAAAACCAGCCACAGTCATCCCCACCATTAAGCTGATACCGCAGATATGCAGCACGAGTCCGGCATTAAGTAAGAAACTCATTTGTCTATCTTTTTATAAGCTTTATAAACTTTGTACAGCGAATAAAACTGGATCATGCCTACCGGGAATTGGAGGATGCCCGTGCTTTCAAACACAATATTATCCGGCACTTCATAAGCTGGCGCGGGAAAGAGGGAACGCCAGGTGTGCGCATTCATTCCCGAGAAATAAAGCAAGTCCTTAATTGTATGGTTATAGAAACCTTCAACCAAGCCAATGAGTAAGCTGAAAAGAACCGATCCGATCACCAGGTAGCCATTAAGCAACAGCTTATTCCGGAAACGGCGGTAAAGCAAGCCCGGCAGGAAGCAAAGCAGCAGGGCAATTCCACCGATGTACACCACATGCGTACGCCAGGGGGTTCCATAAACTACCGAACCATAATAGTGATGGAAAGCAGTAAGGGCATAGATTCCGGCAGTCCAGCCCAGAGATTGATATAAGTGCCTCCAGTTATTTTGTTGTTTCATCCTTATTTCATACTATTATCAGATAATGAACATTTGTTTCGTTTTACAAAGAAAGCTGGTATTCATAAGCACACCAAGGCACAATACGGCGGGTAACGACCGATACGGAACAAAAAGTCAAAAAAATTCAGAAAGTGAAGAGCAACTTAAAAAACGACAGGCGGACACAGAAGACCAAAAAATACCTTGCGACGGCATTGGTAGAACTGATCATGGAAAAGGGTTACGATGCAATCACCATTCAGGATATCATTGACCGTGCGAATGTTGGGCGCAGTACATTTTACAGCCATTACGAGAGCAAAGACCAGTTGCTGATCGGCAATATCAATTTCCAGCAGGCGCTGGTGGACATACCAGGCAGTGATCCTGAAAATTATCCGTGGGGAATCAATCTTTCCTATCTTTTCCATCACACAAGGGAACATCTGCACCTGGCAAAGGCATTGTCCCGCACAAAAAGCATCGAAATCCTCAGCAACCATTTTGCCGATATATGCGCTGTTCAGATTTATGAGCAGTTGAAGAAAAAACTACCCGGCCGCAACGAACAGCAAATGGCCCGTTATAAAGCTGAAGCGGCAGCAGGTGGTATTGTACGGATGTTATTCAAATGGCTGGCAGACGATGCTGTAACGCCTGCAGAGGAAATGATCAGGCACTCAAAATCTATCCTGGATACCTGTGCCTGAACAGACAACTGGTACAAAGAAAATTCAGACAGAAAAGGAAAAATAATAAACTGAAAAAACGCTTTATTTTCTGCACGAAAATTGAAAGTCTGACAGATCGCAAAATGAAAAAAGCCAGCAAAAAATCATTGATTTTGCTGGCTTTTACTGCGACTTATTATCGCTTTTTGTGACCTCGTCAGGATTCAAACCTGAAACCTTTTGATCCGTAGTCAAATGCTCTATTCAGTTGAGCTACGAGGCCTTTTCCCGTTTGGGATTGCAAAGATAGTGAGAGTTCCCGACTTTCCTAATACTAAGCTCCTGTTTTTTATAAAATTTTCTTCTTAATACAACCTTGATGCATTCAAAAGCAACGGTTTACCCTTCGCTTGTGTATTGATTAATGAATGGCTGTCGTATCAGGCTGTATGAACAATTGTGTTGCCATTTTTTTATCGTGGCCGTAAATATCATCTCTGAAATTCAGGACGCCGTCGTCATCTACCCAGGCTGTAAAATATGAAATAAAGACAGGTATCGGGGTCTTAAGCGGAACCCATTTCTCTTTTTCCAGGTTCATGGCCGAATCTATTTTTTCCGAAGTCCAGGTAGTATCGTTTCTCAACAAATATTCTGCCATCTTCCGAGCATCTGCCAGTCTTATACATCCGTGGCTGAATGCCCTTTTATCCCGGTTAAATAAATCTTTCTGCGGCGTATCATGGAAGTAAATATTATAGTTGTTGGGGAACAGGAATTTTACGCGCCCAAGAGAATTGCTGCCGCCGGGCTTCTGCCGCACTATGGGTAAGCCGCCGGAGTAGCCGGTGATTTCCATATTGTGACTGGCGATGTAATTGTGGTTTCTCTTTATTGCAGGTGCAATTTCTTTCTTTACTATACTGCGTGGCACATTCCAGTACGGACTGAACACTATATATTTCAACTGATCATTGAAAACAACTGTGCTCGTCCCTTCCTTCCCTACTACGATATTCATGTCAAATGCCTTCTGGTTATTTTCAAAAACATGAATCACAAATTCCGGGATGTTCACAACAATCCTGTCCTGCGGCGTTTTCTCCGGAAGCCAGCGCATGCGCTCCAGGTTAACAAGCATTTGCTCTATCCGTGCTTTTACCGGTACGTTTAGTTCACTGATCAGCGCTTTATCTGCAATACCTGTTTCTTTCAGTCCAAAACTGTGCTGCGCCTTTTTTACCGCATCAGAAAATGAAGAATCATACCTGCCTGTCGAATCTTCCGGACGCAGATACCCGGCTGCTGCAAGCCTTTTTCTCATCTGGGTAATGATAGCCGATGAATCTCCCCGTTTGTAACTTTTTTTAGCGGTTGCGGTTATCAGGGGCCATCCGCCTTTATCGGCAATGTCGTTATAGGCCGCGAGTTTTTCCTTCAGTGCACGGTACATCGGGTTTACCGGCTCCCACATGTCTACATTTGCTCCTTTATGTGAAATAAGCGAGTCCAGCAGGGCCAACGCGTCTACTTTTCTGCGCGGAATGAACCATTGCAAATCTGCAGGATCAAGACGGCCTGCATATGCTGTGCGGGCATAAATAAAAAACTGACGTGTGATAGCAATATCTGTACGGGCCAGCATTGCCGTATCTGTGTGCTGCATGCTGTCTTCTGTAATATGCTCTATCTGTGCGTCAAGTGCTTTGTCAAAAAGCGTGCTGTCTTTCGTCAGATGAACATAACTGCTGAGCAGGTTGCGAAAAGTAACGCCCTGCTCACTAAGACCGCCATTGGCAAACCATGCATATTCATAATTACGGCTGTTGTAAAAATTCCGGAGGTCCATTGCTGTGGCCGTATCCGGATGTTCTGCTGCGATGAATTGTTCTACCAGCATACTGTCAAGAAACAGCTCTGTATATGCATTCTGCGGAGTAATAGCAGTATCTCTGTGTGGAAAGGATTTCTGCTCTTTTTCTGCTACTACAGGAGGCCTGCTGTCGTTTCCGCAACTTGCTGCCGTTACTAAAAACAGCAGCATTATCAAACAATGTACGGTGCGTATCTTTCTCATAAAAGCGGTGTAGGGTTGGATTTTGTGCAGTTTAAAAATACAGTTTCGGAATGACTATTGATTTAAAAATTCAGCAACAGCGGGTATTATTTCCAGCTATTGAGCAGTCGGCGGAGCACAATTATTTCTGCAGTATGGTAAGCAGTATGATCTGCGATGAGCAATGCTTCGCGAAACAGGTTCTGGCCCGTACCATACGGAAAGGCTGCAAAAAGATCGTTCTGCTCATCTTTAAGCAGCTCGAAAAAACGGTTACGGTCTTCTTTTATCTGTTGTAAAGATTTTTCCCAGGTATGATCATCGGGATGCTCGTTTTCTGCCGGCCAATATTCATCCGGCCATTTAGGAGATTTATGTCGTGGCGATATGCAGAATTCAACAATATCCCATTGCGTAATGCGTATATGCTCGGTGAGCTGCCATATGCTGTAAGGAAGATTTCCGGGTATTGCCGTACGCAGGTCTGCCGGCAGATCTGCCACTGCCTCTTCAAATGGAGCATGTGCATTTCCTTTCCGTATCAATTCAGTTAATTCAGCAACAATCTGGGCCCTGTTTTCTGATTTCATGCAATAAATTTACAACAGGTATTATAAAATAATCCTGCCAGTAAATAATAGGCATTACTATTGAGCGCATAATGTGTGCTGCTATAAACGTAGAATTAAAGCTGTTGCTGCGTTAACCGGTATGCGCCTGCTGGTTATAATAGATTATAAACTGCTCTTCAAACTCTTTTCTGTACTTAAGATGCAGCTCCTCCAGCCATTTATCATAAGCATCTGCATGCTGACCTTTCAGGATATTGTTGTGCACATGCCGGTAATAGATGCAGGCAAATTCATATTCTCTCAATGATATTCCTTCAGATTCCAATATACTGTAGTTATCAATGCCGTGTTTGGCGGCTACCGCCTGCAGTTCCAGTATCCGTACAAAATCTTCATGTGTATGCAGTACCATAAACCCGTCCTCATTTTTATAAAGCGGATGCTGATTTTGCTGTGTTACAGGCAAATGAGCAAGGTGGGCATATTTTTTCCTGAAGATTGCGTCTTCATCCATGGCAATTACGTTTTCCCAATAATTGCGAACTTCTTCCCATTGGACCTCTGTAATGCCCAGCAATGGCAACAGATCTCTTATCTGTATACCCCGGCTGATGTAAGCACATGTGGCCGCATAATCAGAAAATGTAATACCGTGCATCTTTTGATCTCCATCGACAGGTTACTGCCCTTTCTTGTTATAAACAGGATTTTTCTTAATTGTTTAGAATGTAATCGAGGCAGCCGGAAAAGAACTGTGTTGCACTTTTTCGGAGGGTTTAAAGGGGACTGGTTAAAATAAGCTAGCTAGAATGTAAAGTTAACACACTGGTTCCTTCCGGCGCACCCCTACTTTATAAACTATAACCCGCAATTTTTTGCGGGTATTGAATTACGCACTATTCATGCTACTGATACCTACCTTATTGAGAAACAAATTATTGTACTCATTCGTTTATTAGTCTATCAAAATAGTGCGATTTGTGCCTTAAACGTATACGTGCTACGGCTTTCCTGATTATATAATACCCAGCAGACTGTAAAGACGAAGATAAGAATGAGGAATGTACTGCAGAAAGGAAGATACTATTTTTTATGTTATTTACAGGAAAATATGGGTTAAAAAACTGGCATTTACCCTATAACATCTGACGTTTAAAGAAGCCGGAATTATTGGCTTTTCATACTTGGCGGGCGGAATGATTTATCGGTTCATTTTTATAATATTTCCTGCTCCGATGTATATTTTTTCTTCTTCGGCAAGCGTCCGCAGCAGTTCTGTCACCTGTTTCCCTGAGGTCTCCGGAAATTGTACCATCAGCTGCGCTATTGTAGTGTCACCGGATGCCTGAAGTATGCCTAATACTTCTTCCCTGTTAATTTTTCGTGCAGGCTGTTTTGATCTGCATATATCGCAATGGCCACAGTTGGTATCTTTCTGTTCGCCAAAATACTGCAATAAAATTCTGTCGCGGCAAACGCTTCCCTGCTCCAGGAACCAGATCATCGCTTTTGTACGGTGCTCATGCTGTTCACGCAATTGCCTTATACGCGCTGTATTAATAATCAGGTGGCGGCTGTCTACCCGGTAATGATGTACAAACATCTGCGGACCTTCTCCCGGTTCGTTAAATTCAATGATACCCATTGATTGCAGCCGCAGCAAGGCTTTCCGCACTTCCGGCTGCTGCATTTTCAGGTGTTTTGCCAGCGCAGACAGTCGTATGGCAGTAGGAAATGTATAAATACCGCTATACAGCCTCAGTAACACCGTGGCTACATAGCCAATGTCGGGATACCGCAGCATCAGTGTATTCAATTCTTCCCGCCGGACTGTGAACAATACTGTAGCCGGGCTATGCACTGCTTCAGACATAGTCCAGAGGCCTTCCTGTTCGAGCAGCTTCAATGCATAACTGGCCTGCAATGCCTGCAATTTAAATTTCTGTGCAAAGTCCGCAAGGTCGAAGTCGTAGTACCGGTCCGGTTCTGTACCGGTGGCTATCTGCAGATACTCTGCTACAGATTGGTACACCTTACGCAGGTATGCTTCAGGAGGAAATTGCAAGGCGATGCTTTCCTCCAGCCGCTTAATATCCGAATGACTGAATAATGTAAGCGCTGCTGCTGGTTTTCCGTCGCGGCCGGCACGCCCCATTTCCTGGTACCATGCCTCCAGGTGCTCCGGTGCATCGTAATGCACCACGAGTCGCACATCCGGCTTGTCTATGCCCATGCCAAATGCCGTGGTGGCAATCATTACCGGTACTTTATTGCTCATCCAGCTTTCCTGCGCTTCGTTGCGCTTTTCGCGCTGCATACCGGCATGGTAAAACAATGATGCAAGACCATTTTGCTGCAGTACCCGCTGCAGGTTCTCTGTCTGGCGGCGGCTGCGGCAATAAACGATAATGCTGCCGCTGGTTTTTCTCAATATATCCAGCAGATCACCGGTCTTGTTTTCTGTGTATTTTATTTCGTAGAATATGTTGCTTCGCTCAAAGCTTTTCCGGAACAATGCCGGTTTCCTGAGTTTCAGTTGCAGGCAGATGTCTCGTTGTACGGTCTCCGTGGCAGAAGCTGTGAGCGCCAACACCGGCACACGGGGGAAAACTTCCCGCAGACTGTCGATTTTAAGATAATCCGGCCGGAAATCGTGGCCCCATTGCGAGATACAATGCGCCTCATCCACTGCTATAAGACTGATATTCAGCTCCGGCAGATATTCCCTGAAAAGCCTTGTCTGCAATCTTTCCGGCGACACATAAAGCAGTTTGTAAGGTCCATGCAACATATTATCCAGCGTACGGCGCACTTCAGGATATTTCATACCTGCATGTATAGCCGCGGCCATAATGCCCGCTTCTGTCAACCGCGACACCTGGTCCTGCATAAGAGCGATGAGCGGAGAAATGACGATGCAAATGCCTTCTTTCATCAATGCGGGCACCTGGTAACAAAGAGATTTGCCGCCACCGGTGGGTAACAGCGCCAGTGTATCCTGGTCTGCAAGTACCGCCCGGACAATATCTTCCTGCCCGGGCCGGAAGCTGTCATAGCCCCAGTATTTTTTTAATATGGATTGCGCTGTTTCCAAACGGTCGTAAAAGTAGTGTAATTGAGCAAATTAGCTGATATGGAAATTAACCGGTGAGCTGATTTATTGACTGCCTGCTTACCCTGCAAGCCTGTTAACATATCAACTTATTTGCCTGTTAATGCTTTAACGTATCAATCGCTCAACCCATTAACCTTTTAACTCTTTGACCCACAGAAAAAATAATGGGTACTTCTGTTGAAAAATCTATTTTTGTACGCAAAATAACTTTTAGCCGTTTATTAGTTTTTCCGGGTAAATGAACAATACATATACTGATCTCGTCCACCAGACCTTCGACTTTCCCCAGGAAGGCTTTGAAGTAAAAGATAATTACCTCCATTTTAATGGGCTGGATATGAAAAAGCTGATCGACAAATACGGGACGCCCTTCAAGCTCACGTTTTTGCCCAAAATCGGCATGCAGATCAACCGGGCCAAAAAGATGTTCGCAGATGCCATCAAAAAGCATCGTTATGATGGGAATTACTATTACTGCTACTGCACGAAAAGCTCACACTTTTCATTTATTGTAGAGGAAACCCTGAAGCACGGTGTGCACCTGGAAACATCCTTTGCCTACGATATCGAGATTGTAAAGCAGTTGTATAACCGCAAGAAAATCACAAAAGATACGTATATCATTTGCAATGGCTTTAAAACTCGTCAGTATACACGCAACATTTCTCAGCTGATCAATTCCGGCTTTAAAAATGTGGTTCCCATACTGGATAACATCAATGAGTTTGAAGATTATAAGAAATCGATCCGCGCAAAAGATCCGGTAAACATTGGCCTGCGCATTGCCACTGAAGAAGAACCTTCCTTTGATTTCTATACATCAAGGCTGGGTATCCGCAACCGTGATGTACTGGAATTTTATATCGACAAGATCAAAGGCAACGATAAGTTCCGCCTGAAGATGCTTCACTTCTTTATGAACAAGGGTATCAAAGATGATATCTACTACTGGAGCGAGCTGAACAAGGTGCTGACACTGTATTGCCAGCTGAAGAAAATATGCCCGGAACTGGAAGGCCTGAACATCGGCGGCGGTTTCCCGATCAAGCACTCGCTGGCATTTGATTATGACTATAACTACATGGTCAACGAGATCATTTCTACCGTTAAAAAAGTCTGCAAACGCAATAAAGTAGACGTTCCGGATATATATACAGAATTCGGTTCATTTACTGTAGGTGAAAGTGGTGCTGTTATTTATAGTATCCTGGACGACAAACAGCAGAATGACCGTGAAATCTGGTATATGATCGACAGTTCTTTCATCACTACCCTGCCTGATACCTGGGGCATTGGTGAGAAATTCCTGTTACTGCCCATCAACAAATGGGACAAAGAGTACCAGGAAGTGCACCTGGGCGGTCTCACCTGCGACAGTCATGATTTCTATACATCAGAAGAGCACATCAATGCGGTGTTTCTTCCGAAAATAGATAAAGAAAAAGCTGCCGAACCGCTTTATATCGGATTTTTCCACACCGGCGCTTACCAGGATCAGCTGGCAGGTTACGGAGGTATCAAGCATTGTATGATCCCCTCACCCAAACATGTGGTGGTAGAATACAATAAAAACGGTGAGCTGGAAGACTGGCTGTACGCCAAGGAACAAAGCCCCCAGAGCATGCTGAAAATACTGGGTTACATTAAATAGCTTTCAATTGATTAATATTACAGGCCTGCGATGAAAAGTCCGGGCCTGTTTTTTATACATACATTACCATGATAAGTATTCTTCTTACTCCTGAAACTGACCATCCCGACGAAGCGGAGATAATATCGCAGTGCCTGCAAAACGGCTTAGACCGGTTGCACCTGCGCAAACCCGGGTATACACAGGCAGATTATGACCGTTACATACGTCATATCGACAAAAACTACCATTCCCGCATTGTGCTGCACAATGCCTTTGACCTGGTAAATGAATATCACCTCGGCGGTATTCATATGAATGCAGACATACGTCAGAACCCGTCTATGATCACACATATCTGTTCACTGGCACCGGTACCGCTTTCTGCCTCTTTTCATACATGGGAGGAAATAGAAAATGATGAAATGTCGTACCAGTATGTCTTTATCAGCCCTGTGTTTCAAAGCATTTCCAAAAAAGACTATGGCCCTAATATAGACCTGGCGGGAGCGGCGGCATTTAAAGCTAAAACAGAAGCGCAGAACCGTTATTGCCCTTCCATCGTAGGACTTGGCGGCGTAGGTGCAGAGAATATAATGCAACTGAAGGATAACGATTTCGACGGAGCAGCTTTGCTAGGTGCTGTGTGGCTGGCAGCTGACCCCGTAAAGGCATTTACAGATATTATAGCTGCGCTGCAAGGCCATTAATGCCGTGCTCCAGGTGGTACACCTTACGGAAGCCCTGTGTACGCAACCATGATGCTACCTGTTTGCCCCGCTGGCCAAAAGCACAATAGATAACAGTTGTCCGCATGGGATCGAGCCTTTCGGTGGCGGTTTCAAAAGCGTAGAACGGAATATTTATCCCGCCTATATTATATTCGCAGTGTTCCTGTTCGTCTCTTATGTCCAGCAGCTGAACATTTTCCTGCAGCTGCATTTTCCGCAACTCATCATAAGAAACAGAAATCACCGCGGCAGGCTGCGACATACAGGAAATAAGCGCCTGTGTAAGCCGCACAATATCTTTATTCTTTTCTACAGCGTTAAAACGGAACTGCTGTATGTTCATCCGCAGCGAATCAACCGTAAGCAGTACACCGCTTAGTACCGCTCCTGCACCGGTTATCATTTTAAGTACTTCATTGGCCATCATCGTGCCTATAATGCCGGGCAGAGTAGCAATTACACCGATGTCGGCACAATTGGGCATATCTGCCGGCACATCCGGGAACAGGCAGCGGTAAGTAGGACCATCATTATAATTAAAAACAGAAACCTGTCCTTCAAAACGGTAAATGGCGCCGAATACAAGTGGCCTGCCGGAGATCACACAGGCATCGTTGATAAGATACCTACTGGAGAAATTATCCGTGCCATCTACAACGATATCATAATCTTTAAAAATATTCAGTGCATTAGCAGCGTCGATATTTCCATAAACATGAAAAACTGTGTGGGCATTCAGTTGCTGCAATTTTTCTGCTGCCGTTTCCGCTTTGTTATTGCCGGTATCATTCGTTCCGTACAATATCTGCCGCTGAAGATTAGATAAATCCACGTTATCGCCATCTGCAATACCAATTGTCCCTACACCTGCAGCAACCAGGTATTGCAGCACAGGACAACCCAGGCCACCGGCACCGATAACCAGCACCTTTGCACTTTTCAGTTTTCCCTGGCCTTCGGCACCTATTTCCGGCAGCAGAATATGCCGGCTATACCTGCTCTGTTCTTCGTTCGACAGCATAAGACGATAAATTTACGAAAATACAGTCCAGTCTTTCCATACAGGCGTATACCCTTTCTGTAGCAGCATGGCGGCTACTTCTTCCGGACTGCGGCTGTCGTCTATTTCAAACTGTTCCAGTGATTCAGGCGCAACGGTATAACCACCGGGGTTTGTAGCCGATCCGGCGCTCATACTGGTGACGCCCAGTTGTATGATATGGTTGCGGAAATGTGCGTCTTCTCTTGTAGAAATAGACAATTCAAGTTCTTCATTAAAAATACGCCAGGCGCATATCAGTTGCACGAGTTCACGATCTGTAATAACAACCTTTGGCTCTATCAGTCCTTCAGCGGGCCGCAAACGGGGAAAGGAAATGCTGTAACGTGTCTGCCAGTATTTTCTTTGGAGGTAATCCAGGTGCAAGGCCGTAAAGAAATTATCTGTACGCCAGTCTTCAAGCCCTATCAACGTACCGAGGCCGGCTTTGTGTATGCCTGCAGCACCAAGCCTGTCGGGCGTTTGCAGGCGGTAATCGAAATTTGACTTTTTTCCTTTGGGGTGATGCAGCTTGTAGTGTTCGCGGTTGTATGTCTCCTGGTATACCAATACGGCATGCAGGCCTTCATTTACCAGCGTTGCATAATCCTCTGTGTCCAGCGGCTGCACCTCTATAGAAATATTTGCAAAATGCGGTTTTAAAATGCGTATGGCCTGCTGAAAATATTCAATGCCTACTGTTTTATTTGCCTCACCGGTTACCAGCAATACATGATCGAAACCCTGAGCTTTCAGAAACGCTGCTTCCTGCAATATTTCTGCTCCGGTAAGTGTACGGCGCTTTATTTTATTGTCGAGGCTGAAACCGCAATAGGTGCAGATATTCTGGCATTCATTGGAAAGGTACAGCGGTACATACATCTGTATCGTGCGGCCAAATCTTTTCTGTGTGAGCTTCTGGCTCAGCTGCGCCATTTCTTCCAGGAACGGTAACGCAGCCGGCGATATCAACGCTTTGAAATCTTCAAGGTCGCGACGTGTCTTTCCGAGTGCGGATTGCACATCTGATGCCGTTTTAGCATAGATGCTTTCCTGCACTTCATTCCATGAATAGCGGTTAAATATTTCGTCAAACATGATAACAAGCTTTTACTTACAGCATCTCACTCCGGGAAAAATGTAACGCAAGGTTGTGCTGTGAAATGTATTACTACTATAAAGCATCGTTGCGTCGCACTCTTGTACGCCGGGCGCTCTATGCAGCAATACTCAATTCAAAAAATCTGTCAGCGGACTGCTGGCCGTTGCTTTTTCATTTACAGCGCCTAGCCCGGATGTATAAGCCATTCGGCCCGCAATTACTGCCTGCCGGAATGCATGAGCCATCCGCACCGGGTCGCCCGCTACGGCAATGGCAGTATTTACCAGTACTGCATCTGCCCCCAGTTCCATGGCAGCAGCAGCATGGCTTGGCGCACCAATGCCTGCATCCACCACTACCGGAACACTGCTCTGCTCTATGATGATCTGTAAAAAATCAACTGTTTTCAATCCTTTATTGCTGCCTATCGGCGAGCCCAGCGGCATAACAGCAGCTACGCCCACATCTTCCAGCCGCTTGCACAATACAGGGTCGGCATGGATGTACGGCAATACTATAAAACCGTCCTTCACCAGCTCTTCTGCGGCCAGCAAGGTTTCTATAGGATCAGGCATCAGGTAGCGCGGGTCCGGGTGAATTTCAAGCTTCAGCCAGTTTGTCTGCAATGCTTCACGTGCCATCTTCGCGGCAAACACAGCTTCGGCTGCATTCCGTGCACCGGAAGTATTGGGCAGCAGGTTAATCTGCGGCTGTTGCAGGTATGGTAATATATCATCTTCTTCCGGCTGCTGCAGATCTATCCGGCGCAGTGCTACTGTCACCAGTTCCGTTCCCGATGCAATAACAGCATCAGCCATTTTCCTATGGTTACCGAATTTTCCCGTGCCCATGAAAAGCCTTGATGAGAAGGGCTTTCCGGCGATGATCAGTTCGTCGTTCATTGTGTTATATAATTAAACTGCCTGCATGTCTGGCGCAGCGCTTTTGCTGCCAGCACCGGATCGGAGGCATTGGTAATAGCACCCGACACCGCTACGCCATGCAACCCGGCGGCCAGCAATGAATCTATATCCTGCAGCGCTATTCCCCCAATAGCTATTACCGGAGGCACCTGCAGGTTCCTGTTATTTAACGCGGTAAATATCTGTTCATAGCCTTCGAGCCCTATGATGGGACTCAGGTTTTGTTTGGTAGTGGTAAACCGGAAAGGGCCAAGTCCTATATAATCTATCGGTTCGTTGGACAGGCGGATGATGTCCTCCAGTGTATTTGCCGTACTGCCGATGATAAACTGGTCGCCGAGTATCTCCCTTGCTTTGGAAGGCGGCATATCGTTCCTGCCCAGGTGCACACCATCAGCACCGGTATCCAGTGCCAGCGATACGTTGTCATTGATAATAAAAGTAGCGCCGTATTTTTTACAGGTCTCCTTTACTTCCATTGCAACCTCGGCATATGTTTCAAAGTCTACGTCTTTCAGACGCAATTGTATCCAGTCTGCTCCACCCTGGCAAGCTTGTTCGGCAAGGGCATCCGATGTGGTAATGTAGTGCAGACGGCTGATGTATTTCATAATGTTGTTTTTAAATGATGGCCTAATAATGTTTCATTGCTGGCAAGAAAGGTGTGTGTATACCTGTTTGCCATCGCTCCCGCACTAACAATATCATGCCCGAGTGCTGTTGCTGCCGCCAGTGCTGATGACAGCACGCAGCCACTGCCATGCTTCTCCCCGTGCTCCAGCCACACATTTGTATAATAATGTTGTGTACCGTTGCTGTACAGTATATCTGTAGCCATTTGCATTTCTTTGCTATGGCCGCCCTTCAGGTAAATATTACATTTTGTGCTGTACGATTTTAATTTTTCATCAAGATCATTTTCCCCAAATAGCTGTTCTGCTTCCGGGATATTAGGTGTGATGCAATACAGCTGCGGTAACAATGTTTCCACATAAGCTGCACCATTGCTGTGAAAACAGAAGCCCGCACTGGCTTTCAGCACCGGGTCAAAAAAGATCTTTACACCGGGTATGTTCTGATGCAGGTAATGCAACAAGTACAGCAATACTTCAAAGCTTTCCACGAGGCCTATCTTTACACATTTCACATCAAAGCGCTCCAGCTGCAATGCTATCTGTCTTGTGATTTTATCAGGGCGTATCCAGTCCGCACTTTCAAAATGAATATCATTCTGAAATGTAAGTGCAGTCATTACTCCCAAACCATATACACCGCAGTTTTCCAGCGTCTTTATATCCGACAACAGGCCGGCCCCGGCACTTGGATCAAAGCCGGCAATACTGAGCACGTATGTTTTTTGTGTATTCATTTTTTCTCGCAAAGAGCGCAAAGGAGCAGCGTTCGCAAAGTGGTTGTTTAATAATTTTCTCACAGCAGCACAGCGACGCAACGTTTTCTTGTTTATAACCTTACGTTTCACTTAGTTGTTTCTCGCAACGGCGCTAAGACGCAACGATTGTTTTCTCACGGCGGCGCAACGGCACAGCGCTTATATTACTTGTCTCATATCTCACGTTTGACGTTTCACATTTCACCATTAGCTAATCAGCTAATTTGCCAATCAGTTAATTAATTATAAATCTCCCCTCCCTGCGCTGCAAATTCGCGTGCTTTTTCCTGCATACCTTTTTCCTGTTCTGCTGCATAAGTGCGTATATCCTGCGTTATTTTCATAGAACAGAAATGCGGTCCGCACATAGAGCAGAAATGGGCAACTTTGGCGCCATCAGCCGGTAATGTTTCATCGTGGAATGAACGTGCGGTTTCCGGATCAAGAGAGAGGTTGAATTGGTCTTCCCAGCGAAACTCAAAACGGGCTTTGCTCAATGCGTTGTCCCTGTATTGTGTACCCGGATGACCTTTTGCCAGGTCGGCAGCATGTGCAGCAATTTTATATGCGATAATACCGTCTTTCACATCTTTTTTATTCGGCAGACCGAGGTGCTCTTTCGGTGTTACATAACAAAGCATCGCCGTACCAAACCAGCCGATCATAGCCGCACCAATGGCCGATGTAATATGATCGTAGCCCGGTGCAATGTCTGTTGTGAGTGGGCCAAGCGTATAGAAAGGCGCTTCGTGGCATTCTTTCAGCTGCTTGTCCATATTCTCTTTGATCAGGTGCATCGGCACATGTCCCGGCCCTTCGATCATCACCTGTACATCATGTTTCCAGGCTATTTTCGTCAGTTCCCCCAATGTTTCCAGCTCGGCAAACTGCGCTGCATCATTGGCATCTGCTATAGATCCCGGACGCAATCCGTCACCCAATGAAAAGCTTACATCATAAGCTTTCATGATCTCGCAGATCTCTTCAAAATGTGTATACAGGAAGTTTTCCTTATGATGTGCCAGGCACCATTTGGCCATGATGCTGCCGCCACGCGACACGATGCCTGTCATGCGTTTGGCTGTGAGCGGTATATAACGCAGCAGTACGCCTGCATGTATGGTAAAATAATCCACGCCCTGTTCTGCCTGTTCTATCAGCGTATCACGGAATATTTCCCATGTGAGGTCTTCTGCTTTGCCATTTACTTTTTCCAATGCCTGGTATATAGGCACTGTACCTACCGGCACCGGACAATTGCGAATGATCCATTCACGTGTTTCATGTATGTTCGGTCCTGTAGAAAGATCCATCAGTGTATCGCCGCCCCAATAACAGCTCCACACTGCTTTTTCCACTTCTTCTTCTATACTGGATGTTACGGCCGAGTTGCCGATGTTTGTATTGATCTTCACAAGGAAATTGCGACCAATGATCATCGGCTCTGCTTCCGGGTGATTAATATTTGCGGGAATGATCGCTCTTCCTTCTGCTACTTCTTTACGTACAAATTCCGGTGTGATATGTGTAGCCGGGACATTTGCACCCAGCGGCTCCCCTTTGTGTTGCTGCCAGAGTGCATCATCGCGACGAAGTTCCTGTACGCGCTGATTTTCGCGGATGGCAATGTATTCCATCTCCGGTGTGATAATGCCTTTACGCGCATAGTGCAACTGCGATACATTCTGCCCTGCCTTTGCCTTGTAAGGCAACTGTATATGGTCAAACTGCAGCTCTTTCAGCTTCGGTTCCTGCAGGCGCTCATTGCTGTAATGTGAGGTAAACGCATCCAGTTTTTCTACATCTCCACGATCGCGTATCCACTGCTCACGCAGGCGTGGCAAGCCTTTCCGGATATCAATATTTATGTCCGGATCTGTATAGGCACCGCTGGTATCATATATAGTAACAGGCGGATTGGCTATTTCTTCTTTGATGCCAAATGTGTTTGTAACCGTTGGGCTCACAGATATTTCCTTCATCCCTACTGCTATGTCAAACAACGACCCTTGTACATATACTTTTTTTGTATTAGGCTGTTGTACCGGCCGTATGCCTTGCTGCGCCTCAAATTCCGGCGCCTGTTGCTTTTTCATTTGTGCTGAATTAAATGGTGATTTGCAAATGGAACAGCAGCTGCCGTTCCGGTAAACGTCAGATGTTTTAGCCACCTTGTGCGGCGCGTATCAGTGTAAGCCGGTCATCGGGCTGCAACGCATGTGCATCCCAGTCCTGCCTGGAAATGATGTTGTTATTAACCGCAATGGCAGTGCCTTGCAGCGCAGTTATATCCAGCAATTGCAGCACCTCCGTAACGGTGGCTGTGGCCGGTATTTCCTGCAGTTTACTGTTGATATAGATATGCATACAACGGTGTTGTAAGTAAAAAAAATCAGACAATAAACTTTAAAGGAATGATATGAGATATGATAGCTGCCGGAGCAACTGCTTTTCCCTACGCAGGCATAACCCTGATCAGGTAAAGGGTATAATCTCAGCCTCATTGTTTTTGAGGCACCCCTAAAGTTTCTTTACGGAGACAAATATAGAAGTTGTGCGCACGAAACCAAAAAAGATTTTTGCAGCGTTGCTCCTGAATCATTTACGGGCTAACGTTATCTGGTAATGAGAACAAAGAGAATTCCTGATCATTGTCCTGACGGGATAGTAGTGTCGATAGGCCCATATAGCACAATGAGCAGCAGGCCAACTAATATAGCCAGAAACATTATAATACCGAGACCTATATCTCCGGCATGCCCTTTATTCAGGTTGGTGACGCGCGGCAAAAACGGATGCATATAAATATCCATTTCCTGTCCCGGCTCTTTTTCCAGCTTATTTTTTGTGACAAGCTTACGCCATACTTCATAAGTGCGTACTCCGGAAGTGTACTGCACTTTCAGTTTATATTCATACCATACTTCATTATCCTCGGTGGTATATTCCGGTTTTGTGACAATGTGCACTATTCCGCATTTTAATGGTATGCAGACGTAGTAGAAATAAAGCTCCCATATTTTAACCAGCAGGATTAACGCAACGCCGGCAATAAGTGCAAAATCTAAAATCAGGAATAGGGCTGACATGAACGATTTTACAGCAAAATAATACTTTTTCTCTACCACGATACCAACCGCATCTGCAGTTGGCTATGCTCTGTTCATCATGCCAACCATTTTACTGATTGCACCCGGACTGTGGAGCATTTCGGTGCTTTCCAGGGTCATCTGCGTTACTTCCGACGCACGTTGCAGCATTTGTCTTTCATAGTGAGCTATGGCCTGCTGCAGATTTGCAAACTCATCGCCAGTGAGGCGTTCTGCCAGCTCGTAAGCGTCCTGCATAGCCATGTTTACGCCTTCGCCGGCATACGGCGGCATGCGGTGTGCAGCATCACCCAGCATAGTAAGGTTGGGCAAAGATGTCCAGTGCTGGTCCAGCGGAAAATGATATTGCGGCCGCGGTATATACCACACTTCATCGGTGGTAAACAACTCCTGCCATACGTTACTCCAATTACCAAATGCATCTTTAAACCAGGCAAAAACATGCTGCTTGCTGTTGAAGTCGATGCCGCTTTCCTGCACCCAGTTTTCTGCTGCTTTACAACCGGTATAGAAAGAAAGACTACCATCGCCTTTGACACTGAGGATCAGACTCTTTTCTTCGCCAAAGACAAAAAGTTTTCCGCCATTTACCAGCTTCCATAGCTCAGGAGCATTTTGCGCTGCATGGTATACGCTGCCCTCTACAATCGTCACACCTGAATAGACCGGTTTAATATCTGTTATAAACGGCCGGATCTTTGAATTGGCGCCATCTGCAGCGACCACCACATCTGCATACCCTGTTGTCCCGTTTTTGAAATGCAACAGCCAGCCACTTCCCTGCGGTGTCATAGAAACAAAATGGCTGTCCCAGATTACAGTACCTGGCTGCAGTGAATCCAACAGTATCTTCCGTAGAGGTCCACGGTCTATTTCGGGCCGGTCTTCTGCGTAGCCGCTTCCGGTTTCATAATCATCAAGGTATATGGCTGCCTGCATATCCGCTATGCTCATCCTGCCTGCATCAGGGCGGAAGTTGGCCTGAAATGCTTCCGTAAGACCGGCTCTGCGCAATGCTTCGAGACCTGATTCCTCGTGCAGGTCCAACGTAGCGCCCTGCACCCGCACATTTTTGTTTAAGTCTCTTTCATACACATGTACATCTGCGCCTTCCAGTTGCAGTAATCTGGCCAGAGTAAGCCCACCCGGACCGCCGCCGACGATGGCTATTTTTTTATCCCGTACTGTCATAGTCTGAATATTTATTGACAGTACAAAATTATCTCCTGCCCAGGGTTGAAAATTGTATAAATCGGTCGTTCTGATTTTTAAACAGCTCTTTGGGCGATACACCCGCGAGCTTTTTCACTTCCCTGATAAAATGAGACTGATCGGCAAAGTCTTCCTGTGGAAACAGCTTGCCTTCCCTGATATGCGGAAAAGAGGCCCGGAAGCGGAGGATATTGCCATACGCCTTTAAAGAAAGGCCATATTGCCGGTCAAAGTAACGGTTGATCTGCCGGCTGCTCCAGAACACCTTTTCAGAAAGCTCCTTTACTGTAAAAGAACCTTTGGATGCATAGATAAGCTCAAAGAGTTGCTGTTTTCTGCTGTCTGTTTCTCCGGGCAAGAGCTCCATGATCTTCTGCGCCGCTTTTTCACAAAACCTGTCAAAATCGTCCAGATCAGCTACAGAAAATCCCCAGAAGTCTGCGGGCAGACTTTTACCATTGTCCAGCAGTTCTGCCACCGGCTCATGTAATATATATTCTGCGGCCGGCAGTTTAAAGCTTACAGCAAACATAAGCGTATGCGGTGCGATTGTAGTTTGCTCCGGCCTTGTACCAATACCCAGCAGTATGGTATGAAATGGCTCTCCGGCAGATGCGGAGAAAAATAAGTCGATCCTGCCATCGGGCAGTATGACCACCTCCTTATCATTGCCAGATTCATTGCGCAGCATCCAGAAACTTTCAACATAGTCTGAAAGTGCTGTGTCAGGTTGGACAGATCTGTATTCCAGGTCATTGCTCATTTAGGATCCGGCATATTACTGTAAGATACGCATCGCTGTAAATTTCGCTTGTAACAAATGCCCACAAAACACCTAAGGATCAAGTGTAGTTTCTGACTGATATTTCCTGTCAGTTATCGTTCATTAAATACAGTCTTCCTGTTTTTCATAGCAGCCTGCCACCCGGCCGGGAATATAGCGTGGTTGTTTTTCATCATCAGTTCCATTTTCTGCCGGATTGCTGCCTGAAGGGTTTGCGGCAAGTCGTAAAACGCTTTGTCTACCTGCGTTTCCTTTTCCGGATCCAATACACCATTCTGGTGCCTGATGGCAATTTTCTTCCCGTTAAAATAAATGATGAACTTGATACGGCCGTCGTCATAGCCGTTCATGCCGGCAGTTCCATAGACTATAACCGGGTCTGCCTGGCCATTGCCATCATAGTCTTTGAAGTCGGTGTACTTTGTCCAGAACCATACAGAACTTTCTTCATTCTGCTCCGGAATGACATGATCATTTATTTCCCATGTTTTAATAAATGTTCCACGATCAGCACGGACATTCACCGCTTTAATATCGTGATGCAGGGTATCCTTGCTTTCAGAAATACCATCATTGCTTTCTGTAAGAATGCAATAATAAAGTCCCGTTTTATCTATATAACGGTATACGCGGAATATAGGATAACTGATGCCGAGACGGTTGCATGCCGTATCCGGAAACAATATTCTGACCTCCGCCGTAGTAAGTATTGCGGGTGTAACAGCTGCCTTCTGAGCGGATGAGACAACACAACAAATAAGCGAAATACAAAGGGAAAGAGCAAGTTTCATTTTTCTTATGGTCATTCTTTTTACGAATTTGTTAAACTCCGCGTCAGGAAGTAATATTAATCACTTATTGCCGTCAATCCCGGAACATTCCACTCATTACGTTTTATCTCCAGCCAGTTGCAGGTACCATATTCGCCGTAGTCAAAGGTTTCCACAAACTGCAGACCAGCCTTTTGCAGTACACGGAAGGATGCGAGATTGTCCAGGTCGGTAATGCCAAACATTTCTGTCAGGCCCAACGTTTCAAAACCGTATTGCACAGATGCTCTGGCAGCTTCTGTTGCGTAGCCTTTTCCCCAATATGCCGGGATAAAACGGTAGCCTACATCGTGAAAATTAATATGACCGTTTACGGATGTTTTCATCAATTTCAGGCCGGCCCAGCCGGTGAAGTTGCCGGTTCGTTTTTCTATCACTGCCCAGCGGCCTATGCCATTGGTTGCATACTGATCGCGGATAAGGCGGATTACTTCCCGTGCCTGTTCTATGTTTGTCTGCACCTTCCCGCCCAGGTAGCGGTGTACAAGCGGATCAGAATCGAGTGTAAACATATGCACATCATCTTCCGGCTGTATTTCGCGATACAGGAGCCGCTCTGTTTCTCCGAATATCTTCATGGATCAAATGTATTAAATGCAAAAACAGGCATAACGGATGTGTTATGCCTGCCTTATGTTTTAAGAATGGTTACTATTATTGCGTGAGCACAAACTTCATCGGCTTGCCCTCTCCTTCATTTCCATCTGGCATCAGCACTTTTATCTTATCGAAGTAAGCAGTGTCGCCTTTCTTCGTACGCCTGAAGATCGAGTTTTTTACTGCTGTCGACAGTGTATCTCCATAGCAGTACTCAAACATCAGTTCCATACCCGAGGCTATATGCCCTACTGAATCTTCAAAGAATGTACGCTCGTTATAACTGAATGCAAACCCTTCGATCTTTGCCGCCGGGTTCTGAGCTTTTATACCCTGTTTCAGTAATGAGTCGAAAGCACGTTTGCCTATCAGCCCGCCGTCCAGTCCGGAATTACCGAGGTATATCTGCAACTGTTCCGCCTTTTTTCCTGCCGGTGCAGGTGCCGGTTTGGCTTTTTCTTTCTGGGCCATTGCACACAGTGCAGCAAAACATAACGCTATTGTAACAATATAAGTAGTCCGCTTCATTACTATAAATTTACAGTAAACTGAGGCTTTCTTCAAGCGCTTTTATTTTTGCCTGTGCATCAGCCGCTTTTTTGCGCTCTGCATCAACCACTTCAGCTTTGGCATTCTGTACAAAACGTTCGTTACTTAACTTTTTCTCAACACTTTCCAGGAAGCCGCGCTGATAGTCGAGATCTTTCTGCATCTGTTCTTTTTGTGCGCCTGTATCTACAGCACCGGCCTCTGTTTCAAGATACAGTTTATCTGTCTGTATTACCAGGGAGATGGCACCTTGCTTCGCTTCAGCAGTAAAGCCTATTTCAGATGCATTTGCCTGCTTGGCCAGAATGCCCTGTATAGTATCATAAAAAGCTTTATCCTGCGTATCAATCCAGAGTTTTACTGCATCTTTATTTTTCAGCTGGGCTTTAACGCGGGCATCGCGGATACCAGTGATTATTTCCTGCAGCAGAGTTGCCTGCTTCAGTATGCCATTGTTATTGATATCATATGCCGGAAGCTGCGATGGCATGAGGTCTTCTCCCTGTGCCCGGTCGCGGAGCAGATGATATATTTCTTCTGTAGCAAATGGCATGAACGGATGCAGCAGTTGCAGCAGTTGTTCAAACAATGTAACAGATTTATCCCATACCTGGCGGGAGATCGGCTGATCCATACCCGGCTTTACCCACTCGAGGTACCAGCCGCAGAAATCGTCCCATATCAGTGAATACAATGTCTTCAGGATTTCGCTCAGGCGGAAATCCTTGTACATATCTTCAAGTTCTGCCGCTACAGAAGCAATACGCTGCTCCATCCAGTTGATCGCAAACTGGGCCTGGCTGCCGTCTGCATTATCTGCAGTACGCGCTTCCCAGCCTTTTACGAGCCGCATGGCATTCCACATTTTATTGATAAACGCACGCCCCTGTTCCAGCTGACCTTCATCAAACAGGAGGTCGTTACCTGCCGGTGAGGAAATCATTACTGAGAAACGTACGGCATCTGCACCATAATCATCGATCAACTGCAGCAGATCGGGCGAGTTGCCGAGTGATTTACTCATTTTCTTGCCTTGCTTGTCGCGTACGATACCGGTGAAATATACCTTATCGAATGGTTTCTGATCCAGGAACTCGTAACCGGCCACGATCATACGGGCTACCCAGAAGAAGATGATCTCCGGTGCCGTAACGAGCGTATTGGTCGGGTAATAATATTTCAGCTGTTCGTTCTGCTCATCTTTGTTCCAGCCAAAAACCTCCATCGGCCACAGCCAGCTGCTGAACCATGTATCCAGGCAATCTTCGTCTTGTTTTAACGGAGATTTGCCATCCGGATTCTGGGCTTTGTATTTCGTATATGCTTCTTCTTCTGTTTCGGCTACATAGATGTTGCCATCGGCATCGTACCATGCAGGTATGCGGTGGCCCCACCAAAGCTGGCGGCTGATGCACCAGTCTTTAACGTTTTCCATCCAGTGCCGGTACAGGTTCTTGAACTTAGCCGGGTGAAACTCAACGTTGTCGGTCATTACTGATTCCAGTGCCGGTTTGGCAAGCTCCTGCATGCTGCACCACCACTGCATAGACAGGCGTGGCTCTACGGCAGCTCCTGTCCTTTCGGAATAACCAACCTGGTTGTTGTAATCTTCTGTTTTTACAAGGTTACCGGCAGCTTCCAGGTCTCCAACTATCTTTTTACGTACTGCAAAGCGGTCTTCACCGATATACATGCCTGCAGCTTCACTCATAGTACCGTCTGCATTCAGTACGTCTACGATAGGCAGTTCGTGTTTCTGACCCAGTGCATAGTCGTTGGGGTCATGCGCAGGCGTTACCTTGAGCGCACCGGTACCAAATTCCATATCGATGTACTCATCAAATATGATCGGTATACGGCGGTTTATCAGCGGCACGAAACAGTATTTACCCTTCAGATCTGCATAACGCGGATCGTTGGGGTGTACACAGATAGCAGTATCGCCGAGAATGGTTTCCGGACGTACGGTAGCGATCGTAATATATTCTTCCTGTTCGCTGTCTATACGATAGCGCACATAGTAAAGCTTTGAATTAGTGGGCCTGAAGATTACCTCCTCATCACTGAGCGCAGTTTTACCCTGCGGGTCCCAGTTGATCATCTTGGTATCGCGGTATATGTATCCTTTGCTGTGCAATTCGTTAAATACACGTATCACCGCAGCAGAATAGTCCGGGTCCATGGTAAACGCGGTGCGTTCCCAGTCGAGCGCACAGCCCAGTTTGCGGAGCTGCTGCAGGATAATGCCACCATATTTTTCTTTCCATTCCCAGGCGTATTTCAAAAATTCGTCGCGGGAGAGGCTTTTTTTATCAATGCCTTTCTGCTTCAGCATATCTACCACCTTCGCCTCTGTAGCGATGGAAGCATGGTCGGTGCCGGGTACCCAGCAGGTATTATAGCCCTGCATTTTGGCACGGCGTATCAGTACGTCCTGTACGGTATTATTCAGGGCATGTCCCATATGCAGCACACCGGTTACATTGGGCGGCGGCATGACTATCGTGTAGGGCGTACGTTCATCGGGTTCTGAATGAAAATAGCCTGCATTGTTCCAATGCTCATACCATTGCTGCTCTGATTCGCGGTGCTGAAAATTTTTACTGAGTTCCATTGTCCTGAAATACTTTCGGGTTCTAAAAAATAAGGCTGCAAAGATAAAGCTTTAAAGGATGTGTTTTGATGGCATTTTTTTGATGTAACTTACTGTTGTAAAAACACTTTGCTATGCGTAATACCCTCTTTGCAATACTTATTTGTGCTGCCCTGGCCTTCAGTTCCTGCGGTGCCTCCCAGCATCAGCAGAATGAAAGTAACAGGACTATTAATATAGAAGAAGCTGCCTCACAACTGCAAAACAAACGCTGGATACTTACCCGCCTGGCCGATACTTCTTTTCCGAAACCTAAGAAAGATATTTATATACAGTTTGAAAATAACAACCTGGACCTGAAGGGTTTTGGCGGATGCAACGGATTTGGCGGTACCTACGCCATCACGTCCAAAGGACTTACCATCAGCAGATTGCTATCTACACAGATGTGGTGCGATATGGGAACGATAGAACAAAAACTCATGGCTGCCCTGCAAACCTGCAATAATTTCCAGGTAACGGCCGACCAACTGATGCTGGTGAATGGCAAAAAACCGCTGGCTTATTTTACGGCTGTTTATCTGAAGTAAATTCGGGATCCGGACAATTCCGGATTCCCCCCTTATTTCGGAATGCGGGGTAAGATACCCCTCGTTTCTTCCGGGAATCCGACACCTTGTCGCTATTTTTTGCAATATTATTTTGAATATCGTCTTTTGAAAAATTTCCCGATGCTGTAGGTGATACTCATCGTTACACACATCGGGCAGACGCCGAACCTGAAAAAGAGCAGGCTTGCTTTTTTGTACCATGGCAGGTTTGCCGGGATTATAGGACAGCTTACACCGTCGCCGTCGTATTCTTTGATGCCCCAGATGTTTATACTTTCTTTCATTGCTGTAAATGCTGGTTAACCGAAGAAATGATAGAGACACATGGCAAGCAAACCGGCGGAGATGACACAGAGCATTATTTTCGTTCTTTGAGACATGGCATCAATCATTTAACAGGTTATCGATAAGGGATTTCATTCTGGCATCCGTTACTGCAATGCTTTCCCGCCGAAGCGGTTGATGGGTTGCAGGACTAATAAATGTGACAGTACCCGACGTGAGGTCCGATTGCTTTTTATCTTTTGCAAGCCCGCAGTATTGAAGTATTTTCCCAACTCCTTTTCGCGGAATGGCCGTAACAGCATCATAAACCCCGGCTGCCTGCAATGTTTTCCGGGAGGCAGCGCTTGCTGAGTCGTTGGTTACGTCATTGAGATAAACTATTATACCTTTTGCGGCATAAGACGTCAATAATTTCTCAAACCGCGGTTCGTTGGCTTTACATACCGCACACCAATCGGCACGGTTCAGAATGGCGATAAGCCGGGGAGACTGTATTGCCTGGCTATAGCTTTCCCCCGACAAACCGGCGATGCCTGCAGCCATTAAACAGGCAGTAACGAGTGATTTCAACTGTTTCATTTTATTTTTCAGATTTCCCTCATTTATACCCGGAAAACGCGACGATCACCCGCACCAGCCGCAATTTATTTTTTGCTCTCTTTACGTATCTGCTCTATGCATTTATATTTTTGATTGGCAGCTGTGTGTTTGTTTTTCCAGCCCATTCTTGCCATCAGATTATTCATCGGCTCATTCAGGTAAAAAATTGCCTTTAAGATCTGCCTGCAATTGGCTGTAATCTTCTGCAGCCACACAGGCAGCTTTCCTCTACTGGCATTTTCGTCCTGCTGTGCTGTAAAATCCGGCATTTCTTCTGCCAGAATCCCGTCTGTGTTTATGATGAGCTGCTTATCTGCCCTTAACTTTTTCAGCCAAAGGTTTCTGGAAATGGAAAAAAGGTATGTTTTTAAAGACGAGGTTAAGATAAAACCCGGCTGCCTCACCTTACACAGTAAGACGATAATCGTTTCCTGGAAAATATCTTCCGCATCCTGGCTGCTGCCACTGTTTTGCCTGATGTAGTTGGCCGTTGGCGGGAAATAAAGTTTATAGAGCAGCTTATAAGAAGCCGCTTCTTCGTTTTTCAACCTTTCAATAAGCGTGTTGTCCGATAACTCCGGCATAGATAAAAGTAAATTACCAAAAGGTTAATACCGCCCCGGGAAAATTATCACCCGGGAGGGCGTTTTTTTGAGAACTAAAATTATCAAATGTATTACGGAGCGTGTTGCTAAATAAAAAAACAGGGAAACGTAAACGTTCCCCTGTTTTAAATAACCGGATTGTTTATACGCAATTAACAACCAGTTACCTTTTTAAGGTATTACTATTTGCATATCTGTAGTTTTCGGACAAGCCATTTTCGCTACCCTACTTTATCTCTATATCACTGGTGTCCGTTTTTATTAGCAGGTTGGCAACAATTGTGCTGTCGTCCTGGCCGCCATTGTCGGTTTTGATGGTCTCAATCCGGTGGATAAATGTCTTGCCGTTGTTCACTATAAGAGAGCAGTCATATTTCTGTTCCAGCGTATCGCCAATTTTATATTTCTCTGCAAAACCTTCACTACCGCAGTCGACTACAGAAATTGAGTGCGCAAAAAACAGGATATTCTTTTCCCCTCCTTTAAACTGGCTTATTTTACCGCAGTGTACCTCAAATAACGGCTTTACGGGATATTCCTGTGAAAACAAAAAATACGCCCGTTTGGGCGTATTTTTTGTTACTCTCATGTGCAAAATAAAGGGCTAGCGGTTTACCGTAATTTTTGTTTGCTGCACATTGCCGGAAACTGAAATAAAACGTGCTACATAAGTACCCGCGGCTACTGTTGCCGGAATAGTGAGCGTTGTCTTTTCATCGGCGATGCTGTAGGTTGTGATCAATGCGCCCTGCATATTATAGATGCTGAGCCATCCCGCATCCTTCGATTGCAAGGTAAGATTGCCATTTGTAGGGTTGGGGAAAAGCTGAATGCTGTTACCCGCATTTATATCACCCGGCACTACTTTTCTTGCCGGAGCTGCACTGGCAGCTGCTTCGCCTTCGGCCTCCACTGCATACGGCCATACAAATTTGCGGATATCAAGCCTGTCGGCCACGGCGGCAGCCATATAGCCAGGATAGGTGTTCAATGTAGCCATTTCTGTGATCATAGATCTTTGCTCGTTATCCATGTCTTTCCACGATTTTCCGGCGCTGTACAGATCTATGGTAAGGCGGGTAAGCGCAGCGTACTGCTGTTCGTCGGTCGATTCTTTCGGCAGCTTTTCCCATGTTTCATTTGCAGCGGTCCAGTTACGGTCGCTTACATAGAACGGGAGTGCCTCTGCGTAGCGGCCATATCGTTCCAGCAATGCCCCGGCACTTTTGTTATCACCGTTACGTGCATAATCCCGTACAGATGCGTTGATCAGCAAGTCGCGCTCTCCTATAAGATAATGATAGCGATCGCTGTATGGCTCGGCGCTGTTCAGCTCGTCATTAATTCTTGCCAGCTTGTGCGCTTCGGGGTCTTTCTCCATGTTTGCAGGGTCGCAATACGTACTTTGATCTACAGCAGGGTATGTATTGTTGAGGGCATAGATGCTGCTGCTGCATCCTGTGCCGGGATCATATTCCGGTGCACTTCCGTCGTATGAATAGAGCACTGTCTGCGTTACCATACCATCAGCATAGAGACGCTCGCGGCTCACCGGGGAATTGCCGTTATTGCAGGTGGTATAAAAACGGTTTTCCGCCGGATAGTTCATTATACCGGGAACGAAAATTCCCTGGAAAATCCTCATGGTAGCAGGAACATAACTGCCGCCGGCCACCCCGGAAAGCATTCCTATGCTACGGCTGTTGTCGGAAAGGAAGTCATTACATTTCCATACCAGTCCGCTATAACCGGTCTGATCACTGTTTATCTGCAATGCAATAGCCGGATGACGGAGGTTATTGAACACATTATTATGGATAAGATTGTTATAATTTGTCCAGGAACTGCCAAAAGAAACCTGTATGCCGCGGCTGCTGGGCGGATATGTAGGATAAACCGTAGGTTTACTCATGCCCAGGAATGTATTCTGACTGATATTATAGCCGGTACAATTCTGGATCAGCACACCGCCGGGATGACCGGTTATTTCGCTTCCGGGCACATTGAAGATGTTTTCCTTTATAGTCATATTATTCATGCTGTTTGCCACATTTACACCATTACCGGTGTTGCTGAACTGGTTTTTCTCAATGTCAAGCAGGCGTGTTATGCCGGCACCGAATGAGCCCTGTATACCTGTGGAAAGATTGGCAAACCCGGAGCTCTGAATGGTGAAACCTGCGTCTGCATCAATAATGCCTACCGGCCATTGCGTAACGGGGAATGACTCATCGCAGCGGAAATCGCAACCTGTGATCTTCAGGTTTTGTACGTCCCATGCGCTGAAGAATGTAGAAGAAGGCTGACGTTTTCCGTCAGGATCTGCATAGAAAATAGGGTCTCCCATACCGTCTTTGGTGGCTTCAAAGGTGCACTTTTCAAAAGAGTTGGCTGCAGAACCGGGAGTTAAATACTGCTGAAAGCTTACAGAGAAGCGGCAGTCCTGGAACCTGGAATCTGTAGCAGTTACAATACCACCGCCGCCGGTACCAATTGCATTGTACCTGCTGGATGAAGTAACGGCATTATACTCCGGCATTGTCGCGGGCTGCGAAATGCTGTATTCTGAAACATCGCGATGTGCCTCATCCATCATGGTGCCAATGCGGGCATCCCTGATCACAGCTTTGTCCATTACGAGACTCCCCTGGTGCGATGCGTTCTGGTCTTCTTTATTGATTCCTTTTATTACGATACCATCCCACATATAACGGTCGGCTCCTTTGCCGCTCATACAATCGTCCATACCCGACAGCTCGGAGTTGGAGATGATCAGTTTTCCGCCGGGCTCTACCACTATACCCATCATTCTTCCTATCGCTTTAGGGTCGTTTGCCATGTCCCAGAAATCGTACATATGATCGCTGGAAGCAAAGTGCAGGTGGCAATCTTTTATGGTCAGCACAGTGCCTTTAGGTACGAGTACTTCTGCTGCAATATTATCGCCATCTTTTACAACTACATTATCGGGCCATGTAATGGAGCCCGGAGGCACACGATAAATGCCGTTATCAGATTCACGCTTGTCAATAGCGTAGTTTTTCTCATTAGGGCTACAGTAAGGTGCAAATTTGGTAATACTGAAGTTGTCATGATCGTTATCATTGTCACCACCCAGAACAAAGCCCCCGTCGGCAGTCTGTGCAAGAGTAAAGGTGCACATGCCTTCTTCCTTATCTTCTGTATGGTATCCCCTGCGCCACAAATGATCCGGACTGCCGGTGGTATTGGGCGCATCCGGTGTTTCAAGCAGCAGTGCGTCATATTCTTCCGGCTGCTCATAATCTGTGGGGTTATAGTCGGCAGACGATCCGCTGATCACGAAATTGCCCCTGCCATTCTGTATTACCTGCGGATAAAAATCTTTACTGCAGTAATGGCTCACATTCTTACTATAGATGAGGTCACCGGTAGCAGGATCAATCTTTAAGAGATACCCGTCTCCGTCCATATATTCATCATAATAGTAATTGCGTACAGGATCTACAAATCCGCCATGATATTCGATGACACCATTGTTATTAAAAGGAACAGACTGAACAGCACGATAACCGTTGCCATCAAGGTAACCTAATGGCGCCACCTGGTTAACCAGACCCACCATTGCTATTTTTCCATCACTGGTAAATGTAAAATCATAGGCCCGCTCATCATTATTCACGCTTGCCTTAAGATATGATGTCGCCAATGTACCGGCAGCCAGTCCTGTAGTTGAGGTTTCAATTCCCCTTGCACTGAATGGCCCCGTCTCTGTGTATACAATAGACGACGGATAGTTTATATCGCTTTTGACAAAGGTCTTTTCATATCCTACAGAAAGGCTCGAGCTGAGGTTTACCAACCACATGTCCTTATCTTTTACAATTACCTCCCCTGGATTTGAAATGCTGGCATTAAACGGATCTACAGTTGTGATAGAATGCACAACGTTGTCATCGGCCGAGCCTGATTTGTATCCACAGGCAAATATTTCATGCGTGTTTGAAGAGGTTTGTTTTGTCCTGATCTTAAAAAACATGTTACCGCCATTTCCGTCTACCGGCAGTGATGTTGTGTATGCGGCACCCAGTTCCGTGCTTGGCCCCATTGTCCATGTAACATAATCGATTTTATAGACAAAAGCTTTCCAGTAAGCCGTGGGAGATGTATTTGTCAGGCAATTACCGGCAATGTAAATGCTGTGATTACTACCAGCATCTTCGTCTATAGCGAGCGAACGGCCAAATGACCGGGTTTCCGCGCCACTCAGAAAAAGCGAAGGACCGTGCAGGTAATTCCCGTCTTCATCCACCTCCAGTAAAATAGCAGCCCTGCTGGCACTGCCTGATATATATGCTGCACCCGTAGCTGCGTACCCATTCGGGGTTTTTATCACCTGCGTCAGGTAACCAAACTCTGAGCCGTTATAATCCAGCCCCGAACCACTTGCCTGAGTTATATGGTGTATCCATAGTATGTTACCATACTTATCCAGTTTAAAGATCACAGGGTTTATCTTGGAGTTTCTACCGCTGGTATAACCAACACACATGTACTGTTTTTTTTCTGTAGGCAGCACAGAGTATACCCAGTCCACGCCGCCTATAGACGAAGGTTCGTTAATCTCAAAACTGGGGTCGGCAGCGTTATTTCCCGAAAAATGCCATTGTGCGGCAACAGGCACATGCTTTACCGTGCCGGTCGATTGTGAAAAGCCTTTATTGTGTATGCCACAGACCGAGAGGCATAGCAAAGGCAGAAGTTTACTGGTTTTCATACAAATAACTTTTTGCGGTTAAAAAAGAAGGGAGCGGCGGTTGTTAGAAATTGCCTTCCCGGCAAAAAGTTACCTATATGCACCGGCTGAAAAACCGGAACTGTATATCTATGTTATGTAATTGTATAAACATGCATAAACAGCGTATACTCATGCAGCGGAAAATCTGCCATGCAGGTTTATAAATAAAAAACGGGGGAACGCATGCGTTCCCCCGTTTTAAAAAGCAGGATTGTTTATTTTGAGCTGTTGCTTTGCTGTCCGTTTGTCTTTTCAGCATACTTTTTTGAAGCTTCTTTAGATTGCTCTTTAGCTTTAGTGGCATGCCCGTCAGCAGCATGTGCATGAGAGGCTGCTTTTTCGTCGTTGCCTTCCTGGTTGCTTTTGTGTGCTTCCGTATGGTGTTTGGCAGCTTCTGTATGATGCTTCGCAGCTTCTTCGTGATGAGTGTGTTTCATAAAATAAATCGTTTACCTCCATGATTGTATAACCATGCCAGTAAATACCCCTTTGCTTTAATAAATATTGGATGAGCACGTTAGCGAAAACCGGATGCCGAGGCCTGTTACATTTAATTCCCGGTTCCCGCATAGTTCCCGGTAAGTGCCGATATTTTACCCCGTAAACCTCCTGCTTCATAAGAATGTGGTTTGTTTTGAAAAAATACAGCAGATGCCGGAGTGTATATCTGTCCGTTTATTACCTTTATGCCGCTGCCGCACAACGAAATAAAATATATTTACAGCGCTGTGGCCACACAACGCTTACCAACAAAAACAGAGCTTGCACAATGAAAATGCCCGATACAAAACAGACACCACATATAGGCCGTAAGATCATGCGCCTGCGCGAAATACGCGGTATGAAGCAGGAAACGCTGGCATCGCTGCTGGGCGTAACGCAGCAATCGGTATCCAAGCTGGAAAGCAGCGAAAATGTAGACGAAGAACGCCTGGCCAAAGTAGCGCAGGCACTGGAAGTAAGTGTGGATACGATTAAGAACTTTAACGAGGAGGCGGTAATCAACTATATCCAGAATAATAATTTCACATTCAGCGATACAGCAACAAATAACAACCCCAATCCTATACTTGCCGGTACATATTCAATCGGCACTAAAGAAGAAGTATTAAACACACTCGTTACCCTTTACCGCGAATTAGCGGATGCCGAAAAAGAACGCAACCGGCTGCTTGAAAAAATACTGGATAAGCTGAAGTAATCATCTGACATATTTAAAATAATGAAACCCGCGGAATGCGGGTTTTTGTTTTTAATTCGCTTGATGAAGAGACTCCGATAAAAGAAGTTCCTGAACATTATTCCCCGATCCCGCTTCTCAGATCCATCCGGCTGTGTAGTATCCTTGCCACTTCAATTCCTGGGCTCATAGCTTTTCTGTAAAATATAATATGGCGCCCAACTTTAAAGCCAAGTACTTCAATATTTATCTCCGGGTAGGGTTTGCCTGAAAGGGAGCCATCGGCCAGATCCTGACAGGTATCCAGAAGCTGGTAATAGTATTTTTCGGCCTGCCGTTCAGACCATGCATGGCAGGTATATTCCCAGATAGCAGAAAGATCTGCTATGGCTTTATTTGTAAGTGTGTAATCAGCCATTCTTTTTCCTGGCCGATTTTAATTTTTCAAGGTGCTTCCGGGGATCAAAATCCTGTACCAGGCCGCTTTCCCACCCCTCATCGATAGCCTTTTGCAGCGCAGCAATCTTGTTTTCTTCTTCCTCCAGCAAACGAAGACCTGCCCTGATCACTTCACTGGCATTTTTAAACCTTCCTGCAGCCACTTTATCATCTACAAAATGTTCAAAATGATCGCCCAGTGAAATGGAAGTATTTCGTCCCATAATGTTCAATTTTTATAAAAGTACCAAATTTTGGTAATTAACAGCGATCTCTATTCCGGCAGAAATATACCAGTAAAATATGCCTCCACTCAAAAGATCCTGCCCTCCGCTACTCTGCGGCAAGATGACGGGATAAAACAGGAACAACGCCCTTGATGGCCCTCTGGGAAAACAAAAAACGGCCATGTTACTATACCGCCTCCCCGCTATAAAAATTGCCTTCGGATAAATGGGGCATGCCTACCAACCATCGGTAGTCAACAACCGGTGATATATTGTCGCCGTCGTGCTGTTTCTTATGCTCTTCGCTATCGCGGAAACCAGTATCGCAATACGTGAAGCATGCTACGCACTCTGCGTAGCATACTACGCGTTATACGTAGTGCACGCCGGTACGTTATGTAGTTCACACCGCGGAGTGCGTACAAAACGCCGCCATACAGGGAGCACGCTACGCGCATTGTGCTGTGTGCTACGGGCAGCGGGGCGCACACGTCGCAAAGCACGACACTCACTTCAGGGAATGCGAAGGGAATGCCTTGTAGCCCGGTATGCTGTCGGCCAGGCAGGGCATTTTTAACCGTGCGACAGGTGGAATTTGCGGAAACAGTGGCAAATCATATCCATACCGGGAGCACGGGGCTTTAAACCTCGGGCGGATTATGTATTAAGCCGGTGAGCTTGTATGGACGGCGGTAGCTATGCTTTTTATTGCCGGAAATATTGCTGTACAAATTTGCCATACAGTTTCCAGCCACAGATCCCCGGCAACTATTGCCGTATCGTCACGGCGCTACAGGCACCAGGCCATGACGCAGCATGATCTCTGCAGCTTTTTGCGGATCGGGCGGTACGCCGGGTTTTATCAGCTCGCTTATCTCATGGAAGTAAGCCGGACCGATACTGGCCGGGGTAAGTACCACCAGCGATTTGGCAGTACCGGCATGGCGGTTGTCATGATGATGCACGGCGCCCCTGGGAATAAACACACTGTCGCCAGGCCCTATCTCTACAATATTGCCATTGAGCGTGGTGGTGGTAATGCCTTCCAGTCCGTACACCATTTCATCCACATCTTTGTGATAATGCGGAATGGGTACTTTGGCCCCTTCAGGAATAAGGAACTCAAACATTACCATACCATTGTTGGTATCGTCTCCGTCCAGGAGAAAATGGAGCTGCATCTGCCCGATCTGTATCGTTTGCTTAGGATGTGCCATTATTTTATGATTTGTTTCGTGGAGTATGCCGGAGCGACTAAGGTATGTGACCTGCACAACTGAGATAGCGGGCATGGAACACTGTAAAAAATAACATCCGGAAACCAAAATTTCAAGTAATTGCGCCGCGCACCGCTTTTATTTTCTGCCGAATAACCGCCGCCACCAGTTGCGTTTGTTTTTAGCTTTTTGCTCCAGGACTTCTATCTGTTCCAATATCTGCGGCATCATTTTGCTGTACAGTATATCCTGAACGCTTTTACCCTCCTGTCCTGGTTGTGCCATATTACGTATCTGTTGGATAGACGATAAATTACCAGGACTGTCGATCGGATGATTTCTGCCGTCATCAGCCGGAAACAGGATATCGCCATCATTGGCACTGGTATCATAAAATCCGACCTTATGCCGCTCAGCAATAGCTTTCGTCACCTCATATGCTTTTTCAGCAAACGACCACGGGAAGTTCACATAAATAAGATCTTTACCAATGCAATATTCAGCAGCCGGTCCATCTCCGGGATCGTCAATTGCATACGGCCCACTGAGCGCAGGGAATGTTTTTATCATCTCCATAAACCAGCTCCTCAATTCATCCGATGTTACCGCCGGATTATTATAGCCATGGTCTTCGCTCCATTTTGCCTGTATATTAAACCAATCATAGAATTCAGACCGTGTCTTTGGAGCGGCCTCTGGCCGGAAAACAGTCAGATCGTAACTCATAAATTATTTAATTGTGTCAAATGCAATATACGGTGCTGTTTGCTCACCGACTGCAGCACGGTCATATCAAATATGACGATGGATTTCAAACGCATCGCCATATCCGGATGCCGGCTATGGTTAGCCCTGCACGTTGTCCCCGTCCCGCTCCTCTTTCGGTTCCCAAAGCTCTATAATGTTTCCTTCGGGATCGAGTATATGAACGAATTTACCATAGTCGGAGTCTGTAATCTCATCGACAATGGTCACGTTATTCTTTTTCAGCTCGTCTACCAGCGCTGTAATGTCATCTACCCGGTAGTTGATCATAAATGGCCTGGCCGACGGATTGAAATATTTGGTATCCTGCGGAAACGTACTCCAGGCTGTAGTTCCTTTTTTCGACGGATCATCGGCATGCCGCCACTCAAAAGCTGCTCCGTAATCGGTAACGGGTAGCCCAAGGTTTTTGGCATACCATTCGTTCATATCCTTCGGATTCTCGCATTTAAAAAATACGCCGCCAAGTCCGGTTACTTTTTTCATATGTAGATGTGTTGTACGATTAGACCTTTGGATCAATTTTCATCTATTTCCGCACATTACCAAATATGTCATCAGATTTTCCGGCTACATTGACAAAAGAGGCAGTCACTTCGTACCTCTCAACACATAGCACAGCCACGGCAGCAGGAACAGGCAGAAAAGGAACAGCAGCCAGATGTGCCCGGCAAGAATGTTATAGTCCCGGAAAAGATAGGCCCACGATTTATGGGTGAGCCGTCCTAATGAAAACTCAAAGGCCACGGTGAGCAGCACCCAGGCCAAGCCCACTGTGAGCGCCTGCCGGGCATGCTGAACCCCCAGCGCAGGAAACACCAGCCAGGTATAGATGGCGCATAATATGATCAGCGTTATGGTAGATAACTGGTGTGCCTGCAATTCGCTGTAGTGCTTTACCAATGCCAGTTCCCGCAGTGTCGCATTGGCAAATGCAATGGCGATCATGGGCAGCCAGAGCAGTATTTGTTTCATACTCATACCTGTAAAGTAAGTCGGTGAATAAAAAAATCAGGACGGTGCGGCCTGTTCTTTAATGTCAAATGTCGTTGCATGGCCGGTCGCATGCAATGATCTTCTTCATGAAAAGATCTGATGCCGGTCAATTGCCCCGGCGGGAATGTTTGATACTCATAGCTTCTGCAGTTTTTTTCTAAAAATAACCAGGAAAATTTGGGTAACTCAAAAGTTACCTATACATTTGAGTAACTTAAAAGTTACATAATTATGAAAGCAGTAAAACACACCTGGTTTTTTAACCAACCGCAGCAGGAAGTATGGAACCACCTCACTACACCCGAGCTGCTGGAGCAATGGCTGATGAAAAACGATTTCCTGCCTGTTGTAGGACACAAATTTTACTTCGTCGGCGAATGCGAGGGCAACCACAAGACTTATTGCGAGGTGACGGAGATAACGCCTTATTCGCGGGTTGCCTATTCGTGGCTGGCCAATTCTATGAAAGACGGCAAGCCGTACACTTCGATGGTGGTATGGACACTGACGCCTAAAAATGACGGTACTGAACTGCAACTGGTACACGACGGTTTTACCGTGCTGGAAGATGCACAGGCACACAATGACGGCTGGACAAGGATAGGACAGAAAATGGTGCAACAGTTAAATGCAGTTGCGATATGACTACACAGGCCCTGGATGCATTCCAGGTAATTGCAGACCCCAGCCGGAGACAGATGATGCAGCTGCTCTCTAAAGAAAGTATGACGATAAATGCATTGGCAGAAAACTTTGACATGAGCCGGCCTGCGGTATCAAAGCACGTGAAGATCATGTATACCGCAGGCTTCATCTCTATTACAGATATAGGCAGGGAACGTTATTGTACTTTAAAACAGGATGGCTTTAATGAGCTGCAGGATTTCATCAGCTACTTTGATACATTCTGGACCGGCAAATTGAAAAACCTGGAAACGCTGTTAAACAATAAAACAAAAGAAAAATAATTATGGAAAAGAAAGATTACAGTACCACAGTCGCCGTTAATGCTTCACCCGGGGAAGTAATGAAAAAAATAGGGCTGGTAGACGGCTGGTGGGCAAAAAACTTTACCGGCAAAGCAGATGCGCTGCACGACAAATTCCAGGTTCGCTTTGGTGAAACATCTGTTGATTTTGAAATCAGCGAACTGGTACCTGGTAAAAAAGTGGTGTGGAAGGTAACTGACTGCTACCTTCATTGGCTTAACGACAAAAAAGAATGGAATGGCACGAAGGTGGTTTTTGATATTTCTCCTGAAGGAAATGAAACACAGATCAACTTTACACATGTAGGCCTGGTGCCCGGCATGGAATGCTATAACAATTGCAACGCAGGCTGGAATGGCCATGTTACCGGCAGCCTGGCAACGTTTATCAACAAAGGGAAAGGAATGCCGGAGTAGTCTCTGCAAATGCAATTATAGAATGGAACAAACGCAACTCTATATGGCGGCTATCCGGTGGCATGAATAAAAGCAATCTGGGTGTCCTTTCAGCAAAAATTTATTTATCTATCGCGCAAATGTGTACAAATTGCATTTGCAAAACTTGAGATCTCTTTGTCTGTATGGAATGACAATTTTTGAAAAACAGGTTTATCGTTGATCAGTTTTTGCTGCATTTTAATTTCCCAATCTGCAGGAGCACTTCCCTGTTGATCAAAATAGATTTTGCTGGTACAGGTGGCAAAACCTAAAAATATATCCAGGATTTCAATTTTTATTTTATCGCTAAGTTGTAAAAGACCTGTTTTGAGCACATCATATGCCGGCAATGCTGCTGTAGAAATATAAGCGTGTTGATGACATAAAGAGCACCACAACTGATGAGTTGCATTCATTGCAATTTTGTCATCAACACAAAACAGATTTTTCAAATAAAATGGAATGGTCTTTTCAGCTGTTCCGTATGCTGTTGAAAAGCTTGTCCAGTTGATACTATCTATTTCAGTAATTATATCAATCGGTAAATTGGTTGAAGAACAAGCATCGGGGTGTAACATATCAGATAACTTATCAGTATTACTAGAGCCTGGCAGTTCCATTACTATATGATAATTTTAATTGATTATTGATTAGTCACTTCTCACGCTTCATGGACATTCAGCCCTAGCTCACCCTTTTCCCGTGCAGCAGCTTCTCCACGGCCTCATCAAACGACCCGGCACGCGATACTTCACCGGCATTTACAAAGAATATTTCATCTGCATTCTGTATTGTGTTCAGCCGGTGTGCAATGATGATACGTGTAGTATGTGCCGGCAGTTTGTCCAGGATATCTTCAAGGAGCTGCTCGGTCATCGTATCAATGTTCGCGGTGGCTTCATCGAGTATCAGTATGTCCGGATTACGTAAAACAGCACGCATAAAGGCTATCAGCTGTTTCTGACCGAGGCTTATACTGTCACCCCCGGAATTTACAGGTGTTTCCAGCCCCTGCTCAAAAATGGTCAGCAGGCTGGTAAGATTGGCATCTTTGATCACCTGCTCCAACTGATCATTTGTATAGTTTTTATACTGTTCATTTCCGTAAAGAATATTGTCCTTTACCGTGCCGCTGAACAGAAACGGCTCCTGCAGGATAAAGCCGATCTTGCCCGTACGCTCTTGGGGTGTGTAAGTACGTATGTCTTTACCATCAAGCAATACAGTGCCCTGCGTAGGGTCATACAACCTCGCGATCAGCGATGCTGTAGTTGTTTTGCCGCCACCGGTCGGGCCCACAAATGCGTAGGTTTTGCCGCGCTCCAGCTGCAGCGATACATTGTGCAGTATTTCTTTGGTGTCGTCGTAACCGAAATGTACCTGGCGGAATTCTACCAGTGAAGCAGAAGGCGCAACGGGTGCATGTTCTATAGTAACCAGGTCTGTTTCCAGCGAAAGAATACCGGAGATCCTGTCCCAGCCCGCAAGTGCCACCTGGAAGCTCGTCCAGAGTGTGGCCAGCTGCCGCAGCGGGTTGTAGAAGTTGGTAGCATAAGCAAAAAAGCTCACCAGCAATCCGATTGTAAAGCTTCCTGTGGAAATAAGATAAATACCGTATACCAGCACTATAAGCTGTGCAAAACCGGAGAACATAGTGTATACCGGCAGGAAAATATTATTGGCAATGCCTGCTTTTACAGCTGTAGTATAGTTCTGCTGGTTGGCTATATCAAATCGTTTCCTGAAATAATCGCGACGGTTAAAGGCGATGATCACACGGAAGTTGTTGAGGCTTTCCTGTATCTCTGCACTCATCCCGCCCACGCTGGCGAGGTTTACAGCATTTTTCTTTTTTACCCATGGAGAAATAACCCGTGTAAACAGCAGGATAAATACGCCGGGTATCAATGTTGCCGCCCCCAGCTTCGGGTTGATCACCAGCAGGAAGATACCTGCACCCACCATGGTGGCAATACTGCCCACAAACTGCATCAGCGATTGAGAGAAAAATGTATTGAGCTTGTCGGTATCATTATTTACTCTTGAAATGAGGTCGCCCGCTTTATTGGCATTAAAGAACGCTACCGGCAAAACCTGGAGCTTATTGAAGATTGCATTGCGCAGTGTAAAGAGCATGCGCTGCCCTACTCCACCCATAAGCTTTGTCTGGAAGTAACTAGCCCCAAGCGCCAGCAAGTACATGCCCATCAGTATGCCGGCAAACACCAGCACACCGTGATATTCTTTATGCTGTACATAATGGTCTATCGTGTAGCCGATCAGGAACGGGCCCAGCAGGTTTAATGTTGAGTTAACGATAATAGCCAGCAGCGCAATGAACAGGTTGCCGCGCTCATGGTCTATCAGCTGCAGCAGGCTTCTTAAGGCCGCCCAGGTAGATACTTTCTGTTCCTGCTTGTTTAGGTTATTAAGATTGTACTTCATAGTTGCTGGTGCTTTGTTGTGACTGGAACATCTGTATATACTCGGGGCTTGTCTCCATGAGGGCTTCATGTTTACCGCTGGCGATAAGTTCGCCCTGCATCAGCAGCAGTATCTGGTCATAATGTTCTACGGTGGCTATTTTCTGCGTTACGGAAAGCAGTGTCAGGTCCGGGTAATTGCGTTCTATATTGTCTAATATTTTCTTTTCCGTGTTGTTATCTACACGGGCAGTAAAGTCGTCGAGCAGCAGTATTTTAGGATTAATGGCCAGTGCACGTGCCAGCATGATACGTTGTTTTTGTCCGCCCGAAAGGCTGGAACCACGTTCTGAAACAATAGTGCTGAGTCCTTCTGGCAGTGAACTGATAAAATCTTTCAGCTCGGCAGTCTCAATAGCTTTTGCCAGCGATTCATCGGTTACTTTATCATTGAAAGCAATGTTTTCCCGGATGCTCAGATTAAAGACAATGCTGTCCTGGAACACAAAACCCACCTGGTTATGAAACGATTCTTTTTTATAAAAATCAATATCGTGTCCGTCGTATTGAATGCTGCCGGATGTAGGTTTTATCAGGCCGGTAAGCAGGTACAGCAGCTGTGTTTTACCTGCGGCTGTGGGACCGAGGATGGCAATTTTAGAACCCGGCGTTACCCGGAATGAAACATGCTCCAGTACCGGTTTCTGTCCGTACAGGAGGTTGATGTCTTTAAGTGCTATTGCTCCCGTAAGTACAGCATCGTCGGTACCGGTTTCCGGCACATCCGGCATTTCTATTACAGTCCGTATCCTGTCATAAGAAGCAGTTGCCTGGGCTATTATGTTGCTCATAAAGCCTATCACCAGTATCGGGAAGATAAGCATAGCGAGGTAGCTGTTGAAGGCTGCAAGATTACCAAGGCTCATAGTGCCGGAAATAACAAAATGTCCGCCCAGCACCAGTATTGCCAGCATGGCAAGATTGGCGGTGAACGTAATAACCGGTATGAGACCGGCGAAAAGACGCAGGATAGAAAGGCCGAAATCGCGGGCCTCTGTATTTGACTGCAGGAACTTATCGTATTCTGTCTGCTGGGAGTTTACCACACGGATGATCGCCGCTCCCATGATGCTTTCATTGATGGTTTTGTTGAGCCGGTCTATCACTGCCCTGCTTTGGATGAACAGTGACCGCACTTTGCGGAGCACGAGGAAGAAAGTAATGCCTATAACCGGAATGATAGCGATAACACACAGCGCCAGCTTCCAGTTGATGGAAATCAGCAGCGCACTTGCGCCAATGATGATAAATATGGAGGAAATAACGGAAACTATGGCCTGTGATATGAACAGCTTTATGGAATCTACGTCGGCTGTAAGGTTGGTAAGTAGCTTGGAAGGGTTCGCTTTTTCAATAAAAGTATTGTCCTGCCGGGATATTTTATCGGAAAGCCGGGTGCGCAGATCACGGGCCACACGCTCCGAAACATAAGTCTGCAGTATACTTTGCAGGTAGCTGAACAGGAATATAAATGCTACGGCCCCTGCAAATTCAAGCAGCATAGTATTAATAGCAAAATGTCCGCCGGTATAGGCATCAATTCCTTTTGATATAATACGGGGTAGCAGCAGGTTTACGGCATTGCTTGCCAGCGTAAAAACCAGCAGCAGTAATACCATTCCCCTGTAAGGCTGCAGCAGCTGCAGGATGCCGGGCTTCTTTTTATCTTTTTTATCGCTCATTTTTTCATCAGATGATTTGTACGGCAACAGGCTTAAATAACATTGCTTCCGGAAAATGTACAATTCCGGCAAATAAGGCTGCAAATTATACCTGAGGCGGGTTTTACAAAAATACTATGCAGCGTAAAGGCTGTTTTGGTCGGTAAATGTGGCCAACCTGTCGGTAAATGCCATTAGGTGTTACAACACATAAAAAATGCTGCCGGGAACAGGCAGCATTTTTATATCATTTCAAAAAACGTTTCATTTCGCGCTCCACATCTCTCGATCGTATGCTTTCACGTTTATCATGCAGCTTTTTACCTCTGCCCAGGCCTATCTCCACTTTAGCGTACCCTTTATCATTGATAAAAACAGCAAGTGGCACAATGCTGTAACCTTTTTCCTTCACTTTATCCAGCCATTTCTTCAGCTCTTTTCGGTTCAGTAGCAGCTTACGCTCGCGTGTGGGGTCATGACCAACATAACCGGCATTTACATACTCAGAAATGTGCAGGCTTTTCACCCACAGCTCTCCTTTATTAAAAAGACAGTAGCTGTCGTTGAAGCTCACCTTACCATTGCGCACAGACTTGATCTCTGACCCGGTAAGTACGATACCGGCAGTGAGCCTGTCTTCAATAGCATACTCAAAGGTAGCAGGGCGGTTTTTAATATATACGTTCTGTACAGCCAAAAGCTAAATTCCCAAAAGTTTAAATTCCAGATTCCAAAAACTAATTCTCGATAACACATCAGCTAATTAGCATACTAGCTAATTGCCTTTGGTCATAAACCACTCGATCACCTGTGCCAGTTTCTGCTTCAGTACTTTGCGGTCTATTACAAAATCCAGGAAGCCGTGCTCCAGCAAAAATTCCGAACGCTGGAAGCCTGCAGGCAGGTCTTTTTTGATCGTTTCTTTAATTACACGCGGACCGGCAAACCCGATCAGCGCCTTCGGTTCTGCTATATTAATATCGCCCAGCATCGCATAAGACGCCGTTACACCACCGGTTGTAGGATCTGTCATTAATGAGATGTAAGGCAGTCCTGCTTTGGCCAGTTGTGTAAGCTTGGCAGAAGATTTGGCCATCTGCATCAGCGAAAAGGCACTTTCCATCATACGCGCACCACCGGATTTGGAGATGATCATAAAAGGCAGCTTGTGCGCAATCGCATAATCGATACCACGGGCAATCTTCTCACCCACTACAGATCCCATAGATCCGCCGATGAAGTTAAAGTTCATACAGGCAACCACCAGTCCATGACCATATACTTTACCCACACCAACACTCATTGAGTCACGGACACCTGTGCTGCGACGGGCCTCTACCAGCCTGCTTGCATATGGCTTTATATCTACAAAGCCGAGATAATCCTTGCTCACAATTTCTTCAAACAGCAATTCATACTGATGATCATCAAAGATGATATCAAAATATTCTTTGGAGTTTATACGATTGTGGTAGTTGCATTTCGGACAAACGTAATTGTTGTTCTCCAGCTCTGCAACTGTATATGTATTCTTACACTCAGGGCATTTATGCCAAAGCCCGTCGGGTGCTTCTTTCTTTTCGTTGGTACTGGTCAATACCCCTTTCTTGATACGTCTGAACCAGGTTGAGGACATAAATCTTTCGATTAGTTAGAAAACTGATTTTCAATAACTTCTCTGAATTTTTCAGCGAAATTGGCGTTAAAGATACGACAGAAGCCCGATTTTCAACGGATAAGTCTGAAAAGATAAAAATGAGCGGGATGAATAGTGATTGGCCGGATGTGGGATATGAGTATTGAGATATGAGATGGCAACATCACATCGCTGCGTCGCCGCGAGAAAAACTAAATCAAACGTAAAAGCCAAAAGTGAAACAAATAACACGAAACCGTCGCCGTGCCGCCGCGAGAAAAGCAACCGCAAAGAACGCAAAGGTTTTCGCAAAGAAGCGCAGAGTTTTATAGAGAACGCAGCACAAACCACCGTCGCGTCGCTATATCGTTGCGAGAAAAAAACTAAATCAAACAAGAGCCCTATACAATACAACCGCCGTGTCGTTGTGCCGCCGTGAGAAAAACATTCCTGCCCCCACCGCGCTCTTTGCGAGAAAACCCTCAAAAACACTGCATCAGTTTACCTAACAGTGGCATGCACTTTGTTTATAATAAGTATACAAATTGTACTTTTGTATTAATCAAAATCCGGATTTTTTATGACAGGAATCAATCCATATCTCGCATTTAATGGCAACTGCCGTGAAGCCATGACCTTCTACCACTCCTGCCTGGGCGGCGATCTCCGCATTATGACCTTTGCCGACGGACCTATGGATGTAGCTGAAGCAGATAAAAGCAAGGTAATGCATGCGTCCATATATAATAATGGTGCTACACTGATGGGCTCGGATACTGTAGGCGGACGCCCGCTCCAGGCCGGCAGCTCCATGAGCATCTCTGTAAATTGCAGCTCACGCGAGGAAGTGGATGAAGTATTCAATAAGATGGCCGAAGGCGGACATATCACCATGCCGGTTCAGGATACATTCTGGGGTGCACGCTTTGGAATGCTCACCGATAGATATGGTATGCACTGGATGTTTAACTGTGAAAGCAAAAAATAATGTCGGCAGCAGTTACCTTATTTAATAAAATAGCAGCAGACATACCGGATGCAAAACCGGGCAAAATGTTCGGAGCAGAGTGTATCAAGCTGACCAACGGCAAAGCTGTTGCTATGTTCTGGCGGGATCATATTGTCGTTAAACTCAATGCGGCAGACAAAGAAAAAGCGCTCCAGCTGAAAGGAGCCAAGCTCTTTGATCCAATGGACGGACGGCCGATGAAGGAATGGGTGCAGGTACCTTTCAGCTATGCCGACCAGTGGCGGGAGCTGGCAGAAAAATCAACACAATACGTCATTTCCCAACTCAAAAAATAGAGCACTATGCAAAAAATGAGCAAGGACACCAATATCCTCAACTGGTTTGAAATACCGGTAAGCGATATCGCACGTGCCAAGAAATTCTATGAAACCATTTTCGATCTTGGCGAAATGCAGCTTATAGATATGATGGGCTCGCAAATGGCGTTTTTCCCTTTTGACAATATGGCCGGCCGCGTTGCCGGAGCATTGGTAAAAGGCTCACTGCACAAACCATCCGGCGACGGCGCTGTTGTATATATGAACGGCAATCCTGATCTGCAGCAGGTCCTTGACCGCATCGAAGCTGCCGGCGGAAAGATACAGTTACCAAAAACGCTGATCAACCAGGATACAGGTTACATGGCCTTCTTTATAGATACGGAAGGCAACTCAATCGGACTCCACTCAGGTCAATAACACTCTTTTATTTTTTCATGAAAGGTATGCGGGGCTTTCTGCATACCTTTTCACTTGAGCTGCAGTCCGGGCTGCTACGGGCTCCGTTTCACTCCGGTGCTATGCACTACCCCTTCACATCCCGCAGCCTTTCAGCAAGACCGCAACGGTCAGCACATTTACTTACCACATTTTCATTCACATTACCATATCAGCCACATTCAACACACATCAAAACAACGGCAGCTGCCTGTTCCTTATCCTGCGGAAAGCAGTAAGATCATAATCCTTTTTTGTTTCATTCAGCCCGAATTTGCGGCAGTACAACTGGAACTGGTCACGTATCAGCTCTGCAAACTTCCCATCGCCTACCATACGGTTGCCCCAGCGGCTGTCATTCACATGGCCTTCATGGCAATCGCTGATCAGGTTCCACACCTTCTCCGCCCTGTCGGGGAAAGCTTTATGCAGCCAGTCTTCGAAGATGCCGCCAATAGCACCGTTCAGCCGTACAACTGTATAACCCGCCCACAATGCACCAGACTCTGATGCAGCTTTCAGTACATCATGCATATGCGTATCGTTCAGTCCGGGAACGATCGGCGCATTCATAATGCCCACCGGAATACCATTTTTAGACAGCGTCTCCAGCACTTTGAGCCGCGAACGGTAAGAAGCAGTCCGCGGCTCCATTTTCAGGCGCAGGTTTTCGTCCATAGAAGTGATAGAACCGAAAAAACGCACCAGGTTAAGTTTCGCCAGTTCCTGCAGGATGTCAATATCCCGCAATACAAGTGCATTTTTGCTGATTATGCCAACAGGGTTACGGTATTCAAGGCATATCTCCAGCAGTTTTCGGGTGATGCGCATCTTGCGCTCAATGGGTTGATAGCAGTCAGTGTTTCCAGACAGAGAAATAGGGGCTGGCTCCCAATTTTTATTTTCAAAGAATTTGCGTAGCAGCGCAGGTGCATTTTTCTTTACAACAATGCGGCTTTCAAAATCAAGGCCAGCACTGTAGCCCCAGTATTCATGCGAGTTGCGGGCATAACAGTAAATGCAGCCATGTTCACAACCCTGGTAAGGATTGGCAGAATACATCATGCCCACATCAGGGCTTTTCACCTCATTCACCAGCGTCTTGCTGTCGTCATATATATATTCGGTTTTACGGTCTTCTACCTCCCAGTCGTCAATAGCTTCCGGATGCTCCTGTATATACGCTCCCTTCAGAAAGCGGTTCTGCGGGTTGTACTGGGCACCCCTGCCTTTTTCAAAACGGTCGTTCGCTGCCTGGTTAATCATGTTCTTCAGTTTTAAAAAATATCACAACGTCTGTCTTCAAAGTAAATAGGGCTATAGGGTCCACGGTTATGGAAACTTCTTTTTTGGTATCAAGTAGTAAGTATCAAGTATCAAGCTGTTATAACACATCCGTCACATCACGCACATTAGCTAATCAGCTAATTTTCACATTTTCTCATTTATCGGCACATTACCCACATCAACACATTACTCCTCCAGCATATATTGATTAAAATGTTTGTCATCGTACAGGTCTTTTATGGATCCGAAACCGATGGCATCCTTCATTTCGTTGGGCGATATCGTCTCTACCGCTTTGCGTACACTGTTCTTGCCAAACCTGTCTTTGATCGCGTACATGATCTTACGTACTCTATCCTTGTTTATTTTATTATCAAACAGGCTGTACTGCACATGCTGGTCTGTTACAAAATCGCTGATGGCAACACCTATACTGCGGGTGTTTTCATGAAACATCGTTGAGATGTTATGCGCCCGCTCATGTTCCTGCACCCGGTCCATGATATAGTTGCGCATCTCAAGCCCGTCCTGCACCGGCTGCATAAAGCGGATATTGGTATCCCAGCCTGTGAAGTCCTTGTAACGGATAAAGAAACTCAGGTTACGGCAGAACACTTCCTGCTTTACCAACCGCTGCTCCAGCTTGGTGCACAGCGATATCAGCAGCGATTCCAGCGACTGCCTGGACTTACGCTGCTCTGGTGACACCGTACGTGTGGCGCTCATGCCGCGGTAATCGTTCTTATATATATCCACCTCCATAAAATTGAGGCGGCAATGCCAGTAGTAACCCGTCACACCACCAAAAGCTTTGCGCAGCAGCGCCTGCGACGTATGGCGCATTTCCAGCGGATTACGGATGCCTATCATTTCCAGCCTGCGGGCATTGCGGCCGGCAATACCGGGCAAATCGGTAAGCGTAAGACGCGCCAAAACACTGTCAATATTCTCCGGCGTTATTTCCACCAACCCGTCCGGCTTCTGCAGATCGGTAGCCAGCTTGGCCAGGAACGCATTGGGTGCAATACCAATGGAACAGGTTACAAATTCACCGCAGGATGTACGTATATCCGTTTTTATCTTTTGAGCCAGTTCTTTAAAGTCTTTGTACACCCAGCGGTAATTCGTAAGGTTCATCATGGCCTCGTCAATGCTTCTTGCTATTACATCCTCGCAATAGCTGTTCAGCACCTTCATAATAGCTATATGGTACTGGCGGTAACGTACCGCCCGCATCTCCACCTGTATCATTTCGGGGCACAACTGGAGGCATTCGTTAAAACGCATGCCGGTTTTCACGCCAAATTTTTTAGCTTCGGTCGACGGGGCGATGACGCATGCATTAGGGCTCATATACGTGCATACACCTATAGGCTTACCACGCAGCGCTTCATTGTCCTGTTGCTCGCAGCTCGCAAAAAAGCTGTTCATATCCACATACATCACTACTGACTGTGGATTATAAACAAGTTTATTTTGTGAGAAGCGTGCCATCGTTTATCTTTGATACTAAAAATATCAACTTTGAGATATCAATAATACCACAACAAAATGAAGTCACAAAATTTTTTTTGGGCAGGCAACCTTAAATTTTTGCGCAACCGCAGGAAGCTGAGCCAGGACGAACTGTCGGAAACATTGAATATCACCCGGGTAAAGCTGAGCGCACATGAAAACGGCCATACAAAAAATCCGACAGCAGAAGACCTCGTCCGCTTTTCCGAATACTATAAAATGAGCATCGACAACCTGCTGAAGGTAGATCTCTCTAAACTCTCTGAGCTGAAACTGCGCGAACTGGAGGCCGGCAACGACACCTATGCCACGGGAACCAAGATGCGCGTGCTGGCTACTACGGTAGATAAAGACGACAATGAAAACGTAGAGCTGGTATCGGTAAAAGCCAAAGCTGGCTATACTGCCGGTTATGGCGACCCGGACTTTATTGCGCAGCTGCCTGTCTTTCACCTGCCGCACCTGCCCAAAGACCGTAAGTACCGTATGTTTCCCACCACCGGCGACTCTATGCTGCCCGTACCGGAAAATGCTTTTGTGATCGGCGAATATCTCGAAGACTGGATGAGCCTGAAGAATGGCACACCTTGTATCGTAGTTACCAAAAACGACGGCATCGTCTTTAAGCTGGTAACCGCGCAGCCCGGTGAAAAAACGCTGCACCTTGAATCCCTCAACACACACTACAAACCATATAACGTATCTATAGGCGACGTGCTGGAAGTGTGGCGTTTCCGTAACTATGTAGCCGATGCCCTGCCCGAACCCGAGCAGCCCATACAGGAAATAGCCCGCATGATACAGGAAATGCAGGCCGATGTAAAGAAGCTGGTGAAACGGTAAACAGTAGTACAGTCATCCTATTATTATTTTTTTACTATCAATTGCCACTGAAGAGTGTAAATACATATATTTACCTTACCCGTTTAAACATATAAATCAATCACATTATGAAACCCGGAATTGATCCCCAATTTGTGCACGAACACTATCAGCGAATGACAGACAGCGAGCTGGAATATGCTGCTACACAAAATGCTCAAAAACTCACCCCGGAAGCGCAGGCCATAGTGAAAAATGAAATTGCGCGACGAGGCATGAGCACCAGCTTAATTAAAAGTGTGGAAGCGCAAAACAAAGAGCTTACACTTACAGATCTCGACCGCTACTGCGAAACTATACGTAATCTCAGTTGCCCTACCTGCGGCAGCAGCGACAGTAAACTTAATGGTACCATGACCAGCGAAGTAATGAGCGTTATCATCTTCACACAATCTAAAAAGAAACTGAAAATAGGCTGCCCCGATTGCCTTGACAATGCTGTCCGGAGCGCCAGTTCGGGTACAGCGCTTATTGGCTGGTGGGGCATTCCGTGGGGTATCATCCGTTCTGTAAAAGCACTTATCCATAATGGCAATGTGAAAAAACTGCATCATATCGACAGCCCGAATGATTACCTGCGGAGCTTTGTATATCACAACATCGGGCAGATAGAAATGTACCGCGACAATAAAGCACAGCTACGCCGGCTGCTTTCCAATCAGAATCGCCAGTAGTATTTCGCTTTTGCTGAATTGTTATACACACATGCCGTCTTGTTCTTTTGGCTTGATCCAAAAGAACCATCCCGAAAGCTTTCGGGACAAGGCTGTTTGAAAATGGCTAAAAACAGTCTTCCCTGCCCGCACACCGGCAAAGCTTACTATTATGCTGTATGCTTTTTCCAGGCGCAGACTTTCATCAACGTCCTCTCCCTACAGATCATTGCCGCTTTCCACGCCGCCACACAAGCCTGTTTTCTTAACGCCATTTTCAAAAGGCCGGGTTGTGTTACGCAAGCCCATATTATCTTATCCAAATTACCCTACTCGCGTAAAGCGATCAGCGTTCCTCCGCCCGGCAGCACAGTGGCACTGCAACCAAATCGGAGACACACCGGCAAGCAAGCTGTCATATCCCGATAGCTATCGGGACGGCGCCTTTTTTTGGTCACTTTTTTTTCCGCAAAAAAAAGTGACATATGGGATAATGAGAACTGTTATGTTACACACACATGTTGTCTTGTTCTTTTGGCTTGATCCAAAAGAACCAAAAGATCAAGGCTGTTTGAAAGCAGCTAAAAACGTCCTTTACTTTGCACGCACCGGCAAAAGCTTGCTATCGGCTTAGGTTCTTTTCACGGCATAGGCTTATACCGGCTTCATATCGTTACGGTCCATTGCCGCCTTCTCTGCCACCGCACACAGGCCGTTTTCTTAACGCTGCTTTCAAAAGGCCGGTTGTGTTATGCAAGCCATACCATCTTAATCTTACCCACTTTACCCTACTCGCGTAAAGTGATTAGCGCCCCTCCGCCCGGCAGCACAGTAGCACTGCAACCAAATCGGAGACACACCGGCAAGCCTGCCCGACTGCGTCATTCAGGCGGGCAAGCCGTCATGGCTTGCCGGCGGCTTTTTTGGGTTACTTTTTTTTCCGCAAAAAAAAGTGACATATAGGATAATGAGGGCTATACAATAACACAGGCGGCAACCGCATTATTACGACAATTTACCCCATACCTATTGCCCGTCTCACAAATTGGTTATTTTCGTAACCGTATGACTATAAGACTCACTAAAGAAGAAAAGATACGCATACTCAACTCCGACGATATATACGCAATCATGCAGCGTATACTCCTGCGCGACCGCAAGATAGACCGCCGCAAGGAGCATTTCTGGATCGTGTGCCTCGCTGCCGACAACCGCATTCTGCTCATAGACCTCGTAGGCCTCGGTAACAGCACCGCTGTACCTGCCGACCCGGTTGATATATTCTCCTTTGCCCTGCAGAAGCAGTCTGTAAAGATCATTATGGTGCACAACCACCCCAGCAACCGGCTTACACCTTCTGAGAACGATAAAAAGTTTACCAACCGCATGGTGGCCATTGGCAAGTTTCTCAACTGCCCTATTATGGACCACCTGATCATTGGCGAAGACGGCTACTACTCCTTCTCTAAAAAAGGACAACTGTTTACCGACATAGACCTCACCTTTAAAGAAATGGACGACCTCCGTGCGCGTATCTCCGACATACAGGTAAAGATGGTGCAAATGGATAAGGAGACGAAGAAGTTGGTGCGGGAAAAAACCAAATTAATAAAGGAGAAGACTGATGCTTTAAAAGAAGTCGCTAAGAAACTACTACGACAAAAAGTAGATGTAGAAGTTATTATTTCTGCAACGGGCTTAACAGCAGAAGAAATTAATGCGCTGAAGAAGAAGTAAACATCTGATGACTTCGATAAAAGGACCACTAAATAGTGGTCCTTTTATCGAACTATTCTTAGTGGATGAGGAAAAATTATGGAATAATAACTAAATGGAGTACCAAAGTAAGGCCTTAACTTATTGTCTTCCCTATCCAAAGCCTTTTTGCGAACATCCGGCAAAATTTTATTCAGTTTGTAGTATTGAAATGTTCTTCGTCTATCAAGCTCTCTCAACTGCGATTCATATATACTATTATTTTTGATTAGCTGAAAGCCTTTAGCCCAGCACAAGTCAAAATTACTTTTATAAGGAGTTCTCAAATTAGGCCGCCCAACGGACATTGAAATTACTCTTGTTTTAAAGCTACTAACAACGGACATATTGTTCACTCTAAAATGCTCAGGATTTATACCTAAAGCTCTTGAATGATTAAGTGCACTTAAAATACGCTCATACTCATCTTTCAACTTCTGTTTTTGCTTATTAAAAGAATCCTTTCGAACTCTAAGTTTACAATCATATCTCATTTGGTATCCAACAAAGCCAATCCAAGGAACATTATTTTTAGCAAGTTTTGATTTATTGCCCCAACAATAAATTGGTTTTGATTTCGACTCCCAAAAATCTTTATTGTAACATTTAGTAAAAAAATCCTCTGCAGTACTATGTATTAATAACTTACAAGATAAAACAGCTTCCCTATATCTATTTAGCGCTTCAAGGCATTTGGCTGCATTTAAATGCATCAAAATCATATCATCACAATACCTAGCATAAATTAGATCAGAATCACTTTCTGAATTTAACGTTTTACGATCTACAGAATCAAGAATTATATTTGAAATAACACACGATAACGCCCCACCTTGAGGGATGCCTATATCTATTGATTTTTTTTCAAAATCATACCCAAATGTTTTGGACAAGGATTCTTGTACCCATTTGAAACGTCCTGGCTGTAATTTTCTCGATAAAAACCAGCTTTCATTGTTTTTAGGGAGTATAACTCGATTAAAGGAAAAAGATCGCAAATACGATTCAAAAACATTTAATGCATTTACGTCTAATTTTACACCTCTAGCATTTAGTCTATCCTCAATTTTTTTCAAACATTCTCTCGCCACATCATGATTTACACAATCAAAAAATTTTTGTATATCGCATTCGGCAACATAGATATTATTATTTGACTTAGCTTCCTTAAATTTTATGATTTCTGCAAATGCATCGTGATGCGTAATTGCCTTCCCTTTTGTGGTCTTTCTGAACGCGAATGAAACATCTAAAAATTCAGAATCCAAAACGTCAACAAAATATTTAGCTGTAAGACCAATTATTACTCTATCTTCTAAACAATACTGCATAATTGGTCGATACTCTAATAATTCAGCGGTATTAGTTTTTTTCTTTTTAGGTATTGCAAACAAATCAGGTTCATTTAGCCCTTCTCTTTCTATAACACTAACTTTATACCTTATGTAATTGCAGAAGTATAAAAATTCTACATACCACATTGGAGAACTCGTAATATCTGCATTGGCCCTTTCTTTCACTTTCTCATACGTTTTCATTAGAGAAAACCGAACTCTAGCCTGGCTATTAGTAGTTACATTTTTCCTGTAATAATTTGAAGGTTTTACCCAAGAACGTCTAGGGGGTACAATGCATTTTAAATATGAGTTCCCCTTATATTTCTCTTTATTGTGGAAATTTGTCTTGTGATGATGGCTTATTTCCCTATCTGCGTGAAGTTTATTTCTCTTTTTAAGTTGTGCGATTCTAATATTTACGATGGATTTATATATCGCTTCGTTGGTAAAATAGTCTAATACAAGGTTCATAATATTGGGCTGTGACCGAGTTATTTAACAAAGATACTGAGACATAAAACTGAGCCAATAGCAACAGGAGGAATGCTCATTCCATTTTTCAGAATAACCTAAGAGGAAGCCATATTATTAAAGCTAGAAAATATTACTACCCTCATCCTGAACCTTAATCTGATGTATAAAAAATATACACCCTGCATCACAGCCCAATACTGTAAATTTATACTTAAAAAATTCAAGTTGAAATACTGTATTAAAAAAATATCTTTTTTTAATAACACATTTAGTGATGTTTCTCAGAATATCCCAATTAATAATATCCTTACTGCAATTAAGGCCGAAGAATATTATGATAAAATACATTCACTACGACAGCTTCTAGCTGAAGGTAATATTGATGAATATAAAAGAAACAAAATACAATTGCCTGCTGTCACTTTCTGTGGGACATTTTCAAAAAAAAGAAAACAGGAAGAACTTCTAGAATATAGTTCAATATTAATCTTTGATGTTGACAACATAAACGAGGTTGAACGTGAGAGGCTTAAGCTTTTTTTAAGTTCACAACCTTACGTATACGCATACTGGATTTCTCCATCAATGAATGGCATTAAGTTTTTAATTCCTACCGATAGTAATGTTGATATGCATAAATTGTATTTCTGTGTTATCAAAAAATATATTGAAGATTACACCTCTATACCTATAGACAAGTCTGGTAGTGACTATACACGACTATGCTATGTATCAAGCGACAAAGATTTATTTATTAATGAAAATGCTTCTACTATAACAAAGGATTGGATTTTGAAACATAATGATATTCCGACAATAGATACAATATCACGATCACAAAAAGGCAACACATCTAAGGAATCTTATGCATTACCCAAGAGCATATATGCAACTGAGGGCAAAAACGATAAGCGAATGCGAGAGGCAATGTTTAAAATCATTAAATTCTTAAAGAAAAAAAATAAAAGTATTACAACAGATTATGAATCTTGGTATAAAGTCGGGATGGCAATTGCTAATACTTTTTCATACGATGTGGGCAGTAAATATTATTTGGAATTGTGCAGGCTTGATGGAGCATTACATGACGAGAAAAAAAGCGAGCAAATGCTTCTGTACTGTTATGAAAATAGAATTCCTGATAAAATAAGCTTTGCAACAATTATTTTTTTCGCCAAAAATCAAGGGTATAATTCCCAGTAGTCATCGCTCCGCCGGATGTTCCGCAGGGCATCCGGTGGTAAGGATAAAGGGAATTTGTAATTCCCGATAACGGCCGCGAGTCGTAACAAACCACACCGCTATATTTCAGGAGATCCCACGCTCCGTTGCACGAAGTCTGTCCAGACAGCGGAAGGACACTGGATGACGACCTTGATGGAGCGCCGGTAATGCCCTGCTCCGCGGGATGTTTCGAAAGGGTAAGGATAAAGAGAATTTGCGATTCCAGATAGCGGCTGTGAACGATAACAAGCCGCACCGCTACATTCCAGGAGATCCCACGCTTCGTTACTCTCCGCTCTGGATGACGGCCTTGATGGAGCTGTGTGCCCATGCAGTGTGAGATCCCTCGTGCCCCGGGATGACAGACTGCAGTAACATCTATGTACGCTCGCTTGTCATGCTGAGCGCAGGGAAGCATCTCACACCAGCATGAGAAATGGGGATGGATTTTGCATCGCCCAAAACCGTTGTGCAACTATATTTGTAACATATCGCCTGTTTGAATTAACAGCCTATGAGACATAAAACCTTTATCGCCGCCCTTTTTATAATGTTAATGATACCCTTGTGCGCTCCCGGAAAAGGAAAAGAGAAACGCACATTCCATTTCGGCGATGTGATCTTTGTCTGTGAAAGCACAACCCGGGCAGGCATTTTTAGCTGTACGGTTAGCTTGTCTAATAACAGTGCCGATACCCTTTTCATATTTAAGTCGGGCAACTGCGACAACGATATAAACAAACTATTGTCCGTGTACTGGGGAACGCTACAGTATGGATACCTGGAGACAACGCAGGAAACAGAACTTGTACCCGTGTTACCGGGAAGCACACTGCAATGCAACTGCAGTTGCAGGCTAAGCAAACAGGTAAACAACATTAGTTTCTCTTTCGGATTTAAAAAGGGTTCTTCCGATCTGACAGTCAAAAAAGTGGCGGGAAAACCAGCATACTTTATACAAAAAAGCTTGTACCAGGAACAAACTAGGCCCAACAGGTTTTTCACATCGATGCCTTTTGCATAGCAGTAAAATCCTTCCGCTCCGCCGGATGTTCCGCAGGGCATCCGGTGGTAAGGATAAAGGGAATTTGTAATTCCCGATAACGGCCGCGAGCAATAACAAGCCGTGCCGCTGCATTCCAGGAGATCCCACGCTTCGTTACTCTCCGCTCTGGATGACGGCCTTGATGGAGCGCTGGTAATTGCGGTAACGCTCAAAGAATGTTCGTCATTTCGAACGCAACATAGTGGAGAGAGAAATCTGGTGATAGTAATTCCCGATAATGGCCGCGAGCAATAACAAGCTGCACCGCTACATTTCAGGAGATTCTACTAATCCGTAAAAACACTCATTACGTGAGATCCCTCCTACCGTCGGGATGACAAGCGGGAGTACATAGATGTTACCACAGCTTGTCATGCTGAGCGCAGGGAAGCATCTCACACCGGCATGGGGGCACGTAACACTTCTCCCCTCTGTTATGCACCAACAACCATAACGCAGCCCAAAAACACGATCTAGCCACACTGCTACATTATTATTGAATAAGCAATACCCACCCGGCTTATCCCATCCAGGCAGCTATTTTATCCCATACCAGGTGCGCGATGGGAGCTACATCTTTCACGTACTTCAGGTTTTCGAGAACTGCTTTCCCTATGCCCGCCAACGTCACCTTGTTGGGCTTCTCCTTGCTGATCTCAGATTTCAGAATGGCAATCGATGATAAAACGTCATCCTTCTCTTTTACAGGCTCCGGGGTATTACCCAGTTTATCCGTTAATTCATCAATTAACCGGATCAGCTCCGTTGTTTCATTTTCGTTCGTAGTGGTATTCAGGTCCGTCGCCCGGATCGTCGAGTGGTCTCCCAGGCTCACCACATTCGCCGTAAATTTGCCACCGTTGACATTAATGCTGTTCTTTCCCATAGTCTATTCTTTTACAGTTGCCTGAATCTTGCTTTTATTACCGATGGCCACATTATCAGCTTTCAATTCACCACCAGACATCATGATGCCGTTATTAAGGATGTGCACCACGCTTTCTTTAAAGTCAGATACATTGATATTGTGGTCTTCCAGAAAGTCGATTATCGTATTAAGCACTCTTTTTTCTACGGTCTTTAAATAGAAATCTGCATCCTGGGATTGAAAATAATCCCCGTAATACTGATCTCTGAATAGCCTGTCGATGATATGATTGGAACCAATCAGTTCTTTTTCCGATTCTTCGTTTCCAAACAGGTCACGGAAAAACTCCACAATCCCCGAAAGCCTGATAACATTTGCAAGCAGTACAAACGGCGATGCGATCAGCAAGATCGGGGTTGTTACAAGGCTATTTGCCATGATACTGGCAACATCTTTAAACCTGATACGTTTTTTTAACTTGTCAATGCCTTTTAGAGACACCTTTAGAGCGGGCGAAATAAAAAATTTGACCTCCAGGAAAAGGTTCTCTTCGGATCTGTATATCCGGAATAGAATGCTAAACACAAATTCATTGTGCCAGTCCTTTACCCGGATCATTTTATAAAAGCGTCCCCGCTCCTGCTTAGAGTTCAGGTACCTGTCCTGCAGTCCCAGGTCTAATTCGCGCACCAGAACACTATTGCTGAAAAAGAGTTTTTCATCCGCGATATCATGCGCGTTTACGAGCAGGCAATCACTTATACTTACATTCTTAAAGTTAAGATTTTCGATGCCCTTCGTAATGGCGTCATACAATTCCAACTCCTGAAATTCCGTTATCTGGTAGGATTCAGAGCGGTCTTTCGCCCGCGTAATATCTACCGGCAAAGACCATCCTCCCATATAGCTCCCGAAGCCGGAATAGGGATAATAGTTTTTGTAATAATAAATGGAAGATGACCTGTACATCAACGCAAGGTCTACCAGTTGCCTGTTAATTTTTTTTACTGGAATCTGCTCCGGCTCCTTGTCCTTGATCTGTTTGCAGACAAATTTTTTCCACGAGATTTCCTCGTATACCACAGTAGCATAAGCAATCAACATGAGTATACAGGTTAGAAGTATAAATGTCTCGTAGTATGCGAACAGGTATATACCACACTCAATTAAAAAAAGGACAAACAACAGATAAAATTTCCTGTTGGACATTTTCTTTGCCTGCGTGCAATGCGTAACCAGTAGTTCCATATCTACATCAGTAGTGTCCTGTATAATTCTTGTGTGCCTGATGTTTTCAATGATACCCAGTATCCTTTCCCTGAGCGCGAAGTTCAGGTACACACTCGAGATAATATAATAGGAGGCTTTTCTCATGGCAGGTATGTTTACAGATGAATCATATATATCAAATATACAAATTCAACTATACCTGCAGTACATGAAAAACACCCCCCATCTATCGATATTTTTCACGTACGGGAAAGCATTGTTTTGCTCTGAAAGAGAGTAATACCCCTCTGTTCAATCTCAACCTGCTCAACCCCACCCGTTTTACGTTTACACCCTAATCTTTTACGTCTCCTACCCCGCTCCGCCGGATGTTTCGCAGGGCATCCGGTGGTAAGGATAAAGGGAATTTGTAATTCCCGTCAGCAGATGATTTGAAGCGTCTGGTGTTATTAAACAAACCCACCCCTGGCCCCTCCGGGGAGGGGAAATGTAACGTAAAACAGCATTATACAATAACGGGAGCTAAGTAACCATACTTCCCCTCTTTGAGAGGGGTCAGGGGTGTGTTCTTCATCCTGAAATGAGTTGACAGGTTTTAAAACTGACCCTGCCCTGTCCTGGGATAGGCTAACACCCACTGTTCAATTTCAACCTGCTCAACCCCCACCCGTTTTACGTTTATACCCTAATCTTTTACGTCTCCTACCCTAAAGTTTTACATCAAAAACCAATTTTTTACTGCCTACCCCATCCAGAATACGTCGATACCCTAACCAGGATACGTCAACAACCTAACCGGGATACGTCAACAACCTAACCAGGATACGTCAACAACCTAACCAGGATACACCGGGAACGTATCCCGGTTAGGTTATACAGGGCATAAAAAAAGCACTCCGCTTTGGAGTGCTTTGTGTTTTTTGCCCAACCGGCTGTTTTACTGGTTGGCGAGGTGTATTACCGCCATTATTGCCGGAAGGATTAGGAAACAGCTGCTTTACATCGTCGTACTTGCTGGTAAAGCCTGCTCCGCCTGCTGTACTGTTGGCCTTGTACTTTGTGTAATCGTAATCTACCAGTGCATTCTGGTACAGGCTGTAATCGTGCAGGATACGCGGGTCGCTGCACATCTCCTGCAGCTGGCTCAGCAACTGCTCTATCATGGCAAAGCTGTTGCGGCTGGAGAGGTTCTGCTGGTACAGCGTCCAGTTTACATCGGGGCTGCTGAGCGTAGGCTGTGCATTACGGTAATCGCTTACCTTGTTTACCAGCAGCTTGTTCTGCTCATTAATGCTGCCAAAGCGCTGGCGCTCCTCGGCTGTAAGGTTGGTACTGTAAGGCTGCAGCCAGGCAATCACCGTGTTGAGGTTGCCAATGATCTGCGCGGCCATGTTTGGGTCCATCTGGGTGGGAATCAGCTCGTTTACGGGCATGTTTTCTCGTGTTTTATAGTTAAAAAATGCTTGTTATATAACAAACACTATGCCAATCCCTATCCGTATCTACACGTTTTTGCGGATGTTTATGTAGTTTTCATTCCAGTACAATAACAGGTTAGGATGAATGCAAAAAGGCGAAATGTTGTTCGCGGTATCTTCTGGCTGCTTGCCACTGCAGGCTTTATAGTATTCTGGATAAGGGCGTACCGTCAGCAAAACGAACCTACAGATATAAACAGCCTGGCAAAGATAACCGGTACCCTTGCTGCAAAGCCACATAAAGAACCGTATGGCAAGGGCAGACATGAAATTATAATGCAACTGCAGCAATATGGGCCGCAGCAGTTTGCTCTTGTGGAATATGCTTACAGTTGTATCCCTTCTTCCTTTATCACAGACGCTGATGCAGGAGACAGTATAGAGCTGCTTATCGACGCCGGACAATATCAACGGCAAATATTGCATCCCGGCAGCCACCCGCTACGCAGCCTGCTGGATGGCGCCAATATAGATTGCTTTGGTGTGGTATTGCACCATAAAGCATATCTCACTCCTGCAGATATTGATGCCGACAGGAAAAGTGAAGGACCATGGATGCATGTATTTATGGGCGTTTTGACGTTGTTGTCGGCCGGTGTGTCTTACAACAGTTTTAAAAATGCTGCGGCAGCCGGTAAAAGCGAAAAACCTGTATAGGTAAAATGGCTGCCTGTAAATAAATATGTTTTCCCCCGGCTGAGCATAGCCGCTACATTTTTCGTGAAGTGAGGCGTGCACAAAGGCGATTTTTATTTATTTTTATTATCAGTGATATAAACCAATCACACTATCTTTCTATGAAAAAGCTATTGCTTATCCTGTCATCATGCACTTTACTGGCTTCATGTCAGAAATCGTCAAACCTCACACCTGCTCCTTCACCTGCTAAAACGACACACACTGCACCTGCTGCGCAATCACGCGTACTCTATGCACCGCTTACGTTCTGTTACTCTTCTGTACAAACATCATCAGACAGCTGGGAAATCTATGTAAACAAAAACGGGGGCGATCCGTTTGCCTACCAGGGCTCATTTTCCATCAGCTATGATCTTACCACTCCATCCGGCACCACCCATATCGGGTGGCTGGGTATCAGCAGCTGGCCCTATGATCTGGGCAGCACCGGCCTGGGCGCTGGTGTATCCAACATAGTTGTCAGGCAGGCTTTGCCCGGAGTAGACAAGAACGGCAATCCCACCATTATCTATACGACCTACATTGTATCGCACTGCTAGATATAAAGCACTTCCAGGCATTTACTGCAAACTGCCCGCACCTGCTGCGGGCAGTTTTTTGTATTGCAGGTATTTAACCGGACTGGCGGCAACAATACGTTACAGCTCCGCCGGGTGTTCCGCAGGGCATATGGTGGTAAGGACAATCGTTTGCCATTAAACATCAGGAAAGCGGTTTGCAAAACCGCCCTATCCATGTACTACGCATGCCCTTTCGGAACATCCGGGACAGCACATTTTCAGCGATGCATATGATCAATCGGGAATTACGCCGTAACTTATGCTACGATAGTAATTCATTCCATTCAAGCCATTACCCTATGCCTGCAAACCAGCTTGTAAAGCGTATAGCAATATCTGCATGCTGCCTGTTTATAGCCGGTAAAGCATCCGCACAGGCTACACAGGAAGACATTGCGCTGATAAAAACAATCTACAAGGAAGAGAACGCAAAAATTGCCGATTCACAATCGGTGGTCGTGTATCTGTATAATTCCGATCCGTGGGAAGGGCTTGTAAAAATATTACACCGGCAAAAAGTGTGGGGACGGGGTAAAGACACTACCTCCCTCACGGATGATGACTGGAAACAACTGCTCCTGCAAATGAAAAAATACCCAAATTTTGTATGGCCCGAAGACCTGTTCCTCCACCCGAGACGCCTTAAGGGAGATATACATGCCTACTATAACTCATTAAGAAAAACAAAAGACAGCAACAACCGGGAGGCATACCGGGTGCATATTTTTTCCAAACCTCTTTACATACGCAATGGTACTGTAGCTGTAACGGGCTATGCACTTGCATATGTATTAACCGATTGTGCATTCTATAAAAAAGAAAACGGCCGGTGGGTAAAATGGATAACCATAAGCAGCGGTGTTTTTTAGCAAGCTCTATTTGCAGCTCCGCCGGGTGTTCCGCAGGGCACCCGGTGGTAAGGATAAGGGTATTACGAACATATGCCATATTGCTGATGACCGCATATTAATAAACAGGGGCAGCACTACACAGGATGCAGACAGCACAACATTAATTAAAATGATATATTTTTTATGTTATAAATAAGCATACTTTACTGATTCAAAAACCATATTTCTATGACTAATGTACAGGCAATGAACCAAACCAACGGTATGGTCACGTTTTTTCTGCTCAGAACCAGCAACTCCGATAACAGGCAGGCCACTGTTGTAGACAGCAGGAGAGTAATGCAGTCCAGTAATGTCAGCTTCAATGTAGATGATATCTCAAATGTGATTATCACTACTTCGCAAAAGAATTTCGATGCTGACGCTACTGTTAACCTCAGCGATTTTAGCCAGCCAACAAGCGTTGATCCGAGGAATAAGAGTACCCGGTCTGTGACGGCAACGTATAGCCAGGATGGCAGCTGGAACATTATGATGAATGCTCATTAAAAAATTCAGCGTAAGCCTTATGGTTTACTGCTACCACATTACCTGCCCGCCCGTTCGGCGTAGTTTCCCGGCTACGTCGCAGCGGCAGGCAATCTCCCGGACCGGCATATCCTTCATTGCTCACTTCTTCATCGCTATTGGTATCTCTCATCATCGGTCGTAGCGCAGCTACGATAAACGAATATACCAACCCCACCCCTTTCCGCCTGCAGCCTGATCTTTGCTACCTGATTATCTAAACGGTTACGTCCGGAAAGTAAAGCATACGTTCTCAAATGTTACATGCAGTGTACCGGATGTTTTATGTGGCATCATATTGTCGCATCTGCCCCTCAAAATGTCTTAAACATGACCGCTTTTATAATCGCCCCCGTGATAGTTTTACACAAAGCTTGCAACATAATGAAAACGATATTCGACAAAGCTACCCGCGATGCGCTGATCAACAGGATACGTACGCTTACAGAAGCTGCTCCGGCACAATGGGGCAAGATGACTCCCGGGCAAATGGTGGAGCATTGCATTCTCTGGCAGGAAATGATACTGGGGCAGAAGCATTTTAAAAGAGCGTTCATAGGCAGGATATTCGGCAAAATAGCATTGAAAGATATGCTGCAGGATAAACCCATCAAACAGAATCTGCCTACAGTAAAAGGTTTCGAGACCACGGTTGTTTATGGTCCTATTGAAGATCGTAAGCGGAGATGGATTGAGCTGATAGAGGAGCATGCGCAAACATCGGCTGCCACATTTGAGCATCCTTTTTTTGGCAAAATGACGAAGGAACAAACGGGCATGATGGCCTGGAAGCATATGGATCATCACCTGAAGCAGTTTAATGCCTGATTCTGCGGAGCAGTAAATTGCTCACGGCGGCGCGGCGGCACTGCGCTCATTTTTCTTAACGCCATTTTCAAAAAGCCGCTTATGTTACACAAGCTCGTATTATATGCATCCTCTCATTTGCGGAACGATTAGCGTTCCCTGGTATGGCAGCACAGTAGCACCACAGCCACATCGAGCTATGCAGGCAGCAGCGGTAATAGCCTGCCCGACTGCGTCATTCAGGCGGGCTGCCTGCTGTCTTTCCAGCCCGAACGACGTTCAGTCGGGCGGGTTTGCTTACTTTTTGGACAAGCAAAAAGTAAGAACCCGCGCCAGGCAGGTTTTGCGAGGACGGGCGTAGAAGTTTACCTACTTTTGATATAAGCACAATATGTCTCGCTACCCTGCTACTTCAATTCGCAAACCCGTCTTTATACATATGACCTGTTTTTTTAAAAGACTTATTTTACCCTTACTGCTGTGCACTGCAGCTGCTAAAGCTCAACCTCCTGCGATCTTATTTATTGGCAGTAAATATTGTTACGGCTCTTCTGTAAAAAAGAATGATGAAAAACGCAGCACATTCCGGATACTTAATAATGGCGGTACTGCATTGCGTATAGATTCTTTTATATGCACAGGCGACGAGCAGCATGCGGCACAAATACACATTGTCCCCGCTAAAGCAAAACTGAAACCCGGAGATACGGCCACATTTACTGCCTTATGGAAAATATCCGGCGAACCCGGAGATTTTTCAATAAACATCCATCCCATATCCAATGCCGCCAATAGTAATGTTACCGATGCCAGTCATAAAAAGGAGCTGACGATAAATGGCTACCTGCTGCCTGATACGCCGGTACATGGCGCTATAATGTATTTCCCCGAAGGACTGGTACATGATTGCGGGCTTGTACCTGAAGGGCCCAACCTGGAAGTTCCTTACCATTTTAAGAACGTGGGAAAGGAACCGCTGATCATCACACGCGCTGCAAGTTCCTGCGGATGCCTCGTTGCAACATGGCCTAAAGAACCTATCATGCCGGGAAAAACCGGTGCGATCACGCTTTTTTATAGCACCGCTGGTCGGCCGGGACAATTTATCAAAACAGTAAATATTGCGTGTAACGATGCTACTATTCCAGCCAATGGAATGATAACACTTACAATAAAAGGGGATGTACAGCAGGCCCCGCCGGAAAGCAGCAAATTGAAATAACATATCCTTCTACAACAGCCCCTCTGCTTTACCTGCCACCGGATAATATAAACAAACAAAATGCACATGTACATGAAATGCCTTTTTGTTGCACTGCTGTTCCTGCACAGTTCTGTACAGGCGCAGCAATTTGCCCCGGCGGACACCCCGGGAAACGGCCCCATAATTTACTTTAAAAGCACATCATATGATGCTGGTACCATACCGGAGGGGCCAGTTGCAACCGTCTTTTATCAATTCAGGAATGCAGGCAAAAAGCCGCTTATCATCTACAATGTACAAAGCCCATGCGGATGCCTTACCCCGCAGTATTCCAAAGACCCGGTATTGCCCGGCAAATCAGGAAAGATAAAGCTTACATACAGTACCACGGGGCGTCTCGGGCCTTTCCGCAAAAGCGTCAGGGTATATTGCAATGATGATATGACGTCTAAAGAATCATCTTTTTTTAATGGGGCAACGGAACTCATTATAAAAGGAACAGTACAGCCAGCAGCAGCTCCCCTGATGTATTTTCCGGAAGGCACCACTATCGATTTCGGTGTTGTAGTGGCAGGCCCTGCCAAAGAAATTTCCTGTCCGTTCATCAACAAAGGAGGCAGCCCGCTGATCATACGCGATGTAATGACTTCCAGCGGCAATCTCGTGCCTGTATCGTGGCCCAAAGAACCTATCCAACCCGGGGGAACAGGTACTATCAGGTTTTCTTACCATACTGCTGGCGGCAGCGGCGCCACGGAGAAAACAGCCCACATTAAATATAACAATGCTGATCGTGAAGATGCAAATGCAGTACTCACTATAAAAGGAACAGTGAAACAGGCTCCGCCGACTGTAATAAAAGAATCTGCCCGCCAAAAGAACAGGAAAACAATTCAACAATAAAATGAAACATTCTGTTTATACTACCATATTATTTATCCTGCTACTGCAATGTACCGCCCAGGCACAACAATTTAGCTTTACCGGCGGCCGGATGATGTATGCCGGGCTTATAAAAGCAGGAGAAGAACGGCACAGCAGTTTTTCTTTGCAGAACACAGGCCGCCAGCTGCTGCAAATAGATTCATTCCGGAATATGGATGAAAATTATCCCGGCGTAGCCCGCACCCTGCAGGTAAAAATACAACCGGCACACGCGCGCATCAAGCCGGGAGCCACTGCACGCTTTGAGCTTATATGGTCTGTATCTGGTACAACGGGCGGCTTTAATGCCGGCATATTACCAGTGCTGCATTTACTGCAAAACCATCACGGCGATTATTATGCAGATACAAATGTGCTGAACATTACAGCCTACCTCGTACCGGACACTACAGGAGATGTACCGGTAATGTTCTTTCCGCGCGGAACATTATTTGATCTCGGCCTGATACCGGAAGGGCATTCACAAACTGTTTTTTACAGGTTCATTAATAAAGGCACAAAGCCGGTGATCATATACAATGTGCAAAGCCCCTGCGGATGTCTTACTCCCGAATATGGCAAAGATTCTGTATTGCCCGGCAAAACCGGTTTCGTGAAACTCACCTACGTTACACAGGGTCGCCCCGGCTTTTTCGACAAAACGGTGAACGTGTTCAGCAACGATGCGTATGCTCCTGCAACAACCCCACCGCCAACTACCGTTACAGCCATACGCTTAAAAGGATTTGTAAAACCAGTAGCGGATAACCCCGAAAAAGAAAACGATCATAAATGAACAGACAAACCAAAATTTTTATCATCACAATGCTGTTTACCGGCACGGTATACGCACAGCAGGCACATGGCCCGCAGCTCTTTTTCCCGAAAGGCACCACCATCAATGTGGGCACTGTTGCTGCCGGTAGCCGGAAAGATGTGTTCTGGACATTTGTAAATAAGGGAGACAAGCCATTGATCATACAGGATGTAAAGACTTCCAGCAGCAGCCTGTTGACCCTATCCGTACCCAGGGAACCCATACAACCGGGGCAAAAAGGGCAAATCGGGTTTAGTTACTATGCCGCAGGAGCCGGTGAAGATCACCCGTTTGCAAAAGATGCCGTTGTGACCTGGAACAGCACTATCGAGGATCGGTCTTATACCCGGCTTACCATAAAAGGAACAGAACTGGCAGCGCCATCGGGCGACGGCTCCATTATGTTCTTCCCGGGTGGCCGGACAGTTGATGCCGGTGATATGCCGGAAGGACCGGTAAAAGAAGTTAATTATGTATTTATCAATAATGGCAGTCAACCAATGGTCATCCGCGACGTAACTACCGGCTGCGGCTGCCTTGTAGGGGAATGGAGTAAAGAGGCGGTAATGCCCGGCAAGAGCGGAATCATTAAACTTCGCTATAACACAGCGGGCAGGCCTGGTCGTTTTATAAAAAATGCCTACGTCAACTACAACGATACAAATAGAATTGAACTTACCATCACAGGAAACGTTATACCAGCACCACGCCGCGAAATGCCCGAAAACAGCATTATGATAAAGACCAATTAAAGCCCGTACACAAATCACATATGCGTTTTACCCTGCTTACCATATACCTGCTTATCTGCGCGGTTGCTGCATGGGCACAATTGCCGCTGCTTACGTTCCGTGAGGTGTATTACACTCCCGGCATGGTAAAGATCAATGATGCAAAAAGCTGCCGTTTTGTAATAGAGAATACAGGAGATGAGCCGCTCTATATCGATACCTTTATATGTCATCTTAGTATCAGGAATGCCACGCTGCGGGTCTCACCCGGTCATGCGGTGCTGAAGCCGGGAGACACAACTGTCTTCAGTGCGGTATGGAACGGGAATGAGTTCGGAAATTTTTCGGCCGGCATATATCCCGTATCCAATGCGGCCAACAGCAATACAGATTACATGGATAAGCGTTACAAAAACCTGCTGGAAATACAGGGCTATCTCGTGCCCGATACACCGGTACATGGGCCAATGATCTATTTTCCGGAGGGCATGAGCCGCAACTTTGGCAAGGTACAGAACGGCCCCGAGGTAACAGTAACCTATCGTTTTAAGAACATAGGTGACCAGCCACTGGTTATCCGGAACATGGGGTCTTCAAGCGGGAGCCTTGCTCCCCGTTGGTCAAAAGAACCTGTTTTACCAGGAAAGAGAGGGGAAGTAAAATTGATTTATAATACAAAAGACCGTCCCGGCCCGTGTACCAAATCCGGCTATCTCCAATGCAACGATGCTTTTTCATCAAACAGGTCAATCGTACTTTCCATAACAGGAGAAGTAGAGCCCGAGCCTCATAAAAGCACGCCGGAGCAGCAGACGATACTCCGCTGACCAGTTGTCTTTTCCTACTTTTGCCTTGTGCGTTCCAACAAAATAAAAACACGCGATACTGCTACGTTCCGGCGACAGTTTATGCAACCCGGCCCCGAAGCAGATGCGATGCTGCAGCAAAGCCAGGGCAGATTTTTTATTGTGCCTGTGGAGGAAATGTTTAAACTGATAACGCTGCCGGTACCGCCTACAAGGGCTACCACACATTCTGTTATTTTCATTACAGAGGGCGAGGCCATCATGTCCATTGGCAGCGACACATACACAATTCATGCGGGCGAATGTTTTGCGGTAGCAGCCGGGCAGGTTTTTTCCTTCCGCCACCCGGATGTGAACAAAGGTTTTATCTGCAATTTTCACGACGATTTTCTTGCGGGCCGACTGGGTAAAAAAGAGCTGCTTCATGATTTCGAGTTCCTGACCGTGTGGGGTAATCCGTGTATACGCCCGGATATACAGGCCGCCGTTTATATCCGTCAGCTGATGGAACGACTTTGTGCGGAATACATAATGAACGGCACACAACACGCAGATCTGCTGCAGGCTTATCTTACAGCGTTGCTCTACGAATTGAAGTATGCCTATGTTCCGCTATCGGGAAGTAAGCAGGTAAAATCTGTTTCGCTGACCAATCATTTTAAAGAATTGCTTTTTGCCCACATCAGAGCAACTCACCGTGTGAGCGATTATGCATCTATGATGCACATCACGCCCAATCATTTGAATAAGGTAGTAAAAGAGATCACCGGTAAATCGCCTACCACATGGATAGATGAAATGCTGATACTGGAAGCTAAAGTGCTGCTGTACCAGACAGATTTTCCGATCGGTGAAATAGCCGCTGAGCTTGGCTTTGATGATCCTTCTTATTTCAGCAGGCTGTTTAAAAAATATGAGGGTACAACGCCGGTTGCTTTCCGCAAAATGATTGAAACGTCCTGAAAAATGCAGTACCCGTCCTCACAGTACAGTATTGCCCGGCAGAACTTTGCCTTGTAAAAAACACAAGGGAATGAATCACATAACACCACCTTTTGGCCTGGCTAATGCTGCAGGAGCCGCAGGCATAGCATTTATTTACATTATACTTTCTTCGTTGCTCAAAGAACCGGTGCGGCAGCGGTACAATGCAGTTATTATTGCCGGTGCAGGTGCTGCTTACCTCAGTGGCGGCCTCGGTGGCTGGGAATTTGCTTTTTGTGCGCTTATGTCTGTAGTTGCATACAAGGGCCTGGGCAATTATTATTTTATCGGCATCGGCTGGCTGCTGCATACCTGCTGGGATGTGATGCATCACCTGTATGGCAATCCTATTGTGCCTTTCAGTCCTTCTTCATCGGCCGGGTGCGCGGTGTGTGATGCTGTACTGGCCATTTGGTTCTTTATGAAAGCACCGTCCGTATTTAATATCTTCAACGTTCAAAAGTCGATACAGGCAAACGCATAATCCATGTACTCTTTTCTCTTAGCTGCACACTCTCTTTTCCGCTGGCTGGTGCTGATCAGTCTTGTGTATACTTTGTTCCGTGCCTTCCGCGGACTGGCTACCAATAAAAAGTTCTCCGCTTTTGATAATATGATAAGGCATACCAGCGCTACTATTGCGCATATACAGCTGCTGCTGGGTATCACCCTTTATTACATCAGCCCGGTGATCCGGTATTTTCTCAGTCATTACAGTGAGGCTGTAGAAGACCGCCCGGTGCGCTTTTTTGGTATGGAGCACAGTACGATGATGCTTACAGCTGTGATCCTTATTACGATTGGTTCTTTCCGTGCAAAACGACGCCCCACCGACAAGCAAAAATTCCGGACTATAGCCATCTGGTATTCTATAGCATTGCTCATTATACTCATCAACATACCGTGGCCGTTTTCTCCTTTTTCGGCCCGGCCGTGGATACGAGGGTTTTAAAGCCTTTGCCTATACAGTCAAAGGGGTTTATTTATCAATAGGAATATTATAAGCTGCTGGCTAAAAGAAATTATAGTCCACGCGGAGGAACTACTGACACACAACAGGAGGACGCAGTTACAGCATATCGCTATTAAGCTATGGGTATGGAATTTCTTTCTTAACGCCCTCCGCTCCCATTTTCTTATCGCTTTTTTTCTGAAGGCCAGGTTGTATTGCGAATTAAACAATCGAACCGTCATTGCGAGTATTCCACTGGCTTACCAGATCATCAGGCATATGACGTAAATATTGTTTTAAACAGTCGTTGGGATCAGGGCAGAAAAGCCTGGTACAACAGTAGTATTTCCATTGATCGGAGCGGCAACCGGGAAGCACGCAGTAATTGCTTACCGGCGCCTTTTTTGGTTACTTTTTTTGCGTAAAAAAAGTAACATACACTACATGAGCCGTATAATGAGTGTTTTTTTAATGTTCTGATACACAAAGGCTTCATTACACGTCATTGGCAGGGACGAAGCAATCTACTTCAATTGGAAGAGGGCTACGCCGTTGGGCAAACAAAAAGTAGAACTTGCGCCGGAGCTACTGACATAGGGTTGTCACCGGCTGCCATTTTCTTTGTATCATAAAATGATCAAAAGATGGATAAACTGGATCTCGCACGGGTGCATAAAAGTTATTACTCCGCAAAAAAAGAACCTGAATTACTGGATATACCTGCTGCTCAATATTTGTCGATAACAGGGAAAGGTGATCCTTCCGGCATTGCTTTTTCAGAAAATATACAAGCATTATATGCCACGGCCTACGCCGTAAAGTTTGCCTGCAAAGCTGCTGAGATGGATTTTGTGATGCCGAAACTGGAGGGTTTATGGTGGTATAATGAAAAGGACTATCCCAGCCTTTCTGCAGCAGATGCCTCGGTAAAAGTGCCGCGCAAAGAATGGGAGTACCGCCTGCTGATACGTATGCCGCGCTATGTAACGGATAAACATATACAGGATGCACAAGCCAGGATTCTTTCTAAAAAGGAGCTGCCGTGGACTATGGCAGTAGCTTTGTACAAAATGCAGGAAGGTACTTGTGTGCAGGTGCTCCATACAGGCCCGTACGACCGGGAACCCGAAACGCTTACCTTGATAACAAAGTTTATGGAGGAAAACAACCTGGCAAGAAACGGGCTGCATCATGAAATCTACCTTTCTGATTTCAATAAAACAGCGCCGGAAAAATTAAAGACTATTTTGCGCGAAGCTGTGAAGAATACCTGAAAATAATCTCTTTTAAAACATCAGATGTATGCTATACATAACAAAACAGCCTCCGTACGGGAGGCTGTTTTTATTTCAGTTATTTGCTTTTAAATTCGTCGATTTTCTTTTTCATTGCATCAACCTTGTCTTTCTGGCTGGTCCGCGCATATATTTCACGAAGCGCAATCATGGAAGACTGGTAGGTAAACTTATCGTCAGCACTCAGTGAAGCACTGTTTGCGTCCAGCATGTTATAAGCTTTCTCCAGGTAAGGCACAGCTTTCTTAAACATACCGTCACGGTCCGCTTTCAGCGCATCATATTTTTTCTGATCTGCTGCTGTAGTGCCGAGGGCATTCATCTGGTTGTTTAGCTCTGTTGCCTGGTTGTAGTACAGCACACCTTCGTTATACTGGTAATCTACTTTATCAGCATTCAGCGCCAGTGCCTGCTGGTAATTGCTTTCAGCTTTAGCCACCAGCTCCTTGTAATTGGCAGGTTTGGTCATATCCTTACCGTTGGCATCTTTAGGGAATGCCATGTTCATGTAAGAGTTACCGATATTGTACAGGTATTCTGCTTTTGTTTTGCCATCTTTTTCTACTGCGGCAGCATCTTCCAGCTTTTTAACCAGTTCATCCTGTTTGCCGGATTTGATATACTGGTTGAGTTCCTGGTTGCGCAGGTTTGTATTGTCGGGGAAGGCTTTACGGCCTTCTGCAATTGCCGCCTGCATCTGCTGCTCTTTATTCTGTTTGCCATAGATATCTATCAGCAGCAGGTACAGGTTAGGATCTTTAACGATCGGATCTGTTTTTATCTGCTCCAGCAATGTAGCTGCATCGTCCAGCTTATTATCATAGTATGCACTGTAAGCACGCACCTGCTGCGATTGAGACGCCATTGTATCAATGGTTTTATTGTATGCAAAACGCTTTCCGTTATCCAGGTTGTGGATATCTACCAGCATTTTCAAAGCAGCACCCGCTTCGGCGTATTTTTTATCGTTGTAATCGGTAGCTCCTATATTGTAATACCTGGCGGCAATGTTCAACAGGCGCTGATTCATTTCGTCTTTATCATAGTCAGGCTTCAGCGCCACTACTTTCATATATGATTTTGCAGCTTCATCCAATGCCTGTGCTTCTGTAAGCTTACCTTTCTCGAGCATAGCCATATACACGTCACCACGTATTTCCCATGCTTTCGGATCGTCTTTTGTGGACTCGTCCAGCACTGCCGCGTCTATCGCTTTTTTAGCTTCGTCATAGTCACCGTCATTACGAGACATTGCCAGTATGGCAGTGGTAACGTTTTTCTTCTGTGCCATGCCCATAATGCTCAGGCTAAGACCGGCAGCAACAAGAATCAGTTTCTTCATTGGTATTCTGTTTTATTACTTAAAAAGTTTCTTTATGGAAAAACTCCCAACCGTAAAGATGGGAGTTTTTTTCTTATAACTAATGGTGTACTAACTACTGTTGTCAAATTTAACACTCAGATTACTCTTCTACAGGCGCGGTAATATCCGATCCTGCTCCTTCAACACCTTCGGCACCTTCGCCGTCTTCTGCCACTACTTCTTCCTGCTCGTCAATACGCGCAATAGCTGCTATTTCATCGCCTTCATCAATGTTGATCAGTTTCACACCCTGTGTAGCACGGCCCGCTTCACGGATCGCAGCTACTTTCATACGGATGGTAATGCCCGATTTGCAGGTGATCATCAGGTCGTCTGATTCCTGTACGGAAAGCAACCCTACCAGCGCACCGGTCTTTTCGGTAATGTTAATTGTTTTTACACCTTTACCACCGCGGTTTGTAATACGGTAAGACAGCTGGTACAACAGCTCGTTGCCTTCTTCGTCTTTTATGGTAAGTGCTTTAGATTTATCTTCTTCTGTAGCTGTTTCGTCGAGTGGCTCCAGGAACGGTGTACGTTTACCAAGGCCTCTTTCAGATACCACAAGGATCTGTTTGCTGCTTTCTTCTTTTGAAAGACACAGCATACCGATTACGGCATCATTATCATCGTCCAGCTCTATACCATATACACCGATAGCGCCACGACCCGTTTCACGTACTTTACCTTCATCAAAACATATAGCACGGCCGGATTTTACAGCCATCATGATAAAACTGTCTTTGGTAACCAATGAAGCGTCCAGCAGCTGGTCGCCATCCTGTATGGTTATTGCATTCACACCTGTAGAACGCGGACGGCTGAAATCTTCCAGCAAGGTTTTTTTGATGATACCTTTGGTAGTGCACAACATGATCCAGCGGTTGGTCACATATTCTTTATCCTCCAGGTTCGGGATATCCATTACCGTACGGATCTTATCATCCGGCGGCAGTTGTATCAGGTTCTGGATAGCGCGTCCTTTGGCGTTTTTATCGGTTTCCGGTATTTCGTACACTTTCAGCCAGTAGCAGCGTCCTTTTTCTGTAAAGAACAGCAGCGTATGGTGCGTGGAAGCTACGAACAAATGCTCGATGTAATCCTCCTCGCGCGTACGGCCACCCATGGTTCCGCGTCCGCCGCGGCGCTGGGCACGGTACTCGGCTACAGAGGTACGTTTAATATATCCAAGGTGAGATACGGTTATCACCACATCTTCTTCTTCGATCAGGTCTTCGATGCGCATTTCATTGGCCAGGTACTGGATCTCCGATTTACGCTCGTCGCCAAATTTTTTCTTTACTTCTTCCAGTTCATCTTTGATGATCTGGTAACGTTTTTCTTCGTTGCCCAGTATATCCTGCAGGAAAGCAATAGTTTTCATCAGCTCTGCATGTTCATCACGGATCTTATCGCGCTCCATGCCGGTAAGACGCTGCAGACGCAGTTCCAGTACAGCTTTGGACTGTATTTCGGTCATGCCGAATTTTTCTATCAATCCGTTCTTGGCTTCTTCCGGATTGGTAGAATTACGTATCAGGGATATTACTTCGTCAAGATGATCCAGCGCTATCAGGTAGCCTTCAAGTATGTGCGCGCGCTTCTGGGCTTCTTTCAGTTCATATTGCGTACGGCGCACTACGATCTCGTGACGGAAACCGACGAACTCTGAAATAAGATCTTTCAGGTTCAGTGTACGCGGACGCCCGTTTACCAGCGCCACGTTGTTGATACCATATGATGTCTGCAGCTCGCTGTATTTGTACAGCTGGTTGATGATCACCTGGGCTACCACATCGCGGCGCAGCTCTACTACGATACGGGTACCGTCTTTGTTTGATTCGTTGGCTACGTGTGTAATGCCTTCAATGATCTTGTTGTTTACAAGATAACCGATCTTTTCAGCCAGGGCATCGCGGCTTACCTGGTAAGGCACTTCGTTTATGACGATCTGCTCTTTACCATTTTTCATGGTCTCCACGTTCACCTTACCACGAAGCACTACACGGCCGCGGCCTGTATGCATACCGGCTTTGATGCCGTCTATACCATATATAATACCACCGGTAGGAAAATCCGGGGCTTTAACGAACTTCATCAGTTCGTCTACTGTAATTTCTTTATTGTCTACATAGGCAATACAGCCGTCAATTACCTCACTCAGGTTATGCGGCAGCATATTGGTGGCCATACCTACGGCAATACCGCTGGAACCGTTTACGAGCAATTGCGGAATACGTGTAGGAAGTACAGTAGGCTCTTCGAGCGAGTCGTCGAAGTTGAGCGTGAAGTCTACAGTTTCTTTGTCGATGTCATCGAGCATGCTTTCTGCAAAACGCTGCAGGCGCGCTTCTGTATAACGCATCGCTGCCGGTCCGTCACCATCCTGCGAGCCGAAGTTACCCTGCCCGTCTACCATCATATAACGCATGCTCCAGGGCTGCGCCATACGTACCATGGCATCGTATACCGAGCTGTCGCCATGCGGGTGATATTTACCCAATACCTCACCTACCACACGCGCCGATTTCTTATAAGCTTTATTGTGCTGCATGCCCAGCTCATTCATTGCAAACAGCACGCGGCGGTGTACCGGTTTTAAACCATCACGAACATCAGGCAGTGCACGGCCTACGATTACCGACATGGAATAGTCGATATAAGCCGTTTTCATCTGTTCCTCAATATTTACCTGAATGATCTTGTTCGTGTCGCCGGAAGCATCCTGCGGTGTTAAATCCTGGTTGTTTTGATCCATAATGGTCGTTGAAAAAGAAGGCAAATATAACGATTCGGAGGGGGATTTCCTCTATATAAAAGGTTAATCAACAGTATTGACCACCGGCTGTGGATAAGTTTTCTTTTTTCTGCACGGCTGCGAAAACATCCATACATTACGTCGTTTTTTTTAATCTGATTTTCACTATGTTCTCCGCAATATTTACCCAAACGCTTGCGCTGTATACAAATGACCCTGACCTTATAATAAGGCTGACAAACGAACTAGAGCAGCATTACTCGGAAAAAGCACGGCATTACCACAATCTTTACCATCTTGACAACCTGCTGGCAGCATTGCTTCCGGTGAAGGAAAGTATCCATGACTGGGATATGGTTGTATTCGCCATCGCATGGCATGATATTATTTACAATACATTAAAGCAGGATAATGAAGAACAAAGCGCGGAGCTAGCTGTAAAACGCTTGCAGGAACTGGAAGTAACGGCCGAAAGAATTGCAGTTTGCAGGGAACACATTCTGGCCACCAAAGGGCACCTCGTTAGTGAAAACGCTGATACTAACTATTTTACAGATGCTGATCTTTCCATACTTGGGGCAAAAAGCAACACTTATCACCAATATGCGCAACAAATAAGGCAGGAATACAAATTTTACCCTGATTTGTTGTATAACCCAGGGAGAAGAAAAGTACTGCGGCACTTCCTTGAAATGGAGCACATTTTTAAAACAGCCTATTTTTCAGGGAAATATGAACAGCAGGCACGCATAAACCTGCAAATGGAGCTGGATAGTTTATAAATGAATTAGCCGAAAAGACAGCGGAGAAAAAACGCGAAGAAGCGCAAAGAAATCGAGTAATTGTAAACAATGTTGCTCAGATCACATAAAAAACTCAGCGCTTCCCTTCGATAATTTTGCGTACTCCGCGGTTAAATTATGGCTTCTTAGGCAATACGGCTACAGTAAGCCTGCTTACGCAAATAAGCTTCCCAGCCTCGTCTGTTATTCTGATATCCCATACATGACTGGTTGCACCAATATGTAACGCCGTCGCCTTTGCAGAAACTAATCCTTCCTTTTTACCACGCACATGATTGCAGTTTATTTCAATTCCTACACATATTTGCTTTTCCGTATCTATACAAAGACTTGAAGCAACACTGCCTACAGTCTCAGCCAATGCAGCTGATGCGCCTCCGTGTAATAAACCATATGGCTGATGCGTTCTGTGGTCAACAGGCATGGAAGCAACAAGATATAAGTCTCCGATTTCTGTAAACTGCATATCCAGCCACGAACCCATAGTATTTTTACTCAATACGTTTAAATCATCAATTGTTTTATTATGTTTATTCCACATGTTACAATACGCAATATTTAATATGTAAAAAAATATAAATAATCACAAATTTGGCACGACTTTTTCTTTACCATCCAAATAACACTAATTTTGAGCAGTTTCTGCCCAAAATCTTTTGACAGAAATATTAAATAACCCACATAGAGTAAAGAATTTATGTCTAAAATTCTTGTTGCCGGCGCCGGCAAATCATCTACATATCTGATACACTACCTGTTGTCCAATGCGTCACGCAACAAATGGATGATTACGGTTGCAGACGGCAATGCCGATGCTATTGCTGAAAAAATAAAAGGCAGCCCTTTTGCCAGAATGGCCGTACTGGACATTACCAATGACGCACAACGTCAGGCACTTGTAGCAGATGCAGATATTGTAGTATCACTTATGCCCCCCCATCTGCACATTTATCTCGCAAAAGATTGCCTGCAATTTAAAAAGAATCTGATCACCTCTTCCTACATCTCACCGGAGATGAAAGAGATGGACCAGGCTGTAAAAGACGCAGGTCTTATGTTTATGTGCGAGATGGGCCTTGATCCAGGTATAGACCATATGACGGCCAACCAGATCATCCACAGCATTCAGCGAGTGGCAGCCACCATCACTTCGTTTAAATCTTACTGCGGCGGCCTCGTTGCCCCGGAAAGTGATGATAATCCCTGGCATTACAAATTCAGCTGGAACCCCAGGAACATTATTACTGCAGGCCTGGGCGGTGCCAAATACCTGCAGCAGAACAAAGTTGTAGAAGTTCCCTATGAAAAAATATTTGATAACAACAAGAAAATCAAGGTAAACGGACTGGGCTCACTCGCCTACTACCCCAACCGCGATTCGCTGCGTTATCTCGACCTTTATGACGTACCGGAAATAAAAACATTTATCCGCGCCACACTCCGTTACCCCGACTTCTGCAAAGGCTGGCAAGCAGTGATAGATCTAGGACTTACAGACGAAAAAGACAATTTTGATACTACCGGCCTTACTTATGCCGACTGGATACGTAATAAAACCGGTTATAACGACACCAAAGTCTCACTGAAAGATTTTCTGGCCAGGAAATCCGAAAGCGCCGGTGATAAAAAAGTAGCAGAGTTGCTGCAATGGCTCGGCATACTCAATGACACACCGCTGAAACCAGGTAAATTCTCATCTGCAGAAATACTCCTGGACCTGCTGCAGGAAAAATGGGCAATGAAAGCCACAGAAAGAGACATGGTAGTGATGCAGCACGAAGTGGAATACATGCACCGCAACCGCAAAATAACACTGCTGAGCACCATGGTGATCAAGGGTGATGACCGCGAATATTCTGCCATGGCCAAAACCGTAGGTCTGCCTATGGGTATCCTTACTAAGATGGTGCTGAACAAAAACATCAAACCGCCCAAAGGCGTACTGATACCGAGCATGCCTATTGTTTACAAACCGGTGCTCAACGAATTAAGACATCACGGAATACAGTTTGAAGAAGAGGTTTCCTAAAGGAAACCCAGTCTAAAAAAACGTATTTGAACGAAAATAGCAGATCGCACCTTACCTTTGCGCCGCAAATCGAGGTGCGATCTCATTTTTATGAAAAAACATTTATTACTGGCTCTTTGCGCGTGTCTTTCACTTTCCCTGCATGCACAAAACAGCACAGAACAGCCACTGACCCCTAAAAGCAAAAAGAAGAAACACAGCGTTTACTTTTCATGGGGATACAACATGGAATGGTATACCCGCAGCAAGGTAAAAGTAAAACAGGACGACCTGGGTAATAATTATACACTCGAAAAAGTAAAAGGCCACGACCACAAAGGCTGGGACCAGGGACTTTTTCAGCAGCAGCTTACCATTCCGCAGTATAATTACCGGATCGGTTATATGTTTGACGAAGACCGTGGCTGGGGCGTAGAGCTGAATTTTGATCATACCAAATTCATTATCCAGGATGGCCAGGATGTACGTGTGAAAGGCACACTCAACCACCAGAGCGTGGACACCACAATCCGCTACAGCGAAGCCAACGGTTTTTATTATTACCTCAACAACGGCGCCAACTTCTTCCTGATAAACCTGGTAAAGCGCTGGAATTTCTACGCAGATAAAAAAGAAAATATCAGGCTCAGCGGTATTGCAAAAGTGGGTGTAGGCCCGGTTGTACCGCATGTAGAGAATAGCTTCTTTGGCAAGGAAAATGATCCGCACTTTCAGCTGGGTGGCTGGAATACCGGCGTGGAAGGCTGCCTGAGAGCTACGTTTTTCCGTTGGGCATATATCGAATACTCCAATAAATTTGACTACGCACGCTACTCCGGCCTGAAGATATATGAAGGTAAAGCACGGCAGGCATTCGGCACTTATGAAATGATACTGAGCCTGGGCGTGAACATTCCTCCGAAAAGAAAATAAATCATAAAATAACCGATAAGCGTTTAAAATTCCTGTTTATCACATTGAGTCCTTCCTTCGTCAGGGCGGGCTTCATCAAAATGTGGCAAACGGGAATTTTAATTTTCCGGGCTTCCCTGGGTTGCCTGTTTTGCATAAAATGAAAAAACCAGGTGTGGAAACACCCGGTTCTATCTTAAACCTAAAAATAATAAACCCTCAAGCGTTTATCTTTTATATAGAGAACAAAAGAAATCGTGTTTGTTGATGGATCAAAAGTAACCTGACCACCCTTCCCCGGCAACTACATGAAAATGTAGTATGGTTTAAAATGCGTTTCAAACACCATGATACAGAACCACTTAAATCTTTGTTATCCGTTTGCAAAGACAAAAAGCCAGCATTTTTGAGATGTTTCCGGACATCGTTACCAAAATATAATTGCCGCTGTCCTTCGGCTACACTCAGGATAACAACAATTATCATCTGTTCCCGGCTTCAATCAGGATGACACTTAACCTCCGGCTTCTCACCTTTCACTTTTCACAAACATTGACTATTCACTATTACCCATTCACCGTAGTTATTCACATTCCGGTCCTGCATGTGAAAAGAACGACTGTCATAAAAGCATTCTACTCATTAACTTCGCCACGCTATGGCCAAGAAAGAAGCAGCTGAAACTCCATTGATGAAACAGCACCGGGAAATCAAAGCAAAATATCCCGATGCAGTCCTTTTATTCCGTGTAGGTGATTTTTATGAAACATTTGGTGAGGACGCCATCATAGCAGCACGTGTACTCGGCATTACGCTTACCAAGCGCGGCGCAGGCTCGCCCTCCGCAGTGGAGCTGGCCGGCTTCCCGCATCACTCTTTAGATACTTACCTGCACAAATTGGTAAAAGCCGGTTACCGCGTGGCTATCTGCGACCAGCTTGAAGACCCCAAAACAGTAAAAGGCATTGTAAAACGCGGCGTTACAGAACTGGTAACACCTGGCGTAGCCACCAATGACAAACTGCTTGAAAACAAAACCAACAACTTCCTTGCTGCACTATGGCTCGGAGAACCGGACTGTGGCGTAGCCTTCCTGGATATAAGCACGGGTGAATTTTATGTGGCGCAGGGCACTATGGAATACATGGACAAGCTGCTGCAAAGCTTCCAGCCGTCCGAAATCGTTTTATCTAAAGGACAACAAAAAAGATTCCGGGAATATTTCGATTCCAAAGTCTATACATTTCAGCTGGAAGAATGGATTTTCCAGCACCAATATACTTACGATATGCTGTTGCAGCATTTTGGCACACAATCGCTGAAAGGCTATGGCATAGAAGACCTCAAAGCCGCCATCATTGCGGCAGGAGCAGCACTACATTACCTGAAGGACACAGAGCATCCCAACCTGCAGCACATCAATACACTGCAGCGCATCATTGCAGATGATTTCCTGTGGATGGACCGTTTTACGATCCGCAATCTTGAATTGCTTTACAGCGGTGATGAAAAAGGTACCAACCTGCTGCAGGCCATCGACCGCACGCAAACGCCTATGGGCGCCCGCCTGCTGAAGCGCTGGATGATCTTCCCGCTCTCCGACATGAGCCGTATCAACCACCGTCTGGACCTCGTAAGCTACCTGATACTGAACCAGGACCTTAACTACCAGCTCAGCCAGCATATACGCCAGATAGGTGACGTGGAAAGGCTGATAGGGAAAATACCACTGAAGAAAGCTAATCCGCGCGAAGTACTGCAGCTGGGACGCAGCATGCACTTCATGGAGCAGATACGCGATGTAAGCCTGAAAGCAGGAGAAGAAACGCTGACAAAACTTTGCGATCCGATACAACCGCTTACAGAATTGCAGGAACGCATCCGCAGTATTATTGTGGAAGATGCACCGGCACTGGCTATTAAGGGAAATATGATCCAGCCGGGCATTCATGAAGAACTGGACCAGCTGCGTGCTATTTCCCGGAACGGTAAAGATTACCTGCTGCAGATACAGCAGAAAGAATCGGCAGCTACAGGTATCAATTCGCTGAAAATAGCCTACAACAATGTGTTTGGCTATTACCTGGAAGTGACGCATGCTCACAAGGAAAAAGTACCGACTGAATGGATACGTAAACAGACACTGGCCAACGCAGAGCGCTATGTAACGCCCGAGCTGAAAGAATACGAGGAGAAAATACTGGGTGCAGAAGAAAAAATACTGACGCTGGAGCTGGAAATATATCAGAAACTGCTCGCTGAAATAGAACCATATATTGCAGCCATACAGAGCAACGCACAGATCGTGGCGCAGCTCGACTGCCTGCTTTGTTTTGCTACGATTGCAAAGCAGTACAATTATCACCGTCCGCAGCTGGTGCAGGAACCCATACTGGATATAAAGAACGGTCGCCACCCTGTAATAGAACAGCAATTACCGCCGGGAGAAGCCTACGTTGCCAATGACATGTTGCTGGACAAAGAAGAACAGCAGATGATTATCCTTACCGGTCCCAACATGAGTGGTAAGTCGGCCTTGCTGCGCCAGACCGCCATCATCACACTCATGGCGCATATGGGCAGCTTTGTACCGGCAGATGCAGCTACCGTCGGCCTTACTGATAAGATCTTTACCCGTGTAGGCGCATCAGACAACCTGAGCGGCGGCGAGAGTACCTTCATGGTAGAAATGAATGAAACCGCCAGCATCATCAATAATATCAGCAGCCGCAGCCTTGTATTGCTGGATGAAATAGGTCGCGGCACCAGTACTTATGACGGTATTTCTATTGCATGGTCTATTGTAGAATACCTGCACAACCATGCAGACCGGCCTAAAACATTATTTGCCACACACTACCATGAGCTGAACGATCTGGAAGGACAATTGCCGCGTGTGAAAAATTATCACATCACGCACAAGGAAACCGGTAATAAAGTAATCTTCCTGCGCAAGCTTGCAGCCGGTGGAAGCCGCCACAGCTTTGGTATACAGGTAGCGCGTATGGCAGGTATGCCTCCTGCACTGCTGGATCGTGCAGATGAGATCCTTGAACTGCTGGAAGAAAAACACGGTGATGCCGGTGCTACCGCACAAAAAGTAAAAAATATACCTAAAGCCAATAATTTCCAGCTCAATATTTTTGACGGTCTTACAGACGACTTGCGGAAAGTACAGCAGATACTGGCAGCCACAGACATTAATACGTTAACACCGGTTGAGGCACTGCTGAAGCTGAATGAGCTGAAGACGGTGGTGAAATCGTATAACTGACCTGGTATCTGTCGGGACGGTAGGAGACCGGGTCGTTAAACTATAAGCATTACCAATGGTAAATACCAGAAAAGAATTAAATTAATAATTGGAATTTATAAAGGTTTAAACAAAATCAAATAACGTTTAATCCGAATCAAGTAAGGCTTAATCGAAATCAAATAAGTAGTAAACCAAATCAAGTAACGTTTAATCCAAATCAAGTAACGTTTAATCCAGATCAAATAAGTAGTAAACCAAATCAAGTAACGTTTAATCCAGATCAAGTAAGACTTAATCCAAATCAAGTAAGGTTTAATCCAGATCAAATAAGGAGTAAGTAAAATCAAGTAAGGTTTGAACCGGGAGAGGTTTTGTTCCTGCAAAATCAAATAACCAATAAACCGGGAGCAATAAACACTCTGCATTTATTTTTGTTATAACGTAAAATAAGCCGCTTGAAAAAGACCCGTACCTGCTGCCTCATCGTATTATCAACAACCATATTCTCTTCCCTGTACAGCTGCAAGCTCCTTGTTCCGCGCAAAGGCCCGAGAAAAGCCTACGCTCGTGCTGCCGCCTGTAAACCTTTTGATGCAATCATTATACCAGGGACACCATTTATAAACGGCCATTGGGACTCTGTGATGAAAGCGCGTGTTATCTGGTCGTGGATACTGTACAAAAACGGCTATACCAGTAATATCATTTACTCCGGCGCAGCAGTATATTCTCCATACAAAGAAGCTATTATCATGGGCCTGTATGCGCAGCAACTGGGTATACCTGCAGAACATATCTTTTATGACACACTTGCACGTCATAGCACAGAAAATGTGTTTTACTCCTACCTGGTAGCCAGAAAACTGGGATTCAAAACGATAGCACTTGCTACAGACCCGTTTCAGTCCTGGCTGCTGAAAGGCTTTCTCCGCAAGCGCTTCGGTTCCTGCATTTATCGCCTTCCATTTATAACAGATTCGCTGGCAGCTTATAGCAGCATAACCCCCGTTATCAATCCGGCTACCGCAAAAGCCCCTAAGGGTTGGATATCGATCACCCGGAAAGAATCATTTTTTAAACGTTTTAAAGGTACACTCGGCCGAGACATCAAATGGGCTGATTATGAACATCGTAGGCTGCCACCGCTCTGATACATTATACATTACGGAATATCTGTTTCCGGTTTTTCTCAAAAAGCCCATATCTTCGCCGCACTTACTACTACTCCACATAAATACACAAACTGCCGGCGCCATATGAAAATACGGCGCTCCTAAGAAAATACAGGGACGGTCTGTTTGCTGAAAATATACTGATCGTTCCGGCTGCATCAACCGGAACGTTTACTTTTTACATGCACCGTTTACTGTGAGTATTTTACTGATAAAAAAAATTTGATTGTGATGAGCGATACTATAGTGCATAAAGATGTTTTTATAAAAACCGGGGTATTCTCCGGCCATTTCGTGGATAGTAAAAGTTACTTTCTATACCGGTTCGACAAGCTGCCCAGTGTCACCATTATCCGTCAGCTCGATTATGCAAAAGCATACGGTTTTCTGAAGAAAGAATACGGCAACAGGATTGTGAATGAATTCCACTATTCGGCTATCAACCGCAAAAAGACCAAAGAGGAAAAAGAAGAATCTGTAATAGAGTTGCAGGAAGGTATAGTACTGGAAATGGGCGACGGCTACTGCGAATTTTACTTCCACAACCGGGAAAGCGCATTGCTGTGCGAACTCATAAAACAATTTACCTCTCTGCGCGGCAAGCGGAATAGTCAGCCACAGGAGATACACCTCATTACCAAAGGCGACTACGGACTGGAGCTTACCAAAATGGATGTGAAACGCACCCGGCTGGATATGAATCTTTATTATGAAGATGATTTTCGCGAAGTACACCAGACTGTCCTTAAAAGGCTGAATAAAAAAGATGATAAAGGCATTGTGCTGCTGCACGGACTGCCCGGTACCGGCAAAACCACCTACCTGCGCCACCTCGTAGGCCGTATTAAAAAGCGCGTACTGTTTGTACCGCCCGACCTGGCGGGCCAGATCGTGAACCCGGACCTCGTAAAGCTGCTGATAGAAAATCCCAACAGCGTGCTGGTAATAGAGGATGCAGAAAACATAGTAATGCAACGTCAGCAAGGCAGCGACTCTGCAGTAAGCAATCTGTTGAACATATCAGACGGCCTGCTTTCTGATTTCCTGAATGTACAGGTAGTCTGCACGTTTAACAGCAGTGTCAGCAGTATTGATAAAGCCCTGATGCGCAAAGGCAGGCTTATTGCCCATTACGAGTTTGGCAAACTGTCTGCAGAAAAATCGCAGAAACTGAGCAAGCATATGGGTTACCATCATACCATTACAGAACCAATGACGGTTGCAGAAATTGCCAACCAGAAAGAACGCAGCTATACATTGCCGGAAAGAACAAAAATCGGTTTCCGCATTGGTGAAACCGGCTCATAATTCTTATTAACCGCAAAAGACGCGAAGATATCCGCAAAGAGGCGCAAAGCACTTACCTGTTTTGCGTCTTTTATTTTATATAGATATTTTCATACAACCCTTTTGCGTACTCAGCGGTTCTTTGCGGCCTCTGCATGAAATTTAACCGCAAAAGACGCGAAGATATCCGCAAAGAGGCGCAAAGCAGATAGTGTTTTGCTTCTCTTATTTTTTGTTCGGGTATTACTGACCAAATACTCTTTGCGCACTCAGCGGTTCTTTGCGCCCTTTGCGTGAAACGTAACCACTAAAAGCTATCTTTACACGCACAGAAAACAATCTGGCCAGACAATTTTATATGATACAGGTAGGACAATACAATACACTCAGGGTAGTAAAACAGGTAGACTTTGGTATGTACCTCGATGGCGACGGTGAAGAAATACTGCTGCCCAAACGTTTTGTACCCAAAGGTCTGAAAGAAGATGACGAGGTGGAAGTGTTCCTGTATCATGATTCTGAAAACCGTCTTATTGCCACCACACAAAAACCATTGGGTGTGGTTGGCGACATCGTTCTGCTCAAAGCTGTAAGCACTACCAAACAGGGCGCCTTTCTCGATTGGGGCCTGATGAAAGATATATTCCTGCCATTGTCACAGCAACTGTCGCGGGTGTATGAAGGCGAATATTATCTCGTGCTTATTTATATAGACGAGCAAACCGGCCGCGTAGCTGCTACAGAACGTATCAACAAAGTATTGGACAACGAAGAGCTTACCGTTTCTGAAAAAGAAGAAGTAAACCTTACCATACAAAGAAGGTCTGATCTCGGGTATGTAGTCATCATCAACAATAAACATATAGGCCTGCTGCATTACAGTGATGTATTCCGTGACCTGGAGGTCGGCGAACAACTAAAAGGATACATTAAAACGATACGCCCGGACAATAAAATAGACGTGGGTGCCGGTCAGCCGGGCTACCAGCGCATAGCCGGTGAAGAAGGGCGTATACTTGAATTGCTGCAGGAAAATGACGGTTATCTTCCTTACCACGACAAATCTGACCCGGAAGATATCTATCACTTTTTCGGCATGAGCAAAAAAGCCTTTAAAATGGCTGTAGGAGCGCTTTACCGCCAGAAAAAAATAACGCTTACCCAAACCGGCATTAAGCTGGCAGAGGAATAAAAACCTGAAAATAAATAGTGAAACTGATCCTCATCTTTGTTATTGTTGCGGCTGCGGTCATACTCTACAACAGGAGCAAAAAGAAAAATAACACTTCATTAAAGCCCGGTAATCTGCCGCAGGAATCTAAAGATCTCCTGGAGAAAAATGTACGCTTTTACCAAAAGCTGGACCCTGCTCAAAAGCTGCAGTTTGAGGCCCGCTTGCTTGATTTTCTGCAACACACAACCATAACAGGAATAGGTGCAGAAGTTACAGAACTGGACAGACTACTGGTTGCTTCCAGTGCTATTATCCCCATCTTTGCCTTCCCCGACTGGCGGTATAATAATATTGATGAAGTACTGCTGTACCCCACCAGTTTCAATAAAGAATATGAAACCGGTGACCAGGAAAACGTGCTGGGCATGGTAGGTAACGGCGCGATGCAGCGCCAGATGATCCTTTCGCAGCCGGCGTTACGCAGCGGATTTATGAGAAATGACCGGCACAACACCGGGATACATGAATTTGTGCACCTGCTGGATAAAGCAGACGGCGCAACCGACGGAATCCCCGAATATCTGCTGGAGCAGCCTTATATTGTGCCCTGGCTGAAACAGATGCACCAGGAAATTACGGCTATACGCAGCCAGCATTCAGAAATAGACCTTTATGGCGGTACAAACGATACCGAGTTTTTTGCCGTTATCTCCGAATATTTTTTTGAAAAGCCCCAGGAGCTTAAAGAACATCATCCAAACCTGTATGCAATGCTGGAGCAGATGTTTAAAACAGAAGAGGTGTTTAACCCAGGTAAAAATATTAAATAAGATATTTATTTAGCGTTTTTTAACGGAAGTTATGACTAAGCTGTGACTTTAAAAGTTCCCTTCAGTCATTATATTTGCTTTCTCCTCCTGTCAGACATAATATAACATATTTTTCGAAATATGCAATACCCCGACTAAACTTTGTATTTAAATTTTTCATACTCAATTTTTACAAGTAACCGATGAAAAAATTCATCTTGCCGCTGTGTACCGTTATAGGCATGGCACAGGGAGTACATGCCCAGAATACATGTGCTACAGATCAGGTATATCAGCAACTGAAAAGCCTGCATCCTGAAATCGCCATGTATGAGGCGCAGGTACAGCAGGAGCTGAAAGACGGCCTGAGAAAACTGGATATTCAGAAGCTCAGCAAGTCTACCCTGGATACTACTCATTATGATGTTCCCATTGTAATACACGTAGTACACAATTATGGCGCCGAGTATCTCTCAGATGACGCGATATTTAACGCTGTAAGTTACTGGGCAGATGTATACCTGAAACGCAATGCAGATACTGCAGATGTTATTCCCCCGTTTAAACCGTATGTAGGAGATCCCCGTATCCGCCTGCGTCTCGCTACAATTGACCCCAACGGCAATCCTACAAAAGGCATTACACACGAGCACTCTTATCTCACTACTAATGCCGGTGACCAGGCAAAAGTAGGCGGATGGCCGCAGAACAAATATATCAATATCTGGTTTATTAATACATTCTCTGGTGACCATACGGGTGCTGCCGCATATGCATACTACCCCTCTTCGGGTGCCGGATTCCCTTACTGGGACGGTGTGATAGGCCTCTATTCCTACATTAACACAGACAAAGCAATACCACACGAAATAGGTCACGTACTGAACCTGCAGCACACTTGGGGCGACAACAACTCTCCCGGAAATGCCTGTGGCGATGATGGCGTGGATGATACCCCTCCGACAAAAGGACACCTGCCCGGTTGCAGCACTGCAGATCTCTACGATGCATCCTGCTCTATGGGTTATGTAAAAAATGGCATCGATTATCCGGATACTGCCAACACGCAGAACATCATGGACTATGCATATTGTCAGAAAATGTTTACCATCGGGCAGACAAACCGTATGCTCGCCGCGCTCACAGGCAGTACTGCCGGCAGGAACAACCTCTGGAGCACAGCCAACCTGGCTGCAACCGGAGCGCTTGCTGCCCGTCCGGACCTTAAGCCGATTGCAGACTTTTCTGTAGAACGCCCTACAAGCAATGCATTACCTTCCGGTACAGAGCCCGCATACTTCATGGGGCAGAACAGCGGCTTGTTTTTTGCCTTTGTAAACCGCAGCTGGAACGATACTATTACTTCTGTATCCTGGACGCTTTCAAACGGTGCCACAACACCAACTTCAACGAGCATTCAGAACAGGGTAACATCCAAATTCACGCAACCGGGCTGGGCTACCATTTCACTTACTGCTACTTCAAACACCGGCAGCAGCACTGTAAGCAAATCTGTATACGTAGCAGATACCAACGCAATACAGCCTGCAGGTTATGTGCAGAATTTTGCCACTGCAGCTGATATGGACAAATGGCCGATATTCAACTATTTTGATAATAACTTCAAATGGGAACAATATACCGGTGCCGGCGTTTATGATAACACTTCACTCCGCTACCGTTCTTACGACTACCGTTCAGATAAGCATACCGGAACGATCAGCGGAGATCATGACGATTTCTTCAGCCCCGCATTTAACCTGAGCGCCTATCAGTCCGGCGCACTGAACCTGAACTTTTACAGTGCAGGATCTTACCTGCCTGCCAACGGTGCTGCGCCTAACGATACTGTAACTATTTACGGTTCTGTAAACGGTGGTAAATCATGGACAGTAATCCAGACACTCACAGGTTCCGACATCTTCAATGCAGGAGCCCAGAGTTCGGAGTTTGTACCGGGTGCAAGCCAGTGGAAAGCACAGACAATTAACGTCCCCGCAGCTTTACGCGGTGCCATCACCTACTTCCGCTTCCAGTACAAAGCAGGCACTTACAACAATCCTTATGTTTATACCCACAATGGTAATAACTTCTATATGGATCGCCTGACCATTACACCATTTACCACAGAAGTAAGCGAAGTAGCAGCCAACAGCAATACTGTAAAACTGTATCCTAACCCTACTCACGGTGGTTGTAACGTTGCTTTCACTACAGGTAACGACGGTAAAGTGACTTACAGCATCCATGACCTTACCGGAAAGCTGGTTTACATAGCACAGGAAAGCTACGCTCCCAATACAGTTGTAGAACACAGCATCCCTGCATCTGCATTCCCTGCAACAGGATTTTATATGGTTACGCTCACTATTTCAGACAAGAGTGTTACCCAGAAACTGGTAGTTCAGTAATAAATTAATTCATCGCAAAAAGGGCTGAAATTTTCAGTCCTTTTTGTTTTTTTCCTCCCGGACATCGCACTAAAAATCAGCTTTAAAATAATATCTATGATATTTATGGGCAGATGGAAAATAAGATATTGTTAAATAAAAGTTACGTCCACCTTGTTCCTGCTGTTTTATTACCTTTGTGTCCGTTAATTTTTTTAGTTCTCACACTACCCTGCTATTAATGCACTAAATCATATGGGCTACGTAAAAGACCGGTTTAAAGAGATTGCCGATATACAATCTCAGGAAATCAAGAATCTCATTGCACAACACGGAGAAACAAAAGTAGGAGATGTTACCCTTGCTCAGGTATACCAGGGTATGCGCGGCATCACTGGCCTCGTTACCGAAACTTCCCTGCTGGACTCAAACGAAGGTATCCGCTTCCGCGGTTTTTCAATCCCTGAACTGAGGGACAAACTTCCTAAAGCAGAAGGCGGCAGCGAACCATTGCCGGAAGGACTGTTCTACCTCATGCTGACAGGTGTTGTACCTACACATGAAGATGTAGAGCACATCTCTGCTACATGGGCACGCCGTTCGCACGTTCCGAATCATGTATTTGACGTGATTGAATCATTCCCGTTATCTGCACATCCGATGACACAGTTCTGCGCTGCGGTGCTGGCACTGCAGACAGAATCCAAATTTGCGAAAGCATACGAAGAAGGCATCAGCAAAAAAGAACATTGGTCTTATGTTTATGAAGATACAATGACCCTTATTGCACGTCTCCCGCGCATTGCCGCTTACATCTACCGCCGCAAATACAAAAACGGAGAACACATACAGCCTGATGGCATGCTCGACTGGAGCGCCAACTTCGCGCACATGATGGGCTTCGACAATGACAGCTTCAAAGAACTGATGCGCCTGTATCTTACCATCCATGCCGATCATGAAGGTGGTAACGTATCTGCACACGCTACTCACCTTGTAGGTTCTGCCCTCAGCGATCCGTACCTGTCATTTACAGCAGGTATGACCGGTCTTGCCGGTCCGCTGCATGGCCTGGCCAACCAGGAGGTGATCCGCTGGATTGAGCAGCTGCAGAAGGACCTGGGTACAGAGCTGCCAACCAAAGAGCAGATCGCACAATACATTAAAGACACACTGGCTGCAGGCAAAGTAGTGCCGGGTTACGGTCACGCAGTGCTCCGCAAAACAGATCCGCGCTTTACCGCACAGATGGAATTTGCGAAAAAACATTGCCCGGAAGATCCTACAGTACAGACAGTATGGAATGTGTACGAAGTAGCACCGGCTATCCTCGAAAGCACCGGCAAGATCAAAAACCCATGGCCTAACGTGGATGCGCACTCCGGCTCACTGCTGAAACACTACGGACTGGTAGAAGAAGATTTCTATACCGTACTGTTTGGTGTAAGTCGTGCACTGGGCGTACTGGCCAGCCTCTGCTGGGACCGCGCACTGGGCTTCCCTATTGAGCGTCCGAAGTCTATTACAACAGAATGGGCAAAACAGTTTATTGCCAAAGGCGAAGCTATCGCTGAATAAGCAACACTTTATAAAACAGGGATCCCGTCTGAATTTTCAGCCGGGATTTTTTTATGTATTCTTTATTTACAATTGCAGACCATGTTCGTTCAGCCATTCACGAAACCGTGTTTCAATTTCCTCTGCGCTGAAAACGGCTTTTGCAGATGGCGGAGCATCTTTCCGTTTTGCTTCACGTAGCTTCCGCAGCATATCAGCAAACACTTCAACTGCCAGGTAACCTTTAATGTGAAAATTGTCTTTGTAGAAATGAAGTACCTCGTCTACAGCACGCTGCAATCTTTTTTTCTGAAGCCAGGACATTGAATTTATGCAACCAATTGCAGGTAATGTTGTAATGTCCCGGTTTCCTGTCTTTTCCAAAAAACTGTCACTCAAATTTGTTTTGCAGCGATGCTCATATTTACGCAGGATCAGGTAATAACTTACCTTCTCATCAAGCGATAATAATGAGTTTTTATCTTCGGCTAATATTTTCCTTATTTTCTGACCTTTCTCATAGCCAGCCCCAAATCCGATCCAATATTTGGCAGATTTATCTTCCGGTATTGTAAGCCTTTCTGCATAAACACCCATATTTTTATCACTGGCCACTCCTTCGTTTATGCCATCAATTTTTCCCAAAGCAACCTGAGTATAAAAAATACCCATATAATTCTTTTAAACGTTTTAATAAATCAACTTCCGCTGCAACCACCACAACTGCTACCGCCACAACTACTGCCACCACTGCAACTGCTACCGCCGCCATCAGAATTATTACCCGACACATTAAATTCCTGACTCAGATGCAGGAGCAACGGAAAAGCGAGCACAGCTGCTGCACCCGAGAAAATAACCCTGCGTGGAAAATCTTCTGCTATATGCTCCGTAAATCCCGGGTTTCTACGGAATATAAGCTCATTCACATTATGGAAGCTATAGTAAATGACAAATCCGAAATAAACAGCTACGAATAATAACAGCTCGAGAAATAACAGCCCTACCGGCCGATCATTAGAGATGCCCTGTATAAACCTTGCGATACCAACCAGAAAGACAACAGCCGGTACAATGGCAGAACACATCCAATCCATATAAGCAGTTTTCAATGCACCGAATTTTTGCTCCTGAGTATACATAGTTCCATGGAAAAGCACTTTCAGCTCATCAAAGGAAATAGTGTCTCCGGTATAATATTCAAACAGACCCCAACTATTCTCATCCAACCGGTCCCTCCAAATGAAATAACTTCCATTTTCCATCTGCTGCAATTGTCCGGAATTAATCATTGAACCGATGAGATATACCAACAGCGACTTTGTACCGCCCGAAAGCCATGCCAGCCCGCGAATGTCTGTACAGCCCAGCTCCATAATTAAAATTTGCCTCAACTGATTTCGCTTTCCGTTCTGGGCGATGACCAGTTGCAACAGGCATATCAGTATAAGCAATCCATAAAAAAGTAAAAAGTGCGGCCCGCTAAGTGCAAATGGATTTGGTGTCTGATAGCGAAACCATATAAACAGGAATGGAATAACTAACATGTACAGCCCGGTCCTGTATGTCTTTTTCAATGCATTACTATTTATCGGCCCGGCCTTCTCTATAATTGCGGCCACCGGCACCGGCCATACATCTCCCGGCGGTTCTACCCCGAAGATCTTACGATAAAGCTCCAGCGTTGCCACATACCAGTCATTGTGTTTTCCCTTTTCGTCGGCGCCACCTTTTGAAGGATGATGGTGCACTTCCTGCTGCAGTGTTTCATTGCAAAAGCGCTTCCAGTAATCGACCGTATAGGTAAGATGCAGATGCCACACTTCATCTACCACAGCAGAAGGCGAGGCGCCGTCCGGCGATACGCAGCAGAGATAAATGAATTTCCGGTATTCTTCAATGGCTCTTTGTGTGAAAACTGCAGTCCAGCGTTGCTGCGCAGCCAGTTTCTGCGAAAAAGGGAATACTGCGCCGGGCTCGTCAAACCGGTAAGCAGTTATGCGCTGCCAGAGCGGATCGGAGAGATAGGATGAAGCTGTATACATATTACTGAATTAAATTTAAGCATTATATACAATTGGCCAAATGAAGCTTTCATTATATAACCTTGGCATTTACCCGCAGATTTTTACCTTTGCAGCCAATTATATACACAATGCAAAAAGGACCTGTTTCTCAGTTTATACAACATCATTACCGTCACTTCAATGCCGCTGCACTGGTAGACGCTGCAAAAGGATATGAAACGCACCTGCTGGAAGGTGGTAAAATGCTGGTTTCCCTGGCAGGCGCTATGAGTACTGCTGAACTTGGTATCTCTCTCGCTGAAATGATCCGCCAGGATAAAATCGCGATCATATCCTGTACCGGTGCCAACCTGGAGGAAGATGTGATGAATCTCGTTGCGCACAACAGCTATAAACGCGTGCCTAACTACCGCGATCTTACCCCGCAGGACGAATGGGACCTGCTGGAAAATCACTACAACCGCGTAACAGATACCTGTATTCCTGAAGAAGAAGCATTCCGCCGTCTGCAGAAACATCTGGTTGCTGCCTGGAAAGATGCGGAAGCAAAAGGCGAACGCTATTTCCCGCATGAGTTCCTGTACAAAGTAGTACTGAGCGGTGAGCTGGAGCAGTATTATGAAATAGATCCCAAAGACAGCTGGATCGTAGCAGCAGCCAAGAAAAATATTCCGATCGTGGTACCGGGCTGGGAAGACAGCACTACCGGTAACATCTTTGCCAGCTATGTAATAAAAGGCGAAATGCAGGCGAGCACCGTGAAAAACGGTATTGAATACATGGTTTGGCTGGCAGATTGGTACCGCAACAACAGCGAAGGCAAAGGCGTTGGTTTCTTCCAGATCGGTGGTGGTATCGCCGGTGATTTCCCGATATGTGTAGTACCAATGATGTACCAGGATCTTGAGTGGCATGATGTTCCGTTCTGGAGCTATTTCTGCCAGATCAGCGATTCCACTACATCTTACGGTTCTTATTCCGGCGCTGTGCCCAATGAAAAGATCACCTGGGGCAAACTGGACATCAACACTCCGAAATACATTGTGGAAAGCGATGCTACCATTGTAGCTCCCCTGATATTTGCCTACCTCCTGGGCTGGTAGTGTCAACTCACACAACAATTTAATATATTGCACACCCCGGAGCATTGAGCCTCCGGGGTGTGCAGTTTAACCTGCATATCATTTCAAAGACAGCTGTACCGTATGCGCAACCGTAGCATCATTACCCTTATCCTTTCTGTTACTGTACTGTTCTCTGCGTGCTTCCTGGCGAAGTACAAAGAGAAAAGGACCATTTACTACGGCGATTCACTCGGTTACTATCTCTATCTGCCCTGCACATTTATTTACCACAACCTGGACGATGTATCTACCCTTCCCTGGGATAAAGAAATCCGCTATTTCGTCCTGATGTATGCGGCCGACATTAAAAAAAATAACCTGACTCCGCTTGGCAAACCTCTGAACCAGTACACCTGCGGTGTTGCAATTATGGAACTGCCTTTTTTCCTGGCAGGACATGCATGGGAAAAGATAAATCACCGGCCGGCAAATGGCTTCTCCGATACGTACGAAAACTTCATTATTGCAGGGGACATTCTTTATGCCCTGTTCGGCCTGGTGCTCATCTATTCGATCCTGCGGCGGTATTTTGGCTCCCTGACATCTGTTCTCACTGTCTGCATATTATGGCTGGGCACCAATCTGTTCTGGTTTTCACTGCTGCAGGCAGGCATGTCGCATGTCCCGCTGTTTTTCCTGTATGCATTGCTGCTATGGCTGAGCATAAAAATAACAGAACGCCCCAAAGCCTTTCTGTTTATACTCATAGGACTCATAACGGGGCTCATAACACTTATGCGCCCAACAGATATAATCTGTGCCCTGATACCGTTGCTATACGGCGTATATAACAGGGAAACCTTAAAAGTTAAAATGCAGTTTCTTTACCGGCACAGGCTTCTGCTGATCCTTACTGCCCTTGCCTTTATCGTTCCGCTGATTCCGCAACTCCTTTACTGGAAACATATGAGCGGACATTACCTGTATTACAGTTATGGCAACCAGCAATTCGACTGGACACATCCACACATTTTCCTGGGGCTGTTCTCCTATAAAAATGGCTGGCTGGCATATTCGCCGGTTATGTATTTTGCCCTTGCAGGTCTTTTGCTTATAAAAAGCATAAGGAACTATTTCTGGCTGCTGTACACAATTCTGCCATTATACATCTACATCATATACTCCTGGTATTGTTATAATTATATCAACGGACTGGGCTCAAGGCCTATGATTCACATGCTCCCGTTGCTGGCCATTCCCCTGGCAGCCGTCCTACATTTTATCAGTACCCGGAAAGCATGGCTCCGGCTTACAGCTGGTGTCATTATTTTATTTTTCGCCTCGGTAAACCTTTCCTACAGCGCATCCCAGGCCATCGGGAACCTGTTCAGCGAAAACTCAAGTTTTGTTTATAACATCCACACGCTATACAGGTACAAAATCAATTATAACGATGTGGTCTGCTTCGACAACCAGATCGTTCAGCCGGATACGGACAAGCTCGTTTTCCGGAAAAGGCTCGGCGCAGTGAATTTCAAGGACTCTGTTTGCCCCAACTGTATTCCGGATTCCTTCAACAAGAGCCAAAACATCTACCATGTTCCGGAGGGAGACGAATATGCACCTGCAAAAATAAGCGTGGTGTATAACAGGAAAGATTTCGGTGAAGCAAAATGGCTGAAATGCAGTGGCAGGTTCAATGCTCCTGAATATGCTGGGCCATATACCAACATGCTGATGACGCTTATTATAAACCGGAACGGTGAAACTATCTCATGGATTCCCTGTTGCGTAAACAACAAAATAGGCCTGGCAGATGGTAAGGACCACCAGAAAAACGTCGATCTCTTCCAGGCAGAAATGAACATCTGGGGAAATGTGTATTATTTCGTCCCGCTGCCCGGTAATATCAAAGACGGCGACAATATAGAGCTGTCTACCTGGAATGTGGGCAAAAAACAAATGCTGATAGACAACATATCTTTAGATCTTTATAGCAATAAATAGATATTGGTTGAATAATATTCCTGTTTACCGGAGTAAAAAATTTCTTATATCAGAAACATATTACGTTATTTGCATTTCATTTTTTCACCTATCTATGAAGCTTGTATCCGAAATATTGATCACAATTGTTGCCATAGAACATCTGTACATCCTGTGGCTGGAGATGTTTGCCTGGACCACAACAGCACGAAAAACATTTAAATCATTGCCTGCCGGCTTGTTTGAGCCAACCAAAGGTATGGCTGCCAACCAGGGCCTTTACAATGGCTTTCTCGCCGCAGGCCTCTTGTGGTCTTTGTTTATTACAGACGCGGCATGGCAGCAAAATATAGCCGTATTCTTTCTCAGCTGCGTTATTATTGCAGGCATATTTGGTGCAGTAACCGTACAGCGCTCCATATTTTTTGTACAGGCGCTGCCCGCCATAATTGCTTTAATATTTAGTATATTGGTCTGAAACCAACCTCAGACCAACACTATGTTTACAAAAAGCGCCCATATTTACGACCTTGTTTATAGCTTTAAAGATTACCGGGCGGAAGCGGATAAAATAGGCGGTGAAATACATCGCCTGAAGCCGGAGGCCCGCACGTTGCTGGACATTGCCTGCGGTACCGGTGAGCACCATCGCTATCTGAAAGAAAATTTTTCAGTAGACGGCACTGATATCAATGAGCATTTTCTTGAAATAGCCCGGCAGAAAAATCCCGAAGGTACTTACAGCAATGCCGATATGCGCAGCTTTGAACTGGGCAGAAAATATGACGTAGTGACCTGTCTCTTCAGCTCTGTAGGCTATCTTAAAAACCTTGATGAAATCACATCTGCTCTTCGGAGTTTTTACAACCATTTATCCCCGGGCGGCCTGCTGATCGTTGAACCCTGGTTTACAGAAGACAACTGGAAAGATGGCAATACAAATATGCAGACGCATAATACCGATGAGGTAAAAGTCTGCAGAATGCACCGCAGCTACAAAGAAGGAAATATCTCCGTACTTGATTTTCACTACCTCATCGGCACAAAGGATAAGGACATACAATACTTTGAGGAGCGGCACGAACTGCGCCTTACATCTGTTGCAGAGATGATGGAAGCGCTAGTGCAGGCAGGCTTCAAAAGCACGTATGATCCGGCCGGATTCACCGGACGCGGGGTTTATTATGCTATCCGCAATTAAGTGCGCATCCACTGCAGCATATGAGGATAGGCCGGTGTACCGGCCTCAGCCGCGTTACGCGCATCTTTGCAAAGCCCTATCCACTGTAGCATGGGCAATCCTATATAAATACCACTTGTAAATTGCTTGATGTACCACGATGATGCACCTTTATAGCCATCCGGATGAAAAACAACAGCGGGGTCCATATCCAGGTACACACAGGCAGCATAACTCCAGGCAATAGCCATCAATTCTTCACCAGCCGACTTATCCTGGCTGCTGTAAGAGCCAATATCGCCAGAAATAGCGATCCTGTCTTCGGGCGACATAACCGCGATGTGCCCTGCTTCATGAAGAAGATCTCCTGGATAGAATAGTTTGGGATCTGCGAGTATCCTGCCCTGCTGCACAAGTATGCCCGGTAAAAAACAAGGCTCATTGATTTCTGTAAACTCCACCCCGATGCCTATGCTTTCAAGGAAAGAAATAATACAGCCGGTGACTGCATCCGCAGTGCACGGCAATTGGTCAAAAGTATTCATGGCTCTGGTATTCAGGTGCCTCAAGATAAATTTTATTTACCTGAAAACGAAACAGTATACATAACGAAAACTGGCATACTATTTGGACTGAAAGACATAGAATAAATACTATGCTGATCCCACAAAAGTTACTATATAGGAAAGATGAAATAACCAGCAGCTTTCTGACCCTGCTGGAAGAACACATAAAGGACATACTTGATGGCCGGGTAGATTATGTGTACCATATCAAAGATTTTGCAGCAAAGCTGAATATACATTCCTCTCATTTCAGCAGCATCGTAAAACTTGTAACAGGAAAGTCGCCCAGCGATTTTATAGAGCAGCGCCTGATGCGGGAAGCAAAGAAACTGTTGTGCGAAACCACACTTTCTATATCCGACATCTGCTACCGTCTTAATTTTAATGAACCAACCAATTTTACCAAGTTCTTTAAAGCAATGACCGGGATCACACCCCGCCAGTACCGCATGGAAATGGCCGAAGCTGAAATTCTTACCATAAAATAAAACCTGCATAAGACGCCTGCAAGAAAGCCTTTAACCTCCCGCAAAAAATGAGGGGGCAGGTGTCTATATTTAGCGGTTCTGCAAGTTTTATTTAATCAGGAAATTTAGCATGTACAACATCGGAGATGAACGTATAAGATTTCATTTATCAAACCAAACATAAACACATGGGTATCATTGCAACGCTTATTATCGGCGCATTGGCAGGCTGGCTGGGAAGCCTCATTTTTAAAGGCAGCGGTCTCGGCCTCATAGGCAATATCGTAGTCGGTATTCTCGGGAGTTTTGTAGGTTACTGGCTGCTGGGCCTTCTTAATATCCACTTCGGAGAAGGATGGGTAGGAGCGATCTGCACAGGAGCAATAGGTGCTATCGTAATACTGGCAGTACTGAACCTCGTATTCAGGAAAAGATAGTGCTGATCATATCAGCTACAGAAAAATAGCCTGGCCATATAATATGGCCGGGCATATTATTTAAACCGGATACCACCTCAGCGCTATGGAAGAGCAAAAAACCGGCAACAATGCCCTTTCCGGCATTTTCGGTAATGCAAAAAAGACAAGCATAGGCGTTACATACAGTGCTGCAGAGACCAAAGCCGGGAAATGTCCTAATTGCGGCGCGGCACGCCCTGCGGATACAGACCTCCGTACCTGCAGCTACTGTGGATACAGCTTTATGCAGCTGGCACAGCCATTAATAATCACACAGAACAACACTACCCTGCAGATACTGGCTGCCGCCGATTGGGTATTTGTAAATACAGTGTGGAGCAAAGGCGCCGAGCTGCCAATCCTGCTCCGCCTGCTGGATATCGAAGAACCACAATGGGAGACAGCAAACAGGCACTGGACGCCGCTGATGCACGCAGGTGATGAAACCCTTTATGCATTATGTAAAGCAGCGGATAAAGATCCATTTACAGGAAAATATGCCAGTCTGAGGCTCTACATCACGCTGAATCCACCAGCCACATTGAAAGTAACATCTGTGGAACAATACATCCGCATCCTGGAACACCGTATTGCTGCAGAAAAAGCGGGCGTCGATATCCTGCATATTTACAGGCAATATGGCCTCACAATGGAAGAGTGGGCACAGGCAGCTAATTTTTATACACAAAACATAGCCGCTCAAACAGAACAGCTGGCGCAGGCAGATGAAACAGCACATGAACTGTACTGTGCCGGAATAGATGCACTTCATAACCGCTTCCGCACCCAGTTTGAAGAGGAATTACTGAATAAAATATCCCTTAGGCCCGATTTCTGAACACACACCCTTATTTAACGATGCAAACGGAAATAGCCGCTATACAACAACGCTGGGAGACTTTCCTTAAAAAGACGGAAACCCGTTTTCACGAAACGCTGCAGCAGACTGAAGAGCATTGCCTGTTGCTTATAGAGCAGGAAGATTATAAAACACAATCATTCCTGGTGTCGTGGGGAGCTATCAAATCGCAGCTGCACGAGCTCATCTCAGGCATATCCAACACCTGGACCGGCAAAGTACGGCCGTTGCTGGGTGAAGCGGAGTATGATCACTGGCACATGCATGATGCCGGCTGCAATCTTGAAGCAAAGCTGCGGCATAAACTGGAATTATTTGAGATAACACTGGAAGGCAAAGCAGCAGAAAAAGTATATAATCATACGATAGCACAATTTAAACCGCAATTTCAATGCAGTCAGTGCCGGGCTGTAAACGACATCAAGGGAAATTATTTCCGGTCGCACTATATCAGCTGCACATTTTGCAACACTGTCAATACTTACAATCCCTCTACCCGGATGCGTGAAATTGAATGGTTTTGTGTAAATCACCTGGCTGCTTTTCGTTGCCTCGCAGAATGGAAAGCATATAAGCAGCACGACTATGAGATGCATTCGTTGCGGAATATACCACCGGAGTTCTATACCCGCCGTGACCAGCTTTTTGCAGATTACTATAAAAAATACCTGCAGGAACGCATCAGGATCATTCCTGAGTGGCGGGAATCTTATGAAAACGATCTGAAGCACGGACTGGCAACACTGAGTCGTTAAATACTGAACCTGTTAATTTTTTAAACCAGCACATACCATGAGCTTTCTCGACAATTTTAAAAACCAGCTCCGAAGTGTAATTCACTGGGACAGCCCGTATCCGGAGCTACTGTTTTATAAATTCACCGCACACGGAGATGAGATCAAAAACCTTTCACAACTGATTGTAGGCCCCGGACAGGGAGCCATACTCGTCTATGAAGGAACTGTGGAAGCAATTATTATGGAGGAAGGGAAATATGACATAAAAACAGACAACAAACCCTTCATTACAACACTGAAAAAAATCCTGCAGCGCTTTGAGAGCGAACACAAGACCGGCATCTGGTTCTTTCGCCGCGCGGATATGCTCAACTGTCGCTGGGGTACCGTGTCTCCCATAAAATATTTAGATCCGCAATATAAATTCCCGGTAGCCCTGAGTGCATTTGGCAATTACTCATTCCGCATTACCAATGCTGCCTATTTCTTTAAAAATATAGTGGCAGGCGAAAATGCATATTATGTAAATGATATACGCCTGGTACTGTTAAGCCGTATCGGCCAGCCCATGACGGACTTCCTGGCCAAAGCAAAATTTTCCTGTACAGATATCGATGCCCACCGCAATGAAATTGCAACGACCTGTAGGGAAGAAACAAAATCCATCTTCACAGACCTGGGTTTTGAGCTGATAGATTTCCGTGTGGAAGGAACCGGTTTTGACGAAGATACGCTGACAAGAATAGGAAAAATTGCAGATGCCACTGCCGACAATCTTGCAGCAAAAGAAGTAGGTATGAGCTATGCAGAGAAGCAGCAGCTTGAAGCCCTGCGTGATGCAGCCCGCAATGAGGGCGGCGTTACAGGTATGGGCGTACAAATGGGTGCAGGTGCACAACTAGGACAAATGATGACACTGGGAGCAAACCCGGCCGGTATCAATCCTGCTGCAACTGCAGCTTCATCTCCTCCGCAGGACGAGCTTACCGCAAAACTGCAGAAACTGAAAACACTGTTTGACAACGGCCTTATTGACGAAGCAGAATATAAAGCCAAGAAAGCAGATTTGCTAAGTCAGTTGTAACGAAAACAATTTTATACACACAAAACGAAGCATAAATTATGGAAGCTATCCACGGTATTACATTTACAGATTACGCTGCCACCAATGCATTCCTCGCACAAGGCAAAGAATTGAAAGAACTGCTCCCGGTACTGGGCATCGAAGAGCCGCAGTGGGACGAAGCCAGCAAACACTGGGAGAACGCGATGAGAAATGATGACGATTTTAAGCTTGTTTCTATCTTCGGAGATGTATTTCAGAATCCGGCGCAAGGCAAGCTTGCCGGCCTGGCCACACAAACATCAGATGATGTTCTCAGGAAAATCCCGACACTCGAAAAATACATAGAAATACAGGAAATGATGAGCGTTGCTGCTACCTATGGTATAGACGCCCAGGCTTTCCTGCTGAACCAGGGCATTACCATTATGGACTATAGCCAGTCGGGCATGCACTGGATGAAAGTACAGAACGAGAGTATGTCTCCGGCCAATCCTTATTTCAATGATTTTGTGCAGTGGTTTTCCGGTACACATCAGTACTACAAAGAGAAATTTGAGCAGGAATTTGCACAATTACACGGTGGCAAGCTGGGATCCGACATTGAGTTCTAGTGCCTTAAATTTGAGGCAAATTATTTGCTATGACATTACAGCAAGCCGCAGATTTTTTGCCGGCCGGTCATATAAACGCAACCGGAGCTGCACGTTGGGCCGATCTTGGCTGCGGCTCCGGTCTTTTCACAACCGCATTGGCGTTGCAACTGCAGGAAGGAAGCACGATACATGCAGTAGATAAAATAAAACCCGGCATCCATCAGCCGGGGAACGGTGTACAGATCATTCCGCTGCAGAAAGACTTTATTGCTGATGATCTGAAGCTCCCATTACTAAACGGATTGCTCATGGCCAATTCGCTTCATTTTGTACCCGATAAAATATCATTTGTACAAAAGATAGTCCCACTGTTATTGCCCGAAGCATCCATTATCATTATTGAATACGATACAGACCGCAGTAACCCCTGGGTGCCTTACCCTATAAAGTACAATGCATTATTGCCTCTTTTCAGAACAGCTGGTTATACCACCATTCAGAAAGTGCATGAAATGCCATCGGCGTACAACAATGGCCGGCTCTACTCTGCCCTGCTGACAACTTAAGAAATACAGTTTTTTAAGGAAATAATTTATTTTCATTCCAGACAGTAAATGACACAGTCATGCCCGAAAAAAACTACAATCAATTCGCAGGTCAGAAGGTAGCCCGTATTGAAGCACTCAGCGATGGCGTATTTGCCATAGCCCTTACGCTATTGGTACTGGAAATAAAAGTACCGGAAGGACATGTAAACAGCGAACAGGAGCTATGGCATATGCTGGCAAAACTCGCTCCTAAATTCCTGAGCTATTTCCTCAGTTTTATGACCATGGGCATTTTCTGGACAGGTCATGCGCTACAGCTCAGTTATATGGAACGGTACAACCGCGACCTCAACTGGAACTCATTATTTTTCCTGCTACTGGTTTCACTGCTGCCATTCACCACTGCATTTCTCGGCGAGCATATAGAGTTCAAAACCGCTATTGCACTTTACTGGCTTAATATCCTGCTGCTGGGCATTATATTGTATATCCATTGGAATTACGCCTGTAAAAATCACTTTATTGCAGTAGACGGCGAGGAATTTAACGCCATTGACAAAGCCGTACGCAAACGGATCATTGTTGCCCAGGTACTTTATTTTGCCGGCGGATTGCTTTGTTTTGTCAATACCTATCTCAGCATTTCATTTATTATTGTGGTTCAGCTTAATTATGCTTTTGCCATTTTCTCCGGCAGACTACCTAAAAAACTGGAAAAATGTTGAAAACAGGACCACAAACAGCCGGTTAATGTAATTTTAATATCAATAAATTGCTTATTTTGCTGTTGTAATTTTGCCGTATGAAATGGCTCTTATTCGCCATGTTGTCTTCGGGTACAAACCCGGTGTCTGCCCAGCAGGCAATGCCCAAAGACTATTATAGTTTTGATCTCACAAAAGCAACCCTCGGTATGCCTACCCTGGGTTATGAGCATTTTATAAATCAAAATCCCAAACTGCTGCAAAGCCTCCAGGTATATTTCGGCTACCAGTTTCATTTCAGCGACCAGTTTGGCGCCACCAAACATAAATCATTCGGCCATACCAGCTCCCAGCATGATGCTTACAGCGATGATATAAGTCTTGGTGTATACCAGGGACCGGTACTAAGAATAGGTTACACCTTCGGAAAAATGGTGCAGCAGAAACACAGGCATATGCTGATGTACGTTTCTCCCGGTGTGAGCTACAAGTACCAGTGGTATAACCACATTAAAGTGTATCATGACAACTGGGACGCAGAAAACAGTTCCACACAAAGCTATAAATACGATTACCGCATACAGTCAGGCAAAGCGAATATGGTGATCCCGCAGCTGACCGGCGGAATAAAAAAAATGCTGGGACACTTTGCAGTTGATGCCTATGTGGGTATCCAGGCATCGATAAAATACCGCCAGCGCACTATAGAATACTGGCAGACCAGCAATACCAATATCATTACCACTACTCCATTCAGGGAAAAAGATGTCAACACATCTCCCGGCGTAACCGTGGGTATACGATTGGGCTATATGCGCTTCTGATCTTCTATTCCGGCCAGGCATTCTTTCACATAGCCGGTCCAGTTTTCTTCGTCCTCATTTATTATTATAGTTTCAAATCCGTGACGCCGGCCCTCTACAGCTACTCCTGCAGCATCATCAATATGCACGTCAATATCAAATGCGGGCGGATATTTTGAATATAACCGGCTGTGTGCTCCAAGAGTCTTTTCATGTACCTGCTGATTAATAATTCTATCCGGCCTGGCTCCGTGAAGCAAAAACTGCCAGCGAATTTTTCTCAGGGAACGTAGAGATGTGGTGTAGATAAAAACCCGGTGCCCCTGCGCCTGTAGTTCCTTTATTAAATGAATGCTGCCTAGGCGTAACGGCTCTATGCCGCATATTTTTTGAATTACTGTCGTCGCTCTGTATGAAACCGGTTTGCTCCCGGTATCAGCGTATCATCAAGATCAAATGAAATAGTCATTAATTCAAACAATGTCTGTAACTGAAAATCACAATCGATGTAAATGTCTATATTTAAATTGCAATATCAGATTGATTTACTTCAAAAGAGTTCTTAAAAATATGTCAAAAGAAAAAGCCACCTGGAAAAAAGGCAGAGGAAAACTAGGAGCATTGGCGCCATTATTAGGCTCATGGACGGCAGTAGCAGCATCCCCGATGGGGCAACTCAAATGTACCAGGACATTCGAACCGATACTTGGCGGCAATTATATACAGCTTACAGCCATATGGGATTTTACAAAGTCCGTTTATGAAGAACATGCAATAATAGGTATCCGCGACGGCGTTCTTTCTTTCTGGTCATTTACATCCGACGGAAAAAACTCGCAAGGCACACTCGCGGATGGAACGGACATTCATCCGGAAGCCATCTGCTTTGAGGCACAGATGCCTGCAGGCCTGGCCCGTATGATATACTGGCCAAATGAAGAGGGCGGTTTTAACTGGGCGGTGGAATCAAAAAACAAAAAAGGCTGGAACCGGTTTACCCAGCATCATTACCAGGCAATAAAATAACCTGAGAACCTTTTAACCGCAGAGGCCGCGGAGGTTTACGCAAAGATGCTCAAAGGTTTTGCTTTTAATATTGCATAGAACTTACCGTTAATTCCCTCAGCGCTTCTTCGCGCCTTCTTTGTGTTCTTTGCGGTTAAAACGCAGAATGTACAGAGGTTTCCGCAGAGGTGCGCAAAGGTTTTGCTTTTAATATTGCATAGAACTTACCGTTAATTCCCTCAGCGCTTCTTCGCGCCTTCTTTGTGTTCTTTGCGGTTAAAACGCAGAATGTACAGAGGTTTCCGCAGAGGTGCGCAAAGGTTTTGCTTTTAATATTGCATAGAACTTATCGTTAATTCCCTCAGCGCTTCTTCGCGCCTTCTTTGCATTCTTTACGACAAAAAAATATGATGCACAAAAAAACAGCCGCCCTTTTTGAGGACGGCTGCTATTATTTAAAACGGGAAGTGGATTATTTGTTTCCGCCTTCTTCTTCCGCTTTCTTCATTTTGTCTTTCAGTGCTGCCAGGGCGCCGAGGTCACCAAGTGTTGGTTTTTCCACTTTGCTCTGAACGTTTTTCACTGCTTTCTTGGTATTTTCAGCATCAGCTTTGGCTTCTTTCTTCGCAGCTTCTTTCTCTTCTATTTTACCTTGTTCCCAAACTTTGCTGTGAGATACCATGATACGCTTGTCATTGCGGTCAAATTCAATGATAGCAAACGGAAGCGTTTCATCAGCTTCTACATTGCTGCCATCTTCTTTACGCAGGTGACGTGCAGGAGCATAGGCTTCGAGGCCATACTGCAGCTGTACTGTAGCGCCTTTGTCATCTTTCTTGGTCACAGTGCCTTCATGAACGGAACCGATCGGGAATACAGTTTCGAATGTGTTCCACGGATCATCTTCCAGTTGTTTGTGGCCCAGTGCAAGCTTACGGTTTTCTTTGTCGATGCTCAGGATAACAACGTCGATCTCTTCACCTACTTTAGTGAATTCGCTCGGGTGGTTGTAACGTTTGATCCAGCTCAGGTCGCTGATGTGGATCATACCGCCGATACCTGTTTCCAGCTCTACGAATACGCCATAAGGAGTGATGTTCTTAACGATGCCTTTGTGACGGCTTTCAACCGGGAATTTATTTTCGATAGTTTCCCAGGGATCTTCAGTCAGCTGTTTGATAGACAGGCTCATTTTGCGCTCGTCTTTATCCAGCGTTACCACTACTGCTTCGTATTCATCGCCCATTTTGAAGAATTCCTTCGCATTGATAGGCTGAGAAGACCATGTGATTTCTGAAACGTGTACCAGACCTTCTACGCCAGGCAGTATTTCCAGGAATGCACCGTAATCTTCGATGTTTACAACTTTACCTTTCACTTTGGCACCTTCTGTGATTTCAGCAGGCAGGTTATCCCAAGGATGCGGAGTCAGTTGTTTCAGACCCAGGCTGATGCGTTTTTTCTCATCATCGAAGTCCAGTACTACTACGTTCAGTTTCTGACCGTTTTCCAGTACTTCGCTCGGATGCGTTACGCGGCCCCAGCTGATGTCTGTGATGTACAGGAGACCGTCAACACCACCGAGGTCAATGAACGCACCGAAGTCGGTAACATTCTTAACAGTACCTTCCAGTACCTGACCTTTTTCGAGCTGGCCGATGATCACGCTGCGCTGTTGTTCGATATCGCTTTCGATCAGTGCTTTGTGAGAAACTACAGCATTGCGGATGGCTTCGTTGATCTTAACCACTTTGAAATCCATAGTTTTACCAACATACTGATCGTAATCAGTAACCGGTTTAACGTCGATCTGAGAACCAGGCAGGAAGGTTTCGAGGCCGTAAACGTCCACGATAAGACCACCTTTGGTTTTGCTGGTGATTGTACCAGTAACCACTTCGCCGGTTTTGTAGAAATCAACGATCTGCTGCCATGCACGTGCTGCGCGCGCAAGTTTGCGGCTCAGGTGCAGATGGCCGTTACGGTCTTCTTTTTCCACAACCATTACCTCGATCTCATCGCCGATTTTTACATCAGACAGATCGCGGAATTCGTTGAGGGAAACAAGTCCGTCAGATTTGAAGCCGATGTTGATGATAACGTCGGTCTTGGTCATACCAACGATCGTACCATGCAACAGTTCGGATTCTGCGATAGATTTGAAGGTGCTATCGTACACCTGGTCGAGTTGCTCACGCTTTTCTTTTGAGTAAGAAGCAACATTGCGTTTGTCAACGCTCCAATCGAAATCGTCGTGGGCGCTGTTTTGTGGTTGAGAAATGATTTGATTTTCTTCCAAGTTTTAAGTCCTCCTTTTTAGTGGAATTTTGGACGGCAAAGGTAGTAACTAATTATGATTGTGGAAAAAATAATTTTGAGAAGGCTTATTTTGGTGTAAAAGGGTGCTGACAGGGCTTTTTATCATAATTTAAAACCCACCCGGGCCGTTCTGTGAAAATACGGCTTATTTCCCGGCCGGAAATGTTAAGAACAGCCATAGTCATACTTTATTCAAATTATTACAACTCGCTTTCCGTATCATTTTTCTTTATAAATTAAAGCAATGAAGAAGCCATTACCTGTAATACTCTCTATTCCCGAGCCTTGCAGCGAGGACTGGGAAAATATGGCACCAAACGGTTGCGGAAGATTTTGCTTTTCATGCCAAAAGACCATTATCGATTTTACAGAATTGACAGACAATGATTTATGCTCAATTGTGCAAACTGCTCCGGAAGGCTTTTGCGGCAGGTTCCGGCAAGACCAGCTGGACAGGAATGTACTACAACCGCCACACCGCTCCGCTATATCCACACGGTTTCCCGGGCGTATTGCAGCGTTTTTTCTGCTATTACAAGCTGTAATAACAAATGTTAAAGCACAAAAAAGCGTACACAAGACACATGTGACACCTGCAAAGCATAAAAAACCGGGAACTATTGTGATAAAAGGCCGATTGCTGGACTTGGAAACACAGGAACCGCTGGCAGGCGTGCAGCTTACTTTTTGTGACAGCAGCAATGCACATACCCAGACCGCAAGAACTGGCTCAAAAGGTAATTTTTCATTTGAAATACCAGCCCATACTGTCTCAGGGATTATCTCTACAGACAATAACGACTGGCCGGGCTGTTATATACCCGACGAAACAGTTTCAGTGTCTGTTACACAGAATGCGCCTGTGATCCTGTACCGGATGAAAGAAGAAAAACTGCCCGAAACAAAAATCATCGTCAACCGGCCGAGGGTCGTGCGAGAAACATATGTAATGGGGATTCCGACGCAAGAAATCATCATGCCGGTTCCACTCAAAAGAAATATATGGCGGCGTATAGGGTTTCTGTTTAAAAAGAAAAAACGATACTGATATGAGCAGAGTAATCATGATCGTTCTGTTGCTGTTTATCACTGTAGGCACCGGTGCAGTACCAAAACATAAGACTGTCCGGAAGATCACCCGTGCAGCATCCTTCCCCGGCGGTACAGAGAAACTGATGCATTTTTTGCATGACAACATAAAATATCCGTTGGAAGCTAAAGAAGGTGGTATAGAGGGCCGCGTGATCGTCCGTTTTGTGATCAATGAAGCAGGCGGAATAGAACAGGTACATTTGCTACGCGGCATTGCTCCTTCCTGCGACAATGAAGCATTACGTGTAATCCGGAGCATGCCGCCGTGGTCTCCGGCAATGTATAAAGGACGGAAAATAAAATCGGTATATGTACTGCCGGTAACATTCCGGCTTGAATGATTTTAGAAACCGGAGGTCATCCTTCGACTACTGACGTTTCACGTCTCACCATTCACTATTGCCTATTCACCATTCACCACTACTTCACCTCAGCCTTCCTGTTTTTGATCATCCACTGCGATGTCTGCAGCCAGGAAAAAGCTATCTGCTGCATATGCGCCGCATCCTTCTGATATTTGCTGCTGTAATCCGTCAGATCGTTGTGACGGTACTTATAAAGGCTTGGTGACGCTTCTTCGCGGTACACATACATCAGGCTGTCATTCATACAGGTGAGCTTATCGTCTGATGAGAAAACGATATAATCGTGTTTCTGGGTAAGCAGGTCTATACCAAATGTATTATTTACAAACTGCTCCGTCAGGCGGCTGGCTACGGTAGGAAAAACATCAGACTGCAGCCCCAGCTGCTTATAGGCATGTGGTGTAGTTCCGCCAGGTCCGGGAGCAAATACCAGGAACGGCACATGATGATAACTGAAAGCTACATCGTATGCATTGTCTCCCCAGTAAGCGCCATGATCCGCTACAAACACGAATACTGTATTGTTATACCATGGTTGCGCCGATGCATATTCAATAAATTTACGCAGCGACCAGTCGGCATATTCTATAGACTGCAATGTCTCTTCCTTATGCCGCGGCACAAAACCATGATCCGTAGGGATGATATGCGGATCGTGATCTGAAGCCGTCATAAACGCTGCAAAGAACGGTTTCCCTCCTGATGCCAGTTTATCCAATTTAGGTACTGCAAAACGGAACATAAATTCATCGGGAACGCCCAATGTACTTTTCACTTCCGATGCAGGGTAATCTTTCTGCCCGATAACTGTGTTTACATCATTGGACGACATAAAACCAGACATATTATCAAACATCTCATCATGAGTGGTGAAGAAAATGGTCTCATATCCCTGTTTTTTCAGCGTATTGGGGAAGCCGGCCATACGGGAAATGGTAACATGATCCATCGTATGTTTTTTCATGAGTGCTGGATGAGCAAACATATTGGTATAAATACCATTATACGTATGCATACCGGCGCTGAACACGCTGTCAAAAGACCAGCATTGCCCTGCAAGACTGTCCAGGAACGGGGTAAGATGATCCTTACTGCCAAAACGGTCCATCTTGGCTGCCGACATACTTTCCATAATTACCAGCACCACATTGCGGCCTTTAAATGCGGGAGTATTATTCTGCATGCGGGCAATAGGCGACACGTCTTTCAGGTTAGGATCGCCATGCAGAAGCTCACCCATTGTCTGCAGTGCCTTATTTTCATCCACCCAATGCAGCTCACTGTTTTCCGGGTTTTTACTGTCCAGCCAGCTCCGCATTAAGGTAAACACAGGATTGAGTCCCAGCTGGTTAATAAAAGGATAGTTGGAGAAAAATGCGGTGCCCGCTATAATAGGAGACTTTTCCTCTACCCTGCCCCGGATGCCCAGGAAAGTGAGCCCCAGCAAAACCAGGACGGAAGGGATAAAAAGGAGATATTTTCTGCCCGGCACTTCATCTTTCACCGAAGGAAGGTAAACGGACTGCGTATGGCGGATGCGCCACAAAACATACAGATATGCAGCAGAAATGAGCAAAAAAACAAAAAAGAAGATAAAATAACTGGGTTCCTGCACAATCATTTTAAACCCGAAAGCCGTATGCCCCGTCCAGTTAAAAATAGTGTCATTCAGGCGTGTAAAAAAATGATTGAAAAACGGAATATCCACACAACATATCATGAAGGAAATGGGGAACATCACCGAAAGGTAAATGTAACCGGCATTCAGCACAGGCCGTGTAAGCCTTTTAAACAGGAAGAGTACGCTGAAGACAAGTATCGGCAGTGAAAGTATGTAGCAAGAAATAACCGTATCAAACCTGAACCCCATCCACATAGCTTTACTGAGCAGCAGCCAGCGGTGTTCCGGGATAATACGCACAGATTGAAAATTGCTGAAAACCAGCAGCAATCTGAAAAATATAAAAAATGCTATACCAAGAAAATATATTTTAAGGATGGACAGCAAATTCCCAAGGGCTTTTTGAGAATAGGACATGAACTAGACAATTTTTGACCTGCAAAGCTAACGATAGATTAATTTAATGTTAAATAAATCTATGGAAATGATGAATTTTAAATTAATAGCCTCATCACAATAAATTATAAAATACGGTTTTATCGCAGGATATTTGCCGCAGGTTATGGAACAGACCAAAGACACTTCTTTTAAGGCAACTGTCATTATTTCTGTATATAACAGGATCGATTTCCTGAAACTGGTGCTTGCCGGATTTGAAATGCAGACAGAACGCAATTTTGAGATAATTGTTTCTGATGACGGTTCGGGGCCAGCCTTTGTAAATGAACTGAAGGACATTATAGCTGCCAGTCCGCTGAAAATACGGCACAACTGGCATGCCGATGACGGTTTCCGGAAAAACCAGATACTAAACAGTTCTATAATGCTTGCAGCGTCAGATTACCTTGTTTTTGTTGACGGAGACTGCATCCCACACCCGCGCTTCATGGAAGAGCACCTGGCGCATGCACAACCCGGCGTATGCCTGGTAGGCCGCAGGGTAAACATATCGAAGAAGATAACAGAAATGCTTACGGACAGGAAAATCCTTGCAGGCATACTTACCAGCCCGCAGATGATGTTTTCCATGATTGCCGGCAACATCACCAAAAAAGTGACACACCTGAAGATGGGTCTTTATTTCCGCAACTCTTTTTTACGTCGCTTTTTCAACCGTAAGGACAAAGGCATTCTCGGCTCTAACTTTTCTATTTACAAAAAAGACATGCTGGACATAAACGGCTTTGACGAGCGTTATGTAAAACCGACATACGGAGAAGATTCGGATATAGACTTTCGTTTAAGGCTTAATGGGGTGCGTATACAATCCCTAATCAATATTGTAGTGCAGTACCATTGCCATCATAAGCTGCTGCCACGGCCGGTGGAAAGCAAGATCATTTACGAGCAGGTGCTTAAAGAAAAGAAAGCATTTACCGATTACGGCATTATAAAAAAGTAAGCCGGGGACACGCATAGCCCCGGCCATTAAAAACAGGGAGGCCGCCCTACTGCCCCACCTGTCACAATAGCACTTCTTAATAAGCCATTAAGGTCTAGAACTGCTGCATGTTGTCACTGCCGCCCTGGTCGCCGTTTTTACTCTTACGTTTAAATAAGTCTGTGTCCAGCTTACCAAAACGGTAGGTGAAATTGAGCCTTATCAGTTGCGGATCACGCAGACGGCTGTAGTCCTGCACAAAATATTCGCTTTCAGAATACTGGGTAAAGGTGCGTGTACGGAATATATCATTGATGCTCAGAGATACGGATGCTGCATTATCCTTCAGGAATGATTTACGGATAGCCAGGTCTATACTGTAGTTTGCCGCAATATAGCCTTGTGAGGCACTCATGGCCTGCATGCCCGGGCCTTTTCCTCCACCAGGGCCATTGCTGTTGTCGTCGGGAGGCAGGTTTGTTTTAGACTGGTAGATGCCCGACAACTGTATGCTGAAATTTTTGGGCAGCTTAAAATTGTTGTTCAGCTTTCCGAACCAGCTCCAGTAAGCATTATTATCACTTGCAGCGGCGATATTATCTGTATTGATAACACTGTTGTAGATATTCACATTGCCCAGTACATCCCACCATTTGGTAAGATACCATTGTGCTGTAAGTTCTACGCCATACTTATCGCTGCTGTTGGCATTTACATAAGTATTGATCACCGTTTCCTGGCCTGTTACAGGATTAGTACCGGTTTCCTGGTAACGCGTAATCAGGTTTTCGGCATGCTTGTAATAAACGGAACCCAACAGGTAATTGCGCCCGAAATTGTGCATATAGGAAAGCTCCAGCGTATTAGTAAACTCTGGTTTCAGGTCCGGGTTACCACGGCTGATGTTCAGGTTATCGGTATAATCTGTAAATGGCAGCAACTGAAAAAAGTTGGGCCTGGTTATACCACGACGATAGCTTAGCTGCAAATCCTGATCTTTACCCAGTTTTCGACTGATGAACACGGACGGAAACAGGCTTACAGGGTAACTGTTGCTGAATTTTTCACCGGTATTGGTAAGTTCGCCATCATAGCGCGAATTTTCTGCGCGCAGTCCCAACTGGTAACTGAATGACTTAAGGTTACCGCTCAGTGTTGCGTAAGCTGCGTAGATCTGTTCTGTGTTTTTATAGTTGCTGGTAGCTGTGGGCAATTCAATGAAAGCCTGTGATGCAGAGTCGTAGAGGGAATTGCTGTTATAATTTTCAAGATTCCGGATAGTGGCTTTTACCCCGGTTTCCAGTTTGGTTTTCTTTGAAAACGGGTACGTAAAATCAGACTGGAGGGTAAAGAAATTGTTTTTACCGCTGCCGGTTGTTTTCTGTATACTGCCGCCGGTGGCAACATCTGTAAAGCCGTTAGCGAAATAGTTAGTGGTATACACGCTGTTGTTGGTATTATGTCCCAGGTTGGCGCTGCCGTCAACAGTCCATTCCATGCCTTCTTTAGGAAAAAGGTGCTTCATGCCGAGCTGTATGCCGGTATTGTTCATATGGTTTTTCACCGATGAATGCCGCTGTGCATAGGTGCGCTGATCGCCGGAAGAAAACAGGCTGTCGGTAACAATATTTATGTCTTCATCCGGACTGAAAGTACCCATCATTTTTATAGCGGAAAGTGATAAAGTAGTCCTGTTGGTAATGAAATAATCGAGCCCGAGCCGGCTGAACATAAAACCACCCTGCATAGTACCAGTGTTGTCCTGGTGCACATTATCATACGGATCTCCATAAAAATCGTTGCGATCGGTGCTGCCGAATGTTTTAGACCGGTTGAGCCTGCCATTTACGCTGGCCGAAACATTGAACTTGCCTTCACGTATATTAAAATCACCACCACCGTTTATACCGCCCCGGCTGTCGGCACCGGCACGTATGTTTCCATTGTAGCCTTTTTTCTTGTTCTTCTTCAGTACAATATTCACTACACCACCCGCACCGGATTCTGCATCATATTTTGCAGAAGGATTGGTTACCACTTCTACACTTTCAATAGCGTCAGAAGGTATCTGATCCAGTGTCAGAGATGTGGGCTTACCATCTACCAGTATCTGCGGCGGACTGTTACGCAGGCTCAGGTTTCCATCTGCATCTACGAGTACGCCCGGCACATTTTTCATTACATCCTGTGCCGTACCGCCCTGGCTGGTGATATTCTTATCTACATTAAATATTTTCTTCTCGCCCTGCATCGTAAATGCCGGAGTAGAGGCTGTAACAGTTACTTCTTTCAGCTGATTATTATCCGGTGTCAGCTTTAGGTTACCCAGATCTTTGTTCACAGCATCCATAATGCTCCCCATCTTATCAGCAGAGAAATCGCCCTGGGGCTGACCGCCCTGCGGAGGTGCACCGTTTTTAAACGCACCTGCAATATTAAATGAAACCTTCTGGCTAAAGGGCTTATAACCGATCGCAGAGACTGTCAGTTCCATCTCCCCCATTACTGGTAACTCCTCGAGGCTGAAGTCGCCATTATCGGCGGAAAGCACTCCTTTTACAAGCACCTGCTTCGCTTTTCCTTCTGCAGCATTGTACTGAGATTTCATAAGCATGACGGGTGCTGTAGCCACCGGCTTACCGGTCTTTGCATCTACCAGTTTACCATACAGCTTCCCGGCATTCATTTTACCGGCCATGTCTTTTCCTTTGCCTGCGGGCGCAGGCATCTGTCCTGCTGCTGCCGCTGTTATCAGCAGGAGCAACAGGGTTATTATTCTCCTGTTCATTATACGTTCTTATGAAATGATTATTCTCTCCAGGCCAGTGCTATTTTCTGCCACGTGCGGAATGTTTTTTCGGGCATTCCCGCTCCTGGCATACCCGGATTAACGGTCGGCGGCATATCAGCCTCACCCATATCCCCACCGGGCATATTATTAATTTTCATTCCGCCGCCGTGACGGCCACCTCCGTGCCCACCGCCACTATTACCACTGCCTCCTTCTGACTTAGGCACATCATCGTCTGGTATCTGCGGACGCTCACCCAGCATATGAGCATGCATACCTGTAAATATGAAACCCACAGACATCCTGCGCTCTGCGTCTGCTGCTGTAAGGCTGTTTTTAAAAAATGATTTAAACGGGATCACCGCTTCCCAAACCAGTGCTTTGTACTCATCATATCCCGCGGCGGCTACAACACCGGAAGGATTAGGTCTGCCCATCGGGAAACGGCCTTCACCATTCGCAAATCCCTGCAGCATAAAATCCATTTTCACAGGTGGTAGTTTTACCGAATTGCCCCCATCCTCTGGCAATATACCCTGCACATTATCATCAGGCGGCGGTACATCATTACCACCGGGAGATTGCGGCATATCGTCCGGCCTTCCCTGCCCCTGGAAACGCGCATCATCATGATGCATTCCCGCGGGTGCAAAACTTATGGTTATGTTCTGGCTTTTGTTGCCGTTTGTATCTATACATACAATGACGCCGCCTGAAAGAAAACTTTTTTTAGCAGCTGCATCATTTGCTTTAAAGGTGATATAGAGATTATCCTTATCGTTAGAAATAGCATACGCCATTCCTGATTTTTCATTGTACCATGGATATGGTTGCGGCCAGTCGCTGTTATCTCCGTCTGCTTTAATCGGTGCCGCCTGCCATACAGATTTCACATCATTGCCTTTTGCCATGGCATGAAAACCGTTTACAGAAAGAGACGAGAATAAAACAAACGCCGCACTAAAAGTCTTTGACCGTTGCTTCATGATAAAAACTTTACTCAAAAGTACTGCGGCTGCAGCTGTTTTAAGACGCTCCTGCGACCAAGTGCAGAAAAGTTGCGATGCATATTAATATTGGCGGCCGGTAAGCCGGGCTACGGCATTTTTATATTGCTCACCTACGGGCAGTTCTGTTTCCTGAATGAACACACTGTTTTTACGCACAGCAGTAATACAATCAACGCTTACGATATATGATTTATGTATACGCAGAAAACGGGAATCCGGCAGCATGTCTTCAAGTGCTTTCATACTCATACGCACCAACAGCGGCTTTTTACTGTCTGTAAAATAAATTTTAACATAGTCTTTCAGTGCCTCGATCATTTTTATATCTGAAAGCACCACTTTTACCATACTGTAATCTACCTGCACGAATATGAAATTATTTTCATCGGCAGTTTTTACCGGCTCGGCCTGTGCTGTCGCGGCACGCAGGTTCTGAAGTTCCAGTGCTTTGTTACAGGCAAGTAAAAAACGTTCGTAGGAAACAGGCTTCAGCAAGTAATCAACTACATTCAGCTCATATCCCTGCAATGCATAGTTTTCATATGCTGTTATCATAATGAACATCGGCGGCGATACAAGAGAGCGTATAAACTGCAGACCGTTCAGTCCCGGCATCTGTATATCACAAAATACGAGGTCTATTGTCTTTTCCTGCAGTACTGCCAATGCTTCCACTGCTGTTTTGCAACGCGCTTCGAGCTTCAGGAAAGGTACATTCGAAATATTATCCTGGAGCAGGTCCAGCGCCAATGGCTCATCATCTACTATTATGCAACGTAACATCAGCGAAGATTTATTACAAGTGTACAAATAAACCAGCCATCACGTATACGCACATTGAGATCGTATTTGCCATCGTACAACAGGTTCAGCCTGCGCTGTACGTTGGCAAGTCCTACGCCATGCGTGTCGTCCTTACTGTCTTCAGGACGCGGCAGGTATTTATTCTTCACTTCAAAAAACAATTTTTTTTCATCCTCAAGCGCCATGTCAATATCTATTACCGGGTGTTCAATAAGACCGGTGCCGTGTTTAAAGGCATTCTCCACAAACGGTATCAGCAGCATCGGCTCTATAAGCAATGCATTACCTTCCGGTATGTTTATTGCCACATCTAACTCCAGTTCACTCCCAAAACGCATCTGCTGCAGCGCAATATAACTCTTCAGGTATTCTGCTTCTCTGGGCAACAGTACCATACGCTCGTCTGTTTCATAGATCATATACCGCATCAGCGTAGATAACTGGAGCAGCATCGGTTCTACTTTTTCTGAACGGATACGCGCCAGGGCCACCATATTGTTCAGCACGTTGAACAGGAAATGCGGGCTTATCTGCCAGCGGAGAAAAGACAGTTCAGACTTAAGCTGTTCCGTTTCTTTTTCCTTCTGAAGACGTTCCGACGCCATATTATCTTTCAGCAGACAATAACAGAATGCCACCAGCAATATGATCATATAGCTAACCCAGGGGAAAAAAACAGGAACACGCACAAACTCGCTATCAATCACAAGCGACAGCATTAATCTTCCTGCCAGGTACAGACCTACCATTATGGCCAGTTGCGTGAACAACAGGAACCATATCTTTTTATCCTTCAGAAAACGGGGCACGAGATAGCTGATATTCAGGTAGAATACAGGTACCAACAGCCCGTTCAGCATCAGTGAAAGATATTCGAAGCCATACTGATTGTTCTGATGCATCGATGGCCCGCCGCCATGATGGTGGTGCGGCGTAGGTTGCGGGCGTAACATAAATGGAAGCGAGAGAAACAATATCCACCCCAAAACGTGCAGTAAAACGATCAGCCAGTTCTTATTACGCATATACCAAGTTATTTAATTCTGTTCATACCAGCATAGACCGGCATACTATACAGATGCAAAATTTGTACAAATAAACGATGCTTCAGATACTCTGACTGTAAAGCCGCAGAATCCTGCGATGAAGTACGAAAAGAATGCGAAAGAATATTATGTAATCCGGGCCGCCGCCCATCCGGGCAGGCTTCAGCTTCATTCAGCCTGACACTGACGCGAGCATTAAACGTTATATTATTTAGTAAGTGTTCCGTTCGATTATTTAATCTTCCCCAGCAGGTAATCCATACCTACAAGCTCTGCGCAGGTTGCCAGGGCTGTAATGCTCACGCCAAGTACACCATGCAGGTTCACATTTTGCCCGGTGAGCAGCAGGTTGGGAATTTTAGTGCGGGTGGCAATGGTAGTGCGTGCCGGTTCGTGTACATTTTTCAGAATACCGTATAAAGCACCATCCGGGGTATCCGTATAATCGCGGTAAGTAAGCGGTGTAGCAGTGCTGTATGCCTCAATATTCCCCCGCAGCTCCGGTACGCGTTTCATTACAGTTTCCAGCAGTGTTCCTGTATACTTATTCTTAAAATCACCGTACTCCGCTTCCCGGCCGGCCGGTTTGCCCGAATGATTTTCAGACTGCGCCCATTGCGCAGTGAATTGCGGCGACATATAAGTAAGTATAGAAAGGCTTTCGGCATATTGCGGGTTTTTCCGGTCGGCCACAAAATATAAGGCATACGTTCCAGGCCAGTCCGCACCTGAACTTACTGCTTCAAGTGCATCATTGCTTTTGTGCCAGTACAGGTTATAATTGCGATGCAATACAGTGCCCGGTTTGAGCACAAGGTTCACCATAAAACCGGATTGCGTCTGCTCCAGCCCTGCTATACGTTGGCGATAAGCCGGGCGGAATAATTTGCTCTCCGTAATTTCTGCCACACGGGCCGGATGAATATTGGCGATAAATGTGCGGCCGTAAAAACGCTCGCCATCTTCTGTTTCGGCGTAGGTCAGTTGTCCGTTCTCTTCTGCAAGTTTTACTACGTCTGCATGACGGTAAATAACACCGCCGTGGGCCTGTAATTCCTGCCAGAGGAATTTAGCGATCTGCGAACTGCCCGGCACTACTTTATGCACACTGTGCAGATAACTCTCCGTTACCAGGGCATGCAGATAAAAAGGAGTTTTTCCTGCAACACCTGCATACAGGAGGTTGTTACCCATAAGCACCTGTTGCAGGCGATGATCGGATGTTATGTTGTTCATCACTTCCGTAAGCCCAAGCCCGGTTACGGCAGCTTTTTCATCAGCTGAACCTTTGCGCAGATGATATAACGGGAAATGTGCGGTAACATCTGTAATAGTCTGTATATATTTTTCCAGGGACTGTTTTTCCGAAGGGAAATAAGGAAGTAATTGTTCTATGAAATTTTCTTTGCCGGCTGCCTGTGGATAGGTTATGCTTTCTTCACCAAAGGCAATACGGTCGAAACCATTGGCATCAAAAGCCGACAGCGTAAGCTTATTCATAATACCTGCATAATGAAAAATGCGGTTTAGTGTGTGCCCTTCGCCAAGTCCGCCTATATAATGCACGCAGCTGTCAAATACTTTTTTATGCAGGGCAAAAGTCTGCAGGCAACCTCCGATCTGCTTATTCTTTTCCAGTACACAGACTTTCATGCCTTCTTTAGCCAGTATAACCGCACTCAGCAGGCCGCCCAGCCCACTGCCCACAATCACCACATCGTATTCCTGTTGCCCTTTTGCAGTCATGTATAAAATAAAACAGCGGCAGGTATGCTGTATAATCAGCACATCTGCCGCCGCAAATATAATACCGTATTAATCTTTTTTTAAGTGTAGCACACAGACCCGGCGGTTCAATAACCGGACATACAGTACTGCTACTCTGCTTTCTGCAGCATCATTTCTTTGATATCACCGATGATACGCTTGGCAATGTTATTGGCCATTGTCTCGCTGTTACTTTCTGCATAAATACGGATGATCGGCTCAGTATTGGAGGTACGGAGGTGTACCCAGTCCTTGTCGAACTCAATGCGCAAACCGTCTTCTGTATTTATAGGCTGCTTTTTGTATTTCTTTTTGATCTGCTCAAATATCTGCTTTACGTTCACCTCTTCGTCCAGTTCTATTTTGTTTTTGGAGATGATGTAGTCAGGATATGTGCTGCGCAGGTTTTTGGCTGTTTTGCCGGATTTGGCAAGATGTGTCAGGAAAAGTGCGATGCCGATCAATGCATCACGGCCGTAGTGCAGTTCCGGAATGATAACACCACCGTTACCTTCACCACCGATTACAGCATTTACTTCCTTCATTTTCTTTACCACATTCACCTCACCTACTGCACTCGGGAAGTACTCTCCGCCATGCTTTTCGGTCACATCGCGCAGGGCACGTGTAGATGACAGGTTAGATACTGTATTTCCTTTTTTGTGCGATAGCATATAGTCTGCAATAGCAACAAGGGTATACTCCTCGCCAAACAGGCTGCCATCTTCGCATACAAAGCAAAGGCGGTCAACATCCGGATCTACGGCAATACCAAGGTGCGCGTTTTTCTTTTCTACTGCACTGCACAGCTCACGCAGGTGCTCCGGAAGCGGTTCAGGATTGTGCGCAAAGCGGCCGTTCACTTCTTCATTTATTACAGTTACATCTGTTACACCCAGGGCCTCAAGCAATTGAGGCACATAAATAGCGCCGGTGCTGTTTACAGGGTCTACGATGATCTTAAAATCTTTTTTGCGGATGGCTTCCACATCTACGAGCGGATGTGCCAGGATGGCATCGATGTGCTTGGTGCCTAGGATGTCATTGGAAATTACAGTGCCGAGTTTGTTCACATCAGCAAAGTCCATTTCACCTTTTTCTGCATAGTCCAGAATCCACTGCCCCGCTTCCGCATTCAGGAATTCACCTTCATGGTTCAGCAGTTTCAATGCATTCCATTCCTTGGGGTTATGGCTTGCCGTCAGTATAATACCGCCTGCAGCTTCTTCGGTCTTTACAGCCATTTCCACAGTAGGAGTAGTGCTCAGCCCAAGGTCCGTAATATCATAACCCATGCCCTGCAGCGTGGAAACCACGAGGTTGCGTACCATTTCACCGGAGATCCGGCCGTCCCGGCCTACCATTATCCTGCGTCCTTTACCCTGTTGCGCGATCCATGCGCCGTAAGCTGCTGTAAACTTTACAATATCAATAGGGGTCAGTGCTGTTCCGGGCTTTCCGCCAATCGTTCCTCTGATACCCGAGATCGATTTAATTAATGCCATAAAATGTTCTTCGCTGCGAAGATAAGTGAATAAATACCTTGTACTACTTACCGGTACGAATTAATCTTAATAAAAAACTGAACTTTTTTATCCACAAAAAGTGCAAATCATTTTATAACAACATTTTAAGATTTCACCCAAAATTTAACCCGTATAATATGATCAGGTTTTGTTTAATTTGCCGCAAATATTTTTTAACATGCAATTGTATCCAAATCCTTTGCTGCGCAAAATGCTTGCAGGCGTACTGGTTCTTGCCGGCAGTAACATTGCCGCAACTGCACAGGACCTGAAATCACCATTACCCAAAGACCCTAACCTGCTTACCGGCAAATTTGCAAATGGCCTTACTTACTATGTACGCCCAAATCACAAACCGGAGAAAAAAGTAGAACTGCGCCTTATGGTAAAAGCGGGTTCTATCCTTGAAGACAACGACCAGCAGGGTCTGGCCCACTTCATGGAGCATATGAACTTTAATGGTACAAAGAACTTTCAGAAAAATGACCTGGTGAGCTATCTGCAGTCTATCGGTGTGGAATTCGGTGCCGATCTGAACGCATATACAGCTTTTGACCAGACAGTATACATCCTGCCTATTCCTATTGATAAAGAAGGAAACCTTGAAAAGGGCTTCCAGATTATCGAAGACTGGGCGCACAATGCATTGCTTACAGACAAGGACATTGATGAAGAACGCAATGTAGTACTGGAAGAAAGCCGCCTCGGCAAAGGTGCCAATGACCGTATGAGGAAGATCTATTTCCCGAAATATGCAGCCGGCACCAAATATGCCGACCGCCTGCCTATCGGTAAAGACGATATCCTGAAAACATTCAAATACGAAACCATACGCCGTTACTACCACGACTGGTACCGTCCGGACCTGCAGGCCGTGGCTGTAGTAGGTGATATTGATACTGCAACAGCTATGAAGCTGATCCGCAAGCATTTCGCGGGTCTGCAGAATCCTGCCAACGAGAAAAAACGCGATTATGTAAACGTTGCTCCGCGTACCAAAGCAGAAGCAATGGTTGTGACGGATAAAGAAGCTACCAGCCCGATTTACCAGCTGATGTTCCCGCATACAAAGAAAGCAGAACAGAAAACGGTAGGCGATTACCGCGACATGCTGACACGTCAGCTGGCCCTGCAGATGCTGAACCAGCGCCTGGGCGATCTTGCACAGAGCAGCAACCCTCCGTTCCCGTTTGCACAGGTAGGTTTTGATGACCTGATCCACGGTTACGAAGATTTCATTGCTATCACAGCATTCAGCCAGGAAGGCGGCGCCGAAAAATCAGTGAATGCCCTTAATGCAGAGCTGGTACGCGCCAAAAAATTCGGCTTTACACGGAGTGAGCTGGAACTGGCGAAAAAAGAAATAATCAGCACTGTAGAAAAACAATATAACGAGCGTACCACTACCAACAGCGGCAACTATGTACAGGAGTATATCGGCGCTTTCCTCGACGGTGATGCTGTACCAGGCATAGAAAATGAAAACAAGCTGATACATGACATGCTGCCGGGCATACAGCTGGCTGAAGTAAACAAACAGCCGGGCGAATGGATGCCAAGCATGAACACTTTCTCCCTGATCATGGCACCGGACAAGGCAGAGCTGAAACTGCCTACAGATGCGCAGCTGCTTGCTATGACACAGAAAAGCTTTGAGCAGAACGTAACTGCTAAAGCAGAAGAAAAAGTAGCCAGCAGCCTGATGGATACCAAGCCACAGCCGGGCAAAGTAGTTTCACAGACCAAAGAAGAAGGCCTGGATGCTACTACCTACACACTGAGCAACGGTATGAAAGTTACCATCAAACCAACTACTTTTAAAAGCGACGAAATTCTCTTTAAAGGTGTGAAAAAAGGCGGTACCAATAATTATGGTATTGCTGATAAGCAAAATGCTGCTTACATCACCAATATCATTGAAGAATCCGGTATTGGTAAATTCTCACCGACAGACCTGGAAAAAGTTCTGGCAGGCAAGACAGTGGATGTAAGCGCCAGCATGAGCGATATACAGGATGCAATTACCGGCCACAGCACTGTAAATGACTTTGAAGCAATGCTGCAGCTGGCTAACCTTTACATTACCAGCCCCCGTAAAGATGTAGCTCTGTTCAATGCATTTAAAGACAAAATGAAACAGCAGCTGATGTTTATCACTGCCAATCCGCAGGCCGCATTCATTGATACAACAATGAAAACGTTGTTTAACGGCAACCCGCTGGCAAGAACACCAATACCTGCTGCTACAGATTTCGACAAGATAAACCTGGACCGCGCATTCGATATCTATAAAAATGAATTCGGTTCTGCAGACGGCTACCAGTTCTTTATAGTAGGTAACGTAAATCCGGAAACAGCTATTCCGCTGATTGAAACATACCTCGGAAGCATTCCGGCCGCTAACAAACCTGCTGAATTTAAAGACAACGGCGTTCGCCCGATTACCGGTGATCACACACTGAAATTCAAAAAAGGTACAGAGAAGAAAAGCCTTATCGTAGCACAATACTATGGTGAAGCTCCATATTCTGAAGACCTGGGACTGAAAGCACAGGCTGTTGCTGAAATCCTGAATATTAAAGTAATCCAGAACATGCGTGAAAAGCTGGGCGCTATCTACAGCGGCGGATTTAATGCCAGTGTGAGCCAGTACCCTTATTCCCGTTATACTATCGGTCTGCAACTGCCTTGTGGTCCTGAAAACGTAGACAAGCTGCTTACTGCTGCTGCCGACGAGATCAAGAACCTGAAAGAAAAAGGACCCGATGCTGCTGACCTGGATAAAGTAAAAACTACATGGCACGAGCAATACCGTACCAGTGTAAAAGAAAACAAATACTGGCAGAGCAAACTGGAAAGCGTTCTCTTTATGGGCCGCGACAGGAACCACGTAACCCAGTATGATGCGTGGATCGATAAACTGACTCCTGCCGATGTACAGGCTGCCGCAAAGCAACTGTTTGATGGCAAAAACCAGTTTACATCTATCCTGTATCCTGAGTCATAAACTGATTATTTCAGTATATAAAAGACGGTTCCTTTTCGGGCCGTCTTTTTTTATGAATAACCCGGTCAGCATTAAAACCATTACATTTGCTCTCTCTGACGAATTAACTACAATCAACAGGAATGAATCCCATAAAAAGGATATTTGGCCATATATATTTCATCTACGCGATCATCTTGTTTGTCATCACCATGCTGATCGTTTTTATACCCATCTGGATTACCTCCCTGTTTCCTGAGCCGCGCAGAGGCAAACTGCTGCACCCGATCTTTAAAACGTGGATGAGCGTATTTCTGCCGCTGGTATTCTGCCCCGTGCGCAGAAAAGGGAAAAAGAATTTCCGCAAAGGAGAAAACTATGTAGTAGTGTGCAATCACAATTCGCTTGCAGACATACCGGTATCCTCGCCCTGGATACCCGGCCCCAATAAGACGCTTGCAAAAGCAGAAATGGCAAAAATTCCTTTGTTTGGAATGATCTACAAGGCTGGTTCTATACTGGTAGAGCGCAGTAAAGGCAACAGCCGCCGCGAAAGTTTTACACAGATGCAGGATATGCTGGCAAAAGGCTTACACCTCTGCCTCTACCCGGAAGGCACCCGGAATAAAACAGACAAGCCATTACAACCATTTTACGACGGCGCATTTATCGCTGCTATAAAAGCACAGAAGCCTGTTATGCCGGCGCTGATCTTTAATACAGGTACTATTCTGCCCCACAATATGAAACTTTGGGCAATACCTATGTCCATTCCGATACATTTCCTGGAACCAATACCAACAGAGGGCCTTACATTGAACGATACAGCAGCACTTAAAGAAAAGGTATTCCGGATCATGGAAGATTATTATGTGGCCCACCGTAAAGTAAGATCATGAACTACACCATAGCAGGTTCAGGAAATATGGCCTGGTTCCTGGGTACAAAGCTGCAGGCAGCCGGACATACATGCTCCGGTGTATTTTCGCATAATACGGAACACGCAGCCGTACTCGCCGGGCAATTACACGCACCGGTATTTCATAGTGCAGCGCAACTCATTCAAAATACTACTGTATGCATCATAGCCATTGCAGATAAAGCAATAGCCGGGCTCGCAGCACAACTGCAAACAGAAACCGTACTGATACATACATCGGGTACCACACCAGTACATATCCTGGAGAACGCATCACCCAATGCTGCCGTACTCTGGCCAATATACTCCATTCTGAAAAACGACCTGCCACAGCACCGGAATGTTCCCTGTGCTTGGGAAGCCACGTCAATGATTGCAGCAAAGACAGTGCAGGAGATAGCAGCATCCTTCACCGGTATTTTATTTGAATCGGGTACGGAACAACGGCAGTGGCTGCACCTTACCGCTGTCATGTGTAATAACTTTATCAATCATATTGCTGCTACCGGCAATGATATATGTACGGAACAACAAGTACAGTTCTCCGTTTTGTCACCTATCCTGCAGCAGACATTTGATAAATTGCAGCACCACGCTGCAAAAGACATACAGACTGGCCCGGCACGCCGGGGAGACACCCAGACAATAGAAAAACATCTTTCCCTGCTGACCCCTTTTCCATTCCGGCAAGACATGTACCGGGCTATAACCGCATCTATTCAAAACATGTATGGCCTAAAAAGCAGCAAAAAAGATCTGAACGATTAACTTTGCGGCAAATTACACTGACATATTCATGTTTACGATCAACTTTAAGTTTGAACAAAAAGGGCTGGAACCTGTTACACTGGAGAATATAGAAGGCGGCCAGAGCATACTGGAAATAGCACTGGATAACAATATAGAGCTGCATCACAACTGCGGCATGGTCTGCGCCTGCAGCACCTGCCATATATACCTGGAAAAAGGAGACGAACTGGTTCCCGAAATATCAGACAAAGAAGAAGACTTTATTGACCGTGCCCGTAACCCACGCCTTAATTCGCGCCTCGGCTGCCAATGCATACTGGAAGGCAATGGCGGCATGCTGGAAGTAATGGTTCCGGATCAGTCGCTGCTGCATGGGGAGTAGTGAATGGGGCAATAGCCAATAGTGATCCCGATAGCTATCGGGAGTGAAACGTCAGATGCCGGATACTGGAATTGGGGGATCTTTCACCAATCACATCTTAATACTTGATACTAAATACTTGATACTAAATAAAACACAATGAATCAATTTGAACCGCCGATACACTGGAACGACTATGAAGACATAGCACTGAAACTGTATGAAAAATTTGGCGATGATTTCGGCGAAAGCCGTATATACCGTATACGCTTCACAGAACTGCTGGATTGGGTTATGGAGCTTCCCCACTTCGAAGGCAAACGCGAAGAATGTAATGAAGGCCACCTGGAAATGATACAGTCCAGCTGGGTATACGAATGGCGCGACAATCAGAAATAATGAACCTGCTGGAACTCTTTGCGCCTGTGCGCACGTTTGTTTTTGACATAGATGGCGTACTCACCGACGGCACACTCCTGATTATGGAAGACGGCCACCAGTTGCGCCGTATGAACATAAAAGATGGTTATGCCCTGCAGCTGGCTGTAAAAAAAGGTTATAACGTCTGGGTTATCAGCGGCGGCACCTCCGAACCTGCCGTTACGCGCCTCAATAAACTGGGCATTACAGAAGTGCATATCGGCGTAAAAGACAAAAAAGAACAACTGCGCAGCCTGGCAGTAAAGTACAATGCAGACCTGGCCCACGCATTGTATATGGGCGACGATATTCCAGATTATGCAGTGATGCAGTTATGCGGGCTTCCATCCTGCCCGAATGATGCTGTGGCCGAAATCCGGGAGAAATCGTTATATATATCTCCCTGCAATGGTGGCAATGGCTGTGTACGTGATGTTATTGAAAAAGTACTAAAGCTTAATGGCGACTGGGAGTTGCCGCTATAAATTTTTCCTGCGTTAACATCTTTTTACCTAATTATATTATTGAGGGCAGTATTTTTGTACTGAAACGAAAGCTAATAATTCCTTTATCACTATAAAGTTTAACCCCATGAAAAAGTACATACACCTCGTATGCGCATGTGCGCTTGTTATTATCTCTGCAGCAAAATCATCCGCGCAGACACAGTATTATAAAGATTCTGTACAGGCTTATGTCCTTGACACAACGGCATTACCGCAGGCACCTGTCAATGGCATTATTGTCTCCAACAATGCTACAGCCAACCAGATATTTTCCACGTATAACGTACATACGGCTATACAGCGCTACCCTACAGCCAGTGCGGCTTACCTGCGCCAGGTATATCTGTACGTGTGTAGCTGTGATGAAACACAACTGAAAACAGAAATGCAGTCGCACCCGGACATATTTACCAGCGTACAGCTCGTACAGATACCGGAAGTACTGGCAGTGAATAATATTTCTGTCGGAAGAGAAAGTATACAGGTTTACCCCAATCCTGTCTCTACACAACTGCACATAAAATCAGTTGTTGAGATTGATGCGATCCGTATTACAGATATGAGCGGCAGAATTGTGTTTTCACAAACGAAACCAGCCTCAGAAATTGATCTGCAACGCCTGCCGGCAGGCAATTACCTGCTGAATATGGAATGCAATGGCAGTACTACAAGCAGGATCTTCTCCAAACAATAAACCGGGGACTGCAGTAAAACACTCAACAATACACCTGTATAATATCTTACACAAAACCGACATAATCATTATGCCGGTTTTGTATTTTTAGCTATGCCCATCTTATATATTGCTAAACCTAAAACTCTAAAATCATGCGGCCTTTGTTATTTATACTTTTGTTTATAGTTATGACTGGCTGTGCCTGCCAGAGAACATATGTACTCATACCATACAGGTACGCATGGGAAGAAGGCAACAGATTCGCAGATAGTTTGAAGGAGAAAACTGATACTGTGATTACCTATTGTTACGCACCTGCCGGTAATATGCGAGACCTGGTAACTGATTACTTTATTTATTGGGAATCCGGCGGAAAGCCCTATATGACACGCATTTCAACACTCACAGATTACAACATTATCAGTCCGGCTGGTTTTAATATTTCATACATAAACAAGCGTTTTGACGCAGCAGCAGCAGAAAAACATCCGGTACTGAGTTATACAATGTCACATTACAAAAGCCACGAGTATTTCTTCGCAAAGTTTAAAGACCAACAGCTTTCATTTGATATGCCAAGTTATGAAAAGAGCTATATGCAGGAAAGTGCACGTCTGGCACTTATTGACAAATTCCGGTCATACCTGTATGATGTTTCCGGCTGGGAACCATTGCATTTTCATAAAATGAAACCCAAAAAATACAACAGAATATATCATTAGCCTTCTTATCTTCCGGCAATATTCCGATGACACACATTGCGGCACTCAGGCTTGCTCAGACGATCATACATTACAGCCTGCATTTTCTTTTTCCTGTAGTGCCTGCGTGGCTTTTTTTCAGGGATAAATGGCAAAAGGCCTGGCTCATCATGATTGTTACCATGGTTGTAGACATAGACCATCTGTGGGCTGTACCAGTGTTTGATCCCTGCCGCTGCGGTGTCGGCTATCATTTCCTGCACTCTTATTATGCGATTGCAGTGTATGGCATGATGCTCTTCTTTCCGAAACTGAGAATAGTAGCTGTGGGATTGCTTTTGCACATGTTTACAGATTTCCAGGACTGCCTGTGGAATGCTTATATTTCTAGTATTCCGAAATGATGTAACGGCAAAGATCGTCTGACCATTATTTTCCTCAGGAAATCAGTTAACAGCCCGTTTGTGCCTCGTAAAGAAAAGCACCCCGTAAGTAAGTAAAAATGCTGCGGCACCCATAACCAGTGCCAGTACACTACCACCCAGGAAAAAGGCTTCACTGTCTGCGCGTACCTGTGCGAGCGTTATGTGCCGCCAGTCGAGCGACCAGTAGTGCTGTCCCAGCAGCCATTTGCCCATAGCCAGGCTGGCCATAAACCAAAACGGTGTGAAAGGAAATATACTGATATTGGCAGCCAGCAGGAACAATGCTTTATTCAGGCGGAACAAAATGGAGAGCGGAATACCAATTGCCAGCTGAAAGCCCCAGACCGGCACAATGCCCATAAACACACCAAACCCTACAGACGATGCTTTACGAAGGTTACTTTCTTCCGGGTGAATGAAAATAGCTTTAAATATGCGCTGCCAGCCTTCTTTGCTGAACAGCAGCCGGATAAAATCGCGCGGTTTTATATACAGGAATGTGATCAGCACCAGTACTGTATTCAGCACACTGATACGGGTAAAATCCTTGAATGGCCGGAAATGTGTTACCCGCTCGTCTGCCGGAGGATAATATACAGATACAGGAATCGCAATAACAGGAATACCGCTCCAGGCAGCACGCACCATTACTTCTATCTCAAATTCGTATTTACGGGTAATGTATTTCTTTTTGGCAAGCACCTGCACCGGGTACAACCTGTATCCAGACTGTGTATCCGGCAGCTTAATACCCGTCTCTACCCGGAACCAGAAATTAGAAAAACGATTGCCAAAACTGCTTTTCTGCGGCACATTGTCCACATTCATATTGCGGGCACCTACAATCAGCGCTCCGGGCACTTCTTCTGTTTTATGCAGGAAAGCCGGCAGATCATGTGCATAATGCTGGCCGTCGCTGTCCATAACAATTGCATAGGTATATCCCAGTCTTGCAGCTTCTTTAATACCGGTACGCAAAGCATATCCTTTGCCCCGGTTCTGCGTATACTGAATCACCTGTACACCAGTTATTCCACTCAGTACCTCAGCAGTGTTATCTGTAGACCCATCATTTACCACCAGTACATAACTTGTATACTCTAGCACACCCTTCAGTACGGCTGCAAGCGTGCCGGCATTGTTGTATGTCGGGATAAGCACACACGCATTATGCTGCTCAAATAAAGAATCATAAACAGGTTGCCGGGTATCGGGCATAACAGATGACGTACTCAAAACGGGAACAAGATACTGATGATTAAAAATAATTAAGCGTTAGTGCCGCATTTTCTTTTCACATTCTGCGATCTTATGCTCTATTGCTTCACGCTCATTTATGGTAGCCACTTCATGCTGCAGCGCCTGCCTGTAATAAGCAATTGCCGCGGTGTACCAGCCTTTTTCACGACTGTAGTCCCCGGCCACACGATAGGCATCGTAGAATTGCGGATCTCCGTGTATAGTTTGTGCGGTGTCCACATCTTTATGCTGCATCAGCGCCATCTTATTTTTCCGGAAGTCAAGAAATCCTTTATAGGCATTGCTTTGCAGGAATGTATCAGGAGCTATGTTCCATGCTGTGTCTGCAATTTCCCGGTCTGCGCTCATGCCGTTCATCGCAAATATTTTACGCAGGTCATAACATACATAAGTACCGAGTTGCCAGGGTTGCGTACTCACCCACATACGAAGGCTGTCGGGCTGGAAGATAACAGAATGATGTGCGATCAGCTGGTTCACCGCTTTTTCATTGCCTTCGCCGATATCTGCACCATGCAATCCGCGGCGGTCGCGCAGCACGGCGGCCACTTTTTCAGGAGTAAGCGGATAATTCTGCTGTAAAAGCTCTTCCAGCCGCTGGTAACGGTATACTGAAGCACTTTTTTCCTTCTGCTGCTTATTCAGGTCCTGTGTGGCAAAAAAATCACTCTGGTAATGATTGGTACAGAGTATATGGTCCTGTTGAGGGTCGTAAACAGCGAGTGTATCCGGCGTTTTCTCAATTATAATGGCTTTATGGTCCGCTGCACTTCCTATCAGGAAACTTTCAGAGACAAACATCTTCCGTTTATGCGCGATGGCTATTGCTTCAGCTGTATTACCTGCATATTGCAATACTTCCCGCGCTACGAGAGATACCGGTGTGGCCGAGCTGAACGGTATTTTCGAACGGGCGGCATTAATCGTTACAGTAAGACCTTTTTCGTTCATACCGGAGACTACACCGGTAAAGCCGCCCCAGGTAATGAATGCGAAGCGGTACCCTTTTTCGGGTTTGTAAAATGCCACCATTTTGTTCTCGGCAAAAAGGTCGCCTACCCAAAAATCAAAATTGCGGCCCAGCAACATGGAACCATCGGCAGTTGACGCATTCCAGGCACCAAAAGAAGTACATCCCACCAGCATCATGTTCTGCAGCGCATGGCCTACATCATGTGCCGAATGATAGTTCAGCAGCCGTGAATAATTGCTACCTATCCAGTTGAAAGAATCTGCGGCAGCAAAAGATTCACCATATATTTCCTGCTTGTATTCATCATTGATATAATCGGGCAGGTCGCGGTTTATAAAACCGATAACGTATTTCAGGAATTTAAGATAACGCGGTGACGGGATCATCTGCCGTATCTGTGTGGTAAATGCCAGCTCCTGGTCCATGATCAGCTGCTGCGACAGCTTGCCGTTCTTTACACCGAGCTCAAATGGCTTGCCGGAAACATACATTTCGTACAAACCGTAGCGGCTGTGGCGTATCCAGTTGTCACCAATGGTGTACAAAGAACCGCCGGGATTGTTCCGCTGCAGTGAAAGGGCTGTGGTATCGGCTACTTCCGGAGGTTTGATGTCAGAAACCTTCCATACATATATACAAAAAAATATTACGATGCAGAAAATAACGGCCAGTGTGTATCCCAGTACTTTCAGCAACTTTTTCAAAAAGCGCATCCGCAAAAATAAACAGAAACCGGGTATAAAAGGCGCAATGCGACAGTTAATATGCTGATGTGCCGTTTAATTGAGACAATCAGCAAATTAACTGATCAGCAAATGCTCATGAAATAGCAAATTCCAAATGCTATATCCCAAAACCAAATCCCAAAATCCAGCATCCAGTATCCCAAAACCCTCACAGTTAGCATAAACATAAACAGCAGGCATATTCATTTTTTCGTATTTTTAAAAGACCTGCAGCTGAAACGGCTGTATCCACACACCACTCAGTTCTTTTTCATCTTTCATCTCTTACCAAAACCAAAAAAGATCTATGGATCAGCAAAGTAAAAAGACAGTGTTGGTTACCGGCGCAACAGGCGGCCTGGGCACAGCTATGTGTAAAGAGCTATTCCGCAACGGCTATAACGTTGTCGGCAATTATTTCACTAAAGAAAAAGCGGAAAAATGGCAGGAGGCTATGCGTGCTGAAGGATATGATATTCCCTTGTTTCATGGCGATGTAAGCAATTATGAAAGTACCGGCAATATGATCAGTGAAATAGAAGCTGCCACGGGCCCCATAGATGTGCTGGTAAATAATGCCGGAATTACCCGCGATACGCGCCTTGCCAATATGAGCCCGGAGGACTGGCATGCAGTAATCGGCACCAATCTCAACAGTGTTTTCAACTGTACACGCCAGGTAATCCAGGGCATGATAGATCGCAGGTTCGGGAGGATCATCAATATCTCATCAGTAAATGGCCAGCGCGGACAGTTCGGACAGACCAACTACAGCGCAGCAAAAGCCGGCATACATGGCTTTACCAAATCGCTGGCTATGGAAGTTGCTAAATACGGTGTAACGGTCAATACCATTTCCCCAGGTTATATAGGCACGGATATGGTGCTGAGCGTACCGGAGAAAGTACTGACACAAATTGTGGCACAGGTGCCCATGGGCAGGCTTGGCGGCACACATGAGGTGGCTCACCTGGTGAGTTTTCTTGCCAGCACAGAAACGAGCTTCATCACCGGTGCCAACTACAGCATTAACGGTGGGCAACACGTTTATTAAATTAGTAAATGTGAAAATTAGCTGATTAGCCAATGTAATGTGCTGATGTGTTGATTTAATTAGACAATTAGCAAATTAACAGATCGGTAAATAGCGTTATCCTATATCTCACATCTCAATACTCATATCTCACCATTGCCTGTTCACCATTCACGCTTTACTTTTGACCGTTGAAGAAAACAAAATATGCGCACACTTATTACAAATATAAAACAGCTCTGCCAGGTAGAAACCGCGAAACCCAAAGCAAAAGTCTCCGGTGCTGAAATGGCAGTACTGCCCTCCATAGAAAATGCCTGGCTGCTTACAGAAGATGACCGCATATATAGCTTCGGTACTATGAATGAAATGCCGGATATGCATGCCGATATAACTGTCGATGCCTCCGGCCGGTTCGTTTTGCCTGCCTGGTGCGACTCTCATACACACCTTGTATTTGCAGCACCACGCGAGCAGGAATTTACAGACCGTATTAAAGGATTAAGCTATGAAGAAATAGCTCATCGTGGTGGCGGCATACTTAATTCTGCACGCAAACTGCACGATGCAAGTGAATCTGAATTGTATGTAAATGCCATGGTACGGTTGCATGAAGTGATCGCACAAGGTACAGGTGCCATTGAAATAAAAAGCGGCTATGGACTGAATACGGAAAATGAATTGAAAATGCTGCGCGTCATCCGCAGGATGAAAGAGTCCGCGCCGATTCCGATAAAGGCTTCGTTCCTTGCTGCTCACGCCTACCCTCCCGAATACAAAAACGATCATGATGGCTATATAAAGCTCATCATTGAAGAGATGTTGCCACGCATAACAGATGAAGGGCTTGCGGACTATATAGACGTATTCTGCGAAAAAGGGTTTTTCAGTGTGGCGGATACAGAATGTATACTTGAAGCCGGCTGGAAATACGGGCTGAAACCCAAGATACACGCCAACCAGTTGCATCACAGCGGCGGTGTGGAAGTGGGCGTAAAACACAAAGCGATCAGTGTAGACCACCTGGAATGTGTGGGCGATAAAGAGATAGCTGCGCTAAAAACAGGCGACACAATGCCTACCCTGCTGCCGGGTGCTGCATTTTTCCTGGGCATTCAGTACCAGCCTGCCCGCAGGATCATTGACGCAGGACTGCCCGTATGCCTGGCCACCGATTACAATCCCGGATCATGTCCGTCCGGTAATGTACCGCTGCTGCTTACAATAGCCTGCACACAACTTAAAATGACACCGGAAGAAGCTGTAAATGCAGTAACCATCAACGGTGCTGCAGCTATGGAAATGGCGCTGGAAATGGGTTCTGTGGCTGCTGGCAAAAAAGCGAACCTGATCATTACCCATCCCATCCCATCGCTGGCTTACATTCCGTACAACTATGGCAATAATCCCGTAGCCGAAATGATGCTCAACGGGGAGTTGCAGTAGTTCATACAAACAATTATATTTTTGTAACCGCCGTAACCTTTGTTGCGGCTTTTTCATACACCTCCTTTTTATGAATAAATACCTCGCCGCGTTCCTTTTTTGCCTGTGCAGCGGCCATGCCTTTGCACAGGAAACCATTACCGCAGAAAACCTGATCGGTAATGTCCGCTACCTGGCTTCAGATTCACTGGAAGGACGGTTGCCGGGCACAAAGGGAAATAAGCTAGCTGCGGATTACATAAGAGACGTATTCCGCAAAAACGGCCTGCAGCATGTTTATAAAAATTACACGCAACCATTTCCGCTTACACTAAAACTGGATGCCCTGCCCACTTCAAAAAACTATCTCCAGCTTGCCTCTGCAACAGATGCCGTATTGAATAAAGAATACAGTATATATCCGTTTTCCGGCTCCGGCGTTGTGAATGCACGGGTAGCCTGTGCCGTATCAAATGATGTTTTATGGCAGCATACGGCGGAAATAAAAGGATGCTGGTGGCTGCTGCACCGGCAGAAGGCAAAAGTACCTTCTACCGACAGCTTATCTGATTATATGCTTGCCACAAAAGCCATGCAGCTCGGCGCGGGCGGCGTACTGTTCATCTGTCCCGATTCGCTGGATGAAAAAGATGTATTGATAAGACTGAGGCCACGCAAAGATTCTACCCTGCAGATACCTGTGCTGCAGGTAAAAAGAACCATCTGGACCATCCTGCAGCAAAATCTTGCAGCCCCCGGATACAAGCCCGATGGTATGGGCATTACCGGCCGTACGCTTAAAGCATCAGTAAACATTATCCCTGAAAAAATTACTGCTGAAAATATTGTGGGTGTCATTCCCGGCAGTGACCGTACCTTGAAAAATGAATACATTATACTCGGTGCACACTATGACCATCTCGGCTATGGCGGTTATGGCTCCGGCTCACTGAAACCCGACACTACGGCTATACACAATGGCGCGGATGACAATGCATCCGGCACATCCTGCCTGCTGGAACTTGCCAAGGCTCTTATGCTGCATAAAGACAGCCTGAAGCGCAGTATCATACTCGTGGCTTTCAGCGGAGAAGAAGAAGGCCTGATGGGATCTTCATGGTTTGCAGATCATTTACCGGTACCACGATCTGCGGTAAAGATCATGCTGAACATGGATATGATGGGCAGTGTCAATGAACATAATAATCTTTATATGGGTGGTGCGGGCACATTTCCTGGTGGTGTGGACTTTATGAAGAAAATGGGCGATGGTTCGCCGCTCGCGCTCGTAGTAAATGCCGGTGGTGTTGGCGGATCTGATCATGTTTCATTTTACAAAAAAGATATTCCCAGTGTAGGCTTTCACACCGGCGGCACGTCAGTATATCATACACCGGAAGACGATGCCACTCTCATTAATGCCAAAGGATTGGAAGAAGTAAGCAGATATGTTTTTCATGTCATCATGGGCCTTTCGCAACGTAACGGAAGCTGGGATTTTATAAAGCAGGATTAAAAATTTGCTTTACCCGGTAAGCCAAAGATGCAGCGATTAAAGCAATTGCAATAAAGAAATTTTAAGTTTTTGCATACAGGTTAAAGATTTCAGTACCTAAACATAAAGGCCGCACATATCGTGCGGCCTTTATGCAATTAAAACAAAATATACCTAGTCAGCTTTTACGATCCGTTTCACTACTCTGAATGAACCTTCTTTGTCAGTTATAACAAAAGTGTAGGTTCCTGCGGCATACGCTGTCATATTAATACTCTTCACCTGGTCGCTGTAAGCTATCTTACGGCCATCGGCTGCATAGATTGTTACGTTTACAGGCCCGGGACTGTCAAAATAAACCATTCCTTTGGATGGGTTCGGATATACACGTATATCTTTCACTTTTCCGGGCTCAATGATACCTACATGCGCCATATTCAGTGCCGCAGAAATGCCGGTACAGCTGCTCGTATCAGTTACTGCTACCGTATAGCTGCCGTTTTGTGTGGCAATGTACGTGTTGGTTGTGGCACCGTTTATCAGTGTATCATTCCGGTACCACTGGTAGGTTGTAAATATGGTAGTGCTCATCGTATCGCCGCTTGCTGTAATCACCGGCTGCGGAAGCGGATGGTCTGTAACTACAATACCGGCAGAGGTATCTACACAACCAAAACTATTGCTTACCAGCACATGATAATTTCCGCCGGACTGAACGTTGTATACCGAATCTGTAACTGATGTTGCAGCAGCATCTTTAAACCACAGATAGTTAGTTGCTGTGGTATGAGCGGTCAGTAATACACTGTCTCCATCGCAGAATATAACGGGGCCACCGGCTGTTACATTTATTGCCGGGAGCGGGTTTACAGTAATAACTTTAACAGCAGAATTACTGCAACCATTAATTACGGTGTATGTAATGGTATCCGTTCCCGCTGATATACCTGTTACAATACCAGTATTGCTTACCGTTGCTACAGACGGGTTGGAAGACATCCAGGCACCACCAGCCGCAAGACCGGTAAGCGTATCTGCGGCGTGTACACAAACGGCTGCATTACCCGAAATGGAAACAGACGGCAATACGCCTACAGTAAACACCTTGGTTGAAGAACTGATACAGCCATTGGCATTGGTAACTGTATAAGTAATGGTATCTGTACCGGCCGCTACACCGGTTACAACGCCGGTCGTATTATTAACAGTCGCAATGGCTGTATTAGAAGAAGACCAGACACCGCCAGATGTAGCAGGTGTAAGGGTTACAGAACTATTCACACAGGTACCGGACGCACCGCTGATAGCTGCATTGGGCAATGCATTTACAGTAACTACTTTGGTTGCGGCGTTCACACACCCGTTGGCATTGGTCAGCGTATAGGTAATGGTGTCAGTGCCTGTGGCAATACCTGTCACCACACCGGCGCTGCTCACAGTAGCTATAGAGGTGTTGGACGAAGTCCATATGCTACTGCCTGTACCTGTTCCGGTAAGTGTAATGCTGCTATTCACACACACTGCAGTCGCACCGGTGATAGCAACATTGGGCAATGCATTAATCGTAATCACCTTGAAAGAACTATCTGTACAACCGCTCGCATTGGTCAGTTTATAGCGGATGGTATCTGTACCGGCAGCGATACCGGTAACCACACCAGCACTATTTACAGTGGCAATTGCCGGGTTGCCGGATGTAAACACACCACCGGATGTCGCCGGTGTCATGGTAGCAGTTGCATTCACACAAAGTGACGTTGCTCCATTAAGACTTACCAGTGGTAATGCATTTACAGTAACCGCTTTAGTAGCACTGTCCATACAACCATTTGTATTACTATTTATATACTTAATAGTCGCTGTACCAGCCGATATACCCGTTACCACACCACTGCTGTTTACAGTTGCTACAGCTGTGTTGGAGGATGTCCATGAACCACCTGTTGAGCCGGGAGTAAGGGTAATACTGCTGTTCACACACACTGCAGTCGCACCGGTGATAGCTACATTGGGCAATGCATTAATCGTAATCACCTTGAAAGAACTGTCTGTACAGCCGCTTGCATTGGTCAGTTTATAGCGGATGGTGTCTGTACCAGCTGATACACCGGTTACAATGCCAGCGCTGTTTACTGTAGCGATTGCCGGGTTGGTCGATGTAAATACCCCACCGGATGTCGCCGGTGTCATGGTAGCAGTTGCATTCACACAAAGTGATGCTGCTCCACTAAGGCTTGCCAGCGGCAATGCATTTACGGTAACAGCTTTGGTAGCGCTGTCGGTACAACCGCTGCCATTAGTGTTTACATACTTAATAGTAGCTGTACCTGCAGATACACCTGTTACCACGCCGCTACTGCTCACTGTAGCTACCGCTGTATTAGAAGATGTCCAGTTGCCGCCAGTGGAGCCAGGTGTCAATGTAATACTGCTGTTCACACACACTGCAGTCGCACCGGTGATAGCTACATTGGGCAATGCATTAATCGTAATCACCTTGAGAGAACTATCTGTACAACCGCTTGCATTGGTCAGTTTATAGCGGATGGTATCTGTACCTGCAGCGATACCGGTTACCACACCCGTACTGTTTACTGTCGCAATTGCAGGGTTGGTCGATGTAAACACACCACCGGATGTCGCCGGTGTCATGGTAGCAGTTGCATTCACACAAAGTGATGCTGCTCCGCTAAGACTTGCCAGCGGCAATGCATTTACGGTAACAGCTTTGGCAGCGCTGTCCATACAACCATTTGCATTACTATTTATATACTTAATAGTTGCTGTGCCAGCCGATATACCCATTACCACACCACTGCTGTTTACTGTTGCTACAGCTGTGTTGGAGGATGTCCATGAACCACCTGTTGAGCCGGGAGTAAGGGTAATACTGCTGTTCACGCACACTGCTGTTGCACCAGTGATAGCTACATTGGGCAGCGCATTGACAGTAATTGTTTTTGTGGTACTGTCTGTACAGCCGTTCGCATTTGAATTTACATATTTGACAGTAGTCGCGCCTGCAGAAATACCAGTCACAACTCCGCTGCTGTTCACTGTAGCTATGGAGGTGTTGGCTGATGACCATGTACCGCCTGCTGAGCCGGGAGTGAGAGTAATACTACTATTAACGCACACTGCTGCTGCACCGGAAATAACAACGTTTGGCAACGCATTAACAGTGACAACCTTGAAAGAACTGTCTGTACATCCACTAACGTTGGTTACTTTATAACGGATAGTATCGGTACCTGCAGCCACGCCGGTCACTACACCACTGCTGTTTACTGTTGCAATTACCGGATTAACGGATACCCAGGTACCTCCAGCTGTTGCGGGAGTAAGGGCAACACTGCCGTTTACACAAACAGATGAAGTTCCTGATACTGCCGCGTTTGGAAGAGGATTAACCGTTACAGTTGCCGTATTGACGGCGGTACAGCCCGCAGGCGAAGTCGCAGAAGCTGTATAGGTAGCTGTTGCAGTTGGTTTGGCATAAACGGTGGCAGCATTAGCACCTGCTGTATATGCCACTGTAGTGCCTGCATCAGTGTACAGTCCGGAAACCGGTGCCCATGTAAGAGGCGACTGGACCGTTCCGCGAACTGTAACATTATCCACTGCCCACCAATATCCGTAAGTAGATGTAAAATGATATCTGACATATACCGCAGGCATCCCGGAGAAGGCCGTCAGGTATGCTGTATCATGTGCAAAGGCATTTGATGCACCTGAAGCGGTGGCTTTAAACACCTTTACAGGAACCCAGGTTGTGCCGTCTGAAGATGCCTCAACGGTTGCCGAGTCATTGGCAGCGCTCGTCCAGGGTTTGTAATGATGATAAAAATCTACGTAGACATTAGTGGCACCAACAGTGCTGAATGCAGGGCTTTGCAACATAGTATTGGTAACATTGCCACTACCCGCAGTGTCAGAGTTAGTCATGTAAAACTGGGAGCTGTCATTACTCTTAAATACACTGGTACTATATGAATAAGGATACGGTTTGAGCAGCCATGCAGCGCCTGCAGGTGTTGTTCCGCCTGTAGAGCTGTTGGTGGCTGTCCAGCTATTGGTTGGGGTGTTAAAATTTTCTGCAAGTATAGCATAGCCGGTAACGGCGCCGCCCGAAGCTGTAAATTGTTGTATGTTTCCTGCGCACATTGTTGACGATGCGGGAGTCACTGTAACAGCCGAAGGCGTATTATTAACTACTACAGCTGTAGTAGCGGGCGCTGAAGAACAACCTGCCACAGATACCGCCGTCACCGTATAAGTTCCCGCAGCCGCAGCTGTCACATTGTTTACCGATGGGTTCTGGGCAGAAGAGCTGAAACCGTTGGGACCGCTCCATGCAAAGCTGGCTCCATTAGATGTAGCCGTAAGGTTCAGTGTGTTGCCGGTACACACGGGACTGTTGCCGGAAGCAGACAATGCAGGTAACGGATTTACTGTAATCGTTTTGCCGGCAGTGGCAGTTTCATTACAGGTATTGGTAACAGTAACTGTGTACGTTTTTGTTGACGCAGGTGAAACTACCAATGTCTGCGTTGTACCTATAACGGTACTGCCATCGCTCCAGGAATAAGAAAATGGTGTGCCGCTGCCGGTTACAGCCACAGACAGCGTATCAGATTTACCGGCACAGATAACCGCGCTTGTAACAGACGCTGTGGCAGCGGATAACGGACTGATTGTCACCGAAACCGGCGAAGATACTGCGGTACAGCCGCTCAGCATAGCGGTTCCCGTATAAGTAGTATTTACAACAGGGTTAACAACCAGCGGATTGGTAGTACCAACCGCAGTGCTTCCGTTTGACCAGATTACAGAGCCTGCAGCGGGTGCTGTGTTACCGTAAAATGTAAACTTAGGCCTGTTCGAATAAGTAGAATACACAGTAGAAGACCCACATATAGTGCTACCTGAAGAAGCTGAGGTGTTATGTGCATTCACACCACATACATAGGAGGTTGCGTCTGCAACTGCTGTGCTGCTCTGGGTGGCCGTTGTACTGCTGTTGCCCCAGCAGAATTTCAGCAGCAGGTTGGAAGCGCCGTCCCAGTAGTATGGAGTTGAAAAAGTAATCGTATTGGTGCCGATTACAGGAGTGAGGCCTGTTGCATTTGCATATACAGAGGTAAAACCGGAGGTGGTAAGCGTGGAAAGGGCGCTTGCAGCAGTATTCTGGATACCTATATTAAAATCCGGCATAATTGTAGTGCCACTCGTGATCTGTAATGACAGGCCGGTGATATTGCCGGCAGTAAGCCCTGCAGCAGACAGTTCGCTTGCTTTAACAAGTATCTGTTGCTGCGTATTTGACCAGCTGCTGAAAAACGGATTATCATAAGAAGTAGCGGTACCTGCGCCTGCACCAACAACAGCATTGCCGGGATTCAGCAAGGCAAGTTTCAAGGTATCGGAGGCACCGGAACACGTAGTTACCGGAGAAGCTGAAGCTACAACAGAAACATTAGCAAAAGGATTTTTAACCGTATCTATAACTGTAGATGTTGTAGTGCAGGAACCATCAACGGCAGTAACCGTATAAGTATATATACCCGCTGCGGTTGGCGTTACCGTTACATTCTGACCGGTCATACTGGTGGCAATACCACTACCCGCCGCAGGACTGGCTGTCCATGTATACGCATAGTTGTTAGTGGTACCCGTCTGTACAGAAGAAAGGTTTATGCTGCTGTTCAGGCAGGATCCGGTATTTCCGGCAACGCTATTGGCTTTTGCGGTAACGGCATCAGGAGAAGAAACCGTTACTGTCACAGCCGTGCGGCCACTTTCGCAGCCGGTTGCGGGGTTAACCACTGAAACATAAAAAGTGGTTGTAGTTGCTATTGCAGCTGTATAAGTAGCCGATGTTGAAGACTGAAGTGCCACACCGCCGGTGGAAGCAGCATACCACTTGTATGTTGGCATCGTATAACCATTAGGATCTGTTGCTGAGGCTGTAGGCACCTGTGTACCGCACTGAACTGAGTTTGTGCCGGCAGGTGCTGCAGGCAGCGGATTTGTGGTCACCGTTACATTGTTGGTAGTAGTGGTACAACCAGTGTAGGTAACCGCAGCATTATAAGTAGTGGTAGCTGTTGGGTTCACCACCTGCGGATTACTTGTTCCGACAGCGCTTGTTCCATTGCTCCACACAACAGTGATATTGCTTTTCTTCTTAAACCCGCCCCAGACGAATACCGGCCGGCTGCTCGTCGTGGTAGATGCTCCGTTCCAGCCAGTGGGGGTAGCGCTACCGGTATAAGAGCATACCTCAGCAGAGGTTCTTGAATCTACATACCTCGCGCAGGAAGCAGTAAAACCAGGACTGTAAACCGTTACAGTAGATGCTGTATTGGAGGTGTTATTATTACTCCAGCAGAAGCTTAACACAAGGTTAGACACTCCATCCCAGGTATAGGGCGTACCGAAGTTGAAAGTATTGACACCGTTAACCGGTACAAATGACGCTGTGGAATAAACGTTGGTATTTACGTTCAGTATCGTACCTGTCATCACAGACAGAGATGTGGTGTCTATGTTAACTGCAAAACCGCTGAGCGTAGAACCCGCGGCTGTAATATTAATACCCACCGAAGTTACCGGGCCAGCAATAAAACCAGCCGCCGAGAGCTCGCTGGCCTTTATTATGTACTGAGTTTTCACGCCGCCGTAGCCGCCATAAAAAGGATCTGAAGCGGCAGAAGTTGAAGTTGTAGCACCGGAACCGATAGCAGCCGTATCATTTGAGGTGAGTAAGGCTGTAAGTGTATCATTGTTTCCTGCGCAGATGGTAGATGCCGATACTGTAGCAGTCGGCGTAAGACCTGTAAGCGGCGCATCCTGGTATCCTGTGCCTGTATAAGTGGCGCTTATGCCCGTTGCGACGGCTGTAACACTCCAGGTAACAGCAGCGTTTACCGGTATTGCAGCCGGTATTGTTGCTGTATAGGTACTGCCGCTTACCAGCGTCATAGGTGTGCTGCCCGCACTACCATTATTGTAGTTTAATACGACACCGGACAATGCACCGCCTGCTGATGTCACATTTACGTTGATAACTCTCGCAGTGGCCGAGCATTGGGGAGTAGTACCGGGAGTAATAGAATTAAACGTTATTACCGGAACCGGCGTTACACCGGCAAATTCCCAGGCGCCAAGATCAGGGTTGGTACCAGATGCAGGACGTGTTACACCGTTATAATCGTCTGTAACGCCCGTAACACTTGCCGCACCGCTTTCCACTTGTGTGGTGATGCCGGCCACCGGGGCCAGGTAATTTGCATTAGCGCCTGCCGTGCTTATAAAAAATTGCGTTGCGCCACCGGCATAATCAAAGGTGGTTTCACCGCCAAATGAGTTCACATCACGTGTGCTGACTGCGGTCTGGTAGGTAGCCATCGTCTGGTAGCTGTTCGTACCATCATACATGATCAGCTTCAGGGCACCCGGAGTACCTGCATACAGCAGGTTGCGATTGGATGTGGAGGCGTAGTTGGCAAGAGAAGCCGATGACCTTCTGAATGCGGCTGTGATACCTGTACCGTTAGGCGTGGAAGTATTGATAACAATATTATTCCGCAGATCCAGCGTAGCTGTAGACGCTGTAGAGCTGCCTGTGTGATAAATACCCGTGCTGCCGAAATTTGTTCCGGTCGAAGCAGCATTCAGGTAAAGCGAGTTATAGTATACATTATAATTGGTACTGGTACTGCTGCTGGTCACTGCTATACCACGGATTGCATCTGCAAGATTGGCGGCCGGTGTTTTCAGGTCGCCGATCAGGTTATTATATGCACTCACGGTAGTACCGCTGGTAAATTGTATGCCATTTACGGCACCGGCCGTTGTAGAGATAGCGCCGCTTTCTGTAAAATCGTAAATCTTATTCTTGTAAACATTCACAGTAGTGCCTGCGGAAACCTGCACACCAGCGATCAGCGGTGATGTAGCGCCGGTACCGGAAAATGTATTCATCGTATTGCCGTTTACATTCACTGTCGTACCGCCGGCAATCGCTATACCAATAATATTGGCTGAAGCGCCACTGGAAGAAAGATTGCTGATTGTGTTACCAGATATTGTTTCGGCACTGCTGCTGCTGGTCATAATGCCTGCAACAGATGCCGAACTTGTAGTACCGGTACCACCTGCTGTGCTCATATTCCTGATGATATTGCCTGTTACCGTTCCGATACCATTAAATATCTGTATTCCCTGAACGCTGGAGGAAGATGCAGTACTTGTGCTCTGGATGGAGTTCGCTACAGTACCGCCGATCGTGTTGTTCTGGCAGGTAAATGTTACACTGGTCAGCGTATTTGCCCGGATAGGGAATATACATATGCTGCCCGTACTACTGTTGGCACCGGTAATACCTCCGATCAAGTTGTTGGAAACAGTCCATGCAGACGAGCCTACGTTATATATAGGGTAGATCTCGCTTGTACTGGCAGATGAAGAAGTATATGTGATAGCTCCCGTCGCGGATAAGCTACCCAGGATATTGCCGGTGACGTTTCCTACATTGGTAAGCCCTGCGGATACATATATGAGACGCATAGGTGCGGATGATGTGGTTCCGCTCATAGCCCCGCTCATCGCTATTGCAGTGATCGTATTGCCCTGGACGCTGGTTGCCGTAGTTGTACCCACATTCATGTATATAGGAACAAAGACCGTAGACGCAACGCCGGTCAATGTATATACCCCGGTAGCTGAGGCAGAGGCATACCCAATAGTGTTCCCGGTAATCTGGAAATTATTTCCGGAGGAATTGCTGATCCAGATTGCGGAATGCTGCCCGCCGGTTGTCTGTGTTCTGCCGGCAGTCTGATAAAATTTGTTATTGGAAATTGTCCAGTCTGTAGTACCGGAAGAAAGATAGATACCACCACTCGTTACTGCGGCGCCGAAATAATCGTAGATGTTATTGCCGGTTATTACACAGCCGCTGTTATTGCTGGCGGTAGTAGTGGTGGTGCCATTACTGAAAACAGCTTTGGTAGGAAGCGACGAGCTGCTTACGGGACCCAGGTTACAGCCGGAAATGGTATTGTTGTCATTGCCTAAAGCCAGTGTTGCGTTATTTGTTGCAAAATAAATGGTACCCCCGTTTGTTGCTGCACTACCGGTAAAACCGCCCAGAATAGTCGTGCTGTTTATTGTATTGCCGGTAGCATCGTTTGTAAAGCGGATGGTAGATGTTCCCGAAGTGGCGGAAACAGTGGTGTTGACAATAGTGAGATTATTGCCGCCGTTGATCGTCACATTATCTGCGCCGTTAAAATCGATCAGCGCAGAGCCGGCCGTCGCCGCACCGGTCACGGTCCAGTTGCCACCTGAAGGAGTAACAGTAACGGCCGAATAGCTGGCATTGCCGGTTCCGCTGGCATTCAACACCGCTGAAGCCGCAGATCCTACGGTTGGTTCTGTTGTGTTGCCTGTAATGCTAATGCTGATGGCTCCGGTGTGCGTACCCGAATCAATAGCTGCGAATGCCGCATTCAATGTTGTATAACTGCCACTGGTTGTGCCGCCTGTAGCGGTCAGAGACACCTGCGCACGCCCTGCAAAAGTGCTTGCCAGCAGCAATAGCAGCATTAACAGCTTTCGCGTAAAATTCATGTTCATCATAAATGATTTAGAATATGCCTACTCTTCAAGGATTTTCGGCTTAGTCCTATCCTACTCTCTTTACACGGGGCATTTCGGACACTTCCCACATAAGATAAATCCACAGACATGCAGGTACAGAATCATTCAGAAAAAAGTTACCGGGAATAAAAGGCACAGATAGCATATCAGCATATGCTACATAGTGGCTGCAAAGCCAGGACCAATCAGAAAAAATCAGGAGAAAATAGGAATATCCCCGGCTGGCTGCCAGGGCACCTTTAATGCATGAGAAGCATATTCAATATTGAAGCCATTGCACAAAAAAACATAACAGCACTTTTCTGCCATAAATTTTATTTATTTAAGTTATTGGTGGGCTATTATTTTTATGGCGAGTATATGAAGGCTCGTTTATGGCGTATAGGAGAAACGCTAATATACTATAACATAAACTATGTTTTCACCTATAAATAATTGTGTTAAAAAAGATTGATATACAAAAAGGAAGTTAGTTAATGTAAATCAACAATTAAAAAGTTAATAATTAATATCTATATAAAAATAACAGTATAAAAACATAAAAAATAGAAAAAAGAGGGTATTCAACCAACCTGTAATTCAGGTGCTACAGAACGCATTTATAAGATAAATGGAGATTGGAATAGAAATAAAAAAGCCCCCGGAAAATACCGGGGGCTTGTATCATTACCGCTGAAGCGGTTATCTGAAGATTAATTAGGCGCTTACTTTACCTTTTGTTTTAGCAATTACTTCCTCTTCGATATTGCGCGGAGCAGGAGCGTAATGGCTGAATTCCATGGTAGAAGATGCACGGCCTGAAGACAGTGAACGCAGCTGTGTTACATAACCGAACATTTCGCTCAGTGGTACTTTAGCTTTGATCACCTGTGCATTATTACGTGTGTCCATACCTTCCAGCATAGCACGACGACGGTTAAGGTCACCTGTTACATCACCCATGTACTGATCCGGAGTGATTACTTCCACTTTCATGATCGGTTCCAGGATAATTGGTTTTGCTTTGCGGCCTGCTTCACGGAAACCGGACTTAGCGCAAAGTTCAAATGACATAGAGTCAGAGTCAACTGCGTGGAAAGAACCGTCGAAGATGCGGATACGCATGTGTTCAACAGGGAAACCAGCCAGCGGACCAGTAGTCATTGAAGCTTCAAAACCTTTCTGGATAGCAGGAATAAATTCACGTGGAATAGAACCACCGAAGATATCGTTGATGAACTGGTAAGTACCTTTGCCTTCTTTCAGGAATTCTTCATCAGCAGGGCCGATTTCGAACATGATGTCGGCAAATTTACCACGACCACCAGACTGTTTCTTGAACACTTCACGGTGCTCCACTTTAGCAGTGAAAGCTTCTTTATAGGCAACCTGGGGAGCACCCTGGTTAATTTCTACTTTAAACTCGCGACGCATACGGTCAACGATGATTTCCAGGTGAAGCTCACCCATACCTGACAGGATTGTCTGACCGGTATCTTCATCCGTTTTAACGCGGAGTGTAGGATCTTCCTCTACGAGTTTAGCGATAGCCATACCCATTTTATCAACGTCGGCCTGTGTTTTAGGCTCAACAGCAATAGAGATTACCGGCTCAGGAATAAACATGTTTTCCAGAACGATCGGGTGTTTCTCGTCGCAAAGGGTATCACCTGTTTTGATATCTTTAAAACCTACAGCAGCACCGATATCACCAGCTTCGATGAAATCGATCGGATTCTGCTTGTTGGCGTGCATCTGCATGATACGGCTGATACGCTCGTTTTTGCCTGTACGCATGTTCATCACATAAGAACCTGCATCGAGGTGACCGGAGTAAGCACGGAAGAACGCGAGACGACCAACGAAAGGATCGGTCATGATCTTGAACGCAAGTGCTGCAAACGGTTCTTTAGCATCAGGCTTACGAGTAATTTCTTCACCGTTGTCAGGATCTGTACCGTTGATAGCCTCGATGTCCAGCGGACTAGGCAGGTAACGGATTACGCAATCCAGCATTTTCTGAACGCCTTTGTTCTTATAAGAAGAACCACACAGCATCGGGATAATGCTCAGGTCAATAGTTGCTTTACGTACTGCTTCATGGATTTCATCTTCAGAGATGCTGTTCGGATCTTCGAAGAATTTTTCCATCAGCTGGTCGTCGTATTCAGCAACAGCTTCAACCAGCTGAGCACGGTATTCATTAGCTTCATCCAGCATATCGGCAGGAACTTCACCTTCGGTATAAGTCATACCCTGTGTAGAGTCGTCCCATACGATAGATTTCATCGTAATCAGGTCGATTACGCCTTTGAAGTTATCTTCTGCACCGATAGGCAGCTGCAGCGGAACTGCTTTTGCACCCAGCATATCACGTACCTGCTGTACCACCATCAGGAAGTCAGCACCGATACGGTCCATTTTGTTTACGAAACCGATACGCGGTACACGGTAGCGGTTTGCCTGGCGCCATACAGTTTCAGACTGAGGCTCAACGCCGTCAACCGCTGAGAACAGGGCTACCAGACCATCCAGTACACGCATAGAACGCTCTACCTCAATGGTAAAGTCCACGTGACCCGGAGTATCAATGATATTGAATTTGAATTTTTGAGAATCTGCAGTTGGTTTACCTTGTACGGTAGGGAAATTCCAGAAACAGGTAGTTGCGGCAGAAGTGATCGTGATACCACGCTCTTGTTCCTGAGCCATCCAGTCCATAGTTGCACCACCTTCGTGTACTTCACCTATCTTGTGGTTTACACCTGTGTAGTAAAGAATACGTTCTGTAGTAGTGGTTTTACCGGCATCGATGTGCGCTGCAATACCAAAGTTGCGCTGTAAGCGTAAGTCTGCCATTGTTATAATTATTAATTGTGTTTTAAAACGGTGGGCAAAGGTAGGGATTTAATATGAATTTTCGAAAATACAAAATGCCGAATATTAAATTTCGGATGTTAAGGTATTATGAACATGTGGATAATGGGAAAATTAGATGATGTGCTGATGTAATAATAGGCTTACGTACTGTTTTAAATAGAGATAATAGAAAATTACCGTTCGAATTATTTGAGGCTCCAAATTTTCAAATTCCACATCTCATATCTCACATCTCACCTCAACCATTACTTGTCCACATTTCACCTTTTTTTCACAAATAAAACCGTCCGAGCACACTGTTTTTAACAGTTTTATAAATACATCATGCAATAATTTTGGAGTAAATAAAAAAACAGAATTTTTCAGCTATGAAATTCAGAATCTTTCCGGTAATTATCACGGCTGCCATTACATCGCTTTCCACGCTTTTTGTTGCAGCCAGGTTCCAGCATCAGCTTCCGTTTGCCTCTGCACCGGAATCCCGTACATTACCAGTTAACTACGCCAGCTATGATGAAACAGCAGGCAGGCTTAACAATGCAGCACCCGTTGATTTTCAGCATGCAGCCGAAGGTGCCGTAAAAGCCGTTGTACACATTAAAACATCCACTAAAGCACGCACGGTTGTTGCCCAGGATCCTTCCTTCGGCGACGACTTCTTTGGCGATCTGTTCGGCCGCAGGCAATATTACATTCCGCCGCAAATGGGCTCCGGTTCTGGTGTGGTCATTTCTCCTGACGGCTATATTGTTACCAACAACCACGTAATAGCCGGTGCCGACCAGGTGACCGTCACCTTCAACGACCGCGACACACGCACAGCCCAGGTAGTTGCAAAAGACGCGTCTACAGATATAGCCCTGCTTAAAGTTCCGGACTCAAAGGATTTGCCTTACATGGAATTCGGTAATTCTGACAATGTGCACCTGGGCCAATGGGTACTTGCTGTTGGCTACCCGCTTACGCTTGATGCTACCGTTACAGCCGGTATTGTAAGCGCCAAAAGCCGTTCTATAGGTATTAACCGTTCCCAGAGCGGCAACGCCATAGAATCGTTTATCCAGACCGATGCCGCTGTTAACCCCGGCAACAGTGGTGGCGCATTGGTTAATACTGATGGCCAGCTGATCGGCATCAATGCGGCTATCGCTTCCCCTACAGGGTCTTATGCAGGTTATTCCTATGCGATACCAGCCAACATTGTGCGTAAGGTGGCCAACGACCTGATGAAATATGGTACCGTACAGCGTGCATATATGGGAATCCGCTACCTGGACCGTAAAATAGCCACCCCGGATGAAATAAACGGCTACGGACTTGATAAAAATGACGGCGTATATGTTGCAGAAGTGTTACCTCAGACAGGCGCAGAAAAAGCCGGTATCCGGAAAGGGGACTTTATCACGCAGATCAACAATGTGGCTGTACACTCCGAGCCGGAGCTGCAGGAACAGATTGCCCGTTATAAACCAGGCGACAATATCAGCGTAAGCTATGTGCGGAATGGCAAAACCGAAATATCCAGTATTGAGCTGAAAAGCCTGAGCAACAACACCCGCGTTGTAAAAAATGATGGTTCTGTGTTGTTACTGGGTGCCACTTTCCGACAGCTTACCCAGCAGGAAATGAACAGTTATGGCGTAGGCGGCGGAGCAGTAGTTACAGAAACCGGGAACGGCCCTCTTGCCCGCCAGACACGAATAAAAAAAGGATTTGTAATTACCAGTATCAATGACCAGGCTGTAAACAACCCGGCTGATGTTCAGCAGATAGTGTCTTCACAAAGCAATATCCAGATTGCAGGTTTTTACCCCGGCGTAAAGGGCATGTATTATTATGGCCTCAGCGACACCAACGATTCCGGCGGTAACCAATAAAAAAATTTAAACACATTAACAAAGGCTGCTCACCGGCAGCCTTTGTTATTATTATTCTGGCATGATATTTCGGTTTATTAACCGGAATATTACATTCCCGGAAACGAACCTCTTAATTGTTTTTGTGTTTATTAAATGGTGGTCTGTTGTAATTGGGGAACAACCGTACTGGTAATAACAGGAAGAATTTATTATTTTCCGTGTTAATATTACCGTCACTTTAAAACCGAAGCATTATGAAAGCTGTAGATTTCAGCTATTTTTGCACACTAAATATTAATCTGAACAAGTGAGACCCGTATATATTACCCGTCTGTCCAAATTTCTGCCCAATGAGCCGGTTGCAAATGATGAGATGGAGCAAGTATTAGGAATGGTAGGAGGAAAGCCATCAAAAGCAAGAGCTATCGTGCTGCGCAACAATGGTATAAAGAAGCGTTATTATGCATTCCGTAACGGAAAAAGTACTCATACCCATGCTGGAATGGCAGCAACTGCTATTAAAGGATTATTTGATGAAAAGCTTCCGATAGACAAACTGGAACTACTTACTGCCGGAACCACCTCACCAGAACAGCTTCTTCCTTCTCAGGCGGTAATGATCCACGGAGAACTCGGCATTCAGCGCGTAGAACTTATTTCTTCTACCGGTGCCTGCTGCAGCAGCGTTCAGGGCATGAAATATGCCTATATGGCTATCGGAGCAGGTATGGCAGATGTTGCTGCTTCAGTAGGCTCAGAAAAAATGTCTACCTGGATGCATGCCTCCCGGTTTGATTCAGAAATGGAAAACCTGAAGCACCTGGAAGAAAATCCATATATCGCATTTGAAAAAGACTTCCTCAGATGGATGCTGAGCGATGGCGCCGGTGCCGCATTGCTGCAGTCCGAACCTAATAAAGATAGTATTTCGCTTCGTATAGAATGGCTGGACATTACGTCTTTTGCCAATGAACTGGAAACCTGTATGTATGCAGGCGCTGTAAAAAATGAAGATAAATCACTTACCGGCTGGAATTCCATGGACATTGCAGACTGGACAGCTAAAAGCGTTTTTGCCCTGAAACAGGATACGCGCCTGCTGGGTGAAAATATAGTTCCTAAAGGAGGCCTTTTCCTGAAGGAGATTATGGAAAAAAGAAATTTCGATGGCAGCCAGGTAGATTATTATCTGCCACATATGTCCAGTGAGTTTTTCAAAAACCAGATACATGAATGGCACCAGAAAATAGGCATGGATATACCATTGGAAAAATGGTTCTATAACCTGCCACAGGTAGGTAATGTGGGCAGCGCTTCCCCATTCCTGATGCTGGAAGAACTCTTCCACAGCGGACGCCTGAAGAAAGGAGACCGTATACTGGTAATGGTGCCGGAAAGTGCGCGTTTCTCCTACGCATATATTTATCTTACTGTAGTATAAAGCTTCCTGAAAATAATCACATGAAACCTCGTATACTGGTGTTATATTATTCCCAGTCGGGCCAGCTGCGCCAGATTATCGACAGCCTGACTTCTGAGATTAAAGATGATGTAATACTTGATTACGCGGTAATAGAACCGGCACAATCATTTCCATTTCCCTGGAAAGCCACCAGCTTCTTCGATGCTATGCCGGAGACGGTGCAGCGTATACCCGGCCCGGTAAAACCATTGGCAGAAGATATCGTACAAAAAGACTATGACCTGGTCATTTTAGGTTATCAGCCCTGGTTCCTGCATCCCTCACAACCCGTTACTGCATTTCTGCAAAGTGAATCTGCAGCGCGTTTGCTCAAGGGCAGGAAGGTACTGACGGTGATTGGCTGCCGTAATATGTGGCTGAATGCGCAGGAATGCATGAAAGAAGAACTGATACGCACAGGAGCTGCACTGGTGGGTAATATTGTACTGACAGACTCCTACCCCAATCTTGTTTCCACACTTACCGTTATCCGCTGGGCATTTACAGGACAAAAAGAACGTTCCCGTTTTCTTCCGCCTGCAGGTGTGCAGGATGCAGATATCCGGGCCACCAAACGCTTTGGACCTGTAATATTACACCACCTGCAAAACAACAGCACAGGTTCACTGCACCAGGACCTGCTTTCAAAAGGAGCTATAGAATTAAAACCGGGGCTGGTGCTGCTGGAAAAAAGAGGTATTAAAAACTTCCGCTACTGGGCAAAATATATACGTAAAAAAGGAGGTCCCGGTGACCCGGCCCGTTTTGGACGTGTGACACAATTTAAACGCCTGCTGATCGTAGCAATATTTATACTTTCTCCCATTTCAAACTTTACCGCTTTTATACAAAGACAATTGCAGAAAAAAAGCCTGCTGAAAGATGTAGACTATTTCAAAGGTCTGGAGTATGAAGCTGGAAGAATTTAAATAACTACAGAGCGGTCAAGGCCGCTCTTTTTATTTATTATAGGCTTTGGCTCTATCCTCAGGAAGACGGTACAACACCAGTTTATCTGCATATAGCACATAAACAGCATTGCGGCCGATAGCTGCCTGTTTAATCTCCGTGGTACTGCCGGGCAAAAACAAGACATTGCTGCGCACATCCTGCAGGTTAAATGAAATGAGACTGTCATTATGCCGGTAAACAAGCTGCGGCCCGAACACCTGGAGATATTTTACATTAAAAACAGATATGGTATTAATATAACTTCCGTACTGGTCAAAAACCAGTATTCCCTGCGCTGTATCACATACGTACAGCTTACGTTCACGCTCTGTCATATAGCTGGGAGAAGGCACAGATTGCGTCTGCTGGCGAAGGTCATTACTTCGCCCCACTTCATTCAGCTGGTCGTCTATCTTGCGGATAACGGCATTAAACTGATCGTAGATCCAGAGATTCCCATCTGCGCTGGTAGCTATAGCCGCCGGTTTGGGCGTATTCAGTTGCAACAGGTCTATTTCATTTTTCAGCGCCAGCATACGGTCCAGGATTTCCGCTTTGGCATAATCGGGATAATATAAAAGCAGCTGCAACGGATTGGTAGCATCTACGGCACCAATATCCCCATTGGAAAGGCTCCGGTAAAATGCACTGCTATCGCCATTTTCAGTAAACCTGATCAGGCAGTTGTCATTGCGCACCACATATACATTCCCCAATTCGTCCACCGTCATTGTCCGCCCGTGAACAGGGATTGTTTTAATCACCTGCAGTGAATCGGCATGAGCGGCGGCGCTCAGAAAAAGTAAAAAGAAAAAGAGATATATGCGACGCATTATGCTTCAAATATAATGAAAAGCGAATAGTGAATGTTTGTAATCCCGGGGCTATCGGAAGTAAAATGTAAGAGGCGAAACTTCAGATGTGAGTATTGAGATGTGAAATGGTGAATAATAAAAAAATACTTTTCCTGAGTGCAGCCGAAGGATATAGGAGACGCAAATAAGCAACAGTCGTTATAACGTGAAATTATAAGTATCTTTTAACCTCCGGAAGTTGATGAAGCCGGTAATGATAATTTGAACAGACGAAGCAATGGCAGGTAAACTTTCCATTTTCAGTATTTACAAACTTCGGGATGAAGATAAATATTACCTGCTGCGGACAGAACAGCCGGGCTTTTCAAATACAGATCAAGGACAACAGGATTCGGCAGAAAAAACAGAACAGAATAAAAGAGAGCACATCTTAACCCTTATCGGAAAAACGCACAACAGCCAAACCGGGTTTGACTTTATCGGCGAGTTTCAGGGCCTGCCCATTGGTGATAGATTATATACAGCACATCGCGGCTCTGAGCTAAATATTTACTACATGGATACTGCAGCCGGGCCGTCATGGATTATTATTGGAAATACGGATTCCGAAACAGACTTTCTTACCGGGTTAAATGAAGATGACGATTTACTACAGCTAAAACCCTTGGGAAAGCCCAGGCATATTACGGCAACATTTGTAACAGAAGACGACTTCGGTCTTTCAGGAATTGATGGTTTTGACAAGAAAGACATCAGGCCGGAATAAGATACAATGTGTGAGATGGCAAATACATTATCACATCAGCTAATTTTCACATTAACCTCATTACTCCCCCATTCCCCATTTCTCTGCAAGTTCATTCCATTGCTCTTTGGGCAAACGCGGTGTGCCGTTATAAAAACCGGCAACAAGCCGCTGACGGAAACCTTCATACAGCGATACCGCACATGCTACCGATACATTCAGCGACTGCACCATACCCGCCTGCGGAATGATAAAGTTGCCATCGCAAAGGCTCAGGCATTCTTCCGAAACGCCAAAGTTTTCATTACCAAACACCAGCGCAACAGGTTCAGTAAGATCCAGCTCATAAAGGGTGGCCGCTTTGTCGCCCAGGTGCGTCGCATACACTTTTGTATAACGCTTACGCAGCTCGGCGAAGCAGGCATCAAGATTATCGAACTGGTGAATAGTTAACCAGCCTGCGGCACTGGCGGAGCTTTTCTTGCCAAACTTGCGGTATTTAACCATCTGCGTATTTACCACAAAAACTTCCTGCACACCAACGGCGTCGCAAGTGCGTATAGCAGCAAAAATGTTGTGCGGATCAAAAACATTTTCCAGCACGATCGTAAAATCCGGCTGACGGTTATTCAACACATATGTAATCCTGGCTCTGCGCTCTGGTGTCATAATCAATACAAAGAAAGCTCAAAGTTAATCCAGCGAACGACTATTAAAAACCGGCAGCCTGAAAACATTGCAGATCAGATTTTCCCCTCATCTGAAATATATGTTCTCTGAATGCCCAGCTGTTTTATTTTCCGTTGTAATACGGAAGGGGAAAGTGCCAGCAGTTCTGCGGCCCCGTTTTTACCCGTAATGCGGAAATTGCATTGCTGTAAAACAGACAGAATGTGTGCCCGTTCTATTTCTTCCAGTGTCCGCAGGTTTTCTTTCGGCACTGTTGAAACCGTGCTTTGCTGTACTTTTTCCGGCAATACAATATGCAGTGTTTCCCCCCGCGACATCAGCACGCTTCTTTCCACCAGGTGCTGCAGCTCCCGTACATTTCCCGGCCAGTCATACTGTATCAATGGCTCCATGTCTGCGGCAGAAAGGCCGGCAACGTTTTTATCCAGCTGCCGGTTATAATGCCTGATATAATACTGTACCAAAAGCGGGATATCTTCCCGCCTGTCCCTGAGTGGTGGCAGCGATATAGGGAAAACATGCAGCCGGTAATAAAGGTCCAGCCGGAACTTGCCCTCTCCTACCAGCTTTTCAAGATTCTGATTAGTGGCTGCCAGTATCCGTACATCGGTTTTTATCGCTGTACTGCTGCCGATACGGTACACTTCTTTGTCCTGCAATACACGAAGCAGCTTTGCCTGCATATCCAACGGCACTTCCCCTATTTCATCCAGCAATATAGTACCGCCGGAAGCCATTTCAAACTTGCCGGGCTTACGCTCATTGGCACCGGTGAAACTCCCTTTTTCATAACCAAACAACTCTGCCTCCATAAGACCGTCTGGTATCGCGGCACAGTTTATCCTCACAAATGGTTTGTTACTTCTTGCCGACATACTGAAAATACAACCGGCAATTACTTCTTTACCTGTTCCGCTCTCTCCCTGCAGCAGTACGGAAGTATCAAATTGTGCTACCTGCTCCACCAGCTCAAACACCTGCTGCATAGCCGGGCTGTTGCCTATCAGTCCTTCACATGTGGATGCAAAGCGGTTTCTGGCAAGGTCCGCAGCAAGTAATGTAGCCTGTCCGGTTTCTTTTTCACGCTGCATCTGCTGGTTATTTTCAAACCTGTAACCGGCTATATCAAGCGTTACCAGCAAATCTCTTTCGCGAAATGGCTTTACAATAAACCCATACGGATTGGTCTGCTTCACCGCTTCCAGTATGGGCTGGCTGGAGTTAGCAGATATGTATATAAAAGGAATGCCGAGTCCGTTAAGTTTTAATGCCAGATCTATGCCTGTTTCATTGCCTTTCAGGTAAATATCCACAAGCACAATCCAGGGACTGTGCTCCTGTACCATCTGCATTGCCTTCTCTACGGTTTGTGCCACTCCGGCTACTTTATGACCTGCCCGTTCCAGCGTACGGCGAATATCCCGTGCTACGATCAGTTCATCTTCTACTATTAATATCTGTTCCGTCATGCTGCCAATATTATATTGTCTTTTGTTTTCTGCTCACCATATTCTTTAAATTCAACGCTTATCTCTACACCATTTATTCCCGAAATTTCCAGCTTTCCTTCCAGCTGATCAGAGAATAGCTTTACCAGCTGTATACCCAGTGAATCCGGATTACAGGTATCTATTTCCTTTTCAAAGCCCCGGCCGTTGTCTTTTATCTTCAGCTGCAAAGCACCAGCTGCAGTACGTTTCAGGCTTATATTCACTATGCCGGAACGATCACCGGGAAAGGCGTACTTAATCGCATTGGTGATAGCCTCATTAAGAATAAGCCCTACGGGTACTGCCTGTGATACATCCAGGCTTATATCTTCCAATTCAATATCAAAACGTATCTTCCAGCTATCGGTAAAACTGCTGCTGAGAAATGCCACCAACTCACGGATATAAGACGACATGTTGATTACAGTCGTGTCCTCGGTTTGGTATAGCTTCTGGTGTATCAATGCGATGGTCTGCATCCGTTCCCGGCTCTCGCGGATAGCATCCTGTGCTGAAGGACTGTCTAAAAATTCTGATTGCGCATTCAGCAGGCTGATGACGATCTGCAGGTTATTCTTCACCCGGTGATGCACTTCTTTCATCAGCCATTCTTTTTCTGTCACCAGTTTCTGCTGTATCCCAACCAGCGCTTTCAACTGGTGGTTTCGTTCATTGATAACCTGCTGCTGCGTCAACAGCTGTGTGTTGCGGCGTTTTTTAAACTCGTACCCGGTGAATATAATACCCAACAGCATTAAAGAAGAACAGATAATGATCATCCTGTCCTGGCCGGTTTTTTTCAGCCTTGCCTCCTGCAGCTGCGCCTCATCGGTCAGTAGTTCTATATTTTTTTTATGCAGCTGCAGTTCCCGGTCTTTCTTTTCTGTTTCATAAACTGTCTGTATCTGTGCCCACTGGAAACTTGCCGTCGCACTCCACATAGAATCACGCAGCCTGCTATATGTCCTGTAATTGTCGTAAGCACTTTTGTAATTCCCTTTTGCTGAATCAATCTTTGCCACAAACTGATACGCCAGACACTCATCGGTAAGGTCATTTACATTCCTGGAATGTACCAGGTAGGCATACGCATACTTTGCCGCTTCTGACAGCCGCCCAGTCATGAAAAATTGCTGCATCAGGCAAGGTGCTACAACCATTCGCAGATTTTCTATATCGCTGAGCCTTCCCATGCAGGCAATCATGCTGTCTGCATAATAGCTGGCAATGTCATATTGTTCTCCACCGACATATACCAGGTCATAGCACATATACAGGCGTATATCATCTTTCACTTCTCTTACCGGGAAATTTTTATTGAATTCCTTTACAACAGCCAGGTTTTGCCGCCAGTTACTGGTGGATGTGAAATAGCAGAGGTTCAAAAGCACGATCATTGACGAAGTTTCATCATGATACTTTTCTGCTATGGCCAGGCTTTTTTTAAGGCAACTGATAGCCCTGTCACTTTCGCCCCAAACGGCATATGCTCCCGCAAGACGGTTATATATAGTGCACAATTGCAATGAAGTGTCCTGAACTTCTTCTGCCGTTTTAACCGCCTGCAACCCATATTTCACAGCATCAGGATAACTACCGAGTGCCGCTGAAACAGTGCCCAGCAAGTCATAAACACCTTGTAAAGGCTTGTAATGAACAGACTGATACAATACCAATGCTTTCTTCAGGCTGATCAGAGCCGTTCCGTAATCTGATATAAACTGCGAAAAATCACCTATTTCTTTCAAAACATCTGCCTGCCGTCTTTTATTTCCTGAGAGCTCAAATTGCGCTGCTGCCAACTCATAAAGCTGTAGTTTATACCGCAGGTCATCAGGATTCCCTATCTGCAGGTAGTTGATAGCTTCTACATACGCCTCTCCCTTTTCATTGGCATGGCCAGGTATCGCATTAAGTAACTCCAGGGACCGGAGTATAGCCCTATGGCCGGCAGCAGTATCTCCCTTCACACGATACAGGCATGCATATGCAAAAGTAGCCTGTGCTGTTATCGCTTTATTTTTAAGACTACCGTTCAGCATCTCTGCCTGTTTTATAAAAAACAGAGCACTGTCCATACAAGGTATTTCGGCACCCGGTCTCAGAATATAGTCTATTGCCAGTTGCAGGAACAGGCCGGCACGGGTGCTGTCAGGAGGTGTAAGAAAGATTCTTCTCTTTAAAAATGCTGCAGATGGCTGATCATACGAAGCCGCTGTTGCAAACAGACCGCAACAGACAAACAAGCAGATCATGATTTTTTTTACCGGCATAACAATAAAAATCAGCAAATTATTTTTTCAGGCAGCCATTGTTATATCATCTTTAGGCTTCTCTGCCTCATATTCTTTAAATTCAAGCTTTATCTCCACACCATCTGTACCGGATATGGTTAAATCGCCTTCCAACTGGTCAGAGAACAGTCTTACCAGCTGTATACCCAGTGATTCCGGCTTACAGGTATCAACATCATTGCCGAAGCCCCGGCCATTATCTTTCACCGTCAACTGCAGCTTTCTGTCATCAAGAGGTTTCAGCCCAACGTGTACAATGCCCGTACAGTCGCCCGGGAATGCATATTTTATGGCATTGGTGATCGTTTCATTAAGAATAAGCCCTACAGGCACTGCCTGTGATACATCCAGGCTTATATCTTCCACGTCAAAGTCAAACCGTATCTTCCAGCTGTCAGCGAAACTACTGCTGAGAAATGCCACCAGCTCACGGATATAAGACGACATGTTGATTACAGTTGTGTCCTCGGTCTGGTATAGCTTCTGGTGTATCAATGCAATGGTCTGCATGCGTTCCCGGCTCTCGCGGATAGCATCCAGTGCTGAAGGACTGTCAAGAAATTCCGACTGGGCATTCAGCAGGCTGATGACGATCTGTAAATTGTTCTTTACCCGGTGATGCACTTCCTTCATCAGCCATTCCTTTTCTGTTACCAGTTTCTGCTGTGCTTCCAGCAATTCATTCAGTTGCTGATTCTGCTCTTTAATTGCTTGCTGCTGTAATAAAAGACGGGCATTATGACGCTTCTTAATCTCATAACCGGTATACATAATTCCCAGCAGGAACAGCGATGCCGCAATAATAATGGTTCTGCCCTGTGTCGCTTTTTTAATCTTTATATCCTGCAACTGGGCTTTATTCTTCAGCAGCTCGATATTTTTTTTGCGCAGCAGCAATTCATGATCTTTTTTGTCGGTTTCGTACTGCACCTGCATCTGGGCAAACTGCATGGACTTTGTCTTGCTCAATGCAGAATCGCGCATATTGTTGTGCTTGCTGAAATGATCGAGCGCTATGCGGTAATTTCCCATACCGGCATAAGCTTCAGACAATTTATGATGTGCTATTTCCTGCGTGCCTATTTCGCCATTCTGCTGTGCCTGTTTCAGATAAAAATCTGCATATGCTGCTGCCTTGCGATATTCATGTGCTACGAGAAAATGTTCTGTAAGGCATGGTGTTACTAACATTTTCAGATGACTATCATCCGGAAGTGTATCCGTTGCTGCAATAATACTGTCCGCATATAGATCTGCCGTTCTGAAATTTCGATTCGTGAGGTTTACCATATCGTAACAGATATACATTCGTACCTTTTCTGTCATCGTCTTCGGCCCCAGGCTTCTGTCAATATCTTTTATCAGCGCCATATCTTCTTTCCACGACGAATCTGCCATGTAATTACAGACGCTGTTCAAGAGAATAAGTATGGCATTCCTGTCATTGTATTTGCGGGCAATAGCGAGACTTTTCTTTGCATACATCAGCCCTTCTGTATACTTGTTCCAGTTGCCGTAAGCAGCGGAAAGGCGATTGTATATGGTACAGAGCTGCATACTGGTATCATGCACTTCTTCAGCAGTTTTTACCGCCAGCAGCCCGTATTTTACAGCGCCCGGATAATCTCCCAATGCAGCAGATACTGTGCCCAGCAGATCGTATACTCCCTGGAGTTCTTTATGACGAGCTGCTACATATAATGGCAATGCCTGGTTCAGGTTAATAAGAGCCTCACCGTAATTGGATATAATCTGGTTATAATCGGCCTCGTTTTTCAGGGCATCTGCCTGTTTCAGTTTATCGCCGGCCTGTGCAAATTGTTCTGCGGCCAGCCGGTAATAGTTTATCCGTTGTTCAAAATCTTTTTTGCTGTTCAGCGACGTGTAACTCGCCAGTTCTGTATAAATTTCACCCCTTTCTTCAGGATAACCTTTTATCTCCTGCGATGCCTTGTATGCCCTGAGTGCCGCATAATAGCCACTGCCCGGGTCGCCCTTTTTACGGAAAAGCTGCGCTATATCCAGGCAGGTTTTCGTCGTAAGTACTTTATTGTGCAGGCTGCCATTGAGTTTCCAGGCTTGCTGTAAGAGGAATTGTGCCGTATCCAGGTTGCCCTTTCCCGCGCCAGGTTTTATTACATATTCATGGGCGAGCAGCAGTAACAATGCTGTTCGTGTACTATCCGGAGCGCTTACTGCGATCTTCCTTTTTAATGTGGCAGCAGACAGGTGATCTGCCCGCTGTGCACAAACGAAAGACACAAACAGCACACATAAGCAGGACATAATGATATGTTTATACATGACAACCGGTTTATGGAACATATAATACTGTCCCCAAAAAAGGAATAGCCCGAAAATTCGGCATTTATTATGTTTTATTTATCCCGGTATGTAAAAAAGACAAAAGAACCTATGCTGCTGACACAACAAACATTTCAAAGCTGCACTACTTTCCTTTTTATTTGCCCGACTTACGGATACCCAGCTTTTTCATTTTACTGTGCAATGTTGTAGGTGGCATATCCAGCAGCTCTGCTGCGCCGCCAGGTCCCTGCACCCTGCCGTTACATTTTCTGAGGATAAACAATATGTAATCCCGCGTCATTTCATCCAGTGTCTTTATGGTAAACTCCTCTGTGCCCCCCACGGTGTTCCGCGAATCGACACCCGGCAGATAAATATCTTTAAGGATGTTTCCGCGTGCCATCAGCAGACTGCGCTCCATCAGGTGCTCCAGCTCCCGTACATTTCCCGGCCAGTCGTACCGGATCATCTGCTCAATTGCCTCCTGTGCAATGGCATCTATCTGCCTGCCGGTCCTTTGAGATAGCCGCTGCAGAAAATGATAGGCCAGCACCGGTATATCCTCCCTCCTGTGCCGTAGCGGCGGCAGTGTAATAGGAAAGACATTCAGCCTGTAAAAAAGATCGCTACGGAAACGGCCCTTTGCCACCTCTTCCTGCAGGTTCCTGTTGGTAGCAGCTACAATGCGCACGTTTGTTTTAATAACAGTTTTTCCGCCAATGCGTTCAATTTCTTTTTCCTGTATTGCCCGTAACAGTTTTACCTGCAACTCCATAGGCAGCTCACCAATCTCATCAAGGAAAAGAGTTCCGTTATCTGCCAGCTCAAACTTCCCGATATGGCGCTCAGCAGCACCTGTAAAACTCCCCCGCTCATGCCCGAAAAGCTCACTCTCCACCAGGCTGGCCGGTAATGCCGCGCAGTTTACTTTTACCATCAGGTGGTCTTTGCGGCGCGATGTATTATGTATAGCTCTTGCCACCAGCTCCTTTCCCGTGCCGGTCTCACCCTCCAGCAATACAGTACTGTCAGACGGGGCTACACGCTCTATAAGTTCAAAAACCTCCTTCATCACAGCGCTGCTGCCCGCAATCTCATCGTAGCTGTATGTTGTCTTTATCTGTTCGTGTAAATAGTGGTTTTCTTCTTCCAGGCGGGCTTTAAAAGTGTTTATTTCAGTAAGTTGGCTGGCGATCTGTTCATAAGTCCTGATATTGGAAACTGCGATAGAAATATGATCGCATACTGCCTGTGCAAGCCTCAGCTCCGATTTGGTGAAAGAATGCGCCTGCTTTACATAGACAAATGTAGCGCCAAAGCTTTCATTGTTTATACGCACCGGGAAACCTATAAGTTCTTTTACACCATTTGCGAAAAAAAACTCAACATAATATGGCCTGTCAGTACGCTGCATCAGCTCCTGCATATTAAAAACCACAGGCCCGTCAGATTGCTGTATCACATCATAGATACCATCTTTGACGTAATACTTCCGGGCAATGCCATCTGCAAAACCAGGGTGGTTCAGTGTTTCTTCACTGATGGTATGAATGTAATTGCAGTGGGTAAGATTATCATCATTGTTGATGCAGATCGTGATCTCATTGAACTGGAAGTAACGGGCAAGCCTTGTCCGCACCATATTTTCCACATCTTCCTTGCTGCGGCAGGATGTAATATCCCGGCTGAGTGAAAGCAACAGGTCATTTTCACTGGATTGTTGCGCAAGCGCGGCATCGGCCCTCAGCCCGGCCAATACAGGACCTGTCTTTTCTGTTATAACTGCGACCAGGTTTTCCAGTTGTTCTTTAAGTGCTATATCTATAAAATGCAGGACCAGGAACCCGCCGATTCTACCAGCATGCAGTAAAGGTGCAATTCCGATATACTGAAATCCTTTCCGGGTAAGCCCTTCGTAATAGGGAAAAAGATCAGTTGTTACCAGGTCGTCCAGTAAAAAAAAGTGCAAACCGGTATGGGCGGCAACAACAGTGTTATAGTGTCCGTCATACAGTCCCGTCTCGCCATACAACAACATGGCGTCATCTACCGCAAGTTTATAATTAAGCGTATTATCCGGTGCAAAAGGTATGATGTTTTGAAGATCTTCACCCGGCAATACAATTCTTAAATCTACAGTATCGTCGGTGCAGTTAATATAGTTTTGAAGAAGAGAAAACAGCTCTGATTTATCCTTTATCAAATTAATCTCCCGGCTGAATGCTGTGTGCATCTCATTTCCCGGCGACAGTGCATGGTCGGATACGGCACCGGGCGTACTGGCAGAACTGGCATTATTCGGGTTTCTCATGATGTCGGAATTTAAAATTACGATATTTCGTAGCCGAAATACTGAAAAGACTTTATTTCGTATTCACTTCGTACGGATAATTCTGCAAGTTTCTGAATATCAACCTGACAAAAACCGGCACAAAACAGGTATAGGTATACTCAAACACTTTAACAATGATCACCACGGCATTACATTCGTATACTTCAAAAATAATACACCCTTCTCTTCATTTGCAAATTGATTCTGTCAATAACTACGAAAATTTAACCAACCTGAGCCTTGTATCAAAAATGAAAGCGCCATACCGGTTAATATTTTTATCAGGTAGCGAAGGGACCTTCCAGGTAGACCTGCAGCAGTATGAACTGGTGCAGGATTGTGTTTTCTTCATCAGTCCGGGACAGCAGTTCACAGCCAGTGCCGGCAACCGGCTGAACGGCTATATCATCAGTTTCGACGATTCACTGATCGGCACAGATGATGAGATGGATGAGGACAACAGTTATGCCACCTGCCTGCTCCATTTTTTCTCGGGCAGGCAGGCCATATGGCTGGACACGCAGACTTCGGATGATATGAAAGATACCATACGGCGTATGCTGCGCGAGCTCTCAAACGAATACACCTTCCGCTCGGAGATACTGCGACGGTATTTTAAAATACTGCTGGTATATCTCGCCCGCCAATTTGACGAGCAGCCGGACCCCTATGAACATATAAAAACGGCGGCACTTGTAAGCGGTTTCATTTCGCTGCTGGAAAAGGATTATATCTCTAAGAAACGGGTTGCGGAATACGCTACAGACCTGTCCGTTACGCCCAACTATCTTAACCAGATTGTAAAAAAGACAACCGGACTTTCTGCCGGGCAGCATATAAGAAGACGCGTAGTGCTGGAAGCAAAACGCAAGGCTGTTTACTCCACCAAATGCGTAAAAGAGATTGCTTACCACCTTGGCTTCGCTGATCCTTACCATTTCAGCAAATTTTTCAAAAAAGAAACCGGGGTAAATTTCGTGGAATACCGGAAACGTAAGCCGTCGCTGCCCTGTATACCTGATTAAAACAACAGCCCGTTGACAAGACTCTGGTTTATATACAGCCGCACGGCACACCAATGAAACGAAGGACTGCATTAATTTGCGGTCCTTTTTTTATGAAGCAAGACATTGGGTAAATAAGGTGACAGGTTAAAAGGCTTACATACCTGGGATCAGCTCAGTTGCCCGACTGGTGCGCAGATAACCGGTCATCCAACCGGTAATAATAGCGGGCAATGAAACAGATCAATCAGCCATATAGAAGTCCCCGGATGAATAGTGCCATCGCCACTCCCGCTGATAGAACCACCTTCAGCGCGGACAATAAAAAAGGCTGCCATGAAGGCAGCCCGTGAACAGGGAAAACAAACGCAATGAATCAAGTCATAAATTAAAAACAAACAAACTTTTACGCTTCCGCTGTTTCGTTAATCTTAAAACCATTTGTAAAAACAGGAGCAGGATTCATGTTGTCAGTGTATCATCTTTCGGATTAAAACTTAATCTGTGTGGTGATGCCCGTAAAAAATATGTCCTTGCCTGCCCCTGCCTGCTTTAGAAAAGGTCCGTCTTTAAACCAGGTAAATTCTGCGCGGAAATACAAATATTGATTCGGCGTATAAGCCAGGTCTGTGGCGTATTGTGCACCTATATATTTATCGCTGATGCCTTTACCTGAATAGATAAGTGATGAATTAACTGCATAGAGCCCGTCGTTGCTGCTGTAGCGCCAGAAGAAATCACAATCTGCCATCCATTCAAAACGTTTGCTGAGTTCCAGTGTAATGGAAGGATGTACATCAAAAAGGTTCACAGGACCGATCAGTGAAGCAAGGCCAAAGTAAGCTCCCTTGGGAAACATGGGATCAAACGTATTGGTTCGGCCATCGCCCATTTTACTGTCGCCGCTGATAAACTCTGTTTTCAGTCCGGGCTGCGGATGAAATTTAATTTTATCAAACGTATACGTGGTGTTCAATGAAGCGGTCCAGGCAGAAATATCGTCATCTCCTATCGTACCAAACTGGTACACGCCTTCAGCATCATACTCCCAGGTACCGCGCCCACCCCATATCCTGGTACCTACGGAATGCCTGAGCTCATCTCCTTTTACATTGTCAAAAGCAAAGTTGTTTCTCCAGATGCCGAAATAGTACAGATCAACATTCTTCAGCACGGGAACTTTATTCTTTACCAGGTAAGCTCCCCAGAATTTGAGGTTCTTGTTTATATTATCATCGAAGATCCCTTTACTTGCTGCTACATACCGGCTATAGAACAGATCGAATTTATAATCACCGGATACATACATCATCTTCAGTCCATCAAACGACTGCCGGTTATTGGGTCCTTCACGTACCGACACCAACCGCTGCGTACCGTAAGCAAGCTCCTGCCGGCCGGCACGGAATGTAAGCTTCCCTTTCTTTCCTGCCGCTGTCGTATAATCGATAAATGCCTGGTGCAGGTCCAGCGGATTCTGGTCTACTGGACTGGTATTTATTTTGCCGTCAGCAGTACTGCTCTGCAACTGGCCGAATGCCCGGAAGTGCCTGCCCAGGTGCAGATCTGCATGAAACAGATAACGGCCGAAAAGGTAGCCGTCATGATCCTTTGGCTCCTCACCCCAACCCTCGTTCTTTACATTGAAATACTGGAACCTGAAATCACCACCGAGACTGAGGTATACTTTACCATCGGCTGACAGCGGCTGGTATTTTGTATTCTTGTACCAGCTGTGGCTGGTATCGCTCGCCAGGTAGCTATAATCGTCGTCATAACGTTGTGGCCGGAAGGGGTGTATGTCTTGCCCGTAACTGTATGAAATGGCCGTAAAGAGTAAAAGACAAATTAACCTGATTTTCATAATCCTGTTCTTTTATAAATGATGTAATCAGCAGATAATCTGCCAGGGCCAAGCACCAGCAGCAGCAGATGCATTACTGCGTATGTATAGGCTGCATCCCACTGTGCAGGCCCGTCAGCAAGATGCAATAGAAAAAATCCGGTGACCGTTACCGCAATAATGGGCAGCACAGAAAGGCGTGTAAGAAAACCCAGCATCACCAATACAGGGAAAACAAGATTGGCTGCTGTAGCAAATGCCTGATTAAATGCCGCCGGCAAATGCAGCGGATTAGGCACAATCTCTGCTTCACCTGTACCGACAGCCACTTTCCTGAGGCCATGCGCAACGATCAGTTCTGCAGAAACAAGTATGCGGAATAAGAACAAAGTAATATCAAGCGTCCTCTCCGGAACAAACGGCTGTGTTATACGGCTCAAAAGTTTTTTCATGGTATCGTTGTTTTATTTTTCCAGGAATTTCTTTATTTTGACGCTGGCTGCCTGTCTTCATTTGCTTTGATGTCTTTGTATGCATTGGGCAGGTTAAAATTGTAATGCAGCCAGTCGAAAAGCTCATAACCTTTATCATATTCTTTCATCTGCACAGCCTGTTTCGACTGATCCAGCGTTTGACCTTGTGCTACTGCACCTGACACATTTCGCTTTAATGCATTTACATAATCGATGGTATATTTTATACCCGCTTTATTGGTGATACGGCCATGACCGGGCACAATTACATCATCATCGCTGAGCATATTGTATACTTTGTTGAGATTGTCTGCAGGCTCCAGGAAATAACCGTCAAACAGCCATGGTATGCCAGGGCTCTCGCAGATGAATGGATTGCCCGCCCAGAGAATATTTTTACCCGGCGTTCTTACATACACAAACAAATCTGCAGGAGATTGCGCGGTGCCCACGTTCATCAGTTCCACCTGTATATTTCCACCCATATCCATTTTTAAGGACTGATATTTGGTAACAGTCATATCTGCCGGCCGGTATTGCGCATCTTCAATACCCCGCCCTTTGCCAAACAGCGTGATCATAAACTGTTTAATACCTTCAAAATTCTTCGACAGGTTTTGCTTGCAGAATTCATTCTGGATAATGATCGTATTGGACGGCAATAAGTAATTTCCAAAGCAATGATCCCCATGATCACTGGTATTAACGGCCAGTATGATGGGCTTTTTTGTCACTGAGCGTATAAGTGCATACAACTGGTCATACAGCCTTTTGTTAAGCATTGTTTCAATAACCAGCACGCCTTTTTCACCTACAATAAAACCACCGGTTGTGGCTTGTGGTATACCTTTTGTCGTTTCTGTTTCCGCAGTCGCAGGAATGACTGCATATACATTCGTAGTAATCTTATGCAATGTGAGGTTCGTTGTATTACCATCCCAAATGGGCACATGCTGCGGCAAAGGAACTTGTGCGCCTGCACTGCTGAAAAGTATGGGCAATAAAAGACCTGCCCACAGTATAGTGGCTAATAAATATTTCATGATGTTGTTTTTAGAATTTTTGTTTAGATGGATTCTGTATCTGTTTATTGCTGGTAGCCGCTGTAATATTTCACCGGAGACCATTCCGGTATTACCGGCGGCATAGACGGACTAAGCGACGCATAAGGGCCGGCAGCATATACGATCTTACCATTTACAATGGTCATCAACGAACTGATCTGCCGTACATCGTCTGTATTTACGGTAAAATAATCGCCGGAAAGAATGACCATATCTGCATACATGCCTTTCTTTATTTTGCCTTTGTCGTTTTCCTCACCGGAAAACCAGGCACTGCCGGAAGTATACAGTTTCAATGCTGTAAAACGGTCCAGCACCTGTTCTTTCGGCCAGAATTGCATGCCACCGATGGTTTTTCCCGTAATAAGCCAGTGAAGCGCCATCCATGGATTGAAAGTAGAAATGCGTGTAGCATCGGTTCCCATACCAACAGGAATACCCATTGCCAGCATTTTCTTTATCGGTGGTAACTGGTGGTCCGGCTGGCCATACATTTTTGTGTATAGCTCCCCCTGGTAATACATCCGGAACTGCACCGCAATACCTCCACCGAGTTTCTTTACACGTACCAGCTCTGCATCTGTGATCGTTTCCGCATGATCAAAAAACCAGCGCAGGCCATTGAAAGGTATTTCTTTATTTACCTTTTCAAAAACATTAAGCATACGGTCTATGGATTCTCCGTAAGTGGCATGCAGGCGAAACGGCCAGCGGTTCTTTACCAGCAGGCGTATTACCGGCTCCAGGTCCTGCTCCATATCATCTGACAATACGATGCGCGGCTCCAGGAAGTTTTCAAAATCGGCTGCTGAAGCAACAAGGTTTTCGCCAGCTCCTTCAGTACTGAAGCCATTTGCCATAAACAGATTGTCATTTTTGTTCGGATGTGTCATCTTCACCCATTTTTCATAGTCCTGCAGCTCTGTGCCTTTTGTCTGTGCAAACAGGTAATAGGAGGTGCGTAATGTGAGCTTTCCTTCTTTGGCCAGCTGCAGCGATACCATATAGTCATCGGGATAATATTGTCCGCCGCCGGCAGCATCTATCACACTTGTAAGTCCAAACTTATTAAGCTCGCGATCGTACTGCAGCGTACTGTTCAGACGCTCCTCATTATTAAGCTTTGTAGTGAGTGACAGTGTCGTATAAATGGCTTTGGGTGTTTCTTTGGCATACATTACACCTGTAAGTGCACCATTTTTATCCACTTCCAAAAGGCTGCCTTCATAATGCGTGTCTTTGGTATACTTAAGCACTTCAATCCCTTTTTTGTTCAGGAAAGCCTTGCCGTACAGGTAGGTAATAAAAACCGGCTTATCGGGTACCGCTTCATTGATTTCCTCAATGGTTGGCTGCCTCTTTTCTTCAAACTGGTATTCATTCCAGCCGCCTATCACTTTTATCCATACGCCGGGAGGTGTCCGCGCGGCCTGCTCTTTCAACATTTCCATCGCGCGCTTTAACGTTTTCACGCCATCCCAGCGCAGTTCAGCGTTATAGTTAAGTCCTTCGCGTATCACATGAATATGGCTGTCGTTGAGGCCCGGCACTACTGTTTTGCCATGAGCATCCACCACTTGTGTGCGACTGTCTTTATAGGCGGCCAGTATGGTTTTCGTGTTGCCTGCGTCGAGGATAATGCCGTCTTTCATAGCCACTGCCTGGCAGAATACCCCGGCTTTTTCCATTGTTGCAACCTTACCATTATAAATGATCAGATCGGCTTTTTTCTGTGCTGTCAGCGAAAATGGCAGGCATAACAGCAATATGTACAGTATCTTTTGCATGATGATTCAGATATGGAGTGTGTATGATTTTATTGAGCTGTAAAGAAGTCGAGTAATGCTTTTCCTGTAGGCGCGGTACCTTCCTGCACCATCCAATGCCCTATGCCGGGAACTACTATGCCCTGTACGTTTTGTGCTACCAGCTTTATATGATCTGTGAAATACGATCCACCGGAAAATTCTCCGGACAAAGCCAGTACCGGAATTTTCAGCTTATGCTTCATGGATTCCGCATTAACTTTTGCATCTTCCTCAAATGCGCCGAACCAATGGAATGCACCTGTTGTAGCTCCGGGCTGTGCATAAGCGCGGATAAACTCGTCTGTTTCTTCTTTTGTAAACGGATCTTTTACATGTCCTACCTGTGGCCAGAAGTCTGTAAGAAACAGACCCTCTTTTCCTGCTACGATTTCACCGGATACGGGGCGTGCGAAGAAACCGAACCACCATTTTGAATCGCGTGCCTGTGACCATACAGGTTCTACACCTGGTATTAAGGCATCTACCAGTGCAAGACGGCTTACTTCGTTTTCATATTGTACTGCATAAGCATATGCTACCATAAGTCCTATGTCATGGCCGGCCAGTGATATTTTACTATAGCCCAGTTGCTTCATGAGCTCATGCATATCGGCAGCCATTGTTTTCTTATCATAACCGGAGACTGGTTTTCCGGACTCACCTACTCCGGGCAGATCAGGAGCAATTACAGTAAAATGTTTTCCGAATTCAGGGAGCAGACGGTTCCACATATACCAGTTCTGGCCAAAGCCATGCAACAGTAATAATGGAGTTCCCTGGCCGCCGGTAACATAATGGATGCGGATGCCGTTTACGGTTGCTGTTGCATGTTTAAATCCTGCCGGAGGTGCTGCAGGCTGTACTCCCTGTGAAACATCTGCTGTTTTAGCAGTATCGGCTGTACCCTGACTTGTTCCGGTTCCTTTATTGCTGCAGGAGAAAAACATCAGTACGGAGAATGAACAGACCGCAAGGAATGACGATTTAAAATAACCGGTTGTGCGTTTGTTGGTAATCATGGAAATCAATTTTTGATTGTTAAATAATAAATGGTTTGTCAGAAGGTATAAACCAAAGGAGATGCCACATAACCAACACATTGATTATAAACAAATTAACAGCAAAACACAGCAGAAGGGGTTACTATATGCCGTAATTTCAATTTGAACGCCACGATATTTAGTAACGTAAAATGAGGGAAGCGCCCGTATTTGAAAGAAAGGAAAACAAACGCCGAAACGTGGGACATACATATTATTCCGCACATCACCAACAAACAGTATTCCGGAAAAAAGTGATTTCCGTCAGGTTTATTTTATATGTATTGATCCAACTTTATGTTACAAATCAAAAAGATTATGTTAGTTGAGCAAATCTATACCGGCTGCCTGGCACAGGGAGCCTACTATATCGAAAGCAATGGCGAAGCTGCTGTTATTGATCCGCTGCGGGAAACAGAGCCCTATACAAGCAAAGCAGGACACAATAATGCTGTTATCAAATATATTTTCGAAACACATTTTCATGCAGATTTTGTCTCCGGGCATATAGATCTTATGCGGCAGACAAATGCTACGATCGTATATGGCCCTGGCGCTCATCCGGGATTTCCGGCACTGGTAGCTACCGACGGTCAGCAGTTTAAAGTAGGAAATATAACCTTCACCGTGCTCCATACACCGGGCCATACAATGGAAAGCTCCTGTTTTCTGATGAGCAACGAGAAAGGAAAGCCTGTCGCGCTGTTTAGCGGAGACACCTTATTTATAGGAGATGTAGGCCGTCCGGACCTTGCACAGAAAGCAGCGAATATGACAAAAGAAGAGCTTGCCGGTATGTTGTATGATTCTTTGCGCAGTAAGATTATGCCGCTGCCCGACGATATTGTAGTATATCCGGGGCATGGTGCCGGAAGTGCCTGCGGCAAAAATATGAGCAGGGAAACATCAGATATACTGGGCAACCAGAAAAAATATAATTACGCACTCCGGTCCGATATGACACGCGGGGAATTTATCTCCGAAGTAACCGCCGGCCTTATGCCGCCGCCAGCTTACTTTCCCCAGAATGCTTCCATAAACAGGCTGGGATATAAAAGTCTCGCTTCTGTGCTGCACAAAGGCAAAACACCATTATCTCCGGAAGCTTTTGAAGCCGCAGCCAACGCCACCGGCGCTCTCATACTCGACACCCGCGATCCGCAGATATTCACAGAAGGTTTTATTCCTAATGCAATAAACATAGGTCTGGATGGAAACTTCGCTCCCTGGGCCGGCACACTCATCCCGGACATGAACCAACCGCTGCTGCTTGTTACAGATCCCGGCCGTGAAGAAGAAGCCATTACAAGACTGGCACGTGTGGGACTGGACAATACAATCGGCTATGCAGACGGAGGATTCAAAGCCTGGAAAAATGCAGGCAAGGAAGTCGACTATATTCCAAACATGTCTGTAGACGAATTGGCCCACATCATTCACCATGACGATGTACAGTTGCTGGACATCCGCAAAAACAGTGAGTTTCAGAGCGAGCACGTGGAAGGAGCGATCAACATGCCACTCGACTATATCAATGACGGTATGCCATTTATTAAACCCGGCGAAACGTACTTCGTCTATTGCGGTTCCGGCTACAGGTCTGTAATATTTATTTCCATTCTCCGGGCACGCGGATATGATAAATTGATAAATGTTGCGGGCGGTTTCAAGGCCGTCAAGGAAACAGGACGTTTTGCCATAACAGATTATGTACAGCCCGCTACACTTCTTTAAAAACATCATACCATTTTACAATTAACAAAACATGCTGCATCTGCTCAGGAATATTTTAGGAAAAAAAACCGATTATAAAGCACTTATAGGACGCGGTGCAATGATCATAGACGTACGGACTCCATCTGAATACAGTGCCGGCCACATAAAAGGTTCTGTAAATGTTCCGGTAAACGATATAAAAGCCCGGGCACAGGAAATAAAGAATAAAAACAAACCCGTCATCACAGTATGTATGAGTGGTGCCAGAAGCGGCATGGCCAGATCTGTATTGGTAGTGGCAGGTGTTGAAACCTATAATGGCGGCTCGTGGCGGTCATTACAAAATAAATTACGATAGAAAGACCGCTATTGCCACTGGCAGAAAACTTCCATTCTGTAAATTGAGATTCCTGCATATTTCTGTTAGTGTAACAAATGATCCCCGTCATGTATGAGATAGAATAGCTTCCATAGTTTTATACCGGAATAGTTAATACTTTATGACAAAGCATTGGAGAAAACTATCTGCACAGGAGCAGGATACCATTATAACGAATGCACTGAAAGATAATATAGACTACAAATACAAAAGCAGCCTCGGAATACCGGCTTCGAGGTTGGACCCTGAAGTATTCTCAGACAATGCGGCATTTCTGAAAGACACCCCACTGTTGCGCGCATATGCACAAAATCCGAATCATATCGGTTGTCATACGCTGGGTGAATCGGAATCTTTTTTCAAGGGCACTCAGAAACTGGAACAGGAGGTAATAGAGCTGCTTTGTACAGACATCTTCGATGCACCTGAACATTCGTGTGACGGCTATGTAGCTGCAGGTGGAACAGAAGCCAATATCCAGGCTGCCTGGATATACCGCAATTATTTCAAAAAAGAATACAATGCACAACCGGGAGAAATAGTTTTGCTTTGCTCGGAAGACACACACTACTCTGCTGCAAAGGCGGCCAACCTGCTTGAGCTGCAGCTATACTCCACCCCTGTAGATGAATGCTCCCGTACCATCGTACCGGAATTATTAAACAATACCATAGCATCGGCTGTAAGTGCAGGTGCCAGGTATTTTATTGTCATATGCAATATGGGCACTACTATGTTTGGCAGTATTGATGATCCGGATATTTATGTGCAATATTTGCAGCAATATAATGTTCCGTTTAAAATACATGCAGACGGAGCATTCGGCGGATTTATATACCCAATAAGCAAACCATGTAATAATATCAGCTTCCGGAATCCATCTATAAGTTCCATTACACTGGATGCACACAAAATGCTTCAGGCTCCTTATGGCACAGGCATTTTTCTTGTACGGAAAGAACATATGCATTATGTCTACACAAAAGAAGCACAATATGTAAATGGAATGGACATTACTTTATCCGGTAGCCGATCCGGCACAAATGCTATTGCTGTGTGGATGATCCTTATGACTTATGGTCCATTCGGATGGCTGGAAAAGATAAACAAGCTTTTATATCGCACTGGATGGTGCTGCACCCAGCTCGACAATATGGGTATCAGCTACTACAGAAATCCGCATATGAATATCATTACCATTTCTGCTGATGTCATTCATCCTTCAATTGCTGAGAAATATGGCCTGGTACCGGATACACATACTGGTGAACCCAGGTGGTACAAAATTGTATTAATGGACCATGCAGACCTGCACCAGCTTCAGCAGTTTATTTCGGATATGAAACAAATGGCACCGGTAGTGCAGTATTAAAAGACCTTCCGCTTATATTACATTTAATCATCTGACGATTACTATCCTCTGCGATACCGGTATCGCAGAGGATAGCCGGTCTGTTTTACCAATGAAGTCTTTGAATTTTGCCTGAAAGATTCAGAACAAAAATGAAAAAGATCCTAAATGTAATATCCAGCCCCAGGGGAGCAGATTCTTACAGCATAAAGCTTGCAGATGCGTTGATAGAAAAGCTTAAAGCTGCAAATCCCGGTAGCACAGTAAAAACAAAAGATTTAAGTCAAATCTCATTCCCGCACCTGGAAGAATCTCACCTTGCAGCATTCTTTACACCCGCAGAAAACCATACAGAAGAAAACAAAGAAGCCATACGCCATTCTGATGAAGCCATTGCAGAGATCATGGATGCAGATATTATAGTGATAGGCGCTCCTATGTATAATTTCAACATACCCTCTACATTAAAGGCATGGCTGGATCATATTGTACGCCAGGGAATTACCTTTAAATATTCAGAACAGGGCCCGGAAGGACTGGTAAAAAATAAAAAAGCATACCTGGTCATTTCGTCTGGTGGTGTTTACTCAGAAGGCCCGATGCAGGCGCATGATTATATAGAGCCGTATCTGAAATTTATGCTGGGTTTCATAGGCATTACAGACATTACGACCATCCGTGTGGAAGGTGTAGCGTTTCCGCATCTGAAAGATACGGCACTCGGAAAAGCTATCAGCAACATTACATTGTAAAAATAAATCCGTTCCCGATAAAAGCCGCTGCAGCAAATGCAGCGGCTTTTATTTTGATATACCTCACGCTTTCCCTGTTCCCCTCCAGGCACTAAAAGTATTTCTGACCGGCCGGCTTCTCATCGGCAATACGCTTGTTAAACGACCTGAACAGCTTATCTTCAGGGTGTAACACGCTCAATTACCACATATGAAACAGGAAAAACAGCTGATCATTACCGGTCCGGAAGAGGGAGAAACACTCGCAGTGGCAGGTTCCAATTACCGGATTGTACTGACCGGCCGGCAAACCGGCGGAAACATGGCAATCATTGAGATGAATGTACCGCCACACAGCGGGCCTGTTCCTCATGAGCATCCGGCATTCCAGGAAACTTTTTATGTGCTTGAAGGAGAAGTGGAAATGAGAACAAAAAACCGGACTTTTATTGCCCGCAAGGGAGCCACTGTCACTATTCCGGTGGAAGGGCCTGTTCACTGCTTCAGGAACAATACAGAAACAGTAGCGCGGTTACTATGCATTGTGGCACCCGCAGGTCTGGATGATTTCTTCCGCGCGGTAGCAAAACCTGTAGCCCCCGGTGAAATGCCCCGTCCTTTGACTGATGAAGACAGGCAGGCAATCATCCGGACTGCAGAAACTTACGGCCAAAAGCTTTACCCGCCTGACTATCTCGACTAAATTTGTACAGGATAACCGGTCTGATTTTTCAATACCTGATATTAATACAGACCGGACCAGATATCATTGACCTGCTTAACAACGGTAAAAGCTGCGCCAGTTTAAGTTATTATTACTAAACAAAACAGCGTAAATCTACTCTTCTTTGCAAGCACGGATAATTGTTTCTTTGCTCTGTATTCCGATCGGCAGGAGACACAAAACAAGTTCTTAATTCCTTAAAACCAGATATAACCATTTCTTACGTTCTTTAATCTTTATTGTTCCGGATATTGCCTGTAAAGGATAAGGCGATATCATATTGTAAATCGAGGTAACTTTTACTTAATAGCAAGCAGATAGCTTTTATTACAATAACCATCAAAACCAAAAAAAACATGAGCAAGATTACAGTTAAAGACGGCACCGAAATTTATTACAAGGACTGGGGCACAGGGCAGCCTGTTGTCTTTCACCATGGCTGGCCGTTATCCGGTGATGACTGGGATGCCCAGATGATGTTTTTCCTCAACCAGGGATTCAGGGTTATTGCGCATGACCGCCGCGGCCACGGACGTTCTTCCCAGACTGCAAACGGAAACGATATGGACACTTATGCAGCTGATGTTGCAGCACTCACAGAATTTCTTGATTTAAAAAATGCGGTACATGTCGGCCATTCAACCGGCGGTGGCGAAGTGATCCGTTATGTGGCCAAATACGGGCAGCCGCAGGGTCGCGTAGCAAAAGCCGTATTAATAAGTGCAGTTACACCAATAATGGTACAAAACGAAAACAACCCGGACGGTATTCCCTTGTCTGTATTCGATGAAATACGCGTGGGCACTGCAACACAGCGTCCGCAATATTTTGAGGATTTCACCATCCCCTTCTATGGGTATAACCGTGACGGAGCAAAAATTTCACAGGGTATCCGCGACAACTGGTGGCGCCAGGGAATGATGGGCGGTATAAAAGCACACTACGACTGTATTAAAGCTTTTTCAGAAACAGATTTTACAGAAGACCTGAAGAGCGTTGACCTGCCAGTACTTGTAATGCATGGCGAAGATGACCAGATCGTTCCCTTCCCTATTTCAGGGGCTAAAGCTGTAAAGCTCCTGAAGAACGGAAAACTTATTTCATATCCCGGCTTCCCGCACGGAATGCCGGCGACTGAAGCTGCAACAATAAATGCAGATCTCCTGGCCTTTATCAAGTCTTAACAGATAAAAGCCAAATAGAAAAAATAGAAAAGCTGTCATCTTTCTGATGACAGCTTTTTTAATTAAGTATATGCCGGCGTATGTTACGATTACCCGGAAAGTTCTGCCGGAAGATGATGATGAAAATGTAAAAAAACCATTCACACACGTATTGTCTGATCCACGCTTTAATTCGTCCGCTTCAGGGTTATTTCCCTGAGACAGACCTGAGTTTTGAAACATCTTTGTTCTGTCAAACAGTTAAAAACAAAAAAAATCATGAACACAAAAGCAACAAAAGCAATCTACTGGACAGGTGTCGCATTAACCTCATTATGGTTCGGAACAAGTGGTATTTGTGAACTGGTAAAAAATCCGCTTGTATGGGACATTACCCTGAAACTTGGATACCCGCCGCATTTCATTTACATACTTGGCGTAGCAAAACTTGCAGGAATAATTGTATTGCTGATACCTGGCAAACTGCTCCGGTTAAAAGAATGGGTTTTCGCAGGAATATTTTTCGATATCATTTTTGCTTTCTTCTCTAAGCTGAATGTACTGGGCTTTTCCACGACTATTGACGCGCTCGTTGCTTTTACGATAGTAATTACGACCTACAGTATGTTCCGGAAACTGTACGCTGTTACATACAGCAAAGCTGTTGCTTAATAAAATGTAACTACCCTTTCGCGCATTTATAACAGGGATCATTCATAATTTAAAGTGCCTGAGATCTAGTCAGGCACTTTATTTTTTTGATCATACTTCCGGGATATTATTTCTTTTTCCTGCACCGGGTTGCAGCTTGTTTTAGTCAGATCTGCAAAGGAAAAATCAAACCGGTCTTTGCGCTTGCATGAACTAACAGGAAGGGCACAAAAAAGCCATTATAAACAATGAAGTTTACAATGGCTTTAAATGAAATAAACAGGTATCACCTGATCGAAGCACGGGTAGCCGCTGAAATTAAACCGGTCTGCTGGTTTTGAACCATACCGATGATCTCCCAGTCCTGCGGATTGAAACTGCCGGGCAGGCTGATGTGATCTGTACCTTTGCTGTCCTTCAGGTCGGATACATAAAGCTTACGCACGATCTGCACATGAGAAAGTGTGCGGCCTTCGTTTTCTCCACGCATCACTTTGCTTACAGCATGTTTTTGTATTACGGCAATAACCAATTGATCATATTTTGTACTTCCGGCAACTGCGTAATTAATATCCGCGTTTCCTCCTTTCCGCTGCACCTCAACAGTCAGGGCTGCCGCCGCCGGTTCGCTCAGTGCCTTTTTCACGCCGTCATTTATAGCTGTTTTGTCTGATCCCACATATTGCGTATGACCGTTGATAATTACCTGGGGAGTGTATACCTCACCTGCAAACTGGCGACCGTATCTATATTGCCGTTCTGAGTACTGCGCATCACTGAATATATCTTTCCAGCCAAGCCTGTTCCAATAATCCACATGGTAAGCCAGCGCGTAAACAGGCTTTCCTGCAGTTGCCTGTTGAACGCTGGCCAGAAATGCGTCTGCCGGAGGACAGCTTGAGCATCCTTCAGAGGTAAACAGTTCGAGCACAGCAAAACCATTGCCTGCTGCAATATGATCTGACCTGGTTTGTGCGGTGTCGCTTTTCGGTATCAGAAAGGCTGCAGATAGTGTGAGCACCAGTGCACCAGACAATACGGATATCTTGCCTGTTTTTATTTTTTTCATCGTTTACATTTTTGTTGATGATCAAAACTAAGTGACGCAGACAGCGCTGCATATTGATTAATAGCCGAAGAAGACAAATATAGCTGCGAATCGGACTTTCAAGTTGCCAGGCCGGCATGGCCCGGGTTGATCCCCTTCCGCTACGACCCATTTTTAAATGTTACACCATTAAGCCGTCTTTACAGCAAAATTGAAGTAATATAAACAGACGTAACATTTTATGAACCGTCATTTATAGTTTCCAGGAAAACGAATGTCTGACCCGGGGATCATTTTGTCCGGCTCACGGCAATATTGATGGTTGCAGGCATATACCGGTCTTACCTTTGTTCTGTCAAATGACCGCAATAACATCTGAAACAAAAAATTAACCATCAAAAAATCTGAAAATCATGAATCAGCATAGAAACATCAGCCGCCTGCGTATCCTGACCGTCGTTGCTATAGCTTTCATAACCGTACAGCTAAGCGGATTAAATGCACTAAAAGCGCAAAGTAAAACAGGCAATTACACACCCGCATCTTTTGATCACATCAAACAGATTAAAGCAGGACTGCTTGATATCGGCTATGCAGAAGCCGGCCCGGCAAACGGTCAGCCTGTTATCCTCCTGCACGGATGGCCTTATGATATTCAAAGTTATGCGGAAGTAGCACCGTTACTGGCCGCAAAAGGATTCAGGGTTATCGTCCCTTACCTGCGCGGTTATGGCACCACCCGCTTTCTTTCTGCAGAAACGTTCCGTAACGGCCAGCAATCGGCACTTGCAGTAGACGTCATAGCATTGATGGATGCGCTGAAAATAGACAAAGCCGTTATCGGCGGATTTGACTGGGGTGCGCGCACTGCGGATATCGTTGCAGCGCTGTGGCCGGAACGTTGCAAAGCCCTCGTTTCGGTAAGTGGCTACCTCATCGGCAGTCAGCAGGCCAACAAAGCGCCGTTACCGCCCAAAGCAGAGCTGTCGTGGTGGTACCAGTTCTACTTTGCTACTGAGCGTGGCCGTATGGGTTACGATGCAAACCGCCGGGATTTTTCAAAGCTGATCTGGCAAACTGCTTCTCCGCTATGGCATTTCAGCGATGCAATCTTTGAGCAATCTGCTGCGGCGTTTGACAACCCCGATCATGTGGCTATTGTGATCCACAATTACCGGTGGCGTCTTGGTCTGGCCGAGGGCGAAGAAAGATATGACAGCCTTGAAAAGAAACTTGCCACCGCACCTGCTATTTATGTACCGGCTGTTACACTCGAGGGAGACGCCAATGGTGCACCTCATGCCGACCCATCTGCATACGCCGCTAAATTTAAAGGTAAATATGCTCATCACACTATAAAGGGAGGTGTTGGCCATAACCTTCCGCAAGAAGCACCACAAAGCTTTGCCGACGCTGTTATTGAGGCTGCAGGCTACGCCAGATAAATCTTTAATACCCGATACAATTACCTGAATATCTTTGACCGCAGACTTTTGCAACACCGTTGAAGTCAAATTGATTTACTGCACATGAAAAAAACAGGCTTCAGGATATCCCATACTACGATCTGGGTCAGTTCTATATTTCTCGGGCTGTTATCCTCTGTTCCGCAAGTGGCTGCGCGTCATTTTAATGTTGCAGAGGCAGCCGTCAATGCAGGTTTAACTGCTACGTTCGCACTGGTGATGTGGTATTTTAATATTTTCATCCTGTCTCGGAACGCAGGCAAATCCCGCAGGCAGAGCATATCTTATTCAAAGCTTTTAAGCACCTTGTTATTTGGCCTTGTCCTGATGCTGGGTCTTGCATGGATACAGCAACTCATTCTGTCCCATATAAACTTTGGCCCTACGATGCTGATGGTGGAAGTGCGCGGGATTCTAATTAACCTGGTGTTTTATATGTTCCTGAACATGCTGCAGCAGAATTACGAGAACCAGCATGTGAACATAGAGCTGGAGCAGATTAAAAACGACAACCTTGGCGCGCAGTATGAATTGCTGAAACAGCAGGTAAATCCGCATTTTCTGTTCAACAGCCTGAACACTTTAAAAGCCATGGTGGAAAGCGGCGATGAGGATGCTGTTGATTTTATCATCAAGCTGTCTAATTTTTATCGGTATACACTTGAAAGCCGCAAACTGGACCTGATACATGTCCGTGAAGAAATGGATATACTGAATGCGTACCTGTTTCTTCAAAAAGCCCGGTTTGATGAAGGCTTTACATTTACAACCACGCTTAGCGAAAAGACATTAAGCACGCTTATTCCGCCTTTTACATTGCAGTTGCTGGTCGAAAATTGCCTGAAGCACAACATTGTATCGCTGCAAAAACCATTACACATCAAGGTTTACGAAGATGACGATTCTATTGTTGTAGAGAACCAGGTTCAGCTAAAAACCGGCGAGACCGGCTCATTGGGTGTAGGACTCAAAAATATAGACCTTCGGTACTATCATCTGCTGAACAGGCATGCAGACATCATTAATGATCAAACTACTTTTAAAGTAAAACTTCCGGTTATCCATGAATATCATCATCATTGAAGACGAGCTGAAGACAGCCAAATCGCTGGAAAATATGATCCTGGCCATTAAGCCGGAAGCAAAAATAACCGGACAATATCAAAGTGTGGAAAGCTCTGTGGAAGCTCTGTCGGAAGGTCATCAGCCGGACCTGATATTTATGGATATTCAATTGTCGGATGGCCTTTGCTTCGAGATCTTTAAGTTTGTAAAAATCACCTGCCCGGTGGTTTTCTGCACTGCATACGACGAATACTCTCTTGAGGCATTTAAAAACAACGGTGTGGACTATATACTCAAGCCGTTTTCGAAAAACGATATTAAGGATGCACTGAAAAAAGTAGACGAGCTTAAGAATTTTTTCCAGCAAAAGACAATGCCCGATCTTGAGAGCCTGTTATCAAAGCTGAGTCCGTCTGGCGGGAAGACAAGTTTCCTGGTTTTTAAAAATCAAAAATATACCACTGTACATACAGACAACATTGCCTTCTTTTACATTGATCATGATGCTACAATCATAATGACTTTTGATAAGCAGAAATATGATGTCAGCCAGTCGCTCGACCAGATTGCAAATGCCGTTTCCCAAAAACAGTTTTTCCGTGTGAACCGCCAATATTTAGTCAATTTTAAGGCTATTAAAGAAGTAGAACATTATTTCCTTCGCAAATTGTTTGTAAGACTGGTGATTGAAACACCCGACAAATTGCTTATCAATAAAGAGAAATCACGAAACTTTCTGGCCTGGATGGAAGACAGGTAAAACGAAACCCGCTCTGAAAGCGGGTTTTAAATTTACCTCCGGAAGGTTTTTTTATCAATATCGAGGGAAATAAAAAAAACTCCGGCGGCATCGCAGGCTTGATGAAGTGACGCCAAATGCGCGTATACCGCAATATGCTAAACTGCTGTTTTAACACAATGTATTTATACAAAACGTATATTGCGCGTTGTTTTTACAGCCGGTTGATAAACAAAGCTCTTTGAAATAATATTTAACCGGATTAATAAAATAACGATGAATTGCAAGCATTGGATCCAACGGGGAAAACCCGCAAAAATTGACGCTTGTTTCGTCTCCCAAAATGATTTTTAACCTTGAACAAAATATAATCGTATGAAAAAACTATTGACGCTCGCTGTCGTTCTGGCCGGCACTGTATTGGCAAAAGCACAGACCATCGAATCGGGAAGCCACAGCACAACGGGCTACATCAAATCAGACGGAACGATTGAAAACAGTAGTCATTCCACTGCCGGTTACATCAAGTCCGACGGAACGATCGAGAATAGAAGCCACTCAACAATCGGCTATGTAAAAAGTAATGGTACCATAGAAAACGGCAGCCATTCTACCGTAGGTTATCTTAAAACAGACGGAACAGTAGAAAACGGCAGTCATTCAACTATTGGTTACATCAAAGACGATGGAACAGTAGAAAACAGTAGTCATGGCACTATTGGCTATGCCAGAGGAGTAAAAAAGGAGTGGGCAGCGGTAGTTTATTTCTTCTTTAAATTTTAACCGGGTATGCTTTTTTATACAACGCCGGAAAAATAATTGAGTACTTGTCCAAACGCGGAGCCCAAAGCCATTATCAGTAAGCAGTAGTATTATTTTTTGCTAAAATTTCCCGATAAAAGCTACAGGATTCGAACTGCAACAAACACTTTACTGTTGCGAATTGCCACGTTCTATAAATTAAAAAAAGAAAACTTATTTTAAACTATAAACCCACGCTGAGCGTGGGTTTATAGTTTAAACAGTAAAGGTCAGGATGATGGGACAGGTTTCTTATTGATAAAAAATTTGCTTGAAATTCAGGCCTTCGGGTAACATCCCTGAAACTATGTGATGTCAGGTTATAAATGTAATGTGACAAGCACAGCCAACCCATAGTCACGGAGAATCTAAAAACCATACATACCGCCGGAAACGGAAATCTGTTCCCCCGTAATCCAGGCAGCGTCATCGGAGGCCAGGAACACGACCGCTTTAGCAATATCCCCGGGTTGTCCTCTACGTCCAAGCGGTGTTTTTTCAACAAACATTTTTTCGTAATCACTGCCGGCAGTAACGCCCGCGCTGGCCGCCCCTTCCGTATCAGTAGCGCCAGGCAAAACAGAGTTGATGCGGACGTTTTTTGAACCCAGTTCCTTCGACAAGGCAATGGTGAAAGCATCCAGTGCTGCCTTGGTTGAAGAATACAGGGAAGCATTCGGTAGCGGGTATTTACTGGCACCCGAACTGATATTGATAATGTTGCCACCCTTATCGCCAAAAAGCTTCAGAGCCGCCTGAATGGTCAATACCGGCCCTAACACATTTACGTTGAAACTTTGATGAAAAGCTGCTTCTGAAATTTGCTCAATAGGTGCATAACCCTGGGCAACCGCGTTGTTCACCAGAATATCCAGGGTTCCGAAGACGCTTTTCGTTTCTTCAAATAAACGGGTGACATCGGCTTCTTTCGAGACATCAGCCTGCACCGCAATAGCTGTGCCGCCATTGTCGGTGATGGTTTTTACCACATTATCTGCACGCTCTTTACTGGAGGCGTAATTGACAACTACTTTTGCGCCTGCTGCTGCAAAATGTTTGGCGATAGAAGCGCCGATCCCTTGGGAAGCGCCGGTAACGATCGCCACTTTGTCTGCTAATTGATTCATGATTTTTACAATTAAATATTTTTGATTTTAGCGGTCAAACTTGACCATATCCTGAAAAATAAGTTTACCCCAACTATTGCCGCGTGCCTGCACCAACAGACCGCCATCGGATAGGCCGCCCAGTTTGACGGGTGCAAAACCGAGATTTTCTGCCAGCGAAGCGATTTTCGCTGTTGCATCATTATCATCGCCCGCCAGGAACACCACTCTCCTGCCGCCATTGGCCTTCGGGTCCTGCGCAAGTATGGCGGCACCCAGGTGATTAAAACCTTTGACCAGTTTGGCGCCAGTGAATGCTTGTGCAACAACCCAGGAAGAGGGTTGCCCATTCAGTTGTTCCGAAGGCACGCCATAGGCATTGGTTACATCGATAATAATTTTCCCCTGCCAGTCAGGCAGCGCTTTTGCGACCTCCGGGTGTGACTCAAAATGCACAGCTAAAAAGATGACATCTGCCTTTATGGCCTCTGCCAGCGTTGCAGGAATAATTTCCGGCCCGATAGCAGCTGCGTCAGCCGCGAAGCTTTTCGGATCGCGTGTCGTGGCTACGGATACATTGATGCTGTTCCTGGCAAACGCGTTAGCCAGTGCCTGTCCGATTTTGCCGAAGCCGATAATGGCATAGCTTTCGGATATCTCTTTTAATTCAGTCATTTTGAAAGTTCTTTTGTTGTTAACTATCTGTAGCGGGTTATTTGGCCAGATAGCTCATACCGCCATCCACAAGGAGTTCCGCACCAAGCATGAAAGAAGAATCGTCTGAAGCCAGGAACACTGCTGTTTTACCAATGTCGGATGGATGTCCGATCCTTCCTGTCGGCATTTGACTCGCGAAATGTTTTTTGACGCTTTCAATTTGCTCTGCGGGAATAAACTTGTCGAAAGCCGGAGTATCTGTCGTGCCGGGTGTGATCACATTGGCCCTTATCTTCCGGTCTAAAAGGTCGCTTGAAAACCCTTTGGCCAAATAGATGATGGCTGCTTTTGCTGCACCATACAACGTAAATGAAGGATAGGCCCGGTGGGCTGCATTGGACCCGATCAAAATAACCGAGCCGCCATCATTCATAAAGGGCAATGCCTTTTGAACAGTGAAGTAAACACTCTTTAAGTTCAGATTAATAGCCTGGTCAAACTCAGCTTCGCTGAAGGTCGCAACAGTTCCTGCAGCACCGCCACCCGCATTGGCTACTATGATATCTATTTTACCAAACTTATCAGATGTTTCCTTAAAAACCCGTTCCAGGTCGGCAAGGTTGGTGACATCAGCATTGATAGCTATAAAATTTTCTCCAAGCCGGGCCACAGCGTTGTCCAATGTACTTTGATTCCTGCCGACGATAGCGCCGACAGCGCCTTCATTTTTAAATGCCTCGGCGATACCAAAACCGATGCCGCTGTTCCCTCCTGTTATTACAGCAACTTTATGATTTAATTTATCCATGATCCTGATCTTCGTATGTATTACACAAAGGTCTCCCTCTTTAACGGATCGTGGGTTGACATGGATCATTAAATACACTTGACAAATGTCAATGCCGGCAATTGATATAAATCAATTACACTTGATAAGTAGCTGCAAAACAGATTATAAAATTATCGCCGGAGCGGCATTATTTTAAGGCGTTCTTCCTGATCCTGCTTAAAGTCTCCGGGCTGATACCCAAATAGGAAGCGATCATATTTTGTGGAAACCGCTTTAAAAAATGAGGATAAGTGCTGATCAGATCGGCATAACGCTCTTCAGCAGTATAACTGATGGCGGCCTGCAATCTCTTTTGATTCGCTATCGCGTAGTTTTGCTTGATCGCCTCCTGCATGGCTACAAAGGCCGGGATGGATAAAAAGAATTCTTCCACCTGCGCATTGGTAACTTGTAATAGTTCAAGATTCTCCAGCGCTTCTATATTATAATGGCTTGGCGTTAAGTGAAAATAACTTTCAAAATCTGCCAGCCACCAATTTTCCACACTTAATTTCAGGATATGCTCATTGCCTTTTTCATCTACCCAGTACGTCCGGGCAGACCCTTTCACAATAAACCCGGTATATCTGCATACATCCCCTTCCTGCAAAAAGTATTGTCGTTTCCGAAGTCTTTTGGGTTTTAAATGTGCCCTGAACACCTGTTTATCCTGCTCGGTAAGCATTATTCCGGATAAGCTTTGGATGTAGTCAAAAAACACTTCAAAATCGGACATGGCGCAACGATCAAATAATTTGCAATCAATGAAGATACGGTTTTTTGAAAAACCTTTTTCCGATAAGGGAAACAGGACATCTCAGGAGTTGGCACTTGTCCGCCAAATGTACATCCCCTTTTAGCGTAACAATGGAAATAAGTACGATATGTTCTGCAATCGATCCCTAACAACAAAAATTTGATCTATAACAAAGCCAGGTATACTTGAGCATCTGAGCTACGCGCTTTGTAATTCGCTTTTTGTGTTCTGGAAAATGTTCACTTTTTTCCCGTTCCCTGTATCAATTCCGCATTTCACATACAGACTTGATCTCTTTGATGTATCGTCGAAATTCTCAATAAAAGAACGGATAGATTTATAGCACACATTTCATTATTCCAATCTTTAAAAAGCAAAAAGAATGAAAAAAAATCTTGCTGTTGCAGGTTGTTTATTGCTTTCATCTGCTGCCTTTGGTCAAAATGGTTGGTTGCCGACGGTCACTTTACCCGGAGGTACGGTTTGCGATCCTTCACCGTGGCAACTGGTTTTCTCAGACGATTTTAATGGCACCACCTTATCTCCCCCTTGGCTTAAATACCTTTCATGGAACGGCATTTACGTAGTCAGGGGCAACGATACGATCCCCCAGCCGTACCACCAGTATTGGGCGGATTCCAGAACAGATCCGGGGCCTAGTATCCTGAAAGATGAGAATGTTATTGTGAGCAATGGCACATGCAAATTATTGCTCGCCAGCGATCCCAACAGCAGCCTCTCTTATCATGACAGTACAAAACAAGGAAATCCGCTCGTAACCATTTCCGCTGATTATTCATCGGGAATAATAACATTGCCATTATATAACCAGGATTGGAGTCATGGTTATTTCAATTCCGGAAGATTTGAATCACGCATCAAATTTCCAAATTTTGATGGCGCCTGGTGTGCGTTTTGGCTGTGGTACGGTACAAAAGTAGATGAACTTGATATGGCAGAGTCCTGGGGAGGAAATGGGTCTTATCACAATTTCTATCAAAACAGGAGACACACCAATTATGCTATTCACGCCTGGGCACCACCACAAAATCAAAACCCTTATGGGCTACCCGGGGAGTGCAATATAACGGAACATTACCCCAATCAAAGTGCATGGCAGTATATTATGGGGGGCTATTTCCATCAGGAGAACTGGCATACTTACGCATACGAATGGGATACTGCATCTGTCGCAGCATACCTGGATGGATCACTTATTGAAACAATGTGGAAGTATTCGCGTAAGGGGTTTAAACCGTATCTCAATATCATCAACGGTATTAGCTATTATACTAGTTTTCCGTTTACTATAGGATCCGGATGCCAGACAAACCAGGGAACCTATGATATTACTTATGGCTATCCTTATTATGATACTGCTCAGGCAGCATTAAGATTGGAAACTAAATGGGCGAGCCATCCGGATTATAATTTAGGATACAAATATATACTGGGGCAAATGGAAGTAGATTATGTAAGGATATGGCAACGGCATCCTGAGATAGATGGGCATAAAGCAATTTGTGCAGACAACACTTATCCAGCAACACCAACGATCACCGGCCCCAATGAAGTTTGTGGGCAGGTTTCGTATACACTTAGTCCGGCAGTGGCGGGCGGAACCTGGAATACATGCTCACAACTGGACATTTACACTTCATCCTCCAGCGGCATTACAGTAGCAAAGAATGCAGGCCCTTCTTTCAATACCGGCTATATTTCCTACAGCTACGGAAATGGAAATTCAGCCTGCCCTCTTAAAACGGTGTATAAATCCGGCATCTATTGTAACAAATCTACTCCCTGGCAGGTCGCCCAGGTATTTTCCTGTAACAATATCGGTAATTCCAAAATACATTTCATTACAGAGCCATACGTAAAAAGAGATGTAATTAATGGCACAACACCTGTTGTGCAGTGGAATGTTTCCGTTAATGTAGGTAAAGACGCTTATGATCCACGTACTGCTGTTAATTATGTAATGTACGGAGAATATGCATCCACGCCGAGTTTCACATTCAGCCAGGGCGCGCCGTACAATGTAAGATGGACGATGAAGGCCTACACTAGCGGCCCGGATACAATTATCCGTTCGGGAGAACGCAATTCAAGAACAAAAACTTTGCAGCAAATCCCCGATACAAACGCCTACTATTTCAATGCCTATATCGATAATCAGGATGACTTTGACACAACCGTTATAAGGGATGTGCCGACCCATATGATTTCAGAAGATGAATACAGGGATGATCTGTTCGTGAGCGAAATGATAGAAAAAAGCAGAGCAGACGCCTTGTCCCCGTATATTATAACAACCGGCATGCAGAATCTCTCAAGAAAAACAATTGGCGCAAACGCACCCAGTGTAAATACTAAGGTCTATCCCAATCCGGTGCAATCAAATATGACAATAATACTTGGTTCTCAATTTGCCACTGAAGGAGATGTACAATTGAATATTTACGACCTGATGGGCAAGCTTATTAAAACCTGGAGAGCCAATTATCATCAAGGCGATATTATACAGTATGATCTCAATGAAATGACGAACGGTAATTATATTCTGGAACTAAAACAGGATACAATAAAAGAGCATGTCAAAATTCTGAAAACAGGAAATTGATAAACATGACAGCAACATCCTGGCATTGAGTTGCTACGGCTTAATTACAATAGGGCCGGCACATACCAGTTTTTCTGAGACGCACTCCACCGGGCAGAGATAGCCGTCATTTCTTTATTCAAGCCTGGATCATAGCTGAACCGAATCCAGATAACATTTTTTGTTGTTGTGCGTGCCAAATGAATAGGAAACTTCTGCCATAATGAGGAATTTAAATATACTAAATGCGTATAGCGCAAAATAAATAAATTCTCATTGCGAATTAGGAATATATACACAACACGCATTGCACGTTATTTTTACAATTGCCTGATACATAAAGCACATTGGATTAATATTAATTATTTTGAAAATTGAACAATTGCGTCTATTTTCAAGTTAGCTGATATTTTAACCCGCAACCACAATGAAATTTGAAGCACAAATAAATCGAATCAAAGACAAACTTGACAAATTAAGAAACGCTGACCACGACTTTGAAATTTTTGGCTCAGAAACTCACGAGTATAAACTCAAACCATCCAAGACAGAACAAGAATTAGAAAAATTCGAAACAGAAAATCAAATTACATTACCAGAAGAATACAGGGAATTTCTTTTGTATGTTGGGAATGGTGGTGCAGGACCATATTATGGTCTTGAACCACTTGAAGATGGACGAGAAACTGATTTGGATTTTAAAAATGGAAAAGACTTGATTGAATTATCAAAACCATTCCCATTCACGGAACACTGGAATGTCGAATTTGAAGAAATGAATGATGAAAATTATGAAGAAATTGAACAACAAAAAGTAGAAAAATACTACGACAATAAATTTGTTAACGGGCTTTTAAGAATTTCTAATTTTGGGTGCGGTGTGAGAATGAATGTTGTTGTTAATGGACAAGAGAAAGGAAATATTTGGGTTGATGATAGAGTAAATGAGAATGGGCTTTTCCCTGACCCATATTTTGATGCAACGGGAAAAATTACATTTTTAGATTGGTATGAATTGTGGCTTGACAAATCATTGATAGAAAAAAACATCAGCTAACAGGGGTTTGGCGCAAGCAGGGCTGACGAATAAATTTTGAACATTTGTAATCCTATTTATCTTCGGTAAGTAATTGTTGCTGAAGTGCATCTATCCCCTGCCTGTGCCAAGCCCTGTCCGTTAGCTGCTACTTTATCACGACACCGAAAATGTTACAGCGGATAAATAATGTGGGCTTTAATTTATACTTTCAATGGCAACCATTAACGTTGACACTATTTCAAAAATTACAGATTGCGACGAACTGATTGACTTTATCGGCATAAATAGATACAAGCCGGAAAACAACAATCTTCTTGAAAGTGACAATTTTAATTTACTGCCAGACTATGCAAAGTATGTAATTTATATTTTCGACTTTGAGACAGAATATGAAATGCAGGGTATTTTTACGACAATTGAAAATTTAGTCGGACATTATTTTTCTGAAATAGCGGTTAGCTTTGAAAAGACAAATAATTTGGAAATTGCCAATTATATAAAAGACATTTTAACAACGCTTACAAACTTTGGTTTGACACCTGACAAAATCAGGCACGAGTGGACAAACCAAAATAATCAATATAACATCATACAAAGTAGCTTTATGGACAACCAAAATCTTGTCCAAAAAATCAATTGCATTGACGAGAATTTACAGCCACTAATTTTAGAAAAAGGCTTTTGGAACAACGTAACAAAATTTTTGAAAATTCACTTGACTTAAAGCAGCAGCTAACAGGGGTTTGCCAAAATGGGGGCTGAAGAACAAAGGCTCTAGTTCAGTTTTTCAATTTGGCTTTTGTGCATGGGTTGGGCTGAAGTGCCCTGATTTCCCCCACTTCGGCAAGCCCTAAACCGTTGGCCGCAATTTTAGACAGACTGCATACACAGACAGTTGATTGGTTTGTTAAGTTGGCAATTCCAATTTAAAATTTAATAGTTAGTATTGTAAGTCACCTTACATAAATGGCTTTAATTCAATGAAAAAGACATATGGACTTTGACAAACAGAAATTAGAAGAACTTATAAAACAAAAAAAGACAATTGGCAACTACATTTTCGATGAACAAAAACAATGTTTTTTAGGAGATGCCGAGACTGAACTCTGCATATCAAAGGTTGCGGAAGACAAGTATAAATCTGTATGTTATTATTTTGACGGATATGAGATTTTCCTTGAGGATAAAGACGTAGAATATTATGACGGAAACGAAGAAACAGCCAAGCAAAAGGCAATTGAGAGTTTTAATCGACAACCAGAAATGTTTATGGGTTATCCAATTCTCTATACGAACGTAACTTGTGAATTGATTGAATACGAAAAATAAAAAACTGCCGCCAACAAGGGTTTTGCGTCAGGCGGGCTGAAGTGCAAAATTCAACAGTCGTTTTTCAATTAAATATTAATAATAATATCGGCTTTTGTGCTTCGATTTTCCGCCCGAACGCAAAGCCCCAAACCGTTAGCGGCAATGCTATGAAAACACTTGTTACATTTCTTTGGCTCTCATTTATATTGTTTTCTTGTCAGTCGAAATCTGGTAAAGAAGCAACCAGAAAGAATTCTGAACTTTTAATAGACACGTTGCTTGTGTTTTCACACGGCGACACTCTACACCCTATTCCGATTTTAAACGGCGACTTGGAAAATACTTTAAGAATGTATTCAAGTAAGAACAGCTTTGAAGTATTCTATGGCGATTGGTTTGTAAAAATATTTTCGATCAATGATGCGAAATTTGGAATAATAGGCGACAGCTTATTTCGCATCTATAAATTAAATGGCAATAATCTCCAAAAACTCTCGATGGAAAAAGGCCAAGTGCAATTGCAGCACTTTATAGTCACAGATATTACTAACGACGGATTCAATGACGTTGTGATTTACTATGATGGAGGTGGAATAAATTATGACACAAAAGTTTTGGTGTTTAATGCCACAACAAAAAAATTGGAACATAAGAAATGCCTTGATTTAGAAAACCTTGAAGTTGACAGCAAAAACCATCTCATAAAAACGTGGGAGATTCCACACTCAACTTTCGGGGGAAACAGAAAGGCTCTTTATCGCAATACGGAGGACAGTATAGAGTTAGTCAAAGAAGTGTTCTGTTGTGTCAAATCAAAAAGCCCTGGGGAAACTAATCAGGCTGTTTTGATAGCTTCAAAAATGGAAAATCATAATCTCATTCGTGACACAATTTATACTTCAACAGCAAAAGCATTTCGCATTTTCAACACTTCACTTTGGGACACAAGACATGACTTCGACAAAAAGAAATTTAGAAATTGACATTATGTGCCAGACGCACATGCCGCTGACAAGGTATTGCCCGTTAGCGGCAATGCTTATAGACCGTTGCGTCCATTTTAACTTTCAAGCGTCTTACTGTTGGACAATAACTAATTTTAACAAAGTATGACAACTGAAGTAGCCATAATATGGACGGACTTTCATAAAGAACTGAAAGCATTTATACTCAACAAAACACGAAATTCGGCTGACACAGACGACATTTTGCAAGAGGTTTTCATTAAAATCATTCGCAATATTGACAAAGTAAATCAAGCCGAAAATTTGCGACATTACCTTTACGGCATTGTTAGAAACGCTATTAACGATTACTTCCGAAACAGGAAACAAATAGTTGACAATATTGAAATTGTAGAGAAATTTACAGAAGAAGAAACCCAATCCTTGAGTGCAACTATTGCCGACTGTTGCATAAAACCTTTTATCAATAAATTGCCCGATAATTACCGTGACGCTTTATTGATAACAGAATTTCAAGATATTTCTCAAAAAGAATTGGCTGAAAAATTGAATATTTCCTATTCAGGTGCCAAATCAAGAGTGCAACGCGGCAAGGAAAAACTGAAAGAACTCATCCTTAATTGCTGCGCCTATCAGAGTGACGTTTACGGCAATATTATAGATACAGAAAATAAAAATTGCGGTTGTTCTTAAAATTGTTTGCGTCCTTTTAGCTGTTTTAATGTGTTACTATCAAATGGCGATGTTGCCATTCAATTAAAAAATGATAAGATGAACACAGAAACAATTAAAGCAGAAATCAAAAAATCCTACGGAGACATCGCAAAAGGAAGTATCCAGGCAGGTTGTTGCTCAACGGACACAGGATGTTGCACAACGAACGAGTTCAGCACTTCCATGACAGAAGATTACTCAAACGTTACAGGCTATCAAAAAGAGGCTGACCTTTCATTGGGTTGTGGACTTCCAACAGAAATTGCCAGCATAAACGAGGGCGACACCGTTGTTGATTTAGGTTCGGGTGCAGGAAATGACGCATTTATTGCCCGTAGAATTGTTGGCGAAACAGGGAAAGTAATTGGTATTGATATGACCCCCGAAATGGTTATTCGTGCCTTACAAAACAATCAAAAATTGGGCTACAAAAACGTCGAATTTGTATTGGGCGAAATTGAAGATATGCAAACCATTCCGACCAATACGGCCAACGTAGTTATTAGTAATTGTGTGATGAACCTTGTGCCAGACAAAGAGAAAGCCTTTAAAGAAGTGCATAGGGTTTTAAAAGTTGGCGGACATTTTAGCATTTCAGACATTGTTTACAGCGGGACACTTCCTAATGGCATTTTGCAGGCTGCCGAAATGTATGCAGGTTGCGTGGCAGGTGCAAGCGAAAAGGGTGCATATTTAGGAATTATAAAATCGGTTGGCTTCAAAAACATTCAAATAAAAAAAGAACGCAAAATTGAGTTGCCTGACGATTTATTGTTGAGATATGTAACAGCCGAAGGAATTGCTGAATTCAAAAAAACAAATTCAGGTATTTATAGCATCACCCTTTATGCCGACAAATTGGAGGAGGGCGCTTGCTGCAACACGACAGAAAATGGTTGCTGCGGTAGTGAAACAGCTAAAACGGAAACGACAGAAAAAACGGCTTGTTGCGGTACAACTTCAAGCAGTAATGCTTCAAGCTGTTGCGGTTAGTGACACCCAAAGTGAGGAATAGCACTGCTGCTAACAGGGTATAGGCGTTATAGAGGCTGACGAACATAGGCTGAACATTTGTAATTCTATGTATATTTGGTACAAGCATTGTGCTGATGAGCCTTGATTGTCTCTACAACGCCAAGCCCTGCTCGTTAGGCACAATTACAGACACCCGCTTATGAAATTAGCCACACATACGAGAGCGCTTTATCCGGAAGAAATTAAAATTCTGAAAGCGACTGCTGTTAAACGAAAAACTGAAATAAAAGGACAAATAAATTATGCAAATTTTTTACCAGCCCTTTTTACCAGCATTTTTTGTACAACTATAATTATAAAGTCAGAAAATGTAATTGCGTATTTTCTATTTGTAATCATTGCGCTTTTTTCTTTTTCATATCTGCTGTTTAGATCATTATTTATTCTTTCCGAGCGAAAAGCACTCAAGGAAGAAATACAGTGTATCGATAATTATATTAGTTATGGAAACATAGTGGTAAATAGAATAAAAGCCAATAGAATTGCTGTTGTTGAAGGCAAAGATTTTGGGGATGCCGGATATGACCCGGAATACTACATAATAGAGCTAAATACAGGCGAAGTTCTTTTTCATAAAAACTATCTAAATCTCACCCAAACTGATTTCCCCTGTTTAGAATTTGACATATACTCACGTGATTTTTCATTGTTGACAAATAGAGTTGTATTTGCTTATAGCGGAAAAATTAATCCGATCATAATTAGTGCAGACAATAGATACTGTTATGAGAAAATATATGGGCAACCTCACTTCGGTGTTCGAAATATTGAATTTGACAAATTAACCCGGGAATATAATAACTGTGCTTAACAGGGTATTGCCAAAATGCTCGTAGCAGTTTCTGTTAAACTTTACAATCAAACATTATTGGATTGGAACTAAAAACCCGCGCTGAGCGCGGGTTTCCATTTTTAAAACAGTAAAAGTCGGGATGACAAGATTCGAACTTGCGGCCTCTTCGTCCCGAACGAAGCGCGCTACCGGGCTGCGCTACATCCCGAAAAAGGGACTGCAAATCTACTCTAATACATTTTCATTTACAAACGCTGCCGTATATTTCTGGCCAACAAAATCTCATCTTCCCGGATATTAAAATATTTCTGCAATAGCCGTGCTCTGTGTGCCGCATCTTTTACAATAATCTCCCGACGGTGATCATGCTGTTTAATGATAAGTCTTTTGTTGATCATACTGATCCGGCCACCATCTACAGGCAGGCTACATATAAAATTTTGCACAAAATGTGATTTTGGATCTGTCTGCTGGTAATGGTTCATTGCTTCAAAATCATTCATTGTCCGCGGCGTGAGCGTAAAAGCATAATCTCCAACGAATTGTTTTTTGGCCGGATTCCATTTCTCTCCTGTCAGGTAGGTATTACCATCTATCTGCGTTTTCCCGATCCGGTAATGTTTATGCCCATCGTACTGCACTTCATCATTTATCTGCAGCGGCTGCAGTGAAAAATCTCCAAAGCCCACATCTACCAGCCACAATGTCCCTTCTGTATTTACCAATAAAGCCAGGTGATCAAACTCCGCTCCTATCTTCTGGCCATTTCCTACCCGCCCGGACAAATAATAAACTTCAAAACCCAGATGTTGCAGCAACATTGCAAACAGGCCATTCAGCTCATAACAGTACCCGCCTCTGTTCCGGTTAACCACTTTATCATAAAACATCTCTGCATTCAGCTCAATAGGGATCCCGGTATGTATGTCAATATCTTCGAAGGGTACATAAAACAGGTGTGCACGCTGCAACCGGAACAACGTTTGTAAATCAGTATTTAATGCAACCGTTCTTTCAATCCCTATCCGCTCCAGGTAACGATTAAAATCCATAACATTATTTTGCTGTGATCACTTCAATTTTATACCATTAAAATAATTTAAATTTCTTATTCGTAAAACAGCACAACTGGAAATTTTTATCCAATAAAAAAGGAGCTGCATGATGCAGCTCCTGTATTAATTAATAGTCTGTTTTCACTATGCGGTAAGTTTTGCGCTTTCCCAGGTGCTGCGTCCGGCACCGGGTATCACGTGGCGTTCACTGTGGTAAGAAGAGCGAACCAGCGGACCGCTTTCTACATAATCCAGCCCCATTTTATATCCTTCCTCGCGGTAAAATGCAAATTCATCGGGATGGACGAAACGTACAACAGGGAGATGTTTCTGCGTAGGCTGCAGATACTGCCCTATAGTTACCACATCACAGCCGTTGTCAGCAAGATCGCGAAGGGTCTGCAATACTTCTTCTTTAGCTTCTCCCAGGCCCAGCATAATGCCGCTTTTGGTACGCATACCGCCATCTTTCAGCCTGCGGATCACTTCCATACTGCGGTGATATTTTGCCTGGATACGCACTTTGCGGGTCATTCTTTCAACGGTCTCTATATTATGCGAAACCACTTCCGGAGCCACATCGATAATACGTTGCAGGTTGTCCCAGTCGCCTTTAAAATCGGGGATAAGCGTTTCCAGCGTTGTACCGGGATTCAGCGCGCGTACAGCTTTAATGGTATTGGCCCATATGATGGAACCGCCGTCTTTCAGCTCGTCACGATCTACAGAAGTAAGCACTGCATGCTTTACTTTCATCAGATGAATTGCTTCTGCTACGCGCTGCGGCTCGTCCCAATCCACAGGGTCGGGGCGACCGGTTGCAACGGCGCAAAAACCGCAGGAACGGGTGCATACATTGCCCAGGATCATAAACGTAGCTGTACCCTCGCCCCAGCATTCACCCATATTCGGGCAGTTGCCACTCTCGCATATGGTATGCAGTTTATGTGTATCTACCAGCGAACGTACATGGCGGTAACTTTCTCCAATCGGAAGTTTTACACGCAGCCAGTCGGGCTTTTTTATACGCGTTTCCTGGTTATTATTTGCTGTCGGATTAATTAATGGTAATTCTTGCATAAAAACGGGTGCAAATTACGTTGATCACCAACGTTTGCCAAATTGGAAACCGGCATACAGGTTAAACACATACGGATGCGCTTTCTGATTCGCCATTATTTCAATGTTTTGTGTATAAATATCTGCTGCTGCACCGGTTTCAATGGCCAGTACAGTTTTCTTACTTGTTGCAAAGTCAAAGTGAAGACCGGTTTTCAGATGCAGACCCGGTACAAACTTTATTTCGCCGAGCCCTTTGGAAAAGCCTGCTGCCCCTACGATAGCTTCATCATTGAGGAAAGTTTCCCGGGTAGATTCGGAATACTTAATTGCTTCAGGGGCATTATCCTGCGGGAGATATGCATTTACATAGTAGGGCTTCAATAACCCGATGGAAAGCCCGCCCATATACACCCAATGTACGGATACGGTTCTTGGTTCCGGCTTACCGGCTATCATTTTCCGGAAACCATAGCTCAGGTTGAACTGATAAAAATTATTAATTTTTCCGAATATATAAGGCTTACCGCTTTGATCCGGAAGAAAATCGTTAGTCGTTTTTACTTCACGGGGATCTTTTACTTCATTAAATTCAAGCTGGACGTACTTGATATTGTAGAACATGTCACGCTGCTTCGTTTCCTGCGATTTTACCCAGCCTTTATCAATATATGCGCCCCATCCGTTGGTATTTATTTTCACGCCGAGGCTCATTTCGGTGTGTATCGGCTTGGGTTTCTTAACTTTAGGTTTTACTGCGGGAATAACGCGTGTAGTCTGCTTGAGAGAATCTTTAACAGCCACAGGTGCATTGTACTGCTGAGCCATAGCCGGAGAAAAGGCTATAGCGAGAACAAATCCAATGCTTAATTTACGCATAACTCCTCCCATAGAAATGGTATTTACCATTAAGTTACAACAAATATAGGAATGGCATGACAATTCACGTTATTTTTCAATCCTGTGACAATTGAACGGGCTATAACATCAATCAATACAATAAGGAATACTTACACATATTTTTAAGCATTTTAAACAGTTATGAACCAGTTTGCTGCTATGTCATTAACCAATCAAAAACATTCTTACAGAATACAGAACAGTACTTTTACACTTTAAAACCATTGAAGCTGTGACATCAAAAGTTCTGTACCAGGGAGATTTACGCACTATAGCTACACATTTGCAATCAGGCACGACGATCGAAACCGACGCACCGGTAGACAACCAGGGAAAAGGAGAACGTTTCTCGCCTACCGACCTTGTTGCGACAGCACTGGCTTCCTGCATGGCTACCGTTATGGGCATTGCTGCAAGAACGCATAACATTGATATAGACGGCACCCGCTTCGATGTTGAAAAAGTGATGGCTGCCAACCCGCGCCGTATCGGAGAGATCAAAATAAACATCACATTCCCCAAAGACAGGCAATATGAAGACAGGCACCGCTCCCTACTGCAAAAGGCTGCGATGACCTGCCCGGTTATTGAAAGCCTGCACCCGGATCTCAAAAAAACAGTATTATTTATCTGGCCCTGAACGTACGATACTCAGCCCGATGCTGCACTCCAGGCAGCGCTTACCGGAGCAGTAGTTGCGGAATAACTGTATCATAGCCTGCGAATGTGCTGCATTCTCTGCCCGCCACCCGTGCTCTGCCCATAAAGCTGTAACATTATTTTCTTCCGGCGGCACAGCCTCCAGCAGCTGCAATGCACTGCCCAGCCCCTGGCTGTGCCCATGCTGGTATGCATACAGAAACTGTATCGGTGCAATCGTATTAATAATGATATTTCTTGCAGAATCTGTACCTAACCGTTTGGGAACAGCCCGCTTCTGCAGCTCATCAAAACGCACATGATTGTCCCAATAACTATCTGCAACAGCATTAAGCAGCGGCAGGATATCTTCTTCTGCAGTAAGTGATATGATCTGTGAAAAAAGATGCACAGATGTGCGGATCAATGCCGCAAACTGTGCAATGCGTACGGTTGGAAAATTTGCAGGCCGCATCCGCAGAAATTTCCATAAGTGTACGGGTATTGGCTGCAATTGATACTTGCGCCGCAGGTATTGGTATTGCTGCTGAAGTTTTCGGGGATATTCATCTTTAAATTTACCGGTAAGAAATCCGGCCTGCCCAAACAATAAAGCTTCGGCATCCAACGGATGCTCCCTGTGTTTTGCCAGTATATTCAGTGGCAGCGAACGGGCCAACATCAGGAACGGAGTAGCATTTACTTTAAAGCCAAAATTGGCTGCCAGCCGCCAGTACAGCAGATTGCGCCAATCCCCTACAGATTGCGCCAGTAATTCCTTCCATTCGCCCAGCTTATCTTCCCAGCGCTCAGCCAGCAGGCGGTTCAGCCAGCTTTCTTTTACAATAGATTTTACGTCCGGGAGCATGTTGCCGCAAGGTATTGTACGGGTTGTCTGTATCAGGTGGGTATATTTATTGACGACATACTGCGGAATATGTTTTCCTAATTCGAGCAGCGGAACGTGGCTGTACGGAACATCGTTATTGTATACCACATGCAGGATAATATTGCGGTATGCCGGGTCGTGCTGATGGCGGTGGCGGCGCCAGTCGGAGGTATGCACATGCAATTCGATATTGCCTGCTAAAATAGTATTGCCGACCCTGATCTTCGCTTCTGTAAAATCGGGGCCGGCATCCGTATTTCTTTTACCGGGAAAGATGACGACAAGCGGCTCCCCTTCCGGTGTTTGTAAATTATGTGGCTGATAAAGGCTGTATTGCCAGATAAACTGGAGCAGCATTTCATTCATGTGGCAGATAATTTATAGTATGCTTAAAAGCAACATACTACAAATACTTTGCCATTTCCTGCTGGTACTGATGTGCCGCTTTTCCTGCAACCTCCGCGAAGTCTGTTCCGTTACCTGCATATATCACTCCGCGTGATACATTTATCAATACACCGCCGTCTTTATTCAGTGCGTTGTCGCATACGGTAGCTACATCTCCGCCTTGTGCACCTACACCGGGAATCAGGAAAAAATGATCGGGCAAGAGGCTGCGCACATGCTGCAACTGTTCTTTGCGTGTAGCACCTATCACAAACATGATATTTTCCGGCGTTCCCCAACCGGCAACCGTTTTCAGTACTTTTTCATACAGCATTTCATCACCGCACTGCTGCAGCTGGAAGTCTGCACTGCCCGCATTGGAGGTAAGCCCCAGCACAATCGCCCATTTGTCTTCAAATTTCAGGAACGGCTGCACGCTGTCGGCCCCCATATAGGGCGCTACCGTTACACTATCGAACGGATAAGTATAAAAGAAAGTGCGGGCATACTGCTCGGACGTATTGCCGATATCGCCGCGCTTGGCATCCGCTATAGTAAATATATCTTTGGGGATATAATTAAGTGTCTTCTCCATTGTTTCCCAGCCCTTCAGGCCCTGGGCTTCGTAAAAAGCTGTATTGATCTTATAGGCAACAGTATAATCTTTCGTTGCATCAATAATAGCTTTATTAAACTCAAAAGCGGGATCTTCCGCATCCAGCAGGTGTTTCGGGATTTTATCAAGGTCTGTATCCAGGCCCACACACAGGACCGATTTTTTACTGCGGATGGCAGCAACTAATGCAGCGCGGTTCATTATGGCAATAATTTGGCTGCAAAGTTAACAGGTATTCTTTTTGTCTGGCAGTATTATTTAGCTGCCGGCCGCTACATTGCCTTTTTCAAACTACCACATAATAGAACAGCCCCGCAAAAATGCAGGGCTGCAATTCAAAAAAACATCAGATGTTTATTTTGTTTATTTTATTAGTTGATGTGCTTATATGACTGGGTACTTTTATTCACCGTAGAACCACTGGTATCGTAATTGGACATAGTAAGTACATTGTTATCCAACTGATCTATGTTCCAGTATATGGTCAATACCGGGTTTGATTGTATCATTTTAGTGTCGTTGGCTGTCAATGACCACTGCCCGGTAGTATATTGCTGCGGCTCAGTTGTAACGCATTTTGTTGCACCGGCATCAATAATGATCGCATTTGACGAATTGAAAATATAATAATCGTCTTTTTCACAGGAATCCATACCGGCATACTCGTCGTAAACAGTACCGCCAACTCCGTTATTGAACGACTGGCTGGTGCTTGCGGTCATCTGCCATTTGCCGGAGGTAAGGATAGCTGCTTTACCCGAGGCACTGCTGCTGCTGTCATTTTTTTTACAGGATACGGCCATGAGCAAACTGAGGGCACTTACAGTTAATAATACTTTTTTCATTTGACGTAATTTAATTAAGGCTTTATGGCAAACAAGATACATGTCAATTTCATCATTTCAAACTATCCATATATTAATAAGGACCATAAGAATGTAAAAGCAGCCATGGCAAATGAATACCATAACAGAAACCTGTATTGCTGTTTTATTATTACCCTCGCCCCGTTCATTTTCCGCAGCTGATTGATTTTAATTATCTGAAATACAGCCAGAACGGGATAGGAGATGTGAGCAAATTATTCATCCTCATAATTGTATAAAGTAATAGTAATGCCGGATCTTGTAAATACTTCAGGCAGTAGCTGGTCGTAGTATTCAGGATTAACTTCGAAATGAAGTACCGGCACACCATTAAAAAAGTTAATCATACCTACGATCAATTTATTTATATCAGAGATTGCGGCATCTGTTGACACTCCACCCTGTATATAATCCGGACTATATCCGCCACCCCGGTAAAGATGGTTCGGGTCCAGGTAAAATTCTACAAAATCTGCTGTCAGCTTATCTGTAACAAAGCCTTCCGGAAAAGTTGCCCGAAAGCAGAACAGTTCAAAAAGGACTTCATTTTCAGTGGTGTTCATATGTATTCAGGTTATTTATACTTCCCTATCTTATCATCGATCAGCATATCTGTTTCTGCACTGCGGTGCAGTTTCATATTAATGATCAGTTCCGGCGCTCCTGCTTTATAACAGGCATCCTGCACATCATTGAGCAATTGCATCACACGATCATACGGCCCCTCCACTACTGTTTCAAACGGACAAACCACATAATGCAGTCCCGATTGCTGAATTACTTCTATGGCCTTATCAACAATGGCATAAGCTTCTTCTTTGGAAAGGCGCAGCGGCAGTACCTGTATGGCAAGATTAACGATGTGGTTCATTTTGGAGATTTGAGTATTGAGATGTGAGATGCTGGATAAGGTATTTTTGAGATGAGCAGATTAAAACCGTGAGTGAACACAATACTTCCAGATAGTATCTACCTGGGCATCTGTAAGATCGGGGAACTTTGTACAATTCATGCCATACTGTTCTCTCAATGCCCGATCCAGACTGTCTTTGGACGCAAAATGTTTTTGTTTCAGAAATTTACGCACCCATTCCATGCTCCTAAGTTCTATTCCATAGCTTCTCAATGCCGGTCCGGTAGCATCTTTCATTAGGTTATGGCAGGAAGCGCAGTTATTTTGAAACAGTACATGCCCTTGCTGGTAACCATTTTCCATGATAGCATTACCACAAATCAATTCCGGCTGTTTTATGTCATGATATTCGCAGGAGGTAAGCGAAACGATTAAAATAAACAACGGGTAAAATCGTTTCATAACTTCATTTATTATTCCAGCTCGCCACCTTTTCCGCTCAGCAGGTATATAACTGCCATACGGATAGCTACGCCGTTCTCTACCTGTCCGAGAATGATAGATTGCTTGCTGTCAGCTACATCAGAGTTCAACTCCACTCCGCGGTTTATCGGGCCGGGATGCATGATTACAATTTCTTTTTCGAGGCTGTCGAGCATGCTTTTGTTTACACCGTAGTATAAAGCATATTCCCGCAGCGTACTGAACAACGGCTTATGCTGGCGTTCCAGCTGTATGCGCAGTACGTTGGCCACATCACACCATTCCAGCGCTTTTTTCAGATTGTACTCTACCCTTACACCCAGGTCCTGTATATGTTTTGGTATAAGTGTGGGCGGACCGGAAACGGTTACTTCGGCGCCAAGCTTCTGCAAACAGTAAATATTGCTGAGCGCCACACGGCTGTGCATGATATCGCCGAGAATGGCCACACGCTTACCTTTTACTTCCCCCAGTCTTTCACGGATGGAAAATGCATCGAGCAGTGCCTGTGTCGGGTGTTCGTTAATGCCGTCGCCTGCGTTGATAATACTGGCATCTATATGATTGGCCAGGAACCACGGCGCACCGCTTGCCGAATGGCGCATCACCACCATGTCTACCTTCATGGCCAGGATGTTGTTCACCGTATCAATCAGGGTTTCTCCTTTTGACACAGATGAACCGGAAGCTGAAAAGTTGATCACATCTGCACTGAGGCGTTTCTGCGCGAGCTCAAATGATATGCGGGTGCGGGTAGAATTTTCAAAAAATACATTGGCAATCGTTGTATCACGGAGTGCCGGCACTTTCTTGATCTGTCTCTGTAATACCTGCTTAAAATTATCTGCGGTCTGGAATATTTTTTCAATATCCTGTGTATTCAGTTCCTTGATGCCAAGCAGGTGTTTTACGGAGAGCGACATGTTATATTTAATTGTTTTTTTTCAAATGGTCATTCAATTAGCTAATTTGCATACTAGCTAATCAGCTAATTTTTTCTTCAATCCAGCAACACCACTTCATCTTTCTCATCTTTTTCCTTCCAGAATACTTTTACCTTCTGCGTGATGATTGTATCTACAGACTGGCCCACATAATCCGGCTGAATAGGCAGTTCACGGCTGTAATGCCGGTCTACCAGCACCAGCAGCTCTACATTTTTCGGGCGGCCGAAGTCGAGCAGGGCGTCCATGGCAGCACGGATGGTACGACCGGTATGCAATACATCATCGATAAGGATTACGGAGCGTTTTTCCACGCTGAAAGGCACATCTGTCTGGGCTGGTACGTGAATACCTCCCGACTGGTGCACATCATCGCGGTAAAAAGTAATATCCAGTTTGCCGTAGTCTATGCTGCGGCTGCCGGTAATATTTTTGAGCAGATGTACAATACGGTCGGAAAGCCAGATACCGCGTGGCTGAAGCCCTATGATCGCCGTATGCTGAAAGTCCTGGTGATTTTCCACCAACTGGTGCGCCAACCGCTGCAGCGTTATATTGAGCTGATTATGATCAAGCAGGGTCTTCAAATGTTGTGAGATTAGACCCCAAAAATAAAGCTCCCGGTTTACTTTTTGAATAAACATTGGAAAAATGTTTTGGGCACCATCTCAGAGTAACCAGAATATGCTACTTTCGCCCGTCTGAAATCTGTGCGTTTTATGCCCGTCTCTACAAATGCAATTGACCGTGTAGGCCTGTTTTTTGAATCCTACACCCGTGCACTGGAAAATTTCGATACCAAACATATGACACAACATTTTATGCTGCCCGCCATGATGTTGTCTGACGATAATTGTACTGTCTTTCCTGAAGCCAGCAAACTGGAAGGGCTGTTTAATCAGGGTATCGGCTTTTACAGGCAGTATGGCATTGTGCATGCACGTCCAGAAATATGGAGCAAAAAGATGCTGAGCAGCCGTATTGTAAAAGTGAAGGTGAACTGGCAGTATTTTGATGCAGACAATCATCCTGCGTACAATTGCGACGATCATTATATCCTGAAGCTGGACAAGCAGAACGAATGGAAAATACAGGTGATGGTCTCTGTAAATGAAAAAGAGCGCATGAGTGCCTGGCTGGAAGGGAAAAAAGCCATTGAGGAGACAGAATGAAGCTGCTGAAAGCATACCGGAAAACCTACGGACGGCAGTTTGGCATAAGCATTTTTATTGCTTACCTGTATTTTTTGTCCATGCTTGTCTTCTGGGCAGTTAACCGCTATGTGGAAGACGCAGCATTTCCCGCAGTACCAGCTATTACATTACTTATTTTCATACTTCAGTTCTGGTTCCGGAACAAGACACCCAATGCTGTTTTCGGAGTAGTGGGGGTCATTATTTCCATCATGGCATTTGTGCAAAAAAGCCCCGGCGTAATATTTAGTGAAGAAAGAAGTATTATTCCTCCCGGAGTTGAATATTTTTGCACGATGATTATGAGCGGCATCCTTGTGGCAGGGTATTTTAAACATTCAGAAATATGATACCGGCACCATGAGACTAATTGATTCTTTCCGAAACCTTTACGGCGGATTTTACGGCATATTGTTATTCTCGGCATACCTGTACTTTATGCTTACAGGGGCTATATGGCTCTATGAATTCCCGGGTATTTCCGCGCTGATATTTGTAGCTGTATTTGGTGTACAAATGTATTTCAAAAATAAACTGGCAAACCTGATCATCGGGGTAATACTCCTGTTTATGTCTATAGGCCTGCTGCTGCAGCAACTGTCTCTCTACGAGAAACCAGCCGGCGGCGACAGCCTGATGCTGGGTTTTGCCATACTTAACATACTGGGGTCAGGTGTACTGATATTCAGTTTCCTGCAGGCTTTTCTGCAAAAAGAGTAGTAACGACAGATATCCTGCCATTCTTCAGCCCCCTATATATTATAAAACAGGCTCATGGTTATTTAAAAAAAGATAACAGTTACCTGTCATTCTTTTTCGAAGTTGCCTGTGCCAATAAAAACAAATGTTTATTTTCGCGGCATGAATAAAACTTTGATCATTACCGGCGGAGCGGGATTCATAGGTTCCCATGTTGTCCGTTTGTTTGTCAATAAATATCCGGATTACCGCATCATTAACCTCGATGCACTTACATATGCAGGCAACCTGGAAAATCTCAAAGACATTGAAAATGCGTCTAATTATACATTTGTAAAAGCCGACATAACTGATGCTGCGGCCATACAGGACGTTTTTGCACAATATCAGCCCGACGGCGTGATCCATCTGGCAGCTGAAAGCCATGTAGACCGTTCCATCACAGATCCCAATGCTTTTATCCAGACCAATGTAATGGGCACAGCCAACCTGCTGAATGCAGCACGGGAATTGTGGAAAGGCAATTACGAAGGAAAACGTTTTTATCACGTTTCTACAGATGAGGTGTATGGTTCACTCGGCGAAACAGGTTTTTTCCTGGAAACAACGCCTTATGATCCGCAATCTCCTTACTCCGCTTCAAAAGCAGCTTCAGACCACCTGGTAAGGGCCTATGGCAATACTTACGGACTGCCGTTTGTACTAACCAACTGCTCCAACAACTACGGTCCGAACCACTTCCCGGAAAAACTGATCCCTTTATTCATCAATAATATCCGCAATAACAAGCCACTGCCTGTTTATGGCGATGGTAAATATACCCGCGACTGGCTGTTCGTTATCGACCATGCCCGTGCTATCGACACTGTTTTCCACAATGGCCGCAATGGCGAAACATATAACATCGGCGGTTTTAACGAATGGCAGAATATAGAGCTGGTAAAACTGCTCTGCGCCAAAATGGATGAAAAGCTGGGACGCCCTGCGGGTACTTCCGAACAGCTGATCAGCTATGTAAAAGACCGCCCCGGCCACGATAAGCGTTATGCTATCGATGCTACCAAGATCAATAAAGAGCTGGGATGGGCACCGTCTGTAACATTTGAAGAAGGTCTCGCCAAAACCGTAGACTGGTACTTCGAAAACGAAGAATGGCTGAACCATGTAACCAGCGGCGACTACCAGACATACTACCAGAAGCAGTATGCTTAATCCCGATCCTCAATTTTTCTACCAGAAAGAACTAACAATGGACTGCGGATCATGTCCGTACCAGATAGCAGGTAAATTCTGGCTGGAAGGAACAGGGGATATTTATTTCTTTTTCCTGCGCGCCCGGTGGAACGAAATATCTTTCGATGTTTATGCGACACCGGAAGAACTGGAAGATCTGAAAATAAGTACGCTGTACAATGATTCGCTGTTTTTCAGGAAGGAAGACGAATACCGCGCCGGCTATATCACACAGCAACAGGCGCATCATTTGATGGATTTCTTTATTTTGGCTTTTTATCAATCAAAACACGACAAAGCTGGTCAATAAAATCATATGAAAGGAATTATTCTTGCCGGCGGCTCAGGTACCCGCCTCTATCCATTGACAATAGCCGTCAGCAAGCAGCTGATGCCGGTATATGATAAGCCGATGATCTATTACCCGCTCAGCACACTGATGCTGGCAGGTATCCGTGAAATACTGATCATCACCACACCTGCAGACCAGGAAGGCTTCAAAAAGCTGCTGGGCGATGGCAGCAACATCGGTTGCCGCTTTGAGTATGTGGTGCAGCCAAGTCCGGACGGACTGGCACAGGCATTCATTCTCGGCGATTCCTTCATAGGCAATGATCCCGCAGCGCTCGTACTTGGCGACAACATTTTCTATGGCTCAGGAATGGGCACAATGCTCCGTCAGAAAGCTAATCCGGACGGCGCCGTGGTATTTGCCTACCAGGTACACGACCCGGAAAGGTACGGGGTAGTAGAATTCGATAAGGATTTTAAAGCTATCAGTATTGAAGAAAAACCGCAGCAGCCCAAATCGCACTACGCAGTTCCCGGCCTGTATTTTTACGACAACGACGTGGTAGCTATAGCCAAATCCATCAAACCATCTCCACGCGGCGAACTGGAAATAACAGATGTGAACCGTGTATACCTGGAAGCGGGCAAACTGGAAGTTGGCGTACTGGACCGCGGTACCGCATGGCTGGATACAGGAACATTTGATTCACTGACAGAAGCCGGTCAGTTTATTGAAGTAATTGAAAAACGCCAGGGCCTGAAGATCGGTTGTATTGAAGAAATAGCCTACCGCAACGGCTGGATCGACGATGCACAGATGAACAAACTCGGTGACCTGTACAAGAAAAGCGGCTACGGAGCTTATCTGAAGCAATTGATCGGGAATCTGTAATTTCACACAAAGGGCCTTTGGTGAAAACCTTACAACAACAAAAACTGGTATTCATAAGTAATATAGCTGCACCTTACCAGGTGCAGTTTTGTTATGCACTGAACCGTTGGTTTAATGCGGAGTTCTGGTTTTATGATCTCCGCGGCAACCGTGATGACAGCTGGAATATACCGCTGGGAGAGAAATGTAAAGTAATTCCCGGTGTGTCCTTCAAACAAAAAGAGAAATATTATACACGCCGGCACTTGCAATGGCTGAGGGATTATAACCCCGACATAGTAATGCTGGGCGGACTGTCAATACCAGCCAACTACCTTGCCTACCGCTGGGCAAAAAAGAACGGGAAAAAAACAGTGCTTCTTTCCGAAATCTCCCGTACACCGGAAGGACACCTGCGTAAGGCCGGTACAACATGGACATTGCTCCGTCATTTATACCACGACGCAGACCGCATATTTGCTTTGAATGAAGACGCTTATGCACAATTCAGAGATGAGTTCGGCTTTGGCGAAAAGGTAAAGCTGGCGCACTACCCTACCGACCTGGAGCAGTTTTTCAAACAGCCTGTGCGGACAGCAAAAGAGACATACACACTGTTCTTTGCCAACCGGCTGATAAACATTTATAACCCGGAAGGAGCCATCCGTATCTTTCATAAAATATGGCAACAATATCCGACAACAAAGTTGCAGATGGCAGTAAATGGCACATTGAGAGCTCAGTGCGGAGACCTTGTACAATCTTTAAACCTGCAGGATTCTGTAACTTTTCTTGATGAGCTGCGGAGCTGGAATGAAGTAGTAAGTGCTTTCAGCCGGGCAGATATTTATTTTCTGCCGGCATACTTCAGTAATGGGAACCAGACAATAGTGGAAGCGATGGCAGCGGGCATGGGCATTGTGATCAGCGATAAAGTGATGGGCAACGGCCGGCTGATCATACATGGCGAAAACGGATTTAAGGTAAGTGAAGCGGACGAAAATGTCTTTGCTGCAACGATTATGCGGTACATGCAGCATCCGGATTTGCTGGAACAACATGGCGCTGCCAATAAACAAAAAGTACAGGCCTATGGCATGGAAGGAACTGCCCGGCTGTATGCCTCATTACTACAGGAAATACAAACATCAGATGTTTTACAATAAAAGAGCGCCGGAAAATTCCGGCGCTCTTTTTATCTGACAATATTGTTGCGTTTACCGTATTACACTGATACGGACAGCTTGTTTCATACCTTCCTTTGAAATCATCTCCATGAGATAAGCGCCGGTGCTCAGACCCGAAACATCCACCCGGTATTCGGTACCGGAGGGTGTTATATTCAGCAGCTGCTTACCCGTCACATCCGCTATGCGTATATTTTGCAGCACAACAGGTGTTTTAATATTAATGCTGCCTGATGTTGGATTCGGATAAATATCGGCAACAAAAGGACCTCCAACAGAAGGAACACCGGCATTGGTAACAGTCATGCATTGAGAAGTGTCCACACAATCATTTCTTGTAATAACAACTGCATATTGCCCGTTAGCTGTTGCAATGAAAGTCTGGTTCGTTTCTCCGGCTAAAGGCGTGTTACCATTGCAATTAACCCACTGGTAAGATACGCCCGGCTGGCTGGCATGCAGCATAGCTCCGTTTTGTACCACACTTGTATTTATGACCGTCACGTAAATATGTTTCTGTATATTTTTTATACAGGTTCCTGCATTTACCGCATAATTAATCGTTGCGTTTCCTCCGCTTACCCCTGTAACCAGGCCATTGCTATTTACAGTGGCAATTGAAGGATCTAAACTGGACCACGTACCGCCAGCCACAGAAGCGCTGAACTGTGTAGTATTATTGATACATACGGAGTCACCGCCGGATAGAGGCATCGCATCCGGCGCCTGGTACTCATATGCTCCCATATCTACTGTATTGGCATACTGACGGCCCATTCCTGCGAGATCCTTCACCCCGGTATAAGATGCTGTGCCATTGTAACCAGCATTGATCGCCGGGCTGCATGCCTGTAACTTATAATTACCTAAGGTTGTGGGTGCCGAACTTGCAGGCATGGGACTGATCAGCAACGGATCTGTATTAAGATTGCCGGTTCCGGGAAAACCATTCCGGACAATGCTGTAGTTTACATCTGATGTTTGCTGGTATATATTCGTGCCGGCATCCCATATAATACTGTTGCGGATTGTGTCTTTATAAAGAGAAGAAGCATTGACAGGATACAATGTAGTACCGGCAATCAACGCAGTGTCCCCAGTAAACGTCGCAAATGTAATACCGTTGTACGAAGCGTCGGAATATATGGCACCGCCATAGCTTGTTGCTTTATTACCCCAGAAGCCGCTGTTGTAGATCCGGGTAGACGCACCAGATTCGTATATGCCACCACCGGAAACAGAAGTATTACCCGCAATAATATCGTACTCTACATTACATATAAGGCCGGTAAGGCCTAAGCCGCCACCACTATTGCCGGAATTACCATAAACTGATGAGCTGGTTAAATTAATAATGTTGCCTTGTGAGAAAATTGATGCGCCACGTTCAGCATAAGCGCCGCCTCCGTACTTCGCTGAGTTTCCGGTGAACATGCATCTTGTAATGGTTATATTGGAATGCGTAAATGTACCGGGACTAAGCATAATGTGCCACAATCGTATATATAGCCCGCCACCGTAAGTTATTGCACCAGTTGAGTTAAACACACTGTTACCGGTGAACGTACAGCTATCTGTATAAATATTCTCGAGGCTGGCACCGCCTCCGTATGTCCTCGCAGTATTGCCCGCAAAAGTACATCCTTTCAATATGCTTACCGGCGCAATAGCGCCACTCTGAAAATAATAGCCGCCGCCTGCACCGTACGATGTATTCTGTGTAAAGCTGCAGTTATAGATACTGTCTGTTGATGTACTGTAGTATCCCCCACCTTGCGCCTGTCCGTAAGAAATTAAAGAATCTCCACCCGTATTATTATTGAACTGGCAGTTAAATGCTTTAAGCGTACCGGTATTCGCAAGGCCCCCACCCCCAATTCCGCTTTTGTTCTGCTCAAAAATGCAGTTACTGATTGTCAGAAATGTCTCGTTAAAGAGTCCGCCGCCGCCTTCGTCTGCATAGTTCCACCGGAAAGCACAATTACTGATCTGCATTTTCCTGCTGTTGTTATTGTGCAAAAAAAGTCCGCCGCCATCAGGCCCGGTCTGGCTGTTATACCTTGCTGTTCCTTTAACTATGTTCAAACCATCAATAATCAGACTGTCAGCTGTGGAATCAATCCCGGAAACGGTGATTATATGACAGGTATTGTCGCTGTCTGCAGGAGAACCTATATTACCGCTTAAAATGGTTATGTTGGTATTTATATTTCTTACGCCGCCACCGGAAGGAAACCCGCCCAAAATTTTCACCCCACCTCTTGTAACGGCAAATGAACTGTCGCTGTTAGTACTATTCTGAATACCTGTAGCATAATAAGTGCCTCTCGCTACGTTGATCACATAATTTGCGGTTGTGCCGCCCGAATTGGTAAACTGTAATGCCTGGCTGAGGGTTTTATATGCCAGAGGCCACGACGTACCGTTGCCGCTTACAGCTATACTGCTGTCTACATAAACATTTGTCTGGGCACCGGCCACCATAGTTATTACCATGGCGAGGCAAAGGGATAGAAGTTTTTTCATAAAAAATAGGTAATAGATACAAAGATATATAACGGATTAAAGCTGCATTTATTTTTTCCGGAGCAGCTGCCATATACCATTCAGTACCTGACGGTAACAAATAAATGTTACAATAAGGAAAACACACAAAAAACAACCCGCCAGTTGCAGACTGAATCCGTTAACCGTATAACAGGCAATCGCCGCTATGGCAAGCAGCATAGGAAGAAAATATTTCAGTAGCTCCGGCATTTTATTTCCTGTCCCTGTTACCAGTAAAGGATATATGATCAATCCTCCAATGATATCGCCGGAAAGGAAAGCCCAAACCATATTACTTCCGGCATGTGGCGCAAGAAAAAGCCAGCCGAGCAGCAAGGCAGTTTTAAACAGGGTAACAGTAAATAAATGGCGCGTCCTGTTTATTGATTTGAGGTAGATCATCAATACATTACCATAGAGATACACGAACATCCACACCATCAGCAGGCCAAATACAGTGGGAGAAAAATCTATCCGGTGGTGCGTCCATAACAGATACGCCTTCTGGAGCAAGGGGTAACCCAGGATCAATGCAGGGCACAACAGTACAGCAATAAGCATCCATATTCCTTTGAGCAAAAGAAATAAATCATTGGTGTGGCCCCTGGCTTCATATTCCTGCATCCGTGGCACTGTAATGCCCTGAAGTATATTAAAGCCGCTTACAGATGCATTGGTCATAGTACGTACTGATGCGAATTGCTGTATGAACAATAATGGAAATGAAAACAGTCCGAGCAAAAATGTGTAGGCATCTGTAGACAGCTTTTCAGTAAGATTATTCACGATCAGCAACATCGATTTTTTTAACAATGCCCCCCCCTGTTTCAGGTTTCCGCTGCGCAATGCCGGCACCTGATCTTTATGCTGCCTGATGAGTACCGATACGTACCATATGGAGCCAATTACATAACAACCACTGCTTACAGTTACTGCTGTAAGGAAATTGCTGTGTAAAAATAGTGCAATGCTTAACACCAACACTTCCGCAGCTGTTGCCCACACTTCAAACTGTATGTTCTGCCATATGCGGCCAACGGTTTCATTAAGCGGAAAGAAAAAACGCGCAAGGTTAAGACAAGTATTTCCTGTAAGCATGATCAGCAGTGCAGCGCCGAGATGTATTGCAGTTACATCAGGTGCTCCTGCATTTAATACTGCTCCTGTAAAGGATGGCCAGATAAGGGTCAATAGCGCAAACAGTGCCAGCAAAACAATAGCCATAAGTGTCAGCAACCGGATACCGCTGCCCAGGATTGCTCCTGCCTGTTGCCTGTCTTTATAAAAACGGAGATTGTATTCGTTGCTCACATAACGGATAAAACCGTCAAAAATGCTGAAGTAAAAGGCATTGGCAGAAAGAAGCAATACCCAGAATGCATATAGCTGCTTATCCCATGTGCGCAGCATGAGCGGCACAAAAAGCAGGGCCTTTGCCATTACCGACACAAAGCGCAGCACTGCCCAGAATGAAGCCATTGCCATGCTTTTACGGTTGCTCATATTCATTCAATACCATGCTGTTTAAAGAATGTACAGCACGACAAAAGAACAATATATTTTAAATAAAAAAAAGGAGTCTTACGACTCCTTTTTATCTGTTGTTACTTCATTAGCCCTGTTCTTACGGATCTCGGCAATTTCTTCTTCACGGTCCTGTTCTTTATCATATGCACGAATGATCATTTTTACCAGGCGGTGGCGTACCACGTCAGCTTCATCCAGCTGGATATGTGCTATGCCTTCAATATTCTTTAAGATACGTGTGGCTTTGATCAATCCCGATTTTTGGTTCTTCGGAAGATCTATCTGCGTAAGGTCGCCGGTGATGATGGCCTTGGCAGATGCACCAATACGTGTGAGGAACATTTTCAGCTGCAGGTCTGTAGCGTTCTGTGCCTCATCAAGAATGATAAATGCATTGTCGAGCGTACGTCCGCGCATGTATGCCAGCGGTGCAATCTCAATAATGCGGTTGGCCATATAATAAGCCAGTTTATCGCTCGGTATCATGTCATCCAGTGCATCATACAGCGGACGCAGGTACGGATCAATTTTTTCTTTCAGATCGCCAGGCAGAAAGCCAAGGCTTTCGCCTGCTTCTACTGCCGGACGTGTAAGTATAATTTTCCGTACCGCTTTATTTTTAAGTGCGCGCACAGCAAGTGCCACGGCCGTGTAGGTCTTACCGGTACCGGCAGGGCCTACCGCGAAAATGATATCGTTTTTTTCAGACACAGAAGCCATAAGCTTCTGGTTTTGTGTCTTGGCTTTTATAACCTTTCCGTTGGGACCAAATACAAGAACATCATTGCTGTTTAGTTCTTCCTGTGAAATTTCGTTATTTTCTTCATCACCGAGGATTCGTGAAAAATAACTTTCCGAAACATGACCGTTACGTTCCAGATATTTGATGACCTGCCCTATCTTTCCTTGTGCGGCATTCACTTCTTCGGGCTGGCCCGAAAGTTTTATCTGTGTGCCGCGTGATAAAATTTTCAATAACGGAAACTTGCGTTTCAGGATATCGAACTTACTGTTGTTAACTCCAAAAAATTCAATTGGATTAACCGTCTCGAGGTTTATGATTGCTTCTGTCAAGGTGCGGTCGAATTTAGTTCAATTTAAATGTACAAATAAAGTGCCGTGAGAAGATTACTGTTATGTTAATCATACTCAAAAATTACACTCATCTGAATATGTTGTGGATAACTTAACGAAAACAGGAGCTGAAGAACGCTTTGCGTCTTGCAGCTCCTGCTTTTTAAGAATAGTGAGTAGCCAATGGTGAATGCTCATAGAATGTAAGATGGCAGGCAAAAAGAAGCTATCATTTCTGACAAGATCTGCTTACCGCTACCAATTACTACTTACTGTAACCAGCATATCACCACATTAGCTAATCAGCTAATTCACTAATTAAATTTTATATCCCAGTCCTTTGAATTCTTCTACCTTGGCAGCTATCGCAGGGTTGCTGAGTGCAAAGATGCGTGCAGCAAGTGCAGCAGCATTACGTGCACCGGCTTTACCTACAGCCAGTGTACCTACAGGCAGGCCGGCAGGCATCTGTACAATGCTGTATAATGCATCAATACCACCGGGAAGACCGCCATCAAGCGGCACGCCCAATACAGGCAATGAAGTATAGGCAGCACATACACCAGGCAATGCAGCAGCCATACCAGCAGCAGCAACTACAGCTCCGTAACCATTGGCCTGTGCATTTACCATAAGATCACGCACTTTGTCCGGGTTGCGGTGGGCAGAAGCCACAACCATATCGTTTTCGATGCCAAACCAGTTGAGCCAGTTCTGGCATTCCTTCATTACAGATTCGTCGCTCTGTGAGCCCATAATGATCATTACTTTCATAATTCTCAGATATTAGTTTTTAATGGTTAACTATACTTATTTTAAATGGCTAAGCCTTACTTTAGCGCCCAAATTCACCGTATGTCCTCTTTCAGCAACAAAATAGTTGTAATCACAGGCGCTTCTTCCGGCATCGGCATGGCGCTTGCCATGGAAGCACTGAACCGTGGCGCAAAAGTAGCAGTTTGTGCCAGAAATCTTGCAAAATTGCAGGAATCTTACCAACACATTTCTTCTGATAATATATTATTGCATCAGGCAGACGTAAGCAAAGAGGACGACTGTCGCGGCTTTATAGCTGCAGTAACCGCAAAATGGGGCAAAGTAGACGCACTGATTAACAACGCCGGAATAAGCATGCGCGCATTATTTGAAGATGCAGATCTCAGTGTGATCCGGGAACTTATGGATATTAATTTCTGGGGAACGGTGTATTGCACGAAGTATGCACTCACATCTATCCGCGAAAATAAAGGTGTAATTGTCGGGGTATCATCTATCGCAGGTTATCGCGGACTGCCGGCACGTACCGGCTACTCTGCTTCCAAATTTGCCATGCAGGGTTTTCTCGAAGCGTTGCGCACAGAACTGTTGCATACCGGTGCGCATGTAATGTGGGTATCACCAGGTTTTACTGCATCCAACATACGCAATGTGGCACGTGGCGCAAACGGACAGGCGCAGGGCGAAACACCGCTGGAAGAAAACAAGCTGATGAGCGCTGAAACCTGTGCCAGGATCATACTTGACGGCATGGAGAGCAGAAAACGTACTATTGTAATGACCGGCCAGGGCAAACTCACCGTGTTCCTGAACAAAGTATTTGCTTCTTTTGCAGACAAGATGGTATATAAGCATTTTCTGAAGGAGCCCGGTTCTCCGTTGCTGAAATATGAGCAGAAGAAAGATCAATAGCGGCGCATCCCATTGAAAACGCTGTACATCCCACTTTTACTGTAACACAATAAACGGTTGCAGTTCCGCCCCCTTTCTATTATCTGCCAACCTTTGCAGGCTGATGCTGGTCTATAAACTAAATACATTTACTTCAGTCTATACTTCTTAACTTAGTATACATCCCGCCAAAAGCTATACAGTGACAAAAAAATTACTCATGAAAAAAACGTATGCCAGTCTTTTATCCTGGCTTCTTATATGCTTATCCGGCGCTGTATACGGCCAGTTCCAGGGAAATATATACCAGGAATATGCAGACGGGATCAAAGTATATAAAGGCAGCGTAGCACAGGATATGGCATGGGCAGGCGGTTTTAATAATCCGCAGGTATGCATGGCCGACCTCAATCACGACAACATCATTGATCTTGTCATTTTTGAGTCTACCAGCGGGCAGGTAAAAACTTTTATCAACTACGGAACCGCCGGTAATCCGAAATATGTGTACTCCCCGCATTACAGCGACAACTTTCCATATGTAAATAACTACCTGAAACTCCTTGATTACAATTGCGACGGCATTCCGGACCTGTTTACAAGGGGCAATACCGGCATCAGTGTTTCAAAAGGATATTACAACGCCAGCAATGAGCTTACTTTTACTTTCTATAAAGAATTATACTACGACTCCCCTGTTTTCGGCCATGTAAATGCATATGTGCAGCCAACAGATATACCCGGCATCGGCGATATTGACGGAGACGGCGATATCGACTTTGTGTCTTATTCCATTGCCGGAGAGGTGATCTCGTTATACAAGAACTGCGCAAAAGAACATGGTCTTCCCTGCGATTCCATTACAATATGTCTTTCTGATAACTGCTGGGGCAAATCGTACCAGCCGTTTGTGCGTCCGCAGGTGCTTAACTATTCATGTGACGAAACCGGCACCGTAGCCTGCCGCAGTACCGACAGCGCCGGCAAAGGCACCCTGCACAGCGGCAATACGATATGCCTTGTAGATGTAGATGGCGATGGCGATATGGATTATTTTGACGGCAATATTTCGTTCTCCGATATCCAGCTGATGATAAACGGCAAAACGCAATATGGCGGCAGTAAAGACAGCATGATGTCGCAGGATACGCTCTGGCAGACCGGTGGTGTGGCTGTAAATATGCCGCAATGGCCTGCTGCTTTTTACGAAGACATAGACCAGGATGGAAAAAAAGACATGCTCTTTTCACCGCATGCAGAGTATGTGTCTGAAAATTATAAGTGTCTTGCTTTCTATAAAAATACGGGCACAGCTTCGGTTCCGTCATTTACCTACCAGACAGACACACTGTTGATGGACCAGACGATAGACCTCGGCACAGCCGCTACTCCATTCCTGTACGATTATGACAAGGATGGCAAACCGGATCTTTTTATCGGCTCTGACGGATATTATCAGCCCGGTGGCAGTTTGAAAAGCCGTGTGTCCTACTACCAGAACACCAGCACTCCGGGCAACCCGTCTTTTACACTCATTACTACCGATTTTCTTGGTATGTCTGCACAGAATTTCGCGGGCACCTCCATTGCTGTAGGGGATCTTAATAACGACGGCAAAGACGACATGGTAGTAGGTCATGCTGACGGCACCATGAGTTTTTACAACAATACCGCCTCATCAAATTCTGTTCAGCCGGTATGGCAACTCACTCAGCTGATACTTAAAGACATCAGCAATTATTATATCGATGCAGGTAATTATGCAGCGCCTTTTATTTATGATATCAATAAAGATGGCAAACCGGATCTGCTGATCGGTTACCAGGCCGGTTATGTATACTACTATCAGAATGAAGGCAACGCCAACCAATTGCTGCTGCAGATGATAACAAATAAGCTGGGCAATGTCCGGGCAGACGTTGGGATAGGATCATACTGTGTGCCTTTTATCGGCAAAATGGATAATACCGGGAATGATTATTTTCTTGTTGGCGGCTACGGCGGCAGCCTTTACCGTTATGACGGTTTCCAGACAGGCAATACAAGCGGAAACTATCAGCGCATAGACAGTGTATACTCAAATATACACCTGGGGCCGCGTGCAGCACCTGCTATAGCAGATATAGATGGCGACGGTAAATACGAAATGGTACTCGGTAATCTGCTGGGCGGTGTTCATATGCTCAAACAGGTGAATAATGTATCGGTACAGGAAATCGGCAATAGCAATTCATATCATTGCCGCGTTTACCCTAACCCTGCTGCAAATGAATTGAATATTGAATGGGATAACAACTTTGCAGATAATGGCAACATCAGCATCGTACTGTATAATGTAACCGGGCAAAAGATATTGGAACAACAGGCAAATGCAGGAAATAAGAAAGTGCAGCTGAATACGTCAGGTATTGTACCGGGCATTTATTCCTGTATGATACAATGTGCAGGTAAGCGTTTTGTCACTAATGTTACTATACTGAAATAGAACGTTGATCTTATTTATTTTAAAAGCTGCATTTTGAATGCAGCTTTTTTCAAAATATGAGGCATAAAAAAACCGTCCCGGCTTTTCAGTCAGGACGGTCAGGATTGTACTTACTAACCCATCGTAAGCAAGGCAAATATCAGAAAAAGGATTGGTATCTGAAAATATAATTTTACACATATCTGGCTTACAGGCATTAGGAAACATTTTGTCTTCATTTTGCAGCATTTAAGTCAGGCGAATTGAAGCGATATTGACAAAATGTCACATTTAATTAAAGTAAAATGACTTTTTGTCTCTTAAATTGAATTGGTACTTCGTTTGAATAGGTAATAGCAGATTCAAAATTTAAAAAACCACAAAAAAGAATAAGCTATGTACACGAACAAACATTATGCAGGCCCACGCAATTTCAGCGGATTGATCGATGATATCTTACAGAATGGAATGAAAATCTGGAATGAAGACCTCCGCCACGACAACCACACCGGACATGTACCTGTGAACATACAGGAGAATGAAAAAAGCTATGACCTGCAGGTAGTAGCTCCCGGTATCGCCAAAGAAGACATTAAAGTAAACGTAGAAAAAAATGTACTGACCATTTCTTACGAACACAAAGAAGAAAACAAAGACCAGCAGACAGGCAAATGGTTACGTACAGAATTCCGCACCCGCTCTTTCAAACGCAGCTTTACGCTCAACGAAAAGATTGATACAACAGGTATCAGTGCGAAATATGATAATGGTGTGCTTAACATTACACTTCCTAAAAAAGAAGAAGTAGCACCATCGGCTCTGGAAATAAGCGTGGCATAAGACTAACAGCACAAGGACAGACAAACGCAAAAGGCGGCAGATTTATTCTGCTGCCTTTTGCGTTTTTGGGATGTGAGATGTCAGATATGAGAATTGAGATGTGAATAGTCAATGATGAATGATGATCCCGATAGCTCGGGAGTGAAAAGCCAGACGTGAAACGCAATGGTGAATAGCCAATACTCCGCTGCTGTGTCACATTCGCTAATCAGCTAATTTTCAAATTATCACATTAGCATATCAGCACATCAATTCTTCAGCGGTACATACACCACACATTTCGTTTCAAACGACGGTTCATCAAATATATCAGAGATCGGGAACAGGTGCGGACGCAAACCGGACTCTTTTATTTCCCCGGTAAGATCACCACCCTTCAGGCAGATAAGACCATTGGCAAACTCATCACTCATTCTTCCTTTCCGCAATGACGGACGGATCCAGCTCCAGAGTTCACCCAACGGTGCTACCGCACGGCTCACAGCAAAATCGAATGTGCGGCCTGTGTTCTCCACCCTGCTGTGCATAGCCTGTACATTCTTAAGCCCAATAGCTGCCGCAACTTCCTGCACCACTTTTATTTTTTTACCAATACTGTCCACCAGTAAAAATTCTACCTCGGGAAAGAAAATAGCCAGAGGAATACCCGGGAAACCGCCACCGGTGCCAATATCCACTATCTGTGCACCATTATGAAAATTACATAGCGCAGCAATAGACAAAGAATGCAGCACGTGTTTTTCATACAGTGCATCAATATCCTTGCGGGAGATCACATTTATCTTGCCGTTCCACTCTTCGTACAAAGCCTGTAACTGTTGAAACTGCTGTAACTGCTGTTCTGTAAAGTCAGAAAAATAATTGAGGATTACGTCCACTGTTGTTTGTTTTTCCAGAGAATATATGGAGAAAAGGCAAAGTTATAAATCATCCAGCCAAGATCGAAGAGCGGGAACCAAAACCATAATTTTTTTTCACCGAGCAACCGGCTCATTCTGCCCCAGGCAAACCAATATACCCCACACCGGAACCCCATCAGCAAAATGACCCAGAACGGGTGCGGAGCAAAAAGCAGTACAAAAAACAGCAGCCATACGAGCGCATGCGTAAGCGCATAAGCTCCCAGGTATGCTTTAATCCGCGGTTTGTAATACTTACCGGCAGAAAGATGACGCTGTTTCTGGCGCATCCATTCTCTCCAGGTATGTTTGGGCTCAGAAAGGGTAAAAGATTCCGGCACACGCAACATGCGCATATTTTCCGGTGTGGCAGTACGCGCTACCAGCAGGTCATCATCACCGGTAGGCAATGCTTTCCATACATCCCAGCTTTGCACCTGTTCATATAACTCTTTTGTTGCTGCCATATTGCGCCCCACAGCCATATACGGCATACCGCTGTGCGCATAAGTGAACGCCTGTAGAAAACTGTGCATTGTTTCCCAGCGGATAAATGCATTGAGCATCCCGGGCTCCGTTTCATATTTACCGTAGCTGCCCACGATCTTCACTATTCCTTTGCCTTCCCGGAACAAAGCCGCCATGTGCTCAATCCACCGGGCAGATACAGGCATGCAATCCGCATCTGTAAACAGCAGCCAATCATTGTCTGCCGCTGCAATGCCTTTGCCTACAGCAAATTTTTTCCCGGGGAATGCACGTTGTTCACCCGGTTTTATCCTCACCACACGCAGATGCTCATATTTCAGGGACAGTTTTGCCAGCACAGCCCCGGTATCATCATCAGAGGCATCATCTACCACTATTACCTCATACATATGTTTACCCGCAGCATTACTATATCTTTGCGACAAAATAAACGGGAGGTTCTGCTCCAGGTTGCCCGCTTCATTGCGTGCACAGATGATCACAGATACCTGTTCCTTATCTCCCGGCGCAGCGGGATTTTTTACAGGCACGTACGAGCTGTACAATTCAGGAATGAATACGTACAACGCATAGCTGGCCTGCAGCACAATGCAGAAGAAAAATAATATTAACAGCAGGTACAGTATCACTCCTGCAAAGAAACATAAACAATGCCATTGTCTTACCACAGACTTTCGGCACCGGAAATTGTAACATGGATTTTGAACTTTCGGCCAGGGACGCACACTCCAAAGCGCGTGCCGGCGTCATCACCACCGACCACGGACAGATAGAAACACCCATCTTTATGCCGGTAGGCACCGTGGGCAGTGTAAAAGCGGTAAACCAGCAGCAGCTAAAAGAAGAAATAAAAGCGCAGATCATCCTGGGCAATACTTATCATTTATACCTGCGCCCCGGCACAGAGATACTGGAAGAAGCGGGCGGACTGCATAAATTCAACGGCTGGGATCGTCCTATTCTCACCGACAGCGGCGGGTACCAGGTATTTTCACTGGCCAACAACCGGAAACTCAATGAAGAAGGCGCTATGTTCCAGTCGCATATCGACGGTTCACGCCACCTGTTTACTCCGGAACGTGTGATGGACATACAGCGCAGCATAGGTGCCGATATCATTATGGCATTTGACGAATGTCCGCCTTACCCGAGCGAATACGCCTACGCCAAAAAATCGATGGAGCTCACGCACCGCTGGCTGGCCCGCTGTTTCCAGCGTTTTAATGAAACAGAGCCTAAATATGGTCATCGTCAAAGCCTGTTCCCCATAGTACAGGGCAGCACTTACCCGGACCTTCGTAAAGCATCATCTGAGTTTGTAGCCGCCATGGAAGCAGACGGAAATGCTATTGGTGGTCTTTCTGTAGGAGAACCTGAAGAGAAAATGTACGAAATGTGCGGTCTCTGCTGCGAATACCTGCCGGATGAAAAGCCACGCTACCTGATGGGCGTGGGCACTCCATGGAACATACTCGAAAACATTGCACTGGGCGTAGACATGTTTGACTGTGTAATGCCTACACGTAATGGTCGCAACGGCATGCTCTTTACCTCAAAAGGCGTCATCAACATTAAGAACAAGAAATGGGCAAACGACTTCAGCCCGATAGATGACGGCATTGACTGCCATACCAGTAACTATTACAGCAAAGCATATCTGCGGCACCTGTTTGTAGCCAATGAAATACTGGCACTGGAAATAGCCAGCATTCAGAACCTGGCCTTTTACCTGCACCTGGTACGCGAGGCGCGCATGCACATACTGCAGGGAGATTTTAAAAGCTGGAAGGAGCAGATGGTGCCACACCTGAAGCAAAGGCTGTAATATAATGTCTGGCTGAGCGGAGGCGAAGCCCAAAAGTTAAAATATCAAAAAATATAACCCGTGCATATTCGTTACAAAATTATTTGTGAGTATCATTGCGGGTTAAACAACAGCAACGTACACTGTAATCAGGCATGATTAAAAAACTGGACTGGTATATCATTAAAAAGTTTCTCGGAACTTTCTTTTTCGCTATCATTATACTGGCGGTTATTTCGTGCGTTATTGACTATTCCGAGAAAATAGATGATTTTGTAAAGCATAAGGCGCCTTTTCTTGAAATACTGAATTACTTCAAGAATTTCATGCCATATATCATCTCCCTGCTTTACCCGCTGTTTATATTTATTGCAGCCATATTTTTCACCTCCAAGCTGGCATATAAGTCTGAGATTATAGCTATGCTCGCCGGTGGCGTCTCCTTTCAGCGCTTTCTCCGCCCGTATGTGATTGGTGCGGCATTCCTTGGCTTCATTGCCCTGCTGGCCAGCCATTTTATAGTACCCATGGCCAATAAGCAGCGGCTCACATTTGAAGACAAATATGTGCATGAACGCGTAAGCAATGCAGACCAGAATGTACACATACGGCTGTCGCCGACGCTGTATGTATACATGCAGAACTATGATTATACCAGCAATATGGGCTACCGCTTTACTGCAGAAACAGTGGATGGTACATTGCTTAAAGAGAAAATCATGGCGGACAGGGCCAGTTATGACAGCGTAAAAAAAATATGGAACCTGTATGGTGTTTCTATCCGCGAGAATGACAGCCTGAAAGAAAAACTTGAATATAAACCGGAAATAACCCGGAAATATGGCTTTGTGCCAAAGGACCTTAAGATCAACGAAGATGCCATGACCGGCATGACCACACCGCAATTATTAAAGCATATAGCTTTGATGAAAACACGTGGTGCCGAAACGCTTAATTTCTACTATGTAGAATTACATAAACGTACAGCACAGGCCTTTGCCGGCTTTATACTTACTATAATCGGCGCCTGTATATCAAGCCGTAAGATACGTGGCGGTAGCGGTTTTCACCTGGCACTCGGCATTGTCATCAGTGCGGTGTATATTATGTTACTGCAGTTTTCTACTACATTTTCTACCAAAGCCGGCCTTAATGCTTTTATCGCCGTGTGGATCCCTAATGTGATCTTTACCGGGCTTGCTTATTATCTGTATCGCAGGCAGATAAAATAATTTAGTTGTCCTGGAAATTGCCTAAACGAATTAATTAAAACCTGTATGCCCATCCGGCACGATTTCTTACTTTTTATGGTATAACACAAAGGGAACAGAAATCTCCTTCTGTTCCCTTTGTTAAAAAACTTTGCCCTCTTTGCGGTAAAATATCTTTAGTTGCCGCCCAGCTTCTCTTCCAGTTCCATCACTTCTTCAAAAGCCTGATCGTAAGAGGCCGACAATGTTTCCAGCTTATGTGTGAGCACACGGTACTGGTCATCCAGTTTTTTAAACTGATCTTTATCTGAATACATGGACGGATCTGATAACTTCAGCTCTATGCCTGTCTTTTCATCCCTGAGCTTGTTCATCTCATCTTCCACACGCTGCAACGCCTTCATCTTTTTTTCATGTTCTTTTCGCAGATTGCGGAGTTCCTGGTCATTAACTTTTACTTCTGCTTTCTTTGGCTCTGCTTTTTTTTCTACCGGTTTTGCAATTTCGGTAGCGGCCTTTGCTGCTGCAGCTTCACGCTCGGCACGTTCTTTTTTAAACACCACCCATTCATCATACGAGCCAATGAATTCTTTAATTTCACCGTCTATGATCTCCCATATCTTATTTACCGTTTTGCTTACAAAATAACGGTCGTGCGATACGAGAATCAGCGTGCCCTGGTATTTATTCAATGCGTCTATCAGCATTTCTACAGACTGCATGTCCAGGTGGTTGGTCGGTTCATCGAGCATCAGGAAGTTGCCGCGCGCAGCAATAACCTTCGCCAGTGCCACCCTAGCCTTTTCACCACCGGAAAGCACTTTAATCTTCTTAAATACATTATCACCGCTGAAAAGAAAGCAACCCAGCAACTGGCGCAGCTCCAGCTCAGGCTTGCCTGTACCGGCCATTTTCATCTCGTCCAGTATCTCGTTCTCTACATTCAGTGCTTCCAGCTGGTGCTGGGCGTAGAAACTTTCTTCTACATTATGTCCCCATTTACGCTCACCGTCAAAAGTTTCACGATCGGCAATGATACGCAGCAGGGTCGATTTACCCTTACCATTGGCGCCTATCAAAGCTATTTTATCACCACGGTTTATTTCCGCCCCCGCATGATTCAGTATCGTCTGGCTGCCGAAAGCCTTATGTATATCGGTAAGCGTACAGATAATCTTACCTGGCTGTACCGCTACATCAAAGTTGATGTTCATTACCGGCACGCTTGCGTCCGGCGCTTCTATACGGTCCAGCTTATCCAGTCGCTTGATAGCACTCTGTGCCTGTGCCGCCTTTGTAGCCTGTGCACGGAAACGTTCAATAAAGCGCTCCTGCTGTTTGATATAATCCTGCTGGTTTTCAAAAGCACGCTGCTGCAGTTCCATACGCTCGGCTTTCTCCTTTTCAAAGAAAGCGTAGTTGCCGCTGTACTGTACCAGGTCGCGCTGCCATACTTCTACGATCTTGGTTACCATACGGTCCAGGAAGTAACGGTCATGCGATACGATCACTACACTGCCGGGATAGCTCTGCAGATATCGCTCCAGCCATTCAATCGACGGAAGGTCAAGGTGGTTGGTAGGTTCATCGAGCAGCAGCACATCCGGTGCCTGCAGCATCATTTTGGCCAGCAGCACACGCATGCGCCATCCGCCGGAAAACTCACTGTAAGGACGTTGCAGATCGGCAGTTGAAAAACCCAACCCTTCCAGCACCTCAGCTGTTTTATGCTCCATCTCGTAACCACCCGCCATCTCAAAGTCGTGCAGTGCATGGCTGTATGCATCCAGCAGGTCGGCGTCGTCCGGTTTTGTTTCCAGTTCTTTCAGTATGCGGTTCATCTCTGTTTCCACTGTATGCGCGCGCTCAAAAGCCTGCATACCCACGGAGAGAATAGAATTATCTGTAGAAAAACTCAGTAGGTCCTGGTTAAAAAAGCCCAGTGTTACATCTTTCGGCTTGTTAATACTGCCGCTATCCGGGCGGTAGGCACCGGTTATGAGGCGCAGTAGTGTGGATTTACCCGCACCGTTCACACCCACCAGCCCTATACGTTCACCGGTATTTATCTGCCAGCTGGCGTCTTCAAGTATGGCCCGCGAGCCGAAATAAAAAGATATGTTCTGTAAGGAGATAAGCATACGGCCGCAAAAGTAATTGATAATAGGCAATTGACAATTGACATTTAAGCCATAGCATATAGTTACGATGTATTGAAAATTGAATGATCAGCGATACGATACAACAGATTGGTAGCGGTTTTCTCATTTACTCAGCACCCGCACTTCTACACGCCTGTTAGCCTGCCGGTCTTCTTCCGTTCTCTCAGGATAACACTTGGGATGCGAATTGCCCATGCCCCGGTAGCTGAGCCGTGCGGCCGCTATACCATGATATACAAGATAATCATACACGGCCATCGCTCTTTGCTCCGACAGGTTATTAAAACCTGCTTCCCGGTAATTTTTGCTGGTCATACAGCAGATATGCCCTTCCAGGCGCACATGCAGCTGCGGATTGGCCGCCAGTATATCTGCCAGTTGCTTCAATACTGTATTGGAAGAAGGAATAATGGCACTCGTACCCTGTACAAATAACAGATTGTCAATCTCCATTGCCTGCCCTTCTTCCAGCTTATCAAGGTTGGCAAGGCCGGATGATGCAGTACCGGCATCGTGATCTGTTACTACGGGAGGCGCAACTGCCGGCAGTACCCGGTTTATAAGTATATCGGCCCTGCGATCGGCCGCACTGGCGCCTGCACCGGAGGTATATCCGCGCCCCTCACAGGCATTTATCTGAGCTGGCTTTATGCCCCACTGCAAAAGGTAGTCGCGCACAGCAGTCGCACGCATGGCCGAGAGGCGACGGTTCTGTCCTGCCGTTCCAGGTTCATCGGCATAACCGTAAATAGCAATGGAATGTGCACCCTGTATTTTTTCGGCCAGGAAAAGGGCATCGATCCTGTCCTGTATGCTGTCTGATACTTTGCCGCCACCAGTAGGAAAATAAACAGAAAAGCTGTCCTGCTGCGCAAAAGACATAAGTGGAAATAATGCACAGAGTAATATGAAAACAGGGTAAAAGCGGGATTTCATATAATAGCAGTTTTGCTATATAACGCTGCCAAAAACATAAATATTGTATTGCCCACAGATACTGCAGCCGGAGACAAATGGCTAATAGTACAATACATTGCGGTATTTCTACCGTACACCGCCGGGGTACATTTTCCCATGCATAGCTATGACAAAGAACCCCCACCCGTTAAGTAATAATACTTGTCATTTATTTGATAGCCTGCCCGAGATTTGCTATCAGAAATTAATCCATGAAAACAATGAGATTTAACCCCTATTGAAATGAAAGCACAGTGTTAACCCCATGTACCCGCATTGAGACGAAAGCAGAAAACGGATGTTATTTCATCCAGAGAGACGAAAGCGGCATAAGCATCATGCATCCCCTAAACCATGAAGATTATATGCCGCTTTATTTTTTAAGAAATCATTTGCTCATTACAATACCAACCATCACACATCTCCCTCTCCCCCCAAAAGGTTAAAATGCTCCTTCCCCAAAAGGAGCATTTGTTTTTTTACCAAATAAGCTCCTGAAAAGCGAAATATAATGCTGGCGGCACAGATTTTATTACTTATTGATTTTAACGTGTGATTTTATGAAAAAATTAATCTGCCCCCTGATTTTATGCTTCTGTATGTCTTTCTTATTTTCCTGTAAAAAAGACAGCAGCAACAGCGACAGCAAGAATGCCCAGGTTGCCTTTCACCTTACAGACGGCCCCGGCATTTACGATCATGTATATATAGACATACAACAGGTAGAAGTAACAATGACCGGCAGTAGTGCTGTAACGCTGGCACCTATACGCCCCGGTGTATATGACATTCTCAGTTTCCGTAACGGACTTGACACGCTGCTGATGCGCGCAACCCTTCCGACAGGCACTGTAGGGCAGATACGTTTAGTTCTTGGACCCAATAACTCAATAGTAGTAAACGGTACAGCATATGCACTCAATACTCCTTCCGCACAGGAAAGCGGTCTTAAACTGAACCTTAACCAGACTCTTTCGGCAGGAGGAGCTTACGATATCTGGATTGATTTTGATGCCGGTAAATCCATTCTTCAAACGGGTAATGGCAGCTATAAACTGAAACCGGTGATAAGGGCTTATAGCTCGGCTACCAACGGACAGATAAAAGGATATGTACTGCCGCTTAATGCATTGGCAATAGTGTATGCCACTAATGGTACGGATACTTTGTCAGCAATTCCTGATCCTATTGACGGCTTTTTCGTCATCAGTGGCATGGCCGCAGGCTCCTATCAGCTGTGGATTACACCAGGCCTGCTGACATTGCAACCGTATACGCAGGCAAATATTACCGTGACGTATGGCACAGAGATCAATCTTGGAACGATAACACTTCATCCATAATATTTTACATACCCATCCGCGGAACGCCCTCTGTAACAGGAGGGCTTTCTGTTTGTGGCATGCAACGAACGATAATTACCTCTTTATTTTTATCTTACAGGCACAACTAAATGCATCGTCTATGAAATATCTGCTTTGCGCTTTGTTCTGCATTTGCATAAGCTGCCAGTCGCAGCATGATACTGAAATAAAGGCATTGCTGAAGCAGGCCCTTGCCTACGAAGACAACGGCAACATTGATGATGCAATAAAAACGCATGAAAAGATCATCAATTTACAGCCAGACAACTACGCGTCGCTGAATACCATTGCCGGTCTCTACGGCAAGGAGGGACAATTTGCAAATGAAATCACCTGGGCACAGAAAGCAATAAAAGTAAATCCTGATTTTTCAATGGGCTATGTAAACCTCGGGAATGGCTATGCAGGCAGCGGCAATATAGCCAAGGCACGGGAAAACTATATGCTGGCCGAAAAACATGATCCTAAAAGTCCTTACCCGCCTTACTCGCTGGGCGTATTGGAAGAAAATGCCGGCAACCTGCAACAGGCTATCGTTTTTTACAAAACAGCCGTACAGCGCGATACTACCTTTGAGAGCGGCTATTATAATCTCGGCGCAGCTTACGCCAATCTTAAAGATTTTGAAAATGCAGCGATCAATCTCCGGAAAGTGCTGGAACTGAACCCCGGTGCCACAGATGCACAGGAAATGCTGCAACAGATAGCAGCCCAGCAGGAACACTAACCGGAATAATATGCTTTAAACCCAGGATCATCCGGCACTATTCATTTTCAATTATACAATCTTAATTATCAATTGCCGTGCTGTACAGCTTCCCTGGGAAATTTATCGGCAATCAGGTTCAGATTGATGCCATGCTCGAGCCACGCTTTAAGCCCGTCTACCACAGTAGTAAAGCCACTGGTCGAATCTTTAATGGCAGCCATCAGCTCGTCGCCGGTTTTATCAAACCCATAATGCCTGATCACTACATAAGTTGATCCGTCGCTGAGCGTATGGAAGTTAAAATCAACTGTGGTAAAGTTATCCTTCCCTTCAGGCGACCAGTCTATTGTGATTTTGCGGTCTTGTATAATCTCACGGGCTATCACCGTTGAAGAGACATTATACATCTCCCAGGTCCAGGTTATTTCTTTATTTATTTCCAGCCGGCCGCTGCCTTTTGTGAACCAGAAGTTTTTCGTCTGCGCGGGATCGGTAAATGCCTCAAAAACCAGGGCTGCAGGCTTACGTATCAGCATCTGGACTTCTGCACAAGGTATCTTTACATCTTTCATAAGAACAGGAGCTATTAAAGTGAAATCTTTCCGGCTGCAAATATAAAAACAGTGCTATAAGTTCCCCTGGCAGGAACGGAATTTATTTTCCGCCCAAAGTATTTACAATATGCCGGATATACATTAACATTTTAAAACCTGCAATGTCCGGCATATACTTTGTAAAAGGAGAAGTTACATTTATAGATATTTATACCGCAAACTAAACGAACCACGCATGTACACGAAAAGAATTTTATCTGCAGCAATATTGCTGGGTCCGCTTGTACTGTCTTACCCTGCACAAAGCCAATCTTTCCTTTCCGGCGGATTCGAATATTCGCCAGCACCGGCATCGGGCAGTTGCGGACAGACTGCCGATCAATTACAAACCACTTTAAATGGTAATACCACTGCTTTTGCTGCATTCGGCACAGGAAACGTTTGCTATACAGACGGTGCACAGGGGTACGGACAGTTCCAGGGCGGCAACTGTCCGGGCCAGACGCCATCGCCAACAGAAGGTAACTTTTCTGTCGGCCTGTCGCAAAACGCAACATTTGCCATGCAGCTATCTGCTGCACTTGTCTCCGGCAATTGCTACACGGTGACATTTGATGCCATGAATACAAGCAGTTTCGGCAGTTGTACCACTCCCGCACGGCTGGAATTCGGTCTTTCAAACAGCCCGTCTTCATTTGGCACCACCGTAGTTACCATGGCAGCAGATGTACCTAATGACGACACCTGGCAAACAGCACAACAAGTAAGCTTCTCTGTACCCGCATCTGGCCTCAATTATGTCACCTTCCGGATACCCGCATCAGCCAGCAGCGAGGCATTTCTCTTTGTCGACAATATGTCTGTCGCGCCTGTAAGTTGTTCCCCGTTACCAATAAAACTGATCTCTTTCCATGCGTATGCACAGAACAGCACTGCGATGCTTAACTGGACAACGGCGTCTGAGGAAAACAGCCGCGGATACACCATACAGCGCAGCAGCGATGGTAATACATGGACCACAACAGACTTTATAAGCAGCAGGAAAACAGATAATGCAGCTCAGCAAAACTATACATGGCAGGACAACATGCCGCTGCCCGGGACAAGCTTTTACCGCCTGAAAATCGAAGACAATGACAACACCTACCGTTACAGCAATGTAAGCGCTGTCAAATTCCAGGAAAATACGGTTTTCATATACCCGAACCCTGTACAAAATTCCTTAAACCTCTCGGGCAATACAAACGCATTGCAGAAAGTGAGGATCACGGATAATGCCGGCAGGATAGTTTATGAAACAGACTATAAAACTAATTCTATAGACATAAGTACATTACCCGCAGGCATGTGGTTCCTGTACCTGCAGAAAACAGATGGCAGCATACAAACGGAGAAATTACTGAAGCAGTAAACCGAAACGCGTATACATATAAAATCCGGCCTTCAGTGAAGGCCGGATTTTATTTTGAGCAATATCTGGCTTACAGATGAATGCCTCCGGAAGCCTCAATACGCTGGGCATTTACCCATTTGGCATCGTCGCTGCACAGGAAAGCTACCACACTTCCTATATCATCCGGCAAGCCTACGCGACCCAGGGCCGTCTGAGAAGCAATCATGGCATTCAGCTGTTCATTATCACGCACAGCACCACCACCAAAGTCTGTTTCTATGGCGCCCGGAGCCATTACGTTTACGCGTATTTTTCTTGGTCCCAGTTCCAGCGCCATATAGCGGGTAAGCGTTTCAACAGCGCCTTTCATTGCGCCATAAGCTGCATAACCTGCAAGGCTGAAACGCGCGAGGCCGGAAGAAAGGTTTACGATAGCGCCGCCATCAGAAATATATGGCAATGCTTTCTGTGAGAGGAAAAATGTTGCTTTGACGTGAATGTTCACCAGCGTGTCAAACTGCTCTTCTGTAGTATCAGCAAAAGAAGCATAAATGCCGATGCCGGCATTGTTTACCAGGTAATGAAAACGGTCTGTTCCAAATTTATCCTGCAGCGTACCCGCCACTGTGCTAAAAAATGCCCCGTAGTTCTTTGTATCTGAAACATCGAGCTGCAGTGCAGCTGCCTTGCGACCCATCTGCTCTATTTCATTCACCACTGCCTGCGCTTCATCTTTTTTGCTATGATAAGTAAGGATCACATCGATGCCTTTCTGCGCCAGTGTGAGCGCCATGTTTTTGCCCAGGCCGCGGCTGCCGCCTGTTACCAATGCTATTTTGTTTGTTTGTGCCATCTTTGTAACAGTCATTTATTTTTTTGACAGAACAAATGTACAGGCCCGGAATGCACAAAAAATGGTGAATTCTTCAGTTTTTCTGAGAAGACGCCATAATTACCTGTTTCCGGAACTGCAATGGTGTTGTTCCGGTCATGCCTTTAAAGAACTTTATAAAATTGGCCGGATCATCGTAGGCAAAGCGCAGACCTACATCTGCCACAGAGAGGCTGGTTTCTGTCAGCAGCCTGCTTGCTTCTTCGGTAATGCGGGCTTCCATTATATCGCATACAGACTGACCGGTAGTAAGTTTTACAGTAGTGGTAAGATGACGGGAATTAACGAACAATAATTTCCCAAAGTCTGAAGCACTGAAGCGGCGCTCTGCACGTCCATTCATCAGATCATCCAGGTGCTGCTCTGCCAGTGCAAGAAATGCAGCAGTTATTTCGTCTTTACGGGAAAGCACTTTCTGAGGCAGCAGCATAAAACAATTTACTGCAAAAATACGTTGCCTGGCTATTCACCTCAACAACAAAAAAACGGGGTGTCCGAAAGCACCCCGTCCAAATCAGAACATTTTATCGATTATTCTTTTACAAATGAGGCGGTATATGTTTTATCACCCTGGTACACCTTAAGTACATAATTGCCTTGCGCCAGTGCTGCTATTCCGACTTCCGAACTATTGGCAGCAGAGAGTACACGTTGCCCCAGCATATTAAATACCTCGGTGCGGAAAGTCTGTGATGTATTGATACCGGAAATAGTAATAGCCGTATGTGCAGGATTAGGATATACACTGAACTTTTCTGTGGCCACTGTTGCCACCGATTGTGGCGCAGGTTTACTCACAGAATTATTTACACGCAACGTTTTAACCTGTTGTACAAAAGGAAATTTCTCGCCTGTGCAATACACATCAACCGTATTGGTACCGCTGATACAATAGGCAGTAATGTCTGTATCAACCTGTGTGCGATTGGCAAAGTACAGCCACTTCTTATTGACATGCACCATAAAGTTGCAGGTATTTACAGCCTGAACATGCAGGTAATAAGTATTGCCTGCGGGCAATGTAGCTGTATAGCGCAGGAAGTCGAAATCGTCTCCGTTGTTGTAATTGAGTGTAACGTAATTGGTGTTGGTAGCGTTTTTGATATACGAAACTGTTGTGTCCGCCACATTGCTGTAAGGACGGTTGAACGCACTTGTATCTATATAATTGTACCCGTTGCGCACTACAGCCAGGGCGGGTTTGGCATAAGGAACGTAAGTATTGGGCGCAGTCTTGGTCATACCAACAATACCGAAATAATAATCTTCGTCGCTGGTATCTTTTGTGATATTATCGCAGATAGACCAGATATTGTAAGAGCGCAGTTTGTTATGAAATATACCGCTTGCAGCATTGGATGATGACAGCTGATTGAAGATATTGGTATAAAACGTTGCCTGGTCGGCTTCTGTGCCTGTGGTTTTATAACCGCGGTCTTCGCGTGTTTTACCCGGATCATAGGAAGTAACAGTGTTAAAACCGTTTTCCGTAACAATTACACCCTTGCCGTGCGAGAAACTGTCTGTCCAGAATTTTATGATATTGAACGTAGTCTGTGCGCTGGTATTTGAGTAAATGGAATCACTCTGGTAAGTATCCAGTGCCAGGTAGTCGGAAGAATCTACCACCTGTATCAGCCACGGATTGTGCGTTGGCCCCTGGCTGATAGGATTGCCCGGATCGAGCGGATTGCCATTCACGATCGGCTGCAGCTTCAGCCTGTTACTCATACCCATAGAATCGGCAATAAAGCGGGCTGCTGCAGAGGCATCCGCATACCAGTTACCCCATTCTGTTGCCCTGTCGAGACGCGTCATACCGCGTTTATCCGTTGATGTGTCCGGAGAACTGAGCTTGTAATTACTGCATACTTCATAATCAATAGTCAGCGTGAGCGCACCTACTTCTGTGAGCGCTTCGCGCACATAGGCTTTTATAAACCTGATAGCTGCGGCCCGTGTTGTGGGATTGCTGATACTTCCATTGTAATAAGACGGAATTGAGCGCTTATTGGGCGTTACTTTATCCGTGAAGCACACGTTAACTGCGCCGAGTATTGTTTCCCCATAATTATGCGCTTTCTTAAAATTGTCAAACACACCCTGGAAATGGTACAGACCTGCAGTATCGTTGTCTTCAATTGTGTCCCAGTCTCTGAAGTCAACACGGCTGGTAGGCCTTTTACCAATGCTGTCGAGTGTGAGCTGCTGCCCGCTGAACACTTCCCAGAATCCCAGTGCCATACCTGTGGGGTTTGGCTTTGCTACTAATTTGTGAATGGCTACGTTGCTTTGACTTTGTGCATGGACCTGTGTAATGGCGGCGCAGGCCAGCAGCGCATTGGCTGCCTTCCGGAGGAAAGTTTTCTTCATAATGATTTTTTTAGGTGCATCAATAATAGGCAAAATCAGGAAAATATAAAAGCCCGGATTATTATATTATTTCTATCATCTGAGTGTGTTTTTTTAACTGCAGAGGATGCAAAGATTTTCGTAAAGAAGCGCTGAGTTTATATAAAGAAAACACCACAAATAACAGATGTGCCGCCGTGAGAAAATTAAATGAAACGTGAGGGGGTTAAACATGAAAATCGCACATCTGCCGCCGCGGGAAATCCTCTTCGCATCTCTCAGCGACCTCCGCAGGGAAATAAACTATTGCGGCCAGTTGGTATAACCCGGCTTTTGTTCCAGCCAATTGCAGTACTGAAGGCTGCCCAGCCGGAAACGCAACGGCAGCGGCAGTTTCCGGTCCATCTTTACTTCCTGCCTGCAGAAAAAACCCGGATTAATAAATGAGGAACTGAATGAAAGCACCGCAACCTGCATATGTGGCACCACAGGCTTCACAACTGCAGGAGTGTATCGTGGTTTTACCGGTATCTGAACATGCATAACAGAGTCATGCAGACGTATACCCTGTGCATTGCAGATATTGGCAACGCACAAAAATATGAGTAAAATAAAACGACACGACATGCTGTAAAGTTACGGAAGAACAGCCTGTCCGGCACTTACACACTGCAGAACAACATCTGTTAAATATTTGCCTAAATTATCTCCTGTGGTTCAGGCGAATGATAAAGCCCTTTAATTTTATCGCCATAAAGATTTCGCATCATGATATTCCGTAAAGCCCAAAAGCAGGATGCTGCCGGGAAGAAAAAATCTGTATGGCGCGAATGGCTCGATGCCGGTGTATTCGCTCTTATTGCTTCCACTGTTTTCCGCATGTTCATAGCAGAAGCCTATGCTATCCCATCTGGCTCTATGGAAGGCTCTATGCTCATAAACGACCATCTGTTTGTGAATAAAATGGCGTACGGCCCACGATTGCCCATGACGCCGCTGGCACTGCCACTCGTGCATAACGAGATGCCGCTTACCGGTGGCAAATCTTACACAGATGCAGTACAATGGTCTTATCATCGCCTGCCTGGTTATACCAAAGTGGCGCACAATGATATCGTAGTATTTAACGGACCGGATGGCGATACAGCAATTGTTGATAATTCCGAACTGGACTACTATCAGATGTGCCGCTTATACGGACGGGCCGCAGTGCTCAGCGAACATAAGATCATCACCCACCCTGTAGATAAGAAAGACAATCTTATTAAAAGATGTATTGGCCTGCCTGGCGATGTAATCACTATAAAAGATGCACAGGTCTTTATAAATGGTAAACCGGCAGCAATAAACCAGCATGCAAAACATACTTATATCGTTAAAACAAATGGCATGATGCCGGGTGTAGACGAAGATGTGGAATTGCTGCAGCCGGTAAGCAATAATGTATATGCTTATAATATAGCGAATGACCAGTTGGCGGATGTAAGGAAAGCGCCGAATGTACTGTCTGCCGAGTTATGGATGAAAGATCCTGCCGGGACATCACCGCAGGAACCCGGAGAATGGGTATTTCCGCTGGACACTGCAAACTTTAAATGGAACCGCGACAACTACGGCCCCGTTACTATTCCTAAAGCCGGAACAACCGTGCAGCTCACAGCTCAGAACATTGCATTGTATCGCCGCATCATTGTCAACTATGAACATAATACATTACAGGAACAGAACGGCAAATTTTTCATTAATGACAAAGAGGCAACTGCCTATACTTTCAAGATGGATTATTACTGGATGATGGGCGACAATCGCGACAACTCACTCGATTCACGCTACTGGGGATTTGTGCCTGATGATCATATTGTCGGCAAGGCGTGGTTTGTATGGTACAGCTACGACAAAAACCCATTTGATATACGCTGGAACCGCATAATGCGCAGCATTACTGCACTGCAGAAATGAGGAAAATGTGAAAATATGAGAATATGAGGATGTGCGGATTATCTGATTAGCTAACGTAATCGATGTGCCAATATTTTGATGACGATAAGTCTTAAATTTCGCAAACCTCACATCTCACTTCTGACATTTCACGCTTCACTATTGCCTATTCACTTATTAATAGACCAGGCTGCATTGTGCAACTCCAGGTTTTTATAATGCGCATTTAACGGATTATTGTCCTTGTAGTAAATGCGCAGGGATTTATCATTGAGATCAAACTGCTGCACGAAAGTATGGTAAACAAGCCTGGCAACAGACACCACCCTTTTCATTTCCGGTTTTGCAGATAATGATACCAGCAATGTTCCCGGCACCCGCCTGCCCTGGTCATCCGTTCTGCTGTCGGTAGAGAGCATCTTTATCCTTGCTTCCCTGAATTTTTTATTCCCGCCATTGCTTACTCCGGCCAGTGTTTTTATGCGCCCATAGCTGGAAAGCATATAGCGACCTTCATATCCCGGCATATCCTTCCATCGCTCCCCTTTACGGCTTGCAGCACCCAGGTCCAGGAATGCGGGCAGTTGCTCTGCTACATCTTTTTTCCGGATGCGCAGCTTTTTCATAAGTTCTGTGTGTACAGCCCGGTCATCGTAACCGGCTTTATGGATCGTGTCCAGGTTCAGGTTTTTCTTCTTGTGGCCAAAGCGCCAGAAATAACCACCAGCCACTACAATATCTCCATGAGCTGCATCTGAGATCAGCGACGGGCTTACTCCCAGCTTCTTTGCAGCATCATACATACTGGGATACCAGGCGTCGGGCTCACCTTTTGCATTAAACCTGGTAATAGGCTTGCTGAGTACAGACAAATGGCTGGCAGCACGGTTATTGGCATAAGCTTCCAGCTTCAGTTCTTTAATAGTAGACCGATACAGGTTTTTATAATGCAGGTTTCTGCCGTCCTTATCCCTCAGTCCTATAAAAATGGTTTTATCCCCCAGGTCTATCCTTTCCACAAAAGCATCGTACACCAGCCTCCCCACGGAATACACCCGTTGGCTGCCATCTTTCCTCAAGTCTACGGTAACGCTGTATATCGGTTCATTTATCGTTTTATTTTTCTGCGTAGTCACATGCAATTTTCGTATGCGTTCGGGTTGCTCCACTTCTTTATCCCATCGCTTTACCACCATACGGGCTATAGATTTTATCCGCCCATAAGACGACACTTTATAGTACCCTTCATAATTGCGAATATCTTTCCATTTTTCACCGGGCAGGTTTTTCAGTGAAAGATTATCAATCGGGGACAATTGTTTATGCAATGCGGTGGCCATTCAATTCTAAAAAGCTAATATAAGCCATTTAAATAATGTCTTGTATCAACAGGATAAATGCATTTTTAATAAAATATCGTGCCATCCTGAATACCCAACGGTTATCTGAGGCGCATTATTTCATGCCCAGCTTTTTATTGTAGTCGTCCTGCAATTTATTCAAAGCAGCATCGTACCCTGCACGGTCTTCAAACGCAGCCGGGTTATAAGCACTACCCGGTTTGTGTTTCTTATGCAGGTCAAACTGGCTGGCATGTGATGCCAGCCATATATCGAACTGCAGCTTTTTCATGGCATCTAATGTGTAACCGTAGTCCGCTGCAATGTCCGGGTAAGTTGCCATGCCGGGTTTAGCCTCATCGAGAATGCTGGGCATATTGGCTATCAGCACCCGGTATGAATGCTTGCTATCTTTAACATCAAATAAAAAACTGCAGGCACCTTTTGTGTGTCCGGGATGATGCAGTACTGCAACCTGCATTCCGCCAAGCGCTACGGTATCCTGTTCGTGCAGTAAACGATCGGCCTTCACGGGAGCAAACATGCTACCCCTTCCGCCAAAGATGAAATCAGAATTGCCGCCATCGGCTAATATGGAAGCATCCTTTTCATTGATCATCATCTTTGCACCTGTCATTTTCTTTACAGCTGCCATAGCGCCTACATGATCATAATGGGCATGAGTAGCCAGCAAAATTTTAATATCTGAAAACCTGAAACCCAGCGCCTCCACATTTTTCCGGATCATTGATGCCGATGAAACCACTCCTGTATTGATCAGGATATGGCCCTGCGGAGTGGTGATAAGATAGCTTGCAAGGTCGTAAGAACCTACATAATATAAATTACCTGCTATGCGGAATGGTTTGTATGATTGTATCCATTCTTTATTCGTTACAGGTGGCACCGTAACTTTCTGCGCTTCGGCCATTAAACCCGGGCAGACAAAAGCAGTCGATAGTACGGTTGTGTATAATAATTTTCTTAAAGGAAGCTTCATATAAAAGAATTGAACGCAATCTATTATTTCTTCTGCGTACTTCACTGAAAGTGCAGCTACAATATTTATTCACATCACAAATATCTGAACCGAAAAAAAACTAACAATTCATTCATGCACGGTTAACAATTAAATCATATAGCGAAGGCAATTTCACGGATCAATTTCTTATATTCATGAACGTAAGGTTACTCCCCGCTATTGCCTGCGTTGCGCTTACCTCGGCAGCAACAGCACAAAGCACTTTTACAGCTGGCAACCTGGTTGTGTTACAGACCACTACTACCACCAGTAAAGCCGCGTCCCCCGCTACTCTTAAAGAATTTACCACCGGTGGCACAGCAGGATTAACAGTCCCTGTTCCTTCATCAGGCACTACCCCATTCCAGACGTCCGGTGTGTACGGCGGCTCAGAAGGTTTTCTTACCACATCTGCGGACGGCAAGTATATTGTAATGGCCGGGTACGGTACTGCCGGTTCCTATACCGACATTACCGCTACAGCCTCTAACCAGGTGACCCGTGTGATCGGAACAGTTGCACCATCCGGTTTTTATCTGCAGGTAGATACCAGCACCATATTCTATTCAAATAATGATATCCGCGGCGCTGTATCAGACGGGACAAATTTCTGGGCTTCGGGCGCATCCAATGCTTCCGTTGATGGCATCAACTACTTCGGTCCGGGTACACAGGCAGCACTGGCCACAGGAACCACACCACCCAAAGCATATGGCCTGCGTATATTCAACGGCAACATCTATTATTCCACCCAGAAATCCGGCCCCTCTAACTCATCATCTCAACTGGGCATTTTCCAGCTCGGTACAGGTATGCCGACCAGCGGTACTGTCACCACTACACAAGTAATCAATACAGGCAGTGCTACACCTACAGATTTCTCATTCAATGCAGCAGGCGATGTGTGCTATGTGGCCATCAATGCCAACTCCGCTACCGGCGGCATCCAGAAGTGGACACGAAGCGGCAGCACCTGGACACTGGCCTATACACTCGGAACAGGTACCGCAAGCGTTGGTGCTTACGGTCTTGTAGTAGATTACTCAGGCTCTGTGCCGGTTATATATGCCACCACATTTGAAACAGCCGGCAACCGCGTCATCAAAATTGTTGATAACGGCACACTTGCAGGTGCAACTATCACCACATTGGTTGCAGCAACCTCCGGCACTTACTACAAAGGCATCACGTTTGCGCCTGTAGCGTCCGGCACACCGGTTGTAAATCTTACCGTAAGTGCAGACACAGCAACAGAAGCAGGCGCCACAACCGTTATCATCAAAGCAAACAGTTCGTTTCCTGTAAACAGTGCCCAGACTGTAAATATCGCAGTCTCCGGCAGCGGCATTACTTCGGGCGACTATACTTTAAGCAGCGCAACCATCACTATACCTGCAGGTGCTACTTCAGGAACAGATACATTTAAAGTAATTGATGATGTACTCGCAGAAGGAACAGAAACAGCTGTGATCACTATGAGTGCACCAACATCCGGCATTACACTGGGTATCGGCACAATGCGCAATATCACTATAATAGACAATGACGTTCCGGCTCCTCCCACCATCAAGGTGGACACATCTACGACCAACTTTATAGACGGCGGCATTGCAACAGCACCGGCCAGTCCGTTTACTGTAAGCGGCGCATTAAGCGATCCTACAGATGCCGCAGCCACACAAGGTATCAATGTAGACATAGCTACAAATCAGGCTTCAGGTACACTTTCACTGAGCGCTGCAAGCAGTAATACAACGGTTGTTCCGGCTGCCAATATTGTGATCACCGGCACAGGCGGCACACGCAACGTGAAGATCACACCGGCAGCTGTAGGCTATTCCAATATCACACTTACCGTACACGACGGCTTCGATTCCAGCTCTTATGTAATAGCTTACGCGGCATCTGCAGCATCCGGCACACCCGCAGCAACATTCTGGCACACAGGCATGTCCGACGGTTCTGATGCGATAGCATTGGATGACAATTATTTCATCAGCGGCGATGATGAACTGGACGTATTGAATGTTTATTCAAGATCAGCATCAGGACAGCCACTGGTATCATTTGACTATTCAACCATGCTTAACCTGCCCGATCCTACCAAACCGGAAACCGATATCGAAGCAGCTACGAGGAGTACTGCACACACCGGTCGCATTTACTGGCTGGGATCTATGAGCAATGGTAAAGCTCCATTTGACAACAAACCTAACCGCGACCGTATTTTCGCCACAAACGTAACAGGAACCGGCGCCAGTACTGCATTCTCTGTTGTGGGTTATGCTGCACTGCGTTCTGCAATCCTGGCATGGGGCGATGCAAACGGCTATAACTTTACGGCAAGTGCAGCTGCAGGTGTGGATTCCAAATCGCCTTCAGGATTTGCGGCAGAGGGTATGGTATTCGGCCCGGACAGTACCACACTTTATGTTGCACTCAGAGCCCCGCTCGTTCCTACTGCCAACCGTACCAAAGCAGTGATAGTTCCGATAAACAATTTTGAAACATGGTTCAATAACGGAGCTCCTTCCGGTACTCCTACCTTCGGTTCACCGATAGAAATGAACCTGGGCGGCAGAGGTTTCCGCGATATCATCAGACTGTCTGACGGTTCTTATGTAATTGTAGCAGGAAACGTGGGCGGCGGATCAATCACTGGTGCACTCTACAAATGGACAGGGCATGCCAATGATACGCCGGTGCACATTATAAGCCCGGCATCTGACACACTTAATGCAGAAGGGGCTATGGAGGTACATACAGGCGGACAGCTTTCGCTCTCACAGCTCCAGATAATATCAGACATGGGCGATGATGTACTGTACAATGATGGTACAGCAGCTAAAGATTTCAGTACGTTGCCGCTGCGTAAATTCCGCTCGGATATGATCTTTTCTCTTGACCTTACATCCCCGACAGGCATTGTTACTTACAACAATGCGTCTGCCAGCGAGCTGATGGTATATCCCAACCCTTCAGACGGTATTTTCAATATCAGCTTTAAAACAAATACAAGCGAAGCATACCAGCTGACAGTAACGGACATTAGCGGGCGTATCAGCTACGAGCAAAGCCGCAATGCAGTTGCAGGTACAAATCAGTCAAATGTTGACCTCCGCAATCTTTCAAAGGGCATTTACTTTATCCGTGTTCATGCTGCATCATTTGAATACTACCAGAAACTTATTGTTAAATAACCTCAACTTTTAGATTTTGTGTGTAAATGAGGCCCCCTTGCGTCATGCGAGGGGGTTCTTCTTTTAAGGAACGGAAGACAACACAAATTTATCGCAAAGGGTCGCGGAGATGGCGCCAAGAGGCAAGGAGAGAAATGCCCGCAGCGGCGCAGCGACACCGCGCAATTGGTCTTACATATTCTCTATAAACTTTGCGCTCCTTTGCGAAATCCTTTGTGTGCTTTGCGGTAAATTTTACCACATACGGGCGCAGGTCATTTCAATTGATATTGCAGCAATGCATCGCTGCACGCCACTGAATTTTCAGCCACAGGATCTTCTTCCATTGGGAACAATGCCAGCACTCCACAGAGCACAGCCATACTAAATGCAGCAATCTTCATCACCAGCAAGGGTGTAAACATATTGGAGAGATAGCCCCAGAATACACTGGAAAGCGCAATGGAGCCCTGGAATACAGTCACATTCACAGCCAGGAACCTTCCTTTCAAGGCACCGGGAGAATACTGCTGCGCCAGCACATTAAGTGTGGAAGTTGCATTGATCCAGCCAATGCCCGTAAAAAACATGATGCAATTGAGCAGGTAAAAGCTATTGGTCTTCGTAAGCAGGAAAAGACATACGGCTACCAGCTCGCAGCTGATCAATACAATCTTTCCGGCACTTATTTTCTGGTTTACCAAACCATATAAATAGCTGCCGGTCATTGCACCAATGCCCATAAAAACCCATAGCCAGGTGTACTGGGCACTATCCTGCTTCCACTTGTATTTAGAAAGTTGCGGTAGAAAAGCAAATACGATACTTACAAAAGCTGTGAAAGAAATGGTACGTAACAGCAACCAGAGAAAAGGTTTTGACAGGCGTACGGCCCGCAGACCCTCTGCAGCAGACCTGCGGAATGAGACACGGCTGCCCGCAGCCACATATGCATTATGCCACATATAAATGCCGGCCATCAACGCCAGGAATGAAACAGAGTTGAACAGGAAGACAGACCTGATACCTCCCACCGTGAGTATAATGCCGCCCAGGGCCGGACCGATTGCTCTTGCCAGGTTAAAGTTCACGCCATTCAATGCGATCGCATTTTTTAATTGTGGTTTGCTCACTATTTCCGGCGTAATAGCCTGCCACACAGGCGTGGTAAATGCAGCGCCTATTCCTATAAGAAAAGTAAACAGCAGTAGCAGATTTATATTAAGCCGGTTTAACTGACTGAGCACAGATAGTGCCAATACTACCGCAAACAAAAATGCCTGTAGCCAGAGTAAAAGCCTGCGCCTGTCCGACTGGTCGGAAATGACACCGGCAGGATAACTAAAAAGAAGAGCCGGCAAAGAGGAGGCTGTCTGTATCAACGATATCATCAACGGAGAGGCAGACATGGTAGCTGCCAGCCAGCTTACACCTACGTTCTGCATCCAGGTGCCGATATTGGATATAAATGCAGCAATCCACAGCGTACGGAATAACCTTTCTCTGAAAGGCAGAAATGCTGCGGCTGTAAAATATCGTTTCATGTTCTGGTTACTTGTAGTTAATATAAAATTAGTCTCTTAGGACTTGTTATTACATGGCATAGCATCAAAAATGATGTACATATCCTTATGATTAATGTATCCGTTACAGTATTTACATTTTCCCAACTGAATATCTACAGCAAACCCGTAACGCAACGTTTAACTTAATCAACGATTCTGATACCAACTATTAAACAAATGAATTATTTTAAAAGATAAATTCAACCCATGATATACATCTTATCACTTGCTGCTGTATGCTTTTTTATTGCCCATGTGTTGCTGCTTGTTGCATCTTTTGCCGGCCGGGCTTTTTTGCCAAAAAGATATTTTTATTCGCATCTTACATTGTGGATAACCGGCATTATTGTATTCGTACTGGCATTGATGTACAGCGGTACAAATCAATCAGGCTTTCTTGATTATTTTGATACGCCAATGAAGAAAGGAATGATCCTGATTGTGACACTTGGCCTGTCGCTGGTGGCGCATACAATAGTCACACTCTTTATAAAACCCGCAAGCCGCAGGACAGGACAGTTATAATAAGACCACAATATCTCTTTTTAAGCAATCATTTTTTATCGCAAAAAAACCGGGCGCTGCAGTAATTGCAACGCCCGGCGTATTATTTGACTACATCAAGAATTCCTTACTGCTTCTGTAGCTTTTCGACTTTCAGTAAATGTCCGTCTGTATCTGAAATCTGCATCATATAGAGGCCGTCAGCCACCTGACCCAGATCAACCTGTTTCGCATCCTTCTGTTCCAGTATAACGCGTCCCTGCAAATCGCGTACAACGATGTTAACTTTCACAGGAGCATCAATGTTCACAAGCTGCCTGGCCGGGTTCGGATATACCTTGATATCAGCGGCCTGTATTGTTACATTTTTCACGCCTACATTATTTACGAATGTAATAGTGGAGTAATTCGTACAGTTGTTGGCATCTGTTACACGCACCGAGTAAGCACCATTTTGCGTACATGCATAGCTCTGGGATACTGCATTATTTATCGGGCTGGTGTTAAGATACCATTGATAGGTAGCATAGCTGCCGGTGGACAGTATATTTCCATTCCGTATGATCTGCGGTTGCGGCAGCGGATTAGAGATTACCAATGTAGGCGTTGCCGCTGTAGTGCTGCAGCCAAAACCATTGGTTACGGTCACTGTATAAGCTCCGGTTGAGGAAGCGATATAATAGTTGTTTGTTTCGCCGCTCAATGCAGCGCCATTGTTCTGCCACTGGTACGTTACACCGTTGCTTGAAACCGCATCCAGTACCACAGCTCCGCCATCACAGAAAGTGATCGGGGTTGTGTAGGTAATGATTACAGTTGGTTTAGGATTAATGGTAACGGTCACATTAGCCGACGTAGTAGAACAGTTGCTGCTGTTCGTAGTAGTAACGGAATAGATGCCTGATGTGGTGGCACCATACAACTGATTGGTTGCCCCGGGAATCGGAGCGCCATTCTTGTTCCATATATAACCCGGACCACCTGCACCGCTTATCCATACTGTATCTCCCTGACAAGCTGTAGCTGCGCCCTGTACCGTAGCCGTAGCAACAGGTACAGGATTTACGACGATTGTGGTGGAGGCAGATGTAGCACTACAGTTTGTAACAGTATTCGTTACCGTTACAGTATAGCTACCTGCCTGAGTCGTAGCATAACATGCATTTGTTGCACTGGCTATTGCTGCATTGTTAACATACCATTGATAGTGGAGATTTGCACCAGTTGGCACACACAGATTTGTAGACTGTCCCTGGCAGATGGTTGTGCCATTAGATACTGTTACAGTTACAATAGGAGCCGGATTTACAGTCACGACAGTCGCTGTCGAAGTATTCTGGCAACCGGTTACAAGGTCTGTTACTGTCAGCGTATAATTGCCGGATTGCGATGCTATATAAGAAGCTGTATTTGCCGGCGGAGCAATAGTATTGCCATTACGGTTCCAGCTATAACCTAAACCTGTTGTAGGGCTGGCATTGAGTATCACAGACCCACCCTCACAGAAAGTAGTAGCAGAAGCCGCTGTGACGGTTACTGTAGGTGCAGGATTTACGGTTACTACAGTAGCCACCGGTGTAGTGCTTACACAACCTGTTGCCAGGTTAGTTACCGTTACAGTATAATTCCCGGAAGCAGTTGCCGTATAGCACTGGTTTGTTGCACCGGGTATAATTGAAGTATTCAATTTCCACTGATAGCCATAGCCGGAAGGTGCACACAGAGAAACATTGCCACCCGGACAAAAGCTTAATGGACCGCCGGCTGTAATAGTTGTCGGTGGCAGTGGATTTACACTTACCACAGTAGGAACAGAGGTATTGGAACAGCCTGCACCTATACTTACTTTCACCGTATAGCTGCCGGCAGCGGTTGCTGTATAAGTAGAATCTGTTGCCGAAGGAATCGGAGTACCATTCTGAGCCCATTCATATGTAAGTCCTCCTGCGTTGAGACCGTGCAGCAATATACTGCCGCCTGCGCAGAATGATACAGTTCCTGAAGGAGTTATGGTAGAAGTCGGAGCACCGTTTGCTGTTACAGTTATAGCATTCGAGGTTCCGGAGCAGGCATTAGCCGTATTGATAATGGTAACAGTATAGCTACCGGATGTTGACGCCGTATAAACAGAATCTGTCGCAGCAGGAACAATCGGTGTACCGTTCTGTTTCCAGGTATAAGTAAGGGTATTCAGCGAACTTGCTTTTAACGCTACACTACTGCCAGCACAGAATGTAGTAGTACTTGCCGCTATTATATTCAACGGAAGCGGCTTCACAGTCAGTACTGCTGCATTTGAAGTAGTGCTTGCACATGGTGCTGCACCGCCAACTATTACAGTGTAATTACCTGCATCTGCCGGGGTAACACTGGCGATAGTATACGTTGCATTGGTAGCACCGCTAATATCAGAACCATTTTTCTGCCATTGATAAGGCGTTGGCGCAGTGCCGGTAACCGTTACACTAAATGTAACCGGGCTGTTCTCACATATTGCCTGCGAAACCGGCTGAGTAGTAACGGCAGGAGGTATATTGATGTTAAGCCTGGCCTGAGGTGAAGTAACGGAAGTAACAGAGGCGCAATCGCTCGTCAGCACAACAGTGTAGTTGCCGGTATCGGTTGTTGCTACAGCAGGTATTATGTAAGCAGCGTTGGTAGCACCGGTGATATTTACACCATTCTTCTGCCACTGATAACGCACCCCGGAAGTGCCTGTCAATGCAACTTTAAAAGTATCTGCATTGCCTACACAGAGTGTATGAGCCAGGGTCTGCGAAGTAATATTAATAGCAGCGCACTGCTCACCTATTTCGAAATCCGTGGCACCAGCAATGGTAACGCCGGTTCCCTGGATACTTGTGGCGGCTGCAGAAGCGGTTGCAGGATAAGACCATGCTGATGAAGCATAGCTACCTATTTTGAAATTGGCCGTGTTTGCACCGGCATCAACATCTGCTGCATTCCAGTTAAAAGTAGTAGTAAGCGCACCGGCAGCAAACGTCAGACCATTTCCTGGCGTGATCGTATAATACCTGTTTACACTTTTTGTCGGGTTAATTGTTGAGCTGTTTACAGATGGGTGATCTACAGATGTAGTGCTGGCCGATATAGTACCTGCTGTCGCAACAGCGCCTGTGCCACCACTTATCTGTACGGGTGTGAAATAGTTTGCGTCACCAATCGGATATGTATGGGTAAGCGTTCCGGCAGATGCAGCTTTCTGGTAAGTACCGTACACCCATCCATTTGTCTGGCTGGCGCCGGTAGTGCCCGCACCTGTTATTTCACTCAGTATAGTAGTACCGGGCATGATTAATTTACCCGGAGTGGTTAACGTATTAAATGTAATCGTTCCTGAGAACGATATATTACCAGTGTTCATGGTAACACCAAACGGATTTTGCAGCGTAATACCAGAGAAGTTTGCGGTAGGCGTTGCAGAAACTGCATTGCGGAACAAACCGGAGCCGGACATTGATTGCGCTGCGAGGGAGCTTGCGGTAGTTGACCCGGAAAGGGACGAGAAGATAAGGGTTGTTGGCAGCGTGAGGGTACCGTTATTAACGATATTACCACCTACCCGTAACGAAGAGCCAGAGGAAATCGTACGCAGCTCACTGCCGGAATTGATAGTAAGGTTACCACCAATATCTGCTCCATTAGCACTTGAAGTAGACCCGGAGACAAAATGGCTGTTTGCACTGCCGCCATTTACAATGACATGTCCGAGCAATAATCTGGCAGAACCAACCCATGTATCAAAGTTAAAACCGTTTGTTGCATTACTTGTATCCGTACTGGTAGCACCAAACTGTACGGTATTACCCGCGAAGCTCGCATTTGCGCCGGAACCTGAAAAACGTAGCGCAAGGCCTGTGCCGGTAATTGGCGGATCTACAATAAGGAAAGTACCACCAGTTACGTTGTACGTAGCAACAGAAGACAGGTCAAGCAAATGCGCACCGGAAGCAACGCTTGTTGAGGGCACGTTATTATTTCCATCTATTTTTATGGTGCCGGCGGAAAAATTAACCGTACCACCGCTTACAACCATATTACCATTTACATTCAGGTTACCACCCGAAATTGCAATTGTACCCGCATTATGAGTAAGGCGTTTATTACCGCCGTTTGCAGGACCAATATTAACTACGCCGCCAGTCAGGTTAAACGCAGATCCCGTATTATTGACGATACCGTTAGTGCCGGTTCCACCATTTACGGTGATGGTACCACCACCTACATTTATAATGCCGTTATTGGCAATGGCGCTATCAACAGTAAGTGTATTGGTATTGGCAGTAAGTGTACCGCCGGCGATAATGTTGAGTGATTTCGCAGCATTGGTAGCTGCATCAACGGTTACATTCACACCCGGATTGATATAAGCATCATTAGTGATGCCAGGAGCAGTACCTATATCCCAGGTAGATCCCGCACTCCAGTTACCGGTATTGACCGCTATGTATGCACCATTGATGTCTCCGTTTGCAGCGCCTATATAATAAGGAACTGTAAGATCAGCTACTACGAGCCCATTGCGCAGGGCGCTTACACCACTGCCAGCCACATGTGTACCGGCAACAGCATTGGCTTTCATTACCCTCAGGTTGGCCGGGGTTGGTGAAACAAACAAGGCTGTGCCCGTAAGCTTCATGTTAATAGTATTGGTACTACTAAGCGTAATCCCTGAAGTGACGAAGTTCCACGAAGCGTTCGTACGGTTGTTGATCGTATAAGCGCCATCTGCCACAGAAAGTCCTGTAGTCATACCGCTGGCATTAGCATGCGATACAGCAATAGAACCGCCGGCAGATAAAGAAGTAGACGTCGCAAAGGACAGAGCCACATTCCTGTTATACGGACCGTAGGCCAACGGATAAAACCCTGCAGATGTACCTGCAGATGTGGGCAGCCCTGTAGTACCATACCAGCGCACAAAAGAGCCGGTAGTAGTACGGATACCGCCCGCTGTATAGGTTAACGTTCCTGTTGCAGCGGCTGATGTACCCAGTGTAAGTGTATTTGTTGTTATATCCAGGTCGCCGCTGGTCATAGTAAGTGTACCTGCAACTGTACGGCTGAATGGCACGGTAACAATGTTTCCGCTTGTATTGAGCGTCATGTTAAGCGGGCCATTTGTCGCGGGCCATATAGCGGTTGTTGCAGTCAGGGCAGATGCCGCGTCATACGTAAGCGTTGTTCCGGTAGCTGCATATACCAATGTGAGTGCCGTAGAAACCGGGCCTGCTGCACTGATACGCACGCCACCACCACTGTTTATTTTAAAGTTTGGTGTTGCTGCCAGCAGCCCGCTGCCGGTAAGTGCAACGCCAACCGGGTTATTAAACCGGTAAACGATCGGCCCGTAAGCTGCAGAATCCACAAAATTTACCGTCTGTGCTGTTGCACCATTATAATTCAAAGTAACCGCACCTGTACCGCTGGTTTTCAGGACACCGGTTGTCTGGTTAAATGCTCCGCCAATGTTTAAAGTACTTGTCGCACTACCTGTTCCCAGGTCTGCAATACCCCCACTCTGTGTATAATTATTAATTGTCGTAGTAAATCCTGTAGAACCGCTGTTCCACAACCACTGTCCCGTACCTGTCGATAATATGCTCAATGTACCATTGATAGTTGACGGAAGTGAACCGGCCCATTGGTTATTGACAGTTTGTGCAGGACAATTATAAGTAAAATTGTAAAACGTCTGGCTCATGCCACCGCCCGGGCCACCGGTTGCAGTTGTATACCCGGATATCAATGCATTGGATCCTGTCCCCCATGTAGCTGTCGGTATTGCTCCGCCGCCTACCGTTGCATATTTATGATTATAAGTACCATTTATTACAAGGCTTGCTGCTGTGCTTGTAAAGACAGAAGTAGTAAGCGTACCGCCGGCAGCGAGCGTACCGGTTGATGTTACCGTATCTGTGGCATTTGTAAAGTTGATAGCATTTAATATTGTTCCGGTATTTGAAACTTCAAGATTACCGGCAATTTTTCCGGTACCGCCAGTTCCGGAGAAAGCCAGCGTAAGCGCCCCGGCAGTACCGTTTAACAAGAGCGACGAGCCCTGAGCTATGTCCAGTTCATTGGTAGCGGCACTATTATCAGATGCAAGTGTAAGCGTGGCAGTTGCGGGAGCCTGGAAGTTTGCAGCAGTATTATTACTGAATACGATACGGCCTACTGTCTGTGTTGGAATATTGGTAGCAGTAGACGTGCCGCCATTTGTAAACTGAAGCACATCAGACGGATCGGCAGCATTTCTTGCCGGAGTCCAGCTGGCCGGCACCTGCCAATCGGCTGAACCGGATGTTGCGTTCCACACGTAAGTATTTGTTGCTGCTGCCGGACGCCCGGTAACCTGGTTACCTCCCAGGGGGAAAGTCGCCGACGACGGTGTATTAACAACCGTAAGCACTCCGGTTCCTGATATACTGGGCATTTGTGTCCATGCAGTACCATTCCAGAGATTAAGCTTTATGCTGCTTTCTGTACCGGTAACATCTGTTGCAGATGTATAAGTAAATGTGCCATTGTAAGTATATGCTGCTGCTCCTCCATCATCTGAAAATGACCAGTAACGTGACAGGTAATTTGTTGCAGATGCATCATTGGGATGCTGGGCATCAGTAACTTTTACACCTATTGTGCGGGCTGCGCTGTTAGATGCAAAGGTGAGATTTACCGGCGAATAATCAAGACCGCCGGTTGTATCCCCTACAGGGAAGAGATAAGATGTAGCGACAGTTGTTCCTATAGCACGCTTTAACTGACCAGCCCCTGTAACTGCGATCATTCTTGCAGTACCCGGACTGCTTACAGATATGGCACCGGATGCGTTATTAGAAACAGTAAGATCATTATTGTCGAGCTGTACCAGGCCTGATGTAAGTGTTAGTGTTCCTCCGATCGTACGGCTGCCGGGAAGCGTGAGCCTGTTTGCCGGAGCAGTACCCGTAAGGTTTACGGTAACATTTACAGGAGCATTTGTTACCGGCCATTCTATAGCACCGGCATTTTGATTTGCGGTAGTGCTGTTATAGATCAGCGCACTATTGGTAGCACCGTATTGTACGGTACCTGTACCGGTAACGGAGCTGCCACTGTTAGAAACAGTAAGCGTAGCACCATTGTTTATTTTAAGCAAGGAAGTAAGGTTAATCCCCCCGGTATTATTAATGCGGTAATTCAGTATACCGGTGTCCACCCCGTTGAGCGTTACCGTTTGTATCGCCGGGCCATTAAAGGTAAACTGCAGGGAGCCGGTGCTCGTTTCGGAGATCACACCAGCTGCAGATTGTACCATGTTACCGGTAACGTTTGTGGTAAGTACGCTGGCAGTAGTGGTACCACTGGTGATGAGCCCGCCAGTCTGGTTCAGATTGCCGTTTACATTGAGTGTAGTAGTTGATGAACCTAATATTGTACCGCCGCTCTGCGACAAACCACCGTTAAAGCTGAGTGTACCACCTGCGCAGTTAAGCGTACCGCCGCTGATGGTGCTGAGGCCTGCGATGGTTACAGCAGGTGATGTACCAAACTGAAAAGACCCACTACCCGAGTTTACCATATTAAATGTTCCCCCTATCGTACCCAAAGTAGATGTAAAGCTCAGACCAGGGCCGGTCTGTGCAGGGCTGTTCCAGGTAAGGTTACCTCCTATTGCTGTTGGTGGTGTAGGTGCTGTTGTGGTCACCCCCGTGATGTTTACATTGGAACCTGTATTATAAGTAACACCAGGTATAGTACCGCCATTACGTGCATGATTATAAGTCGCACCATTATTAAATATCAAAGACGTGGTACTACCTGTAACACTTGCGCTGGCACCACTTACCGCAATTGTTCCATTGACCGTAGTTACGGAATTGGTTGCATTATAGACACATGTAGCTGTACCACTCAGATTCAGCGTACCGGAGATGGTTGCTGTGGGTGCCGGAGTTGCAGCTGCAAATGCTAGGGTAACAGATGTGCCGCCGGTCAAATTGAGCGTGCTGCCCGCTGTCACAGAAAGGTTGTAGCCGATCGTTAAGGTGTTAGCAGCAGTTGTAGAAAGAGAAATATTGGTATTATTGGCAACAGCAATCTTAGCAACTGTTTGTGCGGGAACATTTGTAGCCGCTGTAGTTGCACCGTTATTGAAATATAATGTATCAGTAGGATCAGTAATATTTCGGGCAGGTGTCCAGTTGGCTGCAACCGTCCAGTCGCCGTTACCAGTCGTTACATTCCAGGTATATGCATTTCCCGGATTAGTAGTTGTACTGGCCGTAAGCGGGTTTGTGGTGATATAAAGAGGCCCGCCGATACATGCGTCGTTTACAGAAAAAACAGTATAAGTATAAGACGTTGCAGACTGAAGGTTATTATCTGTAAAGTTAGTACCGGAGAATAAGCCTACAACGGTGCCATTACCCAATGTCGCGCCTGCTGCATAATTGGTAGCATTTACCGGCGTGGTATTCAACGATGCCCCTTGTGTACGTACTACCAGGTATTTATTGGGTACAGGAGAAGCTGCCGTAAAGGAGCCGGCCACAGAGCTTATTCCCGGGGTCAGCACGAGTACTGTTGGCTGTGCTGTTGGCGCCACACAGGCAGGAGGAGGTGTGTAAGTAAAAGTAAGACCGCTCGCCGGGAAAACAGTTGTTGAAACTGTTACTGCATCACTGTTTGTAGTTCCGGCAGTAGTAGCCGCCCAATTGGTAGCAGATGTACGGTTGACAAACAAAGCGTTGGTGGAACCGCGCAACCCCACCTGACCAGAAGTTGCAGAGGAAGAAGTTGTGGTGTGAGTGCCATATACAAAATCAATATTATTGGATGTTTCATACAGCTTTACCTGAAAATTATAATTCTCAGTTGACGAGAAAAAATTGGCCATAGCGGCCCATTGCACGGTAACCACTCTGTTAGGACTGGTGCCGGTCGCCTGCCAGCGTATCTCAGAAGCCGCAGATGCACCTCCCAGATCTCTCGAATAAGGTGAAGCCAGCGAAAAACCGGCATTGGTTGAGCCGATAGCACTTCGGGTAGTACTACCCGGATCGGTAGCTCCAAAACTTACATATCCGTTTGCACTGACCTGCACCTGCGTGTAAGTAACACCTTCAAAAATGAAGTTAAAAGGAAGCGTTACAAGGAAACGCTCGTCATCAAGGCTCGATCCCGATCCAAGAACCGTGCCCCCGGTAATTGCAGTGTAAGTTCCTGAGCTTTGGGAAAACGTGTATCCCAAAAGCGCCTGCCCATAAGCGATGCTTCCTGTCAGCAGAAGGGCAGCCATAATTAAGACATTAGTAAAAACTTTTCTCATAAGAAAAAAACTAAAATAACTCCTCAACCGGGAGCCGGGATTAATAGATACAAAAAGAGAAGGAAGGACCTCACCGGGCCATCCGTGCATCAGAAAGATTAGATTTTTTGTCCGTCAGTAAACTTTGGAAATAGTATTATCTCCGTTGAAGAAATTAAACATTACAGCAATTTCAAATGTTAAAAAATTGCCGGGTCTATAAATTTTCCTTTTCATACCACACATGTTTATTAGAAAAATATTGGTTTATAACTTGAAGTCTATAAGTACTGTGGCGCAATTAAGATTTTTTTCCTGAATTTCACCGGTAAAAAACTGATTTTTTATAACTTGTACCTACAACCAATTATTTCATTTTTAAATATCAACCCACAGTAAGTGTATCAACATTCAAACATTAGGACATATTAACACCTAAAAATTGGCGGGTATCCAGTTTTACTGCGGTTTTGATACCAACAATAAAAAAGCACCCGGATAACCGGGTGCCCGCAAAATCAAAAATGGTTTACTCTTTATATTTCGAGTTCTACCCATACGGGTGCATGGTCGCTCGATTTTTCCCATCCGCGCACATCACGGTTTACCCCGGCTGCTTTTAATGAGCTCCTAAGCTGCGGACTCAGCAGGAAATGATCTATGCGCAACCCGGCATTGCGCTCATATGCATTTCGGAAATAATCCCAGAATGTATAAATGACTTCATTGGGATAAAGCGTGCGCAAAGCATCTGTCCAACCTTGCGCCAGCAACTTCTGAAAAGCGGCCCTGGTCTCCGGGCGGAACAATGCATCATTCACCCAACGCTCCGGCTTGTATACATCCAGTTCTGCAGGCATCACATTATAATCGCCGGTAAGTACCACAGGCATATCCGACTGTAATAAATCCGCGGCATGCAGGATAAAACGGTCAAACCATTTCAGTTTATAATCGAATTTCGGCCCCGGCGCAGGATTGCCGTTGGGCAGGTACAGGCAGCCTATAATCAAGCCGCCTGCCTCAGCTTCAATATAGCGGCTGTGGTTGTCTTCCGGATCACCAGGCAGCACGCGCATTCTCTCCCGAAGCTCCGGGCCACGCGATAGTATTGCTACCCCATTCCAGCTTTTCTGACCATGCCATATAGCTTTATACCCGGCATCGAGTATCGCCTGCTGCGGAAATTTTTCCTGCGGCGCTTTTAATTCCTGGAGACACACAACATCCGGGGCTGTTTCCTTAAGCCAGCGCAGTAATACCGGCAACCGGCCATTTACTCCGTTTACATTGTAGGTTGCGATTTTCATAACCGGGTATCTTTGATTTAAAGATAGCAGAAAATCAGCCGGGCAACAACCTCTGTTTCACATTATCCCCCCGACACAGCTACTACAAATTATAACATATTATATGTTTTAATAAGTAGTAATCAACAAAAAAATAAGAACATCCAAAAATAAAACGCATACAACCTTCTTTGTGCTGACTCTCCTGTAGGTGCTACCGGCATTGTTATGTATCTTAGAAAGCTTAACCATAGCAGCCCCGGTTAGCAAAACCTTATGAAAAAAATATTATTCTTCTTAGGATTATTAGCTTCGGCAAACAGTCATTCGTCGGCACAAACCACCATCCATGTGATGGACACAGTTCTTTTTTTTGATGGCTACGCATCGACAGTCTCCACACCGGCTCCGCCCGCAGGTGTGTTACGGCTACGCAACGATCTTTATACACGCAAACTGACCACCGCAGAACTCCAGTCTATCGGCACCACGCTGCAGATGAACGTTGCTGTAAAAGCGTCCTGCGATAATTACGACAGGATCGGGAATGTAAACATGGTGCTGGCCCCGAAAGGAGCTGCATCTTATAATACGGATAGTGTGCAGAAAATAGAACTGGGCAGATATATTACACCATTCATGAATAAAAATGCCCAACCCGATTCTGTTCCTTACACATACAGCATAAACAATGTTGCCATGCTGCTTAAGGAAACCAGTATCACAACCAATTATGATATATGGATAGAACTGGAGCTGTTTGGCGTACCTTATGCGGCCAATACCCAGATTGCCGGCTGTTCCGGGAGAAACGATGTTTTCTACGGCTCTGTTGCTTTTGTAACCAACAGCGCAGCAGCGGCCCAGAATACCAATGTGCTGATGCCGCTTTCGTTCAAGGCAAATTTTAATAACTACCAGACCGGAGCTACAGATACCGTAGGCAAAACCACAAAGACGATAACCTTTAATGTCACCAACAATCTTACCGATGCATCTTTATTCCTGATTACGTCCAATCACGGTGCCAATTCAGGCGGAGAAGAATACAGCAGGCGAAACCACTTTGTATATTTTGACGATAGCCTTAGACTTACTTATAAGCCCGGACGCACGTCCTGTGAGCCTTTCCGGCAATACAACACACAGTCTAACGGCATTTACGGGTCATCCGTAAAATCAGATGCACAATGGCAGTCATTCAGCAACTGGTGCCCCGGAGATGTAATTTCCATACGCAGAATAGACCTTGGGCCACTTGCCGCCGGCAGTCATAAGTTTATGATTACTGTTCCGGATGCGGTATTTGCAGGCGGACAGGGAAATTTCCCGCTTTCGCTTTACCTGCAGGGAAAAACATCCGGGCAGCTGAGTGTAGAAAATATAACCGGCAGCTACAAAGACATTAAATTATTTCCCAATCCTGCAACAGAACAGGTAACCATCGAAAACACAGGCGATGCACACATCAGCAGTGTCAATATATTCAATACAATGGGGGCATGTGTTTTGCAGACAAACGCACCCAGCAATAAGAAAGAAACATTTTCAATCGGCGGACTGGCACAAGGGCTTTATGTGGTATATATAAAAACAGACGCCGGGATATCCGTTCACAGGCTGGAAGTAATACACTAAACATAACAAACAGCAGATGATTAAACACAAAACCGGCGTTGCCGGTTTTTGCTTTTGTAAATGACGGATTACAAACTAAAAAAACACCCGTTGATAGAACAGGAGGCCTCCTTATTTATACGATCTCAATTGTGAATGTGTTTTCTGATTTGGTGATACGGGAATAAATCTCCAGGACAATAAAAATATTAAGTATAAACATCAACCGGAACGATTTGCAAACAGACAGGAAAGCCCTTCGCTGTTGCAAAGGGCTTTCCTGCATTAGTTGGCTTAAATAATATTCCATCTATTGGCTAGGCATTTTCCAGTTCCTGTATATTGAACTTTTTCATTTTCATATAAGCCTGCATTACGTTTTGTGCTTTTGCAGGATTACTGAGCAGTCGGGGGAGAACAGAGGGAACGATCTGCCAGGAAATACCGAACTTATCTTTCAGCCAGCCACAATTCCCTTCGCTGCCACCGCCGGCAGTAAGCTGTTCCCAGTAGTAATCGATTTCGTCCTGTGTATCACATTCCACTACAAATGAAACTGCTTCGTTAAACTTAAATTGCGGACCTGCATTAAGTCCCATAAAGCGGGTACCATTCAACTCAAACGTCACCACCATCTGGTTGTCCTGTGTGATCTTCGCATCTTTGAAAATGCTGCAGTAAAATGCTGCTGCTGCCTGCGCCTGTCCGTCAAACCAAAGGCAGGGATAAATTGGCTTTGTCATAGTATCTGTTGTTTTTATGATTAATAATGATACCACAAAGCTACCTGCACTCCTGCCGCAGAAATAGAACAAAACCGACATTTTCCGGACTAGCCCTGTGAAGCGAACTTAATGTAGTCTTTAGGTGTAATGCTTGTAAACTCTTTGAAAGAGCGGATGTAATGGCTCTGATCGGCAAAACCGTGTTCAAATGCAATGTCAGACAGCTTTGCGTAGCGGTGGTTGTTGAGTTGCTGAAAGGCATTATTGAACTGGCAGATACGCCGGTAAAGATTTGGCGCTACGCCAACATTCCTTTCAAACATGCGCTGGAATGTTCTTTCCGTCATACAGAGTTTACGCTGCACGGATATCAGTGTCTCCTTTGAGCAACTGTTCTTTGCAATTTCGTTTGCGGCAAAACTTATTATACTGCTATCTTTTTTTACACGGTCAGCAAGGCTGAAAATATAATTATCCAGTAATGCACACATCTCTTTTACAGAACCGGCATTCAGCAGGCGCTCCTTCAGGATACCCGCCCGTGCGGACGCCAACAGGTCAAGGTCGGCTGGATTATCTGTAAGTTCTGAAGCCCCTACTCCGAACAATGAGAACAATGCAAAGGGTTTGAAAAAATAGGCAATCAGGGTAAAATCTTCCGTAATCGTAAGCGTTTCCGGTAAAACAGTCTGGCCGAAAAGCATAAGATTTCCGGTAGCGGTATTTTTAATAGCCCCACTGGCAGACTGGAACAGCAATGTAGGCGAACCATTCGCAAACAATGGCAGCGTAAACGGATTGGTCACCCGGTAATTTTCTATTACCAGGATACGCTCCACATAGGCTGCTATTTTTTCCTGCGGTATGGGATTGCTGACGTTCACTGAAGTGTAAGTTAATGAAAGTGGTATTTAACTGCAAAACAAAGCGGCCGCACCATATGACGCGACCGCTAAAAATGTATAGCACCGTTTATTTCTTCACAATGCGTTTCGTAATTTTCTTACTGCCCTGCTGTATTTCAAAAAGATAAGTGCCGGATGTCATACCGGTGATGTTTATACTGCAGTTCAGCACTGTTGATGTTTTTTCAAACGTTTGAGTCTTCAAAAACCTTCCCGTAATATCATAAATATTTACAGTTACAGAAGCTCTATCATCGTTCTCCAGTAAGATATTCAGCTTATCAGCCGCAGGGTTAGGAAAAAGAGATACACCACTTAAAGCATTAGCTGGTAACGTTGATGATTGTACACCTCTTTGAGCTGTATTACCCGCAACCGGCAAGACAAAAACCGGTGTTTCCGATACGATTACTGTCAGTTCGCCACCTGTAACAGCTACGCGTGTCATCGTCATGCTATCCTGCCCCGCTGTTGGTGTGTAAACATTTGCAGAATCTGTATTGTCAAGATTGAGTGTATAAGTACCTGTGCTGCCATTTTCCGTAGGCATCAGCAACACATAGGCATCCTGGCTGTCAAGTGCATAATGATCTACCAACGGACTGGCATTGATTGTTTCCTGGTAAATATACTGCCCCATCAGTTTATTGGTCTGGTACAGAAAATCCGCAACGGGCCTGCGCGTACGGTTATCATTGATCAGGCCGGAAGATGCAAACTGTGTAGGATTCTGTGCGTTGTCATCGTACATTTCATAGAAAAACACCCTTTCAATGCCCATCCTGTTGTACAGCAAAGAATTCCTGAGTATCCAGTCGGCCTGCGTCTGCTCAGCTGTTTTAGTACCAATGGGCATCGCGTGGAACGGACTTCCCTGGTTGAGATCGTACCCGGCCTCTGTGATCCATACCGGCATATCATAAGCATAATCATGTGCCATCTGCAGAAACTTCTGCGCAGCTGCGGTGGCCTGCGAAACTTCCGGCGCGGCACCGCGGGTAGCGTCTCCCCCCTGTGATGCGTTACCATTGTTTGAATACATGTGATAGTTGATCACATCCCAGCAAAGGTTTACGGTGCCATCAGCTTTATAGCCGCGGAATTCCTTACACCAGTCAATCATACCACGTACATAGTCCGTATTAGGACCGGCAAGACCACACATTACCACTTGCATGGTTGAGTCCGCTGTCTTCACGCCTACGCCTGCACCAAGTGTATGCTTATGACCATCGTAAAAAGCAGAAAGATTTGCTGCATACTCACGGCCTGTCTGGTAACCTTTACGGCCTTTCCACCATTTATCGCGCTCGTTATCACACTCTATATATTTTATATAATCAAGTCCTTTTCGCGCTACATTCTGCGGATCTCCATACCAGCGAATGGTACCGTCAATATGTATCAAAGAATCGGGAACAGACGTATTACGGCCATAACGTGCTGCATACTGAAATCCTGTTTTTGCCTGTGCAATGTAGGAGGCAGGATCAGTAAAGTCGCTGCCATACGGAACGGGGACATTTTCATAATCCTGCTGATCTGAAGGATAAGTAGCTACCATCCATGCCGGCAATGTTTTCAGATCGGCCAGCACTTCAATACCTTCTGTTTTGCAGCGCGCATAGATCGTATCATAGTTCCAGCCGCCGCTGTGGCAAGGATTAAAGGTATAACTGCCCTGTCCCGGCTCAAGTTTGGTCCAGTCCATATAGTGCCGGATTCCGGTAAAACTTTTTACCATGTTCATGCCCGGCTCATCGATGATCCCGGGGTTGGCGCCATCTTCAAAATTCCACTCAAAAGCATTTACCCCGAAAGCCTGGCCCATACGAACAGGCTTATGAATATATGGCGTTGATGCCTGCGCCGGTGTTTTATAGGTTCCGTACAGTTCTATTTCAGTAGGATAAGCCCAGTAAGTATTTAATACCAGGTAGCGCGGATTATGAATCGTACTGTCCAGTTTAAACGAATTGTCTCCTGTATTATAGGTGCGATCGGGGTAAGGCCCGACCCACTGCATATAGGTACCGCCGGTAAAAGTAGCAATAGGAATACGCTGCCAGTCGGCTGTGATTACAGACAAAGTCATCGGCTGATCCGTATTACTTCCCTGCCCGTCAAAAAACTTAATGCTGTCAATGTTCATTTCCTCGCCATCCAGTAGCGGATAGTAGGAATCCCACTGCGGCAGTACTTTACCCCAGCCCGTTTCCACTACTTCGTTGAGAATGCCATTGGTAAGCCCGCCGAGGCCGTTGGCAACATTATTCAACTGGTACCAGCGGTTGGAATCCAACGGTATCTTTCCGGCAGTATAAACCGTTGCAGCGTATCCATAAAGGTTTATTTTCTGCGGAATATTGTTACAATACTTGTGCACTACAATGGTATCTGCCAATACAGGCTGGCTTAAATAAATATGTTCCCACAGTTCATAGCCGGGTCCGGTGAAAGAATCAATCAGCTGCAGCTGGTTGCCGTTCTTTGCATAGATATACGCCTGATCAGATGGGCTGAAAACGCCTTGCCAGTCATAGTAGGAGATTTTACTGATGTAGCTTTTCTGGGGCAGGGGTAACTTTACATCCACCCATTTAAAATTATACTGCCACGCAGCTTCCACCATGCTGTCTATATTGTCGCTGAGCCATGGGGTATAGTCCTGCTCTGTATTTTCCGACGGAATGGGCGTACCAAACCTTATACGTTGTAATGCTGTTGCCTCCGGCGTGCCAAATACTTTTATTTTCTGCGGAATATTGTTTCCGTATTTCTTGATTATGATGGCATCTGCATCAACCGAAGGACTGATACTGATGTTTGTCCAGGTACCGGCAGTGGCACCACTGAACGAGCCGATGAATGTACGGCCGGTATCGGATAGCGCAAATAGGTAAACATAGTCTGAAGCAAACACTCCGTTACCACTGTAAAGAGAAAGGCTGCTCAGGTTGCTTTTTTTATCCAGCTGCAATGTGATCTCTGTGTAGATCTGGTTGTCCGTGCTGTTTACATCCGCCACCAGTAAGGTGGTATCATCATTCATCCAGGGAGTATAATCCTGGCCTGTTGGCTGGTTGGGCAGAACGGAGATAATGCCCAACCGTTCCGGAGTCTGTGCCATAAGATTGTTTCCCGCAATGAGCAGCAGGAGCACCAAGAGTAAATGTGTTTTCATGGTTACGTGTTACATGGTTAATAAAACTGATTGCCGGCGATTGCAGCACCAGGTACTATTTCAAAAATAACGTGTTGCGATGATAATATATCTTATGTTTTGATTAAACAAGAGAAGCGCTCAAAACTCCAGTCCCGGCGATAATTCCATCCATCGCCTCATCAGCGCTACCCTGTCTTTTATAAAGCGGGGTGTAAAAAACAGGTTAGACCAGTCATCATAGTTTTCATACTGAAAGCCCAGGTAAAAGAGCCAGAAAGCAAAACCCAGGTATGGTATCGCCTTTATTTCCTCATCAGATAAGGGGCGTACTTTCCGGTAACTGCGGACAAAGGCACAGAAAGCTTTATTTATTCCGTCCTGAGTAATCCTGCCGGCTGTAAGCTCCAGGAAATAGTGCACATAGAAAGAAGCTATATCGTATGCCAGCAACCCTTTCCCAGCGAAATCAAAATCGAAAAAAGTGAGCTTGTTGCTATCTGTAAAGTGAAAATTTTTAGGCAGGAAATCAAAATGGCAATAACCACAGCTGAAAGCCGAAAGATCTATCTGCTGCATTTGTTCCGTCACCTCGTAAACTGTACGCCCAAGGTATGCATATTCCTCCTCAAGGCCTGAAAACGCAGGTTTTATAAGAGAAAGCGGTTGCACAAGCGTTGTATCCGTGTTGTATTCTTTTCGCGGATGCTTTAACTCTATACCGGATGAAATATTGTGCAGCACTGCCATTTCATATCCCAATGTTTCCAGCTGCATTTCGTTCAAATCCGTTACTACCCTGCCTTCGGCCCAGGAAAACAGTACGCCATAGCGCATACCTTCTGCAGCATTAAAGTGCTGCAACTGCGATCCGCCCACATCTGTCAAAGGACGTGCTACGCTGGCACCATGCTCAGATAATAGATTCAACAGTTCCAACTCGCCAAGTATCTCCTCTTTTTTCCGGTGTGCATCACGGTATATTTTGAAGATATATTTTGCAGCCCGGCTTTCCAGTATATAAGTATCACTCACATTCCTGATCAGCAGCCTGCATTGAGTTTCATGCAGATTGTAAGCCTTTGCCAGGTACACATTTAAAGCTTTTGAAGATAGCGTGGAATATTGGGTCGGAAAGATATGCATAACACACAAAGTTATTGATATCGCAACACGATTCATTTGCTTTCGCTAATTTCAGCAACGGACAAAAAACAAATCATACATGGCGAAAGCGAGCGCAGGCATTTTACTTTACCGTTTTTCCGATGGGGAGCTGCAGGTGTTGCTCGTTCACCCCGGGGGACCTCTATGGGCAAAGAAAGATGAAGGCGCATGGTCTGTGCCCAAAGGAGAATATGAGCCGGGAGAAGAAGCGCTGGCAGCTGCGATCAGAGAACTGCAGGAAGAAACAGGCATCATCATAACCGGCGATCTCATTGCATTGTCTCCCATAAAGCAGAAATCGGGCAAGATCGTGCATGCGTGGCTCGCAGCAGGAGACATTGATCCGGAACAGATCCGGAGCAATACTTTTGAAATGCAATGGCCGCCAAAATCGGGCAAAATGCAATCTTTTCCTGAAGTGGACAAAGCCGGATGGTTCTCTATCGCTACAGCAGGAAAGAAGATTAATTCCGGGCAACTCCCCTTACTCAAAGAAGCAGAGCTGATATTGCAGCCATAACGGAACAGTCGAAAATGCTTACCTTTAATCTCATATTTACCATTCACCAACACCATGGACGCCAAAGAAATACTGAAAGCGCACATCTCTAAAACAGTCCTGTTAACGGATGAGCAATTTGATTATTTCTTTTCACTGTTTAATCAGCAAAGCTATAAGAAAGGCCAGTCAGTAATTGCCGAGGGCAGTATGGTTGATTGTGAGTATTTTGTACTCTCCGGCTGCCTGAAATCCTTCTTTATCAACGACGATCTGAAAATGTTTATCCTGCAGTTTGCCATGCCCAACTGGTGGACATCAGACTACAATGCTTTGTACAACCACACAAGAGCCTCCATTAACGTAGATTGTATTACCGATGCACAGGTGCTTTGCATATCCAATAACGACAGGGAAAAACTGTGTAAAGAACTACACGAAGCAGAGCATTTTTTTCGCTGGCGCACCAACAGAGGATATGTTGCAGCTCAGAAAAGGCTGCTGTCGTTTATGAACAATGATGCAAGACACAGGTATGAAGAGCTTTTAAGGCTGTATCCCGAACTGTATAACATCGTTCCCAAAAACCTGATTGCAGCCTATTTAGGCGTTTCAAGAGAAACACTCAGCCGGTTGTACCAGGCCGAAAAGTGACATACATCACATAAATCCCGTTCGCTTTAGAAAGTGATGCAGGTCACACGATTACCTGCTGATTCCTCCGGTACTTTGTGTTACAATTTAAAACACAAAGAAAATGGAAAATCAAAAATTTGAAATCGTAAGTGCCCAGAGCAACATTGACTGGGTGGGCAGAAAAGTAACCGGTGCACATAATGGTACTATTGCTATTAAGAACGGCGAACTGATCCTGAATGACGGCCAACTTGCCGGCGGCAGGTTTGTCGTAGACACCACATCTATTAAAATACTGGACGTAACAGATCCTGCAACCAATGCACAATTTGCCGGTCACCTGGCATCAGACGACTTCTTCTCATCCCAGGCATACCCCGAAGCAACACTGGAAATCACTTCTGTTTCAGGCAATCGCGTTGAAGGCAACCTGACGATCAAAGGCATTACCCACGCTGTAGGTTTTGATGCGAACGTAAACGTAAGCGACAACCTGCTGACCGCTGCCGGCAAACTCGTAATTGACCGCACAAAGTACAATATGAGATTCCGCTCCGGCAATTTCTTCCAGAACCTCGGCGACACACTGATCTACAACGATTTTGATCTCAACGTAACAATAGCCGCTAAAGCCGTTAATTAAACCAGGGGCCTTCAAAAAAAATAAAATCATGCCATATATAAAAATTGAAGTAACCCGTGAAGGTGTTACAAGAGAACAAAAACAGGCTATTATTAAGGGAGTGACCGACCTGATGACCAATATCTTAAATAAAGACCCGCAGCTGACGCATGTTGTAATACAGGAAATAGAACTGGACGATTGGGGATTTGCAGGAGAACAGGTGTCAGTACTCAGGGAAAAAGGTATTACAGCAGACAAAAAATAAAGAAATGAAAAAGCAGACGATAATAGTAACAGGAGCATCTTCCGGTATAGGAAAAGAAGTGGCCCGTCACTTCCTGGCAAACGGGGACAATGTAGTGATCAATTCTGCCACAGCAGAGAAACTGGAACAGACCTACCACGAACTGGGCGCAGGCGACAACCTCGCTATGGTTGCAGGCAATGTAATGCATAAAAGCACTGGTGAGCAATTACTGGCCGTAGCAATGGAGAAATTCGGCTCGGCAGATGTACTGGTAAACAATGCCGGCATCTATGAAACAAGACCGTTTCTTGAAGTGGACGAAGCTTACCTCGACCGGTTTCTGAATACCAATCTGAAAGGCACATTTTTTACCACACAGGCCATACTTCCGCAAATGCTGAAGCAGCATGACGGCGTAGTAATCAATATCGGCACTCCGCTTGTAAACCACGCTCTGGGCGGCGCACCGTCTACCGCACCCATGAGTTCAAAAGGAGCAATACATTCACTCACCATACAACTGGCAGCTGAATTCGGCAAAGACAATATCAGGGTTAACACCGTGGCTCCGGGTGTAATACGCACACCGATGCATGGCGACAACGCAGATCAAAGCGCGGGCCTGCACCTGCTGAACAGGGTTGGAGAAGTAGAAGATATTGCACAAATGGTATTTACAGTTGCCAACAGTAATTTCATCAACGGCGCCATCATCAACGTAGACGGTGGTATGGCTGCCGGGCATAATCTCAACTGATATGAAAACGCTTTTATTAACCGCTTTACTGTTCTGTTCGCTGTTATCATCAAAAGCACAAAACTTTAAAAAAATGGAAACGATGCAACAAGATTCAACAGCCATTGCACATGCACTTGAAACCTTTTATTTTAAAGGTATTTATGAGGGCGATACGGAAATGCTGAAAAATATCCTGAATGCCGGCACGCTGCTGTTCGGAGATGTGAAAGGTCAGCCATATGCTAAAACATTGGATCAATACCTTGACGGTGTAAAGAGCCGCCAGAGCCCGAAAGATTCCGGTAAACCGTTTAACGGCACGATCATCTCCATTGATGTGGTCAACTCTATAGCTGTTGCCAAAGTGCATGTAAAAATGTATGATTTCGAATACGATGAGTTTCTCGCATTTCATAAGATCAATAACCGTTGGATGATCGTTAATAAAATGATCACAGATGTCGCCAAATAAACTGTAGTAGCATGTGGTACCAGACAAAAGCATCAAAAATATTGGGTATTGAATACCCTATCCTCCAGGGGCCTTTCGGTGGAAATCTGTCATCTGTAGAACTCGTAGCAAAAGTATCAGATGCAGGAGGACTCGGCGGATATGGCGCCTATACATTAAGCCCGCAGGAGATCATTGAAGTAAATCAGCAAATCAAAGCAGCAACCGCCAAACCATACAATATCAATCTCTGGGTTTCAGATACAGACGCTGCAGACGGCACTGTCCCGGACGAACAATTCAAAAGGGCACAGGAGTTATTCAGGCCGTACTTTGATGAGCTGGGAATACCATTACCCGAAAAGCCTGCACCATTCAGATCGCGCTTTGAAAACCAGGTCGAGGTGATCCTTCACCAGAAACCGCCGGTATTCAGTTTTATGTTCGGTACCCCATCTGCAGACGTCCTGGAGCAATGTCATAAGCTCGGCATCGCCACTATAGGAGCAGCTACCACACTGGATGAAGCAATAGCACTGGAAGCCGCCGGCGTTGATCTGATCATCGCTTCCGGTTTTGAAGCCGGGGGACACAGACCATCATTTCTCGCATCAGCAGAATCATCTTTTACGGGAACCTTTGTGTTACTGCAACTGATAAAAGAGAAAGTAAAGACACCGGTGATCGCTGCAGGCGGCATTGCAAACGGGAAAGGCGTTGCAGCTGCACTTGCGCTGGGTGCAGATGCTGTACAGATCGGCACGGCATTCCTGGCCTGCGACGAATCCAATGCTACGGCTGTTCATAAACAAATGTTGTTTTCAGATGCGGCCAGGTACACTTCATTAACAAGGGCTTTTACAGGCAGATTGGGCCGGGGATTAACCAGCCGTATTGCAAAAGAACTGGAACGAAAGGAAAATGGTTTTCTCCCCTTCCCCCTGCAATCACAGTTTATGTCACCGTTGAGAAAAGCAGCTACGGAACAGAAAAAATGGGACATGATATTGTTTTGGGGTGGCCAGATAGCACCGATACTAAAGCATAGCAAAGCAGGCGAACTGATGAGGTCCATAGTTGAAGAAACGACAACTTATTTCGATCATTTAAAGTCTTAACGGCAATCTGTTTACCCCATAAAGATTCTTAGAACCGGGACATACCGGTCCGGACATGTCATCCCACAAATAAATGCAGGATAAACTTTAAAAACACAACATCATGAATACCTCAAAAGTATGGTACGTAACAGGGGCCTCCCAGGGATTAGGGCTTGCACTCGTAAAAAAGCTGCTGGATAATGGTTACAGGGTTGCAGCCACCTCACGCGACGCACATGCATTGAGCTTGTCCGCGGGGATAATAGATTCAGAACGATTTCTCCCCCTGGCAGTAGACCTGGCCAACCAGGATTGTATTGACGAATCCGTTCAGCAGACAATGACAGCTTTTGGCAGGATAGATGTTGTTGTAAACAATGCCGGCTACGGGATGGCGGGAACAGTAGAAGATGCAACAGAACAGGCAATCAGGAACATATTTGACATCAATGTGCTGGCAACTGTAAATGTAACAAAAAGTATACTGCCTGTAATGCGTAGCCAGAAATCAGGATACATCATAAACATAGGGTCAGTGGCTGGTTTCGCGGGAGCTCCGGGCTGGGCAATATATTCAGCCACCAAAGCTGCAGTGGCGGCATTCTCTGAAGTGCTTTCACTGGACGTAAAAGAATTCGGAATTAAAGTGACAGTAGCAGAACCTTCGGGCTTCCGCACAGGATTTCTGACACGCAATTCACTTGAATTTACACCAACCCTGATTGAAGGCTACGAGGCTGTAAAGCACACGCAGGAACGCTACCTCGCTATGAATGGCGAACAGGCCGGAGACCCGGATCGCGCTGCTGAGATATTTATAGAGATAGCAGAAAATCCCGAACCGCCGGTTCATCTGTTTCTTGGCAATGATGCATATAAACGGGCAACGGAAAAACTCGCCGCAATGTCCGCAGAACTGGAACAATGGAAAGCCACCACTACCGGAGCAGATTTCAGATAAAGCATTCTTATCCATCATTCCGATTTACCGTTCATAGCCTTCTACAAGGCGCTTTTCCCTCCTATTCTCCGGGATAAGAAGTAATCCGGGATGTTTACAGTTACTCACCAGATTAAAAGATTCCCCAAACGACTCCTGCGAATTCAAGGCCAACACTGTCACCAGGCTAATAGATCCTCCTTCAATAAACGCACCATCAATTTTCAAAAATTAAAAAATGAAAAATGAAAAAGAACAGTAGCACCCTTACCGGTGCAATCATAACCGGGGCGCTTAACCTTCTCACGCCCTCCGGAGTCGCACAGACAGTACCGGCAGCAGCTTCCGCAGCCGAGGCTATCCGTCCTTTCCATGTAAATGTTCCCGAAGCAGCTCTTACCGACCTGCGTCAACGAGTGCAGGCAACACGGTGGCCCGATAAAGAAACCGTAAATGACCGTTCCCAGGGCGTACAGCTGCAACAGATACAGGATCTGGTACATTATTGGGGCACAGACTATGACTGGCGCAAAGCAGAAGCGAAGCTGAATGCGATACCGGAATATGTAACTCATATAGACGGACTCGACATCCAGTTTGCATGGATACGTTCTAAAAAAGCAAATGCACTGCCTATCATCCTCACTCACGGCTGGCCGGGCTCAGTCTTTGAACTGATTAAAGCCGTTGGCCCGCTTACCGATCCCGAAGCTTATGGAGGCCGTGCAGAAGATGCCTTTGATGTAGTCATACCTTCGATGCCCGGTTATGGTTTTTCAGAAAAGCCCAAAGGCACAGGCTGGGGTCCCGACCGCATTGCACGTGCATGGGATGTGCTGATGAAAAGGCTGGGATATACCCGCTATGTTTCACAGGGCGGCGATTGGGGTTCTGTAGTTGCCGATGCAATGGCACGCCAGAAACCCGCAGGATTACTCGGTATTCACGTCAACATGCCCGCAACAGTTCCTGCAGACATAGCTAAATTACTTAACAGCGGAGCTCCTGCCCCGGCGGGGCTGTCCGACAAAGAAAAAGCCGCGTATAATTCGCTGACATACCTGTATACCAAAGGAGCCGGTTATGCCGGTATCATGGTAACACGTCCGCAGACACTGGGCTACAGCCTGTCGGATTCACCTGCCGGGCTTGCAGCCTTCTTCCTCGATAAATTCAATGACTGGACATACAGCGGCGGCGACGCCGGTAAAGTGCTCACAAAAGACGAAATGCTGGACGACATCACGCTTTACTGGCTTACAAACACAGGTGCTTCAGCGGCACGGCTCTATTGGGAAAATAACAATAATAATTTCAATGCAGTGGAACAAAAAACAGCAGAAATATCCATCCCTGTTGCTGTTACCGTTTTCCCTGGTGAAATCTATCAGGCGCCACGCAGCTGGACAGAGCGCAGCTATCATAAGCTCATTTATTTCCATGAAGTGAATAATGGCGGCCATTTTGCTCAATGGGAGCAACCGCAGCTCTTTGCAGAAGAAATGCGCGCCGCTTTTAAATCATTACGCTAGCAAACGCTCTATAGAAACCACATCCCTTGATTAAAACTTACAGATGAAAAAAATGAATGATAATGCCATCACAAAAAAGCCACCGGGAGGTGGCTTTTTTGTGATGGTTCCATTATGTACAATATCGAATAAATATTGTGGCATCCGGGTATAAATATCAAAAAAGATACTTCCCTGCACTGGTTATAATTTACTGCACGACCAGTTTCAAATGAGCCTGAACTGTATTTCCTTTAACGTCGAGATAATATATTCCCCTGGGCAATACGTCAAGCGATAATGTGTAGCGTACCGAACCAGCCGGTATTCCGTACGTTGTCACGACCCGCCCAAAGGCATCGATCAGTTTCATGTTCAGGCTCTCTTCCGTTGGCTTGCTAAACACTACTGTAGCTGCATCATGAGCCGGGTTGGGCATAACCGTTACTATACTTGCATTACCATCAAAAGTCAGTTGCCGTACAGAACTGAGCTTATAGTTGCCATCTTTGTCTGCCATCCGCAGGCGGTAATAATTTACTCCCTGAAACGGATCGTAATCAGTAAGACTGTAGTTAAGCACGGTTGCACTTTTAACAGCTGCTGCTACCCTGCCAATTTCGCTCCATGTGCGCGCATCGGTACTATGTTCAACGGCAAAATAATCGCTTTGCTCTTCATGGGCTGTCTGCCATTGCAACAGTGCACTTGAAGTTGTTTTCTTCGTTGCAGTAAAAGACAATAACGCTACATTAAGAGGAATTGGCGCTGCAATAAAATCTTCCCATTCGCCATTAGTGATCGGCAGACTGTAATCATTTGCTGTAAAAGCCGTCCCTGTTTTCACACCCAGGCGAACAATATAATTCAGCTTTATGCTGGCCGGCGATGTAACCGATACCGGTACTATTACAGGAGAAGCTGTATTGACACTGTCATGGAAGAAATCATCAAAAACGCCATCCGTGTTCCAATCTACCCACATACCCCATTGTACATTGTTTACAGGTCCCTGGCTATTGACGGTAACATCCCAGGTTGCTGTTGTGTTACCTGATGTAATACCGCCGTTCATATTCAGTCCGTCTTCGTCGCTCATGCCATTATTATCATCACCATCGGCCAGGTTAGTCAATATAGCATCACAGCCCGGATAGTCGACAATAGCACCCAGCCATACGCTACCTGCAGCATCGGGCTTGCCATCATTGTTCAGATCGGGATTAACAGTAGCTCTTGCTGTTGGATACATCAGCGGTGCATCGCTGAAGTCAGTGCCATAAATTGTAATAGCATAGTCCTCTACTTCCCCGTCAGTACGGGCACCTTTGGATGAAGGATTGACATTCCATCCCCCGCTGGTATCGGTAGTGAGGCGCACACGCAGATAAGAAGGGCCGCTCGTCACTACGCAACCCGCATTAAAGCCACTGAACTGCAATACAGGATTGCTGGCAGTAGCGCTGCTGGCAAGTTTAAGTACAGAAGATTGCTCCCCCGGATCGCTGAAATCACCATCACGGTTAAAATCTATCCATGCCACGAGATAAGCAGGTTTACCTGTGTTATTAAGCACACTGTTCACCAGCACGCCCACTGTTTTGCTGGCCGTACTGACACCCGGTAAAAAGCTGATGCCTTCTTCATCATTGGTCACCTGGTTGAGATCGTCCCCGTTTGCCATCACAGAGCTTACCTGCACACCTTCCGCATCAATGGAGGAACCTATCATTATTGTATTCAGTATCCCATGGCTGGCCGCAATACCGGCATCATACATTGCAGGGGCGTCACCATAGTCATTGCCGGTGCAGGAGGCAGGCACAGTAACATTAAAGACAGCCGTATCGGCACAGTTGGTCGTATTGTTGATAACCGTTGCAATGTATGTGCTGCTGGCAAGAGGAGTGACCTGCGGGTTCTGCACAAAAGGATTGCTGAGGCCCGTTGCCGGCGACCAACTGATGGTATTCCCGGTAGCAGGAGAAACATTAAGTCTTAATGTATCAGAAGTATTCGGGCAGATGGTCATATTGCTGCCGGTTGCGCTTACATTGTTGGGCGATACAGAGACGATCACTTCTTTATAATCACTGCAGCCACTGTTAATATCGGTTTGTGTGAGTCTGTATGTAGTAGTGGCTACCGGTGTAATAATTGTACTGCTGCTGTTTGGAGAAACTACTCCGGCAGTCGGGCTCCATTGATAATTTGTATTCTGGGCCACCGGTGCTGCGCTAAGACTTGCACTGCCACCCGTACAAATGCTGGTATTGCCATTGATGGTAAATGCCGGCAGGCTTTTCACCGTTATCTGCACATCATCTGTAATGGTACAGCCGCTGCCCGATGCAGTAAGCCGGTATACGGTAGTGACAGTAGGCGTAGCTACCGGCTGGGCACAATTGGTACAGGATAAAGTACCAACCGGAGACCCGGAAACACTGCTCCAGGCATAGGTTATTCCGCCTTGTGAGGGGCTGCCCAACTGTACGCTGCTACCAGGACAAATAGTGGCATCCGGCTTGGCTGTAGCAGTAACTGTGGGAGTTATGGCCACGGTATCGCTGATAACACAACCGTTGGTCAGGGTCAGAGTAGCAGTGTAAATAGTAAACGCCTGAGGATTGGCTAATGGACTGGCACAGTTGGTGCAACTAAGTGCAGTAGTGGGGCTCCAGTCGTAACTGGCTACACCCGCAATGCTTGTGCTGTTGCCGCCGCCACCGCCTACACCTATGTTTGTGGGTGTGGAAGGACAGACAGTTCTGCCATTGAACACAACAGAAGGCACTGGCTTAACGGAAACCGTCACCTGGTCGGTAACCGGTGTAGAACAACCGGGGTAACTTACGGTGAGCGTGTAAGTCTGGTTGGCGATACCTGCGGTTACAACCGGGTTAGCACAGGTAGTGCAGCTTAAACCGGTAGTCGGAGACCACAGATATGTAGCATTAGGTTCTGCAGCCCTTCCAAGTTGTGATGCAGTACCCGGACAAATGGGGCCAATATTGCTTCCTGCATATTCTCCCGTAGTCACTGAATTGCTTAGGGTCACGGTATCAGTTTTCGTACAGCCGCTTGCCGTATCCGTTACTGTTACTGTGAAAGTTTGTGTGGCACCCGCAAAAAGCACTTGCGGATTGGCACTGGTATTGCTGGTGCCATTGGTCCACGCTGCGCCTGCAGGCTGCCAGTTATAGGTATAATTGCCACCAGGCGTAGTACCCAGGGTAACAGTAGCGCCATTACATATGGTGCGGTTGTTGCCCGCATCAAAATCTATGTTACCTACTGTTATATTTACTTCGTCGGAAACGCTGCAACCGGTAACATTATCCGTTTTGACAACATTATACGTTGCCGAGCTGCTGAGCGTAGCCAATGGGTTACTGAGACCTGAATTGGTAAGCCCTTGTGTCGGCGACCAGTCGTAGCTATACCCGCCGCCGGCCAGCTCACCAATACCAGTTGGAGTGTTGGGGCAGATATGTTTATCCGGAGTATTGATCGTAGGCTGTACCCATGCCGGATCATTGATGGGCAATGAATCAACCGGGCATACGGTGCCGGTAATTTTGTTGATGATCACCGCGTCAATAATTGCGGGTGTGGTGGCGCTGATGGTTACAACAGGCGCAGTAGCATTATCAACAAGATTGACAGGTGTCCAGGCGAAGTTCCATTCTGCAGGGTTAATGTTTTTGATGTACAGCTGAAATTCCTGACTACCGAAAACTTTAGGACATCCCTTATCCCCTACCACTTTGATCTGCGTAGGCGGGCAAAGATTACCGCATGGTGCAAGCGTAACAGCTGTTGAAGGACAGCTTACGCCATTAAGAGTTGTTATCCTCTGGAATTGTGTGAAAACGGCACCCGGGTTGTACAGGTATGCAGCAGCTCCGCCGTACATCGTGCTCTGTACCACACCAGGACCGGAGATCACCTGCCAGGCATAGGTAGCATTGCCGCAATTAACTTCATTCAGCTGCTCAGAAAACACATAGCAGGTTGTTGTATCACTTTCATAATCTACCTGCGGGTTGATCACACTTACATTTACCTGGTCGGTAAAAGAGCAGCCGCTTTTTACTGCTGTAACAGTATAAGTCAGCGGGCAACTCACCATAGAGATGCCGGCATTGAATGTAGGGTTGCCGATATTGGGATTACTCAGGTAGTTAGCCGGTGCCCAGGAATATGTGGCTGAAGGATCTGGTGTACCATTGCCCAGAACTGTCGAAGAGCTTTTACAGATCGTTTTGTCTGTACCTGCTATAGCCGGGCCATTAGTCGGTGCCGCCACAAATGAAATAATAGTTGTGTCTGTTGTAGTGCATGTGCTACCATCCTTACGGGTAACAGTTACGGTGAGTGCATATTTTGTAAGAGCAGCCGGTGTGGCTATTGGCTGTGCACAACTGGTGCAGCTAAGACTGCCTGCCGTGCCGGATACAATAGCCCAGCTATAGGTAACAGATCCGCCTGCGATACCGGCGGTACCTATCTGCACACCTCCACTGCCCTGGCACAGCGCCTGGTCCGGACCTGCATTGGCTACTACCGGAGTCACAGTTACCTGGTCTATATCTGTACAGCCGTTATTGTCCGTCACTTTGAGTGTATACGTTGTGGCTGCTGTAATGTTTGTAGGCGTATAGTTTGCTGTTGTAGCTACCGGGGTCGTCAGGTTAGAGCCTGCATACCAGTTGTAAGAACTGATAGTTGCACCACCCGATGCAGTAGCAGAACCATTTAAGGTAATTGTATTCGGGCTGCTGCAAAGAAACCACTGCGGGCCATTGGCATTGGCAATAGGCGCTACGGCGGCGGTAACATTTACCGTTGCTATCGGTGAAATGCTCACCAGCTTTTTATCGCAGAAACCATCATTGACCAATACCTTCCTCCGGTAATATTTAATTGTATTACCCGAAAGCGGCGTTATGTCTTTAAATACCTCGCCGGGCAGATCGGTCCAGGGGCCGTTTGTGGAATCACTTGTGACCTGCCATTGGTAGAATATGGGAGAAGTAAAAGTAGCTGGGTTATAAATGCTCACCAGGTTGCCGGTGATCACTGCAGGTATACCCAATGAGCAGGAAGTCTGTGAAAGTGGGCTTAATGTCTGCGCTGTCACCTGTACATCCTGAGGAGCGTTTCCACTTGTAAATTTGGCAATAAAAGCATCTTCCTGCCCGTCCAAAGTCACATCTGCTGCACCCCCTGTCGCAAGGCCTGCCGAAAAGGTATAGCCTGCCATATAAAAAACGCCATTGCTGGTGTAAGCTATTGGTTTGCCTTGTCCATAAGTCCCATTGCACTGGTCTATATTAGCGCCGCCAAAATAGCTGCCCCAGAAACGGGTGCTGCCACTCGAGTCCAGTTTGCCGATAAAGCAATCGTAAGAACCGCCGCCGTATACCGGCTGATAGCTGCAGTTAGTGGCAATGCCACTGGTACTGGCTGTATAGCCTGAAATATAAATATTGTTATTTTCGTCTACCTGGGTCATGTTGACAACGTCAAAACCAGTTCCGCCGTAATAAGTAGCCCACTTAAAGGCACCTGCTGCAGACATTTTCATAATAAGTCCATCCGAGCTTCCTGCAAGGGCAGATTGATATTTGCCTGCAGTACCAAACCCCGGGCTGGCAAAAACACCTCCGACTATCAGGTCACCATTTTTGTCTAACCGGACATCATAAGCACCATCGGCGCCTGCGCCACCATAATAGGTGCACCAACTGAGCGTGCTGCCCGTGCTGTTGACTTTGCCGATAAAACCATCATATGATCCCCCGTTGGCTGGCTGAAAAGAGCCCGCAGTAGTAATGCCACTGGTGCTGCTGCTGTTTCCTGAAAAATAAATATTACCTGCCGCATCAGAAGTAAGGCCGAACACATAGTCATCTCCGGGGCCGCCTACATAAGTGCCCCAGATGCCCGCACCGGTTGTTGCATTCATCGTAAGAATATATCCGTCTTCGCCACCTGCAGCGAATGTCTGGTCATATCCTGTACCAAATGCGATGGCGGCACCTCCGCCAACAGTATTTCCGCTGAGCACAAGATTTCCGCTTGGAAGTATTTCCATAGCAAGGGGAAAGTCATTGTTTGAACTGCCTCCCATATAATTACCCCATTGGAAAGCGCCCGCCGGTGATAGTTTGGTAACATAGATATCCCAGCCGCCGATATAGCTATTATGGCCGCTGCCACCGGCAATAGACAGATTGGTACTCACCGTACCTTCGGCCATGTAAATGTTATTACTGCCATCAATGGCCAGGGCACCCGCCATTTCTTCAACGTTACCGCCCACATAGCAGGCCCAGGTCTTTACACCTGCAGCTGTGTATTTTGCTATATAAGAGTTCCGGTAGGTAGCCGTTGAGATCGTCGTATTGGGCACACCGCCGCTGGCAATACCGTTAGCTGCACTGGTCGTTCCTAACACTACAACATTGCCCAGGTTATCTACCCTGATGGCAGATGGCCTGTCATAATCATAAACCCCTGTCTGCTCCACCCCACCGAGATAAGTGGCCCACACTAATGAGGGTGTAGGATCGATGATCAGCGTTTTTGTTTTATCATAAGCAGGCACATTAAATGCATACATGCCCTCAGCATTGCCAGCGGTTTTGTACTGAACGTTCAGCGCCTGGCCGGTTTGCATAACAAAACTGGCCGGGATCTTTTCTTTCAGAGTCCCGAATGCCAGCTTCATCTCTATCTCCCCGTTAGCCAGGGTTATTTTATCTGCACCGTTGTACTGCATTTTTATCGCCGAAGCGTCTGCACCGGGATGCACGATAAAATTGTACTCAACCGGTTTATCCGTTCCTTTCTTTGCCAGGAACTCCAGATCGATACCCGGGTATATATTTTTATAGGTAACTTTTTTAAAGCTATGTATCTCCGAAAAGATATCCGGCCCGCTGATCTTATTTGTATAACCGGGCAATGGTAGTTCTGTAACTATTTCTGCTTGCGGATTGGCGTCTTTCAATTCAATATCCACACGATGAAATTTTAGCGTGTTTTTTCGCCGGGCCAGTGATTCAGCTATACCCACTTCTGGCAATGCAGGCATAGCTGGCTTTATTTCTTCATCATCGCCGGAAGCTTCCATTATCCAGGTATCGTAGCTAAATCCATTTGCGCGTAGCTGTACGTTCAGCCCGTTCATATTGAGCAGATATTTTACAGCATTATTAGGCTGTCCGTTCTGGTCCCTGATCTGCCCTTTATTTTCTGTGAAGCCTGTAGCTTCATTCTTCAGCCAATCATCTGCCTGCTTCGTTAAAGCAAATGTTGTCACTGGCAGCCCCTTTGCCGACTGATTCTGCCCGTACGATTCTTCAATCCTGTAAAGAGAAAGTAAGAACAGAAACGTAAAAACAAATAGTTTCCTCATAGCTATTATCGGTTTAATAATACACTGCATAAGATGAACAATAAATGAAGAGGTATCAGATATAGGCTGCCGGGGTATCCCTTTTCCCATGGCAAACCATAAATTGCTTCCGGGCAGAAAAATACATTTATGTTCCCGATCTCATTTGTAGTAATATCGCTACACGCAATTAATATTGCGACTGACTGACACTAATCATTAATATCCCATCTGTTTATAAACGCATCTTAAATACTTATAGATTAGGCCACCCTATATACGTGTTTGTTGTTTCATTATTATTAAACAACAGGTTGGAAATGTAGATTTGTATGTCTCTCGTTGTAAAGATTTCAAGTCGTCCCGGTTTTTTCATGAAACATTTTTTGCTCTGCCTGTTCACGCTGCTGACAACAGATATGTTATTTGCGCAAACTGATCTGTCAGACTTTTACCTCCGTCATTTTACAAGTGAGAATGGACTATCTCAAAATACAGTTAAGTCTATAGCCCCGGATGATTATGGATTTGTCTGGCTGGCGACAGAATCAGGGCTGCTGCGTTTTGACGGGAATAATTTCAAACAATTCGATAAAAAAAATACGGGCATACTCAGCAGCAGGATGTTCGACATACAGCGCGGCACGGATGCCAACACACTGGTAGCTATTTCCGGTATCGGAGAGCTGCTGTCGATTTCCGGAGGAAAAGCACAAAAAACCACAGGAGGCAGCTCCAATGTTCTTTTACCGGGATCAGCAGAAAAAATGAAGCCCCGGTTTTTTAAATGGATGCAGGGGCAAGTGTGGGCCGACAGCCTGTTTTTTCACACAGACAAAACCCTGGAAGCAATGGTAACCTTTCAGCATGGCATTATCTGGTATACCAACAAAAGACCCACAGACCATACTTATATACCTTCCCTGACCACATCCAAAGAATTATTCCTTTTTGACCATGCCATATATCGCATTGCCGGCGGCCCGGCCGGGGACACATTGCAACGCATTACTCCTGACGGAATCCGTAACGTTACGTTTAAGGGAGATTTTGCAGCATGGCAGAGCCGGCACAGATCCAGGGATTATTTTATCGAAAATTCCCATGCTGCAGGACAGGCTTTTTTATACACAAGTCAATGCCTGTACCTGGCAGAACCACTTTCCGACGGCAGCATATCCACAAAGCTATTATTGTCCGGTTTTGACCTGAACCGGCAACTGATTGGCTGCGCCTATTATGATAGCCTGCATCAGCGCATCTTCCTGGGAAGTTATACAAACGGGCTATATATCCTGGAACGGAAAAAATTTTATACGGCCATATACCAGGGAAAAGGGGCTCTCCCAACAATCAATGTAATCTACGACCAGGTAGCACTCAATGACAGCACTGTACTTACGGGTAACGGCACCATATTTCATACCAATCCGGCTATCCCACCTGCTTACAGAAACCTTCCGGGTTATGGCAATGATCCTCATTCCAGTCCTGTTTTCCGGTCGGGAAGCGGTAATGTATGGGTTTGCGGACGGGACAGAATTTTCCTGATGGACAGTACAGCTACCAACATAAAAAAGGAGTGGATATGCCCAGGACCTATGACACTCGCTGAAAGTAAAGATGGGCGCATATGGATAGGCACCGAACATTCAGGCATGTTCGTTTTAGACATGCGTGATACCCAGCCGGAGCTCCGGCCTGTACTGGGGGCACATCAGCATATCATGAGTATAGAATGGGAAGACGAACAATTCTTATGGATATGTACGATACATCATTTATTGCGCATGAATATAAATACAGGCACAATAGATACACTCAACAGCCTGACTGATAAAATGGCGCGGAGCTTATATATTCCACGACCGGGAGAAGTATGGATATGCACCTATGAAGATGGTTTATTTCTTTGGCAAAAAGGAAGACTTACTCATTTTCCTGTGACTAACTATCCTTACCTGAAAACAGTTAATGAAGTACTGGAAGATGAACAGGGTTATTTCTGGATAAGCACAAACCATGGTATATACCAGGCAAAACGCGCCGACCTGCTCAGGTATGCCAGTAACCGGGGAGAAGAACCCTATCTGTACTATTACAGTAAGCAATCCGGGTTCGTTACAAACGAATTTAATGGTGGCAGCCCATATGTAGGTGTAAAATTGCGCAATGGTTTTTTTAGTATCTCTTCCATGAACGGTGTGGTTTTCTTCAGGCCTTCAGCAATAAAAGCAGAGTTGCCGGAAGAAAAATTTATCATCGACAAGATAGAAGTTGACGACAGAGAAATCATATCCGGAACAGGGTCGCTTGTATTAAACAGGAACTTCAAGACATTAAAGATTACGCCGGTTTCAGCATACATGGGCAATCCTGCTAACCTGAAGTATGAGTTTCGCCTGAACAATGACAGTGAATGGAGAAATACATATGCCGGCTCAGTCATTTTATCCTCCCTTCCTGCCGGCCACAACCATATTTTTATCAGGAGGAAGGCAGGGTTCGGTCTTGAAAATTATGTAACCAGTGAGCTTCTCATCTATGTGCCGCCGGCATGGTGGCAGACCCGATGGTTTTACATCCTGGCCAGCGTCTTACTGGTTATGCTTATCTGGCTTATTATACGTCTTCGCGTCCGCCACTGGAAAATGCGCAACCAGCTCCTCGAAACAGCTATTCAGCGCCGCACACAGGATCTGAAAGACATCATCTATGACCTGGAAGATTCTGAAAACCGGTTGGGTGAGCAATTACAATTTCAAACCAAACTGAATGAACAAATAACGCACGACATTACCACTCCGTTAAAATACCTCAGTATTTTCACACAGCAGGTATCAGACAGGAAGGAAGGTCAAAATGATGCAGAGATGCAATATGTGCACCAAGACATAAACCGGATATATGAAGTGGTGCAAAACCTTGGCGAGTATATGCGTACAAGGCTTTTGAAAAATATTTCCGGAACCCGCTTTAACATGCATGACCTTGTAAAGCAAAAAGCAGAGCTTTTCAAAATTGCAGCAACTGCAAGCAACAATATCATTGAAAACCGCACCGACCCTGCACTGTTTATTCATCAAAATGAATCCCTGATCAGCATTGTATTACATAATCTTATAGACAATGCTGTCAAAAACACAGAAAACGGGAAGATCATTATTACCACAATGGCAGAAAATGGAAGAATAATATTGAGCATATCTGATAACGGCAGGGGCATGACTCCGGCACAGCTACAGGCATACAATGATTATTTCAGAACATCCACAATGGACAGAAGCGCACTCAATACGGGTTTTGGCTTCCAGATCATTAAAGAAATTGCCATTTTGCAGAAACTGGAAATACGGGTAGTAGCAAACCATTCAAAAGGTGTGGATTTCCGGGTGCTCATTCTGCAAAATGAATATGACACGCTTCTTTGATTACGCTGTCAACCTCATTTATTATAATTATGAAATACAGCTGCCAGTGCAGGAACGTTGGATATATTCATTTTTTCAAAAACCCTGGTTTTATAGGTACTCACAGTACTGACACGCAGTTGAAGCAAGTTGGCAATTTCAAGAATACCATTTCCTTCAATGAGCAATTGAGCTACCTCCAGTTCTCTGTTTGAAAGGGTTGATAAAGGCGAAATTTCTGCCACAGATGTTGTATCCACTGCACCCTGCAGCACTGCCACGATTGTATTTTCAATTTCTGATATGGGCACATTTTTGCTCAGGTAAGCATCTGCTCCTTCCTGCAAATAGCGGTGCGCATATAGTTGTGGATTATATGCGCTCAGTATCAGAAGTTTTGTATGCGGCTGGATAGATTTGATCGTCTTCACTATACCAAAATGGTTAGCTCCCGGCATATTTATATCGCAGATGACCAATTGCGTTTCTGTATGTTTCAGGTGCACCAGAGCAGCAACCATATCAGTTACCTCTGTAATCTGAGCATCGGGGATCAAACGTGTGATCATCGCTCTTAGCCTATCCGTAATGATAATATGGTCATCTGCTAGCAAGACATTCATTGGCGTGGTGGTTCGTGATTTTTGCTAAAATCTCAAAAAAAAAGCAAAATATAACCATTCTTGGAATAGTTGATCAAACGTTCACCTGCACACGGAGATAATCCTTCGGATTTAATACAGATTTTCTCCTTGTTTACTAGCAGATCGAGATTAAAGCGCAAGGCTACATCAAGAGGTGTAAGAGATATTCCTTTCTTCCTCTTCAGACTTGCTAACATTTATGCTTAATACTGACTATCCCCCAACTTTTACGATTGATCCCGCTTTCATCGCCTCGCCATCCGGAAAAATAAAAAGCCTTCCACAATGTGGAAGGCTTTTGTGATCCCGTTGGGACTCGAACCCAAGACCCATACATTAAAAGTGTATTGCTCTACCAACTGAGCTACGGAATCAACCCTGTGTCCTTTTCAGAACGGGATGCAAATATACGGCGATATTTTTTTTATGCAACCCTCTGATTGAATATTTCTTAACGCAATAAGTAAACTATTTATTTCTTTCCCGTCTGTATCTGCTGCACCTGCTGTTCCAGCTTTTCAAGCTGCTTTGCCGACTGACGATAACTGAGATAATAAAATATAGCCAGTATCAAAAATATCTTGGAAAGTACAAATATGGCTATAAATGCCGCCCGCCAGTATTTATGCACCCTGATCTGTGTATTGGATACGCCAACCAGTGTCACCTGTTCCCCTCCGTTGCGCGCAAAACGGTCGTATACCGTGCGCACTGCTGGATCGCCAATGCGGTATTCTATGCTTTTCCACACATGTGACGGAACAGCCACAGCATTCCGGGACGCAAGCCGCTCAGCCAATACCTGGGCCTCATACAGCGCTTCAGCAAGCTCAGGATGCGCAGCCACAAGGGTATCAAAAGCAGCACGTTCCTGTTCTGTGGCAACCCCCATCACATAAGCTTCCACAATGCCGCTTTTCTTATATTCGGAGATATTCATGATATTTTGGACCTTATGATCGTTAAAGCCATAAACAGCAATTGTGTAATTTCCGGTTCCGTTTTGTGCATCATTACAGCTGTTTCAGTCCTGGAGCGACCCTTCAGATATACTTCTTCAAATACCTGCTGAACCCCGGCCGGCGCACCTCTCAGGAGAGCCATACAAGCTGTTATCGTAACCCGCTCATCCCGAAGATGTATATTCCCTAAAACAAGCTCCCTGGCATGCAATTGCAGCCAGCAATAGATATTCAGGGATGAACTGAAGGCTTCCTCCAGTTTTCCCGCAAGCCCCGTAAAAAGCTTCACCAGTAACTGTTCTGCATCTTTAACATCAGGCACAAACTTCAGTATATAGCCGTAAAGCATAGCGCTGTATTTTGAGTACAGCAACACAATAGCCTCTTTATCACTGCCGGCATATAATGTATGCCTCAACGACTCTTTCGTTACGATCTCTGTAGAATTCAAAACAATACTATTTTCAGAAACACCTGCTGCTAAAATACCCATAATAACCGACAATAAAGGCTGTGGCGGTGATCAGCAGAACAAATTCAGAACAAATACTATTTGGCTGAAAAAAAGCTATATCCAACCCGAAGATGCCCTTTTGGCCTGTAAAAACAGGTTTTATACAGTTTTTTTACGAAACCGGGAGGGCGAGTTATCATCATTTTTTCCACAGTTCTTAACAGCTTCAGAAAGATTCGTTTATTTTCAGAAAAAGACGATAATTTTTGCAGAAATTATACTTACTTCACAACACAAAACAATTTTTAGCATGAACAAAGCAGAACTGATCGATCAGGTATCAAAAGATGCCGGCATCACTAAAGCACAGGCCGACGAAGTGCTCAACTCAATTACTGACACCATTATTGCTACCCTGAAAAAAGGTGACAAAGTTACACTTGTAGGCTTTGGTACATTCTCCGTTTCTCAGAGAGCTGCACGTAACGGCCGTAACCCGCAGACTGGTGAAACAATCAAGATCAAAGCTTCTAAAGTTCCTAAATTCAAAGCAGGTAAAGAATTCTCTGAGAAGATTGCCACTGCAAAAACTCCTAAAAAATAAGAAACACAGCTTAGCTGTTTTCTACAAATAATGGCGGCACATTGGTGCCGCCATTATTTTTTCCGGAGAAACATGTATCCCGTGGCACGCTTTTTAAAAGCGTTGACCAGACTAACTATTCATTCTATTATGAAAAATACTACACTGCAGTTGCTGATCGCTACATTTATGTTATCGGCTGTTGCCGCTTGCGGCAATCATGAACCCGACAGTAAAGAGACAGCCAAAGAAGAGAACAGCCAAAAGTTTGACAGCACTACTATTGAAGGCGATACAAAATTTGCAGTGACGGCAGCCGATGGCGGAATGATGGAAGTGCAGCTGGGAAAACTGGCGCTTACCAACGCTTCAGACCAACAGGTAAAAGCACTTGGCCAGATGATGATAAACGATCACAGCAAGGCTAATGACGAACTGAAACAGGTAGCCACGCAAAAGAACATTTCATTACCTGCAGCATTAAGCGATAAGCATCAGCAGAAGTACGATGAACTCAGTAAAAAAACCGGAGCAGAGTTTGACAAAGCATACACAGACCTTATGGTAGATGATCATAAAGAAGACATCGAAGAGTTTCAGAAAGAAGCAGACAAAGGCAATGATGCCGATCTGAAAACCTGGGCGGCGGGCAAAGTACCGGTATTGCAGCAGCATCTGCAGATGGCGCAAACTGCACAGGATGCAGTAAAAAACAGCAAATAATTATAAATAATAATAACAGTAACAGGCCTTCCTCCCCGGGAAGGCTTTTTTACTGGTATTGAATATAAATTGGCGAAGGGTTTAATTCCAGTATCTCTGCCGGTTCCATAAGGTGGAAGGGTTTGCTCAGCTTGTCATTCTTATAAAACAGCTTGAAACCGGCAAACTGGACAGGCTCATTGGCAACAGCAATATGATAACTGCTGATCTTCTTTGCAGGAAAACCAAAGCCATCCATATTCATAACTATCTGCACTTCCCTGCGCGTCACTATTTTCCTGTAATTGGTAATCATATCTTTGGTAAAGCGGTGCACAACAAGAACTTTAGGCGGCAGCTGGTATTTTTTGACTATTCCCGCCAGCCATTCAGAAGCATAATTGACATCGGCAGCATCAAAAGTACCTATTTTGGCACAAGGCACCTCTCCCCCTTTCATTGAATATTCAGGATCTATACCAAGGTGCACTTCAGGCAATTTAAGATAAGGCTCCAGCATCGGAAGCTCTTCCTGCAACGTACTATGCCCCACCTGTACATCCAGGAAAACTATTGCATCTATTTTCTTTGCAAGTTCCAGTGCATGATCTATCTGTCCAAAAGGCATCCGTAAACGGTATTTGCTCCCCTTACCCGGACTGCCCTGTGCCGTGACCGCAATGTAATGCAATGCAGGCTGTACAGGAATTCCGGGATCGGCAGCTTCCCATTTCTTCACTTCGGCACCTAGTTGTTTCAGCATTTCTTCTGGCGGCAATGCGCCTAATACGCCCATACCTTTTGAATAAAAATTGCCATAATAAGCTACAATCCGTTTAAATGGCAAAACTGCGCCAGGCAACGGATACTCTGTTCGTACCGGCCATTTGCTGTTTGGATGATTGTGAACCAGGTAAAGCTGAAGAAAATCAAACCGCGCTGTATCAATGACCGCCACGGGTTTATCCTCCGAAGCTGCAAGTAAAGGTTTAGAATAAGGTATTCGGGGAGCCGCTACGTTCTTAACTTCCGGCGATCTACTGCAAAAGGTAAAAGCTAAAACACCCGCGGATAATCCGGAGACTGCCAAAATAATTTTAAGCCACATATTGTCTGTTTTTGAAACATCTGACGATTAATCCGTTACTTGGTCTTCCATTTGCTGTCTGCAATAATGCGCCGGATGCAAAACATAGGTTCTGCCGGATATTCATGCCCAGCAAGCTGAAAAGCTGCCGTATAATGCAGCGCCTTTAAATGCTCAATTGCCGTCGCATTCCATATGCCATAAGGATATGCAAAATACCGGACAGGCTTCCCGGTGATCTGTTCCAGCATAAGTGTTGGTTTTACAAGCTGCGTTGTCCAGTCCTGTGCCGTGTAGCCGGTAACGATATGATGGTCCCAGGTGTGGCAGCCGATTGTATGCCCCTTATCTGCCAGCATCCGCACTTGTGCCCGGCTCATATAACCTGGTTTGCCAAGCGTTACAGTCATGATAAAAAAAGTAGCCTTATAGCCATACCGGTCCACTACCGGCAGAGCATTGGTGATCTGGGATTCTGTACCGTCGTCAAAAGTCAGCAACACTGCTTTCGGCGGTAATGGTGCTCCGCGCAGCATGTAGCCTGCAAGCTGATCGGGAAGAATAGATACATAACCTTTGTCATGAAGCCCGGCGATCTGCTCCTCAAAACGCCCCACAGACACAATATATGTGCGTGCGCTTTTTGAATCTGTAGCAGTCCAGTCGCGCACCTGGTGATAGCAAAGTACCAGCACATGTGGCAGTGAATCCAGCTTTCCGTTAAATGATAAGGACGTCTCCGGCTCCTGGTAAGTTTTCTTTACAGCAGCTGCTTTCCGTATATCAGGTGTTATAATTGCCGTTTTCATAATACCGCATGTTTGCAGGAGCAGAAAACAAAATGTAAAGGAAAACCAGGACATCATATTGCGGTTGTAACTCTATGGAAAATCAGGTATGTGCAATAAAAACCGGCAGCTTGTATGCATCAATTACGTCATCTGCAAAACTTCTTTTCAGCACCTCTGAAAAGCGGGACCGGCCGGCTGCGCCAGTCACCAGCAACGCATTTCCACGTTCAGCAATCCAGGTCTCAAAATATTTCGTCGGCTTAGCTTCCAGCTTAAAAAAAGTGAGATCGCTGAAATGTCTTGCCGCCAATTCTTCGATATAAGGCATATCGGGAAACTCATCTTCTTTTGCGGAAGCATAAACGATCAGTGTACTAAGCGCAGAAAGACCGGGAAACAGGTAGGCAAATTGCTTCAGCGCAAAAACAGCGGATGCACTTCCATCATAAGCAATTATCACACTCTCAGGAAATGCGCAGTGCTCCGGCATCAGGATTACAGGACATTCAGCGTGATGCAGCGTATCACTAATGTAGCTTTTCTGTCCTTCTGCTCCCATGTTTTCATAAAACAAACTGCTGCTTATCAGCAACAGATCAGCGTAACGCGTTTCTTTACGAATTGCATCAAGTACATGATCTCCTTCTTCTTTGTGTACACGGTATTCAATTCCTTTTTTCCGACAGGAGTCTTCAAACCGCTTAATATTTTCCGCGATGCCGGCACTCTCATTTACAGCCTCCGGGATGTATAGTGGCCCGCTGAGGCCGCCTGCATAAAAAACAAGGATATCAGCATAATCTACAGCGCGTAAGAAAATACCGGTGAGCAGCACCGTTTCAGTTTCATTAAGCCGGGCAGCAAAATCTATGGTGCTTTCCGAAAAATGTGTGCCGTCAAATACCGCAAGCAACTTTTTCATAGAGGATATTTTTATCAAAATTAGTATAGCCAGACACCCCAGTATATGAGCGGCATCAGCAAACAAAATGATTGACATCAAATATTCCGGACTTGCCGGGAAGTTATACGCAGGATGTATTTAAACAGCTCAAACCATAATACAGACAGGCAACCTGTTACTACACTTAATACAATGCGACCCTCAGTTAAACTGCTCAAAAGAAAGAAATGCCGGAAAACGGGTATTATTACTATCAGCAGTAATAGCAGCACAACAATAATTATCATCTGCCACATCAGTGGATTGCGGTATTTTATTGTTGTTGTGAGTGAGTAATAGAATGAGCGGTTAACTAATGTCAGCAATATGTTGGCAGATATTAATGTAATAAACACCATTGTGCGGACGCTATCTTCGTCCATCCCCGCATCAACGCCGTACTGGTACATAAACAGGAGCGCCGCAGTAATTGCAAGCCCCTGAAATACGCTGATAAGCAATTCTCTGCCGTTGAAAAAAGTACTTGAGAAAGGGCGAGGCGGCAAAAGCATGGCTTGTGGTTCCGCGGGCTCGTTTTCATACACCAGCGAACAGGTAGGCCCCATTACCAGCTCCAGGAAAATCACATGAACAGGAGTGAAGATATTGGGATATTCCCATCCGAGCAGCAGAGGCAGGAAGACAATAAGTATAATGGGAATATGTATGGAAATAATGTAGCGGACAGCCTTCTTCAGGTTGGCATAAATCTTCCTGCCCATAGCTATGGCTGTTATCATTTTCGAGATATCGTCATCCGGCAGAATAAGAGATGCTGCCTGCCGGGCTGTTTCCGTTCCTTTCTTTCCCATAGCAATGCCGATATGCGCAGCCTTCAGCGCCGGCCCGTCATTAATGCCGTCTCCTGTCATAGCCACCACCTCATGAGCAACTTTCAGCGTGTTAATAATGCGCAATTTTGCTTCAGGATATACGCGGCTGAATATGGTTGTTTTCTTCACAGCATCTGCAAGCGCAGCATCGTCCATAGCCATTACCGTTTCGCCGGACATCATGGATACATCTCTGAAACCTGCTTCTATGGCAATAGAAACAGCGGTCATGGCGTTATCACCCGTAAGCATTTTCACATCTATACCTGCGTCATAAAAACATTTCAACACATCGCGGATACCTTCTTTCGGCGGATCATAAAATGCGACCAGGCCTTTAAATACAAAGGACAATTCCGTTTGTTTTTCCGGAAAATCGTTTCCCGAAAACGCACAGACTGCCACACCCAGCACCCGGTAGCCTTTTGATGCAAACACTTCCAACGCATCTGATACGGCTTTCTGCTCAGCAACAGAGAGGCCGGACACTGCAACAATAGCTTCCGGCGCGCCTTTTGCTGCAATGATACGTTTACTGTGGTCTGCCTCAAAAACGTGAGTCATCATCGGCATTTTTCCCCCCAGCGGATATTCATGCACAAGACTGTAAACCGTACGCTCATCCGGAACCTGCAGTTGCTCATAGGCATCATGCAAAGCCACTTCCATAGGATCAAAAGCAATAGGCTCACTTGCCCACATGGCTGCTGTTATCAAATCTTTCCCCGCTTCGTCAAATCCGCTTTGGGCATATACTATATTGCCGGTACCGGGAAGGAATAGTCCGGCAAGCGACATGCGATTTTCCGTAATAGTTCCTGTTTTATCTACACATATTACACTGGCGCTGCCCAGTGTTTCCACTGTCTTCATTTGCTTTACCACAATTCCGGACTGCATAAGACGGCGGGCGCCTAATGCCATGAAAGATGTAAAAGCAACGGGTATTTCCTCCGGAAGCACGCTCATCGCCAATGTTAGCGCTTTGAGCATGCTACCTGCAACGCTATGACTTGCGTTATAATTTATAACCCACACCGCAATAAAAACAGCGGCACCGGCAACCAGCATTTTCAATACAAAATTGCGGATCTGCATTTCCAGCGGCGTCTTTTCTTCCTGTATACCTTCAATGCTTTTACCTATTTTTCCGAGCTTTGTATTACTTCCCACTCCTGTCACTTCAGCAAGGGCAAGACCACTTACAACCATGGCTCCCTGGTAAATATTCTTATCTTCCGTATCCTGGTTTTTGGTTACAGGCATTGCCTCACCAGTAAGCAACGACTCATTTACAGAAAAATCATTGGCATGTATGATTACAGCATCAGCCGCTATCAATGTTCCTTCTTCTGCAACCAATACATCACCGATCACAACTTCTTCTGCCGGCACGGAAATAATAGTTCCATTCCTGATCGCCCGGCATACCGGCCTGCTCATACTTTTCAACTGCTCCAGTGCATTGCGGCTTCTTGAATCTTCGTAAAGCGATATTGCAGCTACAAATATTATAGCAACTGCAAGGAAAATGCCATTTGCAGTATCTCCTGTAAAAAAATAGATCGCTGCTGCAGCCAGCAATAATAAAACCATCGGTTCTTTTACAAGCTGAATGACAATACGCTGCAGTGGGTGCTGCTTCCGGTATAATACAATGTTGGCTCCATGTTTTTGCCTCGACAAAAGCACCTGTTCATCCGAAAGTCCTTTGATATCTTTATCAGTCAGCGTCACCCGAAAACCTTTTTCCAAAAGAAGTATTAAAGGATCAAGAGAAAGCTGGTACAGGTCACTGTTTTTGTTGATTCTCGTCATGATCCGGATGCCGGAAGGGCAATACATTGCAGCAATAAATCATAAACTGTTTTTATGAAAAACATCATCGTTCCCGTCGACTTTTCAAGCGTATCACTGAATGCAATGCATTATGCTGCAGCGCTTGCACAAAAACTGCAGGCGACCATACTCCTGATGCACAACATCCAGGTTCCCGTTACGATATCTGAGATCCCGGTGCCATTTGAAAATTATGAACTGCTTACACAGAGTGCGCAGCAGCAGCTTGATGAGCTAAAATTGCAACTTAACAAACGCTACAGCACTATAACGGTAAACACGTATGTCAGTACCGGTTATTTCCGCCAGGAGATAGAAAAACTGGCTGAAGAAACCAGTCCGGTTCTTATTGTTATGGGCAGTGAAGGTACCGGTGCTGCAGAAGCCTTTATGTTGGGCAGCAACACACTCAGCGTCGCAAAACACCTGTCCTGCCCGCTCATCATTATTCCTCCCCGTGCAGCCTATTCAGGTATAAAAAAGGTAGCTTATGCCTGCGATATGGAACATGAGCCGGAAGTATTGCCGGGTATACGCGACATGGTGAATGCACTGGATGCACAGCTGGAGATATTTTACGTATACGACCCGGACCACCGTATGCCGGAAGAAGTATTGCTCACATCCCAGCATATGTACAATACACTTTCTGCAGTACGGCCTTCTGTGCATATTGTCACCAGTAAAGATATCCGCGCAGGAATAGAAAAATTTGTACAGGATAATGATGTAGACATTTTGCTGGTGGTAGCCGGCAAACACACATTCCCTTCCGGCTTATTTCATGAAAGCATCAGTAAGAAAATAGTGCTGCATCCATTTGTACCGGTATTACTGATGCACGCCTAAAACGTATCGGACCACAAGACATGAGCATTAAATATATAACACCGGAAGAAGCCGTACACGTGATAAAAAGCGGGGACCGCGTATTCCTGCATGGAAGTGCTGCCACACCGCTTACACTGATAAATGCATTGCTGAACAGGGCCGGTGAACTGAAAAATGTAGAACTGGTAAGCATCAGTACATATGGAGATATAAACTGGCGCAGGGAGGAAGTAATGGATAGTTTTTATCTGAATTCACTGTTCGTATCTGCCAATGTACGTGACTGGGTAAATACAAGCCGCGGCGATTATGTACCGGTTTTCCTTAGCGAAATACCCGGCCTTTTCGAAAAAAACATATTGCCCATCGACGTTGCAATAGTGCACGTATCTCCACCCGACCAGCATGGATATTGTTCATTGGGTACATCTGTAGATGCTGCACTTAGCGCCGTAAAGCATGCAAAAACTGTAATAGCCCAGGTAAACCCTCATATGCCGCGTGTGCTGGGAGATGGCATCGTCCATTATACACAATTCGCTGCTATGACCTGGACAGAATCTCAATTGCCGGAAGTCGCCTATAAACAAGGACCGGATCCTGTTACAGAAAAAATAAGCAAACTTGTGGCCGGTCTTATTGAAGATGGTTCTACCCTGCAGATGGGCATAGGCGCCATACCGGATGCTGTCCTCGCACAATTGCGCCATCACCGCAGGCTGGGCATACATACGGAAATGTTTTCGGATGGTGTAATACCGCTGGTGGAAGCAGGAGCAGTAACGAACGAACTGAAGAAAGTATGCCCGGGGAAAATAGTAAGCAGCTTTATCCTCGGCACAAGGAAGGTATATGATTTTGCAGATAACAATCCTTATGTAAACTGTAAGGATGTTTCCTTTGTAAACGACAGTGATGTAATACGCCGGAACCCGAAAGCAATAGCCATCAACAGTGCCATTGAAATAGATATTACAGGCCAGGTATGCGCTGATTCCATAGGCTGCTATCAATACTCCGGTATCGGCGGGCAAATGGATTTCATGCGTGGTGCCGCATTGTCAGAAGGAGGCAAACCTATTATTGCGCTTCCATCTGTTACCAAAGACGGCATTTCACGTATTGTGCCATTCCTGAAACAAGGAGCCGGTGTGGTAACCACACGTGGCCATGTACATTATATTGTTACCGAATACGGCGCTGTAAATCTGTACGGCAAAAACATGGAACAACGCGCCCGCCTGCTCATCAGCATAGCCCATCCCGATCATCGCGAAATGCTTGAAAAAGCATATTACGAACGTTTTGAAAAAACATACCGGCTTCTGCCCGACTAATAAACAATCCATCACCCATTATTTACACAGCAAAAAAGAAATTGCCGGACTATGTGTCCGGCAATTTTATTTATAACCAACATGCTGTTGTCATTACACTACATCCACTCTGAACAAAAGCGTTTAAAAGATTGCTTCAATTCCATGAATAATTTTTCTTCGGTTATGTACTTTTCTTCTTTCTGCTCCAGGCTATCCAACAGATTTGTACCGGCAAAGCCATTATTGGATTCTATGTCTTTCCTCACCTTTGCCACATCTGCTGAAATATTATGCTGGAGTTCATCGATATTTTCCCGATGGAGCGTAAACTGGTTTTCGAAATGCTCTACCTGAGCCATTACGTTTTTGCCTGTATTTTTCGCGGCGATCTCGTTTAACCGCCCTTTCAGGATATTGATTTCATCGTTATAAAAATCGAGCGCACGCAGCCAGTCGTTATGTGTGCTCTGCCAGTGGCGGATGTTTGTCTTGTTCATTTTGTAATCATTTAACAGGATGTAAAATAACAGTGCAGACATCCCGCTGCCGATGATGCTTATCATGAAGAAAGAGAACATACATCAGTTATGCACGCTGCAAACAATGCAGAAACGGCTTTTGTGACGGATATCAAAAGTGGCTATGATTACTGTCATTGAACGGACAATAGAGTAAAGTGATCTTTGTAAAATATCCCGGCTTTTCTATATAAACCGGTATGAATTTTGCAATATCAAACAAACAGCAATTCGTCGCAGATAATGATCATAATCATTGATTTGTATGACCACAATCATCCCTGCCAACCATTGACACTTTATATTTTTGAAGATTAATCAGATGAGCAAGAAACAAGATGAAGCGTATTCAGTATCTGCAGTCAGAGAATGGCTAACCATACTGGATGAACTAAGACAGGAGAATATCAGGCTGCAGGATCGGCTTTCTGCCACCATCAAAGATGAGGTGAGCAGAACATTTATTGAGGACGCCGAAGCTTTCCAGCAGAAGTTTATAGACAAGGACCAGGTTATAAACCTGCTGCGCTATGATATTGCAGGCCTGCTGAAACAGATGCAGCTACCGGTCCAGGCCAACATAAGATCTATACTGCAGGCAAGGCAGCTGGAAAAGGACCTCCATAAGGTTATTTCCCGGTTCAACCTGCTGAAGGATTCTTTTGATAAATACCTGACAGAGGCAGGAAAACTGACGCAACATTAATTACGTCAGTTATACATATGTTCCAGCTTGTTGTAGTTCAGAATGTTTATTTTACTACCCTGCAGCCCTATCAGCTGTTCGTCTTTAAACTCGCTCAGCGTACGGATAAGCGATTCCTTAGCTACGCCTGCTATTGCAGCCAGGTTTTCCCTTGACATATCAATGAAGAAATCGTTATTTCCCGCAGCATTATATTTATTATACAGTGCCACCAGCGATTCTGCTACTTTTTTACGCAGTGAATTATAAGCAATGCCCAACAGCTGATTTTCTTTTTCGTGGATATGATGTGCCAGTATACCAATGAATTTTTTCATTACAGCAGGGTCGCTGCCCAGCAATTCCTCAAATTCCGTGCGCGGTATAATAGCCAGTTCTGTATCCTCGAGCGCCTCGGTGGTCTCGCGGTATGTCTTCCCTTCCAGGAGTGCCATATAGCCCAGGAAATCGCCTTCATTATACAAGCCTACAATAAGCTCTTTGCCATCGTCATTTCTCTTATAAGCTTTCACTTTGCCTTTAAGCACGTAATAAAGCCTTGAAGGATGGTTTCCCTCCGAATAAACAACCTGTTTTTTCTTATACTTATTAATACTCCTGTTCTCTTTCAGCTCTTCAAGGGAATCTTTACCGGACGTAACGCTTACCAGGGAATTAATGCCGTTTATGTCCCCGGAAAAATCCTGTCTCAGCAATGCTGCTTTTTTAAGCCGCGACTCTATAGCATTCAGCAGCTCTGTACCGTCAAATGGTTTTGTGATGTAATCGTCGGCACCCATTTCCATGCCTTTCCTTATTTCAGACCGCTCCGATTTTGCGGTAAGAAAAATAAAGGGTGTATTATGCAATGCATCATTTTTATGCAGCATGTGCAACACTCCATAACCATCGAGTACCGGCATCATAATATCACAGATGATAAGGTCCGGCTTACGTTCCATAGCCAGCTCCACACCCTCTTTGCCATTGGAAGCTGTCCTTACATCATAACCTGCCAGCTCCAATATTTCCGACATATTCTCACGTATCTCTGTATTATCTTCAATAAGTAATATCTTATGCATATGCTTATGTATTTTCGTTTAGGCAGGTATCTAATAAAACTTCGAATGTAGTTCCTTCACCAGGTTTGCTTTTGCAGGTCACAGTACCATTCATCAGCTCCGCATATTTACTTACTATATGCAGCCCCAGGCCGGTACCCTGTATATGTGACACATTATTTCCACGGAAAAAGCGCTCGAACAAATGCTGCTGGTCCTCTTCCGATATGCCCAGGCCTTTATCAGTAAATGAAAGCAACAGGCGGCCATTTTTATGCACACCATCCAGCAATACATCGCTTTCCTCAGGAGAAAATTTAACCGCGTTTGACAGCAGGTTCATCACAATGTGTTTCAGCAATCCCGGATCAAGATATACCTCCGCATCGCCGTCATATGTAAAACGGATGTGCTGCCCGGACCTGAGCAGGCCTTGCATTTCATTTATAGTCGACTGGATCATCTGGCACACATTAAACGAGGTACGGCGCACCTGTATTTTTCCTTCTTCTATTTTACCCACAGACAGAAAATCGTTCAGCACATCTGTAAGCAGGTTTACAGAAGAAACAATGCGCTGCACATGTTTCTCCCGTCTCGGCTGATCTTCTGAATCGGTATACTTGGAAATAAGATAAACAGATGAAAGTACAGTGCTCAACGGCGTACGGAACTCATGAGAAGCCATTGACACAAACCTTGACTTCAGCTCACTGAGTTCTTTTTCCTTCTCCAGCGCCATCCGGAGATCAGTTTCTGCTTTTATCCGCTCGGATATATCAATGGCAATGCCAAGATAACCATCTGTAATGCCGTAGATATCCCGCATGGCTGTTATAGTGAGCGATACCGGGAACTGCGTACCGTTCTTACGAACATAATGCACCTCATACTCCGCCGGTGCTGCATCACTGTTGACGGACTGCCTTTTATCCCCGTCAAAAAACGGTAGTTCCCTGCTGCGGCCGGAAGATTCATTTTTATCGTAAAAAATTTCCGGTGTATGTTTCCCTACAATTTCGTAGGCAGTATACCCCAGCTTTTTTTCTGCTGCCGGGTTAAACATTTTAATAATACCATTTTTGTCTGTAACAAAAATTATAGCGCTGGCATGCTCCCATATATTGCTCAAAAAGCTGTTTACCCTTTTCAGTTCGGCATCTTTGGTTTCGGTTTCCTGTATCTGGTGCGCCAGCTGCTTAACCGTACTGGACAATGACAGCGTTCTTTCTTCTACTTTACTTTCCAGTTCCGAATTAAGTTGCTTCAATGCCAGCTCTGCTTCTTTCCGTTGAGAAATATCGCTAAGAAATGCAATGGTAAATTTCCCCTGCTCAGTTTCATAACTCCCCAGGCTTACCTCCACAGCAAATTCCGACCCGTCTTTCCTCCGGGCAAACAGATCCATCCCAAGGCCCATAGGACGGCTCTTAGGATGCTGGCTGTAATGCTGCACATGCCCTACATGTTTTGAATGAAAACGTGACGGAATAAGCGTTTCTATCGGCGCACCTACCAATTCCTGTTCGGTATAACCAAACTGTCTCAGCAAAAAGGGGTTAACAAGGACGATGACCCCTTGCCCATCAGTCACAACAATACCCATGGATGCATTATTGAACAGGGCATCGAAGCCTATTCCTGTAGATTTGTTCATATTTGGCCGGGCCTTATTGCTCATTCCAAATGTAAAATATTCCTATTAATAATTAACTATTCGCCCAGGACCGGAAGTCTCCGGAAAGTTCTTACCCGTCCTTCACGGTATTTTTCCATGGCCACAGATTTTATATGCTCCAGCGCTTCGTCCACAGAGTCGGTAAACAGTACATACCTGAGATCACCGACTGCAATGGTACGCTCTTCCGCCATGGCGTAAAACATTGACATAAGTGGCTCCCAGTAAGCTTTTCCGAAAACGACTATAGGAAAATCAGGAATTTTATGTGTCTGTATCAGCGTAAGCGCTTCAAAGAATTCATCCAGTGTTCCGATGCCACCCGGCATAATCACAAAAGCATGCGAATATTTAAACATCAACACTTTCCGGATAAAAAAGTAATCGCACAGAAACCATTTATCCATGTACTTATTGGGCTGCTGCTCCCGGGGTAACGCTATATTACATCCTACCGACCGGCCATTTCGTTCTTTGGCCCCGCGGTTGGCTGCCTCCATAATGCCGGGGCCACCACCTGTTATTATCGTAAACCCAAGCTGCGCCAGCCCGGCGCTTATTTTACGTGCTTCCCCATAATACAATTCTCCTTCTTTTATTCGAGCCGAACCAAAAACAGCCACACACGGACCAACAAAATGTAGCACCCTGAAACCACGGATAAATTCCAGCATTACCCGGATTGAAAAGATAAATTCCATAAGCCTGGAACGCGGGCCTTCCAAAAAGAATTTCACGCTGTCTTTTTTCCGCTCCTCCCCTGTGCTCCGCCGGTCAGTCATACTGAAAATTTAAGGATAAAGATCTTTTTCAATACCGGTAAAAAACATGACAACAATAGTATTCAGAACTGACCATGATCATTGTTGCACGGTTGCATCCTGCCTATCTTAAACCAAAATGCTCTAAAATGGAACTCTACATAACGGAAGATGACCTGCTTAAAAATATACAACATGGCTTCCGGCAATACTATCCGCGCCTCAAACTGGAATTTTACAAACATCCGCATGAAAAAAATGCAGGATCACCTGCAGATGCAAGATTATCGCTGGAGGTGCCGGTGGAAGACGTTGTGATGTTTCATACAGCCGCATGTATCAATGTTGCCCCTCAGAGAACGGTCGCATCTGTAGAAGAGGACTTCTTTCACAAACTGGGTTTGTGCGTACAGATTTTCCGGCAATCGGGTGATCTGTGGATCGAAACAACCCGTACAGACGGATATACACTCGCCAGGCAGGAACAGATTGCGGTAAATGAATCTGGCCGTATTCACGAAACGGAGGCCATTGAAGATTTTGACCTGCAGGATCATGAATAATAACAAAAAATCCGGCCACGAGGCCGGATCAATGATGCATCATAAATACGGGATTGGGAATAATACCAGGAATATTCAGCGTCAGACCTGGCCGGAAGAGACCGGAAATAAAACTTCTTCCATAAGCGCCCATTACCACCAGCGCATTATTACGGGGAAGCAGGTATTGTGCAAGCCTGGTCACGGGGTCTCCTTCCAATACGACGCGTGACGTCCTGGAGTAATGTGCGTCCAGCCACTCACGGAAACTTTCTGTTTTCAACGGGGTTTCTCCCGGCACTACAGCCTGGATAACGGCAACCTGTGCAGCATTAAATTGCGGAAACAGGTAAGTAAACTGCTTTATTGTATGTACTGCGGCCTTGCTCCCGTCATACATAAATATTAACTCATCAACATTTTCAAAAGTCTGCGGGGCGAGAATCACCGGGCACTCTGCTTTTCTCAGTAAAGATTTCAGCCCTGTTCCAGGTGCAACGCCTGCGCCACTTCCCAGCGACAGCATCGGATCTACGATGATCATATCCAGGAAACGGCTTTCACGAATGAGGTCCTCTATATTCAGCTTCCGCTGCCGGTGTATGGAATGACTCGTCTCCCGGCATACGCAGGCATTGCAGAAAAGCTGCTCATTCATGCTGCTTCCGGGACCCGCGTCATCTTCATATAGCTCAGGAGGTATCGGCCCCGGCTCCGTATACACTCTTTCTTTCACAACATCTGCCTCCAGAAATACGCCAACAAGTGTGCGACCTGAAACCCGGGCCATATAGCAGGCAAAATCCAACACCTCTGTACTCATTTTCCGGTCATCAAGCACCAGTAATATACTTTCCATACCATGCAATTTTTTAGAGATGAGCAATAAATACAGGTATTTTATGATCGCGGATCACATCTGCCACAAAACTTTTCCGGAACAGCTCAGACCAGAATGGCCGGCCAAAAGAACCGCAGACAAGCATGGGCACTCCTTTATTTTGTATCCAGGTATTAAAATATTTTGACGGATCTGCATCGAGCCTGTAGTAGGCAAGGTTTCCAAAATGACGTGCCGCATATTCTGCAATCATTTCTGTAAAAGGCATATCATCATCATCCGCTCCGGCATAGACAATCAGTACATCAAGATCGGCAAACTCCGGAAGCAGGTATACAAACTGCTTTATAGCGTGCATACAGGAGGCGGTACCGTCGTAGGCTATGATAATACTCTGCGGACGTACATATTTTTCCGGCAGCAATACTACAGGGCATTCAGCGTAGTGCAATGTATCATGCAGGTATTCCTCATGGATACCCTTCCCCAGGTTTTCATAAAAATGAGCACTGCTCAGCAACATAAGATCGGCATAGCGTGTCTCGTACTTAAGTTCTTTTGCAATATGCTTCTTCGCATCCCGGTGCACACGGCTCCGTATAGAATGCTGCCCGCAAAACGATTCAAATACCTTCACATTTCTATCGATCAAAACAGGATCTTCTTCATATTCTTCCAGGTAAGCAGGCACAACGGCGTTGCCATAATACAGATAACTCGTAGCCGCTGCATAATCCACAGAAGGAAGAAAAACACCGGTTAGCAGCAAGGGCGCTGCATTATTCAAATCTGATGCAAAATCCGGCAATGCCTGAACGTAATGTGCGCCGTCAAATACAGCTAGGACTTTTCTCATGGCTATTTTTTACTCAAAACTAACCTGCTGCAACTTCCGGCTCAATGACAGGCATCATACCTGTATATGACGTTGCTTACGTCCTGCGTATTTCATCCTGATGCGCTGTGGTGATGACTATCAGCATTACTTCTGATGCAGGTCATTGACCGGCCCTTTCACATCATATTACATTTGTATTGCTATAGCGCGATAAAAAATAAAAACTGTGGCAAAAAACACCACAATTAATTAACCGGAAAACACAAAAAAATGCCGAAAAATTCATTGCTCACACTTAATGAGCTGCTGCCAACAACATTTGACGATTTCTTTGCGCCATGGAATGACTGGACTGCTAAACAGGGATTTTTAAATCGTCCTAAAATACCGGCGCTTAATGTAGCTGAAGATGATAAACAGTATACAGTAACACTGGCTGCTCCCGGTCTTGACAAAGAAAATTTTTCCATCGATCTGAATGATGATCTCCTGACAATAAGCGCTTCATCTGAGAAAGAAGAGGAAGAGGACCTGAAGAAATATACACGGAAGGAATATAGCTATAACAGTTTCTCGCGTTCATTTACAATACCGCAACATGTGAAAGCAGATTCAATTGACGCTACCTATGACAAAGGAATACTGACACTTGTCCTTCCTAAAAAAGACGGGAACCAAACTGCAAACGGTCAGAAGATAAATGTAAAATAAAACAAACATTGGTCTCCATGAAAACACGGCAAACCTGTCATCATAGAAAGGATCACCAATGAAGAGAACGAAAGATTTTATTGGTTAGGGTGATGTGTAGAAAAAGGGGTTACATTTCTGTAACCCCTTCGTTTATTTAAGTACCTGTTTTGCGTTCAGCTGTTACTGCCGTTTTCCTCGTTATATGCAGGTAAGTTTCCATCGCAAGCGGAGACCGTCCCAGGTCGTATATTATTTCTTTCAGCTCTTCTTCGCTCAACCGGAAACGATTGCACCAGTATTTAAGATCTGCAGGATTTTCAACTGTTATTCTGTCCTGGTTAACGGGAGGTTGTTCTTCAATCTGAATCATGGCTACACACTTTATCTGCCGGCAGATTCCGGCACACTCATACATAAAAAATGATGCCGGGAAGATTTGTTGGCCGGGAAAAGAAACATTATATTTTCATACACATATACTGCAATGAAAAACCATTCGACGTCATTTTCTGAGTTAGCAGATGTGGTCGGGGCACAGGGCTTATGAGAAATATATTATACAGGCATGAAAATATTACCCTGTATGAAAAGATGCAATGAATTTGCACCGCATATTACGGGAGAGCTGCCTTATTGTTTTAACAGCAATGATATTGCCCGGATGTGTTATCCTGGGAGAACATGCAGGGCGCGCTTATAAAAACGCAGAAGCGCAGAAACCATTCGACGCGATTATCGTTCCCGGAATTCCGTATAACAGTAATCACTGGGGCCATCTGATGAAATCGCGTGTATTGTGGTCTGTGACATTGTACAGGAACGGCATTGCGAAAAATATCATCTATTCTGGTGGCGCAGTTTACTCTCCTTATAAAGAAGCCTTTATAATGGGCCGCTATGCAATGCAACTGGGCGTTCCGCCAGAACACATCTATTATGATACTATAGCCACGCACAGTACAGAAAACATCTATTATTCCTGCATTGTGGCCAGTCAAAACAAATTTAGCCGGCTGGCATTAGCGACAGACCGCGGACAAGCTTATTATCTTAAAAAATTCATTCGCAGGAGATTCTGTAACATCATCACACGCATACCGGTAGTGCGCGATTCCCTGCGGTCATACAAAACCATTAATCCCGAAATAGAAACAGCCTCGCTGCTTGAGAAAAATTTCACTTCATTGAAAAAGCTCAGATGCCGCAGTGACCGCAGAAAGGGTGCAAAAGGAGAAAATATATACTGGGAGCAATACCCCCGCGGAAAGATCACATCAATAACCATTATACAGGACATGCCGCTACAGAATATCAGCATCCCAAGCCTTATGGCGATTCCCGCTCCTTCAAGTCTATAAACCGGCAACCGATGTATTCCTTTTTTCAGTTGCTTGTCAGTAACTGAAGCAGCAGGGCAAACAGCGCAGCTGCAAGTGTATTACAGGCATTCACCAGATCATTGCCGATAAGTTGCCTCCGTTCCAGCCAGGCACCGAGAAATGAATCTGTGAAATTGCCGAATGTCCCCGCAAGCAACAATACCATAAATGTGCTCCAGCTGAAACCGAAGCCACACATATAAATCAAAGCTATAAACGAGCTTCCTGCCACGCCTATAATTGTTCCCTCCAGGCTTACCACCCCATCCAAACCTCTGGTATCTTTTTTAAAGGTCAGCACGTTATAGAAATTTCTCCCGTAAACATTTCCCAATTCAGAAGACAATGTATCTGCAGTTGCTGCAGACAACGATGCGGCCATCATCAAACGGAACATCCCAATATGTTCCGGAAACAAATAACCGCATGCCCCGCAAATTGCGGCTACGCCGGCATTAGCAAGCACCTGCCCGGCATTACGCCTGCTGCTCCCCTGCTCCGACATCCCATTGCGTACTTTAAAATCTTTCTTCCACGAAGTAGCCAATGTACCCAGCAAAAAGAAAAATGCTACCATAGCAATACCCCAAAAACCGGCTCCCACAAATACCAGGCAACCAAGTAAGCCGCCTGTAACTGCACCAACAGGTGTTAACTTCCGGGCTTTTATGCTTGCAGCCACAGCCAGGAGCAGAAACAGGATAAAAAGCAAATTTTGCAGACCGCTTGTCATTCAGCAGATATTATTTTTTGTGTGGCAAGATATAACAAAAGGACAGGCAATATAAATGACAGCAAACCCTGCACCGCACTAAGGCTTAACATATCGTTTGATAATAACTTTATAATCTTTTCGTTAACTTAGAATGCTATTATCGCAGCGCACACGCCTGCGCATGATATCACTCCTTCTACTAACCGGCTGAATCAATTACCGACAAACAGCGACTATCATCCCCTTTCTCTGAAAACCATCAGTTTTATCATACAGTGACTACTTAGATAAATGAAAAAATTATTGATCATTCTTGGCGCTTGCGTCCTGATGTCTTTTACGAACTGGCAATCGGGATTCGAACAGGCAAAACAGCAAGCAAAGGAAAGGCACCAGCTTATATTGCTCAATTTCTCTGGCTCCGACTGGTGTGGGCCTTGCATACGAATGCATAAAGAAATTTTTGAAAGCGCAGTTTTTTCAAATCTTGCAGACTCTGCTCTGATCGTGATCAATGCAGATTTTCCCAGGAACAAAAAAAATCAACCCGATCTTCAGACAAAGAAACGCAACGAAGCACTGGCAGACAGATATAACGCAGAAGGGAAGTTTCCCTTCACTGTTCTGCTGAATGCTGACGGAAAGATCATCAAATCATGGGAGGGCCTCCCGAAAGAAAGTGCAGTACAATTTACGGGCGATCTTAAAACCATTTATGACGCGCAAAAATAATCCTGTCAGCGGCCTGTCGGAGTATAAAAGGACAGAGCGCCTGATGGGAAATACCTTTGAAATAACCGTAGTTGCCGAAGAAGAATTATGGGCGGAGGAAAAAATAGCACTGGCTGTCGCAGAAATAAAACGTATTGAAAAACTGCTCACCACATTTGCCCCCGACAGTCAGACTAACCTGATTAATGAACAGGCTGGAATTTCACCAGTGGTTGCAGACCGTGAAGTATTTAACCTGATACAACGCTGTAACAGAATATCGGGTATTACAGACGGAGCTTTTGACATAAGTTACGGTTCTATAGACAAACGATTATGGAACTTTGACCGCACCATGACAGCCCTGCCGGACGAAGCAACTGCAAAAGCAGCTGTAAAGCTCATCAATTACCGCAACATTATTTTAAATGAAGAAGACGGCAGTGTAATGCTGCGTGAAAAAGGTATGCGCATCGGTTTTGGAGGAATTGGCAAAGGTTATGCAGCAGAAATGGCCAAAACATTACTCAAAAAAGAAGGCGTAAAAAGCGGAGTGGTCAATGCATCCGGAGACCTTACCACATGGGGATTCCAGGCCAACGGCGATCCCTGGACAATAGGTATCGCTCACCCGGACCATGCACACCTGCCCTTTTCATATATGAACATAACAGACATGGCAGTGGCTACTTCGGGCAATTATGAAAAATACATAGTCATAAACGGGAAGAAATACTCCCACACAATCAATCCCAAAACAGGCCTGCCGGTCACAGGCATCAAAAGCGTTACGATTATCAGTCCTAATGCAGAAATAGCAGACGCTATGGCTACACCGGTCACCATCATGGGCATTGAGGCCGGCATCCATATGATAAACCAGATAAAGCACCTGGAATGTGTAGTGATTGATGACAACAATAAAATTTATTCGTCCCGAAATATCCGGTTAAAATGATATCAAAAACAAGGAAAAGAATTATCCTGTCTGCAATAATGGGCATCACCGTAATATCCCTTGCAAGTTCATGCACAACGGTAAAAGAATACCAGAAGAACAAGCTGAACGATGCAGAAATGGTACTGGGCAACCGTAAAATAGAAAAAACGGAACTCAGCTTTGAGTCATACCGGGAAGGCTCATCCGGTGCCAATGCAGGAAAGAGCGGCGGAGGCTGCGGTTGTAATTAATTTCTATTAATTGTTGCCGGCAGTTATCCGGTCTCAAAAAACGTAAATGAAAAGAATATTTTTATCTATAGCAGGTATGATGGCACTACTGCAGGCCCGTGCACAGAATCCTCAAACTGATACTGGTTTTAACAGCAGGAAGCTGAACCTGGAAGAGATCAACCTTGTTTCCAGCTACTATGCGCAGGATGGTAATAATTCAGCGGTAACCGGTGGAATCGGGACTGAAAAACTTACGGATATATCCAACGCAATTGACATCAGATTATTCATCTATGACAAGAAACAGCGCAGGCATACTATAGATGCCGAATTGGGCATAGACCATTATACCTCCGCGTCTTCGGATATGATAGATCTTAAAGCCAATTCATCTGCCTCACATTCCGATACCCGCATCTACCCTTCACTTTCCTGGAGTGTAGAAAATGAACAAAAGGGAAGAACCTTTGGAGTGGGTGTTTCCGCATCTTCCGAGTTTGATTACAAATCGTTTGGCGCCAACATTTTTTATTCTAAAAAAACAAAAAATAAAAGCGGTGAATTTACTGCAAAACTACAGGCCTACCTGGACCAGGTAAGTCTTGTAACGCCCATAGAACTGCGAACGGGCAGCACCGGGCGGCATGAAGATTACCCTACAACACCGAGAAATTCCTTTTCAGGATCGCTCTCCTATTCACAGATCATAAATGACAGGCTACAGGTCATGCTCCTGGCCGATGCCATTTACCAGAAAGGCTACCTGGGGCTGCCGTTTCACCGGGTATATTTTACAGACGGTACCGTACATGAGGAAAATCTCCCTGGCAACCGTTTCAAACTTCCGCTTGGCATGCGGGCCAGCTATTTCCTCGGCGACAGAATTATCCTGAAGGGATACTACCGGTTTTATACAGACAACTGGGGACTTACCTCCCATACTGCCAATCTGGAGGTTCCTGTAAAGATTACACCGTTTTTCTCGGTAAGCCCATTCTACAGGTTTTATAGCCAGTCGGCAGTTAAATATTTTGCAGGATATGAAGACCATACTTCAGCAGATCAGTACTACACCAGCAATTACGATCTTTCGGAATTCAGCAGTCATTTCTTTGGGGCAGGTATCAGGTTTGCACCACCGAAAGAAATATTAGGGATCCAGCATTTCAGCATGGTAGAGTTGCGCTACGGACATTACATGAAAAATACCGGCATGCACTCAGACATTATCTCCTTAAACCTGAAATTTAAATAAAGAGCTTTTTACAAAAAGTAAAAGCTGCGCCACGCCGATGCGGCTTTTACTGTTTCCATATATGAAACGCCCATGCTCATTTTTAAGCGGGTGCCATTTCATTCTGCAACCTTTTCCGGATTTTATAAACATTATAAAACTCACGTGGCAGGTGTCTTATACGTGCCTTGCTCCTTTCGTCGTTAACCCAGGTTACGGGTACTTCGGCTGTTCTAAGCCGCATCCGTCGGGCAAGAGCAAGCACCTCCAGGTCAAACGACCAGCCATTTACCATACAGGGTGGAAAAATTTGCCGGACAGCATCTGCGCTAAATGCCTTAAAACCACAATGAGGGTCTGCAATTCCGGGTAATATTAATTTCTGTACAAACCAGTTTACCAGGCGACTCCACGCCACCCGCATACCAGGCTGGGCTTTCACCACATCAGAATCGTGCAGATACCGCGAACCAATTACAATATCAGCTTTATCTTCCAATATGGGTTGCAGAAGCTTATCCAGCTGCCATACCGGCGTAGAACCGTCCGCGTCAGAAAACATACAAATCTGACCTTCAGCCGCCAGCATACCCTGCCGTACCGCACATCCCTTTCCTCTATTCTCCCGGAGAGAAATAATCTCCACAGAAAACATCTGATGTTTTAGCGCCGAAACTTTTTCTACTGTTTTATCCGAAGAGCCATCATCAACCACGATGATCTCAAAGGCGATATTTTTTGCCGACAGAAATGTATTGAACTGTTGAATAGTGGGTATTATCCTGTCTTCCTCGTTATAAGCCGGAATAACTACGCTGAGTTGCATCATGATATTGCATTTTGGCTACGGAAATGATCCAGTCGGCTGCCCAGGTGAGCATAGGCAATAGGACACCTGGCCGTACAGCTTTTAGGACAGTTATAATGCTGCCGGATGTCTGCAACGGTATAATCTTCCAGCTTCTTGCCCGGCGCTCCTGTTTTAGGCTGGCAAAGGTGTATGAGGCCATCCGGGTCTATCTCAAAATGCCTTGCACCGGCGCGGCATTTCCAGTTAATATCTTCACCACGTGCCAGCGGCATCTGGAAACGGTCGTTAAGCATTCTCGGCAACCGGCTCTTTATCTTCCGGATGTTTTCATACACCTGTCTTGCTTCATTGCTCAAAGGCAAAGCCTGTCCTGTCGCATCACGCATGAGTGAGCATTGAAAAATAAATCCGTATGAAACAACGGCTTTGGCAACAGCTTCAGCCTCATGCGGATTAGCAGAACCGAGTACACCGTTGATGCGCACTACAAACCGTGCATGCTCTTTCAGCAACTCCAGCTTGGGCAGCAACCGTTTCAGGCTCTTCTGCGTAACATCATTGTCCTCCAGGCTGTCACAACTGATCTGCATACCGAACAGGCCGGCGTCATTGAGTTTCTGGATTAACGGGAGCTTCAATACATGTCCATTTGAATTGATCATAGGCACCATGCCCTGCTCCGCAACGTATCTCACCAGTTCAGCTATCTGCGGATGCAGCAGCGGTTCGCCGCCGTTAAGGGTTACAAACACAGCTTTAAGCCGTTTCAGCTCGTCTATTCTTTGCTTCAACACATCCAGCGGTATCGGTTTGGAAACCTTGTCGTATTCGTAACAGTAGCCGCAGGACAGGTTACATCTCCGGGTTACAACAATCTGGGCCAATACAGGTCTGTCTTTGTCTACCGCGGCTTTCGCGAGAAGCCACAATACTCTGACGCGGGAAATTTTTATCGGGTCTTTTACGACGTCTGTATTCATCGTTCATTGGAATGGTTGCACCAAGGTAGGCACAACGACAATGCAGTAAAGGCGATTTAAAACAACATTAACTTAATAAAAAGATAAGATGAAGAGCCCGGCATAGAATGATTTTAACCCGGAAAGAGGAGAACCTAACGAAATAATTTTTATTTTTTTATTACTAATCATTTAGTAGCTTTACTAAACAATTAGTAGAAATGCCCAAGAAAAAGACTGAACTGCCGCAACTCACCAAAGCTGAAGAACGTATCATGAATGTGCTCTGGCAACATGAAGCAGCATTTGTACGTGATATCATTGGTGGAATGCCTGAACCAAAACCACATGCCAACACCGTAAACACTATCCTGAAAATACTGGCAGACAAAGGATTTGTAGCTACAGAGTCTATCGGGAATGCCAACCAGTTCCGGCCGCTTATTTCCAAAAAAGATTACAGCAGCCGCACCATTACACAGGTAGTAAAAAGCTATTTCAACGGTTCTTTTGCAGACATGGTTTCCTTCTTTGTGGCCGACAAGAACTTAGATATCGATGAACTGGAAAGCGTCCTTCAATCTCTTAAGAAGAAAAAAAAATAAGTTATGGTTTTCCTTCTCTATCTCGTCCAGGCAAGTCTTTACGCAGCCATCATGTGGTGCATTTACTTCATCATATGGCGCAACACATCTTTACACACCTACAGCCGGATGTACCTGCTTGCAGGACTGGTGCTTCCCGCCGTACTCCCTTTTATCCGTATTCCCGTTGCAGCACATACCGCAGCCGTCAGTTATAGCGCTGTACTGCCGGAAATACGCATCAGTACTGCTACGCAGATACAACAAGCAGGTACATTTTCATTACCGGTTCTGCTGGTATGGTTATACGCCGCAGGATGCACTTTACTGGCAGCATTGTATATCCGTACTTATATCCGGATTAATAAAAAGCTGAAGCACGGAAACCCTGTAAAATATGACGACTACACTATTATTACCGGAACCGCAATAGGGCCGGGCACTATTGGCAGGAAGATATTTTTCCCCGCTGAACAGACAGACAATATAATAGTGCAGCACGAACTGGCACATATACGTTCGGGACACCGGTTTGATGTATTGCTGCTGCAAATACTTCATATATTCTTCTGGATATCGCCGGCACACTGGCTCCTGGGCAAGGAACTGAAAATGGTTCACGAATTTGAAGCAGATCTGGCAGCGAGTGAAAATATTGACATGGCAGCATATGCCTCCCTCCTGCTTTCCCAAAGCTTCGGTACACCACATTCATTTACAACAGCACATTCCTTCTTTCATCATTCCCTAAAACGCCGTATTATGATGTTGCAAAAAACAAAAAGAACCAAAAGAATTGTCCTTCTGTCCGTGTCGCTCACCCTTACTGCCGGCCTTATAGGCATGGCCCTGCTGGCACAGGCAAAAAGAACAGGTAATAAAACACCTGCGACACCGGTGTATGCCGAAGCTGCAGCTAACTACACCCGCATAGCTTTGAATACGCCGAGGCCGGGAGAAGTTAAAATCTTGGACGATGGCAGCATCGTGTTTAAAACAGTGGAGCAGATGCCGCAATTCAAAGGAAATATGTATGGCTGGCTATCTAAAAACCTGCACTATCCGGATGTCTCACGTGTGCGTAAAGAATGGGGAGAAGCCGTTGTACAATTTACTGTTGATGAAAACGGCCAGGTTACAAAACCCAGGCTGCAGCGCTCCTCCGGCTATTGGCGGCTGGATAACGAAGCGATACGTGTAATAAGCTGTATGCCTGCCTGGAAGCCTGGTATACAAAAAGGAAAACCGGCAGCCGTGTTCTACACCTTGCCTGTTTCTTTCAGCCTGGATGGCAAAGCGCAAACGGGATGCTGACAGCCGCTGTCCCGCACTAAAAAATGATATTTCTAACAGAAATGCATCATATCATCACAGGTTTACTATAGAAAATCTAAACGATGATACTAAAGGCAGGATAACGATTATTAAGATCAAAAAAACAAGCGATTGCAGCATGCTGCAATCGCTTATCATTTGTATAAATCAGTTACAAAGCTACAACTCAAGCGGAATAACCTTTTTACCTTTTGGTCTTGCCGTATCATTCTGTGCCCTTATGAGCAATTTGTCGTGCTCCAGTTCTTTCAGTTGTTGTTCCAGCTCTTCCCGTATTTTTTTGTATGCCGGGTCATAAGCCAGATTTACGGCCTCAAGCGGATCAGCCTTGAGATTATATAATTCGTATTGATTGGCATAAGAGCCCATAGCATCAAAATAGTAATCGTATTTCCATTCTTCTGTCCGGATGCAGCGGATACGGTTGGCCGCATTTACAGCCGACCATTTACTGTTAGAGCCCGCTTTGGTATCATCAAATGTAAAAAGTATGCTGCTTTGCACAGGCTTGCCATCTGCAATAACCGGCAACAGGCTTGTACCGGCAAGGCCTGTTGGCGGATCCTGTACATTTGCGATGTCCATGAGCGTTGGCATAATGTCCACCAGCGTAGCCAGGGCGGCAGAGCTTCGTGGCACTTCGCTATCAAATAATACAGGGTTGGAAAATACCATAGGTACTTTAATAGCCTCTTCATAAGCCACAAACGTCTTTTGCCTGAGCCCGCCATGCGCAAGCCCCATTTCACCATGATCTGATGTTTGTATCACAATTGCTTTATCGGCCAGCCTCCCCTCCTCTGTTTCACGGTATAATTCCTCTATAAACTTACCGATCTCTTTGTCCACAAGCGTTTGCAGATAAGCATAAAAATTGACGTAATTCAGTTTTTGCTCATCATTGGTCAACGGTCCCAGCAAGCCTGCCATACCCAGCAGGATAAGCTCCTGGGCCAGCGGTTTTTTACTTTTCAGCAGGTTTTCATTTACTGTTGCCGGCAGGCGGATGTCCCTGCTCTCCCAGGTGGAAGGATGATACCCATAAGTACCTGCAGTATTGGGATAAGCCAATACATCATGCGGGTTTACCAGCGAGAGAATAAGACAGTATGGCTTGTGATCGCCAGATGCGCGACGGAGCCTTACCTGTTTTAGATACGCTATGGCCTGCGCTACATACTTTGCATCATGGTTGGCATATCCGCCGCCAAAATTCAAAGGGTTTACATCCTCACCGGCATCCGGAGCCTGCCAGCCCATAGCGCCGAAGAGTGCAATGTCTGAAGCGGTAAGCTCATCGTAGTTTGTGGTGGTTCCGGTGCCTGCAGCACCTTTGCTCATATGCCATTTACCTCTGTACTGCACATCATACCCTGCAGCCCACAGTGTATTCATAATGTTGGGCATAGTGTTGCTCAATGTAGGTTCGGCAGGAGACAGCAGGCCGCCGATCGTCAGTGTCTGGCTGACACCGTGGATAGCAGGGTAAGTGCCGGAGAACAATGTAGCACGGCTCGGCGAGCACATGCAGGTATTGCAGAATGCCTTGTTGAATGTAAAACCATTCTTTTTCAGAAAAGTGAGGCTGGGCATGTTGCGCTCTTCCCAATCCGACGGGTAATTTTCTGTTGGCGTAGTCTGCTCATCTGTAATAATGAGGACGATGTCGGGTTGTTTCCCGAGCTGCCCAAGCTTTTGTTTGAAGCTCATAGCAATTGTTTTTATGGTGATAAAAAAGAAAATGGGTTCAGGCCTGCAAAAAAGTTCTGCCGCCTCTTCAGCTAAGCTAATAATATTTTGCCCTTTGCAGAAAGAAATACAGCCCGTTAATCAAATAAAATATTTCACATACAAATCCTTTTACGTTTAAAAACTTGTACATCTGTATTTCTCCCCCGGCAAAGAGTAATCCCGAATCCTTTATAGACCTGCATTGCGGATCAGCATACCACACCGACAGATGCAATGCGCCCAGGAGGATCGAAAAACTGCAGTATATTGCCTGAACAATCCTGCAGCAAAACTGTTGCAGGAGAAACAGAGACCAATCTTCAAAAACGACTATGGAAAAGGCACCTGATACCGAAGCTATTTATAAGGGCATTTTTGATATCGTTCGCAGCATACCCAAAGGCCGCGTTACCAGTTACGGAGCTATTGCGAAAGCAATGGGATTAAAATCCGGCGCACGGATGGTAGGCCGCGCTATGGGCTATACTACAGGCGTAAAGCCTGCGGTACCCGTGCAAAGAGTAGTAAACAGCTCGGGTGTGCTGAGCGGTGATGATGGCTACAGGCAAAAGAAACTGGAACAGGAAGGCATTACAGTAAAATCAGGAAGAGTTGTGAACTTCAAAAAAATTTTCTGGGACCCAATGACTGAACTGGATTTTTAACCGGCTCTGTTATCAGACCTGATAAAATGGTCCGGGGTCCCTGTAAAATCATTACGAAGAAAGCATATATTTTTCAGGCAATTCCGAAGGCCTGCAAACATTCTAAAAATAATTACCCAAAATGCAACACCTGGATTATCTGAAACAAGACACCGCTCTGTACAGCATTATACAGCATTTTGGCGCCATTAAACCTCAGATAGAAAAAGATTCATTCCTGCATCTTATACGTACTGTCGCGGGTCAGCAACTAAGCACAAAAGCAGCTGCCAGTATCTTTGAGAAATTCCTGCGCCTGATGGCTAAACCCACACCACAAAAAGTACTCGCACTGGATGTGGAAGAACTGCGGAGCGTTGGCTACAGCTATAACAAAAGTGCCTACATTAAAAATATTGCTCAGTTCTGGATAGATCACAACATCAGCAGTAAGACCTTTGAGAAAATGGCCGATGAAGAGATCATCCTTTGGCTGACGCAGATAAAAGGTGTCGGACGCTGGTCGGTAGAAATATTGCTGGCATTTTCACTGGGCAGGAAAAACATATTCTTTGCCGATGATCTTGGCATACAACAAGGAATGTGCCTGCTCTATGGCTGGGACAGCAAGGACAAAAAAGCCCTTAAAAAGAAGATGCTGGCCAAAGCAGAAACTTATGCCCCTTTTACTACCATTGTGTGCTTGTATATATGGAAATGGAAAAACAAAATAAAAACAGAAATGGCTGCTGAAAACAGGAAAAATAAAGCCAATAATTAATCACGCAGTTGCGGTTTGTATCACAGGATAATACGCCACATCACCTCGGCTCCCAGCAAGCCACTGCAAATACAGCCGGCCGGAGCGCATCTCCTCTGTACATCACGCCGGATAAAGCAATGCTGTAAAACATAACTATGCCGCCTCCAGGCAAAACAATATATCACCGGACTTACTGGTGTATGAAACCTGTGTCTGTACTTTCCCCTTCCCTGCATGAAAATACATTTCTGCATATAAAAGGTAGCTGTTCGCTAAATGATATGTGCACACGCAGCATCACTATGTAAATTACTCGCTGCTTAATCTATTGATTCACGTTTTAAACCCTTACTGCCTATGATTTAGTTCCGAAAAATGACAGGTACTCACCTGGTATTCCTTTACAAGACAGATAACTCACCAGTCAGAAACATAAATTTTATCAACCAGTATTTTATGAAAATTAAATCAATCCCTAAGCTCCTTTTCCTGCTATTTGGATCTGCCCAGGTGGCAAATGCACAATGGGTGCCTCCTGTAAACTTCCCATCACCAACAAATGTATGCGACAACGAGCCCTGGAAACTTGTTCTTTACGACAACTTTGATGGTAACTCTCTTAACACTTCCAAGTGGAATACTTATATCTCATGGGATGGCATGAGCAGAAACATCGGCGGCTTTACTGTTTACGGAGATCACTCGGACTGGCAGGGAGCCAGGGAGTGCAATGCCAACGCACTGTTCAAAGATCAGAACGTTGTGGTAAGCAATGGTACCTGCAAGCTATTACTGCGTAATGAGCCCTATACCTGGCAATGTCCTTCCTGCGCAACGCCCGAAACAAAAAACCTGACCACTGCTGTGATCGCCACTCCTTTTCACCTGGTACCCAATGGCGCAAAAAACTATTTTAATTCCGCCCGGATCGAAGCAAGGATAAAGTTCCCGACCTTCTCAGGCGCATGGTGCGCATTCTGGTTATGGAATGGTGCAGGAGTAAATGAAATTGACATGGCAGAAGCATGGGGCGGATCGGCCGGCTGGCCTTATTTCGGATCCAGGCCGCACGACACTTACAATCTGCATGCATGGGCACCCAACCCCAACACATACGGCGTTCCCAACAATGTAAGCATTTCCAATACTTATCCTAAACAGTCCTGGACAGATTGGTTCCTCGGCAGGAATCTGCACCAGGACGACTGGCACACTTATACGTGCGAATGGGATACAGCTTCAATTAAGACATACCTTGACGGAAACCTGGTCAATACCATCTGGAAATATTACCAGAACAGGCTGGGTATATACTACACATACCGGAACGGTTCCTGGTACCCTACCTACTACACGTACCAGGTAGGCTCTGAATGCAATACTATTTCGGGCAACTGGAATATTACCTATGGCTATCCTTACAACAGCAAATCTGAATCGCAGCTGAGACTGAGCACAGGCTTTACAGACGAGCAGACAGGAGATCCGAACTCAAATTATACCAAAGGGCAGATGGAAGTGGACTATGTAAAAGTATGGCAAAAACATCCTGCCGACGATGGCCATACAGACCTTTGCAATTTTCCGATACCGGTTATCACAGGCCCCAACATTGTCTGCAATTCATCAACATTTACAGTTAACCCGATAGTGGGAGGAAGCCCTGGTGCATGGTCCGTTTCAAACGGACTGACAATCGGCGTTGTAGGCGGTACCAGTAATTCCAGCATGATGACCGCTGCGCCGGCAAACTCTATCGCTGACCAGGCAGTGATCCAGTACAGCTATACACCTGGCGCATGCGACCAGCAAACGGTAACAAAAATTGTGGATGTAGGCCCGCCAAAATCAGCGATCGTGAGCTGCGTCAGCACCTCGACGGCCTGGTCCAGAAGCTTTAACCTCTCTGCACAACGTCCCGGACTTTTGTCTGCCAACACATCACCGACAACCTATCAGTGGACTATCCAGTATGGTCCGTATGATAACTGCAGCAATCTGCAAACATATACGACTTACGGCCAGTATGTATCCACTCCTTCTTTTGCAACATTTGGCTCATATGACTACTGCGTAAAATGGACACTTAAAATTACCAACGCCTGCGGAAGTTATTACACCCAGGGGCAAAAGACTTCAGGAGGCTGGCAGCTGCAGCCGATATATTACGAGATCGGCAGAGCCGGAGATACATCTGCAGCCTATTTCCACGCGATCATTACAGATAGCGCCAAATACGAAACAGATGTTGCAAACAGGATAGGCCAGACGATGATAAGCGAAGAAGACTCCAGGGATTCAATTGCGGTAAAGACAATGATCGAGCATATCCGGTATGAAGCGCTTGAGCCTTACCTCGTCCTGGAACCAGTGAAATCGGGAGCCCGGAAAATCACACCAGCAGCGACATTGCCGGCATCTGCCACAAAACTCTATCCGAACCCTGCAAATGATATTTTAAATATAGAACCCGACAAATCATTATTTGCAGACAATGCACCGGTACATGTTTACGTCTATGACCTGCTTGGTAAAATAGTTAAGTCAGCAACATTCGACTATTCACCTGGCGGTAGCCTGAAGATGAGTATGGAAGGCCTGACAGATGGTAATTATATCCTGCTCCTGGATCAGAACATGAAAGTGGAACATTTCAAATTCGAAAAGAGATCGGGTAAATAACCTGTTACATAAAAAAATGCACTGTCCGGATCCGGGCAGTGCATTTTCAATTTATGGAAACAAGAAGCTAACACCGGTAATCAAGGTCATACCAGCCGCAAATATTTAATCACGCAACTCCGGTTTACGCCACAGGATAATACGCCAGACTACTTCAGCACTTAGCAGACAGGCTATGGCAAATACAGCCGGCCTTAGCGCATGCCCTTTGTATATCATCACACCGGATAAAGCAATGCTGTAAATGGTTATCGGGAGTATGAGCAGTACGCATATCCAGCTTACAGGCAGCGGTATCCTGAAGGGGCGGTGGCGCTCCGGCTCCCGAATACGCATCCTGACAAGTGATGCATATTCCAGGAACAAACCAGCCCCGTAAATCGTCACATCGATGATCACCAGGTCGCCGAAATCCCAGAAGGTCATCAGGCTGATCACTATCGAACATACGATGATGGATACATACGGGGTGCCAAAGCGGGGATGCAGCGCATGCAGGCGGGCGGGCATCAATCCGTCATCGGCCATTACCTTGGGCAGCCTGGAAACTGCAAGCAGATTAGCAGCATACAGTCCTAACGCACTGGCCATACCGCCAATAGCAATAACGCCACCCAGCCAGCGGCCACCCACCAGATCGCCCAATGCAGGCATGCCCTTTTCACCAAAGGTTTTATAATCTATACCAGATAACTGCGCCGTAATAATAACGCCGATATAAATAAGGATCATCAGCAGGAAAGCCATAAAAACGGATACCAGGTATGTATGTTCCGGCTTTTCAACTTCCTCTGCATAGGTAGTTACATTGTCCCAGCCAAAACAGTTCCACATCACAATGTATATTGCCGAACCCAATGACGGATAAGCCACTCCTTTTAACGAGAGTGACGGCAAAGTAAAACTGCCGGTATGATGGTGCACAAATATTCCGAACATTAAAACGAAAGGAGTAATCACGATAACACTGAGCAACACCATCATACGCCCTACAGGCACAATGCCGAGGATATTCAGCCCTGCCGATCCCCATACAATAGCCAGGCAGATCGCGATTTTCCATACACCGTCTATTGGCACAAAGTAGCTGGCATAAAGCACAAAAAGAACAGGGTAAATAGCCAGGTCGGCAAATGTATACAGCCAGGTCCACCACCCTTCAAACAGCCCCCATTTACGGCCCAACGCATGTTTTACCCATTGATAATACCCACCGCTGACGGGCATCATACCATTCAGCTCCAGTACCATAAACATAGCGGGAATATCCCACAGCAACGGCGTTACCAGTAGCAGTAGCAATGCAGCATGTTCATGTGCATAACGCAAAAGTTCTTCCAGGCCATAAGGGCCGCCGGACACGGTAAAAAATATAATCGTGATGAGTTGCAGCGGGCGCAGCTTACGCGAAGAAGTTTGTGCAGCCATTACCCTAAAAGTATTAAATCTAAAGCTTATTCACTTCAGCAAAACCAGACCGGTCAACAGTAATGAAAACATGTGATCGAAAAATGAAAGCCCCGGTGTAAGCGACACCGTTACTCATCATTTAATCCCTTCCCATCCAGGATTTGCGGTATGCATTTCTCAATCCTCGACTCCCGGGTTTTGGATTGTTTGGGCGCAGAAAAATGCAGGAGGTAGCCTCTTTGGCGTCCCGGGGTCAATGCCTTAAAAGCTGTTTTCAAGGCAGGGTTTTCATCCAGTTTTTTCTGAAATTCTTCAGGAACAGTATACTCGGCAGTCTTTTTAAGCTCCACTTTCACTCCCGCTTCTTCGATCTCAACAGCTTCATAGATGTAAGCTTTCAGCACCTGCTCCAGCTGCTCTATCTCACGGAGAGATGTAAAACGTGCCTGGCGCGCGACCTGTACATTTTCCGTTTGTTGTATTAAAATATTCCCGGGATCTTTCAGCAAGGTTCCTTTAAAAAACAAAAACGCACAATATTCCTTAAATACATGTATCAGGACTATGTTTTTCCCCTCATACGTGTAACAGGGACATCCCCATTTTAATTCTTCAACCAGGAAACAATCAAGTGCGATAGTTCTCAGTTTCCTGATCTCTTCCTGCCATTTCCCGGCTTTATTAAAATAAAAATCGACTTTAGGATTCATGCTGTTCTTTACTTGGCAAATTACTATAAAAATCAAACCTTCAGCAGACCACGAAACCCTCTGGCTGCGTAGTAAGATTCTGCGCCGTTGTGATACATAAAAACGGTGTCGTAGCGACGATCACAAAAGACGGCACCGCCGAGTTTTCTGATAGCTGGCGGGGTTGCTATCCAGCTCGATGTTTTTAAATCGAATTTTCCCAGCTGCTGCAATTCCCGGTATTGCTCTTCTGTCAACAGTTCAATACCCATATCTGCTGCTGCATCAACGGCATTACTTTCCGGTTTGTGCTCCTTCCTGGATTCATGTGCTTCGCGGTCATAACAAAGACTTCTGCGGCCCTTGGGGCTTTCTGCCGAGCAGTCAATAAAAATGTATTCGCCTTTTTTATCATTCCCGGCAGTCATCAGTACCACCACATCAGGTTCTCCGCCCGTTCTTTCCATTTCATAAAGCGACCACATTTTTTCAGGATGAGCTTCCAGCTTAGTCTGTACACTATCCCAATCAATGCCTTTATGGCGGCTTGTATTTTTTTCAAAACGACTTTTTAATATGCCGAGCAGTTCTCCATGCTCCTGCGACGATAATTTCTTTTTATTGCTCATGCTGTTTATTGATTTACAGATTCACCGAACTGATTTTTCTATCGGCAGGACGCAGGTACCATGAAAGCACGGTAAAAACTGCCAGTAAAAACGGTGCAATGATTTTTACAGAAGCATCACCACTCGCAATGTGTGAGATCACAGCTCCGCTCATCACAAAAAATATACCCGCATACGCCCACTCCTTCAGCAGTTTGAATTTCGGGATTAATATGGCGATTACGCCCAGCATCTTCCACACCCCGATAAGCGATATAAAATAAACGGGATATCCCAGTGGCTTAAAGCCTTCTATAACCTCCTTCACCCGGACCGCCTGCGCCAGTCCGCCCGAAAAAATACAAAAAGATAATATCACGGTAATTATCCAGTACCAGATTGTCTTTTTCTTTTCCATTTCAAATTATTTTAAGGTTTTTAAAATTTCCTGGATCCGGTTATGCGCCATATTGATGCCCTGGGCAAAAGGTAGTTTCAGCACCTGGTCTCTTTGCGCACCTGATTCGTAGATGACATGCATCGTGAGTTTGCTGGTATCGTCTGTGAGCTGTTCAAATTGATAAATCTCCAGCTGAACGCCAAATGGTGTATTTTCCATTTCAAATGTCCTGGTGATCTTCTGCTCCGGGATAAACTCATGAATCACCCCACTGAATCCATGTTTGTTTCCTTTAGGGTCTGTGGTTTCAAATTGGTAGCTGCCGTGCTTTTTACTTTCAAGTTTCAGCACTTTTGTTCCCATCCACTGCTCCACAATACCGGCTTCTACATAAGCTTTAAAAAGCAATTCCAGTGGCAGGTCAAATTCCCTTGTAATTACCAATTCCTGCTTGCCGTCTTCGGCATTTATTTTTGTTTTTTGTTCCATGCTGTTTTTATTTTTTGGATTTGTATTCTTTCATGATACTTTCTAATTTATTAAACCTGTCATCCCACATTTTGCGGAACGGTTCGATAAAATCGGCTACTTCTTTCATTTTTTTTGCATTTATGTGATAGTAAATTTCTCTGCCGTTTTGTTCCTGTTCAAGTAATTCGCATTCGGTAAGTATCTGCAGATGTTTTGAAACCGTAGGCCTCGCGGTATCAAAATTTGCAGCTATTGCTCCCGCGGTCATGGATTGTGAGGCAACCAGCAGCAGTATAGCCCGCCTGGTAGGATCTGCTATGGCCTGAAATACGTCTCGTCTCAGATTCATCGTGTAGCTATTTGACTACAAATATAAGCGTAGCTATTTAACTACACAAATTTTTCTGTTGAGTACGCGATGAAACTGTTTTGCTCTTGACAAACTATGTAGACTGTTAATCCGGAAAAATGTGATGTAGCTCACATAGTCACTTTAAATATTCTGCCGTACTTCGCTATATGTAACAGACAGGTTTGAAAAAAACTACTTAAAACGATATAAGATGATCACAAAAGATAACGCCATTCATATGCCCTGGCTGGGATTTGGCACGCTGATTCCTGCTGGAGCCGAAACAATAACCGCAACAAGAAACGCATTGGAAGCCGGGTTCCGGCACTTTGACTGTGCCGAACGATACCGGAACGAGAGCGAGGTGGGCGAAGCCCTGGAGGCAGGACTTGCTGCCGGAGGTATTGCCCGTAAAGACATCTTTGTCACCACCAAACTCTGGAACACCAACCACCGGCCCGAACGCGTAGAACCGGCATTCGAGGCCAGTCTGAAGAGGCTCCGGCTCAGTTACCTGGATCTGTATCTTATGCATACACCGTTTGCATTTCTGCCAGGAGACGACCAAGATCCACGGGACCGGAACGGCAATGTCATCTACGACCGCGAGATAACCCTGCTAGACACCTGGCGGGCAATGGAGCAACTCGTAGACGATGGCAAATGCAGGGCCATCGGGTTATCTGACATCACAATGAAAGACCTGGTGCCTATCTATGAATCGGCGAGAATCAAGCCGGCTGTGATCCAGGTTGAAGCACACCCGTATCTGCCGGAAACCGAGCTCCTGGAGTTCTGCAAAGAGAAAAATATTGTGTTTCTGGCTTTTGCGCCGTTGGGCCATGGCATAAAACCCGGACCGCTTGAAGACCCGGCTATCCTGGCAATTGCAGCACGGGTAGGAAAAACGCCGGCCCAGGTGCTGCTGGCATGGGCAGTTCAGCGCGGCACAGCCCTGCTTACCACGCCCAGAACTCCTGCACGTGCACGGGAAAACTTCGACATTACTCCGTTACCCGAAGATGCATTTAATGAAATCAATAACATCCGGACCAGGCAAAGATTCAACCAGGTTGTAACGACCGGCGTACCTGGTTTTATAGCACGGGGTAATTAAACAGCCATACCAGCTAACTGCTGCTCAAAACAAATTCCGGGAAAGACTGAAAACATGGTTAAATTACTTTGATATTCTGAAGGCTGATAATGTAAAAACAATCACATGAGAAACGTAATCTTTGGCATCAACCTCACTGCAGACGGTTGCTGTGAGCATACCAGATTTGGTGCCGGTGAAGAAATTCATGAATATTTCACTGATCTCATGCGGGACGTTGATCTGATTGTCTACGGGCGCAAAACCTATGGGCTGATGGTACCCTACTGGCCGGATGTTGCCCAAAAACTATCCGGCACAAAAGCAGAGAATGAATTTGCCAGGGTGTTTACAGCCATCGACAAAATAGTTTTTTCCCGGACGCTGGAACAAGCTGACGGAAATACAAGAATCATCCGGGAAAATCTCCTGAACGAGATTCTCAATTTAAAACAGCAACAGGGCAAAAAAATTTCAATCGGCGGTGTAGACTTACCGGAGCAATTAATAGCGCTTGACCTGGTTGATGAATTTTGTTTTGTTGTACATCCTGTGATTGCAGGTAAAGGAAGGAAATTGTTAGCAAATATCAGCCTGCAGGAGCAGCTAAATTTAAAACTGGCCAGCACGAAGACACTTGAATTGGGATGCGTAGCATTTCATTACCTCAAACAATAATGGGAAAATCCGCCAATTTTGAAGTTTCAAACCCGTAATATATTGCCGCTATGAGGCGTTTAAAAATGCCATTCCTGCTGCCATCTCATTAAAATATAATCTTCAAGCCGCGATATTTTATTTTCAGGATGCTGGTTATTGTATGCGCCAAACTGATAATGAGCATTTCCTGATGGAGTCAATAGTTTTCGTTCACAAACATTATTAACATTGCAGTAGTGTGCTACCGGGTTCCAAATATGCCTCCAGAACGCTTCAGTTACCCCTCTCGTTATATATACATTTTTAATTCCAGGCCTGCTCTTTAGTAGCTCAACAATATTCACATAAGTAAAATCATAAAAATTATGCTCTATCGCTTTGTCTGAAAAGCCTTTTATCGCCTTGCCATGTTCAGGATTATCAGGTTCGGCATCATCGATAGAACTAATAAGATCGGTTATGGCGATTTGTTTATCATGACAAAATTGCTTCCACTCGCTCGCTCCTGCATTTATAAGTGATCCTTCTCCATACAAACGAGGTAATACATCCCAAAAATAATTATCTGCTGTTCTTCCATAAAACCATTCAGCTGTATTATTTGCAGGCCAGGATGGATTGAATGTGCCGACAATCAAAGTAGTTGGCTCAAAATTAATTTTTGTAAGGTTTAGCTGACTTTGGAATTTGTGATCGCAGGGCATCCGAAGGAGTTTTGTTAGAAAATAACTTTGATGATAAGCTCAAAAAAACAAAAACCTTTCTGATGTCAGAAAGGTTTTTTACTTGTGATCCGGATTGGATTCGAACCAATGACCCTCAGCTTAGAAGGCTGATGCTCTATCCAGCTGAGCTACCGGACCAACTCAGCGGCTGCGAAATTACATAAACAGCCCGAAATATGAAAGTTATTTACTGCTTTTTTCTACAGGTGTGGTCTGTACATTAGGTACATCGCCTTCTTTGCGTGTTTCTATAGGAATCAGGTCTTCAACAAATGTCCAGTGATCGCCCTGCCATTTAAAACCATCATACTGCCCTGTAGGTACATATGTGTTTTTCCGCCTGGGATCATTTACATCAGAGGCCAGCCGGTCAAAATAAATTGCATTCATTTCCTTGTCAAAATTCATGGATATCTGTGCACTTTTTTTATACTCCAGGACGAAACGCATTGTCCGGTTACTCCCCCCCATCCGCAGATCAAATATCGGAGCACCAAACACCGGACCTTCAGCAGTAAAAGTCAACGGATCTATCACTTTACGGTTGCTTAGCGGATTACCTGCGTTAAGCCCCAGAAGCGTGTATACTTTCTGCCCGTTTACTTCATTTGTCAATATATTATAATAAAGGCATCCCAGCCAGCGACGGCCGGTAAGCAGGCTATCCTGTACACCGTTGTCCATGTCGTCAGACATGTCAAACAGCGGATACAGCTTCAGCATTTCGGAAGGCATCTGTATAGCACCATAATAACGCCTGGTCACTTCTGTAGGCGCAATATTCCAGTTGAATATCCGGAAACTTTTATCATCCGGGTACACGATGTTTATCTTTTCATTCAGTTCGCTAAAAGGATAATAAAAGGAATTCGGCACCTTCAGAGCCTTGACCAGGAGTTTTGTAAACTGTACACAGTAATCGGCGCGCATATCAGGTATAGGGGCCTTATACATAGAGTCGGTTGCCAATACAAGATCATGCTCCAGTCCTTTCAGCAACTGCAGGTCATTTTTGCTTATCTGGCCTTCCTGGGCATTTGCATGCATGGCAAGCAATACAAAACATCCCGCGAGGCATATATTATAAATTCTTCTCAACATCAGAACAAATAATCATTTACTCCAAACCTACATGAAAATGCTGATTAGACAAAGAGGAAAATCAGAGGACCCGGGATGTTGAACGCGGGATTTAAGGTATGAGATATAAGATTTGAGATATGAGATGTACGATTTGAGATATAAGACAGAATGATAAGCGGAAACAGTAATGGTGTAACCTATTAACCTGTCAACATATCAACCCTTTAACTTATTACCCCTTTAACCTGTTAACAGATTAACCACATTCCCCCCCAAACTATGATTTTAGAAGAAAAGCAAGTACTTTCGGGCTTGAAAATAAATATTCATACATGCATATTATTCAACAGCTACTCTTTATTGTGTGCGCCGGTATAGCCATTTACCTCTTTGCAAAAAAGGTAGGCACTATCCGTCGCAACATTAACCTGGGCCGTGAAGAAGATCTGAGCGACAACTCCGGGCTGAGATGGAAAAATATGGCATTGCTTGCCCTCGGACAAAAGAAAATGTTTAAAAAGCCGGTCCCTGCCTTTCTGCACCTGGCTGTATACGCCGGTTTCATTATTATTAATGTAGAGGTACTTGAAATCATCCTCGACGGCATTACCGGTCACCATCGCCTGTTTGCTCCGTTCCTGGGCAACCTGTACGGATACCTGATCGGTTTTTTTGAAATACTGGCTGCGCTTGTTTTAATCGCCTGTGCTATTTTCCTGGTACGGCGCAATATCCTTAAAGTGCGTCGCCTTAATATGCCGGAACTGGACGGCTGGCCGCGCAGTGATGCCAATTATATTCTTATCACGGAGATATTGCTCATGTGCCTGCTGTTTACCATGAATGCCTGCGACCAGGTGTTGCAGTCGCGCGGGGCAGAGCATTATATTGTCACTGCTCCTTTCTGGGTAAGCAGTAACTTCACCGGTCTGTTCAACAGCTTGTCTGATGGTACACTGGTAGCTGTAGAACGCACCTGCTGGTGGCTGCATATACTCGGCATTTTTGCATTTCTCAATTATCTGCCTTATTCCAAGCACTTCCACATCATACTCGCCTTCCCCAATGCTTATTACACCCGCCTGAAACCGCAGGGTGAAATGAAGAACATGAAGGAAATACAGAACGAAGTACTTTATATGATGCAGCCGGAACTGGCTCCTGCTGCAACAGGCGAACAGCCCGCCCAGCAACGCTTTGGCGCCAAAGACGTGGCAGACCTGAGCTGGAAGAACCTGCTGGATGCCTATTCCTGTACTGAGTGCGGACGTTGTACTGCTTCCTGCCCGGCAAACATTACCGGCAAGAAACTCTCGCCGCGCAAGATTATGATGGATACCCGCGACCGCCTTGAAGAAGTGGGCCGCAATATCGATGCAAACAAAACTTTCCAGGACGATGGCAAATCGCTGGTCCACGATTATATTTCTGTTGAAGAGCTCCGTGCCTGCACCACCTGCAATGCCTGTGTAGAAGCCTGCCCTGTGGGTATTGAACCGCTGGATATCATTAACCAGCTGCGCCGCTACCTGATCATGGAAGAAAGTAACGCACCGCAGGAATGGAACCTGATGGCCGGTAATATTGAAAACAATATGGCACCATGGAAGTTCAGTCCGGACGACCGCGATCTGTGGGTTGTAGAAATGGAAAATAATTAATTTTTAACTAAAACACCTTATACCCTATGAGTTGTATGCTCCGTTTTGCAGGAAAAGACTTTGATGCAGATGTCTTTGCAGCACGTTTTCCTGCAGGAAACTATGATTGTAAAGTTTCACGTAAAGGGGAAAACCGTTTCAAGACCCGGCCGGAAGAAGGCATACGGGAATATGGCGCGGTCAGTATCGTGGTAAGTGAAGCAGATATGGATTCATTTGAACAACAGAAAAAAGACACCATGTCTTTCTTTGAAAAAAATGAAAACCTGTTCGCTGTATTAAATGAATTTGATGTGGAATTAAAAGTGCTGGATTTCGGTGTGTATAGCAGAATTCCGAATGGATTTACCCATTCCGAATTCTTTCCGCCGGAAATTATTGCACTATGTGCCAAATACAACATCGGCATAGAACTGAGCCACTATTTACCGGCAGAACAGACCCGCTAAAAAATAAAGTTGTAACCTTAAGTATATTAAGATGCATATAAAATCAATGGCTGAATATGCCGCCAACGGAGAATCACCCGAAGTACTGTTCTGGGTAGGTTGTGCAGGAAGTTTTGACCAGCGCGCGCAAAAAATCACAAAGGCCTTTGCCACTATACTTGATAAAGTAGGCGTACAGTTTGCTATCCTCGGCAAAGAAGAAATGTGCACCGGCGATCCCGCCCGTCGGTCCGGTAACGAGTTCCTGTTCCAGATGATGGCGTACAACAATATCCAGACACTGAACATGTATGGTGTAAAGAAAATTGTTACCGCCTGTCCGCACTGTTTTAATATTCTTAAAAATGAATACCCGCCGCTGGGTGGCAATTACGAAGTAATACATCATACCACTTTCCTGCAGGGCCTCATTAACGATGGCCGCGTACGACTGAAAGAAGGCGGCGCTTTCAAAGGCAAAAAGATCACTTACCACGACAGCTGCTACCTTGGCCGCGCCAATAATATCTACGAAGCGCCGCGCGCCGTACTGGAAGCACTGGACGTAGAGCTGGTGGAAATGAAACGCTGCAAAACCAACGGCCTGTGCTGCGGTGCCGGCGGTGCGCAGATGTTTAAGGAAGAAGAGCCGGGCAGTACACGCGTCAACTGGGAGCGCTCTACGGAAGCACTGGAAACCGGAGCCAAAGTGATTGCGGCCAATTGTCCGTTCTGCACCACGATGCTGGTAGACGGAGTAAAGAAAAATGAAAAAGAAGACGAAGTAGCTGTGCTCGACATTGCAGAAATGGTAGCACAGTCGCTCGCTGATTAATAAGATGTTGTCGCCCTTCGGCTACGCTCAGGATGACAATATCTATTCTATAATTTTTCCGTGTGGAGTAAACAGGTTTTACTCCACACTTTTTATTTTTACAACGCATGAAATCCTTACCTCAGCAATCTGCCGGCCAGCCGGAATGGGACAACAGCCTGCTCCGCGACCTGGCTTATATAAAAAAGAACCTGCGCTACCCTATCAGCAAAAAAGTTCTTATACCAGGTATTCTATTTGCCCTGTCTCTGTCCGCGGCTGCATACGTCGTTATCGGCATCGCTGAAAGAATGATCGCTAAACAGGGAATGGGGCTGGGACCTGTACTTTTAGTCATCAGCTTTACTTTACTTGCAGTTGTTTCTGCCACCCGGGCATTGGGCAGTCTAAAGTTTATAAGCATTTCCACCCCCTATGACACCAATGGCAATATCTCCCTGATCACAAAATTCCTGGAAAGCCAGCACCTGGTTGTATTCCGTCACCCGGAGGCACCGGAGGTATTCCAGATCATCAGTAGGAGCATTGATGTTTTTAAGGATGCCCGTGAAGTACTTGTTTTCATTGCCGATGATCACCGTATTCTTATAAACAGTCATTTTACAGAAAGGAACCAGACGATGCAGCGCCACCACAAGCAAATGGCAGAAATGCTGCAGCAATATATGAACGGGCAATAGTGAGAGTGAAACGCCAGATATGAGATATAAGTATTGAGATGTGGGATTTGAGAGCTCATTTGCTAATCAGCTAATTTTCACATCAACGAATTAACCAATAGGCATATCAGCACATTATAAAATCAGCACATCAAAAAAGGCTTATTTTTGCAGATATGTACAATGAAGAATTAAAACAGATGATCCCTGCAGATTTTTCAGATAATGCAAGGGTCTGGATATATCAGAGCAGCCGTCCGTTCAGTGAAAAAGAGCAAAAAGAGATCAATGAGCAGCTGTATCATTTTTATGCACAGTGGCTGTCGCATGGCGAACCGGTAAAGGGCTGGGCCGGCTTGCTTTTCAACCGTTTTATAGTGATCATGGCAGATGAAACAGATACACATGTAAGCGGCTGTAGTACAGACAGCTCGGTACGCATCATCAAAAGCCTGGAAAAGCAGTACAGCATTAACCTTTTTGACCGTATGAGCATCACGTTCCTCGTAAAAGGACAGCCGGAAATGCTGCCTTACGGCCAGGTGCAGTATGCGATAGATAAGGGATACCTTGATGAAAATACATTGACTTTCAACAATATTATCGGCACTAAAAAAGAGCTTATGGAAAAATGGATGGTGCCATTAAAGCAAAGCTGGCTGGGCGACAGGGTTAATTTCCACCAAACGCAGCCTTAACAGGAACGTCTTATACATAGAGAAAGGAGCAGATCGATACAGATCTGCTCCTTTTATTTTTTACCCGTATTCTTCTCACGTCTCATATCTCACGTCTCAATACTCACACACCATACTTTACATTTTCTTATTAATAAACTTTGCGGCGGCTTTGCCGGCCATTGCATAGGCTTCCTGCAGGCGTTCGCCTGTATCAAAATCATAGCCGCCAAATGTTCTGCCCGGACAGTTATCCAATGTAATTTTGGCCACTACATGCCCCGGATTGGCCGTTTCCACGATCCATACTTCCGCATCGATATACGCATTACGACGTGTAATACCTATGTTAAAGCCCAGCTCTGTATGTGTAGTTTTTACGATCATGGTATATTTTTCATTGGGCATATTGCCGATTTTAAAGTCCGACTGTTTTTCAAACTGCTCTTTATATTGTCCTTCAAACCTGCCTTTGCGGTCAGCCACCCAGCTTTGCGCCCACTTGTCTCCTTTCCCTGCCTCTTTCTGATTATACTCTTCTGTCCGTTGCTTTATAAAGTCGGCCTCGGGAATATTCTTGGTCGTCACCGTCATATTGCTGTAATCGTATTGCACATTCAGGTTCTTTACTCCCTTTAATGCCCCAAGGTCGCCCTCTTCCAGTTTAACCTTCTGAGCTATAGCTGTTCCGGAAACAATACATAAGACAAATGCGATTACGCCTAATCTGATTGAAATCATATTTTTCATTTTTTCAATTTAAAATAAATAAAAATATTTCATCTATGCAATAGTGAATACGCGATTTGAGATGTGAGTATTGAGATGTGGGATTTGGAGCCGGGAGTTTGGGATTTGGAGTGGTGGGTTAATCTCTCAACTTTTAAAATCTTTCCGCACATGATCACATCAGCCAATCCGCTAATTTTCACATTAATAAATTACTACAATCAACACATAAGCACATTATCACATCAGCTGATCAGCTAATTGCCCACATTCCCCGTATTTATCCGATCCAACGATTATTTTTGCAATCTCAAAATTCAAAAGGAAGGGTAATACATGTCAGCAGAGAATAACCATAACGAACAGAGCTCCGTATTGATCAATGAAATGTACCAGAGCTGGTTCCTGGATTATGCCAGCTATGTAATACTGGAACGCGCCGTTCCGGCCGTGGAAGATGGCCTGAAGCCCGTACAGCGACGCATCCTGCATGCCATGAAGGAAATGGACGACGGCCGCTTTAACAAAGTAGCCAATGTGATAGGCCAGACCATGCAGTACCACCCGCACGGCGATGCTTCTATCGGTGATGCCATCACCAACCTGGGCCAGAAAGACCTGATGATAGAAACCCAGGGCAACTGGGGTGACGTACGTACCGGCGACAGCGCAGCCGCTCCCCGTTATATTGAGGCGCGCCTGTCGAAATTTGCACTGGACGTAGCCTTTAACGGAAAGACCACCGGATGGCAGCTGAGCTATGATGGCCGTAAGAATGAGCCTATTACGCTCCCTATGAAGTTTCCCCTGCTGCTGGCACAAGGCGCAGAGGGTATTGCCGTAGGCCTTTCTACCAAAATACTCCCGCACAACTTCTGCGAACTGCTTGATGCATCTGTTAAATACCTGAAGGGCAAGAAATTTGAGCTGTACCCGGACTTTAACACCGGCGCTATGATCGATGTAAGCAATTACAACGACGGTGCCCGTGGCGGTAAGGTGCGTGTACGCGTACATATTGAAGAAGTAGACAAAAAGACACTGGCTATTAAGGATGTGCCTTACGGCGTTACGACATCGCAGCTGGTAGACAGCATCCTGAAAGCCAACGACAGTGGCAAGATCAAGATAAAAAGCGTAACTGATAACACAGCCAAAGATGTAGAGCTGATCGTACAGCTGGCGCCCGGTGTTACCACCGACCAGACTATTGACGCGTTGTACCTGTTTACAGATTGCGAGGTATCCATTTCACCGAATGCCTGCGTTATTATACAGGACAAGCCACACTTTATCGGCGCTACGGAACTGTTGAAAAGCTCTGTAGAAAACACCAAAGACCTGCTGCTCCGCGAACTGGAAATAAAGCTGGGTGAACTGGAAAACGACTGGCACTACTCCTCTCTCGAAAAGATCTTCATCGAAAAACGCATCTACCGCGACATTGAAGAAGAAACAACCTGGGAAGGCGTACTGGCAGCCATAGACAAGGGTCTTGCCCCTTACAAGAAAAAATTCCGCCGTGAAATAACACAGGAAGACATTGTCAAGCTTACGGAGATCCGCATCAAACGTATATCCAAGTTTGACTCTTTCAAAGCAGACGAGCATATAAAAGGTGTAGAAACGGAGATCGGCGAAGTGAAGAACAATATTGAGCACCTCAACGATTTTGCCATCCGCTATTACGAAAACCTGTTGAAAAAGCATGGTAAAGACCGCGGCCGGAAAACAGAGATCCGCCTGTTTGAAACGATACAGGCCAATACAGTAGCCATTGCCAATGCAAAACTGTATGTAAACTATAAAGAAGGTTTCATCGGTACCAGTCTCAAAAAAGACGAGCTGGCCTTTGAGTGCTCCGATCTCGACCAGATCATCGTATTCCGTAAAGACGGTAAAATGATCGTGACGAAAGTATCTGATAAAACCTTTGTGGGGAAAGACATCCTGTACCTGGCCGTGTTCCAGAAAAACGATGAGCGCACCACATATAACATGATCTACCTCGACGGCAAAACCGGCATTGCATACGCCAAGCGCTTCAATGTAACCGGCATTACCCGCGATAAAGAATATGACCTTACCAAAGGGAACCCCAACAGTAAGGTGATGTATTTCACCGCCAATGCTAATGGCGAAGCAGAAGTGCTCACCATTACGTTGTCGCCCGGCAGCAAAGCCCGTATCAAGGCATTTGACTATTATTTTGAAGAGCTGGACATCAAAGGGCGTTCCGCAGGCGGCAACCAGGTGACCAAGTATCCTGTAAAATCAGTCAAATTCAAAGAAAAAGGCCGCTCTACCCTTTCTGCGATCAAAATATGGTACGATCCTACATTCGGCCGCCTGAACAAAGAGGAAAACGGGAAACTGATGGGACGGTTTGAAGATAAAGACCGCATTATTGCTTTTTACAAAGACGGCACTTATGAATTAACCGATTTTGAGCTGACGAACCGTTATGATGCAGATAACATCCTGCTGATAGAGAAATTTAACCCGGAAAAAGTGGTCAGCGCCATTTACTACGATGCCAAAACAGAACAGCATTATGCCAAACGCTTCCTCGTAGAAACACAGACATTAAAGAACAGGTTCCTGTTTATAAAAGAAGGGGACGGTAACAAACTGGAGATGGTGACCACCCAGCAGGATCCGCAGGTAATATTGCGTAGCGGCAAAAAGAAATCGGAATGGGTGGAAGAAGAAATGGCACTGACAGAATATGTGGAAGTGACCGGCTGGAAAGCCGTAGGTACGAAGATCGGCGGTACTGAACTGAAGGAAGTTGCGCTGATAGCAGCAGAAGACAGCAATGGCGAGCAGGAGGCTCCGACCCTGTTCTGATGGCGCGAATTTTTGAAGATTCCGGGCGGGGAGCACAGTTAAAACATTGACCTGAAAATCGTCATGTTAAATCTGAAAAATTATTACCTTCACAAATCAGTCTTGCTGGAAAGACAACCTTCTTATAATGAAAAAGATTGAACTGGAAATAGTCGCTTTATCTCATAGTATCACACAGACACATTCTTATGCAGTAGTACTGGGAGAAGTAAATGGATTGCGCCGTCTGCCCATAGTTATCGGAGGTTTTGAAGCACAGGCAATAGCCGTGGCCCTTGAGCGTATGCAACCCAGCCGCCCGCTTACCCACGACCTGTTTGCCAACTTTATGAACACCTTCAGTATAGAACTGACAGAAGTAGTTATTTATAAGCTGGAAGAAGGTATTTTCTTTGCCAAGCTCATTTGCCAGACGTCCGGCGATGAGACCGTGGAAATAGACTCCCGCACATCTGACGCACTTGCATTGGCGGTAAGAGCAAATTGTCGTATTTTCACATATGAAAACATATTGGAAACTGCGGGCCTTTACCTGGACCAGACAGGGGACGCACCTGCAGAATCCTCCGATCCCAAAACACTCTCTGCCACCGGAAATACAAAAGTATCTGACGACAAAGACCTGAAAAACCTTAGCCTTGATGAACTGAACACCCTGCTGCACCAGGTACTGGAGCAGGAGGATTATGTAAGGGCCATCTCCATACGCGACGAAATCAACAGCCGGAAAACAAAGTAAATTATTGTCATAAAAAAGACATAAGCGATCCTGAATTGCAGAAGCCCAAAAATTCTGCTTAATTTCATCGTATATAAAACACAGATAATTCTTAATGAAAAAGTTGTTGTTGGCCAGTGCAGGCTTGTGCATTTTCAGTTTCAGTGCAATAGCACAAAATCAGTTTACACGCAGTTGCGGAGCAGAGTCGTTAAAAAAACACTTCTTTGCCCGCCATCCTGAGAACGAACAGACTTACAAAGAACAACGTGAAACCATGCTGCAGGATGCCGCAGCATACGAAACACAGAAATTTTCAACCGCTGCAAAAACTGCAAAAGCAACACAGCAGGTTACTATTCCTGTGGTTTTTCATATAGTGCTTACTTCTGCCCAGATTACACAACTGGGTGGCACTGCCGGTATAGTACAGCGCATTGACTCGCAGATGGCAGTCATCAACCGCGACTTTAACCGCAAAAACAGCGACAGTACCCAGATTTATACCGGTTTTAAGCCGAATTATGGCAACATGCAGATAAAATTTGCATTGGCACATACTACGCCTTCCAACCACAGCACACCCGGATATGAAATCATTACCACCACCCAGAGTGGCTTTTCAGAAAGCGGTTCAAATGGAGGAGATGGATTTCCTGATGCAAAATATACTTCATCGGGCGGTGCCGATGCCTGGAATACTGCAAGGTATCTGAACATATGGGTAATTAATATGAGCGGTGGCGGTGGTCTGCTCGGCCTTACCGTTCCGCTCAGCCTTACAAGTCCTCAGTTCATTGATCCGTTGCCGGTTGCGGAAGTGGGCATTGCACTGAACTACCAGGCATTTGGTAAAAAAGCGGGACCACTTGAGTACTACCCGCTTTCAGGTATAGACGGTGGCCGTACACTTACACACGAGCTGGGCCACATGTTTGAACTGAACCACGTATGGGGCGACGATGGTGGCCTTTGTCCCAATAACGGTGGTGCAGATGACGGCATATCAGATACTCCGCCTCAGGCAAGTGAAACATATGGCTCACCTGCAGCTCCGAAATATGACGGATGTACTGCTGCCGGAAACGGCATCATGTTCATGAACTTCATGGATTACGTAGACGATGCTGCCATGCATATGTTTACCAACGGTCAGGCAAATCTTGCACAATTGGAAGTTTCCTCTTCCGGCGAATCGCATGAGCTCACTACTCACCCCGAGATACTCAACTGGCCGACATCAGTAGCCAATATTGAAAATAACAGCAATATTGCTATTTCGCCCAACCCTGCAACCACAAACATCACAATCTCTGTATACAACCCGTCTTCCCCGCTGAAATCTATAGCAATAACAGACATCACCGGCAGGCAGGTAACAGCTGTCAATGATATGAGTGTAACGAATACCTATAACATTGATTTGTCAGGATTGAGCAAAGGTGTTTACTTTGTACAATGCCGCTTTGAAGAGGGTATGACCAGCAGAAAAATAGTATTACAATAATGACAACGCAGTTAAGTTTACAGGAAGTTTTACAACAATCCAGCTTAGATAAAAACCTGCTTGCAATAGCAGAAAAAATACAGCATCAGCAACGCCTTACCGAAGAGGAGGGCGTTTTGCTTTTTGAAAAAGGCGAGCTGGGGTTTGTGGGTGCCCTTGCCAATCATGTGGCCCAAAGACTGCATGGCAGCAAGGTTTACTTTAACCGTAATTTCCATATAGAGCCTACAAACGTTTGTATTTTCACCTGCAATTTCTGCGCTTACTCCCGCCAGTACAAACATCGGGACGACGGATGGGAACTGGGTATGGAGGAAATGCTCGATATTGTACGCAAGTATGACGGACAGCCGGTGACGGAAGTACATATTGTAGGTGGCGTACATCCGAAGATGAACCTTGAGTTTTTCTGCGAGCTTATCAGCAAAATCCGTGCACATCGCCCGGACCTGCACATTAAAGGCTTTACGGCAGTGGAACTGGATTATATGTTCCGCAAAGCAAAGGTTTCCATAGAAGAAGGGCTGAAAATGATGAACCAGGCCGGTCTGCAGTCATTGCCCGGTGGCGGCGCCGAAATCTTTCACCCGGACGTACGTAAAGTGATCTGTGAAGACAAGGTAGATGGCGATGGCTGGCTGTACATCCACGAGACAGCGCATAAGTTGGGAATGCATACAAACGCTACCATGCTGTATGGCCATATAGAAAGCTACGCACACCGCGTAGACCATATGAGCAGACTGCGTGATCTCCAGGATAAGACTGGCGGCTTCAACTGTTTTATACCGCTTAAATTCCGCAACAAAGACAACGACATGTCGCACATACCGGAAGTAAGCATCATTGAAGATATGCGCCTGTATGCCATTGCACGTGTCTTTATGGACAACTTCCGGAACCTGAAAGCTTACTGGCCTATGCTGGGACGTCAATCAGCACAGCTTACGCTTTCTTTTGGCGTAAACGATCTTGACGGAACTATTGACGATACCACGAAGATCTATTCCATGGCCGGTTCTGAAGAGCAGAATCCTTCATTGAGCACAGAAGATCTTTGTAACCTGATCGAATCTGTAGGGAAAATACCCGTAGAACGGGATACACTGTATAACGAGATAAAAGTATATGGCCAGGAAGAAGCGGCCGTATAAGACGATATCTATTCCTATATTTTTAAAAGAAGAGGCTGCCGGGAATCAGGCAGCCTCTTCTTTTTATATCAACATTACCCCCCGAGAACGGGCGACACAAAAATGATGTGCCCTGATCACTATGAAGCTTTATAAACTACCTTCTTAATAAAGCCATAAACTCATCCTGAAGCTCTGCGCCCTTGTTCTGTGTATACCAGGTATGAAGTTCTCTTTCAAAATCATCAAATGCCTTGCCCTGCGGATCGTTTTTCCAGGTCATCATCATGGTCTGTGCTGTAGCCGGCCTCGGTCCCCAGTTAAATAACTCCTCGCCATCTTCGCTGATAGCTACAAGTTTGGGAATACTTCTGCCGCCATTGGTCAGATACTCATCCATTATATTAAGGTTTTCGTCTCTCATAATGATACGGAGTTCTACCCTGCCTTCGGACGCAGCTGCCATCTGCGCAATACCGGGCAGATTTTGAGCGCTGTCGCCACACCATGTTTCCGTAATTACCCACCAAACCTGTGGTTTCAACATCCGTAACTGTTCCCGGATATCTTCACGGAGCTGAAAGGTCTTATCCCAACGATGCATTCGCTGCAGATTCAGCTTTGTATAAAAAACATATTTCTCGCTCTGGTTAAGCCCGGTGGTTTTACCCTCTTTTACCAGCTGTTCGTCAAGTGCCAGAAATGATTCGTAGCTGAAATACGGCGTTGCAGATTCAAACAATGTGTTCATAAAAAATATTGACTGTAAAACAGGATGCAAACTTATTAACTTGTTGCCGTATCCGGTATCAGCATTCGGCATACTGCTATAAAGGTTTTATGAGCACAAAATTTTATACGTCATGTGCAGCAGAAGTGCTGCAGGAAATAAACAAAGTTCCGCCAGCCATTCCGCACCAGCGGAGCCGCTTCAGAAAAGGATATTCATTCTCAAAACTGCCGTTTGAAGAACAGCTGCCGGTATGGAACTATATCTGGAACAACCATGGCAGCTACAGGCATAAGTTACAGGCTTTCTTCTACCTGGAAACTGTTGCAGACAAAGCCGAACATCTGCGCGCCATGTGGCCGGCAGTAATGCGCTGGCAGGATACATCTGATGATTGGGGCTTAAATGACTGCCTGTCTAAAATATATACCAAAATACTGGAGCACCAGCCGGATGAAGTTTATGCCACGCTGAAACTATGGAACAGCGATACCGATCTCTGGAAACGCCGCCAATCGGTAGTAAGCCTGCTGTATTACCAACGCACCAAAACAAAATACCTGCCGGCGGAGAAGATTACAGCACTTATCCTGCCATTGCTTACAGATAAAGAATATTATGTGCAGAAAGGTATTGGCTGGACACTCCGCGAGCTGCACGGCACCTACCCGGATAAGGCAAAGGAATTCCTGCAGAAACACATCCGGAATATAAGCGCCATTGCCTTTACCATCGCCATAGAAAAATACAATGACGCAGAAAGAGCGGCAATAAAGCAGTTGCGTAAACAAGCCTAGACGGCGGTTTGACTATGCCTGTGTGTGAATGCGGTTGCCTGGAGCGCAACTGTTGTCACACAGGCCACAACGGTCCAGTAGCAATAGCGAAAATCCGTATCTGTAGGAGATATAAAAAAATAGGGCACCTGGTATAAAATGCCGGAACTCAGTAAAACAAGTGATGGTATCCTGTATACAGACTTCCGTTTCCACGATAGCATTAAAAGCAGTACAGCAAGTAGCAGCCAGAACCACGGACGCATGTAAAACATATTTTCCTGTGCCGTTATCAGCTGCAGAATATGACCGGAAATAACACCGGGCTGGTAAACGAAACCAAATGGATTAGCATCTGAATGCAGGTAAACGGCACAACAAGGCCTCTTACTATTAAGAATACGCAGATAGTACAAAAAGCCCAACGTTCTGTGGCGGAGATATATCAAAGGATGCTTTCTTACAGCTGTAACCCATGCTCTTTTTAACACACGGAAAGAATCCTGGTTTTCGTCTGTGAGCACTGTCACGCCATCATTATTGGCAATTATCTCATCAAAAGTAGCGGGGTCGTATTTTTTACGCAGGTAGGCGGTATCAAACCCTTGCTGCCGGTACAAAAAAGCAGGATATACATTTTCCCCGGTTGCCCTGTAAATTGCTGTAAGATCATGCAGGAACAGTTTATTCTCCGGATGATCCCTGCCAGGCTGTATAACATATGAAGTAAATAATCCCTGTAAAATCATTACAAATACAAATACAGCTATTGCACCAGCTATTCTTTTAACGCCGGTATATTTCTTCATGCCGTACATCACCAATGGCACAGCAGCAGGTAATGCATTAATACGAAGCCAGGAGGCATAACAAAGGAGCAGGAAAATAAATATTGTCCATCCGGTACCGGTATAACGGCTGTTTTCTGCCCTGTTAAACAGGAAAGCAAACAACAGCAGCAAAGCAAAAGCCATCTGGGTATCTTTGACGATATAACCCGCAAAATTCTGCACAAACGGAGCCGCCACCAGCAATAATAATACGACTGCTCCCACGATGTTCCGCATGCCCGTTATCAATAAGTAACAGCTTGACCAGAGCATGGCAAGCTGCAGCGCAAGCATCATTTGCGGCCCTTTACTGAGATAATTCAGCCAGTGCCATACATAAGCCATAATGGGCGGATGCCAGTCGTAATAAGTATTATCCAATGCCTGCCCATACTGATCTATAGAGTCAGGAGAAAGGAAACCCGGAAAATAAATGAAGAAGCTGAAGAAAAAACCTACAAGGCAAATTACAGCAGCCCGGTTGGGTTTGCTCAGAACGTACATTACAGCATAGTGTATTTGGTGAAGGTTGATGCAAATATATTGCAGATACCAGACTTCCCTTCTTTAATGCTCCAGGAAATTAAGGTCTTTACCGAAAGTTTCTTCTGTAAAAAATGCTGCAATTGCAGACACAATCATCACAACCACACCGGTAATAATGGCCGCCTGCACATAACTCTGCGCCGGCTGCAATCCTTTAAAGAGTAAAGTGATCAGTACTAACGAACCACGAACCATATTGGGTACGGTAGTGGCTGCTGTTGCACGGAGGTTAGTGCCAAACTGTTCTGCAGCCATTGTCACAAAAATAGCCCAGAAACCTGTGCCAAAACCGAGGAATGCGCTGATCCAGTACATCTGCGATGCTGTTCCGTCTTTCTGAGAGAAGAACATAACCATAGCAATGGCAGTGAGCACATAAAATATATACAGCGCTTTTTTGCGGCTCTTTAATAACTGACTTACGAAACCGATCAGGATGTCCCCGATCGAGATGGCCACATAGGCAAACATCACAGCACGCCCCGGATCTACATCCTCTTTTATACCGAATTCCTTACCGAATTTATCGGAAAAAGAGATCAGGATACCGATCACATACCAGGTGGGCAACCCTATCAATATGCTGAACAGATATTTTCTGAAACGGGTACGGTTTGTAAAGAACATCAGAAAGTTACCCTTGCGCACTTCTGCATGCTGTATATCCTTAAACATACCGGACTCAAATACTGAAACACGCAACAGGAGCAGGGACAACCCAAGCCCGCCGCCAATAAAATAACATGTCTGCCAGGCAAATGTTTTTGCTATAAAATAAGCAACAACCGCCCCGGACAAACCAAGCCCTGCCACGAGCGAAGTAGCGATGCCGCGCTTTTCTTTAGACAGTAATTCACTTACCAGTGTAATACCCGCTCCCAGCTCTCCGGCAAGACCTATACCCGCGATAAAGCGACACCACCCATATTGCTCGGGGGTATGAACAAATCCATTAAAAATATTGGCGGTAGAATACAGCAGGATAGAACCGAACAACACACTGAGCCGTCCTTTTTTGTCGCCCATAACGCCCCATATAATACCTCCCAGCAGCAGCCCGAACATCTGTTCATTGATGATCTTAAGCCCTACAGAATTTACGGCATCAGGAGAGAGGCCCAGGCTTTGCAGGCTGCCTTTACGTACAATGCTGAACAGCAGCAGGTCGTATATATCCACAAAATAGCCCAATGCGGCAACGAGCACCGGGATACTTAACAGTGAAGCGGTTTTCCGGGTTTCCATATTTTATGGCTGTAGCTGGTCTTCTGTAGTATGTTCAGAAACAACAACCGGTTTCTTTTTACCAAAAAACATCTTGAAAAGAACCGGGCCGGTTGTTACGACAATCAGACCTATTACAATTTTTTCGAAATTATGTTTTACCCATTCGTTTTCTCCCAGGAAATAGCCCGCCATAACCATACTGGTAACCCAGGCAATACAACCAAGCACATTATACAGGAAGAATTTTTTACTGTCCATCTTTACTACACCGGCAACAATAGGCGCGAAGGTGCGTACAATAGGCAGGAAGCGTGCCAATATAATAGCTGCGCCACCGCGCTGTTCGTAAAAATCATGGGCCTGCTGTACATGTTTTCTCTTAAAAAGAAAAGTATCTCTCCGTTCAAAAAGCAGCGGGCCGGTTTTACGTCCGAACCAATATCCTACCATGTTACCTACAATACCAGCTACACTGATCAGTGATATCCAGTAAATAAGGTTGAGTGCATTGTTATCAAAAGGATTGTGTGAATTCGCGATCATAAGACCGGTAACGAACAACAGGGAATCTCCGGGGAGAAAAAAGCCTACAAAAAGACCGGTTTCTGCAAATATAACCAGGGCTACGAGGTATAGTCCGCCATACAGTGCAACCAATGCCGCCAGCTTCTCGGCGTTCATTAGTTCCTTCAAAAGCTCAATAATATCGTGCATCGTATTATGTTGGGCCGTGAAAATAGGGAAAATGGCTGAATTTACGGAATCCGGCTGGCGGAATTCACAGTTATAGGCAGCATGATCTAAAAAAATACATTAACTGTATTCGTTGTATCCGGTAACCAAAATAAGTAGAACACTGAACATGCTACCTCTAACACTAATTATCCAGGTTGCAAAATATCCGCGGCATAGCATATAACAACAATCCTGAAACTTTTTTCACACCCGTTATTCGCGGTCACCCCCACACTTTTACTTCTGCCTGCAGAACGGCAACGTGCTGCCGGTATCTCCGCTCATACCATTTGTTCAGTACTGCTATTGTACGTCCGGCATCAATATCTTTCAGCGCAGCAATTTCCGCTTTGCAGTAGTTTATGGCTTCTACATAAGAAGCAGCCCGCTGCTGCCTGTTTGTTTGCCTCAAAGATTGCAGGGAATTTGCGTCATCGGTCGCTCTCATCTCTGCGTTCATTTTTGCAGTAAGCTGCTGAATCAGGCCCTCCAGCTGCCTGATACTCTGTTCCTGCATCTGCTCAATATTCTTTTTAATTTCTTCAATATTCTTCTCCATGCTCCGCTCAAATTCATCAAAAGCATTTTTGATATCATCCAGCTTCTGATCAAGATACTTCATCATTTCAAGCACTTTTCCTTTAATGGCGCTAAGTGCTTCTTTTAATGACTGGTATGCTTTCAGCAAAGCTCCCAGCGATCGTATGATCCATTGCCTTACTTCAGGTTTGGACGCCTCTTCAATTTTGTCACCGTTTGCAACCGCCCAGGGTTTTACCACAGATTCAAAGATACCCCCTGCCTCTTTCATAAACTGGTTGCGCGCATCCAAAGGATGGGTAATAAACTGTAAGGCCGCATCTGTCACCTGTTGCGCCGTTCCTCCCTGCCCTTTCCAGCAACTATCAATCAGAAGACCAATTTTGTTCGTAGCAAAAATGGCCAGGTGACCTGCCAGCCCGTGAAGCGGTTTTTCAAAATCATCTTTAGCCAATTGGCTGTGGGTGGGATTGGTAAATAAACCATAAGAGTGCACCGTTTTCTGATCCAGCAAGTGACCATATTTCTTCATAAAACTATTGGCATAATTCTGAAATGTCTCTATTGCTCCCGATATTACTTTTGTAATCCATGCTGTAACATATCCCAGCATCATAGGCAATAACTTCAGCAGGAATTTTTGTATCAGCGCATAATATGTCCGTATATCTTTTATACTTTTCAAAAGCTTCCTGAGTTCTTTCTTGTTAAGCGTCGATAATTTACGCAGGTAATGCAGTGCTTTAGCCAGTGCTTCCTTTAGCTTTTTCTGGTTTTCATCATTTACCGTTTTTACTTCTTTTACTGTTTTTTTAATTTCATCCCGGTTGCCCGTATCCAGCTTACCGCCGGTCTCTTCCACAAATGTGGCTACCATATCCAGCAATACCCCGAGCTGAAAAGATATTTCGTCTTCTTCTCCGCCCACTTTTTCAAACAGAGATTCGATGATCTTTACTTCTGCACCCTCATGTTGTTTCTCCTTACCTTCTTTTTTTGCATCTTTTATCAGGTCGTCCAGCAGATCCTCTACAGACTCAAGGAGTTTATCCAGCAACTCTTCTCCCGGTGATGCAGGTGTCAGCTTTTCTGTAACGATATCTGCAAGGCTGTGTATTGCATCCAGTGATCCGAATTTACCGGTTACAACCGGTATCCTGTATGGATTATACTTGTATACAGTCACTTTCTCCAGCACTTCCTGGTGCATGATTGTGCCTGGCGGATAATGCACCAGTTTTTTGCCGTTTATATCCCTGGGTTCGTACAAATCATAGATAGCAGTGCCATCGTTGTATACTACCAGTTCCTGCAAAACGTGCAATCTGAAGTTTTTACTACGCACCGGGTCGGCTTCCATCATTTGTTTTGCATAATTGTACTGATCATCTGTATTTATCCACTCCGGCACATAAATATTATTGTCCGTATTGTCTGTATTAAAAGTATAGTCCTCTCCCATTTTGTAACTATCCAACCTGTCGGGCTGTATTGCTGCAACGGCGGGATACGTTTTCTTATGTAACAACGGAAGCGTATTGACAATTATTTCGCTGACCGGTCCGTCACCGTTTCTGCCGGCACCACGGCCGGAACCGGATTTTGGCCGGGGCTGTGCGGGTGGATTTACCGGTTCTATACAAAAACCTGTTACAAGGCGTTTCACTTCTTTTACAGGCGTTTTACTTGTCTCATAAAACGTGTAGTAAGGCTCCTTTATTTCAAAATCAGCCGGAATGCTTTCCCTATTTGTATCTACCCATGGAAATACGTTTCTGTACCCGACACCAAGCAGCAGGATCTCACAATAATTACTATGCGCATAATAATCCTGTAATGTATGTAATGCCGCACCGAGGGCCAGCCGCCCTTCTTTGGTATCGCCCTTACTGCAGGCTTCTGTCAGCTTCGCTTTTATAAAAGCGGCAGCAGTTATAGTAGGTCCTATCCCAACGGTACCACCTGCTGCATCTGCGCCATCCCTGATATAGTTTTTCATATACCAGTCTTTGTTCAGTTGCAGCAGGCGGCATTGCATATCATTTTCCAGGTCCGCATCAGTTTGCAGGTTTGCAAAATGTACAAGATCTTTTGCATACTCTATTTCGTGCGGATTATCGATATGCTCTTCGCTCCGGTAACAACCGATGCTGGCATAGATATCGCCGAAATCATCTTTCAGTACCTGCCGGGCTTTATTGAAATGAAAAATATAGTACAGGAAGCGGGCTCCGTTTACCACTTTCTTCTTCAGTTCATCTGTTATAAAAATGTACTCGGGTGTCTTAATGATCTCCCATACTTCTTTAAAATCATCTTTCAGCGGTTTCATGACAAACTCATAAGTACCTTTGAGCTCCATCAGTTTTATCCACATATTCTTACCGGCAACAATACCTTTATCGCCACCTATCGACCGGCTTGTTTTCAGCAAAAGGCGGTCGATGGCCTGCGATACATCACGCAACCAGTTGCCGTAATAAAGTTTCAGAAGCTTTTCTTCGTCTTTAAAAACTTCTTTCAATCCTTCTTTCTGTATGCCTCCATGATGATAACGCTGATGCTCAACATCGCCATCTCCTTCGCCAAATTTTTTGATCGTTTCGCCCTCACTGGTTTTCGCTTCACCATCCTGTGCCCTGGCGTCTTCACCCTCATTTGCATTTTTTATCTCTTCTATGTGATGATACCACCAGGAAAACGGCAGTTTAATATCCACATTCTTCCGGGTTACAGTACCACTGAGTATTTCCATCTGTTGTTCCGGCACAATGCTGTCCAGTACATTAAAAGAATAGGTAGCCCCGGCATCATAACCGGCATTCTGCGGATCTTTACCTGCCAGTTTCCACAGATAGCGGTATATATATTCACCGTATTCCTCCACCAGTGCTGCTGTCAGCCGTACACGGCTCAGCCATATATTTGTATCATATTCGCTGTTTGTTACTTCGGCAGTATCCGGTTTATCTTCCGGCAATGGCTGCGCAGCAAACAATATAAAATCCCTGTTTACATAAATGCACATGCCCTGCCAGCTAAACCCTGCATACTTCAGCACGGGGTTCGCAATGGTATAGATGGGTGGATTTTTAAGACTGCCATTTTTTGCCTCTTTATATAATTTACGAAAGGCGTCAATGCCTGGCCCCGCACCGAATATGCACAGCAGATGCCAGCAGAAAAAATATTCGTCCGTATTTTTTGCAAATTTCAGAAATGCATCGTGGGCCAGTGTACTTTTCAATGTATCCTGTTCAAACTTCTGTATGGGGTCGCCAACTATCTTAGGTGCTGCCGCATTGCCCGATGCAGAACTGCCGGACGATACATCTATCTTTATCGCCGCACCGGGCAACTGCTGTGCTCCAAGCGCTGTGCTGCCTCCCGAAAGTGCCAGTGGAGTACCATCTAATGTAATGCCGCTACTGCAGAACAATAACGTATCGGTACCCTGCGGATGCGAAGCTTTACTGCCCAGCACACAAACAGGTTTGCCATCTATTGTCAGTCCACCGGTATTTGTTCCGGCATCCAATACAGTACCTTTGTCAGTGGCATCTGTGGGAAATATAAGTGTCTGTGACATAAACAGGTTACTGGTTTTGAAAAATGATATGACAGCAGGCATTACGGCATTATAGGCCGTTTAAAATGCTGATAAAAGAAATTTGTGGTAAAAAGAACCGTATGCAGTCCTGCATAAAAAGTAAGGTCAAAATCATTTCAACTTGCTACCTGAAATAATTATTCTCTGTTACAAACCTGTTCTGAAAAACCTTTCCACCTGCCCATACAAGCAACATGCATTCTTTTCCCTGCAATGAGCTGACATCAATAGTTCCAGGATTGTTTTTGCGGTCAAGTATTACCTTACACTGCCCGTCAAGCAGCATGACACGATCTATTTTTTCGCTATATTTCTGCTCAATACGAGCAGTCAGCGCATCTGCATCTACACAGACAGAAAAGGGATTATCAGCCGCGGTTATTTGTTCTTTGCCTAAATCAAGGTGACCAAAAATGACAGGCACATTCTTTTCATTTTCGGGGTGCCCATTTTCACGGGTTTCATAATCATTGGAAAACCTTGCCCCCCATTTATACAGGGTACCATTGCTTTTAACGGCCCAGCTCTGATCGGCATCAACAGAAGTAAACCTCCAATCAGTATCATGACCTATACGAATGGGAATATTTCTTGAAGAGTGGGTACCGTCACCAAGTTCTCCGTAATTGTTGCTGCCCCAGGCCCACAAAGAACCGTCATTTTTAATAGCAAGCATATGATTTCCTCCGCCCGCAGCTACCATTTTCCAATCGTTATCTGTTCCGATGCGGACAGGCGAATAATGAGCTGCCCCGGAACCATCTCCAAGCCCTACTTCAAAATTATTTCCCCATGCCCACAGGCTGCCATCTTTTTTTATTGCAACAACATGAAAAGCTCCTGCTGCAAGGCTTTCCCAACCGGTATCTGCGCTTACCTGCTTTGGCTTATGTATATCCTCCACTAATTTGCTTCGCTCTGCATCAGATCCGTTCAAAAGGGAACTGTCATTATTGTGAGCAGAACCATTACCCAGTTGTCCCCATTCATTGTGCCCCCAGGTCCATAAAGTGCCATCCGGCGCAATGGCAGCCCGGAAAAAATTTGTTTCGCCGGAGCCCCCACCCATGCCGATAGAACGCCAGCAGAAAGCACTGCTGCTTCTGTTTGTATCTGTTGATTGTTTTTTGCCGGTACCGCCTTGTTGCGCACTACAACCCGTAAGTCCGAATGCCAGCATTGCAGGCATAATTAAACATCTGAACATGCAAGAAATTTAATAATACTTTGTTTACAACCTTTTTTTCATCAGCTTATCTTCAGTTTATGCGCCGCTCCTTCTATACTGGTTTCTGTGCTTTTTAATGCAGCCTTACCGCTACTTTGCATTGTTATATTTCCATCGGCTTTTACCGTAGTATCACCTTTTATTTTTCCATCCAGTGTTTTTGCCTGTACGGATATTGTTTCCCTGGCATTAAGTTCAATATTGTTTTGCTGGCTCCGGATGCTTATGAGTTTCTCTGCCTGCAGTATTATCTGCGTCTTCTCTGATGAAAGCTGTATGTCGTTTGCTGCTTTTATGATAATGTTGTTCCGGGCATGCATATTTATATTTTCAGCCTCCATCTCTATATCTCCGCTCGAAGTGATGTATAGTTTCTCTTTTTCCGTATTCAGCTCAACAATATTTCGTTTTTTACCATCCATTATCACTATATGTTCTTCTCCCTGTTTGTCGCTCAGTCGTATGGTATGCCCGCTCCGGGTCCTGATGCTTTTGACATTATTTCCGTCACCTCCGCCGGCGCCTGTGTTCCCATGAAACATGCCACCCATTACAAATGGCCGGTCCGGGTGATTATGGACAAAACCAACCATTACCTGGTCGCCTACCTCCGGAACGAAAACAAAACCTCTGTTTTTATTTACCGGTCCGCTACTACCGGCGTCGGGTGCCATTACTCTTATAAAATCGGTTGTTTCCCCACCTCGCTGCCAGTCAAATTGCACCTTTACCCTGCCCTGCGGATCTTTATTATCTTTTACAATAGCTATCTGCGGCTGTGCCTCAGGAGTGATATAATAAGGCTGCGGCAGGTATTCTGTGTCCGAAGGGATGGCTTCAAAACTCCCATAATAATCGCCCCGGGCATCTACATGATGACTGACAGATATGACGATCAACCTTGAAAAATATTTTGCGTCGTTGCTTTCCGGCTTGCGAAAATTCATTTCCACAAGACAGCCGGGATAAAGAAATGGTATGCTCGTGCTGCCTGTCACAATAAACAGGCCTGCCGCTTCGCTGCCTACAGCCCCTTTCTGTGTTGTCTCCACATCATGATCAGTGACGGCTCTTATAGGTGCAATCTGTAAAGACGGCGTTTTATACATGCCTGCAGCGCTTTCATATGCAGCCATTCCCATATCTCCCAGTCCGCCGGCGTCTGTTTTGCCTGCAGCAAGCTTCAGGTTACTGCTGCTGTTATATCCATAGTGCTGCCTGTTAATATGGCCCGACCTTACTCGCGTTTCTACCTGCCTTACATCCCGGCCATAGATAAGGCGAAGCGGATCCGGTAATGCTGGCTTTCCGAAATGAAGTGTATCACCGTCGTAATAAAACCATTCTCCATATGCGGCGGCCATTCGCGCCAGGTAGTTATAGTGCGTTTCATTATACTGGCATGTGTAAAGCAGGTTCCCGGTATAAGATGTCTTTACAGCAATAGCTGCATACCGGTCTGTAAGCCCTTCTGATATAACGTTTTCTGCGAGGCTCTGCAAGCTTGTGTCGGTAAAGCTCTGTACATGCGGTGCCGCGTCCAGCAATATTCCGGGGCTGCTGCCATCAAGCACGATACGTCCTAAAGAACCATGTTCCTGTGTAAAACCCACTTGTGCAATAACCCCTTTAAATCTCCGCTCAGGGCTGCCGGTAAGTACATTGCGGTAACGAAACGTAACGGAGACAGGAGCTCCCAGGAAATCCTGGGCGTTCTCTACCGTATGGTCCTGTGCAGCAGAAAGTACATCATGTGCCAGCACAAGTCTGAAAGTATGATGTCCGCCTGCTGTCTGCTGGAGACTGAAAGAGTGATAATGGGAAAAGGTCATACTGCCGATCACAATCTCCAGCCCCACTGCATGGATCACCCCCGATTTGTATACTGTGGCCAATGCAGCATTAATATCTGCAGATGCATTGTTTACTGCATCCGTTATCATGTCTTCATTATGCATAGGTGCTTTAGTTTTTTACATGTGATTAAACAGATAAATAGGTATAGCAAAAAAGGGAGAAAGCTATGAGTGCATTTATTCCGGCTCCAAATGATTGAATTCAGGTTGCGGGATATAAACTGCACAACGGCATTCTTTTCCATTGCTACAGAAAAGAAATACAGCAACTATCAGACCAATCGCCTATAGATCAGGCAATTTGGCCTCCATTATGAAAAATTGTAGTAATTATACTATGGTACAAGGCCAAAAGATTGCCTCCTTCATCTGAAAGTATTAATAAACGCAGACACCATATACAGTGGTATTACAAAGCCTTCTCTAGCTTGCTTACTACAGCAGTAGCCACGCTGTTGCCGAGTACATTGGTAGCACTGCGGCCCATATCCAGCAGGGGGTCTATCCCCAGGAGCAATGCAATACCGGCTTCGGGGATTTTAAAGCCGGACAATGTTCCGGCGATGACCACCAGCGATGCCCGAGGCACACCCGCAATACCCTTACTGGTAAGCATCAACACCAGCAACATACTGATCTGTGTACCGATGGGTAAATGTATTCCGTAAGACTGGGCGATGAAAAGAGAAGCAAAGGTCATATACATCATGGAGCCATCCAGGTTGAAGGAATAGCCCAGTGGCAATACAAAACTCACAATACGGTTCGGGCAACCGAAACGCTCCAGTTCCAGCATGGTTTTGGGAAATGCGGCTTCACTGCTGCTCGTACTGAAAGCCAGTATCGCAGGTTCTTTGACATGACCCAATAATTTAAGAATACGTTTGCCGATAAACAATCCGCCGAGCAGTAAAATACATACCCACAACAACACAAGGCCAAGGTAAAATTCAGAGATGAAGATGGAATATGTCTTCAGGATACCGGGACCTTCTTTCGCAATGATAGCTGTCATAGCACCAAAAACGGCCAGAGGTGCCAGCTTCATGATGTAACCCGTCACCTTGAGGATCACATGTGCTACGGCGTCGAAAAATTTAATGATCACCTGCCCCTGCTCCCCGATCGAGGCAGTAGCCACACCAAAAAATAAAGAGAAAACAACGATCTGCAGTATTTCATTCTGTGCCATCGACTCTACTACACTCGACGGAAAAACGTGGTATAAGAAGTCTTTCAATGACATCGCTGCTTTCTTAATACCAGTATCAGTAGCAGCATCCGGGATAGAAAGATGCATTGCCGTCCCCGGTTGAAAAATATTGACCAGTACCATACCCAGCAACAGGCTGAGCAATGACGCCGAAACAAACCACAATAGCGTTTTCCCTCCGATACGTCCTACAGCTTTAATGTCTCCGAGCTTTGCCACACCAACCACAAGTGTAGAAAACACCAATGGTGCAACGATCATTTTTATAAGACGGAGAAAAATATCGGCCAGCAGGGAGAATGGTTCCAGCTTATGTGCCTGCTTTTCTGTTGCTGCCTTTTTAGCGGCCACTGCTGTGCCTTTCTGAGCTGCGAGCCCCTTGTAAGCGGCGCTGTTCGTATCTGCTATTGCATGCAGTTGAGGCTCTATTGCCTTAATTGTTTGTTCTGCGGCAACAATCTGCCGGTTTTCCTGCTGTACGTAGCCGGTATTGAATATAAAACCGAGGCTGATGCCTGCCACCAAAGCAATAAATATATAAAGCGTAAGCCTGTTGGGCTTTTTCGCCGGCTGCGTATCGGTCATATAATGTCGTATTAAGACATGCAAGATAATACCCTTACCGAATTTGTGGTACAAACTGATTACCGACCTGTGAATACTACCCTATCCGCCACCGGGTGATCTGCTGTGAAATTAAGCCCCAGCAGCGATGCTATGGTTTGAGCAAATTGCTTCTGGTACAATTGCCCGGTTGTTTTCATTTCCCCGGAAGCAGATATGCCGGGTGCTATCACCGCAAACCATATTTCATGTGCTCCCGCAATATCCGCACCATGACTTGTCCATTGCTCTTTTAGGCTGTCGCCCCGGCCATGATCTACGGTTATCAGCAGGGCCGTTTTATTTTTATACTGTACATCGCTTTGCACAAATGCCCACAGATCGTTCAGCCATTTATCTACCTGGTGTGCGGCATCAAGATAAGCACGGTATTTTCCGGCATGTGCCCATTCATCTGTTTCGCCATAAGAAATGTACAGCGCGCGCGGCTTTTTTTCACGGAGATACGTGATGGCTTTATAATGCGTAAACACATCCAGGCATTCTTCTGCGCCTAAAGCCCTGTAACTGTCATCTGTCATTTTATTAAGCAACGATTCATCTGACGAATGCATACCCGCACAACAGCTGTCATATGCAGCCGTAACCGGGAAGCCACACCGGGGCTCATTCAGTATACGATCAAACGCGTCCCATGCTGTGAAGGCTGCTACCCGGCCTTTAAACCCGGGCTGTGCATTGATGTACTCCAGCACATTTGTATTGGGGTTGAATGTGTAATTATTGCTGTTTACCCGTTCATCTGCAAAGCCGGTAAATATTTCATTATAACCCGGATAAGAAAACCAGTAAGGATTTGCATTGTCAACTTTGTTATTATACAACCGGTTTCCGTATAGCCTTCCCTTTGCTTCCATTGTGCTCCAAAGGAACGGCAATAATTTACGGCGCCGCTCACGCACATCATTACTCCAGTATGTTTTAAAAATATAAGCACTGTCGCGGCCGGCAAACTGGCTACGGGAAGCGATTACACTGTCCATGCCTTTAAAAACCTCCTGCCACCGGAAGCCATCTGTAGTAACTATAATAATATTTTCTACTTTCTGTGCCTGGGAAAAAACAGTACAGCTGCAACACAGGAGGAAGAACAGTATTTTTTTCATAGGATACAAATTTGCAATACCAATAAATAAACAGAGTGTTAAAACAAAAGCCATAATCGACTTATTGTGCGGCCCTGCATCACCGGAAGGGCGTCTGCGTCCTACATTACCAGCCCCCTGTTGCCCTGGAGCCCACCGGTATGAATACACAGTACCTGCGCATCGTCCCCGAAATCACCACGGTGCAGCAATTGCTGTACACCATACATCATTTTCGAAGTGTATACTCTGTCTAACGGTATAGAAAGCTGTGCTTCAAAATTGCTCATAAATTCTGTAAGCGTTGTATTAATTCTTCCGAATCCGCCAAAGTGAAATTCGTCTGTGAGACGCCAGTTTTTATTCTGTTCCGGGGAAAGCTGTGCGGCAATTTCCGCTTCAAGATATTTGCCGCCTTTCATAGGCGCAAAACCTATGATCTGCTGTGTTACGGGCAAGGCTTCACGTAATCCGGCCAGCGTAGTGCCAGACCCAACGGACACACATATATGCGTGAACTGAGGTTCAATAAAGCGGGCTATTTCGGCTACACCTTTACGGCCTGCATCATTTGCACCGCCTTCCGGGATAATAAAAGCATCGGGAAAATGCTGCTGCAATTCAAGGAGAAAGGCTGGTTCTTCTTTCCGGCTGTAGGTTTCACGGTTTACACCATGCAGTTTCATACCGTAGCTGGTACATTCCTTCAATGTTGGTGTCAGCTGCTCTTCCATGCCACGGACTATGCCTACAGACTTTAACCCGTATTTATGTGCAGCCGCTGCAGTTGCTATCAAATGATTGGAAAACGGTCCGCCAAATGTAAGAATGGTATCAATACCCTTGTCCCGGGCTTCCTGCAGGTTATACTTCAGTTTAAACCATTTATTGCCGGAAATAACAGGATCTGTCATATCCAGCCGCAGCATGAAGACCTGCGTTCGTCCTTCATACCACCAATTGCTGTGCAATGGCTGTACCGGTATTTTTTCTATCGGGAAAAGATCAGGCATTGTACCCGTACTCCCTCAGGTAAGCATCATTATCACGCCACTTGGGCCGCACTTTGATAAACAGCTCCAGGTGCACCTTGGCATCAAGAAATTCTTCTATTTTTTTGCGGGCATTGATCCCCAGTTGTTTGATCATACTGCCACCCTTGCCAATCATGATCACTTTCTGCGTTTCACGGGCCACTATGATCTCAGCTTTGATTACGTTGAGTGTTGTTTTTTCCTCAAACGACTGGATGATCACTGCTGTATGGTATGGTATCTCTTCGTGGTACAAGTTATAAATCTGTTCGCGAATCAGTTCCGATACAAAGAAACGTACCGGCCGGTCGGAGATACTGTCTTCCGGATAGAATGGTGGCGCTTCCGGCAGTTTCGTCAGCAGGTAGGGAATTATTTTGTCCGTATTGATTTTCTTCCCGGCCGATATCGGCAGTACCTCCCATTTGGGATATTTTTCTTTAAAGGCATTGATCTTTGCCTGCAGTTCTTTTTTGTCCTTTACAAGGTCTGTTTTATTCAGTAATACCAGCACCGGCACTTTCAGCTTCAACATATTGGTCACTACTTCAAATTCTTCCAGCGGTGCCGTTATATCATGCATAAGTATAGCCACATCTGCATCCTCCAGGGCACTTTTCACATGTGCCATCATTTTCTGGTGCAGTTTATATTTAGGCTCTATAATGCCCGGAGTATCTGAAAAGATGATCTGGTAGGCCGGCTCCGTAAGGATACCCAGTATGCGGTGACGGGTGGTCTGCACCTTTGGCGATGTAATTACCAACTGCTCGCCCAGCAAGGCATTGAGCAAGGTAGACTTACCGGCATTGGGCGGGCCGAAAATATTAACAAAACCAGATTTATGACTGTCGGACATGTTGCAAAATTAGCGTGTAACAGACGATTTAAAGAATTACAATAAACAATATGCGACAAATACTTGGTTTTTAGAATTCCTGCCGTACATTTGCATCCACATCGCGAGGTAGAGCAGCGGTAGCTCGTCGGGCTCATAACCCGAAGGTCACTGGTTCGATCCCGGTCCTCGCTACTCAGATTAGAAAAAGTCCCTGTTTTTGCAGGGACTTTTTTATTGCTATAAATCGCCTTCTCAGCAGGCGACAAAACGGATTCCTTCATTACTGCACTGCTTTCTGATCCGGAACAACGGACAACTCGGGTATACGGATGATGCCCAGTTTATTAAGCAGTAATATTACGGGGTACACGGGATCCAGTTCATGCCATCTCACTCCAAAATTGATTGCCGACGGACGTTTGTGATGATTATTATGATAACTCTCACCCAGCATCAGTATATCCACTGAAAAGAGATTTTCGGAAGTGTTTTTCAGAATAAAGTTGCGATAGCCAAACTTATGGGCAAACCAATTGATAATAGCGCCGTGAAAAGCGCCCATCCCCATTATTACCGGCAGCAGCAGATATTGCCATGGCGATGTTGCAAATGCGATGAAAAAAACCGTATAACCGATGGCCCACAATACCCGCGACAGTGTTGAGTTTGCCCATTTATCAAAACCCGGCCATTTGGGCAGGTTCCTGGTAAACTTTTCTTCAACTGAAATTTTGCCGTTGAAAATATCCCGGTATATCCTTCGTGTACGAAGCATCATTGAAAATATATTGGCCGAAAAATTGGGAGAATGCGGATCCTGTTCCGTGTCGGTATACGCATGATGCAGCCGGTGCATGATCGCATAAGCACGCGGGCTCATGTAGTGAGAGCCTTGTGTAATGTATGCTACAATGAAAAAGAACTTTTCCCATCCTTTACTCATTTTGAAGGCGCCGTGAGATGCATACCGGTGATGAAAAAACGTTTGTGAGAACAGCGATGAATACCACATCGCTATGAAAAAAAGAATAACGGGCATGACAATACCTTAACTGATAAAATAAAAAACAAGAAAGGAGATGAATCAGATGGCGGAGATTATACTTATATCGAACGCCTGAGAAATTTGAAGACCAGCTCTTGGTGTCCCCTGTATGGCGACTACCCGAAGTTAACCCTATTAATGTTAAGGATCGCACAATAGTCCACCTGATATCCGAGGTGAAATATAGCCTAAAAGAAAGCTCCCGTTTACAGGAGCTTTCTGCTGCCGGTTGCTGTTTCCGGCGCAATACATTTGGTTATGTTGTTAAGAGGATCAGAGATCCATTAGCGGCGCTGCTTTAAGCTTGCGTGGCCTAACTTCTGTTGTAAGCTCTGAATGTTCCTGCAGCCTTGCAGGCTTCAGTTTCAGCACACCAATAAAGTTCAGAAATACAATAACGTGATACACAGGGTCAAATTCAAACCGGCGCATAGCGAGGTTTACCCTTGCCGGAAATTTGTGGTGATTGTTGTGATAAGATTCTCCCAGGAAGAAGAGATCGACACGCATCAGGTTTTCAGAGTCATTATTTACCTCAAAATTCCGGTAACCTCTCCTGTGTGCATTCCAGTTTACAATGGCACCCTGTATGGCACTCATGCCTGCATGTACAGGTATAAAGAAAAACAGCCAGGGGGAAGAAGCTATTGCTGCATAAACAGCGATATAAACGCCCACCCACCCTATTCTTGATAACGGATGATTGGCAAACCGGTCAAATGCCGGCCAGTCCGGAACATTTTTAGTGAAACGGCTTTCTGTCTCCAGCGTATTTTTCAATACGCCGAGCACTATATTTCTTGTGCGCCACATCATCGTAAAAACATTTTTGGAATATGCCGGAGAATGCGGATCCAGCTCTGTATCTGTATACGCATGATGCATACGGTGCGTCACGGCATAAGCACGCGGGCTGATGTAAGAAGAACCCTGAACTACATAAGTAAAAATGAAAAAGAAACGTTCCCAGAAGGTATTCATTTTAAAACAACCATGTGCGGCATAACGATGCAGGAAAAACGTCTGGCTGAACAGACAAAGGTACCAGTGCGATACCAGGAAAATAAGTACTAACATAAAATGCAATTGAAGTAAACATGCTGTAACGAATCAATCGCAAGTTTATCAGTAGAAGAGAACTGTTAAATTAGAAAGAGAACCGCCAATTAATAATATAACGCTCGGAAGGCCTTGTTTATTGCAGGAAGAGACCGCTCCGGCTAACTTAGCCGCCTTCAAAGGATTAGACATTGAAGTTAACTCAAAAAAATTACATCTGCCAATAATATATTTGGTGGCGCGGTAACAGAAGTTTACCTTCATCAGGATAAATGGCCCTCCTGTCTTTTCTGATCAGTCTTCAATTTACTTCTTTTCTCATCAGGCCTGCTTCATTGCCATTCATTTTTCACTTTCAATTTTTTTTATGAAACTTTTCGTGGGCAATTTAAGCAGCCATACTACCGAGAAACAACTGGAACACCTATTTATCGAGTTCGGGGAAGTAAAATCTGCAACGATCATTACAGACAATTATACACGCCGCTCAAGAGGGTTTGGTTTTGTGGAAATGGAGAACCGTGAAAGTGCCGAAAAAGCCATTCTGAAGCTCAATAACACAAGTTTACAAGGTCAGACGATTGTTGTAAATGAAGCCAAGGAAAAAACATCCGGCGGCGGCAATGGCGGTTTTGCAGCAAAAAAGGGATTTAACAGGTATTAATGCCGGTAAATAAAAAACGGAGCGTAAGCGCTCCGTTTTTTTATGAATTCGTCAGACCTTTTTGACTCTTACCGCGGTCCGGCCTTTGGGGCCGTTCTCTACTTCAAAAGTAACCTTGTCGCGTTCTTTTACCGGTCCTGATATTTGATTGATGTGAACAAAGACGCTTTCCTGGGTCTGGAGATCATTAATAAAGCCGTAACCTTTGGCTTCATTAAAAAATTTGATCACACCCTTCCGCACTACTTCATACTGCTCACGGTCTTCTTTACGGGCCGGTCCCGTTAACAGATCCTCTGCACGTATCTCACGCTTCATCTTAGGGTCTGGCGGTGTAGATGTGAAATTTCCGTTCTCATCCAGGTACACCATCATGTCTTCAAGGCTTTTACCCTTGCTGCTGTTACTCTTACGTTCTTCCTTCCTGTCTTCCTTTTCGCGTTTCTTCTGCTGTTTCTTTTTCTCGTTTTCTTTTTTACCTACTGTTTCCTGAGATCTTCCCATTTAATAAATTTGAGCAAAGATCGTCTTTTAAAATGAGATTTTCCCAAATAAAAAAACAGGCCAAGTAGCAGCTGCTTACATACTTACGCAGGAATTAATATGTTTTTATAAAACAACTAATTATATATACATGTAAAAATGCCTGAAAAACGTATTCTACGCGCGATAATAGCCTACCTTTAAGGGATGAACACGACTAATGAGGTGTACCGGAAAATCAAGGATATGAGCGGACGATTGGTCCATCCCCGCCCACTCCTGATGGTGAATGAAATTGCAAACGAGCTCCAGGTAGGTTCTCCGCAGCTCTCCCCTATGTTATCAGAACTCAAAGATCTGCACTTAATTACGGTTATCGGCTTTCCGCCCGTTTCTGTAAAGCTTACATTACTCGGCAATTCTGTAAAACGATAAAATCCCGGCCACTCTCCTGTTTTACTGGCTGGTGCCAATACTGTATTACAGGAAAATATACTTGGCTTCTGTGTTTCAAATGATGGATCGGGCAGTAAAATCACCAGCTCTTTCTGTGCTACAGTGTTCTTGTTCCTGCCAGCGTCTGATATTTTTCCAACAGTTTATTACACTGAATATTGCTGAATGTAAGAAAGCTTATGCCCTTGCGAGGTCTTTCTTAGTTGAACGACTGTCGGAATTCCAGCGGGGAAAGATTGGTTTTTGTTTTGAACAGCTTGCTGAACGATTGCGGATGCTCAAACCCCAGTTCGTATGCAATTTCACTTACTGTCAGATCGGTAGTAGACAGTTTTTCCTTGGCTTTTTCAATCAGCTTTTCGTGTATGTGTTGCTGCGTACTTTGTCCTGTCAGCACTTTGAGCAGCCCGCTTAAATAATTGGGCGACACGTTTAATGCATCTGCTATATATTGCACAGAGGGCAACCCGTTCTTTAATATCTCATCGCCGTCAAAATATGTTGTAAGAATATCTTCCAGGCGGTCCAGTATTTTATGATTGGTTATCTTCCGGGTAAGGAACTGGCGGTGATAAAACCGGTCGGCATATTTCAGTAACAGTTCCAGTTGGGCAATCATTACATCCTGGCTGAACTTGTCAATATTGGAGTGGTACTCCTGCTTCATATGCTGCGCAATGCCGGTAATAATTGTCTCTTCCTTTTCGGAAAGAAACAACGCTTCATGCACAGAATAATCGAAGTACTCGCATTGTTTAATGGTCTTAGCCAGCGGAGTATGCCATAGGAAATCGGGGTGAACAAGTAATATCCATCCCGCTTGTTTTAATTCTGTATTGTGGTTCACCTCGATCCCGAAAACCTGCCCGGGTGCCATAAAAAACATGATCCCTTCATCAAAATCGTATTTCTGCTGGCCGTATTTCATCCGGGCATTGAGCGTCCGTTTCAGCGCAATGGAATAAAAATCCAACACGATGCTTACCGGTTCCTCTTCACCCGTGCTTTTCATGTCGTCGACATTTATTACACTGATAAGTGGGTGCTCCGGTTTAGGCAAGCCCCTGAACTGGTGAAACTCCGTTATCGTCTTAAATCTGCGTGGTTGTGCACCTGCCATAGCTTAATTTACTGATTTCTGGTTAAAACAGCTATTGCAAAGATCCGCAGCAGCAGGGAAACAGGCGTAGCCAAATCTATTGTTGTTGTAGCCGGAAAATGGGGATGACATAAATCTCCGGTACAAAATCACTTTCTGACAGTAGTCCAGCTATTTACTACATACTGGTTCCAGAGGCCCTTCTGCACCTGCAGTTCAACCTGGTAATCTTTCGGAGACTTATCTCTGTAATCGCTTACTTGCTGATAATTTACATGAAATTCCTCATACCTGCTATGAAACATAAACCCTACCGAATACGGTAACAGCAGCAGATAACACCCAACCCGATCAGCCACAGGTAATATTTCTTTTGAAACCGTTTTTCGTGCTGAGCTTCTCTCCTCGCCTGATTGAGCTTTTCTGTTTTCATTTTTTTGCCCGATAAATGCTGATGATTACATAAAATCAAGCTTCTTCATCAGGCAATGGCTACCCGAGGATAGCATTAAAAACGGAGAACGATGCTCTGTAAAAGTTGTTATCAGAACTCATTTTCTTAAAGTATCTGCACGCTCCAGTTCTATTTTTGCCTGGTATATCGATATTACTTGTGAATTATAATCCGGATGCTTTACAATTATCCGTTCTTTTAATTTACAAAAACACCGGGGGCCGCTGTCCATAATTCTAAGCTTAAAATTACCGGCACTATCTGTAGTGACAGCTTCTCTGTGCCGTTCAACACTCACCCTTGCATTTGCAACAGGCTGGTGAGTTATTTTATCTGTAACCGTTCCTGAAAACTGCCGGAGACAATCGCAGGAAGACAAGAAAACAAGTAAGGCAACTACAGGTATAACTTTCATAATTGTATCTACAAATTATGCAATTTTCTGTTTTACAAATAAAGAAAGACGTCCTCAAAACGGAAACAGTAAACAGTAAACAGTAAGCCGGAGCACTTGTGGTAATGACTGCCGTATGTAACGCAACGACTGAAATTTGCATGGCAATCATTCACGGACATGTAGCAACGACTGCCAGACGTGCAGCAACCGTTGCCAGACATCTGGTCCGTACTCAAATTTTGTGTGGCAATCACTCACAGACGTGTAGCAACGACTGCCAGACGTGCAGCAATCGTTGCCAGACATCTGGTCCATACTCAAATTTTGTGTGGCAATCACTCACAGACGTGTAGCAATGATTGCCACACATGCAGCAATCATTGCCATATGCACAAACTGGTGAAAAATATGACACTTACAAAAGCGTTGCGTCGCCGCACCGCCGTGAGAAAATCTCCTTTGCTACAATAAAAGCTACAAAATAGACCGCACCAACCCGCCTTCCACACGAATGGAAGCGCCATTGGTGGCAGATGCCAGTGCACTTGAATAGTACACTACTGTATCAGCCACTTCTTCTACAGTAGCGAAGCGCTGCAGCAGTGATGTAGGCCTCAGGTTTTTAAAGAAGTCTTTTTCCACTTCGTCTACCGTTGTATTTCCGGCTTTGGAAAGGTCTTCAATAAAACCACCTACACCTTTGGAACGTGTAGGACCCGGCAATATAGCATTGACGGTAACACCAGTTCCCTTTGTAAGCTCGGCAAGCCCGCGGCTTACAGCTATCTGCGCCGTTTTGGTCATGCCGTAATGGATCATTTCAGAAGGTATGAACACACCGGATTCGCTGGAAATAAAGATGATCCTGCCCCAGTTCTTCGCCAGCATTTTGGGAAAGAAGTGCCGCGATAACCGGATGCCGCTCATTACATTCACCTCAAAAAAGCGGTACCAGTCTTCATCCGGAATATCAACAAATTCTTTCGGTTCAAAGATGCCGGCGTTATTGATGAGAATGTCTACATCCGGCAGCTTTGCGATCAGAGCATCCACATCTTCTTTTTTAGAAAAATCAGCAGCGATACCGGACACTTTATAGCTTATATCGATCGACTGCAGACCGGCTACAGCATCGTTTACACTTTTATCCGTACGGCCATTGATGATCACCTGTGTGCCTTCCTGCAACAGCCGCTGTGCTATAGCCAGCCCTATACCTGCAGTAGATCCGCTGATAAATGCAATCTTGTCTTTGATCTTTAAGTCCATGATTATTTCGTTTAGCTGTGCTGCAATGGCAGCATATAAAATTACGCGTTTACAAAAATACAAAAGGCAGGTGTTACCCGACTCATGCCGCTTCCTGTTACATGTCACACCTTTTTTTGTACAAATATTTTTTTGCAGACATTTATTCAGATAAAAAAATCCCGGCCAGCAGATGCCGGCCGGGATTTTCTTTTTATAAAACCACCTACTATTTAACGAGCTGAACCTGTAATGTGGTTGCTTCCCTTGAAGATGTCATTACCCGGAGCAGGTACATTCCCGCAGGAAAATCATGTACATCAAATGCAGTTGCAGAACCAGCAGCAGTCTGTGTAATCAGTAATTGTCCTAAACTGTTGTACAACTGCAGCATGCTGCCTTCCGTTGTTCCCCGTACCGTAAAGTTATCTGAAGCGGGGTTGGGAATTAATGTAAGCCCCCCCTCAGTTGAACACAAAGTAGTAACAGCTGTTACCGGGCTGTAATCACCGCTGCCGTCCGCATATGTCATCCGTAGGCGATACAGGCCTTTACCGGAAGGTTGTGCAATTGTAAAAGTATAATGGCCACCTGCAATACTTCCTTTTGCAGCTATTCTGCCAACTGACGTATAGTTTTTACCATCTGTGCAATACTCAATATTAAAATTATCAAGTCCCTGTTCGTCAGCCGTCTGCCAGTTCAGCACTACTGTACAGCCTTGTGCAGCACCATCAAAGCTCACCAGCCTCACCGGCAGCGGCGAACCGGCATTTACCCATGCATATGAGTTCAGCGTTCCGCCGGCGAGAGAACCGGTAGTGGAGGCTGTAGACCCAGCGGTGCTGGTGCCGCCGGCCGTTCCATTGTAAAAGGATGAATTGCCGTATGTAGGCGTCCAGTAATCGCCTGTTGCCCCTACTGTGATAAATGTATTGGCAGTACCGGAGCTACCCGCGTCCGCAAAATCCATCAATCCGATGGGGCATGTAGAACCAGCGGCAGTGACAGTGCCCAGTAACACCTCTGTGCCTGCGGCAATCGTATTATTGACAGATCCTGCTCCCAGCTGCAGTGAAGTAACATTATAAGTATAACCTGTAGGGCTGGTACTTGTACCTGTACCTGTCACCACGGTATAAGGCACGCCGAATGTGCTGTTAAGTGCGGGATCTGTAGCCCAGGTCATCGTTTCCGTGCCTGTAGGGCATGATGTTGTGTAGCCGTATACAAATTCAATCTGTCCCCATTTGCCGGTAAAGCTTTGCCCGGGCCGCGCAAATATCTGGTACTGGTTTGCCGCAGGGCCACCTTTAATGGTAAAATCCATAACTCCGGGTGCTGCAGTCTGGGCACTCGCCTCACTGCACAGGCCCGAAAAAAGCAATGCTGTCAATAAAACTTTGTTCATACGATTTTCTGTTTTTGGTATAAAAAATTGTGAAAGAATTGTTCTCAGATTTATAAATGGGTGGAAAGAATGAGTGAAAGCATGTTGCCCAGTACAATACTTGCCAGGAAATTGTAGTCGTTATTCAACCCCTGTGAACTGACCTTGCCATTCATATTCATGTCAGCATTGTTGTATGTATTGTTCAGCGTGGTATTGGGATTGCCGTTCTGTACTGTATTTGTCAGGTAATTATAGTCGTTGTTCAATCCCTGGTAACTGACTTTACTGTTGCTGTTGGCATCACCGCCCCACAATCCGAAGATTCCACTACTCAGTTGCACCTGCGCAGCATTGGTTGTAATTGCAGGGTTCTGGTAGGCATTGTTCTGTGCCGTTGTAAAATTGTAGGGAACTATGGCATCGGCCGCAAACGCCAATGCAGATGCGGTGCGGATACCCAGATGGTTCCGGTGACGGACAGCTATATAATAATTACCGGGCGATACATTACGGAAATAAACAGGAGATACACCATCTACATCCACTACCTGTCCGTTTTGCAGCAGCAGCGCCGCACGGGTCGCTACTACTACAGAAGGCGTGACTGCATTCCGCAATTCTACAAGTACCCAGTCGGTCATGCTTGCCGGCAGTGATGCCGATTTTTCTGTACCGGCATAATTAAACGGCGCTACGCTATACGGCTGTGTTGAGGGAATGAGATTCAAAGTCCTCAGCGTATTGGTCATTGCAGTATTGTTCCAGGCTCCCTGCAGGTACACAATCGGGCTTGCAGCTATGTACGCCTGGCTCACATATACGATCAGCGTTGCACTGTCGCAGCTGGTACCATCGCAGGCCTGGTAAGGGAAATTTAATGTACCTGTAAAACCTACAACAGGTGTAAACGTATAGCTGCCATCCGATTTCAGGTTCAGCGTACCGGCACCGGCTATTGTTACAATTTGCGCATTCGCAGTCAGCGGACCTGTTCCTGTGGTAACATCATTTGCCAATACTCCGTTTGCTGCTGATACCGTAACGGCAACACCACTATGTGCATTCAGATAATCATCAGATGCCTTAACTCTTGTACCATTGCCGGGTACAAGAACGGTAATGACCACACGCGCCGTATCGCAGAGCCCTGAAGGGGTTTCGCATATCGCATAGTAGAAGGTATCGACTCCGTAAAAATTGGGAACGGGCGTGTACACAACATTGTTGCCGCTTACTGTGGCCGAGCCGTGCAATGGATTAGTTACTACCGTTGGTATGCCCAGTGTGCCGCCAAGGTTGCCCGGGCCGTCGTTGACTGTTACATTAATCGTTACCGGGGTTGGAGATGTCGGGCTGCCGACTGTAATGGCTATATCGGGGTTCGCTATAGGAGCGTTTGTCATCACTCCCTGGTCGTTTACTGTTATTTCAAGCGTTTCATTCTTACACACATTGACGGGTGAGGCTGGTGCACATACCGGAACAATGTAAGTATACACACCGGGAATCGAAGCGGTAAAAGTAAACGTACCATCAGTATTCATTGTGATCGTACTGCCCGGAGGATTGGAGGTACTGGCTGCCGGGGTGCCGTAAGCAGAACCAGCAGGTACGTTATCATTCACAGACACATCACCGATTACAGGTATGCCAGGAGCGGTCACTGAAAAATCAGGGGCTGTTTCAAATGGTTTCACCAGAATATGCAATGTTGCATTGGCACAATCCTGACCCGGCGAAACAGTAACAATACTGTTGCATGTGGTATAAGGGAAATCTACAGTACCCGTATAACCGTCAATCGGAGTAAAAGTGTATGTTCCGTCAGTAGCCAATACCAGCGTACCTTTCCCCGGAATGGAAGTAGTCTGTGCTGTAACATGCTGCACGCTGCCATCAGGGTCTATATCATTGGTTTTGACATTACCGCTCACAGGTATGCTTTCCAGGGTTGCTGCGTAATCATCTGCCGCAAGCGTACGGTTGGGGAGTCCGCCGGCTTCTACAGAAATATACTGCCATGCGGTACCGCAAAACGGTGTAGGTGTACTGTTATCACACACTGTGTATTTCAGGGAATCCCTTCCTTTAAAGCCGGCGTTAGGCGTATAAGTTATATCACCGGTGGCGCTGTTAACTGTTGCGGTACCATTTACCGGGGCTATAGTTACAGCGACGCTTGCGGTGTTCAGCACTCTGCCCTGGTTTCCTGCCAGATCATTTGCAAGACTTCTGATAACAACAGGTGTGTTGATCAAAGTATTGGCAATATCAGGATTAACAACCGGCGCATTCGTCGCCGCATCAGCATCCAGCACTACAATCGATAGTGATTCGCTTATGGTAACGGTTCCTCCGCCAAAAACAGAATATGTAACCGGTACTATATAATTGTACGTTCCGATGATGATACCGGTAAACCGATAAGTCCCGTCGGTGTTCATGATAATACTCCCCCCGGCAGGATTACTGCCGGAAGCTGCGGGGGTACCGTAGGTAACAATACCGGCAGGCAGGTAATCATTGGTGCTGATATTGCCCGTAACCGGCACTTTAATCAATGTCGTATTAAAGTCTGGCGCCAGTGCAGGCGGATTATTGCTGCGCATATTAGTCCCTATGCCTAATCCTGCAACATAATTGGCTACTGTATTCAGGTTGGCAACAGTTGCGCCGTTGATCCCGCGAAAATCAATGTACACTTTTGCTGTCTGGAGGTCTGTTCCGGTGGTGGTCATCAGTGCAGGTGCTGCTGTACGGGCATCTGTGAAGCCGCTTACCGCAGCAATAAGTGTGTAGGAGTACCTTTTGTAATTCTGCCCTGCGACTATCGTATCTGCAATAGCAACACCAGAATTCCAGTATGCAGATGCGGCACCTCCATTGTTGATCACGCCGAGGTTATCTGGTACAGAAACAATCATCTGCACAGAATTAGCGGGTATAATGCCAATATTGGTGCCCTGGAAGCCGATGTTGGGATTAAAGGCAAGATTCTTCAATTGATCTCTGGGCCCTGTTGGTACACGACCGGAGGAACCGGGCCAGGTGACTGATGCCGTCGCCCATGTAAACTGATTGGCAAGTGCAGAGACGGTATTGCCAAAATCAAGTGTCTGCGCACGGGCACAAAACACTGATAGCAAAACAGCGACCAGCATTAATGGTAGCTTCATTTTCATAAGATGATTTATTTATGGAACTGGGGACGTTAGAAATAGTAAATGGTATGGCGAAGGATAGGCCGCCATTATATCAAATAAGAAAACAGGCCGTCCAATAACGTAAGCTTTCGCACTGTTATTGAACGGCTGTATAAATGAAATCAGGATATTGTCTTATAAAATCCTATTAAGTGGGGAGCACGTTAATTTATCTTCTGTATCCTGGAAACCGCGGCTGTATTGCCACCTGCTTCCCGAACCAGCAATATATAGCTACCCGCTGCATAACTGCTGATATCAACAGATTCTGCAGAACCGGAAACTTTCCTGTTCACAAGCATCTGGCCATAAACACTGTAAAGGCAGATTGTCTGTCCTTCTTTCAGTCCACTTACTGTCACCTGGCTATATGCCGGATTAGGATATACTTTTATGTTGCTTTCATCAACTACAGAGCTGTTTATTTTACGCGAATGGGTTATACCGCCGCTCCCTGAAGTGAATACAATTGGCTGATAGTTCACATTATTGTTTGTGTCGATTTCTCCACCAGACAATGGTGCTATTACAACCTGCAGTTCCACAGGATCACCAAAGTTTGCAGCGCTCTGGTTAATAGTAAGGCCTATGTAAGCAGAAGATTGGGCTGGTATAGAAACACCTGGTTTTGAAGTGAGCGAAATGGTTCCGTTGACAGGATTAGGCACAAGGGTCCAGTCGGCATTAGTAACCGTAATTGTTGTTCCGCCGACAGCAATGGAATTAGTTGTACTGTCAAACAACATGTCTATATTGGCGGCAGGTGTAGCAGAGATAGTAAGCATGATTGATATGGCTGCATTGGTGGCAGCTGCTCCTATATTCTTTATCTGTACGCCGAGATTAACCGGATTGTATCCGGAAATAACACCGTCACCAAAAACAAAGTCAGGAGTAAGATCGGCATAACCGCAATTGTTGATTTTTACGGTATCGGGAGTTGTGGGACTGTAGCAATTACCAATGCTGTCGTAGAAAGCCGCATAGTATACACCGCTTGTGCCCACCGCTGCAGCCTGTGCTGCTGTAAGCTTATTGGTATTAGTAGGTACAGCACCTGTATGCCATGTTAGTTTAGTACCCGGAGGCATACTGCCTGAAACTCCCGGCAAAGCTACTGTTGCAGCCGGGCACACATTCTTCAACACTCCGCCTCCGGCAATTGCGGGAGCAACAGAACCTGCTTTGCAGACGTCACAGGCATCAGGTATCCCATCATTATCGCTGTCTTTTGTATCATCACCACAACATACATCCATGCAGTTAGGCACACCATCGCCATCTGAATCTTCAAGCGTGTAAGCACCATGTATCCTGATACAGCTTCCGTAACCGGTGTATGCAACACCATTGTTGATCTCAATCTGCACAACATTAAAAGGCTGCGTCGTCTTAAACCCTACACTCAGCATCCTTGTATTGCCTGCTGCAACATTAGCACTCATCAGCTTTCCGTTCGCAACAGTAGCCGATTCTACTAAGGTAATACCTGAGTAAGTGGTCTTGAAAGTGCGGATGGTAATAGCCCTGAGAAAAGAAGAGTCCGGTAAAGTTCCGTTCAGGGAAAGATCAAATCCGGCAAAAGTTCCGGCAGCGAACCTGGTACCGTTATTTTTAACTGTGAGTATGCCGCCGCAGGACGAAGACGGGCTAGATGAAGGTGTATATGTTGCTACATCTGTCGTATATCCGGAAACCACAGCTCCTGCATTATTCAGGGAATTTGCCGGATAACCACATCCTGTATAGCCGCCGCAGCCATAGCTGCCCCCCCAACCATAAAAGCCGCAGCCGCTTCCACAGTTACCATAGGCGCCGGTGTAAATAGTACTACAAGTGTTATTTACAATACAGCCGCTGTATTTTCCACTGCATGCCGATCCGAAATAAGTTTTGCATCCACTGCATGAACCTTGTTCTGTAAATGCATAATAGATCCTGGAAAGACCCATAGTCATATTGGCAACTTTAACCTGCCGCATACGCACTTCGTTAAAAGGAAGTGTAGTGCTAAATCCTATCTTTTCAAGGGGCGCGCTTGCAAGTGCAAGCACATCCATCTTCAGGGCACCCGCACCATTGTTATAGGTGGCAGATTGCTGCAACTGACCGTAGAGGTACGTTTCAATTACTATGGAATTGAGCATTGCAGCTGAAATGACTGAGCTTGCATTATTAGCGCCAATCACAAAACCTGCGGTATAACCGGCAGGATACACATTGCCACGATCCAGTACGCCTACAGACGCGGATTGCATGGCAGAAGACGGGACTATGAGGCTTGTATAATTGCTCCGGTCTCCGTCATTCAGGTTCTGCGGATTAAGCAACGAACAGCCTGTGCATACCGTCGTGTCATTGAATGTGACATCTGAAAGAATACCGGCAACAGGTTTATTGCAGGTCGCATTGTTACCGCTTCCCGGATTACCGGTGCAGTTTTTCGGAAAAGCCAGGGCGCAGCATATTTTGATGCCGCATAATGATGAAGCGGAAATTCCCGAGCAGCGCAGGCGTACCTCATCAAATGATTTTGTAGTAGTAAAACAGGCATAGTGTCTCCGCTCATTATTGGCAATAGCCGAGGAAACAACATTAGATATTGCCTGCTCTTCCTGCAGCACACCATGCAGATAGGTGCTGATAAGAATCGCTCCGCAAAGATTCTGGCTTATGCCCCCGGGCGTGCAGAACGCATAGCCGGCTATATACCCTGCCGGATACACGGATTTGTGGCTTCTTACAGAAACGCCCCCTGCGCAGAGGCTGGCCTGAAGACTGGAAGATGCTGCAGCCGTGTTCAGATCTGCATCAATAACATTCTGAAGATCCTGGTAGTTATTGCCCTGACCAAACGGAGTTACGCAAACGCCTCCTGCATTACAGACGGTTCCGACCTGTACTCCGCTACCGGAAATTGCTTTGTAAAAACCGGGTTGTGCTTTTGCAGTTTGGATAACACATAGTAAAACGGGCAATAAGAGTAAAAAAAGTGCTTTCTTCATACAATTGTATGTTTAATGTTTCGTGGGGTAAGAAAAATCTAAAAATGGGGGTAAGACAATGAAATTGGTGATCGGTACAATGTCGCGCTGATGTTCACAACCAGGAAATAGTTTTAGATAAAAAACAAGTATGTAGTCTGGCACATATTGCGCAATAACTATGCCAAATACAAACAATTTGTTAATTTATATCTTCTTAACAATTTGTTTATCAAGGTAATTACATATAAACAATAATACATTTGAAAAATATCAAATTAATTAAACTTTATATTAATATTTATTTTTGTAATGCGCCTGGTACAGCCTCAAATTCAATCAACAGACTGAATTCGGTAATGTTTTCCCGGTCGATTCTTAAGGAAAATCACACCGCAACGAGTGAAACCGATGATTAAAAAATTGATGACAGGAACGGAAAATGCTTACCGGAGTTTTATAAAAGGATTTTGCATTAAAATACTTCTTGCTATATAATTAAAGAACAACGCTAACAAAAGGGTTGATACCAATGTATTTTCAGAAATAAAAATGGGCTACCAAACGGTAGCCCATTTTTAGGGGTATTAAGTACATCGTCAGACAGTAACCATGTTTTTTATTTAAATATCTTAAACCCTACCGAAAACCGTACATACGGCGATGTATACGTTTTGCGTATGTCCGGGTTAGGAATATATGACGCACCCGAAAGCATCTGTTGCACCGAAAGATCCAGCACCAGCCGCTTACCTGCGTCGTAGCTGAAGCCAAGCATATAACCGATACGCAATGGCGTAGACGAAGGATTCTGATATGGCTGCGCATTGGTTGCATAAACAGAGTCTGGCAGCGCCGACGCCGGTCTGTTGCGGTTTTCAAAGAAAGACTGCGTATAAATATTATGTGAGCTGAGCGTATCTGTGATCTGTGAAGAGAACGTGCTGCTCTTCGTTTCTGCTATCTGTACAATTTTACCGAAGGTGAATACCGGGCCGCCGAAAACACTAAGCCCGCCGCCCAGTCTGTACTTCAGGAGCACCGGCAGTTCCGTTTCCCATACCGTTTTGGCAACAGCATATTTTGTGGCAAAGGAATCACGCCCCTGGCGATATGTGTAATGAAAAACTGTATCCTGCGTTACAGAATCGATGCTGGTAGTATGACTAAAGAAAGAGCTTGTGACTTTATAATATGATTGCCAGTCAGAAAGATCTGTTTTGGCCATCTGTCCATAAGAAAAGCCCAGGTGCATTACCACACTCAACCTTTTACTAATATTCAGCTGCACATACGGCATTGCCGTGATCTTATTAAGCGAAAACTGCGTAAAACCTGTGCTGTATGCAGCTTTAATTCCCGCCTCTAAATGAAGCGCTGTTTTTTCTCTTGGTGGATGCAGTGATGCATACGGATCCATTTCCCCGCCTGTGGTGTCAGTATCCATGGTGCCGTCCGTATCGCTTTCAGTAGTATCCAGCGGTAGCAATGTTTTATTATTCACTTCAGAGCTGCGCGATGCTGTTTTATTATCAGTCACCGGCACCGTTTTTTGCGGTGAGCTGGCTACAGTCGCTGTGTTACGTGCAGTTGCCTTAGCGGAAATAACCTTTGTTTGTCCGGATGCAGCTACAGTAGCCTTACGCTGTTTACCTTCTTTTTTAGCTGCAACATTCGTACTACCCGATTTTGTAATTGTTGTTCGGGCAGCATAAGGTTTGGCCACCGTAGCGGGTTTCACGGCTTTATTCTTCTTAGCAGTTTCTTTCGCAGACGCAATTGATACAGGAGGTTTTGCAGTTTCTTTCGCAGGTTTAACTACTATTGCTTTTTTCTTCCCTTCTTTTGCCGGGCTGACTTTTGCCGGAGATTTACCGCCATTTGGAACTGCGGCAGTACTGCTGGTATCATTGACTCCTACTGCAAATGCCTCCTCTGCTTTTTTCTTTTTCCTTTTATCTGCCGCGGCAGCTGTTGCAGGTGCTTCGCCCTGTTTTTTAGCGGGCTTAACCACTAAAGGCTTCTTCTTTGTCTCTTTTGCAGCAATAATCTTTACCGGCGGTTTACTACCTACGGCTGCAGTCATAGCTATGCCGGTGTCTTTATTTTCATCTGTGACCGCACGTACAGCTATATTTTTTCCGTGTACCTTTTTTGAACCCAGGGTGGCAGACTGTGCACGCTGAGATACTACGGACGTGGAACGAACAGCTTTGCTCTTCGCACGACGACCTGAACCGCCCGGAAGTTTACTATTACCGGCTACACCGGTAAGCTTATCTGCAGCTGCCTTATTCACTGTATCATGAGGCAAACCTGACGAATCGGGAGTAATATTTGCTGTATGAGCAATTTTGATATGACTGGGATGATGCTTTTTCCCGGTAGCTGCAACCGGAACAGACGAAGGTGTTGCCGGAGGCGCGATTGCTACAGCAGTGTGATGCGTTACCGGTTTATATGGTTTGTTGTTAGGGGTAGCGTTTTGCTGATGATCTGGAGCTTTACCAGTTGCCGTATCCGAACCTGTTACATGACGCAAAACGGATGATGCGACGCCGGCCGGCACACCATTCTGATGCTGAGTGTCTTTTTCTTTTTTCTGTATGGCGTTATTTGTCTTTACAGGTGATGAGGTATCTGGTTTTGCATCCGGGAAATTGTGTGCAGGTACCGGTTGCACAGTTTCGGGTCTTTCTGCAACAGTGCTGCTGACTGGTTCTTCTGTTTTTGCAGTATGCGTTTTTGCGTTATTTGCGGCAAGGAAAACGACCCCGGCAACGAAAAACAATGCCGGAATTATCCACCACCACCTACGGAAAGGCAAGCCTTTATCAGGCCGGGATGCATCCAGCCTCTTCTCCAGGGTCTCCCACACAGCAGGAGGCGGAGTTTCGGCATAGCTGCCCAACTCGTCACGCAGAAAGTCGTCAATATTTCGTTTATTCTCTTGCATTGACATTGCGCATGGTTAACGATATTTTTTCCTTCAGCCGCCTGCGTGCATCATTGAGATGCCAGCGGCTGTTATTATTAGTTATTCCCAGCAATTCGGATATCTCTTTGTGAGAATAATCATCAAATACATACATATTAAAAACCGCCCGCTGCATTTCGGGCAGTTCATGAATCACATTAAGCAGTTCCTTCTGCCCTATCCTTCCCAGGATGTCATTATCTACATAAGCATGATAGTCTTCTACAGTTACCGAGTGATCTGCTTTATTGATCTTTTTCCGGAAGTGGTCGCTTACCTGGTTTACCGTAATCCTTCTCAGCCAGGCTTCAAAGGCTCCCTGGAAAGAATATTGCTCAAGACGGGTAAATATGCGGTAAAAGCTGTCGTTCAGGATTTCTGCTGCATGTTCCGCTGCCGGTACATACCGGCGTATAACACCATACACAAAAGGAGAATAGGTATCGTACAGCTTTTTTTGTGCTCTCCTGTCATGGGCAATACAATCACGTATCAGTAAATGCAGCTGTGCATGTACTGATTCATCGCCGTTTCCGGCCATATCACGGTTTTGTATATCTCCAGGCAAACAGAAAAAATTCCGGTGTTATTAATTCCTGACGGCACACTGAATCAAAATGTTAGCATGAACATAATTTTTTTTTGCATTTTCTCAAAGTAACCGTTGCATATATGACAAAAAAACAGCTGCGGACAGCTGTTTTTTAGAGAAATAATATTATCAGGAATGTATTTTATTTTTTTGTTGGCTTTTTCGTTGTTTTCTTTTCTTCCTGTTGTGCAATTGTTGCCGGATCAACCCACAGATTGTCTTTTTTTGCTTTGCGCTCTATTGCATCAGCACGTTTCTGACTATCTGGATGCGAATTCATCATTTTAGCATAGGAGCTTTGCTTATCTGCGCCAAATTCCTGCTCCAGCTTTACAAATTTTATAAATGCTGTATAAGCACCCATAACACTATAGTTATGCTTTTTCAGAAATTCATAACTGTAATCATCCGCCTCACTTTCCTGTTTCCGGCTATGACTATTGCTCATAATAGCTTCTGCAAGGTCACCAAGTTGACTATCTGTAAGCGTTGCCACGGCACCTGACTGCGATGAAAGAGCATCTGCAGATGCAGAACGCAGCAAAGCAGATCTCATGGCATCACGGCTGTCATGATTTTTTACATGGCCGATTTCATGGCCGATTACCGCCAGCAGCTCGTCATCTGTAAGCCTGTCCATCAATGACGAAAAAACACGTACGCTGCCATCAGCGCAAGCAAAGGCATTTATATCAACCACCTTATACACCTTATAGTTCAGCTTCAGGCCATCTTCATTCTGATGCTTACCAAAAATTTTGTTCAGCCGCACAGTATAAGGATCTTTCGATCCGGCAACGGTATTGTGTTTGTCCATCCACTCTACTGCTTCATGTGCATCGCGGGCTGCATCAGCATCGCTGTATGCTGCTGCAGAGACACTTTTTCCTACAGCTTTTACAGCTCTTGAGTTTAATTTCAACTGGGCTTTCCCCTGGAATACAGCTACTGAGAGCATCATCGCAATTAACGGAACACGGGTAATTTTCATAACATTTTGTTTTACAGGGCACGAAAATATAATCGCCGAAAACAATGTTTTGATTCATTTGTTATCCGTGCAGCAAAAACTGATAATCGACGCCCTTCCGGCTGTATTCGTACTGTTTCCAATCTTTTTCAATCGCTGACCGGAATTGCTACCTCTTATAGACATGGTCATCATCGTACATCCTTTAACGCTCAGTAAGATTATAAATTTCCTGCAAAAGCTTTGCCACCATACCCGTTGCCTGTTGTATCCGTTTGGCCATTGTCGCTTTTGTTTCCCAGACGAAATAAGCGATATGCTCTACTGTATATGCTTCCTCTCCTTTCACACATGTAATAAACGCCTCCAGGTTTTCTGGTGTTTCCATTGCCTGCTGTACCGGAAATATTTCAGAGTCGTAACAGGCTTTGAGGCAACTGACAATTACCGGCATAATTGCAGGTGTTATGCTATTTTTTTCCAGGAAAACGCTCGTAAACGCCGTCTGTATACTTTGATGCTCATCATCTACCAATTGCATATAATCCTGCAGCAAGGGGAAATAATCCGCGCTGTAAAATGCAAGGCCAAAAACGGCATAAGTACCCGGCATACAGTTTTTCTCCGCTTCTTCATCCGGCACATCTTTATACCATTCATGCTTTTTCATAGCCAGCCGTGCATATTGTTCCAGCTTAGGATGAAGTGCTTCATAAGTAACAGCATTTGCAAAGAAATGATGTGTAGACGTATGGGCCAGTTCGGCTACAGGCAGGTAATGCTGCTGCTCCGATTGAAAAAGTATATTATAGCTTGAAGGAAATCCTCTGGAAAGCAAGTGACAGATAAAATCCAATGCTTTATCATAAGCTGCAGCATGTTCTTTCCGGATCTTTATTTCAAAACGGGCAAAAACATCGTGGGCACTGCATTGTACATTATCGTCTTCATACCATATTTCTGAAGGAGTATAATCTCCGCTGCCATTTGCAAGTATTGCTGTTGCAGTTTTGCTGCCCAGTTCGTGAGCTATTTCAAGAAAGTCAATACCATTACTCCGGCTGTAATCCGGTTCATACTTCAGGATCATTTTTGCAGTGTACACCAGCAGTTCGCACAATGGCTCATCTCCGGGCTGCAGTACTACGTCTTTTTTCAACAAGGCCCTTATGTTCCGCTGCGGTTTTTTGGCAGAACAGTAGCGTGGCAGAAATTGCTCTTTTGCCCAACGTTCAAGTGCATATGTTATATTATGTACGTTCGTTCTGAGCTCATCTTCGTTATCCGTTTTTCTTTGTATCACCTGGTCAAAAACGCGGATCACTTCTGCAACATCGATCGCATCAAAAAGTTCGGGATCAAGCAGGTTATTCACGAGAAAAAAAACTTCCGATGATTTTACCGGGTATGGGCTGTTATCAATATGTTTCCGGATATAATCAAGCGTGTTTCGTTGCTGCTTCATCCGTTTTGCTTCATCCGTTGCAACAAAGAGTGTAACTTTTTTTTGTGGAGCATCCTGTATTTTCAGTTGAAAGATTGCGGTTGCCTTAAAATGAAAATAAAGGAAATGCTCATCTGGAATCTGCTGTAAATAAGCCTGTACACGCCCCTTCAGCAAAGGCAGTAATTCATCTTCCACCTGCTGCACGGTCAGATCAGCCGGAATAGCTACCGTTTTAATTTCGGTATCCGGCCTGCTGTAATTGCTTCTTGAGAAATAACAATCAATCTTATCGTTTTTGTATTCCAGCTCCAGGCTGCGCCATATACCCAGTTGCAGTTCTTTGCCCGGCGGTTTGATCGCGCCATCATGTTTTTTTATTATTTGCTGCACAGCTGTATCTATTGCTGCAATGCTGTCGTCGAGGAGTTGCTGTTTCCAGTCCATCTTTTCTATGTAAAAATTAAAGCGGCTTTCAATTTTTTCCTATTTAAAACAAGATCCGGCTGCATTTACGCCAGGCTCTTTTCTACTTCCGCCAATGTAAGCATCCGTTTAAAATGTACATGTGCGTTTTGCTGATCGTGCCACACAGTGCAGAACGAAGCATCCCAGCTGCGGCCCATTGTCTTTTCATCGGCGTAAATAATGTATTGCCCGTTTTTTTGCGGATTATGATACACTGGTGCTTCACCCCAGGCCAGCGCCATAGGACTTGCCAGTTTCCCGTCTTCATAAGCATGTGCCGAAAGCCAGTGAAATGCCCCGGTATAAAAATCCCTTTCCGCTGCTTCAGAAGCTCCCTGCGGCAGGCCGAGTTCCGGGCCGTCTTCTGCTATCAGTGCCTGCAAGAGTGTAAATAAATGAAAGTTGTTATTTACCGCATGTACCGACACTTCCATGCCTGTTTTTTGCTTCGGGAATACAATAAACAGGCTGTCTATATCAGACAATCCGTATACATGATGCAGAAAATGCAGGTTCTCAAATTCCAGGTTGTCTGCATAATAAATGTAATAGAAGTATCCTCCCAGGTCCAGTGCATCTTCACGGAATTTTGTCCGGTTGGTTTCGGAGCGCATCAGCATGGCCATCATGGGGAGCACCAATAGGTCCAATGCAGCTATATAGCTTGCAACCTGCTCTTTTTCCGGGTCACTTTGTGCGGCAGTCATTGCTTCTACTTTATCCCAGCGCTCTTTTGCAGCTTCCAGCCCTTCTGCATCGTCCCCGTCCGGCAGTTGTGCAGCATAGGGATATATTTCCTGCAAAATACGCTGAAAGAGCAGCAGCAGGCTGTCAAACCCGACTTCGGGGTTTCCACCGCCTTCCACCCAGGCACCACATACCAATGCCAGGCATGCAGCGGCATATATATCTATCTTATGTAATTCTGAAGCGGCTTCTCCGATAGCCTCATCTGTTTGCTGTGTATTTACTACGTAACTGTAATAATCAAGGATTTCCGGAGCGCTGAAGATTTCCTTACGGGAAGGCTTCCGGCCATTATTGAAATACGCGTAGAATTGTTTTTTCTGTAATTGCGGGTCGTTCATTGATTATTAAATAGTGGGTCAAAAAAACAGTATGATCAAACTTGTTCTCTTTTTAAAATTAGCAGTTCCTTTTGTCACAGATATAAACAAGTTATCATCTGCCTGTATTTCATCAGAATCCGCTGCCGGCGGGCAAAAATCCGGGGATTTTCAGGGTTTTCCACACCGGTATAAATACTAATAAGCACAAACCGTAAAAAAACGATAGAATAAACAATCCCTTTATCTAAATTTGCAGCTCATTTCGCACAAGAAACATGCAGCCTTCAGTAAAGATCTTTTCCGGCACGGGTTCCAGCTACCTGGCCGAAAATATTGCCAAAGCCTTTGGCAAAAAACTGGGAAAATGCTCCATCCAGAAGTTCAGCGATGGTGAATTTCAACCGGTATTCAATGAATCCATCCGCGGAGATTATGTTTTCCTGGTACAATCGACCATGGCACCTTCAGACAACCTGATGGAGCTCCTGATGATGATTGATGCCGCCCGCCGGGCTTCTGCAGGCTACATTACAGCTGTAATTCCGTATTTCGGCTTTGCCCGCCAGGACCGTAAAGACAAGCCTCGTGTATCTATCGCTTCAAAACTGGTGGCCAACCTGCTTACTACAGCCGGAGCCAACCGTGTAATGACGATGGACCTGCATGCACCGCAGATCCAGGGCTTTTTTGACATTCCCGTGGATCACCTGGATTCATCTGCGATTTTCATCCCATATATTGAGCAATTAAAGGTAGAAAACCTTATCTTTGCGTCCCCCGACGTGGGCAGTACCAACCGCGTACGTGAGGTAGCCAAGTATTTCGAGGCTGATATGGTGATCTGCGACAAACAGCGTAAACGCGCCAATGAAGTAGCCGCTATGACCGTAATAGGTGATGTAGCAGGAAGAAACGTGGTACTGATAGATGATATTTGTGATACAGCCGGCACTCTGAGCAAGTCTGCCGGAATATTGAAGGAAAAAGGAGCACTGTCGGTTCGTGCATTTTGTACACACCCGGTGCTGAGTGGTAAAGCTTACGAGAACATTGAAAATTCTGTGCTTGAAGAACTGGTGGTATGTGATACCATACCCCTGAGACAGGAAAGCAGCAAGATCAAAGTATTGCCCACGGCAGAGCTTTTTGCAGTAGCCATCCGCAATACATTTGAAAACAAATCGATCAGCTCCCTGTTCCTGCACAGCCAACGCAAAAACTAAGGCAAATGTGCAAATTTGAAAATTAGCAAATATGAAAATGCTCTTATAACGAGAACATTTTCGGATTTTCAAATTATCACATTTTCAAATCGAATTAAAGACTTGTTTATACAACAAAATCCGTCCGGCATAAAGCCGCACCTCAATTAAAAAAACTCCTTTTCAACGTCCGGATGTTTGACGGATATGCGACCGGCGCTGAAGAGAAAAACACAAAGCACACAAATGAAAAGTGTACAGATTGAAGGACATCTCAGAAGCGATCTCGGCAAAAAAGCAACACGCCAGCTTCGTTCTGAAGGCCAGGTACCTGGTGTAATCTATGGTGGTAAAGAAACAATCCACTTCAGCGCTTCTGCAATGGCTATGCGCAAATTCGTGTTCACACCGGATTTCCAGCTGGCTGAGATCACTGTAGACGGTAAAACTTACCGCGCTATCCAGAAAGACAAACAGTTTGATGTACTGACAGACGAACTGAGCCACATCGACTTCCTGGAACTGGTAGAAGACAAAAAAGTAATCGCTACCCTGCCACTGAAATTCACAGGTCAGCCGGAAGGTGTTAAAGCCGGTGGTCGTCTTGAAATTAAAGTGAAATCGCTGAAAGTACGTACTTATCCTAAGTACCTGAGCGAAAACATCACTGTAGATATCACCAACCTGCAACTCCTGGAAAACGTACGCGTAGAAGATATCAAAGCAGAAAACATGGAAGTAATGAACGCTCCACGTATTCCTGTAGCTTCTATCGTAATGACACGTGCCCTGAAACAGGCAGAAAATACAGACGCAAAAGCAGGTAAAAAATAATTACCCGCTTCCAGATAAAAATCCCGCTTCATACCGAAGCGGGATTTTTTGCTTTTATGCAATCAGCAAAGTGCCTTCTGCAACTTACTTGCGCCTGTTCTGCAGATCATGCAGGATCGCACACTGCATCATCAGCCGCTCTTCCGGGCATTTATTTTCCCATGTTATATTATACCTGCAAAAAAATAGCCGGACGTACTGTCCGGCTATTCTGTATGTGCTTACTAAAACCTATACTTTATTTTTTTTATGCAGGCTGCAATGCTTCACGGATGCGGCCTTCAATTTCCTCTGCTACTTCTACATTATCTGCAAGGAATTGTTTTACAGCATCACGGCCCTGGCCTATTTTGCCATCACCGTAGCTGAACCATGAACCACTCTTGTTAAGGATGCCAAGCTCTACGCCCATATCAATGATCTCACCTATCTTGCTGATACCTTCGCCGAAGATAATATCAAACTCTACCTGGCGGAAAGGCGGCGCCACTTTATTTTTCACCACTTTTACACGGGTACGGTTACCATTGGCTACATCACCATCTTTGATCTGGCTGATACGACGGATGTCGAGACGTACAGAGGCATAGAATTTAAGGGCATTACCACCGGTAGTTGTTTCAGGGTTACCAAACATCACACCGATCTTTTCACGCAGCTGGTTGATGAAAATGCAGCAACAGCCTGTGCGGGAGATGGTAGCTGTGAGTTTACGCAATGCCTGGCTCATCAGTCGTGCCTGGAGGCCCATTTTGCTTTCACCCATTTCGCCTTCCAGTTCGCCTTTCGGCACCAGCGCAGCTACAGAGTCAACCACTACTACGTCCACAGCACCGGAAGAGATCAGGCGGTCGGCAATTTCAAGTGCCTGCTCACCGTAATCCGGCTGCGAGATAATAAGGTTGTCAACGTCTACACCCAGTTTACGCGCATAGTTGGCATCAAAAGCGTGTTCTGCATCTATAATAGCGCAGATACCGCCTTTTTTCTGAGCTTCTGCAATGGTATGAATAGCAATGGTTGTTTTACCGGAAGATTCCGGACCGTAGATTTCAATAACACGGCCACGTGGTAAACCACCCACTCCCAGTGCCACATCCAGTCCCAGAGAACCGGTGCTGATCACATCTATAGACGTTTGCTGCTTATCGCCGAGCATCATCACCGAGCCTTTACCATAATCCTTTTCGATCTTGTCGAGCGCTAACTTTAATACTTTCAGTTTGTCTTCTACTACTGCCATGATATTTACTTATTAGATAACGGATAAAATTTCACCAAATATACCGGAAAAAATGGCTACGCGATGTTCGTGATTTTACGATTTTTTCACCACTTGTTAATTGTTTTTCCTGTAAGCTGATACAAAGGAAAAACGAATGCTTGCAACCTATCTGCAAGTAATTTTTTTGCCTACATTAGCGGATCAGCTATTAATGAAACAACACCCGCAAATCTTCCTTTTAACAAATCATATAACAGATTTATTAAACTCAGGCAGGATTGTTGCGTCTGTTATGTAGAAAACAATAAAAAATCATGAAGAAGATAATCATTGCAATTGGCGTTCTGTTTGCCGCAGCTCCGGTAATGGCGCAAACTCAGCCGCTGCCTCAACGTCCTTCACGCGCACAAACAGAACAGTCGCCCGGACAGCAGCAGGCACAAACAGAGCAAGCCCCCCAGGCAAAGCGCCAGCTGCCGCCTCCAGAAAAGCGTGCTATTATGTACACAGATCAACTGAAAAAAGATCTGAACCTTACGGATGATCAATATCAGAAAGTACTGCAGGTAAATACAGAATGCATAAAGCGTAAAGATGCAGCAAAAGATGCAGGTGGTGATGAAAGGCAGAGCATGAAAGATATTGCGATGTACCGCAGGGAACAGTTCCAGGGAATCCTCAGTACAGACCAAATGGCCAAATTGAAAGAAATGAACCAGCAACGCAGGGGAAACAGGGGTGGCGGAGATGCTTCGATGAAAGATATGCCCATGAATAATGAGACTAAATAAAAGATTGTATTTTATAAAGATAAAGGCCAGCTCAATGAGCTGGCCTTTATCTTTCGGGCAGTAATCATCTTACCACTCTTAAAGTCTGGAGAATAGTAGCACCGTCGCGGAGTATTAACTGGTACGAACCAGCAGCGGGCAGGGAAACGACCTCCTGTATTTTGCCTGATACATCTGTCCGGGAAATAAGTTTTCCGTTTATGTCAATAAGATCCAGCAAAACAGAGCTCAGAGTGGCCAGCCTGTCCATATCCATAATTACATTTACCCGCCCCTCTGCTTTTGCCGGATTGGGATAGGCGATAAAATAATTCCCGCCGGTAACCGACGCAGCCCGGCCGGGGCTTCCGCATGCAGACTGCCCGAAGCCAGGAGACAAAGCGCTTTTCTTGGCAGCTAAATATTCCTGGTAAACATCGTTGCTGTCATTAAATAAGGCTCCAAGACATATTGCACCATATGTATCTGTAACAAATGTTTCGCTGTTAATAGTTACTGCTGCGCAATTAGTCCCCGATACTATATTACCCTCTTCTATATCTTTACATCCGTTCCCTTCCAGGGCAATGCCAGATGTTACATACCATTCCCGGCCATTTATCATTTTAGTGACTACTACAAAAAAGCTATAACAACCCGGAGCACTTTTATACAGCCCTTCACAGGTACTTACAGAAGCAACTCGTACAACAGCGTTAGCGACAATGCTCCCTGTAAATAAAACAGCGAATAGCAATAACTGCATGAATACTGTGCTTTTCCTATCCATTTCAGCAGGGGAAATGCCGTTCAGATAACGGGTATATCAAGGCAGATACCGGCCTGTTACACACTCAAAAGCATTTCACTACAAAATTATTAAATAAATAATTTATTTAAAATTATTATATTAAAATAATAAGAAAATATCATACCAAAGCACATAATTATAAAATAACAAAGCCGCGACATGCGCGGCTTTGAATATATATATAATACAGTAAGAATTATACTTTGAAGTGAGCAAAAGCCTTGTTGGCTTCAGCCATACGGTGTGTATCTTCTTTCTTTTTGAAAGCACCACCTTCACCTTTTGCTGCTGCAACGATTTCGTTGGCCAGTTTATCAGCAATGGTTTTACCGTTGCGCTCGCGGCTGTAACGGATCAGCCATTTCATGCTGAGGGATATTTTACGGTCAGGACGTACTTCTGTAGGAATCTGGAAAGTAGCACCACCAATACGGCGGCTACGTACTTCTACAGCAGGAGTAACGTTTACCAGAGCGCGTTTCCAAACTTCGTAACCTTCTTCGTTGGTCATTTTGGAAACTTTATCCAGTGCATCGTAAAATGCGCTGAGCACTACAGTTTTGTTACCACCCCACATCAGGCAGTTTACAAAACGGGTAACTTGTTTATCATTAAACTTTGGATCTGGCGCCAAAGGAAGTTTCTTAGCTTGTGCCTTTCTCATCGGAAATGACTTGCTTTAATTACTTATTAAAAAAATTATTTTTTCTTAGCTTTTTCTTTCTTGGTACCGTATTTAGAACGGCTCTGCTTACGGTCTTTAACACCGGCAGTATCCAGGGCACCACGAACGATGTGATAACGCACACCAGGAAGATCCTTCACACGACCACCGCGGATCAGTACGATGCTGTGCTCCTGCAGGTTATGGCCTTCACCGGGGATATAAGCAATAACTTCCACCTTGTTTGTAAGACGCACTTTGGCTACCTTACGCAGGGCTGAGTTTGGTTTCTTTGGAGTGGTAGTGTACACACGTGTACATACACCACGACGCTGCGGGCAAGCATCCAAAGCACGAGACTTTGACTTGGCGCGAATTTGCTGACGACCTTTACGAACTAATTGTTGTATTGTAGGCATTTCTTACCGTTAATGTAATTTAAATTAGGACTGCAAAAGTACAGCTTATTTTTATTCCACCAAATATTTTTTCAAAAAAGTACAACGTAACTCGCAGTAAATGAAACACGTGCAATATTGTTATACTTTTTCATAATGTGTAAATAATACGATCGCAGGCACACTATATTGATTTTTAGGAAATAAGGATTATGGGTGATGTGCTCATTAATGTGATTTATGTGACTGAATGTGTAAATGTGATTAATTACAGATCACATCCTCTCATATCTCAATTCTCACATCTCAATTCTCAAACCCCAATTCCATAAACGCCAGTTCTGCGCTGTCTCCGAAAGCTGTTTTTACCCGCTCTGCATGCGTATCTGTAAGTAAAACCTGTCCAAAATCATCGGTATTAATAATCCGCAGCAAAGCCTCTATCCTGCCCTGGTCCAGCTTTTCAAAGATATCATCCAGCAGCAGCACCGGCAAATGCCCCAGCTTTTTACGCAAGTAGGCGTATTGTGCCAGTTTCAGGGCAAAAAGATAACTTTTCTTCTGTCCCTGGGAGCCAAATTGCCGCACAAGAGCGTCATTCAGTACAAAAGCCCAGTCGTCACGATGAATGCCACGGGTAGTGCGCTGCAGCCGCATATCCTGCTGCAAAGTTTCGGTAAGCCATTGAGCAAGTGGCTTTTGTGCCAGGTCTGTCTCATACACCATACGTATTACCTCACGGCCACCGCATAATTCATGATAATATTTATCCAGCAGCGGCAGAAATTCATCAATAAAGGCTTTCCGCTGTTCTGCTATGTAGCGCCCATGTGTTGCCAGCTGGCTATTATAGTAATCCAGCGCAATACTGTCTGTTGAAGGATTGAGCGCCTGCTGCTTCAGCCAGGCATTGCGCTGCTGCAATACCCGCTGGTAGAGCATCAGGCTTTCGAGATAGCTTTTGTCTACCTGTCCGAGAATACTGTCAATCCATTTACGACGCAGCTCCCCGCCGCCATTGATCAGCTCCAGGTCGTCCGGGGCAATCATTACTGCACTGTAGCGGCCTATGTATTCAGCCACCCGGTCATATTCCACCCCGCCGCAGACCAGCTCTTTTTTACCCTGTTTCCACTTGCAGGAAACCGTCTCCTGCCGGCCATCTGAACTAAACACACCCTCCAGCCGGAACCCATCGGTACCCGACTGCACTACGTTTTGCTGGTAAGCCGTAAAATAACTTTTGGTATAGCAGAGGTAATAAACTGCATCCAGCAGGTTGGTCTTACCGCTGCCGTTGGGACCTGTAATACAGGTAACGGGTGCCGTAAAATCAAAAACAGCCGAAGGGTAATTCCGGAACTGGGTAAGAGATATTTTTTGAATGGCGGTCAATGTACTAGGAAAACGGAACAAAAGTTTTTATAAATTCGCACAAATTTAGAAAAACCGTGCAGACTCCATTCGGAAAAGAAACTTACTTATACTGGTATGAGCTCATGCTGTTGCTGCGTCGTTTTGAAGAAAAGGCCGGACAGCTTTATGGCATGCAGAAAATCCGTGGCTTCTGCCACCTCTATATCGGGCAGGAAGCCCTTGCAGCAGGCCTTATGTCTGCCAGCCGCGAAAACGACAACGTGATCACTGCCTACCGCGACCACGGTCTGGCTATTGCCAAAGGCATCTCTGCACGCGAGTGTATGGCTGAGCTGTATGGTAAAGCTACCGGCTGTACCAAAGGTAAGGGTGGCAGTATGCATTTTTTCTCCAAAGAAAAGCGTTTCTTCGGCGGACACGGTATCGTTGGCGGCCAGATAGGTCTCGGCGGTGGTATCGCGTTTGCAGAACAGTATCAGGGAACAGATAATGTAACCTTTTGCTTTTTCGGCGATGGTGCTGCTCGCCAGGGTATCCTCCACGAAACATTTAACATGGCTGTACTGTGGCAGCTGCCGGTGGTTTTCATCTGCGAAAACAACCATTACGCCATGGGTACATCTGTAGAACGTACCTCAAAAGTACTGGACATCTACCGCCTTGCCGATGCTTACGACATGCCCGGCGATTCTGTAGATGGTATGAGCTGCGAAGAAGTGCACAAAGCCATAGACCGTGCCGCACGTCGTGCACGTGAAGCCGGCGGACCAACCTTCCTCGAGATCAAGACATACCGTTATAAAGGCCACTCTATGAGTGATCCTGCAAAATACCGCACCAAAGAAGAAGTAGAAGAATATAAAGAGAAAGATCCGATAAACCAGGTGCTGAAAACCATTACAGATAACAGCTGGGCCACAGAAGAAGAGATCGAAGCGATCAACGAGAAAGTGCGCCTGGAAGTGGAAGACTGCGTAAAATTTGCTGAAGAAAGCCCGTGGCCGGATGTAAGCGAAGTGTATAAAGATATTTACGTAGATCAGGATTATCCGTATATTGTCGACTAATTTTATTTAATAAAACTTATAATTTTAATTCAAGTACAAGCATGGCAAACACTGCTCGCACAAGACCTGGTGCAGAACCGGAGGTAATCGATGAAGGCGCCAAAACCCTTGAAAACCTTCAGAACGCATACGAAATCAATAAAAAAAGAATTAACACAGTAGCTGGTGTGGTAGTAGTTGCCGTACTGGGTATTGTCGGTTATTTTAAATTATACAAAGGCCCGCAGGAGACTAAAGCAAACAATGCTATCTTCTATGCACAGCGCTATTTTGAGGCAGACTCTGTAAACAGGGCACTCAACGGCGACGGCCAGCATGCAGGTTTCCTGAAGGTTGAGAAAAAATTCAGCGGCACAAAAGCTGCTAACCTCAGTCATTATTATGCCGGTGTCTGCTACCTGAAGATGGGCGATTTCAAAAACGCCATCAAACAGCTGGAAGACTTCGACGGTAAAGGCACAATGGTAGGCTACATGGCTTACGGAAACCTCGGTGATGCCTATATGGAATCCGGCAATACCAAGAAAGGTATTGATGCGTACAATAAAGCAATCGGCAACAAAGATGATTTTGCCGTTACACCACTGTACCTGCAGCGCCTGGGCCTGGCTTATGAAATGAACAACCAGCCGGACGAAGCAAAGAAAGCTTACGAGCGCATCCGCGACGAATATCCGCAGAGCATGCAGGCACGTGACATGGATAAAAACCTGGCACGCCTTGGTGAGCTGAACTAATAATACATAACCCCATTCTTTATAGTAAAACGCTGCCTGGTTCTGGAACCAGGCAGCGTTTTACTTTTCTACCGGCACCAACTCCTCCATCTCCTCATCGGTAAACACCCGCGAACGGATCATAAAACGCACACCCAACGGTATTTCCAGCGAGAAACTTGCCCCTCTGCCCTGCGTCACATCAAGGGTAAGCTGCGTATGCTGCCAGTACTCAAACTGGTCGCGGCTCATATAGAAATTGCATCCGTAAATACGCCCCAAAAGCACATCACTATCGCCCGTGCGGAACTCACCTTCCTCAAAACACATGGGAGACGAGCCATCACAACAGCCGCCGCTCTGGTGAAACATCAGCGGACCATGGCGATCGCGCAGCTGGTCTATGACCTCTATTGCCTGCTCTGTAATCAATATTCTTGGTACCATTGTAGTTGAAAATTTAAAGGCCGCGGCAGGTAGAAATGCCGCAGCCTTGTTTTTGCTTGCCTGAAAAAACGATTTTATTATTTATTAAAAGAAGCCCAGTTTCGATTTGTTGTAAGAGATCAGCATGTTCTTTGTCTGGCGGTAATGGTTCAGCATCATCTTATGCGTTTCACGGCCAAAACCGGACTTTTTATACCCGCCAAACGGCGCATGTGCAGGATAGGCATGATAACAGTTTACCCATACACGACCCGCCTGTATAGCACGCGGCACCTGGTACAGCTCATGCGCATCGCGTGTCCATACGCCGGCACCGAGACCGTATAAAGTGTCGTTGGCGATATCTATGGCTTCCTGTGTTGTTTTAAATGTAGTCACACAGGTAACAGGACCGAATATCTCTTCCTGGAAAATACGCATCTTGTTATTTCCCTTAAAGATCGTCGGCTGTATATAATAACCTTCTGAAAGCTCACCACCCAGGTCAGCAACGTCTCCGCCGCAAAGTACTTCTGCACCTTCCTGCTTACCAATGTCGAGGTATGAACGGATCTTCTCATACTGATCGTTGGAGGCCTGCGCACCCATCATGGTATCGGCAGCCAGCGGGTTGCCCATTTTTATAGCTTTGGCACGGGCCACTACACGCTCCATAAATTTGTCGTAGATGCTTTCATGCACCAGTATACGCGACGGACAGGTACAAACCTCACCCTGGTTCAATGCAAAGAGCACTGCACCTTCTACAGCTTTATCAAAGAAATCATCATCCGCATCTGCTACTGATGCAAAAAAGATATTGGGCGATTTGCCACCCAGCTCCATCGTGGCAGGAATGAGATTTTCAGAAGCATACTGCAGGATCAGGCGGCCTGTAGTTGTTTCACCAGTGAAGGCTATTTTATTGATCTTAGGATGCGTAGCCAGCGGCTTTCCGGCTTCCGGACCAAAGCCCGTTACCACATTCAGTACACCTGGCGGCAGAATATCACCAATCAGTTCCATGAGTACCATGATAGAAGTGGGCGTCTGTTCTGCGGGCTTTACGATTGTGCAGCAACCCGCTGCCAGTGCAGGCGCTATTTTCCAGCAGGCCATCAGCAGCGGGAAATTCCAGGGGATGATCTGCCCTACTACCCCAATTGGCTCATGCAGGTTAATGCTTACGGTTGTTTCATCATGCTCGGAAACAGAACCTTCTTCCGCCCTTAAAACACCGGCGAAATACCGGAAATGATCAATGCATAAAGGAATGTCTGCCGCACGGGTTTCACGGATAGCTTTACCATTATCAATGGCTTCTACTACGGCCAAGTATTCCAGGTTGTCTTCCATCACCTGTGCAATGCGCAGCATCAGGTTGCTCCGGTGTGCGGCAGCAGTCTTGCCCCAGGTAACAAATGCTTTATGAGCCGCCTCCACTGCCAGGTCTATATCTTCTTTGCCCGAACGCGCTGCCTGTGTAAATACTTTACCGTCAATGGGTGATATGTTGTCGAAGTATTCGCCTTTTACGGGAGGCACCCATGCGCCGCCGATGAAGTTTTCGTAACGTTCCTTAAACCGGGGCCTTTTGGCCACATTGGCCTGCTGCTCTGTAATGGTTGCTGTTGACATATGTTGAACGATTTTGTACTCCTAAGTTCCCCATATCCGCCGCCGGTTTGCAGCACGATCGTATCAGGAAATAGCACGATCCTATCATTTTAGTCATTAACAACTCTTTTTCTCATAATTGAGGTAAATTTAGAGTGAGTGATCAAACACTTTCTGCCATTAATGAAGCATCTCGTGCATCCCGTATCATTGTCGCCCCTCAGTAACCTGCAGACACTTGTAGAGAACAGACGCGTATATAATATGGAGCAATGCGAGCTCAACATTTTTGAGACATTCCATACCGCTACAGATGTATCACTCCGCTTCAGCGATTTTGTATTTACCAGTATGCTGCGCGGTAAGAAACTGATGCAGCTGGCAGAGGGCCGTAAGTTCGATTACCTGCCGGGCGAATCAGTGATCGTATCGCCGGATGAAACGATGCGTATCGATTTTCCGGAGGCGGAAGAAGGCAACCCGACACAATGCATTGCACTTTGCATCAGCCGCGATCTTATTAACCATACGCTTTCTTTTCTCAACGATGCATATCCTAAAGCCGAGGCTGGAGCAGAATGGTATATCAGCAATGAGCACTTCTTTCTGCTCAACAACCGCGAGCTCACCAAATCGATAGACCAGGTGGTATATATGACCACAGCTACCAACCGTCTGAAGGATGCAACTGCCAACACGGCCATACAAAAGCTGCTGATACGGCTGATGCAGACACAGGCACGGCAATTGTTTGAGCAGAATTACAAGCTGTGGCAGTCGCAGCACCGGCTGGCGCATATTATTGATTACATAAAAAGTAACCTGCACGAGCGTATTACCATAGATACCCTCAGCAAAAAAGCCTGTATGAGCAAGCCGCATTTCTTCCGCTGTTTCCGGCAGGAGTTTGGCTTGTCGCCGGTTGAATATATCCTTAAAGAGCGCATAGAGCTGGCCAAGCAGCACCTGTCCGACGGTCTTACACCGGTTACAGATGCCGCCTATCGCGCGGGCTTCAGCAGTGTCAATTATTTTATCCGTGTATTTAAGGCACTGGAAGGCATTACGCCCAAATTATTCCAGCAGCAGCTGTTTACTCCTGTGTTACTACCTGCGGGAAGGAGTTAAAAAAACTGTCCCAAATAGTTACATTTATGTACAAGCATAAAATTATACTGCTATGGGCCTTTTTAAATTTTTCTCCAGGAAAATACATTCGTCTAAACCAGCCGCTGCACCTGAGGAACCGTCAGTTCAACCGCCTGAATCCTTTGCCCCACCTATACGACGTGCTATTTCCGGGCCGTATAATGATGCTGACACCAACTTCATTTACCAGCTGCTTTTTTGCGACCGGCCTGAATTGTTCAGGAATGATAATCCTGTAGAACTGGAATATCCATGGACTGTTTTATTAGCAGAACAGCCAGATGCAAAGCAGCTGCAACAGCTTGCCGATGATACAACCCAGGAATCCCGCACCCGTATTGTGGCTTTTAACCAACTCTATGAAATGGGCATCGTGCCACAGCAAAGAGAGCTGTTAGGCGTTATCATTGAGATGGGTTTATCCGGCGGACTGGATGTGCTGGCTGCTTATACAGATGGTTCTGCCCGATATATCAACCATTCAGAAAAATTGCTGATATGGGAGGCGTCAACACCAGAGTCGGACAAGCTGATTGATGATCTTTTTGCAGTAAGCAATGAGGTAATAAAAAGTATTGGCCGCTGGGAACCGGAACGCCGCCCCCGGCCTGCAACAGGTTCGGTAAGGTTAAGTTTTCTTGTATCAGACGGACTTGCTTTCGGAGAAGGCCCCATACAGGCGATGCAAAACGATCCGCGCGGGGCTCCGGTTATTGCTGCTGCAACGCAGCTAATGGTTTATCTGACAGAACAAGCCCTGAGTAAAAACACAAATTAAGTTCCATACATTAGCAAATATCTAGCTGACTACGGATGAGGCGTACTCAACTACGATAGAGATGTACTCAAGTACGGATCATCGGTAACTGACTACGGACGAGGTGCACTCAACTACGGGAGAGATGTACTCAAGTACGTAGTACTCGTAGCTGACTACAGATGAGACGGACTCAACTACGAAAGAGATGTACTCAACTACGGATCAACGGTAGCTGACTACGGACGAGGCGTACACAACTACGGTAGAGCTGTACTCAAGTACGAGAGAGGTGTACTCAAGTACGGGTTACCCGTAGCTGACTACGGACGAGGCGTAGGCAACTACGCACGTACCGTACTCAAGTACGCCTCATCGGTAGCTGACTACAGATGAGGCGTATGCAACTACGAAAGAGATGTACTCAAGTACGGATCAATGGTAGCTGACTACGGACGAGGCGTAGGCAACTATGAGAGAGGTGTAGTCAGCTACGGGTTACCCGTAGCTGACTACGGATGACGCGTACTCAACTATGAAAGAGATGTACTCAAGTACGGATGTTACGCCTAAGTTATTCCAGCAACAATTGTTTGCTCCTGCTTTACTGTCTGCGGGGAGGAGCTAGTTGCCGGTTTCCTGATATTTTACCAATTTTTATGCTACTCTTCGCTTTCTCAGCCAGCATACACAGGCTATTTTCTTAATGTTGTTTTCAAAAGGTCGGAATTTGCTATAGCAATTCTTTTTGTCTTGGTGATCAACAGCTCAAATTCTTTAAGGTACTTCTGTCAAATAATCGCCTATTTTTAATATAGGCAATTAAGGTTATTGGAAGTTAATGTTTCTTATGAGCCAATAAAAGCCCTTTTAAATCATCTTCTTTTTCCCAGTCACAGAGGTTGAACCAGTAATAATTGCAGATAGAATCCAAAATTGAGGATGAGTATGATTTGTGTCCAATTCGTAGCATATCAGATCCTGTAGGACCAGAATCCTTATTCCCTAGTAACTTAAGATTGGCCAGAATTTTCCAGGTACTGTTATTCAATCTGTCAGGGGTACAGTGAAGAATAGTTATCAAATCGCTTTTTTCTAATTCGTCGTCTATAATTGACTCCTCACTTTTTTTCATATCAAATAATGCAATTGTTGGATATTCTCCGATAACTTGTTCAAATACGAAAGTATTGTCCTGAACTTTCAAAGAGAACACATCTCCAACCTTCCATCTCTGTCTTTCTGGAATTATCCATGATCTTATATTTTCAACAATATTTTCAACTTTTTCCTCTGTAATAGCCTCTGCATTACTCGAATTAATTAATTCTATTAGTTTCCGAAGTACAGAAATAGTAACCTCTGAACTTTTTGATTGTATTGCAGTATAGGACTCTTCGTATATAATTCTTGGTTGGGGTTTAAGATTAAGTTCTTTAATAACTTTTCGTACTTTTTTTACTGCGTCACCCTGCCAGGTAACTTTTGTGATTGGTTTTAGGTCACCGCGAATTAAAAAAGACTTTCTATCACCGTCAGGCAAGTATAGCTTTAAGGGATTAATATCTATTATTGTCTCCAATTGTCTACGATTATAATTCGGATGAAAGTATATATATCTCTCAATATAATTGTTGTAATAATGATAATAAAAAAGGATTATTACGTGATAGTGAACAATACAGTTATAAATAGAGCAACGCACGTGTAAACATCTGCAATGCAGTTAAAAAAACGCAATACTATTAAAAGAGGGAGTAATGAAGTTTCAAAATAACAAAATGCAGGTATTATAACCCTATGTACGGTGATAAGCAACAGGAACTCTGATGTATTTCCTGTGTAACCTCCTCCAAAGACTGAAATTACTGGTCGTGGTATCTCACCACGACCCTGATTTATAAAGCGGGACGCTTTATTATACTGTTCCCGAAAAGCAGAAAGTCGTGAATGTTCGAAATGCCTTTAAACACACCCCTAGCCCCTCTCGGAGAGGGGAAGTGTTATGACTTAATCTATTGTTGTGTAACATTTTCTGCGCTACATTTCCCCTCCGGCGGAGGGGTCAGGGGTGGGTAATATTCATAATCCAGAAGATTTCGAAGGCCGGAACGGGATGCTCCGACCAGTACTAAAATAAAATGCAGCCCTGTTTGGGGCTGCATTCATTTATTATAGATCGTAAGGATATTACAGTTTATTCCCCAGCTTCTCAAACAAAGCAATAAGCGCTTTCTGCTGTTCTATCAGGCTTTCTACTGCTGTGGTGAGGAGGCGGGTCTGTTCAATATTCTGAAAAGAGTTCTCGTTCGAATACACGGCGACATTGGAATCGTGTATATTCTCAACTATGGTCTGTGGTGTAGCATTTAAAAGTTCAGCAGGACTTATTTCAAACTGTTCAGCAATTTTATTAAGAAAATCGACAGTAATAGAGGTTTCGCCGCGCTCATATTTTGTATAGGCCGATTCGCTCAGCTCCAGTCGGCTGGCCATTTCTGCAGCTTTAATATCTCGGTGGCGACGCAGTTTGGCTATATTCTGCCCTACCAGTTTATTGTCTAATGCTGTAAACATAGCTTTCTTAAAAATTCCGGGTGGTTATAAAATTATACGGCCAAAACTAACAATAAAAAACGGCATATATATATCATTGAGGTAGTTCTGCGCTACTTATAGTTTACCCCTGCTCCCACATATCTTCAAATTCGTCTTCGTCAATGCGGTAATCGTCAAATTCATCTATCTCCAGCGGCTGATCGGCAAGGCTGCCATATTCATCCTCTGTATGCCCGGTGTCGTACTTCAGTATATAACCATTGTCAAATGCAAGTATCTGCCGCAACACATAATACTCATTATCTGTCTCAAAATAATGTACAGAAGGCCCCCAGCTGTCTGTAAGTTCTTCGCCGGATGTTTCTTCCCAGCGGCGTTTGAAGTAGTGTGTCATCGCCCCAAAATTAAATAACAAAACGTCACGCAATGCATGTTTTGCTATAAGATCTTTTCCCTGTGAGCTTCCTCTTTCCTTCAGACCATAAAAAACAAAGTGCAGCCAAATATTCAGCTGCACTTTGTATGAAGGGCTATTTTTATAAACCCATATTAATTAATCGTCAGTTTCGCAAAATCTGTTTTAGCATCTGTTATGATCTGTATGATATACACACCGCTGCTCAGGTTTTCCCAGCTTACTTTTTTGCTGTTTGCAGAGATATTTTCTACAGATATCCGCTGCGCTTTGCCGCTTATATCCAGCAGCAGGATCTTTGCATTTTCAAGTGACTTGGCGGAAGATACTGTAACCTCATTGGCTGCGGGGTTGGGGTAAACAGTGCAGGAGTGCAATACGGTTCCGCTACTTGTTTCTCCGGGTGCTGCATGGCGCTGCGGAGTTAACGGGGCACAACCGTCAAGGGCCTGTGCTATAAATACCGCATCGTCATTGGACGGATCTGCCAGGAAAAAATCGGTGCTGTTGGTTACATAAAGACCCACGTAACCATTATTGGGATTCGCATCCAGCTTTACAGATGATGTTGGGGAAATGGTTGTCTGTCCCTGTGATTCAATGAAAGACTGCGACTCCTGCAATGGTGTAATATAAGAGCCGGTTATATAAACATTTGCAGGACATGAATACTTACAGTCGTGCAGGCATGTGGCAGATGCAACCACATTCCGGATTACATCTCCCGGCTGCTGCCCAAAACCATTGTTAAAGTTGACACCTGCCGCACCAAGATGGCAATAGCTCATGATAGTACCGCCATTGGAAGGTATGGGCGCGCCGGAACAACTGCCCTCATAGGTTACAGGCTGCGGAAAAGTTGCACCATATGTAGGCCCGCAACCGTCTATAGCCGTGTTATTGCCATTCCATACGCAGGCGTGTGTGTGGTAAGAGCCTAAAAGATGCCCCATTTCATGCGTTGCCTCAAATATTGACCAGGAATAATTATTGAATACAGGAGCAGTTGGTATATAGCTCACCATCCAGCTGCAAACTGCCGTTCTCTGAGTGAGGTCGTCGCATAGACCACCAATGCTGCTTGCCAGCCCTCCGCTCATATCACGGGCTACCAGAAGCAAAGCCAGGTCTCCGTCAAATCCATTAGCCATCGCATTCTGAAATATGCCCAATGCTGTATTCAGGTCTGTCGCGCCTGCATAAGGATCTGCAGCAGACCATACTTTTACCTGTTTCAGTGAAACAGTAAGCTGCTCATTGGCATAGATCGTGCTTATGGTATTAAACATGCTCGTTACAAAGGCCATAGTATTCTGTATTGCCTGTGCAGAGGTCATATTTTGGCCCATCTGGTTTTTATACATTTCGTAATCGGCCTCCACATATACCCGGATACATTTGTTCGTCGCAGTGCCTTTCAAAGCTACTGCCGGCATTACAGGCAGATGTGCGTCTTTGTCGCTGTTACCACAAACTCCGTATGCTTTGTTTATTAAATCTTTGTCATTGTACAAAATATATTCATCGCCTGTTACATCGAAGATGTCGCTTTTGCCGAGTATGTAATTTCCTTTATCATTGGAAATAAAACCGAGTATATTCCCATTAAAAAAGCTGAGTGCTACCAATGTATGGGGCTGATCTTTGATGACACCGTAATAATAAGCGCCACTGACGGCATCTGTTATTTCCGTCCGGTCACCGTTCTGCACTGTAAAGATTGTCTGATCGTCCACAACATTATTTTTTACCAGCTGTAATGTGGCAGCAGCGCCTTCGAACGGAATACTGATCTCTAAAGCAGCCATACTCCCGGAAACAATTCTTTCGAGTGCTTTCCTGTCTGCATCCATAAGGCTGAAGCTTTTTACAGCCTTTTTATAACGTGCGTCCTGATCATCGGTAATACTCTTTTCCCGGAATATATCTACGGACTGAAACTGCTCAAACGGCATTCCGGCTATTCGGTCCGCAATTGCGGTTTGCGCCTTTACCTGTGTTACGAAACACAGAAGACAAATAATTATTAATATATGCTTCATAAAATATCTTATTTTTTGTGTGCAGATTTCAATGAAGCATTTTCAGACTTCAGCGTTTCAATCTCTTTCTTCATATCTATCATGTAGAGCGTCAGTTCTTCGATCTTCTCCATCTGTTTGGAGAACATTTCGTTCATATCAATACCGCCGGAGTTTACCAGTTCTGCAGCAGATGGTACTCCAGGCAAATGCTTATTTGCATTTACGTAAGATTCTACTTCGTTAAGAGGCTTCAGCCTGTAACCCGGTGCAAAAACATAGTCAGCCCAATTGTTGCTGCTGGACAATGCCACTTTTACTTTTTCGGTGAGTATGCCGCCTTCTACATACAGGTTATAATCGCCGCGCTGAGGAAGATTTTTGGTAAAGAATGAATTCCCGATACACACCTTCCCTTTTTCATCGATGCGCATACGCGTAAAACCACGGATATCATCATTTGAAAACGAACCGCCGCTGCCGCTGCTGGTGGGCACGGTAGCAAACATCATGGCGCCGCCGGCGTTTGTGTAAATGGCTGCACCGGCGTTATTGGCGCCATCGCCGTTGTACGTCCAGGGCTGCTGGTAGGTTCCGTCATAAGCCAGGTTAAAACCGATATAGCCGGTTCCCCACAAAGTATTTTCGCCACCCCAGCATGCACCTATCGAGGTTCTTGCCTGGAAGGAATTTAGCGTCATAAGGCCCTGGTCCATGAAGTAGTTGCCTAATGGCGTAGGGCCTGATAGTTGTGCATCAGCACGGAAAGCTCCGGTAAGTGACATAGCCAGCAGGGAAAGTGCGATCGTACTTTTTTTCATAATTCTTGATTTTAGTGAATACATTTTAGTTAAGGCAATTTAGCCTTACACATCAGCCGACTGACCTCAGATTATGTAATCGTGCAGGCCTATTGTGTAACCATGTATTTTTTACTGATATCCATGTATCTGTCATTCCATAAATAGGGGTATAGCATTTTTTGCACCGGTAACTATCCATATATTACATCCGGTAAAAACATTCCCATGCAACCCAGAATAGAAACCATTCCTGCTAAAAAACTCATCGGTCAGTATGTACACATGACCATGGCCGATAACAAAACACGGGAGCTGTGGCAGGGCTTTATGCCCCGGCGCAAAGAGATCAAAAATGCTGTGGGCAATGACCTTATCTCTATGCAGATTTATGATCCTGCATTAAAAATGGAAGACTTTACGATGCAAACTCCCGTTGACAAATGGGCTGCTGCTGAAGTGAATGATTACAATGCTGTACCAGACGGGATGAGGACATTTGACCTGCCTGGCGGACTGTATGCCGTGTTCTTTTACAAAGGCGCTGCCAGTGCGGGCGGTGCTATGTTTCAATACATTTTTGCAGAGTGGCTCCCCTCCTCAGGATATACGCTGGACAATACGAGACCACATTTTGAGATACTGGGTGCAAAGTATAAAAACGATGACCCCGAATCGGAAGAGGATATTTATATACCCGTGAAACGAAAAGACGGAAACCTTACTTTAGCATAGTATAACTTCCTCCAAAACTTATCACTTGAAAAAGATTCTCTTCCTTACGCTATATATACTGTCGCACTTTGCAAAACCAGCAACAGCACAGGTAAGCAGGGCAAATCACATAGTTGATTCATTTATCGCTAAAGGAAATTTTAACGGCGCCGTGCTGATCGCCAAAAACGGCAGGATCGAATACCTGAAATATGCCGGTATTGCCAACAGGCATTATGATATTCCTTATGCTGCGCAGTCGAGGTTTCATATTTTCTCCGTGACCAAAACATTTACCGCAGTTCTGATCCTGCAATTGTATGAGCAGAAAAAGATCAGCCTGGATGCACCCATATCTACCTACTACCCTGAATATAAAGGCGAGGCAGCCAATAAAGTGACCATCCGCAACCTGCTCACTTACAGCAGCGGCCGCGAAAATAAAGACATCCGTAACTCCGACCTCATACACGAGGCTTACGACAATACGATATGGCCGCTGGATACTTTTATTACGAGGTTTCTTTCTGAAAAACTGGTAGATACTCCCGGTACAAAATTTAATTATAACAACGGGGATTTCATTCTACTGGGGAAGATCATTGAAAACATATACGGCAAACCTTATGAGCAGGTATTAAAAGAACAGATCCTGACGCCGCTGAAGATGCATCATACAGACTATCTTCATCATGATGATATTATAAAAGGGCTGGATGAAGGTTATTTCAACCGCGACTCCAGCGTGAACGACCTGTACATGCCTACGAATTATTACATCGATAATTTTTACTCGGCCGGCGCTATGTATTCTACACCGGAAGATCTGCTGATCTTTGACCAGGCTATATTTAACCATACTATTCTAAAAAAGGCGACAGTAGACACTATGCTTACTTCTTACGAAAAGCTGGGCGATGCGGCCATGGGATTCTGGGTATATCCCAGGAAATTCGGCAAGGTAAATACCATCTTTGCAGAAAGACAGGGCGCCGGTTACGGACACAATGCCAACTGGATTCACCTCGTTGACAAAGGTCTGACGTTTATATTCCTGTCAAATACCAACACGGTAGACCTGAATAAAATGCGGCTGAAAGTGATTGCCGCATATCTTGGGCAATGATCTGCTACAACCGGCTCCCCGTATTCGGCACAATCACACCACGCTGCGAGATGATCCATTTCATCATGCTGTCTGCTGCGGGGGTCTGCTTTTCCTGCCAGGGATGACAACTGTAATATTTATACCCGGGTACTGCACCAAATGTCACTACTTCTACAGAAAGAGCTGCATCGGGAATATTACCTCCAAACCAGCGCGGATCGGGCTGCTGCTTCCAGGTAACGAGTGACAGTACCGCGCCTGCAGGATAGTTCCCGTCACGGTTTGTGCGTGCATAACGTGCTGCGGCGGCATTGCCGTACAATGTAGATGCAGTATGTTTTCCTGTATTAATAAACGAATTTATAACGTAATCATTCAGCGGATTGCCCGGCACACCCGGCAGACTCGCACGATCGTTAAATGCCGTATGCAGCTGCTCTTTACTATTATGACTGCAGGCCGCCAGCAGCAATGTACAAACCAGAAGATTTATGTAAATGCGCATAGTTATTTGCTTGAAAGGTGTAACGGATAGCTGAATACAAAATCGTTGCTCTTCATTGGCTCATGGCAAGTAGTGCATTCGTTTGTAAAAGATGCATCCTTGCCATAAGGTGTCAGCGTTGTGCCACGCCAGCGTCCCCAGCCCCAGCCCCTGGTTGCTGCATATTTTTTACTATCCTTTATCATAAACTCCACCTGCCAGAATGCTCCTGTACTGATGTTGCCCTCTTTATCTTTCTGATCTTTCCAGGCTGCTTTGGCAAATACGGTTCCTTCCGGCCACGGATTAATATGATTTTCTTCAATCGCCTTTACTGCTACATCGTTTCCATAAATGATACGCATGCTGCCGTTATCAAAACGATCTGTTGTACTGATAGCTTTCCAGTTTTCCCAACCGGAGATGTAGTCAATGCCGTTAAATTCCGGCTGTGCCTTTAATGGCTGCTGTATGGCTACAGCTTCATACTGTTTTTCTATATCCTGCCGGGCAACACTGTCTGCAGGCTTCACAACAGCTATTGTCATCAGGTAATCCTCGAGGATGGCTACATCATTACTATCCAGGGCAGCAGCGCCATGTACAGCGAGATAACTCCCCAGTGGCATGGTACCGTTCCGTATATCATTTACAGCCCAGAATAATTTTGCCTTCTGATCTGCCGGAGCAAGGCTATCCCAGTTAGAGAAGTTCAGGACTTTGCGCCCCGCTGTAATATGACCGGCAACAAGAAAGTTGGCAGGTGTAATTTTGTCGAACCATTTCAGCTGTGGCTGATTGGAATGGCAGTCGTAGCAACCTTTCCGCAGTACATTTTTTACATTATCGGGAACGGGTATGTCCTGTGTTACAGGCGGGTTGGCAAATGACGGCCGGACAAATTGCATTGCTGCAAAAATTACCGCCAGGATCAGCAGGAGTGTGATTGTTTTTTTCATGGACGGATGGCTAACAATGATTGAGATTTTGCTATTCTATTAAACCGGCAGTAAAAAGCAATTACATACAAAATACACTATAAAAATAAACCTTATTTCAGATAGTGTCTCCGCAGCAATTTCATTATTTTTTCAGCTGTTGTATATAGAAATGTCCGTGCCGTTTTAACGGAGCCGTATATTCCCACGCAAATGCTTCATACAGATTATGGATAGGCAAGTAAATTATCTTGCGCCGAACAACATACTGCCGATACGCACCATATTGCTGCCTGCTTCAACAGCTATCTTATAGTCGCCGCTCATGCCCATAGAGCAGGTATTAAAGTATTTTTTGCCAAGGAAGTACGATTGCTGCAGGTTTCTGAATACAGCCCGCAGGTTATCAAATTCGGCACGCACTTGCTGCTCATAGTCGGTATTCGATGCCATGCCCATCAGCCCGCAGATACGCACATTTTGCATCTGATCTTTCTGTGCTTCATAATAATCCATCAGCTCTATGACTTCTTTCTCATTCAGCCCGAATTTTGTTTCCTCGTCTGCAATGAACAATTGCAGCAAAACGTCTATTACGCGGTTGTTCTTTACAGCCTGTTTATTTATTTCCTGCAGCAGTTTAAAACTGTCAACGGCATGGATCAGGTGCACAAACGGTGCGATATATTTTACCTTATTGCCCTGCAAATGGCCTATGTAGTGCCAGCGTATATCTGCCGGCAGCTGCGGCTGCTTTTCCGCCAGCTCCTGCACATAGTTCTCACCAAAGTCGCGCTGACCAATATGATACAATTCCTGTATATCTGCTACAGGCTTTGTCTTGGAAACCGCAACCAGTGTCACTCCGGCAGGATCAAGTTCGGCTTTAAGTTCTGTCCAGGCTGTTTTGTTGATCATTTTTTCAGTATCAGGCAAGAAGTATCAAGTATCAAGTTGTACATAGTTAATTATCACATCAGCATATCAGCGCATTGGCTAATTGGCTAATTTTCAAATTTGCTAATCAAAACTAGTACTGTTCCTGCTCGTTCGGAAAATCTTTACTTTTCACATCGCCGATATAACGCTTGGTTGCATTCTTGATGTCATCATACAGGTTCAGGTAGCGGCGGAGAAAACGCGGAGAAAAATCTTTAGTGATGCCCAGCATATCGTGCATTACCAGTACCTGGCCATCTACATGCATACCCGCACCTATACCTATGATTGGTATTTTCAGTTCTTCAGCTACACGCTTGCCAAGTGTGGCAGGTATTTTTTCCAATACCAGGGAAAAACAACCGGCATCCTGCAGCAGTTTGGCATTATGTATCAGCAGTTCGGCCTCTTCTTCTTCCTTGGCACGTACCGCATAGGTGCCAAATTTATAGATCGATTGAGGTGTAAGTCCCAGGTGACCCATAACCGGTACGCCGGCGCTTATAATGCGTTTGATTGATTCCACTACTTCTTCGCCGCCTTCCAGCTTTATAGCATGTGCGCCTGCTTCCTTCATAATACGGATTGCAGAGTTCAGTGCTTCTTTACTGTTGCCCTGGTAACTGCCAAACGGCAGGTCTACCACTACCAGGCACCGCTGCACGGCACGTACCACACTCTGTGCATGGTATATCATGTGATCCAGTGTAATAGGCAATGTGGTGTCATGGCCGGCCATTACATTGGAGGCAGAATCGCCTACCAGCAGCACATCGATACCTGCATCGTCAAAAATGCGCGCCATAGAAAAATCATATGCCGTGAGCATACTTATCTTTTCACCATGCTGCTTCATCCACTGCAGGGTATGTGTGGTCACTTTTTTTATTTCGCTGTGTACAGACATGTCAGCTTGTTTTAGAATTAGCCGGTTAGCTAATGGTTTTAAGATTTGTAAAAATTATATAAACGCTTCAGATAACAAAATGCTTTTCTTATCACACTCGCCTGCACATTACCCACATTCTTCACATTAGCCAATCAGCTAATTATACGAATATATTAGCCGCCATCTGCATCGCTTCAAAGAACGCATTGCGGTCCAGGTTCAGATCTATCAGGTTCTTATCGGCCCAGTACAAAAGATTTTCCGTCGCTATATTACCCACCAGTTCATCTTCCGCCATGGGGCAGCCGCCTATTCCTTTTATAGAACTGTCAAAACGCAGGCAGCCGTTGTTCCATGCAGCATCTATCTTTTCCTCCCATTTATCGGCTGTAGAGTGAAAATGTGCACCGATGTGCAGGTCTTTAAATTCCGGCACCAGGCTTTTGAAAATGTATTCTATTGTTTCCGGTTTGGCCACTCCTACGGTGTCCGACATCGCAAATGTCTTTATCCCCAGCTGCGACAGCTTCCCTACCCAGTCTATAGCCACTTCTGCATTGTATGGGTCTCCATACGGGTTGCCGAAGCCCATGGATATATATATGACCAGCTCCTTATGCCGTTGTTCGCACAACTTCTGTATATCCTCTACCTGCTTCAGCGATTCGGCAATAGTTTTATTGGTATTGCGCATCTGGAAAGTCTCGGAAATAGAGAACGGAAAACCGAGATAGCTTACTTCGTCGTATACAACGGCATCTTCAGCGCCGCGGGTATTGGCAATAATGGCCAACAGCTTTGTTTTTGTGCTGGTGAGGTCCAGGTGAGGTATTACCTCTTTTGTGTCGGCCAGCTGCGGTATGGCTTTGGCAGATACAAAAGAACCAAAATCCAGCACATCAAAACCTACGCGTAGCAGCGTGTTGAGATATTTTACTTTTTCTTCGGTAGGAATAAAATGTTCCCAGCCCTGCATTGCATCACGGGGACATTCTACAAGTGTGATCTTTGAAGACATGATGCAAAGGTAGCAGAATGATCGGTTGGCCAAAATAGTGAATAGTGAAGCAGCAATAGTGTGGGCTGATTTTAGATGTGAGATGTGAGAATTGGGAATTGAGATGTGAGAATTGAGAATCGGAATATGCAATTTGGGTTGGGGATCCGGAATTTGAACACCTTAAGATTTGGAATTTAAAAATTAAGATTTAACCGGAAAACAGGCATATTCCTGAAACAGTAAAATAAAACACATATATATCAAACATATTATCATAAAACAATATAAATACAGTTATTTTGTTGCACTAATTACTCTTTAAAAGCAATAAACATGCTGGAACAGCTATTGAACAACGGAAAATATCCTGAAATCCTGGAACACCTGGCCAACGGAGAAAAACTGCCCACCGAACTTAACCAATACAATAAGTCAAACATATTTGACCGCCTGTTCCGCGAAAAACAATATGAAATTATCAATCTGTTCATCGACAATAAAGTAATTGAAACAGATGTGTATGAATTTGACAGCTTTGATAAAAGTATTTTTCAAAGCATTGTCCGGAACTTACAGCAGGATGAACCATCTATCGCATTTTTCAAAGAGTTCATTTCAAAATGTGACAATCTAAATGACGAGGTCGGCACGCAGACATTACTGGGATATTTTTTTGAGAAAGGGGCAGGCATTGAAAGTATAAAAGTATTGATCGATGCCGGCTGCGACGTACATTTTAAAAATAATGCAGAGGAAAACTTTATCCAGCAGATCACAAAAACCAATCTCAACAGGTTTGATCTTACTTATGAAGACCAGCATGCGCTGGCCTGTTCTTATATAACACTGCTCCTGAATGAAGGGGTACCTGCAGATGCACCGAACATAGTACAGGAAACGGCATTAATGACTGCCATAAAATTCAGCAAAAAACATTTTCTCGCACTGCTGTTGCAAAACGGGGCCAATCCCAATCATACAGACAAAACGGGCAACACAGCCTTCTTTTATGCGGTCGCCAGCCAGTTCAACCCCGAGATGTACCACATCATGCGGCAATATGAAACACCGCAGTTCGACATCATAAACAGAGACCAGGTAAGCCTGCTGTTTGAATATGTACGTATGATGAGTAATTCAGAAAGTCATCGTCAGTTATTACAGCAATTGATCGAAGATGGCGCTGATGTTTACCAGGTCAATATATATTACGGTGAGGAAAAAACAGCCCTCGACCTCGTGGCTGAAAAATCAGCAGATGTTTTGCAGATCGTTTTAGAAAGCGGCGTAATCGACATCAACCGGCAGGACAATAAAGGCAATACCCTGCTGCATAAAGTCTGCGCGTATAACGTGAATTACGAAGCGGAAAAAGCCAAAGAGACTTACCGGAAAGTGAAACTCCTGCTGGAGATTGGCGCCGATGTATCTATCACCAACGACAAAGACCAGACAGCTTTAATGTTGGCCTCAGACGACAACCTGAAAATTAAAACTGTTGAGCTGCTCATAAAGAAAACAGCTTAACTCAATCCCTTCCTTCGTAAAACAGAACATCAACGATGCTGGAGACCGCTATACGTTCCCGTAACTTTCAATATGCACTCGCTTTAATAGGCAATGGAGAAAAACTGCCGGAGGATCTTGATAAGTACACAAAAAAGTCGATATACGACATCCTGATCCAGGCTAAAGAATTTAACATCCTGCATCTCCTCGTGCTGCAAAAAACCATCGAAACTGATATTTACGAATACGACAGTTTTGATCATAGTTTTTTTGACAGTATTGTCAGCTATATGCCGCAAGACAACGAAACAGACGATTTCTTCGATGTATTTATCGGTCATTTCACCAACGTAAATGATGAAGTGCGTGGTGATAGCTTATTAAGCTATGCATTAAAAAATGGCGCTAACCTTCGTACCATCCAGGCGTTGATAAACTTTGACTGCGATACGAACTACAGGAACGACAGGGATGAAAATCTTATACACCTTATTATAACGTCGAGTGAAAGCCGTGCAAACCTCTCTCCGGAAGAAAAGCTGGAAAGGATGTATGAGTATATAAACCTGCTGGCAAACATGGGCGTTGAAATTGATGCAGCGAACAGCGCCGGTGAAACACCACTGATCAGCACGCTGAAATTCAGAAAAGAACAATTTTTAGATGTGCTGCTGGCATACGGAGCAAGTCCTAATCATAGAGGCGACAGCGGAAACAATGCTTTTTATTATGCAATAATCTGGGCGAAAAGCCTTGATGCTTACAGAAAACTTTGTGAATATGAAGCGCCGCAGCTGAATGAACTGAATACCTTGGGAGCCACCGTTCTGTTTGAATTTGCCGGTTCTATCAACAATGACAGGACAGTACAAGACCGGGAAATATTGAAACAACTGGTAGCCGATGGTGCCGACCTGCATCAGACCTGTTTATTGTATGGAGAAGAGAAAACGCCCATCGAACTCATTGCCGGAAAATCAACCGACATCCTGAAAGCTGTACTTGAAACGGGCAATGCAGACATCAATCACCAGGACAATCATGGCAATACGCTTTTGCATAAAGTATGTGCCGCCCATGTGATGAATGACGCAGAAAAAGCCAGAGAAACATACCGGAAAGTAAAGCTGTTGCTCGATAATGGAGCTGACCCATCAATCTCAAACGACAAAGATGAAACAGCCCTGATGCTGGCCTCAGACGACAACCTGAAAATAAAAACGGTAGAATTACTGATGAAACAATCAAAATAAAAAAACATACACATGTCTATGTCATTTATCATCGCCTGTGAAGGCGGTAAAAGAAAAATAGCCGAATTACTGCTGGCAAATAAAGAAGTAGATGTAGCCTATACCGACGAAAAAGGCAGAACAGCCCTGCATTATGCAGCACATCGCGGTTACCTGGACCTGGTGCAGATGTTGATTAACGAAGGGGCGGATATGGACTATGAGGATCATGAAGGAGAAACACCATTTTATTTCGCCTGCCTCCAAAAGCAAAAACAAACGGCTTTATACCTTTTGGATAAAGGCGCAAAAACTGCCATAAAAGATTTTAAAGGAAACAGCATATTGCACCTTGCAGCACAAAACGGGCAGATAGAAATTCTTGAAAAACTGCTGCAACAGGGACTTGAAGCGGATACAGAAAATAATGAAGCAGAGACACCGCTCCTGGTTGCATCCAGTTGGCGAAACAAAGAGATTGTTCAGAAACTGCTGGAAAACGGCGCCAATGTGAATACCACTAACAAACAGGGAGATTCGCCCCTGCTGTTTGCGGTGAAATCAAAGAACCAGCCTATGGTGGAACTGCTTTTGGAAAACGGGGCCAACATCAACCATATCAATCATACAGGCGAAAGTGCATTATTGCTTGCCTGTTACGATGGCAGCAGGATGCTCACAAAACTGCTGGCAGAAAAAGGAGCAGACGTCTTTGTATCTGCCAAAAGCGGAATGTCGCCCGTATGGTATGCCTGTTCCAACAATCAGAAAGAGATTGTGGAACTGTTTATAGATAACGGAGTAGATGTGAATTATGCAAGACCTGTTTCGGGGAATACCGTTTCTGTATATTCTTATCTTGAATGGGTTGAAACAGCCAACAGTCTCAGCATTTCAAGCTCGTTTTCATTAAATGCAACGTATGAATATGGCGGTGAAAGTATGCTGCACGTTGCAGCCAAGAGCGGTCATTTAAGTATGGTAAAACTGCTGCTGGACAAAGGGGCTAATATTAACATACAGGATGAAAGCGGCAACACTGCCCTGCACTACGCTGCAGCAAACGGCAAAAAAGATATGGTGAAACTGCTGCTTGAAAAAGAGGCCGATGCATCGGCAGTAAATGCCAAAGAGCAGAAAGCTATCGACTATTCGAACATCAAAGGATTTAACGAAATAACCGAACTGCTGCTGAAATACAGCCCGTCGAACATGGCGAGCGCCCCTGCTGCAAAAGGAGCACCGGTTAATACAACTGCTGCCGAAGCCGCTCCTATGGATATGGCCGCAAAAAAACAGGCACTTTTAGATCTGAAGGAATTGCTCGATGCCGGCATTCTCTCCCAGGAGGAATTTGATGCAGAAAAGAGTAAAATCCTGAAAGGGTAACTAAAAAAAACATGTCAGGCGTCGGCTCTGCTCAACCTGACATGTTTTTCAACTTGAATACTATCTTCAATCAGCGCCTGAGTTATTGTTGTCCTGAGCGTAGCCGAATGACGACAACAGGTTAAGTTGTTTATTTACTACCTATTTTCTCCAAAAACAGCTCCAGCCCTTTCCTGCGTTCCGGCGTCAGTTCGTATTTAATATTTTCGGTATAGTATGTCATCAGATCGTAGTAAGGATACGGGTGCGCAGCCACTATTTCATCAAGATGATTTAACCCTTCTGCATTAGCTTTATTAAAGGCTGCAAGAAAATCCTCCGGCAGGTCTTTATTTGCAATCCACGCCGCAAAAATGAAAGGATGACCTGTAAAATCCATCCAGGCTTCTGCGAGATCATAGATATATTCAAAATTTACACGTTGCTGCAATGCACGGTCGCCAATGATCACACCGGCAGTGGTACCATTAATATATTCTATATAATTTTCAGGCGCAGGTTTCAGCTCTACGTCTTTTTTCCAGTATTGTTCCAGCAGCAGTGTTGCCAGCCGCACCGACGACCGTGACTGATAGTCAAGGTAAACAGTCCTGATCTCTTCCAGCGGCACCTGGCAGAAAATGCATACGGATGCGACGTTTCCGTCTGAGGCAATTCCGTAGTCACTTACAATACGTGCTCCGTCAACAAAGGGCATCGCCGCCACAGGCAGCAGCGCCATATCTATAGAACCGTCCTGCAGGCTCTTTGCCAGGTTAGCCGGGTAATCCAGCAGCAACTCTATCTTTTCCCGTACATCGCTTCGTTCTATTCCGTACAGCAGCGGCTTGGTATTGAGATAACTTACCGCAGCTACTTTTATTTTGCCTTCCAAGTCTTTAAATTTGCCCGCAAAGATAAGGCGAACCAATACATGACAGATACAGACCAGTTAGTGATCTTTACGGACGGTGCAGCACGCGGTAACCCCGGCCCGGGTGGCTATGGTGCCATTCTCCGCTGGAAATCGGTGACCAAAGAAATTTCGCAGGGATACCGGCGCACTACAAACAACCGTATGGAACTGATGGCCGTTATTGCCGCCCTGCAGTTGCTCAACCGCCAAAGTCTTAATATTGTTATATACAGTGATTCTTCCTATGTGGTGAATGCAGTGGAAAAAGGATGGCTCCGTAACTGGCTCCGCACCGGTTTTAAAGGAAAGAAAAATGCAGATCTGTGGAGCATGTACGCTGCTCTTGCTGCCAAACATAACATCCGCTTTGTATGGGTAAAAGGCCATGCAGATAACCCGCTCAACAATCGGTGCGATGTACTGGCCACAGCCGCTGCAGATAGCCGCAATTGGCTGGTTGATGAAGGCTATGAGTCTGTAGAAAGATGGGATTAATTGATGTGAGGATGTGATAAATATGACGATGTGATAATTAGCCAATTCTCACATTCCCTTAAAGCAGCATATCAACATATTAACAGCACCGTCCTTCAGCTACGCTCAGAAAGACATTAATCACATTTTCACATTAACCACATTAACCAATCAGCTGATTATCACATTTGCTAATCGGTAAGTACTCCGTTTTTTCCATGTTTTTCATTTGCCCATACATTATCTGTTGTCCAGGGTATCTGACCGGTAAAATAATGCGCCCGTACAGGACAGTTTTCATGTGCGCATAAAGAGCACTGGTAAGGCATACAGGCATCTATATGTATAAATAGCTCCACCTTTCCGCCAAACTCCTTGCGGATCATGTCTTCCAGCCCGTGGATCTCTACTTCTGCATCTTTTACCTGGTAATACCAGGGCAAAGTCATATGAGCATCAATGTGCAGGATATCGCCATACTGTATTACACGCAGATTGTGCAGGTCTACCCATTGCGGTTTACGGTTTGCCTGCAGCATGTCTATTACCTGCTTCAGCAGTTTTTCATCTGCCTCATCCATAATGCCCGCCAGCGAACGGCGTACTACTCTGTAACCTGTCACAACAATGATGCAGGCAAAAACAATCGCCACCAGGCTGTCTATCCAGCGCCATTTGGTGACATACAATATGGCAAGGCCCGCGACGATGGCAAATGTAGAATATGCATCCGTCCGCAGATGCTTTCCTGCGGCCTCTAAGGTCAGTGAACGGTTTTTCTGCCCGATACTTACAGCATATGTGCCCAGTGCAAAATTCAGGAAACCGGTAAGTACAATGATCACAATACCGATGTTAAGCTTATGCAGCTGCCTTGGATGAAACAACTGATCTCCCGCTTCGTAGATGATCATCAGGCCGGCGATCAAAATCAGCGCCCCCTCAATAGCAGCCGAAACAAATTCTATTTTTCCATGTCCGTAAGGATGATTCAGATCACGAGGCTTGGCTGCGAGAATCACACTATACAATCCTATAAGACCGGCAATAACATTTACCGTACTTTCCAGTGCATCTGTAAGAATGGTAACAGAATGCGTAAGATAATAAGCCCATATCTTGGCCAGGAAAATAACAATGGAAACAATAGCTATGGTACGCTGCACCCGCACCGTCATATTCTGTTCTGTATTCATGGACTACCTTCAGGTAACAAATGTCTGCCTGAAGATTTCAAATACCAAATAAACAGGTACAGAAAACAGAAAAAAACAAAACTGCTTCCTGGGCAGGACTGCACCGGATAATGCCTTCCGGTACCAGTTCTATAAAAAAGACTCAGGATCAGTACTATTTAAAAATTGCAGATAAAATACCTGTTTACACGCCACAAATCATTGTAGGACATTATCTTATTATTTCACTACACACTAAAATTAATCCGATCTATCTGTTACTTTTGGCATTGCGTTTGCAAACTTCATACACACAAACGCCTTAACCAAAACCATGGCCTTCTGCAACACCGCAAAGCAATTTTTGCTATTTATTTTTGCGTGCCTGTCTGTAACCGGGAACAATATTCCGGCTGCTGCACAGAACAGAAGTGACGAATATACCATACGCCATTACACAGATGAAGACGGATTGCCGCAAAACAGTGTACGCTCTATCAGGCCGGACGATGATGGTTTTATCTGGATGTCTACAGAAGATGGCATCGCACGCTTTGACGGAAATAATTTTTTTATTTTCAATTCAGACAATACAGCAATCACATCTAACCGATTTATATTCATCAACCGGGACAAGGACCGCGGCGCAATATATTCCTATAACCTGAGCCATGAATATGTACGCATATCAGACGGCAAAGCCATACGCGATACGACAGGTGCAGAATATGAAAATATTGGGCGCTTTCAACAGAAGGTTGAACAACTTCGTAAATTAAACTTATCAATCAGGGAAACATACATCACCCCTACAGGCAACGGCAATTTTTATCTATATGACAGCAACAGCGTATCATTTTACAACAACGGACAACGGGCATGGACAGCTTCCTTACCTATTGATGTTTACCTGGCAGAGTATGAGCGGTGGCGCTTCTTTATATTAGACCGGTTATTGTTCAACTTCACACCGGAAGGGGCAATTATAGCATTGGATAAAGGCAAGTTGCTCAACTATACATTTTCAGGTGACATATTGCGTGACAAAGATTACAAATCCCGGCACAAAGCCATCAGGTTCATACCCGGAACATCGGAAAAATACGCGTTCATCTCGTTCAGAAACACGCTGTATAAGGTTATTGACCGGGGCGGCACGCTTGAAACACACCAGCTTGTATCCGGCTTTGACTTTGAAGAAAACAAGATTGCCTGCGCCCATCTTGACACACTTACCGGCAACATCTTTCTTGGCAGCCAGACCAATGGTCTTTATGTGTTCAACAGGAAAAAATTTCATGTTATAACAGCCGGCAGCAACGAATCTGACAAAAGTCTTTATGCGCAGGCTATTTATAACGATCATACCGTCTTCGTTCCACAGGGCAGCTTGCTCGGCGATGGCATATCTCAAAAACTGTTTAAAGGCGATGCTCCTTTATACACACAATACACAGCTTATACCGACCGGAAAGGGTATATATGGTTACTCTCGTCCAGCGGGCTGGACAGACTGAACCATAACCTGAAACCGGCAGGCATCTGGCAACTGCCAGGGGCCGGAATTGTGATACACGGAGGCTTTGCAAACAATTTATGGATAGGTACACGTGAAGGTATAATACTGCGCTTCGATACGGAGACCCTGCAGCCCCCAACACCTATACCAGTAAAGATACCAGGCATATCCTACTTCATACAGGAAGATAAAAATATATTGTGGGCGGCTGCCAGACCCGGCCTGTACAGAATTCATCTCGACGATATGAAAGTAGATACCGTACGCGGACTAAACACCCAATATGTACGGAGCCTGTATCTTCCACAGCCGGGGCAATTATGGATCACAACTTACGAAAACGGGATATACCTGTATACTCCGGAAAACCTGGTACACTTTCCGCTGGACAATGATCACTTCCTGATGGCTGCTCACTGCATCATGGAAGACAAAAGAGGTTACTTCTGGATTACTACAAACAAAGGACTCTTCCAGGTAGCGAAAAAAGATCTGCTTGATTATGCCGCTCACAGGCTGAAGGATGTATTTTATCTGTACTACAGCAAAAGCAATGGCTTTAATACAAATGAATTTAACGGCGGATGCCAGCCATGCGGTGTTATGATGCCCGATGGCGACATATCATTACCTACGCTCAACGGTCTTGTATGGTTTTCATCGGCGAACTTCAAAGAAGAACTCCCGGATAAAAAAATATTTATTGATAAAGCAGAAATCAATGGGAAAACAGCTCCTGATCCAAATGAAATTATAATGCAGCAACGTACGGGACGATTGAACATCTGGGTGAGCACGCCCTACTTCGGCGACAGGAGAAATGTGCACATCTTTTACGGCCTTACTACAAAAGATCACGTTCCCGTATTTCAGAAATTGCCCGTCACTGGTATTATTCCCGTCCAGAATCTTTCCCCGGGAGAATACATCCTGTATATAAGAAAAATAAACGGCTTCGGCCGGCACAACTACATCGAAAGAAAAATACACATCAGCGTTCCATACTACTGGTACCAGACAAACTGGTTCTTTACAGCTGTTACAATACTGGCCCTGGCAGGCATCTTCCTGTTTATTAATGCGCGAACACGATACCTACTGCGGAAAAACAGGCGGCTTGAAGTGATGATACACAAGCGTACACTCAAGCTGGAACAAGCCTTGCGTTCATTAAAAGCATCGCAGGACGCGCAAGCCAAACAAACTTTTATACAGGAACGTCTCATCGCTGCTATCAGTCATGATATCCGCACACCATTAAAATATCTCAGCCTGTTTAACAGGAAAATATACGATCAGCTGCAAAGCCTCACAACAGATCCCCACCTGCTTGAAATGAGCAAAAGCGCAGCAGACTCATCAAGCCGCATGCAGCATTACCTAGGCAACCTGCTTCAATACATTAAGTCAAGCCTGCATAAAGGCAATGTCAAAAATGACAGATTTAACCTGTACACCCTCGTCCATGAACATACCAGTATGCTTGAAAGTATTGCCCATGCCAACAAAACAACCATACAAAACAATATCTTTCCGGACCTCCGGATACACACAAACCGGCAATTATTAGCTATTATTCTGCATAACCTTATAGATAACGCAGTAAAAATCACGATAGAGGGAAACATAAAAATTTCTGCCTCACAGGAAGGCAACAAAACAGAAATCATTATTGCAGACAATGGCGGCGGGATATCTGCAGAATTACAGCAGTGGCTCAACGAAACATCTGATGTTTTTGAAAATACACCAGGCGGGGAAAACAGAAAGGGAAGCAGCGGGATGGGACTGTTTATCGTAAAAGAGCTTTCGGCACTGATCGGTGCACAGCTTAAGATTGTAAGCGATAATAAAACATACACAGAAGTTCACATAACGCTTTCCGATCCGCAATAACTATTCTTCATATAATTTCATTTTTTCAACCAGCTCAACAATATTCCGCACGCCCATTTTTTCAAAAATCTTCATCTTATACGTGCTGATGGTAGAAAGCTGCAGATGAATCTTAGCTGCTATTTCAGCGGTGCCCATGCCTTTCAGCAGCAGCTGCATCACTTCCGTCTCACGTGCAGAAAGTATATCTGAAATATTACGCGCATGGCCTCCCGATGTTCCGGCAACTTTTAGAATAGCCTGCTGCTGCATTTCGGGACTAAGGTATTTCTTACCGCCGAGAATATTTTTAACTGCAACGGCAAACTCTTCATCCGTTGAGTTTTTAGAAAGGTACCCATCTGCACCGGCCTGCAGGCAAGGTAAAGCATATACCTGCTCATCATTTGCAGAAAATACCAGGATGCGTGCATTTCTTCTTTTGTCGCGGATCTTGCGGATGGTTGCGGGTGCTCCTCCTCCCGGAATATTCAGATCAAGAATCACCAGGTCAAACGAGTCTTCGCTCAATGCCTGAAGTGCACTGTTCATATTATCAGCCATAACCGTATCCGGTGTGTCTACGATATCTCCGAGCATATATTTAATACCGATTCTTACCGTGCTGTGATCTTCCACGATCAGCACTTTTGTAACCTTTTGCTCTTCCATAAATAGTGTGGTGATTAAAGAAAAAACATAAGTGCAAATGTATTGCTCATTCCATTTAAAAAAGAAGATTTTTTTTACAGAATGCAGACCAGGCAACGATTGCAGCCAAAAACACAACTATAGAACTAATTCTATACCATATAGAATTAATAGTACGAATATAAAGTTAGTTTTCTACCAGCCTTTATATACATAAGAAATAGTTTTGTCCGTAGACGAAGAGCGCTTTACGTATTGTACCTGTTTGGGTACAATCCAATTATCAATTTATTTCTTCCCCTTTTTGAAACAGACAAAGCACTGCAGGATACTTTATTGCCCACGGTAAGATTGTTTGCTGCATTTACTTGTTTTCGCGCAAAACAAGGTGAATTCCTGGTATTGGTAAACGAAAGACATTTTCTGAAATGAAGGCAAATAAAATTGCTGCTATTATACAATGCCGGGCCTTGAAACACAGGCCGCTACCCGCTGTAAATCCTGCAACGGCCAACACTGCAAAATATGCCCGCCTGGCGCTCCTGCATAGAGCAAGCTCATCTTTAATAAAAAAAGTACAAACACAACCACAATACGTTACAACCATGAAGAAAACACCTGTACATTATTCCGGCAATTGCCACTGTGCCGGTCCGGACAATACAAACACCGATATTTCCTTTCCGGGGCAGTCTGTACGGGCAGCCGGCAATGGAATTAAACTCCCCGGAGCAATATTGTTCCTGCTGTTGTTTATGACAACAACTTACCGGGCTTTTGCACAATGCACAGCTCCGACCTCTGCAATAGTTAACAACACCAACTGTACCACACCTAACGGGAAAATAACATTCACCGCGCCAACGCCAACAAGCGATTACCTCTTCAGTATAGACGGCGGCAACACATATGGCAGCTCCGGTCAGACTGTATTTACCGGGCTATTTGGCGGTGATTACCCCACAGTATGTAAAAAGATCAGTACAGGGTGTGTATCCACACAGGCCATTAAAACGTTGACCAACCCGGCCAACCCGGCTGTACCAACATCCGCAATTGTAAACAACACTAATTGCCTTACACCCAACGGGAAAATAACTTTTACCGCTCCGACGCCGGTAGCCAGCTACCAGTTCAGCATAGACAACGGCGTAACTTTCGGAACAGCCGGGCAAACAGTGTTCTCCGGCCTCAGTGGAGGAAACTACCCTACCGTAGTAAAATCTGTAACTACCACATGCGTCTCCACATTTTCAGTAAAAACGATAACCAATCCCGTAGCAACATCCCCTACGTCAACGGCAACCAATGTAACCAACTGCAATACACCAAATGGAAAAATTGTATTTACAGCCCCAACACCTGTCGCGAATTATGCGTTCAGCATTGATGGCGGTGTAACGTATGGCAGTGCAGGGCAAACCACTTTTTCGGGGCTCAGTGCCGGCACTTATGCTACCATAGCCAAATTGATCTCTACAGGATGTACATCTGCCAAAGTAAACAAGGTAATCGCCAACCCCACCGTTACAGCTCCTACATCAACAGTAACAAATGTGACGAACTGTAATACCCCCAACGGGAAAATAACCATTACAGCGCCCACACCTGTTGCCAGTTATAAGTTCAGTGTAAACGGAGGCGTATCATTCGGTACAGCAGGGCAAACTGTTTTTTCTGGGTTATCGGCGGGCACCTATGCTACTGTATCACAGCTCATTTCATCGGGGTGTATATCTGCCGTCGTGAGTAAAGTAGTGGCAAATCCCACAGTAACAGCACCAACATCTACCCCAACCAACCCCACAAGCTGTACTGCACCTAATGGTAAAATTGTTTTTTCAGCGCCAACGCCTCTTGCCAGCTATGCTTTCAGCGTCAATGGCGGCACATCATTTGGCACTGCCGGACAGGTAACTTTCAACGGTTTGGGTGCAGGCACTTATGCAACTGTATCCAAACTTATATCCTCAGGGTGTGTTTCTGCTAAAGTAAATAAAGTCATTACCAATCCCACCGTTACTGTGCCGGTATCGGCTACCGGTACCAGCGCCTGTAATGCTTCCACCGGAACAATTACTTTTTCTGCGCCTACACCTTTAGCCAGCTATGCTTTTAGTGTAAATAACGGCACATCATACGGAGCAGCCGGAGTGGTAAGCTTCACGGGGCTGGCGCCCGGCACATATAATACACGGGCAAAACTCATCTCTTCCGGATGCCCGTCTGCAGCTGTAGCCAAAACAATTACACCCCCCCCGGTTACAGCTCCTACTTCATCCGGCGTTAATCCCAACAACTGTAATACGCCTAACGGCACAATCACATTTACTGCACCTACGCCGACGGCCAACTACCAGTTCAGCATTGACGGGGGCACTACCTTCGGCACTACCGGGCAAACGGCATTTACCGGATTATCTAACGGCACTTATGTAACGGCCGCTAAACTTGTCTCTACAGGCTGTATATCTCCATCAGCCAATAAAACGCTGACCAACCCAACCGTCACGGCGCCCACGTCAACTATTACCAATGTAACTACATGCTCCGCTCCCAACGGTGTTATTACCTTCACCGGCCCCACGCCTACAGCCAGTTACCAGTTCAGCATAGACGGTGGCAATACATTTGGTACTGCAGGACAGGTAAGCTTTACGGGACTCAATCACGGTACTTATCAAACCATGGCGAAACTCCTTTCTTCCGGCTGCACTTCAGCAATTGTAAACAAAAAAGTAAATGCACCGGTCATTGCAGGCAACGATACCACATTATGCCTGAACCAATGGATACAAATGAGTGCCAACACTGTCAGCGGCGCCAGTTGGACAGCCGACCCGGGCAATCCTACGGCCACTACCATATTTTCACCTTCAAGCGGCACAACCTATATCAAAGGATTTGACACAACGGGCATCTATAAATTTTCATGGCATACATCCACCTGCGCAGACACTATCAGCATTGAAGTAGACGATTGCTCCAGTCCGCTTGCCTGTACCAACGCAGGCTACCTCTTCCAGAGTGTGGGCACAAGTGGTACTGATTTTATTACAGTAAATCTTCAGACCGGCGTATCCATTACTGTATATACTGATATCACCACTTACCCTGAAGCTGTAAATGCTATAGGATATAACATTACTGACGGGCATATATGGGGTTGTGCTATCGGCGATAGTGCTATGATAGCAAGAGTGGGTGCTGATGGCGTTGTAGTGCGGTATCTTATCCCGGGCCTTACAGCCAGCGGCTACAATGTGGGTGCAGTAGATGATAATGGTGTATTATACTTATATGCAAGCAATGCGACCAGCATTTACCGTGTAGATGTAAACCCGGCTTCCCCTACTTATCTTACGTTATTGTCGCCGGTATTGACCACTACCGCCATGCCCATTGCAGACTGGGCATATAATTCTGTAGACGGGAACCTCTATGCAGTAAACACAAACGCTGCGGCCCCCATTCATCAGTTATTAAAAATCAATCCAAATACAGGCGTCGTTACCACAGTTGGCACCGTAACCAGCACCAATACCGCATTTAACTCCGGAAGCTTTGGTGCCGCATACCTTGACGCTTCAGGCAATCTTTATGTAAGCGACAATACTGCAGGCGGCATTTACAAACTGCCTGTTGTGAATAACATTACCGGTAACACAACCGCAGTGCTGTTCTCACAAGGCGCCGCTTCCGGTGGCAATGATGGCGCGTTCTGTTCTTATGCCTGCCTGAAACCAGATGCCGGACGTGATACATCTGTTTGCATGAATGATGTAGCTACAATGTCGGCGGACAGTGTGAGCGGCGTTGTATGGTATGCAGATGCAAACAATCCGGGTACGGCTGTTATTACAGATACATCAGATGCGCACACTACAATAAGCGGCTTCAGCGCACCGGGCACTTACAACTTTATATGGAACAGCGGCGGTCTCTGCGGTGACACGGCATCTATTACTGTTTATGCCTGTGTTCTGGATACTGTAGTAACACGGCCTCCTTCAGCAACCTGCTCTGTTACCGTATGTGGCACACAAGGTGGCATCGCGCCGACAGACTCGACCGTGTACAGCACCTGCGGACTGGACGCTGCCGGCGCAGCTCAGGGTACACTTGCGCTTGATGCATCCGGCTGTGCACTCTGGACACCCAACAATCAGACAGACACGGTAAATACCTGTATCGTTACATGCAATGGCGCCATCTGCGACACAACATTTATAGTAATACTGCCACCGGGAACAATAACAGATACGATCATTACGGTAAGGCCTTCCTGCCAGACCTGCCCGGTAACCGGCATATGCCCTATCGTAGACGATATACCGGTAGACGGCACCACCACCTACAGCACGTGCGGACTGGATGCCGCAGAAGCCGTGCAGGGCACGTTTACACTTGATGCATCCGGCTGCGGAACATGGACACCCAACGGCTTCATGACCGATAGCATAACAACCTGCATTGTCGCCTGCACTTTGGCCTGTGATACTACAGTAGTCTGCGATACAACTTTTATTATCATACCTCCGCTTGTTGCTCCGCCGTTATCTGTAGAACTTGTTAGCTTCTCTGGCTTCATGAAGAACTGCAGTAACGAACTGAACTGGCAAACGGGTACTGAAAAAAACAGCCGGAATTTTATTGTTGAAAAAAATAATGGTGGAAAATGGTCTGCCATAGCGACACTTCCCGCAAATGGTAAGAGCAATACGGTTAATACATACAGCTATACTGACGTAAAAGCGCAGGCCGGCGTAAATATCTACAGATTGAAAATGACAGATATCAGCGGGCTCTGCAAATACAGTAATACCATACAGGTTGATAACAATTGCGGGATTGCAGGTATATCCGTATATCCAAACCCGGCAACAGTTCCGCAAGGGTTCAGCATAGTAGCTGCGAATGCAGAACAGGTTAATTACCAGGTAACAAACATTTCCGGCCAGGTAATACGCACCGGGAATTTTACAGGACAGGTTTCTATAAAAGGGTTACCTGCCGGCATATACATGGTCAGGGCCAATAATGCACTGATCAGCATTGCAGAAAAAGTAGTCATCCATTAAATTTCATAAAAAACACCGGGACCGCCAGAACAGCACCCGGTGTTTTTACCAAAAGCAACCTACAGCATGAAAAAAATACCCGACGGAAAAACATCTGCTGATTTGCGTTAGGGCCTCTGCATTAAAGCTTATCAGCGCACAAACAAAAACAGAAGACGAAGATGCATTCTCAAACTTTCTAAAATATAGCAACTATGAAAAAAATGTTACTCCTATGCAGCTGCCTTTGTGCATTAAACCTTTCCCATGCACAGCAAAAAATAAAAGACGGAAGTGTCACGGGCACCTCGAGCTTACCTGCTACAGGCAGTATACTGGAACTGGAAAGCAACCAGGCCGGCCTGCGGATGCCCAGGATCGCACTTACCAACACAACAACGTGGGCGCCGCTTACCGGCTCAGGAACGGCTTCAACCTCGCCCGGCATGTCGGTTTATAATACCAATGCAGCTATTACAAGCACTAATGCCAATTACCCGGCGAACGGAGTTGGCGAATACAACTGGGACGGAACCGGGTGGATTAACAAGAACAGTTCCATTACACAGAATTCTCTGGTTTTGTTTTCAGTAAAAATAACAGCAACGCAAACCATGCCGCTCAGCACGTGGACGCTTATTGATTTTGGTGCTAAGGATTATGACAAGAACAACAACTACAATCTTACGACAAATAAATTCACCGTTCCGGCAAATGCAGCCGGTTATTACCAGGTAAGTGTTGTATGGGCTACAACCACACAGGCAGCTAACCAGGGATCATATGTAGGACTCTTTGTAAACAACGCTTTCAAGAGATATGCATCTATAGGCAATGCAGATGCAGGATCAGGCATTACCGGCGCGGGTACTATAGTTGTTCAGCTAGCTGCCGGTGACATAGTTGACCTGCGGTATAACGGAAATACAGCTTCCCAGGATCTGGCCTATATGCAGGCTGATATACTCCAGCTATCAAGATAAAGGTAATACAAGGCCTGGCAATAGATCGGCATACATTATTATAAACACACCGACCAGTAGACCATGTGGTAACAGACAACAAACGCTATTAAAAAGCGTCCAGGCGTGGAAAAAAGGAGTACTGAAAAAACAATTGCTGCTTTGTATGTTGACTGGTATTATCATCAGTACTCAAGCTATCAAATCAAACCCGGCATTTCACTACAGTTAACATCTCAAGCACAACAAAAAAATAGTCATGAAAAAACAAGGGTTTATTTTTGGTTTCGTCCTGTTGGCCCTGGCTGCCCAGGCGCAGCAGAAAATCAGTGACGGTAGCGGCACACCGGCAACATCACTGCCAGCAGCAGGTAGCATCCTGGAAGTGCAAAGTACGCACGGTGGCATTCGCTTTCCGCAGATAGCACTTACAAACACGGCAACATGGGCACCTCTATCAGGTTCAGGCACGGCAGCCACATCTCCGGGCACAACCGTTTACAATACCAATACAGGCATTACCAGCGGCACAGGCACTAACAGCACGGTATACCCTGCTTTTGGCATCGGCGAATATTACTGGGATGGTTTTGGCTGGGTATCTAAAAATGCATCTATACCAAAAACGGAATACCTGCAAACATCATTCGGCGGTACTCAGATCTTTTCAGCATCGGGAGCGACACTTACTTTCGGCGGTACTACCGACGCTTATTATTCGCCATCGAACAGCATCACCTTTACGACCAACAGCGTGACGCTACAACCCGGCAGAACCTACTTGCTTGAATATGCTCCGCTTCAGGCATTCTATTATGCAAACGGGTCGTCTTCCACACAGGGTAATGCCTATGCTTCCTATCAATGGTTTGCAGGCTCCACGGCTGTAGGACAATTCGGTTTTACAGGCTCGCTGCAGCAAAACCCAAACCTTACACCCACTACTGCAACAGGGCAGGTAGACGGACCAAGACCTTATGCAAAAGCAATTGTAACACCAACGGTGGCCACCACTTATACGGTAAAAACAGTTTTATATTTTGAATCGGCGACAGGCGGCATCAGGGTCTCTACCCCATCCGTTACTGTAATGACACTACCATAAACGGACTGAAAGTATCTGTTGCAAATCTGAAGATTCAAACAGCTTCAATAAAAATATAACTATGAAAAAATATTCTTTGCTACTTGCATTTGCCGGCAGCCTGCTTGCATTCGAAAACAATGCATATGCACAAAGTACCGGCTCCGTGGAAACAACCGGTGGCACGACCGGGATGAGTGCATTAAACTCTTCCGTTGGCAACACCACAGCATCCGTTTCTGAAACGCTGTACATCGGCCCGGGCAACTATGAGATAGACGGCACGTGGGAAATCTACAGTAAAAATGTATGGATCAGCCCGGATGCTGTAATTACCGGCGCCGGCACGATTAAGTTCTTCAATCCGGCAGTAGCAGGCGGGACAGCAAGTCCTACACTGATTGACGGCAATAATAATACTTCCCTGATCAATGTAAACATTGAATTGCAGAATGCATCAAACATGGTACTGACTGATATTGCCGGCCCCGGCGTACCATGGAACGATGTACCCGGCAACGCGAACCTCACCATAGGCGCCAATTTTAATTTCGCTGCTGCAAACGGCGATGTACTGCTGGGTAATTATGACATGATCACAGCAACAGCTGCTACACTCAGCAATTATCAGCCCGGCCAGTTTGTGGTAACCAATGGTACAGGTCACCTGGTACACAATAACTACACTGGTGCATTCACATTCCCGGTAGGTATTGCCGAGGGCAACTATACACCCGCTTCAGTAAACAATACATCCGCTAACACGATACATGTATTGGTACAGAATTATGCGGCCAGTTCTGCCAATGAAGCTAACAGCAATGGTATTGACCGCACCTGGAATATCTTCGGAGACAATGCTTCTGTAAGCGCTGTAATAGATCTCCAGCATAACCTGTCTTCAGATGATCCTCACTATAACGATGCCTTATCTTTTGTAACGCAGTACGGCAGTTCCATTCCCAATACAACGGGACAAACAGCTACTTCTACTACAGCATGGCAAAGCAATAATCAGGCTGCCGGCACAGGAACAGGAACACTGACCACGGCAAGCACTATTGCCGGCGCATCTGAGCGTAGTCTCACATATGCAACTCTAGCAACTACTGTCACTGCCGCACAGGCATTCTTTACAAAAAGCAGCGATCCGATTACACCGCTTCCAGTACAACTGGTCAGCTTTACGGGTGAAAGCGACAACTGTACTGCAAGCCTTAAGTGGAATACAGGAACCGAACTGAACACCACCTCTTTTGAAGTACAGAAAAGTACAGACGGAAAAACATACCAGGCAGTTGCAGACATCCTTGCAAAAGGCAGCAACAGCAGCTATAGTTATGCAGAAGCAACAAACAGCAGTGCAAAACTCTTTTACCGTCTCCATATGTTATACAATGATGGAAAAACGGAGTACAGCAATACATTACAGCTTGCCATACACTGCAATAACATGAATTTTGCGGACGTGTACCCTAACCCGGCGACCGATAATATAACGGTTGCAGGCCTTACGCCGGGCAGCGACCTCTACATCAGCGATGCCGCGGGTAAAACAGTTAAACATCTGACGATAGAAAACACTACGCAGCAAATACCAGTAAACGATCTGGGCACAGGAACATATTTGCTGCAAGTGATCCGGAACAACGACTTGCAGAAAAGTGTAAAACTGGTAAAAAAATAGACAGGACAATTACCTTGAATAATAACCCTGGGGAGCTACGGCTCCCTTTCCTATTTGTAAGAAGTGGGATATGAGAATTGAGATGTGAGATTGCCTTCTGATAGCGAACAGAAACATCCCATTCTCCATTATCAACTATTCATTGTTAGCTATTCATCTTTCTTACAAGCGCACCGCTCCAGCCGGCCAGTCCTCCAGCAAGCGCACCGATGAAAGTCGCTACAATGATAAACAACGTATAGTTGGGTAGATGAAACAATATTCCCATCTTCCGGGAAAGGATATGATCATTTGCGGCATCAGCTTTTAATGCCCAGCCGGCCCATAATATAGCAATACCCAGGAAGCCTGCAAAAAAACCTGCTCCCGGTTTTAAACGCAGCAATAATGTCACTGCGAAAGACACAACAGCGATCAGCCACCAGGGAAGAAAATAAGTAGCCGCACCAGCCAGCAGTATGATCAGTATAACAGAAATAATAAAACGCATACAATATCTTTTTAAGCTGATTGTAAAGTCCAGGTATATACAAGCTCTTTTCTTTTTTGCTCCCGGGCTGACGGAAGAAACAGCAGATGATTATATTTCCCTTCCACCCATTGCCCCAGGAAATCCGCATAGTGCTTGCTGCCCGGATTTCCGCTCTGCCCCCCAGGATAAATACCAAAACCGGTTATACTGTCTCTGCCCATTTCTACAATCATACGCCAGCTGGGACCGTGGTCCTTTTTGGCAGCATTGATCGTGTTACCCCAGCCCCCGATCTTTAAGTGGTCATAACTGAATGCAGGCAGTTTGGTCAAATGTGCTACGGTTGTGTTCTTCACTTCATACCATTCAATGCCTCCGGATTTCTTTAGTTTATCCAGGCTGTCAAGCGCTTCTTTATAGCTGCGTTTTACAATATCTCTCAGCGTTTCTTTCTGACTGGTTTTTATATCGTCATAATATTTTGAGGCAGAATCGTTCAGGATAAGCTGCATCGTTACTTCAGGTGTAGGCCAGAGATTTTCAGGCACATTGGAGAAGTCATCCTTCCAGATATCAGCATAAAGTTCAGACCACCATACCTGGAACCTCGTTGCGCTGCTGTCCCAGAAATCGAGACCGGAACACCATTTGCGCAATGGTTGTATACCTGCAGCCGTATCCATTGTCCCAGACACGCGGCTTGCCAGCAGCGAATAGGTACTGTTTTGCATGAAGTTCATAGCAAGAGGCATCTCGAAATTCTCTGGCAGCGGCTCCCACATGGACAGAATGCGTCGGTTAGCTGTTTTGCTGAGCATTTCGTTTATCTCCCAGCTTCTGAACTCCAGAAAATGTCCGTTGTACCAATACGGATAGGTATCATCCGTCACAGCCTGGTTGGCACTCGCCAGATACCCTTGCGGCGGATTGATCACGTGTGGGTTTTCAGCCATGGGAATGTTTTGCCCCCAAATCGTGCGGCTGTCTCTTCCTTCCATCACATACTTGCCCTGGTCGCGCCATTTATTGATGAACTGTCCTTGTCCCCAGATAGCTATATTCCCGGCCCGGTCAGCATAGATCATATTCTGCGCCGGGCACTCGAAATGCATAATACCCGCCACAAACTGGTCGTAGTTCTCTGCACGGTTTACAAGGTACAGCGATAGCAATTCATTGGTAGCACGATGCGCCATCCAGGTCATCGCTATTTTTCTTCCGCTCTTTGCCGGGTCTTCAAAATGCTCATCATACATCACCGGCCCGTGAACCGTATACAGCACCGTATCATTATAATCCGCAGCGCCTTTTATTTTTATTTGTTCTATCCTTTTTTTAAATGCTGTTTGTTTACCATCAAACCAATATTGTTCGTTGCCGTTGTTCACTGCATCGATGAGGTAAAAATCTTTTACGTCCCGGTAGTTGTTAGTGAAACCCCAGCTGACACTGTCATTAAAGCCGATTACAACACCCGGCGCTCCCGGCAATGTCACACCGTAACTATTAATTCCCGGCGCCTGCAGCTGCGCTTCAAACCACAGTGATGGAAGGTTTAATCCAAGATGCGGATCATTGCAAAGTATTGGCGCTTTATTGGTCGTAAGACTTCCGCTGATAGCCCAGTTATTACTGCCGGTTCCATCGGGTTCATAAATAGATTCCGGATGCTGGATCCCGGATGCCGGATGCTGGTTTTGTGCGAGAGATTGCTCCCGGAAATGAGCAAATAAACTGTCCGGGATACCAGGAACCGGAGGTATTGCCAGCGATGCAGGTGCAAACTTTGTTCCTCCAGGTATCACAGGCTTATATCCCGGTATTTTCTCCGGGAAGAGTTTATCCAGTTCATCTTTGGGAAGTTTGTCCCTGAGGTATGTAAGCGGGAAGTCTTCTGTATAACCGGTGAGGTCATCAGCCATGTATTTCATAAGCAGCGCGCACTTCAGGCTGGTCCAGTCCTCCGGTGTAAAACCCATGAGCTTGTATTCCAGCGGCAGATCGCGGTAATTCAACGAATGAATATAAGTATTGACCCCTTCGGTATATGCATCCAGCATTTCTTTGGTACGCGGTTCTGCTTCTATGGCTTTCAGCGAATTCTCAGCAGCATACACCATCCCTTTTCTCCTTTGCGTACGGTCAAATTTCAAGCCTTTCTCCCCTATCACCTCGCTTACACGACCACCGGCAGCACGTGTCTGCATATCCATCTGCCATAGCCGGAAATATGCGTGTATATATCCTTCCGCAAGATACAGATCGTGATCATTGTCTGCTTTGATATGCGGCACCAGCCTGTCTTCCAGCCATACGGTCACCGGTGCCCTGAGACCTTTTATTTTAAGATCTGAAGTATATGTCTTGTTTACCGGTTCGGCACTGGCAGCCCAGCCATTTACCGGGTCCAGCAGACGGCCCAGCGCCGGCAGGCTTCCCAGCGGATGATCCAGCAGCCAGACCAGCGCAATAGTGATAACAACGGGTATGCCCGCACGAAGGATGCGCATGGGATCTTGTTTTCTCTAAAGCTACTACATGCAGGGTGAATAGTCAATAGGCAACGTGCTGATTAGCCAATGTGATAATTAACAGATCGGAAAATGGAAAGATTTTAACTGACGCCCCCTTCGGTTTCGCCCAGGGTGACGTTGGTCAATTGGTGACAGCTTTTAAATAAGGCTGGCCTTTACCTGTTGTAAGATATGTTTCAAGGCTTCCCAGGAATGTATCCCAGCCTGCTTCGCATACATTGTAGCATTCAAGGCTCTGATTTAAACCTTTGTGCAGGAAATCCAATGTTGTGTATTGCCCGGATGCACTTATTGTCCATATCATTTCCGTGCCTTCCCATTCCGATTTATTTTTCAGCGCAGCAGAACTGATATATGCCTTTACGCATTTCCACACCACCCGTTCATCGGGTATCGCTTCAACAATGTCCATCGTTTTGCGGGTGCTGCCAAACGATATGTCAAAGCTGTCACCAGCCTGGACGGCGGCTCCCTTCAGATCATTACTCCACCAGTCGGCTATATGCCTTGTAATAGCGGCGTACACTTCATTTACCGGCTTGTTTACCGTGATACTTTTTTTATAATCGTTCATATAAACCAGTCTTTGAATTTTGAAAGCTATTCTTCATAATAAGTTTACGAAATCTCATATCTATTCCTGAACTGTTCCAAGTCTTTTTTCGTCTTCAGTCCGGGGTTTACCCTTCCCATTAGGCTGTCCTTTACCTGTGACGATCAGGCTACGCAGACTGTTTTGTATATACCCCGTCCAGGCGTCCCTGCATATTTCATAACATTCATACTGCGGCACTAATCCCTGGTGGGTAAAATGCATTTCTGTTTTGCCATCCTTTTCCGAAATCTCAAAAACGATTTTTGTGCCAATCCATTCACTTTTGTCTTTAGTGAATTTGAAGTAATTGTCCTGCACCAGCCAGCTTACTCTTTTGCCCGGAACCAGTTCTGTTATTTTCATTGTACATCGATGGACATCTTCATAGTGATACAGAAATGCTTCGTTAAGCTTGTCTGTACTACCTTCTATTTCTTCAGACCACCATCCGCGAACGTTATTGACGGCATTAAATACTTCCAGTGGTGTTTGATCCACAAGAATAGTCGTAGTAAAATCAGGTGTAGTCATTTCGTTATGTTTTATCCCGATGGTAAGTCATCCGGGAGTTGTGACATAACAAATGTACCGGCTAAGCACCTCCGTGTACAGGCGTAAAATAGACTTTGTGACGGGGCAATATGGACATACGAAATCGCTACCTTTGACAAAAGATTCCGATGCTACATCTCACCATTATCGTTCCTGACGGAGAAAATAACCTGAGCAGCATTGTCGGGACGTATAAGATATTTACAAGAGCCAATGAATACCGGAAGCAGGCTACCGGGCGGGCATTGTTTACGATAGAGCTAGCAGGCATTTCCGAAGAAGTGGGTTTCTATGGCGGGCTGTTTAACGTAAAACCGCACACCTTTATTTCTGCCATAAAGCAAACAGATCTTATTGTTATTCCGTCTCTGAACCACAACTACAAAGAAGCTGTAAAAGGCAACAAACCACTGATCGACTGGATTGCAGAACAATATAAAAACGGGGCTGAGGTTGCAAGTATTTGCACAGGGGCATTCATGCTGGCAGCAGCAGGGCTGTTGGACGGGAAAAGCTGTTCCACACACTGGTCTGCGGCTGAGCATTTCAGGAACATGTTCCCCGAAGTGCATTTACAGCCGGACAGGCTGATCACGGATGAAAACGGCATTTATACAAACGGTGGCGCCTATTCCTTCCTGAACCTGGTGATCTATCTTATTGAAAAATATTTTGATAAACAGACCGCAGTTTTCTGCTCCAAAGTTTTCCAGATAGATATGGAACGGGCATCGCAATCGCCTTTTATCATTTTCCAGGCGCAGAAAAATCATGGAGACGAAGTGATTTCTGCTGCGCAAACCTATATTGAAGAAAACCTCAGCCGGAAGATCTCTTTTGAAAAACTGGCCTCAAAACTGGCTGTCAGCAGGCGGAATTTTGACCGCCGCTTTATCAAAGCTACCGGCAATACACCTGTAGAATACATGCAGCGTGTAAAAATAGAAGTAGCAAAGAAAAGCCTGGAAAAAGGCAGAAAAAGTGTTTTCGAGGTAATGAATGAAGTGGGTTACTCGGACGATAAAGCATTCCGGGAAGTATTTAAAAAAATAACAGGATTATCTCCTCTTGATTATAAAGCCCGGTACAATAAGGAAGCCATTCTGGTATAGCAGCCATTAATTTAAAAGTAAATACATCCGCCGATCTGATAACAAATGTTATTGGCCGCGGCATAACGGCAGCATAGTTTTGTACATAAAACATTCATGACATGAAAGCAGCCGTTATGTACCGGAAGGGCGCTCTGCCCGAATATGCCGATATCGAAGAACCAGTTCCACACGGTGACGATGAACAGCTTATTACCGTAAAAGCCGCAGCAATTAAGCATATTGACAGAAGTGTAGCCAGCGGCAGTCATTATTCTACAGAAGAGAAAAAGAATGCCCGCGTAATCGGCGGCGATGGTGCTGGTGTGCTGGCAGATGGTACCAGGGTATTTGCTCTCGGCGTAAGCGGAATGGCTGCAGAAAAAGCAGTGATAGAAAAAAGCAGGATGGTAAAGCTTCCGGATGGTATTGACTATGCAACCGCAGCAGCTTTGCCGAATGCGGTTGCCGGTTCGGCAATGGCACTGCGTTACCGGGCTGCAATACAAAATGGTGAAACGGTATTGATAAACGGAGCAACAGGCTTTACCGGCAAAATCGCCGTTCAGATAGCCCGGCTTTATGGCGCAGGGAAAATCATTGTCACCGGCAGGAATGAGCAATCGCTGGCATCACTGTTATCACTGGGCGCAGACGAAATCATATCTCTTAAACAAAGCGATGAAGATTTTGAGAAACGTATAAAAGATATTCATCACCACACGCCCGTTGATATTGTTATAGACTACTTGTGGGGGCGCACTGCAGAGTTGATACTGGCTTCTTTAAAAGGCAAAGGGTCTTTTACACACAGAACACGCTTTGTGTCGATTGGTGCTGTAACGGGCGATATCATTCAATTATCTGCTGAAAACCTTCGCAGCGTTAACCTCAGCTTATCAGGCTCTGGTTTAGGCAGCTGGACGAAAGAACAGATGCAGGCGCTATTTACAGATATACTGCCCGAAATGTTCCAACTGGCGGCAGAAGGCAAACTGAAAGCAGATACCGTAAATATAAAACTGGAAGACATCAATAAGCTATGGGACACGGAATTGCCGGACGGGAAGAGACTCGTTGTTGTTATCTGATTGGATCCCTTTTTATTCTGCCATTAACCGGAATGTCGTGCTCCGACATCGTTTGGGATGACATTCCGGTTTCAACATTAGTATTTTAAGATGCGTTCTATTAACTTATTGGCTTTTCGCGCTACTATCCGGGTAATTCAATTTCAAATGTTTTTCCTTTCACGGCAGAAAGTGTACGGGCACGCAACCAGGGATTGAGGAGCTTCAGCATTTTATAGCTGCTGCCGTTTGCGATAGACCATTGCGCCAGATCCGTAATAGTGGAATCTACTTTAAGTACTCTTGTTTTAACCGGCTGCAATGCATCTTGTCCCTGCACGATATAACCCATAGTCTTTGCATTGCTGATGAGATATTTGTATGCCAGCACACGGTAGATATAACGGTTCGTTTCTTCGGGCAGTATTACATCGTAGTAATTACTCACCTGCTGAAAGGTGGTATGGCTGTTGTAACCGCCCATACCGCAATTGTAGGAAGCTGCAGCCCCTGTCCAGCTGCCAAATTTCTGGTATGCCTGGTTGAAATAAGAGCAGGCTACGTCTGTTGCTTTTTTTACATTATAACGTTCATCCACTTCATCATCTACCTGCAGGCCATATTGTATAGCAGTCGGTTTCATCAGCTGCCAGAAGCTGGATGCACCGGCCGGTGAAGTGTTATGCTGCAAGGCACTTTCCGCTACGCAGAGATATTTAAAATCATCGGGAATTCCGTTTGCTTTCAGCCTTTCTTCTATTATGGGAAAATATCGTGTCGTCTGCATGATCACATACAGCAGAGAACCGTGCATATAATAATTGATCGTCAGTTCGCGCTCCAGGCGTTCACGCACATCCCAGCGCTCCAGCGGCGTCTTTTCACCGCAAAAACTGATGCTTTTAGGCAACTCAGGCGGATACCATTTGTACTGCAGCCGGCTGTCAGGTGTGACGGTTACGATTTCGTCATTCTGGTTTATTTTTTTAAACGCCAGGCCGGCAACAAAAGCAGCACCGGCAAGAGCTCCGGCTGCAAAGTATGTGATCAGCTTCCTCTTCATAATCAGTTATATTACGGTACAGCTCAATTTAATAATTTGTTTGTGAATGTTTTAACAATATTCTCCATGCTGGCAAAAACCCTTCTGTTCTTATTATCGTTTATAATCAGGTACACAGTATACCACTTTAAAAACCAACAGTTATGATATCTCTGCTTAAAAAAACCGGTTTGTTTATTTTACTGCTTTGCTCTGTTATTGCCTTTGCACAGAAAGATCCATTGGCTGAAAAACAAAAAAAGAACCCCTATTACTCCCGTACAAGCAATACTCCAGTATTGCTAAACAATGAGCAATGGAAAAAATATCTTTCTGCAGGCGAATACCGGATAGCCCGTGAGAAAGCTACTGAACGCGCCTACACAGGCCAATACTGGGACAATCATAAAAAAGGCACTTATTACTGCACAGCATGCGGTCATCTTCTCTTTACATCAGACACCAAGTTTGACAGTCATACCGGCTGGCCCAGCTTTTACAAACCTGCTACAAGTAAAAGCGTTAAAGAAGAAACCGATGCTGACGGTGAACGTACTGAAGTGCTTTGTGCCCGTTGTGGTGCTCATCTCGGGCATGTATTTAACGACGGTCCCAAACCTACAGGACTCCGCTATTGTATGAACGGTTCTGTGCTTGATTTTGTTGCAGGAAAGTGACGAAGATTTAATTTCTCTGCAGGAAGTCTGGTAGAACCACAATATGATTTTAACGGTTTCTTTTTTCAACCTGCCACTGCAGCCATTTATAGCCGCATGCAGCCATAATGCACAATACAGTTATCATCCACCATAGAAAAGTAAAACCCATTTTTTCGGCTACCCACGCGCCCGTTCCGGGCCCCAGCACCTGTGCCGAAGACCACGCTACTGTATATAAGCCGGCATACTGTCCGCGGTTTACGGGGGTGCTCCTGCTTGTCCAGAAGGAGTTCATAAACGGCATGGAAAAGATTTCACCAACGGTAACTATAAGCATAGAAACCACCGCCAGCCAGCCTTGCTGCGGTAACAGGTTAAACACACAAAATGAAGCGGCTACAAACAGCACACCGTAAAAAATAAAATGCAGGTTTTCCCGCCGTCCTTCCATTTTAAAAACAGTGACCATCTCCAGCACAGCAATCAGTATACCATTCATGGCCATTACACCACCAATGTACTTTTCGCTCATATGCAGCCCCTCTTTGTAATACACCGGTATGGTGCTGAACAGCTGGAAAAAACAATAAGCGAACAGCATCGTAAGAAAAATGAATACGAGGTATGGCTTATCATGATACGCAGAGCGTACATCACCGGCAGGAACTTCAATATGCTTTTTTCTCGTTGCTTTGTTCTTAGAAGGAGCGAGGAACAGCCACAATAGCAGTGCGGCAAAAATATTTGTTCCTCCGTCTATCCAGAACAACAGGTGATAATTTTTTGAGGCTATAAAACCACCAAGACTGCCCCCCAGCGCCCAGCCCAAGTTTATAGCCAGCCTGTTGAGCGAATAAGAGCGCGTTGTATTTTCCGCTTTACTGTAATGCGCTATAGCTGCAGAATTTGCTGGCCGGAATGATTCATTTATTATACTTAACAGGAAGGTAGCTACACAGATCAGCGGGTAAGAGCGCATCTGTCCCAATACCAGAAACATAATTCCTCCCCCAACCAAAGTACATAGCTGAATATAATAAAACCCAATCCTGTCTGTAAGCCGCCCACCGATAAAACCGCCACACACCGCACCTGCACCAAATAATGCCATTACAAAGCCCGCCTTACCAATGCTTACATGCATGCTTTCGGTGAGGTACAGTGTCATAAAGGGCACAACCATTGTTCCGCAGCGATTTACCAGCATTACAAGCGACAGCAGCCACGTGGAGCTGGAAAGCCCCCCGTATGCACTTTTATATAACTGCAGCGCTCTGTTCATAGGTATGCAAAATTATCTCTTAACCTTCTTTTAAACCTTATTATTTTTGAAAAAATATTTACTATGTTTCGCAAACTGGAAGATTTTTTCAATACCTGGGCTTATGAAAGCGAGGCCACACTAAAAATATTCAACAGCCTTACAGACGCTTCACTGCAGCAGGCTGTATATACCGAAGGCCGCACACTCGCCCGCCTTGCCAATCATATTATACAGACGCTTACTGAAATGCCGCATAACGCGGGTCTGCCTGTGGAAGAACAGAACCCGTCCTTTACAACAGTTGCAGAACTTACTGCAGCATATGCCAAAGCATCTGAAGCAATGATGGCAGCTGTAAAGGCCGCCTGGACAGATGAATCGCTGGATGAATCAAGAAATATGTATGGAGAAGAATGGAAGAACGGAGCCACTTTGTTCATCCTCATTACGCATCAGACGCACCACCGCGGGCAGATGACGGTGCTCATGCGTCAGGCCGGGCTGAAAGTACCCGGAGTATACGGTCCTTCGAAAGAAGAATGGGCAGCATACAATATGCCGGCTATGGCCTAGTTGATTTAAAGATTAGCTAATATGCTGATGTACTGATTTAGCTATATACATTTAAAATCAGCCAATACTGAAATCAGCTGGAGCACAAAACTTTCACATACCCCGCCGGTTCTGAAAATATGGTTCATTCTCTTATTTTCTCATCCGCTAATTGACCAATCAGTACACCAGCATATTAAAAATGGGATATTGGATAACAGTGCATTTATTTGACGATACAATCTTCTACTCCGAAGTTGTACCAACACTTCGCGGGCTTAAAGGAAGCTTCGCTTCAGACTATTCTGATTTTCTAAAGACGTATTTGCACGGGGCAGCTGCGCCCATAGCCAATAAACAGTTTGACGCTTACCTTGAAAAATCAGTCCGGAGGATTACAGAGATCGCCAATGAATTTGATGAAAGCTTCCGGGTACACCGGGAATACAATGCTATTGAGGATAACAGAGACCAGAGAAGGGACTTTCTGAACCAATATGACAGTTATTATGAGTTCGGAAAATTCTTTGAATATTATATTTTTAAAACCTGCGCCGATTACTACCCTTACCTTCCTGTGGGCAAAAGACCTATTAGTCACAAACTGAATTTCAACGACGATGCACTTGCCATTTCATTTATATGTGATTTTGATTACTGGGACGGCATTTTCAGCGCAGACGCAACAGGCATTCTTAACTGGGCGGGCAAAGAGGATACCGCTTTGCTATACCTGGACAAACACAATATAAAGCCGGGCAGATGGGAATATGACAAATATTTTGCTGAAACATTTCAGCAATTCCTGGATATTGCTCACAAAAACAACCTCGGCCTGATCATGGGCGTAGACATGAGGGAGGATGTATTGAGACGACTCCCCGGCAATAAACTTCTTAAGGATATTAGTAAACCAAACACAGAAGGGATCGTATTTAAAGATTAGTGCGGCAATGCTACACCGGGAACGAACCGCTTATCTTCGTGCCATTCTCCCCGGACGATATCGTCAGTTTACCGTGCAGTTCTCCGATACGCCGCTGCATACTTTGCAGGCCCAGCCCGGTACCCTTGTGCTCACTGCTGAAGCCTCTCCCGTCGTCTCCGATACTGAAGAAACACATATCATCACTGAAGCGGATCATAATGTCCATCCGATCGGCATGTGCGTATTTTATGGTATTCGTTATTGCCTCTTTAATGATATAATACATTTCTTTATGCTGCACTGTCGATAATCTTCTATTGATCTCGTTCCGGTCGGCATCCAGGTGTATCTTAAGGGAGGTCTTACCTGATATCTGCGCACTGAAATCCCATAAAAAGTCTACAAGATTATACTCAAGACTTTTTATACTATTGCTGAGGTTATGCATATACTCACGCGTACTACCGTAGATGGTGGTTACTTCCTCTTCTACGCTGGTAAGCATTTGTAAGGCATCTTCATTACCTGATGCCTGCTGTTTCATATCCTGGAGGTAATAGCGCAGCGCAACAAGTGAGCCTACTACATCATCATGCATGTCTTCGGATATCCGGGTGCGCTGTGCCACTACTGCTTCATTTTGCTGCAGTAGCATATTGGCTTCGAGCACTACCAGTTCCTCCGCTCTCCGCTTCCGTTCCTCTTCTATGGCGCGCTCTGCTTCCAGTCTTTTCAATTGCTGCTTTTTATTGTTCAGATAAAAGAGCAACGCCGCAATCAGCAACAACAATACCGCAACCGCAACGGCAGACCATGCAAGATCCCGCTGCCTGCCACGTTGTATATTTTTATTCTCCAGTGTTTTGATTTCCGTTTCTTTTTCTGCTACTGCATATTTCTGATTGATCTCAAATATCTTACCCCGTTGAGACAGTTGATCCATGGAATCCCGGAAATCCCTTGCTTTTTCAGCATAAAGAAATGCATTCTTCCAATCGCCATTATCTTTTGCGTCCTGCGCCAGTACTGTGTATACGAGCGCAGCCAGGTCCCGTATATCGTCTACATCCTTATTTTGCCGCAGCATTTTAAACCCTTCCTGCCTGTTTCCCAGTTTAATAAGACATAACGCTTTATATGCAAGGGGACATCCTCGCCCTGTTATTTCTGCATTATTGATCCAGTATTCGGGTTTCAGTGACGAATCAAACCATGAAAGCGCCTGACGAAAATCGCCTTCACTAAAGCTTACATATCCCTTTATAAAGTAATAACGGGCATGCCAGCTAACGTTCCCCCTGGTATCATGATAGAGTAAATCATCTGCAATAGTAACTGCACTGTCAGCATATTCTTTCTTCCCACCGCCTTTTTCATACCAGCCAAGATATATTTCCGCAATAATGGTCTTTGCATTCCTTTTGAAAAACCAGGCCCTAATCCCCGCTTTTTTTTCGGATAAAGCATATTTCAGCGCCATTTTCTCATAAGACAATGCCTGCTGGTACAATCCAAGGTTAAGATAAATAAGGTAGCTCTGACTGCATACCAGCGCAATACCTGCAGAATCGTTTGCTTTTGTATTTATACTAAGGGCCTCATCAAAAATCTGTGCGGTATTTTCATAGTCTTCCACACTCTCATAATACAAGGCCCTCCCGACGAGCGCATAGGTAAGGTAATAACGGTAAGCAGTATCGTTATGGATGAGCTCTATGATCTCATTATTATAAGGCAGGCTGCGCTTAAAGCCGTCTTCCCGATAATAAAAATTCCCGAAGTAGGAAGCTATCGCACTCAAACCTTGTATTTTCATCTGCTTGTCACTGCTCTTCTGTACAAGGTCTCTCAACCCGAGCGCCAGTTTATCCAGGTTCTGTGCAGCAACAGAATCGCTGGGATCACTGTAATAAAAAGCTGTCTGTAATATCCTTGATTGTTCTTTCCACGTTATATGATTTCTGTCTGCAGGTTTCAGTGTGTCTGGCAGCAACTGGTACACGTGATCGTTGATCTGCGCTGCACAGCAAAACGGCAGTATACAGCACACGATAACGGATAGTAGTAATCTCTGCAATGAGAAGGTTTTTATAAAAATAATACATTCAACTTATTCCTACCTGTAAATAACCAGCAAATAACCATTCTGGTTATTTCTGTATTAAAAAGCACGCCCGGTGCAGCTTTCCCTGAAAGTCGAACGGAGTGGTTGCGCCGGTAATATCTTTTACCACAGACGCAGGAAGCGCATCGCGGTCTATCTGGAAATTACGGTAGTTATTGCTGAAGAATATCTTGCCGTCATCTGTTGCAGCTTTCAGCAGCTTTTTGAGCAGTACAACATGGTCGCGCTGCACATCAAAGGTCTCCTCCATACGCTTGCTGTTGGAAAATGTAGGCGGGTCACACACAATAATATCAAAAGTATCTGCCGGAAGCTCGTTGATCACTTCCATTACATCGCCGTGTACAAATTCATGTTTTTCATCATCATACAGTTTGTTGAACTGCATATTCCGTTTGGCCCAGTTGATATAGGTTTTTGAAAGATCTACGGAAGTGACGCTTTTTGCACCGCCATGCGCAGCATACACACTGAAGGAGCCTGTGTAGCAGAATAAATTCAGCACGCGTTTGCCTTTTGCCTCATCCCGCACCATACCTCTTGTGATGCGGTGATCGAGGAACAGGCCGGTATCTAAATAATCGGTCAGGTTAATGATAAAATTCAGGCCGCCTTCAGGAACAATCCGTTCTGTTTTTTCCTCTGCAAACTTCTCATACTGCCCTTGCCTGCCGGCTTTACGCTGCCTTATTTTCATAAAGATGTCATGCTCTTCAATACCGGTAACGCGGGATATAATGATTTTACATTCCTGCAGCCAGGTTTCATGTTCGTCGTCCTCCATACCATGACGACGCTTATACTCTGCAGCATGTATCACACCATTATAGTTTTCAATAGCAAACGGAAACTCAGGCATATCATGATCATAAAAGCGGAAACAGGCGATGTCCTGCTTACGGGCTATTTTACTGATATGCTTGAACACTTTCTGCAGGCGGTTTTCAAATGCCTGGAATTTGTCGGCAGACGTAGAACTCAAAATGTGACGATTTGAAGCAAAAGTAACAGATTTTCGGCCGCAGGACTGCGTGAACATTTCTGTAACAGCATTTTATCAGAATCAGGTAACGATTATTTGATTTTCATATAGCAGGCTTTGTTTTTACTATAGCCCGGCAACAATAGTATGCGCAATTTTGCAGTGCCAAACGGCATCATCCATACTTGAATCAATTCACATGTCCCGGACAACCACAGATATAAAAAGCATCCGTTTTCTCCGCGATCTGCCGGAAACGATCCCGGTAAGCAGGGAAGGCCTTGAAAACTGGACTGTTCATGTGACAAAACGCGGACCGAGTACCTGCAAAAACTACATCTCGCCCAATCGCCGCGACTTCTACAAGATCATGTATATCTCCAAAGGCACCGGCATATTTACACTGGGGCTTAAAACATATTGCATCAAAGAACCGACGATTTTGTTCCTGCACCCGAACGAGATCATTTCCTGGAGAAGAACGTCGCAAGAGGCAGAAGGCTATATCTGCTTTTTCAGGAAAAAACTGGCCGATGATCACCCGGGGATGAAAGCCGCTATGGAAAAGTACCAGCTTTTTTCTGACAGTAATAAGAGCGTGATACGCCTTACAGAAAACGATGTAACGGAACTGGATAAATTTTTCGGGCAGATGTACCGCACAGACATCATAAACGGAGGCGTGTTGGCCGAAGATGCAATGCAGGCATATCTCCAGCTGATCATGACAGTAAGCGTGCAGGCGGCCCGCTATCCTACCCCGGATAATGCAACAGAAGAATTTAAACACATACATGAGTTTTTCCAGTTGCTGGAAAAAGAAGCAGCACAGGCAAATTATGCAACACCAGTGCAGGTAAAAACGGCTAAAGAATTTGCCGATAAATTGCTGCTGCACCCCAATCACCTCAATGCACTCCTGAAAAAACACACAGGGCAAAACGTAAGCACACATATCAAAAACCGCTTGCTTGAAGAAAGCAAAGTGCTGCTGCTGCAGACCGACTGGACGCTCCAGGATATAGGCTTTGCGATAGGCTTTGCAGACCAGCCCAACTTCAGCCAGTTCTTCAAGAAAAACATGGGCATCACACCGGCTACATTCCGCAGAAATCACAGCCATCTTTGAAATTCATATAAAGCACTTTGATCAGGCTATAACAGTCGCTCATTTTATAGCGAGCTTTGTGGTATCAAACCAGGAAAAACAACACCAAATCAATCGAAACATTTAAATAAATAGAAACAATGAAAACAATAAAAGAACAACACAGGGGCATCGCTACATTCCTGTCACTGGCACTAATACCGTTATCTGGATTTGCAACAGATATTTACGTGCCTTCATTGCCGTCTATGGCTGCCAGCCTCCATGCCAGCAACGGACAGGTACAGCTTTCGCTGCTTGTATTCCTGGTAAGTGCAGGCCTCAGCCAGCTTTTTGTCGGCAGCCTGCTCGATAGCTTCGGACGGTATAAAATAAGTAATGCCGCGCTGCTTGTCTTCTCATTATCCAGTTTTATGATTGCCTGGTTTCCGAATGTATATGTGCTCTTTGCCATGCGCGTGATACAGGGCATTACGAATGCAATGATAGTAGTAGCAAAACGTGCCTATTTTATGGACACTTTTACCGGCGACAAGCTAAAAAACTACACCAGCCTCTTTTCTATCATCTGGGCTACGGCACCGATTATAGCTCCATTTCTCGGCGGCTACCTGCAGGAAGCATTCGGCTGGCAATCCAATTTTTATTTCCTGGGCGGTATTACGCTGCTTATCCTTGCGCTCACACTCATTTACGGAGGCGAATCCATAAAAAGCTATCAGAAATTTGACCTGAAATCAATAGCCGGCGTATATGCTTCTATGATCAAAACAAAAGATTTCAGCATTGGGTTAATGATCATCGGCCTCAGCTACGGTATGCTCATTGTTTTCGGTATGACCAGCCCGTTTATTATTGAACATATATATCATCTCTCTCCTGTGTACACTGGTTATGCAGCATTACTTTCAGGCGTTGCGCTGATGAGTGGCGGCATCATCTCCAAATCGATGCTCTCAAAGCCCCTGGGGCAGAAAGTACCGGCCGCTATGGGATTGCAGCTGTTTGTTGCAGTACTGATGATCGTTTTTTCATCCATGTTTTCCGCGAGTATTTACAGTATGATGCTTTTTGTAATACTCATACATATGGGTGCAGGATTTATCTTCAATAATATGTTTGCCTACAGCCTTGGCAGGTTTACGGGCAATGCGGGTATAGCCAGCGGTTTAACGGGTGGTGGCATGTACGTGGTCACATCGTTTTTCAGCTACAGCACAGTAGGTTTGCTGCATGTTAACAGTGCGATATGGCTGGGCCTTACTTACCTGATATTGATTCTGTTCAGTGCAGTTGCTTTCGGTCTGTTCAGGCTGGTGAAACTGCGGGAAGAAAAAGCAAAACTACGTGCCATACAGGTTGAAGGATATTATACGATTTAACTCCTGACATCCTATAGAAAAGCGGGCATGGATGATAAGATCCATGCCCGCTTCAGTTTTACAGAAATAATATCTTACGTTGTTGTCTCCAGTGAATACTTGATATGTTCATGCCCTTGCAGGAACTGTATCAGGTCATCGTTGATAGTAAGTTTCATGCTCATGGTCTTCAGTTTTATGCCCGACTGCATGGTCTGGTCCACAATCTGGAAGAGTACTTCTGTGTTGCCGGGATAATGTTTGAGATTGTCCTGCAGGAAAGCGACCAGCTGGTCGTCTACTTTCTGCAGCGGTATCCATAAATGCAGGCGTTTGGTCATAGTTTTACGTACCTGGTCGAGCAGCATGATGTTCTGTATCTCAAACTCCATTACGCCCGGCCGGAAACGGTGTTCCTTATAAGCGCCCTGCACCATCAGTGTCTGTCCGTTGTCTATAAAGTTATTGTATTGTACATAGTTGTTTTCCCAGAAAAGCAATTCCTGGTTGCCTGAATAATCGTTGATGACCATTTTGCCGAACTTGCTTCCTTTCTTCGTCACCATATGCGCCGCATCGGTAATAAATCCTGCAATACGCACCGTTCTGCCACGGTTATTATCCAGCTCTGAGATAGGCATAAAATTATAATTGTCTATCTCAAAACGGTAACCATCCAGCGGATGCGCGCTCAGGTAGATGCCGATCACATCCTTTTCACGATTCAGCAGTTCCGGCAATGCCCATGTATCGCATTGCGGCATTACCGGCGGTTTTACATCCGGCATGGTTGCTTCGCCAAACAGGCTGTTGGCTGCCATGGAAGAACTGGCCTGGAACTGGTTACCAAAACGCACCAGTCTTTCCAGCCCGGTTACAGGATCTGTTGGCGGTGCAAAGAAATACTGTGCGCGGTGCATTTCTTTAAAGTTGTCCATAGCACCAGCAAGCACCAGGCTCTCCAATGATTTCTTGTTTACCGTACGCTGATTTACGCGACAGATAAAGTCAAATACAGAAACATAAGGACCGTTAGCTTCCCTTTCCGCAATGATATCTTCTACAGCCGCTTCACCTACACCCTTGATGGAATTCATACCAAAGCGAACTACCCCCCCCTTACTTACGGAGAAACCTTTCAGCGATTCATTCACATCAGGCCCCAATACCTGCAGACCCATGCGCTGGCATTCTTCCATAAAGAAAGTGATCTTCTCAATACTGTTGGCGTTGTTCATCACAGCGGCCATGTACTCAGAAGGATAATGCGCTTTGAGATAAGCAGTCTGGTAGGCTACAAATGCATAGCAGGTTGAGTGCGATTTATTGAAGGCATACTGGGCAAATGCTTCCCAGTCGGCCCATATTTTATTCAGTTTGTCTTCAGCATGTCCTTTGGCCTTGGCGCCTTCCACAAACTGGCTTTTCATCTTGTTCAGTATCGCGATCTGCTTTTTACCCATCGCTTTACGCAGTACGTCGGCATCTCCTTTGGAGAAGCCCGCCAGCTTTTGCGACAGCAGCATTACCTGCTCCTGGTATACTGTAATACCGTAGGTATCTGCAAGATATTCCTCCATCTCCGGCAGATCATACGTAATCGCTTCATCACCATGCTTACGCTTGATGAAGTTCGGGATGTATTCGAGCGGACCCGGGCGGTACAGGGCGTTCATCGCAATAAGATCGGCAAACTTATCCGGCTTCAGCTCACGCAGGTATTTCTGCATGCCAGGGCTTTCAAACTGGAACGTACCATTGGTATCGCCACGCTGATACAGCTCATACGTGGGCATATCGTCCAGCGGTATATAATCTATCGAAATATCGATGCCGTGGTTACGTTTAATAAGGTCCAGCGCATCTTTTATGATGGAAAGCGTTTTCAGACCCAGGAAGTCCATTTTGATAACACCTGCATCTTCGATCACCTTACCCTCAAACTGCGTGATCAGCAGGCTTACGTCCTTGCTGCTGCATACTGGTATCAATTCGGTAAGGTCTTTCGGAGCAATGATGATACCCGCGGCATGTATACCGGTACCCCGCACAGATCCTTCCAGTTTCTCGGCCTCACGCAGCACCCTGCCGGGCAGTGTATCCGGCTGTGCATATATTTCACGGATCTTCACCACGTTTTCAATATCCTCCGCACCCAGACCTTCTTTATCTGATAAGCTTTTTTCTCCTTTCAGGTCTGCATGCAGCACGCGTTTCAGGGCAATACCGGGCTTTTCCGGCACCAGCTTGGCCAGTCCGTTCGCTTCGGGCAACGGCAGATCCAATACGCGTGCTACGTCTTTGATACTCATTTTTGCAGCCATCGTACCATAGGTAACAATGTGTGCCACCTGTGTTTTCCCGTATTTGTCTACCACGTAGTCAATTACTTTCTGGCGGCCTACGTCGTCAAAGTCGGTATCAATATCCGGCATGCTTTTACGTTCGGGGTTCAGAAAACGCTCAAACAGCAGGTTATATTTAATAGGGTCAATGTTCGTAATACCGGTGCAGTATGCCACAGCAGAACCAGCTGCAGAACCACGGCCCGGACCGATAAATACACCCAGATCGCGGCCCGCACGGATAAAGTCGGACACGATAAGGAAGTAACCGGCAAAACCCATGGTACGGATCGTGAACAGCTCAAATTTGATACGTTCTTCAATATCTGCAGTGATCTCTACATATCGTTCTTTCGCGCCTGTCCAGGTAAGATGTTCGAGAAATGCATCCTGGTCATCATGAAATTCCGGCGGCACCTTAAAGTGCGGCAGCAGTATCTCACGCTCCAGCTTCAGCGGTTTTATCTTGTCCACGATCATGTTCGTGTTGTCGATTGCCTCCGGCAGATCAGCAAACAGCGTGGTCATTTCCTGGGTATTCTTGAAGTAGAACTGGTCGTTGTAGAATGCAAAGCGACGGTCTTTCATTGATACGTCATCATCACTGAAATCCTTCATTGACGGTGTGCTCTGCTTTTCACCCGTGTTAATGCAAAGCAGGATATCGTGGGCGTTAAAATCGTCGCGTTCTACATAATGCGAATCGTTTGATGCAATGATCGGCACATTGTATTTGCGGGCAAATTTTACCAGCACCTCGTTCACTTTGATCTGTTCAGGTATATCGTGACGCTGAAATTCTACATAATAATCATCGCCAAATAAATCCAGCCACCATTTAAATTCAAGTTCGCCTGCTTCCTCTCCTTTTTTGAGAATAGCCCGCGGCACCGAGGCACCAAGGCAACAGGTGGTTGCGATCAGCCCTTCGTGATACTGAAGCACCAATTCTTTATCGATACGCGGATATTTACCGTACATACCTTCCATAAAGCCCAGGGAGCAGAGCTTTACAAGATTGCGGTAACCTACTTCATTTTTGGCAAGGAACAGCTGGTGACAACGTATATCTTTATCGTCTTTGGAGAATTGTCTTTTATGGCGGTTTTCAACCAAGTAAAATTCACAACCCACTACGGGTTTTACGGCAGGTTCTGTAATATCTTTTCCGTCTTCGGTCTTGCCTACCACTTTTTTATTTTTCCATGCTTCCGCCACAAACTGGAATACACCGAACATATTACCATGATCAGTAATAGCCATGGCGGGCATCTCATCTTTTACGGCTTTTTCATAGAGGCGCGATATGCTGGAAGCTCCATCGAGCAGTGAAAACTGGGTATGATTATGTAAATGGGAAAATTTCATTTTTCTTCTTCTGATTTAGCAACCGGCAACCTGCCGGTATCCCCTCCTTTTGCGACCAACAAAAATAACGAAATCAGGGCGGCAGCGGCAGTATAATTTTCCACATAAGGCTGCATTTAAATTACGGCAAGTCAGCATCTTTCAGGCCCGGTAGTACATATTTCTGCATTTGTCCCAGTCCACCCCGGCCTTCCCGGTTCAAACCATTTCCTTTTACAGGTAAAAAAACTTATTTTTATTTCTTCACATTCAATTAATTCATATGCCTATTTTTTACTCCCCTCGTGTGCTTGCCTTGTTGCTCGGCATCTGCATCCTACCCTTTTTGACAAGAGCACAGCAAAGCGGTAACCAACTTGCCACGGAAATTAATGCGTCACACAGCGCCGGCAAAACATTTGAACCGGTGCACCTGTTCCACACTGCGAAAGGAAATACCCATAACGATTTTGTAAATAATGCAGCTCTTTTCAGCGAAGACCTGTCCGCAGCAGCCAGCCTGTATACACGCAGGCCGCAGGCAGTAAGCATTACGGTAACCGATGCAAAAGGCAATACCTATACACTGGAAATGCTCCAATCACAGCCACTATCGGCCAACATCAATGCAGGTTACATTGACGCCTCCGGACGTCATAAGGCAAACATCGAGAACGGTCTTCATTACCAGGGCAGTGTTGCCGGCGCGGCAAGGTCTATGGCCAGCATGAGCATATTTGCCAACGGAGACATCATGATGCTTTTTGCCAATGAAAACGGTAATTATGTGATCGGCAGGCTGGAAGACGGCAGCGGGAATTATATATTTTATAATGACAAAGAGGTGCGCAACAGACCCTATATACCCTGTGGCGTATCCGATGCTGATTATCCTGCCGTTAAAAAGGACGTAAATAAAAATGCGAAAACTACATCTGCCTATCTGTGCAATAAAGTGAAGATCTATTGGGAAGTAGATTACCAGTTTTATACCAGCAAAGGTACGCTCACCAATACACAGAACTATATTACAGGTCTGTTTAACCAGTTCCAGGCGCTATACCGTAACGAACAAATACCTGTAGAACTTAAATCGCTGTATATATGGACCAGCGCCGACCCATATCCGGACAGCAGCTCCACTACCGGGCTAAACATGTTTAAAGCATACTGGAATATGCAGAAAAACGGCTTCGATGGCGATGTGGCACATATCATTACAAAAGATGCCCATAACAACGGCGGGCTCGGCTATGTAGATGTGCTTTGCAGCAGGAGCTATGCTTATGCCTACAGCGAAATCTACGGCAGCTATTCAGCAGTGCCTACCTACTCCTGGGACGTAGAAGTGGTAACACATGAAACCGGCCATAACTTCGGCTCAAAACATACACACTGGTGTGGCTGGAATACAGGAACGGGCGGTTCCTGCGGCTCTATCGACAACTGCTACACACAGGAAGCATCCACAGGCTGCACCACCTGCGGAGAAACATATAACAAAAACACGGGTGGTTTTACAGGCACCATTATGAGCTATTGCCACCTTACATCTATAGGCATTAACCTGGCTAACGGGTTTGGCCCGCTGCCGGGAGGTGTAATACGCAGCAGCGTAAGTACCAGCTCCTGCCTGAACAGCATGATCAGCGCCACGCGTACACCGGGTAATGTCTGCACCAGCGACGGCAGCGTTTCCCTTACATTTAACACAAACAACTTCGGGGCAGCACCATATACGTACCTGTGGTCTACCGGGGCGACTACACAAAGTATTTTTAATCTCAGCGCTGCAGGCACTTATAATGTAACGGTTACAGATTCCAATGGTTGCAGCAATAGCTACAGTACAACAGTGGGACTGCAGCCCAAACCGGGGAATGGCACTGTACTTACAGAAACGATGCCTATCTGCTGCGGACACACTACCCGCACAATTACGCTCAAAGCCAGCGCACCGCAGAACCTCAGCACATGCCAGACCATAGCATGGTTGCGCACTACAACACCTGTTGCCAGCTACAGTGCTGCTAAAACAGCCTTTGCCGCAGCTGCAGATTCTGACATCCTTTACAGCACAAACAGCAGCGCTATTAATGCTTCCAACGGGGCGCAGCTTATCGTTTCTCCACCCGATTCCTGCATCGGCGCTGTTACTTATTACTATACACCATTTGTAACACGCAAACAGAAAGCAATTCATACAATTGCAGATTCTGCTACTTCAACGGCAGTATACAAAACAGCAAACAATATTACTATTGGCAGTTATACCGTACTCAACAGCAAAGCTGCCGGCGCCTGCGATATCGATACACCATTGACACAAACACTGAGTGTTACCGTAACAGGTTATACAGGCCGGGCCAATAAGCTCACCGTAATCATACAGGATACAAACAACATCGTGCTGACACGGGTATTAAACCTTGCCGGCAATGGTACCTTTACGATCCCGCTGTCGGGCATTTCCGGCGGCCCGCTGCAATACATGTATATTGCAGCATTTGACTTTAACTGTTCCACATCCACCAACTGTGTGACCAGTGCCGCAACCATCAAAGCCGTAAGAACAGTTACATATGACTCCATAACCCGGCCTATATTTGATTCCAGCTGCACAGCCGGCACTTCTGTTACTGTAAGTTTTGCCCCTAACGCCTGCACAAGACTGGATGTAACTTCAATTACTCCCGGTAATACACAAGTGCATATCTACCCCAACCCGGCCAGTAATACAGTAACTATTGCGGCGCCGCCCAGCAATAACCAGTACATTAAAATAACCGACATGGTAGGAAAAACAATACTGGCTAAAAAAGCCGAAAGTACAGGCAGCACTGTTATAGACGTACACACCTGGGCAAAAGGGATTTACTTCATTTCGGTAAGCACGAATGAAAACCAGCAATCTGTGTACAAGCTGGTGGTAGAATAACATTTATTCAACGCAATCATAACAAAAGGCTTTCCCTCGGGAAAGCCTTTTCATTTAACGCGACCACATCAGTAAATTGTTTCATCCGCTCATAGCTTATTACCAGACAGACATACTAAAAAGGGTTACTTTGCACGCCAACAGAAATTAATACATATGAAGATTCTCAGGAAAACCCTGAAATATATCAGTATTGCTATCGGCAGCTTTATTGCATTTGTCGGGCTGTATTTATTATCAGCTTACATCCTGTCGCACATAAGTACCAGCCGCGAAGCGACAAACCCGGACTTGTCCATCTACATCAAAACAAACGGCGTTCATACAGACCTTGTGATGCCGGTACGCACAGCGCAGATCGACTGGAGCCGGGAACTGCCGTTTTCAAACACTGCAGGAAAAGATACGACGGCACAGTACATAGCCATGGGCTGGGGCGATAAAGGGTTTTACCTGGAAACACCCACCTGGGCAGATCTGAAGTTCAGCACGGCCTTTAAAGCAGCATTTGCGCTCAGCACAGCTGCCATTCATACTACTTACTATAAAACATTACAGGAAGGCGCCGATTGCAAAAAAATAGAAATCAGCAGCACACAATATGACCGTCTGATACAATACATCCATAAAAGCTTCCGTACAGATGCTGCCGGCCATATGATACATATCGTAACTAATGCCAACTACGGCGCTGACGATGCGTTTTATGAAGCCGGAGGTAGTTACAGCCTGTTCCATACCTGCAATACCTGGGCCAACAGCGGCCTGAAAAGCTGCGGCCAGAAAGCCTGCCTGTGGACGCCGTTTGATAAAGGGATTTTTTACCAGTATGAGAAACACTGATTAATTACGGCGAACCGATAATGACGTACTATTTACACACTTCAATTCTTTAATTTTATTTCCAGAAAAGTTTTATAGATGAATCGTATCATAACAGGTCTTATAATCCTGTTACTTGCTCTATCGGCACAAATATCTTCTGCACAGTCAGACACTACTTTTTTTGACTTAAAATGGCACAAAACCAACAGGGAACATGCAAAGTTTTTCAGGCCAAAACCAATTTCAACGCCTGACGGTTTTTATGAGGTTCACGATCACTATATGACCGGAGGGCTGCAGATGGATGGTTACACCTCAAGTCTTGAAAACGATACGCTGGAAGGTTATACTACTTATTACGATTCTTCCGGCCGTAAAACAAGCGAAGGATATTATAAAAGAAATTACAAAACCGGTCTATGGAAGTTTTACTTCGCCGGTTCGGAAAGATTACACATGATCCGCGACTTTGGCGATACAGTTACAAAATATTGGCCAAGCAAGTATTACGATTCTGCTACCGGCATGAAACGCGCCCAGGGCACCTATTACAATGGTAGTTATAAAACCGGCAACTGGACATACTACTACAGAAATGATACTACGGTAAAAGCACGTGAATATTTTACAGATTCATTAAGCTGGACGGTCGAATATTACGACTCACTCACGCACCTGATAACAAATAAAAACAGTTTTGAAAAAGGAATGCGCAATGGTAGATGGATACAATATGACACTACCGGACGCCATATATTGGGATATAAAACGTACAAAAACAATTTTCTCGACGGTGAATTAGAAATATACGATCCCGTAAAATGGAAGATACTCACCCGCGGACAATACAACCATGGCGACAAAACAGGAACATGGGAAATTTTCTATGCGGGAACTGACTTATTAAAGTCCAAGGAAACCTATTCACCTGACGGCACATACATAGGGGAAGGCTATGATTCATCCGGAAACGTAATTTCCAGGGGCATAAAAAAACGCGCCAGGCGGGAGGCTCAATGGACTTATTATTACAAAGGAACCAATATTATGAGTTATGAGCTCACCATTACAGACACGTTTCTTAATGGCCCGGCAAGGTATTATTATTTAAACGGCAACAAAATAAGCGAAGGACGATTTGAGCATAATAACCGGGAAGGTACATGGCAATATTTTGCGCAAAACGGCAATCTCAAAGGTGTCGAAGAATATAAAAAGGGCTTACGGAATGGTAAATGCGTCTACTATGATACTGCCACCGGAAAACTAATTACAAAAGGGTCTTATAAAAATAACCTCAGAGACGGAGGATGGCGTCGTTATGATCAGCAGGGAGGATGGCTTACAGCAAAAGAAAATTATATTGATGGCAAATATGACGGCGAAAGAACCACCTACGATGAAACAGGGAAAGTACTAATGCATGGATATTACAAAGCAGGCTTCCGACATGGTGACTGGACCACTTATTACCCCGGCAGTAAACAGACAGAGACCAGGAGGCATTATAAAAACGACCTGAAGGACGGTGAACAGATCGATTACTTTGACAATGGCCAGCTAAGGCGCCGGGAATTTTATCAAGACGGGAAAATGAGCACGGGAAAATGCTATAGCACAAATGGTACAGAAGAAGATTACTACCCTCATCATATTCCTCCTTCTTTCCCCGGAGATATAAATACTTATACCAACACATACCTGCAATATCCCCCGGCAGCATTATCTGTAAAAAGAGAAGGTGCCGTAAGAATAGGTTTTACAGTTGATGAAAACGGCGCACTTTCCAATATACACCTTATTAAAGGAATTGGTGGCTTATGCGATGAAGCTGCACTTAATTTTATGTCAGACATGCCAAAATGGAATCCAGCAATAATTGAAAAAAAGCCGCACAAAGAAGAATCTATGCTAACCATAAGATATTGGGCCAGTTTTGGTTCCGTTCAGGCAACTCTTTCTGAAGATATAGAATTCGAAGCGGAACAATAAATGAGATTACACCAATAGGAATTACTGATGGTAGATAATAATGCAAGAACATTTAATAAATACAGCTGAGATTCCTGTTCCCGCCCTTTATCCCTATATTTGATACAGCACCTGCTTCGTGCTTATGAACAGGAACGATATTCCGAAGACAGACATACACCAGTTTCTCGCAGCCGGAGAGGAGGAATGGCTTCGCGACGGCTTCTTCATCACCAATAATATTTACCCCTATTTGCAGGACCATCCTGTGCGCCTTTCTTTTTATGCCATTGCATTATGCAACGGCGGCCTGTACCGTACCCAGATCAATCTCCGCGAATATGCACTTACCGCCAATTCATTTATGGCCTTCAAACCATACCAGACGGTAAACCTGCTGGAAATAAAAGATTATACCGGCATGCTGGTGGTTTTTAACAAAGAATTCTTCCAGGACAGCAATACGGGCCTGCACCTGCTGGAGCAATTGGCGTTCTTCAACGACAAAGCTTTGCCCATGGTCAGCTTTGCGGAAACGGATGCTCGTCTGCTGATGGACGAATTCATACAACTGCGTCACAAAGCAGCCCGCAAAGATCATCTCTACCGCAAGGAAATAGTGCGCAACCTGTTACAGAACCTGCTGTACGAAGCAGATGCACTCTACCGTAAACAATACAGTCATTTTCAGAAACACCTGTCGCGCAAAGAAGAACTGGCAATGCAGTTTCATGATGTATTGATGCAGCATTTCCGGGAGCAGCGAGGTGTACAGTACTACGCAGATGCCTTATACATCAGTCCTAAATACCTGAGTGAGCTGCTGCGCGAAACATCCGGCCGCAATGCGAGTGAACTGATTGAAGAGGCGGTAGCTGCAGAGGCATGTGTACTACTTAAAAATACGAGCAGCAACATTTCCCAGATAGCGGAAACACTTCATTTCTCAGACGCTTCTGCATTCATTAAATTCTTCAAAAAACACGTGCAGCTATCGCCAGCGGCATATCGCAGGGGTGAATATTGAAATGTGAGCGGTGAGATTTGAGAGCGGATTATCACATTAATCACCAACCATCAGCCAATTTTCACATTCTCTGGCCATCACATTAACCACATCATCACATTAACCCATAAACCGCAATCCGGACAATAACTACCGGGAATCTTACCATTTTCGGGGCTGCAACGGCAGGTACCTTTATGCGTGAAAAAAGCGGCTGGTAAAGAACATAATCTGGCTGCATTTTAAAACATAAAGACAATGGAAACACTGAAAAACAAAGTAGCCATTATTACTGGTGGCGCAGGCAGTATTGGTAAAACAACGGCAGCACTTTTCCTGAAGGAGGGTGCAAAGGTAATGCTTGTAGATCTGAGCGCAGAAGCCTTAAAGCAGGCAGCAGCGGATCTCAACAGTGAAAATATTGCGTGGACGGCCGCAGATGTCACCAAAGCTGCAGATGTAGAACGTTATGCAGCCGAAACCGTAAAAAAGTTTGGCAAAATAGATGTCTTCTTCAACAATGCAGGCATAGAAGGTGTTGTAAAACCAGTAACGGAATACCCTGAAGATGTCTTCGACAAAGTAATAGCTGTAAATGTAAAAGGAATGTGGCTTGGCTGCAAATACGTGCTGCCGCAAATGAATGACGGAAGCAGCCTCATCATCACATCTTCTGTTGCAGGGATAGCCGGTACGCCAAACGTAACAGCATATGTAACCAGCAAACACGCTGTAGTAGGCCTCATGCGCAGTGTAGCCCTGGAAGCAGCTCCGCGTAAGATCCGTGTCAACTCTATCCACCCGTCTCCGGTAGACAACCGCATGATGCGCTCGCTGGAAGAAGGTTTTGCACCAGGCCACGGAACAGAAGCAAAGAAAAGCTTTGAAACCAATATTCCGCTCGGGCGCTATGCCCAGCCTGAAGAGATTGCGCAGCTGGTACTCTGGCTGGCAAGTGACAACAGTAAATTCATTACAGGTACGCTGCAGGTGATCGCCGGAGGCATGGGGGCATAATTTTCATTTAAAGAATTAAACAAACAAAAACATTTTCAGTTATGGGAATATTACAGGAAAAAGTCGCCATTGTAACGGGAGCAGGTTCCGGTATTGGCCGCGAAGTAGCTATTAAATATGCAGCAGAAGGCGCAAAAGTGATCGTCGCAGACATCGTTGAGAAAGGCGGACAGGAAACAGTAAGCCTGATAAAAGAAAAAGGCGGCGATGCATTCTTCGTACTGTCAGATTCATCCAAAGCTGCGGACAATGAAGCACTGGTTGCCGCTGCTGTGAAACAATACGGTGCATTGCATATCGCCTGCAATAATGCAGGCATCGGCGGACCCGCAGTTCCTACCGGTGAATATCCCATCGACGGATGGGAAAAAGTGATCGGCGTAAATTTGTCCGGCGTATTTTATGGCATGCGCTATCAGATACCGGAAATGCTGAAGGCCGGCGGTGGTGCTATTGTAAATATCACTTCCATACTTGGCCAGGTAGGATTTGCCAACAGTGTAGCGTATGTAGCTGCAAAGCATGGCGTGGTAGGCCTCTCACAAAATGCGGGCATCGAATATGCTTCTAAAAATATTCGCGTAAATGCAGTAGGACCGGGCTTTATTACCACGCCTCTGCTGGAGAAGAACCTGGACGATAACGCTATGAAATTCCTGGAAACAAAACATCCTATCGGGCGTTTGGGCCGCGCAGAAGAAGTAGCAGAACTGGTACTCTGGCTAAGCTCTGATAAAGCTTCATTTGTTACGGCATCTTATTACCCGGTAGATGGCGGTTACCTTGCTCAATAATTCAGATAACAGAAAGGCCATGCAATCATTATACTGCAAGGCCTTTCTTTCTGTTATACTATACATTTTTGAACCTGGTTATATCCATCCTCCTTACCGGCACAGCGAAACCGTCTACTTTTACCCTTCCAGCTTAAACGTCACCGGCAGGAAGAAATAAACAGGTACAGGCTTGCCTTTATTTACTCCCGGCTTCCATTTCGGCATGCTGTTTACTACGCGCAAGGCTTCTGCATCAAGCACCGGGTGAACTCCTTTTATTACCGTTGCATCACTTATACCTCCATCTTTTTCCACAACAAAGCGGATTACAACACGCCCTTCTATGTTATGCTTCCGCGCACTGTCCGGATAACGGATATTGGAAGTGAGAAAACCTATTAATGCATCCGGGCTGCCAGGATATTCCGGCATCTTATCTGCACGATCAAGAATACTCCCGGTATGCTTCGCAGCAGTATCAGGTTGTTCTTCATTAAATTGAGTAAGCGCCGCAGCGGCTTCCTCAGCCATTCCTTTAGGAACATTATTAGCCGGTACAGCAATTACCGCCCATTCCTTTACTTCATCCTCCCCTAATCGCCTGGCAAAAGAAGATTTCCGGTCATTAACAGCCTGCTTTTCTTTGACATGCTGCACCCACATAAGGGTGCCCGTGAAGCAGAAAGCAATACATACTGCAGACAGGATGGTAAGCAGGCGGCGGCGGTTGTTGGTTGTTTTTTGCAGCATAGAAATTCTACGTTTTAAAGGGTGTTGGAAAAACTGGTGTGAAATTGAAAATTGTGCCGTGTGAAAAGTCTCATTCAATATGGCAACGGAGCAAGCCTTTACGCCGGTTTCCGCAGCAGCAGCCTCATCCGCCTGGAACTCATGTACTACACGCAGTTCGCGGAGTATAAGATGAAGCAAAACATTTGGCCAGCAGATACACTGAAGTATTTGTACAAACATCAGATCATTACTATGCCCGAATGTTATATGCGCTTTCTCATGCTTTAATACAACAGCGTCTGCTTCAGCTCCGGGAAAGAAAATGTGTTTCCGCCAGCTTCCCGGCCCCATGCCAGATGAACGGTAGAGTTTTAAATTACCCTGCAGTTCAAATGGTTTTCCCTTCAATGTTTTCCACAACTGCAGATATTGCATCCCCAGCCTTATCAACAATATCGCTGATATAAGAAGCGCCGCAGCTGCCAGATAATTTATTACGGAAAATGCAGATGCCTGGTTTACCGGCCCGGCAGAAATGGTTACATCCGGCAACAATCGTATAATAGCCGGAACATTTGTGCCTGCACGAGCCCAGGAAGGGAGTTTAATAAAAGGCAATCCTAACGGTAACATGGTGCAGACAAGGAGATACAGCCGGTTAAAAGAATGCACAGCCTTATTGCGCAGCAGCAAATAATAAACGCCTAGCATAACTGCAGTATAGAGCAGCACAAGCAGCAGGTAGTTCATACGATCATTTTTTATTGTCCGATTTTTTCAATTCTTTCAGCATTGATTCCAGCTCCTCTACAGAAATATCTTTTTCTTTTACAAAAAAGGAGATCATGTCTGCAAATGACCCTTTGAAGTAACGGCCCACAAATTGTTTCATAGATTTCTTGCTGTACTCGTCTTTGGCTACAAGCGGGTAATACCTGTTTGATTTGCCAAAAGTTTCAAACCCGACAAAGCCTTTTTCCATCAATATTTTAATAATGGTGCTCACGGTGTTGTAATGGGGTTTAGGGGCCGGCATCTGGTGAATGATATCTTTTACAAATGCTTTGTCGAGTTGCCAGAGCACCTGCATTACCTGTTCTTCAGCTTTGGTAAGCGGTTTGAATGATTGTTTCATATTCTTAAAACTAATTCTTTAGTAAAACTACTAAAAAATTAGTTTGTAAACTAAAAAATTAGTTTGTAAATTTTAAATGACAAAGGGTATCCGGTCACCAAATCCCAAATTCCCCAAATCAAACTCCAAACCCCGGGTTTCCAAATCTCAAATTCCTGAAACCAAATTCCCAATTTCCAAAATCCAAAACCAAATCCCATCACTATTTACATTTCACTATTGACTACTCACTATTCGCCACTTAATTACGTAATTACAGGACGAATTGCTACTTTGCAGCCGTAATTTTAAAATCATGCAACGCGATACCGCTATTTTTGATCTGATACACGAAGAATTGCAGCGCCAGCGCCGCGGCCTGGAGCTCATCGCCTCCGAAAACTTTACTTCTATGCAGGTAATGCAGGCTATGGGCAATGTAATGACCAACAAATACGCCGAAGGCTACCCCGGCCGTCGTTACTATGGCGGGTGCGAGGTTGTAGACAAAAGTGAACAGCTGGCCATAGACCGCGCCAAACAGATATTCAATGTAGACTATGCAAATGTGCAGCCGCATAGCGGTGCGCAGGCCAATGCTGCCGTAATGCTGGCCTGCCTGCAGCCGGGAGATACCATCCTTGGCCTGGACTTGAGCATGGGCGGTCACCTGACGCACGGCTCTCCTGTAAACTTCTCCGGTAAATTATATAAGGCAGTTCATTACGGCGTGGTAAAAGAAACCGGCCGTGTGGATTATGACATGCTGGAGGCACAGGCGCTGGAACATAAGCCCAAAATGATCATATGCGGTGCATCTGCATACAGCCGCGACTGGGATTATGCCCGTATACGTGCAGCAGCCGATAAAGTAGGTGCATTGGTACTTGCAGATATTGCACATCCTGCCGGCCTTATAGCAAAAGGATTACTGAGCAGCCCGTTCGAACATTGCCATTTCGTTACCTCTACTACGCATAAAACGCTTCGCGGTCCGCGCGGCGGTGTGATCCTCATGAAAAAGGATTTTGAAAACCCATGGGGACTTACCGGCCCGAAAGGGGAAGTGCGTATGATGAGCTCCCTGATAGACCTCGCAGTATTCCCCGGTACACAGGGCGGTCCGCTGGAACACGTAATTGCTGCTAAGGCCGTTTCATTCTTCGAAATTCTGCAGGATGAATATACCGACTATGCAAAACAGGTTATTAAAAATGCACAGGCCCTCGCCGATGCTTTCCTCGCTAAAGGATATGATATCGTTTCCGGCGGTACAGACAACCACCTGTTACTCATAGACCTTCGCAACAAAGGCATCAGTGGTAAAAAAGCTGAAAATACGCTGGTGAAAGCCGACATAACCCTGAATAAGAATATGGTGCCGTTTGATGACAAGTCGCCATTTATCACATCCGGCATACGCGTGGGCGTGCCGGCGGTAACTACACGTGGCCTGAAAGAAGCAGATATGCCTGCTATTGTAGAATGGCTGGACAGGGTATTAATGAACCCGGATGATGAATCTGTGATCGAAACGGTAAGATCAGAAGTAAACGCATTTATGCTCAAATTTCCGCTTTACGAGTAAAAAGCTGACTTTTAATATGTTATTCCGCTGTTAAACGGCCTTCCCTTCACGGAGGCCGTTTTCTTTTGCCCGTTAACAAACAAAAAAGGGGAGAAAAACTGAAACCCTTTACCAGCAACGGTTTTATTGAACTTCTTCAATTGTTACTAAAACGTTGTTTACAAGTAATTTGCAAACTGTTAACCAAATTTACATATGTAATTTATCTACTATTTGGTAGAATATTTCGCGGTTGCATCTTCGCACTGTCAATCACAAAAATGGTTGACGAAACGAAACAAAACCACGAAAGAAAAACCAACCAACCAAAATGAAAAACAATCAAATCATCCGCGCTATTGCTTCCCTGACGATTGCAGCAATAAGCATGAATGTAAACGCACAGAATTGCCCTTCAGTAACGATTGCACCAGCTAACATCATCACTTCTTCTACCACTTACTACTCTTTCAGCAGCACCGGCAAGAAAGTAGGTATCATGTCCGGCACCGTTAACAGCGGCTTCAACTTCCAGGCAAATGATACACTCTACATTGCAGCTGGTGCTACTTTTACCGGCAACATCAGCGGCTTTACCACAGGTTGCGCCATTATCAACTGCGGCACCAGCGATGTACAGAGCTTCAGCCCTACCGGCGGTCGTGTGGATAACTACAACACTCTGAAATCTTCTTATTTCAACCTTAGCAATACAGTATTTAACAACTACTCTACCTTCGCAGGTACCGGCAACCTCACACTTGGCGGAACTTCCACCGTAACAAATACCGGTAACATCACTGCAGGTTACACTACCATCGCATCCGGGGCCACTTTTACCAACAACGGCCCGGTACATGTAGGCCAGGTAGCACTGAGCGGCACACTCATCAATAAAAGCATGTTTGTAGGTGCAGGCCAGTTTGATGTAAACGCCGGCGCTACATTCTCCAATTCCTGCCGTTTTGTTGCCAACGTGTTCAACAACAACACAGACGGCACTGCCAACTACGGTTTCATGTGGATCACCAGCAATGCAAACGGTGCCTTTAACAATAAAGGAGCTTTTACAAATGCAGGTTACCTCCGTACTACACAGTTTAAAAATAACGGCAGCACTACAATCAGCAACACTGCCAACAACAGCAATACAAACAATGTACTGCGCAACGGTTACATCCGCGTAGAAGGCGGATCAGGCAGCAACGAATCACAAAACAACGGTACTATCGCCGGCGGTTATGTAGCTGACGCTTACAACCAGTATGCTTTTGACATTCCCGGCACTATTACAGGTATCACAGGCATGATTCCTGCGCTGGACACAAACACTGTAAATAACTCCGGTATCGTTGCACTGAACTGCTACAATTCAAACAACAATATCGGCACCTTACCGATCCACCTGGTAAGCTTTAGCGGCAACACTACAAACGGCACTAACAACCTGAACTGGACTGTAGCTGATGTAAAAGATATGAAATCAATGGAACTGGAATATTCTGAAAACGGCAGCAACTACGAAACACTCGACTACACAAGCCTGCTGAACAATGATAATGTATCTAACACTTCATACAGCTTCGCTCACAAATCTGCCACTTCAGTAAGCTACTACCGCATCAAGTTTACAGATAACCATGAAGTAGTTACTTACAGCAATGTAGTGCGCCTTGTATCAGATGCCACAACTGCAACTGGTGTTTCTTACTATCCTAATCCGTTCCACGACAATGTAACCGTTAATGTTACTACTGCTGCAGCACAAACTGTTCGCATAAACGTACTGGACCTGACAGGCAAAATGATACAGACAATGACCTACAATACACAGGCGGGTGCCAATGCCTTCAGCATCACAAACATGGGTGACCTGATGACCGGTATTTACATCCTGCAGGTAAACACTGAAAATGAATCATTCCAATATAAAATAGTGAAGCAATAGGATGGGGAAATAGGGACTAATCATTCTATACACAGAAGGGCTGCCGGGGGGCAGCCCTTTTTTTGTACCTTGCGGGGCACGGATTTTATTATATCCATAACAGTGCACATAGGTTTTGCAGGTTATTTTTGTAAATCTGCCGGATGCCTGTAGGGGAAATCCTGCTGGCATCCGTTTTGATATATAGACATTTAAGCTGAGCAGATTACCGCAGCTCACTAAACAATACTGAATGAGAAAACAAATTATTGCAGGCATAGGACTCATTTCTGCCATCGCTCTGGTAACCGGTCAGCAGCCGGCACAGGCACAGAAAAAGAAATCGAAAAAAGAAAAAGAAGTAAAGGAAATCAGCATTTATGATATAGATACACTTTCTCATCCCGTACCCAATAACCGGGGTAGTTTTCATATAAATATAGACCGCGAACAGCACAGAGCCGATGCAACAGATGGCAAAGTAGATGGCGAAATATATTTTTCCGACGACACCACACTTACCAACATTCTCTCCAGGGCAATTCTTAAAGATGTAGACCAGATACAGGTAATGATCGAGAATATGCCGATCAATGCTGCCGATAAAATGGCAGAAAGCCAGACACGTATACGCTATCTGCGCTCTGTACTTACATTGCTGCGTCACTTTAATGCAGATGTAAAAATGGACCCGATCTATTACAGGAAGCGGGTTGCTAATCTGAAACAGCTGATCATTGCCTGCAACGAAAACAGGGCAGCCGATTTTGTCAAAGAGAACATCAATGTATACACGCTGGACAATTCCGAACTGCTTGATTTATATCCCGAATCACGTAATTATCTCTACGTGGAAATGGGTAAGCAGGATCCGAAAATGATGATCAAACGGCTGCGTGAATTCTCCAAAGAACCATACGCTGATGATATAATTTCTTCAGCAGCCCGTGTAGTGCCGCAGGAAGTATACAACTATGCCAGCTCTACCGACTATGCGCTGAGCACTGCCGTAAAACGCAGCAAAGACCCTTTGGTGCAAACTATTGTACAGATTGCACAACAGTCAAAATCGCCATTGAAAGCTATGCCTTTCCTCAGCGATATATATAATAAGCGGAAGACAATTGCAGAAATCGATAAGATCACCAATGATCCTACCCTCTTCTATAAAAACCTGGTAAGGCTCAAACTCCAGAATGACAACCTCGGCGGCGACTCTTATACGGATGAGCTGCAATACAGGGGGCTTGCTTTTGTGCGGGACATGAATGACCTGCACGAATCTCCCGATGCTGTACGTTTTAAAGGCATAGACAGCTTTACACCGGAAGAGCTTTACTTTCTGATGGTATATGGCCAGGATGAAATCTATACCAGCAGCTTTACCGGTACATTCAAACGCATGATGGAGCGGATGAAGCCTGCAAAAGGTGACGAGCTCTTCGAAAAGGTACATTATGATCACTTCCGCACATTTATACGTATGTGCGCAGGCTACAATACACTTAGTACATTCCTTGCTACTATCGATGAAGGAAAAAAGACAGAATTGATGAAAAACTTTATCAGCGGACTGGAAAAAGGCAAGGAAGACGACCTGGAAGACGCTGTGGATGTGGCAGATGCCTTTGGCAGTATTACCGATTCTACGCTCTCTACCTTCCTGCTGGATGAAGTACGGAACAACTATGAACGCAGCGCACAGATAAAGAGCAAGAAAGGTGTAATTGTTTATGGCTTACTTGCTACACTGTTTAAAGGCACACAGGCCGGCGAAGGAAGTTCCAATATAATATCCAATGAGCTGAACCTCCCGCCTATCAACCTGGTGCCTAATAAAAACCTGGTCAATGATTCAGGTACAGTATATGAAATGGCATTTTTCTTCGGCGATGAAGACGGTAAAATGTCTTATGGCAGTTTCATGGGTATATTCAAAGACCCAAAGCAGTGGAAAATCACAAACGAGAATAAATACTGGACCAGTATTAAATCCGTAACGGGCAAACCTATAATGATATATGCAAATCAACCTATTGCAGAGCCGGAAGGAGAAGATGAGGTAGCGCAAAACAATCTTGTAAAATACCTGGATGAAAAGAATATTCACCCCACGGTAGTGATACACCGCGGCCATAGCTATCACTTGCCCAGTACCATTGAAAAGCTGACCAAAGAATCCAAAATAGTAATGCTGGGTTCCTGCGGCGGCTATCATAACCTCGGTACCGTACTGGATCATTCTCCCGATGCAAATATCATTTCTACCAAACAGGTAGGGACAATGGCCGTAAACGAACCGATTATCAAAGCACTGGAAACTCAGTTGCTGTATGGAAATGATATCGACTGGATCAATATATGGTCCAGCCTGAAACTTTATTTTGACGGAAGACCTGCTGCTGAAAAAGAACGCTTTAATGATTACGTGCCGCCGCACAAAAATCTTGGTGCTATCTTCATCAAAGCATACCGCAAGATATCCGTCAGCACAGAACGCTAATTATATTAGGTCATCACATTAAAGTCCCCATCCAATGCACAAGATAAAACTACACGATATAGATACCCGTGCCTCCAAAAGCATCAGTAAAAGCGACACCAAAAAGGAGTTTCAATCTATCCTTAAAGAACTGGACGATCTCCAGAACCTGTTGTACGCTTCCGGGCAGTATAGTGTATTGGTAGTAATACAGGGCATGGATGCCAGTGGTAAAGACGGGCTTACACGTGATGTTTTTACCTCGATGAACCCGCAAGGGGTAAATGTGAAATCATACAAGGAGCCTACAGCCGAAGAACTGGCGCATGACTTTCTGTGGCGTATACACCAGAACACACCGGGCAAAGGCATGATACATGTATTCAACCGCTCACATTATGAAGATGTGCTGGTAACACGTGTACATGGCCTCATAGATGATAAGACCGCCAGCAAACGCATGCACGCTATCAACAATTTTGAAGACCTGCTTGCCGGTCACAATTACACTCAGGTCCTGAAATTCTATTTACACATCTCTCCTGAAGAGCAAAAGAAAAGGTTGAAGGAAAGACTGGAAGTACCACACAAAATGTGGAAGTATAATGCCAATGATTTTAAGGAAGCCAGGCTTTGGGACAAATACATGAAATGCTACGAAGATGTTTTTGAACATTGCAGCAATATCCCCTGGCATATCATTCCTTCTGATCAGAACTGGTACAAATCATACCTCGTGGCCAAAAAACTCCGGGATGTACTCAAGAGCCTGCATATGCAATACCCCGGCATGAAGAAATAGTACACATGTTAATGTGAAAATGTGTGGATGTGGTTATGTGTTGATATACCGCCCGGGGAGAATCTACTAATCAGTGAATGTGAAAATTAGCTGATCAGCAAATGTAATCTCAATGCTTATATCCCACACCTGGCATTTGTCTATTTACACCTCACATCTCAATACTTATATCTCAGTTCTCATCCCTTTTATCTCAGTTCTCATCCCTTTCCACAAATTCCTTTATCAGATCATTTACCTGCGTTGCTTTTTCCCACTGCAGAAAGTGGCCGCACTGCGGTATCATGGCCAGTGAACCATGACGAAAACGGGCTACACCCTGCTCTGCCAGGTGCTTTGTAGTAACGGGATGTATAATGCGGTTTGGGATCAATGCGTCACGCTCGCCAAACAACACCAGTACCGGCTGCGTGATTTCCCCAAGCCTTTCATATACCGGTTCATCCAGCATAGCCTGAATGCATGTATCTACCATTCTGCGGTATCCTTTGGGCGGATAAGTAGCCATCAATGCAACCAGGTCATTGATCATACCATCTGCCTGGGTTGTATATTGAAAAAAGCTGCTGCGTATAGATTTGCGCAGATTGCTTTCTTCGGAGGCAAACATATCCCAGAAGCTGAGACTGGCCCGGTAAAGATTCTTTTCTATTTCTGTAAACTGCTCCAGTCCCGCCGGTGCGCACAACACCAGTTTCTGAGCCAGTTGCGGATAATGAAGCAATGTGGTAATAGCTATCTGCCCACCCATGGAATGTCCTGCAAGTATTACAGAAGACAGGTTCAGCTGCCGGATGAAATCTGCCACACAACGGGCAAAAAATTGTATGCTGTAAGGGGGGCCATTTTTGTCTGAATAACCATTACCGGGCAGATCAATGGCTATGCAGCGGAAGTGTTCCCTGAGCATTTCTATATTACGTGCCCAGCTAAGGGAATAATTGGCAAGGCCATGCACAAAAACGATCGTCTGTGTTCCTTTTCCTTCGTCTAAATAAGCTATTTTGCCGGCATCGGCCAGTTCCAGGTAATGAACCGGGTAACGCACTGTTTCTGAATACACCATGATAATTGAAGTGTTAAAAGTATCGTTTTTTGCGGTAGCAAACAGATAAACAAATACTATTGTGGCCACAGTTTGATGCGCTAATTCCTCATTTTTACCCAAACCAACTCCATAAGTAATCCTTGCTGTTTTTTAATTACTGTTATCATTTGCTATAAGCATCGTTTATAATGCTTACGGACTGAACAAGATATTACCGCCGGTTCTTTCTTTTTACATTCTGCGGGCTATTCCGGGAAACCGTGGCATACTCTTTTCTCTATATTGTCTGACAGACGAGATTTTTTAAATTGTAAACAGAACCATTATGACACAGAACAATCAACAGCCGGGACAACAACAGCCTCAGGACAAGTCAAAAGGACAAACGCCGCAACCGACCGACAACCAGAAAACGCCGCAAGAGGATCCAAAACAGGATTTGCGTGAAAACGAATTAAATGAAGATGAACAACAGCTTCATACTACAAAACGGGAATCGCATATAGGGAGCACGGAAAAAGGAGCTGACAAGAAAAGTGAAAATCAGCAACCTAACCCGGATAGTGAAAACCAGCAACCTACCCCAAATGCCCAGCAGAATCAATCGCAGAATCCGCAGGCAAAACAACAGTAAAATATTTGAAGCGCACATGTAGTTAAAACATAAAGCGCATTCTATAATCTTCATTGGTGATCATAAAGATCATGGGTTTATGTGTGGTTAATGAAAAGGGGCGCTTTTTAGCGCCCCTTCCTTTTATATCTGTGTAAAAACCTAGCTGTGTTCAGAAACCCATTTGGCTACAGCCGGTGCCAGTTCTTTCTGTGACTTACCGCCTACAAACACACCGATGTGACCGCCGGGGAAAGGATATTCTTTTTTATCCTTACTGCCAATAGCATCCATAACAGCAAGTGTACTTTCATTAGGAATGATATTGTCCTGTGTAGCATATACATTCAGGAACGGAACTGTCATGTTTTTCAGGTCTACTTTACGACCGCCCAGTTCAAATTCCCCTTTTATCAGTTTATTATCGCGGAACAGATCTTTGATGTACTTACGGTACATTTCGCCTGCAATGGCGGGCAGATCTCCCTTCCAGTGCTCCATGCGCAGGAAGTTCATCATCTTGTCCTTGTCATCCAGCGAATCCATCACACCCAGGTATTTACTGATGTTCATACTTGGTTTCAGCATACCGAATGAAGAATCGATCATCTCACCCGGAATGGTTCCAATGCTGTCAACCATCGTATCTACATCGATGTATTTGGTCCATTTAAACAGCATGCATGCCTGAGTGGAGAAATCGTATGGTGCTACGTATGTAGTCAGGGTCTGCAGTTTTTCCGGGTAGAGAGACGCATAGATCATAGAATAAGTTCCGCCCTGGCAGATGCCCATTTTATGAATTTTCTTTACACCGTTGCTCTTACGTACAAAATCCACCGCATCATTCATATAACCGTCGATATAGTCTTCCATCGTCAGGTACTTGTCTGCCTGCGTCGGGTAGCCCCAGTCCATAATATATACATCAAGCCCTTCCTGGATGAGTTTTTTCATCAGGCTGCGGTCCTGCTGCAGGTCCAGCACGTCGTGACGGTTCAGCATAGCAAAAGACACAAGCACCGGTATCTTGCAGGTAGCAGGCGTTTCTCTTTTATAGTGATACAGCTTCACTTTGTCACGTTGCCACACAAGCTCTTTAGGAGTGGTTGCCACATCTACATTATCAATCTCCTGTAAGGTCTCATAGCCTTTGGCCAGTTTTTGAGTTACAGAAGTCAGTTCTTCCATCAGTCCGGCTGGGTTCCAATTCATATCAGAAAAAATTTGCGCGAAGTTAAAAATATATTTATGAATAATTGTTACGTCAATATGATTAAATATTGACAAAATGAAAACTACTCAGAAAAGATAAGAAAATTTACTGCATATTTAAAATGCTGTAACCGCTTTTTTATGAGGCAGTTCCATTGATTTTTTCCTGCATATAAGCCGTATAGGGAATGCCGAGAATTTTACTCTCCAGCCAGCCATAATAGTTAAAATAAAGAAAATAGATATTCTTTACCGGGTCGTTCCGGTAATCATCGAGCTTATCGAGAAAACCCCGTATCAGTTCCACGGAAACGTTCTTGGATTTTGCTGTCGGAAGCCGCTTCAGGAACAGCATCAGGTCTTTTTCAAATGGCCTCAGCTTCTTGCGTGAGTACAGCAGATGGTAAGCCGCTTCTATTGAATTATCCAGCCGGTACCATTCTTTTTTCTCGAATAAAATAAGGAGATGAAATACAAGTGAAAAATATAAAATATCTTCCCTGTTTATCTCGCGGTTCAGCTCTTTACAGTCGATCAGCACTTTTTCTGCTTCATCCCATTCCTCCAGCACAAAATAAGAGATGGAAATAGAGCTCATGATAGAAAGTGTTTCTGCCGGCGAAAGCGCCTGCTCTGCGTACTGCAGTATCTCTTTTGCCTTATCGCGGATAATGGCTTTCACTTTATCGTACCTGGCGGTCTTATGATGTATTTTCAGCGTGGTATTGAAGGATATAATCTCCCACTGCTTGCGGTAATAATCGTTTTTTAACTGCTCATCAGCCAGCAGCTTTAAAGTGCTGAGATGATGGGCCACCTGCGCCACAGCCTGCATGGCAAAATCATTGTAGAAACAGGTATTGGAAATGTTCAGGAAATAGGACGGATATGCATTGATAAATGATGGTTTTTCTTTCCAGAATGCAATAATGGCTTCGCAATATTCGGCACACAGATCAAACTGCATCAGCATATGCTCGCACAGCGCTATAGCACTGTGGTACAGCATGCGGGTCCATTCGCTGGCCTTGTCGCAGATGTTTATTTCCAGCAATGCTTTTTTTATACGTTCCACTTCCTCCAGCTGTTCTTCCGTAAAACGAAGAAACGCAGTTTTCTTTAGCATCTGCAGTTGCTCGTATTGAAACTGTACCTGCTGCTGCAAATGCTGGTAAAACAGGACGTGCTGCATCCTGGCGGCTATTTCAGAAGCTTCTGTTTTGTATTCTTTATACGATTTGAACTCCAGTATGCGGTTCTGTATCTGCAGCAGCTGTATCTGTGCATCATAATGATCGAAGTAGGTAGCGAGTTCCCAGGCTTTCTTAAACAGCTTGCGCGCTATGTGCAACAGTTTTTTTTCCAGCAGCTGTTCCAGCTGGATGACAATAAAACTGAGCTGCACGTTAATATCTTCATTGCGCCGCATGAATACGATAGTATCCAGCAGGTCTTTTGTCAGATAATTTTTGAGGCTGGAAAATTGTGCGGGATTGGTAATGCCAAGTATCGACAGCGCTTTCTTTTCATCTTTTAACTGTTCGCGGTCTATCAGGTCAAAAAGACGAAGGTGCAACGAATTATTATTGGTAGCGTGGCGCTTTGCCAGCTTTTTGTAATAAGATTTTTCGTTGCCGCTCAATCCCTTGATCAGATAGAATAAATCATTGTTTTGTAGCGATGACCCCATGAACTTTGTTTTAAAACCATCTTTACGGATATCCGATTCTGAAATATGAATTTAAAGAATTTTATTCATAATATAAAATATTGCTTACCAATATTTTTCCAGTTAGCACATATTCACATATATCAAAACCGATTGCAGAAAAAGAATGATTTAAATAATTGATATGGCCAAATTATAACATTATTTTTATAATACTTTTCCATTTTGCCCCATCACCAGCTGCCGGCCCCATAAATAACACTATTGCCATGTATTGGGTGATATTGCCGGCTCTTGCAAAAATTGCCGGCTTTTTTATCGGGCGATGAATATGGGGATCTTCAGCAGATGGCGTACAGAATTGATCGTTTCACCAAATACCCAATCCTTAAATGCCTTGTGCCCGTGGCTACCAACAATGAGCAGGTCTGCAGACGCTTCACCGGTTAATCTTGCTACTTCCTTAGCCCTGTTGCGGAAGCCGAGTTTCCCTTCTGCCGCAAAACCTTTACTCCGGAAAATTTCGAGGTACTGATCCATACGTTTCTGGTCTTCTACGGTTTCATAGTCTTTCACCTCCTGCCCTATCATTTTGGCAGAAGCGCTTTCTACTATATGTATCAGCACAAAACTGGTATCCGGGCGGGCAAGCTGCCAGGCATAACGTATCACCTTTTCATCTTTTTCGCTGTAATCCAGCGCCAGTGCAATGGTATGAAAAGGCTCAGGACTGGTTTCAAGTAAGGAAGCTGTCATCATTTCACTGTGTATACTGATGTTCTCTTCTTTTTTCCGCAATATAAACGGATATACAAATGTAATAATAAGCAGTACGAAAAGCCCTGCTACCCCAGCCCATATCAACCCTTTTACCAGCGGATAAGGCGTTGCGGCACTCCATTTCCCCGCTTCTTCGAGCACAAGCTGCAGGTTCAGAAATACGATGATAGCCGCAATAAGCCATGCAGCTATTTTCATAGCAGGCTTAATAGCAAAAATGCCCATTCTTTTCCGGTCGCTTACAAAGTGTATAAGCGGTATTACGGCAAAAGCCAGCTGCATACTCAGCAGCACCTGGCTGAATATGAGCATTGCATCTACTTCATTTTCCCCCATAATAAGGATTACCAGCACAGCCGGAACGATAGCCAGCAGCCGGGTAATAAGCCGGCGCACCCATGGGTTTAAACGCAGCCGCAGATATCCTTCCATCACTATCTGCCCCGCCAGTGTACCGGTTACCGTTGAGCTTTGCCCTGCTGCAATAAGCGCAATGGCGAAAAGATGGGATGCCCATTTATTGCCCAGCAATGGCGCCAGCAGGCGGTGTGCGTCCTTAAGTGAAGCAACGCCGTGCATGCCCGATTTAAAAAATACAGCAGCGGCAAGTATTAGTATCGCAGCATTTACAAAGAAAGCCATGTTCAATGCCAGGGCACTGTCCACCGCATTCAGCTTTATGGCTCTTTTCAGCGAGGGTATATCGCGGCCTACTTTGCGCGTCTGTACCAGTGCTGAGTGCAGGTAAAGGTTATGCGGCATCACAGTAGCACCTATAATGCCTATGGCAATATATAAGGCAGCGCTGTTGGGCAGGTGCGGCACAAAACCGCCGGCTATATCCGGGAAAGAAGGCTTTGAGTAAAACATCTCTGTAAGAAAACAAAGGCCGATGATGGATATCAATGTGATGATAAATGCTTCCATTTTGCGCATGCCCAGTCGCTGCAGGTACAGCAGCAGGAATGTATCCAGCAGCGTGATGAGTACGCCCCAGATAAGCGGCAGGCCCAGCAGCAGGTTCAGCCCTATAGCCATACCCAGCACTTCTGCCAGATCGCAAGCTGCAATGGCAATTTCGGCGAGCACATACAATATCATATTTACTCCCCGTGGGTATGCGGCGCGGCTGCATTGTGCCAGGTCGCGGCCCTGCACTACGCCCAGCCTTGCGGAGAGCGACTGCAGCACCAGCGCCATCAGGTTGCTCATTAACAGCACCCAGATAAGCGTGTAGCCAAACTGGCTGCCTCCTGCCAGATCAGTGGCCCAGTTGCCCGGATCCATGTAACCTACACTTACGAGATATGCCGGCCCGAAAAAAGCAAATATTTTCTTCCATTTGCCACCGGCTTTAGAAGGGTCTATGCTTTCATGCACATCGCTGAGAGACTCATGTGCAATTTGTTTATTCATTTTAGCTAAAAATAATTTTAGACAAATCTAAAAATAATTTTCTTAAAAGAATCAAAAACTTAACAATACCAGGGAAGTTTACCGCAGAAGCGCAGTAAAACGCTGAGAAGCGCTTAGAGTACGGTAAAAAGAACATAGGCACGCCTTGTTTCTCTTTGCGTGTCTTTCACGCCCTTTGCGTTAAAAAAAAGCCAGCACAGACGCCGGAACCTGAAACTTGTATTAAATTGTACTATGCCTGCTATCACCACCAACACAGCTGTAGCCGTTGTATTGCAGGAAATACAACAGAATACAGATCCGAACCGGTATAATGAACTTTTCACCGGCCTGGTGAAAGCATTAAGACAATTGGGCACCTCCGGCGCTCCGGATGGCATTCGATACATCACCGACCGCATGGACCAGGAAAGCCAGTTGCGCGACGCTGTTTCCAGGATGGTTTCTTCCCTGCTCAACCAGCGCGATTGTCACACTTTGTTTACCAGCTCGGGATTGCATACCGGTGTGGGCTTTTCACAGCAGTTTTTCCGGCAGCTGAAACACCGTATCCTACCCCCGCTTGAAGACAAAAGAAGCCTCAGCTACTTACTTCAGAAAGCATTTTATAAAAAGACCGATTATAAATGGATACAGTCCGTGCCTGATGAATTGTGGCTTGCTTTATTTGAAAAAATAAAACTTACTACAGGCCCCGACAGTTCGTTCCGGAGTTACCTGTCTAATGCCTTAACCGTACTGTCATACAGAGTTTGCTCACTCGGGCTGGAAGAAAATATCAACCGGCGTTTCCTGATTGACCAAGGGGTCAGCACACCGTTCCTCAAGCAGAACGATCATGTACTTCAACTCCTAGAGGCCGCAGCAGCGGGCGACCAGGACAACATAAATCTGCATGCGACACAGATCCTGCAGGACCTGGACGAATGCAGGGCCGTGATCAAAGAGATACACCGCAACAGCAACCGTATGGGCACCAGCCTGGAACTGACTTATCAACTCGAGCGCACCTCGCAGCAGATAAAACGGATCCAATACGTGGTGCACCTTTTTGCCACCAATGACAACGAAGAAAAAGACCTGCGCGCAACCGTACAGTTTTTCAAAGAAACGGTTGAAAGTGAAAACAGGCGTAATAATATTGCAGATCTTTTCCGGCAGAACATCGGCGTGCTGGCTTACCAGATAGCAGAACATAAAGGCAATACAGGCGAACATTATATTACTGCAACACGAAAAGAATATTTCACCTTCCTGTATGCAGCAGCAGGCGGCGGTTTTATCATTTCTTTCATAGCAATGTTTAAAACATTACTGCACCATGTACCGGCGGCACCTTTCTGGGAATATTTTCTTTATGGGCTCAACTATGCTTTCGGATTTGTATTGCTGCAGGTGACGCATACCACACTGGCCACCAAGCAGCCCGCCATGACTGCCTCTACGCTTGCTTCTTACCTGGACAAGCGTAAGCATAAGAACTCGCTCCGTCGTGTCGCGCACGCTTTTGTGCTGGTATGGCGCAGCCAGACGGCCGCATTCGCAGGCAATCTTGCTATTGTATTTCCGCTTTCATACCTGCTGGCAATGGGGTGGGAAATAATCACCGGGCATAAGCTTGCCGATGCTGCAACAGCACATAGCTACCTCAACAATCAAAACCCGCTGCTGTCTCCTGCCCTGCTCTATGGCTGCATCACCGGCGTCTTCCTGTTTATTTCAGGCATTGTCACCGGCTATGTAGACAACAAGGTACGCTTCAGCAATATTGCAGGCCGCATACGCGAGCATCCGCTGCTGTATAGGGTGAAAGGTCAAAAACGCGACAAAATTGCCCGGTATGTCGATCATAACCTGGGTGGCTGGGCCGGTAATATTTTTCTCGGTTTCTGCCTTGGTTTTGCGCCTGTGTTCGGCAAAATATTCGGTGTTCCTTTTGACATAAGGCATATCACCATTTCCACAGCACAGTTTGCCTTCGGGCTGCAGGGGCTGGATAATCACGTACCCCTGCACGAACTGATATTGGTTATCACCGGCGTATTAGGCATCGGATTCTGTAACTTTACGGTAAGCTTCGGACTGGCATTTATGGTAGCCTTGCGCTCACGCGGCATGCGTGCACGGCAATTCAAGGATTTACTGCCGCTTATTTTACGTTATCTCATACGCCGCCCGTTTGACTTTATATGGCCGCCGGGACGTGAAATAACACACGAGGAAGTGTTTGCCGGAAAAGAAGAACAGCAACCTGACATTGCATAAACATTAAGACAGCACAACAGATGAGCACAACCACACAGGCCTTTATTTTTGACCTCAACGGCACCATGATAGACGACATGAACTATCATGCTATTGTATGGAACGATATACTGAACAATGAACTCCACGCAGGACTGACACCGGAGCAGGTAAAAGCGCAGATGTACGGAAAGAACGAAGAACTGATGGAACGCGTATTTGGCAAAGGCACACTCACTCCTGCGGATCTGGACAAATGGTCTATGGAGAAAGAGCTCAGATACCAGGCACTTTACCTTCCGCACCTGGCACTGGTAAATGGATTAAAACAATTGCTGGATAAAGCTGCCGCACAAAACATTCTGCTTGCAATAGGTTCTGCCGCCATACCGTTTAATATAGATTTTGTACTGGACAATCTGCATATCCGCCATTACTTTAAAACGATTGTAAGTGCGGACGACGTAAAAATTGCCAAACCGCACCCCGAAGTATTTCTGCTCTGTGCAGAGAAACTGGGTGTGCCGCCAGGAGATTGTATCGTATTTGAAGACGCCCCCAAAGGTGTGGAATCAGCACAAAATGCTGGCATGCGCAGTGTGGCTATTACTACGACACACGAGCAAAAGGATTTTTTGTCTTACAGCAATATCATAGGCTTCATTAAAGATTTTACAGATCCTGCACTCGATAAATTATTTACAGGCGTTACATCTGTTCCCCAATCCACGTAAGGAAATACGCTATATAGGACTGACATTGTTGCTTCTGTGGATTTATTACGCGAAAAAAAAGTTGTGTGATGGCATAATATTTTAAGTTTTTAAGTATAAAAACAACAGTTATGGATGCACATATTGTAATGGACCGGAAAGCGAAAAACAACATGGGTATTGTCTGTTCTTTACCGGCTATTTCCTTCTTTATCTGCCTGGTCTATTACCTGGTAGCCCTCGGTCCGCTTATCTCCAGCAAACTGCTGCAAAATCATGACGCTGTAGCCTCCATTACAGCTCAGCACTATGATACACTATTTATTATGCTGGCTGTATCAGGCATAATTTCTACAGCGGTGCTTATTTTTTGCCTCATCCATCTTACCCGGCTTAAAAATATGAACGGTGCTACAAAAACAGTATGGGTACTGGTTCTGGCAACAATGGTTCCGGTTTCCTGCGTTCTGTTCTGGCTGCTGGAGATACGAAATGAGCCGGAATACATGGATGTATACTCCGATATTACCTGACTAATGCTATATACATGCAACAGAATACCGCGGATGGCCTGCGGTATTTTTTATTTACGGACATTAGCATCTGAAACCTGATCCATTTATTTATGATTACAAAAAAACTATTGATTGAAGGTAAAGTACAGGGCGTCTTCTACAGGGCATCGGCACAGGAAAAGGCGCACCAGCTGGGCATAACAGGCTGGGCACGCAACAGCACAGATGGCCATGTGGAAATACTGGTTCACGGCCCTGCGGCACAGGTAGAAGCTTTTATCAAGTGGTGCCACCATGGTCCCGAGGGCGCTGTAGTGACTCATATTCATTCCTCAGATACAGATGAAGCGGCCGGCGAAGGTTTCCGGATCGTGAAATAGATATCGGAAACCGTTAGTAATATTGCATTATGAACGGAACAAGAAGAGAAAACCTTTACCCCGGGCTGGAAGTGGCTATAATCCTGAAGAAGGATCAGCGTACGGGCAAAAAAACGACCGGCATTATCAAAGATCTGCTTACAAGTGCACCCTATCATTCCAGAGGTATAAAAGTGCGGCTGGAAAGCGGCGAAGTAGGCCGCGTAGCAGAGGTACTGGGCGACCCGGAATAGCTCAGGTACGAAGCCGCGCCTGGTTTCTGTATCCCCGTACTGCCGTCACCAGCCGGTACCGGAACCCATCATAGATAATGCCACCCGCGAGCGCAGCAGCAGCACACAGAAGACTAAGCATCTTTATCTTCAGATATAAAATACCACCTGCTATACAACCTGCAAAAAAGAAACAGATAATTACCATCCGCAACTTTACAGACCGCTTCAAGTGTTCCCTGTTTTGCTCACGCCGGGCCAACAGGTATGCCAGCTCTATTCCAAGATCTGTAAAAAGACCTGTAAGGTGCGTGGTACGCACAACCGAATTGGAAATACTGGTTACCATTGCATTCTGCAGTCCCATAGTGAAGAGCAAAAGACAGGAAATTATGTCGGCGCCTTTCAGTATACCTTCATAATGCCCCAGGGCAACACCCGCCAGTAAAACAATCTCTATAACTGCCGGTGCTATATTGGCAAGACGTACATTCCTGCGACCAATCAGCTCAGAGATAACACCCGAACAAAATGCTCCCGCAAAAAAAGAAAGGATATAACCGAGGTACGTAAATGCCGCCGCCGGATCCCTGTGCAATATCTCATCAGCAAAAAATGCAAAATGGCCGGTTACATTGGTGGTGAGCCGCTGCACGGCAAAGAAGCCGGAGACATTAACCATGCCTGCAACAAACGACAGCAAGGATGCCAGACGTATATTATGTATCCATCTCCTGTGTTTTCCTCTATGTCTGAACATAATTCATAAAATAAAGAATCTTCTGCTTGTCACACAATGATCCCGGTTAAAACAACAGATGATTTCCTTTATTCCTGCCGGCGAATTCCTGATTGGTTCCCTGCACTATGCATTCCTCTCTCCGGCACTTCTGCCATTAATGAGGAGTGTATGTGGCGCATAACCGAAATGGTTCTTAAATGCATGTGAGAAATGGGACATATTCTCAAACCCGGTCTCTATAAATACATCTACGGGCCGCTGCTGCTTTTCTGCAATCTGGTAATGGGCCAGTTCCAGTCGTTTTTGTGTGAGCCATTTCTGCGGTGTGGTATGAAATGCTTTTTTAAAATCCCTGCGAAACGTAGAAAGGCTGCGGCCTGTAAGATATCCGAACTTGTCCATAGACATGTTGAACATATAGTTCCGCTCCATAAAATCTGCAAGATTGATCTTCCCGGGTTCATCGAAATTGGCCAGCAGGCCATCTATGTTTTGGTCTACCGATCGCAAGATGGTGATGGCTTCTTCAATTTTTATGGAAGCAATTTCCTCCGGTAGTTCCTCAGGCAAATCAAAGTAAGGAATGAGCGAGGCCATTAGGCTCTCCAGCAGCGGATGCCGGGAGAAAGTATACACTTGCTGCAATCGTTTTGTTTTGCCAGTCGTTTTATGCCTCGTGTAGTAATCTTTCAGTCGCGCTGGTGTAAGATGCATGGCAACAGTTTTATGCGGGAAACCATCTTTAGGGTAGTTGATAACCGTAGCCAGTTGATTGCGGGGGATCAGGAAAATATCACCTGCCTTGAATGTGGAAGTAGTATCTGCCTGGATGATTTTTGTCTCACCAGAGATAAACCATACCAGTATATGATGCTCAAACATTACTTCCGTTTTAAATGATTTTCCGCTGTACTCCGAAAGCTTAATGTCTGGTGTAATATATTTTGTTTCAAATTCCATTGGATATCGTTTATCAAGTCATTCACGGCAGGTGATGGAACAATCATTAATTAACCGCGAACGATACTCCGGTCATTTCCTCGCTGAGCTTCCATAGTTTCTGAGCGTTTTCCGCACTTACCGAATAAGGTTTTACGCCGCGCAGGGTAGCAGGATCGTCATAGCTATGTTCAATGTTCCCTTCATCCAGTTCTGCTATATCTGCGTCTTCGCAATATACGCCACCTATGTCATCCAGCAGCGGGCTGGTTGCACACCATACAGTAGTAGCTGCACCCTGCGACACATTTTTCAGGCGGGCGGCTACTTCCGGAAATATCTCTCCGTTTGCATCATGCGTTCCCATCTGCTGAAATAAAGCCATCGGTGCTACACGGCCCAGATCAGTGCCAATAACAGACCCGGGGTGCACAGAATAAGCGCGCATGCCAGATTCTTTCCCCCGGTGATCCAGCTCTACGGTAAAAAGATTATTGGCAGTTTTTGATTGCCCGTATCCTTCCAGCGTATCGTATTCCCGGCTGATAAAGTTAGGATCTTCAAAATTGAAAGGCGCGATCTGGTGACCATAAGAAGATACGTTGACTACACGTGCTTTACCTGCATTCTTTAATGCGGGCCAGAGCCTGGCAGTCAGCAGAAAATGCCCCAGGTGATTGGTAGACAGCTGCGATTCGTAACCACGCTTGTCGCGCTGCAGCGGCACCCACATAATACCTGCATTATTAACCAGGATGTCCAGTTTGTCATGCGCTGAAAGAAATGTTTCCGCAAACGTCCTGATAGAATCCGGATCTGCGAGATCCATTGCTGCGATGGTCACATGAGCTACGCCCTCCAGGTTGCGGGCTGCTTTGCCCATATCTCTTGCAGGTACGATCACAGTTGCCCCGGCATCTGCAAATGCCTTTACGGTCTCCAGTCCTATACCTGCATAGCCACCGGTTACAATGGCCGTTTTCCCCCTGAGATCAATCCCTTGTATTGTGTCAGAGACGGTAGATCTTGCGTTGAACCCTGATCTTAAGGGTTGTTGCAACGCCCCGTTATAATTGTCTTGCAGTGTCATCTTTTCGATTTTTTTGATAAGACAAAGCTACCGGCAACTATATAAAATCATTTTGTTTAAAACGTCATTTTACTTTGCTTAAAAAGTCAATTTCAAAATCGTAAAAAATAAGAAAGCCGCTCCTTTGGGAGCGGCTTTCAACTTATATCTGAGATACATCTCTCACATCTCAATACTCAAATCTCATATCTCAATCTTATTCCTCTTCGTCAAACTGCAGGACATCTTTGCTTGCCATCAGCAGTTCGAATTCTTCTTTAGAACCTACTACGATATCATTCAGTTCACGCATACCGGTACCAGCCGGGATCAGGTTACCTGTGATAACGTTTTCTTTAAGGCCCATCAGATCATCGCTCTTACCGTTGATAGATGCCTGAGACAGTACTTTGGTTGTTTCCTGGAAGGAAGCTGCTGATATCCAGCTGTGCGTACCCAGTGAAGCTTTGGTGATACCGAGCAGCAGCGGTGCTGATGTAGCAGGCTCTGCGTCGCGGTACTGAACCAGCGGCTTGTCTGAGCGGCGGAGAATACTGTTTTCCTCACGGATCTCACGCAGTGTTGCGATCTGGCCCGGGTGGAGTTTTTCAGATTCACCGGAATCAGTAACCACTTTCTTGTCAAAGATCCAGTCGTTTTCAACCATAAAGTCGAATTTATCAACTGTGTCATCTTCCAGGAATTTGGTATCTCCGGGTTCTACGATCGTTACTTTACGCATCATCTGGCGTACGATCACTTCAATGTGTTTATCGTTGATCTTCACACCCTGTAAGCGGTATACTTCCTGGATCTCGTTCACCAGGTATTCCTGTACGGCAAACGGACCTTTAATAGCGAGGATATCGCTTGGCGTTGTTGCACCGTCAGACAGTGAAGTACCTGCTTTTACGAAGTCACCGTCCTGCACCATGATGTGGCGTGTGAGCGGAACGAGATATTTCTTAACCAGTCCTTCGCGGCTTTCTACGATGATCTCACGGTTACCACGCTTGATGTTGCCGAATGCTACCACACCGTCGATCTCTGCTACTACAGCAGGGTTGCTCGGGTTACGTGCTTCAAACAGCTCAGTTACGCGCGGCAGACCACCCGTGATATCGCGGCTACGGCCCATGATACGCGGAATCTTAACCAGTACCTGTCCGTTGTGTACGCCTTCACCGTCTTCTACAACGATGTGCGAGCCTACCGGCAGGTTGTATGATTTAGCTTCCTTGCCTTCAACGAGGATGGCAGGTATTTTGGTTTTATCTTTTGTTTCAATAACCACTTTCTCGCGGTGACCTGTCTGTTCGTCAGCTTCTTCGCGATAAGTTACACCTTCAATTACATTTTCAAAACGAACGTTACCGCTCACTTCAGAGATGATAACGGCGTTAAACGGATCCCAGGTGCAGATCACATCTCCTTTGGCTATCTTCTGTCCGTTGCTCACTTTCAGAATAGAACCGTAAGGAATGTTGTTGGTGATCAGCAGGCGGTCGTTGGCTACGTCTACGATACGCACCTCACCGGTACGGCCGATAACCACTTCCTGTTCTTCACCTTCTGAATCTGTGAATTTCGTTGTACGCAGACCGTCAAACTGGATAGAACCTTCAAAACGGGCAGCCAGCTGAGATTCAATAGCTGAAGAGCTCGCAGTACCACCCACGTGGAAGGTACGCAGGGTAAGCTGTGTACCAGGCTCACCGATAGACTGTGCAGCGATGATACCAACGGCATCACCTCTCTGTGCCATGTAACCTGTTGCCAGGTTTTTACCATAACACTTAGCACACACACCACGGCGGGCTTCGCAAGTAAGTACAGAACGTATTTCTACAGTATCGATAGCGCTGTGCTCAATTGCTTTCGCAATATCTTCAGAGATTTCTTCACCGGCGCTTACCAGCAGTTCACCGTTATGCGGGTCAAATATATCATGGAGTGAAGTACGGCCGAGGATACGGTCATACAGCGGCTCTACGATCTCTTCGTTATCTTTCAGTGCAGATGTTGCAATACCACGCAGTGTTCCGCAGTCCTCATCATTGATTACTACGTCCTGTGCCACGTCTACAAGACGGCGGGTCAGGTAACCGGCATCCGCTGTTTTAAGGGCGGTATCCGCAAGACCTTTACGCGCACCGTGCGTAGAGATGAAGTATTCCAATACCGACAGACCTACTTTAAAGTTGGACAGGATCGGGTTTTCGATGATCTCAGAACCGGTAGAACCAGAACGGCGCGGTTTGGCCATCAGACCACGGAGACCGGCCAGCTGTTTTACCTGCTGCTTACTACCACGGGCACCGGAGTCAAGCATCATGTACACAGAGTTGAAGCCCTGCTTGTCATTTGCCATTTCACGGATCAGTGTTTCTGTCACTTTAATATCCACACCACTCCAGATATCGATGATCTTGTTGTAGCGTTCGTTGTTCGTGATCAGACCCATGTTGTAGTTATCCCATACTTCGTCGACTTCTTCCTGTGCAGCATCAATCAGTTCTTCTTTCACATCCGGGATCTTCAGATCCGCAATGCTGAACGACAGACCACCGCGGAAGGCCGTACGGAATCCGAGTGTTTTGATATCATCCAGGAAAGCTACAGTCTGTGGGATATCTGTATTTTTCAGGATGTCACCGATGATCTCACGGAGTGATTTCTTGGTGAGCAGCGCGTTCACAAATCCGTTTGATTTAGGTACGAACTGGTTAAAGATCACACGACCAACAGTTGTCTCGATCAGTTTTCTTTCCAGGCTGCCATCCTTCACACGTACATCTGCCTTCACCTTAATCCAGGCATGCAGATCTACGCGACCTTCATTATGTGCAATGATTACTTCTTCTGCGCTGTAGAATGCTTTGCCTTCGCCTTTCACTACATCATCACCCATGGTTTTCTTACCTTTTGAGATGTAGTACAGACCAAGCACCATGTCCTGTGAAGGCAGGGTGATCGGCGTACCGTTCTGCGGGTTCAGGATGTTGTGAGAAGCCAGCATCAGCAGTTGTGCTTCCAGTACGGCTGCGTGGCTCAGCGGCACGTGAACGGCCATCTGGTCACCATCGAAGTCGGCGTTGAACGCAGAACACACCAGCGGGTGCAGCTGTATCGCTTTACCTTCAATCAGTCGCGGCTGGAATGCCTGGATAGAAAGACGGTGGAGCGTCGGGGCACGGTTAAGGAGTACCGGGTGTCCTTTCAGAACATTTTCCAGGATATCCCAAACCACGCTTTCTTTACGTTCTACAAGTTTTTTAGCGCTTTTCACTGTTTTTACAATACCCCTTTCGATCAGCTTGCGGATGATGAATGGTTTAAACAGTTCGGCAGCCATATCTTTTGGCAGACCGCACTCATGCAGTTTCATTTCAGGGCCTACCACGATTACGGAACGACCGGAGTAGTCCACACGTTTACCGAGAAGGTTCTGACGGAAACGACCTTGCTTACCTTTCAGTACATCAGAAAGAGACTTCAGGGCACGGCCGCCTTCTGCTTTAACGGCATTAGATTTACGGCTGTTGTCAAACAGGGAGTCAACCGCTTCCTGCAGCATGCGTTTTTCATTACGCAGGATCACTTCAGGAGCCTTGATCTCTATAAGACGTTTCAGACGGTTGTTACGGATAATAACGCGACGGTAGAGGTCGTTCAGGTCAGATGACGCAAAACGGCCGCCATCCAGGGGAACGAGCGGACGCAGTTCCGGTGGTATAACCGGCAGGTACTGCATTACCATCCATTCCAGGCGGTTTTCTACGCGTGTGTTTGCATCACGGAAAGCTTCTACAACGCTCAGGCGTTTCAGGGCTTCCTGTTTACGCTGCTGAGATGTTTCATTGGCAGCGGCATTACGCAGATCGTAAGACAGCTGGTCCAGGTCAATGCGGGAAAGCATTGTATGTACCGCTTCCGCACCCATCTTAGCGATGAACTTGTTCGGATCTTCGTCTGTCAGGTGCTGGTTGTCTTTGGAGATGCTGTCCAGGATTTCCAGGTACTCATCTTCCGTCAGCTGCTGCAGTTCTGTTTTTTCAGAATCACGCAGGTTCAGTTTCTGGCGGATCAGATCATCTGCCTCACCACCCTGAATTACTACATAACGCTCATAATATACAATGCTCTCAAGCCTTTTAGAACCGGTACCCAGCAGGTAGCCGATCTTGTTCGGAAGGCTCTTGAAATACCAGATATGTACGATCGGAACTACGAGCTTGATATGGCCCATACGCTCACGACGCACTTTCTTTTCAGTTACTTCTACACCACAACGGTCGCAGACGATACCCTTATAACGGATACGTTTGTATTTACCGCAATAGCATTCGTAATCCTTTACAGGACCGAATATTTTTTCGCAGAACAAGCCATCGCGTTCGGGCTTGTACGTACGATAGTTGATGGTTTCAGGCTTCAGCACCTCGCCATAAGAGCGATCCAGGATGGTATCCGGAGATGCCAGGCTGATGGTGATCTTGTTGAAACCAGCTTTTGGACGGTTATCCTTTTTAATAGCCATATTTAAAAAGAAGTGTTTTTTAATTTTAGTTGGGTATCAGCACTGCTACTCCTTTCGGCAATAGCGGCGTTGGCACCATTCATCGTTCGGAAATACTATTAAGCCCTCAGCCCGATTAGTATTCGTCATTTCGACCGTAGGGAGAAATCTCCTGAAAGTTTGCACTATCGCTATATTTAGCTACCTGCATATGTTCAGGAGATCCTTCGACTACGCTATGCTCCGCTCAGGATGACGACCTTGATGAGGCGGCGGAACACAGTTTATAAAGACCTATTCAAACTTCAGTTCCAGACCCAGACCGCGAAGCTCATTTACGAGTACGTTGAATGATTCAGGGATACCGGCTTTCGGCACGTTATCACCTTTCACGATCGCTTCGTAAGTTTTCGCACGGCCCATGATATCATCTGATTTCAGTGTCAGGAGTTCCTGCAGGATGTTTGCAGCACCATATGCTTCAAGTGCCCACACCTCCATTTCACCAAAACGCTGACCACCGAACTGTGCCTTACCACCCAGCGGCTGCTGTGTAATGAGGGAGTATGGCCCGATAGAACGCGCGTGCATCTTATCGTCTACCATGTGGTGCAGTTTGATCATATAGATGATACCAACGGTTGCTTTCTGGTGGAAACGCTCACCGGTTTCACCGTCGTAGAGGTAAGTGTGTCCGTGTTCCGGAACACCTGCCTGATCGATCAGTTCTTCAATTTCAGATACGGAAGCACCATCGAAGATCGGGGTTGCAAATTTCACACCCAGTTTCTCACCGGCCCAGCCAAGGATAGTTTCGTAAATCTGTCCGAGGTTCATACGGGAAGGTACACCCAGTGGGTTCAGAACGATATCTACCGGAGTACCGTCTTCGAGGAACGGCATATCTTCTGCACGTACGATACGTGCTACGATACCTTTGTTACCGTGGCGGCCCGCCATTTTATCACCTACTTTCAGCTTACGCTTGGATGCGAGATAAACTTTAGCCAGCTTCAGCACACCTGCAGGCAGTTCGTCACCGATGCTCAGGTTAAACTTCTCACGTTTGTAACGGCCGAGTTCTTCGTTGTATTTAATATTATAGTTGTGCAGCAGCTGGTTGATAGATTCATCGATATCCGCATCACCAGTCCAGCCCAGCGGGTTCACGTTTGCGTAGTCGATAGAACCGAGCGTTTTGCTGTTGAACTTACCACCTTTGCTGATCACGAGCTCACCGAAGTTATTGGTGATACCTGTAGAAGACTTGTCTTTCAGCAGGGTCATCAGTTTATCCAGCAGCAGTGTTTTCAGCGCATCGAGGTTTTTCTCGTGTGTAGCTTCGATCTTTTCCAGCTGTGCTTTTTCACGAACTTTAGAGTTCTTATCTTTTTTAGCACGTTGGAACAGCTGTTTGCTGATCACGATACCTTCTGTTCCGCTCGGAGCTTTCAGAGAAGCATCTTTCGCATCACCGGCTTTATCACCGAAGATGGCGCGGAGCAGTTTTTCTTCCGGAGTCGGGTCAGTTTCACCTTTAGGAGTGATCTTACCGATCAGGATATCACCTTCGCCGATATGTGCACCAATGCGGATGATACCGTTTTCATCAAGGTCTTTTGTAGCCTCTTCAGAAACGTTCGGGATATCCGGGGTCAGTTCTTCCTCACCCAGTTTGGTATCACGTACTTCCAGTTCGTATTCGTCAATGTGTACAGAAGTAAACCAGTCTTCACGCACTACTTTTTCGTTGATTACAATCGCATCCTCGAAGTTGTAGCCCTTCCATGGCATGAACGCCACTTTCAGGTTGCGGCCCAGTGCCAGTTCACCACCTTGTGTAGCGTAGCCTTCTGTGAGGAAGTCTCCGTCTTTCACTTTCTGGCCTTTGCGTACGCATGGGCGCAGGGTGATGCTGGTGCTCTGGTTGGTTTTCTTATATTTTGTAAGTGTGTATACTTTCAGATCGTCTTCGAAAGAAACGAGACGGTCTTTATCGTTACGGTCGTAGCGTACATGGATCTCATTTGCATCTACGTATTCTACCACACCATTACCTTCTGCATGGATCTGGATACGTGCGTCACGGGCAGCTTTTGCCTCAAGACCGGTACCCACGATCGGCGTTTGCGGACGCAGCAGCGGTACAGCCTGGCGTTGCATGTTCGATCCCATCAGCGCACGGTTGGCATCATCATGCTCCAGGAACGGAATCAGTGATGCAGACAAACCTACGATCTGGTTCGGCGCAACGTCCATGTATTCTACTTCTTCACGGTCCAGGATCGGGAAGTCACCTGTCTGGCGTGATTTGATTTTATCTTCTACGAAATTTCCTTTGTCATCCAGCGGAACGTTGGCCTGGGCAATTTTTGCCAGATCTTCTTCCTCAGCGCTCAGGTATATTTCGTGTTTCAGATCTACTTTACCTTCTTTTACCTTGCGGTAAGGTGTTTCGATAAAGCCCATATCATTGATCTTCGCATGTACGCAAAGCGTAGAGATCAGACCAATGTTCGGACCTTCCGGTGTTTCGATGGTACACAGGCGGCCATAGTGGGAGTAGTGAACGTCACGCACCTCAAAGCCCGCACGCTCACGGCTCAGACCACCCGGGCCGAGGGCAGAGATACGACGCTTGTGCGTGATCTCAGACAGCGGGTTCGTCTGGTCGAGGAACTGTGACAGCTGTGAAGTACCAAAGAATGAGTTGATCACTGAAGACAGTGTACGTGCATTGATCAGGTCGATCGGCGTGAACACCTCGTTGTCACGAACGTTCATACGCTCGCGGATGGTGCGCGCCATACGTGCCAGACCTACGCCAAACTGTGCAAACAGCTGCTCGCCCACGGTACGTACACGACGGTTGCTCAGGTGATCGATATCATCGATCTCTGCTTTACCGTTGGTAAGGCGTACCAGGTACTTGATGATGGAAATGATATCTGCTTTGCTGAGTACTTTGGAATCCAGGGAAACATCGATGCCCAGCTTGCGGTTGATTTTATAACGTCCTACTTCACCGAGGTCATAACGTTTATCACTGAAGAACAGTTTTTCAATGATACCGCGCGCTGTTTCGTCATCCGGCGCATCAGAACCACGCAACTGGCGGTAGATGTGCTGAACGGCTTCCAGCTCGGAGTTGGAAGTATCTTTATTCAGTGTGTTGTAGATGATAGAATAGTCGCCGCTCACTTCTTCTTTCTGCAGGAAAACGGTTTTGATACCCATTTCCATGATCATAGCAGCGTTTTCTTCATCCAGTACATTGTCACGGTCCAGTACGATCTCGTTACGCTCGATAGACACTACCTCACCGGTATCTTCATCTACGAAGTCTTCAGTCCAGCTGCGGAGTACACGGGCAGCCAGGCGGCGGCCGATGTTTGCTTCGAGGCTCTTACGGTCGCACTTCACTTCGTCGGCCATACCAAACAGCTGGAGGATGTCCTTATCTGTTTCGTAGCCGATAGAACGGAGCAGCGTAGTCACCGGGAATTTCTTCTTACGGTCGATGTATGCATACATCACGTTGTTGATGTCGGTAGCAAACTCCATCCACGCACCTTTGAAAGGAATTACGCGTGCAGAATAGATTTTGGTACCATTGGGGTGCACGCTCTGTCCGAAGAATACACCCGGAGAACGGTGCAGCTGAGATACAACTACACGCTCGGCACCGTTGATAACGAACGTACCGCGCGGAGTCATGTAAGGAATGTTACCCAGAAACACATCCTGAACGATGGTTTCAAAGTCAACGTGCTCCTCATCATTACAGCTCAGGCGAAGCTTGGCTTTCAGCGGAACTGAATACGTCAGGCCGCGCTCCATACACTCATCAATCGTGTAGCGGGGCGGATCAACGAAATAGTCAAGAAACTCAAGAACGAAGATGTTACGCGTGTCAGTGATCGGAAAATTTTCCTTGAATACCCGGAACAAACCTTCATTGTTACGCTTATCCGGAGTGGTCTCCAGCTGGAAGAAATCCTGGAAGGATTGCAGCTGAATGGCCAGCAGATCAGGCGTATCGGCAACGTCATGGATCTTACCAAAGTTGACGCGACCGGATGCGGTTCTTTTTTGTGTTATAGCCATAGTATATTTAAAACTCCTTTTTTACGAAATTGTAATACGCAGAAAACCCCGCACTCAAGGAGATACTCCTTCAGTACAGGTCAGATGCTGTATTAATAAGCTTTTTTGGTCAATAAATCTTTTTGCACGTGCTAGCTCCCTGCAAAGGGACGGCAAATATACGAAGAGTGGTATTAATTATCAAAATTTATTCCAAAAATCGCTTTTCTGCCAAATTTTTTAACAAAATATATCTTTATTTATTCTTTTCCACATCATTAAACTTTCACACATCATTATTTTTTCAACTATACTTTACTTATCTTCACCTGTCTAAAAACAATCACCATGTCTTCAAATGCATTTCTCACGCTTAAAGGAGCCAAACAGGGAATTATTAAAGGCGGTGTCATTCAGAAAGGCCGCGAAAACCAGATACTGGTGCATGCTGTACACCACGATATTGTAAGTCCCCGCGATCCGGCCTCCGGATTACCAACCGGGAAAAGAATGCATAAGCCTTTTATTATAACTAAAGAAATTGACCAGTCTACCCCACTTCTCTATAATGCACTCGTCAATAATGAAAATATTACAGAGTTTACTTTAAACTTCTGGGGTACAGACAGAACCGGCCTGGAGAAAATAACCTATAAGATACAGTTAACGAACGCCAGTATCTCTGAAATAACACTGGATATGGTCAACAATCTCTCCGACAGCGGTATAAAAATGCCCGTGCTGGAGCAGGTATGCTTCACTTACCAGAAAATTACATGGACGTGGATGGAAGGCGGTATAACATCTTCTGACGACTGGAGCGCTCCGGTTGTATAGCAGGCTTTGTATTCAGGAGAGCCTTCTTAAACAGGACCTGTTAATACCCTTTATAATCTGTATATGAATGCCGTTTGCCTGCAGGCGGTGTGTATGTTTTACCCGTATTATGCGGCATGGCAAGTGCTTTTTTCTGGTAATAAGCACTGTCTTCTTTGCTGATTATAAAATCCTTATGATAAATAAGCTCATCCACCTGGTATTCTTCCTCGCGGCGCAGCCGGCCTGTTATAGGGTCGTAATACTGCCATAGACCATGTCTTACATATCCCCGCTCAGTAGATATAGATACCAGCTTTTCAGCACCCGTCTCCGGATTTACAACCATAATGGTATCGTATTTCTGTGCCGGGTTAAGCCCCCTGTAATGGCCAATACACACCAGGCGCCCCTGCTCAAAATATTTAGATTCACCGTTCAGCGTATTGTTCTTAAAATTTTCAATAGCCATCAGCTCCCCTTCCCGGTCCATTTTATACCACAACCCATACTTACGGCCATGATCATAGCTGCCAAACTCCGTATACGCCGGCTCCCCCATCCGCTCGGGATAGGTAGCATACCAAAGTCCGTCCCGCTCACCGCGGGAATCCTTCTGGTTAATGGTTTCCGGACCTGCTTTGGCCGCCTGGGCCTGCACGCCGGTTGTTCCTGCCAGAACGGTAAGCAACAATATTATACTGAAAATTTTTCTGAACATCAGACTGCAAAGGAGCTGCCGCAACCGCATGTGCTGCTGGCATTGGGATTATTAAATACAAAGCCGCGGGCATTGAGTCCGTCCTGGAAATCAACATGCATTCCCATCAGGTAAATGCCGTGCGCCTTCTTCATGATAACGGGAACACCGCTGATATCGTATATATCGTCGTCATTTTCTTTAGCGTCAAAACCAAGCACATAGCTCATACCACTGCATCCGCCGCCCTTAACGCCTACACGCAGGTACTGGTTTGTATCAAAGCCAGGCTCCTGCATCAGTCTTTTCACTTCTGCAATAGCGCTGTCTGTAAGTTTTACCGGGCTGTCAATAACTGTATCCATATTCTTTTAAAAAATAATCCTGTAAAGATAACATTAGCTGCTCCCGTTGCCAAATATAGACTTATAAACTATTGTGAAGGGCCTATATGACACACGATCAAGGTGTCATACGGTAAAACGCGGCAATACCGGAATCATGACATATTTAACTTATCTGTTAGCGCAAATGCGCACAAAACGGACAGGAATATTGTTTCACTTCAATTGCCCGCACCATTCATCAACAATATATTAACGCACTTTCCTGCTATTGCCGCAAATGCTGATATTAGTTATGTTTGCGGAGTTATTTACCCTTATGCAACTACGTATTACCTTATTCAGCCTGTTACTCCTGTATGCTTTTTCTTCCTCGGCACAGCATACATACACTTTTTTTATGGACAGCACAGCACGCAATATAGAGCACAGCTATTGCGACCGGCTCCACGTTGCAGATATGCGCAGCGATCAAAAAGATCTGGGCTACCTGCGTACAGGTGCCTTTAACCGGCTGACGCCAATAGAAACAGAACAATCGCTCGATAAGTTGCTCAGCAGCTATTTTACTAATAACATACACCCCACATCCGCAGATCATTACGAACTTTTACTGGTGCTCTATGATATGCACATGGAAGACCGGCCTAATGGTGACGAACTGGGAACATTTTATTTCAACGGTGATTTTTTCCAGGGTAATGAAGGCCGCTATAAAATGGTAGCACATATAGACTCCATTTTTGAGGTGCGCTCCGGCTGGGATGTAAGCAAAGATCTTATAAATCTCTCCCGTAAAAAGACCGGCCACTTTATTGCAAATGCAGCTGCTGCAACGGCATCAGGCGACAAAACCTATACGCTCGGAGAAGCTAAGCTGAAACGGAAAACAGATAACGAACAATATCCCATCTACAATACCGGCGGCTCATTCAAGAAAGGCATTTACCTCACGATGAATGACTTTATTAACAACACGCCTCTGGATACCCCGTTTGTCAGTGAGATTTATTTCAACAGCGGCGTGAAGCAATACGCTTATCACTATCAGAAACCGAATGGCCACAAAGGCAGCAAAATACATCCCGATGAGCTCTTTGCTATTTACGACGGGCAGCAATGGACAATTTCCAATAAATACTATTTCACAAAAATGAAATATGAAAACGGAGCATTTATAACACAGCGGTATTTTAAAGGACTTGCTAATAATGCTGGTGCTGCTGCCATGTTTGGGCTGATAGGTGTGATTGCCACTTCGGGAAATCAGAAAGGAACAGGATTGTATGAGGCTCATTTCGATCCTGAACTGAAAGATTTCGTACCGTTTAAACGTATCCTGTAGCGTCAGTACAAAGCTACTTTTATCCTTAATATCGGATGCTCACCGAACATGCAACACAGCGTAAGCAGCGCTGTGTTATTGCACCGCCGTGAAAAAAAAATTGCTCTGTTAAGAACGCAAAATACAAACCACCCTCATTTCAGTACCGGATGCACCTACCGCACGTCCGTCAGCGCACAGGCTGATCTGCAGCCATAACGATGCTCACCTCTGCTCCGGATACAGACTTATAAATTATTGCAAGAGCCTGTCACCAAAGTGAGGGTAAAGCCGGGGTAACTTCAGGGTAACGTCAGGGTAAAGCCGTGTGAAGCCGTGTCCTGAAATTTTGCCGCACGTTTGCACATAGGCTGCATATATCATTTTCATATTTGTACCGGCAACTGTTGGTGAGCTATATCCCCTTTGCAGTGCACGGCAAAGAGAAAGCATTGCGGCACCCACAGTAAGCCGGTATTTTTTCACCCATTCAAAAAAAACTATAAACCATGGGAAAACTAAATGGAATCCTTCCTATCGAAGGAACAGTAGGGAACATCACCTTTGCCAAAACAGCAAACGGTATCATCGTAAAGCAAAAAAGCAGTGTCAACGCCCGGCGCATAGCTGCGGACCCGGCATTTGCCCGCACACGGGAAAACAACCGCGAGTTTGGCAATGCCGGCAAGACCGGCAGTTTCCTGTTCAAAGCGCTGAGCAGCGTACGCACCAAAGCAGACGGGCGGGCCATGAGCCGGCTGGTAAAAAGGCTCATGCAGGCCCTCCAGGCCGATGCCGTAAGCCCGCGCGGACAGCGCACCGTAGCCACCGGCAATCCTGCATTGCTCGAGGGCTTTGAGTTCAACAGTGCAGCTCCCCTTCACAGTTGCTTTGCGGTACAGTACACAGTGTCCGCAGATCATGCTACCGGCATTATCGAAGTAGATATACCATCATTTGTACCGGCCGATGTTATTGCTGCACCGGCAGGCACTACGCACTACCAGCTGCAGGCAGCCTGTGTAGCTGCAGACTTCGCCGCCTTTACATCTACCGCGCAGGTAAGCATTTCCGGCATCCTGCCGCTCAACCATGTGGGCACAGCCCCCATCAGCCTCACGGCCAACCTGGGTGCAGGTATTGCCGCGCCTATGCTTGTGGCGCTGGGTCTCTCCTTCTTCCAGGAGATCAATGGCCAGGCCTATGCGCTGAATAATGGCGCCTACAATGCGCTCGCTATTGTAAAAGTGGCAGTATAATGCCCCTGTAAACCCTGCCTTAATCCATACACCTTTTTCAAAAACAAAAAAACGCAGACAGGGTTTGAAACCCTGTCTACGTTATACCAATAAAAAAACTGCCCGGTGCCAGTTACGGCCCGTGGCAGCTTCAAGCGTTGCCGCTTATTGGCAAAAGCAAAGCAACGGTATGTAAGATGTGAGATATGAGATGTGAGAAACCAATATCCGGCACCTGGATTTTAACCGCAAAGATCGCGGTGATGACGCAAAGGGACGCAAAGCAAATGACAGGCACCTGGCGTATCTCTGCGTAAATCTTAGCGCCCTCTGCGGTAAACAACCCGCTGCACGTGGTTTCACCGGCTAACTCTTATTCCGCTCATAGAGCAGCCAATATCCGGCACCTGGATTTTAACCGCAAAGATTGCAGTGATGACGCAAAGGGACGCAAAGCAAATGACAGGCACCTGGCGTATCTCTGCGTAAACCTTAGCGCCCTCTGCGGTAAACAACCCGCTGCACGTGGTTTCACCGGCTAACCCTTATTCCGCTCATAGAGCAGGTAAGCCGCTTCCAGCACCTGCAGCACCTCCATATGCAGCTCGGCAGTAGCAGCGGCGCTTTCAGCGTTGCCTTCCAGCGCATCCAGCAGCCACAGGCGCAGGCAGGAGCGGAGATCTGGCAGCGTATACTCGGAGAAGAAGGCGGACAGCACCAGGTACGGATCGGCTATCTGGGCTTCGAAGAGGTGCAATGGCTGGTAGTGCCAGCTCGGGTATTCTGTTTCTTTAGGAGGTTTCATAATGCTTCGCTTTGAGTAGGTTTTTCTGAAAATGGATATGCAGCAAAGTAAGGCAGCCGTATGGCGTGCTACAGCACGGAGAGGGATTATTTCAGCGGCTGCCGCAGCCACTTTTTTGCCTGTTGTATCTCACATCTAAAAACTATATTTGTGCAAACCATTTTTTACCAGCGCTATGGCACAAGGCAATGTACATCACGGCAGGAACCTCCGTAAGTTCAGGGAGTGGAGAGATATGAAACAGGAAACACTGGCTTACGAACTGGGCGACGACTGGACGCAGAAGAAAATATCTACGCTGGAGCGCAAAGATGTGATAGAGCCTGTGCTGCTGCAGCAGATTTCGCAGATATTGAAGGTGCCGGTAGAATTGTTTGATACTGTGAATGATGATCCTTCGATAAATATTATTGGGAATACTTTTACCGCAAGTGACAATGGTGTTAATGCAGGGATTACAAGTGGAGACAATCACAATTTTATTTCTAACCCTGTTGAGAAATGGATAGAGGCGCTGGCTAAGAATGAAGCGCTTTATGAGCGCCTGTTGCAGAGTGAAAAAGAGAAGGTGGAGCTGCTTACTGCTACGCTTCAAAAGCTGGAAGGGTTGATGAAGAAGTAAAGGATTACTGTTTTATAAATGAAAAGCGCGGCCAGTGAGCTGCGCTTTGCATTTAGGAGCAAGGACTGAAAACCTTTGAGACCATAAAGCGTTTCAGAGTTTTTCCGAAACGCATTTTTCTTTTAGTCTAGTTACTCTTGATTAAAATAATTTAAAGCTCGCCCGAATATTTCCATCGCACGTTCAGGCATATAGAAGCACCCATAATCGATTGTTTTTTTAATGTATATTTTCACGTATATGATCGGGTATTTTTACTCTTGCAGCCAATAGGTTGCGATGTCTACCTTTAGAGATCGTTCACTCTAAAAACTTGAAATAGTGAAAACAATTCTATTCACCATAAAACAATTTTATGGCAGGACTTCGTAAGAAAGGAGTTTATGATATTTTACTCGACAAAGGCGTAGACGAACTTCATCATGCAAATAGTGTAGCCAGTGCGTGTCTATTTATCCGATCTCAATCTCTTTTATCTAGAGGAACTGTAGAGCGGCGTGGCTTAAAGCAAACGATCCAAAAATCGGATACATTAGATCGTAGGTTTAGTATTTGGTTTGATGTTTTTTTAGATACAGTTGACATACATTATCGAGCACAAAGATATAACGAATATGGGCCTGTAACATTTGTATTTGACATCGAATTAATTCGTCAAAATATTACAGGGGATATTTGGGTAACAAAAGAGAACCCTTCATATTGGGCTGGTTCAAAAAACTCTGCTAGGTGGTTTCAAGACCTAGATGAGCTAGATGAAGGGTTTGTAAAAGGACGCTTTAATCAAATGATCGTGTTCCGTCATTGCGGTGGAGAACTTCTGTTTAAAAACTGTTTAAAGAAGATCATTCTCGATAATCCAAATATGAGAAATGATGATAACGTATACCTTTACGCTATGGCTTATGGAGCCTTGCGGTCAGCGATGGCGGATACCGGGTTAAATATACCTATTGAACGTCGAAATTGCAGATCACAATGTTCTTGCCGAGATTCGTATGCAGCTGAATTGGAACGAACTAATGAAATGTTCGACCCACTAATAATTTAGCGATGTTGAGGAGTTGTTTACCTTCTTGGCTTTTAAGTATAAAAATACTGCACATAAGTAATCTAAGTATTTTAAAGGCCCAGTAAAGGAATGTGTCTACTAGAATAATTTTCTCGACGTTTTTATACTCGCCGTCAATTTTCATTCGCTTTTTGTTGCGCTCATAGCTTTGAAAACTTGATCTCATAAACTGTATTTGAGTCAAATCTCCAGGCTAAAAACAGAAAGTACTTTCCAGTTACTTTCCAGCTACTTTCCTTTTACGTTATAATTTTCCGGAACTTTCCATTTTCCTGCATTGTCAGCAGCTAGACTGTTTGTATCACTTAATTCTTTTCGCAGCGTATCTGGGGTTGTGCGGAGTTTAAAAGCAGCCAATATAGCTTTGGCTGTTTTCAAGTTACTGTTGGGGTTTTCAATAAAACCATTCTCGATTAATAATCTCACCAAATATCCTAATTCAGCAGACTTACCAAGCCATTTTAAAGGCGGGTTAGCTGGGGGTGCCGCCACTCGCGTGGGTTCCGCTTTTACATGTGAGATAGTTTCAGAGACAGATGGTTTCTCCCCTGTATGATTTTCTTCTGTTGGTTTGGGTTCTACACTTATATGAGAAAGATTTTCTAAATCAGACGCCTCCTCTTCAATCTGTATTTCTGAAATATTTTCCTGTTTAAGCATTTCAATAGCTTCCTCATAGCTGCCATCTGCTGGTTTTGACTCTGGTTTTGTTGCTCTTTTATGAAACTCCGAAAAATAGCCCGCTGCGTTTCTCCAAGGAGTCAAATCCTGCTCAGTCAGAACAATTTCATTCTCCTGCGCAACCTTTCGCAAGTTGCTAATAATTAGCCAGGTTGCATATCCTTCGATAAACTGTTCTGTACGGATTTCTGCCTCTACGAATGCTGCTTGACAAACTTGAAAAATAATTTCATCTAACGGTATATCCCACAAAATACCAATCTCTTCATATCGTCTCCTTACATGGCGCAAATATACTGCTGCAATTAAATGATCTCCTCCCGTGATAGCATCTTCATAGCCAGCAATTGCATGGCCGGAAACTTTCTGTACGAGTTCCGCAATCAGAAGATCAATGCAAGCTTTCGCATCAAAAGCATTCATTACGCGCTCAAAGTATCCCATAGGAGATACAATGATCTGGTCGGATAATATCATTGAGGGCTGGATGCCTGCATATTGTCCATAAAGTCGCTCTAATACTTGCTCTTCTACAATATCACTTATAAATCCTGAGGAAATTCGATCTAATGCGGACTGAAACATAAGCCCACTTGCAGAATATACATTATATGGCAGTTTGCCCTTCGTTATCAGTACCTCTTCTTGCTCAACTTCGTTCATTAGACACATTGTTGAAGTTATTTAACGCTAAAAGACATGAACTTTTCTTTTGATACAACTTTTTCCTTATTCACTTTCCGAATCATTCTTTTCTTTTTTGCCTTTGGAATGGGAATTAAAATAGGCTAGCGAATTCGATTTCAAAAGGAGGCCAATAATTAATGTTATTACAGGAGTAATAACTTCAGCTTTATTAGGTAGCACCCATGAACTGAAGACAATTGCGGATACGCACAACGCTATCAAAATCCCTTTGTAAATCTTCTCTTTGGTATCAAGCTTGTTTAAAACTTTTAATTCTTCTTTTTCGACTTCTATTGATTTTGCTACAGCATCTCGTTGCTCCTCTATTTTCATCGTAGAATATTTCAAGAAAAGCTCTCCACCTTTCTCTAGGATAAGATTTAATAGCTGCTCTTGTTTTTCTGCGGAAATAACAATACTTGTGGGAGGTGGCGATCCGTTAGATACAGATTGTTCAGTTTCTGGTGATAAATTAGAATTCATGTATAAAATTTCAACTCAAATTTATATAAACAAAAAAGAATACGAAAACTATTGCTTTCATTACGGAAAATAATTACAGCCCTACTCACCTTTAATCGATATGAATAAGTTGGCTGCTGTTAGAAATATTCTACGTCAGTGCAGCACCGTAAGCCACTTCGATACGTACTACCTCTCTATACGCTTCCCTGGTGTGGTGGCTGGCGGAACTCCGCCGCTGTTGGTGTTTTTCACCAACAGCATAAATGATGCAAGACCGTTGCTTACCACTACGCTTCAGAAGCTGGAAGGATTGATGAGGAGGTAAAGTCAATCATTATTCATCTGATGTTTAAAATGAAGCGCCCCGCATGATACGGGGCTTATTGCAAACTATTGACTAATTTCTTGTTCTACAATTTTTAGTCCGTCCATATCTTTAACAACTTCTATTTCTGCAAAATTGCTCTTTGTCTTCAAGCTTGTTTTGTGTTCTTTCAAATCTTTTAATTGAAAGTCTATTGCTGTATCGTTGGCTTTAATAAAATACTTCATTTCAGAAAGTCCAAAGACATTTACATTGTCATGTCCCGAAACATAACTGTTGTTTTCTATGTAGTTTTCATCATTGAATAACGCCTTTTCAATTTCTTTTGCGTTTAAAATTCTAGTGTTGCCAAAGTTGTTTTTGTATGACAAACTGATTTTGTTCACAAATGGGTTTGCAATATGTGAATAAGGGTGCAAAATCACTAAATAATCTTTTGCCCTGCTGATAGCAACATTGTATATATATTCCTTAGTGAGTAACGCTTTTTCATGTCCTGAATAAAAATAGTTGTTTGGATTGCAAACAAAGAAAACAAGATCACATTCATCACCTTGAAAACCATGAACTGTATCAGAATATACTTTTACATTTTCCGATATACCATAAGATGTAATCAATTTATTAAGCAAAATTGCTTGCGCCTTGTATGGTGCAATTAATCCTATTGTCCATTGTTCATCTTCGTTTACATCATCGAAATGCTTTATAATTTCAGAAACTAAAATTGCACAATAAGTGTGATAAGAACTGTAAAACAATTTATTTACTTTGTAAATTGAATTGTTTTGATCTAGCGGAATATCAACAAACGTTACGTTCGTTGATATTAAATTTTTAAACTTTTCGGGCAATTGCTTCACCTCTTTTCTGTTCGTTCCTCTGTCGTGAATTAATAAACTGGAATATGATAATTCACTAAAGAGTTGCCCTATTTGCGGTATACCGCGATATTGGGTATTAAGGTTTTGAATTGTGTCAATTTCTCTAATTATTTGTTCGGAAGGGTTAAAACTTTCAAGGTTTATCATTTTGTAAACGTTTTCGTCTTGAAAGTCAAAATTTTCCAGCTCTTTATCATTGATCTCGATAACTGGTGGAATTTGCTTTGGATCACCAGCAACGATGAAAACTGTATTTGGATTGGTTTTATACAAAGCCATTATGGCAAAAGTTATGTAATGCAACCCTATCATAGATGATTCATCAAAGATCACATAGTCCCAATGGCGATGTTTGAAAAGTTTATAATCAAACAGCTCTCCATCTTTCTCACTATTTATCTCAAAATATGGCAATCGATGAATTGTTGAAGAAACAACATCTATTTTCTGTAGCGACTTGTTATCTAATGAATCTAAATAAATAGCATTTTCTTCTAATTCCGGATCTGTAGGGCGACTCAATCGAACTGCATGAATGTCAGGGTTTATGTCTCTTAATTTTTTACAAACTACGTCTGCCGCCTTATTAGTTGGTGTTAGCACTAAAAATTTTGCGTTGGAATTTTCGGCTAAAATGGTGTTTACTTTATTGCAAAGCGCAGTTGTTTTACCTGTCCCTGGTGGTCCATAAACGAAGTCCAAAGGAGGTATTGCTTGTTGAATATTCTCCCACTCATCAATGTAGCTATCATTTGTAAATGCCTTATATAATCTGTCGAGTAAATCAATAACAGGTGTGAAGTTAATTTCAACTTTAAAAATGTTTGAAAGTCTTAAAAGTGTATCACTTGACAATGGTTGGCGGCAGTAAATCAACAGATCTTGCCCTTTTTTAGAGACGCCTTCAACTGTTATGTTTTCTCTTTTACCACCTCCATAAACAAGCGAAACTTTAAAATCATCCGCATTTTCAATTTCAGAAGAAATATAGCTGCTTGCGCCACAAAGCAAAAAGTATTTATTGTCTGCCTTGTATGGCTTAATCTCTTGAAATGAGATTGACTTTTGTTTTTGTACGTCTTGTTTTTCTCCGTAAGTAGTAAGCAATTGTAAATATGCCTTAAACCATTCGTAAGAATATTTTATGCTGTTATTGATATTTTCTGCCAAATCAACTCTACTTTTTTTGACTTCAAGTTGCTTTTTTAATTCTTCAATTCCTTTTGCAAACTCTTCGTCTTCGTCAAAATTTATTTCCGACTTAGTTTCAGTTTCCTGACTTCTGCTTTTATTGTCTTTTTGTTTTGGTGTAAACTCGTATTGCAGATCGTCTAAATATTTGATAGTTTTTGCAATTCTTGAGGTTTTAGGTTGTTCAGAATTTTCATCACCTAAATTGTAATTCCCATTATCTGAACTATGATTTCCATCACCTGAATTTGCGGCGTTTTGTTTGGCTTTGTATTCTTCTAATAACCTTTTGGCTAATTCTGCCTCTTCTTCACTTTCAAATTTTTGGGCTATTCTTTCGGTTTCGGTTAAAATAATAGTTGGCTTAAAGCCTAAAAGTTTTTCTAAATCGCTATTGCTTTCGTACATCTCAGATAATTCATCTATTGAAATGTCTTTTGGGGCAACTAACTCATTAGTCTTAGATAAAATCCATTTTTGGCTTTTTAGAAGTTTAATTGTTGAAGCTTCAAAATATTGATATTGCTGAGAGTAATAAAAATATTTATGAGTTCCATTCAAGCCAGTTAATTTAAGCTTGCTTAAAATACCCCATAATAAGAATGATTTATCATTGTCAATGTTTTTTAATATTTCTTTGCAACCTTCAATGATTTTATCAAATGTACCTTGTCCACTATAACCGGGAGTTCCTGATCTAAGAGTTTCACGTTCATTTGATTTAATACCATTTTTTTCGTTCCTATCAGTAATTTCTCGATCTAAAATTCTTGGTAAATCTCTCACACCTAATTTCAACAAAAATTCTTTCAAAATTTGTTGCTCTTTTTCGTCAGTAATAAAGCTGTAGTAATCTTTTAGGTCGACAAATTGGGTATCGGGTTTTGTTTCAAAGTATTTTTCTAAATCTTTTGTCGGATAATAGATTTCACTGGCAATTCCACGATAAGTTATTTCATCTTCTTTCGTTTTATAAGAAACGAATTCTTTATCTCTTATCAACGCAATAAAATCTTCCGGGCGTCCCTCTTTTTTCCAATAATTGAAAAACTTTTTGAAATGAGCTTCGGTGTCAATTTCTCCATCTTTATCATACAAAGGCAAAATATTATTGTATATTTCATCTTTCAGGCTCGGCTTTTTAATTCCAAAATGTTCAATAAACTCCGCGGTCTTTTTATTCTTTAATAAGTTAGTGTCGATGGTTTTGTATGTTGAATCTGCTTCGTCCAATGGCAAAAACAAAATCCCGTGCAATTCTTTACCTTTTTGTTCAAATGCGGCAACCGCATTCCCCTGAATGTCCTTGAAAATAGGTTTGGTTTTGAACTTATCCTGGTATGATTTCCTCTCAGACAGATACTCGTAAAACTTACGCAACCATTCGTTTGATTGGTTCTTAATAAAGTTGCTTGTTATTAAATCTGCAATTTTATTTTCAAAGTCCATATTTGATTTTATCAAATTAGGCTCTTTTTTCTCCCAAGTTCTTTCAGAACCACCGTCAATGTAATCTGTAATTTCTTTGTCTTTTGTTCTACCGATTGTTGGGAAAACCCATTTGGCATTTTGATTTTTTACTAAGTCAGCAAGTTGCTCGTTAGAAAACAAATTTGCCAAATCAGACGATTCAGCCCAATAGGCGTTTTTCTTATAGGCGAAAGTTTTGCCTTTTGCGGGCAATATTTCTTCTGTTTTCAGTTTTTGCTCTACTTTTTCGCGAAAATCATTAAAAAAGCCATCGTGACCGTACTTTATTTTTTTATAGGGAATTATGTCAATAATATCATCATTAATCAATTTTAGTTCTTTAAGAATGATCAGGCTGTCTGCAGCTAGTTCTGCAAGTAATTTAATCATTTCAGCATTGTGTTCTTTAGAACGATGTATCCCTTCCCTGCTATCTGTTAGTAAAAATGGCGCGTGTAAAATAAAGTTGAGATTTGTTGTCTCTTTGGTTGGAAAAAAACAAAATGCAGAGAATTGTTTCGGCGTTAATCTATCTTTTTCATCAAGAAAATAACCGATGGAATAAGAGTGATTTTCTTCTGTGAAACGAGTGAATAGGTATAGCTTTTCTCGGGTTTGTTGTAGTCCAATTTGTTGGTATAGTTCAATTTTTTCGTAAGTAATATCGTTTGATTTTTTCCATTTAAAACTTCTTTTAGTGTATTCACCGATTTCGTTTTCTGTTTCCCATTTTACTTCCTGTAAGTTGGATAAGAATAAAGTTGGGTAAACTAAATTTTTCAATTTTTCTAAAATATCTGAATACGCTTTTTCTGCGGATATCTCCACTTTGTCAAATGGAAAATAAAAAACAGTTTCATTAGTTTCTCGGCCATCCAAATCATTTTCCAACTTTACAGGAATAATAAATCGATCAATCTTAAATTGAAAATTGGGGTCGTAAATATGCGGTGTTTCGGTGTATTGAAATACAGCCTTAAACCCGACTCCAAATTTTCCTATAGATGATTCTGTCTTATTACTATTGGCAATAGCTGTTATTGAATTAATATGCCCAAGGGTATTATTTTCCTTGTCTTGGTCTTCTGTTTCAGGGTTAGAAACACTAAAAGCAATTTTACCATTGTGCTTAAAATATAAACCTTCAGCAGTTAATCTAAATGACGATTTAGCTGCTTGTGCGTCATTGGCATTTTGCAAAAGTTCGTAGATAAAATGTGCTTGATCACTGTATTTTTCTACAACGCTGTTTTTAATTCCTCGCATTGAGGGTTTTTCAAGTGTTCTTGCACTATCTTCTCTGTCTTTTGCAAGCTTGTCAAACCAATTTTGGTATAGTTCTATCATTTCTTTTCGTTTGCTATTTTGGTTTTCTTATTTGGGTAGTCTCTCGTAAATAGACGCGATCATTAAAGCTCATACATATTACATATATACAAATACATTCTATTCAGCCGGAAATAAGTGATAACAGCCTTTAGGTAATGCTGCTCAACTACCCTAACTACATTGCGGATGGTTGCAGACTTTCCTTCTCCAGCACGACCGTAAATGCCGATGATCGCTATAGTCATTTACGCATAATATTTCCTGCAATGTTGCTTTTTTGGCAATGCCTGTCAAGGGGTATTTTTCACGTATGGGCATTATGTACTTTTCACGTAGTCCGGAGGTGCGAAAGATCAGTTTTAAGAAAATACAGAGCCGGTGCTGCACCTTTTGAAGAATATGCTGCATCTGTCTTGCTGGTTGCCGTTTACACCAGGCAAAGATTTTATCTCCAGGACCAATACTTTTTTTACAAATAACATTTAACTTCATTATAAATTTATTTGCTGATGTAAAGGGGACCTGGATTCCCTTGCATGATTTACAGCAGATGATACCGGTCTGTTATTTTATACGTTCCCGTAGGGAGAATGGGAACGATTAATTAACAGATGTTCAGCTTGCTTATTATTTACCTTTAAAAAATAAAAACCAACAACTACCAATGCGCTGCCATTGGCTTTAAACCTCCTCTTACCATGAAAAAACTACCAGCCATCCTGCTGCTTGCAATTGCATGCAAGAGCACTCCTGTACATGCACAAAGCAAAAAACTTACGAAACTCACGAAGGCTTATAACGCGGCAACAAAGCTTGCCATGATTGCCGACAGCACACGTAATATCGATACATTGATGACGCTGACATCAGGTAATCCTGTATTGAAGTGGAAGTCGATAAACGGGAAAAACTATGTGTTGATGGCCACCTTCACAAGCGATCTCCAGGCATACCCGGTGGGTGACTCAACCACCACAACAGGAGAGGTATGGCTGTTTATTCCCGGCCAGATGCAGTACCGCCTGCGGAAAAAAATGACTCCTAAAACCGATACTATTCTTAAATTAAATCAAATGCTGGGCCTGCCACCTGTATCGGGAGATACGCATATAGCACAATTCTGGGTGCAGGTAGACAATGTTTTCCGCCCTGCAGGAAGCCCTGATGTCACAGTGCCAAAGGCTTCGGGTACGTTGTCGTTAAATGCAAGCCCGGAGTATAAGCTCTGGTTTAATAACTATATCATCACATCTTATTTCCAGCCGCTCACCGGTTCCGAGGTGTATTATCCATGGACACGAATGGGTTATACTTACAATTGGGCGCCTGGCGCAAACCGGGTTGGTGTGAGCGAGTTTGTGTTAAATAAAAATTCAGGAATATGGGTAGAAGCCGTTTATAAAGCCAGCGAATATTTCAGGAAGTAATCTCGTAAGCGTACGCGCCTTACCCGGCCTGACATCATGCTGTAATGCACTGGTCTTACATAAACCTGAGCACACAGGCAACGCCGTTTTTTATTATTTTAATACATAGCCAGTACAGCCCCTGAACCCCATCAGGTAACGACGCTTGATGCCTTGCTACTACCTCCGGACCCGCTTTTTATAAACTTGCTATTATCTTTTCAAAAGCTGTATGCAACAAATGTTTTAATAGTTTTAGTTTTTTGCTAATCTTGCAAAGAATTACTATGAAAATGGTTTGCCTTAATAACATTGGCATTCGCAATATTTCCGTAAATAAAGGATCAGAAAAAGAACTGAAACAATTCTGGTCTGACTGCGTTAATAATGTGTACGCCACCTTTCACCACCGAGACGCCAAAGAATTACTCCCCCTTGTATTCCTGCAGCAGCAATGGGCAGAAGTACCAGAGGACGGAGTAATACAGCTTTATTTTATTCATTCAGCATCCGGCGTCACTCACCCGGGTGTGGAAACGGACACGCAGCATTTCTATGGCAGGCTGCATACAGCGCTTCTTGACTTGCAGGTACAACGGGCAGAATGCCTCCGTGTACAATCTGCAACAGAAATAGCAGACAATCAATATGAATGTATCAGCATCGAATTCGGCCGTAAGCAGGCCCACGACGATAATGCATTTTATGCGGACATAGCCACATGCGTTTTGAGCGATATTGCAGCTATGACAACCGATCCGTTTTATACGGATAACCTGCATGAATGGACATTTGCGAATGAATGCAGAGATGCGTTTGAATCGCTGGCCCATACAATGCGGCCTGCCGGTTCGCTGTCTGAGCAGTGCGCATTGAGCGCACAGGCCTGCAGCAACCTTGTGCACGAATGGCTTACATCAATTGCAAGAGCCGCTCTGGCCCTGCATCACAGGACTATTCCATGGGGAAACAAATATGAGGAAGCCCCACTGCCGGGCGGATATATTCAGTATGACAACCCAACGCCATGGATATTCAGGCCTTTTGAAAGGCCAACCGCATCCTGTTTTGCACTGCACGAAACGCATTGCCTGGCAATACAGCTGCAGGAACTGCCAGGCTCTGTAAAAGCAAAATTGTATGATACCCGGGCCGATCTGTTTACTTTTTCCGCACAGCAGAAAGAAGACATGATCCCCGTACTCACAGATTTTGCCCGTAAGGCTGAAACGCTGGAATATGATGAAGTATTGCAGCTGGCAACAACCATAAACCTGGGTCAGGCACATGCACACAGGGCAGCCATTGTTGCATCGGGCAAAGAAGACTTGCTGGAAAAACTGAAAAAAACGATTAAAGGTATCGGCAAAAGCGACCGCTCCTCTTCGCGCATAAAGAACAATACCGTGTGGAATATAAGCGGTGAGCAGAATCCCAGGATAGCAGGTGTCTTCCCGGGGCAGGGCGCACAGCATCAGCACATGCTGAAGGCACTTTGTATGCGCTTTCCGCAGGTCAGAAATTGGTTTGATCATCTCGACGCATCGCTGGTTTCGGTAAATGGCATTTTGCCCAGCCTCAGTGTTTTTCCGCCTTCGGGAGGATTATCGGAGGCTGACCGGAAAACATTGCTGGACAACCTTTACAGCCAGGAGGGAGGTAGCGTTGCTGTTATCGTTTCAAGTATTGCCCTGAGCGAACTGCTGCACTCGTTTGGTTGCCGTGCAGACTTGCTGGTAGGACATTCCAGCGGAGAGATCTCTGCCATGCTTACCAGCAGGATGCTGCGGTTTGATACTAAAGAACAGCTTTTTGAAACGATCTTATCCATCAATCAGAAAGGTGCGCAGGGAGATTCAAGAGGTGAGATTCCCAAAGGGAAATTCCTCGCGGTTACCGTTGCAGATGAGCATATTTTAAATGCATTTATCAGCAGGCACCCGGACGATGTATTCCTCGCGATGGACAATTGTCCGCAGCAAAAAGTATTGTTCTTCCCCAATGAACGCTTTGAAGAACTGCATGCCGAACTGGTAAGCCTCAATGCGATCTGCATGCTGCTGTATTTCGACCGTGCTTATCATACCGCATTGTTTGAAGTAGAGATGCCGTCCATACGGGCCATTTATGATTCGTTTGACTTTTATCAGCCGCAGATACCGATTTTTAACTGTATTACATTAGATACCTTTCCTGACGATGCACCAACGATCAGGGAATGGGCGGCGCTTAACTGGACACATTGTGTACGGTTTCGTGAAGCCTGCCGGCAATTGTCTGAAAAAGAAGGCATCAATATATTCCTGGAAATGGGCCCCGGCGGAACGCTGAGCGGCTTTACAGATAATACACTGAACCAGGTGCCGCACAAGGCGCTGGTGATGGAACAGGAAGGACAGGATGCTTACGTGCAATTGCTCAATGTGCTGGCCAATCTTTTTGTAGAAGGCGTTGATGTACAGTTGAACGGCCTATATGATTCAAAGCCGGCGGCCACAAAAGTCCAGGACAGCGCTGAAGAAATAAGCACTGCTCCATTGCCCGATATGATGGCTGCAGAGCCGGATGTACAGCCGGCAGTTTCACCCAACCAAAATCATCAGATGTTTTCAGGAACAGATGTAAGGTCTGCCATTGCACAGGAACATTTTGCAATGATGAACGACTTCCTCGAATCAGAAACAAGAATACTGGCATCTGTTTTGGCACGAAGAACAACTTCACCTGGATCAAGGCCACAGCGCCAGGTTCCTGTAAGGCCAACACAGCCGGCCGTACAGCCCGTTGTTCCCGGTATGGCTCCCGTGCAACTGCCGATGATCGGCCGCATTGTTTCCGGAGATGAGAATAGCTGCGTGTGCGAACGTATTATCTCCCGCGATACAGATCTCTTTTTACAACATCATACATTCGGGCGCTTTATCCTGAAACAGCCGAAAGGTACTACCCCATTGCCGGTCGTACCACTGGCCATGATCATCGAAATGATGGCAGAAGCTGCAACCGTAGCCGCTCCCGGGCATGTAGTCTCAGAGATCATCAACCTCAGTGCTATGCGCTGGATGACCGTTGATGACGCGTCGCTTACCATCCATATCGATACCAGACGGATTTCAAAGCCGGAAGATGCCGATGTACGACTGATGGTAACCGTCATTCAGAAAGATGCGCCCAACCGGCCTTACTGCAAGGCGATGGTAGTGCTGCGGAGGAATTTTGCACCGCCGCCAACACCCATGACAATAACCGCATCTGTTCCTTCAGACCCGCTATGGGATGCCGAAAGTTTTTTTGAGCAGTGCCTGTTTCATGGAGACGCTTTTTCATCCATCGACGAACTGATGCGGATCGGTGACCATGAAATTGAAGTACGCCTCAATGTACCGAACAAAGACATGCTGTTTACCGGCGATGCAACACCGGCCTTTCTGACACCGGCACAGCTGCTGGACGTACCGGGCCATGTAACAGCTTACTGGCAGGTAGAACACGGCGACGAGTATTTTGGCATTTTCCCGATCTCTATAGACCGGCTGCAGTTCTATGCACCACCGGCAGCACCGGGCACAAGACTCATTGCCCGTGCCGGAAATACGATTCAGGATACGATCATCACTACCGAATTTGAGATGCTGACACCGGAAGAATCTGTGGTCATGAAGATATCCGGCTTTAAGATGATCTACTATAAGCTGGAAGCATCCCTGCTGAAAGCACATTACTGGACGGGACCGAATACTTATTTCTGCAACGACATGATTATTGCCGATGCAGATATGATCGGTTTTGAAGCCAACACCATTAAAGGCGGCTTCCAGGAACAAGGCAGCGGCATCTGGCTGTCGTCATTACTGCACATGTACTGCAACGAAAACGAGCGGCAATACTGGTCTTCACTGCCGGAGAAAGGCAAGCGCAGAACCGAATGGCTGCTGGGCCGTATCGCAGCTAAAGAGATCGTACGGAAATGGGCTTCTTTCAATCATTGCCTGTATATACTCTGCCCGGATATAAAAATCTGCTACGATACAGAAGGCCGGCCGTTTGCAGTATGCGAAGAACTGGAACAGGCAGGCATTGTGCCGGATATATCGCTGGCGCATAGTAATATGCAGGCCGTAGCCATCGCCGCAAAACCAGGCTGGCGTGCCGGTGTAGATGCAGAATACCTCTCAGGCAATGCGAAAGAAGATCAGCACCTGGAAATAGCATTTGATGCAGCCGAACTGAAACTGGTCCACGACAGCGGCACCAGTCTGCGGGCATTTGTCTGTGCAAAAGAAGCAGCCGGGAAAGCGATAGGCACAGGCATCCTGGGTTCACTCGGCATGTGGAAAGTAACCGGCTATACGGATGATACTGTAACCGTAAGTATATTGGAAACCACGATCACGGTAACAGTAGCACATGCTAAAGACCAGGTGATCGCCTGGTGCAAAGTGGCAGAGGATACTGCATTCCGGATCAAAGAAGAAATTTTAACCCGATTACACATAAAAACAATTAAAGAAAATGACAACTAAAGAAGCAGTAAACGAAAAAGTGATCAGCCTGCTGGAAGAATTTATTGAAAGCTGGGACCTCGGTGAAGACATTACACCGCAGACAAAATTCAATGATGATCTGTGTTTTTCTTCAGTTGACATGCTGCACTATCTCGCAGTTATTGATATGAATTTCCAGAGAAAACATCCTTTTGAAAAGCTGATCATGGAAAATGGTGTTTACAGGAATGAACTGACGGTTGCCGAGCTTTCCGATTTCATTTTTGAATACAGGGACGCACCGGTACAGGAACCTAAAGCCATGTAATTCATGACTCCTGAAAACACAGGCCATCGCCGCATAAAAATTGCGCTTTACTGTCATAACCGTGACGGGCTGGGGCACATTATCCGTTCTATCCGCATTGGCGAATCATTGCTGGAAACAGGGCTGTTTGAGCCGGTACTGCTGACCGGCTGCCGCGCGCTGGGCTCCATTTATATTCCGCAAGGTCTTGCTGTTCATCAGCTAACACCCATACCACCCGACCGGTACGATCCGAATGTATATGCTATACTGAAAGAACGCGTCATGCAGATCAGGGAGTTTATGGATTCCTTTTCGCCCGATATGGTTTTGGTAGACAGCGTACCGCTTGGCTATATGAAAGAGCTGAGAAGCGTTTTGGATGCCGGGCGACAGAACCCGGGAGGCACCATGTTCATATTAGGACTGCCCTATGCACCTGATGAGCTGACTGCGATCATACAAAATCCCAATGACCGTGCTGCATTTTCAGTATACAGTTATGGCCTCATTTACGATGATGAAAGTGAACCTGCGTACAGCAACATTCCATTCCCGTTAATGACCACCGGGCTTGTAGGTGGCCCGCTGCCGCCGGTCCCCGATCCTTCATCTAAAGTAATTCTTGTACTGGCGGGCGGCGGTGCTGTAAGTCTTTCGCTGCTGGCACCGCTGATCAGGGCAACCGCTTCAGTGCGTCAGCAGGGCTTTACGGTTCGCTTTGTAACAGGGCCGCTGGCAGATCATCAGCATATGCTTACCCTCATTGATGGCCAGGAAAATTTTGAACTGGTAGCAGTGTCCTCTTCAGAGGAAGCACTGCAGGATGCAAGGCTGGTAATAGCAAGATGCGGTTATAATACTGCAGCAACATTAGTGCGTACCGATCTTCCGTTAATATTTATTCCTTATTGCAGTACAGAAACAGACGAACAGTTTACACGCGCAGAAAAACTTTCAAAGCTGGATAATGTCATTATGATCAATCCGCTCAAGGGTGAAATTGATGCAGCGCTAGAACAGTCTGTCGGCGAGTTGCTGTACAGCGACCGGGCGGTCCGGTTTACCGGAGATGCTTTTTCGGGAAGCAAGGCCGCAGCACGCTATCTTTCAGAAATGGCGCAGCAATTATTACAGACAACCTGAATCACACCATCACCATGGCATATCTCACCATCAATGCAGATGACTTCGGATTAACGGAGGGTGTTACGCGGGGCATTCATACTGCCATAGCAGCAGGGGTAGTGACCAGTACATCGGCAATGGCCTGCGCACCGGACGGGGCAAAACACCTGCACGCATTTGCAGGCATAACGCCCGGCACTATCGGCGCACACCTGCAGCTGACGCAAGGCAAGCCTGTATTGCCCGCAGCACAGATACCGAGCCTTGTAAACGAACAAGGTGTATTCTATGCTTCATCCAAAACACTGCCCTGGCACCTGGACCCGGGCGAGCTGTACGAAGAATGGAAAGCGCAGGTAGCACGTTTACAGGACTGGGGCATCCGGCCTGCATACCTGGACACACATCATAATGTGCACCTTATGGCACACATCCTGCCTGTAATAGCACGGCTGGCAACAGAGCTGAATGTGCCGGTACGTGCGGGCTCGCCTATTACCGCAAAAGCTCTGCGAAAGCTGGGCGCAGCTACGCCCGATGTGACCATACTTGATTTTTTTGACGACAACCTGGATGCAGACCGGCTGATACGCTCACTCGAAAAAGAACTGGAGATACATGGCGAACATGCCATCATCGAGGTTTGTTGTCACCCGGGCATTTCCTGCACTGAGCTTGCGCAAATGAGCAAATACACTACACAGCGCGAAACAGAGCTTGCGATATTTACCGCTCCCGGCACAAGGAGCAGAATAGAAAATTTAGGATTACATTTGGCAGGAATGGCCCAGGCCTGTACTTTGAAGCCTGCCCTCACCTGAAACACCACCAACACCATGATCAACCACGCCATTATAGGATGCGGGCGCATTGCAGAAAATCATGCAGATGCGTTTTCGCTCCTCCCGAATGTACACATCAAATATGCCGTTGATGTTGTTGAAGAACGAGCAAAAGATATTGCCGGTAAATTTCCCATCGGGCAGATAAGCACTGATTTTACCAGCATTCTGCAGGACCCGGACTTGCATTCTGTTTCCCTGACGCTGCCCCATCATTTACATGGATCTCTTGCAATGGAAGCCGTCAAAGCCGGCAAACACGTGCTGATAGAAAAGCCGCTGGTTATTGACCCGGAAGAGGGTAAAGAATTAATAAAAATGGCCGCACAGGCAGGTGTTGTGGTACTTCCGGTTGCCCAGCATCGCTTTGATAATATTGTCCGCGAAATAAAGAGTCTTATCGATTCGGGCGACATGGGCAGTATCCGGTTTCTGCGGGCGCACCTTGAATGTACCCGGCCGGCAGCATATTATACAGAGAGCGACTGGCGTGGCAAGAAGGATAAAGAAGGTGGCTCCGTTCTTATCAACCAGGCCTATCACCTGCTGGACCTGATGCTGTATTTTGCAGGACAGGTTTCTTCTGTAAGCGGCGCTATGCATACATTCCAGGATGGTGTTATGGAAACAGAAGATACACTGTGCGCCACACTGCGCTTTCAGAATAATGCGATTGGTTCGCTGAGCATCTGCGGCTCGGGCGGCAGCTCCTGGTCATCATACATTGAGCTGATCTGCGAAAAAGGACTGGTAGCATTTGACATTAATTTCCCCAACCAGCTGCACCGTTTTGAAATGCAGTCAAAAGGAAGCATGAAAAAATGGCGCGACCGGCTGCGTGAGGCACTTCCCAAACCCGGAGACCAAACCTCCGGAACCTGGTATTACGGAACATCTCACCGTGAGCAGGCTGCTGATTTCATTTCGGAGATCACTAAAGAAAAAGCTACAGAAGGCGCTACTTTGGAACAGGCGCTTCATGTGGTCAGCACCATTCAACAGATATACGATTCTGCAAAAAAATAAAAACATTCCGGCACATCTATGGAAACAAATCAATGGAATGATACCTGGGTCAGCCTGACACCGGAAGACATACAACGCATCAGCCAGCAACTGGCCACACAGCCATTGTCCATTGCCTCGGGCGGTGTGATGAAACGTTTTGAAAAAGCATTTGCAAAATTTGCCGGCACAGAACATGCGGTTGCCACCAATAACGGAACTGCAGCACTGTACTCGGCATTATGGGCCGCAGGCGTACGTGCAGGCGATGAAGTGCTTGTGTGTGATTACGGCTTTGTAGCAATGGCGGGCGCTATTGCCACCCTGAAAGCGGTGATGGTGCCGGTAGACATGGACCCGCATTCATGGACAATGGATGTGGAAGATCTGAAAAGAAAAATCACAGATAAGACAAAAGCTGTGCTGGTGCATAATCCATGGGGTGTTCCCGCACAACTGGATGCTATCCGCGCTGCAACAGATGTCCCGGTGATACTGGATGCATCGCATGCGCACGGCGCTTTGTATAAAGGCAGGCAGCTGTCTGCTTATGCAGATATTACCTGTTATTCGCTCGGAATGGGCAAACTGATCTCCGGCGGGGAGCTGGGCTGTGCAGTTACAGACAGTGCTGATTATCGCGATAAAATGATCGTGCTGGGTCATACAAACCGTACTCCGTTTGACCTGGTAATGAATAATTGGAACGGTAACAATGTGGGTCTCAAATTCAGGCCGCATGTAATGGCACTTGAAATTGCGATGAGCCAGATGAAACGCTTTGAGCAGAAAAAAGAATTGCTGCTGGATACCTGCAGAAAGATAGAAGCGTTGTTTGCAGCGCATGGCCTGGTACCGCAACAGGTGCCGGAAGGAGCAGAACGTGTGTACTGGCGTATCACTTTTAAAATTGATGAAAGATACTGGAATGAGGCACCGGCTGAAACAGTGATCGCTATGCTGAAAGATGCCGGGCTACCGCTGGAAAACAATCCGTACTGGCCTTTACTGCAGCATCAATCACCCTTTCAGTGGGCTGACCAGCAATCATCTGTGCAGCATCAGCCTTGCCCAGCAGCGCTTTCCGTGGTACCGCAGCTCATCACTGTACCATCTCCTACAACACTTGCTGACGCGCAGTTTGAGCAGATCCGGGAATGCCTGGTGCGTGCAAAAGACATGATCAGAGAAACAAAACCGGCATAAGAACTGCCACTATACTTTTTACTCCAAAACGAAAAAGGAAACAATGACGGTCATTGTTTCCTTTTTTTCTATGAAAGCAGGCTGCTTATTATTTGCTGAAATAAACTTCAAAACCGAGTGCGCCCACTCCGGACTCTGCAGTGGCGAGATACGCAATATCTTTAAGGCCTGCCCTTTCAATAAATGATCTCATTTCAGGCATCGTGAATTTTTCTTCGATGATCGTTGGCGGCATATTAAGCTGCGCACGGAATTTCGTAAACTGCTCCAGCACTTCTTCCGGCGCATCGCGGCGGATATCGTGGATCAGGCAGACGCCACCGGGCTTCAGCACACGGTATTTTTCACGCAGTGCTTCTGTAGGATCAGAAAGATGATGTATCGTAGCGCGGCTCATCACCACATCAAAATAGTTGTCCGGGAAATCCATCTGGTAAGCATCGCCCTGCACCACTTCTATTTTGCCTTCAAGGCCTTCCTCCTTCACAAGTTCTGTACAGGTTTCTACCATATCGTCATAATAATCCAGGCCTATAAATTTATACCCTGAATACAGCGGCATCCGGGCCATTTCACGAACAATAAGACCTGTGCCGATACCTACATCCAGCATAATACCTGTTTTGCCTTCTGGTTTGAGCACTGCATCCAGGCGCTGCAGGTAAATATCATCCCATGGACGACCCAGTTTTTTCAGGAGTGTCTCGTAGTCATCCGGGCTCTGTCTTACTTTAATATTGTCTTGTGTTTTCATGTTGGTTGATTGTTTGTTTTTAAAATTTATCAAAGCCAGCCCATCGGCACTTTATCAAAGAAATTACGTGCTGTTTCATTTCTCACACCGAATGCAGGTTTGTTCAGCCGTTCCTCCATATGCGCCACAATACCTGCCGAGCGGCCTATCAGCGCTATAGACGGACCAAGGAAAGGAATGTTGATGCCTAACATGGTCATAATTGCACCATGCGCGGTTTCCAGGTTCGGATAAATATTTTTCAGCTGCGCAACCTTTTCCGTGAGTGTGTTGAATACGGTGAGCACATCATGCTCTATCCCTTCTTCAGCCGCTATATCCATAAGGCGCAGCACCCGCGGGTCTTTTTTAAAGAACGGATGACCGAAGCCCAATAATTTTTTACCGTCGTTCAATTTGTCTGCGATGTAAGCATCTATTTCTTCAGCCGTCGGTGTGCCGCTGCCCATCAGTTCACTGAACATAATGATCACATCCTGGCTGGTGCCCAGGTGCCAGGGACCCATGGTAGTGCAGCCTGCTATCAGCGCCAGCCCTACAGACACGCCTGTGCCAATGCTGATGCGTGGCGACATAACCGATGGCGTGAGGTAACCAAACCCTGCGCAGAATGCTGCGAGTACGGATTCCAGCAATCTTTTTTCATAAGGCCGGGCAAATGGGTTTCCCCTGAAAAGACATGCAGTCTTGTCTATATAATCACCTTGCAACTGCTGTGCAGCTGCAAGCCTGTTGAAAAAGACATTCATGTCCTTTGACTGCGGATAGATTGCAGCAGCACCCGTAATGATGGGTAAAACAGACATGAAATAAAAGCCGTCCAGCGCAAGTTTGCTTACTGTTATATCTTCCAGGTCTGGCGGTGCAATCCTGGCGATCTGCTCCTGCCTGTCGACCGCCAGGCCCGCCATAAGGCCATTGAGCGAATATGCCGGTGCAGAGGCTACTTCCGGGATGATGCGAAACAACGGATCATTACGGTCTATGGACAGAAAAGCTTCGTTAAAATAACGGTTCAGCTCTGCCAGCTGCTTACCGGATGGAAAACGATCGTACATCGTCAGGAAAAAACATTCCAGGAATGTACGGCTGCCCATCAGTTCGGCCAGGTCGTAATCTCTCACCATCAATCCATCAGGATCTACCCTTGGGCCATCTATATCTGTGCCTTGATAACGCATGTCGCAAAAAATTTAAAGATGATTATTCTGCAGGTTTAAAGATCATCAGCTCATAGCCGATCGATTCTGGGCCGGACGGTGCAGTAGAAAGCGTTGCCACATCGTTCAGTCCTGCTTTTTCAATGAAACCTTTCATCTCATTCATAGTGAATTTCTCATCGATATTCGTAGGATTCAATCCAAGTTCTGCCCTGATCTTCGTGAAGTAAGCCAGCGTTTCTGCCGGTGCATCGCGTCTTGCATCATGAATGATGGCAAAGCCACCGGGCTTCAGCACACGAAACTTTTCTCTGAGCGCTTCTGTCGGGTCAGAAAGATGATGTATGGTAGCACGGCTGATCACCACGTCAAAAGAATTATCCGGGTAATCCAGCTTGCTGGCATCGCCCCATGCACAAGTGATACGGTCGCTCAGGCCTTCTCCTGCAATGCGGTCTTCAGCAATGCCCACCATATCTTCATAATAATCGATGCCTGTAAAATGGTATCCGTCAAAATCGCTGTCCTCAGCCATATAGCGCAGGATAACACCGGTTCCCATGCCCACGTCCAGCATAGTACCTGTTTTGTGCGCAGGATCAAGCTCTGTCTTTATTCTAAAGATGAGCAGCTCATCCCATATCTTGGTCAGCTTTGCTACTACGGATTCATATTCTTCGGCAGTCGGTATTGCCTTAATGTTGTTTTGATGGTCCATCGGATTTGTGTGTTTGGTTGGTTACAAAAGATCTGTTATGGCAGAAATAAAATTGACTTCTGATCGATTTCATGTATCTCACAGTCCCAGCCCAGCATGATCACGCTGTCACGAAAAGCGTTGCGTACATCGGCAAAGGAATCTGCGTTGATAACGTACACATAACCGCCAGCAAGCTTGGTATAGGCACGGTGCATAATGCCTTCTTCCTTCAGCTTCAGCAGGAAGCTGCGCGTGGCATCAACATCACCGGCATTATGAAATATATCATTCTCCGGCTGCGGTTTTATCATTACAAAAAACATCATACCTTTTCAGTTGTTGCCGGTTCTTTTACGCGAATATCAAAAATGGGGTCTGTGACAAAACCTATGTTCTGAACGATCTTACAATGATAATCGAGCACCACTTCTCTCTCAAAATGCGGCAGTAATTTTTTAAGAATGCCCTGCTCTGATTCCGGTGCTTTTTCTTCGGGCGGTGTATCCATTGCCAGCCTGAAAAAGTCTCTGCTGAAAGCTGTTTCGCCAATCCATACGCCACCGTTGAAGTAACGGAATTCCGAATTATAGCTTTCAGCCAGCTTATCCTCATAATCACGGAATGCCGGTATCGGCGGCCAGTTGATACGGTCAGCGCCAAACAGCATTTTACAGCTGAACTGCTCTAAAAACGTGTCAATAATACTTTCCGGGTCATTGATGATAATCGCATCTCTTGAATCTGCGTAAATAATATAAGGTGTCTGTATCGTCTGCAATGCTTCGTAAAGTACCCTTGGTTTATGCACCGCATTGACCCATGGATGAACGCCCTGCCCGAATACCAGGTAAGGTATACCCAGGTGCTCCAGGCTTCTTTCCAGCACACCCATGGCATGATGCCCGTTGTTACAGGTAATCACTGTAACCCGTTCACTCATGGGAGCTTTGCCCGCAGGCAGATCGAAGAAAGCATTTTTGATCGGCAGCCAGTTTGGCTTATGATCATGACTGCCATGTGCATGTATGATAGCGGGTGCTGTGTTAAACAGCGTATTGATTACTTCCAGTCGCGGTGTTGTCATTGTGATCATTTTTGTCTGTTAAAAACCGGCATCACCCATACGCACAAATATTTCCCTCGCAGGGTTGCGCGATTCACGCCTGCCATGCATTACAGACAGGTTGTCGATCATCAGTACTTCACCGGCTTCCCATTCTACATTTATGGTGCAGGCTTCGGCACATTCCCTTATCTCATCGAGTATATCACCGGGGATGCGGGAGCCGTCATCCATACGAACGATCATCGGGCAGCGCGCACCAAAATCAGAGGAGAAGTTTTCCTTCACCCATCCAGATTCAAATGCCCATTCCACAGATACAATATTGAGCAGGTTATTGATAAACTTGCTGCCGCTGACATAACCCCGTTCTGTAAACGGACTGACGTGAAAATCTGTGATCATTTCTTTTTTCTCCGCATCATACTGGTATGAGACCTTCTGCTGACGGCATATTTCCATTGCTTTTTCCGGGTCATCTGTCAGGAAAGAGCTTTGCCATGAGCCATCGCCCAGGAAACGCGAATATTTTATCTGTCTTCCGTTAAAGAATTTTTTTACGTTGTCAGAAAGACGGTTGGCTAGTTCATAGCCATCACAGATCGTAGTCTGCCCGGTATTGCCGCCGGGCGTTTTGCAGTAAAACCAGATCAGCGGGGGAGGCGTACCGATATAATGCATTTCGCCGTGCAGCGGTATAGAAAAGCCTTGTGTATGACCGGTTGTGGTCATGATCGTTTTGTCCGGGCTGACAAATTCCCGGTCCAGTTCTTTAAAACGGAAACCACCACCTTCATAGGAAGAAAAATTGCCGGACAGCCGGCCGCTGAACGCACGGAATTTTTCCACATCAAAATCCCATCCTTTAAAATACAGTGTTCTGTGGGTTTTAAACAGATCAGCTACTTCATTCAGGTCCAGCTCCATCGGATCGGATGAATACCCAGGTTCCAGTACAAGGCCAAAAGAGTTCGTCAGTTTAGATTGTTGTAAAATCATAATTGTAGATTTTTCATGGTGTTCTCAATATCTCATAAGGCCGGCCCGGTAAGTGGTACACACAATTGAATTATTGAATCCCACTGAGCAGGAATACAGGGATAACTGGTCTTACTTTTTAAATGTCAACGAGCGTTAATTAAAATTGGTGTGCAGGTTATTGAGGTCAAATATTTCCTTAATGCGGTTTTGCCGGTCAGGGTTCCAGGTCCCTTCTCCCAGCACCACTTCCACATCACCGGGGTTGCCATGCAGCAACTCACCGATAAAGAAACGCGTTCCCTCATCAGGCAGAATGGGAATAATCCCTTTTTTAATAAACTGGTCATTAACCACGCCGGTAGCCATTCCTATACCGCTCCATGGTCCCCAGTTCAGTGCCTTCACCAATACCTGCGGCCACTCCGTGCGGATGCGCCAGGCAAAACGGTTCAGCAGTTCATTAGCCGCTGCATAGTCCGACTGGCCTTTATTTCCATACCTTCCGGCTGTAGACGTAAATAATACAAATGCGCGAAGCGCGTTCCATTTCAGCTTGCGGTACAGGATAAAGGCACTGTCTACTTTTGTGTCAAATACTTTATCGAAAGAAGTGCTGGTCTTGTCTTCGAGCAGGTAATCATCAATCACACCGGCACCGTGCACCACCACATCTATCTTACCGAATTCTTCATAAATGGCATCGATCAGGTCGCCAAAGGCTTTTTCATCAGCAACGCTGCACGAAACATACTTTACATAACTGCCGGTACGGCGCAGCACAGCCATATTTTCCCTGATCTCACGATCATTGAGCACACGGCCTATTTTGGATTCAACAGCACGCGGTGATAACGCATCACCGGCTGCTCTCGCTTCCTGTATAAACGCAGCACGAAGCTGGCTTTCGCTCATGCCCTGGTATTTCTTGTATTCGGCACGATCAAGCAGACGGCTCCTGCCCACAATGATATACTGGTTGTACTCATTGGTCAGCAGCTTAATAGTTTCGGCTGTAATGCCTCTTCCGCCGCCAGTTGCGAGTATTACCTGGCGCTTGCCGGGAATCATTCCTTTGGGCTTGATGCCTGTTTCCAGGGGTTCCCTGCTGGTATAAAAAATAGTCCTGTTTCCTTTGGGATAACCAATTTCCAGCCTGCCGCTGCCAAGGTACAGTTCATTCACAATGATCTTCGTCATGTCAGCCGCTGTAAGCGAAAGATCAAAATCGATGGTTTTAGACAGGATATAATTCCATTCATACTCCAGTGAGCGCAGCAACCCTTGTCCGCTGCCTGCAATGGGTAGACCCGGCTGCTCACAACAGTCACGGCCATAAAAGCCACCAAGCAGCGAGCAGGAAACAAGTTTTTTAAAAGTATTGCCAGCCGGATGTTTCAGGTCTTCGCCACAAAATTTCAGTATGTAAAAAAGGCTTTTGCACTGCAGGGTCACCTCAGAATGCCAGTCATCGAGTGTAACAGGCATAGACATAGCTTTCAGCCCGGCAAGATGAATAATGCCTTCTACTGAGCCAAACAGTGTGCGTGCGTTTTCTATTTCCTCCCGGATGCCCTCTTCCGAAGCACAATGTTCTTTTTCGATAATGCAGGCAAACGCACCGTTATATATCAGCTCATCGGCCAGCAACCTCGCTACGCCCATATCATCTTCCGTGATCAGGAAAAGTCCCGTAAGCCTTCTGCGTCCTGAAAACTGCGCCAGGGCTTCTTCCCTGGATCTTATGATATAGCGGTAATGGAGCGGATTTGCAGTTTCATGCATAGCGATGAAAGTTGAATATTTATAATTAAACGGCTGCCGGTACATTCTTTCCGATCCCCAGTTCTGCGGCAAATGCCTCGATCAGGCTCCTGAATTTTTTGATCCGTACCATACGATCGGCCTGCTCCAGGAATGCATGTTCTTTTCCTTTAGGCAGGAATGCAATAAAACGGTTCAGCAATTCCATCCGCTTGATAGAATCCACGCCCAGGTCAGCCTCCAGGTCCAGGTCAATAGTGATCATATCATCCGGGTAACCGGTGCTGTCACTGATGATCTTTACCAGGATGTTAAAAATAGCATCTTCGCTGTCTGGCGTTGCCGTTGTTTTAGCGGCAGGTATTTCTACGGCTTTAGGTGCGGGCGGCGCTGTGTGCGCTACTGCCTGTACCGGTGCTTCCTGGCGGGTTGCGGCAGGTATATGATTAACAGTTCCGTTCACCGGTTGCTGCACACGTGCTGTGTATTGCACCGGCGGCGCATATACCGGTACAGATACCGGGCGTGCTTCGGGAGCAGGCATGGATACATCACCGCCTAAAAACATGGCCATCACACGCTCCTGGGTCCTCAGGAACTGGCGCATGGTTTCCTGGTGGGCCAGGTAAGCAGCCATGACAGCATCTGTATCATGAAATGCCGGTGCTGTATATGTTTCAGCAGCCTGTTCTATATGATTTGACTGAGATAACTCCTGTTTGTTGCTGACAACTTCGCTATCCATATTTACTTCCTGTTTATTTTGGTTTTCTAATGTGCGTAATGGTTGCGGCATCATAGATTCAAAAGCCGGGTTTACCGGTCTTGAGTTATGGCCATTGATATACCAGCTTGTAGATCTTGGCTGAGGAATGCTGTACTTTTCCTCCAGTATATCAGTGTCTATATTCGTCACTTCCCGGTCTCTGAACAGTTCCGGCAGGTTAATACCCACATGTTCTACCCACAGCCGTCCGGCAAGCGAAAGGAAACCGCCAACGCCCTCACCGGCACCTTGCGCGGCCAGTGCTATGTGCGGTTCCTGGTCCAGTATTTTGCCAACGAGATTGGCGAGAACGCTGCCAGGCCCTATTTCCACAAAAATGCGGGCACCTTCCCGGTACATTTCTTTGATCTGCGCCATAAACTGCACCGGCTGCATCAGGTGGCCCTGTAATAAATCACGTACCGCAGCTGTGCCTGCCGGAAATGCTTTGCCTGTTATATTACTGAATACCGGAACAGTTAACTCCTCTATGCTGAGCTGACTGATAAATTCATGCAGCGCCACATTGGCCTTAGCCATCATCGGGGAATGAAACGCTGCAGACACCGGCAGGTTTATATATTTTATGCCTGCTGCGGCAAACGCTTCATTTGCTTTCCTGAAAGCAGATGCAGAGCCGGAGATCACAGTTTGTTCCGGACCGTTATAGTTCGCTATTACAACATCGAGCTGATGATTGCCGATGATTTGCTGCACCTGTGACGGTGCTGCCATTACAGCAGCCATCGCACCTTCGCCATCGCCCGATGCGGCCATCATGCGGCCTCTGAATTCCGCGAGGCGGAAGAAATCGCTGCGGCTGTAAGCGCCGGCAGCATGCAGTGCTGTCAGTTCGCCAAAACTATGGCCTGCCAGGAAGCGAGCCTGCACATTCAGCCGGGTGAGTACATCCAGGTAGGCTGTAGACACCGTGCCGATAGCCGGCTGCGCCACGTGCGTATCGTTCAGCAGCGTCTCCTGCAGTTTGCCTGCCGCTTTATCAAAAGCATGGGCGGGATACAGATATTCTGAAAAACGTTTTGGATAAGCAGTATTGAAAATCTTATTGGCCAACTCCAGGTTATTACGGAACTCAGGGAAATACAGCGACATTTCACGCGCCATATTGATATGCTGAGAACCCTGGCCGGAGAAGAGGAATGCCACTTCCGGAGCTTGTCCGTCATATTCCTTGTAACTGATCTTTGCGGGAACTGCTGCAGACTTACTGTTCTGCAGATAATAAATTGCTTTATCCAGCAGCTTCTTTACATCGCCCTGGTTTCCTGCTGCAAATGAAAGTCTGCAAGTATGATTTTTGACGGTGTACTTGCGCACCATCGACCAGGCAAGGTCTTTCAGTGATACAGACAATGGTGCAGCCAGTTGCCCTGACAGTGCCTGCAATTCTGCTGTCAGCAATTCCGGTGTGGCGGCGCCAAATACAAACAACTCTTCCGGCCAAACATCACCACCCGTTTTTTCTGCAGAACCATAACCTGTATATTCTTCCAGCACCGCATGAAAATTTGTACCGCCAAAGCCGAAAGCGCTTACGCCAGCCCTGCGTGGATTATCTGGAACAGTAAGCCAGGGCGCTGCTTCTTCCAGGAAAAATGTCGGTGCACTTCCGCCTGTAGCTTTTTCCAGCGGCTGATCAATATTTCCCTGCGGCGGCAGTACTTTATAATAAAGAGAAAGTGCAGTTTTGGCAAGGCTTACCATGCCGGCAGCCATTTTCGTGTGGCCTACGAGGCTTTTTACAGAGCCCAGCGCTACTGAGCCGGGAGCTGCATCGGCCTTCGTGAGTACATTGTAAATCGTGTCTAATTCTTCCTTGTCACCCACCATCGTACCGGTGCCATGCGCTTCATAGTAACCGATTGTACCGGGTTTGAATCCGGCCTCATCGTAAGCACGCGACACAGACAGCTGCTGACCTTCTGAACGCGGGGCAGTCAACCCCATACCTTTACCATCACTGGAGCCGGCAACACCTTTTATTACTGCATAAATCTTGTCACCATTTTTCTCTGCATCTTCCAGTCGTTTCAGCACAAGCACTACGCTGCCTTCACTCATCACAATGCCATTTGCCTTTTTATCGAAAGCCAGGCTCTGCCCTGTTGGCGACAGTGCACCGGTTTTACTGAATGCCATATAGCCCGAAGGTGTCTGACCAATGTCAATACCACCTGCGATCACTATATTGCTTTTGCCGGAAGTAAGTTCGCGCACACTCATATCTACCGCTACCAGCGACGAGGCACAGGCCGCATCTACCGCATAGTTACGGCCGCCAAAATCAAAACGGTTGGCAATACGTCCTGCCACCACATTGCTCAGCATACCCGGGAATGTCTCTTCCGTCCAGCCCTGTATTTTTGATTTTACATCGTCACTTTCTTCAGCATAGAACGGCAGCGTATTCCTTACGATCAGCGAATTGGACAAATAACCACCGGCATCTGTCGTAGCAAAAATGACGCTGGTATTTTCCTTGTCTATATCGTTGAGATTGATCTTTGCATCTTCCAGGGCCAGTGTCACATTTTCCAGGGCCAGTAATTGTGCCGTGGTAATGTTGGGAACAGACTTGGGCGGAATGCCATATTTCAGCGGATCGAAAATAACATCATCGATAAACCCACCCCATTTGGAATAAATTTTATCCGGAGCTTTAGGGTCAGGTGAAAATATCAGGCGCCAATCCCATCTTTCCTTCGGAATTTCCTTTACCTGGCTTTTCTTCTTCAGGATGATGTCCCAGAAATCATCTGTGTTCGTTGCGCCTGGCACAAAAAGACTCATGCCTACGATCGCTATATCTACCGGCTTTTTCACGTCTTCTTCCGAGTGTTTATGTTGTACGGCAAGTGCCTGTAACAATGCACTTGCCCCAATAGTTGTTTCTGTATGCAGCTGACGGACAGATTTCCTGCTGCTCAGGAATTTTGCTGCTTCACCCGCCATGAACATGCCATCCTTTTCGATTGCCTTTTTTGAAACCTTTTCGTAGGCATCCTCTTTTTTCACAACACCTTTGCTGGCAATTCGCAATCTGCCTAACAGCATTTCATCAAGCGACTGAGCAATTTTTTCGGGTGAAAGTCCCTGCAGTAAAAGCTCCCGGCGCCTGCGTTTAAATTCATCTGTAAACGGAGACGTCACACAGCAATTAGCATGTCCCGGCCCGCTTACCAATAAGGTGGTTTCCTTACTGCGCAATATCACATCCTGGAAAGCAGGTGTAATAGCGCCTGTTTTTACCGCTTCGCTGCATCCCAGGTAAGCAGTGCCCATCAGTAAGCCCGTTTTAATGCCATGCGCCGGCAACTGTGCAGACAATGCTGCCACCATTGCCGCAGAAAGTGCATCATGAATACCGCCGGCGAAAAGGATGCTATACTTTTCACCTTCATTTGCCGGTATTTCCTGCAACAATATGTTGATCATCTGTTCCCACAGCGGGAAAGAATGATAAGGGCCCACGTGGCCGCCGCATTCACGGCCTTCAAAGATGAAGCGTGTAGCCCCTTGCTTAATAAAAGACCTGAGCAAAGAAGGAACAGGTACGTGCAGGTATGTTTTAATGCCCGCATCTTCCAGTATCGTTGCATGGTCCGGGCGACCGCCGGCAATAATAGCGAACTGTGGCCGTACACGCAGCACTTCCTGTATCTGCTCCTCGCGCAGCTCCGGTGGTACAAAACCGAGTATACCTACGCCCCAGGGAAGATCTTTCAGCAGCTCTGCCGTCTGTGACAATACACCGGAGAGTGCGTCACTCTTTAATAAGGCCAGGGCCACAAACGGCAACCCGCCTGCCTTTGCTACTTCCAGTGCAAATTCGGGAGTGTCACTGACGCGGGTCATCGGCCCCTGGACAATGGGAAATTCTGTATGATGATCGGCTGCAAGTTTGCTGTTGGCCGATAATATATTGTGCTCACCTGCCATTGCTATTCCTGTCTGGATAGCGTTCCGGATGGCGGTGATAAAGCGTTGTAATGTTTGGTATGTTTTCCGGTATTCCTCCGCCAGGCAAACCATTTGTCCTACCGGCCAGATACTGGTTGCCGCATCGCCGAAATAAAAAAGACCACGCAGTTCTGTAAACAGATCTGCTACGGCTTCTTCATCAGCGCTATCGGTCATTTTGTATGCAGCAGTCCATTTTTGTGCTGCGGCAGCCCACATTTGCTGCACTACCCGGAAGCGTTGCCCCTGTGCATCCTGGAATATTTCAGATTCCCGGCCTTCGAGCCGGGCAATGATTTCCTTCTGTGTTCTTTCCAGCGGCGAACCGGGAAAAAGCAGTACCGTATCGTCCAGCATAATGCCGGCAGCATTCGTAAGCGGAAGCACTGCAGCCGTATGCACACCGACACCTCCTTTAAGTATCACAGGACGTCCGGTAAGAGTACAAGCTTCCTGCAGTGTTATGAAAGCCGCATTTTCACCAGCCTGGCCTCCCGCCTCACTGGCCACAATCACATAACCTGCTATATTAATTTCTTCGCGCCGGCAATATTCTTCTATGGCACGTAACCGGGCCGGAGCATAACATTCTATGTAAAAAGCGTATTGTGGGAATTGCCGCACAAACTGCAGTTCTGATAGCTCTGAGATATCAGTGATTACAAAAAAAACGTTGCGGTCGGAAGGAAATTCAGTAAGCGCAGTAAGCGCCTGAAAATATTTTTGAGAAACCCGGAAACCCAGCGCAGCGCTTTCGGGACAGTATTTTTTGAAGGAAGATAAATTATAACTCAGGTGACCCCATTTTTCCGGCGAAACACTATGCAGGTCCAGCACACCAGTACTGTTTACCAATGCAGCATTTGCCAGCAGGCCAACACCTCTCAAATAACCGGGCGAGCACACCCAGATTGCCGTATTGTTGTTCATGATGATAGCTTAAACTAAACCCCGGCAAGCTTATTCAACCTGCCGAGGTTACCTCAGGTAATATGTCTTAGTTCAAAAACTAATTCATATACTGAGCATGCACTTCAAGGAAATCGTAAGCATCAGCCACAGGAATAATTTCGTGTGTCTGGCTGTGGAAAAGGGGATTGGAACGTACCAGTACAGCCAGCTGTTTTGCTGTGTCTGCATTGATTACATACGCCGAACCGCCGCCGATGAAGGCATAACATACTTCAATAACTTTGGCATCCTGGAGTTTGCGGAGCTCTTCAGACATTGAGCGTGCAGTTTCGCTTGAAGCGTTAAGACCGTGGTTCGCCCCGTTGGGACGTGTGATTACGAGAAACTTCATAGTGTATTGTTTGGTGAAAAAGGAATATTTACAAACATAAAAATTACAATCAGTATTCCAAAATAATTTCTTTGTTAAGTACAACTTAGGGTTAAAAGACCCCCTGGTCGGGCTGTAGTTTTCACGTACAGACGGGATTATTTATTTCTATTCTTTTTTGTAACATTGGCAAAAATAACGAAGATCACAGGCCGTATTCAGATGGCAGCCCGTGGTCCAAACTCTTTCACTATGTCAAAATGTTTTATAACCGGCGCTGCCGGCTTTATTGGCTCTACTGTGGCCGAAAGGCTGCTCCATGAAGGTCACCAGGTAACGGGAGTGGACTGTTTCACAGACTACTATCCGACAGAACAGAAAAAAGCCAACATCAAAAACCTGCTGCAATCCGACTGTTTTAATTTTCTTCAGGCAGACATCAGCACACTCGATCTGAAGGAGCATCTGCAGAACGTCGATTATATTTTCCACTTTGCCGCACAACCTGGTGTACGGGACGGTTTCGGAAAAAACTTCGACCTGTACATGAAAAATAATATCGTTGCGCTGAAACATATGCTGGACGCAGCTAAGGACAGTGGTATCCGGAAATTTGTTTTTGCCTCATCGTCTTCTGTATACGGGCAGCAGCAGCAATCAGCTCCAGTCAAAGAAGATGCTTTCCTGAAACCGCTCTCGTTATATGGTGCATCGAAGCTGAACTGTGAGCATATGTGCAACATCTACCATCACACCTTCCATGTGCCTGTCATTTCATTGCGCTTCTTTTCGGTATACGGCCCGAAACAGCGGCCGGACATGGCTTTTCACAAATTCATCCGGGCAGCGATCAACGAGGACAAAATAATTATTAACGGCGATGGTACGCAATGCCGTGATTTTACATACATCAGCGATATCGTAGACGCCAACATACTGGCCATGCAATCTGACATTTCCGGCGAGGCTTTTAATGTCGGGAACGGAAATTCGGTTTCCATCAACGATGCTATCAAAATGATTGAGCAGGCTTCGGGCACTCAGCTTGAAATTGAATACAGGCAACAGTCTCATGGCGATGTTGATTACACACTGGCCGATATTTCCCGGGCAAAATCACTGTTAGGCTATAAGCCCCGATGGAATATGGCAGATGGTATAGCCGCAGAATACTCCTGGCTGAAACAACTGAGCCAGAATATGCCGCAGTATGCCTGACAAACCGGCAAAGCGTTTCAGGAGTATCTTGAAATGCTTTGCCGGTTTGACTTTTAAACCAGGTTACAGGCCGGCATTCAAGGGTATACAATGTAAGAAATTCCTGTTTCAGTTTTTCGGCAGTGAGATCTCACTGCCATCAGACAAGACAATCACACCATGCTGTTACTGTCTTCTGATGTGTGCGGTTGATGAGTGGTTACAAAAACAGCCCTTATACATAAGTGCCGGGCCTGCCAGAAATGAAGCGCTTTATTAACGCCTGCTGCAGCGTGAAAAGGAGAAGGTGGAGCTGCTTACCGCTATGCTTTAAAACAACGAAACCCTTTCAGAGAGCGTGTTTCGTTGTTTGGACATTATTGGCAAAGTTATTCCGGGTATAAAATAACAGCTGTTACTGCTTTATGATCTTTATATGCCGTGTTTGTTTATCATCACGGTATTCGAGCAGGTAAATTCCACTGGCGAGGGTGCTCATAGATATGGTGGTTTCAATACCGGTAAGGGGTATGCTGCTTACCTGCCTGTTTACAGCATCAAAAATATGGGCTGCTGCATGGCTGCCCGGCGTGCCGGTGATGCGTACGGTAAGTTTATCAATAGCAGGATTGGGATAGGCTTCCACAACAATGGAGCCTTGTGTTACGGCGGCGTCTACTACTTTACTGTATTGTACATCGCTGTTGGCACTGATGGTTTTGATCCGGTAGTAATTAACACCTATAGCAGGCGCTTCATCTGTAAGCGTATAGCTGCCGCCGTTCAGGTTCTTTGCATGGAGACCGCCTATTGAACTAAAGGCTGCTGCATCAAGGCTGCGCTCCACTTCAAAATAATCACCTGCTTCTTCTGTTGCTGTACGCCAGTCTATATGATTGTATCTGCCGGAGTTGGCAGCCGATACATCGCTAAGTGTTACGGCCAGCGGCGTGTTGCCACCGGAACCGATAAAAAAAGCCGCTAAAGCCTGATACTGGGAATGTAAGTGTCCAGTAGCTGCCATTCCATGCTGTGGTGATGACGCTGTTGGGTATCGCTGCTGCCTGGGTAGCATCATACTGTCCTGCAGGGCCGGTAATACCTGCTGCGGGCAGCCCGTGAAACTGGCGGAAAGCCGCTCAATGCGGGATGGGCAGGCATAAGATATCCGTGTTATGATTTTTATTCAGCCGGTCAACAGCCTGCATGGTGCGGGCATCTTTTACTTCATATCCCATGGCTTCAATGAATTCGATCAATGACAGGGCAGAATATCCGTTCTGATTTAAATTTGTCTCAGCTAGTTCCACAAACAGAACCGGCTTCCACTTTTCGATAATCTTCCGCGCCCCCATTAATACAAAGATCTCAAACCCCTCCACATCAATTTTCATTATATCAACCCGCGCCAGGGCAATTTGCTCAGCAATATCATCCAGTACCAGAACCTCCACATTTTCCACGCTGTGCGGGGCGTCCGGCTTTTCACTTAGAATACGGTTGGCACCAGGATTATTTGCATACAATTTATACAGGAGACTGCTTTCAGATTTTGCGCCCAGTGCATTTTTGAAAATGCGGATATTTTTAAAATCGTTTTGACGAATGTTATTTTCCAGGGTCTTAAAATTCTCTGTGTCCGGCTCGAATGAAAAGACGTATCCACCAGGACATCTTTTTGCAAAGTTCAATGTAAGAAATCCAATGTTTGCTCCGATGTCAAGGACGACGGAATCTTTTTGTATGTAGCTGAATAAAACATTCCAGGTGGGGTCATATTGTTTATGAAAATAGACCGAATGATCCAGCATATGACTAATGTCCAGACGCATATTTATATCATATCTCCCCGCCTGCCTGAAGCTGCCGTGCTGATAAAAATAAAGCGGGGGAATAAATTTCTTCCAGAATTCTGAGCCCTTTCCAAGTTCCGAAACAAGCAGATTTTCTAAAACAGGTATTGTAAAAACGTATCTGAACAGATTAAAGAAACGGACACGTGCAGGTATCTTAAAAGGATATTTCTTATAAACAGTAAATGGATTCAGCATAGTATAACCGGAAAGCGTTCATTATTTCCACCTGAGAGCTGTGTTGGCCCTGTACAGATGCCCAATTGAAAACAGGCCGTTGAAGTTAAGAACTAAAGCCGAACATTGAACGTCTATCCGGCACTGCTGCGTGTTTTTCCCGTACCAGTCTGTATGGCAAAGTCAATCCGCTGTCAAAGGCATATGTAATAAAGCACAGTTTACAAAACCGCCCTTATTACACAAGTGCCTGATGTGCTTACGGCACATCAGGCACAGCATAGAGATTATTAAAAGTGAAGCGCTTTACGAGCGCCTGCTGCAGAGTAAAAAAGGTGTATGTTCTCTTTTAAAAAACGCTAACCATAGACATAGTCAGCACATCGGCGTAACCCCTTACACCGGGAAACGAAAGTCCGTTTGCTGAGGGAGCCGGATAATTCCTGTTATAAACACATGGTCTGTTACTGTTGGTGCCGGTTGCATAGCACCAACAGTATGACCATAATCACAATAACCATATTTATCAAAAACCAATTGCTTCTACTTCAGCAACAGTTTAATCTGCTCCTCCACACCATCACCATTAACAGAAATAAGGTAAAGGCCTTTTACTTCATTACTCATATCCAACTGATACTCCTGGAAACCTGCTTTTAGCTGTTCTGTCTTTACGATCTGGCCTGCACTATTCCATACGTTAACAACTACAGCATGCGCAACGGGTTGCATGAAGCGCAATGTGGTGTAGCCTGTTGATGGATTTGGCGCCAATGTAACTGCATTGCCTGGCATGTTAAACATTAGCTGTGTGACAGTGCTTAATGTATAGTTGCCTTGCACATCGTTTATACGCAGGCGATAGTAGTTAACGCCATTCCATGGTTTATTGTCACTCAGGCTGTAATTCTTTTGGCCATCGCTGTTGCGGACTGCCTTTACATAGCCTATTGCATTCCATTCTGACGCGTTCCTGCTCCTTTCTACAACGAACTGATCTGTGTTCTCGTCGTTGACCGACGTCCAGCTAAGTAAGGCAGTGGCGTCTGTATTCTTTGTCGCGGTGAATGTCAGCAGATGCAATGGTAAAGGTGATACCCAGGACATACTGTAGGGCACCGATGAACTGGAAACACCTGCATTATCCGTTACTGAGTAATTGAAAGAGAGGCCGTAACTGCCAAGGCCGCTGAATTTTACGCTCAGCAATGCAGGATCGTAATTCGGAATAGGTACGCCGGGCACTACTTTCACCCCATTATAATACAACTCATTCCCGTTCATACCCGTTGTATCTGTGATCGTAAAGGTTGATCCGGCTCCTTTGGTACCATCTTCATTATCAAAACCACTTAATGGCCCGGGGGAATTAAGAGAACCTGTTCCGGTCATCGGCATCAATGACTGACTTGCCGGCTGCACAACCACATAGGTTTGCGGGTAAGGTATGGGCGACTGCTGAATGCCCAGGTTTGCATTGGTTACATCGGTGGTTCCTACCACGATATTTGGCAATATGCCGGTTGCCCCTGTGCTGCCTTTACCGGTACCCAGGTTAGCGCCTGTATTGCTCCATCCCGAAGGTAGTACCGGCGTTGTTGATCCTGCAGAATCGGTAGTGATTACAATGCTGTAAGTACCGGCAGATATGTTTTCAAAATTATAACTGCCATCCGTATTCACCTGCACCGTTTCTATAATCTTACCTGATGCATTTACCAGGCTTACGTAGATATTACCCGGGATACCCGAAACAGGCCCGCTGGCATTAACCGTTGTATCTGATTGCCCGTTAGCGTCGTGCAATATATTTCCGCTCAGCGAAACGGCACATACGCCCACTGTAACGGTAGACTGTACCGGCAGCTGGCAGTTGGAGGCGCTATCGGTAATGGTGGCAATATAAGTCGTGGTAGCATTAGCATAAGTAACCGGGTTTTTCGTGTATGGGTTGGACAGGAACGGAGTAGCCGCCCAGCTATAGCTGTACACCCCTGTAGAAGTAACGGTAAGCGGAAGGACGGTGCCGCTGTTTGTACACACGTTCACATTACCCCCCGTAGCAGCGATGGTATTAGGTAATACCACCACTTTCACCTGCTGGAAGTTACTGCAGCCTGTTGCAAGGTCTGTCTGCACCAGCTTATACAACTGGGTACCAGCTGGTGAGATCAGTGTACTGGAACTGTTGGGAGCGCTCACTCCGGTAGTTGGTGTCCACTGGTACAGCATATTTGCCGTAGCAGGCGTAAATCCCAGGGTGGTGGAATTACCACCGGAACAAATAACAGGATTACCCGTGATGGTAAAGGCTGGTGGTGTATTCACTGTTACTTTTACCGCATCCACAATCGTACAGCCGGCGTTTGCGCCGGTACCTGTTGCTGTCAAAGTGTAAGTACCCGTTACACCGGCCGTGAAGGTTGGCTGCGCAACATTGGTGGCGCTAAGGCTTGTAGCAGGGCTCCAGGAATAGGTTACATTGGCAACAGAAGGAAGACCCAGTACAACAGTAGCACCCGGGCACACACTAGCATCCGGCTTGGCACTCGCGGTGAATGTAGGCGCTATGCTCACCGTATCCGACAAGGTACAGCCGTTGGTAAATGTTGCGACCACAGTATAAATAGTGGCCAGTTGCGGGTTTGCATTGGGGCTGGCGCAAGAAGTACAACTAAGGCCGGTAGCAGGGCTCCAGCTATAGCTCGCTACGTTGGCGATACTGGATGGATTGCCTGTACCACCTACACCGATATTGGTGGGCGTGCTCGGGCAAACAGTTTTAGCCACAAAGTCAAACGCTGTTGTTGGCTTTACGATTACACGTACCGTATCGGTAGCCGGTGTGCTGCAGCCCGGATAGCTTACTGCCACCGTATACAATGTAGTTGTTGCAGGGCTCGCTACTGGGTTGGCAATCATGGTGCTGCTTAATCCTGTGGAAGGTGTCCACTGGTAGCTCGCACCCGTCTGTGCAGCTGTGCCCAGCTGAGAGCTGCCGCCCGGGCAGATAGCGGGTGGTGCCGCAATCCCTGCCATAGAACCTGCAGTTACTGTACCTTTCAGTGTCACGGTATCCAGCTTGGCACAACCAGTCAGCGGATCGGTAACCGTAACGATAAAGGTCTGATCAGCTCCTGCAAAAAGTACCTGCGGATTGGCATTCGTGGGGCCGGTACCATTTTGCCATGCGGCATTGGCGGGTGTCCAGGAATAGGTATAACTACCACCGGCAGCAGTGCCCAGGGTAGCAATACCGTTGTTACATACTGCACGGTCCGGGCCGGCATCAAAGCTGATGCTGCTTACATTCACAGCCATTGTCTTACTTACCTGGCAGCCCGTAGCTGTTTCTTTAACCAGCAAAGTATACCCTGCTGTGCCAGACAGTGTAGCTGTGGGGTTAGCAATGGAGACACTGCTCAGTCCTGCAGCCGGTGTCCAGGTGTAGCTGTAGCCGGTTACAGGGGTAACACCTATTGCTACGGCAGTACCCGGACAGGTATTCTTATCACCCAGGTTCACTACCGGCAATGCCCAGCTGGGCGCATTGATCGGCATGGTTGCACTGCAATGAATGGAAGTGTCATATTTATTGGTAACGGTCACTTTAATGGTTGCCTGGCTGGCAGAAACGATATTGACCACCGAGGCAGTGGGGTTATCTACCAGGCTGGCTGGTGTCCAGCTGATGTTATAGTCGGCTGTTGTAATACCATTCACAGTCAGCTGCAATGGCTGGCCGGTAAAGGCTTTAGGACAGCCTTGTGCCGATAGTTGTTTAATGCTGATCAATCCGCAACCGCTGCCATTGACACAATTATTCACGGTCACATTAGCGGAGGTACAGGTGACGCCATTTACAGTAGTGGTACGGTTATACACAGCTGCTGTACCACCGGCGGACCCCGTATTCTTCAGATAAGCATCTGCACCGTTGTTACGGGTAGACACTACCATGCCGGGGCCGCTTACCAGGTTCCAGGTATAGGTGGCCGTACAGTTGGTACCGCTGCCGCTTACCCAGCCCGGGCCGCAGAAGGTTTGTCCGCCCGCATCAATATCTGCATCGATTACCGATACATTTACCTGGTCTTCGAAAGCGCAGCCACTTTTTATAGCCGTAACGGTAAAGGTCATCGGGCAGGCCACAGCCGATGTGCCGGCATTGAACACCGGGTTAAAAATAGCGGTATTGCTTAAGTAGGTACCTGGCGTCCAGGCATAGGTGAAGGTGGCATCGTTGGTGGTACCCAGCGTGGTGGTGGTGTTCTTACAGATCGTTTTATCGGTGCCACCAAATGTGGTATTGCTGTTCGGCGCTGCTACCGGGGTTACGATCACGGTATCTACCGTAGTGCAGGTACCGCCGGCTTTCAATGGCACGGTTACGGTCAGTTTATAAGAAGAAGTAGTAGTTGGTTTGGCTACCGGCTGGGCGCAGGTGGTGCAACTCAACGCTGTGGCTACAGCAGGCGTACCACTGATCAGTGTCCATGCATAAGTGATGCCCGACAAAGGTGCTGTACCGATCTGAGTGCCATTAGTACCGGCGCAAAAGGAAACATCCGGACCTGCGTTGGCTTGCACCGGGGTAACCGTTACCTGGTCTAATGCGCTGCAGCCCTTGCTGTCTGTAACTTTTAAGGTAAACGTAGTGGCTGCAGAGATGGCTGAAGTGGTGTAATTGGCAGTAGCTGCGGCGGCTGTGGTGTTGCTGCCCACATACCAGGCATAGCTGCTGATGGTAGCGGGAGACACCGGTGTACCGCTGCCGTTCAGTGTAAGCGTACCCGCCGGACATACATACCATTTAGGCCCGTTGGCATTGGCCGTGGGCGCCACATTGCCATTGATTGTTACCGATGCAGCTGCAGATGAATCGACTACGGCCAGATCACAGTAACCATTGTTAGCTTTGATCAGGCGACGATAGAAATAAGAAGTACTGCCGGTTGGCGGGGTCAGGTCTTTAAAGGTCTCTCCGGCAAGGTCTGTCCAGGGGCCGGTAGCGGCGGCGCTTTGCTGCCACTGGTAAAAAATGCCGGTGGTGAAGTTATTGGGATTGGTGGCCACTACCGTATTGCCTACAATGGGTTGTGGTACGCCCAACGCACAGGCTGCCTGGGTCATCGGCGTTAGTGTGGAAGCCGCTACTGCAAAATCAGTTGGCAGGTTACCTTCCGAAAACTTGGCAATACCAGATTCATCGCCACCGCCGGCACTCAACGTTGCCTGTTGTGCACCAGCTGTGGCAATACCGGTTGCAGGCGCGGTCATAGTGTAGCCCAGGTACATTTCACCGGCACTATTGATTGCCATGCCTGTCCCGCGAGTATCAGCATTCACACCAAAGTATGTTCCCCAAAGCCTGTTGCCTGATGAATTAAATTTAGTTATATAGCTGCTAGTTCCTGCAACAGGTGCTGTTGGCTGGTAAGTACAAGGAGTACTATAAAAACTTTCACCTGAAGCAACCCCACCATAACCCATTACAACCGGATTACCACTGGCATCTAACGCCATACATACACTGGAAACCGCGAGAGCATTGCCATCATAGGTCGCCCAGGAAAGGTTGCCGTTGGAAATATCAAATTTGCCGAGAAATATATCATAGTTACCGCCCAAAATCGTCTGAAATGCTCCGGGTGTGGCAATACCGGCGGTGCATCTCGTGCCTCCGGTTGCGTACAACATTCCGTTGACTTTATCAATCTTCATATCGAGCAACTGGGTTGTGTTAGATGCATCGCCGAAGTACCTGCCCCAAATCCGGGCACCGGTAGCAGGATTGAATTTTGCAATAAATGCGTCTGTAGTACCTGTTGATGTCTGCCCCTGGGTGGCAGGACTACCGCTCACCGCAATACCGGTTGTTGTCCCAATTGTGACATATCCTCCGACAAATGGGGTATCATTAGCGTCAATATCAACGGAATTTCCAAAATCCGAAGCTGCTCCACCTATATAAGTACCCCACTGGCGCACACCTGCAGTTGTGAACTTAGCCAGAAATGCATCCTGTGTGCCTGATAAGGTTGTACTATTTGTAGCAATGTTGCTGGTAGAGTTGGTACTACCAGCAGCATATAAAAAGCCATTTGACGTAACACATAATCCATTTATTATATCACTACCGCCAGTGCCTCCATAATAACTACTCCAATTTCTTGCACCAGTCGCAGTGTTTAAAGACAAGAGAAGGCCGTCACCTACGCCGCCGCCAGTAGTCTGGCCAACAGTTCCTGTAATATTGCCAGTAAGAATACTTCCTCCAATATATACCGCTGTGCCATCTGACACAATTGCAGATCCAGAGGCGCTACTGCCTGTAGCACCAAAATAGGTTCCCCATATTTTTACGCCTGCGGCCGTATATTTTGCAACAAAAACAGCAGTGGTAGACGCTCCAATTGTATTTTGGTAAACGCTGCCCCCAGTAGCAATATTATTGGTGCTGCTTGTAGAGCCTACTACATAAACGTTAGCCAAAGGATCTGTACAAATTCCATTAACGTAATCATTACCTGTACCCCCAACATAGGTGGCCCATACCAAACTCGGCGTCGGATCTATCACCAGCGTCTTACTTTGATCGTAAGCAGGTACGTTAAAGGCGTAAAGATTGTTGGCTTCATCCAATGGCTTGTATTGCACGGCCAGGCTTCGCCCGTCCTGCCGGGTAAAGCTGGCCGGTATCTTTTCTTCTAGTGTACCAAAGGCCAGCTGCATTTTTATTTTCCCATCTTTCAAGGCTATATCGCTGCCATTGGCATACTTCATTTTGATCTTCGAAGCATCCGCACCGGGCTGAATGATGAAGTTGTACTCCACCGGCTTGTCGGTGCCTTTCTTCGCTACGAACTCCAGGTCAATGCCGGGATAAATGTTTTTGTAGGTTACTTTCTTATAGCTATGCACCTGGGCAAAGCCATTGTTCACCATAAAGTTCTCTATTGCGGTCAATGGCTTTTCGGCTACCAGCTGCGCATCGGGGTTGGCTCCCTCCAGCGAAATATCCACCCTGTGAAAGCGCTGAGCGATCTCATCGGTCATCACGTCTTTACCATCGCGGCCGGGCTGGACGATTTTTTTACCGGTCTTTTCGAGCACATAGGCATCATAACTGAAACCGGTGCTGCGCAGCTGTACATTCAGCCCCTGCATGTTGAGCAGGTACTTAATGCCGGGGTTGGGCTTGCCGTTCTGGTCTTTGATCTGGCCTTTGTTTTCTACGAAACCGGTGTGGTCGTCGTGCAGCCATTGGTCGGCTCTGGCTTTAAGGGTTGCATCAGGGGCTGGTCGACGTTGTTGGCCATGTATCGGGGCCGCCAGCAGACAGGCGAGCACAACGGTGCCTGCCCTTCTCCACAATGTGGAGGGGAACTGTAAAATGGGGTGGTTCATTTTTTGGCTATTAGTCAGGGATAAAAAAATATCTGGAACAGGGGCTAAATCATATTTTCATATTTAAAAATCATATGTATAATATGTCTCTTCGTATTTGACCACAATAGTAATTGTGATTTTTCCCAGCTATTGTAGTCGGATGTCTACAAACCAAAAAAATAACTATTAGCGTTGCGGCCATTTTATCCCAACGCCACAACAACAGACCTATTTTACATGTTTCCAGGTACAAAAGCTAAGCAGAGGGTTTCTTTAATTTACTTGTTAGCATTACTTTTAGGGAATCTGTATACAGAAGCGGTTTGGCACAGTAACGCATAAACATCAGACTGTACTGAGCCGCAATGACAGTAACCGTCTGTCGTTTCGGTTGTAGTCGCATGACTACAATACCAGAAAAGATAAAGGATCATTTTTGAGGGATCATGATAAACAGCACTCAAGTAAGCAATACCCCCATACGCATTGTTACCGCCGATGATCATATAATGGTCCGCACCGGTCTGCAGGTAATGCTGGAGCTGAAATTCGGGATCTCCGATATTTATGAAGCAGATTCATGTGCCACCACACTTTCAGCAATAAGGCAACATAAACCGACACATCTTATTATTGATATGGTATTTAAGGATGGTAATTCTATAGAGATCCTTCCGGCCATTAAAAAACTCGCACCGGGGTTGCAGATCATGGTGTACAGCATGTTGCCCACAGCGGTATACCTGCCGGCATTACAACGGTTTGGCATTAACCACTACCTGAATAAGGAATCGCCCAGGCAAAGTACGTTACAGATGCTGCACAATTTTCTATACCGGGAAGATCCCCAAAAGAATAGCGGGCTGCAACAGGAAGAGCCGCAGCATGCCAATCCCTTTACCCGCTTATCGACCCGCGAACTGGAAGTATTGCACTACCTGCTGAAAGGAGAGACTTCACGTTTTGCTGCTACGGAGCTGAACCTGCACATCAGTACGATCAGTACACTCAAAAGCCGTATCCTGGAAAAGATCGGGGTAAAAAATCTGAAGGGGCTGCTGGATATGGCTGCCTTACATAACTATAATATATGAACGCCGATTAATGCGCTGCAGCTCTCTTATTGCGCTCCTGCTTTTTTGCTACCTGTGTGGCCAGGCGCAGATCCGCTATACACTGGAACATTTTACAAATGAGAACGGCTTGCCTGTTAATGGCATTAAAGGACTGGAATGGGACAACGATCATCAGCTTTTATGGGTAGGTACTGAGGCCGGCATCGTCCGTTGGGATGGGCAGCATTTTAATTACAGCGGCATCTCGGGAAACCGTGTGATCGATATGGGGCATTATAATGCGAACGGCCATCCCTTTGTCTATGCCATTATCGAAGGAGGAGTTGTTTATCGCCTTTACCAGACAAACTTTATCTTTGAATCACAACAAAATGATGTTTTGCTGCATAATGTGCTCAACCCGGTTGAACACTTTCCTGTTACAGCAATCTTTAAGGCTGTTGAGCACAAACAGGATCAGCATATATGGCCGCGCCGCGTAGTTTTATTGAATGATCCGGGTAAGTCGATACTCCTTTGCCATAAGACACACCTCTACCGCAAAACCGGATCGCAGATAGATACACTGCCTTTTTCCATCAGCGAAAGCAGCACCTTTTTTAAAAGCGGAGAGCAGGTAATGCTGAACGATGGAGTAAACCTCTATACCTACAGGGCAGATAGCAGGAATTTTGTAAAAGACGTAATTAACGGGCTGCCGGCCGGCCTGAAAGAATATACCTTCATCATGAATACCAACACACCCTATCCTGTTGTGTATGGTGATGGAAATCTCTACATGCTGTCGAAACAGGGAACTTCTTTACGTGCCTCACTTATCTATAATGGACTGCCCCACACTGCGGATATCGACATCATCCGCTTCCTGGGTAACACCGGCTGTATCGCTATAGGTGACAAGACCAACGGTATCTACTTATTACGCCAGACGTCTGTAACACCTGTAGGTGCAGTGGCTCCAGAAGCTAATGCCAAGGCACCTGTTGCCTACGGGCAGGCGCTGCTGCCGGGCAACAGCATTATTACTTACAACGGGATATTGTTTGATAACAACGGGCACGTAACGCATCATAATCCGATACGGGCTGACTATAATTTTCACAGTACAGCACGTGCTGTTTTTTATGATAACGCGGATACCGTTTTCCGTTATGATAAGACCACTAAAAAAATAATTGCCCTGCCGCTGCCCGACAGCAGCTACTGGACCATTTTTACGGAAAGTGAAGGTCATGTATATGCTGTTAGTATTTACGGCATTTATGAATTGTTTGATGACCATATTGTTCCTGTGTACCGCACACCCGTAGGCAAAAACGACAGGCAGGCGATATTAGATAACGGAGCAGCCCTTGAGCTGGAGAAAGGTGTAATAGCCATAGGCGGCAAACCCTACCTGCTGAAATACCATATTGCCGAGCATAAAACAGATACTTTCCTGGTAACCAAAGGCGCCCATATCCGCACACTTACCAGGCTGGCAGACTGCTTATTAATGGGAACCTACGGAGAAGGCATCTATGTTTTAAAGGGCAATAAAATAACATCTCTGCCATCAGACAAGCAGGAATATCTTAAATACACGCATTGCATAGTACCCGATGGCAAAGGCTACCTGTACATCAGCACTAATAACGGCTTGTTTAAAGTATCGGAAGCTGCCGTGCTGCATGCTGTGGATCATGCGGCACCAGTATATTATCATTATCTCGGCAGGAGGGACGGACTGGTAACAACAGAGCTGAACGGCGGATGCCAGGATTGTGCCATACGCCTTCCGGATGGCACACTGTCTTTTCCTTCCATGAACGGCCTGGCCTGGCTGCAACCGGACAGTGTATTATCTGTGCCGCCACTGGGCGTTATCCTGGCAGATTCTGTAATAGCAGACAACCGGAAATTTGCCTGCAACAGCCCATCTTTGCAGCAGCTCCCTTACAGGTTGAACAATATCCGCTTTAACATCAATATTCCTTATTGGGGCAATGCAGAAAATATATACGCATGGTACCGGCTGCGCAGGGCGGAAGAGGAGACATCAGAAACCACATGGATAAAATTCAATCCGCTGCAGCAACAGGATTTCAGTTTTGCAGCGCTGAAATCGGACAAGTACAGGTTTGAGATAAAAGTGCTCTCGGGGTTTGCGCCCGGCGATGTCAGCTACATGAGTATTCTTTTTACTATTAAAAAGCCCTGGTTCCTGCAATGGTATGGTATCCTGCTCTGGATAGTACTCTGGGCGGTTTTGATGCTGTTGCTGATAAAATGGCGCGTGGCCATCATCAACCGGCGGGCAAAATGGCTGGGGCAAATAGTAGAAGAACGCACTGCAGAGCTCAATACAAAAGTCATACAGTTAGGCGATGCGAATCACCTGAAAGAACGGCTTATTTCAGTGATCAGCCATAACATCATCACCCCGCTGAAGTATATCTATGAGACATCTGCTGACCTGGGAGACGAGCAACAACAGCTCCCGCCCAACCTTCAGCTAAAAGTAGTGTCCTCTATCAAGACTACATCCAAAGAACTGCAGTTGCTGGCTGTAAACCTGCTTAACTGGATCAAGCTGCAACATGACGACTATGCCAATCTTCAGCAGGAGGAATTCCAGGTGGGAGAAGTGATACAACATGTAAATGATCTGCTGTATCCTATTGCTATCGATAAGGGTGTTCAGATAAATCTCAAATCAGACTGTACCCGGCCGGTAATACAGTATAAAGATGCGCTGCAGGTGATCCTGTACAATCTGGTATTGAATGCAATACTCTATTCGGGTGAAGGAAACCTGGTTATCACCTGCAAACAGAAAGACGATCTGGTGGAGCTGAATGTAATAGATGAAGGTCCCGGTATGCCCGAAGCAAAAGTGCTTGAATTAATGAGCGCCAGTGACCCGATGAAACAAAGCGGTGACCTGGACAACAGGGGACACGGCTTTGGCTACCTGATCATTAAAGACCTGCTGAAACTGATTAAAGGGACGTTGCAGATTGAAAGCAGGCAGGGCATCGGTACGAAAGTGACAATTCTTTTTCCAGGATAACCACGTTAAATATTTTACATCATACAATACATCCCGATCTATCCCGAAGCCAGGTTTTCACATTTCGACTCATTCCCCGGTTACATCCTTAAAAAAGCCTCCAGCCAGACACATTTCGAACCAACGTATGGAAGACCAGCTGACTATTAAAAAGTTTTAGCTACCGGCAAAAACCGCCACCTCCCCATTTGACAAATGATCTATATTTACATCAGCTGTTATGATAGATCTATCTGCCGCCGGGCAACACATACTCCGTGTTACAAATTTCCAGGACCTTGTTTCCACACCATTTTACGGAACAGTGAATGCGGTTTGCTGGAGTCGTAATCTGGCAGGTGACTTTGCTGAAATTGTTGCAAAAGTGACGCTCCGCGGAAACATAACAGAAATTGAAGAAGAGGAGCTCCGGGAGCTTCCGTTGAGCGCACAGGGGCAACTGGCCCGCGCCATTCTTTTAAATGACCTGGAGCTATTGAAGGCTCACGGTGCTTCTCCGGTCATTAATGTGATCAGCCACTATGACCGGGATGATACCTATCCGTTTTTCCCAACCGATGTTTATTCTTTTCATGTAGATCGCTCCCCCATTCCAACCAACACTTTTTTATGCACTTACTATGGCGAGCCGAGTGAAATATTGCCTAATGCGCAGGGCCGGCAAAAAGTGCTTATCCCGGAAATACGTGCGGAGCTCAGGAAACTATATCATGGCCCGGAGGAAGGTTTTGATTCATTCTTAAGTGAACATTTCTTTGACCTGCACTATGAAGCTGCACCTGATGCACAGCTGGTAAACTTAGGCCCTGGTAATTTATGGAGACTGGCGGTTGATCATCCGGGAAGCCAGGTGCCCCCCTGCCTTCACCGTGCACCAAAGGAAAAGCCCGGAGAAAAGAGGTTGCTGCTGATCTGCTGAGCACAAATCCATAATTTCCTTAAAACAAAACCGCCCCATAATTAGCTTATGAGACGGCTCTGTTTAAAATCTATTTATCAGGTATTCCCGGTTATATTATTGTCCTATTTTAGTCAGCAGTACAGCTACAGAATCAGGTTTTGAAAGGAACGGTGAATGACTTGTGTTCAATTGATAAATTGTTTTCACGCCTGCAGCGCTGATCATGCGGTCCTGTAATGATGGCGATACCACGTGGTCCTGCAGGGTTTTGATATATACTTTCTCTACAGAACCGAAATTAGCGGCGGTCAGTGTCACTGGGTTAGTAAACGGAATGGCTGGTTCGGGGCGATAGTTTTGTAAAACAAGATTCTGAACCTGGGCAGAGCCATCCTGGATGAAGATGTTTGTGATCTGATCCTGTTTTACATCGAGTGTTCCGTCTGCGTTTTGAGTGAGTATTCCCGGTGTGCCAAGAGCAGAGCCTGCATCGGTATTGGCCAGGTCAAGCAGAGACTGTCCGGAAGCAGGCAGATAGGCTGCGATATAAACCAGCTTTTCGATCTTCGAAGGGTTCTGTTCGGCAACAGCAGAGATGATCATACCTCCCAGGCTATGGCCTACCAGGATGACTTTGCCATCCATTTTTGATACAGCATCATTCACGATATCTCTGTAAGTGTTCAGGGTTAAGGTTGAAGAAACAGTGTTATCGCTGCCGTGGCCCGGAAGTTCTACAACCGTCACATGATTACCTTCATTGATCAGGCTTGTTTTTACCGCATCCCATACATATGGGGCCTGCCATGCACCGTGTACCAGCACATAATTTTTAGCAGGTTTTACTTCATCATTCTTTTTAGAACAGGATGAAAACGTAATAGCAGCTGTAGCTACAGAAAACAGGAGTGTCATAATTTTTTTCATGATTTGAGATGCCTAATTGTTTATTTGTTTGTTTAGGACAACACAAACTTCCGACGATACACCCTGGATAATTTTAACCCAGGTTAAAATCGTAAAACAGCGTGAAGCAGTCAATACAAACCATATTATAAAACAACCAACACAATGATCAGGCAGCAAAAGATACCTGTTGCCCATCGCTGCGCCTTCGTACATGACGTTATTAAAATCGATATTTTTGCCACATGCCAGAGAACATAACAGAAATAGAATTATTACAGACGGTTTTAGAATCTACCGGTATGAAACCGGAAGCATTTGACTTGTCGCTGCCCTACTGGAAATTAAAACAGTACAAAAAAGGCGAATTCTATAATGAATACAAAAATGTTTGTAAGCACCTCGGGTTTGTTATCAATGGCGTGTTCAGGATCTACAGGGTGAATAACGAAACCGGTGAAGAAAAGAACATGCTGTTTTTTACCGACCACCAGTTTGTAGCTTCTTATAAAAGCTTTCTCGCCCAGACGGCCTGCGATTATTATACCGAAGCGATGGTTGATTCGCTTATACTATATATACATATCGATCACCTGAATGAACTGTATGGGCAATCGCACCAGTGGGAACGGTTTGGAAGGATTGTCGCCGAAACGGCTTTTCATGAGGTGATGGCTAATACCGAAGGATTCCTGTTTAAAACACCGGAGGACCGCTACCGGGAAATGATGGAAAAACACCCGGATATTTTTAATTCGGTGCCGCTTTATCATATTGCCTCTTACCTGGGTATCCAGGGACCGTCACTGAGCCGGATCCGAAAACGAATGGTTGGAAAATAAAACACATTAACCTGCTATCAGGTTCTGAATTGCTGAAATCCTCTAAAAAACTTTTTTTAGAGGATTTTTTTGATTTTAACCCAGGTTAAAATTATTGCTGCGGTATCGTCGGAAGTTTGTGTTGTCCTAAACAAATAAACAAATAGGCATCAAACAACATGAAAAAAGCAATAATAATGATCGCAATGAGTGTATTAGGTGTTACAGCTTACGCTCAAAAAACAATCAGCAAGAATTCCAAAACCATCGTACTTGTTCACGGAGCCTGGTCGGATGCATCTTCCTGGGATGCAGTGACTCCTCTGTTAAAAGCCCGGGGCGAAGAGGTGATCAATGTAAACCTGGCAGGTCACGGAAAAGACACCACCTCATTTGCCGGCATCACCTTTCAGACTTATGTTGACCAGGTAAAAGCAGCTATCGGCACCCGCACTAACGTTGTTTTGGTAGGACATAGTTTTGGCGGAATGGTGATCAGCCAGGTTGCTGAAGAAGTGCCCGCACAGGTTAAAGAACTGGTCTTCCTTGCAGCAGCGTTACCGCACGATGGTGACGACCTTTTATCACTGGCAAAACAGGACCCGGCCTCCCATATCGGCAAATCTCTTACAGTCGATCAGGAACATGGCGCAGCTATCATAGCGAAAGATGGCGTAGCGGATATTTTTGCCGCCGATGCCCCCCAACAGGTCCAGGAATATATTGCCGCTAACATTAAACCAGAACCCCTGGCGCCGCTGGCCACACCAGTTCACCTGACAGAGAAAAACTTTGGCAGCATTAAAAAAGCCTACATCCATACAGTTGATGACCATGCGATCAGCTATCCCGCACAGCAATACATGGTAAAAACAGGCAAAGTGGCTAAGGTATATACACTGCAAAGCAGCCATACGCCATTCATTTCTATGCCGGACAAACTGGCTGCCATCTTAATTACCGAAAGCAAATAATAATCAATAAACATTAACCATTCAACAAATATTTTTTACAGCAAAAATCAAAATAACATGAAACGTACAGCAAAAGCACATTGGAACGGTACTTTACAGGAAGGTACAGGAGAAATCAGCACACAAAGCACTGTGCTCAACGAAACGCAGTATTCATTTAAGACCCGTTTTGCCGATGGCATAGGCACTAATCCCGAAGAACTGATCGCCGCCGCACATGCAGGCTGTTTTTCAATGGCCCTCAGCGCCACACTGGCACATCATAATATTACCGCCAGTGATATTTATACTACTGCGATAGTGGACCTTGATATGCAGGCATTAAGCATAACGGGCATCCACCTGGAATTAAAAGCAAGTATCATCGAAGGTGTGGATGAAGCCACATTTACCGAAATAGCTGAAGGCGCAAAAACACATTGCATTATCTCCAAAGCATTGAATGTACCCATTACATTAAGCATTGTTTACGCATAATATAATCTGAAGCACCTTGGTAGCATACTATCTGAACTCACCGGATGATTTCCGGTGAGTTTTTTGCAATTACCGGCATATCAGAGGGATTTTAGCGGCTCAAACGACCGGACATCTATTATAATGAGCATTTGATCTGAGACATATAAAATGTAATAAAAGATTTTGAAAATTGAGTAGTTGCTTCTATTTTCGGGTCAGCGGTTATTTTAGATTGATACGCCACAATGGGTTACGAGATTCACATAACACGGCAAGACGATTGGTTAAATGATGACATCAGTCGGCAAATTTCTTTTGAAGAATGGGTAAGACTTGTAGAAAATGACATTGAAATGCGGCTGGACAATTATGCGGAAGCAACAACTACTGCTGGTGAGTTTATAAGAACAGAAAGCGAAGGTTTAAGCGTTTGGACAATGTATTCCGGTGATGGACTGAATGGCAACCATGCCTGGTTTGACTATGACCACGGGAATATCACAGTCAAGAATCCCGACAACGAAATCATTACAAAAATGCTGACTATTGCAGCCAAACTAAATGCAAAGGTACAAGGTGACGACTGCGAGGTTTATGAGCTTACATCGGATGGAGAAATTACTTATAAACATATTCCCGGTAAAGACAATCCAACGGACAAACTGAAGCCGTGGTGGAAGTTCTGGTAGATACAAGCAAATCGTTTTGTATCCGGTAAAAACAGCGCCTAACAAATGCTTGCTGCCTTGACTGTTTACTCCAGTCGTTCAACGGCCGGATTTCTATGAAACGATATATCGTTATTCAGGCTGGTACCACTCTGTAGTCCGCTACGGCAGTAAGCCATTGTAAAACATTTTAAAGAAACACGTTTCCACACAACCATGCAAAACAAAAACATCTTAAATTTTTGGAAATGGTTTAATGACAATAAAAGTAAGCTTGAGTCTGACTCATATGACCCATCTTTTATTGAAAAACTGGACGAGACAATTACAGAATGGGAATTAGATTGGGAAATTGGACCCGGAGTTTTAAAGGAAAACTCAATGACAATTTCTCCAAAAGGGAATATTAAATTACTTCCTGCAACAGAGAAAATAATAGAAAAAGCACCCGCTATTGATGATTGGGAATTTTATCCTGTAAAACAGCCTAAACAAAATTGGTTTTTATTAGAATTACCAGATGACAATATCAACATCGACGCAAAGCACTGGGAATATGTTTTGCTGCAGTACAAAGACGGCAAGATTGAAGTATTAATAAAAGCAGATAGCTTAAGCGAGTTCGACAAAGACACCAAGGAAATTATTGCAGACATCGTCCTCACAAATTTACTGGGTGAGAAACTGTTTATGGAAAAAGTCGATTATTTCGACATAGTGGATGAATTTGAAAGCAGGAAGGGCGTTTCCAGATTAGAGTATTTACCCAAACATCTTCAGGGTAAAAGTTTTTTGACAAGTAAGTAACACTTAACCTCTTTAGCGCTTGCAGTAAATGGTTCGATAATAGTCCTTCCGGGCGTCAAAAATGTAAACCCGCTTTAAGAGCTACGGTTTGGACAGAAATATAGATGCTATATTTGTCCGAAAGTGCAGACTCGATATTTAGCGGACATCAAAGACAAGCGATTGTTGAACAGAGGCAACTCTATTCTCAATCGCTTGTTTTCTAATAGCGTACATTCCATTCGTCAGCTTGCCGCCAACGATGCAGAAGCAAAAGCATTTTACCGTTTCCTTCAAAATGATCATGTAAGTGAAGCAGATATTATTCGTAACATGTCTGCGAACTGCCGCACCTGTGTTGCTGACCGTCCGGTGCTTTGTATTGAAGATAGCAGTGAGATCAACCTGTATCATCATCGCAACCGTATAAAAAAAGACAGCTATATAGGTGTAACGAATGCATCAGAGTCTGGTTTGGGCTTTTTTATTCACCCCAGTTTCATAATAGATGCAGAGACATTTATGCCCTATGGTTTTGCAGATGTAAAAGTCTGGAACCGGCCTCATGAAGTTGCCGTTAAAGATAAATCGCATGCTAAAAACATGCTTCCTGTTGATCAGAAGGAATCTTACAAATGGATAGAATCCTCTCTTAAAAGCAAGCAGGCACTGGATAATGCCAGGGAGATCATTATCATCCAAGACCGGGAAGGAGATATTTACGAGCAGTTCTGCCTGGTGCCGGATAGCCGAACCCACTTACTGGTCCGGGCCAAATCGAACCGCACACTTGCTGACAAAAGCAGACTTTTTGATCACCTGTCACAACAACCTGTGCAGGGCAGTTATGAACTGAGCCTGGAAGGTGATAAACGCAGGGGCATAAGCAAAAGGATAGCTGCTATAGAAGTACGTTACAGCAAAGTAACCATCTGCAGCAATCAGTACAATGATAAGCGCCTGCCGCAGACAGTAGAACTTTATGCGATTGAGGCAAAGGAAATCACAGACGGGGTTGACAGCCCGGTACACTGGAGGCTGCTCACTACATTGCCGGTTGAAAACCTTGATGCAGCATTGCTTTGTATAGAATGGTATACCTGTCGCTGTATCATTGAAGAAGTATTCCGTATCCTGAAAAAAGAAGGATTTGATATTGAAGCAAGCGAACTGGCACAGGGCAAGTCTATCAGAAAATTATGCCTGATGATGATGGAGACTATTGTAAAGCTGTTCATCATGCAAATCGCTTATAGCTCAGAAGAAGAAATCCCGCCCTGCTGCTGTTTTACCGAAGAGCAAACACAATGTATGGAATTGCAAATACCTCAGTTAGAAGGTAAGACTGAAAAATTGAAAAACCCATATAGACCGTCCGATCTGAAACGGTATATATGGGTTATTGCACGTCTTGGCGGATGGAAAGGTTATTTGTCTGAACGAAAGCCCGGGATCACTACCTTTTGGATAGGACTTAGAAAGTTTGACGATTTTTTTAATGGCTTCAAACTCTTTAAAGATATGTCCAAACCGTAGCTTTAAGAGCAGATTTTAAGCGCTTAAGTTATTGACATATTTCAATACAAACACTCAGCCCCCAAACGGGCCGGACCAGTGCATCACAAAATACGCTGCGCTGCATACCCAAAGGCCTGCACATCGTTTTTTCACAACGCTGTCTGAAATATCTTACCTGTGCATAAGAATATATGTAGCATAGCCAGGCTAACGGACGAACACAGTATTTATTATCCCGCTATTGCTTACAATAACCAGTCTACTCCTAAGCAGGTTCCTGATTTTAATGAAGAGAAAGAAGGGAATGGCAGGAAGTAAGTTATAAGCAATAATGAAAGCGGCCGCTGTTTCATTAACACATAAAACTACCTGGTACGGTTCACGATCGTGCACTCATCCGCTGTACGGGCGGCAGGCAGGCATTCCGCTGCTGCACCAGGGTGGTGAGCAATGCCTTCACGTCTGCAATATCGCTCCCCATTTTCCCGAGCGTGTCATTAAGTTTCTGAGGTGTCATGTATTCCGTTGCCTGCCCTTCCAGCATTTTCCGGACTTCCTCAGCATTCTCCAGTTGTTCTACGGTCAGGTGCAACTTTGTTGCTATTACCTGGAGCATGTCTTCATGAATCTTGCCGCCGTTCTCAACTTTTGAGAGCCAGGTCCGTGATTTGTTCACTTTTTCGGCAAGATGCTCCTGCGTGAGATCAAAAAACTTACGCAGGCTCTTAATGTTTTCCCCGATTGCGGGGTTGATACCTGTTTTTGCTTTTGCCATGACTGCAAGGGACGAAAAAGATCATTTTCATTTTGACACTTATTTGACATAATGACAAATTTTGAATAGAAAATGAAACAACATTCGCAATAACATAAACATAATAAATTGAAATACAATTTATTAATACAAAATCAAGTCATTGACACAGTGCGACACAAAAAGACATAAAAAATTCTTTTAGAAAGCACATAATGACAAAAAGGAAAACAAAGCAGACATTTTAACCATACCATCCTGATTCAGTTAAAACCCTTTTGCATCAAGGCTTTCCGTTAATTTCAGGCACCAGAACGGACGGTGCAATAACAGACATTCCGAAACTATGTCAGAATGCCAATTAACCGGCAGACACTTTAACCAGTTAGCCAATTACCGATTATCTTTGCGGTTCATTTTCCATTACTACTGATGTCTGACAATAACCGTTACAATCTGCGTGGCGTATCTGCCCAGAAAGAAGATGTGCACAAAGCCATTTCCAAACTGGACAAAGGCCTTTATCCTAATGCATTCTGCAAGATCTACCCCGATTACTGGGGCAATGATCCGGAATACTGTAACCTGATGCATGCAGATGGCGCCGGCACCAAATCTTCGCTGGCTTACATGTACTGGAAGGAAACCGGCGACCTCAGCGTATGGAAAGGTATTGCCATCGACTCCATTGTAATGAACATCGACGATCTGCTGTGCGTAGGCGCAACCGGTCCGTTCACATATTCTTCCACTATCGGGAGAAATAAGAACCTCATTCCGGGCGAAGTTATTTCCGAGATCATCAATGGCACACAATCCTATTTCGACAGACTGAAGGAATACGGCATTGACGTAATGCTGATGGGCGGCGAAACTGCAGACGTAGGCGACCTTGTGCGCACGGTGATCGTAGACGGCACTATGGCCTGCCGCATGCGCCGCGACAAACTGGTTACCACAGAAAAAATGCAGCCGGGCGATGTGGTGGTTTCCCTGGCCAGCTACGGACAGGCTACTTATGAAGATGAATATAACAGCGGCATGGGCAGCAACGGACTTACCAGCGCCCGCCATGAAATGCTGAAAAAAGAATACAAAACAAAATACCCGGAAAGCACTGATCCTAACCTGCCGGACGAAGTGGTATACAACGGCAGCTACAGCCTTACAGATGCCACAGAAACACCGCTGAACGTAGGAAAGATGATCCTCTCGCCTACCCGTACTTATGCACCGGTGGTATTGCAGGTACTGCAACAGCATTTTGACAAAATACACGGCATTATCCATTGCAGCGGCGGCGGCCAGAGCAAATGCCTGCATTATCTGCCTGCTCCTTTGCGTGTAGTTAAAAACAACCTGCTGCCAGTTCCTCCCCTGTTCCGCATGATACAGGAATCTGCCGGCACCGACTGGAAGGAAATGTACCAGGTATTTAACATGGGCCAGCGTCTCGAAATATTTACAGATAAGGAAACTGCAGCAGCTATTGTCGCCATTTCACAATCATTTGGCATCGATGCACAGATATCCGGATACGTGGAAGCAGCCGAACAGAAAGAAGTAGTGATAGAAACTGCAAACGGAAATTTTATTTACCGATAGGGGTAAACCCACATTTTTGCGTCATACGTACGAAGCACAGCAACAAAACAATATAGCTGTGCTTCGTACGTTTTTTATTTGCAAAACTGAGTACATGATACTGAAGAAAACTCTATTGGCAGCGTTATTGATTTTTACAGGCACCGCCGTAAATGCACAGGACAAGATCATTAAAAAGAATGGCGATGTGATCAATGCCCGGGTTAAAGAAATAGGCATGCGGACTGTAACCTACAAAAGATATGACAATCCTGATGGCCCCGACTTTGTGATCAACAGGAATGAAATAGACCTGGTACGCTTTGAAAACGGCACCGAAGAACATATGACACGCAATTTCCGTGAACGCCATGGCATCAGGGCCGATTATAAAGACCGCAATGGACAGACCTATGGACGTAATATTCTTTCGCTGGCACCTGTGCAGTTTACCAATACCAGTGTGATGGGGGTGGGCCTGCATTACGAGCGTATACTTGACAAGCGGGGCATCTTCAGCCTGTACGTACCGCTGGCGTATTCTTTCAAGAACAGCAGTTATTACGATTACAATGTGTACAATTCTGTAAATGAACAGCGGAGCGCATTCTGGGCATATCCGGGTGTAAAATTCTACCCTACAGGCAGCAACCGCAAAGTGAGCTATGCCGCCGGTGCCTGCTTTGCCATAGGAGCCGGCAACGTACCTGTCCGTCGCTCTGTGTATGATCCTAACACGCAGACGTATATTACAGAACGTACCAATAAGGACTTCTTCCAGATGGGTGTAATGGTAAACAGCTCGCTGAATATACAGCCCACACCGCATGTATACCTGGGTGTAGAGCTGGGCCTGGGCATTCCTTATATTCAGAATGACAACTCAGATAGCTACGATAACCGGTCTTTTAATTATTCAGATGAACCGTTGGTGCAGTTCAATTTCAAGATTGGTTACCGTTTTTAAAAGCAACAATAGAAGTACTATCGTTTTTACAGCAAGAATAAAATGAATAAAGCCGCTCAAGAGCGGCTTTATTTGTCAGTGACACTGTAGGGACTCGAACCCTAGACCCGCTGATTAAGAGTCAGCTGCTCTACCAACTGAGCTACAGTGTCTTGCTTTGGGGAAACAAATCTAATGATTGATCTCCAGACTGTAAACAGTTTTTATCAGATTTTCCATTCTGTAATCTGGTTCACCCATTCCGGGCGGAAGGAAGTCTGCAGTTTGATGTAATTATCTGTATAACCTTCCATCATACCGTTCTTCTCCGCACTTTCCCACAATACTTTTCTCGTTTCGCCCGCATGCTGTGCCGTGAAATACTGCATTTTCTGGTATGAAAGATTGCGCAGCAGCTTATTCCGCTCATGGCGCTTTTCTACAGGCACTACAGGCTGTATCTCCAGCGCGAGCGTATTAGGTCTTTCGGAGTACGTAAATACATGCAGGTAAGAAATATCAAGACTATGCAGAAAATCGAAAGTCTCTTTAAAATCCTCATCACTTTCTGAAGGAAAACCTACAATCACATCTACACCAATGCAGCAATGCGGCATCACTTCCTTTATCATTGCTACACGTTCCGCATACAATTCCCTGCGGTAACGGCGGCGCATCAGGCCCAGCATTTTATTGCTGCCGCTCTGCAGCGGTATATGAAAGTGCGGCATAAACTTCTGCGATTGCGACACAAAACGTATGATGTCCTCGCTCAGCAGATTGGGCTCAATTGATGATATCCGGAAACGCTCAATGCCTTTTGCTTTATCCAGCTCCTGCACGAGGTCATAAAAATTCTCTTCACGGGTACGGCCACCAATGTTGCCTTTGCCGAAATCGCCAAGGTTTACACCGGTCAGTACCACTTCTTTTACATTCTGATCCTGCAGTTCCTTTACCCTTTCCAGCACGCCGGCAATACTGTCACTACGGCTATGTCCGCGGGCCAGCGGTATGGTGCAGAAACTGCAGTTGTAATCGCAGCCGTCCTGTACTTTCAGAAAGGTACGGGTACGGTCACTATGCGAATAAGCGGCATTGAAACCATTTACATCCTCAATATCACAGGAGCAGACTTTGGCACTGTCGCCTTTTACCAGGTCCTGAAGGTGTTTGGTAATATTAAATTTCTCTGCTGCGCCCAAAACCAGGTCCACGCCTTCTATAGATGCGATCTCCTCCGGCTTCAGCTGCGCATAGCAGCCGGTGATCACCACCAGCGACGCCGGCGACCTGCGCTGGATACGCCGTACGATCTGCCGGCATTCCTTATCTGCATTATCGGTTACGGAGCAGGTATTGATCACATACACATCCGCTTCTTCCTCAAAATCTTTCTTTACAAAGCCATCCGCTTCGAGCATACGACTCAGGGTCGATGTCTCGGAGTAGTTGAGCTTACAGCCCAGTGTATGGAATGCTACCGTTTTATTTTGTGACATGAGGGCGCGAATTTACGGATTATTCAGCTTTTTCAGGAAAAATGCATCCCCGGTCACACAGAAAATGCCGGAAATACCTACACCTGACCATGCTATACTTTTTGTTATACATTACCAGGAAGTACATACGGCATATCTTTTTCGTATATTTGAAGGGTATCTGCATAGCCTAAAAAGTAGGTAAGTCATAAAACCACTCGTATAACCCACATTCATCAGAAGCTACATTTATGATTTATGCAAAAACCACGATTAGATTTATACGGTCTGCTCTTTATGCTTCTGCTGGTTTTGCCGGGCATGCTCCGGGCCCAGATGAGCGATCATTTATACAATCAGCTTCCGCCGGAACTGAAGCCAGCAAATCAACAATCTCCCACACAATTTGAAATACGAAGAATTTTTGCTTTCATTGACCGTTTTGCATCACACGACGATACTGCCGGTGTCCGTGAGCTGGATACATTGGCAGCAAGATTAGAGCGTGAACCGGCCGCCAATCTTGATGCCAAAATCAGCAACCTGATATGCCTTGGCAACTACCGCGTGATATTCCGGAATATCGGTTCCAGGGAAGGTGAATGGGTACCTTATGATAAACAGGTAATAAAGCTTGCCGGGAATGACCCTGCTTTTTTTACCAGGGTATCTGCTGCCCATATACAAATAAGTCATTATTATACCAATGCCGGCCAATATGAAACTGCGCTGGAAGAATGTTTTACGGCGCTCGATTATTCAAAACGCACAAATGATTCCCCGTCCATATCCGCTATATACGGATCTGTTACCGAGATATATGCAAACCTGTCTTTGTATAAACAGGCACTGGAATATGATGAAATGTCCCGTCAGTATCTAAGTTCTGTAGATGTTGCGAATGGAAGAACAGAAATAAACCGCATCGACAATTATGGCGTAAGAGCAGAGCTTTTTCTCGACTGGTATCATCTCGAAAAGAAAAAAGCATTTGCTGATTCCGCGCTCGCCTACATCCGCAAGATTCCGCTCACCGGAGAACATGCCGGCTGGTGGCAGGAATTGTACCATTACAACATGGGCAAATATTATTTTGAAATGCAGGATTACCCGCTGGCGCTCAGCGAAATGGGCTTGTCTCTTGCTTTCGAAGATTACTACAAAGACCTTCACGACACCAAAGAACTCATCCGTAATATATGCCTGCTCAAAACCGGCAGAGCAAAACAAGCAATAGACAGCATCGTTAATAATCCAGACCTGAACAAAGATCCTGCTCTGGCTGTTACGGCCTACGATGCACTATACCAGCACGCAAAAGAAAATAACGACGCTGTTGCTGCCCTGAATTTCTATCAGCTTGCCCGGGAATACAAGGACTCAGCTGCCATTTTACTGCACCGCGGTAAAGTATTGGAAGTTTCGCAGAAGTATGATGTAAAACAGAAACAGAGTGAAATAAACATGCTTTCACTCAAAAATACTGCACAGACAAAAGCGCGGAATTCTATACTGGTAGGTGTTACATCTGTAATCTTCCTCTTGCTTACTATTGTCGCTATGCTCTATGGTCTTGGTAAAAGAAGAAAGATCAGGTCGCTGAAGATGAAACAGGCACTGGAAGAAGAACAGCAGAAGGTTGAAATCTTCCTGGACAGACAGGAGCAAAAAATAAACGAGGCAAAAGAAAATGCAGTCACTGCACAACGGAAAAAAGTTTCGCAGGATCTTAATAACGGACTAAGCAGTACACTTGCAGCTTTAAGATATTACATTAATGATCTGCAGCAATACGGAGCAGATGAAAAAGAGAGAAATACGCTAAAGGATATCGAACAGAAAGTAAATGGTATTTACACACAGGCACAGGAATATATGCACAGCCTGTATAAAGGAAATGATACACCGGTCGCCGATCTGCCGGCTTTTCTTGATGAGCTGAGTGAAAGATTTTCCAGTACCCGGGGGTTCAGAGTAAAACTTCAGGCCGATACAGATCAGCTTGCCATGGAACTGGACATCTTTCAGCAAACGCAGCTGTACTTTATCATAAAAGAAGCTATTACCAATACTATGAAGCATGCGCAGGCAACCCAGATAACAATATCTGTTCTTATCACCGGAGACATCTGCTCTTTCAGCATAGGAGACAACGGCATAGGCATGGGTAAAGAAAAAGAGAAAGGCCTTGGTATGGACAGCATGGCAAACCGTGTAGAGCAATTGCACGGACAATACAGGGTAGAATCCGGTGCTGCCGGCACCTATATAACAGGTTCTTTTCCACTGGATCAAATGGCCGCATAACAGTTACAACACCCGGCGCTGTTTTCTTTTTATTAAATTCTTTCTTAGGTTTAGAACCGCAAGCGGCATCATATGCAATGAGGCTGCCTATAACAAGAAATCACAGCGGCCATAATGAGTTTACTCTCCGTATCGGGTATCTACAAGAAAATGCAGGACACATCACTGCAGCAGATTGATTTTACACAAGAAAAATTACAGAAAACTGCTATAGCGGGCGCTACCGGATCCGGCAAAAGCACCCTGTTGAAAATTATTGCAGGACTGGTGCAGGCCGATGCAGGTGAAATACATTTTGAAGACATAAAAGTTAAAGGTCCGGAAGAACGCCTGATACCAGGCCAACCAGGCATTGCCTATCTCTCACAACATTTTGAGCTGCGCAACCATCATCGTGTGGAAGAGTTATTGGCTTATGCAAACGATCTTACAGACGAGGCATCTGAAGAACTGTACAAAGTATGCCGTATTGACTATCTGCTAAAACGCAGGACAGACCAGCTTTCCGGCGGAGAGAAACAACGTGTGGCGCTCGCTGTACTCCTCACCCGATCGCCACGCCTGCTGCTGCTCGACGAGCCTTTCTCTAACCTGGATATGATACACCGGGGAGTACTCAAATCGGTTATTGACGACCTGGGCACAAGATTGGGCACTACCTGCCTGCTCGTATCGCACGACCCACAGGATGTACTGCCCTGGGCAGACGAACTGCATATTATGAAAGATGGCCACATCATACAAAGCGGCAGCCCGGAAGAAATATACCGCAGACCGCAGGAACTTTACACCGCAGGGCTCATGGGGCGTTACAATCTGCTGAAACCTGCATTGGCGAGAGTTTTCGGCTTTGATGTACAACCGGACAATGACAAGCATGTGTTCATACGCCCGGGAGATTTCACTATTTCACGCGATGCAAACACGGCTTTTGCAGGAAAAGTAACGCAGGTACTGTTTTCCGGGAGTTATTATGAGCTGGAAGTGCTGCTGCCGGGAAATGCGCTCGTCATTGTAACTACTACAGACCGCACTATTACTGTGGGAGACAGCATCACTGTTTCACTGGCGCAGAGAAATGTATGGCATATATAATCTGGCCATGCAATTAATTATCGCAGATTGTTTGAATTCTATAATTTTCCCTTTGAATTTTATTACAATCAGTTAATGTCTTCTGCCGACATTTGTGCTCAAATAATAAACCAATGATTCAGGCTAAAGGATATGCAGCGCAAAGCGTAACAACAGATCTCGCTCCGTGGAACTTTGAAAGGCGCGAACTGGGCCCGCACGACGTACAGTTTGATATTTTATACTGCGGCGTATGCCACTCCGACCTGCACCAGATCCGTGATGAATGGGGCGGCTCCATCTTCCCGATGGTTCCCGGACATGAAATCGTAGGTAAAGTGGTAGCTGTAGGAGACCATGTTACAAAATTTAAAGTAGGCGACCTTGCCGGCACAGGTTGTCTTGTAGACAGCTGCCAGATCTGCAATAACTGCAAAGACGGCCTCGAACAATACTGCACGAACGGTAGTGTAGGCACCTACAATGCTATAGGAAAAGACGGCATGCCTACTTATGGCGGCTATTCAAATACAATTGTGGTACGTGAAGAATTCGTATTGCATATGCCCGGAAACCTGTCACTGGCAGCGGCAGCACCTTTACTTTGCGCAGGTATTACTACCTACTCTCCGCTTAGACACTGGAAAGTAGGCAAAGGGCATAAACTGGCGGTAGTTGGTCTCGGCGGCCTTGGCCATATGGCAGTGAAATTCGGCGTTGCCTTCGGAGCAGAAGTGACCGTATTGAGCACATCGCCTTCCAAAGAAGCCGATGCAAAAAAACTCGGTGCACATAATTTTGTGGTAACAACCAACCCCGAACATATCGAAGCTGCAAAAGGTTCTTTTGATTTCATCATCGATACCGTTTCTGCAACACATGACTACAACTTTTACCTGTCGCTGCTGAAAACAGATGGCGTACAGATTTGCGTTGGTGCGCCGCCAACCCCGGCAGACATACACGTGTTCAGCCTTATCGGCGGACGTAAAACTCTTGCAGGATCGATGATCGGCGGCCTCCCCGAAACACAGGAAATGCTTGATTTCTGCGCAGCCAACAATATCGTCTCAGACATTGAACTAATCGACATCAAAGACATTCACACAGCTTACGACCGTATGCTGAAAGGAGATGTGCGCTATCGCTTCGTAATAGACATGGCGACATTGTAAACATATTTCCCGGTATCTACCAGATCATGTTTGCTCATTGATACACAGATTTTGATAATAAAAAGAGGAACCATTGTGGTTCCTCTTTTTTATGACACCAGCAGCATACCGCCGTCTATCACAAACTCAGAGCCGGTAACAAATGAAGTTGCGTCATCCGTGAGATAAGCCACCATTTTAGCTACATCATCGACGGTACCCATGCGTTTAAAAGGTATCAGCTGCACCAGGTACTCCTCTATTTTTGCCAGTGTATCCTCATCGAGGCCAGCCTTATTCAGCACTTCTGTTTTTGTCGGGCCGGGACTTACTGCATTTACACGTATACCCCTCGGTGCCAGTTCCTGTGCTGCGGTTTTCATAACGGAGTTCAAAGCAGCTTTGCTCGCACTATAGACAGAGGAGCCCGGCCGCGTCATACTGGCCACGATCGACGAAAGGAAAATGACCGACGCGCCGTCGTTCAGCAAAGGAATAAATTTGCTTAGTGTAAAATAAGCTCCTTTAAAATTGATATCCATAATGCTGTCGAAATGCGCTTCGGTTGCCTGCTCAATAACCGACTGAGTGGCTATACCGGCATTGATAAATAACACATCCACTTTGCCATATTCCTTTTCTACAAAGGCTGCTAGGGATTCAGTATCCGCAATGCTGGCCTGGTCGGCCACAAATCCTGTAACATCCAATTCTGCCGCTGCAGCTTCAACAGCATCTTTACGCCTGCCGGTAATGATCACATTTGCGCCCAGCGCTTTTAATTCTTTCGCCGCAGCATAGCCGATACCACTGTTCCCGCCTGTAACGACTGCTGTTTTATTGCTTAACCTGTTCATATTTTCTGTCTTTTTAAACGACCGTGCAAAGCTACCGGCAAATTGGTATACTTTTGTAACCAGTATACTCAGGTATACCAGTAAAACAAACAGGATGGAACAACAGACATTGCTACGCAATCCAAAAGAAGAAATGCAGGCCTTGCAGGATACGATGTATGTGATCGGCGGCAAATGGCGGCTACTCATCATCAACTCGATCTGCAACGGCAATAAACGTTTCCGGGATATACAGCGAAGTATTCCGAAGATCACAACAAGAATGCTGTCGAAAGAATTAAAGGATATGGAGCTGAATAAGCTGATCACCCGTAAAGTATACGGCGATACTCCGGTACTCGTGGAATATGAATCTACAGCCTATTGCAAAACATTCGGCCATATCATCCAGGAAATGATCAATTGGGGCAAGGCACATAAAAGAAAAATCACCGGGAAAGAACCATTATTCTAATGACGTTCTCCTGTGCGCACTTTAAAGACGTGCAGCACTGCAGGAAAGAGGGCATCCATACTTTCCTCTGCCCCTTTCTGTGAACCGGGCAATGTAATAACAAGTGTGTTTTTTATAAAGCCCGCTACTCCGCGCGAAAGCATGGCATAAGGCGTTCTTGCCTGTCCATAATTGCGGGCAGCCTCCATCAGGCCGGGTATGGGCGTATCAATCAGTGGCTCTATAGCCTCAGGGGTTACGTCCCGGGGCGACAATCCTGTCCCCCCGGTAAAAAGCACCAGGTCAAAACCAGTCTCGCTTAATATTGCCGCCTTTTCCCGGATCGTAATGATATCATCAGGAATGATATCGTACATATGGGTTTCCAGCCGGTATTGTTCCAGTTTTGCAATAATGGCTTTCCCGCTGGTATCAATTCCACTGCCGTTTGCAATTGTATCAGAACATACGATTACCGCACATTTCAGAAGTCCGGTATCATTTTGCAGTGCAGATTTACCACCGGTCTTACTCACCAGTTTTATACTGCCGATCTCTACATTTTTATCTACCGGCTTCAGCATATCATACATAGTCAAAGCCGCTACTGATGCCCCATGCATCGCTTCTACTTCTACGCCGGTCTTATAAACAGTATGTACTTCAACTGCTATAACGATGTTCAAACCGTGCGTTTCAAATGTGATAGCTGTATATTCTACAGGCAGCGGATGGCAATCGGGAATGACGTCGCTGGTCTTTTTCACACCCAGCAATCCTGCGGCACGTGCAAACTCAAACACATCTCCTTTCGGTATTTTGCGCTGCAATACGGCGTCGATAGTTTCCTGTTTTGAAACCTGTACAACAGCTGTGGCTATTGCTTTGCGCAGTGTGCTGTTTTTATGTGTGATGTCAACCATGAGTTATAAAATGAGGCTTCGACTGGATTCAGCCTGATAAAAATGTTATTTATTTTCTTTCCATTGATGGGTACTATCCTCAAATATCTCTTTTCCCCAAACAGGCAATTCAGCTTTGATACGCTCTACTGTTTCTTCGCAGGCATCTATTGCAGCTTTTCGGTGTGCTGCCGATGCGAAAACAAAAAGACATATTTCACCTGCACGCACCACACCCAGGCTGTGATGCACATGCATGCATATGAGCGGATATTTCGCAAAAATATCTTCACGTATCCGGTGCATCTGCTCCAGTGCCATGACCTCATAAGCAGTATATTCTATAGCAGCAACCGTTTTACCGGCAATCGCATCGGCACGAACCTGCCCCATGAAAATGCTGTGCCCTCCGATAGTTGTTTTTGTATGGTGCTTACGTATACTTTCCGCAATAAACGAAGCATCAACAGGCCCTGAAGTGAATATATTCCGGATCTTTTCTTCCATGTGAAATTGTTTCGGCGCTTATCCGCCCGAAAACGGCGGCATCAGCGCAATGATTGCATTTTGTTCTATCAATGTATTTTCCTTCGCAATCTGCCCGTTCACAGCTAAGATATATGCAGATTGCAGGACCTCCGGAAAACGCTGCTGCAAGTGCTGCAATAACCTTTGTGTATCCGGAACATGCTGTAACTCCAGCTTCGCAGTTCCGGCAATTTCTGCCAGCCGTCCGAATAACAATACAGTTATTTCATTGGTCACATCATGCATTGGTAAGTAACAATTTATAAGCTGCCAGTAACAACACACAGGCCAGTACGTTTTTCAGCACCGCCTGGTTAAACTTCAACGCTCCCAGGTAAGCACCGCATATACCGCCCACAAAAGCGACGGTCACATACCCTACCATGTCCACATTGAAATGAATGCCTTTAGTGATCTGCCCTGCAAGCCCGGCTATTGAGTTTACAAAGATAAACAATGCACTGATGGCTGCCGTCTGCTTCTGGTTGGTCCATTTCAGCAATAACAGGATTGGCGACAGGATAATACCACCTCCTATTCCTATCATGCCCGACAAAAGCCCGATAACACCACCTATAACAAGCGACAGGCCGGTATTAGCCGGTTTCATCTCAGACACATCCGGGTTTTTAAAAAAGAAAAAACGGATCACGGGAATCAGCAGCAATACCCCCAGGACTTTCTTATAGATGTTCCCATCCACAACAAGCATACCGCCAATAAAAGACATGGGAATAGATGCAACAGCCAGTGGCAAAAATATCTTCAGGTTAAAATGCCTGCCGCGGTAAAACTGTATGAATGAAGTAAGCGAAACAAAAAGATTCAGCAATAAAGCTGTAGGCTTCATTACAGCAGGCGCAACGCTGAAGATAGCCATCAGTGCAAGGTAGCCGCTCGCCCCGCCGTGCCCTACAGAGGCGTAGAGAAAGGCAACAATAAAAAGCAATACATAAAACAAAAGGACGCTGGTAATCATGGTGTATTTTATACAGGTAAAAGATAGATCGTTACGGTTTCTCCTTCTGCATAATCTTCACGCTCTTCGTCAAGGCATATCAGGCAATTGGCTTGCGCAAATGAGCTGAGCCGGAAGGATTCCTGGGCAGACAACGGCAACACCGTATCTTGCTCAAAATGGCCTTTCAGAAAATGTGTAAGGCCTGCGTTCTTTTTATAACCGGCACCGAGCACAGCTGATTTGGCATGAAGACTGTGCGGAAGTTTTGCCATGAACTCCAGGGCAAGCAATACATAATGATAAAAGCAACTCAGAACAGACGAAGGATTCCCCGGCAGGCCAAAAACCAGTTTATTATCTTTCGTGCCAAAGTAAAGCGGTTTTCCCGGCCGTTGTTTTACCTTATGAAACCGCTGCTGCACGCCACATAATTCCGCAGCCTTTGGCACAAAATCATAATCCCCGACACTCACGCCACCGGTAAGCAGCACTACATCACTGCTTTCAAGTGCCTGTTGTAAAACACGCTGCAGAACAGGCAAATCATCAGATGATTTAATCAAATCTACCTCACGCACGCCTGCAACCGAGAGCGCAGCACACAGGGAATAGGAATTTGATTCATACACCTGGCCGAATGCAAGCGGCTTACCGGGTTCCTGCAGTTCATTCCCTGTAAGGATCACGCAGACCCGTGGCACCGGGTAAACAATAACCTCTGTAATACCTATTCCTGCAAGGAATCCTACAGCGGCCGGTGTAAGATGTGTTCCCTGCTGCATGGCCAATGCGCCCGCATGCACCTCAGCGCCTTTGGCACGCACATTCAATCCTTTTTTCAATTGCGGATCTTCAACATATAGCAAGCCATCTTCTACCCGCACCTTTTCCTGCATCACAACAGTATCTGCGTTTTCGGGAAGCGGTGCACCCGTAAAGATCCGCATCGCCGTTCCTTTCTGCAGCACCAGCCGCTCTGCCGCGCCTGCCGCCATCTCCCCGGATATTTTCAATGGCATATCCCGCTCACTGAACCGCAACGCATACCCATCCATTGAAGATTGCTCATATCCTGGAATATCAGCAGTACTGTATATATCTTCAGCAAGTACGAGCCCTGCAGCCTGCATCAGCGGCAGCTGCATCGGCATCAACGATGCCGCGTGCTGCCTGATCATATTTTTAGCTTCGGATACCGCAATCATTGGCGTTCATTTGCAGGACCGGCTTTTACCGACCCTATGGTAAATGTGGTTACTTTATAACAGCTGCGTGCCATTTTCTTTTCGCCCTGTAAAACGATACGGTATGGCCCCATATGCTGTGGCAAGGGTTTTCCATCTATTTTATCCGCCAGTATCGCTGTCCTATTGCCGAAATTTTTATCAAAATCAGAAACCGTGAACAGCACTTTATACCCATCAGCACAGGTCACCAGTACATACCGGGTCATATCCGCTTTATGATTGCCGCTGAAAGCGCCGGCTTTGCTGAGTATATCTGCCAAAGCCACTCCCGAATATTTACCGGGGGCGCCTTTTTTATCAGGAACATTCACTGTTATATGTGGCAATGCGGCAAGGTCGGCGGCGCATAATTGCAATGACTGCGGCACTTCCCCATTTACATTGATACACAGCTGTAATGTATCGGCTTGCGCCTGCACCATATGAGCTGTGCAAAGCAGAAATATTGTGACAGCTGTAAATAAAACCTGTTTCATGTTTAGTGTAAAATCATATGGTATCAGCCACCAATTGTTATCATGCTCCTGTTATGAATTTCTTCTGCATGTACTGCAGTTACATCTGTGGTAAACTGGCCACCCAGTTCCTTTGCTTTGCTCCGGATGTTCTGCTGTATCAACGGCAAAACGTCTTTTCCGTTCCGTAAGGCGGTAAGCAGGTCCGTTTCCGATTCAGAGAAAAGACAATTCTTCAGCTTGCCATCTGCCGTAAGCCGCATACGGTTGCAGGTGCTGCAGAACGGCGCAGTCATCGTACTGATCACCGCGAAAGTCCCTGCATGTCCCTGCACTGCATATTTTTTTGCCGTATCATGTGCGTCTCCCGGCAGCGGATCGAATGAATACGCTGTCGCAACAGTATCCAGTATTTCATTCAGTGAAAACACCTTGTTGCTGGTCCATCGGTTACCGCTGAAAGGCATAAATTCTATAAAACGTACGTGCACCGGGGTGTCTTTTGTCCAGGCGATGAAATCATTTATCTCTCCATCGTTCAGCCCCTTCATAACCACTACATTCACCTTTACAACAAAACCTTTATCGATCAATAGTTGTATATTATTCTTTACAAGATCAAACTGGTTGCGGCGCGTAAGTAACAGGAAACGATCCGGCTGCAATGTGTCCAGGCTTATGTTCACCGAACGTACACCAGCGTCCTTCAATACGTCCACAAATTCATGAATGCGTGTGCCATTCGTGGTCATAGTAAGCTTTACGGGCAGCTTTGATAATGCGGCAATGATGGCAGCTGCATCTTTACGCACCAGTGGTTCACCACCGGTAAGCCTTATTTTATTAACCCCCTGCTCCACAAATACCTTTGCCAACGCTTCGATCTCGTGTACCTGCATCAGCCGGGAAGCGGGTGTAAATTCATAATCTTCTTCAGGCATACAATAAAAGCAGCGCAGGTTACAGTTGTCTGTAAGCGATATTCTCAAATAATCATGTACACGGTTAAAAGCGTCTGTAATCATTGTATTGTTCCTGGTCCGGGAGAGATGTTTTTATTATATATACCCTGTAACAGGTTGTTATAATCTTCCGGTGTGTCTATGTCAGTTTTTCCAGGCGGGAAAGATACGACAGACATATCTCCTGAAAACATTTTAAGCAGTTTTTTAGCTCCTTCCTGTCCTTTAAGTTGCAAAAGTTCCCTGAAATACACTTTTTTAAATAAAGCCGGAACACCGAATGTATCATCATAGCTGCATGCTACTATACCATGCACTCCGTTTTGTGCCTCCGTAATTATTTTCTGAAGGAGTTCTGTTGTTACAAATGGCTGGTCACAAACGATAAAGATACAGGATTGTATACCTGGTTCTTTCTGGAGCAAGGCTCCCAACCCAATCCTGATAGATGAGGCCATGCCCTCTTCGGCGGCTTCATTTATAGCGATGGTCAAACCCGGGTTTCCATGTAATTCATCTATTATACTTTTATCATTTGCAACAACTGCTACCACCGCCGCACCAGGCGCATTCAATGCCTGACCGGTCATATGCTGCAGGAAGCTTTTGCCTTTGTATTGCAGCAGTTGCTTGGGAACACCCATTCTCAGGGAACTACCCGCGGCCAATATTACAATACCTGTATCAGCCATGAACGGATTGCTTATTGCTGTGAATAGGTTCCTGCTTGTTTTTCAACTCTTTCCCGTTGCCTCCGGAAAATACAGCCTGTATTTCAGCTACGATTGATATCGCTATTTCCTCAGCTGTTTCTGCGCCTATGTCAAGACCTACCGGCCCGTGAACACATTCTTTTCTTTCCTCATCCGGGTAAAAGCCTGCGGCCTCCATATCATGATACATACGTTCCAGTTTCTGCTTCGGGCCAAGCACACCGATATAGGCACAATCATGAACCAGCAATGCTTTCAACGCAGCAAGATCATAATTGTAATTATGCGTCATCAATACAAAAGCTGTACGCGTATCCATATTTGCCACTTCAGCCAGCGCTTCCGGCAGTGCTACTTTTACCGATGCCTGCGGAAAACGTCTCGCAGTAGCATGAGTACTTCGGCCGTCTGCCACTGTAACCTGCCAGCCTAATCCGGCTGCAATTATTGCCAGCGGAATGACGTCATTTCCCGCTCCCGCAACCACAAGTGCAATCGCAGGCGGAATGAATGCTACAAAGCCAGTGAAGCTTCCGAAGGTCTTGATGGCAGAAGCACGCTCCTGCAGGGCTTTTGCGGCGGCCAAAGCAACTTCTTCATATACCAGGGAATAATCCATATCCCACAGATTGCTTAATTGTATTTCCCCTGTCGTAAAAAGACAAGTGCCGGGCTGAGCTGCGTCCTGTTGTTTCAAAGCAAATAAAGTAACCAATACCGCATCCTTGCGACCGGAAACTACCTGCTTCAGTAAAGCAAGCGGATGATTTTCCTCCTGCGCATTTAACGGCTCAAATAATATATGCACAATACCATTGCAGCCAAGCTGCACGCCTATAACAGCGTCGTCTTCGTCTGTAGTATCATAAGTTACCAGCTTGTTGCGCTGCTCTGTAATGGCCAGCAGTGCCTTTCTCAATGCATCTCCTTCCAGGCATCCGCCGCTGATGGCACCTGTCATCACACCATCTTCCGTTACCAGCATACGGGCACCGGGTCTCCGGTAGGATGAGCCTTCCACATGTACAACAGTTGCCAACGCTGTTCTTTTGCCGGTTTTACATGCGTCCTCAAATGCCTGTATCACATCCTGTATTTCCTTCATCTTATATCAGTTTGTCGGGCGTGATGGGCAAGGTGCGGATGCGCCTGCCGGTAGCATGATACACGGCATTGGCAACAGAGGCTGCAAACCCGATCAATGCAATTTCACCCATTCCTTTTGAGCCCATCGGGTTTGTGTGCGGATCGGGTTTATCAATAAATAAAGTTTCTATATGCGGCACATCGGCGCTTACCGGTACATGATAGTCGGCCAGATTGTTGTTCACATATTTCCCGAACCGATGATCCAGTATTGCTTCTTCTGTAAGTGCCATCCCTATACCGCCTGTTACGCCCCCGATCATCTGGCTGGCAGCTGTTTTAGGACTTACAATCCTTCCTGAATCTGCAACTGTGACCACACGATGCACACGCACTACGCCCGTTGCGGGGTGCACACGCACTTCAGCAAAGTGAATAGAGAAGGAATACATAGAATACTGCTGCATTTCCGCTCCGCCTTTTGATTCCACAGTTGCTTCCATTGCAGGTTTATTTTCCTTTTTCAGCAGGTCGGCAATTGCCACCTTAGCTCCTGACTTATTGCTGATGTTTCCATTTTCAAATACAAGATCTTCAGGCTTCACGTCTTTAAATCTATTATCATTATTCAACAGAGTAAATAACGATTTTTTCAGTTCGGCACACACGTCATACACAGCAGAACCGACCGTAGAAACCGTACTGGAGCCACCCTGCATCGGTGCCTGCGGCAGCGAAGAGTTACCAAGTTCAAATCGTATTTTTTCCCGTGGTATGCCTAATGACTCGTGTGCTATCTGCACCATCGTTGTTGCCGTACCCGGGCCGATATCTGCTGCAGCACTCTGTAATACCAGCGAACCATCTGCGCTTAATATCGCTTTGGATCTGGCAGTACCACGATGCGCACCAAAGGTGCCGGTACTCATACCATAACCTACCAGCCAGCCGTCTTCCTGCATAGAGCGCGGCGCCGGATTCCGTTTAAACCAGCCGATCTTATCCGCCCCCGTCTGGTAAGCTTCTTTTACATATTTGCTGGAAAAAGGCTTGTTTGCCTCCGGATCTGTTTCCGCATAATTGCGCAGGCGGAATTCAATAGGATCTAGATTCAGTTTGTAGGCCATTTCATCCATGGCACATTCCAATGCAAAAGCGCCTGTAGCTTCACCCGGTCCGCGCATCCATATGGGCACACCCCTGTCGAGCGCTACCAGCCTGTATTTCGTAACCACATTCGGACAATCGTACATGAAGTGTGTCATGTTTACTGTGCTCTCCGTAAAGTCTTCGTATGAAGCCGTTTCTGCAACAGCCTCGTGCTGCATACCTACCAGCTTACCCTCTTTGGTTGCACCCATGAAAAACTTCTGCAGCGTATGCGGCCTATACCCTACCAGCGTAAACATCTGGTCTCGGGAGAGTACCAGTTTCACCGGTCGTTTTACAGCTTTGGCAATGGCTACAATAGCCGTTTCATGCGGCCAGGTGCGGAGCGCCATGCCAAATGCACCGCCCACAAATTCAGAATGTACCTGTACATTTTTTTCTTCCAGGTTAAATGCATGCATCAGCGACTGCTGTGTTGCCTTTACCCCTTGTGTCTTGGCATATACGGTTACTTTATCATCTCCGTCCCACACAGCCATAATTCCATGCAGTTCCATCGGGTTGTGCACTTCCACTGGTATCATATAATCTTCTTCCAGCGTAACAGGTGCATTTTTCCACGCACTTTCATCGCCACGTTTGTAATCACCACCACGCGGCGGCGCGGCTGCTTTCTCTTTATTTGCAGACAGGTCCGTTTGTGGTTTATCTTCTTTGTATTGCGCTTGTACAAGAGAGGCCGCATATTGGGCGCGTTCCAGTGTATCTGCCACTACAATAGCCACCGGCTGACCATCAAACAATATTTCCGGCGAGCCGAGGATTTTATAATGACTGCCGCCAATGCTTTTGTGCTGCGGCTGTTTGTCATTTCCCCCGGACTGCTGTTCCCAGCCGGGTATTTTAGGCATATTAAGGTGTGTAAATACCCTCACTACACCGGGAGCATTTTCCGCATCGCGGGTATTGAGCGTAGTAATAATTCCGCGGGCAATTCCAGCTGGCACAACCACCGCATAAGTCATCTGCGGCGCTGTAAATTCCGCAAAATAGCGGGCTTTGCCCGTAACCTTTGCATAACCGTCTACCCGGTTGATGGGCTCGCTCTTCTTTTCCATTGACATAAGCGTTATGCGTTCCCCGCCGCGGTTTTTAAAGTTTCCACAATAGTATTTGGAGCGAGTGTAAGCTTGAAGTCATTGTAACCATAGCCCTTCGCGCCCTCCATGGCTATAGCCGCTGCTTTACGGAAAGAGTCTTCATTGACCGGCTTTCCAACTAATGACCTTTCTGCATCGGAAAGACGCCAGGGCTTGTGGGCTACACCGCCCATAGCCAGCCTGGCCTCCTGTATCATTCCATTCTTTATCTGCAAAGCAGCTGCCACAGACACCAATGCAAAAGCATAAGATGCCCGGTCGCGGATCTTCATATAATGCGAGTGGTCTCCCATTTGATTAAATGGAATATCTACAGAGACGATCAGTTCTCCCGGCTCCAGGTTATTATCCTTATCCGGCGTGGTACCTGGCAACCGGTGAAAATTCAGAAATGGTATTGTTCGCCTGCCTTTTGCACCGGCAATGGTTACTGTGGCATCCAGCGCTGCAAGCGCTACACACATATCACTTGGATGTACTGCAATGCATTGGTCGCTGCCGCCAAAAATAGCATGCATACGGTTTATGCCGCCGATAGCGCCGCATCCGCTGCCGGGACTGCGTTTATTACAAGGCATAGCTGTGTTATAAAAATAAGAACACCTGGTGCGCTGCATCATGTTGCCACCCACGGTTGCCATATTGCGCAATTGCGGAGAAGCACCGGCATTGAGCGCCATAGACAACAGCGGAAAATGTTTTTGTACAAGCTTGTGCTCGGCAACGTATGTGTTTTTAGCAAGAGCGCCGATACGCAATCCGTTCGTAGTTTCTTCCACATCCTGCAGCGGCAGGTTATTAATATCTATGAGCCTTTCCGGAGCTGTTACACCGCTCTTCATCAGGTCTATGAGATTAGTGCCGCCGGCCAGGAATGCAGCATCATTGCTTTTGCTCATGGCGCCTATAGCATTGTCTTCGGAGGATACACGCTGATATTCAAATTGGTTCATATCTTCTTCCCTCCTTTTTTAACATCTATAATGGCATCTACAATATTGGAGTATGCACCACAGCGGCATATATTACCGCTCATATATTCCCGTATTTTTTCCGGGCTGTCTGCATGACCTTCGCGTATACAGGCTACCGCCGACATGATCTGCCCCGGTGTGCAGTAACCGCACTGGAAGCCATCATGCGCTATAAACGCTTCCTGCATCGGGTGCAACTTATCTCCGTCTGCAAGACCTTCAATTGTTGTTACATGCTTGTCTGCTACCGTTACAGCCAGCGTAAGGCAGGAGTTTATCCTGTGACCGTCCACATGCACGGTACAGGCACCGCACTGGCCATGATCGCACCCTTTTTTGGTGCCGGTGAGATCAAGACGTTCACGAAGCAGGTCCAGCAATGTTATCCGTGGTTCCAGCTTCAGATCATGCGCCACATTATTGATGGTAATACGAACAGGTATCTGCTCAAATGCAGCAGCTATATGTTCATCCATATTTCCTGCAGCGGCCTTTACTACAGAAGCGGGGGCCAATGCAAGTGCCGTTATAGCGGTCGACTGTTTCAGGAAAAGTCTTCTTGAAGGACCGGGAGGCTGGCTACCGGAAGTATGATCTTTATTTTTCATAATAATCCCTGCGGCATTTTTCGTTTTAGAAAAGCGGGCTCCACATACGCTGCCTTTTGCAGCATCTTCCTCAACACTGCATTAAATTACGAACATTCACAGCAATATGAGTTCAATTTTTCTGATCATGACGATTAACATTTAAGCGTTTTCAATACAATAAAACAATGCCATTAAACAGGCATGCATTTTTCCGGATAGCAGTTTGTTAAATTAAGAGAAAACAGCGTGTTATGCTGTTTACTTGCGCCGGATGCCTTAGATTGCATTGCTTTTTGCCAAAGTACATTCTATGAAACAGGATACTCCGGCTTCGCAGGAAGAAAAAGACCATAAATGGTACCGCATGTACCTGCTGCTTATTTCTGTACTGGCAGGGGTGATCATGTTCTTCGTCTGGTTTACAAAATACTTTTCATGAGCATAGCAGACTGGATCGTACTTGTTGCCACGCTCGCCCTGATTATTTTATACGGCCTGTACAGAAGCCGTACAACCCGCAATATGGAAGGTTACTTCCTGAGCAACCGCAGCATGCCCTGGTGGCTGGTGTTGCTCAGTATCATGGGCACACAGGCCAGTGCCATTACCTTTCTTGGCGCCACCGGGCAAGGTTTCACATCCGGGATGGGATTTGTGCAGTACTACTTCGGGCTGCCGCTGGCCATGATCGTTATCAGCATCAGCTTTGTACCTATTTTCAATAAGCTCAAAATCTTTACTGCCTACGAATACCTGGAGCAACGCTTTGATGTAAAAACCCGGACGTTCACCTCCCTGCTGTTCCTGCTGTCGCGCGGATTTTCTACCGGCATCAGCATTTATGCACCATCTATTATTTTGTCTTCGCTCTTTGGCTGGAATATATACTGGACCAATCTTTTTATGGGTGGCCTGCTCATTATGTATACCGTAAGCGGCGGAGCAAGAGCCGTTGCCTATACACTGCAGCTACAGTTATGCATCATATTTGCGGCCATGATAGCGGCCGGGTATTTTATCGTACACCGGCTGCCCGGTAATATTGGCTTTACAGACGCATTAAAAATAAGCGGCGCAGCAGGTAAACTGCATGTGATCTCTACCGGTATTACAAACGGGCATTTTAACTGGAAGGACAAATACAACCTGTTCAGTGGTATTATCGGCGGTTTTTTCCTGGCACTTTCTTACTTCGGCACCGATCAGAGCCAGGTGGGGCGCTATCTTACAGCCCGCAACATGACACAAAGCCGGCTGGGACTGCTGATGAACGGACTGGTAAAAATCCCGATGCAGTTCCTGATACTGCTGCTGGGCACGCTGGTATTTACTTTTTACCAGTTCAACAAAGGACCCGTGTTTTTTAACTCTGCTGTAAACGAGCAAAAAATACGACCCGCAGAACGCATACAATTACATAGCCTGCAACAGCAATTTGACCAGGCGGGAGCAACACAGGCTGTTTATGCAGGCAATTATATCCGCGCCTGGCATCAGCAATCGCCCGACGCCTCTGTATGGAAAGAAAAACTCACACAGACTAATGTGCATATAGATTCCATCCGGACAGCATACAAACAAACACTACACAAAGCCGACGCATCTATTGATGTGAACGACACGAACTATGTATTTATCCGCTTTGTAATAGATACGCTACCCAAAGGCCTGGTAGGCCTGTTGATCGCTATCGTATTCCTGTCGGCGTGGGGTTCTATTGCCGCTGCGCTCAATTCCCTTTCCAGCTGCACGATGGTGGATATTTACTGCCGCTTTGGCAAAAATGTAAAGTACCCGGATGACCATACACTGGAAGAAGAACGCAAATACAACCTATCTAAATGGATCACACTCTGGTGGGGACTATTCAGCATTGCGGTATCAATGTTCTGCAGCCGTGTGGGCAGTCTCATTGAAGCAGTGAATATATTCGGATCCTTATTTTATGGTGTGATTCTGGGTATCTTCCTTGTAGCATTTTATATGAAGAAGATCGGCGGAAATGCAGTGTTTATTGCGGCCGTTATTACCGAAATAATTGTGGTAACACTGTTTACACTGGATAATACCAATGTTATCGGCTTTAGCTTTTTATGGCTCAATGTGACCGGGGCACTGGGTGTAATGGGTATCAGTCTGCTCATTCATACAATTGCGGCGCGCAGAGATAAGCAGATACCGGCTATGGAAACGATCGCAGAAGTCTGACACATAAATTATCCGTAACTTTTACTATACAAACGATAAAATCCTCTGAACAAAAAACAAATAAATATGCAAACAAGTACTTTTCTTAAATCGGCAGGACTGGCCGTAACTGCAGCCTGCCTCTCCTTTTCCACCTTTGCACAAAAACCTAAAGGACCGGTAGCCAGCCCTCCCGATTCTGTTACCGGGAAAATAGGAAGTGCAACTGTAAAAATCCGTTATTCCAGTCCGTCCGTAAAAGGACGCGAGATATGGGGCGGCCTCGTACCATATGATAAAGTATGGCGTGCCGGAGCCAATGAAGCCACAACGTTCACTACAGATAAAGATCTGATGATAGAAGGCAAACCATTGCGTGCAGGGCGCTATGCGTTGTTTGCTATTCCGCAGAAAGACACCTGGACGATCATGTTCAATACGGTGCCTGACCAATGGGGCGCATTTAATTATGATGTTCAGAAAGACGCACTTCGTGTGGTTGTAAAACCAGAAACCGCTCCTATGCAGGAACGACTGGTATACAAGATATATAAAAGCGGATTTTCGCTTAACTGGGAAAAGGTTTCAGTGAACGTATCTGCTGCAACGAAATAATTTACAGGAACATTTTCAAAGCCGCTCTGTGATCTCACTGAGCGGCTTTTCTTTTTAAATGCATCTACCACATTACCCCGCCGGTACGGTTTATGTATGCCTTTATCTATAAAACATATTAAAAATGGAAAACGACGATTTTAAGCTCCGGTGGGAAAAGAATAAACACAAAATACTGCATGACTATCCCCAGCTTACCGACAAAGATCTTACCGGCGACACCGGGAAAGCAGAAGAGCTGCTGGAGCGCCTGCAGATACTGACCGGTAAAACCAAAAAAGAAATCTACGATTGGCTGGATATGATGGGATAGACATGCATTACCATTGTTTAAACATTCCAGGCTCAAAACACGGAGCCAGCTTTGCTATACTGACACACAAAACCTCCATACCATGAGCAATCTACAGATCAGCAAAAACTGGGAACAGATAAAAACACGTTTGCTGCAGGAACACCCGGCATTAACCCCTGCCGACCTCGCACTGGAAGCCGGAAAGGAAGAAGAACTGCTGCTGCACCTTCAGAAGAAGCTGGGCAAAACAGAAAAGGAAATTTACTATTTGCTGGATATGATGGGATAATACATTTTGTGTAGACCATTCATACCCGGCATGTACCAAATGCAGCCCGGAACGGCTCCGGGCTGATATTTCTTATATTATCTTACCAGCGTCACATCCCCTTTCTCCCTGTACTGCCTTTCACCTATCGCATACTCAATCAGGTAGTAGTATACGCCCGCTTCTGCCGGTTTACCTTTATAACTTCCATCCCAGCTGTGGTAAATGTTATTTGTATAAAACACACATTCTCCCCACCGGTTGTACACATTTATATCCATCAGGTGCAGATTAGGGTCAGTAAACAATATGGAAAACTGGTCATTACGGCCGTCTCCGTTGGGAGAAAATGCATTGGGAATGAATGTATTCACCACATATACCATCACAGAATCCGTAGCGCTGCACCCGTCATCACCATGTACGGTCACGAAATATTGCGTTGTGGATGGAGGGGCCGCGGTAGCCTGCGCCGTACTGTCAGCCGTAAGATTTATATCCGGGTACCAGTGGTAGCTGCTGCCACCTGAAGCCTGCAGGAAGGCTGAGCCCGCACCTTTTATGTATTGATCTGGCCCCGCATCTGCGTGCACAGGTGCTTTTACAGTTACAGTCACCGGGAAAACCGATGTACAACCATCCGTATTGCTGACAGTAACAGTGTAGGTTGTTGTATTTACGGGAGTTACCGTTACTGCAGCATCATGCAGACTGCTGATATTTTCATCCGGCGACCAACTATACGACGAACCTCCGGAAGCATACAGGTACGCATTATCACCTGCACACACACTGGTATCTGACGATGCGTAAAAGTTTGCATCCGACACATTCATATGTATCACACCTGAGCTTATTTCCTTACACAGGTTTCCGACGGAGTCTGTAACTGTTACCGTAAATATGTTTGAAACATTCCCGTTCACCACAACAGTCTGCATGTTCTGTATACCGGAGATAACAGCAGAAGCCGGCTCCCAGTGAAAATACATCTGACCATTCAGGTTACTGACAGGCGCACTCAATGTGACAAGGCCGGGCTTACACACCAATGTATCACGCAGATGTAACTGCGGTTTTTCTATGTTAAACACATGTACATCCAACGTTGCTGTATCATCCGTAACGCAAAGCCCGGGGTTATAGGCATGTAGTTTTACATGGTAAATTCCCGGCTGGGCAAAGAAATGCGAAGGAGCAGTACTGGTATCGATGGCTGATCCGTCTCCGAAGTTCCATTCATAGCCGGTCGCATTGGTGGAGCTATTTGCAAATTGTACGGTTCCGGGTTTACATAAAGAATCAACGGTATTACCTATTGCAGCCGTTACAGCCCCACCGGCACCGCCGCTCTGAAAATCTATTTTCAGGCTTACCTGGTCTGTAAGAAACGGAACCAGGTCTGTTACCTGCCAGGCACCGGGTGTTGTCGGGAAGCCGGTATGATTGCATATTGCTTCATAAAGTATACCATTCTTACTGAAATGGCTGCCGCCGCCATCGGTATGATCGCCCCAAACGCCGTAATAACTGGCAAAATTAAGGCTGGACATACTGTTCGTCAGCTTGCAGAACCAGAAGTCCGACGACGATGTCTGCACCGTGTTAGCTGTGACCGGGAGATTGGGAGTGAGCCATATGTCAAATCCGGCAAAGTAAATATTACCGCAGTCATCAGCCATAAAAGCGGTAGGGATCAGCATACTGTCGGTATTAACAGCTGGTATGCCAAACCGTGTAGATAACAATGAAGTGCTGAGATCGGGAGAAAGCTTATCAACAAATACACTGCCATTGGTCATGGAAAATGCACCTGCAGAAACAGGATAGTTACCAATACTCTGCCCACAGATATAAACGTTACCGCTATGATCATACTGTGCTTTATACCCATGATCAAACGAAGATGTACCCAGGTAAGTAGAATGTTGTATTCCCGTACCTGAAGCATTAAGTATGGTAACAAATGCATCCGTCCCACCCAATGCCGCCGGGTGCAGTACACCGGTAGTTACAGGAAAGTTGGTACTGCTTGTTCCGCCAGTCACTGCCGCTTCGCCACTGGCATTCACGCTCAGCCCGTACGCAGCGTCCACGCTGCTGCCTCCGAGAAAAGTACTGTACTGGAGCGCACTGCAGGAAGAATCCAGCTTAAAGACACAGGCATCTTCCATGCCGCCAAAGGCAGTCTGGGCAGCCCCTGCAGTAACCGGAAAATCTGAAGACTGGGTATAAGATGCTATATAAATATTTCCGGCAGAATCTGTCGCGGCTTCGGCACGGTAAATATCGCCGATGCTTTTGCCCAACGCTACGTTCGTTACGCCGCTGTACACAGTAGTATACCCGTCATAGCCGCTGCCGCCCACAAAAGTTGCTGCGAGCAGCGAAGAGCCGTCTTCACTGAAACGCGCCACCATAAAATCGAAACCTCCGTGATAAGCATTACTGAAACAACCCGGTGTTACCGGTGTGGTGGTATTGGATGAAAGGCAGCAAATGATGAGCTGGTTTTTATTATTTACGGTCGCAGCCTCCGGATCACTTGCCGGGCCATAATAGGAAGAATACAGCAACGCTGTGCCTGAAGGGTTAAATTTATTGATACCAATAGCAATCCCTCCCGGATAGGAAGTCATATACGCGCCGGTAGTTGTTGGCCAGCCGCTGCCAAGACAATGAGCTGCGGCATAAAAATTTCCGTTGTGATCATATGTGGCACTGTAGCCGAAAGTATTCCCGTTTCCCCCGCTGTAAGATGCAAATACGACTACAGGATCTATCACCAGTTCTTTAGTATGGTCATATCCCCCGGGGAAGGAAAATGTAACATTCCCCTTCAGATCGAAGCGATACCGGCAAACAACCTGCTTCTTTTCGCCGTTAATCACCTGGTACGCATAAGGAGCCCTTTCTGTAATTGTATTCACAGAGGTACGGATCACTAAATCTCCACCGGCAGTAAGCCGGGGGCTTACACCTTTATAAGCCAGGCGGATCACAGATGGGTCCTTATGCGGCGCTACCAGGAAATCATATTTGAGTGCGCTGCCCTGGCTGTACACTTTTGCATCAATGCCGGGGTAAAGATCACGGTACATTACCTGCCCGAACAAGGGTACATGCCCCGCCCAGTGGCTGCTGTCTTTATCGAGAAAATAGTTATGATAGTAAGAACGCTTGTCTGCCGCAGCTATCGCACTGCTGGTGTCGGCATTTACAAAACACACTTCATATGCATGCCTGTGTATCTTTTCCTGCAGCACATCAACTCCCCCCTTATGTTCCGCTTCATGAATACGCTCCAGGTCTTTCACATCGTAGTAATTGTACATAAACCCCGTATGCGTAAGAAACACAGCGCCACCATCCAGTTCTGCCTTGTACTGTACCGGCTCCGGCCATTGACGATGATTTTCAATAAAGCTCAGATCTCCGCTTTCTTTTGCACACACGGAAAAAGGCACGTACAGCAATACAGCCAACCATAAGTGCGCATATCCGGTAAAAAAATGACTTTTCATAAAACGTGAATTCACATATACAATAGACAAGCAGCGAAGAAGTTATCTCAGGGAGTAGTAGTACTTATATTTATAAATAAATATAAGTGTGCAGTAAATAGAATTACATTTGTTACAGTTGCATGGCCGACGAATAGTACCCTATGAAAAAAATCTTCCTGCTTTTTCTTGTACTTGTTTTATCTATCTCCGCTTCATCGGGCCAGGAGACAGCTATTTCCATCCCTCCACGTACAGATACCAACCAGGTACTTACAAACATCAGCCAGGCTGCCGCCCTGGAGCATATTACGCCAGACAGTGCAATCTCTTTACTGACAGTGACGCTTGAGGAAAGCCGACAGCAGCATTTTTACCACGGCATCTGCAGCTCCCTGACGCACCTGGGTATGGCGAATATGGCAAAAGGAGAGGCAGATACAGCGCTTTTCTATTACACCAGTGCGTTTCCCTACCTGCAGCAATGCAGCTACGACAAGGAGCTTACAGCTTCCTTATATACAGGCACCGGATTCTCCTGGCTCCGTAAAGCCAATTACGCCCTGGGCAGTTCCTATTTCTACAGATCCCTGCAGATCATAACAGACAACCATATGCAGGAATCGGCCACGGCCGGCCATCTATACCTGGACCTGGGCGTCCTGTGGTGGCACCTGAGGCGCTATGACTATACTAAAAGCTATTTCAGGCGAAGTGAGCTGATTGCAGAAAGACAACAGGACACAGCTGCAATGATAGCTGTATATGCCAACCTTGGCAATTTGTACTTCAGCATGAACGACATAAAAACATCTGATGTTTATATGCAACGGGCGTTGAGACTTGCAGAGAAAAAGCACGCTGTAAGAGCGCAACAACAGCTATTGGCCAATATGGGCGCCTCTCTCAGGGGAGAAGGCAATGCCGCGGCTGCCATTCCTTATTTCGAAAAAGCAATATCGCTTGCTGATGACACGCATGCACATCAACACAACCTGCAGTCATATTATAATCTCGGCTTTGCCTACTATGAAACCGGCAACTATGATAAAGCCAGGCAGTATATTTTATCTGCCATCCGCACCTCTGAAAAGCTCGATATGGATAAAGAGCATATGGGTGAAGCCATGCAGGTACTGGCAGGCGTATACGAAAAAGAGAAAAACTATAAGGAGGCAAATGTATGGCTGAACAATTCCCTCTCTTTTATACAGAATACATTGCAGAAAGAAGCGGATTCCAGCATTAACAAGCTTGAGGACAATTACCGTATTTCAGAAAAAAACAAGCAGCTGGCGCAAAAACAGTTACTGCTGTCTAAAAAAGAACTGGAAATAAAAAACAAAAATGTCTGGATAGGCAGTATAACCGCGGGACTGCTGCTGCTGGGCATGGCGCTGCTTATGGTCATGCGTTTCAACAGGCACAGGCAGCGACTGCAAAAAATGCAGATACGCAACCTGGAGCAGGAAAAAGAGCTCGTATACCTGAAAGCAATGATGGAAGGTGAAGAAAAAGAACGTGCAAGACTGGCCCGTGAGCTGCATGATGGGATAGGCGGCATGCTGGTTTCTGCTAAAATGGGACTGGGTGCGGTAAAGGAAACAAACACAGATGCAGTCACCGCAGCTTCATTGAATGATGTAATGCGGCTGTTAAACGACACCGCTGCAGAGGTAAGACAAACGGCGCATAACCTTATGCCCGACATGCTGATCAAAAACAGCTTAAAAGATGCGCTGCTGCTGTATTGTGCAGACATTAACACAGGCGGTCAGCTGGAAATAGACCTGCAATTTCATGGCCGGCTGGAAGAAATGAGCAAATCTGTAGAACTTATTTTTTACCGCATCACGCAGGAGCTGGTACAGAATATCATCAAACATGCACAGGCTACACAGGCCGTAATACAGATCATACAGGACCAGGGACGGTTAAACCTGATAGTGGAAGATAATGGTGTAGGATTTGACCAGGCGGAAATAAACAGTGGCTTCGGGCTTCAGAACCTGCAGTTCAGGGTACAGGCACTGCAGGGTTATATCTCGGTCACATCTGCAAAAGGCAAAGGCACATCTGTTTATATAGAATTTGACCTCGAAAAATTGAAAAATGTCTAAGAACCGTATCAAAGTATCCGTTACAGACGATCATCCGCTGGTAGTAAACGGCTTGCAGACCATGCTGGCACGTCACCCGCACATACAGCTGACGGGCAGCTATGCCAATGGCGACATGTTGCTGAATGGACTGGAGGAACAGTTGCCTGATATACTCCTGCTGGACATCCAGATGCCCGACAAAACCGGCGACAGCCTGCTGCCGGTGATATTAAAAAAGTACCCCGGGCTGAAAGTAATTATCCTCACGAACTTCGACAGCACACTGTATGCAAACAATATGATGAAACTGGGCGCCTGTGGCTATATACTGAAAAGCGCCGAAGAGCAGGTGATCATAAACGCTATAGAAACGGTGTACAACGGCGGCATATTTATGGAGGAAGCCATGAAGCATAAAATAGAAACCCTGCAGGACAAGATCGCCAAATCAGTCTTTTCAAAAGTGAGCCTTACACCGCGTGAAAAAGATGTATTGCAGCATATTGCCAATGGTGAGACCAACCAGGAAATAGCAAATCTTTTATTCCTGAGCGTGCGTACTGTGGAAAACTACCGCCTGAACATACAATTGAAACTCGGCGCTAAAAACACAGCTGTGCTGGTCAAAACAGCACTGCAGATGGGCTTGCTGGATAAATAGCAGTCTTTACCTATTATCATTTAATAGACATTAAAATTAATATGCCAGGTAATAAGCAACGATCAAGGTCTCATTGCCGGGCACTACAGCAGTATAGGCGCTAAATCAAGCGATGCAGGCAGCAGCGGTGATAGCTGCCTGCTGCCCTTTTTTGCTTACTTTTTTGGGCAAGCAAAAAAGTAAGACTCACGCCGGACAGGCTTATCTGAGCGTTAGCATCTTCTTTTAAAACTACCCAGGAACAACGCTCAAAAGTGTCTTGATAATTTCTCAATAACCAGCCATTCAATAAAACGGGGCAACAAATGCTGCCCCGTGATCCAGTGTGTAAAATGAAAAATACTATAAACGCATTCCACCCGATACTTCTATACGTTGTGCATTGATCCAGCCGGCCTCAGGCGTACAAAGGAAAGCTACTACGCCACCAATATCTTCCGGATGAGCAATACGTCCCAGCGCCGTAGCGTCTTTAACATGTTCCTGCATTTCGGGACTGTTCCTCAGCCGGCCGCCGCCAAAATCAGTAGCAACAGCACCCGGAGCTACTGCATTAACTGCAATACCGCGCTTGCCAAATTCCAGTGCCATATAACGCGTAATGGTTTCTACAGCCGATTTTACAGCAGCATACACTCCCGAACCGGGAAAAGTCATACGGGTAAGGCCGGTAGAAATATTGATGATACGCCCGCCATCATTGATCAGGGACAACAGCTTCTGAGTAAGGAAATACACGCCTTTGAAATGCACATTCACCAGTTCATCAAATTGAGCTTCCTCCGTTTCGGCAATAAGCGTATATCCTGCAATACCAGCATTGTTTACCAGGAAGTCGATACGTTCTGTACCGAAAGTGTTTTTCAGCGTATCAGACAGCTGCGCTGCAAAAGCAGTGAATGAGGAACTGTTTCCGGTATTCAGCTGCAATGCTGCTGCTTTCTGACCCAGCTTTTCTATCTCGTGTACTACTTCTTCTGCATCTTCTTTACGGCTGTTGTAGGTGATCACCACATCGATACCTTTCTTAGCAATGCTCAGAGCCATATCACGGCCCAGGCCGCGGCTGCCGCCGGTTACCAGCGCTGTTTTTGTGCTTGTTGACATTTTTTGTTTTTTATTTAAAAGATTATAAAAGTTATTGGACAGAAAACCGGGGTGTTGCACCAAAAGCCTTTTCCACCGGTTTGCTCATTTGCTTTAATATAAACTCCGGCGCCAGCCGGCTCATGAACTTTATAATGCGCGACAATCCCGGCAATATTTCATACCTGTTATTCATCAGACCTTTTATGGCTGTTGCCACAAGTTTGTCCGGCGCCATCATCATACGGCTGTCTACGTCATTGGCAAACTTATCGTTCAGTGGTGTTTTCGCTCCCGGTGCCGCCAACTCAAACACTTTGACTCCTGTATGTTTCAGTTGTACGCGTAAGGCACGAGTGTAGGCACGCAAACCGGCTTTGGTAGCGCTATATATTGGAGATAACGGGAAGGGAATGAATGCGATACCAGACGTCACATTCATAATAGCAGCAGATTTTTGCAAAAGCAGGTGTGGGAGAAACTGCTGTACCATACGTACCGGCCCGGAAAGATTGATCGCGATCTCACGGTTGGCATCGTTTTGATCTACAGAGCTGTCCAGCAGATTCAGGCGGCGCATTTCACCTGCATTATTGATGAGTATATTCAGATCCGGGAATTGACGCGTTATCTGCTGATATAGCAATTCTATCGCCCCGGGATCACTTACATCACTTTGAAAAGTATGTACGCCGGGGAGCAGCTTCTTTGTTTCGTCGAGCTTCTGTTGATTGCGCCCGGTTATGATCACCGTGCAGCCCAGTTGCAGTAACTGCTTTGCAAACTCATAACCGAAGCCGCTCGTACCGCCGGTAATAAGGATCGTACTCTTCTTCAGTTCCATCGTTTTTCTTTTAAAAATCTGATGGTACAAAATTGAGACAGATACCCCGTCCGGCCGTTGCAAACATCAATCTATTGTTTGCAAAATTCAATCAACAGGCTAAGAACGGAAACTTACCGGTGCAAGAGACGTTTGTTTCTTGAAGAAATTGGAGAAATGCGCTACTTCCTCGAAGCCCAGGCAGTACGCTATTTCAGAGATGTTCCAGTCAGTCATTTTCAATAATATTTTGGCTTCCTGCACAATCCGGCTGCTGATAATATCCGTGGTGGTTTTACCTATACTTTCCTTTAATACTTTATTGAGATGATTCACATGAACCGACAGCCGGTCGGCATAATCCTTTGCCGTACGCAGGCTCAGCCGTTGGTGCGTCGATTCGATGGGAAACTGCCGCTCCAGCAACTCCAGGAACAGTGAAGAAACCCGTGCAGAAGCATTATGCGGCGTATAGATGGCCGTTGCCGGCTGCAGCTTCTGGCCGTAATGGATCAGCTCCAGCACATAATTGCGCAGCAGGTCATATTTATAAACATAGTCGCCCGAAAGCTCCTTGTGCATCTTTTTAAAAATGTAACGGATCTCCGTTGCCTCCTCTTCATTCAGCTGAAAGACAGGATAGCCGCCCGCCCGGAAGATCGGCAGCTCATCCAGCACCACACCACTTTTTGCCTGCACCAGGAACTCATCTGTAAACACACAGAAATGACCTGCCTGCTCAAAATCCTGCGGAAGCCAGTGATATGGCACCTTTGGCGTGGCAAACAGCAGCCCGTATTTATCTATATCTATTACTTTATCAGCATATTCCGCCCGGTTGCGACCATCAATAAAGCTGATCTTGTAGTAGGCACGCCGGTTGTAAGGCATGGCTGCCTTACGTTTCAGGTGTTCCGTCAGTACTTTTACATCAAACACATTGAAATGACCGATCTCCCGCGTAATGCCATCCGGCAGCAGGTAACCTGCTTCATTCGTCACAGAAGCCATCTGCCTGTAAAACTCCTCGATCGTTGTACCTTCCATACACTGCAGTTGTAAAATTCAAATGTAGGGATATCCGACAACATATAGTTGCTCTATACTTCGGCAACAGCTTTAGCCTTAAAATATTCGATATACGACGACAATCGCTTTTCTGATACCAAAGAAGTAAAGGCGCGTTTATAGAAGCTGTTATCTTTAAGTATAATAATAAGAAAAGAAGTACTGAACTGTCCCCGCGGCGAACGAAGAATGGCAGTAGCTGCTATATCCTGCCATAAAAACATACCGGCATCCGTTTCTATTCCCTGGCAGTTGATCTTTATAGCTACTTTATTTCTTTTTCGGTACCGTAGGTAAAAGACGAAAAAAGCAAAAGAAAAGAGCAATCCGGGCACTATTAATCCCTGCGGAGATCTATCTGATAAGGCGACTATAAGCCCCACAAGTAAAAAGGGCAGTAAAAGCCATACCCCATTTTTTAAATTGAAACTGAAGACTGTCTCTTCCTGTGTTTCAGTTACAATTGCTACATCTGCCAGCCGATCGGTAGTGGTGATAGTCGCCGGCTTCAGCCATGAATTAAACAAAGTCTGTTCCCGTTGTTCCGCATCCCGGATATTTTCTAATAGTTCATAAGGTATAGCAGCAGACATGATTTCGGTTTTATGTATATTAAAAATAGGCTTTACATCCTATATAGTGCCGCCTTTGCCTTAAAATATTCAATATAGGCAGCCATCTGTTTTGCGGAAGCATACCCGTTGATACCGTACTTCAGGTACGTATTGTCCTGGAATACAATAATGAGATAAGTTTTGCTGTACCTTCTTCCCTGCGGCGAGTAAAGTATCGCCGTATCCAGTATATCTCTCCAGTAGTGGGTACCTGTTGGTATCGTTATGCTGTCAGCAGACAGGGTGATGGGCTTCTGCCTTTTTGCCCACCAGAATCTTGATATGATATAGAGCGCTGCAATAATTTCAAACAACCAGAGCACTGCATCATTTGCATTACTGCCGGACCAAAATCCCAGCAGCATCAGCAACATAAAAACACCGCCCATTATGAATTCCGGCCATGCACTATACCGGAATACCTTTTCCGGCACATCTTCCGGCACCGGTCTTATGTCCATCACAGCAGTCGTTTCCAGGAATGCCGGGGAAGTCCATGAATAAAACCAGCGCTACCAGTTCAGCTCCTGGTCACGTATATATTTCAGTTGTTCATAAGTAGCAGGCATAGAAGGCAAATTTGCAGATTATTTATAAAAGTTTATATCCTGTTTCTTATGTTACTCATCCAATCAGCGCTCCTCCGCCCGGCAGCACAGTAGTACTAAAGCTACATCAAGGCAACACCGCCACCTACGCCGTAATAGGTGGCGGTCTGCTTTCTTTGGTTCTTTCTTTTCAGATAAAAGAAAGAACAATCACATAGTGAGGGATACGTTTAACACATAAAAAAACTATTGTTTTTTCTTTTGCAAAAGAAAAAACATCCCCCGACCTTTGCACTCCCTCAACACACATCATACACCTTTTATGCAGAAAAAGATCATGCTCCTTGGCTCAGGCGAACTGGGTAAGGAATTTGTTATAGCAGCACAGCGTCTCGGTCAGTATATCATAGCCGTAGATTCATACAACGACGCGCCCGCACAGCAGGTAGCCGACGAACGCGAAGTGATCAACATGCTCGACGGTGCCGAGCTCGACCGCATCGTAGCCAAACATCAGCCTGACATTATCGTTCCCGAGATAGAAGCCATACGTACCGAACGTTTTTACGATTACGAGCAGCAGGGAATCCGCGTAGTACCCAGCGCCAAAGCCGCCAACTTTACCATGAACCGCAAGGCCATACGCGATCTTGCAGCCAAAGATTTAGGCCTCCGCACAGCGAACTACCGCTATGCCAACAGCCTCACCGAACTGCAGGAAGCTGTAACCGCCGTAGGCATGCCCTGCGTGGTAAAGCCGCTGATGTCTTCCTCCGGCAAAGGACAATCTGTCATTAAAACATCTGACGATATAGAAACCGCCTGGAACTATGCTCAGAGCGGCAAACGCGGCGACCAGACAGAGGTGATCGTAGAAGCATTTGTAAAGTTCAACTCCGAGATCACATTACTTACTGTTACCCAGCAGAACGGGCCTACCCTTTTCTGCCTGCCTATAGGCCACCGCCAGGAGCGCGGAGACTACCAGGAAAGCTGGCAACCCGCTGTTATTGCTGCAGATCATCTTGCAGAAGCGCAGGACATGGCCGCCAAAGTAACCGAAGCACTCACAGGTGCCGGCATATGGGGCGTAGAGTTTTTCCTGGCAGATGAAGGCGTTTATTTTTCCGAACTGTCACCGCGTCCGCACGATACGGGTATGGTAACGCTTGCGGGCACACAAAATCTTTCAGAATTTGAACTGCATGCCCGCGCAGTATTAGGCCTGCCTATAGCAGAGATCACACATGAGCGTAATGGTGCCAGTGCCGTGATACTGGCACACAAAGAAGGCAGCAAGCCCGTATTTACCGGAGTAGAAAAAGTGTTGAGCCAGCCGAAGGCCGACATACGCCTGTTTGGCAAACCCATTACCCGTCCGTACCGCCGCATGGGTGTAGTACTTACTTATGATACTCCGGGCACTGATATAGATGCCATCAAACAACGCGCCATAGACCTGGCGAAAGAAGTTACGGTAACACCTACGGCTGAGTAGCTGCAAAGGCTTTATAAATAGATGCAGGCATTTAAGTGATACTTGAATGCCTGTTCCTATTTATCGACAGTTCCCTTATATTTTAATAGGCTCTTATTATCCCATATGTCACTTTTTTTTGCGGAAAAAAAAGTAACCAAAACCCGTCCGACTGGTCATCCGGGCGGGAAAGCCGCCGGCAAGCTATGACAGCTTGATTGCCGGTTGTCGCTCCGGTATGGCTGTGGTGCTACTGTGCTGCCCAGCTGTGGGGCGCTGATCGCTTGTACGAGTGGGGCGATAGATAATATAAACTTGCGTAATACCAGCCCGGCCTTTTGAAAATGGCGTTAAGAAAACAGGCTTGTGCGGTGGCATGGAAAGCGGCAATGATTCATAGTGAGAGAACGTTGATGTAAGTCTGCCCCTGGAAAATGCACACAGCATAATAGTAAGCTTTGCCGGTGTGCGGGTAGGGAGACTGTTTTTAGCCATTTTCAAACAGCCTTGATCTTTTGGTTCTTTTGCATCAAGGCAAAAGAACATATAATGAGTGTGCACAACACCTGAAAAGGCCCTACAGATGACAACGTAGTAAAAGCAACATGTCGGTACGACTATGCTCCCTTCCGGAAATACTCCACATAAGAAGCAAGCTCCCCGCGGAAGCGCTTACCAAACATCCGCAGATCATATTTATGATAGCTGCCGTCTTTCATGGCAACAATTAGGAAATGCGCACCACCCCGCTGCGATGGCAGCAGCATCACTGCCACATCATATACATCTGCCCACCGGGAACGCGTACCGGCTATTGTTATGCCCTCACGGTCTGTACGGATGGTAAAACGGAGCGACCTGCTCATGTATATCCTGTAGAGCATACCCGCTGAGAGCAGCGCATAGAACAGCGTGAGCAGAGTAAAATAAGTAGTGTTTCCCTTACCGGCAAATGCCATATAGGCACACCATACAAACGGCAGCAGGAACAGGACGAGGATAATAATATTGGTTCGCGAATTAGGCTTAAAATCTTTGCCTGTTGTGGTTGCAGGCAGGTTCAGCGGAGTAGCCAGATCGGAAGCGCGGTCTATATGTTGTTCCATACCGGGCGCGTCGGCAATATCATCTATCGTTGCATCCTGGTAGAAAGGTGCAGCCTCAGTCGCTAGTATGCGCAGCAGCACTTCATCTCTCTCCGTCATAAGGTGGTGTAACATTTTATGAGATGTAAAGATAATTTGTCCGGCGGGTTATTATACTACGGAGCAAATAATGCCTGTTATTGCTTTGCCTGGAAATAAACCATGTAAGTACAGGCTTCAGTTAGCCAGTTTTATATCTACCAGCTCCTTTATATCGTCCAGCATCCGGGCGTTTTTTATGTCTATTCTTATACCGCGGCCTTCAGCATATACTTTCGCAGCCCCGAGCTCCGCCTTTATCTCCTGCGCGACGTTGCTTTTCATGATGGCATCCGTAGCTTTCTGTCCGAATACCAGCGCCACTTTAAAAAAGCCGTCTCTCGGCAGCAGGTAAATGATCACCCGTTTTTTATCCTTTATCCTGAAGCTCCAGCCATTGCCGGAATAACTCCACTCATCAGCAGCCTGCGGATATGCGTGACATACATAAGCTGCTATCTCCTGCCACAGCGTATAAGTATTGCCCAATGAATGAAGCAGAGCCACCGCATCCGGTATTGTTTTTTTATCTGTAAATATGCTTTTATCCATAGCAGCGTATTTTATTAGATTCGCCTACCGGCACCCTGCCACTCAGCCCTATAATTAAAGTTTTTCTTTTCTAAATATCTGCAAAATCCGGATTAATATTATCTTCAGGACACATATCGCATATTTATTCTTTACACTTATGATCCAGCATGTACCTTATCCATACTGCACCGGCCACCACATCTATACATACCAAAAGCATAGCAACACAATTATCGGATGACCCTGCTATTTACAGAAAGCCAGTACATTTTTGATGAGGCCAACGGGCAGCTCACACAGCTCATTATTATGACAGCCCTGCTGTCCCTGGTTTCATGGCTTGTTGTGCGCCTTACCGGCGGTGATAACAGGAATGCGCGCAGACCGGCAAGGTGGTTCTCGTTGTCGGTTGCGGGTATTATCTTTATTGCTTTTGCCGTTTACACCCTGAAGCCTTATGTTTTATTAAAAAGTATTGAAAGAAGAGGCATCCAGACAGGCGGTATGCTCACACGTAATATCCTGAATAAAGAAACGCAAAAGCGGGAGCTTGTATTTACCTATGCGGCGTACGGCAAGGTATACCGCAGCACCAATGTACACTGGCAGCTGTACGGGCAGGACATGAATGCTACTGCAGGCAAATGCTATCTTGTCATTTACGATAGCCTATATCCACAACATGCCTTTATGGATCTGCTGGAACCCTGGTGGTGCGATGGGAAAAACCATTTTGCTGCAGACACCGGTCAGCTTTACGCGGCACCTCTTGCAGCATCTGCAATGCATGGGTACATCTATGATGAGTGGAATAATGAGCTACTGACCATGTTTATATTCATTACCCTATTTGCTATTATCGGCATTCGGGCAGCAGTAGCACCCGAGCGCTTTTATTACGATTCTAAAGGAGTAAAGCAGGACAGAAGACAACATTGGATCGTAATGCTGATCATCACACTGGCTATTACCGCGGCAGGCGGCCACCAGTTTTACACGTATTGGCATATTAAAAATAATGGCAGGCATGCTATGGGTACGCTCACTAAGAAATATTGGGAACACGGCAAGCATAGCGGCTGGAGATTTGAATACAGGTTTAATGTAAACTATCAATCGTACTATGGCGGCAGAACCTATTATCGCAACGAGAATATAAAAGACAGCATATTTCCCGGCAACTGCTACATAGTGGTATACGACAGCACAGATCCCGGCAATTCATTTATGGACCTGCACGCGCCTGTGTCTTGCGATAGTGATACGTTGCTCAGATGATCTGCGGGAAGCCAGGACAATTACACCTGTAAGACTGGCTCGTCCTAAAATAAGCTTGACAGCTTATTCACTACCCGAAAAGGTCTCTAATGGATGTAATGAAAATACCGGTTGTAAAAATTAAGACGCAATTCCCCCACTGATTGTCGCTTTACTACCCCATCCGTCCGGTAAGGGCAGCTTACTTTTGAGGAACAAACCTTTTATTATGCGAAAATTAATCATGAAGATGTCGATGTCGCTCGACGGCTTTGTAAGCAGCACCAATGGCGTGAACGACTGGATCTTCAAGACGGGCGACGAAGCGTCGGCAGCCTGGAGCCTGGAGAAAATACAGGGTGCCGGACTCATCATCATGGGCAGGAAATCGTTTGAGAGTATGTCGCCCTACTGGATCAGCGCTACCGGGCCTTTTGCCGCACCGATGAACGAAATACCCAAAGCGGTCTTTACACAAAAAGGATTTAAAGTCAGTGTTCCGGGCAGTGAGGCCTCGGCTGCAGCTGCCTCCTGGGCTGCGGCACGGGTCTTTGACGGTGATCTTGCAGCAGAGATCACAGCGCTCAAAGCAGAACCGGGCAAACCGATCGTAGCACTTGGCGGTGCGGGATTTATGCAAAGCCTTATAGCTACCGGCCTTATCGATGAATACCACCTCGCCATCCATCCTGTAGTACTGGGTTCGGGTATGCCGATATTTACCAGTCTTACGGCATCACAGTACCTGAAGCTGGTGGATGCAAAGGTCTTTCCGGGCGGCGTTACCGCACACGAGTATCATCCGGCATAAAGCACGTAAAGTTTGCATTTAGAAGGGTAAACCGTCGTGCTCCATTTTCTGCCCGCGCCATTGCCGTGTGCTCACCTGCAATATCTACGGGGTTATGCTGTTGGTGAAAAGACACTAACGGCGGCGGAGATTGGCTTAACAAGGCTGAAAAAGACGATGGTATTATAAAAGAATTACGAAACAAAAAAGGTACATTATAAAAACTTAAAACAAACAAACATGGCATCAATTAATCCTTACATTCATTTTAACGGAAATGCAGAAGAAGCATTTACATTTTACAAATCAGTATTTGGCAGCGACTTTCTTACAATCGCCCGTTTTAAAGACATGAATTTTGAAGGCGCTCCCAACCTAGAAAAGGAAGCAGAAAAAATTATGCATATCGCTTTGCCTATTGGCAAACACAGCGTGTTAATGGGAAGCGATACTCCGGAGCAATTGGGAAAACATAACGAAATGGAAACCCGGAGCAAGATTTCTATAAATGCTGAAAGCAAGGAAGAAGCCGACCATATATTTAACGGACTTTCTAATGGCGGACAAATAGAAATGCCCATACAGGACAGTCCCTGGGGTTCTTATTTTGGCATGTTCAGAGATAAATTCGGTATAGAATGGATGGTGAGCTTTGACTCAAAAGACAAAGGACAGTCATAGATAAAACAACTACTGCCAACATGTTTAATATAATAACGGGCATTGGTAATGCCCGTTATCATTACTACCGGATGCCCGGCGGAATATCTGGTGGAGCGGAAATTTACCATATTGATTCTTTACCGTGCACCTTGACATTGAGAAAGCGGATATGATTACCATTTACGACTACAATGCCTGAACCTCCGAACTCTTTCCAACGGTCACCATCACCATACATACCTTCTGTAAAATAAGTCGCTACTGTAACGTTGCTATTTGAAGAAGTATGACAATAATGAGCGTTTATCCCATGCCGCAAAAGTGTATCTACCGGAATTAATGAATAATTCTGATGCAGACCTAACAATACATACCTGCGGGAAGTATATTGACTGTAAGTTGTATAAATTGAGTACAACTCATTTTTGTACTGGAATGTGGCAATAATAGTTCTCATTCCCGACGCAGCATATTCCCTTGCGCCAGAACGTTTCAATCTGCCGGAGTTAAAATAACTCATCATTGAATCAGGAGGTATACCTCCTGTGCATGAATCCTGAACCATACCGCCCATTACAGGGAAGAGAGCCGTTGGGTCTTTTATTGTTGTAAAAAAAGAATCGCCCCCACTTTGACAACATAAAACATATTGCCCATTATACAGCAACACCTGAGATAAGGCAGAACATTGACAAGCATAGCATTTCCTGCTATGCTTGTTTACGAAATAAGTGCAGCCACTGCCATTACAGCAGTACACATTGTAAACCGAATCAGAATAACACCAATGCATGAAAGCATTAGACGCATAATCATCTCGTAGCTTTTTTAAGTGTAAACCAGTATCAAAATAACGCATTCCAAACCAAGTAACAAGAGCTGCAGTATCCGGCCCCGGACAAAGCCACAAAACCTTTGCCCTGCAAAGCTGCCGGCTATAAGAATCTAAATATTTAAATGCTGTATCAAATACTATTGTGCGCTTACCGCCCATATGGCAGATAATCTTGCCCTCCCGGTATAGACTCTGCGATATGGTATTCGTATCCTCTATTGTTTGTTCTTCTACAGTAAAGTGTTCCTTGTGCAACTTATACTCGATGGCAGGTTTATACTCACAGGAACTGGCGACAATTGCCAGCAACAGGGAAATGAATATCAACGTACGATGGGGCATGGTAACAAATTATACAAAATAAGAACGTATTACATTTAGCCTTATTGTCCTGCGGCTGCTGAGATGTATGCTGTGTATGCTGTTCCGGATGTTCTGCAAGGACATCCGGAACATATAGATAAGGCGGTTTTGTAAACCGCTTCCCGGATGTTTAATTATAGACGGGCATTACAAATGCCCTTTATCCTCACCACCGGATGCCCTACGGAACATCCGGCGGAGCGGGATACGGAATTACCGCAGCCCCATCAAGGCGTCATTCAGAGCGAAACGTAGTGTAGCGTGGAATTTCCTGAAATATAGCGATGCCGGTGAACAAATGTTCTTACAACAATAAAGGCATTACAAATGCCCTTTATCCTCGCCACCAGATGCCCGCCTGACCGGACGGGCCTGCGGAACGTCCGGCGGAGCAGAATATCTCATTTTACATGGGGCGAAATAATCTAAACAAGACATAATATATGGCACGATCACCACCTAGCTAAAAGCACTGTTCATTAGTAGCTTTTGCATATAAGCTGCATCAATTCTCACATACATGTTTTATAGCTATTATTATTTTCATTTATGCATTATGATTTTAATTTTTCGTAGAATACTTACTATCATTTTTTTACGATAAATATATTTCTACATCACAAAATATTTTTTATACATTCGCCGTTAAATGTTAATGAGTGGTTAACTCAGAAAACTTTTTTCACATTAAACTTTTTATTATAAACAAGTTGCGATTAATCCTATTGCTTGTGCCTTTTATTGGCCTCATGTCCTGTCAAAAGCATTCCGATGCTTCAACACGTACCAGTATTTCACATGCTATGGCAAAAGAGAAGCAGCCTGAAAAAAACTATTGTAAAGGTTGTGGTACTTCCAAAAGTGACCTTTTCCATTGTCAAGGTCGTGACTGTATAGAAAATGGTGATTGTTCTCGTACTAAGTCATTAAGTTTTGTGCCTACTGCGTCAACAACACAAAATCAGGAAACGAGTGACATGTATAACTTACGTGATGAATTTCTCATAAATTTTGACTTGGGGCAATGGTATATTACATATTATTATACACTCAGTCAGGTAGCTGAAGAAAACAATTTAATTACAAAAGATAATTATCAGGAGTATTTGACCTTCGGTAGTCACTTATTGGTTGCTGCAAATACAATACGTTCAGGAGAAACTATACAAGTACCAATTACTTCAGAATTAAGAACTGAGGCTATGGTATTTGTTAATCGGTTCAGAGCAGTCAGCACAGACCCTTTAATAGTAGGTTATCTTAATAATATTGAAGGAGACCTTGAGAAGTTTACAGGAAAAGACGTAAACTACATTCGTACTGAAATTGGTCTGTAACATGAGAGCGTTGATATATTGCTTTGCTTTATCTTTTATTTGCGGGAGTTGTTCGTCAAAGCAAAACAATATTCCAATTGTTGGCATTTATACTACATATAAGCCAGGTATTCTTGAACAGGTTCGTTTAGAGCGAAGATTTGGAGGTCATATATTCCCTCTGCCTGCAGCTATGATTTACTTACGTTCAGATAGCACTTATGTAATGGGATTTTGCGACAATCAAGTACGAGAGGCAGGGAGGTATTTTTGTAGTGGTGATTCTATCCAACTTTATGAGCGGTATAGTTTAGATGAAAAAGTAAAAATAGAACATCGTACTATGGCTTATGATAGCAAAAATGGAATGGTTTATTTTACAAAACCAGATACAAGTAGTGCCATAAAAAGGTTGTCCAATAGGATTATACCGCTAAAAAAAGACTATGACTACGCTCATGTTGGATTTCTACGGGGACAAAATATGAGTTTAGACTCTCTTATACATTATTATCAGCAAAGAACAGTAGAAGAACAAAGCGCCTGGACAGATAGTGTATTAAAAGCACAACAAAAATAAGATCATACACCACAAAAGCGCTCCTTAATCAGGGAGCTTTTTTCTTTTAATTTCAAAGCGTCTTCCGATAGCTACCGGAACAGAGCAGAACGCAGTGCAGCGTGGAATCTCCCGAAATGCGGCGGTAAAGATGAGTAAAGCATAAAAGCCCATTCCGCTATTACCAGCAGTTGCTACAGCCATACAGGCTATTGGTGAACAGCACCAACACGAGTGGAGAAAATGGCTCGCAGCGGCACGGCGCTTTGTGCTGTTCCGGATGTTCTGCAAGGACATCCGGAACATATAGATAAGGCGGTTTTGTAAACCGCTGTCCGGATGTTTAATTATAGACGGGCATTACAAATGCCTTTTATCCTTACCACCAGATGCCCTGCGGAACATCCGGCGGAGCGGGTTTTATTCTTATTGCTGGATGCCCTGCCGAACATCCGGTGAAGCCAAACCACATACAAATAATTCATTATAATACGTGAAAAATACCCTTTTTAACAATTAGCAATGAAACTATCTTTAATATCTAACCATATCAAATTAAACAAATGAACAATTTTGGAGGAGATTGGACAAAGAATAAAATTGAAATATTAGTCGAATATGCTCGTGCATACCTAACCATAATGAAAGAAAGAAAATTCTATTCACTATTATACTTCGATGGGTTTGCGGGATCTGGATTTATCGTCAAGAATAAAAAATTAGATGTTGAGGTAACAGTTGGAGCAGCAAGAAGAATAATTGAAATAAGCGATCCAAGACCTTTTGATCAATACTATTTCGTTGAAAAAGATCCTATGAATTTTGCTTTACTAGAAAAGAACACGAAAGTTGCTTTTCCAGATAAAACAATCTACACCATTTGTGATGACTGCAACAAAAAACTTGTTGATTTAGCTACTTATTTAAGAAATCCCAAAAACAAAAATGTTAGAACGCTTGCATACGTCGATCCATGTGGGATGCAAGTTGAGTGGAACTCCATCGCAAATCTGAAAGGCTTATCAATCGACATGTGGATTTTAGTACCTACTGGATTAGGCGTAAACCGGCTTCTAAAAAAAGACGGACGCATTTCAGATGCATGGCTAGAAAAACTTGAAAAGTTCTTAGGATTATCAAGAACCGATATAGAAAATCATTTCTATAAGAAAAAAGCAACATTGTTTGAAGACGTAACATTAATTGAAAAGGAAAAAGATGCGGTCGAAAAATCTGCTAAACTTTATCAAAATCGTTTAAAAGAAGTTTTCGCTCATGTTTCCAACCCATACGAACTAAAAAACTCTAGCAATTCAATAATGTATCATTTATATCTAACTTCGAACATTAAAGCTGGTGAAAAAATCGCAAGCGACATTGTAAAAAAATACAACAACTAGCATGGCACAAAGTAGTATCGAGTGGACAGAGATGACTTGGAATCCTACTACAGGATGCACTAAGATTTCAGCGGGATGCAAGCATTGCTATGCTGAAATCATGTCTAAAAGATTGCAGGCAATGGGCGTAGAAAAATATGCCGATGCCTTCAAGGTAAGAACCCATGAAAACCAATTAAACACTCCCTATACATGGAAATCGTCGAAAGTCGTTTTTGTTAATTCGATGAGCGATTTATTTCATAAAGACATTCCATTGGAGTTTATTCAAAAGGTGTTTGCTGTAATGAATGATAACCCACAGCATGTTTTCCAGGTTCTTACAAAACGTGCAGACAGGCTGCTGGAGGTGCATGGCACTTTAAGGTGGACACATAATATATGGATGGGTGTTTCTGTGGAAAATCAAAAAGTAATGAATCGCATAGACCTGCTCCGGCAAACAAATGCACGAACAAAATTCTTATCCTGTGAACCTTTGATTGGCCCGTTACCTAACATGAACTTACAAGGAATAGATTGGGTAATTGTTGGCGGTGAAAGCGGGCGTAAGCCAAGACCAATGGACGAAGAATGGGCATTAAATATAATGGACCAATGCAAGACATCTGATGTTGCCTTCTTCTTTAAACAATGGGGCGGAACAAATAAAAAGAAAACTGGCAGGCTGCTCAATGGCAGAACTTATGATGAAATGCCAGAATTTAGAATTGAAGAACTGTGAGTTTGTGTGGTACAAATCATAATTTATAATTTAAACTTTTCTATAACATCTTTTATCTCGTCAACAGCTTTGGGATCGTCGATGCTTCCGAAATCTATATTTACTAAATCTCTAACCTTATAAATTTTTTGCTTATTCAGCGCATTGAGAGCTCTACGACTGAGAGGAAAATCACTAATAGACGTTAGCTCAAGATCTGTATGAAGATTGTAAATAATCTCTTCAATTTTTTCTTTAGAGTAGTAGGTTTTTTCTTCTAATTTTTGCAAGCGTTTCCCCATTCCTCTGACAGAATACAATATCTCATCTAAAATATCTTCTTTGGGCCTTTCTACAACTACATCTTCATTTTTCGTATTATCCAAAATATCTTGAAACGCGTTTTCAAATTGAGGCCAGTAAGTTTCGAAAACATTCTGAATAATACCCTCTTTTAAGGAGTGGATTTCTAAACCCTTATTGATAGTTCTTACTAATTGATATACTCCTTCCTTGTTAGGAAAAGTATGATTAAATTGGGCTAATGGATCCTTTATATCATTAGGTTGTAGGTCAATTAAAAAGGTGTAAACCCTGTTTGAAGATAATCCTTTTGCTAAAGCTCCTGATTCGAACAATATCCATGGTTTATTTAAGTTTGATTTCGTAAGGCATACAATGCCATTATGAGTGTCTGACAATTGGCTTGTAATTTCAGAGAACCATAAAGCTCCTCTATCAATATCTTTACTGGACAACCATGGTTCTACAGCTTGCAATACACACTGAATCCAAGCGCTTAACAACTCTGCTACTTGTCTGCTTCTTTCACCTGACCAACTAATAAATACTTTCATGGCTGTACTTAAAGTGAATAAGTTCTTTAACTATTAATGGATTTAATTATTCCATCTAACCGAATTATTGCCTCATCCTTTTCTTTCAACAATCGCTCATAAAGAGCTCTATTTTCTTCCTGCAAACGTTTATTCTCCTCCATTGCCTCCATCCATTTTTCAACAGGATTAAAAGTCCAACCATTTTGATTGTTTTCTCCTCCGATATTGCCAACATATGTCGCAGAATCAGTAAACGTGCTATTCACGATATTTACAGCCGGGTCATCATTTGCCATATCAAACAACTCTACGGGCACCGTCAGTATCTTCGATAGCTGCTGCAGCAGCACCGGTTCTATCTCTTCTTTGCGCTCCAGGGTAGATATTTTCTTCTGCGTCCAGTCGTCGCCCAGTTCGTAGGCCAGCGTTTCCTGTTTCATATCTCTCCACTCACGAAACTTACGAAGGTTCCTGCCGTGATGTACATTGCCTTGTGCCATAGTGCTGGTAAAAAATGATTTGCACAAATATAGTTTTTAGATGTGAAATTCAACAGGCAAAAAAATGGCTGCCGCAGCCACTGAAATAATCCTTTTCCGTGCTGTAGCACACTGTACTGCTGCCTTATTTTGCCTTATAACATTTTTCAAAACCTACCAAAAACGAAGCATTATGAAATCTCCCAAAGAAACAGAGTACCCGAAATGGCACTACCAGCCGCTAAACCTTTTTGAAGCACAGATGGCCGATCCGTACTCGGTGCTCTCTGCTTTCTTCTCGCAGTACACCCTCCCCGATCTCCGCCTCTGGCTGCTTGATGCACTGGAGGGCAACTCCGAAAGCGCCGCCGCTACTGCCGAGCTGCATATGGAAGTGCTGCAGGTACTGGAAGCCGCTTTCCTCTTGTATGAAAGGAACGGTGGCGGGAGGTGTGAGATGTGAGAATACCTGGCTCCATTATCCATTGTCAACTATCCATTGTCAATTCCACCTGCTCCATTACTCAACTGCCGCGGGCCATTAGTGGTACCGGGCAGTTTTTTTTACAGCCATTCCTTCCGCCATCCCTGCCTGTTCGGTCAGGCGGACAGTACCCGATCATCTTCCCCCTTCCGTCATCCTGCACCCGACCATCGGAAGGGAAGCAGGATCTGTTGCATATTTCCGGAATGCTGTTTTGTCTTCAATTGAAAAGATCCTGCTCTCCGCTATGCTACGGCAGGATGACGGTACTTATGCAATCAGCGGTCTTCCCCCCGGCAGCGCAGCCCATGTTATCCGTTCTTTTGCCTTGATGCAAAAGAACCAAAAGATCAAGGCTGTTTGAAAACAGCTAAAAACGGCCTTTGCTCCACGCACACCGGCAAAGCTTACTATCAGCGTGAAGCTTTTTCCGGGCGTAGACTTACATCAGCTTCGTATCGTTATGGTTCATTGCCGCTTTTTCCGCCACCGCACACAGGCCGTTTTCTTAACGCTGTTTTCAAAAGGCCGGCTTGTGTTACGGATTAAACAACGATTCGTCATCCTGCACCCTTGAAGCATAGCGGAAAGTGAAGCAGGATCTGTTGAATATCTCCAGACTGCTGTTCTGTCTTCAATTGAAAATATCCAGCGCTACGTTGCACTCCTGCTGGATGAGGATGACGGTATTTATGCGATCAGCGCCATTTCGTTTGGCAGTACAGCAGTACAACCGCTAAATCGAGCGATGCAGGCAGCAGCGGTAATAGCCTGCCCGACTGCGTCATTCAGGCGGGCTGCCTGTTGCCTTTCCCGCCCGAACGACGTTCAGTCGGGCGGGTTTGCTTACTTTTTACTAGTGATTAGTTATTGTTTTCATTGGTACCAGTGAGGGCTACGCCGTTGGGCAAGCAAAAAGTAAGACTCGGGCCGGGCAGGTTTTGAGAGATTCCAGATAAAACAGCCGTTCATGCTGTTTATCCATTCTGTTCCTCAAACCACTCCACCATAGACGGCATATTGCGCTCAAATCCGCCGGGGATATCAACATTCAGCATACCAGCTTTTTTATCCGTGCGGTTGGCAAAGGTGTGCATCGTATTACGCGGCACACGGATAAACGTTCCTCTCTCTGCATCCATCCATTTATCCTCCACAAACATAGAGACAGTGCCTTCCAGTATGTAAAACACCTGGTCCTGGTCGGTGTGCTGGTGCGCACCCGGCCCCTCAGAGTTCGGCTCCAGCCACCATTCTGAGATGCTGTACTGCGCGCCCGTCTCCTGCTCATCAGCTTTGAAGATGGCCGTCATAGGTCCCAGGTGATAAGTCCTGCCCTGTCCCGGCTGCAGGATGAGTGTTTTATACTGATCAGTTTTCTCTTGCTTGCTCATTGCCTTTTATTTTGAGTTGTGCCCGGCAAAATACACATCCGCCGTGCCTTTGTATTTAAGAATAAGGTCTGTCAGTTCATCCCTATTTTTTTCGAGATCGGAAATCTGAAATTTCAGGTCTGGAAAATCTCTAAAATGAAGCACAAGGTCTTCAGTACGGTTATCTGCATTTTTATAAAGAAGCGTCGAAAAACTTTCTATCATACCCCACTCAAAGAAGCCTTTGTCTCTCAATTCAATTCCCCCTGCAGTAAGTATTATTTCCGGCTTCCGTTTTATCAGCTCATTTAAGAAGTAGAAAAACAACGTAAAAAAGATTACCCCGAGAATAATTGTAAACACTGGCTGCTCCTTGTACATACTCCGCGTTTCGTCATACGGGCCCACAAAATAATAGACGATCATCCCTCCTGATAAGGCAACCATGCCAGCCAGCTTCTTTTGAGATCTCTTTATGATGGCACGCTCTCCGGACATATCAAATTTGTAAATTTTATAACGAAAGATACTAAAGAACGGCACGCACATGTACGATCGGCAAAACTGCATTTTATGTTTTAGTTTTAACCACCACAATACCCCAAAGGCATATGACAGAAGAAATGATCATTAACTCGCTCCAAAACCTGACCGACAAACAGTTTACAGAACTTTTCTATAAAGCGGTACAGAACAGGAGGTATACATCAGAAGGCCAGGAATCTCACTGGGTACTGGGCGAAGCAATACGCTTTCCTGCCGGTGAAGAAAACGACTGGGAGCTGCGTACGCTGTGCATTGCCGACAGCAAGGAATATTCTGCTGCAGGTTGGGACGACAGTGCGCCGATATGCCAGTCGGGCTGGTGCTGCAATCATGAAACAGCATCTTATGCCAAGCATGCCATCTGCTCTATTTGCGAAAAAGAAGTGTACGGTACGTGATCGTCGGGAGAACAGCCGATAGTTGATGCTCCTGCTCCCCAGGCAAACCGAAAGCCCCCAGGCAACTGCCAGATTTTCAGGGCACGGCCACCTTTTTTTACTCCCCAGATAAGTTGTTTTTGAAAGATTTTGAACTCTTGCTTACGAGTTTGAAAAATCGTGCTCACGAGTTTGGGAAATTGTGCTGAAGAGTTGGGCAACTCGTGCTCACGATTTTGGGAGCTTTTGCAGGGAATGGCCAAACATCATGTACTTCAATAATAATCAACCATTTATAAAAAAAGTCAAATAAACAATAAATACCACAGCCGTATAGTCGATAGCGACGCTATACGGTTCCTTCAAAGTCGCTCGTTTTATGTCAGTATGACAGCCTTTTAAAACGGCTTTTCTCCTCCACGCCCTGTCTTTCCCGCTGCTATGCGGGGCAAGTAATGCAATACAGCTCTACTGTGGGCACAGGAGGAAAAACAACATCCTAAAGTTATAGCCCTGCAAAAAAAGAAAACAAAACGCTTGCATAATGAGTTGAGATGAAAATACACTATTACACGGCGACAATACACTATAAAAAGATTTTCTGCTCCCCTTTTTTAGTGAATAGATAATTTATCTGTTTACTTACATTGCGTAGCATATTTCAGAAAAACTATTGGGACACATCTGAACATTTGACATTATGGCAAATAAGTGTCAAAATGAAAACGTATTCTTTTGTCACTTGCACCCATGGCAAAGCAGAAACGTAAACCATCAGATCCCGAAAACTACGCTCCGAACCTAATAGGTGAGAACATCCGCAAGCTGCGTGCAATGAGGAAATGGTCTCAGACCAAACTGGGAAAGGAAATAAATACTTCCCGCTCCAATGTATCTAATATGGAGCGCACCGGTGCTGTAACCGCCGATATGAAAGAGGCTATATCAAAATTGTTTAAGGTTTCGCGCCATGCGCTGGAAAATGAAGACATCATTATCCATATGTCTGAGCCGGATAATTACATAGAGCCGAAAGAGCTCCGCGTAACGCTCACAGACATGGCAGATACCTGCACGGAAGTGAACAATAAGCTGGATGACCTGATAAAGCTCACCCACATGATTGCCCGCCGTATAGATATTCCTACAGACGGGAAGGCATAGTATGCTTTTTTTGTGTTGAAGACAGGAAATAACAATAGTTCATCATTACGGGCGCGGTGAAGCAATGACAAACCGTATGCAAACTCGCCGCGCCGTTGTGCTACCGTGAGCAATAATTTCGGTACATATGCCGTCTTGTTCTTTTGCCTTGATGCAAAAGAACCAAAAGATCAAGGCTGTCATAAAAAAGCTAAAAATGTACGCTGCAGGCTAAAAGAAATTATAGTCCGGGCAATACTATCACTGCTTTAAGACAGTAGGACGCTGTTGCAGTATATCACAATTAAGCTGTGTGCATGGAATTTCTTTCTTAACGCCTTCCGCTCCCATTTTCTGAACGCTTTTTTCTAAAGGCCGGGTGTGTTACGCAGATTAAACAATGATTCGTCATCCTGCACCCGACTGTAAGGAGGGAGGCAGGATCTGTTGAACCTTCCGCGATGGTATCCTGTCTCCGAATGAAAAGATCCTGTCGGTGCTACAGCATTCCCGATAGCAATCCGGAGACGGCACTTGTGTGATTCGCTATCCAATGTTTGGCAACACCCATATTATCCCTTCTTTTCTCTTGACAGAAAAGAACCAAAAGATCAAGGCTGTCATAAAAAAGCTAAAAATGTACGCTGCAGGCTAAAAGAAATTATAGTCCGGGCAATACTATCACTGCTTTAAGACAGTAGGACGCTGTTGCAGTATATCACAATTAAGCTGTGTGCATGGAATTTCTTTCTTAACGCCTTCCGCGCCCATTTTCTGAACGCTTTTTTCTAAAGGCCGGGTATGTTACGCAGATTAAACAATGATTCGTCATCCTGCACCCGACTATAAGGAGGGAGGCAGGATCTGTTGAACCTTCCGCGATGGTATCCTGTCTCCGAATGAAAAGATCCTGTCGGTGCTACAGCAGTCCCGATAGCAATCTGGAGACGGCACTTGTGTGATCTGCTATCCAATGTTTGGCAACACTCATATTATCCCTTCTTTTCTCTTGACAGAAAAGAAGCAAAAGGTCAAGGCTGTTTGAAAACAGCTAAAAACAAGCTCCCAGCCCGCGCACCGGCAAAGCTTACTATGCACTACATTTTCCTTACAGGCTTATGTGCACATCAGCCTAATGACGCTACGAATCATTGCCGCTTTTTTTGCCGGTGCACACGCCTGTTTCCTTAACGCTGTTTTCAAAAGGCCGGGATTGTGTTACGCAATGCATCTTATCGATTTTACACCCGCGTGAAGCAATCAGCGCTCCATAGCTTGGCACATCAGTAGCACCTTAGCTACACCAAGGCATTCCGGCGCGCAGCAGAAATAGCGCGGCGGCGCCTTTTTTGGTTACTTTTTTTGCGTAAAAAAAGTAACACACAGACTATGCGGGCACTCACTGTATCTGAAAAACTTTTCTTCTCCCGGCAGGATGACATATTGTATTAACAAACAAAAGGCCGGGGATATAAAACCCGGCCCTTGCCATCATTGGTCACTCAGAGGGGATATTATTTCCAGTTTTAAGTGTCATCCTTAGCACAGCCGAAGGGCGACATCTAAATCTATCCGGTTCACTATTTCCTACTCACCATTCACCATTTCCTACTCACCATTCACTATTTACCACTCACTATTTTGAGGTGGTAGCAACAGGTGCACCATCGCGTATCTCTTCATTGCCTGCTGTTACAATCCTGTCACCGGCATGCAGCGCTCCGAATATCTCTACCTTATCATCGGCTTCCAGTCCTTTCTTTACGGTAACCCATTTTGCATTACCATTCTCCGCACGTATCACAAATATTTTTTCTGCAGAATTTACCACTGCTGTTTTAGGCACAACAAAACTGCTGTCGCGTGCAGGTATGGGCAGCGTCACTTCGCTGATCATGCCGGGCAGCAGGCGCTTGCTGTCATTAACTACGTCCATTTCCACACGTTCTGAACGCAGGCGTGTATCCAATGCACCGGCAAGGCGCGTTACCTTGGCTTTAAACACTTCGTTAGGCAGTGCCTTTACCGTAAAGCTCACTTCCAGCCCTTGTGCCATATAACCGGTATATGCTTCAGGAACAGATACGGCAAGACGCAGTTTCTTCTGCTCCTGCAAGGTGAATATGGGCAGCTCAGAGCCTTTACCTGCCGGACCCACGGTGGCGCCCGTGTTTACGTTACGCGCACTGATGATGCCGCTGAACGGAGCGCGTATCTCCAGGTAATTGCGTGTATCAGCTATTTCTTTGTAGGCCGATTTTGCAGCCTGGTATTGCGCGAGGTCGGTACGCATACGCGCAGAAGCCTGGTCGAGATCGTTGGACGATACGGTTCCCGGCGTTTTGCTGGTTTCGTACAGCCTGTCGTAGTTGGCTTTGCTGGCGCTGTACACAGCTTCCTGTGCTTTGTATCTTGATTCTGCACCGGCCAGTTGTGAGCTCAGTTCCGGCGCTTCCATTACGGCTATCAGCTGGCCCTGTTTTACTTCGGTACCCACATCGGCATATAGCTTTTTCACGATGCTGTTCACCTTCGCATAGATATCTACCTGCTGGTAAGCGATGAGCTCACCGGGCATGCGTATAGAAGATGAGAGCTTGTCTTTCTGCAGATCGAATACAGGTACGGCAGCAGACTGTTGTTTTTTTGTAGCGGCATCTTCTTTTGCCTCTGATGAAGAGCAGCTGCTGAGTGTACCCGCCATCAGCAGGCCCAGGAATATACCCGGAATGATACGGTATGGATTATTTGTTATGTGACGCATACAATGACGGTATAAAATGTTTACTTTCTTTGTCTTCAGGATCGAGGGAAACGGAAGCTGTGGAAGCCTTGCCCATTACCCATGAAAATACGAGCGGCAGCATGATCAAACCCGCAAAGGTAGATGCTACGAGTCCGCCTATTACAGCACGGCCCAGCGGAGATGCCTGGTCGCCGGCCTCACCGATGCCTGCAGCCATCGGTATCATACCTACCACCATCGCAAGACTGGTCATGAGGATGGGGCGCAGACGCAGCGCAGCAGCTTCTTTGGCAGATGCAAGCGCATCTCCGTTATGACGGCGCAGGTGCTCTGCATTGGTTATGAGCATTACGGAGTTGGAGATAGACACGCCTACCGACATGATCATACCCATGTACGACTGCAGGTTGAGTGTAGAGCCGGTTATCATCAGCAAGGCCAGCGAACCAAGAATAACAGCAGGCACTGTAGCCAGTACTACCAGCGATACTTTGAACGACTGGAAGTTAGCGGCCAGCATCAGGAATATCACAATGATGGCTACCATAAGGCCCGACTGCAGGCTGTCCAGTGTTTCTGTAAGCACCTGCGAAAGCCCTTTTGTTTCTATAAACAAGCCACGAGGCAATTCTCCCAGCGATTTCAGTGCTTTGTTCACATCATCTGTTGCGCTGCCCAGGTCTTTTTTATTAATGTTGGCCGTGACAGACATAATAGGCATGGCACCAATGTTATCATTCTCGCCATAGGTAGTATCTGTACTGATGGTTGCCACATCGTTCAGCACCGGGCGCAGCTGGTTTTTCTGCACAGGTATCTCGCCGATATCTGCAATATCTGTCATTTTATTTTCGGGTATCTCCACCTGTACGTTATAGCTAAGGCCTGCTTTTTCATCAAGCCATATATTCTTTTCTGTATAGCGGGATGAAGAAGTGGAAGCTACAAGCGAGCGGGAGATATCGCCGATATCTACACCCAGTTGAGCGGCACGTGTACGGTCTATATTAATGTTTATCTCCGGGTTCCTGATCGGCTGGCCAATCTGGATATCGCGCAGATACGGTATCTGGCGCAGCTTTTCCATCACTTTATATGCATATTGCTCGTTCAGCTTCTTATTCTTACCGGATATCTTTACCTCAATAGGCGTCGGCGAACCCTGGCTAAGAATCTTATCTGTAAGCTCTATCGGCTCAAAAGACAAACGCATATCGGGTATAGCCTGCTTCATCCGCTCGCGGAACTTTTCCTTCAGGTCGTCGAGATTGGTTTTATAACCTTCTCTCAACTGCACCTGGAGCACTGCCTCATTGGTACCGCTCATAAAGAGATAGATAGGACTGATGGAGAACAAGCTTGGGTGCTGTCCTACGAAAGCGGAAGTAATAGAAATATTTTCTTTGCCTACAATTCCCTCCAGCTCGTGCAATGTTTTTACAACGGCGGCTTCCGTAGCTTCCACACGTGTACCGTCCGGCACACGCAGGCGCACCTGGAACTGGCTGCCATTTACCTTAGGCAATACATCGCGCCCGATGTTTACCAGAAGGAGGCCTGCCAGTGCTGTAATGCCCAGCACATACAGCAGTACAATAGGTTTCCGGTAAGGCAGTATCCGCTCAAGGAAACGCATAAAGCGGTCGCGGAAGCGTTCGAAACGGCTTACTTTACCATCCTGGTTGCTGTCTTTGTGTTGCAGCAATGCCTTTTTCTGGTCCCATGTATCTTCTTCGCCACCAGCATTTAAATGAGCAGCCACGTAAGCAGATTCATCTGATGTTTCCGCACCTGCTGCATGATGTTTGGGATTATGTTCCTTCATCAGCCAGTTGGCCATAATAGGCACAAATGTCTGCGCCAGGAAATAGGAGATGATCATGGAGAACGCAATAGCCAGTGCCAGCGGCAGGAAGAGAGAGCCTGGTATACCCTTCATGGTAAATGCCGGGGCAAATACGGCGAGGATACAGAACAGGATAAGCAGCTTGGGGAAAGCTATTTCCTTACACGCATCCCATATGGCCAATGCTTTCGGTTTGCCCATATCCATATGCTGGTGTATGTTCTCTATCGTCACCGTAGACTCGTCTACAAGAATACCGATGGCCAGCGACAGACCGCTCAGCGTCATGATATTGATCGTCTGGTGAAACAGCGAGAGAAACAGTACGCCGGATATAATGGAGATGGGTATCGTCAGTATCACGATCAGCGCACCACGCATATCGCCCAGGAAGAGCACCACCATAAGCCCGGTGAGTATGGCACCAATAACTCCTTCACTCAAAAGGCTTTTCACAGCGTTGATCACATAAACAGACTGATCGAACTCATAAGACAGCTTCACATCTTCGGGCAACGAAGCCTGGAAACGCGGCAATGCGTTCTTCAGATTCTGCACCACTTCCCATGTAGAGGCATCTGCAGATTTGGATATAGGAATATACACAGAACGTTTACCGTTTACAAGTGCATAGCTGCTGGTTATGTCGGCACCGTCTTCTACCGTTGCAATGTCGCGCAGGTACAGGTTTTGAGCTGATCCTTTGAACATCGGGATGCTTTCAAAATCCTTTACGGTCCTGATAATGGTATTGGCCGGTGTGATATAGTTTTTATCGCCGATGCGCACGTTACCGGACGGTGTTGTCTGGTTATTATTGCGCAGCGCTTCTACCACCTGGTCTGGTGTAAGGCCATGGGAACGCATCAGCTCAGGATCTACTTTGATCACCACGGTGCGCTGGTTACCACCAAACGGCGGCGGCGCCATAAGACCGGGAATAGAAGTAAAAGATGAGCGCACATATACGTTAGCCAGATCGAGCAGCTCGTTGTTGGAGCGCTTTTCGCTACTCAGCACCAGCTGGCCCACCGGCAGTGTGGATGCATCAAACCGCAGGATGAACGGCGGTTGCGACCCCGGCGGAAAGATAGCCTGTGCACGGTTACTGAACGCCGATACTTCGGCTACAGCCTGTGCCATGTTGGTTCCCTCATAGAAGGTGAGCTTCATGAGCGTAAGGCCCTGTATATTTTTTGTTTCAATGCTTTTTACACCGGATACGAACAGCAGCACGTTTACATACTGCTTTCCGAAAAACGCTTCCATCTGTGCCGGAGAATAACCGCCGTATGGATGCGACAGGTATATTACCGGCAGGTTCATATCGGGGAAGATGTCGATCTTGATCTTGCGCACGGCATTGATACCGAAGAATAAAAGTCCGGCAACTAATACCAGGATGGTAATTGGTTTACGTAAGGCTGTCCTGATGAGATTCATATAATTACCTGGCTTGTTTCGTTATTAATTCAACATCTCCTGTGGTAGCGGCTTTGAGCACCAGCGCCTGCCATACGTTTGTATAAGCAACGCTGATGTTTGTCTCGGCACGGTTAAGTATATACAGTGCCTGCGTGAGGTCTACAATATTGGCAAGGCCATTCTTATACAATACAGATTTCTGATTGTATGCATCGCGTGCGGCTTTGAGCTGTATGGGCGATTCGTTATAGCTGCGCATGGCATTATCTATCCGCTGATCGGCCAGTACCAGCTGGCTTTTCAGCTGCGACTGCACGAGATCATATTCATTCTTCAATCCTTCTATTGTATACTTCTGTGCCTTTACCTGCGGGCTTATTTTAAAGGGCGACATAAAATTCCAGAAGATACCCGCGCCGATGAGATAGTTGCTGCGCGTAGGGTTGATGCCGGTTGCATAATCTGAATTGTATTTATTGCTGCCGGCTATATAATCGTAATCAAAGCCTGAAGCCCTTGACTGGAAGCCGCCAAATATGCTGACGGTAGGCAGCATAGAGCGTGATAAATATTTTTTGGTGTAATCGGCCACTGTAACGCGCGACTGGAAATATTTTAACGTAGGATTGTCTTGTATTGTAAATGAAGACTGTGTCTGCTGCGGAATATTGGCGAAATAAAATGTATCAAGAGAAAAATCCGGCGCTGCGGTATTCAGCAATACGGCGAGCTGGTTGCTGGCCTGCTGTTCCAGATTTTGCGCATCTATAAGGCTGAGGCGCGCATTGGAGAGCTCTGCATTGGCAATGGAAGAATCCACACCTGCGTTCAGCCCGGATTTAGTACGTGCAAATACGACACTTTGCAAAGCCGTAACCCTGCTGAGGTTGGCTTCGCTGATGGTCACAAATTTCTGTGCGGCCAGCAGGTTAAAATAAGCATTGCTGACTTTTATAGTATGTATAAAACGTTCCTGCTGCAGATCAAGTGAGTCGCGGCCGGCCTGCGACTGGTAGATCTTTGTAAAGGCGCTCATCTTGCCGAAATTGTACACGTCCCAGTTGATATTAGCGCCATAAAGGCCACCATAGGCTGCATTCCAGCTTTGCGATGTACCTACGGGACCGGAAGAAGCAAGTCCCACACCTTTGTATGCATAAGACGGACCGAACTGGCTGTTGGCAGTACCATAATCGTTCTGCACAGCCCCGATCACATCCGGCAGGTATTGCCTCTTTGCATAAGAGACCATTGCCTGCGATGCCCGTGCATAATTGGCCTTGGCTTTAATAGAGTTGTAATTAGCGAGTCCCGTTTCTATAGCTCCGGACAGGGTAAGCACATCATTTTGTCCGTAGGAATAACTGCTGCCCGCCAGGCCGGCAAAAAGCATTGCCACCTTTATATACCTGTGAAAAATCATAACAGAGGAGCGTGTTTTGCGTCCGCATCACAATGCGTTTTATAACATCTGATGTTTCCGGATGCAAAGGTTTAGCAACAATCTGATGAGAATTTGAAGTTGGGATTTTTATTGTATAGAAATTGCTGAAGAGCTGATAGTAAATATTTGTTACTCACCCATAATATCCCATATGTTACTTTTTATCTCCGGCTTCATTTATACAGACAACGATATCATTAGTATCATTTGTAGGATTACAATAATGCTCATTATCAAAAGAGCGAACAAGCAACAATTAATATAAATTTTAATTATACAATAAACACCTGTAAAAGAAAAAAGTGGCAGTTTTTACCGGTACTTTTGAAAGCTATGTGAATTTGATGAGCTATTACGGCTGTCCACATCGTCCGTGAAAAATACCCCTTCAAAAACAGGGAATAATATTTGTATTTTTTTACCCATCTCATCATCAGGGATTATTTTTCAATTACAACTAATCAAAAATGATTAGTTGTATAATATGAAATTGAAAATAAAATCGGAGAATAGTATTTTTACACCAATAATCTTTCATTTATATATGAACAGCATTTTGAAACAGAATAACTAAAACACTCAGATGTCAGTCTCCTTCGCCGCAGCTACCGCAGTCATTTTAGATGACCACCGCTTTTTTGCGGATTCGATGGCCGTTATGCTGGAACATAATAGCTTTGTCAATGCAGCCTATGCATTTACCGACGCCCGGGAGGTGAGAAAGTATATTATACAGCAGCGCGAAAATGAGATTCTCTTTTTTCTTGATTACAATATCCCGGATGTAAATATCCTGCAGCTCATCAATGATGTGCGCCGGCTTTATACAAAGATCACGGTCGTTATATTAAGCAGCGTTACCAACCCATCGATTATAAAAAAAATACTCACTTACAATCCTGAAGGGTTTCTGACAAAAACAGCAAGCCTGTCTGAGCTCGCAGACTGCCTGGCAGCGATCCGCAGCAAAACGCAGTATATTTCTCCATATATTCGAGAGATACTGGAAAATGCCACCGGACAGTCCATTATGGACAGGTTTACGCCTAAGGAGATAGAGGTGCTGAGCAGGATTGCACAGGGAGAAAGCATCAACGAAATGGCAGCGGCACTTAACCTGAGTCCGAATACGATTGCAGTGCATAGACGTAATATGCTTGCCAAAACCGGTCTAAAATCTGTAACCGCGCTGCTGGCGCTTGCAGTGCAGGCCGGCATCATTACCCAGAAATAGTGCTTCTCTCCAAAGCTCAAAATTACATGCCTATGAGATCAGCTGTTGTATTGCTGTTCGTATTATTTACTATGACATCGCAGGCGCAGATGAGCGAACATTTGTACCACGTACTCCCAGACAGCCTGAAACCCGCTGACAGGATGCATATAAAACTGGAGGAAATCTCGAAAATGCTTCATTCCAGCCAGAAGCTGCCACTGGATTCATCCGGCTTACAGGAACTGGATAATATCTGCGTAAAGGCATCACAAATCTATAAACACGACACAAGCAGGGAACATCGGGTAGTATTTCTGTTTAACGTGGCACTTTACTGGGGGAAAAGAGATGCTAATAACCGGGACTCAATTATCAGGTACTTCGACCTGTATGATAAAGAAGTGCATGAAGATTATCGCGGGTTTGAAAACGTTGCGTCATCAGCAGCTACCACAGAAGCGCTTTACTATGGTATTTTGAAAGATTATCCCAAAGCGTTGTATTATTCAAAGCAGGCCATGTACCTGTTAAGTCGCCCCGGCAATCATGGACAGATACAGGATAGTGCCCAGCTTACAAAGGCTTTTTACACAATTGGCAGCATATATTCCAGCCTTGGCCTGTACGATAGGGCACATAGCTATATGGACAGCGCAGCCCGTTATACCCCGGCTGTAGATAACGAGGGCATAAATATATGGAGCTTCTCCATCAGGCAGGACCTTTTCCTGCAGCAATATTCAGCTACCCGTGAAGCACGTTATACCGACAGCATGACATCGTTGCTTGACAGGAATTACAGACCGGACCTGGGCAATGTCAATACGCAAAGTTATTTCCGTATCAAAGCCCAGGTATCTTATTTCAAAGGCGAGTATGAAAACTGTATCGCGAACCTTGATTCCGACAGAGCACACACACCGGGCATGCTCAAGGCAGATACATCAGACGATCTCCTGAACGCCTACCGCGGCCTTAGCCTGCTGCATTTAGGCAAAACAGAAGCAGATAAGATACTTGCCGGCATAAAGCCCGATATAAATGACGATGACTGGAGTTTTATACTCAAAGAATTGTACCTCTATGAGAAAAACCGTGGCAATACAGCCAAAGCACTGAAATACCACGAGCAATTGATGGCGATTGATGCACAGCAGGAACTATACCATCAACAGGGTAAGTTTATCGAGCTGGAAGATAAATACAACGTAGCATCACGCGACCTGCAGATAAGTAAGCTTACAGTACAGCGAAAGCAGTACACGATATATATATTCCTTGTGTCTCTAATTGCCTTGCTGATACTACTGACATTTATGATACGCTCTGTAGCCAGCCGGCATAAAATGCAGCGTATGCTGCGTCATGTAGATGAGCTTACGGAAATGCAGCGTTTTAAAATTGAAGAGGCCGCAAACAAAGCTGAAGATCAGGAACGAAAACGCATTGGCCAGGAGCTGCATGATGACCTGGGTGCTACACTCGCAGGTGTTACCCAGTACCTGCGCTCAAAAGCTGCAAAAGAGACGGCGCCGGAAGAGAAAGCAGAGATGCAACGTGTTATAGACATGCTGGAAGACAGCTATTACAAGGCAAGAGCCAAGTCGCACGAGGTGTATTACCAGGAAAAAGACGATCATTTTACAGAAATGCTGGAAAATAATATGCTGCTCTTCTTCCGTGAAACAGGCATTGTGCTCCATACCAATATTGACAATACAGATATGAACCAACTTCCGGCTACGGTTAAAACAACCTTGTTGTACACAGTACGCGAAGCTACCACCAACATATTGAAACACTCCGGTGCAAAGAATGTCACCATGGACCTATACAGCGACCAGGGAATTATCTACCTGGAGATCAGTGACGATGGCGTAGGACTGACACTCAGATCCGGCAAAAAATCGCTGGGACTTGTATCACTCCGCAGCCGTGTTGAGCAACTATATGGAAAACTGCTGCTGGAAGACCTGCCGGGCAAAGGCACTGCACTCCGCATTCAGCTGCCCGTAGCAGCGTAAATCATATCCGATGTGACCATACTCACAAAAAAAGCAGGCCGGCTGCAATACAACCTGCCTGCTTTTTTTAAAAATGTACACGCCTTACTCTTTCACCAGCGTTATTTGCCCGGTCACCTGGCTGCCTGTACTGATTACCATATGATACATACCAGGTGGCACACCCACCATGCTCATTTCAGCATCACTGTCTGTTGCTTGCTGCTGCACTGCAAGCTGCCCCAGCGCATTAAACACCTCAATATGGTCGCCCGGCTGTACGCCGGATATATGCACCATATTACCTGCCGGATTCGGGTATGCAACTATCCTTCTTTTCGTACCGCCGCAATCTGGCTGTACAGATACAATGGCCGAATAATCGCTGGTACCATCTGCAAAACGTACCTCCAGGCGATAGTAATTTGTACCTTCTCCAATAGCAACGCCAGACCAGCTATAACTGCTACCGGACCCTTTGGGCGGGACTTCCCCTGCTGTGATGAATTGCCTGCCATCTGTGCTGCTTTGTATGGCATATCGGCTTACACCGCTTTCTACGCCCGCCTTCCAGCTTACAGATACGGCACAGCCATCAGTAGCACTGGCAATAAAACTTTCTATCGTTACCGGCAATGGTGATGTGGCGCTGATGCTACCCAAAGTAAAGGGACTCCAGGTGCTGATGTTGCCCGATGTTACAGAACCTGCGGTAGCCGTAGAACCGGAGTTTACGTTGGAGCCTGCAAGATTGGGGCCTTCATTCTGCCACTTGCCGTTGATGTAGTGCGCCACACGCAGATCTGAAGCATAAGAAGTAGCACTGATGCCTGTATTGTTGTAGCTATCATAGAAAACTGTGACCGTACCGGCAGCTGAAGATACAGGGCTGTTTTCCCAGTACTCCCTTGCATTATGAAACATAAGCGCTGGTGAGCCGGTAGCATATCCGCCCGTACCGCCATCAGCAGCATAATAGCGCACGTTCATGCCCGACGCATTGGAAGTAAGGCTTATCGTCTCCGGCTGGTATTTAACGGCATCACCTACCGGATAAGTAAAGGAACCGGTACCGAGCTTGCGTACCCAGCCATTTACATGCATGGTATCTGCAGTAAGCGTGTCTTTGCCTGAAGGCCCAAACTCTACTGCTGCCGTTATAGATGGCGCAGTAACCATGCCGCGGTAAAACTGTAGTTGTGTACCAATGCTGATCGTATTGCTCAGACTGACGCCTGCAGCATTGGCGATGCCTATATACGAGCTTTTAAATGGAGCGCTGCCCGATACCGTGGTCGCAGTATTTCCGCTACTGCCGTCAAACCGGAAGAAGCCACTATCATAGCCCGTAGTGCCGTTGCTGGTGAGATTGCCGTTAAGTACTGCAATACCATTTATATTATTGGTAAAGGTACCCGCGGAAGCATTGACGAAGTCCTTTTTGAAAAACAGATTACGATTATTGATCAGGGTGCCTGCATTGGTGACATTGCCATAATTGATGCTCATCTGTCCGTTGTTGGTCACTGCAGCACCAGAGCTGATGTTGAGCACAGTATCCACATAGAATTCACCATTATTGGTGATGCTGCCGGCACTTACAGCCACATTCTGCTTTATCTGCGTATGTGACCTGCTGCCCTGTATATAGGCAGCCTGCATACCTGTGCTGGACATGTTGCCAACAATGTACATTGCACCCTGATTATTGAACGTGCCGGATGCATTGGTCAGATCTTTGGTAATGTATATGGCCCCTGCGGTGTCCTGGTATATGGTGCCTGTATTGTAGAATTGTGCAAAGGCTGCAGATGTAGCCTGCACCAACAATAATAAGGCAGCAAATACTTTATGTAATAAATATGGTTTCATAAACTTGTTTTTTATGATTTTGTATCGGGGTTGGCTCAATAGCTACTGCCCGATTACGACAAATGTGAAAGAACGGTTACGGGGATTACCTCCGTTGTCCCCGGTCTTGACACGGACACGTGAGTTAGAGATAAAGCCTATCTGAGTGTTATCAGTTGTAGCCAACTGAGCTCCATTAATGTTGTTATTATAGCCAGCTTCATTATTGCCACTGCTTACACTGTTCTGATACACATCATATATATTACAGCTCAACCCAAAGATGGTCGTAAACGGAGTGGTAAATGTGATATCAAAAACACCTGTTGAAGGATTCGTTACCGTATATCCTTTACCATAGTAGTTGCCCTTTACAACAGAGTTTTGTGGAGTGGAGATATTGCCGGCAGCTGTACTGGTAGCTGTTATAGATACATTAGCACCATTACTGGAACCACCGTTGAGATTATCAGCACAGGAAACCACATCCGGATAGGTGCGATTCACCCAATTGGCATTTGAGATCAGCGTCTGGTTAGAGGTAAAATCACCCGGAACTATTATCGTACCGCCCAAAAACCGGGTTGCACTTTGTGTAGCAATACTGGAGAAATTCCACACACTCCATGTAGCACCGCTGGCAGCACCGGTATTTACCAGCTCCAGCGTCTGCAATGGCTGTACGGATATGGTGCTGTTGCCATCAATAGTCTCACCACTGGCAGGCGTGATCGTCAGGTATGCGGTAGCAGTAGCAGAAGTATTACGGAAGCGATAGATACGGCCGGAACAGTTACAACCAGCAGATGTACCGGAAGGCAGGTTCAGCACTGTGGCAGATGCTCCATTCCAACTGTAATAATAATCGCCGTTGCCAAGTGTGATAGAACTTGTTGCGGATGAGCTGTTATAATTTACTGCTACAGAACCGCCGATAGCAAGATTGGAAGTAGGTGCAGTATTATTGATACCAACTCTGCCTGTGCTGCTGCTATTGATAATAAAATTACCAGTAGAGCTGCTCCAGGTAAGGTTTTTAGCCCCCATAGTAACCGTGCGGTTTCCAGCCAGTGTACCATCACCATCGTAGATATTTTTATCATTACCGGATGGCGTAGCTACAATCTTTACCCATTGGGTACCGTCACTGTAGTAATAACCTGGCGTTACATTGTTGGGCGCAGTACCCGCAGTGGCCGTATTATACACCGTCATCCCGGCAAGGTTGCTGAATGGCCCGGTAAGCGGTGTCTCAGCATTGGTAGCTGTGAGTGCTACAGATGGTAGCATAAACCCTTTATTGGTACCGCTTGTTACCTGCAGCATAGCATCTGCATTGGGCACAGTATTAGCACCGATGTTTACCTGTGCCATAGCAGCGGCACTTACCAGTAAGGTTGCAGACAGAAAGAATAATTGCTTCTTCATTATTATTTGTTTTTGTAGTATTCGTGAGTGAATTATTGAATGCTTATGTCCTGGAAATGGGGAATAACATTGCAGGAATGAAATGCCGGTTTTTTGCTGCAAAACCTGGCTACGGCCTTTATTGCCAATGAATGATCAACTTATAAAAAATGGAACAGTGGGTAGTCGTTAAGCCTGTTTGCAGAAATATCTATAGCCATGCCGGTATGCTGCGGGAAATATACCAACCGGAATGGCGTCGCGCAGCACAGTAATACACCGTTAATAAAACCAGTAGTGGGCCGCAATGGCAAGGCTGAAATAAGGAATTGCTTTTTCGTCATTTCTTTCGGGGCGTTTTTAACCGCCGGCTCTTCCAGTCGTAATGCTGTATCATCACATATACTTACAGGGCAGGCAACATCTTTATTTTGTAGCGGACCAAAAAATATTGGCTAGCCTTATTTATTCGGGTATCTGGTGGAGCCTGATGATCGTTTACACGGTTCTCAGAGCTTTCATTTCACTTCTTAGTCAGTCTGTTTATTCTCTGAGCAAAATGATTCATTTTTTCATATATGACCAATAGCCAGCATTGAGTATTAATGCAGCTCACATACCCTTAGTTGGTTGAAAACAATAATTCTCTAATCATTATCAATTACAAAAAACTGTGGGGCTGCAGCTTTACCAGCAGGTGTAACTAATTTACACTGTACCTGATCGTAGTGAGGGGAAATCGGATTTGCACAAATGCTACCGGGATGTTCACATCTGCTCACCAGCTTTTAGTTAAGATGTAGTTACATCGGGGGGGGTGGGGATTGTGGCGATTATGCAGGAAAACAGAAGCTGCAATTTTTGCTGTATCCAGAAGGAATAACTTATAATCGCCACAATGACCGGTGTCGATGTGTAAGAGTAAACAGTATCTTCCCCCTACATTGCATACCTGACAAGGGTTTTGGCAGGTGAAATAAAAGCGGGAATGTTGGTTTATCCACCACTCCCGCCTACCCCATCCTGATGAACGCAGTCGAAGGCTGAGAAAGCAAATGGTGAGTGGGCAATAGTGAATAACTTGAGCGGTGAAACGTCAGAAGTGATTGATGATAATGAACGGTAAGAAGTAGCGGATCATTAATGATCACATTTTCCAATTAACAGCCAGCGTATGCAGGCCATTTTCATACTTATAGCTTATATCAAATTTACTCATGTCGCAGATCTGCTTTACGATGGCCAGACCAAGCCCTATGGATTCTGCGCACTGGTTTGTTTTGCGGAAACGCAGGAAAAGCTCTTCTGTCGGCATCTGCGGCGGCTTACCGGTATTGCTCATAGTAAGTGAAGAAGCGTTAAGTGTTACTATTATTTTACCATCTGGTATGTTATGACGTATCGCATTACTGAACAGGTTGGACAGCAATATATCTGCCAGCACCGGATGCAGCATCACCTTTACATCCTTTTCTATCCTGCTTTCCAGCGATATGGATTTCATCTCCATCAGCTCCGAAAAACCGTTGATATTGTTTTGCAGCAACTCACTTATATTGATCGCGCTCTGTGCGTCAAACTGGTGGTTCTCCAGCCGTGTAAGTAAAGTAAGCGACTGGTTTATATTGGAAAGCTTCTGCACAGATGTATGTATCGCAGAAATGTAGGCTGCCTGTTCTTCGGTAATATCTGTTTCCATCAGTAGTTCCAGTTTGCCGCGGATGATAGCAACAGGCGTCTGCAATTCATGCGAGGCATTTTCAGAAAATTCCTTCAACATGCGGTAATCCAGCAGCGCTTTGTTCGTCATCTTCTCCAGGAACACATTCAGCTCTTTAAACTCTTTGGTATGCGGCGATGGAAACTCCACAGCTTTTTTCTGCCGCACGTTAAAATTCTGTATGATCTGCAATGTATTATTAAACGGTGCGAGTATCTTCTCCGAGCCTATACGTATAAACACCCATAGCAATATCAGCAACAATATGAAAATACCTACCATCGACTGCACTACCACGTTGGTTACATCCGAGGCTTTGATCATCATATTGTAAGTAGCAATGTAATAGTGGCGTCCGTTTATCTTGTACGATGCCGAAGCTTTCAACTGGCGTTCCATACGCTGCAACTGCGAACTCATAGCAATGGTATCCGACAATTTCACCGGCTGTATCTTTTCATTCATGCTCAACTCGTGTATGTCGATCTCTTCCCGTATCAGTTTCTCATAAGGGATGCCCAGCTCTATTTTGTGTGCAATATGCTTCAGCAGTTTTTCCAGCTCCTTAGATTGCTGAAACTCTATCTCCCGCTCCATTTTATGGAATATGAGCACGCCACCCGCAAGCAATACGAATGCAAATATGGCGAGATACCATAACGTGAACTTATTGATCAGCTTCATGCAGCGTTGGTGTCAAACTTGTAACCGAGACCGTACACGGTTTTAATGTAATCGGTCCCGTTCAATGTATTTATTTTTTTTCGCAGGTTTTTTACATGCTGGTATACGAAGTCAAAATTAGCAAGGTTATCTGTATAATCTCCCCACAGATGCTCTGCCAGCGACTGCCGTGTAAGCACCCTGTTTTTGTTGGTAAGGAAATACAGCAGCAGATCAAACTCTTTACGCGTGAGGTCCAGCAGTTGCTCATTTACCTTTGCCTCCAGTGTTAACGTATTTACCGCTATTTCGTTAAAGCTTACAAGATGATCGCCGTCAAGATTATTCCTGCGGAAAATAGCTTTCAGGCGTGCGTGCAGCTCCGGGAGGTGAAATGGTTTGGTCAGATAATCATCAGCGCCCAGCTCCAGGCCGGTCACTTTATCATCCAGTGCATTTTTAGCAGATATGATCAGGATGCTGGATTGTATCTTTTCCCCTTTAATATGCCGTAATATATCCAGCCCGTTACCATCGGGCAGCATGATATCCAGCACTATGATATCATAATGGAAAGACGCCAGTTTATCGACTGCATCCTGGTAGCTGAAACTGAATGTGCAGATAATCCCTTCTCTTACCAGGAATTTTTCCATATTCCCGGCCAGCTCATAATTATCCTCGATCACTAAAACTTTCATACGGAAGCCAAAGTTGATTTTTGTTTTTGAAGGAAGTTTGAAGATAAGCTGTACATAAAGCTATAATACAATTAATTTACATTATTGCTAATAATCGTACCTTTGCGCCTAATTTTAGTTTAGGATAAGTCTATGTCGGCCAAATATACAGAATACAAGCAGTTACATATGCCTTCCATAGAGGCAGATTACCTTAAGAAATGGAAAGATGGCAAAACCTTTGAGCGCAGCGTCTCCCAGCGCGACGGCAGCGTTCCTTTCGTGTTTTACGAAGGACCACCCAGCGCCAATGGTATGCCCGGTATTCACCACGTAATTGCCCGTACGATCAAAGACCTCTTCTGCCGTTTTAAAACCATGCAGGGCTTCCAGGTAAAAAGGAAAGCCGGCTGGGATACCCATGGCCTGCCTGTAGAACTGGGTGTGGAAAAAGAACTGGGCATCACAAAAGAAGATATAGGCAAAAAAATAACTGTTGAAGAATATAACCGGAAATGCCGCGAGGCAGTAATGCGTTATAAGGATAAGTGGAGTGAGATCACGGAGAAGATGGGCTACTGGGTAGACCTGGACGATCCTTACATCACCTTCGACAATAAATATATAGAAACGCTCTGGTGGGCGCTGAAAGAACTGTACAACAAAGACCTGCTGTACAAAAGCGTGAGCATACAGCCGTATTCTCCCGCTGCCGGTACCGGCCTGTCTAATGCCGAGCTGAATATGCCCGGCACTTATAAAGATGTGCGTGATACTACGATAGCTGCAATGTTTAAGGCTGTGAAGAATACCAATTCGCAGTTCCTGTTTGACGCAGCAGGCAGCGACGAGGTGTATTTCATGGCCTGGACCACCACCCCGTGGACGCTTCCTTCCAACTGCGGACTTACCGTAGGCCCGGATATAGATTATGTACTGGTTAAAACCTTCAATCCATATACCCACCAGCCAACTAACGTTGTACTGGCCAAAGCATTGCTGGGCAAATGGTTTAAAGCGGAAGGCCAGAGCGGCGACTTTGCAGGCTATAATGCAGAAAGCAAGATAGTTCCCTGGCAGGTGATGGCCGAATTCAAAGGTTCAAAAGTAGCAGAATGCCGTTATGAGCAGCTGCTTCCTGTTCCGGGCAATACAGCTGAAATAGCCGGCGGCGATCCGTTCCGCGTGATCACCGGTGACTTCGTTACCACAGAAGATGGTACCGGTATCGTGCACACCGCTCCTGCATTTGGTGCCGATGACTATAAAGTAGGAAAGAAACATAATATAGGTATACTCGTAATGGTGGACAAGCAAGGTAAGTTCATAGATTCTATGGGCGAATTTGCAGGCCGTTATGTAAAAAATTACAAAGACGATCCGGATTATAAGGACGTAGATGTGGATATAGCTGTAAAACTGAAACTGGAAGGCCGCGCCTTTAAAGTAGAAAAATACGAGCACACCTATCCGCATTGCTGGCGTACCGATAAGCCGGTACTCTACTACCCGCTCGATGCCTGGTTTATACGCACTACTGCTGTGAAAGACCGCATGATAGAGCTGAACCAGACCGTAAACTGGAAGCCAAAAGCCACCGGCGAGGGCCGTTTTGGCAAATGGCTGGAAAACATGGTAGACTGGAACCTGAGCCGCAGCCGCTACTGGGGCACTCCGCTGCCGGTATGGGTAAGCGAAGACGGGCAGGAAACAAAATGCATCGGTTCTATCGAAGAGCTGAAAGCAGAAGTGGTAAATGCTGACAAAGTATTAGGAACGAACCAGTTCATAGATGATGCCACACTGGATCTGCATAAGCCTTTTGTAGACAAGATCATACTGGCCGACAGCCGTGGTACTGCCATGTACCGCGAACCAGACCTCGTAGACGTGTGGTTCGATTCCGGAGCTATGCCTTACGCACAATCGCACTATCCGTTTGAACACCAGGGCGATCTGAAGAAAAATTTCCCCGCCGACTTTATAGCCGAGGGCGTAGACCAGACCCGCGGATGGTTCTATACGCTTCATGCACTGAGCGTTATGCTTTTTGATAGCGTTGCGTACAAGACCGTTGTTTCGAATGGCCTGGTTTTGGATAAGAACGGTAATAAGATGAGTAAGAGCAAAGGCAATGTGGTAGACCCGTTTGAAACCATAAATACCCATAGCGCCGACGCAACCCGCTGGTATCTTGTGACAAATGCTGCACCATGGGACAGCCTGAAGTTTGACATCGAGGGTATAAAAGAAGTGCAGCGCAAATACTTTGGCACTTTATATAATACGTACCAGTTCTTTGCTTTGTATGCCAATGTAGACGGCTTTACCTTCAAAGAGAAATATATACCTGTGAAGGAACGCCCGGAAATAGACCGCTGGATACTTTCTTCGCTCAATTCATTAGTAAAAGATGTAACAGGATTCATGAACGACTACGAGCCTACACAGGCTGGTCGTGCAATGGAATACTTCCTTGATGAGCACCTGAGCAACTGGTATGTACGCCTCTGCCGCCGCCGCTTCTGGAAAGGCGAATACGAACAGGATAAAATAGCTGCGTATCAGACACTGTATGAATGTCTTGAAACGCTGTCTCAGCTGATGGCGCCGATAGCCCCGTTCTTTGCCGACTGGCTGTTTACCAACCTGAACGAAATAACCAAACGCCAGGAAGCAACCTCTGTACACCTTGCCGACTTCCCTACTGCAGATGAAGAAGTGATCAACCGCCCGCTGGAGGAAAGGATGCAGCTGGCCCAGGACGTATCATCACTTGTACTGTCTATACGCAAGGACAAAAAGGTAAACGTCAAAGTAAGGCAGCCTTTACAGAAAATACTAATACCTGTTATGGACAGCAACATGCAGGAACAGCTGCAGCGGGTGGAAGACCTCATAAAGAACGAGGTAAATGTGAAAGAATTGGTTTACATAACAGAAACTGAAGGCGTTATCAGCAAAAAACTGAAACCCAACTTTAAAACGCTGGGAGCCAGGATGGGAGCTAAGATGAAAGCGGTGGCAGCAGCTATCGGAAATTTGTCACAGCATGATATTGCAAATCTGGAAAGAAATAAATACTTTGACCTGAATATTGACAATGAACCAGTTCGCATAGAGCTGGCAGACGTGGAAATCATAGCAGAAGACATACCGGGATGGGCTGTGGCCAATAAAGACAATCTGACAGTAGCACTGGATATAACCGTTACACCGGAACTGCAGGACGAAGGAAATGCAAGAGAATTGGTTAACAGGATACAAAAGATAAGAAAAGAGACAGGATTAGAGCTTACGGACCGCATAGCTGTAGAAATACAGGAGTACGAACCATTAAAAACAGCAATTATAAATTATAGGGATTATATTTGCACGGAAATTTTGGCAGATAATATAGAAATAATACCTGATCTGAAGACTGGCACTGATATTGAGGTTAATGAAGCAACTCTTAAAGTGTTAATATCAAAAAATACATAGAGCCATGGCCACTAAAAAGACACCGGCTGCGAAAACTGTTCAAAAAGCTAAAGCTGCTGTACCGGCTAAAAAAGCTGCCGCCCCCGTAAAGGCTGCTCCTAAAAAAGCCGCACCAGCTAAAAAGGCTGTGGCAACTGCATCAAAACCAAAGGCTGCTGTTAAAAAAGCTGCTCCCGCAAAGCCAGTAAAAAAGGCTGCACCGGCACCGGCTAAGAAATCAGCTCCTTCCAAAAAGACTGTAACTGCATCAAAATCAGCTGCGCCCAAGAAAGCTGCACCGGCAAAAAAAGTGGCTACGCCTTCAAAGAAATCGGCACCCGCACAGAAGAAAACGGAAATAAAAAAACAAACGATTGTGAAAAAAACGGAAACGACTAATAAAACGGCAACTAAAAAGGCAGCACCCGCACCTGTAAAGAAAGAAGCAGTAAAGGAAAGCCCGGCCAAAAAAGCAGCACCGGCAGCGGCGCCAGCAAAGGCAGCTCCGGCTGTTAAGAAAGCGGCTCCTGCAGCTGCATCCCCAAAGGCTGAACCTAAAAAGGCTTCAGTACCGGTAAAATCATCCCCGATCGCAAAGCCTGCTGTGGCCGAGCGCTCTCCATCGCCCGCACCAAGGCCTATCCGCGAGGAGAAAAAGCCTGCAGTGATCGTAGCACATCGCAAACTGGAAAATAAATCTAAAAAAACGGAAGATACCGGTAAGACCATGATCAACTACCAACCAGACTTTACACGTTCTATCCTGGATGAACCGGAACAGCAATCCGGTCCTGTTTATCGTTACAGCGACGAAGAACTTGTTGAATTTAAAGAACTGATCCAGGGCCGCCTCGAAAGCGCCCGCAAAGAGCTCAACTACCTCCAGGGACTCATTACCCGCAAAGACGAAGCCGGTACTGATGACACTGAAAACCGCTATGCTTCCATGGAAGATGGCAGTGGTGCTATGGAGCGCGAACAGCTTGCACAGCTTGCCAGCCGCCAGATCCAGTTTATCAACCACCTGGAAAAAGCACTGATGCGTATTGAAAATAAAACATACGGCATCTGCCGCGTTACCGGTAAGCTTATCGACAAAGCCCGTCTCCGCGCAGTACCGCATGCCACACTGAGCATCGAAGCTAAAAAGACAATGAGCAAATAATCATAGATTACTGCATCAAATAATAAATAGCCGCCTGTATAAGAGGCGGCTATTTTATTTTTACAGTTTTATCATCTTTTAGAAGTAGCAATATTTAACAGCGGAAGGTCCATGGCAATAAATAGCTGCCATCTTAACCCAGATCTTTCCGCAAGTGTTGCCTTATCCGAGCTCAGCCGGGTAAGTGAGGGTTGCCATTCAAAGCCGCCGCCCACAGATAAAGGAATGCCCGGTATGCCGTATACGATGTTTGCACCTGGCGCAAAAATGTTTTCCAGTCTTATTTTAACGGAATCAGCAAGCTTGGTATCGGGGTCTTTAAACCGGTAGGCAACAATAGCCCCTACATCCACCAGCGACACAAAAAGGCTCAGTGACCCGCAGGTACGTTTATCAGCAGGATTAGCACGATCTTTCAGCAAGCCAAGACTGAAGGATACGCCTACCGGGGCATAGATGCCCATACTTCCTACAAACGGTTTCTCACCCGGGATATGCCCGGCCGCAAATCCTGTATAAGCCTGTACCGCAACATTAAAGCTGGTTGTTTTCTTGATCAGCGAACTGCCGGGAGGCAATGCCACCGCCTCTATGGCATCTGCTACTTCATCAGAATTCTGCGCATTTACTACATTGGCCATAAAATTGCCGTAGCGAAGCAGGTCCTGTTTAAAACTCAGCTTAACGGTGTATTCATTATAAACTGAATCACGCACAGCACGCTGTACAGCCGGTGAAGCTTGCGGTTGAGCCCTCTTGGGGTCTTTTACAGATACGGTACCTTTATCTGTAAGATTTACCTGCGTTTCCAGTACAGAATCTATCAGTATAAGCGTAGACATTACAGCCGCGTTATAATTGCGCACCAGTATATTCTGGGTAATATCCATCGCTTTGCCTGTAGTGTAGAAGATCAGCTTTGCTTTACCTGAAGGAGCAGGTATGAGCGGACTGATCATACTATAGTTGGTAGTACTGAGAAAGAAGCTTTTGAAAGAACCGATAAACTTATTTACCAGCGCGATCTTTTGTGCCGTGCTGGTATCTGTATAGTTTTTCAGGTTGTTGAAGTCTGCAGCAACCGTACTGCCGTTATTTACAAAGCCGGAGATGTACTGTGTAAAGCCCGGCGCATTCAGCTTATTAATCACATCGGCCAGCACTACCTTACCGATCCTTATATTTTCGTTTTTGATCTGCTGGTAAACAAGCCCTTCAAAAAGCTGGAGCCACATAGTATCTTTTGTCATCTCCAGGAATTGTTTCCCGGATATCCAGGTGGTATCCGGACTATTGCTGCGCAATGAGGAAGAAACAATATTGGCAAGCTTCAGAATGTTGGCTGCTGCGCCGGTATCTTTTGCAATGATCTCGTTGGTGGCCACATTATTCAGGATATCAGCCGCATTAACGGAATTAAGCACACCGTCTGCAATCACCAGAGAAGCGATCACAGCGGGGCCTTCATTGGTACTGAAAAACTTCCGGATCAGGTTAAGCCGGTTCTGGCATGCTGCAGTATCCGATGCACTGAGACAGGCAGAAGAAGGATTTAACGTAGCTACCGCTACAATATCATGCGGCAGGGATTTGAGGTCTTTTTCAAATGCCTCGCGCATGGTAGAAAGCACGTTGGTATACTCAAAGTCCATCACATTATTCAGGCACACGGTGGTAGCCGGAAATAAGGTACTCAGTTCCGGGTAATTTTTCAGCAGTATACGGAACCGGTCAAAGAAAGCAATATTCAATTCTTCTTTAGTTCTTTTAGCGAGAAATTTACCAATGCCGTCTGCAAGCGTAGTCACATCAAGACCGCCTACAGAACTTACCGCCTGTGAGAAAAACGAACCGGCCATACTTTGCATACCCTGCGGTATAAATGCTCCACGGAAAAAAGGATTCTGATTCAGCAGCGGCGTGTCTATATCATTTGCAGTTTTGCCGGGATAATAATTGGCCAGCAATGTCTGCACATCAGATGTCAGCATGATCTTGTGCAGAATCGCATTCTTTTTCGATTCAAGATAAGCCGCATCATAGTAGGCGTTCTGTGCTTTTACACCTACGGTGCAGCATAGAAAGATGAATACCGTGAGCAGGTATTTGTGTCTCATAGTTTACGAATTATATGTTTGTTGCAAAAGCGTAAATAAGGAAGCAGGGTTAATTATTTTCTTACCCGGCGCGTCCGTTACAGGGCTGCCGCTGTTATATATCTTCTGAAGCAGGTCGGCAGCGCTCCAGCTGCCATTGTTTCTTGCTTTGATATAGGAAACTGCCAGGGCCGCTATGCCTGCAACAATAGGTACAGACATGCTGGTACCGGTCATGGGTGTAATGGCCGACCCTAAAGTATAGCCTTCCACATCTACACCCTGTGCATGTATCACAGTCCGGCTGCTTCTTAATGTAATGTCTGCAATAGCGTTTCCGTCACTGGCCCCTACAGACACACAGCCATTTAATGAAGCCGGGTACACATCTTTGGTAACTACCTGCCCTGAAGAGCTGTCTCCGCAGGCGGCGAAAATAAGTACGTTCTTACCGGTTATTATGCGGTTCAGCCCGGTCTGGAAAGCCGTTACCGCAGCGGCATCCGGTGCATCTGCAATAAAACTGACCGAAACAATATCTGCACCCGAGTCAACTGCCCATTGTATCGCTGAAAGCATTGTGTCCGCAGCAGGCAGCTCACCGATCAGACTTATTTTACCAGCCAGCACTGAAGACTGCGGCGCTACACCGGTAATATATTCATGTATATCACGCCCAGCCGCCACGGAGACACAAAATGTGCCGTGCCCCGCAACATCAGCAATAGTCTGGCTATTGGTATCGTCGTTAACAAACATCCTGGAGCTCTTCACTGCATTTGCCACGTCCGGATTATTGATATCATACCCGGTATCCAGCACAGCTATCGTTACGTTTTGTCCCCGCGTATTGTATTGACTCCAGATACCTGAAATGCCCAGGTTATCAAACCACGAAAAGGTCTGCAACTGTGCCGCAGCAGGTGGTGCCGGAGCTGCTGCTGCCGGAGGGGTGGCGGCGGCTGGTGGTGCCACTATTGCAGATGGCGCTGCAGTACTGCTCAGTACCGTTACCCCGCCCGCCCAGTAATAGCGGTTCATGGTATCTGCATACCACTGGCTGATGCCATCGTATGTGCCACCCTGCAACAGCGTTTCCGCATAAAATGTGGTGCCTTTCTTCAGGCTGCCCACCCAGTTTTTATACTCCGGATCTGCATCCGGTGTATTGCGTATGTTCAGCTCTGCTACATTTACCCGTAACTGGTACATCATTATCCTTTTGCGGCCGGGTTAGGAGCCTGGTTAAGAGTAGCTGTTTTAGAACCGGTTGAAGTGTCCTTACTTTCTGCCGGTTTTGCCCCGGTAGCACGCAGGTTGATAAATTTATTCAGGAGATCGAACCAGAAAGGTGCTCCCAGCGATATAGCCAGTGCCGTAAGCAGGAAGCCTATAAATGTGTACGGATCGTGAAAAGTGGCATAAATAACAGACGGGATATTGTAATAAGCTACGAAAACCGACTCGGGCATGATCTTATACAGCCAGTGGTTAAACCAGCCCAGCTTGGCCGTATCAATACGCTGCTGCACTATGCTGGTATCCCATCCAAGACCCAGCAGGTTATTATTGTCTGCAATGGTGCTGTCATAAAGGGTGCGTATACCGTCTATCTGTGCCTTAGCCTGTGCAAATACACTATCGTTATGAGATGGCTGTTGCTGTGCCTGTATGGCGGTATCGGGAGCGGCAGGCTGCACGGGTACAACATGGTTTGTTGTATCGATGATATGCGTCTGCACATAAGCAGAAGCATTATCTGCCACCTTCTGGCTTACCGTTTTATCTTTTGAGAGAATGTCTACAATACGGATGGTACTTACGTTAAAGATCAGCGCCAGCACAAAACCGATGATAAAAAGTATCCTGTTGGCCTGCTTCTTATACCAGCCGCTCACGCGTTCCATAGTAGTGTCATACCAGTTTTCCACCAGCAGTTTAAAACGCTGCATATCGCCATTTGACTGCTCTATGTAAATGTTCAGGATCTTCTGCAGGGAAGGATTACCGGCCAATTGCGTATTGACGAACTGCTGCACATCGTCAATGATTACCGGGGCTTCTTTGGTCCCTTTTATAATATCCAGCAGAATGTCTGAAAACGTAGCGGCAGACAGGTATGCAGGCTTTTTATACAGCCATGAATTTTCTGCAGAACGCAGGTACAGCGGGTGTTCCGTAACCTTTGCTGCAAACAGCGCCGCTTTTTTATCCAGCTTGATCCGTGGAAGTTTGAAGACGTTCTGCACATCAGACAGCGATGTACCTTTTTGAAAGAAATTAGCGCGGGACAACTGCTGCTTTACCTGTACTTCTACAGCCTTCACCTCACCTTTTAAAACATCGGCCTCATGCTCTATCGTCTTGATCACTTTTTTGGTATCTCCTTTCAGCGAATAGACGCACCACAGGATGAAGTTGAGCACCTTATCCCACCAGTAATAGGAGAAATTCTGCCCGTCCAGCATCTGCTCTATACCCCGCTCCAGCATACGGGAGCGGTAAGAGAAAATGGTGGCGATAAATTCCTTGATTGTAGTAGCCAGCAGGCTGTACAGCAGGTAAATAAAGACGAGACTGATAGCGATATTGAGCGCTACATTGTTTAACATGGTGGTGGTGTTTTGGCGGTGATGATACTCAGAAAGTATAATGCTAATGTAATTCACCTGATTATAATATGCAAGAGAAATACATTTTAAATAATTGTGTCGCATTAGGCCCATGCCATCTCTTTAAGAAAATGCCGGTACAAATTTGTCATACCGGAAGGCTGCTTAAAAGGAATTGCTAAAACTCCGAAAAGCCTGCACTATACGAGTCTTACTTTTTTGCTTGCCCCAAAAAGTAAGCAAACCCGCCCGACTGAACGTCGTTCGGGCGGGAAAAGGCAGCAGGCAGCCCACCTGAATGACACAGTCGGGCAGGCTATTACCGCTGCTGCCTGCATCGCCCGATTCAGCCCTTGTGCTACTGTACTGCCCGGCAAAAACGCCTCGATCATTATCCGTGTTAACCTGCTTTATTTCTTAAAAGTGTTTTTTAAACACTACACTGTTCCGGATGTTCCGTAAGGATCATCCGGAATATATGGATACATGCGGTTTGGCAAACCGCTTCCCGCATGCTTAATTGGAAACGGGCATTGCAAATGCCCTTTATCCTTTCCACCGGATGCCTTGCAGAACATCCGGTGAAGCAGACACAATAAATAGACCCGGCCGTGTGACCGGGCGATCTGCTCCTGTGGCCAGCCAATCTGCTCACGTGGCTGGCGGCATCAGCGACATGGCCGGAAGACCTTCTCACGTGGCCAGCCGTTCTGCTCACGTGGCTGGCGGCGTCAGCCACATGGCCGGAAGCCCCCTCCGCATAGCCAGCCGGTCTGCCCAGGCGGCTGGATGTAATGGATACGTGGTTGATTTATAGCAGATTGTCTCGCTCCTTTTACCAGGGTTCACCTACGCTGTTCCGGATATCGGATATCCCGCAAGGATCATCCGGAAAACATGTATACATGCGGTTTTGCAAACCGCTTCCCGGATGTGTGAATGATAGCTCATATTACGTGAGATGTCTCCTTCGTCGACATGACAGGCTGTGGTAACGTACATGTACTCCTGCTTGTCACCCCGAGGTACGAGGGGGCTTACCAAACATGAGCTCTGTACTACCATCGCCAGATTTCTCCTTTCACTACGTTGCAGTCGAAATGACGAACATACTTTGAGCTGTATCGCAATTACCAGTGCCCCACCAAGGCGTCATTCAGAGCGGAATGTAATGGAGCGTGGAATCTCCTACGCCGCTGTTGGTGTTTTTCACCAACAGCATACCTGACAATATATTGCTGGTGAAAAACACCAGCAATGGCGAACAGGGGATGATCTGGTAAGCCAGTGGAATACTCGGGATGACAAGCTGTGGTACAATACAGATACTCCACTTTGTCACCCTGATCCTTTATCCTTCACGACAGGCTTCGGAAGGGTCTCACCAAACGTTACCACCTGCCCCATCTTCATCCTCAGCCTGAATGGTGCCATCGCCACTGCAGCTTCATAGTGATCCAACTGCCCGGACACAAAAAAGGCTACCATATGGCAGCCTACATATCATAAATGCATCAGACGATTATTTCTCGCCGCTGTTGGTGTTATCACCAACAGCATATTGAGTAGTATTGCTGGTGAAAACACCAGCAATGGCGAGGGAAGAATAATATTAAAACAAAAACCCACCTCCCGGCGGGTTTTATTATTCCAAAAATCATCAGACGATTATTACTTCAGTTTATCGAGAATCTTTTCCAGCAGGCGGTTGCGTTCTTTCTCCGCATCAGCCAGCTCGCGGTAAAGATTCACGAGCATGTTTAATACGTCTTCTTTTGTATCGTAGTTATTATTTTGAATATTGTTGGTTCCTGAAACAGGATTGTTGCCAGTCACAGTATCATTGAAGGTATTATTCTGGATATAGTTGATTACCGCCTCTTCGTTAAAATTCTTCAGCGTATCCACACTTACTTCCAGTGCCTGCGCCACTTTTGCCAGCCGCTCGTCGTCTACATTTTCACTGCCTTCCAGCTTAGACACGGCCTGCTGCGTAACGCCCAGCAGCGATGCCAGTGTTTCCTGCTTCATACCGCGTATTTCGCGCAGGCGCATAATCTTACGGCCTATATGAGGGGTCTGTTTTGTATCGGGCATTTTCATTGTGCAAGCGCTGTTTTTGTGAGTAATGGACTATGTGCAGCAAATATATTTTATTTCGTTGTGCAGCAGCGGTGTAAAAGTAATAAATGCCTCCCATATGCAGGTGACGGCCAGCTATATTCTCTCATGGCGGTGCAAGGTTTTACCGCAGAGGCCGCGAAGGTGACGCAGAGGGCTGCAAAGATATTGCCGGTAATGCTCCTTTGCGTTTCTTTGCGCATGCTCTGCCGCTCTTTGCGGTTAACCGGTACTTATTTCATCTTATAGAAGGTTTTACCGCAGAGGTCGCGAAGGTGACGCAGAGGACTGCAAAGATATTGCCGGTAATACTCCTTTGCGTTTCTTTGCGCATGCTCTGCCGCTCTTTGCGGTTAACCGGTACTTATTTCATCTTATAGAAGGTTTTACCGCAGAGGCCGCGAAGGTGACGCAGAGGACTGCAAAGATATTGCCGGTAATACTCCTTTGCGTTTCTTTGCGCATGCTCTGCCGCTCTTTGCGGTTAACCGGCTCTTTATCTACCTCGATACTTCAATCTTATACTTCTTGCCTTTCATCCGTTCATCGCGGATAAGGCGCAGTGTTTCTTTTACTTTTTTCTTTTTTACGGCTACGAATGAGATATGGTCTTTCACTTCTATGAGGCCGAGGTCGCTTTTTTCCAGCTTGCCTTTCTGCGACAAGAAGCCTACGATGTCTATTTTGCCCAGCTTGTCTTTCTTACCGCCGCTGATGTACAGCGTAACCCATTCAGAAGCTTTGGGCAGTTCGGCTGTTTCAGGCAGTGTCAGCTCTTCTGGTTCCTGTTCTATATATGCCGGCAGCTTTTCTTCTGTATGCAGTATGATGTACGCGGTGCCGGTGGCATGCATACGCGCGGTGCGGCCGTTGCGGTGCAGGAACTCTTCGTGGGTAAAAGGCAGGTGGTAATGGATGATATGCTGCACATCTGGTATGTCGAGGCCGCGCGCTGCAAGATCTGTAGCCACAAGGAAGTTAAAGGTGCCGTTGCGGAACTGCGTGAGCACCCGCTCGCGGTCCATCTGCTCCATACCGCCATGGAAGAATATGTTGTCTATGCCTTTCTCTTTGAGCAGTTCGCTCGTGCGCGCTACCGACTCGCGGTGGTTGCAGAATATGATAGCAGAGGTGCTGCCGATACTGCACAACAGGCGGAACAGTGTATTAACCTTATCTTTTTCTTCAGAGTGAACGACTTTCAGCTCCAGCCCTTCTGACCGTACATGCTCTGTTATAAAATCAAGCGTTTCCAGTGTTTCAACGCCGGTAAACTCAGGTATTTCAACGGCAGCTGTCGCAGAAACAAGTACACGTTTCTTCAGATGCTTCAGTTCACTGATGATATAGGCCATGTCTTCATGAAAGCCCAGGTCCAGCGATTTATCAAACTCGTCGAGCACGAGCGTGTGGATATTATCTATGTCAAAGTTGCCACGCTTCAGGTGATCGGCAATACGGCCGGGAGTACCAATGAGCAGGGATGGCGGCTCGGTAAGGCTCTGTACTTCCAGCAGCATCTGGTGGCCACCGTAGAAGCTGTTTACCTTGTAGCCTGTGTTCATCTTTTTCCACACTGCCTCTATCTGCAATGCCAGCTCGCGCGATGGCGTAAGGATGAGACATTGTATGCCTTCCTGGTTCTTATTCTTTTTCAGCAGCTCATACACCGGCATTAAGAACCCAAGGGTTTTCCCCGTGCCTGTGGGCGACAGGAGCAACACATCTTTCTTCTTCAGTATGGCATCATATGCAGCTTCCTGCATGGCGTTGAGCGACGGGATACCAAAATTTTCGATCAGCGTGGTGATGTGTTTATTGTGTTGCATGGTGTAAAAGTAATATGACTGCATCAATAATCTGCTATGCGGGTTATTGTACGAGAACTGTAAAATCGGCCTACGGTTATCAAAACCGGAGATATATTGCTGTATCTTGAGGTATGCGACTCATTAAGACCCTTATCCTTTTTTTGCCGTTACTGCTGTTTGCAGGAGTTGCTCTGTGCCAGGATTCTGTTACAAAATATATTGTCATTGATAGCCTTGTACTGGATAAGAAGATACCGGAACACAGATTGTCCGATTGCCGGTATCTTATCAGCGAAGAATTTCGCCTTGAAGAATATAGAACTACAACGTTGATAACAGAAGATAACGATCGTGACTGGGATAATGCCTATCGTTTTTTTCATGTAATAATTGGAGTAAGGTTTCGTACAGGAACTTTTCCGGACGTTAATCTCAGAATAGATGATAAAGGCAGTTCATTTTACCGCAGCGGCGGCGTAGTAATAAAAGGCATTGAGAAAACGACGGATACTGTGCGCATCAGCAAATGGAACGTCTATCACAATTCTCTGCGCGATTCTTTTAAAGGGAGCGAATACCGGTACATCGTCAAGGATTCAACGCATAAAATGCGCTGTTATGGTTATCGAAAAATCAATTCGGCAACAAAGGAAACCCCCGATACAATCAGAAGTATCGTCCTGTTTGTGAATAATAGACGTACAGAAATTCCACTAAACATAAAGGAAAATGAGCCTGAAAAAATAATAGAGCACTATTGCCCCGACAAAGAGAATATGGAGAAATACCTGAAGGGACAATATCCTTATAAACAGTTCGTAAGCTCTAATAAAGTTAGCCGGCACTATTATACCGGGAAACTGGAGCTTTAATAAGAAGAAATCTACACCACATCCTTTCCGAACGGCATCATAGATATCTCCACCAGTTTAAAATGCTGGAGGCCAAAAGGTATACCGATAACGGTGAGGCAAAGCAATATCCCGAAAAACACATGCACCAATGCTGTGTAAAGGCCGCCACACAGCAGCCAGATAATATTAAACAATAAAGAAAGACAGCCGGCACTACTTTGTTTGTACACTACCCTCCTGCCAAACGGCCACAATACAAACCCCGCCAGCTTAAAGCATTGCAGTCCCCACGGAATGCCAACAATCGTAAAACACAGCAACAGGCCGCCGAACATATAGCCCAATGCAGCCCACAGGCCACCAAACAGCAGCCAGATAAGATTACCAAGAAGGTTCATAACAACAATTACATGCAGAATGGAGTCCTCGGGCAGGACATGTTATGCGCATTACGGAAGCTGATCATATCCAGCTTTGAGCTGATGCCGCGCTTCTGCGCATCATCGATCATTACCGTGGTAAATTTTTCTATATACCCTTCTGCCGCGGCCCTTCTCTCATCATCATTGGTGCCCTGCTGGTACATACGCATCACACCGTCATTTATAAAGCCTTTCATACTCTGGTGTACATCCCAGGACATAAAATATCCTGCAGATTTTACCCGGTCGGTGGCAACCTTCAACAGATGGGCCTGGAATTCATTCTGAGTGGCTTTATAAGAAACAATATGAGTATGCTGTGCCCTTGTTGTCATCTGTGCAGAAACAACTGTAGAACCAGCCAGCAATACTGCTGCGGATAAGAGAATTTTATTACGGAAGACTTTCATACCAAAAATGTAATGGCTAATTAAAACTAAATATAAAACACAACGTTTATATTTCAAATAATGCCCTGATAAATATTTATATTACGGGAAGTATATTGGTACAATATTTTCATACCTGAAGCAAACTGTATATAGACACCCGGTTATGACAGAGAAAAAAACTTATCCTTTTTACATAAAAAGCACGGCCGTCCTGCTGAGCTTAATATTATTCATATTTATCCTGTACATATTGCAGGATATCCTTGTGCCATTTGCCTTTGCAGGTCTTATAGCTATATTGCTTAACCCGCTTAACAACCGTATTGAACGCACCGGGCTGCCGCGTACGCTCTGTATCATCCTTACGATACTCTTTGCACTGGGATTGTTTTCGCTGCTTATGTATTTCCTTTCTTCGCAGATCATGAGCTTTGGCGATATGCTGCCGGAGCTGAAGAAAAGATTCGGCATTATCCTGGATCAGGCGCAGGGGTGGATCAGGCACACATTCGGGGTTTCTACCCGTAAGCAGGTGGCCATGGTAAATGAAGCACTGAACAACAGCAAACAGTATCTCGGGCAGACACTCGGCTCGCTGATCGGCATTGTAGGCATTGTCGTGCTCATACCGATCTATGTATTTATGCTCCTTTTCTACAAACCCCTGATCATAAATTTCATTTTCGAAGTATTTAAAGAGAAACATGCGCAGAAGGTAGACGAAATACTTGGCGAAACGAAAGGGGCTGTGCAGAGCTATATATTCGGCCTGCTGATTGAAACCGCTATTGTTGCCACGCTTAATGCCCTGGCCCTGATCATTCTCGGTGTAAAATATGCGATCCTTATAGGCGTGATCGGCGGGATACTCAATATGCTGCCTTATATCGGCGGGATCATTGCCATTGCGCTGCCTATACTTATGTCGCTGGTAACGAAAGAAGGTCTTACCACGCCGGTAGCGATACTCTGTTCTTACCTGCTCATACAGTTTATAGACAACAATATCCTGGTGCCACGCATCGTATCTTCAAAAGTGCAGATCAATGCACTGATCTCCATCATCATTGTGCTGATGGGCGGTGCATTGTGGGGCGTTTCGGGCATGTTCCTGTCCATACCCTTCATTGCCATTCTGAAGATCATTTTTGACCGCATTGACGAGCTTAAACCATGGGGCAAATTGCTGGGCGATACGATGCCTGACCAACATAAAGTAACCAGCTGGCGACAGAAACTTAACCGGCTGAAAGGAAAGAGAGCTGCCATAGCTGCCACCAAACAACCGGAAGCCTGATAATAAAAAGAAGCCTGCAACAATGTTGCAGGCTTCTTTTTATTATTTATTTTCTTTCTACCAGGGCGTATCATCCACCGGGGGCGTACCTCCCGGCGGCCTGCCAAATGGCGGCTGCATCGGGTCTTCATCGTCCCAGTTCATATCATTGGCTTTTGACTGCATCGTCTGGAAACCACCGGGGATAAACATTTTGGAACCACCAAATTCGCTGGGGTCTCTGCGGATACCGGCAGAAGGATTATCCGGCATCGGCGGGAAGTTTCCACCTCCTCCGCCACCGCCAAAGTTTCCACCGCCACCGCCGCCAAAATCTCCGCCGAATCCACCGAAGTTATCGTCCGGCATATCCACAAATTTCTGGTATTCTTTAATGAAGCGAACCTTGATCGTATCTGTAGAACCACTACGGTTTTTCGCTACGTGTATATGTGTTTCCCCTTCTACCGACTGGCCCATCTCATCGTTATTGATGCCATAATACTCAGGACGGTACAGGAACATAACCATATCCGCATCCTGCTCGATGGCACCCGATTCACGAAGGTCACTCAGCTGCGGCACTTTGGATTCTTTACGGGATTCTACCGCACGACTCAGCTGAGACAGTGCAATGATCGGTATTTCCAGTTCTTTTGCCAGTGATTTAAGATCGCGGGATATTTTACTGATCTCCTGCTCGCGGTTACCGCCATTACCTACACCCGCAGACATCAGCTGCAGGTAGTCGATCACTATCAGCTGTATATCGTGTTTCTGCTTCAGACGGCGTGCCTTTGCACGAAGTTCAAAGATGTTCAATGCAGCCTGGTCATCAAGATAAATAGGTGCGGTAGCCAGTTTGTTCATACGCTGCGTGAGCTGTACGAACTCATGCTCCTGCATACGGCCTTTGGTAATAGCATCCATGCTCACCTCTGTTACGGCCGCCAGCATCCTTTTTACAAGTTCGCCGGCACCCATTTCAAGCGAGAAGAACGCTACAGGAAAAGGCTTTTCAGAATTCATCGCTGCATTCATCGCCAGGTTCAGCGTAAAGGCCGTTTTACCCACCGCAGGACGTGCCGCGACGATGATCAACGCATTTTTCTGCCAGCCGGATGTAAGTTTGTTCAGCGCTGTAAAGCCGGTAGGCACACCCGTTACGTCTGTCTTTTTATTTTTTGCCTCTTCAATTTCATGAATGGTCTGCACCATTACTTCCTTGAGGCTTTTAAAGTTTTTGCGCAGGTGCTTATCGGTGATCTCGTACAGATTTGCTTCTGCCTTGTCCAGCAGGTCAAAAACATCGGTGCTGTCTTCGTATGCATCGGCAATCACAGCACCGGAGATACGTATCAGTTCGCGCTGGATGAATTTCTCCATTACAAGGCGGGCATGCGCTTCTACGTGTGCGCTCGACACCACACTCATTGTAAGCCTCGTAATATAGTAGGCTCCGCCCACAATTTCCAGCTCACCGGTTTTTCTCAGTTCTTCAGTTACAGTCAGCAGATCCACCGGCATCCCTTTGTCGAAGAGATTACGGATGGAAGCATATATTTTCTGGTTAGCGTCTACGTAAAAACAATCCGGGCTCTGTATAATTTCAAGTACTTCTGCAAGCTTGTCTTTCTCAAGCATAATGGCCCCAAGTACGGCCTCCTCCAGCTCAGGTGCCTGTGGCGGCACTTTTCCGTACACCAGCGAACTCAGGTCAGGTTTAGGTTTTCGCGGTGCACCAAAATCCTTCTTAATATTAACAGCCATGAATTATATAAAATGCAAATGGATTAATGAATGGTTCTCTTGATTTAGTTTCGTCTTTAAGTGTTATGGTCAGCAGGTATTCCCGGCTGCATGCATTTCGTCTTTTCTAATGTTACCCCAATATTAAAATAACGTTAAGCCGGCAGCGAAGGACTAATGTATAATCGAAAAACAAGAGCGCAAAAAAAATGGAAGCATATAATTATAATCCATCAATACACTGGTTGTCCCCAATCTTCTCCACACAAAGGTCTGCTTTTAGCACAACAATTCACATAATAGTTCCGGAACTAACAGGTTATACACCCGTTATTCACAATTAATGTGCATAAATGTTCTTTCTCCAACCCGGCCTAAAAAGGATGCAATTTGCTATTATCAGGTACGAGGGTGAAGATTTGAGCATTGAGATATGAGTATTGAGATTACGACGTGATTCCATTGAAAAACGTCAGTTTCGAAATATAATATCTGTAGGTCCTCATTTGCCGGGGCACATGCTCACATCTTAATCCTCATATCTCATATCCAACGCATTCCCACATTCTCCATTAACCCGTTATCTTTACACAAATTTTTTCCCGACAAATGATCATTTCGTACGAATGGCTGCTGAACTATCTCCCGGAAGCCCTGCCTGTAGCTGAACTGAGCAAGATACTGACATCGATAGGACTGGAAGTAGAAGCTGTAGAAACTGTTGAAGCCGTAAAAGGCAGCCTGGAAGGCCTCGTTATAGGCCACGTCCTTACCTGCGAAAAACACCCGAATGCCGATAAATTAAGTGTTACCACTGTAGACGTAGGCACCGGAACACCGCTGAACATCGTGTGTGGCGCGCCCAATGTAGCCGCAGGCCAGAAAGTGGTGGTTGCCACAGTCGGCACTACTGTTCATCCTACAGAAGGCGATCCGTTTCTTATAAAAAAAGCAAAAATACGTGGCGCAGAAAGCGAAGGTATGATCTGCGCAGAAGATGAAATAGGCCTCGGTAAAAGCCATGCCGGTATTATGATCCTGCCGGAAGATGCTGTTGTAGGTACTCCTGCCAAAAAATATTTCAACATACCCGACGCCGATTTTGCCATACATATAGGGCTCACCCCCAACCGCTCAGACGCCATGAGCCATACGGGCGTGGCACGCGATATCTGTGCTTATCTTACGCATCATCGCAGCGCTGCTTACAAGCCTGTATTGCCTGCGGTAAGTCTTCCTGCTTCCGACAACAGCATGCAGGTAAAAGTAACGGTTGAAGCAACAGAAGCATGTCCTCGCTATACCGGTATCTGCATCAGCAATGTTACCGTCGGCCCTTCTCCGGAATGGCTGCAGCAGCGGCTCAAAGCCATTGACCTGCGCCCCATCAACAATATCGTAGATATTACCAATTTCGTACTGCATGAATACGGGCAACCATTGCACGCATTTGATGCAGCACAGATAAAAGGCAGCGAGATACATGTCCGTTTCCTGCCGGAGGGAAGCAAATTCGTTACCCTCGATGAAAAAGAACGTACCCTGCAGGGCAATGACCTGATGATCTGCGACGCTATTGAAGGCATGTGTATTGCAGGCGTTTTCGGCGGACTGCACAGCGGTATTACCGAGGGCACAAAACAGGTGTTCCTGGAAAGCGCTTACTTCCACCCCACTTTTATCCGTCGCACATCATTGCATCATGGGCTTCGTACGGATGCTGCCACTCATTTTGAAAAAGGTGTAGATATAAACAATGTAATCCCGGCACTGGAGCGCGCTGCTGCCCTGATCGTTGAGATTGCCGGCGGCACCATTGCATCTGCAGTAACCGATGTATATCCTGCTCCTGTTGCGCAAGCTCAGGTTACATTTACCTGCGAGTATATCCGCCGCATCTGCGGAAAAGATTATGCTGCAGCAACGATAAAAGAGATTCTTGAGGCGCTGAACTTTGTCTTCCTGAAAGAAGAAGGGGAAACATTTACCGTTCAGGTGCCTTCCAATAAAACCGATGTGCTGCAACCTGCAGATATTGCAGAGGAGGTGCTGCGCATAGACGGACTGGACAATGTTGCCATTCCCGGCAGACTTAATATTGCACTTGCAAAAGCATTGCCCAACGATCGCGAACAACGTGAAAAACTGGCAGAACTGCTCTGCGGATCAGGCTTCCAGGAGATTGTTACCAATTCAATCGTCAACAGCAAATTCTACCCCGACCGTACAGACCTGGTGCGTATGCTCAACAGCCTGAGCAGCGAGCTGGATGTAATGCGCCCGTCTATGCTGGAAAGCGGACTGGAAGTGGTTCAATACAATGTAAACCGTAAAAGCCAGGACCTTGCACTGTTTGAGTTCGGGAAAACATATGTGCAGCCGGAGCAAGGAAAATACCAGGAAGATGTGCAGCTGGCACTGTGGGTAACCGGTAACGCTGTAAAAGCCCAGTGGAACCAGAAAGCAGCTGCCGCAGATATCTATTACCTGAAAGGTATACTGCAGAACCTGATGCAGGTATCGGGCATTAAATCTGTACAACTCTCATACGAAGAGCAGGATGGAAATCTTACGGCGATATGGAAGTGGAAAAACCAGGTTTTGTGCACTGCTGCGCAGATACCAGGCCAGAAACTGGCACAATTCGACATAAAACAGGATGTATGTTTTGCAGCAATAAACTGGCAACTGTGGCTTAATGCGCTGGCCAGCAACAAAATTGTTTACACAGAAGTTCCAAAGTTCCCGGCAGTGCAGCGCGACCTTGCCATTATACTGGACAAAGCTGTAAGCTACCAGGACGTGAAGAAAGTAACCGAACAGCAGAAAATAGCGTTCATGCAATCTTTTGACCTGTTTGATGTATTTGAAAGCGAAAAGCTGGGCGCAGACAAGAAGTCATATGCATTGAGCTATACGTTCCAGTTACAGGACCGCACCCTTACGGATGCAGAAATAGAACAGGTGATGAAAGACCTCATGCAGGCCTACAAAACCAAACTGCAGGCACAAATACGTGAGTAATGCAGGAACTGCAGCTGCTGAACGAAAAACTGGACCTGTTGCTGAAAAAGTATTCGGGTGTGCAGACGGAAAACCTTCGTCTGCAGCAGGTAGTTGCACGGCAGCTGCAGCTCATTGAACAATTAAATCTGCAGCTGGGCGAACTTGAGGAACGGGTAGAAGCATTACAGACAGGACAGGTGATCACCGGGCCGGATGAACGTGCCGCTGTGCGGCAGCAACTGGATACCGTAATTGGTGCAATTGATAAAATACTGACCACATTAAATGATTAATAAAGACCGTAACGTACTGTTGGTGCTCCTGGTGCTTTTTGCAATTTGCTGGGGTGCCTGCGAAACAGAGAGGGATCCATGCCTCACCCCGGTGAACGTATATGTTCGCGCAGGTACCTATCGTATCTCTGATACCAACAATATTGTACTTGATACCTTGCTTGTAAATCCTGTACTGGGCTCTGTAGACAGCAGCGATACCGTTTTTCTTGCAGGGCATAGTGTAAATAAATTCTCCGGCATTACGCTTTCTCCGCATGCAGACAGCTGTCGCTGGTTCCTGCAGCCGGATTCTCTGTACCCGCAACGCAGAGATACGCTTACCTTTTACTACCAGCGACAGCTTAAGTTTATCTCCAATGCCTGTGGCTATACATACTATTTCAATATAAGCAGTGTAAAATCCACGGTACATGCCTTTGCAGACAGTACACATGCCATTGACTCAGTCGTGCTGAACAATGGTAGTATTAACGGTAATGCCAATATTGAAAACCTGAAAATCTACATTCACAAACATTCTTAATGCTGCTGCGTCACACCCGATATTATCTAGTTATTTTCTGCGCAATGCTGGCGGCACAGATGTCTTATGCACAGACCGACAGTACAAAAAAGAAACCAGCATTTGACCTCCCGCATCAGCTGCGTATAGAGTTTGATGCCAGCCGCCCGGTAACAAATGCCATTATGAAAAACCACAGCAGTTACGAGATTTCTGCCGATTATCATATTGGCAATGAAAACTACCTGGTGCTGGAAGGGGGCTTCGGTAATGCAGACATCGACTACTCCGATCTGAAGTACAAAAGCAAAAACAGCTTTGCACGTATAGGTATTAACAAAGCTATGCTGCCGAGGATTACTGCCGGCGACTGGGATGTGGCCTTTATTGGTGTACGCTATGGATTAGCATTCATAGATCGCTCTGATGCTACTTATACCACTTCTGCACCGATATGGGGCACCACTACGGGAAATATTGAGGGCAAAAAGCTTACAGCGCACTGGGGTGAAATTACCGGCGGTGTCCGCGTAGAGTTGTTCAAAGGGATTTTTACCGGGTGGAATATCCGCGGGAAATTTCTTTTTAACCAGGGAGCCTTTAAGGAATTGCCACCAGCTTATATAGCCGGTTACGGTAAAGGGGATAAGAACACGATATTCGACTTCAACTTTTACCTGGGCTATGCACTCCGGTGGAAGGCGAAAAAAGTAAAAAAATAGAAACGGGCTGAAATTTCAGCCCGTTTTTTTATTCATATAAACCACACAATGAAATCTTATTTAATCATATTTACCACATCGCTCAGGTCTACATCGCCGTCGCCGTCTTTATCAAGACCTATTTTGCTGCCGATAGAATTGATCATGCCCGAAGCCTGACCACCAAGAAGTGAGGAAAGGATGTTTCCGCCGCCGCCCTGCTGTTGCTGCTGACCGCCCTGGTTCAGTACTTTACCAAGTACCATTGGAATCAGGGAAGCTGCAATACCTGCTGCTGCCTGGTTGTTAATACCGAACTTCTGCATAATATTCTGTGCAAAATTTCCGGATATCTGCTGTACAGCCGGATGATTCGGGTCTGCCTGGCCGCCCTGGAAAGCAGAGGCAAGCTGGTCGAGGCCACCATTGGCCATTAACCCCTGCAGGCCTGCCATAATAGAACTGCCTGCTTCCTGCATTACGCCTTCATTATGTTCGTTGGGAACAGCAGCGTTATTTACTACGGACTCCTGTCCATGCTGCTGTATCATTTGCATCAGTTCTTCTAACATGAGATTTTTGATTTGTATTTTTGAATGAATGTGAGTTTTGCAAATATACAAATCAAGAATAGTGCCATATTAAATGATTGTACTCACAACCGCCGATTTTTTTAAAAGATTTTCTATCTCTTTTTCTCTCCGCTGCAGCTGGAGCCGCATTGGGGAGAAGATCCAGCCGGTACGCAGCTTTGATAACCGGTCTTTGGGCGGCAGGAAAATAATTCGCTTCAGCCAGTTCCAGGCTACAAAATGCCGGAACGTATCAGACAGTTTTACCAAATAAACAACGATAGAACCATCGCAGCGGTCCAGCAGCTGCTCGAGTTCATGTATATCTGCCAGTGAAGAAATACAGAGCACAGTACCCTGCCGCGGATCAAAATAACTGTTCAGGCCGGTATCATTCTGCCAGCTGCTGTTACTGATGATACGCATGCTCCGCTCTTTGTCATCGGCCGTTTCAGCAACCGTAAACTGCTGATCCGGAATATAACGCATGTTCCACTCCTTCGAAGCCAGCGTATCATATATGGTCCAGACGCGGTTTTTATAATGGTTCAGCATTTCGCTGAGATAACCTTCGCCGCTCCATTGCCCTTTTACCGCCGACTGGAAAGATGCATAGAAATACAAATGTGATGCATAAGGCTCAAAGCGTTCCGGTACACGCACCACCAGGTCGCGGTTGCGCGCATATACCTTCCACACAATGCGCCGCACATCATCGCCCGATTCAAAATCCTTGTAATTAAGATAATCGCCTTCTACCCTGCGCATCTTATCTATCCGGATGTCCGTCGTTTCTGTTTTACGCGGGTATACATCCATATCCGTGGCTTCACTAAGTACGGGTGGCTGGTAAAAATGCCCGCCCAATGGCTGCTTTACCGCCAGGGAAAAAAGATGCAACATATCTTCAAAAAAGATAAAACCGCCACGCAGTTCGTACTCACGTATATCCGGCAGCTCCATACGGCTGCGGCCGGTAATAGCGGCACGCCATATACTGTTTTCCTTCCGTTTGTCGGATTGCAGGCCGAATTTACCGGTCATACGGCCATCGTCGTACACCAGGCGGCCGGTCACAAACCCAAGCACCGGGCGCAATGCACCATCCAGCTGAGTTTCAATATACATACGGTTCTTTTTCCCGGGCTTTGCCTCATTTACGAAGCGCACTGCCAGTTTGTAATCTTTCTTATGACGCAGCCAGAGATAATACAGCCACCCGCCGATAGTGGTGAGTACGGATAAAGCAACAAGCGCTACTACAAACCAAAGCGCCACTTTACCCATGAGCATAATAATGGGCCGGAAAGAATCGGTGTCCATCTCAGCAGCTTTAGGATCGGGCGCAGGCTGGTACAGCAGCCGGAAAGCCAGCCATACTGCTATTGCATACACAACAGTATTGAGTGTAAAAGGAATGTATTGTGCGTAGTATTTAACCTGTGCCTTAGTCTGTTTCCAGTTCATAAATGTATCAGGGCTGTTCTGCCAAAGTTAACCCGGGGCGCTGTTTTATTTGCGTTGCCTTACTTTCTATAGCTGAAAATAAACATTTTGCATAAAAACAACTGTTAAATAAGACAAAGTACATGTAAAAATTCATGCCTGTTTCCTGCGCTGCGGCTACCATAAAAACATAAGCTTATTATCTTTGGAACATCACCACACCATACAACCATGGAAACATTGACCTCGGGCGCCATAGCCGGTTCTTCAGAATTATGCGGACTGGGCATTATGCATCTGAAACGGTATTGGTCGCGCGCAATGGCCATCCGCAAAGGATATACAGCCAATTCATTCGGCAGCGAATGGATGACAGACTCTGCTTTATTTGCCGCGCTGAACATCAGCGTAGAGCCTACCATACAATTTTTATACAGTCATCAGCCATCGCTGGAAGCGTTTGAACAATGGATACTGGACATCAATAACGGCATCCTGCCGCGTGAAAAGATACAGCAGTTCAATGCCTTACTGAGCGGGCAGATCGAAGCAGTGCTGCAGGAAAAGTTACCGCCCGTGCTCACAGCAGCGGACCTCGCATTCTGGGAGGAAAACGGTTATGTGATTATAAGAAATGCCGTACCTGAAGCCGATTGCGTTGCAGCCATTGATGCTATCTGCTCCTTTATCGGCGCCGATCTCAACGATCCGGCTACATGGTACCAGGCGCATCCGGCAAAGCAGGGAATAATGGTGCAGCTGTTCCGCAATGAAGCATTGCAGCGCAACCGGGAATCGTTGCGTATAAAAGCTGCCTACCAGCAGTTATGGGGCCGTACAGACCTGCTGTTGAATACCGACCGGGCAAGTTTTAACCCACCGGAAACAGCACACTACCAATATCCCGGGCCACATATGCATTGGGATGTAAGCCTTGCGCAGCCGATACCGTTCGGACTTCAGGGGTTGCTCTACCTTTCAGACACAGCAGCAAACCAGGGAGCCTTTACACTGGTGCCCGGCTTCCAGCACAGGATAGACGACTGGCTCAACAACCTGCCTGCAGGCACTGATCCGCGCATGGAAGATCTGCACGCGCTCGGTTCAAAACCCATAGCAGCCAATGCCGGCGACTTCATCATCTGGGACCAGAAACTACCTCATGCCAGTTCGCCCAATACATCAAAGCTGCCACGTATTGTGCAGTATATAAACTACCAGCCGCTGGATGCAGGGATAAAAACGGAATGGAGGTAAAAACTAATACGTAATACGGACTAGACCTGTCCGTTATTCTTTTGCCCGGCGATGATACACGACCGCCCATATTGCCGTTGCTATAAACGGGATGGCCGATCCTGCCATTTTCATGTTTCGTGCAGCGAGGCCAATAAAAAGAATGAGCAGCATAATCAATGCAAGGCAGGAAAGACCAATGATAGTAAACGCACGCAACGGTTTTCGCTGAAACAATGTAACCAACAGCAACAACTGACCGATCAAAGGAACTACAATCGCCGGATGAAAAACAGACATGAAATTGCCCTTCATCTTAGCGAGAATCTCTGCCTCAGCTTGGAAGAGAAAGCTATGCTGCCCGCCGCCCCACTCCAGGTACCCGAAAAGCGAGGTGATGACCAGGAGTGTATTTATTATCTTCTTCATTGTTGTGTATGACAGCCCAACTGGTGCAATAAGTGTTTTTCAATTGCTGAAAATATGAAATTCCAAAAAGATGCCGGATAAACCTAATCCCGTATTTTCACACCAAACACTAAGAAATCCGGAGGTCTGGATTAGTATGATAGCAGATGCTTAAAACGCCATTATGAGAGATGTATTATACCCACTAAAAATTAGTTTTTGCGCAACACCGATAATGCTTTTTTCTTCCATTCCCTTAGTGCAAGCGCAGAATAAAAGCACCAACTATAAGATGACTTTAGTGCCGTTAAAAACAACACCCCCTGTTGATACGGGTGGTTTTATCTTATCAAACCCTTCGGATTTAAAAGTGACTCTTGCAGAGCATATAATGACCATAAAATATCACGACAAATCTGTAAGAACAACAGATATCCAGGAATTGAACAAATTTATTAAGGGAAATAATATTAAGAAAATGAACCCGGGGATTCTTCTGGAAATATCCCCAAAGACTCAGAATGAAGAAGTGAAAAAAATTATTGATATCCTGAATAGGAATGGCATAACACATTTCGCTATAAAAATACTGGAATAAGAAAATGTCACCTGCCATAGCATAATTATTCCCACTGATTGTAAAACTGTATTTTTAAATAAAAAGAGCAATGGATTTTGGCAAAGTGCCGGAACAGCAACTGGAGCATATCGATTTTACTTTACCGCCCGACCCGGCAGAGACCACAGCTGTGCTTTCAAAAGGCAAAGGCAACACAAAGTTCTATATAGGTTGCGCCAAATGGGGCCGCAAAGACTGGATAGGCAAGCTGTACCCGAAAGGCACGAAGGAAAAGGACTTTTTGGAATATTATGCGCACCTGTTCAATTCCATTGAGTTTAATGGTTTTTACTACAGCCTGCACTCGCGCGAACAGGTGGAGAAATGGAAGCAGAAGGTACCGAAGGGGTTTAAATTCTGCCCAAAATTCACACAAAGCATTACGCATTACAACCGCCTGAAAAATACACAGCATGAAGTAGATGCTTTTCTCAATGTAATAGATGCTTTTGGCGATTCGCTCGGGCCGGTGTTCTTGATGCCGCACCCGCAGATGGGGCTTAATGCAATACCAGACATTGAAAAGTTCATCACGGATATTCCCCAAGACCTGGAACTGTTCCTTGAGTTGCGCCATGAAGATTTTTACCGTGATGGCTACAACCCTGAGATGTACCAGTTCCTGCACCAGCATAAGCGCGGCACCATTATCACCGATGCTGCCGGCCGCCGCGACTGCGCACATATGTACCTGAGCACACCGGAATGTTTTATCCGTTTTGTAGGCAACTCGCTGCACCGCACCGACTACGAGCGTATTGACGAATGGGTACAGCGCATTAAAAAATGGATGCATGAAGGACTGGAAAGCTGTTACTTCTTTATGCACCAGCATGAGGAACTGCATTCGCCCGAGCTGATCAAATACTTTGTGGAAGAGATGAACAAGCATTGCGGCACGAACCTGAAAGCGCCGGTGATGCAGAGTAATACTTTGTTTTAGATGTGAGATGTGAGATGTGAGTATTGAGATGTGAGATATCAGATACCTGATCTTATTACCTGACACACCCCTAACCCCGCTCAAGCGGGGAAGTACTATGACTTAGCTTTTGTTACGCAATAAGTGTCTCGCACTACATTTCCCCTCCACCGGAGGGGTTAGGGGTGGGTTTCGCGCTATTACAGGCGAAAAATAAATTAGAAAAACAACGGAATAAATTATTCCCTGCCGGAATATATTAGCAACACTCATTACTTATATTTGCGGTTATATGAAAGCTACAGAAAAGATACACCACGGTAAAAATGTGAAAAGATTCCGCGAAATGCTGGGCCTGAAGCAGGAGTGGCTGGCCTTTGAACTGGGCGACGACTGGAGCCAGAAAAAGGTTTCGCAGCTGGAAAATAAGGAGGAGATTGATGATGCTACGCTGGAAGAAGTATCTAAACTGTTGAAAGTCCCCACAGATGTATTGAAGAATTTTAACGAAGAAGCAACCTTCCAGGTGCTTGCCAATACTTTTGATAACAGCGGTAACACCGGCTCAATCAATAATATCAATAGCAACTGCACGCTTACTTTCAACCCACTTGAAAAACTCATGGAAGCCTTTGAAACAAGCAAGGCTTTGACAGAAGAAAATAAAACCCTCTACGAACGCCTGCTGCAAAGTGAAAAGGAGAAAGTGGAGTTGCTGCAGTCTGTAGTGCAGGAACTGAAGGAGATTAAGGTGAAGAAGTAAGCATTAGTTTTTAAAGATAAAAAGCGCGGTGGCCGCGCTTTAATTTTATAATACTTTTTCTATTGCCGCTGGTAATAAAGGTTTAAGAAAATCTTTGGATTCCTTTAAAAATTTTCTGTTCTCTTCTTTAGATATCCAAGTCAAAAGTTTCACACCACAAGACTTAAACCAATTTTTTTTATTTAAAACCGTAGTCTGGTTTTTGAGTTTTTCCAATTCATTATGTAACTCAGTCAATGCGGCTATCAGTAGATCTTTGTCCTGAATTTCTGTTTCAAGTCTCTCTTTAAATTTATTTTCAAGATCATTTAGTTGCAGCTTTAATTTTTCTGCTTCTTCCTTAGAAAAAAAATCTTCCGATGCGTTCGTAAACATTTCTTTCATAACCTGTACTTCTTCTTCAATTTGTTCAATTTTTCTTAGGTTAGGTTGAATAGTTATTTCATCCCACAAATTCTTAAGCCAAACCCTAATTTTCCCCAAAAGCAAACGTTTCCCTTCAAATTCTACAGATTCAATTCTTGCTATAGTCCCTGGGCTTTGAGTTCCACTAAATTCATATTCCTCATACTGAATTTCCTTGTGCTTCGTAGTAAGTCCCATTGTTGTTTCCTTTTCTGTTCGAGACAGCTTAGAAATTTCTTTAGGCACATTAAGTTGAAAAAAGAAATTCTCATCATACTCATAGGTTATTTTTAGAGAATTATTTTCCGTCGTTATGGCGAAATCAGTACTACTAAAGTTTTTATCGCTATCAATCTCTTTTTTTATTTCAAGAATTATTGTATTCCGAATCATCTTAATAGAATTTATTATCAAATCTTTTAATCAAAATTACTGTGAAACAATTATTGGAATCTCAATGATTGTTACAACTAAATATATAACCTGTCGTTTCAAGAAATCAATACCCTGCATCATTCTTAGAACATTTAAATTAGCATTGTAATACGTCGAAAGTTGCTCAAGAGTATTTATCATTAATTCTTTGTCATCAAAAGGCCACGGCAGAGCTTTAGGTCTTCCATCTAATTTGATTACAGATTGTATTCCGTGTATATAATGTTCAACATCATTTGCCATTGGATCAGGATAACAGACGCCAAATAGAAGTTGAAAACCTGGAACAATTGTCATATTTATATCTGACAAGTTTGATAAACCTCCAGGGTAGTATCCTCCTGTAGCTTTGTCTATACCTTTAATAATTTCTTCAACTGTATGATTCATGGTGTTTTTTACACAATATATAATTTTCGTACATTCTAAAGTTCTTAAGTTCCGGTCAGTTCGTATTGTCCTAATAAAATGTAGCACTTGCCGCCACTGCATCTCATTAGATTCCACGCTCCGTTGCACTTCGCTCTGAATGACGCCTTGATGGAGCTATGGTAACCTATGATACTCTTGTTGTGTGAGATCCTTCCCTGCGCTCAGGATGACAAGCGGGAGTGCATGCCATAGCACTTCATATTGTATAGACATAACAGATTGTGCCTAATTTATGGTCGTTTCAACAATTCTGAATATGTACGCCATTGCTCATCTTCAACGAACCTTCCATTACATGGTATTCTAAAGCCCTCTACAATACCAATAGGATTAAGCCCTTCTTCCGTGTACAAATAAATTGTCAACTTTCCCTTATTAAGCGTCTGAGCCACAAAATGCGCTATTCCTGTTGCTCTAAAACTATCCAGAAGCATATGAGCAATTTCTAACGAATCCTGTTTAAAGTATTTCCGCCCAGGTGTATCATCAATGTTTATTATTGCCTGCACTTCGCTCTTACAAAATCCTTTGTATGGATACGTTTTATAAGCGGTATTTACCCATACATCACTGGTATCTAAAATGCCGGAAGACTTAAAATGTGAGATTGAATCAAAAGGATAAACAGTTTTTGTCTTTTTTATGTGCCCCCATTTATCAGCAGTGGTATTGCATGACATAAGCAGCATCAAAAACAAAATAAAATGGGCCAGTTTCATACGCAGCAAATTACAAATAATATAAAATATTTCGGGCCGTATATGGTACCATATCGTAGCCCAGCAGACTCCACGCTCCGTTACACTCCGCTCTGTTCCGATGGCTATCGGAAGACGCCTTGATAAAGCTGTGGTAATCCATAATACTCCTGTTAACCGAGTACAGCTGTATTATCTTTAATTTCGCTGCACACACATCCGGCCATGAACACCGTAACCACCACTAAACGCATTGCCTCTATAGATATACTGCGGGGCATTATCATGATCATCATGGCGCTGGACCATGTGCGCGATTTCTTTTCCGGCTTCAAAGCTTATGATCCGCTGGACCTGCAGCATGCTAGCACGTTTATGTTCTTCACCCGCTGGATAACGCATTTCTGTGCACCGGTGTTCGTATTCCTCGCGGGCACGAGTGCTTTCCTGTCTATGCGCAGGGGCAAAACGAAAAAGGAATCTTCGCTTTTCCTGCTGTCGCGCGGGGTCTGGCTGATACTGCTGGAACTTACGATCGTGCGTTTCGGCTGGCAGTTCAACCTGGATTATCATATGGTATTCGTACAGGTGATCTGGGCTATTGGCTGGAGTATGATATTCCTGTCGCTGCTTATTTTCCTGCCTATGCCGGCGATAGCTGCTATAGCGCTCGTCATTATTTTCGGACATAATGCATTGGATGGTATTCGCCCTGCGGCTATGGGCGAGGCTGGTCCGTTGTGGACAGTGCTTCATGTACATGCCCCTGTACCTTTTGGCGACCATCGTACATTTATGGTGCTCTACCCGCTCGTGCCATGGATTGGTGTGATGGCTGCAGGCTATTGCTTCGGCAACATAATGCTATTGCCCGAAGACCGCCGTAATAAACTGCTATACCTGGTTGGCTTTACCTGCCTGGCGCTTTTCTTTATGCTGCGTGCCGCCAATGTTTACGGTGATCCGTTTCCCTGGGAACCGCAGCCCACACGGGGCCGCACAGTGCTTGCTTTCATTAAGGTAAATAAATACCCGCCTTCCCTGCTCTACCTGCTGATGACTATTGGCAGTGCTATCACTGTTATGCCTTTGCTGGAAAAGCTGAACAATGGCCTAGGTCGTTTCTTTACAGTATATGGTCGTGTGCCTATGTTCTACTATATTCTGCACATCTACCTGATACACGGCATGGCGTTGGTAGCGGGGGTGATCATGGGCTTTCCGTCACATATTTTTACAGACAACGGCGCTATCTTCCGTCCGGATAACGGCTGGGGCTTTTCGTTGCCTGTTGTGTATCTGTACTGGCTGTGCACGGTATTGCTGCTGTACTATCCCTGCCGGTGGTTTATGCAGCTGAAGGCACGTAATAAAAGCTGGTGGCTGAGTTACCTGTGATAGCAATCATCGTAGACACCATCAAAAGTTACAGTACGGTATATGAATCCAAGAGGTGCAACTCATGTTTTTGCGCTCATATTACCTGTGTTACTTTTTTTACGCAAAAAAGTAACCCAAAAAGGCGCCGGGCAAGCTATTACTGCTTGCTTCCCGGTTGTCGCTCCGATGCATCTGCATTGCTACTGTGGTGCCGGGCATTTCAACTCTGATGAATTATATTCCGGATGTTCTATGAAGCCCTAAAGAAAACCTCTGCCATTCTTTATATACAAAGCGTTCGAACAATTAATTTGCAGGCCATAAAAGGAGATTACAATTTCGATTTCAACCTGCTTAACGCTTCCTGGGTAATGTTCAGGTAATTAGCGACCAGTCTGTTGGGCAATCGTCTGATGATTTCGGTATTTTCTTCCAGCAGCGACAGGTAACGTTCTGTAGCATCATTGGTGATAAAGCTCATCAGCCTGCTGGTATTGGCTACATAAGCATACTCCAGCTGGTGACGATAAAACTTTCCCCATACCGGCAACGTATCTACGAGGTGGTAAAAATCCTTCCTGTCCATATACAGCAGTTCTGTTTTCATTACAGCTTCGATGTATTCTTTGGAAGGCTTTTCTGTAATAAAGGATATCATGGATGCCGAAGAGTCGTTCTCAAATATGATACGCCGTGTAACCTCTGTACCCGTGTCTTTTACAAGATAAATGCGCAGGCAGCCTTTTACAACAAAAAACATCTTGTTGGCAAGGCCGCCTTCTCTTAATAATATTTCTTTTTTCTTGACGGTAAGGGGCTTAAAATAAGAAAGGATAAGCTCCAGCTCTTCATCGCTGGCTTTTACTTTGTCTAAAATAAACCTGGCTAACCCTTCTTTCATAAGCATCCATACCCTTATGGCTTATCAAATTTATGCATTCGTTTAAACAATCGGGGATAAATCAATATTGCAGAAAACAGCGCAATAAAACCATTTACCAGGAATATTTTATCGAACCCGTATGTGACGGACTGCGGCAAACTGCCACTATGCGCAGGATTTGAAACGCCGGACAACATAGCAAAAGCAACGCCCAGCACCGCAGTACCTGTTATCTGTCCCAGGATCCTGGACAGCGACAAAAAACTGCTCAACACCCCGCGCTGGTCGGGCTTTGCGGCTTCCATTATCACCGTGTTATTCGGGGTCTTAAAGAAATTCAATCCCATAGCTATGATCCCGATCCGCCAAAGGTATCCCGCAATGTTTTCAGTGGGTGTAATCGTACTCATACAGAAACATCCCACTGCTATTAAGAGTACCGCGTAAAACATTACATTTTTCGCACCGTACCTGTCTGCAATTTTCCCGGCATAAACGCTGAAAGCAACAGTAAGCAATGGCCCGAAAGACATGATAAGCCCCACTTTTACAACGCTGTAACCTGCTGCCTTTGAAAGATAGAACGGAGGCAATATCACCGTGGTGATGATAACGGTGTACACGAGGACTGTTACTATAAGGTTTCTGCTGACGAGCCTGTTCTTAAAAATGGAAAGGTCCAGTAAGGGATTAGCTTTTCTGCGCTCAAACAGGATAAAAGCAAACAATCCGGTCACGGTCATTGCCAGCAATACCACCACAACTGCGCTGTTAAGGCCTTTCTTCTCGATCATGGTCATGCCCATGCAGTAACAGGATAAGGTAGCGGCCAACAGTATAATACCGATCCAATCTATACGGGCAGTTTTCTTACCAGCGGGTGCATCTATGAATTTATATGCCAGCCAGTAAGCAATGATGCCAAAAGGAATATTGACGAGGAACATTGACTGCCAACCAAAAGCGGAAAGCAATATTCCTCCAATGGTAGGGCCGCCGGCAATGCCGAGTGCAGTAACTGTAGACAAAACGCCCATGATCTTACCCAGGTGCTCTTTAGGCGTCAGATCGCTTGCTATTGCTATGCCCAGCGATAATATTAATGCAGCGCCTAAGCCTTGTACGCCCCGGAATAAAATAAGAAATGCAGCATTACCGGATATACCGCACAGCAATGATGCTGCTGTAAATATGGAAATGCCATAGAGGTACAGTTTCTTTTTCCCGATCATATCGCCGAGCCGTCCTGCGGCTGTAATCAATGCTGTAAGCACCAGCAGGTAGATCAATACAAACCATTGTCCTGAAACAAATGTTGTGTTGAGGCTTTTGATCATTGCCGGTAATCCTGCACTCACAATGCTTGTGTCGAGGTTCATCATAAACAGGCTTATGGATATACCGGCTATGGCAGGTTTTATAAGGCTGCCGTTGGTTGTAACATGCTCTGTAAAATTTATGTTGCTTATGCTGTCTATTGTTTCTGTTTTCATTTTACAAAGGTGAAAAGCAGCAGACGGTAAAACGTTGATCCAGGTTAAAAAATGAAAGAGGGATGGCTTATTTTCTTTCGGCACACACTGCAATAATCTGATACCCACATTATGTGAGATCCCTCCTACTGTCGGGATGACCACTGAAGGCGTAAGAAAAAACATAAATAAAACAGGGCAGTCAAATGGCTGCCCTGCGTTCAGAGGATCGTTATTATTTCTGGTTTATTTATTCGCCGGATTTCAGGAGTTTTCTTATCGCAAGAAGTTTACCATCCAGGCTTACTATTCTTACAATGTATGCGCCAGCGGCCAGATTGCTGATGTTTATTTCTTTATCAGCTTCCTGCTGCAGTACCAGTTTTCCTTCTATGGAGCAGATCATTACCTGTACTTTAACCGGGGCATCTACATGCAATATAGTCGCAGCCGGATTAGGATAAAGCCTGATGTCTGCATTGTTTGCTACCTGTGTTACAGCAGTATGTACTAGCTGATTTATAGCAGAAACTGCACTGCAGCCATTGGTATCTGTCACCGTTACGGTATAATAACCGCTTTTCACCGGTGTGTATATATAACCGGTAGCGCCGGGTACAGGCTGGTTATTCATATTCCATTGGTAGCTGCTGTAGCCAATGCTTGTGTAAAGCGTATCTCCGTTATACAGAACAATGGGCGTGAGTATCTGGTTAACAGCGATCGTTAAAGCCGGTGAAGTTGCCGTACAATTGCTGTTGCTTACAGACACAACATATGTGCCTGCAGCATTTGCCTGGTAGCCGGAATTGGTGGCGCCGGGTACATCTACACCATTGTGCTGCCATTGGTAAGTAAGACCAGTGCCAGTGTTGGCATTAAGCATCACACTGTTTCCCGAACAGAAAGTGGTAGCACCTGCAGCAGTAATAATTGCTGCGGGCAGTGCACTTACGATCACCGTCATTGCAGATGAAGAATCGGTACAGCCGCTGCCGGTTGTTACGACTACTTTATAGCTGCCGCTTGCATTAGCGGTATAACCATTGTTGGTAGCGTTGCTGATAGCAGCTCCGTTGAGCTTCCACTGGTAAGTAAGACCTGCACCGGTGTTAGCATTAAGCACTACACTATTGCCAGAACAGAAAGTAGTGGCGCCGGCAGGAGTGATCGTTGCGATGGGCAATGCGTTTACAGTTATCGCTGTAGCTGCAGAAGAGTCGATACAGCCATTACTGTTCGTTACTACAACTTTGTAGCTTCCACTTGCATTGGCTGTATAACCATTATTCGTGGCGCTGCTGATGTTGGCACCATTATGTCTCCATTGGTAAGTGAGCCCTACGCCGGTGTTGGCAATAAGAGATACACTGTTACCTGAACAGAAAGTGGTAGCACCAGCAGGAGTAACAGTCGCTGCAGGAAGTGCATTTACAGTTACTGTTGTGGCGGCAGATGAATCAGTACAACCGCTGCCGGTTGTTACCACTACTTTATAATTACCACTTGCGTTGGCAGTGTAAGAAGTGTTAGTGCCGTTGCTGACGTTTGCATTGTTAAGCCTCCATTGGTAGGTTAATCCTGTTCCTGTGTTTGCGTTAAGCACTACATTGTTACCGGCGCAGAAAGTTGTAGCGCTTGCAGGAGTAATGGTTGCTGCAGGCAGTGCGTTTACGGTTACTACTGTCGCTGCAGATGAATCCGTACAACCGCTGGCGTTTGTTACTACTACTTTATAGCTGCCGCTTGCATTCGCTGTGTAAGCATTGTTGGTTGCGTTGCTGATGTTCGCACCATTTAGTCTCCACTGGTAAGTGAGGCCAGTACCGGTATTTGCATTGAGCACTACGTTATTACCAGCGCAGAATGTTGTAGCTCCTGCGGGGGTGATCGTTGCTGTGGGCAATGTATTTACGGTTACTACTGTAGCTGCAGATGAATCGGTGCAACCACTGCCGTTTGTTACTACTACTTTATAACTGCCGCTTGCATTCGCAGTGTAAGAGCTGTTAGTGGCATTACTGATATTGGTACTATTGAGTCTCCATTGGTAAGTCAAGCCGGTTCCCGTATTTGCATTAAGAATGACATTATTTCCAGCGCAAAAGGTTGTGGTGGTTGCCGGAGTGATGGTTACTGTGGGTAGCGCATTTACAGTTATTGTTGTAGCTGATGATGAATCGGTGCAACTACTGCCGTTTGTTACCACTACTTTGTAATTGCCGCTTGCATTGGCGGTGTAAGCGCTGTTGGTGGCTGTGTTGATGTTTGCACCGTTGAGTGTCCATTGGTAAGTCAATCCAGTTCCTGTATTTGCATTAAGAACGACATTGTTGCCAGCACAGAAAGTTGTAGCACCTGCAGGTGTGATTGCTGCTGTGGGCAATGTATTTACTGTTACTGGTGTAGCTAATGATGAATCGGTGCAACCACTGCCGTTTGTTACCACTACTTTGTAATTGCCGCTTGCATTGGCGGTGTAAGTATTGTTAGTAGCGTTGGAGATGTTTGCGCTGTTTAGTGTCCACTGGTAAGTAAGCCCAGTTCCTGTATTTGCATTAAGCACTACGTTATTTCCAGCACAGAAAGTTGTAGCACCTGCAGGAGTGATTGCTGCTGTGGGCAATGTATTTACGGTTACCACAGTAGCGGCCGATGAATCGGTGCAACCGCTGCTGTTCGTTACTACTACTTTGTAACTGCCACTTGCATTGGCAATGTAAGAGCTGTTCGTGGCTGTGCTGATGTTTGCACCATTCAGCTTCCATTGATATGTTAGTCCGGTGCCGGTGCTGGCATTCAGCACTACGCTGTTTCCCGAACAAAAAGTGGTAGCCCCTGCGGGTGTGATGGTTGCTGGCGGAGGTGTGCAGGCCGTTGCTGTAGTAAATGGTATGGTTGTCCAGGAAGAGAAACTGCCACCACCACAAGCTGTACGAACGTGCAGGTAATAGGCAGTAGCCTGGGTGAGCCCGGATGCTGTATAGGTTGTGCCGGTTGTTGCAGTGCCTGCTGCTGCCGGGCTGCCGGAGTTCTGGTCAATCACATATTCATAACCTGCGGCACCGCTTACTGCCCCCCAGGAAAGATCCGCTCCGGTAGCGGAAACGTTGGCAGCAGTAAGCCCCGAAGGTGCAATACAGGTTGCCGCTGCCACTGCAGTGATGCTTACATCATCAATTCCGAGGGCCTGCCCGTTTGAGCTGCCGCCATTGCCGGTAAGTGTCCATCGCAGGTAATAGGGCGAACCCTGTGCAATGCTGAGCCCTGAAATGGTAACCGACATGCTCACAGATTGCGGCGGGAAATAGGTAGTAGTATTGGCGGCATCTGCTGCATAGCTCTGGTTGCCTGCAGGCACACTGGTAAATGCACTGCCATTGGTACTCCCGAAAAATGTCCAGTCCCAGGCACGTGACCCGGTCCTGTATTTTTCATAGTTAAATGTGATTACGAATCCAGTTATTGTGGCGCCGGTATTATTCTGCAAGGTTGCTGTAATGCTTTGGGGCGATCCGTAGCTGCTGGAGTTCAGAAAGCCAATAGCATAATCGGTACTGCTGGCGAACTTATAGGAGCAGCCCGTTGAAGAAGAGCCAAGTGAAGAAGCAACCGCATCTACGCTTGCCATCCCTGCCGACTTGGATGTAATAGCAAAGCCGGAAGGCAATGCATTTGCGGTCATTCCGTTAAAGTTCTGGGTCTGCGTGAGGTTGCCTGCTGTAAACGTGACCTGTGCAAAACTGCTCATACCAGGCAGGCATGTAGCCAGAGACAGCATTGCAGTACATAACAACCTTCCGGGAAAGGTGCCTCGTGAGGAGACCTGAAAATGTTTTAGCTTTTCAGCGAAGGAGGCAAAGGTTAAGAGGATCTTTTTTTGCATGTATGTTGGTTTAAAAAATACGGCTTAAGCGGCACACGGGCGGTAACAATGCGGTGCTAGTGAAGGAGGGAAAGCAAAACTATTTTTCCTGCCTTAACAGATGTTTAAGTAAACATTATGAAATTGGTTCAGGGTTAATAAGGGCTCTCCCGGAAACCGGGAATGACATAGACATATCGCAAAAAAGCACCTGACAAACAGGTGCTTTTTTCAATTTTTACTTGGTGGGTGATTTTAAAATTATTCCCAGAAACCGGGATCATTATAGCTGGAGCAACTACTTGGACAGGGATCTGCATAATCCAGGAAGGAGCCAGCTGAATTTTTTACTGCATGACCAGATGCATCGGTGCCTACGAGCACAACCGTCATTGCCGCACTGTTGGCAACACCGTAATGATCTTTTGCCCAGTCGGCTGTCTGAGCCAGGAACACAGCAAAATTTTTAATAGAAGTGTCCGAAAGGTAATCCCGTACCGCATCCGCATCAAATGTCAATACTTTTATGGAAGTAGTGTCTGATGGTGCAAAGGTTGCCTGGAAGGACTGAACCATAGTCTTTGCCAGTTCGGGATCAATGTTGTGGCGGGGACTTGTGTTGTTTGTTTCCATTTTTGTTGATTTTAGGTTTTGAATAAGTTGTTTTTTGTTAGGGTTAAAGAACAGAGAAGCCGGAAAAATTAATCCCAGAAACCAGGATCATTATAGCTGGAGCAGCTGTTAGGACAAGGGTCTGCAAAATCCAGGAAAGAACCAGCTGAATTCTTTACTGCATGGCCAGATACATCGGTACCTACCAGTACAACCGTAATCGCTGCGCTGTTAGCAACGCCGTAATGATCTTTTGCCCAATCGGCTGTCTGAGCAAGGAACACAGCAAAGTTTTTAATTGAAGTATCCGCAAGATAATCCCGCACTGCATCTGCATCAAATGTCAATACTTTTATGGAAGTAGTGTCTGATGGTGCAAAGGTTGCCTGGAAGGACTGGGCCATAGTCTTTGCCAGTTCGGGATCAATGTTGTGACGGGAACTTGTGTTGTTTGTTTCCATTTTGTTGATTTTAGGTTTTGAATAAATTATTTTAGTGAACTGAAAATATTACTTTATACCAGCGGGTTTTATTGCAATGATTTTTTAAAGATTAAATAGTGATTGCCGCGATTTGGGCCATTTTCTTCAAAGAGCCCTTACCAGTATTGGAACTATGATTTTATTTTTATGCCCCGCGATATAACACCATATACCAGTGAAACGAATCATCCTGCAAATACTATTCTTTTTGAGCGCTGCAGTCTGCTATGGCCAGTTCAGTGATAGTACACAATATTATACTGGCCTTATATCTACCGGCAGCTATAACAAAACCAACACCAGCAGCGCTTATCTCTTTACCAACAGGCTGAATGCCGGAATAAAGAAAAAAACTGTTGAGCTCAATTTTAATAATACCTGGATATACGGAACGCAGGACAGGTCGCTTACCAATAATGATTTTAATTCCCTTTTTAACTGCAATGTATACCGGCTGTTTCCCCATGCATACTACTGGGGCCTTGCCACCTACAATACAAGCATCTCCCTGAAAATAAACAGCCAGTACCAGGCAGGCGGGGGACTCGCATACAACATCATAGACCAGAAAAAAATAAAGCTCAACGTGAGCGATGGTCTCATTTATGAAAACAGTGATGTATATCTCCGCGACACAACGAGGGATGTATATAACACCGGCCGAAATTCGCTCCGGCTGACGCTCAGATGCGACACGGGCATTTTTAAACTGAACACTACAGCCTTTCTGCAGAATTCATTGTGGATGAAAAATGATTACATCGTTAAGGTAGATGCAAGCCTGAGCATCAGGGTCATAAAGTGGCTGTCCTTCACAGTTGCATACAGTTATAACAGGTTTAACAGGACTGGCAAAGAAAATACCCTGCTCACTTACGGGCTAACGCTGGAACACTATTATTAGCTATGTGCGGGTAACCTGTAACGGCGATACTTTGCTCTTTAATTTTTTCAAGCCGTTTAAAATGAGCATCCCGCAGATCGGTATCAGTTGCGGTCAGTGTTTTTACAATTGCGTCGATCTGGAGCTGCAGAACGGCAGTATGATTTAATGAATTCAGCGGCAGGTTATTCATGTCTTACAATTTGATACAATAGTAAGACGAATGCTTGCAGCCTATCTGCAAGCATTGATTTTATAAGAAAAACAAGCTTACAAACCCTGCCCAAACGTCAGCAGGTTATTATCCGGGTCGAGAAGAGAAAACTCACGCTGGTGCCACGGCTTGTTCTCCGGTGGTATGGCATGGATATATTTGCTCCGGGCCAGCAGGTACCATTCATCCACATTATCGGTGCGTATATATACCTGTCCATAATTTTCGGCCGGGTCTATTTCCTTAAATTCAAAAAAATGTATCTGTACGCTGTCTTTTTCTATCATCAGGTAGCCGTCATAATCTGCACGGCCAAATTCCTGAAAGCCCAGTTTGCCGATATAAAAATCACGTGTGGCGGCTTTATCGCGCATGGGCAGTTTGGGACAAATGGATGTAAGCATACCTGTAAAATTTATAATAAAATTTAAATATACATAACGGCAGCGCACTACAATAAAATTTATCATTTTTCCGGATATAGCTCACCGTTCTGTGGCATTTGAAGCGTCTTTGAAAGGTAAACCGTCATATAGCAATCCTGCTGACGACCGGTGCCATCGCAACTATGCTTAATATGTATTCCTCATGGCGACGCCATCAAAAAATAACAGGTTTTCACATGGTTAAAAAACTTGACAGGCATAGGTATTTTGCGCTATCTTCGCCAAAATTTTTGCACACATGAACTTGCATGAATATCAAGCTAAAGAATTGCTGAAGCGCTATAGCGTTCCTACACAGGAAGGTATAGCTGTTGATAATGTGGATGATGCGGTGAAAGCATATAAAGAGATCTCTGTAAATACAGGCACCAAGTTTGCCGTGATAAAAGCGCAGATTCATGCGGGCGGCCGTGGTAAAGGAACCATGAAAGAAGCTCCTGAACAACACGGTGTAAAAGTGATCAAAAGTGCAGAAGAAGTAGAAACAGTAGCTAAAAATATCCTGGGCAACACACTGGTTACTATCCAGACGGGTGAAGCAGGTAAAAAAGTAAATAAGATCCTCGTAGCACAGGATATGTACTATGATGGCCCCAGCGAACGTAAAGAGTTTTATCTTTCTATCCTGCTGGACCGTGCTAAAAAACAGAATGTGATCATGTACTCTACCGAAGGTGGTATGGACATTGAAGAGGTAGCACACCACACTCCGGAGAAAATATACAAAGAATGGGTTGCGCCTAACATGGCGTTGCAGGGTTTCCAGGCACGTAACATTGCTTTTAACCTGGGCCTTACCGGCGAGGCAAATAAAAACATGGTGAAATTTGTAACCAACCTGTACAATGCTTACCTGGGCCTCGACTGTGCTATGCTGGAGATCAACCCGCTGTTCAAATCTGCTGACGATAAAATATTTGCAGTTGACTGCAAAATGAACCTGGATGACAACGCCCTGATGCGTCACCGCGACCTGGCTGACCTCCGTGATAAATCTGAAGAAGATCCCACTGAAGTAGAAGCCGGCGAACACAACCTGAACTATGTAAAACTGGACGGTAACGTAGGTTGCATGGTAAATGGTGCCGGTCTTGCCATGGCTACCATGGATATGATCAAACTGGCTGGTGGTGAGCCTGCTAACTTCCTGGACGTAGGCGGTACTGCCAATGCACAGACTGTTGAAGCCGGTTTCCGCATCATCATGAAAGACCCGAATGTTAAAGCTATCCTGATCAATATCTTTGGTGGTATCGTTCGTTGCGACCGTGTTGCTGCCGGTGTTATCGAAGCTTATAAGAACATGGGTAACATCAACATACCGATCATTGTACGCCTGCAGGGCACGAATGCTGAGGTAGCAAAAGAACTGATCGAAAATTCAGGTCTGAAAGTACAGTCTGCTATTTTGCTGAGCGAAGCAGCTGATCTGGTACAGAAAGCACTCGCATAATAATCTGTTTAACTAATGTAAATTTTTATAAAGCTGCCTTTAAACAGGCGGCTTTATTTTTGTCATGTACAAAAACCGTCCGTCCGATGAAAAGGCCCCTTCATCGTATGAAACGTGTCATTCGTCTGATGAGGTATATGACAAAAGCTGTTTTTAGTAGCTTTGGCAGAGATTACCATACCTTATTATACACATGCAGTATTCTTTCATCACCAAATGGCAAATAAAAGCTCCTATCGCTAAGGTGTGGGATGCATTATATCATTCTGAAGAATGGCCTGAATGGTGGAAAGGCTGCATACAGGCAGAACGGATAGCAGACGGCAACAGTTATGCGATAGGCTCTGTATGGCGTTATACATGGAAAGGTTTCCTTCCTTACAAACTTAGCTTCGACATATGCGTTACAGACCGGCAGGAGCATAAGATGCTGCGGGGTACGGCATCAGGCAATCTTACCGGCACGGGCACCTGGCTACTTGAAGAAAACGGGGCAGTAACCGACGTCGTATGTTACTGGAATGTACGCACAAGTAAAGTCTGGATGAACTATTTATCATTTCTGCTGAGGCCCGTTTTTAAGTTGAATCACAATTATGTTATGCGCAAGGGTGAAGAAGGGCTTCTGAAAAGGCTGGAAATTCTTCGTAAAATACCTGCAAAAACTGAATTCACGCTTCCGATATTGGGCGTTTAGCATAATTCTGCCTGCGCTTTTCTTCATGATTTTCATCAGCTTCATCTATGGAGTGAGAGCTGAAAAGATCATTATCTTTCCGGGAGAGTTCATTGAGCCGCAGGTAAAATTTCTTAAGCACGGCGAGCTCTTCTTCCGTAAGCTCCTCAACACATACCAGCCTGTTGCTGGCATTTTCAGACGCAGCAATCAGTTCATTCATCTTCAGATGCAATGCTGCTGTATCCTTGTTCTGCGACTGCTGGATTACAAAAACCATCAGGAAAGTGATGATGGTCGTCCCTGTATTAATCACCAGCTGCCATGTGTCCGAATATCCGAATAAAGGGCCGGAAAGCGCCCATACAACTACGATAAGCAATGCTATAATAAAGGTGGCCGGCCGGCCAGTCATACGTGTTATTTTTGCCGAAAACCGGTCAAAGAATGTTGCAAATCTGTTTTTCTTATTCATATACAGGTATTAAACATCTGAAAAGTATATAACATAAGTACAGAAAATACAATGCCACCAGAAATCAAAAAGGCCCCGGAACAACCGGGGCCTTTTTCGTATTGCAGACAAAGTGATTATCTCACCAGTGTCACGTCACCTTTATAAGTTTCTACGTAACCGTCAGGATAACCTACGCGGATGATGTAGTTATAAGTACCCATATCCTGAGCAACTCCTTTCCAGCTACCATCCCAGCCTTTGCGACCATCTGTAGTGCTGAATATTTCCTGGCCCCAGCGGTTGAATACGCGGAACTCCATCAGTTTCTGGAAAGTCATATTAACGATCTTGAATTCATCATTCCGGCCGTCACCGTTAGGAGTAAAGGCGGTTGGTATGAGCAAGTGATCACGATAGTCAATATTTACTCTTACACTGTCAGAATTGCTGCACTGATTGCTTCCTATTGCCCACAGTGTGTAAAGTGTAGGCTCTGTTGGGGTTGCAACCGGGTTAACAACATTCGGATCACTGAGTGAACCTGACGGCGACCAGGAGTACAGGTAAGCACCGGAACCGATAAGCTGCAGCGACTGACCGTATTTGATTGTCGTATCATGGTTAAGGATATGAACATTCGGCAATGGTTTCACTACGATAGTTATGCTCAGTGTGTCAGGACAGTTTACGGTATCGTTAACAACGATATAGTATTTGGTTGTTACAGAAGGTGTAGCCAAAGGATCCTGGCAGTTGTCACAGCTCAGTGATGTTGCAGGGCTAAAGCTATCGCCTTCGTACCATTTGTAGCTTGCACCGTTACGTACATGTACATAAACAGACTGGCCGTAGCAGATTGCTGTGTCCTTCGGATAAGCCAGGAAGTTATGATGCGGTACAAAAACTGTGAATGTATCACCGACTTTACAACCATTATAACCGTAAGTGTATACGTAGAATGTCTGTGTTTTACCTACATATGCTATCGGGTCTTTTGCTGTGGTATCAGACATGTAGTTACCAACCCAGTTATAAACAAAGTTTGCTGAATCTGCAGGGCAGTAGTTAAAGTGCATTGCAGGTATTTTGCCGGAGCTGTAGATATATGCTGTTGAAGATGCGCTACATGCACTACCTGAAGATGTAGACGCATAGATAGAACCAAGGTAACCTGGTGTAGAATTATAGTATGTGTACATCGGAGTAGCAGCAGTACCATTAGCGTAACAAATATCTACGATAACGTTCTGCGATGTATCCCAGCTGTACGGAGTATCAAAGTTGATGATAGCATAGCCACCAGCCACAGTATTGAAAGTAACATCTCCCGTAGCAGTGAATACAGGTACTGTACCGGTTACAAAGCTTGTAGTGCCCAGTGACCCCTGCGTAGTACATTTCAATGATACTTTCAGGTTCTTGTATACAACGTTTGTATAGTTACCCTGTACGCGGAAAGCAATACTTTTCAGTGTACCTGAATGGAGTCCGTTTGTTCTGAGATCAGCGGCTTTCAACAGATACTGGTGTCTTGTACTTGCCGAGTTATAGAACGGAGTACTCGGATCGGTACCTGTAGAAGTCTGAACGCCATTAGCCGGCATTATATCCTGTGTAGAGTCCGGGCTGTTGCAGATCTGGGGATTAAGTGTTCCGCAGGAAAGGTTCTGCAACGGACGTGGACCGGTAGTTTGCAGGTCCAGCTGCACATAATCCGGACGGCACAACACCGGAGATACAGGCTTGGTAATCTTGATACTATTTGTTTCGTCAATATGAATTGTCACCGAATCAGAAGATTTACAACTGCTCGGCAACTGGTTGGTCGAGACAACATAAGTAGTAGTATTGGAGATAATGGCCTTCGGATTATAGATATTCGGATTATCCAGGCCTACAGCAGGCCCTCCACCAATATCCCTCCAGTGGTAATTAAGTCCCGAAATACCCGCTGTAACTTCAAGCTGTATCGGCTTACCGTTCAATCCGCAATAGTTAAATTTATCCGGACCGGCATCTATACCTGTAATGACCTTTATAAGTACAACCAGGTAACTTCGGAACACAATCGGCTGCTGTGATGTACATGTAGAGTCTACCGCCTGTATCACTACAATGTGATCACCCACATCATTCAATGTCGGAGTCCAGCTGAAGTTAGCGGAAGGATTACCTGTACCCTGTCCTGTAATAGTGAATTGACAACCGGGAGCAGCACTGGTATCCACACCCAGGTTTACTGAGTTTGTAGAAGACTGCGAATGTGCCTGCATTGTAAATGAGATATTGGAACCCGGACAACCAAGTATTACGTTACCCTGGCCAAGACTACCACCAACAACATTTATCGGAACAGTATCAATAGTAGGCGCCGGAGAGTTACAGTTAAGTACAGATACCTGCACGTCCCTGGTTATATACCCCAGCATCGTTCCTGTTTGTCTGTCATATTCATAACAGCGGAATGCGATTACAAATTTACCCGTATTGGTTGGTGTAAAGTGTGTAATACCAGAGAGCGGATCAACCGTATATGGCGTACTTGATGCCACTGGGTTTGTTATGGAATAAGGATACGCCGGCGCTGTTGTTCCGCAAGGTGTGTTATAAGGGATTTCACCATTTACACCACAGGCTGAAGGTGTTACATTATACGGGGTCCATGAACCGGTTCCGCAGGCAGTAGCAGTAATAAAGCTACAACCTCTCGGCCAGGCGTTTTCCACACGTATGGAGTCTCCGTTAGGATCTACCGGGCCGTTAAAGAACGACGCCAGCTGGTTGATACAAAGGTATGGAATCGGATCTACCGTAAATCTTGGAGAACTGTTATTGTAGTGCAGCAGGTTATTCAACTGTACTGTGATAAGGATATTATGGTTACCTCCCTGGGCAAGGTTGGTGATACCTGCGTTACGGCTACCGTCAGTCCATTGAAAAACCCAGTCTGTCGCCTGGCCCTGAAGCACAACAGTATCTGTATATCTTGATCTTACAAAACCAGGATAGATAGTGTTTTGAACACGGCATGAGTTAATGGGCGCAAACTGTGAACACAGCTGATCCAGCGTATCACTTCTATGGCCTGTACCTGCAGTATCCATGGTTACAGTATACGATGCTACACCCAGACTGGCCGAAGAGATAGTAACATACTCGGGATAATATAAATCCGAGTTGCCCCATTCGCAGGCTTTATAGACGTCAAGTACGATAGCATACCTTAAATCTGCCTGGCCCGTACCAATGTATTTTACATACATATCTGCGGCCGCAAAGTGAGAAGCATAACCGGTCTTGAAGCCAAAGCTGCTGATGAGCAATAGCATTGCGAAGAAGAGCTGCCGGGTGAATTTGAACTGAGATACCATAACTTTTATCTCTATTATTTAATAAGTGATTGAATTGTTCCTGAGTTTAGTTGTTTCCTGTATTATCTTATCAGGGTTACATTTCCTTGTTTGTAAAATACGCGACCGGTCGGAGTAACAGCTTCCACAACATATACATACACTCCCATCGGTTGTGGCTGGCCGTTCAATGTACCATCCCATCCCTGGTTAATATCTGCTGTTTCAAACATTTTTGCACCCCAACGATTAAATATACGGAATTCCCTTAATTGTACATTACCTCTGTGCACTGCTTTCAGAATAGCATTTGGTGCAGAACCCGGGCTGAATGCATTCGGAACATCCACGTAAGAATCCGGTGAAACATATATATCTATAGAATCTCTTGTAGTACAACCAAATTCTGTCTTACCTGTAACGAAGTAGCGTGTATTTGCAGCCGGGCTTGCAACAGGATTTGAAATATTGCTCGCAGTCAATCCTGTTGACGGGAACCACTGGAAGTACAGACAGTTACCCTGCGGATCCAACTGATAGGTATCTCCGGGATAAATTGTTGCAGAATCAGGAAGCGTTATTACAGCCATCGGTTTAACAGTTACCTGCACCTGGGCTGTGTCTTTACAACCGTCCACGTCCTTACCTATCACTGTATACGCTGTAGATACTACAGGATATGCATCAGGGTTAAAGCTGGATGTATCGCTGATATAGCTATTTGGCGTCCAGACAAGTGATACTGCAGTACCTGTAGTATGAAGGTGTGCTGTATCTCCGGGACAGATAGAAGTGTCTGAGGATACCTGCATAAAGTCCGGCCGTTTCACTGTAAGCGTAATATCATCGTTACCGGAGCAACCTGCCGGAGTTGTAACGGTGAGTACAAGTGTCGCTGTAGCATAAGCGGTGAACAGCGGGTTGCGCAGTGTGCCATCGTCGAGGGCACCGCCCGGATTCCAGTCATAATGGTAGAACGGATATGAAGATGGCGTAACATCAGTCCAGCCAAGCGTCATTGTATCTCCGTAGCAAAGTATCTGGTCTGGGCCTGCATATACTGTAGGTACCGGCTGTACGTCTACATAGAAAGAAGAAACACTGTCGCGGCATCCTGGATATGATGCTGTAACGGTATAGAGGCGTGAAGTATCAGGCGTAATAGTCGGAGCCATACCAGATGGATTTGAAACATTGGTAACCGGTGTCCAGCTATAGGCATACCTGCTGTCACCCTGCAGATTTACACCAATTGACTGACCTTTACATATTGCAGTATCGGGAGTATAAAGCTTGTATCCCTGGAGTACCCGTACACTCAGTGTATCCCTGGCCATACATTTTGTAAGACCGTTTGGTATTACCGAGATGTAATAAACAATGTCAGTTCCCGGAGCAGGCGTCATTACCGGATTGGCAATATTCGGGTTGCTCAGGTAATTGTTTGGTGTCCATTGAATGGCATAGCTTGTACCCGGCGCTGATGGCAGGTTGATATTCAGCTGAAGTGAGTTGTTAACGCAAGTAGTGGTATCCGGACCGGCATTGATTACAGGCGGCGTTACAACCACAATGGTCACGGTGTCTTTATTCTTATTACAATAAGACAAATTATTTGATGATACCACATAACGTGTCGTCATGGTTGGTGTGGCGATCGGACTTTTACAGTTGGTACAGCTCAGTGTGCTCAACGGAGAGCCACCGGGTAAAACGGACCAGGAGAAGCTTGTTCCGCCGACTGCTGTAAGGTGAACTGTGTCTCCCGGACATATTGTAGTGTCGTTAAATATCTGTGTAACCGGAGAGATGTATATCGGGATAATAAATGACTGGCTCAGCAGGATACCTGGTGGCTTACAACTGGAGTCTTTTACCGTAACGATAAGATTTCGCACGCCTGTATCCAGTATACCGGGTGTCCAGTTAAAACATGCGCGTACAGAGTCAGAAAGTGAGTTGGTAAGCGTCAGGGTAGAACCTGGCATAACGGTACCACTATTTGTTGTAATAACAAGTTTTGCATCTGTATCCGAAGATTTTGCGTCAAAACAGAATGCAAGCGTCTGACCGGCGCAACCCATAATTCTGCCGGCTGTATCAAGTGTAGCACCAGACACAGTAGAGCTGATAGTACCTACAGTAGGCTGAACATTACTGCAGGTTGACAATACACGCACCTGGATATCGCGAAGTACCGTACCTATCAAAAGGCTGTTACGGTATTTTTTAACTTTTATAGTAATTACGTGTGCACCTGCAAGGTTTGGAGTAAATGCGATCTGTCCGTTTGTAGCATTAAGAGAAAATGTATTACCGGTAGAGAACGGATTGTTGGTAAGGTTGAATGCACCATATCCACGTACGTTACTGGTATCAAGCAGGTTGCTTACAGAAGGATTGGCCTGGCATCCGCTGGATGTTGTTCTGGGCTGGATCATCTCATAAGCCAGAGAGTCATTGTTTGGGTCAATTGCACCATTATTATAAGTATATGCTTTATTGATACAAACGTAAGGAACTGGTTTTACCGAAAAGTAAGGAGAAGATAATCCCTGCGCATGGAGGTTGTCCATAGTACAGTCAATGTAGAATGTTGACTGGTCAGGGTTCAGGTTCAGAGAAGGGTTACGGGCGCTCAGATATGTGTAAAATGTCCATTTAACACAACGTGATGGCATCGTAAGGTTTGCGGTGTAAACATACTCTTCATAACCGGGTATTGAACCGCCGTTACAGGTTGTATAAACACCGGGACAACCGGTAGATACCTGCGATGCAGAACCTACCTGGCTCATTGTAGTACTGCCGCTTGCGCCGCAGTCGCTATAATAACAAAGAGGAAAGGTACTACCCACTGTAGTACCGGAGCAATCCCTGTAAAAATGTAGTGTAAACTGGTACGTCGAATCATGGAGCCAGGTATAGGTAAGTTCGCCACCGGCACAGTGTGAGGCCTTGGCAGTCTGGGGCAACAGGAATGCACATAAAGCTATTATGCACACATAAAGTAGTGAGTTGATTTTTTTCATACTACTATTTATTATTGAAACAAGTAAATTCTTAACAGTAATCTAACAAATTTAGCAAATGGAGTTAATAATGCAATACTAAAAACCGCTTTGTGACGTTATTATCTCCTATTATTAAATTCGCCTACTCTTTTATAAGACAATACCCTGTTAAATTATCGTTGGGTAATTGTCATATTTTTTCTATTAATAATGGCTTTAGTTATCCAGACTTTATCAACACCAGTTTTTTTCCTCCAATACCCGTATTTTAATCCCTGTTCTACACATAAAAAAACGCTAACAGCACAAAATCAACCGATAAACTACTGTTTCCACAATTCCTGTACTTTCTTCGACATAGCCGATGTATCCAGCTCATTCATGCATTTGAAATGCCGTTTCGGGCATCGTGCATAGCCCAGCTTGGAACACGGATGACAATACAATTTTTTGTTCTCCATGATAACAGACTGTGGAGCAACGCGTTCCTTCAGATTATTTGCCCCGTAATACGGAAACATGCCCATTTCAGGAGCTGTATTACCCCAAAGCGAAATAACCGGTTTCTGAAAAGCAGCGGCAACATGCATCAGCCCTGTATCATTGCTTATCACTACCCTTGCCCTGCGCACCAGGTCTGCAGACTCGTTCAGATTAAATTTGCCGCAGGCATTATAAATTCTTACCGGGTCGTCTTTTGCAATTTCCTGTCCGAGATCCCGGTCTTCAGGGCCGCCCAGTAAAACAGCAGGAAAGGGCATTGCTGCAAAAAAAAGCTTCCATTTTTCAGCGGGAAATTTTTTTGTTTCATATGACCCGCCGATCACACAAGCAACATAACCCGCCCAATGACTCATCGGAAGATCATTCTGATCTACTTTAGCCGTATCCGGTATAAAATAATCCAGTCCTTTTGTGTCATTACGCACTCCAAGTGGCTGCACGGTCTCAAAATACCGCTCTACAATGCTTTTATCAGGCATTATATCCAGCTTAAGGTTTACGAGCATCCATTTCTGTACGTTCAGTTTAGGAAATGCATAGCTTTTTGTCTCCAGAGCCTGTTTTACCCTTGCTGTACGCAGGTTATTATGCAGGTCTATAACGTAATCGTATTTTTCTTTTTTAAGTTCTTCTATTACTGCTCCCAGGTCATCTTCAAGATAAAAAAGCTTATCGATGTACGGATTGTGGGCAACAACAGCCCGGTATTCTGATTTTGTAAGATAATGCACTTCTACGCCGGGCACCTGCTGTTTTACGCAGCGGATCACCGGAGTGGTCAATACAATATCACCTATGGAAGAAAAGCGTACGATAAGTACCTTCATTTTGACAACATACAAAAGGTTTTCTGATTGTCACGAAAAAGTTATTCCACTATGTGGAAAAATAATCCTGGAAATGAATTACATATGAAATTTAAACTATACAATGCCTAATTTCCTGCATAGCTCAGTTCACACCATACCCTTTTGTCAAATGCACCCAATGCAAATCGTGCAAGACTGCTGATGCCGATAACAGCATTATAATAGGCCTTGGTCTGCGGTAACGGGCCAAGTACTTTCAGGTATACTTCCTTTCCGTTACCGATATTTTTCACTTTGATTATTGCTCCTTTGGGCGCGTTATTAAAGAAGGCGAAATAAGGCTCAACTCCTTTTTTGGACTGCGATGTGAAAAATGCCGCCGTACCTTTTTCTGTAACTACATTCTGACCATCAGATGTCTGCTGCATAAATAATTTTTCTGCTCCCAGTGAGGCCTGGGTTCTGGCCGTATCACTGACTGCAATAGCCGTATCCGTCTGCTCTGTCGGCTTTATAACCGGGGGAAGAGGCGCATTGCCTGCTTTAGACGTATTGCCTGATGTGATTGTATTTTGCGGATTCTGCGGAGCAACTTTAGGCATATTTCCCGGTGTAACGGTACTTTGCGGGTTTACCGGTGTGGCATCATATAAAATCCAGCCGACAACTATCTTCTGCCCCGGGGCCACATCATTCCCTGGCAGGCCGTTCCATAATTGCACATTGGATTGTGACACCCCGCTACGCCTGCTGATACGGTACAGATCATCGTCATCTGCAGCAGTGTAATAAAGCGGTTTCGACTCGTTTTTATTAACAGGAGGAGTGGTAAGCAGGTTATATGCAGCAAGCGGGATAATTACGGTACTATGGGGTATAAGGCTGTCGTTATAACCAAGGCTATTGGCGGAAGTAAACTGCGCCGGCGGCACATGAAACCTGCGCGCTACGGAAAATACGGTTTCACCTTTCCTGACCTTATGTGATAATACCCAGTGACCGTTGCTGACTGTTACAAAAAGACTGTCTCTTTTCTGGGCAAATACAGTAGTGCTGATGCTGCAGAGAATAACTATGATCAGTTTTTTTAGCATAGGTCAAAGACAATTATTTATGTCTTCCTGAAGGTACAATAATTATGCCCAATCGGCATCTGTGATCTCCATGCGGATACGCCAGTGTTTGGGAAGATAATTGTTAAAGCGGTTGCCCAGCGACTTTACCCAACCCAGCCCCAGGCCATTATACCGTACCAGGAACCAGCCTTTGCGGGCCTCACTTGTCTTAAATTCTTCTTTTTTCAGGAATTTTAATGCCTGTTCTTTATCCAGGTCTATTACCGGCACCGTAGCGCCCATGTCTGTGCTCAATGCCAGGTCATGCGCCGGCAACCATTCTTTGGCAGCAGGAATACCCAATGCCAGCCCGGTCTTGCGTAAATACAATGCCTTGCTCAGCAAATGCCAGTCGGGTTCGTGCGTAGTACGGATCGCATTAAACCCTTCCTTAGGATCCGGAATACAGATATAGTCTTCTTCCTTCAGTAAATGCTTTACCTGCTCTTTTATTTTCTTATCTGCTGCGGTTTTAAATTTCGGATAGCGCAATTCGGCTGTTTCGTCTTTTTTCCGGAACGCTGCAATGAAAAAGCCCTCCCCTTTTACCAGGTGCGGCATAAAGCGGTAGCCGGTCATTTTCTTCCGGGAAGAATACGTAGTTACAATCCCCCAATCATCCCCAGGGGTAGCTTCTACACTTTCTGCATCGTATGTTTCCGCGATCCAGTCCAGTATTTGCTCATCTTCCTGCGGCGAATAGGAACAGGTTGCATACAACAAAACACCGTCTTCCTTAAGTGATGGCCATACATCTGCCAGTATCCGCTGCTGACGCTGACTGCAGAGCGTTACATTTGCTTCGCTCCATTCATCCAGCGCCCGCTCATCTTTGCGGAACAGGCCGGATCCACTGCACGGCGCATCTACAATTATTGCATCAAAATACCCTTCCAGCTTTCCGAATGCATGCGGGTCGTTGCTGGTAACCCAGGTATTCATAAAACCCCAGCGGGTCATATTTTCCTCCAGTACAGACGCACGTGTACGGATCACTTCGTTGCTTACAAGCAAGCTGTCTTTTTCCAGCAAAGATGCCAGCAGCGTGCTTTTTCCGCCGGGTGCGGCACAAAGGTCCAGCACACGCAGATTATTTCTTTCAGGAAAAACCTGCCGGAAGAAATAATCGAGAAACATGGAAGAGGCTTCCTGTACATAGTATGCCCCTGCGTGAAAAGCAGGATCCAGTGTAAATACAGGCCGCTGATCCAGGTAACGCCCCGAAGCACACCAGGGAACCGGGTTGCCGGGTGCATCTTCCAATTGCTTGTACGGATGCAGGCGCACGGAGGTTGCCGCAGGCTCATTATGCGCCGCGAGAAAAGCTGCACGGTCAAAGCCCGGAACCTGTTCCAGTTCGCGTAAGAGTGCTTCGGGGATATTCACCTTGTTATATAATCAGTATTTAAACGGTACACCCACATAGTTATGCGGCGTGATCGCTTTGAGTTCTTTTTTCAGTTTGGCACTTACTTTCAGCGTGTCGATAAAGACATGGATGCTTTCTTTATTGATACCGCCTTTGCCGCGTGTCAGTGCTTTGAGCGCTTCATAAGGCTGCGGGTAGTTTTCGCGACGCAATACTGTTTGTATAGCTTCCGCTACAACCGCCCAGTTGGCCTCCAGGTCTGCATTGATTTTATCCTGGTTCAGCACAAGCTTACCCAATCCTTTTTCCAGCGAACGCAGTGCCAGGAAGCTATGTGCCATAGGTACACCTACATTACGCAGTACCGTACTATCTGTAAGATCGCGCTGCAGGCGGCTGATGGGCAGTTTGGCAGATAAATGTTCATATAATGCATTAGCGATGCCGAAGTTACCTTCCGCATTTTCAAAATCTATCGGGTTTACTTTATGCGGCATTGCAGACGAGCCCACTTCTCCTTCTTTCACTTTCTGCTTGAAGTAATCCATTGAAATATATGTCCATACATCACGGCAGAAGTCTATCAGGATTGTATTGATGCGTTTCAGTGCATCGAATTGTGCTGCTATGTTATCGTAGTGTTCTATCTGCGTAGTATATTGCATCCGTTCAAGGTCCAGCTTCTTACCTACAAAGTCGTTTCCGAAACGCACCCAGTCAATATCCGGAAATGCCACATAATGCGCGTTGAAGTTACCGGTAGCACCACCGAACTTTGCAGCAAACGGCACATGCGACAACTGGCGTATCTGTCCTTCAAGGCGTTCTACAAACACCATCACTTCTTTACCAAGCGTAGTAGGCGAAGCAGGCTGACCGTGTGTACGCGCCAGCAGCGATACGCTTTTCCACTCTTTTGCTATTTTCTGCAGGTGCAGCACTATGTTCTGCAGTGCTGGCAGGAATTGTTCTTCCAGCGCTTCTTTCCACAACAGTGGCACAGACGTGTTATTCACATCCTGCGATGTGAGGCCGAAGTGTACCCACTCTTTACTTTCACCGGCGCCAAGGGCTTCCAGTTTTTCCTTTATAAAATATTCTACGGCTTTTACGTCGTGGTTGGTAGTGCGCTCAATTGTCTTTATCTGCTGCGCATCTGCTTCAGAAAATTCTTCATAAATGGCACGAAGCTTTGCAGGCTTTACTTTCGTGGAGAGCATAAATATTTTTTTCTCAGCGAGAAAAAGAAAATATTCGATCTCTACACGAACCCTGTAACGGATAAGGCCGAACTCAGAAAAATAAGGAGCCAGAGCGGCAAGCTGTGCCCGGTAGCGGCCGTCTACCGGACTGATGGCGGTGAGCGCAGTTAATTCCATGGCCGCAAAGATAGTTACGGAATGTGGTAATTAGGTAATCGGCAGATTCAGGGTAATGTGAATAATGTGAGCAATGAGGGGAATGTGTTATCGGAACTATGTATTGTGCCACAACAAGAGCATTAACTAATCAGCTAATTTGCATATCAGCTAATTATTTGCCAAATCTCGGATGAAACTGCTCCATGGTTTTACGGAGATAACTGCGGTCTAGGTGCGTATAAATCTCAGTAGTCGTAATACTTTTATGTCCCATCATTTCCTGCACTGCACGCAGATCTGCACCGGCTTCTACAAGGTGTGTGGCAAATGAATGCCGCAATGTATGCGGATGCACTGCCTTAAGGATGCCTGCTTTTTGTGCCAGTTCTTTCAGGATCATAAATACCATTACCCGCGACAATGCACTGCCCCGCCGATTGAGAAAAAGGATGTCTTCACTTCCTTTTTTCACCGGTACCAGCGGCCGCACATGCTGGCGGTAGATGTTGATGTGCTTTACAGCTTCTCCGCCGACAGGTACAAGGCGCTCCTTATTCCCTTTACCTATTACCCGCACAAAACCGACATCAAGGTACAAACCGGAGATCAGTAATGAGATAAGCTCACTGACGCGCAATCCGCAGCTGTACATCGTTTCCAGCATAGCACGGTTACGCAGGCCTTCGGGCGTACTGTGATCTATCTGCGCAAATATTTTGTCCAGTTCTTCAATGCTTAAAACTACCGGCAGTGCACGTTTCATCTTTGGTCCTTCCAGCAGTTCCGTCGGATCTTTACTGATCACTTCCTCCTCCATCATATAGCCGTAAAACGATTTGATTCCGCTCAGTATCCTTGCCTGTGTACCGGCCGAAAGCTCCAGTTCATTGATATGCGCCAGGAAATCGCGGAGCTGTGCCAGCTCTACTTTTGAGGCATCTGTACCCGACTCGCCCGACTGCATATAGTCGCGCAGCATACATACATCATGCAGATATGCCTCTACAGTATTGTCTGCCATAGAGCGCTCCAGCTGCAGGTAGGCCTTAAATCCTTTTATGTATGCGTCCCACATTTAGTGAATAGTGAGTTGTGAATGCTTATGTGATGTGAGATTTGAGTATTGAGATGTGAGAAAACATTATCCCAATCAACGAATAAGCACATCAGCTAATTTGCTAATTATCATATTTGCTAATTAAATTGCACCCATGATCAGCATTGCCATTGTAAACGGACCGAATTTAAATCTTTTAGGGAAACGTGAGCCTGAAATATATGGCAGCAATAGCTTTGAATCTTTTTTCGAAACACTGAAAACACTTTTCCCCCAGGCTGAACTAAGTTATTACCAGAGCAATGTAGAAGGCGAACTGATCAATTTCCTGCATAGTTGCATGGGCAAAACCCGGGGTATTGTACTGAATGCCGGAGCTTATACCCACACCAGCATTGCACTCGCCGATGCCATTTCTGCCATCAATATCCCAACCATCGAAGTTCATATATCCAATGTAATGGCGCGTGAAGAATACCGAAAAACATCTTACATCGCCTCCAAATGCATTGGCTCCATCAGTGGCCTCGGTATGGACAGCTACCGGCTGGCAATTGATTTTTTTGTGAAACGCGAAATATCAAAAGAGGATCTAAGTATTGGGATATGAGATGTGCGTATTGAGATGTGAGATACCAGGAATCTACTGTCGACCAATGCTTCGCATTAACACAATCAGCACATTATTCACATCAGCATATCATCCCATTAGCTAATCAGTTCATTTTCAAATTTATCAACTATCCCCGGAATCCCTTCAGATACTCAGTTACAGGCATCCGCTTCTTACCTTCCTGCTGCAGTTCGTCGATGTATACCCAACCATCTGCCGCGGCAAAACGCAGGTATGTTTTATGATCGGTATCAAATGCCCCGGGTTCTTTTCCCGTTTCTGCTTTTTCTGTATGCGACTGGTATATTTTAATATTTTTCCCCGCCAGAACCGTATGCGCCGCAGGATGAGGGGACATTCCCCGTACCAGGTTATGCACTTCAGCTGCTCCTTTGTTCCAGTCGATTGTAGTATGTTCCTTAAATATTTTAGATGCATGTTTCAGGCTTTCGGCAGGCATATCATCCTGTGAAATACCCTTCAGGCTACCGTCTGCGAGGCCTTTTACTGTTTCCACAAGCAAAGCGGCCCCCGTTTCCATCAGTTTATCATGCAATGTACCGGCATTGTCTTCCGGAGTAATTTCTACTTTTTTCTGCAGCAGTACATTACCCGTATCTATCTCGTGCTGCAGCTTAAAAGTGGTAACGCCCGTTTCCGTTTCCCCATTGATGATAGCCCAGTTGATCGGCGCAGCACCACGGTATTGCGGCAGCAAAGAAGCATGAACATTAATAGTGCCCAGCGACGGCATATTCCACACTGCTTCCGGCAGCATACGGAAGGCAACTACTACATGCAGGTCTGCATTGTACGATTTCAACGCTTCGAGAAATTCAGGGTTCTTCAGTTTCAGCGGCTGTAAAACCGGTATATTTTTGCTCACAGCATATTGTTTTACCGCAGGAGATTGCAGGTGCATTCCGCGGCCGGCTGGTTTATCGGGAGCTGTAACAACGGCCACAACCTGTGCTCCGGCATCCACAAGTGCTGCAACTGAAGCCACAGCAAAATCAGGCGTTCCGAAAAAAACGATTCTTAACTGGTCAAAAGGTTTCATCTGGCTGTAAAATTAATCCGAAATTAATTAGCCAATGCGATAATATGCTGATTAGCAAATTAGCGGATGCTATAATTTGCTAAATTAACCCGGCCCCCTGCTTGATACTTGATACTTCGCCGCACGCTCAAATCTCATCTCTCACATCTCACATCTCAATACCCATATCTCACATTTGCCCTCTCACCCAACACAAGCATTCACAACCCGCCATGCCTGTTCACCCTCCTGCATTCACCAACCGTTCACAATTAACATTAAACCTTCTTATCTTGTCTCCGTCTATCTTATAATTGCAGCAATTATGGCGCCGGTGCAGGCACAGTGGACAAATGATCAGGAACTATTAGCGGCTTTCAGGGAGGAATCTACCCGTGAAAAGGCCTTCACCCAACTGATAAGAAAATATCAGGAGCGGTTGTATTGGCATATACGCCGTATGGTGGTAGAGCATGAAGACACGAACGATATTCTCCAGAATGTCTGTATCAAAGTATGGAAAAACCTGCTGGTGTTCCGCGAAGAATCTAACCTCTATACCTGGCTGTACCGTATTGCAACCAATGAAACGCTTACCTGGCTGGAGCAACAGAAAAGACGCACTTCAATATCACTGAGCGATCATGAAGGTGCCCTCTCTGAAAAACTGGTAGCCCAGAAAGGCTTTGATGCCAATAAGCTGGAGTGGCGCCTGCAACAGGCAATACAGGCTTTGCCGGAAAAGCAGCGACTGGTCTTTAACCTACGATATTATGATGAAATGCCCTACGAGCAGATGTCCGGAATACTGGACACATCTGTAGGAGCACTGAAAGCATCTTATCATCATGCAGTAAAGAAAGTTGAGGCGTTTATAAAAAACGATTAAACTTCCTATCTTGCACCAAGTCAAAACAATATGCATTACAATAACGACATAGAAGAAGAACTGAAGCGCCTGGGCAGCCCGCTGGCGGGTATGTCGCGGAAAATGCCTTACCATATACCGGAAGGGTATTTCAACCATCTTGCAGAGGAACTATCGGAAGGAGTACAGGCAGCAGCAAACGACAGTGAACCGGGATTATTCAGCCATATTTCCTTCCCGATGGAAGCCCCTGAAGGTTATTTTAACTACTTTCCACAGCAGGCCCTTATGATGGCCAGGGAACAGGAAATACTGGACCAGCTACCTGCAGCTGACCCCTATGCTGCTCCGGAGCGTTATTTTGAAAAATTTCCGCGGGAAGCACTCGCTGCAGCAAAAAGCAGCGACAATGCGTTCAGGAAAAGAGTACGGCTTACACAAGTGTACACACGCTGGGCAGCAGCGGCTATTTTCATACTGTTTATGGGGCTGGGTTCCTATAACATGCTCCATCCCCAGCATATCAATGTTGCCCATACACTCTCGCGCGTACCGGCAGATACTATAGATGCATACGTACAGCAGAATATCGACGAGTTTGAAACTGAAATGCTGGAGAACAAGCTGGCAGATGCTCAGACGCCTGTACAGGCCAATGATAAAAATGCTGTAAAAGACCTGGACAAGCAGGAAATTATTCAATACCTGGATGAAACAGGATGGAATGAACACTCCGAAATAAATTAATATTGCAAAGAATCTGAATTATGACACGCCTGGCTGCAACCATTATATGCATTCTTCTATCCTTCGGGTCTTTTGCCCAACCAATACAGGGCAAGCGTTTTGAACGGATACATGCTGCCAAAATAGGCTACATCACCGATAGACTTCATCTTTCCAGTGATCAAGCGACAAAATTCTGGCCTATGTATAATCAATACGAAGAAGAACAGAAATCACTCCGCAAGAATTTTTTTGAAAAATATAAACGGGACAAAAATGCTGCCCCGCGCAGTGAAGCCGTTTCCCGGCAGTATATCGATGATAACCTTGATTACCAGGAAGCCCTGCTGAAGCTGAAAAGACGGTATAAAGATGATTTTCTCAGAATAATTTCCCCGCAGCAGCTCGCCGAGCTTTACCAGGCTGAACGCGAGTTTAAAGAAATGCTGCTTGATAAACTGCAGGATGGCCCGCATGGAGGCGACCGCAGATAAATAAAAATAGTTTCTTTTCAAACACACACACGGGCATTTGTCTAAATGCTGCACCGCCCAAAAGCGGAAAATTGCCTGGCTCTTGTTGACTTAACGTCTGCAAACCAGGCAATTACATTTATTTCATACTTAACAGTCATTCCTCAGTAAAATACTGTACCTTTGCGGCTTCAATTCAATTTAAGTTCTTTAGAATGATTTCTTTTTCATCCTTCCCCATGCGGGAAGAATTAATGCGTGCTGTAGCGGACATGGGTTTTGAAACCCCAACGCCCATCCAACAGAAAGTAATACCGCAACTCTTATCTCAACCTTCTGATATAATAGGCCTGGCGCAAACAGGAACAGGTAAGACCGCCGCCTTTGGCCTTCCATTACTGCACCACACTGACGTCGCACTGAAACATGTGCAAGCCCTGGTATTAAGTCCTACACGAGAATTGTGTATGCAGATCCAGGAAGAGTTTAAAAAATATGGCCAGCATATGCGTGGCCTGAAAACTACTGCCGTTTACGGAGGTGTGCCCATTGGCGGGCAGATCCGTGAACTGAAATATGGCCCGCAGATCGTAGTTGCCACACCCGGCCGTCTTATAGACCTGCTGGAGCGTAAAGCACTTTCGCTGGAAGATGTGCAGTATGTGGTACTGGACGAAGCAGATGAAATGCTGAACATGGGCTTCCGTGAGGATATCGATTTTATCCTCAAAAACACGCCTAAACGCGAGTTTACATGGCTGTTCTCTGCTACTATGAGCAATGAAGTGCGCGGCATCGCCAAACGCTTCATGAACAAATGGGAAGAATTTGCAGTAGCTGCTGCCAATGCTACCAATGAAAACATTGACCACCAGTACTACGTTACCAATCATCATAACCGTTTTGAAACGCTGCGCCGCCTGCTCGATTTTACACCGGGCATCTACGGTATCATCTTTACACGTACCAAACAGGATTGCCAGGACATCGCTGAGAAGCTGATGCGCCAGGGTTATCATGTAAGTCCGTTGCATGGTGATATGGACCAGAAAATGCGCAGCAAAGTACTGGAGCGCTTCAAAAACAAAAGCCTTCAGGCCATCGTTGCCACAGACGTTGCCGCCCGCGGTATCGACGTAAACGATGTAACACACGTTATCAATTACGAACTGCCCGACGATCCGGAAGTATACACACACCGTAGCGGCCGTACCGCACGTGCCGGTAAATCCGGTATCTGTATGTCTATCGTTTCGCCGAAAGAAATATCCAACATACGCCAGATAGAACGCCTTGTAAAACTCCGCTTCCACCGCAGCGACATACCTGATGGTGCCGAAGTAGTGCGCAAACGCCTGTTCTTCTACCTGGAGCAGATCGCTACTGCAGAACCGCAGAACGATTTTGCCGCTGTATATCAGCAGACCATCCATGAGCGTTTTGAGGAGATGGATAAAGACGAACTGATACGTCGCCTTATCTGGTTGCAGCTGAAAGAAACGATCGATGCCTACCATGATGCCGAAGACCTCAATGCCGGTTATGAAAAAGGTAACAAAGAAGCCCGCAGCAGCGGTCAGTATGTACGCCTGTTCATAAACCTCGGCGCCAAAGACGGCCTGAATAATGAAAAGCTGGTTCAGTTCATTACTGAATCAACCGACATGGAAGCAAACACGATAGACCGTGTTACCGTACGTGATCTGAGCAGCTTCTTTAACGTACCTTCCAGCGCTGCAGAATTTATACAGCAAGTACTGCCTACTAAAAAATACAAAGGCCGTAAAGTGCGTATAGAAGAAGCAGAACAGCGCAGTGGCGGAGGCGGAGGAAGCCGCGGTGGTGATCGCGGTGACCGTGGCGGCAGGCCCGACAGACCTTACGGAAAATCATCCGGCGGGTACAAAGGCAAATCAGATCGTGAAAGCGGCTCTCGCTACAAATCACGATAAAATGAATCAGAAGTATTTTATAAAATTTATAAAAAGGGCATCGTAAATGATGCCCTTTTTCTTTGACATTCTGACTTAAACCGGTTGGCCAACTCGGCCTATTTCAGTAATATTTTGATTTCGTTAACAGGAGATATTAACAATACTGCAATATTTGTTAGTTTTTTTAAACTATTTCCCTATATTTGCACCGAACCAAAAAGTAGAGTATGAGGCAGTTGTTAGTAACAGCATTATTGATATTCGCAGGACTTCAGGTTGGGGCGCAAAACCCGGTGACAAAGCTGGTAAAAGGAATAGCCAGTTTTTATCACGACAAGTTTGAAGGACGACGTACTGCTACCGGTGAAATTTTCGATAACGGTAAATTCACCGCAGCAAGCAATAAGCTGCAGCTAGGCTCTTATGTTAAAGTAACCAATACCGCTAATGGCCGCATTGTTTACGTACGCATTAATGACCGCATGGCTCCGACCAACAAAAGGGTAATTGACCTGGCAAGCATTGCAGCCGATCAATTGAACTTCTCTAATTCCGGCACCGCTAAAGTAAAAGTGGAAATAGTACCGGAACAGGAAGGGAAAAAGGGTATCCTGGCACAAAAAGAAATATTTGCCACACCCAAAAACGAATTATGATTTTAATTCAACATTTTTAACGAGCCCCGCATAGTGCGGGGCTTTTTTTATGTCCCTATCCAGCAGGGTTAACGGTATCAGGGTTTGGAACCCTGACACCGTTAAATAAAAAAAAGCCAGGCAAATAATTGCCCGGCGATAGTATTATAAACATGCCCGTTATTTCTATCTCCACCAGCTGTCTTTCTCCCATTTCCAGGAGAACGGCATTAGGATGAGCGAAACAGCAAGGTTTGATTTTCCCTTCAGTGACATGGTACTGGTTGTGATATCGTCAGATTGATTGTACTCCATATATTTCAGGTTGCCAAAAGAATACTGGGCGCGCACTTTGAAGCAGATACCCGCAAAAACACCCACTTCTCCTTTTATGTATGGCAGCACCATCATTTTATTGTCTGTCTGGCCTTTGAATACAGTAAGGTTAGCCGAAGGAAAAACGCCGGTGCCTACAGTAAAGCAGAAACGCTTGCTTTTGTCAAGCAGGCCGTCGCAGCCAAATTTATAGTCGAACCCTACCGGCAGGCCAAACTGCATAGTGCCGGAGCCGGAAGAGGTGGTACCGGTTTCGCTGTTGGAAGAATAGCTGAAACCGCCTTTTTCCCACATCAGTGCGTTCCAGACACCATCTACTGCTATACAAAGAGAACCTTTATTGCCCAGGCGGGATATAGGAAAGTAAGTACCTATCGTCACGCCAAAACCGCCCTTTGACTTAATTTTTTCAGTAGCAGTAGTATCAATCAGGGTTACAGAACTCTGATCAAAGGTGGTAGCGTCGTATTTGTAGGTAGCAGAACCCATAAGAAACGAATAGCCTACCTGCAGGCGTTGCAGTCCTCTCGGAAATTCTGACTGGGCTTGGGAAAAAGAAGGCAGCAAACAAGCAACACAACCTGCAAGAGCGCTCAGCACGCGCGTATATCGCATACAAATGATATTTAAGAAGTGAAATTATAAAAAGGATTGAGAATGTCAAGGGTTTGGGCAGTATAAGTTTATTATAACTGACCGGAATCTTACATTTGCACCCAATTTTGCTCATAATGGATGCCGGAATCTATATAGACGAGACAGAAAATAAAGGTCGGGGAGTATTTTCGCTTAACGACCTGCCTGCTGATACGGTAATTGAAGTATCGCCGGTTATAGTCATGACCAACGAAGACCGCAAACACTTGGACCAGACGCTGCTGCATGATTACATTTTTGAATGGACACCCGAAGGTGAACTGAAATGCTGCATGGCGCTGGGCTACATATCTGTATATAATCATTCCTACGCCTCCAACTGCGAGTATTTTATGGATTATGACCGCGACAGCATTACTATAAAAACAGTACGTGAAATCAAAGCCGGTGAAGAATTAACGATCAACTATAACGGCGACTGGAACGATGAACGTAAAGTGTGGTTTGATGTCAGTGAATAGGCAATAGAGAGTGGGATATGAGATTTGAGAGGTGAGCCTTGCCGTTTTACAGGAGACGGCATCTACAATTCCTCTAATAAGCACAAAGTACATTACCACATCAGCATATTATCATATCGGCCGGTTACCTGACTACCCTTTCCTGATAATCTGTACAGCCCGATCCAGTAATTCATCCCTGCCTTCAGCTATGCCTTTTATTGTAGGCTTTATTTTTTCATCAATTTTCACACCGGTACGCTGTGTTTCTGTTTTATCCGGGTAGTAAATCCCGATACCAGATATGAGGGACATAAAACCTCCCGGCAAAACAACGGAAGAGACATTGCCGTCTGCACCGGCAGTAGTACTGCCTATCACTACAGCGCCCGGAGCCGTACGGAGTGCCATTGTTGTATATTCTGCCTGGCTTTGTGTCTGCTCATTAACGATAATCACCAGTTTTCCCTTGTAACAGGCAGCGTTATGTTCTCCGTTTGCCTGCGGCTCTGAATAAGAAAACTGGCCGGGCTTTTTAAAACTTAGTGTAGAAAAACGCACAAAATCCGAAGCACGCGGTTTTAGCCAGTTACCAAAACTGAATGGCATAAAAACATGAGGATAACAGCGCATATCTATTACAATACCCTTTGCGGACTGCATGATGGCCATTATGGAATCAAGATCTCCATCTTTAAGTAACGCGGGATAAATATAGCCGATATTGCCTGGTATCATTTCATATGCTTTATGACTGGCTGCTTCAGGTAGTTCAACCTTATTAAACGGTATCCGCTCAGAAACAACCGACATCTTTTCACCTTTCCTGACTATATCAAGCTGCAGCCTGCTATTATCGCCTCTGTTCAGGAACCCGTAATAACCCATCATATAATGTATCTGTGCAACATCGTTTGACGCCGGCGTATAACGCCTGTATTTATCTATAAGCGTATTAACCGGAACGCCATCAATGGCAGTAATAACATCCCCTTTCTTCACTTTCTCCCTGATAGTGCTGTCGGTCGTATAATAATCAGTCACCACCATCTTCTCTTCTATCCAGGCGGCCATTACCGGAAGCGCATATCTGCCTTTCAGAAGCTCAAGTGTACCCTGTTTGTCCATAAGCTGCCCATGACCATCATGCAGCAAACCTACCATCTGCAGGCAGGCAAATGCATATTCTTTATCATCCCTGGCATCTGCAAATACTGGGATCAGCTCAGGCAATACCTTATTCCAGTCCCCTGCGAGATGGCGATTCGGGCAAAAATATTGTACCATATTCCAGTAGCGGTATAAAGCCAGCAGCCTTATACCCGCATCGGGATATACTGAATAAATATAGCCCAGTTCATTCCGGAATACCGGATTGCCTACTCCCTCAGCTTTATCAATGTAATACTGTCTACCAGAGCCGCTGTGATTGTCCCTGATAAACTCCAGTTTTGCTACAAGTGATGCAGGCAGATTGTTTTCAGCGAAAATCTGTCCGTAATCAGGTTTTAGTTTTATATCCGGGCTATCTGACTTACAATCGATGCATACCGGCACTTTTCCGAGTTTATCCACCCATTTTTCTAATAACAGGTATGCCTCTTTATCAGTTGCAGCCGCGTTATAATCCGGCAGGAAACGGAACAATTCTGCGTCCCAGTTGTACGTTCCATCTGCAATAGCAGGATGATAATACTTCAGGAAACCCCATACCTGGCCAAGATTTACAAGCTGCTGCAGCTTGCTGCCATTGTATGAAACAGATGAAATGCCGGATGTTTTGTTCAGTGCAGTATCCAGTTTCGCTTTGATAGTCTCTGTTTTCTTACCGATAGCGCTTGCAGCATCTTTTCCATCTATTGTCAGTTCCAGATTATCAACCCATACTTTTCCCTTTCCTGCAAGCAGTGCGCCTGCATATATCATTTTCGCCTGTTCTTCGTCATAATCCAGCTCTATTTCAAACTGTTTCCAGTCGTTGGTACCCTTAAGCCCGCGACTTTGCATATTATCAAATGCGAGTACAGAGCCTTCACCATCTACCCGCAGCCATATACCTGCAAACCCGTCCGCTACATCTTTTGTTTTAAGATAACCGGAGAGCTTAATACGATGACCGGAAAACTGTGCAGGGATAGTCGTATAGCATACGCCAAATTGACCTCCATCGACCTTTTTCTCAATGCCAAGCGCATACCTCCCGTGTTGTTTTGTAATGGAATCCAGTGAAATCTCATAACCGGCATTTGAGGTACTGCCGGCAAAATGTACCTCCCATTTATCCGGCATGCCGGAGGCATTGAGCTGTTCCATATCCAGGTTATAAGAATGCTGGGCGCAGGCAGCAAACGGCAGTAATAAAAGGCATAATGCTCCTTTCAGGCAAGTAGGGAGATTCATACATTATAGGTAATTAATGAGTGATAAAAGTAAAAAGTCAGATTCACATACAAACATCTCATCTGTGATTTTAACATTTACTAAACAAGGCTTTATACATACAATCATTCCTGCTTAAAGACAAGCCGGAAGTTGTTCATCAATTCTAATAAACCTGAAATGAAGATTTTTTATTACATATAAAAATATCTCATCTGGAGCGGAAATAATAATAGTTGAGACAATAAAAGGATGCCCGAACCGATATATGTAATATTTTCTGTCTAGCGCTTTTTATTAATTGTATGCACTACTGTGCCCATTTTTTTCAGTATCTCCCCTTCTTCCTTCCTTAATTGCAGATATTTTTCCATCAATAATTTCATGCGCGCGGCGTCGCTCTCATTGCTGATGCGCTCCCATATCTCTGCCAGCACCATTTTCAGTTTTTTCAACTCAAAATAGGTAAGCGCACTTTCGGCTTCCTGCAGGTAATTGTCTTCACCATGCAACGACTCAATGCCATAGTTCTCCTTCCATTTCGGGCTGATTTCGTTACGGATATGCAGCAGTGAGGCCATACGATGCTGTATCTCCGCATCAGGATAATTAGTGAAATAATTCAGCTCCGGCGCGGTGCCGTTCATGGTGAGATAGTCGAAATAATGATTGTAGATATTCCGGGCCATTACACTGTCTATCAGCTCCGGGTCTACCCGCTGGTGAAACATATCGGCCACATTCCCGAATCCTTCAAACGGAAGATAGCCGCACTCCAGCAACACCCGCACCAGTTCCCATTCCTGCGGATCTTCATTGGTGGCCGCAGAAGGCACCGCATCCATCATCTCCTCTTCACTGCCATAAGCCATGTCGGGCTCCGGCACATAGCGCGATTGCTGATTATCGCGATGGCGCTTTTCCTGGTCCAGCCGCTCACGGATGTGCTTGTTCACCAGGTTTACCAGTCCGGCTTCTTCTACCTGCAGTTTATTCGCGGCTTCCCGGATATAGTAATCCTGCAGCGCAAAATCTTCTGCCTTATTGATGCGCGAAATGCTTTCAGCGATCTCGTTTACCAGTTTTGATTTTTTTACAGGATCTCCGCCCACATCCTGCAGGCCTACCTGCAGGCGAAAGCTGATCACATCCTGCTTGTGGCCTTTTACATATTCATGAAAAGCGGCAGAACCGCCTTTCTGCACAAAGCTGTCCGGGTCTTCACCATCCGGCAGCAATACCAGCTGCACGTTAAAGCTCTGTGACAAGGCCATATCCAGGCCACGCAATGCGGCCTTAATACCGGCGCTGTCTCCGTCGTAAAGTATCGTAAGATTTTTAGTAAGCTGACCTATCAGGCGCAGCTGGTCTTCAGTAAGCGAAGTACCGCTCGACGCCACTACATTCTCTACCCCGCCCTGGTGCAGCGATATCACGTCTGTATAACCTTCTACCAGGAAACATTCGTCCAGCTTACTGATCGACTGCCGGCTCTGGTACATGCCGTACAGCACTTTACTCTTGATGTACAGCTCATTTTCCGGCGTATTAATGTATTTCGGCGCCTTCTCATTGCTTTTAAGGATACGCGCGCCAAAACCCAGCACACGCCCCGTCATGCTCTGTATCGGGAAGATCACACGGCCGCGGTAGCTGTCGTAGTAAGAACCATCGCGGTTCTTTACCAGTCCGGCCTTTTCCATCAGGTCCGGGTTATGACCCTTCATTACCGCTGTGCGGTAAAAAGCGTCACGGCTCTCCGGGCTATATCCCAGCCTGAATTTTTCTATAATGTCTTTGCGGAAACCGCGTTGTTTGAAATACGACAGACCTATCGCCTGCCCTTCTTCACTTTGCAGCTGCTCCTGGAAATAATTGGCCGCATATTCATTGAGGATGCGCAGACTTTCCTCTGCAAGTTGCTGCTGCTGCTGTTCGGGTGTCTTCTCCGTTTCTTCCAGCGGAATCTTGTAATAATCAGCCAGCCAGCGGATTGCCTCGGGGTAAGTCAGCTTTTCATGATCCTGTATAAAAGTGACCACATTGCCGCCTTTACCGCAACCAAAGCATTTGTAGATACCCTTGGCCGCCGACACATAAAAGGATGGCGTTTTTTCATTGTGGAAAGGACAATTGGCAATATAATTTGCCCCTCTTTTTTTAAGACGGATAAACTGGCCGATGATATCAATCACATCGGCACGCTGCATTACTTCATTAATCGACGCTGGCGAAATCACAACTGTAAAGATAAGGCCGGCATGCCGAATGTTATCCGGAATGTTGCTTTATTCTATTTTCGCATTTGCAGCAGACAGCATATATTATTCCAACTGCTCCGTACTATTGGCTTATGCAATACATTAACCCTGAAAATGGTTCTGTTTCAACAGGTGATCGCATCATAACGAGGCGAAGCACCAGGCAGGAAATTCTGCAACAATTTAAAGTAAATATCCGGCCGCAAATAGCTAATGCAGCATGGACTAGCTACATAATTGAAGACAACACCCTGTTAATCACCTTGTATTTTAAAGACCATACTATAGAATCGCTCACCGTATTTCCCAAACACAGGCAATTGCCTGCAGCCACAGATTGGGATAACTGGTCTGAACAACAGGAACTGGAAAGAAAAGAACTCAATGATCTCTGGCTTCAGGAACAGGTTGGCGAAAAACACACGTTTGCCTGGGGCACTATTGAATCTGTATACGATCCCAAAGGCGGTAGTTCTTCTATTGTGCTGAAGTATAATATCCAGCATTAATACGAATCCTTACTTACCGGTTTGGCTACAACAATACCCAATACGGCTTCGTCCGGCGGCTGTCTGCGGGTGACATTTGTGTTATCAAAAAACACAAAAATGAGCACAATCATCAGTAAAAATTCAACTGAAAACACAGGCAAAACAAGCGTAAAAAGCGTTTCATTTAAGTCAAATGGTTTAACCCTCGCGGGAAATCTTTATTACCCGGGCGATAAAGTACCGGCTAGGCCATCTCCGGCCATTGTAGTAAGTCATCCCGGCACCGGCGTTAAAGAACAGACAGCAGGTTTATATGCAAAACTACTGGCAGAAAGAGGTTTTATAACGCTGACCTTTGACGCAGCTTACCAGGGCGAAAGCGAAGGAACACCCCGTGGTCTCGAAGATCCGGCACAGAGAGTGGAAGATATAAAATCGGCCGTTTCGTTTTTAACCACTCTTGATGAAGTAGATGCCACAAACATTGGCGTACTGGGTATCTGTGCTTCGGGCGGCTACGGATTGTCGGCTGCATCCACAGACCACAGGATAAAAGCAATAGCCACCGTTAGCGCAGCAGACATGGGACGACAGTTCAGGAATGGAGGAGATGGCAAACAGGATCCTGCTATTATTCAAAGTATGCTGGATGCTGCCGCGGGTGTAAGAACCGCAGAAGCAAAAGGAAATGGTATCAGTAGTTTCCCCGTATTTCCGGAAACAAGCGAACAGGCAAAGGCCATGGGACAACATGTTTTTGAAGGATGGGAATACTATTGTACCGACCGCGGACAGCATCCACGTTCTGCCAAAACCTTTACCTGGAGCAGCGTAGACCGCATCGCAGCATTTGACGCCTTCCGGTTCGCAGATCTTATTGCTCCCCGTCCGGTACTTTTAATCGCCGGCACAGAAGCAGATACTTTATGGATGACAAATGAAGCATTTGAAAAAGCACAGGAACCCAAAGAGCTCTTTCTCGTTAAAGGTGCCAGCCATGTGGATCTTTATGACAAAGAAGCGTTTGTTACACCGGCGATTATCAAGCTAGAAGACTTCTTTAAATCGAAACTAATTTAATATTAATAACCTGGTACACCTCTTTATGCCCCGGGATACTTTTGCCCGGGGCACTGGGAGAAACACCTCAATCCGTTTGTTTCAGTAAATTTATTCCATGAAAAAAGCCGAACCGTTTACATTCAATTCTATTTCTGAATTGCACCGGGTTCTGGGATTACCGAAGCCGTTGCATCCGCTGATCAGTCTTGTGAGAAATTGTGATATAAGTGACGTAGTGGATGAAATGCGCGGCCCCGTATTACTTAATTTCTACAAAATAGCATACAAAGAAAACCTCCGCGGCAAAATAAAATACGGGCAAACGCATTACGATTTTGACGAAGGCGGCCTGATGTTCGTCTCACCCAACCAGTTAATGTCGGGCAGCGATGAACAAACCGAATATGAAGGATTCAGCCTGCTTTTTCACCCGGACTTTACCAGAGGCTATCCATTGGCGCAGAGTATCAAAGACTATGGTTTCTTTTCTTATTCAGTAAACGAAGCGCTGCATCTTTCCGACCAGGAAAAGAAAACGATTCTCGGCGTCTTTAAGAATATAGAATCCGAGTTAAAGCTGCCGATAGATGATTTCAGCCAGGATGTAATGATCGCACAGATCGAATTATTGCTGCAATACAGCAACCGTTATTACAAACGGCAGTTCACCACCCGGAAAGCAGCGAACAATGATCTGCTGGTAAAATTGGAATCTATCCTTACAGATTATTTCGACAATGAAACCGCATTGATGAAAGGACTGCCAACCGTCCAGTTCCTTGCAGAACAACTGAATATTTCCGCTCATTACCTGAGCGATATGCTTCGTTCACTCACCGGCCAGAATGCGCAGCAGCACATACACAACAAGCTCGTTGAAAAAGCAAAAGAGATCTTAACAGCCACCAACTTGTCTGTCAGCGAAATTGCTTATCAATTAGGCTTTGAGCATCCGCAATCGTTCAGTAAATTTTTCAAGAGCAAAACCAATCACTCCCCGCTTGAGTTCAGACAATCTTTTAACTGACATGAAAGTTATCTTATCAAGGCAGTCGTTCCCAGGATTTGAAGTAATGGATTGATCGCAAAAACAAGGATATTTGCTATGCTATACTTATGCACACAGATCAAAGCATACTCCGCCAAAGCATTACGAAGATTGTAGACTTATCAGACGAAGACCTTTCTCTGTTACTGAGCTGTGCCGAAATCCGGAGCTTAAAGAAAAGTGAGATCCTGCTCAATGAAGGTGAGCTATGTCGTGTCTTCTATTTTGTAGAAAAGGGTCACCTGCGTACTTATTACAATAAAGACGGTATAGCTATCAACCTCAACTTCACCTTTGAAGGCAGCTTTACCACCAATCTCAAATGCTATAAAAACAGGCAGCCTTCAGATGTTATTATTGAGGCTGGCGAAGATTCGATCGCCTGGATCATCAACTTCCGGAAAATATCCGGCCAGATCGATGAACACCCGCAGATCAACAGGTTTGTACGCCGTATAGTGGTAAATATGCTGCTTCGCTCAGAAGAGCACAGCAACCTGTTTAAGATATATACACCGCAGGAACGTTACCACTACATTGAGCAGCACAATCCACAGTTATTACAGCGCATTTCACTCTCACAGCTTGCTTCCTACCTCGGCGTAGCCCGCGAAACGCTGAGCCGCATCCGTGGTAAAAATCACTAACAGTTTACGATTGTGACGATTGTCACAGGTCAGATCCATGCAACCGTTCCATCTTTGCATCCTCAATTACAGCATATGGAATGGTATCAGTATATCGGCGTCTTTTTCAACGGTGCGATCTTAGCCAATGTAGTCCCGCATTTTGTGCACGGTATTTCCGGCAATAAATTTCCTACGCCATTTGCAAAGCCGCCAGGCAAAGGACTTTCATCGCCCACAGTAAATGTAGTCTGGTCACTCGTCAATCTCGTTATTGGTTACCTGCTGTTCCATGCAGATCAGATCAATGCAGCACACCCGGCATCGTTAATCATATTTCTTGCAGGCATTGCAGCCATGAGCATCATGCTCAGCGTTCACTTTCAGGCAAAAGACAAAGAATAGTTTTTTAACGCAGAGAACGCTAAGGTGGCGCAAAGGATCGCTAAGGAAATAAATCTTTATAATGCACAAAATATCATTACATATTCTTTGCGCCTCTCTGCGAATACTTTGCATCCTTTGCGGTAAAACACACTAATCATCAGACGAATGTAGCCATGTCGCTCACTATATCCAATACATTCCGTACATTCCGCAATCGCAATTATGCGCTGTATTTCACCGGCCAGTCAGTTTCACAGATTGGCACCTGGATGCAGCGTACCGGCGTAAGCTGGGTCGTCTACACGATGACGCACTCAGCCTTTATGCTGGGTGTAACCGTGTTTGCACAGCAGTTTCCTTCGTTTGCGCTTTCATTATACGGTGGACTTATATCCGACCGCTACAGCCGGTATAAAATAATGCTCATCACACAGGCAGCCTCCATGATACAGGCCATATTGCTGGCAGTGCTGACACTTACCGGGCATTACGAAGTCTGGGAAATACTGGTACTGAGTGTACTGCTCGGCGCCATCAATGCTTTTGACGTACCGGCGCGGCAACCATTGGTGCACGAATTGATAAACGACAAAGACGATCTGCCTAATGCCATTGCTTTCAACTCATCCATGAACAATTTCGCACGGCTTGTCGGTCCGGCAATATCTGGTATTGTGCTGCAAAAATTTGGAGCAGGCGTTTGTTTCCTGCTAAATGCGGTGAGTTTTGTAGCAGTGCTTATGTCTCTTTTACTGATGAAGTTGCCCGCATACGTACCACAGCCGGTAAAGAACAAATTGAAATCAGACCTTGCAGAAGGATTCGCCTATCTCAAAAAAACATCTGCGATCGGCATTACCCTGCTGCTGCTTACGCTCGTCAGCTTCCTGGTGCTGCCTTACAATACACTGCTGCCTGTATTTGCAAAAGTTATTTTTAAAGGCAATGCAGCCACCTTCGGGTATATCAACAGCTTCATCGGACTGGGAGCCGTCATCGGCACCGCATTTCTTGCATCTTTGAAACCCGGCACTAATCTTAAGATCGTCTTACTGGTCAATACAATAGTGCTGGGCGTGGGACTGATGCTCTTTTCGCAGATCAGCAGCTTTCCGGTTGCTATGGCCGCAGCAGTGATATGCGGGTACGGCACCATGTCGCTGACGTCAATATGTATCACCATTGTGCAGATGCACTCCGACAAAAGCATGCGTGGCCGTGTGATGAGCTATGTGGCGATGGGCTATTTCGGAATGCTGCCCTTAGGAAGTTTACTGACCGGCTGGGTATCGCAGCATATAGGTGCTCCCGTCACCATGCTTTGCCAGGGCGTTCTGTCGCTCATCATCGTGGCAGCATTTTATAGATTTCTTACAAGGAAAGAACAAGGATTAAAATCCAAGGACTAAAATCCAGACGCCAAATGATCCAAAAACAAATGCCCAAATCAAAAGCAAAATATAAGAGCGAGCAGAGTCTAATAGCCCGGCAGCACAGTAGTAATGATGCTTAACCGGAGCGACAACCGGCAAGTAAGCCGTCATGGCTTGCCGGCGGTTTTTTGGGGTTACTTTTTTTTCCGCAAAAAAAAGTAACATATGGGATAGCACGAGCACAATACACACAAAAAAGAATCAACTAAAACAAAAAAAGAAATGCAAAACAGCACGGCACTACTCGTCATGGACATGCAGATGGGCATACTCAACAACTTCCCGGCTGCAGCCCCACTGATCAGCCAGGTATCCAAAGCCATCGCACATGCACGCGAAAAACAGATTCCCGTTATCTATGTAACCGTAGGCTTCCGCCAGGGCGCACCGGAAGCCAGTATGAACAACAAAACCTTTTCCGGCATCAAAGAACGGATGGCTCATATAAACGTAGATGAATTCTCACAGGTCCATCCTGATCTTGCACCGCAGGCTGGAGAAGTACAGGTGATGAAACGTCGTGTAAGCGCCTTTACCGGCAGCGACCTCGAAGTAATATTAAGAGCGCAGCACATTCAGCACCTCGTGCTTACCGGCATTGCTACCAGCGGCGTTGTGTTGTCTACCCTGCGCGAAGCTGCGGATAAAGATTACCGTCTCACCGTTATCTCCGATTGCTGTGCAGACGGAGATGAGGAAGTGCATCGCGTACTCACCACTAAAGTTTTCCCGCGGCAGGCAGATGTTGTGATGCTCGAAGAATGGGCGAATGAAAGCATATAAATCTCCGGACACTGCAACATCAATTAGCCGGGTAATACAGCAACAGCCTTTTATAATTATCGTGCCCGGGATTGCAGCTTCAAATAAACCTGCAACTTAAACATGACAGTTTAATCCATTTGCTACGGCTGCCGGAAACCATATACTTTTGAGGTTACACTGTCTCCACAAACGACAGCTTAACCCCAAAACTACCTACGTTATGAAAAAATTATTCCTGGTGCTTGCATCTGCTGCAGCACTATGCGCCGACGCACAACATGCAGTGCTCGTCAAAGACATCAACCCGTCCGGCAGCAGCTTCCCTCATTCTTTTACAGCATTTGGCGGCAAGACGTTTTTCGCAGCTACCGACAGCAGTAACGGTACAGAGCTGTGGGTTACGAACGGAACCGCAGCGGGCACTCATCTCCTCAAAGACATTTACCCGGGTAGCTCCGGTTCAGATCCTGCCAACTTTTTTGTATACCGGAGCATGCTCGTCTTTTCTGCCAATGATGGCACAAACGGCGTAGAGCTATGGGCTACCGATGGCACTACAGCGGGCACACAGTTGTTTAAGGACTTATATGCCGGCAGCGGGAGCTCCAATCCTGCCAACTTCAAGGAATTTGACAGCCTCCTTTATTTCAGCGCCACCGACAGCACCCTCGGCAATGAATTCTGGATATCTGACGGTACTGTAGCCGGCACCTACGTCATTGCAGATATAGACACCGGATCCGGCAGTTCTTTTCCCGGGCCGTTTACCCTCGTAGGAAACATGTTATACTTTCCGGCGCGCAGCGCCACATTCGGCAATGAACTATGGAGTGCAAACGGCGCACCGGGAGGCACCTACTTCGTAAAAGATATATACCCGGGCAGCCCATATAACCATTCCAACCCCACAGACCTTACAGCGTATAACGGCAAGCTGTTTTTCAAAGCCGACGATGGCATACATGGCCAGGAACTATGGTCATCAGACGGTACTTCAGCCGGCACTTCACTATTCGATGACATAAACCCCAGCGGCCACTCCTACCCCTCACTCCTGACTCCCTACAACGGCAAGCTTTTCTTTGAAGCGGCCAACCAGGCATTCGGGACATCGCTCTGGGTTACAGACGGCACACTGGCAGGCACACAAATGCTGAGACCGTTTTCACAGGGTATTTACGCGCCGCTGACAGGCTTTAACGGCAAGCTTTTCTTCAAGGCCAATGACGGCAGTGTGGGTAATGAATTGTGGACCACCGATGGCACTGCTGCCGGTACACAGCTGTTTAAAGATTTTTATCCCGGCAGCGGCGGCAATACTTCGCCGTCTGCCCTCACGCTCTACCATGGCAATTTATATTTTATTGGCTCTACTGCAGCACCAATGGGGCGCCAGCTCTGGGTTACAAACGGAGATACAGCTGTAGCCCATTCACATATCATAACACCTGCCGGCCCCGCACTGAGCAGCCCTCTGACCAATACTACCGAGCTCGCTGTATGCAACGACATGCTTTATTTTACTGCCGGCTATACATCGGCAGGCTACGAGCTCTACCGGCTGGATACAACCGTTTCGGCAGGCATCGCCAACACACCTGTCAGCGCACTTTCCCTGCAGTTATATCCTAATCCGGCCCGCAACGAACTTATTCTTGAAACATCAGATGTTCATACAGGCAACTGGGATATAACCATTACAAATGTTGCCGGGCAAACAGTGAAGCAGCTGCAATTGCCTGCAAATAACACAAAGGTCACCATACCCCTTACCACACTGGCGCCCGGCAGCTACTGGCTGCAGATGCAGAACGGACAACAAAAAGCAGTGAAGGAATTTGTGGTGCACTAGTATAAAAACAGGAGATATAAATAATCCCGCCGGTGACATTGCACCGGCGGGATTAACCTTTAAAGAACAACCAACATCACTGATATTAGCCAAATGAAGTTTGCCACCGGTCTGATCTTATTCATATATATCGTTAGCGCCTTTTTTACATTTAATCAAAAAGAAAGGATAATTCTCGGTAACATCTGTGATCTCAAATAACCCGGCACCGCCAAATTCAGCGTTAATCGATGCACGATCATAAAAGAACATATTGACGCCGTCAAATATTTCATAACGGTCTTTATCGATAAACCTGCCCTGGCCATAGGTTTGCGCTTCTTTCGAGATAGCGGTAAAAATCATATAACCGCCTTCCGTCAATTGATTGTAACAATCGCGTATCAGCTTAGCTCTTTCGCTGCTGTCCAGTAAATGGATCAACGCGTAGCAGAATATCCCCTCATACCGGTTATTATCAAACGGCATATCCGTTACGGAACCATGATAGATCGTCATACCTGCGCCATAATGTTTTTCAGCCATTTCAATAGCGGTTTGGGATATTTCGATCCCCGTCACAGACATCCCATTATTTCTGAAGATTTGCGCATTCCGTCCGTAGCCGATTCCGGGAATAAGTATATTTTTCACCGATTGCAGCAGGAAAAAATCCTTTGTCAGTATTGCAGATTTTGAAGGCTCAAAACCCCACATTTCCTGTTTTTCAACAAAGCTTTTCTCCCAAAATTCCGGTTGTTCTCTTTCGTTCATCGTAAGTGCTTTTGTGTATGTAGTGAAGTTACGCGTTTCACTAAAAAGGCGGACAGAATGCGGCATCTGTATCTGTTATCGATTTGATGCGATGAATTAATCGGGAAGATCATGATGATTATACCCCTGTGTGGTGAGATCCCTCCTTCTGTCGGGATGACAGGCGGAAGTACATAAATGTTACTACTATTGTGATGCTGACGAAGGAAGCATCACACCAAATGCGGCACGACACAACCAATAAAGAACAAGTAAGGAATGAATACCTTCAGGAAATGAAGCCGACCAACTTTAGCATCGGTAATGATCATACATCGATATTCACCGGTGCCACCATTTACAAATGACCTCAGCGATGAGGTATTTACCTTAAAAACGCAGAATGGTTTCTGGATGATTATCGGGTGTGAGGAAGTGGTTTTTGAAAGTGAATCATTAGTATAGAAGGATGCGATCTAAATTACAATAGTCCGGTCTCTATTTCGTAAAAAATTCTGTTAGTAAAATTCCTTCCTACATCCGTAATAGATACGGTTCCTGAATTTCGTATCAGTCCTAATTGTTGCAGTCGTTTGAAATGAGCAATTGCTCGCTCAAATGGCATATAATCAAAAACGTTATTAAAATTGGCAAGCACATAAAAAAAATGTAAAAAAGATATGTTATTGTTGCTTGCACCAAAATTCTCAGACTGAGCACCTATTTCTTCTGCTAACTGTTTGGTGAAATTAATATTAGTCATATCAAACTTTAAGCTGTCTAGCAGCTTTTTCAATTCCTGATATGATAAACCATTAAAATCAAGCTGAGATAAAGTTCCTGCTTCATCTAGTTGCTTTCTCAATGCAGCATTTTCCCTACCAAGTCTTGCCAATTCTTCAGCCAGACCAGAAGTATCTATTTTCTTATCTCCGGGTACCCAGCCTACCAGGTCTTCTCTTCTGGCAAATTCAGAAAGTGTTTCAAAAACAGATAGTTTGATGTCTTTTGCATCGCTCCAGAATCGCACCATTTTTGAAAGTACCAAACTTCTGAACTCTTTAAGTAATGCAGGATTATTTGTCTCCATCACTTTAGTACCTTCCTTTCTCACTTTTTCTTCCAGGTGGTCTTCTGTAATTACAATTGAAAATAAAGGCTTGCCTAAGCTTAAAGCATATTCATATTCAAGTTGCGTATAACTCTTTCCAGAGGTTGGTTCAATACTACCATAGCATCCACCAAGAATTAGAAGGTATACATCAGATTGTTCTATCCAATGCTTTATCACCGTCATCTGGGACTCATCACCTGCAGAAAATAATTCCATCCCTGCAGGAATATGGCCATTCGATAATATAGCTTGTACAGCCGCTTGTCGTTCTTCGATAAGGTCTTTGTATGTGCTTGACACAAAAACCTGTAATCTTTTACTTGGTATCATGATGGTATCTTATAGAATTGGAACCGGGTTCTACCCCTTCATTCCCGCAATAATATCTGTCAGCTGTTTGAGCATCGCATCTTTATCGGCAAGCATACGCTCGTAGAGGCGTTTGTTTTCTTCCAGTGCTTCCAGCCATTTTTCTACAGGATTAATAATCGTGTCATGGTTGATACCTACTGCGGAATCTGAAATGGTATTACCAATAATGTTTATCGAAGGATCTTCATTAACATTATCAAATGCCTCCACCGGCACTTTCAACACATCGGCCAACAATTCCAGTATTTTATCGTCTATCACTTCCTTTTGTTCCAGCAACGATATCTTTTTCTGCGTCCAGTCATCGCCCATATCAAAGGCCAGTGCTTCCTGCTTCAGCCCTTTCCACTCGCGGAACCTGCGAAGATTCTTACCATGATGTACTTTCTGTGCCATAGTCGTTGGTTATCAGTCTTACAAATATAGCATTTCCCTAAAGCAGCATACGGGCCGGAATAAATTATTCCGTTGTTTTTCTAAAATATTCCGTTCCGCCTTAAAAGATCCTGCTCTCCGCTATGCTCCGGCAGCCTGCCTACCGTCGGGCAGGGATGACGTTTCGTTTCGTCATCCTGCGCCGGCGACAGGAGGATGCAGGATCTTCTGAACAGACCTGAAAGCCTGTATTTACCTATCCACGATACGTCAGGAACGTAACCCAGATACGTTGGGAACGTAATACCGATACGTCGGGAACGTAACCACGATACGTCAGGAACGTAACCCGGATACGTTGGGAACGTAACCCAGATACGTTGGGAACGTAACCCGGATACGTCAGGAATGTAACCTCGATACGTTGGAAACCTAACTAAGATACGTCGGGAACGTAACCACGATACGTCAGGAACGTAACCCGGATACGTCAGGAACGTAACCCAGATACGTTGGGAACGTAACCCGGATACGTCAGGAACGTAACCTCGATACGTTGGAAACCTAACTAAGATACGTCGGGAACGTAACCACGATACGTCAGGAACGTAACCACGATACGCTCATCATATCAGCAATACATTTTTGCAGGAAAATGCTGCTCCTGTCAAAGCAAAAGGCCACCAGATATGGCGGCCCCTGCTATTGTCCGGATGAAAAAAAACGTTCTCTATTTTACCAGTGATAGTCTTGCTGTCTGCACCATATTGCCTGCATTTACTTTTACGATATAAATACCCGCAGGCACGGCTTCGGTATTCAGTTTTACCTGGTGCTTACCTGCTGTTACACCATGTTCTTCAATGGCATTTACGGCAACGCCTTTCATATCATACAGTGTTACGGTTACATCACCATTCTGTGGCACGCTATAACTGATCCACGCAAAATCATTGGCAGGGTTCGGATAGCATTGTAAAGAAAGATCAGCGGCCGCCTGCTCTGCTGTTTCCGGGTTCAGCTTACGCGCCGGGTAAGATGCCGTATTTGCTGTCAGCGGGGCTGTGTAGTTCACTTTTACATACACGGTCTGGCCGGGATTACTGGCAGAAGTATTTTTCACTTTTACGGTGTAGAATCCTGTAGCTGTTGGTGTATATGTTATCGTTAATGTACCTGCTCCGCTGGTGGTAGCTACCTGTGTACCGCTGCTGTTGTACAGGCTGGCAGTAAGGCTGGGCGTGGTATTTACAGGATATACATTTACAGTGATTGTTTTGCCGTTCTGGTCAAATACTTTACCCACAGTGCGCCATGCTGTAGAACTGGCGGGTATGGCACCACCTTGCCCCAGTGAGCTTGCATGTGAATCGCCGAGATCATCAGACATTTCCCATTGCTGTGTCGTGCTGTTCTGCGTAGGACTGAAACCACCGGTCACACCAGCTGGTCCCCAGATGCAGTAACCTTTGCGCACATTGCTGCCGTTGCATGGTGGTACGTAGATGGTGGCTTTACCATTGGCGTCTGTCCATATATCGCTGCTGTTGGCACCGGAGTAATCATGCAGTTGTTTGTTCGGGCCGAAATCGGTCTGCACTGTAGCGCTTTGCCATGTGGAATAGTTGTCGTTCACACCAATGATCGCATAACTGTTTTCCGGGCCGGCATTGTAGCCGCGCTCTATGATCAGCAGATCGGGAGCGGAGTAACGCACTTTGTAAGCACCTTTCTTGAAGTTGAGCTTCTGATGGCACCAGATGATGTTTACAATATCATCGCGCATCGGCAGGTCGGTAGCATTGGTGGGAAGATGGCTGTAACGCTTGCCGGTTCCGCCAATATTAAACAGGTCTTCAAAAAATACCTGCGGCGATCCGTCCACAGCAAAAGCAATAGCGTAAGCTGCTGAAAGCCGCACATCAAACGGATCTATATGACCGCCGGCCATTTCATTACCGCTGTCCCAGCCGGTGTAGTTGCCGGTGCTGTCTACCGTCGGGCGGAAGGTATCGTGGTTATTTACAAACGGTACGGTGCGATAGCGGTTGCTTTGTTGCGCAGCAGGAATTGTGCTGAGATCGTAGCTGCCACTTGCCCCCACCATGCTTTTTAATGCAGAGCGGAGGTTAAAGTCGAATGTGCCCACCATATCCTCAGAGCCGCCATTGCTGTATTTCACGTTGTTGATCCATGTGTCCATATCAGATGCACTGCCTACATATTCGCCCACGGCAAACATGTTGCTGCCGCCATTGGCAAAGCCTGCATTGTACTTTACGTTGTAGAGAAAATCCTGCAATGCCCAGTAAGGGTAATTCTTGGCCGCATCAAATCGTATACCGTCGCAACCCGTCTGCTGCTTAAACCAGATAAGCCAGTTGCGCGCCTGTGTACGCATGTAGTCTGTCGACTGCGATGGATTGTACGTGGCATTAGAGCTGCCGCCATAAGCCGTACCATCATAATCTATCGTTGCTCCAAAAAGTATCTGGTCCCAGTCGTTGGTGTTATAATGGTTGTTGTACTGGTTGGGAAAGAAGTTTTCATAGTTCATCGGCCAGCGTCCCTGCCGGGAGAGATAATCTGCGGATGATTCATTTCCTGCCGGTTGTTTGTAACACACGTAGCGGAAGTTTTTGTAGCCGCTGTTGGTCTGCATGGAATAAGCCGTGTTCGGGTCTTGTCCGCCCGCGCCGGTTGCAGAGCCCGCATCACTGGTATGACCCAGCACCGCATCCTCTATTACATCGATGCCGTTGGCATGCAACACCGCTACCGAGCGCAGCAGTTCGTCTTTGGTACCCAGTCTTGTTTTGAGATTTCCTTTCTGGTATTTGTCGCCGAGGTCGTAGTAATCAAACGGGCTGTATCCCACACTGCCCGGACTTGCATTTTTAATACAGGGCGGCATCCAGACTTTATCTATGCCTATTGCGGAGAGCCGCGGTGCCAGGTCGGCAAGATAATTGGCCCAGCCGTTGGGGTAATTGCTGTTCCAGTAATCCCACCAGTATCCTTCGAGGATCACTTTGCCGTTCCATGGATTCTGAGCGTAGCTGCCCGTATGGCCGCATGCCAGCAGCAATGCACTCATTACGATCAATTGTCTTTTTTTCATAGTTCCTGATTTTTTTTAAAGACGCTGAAATGAAGGTGAGTGAGCTCTTTCTCACCGGTGTGAAATTATAGTTGGCTGGCAATCATCTTATGAACAATTTTTGCTATTTCTAATATGATATTTACGTCCTGAACCGCAGGTAACGGCCATCCTTTCTACCAGGAAAAACGTACAAGTTCAGTTGATTCCGGTTATTTCCCCCTTATTATTAGCCATCTGTTTTTAGTATGTTTAAAGTCATTTCCTGGGGAGGAAAAAAATTTTGTAACCTTTTTCTATTGTTTACACTCTAAATATTATGCGCCATGAGTTTTGATCATGTATCAGACAATGAATTGATCACGCGAGTTCTTAACGGTGAAGAGCGGCTTTATGAGGTTATCATGCGCCGGTACAATCAGAAACTGTACCGTGTGGGCATGTCTATCCTGGATGAGCCTATGGATGTGGAAGATGCGATGCAGAATACGTACGTAAATGCTTACAGGAACCTGGGCAAATTTGAACAACGTTCTTCACTGGGCACCTGGATGATCCGCATACACATCAATGAATGCATGGCCCAGAAAAAACGTAACGGTCGTATGAGAACAGAAACCGATGAAGAGGTATATGATATGCAGTTTGAGCATGGCGGGTATGAAGGAACACCTGCCAATGCACTTTTGATAAAAGAGCTGAAGGAGGCGCTGGAGGCAGCGCTGGCAGAATTGCCGGAGAAATACCGGCTGGTGTTTGTGATGAGGGAGATAGAGCACATGAGTACGGAGGAAACGGGCGAAGCATTGGAGCTTTCTGAGTCGAATGTAAAAGTGAGGCTGAACAGGGCAAAGCATTTTCTCCGGGAAAGCCTTGAGCAGTATTACGAGGGCGACAATGTTTACCCGTTCCATCTCATACGGTGCGACAGAATTGTCAACAATGTCTTCCGGATGCTGGAATTGAGCTGATAAAGCACAGGGTGTCCGGAGACTGATAAAACCATATACTTATGAGGATAAACCAGTTTACGGACCTTGGCTTCAGGTCACTGATGTACCTGTCCTTGCGGCCTTCGGACACCCCTGCTACTATTTCAGAACTGTCTGCACAGTTCAGTACCTCAAGAAACCATCTTGTAAAGGTGGTGCAGTTTCTTTCTCACAAAGGGCTTATACATGCGCAAAGAGGGCGTGGCGGTGGACTGGAGCTGGCAAAAAATGCCACGGAATACAAACTGGGCACCCTGATGCGTATACTGGAGCAGGAAAACAGCAAACCTATCAACTGCGAAGCACTGGAATGCGTGCTGAATGGCAGCTGTCACCTGAAGCACATACTTTTCCGTGCACAAAGCGCTTTCTACAACTATCTTGATAATTATACACTTGCCGACCTGGTAAATGGCAACACTAAAGGTGCATTACAGAAGCTGTATGAGCTGATCCCGTTACAAAGCCTTCCGGCTGATTGATACACAGGCATACATTTATTTCTTTTGACGGCTTATCGTACTTTGCCATCCGCATTCGTATTTGGTATGATCAAGCTGGTTCCTGTAATAGAGATTGCTCATTATGGTGGAGAGATTCCTTCACCCGAAGGACCATACTGGAAACATCCCACTGACTGGGACCGGTTTCACATAGAAAGTTTACAACAGGCCGGATACCCGGATATAATGACGGCCTATTTAACAGGCTCCTCCTTTTACAGGCCAAACAACATAACCGATTCCAATCTCGTAAAACTGGTAAGAGATAAAACAGCAGATATGCGGCAGGAGAATTACGATACAGATCTTGTTTCATCCTTCCGCGGCGGCTACATCCTGCAGGTAGACGGGCTGGATGTTCTCTATCCGCAATGCTGTTGTGACCTTAATTCTATATATGACTGGAAAGAACTTGCCAACGGAAAAGAAGAAGGTTTCTATAACGGCCACCCCACGCCGCTCACAACATTACAAAATGGCATCATAACTTTTAACCTGCCGGCAACGGCTTATTATGGTGAGCGATTTGTTCCTGATCACCCTCAACCCCTGATCAGTATCAGTAAGTCCGATTTAATAAGCGCCGTTGATACCGTTGTTGATACAGAACTAAAAGTATTTGCCGCACGGCTTATAAAAATAAACACAGAAGAAAAACTGGGCATCGATAATATAGACCGCCTGCTGATCTGGGGTGACCGCTGAATCTGCGAAAAGAGGCCTGCAGAACGCATCATATCTTTTGAAAAAAGCATAGTTTTAACGGCATGAAATCGTTTCTTTTCCTTCTGCCTTTATTATTTTGCTGTACAGCAGGCAAAAGCCAGGCTTTACTTTCCGGCAGGTACGATGAGCTGAATGTTGCTTTTAACCCCGCCACCAATATAGTCACTGCATATTTTGAATCATACACAGGACTGGATGAGCAAACCGGCAACCCGCGATTCTCCTGCATCTTTTATATAGAAGGTAAACTGAACGGCAAAACGGCAACCGTCACTACCTATTATCCGGAAGACAAGAACGATGATGTAATTAAAGGCACGCTGCAACTAATCTCCAGTAACAGCATTACCATAAAACTCCCCGAAGATCATGGCGGCTGCTGGAATGTGCAGCACTTTGCAGACGATCCGGTCAGCTTCAGCCTGTCGAAAAAAGAAAAATGGATAGAGCTGCGTTATATCACTGCAGACAAGTCGTTTTTCCATTCAGATAAGAATGAAGCAACGAAGAGAAAAGCATATGCCGTAAAAGGAAATGTCGTTTACATAGAGCGTATGGAGAATGGCTGGGCTTACTGCAGTTTTTATGGAACAAAAACGACCACTACCGGTTGGCTGAAAATGGAGACGCTGAATAAATTGTAACGTAATAGCCATTCTTCATGCTCACACAAAACCTATGCTTATACCTCGAATACCAGATCACTGGTGCGCTAACCCACGCTGCAGATATTGACATCCGGCGCTGCTGGTGCGATGGCGTCCTGCTGCCGGAATCAGAACAGGACTATTCTTTAAGCATAGTCATGCAATCACATTGCATCCGCACAAAAGCATGGATAGATGAAGGCCGTGAACGGCATCGCGAACGCGGGCAGTTCCTTTACGATCTCACCATCTGGCTGGGAGAAAAATCATTACAGCAGTATCAAAATGGTATGGAACTCACAGCATGTGTTCCTGAAGCGGACAATGACGACTGGATAATACTGGACAGGCAGCACCGCACCATAGAAATACAACTTTTATAAATTGGCGGATGTACGGGACCAGCACTTCAGTATCCATGTGCATAACTTTTTCCCGGCATCATTCACATTTTATTCCTGCAAATACTTCACCTTTGTCACTGCCGTCTGCTCCGGCAGTTTTCTATGTGCCCGCTTAAAGGTTTTCCCGCTTCTTTTATTGCATTCATAAGCTTGTTACTGCCAGCAGTAGCACAGGCCCAGCATATATTTCACGGCTCCGTAAACAATAAGGAAAAGCAGCCCGTTGCTTATGCAACTGTTATATGGCAAAGCCTTCCGGACAGTACCATTAAAGCCACGACTATGGCAGACAGCAATGGGATGTTTTCATTTGCGGTGCCCGCATCAAAAGGCTTGCTGAATGTCCGGGCAGCAGGTTATAAAACGTTCTTTAAATCCATCACAGATACAGCTTTCCGGTATGCAGATGCATTGCTCCAAACCGATTCAAAAGCTTTGGGGGAAGTGACCGTCACAGCTTCAAAGCCTTTACTGGAACGTAAAGCGGACCGTACAATTTTCAATGTAGAGAACAGCATTGCATCAGTAGGCAGCGATGCCCTGGAAGCACTGAAAAAAGCGCCTGGCGTGCGTGTTGATAATAATGATGATATTTCCCTCGCGGGTAAAAGCTCCGTGAGCGTGATGATCAACAATAAACTGACGCAGCTTTCGGGAGAAGAACTGGCCGGGGTGCTGCAATCCATTCCATCCGACCAGCTATCCCGGATCGAGATCATCACTACGCCACCGGCAAAATATGACGCAGCCGGCAATTCGGGGATCATTAACATCATTACAAAAAAATCACTGAAGAACGGCCTGAACGGCAATATAGAACTGGGTTACCAGCAGAATAGTTCCGCAGCTCAGTCTGGCAACGGCGCATTTAACTACCGGCACAACAGGATCAATATTTACGGGAACGGCAACAGCTACAACGGCTCTTATCACCCGCACCAGGAATATGATATATTTTTCCCCGGCCAGCAGGCTGTGCAGCGCAAAGATGACAGGACAACGCAGATATTTGACCGGTTTCAGCTGGGAGCAGATTATAATCTCAGTAAAAATGCGGTGATCGGCGTATTGTATACGCTTGGTTTTGGTGGTCCCCACTGGAAAGAAGACGAAACAGTGGTAACCAGCATGTATAATACTGGCACTGGTCACACAGACTCTGTAATGCGCACCAGCGGCCACAGACGCGAACGAGGGCTGCGTAATGTCGCCAACCTTAACTACGAATGGAAAATGGACAGCACCGGCCGCAAACTCAGTGCCGACCTCGATTATTTTACCCGTACGGGCCGCAATAGCCGGGATTTTGTAACCGGCAATGAATGGAGCGACGGTACTACAACCGGCATCAGCAGCGACAATCATACTTCCGGCAAACAGGTGATAGACATACGGTCGGCCAAAGCAGATGTGGAATGGCCTACCACTTTTGCGCGGTATACTTTTGGCGCAAAAGCCTCTTTTATTCATAACACCAGTAATAATCTTTTTCAGTACTTCAATGGCAATACCTACGTCACCGACACAGGCAAAACAAATGATTTTGACTATCATGAAAACACACAGGCGCTTTACCTGAGCGCAGATAAAGAATTGAGCAAAAAATGGCAGCTGCAGCTGGGATTGCGCGGCGAATACACACAGACAAAAGGTTATTCGCCCACACTTAATCAAACAAATACAAACAGCTATTTTAAATTGTTCCCAACGGTATTTGTTCAATACAAACCGAAGGAGGATCATATTTTCGGATTTAACTACAGCCGGCGCATAGAGCGTCCCGATTTCTGGATCATGAACCCGTTCCGTTCTTACACCACTGCAACCTCGTATGAGGAAGGAAACCCTTTCCTGCAACCATCTTTCAGCAATAACCTGGAGCTGAGCTATACCTTGCAGTCCACCTACACATTCACTGTATATACCCAGCAGATAAGCGATTATTTCACCAGGATTTCGAAAGTAGATACACTGCAGCAGGGAATAAGTTTTCACCAGGCCAACGCAGGAAAAATTGCCAATTACGGGCTCACTGCCAATGCCGTTCTAACTCCGTTCAAATGGTGGGAATGCAATCTGCAGCTCAATGGTTATTACAATAAATTTTCGGCATCAGGCATGGCACAGGCAGTCAGTTATGGTAAGGCTGCATGGTTTGCTGAAGTGAGCAATGACTTTACGCTCAACCGTGAAAAAACATTGCTGGCAGAGCTTTCCGGCGAATACCAGAGCAGCCAGCAGTCGGACTATGATGTGCAGCGGACACACTGGACGGCAAACGCGGGCATAAAAAAGCTGATGCTGCATAAGCAACTGGCAGTGGCGCTGGATGTAGACGATATATTCCGTACACTCCGCACCCGGACGTATAACCAGTTTAACGGCACAATCAGCAATAGCTATAATGATGATCGCTGCCTGCGTTTTTCATTGTCCTGGAAGTTTGGCAACCGGAACATACAGGACAAACGCACCTGGAAAAGCAGCATGGACGAAAGGGCGAAGTAATGTGAGCATGCAGAGAAATGTGATCATGTGAAAATTCGAAGATGTGAAAATGGTGGGTGATGGCCGGTAAGCGGAAAACTGATAAAATGAAATGCGACTCACTACTTACCGTTTATCAGTCACTAAATCAACTCATTTGCTAATCAGCTAATTATCAAATTTTCAAATCTTTAATAATTAACCCCAAATTTCCCCCGTTCCGGGTTTGGAAAATAAAGGCATGCAGCAAGGTTTATTTGTACATTTGCCGCTATTAAAATTTAAGTTGAATGACTTTGAAACAAACAGTACTGGCGGGCGCTGCCCTGCTGGCCGTTTTTTCCGGTGATAATGCCGGCGCAAAAGACGCTGTTACCAACAGCAGCAGCCGCAAGCTGCTGGATCCTGCCAATATGGACCAGTCCGTAAAACCGGGCGATAACTTCTTTTTCTATGCCAATGGCGCATGGCTGAAGAGCAATCCGATACCAGCAACAGAAACCCGCTGGGGAAGCTTTAACGAGCTGCAGGAAAATAACTATACTGCTTTACGTACGTTGCTTGAAAAAGCTGCTGCCAATAAAACCGCCAAAGCAGGAAGCGCTGATCAGAAAGTTGGTGACTTCTTCCGCAGTGGTATGGATACTGTGAACATTGATAAAGCAGGCATTACCCCGCTTAACGGGATCATTGCCCGCATCAATGCAGTGCAGGATGCCAAAGGTATTATTGCCGAAGTAGCAAAAGAGCATACACAAGGCATTGGCGGCCTGTTCGGCTTCGGCATCTCTCCGGATGATAAAAAAGTAACCCAGCAGATCAGCCAGTTTTACCAGGGCGGCCTCGGTCTCCCCGACCGCGATTATTACTTCAATAAAGACGCGCGCACAACCAAGATCCGCGAAGCATACAAACAATATCTTGTAAAAATATTTACGCTTATCGGTGATGTTAAAGCACAGGCAAGCGCGGACGCTGTATACAAGCTCGAGGAAACGCTCGCAGGAGCTTCTATGACACGTGTGGAAATGCGCGATCCGTACAAGCTGTACAACAAATACAACCTGGCCGGCATCAACAAGGAAACACCGGGCCTTAACTGGAACACACTGTTTGCCGACCTGAAAATAAAAGGTAGCGGTGCAGACAGCCTGATCGTTGGTCAGCCTAAATTCTTTGCAGAAATAGGCAAGCAGCTCAGCGCTACACCTGTTGACGTATGGAAGAAGTATCTTGTTTTCCACCTCGTTAACGACATGTCTCCTTACCTGAGCAGCACGTTTGATGAAGCCCGCTTTGATTTCTACGGCCGTACCGTACGCGGACAGCAGGCTCAGAAACCACGCTGGAAACGCGTACTGGCAGTAGTGGACGGTTCTATAGGCGAACTGCTGGGACAGATGTATGTAGATGCTAACTTCAAACCACAGGCAAAACTCCGCATGCAGGAACTGGTAAACAACCTGCAGCGCACTTATGCATCACGCATCGAGCGCCTCGACTGGATGAGCCCGCAGACTAAAAAACTGGCACTCGGAAAGCTCAACAGCTTCATGAAAAAAATCGGTTATCCTGACAAATGGAAAGACTACAGCAAACTTTCTATTGTGGGTAACGATTATGTAAAAAATATCCTTGCTGCTTCTGCATTTGAATATGATTTTAACCTCGGCAAACTCGGCAAACCGGTTGACCGTTCTGAATGGGGTATGACACCTCCTACTGTAAATGCATACTACAATCCGGGCTTTAACGAAATCGTTTTCCCTGCCGGCATCCTCCAGTATCCATTCTTCGATTTCTCTGCTGACGATGCTGTTAACTACGGTGGTATCGGTGCTGTTATCGGTCACGAAATGACACACGGTTTCGACGATCAGGGCCGCCAGTATGCTGCCGACGGCAACCTGAAAGATTGGTGGACTCCGGAAGACGCAAAGAAATTTGAAGAAAAAGCAAACGTTGTGGTAAAACAGTTCAATGATTATACTGTGCTCGACAGCGTACATGTAAACGGAGAACTGACACTGGGCGAAAACCTTGCTGATCTTGGCGGTCTTGCTATTGCTTACGAAGCATTCAAGAAAACAAAAGAAGGCCAGAGCACTGAAAAAATTGACGGATTTACTCCTGATCAACGTTTCTTCCTGAGCTGGGCACAGGTATGGCGTGCCAACACACGTCCTGAAGAACTGGCTTCCCGCATCATGACAGACCCACACTCTCCAAGTGAGTTGCGTTGCAATGGTCCGCTGAGCAATATGCAGGAATTCTACAAAGCATTCAACATACAGCCGGGCGATAAAATGTACCGCCAGCCTGACATGCGTGCCAAAGTATGGTAATCCCGCACAATAACTAAACTAATCTGAAAATCCCCCGGCCAAATGCCGGGGGATTTTTTTTACAATGTCGTTATAAAAGCCACTTCTATACATGGGATATTTTAATCAATTTTGAATAATCATTATTTGTCCGGCAAACGGGACAGTGAGTGTGAACAGATTCCAGAGAGTGCTCATTTAAACCATTCCTATATGAACAAAACCTTTACGCTCGTCTTCATGATCCTGTTCACCATTTGCTGTTCAGCCGATGCACAGCAGGTACTGTTTACAGAAAACTTCAATGCATATGGTCAATATACCATTACCAACGGATGGACACAGGACAATATAACAACCAACCCATGGAGAGCCGGCCTTCCATACCTAATCGGGGGGATTTGCTTCACCCCTCCGGGAGACCTGACCAGTTATAGCAATATTGCAGGATTCGTAGACCAGACATGCACCATTGACAACAGCGAAACAAAAGTGTTTTTATATAGCAAACCTATAACCTACAACAGTGGTGCATGGCTGATATATGATTCTTACTTCCTGAAAGCAACAGCCAACGGCAAAACAGAAAGTGCTGTAGTAGTAGTAACCGGAGATAATGGCACCACGTGGAATACCATACAGCAGGTACCCGCTTATTCCGGCGGCTTCAAAAGATATTACCTGAAAATGCCCACTTATGTGAATGCACCAAACGTGCGTGTAGGCTTTAACTACAGCGATATGGGCGAAAGCATGCGGGGATGGATGATCGACAATGTAAAAGTCTTCGTTCCCGCCCGGAAAGACCTGGAATTTACCAGACTGACACCGGACGATACCCTGCTTTGTTATGCGCCTCTGAATCACTTTATAACATTAGGCGGCACCGTTACCAATATGGGCACTGACACGGTTACCAGTTTTGTGGTAAAGTACCAGGAAACGGGGGCGCCGGTTGTTACAGATACGATCAGCAATATTGTGATCCCTCCTTTTGAACAATATGATTTTACAGATCATATACCATATACGATAACCAGTATTGGCCTGCATCATATCAATATGTGGACTGAACTCTCCGGCGACACCAATACAGCCAACAACTATCAATCAACAAACATAAGAGGCGTCTACTTTATGCCCGTAAAAAAACTGGTAGCAGAGCTCGGCACACATGTAAAGCACGGTTACAGTCCACGCAGCTATTATTATATGGATTCGCTGCAAAAACTGGCCCGCATGCAGGACGATGATGTCTCTATTGTATCAATACATACCGAAACGGATCCAATGGAAGCCCACGATTACCAGGATTATATTTTTAACCTTAACCAGTATTACATTCCTTACTTTCTTTTCGACCGCCGGACTAACGCTGATCCTGACAGTTTCTTCTCCATTTTCAACAAACAGAAAAAGCATTTCGGATTTGCAGACGTTGACCTCGACACCCATCTCAGCGGCAATCAGCTTATCGCCACAGTAACAGTGAAGCCTGCAATAGACCTGATTGGAGATTACAGGGCCGTAGTTGCCATAACAGAAAACGATGTAATGGATACCAGCAGTAGCTACAAACAGGAAAATTATTATGCAGGTGGTTTCAGGGGGCCAATGGGAGGCTATGAAAATCTTCCAAACCCGGTGCCGGCTACCGACATGCACTACAATTTTGTAGCACGCACCATATATCCTGCACCGGGAGGCCTGGCAGCTTACCTGCCGCTATCTATGCTGTATGGCAACAGCTATTCTGTAACCTATGGCATTCCGCTGAACGCATCGTGGGATGTAACAAAGCTGCAGGCAGTTGCCATGCTTGTCCGTAACAGCGATAGCACAATCCTCAATAGCAATCATACAACTGCCCCGCTGAGTATAGCTGGTGTGCCGGCGGTGTTTAATAATGTGACGCTTTTTCCAAACCCCGCAAGCGAAATAACCCATCTCCGATATGAACTGAAAACGGCACAAAAAGTACAGGTAGCACTTAATGACATTACAGGCAGAATGCTGTTTGACGTCGACCAGGGCCTGGTGCAGGCGGGCAGGTATGATGTGGCCATTCCACTAAACAATCTGGCAACCGGTATTTACCTGGTTACAGTAATTACACCGACTGGCAAGCAAACTATAAAGCTCGATGTACGGCACTGATGAAGCGAATGGTGATTAGTCAGCAGAATATACTTACGGTTCACCATCCGTCTTAAAAACCTACATACCTCCGGCTACATCTACAGCCTTCCGTGGCAGTTTCAGAATATTAAAATTCTGGAGGTTAATGGTAAACACAATGCTATGAGAAAACTGCTTATCACCGTAAATGCTCTTCATGTAATCCTTAAAATCTTTGCTCATCACGAGCGGCACATAGACAGAAAACAGGTTGTACAGCGGGAAATACACTTCTACCCCACCATCGTACAATACTTTATCACCACTGGGATTAAGGCTTGCGGCATTGGCAAAAGTGCCTATATCAAGGAACAGACGTACGGGTAATCTCCCCAGCGGCAGATCTGTTTTGAGATTAAGGGAAGCCAGCCAGTCGTCACTGCGGCCGATTACAGGATTCTGAAAAAGCGTAGGTATCTTAAAACCGCCTTCTCTCATCGACAGCTCACGGCCGGAAAAACCATCGCGCTCCGAGCGGCCCAGGTACTGATCATCATACAGGTAATCATTAACAGCGCTGTAGGTGCTGTTCAGGTAATAACGGTCCGCCGCGTAAGGATCATTATTGATCGTAAAGAACTTGCCTGCATAAGCCCGTACATACAATGATTTGTTCTTTCTGTTGTAGTCTATACGCAGATTACCTTCCACATTTATTTTGGCAAAGTCGGCGCCCAGCTGCCCTTCTACCATATAGCTGAACGGATTGAACAACCGGTCATTCTTATGCGTATAGCGCAGTAAACCGTAGTATTTCTGCTGTTGTTTTACAGATGGCTTATACAGGCTATCTGCCGGATCAAGCTTGTAGTCAAAATAGTCTTCACTGATCGCATATCCTTTCAATAATAATGTCCGTTTCACCGTGCTGAGCAATCCATCCGGCTCGCGGAATGTAAATTCCACAGACGGAGCAATTTTGATATACCGGGCATATAGCGGGTCCGTAATGTTTACATTGGTTTCATCATAGTGAAAACTTTTGGCGTCTGCCTGTACCAGTATCTGCCTAAATACTTTATGCGGATACCAGAAATACCCTATTGATCCGGCTCCGGTAAATGTACCGTTGGCAGGACTGATCATAGGTGCCAGTACAAAACGGAATCTTGTTTCGGGCCACGTAAGGTTATGAAATACCAGGCCCAGCTGTAAATGATCATAATCGTTGTAATCAAGTACAGGGCTTATAAACAGCCGGTCTCGGTCGCTACGGTTTGTACCGGCAATCTTCCGCAGCTGCAGCCCCCATTTATGAAATCCTGATCTGTAATATACATTGTTGGCACTCTTTGCATCGGGCACCATACGGGATACTGAAAACTTTGTCCAGCCCAGGACACTATCCGGAAACATAATTTCGGAGGTACCGGAGAACGGCGCCGACCATCTGCTCATCAACAGGCTGTCGTGCCTGTATGCATTAATACGGACCGGAGCTGCAAAACTGCTGTTGTTCTGCACTGCCAGGCCAATTCCGTTATTGTTATGTTCCAGCTTCTTTACTTTGAAATCCACTTTTTTATCTGTAGCAAGACCGCCGTCAAAAAACCAGTCAACGGGTTTATCTGTATGCTTCTGCATTATTTCCTGCAGGTCTTTAGAATAAGGATGCTTGTATTTCCAGGTGTTGAAGTAATCATGCATCGCTTCTTTAAAAGCCGTCTCTCCCATGTAATCTTCCAGCCACCGCATCATGAGTGCCGTTTTATAATATACATCAAGGCCGTAATTCAGCTTTGTGAAATTTGCAGCCGGCTGGTCCGTAGCCTGGTCGTTATGACTCATCGCCTGCTGATAATACATGGTAGTCTCCAGGTCTTCACGTTCGCTTTTTCTGGCAGCGTGTGCACTGTCCCGCAAGGCATTGGTCGTTTTCTGTTCGTAGAATGTGTTAATACCTTCATCCATCCAGGCATGCTCACGCTCATTGGTAGCCAGCATTCCGTAAAACCAGTTATGCCCGGCTTCATGCACAATTACGGTACGCAGATCAGATACTGCACTTTTGTCAATAATGGTAACGGTGGGATACTCCATTCCGCCACCGGCAAACATATCGCCTTCTACGGCTTTTATTGTTTTATACGGATACGGACCCACATAATCGCTGTAATGACGCACCGTTGTTTTGAGGTAATCCGTTCCTTTGATCCAGGCGTGCTTGTGCATGGGCAGGAAGGCCACATATGCTGAGATGACGTTATCGTTGCCGGGAATGCTCAGCGTATCTTTCCGCACTACATAGCGCTTATCTGCAAACCATGCAAAATCATGTATGTTATCTTCATGATAATGCAGTGTCTTCAATTCATCTGACGTTTTGGGCCATGATTTCCTATATAATGTATCCGAAGGCAGCGGCAACTTCGAAAGGCTATCCAGCCAGTTATTTTCACTTTCATCAAGACAATTCCCGGTAGCCATCACCACATAGTTTTTCGGCAATGTGATCTCCACATCATAGCTGCCGATATTGCTGTAAAACTCACCCTGGTCAAGGTAAGGAATAGGATGCCAGCCCTGCTGATCGTATACTGCCGGCTTGGGAAACCATTGAGATATAAAATAAGCACGGCCATTATGCCCCAGCCTTGAAAATATTTTAGGAACCTTCACGCGGAATGGTGTGGTCACTTTTATTTCACCTCCGGGCAATACTGGCTTTGCAAGATCAATACGGGCAATATCAGGCAGGTTTTCGGCGCTGTAATAGTCTGCTGCTTCACCATTGATCATAAAGTCGAGGCTGTCTATATAACCACGCTCCGATGATTTGGCATAATAAAATGCCGAACTTCTGTTCAGTACCTGCTGCTCGGAAAATGAGGTGCGGTCATTTTTATAGGCATTGGGCCATAAATGTATATATAGGTAACGTAGTGTATCCGGGGAATGATTTATATACGTGAACTCTTCATAGCCGTGCAGCATATGCATTTTATCGTCCAGGCGCACAGTGATACGGGTATTTACTTCCTGTTGCCAGTAGTCCCGGGCATGAGCGGTCAGCGACCCGGCCATTAAAAGGGTAAGCAGCGTACGGATTTTCATATCGCTAAAGTAATAGTTTGGATGGGAAAGTTTATGACGGTATAACGACTTACAGAAACAATTTATTTTTATAACTTCAGCATGGCTATATGACTAGATCAATTACATTCTGTATTTCCCTTTTACTTACCGCCATCATGGCAACTGCCCAAAAAGATGAAATCGTTCATTTGTTTCCGCAGCAGGTAATCATGAAATCTGTAAACTTCTCCGAAACAGAAGTCGCAGACCTTCGTAAAGACACAGCAAATATCGGGCATTATAATGCCAGCGTGCCCCGTAAAGAATACATATTACATACCGACCACGCATTTGCAGATGCACTTTCTGTTTTCGGACAAAAGATGATTGCACGTACCAATATACGCCAACCGGAGAAGCTGGTAATTGTTGTTTATGAATTTTTCTACGGACATAAAGACGAAGACCAGACGTATCCGGCACTCAGTTTTTCTGCAGATTTTTTTCTTGGCTCAGATAAAAACGGGTATCGCTTATATAAATCGCTGGACATGTTTCACGAGTACGCAACTGCTGAACATCCGGACCGTGATATTACCGGCGAGCTGAATAATATCTTTGGACATATTGCGCTGGACACCATTTCCCTGACCGGCAATATTTATGATCGCGGGCAGCTGGCTTTGCGTCGTCAGCATATTAAAGACAGTCTTGCAGTTTATCATCAGGACCCGCAGAAAGGCATCTACCTTACATTTGAGGAGTTCCGGAACAATACGCCATCCATCAGGGACTTTTCCCAGAAAGATCATTTTAATGAAAACGGCAATGAGCCGGAGTTCGTTGCACAACAGGAAGGAAAAGGGAAACAACACATAGACCCCAAAACTGCCTATGCCGTGTACAATGGAAAAAGATGGTATAAATCAATCGGCAAAACCTTTGTAGGTATGCGTTTTGAAAACGATGAATTCTATTGCCGCTGCCCGATGAAAGGTATTAAAGGAAAAAACTTCCTGGATCTCTCCGACTGGCTGGCGTACGAAGCAGGTAATGAAAATGATTATGTAGCCGTTTCAAAACGCAAAGCTGTTATGTACGATTGCCAGGTAGACTATTGCACAGGCAATATCCGTCCGGTGAAAAGAATGAAGTAGAAACAACCGGGTTGAAGATTATTCCTTCAGGAAATCATCTGTATTTACGCTGCCATATTTTATACCAGCGCCTGTTATTGGGATATTTCCGGTGCCGCGTCATGTTATTAAATATCAACGCTACCAGCAGCAATATCAATACGCCCAGTAACACAGGGCTAGAAACATACATATAGCCAAGGGCTTTTATCTTTTCGGAACCTATATTGGCAATAAGTGCTGTGGCTCCTCCCGGTGGATGCAATGTCTTGGTGATCTGCATCAGTACGATAGATAACGAAACTGCCAGTGATGCCGCCAGCCATAGTTCCCCGGGAATAAGTTTATGTATTGTAACACCCACAACAGCACATACCAGGTGGCCTCCTACCAGATTGCGCGGCTGCGCCAGCGGGCTGTTGATAACGCCGTAAATAAGTACAGAGGAAGCCCCGAAAGAGCCTATAAGAAACAGGTTGTCATAAGCGGTGAAATATTTACTGCTGATAAAACCGATCAGGCCAATGCCAATAAATGCCCCGAGGAATGTCCAGAAATGTTCTCTCCAGTCGACAAGTGTTTCCTTATACATTACCAGCCGTGCAATGCGGATATTTCTTTTTATTTTCTGCTTCATGTCTTTTTGTAAAATCCTGAAACGGCTATAAAGCCTTCACTTCCACAATGCCCTGGAAATAATACATTCTGCCGGTTTTTACTTCCCTGCACTTGGAGCGCGTGCGCAGTATTTCCACTTTTTCAAAAATACGGCCATCCTCTATTGCAAACCGGGCATTCAGCGCCAGCTCATCTACCAGCCTGTACCCGGGCTTGCGCTCATCGTAGCGGTACAGCGCCTTATACAGGTTCGGATCTGTACAGGTACTGGCAGCGGGATTGTGGATGTAATCTATAAGCGCTTTCTCCACATCTTTAGGGAAAAAGCCTTTGCCGATAAAAGGTATGAGTATATGCCGGAACTGGGTTTTCCATTCTTTTCCGTGCGGTGACACCGTATGCTTGAAATGAACAAATGTCAGCAAATGAGCCAGCTCATGCAGCAGTGTGATCAGGAAACTGTATTGGTTCAGGTTTGCATTTACACTGATCCTGTGGTAAGGCTTGTCGGTAGTGGGATTCCTGTAATCGCCCAATACGCTTTTACGCTCGTGGGTAAGTGTGAGATGAATAGTATGGGAGACAAAAAACGGGGCTACCAGGTCAAATGTCCGGGGAGGTAAAAACTGTTCCAAAACCCTGATCGTCGTCTCCTGTTTTTTCATTTCCGGCCCGTCACTTTTCTTCCCGTACTATTTTAGCTAAAAGGATTGTTTCAACAAATGTATAGGCTATATAAATACCAAACAAAACAAACAGGGAGGGCTTATACAATTGCTTCTTGTTAAGGAAAACGTATATAACCAGTGATATAATGCAGACCATCATCTTCAGCAATGATGCTGAATTTACACCGTTTACAAAAGTCTGCGCCCGGCTTCCGGCCTTGTCTCTTATCATCAGAAAGCTTATAAAGCCCAATGCCAGCATCATAGTATTGCCGCCCATCAGCAGGGGAAGGCTATATGAAGCATTGGAGCTGTGAAGCAAGTATATTACAACAGATATAACAACAAACAATATAATAATGGCGGGTATAAATTTATTCTTCATTTACCTGGTTTGTTAAGAGATTTGATCAGCTGCCACAACGATACGCAGAGCGCCAGCAAAGGTAATAATACCGTGAATAATGGAAACTTCCATCCGGTAAGTTTATCCAGTTTCATGCCCCCCCATACGGCCAGCAACAGCAAAACCAGCCATTGCGTGGCCAGTCCGGCATATTTCATGGCATCCTGGTATTTTTTACGATCGTCGGTCATATATGAATAGTGAATGGTGAATGATGGGATTTGAGCATGTGAAGATGAGAGCACGAGTATATAACTTATAAAACACATTACCCTCATCTTGCACATTGACACATAAGCATATTTCACATCTTCAGATTATCACATTACCTGCGTCTTCTTCTCCTGTGTTTCAGCTCCTCCTGTTTTACTTTTTCGATAGCTCCCTGCTTTATCTCTTCCGGCTTAGGCAATATGCCGTCCATAGATGCATTCTTTATCTGTTCAGGGCTAAGCATTGTCGTATCCGGCTTCCCGTTAAATTCGCCGTTGATCACTTTTTTTAAATCTGCATACTGTTTTTGCTGGGCCACCATAAGATCTGAGAGAGAATCTGTTGTCTGTTTCAGACGGATCACTTCCCGGCGGGTGTTATTATTACCATAACCCGGGATATAATATTTCATGGGCGTAAACAGCAATATAAGCACGGTAACCAGGATGGTAGTTACAAATAAAGTACTGAAAAGTATATACACACTGCCTTTGGTAAGACGGAATGATGCCACCTCATCCAACGATTCATCGTCAATGAACACCATCCGGTAAGGAGCATTCAGCTTTTTGAAAAGGCGTGGCTTTTTGAATGTAAGTTTGCGGATCTTCATGTTTGCCTGCGCAATTTACGTTTTTGCACAGGATTGACACTCAGGCCGGCAATTTATCCTGCATATATTCAACCACGCATACCAATTTTTCAGCCGTCTCCCTGCAAACCAACCAGCAGTCCGCTACTCATTAACCAATTAACCAATTACCGCCCCTCCATCACTACCTTCAGTATTTCGCGGTGAGACGACCGTACATGTTGCTTAAAGGCTTCATACCACGACTGCCATTCCGGCTGCGACATACTTCCGCCAAGCGACTGTTCATAATCTGCCAGCGAATCAAAACCAGCCTCCATAATAAGCCGGTACGCATCGCCGGTAAAATCGGTAAGCACCCGCATGGCTTTCGCTTTTGGCAGCATTCCCTTTCCGGAAGCCTCATCCAGCAACAGTTTTGCATCACGGTAATGACCGAATTTCAGTTGAAAAATATCGCGCACAATAAACATAACATATTATTTAAATACAAAATTAAAGCATTTAAAATACTTTGTCAGCAACTTACACAGATTTAAAAATCATTATAAATATTACTGTATATCAATGAAGCAGGTTCCGGGAGCATCCTTTCTTTTCTTATACAGGAAAGCATTATTTTACAGTCTCAAAGGCCGGATATAAAATAAAAATTCACTTAACAGAGTTATAGTATCAGTGCAATATAGTTTTAAGACCATCAGACTGAGGACATTTGTAATACTCCTGCTCATAATAGGCTTGCATGCGGGCTTGCTGTCTTATGCCCAGACCAGGAAGTCGCCGCCCAAAAAAGCCGCACCGGCAACAGACAGCGCTGCACGTGCGCGCCAGCATATGCTGGACTCTACACGCCTGGCTCAGAAAAAAGCGCTGGACAGCATAAAAACTGTAAGGACGCATAGTACAGACAGTTTAAAAAAAGCAAGGAAACATACTATCGACAGCCTGGCCGCTATCCGCAAATACAGGGAAAGTAAAAAATACAAAGACAGTGTGAGCAACGCCCGCCTGTCTAAAGTAAACGCGCTCCGCAAGAGCCAGAAACAACACTTTGATTCCCTGAAAGCTACCCGGCAAAAGCAGACAGACAGCATCGTATCTGTGCGGAAACACGCTACCGACAGCCTGAAAGCCGGACAGAAAAAACGGACGGAAAAACTCGCTGCAATACGTAAATACAAGGAAAGCAAACGTTTCCGCGACAGTGTAAGCGTATCCCGTCAATTGCATATGGACAGCATGCGTGCTGTACGCAAAAAGTTTACAGACAGTGCTTTTGCTTCAAGAAAGCATATCATGGACAGCAGTAAGCAGGCACGTAAAGTATATTTCGACAATCTTACAGCTGTGCGCAAAAAAGCAGCAGACAGTCTTAAAGCCGTACGGAAAGTAAAAGCCGACAGCCTGGCAAAAGCAAAAGACGCGCGCGCCAAACAGCAAAAAGTAAATGAGAAAAAGAAGGAAGATAAAGCCAAACTGGCATTGGAACTGAAGATCAAGAAAAAACATGAAGCCTGGAACAATGAAAAAATGCTGAAGAAAAAATGGTCGCTCCCGCGCCAGGCTATACAAAACACATTTACGCGCTATAACTATTATTTCAACGCCAACAGGAAGATGGACGAGGCGCTGGCCAATATGCAGCGAATGGCCAAAAGCAATAACTATGATTCTCTTATAGAGCTCTTCCCTTTCAACCCGGACAGGGACTCTGCCGCGCTGTCCTCAGATATGGACAGTATTATCCAGAAAGTATCATTAGGTGTGCAGATACACGATCCGCGGACCAAATGGGGCGATGACCTGTACCTGCTGCTTGGGCAGGCTTATTATTACAAAGGCAATTATGAAAACGCCACGGCATCTTTCCGCTATGCGATAAGTATCCTTGACCGCTTTAAAAAGAAAAAAACAGCAAGACCGGTAAGCAGTAAATCCAGGGAAGAGCCGTCCATAGTAGAAGACGAGAAAAAATCCATGCTGGATTTCCTGAAACACCAGACAGTGCACAACGAATCACTGCTCTGGCTGGCAAGAGTATACACACAATCGGGGCATGAAGGCGAGGCAGAATCAGTACTGGACCTGCTGAGCGCCGATAAAAAATTCCCTGAAAGCCTAAAAGGACAACTGGCAGTGGAAGAAGCATTTCTTACACTCAAACAGCACAACGTACATACAGCCTCAGAACAACTCGGCATTGTGTCAAATGACAATAATGTAGAACATTGGCTGCGTTTGCGTGCTGCTTATCTCAACGGACAGCTGCTGCAGCGCCAGGGCAATTATAATGCAGCAGCAGAAAGCTTCCGCAAAGTGATAGACCTGCAGCCCAAAATAGATATGGATTTCTATGCAAGAAAATACCTTGCCTATAATATCATGTATGGCGGCGGAGATCAGAAAGATGCAATTGCGTCACTGAAAAAACTCCTGAACGATGGCAAATACACGCCTTACTACGACCAGGTTTACTTTGTTCTCGGCAGGCTCGCAGCCAATACAGGCAATACCCAGGATGCTATCACCTACCTGAGCAAAAGCATCAGTACACCAAAGGCTTCCAAAAAGCAAAAAGCAGTTTCCTTTGCATCCCTCGGGGATGTATATTATTCTGTACATCAGTATGAGGCAGCAAAAAAAGCCTACGACAGTGCATCATACCTGGCCTCACATGCGCCCAACGACCCGCTTATAGCACAGGCGGTGCGGAGAAGTAAAGCGCTTGATGAAATTACCGGTCCTGTACATACCATCTATACAGAAGACAGCCTCCTTGTACTTTCCGGACTGAGTGAGAAAGAGCAGCGCAATGCCGCCCGGAAATATATCCGTCACGCGGAGCAACTTCGTGCAGACAGCATTTTCAAAGCAGAAAACGCCGGTGTAAATGCTGTAGCAACCACAGACCCTTCACAAAACGACAATAATTATACAAACTGGTATTATACCAATCCTTCGCTAATGCAGCAAGGATATAACGAGTTTAAAAGAAAATGGGGCAACCGCGCATTGACAGACAACTGGAGCAGAATGTCGTCTGTGAGCCTCAGCGGAAGCACTGCGGCTAATACAACCACACCGGATACAACCACAGCAGCAGCACCCGCAGCCAATCCGAACGGCGGCCAGATCGCCTATGATGAAAATGGCATTCCGACGGAAGAAAGCCTCCTCTCATTTATTCCCAATACTGCAGATAAACAGAACAAAGCAAGGTTGCGCATTCAGCGTGCATACATAGACCTCGCCAATGCATATGTGCGACAACTGGAAGATTTTCCCCAGGCACTCCAGACGCTTGATAGCCTCGACAGTAAATACCCGGCACATGAGCATAAAGCCCAGGATTACTACCTGCGTTATCTCGTAGCGTTGAAGCAGAATAAATTACCGTTAGCACAGGAATACAGCAGCAAACTTCAGAAAGAATATCCCGAATCGCAATATGCATCACTCGTGCGCCCTACGGAAGATAACCCCAATGGCAATACGCAGGTTACAGTAGCGGCCTATTATGACCAGACCTATGATCTGCTTAACCAGCGGCAATTTACAGAAGTGATCACACGTGCCAAAAACGGCAGGGTGCAGTATAACGACGTCCGCTACAAGAGCAAGTTCATCATCCTTGAGGCATCGGCTCAGGCAGCAGTTGAAAATTATGCTGCAGCCGAAGCACTTATTGTAGACCTCGTAAAAGACAATCCGAACGATTCTTTGCGTCCATGGGCCGAAAAAGTACTGGATTACATCACAAAGAACAAGCCAAAGCAACCTGCCGCTGCACCAGCCCAGGGTGCCAACAGCAATAACCTCGGCGAAGGCCCGGTACACCCGCTGCCGCCGGGTACGCCAACCAGTCAGCCTCAACCCGCAACAAACGGGACAAATACGCCGGCCCCGCAGCCGACAGCAAGCAATCCCGCCGGCCAGCCTGCTACGCCGGGAGCACCGGCAACAGTAGCACCGGCCAACATACCCGCCACCTACACCTACAAACCGCAGGAAGAGCATTACTTTGTATTTGCATTTAAACAAATGGACAATAAAGCAATGGGTGTAAAAGCGGCACTTACAGATATGGATAATATGAAATTTTCTACCCTGAACCTCTCCGCAAATCTCGAAATGCTGCAGGGGCAACAAGGGCTGGTAATAACACGCAGCTTCCAGAATGCAAGCCAGGCAAATATCTATCTCAATACATTTAAGGGTAATCCGCAAATAACAAGAGAATATACCTCTGCATCGGATTATGACGTGTTTATCATATCTGCCAAAAACCTGCTGAAGCTGCAGGCTGATAAATCCCTTGCAGATTACCTGCAGTTTTACAGGAAACAATATAAATAATTCAATACCAGATTACAGGCGTGCAATTATCTTTACAGGTATTGCACGCTTTTTGCTATATACAAATAGCTAATTTTCCGGCATTAATTCTGTTTATATGCAGATGGGAGGAACCTGAGAGGCCCCTCTGGCCAACTTCGGAAAAAAAACAGTAAATTGAAAAAGGAGTAAAATCAATTATGCAGACAACGGCTATACCGACATACGACAAAAACGAAGAAGAAGAAAAAAAACTGATTCTCAGAGAATACCGCGCATTGCTGCGTGCATTGAAACAACGCCTGAAAAAAGGAGATAAAGAAATGGTGCGTCGCGCATTTGAAATTGCCGTAGATGCCCATAAAGATATGCGCCGCAAATCCGGCGAACCCTATATTCTGCATCCGCTTGCCGTAGCACGGATAGCTGTGGAAGAAATAGGCCTGGGTGTTACCTCATCCATCTGCGCATTGCTGCATGATGTAGTGGAAGACACTGAAATGACCCTGGAAGACATTACCCGCGAATTTGGCGCCAGTTATGCTAAAATTATCGATGGTCTTACCAAAATATCTAACGTTGTAGACCTTAAGGACAGCACAACAGTACAGGCAGAAAATTTCCGTAAGATACTGCTCACACTTGCCGAAGATCCGCGCGTAATACTCATAAAACTGGCAGACAGGTTGCACAACATGCGCACGCTCGACAGTATGAGCCGTGAAAAACAACTGAAAATTTCGTCTGAAACAACCTACATCTATTCCCCCCTCGCCCACAGGCTCGGGCTCTATGAAATAAAATCAGAACTGGAAGACCTGGCGTTGAAATACACACAGCCAGACGTGTATGACGAAATTACAACCGGGCTTAAAGACACCAAAAGGGAACGTACACGTTACATCAATGAGTTCATCCGTCCGATAAAAGAAGAATTGCAGCAACTGGGCTTCAACTTCGACATATACGGCCGGCCCAAAGCAATACATTCCATCTGGAATAAAATGCGGACCAAGCATGTGGCTTTTGAAGAAGTCTACGATCTGTTTGCCATCCGCATTATACTGGATTCTGATGTAGAACATGAAAAAGAAGAATGCTGGAAAGTTTACTCCATCATCACCAATTTCTACCGACCGAGTACAGAACGCCTCCGCGACTGGATAAGCGTACCGAAAGGAAACGGTTATGAAGCGCTGCACACTACTGTAATGGGGCCTGCCGGCCGCTGGGTGGAAGTGCAGATACGCACACGCCGCATGAACGACATCGCTGAAAAAGGCCTTGCCGCCCACTGGAAATACAAAGAAGGCGCCACCACACAACAGGAAAGCAAACTGGATAGCTGGCTGCAGCACCTGCGCGATATGCTCAGCAACCCGGACACTGATACACTCGATTTTCTCCAGGACTTTAAACTGGATCTGTTTACAGAGGAAATATATATCTACACTCCGAAAGGCGAAATGCGTGTATTACCCAAAGGTGCTACCGCACTCGATTTTGCATTTGACATACACTCTGAACTGGGTGCACGATGCATAGGAGCTAAAGTAAACTACCGGCTGGTTCCGCTGAGCCATGTACTCAAGAGCGGCGACCAGGTGGAAGTCATTACCTCATCCAAACAAAAACCATCCGAAGACTGGCTTACGTTTGTTACAACGGCCAAAGCCAAATCGAGGATTAAATATTACCTCAAAGAAGAAAAAAGACGTATTGCCGAAGACGGTAAGGAAGTATTGCAGCGCAAGCTGGAACATATGAAGCTGCAGCTCTCCGGGTGGAACATCAATGAACTTTGCCAGCACTATAAAAAGCAATCGTCACTGGACCTGTTCTATGGTGTGGCAGTGGGCAATGTAGACCTGAAAGAGCTGAAAGACTTTACCATTCACGGGGATAAACTGCAGCAACCCGTTAAAGAGAAAGAAGTAAAGCTGGATACGAAACATATGGTCTCAGAAGATGAGATTATGAAACAGAAACCGGCCAAAGGTGCAGAACTGATCATTTTCGGAGAAAGCTCAGATAAGATACTGTATAAACTGGCACAGTGCTGCCAGCCGATTCCGGGCGATGATGTATTCGGTTTTATCACATCGGGTGAGGGCCTGAAAATACACCGTACAGATTGTCCCAATGCCGCACAGCTGCTGGCTAACTACGGGCACAGAGTAGTAAAAACCAAATGGGCCAAAAACAAAGAAATTTCATTCCTCAGCGGCGTACGCATTACCGGCCTTGACGATGTAGGTGTGATACAGAAGATCACCAACGTCATCTCCGCCGATCTGAAGATGAACATGCGCTCCCTGAGTATTGACTCTAAAGACGGCATTTTTGAAGGTACCATCATGGTGTATGTACATGACCGTGATGAGCTGGATGTTCTTTGTGACCGCCTGGAACAGCTGAATGGCATCAATAAAGTGGAGCGCCTGGAAACACAGGGAGAATGATAAATTTTAAGATTAGCGGATGTGATAATGTGCTAATGTGAATGATGAGGATAATGTGCTTATAAGTCATATATCCATTTTCACATGCTCAATACTCATATCCCAAATCTCACATTTCACTATTGACTATTACTACCTCAGATAATGAACAAGCAATATCAAAGCTACAAAGAACAGACACAGAAGGCCGCTGACCTGCAATATGCATCAGCAGTATTAGGCTGGGACCAGGAAGTATACATGCCTGAAAAGGGCTTTTCCTTCAGGGGAAGACAGCTGGCTACACTTGCTTCCATGGCACATGAAATGGTAACGGATAAATCTTATGGCGAACTGCTGCACCTCCTCGCCTCAGCAACAGACCTGCAGGATAATGAGCTGCAGAACGTACGCCTGAGCCTGGAAGATTATGAGAAAAACGCAAAACTGCCAGCATCTTTTATAGAAGAGATCACCCGCCAGACCAGCGCCAGCTATAACGCCTGGATACAGGCACGCAAAGAAAATAACTTCGATATATACATACCGGAACTGGAAAAAATGGTAGCCCTGAAAAAACAGCAGGCGGAGCTATATGGCTATACCAGTCACCCATACGATGCACTGCTCGATGAATATGAAAAAGGAGCTACCGTTGCCTTACTTGATCCCGTTTTTGAAAAAGTAAAAGCGCAGTTACCTCCATTCCTCGCCCGCATCAGTTCAGCCACACAGGTAGATGATAGCTTTTTCCGCCAATACTTCCCCAGACAATCCCAATGGGATTTTTCACTGGAAGTGCTGCGCACTATGGGCTACGATTTTGCAGCAGGACGACAGGATATTTCGGAACATCCGTTCACTACATCTTTTTCGCCTGCAGACGTGCGTGTAACCACACGTGTAGATGAACAAAACTTTGCCTCATTACTTTGGAGCAGTATTCATGAAGGCGGACATGCTTTATACGAACAAGGCCTGCCGGAAAGCGAGTATGGCCTGCCGCTTGGCGCAGCTGCATCCCTTGCAGTACATGAATCACAATCCAGATTGTGGGAAAACTGTGTAGGCCGCAGCCTTGCATTCTGGACGCACTTTTACCCCATCCTGCAACAGCATTTTGAACAACTCACCGGCACATCATTGCTGAGTTTCTTCAAAGGCATGAACCAGGTAAAACCGTCCCTGGTACGTACAGAAGCGGATGAAGTAACCTACCATTTCCATGTGCTTATCCGTTATGAAATAGAAAAGGCGCTGATAGAAGGCTCTTTGCAGGTAAAAGACCTCCGTGAGGCATGGAACAGTAAGTACGAACAATACCTCGGCATCCGTCCGCAGGATGACAAACATGGTGTACTGCAGGACGTACACTGGAGCCACGGCAGCTTCGGATATTTTCCTACATATTCACTCGGCAGCTTTTATGCGGCCCAGTTTTTTGCACAGGCAAAACAGGAAATACCTGCACTCACAGCAGAACTGGAAAAAGGTGTTACGATAAACCTGCTGCACTGGCTCAGGGAAAAAGTACACCAGTACGGGCGTCGATTCACTTCTGAAGAACTGTGCACGCGCATAACCGGCCGCGGCCTTGACTTCAGCACGTTTATGCAATACCTGGAAGAAAAATATGCCACTGTGTATGATATGAAATAATGTCCCAGATCATCCGTTATAACGAACCACTTCATATTGATGAGCTTACCTTTCTCCGTACCAAAGAAGCAAAGGAAAGAGCCCAGTTTTATAAAGTGGTTCGTATTTTATTGATACTGTGTTTCGTTATCCCTTTTGCCATTGCCTGGGTTCATGCATATGATGGCAAAGATCCCGACCCATTCTCTTACAAATCCTATTTTATCGGCGTGGGCGCACTTACTTCATTGCTGGCAATAGGTGTATATGTTTCTTACCACAATACCCTCGGCAAGCTGCACTCAGATATTACGCACGGCACCAAAACAATTGAACAAACTCACATAACCCGCAAACAATATATGCCGCAGACCAATACCTTTTATTTTTACCTGGATTCTCCCAATAAACTGAGTATTGAAGTAAGCCACAGTGATTATGACGGTATGAATGAAGGTGATGAGCTGAATATAGAATACACTACGTATTCCCAGCTGTACCTTGGCTATTTCTGATTAATGTGATAATTCGAAAATTAGCTGATTAGCTGATGTGCTTATATACAGATGTGGGTGATGTACTGATTTGATAATTACCGGATGCCCTCCTTCTACTCCGCCCGGGGTGATATCTGCTTATTGAAATAATTGCGTAATGCGCTGATTCAATAATGTGAATACTACACCCACATCTCAACACCCACATCTCAATACTCATATCTCACATCAAAACTCCACACCCAACCCATACACAAAGCGGCCATTGTCATATGGACTGAATTCTGAGGTCCAGTGATAAAAATACCCGAAGTTTAAAGTGAGATAATATACCCCGAGATAGTTGTACCGTACAATGCTGTTCAGCATAACACCGGTTTCATGATAGGCATTATCCGGCACGAGGATTTTAACCAGTTGCTGTGCCTCCGGATGCTGTAATGTTCCGTAAAGTATATTGTGGCCAAGCCCAAGGAAAGGCGCGGAACTGAATGCAAAGTTTTTCGACTGCAGCCGGTACAGTTTCCAGTCAAAATCATGTTTCCAGTAAATATTGACAAACTGGTCTGTATAATAGTCATATGGATGCATAGTGAGCATACCTCCAAAACTGTAAAGTGCACTTTTATCTGCCAGGAAACCATTTGCAGCAAACAGCTTACTGAGCGGCAGCGGCTGATCGCTCCAGGATTTACCTGCTGTAACCAGGATACGCTCATTACCAATGCGGTTCAGATGTTTCTGCCAGCTGACTGCCGCCAAAGTCTGGGTATATGAAGTCTGCCAACTGCCGTTCTCTATAGAACCGGTAGTAACACGTGCATACAATATGGGAAATTTACTGCCGGTACTTATATAACGGTTGAACAGAGGCGCGGTCCGCTCGGCATACGCATAGCGCAGCCCAAGGCTAACCTCTTTTGCCGTAAACGTAGGGTTCATTGCCACACCATCTGGCTGAAAAGAATATTCATACTTTGGCGTAAGATCTTCATACCTGCCGGAAATTTCGGCCGTGAGATAATTGATGCGCTTTTTAAAGGAGGCACTGTAGCTTTTCACCTCATCTACCCGGTACATAAGCAGGCGGCGAAGATAGTTTTTATCAAGGTCGCGATTTATCTGCACACGGCCCGGATCGCGCAGGTCATTATCATATGCAATGCGGAATACAGTTTCTTTGTATTTATCCAGGTAAAACTCTGTAAAGCCGCCATACTTCCAGTGTACATCACCGGTACCATACCCGGCCCATCCGCCGACAGACAGCCATGGTATCAGCCGTTCATTGGTCTGCAGTCCCAGTCCCCAGCGGTTTTTCTCATAACGGTTAACACTGTAAATACGTTTCAGGTCTATATCGAATATCCCGGCGGGCACTTTGGCTTCCGTAAGTTTATCCAGCAGCGGCAGAAACCTGTCAGCATGTATACTTCCCATAAGGCTGTCTATAACCACATAAGTACGCACTTCTTTATTATCAAGCGCTACCGGCCTCAGCTTATTCCAGGCAGTATCGTCCAGTTCGTTGGCGTGCGGCTGCAACCGCACTGTATGCTGCTTATCAAACTTAAACTGATCGTCGTTGTATGTAATAGAATCTATGCCCGAATTGCCTTTCATATAAACATCATAAACCACATTGTCCTGCTTTTGCTGCCAGTCTATAATGTAATTGAGATGTGCCGGGAACCAACGGCCCGAAGCTTTGCTGTATTGCTGTTCTATACGCACTGTACGCTTCAGCTGCTCGTCATATGTTGTAGCAACAAGGTAGGCAATGGCGTAATTGTCCGAACTGATATACACTTGTCCTTTCAAGCCCTGCTGTCCTTTTTTGGGATAAAAACCTAACACCCAGATAGTGTCATTTCCCTGAACAAGCTCGTCATTAAGATTAAACTCATAGCGCAATCCGTATCCTCGGCTCACAGGATTATGAAAATCCTTGCCATTTAAAGCCAGGTAGTCTGAATATGCATGAAAGGGCAGCGCATCTGTAATGATGTTAGTGAACATGTTTTTCTTAAACCCAGAAAAGCGGGAGCCTACCACATCCTCCTGCAGGTGTTGCGGTTTGCGCCAGGTACGTATACTGTAGGTTTCCGTCATGAGCAGGTGTTGGCTATCCAGCATAGCACGGAGTTCCCGGGCATCCGTACCTGTGTCATGCAGGTGGTAGCTATCCGGCATCTTAACGTCGGCAATCATTTTATAATAAATACGACAGCGATAAGCGTCATATTTGTCCGGATTATTGCTGTCTCTGCGGGAAATGGCCATATTCAGTATATGCCGGATCTTATCATAGGGAGGTTTTATCACTACTTCGCTTAATGTTTCCTGTGCACTCAGGGCAATCTCCCGTGTGGCCAGTGGCAGGGGTACGCGCATTGTTTTGTAACCCAGGTAAGAAACTTCAAGAAAATCTACTCCTTCCGGCACGATGCACTCAAACTCGCCATTCAGTGAAGTAATGCTGCCATTACTGGTATGCCCGCTGCGCACAGAAGCAAACGGCAGCGGCTGATGTGTTTTTTCATCTACAACGGTTCCTTTTACAACATGTTGCGCAAAAGCTGTTACAGATATCAAAAGAGTTGCAAGTATGCAAAAAACGGTCCTGGTACGGGAAAAAATTAACTGCAATTATTTGGGTTTTGTAGTGAAAAGATAAAACGATAACATTTATTTTTTATTTTGCGTTATTAGCCACATTTCTATCTTTATATCATAAAACAGCCTGCATGAAAAAGAAATTACTTTCTGCCTTATTACTGGCCGGCACCAGTGTTGCCCTTTTTTCCTGTAACAATGGAGCTTATACTGCCACTCCTTCCGGAGGAACCACCTGGAACGGCGGCGGCGGTTCTGTCAGCAGCGGAACGATCACAGCAAAAATAAATGGTACACAGTGGAGCGGAACCGGGGCCGCCACTAATGCAGGTGCCTTTATAATCCTGGGAATGAGCACAGACGGCAAAATAATGTCGCTTACACTTGACAGCTTTGCAGCAGCCAAAACATATACAATTTCATCTACCGGTTCTTCTGCATCATGGGCCACCACATTGGGCGGAGCTTCTACATCAGCAACTTCCGGCTCTATCGTTGTAACCAGCTACCAGAACAACCAGATACAAGGTACTTTTCAATGGGATGGCAGCGGATTGTCTGTAACAAACGGAGCATTCAACCTTCCTGTACAATAACGAAGAAGTTTTTATCAAATATTATCAGCCGGGCAGGAAATTGCCTGGCTTTTTAATGCTACTGACCTTTTGTTTCCATTACCGCCCCAGGATCAGTTAATACAAAAAGAGAAAGCCTGTGGAAAACCACAGGCTTTATATCATAACTGAAGAAAGAATTAAGCCGGTTGTTTGGCTGTTTTCTTGTCAACACTTTGTTTTTTCTCTTTAATACGTGCACTCTTACCGCTGCGGCTACGCAGGTAGTAGAGTTTAGCGCGGCGAACACGACCTGTTTTGTTAACAGTAATAGATTCGATGTTCGGAGAGTACAGCGGGAATACGCGTTCTACACCTACACCATCAGAAATCTTACGTACAGTAAAGGTTTGCGTAAAGTTACGACCCTGACGCTTGATTACGTCGCCTTTAAAAGACTGGATACGTTCTTTTGCTCCTTCAATGATTTTATAGTTAACGGTTACGTTGTCACCTGCCTTAAATTTCGGAAATTCTTTCTTCCCGGTCAGTTGCTCATGTACAAATACTAAAGCGTCCATATTGCTTTGATTTTGGGAGAGCAAAAGTAAGAAGATATTTGAGGAATACAAAAAAAATATTCAATTATTATTCCTCGTGCCCTTCCAGCAGTTCCGGCCTCCTTTCCGACGTGCGTTTCAGCGATTGTTCGTGGCGCCAGGCATCTATTTTCTTCGGATCGCCGCAAAGCAGTATTTCAGGCACCTTCCAGCCCCTGAAATCAGCCGGACGGGTATATACAGGCGGCGCCAGCAAACCATCCTGGAATGAGTCAAAAAGTGCCGAAGTTTCATCATTCAGCACACCGGGTATCAGACGGCCTACTGCATCTACCACTACCGCGGCTGCCAGCTCTCCCCCGCTCAGCACATAATCGCCGATGGAGATTTCCATCGTTACATAATGTTCGCGGATGCGCTCGTCAATTCCTTTGTAGTGTCCGCAGATGATGATTACATTTTCCCGGAGCGACAACCGGTTAGCTATCCGCTGCTCGAAGCGTTCACCGTCCGGAGTCATATATATTATTTCATCGTACGTTCTTTCTTCTTTCAGTTTGTCGAGCAGGATAGCCAGCGGCTCCGGCATCATCACCATTCCGGCACCTCCTCCAAACTGGTAATCATCTACTTGCCCCTGTTTATAAGGGGTATGATCCCTGAGATTATGTACAAAAACTTCCAGCAACCCTTTTGACTGCGCCCGCTTCATGATCGAATGATTAAACGGGCTGGTCAGCAGGTCCGGAACAACAGAAATTATATCTATGCGCATGTTTGCTTTTTTGAATGGTGAATGGTCAATAGTGAAAAGCCGGGGGTGAGATTTGAGATATGAGTATTGAGATGCGAGATAACGGAATGTACAGTTAATCACATCAGCACATTACGCACATTTACATATCAGCACATTAGCTAATCAGCTAATTCTCAAATTTGCTCATTACCCCAGGTACACTTCAATCAGTCCTTCGGGCAGATCCATCCGGATGAATTTGTTACGGGCATTTACCTCGATGATCAGCTGATCTATCAACGGTATCAGGACTTCTTTGCCTTCAATAGTAAGTTTTGCCAGCCATTGAGTACCTGTCTGCAAGACATCTTCAATCGCGCCCAACGATCCTTTGGTACGGTCTACAAGATTAAAGCCTATCCACATCAGCGGCGAATCTTTCATGATGCCCGCCAGCAATTCCTCCTTCACATATACCTGTTTGCCCACCAGCTTTTTTGCCGCCTCTACAGTTGCTACATCGTCCACAGTTACAATATATTCTTCATCGTTGGCGGCTTTGGCCATGGTTACAAAGTGCGGAATAAAGCTGCCTTTGTTCATTTCCACAAACAAAACATCATCTTTTTTCAGCCAGCCGGCCTGTCCTGCAATATGCGTCATAATGAGATTGCCCTGCAATCCGTGTGTAGCCACTATTTTACCTATCCTAAGCATAAAAAGAGTGCAAAGTTAGCTAATCCTGCTTTTTTTTGTTTCAGCATTTCACCGATACCATTATACAAAGACGGCAATACAGCTACGGCCTGTATACATCCCGAAAAACTGCGAATCCGCAAAAGACAAGGATTCATCCCCGAATTCTAGATACCACCTTCATTAACCACAGCCCCGTCCATGCCAACCGGCTGGTGCCGATATCTGAAACTGACAGCAAAAAAGACAGCAATGCAGAGGGCATAACCTGCGAAGAGGAACCAGATCATTTGCCAGTTGGTTGTTGCTCCATCAGTATAATGCTGTATCAGCCAGCCACTGCCAAAGCTGCCAATCATGGCTCCCACCCCATTTGTCATCATCATAAACAGCCCCTGTGCGCTGCCACGGATAGAAGAAGGCGCTTCTTTTTCGATAAACAGGGAGCCGGAAATATTAAAAAAGTCAAAGGCCATACCATACACGATCATTGATATTACGAGGAATACCAAACCGCTGCCGGGGTTGCCGATACCGAAGAGTCCAAACCTCAGAAACCAGGCCAGCATACTCATAAGCATCACTGTTTTGATGCCGAATTTTCTCAGAAAAAAAGGTATGGTAACAATAAATGCCGTTTCTGATATCTGGGAGATAGACACCAGAATATTCGGGTATTTAACGCCGATAGTATTGGCATATACCGGATCGAACTTAAAATGGTCGATAAAGGGTACGCCCCATTGGTTGGTTACCTGTAATGCCGCTCCGAGGAACATGGAAAACAGGAAAAAGATTGCCATTTTTGGATTTTTAAAGAGTCGCAGTGCATCCAGGCCGAAAGCCGAAGCCAGCGACCGCGACTGCATATTGGCCGGCTTACATGCAGGCAGCGTAAAACAGTATAGCCCGGTTACGAGGGCGCTCACGGCGGCAAAGATAAGCTGCATGTTCGTAAGCGTCCAGTGCATAATGTCGGTACTCCACATAGCCGCAATAAAGCCTATGGTTCCCCAAACCCGGATTGGCGGAAAATCTTTCTGGGGATCATACCTGTTGCTTTTGAGGATATGGTACGAAACCGTATTGTTCAGAGAAATGGTAGGCATATAAGCGGCACACACCAGCAACATGGCCCAAAACATCCCTGAGGGAGTCGAAACAGTGGAAGCATAATAAAGCGCCCCTGCGCCAATTATATGGCAAAGCCCCAGCAGGCGCTCTGCATTGATCCACCTATCGCCCAGCAATCCCAAAACAGGCGGCATAAAGATAGAGGCAATGCCCAGCGTCAGGAACACAGTTCCTATCTCTTCGCCTTTGAAGTGCAGGGTTCCGAACATATACCCGCCAATAGAGGTAAGATAACTGCCCCAGATAAAAAATTGTAAGAAGTTAATTATTGTCAGTCTGAATTTTATACTCATTACCGGTCTATAATTGGGAAAGTGAATTGTTCAGGACTAAAGATAGAGATTCGCCATTACCCTGCAAAAAATTGCAGGTTTCACCAGATTTGTTCTGTTTTGAACAGTTGTAATGTGATTTGCAAATTGGGGGACAGGCTCATTTTCAAATTTTCAAATCTCCAAAATTAGAAACAGCCGCTTCCGCGCATCTTTCACCGTCGATAGCTGCACTTACAATACCACCGGCATACCCCGCGCCTTCTGCACAGGGATAAAGCCCTCTGACCTGCGGATGCTGCAATGTTTCTTTATCGCGGGGAATACGCACTGGCGAACTGGTGCGGGATTCTGTTGCTACCAGTATGGCCTCGTTAGTGTAGTAACCTTTCATCTTCTTACCAAAGTCTACTACTGCTTTGCGTAATGCTTCATTCACTTCTTTAGGCAAAACCTCACGTATACCTGCGCTATGTACACCAGGCAGGTAAGAACAATCAGGCAATGAACCGGACACTTTATTATCCACAAAATCGGCCATACGTTGTGCCGGGGCCACAAGCTGCCCGCCACCGATTTTAAACGCCTGCTGCTCTACCATCTGCTGATAACGCATACCAGCCAACGGGCCTGTAAAACCATATTGAGCAAAGTCTTTCTCATCTACTGCTACCACAGTGCCTGAGTTTGCATACGGATTATTTCTTTTGGAAGGGCTCCAGCCGTTCACCACCACTTCGCCGGGCGATGTAGCCGCCGGAGCAATAATACCACCAGGGCACATACAGAAAGAAAACACCCCGCGACCATACTCCTGTGCTACTAACGAGTAGCTGGCCGGCGGCAGGAATTCATCACGCAGCTGGCAATGATATTGTGCCTGGTCTACGATCCACTGCGGATGTTCTATGCGTACACCAAGGGCAAACGGCTTGCATTCAACTTCTATCTTTTTACTATGCAGCAGTTCAAAAATATCGCGTGCAGAATGACCTGTAGCCAGTATTATGGCCTTGCAGGAAGTAACCGTTCCGTCCGCAGTACGGACACCTTTTATTTTATCGCCATCCAGCAGAATGTCTGTAAGCTTTGTTTCAAAACGCACTTCACCGCCACAGGCTATGATTGCCTCACGCATAGCTGTGATAATATGCGGCAGCTTGTTGGTGCCTATATGCGGATGCGCTTCGTACAGGATGCGCTCATCTGCACCGAAGTGATGAAACAGCTGCAGGATGCGCTGCACATTGCCTCTTTTGGTAGATCGTGTATATAACTTGCCATCGCTGTAAGTTCCGGCGCCGCCTTCCCCAAAACAATAGTTCGATTCCGGATTCACAATGCCTTCTTTATTCATCACAGCAAGATCGCGACGGCGGCTGCGTACGTCTTTTCCGCGCTCCAGTATTACCGGTTTAAAGCCAAGGTTTATCAGCCGTATGGCAGCAAATATACCGGCGGGTCCGGCTCCTACAATCACAATTTCCGGGGCATTATTTACCTGTTGCAGCTGTGGGTCAAATGCAGGTTGCGGGACTGGCTTCTGATCTATAAAAACTTCCAGCTGCAGGTTAATACGGGGATTGCGTGAACGGGCGTCAATGGATTTCTTCTGTATATGGAAACCGGTGATACGGCTGTGCTTAATTCCCGTTTCTTCTGAAACAATGCGGATGATGCGCTTTTCATTGACCGCATCAGCGGGACTTACCGCAATCTGTATGATCTGTACCATAAAATTTCTGTCAGGTTTTTATCCTGAAAACGAATGCAAAGATAACTGCCTGGTGCAGGCGGGGCAAAAAAGAAGAAAAAAATTTGTCCTGCTGCACAATATTTCAATTGACGTCACTACATAATAAAATCAATTACAAGGCGTTTACGAATGTAAAACAAAAAACTTATGACGCGCTTATCCGTTTTGGGCTGCAGCTTCTTTGCAGCTATGACTTTATTTTCCTGTAAGAAAAATCATGACAGCCCTGCCACGCCTATTGACAGTGTAGTGTATGTTGATTACGGTGCGTTAAAGCCCGGCAATCATTGGGTGTATGAAATTTATACCGTAGACAGCCTGGGCAACAGCACATCAAAAGGATATTACGACAGTGCTTATGTAAAAAATGATACAACGATCGGCAACAATATCTATCACATACTTATGAAATCCGATGATGACGGCGGCGATGTAACACCCCACCTGCTGCGTGATTCCCTTCACTATATCGTGGATGAAAAGGGTAAAATATATTTTTCATCACAGGATTTTACAACTACATTTTCCAGCATTTATGTTATCAGCTCCTCTGTTGGGCCTACAGATTCCGTAGGATTGCGACAAACGCAGATGGCAGACAAAAACCTTAGCATTACTGTGCCTGCCGGTACATTTGTTACGTCCAGTTTTCGTACAATATGGCATCTGAACCCTGCTTTCTCTCAGTACACACGCCTGGTAAGAAGACTGGATACCAGATACGCTGCCGGCATTGGCATTGTATCCGAAACGTTACCTTTTTACTTGTCCTACCCTAATAATACAGAGAAGAGATTAGTGCGTTATTATGTACAATAAATAAATGCCTATGGAACATATTTTATTAAATCATATTTTTACATTATGATTTAACCGCCTAAAATATGCCATTATGCCTAAGTATGTAATCGAGCGTGAAATTCCCGGTGCCGGAAAATTAACCTCAGAACAATTAAAGGCCATCTCTCAGACCTCATGCAATGTATTGGATAAAATGGGACCAAAAATTCAGTGGGTGCATAGCTATGTAACCGGCGACAAGATTTACTGTGTATACATTGCTCCCAATAAAGAGATGGTGCTGGAACATGCAAAACAAGGCGGCTTTCCTGCCAATGCAGTAAATGAAATTGCAACCATCATTGATCCGGCAACAGCTGAATAATTACTATTTCTGTAAAAAATAAAAAGGCCGGGATCCGGCCTTTTTATTTACATGTGTGTTTTTTTATAATTGGCTTTTACTTTTTCCAGATGGTCAACAAATTTCTGAACATCCGGATCATAAGAATATCCATCCTCTGCCAGCTTGTTGCCGCTTTCATCTATGTAGAAATAGAAAGGCTGTGAATTAGAACCGAATTTTGAAGCCTGCAGATCTGCATTTTTGTTACCCAGTGTCACCACCTGCGAGTTCAGATCTTTGGAGAAATACTGCTCGCCTTTGGGCAACTCTATACGGTTGATATCGCAGTAGAGAGAAACAACTATGAAGTCTTCTTTCAACCGTTTGGCAACTTCCGGTTTAGACCATACCTGAGACTCCATCTTACGGCAGTTTACACAGTTGATACCTGTAAAATCAAGCATGATGGGCTTCTTCAGCTTTTTAGCAGCTTCCAGCGCTTCATTGTAGTCGAAATAAGTTACAAGGCCGAGGTTCTTTACAACCGGCGGCTCATAAATCTTCATTTCATCCACGTATTTCACAGGACCTTCTCCATTTTTCGGTTCGCCTGCAGCAGGAGCTGCTGCACTTCCCCCAAATGAATCGAATGTTCCCAACGGCGGTATAAATGCGCTCATTCCATTCAGCGGCGCTCCCCACATACCCGGTATCAGGTATACGGAAAATGTGAATGCCGCTATGGCAAGAAACAGGCGGAAAATAGAAACATATTCCTGTCCGTATACGTTCTTGGGCGACGCATCATCATGAGAAAGCTTCAGCTTGCCCAGCAGGTACACACCAAGTAATATCGACAGCACAACCCATATAGCAATGAATATTTCACGGTCCAGTAAACGCCAGCCTTTTGCCAGGTCGGCATTCGAAAGGAATTTCATGGCCAGCATCAGTTCGATGAAACCCAACACTACTTTTACCTGGTTCAGCCAGCCGCCGGATGATGCCATCTTATTAAGCATACCCGGGAATACGGCAAACAGGGCAAAAGGCAATGCAAGACCCATGGAGAAACCGAACATACCTACTGCAGGTCCCGCAATACCGCCTTTACCGGCCAGTACCAGCAACGGGCCGACAATAGGTCCCGTACAGGAAAATGAAACGATCACCAGCGTAAGGGCCATGAAGAAAATGCCCCCAAAGCTGCTGATGCCCGCTTTTGAGTCTGTTTTGTTCGTCCAGGAAGAAGGCAGTGTAATTTCAAATGCCCCCAGGAACGAGATACCAAATACAACAAATATTACAAAGAAGAACAGATTCGCGATCCAGTTAGTAGAAAGTGAGTTCAGTGCATTGGCCCCGAATATCAGTGATATCGCTATCCCAAGCACTGTAAATATCATGATGATGGAAAGCGAATAGTATATCGCATTACGAATCCCTTCTGCGCGTGTTTTACTGCGTTTGGTAAAGAAACTCACCGTAATCGGGATCATGGAGTAAACGCAAGGTGTAAGCACCGCCGCAAGTCCGCCGCCGAACGCTGCAAGGAACAGCCAAAGCAATGACTTCATCGGCTTTTTACCATTGTTATCATCTGTATTGCCGCTCGCAGGAACTACGGTTTTGGCCTGTGTATTCGTATCATTTGTTTTTTCTGCGACTGGTGCCGCAATAGTTGCTGTGTGCTGTGTATCTGCAGTCACTGCGACGGGAGCTGTTGTATCTGTTTTTCCGGTTGCAGCATCTGCAGCCGTTACAGCATCCTTCACTTCAAAACTGAATGGAATCGTTTTAGGCGGCAGGCACATCTGGTCGTTGCACACCTGGTAGTCCTGCGTACCTTTAATGACTGTATTTGCTTTAACGGTTATCTGCTGTACGTAATCTACCTTGTTTTTGTACATATGCACAGCACCTTCTATCCCTTCCAGATTTTCTGTGATAAGCGTGCCCACCTGCTTTACTTTACCCTTCAGTGTAACGTTTGCATTCTTACCGAAATTAAATACAGGCGGGAGCAGACTGCCGTCGCCACCGGGTTCAAAAGCATATATATGCCATCCGTCTTTGATCTTAAGATGAAAAACAAGCTCGTAATCATTGGCTGTTTTCTTTTTCACTTCATAAGTCCACGTGGTGGGGTCTTTGATGATCTCGGCCTTAAGCCCGAAAGAAACAAGCGTAAATAATGCCAGAAATAGTGGCTTCAGCATTTTTATCATTGCGTGGTTTTGCTTTTTCTTTTACAAAGAAAGCGGCTAATGTTGTTAGAAAATGTTATAGTTGCTTATGGGTTGATAGTGTACTCTGATGAAAACTATTTTATGTCAAATTCAAAGGTTTTCTTTTTGGGCGGCAGGCATATATTATCGTTGCATACCTGGTATTCATACTTACCGGTAACTTTAGGATTTCCGGTTGCAACTACCGTCTGCACATAATCTACCTTCCCGGCAAGAAAGTTCACAGCGCCATCGATACCCTCAAGGTTTTTCGTGATGATCTTACCTTCCTGTTTTATTTCCCCTTTCAATACCACATGTGCGTCCTTATCAAAACTGAATGAGGGCGCAACCAGGGAACCGTCGCCGCCGGGCACAAGTGCATAAATATGCCAGCTGTCCTTCAGCTTCAGATGAAAAATCAGGTCATATTCATTTCCTTTTTTCTTCTTCACCTCGTAGGTCCAGGATGTTGGGTCCTGCACCATTTGAGCAGCGGCTCCTTCCGCCATAAGCAGAGGAGCCACTGACAATAATGCAATCGGCAATATGCGTATCATTGGTTATGATTTAGTTCATGTGGGTAAATGCTGCCAGGATCGCACGACCGTCGGTATTGTGCAGTGCATCGCTGGTAGCGCGTTCCGGGTGCGGCATCATACCAAACACGTTCCTGTTGGCATTGCAGATGCCGGCTATGTTGTTGGTAGCGCCGTTCGGGTTTGAATTAATGTGCACATCACCATGCGGATCGCAGTAACGGAATACGATCTGGTTATTTTGCTGCAGCTGTGCAATCGTTGCCGCATCAGCATGATAACGGCCTTCTCCGTGTGCCACAGGTATTTTCAGCACCTTGTCGCCCACATTATGGCCAACGAGGTTCTGGTTGTTTTCACTTTTGATATATACGTTTTTACAAACGAATTTCTGATGATCGTTCTGCAGCAATACGCCCGGCAACAGCCCGGATTCGCACAGTATCTGGAAGCCATTGCACACACCCAGCACTTTGCCGCCTTTGTTGGCAAAGTCTATCACCTGCTCCATCATAGGACTGAAACGTGCCAGTGCACCGCAGCGCAGGTAGTCGCCGTAGGAAAAACCACCCGGCAGAACAATACAGTCGTTGGTGGTAAACATACTCAGATCACGGTCTTTGTGCCAGAGCATTACTACTTCCTGCTGCAGATCATCCTGCAAAGCATGCATCATGTCACGATCACAATTGGAGCCGGGGAAAACAATAATTCCGAATTTCATTCTAAAAACTTATATAACGATTATTTGAAAGCTATCTGGCTGAAAATCACAAACAGCAAAAAGAAATAAAAGATAAAATTACTAAACCGTTTGCTTTTTTCAAGGTATAATGACTGCGCAACGACCAAACTCACGGCCGGCATCACTACAAGCCAGGCTGCATCTATCTCCAAACCGGTAAAAACAGCCACTAATACCAGTATAATTAATGCGGCAGTGATCACTCCCCAGTTACGGCGCACATATATCGTTGATTTTGACATCTGGGTCTGCATCACATATAAACCACAGGCCAGCAATATAATAGTTCCGGATACTACCCCCAGCAGATAGACAGGATTATGTATCTGGCGCGGAAGGGATATGCCCAATACCGGCCAGTTAAGAAAATGGTGCAGCTGATCTGCAAGAAATAAAATACCTGCAAAAAAATAAACCGGGGAAATAAAACCAAGCAAGGCAACCATCCATTCCCCGATATTAAACGAACGTAATAATAATAATGCAACGGCTAATAACAGAAATAAAAATATAGCAGGAAACTGCAGCAGTACGGCAAGGGAAAATATAAACCCGGCATTGAAAATATGTGTTCGGGGATGTGTTGGCTGGCTGAACATCAACATCACATCAAGCCCGGCAAGCAAACACCAATTTACCAGCAACGGATCGCTGAAGTACCCGAAGTCAGGCGACAGCGAACATAACATAATATAACAAAACGCGGGTATATATGTAGGTTTGTAAAACAACCGGTGCCTGACAGCTATGGCATTTACATACAAAGCCTGGCAGAATAAAAGTATTATGGCAGAAAACGTCCAGGCAAAAGCACTTGCACCGAAAAAGAATCCGAAAAACTTAAGTACCCGGCCATATAGGTAATAATCCGGAAGAACGGCAGGTACTTCAGGATGCAGCAATACCTGCAGCTTCAGCAGCAAAGTACATATAAACAATATCAATACAGTAAACGGACTGTTATTCCGTATCAGTTGAAGCACGTGCCGGATTTTGGGCTAAAATACAATTTTGGCGAAGCAGATTTGTTTTTTACGCAGGCAGGGTATAATTATTTCTCTTGAACCCACCTGCTTGCCGGAGCGCGGCAGCCAATCCGGGTCGTCTTTGGAACCTGCAGCCATAGAACGCATATTCACCTTTCCGTCACCATCTATTGTAGCCAGCTGTATACGTGATTTATTGCTGTTGTAATCATTGAAGAGGAAACCGAGCGCGCCGCCGGTATTCAGCAATGCGTAGGAGGAGAACATGCCACCGTCTTCCTGCGAATATTGTTCCTTGCGCACAAAAGCCTGCCACTCACGGGTTCCTTCACCATTGTAGGAAAGCGCCATAATATCATTATAATGGTACTCGCGTACAGAAGGCATGGAATAAGGCCCGTAATAGTACATGGAGTAATATCCCCAGCCCGGTGTATATGCAGAATTGCGGGTGAGCATATAATAATCTTCTGACAGCAGCACAAAACCGCCGTCGTTCTTTACGATCAGCTGGCGCACCTGGTAGTCGTCAAATGCCCGCTTCTGGTTACGGTCGCCGGTAGCCATGCGCAGTTCCGGGTCAAAAGCAATCATTTTATGATTCTGGATACTGCCGCTGGCCATATCGTAGTAGCCAAACAGCACACCATCACGGCTGCCGTTCTTTTTATCGGCATAAAACCCGCCAATATATACACGGTTATTATTATTATCTACCCTCAGAAAAGGTTTTGTCGCGTAGTGATCATTCAGAGGAAAGGACACCGGGGTAAAATGATTACCGCTGTCTGCGGCAAGTACCCATACCTGGTCTGCATAATTTTTAGAACCAACGGGCGTATAAACCGGAACATAAATAGTTCCGTTGTTTGCAATCAGTACCTCTCCATGCTCTACGTTATTGTCGGCTTTGTAGGAAGTGTGTACACGGCGTACAATGTTCATCTGGTCATCGATAAGGGTGCCGTCCATATTCATATCATCACCTTTATCATTGGCGCTGTATACAAATATCTGCCGCTTGTCATCTGAAATGGCGGAAGAAAAATAATCGCGTGTAGGCCCGAAGAAGCCTGTTTTGGCACTCGACAGCGATATAGGCTTCTTCAGCAGGCGACCTTTATCGTCCAGCAATGCGGCGTACTGCACTACTTTGCCCGATTCTATTGCCTGGTACAGCACCAGTATCCTGTCGGAATAAGCGATGAATTTGGTTTCGTAAATTTTATTGGGGAAAAAATCAAGAATAACGGTGGCGGTGCGCTCCATTGAATCATTATACACATCCATCATATATCCGTCGGAAGAAGCGCGGTATGTATAGAGCCTGCCGCTTACTTTTCCTACCACCGAAAAATCTCCGGACCGGAGATCAAATTTTTCGTAGGGCGAGTAAATAACTTCCTGTGCCGCAACATTACCTGCAAATCCTATCCAAAGCAGCAACGATGCAACAGCTATTCTTAACTTGTTCATGATCCAAATTTAACAACCGGGAGGCTAATATTTTGTAAAATTTGTCACATAATCTTTACCCCGGAACAATTCCTTATGTAAATCTGTATAATTTTTATTCGGTAAAAGAAAATGGCAACAACAGTACTGTTATTGCCATTTTATGACTGCATTCAGGGATGCGAAAACTATTGAACTTTTGTAAACTTAAAGTTCTGCACGTGCTTATCAGACACCATTTTCAGGATGTATGATCCTGCTGCAAAGTTTGATATATCTATTTTATTGCCGTTGAAATTATTTACAGTCAGTACACTCCTGCCGTCAATTCCTGTCACCAGGATCGTTCCGTTTTCAATACTTTCCGAAAAATTGATTTCGTTTTGTGCTGGATTGGGGAACAATGTGATTGGTTGTTCTGAACCATGATAGAGCCTTAGCCCCTGAGCGCAATTGTTAGTTACTACAGCCGTTCTGTAAACGCCTATAATTTGCCCGCAATTATCCAGGATCTCGCACTGTACGGCTCCTCCCTGGCTACCTACGATAACATATACAGACTCTGTGCCCTGACCAAACCAAACTGTCCAGGTGGCAGGCAATGTCCAGTTATAACTTAACGGTGCATCCGAGGGGGGATGGGCCAGATCATATCGATAGGTGCCGTTTGCACAAACGGCATCTGCCCCAAAAACTTTATACGATTTTGGCAATGGGCAGGCTTCTGCTGATTGGGCTGCTAATAAATTACCTGCCACTGCAAGCAATAGGGTTTTAATGCCCATACGTATATTGATGTTCATAGATGTACCTGTTTTTCTAAAAACAGTAAAATTTAGTTTTCACTGACTACCTACTCTTTTCTAAAGATTTTCGGCTACCTCTTATTCCCTGAGTACTTATACTGGTGTTTTGTGGGAATGATGATCATAAATAGTTGCAGTATATACCCATACTCATAGTGTTTTAGTGATGCAGTAGCTGCAGGCTGCATTGATAGTATTAGGCGGTAAAGGCAACCATCATCAACGGGCCCTGTTGATGCTCTTTAGCGAGGCGTATGGCTATATGGTATCTCTGTAATGTTCGGAAGACGCTTTACGGCTTTCCTCCTGTAAAATATATGATTGGAAATGCGATAAGGATTAGATACTAAATATACAAAGGGATATTTCGCATCTATATGGATTTTCTGAAAAAATACCCCGGGATATCAATATTGTCGTAGAACTACGACAATATTTAATGTATATAAAGATGGTCTGAAAAAATATCAGTTGCAGAAAGCGATTAAATAAAACGTTCTTTCCATTCCGGCTTTGGCAGCAGGCAATGATCGTTCTTTCCAAACCATTTATATCGGTGTGCAGCAATAAAATCGTACAGCCGGTTGCGTATAAAGCGTGGAATGATATACCCGGCCAGCAAAAGCTTAAACCAGCCGCCCAGTAAAGCGGATAATTTCAGGACCGCATCTGATTTTACATAATATTTTCCTTTATAACCAAGCACTACAGAATCTGCTGTAATGTCTTGCTGCTGCAACATCTGTGCGGCACTGGCCGACTGCAGTTGTGTAAAACGGAATATCCCTTTCCGGTCATGACGCAGCACAAACTGCACACTGCGGTTGCAAAGGTTGCAATCACCATCAAAATACAATACCGGATGCGGAGTTTCTTCCATAACAGAGCAATTATTTTTCAGCTGCAGGATGTTGAATCGGCACTGCTGCAGGTCTTGGCACAGGTATCGGCCGGCGCATATGCGCAGTATCCCCATGCAGCCCGGGAGGAGGAGGTGGCGGTGTCTGGCCGGCAACATGCGACTGCACTATGGAATCAGCTTTGGCTTTTACTTCAATTGCAAGCCTGTGATCAAGATCTTCCATAGCCTGCCGGTTCATCTCTTCAATCTTTGAACCTACAATAGAGTCAACCTTTGCATGCATTTCACTCTCAGACATATCTTTCTGTTTATCGCTGCACGCATTAAAAATAAGCGCCCCACATACCAGCACAAGCCCTGAAAACGTTTTACTCATCATTATCTTTTAATAATTTGCAAATTTACAATAATCATAAGGTTACCTTCTCTCAAAATAACGATAAATTTATAAGCAGCAATGCCGATATTAACATCTGCCTCATACTGCTTACCATAATAAATACGGAGCTTTACAATAATGTTTTACCGCTTTCTTGCCATATTAATCCTGTCTTCTGCACTATGCTTCAGGCCTTTCGGCAGCAGTGCACAACATAGCGCCGGCGATACGATACGGCTGGGAGCATTTGTTGTGGCACCCGGCGATACGGCTGCCATGGTATATCTCGATGAATTTGTAAAAACAGCCAAAATGCTGCGCCGTTATGCCCGCCAGAAAGCTGAGTGGGACAGGCTACACTATAATGTCTACAAGGTATACCCATATGCGGTAATTGCAGCAGGGCTGCTGAAAGATGTAGATGTAAACCTGGATAAAATACCCGACAAAAAAGGCCGTAAAGAGTACCTGAAATCTGTAGAAAAAGAACTGAATAAGCGCTTTAAAGGTGAGCTGGAAGATTTAACAATACAACAGGGCCAGATACTGGTAAAGCTCATTGACCGGCAGACCGGCAAAAACTGCTATAGCATCATCCGGGAAGTAAAAGGCGGTTTTTCTGCTGTCATCTGGCAATCTGTGGCATTGCTGTTCTCCAACAACCTGAAACGTGAGTATGATCCTTACGACCGCGATAAAGATATAGAAGCTGTGGTCCGCGAAATAGAAGAACGTAATTATTACCGCTACCAATACCAAATACAGAGCAAATCGGCGAGAAATTAAAAGCTATAATCCCGACAATGCAGGAAACGCTACTCTTCGGTTTTATGCACATATCCTTTACTTGCTTATAGTTTGTGCCTGCCTGTTTTTACAGCCGCCGCATGATGCTTCATTGACTCCAGCAGACTGGCTTTCCGGTCATAAGCGTCACGAAAATTTCCGTCAATTGCAAGCGCTTTATTATATGCAGCAAGCGCTTCGTCCATACGGTGCAGTCCCCTCAACGTATTGCCTTTGCTTAGATAAAGCTCCTTGTCCGTATCACCCAGCGACTCCGCTTTTACCAGATCTTTCAACGCCTGTGCGTATGCTCTCAGTTCCAGGTATTGAATGCCGCGTACATAATAATAGGCACTCTGGTCAGGAGCCAGTTCTATACTTTTATTAAAATCGAGAATAGCTTCTGAATATTTTTTCATATTACGCAGCACATCTCCCCTGTTGTTGTAATAACCGGCATAATCAGGAGAGAGACGGATAGCTTCATTATACCACCTGAGCGCATTATTCCAGTCTCCGGTCTGGTGATAGGCAAGGCCCGTGTAAAAAGCCACATCTTCAGCACCATCTTCACCGGGAAAAGGCATGCTTATATGTCTTTCCAGCTTTTTGCTCTCACTTATAAGGCGTTCATACCGGTTTACATCAGCCAGCGTTTCAAAATAATCACTGTAAGTGTGCCATGTATGATCTCCAAGCTTTAATGCATGCTCATAAGCCGTTAAAGCCGCATTGTAGTTATTCATAAGATAGTGCACAGAACCCAGCTCCGACCAATAAACTGGCTCATCCGGTTTAAGTTCCAGCGCTTTATTCAGATCTTTAAGTGATTCACTATAGTGCTCCAGGTGGGCAAGGCATAGAGTTCTGTTATAATAATTCCTGCTTTCCGTATGGTCAAAATGAAGAGCATGAGTGAGCGCACCGTATGCCGGCAGGTACTTTTCTGCGGTCATAAGCGCATCTGCTTTCCGTGCATAATAATAGGCGCTGTCGGTGCCGGCACGCACGGTATCAACGGCGGGAATGACACGCTGTGCAAAAACGGGAGGAAAAGAGATTAAAAGACAAATAAGGATAAAAAGCCTGGTCATATTTATGTTATAGGTTAAACGTCAGCCGGGGCTATCATTTCGGGCAACTTGTATCAGATATACTTATATGCGAAGATACAGTGGCCGCATTCATTAATCTGCCGGCATCCACTATATATATCAGAAATTTGTGTTAATTATACCAGCGGTAAATCTGCTATTTTTGCGCCATCATGCAAAAACTTCACATTCTTGCTATAGCTGCACACCCCGACGACATAGAGCTCGGCTGCGCCGGCACACTGATAAAACACACCCGCATGGGCCATGCAGTGGGCATCCTGGACCTTACTGAGGGCGAACTGGGCACACGAGGCTCTGTAACCACCCGCTATGAAGAAGCCGCTGCTGCTGCACAGGTCATGGGCATTAAGGTGCGCCATAATGCGCAGCTGGCCGATGGTTTTTTCAGAAATGACGAAGACCACCAGCGCCGCATCATACCTTTTATACGCCACTACCGGCCGGATATTATTATTGCCAATGCCCTCGAAGACCGCCACCCGGACCATGGGCGCGGCGGCAGACTCATAGCAGATGCCTGTTTTCTTGCCGGGCTGAAGAAAGTCCGTACAGAATGGGAAGGAGCCGAACAGGAAGCATGGCGGCCGAAACGTGTGTTCCATATGATCCAGGACCGCTTGCTGGAGCCTACTTTTATTGTGGACATCAGTGAGACATTTGAGCAGAAAATGGACGCGATAAAAGCGTATAAAACACAGTTTCACAATCCTGGGTCCGGCGAACCGATCACATATATAGCCACACAGGACTTTATAAAGCAGCTGGAATACCGCGATGCCATACAGGGCAAACGTATAGGGGTAAAATATGGAGAAGGCTTTATAAGCGAGAATATACCGGGTGTAGCAGATCTGGATAAATTAATACTGCCGGAAATAAGCTAGTCTGCAGAAATATTATTACTTTTGCAGCCCCGACAGGAAGACTACATTCATTTAATAATTGTAAAACCCGACTCAAACAGAGGCTGACCACCGGAAACAGGTAGTTTCAAAAATTAATTTGAAAATATTTTGCTTTTCAGCTAAAAAAAGCCGACCTTTGCAGTCCTAAAAAAAGTAAGAAATGGCACGCGTTTGTCAGGTAACAGGTAAAAAGCCTATAACTGGTCATAAAGTATCCTTCTCTAACAAGAAAGCAAAGCGTCGTTTTCTGCCTAACCTGCAGACAAAACGTTTTTTCCTGGTAGAAGAAGATCGTTGGGTAACGCTGAAAGTATCAGCTGATGCTATCCGTACAATCAATAAAAACGGCTTGTACACAGTGGTTAAAGAACTGCGTGCAAAAGGCGTAACTATCTAATTCTGTAATAAGTATAAACTTTTTTATAAAATGGCTAAGAAAGGAAACCGTGTACAGGTAATACTGGAATGCACAGAGCACAAAAACAGCGGCCTGGCCGGCACCAGCCGTTATATTACCGTTAAGAACAAGAAAAACACTCCTGAGCGTATCGAGTTGAAAAAATACAACCCGATCATGAAGAAAGTGACTGTTCACAAAGAAATTAAATAATTTACTTAAAATATTTTAAGTCATGGCAAAAGCTGCTTCAAAAAACTCGAAAGTAAAGGACCTTAAAGCGTCTGCAGAAGCTAAAAACTGGACAAAAGTGATTAAAGCTGTACGCAGTCCTAAAACAGGTGCTTATACTTTTAAAGAGCAGATCATTCACAAAGACAAAGTGAAGGATTTCCTCGCAGAAAAATAATTTCGTCTTCATGGACGTAGAAAAGGTGGCATATATCTATGCCACCTTTCTTGATTATGCCTGTAAAAGCTCCCACAAGTCTACAGCTTTATACCATTTTCCGCCAGCTTTTACATGCCAGATAGAACCGGATGTACTCCTCCTACCTGTATCCTGTTCCTTATAGTAACACCCGCTGTTTCTCCAGAAGCACAGTCCCCTTACATGTGAGGATCTGTCAGATACCGTCTGCGCCATTTTATACATTTACAGATTATAGTCCGGCAGGAAAAAATAATTTATGCCCAATAAAAAAGAGTGACATAGATAGCCTATGCCACTCATCTGATCATGGTGAAAGAATCAGCGCACCTCTGCGCTACGTGATAGTAATTGGGAAAGAAAACCTGGCGAAGGCCGCTAAGCCAGTCGCCAGGCGTTTTTCTCATTTGAAAATGAGAAATCGAACCTACCCACGAAAGAAAAATTTATATCTATTGAAGTATGATCTTGTCGCGATACACAGCATTGTCACCATCCATAATAATCACATGATATAAGCCTGCCGCAAAGCCGCTGAGGTTTATCTGCACAGACTGCTGATTTGCCGCATCTGCTTTATACACCACTGTTCCTACGCTGTTATATACTACTACCCCGCCTTTTTCACTAAGTGCTGCCGGTAATACCAGTTGTGTATTTCCGGATGTAGGATTAGGCTGAATAATGATATGTCCGCTGTTCAGATTTCCGATACGTACGGTACGTACTTCGGTATATTGTGCTGTTCCATCCAAATCCACCATACGCAGCCTGTAATAGTTAAGGCCCGACTGCGGCTTTGTATGCACAAACTGGTATGTACTGGTAAGCTCGGTCGTACCCTGCGATTTTACGGAACCCACCTGGGTAAAAGTCTTTCCATTGGTACTATATTCTATTTCAAAGTGATCGCTGTTCTTTTCTGCAGCTGTAGTCCAGTTCAGTACACTGGTATTGTTTTGCGGCTCGGCATCAAAACTTATCAGCTCTACACTCAGCGGGCCGCCGAGACTCGAGATCAGCCAGTCTTCCACTTCACCATCAGATGCATAGCCTGTAGGTACTGTTACTGCCGTGGAGTCTGTACTGATCCTGAAACGGGACATTTTATTGATCAGGCTTCCGGTAAGGTTTGTATGTGTATTCGGATATGTCACTGTAATGTTCAGGTTGCTGGCAGATGTTGCAGCAGGCACAACAGTAGGGTTAGAGCGTTCTGCGGCATCAAATACACCGTTACCGTTAAAATCTATCCATCCGAAAATATAAGCCTTTGCAGTAGTTGTCGTTTTACTGTAGCGGATGCTGGTATTGTAAATATTCCCGTTACCAGTATAAGAAGGATAAGTCGGATGTCCGTCATCCACATCGCTGGTAGCCGCAGCTCCAGGCTGCCCGTCTTCATCTGAAGTAACAGTAGTGCCAAATCTTACAACTGTATTGAAGATCGCATGCTGCGGACCTGAATTTGCATACAGCGTATTGTATGTATCCGGAGCATCACCCAGATCCGAAACGCAGATATTGTTTCCCATGTCAAACGGCAATCCTGAAAACGCACTGCTGCGCAGTAATGCAAGGGCTGCATTGGTACCGGAAGGAACAAGTGTGTACATGTCTGAATTCTGACTGATATAAAATTTACCGTCAGTAGGGTTATAAGCCATCTGCGCATTCAGCAACGTACCGCCGGTAACATTAAAAGTAGAGACATTTCCTCCGGGCATATCCACTACCGTACCTTCCAGTGCCGGAAGATTAGTCACCTTACGGAAAGATACATTAGAGCCGCCGTCACCACCGATATCATAAATAACAGGGAGGGAGCTTTCATTGGTTATAACAAAGTCTCCGTGATCATCCGATTGAATGTCGCCGTAAGTACGCAACGAATTAGGCACAATAGATTTTCCTCCCGGAGCTATATCAAAGCTGTAAAAATAGGAAGCGTGACTGGTTCCGTTGGTTGTATTGTCCAAGGTAAAGTACATACGCCCATTGTAATAGAAACCTGCACTTTCACTTAGCGAACCGGAAGATGTATTAGGGAAAGCTGCTGTGCCGAGACTGGCAACATCACTCACCAATGTACCTTCTGTATTGGTGATAGGATCATACCAGTAAAAAGAATTGTTACCGCCATAATAATACAGGTTGTCATCGTTATTGGAGCCGAACTCATTAACTCCGCTGGCACCTGTTTTAAAATCTGTAAAACCACCGGAACCACCAGATGCAATGCTGCTGATCCCTATGGTGCCATCTCCGGTGATGTATGTGGTGTTATAGGTTCCGCAGTTTTTGTTGTCCGAGATGGCAATTTTGTAATCTTCCACCTCACCATCACTGGCATTGCTACCTGGTGTAGCAGCAGTAAGTGCTGTGCTGGTAATACGGAAGCGTGCCCATCCCTGCCCTACTTTGGTCAGCGAAAGGCTATTCCACGTAAGTGGTATATTCTGCACACTGGCACTGGACGCTACACTTACAGAAGCTGCCTCCGCAGACTGGAAGGCACCGTCAAGGTTAAAATCTATCCAGCCCCAGAGTGTCTTGCTGGCCCCCGTGTTGTTCAGCACTTTTATTGTTGCAGTATAAGAAGTCTGGGCATACGTAACCGGTGGCAGGTAGCCAAGTACAAAACCATCATTTGCCTGCTTTGATGTATTGTTCACACCGGCAAAACTCCTTGTAACAATACTGCCGAGTGCCAGTGTATTACTAAGACCGGCGTGCGAAACAGCAGTATAAGAAGATGGCGCAGTTGAATAGTTGGCAGGGGCTGCATTTGCCGGTGACGCAGAAATCGAGTAATTGAATATCAGTGTAAAGCTCCGGGCTGTTCCACCTGAACGGGTTGTGACACCTGCAAACGTGATAACATTACCGGTTTTGGTGTATGCAGTAGCGGTTGCAGCCGGCGAATTAAAGTCGGTAACCGATGTTCCCGATTTGGTTACGAGTGCAACGTTAAAAGTAGCGGGTGTATTAGCTGTAAAACCGGGAAAGTTGGTAAGATCAAAACTCAGGTCACTTGTCTGGGTGTTGTTGCCTCCGGTAAATGTCGGCGTCCAGTAACCATCCAATACATAACTGTTCGCGGAACTCCAGCTGGCAATTCCGGTAGTGCCCGTGGGGAATGCGAAGTTTGCTTTGGTAAAAAACTGCTGGGAAACATTTGTGTTATTACCTGTAACGGTAACAGACTGGCCAAAAGAGCGGGTGACACATAGCATCACAAGTACGCACAGTAGTGCGCCAGAGTAGATTCGTTTCATTGGGGGGTGCTTTGGGGTCAACAATATCCAGCCATGCGGCCATATACTGCTGCTTTCGTTAAGTAATAATGCTTTCGTTTTTGAAATATATCTAACAATATATTCTCAAGGCAAGATTACATGTGTTTTTTGGAAATACAAAATTATATTTTAAATAAACAAATATAATTTATATCATTATTTATAATTCTTTAAGAGAAAATGCATGTATCGCTTTCTCTGAAGTAAAAAAGGCCTGTGCATACAGCACAGGCCTTTTCTAAGAAAATATCGGGGATACTTTATCAGACAGAATACAGGATAATCATCTGATGTTTCTTTTTATGGTTAACCAGGCAGAACAAATGTCCTGCCTGGTAATTTCCTCATTAGACAATGAGAAAACCGAACCTACCCACGAAAGAAAAATTTATTGCTTGATCATTTTTTCACGGTAAAGGACATTTTCGCCATCCATTACCAGTACGTGATAAAGACCTGATGCAAAACTGCTGAGATCGAGGTTGATAACCTGCTGTCCGGATGCACTGGCCTTGTAGATCACAGTACCTACGCTGTTGTAGACCATGATCGCTGCATTGCCGCTCAACGGTGCAGGGAGTACTACATTTGCATTACCGCTGCTTGGGTTTGGTACAATGCGGGCGTTGCCGCTTGTAAGTCCGCCAAAACGAACGGTGCGTACATCTGTATATCTGAAGCTGCCATCCATATCCACACTCTTCAGGCGATAATAATTGATGCCGCTTGCAGGGCTGTTATCTTCATAGTTGTATTCATGCGTCAGTTCTGTTGTGCCCTGTGCATCTACTGAACCGATTTTACTGAAAGTACGGCCATCTGTACTGCGCTCTACATCAAAATAACTGCTGTTCTTTTCAGAAGATGTTACCCAGCTGAGCTCAGTAGCATTATTTTTCGCTTCTGCAGAGAAAGACATCATTGTTACTTCCAGCGGAGTACCGATGTTCGTGATCAGGTAATCTTCCACTTCACCATCTTTTGCATATCCGCCCGGGGTTTGTACCGCACTGTTATCTGTACTGATACGGAAACGTGCATATTTACCAATCAGGCTACCAGTAAGGCTTGGCGATGAGAACACTACATTCTGCAAAGAGTTGTTGAGTCCGCCTGTGCTGATCTGTGTTGTCACTGATTTTTCACCGGCATCATTAAAATCACCATCACCGTTAAAATCTATCCATGCAGTGAGGTATGCTTTGTTTGATGAAGTGATTGCGCTTGTTGTAGTCACTTTAATTTTCACTGTATAGTTGCTCGCTGCAAATGAAGGGAACTGCGGGGCGCCATCATCATCGTTGGTGCCATCTGCATTTACAGAAGGTATACCGTCTTCCTGTGCGTAAGCAACAGAACCAAGCTTTACAGGAGAGTTAAACAAGCCATGCTGTGCACCTGCGCTGCCAAGCAGTGTCTTATATGTGTTTGGCAGATCACCTTCGTTTGATACGCAGATGTTGTTGCCCATATCATAAGGCTCAGATGAGAAGGCATTGTTACGCACCAGTGCGAGTGTAGCCGTAGCTGTACCGCTAAGTGTAATTTTATACAGGCTCGTACCCTGGTTTACATAGAATGTACTGGTAGAGGCATCGTATGCCATCTGTGCAATGTTGGACAAACCAGTACCAGAGAAGCTGTAAGTAAGAATGTTATTGCTCGCGGAGATCGCACCGGTAGTGCCCACCAGGGATTCCAGATCGTAGATTTTACGGAGGGTAACGGTATTGTTATTGCTGGTGATATCATAGATCTCAGGAGCACCGTTATTGTCTATTACAACGAAGTCACCATGATCTGCGCTTCCGATACTACCGTATGAACGGAGAGAACCTGAAACTACAGACTTACCGGTAACGTCCAGGTCTACACTGTAGTAATACGTATTACTGTTAAGGTTATCGAGTGTAAAATAGAAACGGCCGTTGAAATAGTAACCGGCACTTTCGCTCAGCGGGTCTGCACTGCCGAAAGACTGTGTGCCAAGCCCTGAAACGCTGGATACAAGCGTACCTTCAGTGTTGGTAATGGGATCATACCAATAGAATTTGTCGCCGCTTCCATAATAATACAGGTTGTTATCATTGTTGGATGCAAGCTCATTCTGACCATGACCGCCGGAATAAAATTCGGTATAAGAACCATTGGTGGTAATATCCGAATATCCTAACGTACCGTTGCTGAGAATGTAGCTGGATTCAAAAGCGCCACAGTTCTTATTATCAGAAACCCACATGTAGTAGTCTTCCACTTCACCGTTTGACGCAGAACCACCCGGAGTAGATGTAGTCACGGCAGCATCTGATGTAATACGGAAACGTGCCCATGTAGCGCCTACATATTGCAGTGAGCTCATGTTCCAGGTAAGATTCACCGTATTTGTGTTTTTAGGCACGCTTACAGATGTAGCTTCACCGGCATCATTAAAATCGCCATCGTGGTTAAAGTCTATCCACGCATACAGTGTTGCAGCTGAATTTAATTTGTTATGCACCGGGATACTACTGATCGTATAGGAAGTAGCTCCAACGTACAGCGGCGGCAGATAATCCACACCGAATGCATCATCAGACGGATCGGTTGCAGGATAGGCATAAGCACTATTGCTCGCAGTAACCGTTGCACCTAAGCGGATCTGACTATTAACTGTATGTTGTGCAGAAGGATAAGGAGACGGAGCATCTCCAAAGTTCTGGGTTTGACCATAAGCTGCAGTGGCAGACATGGCAATTAAAGCGCAGAGGGGTGCGCACGAGTAGATTCGTTTCATTGGGAGGTATTTGGGGGTTAAACAATAATTATATCAGGGAAAATATTAATATTGTTTGCTTTCGTTTTTTTCGCTTTCGTTTTTGAATTGCCTGCTTTCGTTTTTCTGCAATTCGGATGCAATACTACATCAGATTTTTTTCGTGGCAACAGGAAAATCCACATCCGGGGGAGGGTATTTTTCACGTATTTGGCACAACATAATTAAAAGATTTACAATTTATTATAATAAAATATATTTTACTTAACAGCATACAAATAAATATAAAGCCATAAATAATAAATTCAAATTATATGACAAAATAAAAAAGATGTTTACGGTTTGTTAACTGCAGGCTAAGGCATCGGCAGCAATTTTTTTTATTTTCCGGGGCACTATTGATTAATTAAGATCATTTGCCGCTGATTCTTAAAATTCCATTAGGTTTGTAGCTTAGAGTTGTCTGTAATAATCATGGCCGAAAATTATATTGTCTCAGCCCGGAAATACCGCCCGCAAACCTTTGATACTGTTGTGGGGCAGGAGCATATCACTACTACCCTCAAAAATGCAATCCGTTATCAGCACCTGGCGCACGCTTACCTGTTCTGCGGGCCGCGTGGCGTAGGTAAAACCACTTGTGCACGTATCCTGGCACGCACTATCAACTGTGAAAATCCTACAGCTGATATGGAAGCTTGCGGCGAATGTAACACCTGCCAGTCCTTCAAAAACAATACGTCCTTTAATGTATTTGAGCTTGATGCCGCTTCCAACAACTCGGTAGACGATATCCGCAGCCTTATAGATCAGGTGCGTTTTGCACCACAGCAGGGCAAATACAAAATATATATTATAGACGAGGTGCACATGCTCAGTGCGGCAGCCTTCAATGCTTTCCTCAAAACACTGGAAGAGCCGCCGTCTTACGCCATCTTTATACTTGCCACTACAGAAAAGCATAAAATACTTCCCACGATATTATCGCGTTGCCAGATCTTCGATTTCAAACGCATCACTACAGGAGATATTGTTGGTCACCTGCAATCCATCGCTGTAAAAGAGCACCTGCAGACAGAAGAAGCCGGCCTGCACGTTATCGCACAGAAAAGCGAAGGGTGTATGCGCGACGCACTTTCCATGCTGGACCGCATCTCCAGTTTTACCAACGGAGTACTCACCTACTCCTCCACCATGGAGCACCTCAACCTGCTCGATGCAGATTATTACTTCCGCCTTACAGACCATATGCTGGCACAGGATGTAAGCGGCACGCTGCTGCTGCTGGACCAAGTGCTGGAAAAAGGATTCGAAGGAGATGTGATCATCGGCGGCCTGGCAGAACATCTGCGCAACCTGCTGCTCTGTAAAGATCAGCGCATGGCAAAACTGCTGGATGTCCCCAATGATCATAAGCCGGTATACTTCGAAAAAGCGAATCAGACACCGCCCGCATTTATACTTTCGGGGCTCAATGTGATCAATGATGCAGAGCTGAACTACAAGAACGCCACTAATAAAAGGCTCCATGTAGAGCTTTGCCTGATACGCCTCTGCTACACGCTGCTTGCCACACAAACCGATGGCGAGGATGTAAAAAAAAACTCCGGTAATATAGGGACAGCTCCGGCACCCGTTCCTGCTATACCGCAGCCGCAAAACGTTACAGCACAACCGCAAAGCTACCCGCAGGCGCAGCCACAGGCAAACATAGTACGCGAACCGGAACCAATCCGCCCGGTAATGCAGCAACCAACGCCCGCACCAACGGTACAGCAGGCGCAGCCACAGTCAGCAATGCAGCAACCGCAGGTACAGCACCAATCTGCACAGGTACAGCCCTTAGCCGCTGCACAACAGCAAAAGCCGGCAGCAACACAACCGGCACGCCGCATCAGCAGGAACCTGATGGACGATATTGATGCTGCGCTCAACAGTGCAGATACACAAACAGAAGCCGGCAAAAAAGAACTGACACAGGAGGCCGTATTGGACCTGTTCGAAAAATATAAACAGCAGATCCGCGAAGCACAGAAAACAGTATTGTATTCCCAGTTATCTATGATGCAGGCTGTGGCAATGCCACCGGATGAGATAAGACTGATATCGCCGTCTGAGATAACCGAAATGTATGCGCTTGACCAACGAAATGAGCTGATCGACTATTACCGCGAACAAACGGGTATAATGGTACGGGTAACAACGGAGATCAAAGAAGACGCAAAAGTAGTTGCCGAACAAAAGCCCGTGCTTAGTAAAAGTGAGCTTTTTGATGTGATGGTGCAGAAAAATCCCAGCCTGGGCAAGCTGAAAGATGCACTGAACCTGCAGATAGACTATTAATATCCGGATTTTAAAAATAGCACCGTATCATTTTTAAATTATCAGCGCTCAGAGCTTGTTTTAAAAACTTGGAATTGATTACTTTTGAAACTCAAAATATAAACACAATTTAATTCGATATTATGGCCGAAGCGATACGCATGCCACTGCTGAGCGATACGATGAAAGAGGGAGTGATAGCGGCCTGGCATAAAAAAGTTGGGGACACCATCAAGTCTGACGATGTACTGGCGGATGTAGAAACAGATAAAGCTACTATGGAAGTCACTCCATACGTGGATGGTACATTGCTGTACATCGGCGTAGAACAGGGGAAAGCGGCTAAGGTAAATGATATCATCGCTATTATCGGTAAGCCCGGCGAAGACTACCAGTCACTGCTCAGCCAGGGCGGTGGAAATGCACAGGCTGCGCCGGAAGCGGCAGTAGCTACGCAACCGGTTGCAGAACCGCAGCAGGCGGCGCAGGTACAGCCCGCACCGGCAGCAGAAGCACAGCCGGCAGCCCAACCGCAACAACCATTGCCGGGTAATGCCACTGTAATCCGCATGCCGCTGCTCAGCGATACGATGACGGAAGGCAAGATCGTGGCATGGCATAAAAAAGTAGGTGACATCGTTAAAAGCGATGACGCCATTGCTGATGTAGAAACAGATAAAGCTACAATGGAAGTAGTGCCGTACGTAGACGGCACCTTGCTGCATATCGGTGTTCCGGAAGGCCAGGCGGCCAAGGTCAATGAAATCATTGCGATTATCGGCAAACCAGGCACAGACATACAGCCTTACCTCCAAAGCAGCAATGCAGCTCCGCAGACAGCTCCCACACAGGCTGCTGCTCCCGCAACAGCAGCAACGCCACAGCAAAGTACAGCACCGGCAGCACCACAAGCGGTACCGGCCCAGCAGGAAGAAGCCCCGGCCGCTGCATCAGATGAACGACTGAAAGCCTCTCCGCTCGCCAAAAAGATGGCAGAAGATAAAGGTATTGACCTGAGCCAGGTAAAAGGTTCGGGAGATAATGGCCGCATCGTAAAACGCGATGTGGACAACTTCAAAGCAGCACCGCAGCAACCGGCAGCTGCACCACAGCAAGCCACTTCTGCTACTCCAGCAGCCAAACCGGCTACGGTACAACAGCCGGCTGTTATCGGCCAGGAAGGCTACACAGACCATCCGTTGTCGCAGATGCGTAAAGTGATAGCACGACGCCTTGCAGAAAGCAAGTTCAGCGCTCCGCACTTCTATTTACGCATGACGGTTACAATGGACAAAGCGATCGAAGCGCGTAAAGCCATTAACGAAGTAGCTGCCGCAAAAGTCTCTTTTAATGACCTGATCATAAAAGCAGTGGCAATGACCCTGCGCAAACATCCGGAAGTAAACAGCTCCTGGATGGGCGATTTCATCCGCGAAAATCAGCATATCCATATCGGTACCGCAGTAGCTGTGGACGAAGGCCTGATCGTACCGGTTGTACGTTTTGCAGACCAGAAGTCACTGTCGCAGATAGCACAGGAAGCGAGTGTATTGATTGATAAAGCCCGCAATAAAAAACTGCAGCCGAACGAATTCACCGGCAACACATTTACTATCTCCAACCTCGGCATGATGGACATCGATGAATTTACAGCGATCATCAATCCGCCGGACAGCTGTATACTCGCTATCGGCAAAATAGCTGCCACACCGGTTGTAGAAAACGGGGAAATAGTAGTGCGCCAGTTACTGAAGCTGACCATGAGCTGCGACCACCGCGTAGTAGATGGCGCTGTAGGTGCCCGCTTTATGCAAACACTGAAAGCACACCTCGAGAACCCCGTGACTATGCTTGCGTAAAGACATTAATATATTTCTAAAAAAACAGCCGCTTTCAAGAGCGGCTGTTTTTTTATGTCTGTCTGAAACAATTATACAGTTTTTCATAATAACTGTATTCATCGGATGAATTGCGACATTCCTATCATAAGAATATGATTTAATTTACCTGGAGCAGAAACTTTTTATTTCGTAGTCTTCCGGGCATATCAACGTAAAGCAGGTAGAGCATTTCAAAAGGAGACATTAATTCTCAAATTTTACAATTGACTGACAGCGCATAGTGTATTATAAATATATTTACGTGAAATTTATAAAAAGCACCATAACTAATTTCTCCGTATTACGCATTCAATTAAGTTTTACAAAAAGGTTGTGCTTACAAGCAGAAAAAACACTCCTGATTTTTCTAAAACTAAACAAATAGATCATGAACAAAAATACCTGGAATATACTACTGTTTATTTTAAACCTGCTTGTATTCGGCTCCTGTAATAAGCATAACAACGGAGATATGTACCCATCCCATAATACCATGGTGCGCAAGATTACTTTTACCGATGATGAGGGTACATACATTCTTTTGTTATCATACAATGCAGACAATTCTCTGGCACGTATAGAGATAATTAATGATGGCCATACGGTCAACACGATATTATATACCTATACACCGCAATACCATCTTATCATCAAAGATTATGGCGGAGCATACTCAGAAAAAGACTCTGTAATACTCGATGGCAACAATAAAGCAGCAGTTATCTGGCACAAAGGCGAAACTGAAAAAAATTATGGTTCCAGCACAGCATATATGTATAACAACGACGGTACCCTGGCAGAAACCATTGATATGAGACCAGGCGCAGCAAATATTATCACCAGTTATACATGGACGAATGGCAACATGACATCAAAAAGCAGCAACAATACTTCATCAAGCTACACATATGACTTAAATAAGTTGTACCAGCCTGGCGATCACACTTATTTAGACGCATTGACAAACCTTGGCGACCTGCAATTGAATAATAAGAACAAAAACTTAATAACAGGGTCATTCACCTACACTTGGGATAGCGATGGCCGCATTACACATTGCATAGAGCCGGATGCAATCTGGAGCATGGAGTACTAATCTCATAATAGAGATTCGGCATATCAGCTATGCAATCAGGCATAGCCAATGATTATGCTCCAGGGCTTGTTCCTGGCAAAATATCACCACATCACTTGCCAGACCGGCCTTTTTTAAATACCGTACAGGTGAGTAGGTATCAATACTGTCTGTATTCACCATTTTAATACGGTAGCAGGCCGCCTTAACTGCTGCTGCCTTGTCGCTGAGGGTATATAGGATTATTGACAACTACTACAACTCCAAGAGGTTCAAAACCATCACATAAAAAAAACCGGGCTGCAAATGCGGCCCGGTTCATTTGGTATTTGGGTGAGGGTATTGATCAGATGTTTATCAGCAATCTGTAGCTTCCTGGTGCTTGCTTTCATCATGCAATTCACGCAGCATCTCCAGTTTTTCTTTGCTGTAGGTCAGTCGTGCAATGAGTACAAACAGTACCGGCACTATAAATATGGCGAGACTTGTAGCGGCAATCATACCGCCGAGCACCGTCCAGCCAATGGTATTACGGGCTACAGAACTGGCACCGGATGCAAGCGCCAGCGGAAGTACACCAAGTATAAATGCTATCGACGTCATCAGGATCGGGCGGAGACGAAGGTTTACAGCTTCAAGTGTTGCAGAAACGATCGGCACACCTTTATCCACACGTTCTTTGGCAAACTCTACAATCAGGATGGCGTTCTTTGCAGAAAGGCCGATCAGTGTGATAAGACCGATCTGTGCATATACGTTGTTGGTGAGTCTCGGTATCAGTGTAAGCGCTAAGATCGCACCAAATACCCCTATAGGTACGGCCAGCAGTACGGAAAACGGTACCGACCAGCTTTCGTACAACGCTGCCAGGAAAAGGAATACAAACACTACAGACAAAGCAAAGATATATACCGAGCTGGAACCCGATTTTATCTCCTGCAGACTCAGACCGGAGAACTCATATCCATACCCTTCCGGCAATGTCTGTGCTGCTACACGCTGTAATGCTTCGATAGCTTGTCCGCTACTGAAACCCTGTTTTGCATTACCATCTACTTCTGCACTCCTGTATATATTGAAGTGGGAAATAAGCGGTGCACTTTCTGTACGTTGATAAGTGACAACAGTGCTCAGTGGGATCATTTGCCCCGAATTATTTTTCACATAGTACTGCCCTATTTTATCAATATCGCTGCGGTAGTTCGTATCAGCCTGAGCTACTACATAGAAGTTACGGCCATAGATAGTGAGCTGATTGATATAAGTGCTACCCATATACATCTGCATCGTGTTGTATACATCAGCCAGGTTAAGGCCCAGTTCTTTACATTTGTTACGGTCTACATCTACACGGTAGCCTGGTGTATGCGCAGAGAAAAAGGTAAATGCACCGGCAATTTCAGGCTGTTTGTTGGCAGTAGCTACAAAATTATTCACCACTTTTTCAAAAGTCTTGATATCGTCGTTCGACTGCTGCTGTTCTATCTGAATACTAAAACCGCCGGCATTACCAAGACCCGGAATAGCAGGGGGCGGTATTACCACAATCTTAGCCTCTTTGATAGCCGCAAAGCGCTTATTCAGTTCCGCAATGATACCCATCAGCTGTTCACTTTTTTTCTGCCGCTCATCCCATGGCTTCAGCTGCATGAAGATGGTACCACTGTTGGATTTGGAACCGCCGGTGAGTACGTTCAATCCACCCAAGGCTGCAGTATGATACACACCCGGCGTTTCAGAACATATCTTCATAATATCGTTAAGCACATTCAGCGCACGTGTGGTAGAACCAGCCTCCGGTATTTCAAAAGACACGTAAATACGTCCGTCATCCTCTGTAGGTATAAAACCAGTTGGTTTATTCTTAAACAACAGGATATCACCCACCACAATGCATGCAAGCAGCACAACCACCAGCGGCGCTTTTTTGATCCATCCTTTTACACCCAGTGTGTAACGCAGACTGAACCTGTGGAAGCTTTCATTGAATTTAAAGAAGAAGCGGTTAATACCTTTTGAATCTTTGCTGAGGTGTTGCGGCTTCAGGATAAGGGAGCATAATGCCGGAGTGAGCGACAATGCCACAAATGCGGAAATCAGTACAGAAATGGCAATAGTTATAGCGAACTGCTGATACAGACGTCCTACGATACCCGGTATGAAACCTACCGGTACAAACACGGCTGCCAGGATAAGTGCAATGGCAATTACAGGCCCGGAGATATCACTGAGAGCGCGTGCTGTAGCTTCTTTCGGCGAAAGATGCTCATGATCTATATAATGCTGTACGGCTTCCACGACAACGATGGCATCATCCACCACGATACCAATGGCGAGCACGAAGCCAAACATGGTAAGCGTATTGATCGTAAAGCCAAGTGGTATAAAGAAGATAAACGTACCTACAATTGCCACAGGAATGGCCAGCACCGGAATCAAAGTGGAGCGCCAGTTCTGAAGGAAAAGGAATACTACGAATGTCACCAGTACAAGCGCTATGATCAGTGTCTCCACTACATCGGCAATCGAAACCTTCACAACGGTTACAGATTCAAAAGGCACCTTGTAGTCGATATCGGCCGGGAAACTTTTTTTCATTTTCTCCATTGCCTTGTACACCCCGTCTGCCGTTTCAAGAGCGTTACTGCCCGGCGCCTGGTATACCAGCAGGTAAGATGCACGTTTGCCATCCACAAAGGAATTGCTTGAATAGCTTACTTTACCCAGCTGTACACGGGCTACATCTTTCAGATATACCAGCGATTTATCCTGGCTGCTGGCACGCACTACTATGTTTTCAAAATCTTTTTCAGTAGTAAGGCGGCTGTTGGTAAATACGGTAAATTCAAATGCGGCACCGGAGTTTTGCGGTGGCGCACCGGTAGAACCGGCAGCTACCTGGAGGTTTTGCTCATTGATAGCGTTCTGTACATCGGTTGCAGTTAACCCCAGCTGCGCCAGCTTATCTGTCTTCAGCCATATACGCATACTGAAGTTATCGGCACGGCTGAATACATCGCCCACACCCGGTACACGAAGCAGCTGGTCACGCACAAAGATGTTGGCATAGTTATCCATAAACGGGATACTGTGCGATCCCTGCGGCGAGTAAATGGCCACCAGCATCAGGATGCTGGGGTTACGCTTCAAAGTGGTTACACCCAGCTTCTGTACCTGCGAAGGCAAGGCAGGCGTTGCAATGCCCACGCGGTTCTGAATGTCCAATGCAACGATATTCGGATCTGCGCCGATATCAAGTGTAGCAGTGATCTGCGATGTACCGTTGTTGGCACTGTTACTCTGCATATATGCAATGCCCGGTACACCATTCACCTGCGTTTCTATGGCGGTTGTAGTTGTCTGCTCTACTGTCTGTGCATCTGCACCGGTAAAGTTACTGGTGATCTGCACCGTAGGCGGCGTGATGTTCGGGTATTGGCTTATCGGCATATTTACGATAGCAAGCGTACCTACCATCAGTATCACCACCGATATAACGATCGCCGTTACGGGTCTTCTTAAAAATATGTTTCCTGAGTTTGGCTTGTTCATATAACTTTTTTATTAGCTGATTAGCTAATGTGCTGATGACTTATTAACCTGTTAACTTACTAACCTATCAACTTGTCAACGCTTATTTCTTCCCTTCCGGTTTCGGAGCGCCTATCTGGATAGCCGAGCTGTCTCTTAATTTCTGCACGCCTTCGGTAATGATCTCTTCACCTTGCTGCAGACCGGATCTTACTACAATTTTATCACCAATACGTGTGCCCAGTTCCACTTTACGCTGCAGGGCCATTTTGCCATTGCTTACTACGTACACAAAGTTTTCGCCCAGCTGTTCGATAATTGCTTTATACGGAACGAGCAATGTTCCAGCACCACTCTTGTTCTGTACACGAACATTGCAGGTCATGCCGGCTTTCAGCATTTTTTCAGGATTAGGAAACACAATTCTTGCCCTGATCGTTCCCGTCTGGGGATCCACAGCACGGTCAAGCAGCGCAATATGTCCCGGAGACGGGTAAACAGAGCCGTCCGCCAGCGTGACCGTAAAAGTAGAGTCGCCTGCCGGTGCGCCTTTCTGCAGATATGCGCTGAAACGCGGTATCAGCGACTGCTCCAACTGTATATCAGCTGCAATCGGATCTTCCGTGGAAACAGTATTCAGCAACGTCTGCGGAAAAACAGAGGTACCGACTTTTACCAGGGATATGCCGATCGTACCATCAAATGGTGCGGTAATGGTAGCGTACTGCAAATTGGTTTTTACAGCGCTTACATTTGCATTGGAGGCTTCCACCTGTTTTTTGGCAGCCTCAAGATCTGCCATTGCATGATCCAGTGTCTGCTTTGCAATCGCATCGTTCTTAGCGAGTGCCTGGTATCGGTTGGCATCCTGCTGTGCCTTGCCCAGATTGGCTTTTGCTACATTCAGGTTGGCAACGGCCTGTTCGTAGGCACCCATATATTGCTGCGGATCTATCGAATAAAGTTTCTGGCCTTTGCGCACATGATCCCCATCTTTAAAATACACACCAGTGATATTTCCTGCTACCTGTGGTTTTATATCCACCTGGTTAAGTGCTGTAATAGTTGCAGGATACGTATCAAAATAAGTTGCATCGCCGGTTTCTACAGTATATGTATTAACGGGTGTGGGCGGCGGTGCCTGTGGTCCTTTAGGGCCGCCACCACAGGAAAACAATGCTGCACTGCCTATGAATAAGCTCCCGATATATGTTAGTGATCTGTTCATAAATTATATTGTCCGGTTTATGCTTTTAAAGATTGGATGAAATGAGGCCCATGGAACGCTGCAGGTCAATTTTGCTCGACAGCAACTGGAAAAGGGCATTTAAATAATTGATTTCAGAAGTTTTCAGATCCGCTTCTGCAGTTATTACTTCCAGGTATTGTTTTACTCCTTCGCGATATTGCAGGTACACTACATTATACACTTCTCTGGCAATCTGCTGGTTTTCCTGTGCGGCATGCAATGCATCGAGGTTGCTCTTATAACCGGCCAATGCCTGTGCATACTCAGCGTTAATCTGGAGCTTCAGGTTTACTTCATCCCAGTCGAGCCGCTGCTGCTGCAGTTTTGACCTGCGTATGTTCTCAATTCTTTTAAAGCCCTGGAACAACGGCAGTGACAGGTTCAGGCCAATGAGCGAGTTAGGATATTGTTTGTTGTACAACTGGGAAAATTCATCATTCTGAAATACCGGATTATAGTTGTAAAACGCTGAAAGCGAAGGCAGAAATGCCGTGTTGTAATACTGCGTTGCTTTCTTCTGCAATGTTTTGCTGGTCTGCAACTGCTGGTATTCTATACGGTTTTCGTATTGCAGGGTTGCCGTTGTGTCAAACAGTACATCCTGCATCATAGCCGTAGTGTCAAAAGCGAGCTGCAAATGATTGTCTTCCTTCACACCCAGCAACTGCTCCAGCTGTGCATATTTCGACGGTAGTGACTCCTGGGCGGTCTTCAGCTGCACTTCGGAATTGTTCAGGGCAATCTGTGCCCGTTTATAATCCACTTTATCCACAATTCCACCCTGGTATTGATTGTAGGCATCCTTCAGGCTTCTGCGCAGACGGGCTGTATCCTCTTTCAGTATATTTATCTGCTGCGAGGTAACAAGAACATTATAAAATGCCTTGCTCACATTTGCCACCAGGCTGATCTTCGTGCTCGCTATATTTTCCTTCGACTGCCGCTTGTAATATTTGGATGTATTTACAGCATAAAGCACATCACTGTTAAAGATATTTTCTGTAGCTGCAAACTGTGGCGTGGAGCTATAGAAGACTCCGCTCGTTACTGCTATTTTTCCGGCAGACGGGTTGGTAAAGTTGGTTGTAATAGTAGTTGGCAGTTCAAAATAATGCTGAAGATTGGCATTAAGGGCAGCTTGGGGAAGCCAGGAAGATAAACTGATATTGATATTCGCCCGCTGTATCGCTTCATCTATATACGATTGTTTCAGTGCTGGCTGGTTTTCCAGGGCATAGCGGATACACTGCTGCAAGGTAAGATTGCTGACTGTATCTGATGGCTGGGCTGTGACAAATACTGGCATCGGTGCGGCAAAGCACAAAAGCCAGTAACGTAGGCGTTTTAACATATATGGCTGACTAAACTTTTTAACTGAAAGAACTATAAATAACTAGGTCTCCACAAACATCCGCCGCCTCAGTTCACACGCACTTCATGGCAGTGCAAAGGTATTCAACTGTTGCCCTTATAAGTATAGGTACAACTATTGTTATTATTGATTGTACTGCCTGCATCGACTATGAGGTACAGAGAATTAACAGTTTCTTTTAACATTTTAGGTTAAGTAGTTGTACCTAAAACTATTTTTCCCGCCCCTCATATGCATTTCATTCATAAATCATACAGAGATAACATTTACGACACACATAAGGTTTTATTTCGCGTCAGGATTACCCATATAATATATGTTTTCAAAATTAAACAAGGTGTTTCTGCCTGGCATTATGTGCTGTATGCTCCAGGTGACCGGTTATGCGCAGCTGAGTGTAACGCCCGGGCAAACCGCCCAGGCGCTGGCGCAAAAACTTGCCGGACCCGGCATTACAGTGCAAAATGCAACGCTTACCTGCCCGTCCAATGCAAACGGCACTTTTAAAACCGTAACCAGCAACCTGGGGCTCGACAGCGGCATTGTACTCACTACCGGCCGCGCTGCCACCACAGGAAGCAGTTTTGGAGTAAATGGTTCAGAATCATCGCTTGCCAGCACCAATAATGGAGCCGCCGGAGATCCGCAGCTGAACACGCTTGCCAATAGTACCACACACGACGCATGTATCCTGGAATTTGACCTTATCCCAAAAGGTGATACTATCAGTTTTGACTATGTGTTCGGCTCTGAAGAATATAATAATTCAACCTGCGGCAATTACAACGATGCCTTCGCCTTTTTCATATCCGGCGCAGGTATCACCGGCCAGCAGAATATAGCGCTGGTACCCGGAACCACCATACCCGTGGCAGTAAACAGCATTAACAATGGCATTCCCGGCAGCCAGGGAAATATTGCCAACTGCACTTCTATGGGTGCAGGTTCCCCGTTTACCGCATATTATACAAATAATTCAGGCGGTACGAGTCTCACATACAAGGGTATTACACATGTGCTCAGGGCTGTACATAATGTAACCGCCTGCAGCACCTATCATTTGAAACTTACAGTTGCCGACGCAGGCAACGGATTATATGACTCCGGCGTATTTATAAAAGCAGGCAGTCTTAAAACAAACACATGGAGCGTAGATGCAAGGGGTAATACTACTACCGGTACTTCAACGCCTTTTATTGTAAAAGGCTGCAGCGCGGGCAGCTTCACTGTAAAAAGATCACAGACTAGGCCATTACCCCAAACGGTGAAGCTGCAGATTGCCGGCACTGCTGTAAACGGAACGGATTATACGACGATTGCAGACAGTGTGGTAATACCCGCCAATGATACGCAGGCTGTAATAAATATAACACCGCTGATTACGGCCGCCAATGGTGTAAAACAAGTGAAAATATATGCCATCTCTCCATACAGCTGTAATGGCGTGGAAATTGTAGACAGTGCCACACTGCTTATTTATGATGCTGTGCCGGTTCATATAGACAATAACGATACAACAGTATGTGCCGGCGCTATCGTATCGCTGCATATTTCCGGCAACACAGTTCCTTTTACTTACAGCTGGTCTCCGGCCGCCGGGCTTAACAGTACTATTATTTCATCCCCTGCTGCCACACCTGTACAAACCACCACTTATGCAGTTACAGCAACATGGCCGGGCAGTGGTTGCTCACCCGTTACCGACTCTGTGACGATCCATGTCACACCGCAGCCCTCGGTGCAGATCATGAAAGACACTTCTCTTTGTGCCAACGCCAGCTTGCCATTGAACATAACGGTTCATCCGGCTGGTAACTACCTGTACGAATGGACAGGACCAGATAATTATATGGCCGGTACAGAAGATCCGGTGCTCCAGAACGTACAGCCGTTCATGTCGGGGTATTACAGCGTGAAAGTGGGCGCAGCTGGCTGTATCGCTGTGTCAGATTCGGTAAAAATATCGATCCATCCCTACCCTGACGCACCTGAAGTGATATCTCCTGTAAGCATATGCATTCATGCAATACACACGGCGCTTTCTGCCGGCGGTGGGAACCTGCTTTGGTATACCGATGCCACAGGCGGCACAGGAAATCATGTAGCCCCTACACCGCAGGCGACTGCACCAGGCAGCACAAATTATTATGTGTCGCAAACAGCGGAAGGATGCGAAAGTGTGCGTAGCGAGATAACTGTTATTGCAGAAAAATGCTGCGAAGACAACCTGTTCATCCCCTCAGCTTTCAGCCCTAATGGCGACGGTATAAACGATGTGTTCCGCATCAAGAAAGGCCCTGAAGACAAACTGGTGCAATTCAACATTTATAACCGCTGGGGACAAATTATATTTACTGGTCATAGCGAAGATGCCTGGGACGGAACTTATGGCGGTCAGCCGGTAGAAAGTGGCGTATACTTTTACCAGCTGGAAATAGGTTGTGAAAAAGGCAGTCTCATCTCACGCACAGGTGATATAACACTGGTAAGATAAAATCCTGCACATAGTATTTCTGAGGCTGTCTTCAACAAAGACAGCCTTTATTTTATCTCCGCTGTTATAACCGCGCTCTTTATATTTACAACTCAGACGTTCTCCTATGACAAGGATTTTTTTAACAGCACTGCTGCTTGCCTCCATAAAACTATCGGCACAAGGCATTTTACACAAAGACAACTTTACCCATATAGCGTCCAAAGCAACGGGCGATCTCAATAAAGACAACATCCCGGATATGGCAGTGGTAACACAGGACACCACTGATGACAAGGAGCCTTACCGGCTGCAGGTTTTCTTCGGTGAGCCCGGAGGAAGGTTTAAACTTGTAATCGCAACAACCCAGGCCATCGCACCAAGATATCCGGAGGGCAAAGGGGGCTATGCTACAGGGAATGATTTCTACGAGCTAACGATTGAAAAGGGGGTATTATCTATAAGTAACGAACTGCTGCGCGGACATTTTGAACATAAATTCAGATATCAGAACGGCAACTTTGAACTGATCGGGTATTCAGAAGTTTCTTCAGATGGCAACGGTGTTATGGAAACTATAGATTTTAACCTGTCTACCGGCATAAGGCTTAATAAAAGAGAGCGATACGATACGGACAAAGTACTCAGCAATACGAAAAAGAAAATCATGATACGCCCGCTGCCCAAGCTCCAGGATTTCAAACCTTACGACAGTGAATACTACTGATCTGACTATACACAAATCATCTGATGATTTCTGATTTGCCGGATGAATTCAGTTTTATTTTTTCCGGGTATGTTTCCAACGTCTGTGGCTCCAGAGCCAGTTCTCCGGCTGCTCGCGCAGCTGGCGTTCCATAAATGCTACATATTGCCGTGTGATGTCCTCTGCCATTGTCTCGGAGGCATCGTGACATACAAGCTCCAGTTTAATACGGTAATGTCCACGCTTCTCTTTATGAATGCCGGCAAAAACAACTGCACCACGCGCGCGGCGGGCCATCTGCTCCGGCCCGCGGAAAAAAGGTGCCTCGCGGTGCATGAACGGCAGCCACAAAGCCACTTCTGTAACAGAGGGGTTCTGATCTGCGATCATACCTATGATATGCTGCTGCCGCTGTATATCCTGGAAACCGCTCTTAAACGCTTTCATAGATATAAGTGCACTGCCGCTGCGCATACGGATGTACCGCATCAGCCGGTCGAACACTTTATTTTCCAGCGGCAGGTATACACCTGCAAACTGCTGCCGGCTGTGATACTGGCAGGCAACGTTGGCCCATTCCCAGTTAAATGTATGCCCCAGTAAAGCATACGTATTCTTCCCTTCGTTGTGCAATTGCTCAAAGACATCCCAATTGCCGGTTATACGCCGGTCCAGCTCGGCTTTTGAAACAGAGAGCAACTTTAATGTCTCCACCCACTGATCGCAGAAGCTGTGATAAAATCGCTTCATAATTTCATTCAGCTCTGCAGGTCTTTTCTCCGGAAATGCATGTTCCAGGTTATCTCGCACAATCTTTTTCCGGTATCCTATCACATAATACAGCAGCCCGTACATACCGTCTGACAACAGGTACAAAACCCGCAGCGGCAGCAGGGAGAAAGGATATAAGATGAGAAATAAAAGATAGTACATGCTTAATCAAAACACTGTCATTAGCTGATTAGCTAATTTGAATACATATGCCAAACCAGTCAGCCTAGCTTCCAAACATGTTATTGCCCGAAAGATCGTAGATACGCTGAATGTCTTTAAGGATAGACTCAAACTGGATGTTCAGGTCTATCAGCAACCCGCTATGCAGCGAGAAAACCCAGCCGTGTACCAGCGGGTAGCCTTTTTTCAGATAAGATTTCTGCACATCTGCCACCTTAATGATATTGGTACATTGCTCCTGCACATTGAGTTCCACAAGGCGGTTGTAACGTGCATGCTCATCTTCAATAGCGTTCAGCTCTTCATGATGAAACCGGTATACATCGCGGATATTACGCAACCATGGATTGAGTATGCCCATATCCCTTGGCTGCATGGCTGCTTTTACGCCGCCGCAGTTATAATGCCCGCAAACGATGATATGTTTTACATCCAGGTATTCTACGGCGTAATTTACCACAGACATCACATTAAGATCTGTACTTACCACCATATTAGCTATGTTGCGATGTACAAATACCTCGCCCGGTGCGAGTCCCATTATTTCGTTGGCCGGCACCCGGCTGTCGGAGCAACCGATATACAGGTAGTCCGGCTGCTGATCGCGGGCCAGTTTCTCAAAAAAATCAGGGTCTTTGACCTTTTGTTCCGCAACCCAGGCTCTGTTATTTTCAAAAATCTGTTCGTATGATGCCATAGCGTATAGTATAAAACAGATCAAAGGTAAGTGCAGTAACGCCTTATTTACAAGTGAAATAAATTATACCCCTGTTGCCCGGGAGAAATCCGGACGATGAACGGTGCTATCGCCACTGTCGTCCTATAGCTGCAAAACAGCCGGGAACAGAAAATAAAACAGCTTATTTTTACGGCCTCAAAGTAAACGCATGAAACTTGTTACTTACGCAAAGCAGGGCCAGGAACAGCTCGCTTTTTATATTGACGGCAAACTGTATGATACCAACCAGGCCAATGCACAGCTGCCCGGCACAATGACAGAACTTCTGAAAAGCTGGGAAACGTTGTCGCCCATAGCACGCGCTACGGAAACCGATATTAAATCGGGTAAAAATACAGTTGCTGCAGCTGCAGACTTCGGCAATGCTGAGATACTGGCGCCGGTACCCCATCCTACCTCCTGCCGCGACGGGTATGCATTCCGCCAGCATGTGGCTGCTGCACGCCGCAACCGTAAAGTGGAGATGATCGCAGAATTTGACCAGTATCCCATTTTTTACTTTACCAACCACAATGCCATACAAGGTCCCGGCCCTATACCCTGTATGCCGGACCATTTTCAGAAACTGGATTTTGAACTGGAAGCTGCTGTAGTGCTGGGCAAAAAAGGCCGTAATATATCTGCTGCAGAGGCGGACGATTATATTGCCGGCTTCATGATCATGAATGATATGAGCGCACGCACGCTGCAGATGGAAGAAATGCTGCTGAACCTCGGCCCTGCCAAAGGAAAAGACTTCAGCACAGTAATAGGCCCTATGCTGGTAACACCGGACGAACTGGCCGCCTATGAAATACCCGCAAAGCCCGGCCATACCGGTAAAAACTATAATCTGGCCATGAAATGCCGTGTAAATGGTGTGGAAGTGAGCAGCGGCAATATGGGCGACATGGACTGGACATTTGCAGAGATCATAGAGCGTTGCGCATATGGTGCGGATATATTACCCGGTGATGTGATAGGCAGCGGAACAGTGGGTACAGGATGCTTTCTGGAGCTAAACGGAACAGGGCTGCTTAACGACCCCAATTACAAAGTGCAATGGCTGCAGCCAGGCGATGTGGTAGATATGGAAATTGACGGACTGGGATTGCTGAGCAATACGATTGTAGCAGAAAAAACAGACTGGAGCATATTAAAGCTCAAAAAAATGCAATAAAATCATATACAATACGCATTAACAGAACCACAGTACATATTTACGTACTGTGGTTTTTTATTTTTTAGGGGGATTAAACCTTTCATAAAAGTATTATTATCAATTTTTTATAAATTATACCTGGAAAGTCCCCCGCAAAATTTGGTGGGACATATTATTGCATTATGCGGGAAAACATTAAACAAACCTGATGCATCTTTGCAATAGATAATCAATCAGGCATACAGGTTTCCACTCCGGAGAATGTGGCCCCTGAAAGAAACGAAACAAACGAATTTTAAGAACGAAAGAAATTAAAGACTGTAAAATAAAAATGCCTGGATCTGGGAGAAAAAGGCAATGATGGGAGCAAAATTCCGGTCGAGGGAACAAGGAAAGAGAAATTCAAACAATCAGAAATTACTATGAAGGAATACCGTCAGGGTACAGAAAAGACATGCAACACTCCCCCTGTGGCATGCCGCCAGTAGCAGGTTCTGCATGAACCATAACTGATCAGCTTTTCTGTAGTTCTGCTTTCGGGGGTGATGCCGGATAGCGGCAAAGCCAAAAAGACGTACAGCGCACGCAGGCTGTAATGATGGTAACGGCCTGCACGCTTTGTACAAACACTTAACCAGACACACAATAAATCTTTCATACGATGAGCAACAAAGCACTTTCAGTGATCTGCTACATCACCATTATAGGATGGTACATCGCTTTTGTACAATACCAGAATACCTATTCCAGGAGCACTTTGGTCGCATATCACCTGAAACAGTCGCTGGGACTGACAATAACCGGCACATTAATGTTAACAGTTCTTTATATGGCAGGAAAAATAACCCACCTGGGATACATATTACCCAACATTGGCTGGTTGCTGATGCTGGCATATATGATTACCGGTATTATACTGGCGGCCGGGCAACGTAAGCGCCCGTTGCCGCTGGTGGGTGGATTTTTCAGTAAAAGATTAGAATTTATATTCCCGGAAAAACCGCAGCAGCTAATGCACCAGCGTTAATACCGCGGTCCGGAAAAAGATATACCAATCGTCTTTCGTTTCATTGGTGTAATGGGGTTACACCAATAGTGCGGGTTATTTCTATAGCCCGCTTTTTAAAAACTTTAAGTGGGCTAAGGAACGTTTTTCCTCCCTTAAGGTTGTCATGAACCTCCCACGAAACACGTCATGGCAACTATCATACAGTTGAACCGGCCTTATACAGGCCGGTTTCTTCTTTTTACAGGCATTATCAGTAAAAAATAAGCCTTCATAGATAAATATATTTTCACAAAAATACCGAACGGTATATTTTTGCCTTGTCAAATTATTTTAAACATGAGCAAGGCAGAACAAACGAAAGCGTTTATAGTGGAGAAGACCGCGCCCATTTTTAATAAAAAAGGCTACGCTGGCACGTCGCTCAGCGATATAACAGAAGCTACCGGCCTTACCAAAGGCAGCATATATGGCAATTTCACCAACAAAGACGAAGTAGCACTGGCGGCATTTGACCATAATATAGAAAAAGTGCAGCACATCATCCGTGCGGAAATGGAGCAACGTACTTCAGCACGCGAAAAACTGATGACCTATGTACATGTATATGACCACTATATGCTGTACCCTTTCCCGCAGGGCGGCTGTCCCATACTCAATACAGCTATTGAAGCCGACGATACGCATCCCGTTCTGAGAAAAAAAGTATTGTCTGTAATAACTACCTGGAAGAATAAGATCATAAACCTGATAAAGACAGGCATCGAAAATGGCGAGTTCAGCGCCGGCCATGACCCCGAGCAGGTGGCTCTTACGATTATTGCAACTATTGAAGGCAGCATTATGATATCCAAGATTACCGGGAAACCGGAACATAAAAAGCTGGTTATGCAGTCTGTAGAAAAAATAATACAAGGGCTTTAATAAATTTTTTGAACGAAAAAATACCGATCGGTATAAAATGAAAGAAGCTTATATAATTGATTTCAGAAGAACCCCGGCAGGAAAATATGGCGGGCTGCTCAGCGGCATACGGCCAGATGATCTTGCTGCAACAGCCATTTCTTCACTACTGTCGCGCAATACAGCTATTCCGCAGCAGGAAATTGATGAAGTGATCTTTGGCTGCGCGAATCAATCCGGCGAAGACAACCGCAACATAGCACGTTTTGCTGCGCTGCTGGCTGGTCTGCCTGTCGAAGTTCCTGCTTATACTGTAAATCGCCTCTGTGCATCCGGCATGCAGTCCGTAATGGACGGTTTTGCAAAAATTGCAACCGGAGCTGCAGATGTAATTATAGCCGGCGGCGTAGAAAGCATGAGCCGCGCACCATTTGTAATACCAAAGGCCGGAAAGGCTTTTGACCGCAACATAGAAATTGCCGATACGACACTTGGGTCGAGGTTTATGAATAAAAGATTTACAGAGCAACACCATCCCTACTCCATGGGAGAAACAGGTGAAAATGTAGCAGAACGCTGGCAGATAAGCCGCGAAAGGCAGGATACATTTGCATGGCAATCGCACATGAAATACATGGATGCGTGGCACGATGGCCGGTTTGCAGCGGAGCTAATAGCCGCGCCTGAATTTATAAAGAAAGACAGCAGCCTTCCCATCCCCATTGACGAAGGAGCAAGACCAGATACCACACCGGAAAAACTGGCAGCATTAAAAACAGTATTCCGCACCGGCGGCACACTTACCGCAGGTAATTCCTCGGGCATTAACGACGGTGCATCTGCCATACTGATCGCCTCTGCTGAAGCTGTTGAAAAGTATGATCTGAAACCAAAGGCAAAGATCATCGCGGCTACGTCCGCCGGCGTACACCCCGACATTATGGGCACAGGACCGATACCTGCTATTCAGAAACTGCTCCGGAAAACAGGATTAACCATTGACGATATAGATTTTTTTGAGATAAACGAAGCATACGCTGTACAGGTGCTTTGCTGCGCTGATGAGCTCGGCATTGATCCGGGAAAACTGAATGTTAATGGCGGTGCGATAGCTATAGGCCATCCGTTGGGGTTCTCCGGCAACAGGATCACCGGTCACCTGGCACTGCAGTTACAGCAACGTAACGCCCGTTACGGCATCGCAGCCATGTGCGTGGGTGTAGGCCAGGGAACAGCCATCTTACTTGAAAACATCACAAAATCATAAAAAAATGAAAGAAGTATTTATAGTAGCCGCAAAGAGAACACCCGTCGGCGGGCTTATGGGCAGCCTGTCTTCACTGTCTGCCACACAGCTGGGAGCCATAGCCATAAAAGATGCGTATACAGCAGCCGGAATTGCGCCCGAACTGATTAATGAAGTATACATGGGCAATGTGCTGTCGGCCAACCTGGGCCAGTCGCCCGCAAGACAGGCAGGCATCTTTGCAGGTATACCAGCAGAAGCTGACGCTACCACTATCAACAAAGTATGCGCCTCCGGCATGAAAGCAACAGCTATAGGCGCGCAGCAGATACAACTCGGCCTTTCAGATATTGTAGCGACCGGCGGCATGGAAAGCATGAGTAATGTGCCGCATTACAGTTATATCCGTGCACCGCACAAATATGGCCATACCACACTTACAGACGGCATGATCAAAGATGGCCTCTGGGATGTGTACAACGATTTTCATATGGGCAGCGCAGCTGAACTGGCCGTGAAGAAATACGGGCTGAGCCGCGAAGCACAGGATGAATATGCATTATCCTCTTACGAAAAAGCAACCAGGGCAACGAAGGAAGGAAAATTTTCAGGTGAAATAACTGCAGTTACTATTCAACAGAAATCAGGATCAGTAAGCATTACAGAAGATGAAGACATCTATAAGATAATCCCGGAAAAAATATCGAAACTGGCGCCAGCATTTGAAAAAGACGGCACTATAACAGCCGCTAATGCCAGCAACCTGAACGATGGCGCAGCCGCTCTGATGCTCGCTTCTGCAGATGCTGTGAAACAATACAACCTTAAACCCATTACCCGGATTATATCTTACGCAGATGCAGCGCAGGCACCGGAATGGTTCACTACTTCCCCTTCACTGGCTATTCCCAAAGCGTTGAAACGTGCGGGGCTTACACTTAATGACATTGATTTCTTTGAGATCAATGAAGCATATGCAGCAGTAATATTGGCCAATAGCCGGATACTGGACATCGACATCAATAAAATAAACCTGTATGGCGGTGCGGTAGCAATAGGTCACCCCATAGGTGCATCAGGGGCAAGAATACTTACAACGCTTACTTCCGTATTAAGCCAGGAAGGCGGCAGATACGGCGTTGCCGCTATCTGTAACGGCGGCGGCGGTGCTACTGCCATGGTAATAGAACGTCTATAAATTTATTTAAATCAGCATACTTTTCTCTCAACAAAAACAAATAAAATGAAAAAACAAACAATCCTCATTACTGGGGGCAGCGCCGGGATCGGCTTCGAGATCGCAAAACTATTTTCAGAAAAAGGTCATCATGTAATCATAACCGGGCGCAATAAAGACCGGCTGGAAAGCGCAGCAGAAAAGCTCCAGCATGTAACGGCCATTGCCTGCGACGTAACACTGGAAAAAGATGTAGATGCGCTTGTAGACATTATACACAAAGATTTCCCAAACCTCAGCATGCTGATCAATAATGCGGGCAGTGCATTTTATTACAAATTATACCCGGGTGCCAATGCTTTTGAAAAAGCAAGCCAGGAAATACTGACCAATTATCTTTCTATCATCAGCCTTACAGAAAAACTGTTGCCGACACTGGCTATGCAACCCGAAGGTGCGGTAGTGAATGTAAGTTCAATCGTTGCGTTTGTACCCAGTCATCGCCTGGCAACATATGCTGCCAGCAAAGCGGCGCTCCATTCTTATACAAAATCGCTCCGCATCACGCTCGAACAGTCAACTAATATTAAAGTTTATGAACTGATGCCGCCGCTTGTAAATACAGATTTTTCAAAAGAGATCGGCGGAGAAAATGGTATCCCTGCATCAGAAGTTGCACAGGCTTTGTATGATGCAATGGAAAGCAATACTTACGAAATACATGTTGGCGGCACTGCACAGATGTATGACCTGTACCGCCAATCACCGGCAGATGCACTGCTGGCTATGAATGCAGAAAGATAATTTTATTTTTTACAGAAAATATACCGATTGGTATATTTTCTGTATTTCCCAACAACAATTCCGATGCGCAGAACAATACTAATACTGACAGTGATCACTGCTGCCATTATGGAACTGATAGACACATCTATCGTAAACGTAGCCTTGTCGCATATGAGCGGCAATCTCGGAGCTACGCTTGAAGACACGTCATGGGTAATTACATCTTATGCAATTGCCAATGTAATCATCATACCTTTAACAAGTTTTCTCGCCACGAAACTTGGCCGCCGCAATTATTATATCGGATCTGTAATAGCATTTACATTCTTCTCATTTATGTGCGGACAGGCAAGCAATATCTGGATGCTGGTTACGTTCCGTTTTTTGCAAGGTATGGGCGGCGGTGCACTTTTATCCGTTTCGCAGGCTATCGTATTTGAACAGTACCCGAGGGAAAAACAAAACATTGCCAGCGCATTATTCGGTGTAGGGGTTTTTATCGGTCCAACAATAGGGCCTACACTGGGCGGGTATATCACAGAATATTATTCCTGGCCATGGATCTTTTACATCAATGTTCCTATCGGCATTGTGGTTGCATTCCTGTGCACCATACTGCTGAAAGAACCAGACATAAAACAACAGGCAGGCAGGATAGACTGGCTCGGGATAGCTTTGCTGGCAATAGGTGTAAGCGCGCTGCAGACGGTACTGGAGCGCGGAGAAACGGAAGACTGGTTTGAAACGAATTACATTATTTATCTCTCCGTAATTGCCTTTTTCGGTCTGCTGTTGTTTGTATGGTGGGAACTTACAACCGACCAACCAGTAGTGAATCTGCGCGTGCTCAAAAGCCGTAATCTCAGTATTGCAGCTGCACTCACTTTTGTAGCCGGCATCGGTATTTTCAGCTCTGTTTTCCTGACTCCTGTCTTTGCACAGCGACTACTCAATTTTACACCTACGCAAACCGGTCTGCTATTACTTCCAGGCGCATTACTGGCGATCGGCGGCCTTATTATATCTGCACGCTTGTTGCAACGGGGCATATCTCCGCTTGTCATGATCACTTTCGGAATGGGATTCTTTGCTTTATTCAGCTGGCAGATGTCCGGCCTGAACTTACAGGCAGGCGATACAGACATCACCCTTCCGCTGCTCTGGCGCGGTGTAGGCCTGGCACTCGTAACAGTACCACTTACAACGCTTGCAGTTTCTTCTCTTCAGCCCAAAGATATACCGCAAGGCGCGGCATTGAATAATATGATGCGGCAACTGGGCGGCTCTTTCGGCATCGCTATGGTAAATACATTTCTTACGAACCGGAATGCACTGCACCGGTCCGACCTTGTATCTCATATTACCAGCTATAACCCTGCTGTAACTGCACGTATTAGCGGGTATACCAATTATTTCCTGGGCAAAGGTGCCACATTATTTGACGCACACAGTAAAGCCTTAAAGCTAATTGACAGCAACGTCACACGACAAGCCAGCCTGCTCAGCTTCAATGACGCCTATCTTTTTGTAGGGCTGATATTCATTCTGTCGCTGCCTCTATTACTGCTTACATCCCGCAGGAAAGGACAGAAGGCGCAGGTGGTATTATCTGATCACTAAACCTCTGATGCTCTATAAACAAAAGCGGGGCTGATATATCGTCAGCCCCGTTCCTTTGCTTGCAGTTATTTTATTTTGACAATGCTTCAAACTCTTCGTCAGAGAGTATTATATCTGCAGCCTTCATATTTTCATGCAGATGCGCTACCGAACTGGTGCCAGGTATCAGCAGTATGTTTGCAGCACGCTTCAGCAACCAGGCCAGTGCTATCTGCGCAATTGTGGCATTATGAGCTGCTGCAATGCTGCTTATTTTATCAGCAAGCGTTTGCGGACCGGAAGCGAGCGGAAACCATGGAATGAAAGCCATATTGCGCTTTACAGTATAATCCAGTACACCCTCCCACTGGCGATTACCCAGGTTATAAAGGTTCTGTACCGAAACGATGGGCAGCACCTTTTCTGCACGTTCAATCTGTTCTACATTTACCTCAGACAAGCCCACAAAGCGGATCTTACCGGCAGCTACTGCTTCCGCAACCGCGCCTAATGTTTCTTCCACCGGCACTTTTGGATCAAAGCGATGCAGCTGCCATAAATCGATACGCGCTACTTTCAGACGCTGCAGACTGCCCTCTATATTTTCCCGGATATGTTCCGGACGGCCGTTAGGCACCCAGTTACCTGGGCCCGGACGATCAAAGCCGCCTTTGGTAGCAATTACAAGACCCTGTTGATAAGGATATAGAGCATCTGCAATCAGTGTTTCATTGGTCCTGGGACCATAAGCCTCTGCAGTATCTATAAAATTAGCACCCGCTGCAACAGCTTCCTGCAATACTCTTTTAGCTTTTTCACGATCTGCGAAGTCGCCGAACACACCCTGTCCGGTAAGTTGCATAGCACCATAGCCAAGGCGGTTAATTTCGAGTGTACCGCCGAGCTTAAATGTTGAAGGTTGTTTGTCCTGCATGACTCCGGTTATTTTTGAAGGTTAAGATGTTCCGCCGGGGAACAATGCAAATGTCTGCAGTTACCGGATACGATAGTTATACAAAACACACAATTTCTTAAACAAATCAAAGGGAAAATTATAAATTTCAGTCTCTTCCGAACAAAGCCCGCAACTCATCTTTTGCCTGCTCCAGTATTTTCTTCCGGTGTGCCGAAAGATTTTTGCCGGCGCGGTTAATATAAAAATTCAACATCGACATAGCAGATTGGTAAGGGGTGCCTTTCCGCCTGTGGCTTTTATTGGCAGAGCGTTTGAGGTCAGCAGCAATTTTTGCGGGATCATCCTGCTCAAACATATGCTTTCCCAGATCGAGTGCATCGCTGTGCGCTGTTACTGCTGCAGACCATTTACGGACTGGTCGCTTTGTTTTGCGTTTACCTGACATAGTGACTACGATTTATTTTCCGGAGCAGCCCCGGCAGCGGATAATTTATGCAGCAGCCGTTCCTGGAACAGAAGCCGCGCATCTTCAAAACCATGGGCATTGAGCCATACGTTAATACTCAGAGTATATTTGTCTTTTGATAGCGAAGCCACGCCAATCCTGAGCTTCGGATCATCCAGTATGTCTTTACTTTCGTCTACAGATTCCTGAATCATCTTTTTTACCTTGTCAATATCGGTTTTCATATCAAACTCCAGTTCTATATCCAGTCGACGACGCCCTTCGGTAGTGATGTTGATGATGATTTCGTTGGAAAGCTTGCTGTTGGGCACTACAACGGTACGGTTATCATACGTTTTAATAATGCTGTAGAATAACCGGATGGCTGTTACTGTCCCCTCCTGGCCCTGGGCAATAATGTTATCGCCGATATCAAAAGGCTTTAACAGCAGTATCAACACGCCGCTGGCAAAATTCTGCAGCGTTCCGGACAATGCAAAGCCTGCCGCCGCGCCAAATGCTGCTACTATAGCTGTAAAAATAGTGAGCTGCACACCTATGATCTGCATAACAACAAACAACAGTAATACCTGGAGCGAGGTAAGTACAAGATTCTGGAAAAAGGGCTGCAATGCAGAATGGTAGTTCCGGCGTTGCATTTGCCGTTTTATCTTTTTCTTCAACAGCCTGATGAGCCATTCTCCCACACCTAAAATGATAATGGCCGCAATAATGCGCGGACCATATGCCATGAGCCAGTTCAATGCGTGATCATATAACCCGGGGATATTCGTCTTCATACTGTCGTGCCTTTCTGTAAACAAGTTTAATACCCTGTTCATAAAATAATGCCAGTAGCTGCGTTGCCTCATAATACACACTTATATCTCCGGAATTATAAACCGGAAAAGTTTAAACCAGATGTACTTGCAAATGCCCGAGTAAGTACTTTGAATGCTTTGTTAAATCACGGTTCTGGTACATTTTTATTGCGGCTGGAGTAAAACCATTTGTTATGAAAAAAGGAACACCGTCGCAGGGAAAATCCGCGACAAGAAGAGACAGGCATATGGTCCCGGAAAATAAAGACCACCTGGACAGCAGAAAAAATGAAGAGCAGGACTTTAAAGGTGGCGACATGACGCATAATGCGAAAGACGTAAAACCAAGACCAAAACACCATTGATTTACAAAAACTGCCGGCTGCTGTTCCGGCAGTTTTTTATTGATCCGGTTTATTACCTGTAGTTTATGTACGTTTATCAAAATGGTAAATTTTACAGGCCAAAAACGATGTATATACAGACATTATCATTAACCGAAACATCACCTGAATCCCTTTCCTGCAAAGGATTATACACACAACACGGCACTACTATGCCTGCCGGATAAAAATAAACGCTCTTTTACTGGTTAATAACTTCGGCCGTTGAATATATTGTATTATATTTATGCCGCACTCAGACGCCTCAAAACGGGTCATAATATTACAAATACCAGGCTTTTACGTTGTACATGCAATACAGACATATTCTTTTGGTGGAAGACGATCCGGATGATCAGCTTTTATTCAGCCAGGCACTGAAAGAAGTGGCTCCATTTACAGCATGCAGCATAACAGGCAACGGGAAGGAAGCATTACAGCAGATAGATATGCTGAATCCCGATATTATTTTTGCAGACATCAATATGCCCGTAGTAAACGGACTGGATATGCTGGCAGCTCTTAAAGAGCAGTCTGCCCATGCCCCGGTTGTTATGATGTCCACTTCGGCGAGGGAAGAGTTACGTTGTAAACAGCTCGGCGCCATTCATTTCCTGCTGAAGCCCGTACGCTTCGATATATTGTGCGCCCAGCTTTCAGATATTCTTAAAACTTTCTCCGCCGATGTCGCTGCACGTGCCAACGCCAGGCTTTGCTGATCTTCACTTCAATACTTTCTAAAAAACGGAAGTATTTTTTCCATCGATTGTCCCATTTTTACTTTTCCGGTCATTATTAAGCTATAGTTCACTACAAAACATAGCAAAATGGAACCGAGAATCAATGTTTTTGAAAAAGGCGGAAATGCAATGAAAGCATTATACAGCCTAGGCATTTACCTGTCCAAATCATCATTAGAGCAGCGGCTGCTGAACCTGATCTACTTTCGTGTATCGCAAATTAACGGCTGCGCTTATTGCCTGGATATGCATGCCAAAGATCTGCGGGCAGAAGGCGAAACAGAACAGCGCCTGTACATGATGGACGCATGGCGTGAGGCAATTGTATACACAGACCGGGAACGTGCGGCATTTGCCTGGGCAGAGGCTGTAACACGCATTAACGGCGGCCAGGTGTCTGAGGATGTGTACCAGGAAACAAGGAAATATTTTTCTGAAGAGGAAATAGTAGATCTTACCATCGCCACCATTACTATAAACAGTTACAACCGCATCAATATTGCTTTTCGCGTACCGGGCGGCTCCTACCAGCCTGCAGACCGGAATGTACATGCAGGATAAAAGTACTATCATACCAGCAGACACAAAAGGCACGGTTTCACCGTGTCTTTTGCGTTAAGAAATATTACATTTGAAAAAAAATGCAGGCTTTCGGGCATAAAAACGTTTTTTATTTTTTGCGCCCATGGTATCTTCTGCACTAAGCTTACGCTATATAGATAAACTGATCAACAAAACAGAACCAGCACGCAGCTTGGCCCCGAAAAATAAAAGCATGTCTTTTTTTACAAAAACTTCCGGCTATAACCTTTAAATTACCAATATGCGACCTTTAAACTGTCTGATTATTCTTTTCGCATTTTCTGCTTGCAGTTCATGTGCCCAGGACAACACCCGCCTTAAAAAAATAGAAATATCATACCCCAACGGAACACCGAAAATTGAAGCTTTTGAAAAGGATGGAAAAAGGCAGGGCGAGTCAAAAACCTTTTATGAAAATGGCCAGTTGAAGACACAAAATCACTGGGACAATGATATACAGGTAGGAAAAACAACACACTGGTTCAGCAATGGACAGCTTGCGTTTGAAGGACAGGTAGAAAACGGTATGACAAACGGAGAATGGAAATACTATGATGAAGCAGATGGAAAGTATATATATTCTGTTTTTTATAAAGATGGAGCAGTATCATCATATCGCTATGAAGGTGAAAAATACAGATGGAGGAAAATAGACCTGGGAAGCCTCAACATCACATTTGACTTTCCCACCTTTCTGATGGACTCAATGCGTGCAGATGGCGGCTTCCGTGGCTATTGGGCGATGTTCCCATGGAGCAAAAAAAGTGAAATAGAATATTATTCCGTAAGTGTTATTCCAACCACGGAAAACAATCCCGATAAGCTTCTGAAACAGATATCAGATAAAAAAGCAGATATTATCCCTAAACTGTTCCATCAGTCGGAAGAAGACAACATGATCCCGGATGTAAGAGCGGACGCCTTTAAAGTAATCGTATTTGAGCCAATGACATTCAATAACAGGCCGGCTTATAAAATAGTTATACAATTTGACGAACTTAAAGTTACCCTGGAATCAATGCTGCTGCCAATAGGAAATGATTTATACATGATATCTGCATATTTCAATAATACAGTTGGCCAAAACATAAAAAAAAGATTCTGGGAGTCTGTAGAGATCAGAAACTAAAACAAAAATCCAAACTCGCTTTTACCGTAGGATGGACATTTACCATTGTATAAATTACATATCTCTTCCTGTTCACAGAAATAAGATACCCTGCCGGCCGAAATTGATCGTAGAGCGCTGCTTTTGAAAATCTTTCTTTTCAAAACAGTATTCGATACAGCCGTAACAGAGAACACTTCTGCTTAAACTATCAGTGATTACATTTGTCGAACAACAGACACATAACAAATAATCACTACCCGTAAAAAAAATGCCGTTATGAAATTCAAGCTTTTACTGCTGCTGATTATTTGCAAAACAGTCCTGGCAACAGGCCAGGTTTCCGTATATAACGACCCTAATTTTCCGAAGCCCGCCAGCGGCTACGGAAGTGATGGCACTCATACTGTTGGCATAGACTCTTTTATCAATCCGGCCTTTCCGTCTCAATACATCAGGGTCTATCATCCTTCTGATATAACAGCCAAAGTACCAACTATCTTTTACAGTCATGCATTTGGAGGGTTTGATCCCAAAGGCGTAGACGGCATGCTGTATTTTGTTGCGAAGAAAGGCTATGCCATTGTTTTTGTGCCTTACCAGACGGCCGGAGTTACCGTAGAGAACCGTTATGCGAACCTACTGAACGGTTTTCAGCTCGCTGCAAGAAAGGATACATCCGTAATTGATACAACCAAAGTCGGGTTCCTGGGCTGGTCGTTCGGAGGCGGTGCTACTTATGCGAACGCCTATACTTGTTTCACTACATTCAACTGGGGCAGCAACGGACGATTTATGTATACATTGGCACCATGGTATACTTACAATATTTCACAATCACAATTGCTGGCCTTTCCCGCCAATACAAAATTTATTACAGAAGTCTTCGATGATGATTCTACCAATGATCACCGGATGGCAATGGACATCTTTAACACGATAGGCATACCGGACAGCTCCAGGGATTTTCTCCTGCTTCGACCAGACACAATAGGCGGCTATATATACGTAGCCAATCACAGCGTACCCAACACATCCGGCGGCTCTTCGCAGTTCAATGCTTTTGACTACTATGGATATTACCGGCTGCTCGATGCATTGTGTGATTATACATTCAACGGCAATCCTGCAGGTAAGAACATGGCACTGGGCCATGGCAACGCAGCACAGGTAACAATGCCGGCAGGTTTAAAAAATCTGGTCGAATACACATCCCCTGCGCCTGTGTACCAGCAAAACAAATACGAATATCCCTGCAGTGATACAATGAATCCAAGATCAGCCTACTGCCCGGAAATAATAACAACAGGTATCAGCACAGTATCTCCCGCCCCTACTCCGGAACTGACGATATACCCTAACCCTGCTACTTCTGCAATTACAGTAAAAATTCCTGCAAATACATCTGTTCCCGATCTTGCAGTATATAATACTATAGGACAACTGATCTTCTCAGAGAAGTTTTTCACACTGTCCGTTATAAGCATTGATCTCACTGATTTTCCAAAAGGGTTGTACGTTCTTACGGCCGGCGGGCGGAGCTATAAATTTGTGCGGGAATAAATGTTGCGGTTAATACCTGATCTGTTATATTTTATTGCCGGCAAAACCGGTTGATTTTCCGGGTGTCATTTCCCATCAAAAAATGCTGCATAAAATTACCGATTCCAATGGCAAACCGCTTAATGCCCCAACACAGGTGACAAGAGTAAACCCGGTCATTGATCCGGCAGCCGACAGCCTTAATAAACATTTTCAATCTTTGCTGAAAGGATCGGTATGGGCAAGTTATAAACTCGTGACCACACAGTGAAACATGGCACCATTATACCTCGCCAATTCTGTACAGGAGACGTATGTGCAAGGCCCGCATCATACGGAGGGTTTCCGCTGCGGATAGACGAACAGTATTATACAGACCCACGTTATCATCCATTCGCACCGGGCATAAGCTCCAGCTGCATGGGATGCCATTATACAGCTACGCTTCCCTATACGAATGCAAAAGCAGATTTCAGTTTTATACCGGGCGAAGCACATTGATCCACACAGTCATCCAAAAACATCATACGTTTTTGGGAGTCCACCTTAATGGCGGGCTCTTTCTTATTGCACAGAACCTAACACCGAAAAGCTCCGGCAGCAGCAAACCTAAAAACATTCTTTTGACCGCACAGAATCATATAAATAATTTACATTTGAATGAAAATCCCCTAAAACTTTTCACCTATGAATGAACTGAAAACTAAAGCATTGGAACTTGCAACATCAAAAGGACAATCCAACGCCCTTAAAGCAATGTTTGAAAGATTTCCGGCTAGTAATGCCAATTACTGGGCTGTTGTCGATTTTAACCTGCCGAGTTCCACAGAACGCCTTTTTATATTCGACTTAAAGTCACAGGCCGTCAAATCATTTCTTGTAGCACATGGCAAAAAATCCGGTCTTGCATTTGCCACGAAATTTTCAAACGAAATAGGATCAAACTGCTCGAGCCTCGGCATATACAAAACCTTGCAGACGTATACAGGAAAACATGGAGAATCGCTTAGAATTGCCGGCCTTGATAAAACCAACTCTAATGTACTGACCAGGGCTGTTGTTATTCATAAAGCAGACTACGTGGTACCCAATTACGAAGGCACAGGAAGGGCCGGCCGGTCGGATGGTTGTTTTGCAGTAAATCCAAGCGACAAGGATGAAGTTATCCAACACCTGAGAGACGGCTCTTATATAAATGCCTGGCATATTTAAGGAAAATAAACAGTACAGGAAGTCGACGCCTGCCCGTTACCCGGCAATCATCTGACGATTCCGGAGCTATTTACAAAAAAATATAAATCTGTATTTTTGGCCGGATATGATAATACAGAGAGCTACACCGTCGTTATAAAGATACCTCTTGCATAAGCAACAAATCCCGTGAGATGAATGGATTTCTTTCACGGGAAAGGCTAGCTTTGATTCGGCGATTATCAGTAGGACATGGTTCATGCATACAAAATATTTCTCTTTGGCCTGATAACAATATCGGCTTTCTGTACTAAAGATCAATTGCACATTGAAATAAGCAAATTGCAGCCAGCAATATAACTACGATGCCGATAACATTAATTTATACTCATACAGACAAATGGCTGATTTCAAAGGATGAAGCTGACCGGCAAACCTGGCAGGATAAACTCTACTGGTTTAAGGCATGCAAACTCTTTGATAACGTTGATCAATGTGCCGACTTCTTAAAAGAAGAGTATAGTTTAAAAGAAGAGTTCAGGCAATATATAATTGATACAATCGCCACAAAAGACAGGGCCTTTGAACTGCATACCAGCGGCGACAAGCCGGTTAAAATAATACCAACACAAGTCAACCTGCTCCAGTCCAAAGGGACGATAATTGACTGGCAGGATTGGGTTTATTTTTTTACAAAGGAGCATCACACATACATGCTTTGGGTGTACCTGGGCGGGATAGCAGAACAGGTAAGAGAAATAATTTTGAGTGACGCCCAAGTCTTCAAATGGCAGGAGTTGGGTAATAAATATATTTTAGAAATGGTGGCGGACATACAGCAAAGAAACTCTCAGGTATACGCTGATGCTGTAAATGAACACCGAAAGCTGCTTTGAAGAAATGCCTCAGTTCCAAAAATACCCGGCGACGGCAGTGATAAAAACAACAAATCCCGCTCTGAGAGCGGGATTTGAGTTGTACCACGTACGGGAGTCGAACCCGTCATTCCTCCGTGAAAGGGAGGCGTCTTAGCCGATTGACCAACGCGGCGTTTCCGATTGGATTGCAAAGGTAGGCAAGTTTTTTAAACGAGCAAATTTTCCCGCTGCAATAATCGAAAATTTATTTTTACAATTTAACCATAGCATCAATAATACCGAGGAATTCTTCTGCTTTCAGTGACGCACCGCCTATCAGTCCGCCATCCACATCCGGACAGGCGAATAGCTCTGCCGCATTAGACGGTTTGCAGCTGCCCCCGTAAAGTATGCTCAACTCATCTGATGTTTGTTGTCCGTATTGTGCGGCAATCGTAGCACGTATATGCGCATGCATTTCCTGTGCCTGTGCAGACGATGCAGTACGGCCGGTGCCTATTGCCCATATCGGTTCATAAGCGATCACAATATTTTTCAAGGTTGCCGCATCCAGGTGAAATAATCCTGCTTTGATCTGCGCAGCCACATATTCGTTTTGCGTATCTGCATCACGTATTTCCAACGGCTCACCGCAACAGAAGATCACCTTCAGTCCGCAACTGAGTGCACGGTCTGTTTTCTCGGCAAGCTGACTATCTGTCTCGCCAAAATATTCGCGGCGCTCAGAGTGACCAATGATCACATAAGCGCAACCTACGCTCTGCAGCATAGATGCTGCGATTTCGCCGGTATAAGCACCGGAAGCATGATCAGAGCAGTTCTGTGCAGAGAGCGAAATGAATTGCTGCCCCTTGAGCTGTGCAGCTGTCTGCTGGAGATGTATAAATGGCGGTGCAATTACTACCTGTTTTGTTTCAGACAAGGCGGCATTGCCAGCCAGGATATCATTTACCAATGCCTTACCTGTTTCCAGATCCAGGTTCATCTTCCAGTTGGCAGCAACAATTTTTTTACGCATGAAATATGTTTGTTTTAGTTTTTTAATATCATTTAAATGGTCTCGACGAAGAGAATATAAGTGCCCACAAGGCAGCATGAGATTTACCCCTCTGCATTAAACAAAGAATATCAGCTCTTCGCAAATAGTTTACGCTGTGACTCCGTAGCCTGAAATATATGGCGGTACATATCCAGTTCAGCTGCAGATAGCGCCTTTCCACGGCGCGCCATCATACGGCCGGCCGTATCCATCGCACGGTTAAAATCATAAGTGACCATTTCATCACTGCTGCCCCAGCAGAAAGAAGGAATAAACTTTTCAGGAAACCCGGCGCCGTATATATTGCAGGAAACACCCGCAACAGTACCTGTATTGAACATAGTATTGATGCCGCACTTGGAATGGTCGCCCATCATCAGTCCGCAGAACTGCAGCCCTGTCTTTACTGATTTATTGGTATGCTCATTCCATATTTTTACTTCGTCGTAATTATTTTTAAGATTGGAACAGTTGGTGTCTGCACCCAGGTTGCACCACTCACCTATCACCGCATTGCCCAGGAAGCCATCATGGCCTTTGTTACTGTTGGCAAAGAACACCACATTACTCACCTCTCCCCCTACTTTACAGCCCTCACCTATAGTAGTGCCGCCATATACTTTTGCACCCATTTTCAGCACGGCATGCCCGCCCAATGCCACGGGGCCACGCAACATGCAGCCTTCCAATATTTCGGAATCTTTGGCAAGATAAACCGGGCCGGTAGCCGCATTAATGATAACACCTGCATTAATAACGGCGCCTTCTTCGATGAACAGGTTTTCGCGACCGCTCACCAGCACCCCATCAGGCACCGGTGCCGATTTTTTACCGGCGGTGAGCAATGCAAAATCTTCGCGTATAGCACGGTCGTTCTGCGAGAAAATATCCCATACATGCTCCAACCTGTTTATTTCTCCGGCAAATTCATGCATCGTAAATGAGGCAACTGCATCCCCCAGCGTGTCGTATGCTGCAGGAACAGTGGTAATCCGTGCAGCTATAAGCAATCCGTCCCTTTCAAGGCGGCTGTTCAGCTCCATGTTCAATACTGCTTCTGCCAGTTCCTTTGAGGCAAATACAGCACCGTTCACCAACAGGTTGTCTTCTCCTGCATTGGGTGAAAATACGGGCTGCATATAGGCTTCTGTAAGCGTACCGGTTGCCGCAGAGAGCATTTGCTCCCAGCGTTCGCGCATAGTGAGTATGCCACAGCGTACATCTGCTACCGGCCTTGTATGGGTAAAAGGCAGGAGGTTAAAACGTACAGCATCATCAAAAAGTATGATATTCATGCGGTGTGCATTGAGTTTTCGTATGTATATAAAAAAATCCCGGCAAAAGTCGGGATTTTTCCTGCCTGAAGCAAGTATCTGTAAAGAAGTGGATTATTTCTTCTTTGCGTAACGGTTTTTGAACTTCTCGATACGACCGGCTGTATCTACAAACATAGATTTACCAGTGTAGAAAGGGTGCGAATTGCTTGAGATTTCCACTTTCACAAGCGGATATTCGTTACCGTCTTCCCATACGATGGTTTCTTTTGTGTTGGTGGTAGAACGTGTCAGGAACGAATAATCGGTTGACATGTCTTTGAACACTACCATGCGGTAACCTTTAGGATGAATATCTTTTTTCATTGTATTGCCTTTTTATGCATGGATTGGGCCATGCCTGTTAAATTGAGTGTGCGAAGGTAGCCTTTTTTATATATCTGTGCAAGTTTTTCTTCTTCCCGCACCGATTATCCGCTTCCCGCTTTTATTTTATACAACCAGTTGATAACCAGTTGTTATTTTTTTACAAGCTTTTCAATATCAGCTTCTGCCTGCTCTGAAGTCATGTATTTTGCCAGTACTTTTCCGTCCTGGTCTACAAGAAATGCCTGCGGAATGAACTGTACGCCATAGATCTCGGCTGCTTTCGACTGCCAGCCGCCCAGGTCGCTCACATGATACGGCCATACCAGCTTGTCTTTTTCAATAGCCGCAGTCCAGGCATTTTTATCCTGGTCAAGCGATACGCTGAGGATAACGAATCCTTTCTTGGCATTTTTAAATTTCTTGTCCTTGAACTTATCGTACATGCTCACCAGGCCGGGATTGGAACGACGGCAGGGGCCGCACCATGAAGCCCAGAAATCAACCAGTACAACATGGTTCTTATTCAGCTCAGACAATTTTATAGTCTTACCAGCCGGATCAGCAAATTCCAGCTCGGGAGCCTTTTGTCCAACCTGTATGGTTGTGTTTTCATATTGTGCATGAGCTGCAGTTCCTATGCATAAGGCCAAAGACAGGGCCGCGAGTATTTTTTTCATTTTGTTTATGTGCTCTGTTGTTGAGAAGATGTAAATATAGAGATAAAGGTGTTACAAAAAACGTAAATCACAGCTTCAATTCCAGCCCGTCATATGCCAGCTGTATATGCGGCGGCAGCTGTTCATTCAGTACATCATGCAGCCCCAGCTGATGGCTGATATGTGTAAAATATGTCTGTTCAGCCCCTACTTCATTGGCTACGGCCACTGCTTCTTCCAGGCTGAAGTGCGAAATATGCTGTTCATGACGCAGTGCATTCAGCACAAAATATTTACTGCCTTTTACTTTTTCCAGTTCTTCAGGCGCTATATAATTGGCATCAGTTATATATGTAAAATCCCCGATCCGGAAACCGAACACCTCCAGTTTATAATGCAGCACCCGGACAGGAATTACTTCCAGCCCGTTTATTGAAAACGGCGCGTTGCCAAACCGGTGCATATTCAGCTGCGGGATACCGGGATAATTGAATCCATCAAAAATATAGCTGAACTCGCGACGCAATGTTTCCTGTGTTTCACCGGTAGCATATACGTCCATTGCCTTCTGCTGAAAATAATTATAGGCGCGTATATCGTCCAGCCCTGCCGTATGATCTTTATGGCCGTGTGTAAACAACACCGCATCCAGGCGGTGTACGTGGGCACGCAGCATCTGGTATCGGAAGTCGGGGCCTGTATCTATGACGATACTGGCCTGCGGCGTATCTATCCATATGGCACTGCGCAGCCTGTTATCTTTTGGATTGGCAGAAGTACAGACAGCACAGTTGCAGCCAATAACAGGCACGCCCTGCGAAGTACCGGTGCCGAGAAAAGTTATTTTCAAGTTTCCTGGTTTGTTCATTTGTAACTTATGGTTCTTCAGATAATCATGGTGATATGCTCACCATGACAATTATCCCCATTGCAGTTTGACACTGCACATTCAATCATCACAGATCCATTTGCGTCTGTACAGAAGTTTCATCTCCCGGCAATGACTGGTCTTTCAGCTGTGCATACCATTTCTGCATTTCCCCGCTCAGCTCTTCTTCGTTAATCTTAACAGAGGGCAATATCTCCAGCAAGGCATTGATACGCCCTTCCACATTCAGGAAGCGGTTGATAACAGCCACCCTTCTTTCTTCCAGCACACAGTAGCCTGAGTTGAAGTTTCCCTTCTCATAACGAATGATATAGCGGGCTTCCTCAAACAACTGCTCCAGTTTTTTAAGGGTGTTTGGCGTATATTTGAAGCTCATTTTGCAATATTCGGTTCTGATGGCTAAAATTAGATATTTCGCGGCACTTCTTATGGCAACAGTTCTCTGCTCGGTGCAATCATTTACCGCGAAAGCCCAAAACCCTACCTCTTATTACGAAGAAATTCCCCGTGTGTTTTATGGCGGGCTGCTGCTCGGCACCAATTTTACCCAGGTAGACGGGGACAGCTATGCAGGCTACCACAAAGTAGGACTTAATATTGGTGGCATTGCATATGCGCAGTTTGCAGAACATGTGGCAGGAAGTATTGAAATCCTTTTTTCACAAAAAGGCAGTCATGGTCACCAGGAACAATATTCCAATTCCAAAGCATACATTATCGACAAATACGATATAAAACTTAATTACGCTGAAGTCCCGCTCCAGATCAATTATTTTGACAAAAGGAAAAGCCATTTCGGCGCCGGGTTCTCCTATTCTCAGCTGATCAGCAGCGATGAAACGGCTACCACCAACCCTCCTGTGGCCGGCTGGTCGGATACTTTAGCCCGGTATCCGTTCAAAAAATCAGACATTAATTTTATTGCGGGTGCCAATCTGCACCTCTTTGCCGGTCTGTTCCTGAACCTTCGTTTCCAGTATTCCGTATTTTCTATCCGTAAATCATACTATCCTGAATTTGGCCGGGCAGATCAGTATAATAATGTATGGACACTGCGGCTTATGTATCTTTTCAAATAATCGCTGCACTCTGAAACGCAGCAGTAAAAGGTATTTCACAATCCGCGCCCATCAGCGGTATAAATATTTATCCAAATTGTAAACATTTAAAAACAAACAAAATATATCATATTTTCTTTCAGGATAATTACCGGCTCCGGGGCATTACTTGCAAATAGACTGCAAGCATTTCTGTTTATTTTGTGCATTACCGGCGGCATCCTTCAATGCTCCGGAATGTTTAACCTGGTTCAGCCACAACACCCGATAATTTATAATATATGCCTGTAAACAAAGCAGCACGGTTCCGGTTTGAGATCATAGACGAATGTCTCCGCAATACGGCACGTAAGTGGTCAAAAGCAGAATTGCTCCGCTATGTAAACCGCCGGCTGGAGCTTCACTTCGGCAGTGATACCAGCATCTCTGTAAGCCAGCTCCGCTATGATATTGAAAGCATGCAGGCCGAGTACGGAGCCCCCGTGGAAATGTATAAAGACGGACGCAATTACTATTACCGGTACGAAGAACCTGACTTTTCTATCAAATCCATTCCCATTGATGAGGAAGATATCGTGAAGCTGAACAATGCGGTGCAGCTGCTACAGCAGATCAAAGGCTTTACAATAGCCGATGATATAGCAGAGATCGTAAAACGCCTGGAAAGCCGCTACAAATTTGTAAACAACGGCGATTCCGATTTTATCTCCTTTGAAAGCTCCCCGGAACTGCACGGCATGGAAAACCTGGAAGATATTTACCATGCTATCATCCGACAAAACGTGCTGCGCATTTCTTACCAGACATTCCGCGCACAGCAGCCGCGCAGCTGGCACATACATCCGTACCTGCTTAAAGAATATGATAACCGCTGGTATTTGCTTGGATATACCGAGGAAAAGTCAAGCATCGGCATATTTGCGCTGGACCGTATGCGCGAAATAAAAGTGGTGAAAAAACCTTTTATAAAAAATGAGTTCGTAAATGGTGAGGATTATTTCCGCGATGTGATCGGTGTTACCATTCTCCCCGATCGCAAGCCAGAAGCCGTAGAATTATATTTCTACAGTGCCGTTGCGCCTTATATCAAAACAAAGCCGATGCATCACTCCCAGGAAATACTCTCGCAGGATGAAGACGGAAATATGAAAGTACGCATACAGGTTGTACCCAACCCGGAGCTGCTGAACATTCTGCTTGGATATGGTAAAGATGTAAAAGTATTACAGCCGGCATGGCTCGCGGATGAAGTAAAAAAAATCGCTGCAGATCTGCTGGATCATTATAAAGAATAAACAGGAACAAAGTCTGTATGAAAACGCTGCCAGGATTTGAATTCCGGCAGCGTTTCAGTTTGGTCACATAGGCCGCATACATACAGGTGCGTCTTCAATTACGATCTCGTGCAATATCCCTTCTTCACTCACGATCATCTTTCTGCCGGACGACAGCAGCAGTTCCATGTTAAAATCAACCATCTTCGTACCGCAGGTGATTGGTATAATGCCCGGTTGAAAAACAAGATGCTCTGCAACCGGCATATGGCAAGCCATTTCTGCTATCTGCTCACGATGTCTGCTGATACATTTTCCTGCAGCATCGGCGATCTGCATACCCATATGCACTGCATACGGGTAGCTTACCGTTTCGGGAATTACAGCCATTAACCGCTGCACTGCTTTCAGGTAACTGCCATCTGCCTGTATGCGTTTCAGCAAAGTATGCTCGTCCTGGCGTTTACCCCGGCAGCGCAGCACGGTGCACATAAAATAAAGATCATCCGGCATAGGCTCTCCTTTACGGGCATGATGCCGCCAGTTATATAATGCTTCAGAAAAAGGTATATACTCATTGCGTCCGCATTCATTGAAGGAACGAACGCCGATACGGCCGGTTAGTTGCCCCCCTGTGCGCGAAACAGTGATCATAACAAAATACAGCGACGAATTGCGGAAGATCGAAGAAAACAAGCCTTTCTTACGGTTACGTACGTAAGGCGCTTCCATACGAAGCTCTATCTGCTGAATATTATTGTTCATCTTATGAGGTTGCATAGCAAAATTGTTTTTTAGTGAGATTGATTAGGGATAATGTTCCGGTTATGCGGCAAAGACGCCACCTGCATCTTCATACCATTGTTTCACCTGAGCCAGCTTGTGCTCCGGTTGATTTGCGCCAGCTCCGGGTAGCGAGGCCCAGATCTGTTTTACTTTATTAAGGGCAGTATCAAATCGCCCGGCTATTATGTCATTCAACGCATTCTTTTCGCGTATCAGTTCTATTGCTGCAAGATCCTGGCTTGTAGGACTGAAGTCCGGCAGATGCAGGCGCTCTTTTAACGTAGTCCATACGCTGTAAATGACCTGGTAAGCCCCGGCAGCAGAGGTTTTAATCTCTTTACCCAATAAATCGCGGTAAAAAAAATACTGGTGCGGATGATCTGCATAAGAATCAAAAAGTCTGTTGCCAAACATCGTGCGGTATCCGTCAGCTCCGGCTGTTCCTTCCGATTTACGGATCATAAAAAGAAAAGCCTGTACATTTTTATTCTGTGATGGTTCCATATGTGGTTGTTTTTAGAAAATGATCCCGGCAGGCGGTAAATATGTTTGCTCCTGTTCCGCAGAGTGTGTCTGCACGGCTTGTACTGCAGCCGGGATCATAAGGTTTATAAGCGTTCATTAAAATCGTATCAGTCCGTATTGTATTGAGATGCCCACTGATGGCTGCCAGTGTGTACCGTCAAATCCGTAACCAACATACGGCCCTACACTCCACCTAAGTGGTTTCTCCTGGGGGATACGGTAATCGGTAAGTCCTGTTATACGACTGTGCGGATTCAGCGACCAGGCATTTATGAACATTTCATGCTTCATCCGGCCTGTCTTCTTTTTATACGTGGTCACAACAAGGCTGTCAAATGTTTCATAATGCAGTTGCGGTGTGTCGGACAAAAGGCCATTCATATTTATCCATTTGTCTTTATAAGAAAAATGAATTTCTTTACTGCCGGAAACAAAAAACGTATCTGTCTTCAGTAGTACCGCCTGCTGCGACTGTACGGATACAGCAGCTGCATTGACAATACTCTTTTTGCTTGTATTCAGTGTCCGTGAAATACTGTCCAGTAACTCCTGCTGCTGTTTGCCTGCCTGTTCCATCCCTTCACTAAGGCTGAGACGCTCTGCATGCTCCCGAGCATAACGGTCTCTGTAATAATAAAGGCTATCATCCGCGCCATGTTGTACCACCTGCTCCAGCTGGGCGTTCTCACGCTTAAGAGCTATGCATGACCGGACAGATAAAAAAGAAATCAGTAATAGCAGCAAAATGCATATAATGAATGTTTTGTTCATTGCTTACCTCCTCATGTTTTCAATTCGCTCGCTCAGGTTATCAATTGCTTCTGTAAGCCGTGCATTGGTTTCACACTGTCGTGAAATAGCTTCTATATTCTGCTTTTCAATTTCAAACTGGCGGGCAAACATGTCCTCAAATTTCTTATCGCTGTCTTTCTTATCAGACTCCCTCAGGCGCTGCACGGACTTCAACTCTTTCATAAAATAGTTGAGAAATAATACCAGTACAGCCACTATCGTGAGCTTCTCGGCAATGCCGCTGAAAAGATCTTGTGTCTCATTCATTGTATACAAGGTTTAAAGGTGTGGTATTCTGCTATCAGCTCTGCTTCGGCGCATTAACTATAGCTTCATGATTATCATCAATTGCCTGCCTGATCACAGCTTCTTTCACATCACTCCCTATGAGTGCGGGATCTGTTGTAGGCAAAAACGTCACGCCCGTGACAGTACTGATAACAACAAGCGCCTGGGTAATAATAGGATCCGAAATTGATCTGATGTTTTGCGCAATCTGAAGCAATCCATTGCCCGTAACAACCCTGAAAGCGGCGAGCAACACACCGCTGATGATCATTGCGATGCGCAGTTTTACAAAAAAAGCCGGTGAATCTGACCGGATTCTTTTAAAAATTTCAATAATGAAGGGTACCATAATTTTATTTTTTAATGGTGATTAATACTACAAAGTAAAAGCCCCATCGTGCAACCTATTTGCACACATGGGGCTTTCAGAAAAATTTTCAAAAAAAATTTACTTTCTCAATACAGGGTCATCTTCGCGCAATATGTCTTTTACATTTTTTACCGGGCATGAATGCCAACGGGCATCTGAAATATGCTTGGGGCTTGTATTTCTGTCATGCAATAATGAAACGAACCCATTCAGATACCCGGAAGATCTTACGACTCCTCCGCTATACCATACGAAGTCGTTGTCTTCCCCCACCTGTAAATTACGGAACTGGTAACGCTCCCATAAAGAACGCAGATATGCCATAGTAGCACCGCCTACCCAGGGTTTTGAGGCGGAAGGATATTTGTAAATCCAGCTTCTGTTATCACGCGGAGCATAAAAATAAAGCTGATCCAGGCCACATATTGCAGCGTTTGTATGCCGTAGCGTATGAACCTGGGCACTTACCCAATCAGGTGCATACCAGTCATCATCATCCCAGTGCACAATGATATCTCCTGAAGCATGTTTACAGGCAATGTTTCTCTTCGCTCCGATCGTGTTATTACCGGTATCCAGCCGTATGTACTTCACTCCCGGCAATGCGGGTACCAAATGAGCAATGGAAATATCACCATCATCAACGATGATAAGCTCTTTTGAGGGATAGTCCTGTCGCATAAAATATTGTATACTTTGTGGTATAAATGTTTCGCGGTTTGCTGTCGGCATAATACAGGAAACAAAAGGGTTTGTTTTCATATAGTAAGAGTTTTTAGAGAAACGGTTTCCACCAGGTACCATGATAATGGTGTAATGCATATGCAGTATTGTCCGGCCGTTCATGGTTTTCAAGCTGTTGTTTCGTCAGCGGATACAGCAGCTCTGACGGCAGTATGGTAATATCTTCTTTTCGACCTGATTTTTCATATACGCGGGTAAGCATAAATGGCCCGGTTGACTCCAGCACACGATCGAAACGGTGGCTGGTAATTTGCGGCCCGGATTTTATTTCTTCCAGTATTGCATAAAAAAAATCATGTCCAGGCACTGAAGCCATAAATGCATTACTGATGATCTGCTTTTTATTATGTATGCTGCAATGCGCATCCGGCTCCCTGCCAAATACGCATATATGGCCTTCCAGTAAAGGCATAATATTTCTCAGGCACTCAAAATCAAGATCTACAAATATGCCGCCTAATTTATACAGGATCATATATCTCACCGCGTCCACACGTTGTATCGCAGCAGGAAACCGATCATATATGCTGAGATACTCCGGAAAATGCGTCGCAACAAATCTGCGGTTCATTTCATCAGTCCACAACATATACTTCCATCCATGATGGTTCTGCTGCCATGTCACTGCCATTTGCCGCATATCATCCGGAACGTCAGATGTTTTCCATGTCTGGTGAATTACTCTGGGTATATGCATTTTTACTTTTTTAGCTATATACGTTAAAAGGATTTGCAGGTTTATGCTCCCAACGCCACGAACCCATATGTGTATGTGCTGCATAGTCCCCGAAATGACAGGAAGGCTGCCCACAGCAGGACTTTATGCATTTATAACGATCATTCCCCAACAGTAAAATATCATGCTGCAGCTTTCGTTCATGGAACACATTGGTAAGTAGTCCGGGGCCGGTAGTCTCCAGCACATCATTTTCGGTAAGCACAACTTTATGTGCAAGCCCGGCTGCCGCCTCCAGGAAACCAAGCCAGAATGGATGTTGGGGGACACTACCGAACATATAATTAGCTATACGCTCTGCATGTCTATGTTTCAATTCCCTGCATTCCTCCTGCGATAATATCTTTTCTACACCCAGTACGAGAGCCGCATCACGAAGGCTATCCAGCGGACGCAGGCAGAACATATCCGTGTCCATATAAAATCCACCGCAGAGATATACGATTATTACACGAAAAATATCTGCCCGCTGTACAGCAAAATGATAGCTGTCATACAGGCTGGTCAGTTCCGGAAAGTGTTGCGCCACGATCTCACGTGCTTCATGGTCATCATAAATGCGGATTTCCCAGTCAGGGTTCCACTGTCTCATGCTTTGTATAAATGCATCATAACGCCCCACGGCATCCTTCTGCCGGCACGTAAGATGAATAATGGATGGTATTTTTTTCATAGTAGTAGTTTATGCCGGCATTACCAGGCGGTTTAAAAGTTCGGCCCCGTCAGTTACATTGATTTTTCCCAGCATGATATCTGTCACCAGCTTCTGTTCTTCTCCGGAAAATTTTCTTCCGTAACGGAAAAGGTCGTTCCAGTGCTGCCTGTGCCAGGTATTTTTTCCATGCCAGTTATAGATATAAAGCTGCGGCATGTTACCGAGCACATAAAGTTGTAGCCTTCGATATAGCAGTTCTATAAAGGGTGTGTCCTCTCCTTTTGCCACATCGGGGTATGCGTATTGCAGCGCCAATGTCCGTTTGCAGAGAAGACTGCCTTCCCACAGTCTGTTGTGTGACAAATAGGCTTCCTGTTGTTCTGAATCATAAAGCAGCCAACGACCAAGCACACAGGCATCATAGCCGGTACTTTCGAGTGCCTCCTGCTGCAGTTTCAGACGGTCGGCATGATACCAATCGTCGTCATCCCATTGGCAGATATATGTTCCTGCAGCTTCTTTTATTGCTCGGTTTCTAAGCTGACCGAGGCTGCGCTTAGGCATACCTTGCTCTAAAACCAACCGATACTGCCGGTCTTTCTGCTGTCCGGTCAACCACTTTAATGTTATTTCATCATCGCTTTCACAAAGCAGCACCAGCTCTTTCCGCGGATAGCTCTGCGCATCAAAACATTCTATGGCGCGCGAAAGCAGCTCGGGCTTGCCACGGGTTATACAGATACATGAGATCAAAGGCGCGCTGTTCATTGGTATGCTTTTCGAAACATACTGTCGAGGCGGGCTACAGCCTGCAGAGGAGTATATTCGTGATTAACAATTTTCCCCACCTCGCCTGCGCACACATCAGCAAGCAGCCTGCTGTGCCGGTAAAATCCTTTAAAATGATTATGATCCCAGGTATTTACACCATGATAATTGTAGATATACAACTGTGGTGCCGCAGCCAGGGAAGCGAGTTTCTCGGAAGCATACAGCATATATACCAGCCTGCTGTCCTCCCCTTTATTTTTGGCTTCATATCCAGCAGATATCATTTCTTCTCTGCGACAAAGTATGCTTCCCTCCCAGAGGCGTTTGCACGACACATATGCATTCCGCCGCAAACCATCGTACATAATGATGTGATCCAGAACAGAGCCACTACGACCGCTGGTTAATATATGCTGATACTGATCTGTAATACGGTCCGGATGATACCAGTCATCGTCATCCCACTGGCAGATGTATTCACCGGAACTATATTCAATGGCCTTGTTCCGCAAATCGCCGAGGGATATCTGCTCTTCCGCAACAATCATCATTTTAATCTGCGGGTTTTGTTCCAGCAGATCTTTTAGCTTTTGAGTCTGAATATCTCCGGCCCCGGAGAGTATTATCAGCTCCTTATTCTGATAGCTCTGTGCCTCAAAACATGCTACAGCTCTCAAAAGGTGGTCTGGCCGGTTGTGTGTAACACAAGTACACGATATCAGCGGCATCATAGTATTCATATTTTAAAGTTTATAGCCGGTGTTACGGCAGGAAAGCATACGTTTCAGAAATGCCTGCCTGCTCTTCCCGGAATTTCATAGTTTGGTTTACAGGGGCTGTTATTGCCTATTCTCACTACAAAGTAAAATCAAGTGCTTGCAACCTATCTGCACGGATTACGAGCAATAAAAACTGTCACAAAACGTTCAGTAAAAGAAGTATTAACAGAGGTTTAACGGCATTAAAAAAGCATGTTTTCTCATTTGCAAATAAATTGCAGGCATCATACCTATATTCGCCACATGAATTAATTCTATACAGGAAGAGCAAAAATTCATTGTTAACATTAAACCTCTATCAGATGCCAGTTAATAAAGCGGCACGATTTCGTTTTGAAATTATTGATGCATGCCTCAGAAACACGAAAAAGAAATGGACCAAAGCAGAACTGCTCAGTTATGTAAACAGGGAAATTGAGCGGCACTACGACCAGACAAAAATCATTTCGGTAAGCCAGCTGCGTTATGATATAGCCGGCATGCAGACAGAATACGGCGCACCTATTGAAATGATACGGGAAGGAAAAAGATGCTATTATCAATACGAAGACCCGTCCTTTTCCATCAGGACTATTCCCATCAGCACGGAAGACATAGACAAGCTTCAGAAAGCATTGCAGTTCCTTAACCAGTTCGATGGTTTTTCATTTGCAGAAGACATTGCGGATGTAGTTGAAAAGCTGGAAGGGCGCCGCAATCAGTCCGACAGAAAAAAGAAAATAGTTTTATGCGAAACTGCGTATACAACGGTGCGTGAATCTGCCTATCTCGAAGATATCTACACTGCAATCAACCGGAGAAATGTATTGCGTATCCGATACAACCTGCCGCACACAGACAGTTGCGAAGACAACATCGTGCATCCTTACCTTCTGAAAGAGTATGACAAGAAATGGTTTCTGCTCGGTTACAGTCACGAGCAGGACGGCCTCTATGTCTATTCACTTGAAAACATCACGAGCATAAAAGTGATCAATCATATCTTTTTCGATAAGCCGGCAGAAATTGCAGAAGCATACTTTAACGACATGATCGGTATAACCCGCTGCCCGGAACGATCGAGCATAATCTTAAACTTCAGCGCTGCACAGGCACAGCACATTGTCTCCTGCCCCCTGCACGCTTCACAGAAAATACTGCTCCGGCATCCGGATGGCAGCACCGATATCAGTATTGACGTCTGTATCAATCCGGAACTGATAAGCCTGCTGCTCAAATACGGAAAAAATGTAAAAGTGCTGCAGCCGCTTTCCCTGGCAGAAGAAATATACCAGACGGCACTGGATCTCGTTACTTTTTATAAACATGCCTGATGCAAAAATCCCCGCTACGTGCGGGGATTCTGCTTAATGCCCGTGCCCGGCACTGCAGCATTTTTTATTTATAGCGACACGCATCTTCCGGAGCAGACTACGTGATTGTTTTCAAAAGTCGACTGGCTCTAACTACCAGGTATCAACATTTCGGTCATTCGCATTTCAATTGTCAATTATCAAATAACATCACCCATTCACCAATGCAAAATGCATAGGGTCTTTGCGGCCAATCCAGTTCTGTCCGCAGAAAACGCCATTCAGCAACATCGCCTCCAGGAACGCGGCGCTCCACTTGCCTGCAGCCCCCAACGGGTTTTCAGCAGCATTCATATCTATAGCGGCGCCCCAGCTATGTACAGACAAAACCACATCGCTTCCCCGCACATAACGTATATTAAACGCACCGTCAAAAGTTTTTATTTCATGATGCAGCTTATTTACTTCCAGCTGCCGGAAAGCATTTCCCAGCTGCACTTTAAAATCTTTATGGACATAAATGGAGCCGGCAGGAAACCAGGAAAAATCTTTCCTGATCTCCCAACGAATCATCCATTTTTTTTGCCATCCCGGCAATCTCGGATCACCGTAACGGATATAAAGCAGCTGTTGAGCGGAACCACTGAAATCAGTGGTGGAAGAAGGGTTTACAGAGGCTGTTTTCATAGCGTTTATAGCATTGTTCATTTTCATAGCGGAGGGTTGCTTTCTGTCAATAGGGGCAACTGCTTTATAAGTGTAAAGAAACAACACATGCTTGCACCCTATCTGCAAGCATCCAACATTTCATAAAAATTCCGGGTGATTTTTTTGAAGCTGCCCGAAAACCGCTACAGTAGGGCTTTCTTCCCGCTGTACGCTGCTACTCCGCCCCTCCTGCGTCAGGTTACGGGGTATCCGCTGCCATCGGGGCTACAGCCAGGCAACAGGATCTTTTATCATCACTTATTCCGTAAAAAACCGACCTGAAACCTCCTTACCTTTGTCTTAGCCGGAAGACATAAACATGAAAAAATGATAGACAATATCCTGCATTATATTCAAAGGCATTTCGCTGAAAACCTCTCACTGGAAAACCTGGCAGCAGAAGCCAATTATTCTCCGTATCATTTTCACCGCCTGTTCCGGCAGCACACCGGCGAGCCGCCCAAACAATATCTCATACGCCTGCGCCTGGAAAAAGCAACAAAAGAGCTGCTCTTTTACCCGAAGAAGTCTGTCTATGCAATAGCTATGGATTGTGGGTTCAGCTCGCAATCGGTATTTGCGCGGGCCTTCCGGTCAAGATATAATATTACAGCGGAGCAGTATCGTACACAAGCAATAAAAGCTATAAAGGAAAGAACGGAAGCCATTACAGAAGACGTAATGCAATACCCGGTCACTGTAGCACGGCTGGAAAAATTTCATATTGCCTGTGAGCTTCTATTTCTTAATAATACAGCCGCTATTATAGATACATTCCGCCGGCTGCACAGCTATGCCGCCGCACATGATCTCCTGCGTGGCACACCTGAATATTACGGCGTATTTCTCGATTCACCCTTTACTACATCTTTAGATAAATGCCGTTACCTTACGGGTATTCGCATCAGGCAGGAGATTAAGGAAAAAGAGTGCAGACAACTGGGAGGAATTACCGTAGCGCAGATACCGGTATTGGGAAATTACGAAATACTTACAGACTATGCCGTTTACGTAAAACAGCGCTGGGTGCCGGACAGCGGCTATGAGATCATACAAGGCGTACCTGGCTTTGAGCGTTTTACAGAGATGGATTTCAACAAACCTTACGAAGAACACTACCGCACTATCTGCGTAGGCATACAACCAAAATAGCAAGAAATGCAAAACGAATAGCAAGAAGCGAAAAACAAAACATAATAGCCGTCGATACTTTTGGTAAACACAATTCAAAAGCATATTTAAAACGGTTTAGTAATGAAAACACTCATCGCAGGCGGCACTTCAGGCATTGGACTGGCAACAGCACAGATACTGGCACAACAAGGCGCCACAGTTATTATTACAGGAAGAGATGAACAAAAAATGCAGTCGGCACTGGCCACATTGCCCGCCAGTGCACAAGGCTTTTCCCTGGACGCTGCAGATGCAGCCGGGATGAAATCAATGATGGAAAAGCTTGGCAACATCGACCATATCGTATTGGCATTGGGCGGATCAAAAGGCATCGGACTGTTTAAAGACCTGGACCTTGAAGTATTGCGCGAAGGATTTCAAACCAAATTGTTTCCGCAACTGCAGACACTCCAGATTGCACTTCCTTATATCAACTCCGGCGGCAGTATTACTTTTATCTCTGCAGTAAGTGCCCATGCAAGCTTTCCGGGTGTTGCCGGCCTGGCAGCAATTAACGGCGCCATTGAATCAGTCGTACCTATTCTCGCAAAAGAACTTCAGCCATTACGTGTAAATGCAGTTTCTCCGGGTGCAATAGATACTCCATGGTGGAACTTTATGCCGGAAGAAACCAGGAAGGACGCGCTGCAACAGTACGGAGCATCCACGCTGGCAGGAAGGATCGGCAAACCGGAAGATGTAGCACAGCTGATACGACAGCTGGTTTGCAACACTTATATCACCGGTCAGGTAATTACTATCGACGGAGGGTTGGCCCTTTAAGCCGGTTCTTTACATCTATACTATGGCCTGAATGCCGCCATCTGCTGCAATAAACACGGGGAGGTATATCGGGCATTGAAAACGAAGATATTTCACCTGCAACATTCTTCGCATACACAACCCTGTTCTGTATAAAATGCACTACCAGCTTAAGTACCAGACCGGGGACATTACAATGCGTGCAGTTTTGCTGCACGCATTTACCTGGCCTGTTTTTATCACAAACGCATTTATTTCGGTAGCTTTGTACAGCTATAAACCAAACATCTATCATTATGCAACTGATACACTTTTTTGCGACCTATTTTCTATTTCTACTTGCGTCGTCCATTCTTATAACGTCTTTTTTTTGCGTTACCAGGGGCTTTACAGAAATACTACCTGATGGTACGGTTAAACGTTATGGTAAGATCTTAAAAGGCTATTATTTTTTCTGGTTTAAGGAGAAAGGAAAGCACAGAATTTATTTTACAGATGACCGTCTTGCCGAGCTGGCATACAGGATGCGGGAATATTACCCGGAACCGCTGGCAATACCGGGAGATCCTTACCAACCGGGGTCTGCAAACCATATTGAAACAACAGATACAATTCTGAAAATGATTCCGCTACTGCGCAATAAACTGGAAGTGCAATTTGAAACGACAGTACAACCAGACGGTCGCATAGCTTTAAAAGTCTACGAGGAATACACGGATTATATATTTCCGGAATGGCTGAGAACCGTGATGGCAGGATGTATCACCTGTACTCCGACCATATACGGCAACATCATCTACTGGACTACAATATGTATTTTCCGTAAAACAATTATATACGATACGTTTTTCAACAGTTTCAATTCACCACTTGCAGGTATCCTCTTTGTATGGCTGGCCTATTGGGTTTCGCTGGCATGGCTGAATACCGTATTGTGGAAATTATATGACCGGTAAACTCCAATTAAAAATGAAAAAAAACAAAGCGAAAACAGAAAAAAAAGCGACGATCGAGATCGTAAAACGCCCCAAAGCACAATGCGGCGGGAAGAAAAGCGGCTGTTTCATCACATTGATGCCACAGTTTTACAAAAGAGCAGCTTAGCTAATACTAACTGATCTAAACAGAAATCGCCCGTCAGATACGGGTACATGCCAGCAAAACAAGGCAAAAGAAAAAGAGTCCGGAATATCCGGACTCTTTCAGCTTAAAAAACATCAGATGTTTACTGTTTCACAAATTTATACACTTTCTGCCAGCCGCTTTCACCTGTTATATGAACCAGGTAAATACCGTCAGCCCAGTTACCAACAGAGAGTATTGTTTTCCGGACAAAACTACCGGAGGAAATGACAGCACCGGTAATATTGGTTATTTTGTATGTAAAAGCACGATCTGTACCGGACTCAAGTGTAACCGCTTCCGCCGCAGGATTAGGATAGATGGCGAATTGATCATTATTGTTTTCAGCTAAACCTGTTACGGCTTTGCGCTCTGTAGGTTGTATCTGCGCACAAAGGTGGTCTGTGCCGGTATTGGTTACTACCGTTGAGTAACGCGTCGCCTTGAAACTTACGTTATTAATATTAAATGAAACAGTATTATAACTAAGCAAAATGCTGTCTTTTAACGGAGGCAACTGGTAGGAATGGCATTCTGCATCATTCGATATTTGCTGAAACTGCGAAAGAGTGGCGTTATAATGGTTACCAATAGTGCCAAGTGAACCGTATAGCACACCTGCCACTGCAGCATCATTTTTACCCATATGGCTGTCCATTGTGCCGGTCCCTGGCACTGCTGCCAGCGGGAAAGCACTGTTTTCAAAGGGGCGGAAGTAATCCCTGTTGCTATCAGGGTTGGCCGGTGTATAATTAATATAACCGGAACTCTTTATACTGTCCAGGTTAAATTTGCTGACTATTGTACCGCCTTTGGTAACTCTTATCGTATAGGGATGAACAAAGTTAATAATCGACGTGCCGGGAGAAGACAAAGGCTTCAGACGATAGCCCATTACCACCAATTCTGAAGAATTTGCATTATTCTCTAACATACTGAAACCCGGCATATCTGTTGCTGCAGAAGAATAGTAAATACGTGTAAGTCCCGCGGCTCCGGCAGTTGTTTTGATGGGCGTTACCGTGAATGAATGTGCGGGATAATAGTAACCGAGCATGTAAATCGCATCGTCACTGCCATATACAGTCCGCACGTTTTTGATATCGGCAGTATTGGTATAATCGGCATACTTAAATACAACAGATGAATTAACAGAGCTACCTCCACCATCATAATTCAGCAATGCATAATAAGGACGGCGCACCACAGAAGGTGGAGTGGGAGTAACAGGCGCTCCTGTCACGTGGCCCAGCACCATAATACCATGCCCTGCAACCTCCTGCAGATCGGTCGCAAAATCTTCACTGGTGGGCTGATTGTCTGAACCAGCATTCCCCCAGCTGTGATATACTTTAAGGAAACGTGTAAGTGGCTCTGCCGCCGCAAATGTATCTGTGGTGGGCGGTGTACCAGCGGCTACACGGAAGCGCCAGACAAAATTCCGCTTCAGCGTCGTATAGTTTTCCACCGCTGGAGATTCGCTGAGAAAACCGGCAACAACAAAATCGCCATTCTTCGCAGAATCCGGATCCTGGCTTACCTGGATGATACTGGTGCCATAAATGCTTGGGTGTGCAAAAGAATGGCACGGAGCTATCAGCTGACCATTTGAATAAAAGCAGGGAATACTATCTGCAGAAAAGCTATATTCTTTCAGCGCATTACCATAGCCGTCAACCTTAAGGAGCCAAAGATAATCCCGGCGTTTGGCATCAACTGTATTCGACTTATAGCCAGTCAGTACATAACCATTATCCCGGGCATCGCGTGTCACAGAAAAACATCTGATGTTTGCAGTAAAATCACCATAGGTTTTACTCCATACCTGGTCTCCGTTTGTCTTTACTGCGGTAAGCTTCACTACAAAGCCACCATTTCCATTGTCTACATTACTTGCCAGTAAATACCCCCTGTTATCCAGCTGACTGATTGGCGTGCCATAAAAAGGCGTGACGATCATACCCGAATTGTTGTTGGAAGTACGAGTGAGCGGTCCGGTTACTTCAAAAGCGCGTGTAAAAGAAGCGAACTGTGCGCGGCCTGTGCCTGCATGGAGTACCGATGCCAATGCTAAAGAAGCACAAAGCACCGGCCTCAGATTGAGGTGGAGCATTTTTTTCATAGGATAAAATTTTAGTGATACCCGGAACTACTAGGTTTAACATTCCGGCATTATAAAAATAAATTAATGCATTAATAAAAACACAGGCGAGTTATGCATGCAAATAGAAAAAATGCACTTCTGTTTTAAAAAGTGCATGTTATTATCCTCACTACAATAAAAAATTTAATCCGGATGTATAGCGTTATCATCCCTTATGATATTCCGGATCAAGGAACATCCTGTATTCTGTATGATTTTTTAAAAAACGGGAAACAAACGGACAATATACCATCACCGGTTTATCCAGCGCCACTGCGTAGTTAAAAGCAGCACGCGCCAATGTACTTGCCAGGCCCTTTCCCTCCCATGGCTTAGGCACGAACGTATGCATCAATGCAATATCCTTTTTATAAAACCTGTACGTAAGATAGGCAATCAACCCATCATCCAGGTGAATCTCCAGCTGCTGCTCCCGCTCATTATTCACTACTTTATACGCTTCATCATGTGTCATGTAAAATCTCTGATTTAAACGCTGTTTAGCACTTACTGTAATAGTTATTTCATTTGAGCCGGCTCATCCAGGAATTCCTCGATTACAGCAACGGTAAGTTCCGGAAGTTTGCTGCCCGGCTTAATTGTTGCCAGCTCACCAATATACTCCCCATGTGTGGATGGCAGTATCATAAGGCGACCGGCAGGCATTAAACGACACATAGCTGCTGTATGTTCTGCCGTCATCACGTCACGATCTCCGGCCAGTACCAATGCAGGCGCATGAATAGCACGGATATCATCATCTTTCCAGTCTTTAAAGGAGACCATGCGCTGCTGGTCGCGGTTAAACATCGTATGCACGCCCGTTGTATCATTGTTCACAGCCAGGTAAGCATCTTTATATACCTGCGGCATATCCGCAAAAGTTGCTTTCTCCATCATTTCCCAGAAGCCCGTGTACATACCTTCCCTTTTGTAAAAAGCAGAAGCTATGACCAGTTTATCAACCATCACAGGATGCCGTATGGCGATCTGCATTGCCGTACTGCCTCCATTACTGAACCCAAAGACATGCACTTTTTTAATGTGCAACTGCTGCAACAACGCGGCTACATCATCTGCATCCTGTTCAAAACTCAGCGGACGATCAATATCTGCAGTACGGCCATGAGCCTGCAGTTCCACAGCTATAACCTGGTACTTTTCAGCAAGGGCCGGCAGTATATGACCAAAGGTTGTGTTAATAGTGGAGCCGCCGCCATGTATCAGCACCAATGGATGGCCGCTGCCGTGAATCTCGTAATACATATTCAGCCCGTTTACCCGCGCATAATGACCTGCAGCTGTGGTTTTGTGCTTTGCAATTGTTTGGGTTGTCATAAGGATCGTTATCAATAATAAAACAATGCTTGCGGAACGGTGTGACCTGTACTTCCAAAGCCTTCTGAACCTATGCCCGCTGATCACATCTTTTTTCATCAAAGGTAGATTAGCCCACATTCTTTGCTGATTGCCCATTGCGACAATCTAAGGGTATATTTGCGGCACTGAGACAGGGAACCAGGGAAACTATAAGAAATGCCTATTAAAAAGCTAAAAGGGTCATCACTTCCGGAGAGCAACAACCCTTTTACACTGAAAATATTACATCCACTCCGAAGAGAAAATATTGAACGAATGGCGCAGTTCATTGACGGATTGTTCCTCATCCATATACTTTCCATGTTGCTGTTCCAGCTTCTCCAGCAATGAATTATCAACGAAACCATTATTTTTTTCGGCGCCGGAACCGATCGCTGCAATATTCTGATTAATATCATGTTGCAACTGCTCTATATTGTCGGTATGCAGTGTAAACTGGCTTTCATAATGTTCTACATCTGAGAGCATTTCTTTACCTGTGTTTTTCCCCGCAATCTCATTGAGGCGACTACGAAGGATACCGATTTCACCCTTATAGAAATCAAGTGCGCGCAGCCAATCGTTGTGCAGGCTCTGCCAATGGCGGATATTTGTCTTGTTCATGTTAACCCGAGTTTTATTTTAGAGATATACAAAGCTAAATCAATATTCCTTCGCTACACGAGTGCAGCTGTAATATATCCATCATTACCTGTTATATCCACAAAACTTAATGTCCTTATCACAACCCAGCTCATAATCATAACATTGAGTAAATTTTTCCGGGCATGCCCCTGCGGGTCGCGCTGGAGTTTATCCCGCAAACATGCGGGACTCCAAGTCCTCACTGCGCTCCGGGCTTTACGCTGCTATCGCTCATGCGGTTATTCGTTGCCATTTTAAAAGCTAACTCCAAAAGTAAATTCTCAAACAAGCAACAAGCATGGCTATACTTTTGCTGAAACAAATCGTTCTCCGGCTCAGTCTTTTCAAGTGTGTACGTAAAGTGAGATTCATCCGTTCAATGTGATTAGTGCCATGCAATGTAGTTCTATGAAGAGTCCTAGGTAGAAGAGTTGCATATTGTTTCAATTTATCGGTATAAATCCTTTTAGCGCGGGATAATAGCACCGTATCCGTAACACACTTCAGCGTGGCATTTGAACGGTTGCCAACTATAAAATCTGTTACCTCTTTAGTATCCCTTTGTAAAGCATATATAATCCATTGCTGATTGTCTTTTCTTTGAACGTAAGTACAAACTTCATCAAGTTCATATACTTTACCTGGAGCTGTTGTTGGTTTTTGTGTTGAATCAGCAATCTTTACTATTCTCCGTAAAACAGTTCCTGTCGCAATATGCAACAATCTTGCAATACTACGTATTCCACATTGCTCTTTCAGCAATGCCACTATTTCATTATTGGTTCTTTTATTATAAGCCTTGTAATGATAATCAGCTACCTGAGTTTTTCCACATTTTTTACAACGATATCGGATATTACCAGAAGCTGTTTTTCCATGTAGTATGCAATGACCTTCACAATACAAACAAGTAACAACACATTTGATACACTTACACCTTTGATGTTGCATTTGAGGTTGCTTTTAGCCCTTAAAATAAGAATGGCAACCATATGGTCGCCATTCTTTTAGCAAAACAATATACCTAAGTAATTGATTCTAGGAGATTGCAAATAGCTGTTTCTTTAAAACAACACGTTTGATACATTACCCTGTCTTACCATATGGTGCTCCTGTTTTTCCTGATGCAAACATTAATCCGGCATCTAATACAGAGAACGCATCCAAGTATCTTTCATCGCCACCACTGGCTGCATATGCCTGTGATCCGAAAAAGTTATTAGCCATCTTGTCGCCTACTTCCTCAGAATGCTCTGTGGCAATATTGTTCACCTTCCATTGCATCTGCTGCCGTGGACCTATATTACCTCCGCCATTGATATCACTAACAAGAACAGTTTCGTTTTGGTAACGCTGAGTTGCTGCATCCTGATCTACCATCGCAGGTGTAATCCATGCTGCATGACCTGTATTATCCACCACGTTAGCTTTACGCTTCGCTACAACATCTGTATTCGAAATGGGAAATGGATTTAAAACAGAACCTCTGCCATCAGCAAAACCAGCCTGCCCATAGCCTGCTGCAGTGGCATAATTTGCCTGTGCAGGAGCTGCCATCGGTGCATGCCAGTCACCATCTTTCATCCCATCCGGATCAGTCCTATTAACAGGATTATTGGAACAATCATAAGGTGATAATGTAGCTCGTTCACCCTCTTTAGGATCTACAGCACTCCATCGGCAGAGCCACGGTATGTAATACCTCGCGCCATGATAGTACAACCCACTTTCTTCGTCGCGTTCCTTTCCCGTATAGCGGTAACGCCTTGCAACAGCATTTATATCTGCATTATTCGCCTGGTATGCGGTCGTACCGTAAGGATGATACTCTTCATAGCTGATCGTTTCACCACTTTCATCAAGTTCTAATGTTGCAGAACCTAAATGATTACCGTAGATATAACGCGATAATTGCTGCGGACTGTCGTCCATGCCCTGGGTACGCGTTTCCACCATCGCTATCCTGCCACTGTCGTCAGAGACATGCACTGTTGTGCGCTCTAATATCAAAGAACTACTACTGTCAAACTTACGGTATATTTCGTAAATTTCTTATTTGGGCATGCCCCTCCGGGTCGCGCTATACGCTGCAAGTCCTCACTACACTCCGGGCTTTACGCTGCTATCGCTCATGCACGCATTCCCGTTTCATTGATCATCCGTCCTCAATTTGAAACATCCGACCTTTCTGCTTAACCATACACACAAAAAAACGGGCAGCTATTAAGCCGCCTGTTCTTATTTTTAGGTACTATTTTAATAAATGCCTGTACACAACAACACAGACCCGGCTGAAGCCTTTAGGGATGACATGACGGCTTGTCTCTATGATTATGAGCGGCACCTGGCAGCCACGCTCACTAAAGCTACCATAGCAAAGCATGCCCTGCTCATTGGTTATTTTATAGAATGGCTTTACCTGGAACATGAGGTAACAGACCTGATGCAGATCTCCTACCCTATGTGCGGGCACAGACTGGTGCGTGCTTTTAATACCGGATGCGACCAGCAGCTCTCTTTACAAACAGCTAAAAATATACTCTACAGGTTCTTTGTTTTTATTGCCGATAAAAAAGATATACTGCAGTGGCCGCTGCTCGCTAAACTCAAAAAATAGCGCACAAAAAAGGAGGTGATTAATCACCTCCCTTCTATTTTTTAATAGTTGTTGTTTTTACGTGTCTACTTTGGAGCAAGATACCTACGGAACATTACTTAAAGATTACTCACTATCGTATGAAGTATACAATTCCGATAAACAAATCAAATTCCCAGATACATCTTTTACATAAACGAACCTACCATATGGTACTTCTGAGTCGTTTACAATATCAAATTTCGACAAATCAATTAAAGATAAATCTTCGTACTGTAATACCAATTTGCAGTCATCTAGGGTAATCTCATTACTTTTCAGAAGATTGTCGCCGCTTTTAATAAAATTAATCGATAGGTTTTCATTATAAATATCACCACTTGGCGACAATTTAAAGCCTAAATTTCTTATATAAAAGTCACAACTATTTTCTTTAGATGTTGTTGGTAAGACAACAACGATATGCTTCACTTTAATGTCTTTCATAATAACCGGCTTCTTTTAGATTAAAATAATTTTTATAGTCTCTTTTATTAATTTCTTCAATTTCCATTTTGTAGAATTTACTATTAGGCTGGTCGCCCTTAGAACCAATATCATAAATCATGTACCCTGCATCCATTTTCTCATTAATCCATTTACGATTAAACCCAAGTGATATAGCTTCATGTTTGTCTGGGACATAACGTCTGAAGTTAATTGCTTTTGGCCAGTCTTTCATAATTGTCTCTGCACCTATTGTCTTCGCAAATTTTTCTACATCTGCCTGCACTTCACCAATGACTATAACTTTAGGTTTATTCCCGTCTTGCGATGCAGATTTTTGTGATGCATTTTTATTCTGAGAATCTAACATACCCCATGCTGCATACAAGTGATCCAGCAAGTTTCCTTTACCTTGTGCTAATCTGGATTTTGAATCAGCAATATCTTGCGCTGTAAGATTGTTCTGCCCGGTAGTGATGCACTGATAAGCAATATATGCATGTTCTGCATCCTTAGAAATAAACGGACCTCCACTTCCTTTAGGTACACTTGATAGCTTTTTCGTTATCTCCAAAATTTGCGCATGAGAAAGAGGCTTACCTTTTTCTTTCATCATCTCCGCAAGAATTGCGAATGCAGCATCACCATAACCACTACCATTATTATTGTTCACATCCATGTAATATCCTCTGCCGACCGATGGAGCAGGAACATATACACTTCCACCACCACGGGGATCTATTTCATCTGGATGTAGCTGGTAGTCATTCTTCACATCCGGAGATACAGGAGGTCGATTAGGTCTACCATTTTCAATAGGCTCTTCAGGGGGAGCTGCAGGAGGTTTAGGTAATGTAGCTGGTCCCGGCCCTTTACCTGTAGGATCTGTCCACGTTATCGGGTTATCAAATCCATAATTATAACTGCTAAGCGGAGCATACTTACTCTCCAGCGGGTCTACAGCAGACCATCTGCAAAGCCACGGTATGTAATACCGCGCCCCATGATAGTATAGGCCAGATTCCTCATCCCTTTCCTTGCCTGTATAACGGTAACGTTTCGCAATAGCGGTTATATCGCGGTTCATAGCCTGATATGCGGTCGTACCATATGGATGGTATTCCTCGTAGCTGATCACTTCAGCAGTTTCATCCAGCTCCAATGCTGCACTTCCAAGATGGTTGCTATAAATAAATCTTTGCAACTGCGGCAAACTGTCGTCTGTATATTGAGTACGCGTTTCTATCATGGAAACCCGCCCGCTGTCATCTGCAATGTGCAATGTCTCGCGCTCAAGTGTCAAAGAACTATTACTGTCAAACTTACGGTATATTTCGTAAATTTCTTATTTGGGCATGCCCCTGCCACAGGAAGTAGTAATAGAAGATAAAAATGCCGTGGAACAAATGAGGCTCATTCAGCAGCTCGACGAAGATGACCGACAGACCATCTTTAAGCTAATTGACAAAATGCTTACCAATAAAAAGTTTAAAGACTTCTTTAATAAAAATATCGCTGCACTGTAAAACAGCACTGCAGCTTTAACCATACACACAAAAAAACGGGCAGCATCTCAGCCGCCCGTTCTATTTTTAAATCGTTAGAAAATTTATTTACTCTTCAGTTAGTTCCTCCAGTTTGTTGATGGTACTTTACAAAAAGCTATAGTTTAGTTTCCTATACTCTTTTACTTCAGCACTTGTCAGTGCATGACCATCTAACTTGTCGATATCTACCACCCATAAACCTGGCGTCATGCCCATCTTCTCCTTATCAAAATCCCGACAATGAAAAGAATAATACACAGGTGTATGCACCCCGATAGTTAATTCACCATAATTATCAGGATTAGTCTTCCTTATTTTATCGTAATGTTTTTGAGCAATTTTATATGCCTCATCAAAACTGACTTTCACATGCGAATATATCTCTGGATACAATTCCGCATAGCCACCCTTACTTCGAATTAAACTAACAAGACGAACCGCTTCCTCATGGGTGTATACAATATCTGTATCAACCCCATAATCGATATGTTTAAAATTAAAAATCACTGCTATTTTGTACATCATAAAATAATATTTACCGCCCTGAGATAACTACTGTTCCCGTATTTGCTCTACTAAACACCTCAATTGGAACCGAATAAACAGAGCCTTGCCCAACTGGCAACGGATCACGAACAGTCACACTCCCATCACTTATTGCATCAATGACAACAGCATGGCCACCTCTACCATCATTTACACTTCCAATCACCCGATTACCGCTATTTAAGGCTTCTTGCATTTCAGAAATACTCATAGCTTTATATTCTGCATTCAAATCCACCCCCAACTCCTGTATAGCTTTAGGAATATCCCGTACCAATGCACCATTTCTATCATGATTAAGCGCGCCCTCAAGTTCGTAACTCGGCATTTCAATCCCAAAGTCCCTTAGTACCATATCTAACGACGTCGGAACACAAGTATTTGATGTCGCTTGTCCACGAAGAGTATTTCCAGTTTCTGCAGGCACTCCATCAAAATAAGGTGTATAATCACCAAAACCACCACTTTCACCTGCTACAACTTCAGCTGTTTCTACCGCTGCTGCTTCCGCACTTAGTTTCAACAAACCTATCCCACCTTCAGCCATTAGCATTACATTACCGGCAGTTTGAAGTATATCTCCAACTTTTAAGCCAGCTTGCTGCAGTTTTAATCCACCATACTTACTATAATCATGCTTCTCCAGATATCTGACTAATTCTGGCGGAGCAATTTTTGCTAACGTTGTAAAATCATTATCATCGAATTTCACAAAAGGCAGTAAACCACTTTCTGATTGTGTAATTCCACTCCCAGAGAAAGGAACAGCCGGCTCATTAGGGAAAAATTGCGTTCTTTCCCAACTACCATGTTGAGTAATTTTGTCATAGAAAAAAGTATCCTTACCAGCTTTAGGAATAACACTTATTCCGCTCGTGGTAATTGTAGTTGGTGTGTTTTGCTGAAAATTATCAAGACCAGATTGTTTTGATGGGGCGAATGTTGTTACCTGCCAAAAGACAAATACATCTCTACCATCTGTATCTATACACCCAATCGGATTATTAAGGCAATAATTGTACGAACTAAAAGAACTGTACTTCGCTTCCAGCGGATCAACCGCAGACCATCTTCCGAGCCACGGTATATAATACCGCGCACCGTGATAATAAAGACCCGATTCCTCATCCCTTTCCTTGCCAGTATAACGGTAACGTTTCGCAACGGCATTAATGGTTGCATTCATTGCCTGATATGACGTCGTACCATAAGGATGGTATTCTTCGTAGCTGATGATCCTCGCTGTTTCATCCAACTCAAGAGAAGCACTGCCCAAATGATTACTGTACACAAATCGCTGCAATTGCTGCGGCGATGTGTCTGTTCCAACCGTACGCGTCTCTATCATAGCTACTCTACCACTATCATCGCTGATATGCAATGTCGTGCGCTCAAGTGTCAAAGAACTACTGTCAAACTTACGGTATATTTCATAATTACCCAAGTATATACGCTCCTCTTTTATGCTGCCGTTGTCTGTGTATTTACGTACACGCTGTCCGCCGTTATACTGGTAACAGGTTACTGTGGTACCACGGGTTATTTTGCTCAGTTCATTTATCTGGTTCCAGACCATACTGCCCAGGTGCGGCATTTGCGTCATATTACCGTGAGCATCGTAACTGTAGTTATAAGTCTGGCCCCCTACCTCTGTATGCTGCAAACGGTTGTCTGAGTTTGCATAGCTAAACATCCGTGTATAACTGCCTGTGCCTGCTATATGCTGCAGCGTAAGTATGTTGCCTGCTGCATCGTAACTATACTGCTGTGTATACCGCTGTATGGCAGTACCGTCGCCTTTATGTACTATGTTCGTCCAGGCATTGTCATTATAATTGTCTTGCGTACCAAATGTGGCTATGCCTGTATGTTCCCGGCCTTCTGCTTTCGTTAGCCGGTACAGCGCATCGTAGGTAAATAACTGATCTGGTGTTACCACGGTATTATTAAAGAATACGGTCTGTTGCGCGTTGTCCTGTATCGTTGTGATATTACCAACCGGATCGTACCAATAATTCAGGTCCTGCAGAATCACATTGGGACTTGGATTCAGGTCTACCGTCAGTAGCCTTGTCAGCCGGAATGTCTGCGGATCGTAGGTATAACCGGTCTTTGTGCCATTACCATACCAGATTGCCTGCCTCTGGCCTTTGGAGTCGTAGGTGATCGCATTTACTATATTCTTTGTCTGCCCTTGCAGGTTCTGTACCTGTACGCTGTATAGTGCACCAGCCTTGTCGTAGACATGTACTGTAGTGCCGTTGTCGTCTTTCACGCGCACGATGGCCCGGGCAAAGTTTCCGTCCCACACACGGTTCGGACTCAACGGGTCGTCGACGGAACTGTAAATATCGGTCTGCTGCGTCTTTGGCCGCCCCAACGCATCTGCCATCACCGTAACACCGTACATTTCTGTATCCAATACAGATGTTTCTGTCGTCTTCCAGTCGGCTACGCCGGTGCGGTCTGTCAGCAGCTGCGTCAGCGACAGTAATGGTAATCCCTTAAAATCATAACCTGTCACATAGTCCAGACCGCTGGTATGATATCGCCGGGCCACTCTTCCACGCCCGTCAGGAATGTTTATTGTCTCGCCGTACACGGTACGTTCCAATATGGTTGTCTGCCCGCTTTCGGTAACGGTTTTCACTTCCGGGCGCAGCAGGACATCATAAGTAACATGAAAACATCGCTCCTGTGCATCCCAGCTGTAACAGGGCTGACCGGCTACGTTCAGCAGCACCTGTGCTGTGCCTCCGTCTATGCTCTGCTGCCACAGTGGTGCTTTCAGCGGGCTGTAACAGTACTGCAGCTGTGTGCGGCCCAACCCATCTGTTACAGAAAGCCTGTTGCCTGCAATATCCAGGGTTGCATAGCTGCGGTAAAAAGGATCATCATTGGAAATCAGCGGGTCTTTCTGCCGGTATTGCTGTATAGTGTAAAAACCGCGGCCCAGGTTGTCCAGGTGCACCACAGTCGGTGTGCCTGCATGTGTTGCCGCTTTCTCTGCTGCGTCTTGCGCTTCTGCAGCAGCCACAGTTGCATGGTGCATATCATACCATCCTGACGTGTTAACCAATTGACTATTTATCCAGGTACCAACCGTATCGTTGGCATCATACACGGTTTGCTGCCAACTGTCCCAGGTTGTTTTGCTGTAACTGCCATCCGGCATATCTGTGCGGTACACGCGTCCCAGCGGGTCATAGTACATACGCGGACTCACACCTGTAGCTGCTGCCTGCCGCGCAGCATCGTAGCTGTGAGTAGTGCTGTAATATGGCTCATACTGTAATACGACGTTGCCTTTGTTGTTATATACTGTTTTACCGCTGCCTATCCAGGGAGCAAGGCTGCTCAGCAATGTATTGCTGCTGTCGTAAGCGCTTTGTGCCTTATGCATCGCTACTCTTCCAAAGCCATCACTGTAGGTAAAGCGCAATACTACATTACTGTCAGGGTTTACTGTATAGTGCTCTTCCCGCGCTATCATAGCAACGGCCGCAGGCTGCTGTGTAAGATCATATACACAGCGCCAGGTAGCACGGCCCAGCAGTTTTTTTGCATTGGTCTGCGGATCCGCAAGAAAGGCTGCCTGCAATACGGTATCTGCAGTGCTGTCAGGATCAAGATCATTGCCGGCTGTGTCCAGCAGGTAATCACCTTGCGTTCCTTTGCCTTTGATTGCGACAGCAGCAACCATACCCAGGGCGTCGTAACAGGCTTCAGTGATATTATTGTTCGCATCTGTTACCTGTTCCGGCTGCAAGGTTGCCCAGTTATAGCGCTGTACCGATGTGGTATTATACATAGTATCCCAACTGCTTTGCGGCAGGTACAGGTAATCGCCCCAGTACTGCAAGCCGCCGGCATATACATCATAGGCGTTGTAATAACGTGTGGGTTGCAGAAAACAGGCGACTGGATTATCATAACCTGCATAACCGCCCGGCAGCCATATCCACGAAGAAAAGTCGGAAACGGGGAACCCTGCAATAGCTGCGCTGCGTTTATAGCCAGCTTCCGCCAGCATATCCGGGGTAATAATGGTGCTGCCCGTTGTACTTCCCGGAAATCCGGCAGCCAGCACATTGTCTGTAAATGCAAGGCTGTAGGCCCGGTACTCCAGACCGTCTATACCATACGCGCCTATGGGATACAGCATATCTCCAAACCTGTACTGGATGCGATTGCAGCCCAGCAGCCGTTTTTCAGAAGTACTGCCGCCTGCCGGTGTGGCTGCATAATCAATTTCTGTAGCAGTATGTATGGCTGCAGCCAGTACATCCATAGTCCAGAAACCTGCCACAGGTACGGCGAGACCGGTCACCTCATAGCTCTTCGTCTCACAAGGCATATACAACCTGTAATGGCCACGCATGTCTATGTAATCAGTAAGCAGGTTGTATGCGGGGGCGCATGTAGCCATAGTGCTGATCGTATAGCTGATATGCATCCTGCCCTGCTCTTGCTGCACCACTGGCAGATTGCTGTTTACTGTACTGTCCTGCCGCGGGTATACAACAGCAGCGGCCTCCAGTACATTGCCAAAACGGTCTACAGCCAGCGTCATGCTGTGGGAAATGCGTGGGTCTGTGACATTACGTTCACTGCTCCAGCTCATCGACTCCCGCTGCCGGCTGAAAAACACGCCATAGCGGTTGTTGCCAACGGGCTGTTCTTCTTTCACATGATAACAGTTCTGCGCTACAGAATAGGGAATGCCTTGTTTTTGCAGGTCCCCGTCCAATGCATATATCTCCTGGCGCAATACACAGCCCTTAAGTGCCCGGTGGGCTTCCCGCTGCTCTTGTACCGTAGGCTGCTGCAGCCATTCAAAACCCGTGTCCGGCAATTGCCAGCCACTGACGGGATAGTACTCCCGCTCAAACCGCTCCAGCAGCGATGTTTCTTTCATCCATGCACCTGTGTGATACCAGGTCTTTGTAAATACCGGATACTGGTCGAGGTCATTTTTTATTACAGCACCACTACTGTCTTTGCTGTAAAATGCAGCTTTGTCCGTATCAGTAGTATCTACCCGTCCGAAACCGCGGAACTCCCGTTCTGCATGATCATAGTAGCCGTGATGATAGCTGTAGCCCTGTTTATAGCTGCTCTTGCTAACAATGTCGCAGGTAACTACTTCGCTCAGGCATTGCACCGGGAACGGAAGACGTGTAGCCCATGGCGTGCCGGCAGCCTTGTCTTCCAGGTAATATTTTGTAGAACTTTTGTAGTTCAGGGTTACGGTCTTGCCCATTCCATTATTGTAGCTACGCATCAGGTAGGGCTTGTAGCCGCCCATTAGGTCTACATAACGTAGCGGCGTGCTGCTGTCCTGCGGCAGCGGACTGCTCCATACGATACAGCCGGTGCCATTGCCGAGCAAATCAAGCACAGCTATTTTGCTATAAGGATTAGCTCCGGGTGTAACAGCAATGGTTTTGCCTTCGCTCCAGCCATTACCGGCAAGGTTCGTCCACGCTGTTGTACCGTCCTGGTCCATATACAGGATATCGGCAGCACCCGTACCGCTTACATCTGCCAGGTACAGGTATTGCGGGTTGTAAATATCCTGTGGAGCAAAGCGGGGCGCATTTTTCATCGTCACTTTTGCACCAAAACGGCCATAGCCCATATTAGGCCAGTAGCACACTTCCCCATTCTTAATACGCACGATGTCAGTCATTCCATCGCCGTTCATATCGGCCAGGAAAATACTTTGAATTGGATCGTTCAGCACCAGGCGTGGCCCTTTTTCCTCATCAAATGCAGAAGCACGGAAACCACCTTCGGTCATACCTTTGGTGCCTTCGTTTTTATACCAGGTCCATACACGGTCATCGGTTACCAGCAAATCCGGTCGGCCGTCACCATCGAGGTCCAGCATTTTAGTAAACGAGCTGCTCCAGTCTACGTTCACTATTCGCTCAAATGTTTTGAATGGCTGCCAGTCCTGGTCATCATCCAGCTCAAAGTATCCCTGCACCGGATCATGACACACCAGTTGACGGCGGCCGTCAGCATCGAGATCTGCCCATTGCAGCACTGTGCCTAACCCATTCAGCGATGGCTTTTCAGCCACCTGTTTTGCAGCCGTAAAATGACCGTCACCCAGGTTGCTTTTATAATACCAGCCACCAGCCTGCTCTGTGAGTATACCCGAGATTCCCTCACCATACAGGTCTGTCCATTGGTAGGAACCGGTAAGCCCTTGCGGAGCGCCGGATAAATCATCTGACGATATTTTCTGTACAACGCTGTTCCAGTTCGTAGTCTGGTAAGTCATCGTCATGGCAGGAAGCGACTTGCGGTACATGCCACCTGCAGGCTTTTTCTTATAACCGGTATGAATAACGGAAGTAATATAATCTGCTTCCATAAGTACATCCGTAGTATTGTCACCAGCATAGACAAAATCCAGGGATGACACAATAACGGGACTAAGGTTAATACCATCACCAAGCTCACGGAAATTATGAAACATCAATACCCTTTTACACCGACGGTAAGTACGGATCTCAAAGCCAGCATGAAAATCACTGAATGGATCCTTACGACAGGGCCAACCTGAAGCGTTGGGTGTATATGAAATGCTTCCGTCTGTATTGTCTGTATGGTCGCCATAATCCAGTACAGCTTCCATCAGGTAATCGGGGCCAGGCATATTGTGAGCAGGGAGATCGCCTGGCATTACAGGTGCGTAAGGACTGTTACCTGACAGGAGAAATGTATTGTAAAAATCTGTACCGACAACAAAATAGGGCCGCTTATTACAATAACGTATGCTTTTAAGATACTTATTGGTAAATGGTGCAAGACCACTGATGCGGTTCTTTTCCTGTACGGAATTAGTTACGCCCACGACATCTTCTGCGATGTATTCATATTCCTGCGCATTCCCCTTATTGTCAATGCTCAGCTGCGGCAGCCATTTGTAGATGTGCGTTTCATCAGATGGATCTGAGATACACGCAGCGGCTGTTAGGCCATACCAGGTGCATATATTATCTTTTGTAGTTACACGCCACCATTTATGCGTGCTATCAGCTTTGCTGATCAGTTCTATGCGTGCAAAGAGACCTTCTATCCTTGGCCTGTAGCGTTTTACATGATAAACAGAGCCATTGTCCGTAACATCTTCTGCTGCAATGCTGCCATCATCATTATACAATGGCACCAGGTCTTCGGCACCTGCCAGCAGGAAAACGTCGCTTTCAAGCTCATCTTTATATTGCGGCAACTGTTTGTCCGTACGCCGTTGTATAGCAGGAAGGCTCATACCCCAGCCCAGCCCGAACTCACTATTGCCGCCACCGCTGCTGTAGGACACACCCAGTGAAGGTGTAAAGCCACCACGGCCCGGCGTAAGCGGAAACCCGACCTGTAACCCGGCAGTACCGTTTATTGCATTAACACTAAACTTCTCATCAATGCCTTTTAATGCGCCACCACCTTTGGGCAGTGAGATCTCCGGCATCTGTGATTTATAATAGGGGCTTTGTTCTCCACCACCATCCTGCTTTGGCTGTACAGAATATTGGTCTAACGGGTGCGAATGCTGATGCTGTGCACCGGAGCTCCCGGCACCAGGATCAGTATTGTTTATAGTTGACATAATTTTTCTTTTAAGTGATAAAGGAAATAAGACCTGCTGCACATGGCATGCAGGTCTTATAAAAAACAAGTTAGAGAGAGGGATATCGATTTCTGAGATAAGTCAATACCGCAATCATTTCCGTCGTTGTCAGCACTCTGTTATAAATCATCGTCTGGTAAGTAATACCATCCGCTATCTGGTAGTTCCACCATTGTCCCATAGCAATGCCGTTGGAAGAGGTTCTTAATGCAGAGCTCGGGGCCGTCATTGTATTAATGAGCTGCCCGTTTTTATCATATGCTGTCAATACAGTATGCGAGCTTGCCTGGGATACAGTCACAGCAACAATTACAGGAGATGTACCAAAAGATGGCTGAGTGAGCGTGTACTGGTAATCGCCAAACTGGCTCAACACTATATTAACCAGGTTACCGGATTCCGGGGTTACTGCAAAGTTCGCATATGGCCCTATTCCTCTGCTAATACAACTGGAGCCGGCATAAACTATCGTAAATGAATCATTGTCGCTAAACACACCACTTGTTTCCTGCAACAAGCTGTTGCTGAACGAAACGGCAGGAGTACCGCCTACTGTAATCAATGACGGCCTGTCTGATGAAGTGGGAGCAGTAAGATTATAACCATTGCCGGAACTATCATTCCATGTCTGCACTAATCCACCACTGCTTACCACTCCTGTGTCCGCTTTCCAGCAGGCAAGCGGATCAGGCAGCACAAGGCCAAAGCCCGATTGGTTATATTTTGCATTCAGATAAGCTAAAACCTGGCTTCTTTCCGAAGCTGTAAGTACCCTGTTATATACCATCGCTTCATACATACCACCATTAACATTATTTGTACCATCAGTACCCATCTGAATCCCCAAAGAAGAGGAACGCAATGTTTTGTTGTTTAAAGTATCGGTACTGAAAAGCTCGCCGTCTTTATTGTAAAGCGACAGCACTGAAGAAGTATCATTTTGCTTTAAGGTCATTACCTGTATAAGACCACTTCCCGAAGACGCCAAGCCTAAAATATTATACTGCGCCTGTCCATTCTCCGTCAATACAACGGCTGCAGAACCAGCTCCAAGCTTAACACTCCAACCTGCACCGGGAACATAATCTCTCCCTCTGCCGATCATAGAAGAACCAACATAAAAAATGGTGAAATCATCGACATCGCCTATTACGTTATACTCCTGGGAAAGGCAATTACCAGAGATTCCTATAAAGGGTAAATTACCGGCATCTGTTTCCAGCGTGATTTGTCCCGATGAACCGACTGGAATAAGGTCATAACCATTACCACTTACGTCACCCCATTTTGTTACCTGTCCGGCAGACACCGTTACGTCAGCATCTGCCTTCCACCAGGCTTTAAGTCCAGGGGTAACAGAAATCTTATATTTATCTGCGAGGTAATTTTTAATAACCAGCCTTTCATCATCAGTTGCTTTTGAAGGAACAATAATCAGTTCGGCCAGATTAAAATGAGCGAAAGAAGTAGTTCCTCCTCTTGATCCCACATTAAAACTGTCCCCTGAAAATGTTTGCCCGCTATGGACTGAGGTATAACCCGACGAGGATGGTATCTGATATAATTTACCGTTTAGCTCCACAGAAGTTTCTTTATCCGGATTACTCATATCAAAATTGAGCACATATACCCCTTTTAGATTTTGAGTACTACCACTAGAAACACCATATAACGTATACCCTCCGCCACCCGGAGCATTTAATGCAGCCTCATCCAAACCATTTTCATTCAGGAAATAAGCAATCCCTTTACCTGTATTGAAATTGTCACTTAATTCAAAAAGAACATCGTTGCTTCCCTGACCTGTTTTTTCACCTACCATAAAGACTGTAACATCTTCTGTACCTGCAGGGAGATTCAGCATTGCCTGGCGAAGCGCCTGTGCACCATTAAACACTAATGCAGGTTTACCGTTCTTCCAGTTCTGTAAAACAGATGGTTGGTTTTGAAAAACAGATGGCTGGCCGTTTGTACTTATGGGAGCCAAAGTATTACCATGCTCTGTCTGATCATGCCATGCAGTTACCAGGTTATTATTATCCAGAGTTACTCCAGCATCAGCTTTCCACCATGCAAGCATTGCAGAAACCGGCAATGAATAGCCTGGCGCAACATCTGGCACAACTGGTGTCGGAGTTCCTGTGCCAGTACCCGTGCTACCCGAACCGCCGTTAAATACAGAGCCGGAAGTACTCCCGGTAGCCGAAGCAGGAGATACCGTATAATGAACTACCATCCAGATATCCTTTACGCCTTGTGGCGCAATAATGGTATCTGTACTGCTCACTATTTTCTTCACGAAAATATTCCAGTTTTCATCAACTGCAGGTGTCATTGATTTCGACATTTTCCAGTAACGTTTCTCACCCTGTACAACGGCCGCAGCAGCACCGAATGTCGTCTGTAAGTCTGCAGTGTCCAGGTGGAAAGTATATCCTGAACTATTGAGATCCTGGCAATCTATATACAACTCCACTTCTGTAACGTTGATATCGCCCATCTGTGCCAGATAAGGGAAGCGACTACCGATACCTTCAATAGTCATAGTGTTGCCGTTGCCATACAACAGGTCATGCCATTCATCTGAAAACTCCTGACGCAGGCTGAACATACGGAACAATGATGCTTCTGCTGGTGCACTTGCATCTACCGTATCACGCACATACTGCACGGCTTCATTTTTCATTGCACCGCTATCCAGTGCCGTATATTTTACATGCAGGATAAGATCCGAGATGCTGTTATAATCGAACTGGGCATACGCTGCGGGCAGCTCTATGCGCCATGTACTGATCGCACCCGCACCCTCAAAAGGCAGGTAGCGTTCGTCGCGGAAATTAAATTCAAAAAGGCCGCTGTCGTTCTGCGCACTGCTGGTTGCAATGGATTGTATATTTCCGTAAACGTTTACGAACCTCAAATCATCCGGCTGTTCTGTATATTCACCAGAGAGGAGCAAACCATTCTTGCGGTACTTGCTCTTCAGCAATGAAAGCTTGCAGCTGATGGTGGTATAAGGTCCTGCAACACACGGGATAGACAAGCTCACCGATTTAATACGGCGCATATGCTGACCCGGATAATCCATATCGAACAACCATTCCGGCAGATCTACGGTACATGTTTTATTCGTACGCAGCGCCATCAGTGCATCCGGATCAAGTGCAGCAAGAGATACGTGTTTTGTAAGCTCCAGCTGGCGCTTGTTCAGATCAAAGTAGGAAAGCTCCATACGCTTGATGTCGTAAATCAGCTGTTCACCAGACATAAGGCCTTTTTTGAGACTGTCCCAATATCCGTATTGGATAAAGGACGAGGTTTCCAGGTTCAGTTCATAGCGATAGCAACGTTCTGCTTTTTTAGCAATATCAACAGCCAGTTTATAAGTCTGGAAATAAGTAAATGAGATCTGGCCTGTCATCCAGGAATACAGTTCTTCATTGGTGTACTTATCATGCATAGCGGCATCCATTTCGTAAGCGTTCTGGCGCTGCAGTTCATGATTCTTCTGCTCCAGCTGAGCTATTTCCAGGCGTATCTGTGCAGCGATCATCTGTTTGTCCAGCTGGGCCAGTTCAATAGTAGCCTGTTTCAGCTGCTGGTTCCACTCGTCTTTACGACGGGCATAACCACCTTTAATACCAGCCATTGAACCGATTTGGTTATTTAGAGCGGTTGCTATCCCCAAAACATCTGCACTTTTGTGGATTGAACCTGATTCATGTTCACCACCAGTTTGAACCCCTGAAGAAAACGCTCCAATCATTATCTCAGGGATAATATTAACCAAAGAAGCTAATGTCGCAGTTGTTCCCTGAGCCACGGTTAATCCGAGTCCAACTGCCATACTATCCAATTGTAATTGCTCACCGGGATTCAATCCGCCATCAACAAGGCCCTGGTAGTAGCTCTGGCGTTGTTCTGCCATCAACTGTTGCTGTGTCAGTCCATCAATCTGCGCCTGCGCTTCATCTACCTGTCGCTGCTTGATATCAGATGCCGCGTCCAGCACTTTTATTTCCTGGCTGCTGCGCAGCAATGCCAGCATTTCTGCATCTTTTTTCTCCAGTGCGCTCAATAACTGACTTCCGAGGCCTTTTACTTCCTGTGCCAGCTCCGATGCTTTTTGTGAAAGCACGTTAAAGCGGTACTGAGGTATAGGCGCATTAGTATCTGCCAGTGCTGCCGCTATAGAAATACCTGCTGCAGCGGCTTTCACCAACAATGCAGGATCTATCGGCGGATCAAACAAGGCAAGTTCGCGTTCTACGCCATCAATATTCTGACAGTTGCGAATCTTGAAAAGACGATCTGCGAGTGTATCCCAATACTGAAGCATATAGTCGTTCTGCGGCAGGCAGAAGTAGAACATACTTCCGGTAACAAGCCCTGCTGCATTGGATGTATTGCCGGGAGTTGAAGGATTTAACGCTGTAGCACCTGCCGGCAATAAAATGCTTTCAATCTGGACAAGAATATCTGAGAAAGAATTCCAGGCACCGCTGTTTGCAAAATTTGCATAAGAATAAACGGCAGACTTAGCACGGGCCGGTATCTGGAGCGGCCTGCGGCCTAACATCTGTGCGGCAAGTACATAAAGCAGTGTTGCTTCATTGATGTTTTCTCTTGTATCTGTAGCAAAGAGGTTATCGCCCCATGCTATCAGGTTATCAAGATACTTCATCACCGTATTCTTCATATATGCTGATATGCGGGTACGTGCTATCAGATGCGGGTTGAACGGATCATTGGCCCAGCGGTTCACAGCGTCACGTAAAGCATTTCCTTCAACCATTATTTCAGCCGGAGAAGGTATATCTGTAGCATGATCGTAAAACGGCTGGAAATTCCAGAAGTCGCTTACAGCTGTTGTTGACACACCGTTAACTACAGTCGTATTGCTGTTGGTCGGGTTGAATACAAATTGATACCAGCGGCGCGCCTCTTCAAACTGCTGGTTCTGCATCAGTTTGTTTGCTATCAGCAAAGGGATGTGGAAGAACAATTCCCAGTTGTACATTGAATAGGCACTGTCAGCAGAAAAGTCTACATCACTTTTGGGGCTGCGTGCATCCACAACGTTATTGGTAGGATCTCGTACCGGCTGATATGTAGTATCAAACTTGATTGTTTCCTGTCCCGCATCATTCAGATAAGCGACAAATTCCCTGTCCAGCAGTCCGTCAATTCCTTCTGCATACAGTTTATCCAGGAGATCATCGACCTTACTGTATTTAAAGTTGTGGAAACGATACTGGAATGCCAGTCTCTGACCGGGATGCTGATTGGAACTAAAAGCAACCCCACTGGTAGAATGATCGCCGCTGCCATTATCAACACCACCGGCACCACTGCCACCGCTGCCGGAATCCGCAGATGGCGGAACAACGCCACCACCACCATGTATTACCGGGCCACCGTTGCCTGTATCTCCAGGAGCGAGCTGAATATCTTCAATCCAGTTTTTAAGTTTCTCTACAAAGAAGGTATTGTTATAATCCTTGTAGAAGAAATAAGGTATCTGAACAACTGTAGCCTCTATATAATTTTCCGGTAGCTTACGTGGAAAAACAAGATATTTACCGTCTCTTTTACCTGCGTCAATATCAGGAGCTAGATTAAGTAGTTGAATATTATTATCTGGATAGTGCGCATAACCCAGGCTTGTATTCTTTTCATAGTGATAATCTGTATATACATTATGATAGCTGTTACTCAAAAGGTCTAACCTATTAGACATCCAAATAGGATAGTTATACAAGCTCCGCACATCCGGTGTATCATTTTGCTGTACAGCTGTTACACCATTGTAATTTACAATAAAGAAACCGGGATTATTCGGAAAAACGTCACAATAACTCTCATCTTCCTTGAGCAGATCAATCGCCTGATTCAAATCTTGATCACCTACATTATTAAACGGAAATGAATAAGGATTTGCTGTGTAAATAATATTATTGTAAAGACGTGCAGGAGAAAGCCGCACAACTTTTTCCACAATTTCGAAACGCATTTTCCCATCAGTATCTTGCTTACAGTAAAAATTAATACGCTCCCTTTGTTGACGATCAAGAGTCCCGTTTAAAAACCAATTACGATTACCATTACCCCACTCTTTCAACCAAGTTTGTTGATGGAAATAATCTATATGATCAAGACTAATAGGGTCTTCTTCCGTAACGACAAAAGAGTATAATGCATCCTTACTTAACTGTTTAGCCAGCCATTTATTATTTTTATACTCAGTCCATGCAAGCTGTATTTTCCAGCGTGTTCCCGTCGGTGTTGAATATTTTGCACCAGACCGCACTTTTGTCGCGGCTTCTTGTACCTGATCTTTCGTAAATACAAGCCAGTAAAAACGAAGACGTCCGCGCCATAACACCGGCACAAAATGATCACCGTCTATCTGCACATCCATTTTTTCCCAGGCAGACCAGATTCCTTCGGCACGCTTGCGGTAGAAATAAATATGCGGCTGCTCTTTAGTACGGCCAAATACATGAAGTACATCATCGTTCGGGTATTCGAAGTTCCCGGTTCCGGCGATGTTTGTTTCACGATACATTGCAATGATGTCCAGATGTGCCACCTGGTCCAGCCGCTCCAGGTATGTGAGATAAGCATCTTCTACATTATCTTTCGTCACTTCATTCTGGTTCAGGAATTTTTCCAGCTCCAGGAAAAACGGAGATTTATCATCACGCAATTCCGGCTCAATCCAGTTTTCCGGATACAGGAAAATCTTGCGGTTTGCTTCCCATACACGATACAGCCTGCGCCATGTGCTCCATTGCCTGGCCGATGACTTACTCATAGTAAGCGGAACGCTGATGTTGCCGTTGTAACTATGCTCCAGGCCCATCAATACACGATCTATCCAGACCTGTATAGTATTGGTGGCCAGCAACACACGGGTGGAAGCCATGCATGGGTTCATTTCAATATCAACCATCAACGTCTCATAAATGTCGTTTGGTGTAACCCAGGTCTGCTGATACAATGTATGCGGATCCGTTAATTTAACAGGCGGGAACGCAAGCAGGTAGGCGACCATAGCATCTCTGCGCTCCATACGCAGCTTATCATTTACAGGCTGTACCACATCAAGCCACTGTTTATCATCGTACTGGGCCTTTACAATCTGTATTACCTGGCTTGCGTGCTGCTGCTCTATGGTTGGGTTTGAATTAGGTGAAATTATGTTACCCGCAGCATCTGCAAGCACAGCCATAGAAGCAGGAAGCAGGTACTGCATCTCCAGGCAGTCTATGATCCGCTGATATACTTTCGGATCTGTATAACCAGTAGGGAATGCAACGTTAAGTGTGCCATTATTGGGTGTACCATTATTTAAAGAATCATCACCCAGCAATATTTTTATGTCGGCTGTATTCGTTTTAAATAAAGATGTGATCTGATCCAGTGTTCCGGATTTCGAAGCGGTCTGGATATTCTTCAGCACTTCATACAAAACAATCATATTTTCTTCTGTAAATGCTCTTACCTGCATCCAGCGGATCATATTGGCCATCACGCTGAAACTGATAACCGGAGAGGAGATGACCGGCTGCTGATGCGTACGTACAGGCAATTGCGAGAGCACTGGAATATCCGGAATAACAAAATTACCCGGGCTTACAGGAATCCATAAATATTGCACGTCTGCATAGCCAAGTCCGAATTTCGCAATAAACCTCGCTGCTTTATCGATCAGTGCAATAGTTGTAAACTGATTGGTAAACTCATCACTGTCCAATCGGGATATTTCGTCAGTACTGTTTACATATACTGTATCAAGCAGCGCATCATAGCCGCTTATGAGCGTATTACCTGCCGTTACCTGGATACACTTATCCAGCAACAGGTCGGCTACGTCTTCGTCCAGCCTGAATTCTTTTGCAATAAAGCCATAGATATACGGCTTCAGCACTGTAAGTTCAATATATGCTTTGATCATATCATACACATATTGCCTGCGCGGTTTTACATCACCTATATACAATGGATGCGCCAGGTTCAGCGGATCTGTCAGTTTTATATATCCGTCTGCCGGCATAAAGAAACTAAGCGTATCACCAACAAATTCTTGGTCGTCGTTTGTATACACAGGATTATCCTGGCTGACCCTTTCGATAATGCCAACAAGCTTGGATGCTTTGTCTGCGTCCGAAATACTCTCCAGTATCAGCTGAAGCGCCTTGCTGTTATCATCATTGTCCGCATCATATGCCGGATACCATTTCTTAAATAATCCGGCGCGTAATGTATCTATCTTGGTGATAAAGCCTGCTGTCTGGTTATTATCTGTAATCAGGTCTTCGATATTATCCCGCAGCAGGTATTCTACATCAGCATGACTTATTCCGGCGCCTTTAAAGAGTTTTACGAGCTCTGTAAAGCGTATCGCGGCAAGTGTAGTGCTGAATGGATCCGGGGCTGTGTCATATACAGTGGTACCTGCAACATTTGAATAATAACTGCTGTTACTGATCCAGCGGCTGTAGTACTCCCAGTCAGAAACCGAAAGTTTCAGTGCTTTTAAAAGCACTACCTGCCGGTATGCCTTGCTGAGTGCTGTAAAATTGGGATCTGCAACAGGACTTATGCCAGTGATTGTAGCCGGCGATGTTATACTGGTGGTAAATGCACCATCAAGTATCTGCTCCAGTTCTCCCTGTGCAACATGAAAAATGCCGGACAAGTGATTGTAAAAACTATCCTGGTAAATAGTTGTGCTGACAACACCCTGCGCTGTAAACGGATAATCAGCTGCTTTAATATTTGTAAGCAGCGGATTGTAAAAAATACGCTGGAATTGCGTTGGGATATCTACAGGTTCAGATTGTGTATAATCCCGGTAGGCGAGGTTTTCAATATTGCTGCGAAGTGTACATACATCTTCAACGCTCATTCTCAGCTGCTCTGATAAATATTTGATCTGTGCCAGCTGGCGGAAGGTATCTTCGTCGATAGCAGAAACGAGTGATGTAGTTACTCCGGGTACAATAGATTTAATTGTACGGATCGCGCGATCGAGTTCATAGAATGTCCAGCCGAGCGCTTTAGCCATACGTACAAAACCAGGCAGCAACTCCAGGAAGGCAGTACCGTCTGCAGTCCGGGCCGTTGCACTTGCCATAATACCGTCTATTTTAAGCTTGCTCAGATCACAGGTATAGTCACTTACAGAAGAATCGTTCTTTAAGATGGTAAATATCCTGTATGGCTGACCCTGGCCGTTATAACCCAACCGGTTAAGCGTATAGCAATCCAGCAGGTGCAAAAGATCTGTATAGCTGAGTCCCGTCTGCTGCAGGAATATATCGATCCTCCCCGTAAGAAGATCTGCCCAATTCTTTACGCTGGCAGAACCGCCCAGGACAGAATAAGTAATAGCTTGCCCTTTAAGCTCCGGATCGGCAATGAAACCATGCAAAAATCCGAACACATTAGTGAGATTGCCGGGATTCAGACTTACAATAAGGTTTTTTTCTTCCACCGAAAGTCCCAGATAGGAGGCACAATAGGCAGTATCCTCATTCAGCAGGTGCAACTGGTCTTTTGCGTTAAAACGCTGTGGCAGTTCGTGACTTTTGATACCTGCCAGGTCAAGGTGTGTATCTACTTGTCGCTTGTAAAAATTATATGGCAGCGCCCATGAGTAAATGGTGTCCTTCAGCTTTACATAAGGCGTTGTTATCGTTACCTGGCTTGTATTTCCGGAAAGATCTGTTGTATTTACCACCTGGGATGCGGTGTTGATGTATTCCGGAATGGCCCGCTGATAATTTGCGTCTGCATCGGTCTGGCGTGCATACATTACATAGTTTCCGGTGCTCACCATATCCTCCAGCAACTCGTTTACGATATCAATATGCGGAACGGGCGTGTTGGTATTTTTACAATTGAGCAGGATATCTTTAATATCCGGTCTCCGGGCTATCAGCTCATCATGTATGGTGGGTGCATTCAGCTTCAGGAAGTGAAGAATGTCTGTCATATAGGCTGCCGGGCTATATACTGATGTACACTGGCTGCAGTTGCAGCCATCCAGAGACCCAAACAGTGTGCGCCAGTCGGCATAAGCATGATTAGGATCTATCAGTGAATTGTCCAGCACATAATAGCTGACGTTTGTACCAGGATCAGAATATACCTGTAGGCCTGTAAAGATGCTGTACATCACTGTATCCTGTGCGGTAGTATATGCCTGCTGGGCTTGTTGTGCACTACCTGCAGCTACAGCATAATTTGCTGCGAACTGGGCCGGCGACTGCTGTACAATGGCCACAGATGACGTAAGGCCATCCTGTGCAAGCGCAGATATAAAGCTGTAATCTGCAGTCACATTCATCAGGCGCTGCACGGTTGCTATTTCATGTACAAGCGCGTCTTTGTCTTCAACACCTGTAAAGCTTAAGGTGCTGTTTTCTGCCTGCATATCCATTATAGATACAGTGCGAAAATCAAAAGCAGGGTTGTTCGAAACAAATGTGTCGAAAGTACTTTTCAATACAGGGAAGGAACTGCTTTCGTCTGTTCTGAGCTGTGCCTGCACAGATTGTGTAGGATATAAAGCGGCAAAGCGTTTTGTAAGTAAGGCTGCATAGCTGGCCGTTTTTTCTTCATCTGTTGTCCCGGTAACATCATCAGGATAAAAGAAATCAGCGGCATAGCTGGTAGCAGCGGTATTAATCATATCGCTCCATTGTGCACTGCTGACAGTACGCGCTATGTAGGAGATGTCCAGGTCACGGTCTTTTACTATGTTGAACAGCAGCGTCACCATAGCAGCATTATTGCCGCATAATTTTGCCAGCGCAATTACAGTTTTCAGCGTGGGCACATAAATTCCGAAAGCGCCGTTTGAGGCAACAAGGTCTTCCCAAAAACCGTCCGTGGTATTCCCGGAGTGAGAGTAATAAAAAGCCAGGAAATCTTCTGCAAGATTAGTATAATTGCCAGCTCCCAGTTTAATGATTTTAAATGTAGCCGTTTTTGAAGCGTCATCCCCATTTATACTGTTCAGCAGCGTAACTGCTGCCGATTTCAGCGTGGCAATAAAATTATCAATACTTGCAGCATTATAGGTATTGCTGATAACAAGGTTGGTTATAGATACAACAAGCGCCTGTTTCAATACATTCGCCGGCTGATAAAATAATACCTGCGGATCGGCGCTGATATTCTGTCTGAACAGCCCGTACAGCAACTCGGGACTTATGCCCGGCATTTGTCTCGTAAGTGCATAAGCACGTACCAGATTGACAAGATTTGTGCGTGCCTCTCCCATATTCTGCACCAGGAATTCCAGGCTTGCACTACTATCGCTGATATCAATTGCAGCGACATCCTTTACCGGTGGAGATGAAAGCGGGGCATCTGCGCCTGTATAAAATCCCTGCACCTGCAGTGCTGTTATAATCTCCGAAAACTCTGTTACAAACGAAACCGGCGCATCTGCATCTATCAGCACATTGAGCGTTCCTGCCTGCCCTTTGTTATATAGTACCTCAGAATAATAATGATTTTCTCCTGTGCTTGCACGTACCTGCCAGCCATTCGCCACATTATAACCTGCCTGGTACTTGTTTACCGGAAATACATATACGCCGTTGTCGTCAGTTCCGACAGTCCCCATCAGGATTTTATTCTCCAGGGAAACCATATATACATCGACTGTAAATCCGGTTGTTGTTTTTATGCCTGAAGGATGGGTCACCTTACCCGTCAGTACATTATTCCATGCAGCTGATACCTCTGACAATGCTACATTCAGCAGATCTGCGATAGTGTCATCTACAGTAATGACTGCCGTATGTTCATGAGATGTACGGTCAAGGAACAATCCTAATAACCCCATTGTTGCACTACCGTAAAAACCAGCCTGCATCTCCAGGCCTGCGGCATTAATAATTTCGGCATCTGTGATCGAAAGAACACCGTTTTTAAGGAAAAAAAACAGCACTTCCTGCAGATTGCTCACTTCAGTACCTTTTTGTCCTGGTACGATAGGGGCATTTACTAAGTTCATAGTTTCTAATTATTTATGTGTATAATGATTATGCCGTACTGATGCCCGGCCGGAACAACACACGACATTATGCAACAAAGGAAAGCATCACATTTGCAGCCTATCTGCACGCATTGTTTTTTTAACATCTTTAGGATTAAAAACAATAATTAGTTAAATACTTAACCATTTTTCTTATCTTTGGGACAAGACAAACCAGCACGGAAATGAAGAAAACAAAGCTGGATGTTACAGAGACATTCGCCCGTACAGTAATCACAGTAAACCTGGGATTCCGGCAGTTTATGCAGGCAAAATTCAAACAGCATGATATAGACCTCACATTTGAAATGCTGCAGGTAATGGCCTGCCTCTGGAATGAAGAGGGCATCAATCAGCAGGAAATTGCGCGCATTACCGTAAAAGATAAAGCCAGCATGACTTATCTTATTGATAACCTTACAAGGCGAAAACTGCTATACAGACAGGAAGACGGGAAAGACCGCAGAAGCAAACTGATATTCCTTACCGAAGATGGTAAAAAACTGCAGCAGACCATACGGCCCTGGGTACTGGAGATGTATGAAATCGCAGCTGCGAGCGTTTCTGTTACCGAATTAACAAACTGTATTCAGTTGCTGGAAAAAATAAAAGCAAACGTATCACCTGAATGATCTTTTTGACCATTTAGTTAAATACTTAACTGTAAAGTATTATACCATATATAAAACAGATATTCTTTTATGAAAAAGGTACTGATCGTAACAGATTTTTCAACGGCTGCAAGACACGCTGCTGACTATACATGCCAGCTGATAAAAGACAAAGGAGTTACTGCCGAACTGCTGCATATATATCCTGTCCCGGTAACATATACCGCAGAAGGCATAGCACTTGCATCTATCAGTGAAGCAATACAGCGTGTTGAAGAACAAATGAAGGATGAACTGCAGCATATAAAGCTAATGCACCCGGGCACTGCGATTTCAGGAAGAGTTGTTACGGGCAATTTCCTGGAAACATTGCGTAACGAGGCTGTTACTTCCAACCCGGAATTCATCGTATTGGGCACGGCGGGCTTTACAGATTTATATGTGGGCGATGAAGATCCGCTGAATGCGTTAAAAGCGATACCGGTACCCGTATTATTTATCCCGGCAAATGCCATGTTCAGGCCGGTCAGGCAAATTGCATATCCCTGCAACTATGCACATATCGGTGCGCGGACACCTCTTGCCGGCATAAAAAAATGGATTTCGTTCGTTGGGGCTGAATTACACATCCTGCATGTTGATAAACACAGCGCAGCACCTGATGAAAAACAACAGCAGGGCCTGCAGTGGCTGCAGGTGCAATTGCAGGAATACACACCGGACTATAACTGGATAGAAGATCCTGAATTGCTTCATGGCGTGTCGGTGTTTATAAAAGAAAAGAATATTGATATGCTTGTGGTGGTACCACATCAATATGGTGTGTGGGAAGGAATGTTCCACCAAAGCCGCACAAAGGCACTTGCCCGCTTTAATGATATACCGGTGATGGCAATTCACGAACAGTAACATTCGCGCAACAAAATTCTTAACCATCTCAAAATGTGAGTATGAATACCTGGGCTTTATACAGGTATTTATACTCATTTTTTATTGGATAATGCTCCTAAATATATGCTGGCAAGGATTTTATGGACCGGCGCACTTTTTCTTTCTGGTTTTATTTCTAATTTTATTTCCCGTAAATATATACCGGAAAACAAACTACCCATAAAAACGAAGGCTGAATGCAGTCATGCAAAAAACCTGGTAACACATCTCCACACATAAGTCGCATATTTATTATTATATCAGTAATGGTATTTTACTTTCCTGCTTTCCTGCAAAAAACTGCAGCGCAAAGCAACCGGGGAGTACGTGCCAATGATACGATCTCAATATATTACGATCTCGCTACTGCAGCCCGGCAGGAGCAAACTGCGCCCGACAGCGCAATAGCCGTTTACCGGAATACACTCAACAGAAGCCTGAATATCGGCTATACCAACGGGGTACTGAAATCTTACAGGAAAATAGCAGACGACTATTATAAGAACGGATTTTTTACAAAATGCAGGGAAACGGTACTAACGGCCATTACATGGTGCGACAGCAGCGCAACCGGGAGGTTTTACAAAGGTGTGTTTTATGACCGTGCAGCAAGCGCATCTGCTACCGAAGGGAAACTGTCGGATGCTATACAATATTACATGAAGGCTATTGAAATACGGCTGAACCTTCCTTCAAAAATACCGCTGGCTGTTACCTATGGTAATCTCGGCGTATTGTTCAATAATTTTAACCAGCCGCGGCAGGCACTGTATTACCTGGACCTCGCCGAGAACATTTATAAACGGCAGCCTTCAGAAAATCTTACCAGTGTTTTTTACAATCAGTCGATCAGCTACGAAGAGCTGGACGATTCTGTGAATAACATTGCACGGCTGAAAATGGCGATACTGCTTAGCAGAAAGCTAAATGACTACTCGGTACTTGTTCCCGCGCTGGACAGGCTGGGCATGCAATACATGAAAGCCGGAAAGAATGCGGAAGCTATTTCTTACTGCGAAGAAGCACTGGCCATAAACGGCGACATAGATCTCACCAACAAAATTGCCCCGTACTATACGCTCGGATATGCCTATATGCGGCTCCACAATTTTAACGAGTCGGAAAAATACCTGCAGAAATATCTTGCAATAGCCGAGCCGTTGCGAATGATGCGGGAAATCGCTGAGGGCCATCTTTCCCTCGCCATCCTTTATGACAGCATGGGAAAAGCAGCACCTGCACTGAAGCATATGGAAACATACCTGCTGCTGCATGACAGTCTGAACAATGAAGACCTGAAGCAGTCTGTAAACCAGTTGGAAGTTAAGTACCGCACTGCGCAAAAAGAAAAAGCAATCAAAGAAAAACAGTTACAGATTGCCGACCAGAAAGATATTATCCACCGCAAAAACCAACTGCTGTTTTTCACTGTTTCAGTTTTACTGCTTTTACTTTCTGTAAGCATTATTATTCAGCAAAGAACCCGCTATAAAAGACGTTCCCAGGAGCAGCAGATAAGCCGGCTCGTGCAGGAGCAGAAATATGTAAAACTGCAGGCACAGGCGCACGGCGAAGAAGCGGAAAGAAGCAGAATGGCCAGGGAGATACATGACGGGTTCGGCACCCTACTTACAAGCGCCGGACTTACGCTAAACCTGATGCAGAAAGATTTTCCCGATCTCGCAGAAAATGCACACTACAATGCACTGAAAGAAATCATTGCCGCAACATCAAAAGGGCTGCGGGATACCGCCCGCAACCTGCTTCCGGATTATGTACTTCGCTATCCGCTGCCTAAAGCGGTACAGCTGTTCTGCGATTCTGTAAAAAAACATCACGAACCACAATTCAATATCCAGAGCTTCGGAGACTTCAGCCTCATAGATCAGAAACCTGAAATAAAACTCAACTGCTACCGCATCATCCAGGAGCTGATCAGCAATATCATAAAGCATTCAGCAGCCACTGTTGCACTCATAGACATGACTGTGAATGACGATATGTTTTTTATAACTGCTGAGGACAATGGAAAAGGTTTTAACCCTGCAAACAGAGAAGTGGGAGCTGGAATCGGGCTGGACAGTATAAAAAGCCGCACAGGCATAATGAACGGAACTGTAGAGGTTGAATCCCAGCCGGGAACAGGCACAACTGTACGTATCGAAGTGCCGCTTGGAAAATAATTACATACCGGGCAACTAGTTAATCAGGCCCAGGTCCATCGCTTTGGTGATAAGATGCAAGCTGTTTTTGGCTTCCAGCTTCAGCAGCAGGTTCTGCCGGTGATTGTCCACAGTGCGTTTGCTCAGATGCAGCTGGTTAGCAATTTCCTGGCTGGACAGATTCTGGGCCACCAGTTGCAGAATTTCTTTTTCCCGGCGCGTAATGGCTGTCGGCACATTGATCACGTTTTTGTCACCAAGTGCGTATTGCATAAGGCTTGCCTGCAGATCGGGATCTATAAATTTCTGATCATTGCAGACACTTATAATTGCCTGCACCAGCATATCTTCTCCGATAGTTTTAAGTGCGTACCCTGATGCTCCGGCAGCAATCGTCCTTCTGATGCTGCTGATATTATCCACATTGGTAAGTATGAGGATTTTTACAGACGGATATTGCTGTGCAATGATCCCGGTAAGATCGTAGCCATTCATTTCAGGCATCTGGAGATCCAGTATGAGCACATCCGGCCGGTTTGTCTCCAGCTCTTTCAGAAGTGCCTTTCCGGAGGTAAATGTACCGGCTACATTTATTTCATGATGAAATTCAAGCACCTTCTTGAATCCTATAATCACAATAGGATGATCATCTGCAATGAATACGTTTATTGGCATAAGAGGGGTGTACAAATATAAAAAAAACAGCCTTATTTTTTCATGATTACAACCCGGCCTTATCTAAAAGAAAATATAAAAAACAGCAAAAAAATTCGTGGCGCAGTTTGCAACCGGCTACCCGGAAATACATCTTAGAAAAAATAACGCTGGATGCCAAGAGTATACACCGGATAATAACGTGTGTAGGAGCGGTTGACGATGGGAAAACCTACAGATACGTCCAGCCGGAGGTTTGATTGTATGATCGCCTGCAATCCGGGATGCAGTTCGATGTAATGCCCCGCATTCAATACCGTCTGGCCACTGCCGACTACCTGGTAAGGAGTTCCCGGCTGCCCGAGGTTATCAAAATATACTTTGGCACTTTCATATGATTTACCGATAAATTCCATGTAAAGGTTCCAGTTTACCTGGTCATAACTTTTATACTTACGCGGGAGCAGCAGGTAACCAAATGAAACGCTGTAATTCACAGCTTTGCCATACTTCACCTTTGCGGGTACAGATGGCAGTCCGCTGATATAATCGGGCACTGCTCCTGTATAATCGGCAGGGAGTATAAACCCGCCGGTAATGCTTACTGCAAAACGTTTCTTCAGATACGTACCGATAAGGCCTGCTCCCCAACCTTTGGTATCGTCCATAAGGGTAGGTTCTGCTTCATCATGTGCCACTTTAAGATAGCTGTATTCTCCATAGGCAGCTACACGAAGGTGTGTGTGTTCTCCGTCTTTGCTGAGGAAGCGGTATTTTGCATACAGATCCACACCATTAAAACGACAAGGAAGATCTACGCCCACCTGCGGTGTGTTATGATCGGGAAAGGAGGGAGGAAGCTCGGCACTGTGGTGATTTGAAACCGTTCCTGTAAGATATACGGACAGCCGCGAAGTAATGCCGTACATTAATTTCAGCCCAAAAAGATTGCGGTATTTGTTATTTACTTCCTTATAAGACTGATCAAAAACACGTATTCCGGCAACTCCTTTCGGCATATTACTTGCCGGCTCACTCAACGGAAACAATTCCTGGGACTGCGCCGCAGTTGCAGATAATATAAATAACGGCAGCAATATTTTCCGCATCATACGATGATCAGTTCGCGATTACAAAATATGCCTGCGCTGTACAATGAGTTATAAGCTGTGCTTTCCATTTTTTTACTGCAGCGGGCGGCATAAAGTTACTGCCCAGCATTTGCAGCTGCAAAGTATCTTTTACCGGCATTTTTCCCACCAGCTGAAACGTATTACCATCCATTGAGTAGCAATATTCACCACTTTTCTTCCAGCCGGCAGCCACTGAGGTGATACGCAGATAACGTACAGAAAAGCCTGCGTCAGTAACAGCTTTGGCGATACTAGTGAAATCTATCACCTTTCCGTCTTCAAAAAAAATGGTTCCGTTTGTATGCTCCAGGTTCATGGATACATTTTTTACAAAATCAAGTTTTCTCAGTTTCATTTCCACGCTCCGGCTGCACTGCGAGCAGGTAAGTCCATTCACTCCAAGCTCCGCATATAGGATATTACCACTCCTGGCCAGTACACCATTTGCAAACAAAAGGAAAATAAATACCGGGATATAAATACGTAGCATGGCGTCACAATTTACCTATTCTGTGCTGCAATTCATCAGACCATAGTAAACTTAACAAAACATATAGGTATCAACAGAGAAGACATCCTCCCATTTCATATATTTGAGGTTTTAACTTATAAATCAAAAGCTTAAAAATGAATCAAAAGCCATCAAATGCCTTTATCGCAGCATCCTGGGTTGCAATGGGCGCAGGAATGATCGGTTATCTTGTAGGACTCTGGCGGGCCGAAATGCAGCTGAATGAAAAAGGATACTATTTCACTGTATTAATGTTTGGCCTGTTCGCTGTAGTATCGCTTCAGAAGAGTGTACGCGACCGGCTTGAAGGACTTCCCGTAACAGATATTTACTATGGCATATGCTGGTTCAGTACTATCCTGTCTATTATACTGCTTGTTGTTGGCTTGTGGAATGCTACTATACTCCCAAGCGAAAAAGGTTTTTATGCTTTCGCATTCCTGCTGGCATTGTTCGGGGCTATTGCAGTACAGAAAAACACACGAGATACCCTGACGGCAAACAAAAACGACGCTGTTAACCAGCCTTCTTCTCTGTAATCAGGCGAATGAATTAATAAAGCGGGACCTGAACAGGCCCCGTTTTATTTTTTATCTCCCCAACTGCATCAGTTTTTTTCTATACGGATTGCTTTACCATCCACAAGTTTTATAATATAAATGCCGGCAGGTAATTGTTGTATATCTATCCTCTGGCTTCCCGAATTAACAGGAATCTGTACCAGTTCGCGTCCCTGTATGTCTGCCAACACTGCAAATGTGCCCAGGTATTCGGCACTTGTTTCCAATGTTATAAAAGTATTTGCAGGCGAAGGATACACCCGGAAAACACCGTCGTGCTCTTTTGAAACTGCTTTTACAACCTGCGAATATTTAAATGAGCCGTCAACGTCCACCTGCTTTAACCTGTAGAAATTTGTAGTCTGTGCAGGTGATACATCTGTAAATGCATACGTTGTATTTAATACCGAATTACCCACTGCTTTCACCCTGCCTATTTCAGTATAATTAATGCCATCTGTGCTATGCTCTACACCAAAATAATCTGACATCTGTTCTGAAGCAGTACTCCAGTTAAGGTTTATATTATGTGTATATTGATCTGCTTTAAAATATATAAGATTCACAGCCAGAGCCGGGCCGTTCGTAATGATAGAACTGAAGGCTGCAGGTCCTGCCTGGTTGGCTACGGATGATTTGTTGGGAGTGACACGGTAATAATAGGTTTGTCCGAGTGTGAGGCCGGTAATGGTTGCTGATGTTACTGCGCCTACATTTTTGGCATTATAGCCGGTAAGCTTTGATGTAAATAATGAGTCTGTCGCTACATCGAGCAGGTAATTAGTGACCGTACCCGTTACCGGCGCGGTCCAGTTGGCAGTAAAGCTGTTGCCATGCACACTGCTTGCTGCAACAATTACCGGGCGCACCATAGAATAGCTTTCCACCCAGTTAGAGGAACTGCCCGTAAGCGCAAAATTATTAAGTGTTCCGAGGTTGCCTCTGCCCGAATAATCATACAGGTAGTTTGATGAACTATTGGAAGCACCCGCTGTTCCCTGGTCGAATTTGTAATAGGCCAGCAACCCTGTCTGCGGCAGCGTAAGCGGTGCATACATAGTTGAAGTAAGTTCGGCCTGCGTTCGTTCACGGTTCCAGAGGCGCACTTCATCTACAGAACCGTTAAAATAACGTGTCGTACCGGCATCAGACCACTGCCCGATCCTGAAAGTACTGCCCGCCGGATTTACAACGTTGGTGGTAGATCCGCTGACAGAACCAACAGAAACTCCGTTTACATAAAGCTTAATGCTGGATGAATTTGTACCATTCCATGTTGCCGCCAGGTGATACCATATACCGGTTACAAAATTGGTTGTGGGATAATTGATAAATGCTGCACTTGAGCTGCCCATTACATAGAAACAGAGTCCGTTGTTATAAAGCAGTAATTCCAGACCTTGCCCTACAATTGATTTACTCAGTATTTCCTGCGAAGTAGTTGTTGTTGACAGGTTATTAAATTTCACCCAGCATTCCATGGTTTTAATATTGGTTGCTGCCAGAGAATCCGGGTTGCCGAGATCTACATAATCGTTTGTACCGTCAAGACTCAAGGCATTGCCGGGAGGCGTCATTGTATTTACGGTGATAGCTGTCGCTGCGGATGTATCGGTACAGCTGTTGGTAACTGCAACCTGGTAACTGCCGGCGGTATAGGCAGTGTAAGTACTACTGGTTGCTCCGGATATTGCAACACCGTTCTTCAGCCATTGGTAGCCAGTAGCACCTGAAGGTGTCGCAGTAAGCGTTGCCCTGGCACCTTCGTAAAATGTAGTAGGATCTGTGGTAGTAATACCTGCTGTAGAAAAGGTTATACCGTACTTAGCCCCCAGGTAACGGTTTACCTGCATGATCTCACAATCTGTGAGCTTGCGGTTATAAACGATCATTTCTGCAATGTCGCCATTGTAGCAGTTGTCATCTCCGTCAAAGCCGATACGCAATGTTGTCTGCGCAGCTGTTGCATCTGTCTGATCTGTGAAAGTAGTTACTGTAGCACCGTTAAAATAAATAGCAGAACCATTGGCCACGTTGCTGTTGTACACTGCTGTCAGCAGGCGTGTAGTGCCCACAATACCTGCACCGGTCACTGTCGCTGCCGGGTTTGTTGGCCCCAGTGATGCACCGCCGTTGTTTGCAGAGCCATTACTGGTCCATGACGTAAAATAAAAGCGGTCCCAGTTGCCGTTATCATCTCCCCACAATCCCTGGTCGCCACTCTGGGCACCCTGACGGTAAACAGTAAATATCGTAACAGCCGGCATTGCTGTTGCGCGAATATCCACACCAGCGACATTATACACGCAACCCACCGTCTGGCTGGTACGTGTAAAGGCGACTACAGATTTCCCGTTGATCTGGTTGGTATGATAGGCCCCTCCCGATTGCCCGGCGTATACAGTAGCATCATTCCCGTTACCGGACTTGTCCTTCCATGTGGATATTACTGCGTTGTTTGATGGTGCGGCTCCCCCGTTATTGACGTCTGATGCGTCGAGCCATAGTTTGAGTCCGGTGATGGTGTTTGGACTGGACTGGGCATACAGTCTAATGCCCCCAAGCAGCGTAAATGCTGCCAGCAAAAGCAATTTTTTTCTCATTTCTCTCCCCTTTTAGAAATTAGGAACAAAAATGAAAAATTTAAACGAAATAAAAATCAAATAAAATTAAATAATATTTTTATAACACAGATTAAAAAGGTTTAATTTAAATCAATATAAAATATATGAGTATTAATACCTAGAATCAATACCCATCAAATACCTATTTCTTAACGACTAAGTACTTCTCCGGGCATCAAAATCTGCCGGCATTTAGCTCAATGGCATCAGTGCAATTTCAGCCGCCGGGCAATGAGATCATTATCTCCGGTGAGGCACACCAGTCATCTTGTTTTTGAACCTTCTAAAGCCAGATGATATATTCCCATTGTTCGAACAACGGACGTTTGGGAAGAAATTTTTAAAAAAGATCTGCAGGAACGCAATTATAAGCAGAGGCAGAAATCATAAAAAAAAGAAAGAGGATGCAGCTTTTGCATCCTCTTTGTGGCTTCGCCAGGAATCGAACCTGGATCTGGAGCTTCGGAAACTCTTATACTATCCATTGTACTACGAAGCCGCTTACGGGTTGCAAATTTATCATTTCCCGGCATTATCTTATCTATTTTATAAAATTTATTTCGCTGTGCGCACGATTCTTTTATTTTTGAACAGAAACTGATCCATTATGAAACGTACTGGTCCGCTCGTCATACTGCTCGCCTGCCTGTCGCTTATTTCCGGCTATTTGTTCTCACATATGTCGTGGATAGGACGTGTGGGTATCAACCTGATGTATAAAGATTACAGCTTTCTGAAAGTATGGTGGCAGGGCGCACTGGTTGTATTTATTGTATTTATGGCACTGCTGGTACTGCAATACGTGGTGCACCGCTATATGCCGAAAAGTAAAGCCAATATCGTTCACCTGATAGCTTTATTTGCCGCAGTTTTCGGATTGTATTATACCTATCACGATTTTCAACATTATTATGCGCATCGCTGGCTTAAGGAAAAATTTCACCTCGGCGCTTATATTTTCTGGTTTGGCTGGATGGCTATCAGTCTTTTCTACCTGTTCAGCAAAAAAGGAGATCTTATAATTTCAGATAAAACGGGCGAAGCAACTCCGTAAAGCCATCTGTATAAGAACCTTTTTCATCTTTTATAGTCAGTGTTTCTTCCTTTTTGTCGCCAGGCTCCTGTGAGCAACAGCTTATGATACGTTTCACAGCAGCATCCGGATTATCTTTTACAAGAAGATAGTTATCCAGGTGCCAACCATTGCGCTGTACCGTTTCTTCCCAAAGTTTTTTTTCTGCCGCAGGTAAAAGAATACAGGCATAGCCGCCGTCTGCAAGGTTACGATGTATTGCATCAAACAAGTCGTCTTGTGATAGTGTAACCGTGTGACGCGCATGGTTCCGGGCATTATTGCCACCTAAAAGACTATTGTTGAAAAACGGGGGATTACAGATAATGAGATCATATTTTTTTCCGAACGGAAAATTGCGTGCATCACCAAGCATCACCTCTATCCTGTCTTTCCACGGACTAGCGGCCACATTTTGCTGCGCCTGTTTCATCGCATCTTCATCCAGTTCTATGGAGTCAATATGTATATCAGCACTCCGCTGAGCCAGCATCAGGGAAAGCAGCCCCGTGCCGCAGCCTATGTCCAGTACGTTTTTTACATGCGGACGAACGGGCGTCCATGCGCCTTGTATGCAGGCATCGGTGCTCACTTTCATGGCGCAACGCTCCTGGTGTATGCTGAATTGCTTAAAGCTGAAATAGGAATTACTCATGACCAGGTAGCGCGTGCAGTTGGCGTTACAGTAAGGTCGGCAAATTCGCCGCTGAGATATTTGTAATATCCTGTAATCCCGATCATAGCTGCATTGTCCGTACAATACTGAAATGCGGGGATAAATACTTCCCAGCCCAGTTCACTGCCAGTCTCCTGCAGTGCCTTGCGCAGCCCGCTGTTCGCGGACACACCACCTGCAATGCCTACATGACGGATATTCAGTTCTTTTGCAGCTTTCTTCAGCTTATTCATCAGCATGGTGATAATGGTATGCTGCACAGACGCACAGATGTCTTTAAGATTATTCTCTACAAACATCTGATCTTTCTGTTTTTCCTTTTGCAGGAAATACATCACGGCCGTTTTCACGCCGCTGAAGCTGAAATCGAAGCCAGGCATACTCGTTACCGGGAATTTAAACCGCAGCGGATCTCCTTCTGCTGCATATTTATCTATCAGCGGGCCGCCAGGATAAGGTAGCCCAAGCATTTTGGCCGTTTTATCAAAAGCCTCGCCTGCGGCATCATCTACTGTTTCTCCCAGCACTTCCATTTCCAGCGGGCTTTTGCACAGCACAACCTGCGTATGGCCGCCAGACACTGTAAGGCACAGGAAAGGGAATTGTGGCTTCGGGTCTTCTATAAAATGAGCCAGGACATGTGCCTGCATATGATGCACAGCTATAAGCGGCAGGTTACGCGCCTGCGCAAATGCTTTAGCAAAACCGGCGCCCACCATCAATGAGCCGATGAGGCCAGGCGCCTGTGTAAAGGCAACTGCTGTTATTTCTTCTTTGGTAATGCCTGCGTTTTGAAGAGCAACGTCCACCACCGGTACAATATTCTGCATATGCGCGCGTGACGCCATCTCCGGCACTACACCGCCATATTGCTCATGCACTTTCTGGGTGGCAATAAGATTACTCAGTACTACTCCATCGCGCACTACGGCAGCACTGGTATCGTCGCAGGAAGATTCTATAGCAAGGATTGTTACACTCATAATTCGAAGGTTCAAAGGTACGTCCGGTTACGCAAATACACACTTTTTACGTAACGGACTACACAACAATAATTTTGCCATTATAAAAATATACCTATCTTCGCCCCCTTGATATTCTTCCAGCCGATGAGCATTTAATTCAGCGCTTCCTTAAGCGCACCAGCCGCTTTCCTTTCCTGCACTGCTATAAAGCAGCCTGCAGCATTTTTACTTATTTTTTTATTTACTGAATCCCGAAAATTGAATTGTATGTCCCAACATACCCGTGCGTCTCGCATTCGCTATTTATTTCAACTATTTAAAACCGCCCTGCTCGGTACTGAGAAAGACTTTACTACCGGCAGTATTAATCGTGCCATATTCCTGCTATCTGTTCCTATGGTGCTGGAAATGGTAATGGAATCACTGTTTTCCGTAGCAGATGCTTACTTTGTCGGTAAGATCGGCAAAGATGCGGTGGCTACCGTAGGACTTACCGAATCTGCATTAACCATTATCTACTCTGTGGCAATGGGACTTAGCATGGCCATCACCGCCACTGTGGCCCGCCGCATCGGGGAGAAGAATCCGGATGGTGCCGCACATGCTGCCGTACAAGGTTTGTACCTCGGCTGCACTTTATCCATTCTTATCAGTATGACCGGCCTGTACTTTGCGCAGGATATATTGCTGCTGATGGGCGCGAAGCCCGAGGTAGTTGCCGCTAATTATCATTACACGCAGATCATGATGGCGAGCAATGTGATCATTGTACTCCTGTTCCTTATCAACGGTATTTTCCGAGGAGCCGGCGATGCTTCTATTGCTATGCGCTCTCTGTGGCTGGCCAATGCACTTAATATCATACTTTGTCCGTTGCTGATCAATGGCCTGGGCCCGATACCGGCACTCGGACTAAAAGGCGCAGCGCTGGCCACTACTATAGGCCGTGGCTCGGGCGTGGTCTACCAGCTGTATCGTTTAAACAGCGGCAAAAGTATTATCCGCATCACAAAAAAACACCTCGGACTGGATTTTCCTATTATCGGTAACCTTACCAGGCTGGGTACCAGTATTGCAGGACAGTTCCTGATCAACTCGGCCAGCTGGATATTCCTGACCCGTATCGTCGCCAGTTTCGGTACAGATGCAGCAGCAGGTTATACGATCGGTATAAGGGTGATACTTTTTTCATTGTTACCGGCCTGGGGCATGTCTAACGCAGCAGCCACACTTGTAGGACAAAATCTCGGCGCCGCACAGCCGGACCGTGCTGAACGTTCTGTATGGAGAACCGGTTTTTTAAATACGCTTTTCCTGGTAACAATTGCGTTGATTTTCTTCATTACAGCGTACCCTGTTATCGGCTTGTTCAGCCAGGATCCTGCCGTAATTTTCTACGGTGTGAACACATTACGCTATATATGCTTCGGCTATCTTTTTTACGGCTACGGTATGGTACTCGCACAGTCATTTAACGGTGCCGGAGATTCCCGCACACCTACCCTGCTGAACCTGTTTGGCTTCTGGGCATTCCAGATACCGCTGGCCTATGTGTTGGCTATTAAATTGAATTTTGGTGCCCGGGGCGCGTTTTCGGCCATACCTATTGCAGAAAGTGCAATGGCTGTTGCCGCGATGATCCTGTTTAAAAAAGGCAGATGGAAAACAGTGAAAGTATAAAGCCTTTATTTCGCAATAAAATACCGGGCACCGTATCTGTAACACACTGCCCGGCTATTTATGATCATAACGGTATATGTAATAATTCTCCATTCCCTGTATAGATGTACCCGGGCTATGATATAACAAGCTCCAATATCCGGCTAGCACAGACGGAGTTACAGGTGCGTCTGAAATGAAAATGGTATTAGTATCTATTGAGGGTAGTTGCTGCAATGCAGCTATCATCATGCTGTCCGGATAATTGTCATTTTTGCTGAAGAAATTGCACGAATCATAGACTACATATGAAATGCTCCGCTGACAATCCGGGTGATATAGCTTAGTGTTCCGGGGCAAGTAAGGCAGTAGTGAAATAGCTTTGTTGTTTTGGGTTATGAGCAAACCTGGTAGTGGCTGATGCTGTAATAAAAACAATGCAGCAGATTTACCACCGGAAAACTCACCCTGGTAGTCTGTATTATAAGCCCGGACTGCTACATAACAATGAAATGCCATGACAGGCAAAAATAAACACCGGATCAGGTTTGCATGAAAATGGTGGTATTTATCCGCTGATTTATAAAATGGTATCAAGGCAATTACTGCAACGATAATTATCCATAACAACGCATGATGCCAGGTATATCCGGCGTATTTATATGCAAATATGAAACATGGCGCCGCACATCCTGCCAACAGGAGAAATAAGAGCTGCCATGTTTTTCGCAATGCTATTACCAGTGCTGCAAGCCATAAAAACGCAGCAATAGTAAGTTCGTAATAAACAAATATAGCATCTGTAAATGCATGTATTACCGGGGACAGGTGATTCCTGATATAATATCCGTAAGGGTTGTGCATTCCTTTAAAAGCAAGGTATGGGAGGAGATATCCGCCACCTGCCAGCATAAGGACAAATGCACTGTACAGCTCACGTCTGTTTGTTTTCTGCTGCCGCGCTTCTATACCGAACAACAGCATTAAACCAAACGAAAACGAAAACATAAGTATATGACTGTTGAAGAGGCCGACGACTGCCAGGGCATATATCCACGGACGTTGAAACCTGGTCGGGTAAAGCGAGATGAGCAGCATCACGAAGAAAACAACAAGACAGTAATTACGGGCTATTATGGCGTATTGATACCAGAGTAAATAGCTTAATGCAAACAGTATTCTCATCAGCACCGGAAGACGGGTCTTAAATAACAGGATCGCTACTCCTGCTGCTGTTATTGCCAGTGAAATAAAATTCTGAATGATGTACGGAGCCCCCATGCGTGCAAACGGCATCAGGATAAAATACCACAAAGGAGGATGGCCTTCTGAAGGTAACTTTTTCAATAACGGCACGAAGCCGGTTTGCCCGGCAACCAGCCACGATTGTGCTTCATCCCGCCAGGGCTCATGATGCAGTACCCCTATGATGCCGACTACTATATACACAATGAAAGTTACCCGAAGCAGAAATCCGGCAACGGAGCCTTTGGGTATTGTATCGGTGTAGTAAAACATAAAGAGCAACTAATATAATCGTTTTATTTAATGGTAAGGTATAACCGGTGATTAATCTATTAACGATAAAAGGCCACCCGATGGGTGACCTTTTATTATTTTCCTGTGTTATAATTAGTTTCTCCTGCGGCCGAAAAGACGGAGCAGCATCAGGAACAGGTTCACGAAATCGAGATAAAGATTCAGTGCACCCATAATTGATAATTTCTTCACGTCGGAAGCAGGTGTACCTTCAAATTCGATACCTGCGCCGATGCGCTTCAGTTTCTGAACATCATAAGCTGTAAGACCTGTAAACACCATTACACCGATGAAGCTGACGATATAATCAAGCTGTGAACTGTGCAGGAACATATTTACCAGGCTGGCGACTACGATACCGATCAGCCCCATGATCATGATGCGGCCAAAAGAGGTAAGGTCTTTATTGGTAGTATAACCGAGTATCGCCATTACACCGAACATAACGGAAGCAGCCACAAACACACCCAGTATAGAACCGGCTGTATAAGCAAGCAGGATAAAGCTGAAGCTGATACCGTTTACAGCTGAGTAAGCCAGGAAGAACAGCACCATGGCAGTGGCGGAAAGTCTGCTGAACGCAAAAGACATGGTGAGTACAAAAGCTAATGGAGCAAATAATACCGCGTACCCTGCAATGCTGAGGCCGTGACCGGGATTTACCATAAACTCAAGCCATTGCGTGTTGGCTGCAAATAAAAATGCAGTGACAGCAGAAATGCCGAGACCTGCGAACATCCACAGGAATACGTTGGCAAAAAAGGTTTTGGAAAGTGTACGGGTTCCTGTGTTCTCTACGGAATACTGTGAAAAAATCTGGTTTTGATTGTAATTATCCATATTAAAAATGAATCGTTTGTGCTAAGGTAAGAAGTAAAAAATTAAAATAGTGTTATAGCAAACAAAAAGGGTTTCCCCGACAGGAAACCCTTTTAATATCCAAGTAATTCAATTTATTCAACCACAAATTTTCCTACAGCAGCTGCTCCTTTCTCATCTGTAATACGGTAGTTGTAAATGCCTGCAGGATAATCATTTTTATTGAGTGTAATATCCGTATTACCTGTAACGGAGAATGTCTTTACTTTAATACCGGTGATATTGTAAATGCATAGCTGCGCGTTATTGCCCAGGCCGCTCACCTGCAGATGACTGGTACCGGTAACGGGGTTGGGGTAAATGCTCACCACACCAGCCAGGGGGCAAACAATAACGGTAACCCCGAGCGGCGCTGCATCGCAGTCTGCAATGCCTCCGAAGTAGGTACCGTTATGATAGATCCAGTTGCCATTTTGTTTAAAGCAGACGGTATAAGAATTGCATGAACATGTAGCGAGCATAAGAGGATTACCGAACAGACCTCCTACAACATTGTTGCCAATGCCTTCGATCCAGCCGCTGCTTGCTGATATAGGGTTTGAGCCGCCACCCATCGAAAACCTGAAAAACCTGCGGGGAGCATTATCCACAAGTATTGTATCGATGGAATCAACAACCGCACTGGTTCCGTTATAGAAATGTGCCGTATCGCCTACTTTCAGTGAAAAGTCATATAACAGATGTTCAGCACCGGCTCCTTTCGCAAAGAAGTATACTTTTCGTGCTGCTGTGTCCTGTCTTAAAGCACCAATATATTCTGATGCATCAAATACTTTATCATTGGTCGTTTCATACATTTTGCGGTACGTAACACCGCCGATAACGGTGTCTGAATTGTCAAAACCGATATAAGAATACTGATTGCCGGGAAATACATCGTGCTCGTGCATGTTCAGCCATATAGCATTGGATTCAGGGAACGGCACGTATGCCTGTGCATCGGTTTCTGCCGCAACAAATAATAACAGGAAAAGGGCGTAAATTTTATTCATAAGGTTTCAGTTTACTTGTAAATGACTGATTAAAGGTTATTTCAAAGTGAAATTAAAATAATTTATTCTTTTTAATATCGGATGACAATTAAATTATGCTTCTGTGACAGTTCCTGTTTAACTACTATCTAAAGCGGGGATATAAAATCCTTAGCATCCCTGTTTCAGCCCATTTCCGGAACAGTATATTGATTCCTGGCCTTCCAGGCGACGCGCTTACTCAATCATCCTGCTCACTTATTCAATTGTACTTGCAGTTTTTATCACAAAACAGTCACTTTGCCGTATCAGACATGCTTATTATTTCCCCCTGCCCTGGATAACATTATGAACAGGCATATGATGACATATTAAAACCAGCCCCTTGTAAAAGAATGCAACAAACGCTATCATGCAAAAGGCTTTCCGTTGGGGAAAGCCTTTTCATTTTAATTATCAGAACAAAGTGTATTAATCTGCCTGGTGGAACGGGTAACGGTAGTTTGTTACCGGCACCAGCGTTTCTTTAATCGTACGTGCACTCAGCCAACGGTACAGATTCAGCGCAGAACCTGCTTTATCATTGGTACCGGAAGCGCGCGCGCCACCAAATGGTTGCTGGCCTACTACGGCGCCGGTCGGCTTATCATTGATATAAAAGTTACCTGCGCTGTTCACCAGTTTTTTCGTCATCTGTTCTACTGCATAACGGTCCTGGGCGAAGATGGCACCTGTAAGCGCATAAGGAGAAGTCTGGTCAACAACTGCAAGCGTTTCTTCCCATTTATCCGCATCGTATGTGTAAATGGTAAGTACCGGGCCAAACAGTTCTTCGCACATCGTTACATAAGCCGGATCTTTTGCTTCGATGATAGTTGGCTCAATGAACCAGCCATTGGTCTTATCATATTTACCACCGCAGATGATCTCTGCATTACCGCCGCTTGCAGCTACATCATCAATATATTTTGCAAGCTTAGAGAAAGAACGCTCATCGATCACTGCATTGATAAAATTGGTAAAATCATCTACCGGGCCCATTTTCATGGTTTTAATCTCTGCAATGAGTTTTTCCTTGATCTCACCGGCAAGATTTGACGGCAGGTAAGCCCGGCTTGCAGCAGAGCACTTCTGCCCCTGGTATTCGAATGCACCACGCGCCAGTCCGGCTACCACAGCATCTGCGTTTGCAGTAGGGTGCGCAAATACAAAGTCTTTACCACCGGTCTCGCCCACTACGCGCGGGAATGATTTATACTGTGCAATATTATTTCCGATCGTTTTCCAGATAGTATGGAATACGCCGGTAGAGCCAGTAAAGTGCACACCTGCAAAATCACGGTGCGCCATGCAGAGGTCACCTACCATAGCTCCCGGAGGATATACGAGATTGATAACGCCGGCAGGCAAACCAGCTTCGAGGAGAATTTCCATGAATACACTGGCGCTGTATACCTGCGTGTTGGCAGGTTTCCATACTACCACATTTCCGCACATGGCAGGCGATGTAGGCAGGTTACCACCGATTGCGGTAAAGTTAAATGGCGTAATGGCCAGTACAAATCCTTCAAGCGGACGGTACTCAAGACGGTTATGAACACCCGGTGAAGAGATCGGCTGTTGCTTATAGATCTCAGTCAGGTAATGTACGTTAAAACGGAGGAAATCTATGAGTTCGCACGCGCTGTCAATCTCAGCCTGGTAAGCATTTTTACTCTGACCCAGCATGGTAGCCGCATTCATTTTGAAGCGGTACTTGGTAGCCAGCAGTTCGGCTGCTTTTAAAAATACGGCAGCACGGTGTTCCCAGCTTGTAGCTGCCCATGCTTCACGTGCAGCCAGCGCTGCATTTATTGCATCATTTACATGCTCTTCACCACCTATATGAAACTGACCCAGCAGGTGCGCTGTTTCATGCGGCGGACGGATTTCCTGTGTTTTGCCACTGCGCACTTCTTTCCCGTTGATATACATCGGGATGTCGCGCTGCTGGCTTTTAAGATCGGCAATGGCCTGCTGCAGGGCTTTGCGTTCTGCACTGCCCGGAGCATAGTTCAGTACCGGTTCATTTTTTGGTTCTGCGAAATGAAAATACGCGTTATGCATTATCTGTAAAGTTGTTGTGTTTTCTTATTTATCAAGTTTACCGGCCATTAACCTGTATACTTGTTTTTTGCGCTGCAAAGGTACATTTAATGTGTAAAACCGGAAATATGTCCTCTTTTATACAAGTATAGGATATAGCTTTAGTTGCGTCGCCTTCAGAAGTACTATATGACGTCGTTGCGATGGCACCGGTCAGCTGCAGTATGCCGGTTTAGCAGGTTATTATTTGTTCCCCGCTGTAAAATCCATTTCCAGGATGGCATATTCATAATTATCCACCCATTGTCCGCGTATCGGTAGCTTTTGCCTCCGGTGGCCTTCCCGCTGCATACCGGCTTTTTCAAGTACGGCTATAGATCCCTTGTTTTCTACAACACATCCCGCCTCTATACGATGCAGTTTCAGTTCTTTAAACCCAAACCGGATCATGCCCTTTGCCACTTCTGTTGCATAGCCTTTTCCCCAATGATCTTTGTGCATTTTATACCATATCTCACTGGAACGATAACCAGGCGTCCCCATATTCATTCCGGCCAGGCCTACGAGTTTCCCGGTATCACGCAGCAATACCGACCATACATATTTCATCTGCGGATCTGCAACCAATGCCGCAAGCCACATGTCGAGCAGTTGCTTTGTAACGCCTACATCTGCAGGTATGCCTAAGGTGTTATACTCATCTGTTTCGGGTAAGGAATGTAATGCATGTATATCCTCCAGGTCTCCGGCAGCAACCGGGCGAAGCAGTAATCCCGGCGCCTGTATTTCCTGTAACAAAATGTTTGCTTTAGTTATTTATTTAACCAGTCATCTGTAAAGTGGCGGCGTTCTTTTTCATGAGAGAACTTCTCATCGTTATAATCCCTGGATTTATTGCGCGGAATAGATAGGCTTTGCCAGGCCTCACCGGCACATATCTTACCAATATGCACAATCTGTCCTACGTGGTACGGATAATGCGCAATCTGCCGGTTGATCGCTTCAAGCACTGTATGTCCCTCGTTTCGGATATAAATAATCCGCTCCAGGTCATCATTAGTAATGCTGGCCAGGGCATCAAACAGGCACTTCCAGCCTTCTTCCCATTTCTGCATCAGCGCCTCCCGTGTTTTTATATTCGCTTCAAACTCTGTATCCCGCTCACGCCAGGGCTTTTCACCATCTTCGGTCAGGAAGTTGGTCCAGCGGCTTATCATGTTTCCGCGCATGTGCTGTACAATGATCGCGATGCTGTTCACCTCCGGGTTAGGCTGCCAGAAAAGCTGGTCGTCCGTTACCTGCATCATGGCTTTTTCGCCCAGGCCTTTGTACATTTTAAATTGCCTTTCGGCACTGCTGAGATAGTTCATTCCGATAATCAGTTTAAAAGTTAATATCTCAATTAGCTAATAAGCAAATTAGCTAATGGCATATACGATTCATGTTCATCCTTCGACTACGCTCAGGATGACATTTCATTTCTTACATTTCACTATTCACTATTGCCTATTCACCATTCACTATTACCCATTCGCCTTCTTCATTTCATAAATTCCCTGCCGGGTTATTTCCATCAGGCGCTTGGGAAATTTCGGCTCTGTAAATCCGAACTGCTCGTACAGTCCATGTGCATCCATCGTTGCCAGCATGATCCTCCGCAGGCCTTTCACCCAGTCAAGCTCCAGGAGCGTTTGTATCATTTGTTTGCTCAGGCCTTTTCCGCGATGTTCATCCATTATAAACACATCTGCGAGGTAAGCAAATGTGGCATAGTCAGTAATCAGTCTCGCATAACCTATCTGTTCCTCTCCATGCAACACGCCAATGCAGAACGAGTTATCAAAAGCACCCTTCACCAGTTCATATGGTATATGCTGCGCCCAGTAAGATTCTTCTGCAAGCCACCGGTGCACTTGTTCCGGTTTCATCAGGCCTTTATCTGTTGTTATGGTGTATCCATTATATTCAAACGTTGCGGGGTACATAATGATTGGTTGTGTTAATCCTGCAATTTACTATTTGCCTGTATCAGTTGTAATACACAAATGCTTCCCGCACCTTTCCCGCCTCATCAAGCTGCAATACTTCAGCTGCCACCCGGCCGTTTGCATGGTTGGTATAATAAATCACTACACCGTTTACCCCGGTGAGTACATTGATCACTTCAAAATGCAGGTCGGGTATACGTTCCAGTGCCTGTGTCCAGTAAGCGCGCAAGGCAGTTTTACCCTGGATAATACCCTTACTCTCCGGCACTATAAGAGCTGCCATCGGTGTTTGCAATACGATATTATCGGTATAATGTTCCAGCACAGCTTCGATGTCATGATCGTTCCAGGATTTTGTCCATGCGGCAGCCAGCTCTTGTGCAAATGTTGCTGTTATCATCCGGTTTAAATAATATAGTTCCAGTTATGCGTATCCGGCACCATTCCGCGGCGTATTTTGTACAGTGCATCCTGCAGCTTGTACATTACTGCATCTGGTTCGGTATAGCAGTTATAATGTTTATTCCCTACCGAAAGTGTCTGTATCGGCGCAACTACTGCAGCTGTACCGGCACCGAATGCTTCGAGCCTTTTTCCGGCTTCCAGCACATCCTGTATTTCGCGGTAGCTCACCGGGCGTACAGATACCTGCAGTCCCATTTCTTTGGCCAGCGCCAGCAAAGAGTCACGCGTTACACCGTCCAGTATAGTACCGGACAATGGTGGCGTCACCAGCATATCGTTGTAGTAAAACATCAGGTTCATGGTACCCGATTCTTCTATAAATTCATGATGACGTGCATCTGTCCAGATCACCTGGTCGTAACCGGCTTCCCGGGCCTGTTGTGTAGGGTAAAATGCACCACCGTAATTGCCGCCGCATTTAGCTGCCCCGGTTCCGCCATCTGCAGAACGCACAAAAGTCGTTTCTACCTTTACGGAAAGTGGCTTTGTGTAGTACTGGTATGCAGGCGAACAAACGATCATAAACAGGTATTCATCCGACACCTTTACGCCGATCCTTTCTTCTGTCGCAATCATAAACGGGCGCAGGTACAGCGATCCGTCAGCCTCAGCAGGCACCCAGTTTTCGTCAAGGTGCACCAACTGATGCAATGCTTCCATGAACAGGCCTTTGGGCACTTCGGGCATACACATGCGCTGCAGCGATTTGCAGAAACGGTCGTAATGTTTGTCCGGCCGGAAAATGTTGATGCGGCCGTCTTCCATACGAAAGGCTTTCATGCCTTCAAACACGGTCTGCCCATAATGCAGGCACAGTGCAAGCGGGCTCATCACGAGGTTTTCAAACGGTATGATGCGCGGGTTTTCCCACTGACCGTCTTTATAAGTTGCGGTAAACATGTGCTCCGTGGGCTGTACGCCAAATGGTATGGAGCGGGTTTCAGTGACCGTGCGCGCTGCATGCGGACTGATGGAAATACTGTAATCCATAATCGTATTATTAAGTGTTTACATTTTCCTTTTTATGTGCCCGGCTAAGGGCAGCTGTTATGCTTCGGTGGCGCCTGTCCTGCGTGTATATGCGGGAATAGCACCCTGCCCGACTTCGTCATTCAGGCGAGCGTTCATCTCTGTCACTTCTTTCAGCTGTTCCTTTGCCGACTGTTGTTTTTTGTATCCGCGGTTTACAAGGTATACGCCGCAGATAATGCTCACGAAAGCCAGTGCCGTAAACCAGTTCAGCGTTTCGCCCAGCCACCAGTGGCCTAATAGCACAGCTACCAGCGGGTTTACATAAGCATAAGATGTTGCAAGCCCTACAGGCAGTTCTTTCAAAGCATACATATAAGCGGCAAATGCCAGCACCGATCCGAAAACGATCAGGTAAAGCATCGCCAGCAAACCTTCTTTATTTACTATCTCCAGGTGGCTGTAATCATCAGCTACAGGACTTATCACCAGCATAATAACACCACCAAAAAACAATTGCAGTCCCGAGTTAAATATCGGGTTCGCATGATTCGATCTTTTCTTGTTCATCAGGCTGCCGAACGCCCAGCTGGTAGTAGCGATCAGCAAGGTTATAATACCCATCAAGTATGCATTGTTTCCCAGGTCAGATACATTGTCTTTAAAAATGAATGCCACACCTGCAAAGCCCAGCAACATGCCACCAACGATCAGCAGGTTCAGTCTTTCCTTACCCCCTACAATATTGATAATAACAGCACTAATGGGCATCATGGAGCAAATGAGTGCAGCAATACCGCTGGGAATGACTTTCTCTGCCCAGGTTACGAGGCCGTTGCCCATTGTTATGAGCAGGAAACCAATAAACGCCTGCTGCAGCAGGTTACGGATCGACCAGTCGGCCTTTTTGTAGATCAGAATGGCCAGTCCCGCCAGCAGCACGCCGGATATCACCTGACGCACGCCTGCAAACAGGAATGGCGGATAATGCATCACACCAACGCGCAATGCGAGGTAGGTAGTACCCCACACTATGCAGATGAAGATAAAGGCCAGGTATGCTTTGGTGTTGCGCTTCATAAATAAATGTTTCCGTTCTGATCTGTAATTGCTGCAACAAAATTCTGCCAAACGGCCGAAACAAAACAGATACAATTATCGTATTTTTGACCAGAACAGTTTGTTTTTATGAAAACGGAACAAAACGGCAAAACAGAGCATCTGTACCTGCATCTTGCAGAAAGCATTGAACGCCAGATCATGGACAATGTGCTGCGTATCGGCGACAAACTCCCATCGGTACGGGCGCTCAGCAAAAAGCACGGCATCAGCATGAGCACCACATTGCAGGCCTATTACCACCTTGAGGGAAAAGGGCTTGTGGAAGCCAGGCCGCAATCCGGGTATTATGTACGTTTTAACCCGCAACGTTTTCCGCAGCAGCCCGACAAAAGCAAGCCATTGCCTTTAACCCATAACAAGAATGTGGATGCTATGATCTCTGAGGTATATGACGACTGGAACGACAGCCGCATTACCCGCTTTTCACTCAGCGTGCCCGCCCCGGAAATGCTGCCGATACCCGCATTGAACAAGGCCATGATGCAGGCCATGCGTGAACTGCCCGCCAGCGGTACCAGCTACGAGCAGATAAAAGGCAATGAATCGCTGCGCCGCCAGGTAGCACGCTGGTCGCTCAACTGGGATGGCCGCCTGCAACCGGAAGACATCATTACCACCGCAGGCTGCATGACAGCTATTTCCTATTGCCTGATGGCGCTCACCAAACGCGGCGATACCATAGCTGTTGAAAGTCCTGCATACTTCGGTACACTACGCTTGCTTAACAGCCTGGGCCTGCGTGTACTGGAGTTGCCCACACATCCTGAAACCGGTGTAGACCCCGACGATCTGCGACAGGCAATACAAAAGCTCGACATAAAAGTCTGCCTGTTTGTTACCAACTTCAGCAACCCTCTCGGCTATTGCATGCCCGATGAAAACAAAGAAGCGCTGGTAAAACTGCTGGCGTTTCACGGCATCCCGCTGATTGAAGATGATCTGTATGGCGATGTATATTTTGGCAAGCAACGTCCCAAATCCTGTAAAACATTTGACGAAGAGGGCAATGTGCTCTGGTGCGGATCTGTATCTAAAACGCTGGCGCCGGGCTACCGCGTGGGCTGGGTGGCACCGGGCAAATATTTTGACGAGATAAAACGTATGAAACTCTATCACAGCATTACTTCTCCTACCCTGCAGCAGGAAGCTGTTGCTAACTTCCTGGGCACAGGCCGCTATGAGCATCACCTGCGCAAAATGCGCCAGACACTGCATGCCAACAGCCTGCAATACATCCGCGCTATCGGTGAGTACTTCCCAGAAAGCGCACGAGTAAGCCATCCTAAGGGCGGCTTTATCCTATGGACAGAGCTGGATAAACATATTGACACCTATGAATTATACCGTGAAGCGATGCTGCATAAAATAAGTATTGCGCCAGGCATGATGTTTTCCCTGCAGGACCGCTACCGCAACTGTATGCGCCTGAGCTATGGTATGCACTTTACACCAGAGCTGGAACGTTCATTAAAAAAACTCGGCAGTATTATCAAAAACATGTAAACCTTCCGTGAAAACACTTTAACCGCAAAGAGCGCTAAGTGCCGCTAAGTACGCAAATAATGACTCCGCGGCCTCTGCGGATCTCTTTGCGACCTTTGCGAGAACCGCTGCTACAGATTTCATTTTTTGTGCTACATTTTTTATATTTCTGCATTACTCAGAAAAAATATGTCACATAACCCTGATAAATCAATAATGTGCCCTAACTGCGGCTATACTGCTCATTACAATTATTGCGCACGCTGCGGTCAGGAAACGCATCTGCATGCAGATACTTTCTGGGGACTTGTGCAGCATTTTATCGGTCACTACTTTCATTACGATTCCAAATTCTGGCAAACGATAAAAACGCTTGTCTTTAAACCGGGGAAACTCACCAAAGCTTATCTCGACGGACAAAGAGTAAGATATATTCCACCGATATCACTGTATATTTTTATCAGCGCAGTGTATTTCCTGATCGGGGCGCTCACGCACAAGACTGATATTTTTTATATAAATCCGAATGAAAAACACGCGGTCCATTTTCATACCGGCAATACCCAGACCACAGACACAACACGAACTACCAGCAATTTTGAATTCTCCGTTTCAAAGCCCAATACACAAAAAGGCATCTGGAGTTACCTGGACAGGAAAATGGATGCACTGGATCAAAAACACGAAGGAAATACATCAGAATACCTCGCAGAAACAATAAACCATAGTCTCCCAAAAATCTTTTTCTTCATTATTCCACTGATAGGCTTCCTGCTGCAGTTGCTTTTTATACGTCAGCACCGGCCATTTGCCAATCATGCTATATTCACACTACACTTTCAGTCATTCACATTTTTGTTGTTTTTCCTGGACTATATTCCTTTTCCGCACAGCTGGCCCGTAAACGGGATACTGGGTATTATCACCATTATTTATCTCTGCCTTGCATTGCATGTCACCTATAAAATCTCGTGGCTAAAGGCTTCTATATATAGCATGTTGCTTATCATAACCTACGGACTGTTTATGATAATCGGTGTAATGATCACCTTCCTGCTGATCATTATGATGGCGTAAAATATCAGTAAAATCCCAGCAACCGTTTCTTCAGTTTAAAACGGCGGGCTACAGTAAGGTGCAGGTTGGAGATATTAAATTCCTGGCTCATACCCTCTATCGGGGCGCTGCAGCGCGCTATGTAGTTGATATATTGAATACCGGCAAAATAATATTCGGAATTATAACCGGCAGCAGCACGGATGTTTATATCCAGCTGGGGTCCACGTTTTGAGAACTCCTGCTGCGTATTATCATTTTTAAGGCTGGTGTAATTAATCCCCCCGCCTGCCTGCAGCATACCGGTCACAAACCAATGTTGGTGAAAAATAAGACTGTATGCATAACCCGCATTGGCTGTAAGACTGTATATCTCTGCTTTATTGAACCTGAATCCGTCAAAAAAACCGGGATATTGTACGTCCCTTGGAATAAAAGAAGAATCGCCTGTTGCGCCCTGTATATTAAATCCGCCACCAAAGATGAATGATCCTGCAGCCCTTTTCTGGTACTGCACCTGGGCAAAAGGAGCTTCCAGTGAAAAGTGTGCTGCATTCTGAATATACTGGATAAAAACGCCACGTGCTTTGGTGGTCATTCCCGGCTGTATGGGCACGCCCTGGCTGCTGTTCCAGTTATTAAGCACCCGCTGCGGATCCGGAATATATTGCCCCCGGTACTCCTGCCAGTACATATCCACAATCCATTTGCGCAGGTAAAAGTGTGTGGACAGGTCGAAGAACTTACTCTTTCCGTATTTATCATAGCGGTTTACATAGGGCGCAATGAAGCCCAGGTTCACCCCGATGATGCGGTAGCTCAGTCCGATACCGGCGATCAGCGGCGTATTGGGCCTGTAGATGATCTTATTTCTGTAGCTGCGATCTATAAGTTTATAGCTGTTAAAGTTCCGCTCTGTATAGGGGCGCACGGTGAGATCATCGTCATGGGGACTTACGCAGGTACTGTCATAGCATACCTGCAGCATTTTGCCCAAAAACGTCTTTTGTGCAGTACATTTTACCGTGCTGCAAACCGTTACCATCCATATATTCAGCAGGAAGAAAACAATTCGTTTCATTACTAATTGCAGGAAATAATATTATACCAGCGGCCCGTAAAGGGTGAGTAAAATACTGATTTTAATCCATATAAAAACAATACAAACTAAAATTTCCGGCAAATAAAAAGCCCGTTCTGCTGTTTGCAAAACGGGCTGATGCTCAAATATAAAATATTACATACTACGTACCATTTCCAGGCTGAAATCCTCCATACTGCGCAATTTCACATCTGCAATGGCAAAACGCGGATCGTCATAATGAAACGCATCGGGAACAGCTACCACTTTCATTCTTGCAGCTTTCCCGGCAATCATACCGTTTACTGAATCTTCCAGCACCAGGCATTCCAGCGGACTTGCCCCCAGCTCTGCTGCACAATGCAGGAACACACCGGGGTGCGGCTTGCCCAGCTCCACCACATCGGCAGAAGTAATGCAATCGAAATATTCTTTAATACCAAAATGACTTACCAGCGCATCGATCATCAACGCAGGCGACGATGAAGCCAGTCCTATTTTAAAATGATTGGCTTTAAGCATTTTCAACGCTCCTTCCACACCGGGCAATACCCTCCCCTTCAATTTAGACAATGCTATGATGTCATCCAGGATTTCATCAGCCACTTCTTTTGCAGTAGTTCCTTCCCAGGGATACTTTACAGACCAGTAATCTGTCACCTCGTAGATGCGCAGCCCGGTTGTTTCTTTAAACAGACCTGCAGAGATCGGTATTTTATTCTTTTCTGCGATACGCAGCATGCTTTCTCCCCACAATGGCTCTGTATCCAGCAACAGGCCATCCATATCAAACAGTACAGTATTAATCATGTCTCCTTTGTAAAAGCCTTTTCGGCGCCGCAAAGGTAGTGAATAGTCAATAGTGATTAAAAGAGACATGAAAGGTAAAAAAAGCGCATATTTGACATCTATCTATATCCAGTTCATGCAAAAATTGCTTTATCTGTTGCTCCTTATCTCCGTTACGGCCTGCGGGCAGGCCTCAAATGAGCGCATCAACCAGGAAATAAAAAATTCGAAGACACCAAAACATATTAATATACCAGGCACACGGCTTTATATTGTACCGCCGCCCGGTTTTAAGGTAGCTCGTATGTATTGCAGGCTGGAACAGGGCGACAAGTCGATGTTTAATATTTATGATATTGTCGGAGGCAACTTTTACACAAATGGAGAAGGATTCTCTAAACAAGGTTTTGAACAAAAAGGAGCGAAAGTGCTCGACTACCGGGAATTAAAAGTTAACGGTTATCCTGCCAAATACGTTTCTATGCAATCTGGCCGTTACCGTACAGGGAGTTGCTCAAAAAGAACTCTCTGAAAACCTTGCAGAATTCAAAAAATTGGCCGGCACTGTGAAACTGAGATAACGCGTAAAATCAGTATTATATTCCGGATCTTACTTCCATTACCGGAATGTCTTTCTGCAGGCAATCAGCAATAGAGCTATTTCTTCAGAATAGCCTGCTACAGTATTCCGTAACCGCGGCTTTCATGGTTGCGTTCATAACCGTTACCTCAAAACCAAATGCAAGGCATTCAAATGTTGTATCATGAAACGGGAAGAGATAATGATTTAGTTTTTTCCAGGTTTCAGGCCTGTAACCGGCATGGACTTTATTAATATTTTCCAGTTCTTTTACCCAGTTTGAATTTCTGACAATAAAGGGTTCATAATAATCCAGCCCTTTGCCATACAGCGGATGGCCATGAAGCACTTCATCATTGGGCGAACCCAGTTTTGCAGAATAACAGCGTTTAAATTCAACACCTGCAATAAGACTTTTTGTAGTGTCAGAATATACTACCTCAACAGTTTTCCCATCCCAGCCGGACAATTCTTTTCCCAGGTAGAACAGCAAATATGTTTTATGCTCACTATGCAAAAGATGTGGCATCGGCGCTCCTGCATCCCACTCATATTCAAAAGTTAACGGCACACAGAATTCGCTGCCCTCAGCAGATGCGATTTCCCGCTGCAGACGCAATACATTTTCATGTGCGTTCCTGTATATTTCCTTGTCTGCGGCACTTAAAAAAGCATTCTTTAAAAGCCGCTTCCGGTCTTCTTCAGCAGCCCTAAGCTGTTGCATCAATTTATCAAGTGTTACCATACTAAAGTATTAATAATTTAATTGTGTAAACAGAGATAGCCTGGCTTTCTGCTTTCAGGAATAATCCAGTATTAATATCGTACGAATCCACTTTCACAGTATCATCCCGCAAAAGCACCTGCCCATCAAGAGACAAAACCAGCACACCGCCATCGTCAGGGATAATGATAAAGGCATTCAGCTTTGGCTCAAAATACATTTTTGAGCTTACGGCATTGACACCGTCCGGCACCCGTATTTTCCGACTATCTTCTTCTTTCGCCTTTTTCCCGTCAATCCGGAAAACACATATTTCGTGTGGTATTCCTGGTGTAGTGCCGTCATACCAGCCTTCCATATGAGGATCAAAAGCAACAGCTACCGTATCTGCATCTATCCAGCACACAGCTCTGCGCTCATGCTCTCCGCCTGTTATGCCAATGTACGATATCCTGCTATTGCTTATAAAAGCATCTATGTCGTACGCGGTGTACCAATCTGACGAACCCCAGCTCCAGCCGGCACTTAAAAACCGTTTCTGACCGGGTGATACATACAGCCGGCCAAAGAAATAGTCATATGGTCTCGGCCATCCAAACTTATTGTCTTCGTTATATTTTTTATAGAATTCAATATGCCTTTCCTCTGCATTTTCCTCGATCAGCGATTTTGCAGCCGTAAGTATCTGCCGGGTATCCAGGTTCATGATCTGCACATGGTTCCACGCCTCCCCGTAAATAAGGTGCGGAACTCCTGCATCGTTTTTATACAATGCAATAGGATAAAAGCAATGTTTCAGGTGATAATCTCCTCTCCATAAATTCAGTGCGTGATATTTGCCGGGATAATGAATATAAGCATGCCTCCCATGATCATTTGCAATAACCACAACATTGTCCTGCGTATAAACAGTTGATGCAGCAACAGGATCAAAACCACCATCAGAATAACTCATATCGCTTTTCACTGAAAAAAGATAGGTCCATGAAGATGTTTTGAAATTATACCTGTGCACGCCGCCATTGCTTATCAGTGCCACCAGTTCATCGGGGCCGGATATGGCAGCTGCTGTAATGGATTCTTCCATTTCGAATCTTGCCCCCGCAATTTTCTCCAACTTCATCTCTTAAGGTTTTATAGTTCTGCCGGTAAATATACATCTCCTTAAATTATACTTTTTATGCCGGCCTGAGTTTATACACATCACTTTTTGCCAGTAACAATCTCAGCGAAGCCAGGTGTGCAAACAACACCAGCGGCACCACCACAGAAGGCAGCCAGTTGAATGGGAAAAAGGAGATTGCAATATTAGGCTGTTCCATACCGAACTGCTGAAAAGGTGTTGGCGCAGACAGAACTGCTATTATAATAATGTTGAACAGAAGGCCCAGTGACAGCAGGTTCCAGGCGATCAGTACATTCCGGGAAAGATGCTTTTTTACAAAGGCGAGATAATATACAACCAGAGCTGTAAGTCCCGCCAGTATATCAAAGTTGCGGCCTGCAAACGTCATGATCTCAGGTATAGTTTTGGCCAGGAACAAATAGTACAGCGACAGCTCTACAAAAATGCGGATGCTATGCAGCAACGTAAGCCACTTTATATCCAGGCTATCGATAAATGTCTTGCCTCTTTTATTAAAAAACAAAATCACGATCAGCAAAACCGGTGGCAGCAGCATAAAAAGCAGCCTCGGTGGCTTTGCAGATGTATCTGCATAAAAGTCCGTAGACCCGATAAATGCCTGGATGACCATCCATATTGAAATAACGGCCAGAACTGTTTTAGACTTATTGGCGGCTTTATAAAATATCAGTAAGGAAACCAGTGCGATGAGCACAAAAGCGGCTTTAAGGAGAAAAGGAACCTGTTGCATTCTATGTTTGCTTTATTGCCATACAAAGGTCCGTCAGCCTGCCTTACATCATCTTGCCAAATGACAAGAAATCACTTATGCATCCTTTCTTTTCTTATCCTGCTGAGCGATGTGTCTGTAATGCCCAGGTAAGTAGCGATCTGCTTCAGCGGCGCATAGCGGAAAACTTCGGGATTTGTTTCCAGCAGCTGTGCGTATCGTTGCTCTGCGGTATAGTTGATCATGGAAAGCATGCGTTCCTTTAGTGTTGTAAGCACATTTACCAGTACCGTACGGCCAAACTCCCGGAACTCCGGCATTTCATGAAACAATGTGTTCAGTTGCTCAAAGCTTAGTTGCCAGCCTTCACAATCGGTAAGCGCGCAGATATTTTCCCTGGCAGGTACTTTTTTAAAGAAAGAAGCAACCTCAACTATAATAGCGTTTTCCCCGCAAAAGGCAGTTGTTACCTCATTTCCTTCCGCGTCAATCGTATATGCCCGTGCAAATCCCTTTTCAAGGAAAATATAACTGTTACATACCCGCCCTGCCTTCAGGATAAAATCGTTTTTCCGGATATGTACCTGCTCAAAATTACCGGCAATGCTGTCGGCAACTGCTCCCGGCACTGAAGATGTCCGTTGAATAAAAGCTTTTAAAGCATCAATGCCGCTACTCATCACTAAAATATTATTCCGTCTAAAATACGTTGCCTGCCGGTAAAAACACAGTATCTCTTTAACACTGGTTAACACTCGGAACCCTCAAAAGGTTAATATTCACAGTATGGGGGAATTTTACGGGGGAATTTTTGCCGCCAAATGCTGGTTTAAGCCGCCAAAGAGTAAATTTGACCCCAAATTGAAATTTTATATTATGAAGAAGCGCAATGCTTTTTATGCTTTGCTGATGGGCGCCTCATTACTGAGTGCACAGTCCCGCGCAGAAGGCAACATCAAATTCACAGAATACGATCTGCCCAACGGGCTGCACGTAATCCTCCATGAAGACCACGCCACACCTATTGTGGCTGTTTCTGTAATGTACCATGTCGGTTCTAAAAACGAAGATCCGCAGCGTACCGGCTTTGCCCACTTCTTTGAGCACCTCCTGTTTGAAGGCAGCGAAAACATAAAACGCGGCGAATACATGAAGCTCATTCAGGCCAATGGCGGTGAGCTGAACGCCAACACAACACAGGACCGCACTTTCTACTACGAAGTATTACCATCTAACCAGCAGGAACTGGCACTTTGGATGGAATCTGAACGTATGCTGCATGCCAAGATCGACACCGTAGGTGTGGAAACACAGCGTAAAGTGGTGAAAGAAGAGAAGAAACAGCGTTATGACAACACACCGTATGGTCAGCTGATAAATACAGTGTACGAAAATGCCTATACAAAGCACCCGTACCGCTGGTCGCCTATCGGCAAAGACCAGTACATCGACCAGGCTACACTGGGCGAGTTTATGGATTTCTACAAAACATTCTATGTACCGAACAATGCCGTACTGGTTATCGGTGGCGACATCAACGTGGAGCAGACCAAAGCAATGGTGGCAAAATATTTCGGCGATATCCCGAAAGGCACCAAGGCCATTCCGCGTCCTACAGATGTAGAACCGCAGCAGACTGCCGAAAAACGCGTAAACTTCTACGACAACATACAGCTGCCCGCTATTCTGCTCGCATATCATATTCCGCAGCAGGGTACTGAAGATTTCTACGCTATCCAGATGCTCACACAGCTGCTTTCCCAGGGTAACAGCTCACGTTTCCACAAAGAGATTGTAGACAAACAGCAGAAAGCAGTAGAAGCAGGTGCATTTGCACTTCCTAACGAAGATCCTTCTGTAGCGGTAATGTTCAGCATTGCCAATATGGGCGTGAAAAAAGAAGAGCTGGAAAAAGCAATGGAAGAAGAAATTGAAAAAGTAAAAACTACCGGCGTTACTGATGAAGAATATAAAAAACTCATCAACCAGGCCGAAACGGACTTTGTATCGCAGAACCAAAAAGTACTGGGCGTAGTGACCAACCTCGCTACTTACTACACGTTCCTTGGCAATGCCAACCTGATCAATACAGAACTGGAACGTTATACCAAAGTGACTAAAGACGACCTGAAGCGCGTTGCCAACAAGTACTTTACCAAAGAGAACCGCCTTGTGGTGTATTATTTACCTAAATCTGAAGAAAAGAAATAATCCATCACTTCACTGCTGACAAGCTTCAAAAATTAGTTTCAATGAAAAAGATCACATTATCCATATTTACACTTGCACTGCTGTCTTCTGCCGGCTACGCACAAACACTGGACCGCAGCATCCGTCCCAAGGCTGGTCCTGCGCCTGAAGTAAAACTGGGCAAAACAGAAACATTTACACTGCCCAACGGCCTGAAAGTTTTCGTGGTAGAAAACCACAAGCTGCCAACCGTTGAATACTCCATACAGCTGGACGTAAAACCAGAGCTGGAAGGCGACATGGCCGGTTACCAGGACCTGATCGGCGAACTGATGACCGCCGGCACAAAAACACGTTCTAAAGACAAGCTGAATGAAGAAATAGATTTCATCGGCGCCAGCATCAATGCAAGCTCTAAAAGCATTTCCGGCGGCAGCCTGAAAAAGCACCAGCAGAAATTGCTGGAACTGATGAGCGATGTAGCTTTAAATGCCGATTTCAAACAGACAGAGCTCGACAACCTGAAAACACGCGCGCTCTCCGGTCTTGAAGCTTCCAAAAACGATCCTGATGCGATGCTGAAAAATGTAGCAGCGGTGATCAACTATGGTTCAAAGCATCCATATGGTGAAGTAACTACAGATGCTACGCTGAAGAAAGCCACACTGGAGCGTTGCAAAAAATACTACAGCACCTACTTCCGTCCTAATGTAGCCTATATGGCCGTTGTAGGCGACATCACTGCTGCAGAAGTAAAACCACTGATCGAAAAATACTTTGGCGGTTGGCAGAAAGGCGTAGTACCTGTTGCACAGTATACTAAAGCTGTTGCACCCGCTGCTACACGCGTAGCATTCGTGCCGCGTGATGCTGCCGTACAGAGCGTTATTGACGTTACTTATCCTGCCGATCTGAAAATAGGCACACAGGACGTAATCAAAGCCCGTGTTGCCAATGCAATACTCGGCGACGGCTCACAGGGCCGCCTGTTCCTGAACCTGCGTGAAAAACACGGATGGACATATGGCGCATACTCCAGCCTCAGCCCGGATGAACTGGTGGGTAACTTTACTGCATATGCCAAATGCCGCAATGCTGTTACCGACAGCTCTGTAAATGAAATCATCACAGAAATGAAACGCATGCAGACAGAAACAGTGGATGCCACTTCATTACAGAACACAATCGCTTACCTCAGCGGCCAGTTTGCCATAGGCCTGGAAGATCCTGCACGCGTAGCACAGTATGCGATCAACATTGAGCGTTACAAAATGCCAAAGGATTACTACCAGAACTACCTGAAAAGCCTGGCAGCTGTAAGTGCAGAAGATGTAAAAGCAATTTCCGCCAAATACATCAGCCCGGACAAAGCAAACATCGTGGTAGTAGGTAACAAAGACGAAGTTTCCAAGAAGCTGGAAGCATTTGGTAAAGTAAGCTATTACGACAACTATGGCCGTCCGCTGAAAACAGAAGCACCCAAAGCTGCTGCTGCCGGTGTTACAGCCGATGTGGTATACAAAAAGTACGTAGATGCTATAGGCGGTGAAAAGGCGCTGGGTGCTATCAAAGACCTGCGCATCACCATGTCTTCACAGGTACAGGGTATGGCGCTGGAACTGGTAGAAGCCAAGAAAACAGGCAGCAAATACCTCTCTACTGTAAAAGTAATGGGCCAGACTTACCAGAAAACCGTACTGAACGGCGACAAAGGCTACCAGGAAGCGGGCGGCAAGAAAATGGACATGACTGCTGAGGAAGTAGCACAGACCAAAGAAAAAGCCGATCCTCAGTCGGACCTGCACCAGGCTATGTATGGCAATAAGCGCGAGTTGAAAGGCATAGAAAAAGTGGGCGACGCTGATGCCTACGTTGTGGAAATGACATCTAAAGACGGTAAGAAAGCTAAAGAATACTACAGCGTAGCTACCGGCCTGAAGATAAAAGAAGTATCACCCGAAGGTTCGCAGGAATTCAGCGACTATAAAGAAATACCGGGTACCAATGGTTTTAAAGTGCCGCACAGCATCAAGATAAACCAGCAGGGCCAGGCAATGGAAATCTCCGTTGTAGCCGTAGAAGTAAACAAAGGCATCGACGACGCTTCTTTCCAGTAATCATACAACTGCATCATACATGAAAGGCCGGCAATGATTGCCGGCCTTTTTGTTTTGCGAAACGTTGGTGCCACGCATCCCTGCGCTGACATGCCCACCCTGAATCGGAGCATTTTTTCCCTTAAAGGCACGCACCGCAGCCGGCTGTTATACCTGCGATGTGCCAAAAACCTGTTATACGGTCACACATGCAAGATGTTCGTCAATAATTTTGCACTGCTCATAACGCACTGCAATGAAAAAGACTATCTTATTCCTCACCTTACTGCTTGCCCGCATCGGCAGTTCCTATGCACAGGTTCCTACCTTGCTCAAAGACATTTACCCCGGCTCCGGCGGCTCAGATCCGTTTAAGTGGTCTGATCCTGTAGTATTTAATAACAAAGTTTATTTCCAGGCAATGGACTATTACTGGCACTGGACCTTATATGCATCAGATGGCACTCCCGCAGGCACCTATATGGTAAAGGATATCTACCCTAATTACGACGCAAGTCCGTCAGGTTTTACCGCCTATAAAGGCAAATTGTATTTTGCAGCAGTTGCGGCCATATACCAGGGCGAGATGTGGACCACCGATGGTACACTTGCAGGCACCAATATGTTCTTAGACCTCAACACACCTTATTCCTCCTGGCCACACGGATTTACAGAGCTCAACAACAAACTGTATTTCAATGCCGACGATGGCGTACACGGTACAGAACTTTGGGTAACAGACGGTACGATCGCTGGTACGCAACTGGTGAAGGATATAAATATTACCGGTGCTGCGGGCAGCAACCCCAGTTATTTTTACAAGGCTAATGGCAAGATATATTTTGCGGCCAACGACGGCGTGCACGGCTTAGAGCTATGGGTAACGGACGGAACCACTGCAGGCACACAACTGCTGAAGGACATCAATACGACTACACAAGCTTCAAGCTATAGTCAGCCTTGTCAGTTTTATGAATACAACGGCCTGGTCTATTTCAATGCCTATGAGCCTGCCCATGGCGGTGAGCTATGGGTAACAGACGGTACCACAGCGGGCACCTACTTGTTTAAAGACATTAATCCTGCCAGCACCGGCAACAGTTACAGCTACGCACAATATTTTACGACTTACAATGGTAAAATGTACTTCAGCGCCACCAATGGCATCGACGGGCAGGAATTGTGGGTATCTGACGGAACAAGTGCAGGTACTTATATGTTTAAAAACATCAACCCCAATGCCAGCGACAGTTCATCAAATCCGGCCAATTTCAAAATATATAACGGGCTGCTTTATTTTACCGCCAAAGATGGTGTACATGGTACCGAGCTGTGGACTACAGATGGCACTGCTGCAGGCACACAGATGTTCCAGGACATTAACCCAGCCGGGAATTCCTATCCGAGTTTTCTTACAGAGTACTTCGGCCAGTTGTATTTTATCGCTACAGATGGTACGGTTGCTGCATTGTGGACAACAGACGGAAACGTAGCCCATACGCATGCAATCATGCCGCCTACCAACAACCCCTCTCCATTTGGTATGCAACCTTCGCTGGGCATGGTGGTAGCCAACAAAAAGCTTATCTACCAGGCTGCCTACGATACTGCTACGGGTGTAGAGCTATATGCATATGATATTTCTGCCGGCAACTTCTCCCTGCTGTCACCCGTACAGAACACGCGGCTGGTAACAGTTCCGGGAAATACAACGCCTGTAACTTTCAAATGGCAGCACGCCAATAATGCAGTCAGCTACCGGTTTATCCTGGATACATTGTCCGGCAGCTTTTCACCTGCTTTACTCAGCATCAATACCGCAGATACATTCACACATCTGACACCCGGCCAGTTGGATACACTTATTTCAGGAATGGTATCGGTGGGCGACTCTATCGACATGAAGTGGACCGTGAAAGCCTTTAGCAATGTCGACTCCACCATAGCAGACACATCCTTTACACTGCGGCTGGTAAGAGGGAGTGCAACTGGCATTACTGCAACTGTACAGGATATTGCCGACATCTACCCTAACCCCGCCGGTAAAACAATATACATAAACCTGCAATCCACAGCTGACGCAACCATTATTATAACGAGCATAGACGGGGTAGCGCTTTTACAGAAAAGTGTCAATGATAAACATTGTTCGCTGGATGTATCGGCTCTACCGCCGGGACACTACCTGGTACAGGTTAAAACCGCTTGCGGCAATATGACGAAGAAAATATTGAAACTGTAAATACCCATCCCTTACACTATATTGTTTTTCGTTTAGGACAAAATAATTACGAGCCCTATTGCCGGGCGGTCATACCAGGTATCAGCCTGTAACGGCCGCCCGCTTTTTTCTGCTCATCCGGATGTTCCGAAGAGCATTCTGTAGCGAGGATAGCAGGCATTCGTAATGCTTTTCCCGTAATCCCCATACCCGCATCTGGCGAGACCCTTCCTACGTCAGTCCCGATAAATATCGGGAGACAAGCGGGAGTGCATGAATGTTGCTGTAATCCGTTTCATATCACTTCTATTAGTCGTTTCACCACGCCAGTGAACCTCCTACCGGCATTTTTTACCCGTTCCATCACGTCGTTGAGCCTTCTATCGACGTTTTTCAGTCGCTCCACCACATCGATGAGTCTCTTGTCGATGCCGGTGAGTCATTCCACCACGTCGATGAGCGGCTCATCGACGTCGATAAATCGTTCGTCAATCCCGATAAATCATTTATTGACGCGCCCTTGTGGACGAAGCATGAAATTAAAACAAAGAATATCAATAACTTACACCAAACAGCAACGACTATCCGCCCATGGTTGGTGCTACACACAGGAAAAGCGCCATAGCCATTCTCCGCTTAAACGGTGCCAATCCCGCATATACACGCGGGACAAGCGCCACTATAGCTCTATTGTCTTCCCCCCACCGGGACAACAAACCCCTTCCCCGTTTCAATACAGCAAATAAAAATATAACCGGTGCTGGTATGCGCTATGCTGCAAGCCCCTAACTTGCACTGCAAATAATCCAAAGCGATGAAAAAGACACATCATTTTATACTCGCTGCCATTCCTGCTGCTATCCTGATCTCTGCTTTCTTCAAAATGCTCGGCTCCGGTATGCCCGGCCAGGGCTTCTGGATAGCTGCAATGCTTTTTGCCGGCATCGCCATTGCACTGTTGTCGGTGCAGGTATATCTTACATCGAAAAGGCTTACAGAAAAGGGATAAAACAAATATAGATTTCTGATAAAAAGCTGCATTCTTTCGGGATGCAGCTTTTTATTTTACATTGGCAATAAATACATTTTAAATTAAATGCGCATAAAAAACATGTTAAGATAAATCATTTAAAAACCATTATTCCATTATAAAAAAAATATATTTTCAAATTATACTTGCGCAGTATAAGCGGCATTATCCGGAATAATTTTATCTTAATGAGCTTTAAATCCTTTGGCAATAATGAAATACTACAGGCTGGCCTTCTTATTGTTTTTATTCTTTTCACTACGATTTAATAACGCAATAGCCCAAAACGCCAACACCATACGTTTTAAATACAAAGTCACTTATTCCCAAAGCTATTTTAATGAACAGGATGCCATCACGAACATGCTGCGGCGCGAAATGGCAAAGAATGCTTTTTATATAGGTTATGCAGACAGTACCCGGCTACAGATTACAGGGGGTGGCACACTAAACCCTGCAAAAAGAACAAAGGATACTTTTGATATGGGCTATCAAACTGTTGCAGCAACGTATAAGCTAAAAGGAGCGCAGGAAGTGCTTTTCCAAAAAGATAACGGACTATCTGTACTCTCTTTCGATGGTAATAAATATTCCTGTTTTCGTACTGTTGATGAGGTATTTGTAAATACGGGCATCAAAAAGAAAATCAGAAATTATATGTGCGACAAATGGATTCCGCTTAATCCGGCATATCAATTTATTGAGCTCTGGGTGTGCAGTACGCTGAATAAGGAAATTAATATAGGCTATGCATTAAATCAATTGCCGGGAGGAGTTGTGTATGTAAACATTGCAGGTAAATATTTTTATACTCTTTGGGATTTCGATACCGTCAATCATACATTCCCAACACCGGCCTGTAATAGCATAAGCGGTAAATTCAATATCCTGACTTATACGCGAACTAGTCTCTGACATAGCATTTTAAGAAAAACCGGGACAATCTGCCCCGGCTGCTTCCTTTAGTAAAAACAAAAAACAACGTTTTAGTATAATGCAGGTTGCTGTGCCACTATTATGTCGGCCACCAGCAAGTCTACCTGTTCTCTGGTTACATTGGGCATGCAGATCACGTGTGTAAAGCCATTTTCTGTTGCCAGTTGCCACTTCTGCCGTACCTCTGCCGGCACTTCGGGGAATACAACTGTTATGGCATCAGGATTGCGCCAGGCTTCAAAGCCTGCTGCGTTCAATTGTTCTTCTGCATATGCTGCCACATCGAGGCTGTGCTGCACACGTGCACGCAAGCCGTCCATTCCCAGTTTTTTAATAGCATACCACAGAAATAGCGGCGAATGCCCGTTGCGCGAGCCGGTAATGGTTGTATCTACACTGCCTATATAAGCGACAGAACGCGCGATACGGTCACGGTGCGATTTCTTTGCTACTACTACGCCGGAGGGCATGGGTGAGCCTATAAATTTATGTCCGCTGATGGCAATGCTGTCTACACCGTCTGCAAAATCAAACCTCGGCCTGGGATCAAGAAACGCACTGATCGTTCCGGACAATGCACCGTCTGCATGTATATAATGATGCTTGATGGCCATTTCCTTCAGTATCTCTTTGATGCGGCCTACATCGTCCTTTGCCTCCGTCATAGTAGTGCCGATATTGGCCAGTATGATCACCGGCATATGGCGGTTCATACGTATGGTATGCTGCAGGTCTTCGTAATCTATCTCACCGTTTTCCTGCGCGCGTATCACTATGTTGGGCATGTTCAGCAGGTGCAGGTTTTTCTGCACGCTGTAATGTGTAGACTCAGAGTAATACACCATACCCTTAAGATGCAGCTCACGTGCGAGATACAGGCCGTAGAGGTTTCCTTCAGAGCCACCATTGGTCACATAGCCCCACCAATCGTCAGCACGGGCACGAAATAGCTTTGCAAAAAATGCCACTACTTCTTTTTCCATTTCACGGCTGTCTACCGCATAGGTAGCATCTACAAACGGGTCGCCGAGATTGTTCATCGGGTATTGCAGAAACGGCAGCAGCTCAGAATAATCAAAATCTTTAGACACCGGGTAACCGAGAAAATTGCGGGTATTATCCTGCACTTTCTCCAGCGCCCGCTGCAGCATCAGTGCATCCTCTGTATTGAGACAACTATTATTCATGTGCTATTCAGTAGAAAAGGACTGCAAAAGTATATTTTACAGATTTTCATTACTACTAATAATATTTAAACAGAAAATAAAAACTACTTTTGAATGAATTAAAGTTTATTTCAACTAAAAGACGTCTTAAAACGGCCTTTCCCCGAAAAAATATACTGGCATGGAACAGCTGGACAAAACAGATAAGCGCATTCTTGAAGTGCTGCAGCAGGAAGCAAGGCTCAATACCAAAGAGGTAGCTGCAAAGATCGGCCTGTCTGTAACGCCCACTTATGAGCGGCTGAAAAAGATTGAGCAATCGGGCATTATAACCGGTTTTGCTGCCATACTGGACCGGCACAAGATCGGGAAAGACCTGGCTATCTTCTGCAATGTTTCCCTGCAACTGCATAACCGTACACACATCGAACAATTTGAAAAAGCGGTGAACCAGCTGGACGAAGTAATGGAATGCTATCATGTGGCGGGCAATTATGACTACCTGCTGAAGGTGGTAGTATCAGACATGAACAGCTACCAGCAATTCCTGACCAATAAGCTGGCCCGTATCAACAACATAGCACAGGTGCACAGCAGTTTTGTAATGACGGAAATCAAGCACCGCACCGCGTATACGATCGACTAACGCTGCAGGTAATGCGACAGCCACACCAGTCCGCGGCTGCCTTCGCCGATCCAGTCACTGTTTTCAAGAAAATGCCCCCTGCCGGGGAGTGTATCCAGCACACACGGAATGTTGTTTGATACCAGTTGTTGCTCCAGTTCTGCGGACTGTATGGGATGCACGGTGGTATCTGCAGTGCCCTGCACAATAAACGTGGGAACCCCGGTGGAGGTATAGGTTACCGGGCTTGCTGCGGCCCATAACTGCGGGTTGATATTGACCGCACTCCCGAGGTAGCTGGCAATATCTTTTCTAAGTGGAGCAGAACTATAACTGCTGTCGCGGAAGTCGGCAGGACCGAAGAAATCCAGTACACCTTTTATGTTATTGTCCGTATTGCGGGTGTACGCATATTGCAGTGCAATGCTGCCGCCGGCACTACGGCCTAAGAAACAGATGTTGTGCGCATTTACCTTCCACTCTCCTGCATGTTGCGCAATCATTTTCATTACTGCATCTACATCATCAAGTTGCGAAGGGTATATATTCCCGCTGTTGGAAAGCCGGTAATTCATATTTACAACGGCATAACCATAATACAGGCAAAGGGTGTGGACACCTGCATAATAAAAATCAGATTTATCGCCGGAGTTCCAGCCACCGCCATGAAGCATCACTATTACCGGTGTTTGTCCCGCACTGCGTACAGCGGGTAGAAATATATCCGCCACCTGCCGGGAATCTGCCCCATATGGCTGGTCGTACATGGCTACAACCGGCGCAACATTGCTTTTGTGCACGCACGATGCCAATGCGGCAATTACGGAAAGGAATATGAACAGTTTTTCAGAGCGCATAAGCAGAACAGGCAGAACTACAAAAACGAAACATCTGCCATTTTAGTATATCATGACAGATGTTTCTTATTCAAAAAACCTTTATAAAACTACAGTGCCAGCGACCCTATCCAGTATTCAAACGGGCGGCCGCTGCGCTCGTCTGCTTTGTAGAATGCGGCTATGGTCATTGTCTTATAGCTGATAAAACTATCGTCGTAATGGCCACGCTTATGCAGGCTGCGCCAGGTACCGGTGTTCATGTAAATTTTGCTGCGGCGTTTCCCGTCTTCCATATAGGACGAAAGCGGAACAATTTCAGGATAATGCGTATGCCCCATGACAAAGAAATCTTTGTCGGCTCCTACATTATCTACAGAAAGCTTACGTGCATATTCTTTATACGATTCAAAATCATCCCGGTTGAGCGAAAAATGATCTATGAGACTACCGAGATCAGAGATATTGAAATGGCGGCCCAGGAAAAACCGGAACAGCCTCATGGCAATCTCTACATTCTTATGCTCCGATACCAATACATTCTGCGTAAAACTGTGCAGTATAGCCCGCAGTGCATCGCGGATTGAGTCATTGATAAAATCTTCATCCAGGTCGTATTCGCGCAGTACCTGTGTTATCCAGTCTGGTGCCAGGCTGTAGGGGCGCAGGTTATCAATCTCTTTGAGCTGCTTTACAAAGTCCTGTATTTGTTCTTCCGTGCCTACTCTGCCCTGCGGATATTTCCGGATCTGTTTTTCTATCTGCTTTGGTATTTCGTTCAGCAGCTTTATCACTACCACATCGCCTACAGATGATGCGTTGCGGTTCATATCCTGGTAGTTGGTCTCATCAAATTCGTCGCCATGTATAGCGTAGATGCGGTGGGCATCCTGCGCTTCCTGGAGCCCGTCATTTTCAAAAGGATAATACGGAAAGGGCTTGTCGCGCTCGTTCGCAAGACCCAATGCATCGATAACGGCATTCCGGGCCGCATTCATGCGTACATCGTCAATGTATAAAAACCAGTCGTGGTTACCTATCATGTAATAGATATTCACTTTGGGCGCCACTTTTTCAGGACTCGCATTATACTGTATCTTCTTTTCTGCTTTCTCTTCCGGCGACGCTTCGGTCATGGCCTGCGGGATTTTTATATCGCCATCTGCAATGCCCTTTAATACGTGAAATGACTTGGCATTATTAGACAATACATCTTCTGTGATCTTTCCTATAGTCTCAAAAAATGCTTCTGCACGGTCTGCCGTCCAGGGCATATTTTCTTCCTCTACTGCATTCCATTGCTCAGAACGGATCATATCCAGGATATCTCCAAGCAAAAGAATATCTATTTGCGCTACGGGGCTGTAGTACTCCTTGCCTTTATCATCCACACGCCAGGAGGCATCGTAAGCCATATCGCTGAGGCGGCTTCGGAATATGCGGAATGCTTTCTCGTTGATCGTTTCGCCGGAGCTGCCATCTGTAAGGTGCAGATCACTGATAATAACTAACATGGTGGTGTGGTTTGATATTTCACTCCTAAAATAAACACAGCGGGTTAAATATTAAAATAAAATATTAAAAATAATTTCACTTAAGCCTCATTCAGTATTGCACTTAATTACCTGTATCTTACTTTTTGCTTGCCTAAAAACTAAGCAAAAACAGCAGCAGGAAGCTATTACAGCTGCCTGCATCGCTCCATTTTACAATTATGCTACTGTGCTGCCAGACTTCTGACACTCCGATCACGAACATGTTTTGACAATAATTATCATACAATCCGGACTGTATAGGTTACAAAAAAACAGGTGACCTTTTGGCCACCTGTTTATTATGATCGTTACATGAACATTTAGATTGTTGACTTCAGCCTGAGTTCATTCAGCTGCTTGTCATCGATGGCAGACGGAGCGTCCAGCATTACATCGCGGCCTGCATTGTTTTTAGGGAATGCTATAAAGTCGCGGATACCTTCCTGTCCGCCCAGCAAAGCGCAGAAACGGTCAAAACCGAGCGCCAGGCCTCCGTGCGGTGGTGCGCCATATTCAAACGCTCCCAGCAGGAATCCGAATTTTTCATAGGCTTCTTCTGTGCTCATACCCAGTGCTGCAAACATTTTTTCCTGCAGCTCACGCTGGAAGATACGGATAGAACCGCCACCTACTTCTGTTCCGTTCAGTACAAGATCGTAAGCATTTGCCTTAATATCGTTGTACGGATGCTCGTAGAATGGCTGCCCGGCTGCAATTTTAGGATCGTTGTCAATCATTACAGCAATATGATCCGGCTTAGGTGCTGTAAACGGATGGTGACGCGCAACCCAGCGGTTTTCATCTTCATCGTGCTCAAACAGCGGAAAATCGATCACCCACAGCGGCTTGTATACATCCGGATTGCGGAAACCAAGACGGTTGGCCATTTCCAGGCGGAGTTCACTCATGGCTTTACGCGTACGCGCTTCTGCACCCGCCAGCAACAGGATCAGATCGCCGGATTTTGCACCGCAGAATGCCGCCACATCACGCAGTTTTTCTTCATCAAAAAACTTATCTACGCTGCTTTTAAAAGTGCCGTCTGCATTGCATTTGATAAACAGCAGGCCTGTCATGCCTATCTGCGGGCGTTTTACCCATTCTGTAAGTTCGTCTGTCTGTTTGCGGGTATATTCGCTGGCGCCCGGCACACAAATAGCCAATACGGTTTCTGCTTCGTTGGTCACTTTAAAGTCTACGCCACGCAATGTCTCGCAATATATCTCCTGCTTCGCCTTCAGGTTCTGCAGTTTCATTTCAAAGCGGATGTCCGGCTTATCATTACCATAGTGCCACATGGCATCATCAAAAGTCATGCGGGGAAAGGCTTCTGTCATTTCCTTGCCCTTTATATCACGGTACACGTGCTTAAATAATCCTTCAAAAGTATTGAGGATGTCTTCCTGCTCTACAAATGCCATTTCACAGTCGATCTGTGTAAATTCCGGCTGGCGGTCGGCACGGAGATCTTCATCGCGGAAACATTTTACGATCTGGTAATAACGGTCGTACCCGCTTACCATCAGCAGTTGCTTAAATGTCTGCGGACTTTGTGGCAGCGCATAGAACTGACCTTCATTCATACGTGAAGGCACCACGAAATCGCGTGCACCTTCCGGGGTAGATTTGATCAGGAAAGGCGTTTCAATATCCCAGAAGCCCATGCTGTCAAGATAATTGCGTACAGAACGGTTTACTTTGTAACGCAGCTCCAGGTTACGTTTCAGCGTGGGGCGACGCAGATCGAGATAACGGTATTTCATGCGCAGCTCATCGCCGCCATCGGTATTTTCTTCTATTTTGAACGGAGGCAGCGCCGATTTATTTAAAATGGTCAGTTTTTCTACAAAAATTTCGATCTCACCGGTAGGCATGTCCATGTTTTTGGAAAAACGCTCAATGACCTTACCTGTGGCCTGTATTACCGATTCACGGCCTATCCCTTTTATTGCATCCAGCACTTCCTGCGGATTTTTACCTTCTTCAAACATGAGCTGCGTCAAACCATAACGGTCGCGCAATACAACCCATGTCATGGCTCCGTTTTCCCTTACATACTGCACCCAGCCGGCCAGGGTTACTTCTGCCCCTATGTTGCCGGCCCTTAATTCACCACAATTATGCGTACGATACATATCCTGATTTTTAAACGGCTGCAAGATAAGATGATAATCGGATTGGTTAATTAGTTAATTGGTTAAAGCGGGATTTGGAGTTTGGTACTTGAGGTTGGGATTTGGATTTTAATTTTTTGAATTTATTTTAAGTCATTTGTCCGGATTTCACTTTTTCATTCGTCTTGAAATAGTATACTTTTAATATGAACGTATAATCAGTGATTTAAAATTTAAAAACAATCATTTATGCAGGAACAAAATGCAAACAAACATTCCCAGTATGTCCCGGGCTTTCACATGCTCACTTTTGCCGTAATCCTTGCCGCACTTGGCGTAGCTATTGCGTTGACGGTTTCAGCCGGTGTTAATCTGGCTACGGTTTTCGGGCTGCTGGTGGCTGTAAGTCTGGGACTTCTGTTCTTCTATACCCGCCACTTCGCTACCGGCAACCAGGACAGGGTGATCCGCGCTGAGGAGCATTTCCGCAGTTACCGCCTTACCGGCAAAGTATGCGATCCACGGCTTACGAAGGCACAGATTATTGCCCTTCGCTTTGCAGCAGATGAAGAATATGCGGCTCTTGCCGAAAAAGCAGCTAAAGAAAATATGAGTCCCGCCGACATTAAAAAATCAATACAGCAGTGGCGTGCCGATCATCATCGTGTATAATCAATTTCAAAAACATAAAATAATGAAAGCAATAAAAGTGGAGTACACAGTAAAACCGGAATACGCAGAAACCAATAAAGCCAACATCCGGAAAGTGATCGAAGAACTGAAATCAATTGGAGATAGCGGCGTGCAATATTCTGTGTATACCAAAGAAGACGGCTGCAGTTTTGTGCATTTTGCCATCTACAGCGGTGAAAAGAATATCATACCTACACTGGAGGCGTTTAAAGCCTTTAGTACTCAGCTGAAAGCAGAAGGACTGATAGCACCACCCCAGTCTACTCACCTTGATATGGTGGAGAAGTCGTTTGAAATGTAATAAATAAAGGTTACATCATCTTTTTGCCGCTACTTGTACCGAACGTACAAGAGTGCGACGCAACAGGCGCCGGAAAGCATTCCCGGCGCCTGTAACAAAAAATATATCATACACTTTCAGAAGCGATTAAAAAAGAAATTGCCAAGACCATAAAAACCTGCGGGACGCGAGTCTTACTTTTTGCTTGCCCAAAAAAGTACGGTAAAAAAGGCAGCAGGCAGCTATTACCGCTGCTGCCTGCATCGCACGATTAAGCACTTGTATTGCTGTGCTGCCAGACCAGGCTTCCCTGATATGCTCATTTTTAACAAGAGCAGCTCTGAAAATCATGCATAAGCATAGTCGCTGAGGTACTCATAATACGACGTCAGCTTACCATCTTCACAGATAGTGGCCCTGCGTATGATGTCGCTATTGCCATCCAACAGCTCATTGAGCACATATTTTTCAAAATGCACACCAAAATACTGGGAAGCATCACGGGGCAGCTCATTGGGCAGGTTATCCACCGCCATTACATCAATAATATCTTTGGTATCCTGGAAAGGTGCGGCACGCTGCAACGTTTTGCGGCTGATGCCATACACGGGATCGGCAATGGTAGATGAGCCTATATTGATAGGAACGGAGCCGTCAATATCGCAGGTAATATCTGAGATAACGCTGATACGCCAGTCATTGCGCTGCACGTCCTGCTTTTCAAACAGGCGGGCAATATGTCCGTCCCAGTAAATACCGTTCATCAATATATCAGTCTGCGATACATACTGCGAAAACAGGCATTTATACGCTTCGGGATTGGCATGAAAATCATCCCGGTGAAACAGATCGTTGTCTTTACGGGCATACAGGGCACTGCCTTTCAGGTGGGTATATACCGGGTATTCGTACTGGTGCGTAAGAAAATCTTCCGGCTCTACAGATTCAATATCCAGCTGTGTCATTACATCCAGCACACCGGCAGCCACCTTCCCGGAACCCGTTACTACAATTTTTATGTTGGGAATAACTACCTGCTCGTAAGCAGCCAGCATTTCCTGATAACTGCCCACTTCATATGCAGCCGGCAGATGAAATTTGCCGGATTTACGGCCATAGGTAAGCAACCCGTTATGCGCACCCACAATACCTGCATACAGTCCAAACCCGAGAATACGCTGCTCATCGGTATGTGTCAGGCATTCATAATCGATCATCCGGATGCGTTTGTCAATGAGCGCGTGCATCAGCGGCTGGTTATATGACTGCTTCTTTTTAGTATGGGAGAAGAAAAAGTATGTTTTCCCGGGAATCAGGTAATCAATTTTCACTTCTTTCACACCCAGCAGCACATCGCAGTCCGAAAGATCTTCCTGCAGCGCTACTCCTTCCGCCCTGTACTCGTCATCACTGAAACAGCGGTCGGGTGAAGGCTCCGCGACGATCTGAATACCGGGATATTCCTTCATAATATGAGCGCACTGCCTCGGTGTGAGTGGCACGCGTGTATCCGGTGGGTTTTTACGCTCACGGATCAGTCCGATACGCATCATCTTCTTGTTTATTTTTGCGGACAAATATACTGTGCTGATTTAACTTTCGCTGATGAACTACTTTGAACTATATGGATTACCGGAGCAGTTAAGACCGGATGCTGCTGCTGTAAAATCAAAATATTATGAACTGAGCAGGCGTTATCACCCTGACCGGTTTACGCTGGCGCCGGTTCACGAGCGTGCTGAGGCGTTGCAGATGGCTGCACTGAACAATGATGCCTATAAAACCCTGAGCAATACAGACAGTACTATGGCCTATGTATTAAAACTGCATCATGTACTTGAAGAAGAGGAAAAATATAACCTTCCGGCAACTTTCCTGATGGAGATGATGGACCTGAATGAGGCAGTAAGCGAATATGAAATGGACGAAACCAATGAAACCTTAAAAATGCAGGCTATTTCTGCCATTGAGGAGCAACTCGAAAGCTGGGAATCCGCCACCGGCCCTGTAATACAGCAATTTGACGCAGGAGATCATTCGGATACGGTATTGAGCCGACTGAAAGATTTGTATTTCCGTAAAAAATATCTTTTGCGTATTCAGCAAAGAGTTTCTACATTTGCTGCCCGCTAAAGCGCTGAGCTTTAGTGATTGCCCGGATGGCGGAATTGGTAGACGCGCTAGACTCAAAATCTGGTTTTCGCAAGGGAGTGCAGGTTCGATTCCTGTTCCGGGCACCAAGAAAGTCAAAGGAGTTACATATGATGTAACTCCTTTTTTTGTGCGGTTATCTTTTTGTTGCACTGGGATTTGCACTGCTTTTATTGCCAACACGCCTGCCTGAGCAATATATAATTCCAAAAACCTTCTTGTTTGCCTTTTTTACTATATTGTAACATATATATCCAAACCGTCAATGATCGGAAAGAGTATTTATACTCTTCCCCGAAAACCGATAGCCTGATATATTTGTATAAACGTGTATAATGCTGCAGGAAACACCATCATGCACTTCTATATGAACTGAAATGCACTGCAGGATACTCATTGAATTTTGTTCCGGAAACGTATAATTAAGGTAAGCGGAATCAAGAGTATCCCTCCCGGCAAAAATAATATTCACTGTATAAAAAGGATTTTCATGCCCAACCGTCAGCTTTTCATTCTTTGCCTGTTGCTTGCAGGCAGTTTTCAGACAAAGGCGCAGCAGCATACAGCAACCAGCCTGGCAAATGAACGGATGTATGCACGCAAGCCGCTTTGGATAAATATGATGGAAGATACAATGGCCAATTACTTTGAAGTAAAAAAGGCTTTTACCATATACTTTGAACATCATGAACAACCGGAAGGCGAGGAAGATGAGATCAATGAATACCGGGAACGTCAAAAAATACCGTCCAAAAGAAAACAGCGAAAGATAACTGCAGAAAACATATTGCGGATGCAGGTAAAACATTATTATTCCTGGCTCAATGAAACACTCCCTTATGTACAGGACGACGGTCGTATCCTTACTCCATCTGAACGGCTTTCCATATGGAAAGCGCAACAGGCGCCTGCCCGTTGAATACCGGCAGGAAAATAGCCAGCAAAATATTTATAAACTACCGATAAAATAATTAAACATGAAGCGAACCGGATTGCTACTGAGTTGCCTGCTGGCAATAAACTCTTTAATGGCACAGAATGCCATGGGACCATGGAGCAATACCGGGCCTGTACCTTTTCCTGTAAACGTAAGCGGACAGGTAAATGGCATCAGTCATGTGTCACAGTTTAAATTCCATCCCTATAACCCGGCAAAGATATATGCGGTAAGTCAGTGCGGTGGGCTGTTTATCACTAACGATACCGGGCACACCTGGACTCCCGCAGCGGGATCAGACGCATTGCCCACTACCCGGTGTTCTTCCGTATGTATAGACCGTACCAACGATCAGATCATATACCTATGCCTCGGCGATGCCGACTATTACAGCAATAACTTTGGTATTTACAAGACCACTAACGGCGGCACAACCTGGAGTCCGGCCAATACCGGTATCGGCACTGCCATGGCCGTAGAAATACTGATGCATCCTGCCAATAACCAGGTACTGGTAGCGGCCACGGATAATGGCATTTACAGAACCAGCAACGGCGGCACCAGTTGGACACAAATCCTGGGCGGCACGTTCAAGGACATGAAAGCACAGCCCGCGGCCAATAGTCTCATACTGTATGCTGCCACTGCTACCACTGCATATTACAGTACCGATTTCGGCAATACATGGATCGCATCGGCAGGCATAACTGCCTCCTCTGGTAATGATGGTATGCGCCTGGGGGTAAGTGCAGCATCGCCCGCTACCGTATACCTGGCAGCAACGAACAATAATGGCGTTATATGGAAAAGCACCAATAACGGGCAGTCCTATACACAGGTATACAGCAGCAGCACACAATGCCTCACCTGTTACGATGCCAACCCGTCTTCAGGCTCGCAGCTCAATTTCAACATCGACATAAATGCCAACCCCGGCAATGCAGACGAAGTACTTCTTGTAGCGCATTGTGTATGGCGCAGCATAGATGGTGGTGTAACCTGGAGTAAGCGCACAAGCTGGCCTACGGAGATGCATACAGATATGCACCAGATCGAATGGAATCCGTATGATATTACTCAACGCTGGAGCATCAACGATGGCGGTGTATGGATGAGCACCGACACACTGGCCACTCAATGGATGCCACGCTGCGATGGTGTAGCAGCAACAGAGATCATACACGCAGGACAGAGTCCGCAAGTGCGGAACCTGGTTTCTATCGGGGCACAAGACAATGGCGAACTGTATTTTACCGACAGCACATGGAAATGCAACCGCGGAGGAGACTGGTATTCGCATTGTGTATTTGACTACGGTAATACAGGCACCGTTTATTATCTGGACAAAGGGAACCGGCGTACATTACTTCCACTGGGCGGGGACCAGTCCTACAACAGCCCGTTTGCACCGGACAATGCCTCTGAGATGGCATTTGTTCCCGGAGTGTCCGGCGTAGCATTTCTTGGAAAAACAGACTTGTGGCGCAGCACAAATATAAATACGACGACACCGGCATGGACAACGCTGATAACCGGCCTCTCTGCCATACGGGCCATTGAAGTTTCGGCAGCAGACTCTAACATACTTTTTATGGTAAATGCTTCCGGTAAAATATATCGCAGTAAGAACGCCCTTGGTGCTACGCCTGCATTTACTATTATCAATACACCAGGGAGTACAGCAAACACTGCGTCAGTTGCTACTGTAAAAAGTAATCCTGCTGTCGTATTTCTCACTTGCGGCGCAAGTGTATACCGTTCTGCAGATACTGGTAACACCTGGACCAACATTACAGGCACCGGGCTCTCCGGACTTAACATCCGTCGCATTATTCACGACAATTACAGTACTAATGAGCGGCTTTTTGTAAGTGAAGGTTCCTATGTGCATTACAAGAACAATACAACTACTGCGTGGACCAACCATTCGTTTAACATGGGGCTTCCCAGCGTAGCCAATGTAACAGACTTCATGATCTATAATGACGGTACAGCAGCATCTATATTGCGTCTCAGCACCTCCGGCCGCGGAGTATGGCAATGCGACATCAATGACAATCTGCCTCCGGCGATAGACTTTACAGCAAACAAGCAAACCATCTGCACCGGCGACACCGTACATTTTACCAGTACTATATTTGGTAATTTATCTTCAGTTAGCTGGACCTTTGCGGGCGGAACACCCTCTTCCTCTATTACAGCCAACCCCACAGTGGTTTACAATACACCCGGAATTTATACAGTAACACTCACAGCAACCGGTGCCGGCGGCAGCAATACTGTTACCAAAACATCTTATATAAACGTAGACTACGGACAGACTGCTACTGTACAGGAAGGATTTGAGGGTAACAGCTATCCACCTTCGGGCTGGACGCTTCTTTCCGAAAGTAATTCCAACTGGGCACTGAGCAACGGAACTGGCGGATATGGCAACAGCAGCCACAGTATTGTATTTGACAATTATGATATTTCTACAAATGGATTGCGCGACCGTATTATCGCTCCCAAAGTAGACCTCACTGCCGCGACTACAGCATCGCTTAGCTTTGATGTGGCCTATGCCATGTGGGGACCATCACAGCCAGATTCGCTGCAGGTCCGTATATCTACCGATTGTGGCCACACCTGGAATACAATATACAGCAAAACCGGTACCGCACTGGCCACTGCACCTGATAACACAACCAGTACATTTGTGCCCACATCATCGCAGTGGCGTACTGAAACGGTATCCCTGCTCCCTTATACCGGGCAAAAAGCGTGGATATCTTTCGATAATATAGGCCATTACGGTCAGGCAATATACCTCGACAATATTAACATAAGCTTTAACCCTAAAGTAAGCGTAAACAATACTACGGCTGATGCAACATTTGACATCTTCCCCAATCCGTCCAGTGGCACTGTAACTGTAAAAGCAACCAGCCTGAAAGATCAGCAGGTGTTAGTGAGCTGCTACAATATGGTGGGTCAGCTATTGCACAGTCAGAACATATCTGTAAACAGCTCAGTTGCAGAAGCAACCTTCAACTGGAAAGACCTGCCAAGAGGTGTTTATAATATACTGCTGCAGACAAAAAGCGGAACATCTTCCCGCAGGCTGGTGATGGAATAACCGGCATTCAGACACCATAGGTAAATGCCGATTTTTACAAACAGACAAAACACTACAAAGGACTTCATGAAAAAAGTATCCGGCATATTTCTGATCATAGTGATCCTTTGCCCGGTTATTTCATGTTATCTCCAGTTTAAAATACAGCAATGGTATATACGTGAAGAAATGGAGCATACCATATTATGCACTGTCAGCGAAAAATACCAGGATATTCTCAGTGTAAAAACAGGAGAAGCCCCTCTATTCAGTCTTGAGCCGGGAGGCAGAGAATTACAATATAAAGGAGATATGTACGACATTGTCCGTACAGATACAGTGCAAGGCACCATACGCTACCATTGCATCAAAGACACCAAAGAAACGCAATTGCTCGCCCGTTATGAAACCCTGCTGCAGAAGGAAACAGAAAGCAGTACATGCCCTATGGGCAAAACACAACAGAGGCTGCTGAAGGTCTTTCTGTCTCTGGTATACCTGCCGTCAAAGCAGCAGTATATTATTGCAGGTGTGTACTGTCCGTACATTTTAACAACATCTGCATACCACCTGTCTACAGCAGAACACTGCTCTGAAATACCGGCACCTCCGCCACGCTGTTCCTGAAAACATCAGACCTTTTAGCCAGCATATCAACATATACCCCTGCAATTACTGCATACAACATGCAGTGCATTCCTGTATTTAATATTTAACCAAAACAATGAAGTATCCATATATACTGCTCTCGGGCATTCTGCTGCCCATTACTGTACTGGCCCAAAATGGCCTTACAGGCAAGATCACCGATGCATTCACGCACAAGCCACTCCCAGGTGCCACCATATACATCAATAATCCCGGCGCAAGCACTACTACCGGCAAAGACGGCGCATTTACCATTGCCTGCGACGAAGGGTCAGAACTGACCATCAGCCTCCCCGGTTACCAGGCAAAAAAACAACCGATCCGCGATTGCGGCACTGAGCTCGACATAACATTAACGCCGGTAAATAATGACATTGATGAAGTGGAAATCACCGCAACTTCCGGTACAAATAAATCTGTCTTATACCAGCCACAATCCATTGCCCGGTTGGGCATTAAAGAGTTGAAACGCGGTAACGGCCTTTATATGGACGATGCCATTAACACAAATGTACCCGGTGTGATGATGGAAAGAAGAAGCATATCCGGCGGGCAGGAATTTAACATACGCGGCTATGGCAACGGCGTAGGCGCAAGAGGTGCCAGCAATAATTTTGACGGGCAAGGTTATAAAGTATACCTCAACGGGATTCCCGTTACCGATGCTGAAGGTATTACCCTGATGGATGACATTGACTTTGCTTCCATAGGAAAAGCAGAAGTAATAAAAGGCCCGGCGGGTACACTATACGGACTGGCTATTGCCGGCGTCGTAAATCTCAGCACCATCCAGCCTGAAAAAGGAACTGTAACCATAGGACAGGACGCCCTGCTGGGCAGCTATGGACTCCAACGCTATACTACACACCTGCAGATAGGCGGTGATCACTCATCCCTGCTTATCAATTACGGGCACCAGTCATCCGATGGATTTGAAACTCATACCGCTTCTCACAAGGACTTTGTAAATACAGCCGGTACTTTTGATGTAAACCAGAAGCAAACCGTTACCACTTACTTCAGTTATAGCCACAGCTATGACCAGCGCGGCGGAGAACTGACCATAGACCAGTATAATAAAGGGGACTACAGCGGCAATCCTGTCTACATCAAAAACAATGCACATTCAGAGATCATTAGTTTCCGGGCAGGTGTCAGCAGCAATTACACATTCAATAATCATTTCTCTAACACTACTACTGTGTTTGGTTCCGGTGTCAGCAACAACTCAAGCTCTGCTGCCGGCTGGACAGACAAAGACCCTATCAATTACGGGGCACGCACCACGCTGGATGTAAAGTATAACCTGGGCAGCAACTACAGAATCAGCGGAATCAGCGGCGTGGAAGCCCAGCAGCAGTATGCACAGATTATCGGCTACGGAATGACAGCCGACAGCAGCAACCTTACGGGTTATAATAAGATCGGCGCCATGAAAAGTAACCAGGCAGCGCGTACAGGTACCGCTTCTGTTTTTACAGAATGGACACTGGCCATGCCGCATGACATTTCTGTAACAGCAGGCATTGGATGGAGTATGATGGATATTTTACTGAATGACCGCTTTTATGTAGCCAACAGTAAAAATGCAACCAGCTATGGCACCACGTACAACAATATGTTTTCACCGCACATTGCTGTCAATAAAGTATTCAGCAAACAATTGTCTGTATATGCATCTTACAGCAAAGGCTACAAGGCCCCGGTATCTGCCAACATATTTATACCAGTTACCAATACCATAAATACCGGCCTTAAACCAGAGATCGGGAACCAGTATGAAATAGGAAGTAAAGGAGAACTTGTTAGTGGACGGCTCTTTTATACCCTCGCTCTTTTTAATGCACACTTCTCCAACAAAATGACATCTGTAGCAGTGCCGCTGAACGGCACAACCACTGCATATACCTATACAGCCAATGGAGGCAGCCAGGACGACAAAGGCATTGAAGCCCTTGTAAAATACAAGATTTATGAATCGCCCACCGGGTTCATTCATACAGTAGAGCCATTTGCCAATTTTTGCTACAGCTATTTCAGGTATAAAGATTTCCGCTACCAGACACTCGATGCCCAGAAGAACCCCGCAACTGCCGACTACAGCGGCAAAGCAGTGGCAGGTGTGCCACCTGTAACGGCTAATGCAGGTATCGACATACTTTCCCGCTACGGCTTTTACGGAAATGTTGCCTATTCCTACAGGGATGCTATGCCCATATCGTCAGACGGTGCCAATAAGACCAACAGCTTCAGCCTCCTGTATGCACGGATCGGCATCAGGCACACGGTGCTGAAACGTTTCAGTGTTGATGCCTTTTTTGGTGCAGATAATATCACCAGTCAGAAATACTACACAATGGTATTCATTAACCAATTGCCGGATGCCTACCTGCCTGCTCCGGACAAAATCAATTATTACGGTGGCATCAGCCTGAAATACACGATAAAATAAAGAACGTAGAAAAAATTACTTAAACTTCTGTGTACAGGTTGTTGCCCCACCAGGTAACAGCCTGTACACTACAAAACATACAGGATGAAAAAAACAATCACCATATTATGCTGCACCGTGTTGCTTTCCGCCTGTGGCCGTTTTGGCAATACAGATAAAGAGACCGGCGGACAAGAGCGTATTGTATGTATATCCAAGCAATACAGTGAGATCATCTATGCACTGGGAGCGCAAGAGCATATTGCAGCAGTTGATATTTCCAGCACATACCCGCCGGAGATAAAAAAACTGCCCACAGTAGGATATCACCGGGCACTTACAGCAGAAGGCATACTTGCAGTAAAACCAACAATGATCCTGGAAGACAACAACATTGGCCCTGAGAATGTGATCCGTCAGTTGCAGGACCTGAATATACCCATGAAGGCTTTTACAAAAGGTGAAACGATCGACAGCACCAAAATACTGATCCGTGAAATAGGTGCTTATTTTCACAAAGAGAAAAAAGCAGATTCCCTGTGCACAAAGCTGGATACAGATATGGCCAAAGCCATTGAAACTGCAAAACGGTATAAAGACACAGTAAAAGTACTCGTCATTCACTTCGGGCAGGCATCCAATGTATTCCTGGTAATGACGCACAACAGCATTGCTGCCAAAATGATCGGGTGGGCCGGCGGAACAATGGCAGTAGATGGCGACAAAGGCATGAAACAGCTCTCTGCAGAAGTGGTGGCGCAATCAGACCCGGATGTAATACTGCTCACAGACTTTGGCTATGACCGGCTCGGGTCTGCAGATAAAATAAAAGAGCTGCCCGGTGTTGCAGGCACCAAAGCCGCAAAGAACAATCGCATTTACCGTGTCGAAGAACACGACCTTGTATATCTTGGGCCACGCACAGGAGAAAACACACTAATACTTCAAAAACTGATCCACCAACATGAGAAAACCCGGTAGCAACATTCCCGCTGTGACTGTACTGGTCATAGTGCTGGCAGCCACGGCAATACTCTCAGTAATGTATGGTGCTGTAAACATCAGCCAGCAGGAGATGTACACATCTTTACAGAAATGGACGACTGGCAACGGCAATATGAGCCTTGACGAACGGATCTTTATAACCCTTCGGCTGCCACGTGCTGTGTTATGTATACTGGTGGGCGCAAGCCTGGCCGTAGGTGGTGTGCTCATGCAGGCACTGTTCCGCAATCCTGTAGTAGAGCCGGGACTCGCCGGAACATCCAGCGGTGCGGCATTTGGAGCGGCATTATATTTTGTACTGGGCGGCATGTTCCGGTTAAATGCAGGAACATGGACATTGCCCCTGGCGGCCTGCGGCGGTGCATTGCTGTCTACACTGCTGGTATTTGGGCTATCTGTATCCGCCGGCACAGGCAAAAGAAGTGTAACAGCATTACTGCTGACAGGTATTGCAGTTAATGCACTTTTTATGAGCGGTGTAGGATTTCTTTCATACATAGCGCGCGATCCGCAGGCAAGATCTGTCACTTTCTGGGGGTTAGGCACATTATCCGGTGCAAGCTGGCAGGCCGTTATTATTACCGGCATCACCACCATCGGCGGCACTTATATTGCTATGCGGCATGCCAAATCGCTGAACCTGCTGATGCTGGGCGAAGAAGAGGCACAACTGCTGGGCGTGCGCACCGGCCGACTCAAAGTGCAGGTACTACTGGTCAATATCATCATGATAGCAGCAGCCACAGCCTTTACCGGTGTTATCAGCTTTACAGGACTTGTCGTTCCCCACCTGATGCGCATGATTGGTGGCCCGGACAATAAGCCGTTAATCATTAACAGCGCGCTGGCCGGCGCTATACTGCTCAGCCTTGCAGATCTCGTATCACGCATGGCGCTGCGGCCTGCCGAGCTGCCCATCGGTATCGTCACCACGATTGTTGGAGTACCTGTGTTCATTACATTATTGCGCAGCAAAAACTATTTATTTTAAAAAGATCGTTATGCTTACAGTGCAGAATGTTACGGTAAATGCAGGGAAGATGCCATTACTACAAAATATTTCCGCAGTATTTGTCCCGGGTAAGTTTAACCTGATTATAGGCCCCAACGGCTCCGGAAAATCTACCCTGATTAAAGTACTGTCCGGCAGCTTAAAACCACAGGAAGGCACGGTGCTCTACAACGACCGGCCGGCAGAACGTATTCCTGTTGCACAACTGGCAACGATGCGGGCCGTGCTGTCGCAACATACGGAACTGCCCTTCCCTTTCAAAGTGCACGAAGTTATTATGATGGGACGCGCACCCCATTTTACGGGAAGACCGGCAGCAAAAGACCATATGGCATGCAAAGCGGCCATGCATTTTGCAGGTGTTACATCACTGATTCATCGCGACTATAATACACTGAGTGGCGGAGAACAACAACGGGTACAATTTGCACGGGTACTGGCACAGATATGGTACCCTACAAAGGAAGCTTGCCGCTATCTGTTGCTGGACGAGCCGCTGACTTTTCTGGATATATATTACCAGTTCCGGTTTATGGAAAGCATCCGGCAACTACTCCTGCAGGAAAATATTGTTGTTGCCGGCGTCATACACGACCTGAACCTTGCGGCAAAATTTGCAGATCAGCTGGTGCTGTTGTATGCCGGTAACGTACTGGCAAGTGGTACTCCGGAAGAGGTATTGACAACCGAACATATTCTTAAAGCGTATGAAATGGAACCCGCTATTATAAAAAATACAGGAGGCATTTACCTGCAGTTTTAAAATATCATCATTATAAAAAAGCGTCTCTTTTTGAACCGTTCGACTTTACCGTTGCTCTGCTGAGGGATCAATACATCATGAAATCTATGTTGACATGGCATAACCTGATTACATTTCAGGTATGTATATAAATTTTGAGGAAACTAAAGCAATCAATTCAAACCTATCAATTAATCTTTTTAAGTTTATTCAATTTTAAACGATACCTTCGCGGCTCCTTTTACCAGGGACAATCTTTTTCCATCTATTTGTATTAAGGTTGAAACATGAAGCTCTTTAAAGGTCATTAACCAAGCATACTAATATTTGAATTTGTAAAAATATAATTGTAATCACTTTGCGACTCGAAATCTGGTTTTCGCAAGGGAGTGCAGGTTCGATTCCTGTTCCGGGCACCAAATGATCTACAGGGAGTTACACATACCGTAACTCCTTTTTTATTATTTCATAACATCAGCATTGCATTACAATCTGCATTATTGATGTATCATCACACCAATGCTCCTTATCAGGCAACATAATAAACAAGTAAAATGAAAAGAATAGGTAATTACAGGAAACTGCTGGGCGTAACTCCCACTGCCGACCTGAAAGAATTAAAAACAACCTACAGGAACCTGATGAAAGAGTTCCATCCTGATAAGTTCCAGGACAATGAGGAAGAAAAGCTGGCAGCTGAGGAAAAAAGCAAAGAACTCATCAATGCATATCATTTTCTGGTGAGCGTTGCCCCGGAAACCATCGAGCAGGCATTACCGGAATATACCGCTACGGTAAACACCTCGCAGATACTCAACTTCTCTTATGAGAAACAGATATTGCAGCTCAACTTTATCGATGGCAGCAGCTATGAATATTTTGGCGTGCCAAAGACATTATATATCAAACTCTGCAACTCCGATGTGCCGGGCCGTTTCTGCCGCAGACATATCTACCACGAGTTTGTATACCGTAAAGTAAGCAAGGCTGTGGAGGCGTAAGTCTTACTGCAAATGTTTTTTTAATAAGGGCCATGCAGGAAGCGTGGTCTTTTTTTGTTTGACCGATTTCCCAAAAAATCTGCCCCTGTCTCAAAGCTGCTGACATAGGGCTGTCACAACCGTGGTTCACTTTTGTGTTATAAAATCCATTTTCAAAAAAAATTTTATGACAACACAGGAAATTGCAAACAGATATCACGAATTAGCTAACCAGAATAAATGGGATGAAATCCTGGAAGAACTTCATGATGATCATGTTATATGCCGGGAACCGGAGCATGTGGCATCAAGAGGCATTCCCGTAGTAACTCAGGGAAAAGAAGCCGTTAAGGCCAAAGGTGCAGCCAATCGTGAAATGATCGTGTCAATTCATGAGCAATATTGCAGTAAGCCGGTAGTAGCCGGTAATTTTTTTAGTGTGGCGCTCAAAAGGGATGTGACTTTTAAAAACAGACCCCGCGTCCAACTGGAAGAGATCGGTGTATTCCAGGTAAAGGACGGCAAAATCATCTTAGAGCAGTTCTTTTATTAATTCCATATAAGCCTTAAGTTAAACGGGACGATCTTTTGTCGCCCCGTTTAACTTAAAAAATTATGGCTGAACAACCAATATGTCAGCAGATATTATTATCACCGTTGTATAACCAGCTTTTCTATTTTCAGCGCTGCACCGTTTTCATCTGTTACGGCAATGATATAGATACCATTCGTCAGATCATTGAGATCAGCATTGCTAACCTGTTCTTTTCTGTATACAATACGCCCTGTCATATCTTTCACAATAATACCAACAGGCACGGGAGCATCAATGAAGACAGTTCCCTGAGAAGGATTGGGGAAAATATGTATCCCTTCTGGTGAGGATACAGCATGAACACTTACGTTAGTATCTGCCGTCCTGGCCAGCGCTGTAATCGGCGAACCCGGCAGATAGTTCTGTGATGTACCGCTGCCCATGTTATATTCATACACTGCAAAATAATAAGTTGTAGAATGTGTAAGTCCCGTAACCATCACTACGGCATTTCCGGATCCGCTGCCATCATATACTACTTTGTTGCCACTACCCTGGTCTGCAGCAATACCGAAATTTGCATTGACACCAGCTACAGGTGCACCATCTGCCGGGATAAAAGTGACATCGTTACCTGCTTTTAACACAATGATCCTTTTATTGCCATTGCCGACTGTAGGAAGATTCACTTCGATTTTGGTATTCGTAATTGTACCAAAAGATATGCTGCCGGAAGATGTCGGCTCCATATCAATAGCATTGCCGCTTACCGCTATATTGCGTGCAGCAGCTCCGTTACTCGTATTGCCAACATTGACGTTTCCTGTAGCCCCGGTTGCACCTGTGGGTTTGTAATGCACATATACATTCGTGGCTGCAACTGTACCTGTCGCCTGTGGTATTGTGAATGTATTCGTAAAACCTGAACCGCTGGTCTGCGATACTTCGAATCCCACGGGAGCAGTTACCGTTATGCCGGCAGAGAGATTAAATCCACTGACGCTATAATGCTGTTCGCCGGAAACATTATTTTTTATAACACTTCCGAAGTCAGCGACAAAGCCGCTGGTGTCCGTAAATATTACAGGTATTGGGGTGCCTGTGGTTATTGTATCTGAAATAGCTGCTACAGAATAGTTATATGCCACATCACGCAATACTACAGCATATTTATACACCCCCGGTGCCGGTGCAGCATCCATATATGATGTGGCAGTAGCACCGATAGCAGTATTTACTACCGTCCACGCACCTATTGTATTGGGGCCGGCAGACCCGCCTGCAACAGAATATTGAGCCTGGTCATTCAATACCGGTGCAGCAGCTGATGTGTTAGTGGTACGCAGCAACATAGTTGCCTGTACACCTGTTCCCGCATCTGTATTACTGGTCCATGCAAGATTCACAAGATTACCAAAAACTGTTCCTGCGAGTGCAGATGGTGCACCAGGATCAGTTGTATCAACGGTTGAGAGTGCAGATGTATATAACACACCGTCATCCATATAAAAAGAAGTGGCACCAGCAGATGCCGTTTTGCGGGGACCGGGAAAATAATAACGTGTGCTGCTGGTATTTACACCGTTGGTAACTCTCGTCCAGGATGTGGTAGAGAGCGCTGTTGCTCCTGATGCATTGGACGAAGAACCGCTGCCCGATGGCGGCGCAGTAGACGAATAACGAAGGGAGGCATCTACGGAAGTACCTGCATCCTGGGCTTTTGCCCAGTAAATATAATAGATGTAAATACCGGAGCCGGAAGCAACATACGGCGTATCGCTATACCATTGCTTATTACCTGTTCCGGTAGATGTAGTAGTGAGCTTGAGCGAATAGCTCCCTGTTCTTATGTTTGCGCCAGTGCTATTTATAGTAGCTGTTTCCGTAGAACCTGTACCAGCCCACGTAGCAGCCGTATTATTTTCAAAACCGAATGGGTTAGCCAGCTGTGCGTCTGCCTTGAAAGAACATACAGCAGACACTGAACATAAGAATAAAAACGGTAACAGGCGCATTGTATAAAGTTGTTTATTGGTTTGGGATTTGTATGTATGTATTCTGGATGCGTTTATTTTGTTTTAAGGAGTTTTTCGGTTTTCAGTATCCGTCCTTCGGCATTCAGTATTATGGCAGAATAAACACCTTCCGGCAGATTACCGAGATCCATATCTGCTACGTTCGTTGCTGAATAAACAGTACGTCCGGTCATATCCCTTATGATAATATTGACCGCAACAGGTGCCTTGATATGAACAATATTCTGAGCAGGGTTCGGATAAACACTGATATCTTTTGCTATCTGCGTATTGTTCATACCTGCAGGATATGAAGTAGTCATATCACTGTTTGCCGCAGGGTTAATAAGATAATGCTGCGATGTACCTGTACCTTCATTGTATTCGTACACCATAAAATAATACAGCGTAGCTGCGGTAAGCCCGGTAACTGTTACAACAGAATTGCCGGATCCGCTGCCTTCATATATAACCTTATTTGCGTTCCCCTGGTCTACAGCAAGATTAAAATCAGAATTAACACCCGTTACAGTTGTGCCATCAGCTGGTATAAAAGTCGTGACGCTACCCTGTTTCATAACAATGATCCTTTTACTTCCATCACCTACGGTGGGCAGATTTACTTCGATGGAAGTATCTGTAACCTGGCCAAAACTGATGGTGCCGCTTGCAGTGGGAGCAACGGCAAGCGCATTACCGTTTAAGAAAACATTCTGCGTAACTGCGCCCGTGCTGGTATTGGTTATGGTGAGTGTTCCGGTAGCACCGGTAGCAGTTGCAGGAGCGTAACGCACATAAATTGCGGTAGCAGCCACTGTACCGGTAGCAGGTGTCAGTGTAAGTGTTGAACCAAACCCGGTGCCGGTGGTGAGAGATATCTGAAAATCTGTTGGTGCTGTTATAACGATATTATTGGTGAGGTTTGCCCCGCTCACAGTGTATACCTGTTCCGTAGAGAATGTTCCCATAGTTACATTGCCGAAATTCCCAGGGAAACCCGATGCAGAAAGTGTTATAGTTGGCGTAGGCAGCATTGTAACTGCGTTGCCTGCAGCAGCGGGAGTAAGCAGATAATTCTGCGATGTACCCGTTCCCACATTGTATTCATAAACGGTGAAGTAATATGTCGTACCGGGGGTTAAACCCGATACCGTAACTACATTATTGCCGGAACCTGTTCCATCATATACAATTTCATTACCATTACCTTGATTGGCCGCCAGCGTAAAATCTGAATTGACGCCTGTGGAAGCTACTGCATCTGCCGGCGTAAAATTCACAGCACTGGCAGGTCTTGCCACTATTATTCTTTTACTGCCATTACCGATTGTGGGCAGGTTTACTACAATAGAATTTGTTGTTATTGTACCGAATGAAATAGTACCGCTTGTTGTCGGTTCTGTCGCCAGTGCATTACCGCTTACAGAAACGCTCTGTGTTGCGGCACCTGTACTGGCATTGGTAACGGTAAGTGTACCGGTAGCACCACCAGCTGCCGTAGGGCTGTAACGCACGTAAATAGTTGTAGATGCAACGGTACCGCCGGATGGTGCCAAAGAAACAGAAGTGCCGAATCCGGAGCTGCTGCTTGTTGACACCTGGAATCCTGCAGGCGCTGTTATTATGAGGTTTGCCGTGAGGTAAACACCGCTCACCGTATATTGCTGCGTTGTTGAATTAGTACCGGTTACCACATTACCAAAATTCCCGGTAAAGCCTGTTGTCGTAACAGTGATCACAGGCGGCGGAACCGACGTGGCAACAGAACCTGTAGCGGCCGGGCTGAGCAGGTAATTCTGCGATGTACCGGTGCCTGCATTGTATTCATAAACTGTAAAATAATATGTTGTTCCGGAAGTTAAACCTGTTACTGTAACAACACCACTGCCCGACCCGGATCCGTCATAAACAATTTTATTATTGTTGCCCTGATTGGTAGCTATACTGAAGTCGGAGTTTACACCAGTTGATGCCACCGCATCTGTTGGTGTAAAATTCACAGTACTGGAAGCTCTTGCAACAATAATCCTTTTACTGCCGTTACCAATTGTTGGCAGGTTTACTACCATTGAAGTTGTCGTTACAGTACCAAATGAAATAGTACCGCTTGTTGTTGGCTCCGCGGCCAGTGCATTACCACTTACAGAAACGTTCTGTGTCGTAGCACCAGCACTCGCATTGGTAACCGTAAGCGTTCCGGTGGCACCGGTAGCTGCCGTAGGGCTGTAACGTACGTAGATAGCTGTCGATGCAACAGCACCGCTGGCCGGCGTCAAAGAAACGGATGTACCAAATCCTGTGCTGCTGCTTGTAGATACCTGGAAGCCGGAAGGTGCCGTCACTGTAAGATTTGCGGTAAGATAAATGCCGCTCACAGTATATTGCTGTGTTACTGAATTTGCGCCGGTCACAACATTACCAAAAGTACCTGTAAAGCCTGTTGTCGTAGCCGTAATTACCGGTGGCGGAACGGTAGTAGTTGTTGAACCGGTGGCCACAGGTGTGAGCAGGTAGTTCTGTGAAGTGCCTGTCCCCACATTATATTCATATACAGTGAAATAATAAGTGGTGCCTATCGCCAGGTTGGTAACCGTTACTACACTACTGCCTGACCCCGTTCCATCGTACACTATTTCATTGCCGCTGCCCTGGTTCGTTGCAAGGCTGAAATCTGAATTGACACCTGTTACAGCTACTCCGTCTGTTGGTGTAAATGTTACTGCACCGGCAGCTTTAGCTACAATAATTCTCCTGCTGCCATTACCCACTGTTGGCAGGTTTATAACGATAGAAGTATTCGTTACTGTACCGAAAGATATGGTGCCATTTGTTGCTGGTTCTGTTGCCAATGCATTACCGCTTACAGAAACATTCTGTGTAGTGGCACCTGTGCTGGCATGTGTAATCGAAAGCGTTCCTGTGGCGCCCGTGGCAGCTGTGGGACTGTAACGCACATATACAGGGGTAGATGCAACGGCACCGCCGGATTGTGTAAGTGTAAGCGTTGCTGCAAAACCTGTGCTGCTGTTTGTTGATACCTGGAAGCCGGCAGGTGCTGCTATCGTAATATCAGTTGTAAGGTTTGACCCACTTACATTGTATTGTTGTGTGGCAGAGTTTGTACCTGTAACTACATTACCGAAAGTACCGGTAAAGCCTGTCTGATTAATAGCGATAAGCGGTGAGGGGCTGGTAGTGGTTGTTGACCCTGTAGCTGCAGGTGTAAGCAGGTAATTCTGTGAAGTACCGGTGCCTACATTATATTCATATACAGTGAAGTAATAAGTAGTACCTATCGCCAGGTTGGTAACCGTTACTACACTACTGCCTGACCCCGTTCCATCGTACACTATTTCATTGCCGCTGCCCTGGTTCGTTGCAAGGCTGAAATCTGAATTGACACCTGTTACAGCTACTCCGTCTGTTGGTGTAAATGTTACTGCACCGGCAGCTTTAGCTACAATAATTCTCCTGCTGCCATTACCCACTGTTGGCAGGTTTATAACGATAGAAGTATTCGTTACTGTACCGAAAGATATGGTGCCATTTGTTGCTGGTTCTGTTGCCAATGCATTACCGCTTACAGAAACATTCTGTGTAGTGGCTCCAGTACTCGCATTGGTAACAGTAAGCGTTCCTGTGGCTCCGGTCGCTGTTGTTGGACTATAACGTACAAATACCGGTGTAGATGTAACTGTACCGGCAGTCTGTGTAAGTGTAAGGAAAGATGCAAAACCTGTGGTGCTGTTTGCTGATACCTGGAATCCTGATGGCGCCGTAACAGTTATATCGGCTGTAAGGTTCGCACCGGTTACGCTGTATTGCTGTGTTGCGGAGTTAGTACCTGTAACTACATTGCCGAATATTCCGGTAAAGCCTGTAGTAGTAAGTGTGACTACCGGTGCAGGAACGGTAGTAATTGTATTGCCTGTAGCCGCAGGACTAAGCAGGTAGTTCTGTGATGTACCGGTACCCACATTATATTCGTATACAGTGAAATAATACGTTGTGCCGGCTGTTAAGCCGGTGACAGTTACCACACTGCTGCCCGAACCGGCACCATCATAAATAATTTCATTGCCGCTGCCCTGGTTCGCTGCAACGCTGAAGTCGGAGTTCACACCCGTGGATGCAACTGCATCTGTCGGCGTAAAAGTCACAGCACTTGCAGCTCTCGCTACTATGATCCTGTTACTGCCATTCCCCACTGTCGGGAGGTTTACTACAATAGAAGTATTCGTTATTGTGCCGAAAGATATGGTGCCATTGGTTGTTGGTTCTGTTGCCAGTGCATTGCCACTTACAGAAACGTTCTGCGTGGTGGCACCCGTGCTGGCATTAGTAACTGTGAGTGTTCCTGTTGCGCCGGTTGCTGCTGTTGGGCTATAACGCACATATACCGGTGTAGCTGCAACTGCACCTGCAGTCTGAGTAAGTGTAAGGGAAGAAGTGAAACCTGTACTGCTGCTTGTTGAAACCTGGAAACCTGATGGGGCTGTCACTATAATATCATTTGTCAGGTTTGAGCCGGTTACGCTGTATTGCTGTGCAGCCGAATTGCTACCCGTTACCACATTTCCGAAAGTTCCTGTAAAGCCTGTCTGGTTTACTGTTATTGAGGGAGATCCGCCGCCAACGGTTACCGAAGGAGAAACAACTGCTGTTGAATAATTGTAAGCAAGGTCGCGGAGAATAACTGCGTATTTATAAGTGCCTCCCGGTACAGAATTATCGGCATAAGTGGTGGCGGTGGCGCCAGTGGTGGTACTGATAATCGTCCAGCTGCCAACGGTATTGGGCCCTGCATTTCCGCCTGTTGTGGAATATATTGCCTGGTCATTTAAGTCAGGAGCCGCAGCTGCAGTATTGCTGGTGCGGAGTACAATTGTTGCCTGCACACCAGTATTGGCGTCGGTGTTAGATGTCCACGAGAGATTTACTGTAGTACCCGCAGCTGTTGCTGCAAGCGCTGTTGCTGCACCGGGATCTACAGTATCTGTTGTGCTGTTGTTTGATAAGTATATAATACCATCATCCAGGTAATACGTGGTTGCATTACCCGATGTTTTGCGCGGCGCTGCAAAATAATACCTGCCGGAGGACCCATAAGTAAGATTAAATACAACCCTTGTCCATGCTGTAGTAGAAAGTCCATATCCACCGGAAGCATTGGCAGTAGATCCTGTACCGGAAGGTGGCGCACTGCTGCCATATCGCAGGGAAGCGTCTACAGTAGTGCTCGGATCCTGTGCCAGCGCCCAGTAAATAAAATGTATGTATGTGCCGGAAGCAGATGTACCATAGGGAGTATTGCTGTAAGCGTATTTGTTACTGCTGGTTGAAGTGGTGGTCCATTTTAATGAGTAACTGCCGGTACGTGTATTGACTGCAGTACTGTTTACGCTAACCGATTCCGAGCTTCCGCCAGCAGTCCATGCCCCTATCGTTCCGTCTTCAAAACCGAAAGGATTTGATGTGCCCTGGCCGTTTGCAGCACCAGCAGTCATGATAGTGAACAGGGTTATTAATGCAAAAAATCTTGACTGAAAAAAAACAGAAGGACGTACACCTTTGATCATATTCCGGTTTTTAACATAAAGTGAATGATGATTTATACAATTCAATAAATTGGTTTCTTAATACAGTAAACCAATAAAAACTGGCTCGGTAGCGGTCATAATCTTCTTATCAAACGGAAACCCATGGTCCAGGGCTATTGCATATTTCCATTCCTGAAAGTGAGCACTTACTTTATAGACCGGGCTAATATATGTAGCAAAATCTGATGGAAAGAGAATTACATCCGAAAAATTTATGCAAACGTTGCCGGCAACGTTTGCATAAATTTTTTTATATAAAAAGACATTAACAGCTTGCAGATATATTATACTTGTCCATTAATTGCACAGTGAGTAAGTGGATACTATGAAGGCGGTATAAAGTAATCTGTTCATACAGCACTGCCAAAGGAATTACAGCGTGGATACGGGAAAATCAGCATTTAACATTCAATCTTTTTGTTCTCTATCATAATTTTTTTTGATGAAACACACACTACGCATTCTTTCTATATTCCTGATATTTTTCACTTGTTATAATCATGCAGATGCAAGCCATTGCGCAGGTGGAGAAATCGTCTACAAACATGTCCCGGGAACTCCGGATTCTGTTTATCATATTACATTCAAACTGTACAGAGACTGTGCGGGTACTGCCAATGCACCCTCAACTGTTCAGCTCTGCGGTGTAAATACATGTAACAATTCTGCTGTAACCGCCATACTGCAGCCTCTTACAACATTACCGGACGGTACAACCAATGGTTCACAGGTATTGGTGGGTTGCTCAGGATACCCTACAAGGTGCCAAAGCACCGCCAGCACATTACCGGGGTATGAAGAATGGTGGTACCAGGGCGATGTAACCCTTCCATCGAGATGCAGCCAATGGGAATTCAGCGTTTCCATCAGTGCCAGGAACGGCAGCGCCAATCTTGATAATGGCTCCACAAGCGATGATTTCTTTATCAAAGCAACCCTCAATAACGCCGTAGCACAAGGCAACAGCTCTCCTTTATTCACTGTTAAGCCAGTGCCTTATGTGTGCATCAATAATCCATACAGTTTTAATAATGGCGCTACAGATCCTGATGGAGATTCGCTTACATACCAGCTGCAGAACCCGTTAAAAGGCGCCTGTGGTGATGCGGGAACTAATATTGCTTATACAGGTGGGGCGAGTACTATTTATAACACAACAACTAATCCGATTGCCTGCAACAATACTTTTGTGATTAACCCGGTTACCGGGCAGATGAATTTCACACCGTCGCTGAGTGGAAAATTTACCATGTCGCTGCTGGTAAAAGAATACAGGAACCATGTACTGATAGGAAGTTCTGTACGCGATGTACAGGTTATCGTACTGCCCAATTGCAGCAGTGTACAGCCTGCTATTTCCCTGGATACTGCCGCCATCACCGGCGGACAATGGGTAAACGGAAGATTGGAAAATTGTGCTAACACACCCATCAATTTCTGCATACATGTTACGTCTCCCCTGCCCAATGCCGTGCTGGTAGTGAGCGATAACCACGCCGGGGTAACACCGGCAGCAACGATGACCTATACAGGTGAGCTCACCAATTCAGTGCAAGGCTGTTATTTATGGACGCCCGGCAACAACGATACCGGTCTCAAAAATTTCAACATCATTGTCAAAGATTCCACCTGCCTGCCTCCCGGCCTGCTTACCGTACAAACTTTCTCAATACCTATCTACGTTCATCCTGTTACAAACATCTACAGAGATACCACCATATGTTCGGGAGATTCTGTGATGCTGCAGGCTTCCGGCGGAGGTACGTTTACATGGTCGGTATTGCCCGGAGGCGCTCCATTAAGCTCATTGAGCTGCATCAGCTGTAATAACACCATGGCACACCCTCCGGTAACAACCAGTTATGTTGTCAGCTCCAACCTCATTTCTGCATGTAATAAAAACAAAGACACAGTAACCATAACAGTCGTTCCTATACCTTCACCTCCTGTAGCTTCCAGCAACAGCCCTATTTGTATAAACGACTCACTGAAACTTGATGCCGGTGTATCTGCATCTAACTATGTATGGACGGGGCCCGCAGGTTTCCAGTCTTCAATAAGAAATCCGGTACTGGCTCACCCTCAGCTGCCCAATACCGGCACTTACCAGGTGCGCACAAAAAATGGCGGCTGTATTTCTGCTCCATCAACCATAAGTGTAACTATCATTGCGGGGCCTGCGGCACCGGTAATCACAGGTAACAATCCAGTATGCGAAGGTCAGACAGCGCACATCAATGCTTCTTCTTCCGGAGCTGCAGCTTATCACTGGACACTACCTGGCAACCTGACAGATACGACGCAAAATCTTACAATAGCCAATGCAGGAACACAGCATGCAGGCGTATATTCCGTGATATCCTATTCAGCTGCAAGTCCGCACTGCGCCAGCCCTGTATCCAATTATACACTGACTGTCAATCCTAAAGTGACAGCAGACTTTACGCTTTCAAGAACAACTATCTGCCAGGATGATACAGTGTTGATTGCTTATACTGGTGTAGCGCCCTCCACAGCAACGTACACCTGGAATTTCTCTGACGGAAGCGTTGAAAGCGGCTCTGGCAAAGGCCCCTATGTGGTACGTTACCCCACAGCAGGAAACCAGGTCATACACCTTGTAGCTTCCAACCTGAACTGCAGCGACAGCATAGATAAACATCTTAATGTACTGGAAACACCACTTTCCGATTTTCAGATACAGCCAGACGCATGTATCGGGCAGCTGATCAGTTTACAGGCTGGTTTTGATGTACCCAACGGCCTTACATATAACTGGAATTTCGACGGAGCTACAGTTCTTGACGGATCTGGCAAAGGCGCATACAAGCTGTATTATACACAGCCCGGCATTAAAAGAATAACGCTCTCTACACAAGGCGCAATATGCCATTCCGTGCTTACTGCTGACAGCATTTTTGTACATCCTCCGCCAGAAGCGCACATACTTCCGCTCAGCAAAACAGAAATATGCAGTGGTGACACCATACAGGTTTCAGCAGTTGCAAATACAGGGAATAGCTATCACTGGTCACCTGTACGTTACTTTCCGGACAGCGCAACTGCAACTACAGATGCCCATGTATTCTTCAGCGGCTACCTGAGCCTGACAGTAGCAGACAGTTATGGCTGTGCAGCGTCGGACAGTGTATACCTGAGCGCCACGCCTTGCTGTGATGTGGCACTGCCAAACGCTTTTACACCTAACGGAGATGGCAAAAACGACCAGTTCCGCGTAATTACAATAGGGCATCATGCCATTGCCGATTTCAGGATTGTGAATCGCTGGGGGCAAACCGTGTTTGAAACACTGGACGAAGCGCATGGCTGGGACGGCACTTTCGGCGGTGCACAGGCAGAAGCAGGCACTTATTTCTATTACCTGAAATATAAATGTATCAACGGGCAGTACTATGAAAAACATGGTGACATCCTACTTGTAAGATAACCGGGAACCATTACTGCCAAACATATTTTTCCATCAAAAATCAATCTATAAAAGAACTCATTGTATGAAGAACGCCCTGCTTTTTCTACTGATGCTACTCCCTGCATGGTGCCGGGCAGACCATTTTTTCGGGGTAGACCTCTACTACTCCCATGTGAGCGGCAACACCTACAAAGTATATATGACCGTGTATGGCAACTGCGGAGCTAATAACTGGAGCGATCTGCCTACCGTTACCCCAGAGATTTTACTGATCAATAACGGAAGCATTACAAGGACAATGTACCTGAAGCTTATTCCGGATTCCACCAGGAATGTGAACCCTTACTGCCGCTCGCAGCAGGGGAATACCAAATGTAACGGAGGCCCTTTGCTCGGTGTAAACCGTTTTATATACGCCGATACTGTTACTATTCCTTATCCATCAGTAAACTGGCTGTTCCGCTTCACTTCTAACATGAACACATCCTGCGGCAGCCGCGCGGGCAGGCCGGTAAGCGGTACAAACTGGGTAGGCGGAAATAACAGCCGTCTTGTACTGGAAGCTACCCTCAACAATAGCGCAGGGAACAATTCCTCTCCGAAGTATAACAGCTCGGTATTTGATTTCTACTGCATTAATGTACCGCAGACATACAATCAGCAAGCTACCGACCCTGACAATGATTCATTATCTTATTCACTTGTACAGGCACTGGAACAGGCAACCTGCACCCTACCCCAGAATGTGACCTATCAGCCCGGGTACAGCTACAGTAATCCATTGGCAGTAGTTGCCAACAGCCTGACTTTTGATAATGCAACTGGCACCTTAAAATTTACACCGAACCTTTCACAGGAATCTATTGTAGATACTAAAATATCCGAATACAGGAACGGCGTACTTGTTGGCACCGCTATGAGGGAAAAAGTTTTTTATGTACTGAGCAGTTGTAATAACCAGCCGCCTACGGGAGATATAGACACTGCCGCTGCTGCACTGCAGGGAGGTTTCTGGTCTGGTACCGACACAATTACAACATGTCCGGGAAGCACCGTACGTTTTCATATACCCGTTAGAGATGCAAACGGGGACAGCATCAAAGCAGGGGTAGCCAATATACCCTCCGGCAGCAGCGTTACCATATCCAACAATAACTCTACCCAGCCGCGCATTGATTTCGCATGGAATACAACGGGTATGCCTGCCGGTAACTACACCTTCCTGGGTAATTACTCCGATAACGGATGTCCGCTCTCTACTTCCAATGTAATGACCTATACGATCAGGATAATAGATGGCGGCAAAATTACACCCGCAGTACTTTCATCTACAGATTGTATCCATAAAGCCGGCGTACAATTTCAGCTGCAGAATGGATTGAAACCATATACACTCACCCTAATGCAGGGAAACAATACGATAAAAACCTATACGGATACATCCGGGCTGATTACAGACAGTCTTGCAACAGGCGCCTACACACTCCAACTTAAATCAGCCGGCCTGGCCTGCACCAGCCAGGCAACACTTGTAGTAGCCGACAGTGGGGTTTATCCATATATACCCAAAGGCGCTTCGCCCATAGACTATTGCCGAGACGCTCCCGCAGCTGTACTGACAGCGCAGGCTGATTCCGGGACTATACTGAAATGGTATGATGCACAGGGCAACAACCTTCCCGGCGCACCTACACCAGCTACTAACATCGCAGGAACATTTACGTGGTATATAACAGAACAGTACAAAACATGCGAGTCAGGCAGAGACACAATTGTCGTACATGTAAGTCAGGATGAATGTAATTACGACATCACGATCCATAATGTGATAACACCAAATGGTGACGGAAAAAATGACAACTGGATCATTGAGAATTTAAGTCTTTATCCCAAATCCACCATACAGCTTTACGACAAACTGGGCGATAAAGTATTTGATCAAACCAACTACCAGGGCGACTGGACAGGCGGTAATCTGCCGTCAGGTGTTTACTACTATTATATCAACCTCAAAGAGCCAAACAAAACCACCGGCAGAGAAATATATACGGGCTACCTGATGATAAACCGTTAAGCTGCCACTATCAATAAAACAAGCAATTATGAAATATACACTTGTTGCACTCGGAATGCTGTTCTCTTCCGCAGTTTTTTCCCAGGGCTATCCTCACTACACCATGTTTATGTTTAATAAACTATTGTACAATCCTGCATACGCCGGTAGCCGTAATGTAACTTCAGTTAATGCTGCTTACCGCAGCCAGTGGACAGGAATTGACGGAGCCCCCAGGGATATAAGCCTGACCATAGACGGACCTGTCGGCAATTCAGATAAAGAATTCCGACCGGTAGCACTGGGCCTTGCAATAAACAGGGAAACGCTGGGGCCGGTAGATAACAATACCATTAATGCATCCTACGCGTATCGTATACGCATGGAGAAAAGTGTCCTGTCATTTGGTCTGCAGGCGGGCGTATCTATGTACAGCGCACGCTACAGTGACCTGAACCCTTACGACCAGAATGACGAAGTGCTGGCCAATGATATAAAGAACCGTATAATGCCCAATGCAGGCGCAGGAGTGTACTGGTCATCGTCCCGTTACTACCTGGGGCTTTCGGTTCCGGCTTTACTTCAAAACTATTACGACAAAAACGAGCCGACATACGCCAGTGGCAAAAAAGCCCGGCAGACACGTGCCTTCTACCTCAGCGGCGGCTACGGCCTCCCGGTTAACGATTACCTGACACTGCTGCCGCAATTCATGATGCGGTACGTCGGAAACGGCACAGACCAGTTACCGTTCAGCACAGACATTAACCTTACAGCAATCATCTACAAACGTCTGATGATCGGTGCAACTTATCGTACAGACAAATCATTGGAAGGCATTGTGCATATACAGGTAGCCAAGAAGCTGAACATAGGCTATGCATATGATTACCTGCTGTCCGATCTGAGCCCGTATGCGAAAGGCTCACACGAAATAACCATTGGTTTCGATTTTATCAAAGACATGAAAGACTTTGTAGATCCGCGTTTCATTCAAAACTTCTGATCCTGTTCATCAATACTGCAAAATGAAGAAAAATATATACATCCTGTTCTTTGGCATGACCCTGCTGCAATCGCCAATCGCCAGTATGGCCGGCCACAATCCCGACATGTCAAAAGGAGATTATTTATATAATCATAAAGCATTCGGTGAAGCCATTTTATCTTATGAAAAAGTGGTAAAAAAATATCCGAGGAAGAAAGATATCATGCTTTTTACCCGCATGGCAGATTGCTACAGGTTGATAAAAGATCCGGCCAATGCCGCCACCTGGTATGACAAGGCCGTAAGTATTAATGTGCGCAAAGGTCGCAACGATGATATAAAACTCCATTATGCAGAAGTACTGATGGCGCTGGAGCGGTACGATGATGCAGCTGCAATGCTGAACCAATACCTGGTACAGAAGCCCAAAGACCGGCGTGCCGCCAATATGCTCACAGGCTGTACCCAGTCTAAAATACCTGCCGGAACTTTTCCTGACGGCGTAACATCATTGTTAAGCATTAATACAGACGGCTCAGACTTCAGTCCGGCGATATATGGTAACAAGCTCGCTTTTACCACCGATTCTGTAATCAGCGGTTCTGGCAAAAAAGATAAATGGACCGGCCATACCTACTATAACCTCTGCAGCGTATCCTGCAATACAGCTGGTGTATGCGGTACAGATCTTGAGCCGCTCGGCGGAAAAGTGAACAGCAAATACCACGATGCCACCTGCATATTCACACGCGATGGTTCAAAAATGTATTTTACGCGTACTGCAATAGAAGAAGACCTCTTCGGGCAGAGTGCTGTAGCCGATAACGAAGGAACAGTGCGCCTGCAAATAATGATTGCAGACGGCTACGATCCTGAAACAAAAAAATATAAAAAGATTCACCCGTTTCCGTATAACGGCAAAAACTACTCCACTGCCCAGCCCGCAATCAGTCCGGACGAAAATATGCTGGTATTTGCATCCGATATGCAGGGTGGCGAAGGGGGCATAGACCTGTATGCCTGCCGTAAAGAAAATAATGGCGAGTGGGGCAAGCCGGTAAGCCTGGGCAAAACGATCAATACAGAAGGAGAAGAAATGTTCCCTGTTTTTACAGATAACAAAACACTTGCCTTTGCGTCAAACGGCCATCCCGGGTATGGCGGCCTGGACGTGTTCTATACAACATGGAATGATAACGGCCAGCAATGGAGCACTCCTGTAAATGCAGGAAGGCCGGTCAATTCTCCGTATGATGACATGTCGCTTACTATGTATGACGATCATCTGAACGGCTATTTTGCATCTAATCGCCCGGCAATGAAAAAAGGCGATAATATCTATCACTTGTTTAAAGAAAAAATATTCCTGGGTCTCACCATTATTGACTCCGTATCCGGAAGATCACTCAGCGACGTGGCTATTTCCATGCAAAGTGCCGAAGACACACGCAGCTTCAGCAGCGATGCCGATGGCCGTCTTACCACACAGCTCTACCCTATGGCAGGTTATAACATTACCTTAAAGAAACAGGGTTTCAATCCTTATACCATGCATGTATCTGCGGCAGGAAACAATGTTACAGATACTTTGCTGCGCACTGTAAAAATGTTGCCGGAGGACAATATCCCCTACGCTGCAAGTATACTCGATGAAGCCACCAGGACACCAATCGAGAATCCGATGCTGGTAATAACGCGTGAAGGCAGCAATATTACAGATACTATAAACCTGCAGACGGGAGTGCCTTTACATATAGAACTAAAAGCGGGAAATGTTTACCACATCAATGCTGTCAAAGAAAATTACTACAGCGACGAAAAAACAGTTTCAACAAAAAACAGGCCGGAAGGCTTCAGCATAACCGGTTTCAGCGACACCATATTGATGTGTAAACTCACAATAGGTGCCATCTGCCAGATTGAGAATATCTACTACGATTTTAATAAGGCTACCATCAGAAGCGATGCTAAACCATCGCTCGACAAGCTGCTGAAACTGCTTCGTCAATACCCGGCCATGAAAGTGCAACTCAACTCACATACCGATTGCCGGGGGGCTGATGAATACAACATGAAGCTTTCTGTAGAAAGGGCAAATGTCGTGATCCGGTATATGAGCAGCAAGGGTATTAATGCCAATAGACTCAAAGCAAAAGGCTTCGGTTCGGCAAATCCTGTAAACAGATGTGAAGACTGCGAAAATTGCCCCGAAGAAAAACGCCGGCAAAACCGGAGAACAGAATTCCAGGTACTGACGCTGACAGGTGAATAATAAATCAGTATAAATTTTTCTCCGGGAAACCCTCCCGGGAAATTACCTCAAAAAAGCCGCCTCATTTTCCGGGGCGGCTTTGCCATTATAAAAGACAGGCAAATGAATGTGATAACTAAAGATTCATCTGAATTAATTAAGTATATGCCACATCATCATCTTCAGCCAAAGTACAAAAGCAACCATAATGATAAACAGTACCAACACAGAAAGCAGCAGTTTCCTGACTATCTGTGTACGTATTTTTTCATTTTTAAATAACTGCATGGCGGAATTGTTAAAATATCAGATAGCCTTTGCGGCGCTATGTTTATTTCAGGGCAATAATTTTATTACTGTATCCTTCCTCAAAAATGAAACATCATCCTGTATTTTTCCTGTGTGCAATATGAAGAGATTCTGAAGTTTTCCCATCCCGTTGCTCTTTTGCGCGCAATAAAAAGGCAATCTCATTCACAGGCAATCATTTCGTATTTTTAAATACCTGTTCAGCAAGCCGGTTGTGCCTCCCGGAGCTCATATAACACCGATTTCAGAAATAATCCAGTTTTCCTGCTTTATTTTACATTTTGCATATTATGAAATTGCTTATTGTAGAAGACGAGCAGGAATTATCAGACAGCATTTGCGCCTACCTGGGCAATGAGCAGTTTGTATGTGAAACTGCTGCCGATTATTATACTGCACAGGAAAAAATTCACCTGAACGAATATGTATGTATCGTGCTGGACATCACATTACCCAACGGCAGCGGTCTTGATTTACTGAAGGAACTACAGGCCTCCGGAAGAAATGAAGGCGTGCTGATCATCAGTGCCCGGAATTCACTCGATGATAAAATACAGGGATTGAAAACCGGTGCAGATGATTATCTCACCAAACCCTTTCACCTCCCCGAACTGGGCGCGCGCATAGCCGCCATCATACGCCGCAAATCATTTGACGGAAAAAACCTTATTGCGATTGATCACCTCACGCTGGACCTTACAGAAAAAACACTGAAGTCCGGTGATGAAGCCATTCCACTCACGCGAAAGGAATATGAGCTGCTACTCTATTTCCTGGGGAACAAAAACCGCGTAGTGACGAAAGAAGCAATTGCAGAGCACCTCTGGGGCGATGATATGGATATGGCCGATAGTTATGATTTTATTTATTCCCATATCAAAAACCTACGCAAAAAAATGGTACAGGCTGGCTGCCCGGATTATATAAAGGCGATCTACGGCATGGGATATAAATTCACTATTAAATAACGGCTACGGGGATTCATGAAACTGTTCACACGATACAATCGCGTTAACCTGCTGGTGATGATAGTAGTGTTCCTGCTGTCGAGCATGGCGTCGTATGTACTGCTCCGTTTTGTATTGATTCACGAACTGGATGAAGACCTGTATGACCGGAAATACGAAATAAAACAATACATACAACATAACGGAAAACTGCCTTTTCTACAGAACGTAGCAGATGAAATGATTACCTGCACGCCGGCAACAGACACTGTATTGCAGTTTAAACCAAGATCAGCATCGTTGTATAATCCCGGCGAAGAAAAAACAACCCAGTTCCGGCAAACCGGTTTTACGGTGCATACCGGCACACAATACTACAACATAACAATAGCACGGCCGCTGGAAGGCATGCATGGTCTGCTCAGGACGATAACGCTTATCACCATATGTACGATCCTGATTATTATTTCGGCAACCATACTGCTTAATACACTGCTGCTGCGCAAGCTGTGGCAGCCTTTTTACGACTCAATAGCCACCATCAGGGAGTTTAAACTGGGCGGCAAAAAAGATATCCGGTTTCCAGAAACGGGTATTGACGAATTTGCATTCATGAACGCCAGCCTGGAAGACACCATTGACAAAGCAGAGCAGGATTACCAATTGCTGAAAGAATTTACAGAGAATGCATCGCATGAAATGCAGACGCCACTTGCTATTATCCGCTCCAAACTTGATATGCTTATACAGGAAGAAAACATCTCCGAAAAGCAATCCGAAACACTGAAAAGCGCCTACGCAGCTATAAAAAGGCTTAATCGCCTGAATCAGTCTTTATTACTCCTCACCAAAATTGAAAATCACCAATTTGCTCTCGCTACATCTATAGATCTCGAAGAAAAAATAAAAGAAAAACTGGACCAATTGAACGAATTCTGGCAGGACAGGAATATCAGGGTGCGTGCAGACCTTACACCGGCAACAATTAACGCCAATCCGGAGCTTACAGATATTCTGCTCAATAACCTTTTCAGCAACGCCAGCCGCCACAACATCGATCATGGAGAAATATGGATACAGCTGATACAGGGACAGCTGCAGGTGCATAATACCGGGGCGCCTCGTCCGCTGGATACAGAACGTCTGTTCCGCCGTTTTTATAAAGAAGCCCAGCATAGTCAGCACAATGGGCTTGGGCTTTCTATTGTAAAACAGATATGCGACGAGTCTGGCATCAGTATCATTTACGCTTATGAAAACAACCGCCACAGCTTTACGCTCACGTGGTAGTTTGCACAAAAGATCACAGGCACAAAATTCCTCCAGAATCCCGCAATACATTTGCATGCTTTTTATTTTTTATGAAGGGATTTATCGCCACTGCAATACTCATACTCATTTATACAGACGGATTTACGCAGGCAACCGGCAACGGAAAGATAACCGGAACGGTGACCGATGCCGTTAGTAAACAACCTGTTGAATATGCTACAATTACTGTTGCGGACGAGCAGACGGGCAAAGTGATCAATGGCGCCTCCTCCGATACTAAAGGCATATTTGCCGTAACCAGCCTGCCGGACGGCACTTACCGGGTGGTCGTAGATTTTATCGGTTATGAAAAAGACACGATCAGCAATATTGTTTTAAACAGCAGCAGGAAAGAAGTTCCGCTGGGCAATATTTTCATTTCCCCGTCACGCCAAACACTGAAAGGCGCCGTCATCACGGCTAAAACACCGGTAATTGAAAATAAAATTGATAAGATCATTTTCAATACAGCTAACGACATTACCTCGCAAGGCGGTGTGGCGCTGGATGTGCTGAAAAAAGTACCGCAGGTAACTGTAGACGTAGACGGCAATGTGGAACTGCAGGGCAATGCAAACATCCGGTTCCTCATCAACGGAAAGCCATCCAGCGTATTTGGCAATAGTGTGGCAGACGCACTTGCTGCAATTCCTGCCAGCCAGATCAAAAGCATTGAGGTGATCACCAGCCCCGGAGCAAAATATGATGCTGAAGGAACCGGTGGTATCATCAATATTATTCTGAAAGATAATAAAGCAAAAGGTATCAATGGTAATGTGAACCTTTCTGCGGGTACACGGCTGCAAAATGGTTCTGCTAACCTCAACATCCGTCATGGCAACTTTGGCGTAAACGCTTACCTGAGTGGTAACGCACAATTAAATTCACGCAATACAACTATACAGAACAGGCTATCTGCAGATACCACTGCCCACACCACTACCCGCCTCCTGCAAGACGGCTATAGTGATTTCCAGAGAACGGGCTACCAGGGCGGCATTGGCTTCGACTGGGATATTACACCCAAAAACAATCTCACCGGCTCACTGAGCTATAATCATTTTGGCAATCACAACGAAGGCAGTACCAACCAGGAACAATTAACGGATAATGCTTTAAACAACCCGGTCTCAGATTTATATACAACCCGTACTTCTGACAATCGTTTTCACAATAATTCGGTAGACTGGAGCCTGAACTATAAAAAGAAATTCAGGCAGGAAGACCGCGAGCTGAATATATTATACAGTTCCAGCTTCGGGAAAAATTATACAGACTATACACAGTCGCAGGTATACAGCGGCACTACAATACCGTTTTCCGGTTCATCCAGCAACAATCCGGGAACTGACAGGGAAACAAACATCTCTGTAGATTATACCCAGCCCATCAGTAAAAAACTGACGCTGGAAACAGGTGCAAAATTGGTGCTGCGCAATATTCACAGTGCAGCAGCTGTCAATACATTGGATCCCTCATCTAACGAATATGCTGCTGACGTGTCTCAATCATACAACCTCAGCTATAACCGACAGATATATGCCGGCTATATTTCAGGTACTTTCTCCCTGTTTAATTTCCTGGATGTGAAAGCCGGCGCCAGGCTTGAACACACCAACACGACAATAGACTTTCCCGGAACATCCATTCCTTCCTATAATACTTTTGTACCTTCTGTGGTTTTCTCCCATGCCATTACCAAATCGCAGACAATCAAGATCAGCTACAGTCACCGCATTGAGCGGCCAGACTACCGCGAGCTGAACCCATTCATCAACCTCAGCGATCCATACAACATCACAACGGGCAATCCGGCGCTGAAGCCCGAAATAGGCGACAATGCAGAACTTGGTTATAACCGGACTTTTGAGAAAGGAGGCAATATCTACGTAGCGCTCATCTACCGTCACAACAGTGATGACATAAAGCCATACACCGACTTCTACTCCAGCTATAAGGTCGGCGACTCTGTATACAACAATGTATCCGTCAACACACGGCGTAATATCGGGGAGGAAGTAAGGGCAGGTATCAGCATTTCAGGTTCTATGCCCGTAAAAGATAAGCTGAACCTTCGTACTAATATTTTTGTTTCAGACCGGTATATTATGAACCAGTATGCCGGCGGCAATACTACCAGCGGCCTCGACTACCGAATTAACCTGAACGCATCTTACCAGGTGGGCAAGGATTTTATTACGGAGCTTTTCGGAAATTATAATTCTTCCATTAATAATGTACAAGGTAAAACGCCACAATTCTTTTCCTATACATTGGCGCTGCGCAAGCAGTTCGCCAATAAAAAAGCCAGCATAGGTGTTACAGCCACTAATATCTTCAGCCAGTACGTAAAACAAGTGACCACCATCACCGATGCAAATTATACATCCTACAGTGTACGCGAAGTTCCTTACCGTTCTTTCGGGGTCAGCTTTACCTACAAATTCGGTAAGCTCGAATTTAAGAAAGGAAAAAATGACGACAACAATTATGGCATTGCACCTGCCGACCAGCAATAGTATGAGCCCGGCTGCAGCATATAAATGAAGCTACAAAGGCGTTGGCACCATTCATCGTCCGGATGCCTGTTATGCATAGCCGCTGCAATTGCCATTGTATACGTTAATAAGTTCGGGAAACATAAATAAAAATAAAGGCCGCCGCAGATGCGGCAGCCATTGTCCATAAAAGGAACTGTATGTGCTAATCCTTCTTTGCCTTTATAAATTTGCCGTTTGCATCAAACAGCACGTCCATTTTATTGACTTCTGCTTCGTATACCACTTCACCTCCCGCTTTAGTGATCTTTGCAGCTTCCTTTATAGGAGCACTATTGTAGTGCTGCTTCACATAGGCTGTTACGCCAGCCGGCAATGCATCGATTGTAATTTCATTTTCGGTTTCTTTCAGCACACCTTTGGCATCATACACAGCCGACATTTCTTTTCCGTCCTGTACAAAATTCACCTCATAACCTGCCTTCTCATGCTCCCACCTTACTTTGGAAGATCCGGGAAAAGCCTTTTCAAAAGCAACTTTTGCTGCTGTCGGAGCCGCAATGCTCTTCTCTTTTTTTTCCTGTGCGAATACAGTTGCAGTCATACACACTGTCACACATAATACCAGGTAACGTTTCATAAAAAATCTGATTGAGAATGATTGAATACAACAAACTTAAACACCGATTCTGGAGTATTTCTGTATCAAAAAATCCTGTAAAAAAGCTATCTCGTGATAACATTATGATATACAGTAGTACCATTGGTATCCACAAAACTGAATTGCATTTCATTTCCTTTGATCGTGACAGCGGTAAAAGAAGGAATACCCGCGGAGAACATTGTATAGACTTCCTTTGCGGTCTTACCATTTGGCTTCGCACCGCCGCCGGAAATAATATAGGACGTCGTTCCACCGGGAAGATTATACTGCATCACATGATCGTGACCACAGATATATGCCTGTACATGATATTGCTCAAAGAGCGGCGCCATTGTTTTTTTCAGGCTTTCCGTTTCGCCCGGTTTAGGTTTTACACAATATACAGGATGATGGCCCAGCACAATTTTCCAGGGCTCTTTTGCGGTTTCCAATACATGCTTTACCCATCTTGTCTGCTTTGCAGTATCCTGTGTCTTTACAACATCCTTATATAAAGGATCCGAATAATAGGCATCTGCATACGGATCTGTGTCCAGTACTATAAACCGCACCTTCTGATGATCCGGAGTAGTCTTCACAAAAGTATAATAGCGATCCGGCATATTCCATTGAGGATTTACAGTACGATACTGCATCTCCGCCTCTACATTGCCTCTGTAGTCGTGATTGCCGAGCGTCACATACCAGGGGTACTTTTTTGTGAGCTCTTTGTAGACGTTCTCATAAGATAGCTGCCAGTGTTCATCATGAATATCCTTTACGCCATCCTCATAAAAATTATCGCCAACAGTAAGTATCAGCGACGGATTATAGACTTTACTTTGCGTTATCATTTGCCTTGCCACAGGCAATTGATATCCGCCACCTTTATTGCCCCAGTCGCCCAGTACAAAAAACGAAAATGGGCCGGCAGGCTGCTTCCCTACAGATTTTGTCTGTGTACTGCATGCAGATAATACACTACCTGCAACAATGCAGAGAAGCGCATGTTGCAGGAGTAAACGATGTTTTTTCATGTTATATATATGTATGGTTAAGACTGTATTTCTTCCGGCATAGTCTTTTTATACCTGAGATAAATAAGCGTAGGCAATACCACCAGCAGCAATGGCAGCGCCACGAGGAATCCCCCGATCACGGCTATCGCCAGCGGTTGATGAAGCTGCGCACCGGTACCAATGCCCAATGCAATAGGAAGCAACGCTATGATCGCCCCCAATGCGGTCATCAGCTTTGGCCGTAATCGTGTACTGATAGCATAAATGATCGCAGCCTTTGCATCACCCGATTGGTGCAGCGATTCCCTAAACTGGAGGAACGTAAAAATCCCATTCTCCCCTATAATACCTACGATCATGATAAGCCCTGTATAACTGCCCACATTCAGCGGTGTATGCGTAAGGAACAAAGCAATATAACTTCCTGAAATGCCCAAAACTGCCACCAGTAATATGATCAGCGCATTGGCAAAGCTGCGGAACAGAAACAGGATCACACCAAACACAAGCAGGCTCGCCGTCATCAATATAATCAGCAATTCTTTAAACGACTGCTGCTGATCAGCATAAGCGCCGCCATAGGCAATGCTGTAGCCCTGAGGCAATGATACTTGTCCCGCAACTTTCTGTTGTATCTCTTTCATTACACTCCCCAGGTCGCGGCCTTCCAGTCGCCCGGTCACTACACCGATAGATTGCAGGTTTTCACGCTGTATTTCTGCATCCCCGGTATTTATTTTTACTGTAGCGAGTTCTGTTATTGGTTTCAGCTTACCGTTTGGTAAAAATATCTGCGTACGATTTATATCAGCGACATTCAATGTCGGGCTGCCGGGATAAATGAGGCGGATGTTTGATAGTTGTTCTTTTTCAAAAACGCCACCGGCCAGATTTCCTTCCAATGCCGTTTGCAGTTGAAATTGTATACTGGCAGGTGTTATGCCAAATTGCGCGAGCTTTGCATAATCCGGCTCTATACTTATGGAAGGACCAGCGATTACAATACCATCAAATACATCTGCTGTGCCTTTAACGGTCGAAATAATTTCTGCTACCTGCTTTGAAAGACGCTGTAGCTGCACCTGATCGTTACCAAATACCTTCACTTCAATTGGCTGTACTGAAGTCATCAGGTCGCCCAGCATATCACCTATCACCTGCCCGAAATCTATACGCAGACCGGGTTGTGAGGATTCTACTTTCTGACGGATATCCGCGATCACTTCATCTGTGGAACGATCGCGTTTTTTCTTTAACTGTATCAGGTAGTCACCACGGTTTGGTTCTGTAATAAAGAAGCCCATCTGTGTGCCGGTACGCCGTGAATATGCTTCCACCTCGGGCACTTTGGTAATAATCTTTTCCACCTCCCGCAGCATCTTATCTGTTTCCTCTAGTGAGGTGCCGGGGGGCGAACTGTAATCCAGCACAATACTTCCTTCATCCATTTCCGGCAGGAATCCCGTTTCCAGGGAGGGCACAATCAATACTACAGCAGCAACAAGCACTGCTATAATACCAATACTCACCCAGGGCTTTGCAATAAACCATGCCACCCATTTCTGTTGCCGCACCTCATGCCCTTCAGGTATTCTTTTACCGGAATGGCTGTTATCATTTTTAGTAAGCAACAGATACACAACAGGCAGCACCAGCCATGTAACCAGGAATGAGCAGACCAATGTAATGATCATGGTACCCGTCAGTACTTTAAAATACGCACCGGCTACTCCTGTCATCAGCATAAAAGGCAGGAAGATGACGATAGTGCTCATTGAAGAACCCACCATAGCAGGAAACAGGTAACGGATTGCTTTCTGCACCAGTGTCATAGATGATTCCTCCGGATGTTCTTCATGTGTACGATGAATTTGCTCCACCACCACAATTGCATCATCGATCACGAGACCTATGGCCGCTGCAATAGCGCCGAGAGTCATGATATTGAACGTCTGTCCTGTAGCATACAATATCACCAGTGTCAGCATCAATGTAACAGGAATGGTGATAAGTATAACAGCACTTGCCTTGAAAGAACGCAGGAATATAACCGCTACAATAATTGCAAGTATCAGCCCGATCATCAAACTATCGGTGACGCTTTTGATAGAATCGTTTACAAAATCCGCCTGGACATAATATGGCTGCACTGTAATCCCTTTCGGTAATATTTTTTGCAGCGCTGCAACTTTCGCCTGCATCTTGTCAGACAGGTCTACAAGATTGGCATTGGGTTGCTTTATAACCGCTATCAGTATACCTTCCCGGCCATTTGCATTGACTTTGATATATTCTTTAGCTTCTTTGATCGCCACATCAGAAACATCTTTCAGTGTTACAATACGTTTGCCATTGTTGCTGATCACTACATTCTCCAGTTTCTCTTTTGTATTCACCAACGCATCTGTAACTGTGAGATACAACAACCTGTAGTCTGCCAGATAGCCATTTGATTTTACAAAATTTGTCTGGGTCAATGCAGTATTGATCGCATCTGGTGTTATGCCCAGCGTATTCATTTTGCCCGTGTTGAGCTGTACCCAGTATTCCTTCGTTTTACCGCCGATGATGCGGACTTCGGACACACCTGCCACCTGAGAGAGAAAAGGTTTGATCGTATAGGTAGCAAGGTATTTTAAGTCTATTGGACGGGCATCTTTACTTTCAATAGAATAACCGATCACCGGCAGAATGGAAGGATTCATCCGTTCCACGGTTATCTGCACATCTGGCGGCAGATTGTTTCTGATTTCATTAATTTTTGATTCAATACGCTGCTGGCTGATGTTTATATCGGCTTTCCAGTCCATAAAAGCTGAAATCTCGCAACTGCCCCTGCTTGTGGTGCTCCTGATATCCTGCAGATCGGGCACTTGTTTCACTGCAAGTTCCAGTGGCCGCGTCACCGTCACCATCATTTTGTTTACCGGCTGCTGACCTGCATCTGCAATAATCTTGATTTTAGGAAATGTGATTTCCGGAAAAAGCGAAGTCTGCATTTTGCTGTAAGCAAACAATCCGCCCAGGATAATTACCGCAGCAAGAACGGTAACCGGGTTTTTATATGCAACAAAAAAATTCTTCATAATGCTTAATGATTCACGACAGACACTTTTGCAGTATCCGGCAGCCCGTAATTACCACTGATCAATATTTTATCTTCTGCACTCAACGCAGGTGAAAGCACCTGTACTTTACCGCCTGCTTCTGCACCCTTCTCTATCGGAATTTTCACGGCAGTATTGCTGTCTGTCATTTTCATGATCCAGTATGCATCCTGTGTTTCGTTCGTTAACACAGCAGCTTTAGAAACCATTACGGCATCCGGTATATGTGTTTTTACAAGCCGCACTTTTGCAATCAGATTTTCGGGAACCTGGTCATGTGCAGCAACATGTATGGTATAACTCAATGTCTGCGATACAGAATCTACGGCCGGCAGCGGAGTGCCAAGTTTTCCATCAAGCCTGGTTCCGTCGGGCAGTAAAAGCTGCAGGCTGTTATTTTGCGGCAGGTATGGTTTCAGCTCGTAGGGAACATTCAGTATAAACACAAAGCTTTTATCATCGCTGATCACAGCAAGCTGCTCACCGTCCTGTACATAGTTGCCCGCCTGGTAGGCAAGTTGTGTAATATAACCGCTACCCGGCGCTTTGATCGGGATAAGTCCGTTAAACTTAAATGACGGATCCAGCTGGTTTACGGTATTTCCCAGGTTCTGGGCTTCTTTGGTTTTAAGTGTAAACAACTGCTGACCGGCGGCTACATGAGCACCAAGCTTTATAGTTACGTTCTGCAGGTATCCGTTGGCCACAGCTTTTACATATGTCTTCAGCAGGAAGGACGAAGTTGCATTCAGCTCTACATAATCTTCCATAGCACCTTTCTCTACACCGGCAACGGTCACCGGTGTCCCTGCGCCCGTGTTTTTTTCCTCTTCCTTTACAGCGCTGTTGCTATGGCACGAAACCAGAGATAACAGCAAGGGTAGTAACAATATCGGTAATCGTTTCATAGCGCCACTATTTAGTCCTGTTCCAATAATTGATTTGATTAATGATCTGGTACTTGTTTACCATATTCTGCGTAATGATGTTTTTTGCATTCAGGTAATTATTGAGTGCAATTACATAGTCAGCAATACGGACATCTCCATATACGAGTAGTTTCTTGTCTGCCTCCAGCAAGCCATCTGCATATTTTATTTGTATTCCGGCCTGTTCTATCAAAGCATTTGCGGCATGCAGCTGCTGTAATAATTGCTTTAACTGCTGATCATACTGCCTTGCAAAAAAATCTGCATAATAACTGCGGGTCTGCTCCATTATGCTGATACGGTTGTGCTGTATCCTGCGCTGATGACCGTCGTATATCGGCAGATTAAAATTGAGGCCGGCACTTACGCCAAAGTTCTTATATGGTTGATACACCAATGTGGAATTATACCCGCCGTCTGCCATGGCTACGGATTTCAGACGGTAGTTATAATCTATCTGCCGGTCGGCATTACGCAACTGTAAGCTATCCAGCACATAACGGTGAAAGAAGATACTCATGGAAGGATCGGGTAACACATTAATGGTTATTACGGGATCTGCGAGCATGGTAAAGGCGGTATCAGAAAGACCGCAGAGATAATTGAGTGTAGCAAAGTCGTTGCGGTACTGATTCATGGCCTGCATTGCCAATAACTCCTGCTGCTGCAGTGTAACGAGAAAAGTAAGATACTCCGTCTGTTTATAAACGCCGGTACGGGCAAGTTGCTTCAGCACAATTTCTTCCTCCTGCAGTAAATGGAGGATATCCCGGTTAAAGCTGTATTGCTGCAAATCTCCATAAGCTGTGATATACTGAGCTGCAATGGCCTTTTTCAGATCCTGCTCTGAAATTTTCCTGCCATTCAGCAACGAATCGTATTGCAGACTGATTGACTGTAACTGGTTGCGCAGATTCCTACGGCCCACTATCTGCTGCGAAACCCCTGCCAGTGCACTTACCTGGCCTCCGTTGGTAATAGCATTGTCATAACCATAACCTTTATAATTCGGCGCATAACTGTTATTGCTGATGCCGTTTACCTGCAGACCGTAAACAGCACGTAACTGCAAACTGTCAAGTTTACTGAGCAGGAGCTGGTTGCTATATTCCTTCAGCAACGGACTATTTTCCAGCGCGGATTGAATAAAGTATGCCATTGTTTTTTCCTGTGCTTGTGCGCTCCATGCGCCGCACAGTATACACAGCAATAACAGGATGCTGCTCAAACGAACAGTGTGCTTATAATATTTATCCTTTTTTTTGAAAATACACTTCATATGCTTCAACAAACCACGTACTTGTTTCCGGTTATATATTTAAAGAGCTTACATAAACGATACCGAAAAAATGTGCCGTTCATTTTCATAAGCATACAGCGGTATAAACCCCGCCATATCACAAATCTGCTGCACTATAGACAAGCCCAGACCGTTGCCATCTTCTTTTACATCTGCATGCCGGTAGAAACGCTGAAAGACGCGTTGAATGTCCAGTTGCGGCAGTAATGATGTGTTGGAAACAGTGAACACGTTTTCCTCCAGCTGGATATCAATCTCACCTCCGGGCATATTGTAACGTATCGCATTATACAGCAGGTTGCTGATAATAATTTCGGTAAGCTGTCTGTGAAAAATTATTTCAAACGGGCGGATGTTGATAATTGCGTCCAGATCACGTGCTTCCAGCATCTCGGAAAGCTCCAGGTATTTATCCTGTATTATTTCATTTACAGCTACTTTTTCATTCAATATAAATTGCCGGTTCTCCACTTTTGTAAGCAACAGCAATGCCTGGTATAATCTCGACAATTTATGAACTGCTTTTTCTATATCCGGTATCTGCGCCGGACTGTGCTGCAACAGGTATTCGTTCTGCATCAACATATCCAGCTTAATACGTATTACCGAAAGCGGTGTTTGCATTTCATGTGCAGCATGACTTGTAAATTCTTTCAATGACTGGTAGTCAGCCTGCACCCTTTCAGTCATATGAAGAATGCTTTGATTAAGCAATGCAAATTCATCAATGTCCGTAGTGCCGAGCTGAGGAACTGTCTTATCTGATATTTTATATCTTTTTACCTGGTCAATGGTCTGATAGAAGGGCTTCCAGAGGCTGTTCAGCAGTTTCCTGTTGATGACATATCCGGCAAAAAGTATCAGCCCGATCATACCTATTGTTACCAGGATGATCAGCTGCATGAGATCCTCCGTTTCCTCCAGCGGTTTGCTTACCGTTATAAAATATTTTTTACCGGAGACGTCTATTGTAAAAGTAATTTCACGGAAAGCGTCTTCTTCTTTGCCATGCAGCTTATGCACGTTACGAAAACGTACAGGTTCAGAAATGCTTGTCGGGCTGTAGGTGATGTACTGATCTTTGGTCGGTAATATCTCAGGAAGTGTATGATGTTCTTTTACGTACACCGCAATCTCCTGCTGCTCGGTATACAATGTTTCGTCCAGCTCACTGATGATGATATAACGCAATAAAAAATAGAATGTACAGCTTCCCGCCAGGAAGATCAGCACTGTTGCTATTAAGTTTAAACGTGTATATCGGGTAATCAATTTCATTTCGCTGACATTTTATACCCCATCCCATACACGCTTTGTATATAATCTCCCGCGCCGGCCTGCAAAAGCTTTTTTCGAAGGTTCTTGATATGGGCATACATAAAATCGTAATTGTCTACCATGTACATGTTATCCCCCCAGAGATGCTCTGCAATAGAGCTTTTAGACAACACCCTGTTTTTATTAATGATAAAATAAAGCAGCAGATCGTATTCTTTCCGGGTGAGCGTCAGCTCCTGGTCCTGCACCGTCACCTGGCGCGAACTGATGTCCATCGTGATCTCCTGGAATTTAACGAGGTCACTTGCCGACAGGTTTTTACGTCGCACAATAGCCGCAATACGACTACTCAGTTCTGCGAGGTGGAAAGGTTTTGTCTGGTAATCATCTGCTCCCAGTTTTAGTCCTGCAATCTTATCATCCAGCTCATTTCTTGCTGAAATAATGATAACACCATCTGTCTTTTCTTCCTGTCTCAATATCCGGAGCAGATCCAGTCCGCTACCACCAGGCAGCATAATGTCCAGTATAATGCAATCGTAATGGAAAGACTCTATTTTCTCCAGCGCATCTTTATAATTCATTACCGACTCACAAACATATTTTTGTGAAGAGAGGTAATCAACCATGCTTTTATTTAAAGAAGGTTCATCTTCTACTATGAGTATTTTCATGCTCCGGAAATGATACGGAAAAAATCAATGCCCTGCAGCAATAATTTTAAAACTGCCGGGCTGTATCGCAGGCTTTCCTTTTTCCGTACCGGTCTGCGGCATAAATGAAGCCACAGGCAGATATACTATTCCTGTTTTTTCATCTACGGTCAATGTCCTTGCACCTTTCTGTGTTTGCAGGTTTTGTGCAGCAATATAGTGCCCTTTTGTATCCCTGCTGATCACTGTAAGTGTTCCTTCCCCGTTTGAGCTGAATATCAATCCGGACGATGCATCAAAAGCCACACCATCACATCCATCACCTATAGATACGGTCTGCTCTGCCTTACCAGTCTTTGCATTCATTACTACAAGCATTTTATTATCGCAACCCGCAAACAGTTTATTGTTTTTTCTGTCAATTGCCAGGCCGGAAGGCGCCGTACCCTTCCCAAGCGGCCAATGCGCTTTTAATTTCATGTCTTTAAGATCAATCATCACAACTTCATTCTTATCTTCCACATTTATATACAATTGCCCTTTTTCGTCGGAAACTGCTGTTTCCGGCTTACCGCCCACTGCAATAGTCGCTGTTACTTCATTATTTGCAGGATTGATAATAGAGAGATCCCTGCTCCTGCCGTTACATACGATAACCCTGTCGGAAAATGGTTCGTACATGATGGCATCCGGGTTTTCTCCTGTTTTTATTTTTCCCTGTATTTCGTTTGTATTTATATCAAAAACAGAAACGGTATTTTCCTTTCCGTTGCTGGTAAAGCCTTTGCCATTTTTTGTTGAAAAAGCAACACCGTGTACACCGGGTGTATTGCTAATGACGCCAATTGCGGCGCCGGTTTCTTTATTTACAATATTCACTTCTGTACCATGAGCCACATATAAATAACCATTAGCCGGACTGATGGCGATATAATCCCATTTTGCATCGCCGGAAACGGGAAAAATACTGATAATCTTATACGTTACTTTTTGTGCATCAGAACAATGTGCTGTTATTGTCAATACTGCTGCCAGAGCAGTTTTTCTGAAGGTTAATGTCATAATACCTCTATTTAAGCCGGGAGAAATTGTTTGATTGCAACACAATATTCTGTTGCAATTCTGGAGGTTTTCTGGAGCAATTGTCCTGCAACAGGCTTTTTGCTGAGAAAAATAACAGGTGGTAGAAACCACCCGCCGTTTTCTCAAAACCGTATGAAAAAAAATTACTGTTTTACGAAGGTTTTTACTTCTGTACGATTTCCTGTGATTACGTAAGCATAGTAAGTACCTGCGGGTATTGCGGCAATATTAACTGCAATGTCTTTTCCTGCGGCGCTTACAACTGTCATCCGCTGTCCGGAAAGATTATATATAACAACTGTTTTCAGTGCATCTGATCCTGTTTTAACGTATAAAGTGTTCGTAGCAGGATTAGGGTACAGCAGCATTTCCCCGGCTTCGTTGCTCACATTAGCAACAGCATTGGGCACAGTAACCGTTGTTGTTGATTCCACAGTCATATTATCAAAACGGTTATTTCCACTTGCGAGTGATGTATTGCCGGCAAATTTTATCCTGAAAACAAAACCTGCATTGTTTCTTACCGTAGTGTCATTATTAAAGTTGAGCGAAATAAGCCCCCAGGATGTACCCTGGAATTGAGCCTGGCTGATAGAGTCTATTGTCATGTTAAGACCGCTGGTTTTCCACGTAGCTCCGCTGTCTGTGCTGTAATCAAACAGTTGTGCCAGCTGGCCGCTCGTAGTGCTGGACGACTGTACTTCGTACTTAATAGAAACGTTTCCATGATAGCCTGTTGTAGGTGCAAATACGCGCAGGTCCATGCTGTCGCTTGGGTTGCGCACACGCAGTCCATTGCCTGCGGCAGTACTCATACGGGCATTCATAGTGTCGCCTGCCACATTATCTATATAACCGGCATAGGTTGAAGAAGCGCCGGATACAAGATGATACACAACATTGGCTTTGTTGGTATCAAGCACCGAATACGTGGCATGGATAGCAGGTATCGATGGATTGTGCGCTGCAGCTGTGATGCCGTTAAAGCTCCAGTAGTGCAGCAGTGTGGTGGTTTGCGCATGGCCCTGGTGTGCAGTGAAGGCCAGCATACATAAACCGATCATTTTGTGTCGAAGATTACGCATCGTTTTTTGTTTTTTGTGTTTATTAAACGTGGTTTAAACTTTTATTGCTTCAGGATAGTTTTGTACACAGCCATGCCGTTTGCTGTCGATATTTTAAAAAAATAAACACCTTCACTAAGGCTGCAGGCCATTTGTTCTGCCGGGTTGCCTACCACAATTTCATTGCTCAACACGACACGGCCGGTTACGTCTGCACATTGCAGCTTTACCTTTTGTCCCATAAGCTCCGCCGGGAAACCGATCACAAGCTTTTCACCTACGGGGTTTATAACTGAGATATCATGCAGCTGCGGCACAGAAACAATGGCAGTCGGTACTTGCGGATCAACAGGGCTTGTACCGGTAATGTTGGAGCGGACCAGGAGCTTCACTGCTACCGGATATTTATTAGACATCTGGAACAATGCATCTATTACATCTGTTGGCGCTGAAGTATTGACTGTTGCAGCATTATCATTTATAGACACGCTCAAACGATGTCCGTCATTACCTATGGTGCGGTAAGAATGTGGCAGATAAGAAATGTAATTGGTATTGTTCAGTATCCAGGAAGAAAGAAAAATATGATCGTACCAGGATTTTGCACCGCCGCTGGTACCGCAACTATTGGGAATGCTTGCCGACTGCCGTGTAGAGGTTGTTAGAAAGCCGGTATAGTTGTTGGGCGATGAATCCCAGTCTGCAGGATATGAAAAATTGTTGTCCGGGTAAAACGGTGGATCATAAAAACGGTAGCCGGTATCTGCAGGATTGACCAGTGTCTGATAGCAGCCTTCGGAAGTATTGCGGGTATTAAAATCCCCCATATTGATCACATTGGGCAGATGTGTAAAACGGTTTTGCAATTGCTGCATCTCCCCTGCAATCTGTATATTTCTTGTTGTAGCAGAAGAGCCGGACTGATCATGATTGAGCACCACATACAGGAAAGTGGTATCATGTGTCACAGCAAGGTTAGTGTCTTTATAATACAGCTTGTAAGTATTAAAATCCGTAACATTTCCATAAGAACACACAATCCCGAGGAAACCCAGTTTCTGTTTGTTGTAAAACAATACAGACATATTATCCGCCTGTGAAGCATTGGTATAAGTGCAATACGCATACCTGCCCGGGTAAGCGGCATTAAGCGCGTACTTCAGGATAGAATCGCCGAAACCCAGCGGTGCAGTACCATGAAAATCGGAAGCATCCAGTTTTATGGAACCCATTTTCTCAAGACCTAAAATATCCGGACTGGTATACGAAATTATTTTCTTCAGATAGCCATGATAAGTTGTGTCCGGCCCCTGGCACAGCGGGTATTGACCATAGTTCAGCACATTATATGCCATAACGGTCAGGGTATCCTGTGCTTTCAATGATACACAAAGGAAACACGCGAGAACCGGAAACAGTAAACTTTTAAGTATAGAAGTATTCATTAAATTTTTCGTTGGTATTTATATGCTGGCCCCTTGCGGGAAATTATTTCCGTATATGTTGATAAATGGCCTGTGCAGCCACGCCTTTTTTCTCACTCAAAGTGTACAAAGCCTTTCCATCGGGAGTCCAGTCAATGGCTTCTCCCTGCGGTTCAGGCACATAAGGCAGTAATGCAGGCATTGTCTTTAAAGCATTTGCTACGCTCGTACCCTGTGGGCGTTTCCAGTAGAAAATATGATCAAGATTTTTTATTACTATCTCATGCCCGTCTGGCGAAATAGCACCTGCAGTAACTTTTAGAATGGGCAGTACACCCAGTTTTCTCAATACGTTTGTATGATGAATGCTCTGAGGATAAGCAGCTACATAAACAATTGCTTCTGCTTTCACCTTCGATTTGGTTATGATGTAAATATCTTTTGTAAGCGGATCAAGTAACAGCGCTTCTGCATTGTGCGCGCTATCAGGGTATACGAAAGATATTTTGTCTGCGGTAGCTGCAGCACGAATGGTCTCCCCTTTTTTCAGCTTTAATGCAGGCTCCTGCAGCCTGTAAATGCAGTAAGTATTGTACTTTAAATGATTGTCACCTGTCTCCGCAATATATATGTAATGCTTACCCTCTTCGGGCCCTGCACCCACAGCTATATCTTCCCAGTCCCGGTTTATGCAGCCATTCAATGTAACAATTGCCTGCTCGCTGCCCTGCGCATTTATAAGAAAAATATCATTGGTGTTACCGCCGTCATTGTGCGACCACCAGAGATGGGCGTACCGTCTGCTGGCTGCTATTCCGGATGCTTCGTGCAGATTGGTATCTTTCAGTTCCCCGGTCTTTACAGCGCTGCCGTAAGATGAATCATATAACAGCTTTCCAATATCGAAGTTGCTGATAAATGTTGCTGTATCGGGTTTCTTCAAGGCATTGCCTGCAACTACGTGCCGGTGCTTTGCTACTGCAACTTCCAGCAGGCCCGGCAATAACATAAATACGGTTGCAAAAAATATCAGGAAACGTTTGCGCATATGTTATTTTTAAAATCCCCGCCGGTTTTTACCGGCGGGGATTTGTTTTTTAGTGCTTATTACCAGAGCCATCAGCCTGGTAGCAACCAATATCTTTACCCGGAGCAGTTATTTCTGTTGCACCGAAATGTGCATCAACCGGAACTGCAGCTATCGGAGCAAAGCCAGTATAACCTTTACCGATACAGGGAGAAGATGATTTCAGGTGAAAATCAAGACCCGATGTATGTGCAATACCATTTACACCCACAGATGCAGCATTAGGTAATGTGAAGTTTACAAACTGCGGATTGTTCTGGCCTACCAGCTGGGGGGCAGTATATACAGCACCCAATACATAGCCAGAAGGCAGGAATGTGGCAGGAGCTGGTATATCTGTTGACTGAGGAATAGTAATATAACCCTGCGGGTAGAACTGGTTTACAATATTGGCAGAATCCCCGTAGTTAAAGCTGTTGCCATAATGCATTTTAGCAGTATCGGCAGCAGGATTGTTTACAATGCGCAGACCGAATTTACAGTTTACCATCAGGTTGTTATATGCTGTGCCATAAGAACCTTCTTCATAGTTTACATCGCCACCCCGGCCGGTCTGTATCTGGCGCCAGCCGCCATTGATGTATGTATTGTTGTACATGTTTATGTGTGTCTGCGGACCTATGCCACCTTTGTTTGAAGCTTTGGTACCTGTTGTGGCTGTACCTACAAACAGATTATAGGCCATATCACCCACACTGCCGCTTTTTGCATTGAACACGTCACCACCCTGGTAGCCGCATTTTTCAACAGTATTACGCATGATACTGAATTTACCACTGGAAATACGTACAGCATCATCTACACAACCATAAAGCCAGGAATCTTCAATGATCAGGTTTCCATTAGGATTCTGGAACATTACAAGACGTGATTTATCACCCGATTTTACACCGGCAACGGTTGGCGTTTGCCACAGACCACCGCCATATTCCAGGTGCGTCCATTTCAATACAAGCAGATTACAGGAAGTATCCGCAGCAATACCCAGCCATTTTCCGGAAAACGCCTGATCATTATTAGGATCGAGATTTGCAACATCTGTTTTTACCATGTTAGGTACAGTAAACCAGTTGGGTTTATCTTTTGTACCCAGTGAGATCAGTGTACCTTTTACAGAGATGGAATAATTGCCTGTAACATTTACATGCACGCCTTCCTGCAGCAGCAATGTATCACCTTGGGCAACAGTTACATCGCAACCTATGGTATACGTTTTGCCGGCAAGCATAGTGCCTTTAATAGCACCGCAGAGCGGCTTTGAATCATCTACCGTAGCACCGATCTGTAACGGCGGCGTTGAGATAGAGGAAGAATCATTTTTTTTGCAGGACGCAAACAAGGCAATACCTGCAGACAGCATCAGGATGCTTTTGATCTGTTTCATTTATTGGAATTTGAGATATAACGGTTAAGAAATGATTAGTTAAGCTTGAAACGGATACCTGCGAGATAATTGCGGCCGAAAAGCGCTTTCTCCACCAGCACACTGTTAGGTAACGTCTGGTAAGGAAGCTGGTAATAATTGCCCGGAGCAGTGCTTACAAATCGCTCTTTGTCTGTGCGCAGCTCATAAATTGTAGGTGTATTCAGTATATTATTCACCTTGGCATAAAAGGAAATATGCCTGGTGATCTTTTTCTCCAGTGAGCAATCCAGCATGGCTATCCCTTTCTGCCAGTAATTAAGGCCTTCAAAATTGGAAAGGAAAGCGATCTGTGGCCCGGTATAAGCCAATGCTACCTGTGCATCCAGGCCGGTTTTCTGTCCTTTATATATCAGCGCCAGGTTGCCGATATGTGCTGCCTGTCCCTGCATTGGCCTCTTTTCTGTAACCAGGTCTTTCACAAGGCTACCCGATGCATCACGGTGATAGTTTACAACTGTACCTGCAATCTGCGAGTGCGTGTAAGTATAGTTGGCCGACACACCGAAAGAATGGAAAAATTTCGTCGCCTGTAATTCAAAACCATAGTTATAAGCTGTGCTGGAGCCGCCGCTGGCATCAGTAGGATTGGTAACTACCAGATCCAGGTTCGACGGGCCACCAACGTTCTGCAATGAATATTCAATAGGGTTCAGTATCTGCTTGTAAAAAGCACCGATAAGCAGCTGGTCATTACCATGAGAGAACCATTCGTACCGGGCATCAAAATTGTTGGCCTGTGCATGTTTCAGGTATGGATTACCCATCTCGTCAAATTCTTCGCTGATCGTTTTTGTAAACGGAACAATCTCAAAAAATGCCGGGCGCGAAATAGATTTGAAATAAGATAACCGGAGGTTTGTTTTTTCATTCAGTGAATATTTCAGATGTATGCCGGGCAGTACATCTGTATAATTAAAGGTACCGTTCTGTCCTACAAATACATTCGGATCCTGGGCTACAGCATAGTGCTGGTACGTATGCTCTACCCTTACTCCTGCCAATGCCTGCAGCCTGTCTCCCAGCATTATTTTACCCTGTACATAACCGGCAGAAATATTCTCCGTAATAGTATATGTAAGTGTATTCATCGCCTCGCCATGCGGATCACTGGACAATTTCAGCGTGTCTGTAAGTATGCTATGGTAAGCTGCACCGCCCAACCCTGTAAGCTCATATTGATTAAAGTAGTTATCACGGTCTTTATGACGGTACATACCGCCGGCCTTTATTTCCAGGTCTCTGCCCGCTACGGGCGTTACGTAGGTAAGATTCAGGTAACCTTCCTGGTCCTGGTCTTTAGTGTTTTCCCAGCTGTATTTTACGGAATTGATCTGTTCCAGGTTATTGCTGATGTTAAAAGAATTATGCAGCTCTGCAAGACCCGGCACATTACGCTTTGCGACGTTGTATGCGACAGTCCAGTCAGCAGTCAACCTATTTGTCAGAGCGTGCTTTCCCGACAGACTGACACTGGCGATATTCTGTTTGCGTACAGCGGAGCGCCAGGTAAGATCTACAGGGCCGGTGCCTGCACCTGTACGGTTAATATTAATGGTTGTGTCAATTACCGTGCGTGTTTCATACTCGTTCATCTGCAGGTACATCGCATTAAGCGTAACCGAGTTTCTGCTGTTAAACTGATAATCGGCATGGGTATGCAAACCGGTACGTATCTGCTGTTTATCGTACCGGAACAGTTCCAGGTCTGTGAATTGCGCTACGTTATTTACATCAGCCTGAGCAGACGGTTTGAAGAATATATAATCACTGCTTTTACGTGTATTCTGGTAACTGCCGGAAAACATAATACCAAGCCGCTTGTTTTTGAGAAAACGGTTCCCTGCTGTAAGGCTGAACAAACCGTTGGGCTTAGCATTTACATTGTTATACACAAGCGCATTCCGCGAAAAATCTGCAGGTGTTGCCGCATATGATGTGCCATTGATTTTTGCAGGATCCTGCGAAGGAAAAGCACCTTTATCCAATTGTGAAAAAGAATGTTCAAATAAGGTCTGATTAAAACCCGTAGCCGCGCTCGCCGATAATGTTAAGTGATCCGGAGCATCCTTCATCACAAGGTTCATTACGCCACCTATAGCATCTCCCTCCATGTTGGGTGTAAGTGCTTTGATCACTTCCAGACGATCTATTATTTCAGCAGGAAAAATATCCATAGGCACATAACGGGCCTTATCATCCGGGCTGGGGATTTTAATACCGTTTACCAGTGTAGTATTATAACGTTTATCCATACCTCGGATAATTGCATAACGTCCTTCTCCCGACTGATCCCGCTGAACAGTAACACCGGATACGCGCTGCAGCACATTTGCTACAGTAATGTCCGGCAGAAGCTGAATGCTTCTTGCAGATATAGCATTCATCATTTCATCGGCATTCTTCTCTTTATACCTTGCCTGTTCATCACTTCCGTTGATGTGTTTGGCCTTTACTTCCACAGCATGCAATTCGGAAGATTTCACTTTCAGTACAATATCCACACGTTCCTGATCCTCCGGTTTCAATGTGATGTTCCGGCTCCAGTCTCCGTAAGAGGCATATTTTGCTGATAGTTTATAATTCCCGGCAGCAATATTGCTGATAGTGTAACTTCCATCCAGGCCGGTCACTGCGTAATAAGAAGTTCCTTCCAGTATAACAGGCACGCCCACCAAAGGCTCCCCGCTCCCCTGTTCGGATACAAGGCCCTTAATAACCGCTGCATGTAACGTGGCAACAGAAGAAATAAAAACAGTTAAGAATAATGAGAAAAGTAAATAACGCCGCATGCATCTGTATTTGCGGCAAATTTTTTTACCCGATACTGTAGAGATTCTGAATAAAACGGGTCAATGCTGTATTCATAAAAATTTGGTAACACTGCCGAAACAAAACGGTAACACTGGAACGAAAAAAGCAGTCCCAGGCGGCCAGCGCCTTTATTGAGCTTAGTTGACGGCATATGTGAACACCAAACGCATCGCCCATGTATACCTCCCGCTAAACACCTCTTTCTAAAGGCATTACATGTCTCCCGGCAACAAATGGTTTATATTATTTAATTACTTTAGCTTTGCTTAATGCAAGCCCCCTCTGCAAGGGGGCTTTATTTATATCACTTTTATATCAACATATTTCGTTCATGGCGTTATTCGATTATATACTGGAACCACCATCTTACGGCTGGAAGGATGAACATGGCAATCTGTCGAAACCTTCAAACAAGGCTATCCTACGCGAGTTTGGCTCCAGGCTTAATATTTTCAGAACACGCAAAAACTGGATGACTTTTACCAGCTGGCTTCAGCTCGCATGTCTGCTCCCGTTTCTGCTCGCCTTTATCTTTTTTCATTTTAACTGGTGGCTGTTTGCTGCCGGCTTTATATACAGCATGATACTCATGGGCACACACGGCACCATATGGTATCACAGGTATTGCACCCACCAGGCATATACTTTCAAGAATAAATTCTGGAAATTCATAACACAGCACCTGGTGATTAAAACGGTGTTTGAAGAGATTTATGCAATATCTCATCATGTACATCATGCAAAATCAGACGAACCCGGCGATCCGTACAACGCGAGTGCCGGATTCCTGTATTGCTTTCTTGCTGATGCAAACCACCAGCCGATCAACAGAAACCTTTCTGAAGAGGATTATAACCGCGTAGTGCACCTGATGAAACATACCGGCGTTACAGCCAATTCTTACAAACAATACCAGAAATGGGGATCAATCGACAGCCCTGGAAGGGTTTTGCTCAGCTGGGCATTAAACTGGTCATTCTGGCTGGTAGTACTTTTTTGCCTTGGTGAATACCTCATCGGCGGACAGGGTGCAGCACTGGTATGTGCCATTTTTGGCTCTGCATTTGTATGGACAGCAGGCGTACGCACCTTTAATTATGAAGGCCACGGTAAAGGCCAGGATAAACGTGTAGATGCTATTGATTATAACAGGAAAGATATGTCCATTAACCAGGTGTGGCCCGGATATGTCGCCGGCGAATGGCATAACAATCACCACCTGTATCCGGCGAGCGCACGTTCAGGCTTCCTGCCTTACCAGCTGGACCTCGCCTATCTGTACATTAAAATCCTGCATTCAATTGGAGGTGTGGAAAGTTACCGGGACGCAAAAAAACAATTCCTGGAACAATACCATTATCCTTACCTCGAGCAAAAGAAAAACGTGACGGCCGGGCCGGAAAAACAGATATAGGTAAAAAGCCACAGCAAATAATTCCAATACAGACCATGCAAAAATGCATGGTCTTTTTTACGCCACGCACACCATCCAGCTATCCATTTAAAGTTCCAATCCAGAGACACCAACACCAGATAAATACATCAGACGTTTTACAAAAATCATCTGACGATTTAACATATTTCATGATTATATGTATTTTTGCTCATTAGCTTCTAGGTATAAAAGCTGTGGAAAAATTGGGTATTAATACTCAATTTTACATCTTACACAATACCAAATATTTATATTCATATATTATAAAGTAATTAAAAACAATAAAATTTAAAGTATTTTTTACACAAATTAAAAATTTAACCTCTTTATATTTTTTAAATGCATTCTTGCATTTATCATTCAAAGCAGTATGTTTGTTACAACTTTTCATACCTGAATAAATACTACAAGGGGATTGTCGTATTCTATATTGAAAAGTTAAGGGGAGTATACGATTTACATTTTTTAAGAACAACACATTTCGTACAGATTAACTGTGGCATCGTTTTAACTGCTGCTGAACAACGCTACTTGTAATAGAGTTGTGTGTCCATACTGACTGTCCGGGTTTACAGCCCAGGCATTGGGTTAATTGGGCAATTAAAGCGTCATGCCTCAAAAAATATAATATTAAATTATTCATATTAAACTTTTCTTCAGTCACATAAGACATTGAAGTGGCAATTTCATGCTTTAACCAATCAATCTGTCAAATAAATGAAACGGAAACTGTTACTATTCCTGGCAACATTTGCCTGTGCAGGCTTTAAGCTTTCTGCACAAAATGCAACGCAGATCAGTGTTGGCACTACCGCCGCCACAAACACCATCACCAATAACGTTGCTACTGCCGTTGATCCGGGCCTGACGCTTACGGCCAACGGAAACATCACCGGCTTTATCGTATCAATCTCAGACAGCTATACTGCCGGCGACGTGCTGTCTTACACAGGTACACTGCCATCAGGCGTAAGCGCGACAGCATTTAATACCACAACGCGCAGCCTCGTATTTACCGGCACCACCAGTGCAGCCAACTGGCAGACGCTGCTCAGAACAGTGACACTGCAGACGACATCTGCATCGTGCTTTCCGGAAAGAAGATCTGTAAGCTTTACAGCTGGTAATAAATACTACAATCCGCTCACAGGACACTTCTACGAATATTACACCACAGCACAGACCTGGCCAAACGCCAAAACATATGCATCCACACAGTCATACTTTGGCAGACAGGGCTACCTGGCTACCATGACATCTGCTGCAGAAAACAATTTCATCTGGAAAATATTGGGTTCTGACGCGTGGATCGGAGGTTCTGACGATTATCTGCAGATCGATAGCGCCGTAGGCTATAATCTCTATGCAAGTCAGACCGGCACTACACCTTCTGAGGGCAAGTTTTACTGGGTAACCGGTCCTGAAAAAGGAACATTTTACTCATCCGGAAATGGCAGCCCTGTAACTCAAAGCGGCCAGTATGCCAACTGGAACGGCGGCGAACCTAACAATTCAGGAAATGAAAATTTTACCGAAATCTATTCTTCCAACAATGGCCTCTGGAACGACCTCGGCACAGGCAATACCCTGGGTTGTGTGATAGAATATGGAGGTATGCCAACAGACGCTACGAGTAGTACTGTATTGGCTACAAGAAATATCTACGTAAACGGTGCACCAAGCGGCACTGTAAACGGCGGTAATGTATCTGTATGTACCGGCACCAACAGCACTACGCTTACACTCAGCGGCTATACAGGATCTGTAGTACGATGGGAATCTTCGCTGGATAACTTTCTTACAACCGGAACCACCATATCCAGTACCAGCAACAGCTATACAGTATCAAATATTTCGCAGACAACATATTACAGGGCTATTGTAAATACTACCAGCCCAGCAACCTGCAGCGGCCTGGCAACATCCAGCACACCGATCACGGTAACCAACACGGTAGCGGGAAATCTCAATGCAGACAACAGCACTATCTGTCCTAATTCATCGGTTACGCTTACATTATATGGCAACAGCGGCAATATCCTGAAATGGCAGGTGAGCACAAGCAGCACATTTGCGTCATCCGTTACCGATATAAATAACACAACGAGCTCTATAACTTATACACTCGCCACCGCCGGCACTTATTACTTCCGTGCGCAGGTGCAAAACAGCGGATGCGGAAGTTCCGTGTACACTCCGGGATATACCATCACCGTTACTTCCGGCACCCCACCTGTCGGAGGATCAGTAAGCAGCACGGAACATTGTACAGGCAGCAACTCCGGCACACTTACACTTACCGGTTATACCGGCACAATATCAAAATGGCAATACACCACAGACGGAACTATCTGGAACGATGTAGCTAACACCACAGCTTCATTGAACTACTCCGGCGTTACGGCTACCCGTCTCTATCGTGCCGTAGTGACAAATGGCGTCTGCGGCAGTGTAAACAGCACAAGCGGATCTGTTATTGTTTACGGCAATACACAATACCAGTGGCTGGGTTCTACAAACAGTACGGCATCAACAGCCTCCAACTGGAAATGTACAACAACTCCCCCCACCGGCGTAGATGTTGTAATCGGCGCTGCTGCTGCAAATGATCTCGTACTCGATCAGAGCTATACATTCGGCAACATCGATTTCTCAAACTCAACACGCAGCATTATCCTGGGCAACTACGACCTCACAGTTACCAGCCTTACAGGAACAAATGCAACCAAGTACATTAAAACTACCGGAACCGGTAAGCTTAAAATAAACGTACCAAATTCCGGCTCAGTTACATTCCCAGTCGGCAACTCCGCGTATAATCCGGTAACAATCACCAACAACAGCGGTGCGGGCGACTATTTTGCCATCAAAGTATATGACGAGGTATATGCAAACGGCACTACAGGAACCGTTGTATCTGAAACGCACCTGAAACGTACCTGGGACATTACCAAAACCAATCTGAACAGTGGCAGCGGCATCAGCTTTGTATTTAACTGGAACAATGGTGAAGTATCGGGCACAATGGCAACGCCAACGTTATATCACTACAGTGGTGGCTGGTCAAAGCAGACCGGTACTACTTCCAGCACTTCAAACAGCCTTACCTATACAGGCTACACAGGTACATTCTCTCCGTTTACCGTAGCTGAAGGTAACGTACCATTGCCTATCAGCTGGATCAGCTTTACAGCGGCGAAACAAGACAAATCTGTGGTGCTTGACTGGGTTACAGCAAAAGAAAAAAATGTTGACCATTACAACATACAGCACAGCTTAGACGGTAAGGATTGGGAAAGCATCGGTACTAAAAGCGCTGCAGGCAATATCAGTTCCACGCAGCAATATGAATTCGTACATCAGAGTCCTGCAACCGGTAATAACTACTACCGCATACTGGAACATGATGCAGACGGAAAAGAAGACTACAGCAAAGTGGTAGCGGTAAACTTCTCTGAAGGACGCCAGGGAATGTCCGTATATCCTAACCCGGCAACAAACGGCGTTCTGAACATAAAGCTGGAAGCCGCAGCAATCGTCCAGGTATATAACAGTATGGGCGTTTTGGTGATGACTAAAGAGCTGAGTGTGGGTGTAAACCAGGTGAATATGCAGTCATTCCCCCGTGGAGTATACATGATTAAATCAGGAAATGAAACAGTTTCCTTTGTGATGCAATAAAAATTCTTGTACATTTAAAAAAAGAGCTGCCGGTGGCAGCTCTTTTTTTTTACAATACAGACGGTAAAGAAAAACGGAGTACAGATAATTCACCTGCACTCCGTCTAATGGAACACCGACACAGATTAACCCTGTCCTGATATATGGTCTGTATTTTTTCTGCATAAGATTCTGCCATGAAAGCCGGAACCCCAACCACATACTGCTATGCCCGCACTGCAGATGATGGCAAGCGGTTCAATTCATCATAAGCATATAAAAGCTACGGTATATTGCCTGTACCATTTGCAATTGTTTCATTGCACCGGCAATACACATTTTTTCACGTATGCCGCATTAGTGATACATTTGTTCCGTTTTTCAAAGCAGTTTTAAGCTATGTCGGAGCCCTGTAAAGTGGAAGTAGAATTTGTACATCTGCCCGTTCTCAATTTTGCCATGCAGCAGAATCATGTACCTGTTGTAAGAAAGTTTTCAATAAAAAATACAGGCGGCAATGACCTCAGCAATGTTGTCGTAACCATCCATTCAGCACCCGCTTTTGCATTGCCATGGACGCAGCACATTGACATTTTACAAAAAGGCATCTCGTACGAGATAAGTAACGCGCAACCGGAAACCGATGCAGCTCATCTTGCTTCACTTACGGAACGTATAGAAGGCCGGCTTGCCGTAACTATCCGCGCGGGAGAAGAAGTTGTTTATGAGCAGTCATATTCCATAGGCGTGCTTGCTTACGATCAGTGGAATGGCGTAAGTACATTGCCCGAAATGCTGGCGGCATTTGTAACACCCAACCACCCGGAAATACCGGCAGTACTGCGCCGTGCAGCGGTACATCTTGAAAAGTGGACCGGCAATCCTTCATTTGACGCCTACCAGACACAGAACCCGGACAGGGTACGCAAGCAAATGGCAGCCATCTATGAAGCTATTGCGGAGCTGCAGATCATTTACTGCACGGTACCTGCCAGCTTTGAAGACGACGGCCAGCGTGTGCGCCTGAGCGATAATATTTTTACGAATAAAATGGGTAACTGCCTGGACATGTCCCTGCTCTACGCGGGCTGCCTTGAAGCGGTAGGGCTGAACCCGCTTATTGTTGTTGTAAAAGGACATGCCTTTGCCGGCACCTGGCTTATTGAAGATTCATTTGCAGACGCTGTGAATGATGACCCTTCTCTGCTTACCAAACGCACTGCAGCAGGCATTTCTGAAATTACACTCATAGAAACAACCCTGATGAATGCAGGAAGCCGTGCAAGTTTTGATGATGCGGTAATCCAGGCAGATGCCCGCATGCGAAACACGGACGAATTTGTACTGTTCGTAGATATAAAACGGGCCAGAGCAGGAAAAATAAGGCCGCTGCCGTTGCGTGTACAAGGCGCAAATGGCTGGGAGATCATCGAAGATACCGTACAGGAAAGAGACAGCAGTGCCCCGGTGGAAATCGTAGCCGGTGCCAGAATAAAAGAGGCAGACAGGACCGATATATCAAGGCAGCAATTATGGGAACGTAAATTGCTTGACCTGACACTGAGAAACACGTTACTGAACATACGCATCACCAAAAGCATGCTGCAGTTCATAACCGTGAGCCCCGCACTGCTGGAGGATGCCCTTGCAGAAGGGAAAGAATTCCAGGTGCTGCCCAAACCTGCAGATTGGGAAAATTCATTGCGCAGCGAAGGCATTTACCAGGCCGTACATAAATCAGATCCTGTTGCCGAACTCGTACAGCAGGAGCTTACACAAAAGAGACTGCGCGCTTACCTTCCGGAAAATGAACTCATCAATACGCTGACCAACCTATATAGATCATCCAGAACAGCGCTGGAAGAAAACGGCGCCAATACGCTTTATATTGCCCTGGGCATGCTCAGGTGGTATGAAACACCAGCCAGCGAACGGCCAAGGTATGCACCCATATTACTTGTTCCGGTTGAGATAGTACGCAAGACCGCAGCAAAGGGATTTGTGATCCGGAGCCGCGAAGAAGAAACAATGCTGAACATTACATTGCTGGAAATGCTGCGCCAGGACTTCGGGATACAGATCAATATAGATACGCTCCCCAAGGACGATCATGGCGTAGATGTATTGCAGACATTCAGTTTCATACGCCAGAGTATCATGGCACAATCGCGCTGGGATGTGGAAGAACAGGTAGTGTTGGGTACATTTTCATTCAGCAAATTCATCCTGTGGAATGATATTCATAACAATGCCGGTAAACTCTGTGAAAGTAAAATCGTAGCCAGTCTCGTATCGGGCAGACAGGAATGGGAACCACAGCAGGAAACAGAGATTATTAATACAGATATACAGTTAAACCCTGCAGATATAGCATTGCCGGTAAGTACGGACTCTTCACAACTTGAGGCCATTATCCAGTCTTCCGGCAATAAAAGCTTTGTACTTCACGGCCCTCCCGGCACAGGCAAATCACAAACCATTACCAATATCATTGCCAATGCATTATACAATGGCAAACGGGTATTGTTTGTAGCAGCCAAAAAAGCAGCCCTGGAAGTGGTGCAGCACAGATTGCACGCTGTTGGGCTCGGTGCTTTCTGCCTGGAACTGCATTCCAACAAATCCAAAAAATCTGCGGTACTGGAGCAACTGAAACAGACCACAGAAGTAGTGCGCAGAAAGGCTCCTGAAAACTTCCGCGATGAAGCCGACCGCCTATATGTATCAAGAAGAGAGCTGAATGATTATGTACAGGCATTGCACAAAAAATATCCTTTCGGGTATTCGCTGTATGAGTTGTTCAACGCTTATGTAAAACTAAATCAGCAACCTGCTTCCCTACAATTTAACAGCACTGCAATAGCCAATCTGCGTGAAACGGATATTACGAAGTGGACCGATCTCGCTGAAGAACTGCAACTGACCGGCGAACATTGTGGCTCCCTGCATCAGCACCCACTTGAGGGAATTCAGCCATCACAATATTCACAGCAGTTGAAGAGTGAAGCCGCGCAGCAGCTCAGGGACTATGCCGATCTTACCGGGAAGCTCACTGCAACCGCAGATAAAGTCGCCAGGCTATTACAGCTGAATGCAAATAACCTTAATTATGCTAAGCTGGATGCTTTAAAGAATATGGCTGAAATCATGCAACACCTGCAAAACATACCAGCCTCTTTGTTTGAAGCAGATGCACCGGAGCAGACAATGCTGCAACTCATAGAACTGGCAGAACATGGCACAAAGCGAGACGGTATTCAATCAGAAATACTAAAGAACTTTCAACGCCCGGTGCTGGACATAAATGCAGCACAAACACTTACTGAGTGGAATGCTGCAGCACAGAAATGGTTTTTGCTCAAATGGTGGCAGCAAAGGAAAATAACAAAGCAGCTCAAGCAATATGCTACCGGAGGAAATGTGGAAAAAGATTCTGTTCCGGTTACATTGCAGCAGATTATTTCTTTCAAAGACGAACAATCTTTTATCAACAGATCCGGCAACCTCACTGCCCTGTTAGGCTTCCTGTACCACCAGGAAAAATGTGACTGGCAGAAGCTGGGCATCACCTGTCATGCATTATTGCGCCTGAACCGTGAAGCGATCAAAATAACCGGCATTGAAGGCCTCAAAAGCTGGCGTATATCTTTGGGGCATATGTTTGCCGAAGGGAGCAGCACATACTTGTCGGCAAACAACAATATATTTTCAGAACTGGTAAGTCTATGCAATGAAACCGTTCGCCACGAGGCAGCTCTCCGCAGTTCTCTGGGTATAGACTTTAACGCATTCCGTTCGGATGATTCTGTAATCATTAATGCCGTACACGAAAAAACAACCGGCTGGACTGCCAATATTGACCAATTAAAAGACTGGTACAACTGGCGACAGGCAAGAGAAAAAGCCAATGCAGCAGGACTTTCCCCATTGATAGCAGCCTGTGAAAACGGAGCTGTTGAAATCACCAATCTTACAAACTCGTTTAAAGAAGCATTGTACAGAAGCTGTACAGAATATATCATTGCCCTCAATCCGCACCTCGCCGCATTTAACGGGAAAATATTTGAGGAAAAGATCCGGAAATTTGCCGCAATCAGTGCACAGTTTGAACAGTTGACGCAACAGGAGCTGTATGCGCGTCTTGCATCAAGGTTACCTGCTTTTACACAGGAAGCTGCACAAAGCTCCGAAATGGGTATTCTCCAGAAAGCGATCCGCAATAATGGTCGCGCCATGTCTATACGCAGGCTGTTCGACTCTATCCCAAATCTTCTTCCACGGCTCAATCCATGCATGCTGATGAGCCCGATATCCGTTGCCCAGTACTTTGACGCCGGAAATACAAAATTTGATCTTGTAGTATTTGACGAAGCGTCACAGATGCCCACCTGCGAAGCTGTTGGCGCCATTGCAAGAGGAAATACTGTAATCGTGGTAGGTGACCCGAAACAATTGCCGCCGACGAATTTCTTCAGCACCAACAACTTTGATGAAGACAATGCAGACAAAGAAGACCTGGAAAGTATACTGGACGATTGTCTTGCGCTTTCCATGCCGTCAAAACACCTGCTCTGGCATTACCGCAGCAAGCATGAAAGCCTGATCGCATTCAGCAATGCCAGATATTATGAGAATAAGCTGCTCACCTTCCCTTCCATCGACGACATCACATCAAAGGTGCAATATGTGCAGGTGCCGGGATTTTACGACAAAGGAAAAACACGACAGAACCGCGCCGAAGCACAAGCAATCGTAAATGAAATCGTGCGTCGCCTGTCCGATCCTGTCTTATCCAAAAGAAGTATTGGTATTGTCACCTTCAGCTCTGTACAGCAAAACCTTATTGAAGACATGCTGACAGAAGTCTTTAAACAAAATCCCGCGCTGGAAAAGACGGCGGATAATGCGGAAGAACCGATATTTATCAAAAACCTGGAAAATGTGCAGGGAGATGAACGCGATGTGATCCTTTTCTCCATTTGCTACGGCCCGGATGAAACAGGAAAAGTAAGCCTCAACTTCGGCCCCATCAACCGGGATGGCGGCTGGCGAAGGCTGAATGTTGCGGTATCGCGGGCGCGTTATGAAATGGTCGTTTATTCCACACTGCGTGCCGACCAGATAGACCTTTCCCGTACAGGATCTGAAGGTGTCGCCGGGTTAAAAGCATTTCTCGCTTATGCAGAAAAAGGGAAAACTGCTCTGCCGCTGAGTACATCCGCACAAACAATAACATCTGATGATTTCACAGAAACAATTGCAGCTGGGATAAGGGAAAGAGGATACGAAGTAAACACCAATATCGGGTGCTCTGATTACAGGATAGACATCGGCATCGTAGACCCGGCGCATCCGTCACGCTACCTGCTTGGCATTTTGACTGATGGCAAAAATTATGCGGCTGCAAAAACGGGCAGAGACCGGGAAATTGTACAGACAAATGTTTTAAAAGCTTTGGGCTGGCGTCTTCATAAAATCTGGTCGATGGATTGGTGGGAGCATAAAGAAAAAGTGATGGCAGGAATTATTGCAGCTATTGAGGAGGCACGCAACCTGGCACAAAGCTCAAATGAAGAGCACACCGGTAATGATAAATCTTTACTCTCAGCAGAAAACAACGCTTCAGAAAACACAACATCATTAAACAATAACAGTACTGTCATTACAAATAATACAACTGTTGCCAATACTGCATTCTACGAGATATACAACCCGCCGCCATTGCGCAATGTTACCAGCGATTCGTTTCTGCAGGTTGGCAACCGCGGCAAAGTAACGGCCCAGATTATGGCAGTGCTGCAGACAGAATCACCTGTAAGCAAAACCCTGCTTTTCAAAAGAGTGCTTGCCGCCTGGGGCATTACACGTACCGGCAAGAGTATCAACGCCCATTTCGAAACATTGCTTACCGAACTGGGCGTAAAGCAGGTAACACATGAACAGAATATTTTTCTCTGGAAAAAAGAACATGATCCCCATTCCTACGACAGGTACAGAATTCCGCAGACAGAGGAACACAGACGTGATGCTGATGATCTCCCGCCGGAGGAAATAGCCAATTGCGTAAAAGCTGTGCTGAAGCACCAGATAAGCCTCCCCGAAGCAGATCTGGTGAAAGAGGTATCGCGTCTGTTAGGATTTACCCGCATCGGAGACAAAGTGGAAAATGCAATAAAAGCAGGCATCAGAACCGCTGTAGCAAAGGGATTCGGAGCTTATGAAAATGAAAAGATTGTGCTGAAAGACATGCATTAAAACGTGTTGACAGACTACAAATACACCCGGGAAGACCGGTAAACAGCGCAATACAATAGCTGTACAGCAAAACTGTACGGCTATGTGCTATCCTCAAAATCCAGCAATAAAGGTTCATTACCTGATCAATGTAACATCACCCTTCTGAAAAACGGATGGCCCGAAAGCCGTTCCGGCCCTGAGCACATAATAATAAACACCTGCTTCAGCAGGCTTTCCGTTGCAGGTACCATCCCAGCCACGATCATCACTTGCATATGATTGCCATACACAGTTCCCCCAACGGTCAAAAACGCCGAAATACTGCACCATCAGCGGATCTCCCCAATTCCTGAAATGGAAATAATCATTCCGCCCATCTCCGTTGGGACTGAAGGCCGATGGTACAAATAATACCGGGTTTGCAGCTACATACACAGTTGCTGTGTCTTTACAGCCAAAGCCGGATTGTGCAATAACGGTGTATTGGTGACTGGTATCGGCAAGGATGTTCTGGCTGTGCGCATGCTGATCCTGGAAAAGATATGCAGGTGACCAGCTGAGCACCTGGTACGAAACAGAGGCCGCAGTTGCAAGGCTTAACGGCGCATTACGGTCTGCGCTTATGGCATCCGGTGTAAGGGTAAGGTGAAAATCATGCACATCAACCGGGATAATCAATGTGTCTGTACAATAGCCGTTCTTTGAAACAAGAAGTACATCATGCACCCCTGCCTGAGCAAAAGTATAAGCTGTAGAGAGTCCTGTATCGCTGCCGTTATTATACCATGTATAAGAAGCTTTCATTTCAGGATTTACAATGGCAAGTGTAACCGGGATACCGGCGCAAACGGTATCCCGGGAAGATTGTACAACCGGGCGTGGCTGCCTGTTAAATACAGTAATAGTATCTGTACCGCTGCACCCGCTGGTCACATCGGTTACGGTAACAGTATAGGTCTCTGTTGTATCCGAAATACCCGTAACCTGTTTTTGCGCACCAGATAGCAAACCCGTTGCAGGTAGCCACAGATAAGTATATGATCCGGCATATAGCGTCTGTGCTGTAAGATGGAATGTATCTCTGCGGCAAAGATCCATATCTGCACCAAGCTGCGGATTTACCGGTTTATATACCAGCATTGGCTGCGACGCCGTATTTCCGGAAACCATATAGTGCAAAGTACATTGTGTAGGAAATACAGTTATACCTGTGGCGGCAAGGGAAGGATTAAAATACCATTTACCATTCTGCTGCACCACCCCGCAACCTGTGAATGTCCCTCCGGCGGGGGTTCCCGTAATTTCATAACTGGTGTCTACATCACACCATTTTGTCCGCACAGGCGTGTTGTCTGCATTCAGAATAGCTACAGACTGTGCATCTGCGATTACTGTCAGAAACAGCAAACACACAGAAAGAAAAAAAATCGTGTAACGCATGCTCTTTAAGATTTTATTAGTCACCGCCCGAATTGAAAAAAGAAATATCCTGGACAGTTTTCATACCGGCAGGATATTTCTTGGTTTAGGATTTAAAAGGGGTGAGGGTTACTGTTTTATTTTAATCAGTTTTTCTGTTTTGAGATATGTTCCGTGGTCGTCTGAAAACTGTATCATATACATACCTGCTGCAAGGGAAGAAACATCTATATCCCTGGCTTTCTGCGCAGCCATAATCTCTTTACCATCTATACTGCTCACGGTTACATTTACGGCTGCCGGAGCGATGATATGCAGGATACTTACCGCAGGATTGGGATAGAACATAATTGCATTACTCAGTTGTACATTGGAAACAGAAACATTGCTTACCGTATACGCTGCAGAGGAATCTGTACAACCGCTGCTGTAGCTGCCTTTCACAGTGTAATCACCGTTTTGCGTAACCGTGTATGTAGCGGATGTGGCGCCGGGTATTAATACGCCGTTCAGGTACCATTGGTAAGCATTGTATGCATTCACAGTACCAAGCACAAAACCATTTACCGTAATGATTGCAGGTACCGGAGGAATGATGTTTACATTTAATATCCGTGGGCTGCTTGTATCATTACAACGTACAGCACGTACACTGACTGCACCTCCGGTAGCACTGGCGGTCACATGGATCGTATCTGTTGTACTGCTGCCTGTCCAGCCGGAAGGCAAAGACCAGATATACGCTGTAGCACCCGAAACGCTGTCAACAGAATATACCTGTGCAGAGCCGGAACAAATAGAATCTTTGCCGCTTATCTGATTTACACCGGGAATGATTGCTGTGCAGAATTTTTCAAGAAATACAGCCGCACCACCATAATAAGTAGTAAGATAGCTGCCGGGAGTAGCAATGCCGGTAGGACTGCCGGTGCCACCAGTGATAAATACATTTCCTGCTTTATCATGTCCTGCAGCATAACATTCGTCGAGGTTTGTTCCGCCGAAATAGGAAGCCCATAAGCGTGTACCGGCCGTATCAAACTTTACGATGAACGCATCATCAGTTCCGCCGCCATATGTAGACTGGTAAGCCCCTGGCGAAGCCATATTTACTGTGCTGGTGGTAAACCCGGTAAGCCAGATATTGCCATCTTCATTTACAAAAGCCATCTGGGCATTTTCCTCCAGTGTATCGCCGTAGTATGTAGCCCATTTACGCACACCTGTGCTGTCAAATTTTGCCAGGAACGCATCGTCCTGGCCACTGAGCGCAGACTGCCAGCTGCCTGCAGTTGCAATGCCCGATGCACTGTTGGTCTTACCGTTAAAATATACATTGCCGGCTTTATCGCACGTAACCGGGTGCATACCGCCATTTATATCGGCATTGCTGCCACCATAATATGTAGCCCATTTACGTGCACCGCTCATATCAAATTTTACAAGAAAGTTATCCGTAGCTCCTCCTCCGTATGTTCCCTGGAAACTGCCTGTAGATGCAATTCCTGCCGTACTGTTCGTATGTCCGCCGAGATATACGTTGCCGAAAGTATCACAGGCAACACCGTCCGCATCATCATCCCCGGTATTACCATAATATGTAGCCCAGTGACGGGTACCCGCGGTATCAAACTGAACAAGGAAACCATCGTTAGCTCCGCCGCCGTACGTATTCTGGAAACCTGCATTGGCAATACCATTGTTGCTGGCTGTAAAACCGGAGAGATAAATATGCCCGTAATTATCTGCTGCACAGAAACCACCTTCATCTATGTCTGTACCGCCGTAGTAGGTAGACCATATCCGGGAGCCTGAGCTGCTGAATTTAGCCAGGAAGTTGTCAAAATAAACTCCGTTCAGCGTATCCTGGTAGCTGCCCGCAGAACCCATTCCTGTAGTGCTGTTTGTGATGCCGGATACATATACATTATTATTGACATCAAGCGTCATACCGCTGATATTATCATCACCTGCTCCGCCGTAAAAAGTAGCCCATTGTATAGCGCCTGCACTATTAAATTTGGCAATAAAACCATCAAAATCACCGTTCGATATTGTCTGGTAGGCGCCGGTGGTAGCTATGTTGCCACTGAAAAATGTGGAACCGGCTATATATACGCTATTGGTATTATCACAGGCAAAACTGGTGCACAGATCAAATCCCTGGCCGCCGTAATAGGTTCCCCACAGCACAGTCGGATCAATGACGAGTGTCTGGTTATAAACGCCTGTATTAAAACTGACCGTATTATTACGAAGCGAGAATGCCGAACTTACCGGCTCACGGCTGACACCGTCATCTGCCAACAGGTAGGCATAAGGCTTTTCTTCAGAAACCGTACCCATAGGTGTAACAGCCGACATGCCACCATTTTTATCAAGCGACAAAGATGAAGTGCCTCCATATTTCAACTGTATGTCGGAGACCTTTCCGCCGGGATGCACCACAAAATCATATTCAAATGCATCCTGGCCGTTCTCATTTTTAATGTATAACACCCAGTCTATAGAAGGGTATACATTTTTGTATGTAATTTTCCTGTATGATGCAGCCTGCAGCTGTACACCTGCAGTGTAATAGTTTTCCGTGTAAGACTGCATGTCTTCGGCAATTACTTCAGCGTGAGGATCTGCGCCTGTAAGCGTCACATCCATACGATATAAATCTGCTTTCGGAAGCACATGCTCTTTGCCTGAACCAGCATTACCGGCATGTGGCTTGCTCCACTGATAATGCAGCTGTCCGTTGCCGATAAAAACATTCACATTTCCGTTCTGTATACGGTATTGAATATCATTTCTCGCGGCGCCGTACTGGTCGTGTATCTGACCTTTATTCCCAACCATCACCAGCCTGCTGCTCTGCATCCAGGATGCAGCAGGAGCCTTCGCAAGAACAATCAAGGGCACAAAAGTCCCTAAAACGAGTAAACGGAATTTTCTCATTTCAATTTTGTGGTTTATAAATTAATAGTTGAGATTGCAGAAGTACGTACGACGGAGCTATTATTCTTTTTATGTTTTAACGATGGAAATGAGTGCCGTTCCTTCTGTTTTTATTACAGCTCTAAAAATACAGTTAACAGAAAGATAACAGCATACGGGAAAACCCGTATTTTTCAAATGTTACAGGCTAATTCATATTATTTTTTCATTCATGTCTTAACTTTCCTTTTTAATTACTTTCGATGCCATACGCTGAAAAGATTTTGTTGTTTGTGTGTATGCTCTGTTTCTTTAGGACAGAAGCGCAGGAAAAAGAAAGCGATGTATATCGGAAATACAGCAATCTGTCGGCAACTATACCTCTAAAAGACCTGAAACAGGCCGATACTGCTGTTATTGCCAACCAGATCAACTATGCTATCACGATCATATTTTCATCACCCGACAGCGCTGCGTTCCTTTTTGAAGATGCATTGATCAAAAGCAGATACCTTCATTACAATACAGGCATTGCAACAGCACTTTGCGATCTTGCATACTACAACAATAACCTCGGGAATTATAATACCAGCAAACAATATTATCGCGAAGGCCTTCCTTATGCACTTGGCTCTATAGGACACAGCACCTCCATGGCCATGTATTACAGTGCCATGAGCACTCCCTATTTCCATTCTGCGCAGTATGATTCAATGTCCTACTATGCATATAAGGCTGAAGCGCTGATACTGAACCGTAAGATTAAAACAACGAGTGAAGCGATAGACATTGCCGGCGTGTATTGCAACATTGGAATGTTATGGGCTGCCATGGGTAATTATCTGAAAGCACAAAGTTACCTGCAGAAAAGCAGCGGTGTATTGCTGGCACACCGGCCAGACACCTCAAAGAAAAATACAGCTGCGCTATACTATACAACGTTGTCTCAGATATATTCCAATACAGGCCAGACATTCCAGGAACAGAAAAAAGAGGATAGTGCACTCACAATGTACTATATCGCACTGCATTATGACGATGGCAATCTGATCGCCAAACTGGGCATCAGTAAAATGCTGGCAAAGCATGGTATGGTACCGGCTGCATTTGCAATGCTGAAAGAAATAATAACTCTTGCAGAATGCAGCCATAACTATCCCGAATACATACACGCCAAATGTGCATACGGACTTCTGCTCTACAGGCAGAAACAATACAAAGAAGCCCGGGAAGTATTGTCTGAAACCCTGGAATCGCAACGCTCAGGCCTGGAAATGGACTTACTGAATATCTATGAAACATACCATGCACTGGCCGACATAAAACGTATTGAAGGCAATTACACATAGGCATACCAGTATGAAAAAAAGGGCCTTAACCTGCTCGACTCATTGTTTCAGCAACAGAAATTCCAGGCGGCATACGACCAGGAATTTACGGCACACGCCGCTGAAAAAGACAGGCAGATTGTACAACAGCAACTGGCGCTTACCCGCCGTGAAAGTAAAGCACGGGAGAAGAACACATGGATTGCGGCAATAGCTATCTGCGCTGTATTCCTCTCCGTTCTGATGGTGTTGCTGTACCGCAACAGCAAACACAAACAACAGCTGCAGGCGCGGCAGATACAGACTATGCGTCAGGAGCAGGAAATAAACAATCTCACTGCAACTATAGAGGGGGAGGAAAAAGAACGTACCCGTCTTGGGCGTGAGCTGCATGACGGTGTTATGGTGCAGTTGTCCACAGCTATTATGAATGTGAAAACGCTACCGGAACGTTACCGGCAGCTCAGCAGCAGCGAATATGTACATACGGACTATTACCGGCAGATAATTGTGCAGATGGAAGAAGTAGCCAAAGAACTGCGGTTTGCTGCGCACAACCTGATGCCTGGAATGCTGCTGCAGAGCGGACTTGCAGAAGCCATATTTTATTTCTGCAATGCCATTCAGAAAAATACAGGTGTCGAATTTTCGCTGCAGCTTTACGGCACACTGCCTGCGTTGCCTAAGGAAGCAGAACTATCTATATACCGCATTATGCAGGAACTCGTACAAAACATCATCAAACACGCAAAAGCATCTAATGTAATCGTACAGCTTTCCTGCCCGGAAGGGAGTATACTCGCCATAACTGTCGAAGACAACGGCACAGGCTTTAATACCCGCGGAGCCGCAGCCACAAACGGAATGGGCCTGAGCAACATAGAAAGCCGTACTAAAGCGCTGGGTGGCGTTTTTGACTTGTACAGCGAAAAAGGGAACGGAACAACAGTACATATAGAATTTGATTTCAGTCACCATACTACACCCATTTAAAAGAAGAAAATGCCCATACAAGTAGTCATTACAGACGATCATCCCCTGGCAGTAAGCGGTATCCAACGCATGCTGGAAGATCAGCACGACATTACCGTATCTGCCACATACCATACTGCCGCACAGCTTATAGAAGGTCTCCGGCAGCACCAGCCGGATGTCCTGCTCCTGGACATATTACTACCCGATCAGCCGGGCCATGAACTTGTTCCCCAGATCGTTAAAAACTACCCGGACATACAGATCGTGGCTCTTACCAGCCTGGATGCTCCTGCTCTTGTAAAAAGCATGTTATATCATGGATGCAAAGGCTACCTGCTGAAGGGGACCGATCAGGAAACACTTGTTGCTGCCATACGTAGTGCTCATGAAGGAGTTGAATTTCTCGAACCATCATTAAGAGACTACCTTCTGCCCAATACAGCACGGCTGCAACGTCGCGAACTCACCCCTCTTGATCTTACACGAAGGGAAAAAGAAGTGCTGCAACTTATTGTGGCAGGAAATACAACACAGGAAATTGCAGACAAATTATTCATCAGCCCCAGAACAGCCGAGACACACCGCCTTACTTTATTAAAAAAACTTGATGTAAAAAATACAGCCGGACTGGTACGTATGGCAATTATATCCGGACTGGCAGAATAGGCAACTCCAGATAAAGCAGCGGGCCTTATAATAACCAACGTATTGTCATTCGCAATTCACGCTTAAGTTTATCTGATAATACGTTACATACCGGCAGCTTAACTTTATCAAAATTAACAAGCGTGGAAGTAGTCAATCAGCACGGATATACAGAAGAATTATCAACACATGGACTAAAGCCGGAAAAATACCTGCTGACTGTCCGAAAGGCAATGACATTGCTGCATTGGTATATTGCCGAAGCTACAGCCAACAGCATTACCTGCGTTACACAGAACGATTACTACAGCCCCGGAGAAGCCGTAAGAGTTACCGTAAAAGAAAAAACAGCCGTTTTTCAAAGCATATCCCGCGACTATTACAACTCCGAAGAAGAAAAGAACAGGCAGAATGCGGTTTTGCTTAAAGAAATTATCCCGCAGGCAATAGAAGAACTCGAAAAAGAAGACAGGAACCTGCATCCTATGCACCGTGAAAAATACGGAGCTCTTATCCCATCCAAAAGTTATCTCGTTACACCGGTTGTTATCTATATCAATGTACTGATATACCTGGCAATGATTGTGGCGGGAATATCACCATTGCAGCCAACTGCCAGAAGTCTTTTTGAATGGGGTGGCAACCTGAGGCCCGCAGTGCTTTATGGTGACTGGTGGCGGCTGATCAGCTATATGTTTCTGCATGCGGGCGGGCTACACATTCTGATGAACACATACGCCTTGCTGTATATCGGCATGTTTCTGGAACCACTGCTGGGCAAGCTGCGCTTTGCCTCTGCTTACCTGCTCACCGGTATATGCGCGGGCCTGCTGAGTATGACCATGCACGCCAACAGTGTAGGTGTAGGCGCATCCGGTGCTATTTTTGGTATGTACGGCGTATTTCTTTCCATTCTTACAACCGGCCATATAGAAAAAACAATGCGTAAGACCATGCTGAGAAGCATATTGTTTTTCGTAGTTTTCAACCTGCTTATGGGCCTGCAGGGAAACACCGACAATGCCGCTCATATAGGCGGACTTTTGAGCGGACTGGCAATAGGCTATGCTTATTATCCGGGCATTTCAAAACGCGTGTCTTTCCGGAAGCAGTTATTTACAGTAACAATAACTGCCATTGCGGTAATATTACTTACAGCATTTACTTTTACACAATTATAGCGGGCCGTACTTCAGTCACACAAATCGTGTAACACACATTTACATGCGGTTTCCCTAACTTTATACAAAGCACGGAAACATGACGACATTTAACTGGCCGGAACTGAAGTATGCCGATCTGAAAGATACTATCACCACAGTACAGCTCTGGACGCAGATCGTCGGAAAAATCAGGCTGGTAAAAATGCCCTGGCTGAACCATTCCTGGCATGTAACATTATATGTATCACCCACCGGACTCACCACCGGCAGTATTCCGTATGAAAACGGCCTGTTCAAAATAGATTTTGATTTCATTCATCACAAGCTTCTGATAACAAGCAGCAACGGAGGAGAACAGCAAATGGATCTCTATCCCCGCAGCGTGGCCAGCTTTTATAAAGAGTTGTTTGAAAAACTCAGCCAGATGAATATCGATGCGGAGATATATGCCCGCCCGAATGAGCTGCCGGAAGCTATACCTTTTGCGGAAGATGAGATCCACCATCATTATGACAAAGATCAGATGTTTTTATTCTGGCAGGCTTTAGTAAAAATCGAAATTGTATTCACCCGGTTCCGTGCAGGATTTAACGGAAAATGCAGTCCTGTACACCTGTTCTGGGGCGCTTTCGATCTCGCTGTAACCCGGTTTTCAGGTCGTACAGCTCCCAAACATCCCGGCGGCGCACCCAATATGCCGTTGGATGTAATGCAGGAAGCCTATTCACACGAAGTGAGCAGCTGCGGTTTCTGGGCAGGCAATGATAGTTTTCCGCACCCGGTTTTCTACGCATACTGCTACCCTACTCCTGATGCGTTCAAAGATCAGCCCGTAGCCCCGGACCAGGCATTCTACAGCCCGGAAATGGGTGAGTTCCTCCTTCGTTATGATGACGTACGTACTGCTGCAGACCCGGAGGAATACCTGATGTCTTTCCTGCAGTCTACTTATGAAGCAGCGGCAACAACAGGCAACTGGAACAGGGTAAACCTGGAATGTGACCTTACATTTCTCGAACGTCAATAAAACACAACAAACAGGTTTCTATATGCTCATCGGTCAATTATCACAGCGTACGGGTTTTTCAAGAGATACGATACGGTATTACGAAAAAATAGGGCTTATCGTGCTGCCATTAAAAACCCGTTGCCGGAATGGTTATAAGGACTACCCGGAAGAGATGGTGCACCTATTAAATGCGATCCGGAAGTATAAAGATTTAGGTTTTACCCTGGAAGAAATAAGAGAATTACTGGTACTGCAATCTATCAAAGTGCTGGACATTTCACGGCTGCTGCAGATTGTAGAATTAAAAATTACGGGTATAGATGCGGAAATAGAAAAGCTGCATGCCTTCAGGATGCGCCTGGGTAAAGAGCAGCAGCTTTTGGCATTAAAGAAAACCGGGCATATTATTTCGCTACCGGAAATGAAACTGGCCGCTTAACCTGTTATGATCTTATCTACAATACCGTATTTCACCGCTTCTTCCGCATTCATCCAGTAGTCGCGGTCAAAATCTTTCAATACCTGCTGTTTGCTTTTTCCGCAGTTAGCAGCCAGTAGCGACGCCGTAAGGTCTTTTGTTTTAACGATCTGTCTTGCATTTATTTCTATATCGGCAGAATTGGCCTGGAAACCACCAATAATCGGCTGATGGATCATCACCTCTGCATTGGGGTAAATAAAGCGGTTGCCTTTTTCCCCACCCGACAAAAGTATAGATCCCATGCTCGCCGCGAAACCAATACAGTAAGTATATACCGGCGAAGACACTGCCTGCATCATATCATAAATAGCATAGCCTGATGTAACCATACCACCGGGGCAATTTAAATACATATGCACCGGCACGCCGGGTTCTGTTGCATCAAGATAAGCAAGCTGCTCTACTACCGTTTTTGAGCTGTTTTCATCTACCTGCTCCCAGAGAAATATTTTACGTTCTTCCAGCAATTTCTTCCGGACAATATTATTGGGATGAACATGAATTACGGTTTCCATTTGTTCCATTTCTTTTTTAAGCAAGTATAAGGGGTGGAGTATAGTCCATGGTTGCTGTATGTGGAAAAAATCCTCTCTCCACGCATCAAATATTAAACAGCTTCGCTATGTACGCCCAATGTTTAATGGAGAGATTACGGAGGGGTAACGTTACGGTAACAGCCATATTTAACCTTTACATTCTCTAAGCAAACAAGGAAATGAAAAAGAAACGTTTACTTTTCAAAAGCGGTTTCCGCTTAAAATCAAAGCTGTCTTTATTGAGCATTGCAGGAGCGGGCTTTATGAGCCTTACCTTCTTCGGCTGTAAGAAAAGTGACAGCAGCTCCGGCAGCATTGACCAGGTAAAGCATGTAGTTGTTATCTATCTCGAGAATCACAGCTTTGATAACCTGTATGGCCAGATGGCTGGTGTAAACGGTCTGGCAAATGCCCAGAACGCCAACATCACGCAGCTGGATTCCAACGGCCATCCATACACATATCTGCCTGCAGTTCCCGGTACTACCGCATTTCCTTCAACACTATCCAATACTTATTTCAACATTGACCAGTACGTTCCTGCAGACCAGGAAACACCTGATGTACTGCACCGCTTTTACCAGGAGCAGATGCAGATAGACGGCGGCAAAATGGACAAATTTGCTTTGTACAATTCTTCTGCCGGCCTTGCAATGGGGTATTACAAAACTGCTATGCTGCCTATGCTGGCAATGGCCCAGAAATATACGCTCTGCGACAATTTCTACCACAGTGCATTCGGCGGTTCGTTCCTCAACCATATGTGGCTTATCGCTGCGGCCAGCCCGGTTTTCCCGACAGCTCCATCCAGCATTGTAGCTACACTTGATGCCAACGGAAAAGTAATCAAAGACGGACAGGTAACGCCTGACGGATATGTAGTAAATACAAGCTATACAGTAAACGCTCCGCACCCCGCCAGCGCCAATTCCGCTACACTGATACCTAACCAGACACTGCCTACTATCGGTGATCGCCTGAACGATGCATCTGTAAGCTGGGCGTGGTATTCCGGAGGATGGAACAATGCACTTGCCGGCAACCCGGATGCTACTTTCCAGTTCCACCACCAGCCTTTTGCTTTTTTTGCAAACTATGCAGACGGCACACAGGCTAAAAAGGATCACCTGAAAGATGAAACCGACTTCATCACAGCTGCCCAGAACGGTACACTGCCCAGCGTATCTTTCGTAAAACCATTAGGTGTGAACAACGAACACCCGGGCTATGCTACAGTGACCGCAGGTGAAAACCACACGATACAATTGATCAATGACGTACTGAACGGCCCCAACGGCAAAGATGCTGTAATCGTTGTTACGTACGATGAGAACGGCGGTTTCTGGGATCACGTAGCACCACCAACAATCGACAAATGGGGCCCTGGCACACGTGTTCCGGCGATCATCATTTCTCCGTTTGCAAAACAGGGATATGTAGATCATACGCAGTATGAAACTGTAAGTATCCTTTCGTTCATCGAGAAACGCTGGAACCTGAAACCACTCACGGACCGCGATAAAAATGCAAATCCACTCAGCAACGCGTTCAACTTCTAAACAACAATACCTGGTTGACAAGTAAGCACACATATATATAACAGTAAAGGGGCGGCTCCGGAGTCAGCCCCTTCGCTGTTATAAATACTATTCATAAAACAACACGGTCTCCTCACTAATGAAGAAAGCCGCATTCATATTGACTGCAATAATCTTAATTGCCGCATACGTCTCCTGCAAACAGGAAAAAGAAACGCCTGAAAAAAAGATAGCCGGAATATTGCTTGAGCAGATTGATGATTTCATTGCAGCAAAAAATAAATTACAGCAGGCGGCGGCAAATGACGCCAGTCAAAAAGAGCTGCAGCAATTATTTAAAACAGCGCGTCTTCGCTATAAAAAATTTGAATGGGCGGCCGAATATTTTGTACCGGCAGCCACACGATTCATTAACGGCGCTCCCGTACCGGAAGTGGAAATGAGCGGCACAGTGTTTGATCCGCAGGGATTACAGGTGATTGAATCACTGCTCTACCCTACTTACGACAAAAACAAAAAACAGGAACTGCTGCAACGGATACAATCGTTACAAGGCGGATGTGACAACTACATAAGTTATTTTAAAAATATTGACATTCTCGACTGGCAGGTATTTGATGCAGCCAAGTTGCAGGTCTTCCGGGTGCTTACATTGGGTATTACAGGATTTGATACGCCGCTGTTGCAAAATAGCCTTGAAGAATCTGCGGTAAGTATTGACGGAATGAAAGATGTACTCGCCTGCTATATGAATGGCTCAGATCCGGAAAATATAGACCGGGAAATTACAGCTGCATCCGGCTATCTGTCAACGCATCCCGACTTTAATTCGTTTGACCGGGCAGCATTCATCACGCAATATGGCAATCCGCTATCTGCAGATATCAGCGACATGGAAAAACGCCTGAATATAAAGGTGATGCGGTACAATCGCCTGCTAAACCAGGATGCAAGGACTCTTTTTGATAAAAATGCCTTTAACCTCAATGCCTATACCCCCGATATTTCCTGCACTGTAAATGATAAAAAAACCGAGTTGGGCAAAAAGCTTTTTGCAGATCCCATTCTCTCCGGCGACCGGTCAAGAAGCTGCCAATCCTGCCACCAGCCGGCAAAAGCGTTTACAGACGGACTGGCAAAGAATACAATACTGCACAGCCAAACTTTGTTAAAAAGAAATACACCAACGTTACTGAATGCCGCTTTACAACCGGCACAATTTTATGATACAAGAGCCATTATGCTCGAAGATCAGGCCCGCGCCGTCATTGAAAACAAAGACGAAATGCATGGCTCTATGGAGCATGCCATACATACCCTGTGGGAAGACAAGATATATCGCCGGTTGTTCTCCGAAACATTTCCGCAAAAAGAGAGAACAGGCATTTCTGAAATAGAAGTACTCAATGCAATAGGTTCTTATATACGCAGCCTTACCGCACTCAACAGTCGCTTTGATGAATATATGACGGGAAATAAATCTGTTATGACACCGGACGAACTGCACGGATTCAATTTATTCATGGGCAAGGCAAAGTGCGGCACCTGTCATTATATGCCCTTGTTTAACGGCACTTTCCCGCCACGGTATATGCGTATAGAAACGGAAGTGATCGGCGTACCTCAAGTGGCAGGAGGTACTGCCATAGATAGCGATATGGGAAGGTATAACATCATTCATAAAGATTTCTTCAGGCATGCATTTAAAACCTCTACAGTCCGTAACGCAGCACGCACTGCACCATACATGCACAACGGCGTATATAAGACTCTGGACGAAGTGGTAGATTTTTACAATAAAGGAGGTGGCAAAGGCCTGGGCATGGATATAGACAACCAGACACTCCCTTTTGACAAGCTGAATCTCAGTAAAAAAGAATGCGACGATATTGTTGCCTTCATCAAAACACTCGACAGTAAATAACAACGGGGACAAAATTTGTCCCCGTTCATTTTTTGAAAGTAATAATATGCTTATGGCTTAAAGCGGCCGATGGAAATAGCCACAACATGTTCGCCCATATATTCGACACCAACAAAAGGTGTACTCCTGGGCGGCTCAAAAATGAAACCCATAGGTACATCAGTTGCCTTGTCTGCCAGCAACAGCAGCGTACCATGACCAATACCACTCATGTATTTTCTTGAATCATTAAAATGCGCTGTATCGCCAGAGCAGTCATACAGCGGAACTGCATATACATTCAGCGCATTGCGCACTGAGTCGAGCTTCGCAGCTACATTGCTGTTCATCCAGTTTTTATAATATCCGGCCAGAGCAGCGGAATCAAGCAGTTGCGGCTGTTGTTCCAGCACCATAAAATGTCCGTTGGCCCCCTTGCCGGGCGCATAGCCAAATGAAAGTATATCACCGGGCTGTGCCTGCGCTACTCCACCCTTAGAAACGCCGCTGTACATTTTAAGACCATTATGTCCTTTCATGGCATGGTTCAGGGAATCTACCGTATGCGTTTCCACATTACCGGCCACATATTGCCAGCCTCTTTGCACAGAAACGGGTAATGTAGGAAGAGCCGCAGCGATCTCATATGCAGATGCCACATATCCTTTAAACGCAAATGGTGACACATTCTGCGCATGCATATAACTCATCAGCATCATATAGGCATTGCTGTCAGGGTTTGCGCTGCCGGTAGCTGCCAGCAGGCGTGTACCGTAGCCCACACAGTCTATGGTGCCGTTAAACTTACCGCTCATTCCATCATACAGCGCATAAGGTATCCGGTAGGGCCATTCCTGTTTTTCCGCTGCCGAGATGTTATACGTGCCGTAATTTGAATCCTGCACATAGTACCCGTTATCAAAAGTAGGCGTTGGGTTCAGGTAGTGACCATGCACTGCATACAGGTTACCATCATAATCCAGCAAGCTGTCATTCTTTACCGTAACACCGGTCATGGTTTTATACCGTTGCATGAGCAGGAAAGGCATGCCTACGCCCTCTGCAGCCTGTAAGACGGTTGGATAATAACTGGTGTTGTAATCGGGCAGCAGTTGCCGGGTCTGTGTTTTGCATTGTGTAAATGGCAAACACATCAGAAAAAGGATCGGTAATCTTTTCATGATGATTAAGGTGTTTTAAAAAGATCATGAAAGATACTATTTTATTTTTCACATATCCAACAGGAACCGCTGCTGCCGTAACTTTGAGCCGGGACATATAACACGGCACTGTTTTTTTGACGCACATTTTCAGGTATAACTACATCATGGAACAGCTTAGTTTTTTCGACGACCAGAACAAAATAGACAACCCGTTGCTGGCAGATCTTATAGATTACCGGCCAGGCATGTTTTCACCCGCCGAGAGTAATTACTTTTTACAAAAATTCACCGCAGAAGTTACCTGGGAGCAGCGCGCAATTGTGATGTACGGAAAAGAGATGCTGACACCCCGGCTCACCGCCTGGTATGGAGATGATGTAAAAGATCATACAGCAATGGGCACCAGCCTGGCTCCGGCACCCTGGACAAGCGATCTGCTGACAATCAGAAAACGCGTCGAAACAGCAGCAGGTATACACTTCGATAGTGTGCTGCTGAATTATTACCGCGATGGAAATGATTCAGTTGCCTGGCATGATGACGAAGATAATATTCCCGGCAAAAACAGGATTGTGGCATCTGTAAGTTTCGGGCAGGAGCGTATGTTTGATTTCCGGAAAAAAACAGACCATTCTGTGAAATATTCAATACTGCTGCAGAATGGCTCTTACCTGCTGATGAAAGGAAATCTGCAACGGGAATGGGAGCACAGGATCGCAAAATCTTCAAAACCAATGAAAGCCCGGATTAATCTCACATTCAGGATCAGCAAGCCGGGATAATAAAATAAGATCCATAATTCAGAACGGCGTTCCACATCTATCAAACTGCGCTCCGGGGAATAATTTTTATGCGTTGATAATGATGGCAATGAACTCAGGCACAATACTCGAAACAATGAAGATCATTTCACGGCATGCAGGACATAATGCCGAGCTGGATATTGCCGAACTTGCACGAATTCTGAACATCACACGGCCTGCGCTTGTTGCCATGCTTATAGAGCTGGAGCACAGAGATGAAATCATAATGGATATCAGTAATGAAGAAAATCCGGATGGAGAGCCGGACTACAGCGGGTATGTACGCTTAATGCTCATTCCCCCGGATGAAAAGCCGGATAATACCTGAACGACAGGGTAATTTACTTTCTGCCTTTCCCGCCTACCTGATGACACGAATCAAAAAAGCTTATGACAGCCGTCATAAACCAGGCGGCACCGTGTGCGTAGTTTTACATTAATCACACACTCATGGAGCTTTTAAAACCAGGTAAAGAATTCTTCAATGAGACAGGGGCGATGTCCAGATTCGCTGCCTGGTTTTTCCATGAGGCCTTCCGGCCCCGTTACGAGGTCCGCGAATTCCTGAGACAATGCTATGTTATAGGTTACAAATCGCTTCCTCTGGTGGCTGCTACGGGCTTTATTATGGGGCTTGTACTTATGATACAGCTCAGGCCGGCGATGCTCGAATATGGTGTAGAAGCGAAACTTCCGGCAATCATCAGCCTCTCTGTGGTACGTGAAATAGGCCCTGTGATCACCGCACTCATTTTTGCAGGTAAAGTAGGCTCCGGGATCGGGGCGGAACTCGGTTCTATGAAAGTGACAGAACAGATTGATGCAATGGAGGTATCCGGTACAAATCCCTATAAATACCTTGTGGTGACAAGAGTAGCTGCCACCACGCTGATGCTGCCCGTTCTTGTTGTTCTGTCCGATGCCGTTTCATTGTATGGTGGCTATCTTGGCGTAAATATCAAAGCGGTAACCAGCTGGAATTTATACATGACGCAGGTTTTCAGCACGTTGAAATTCAGCGACGTATTACCGGCTTTTGTCAAAACTTTTTTCTTCGGCTTTGCTATAGGGATGGTTGGCTGCTATAAGGGATATAATTCCAGCAAAGGTACAGAAGGCGTAGGCAGATCGGCCAACGCATCAGTAGTATTGTCCTCTTTGCTCATCTTTATTATAGACCTGATTATTGTACAGATCACTGATATACTGGGGCTGAACTGATATGAAAAGCGGCACTTATACAGGCGAAGACGTGATCATGGTAAAAGGGCTGAAAAAATATTTTGGCAGCAATAAAGTGCTCGATGGTTTTGATCTGAATCTAAAAAGAGGCGAAAACCTGGTAGTACTCGGCCGCTCCGGATCCGGCAAATCGGTACTTATTAAATGTATTATAGGATTGCTTACGCCAGACGAAGGAACAATCAGCGTTCTGGGAAAAGAAATCCTGACCCTGGGACATGAGCAACTGGATGAGATAAGGATAAAGATCGGGTTCCTTTTTCAGAGCAATGCATTATATGATTCTATGACCGTAAGGGAAAACCTGGAATTCCCGATGCGAAGGCATTCAATAAACCTTACAGAAAAGGAAGCGGAGGAACGGATTATTGAAGTACTCAACGACGTTGGTCTGCCGCAGACCATAGACATGATGCCTTCCGAGCTATCCGGCGGCATGCAGAAAAGAATAGCGCTGGCGCGAACAATGATACTTAAACCGGATGTTATCCTGTATGATGAACCCACCTCCGGCCTTGATCCGGTAACGGGCAGGGAAATAACCTCGCTGATCATGAAAATAAAAAAGCAATATAACACCTCTTCAATAATCATCTCCCATGACATGAATTGTGTAAAGGCAACATCAGACAGAATTATCCTGCTGCTGAACGGGAAATGTTACAAAGAAGGCGCATATGACCAATTCAAAACATCAGATGATAACAACATAAAACAATTCTTTGGGTAAAATGGCAAAACGGGCGGCAAATAATATGGTTTTGGGCGTGTTTGTAATAGCCGGGCTTGCAGTACTTGTTTTTGCACTGTACATGATCGGCAAAAATCAAAGCTTCTTCAGTTCCAGCCTCACTATTAAAGCAACGTTCAGAAATGTGAATGGCCTTATGCCCGGAAATAATGTGCGTTTTGCAGGTATCCAATGCGGCACAGTAAAAAATATCCGCATTATTAACGACACTACGCTCGAAGTGACTATGCTTATCAACAGTAAAACAGGCAACCATATCCGTAAAAGTGCTTTTGTAAATATCGGGAATGAGGGCCTCATGGGTAACAAGGTTGTGAACATAGAACCGGGATCAGAAGCGGCATCGGGCATAGAAGACGGGGATATGCTGCAGTCGAGCCATGCAAAAGGCCTGAATGACATGCTGGGGACACTATCCTCCACCAATGACAATGCAGCCGACATTTCAGAACAATTAAAAGAAGTAGCCATAAAACTGAATAACAGCCAGGCACTGTGGCTGACATTAAACGATTCCACACTCCCGGAAAACCTTCATCAAAGCCTGGCAAATATCCGGTCAGCATCTGCAGCAGTAAACCATGCCGCTCAGGCTGCAGATTTGTTGATGCAGCATATAAATAACGGCAAGGGAGCAGCAGGTGTTTTATTATCCGATAATGAAGCCGCTGCAAACCTCTCCGGCGCAATCAGCCATATACATACCGCGTCCATAGAAGCAGACAAACTGGTAACACATCTTGACAGTCTTGTACAGGAAATACATGCAGAAACAGGTAACGGAAAAGGAACGATACATGCACTGTTGAAAGATACTGCAATGACCAACCGATTAAACCGCAGCCTCGGAAATATAGAAGCAGGCACAGCTGCATTCAGTGCAGACATGGAAGCATTAAAACATAATTTCCTGCTGAAAGGTTATTTCCGGAAGCAGGAAAGAAACAGTAAGAAATGATCTGGTTATAAAAATCATTAGTATGCAGAACAGCAGAAATAAACAAATGGTAACACAGGGTTCTGTAATTTATGCAATGGCGTTTATTGGCGCCTTCATCTATTACCTGCAGCACACAATGGGTTTCTGGCCGGGAGTTGTCGGATTTCTTAAAGCACTTATCTGGCCGGGTATACTTGTGTACAGGATTATGGAATTCCTTAAATTATAGTTTACAGTAGCATTAAAGCATAATTACCGTGCCATATTCGGCAGCAGCGGTGACCGGAAGTCTTTTGCATCATCAGTTATCGTCAAAACAAAAAAAGAAGCTATATCGATAGCTTCTTTTTTTATAGGCAGATATTTGCTTTGTCCTTGCCAGAAAATCTAAACCTTATGCCAGCATACCACCGTCTACTGCTATAGACTGCCCTGTAAGGAACGGCGATTTGTCTGAGCCGAGAAATACAATAGTCTGAGCTATTTCCTCCGGCTGGCCGATACGCTGTGCGGGAACTATGGTTTTAAAGCCTGCTTTGTTTTCTTCGCTTCCTGCAAACCTGTTCAGCATCGGCGTTTCGATAGGCCCCGGGGCAACTACATTAACACGTATACCCGAAGAAGCCATTTCAAGTGCCGCCACCTTTGTGAGCCCTTCTACTGCATGCTTACTGGCAGTGTATACAGCCGTATTGGGCATTCCTTTCCGGCCCAATACTGAAGACACATTAATAATGCTGCCGCTGCCCTGCTGCTGCATAGCTTTCAGCTGATGTTTCATGCTCAGGATCACGCCCAGCACATTCGTGTCAAAAGTGTCGGCATAAGTCTCAGCTGTCTGATCTGTGATGGGGCCTGGCTGTCCTTCTGTACCTGCATTATTTACAGCAATGTCCAGTTTTCCGAACCGGGATACCGTTTCATTTACCAGTTGCTGTACATCCTGCTCATGGCGTACGTCTGCCCTAATAAAAGCAGCCTCAGCACCCAGGCCTTTCAATTCGGCCTCGAGTGCTTTGCCCGCCTCTTCTTTCCTTCCGGAAACCACTACTTTGGCTCCCTCGTTTGCAAAAGCAACGGCTGTAGCTTTACCAATACCCGACAGAGCGCCTGTGATTAACACAACACTCCCTGACAACTTACCTTCTTTGTTTACTGTACCTGTACTCATTTTTAAAAAGTTTTTATCTATTTATTTAAATGTTTAGATCAATTTAAACGCAAAGAAAAATGCAAGCCTGTATTGCCGCTAACACCTAAGCATTAAATCAATCACACAACGAAGGTAAAGGCAAACAATTGATCAATCCAAATATTTAGATAAGTAGTAAGATAGAAATTAACGATAGTATGATCTGATAAAATCCGCGTATGCGGCAAAAACATCTTTATTGATTGTATAGCGGATTCTTCTGCCGTCTTTTTCGGGAATCAGCAGATCCGCATCAACCAGTTGTTTTATGTGATGCGATATTGCAGACTGAGAAAGATCAAGCATTTCCACAATATCACTGCACTGCATGCATTCAGAAGATTCTTTGCGAACAGACTCCAATATTTTAAGCCTGTAAGTATCCCCCAATGCCTTTGCAATCCGTTCAATCTTTTTAAAGTCCAGTAAGGTATTCATACAGCAAATTTATCGATATTCTTAAATATACGGATATGCCCTGTTAATCTGAATCTATAGCGCTGGCCAGGGATTTCTGCAACAAACGGAAAAACATAAACGATATATACATATATCTGACGGGTATTGGGAGTTGAGTGAATATCCTTAGACCATTCCGGCCCAGCATGTGTATAATACCGGTTTCATTTATTTTGTTTGCATATCTTCATCTGCTGATACGGATTAATGAAAAGACGGGTATTAATTATTATTTGCACAGATGACGAAACTGGTTTTACCGCTGGCCTCGCCGATGCTTACAAACGTGGCGTGGTAAAAGAAGGGGCAGCTGCGACCATTGTTAATATTGCCCGTATTCACTTTACGCATGTTATTAATGCATACAAAGTAACACTGCGTGAACTGGATGCCGATCTGAAAATGGTGCGCAACATGGTGCTGGAATCCGATCACCTTGTCTTTATCATCGACGTACAGAAATCTGTTGTCAATTTTAAACTCGCTTCTTTTTACGATCGCCTTTTTTCACTTCAGGGCGGCCTGCCCTTGAAAAATCTCTGGCGTACATCCGACTTTACAGGTAAAACCGCACGTATCATTTCTGTACTGGATGGCGAAGCCTGGAGAGAATACAAGCAGGAAGGACGGCAGATATCATATAACCCGATAAAAAAACAGGCACTGCAGCTGCTCGGCATTGCCGTGGTACGTACAACATCCCTGGGCAGCGTAAAGAAGGGCATCCATAACGACTATTATTATAAATGGATCAACAAAATGCAGCTGCTCGGCGAAAAACAATATTGAGCTGATGTTTTCTTCTGTGATCGTATAACTACTACAATTTATTTTTTTCCCGCCCGTTTTTTAGGCTGCGAAAAAACATGCCCTTAAAATTGTATCTCACAATTAAAATTTACAGACCATGGCGTACAACGCAGAGTTAAAATTTAATGGTGGCGGCCAGTATAAAGTGCTGGATGTAGACTACAATGTAGCCCGCACCAATGATCCGTCAGGCCGCGTTGCCTCAGATCCTTCCAATGCCACAATCTCTATTGTTGTGGAAGCAACGGAAAAAAGTGAAATCCTGGAAAGCATGCTGAACGGAAAATTCAAGCCTACAAAGGGAGAGATCACGTTTAACAAATCTCATGAAGAAGGTGTAATGATCAAATGCTCCTGGGAAAACGGATATGTACTTCGCCACGAAGTACGGTTTGACGCCGTAGATGCGAAAAGTATGACATTATGCTTCGTTATCAGCGCAGAAAAAATCACATACGGCACTGCCGAATATGACGGTAAATGGCCGGCATAGTAAGCAGGCACCTGTTTTGCGAACTCCCTTTGTCCGGTGGCTAAGGGAGTTTTAAATTTTATTCCGGTCAGTATATTACCTCCGGAACCGCTGGGCAAAACATAGCCGATCAAAATTTAAAAAGCTGAAAAATGGTTTACGAAAACATAAAATTGAAACCCCATGAAACATTGTCCCAGGTAGCCGGATACTACGGCTATAATTCCTGGGAATGGAGAAAGATCTGGGATGACCCTAAAAATGCAGCATTAAAGTTAAAAAGAGGGCAGGCGACCAAATTGATCACCGGTGACGAACTTTACCTGCCCATACCCTGGACCATTACTTCGAAGCTGATGGCCGGCACAGGCAATCTTTTTTCAATTGATGTCAAAAGAAATGGCAATAAAGGAAAAAACCTGAAATGGGTACAAACCGTGTTTGAAGACAACCAGCCGATAAATCCCGCTTATACATACGGCGGGGCATTTACCAACTTCTGTGTTGATGCTCCCGATGATGACGAGCCGTTTTACTACACAGCTGCAGAAATGGCAACGAGACCCGGCTACAGAACGGCATTTCATGACCGGCCCGGCAGGCATGCACCGCTTAGCAGGGCTACAGCCTGGCGTGCAGTACTATCTATTGGCATTACCTCCGGAAAAAGAGTTTCCGTTTACGATTCGATAGTGTGGGGAGTGGATTTCGGAACAAATGGAACCAACAGAATGTATCATCCCCGTAAAGCAACAGAGTATGAAATCAAAGGACACCTTAATTTGCTGAAAAGCGGCAAAGGAATATCCGGAAATACCTTTACTTCGCTGGGCTGGACATTCCGGGAAGCATTAAAATCTTAAAAACCTGCGTTATGAAAATACTATCTGTTTTCTTTTGTTTCTTAATCGGGTGCCAATCGCCATCACCTCATTCGGAACAGGAACCGCAGGTCCATCGCATTCCTGCGGATAACGCTTCAACCGGCACGACAAAATCAGTGAACGCTGTACAGCCGGATACGCTGAGACAAAAACGTTCTATGGCTGTCATCAGGGGCACATTACTACGGGAAGGGTTTGGCAATAAATACTATTGGGACACCATTCGGGTAAATGAAATTATTATGAATAAAACCCGTTACAGCTTTGGAAACACTGTATCTGTGGCACGGTATAACTGGAGCAAACCGTTACCTGCGGGAAAAGAATGTATCATATACCTGACAGCATACCCTTACGGAAGCACAAATTTTGAAGCCGGGCAAGGATGGATGTACCTGGACGGCGATGCACAGGTATCTTTCGGGGAGATCACAAAGGCACACAACTGATAAATTGCATTTCTCATTGCAAAGAACCTTGCTGTACTGCTCAGGGAATTGCAGAGCAGCCATTACAAAAGCTACGCTTTTCCAGAAGCAGGACTTATATCTTCTTCAGCTCCGATTCACACGTAGCGCTCCGGTTACCGGCCAATATTGTAGCTTGTAATAATTCATACAGATTGCTGAAGCAACAACCCGGAAAAACATCAGACGTTTTAAGTGTACCTATTCCCTGAAAATGCTTTTTTTATCACATAATCCCTTACGGCCCACTTCACAGTGCAGCTTGCAAATACCATTTTCAACGGCATATCGCACAATATCTGCCTTATTACGAAGCTCCAGTTTGTTCAATAACCGCTCTACATAGGTATCAACGGTGCGCGGACTGAAAGAAAGCTTATCCGCCATTTCTTTGTTGGTATACCCATCGTATGTCATGGACATAATCTGCAGCTCAGTAGCATTGAACTGTACCTGGGCTTCTTTTTTTCCGGGTAGTATTTCCAATGGTATTTTATGCTTCCATTCCTGGCTGTAGGCATGATAAGTCATTTCTTCGCGCTGAAATAAAGACCCTGCAACCTTTACAATTACATCCATATCCCTTTCACAATAAAAAACATTCGGGATATGATGCAACGTCCTCGCCACATCATCCTGGTAAACGCTGCTGTATGCAATTATCGGACATTCTTTATTTGTTTTCCGGATTATCTGTATTGCTTCCATACCACTCATCCGCGGCATATAAAGATCTATAAGCATAAGGTCAGGGCGCTGCCGGCCAAGCAATCCAATAAGCTCCATGCCGTCGCCGGCACAAAAAAGCATTCTGTAAAACGGGCGGGAAATAAATTCCTTACTTAATACAGTTCTGAAATAATAGTCATCATCAGCGATAGTGAAGCGCAACGTTCTTTTCATAAGTAGAGTTTATGGCTGTTGGTACAACCTCATTATTTAAAAGTTGCAAAAATCATTCCATTTCATACCGATACATCGATAGATTTTGTAGTAATTATACGATTGTACAGCTAATTATGCATCTATACATTTGCATATGTACGCTATAAAACCATTGTGAAACCGCTATAAATATTGACAGGCTCTATATTGTGAAACCACTTAATTCCGCGCAGATAAGGCGCCAGACTTTATTGTTCAGGATATACTTTATCATTTTCATATTGTTTGCTTTTGTTCCTGTTTACGCTTTTGTAAAAAGTTATGATGTTCAGAAAAGGGCTGTTATCTCCGACATCGATGACTATAAAACATTGCTGAACAAACAGCAGCAACTTCATCAGAAAATTGACACACTGTATAACCGGATGTCATTGCTTAATACCGGGAAAGTTGAGAATGATCAGCTGCTGGAAAGATATATTGCAGACAGTAAAGATGATATAATACGCCTGGTGGGCAACGACAGCAGTGACGCGTTTATGCATTATGCATCATTGATGAAAAATATTGACAACATGCTCCACCTGAAAGATACAATTATACAGATCAGGAACCGGGAACGTGCTGCATACATAGACCTTACAGAGTGTATGAATAATACAAGAAAAATAAAGCAGGACCTGTCAACCGACCCTTCAAGAAAATTTACGGCCCAATAAGACAGGCGCTTTATTGCATAACTTTTTTACCCTGAAAACTATGAACGGATACACTTCTTTATCAAGAAAGGAAAAATACCAGCAATTCTTTTACCTGTTACTGCTTTCCGCAGCAATATTGCTTGTTCTGTACTTTATATTCCTGCGTAGAAAAAACACATCGGGCAATGAACTTGCCTTTGAAATGCAGTTGCTGGAACAGAAAAAAGCATTTTCAGACCGCGCGAAAAACGTGCATCCATTTCTTGAAAAAACGTTCCGGAATATAGATGAAATGCCGTTAACCGGGGCTCAGGCATTTATCGAAACGGACATCAAAAACAACATCAATGATATCGCAAGCCTGTCAACAGATTTAACCATCAACGATCCACGCAAAGAGGGCTTTCTGCAGATTGCACAGTTTTATAAAATGTATTTCGAAGACCGCAAAATAGCAGGCAAGAAGCTTGCAAATATTGAAGAATTTCAACGGCAGTTCACAGAGTGCAGTATCGGTTACAAAGAAAAGTCACAACAGCTTGCACAAAAAAATGCCGCATCTGCAGCACGTAGCAATTAAACCCGGCGTACTGCCACTACTGTTCCCAGCATGGACCTGATTCAAAAAAACAAAAAAAAGATAATTCTCGGCACGTTCATATTTCTGCTGGTAATAGCAGGGATATTTGTGTGGCTGCAGAAAAAAATTATACATACCCAGGGAGATCTTGAATGCCTGGTATTTCCATTAAAATTATCCGTAAAAGACACCCTGCACTTTAAGGACTTTACGCCGTTCGGCCTGATCCGGCGTTGGGAATTTGGCGACGGAAACATATCTATGTCGGACAGCGGCATCTACCAATATCGTCTGCCCGGTTATTATAAACTCCGGTTGCTTGTTAACAATCAATATTCAAGAATATTCAGCATACAGGTAACAGATACCGTATTTGCAGGAAAATTAGAAGATTCTGTAGCAACAATAGAAGCGCCGGAAGTAGCGATGCAATTTGAAAATGTTGTATTCCGTGCACATGCCCCGAATGCCAAACTTTTCAGCTGGAAGTTTGGCGAAACCAAGTCAATTGATGCGCGGGAATCAATGGCCATTTACGCTTACAACACTCCGGGTGACTACATTGTAACACTGTACACCCCTGAAATAGCCGAATACCCGGCACTGCATAAAATTAAAATCCTGCCATCCTTTAAAGTTGTCAATGACTCTATATCACTTGATGATGCCTATCATAAAATAGATGACGATTTTAAACAACACCTGCAGAGCATCGCACGTGGCGACAGTTTCAACTATAATTATAATTACCTCCTCCGGAAATATCTCTGCAGCAATGAAAAAGCAGTGATGAAAATAAACGGTGCGCACCTCAATGACTTTAACAATTACTGTCTGGGGTTGCAGTTTGACAAAGGTGTCGTAATACAAACTGTAAAAGTAGGTTTTGACGACAAGCAGAATTGCGTAACAAAAGTAGAAGTACAACAAGGAAAATAATGATAAATAAGCCGGCCATATATTCTTTCCTGCTGACAGCCGCTGTGCTGGGCATTTCCGGCTGCGCTGTATTGCCGGCAGGCAAAAAGACGACCATTCTTCATACGCCGCGAAAAACTGATTATATCACACTCCCGGGTTATGAGCTGCAAAATGGCTACCCGCTGAAAAAGGGCTGGTGGATTGCTTATTCCGACCGCGACGACAACTATACCAGTGTTGCTCCGGGCAATGACATGCCACGAAAAAAACTAGCATATCTCGACCCCGTATTTATCACAAGGCAAAAAGGTAACTACCTGAAAGCGGTACAGTTTCTGCCGGATGCAGATCCTTCAGCCACTAAGGGAAAAATAGAGAAAAAAACAGCCAAATCTCTCGGATGGATCAGAAAAGAAAAGCTGCTACTCTGGTCATCCGGGCTTACGGAGAAACATACAGGGTTCTTTGCCAAAGCAATTATATGTATTGCCGGACCCGAAATACCCCGTCATGCAGACAAATTCCTGAACAATGATTCCCTTGTTCTATTTTCCACGCCTGCACTTTCGACCAAAAACAATTATAGCCTGGCGCCCGGAACAATTGTATACCTCTACAAACAGTCTGAAGACCGGAAAAGCTACCTGGTAAGCGTAGCAGACTGTTCTACGCCTGAAAACATCAGGCAAAACGTTTCCGGATGGATAAGTTCCGATGCCTTGTCTATATGGGGTTGTAAAAGTGCCTGTACAATACCGCCCGGCACTCCCGAACCATATCCGCTGCAAAACGGATATGAAGCATCCGCAACCTTAACTCCGGCTATACTTCCTACTGACAGATACAACAGAACAACACTGGAAAATATTTTCCCGATTCAAGGCAGGCCGTCAAAGAACGATACGTTGTTGCAGCTGAACTACATGAACAATATACTTGACTACAGTAAGAATAAAGTATATAATGTTCTCGGAAACCCCATATACTACCAGGAATATAAAAAAATAATCAGCGACGGTCAGAAAGCTAATGTAGTTTTTGTGCTGGACGCCGGCAGCAATAACCGGCTTTACTTCCCGTCTGTAACCTCCGTAATCCAGGATCTCCAGATGTATTTTGACACTTCTGCATTATTCAGGGCATATAATTTCGGAGCAGTAATATACAAACAGAGCAAATGCGATCAGGACACGTTGCCGGATATAATGCCGCTTACATCAAATTATAATGATATAGTACATTTTATTGGAGCCAAGCAACAGCTTGCAGCCTGTGAAGATGCATCATCTTATCAGCCGCTGTACAAGGGGCTTCGCGATGCCTGCGGCCTGTTGCAACCAGTAAGCAATGAAACGAACATAATTATACTTATCGGCACAACCGGCACCCTTTCAGATGAGGGGCACAGCAGCGTGAACAGCATAATAGGCAGCATTTCCCGGGCGCATGCGAAGCTCATGTTCTTTCAGAGCGTAAGTAAGCCAAGCGACGCATACAATGATTTTGTGCTTTCCGCAGAGAAAACTGTGATCGGCTCTGCACAAAGTCTTTCCGAAGCAAAAAAACAAAAAATTGTAGACCTTAATGATATCATTCCCGATCCCGGCTACAATCTTGTCACAGGCGATTCTGGCGTGTATTCACTTAATTTTCCGACACAAAGTATGAGCCAGGGTTTTGTCCTGTTTCCCAAAAAAGGAAGCGTTATGCAGCCCGGCATGCTCAAAAAATATTTTGACACCCTGCTGCACCAGGTAGTGTATGACAACCAGCACATAAATACATCGCTCCGCACTTATTTCAGGAATATCGGTGCAAAAACAACATCTGTCAAGCCCGGTTATATCAGCAGCCTCGACTCTTTTGCCACTTCTTTGCCACTGCCCTTCATGCGTGCGTTTGCCAACGAACAGAATATATTTCTGACACCGGCACACATGACTGCGGCCCCGTTTACGTCGGCTCAGCAGCTACCCATATATGGCATTCTGCTTTCTGAAAGCGAATACGAGCAGCAGATACAACAGTTTAACAACATCTACAGTCTTACCGCCGCGTCAGAAAAATTCAGACGTAGGAAAGCTTATAAAAAATATAAACAGTTCGTACGGTTATATGCCCGTAACAATCACCTGCGCACCGGCATTCACCCCAAGTATATGACTACAGGACAGGCACTGCACCTCTATTCCGGATACATTACTACAGATTCATTCAGCAACAATATTATCCTCCGCGATCTGAAAAAGAAAAAGAAGATCAGCAGAAAAGATGCGCTTGACTTTTATAACCGCTTTAAATATGCGGCAGACGCTATGCAGGAGCAAAAAAACACACCTGGAGTACGTGTTCCCTCCGGCAATAATATTTACTACTGGTTTGATGAAAAACACATGCCGCTGCTTTTGAAAAAGGTACCGGCAGCACTAGCGCCAGTTCTCACAAAAAACTAAAAATCAATGAGCGTACTATTTGCCAACGATACCGTAAAACAAACAATCCATATAGCCCAGTCTATAGCACGGGAAAACTATAACGCAGAGTATGGAGCGCCACACCTGTTGCGTGCACTGCTGCACAAAGAGGCCGGTATCGATGATTTTCTCAGATCGATAGACAAAGATCCCGGCTATTTTATGGAATGGGCCGATGTACGTATTGAATCTTATCCCAAAACTACCTCGCTGCCAGAAACTCCCGCCAGTGAGGCCGAAGTGGAAAGCATTATGGAAGAAGCGGAAGACGTAAGGCTCCGCCTCGGCCTGGATGAAGTAACACCGGTATGCCTGCTGGCCGCACTTGTGAAACCGCATATGGGTTTTACACCGGAACAGTTACGTTCACTGCCCCTGCGCGACCATGAAATATTTACCGTTTTCAGAAACGACAATGCCTACAGTACACCGGTTTTAAATACTGAAGACATATCTGCAGCTGCCGACAATAATCAGCTACAGGCAATAAGGAAATACTGTACAGATAAAACGCAGCTTGCTGCAAGCGGCAAAACAGACCCCATTACAGGCCGGGAAAGAGAAGTCCGCACATTGATAGAAATACTGGGGCGACGCAATAAACCGAACGTCATTATATCCGGTGATCCCGGTGTAGGTAAAACTGCCCTTGTAGAAGGATTTGCCTATGAAATAATAAATGGAAATGTACCACTGCACCTGCAAAACGCAATATTGCTGGAACTGGACATGGGGGCGTTGATGGCCGGGGCATCCTATAAAGGTGAAATAGAAGACCGGCTGAAAAAAGTACTCACGGAAATGAAAAAGCTGGAGCACGCCATTCTCTTTATTGACGAGATCCATTTATTGCTCGACAATAAAGGTTCTATAGGCAGCGGCGCGGCCAACCTCCTGAAACCGGAACTGGCTCGAGGTGAAATAACAGTGATAGGAGCTACCACACAGGAAGAATACAGGAAAATAGTGGAGCCCGAACAGGCTTTCAACCGTCGTTTTGAACTGCTCACAGTTGAAGAACCTGATTTCGACACCTGTTGCAAAATGGTTCAGCTACTTGCAGACCGTTATGAAAAACATCATGGTGTAAAAATAAATGCGGATGCAATACCGGAATGTGTGCGCCTCTCAAAACGTTATGCAAAGGAGAAAAAACTTCCGGATGCAGCCCTGGACCTGCTGGACCGCACCATGTCTGCAATAAAAATGCTGGATGAAACCTCACGGCGGGAGCTTGAAAACTGGAAACAGGAATATGATCAGCTGCAGGAGCAGGCATTTACCGGCGAACAGGAAAAACTGAAGGAATATAAATGGTACTATCTCCTGTTACAGAATGTGGTAAGCCCGATACTCTGGGGTATGCTGGAAGAACAACCATCGCTCACAGGGATTGAAGAGCCAGGAGCTGTAGCTGATATTATCAATGCTGTATTCACTCAATTGGAAAAACATGCAGCCGGAAAACGTGACGTAGCCGGCAAACTGGAGCTTGCAGCTGTGATGGCTGCCAAGACAGGAATTCCCATAGGTAAAATACAGGCCCGTGAAAAGGACAAATTGCTGCGCATGGAAGAATATCTGCTGCGGCGGGTTGTAGGCCAGGATCACGCCCTTAAGGCACTAAGTGATGCAATCATAGAAAGCCGCAGCGGTATCAACAAGCCCGGGCAACCGATCGGATCATTCTTCCTGCTGGGCCCTACAGGAACCGGTAAAACAGAACTTGCAAAATCAATAGCCGAATTACTGTTCAACGACGAAAAAGCCATGATACGGTTTGACATGTCGGAGTTTAAGGAAGAACACTCAGCGGCCCTGCTGTATGGTGCACCTCCGGGCTATGTAGGCTATGAAGAAGGCGGTATGCTGGTAAATAAAATCCGGCAGCAGCCATATGCAGTTGTGCTGTTTGATGAAATTGAGAAAGCTCACCCATCCGTATTCGATGTTTTTCTCCAGATAATGGATGAAGGTAAGATCAATGATAAACTAGGTAAACAGGGCGATTTCAGCAATGCATTGATACTGTTCACCTCCAACATTGGCAGCAGTTACATAGCAGATAAATTCCAGACAGGAGAAATACCTTCTTCATCTGAACTGATGCAGGTGATGACCGGACATTTTCGTCCGGAATTCCTCGCACGGCTTACAGAAATACTGCCTTTTGCACCGATAACAGAAGAAATTGCTACGCGGATCTTCCACATACAGCTGAAAACGCTTATAGAACCGCTCAAACGGATGGGTATCGGTTTTATCATCAGCGACGAAGCAGCACGCCGGCTGGCCCTTAATGGGTTTAGCAGCAAGTATGGCGCCCGGCAGATAGGAGGAGTCATTCGTACCTCATTGAGCCGGCCGGTATCCCGGATGCTTGTAAAAGAAGAAGTGAAAAAAGGAAACACAATTCATGTTGGCTGGGAAAACAACACCCTCAGCTGGAATATAACCGGATAAAAACGTGTACAAACGCTTCTGCACATATATGTTCTCTTTGAGTCTGCTAACAGTCTGTATCAACAGTCTGCAGGCACGACCTGCCATTACAGACACTGCAGACCACCGCATCATTATGTACCGCGAGCTGATAGAAAGCAAAAAGAACATTACACAGTTTATTGAATATACCCTTTTGCAGTACGGCATTCCAAAGGCACTGCGCAATCTTGCGGTTATAGAATCAGGGCTGGATAATAACATTTTATCACCTGCAGGTGCCGCCGGCACCTGGCAGATAACACCGGGGGCAGCCCAGGAGCTTGGCTTAAATATTTCAGGACCGGACGAACGCTATGACCTGTATAAAAGCACACATGCTGCGGGGAATATGATATCTGCGCTTTACAAAAAATACCACAACTGGAAGCTCGTAGTAGCGGCCTATAACTGCGGCGCGGGCAACCTGGAGAAAGCAATACAAAAAGCAGGCAGCATAGCATATCCTGCAATAGAGCAATACTTGCCGGAAGAAACGATTAACCACGTACGCAAATTCCTGGCAGTATGCAGTATCATGAATGAAGCAATGCTTATCGGAGAAGATAATATTTACAAAAAGGAGACATTATCTGATCATACTCAAATGCAAACGGGACAGGTAGTAATAACAGCAGCATTCCGTATGGAAGCGATCGCGACCCTGCTGCAGCTGTCCCTTAGTGAACTTACTATGCTGAATCCTTGTCTTGAAGAAGAGCTTGCTGCGAAAGGCACCGCTTCCCTGGTATTGCCCCTGGACAAAATACCGGATTTCCAGATGCAACAAAATGCAATACTCAACCAGTCATTAACTATTAACCACTGAATATGGCACAGGAACCGACATACTACAGATTGCCGTTCCGGGCTGAGGACCTTTTCCGGGAAAATGGGCAAGCCACAGCATGTGATCTTGCAGAGAGCATAGCGCACAACCTTATGCTGCTGATCACGACAAAACCTGGTGAAAACCGGTACGACCCGGAGTATGGCAACGCTGTATGGATGCTGGAGTTTGAAAACAATACCACAGAGGCTGAATGGGAAGAAGCTTTCCGCGGCAGCCTGCTGACGGCCATCGCAAAATATGAAACCCGGATTGTCACTCCGGCAATACACGTAAAGACAACCTATGTAGAACATAGTTACAAGACCAGAAAATTTACGGAAGTAAAGAAAAAAGCAACAGTAAACATTCAGGCGCGGCTTACAGAAAGCGGAGAAAACTACAACTTCTCCACAGAAATATTCCTTAGCCCCATGTCCATTGATTAATTATATACACAAACATGAACAGGCCGGCAAACATATATTCAAAAGAAGGGATTAAATCCAGGATGCTGAGGAATGCAGCGTCTCTCTGGGGCGTGAAAAATCCCCAGGCGCTGGATCCTTTTGTAAAACTATTGATCGATGCATTCAGCTCCGAAATATTCAGCGTAAACAATGAAGTAAACAATATAAAAACACGTATTGTTGAAAAACTTGCCCGCATGCTCACACCTACGCTGTATACAACACCGCGTCCGGCTCATGCAATTGCACACGCACGCCCTGTAGGAGCCGCATCTGTACTTCATCACAATTCAGAATTCTTCTATAAAAAACAGATAATATCAACGAGCAAAGACACACCGGATTCACAAGTGCTGCTGGCCTTTACCCCCGCAGGTTCCGTACAGCTGATACAGGCAGCGGTCTGTGGTATAGCTACGGGAAGTCAGTTATTCGGGTTTGACGAGCAACTAAACAAACTGCCGCTTTGCCGGGTGGCAGACAGACCGCTATCACACGGCGAGCTATGGATTGCGATAGATATGCCGGATGCCGAGCTTGACAAAATCGGGGAATTGCCCGTATATTTTTCCTGTCCTGAATACGAACATATAGACTGGATATATTCCCTGCTTCCTTATACCCAGGTATACCTCGGAGACGTACAACTGGAAGTAACTCCTGGCCTCATATATGCTGATGCAGAAAAGCAGGAAGGATACGAAGAAATATTTAACGAGTACAGCATACAAAAAAGAATACAGGCACACATCCGGAATATATACAAACAATATTTCATCACACTTTCGGGTTTTCCGGAGGACCTGCAGCAATGTAAAAAAACATTGCAGGAGGTAATGCCCGGTGTATTTAATGAAGCAGCTGCCCGGGAGTACCTGCCGGGTAAATATTTATGGCTGAAGCTTGTTTTTCCACCCCAGTATACATTTGATATACTGGAGCATTTCAAAGTAACGATCAACTCCTTCCCTGTCTATAACAGGAAATGGAAGCAGAACGAAAGCAAATTCGATATTATCATCGATAACATCCCATTGCCTGTTACATTCGGGGAACACTTTCTGTTTGTAGAAGAAGTATCAGACAGCACCGGGCGTCGCTACAGTGAGATACCTTATTCCAATACTGCTGAATTGCAGAAAGGGTTATATGCCACCAGGTTCGGCGGGCTGGAGCGGTTTGATGAAAGAAACGCCATAGACCTGATCAATTATATGCTGGAGCTTACGCGGGATGAAGTAGCTGCATTCAGTGTACTGGACCGCGACAATGTGGTATCTGCCCTGAGGGAAATGGTATTGCAGATGAAATTCCTGGAAAGAAAAACAAGACAGGCAAACGGGCACACCCGGCAAACACCCGCCTATATTATTGTAGAGCCACACCACGAAAGGGATTATATATATGCCTCCTACTGGGTGACACATTGTACCCTGGCCAACAATCTGCGGACAGGCTCCCTGCTGAACGACAAAAAAAGTTCACAACTCAAAGATGGCTCCATCCTTCTGTTATCCAACACTTCCGGCGGTGAAGAACAGCAAAACGGAACCGATGCATTGCAGGCATACCGTTACGCGCTTACTTCCCGCGACAGGCTGGTTACAGCAGAAGACATCAAAAGCTTCTGCAAAGTAGAGCTTCGCAGTATCGCAAAGTCTGTAGAGCTGAAAAAAGGAACCGCAGTAAGCACAAAGCCGAAAGAAGGATTTATCCGCACGCTTGATATATACATTACGATCCCGGATACGATCTACGCAGAATTTAATGAAAACTACTGGCACAAACGAAATAAAACATTGCTGCAGCAGATAGAAGCACGCTCGGTAGATGGCATTAACTACAGGCTTTTTTTTACAGATGAGTCAAAGAAAAAATAACTGATTGATGGTGACAGAACAGGTAAATATAGCCGGAGCACATATAAACCGGATTGACACAGACTACAAGGCAGAAGTTGTAGCCGCCTCCCTGATGCACTATCACTACAATGCTGACGCCATATTCATGAAGCGGATAGGGCTTGGCAGAAGATCACGCAGCAAAGATATCAACAGGCTCCGGCAGGATTATTATGACCTGGATAATCACCGGCTGGTGATAGAAACAAACAGGGAGGGCATTTATGATTACATGCCGGAAGGCGTTTTTCATGCACCAACACTGGGCGGCATCGGCAAAAATACAGATGAGATCATTGAGCAGATACGGCAACAAAAAAAAGCAGAAGATGATGCAAGACGTTTCTTCATACCATTTGAGCTGGAAGCATACTACACCACCTTGTCGGCTGTATACTTCGAAAATAGCCTCGACCACAAGGAAACCAATGATGAACTGCTGGAAATTCTAAAAGAACTCTGGCCGATACTGGATCACCTGGATGCGGAGAACGCACGGACCTTTGTACACCTGCTGCCCTTTTTCCATGCAGCAAGGGGCAGTCGCTACTGGATAGAAAAATGCATGACTGCATTCCTGAAATATCCGGTAAACATCACAGATCAGCATAACAAAGTGGAAGAAGAAATTTCGGGTAATATGCTTCTGTCCGATACACGACTGGGCATTGACACGTTACTATGCGGCAGCCATTACGACGGCACGATAAACTGGCAGATAAACATAGGCCCGCTGCCGGCTGCTGATATCCGGAAATTCGTTCCCGGCAGCAGTTTTAACCGGTTGCTTGGCGCTTTGTATGACTATTGTCTCCCGGCACATGTAACAGCAATGCAACACTGTATTACAGAAGCAGGTACAGCATCCTTTACTCTTGATACTGAAATGTCTGAAAACCATTTGGGGTATACCACATTTTTATAACCACAATTATGATAGTATTCAAAGCAATATTTATACGGTACCTGCTGATGCCACTGATAGCGCTGCTGCTGGTGGGTATTATGTACTTTATCAATAAGAAGGAAGCAGTATTCAAAAATAAAACCCTGATCGTATATACATTGATCGCAGTTCTGCTCCTGGGCCTTCCGGGATTGGGCGGGTTTGCAGGTAATATGTTCTGCCCTTACTGGTATCTCATGGCGCAGATACTGTATCTGGCGGCCGGCATTCTGCATGTACAGCTGCTGGGCATCTATTTCAGGAAAGAGAACCGCACCGGATATACTATTTTTTTTGAGATCACTCTTACCCTTCTGTGTATTGTCGGTGGCGCCTATTTATTCACACTGCTGTTTAACTGGATAAGTGTATATCCCGGCTATGCCTGGAATGGAGCAACATCTATCTTCATATTTCCGGCGCCTTTGTTTTTCTATTATGCATACCTGCGCCTTACAGACATACCTTTTGAAATATATAAAGTATGGCAGTATGATGCGTATATACAAGCTGCGAGTTTTGACGGGATAGATTTTGACAAGCTGATGGTACTGAACCTCGAATTTGCCAAAAACCCACGCGAGGGCAACCGGTTTACGGTAAAAGCAAAGGCCCCGCCCGAGATAAAGCTCGGCGAATGGTTTAACCGTTTTATTGAAGACTATAATACAAAATATCCACTCTCGCCAATCATCACTACAAATGAAGAAGGAGAACCACACAGCTGGATATTTTATGTAAAACGATCCTTCTTTCATCCCCGCAGGTATCTCGATTTTGAAAAAAATATTACCGAGAACAGGATCACAGAGCATGTTTCTGTCATCTGCAAGCGCGTAATACAATACGAAGAAGAAAAAAACGGCAGGAATATAGTTATGGGAAGCAATTCCAGGGAAGATATAGAGCCTATACGCCAGATATCGTAAAATAAACAACACATGATACAGGAGCTTAAATACAAAACCGTAAACTGGGTAGACGGAATGAAAATATCCCAGAAACATTTTCTCGCCTGCGAAAATCACGTCACTGATTCGCTGCGGGATGTTGCCTCCTACTCAATTCACCAGAACAATTTCGGGCTGCTGCCTGCGGGAGGAGAAAACAGTGAAGATGTCTTTGATGTTTTCAACTCTGCGACCAACGATGTGCAGCTGATCATACGCAGGTGCCATGCCATTACACCTGCAGGCTACAGAATAGCAATTGAAAATATGACTGTAAACGTAAACACTCTGACGGCTAATGGCAACCAGCAGGACGGCAATACTCAGTCATATTATATTCTCATAGCGGTAAACCCGTTTGAACGTGTACCGCAAGGCGAATTTGATCCGGAAGAAACACCTCCGCGCCACCTGTATACACAGCCTAAATACCATGTGGAACTTGTGCCGGCAGACACCGTATACAATGAATTCCAGGGAGGAAATTATATCGTGGCAGGACGAGTACGTTATGAAGGGGGCATCATACGGGCGGATGCTGATTTTATTCCGCCGTGTGCATCTGTAAGCAGTTCAAAAACATTGCTTCGGTATTATAATGAGTTTGCCCGGCTGATCGCCGGATTGCAGCAGTTTTCTCTGCGTATTGTACAGAAAAACCATAACAGGTCCCAGAATGCACCGCTTACCAAAAGCATCCGCGAATTATGCATTGTAATGCTTAACAGCTTCAGCAATTGCTATTTTTCCTACAGAAATATGATACATCTGCAGCCACCGGTGCATATGGTAGAAGTATTTGCACGGCTGGCCCACAGCGTCTATAATGCTATAGAGCTCATGCCGGACCATGAAAAAGAAGAAGCATTGAACTATTGTTATGAATGGAGTGACGTAGCGCCACATCAGTTGCTCAACCAGTTGTCCACCGTTACAGAAATCAAATACGATCATTACAAGACGGGAGAATATATGAAGCAGATAAGCCTGCTGCTTAACAGCCTGTATAACACATGGGAAAAACTGAGCGGACTGGAATATATCGGTCAGCACAAAGAAAACATAATTGTAAAAGAAGAAGCAATAGCACAGGTTGTGAAAAGCAAAAAGGGCTGGAGCATCCTGGATTAAATCCTATAGACATACACCGGTTGAATCACTATTAAAAACAATGTTGCGATGCTTTTCATTTCAAAACTGAAAAAATTACTGCGGCTCAATACGCGGGCACCAGACACAACCGGAGAGACACAACCACCACAGGAACCGGCTGAAAAACCGGCTGAAAATATTTCATTATCACAAAAACAAACAGAAACTATGTCAATGTTCAATTATGGAGTTGGCGGCAACGAAGTAAAAGTTGATGCCAACGAAGCGATCCAGGAGATCCAGGAAAACAAAACCCTGCTTGTGTCAAAGCTGACGCAGGATGATTCCGTTAACCCGGAGATCATCACCGGCCTTAAAACCGTAGATGATGTATTCCGTTACTTCCAGCCGGCAATAGCTGTAGAGCACGAAACAGCAGACGGCCAGATGGTGAAGGAAGATTTCCGTTTCAGCACAGTAGCAGATTTCACACCGAAAGGTATCACTGCCCAAAGCGCTTACCTGAACGAGCTGAACCTGCAGCAGGAGCAATACAACAAGATCATGCGCCAGCTGAAAGCCAATAAAGTACTGCGAGCCATGCTGGAAAACGAAGAAACCAAAGCTGCATTCGTAAATGCTCTTAAAGCTGTTGCCAGCGAAATAGAGACCAATAAATAAACAAACCGGAACATTAAAATAAAAATTCACTATGGCAAAAACACAAGTTGCAACAGCGCCGGAAACCAGACAGGGAGCGCTTGCCGAAAAATCATCCGTACTGGAGAACAGTCTTCAATCGCTCGCAAAAGTGGGTGGATACAGTTTCCTCGAATCTGTGGTAGACGGCCTGGCCAATATGAACCCTGACCGCAAAGCCCGCAAGCAGATTTTTCTTACCGATAAGGAGAAAAAAGACGAACGCACCAGCCTGCAGCAAAGAATCAACCTATGGATACAGCTGCTGGAAAATACATCCGGCATTGACCAGATGGCAGATCATTGCAAAACAAATGCAGAACAGGCGCGAAACACATTGCGCAAAAATCTGAAAAATGTGCTTGACCATACCCGTGAGCTGGAAACATCTTACCGCACTGTAGCACAGTTTTATAAAAACACAGAATCAGACAAAGTCAACAACGTGCATATCGTTAATGCCTCAATGGAACAGATGTCAGACCTTGACAATCCGTTATTTATTGATGCAGTTGCCGCAGAATTCAAGCAGCACTACGACCGCCTCGACCTTCGCGACAACTACTCTATCATGGCAATACCCGGCTACCTGGGCTCCAATAAAGTAATTGAAAAATGGGCCAAGGTGTGCAATGAGAATAAAGTGATGCTGGTAACGGATTTTGCCAACCTCGATAAGCCGGATGATGTAATTGATATGTTCAGCTCCGCAAACCTTACCGGTGGAGAACTGCACCGCAGCAACGTGATCATGACCTGCAACTGGCTGATAGGCCGCGGTAAGGCCGAAGAAGTAGGTGAAGAAGAAGATGTGCACATACCGCCGTCTACTTCACTGGCAGGTAAAATTTACAAGACATTGATGTCACAGGTATCGGCAGGTAAAAAATACGGCGGCATGAACGAAGTGGATGCTGTACGGTTTGACCTGAAGAAAAGTGAGATATCACATCTCGAAAAAGTGGGTCTCGTACCAATGGTGAGCGAATATGGCAAAATCATGGCATTCTCGGCAAAAACACTTTTCACCGGCGACAACGTAGGCTTGCAGACATACTCTGTGGTACGTGTATTCGACTATATAACAAAAGTACTCCTCGACTTCCTGAACAGGCGTGCATTTGAAAACTGGAATGCAAAGAACGAAGATGATCTGCGCCGTCAGATCGTTCAGTTCCTGGACAGCGTAAAAGGCGCGGACAAGCTGATCGAAAAATTCAAGATCACACGTTTTGAGCAGGATAAACTCCAGAAAGACCGTGTATGGCTGGATATCCGCCTTACTCCGTATTTCCCGGCAAAAAGTTTTGTAATAAAGCTCGATGGCCACAAAGGTGACGACGGAAATGAGTGGAATGCAGAATATGCACAGGACTAAAAATATAGGGGCTTGGCTGGCCGGGAAACCGGTCGGCCTCCTCTTTAATAAACAGTATACAGCTATCAGCAGGATAAATAAGAGAAGCAAGGGGAATGATCCAGAAAAAGTACAGGCCAATATTAAGCTTCAGCGCTGCCGCACTTATATTTCTTACAGCCTGTAAGAACAATACAGCTACCATTACAGGAACCGGCGAACGTATAGATCTTTTTACCAGCTCAGCTGTTACCGGTCCTTCGCTGCAAACCGCAGACCGGCACAGCATTATATCCCCGGACAGCGCCTTTCGGAAAAGTGAGTTAACTGTTACAGCCGAGGTATCCCTTGCCGACAGTATGCAAAAGGGTACCCGTAACAATGCAGGTTCCTATCTTTATCATGCACATAACATTACAGTGCTTAAAAATATGCGGAACACCCCCTTAAAAGACCTGTTCTTTGTTTCTCCTCAAAAAATAAACGCAAAGGACGCCGGCCGCAGACTACTCTTCCTTTGTCCATTGAATGAACATTCGCTGCTTGAAAAAAACGGGAGCGCCATACGCTGGCAATGGGTACGGGCTGCACCGGTATTGCTGCCCGACACTATACTTCTTTCTCATTGGGAAAGTATCCATTATCTGGCAGCACCTGCACCCAGGCACAGACAGCGTAGCAGAAAGATCAGGTATTAAAACCGAAACACCTCCCACTTCATAGGTAATTTCTATTTCCGGGGCATATTAATCGTGTCGTACCTTCATCTTCGTCCCAAACCGGAATCATGAATTATCCAGACCACCTTTGCAAACTGTTGCATATCGATATGCCGGTAGTGCAGGCGCCTATGCTGGGCGTATCTACTCCTGAGATGACCGCAGCAGCAGCAAACACAGGCGCACTGGGCTCACTGGCACTTGGAGGGCTTTCCGCCGCCAAATCAAAAGAACTGATCAGCGCTACGAAAAAGCTCACATCAAAACACTTTGCAGTCAACCTGTTTGTTTATGATTATCCGCAGCAAACTAATGCCGGACAATTTGAAGAAATGAACCGTTTTCTCGGTCAACTGAGCAATGATTACAACATTCCATATACTTCGAAAAACATTTCCGAAATACCATTCTACTCCTATAAAGATCTGATTCCGGTATTGCTGGAAGAAAAAACAGATGTTGTCAGCTTCACATTCGGCATACTTACGGACGAGGAAATACAGCTGCTTCATAGTAACAATATCATATTGATCGGTACCGCGACATCTGCTGCAGAAGTTAAACTACTGTCTGACAAAAATATTGACGTGATCTGCCTGCAGGGAATAGAAGCCGGCGGGCACAGAGGCAGCTTTCTGCAAACAGAGCCAGTGCCACAGGTAAGACTGAATGATTTACTCATTGCCGCGAAAGAAATAACAGACAAGTTGCTGATAGCAGCAGGTGGTATTTACGATAAAGCATCCGCACAAAAAGCGTTTGACCTGGGCGCAGCTGCTGTGCAAGTGGGCAGTATCCTCATTGCAGCCAGTGAAAGTGCCGCAATTGAATCTTACAAAGAACTGGCAATGCAAAGCAAACCCGAAGACTCTGTATTAATTCTCAGTTTCTCCGGCAGGCAGGCAAAAGGTATTGCCAACACTTTTACCAAAGCAGTTGATGCATCAGGTCTGGCAGTTCCGCCCTATCCACTGCAAAACGTACTTACCAATTCTATCCGCGACTGGGCCCGTATACACAATGACGCACGATTTCTGTCGCTCTGGGCAGGCGAAAACGCAAGGTTTACGAAACGTGCTTCCACAGAGCAAATCCTGAAACAATTACTGGAGATTTAACTCGTCTTCCTGTAGTTCCATATAGCCCAGCCGTTAAAGAACAGCGCGAAACCAAGCAGATAAAGAAATTCATATTTCACGTCCGCCCATCCGCTGCCTTTCAGCATGATCATACGGTCTACCTTTACAAAATGTGTTACCGGCGTCAGGTTAGACATAGTCCTGGCCCAATCGGGCATACTGTCTATAGAGGTAAAGAACCCGCTCATCAGCATAAAGATCATCATAAAGAAAAAGGCAACGAACATCGCCTGTATCTGGTTGTCACTGTAGGTAGAGATCAGCAGCCCGAAACCCAGCAAGGCAATAAGATAAATACACGCAAAGGCATACAGCAACAGGACACTGCCTCTCGGCACAATGCCATATACGCCACTACAAACCACCAATCCTATTGTGAAAACGATAAGACCAATAATCCAGAAAGGAATCAGCTTGCCCAGGATAAACTCCCATTTTTTAATTGGTGTCACGTTGATCTGTTCAATTGTACCGATCTCTTTTTCCTTTACAATATTCAGTGCCGTTACAAATCCACCAATCAGCGTAAGCAGTAGCACCAGCACTGCCGGAACTATATTGTATTTATATTGGGCCAGCGGGTTGAACCAGTTGCGCCAGGTAACATCAATGCCGCCGGAGGTTGCAACCGTTGCATTTACATCCAGTTCTTTATTAAAATCAGAAATAACATTGCCAAGGTAACCACTCCCGATGCCTGCCTTCGTACCATTGATCGCATCAGCAGAAATGGCTATCTGTTGTGTTCCTTCACGCACCAGGTTTCGCTCAAAGCCAGACGGGATTTCCATGACAATGTCAGCCTTTTCTTTTTCAAGCTGGTGAATAGCTTCCTTAAAAGACGGCGGAGCAGCTACTATTTTAAAATAACCAGATGACTCAATTTTGGAAAGCAGCTTTTGTGAATACGTACTATGATCATGATCTACCACAGCCAGGTTCACGCTCTTTATATCAAAGTCCATTGCCAAAGGCAAAATGACCAGCTGGATAAGCGGCATCATGAACATCATCACGAGTATAGTCTTATCACGGGTTATCTGGCGAAATTCCTTTTGCAGGATAAAGCGTAATGCACTCATTGCAGCCGGGTTTTAAAGTTCTTTAATGAAATGCCTAATAATGCAAGCGTCATAAATAGCAATACGAGCGTTTCTTTCCACACGGCTGTAAAGCCAAGTCCTTTGAGCATCACCGATTTTATGATAAGAAAATACCAACGTGCCGGAACTATATGAGAAATGATACGGAACACCAGCGGCATATTTTCTATCGGGTTAATAAATCCTGTAAAAATAAGCGTCGGTAACATCATCCCCATCAGCGATGCCAGCAATGCGGCCTGTTGTGAATTGGTAACGCTGGAAATAAGCAGCCCAAGCGAAAGACAGGTAATAATAAACAAGGTGCTTTCTCCCAACAGCAACAAGATACTTCCCCTGATCTCCACATGCAGCAGGAAAACTGTGAGCAACATGATCACTGTAAAATTGACAATTGACAACAGCAGGTACGGAACAGCTTTTGAAATAAGTACAAACACCGGTTTAAACGGAGATACAAGCAGGACTTCCATAGTGCCCAGCTCTTTTTCTTTTACCACTGCCACAGAAGTTAGTGCAGTACAGACGATCATAAAAATCAGCGACATTACACCCGGTATAAAATTCAGCGAGCCGTTGCCCTCTTCATTATACAGCATCCGTGTTTCGGTAGTGATACGATAAGGTAAATTCTCCGGTGAAAATCCCTGCTGGCGGTAGCTTCCAAGGATCGAAGTAAGATAATTAACGACTATTTTTGAGATATTGGGATCGGAACCATCTGTGATGATCTGAACCTGCGCATTACCCGTATGCAGCAGATCATTGCCAAAATCCGGCGGGAAAATAAGCGCAGCTTTCACCTCACCTTGCTTAAATGCCTTCTCTAACTGCGGATAATCCATCGGCTTTTCATCCACAATAAAATAAGCCGACGACTTGATCTTATCTATGATCTGCTTTGAATTTATATCGCGCGCATTATCGGAAACCACAAGCCTTATGTTCTTCACTTCGCTGGACAAAGCAAATCCAAATAAAACGATCTGCACCACCGGCAGCCCAAACAGGATGAGCAATGTCCTCCTGTCACGGAACACATGGTAGAATTCTTTTCTTATAAATACCAGTAATTGCTTCATAAAATTTCAATTTTCAAAGCGCTGATCATTCGCCACGTTTTGCACTTCTTGCCAATTGATAAAAAACTTCATCCATGCTTTCTGCATTATATTTTTTCTTCAGGTTGGCCGGTGAATCCAAAGCTTCAACTTTTCCATCTACCATTACAGAAATGCGGTTACAGTATTCAGCTTCATCCATGTAGTGTGTCGTTACAAAAACAGTGATCCCACTGTCTGCTGCGCGGTAAATCATATCCCAGAACTGCCTGCGCGTAACGGGATCTACACCACCCGTCGGTTCATCAAGAAATACGATCTGCGGACGATGAAAAACGGCTACTGAAAATGCCAGCTTCTGTTTCCATCCCGGTGGTAATTCAGCTACCAGTTTTTTAGCTTCGCCCTGCAGGCCCAGTTCATGTACCAGCTCTTCGCCACGGGTTTTAATCTCTTTTCGGCTGACACCATACACACCACCATAGAATTCTATATTTTCCAGCACCGTAAGATTTTCATATAATGAAAACTTCTGGCTCATGTACCCGATATTTTTTTTTATTTTTTCTTGCTGCCGGAATACATCAAAACCTGCTACAGTAGCTGATCCGGAAGTAGGAAAAGACAAGCCGCAAAGCATGCGCATCGCCGTAGTTTTGCCCGCACCGTTCGCACCCAGGAAACCGAATATTTCTCCTTTGTTTACATCAAAAGAAATTTTATTCACGGCATAAAAATCCCCGAAGCGCTTGGTCAGGTCTTTACAAACAATTGCTTTGTCTTCCATTTTCGTATTGCTTTAAATCTGGTATCTAATCCAGAATTGTCATTCTGAGCGTAGTCGAAGAACGACAATTCTTTTTTATGCATCCATTTTATTCATCAGACGAATAAAACTATCCTCAATACCTGGTTCCATTTCCTTCACGGTTATATCAGCATGTCCCTTTTCTTTTGCATATTGTTCCAGCATGGTAGCGCCATCAGGATTATCCTCTTTGAGTGTTATATGCAGGTATTCTCCGAAAGCATAACAACTGTCCACCATTTCATTCTTCCTGAGATCCGTCAGCAGCTTGTATATATTCTCTGACTTTGCTGCATACAGTTTTGCAGGAAAAGATCTGATGATGTTACCAGGCGTGTTTACCGACATGATCTTTCCTTTTTGTATCAATGCAATCCGCTCGCAAAGCGAAGCTTCGTCCATATACGGAGTGGAAACAAGAATCGTAATACCCTGCTGTTTCAGTTGCTGCAACATATCCCAGAATTCCCTCCGCGAAACGACATCTACACCCGTTGTAGGCTCGTCCAGCAGCAATACTTCCGGTTTATGGATCAAGGCGCAGCACAAGGCCAGCTTCTGTTTCATACCACCGGAAAGTTTACCGGCCCTGCGGCCTTTAAATGGTGCTATCTGTTCATATATATCTTTGATCAGATCATAGTTCTCTGCTACTGTTGTGTTGAATACAGTAGCAAAAAATTCCAGGTTCTCTTTAATCGTCAGGTCCTGGTACAGTGAAAAGCGGCCAGGCATATAGCCCACCCTGTTGCGTATCTCTTTGTAATCTTTTACTACATCAAAACCGGCAACTGTTGCACTGCCTTTATCTGCCAGCAGCAATGTGGTGAGTACGCGGAACACAGAAGTTTTACCGGCACCGTCAGCACCTATCAGCCCGAACAGTTCTCCTTCCTTCACATCAAACGATATATCGTCCAGCGCAAGTACATTGCCCTTATTGTAAGTCTTGACAATATGTTCCAGTGTTACAGCAGCCATAGCATCGCTTTAAAATTTCTGTTATATACTTTCATTTATCCGGGCTTCGACTTCACTCAGCCTGACAATGTTTATCACTTTCCAACAATCGGTACTATTCCTCGGAATATAAGTAACATTCAAGGTTCTCACCCAGGCAGTACAGTAGCACAAACGCTTAATCGTGCGATGCAGGCAGCAACGATAATAGCTGTCTGCGGCCTTTCCCGCCCGAACGACGTTCAGTCGGGCGGGTTTCGCTTACTTTTTGGGCAAGCAAAAAAGTGAGGCTCGCGCCGGGCAGGTTTTACTATTCCGGTTTCTTAAAAATGGCTTCACCATACATCCCGATCCTGAGGTAACCATCATTCTTCACCCTGATCTTTGTGGCATACACCAGGTTAGCACGCTCGTCTCTTGTCTGTATTGTTTTCGGTGTAAACTCTGATTTGTCAGAGATCCATATGATAGTTCCCGGATAGTTTTTATATGCTTTTTTGCCTTGATCAATCCTTACAGTAACAGCATCCCCTGTTTTCACCTGTGTGAGCTTATCCGCCGTCACATAGGCTTTCAGCGTAAGCGTATCTATATTTGCTATCTTGTATAAAGGCTTTCCCACAGCTGTTATTTCTCCCTTCAATGCATATTTTGTGAGCACGATACCGGTAACCGGGTTTATGATCGTACCGCGGCGTACTTGCTCCCGGAACTGTTTGGCAGTTACTTCAAGTGGCTTCTGTTCGCTGAGAATACCCCGGTTTTGTGTAGCGGTATTGGATTCGTACAGGTTTATCTGCTGCTGCGTTGCTTTTATCTGGCGCTGCAATTGTTCTATCGTGGCATTAATGTCATCCAGCTGCTTTTGTGTGGCGGCATCTGCTTTTACGAGGTTTTGCGTTCGTGTACGTTCGCGGTATTGCTGGTCCAGTTGCGCCTGCTGTACCGCCAGCTGTTTACGCACCAGTGTCACCTGCTCTTCCGGGCTGCTGGTTTTGTCTTTCAGCGAACTGATACTCGCCTCTGCCTGTTCTTGCTGCAACTGCGGGATAGTTACATCTATCTGCCCTACACTATCACCTTCTTTCAGTCGGTCACCTTCGTTGATGGAAAAGGAAAGCAGTTCTCCGTTCTGCTGTGCTGAAACGATCACTTCATCTGCTTCAAAATTTCCGGAAGCATCATAATCGAGCTTACCGGAGCAGGAAGAAAACAACAGGAAAGCGGATATGGCCGTAACAATACTGTATCTCATTTTGTAATTTTTATTGATTGCCGGATGTGTTATTGTATTTATATGTCGCCTGCAGCAATTGTATCTTATGAAGCAAACGTAGCTGCCGCGCCTGGTCTTCTGCGTTCAGCTGATTGATATAATCGTGCGTGGTGATCACACCATTTTCCAGTTGCGCAGCTGCCGCTGTTTTTACGGAAGTGCGCAGCTCTACGGCTTTTTCATCTTCACTGAGCAGCTCACGGTATTTGTTTATGTCGCCTTCGGCCTGCTTCAGGGAAATGTTCGTGTTCAGGATAAATGTCTCGCGGTCTGCATCAATGCTCTCCTGGTTGATGCGTAGGTTTTTCCGGTTATTGCCCAGTGTGTATAGGCTACCCAGGTTCCAGTTGAGCCTTGCGCCAAAAATATACCAGGAGCCAAAACCGTTATCGATAATGTTTAATGTAGGCCTTCCATAAGCGCCCTGGAAGAATCCATTAAGCTTCGGCATATAATCAGCCCGCAATCTCTTTTCTTCCGCTTTTACCTGCATTTTCTGCAGATCATACAGCTTTATCTCCGGCCTGTTCAGTTCCGGCTGCAACTCAATATGTGCAGGCATTTCAAGGTGCACATTGTTGTCCAGTTCTTCACCGATCAGTACACCAAGCATCTGCAGATAAGCAATGCGGTTATTGCGCAGTTCCGTGCTGCTCATATCAGCATTGATCAGTTCCGCTTTCAGTTCGTCCAGACTGCTGCGGAATGCTGTACCGTATTTCAATGCAGCGGCGGTTTTATCAGCAGCATTTTGCAGGTCGGTTCTGCGCAGTTCATTTTGCTTGTACTGCTCTTCCATCAGGAGGATAGAAAAATAGATCTGGTTCACACGGTCTTTTACTGCATACAACGTCACCTCCGCCTGTTGCTGTTGTACCGATTGACTGGCCCTTACAGAAGCACGCTGGTAGCCAACATTTCCGCCATCATAAATTGCCTGGGTTACTTCGCCTTGTATTTTATATTGGTCTTTGCTTAGTGTTGGGAAATTAATACCGGGAGGCAGGTTATTGCCCAGCACATCTTTAAAATCAATCGTTTCCGATTGATACGTAGCCTGACCGGTAATATTCAGTTGCGGCAGATATGTTTTGGATGCGTTAGCGAGTGAATACCGGCTGCTTCGCGCCACAAGGTCCAGCTTGCGTATTACCGGGTAATGCTGCTCGGCCATCTTATAGCAGTCATCTATCGTCAGCGATACAGCCTGCGCACCTGCCGCACCCGGCAGGCATATAAGAAGCCAATATAAATACCTGATTTTCTTAATCATCTTTTTTATTCTTTCTTTTTAAAAATTTGATTAAATACAGTTCAAAAAAATTATTTCGCTTTCAGCATCGCCTTTATCCACACCGGGATCAACTGCCTGCGTTCTTCCATCATCTTATTGAAGTTATTATCATCGCTGCCGGAAATAACCATAAAAAGCGGCTTCCCTACAAATGGAAATACAGATAGTGCCAGCAGGTTCAGCAGGAAATGAAACGGATCTATATCCGGGCGCTTCTCCTTGAACTGCTGTATCAGTACTGATCCTTTCACCACTTTTTCCAGTGGCAGCTTACTCTTCATTTCGGCAAGGTCATTGCGTATTTCTGTAAGTACAAACAACGGCAGGTCCGGGTTGTGGGCCAGCAGGTCCAGGTACGCCGATACAATAAATTCTATTTTAACCTCCAGTTTAGAATTTGCATCATTGATTACAGGAAGTAATGCACTAAACAGTTTCTGCACATTTTCGATCATCACCTGCTGAAACAGTTTTTCCTTGCTGCGGAAATAGTAATTCAGTAGTGCAAGGTTCAGCCCGGCCTCTTCTGCAATATCCCTGGTGCGTGTTGCAGCATAGCCTTTACGGGTAAATACAACTCTCGCCGCTTCTTTTATTTTCTCTTCGGTCGAGAGGTCTGCTACCACTTTTTCCTTAACCTTCTTTGCCATGAAATATCTGTTTATAATGCAAAGGAAGGGAGAAATTCAATTTTAAACAAATAAATTAATCAATTGATTAAAAATATTGAACAAAAAAAGCCCTGCAGGAATGCAGGGCCGTGCTTCATAGTGAAAGGGGGAGCAGCGAAATGCTGCGTCAGGAAAAACTATTTATTATGCCAATACTTTACGCGCCTTGCTTACAGGAGCGCTTTTCTTTGCAGTTTGATTACCATCTTTAAACTTTGACAGCATAATATCGGCTGTCTCCAGCGCACCTTCTACCCAGCCCTGCGCATCGGAATAAGCTTCACCACAGATATACAGCGACAGTCCGTCAATCGGCTGAGTGATCTGTTCTTTTACTTCCCAGCTCTTCACACCGATGTTCCAGCTGTTCCAGCCGCCGCCAAACGGATCTTCACCCCAGTCGCGGAATGCAGCGTTTTTAACAAGGGGTGTATGGCTAAGGCCGTGCATCAGCTGTAATTGACGCGCAACCTCAAGTACCATTGCTTCCGGAGCTTTGTACTGGTTCCAGTCGAGATCCTCTTCATTTTTGGCCAGTTCGCCCATAAAAGGATTTTCAATTTTAGGCAGCAGTTTACCCTGTGCCCAGGCCAGTTTACGCTGCGGGCGCAGACCGTCCCAGAAGCCGATGTTGTTGCCGTCATCGTAGCTGGCGAGCAGCATAGATTCGCCGCTGGTAGCAGGTTTTCCGGTATTCTTAGGCCAGTAGTATGTCTGGCGCACCGGCAGATCGGTAACGCTTCTGCCCGATTCTACCGGTACAAATTTTCCGGTTGCAGGATCTGTGTATCCTGCGGCAAGCCACCACGGATTGGAATAAGTAGTGAACAACTTGAACAGCGGACGTGGTGTAACACTGCTGATCAGGTGCTGCGCGGCCTGCAGATCAGGACACGTAGGTGCCAGCAGATCTAGCGAACGGCGCGGCATAGCCAGGATCAGTGAACTTGCAGTGATCGTATCTCCGCCAAATGAAAGACTGAATTTGCCGTTTTCATTTGTAAAGCCTTCCAGTTTCGCATTCAGACGTATTTCACCACCGAGCTTCAGGAAAAACTCAGCCAGTGTTTTAGGCACCTGCTGAAAACCGTTCTTAAAACCTTTGTACTGCGGTACGATGCCAAAGTCTGTGAGGAACCACGGAATTGCATCGGCAGCATTCCAGTTGGTAAGCGTAGAATCATAACCACCGGCATCAAGGCCAAACTGGTAAGCTTCTCCGCTGATCACACGGTACAGCACATTCCAGAAGCCCTGTTTGTACAATGGCTCTCCTGCAAAGGTTGCATCCTGCGCCATCTTCCGGCGTTGATCTTCTGTAAGGTCCGGATTGGTAATACCCGGTACAATCTGCTCAATAGCATTTACAATGATACCACCTGGGGTGTTTCCTTTTTCAAGGAAAGCAAGCTGGTATGGTACTTTATTCGGCTCTGTTGTAAAATCCGAAAGACGGAGATAAACACCACGCAGGTAAGCGATGTTCTGGTTTTCATCTACCGGGAAATCGTAGAGCTCTATCTGCTGTTTTTTAGGCAGCTGTTTGTTCAGTTCTTTGATCAGCGCTACGATCAGCGGCTGTGCATTTTCGAGAATGCGCATGCCGCCCAGTTCTGCTACCATGTCCGGGATGCCGGGAGGTGTTACAGACAGCAGTCGTCCGCCTATATGATCGCCGCCTTCAAAAACAACGATCTTTTTGGAAGGGTATTTCTGTTTGAGCTTCCAGGCGCTGTACACGCCCGACACGCCACCACCTACGATGGCAATGTCAATGGTTTCGTTTTTCATGGATGTATGTTTTAGTAGTTAAATGAAAATGGTTTGTTCTTTTGAAGCATTCGTTCTCCCTCAGCATTTCTGTTACTTTTTTTACGCAAAAAAAGTAACCAAACCCGCCCGACTGAACGTCGTTCGGGCGGGAAAGGCGCCGGTAAGCAATCACTGCGTGCCCGCCTGAATGACGCAGTCGGGCAGGCTTCCCGGTTGCCGCTCCGATCAACGGAAATGCTACTGTTGTGCCAGGCTTTTCTGCCCTGATTGCTTTTATGATAAAGCTTGTCAGGCTGAGCGAAGCCGAAGCCCCAGCAAGTTTAAAATAGCGATGGTGCATTAGCCGGTACGGAAACGCCTTTAGGTCCTTTAAGCATCATCTTCGCAACGCCTTTATGGAAGAAGTCCAGTGCCGGCTGCTCGCGGTAGCGCTTATATGCCTGTGTTTCACTGCCCGGGTCTGTGCCTACCGGTGGTGTATTCTGCGCCGTGCGCATATCCAGTATATATGACCTGTTGTTCATCATTACATATTCTGCACCACGGCGCACTGCGTCATATACATCCGCAGGTTTCTCCACCACTTCCCCGGCTTCACCGCCAAAGGCGTTGGCCAGCGCCACGAAGTCGAACTTAGGACGCTCCAGGCGCAGGTAAGCAGGATCAGTTGTAGCAGGCTGCCAGTTATAGCCAGGAGCACTGCCATAAGCAGCTATCACCTGCTGCAGGCCTAGCTGCAGCGTGTGGTATTCCTGGTTGTTGGTGATAATATAAAGAATACCCAGCTGCTCATGTGCTGCAGTCCAGTAAGTCTGCGGATAGAAAAGCGAAGAACCGTCGCCCACAGCATTTACCACCAGTTTTGTAGTAATGCCCTGCACGCCTTCAGCTTCCAGCTTTATACCCAGCGATGCCGGCATAGACCATCCCAGCGAACCACCCGCTACACAATAATAGCTGATAGGCTTACCGGCTACAGTGCCAAAAGGCAGCAGGTATTGAAACGGTGCCCCGTCAGACACAGCTTCGTGCACATATACAAATTCATTATGCAGTTCTTTTTCTTCGATCACCTGGCGCAGTGCATCCGCAATTGTTACCGCCCATATCTCCGGTTGCTCCAGAGCAGTCTGTTTGTATTGCTCCCACTGTTTTGCACGTTGTACGGCCATTATTTCCAGCTGCTCATTACGTGCTGCAGCGCCTGCGGGCGGGTTCTTGCTCACTAGGTCGTTGATCAGTGGCAGTGTTGCTTTGATATCACCCAATATGGCAGATTCGCCATAGAAGTTCTTACCGATATCCCATGTATTATTAGTAAGGTATACCTGCTTTACATGATCGGGGATCAACGGCCCGTCTGAATATTTAAATACGGCCAGCTGCGCCTGTGCGCCAAAGCCCACCAGGAAAGCCACATCATGATCGCTGAACACTTCCTGTATACCAGCCTGGCTACCGGGCAATTCGCCCTGCCAGTGTACATCATTATTAGGATAGTTGGCCAGGCTGCTGAACGTCTGCAGCAGTACCGGTGCACCCACCAGGTGGGCCAGTTCCTGCAACTCGCTCCATGCATCGGCATAACCTACCGCATCACCGGCAATAATGATGGGATTCTGCGCACCTGCCAGGATATCTGCAGCTTGTTTAATTGTATCCTGATCGCCGGTAAAATGAGAAGATATACGTGTGATGCCTTTCATCTTTGCATCGTCAGCAATTTCCACCATGTTAAACTCCCATGGAATAGAAACGAATACCGGGCCGTTTGGCGGTGCCATCGCTTCTTTAAACGCACGTTGCAGCACCAACGGCATTTCTGCCGGCGTACGCACTTCATGCGCCCATTTAGTATACTGGCGTGCCAGGTCTACAAGATTAGAAGCAAGCAGCGGCTCCTGTGTTACCAGCTCGTTCTGCTGCTGGCAGCAAAGGATCACCAGCGGCACCTGCGAACGCCATGCATTAAACAGGTTGCCTATGGTATGTGCAATACCGGGCGTTACATGCACTACCAGTACACCGGGTTTGCCGGTCATACGGGCAGAACCCATAGCCGCACCGATGGCAATGTTTTCGTGCAGGCACTCAATGTAGCGTACTTCATTCTCGGGGTAAGAAGTACCGTCGATGATGGGAATTTCATTGGTACCCGGCACACCAAAGATGTAATGGATACCTAGTTCTTTCAATACATCAAAAATATAGTCGCGCGTCCAGCGCTTGGCGGGGACAGCCGGGGCAACGAGCGTGCCATCCGGGTTAGTCATAGCTTTTGATTTCATGGTGGTTGTTATGTTGGTTTGTAAATGTGCTGCTATAGTTGATCACAAGGCAAAACAATACATGGTACCTGCTGCTCGTGCAGGTATCATTTGGGTTTACTGTAATGCTTTGTGGTTTGCTCTTCTCTTTCTGAAAAAGTTTGCCTGAAAATGCAACTTTGCTGCACAAATTAGGATATCTGCTGCAAAAAATCTACAGGCAAAAAACAGAAGTCTTCCTGTTTTATACACGGGGGTGTGATGGTAGTTTTCACGGGGCAATATCATTATCATCTGCCTTCATTATCCCACATGTCACTTTTTTTTCCGCAAAAAAAGTAACCAAAAAAAGGCGCCGGCAAGCTATGACGGCTTGCTTTCCGGTGCGGCCTTGATTTAGCTGTAGTACTACTGTGCTGCCAGGCGGCGGAGTACTAATCGCATAGAAGTACCATCATCCTGCGCGGAATGTAGCGGAGTGCCGGATCTTTTCAATTGCAATGGGATCAATTACAACCCCATGCTCCTATTCATACTATAAAATACACTTGTAAAGCACAAGCAACAATTTCATTAATACTATGGACGGAATCACAGGTTTTTACAACAGAAAAATTTCCTATACTTGCAGCATGAGAACGACCGATATGCACGAAGTACATGAAGGAAGAAATGTAAAGCGTCTCCGCGAGATACTGGGCATTAAGCAGGATGCACTGGCTATAGACCTGGGCATTACACAGCAGGCAGTTTCTTTACTGGAGCAGAAAGAAACGATTGACGCGCCGGTGCTGGAAAAGATTGCAAAATCGCTGGGTGTGAGCGTGGAGGCTATCAGGAATTATAATGAAGAAGCTATCTTCAACAATATCCAAAACAATTCAGACACATCATCTAATAATACGATCATCAATATTCAGAATAACCCGCTCGAAAAAATCATTGAACTTTACGAAAGGCTTTTACAGAGTGAGAAGGAAAAGGTGGCGTTGATGGAAAAGATGATGGGGAAATAAATTTGCTACTCGAAAGAATGACTGTTTTATATACGCTTGCAAATAAATTTTCGAAAAATGATTGAAAAGCTTTTATCAAATACATCTGCCGAAATACGAGCGTTGTTTGAAGAGTTTGATAATCGTGTACTAGGCCTAAGCTCAGATGTAGTACATTATCCAACTCTTCAAACCATTTCCTATAAAACTTCTCTCAAATTTGTAGAATTAAGAGTTCAAAAAAATCAGCTAAGAATTCTTTTGCGGACAATAGACAAACAAATTGATGATCCCAAAAAGTTGACACAAGTAGTACCTGAGAGCCATGGATGGGGAAATCTGAGTCATATACTTTATTTCCCTTCAAAAGAGCCAAGGAACAAATCTTCATTAGATGACGTAATGGCTTTAGTAACTCAGTCATTCAAAGCAACACAATAGATCACTCCGTCATTATTTATTATTACCAATAGTTTTTCTTACAACAGCTGTTTTCCACATTACCACTCATATAGTGAGATCCCTCCTGCCGTCGGGATGACGAGCAGAAGTGCAAACATCGCCCCATGCTTGTCATGCCGATGAAAGAGGCATCTCACCCAAACACGGAAAAAGCTCAATAGCCTCTCAAACGATGAAGGTGCCAACGCCACAAAAGCCATATTGGTGTTATCACCAACAGCATTTTACAACCACCATTTCCCACAATAACACTCATATAGTGAGATCCCTCCTACCGTCGGGATGACGAGCAGAAGTGCAAGCATATTACTTCTATTTAGGACCGCAAACCGTAAAACACACCCCTAACCCCGCTCAAGCGGGGAAGTGTTTTGACTTAACTTGTGTTGTATAACATGTTTCCTTGCGCTACATTTCCCATCCGGCGGAGGGGTTAGGGGTGGGTAAAAACCTCAATAGCACTCCGAACGACGAACGGTGCCAACGCCGCAAAAGCCACATCGGCATTCTCCACCCGGGACAATAAGATTATTCTTTTGCTTTCTCTTTTTGAATAGCTCCTATGAGGGCATGCAAACGGGAACTTATTGTTTACACTTATAGCTTGTCAGGTTTCACCGGCACGTACATTCATTACAATCCTAACATACAGGCTTACACCAGCTGCCGGACGACCTGCACTGGCAGATACATTGTTTACAATCCCAACATGTCAGGTTTCACCAACTACCGGGCGGGTTGCACTGGCATACATATTATTTACAATCACAACATGTTAGATTACACCAGCTACCAGACGGGTTACACTGGCAGATATATTATTTACAATCACAACATGTTAGATTTCACCAGCTACCGGACGGGTTGCACTGACAGATATATTACTTACAATCGTAACGTGTCTGGTTGCACCAGCTACCTGACGGGCTGCATCCAATCCATGAGAAAGATCCTGCACTCTGCTACACTTCGCGCAGGATGACGGTAACTATATAAAGTTCGTTATGGCAAAGAGTTACCTGTCCATTTACTATTGCCCATTCACTATTGTCTATTCATCATTCACCAACCTACAGCTTCACTTCCTTCATACGCGGCACGAGGAAGTGCATGATCAGCCATGCTGTGATGTACGCAAGTCCGCAGATAACGAAGAGAATGTTGTAACCGGCTTCTATATGGCCGAGGGCTTTGAAATGATCGAGCAATGTGCCTACCAGTTTAGGAAAGAAGATACCGCCCACCGCACCGGCCATACCACCAATGCCCACTACAGAACTTACCATCTTTTTAGGAAACATGTCGGATGCCGTGGTGAAGATATTGGCGCTCCAGGCCTGGTGTGCTGCTGCTGCGCAACAGAAAACGATAACGGTAGCGCATTCGTTGCCCGAGAAGAACGACGTAAACAGGATAGGCATCACACAAAGGGCAAATGCCAGCATGGATATCTTGCGTGCCTGGTAAACCTTCCAGCCTCTTTTAATAAGGTATGACGACAGGAAACCGCCGCCAATGCTGCCTACAGATGATGCGGTATATACGATCGCCAGCGGCCAGTTGGGCTTATTGGTATCCATGCTGAATACTTTATGAAAATAGTCGTGCAGCCAGAAGAGAAAGAACCACCAAACGGGATCGGTAAGGAACTTGCCGAATATGAATGCCCAGGTCTGGCGCAGGGTAAGTAGCTTACCCCAGGATACGGTTTTCTCTTGTGTATCGTCGGTGATCTCTTCGGCATCGCTGTGTATATAATCATACTCTGCCTGTGAAATTTTCTTCTTTTTTGCGGGAATCTGGTAGAAAATAAGCCAGAAGATCAGCCAGATAAAACCCAAAGCACCGGTGTAGATAAAGGCTTCCTGCCAGCCATACATGCCCAGTATCCATGGAATGGCTATGGGCGCAATGATGGCTCCGAGGTTGGAACCGGAGTTGAAGATACCGGCAGCCAATGCACGTTCTTTTTTAGGAAACCATTCGGCCACGGATTTGATAGCAGTAGGAAAGTTGCCCGACTCACCAAGGCCCAGTGCAGCTCTTGCCATGCCAAAGCCGAATGTAGACCCCGCCAATGCATGTGCCATCGCAGAGATGCTCCATACGATAATGGATATAGTATAACCCATCTTGGTACCGATCTTATCAATAAGACGGCCAAAGAAGAACATACCTGCGGCATAAGCACCGGTAAAGACCATAATGATATTGGCATAATCGGTCTCTGTCCATTTGAAGCTGTCGGTAAGCGTGGGCTTGAGCAGCCCTATCACCTGCCGGTCCATATAATTGATCGTAGTGGCAAAGAATAATAATGCACAAACGCCCCACCTGTAATTGCTCATCCGCGATGATGTCATAAGGTCTCCTGTTATTTTATCTTACGGATGCAACCATCTGTAAGCACTTCTGTGTCTGTGAAACAATGGTATTATAATCTCTTTCGTCCATCAGTTGTTTGCTCACCAGTTTGCTGCCCATGCCTACGGCACATACACCCGCCTGGAACCACGAACGGATATTCTGTTCATCAAGGTCTACACCGCCTGTAGGCATAAAAGCAATACCCGGGAAAATTTCTTTTATGGCCGACATAAATCCGGGGCCCAGCACATTGCCCGGGAACAGCTTTACGAAGACAGCGCCGAATTTTTCAGCAGCAATGATCTCTGTTGTGGTCATACAACCCGGTACCCAAAGCAGCCCTGCTTTATCTGCCACGGCCGCTGCTTCCGGCACAAAACCGGGAGAAATAATATAATCGGCACCGGCATCGATGAATGCCTGCGCATCTGCTGCATTTTTAATAGTGCCAACGCCTAATTGAAGGCCCGGCATTTCTTTGTCTTTTATATTTACCAGCTGCCTGAAGTTTTCCAAAGCGGTAGCTCCGCGGTTGGTATACTCTACAGAACGGATGCCTGCGCTATACAATGCTATTAATACTTCTGTGCTCACCGTAGCATCCGGGTGGAAGTACAGCGGCAGCAGTCCCTGCTTTTTAACCAGCTCAAGCGATTCTGTTTTCCTGTCCATAGTGTTTTAATATTGTTTGTACATCGTTTACCGATTGCTTTGTGGAATCGCCGATCTCCTGCAGTTTGCCAAATGCCGCTGCAGCTCCAAAGTTTATGGTGTCCTGCATATCATTGCCATTGTAGATGCCGTGTATCAGTCCGGCCATAAAGCAGTCCCCGCTTCCGGCTTTGTCTTTGATACCTGCGGCAGAAAATTCAGGTGAATGATATGATTTACCATCGTACGCAATGGTACTGTAGTAATGTATGCCGTCTACCCCATTATCGAATCGAAAAGTATTTGCCACTGTTTTGCATTTAGGATATCTGTGGTATATTTCTGCAACGGTTTCTTCTGCCAGTGCCAGGTAATCCGCCTGAGTTGACGCATTTGCTACTGCAGCATCTACCGGTATGCCCAGCAAGGTTTCGGCAGCCCATATATTGCCCATTACAAGATCGCAGTATTTTACCAGTTCCGGCATTACTTCAGATGGCTTTTTGCCATATTGCCAGAGTTTTGCGCGGTAATTGAGGTCTATTGATATGGTAATTCCTTTCGCTGCCGCAGCCTGTATCGCTTCGAGACATACAGCTGCCACATCTGCATTCAATGCCGGGCTGATGGCCGAAAGATGAAACCAATGCACATCTTCCAATGCTTTGTCCCAGTTAATAGTACCGGGTTTCAAATCGTAAAATGAGGAGTAAAAGCGATCGTAGATCACACCCGCATGCTTCAGGTCTGCACCCTGCTGCATATAATACGTTCCCACCCTGTTCCCGCTCCACACTATAGCTGTCGTATCAATGCCTTTTTCCTGCAGATAGCGATCTATATCGTGGCCTACATAATTATCGGGCATGGCGGTACTGTATTTTACCGGCACGTCCCAGTTGGCCAGCGCTACAGCTACATTGGCTTCTGCCCCGCCGATGTATACCGGCAGCGCCGCTGCATTGATCCACTGTCCGTGTGGTGCAGGCGAAATACGCATCAATATTTCTCCGAAACAGAGTACTTTATGGTTCATTGTTTAATTACTCAATAGCTTAATGATTCAATCTTCTAATTCAATGTTATTTACTTAAGCATTGTCATGGTGAGCGTATCCCGATAACCATCGGGAGAACCATGTGTCGGGAAGTCACCCTTCGACTTCGCTCAGGATGACAAATTCGCACCCGTCTCCTTCCCTTATACAAACAGTGCAAATCCCCCAAATTCCAAATAACTAATTACATATTCACCACTTTACCTGTACAGGGTTACTATAAAACATAGCCTGTTGTTTCATAAATGCACCGAAAGCTGTGCTGTCTGCAAATCTTTTATCAGAAGGTGCCCAGCCTGCATAAAAGCGGTAGGCGGCACCGTTTCCTGCTTTTTCACTGATGGTGTATGTATGCTGTATTGGTGCTGTACTGTCATCTGATGTTTGTCCGTAACTACCGAAACCACTTTCCGGAACCACTATTCCCAGCCCGAGTCCATCATGGTTTTCGCTCTGCACATCATAAGTATACAATATTTTACTTCCCTGTACGCTTTCTGTATGCGCTTCGCGACTATGTATGTTCACTATACCGGTCACAAACTGCGTACCGGCAGGCAGGCCGTTGAAGGTCACTTTACTTTCATAAAAATATTGTCCGCCCCATATGCCGATCTCTTCTGTAACATTCGCAGCAGCTAACCCTGGGAGGAAATGCCATTTGCTGTAGTGCAGCCGGAACAAGGCACGTACCGGTCCATCTACAATGCGCTCGTAGCTGTTGATTTCAATACTGTCGCCGCCTAGGCGAAGCAATGTGTCCTTGCTGTTGAATGGCACATTAAAAGCCAGCGAACCTGCACCAAGTGATTTACCCACTTTAAGAATGTCCATACCCCAGGGAGCCCGGTTGTGATAATGAATATCACCTTCTACGCCTACAGTATCCATCATCATAGCAGCAGTGGTTTTACCGAAAATGTCCTTACCGTTGCGTACATCCAGGTACAGGCGGAAGGCCACTTTATCATTTTCCCATGCCGGACCTTCTGTCTGGTAAAAGGGTATCGGTTGTTTTGAAAAATCATTTGCCTGCAGAAATCGTGGCATCGTATCTCTTTCCAGAACGGGGCCATATGAGCCATTAGCTGCTTTCCTGCGCTGGCGAACGTGTGCCCTCCGTACCACTCCGGCTGTATCCTGCTTGTCTGATACTTCTACAAATATTTTTGCCTGTTCTTTCGGTTTGAAAGAATACAGGAATGCTATTTCATCCCATTGACCATCGCCATTAATATCGTCATGCTGCACAGTGATTATGCTATCATCTGATGTTTCAAGAAAAATAAATTTCCTGTCAAATGAAAGTCCCAGTTTCTGCTGCAATTCCTGCCGTGAAAGCACTATCAGTTCGTCCGGTCTTGCCACATCCAGCGGGTTCACCAGCTCAAATGAGTTTTTAGAACCTTTTCCGCAGGACGTTGCAAGTACTGCCAGCAGCGGCAGTATAAAAAGTGCTATATGACCACGGAATGTTCGCATGTATGTTATTTTAATTCCGGAACTGTTACTGCGTCCATATCGCTGAACACCTGGTTTTCACCGGCCATGCCCCAGATAAAAGCATAATTTGATGTGCCGCAGCCGTAGTGCACCGACCATGGCGGGGAAACGACCGCTTCATTTGCCTTCATCACAAGGTGACGTGTTTCCTGCGGCTGCCCCATAAAATGAAAAACACGTTGTGCTGCCGGTACATCAAAATAAAAATAGATCTCCGAGCGGCGTGTATGCGTATGCGGCGGTACGGAGTTCCATACACTGCCGTCTTCCAGCACGGTGAGTCCCATTACCAGCTGGCAACTGGAAATCCCATCAAGATGAATGTATTTGTAAATAGTTCTTTTGTTGGATGTTTCCGGGCTGCCCAATGCTGCGGGAGAAGCCTCTTCTTTATGCATCAGCCTGCATGGATAAGCGTGGTGTGCAGGTGCAGAAAGCAAAAAGAAGATGGCCGGGCCAGACGCATCTTTACTGCTGAACGATACTTCTTTCGTGCCCTTGCCAAGATACAGGCAACTTAATTTTTCAAGTTTGTATTCAATACCGTCTGCCGTTACGCTACCACTGCCGCCCACGTTAATGATGCCCAGTTCACGGCGCTCCAGAAAGTAATCCGCTTTCAGTTCTTCATTTGTTTCCAGCTTTACGGACTCATGAACAGGTTTTGCACCACCTGTTATCATACGGTCGTAGTGCGTATATACAAAGTTCACTGCATCGTCCTGCACAATCCCTTTCATCAGGAAAGCTTCGCGCAGCTCTGCAGTGTTCATGCGGCTCACTTCTTTAGGACTATGTTCAAATCTTATCTGCATTGTATTGTTATTAATTTTATCAGCGTCCCATCCAGCCGCCGTCTACGGTGAGTATGGTGCCGTGCACATAATCTGAAGCAGATGATGCCAGGAACACCGTCGGCCCTTTGAAGTCGTCTGGGCTGCCCCAGCGACCTGCAGGTATGCGCTCCAGTATAGATTTGCTCCTATCGGGATCGTTGCGTAATGCTTCTGTATTATCTGTAGCAATGTAACCCGGCGCAATACCATTTACGTTGACTCCTTTTGATGCCCATTCATTAGCCAGCGCTTTCACAAGACTTGCCAACGCACCTTTGCTTGCCGCATAACCCGGTACATTAATTCCTCCCTGGAAGCTGAGCAGCGAACAGGTAAAAATGATCTTGCCGTTACCCCGCTCCAACATGCGTTTTCCGATTTCGCGGGCAAGGATAAATGGCGCATCCAGGTTTAATGACAGCACTTTATCCCAGTATTCGTCCGGGTGCTCTGTTGCGGGTTTACGCATTATCGTCCCGGCATTATTGACGAGAATATCTATGCGTTCGTTTTCTGAAAACAGTTGTTCCAAAAATGCGTAAATCGCTTTCCTGTCGGACAAGTCAGCCTGGTAAGCTTTAAACCTACAGCCGAGCGCTGTTACTGCTTTTTCAATATCACTTCCTTCCAACGCTACAGACCCCGATACCACAATGATATCTGCACCAGCTTCGGCAAGGCCCAAAGCCATACCGAAGCCGATACCTTTATTTCCGCCTGTTACCAGCGCTACCTTACCCTGTAAATTAAAAGCCTGCTGCATGCATTTCCTTTCTGCTTAAAGCGTTCCCACTACTGCAGGGTTGCCAATATGTTTCCAGTTAAAATAATTGCGTGCATTATAGAAGCAAATGTCTTTAACGATTTTACCAATCCATTCTATATCGTATGGTAGCTCACCGTTTTCCATTTCCTCACCCAGCAGATTGCAGAGCAATCTTCTGAAATACTCATGACGAGGAAAAGAAAGGAAGCTCCGTGAATCTGTAAGCATGCCTACAAAACGGCTGAGCAGTCCCATGTTGGACAATGCATTCATCTGTCGTACCATACCGTCTTTCTGATCGAGGAACCACCAGGCAGACCCCCACTGGATCTTTCCGGCTGCAGAACCGTCGTTAAAGTTACCGATCATGGTTGCCATCAGTTCATTATCGGCCGGGTTGAGATTGTACAGTATTGTTTTGGCCAGTGTATTATTGCTGTCCAGCTTGTCGAGGAAGCGCGACAATGATCTTGCCTGCCCGAAATCGCCGATCGAATCCCAGCCGGTATCCGGACCGAGCGTACGCATCATGCGGCTGTTGTTGTTGCGCAGCGCACCGAGGTGATACTGCTGCACCCATCCTTTTTCACAATCCCATTCTGCAAAAGTGTGCAGCATCGCAGATTTAAACTTACGGACCTCCTCCGGTGTAAGTTCATTGCCGCCCCTTACTTTATTGAAAATATTTTCAATTTCTGTTGTTGTATAATCTTCTGCGTAAATTTGCTCGATGCCATGATCTGATACCGAACAGCCCATGGACGCAAAAAAATCGTGACGCTTTTTGAGCGCAGCCAGGTAATCGCTGTATGACCCTACTGAAGCATCTGCAGCTTTCTCAATTTTTGCAACATACACATTGAATGCTGCCGCATTATCTACATTCATAGCGGTATCCGGCCGGAAAGCGGGCAGCACTGGTATTTCAAAACCATCTGCATTAAGTTTTGTATGATGCTCCAGGTTATCTGCAGGATCATCTGTGGTACAAACGAGCACGACGTTCATTTTGCGCAGCAGGTTCTTTACAGAATATTCAGGTGTCTGTAATTTTTCGGCACACTGATCATATATCTCTGCAGCATTATCCGGACCGAGCAATTCGTGCACATCGAAGTAGCGTTGCAGCTCCAGGTGCGTCCAGTGATATAATGGGTTGCGAACCGTATAAGGCACAGTTTCCGCCCATTTGATAAATTTTTCTTTGTCTGTTTTATTACCTGTTACATAACTTTCGTCTACCCCATTGGTGCGCATAGCACGCCATTTGTAATGATCGCCATACAGCCACACCTGTGTAATGTTTTCAAAGCGATGGTCGGCAGCAATCTGGGCCGGCGGCAAATGACAATGGTAGTCTATTATGGGCATGTGCTGCGCATAGTCAAAGTAAAGCCTCCGGGCCGTGTCATTGCTGAGCAGGAATGTTTCATCCAGGAATTTCTTCATTACGATTCGGTTAAGATTCAACTCACATTTATGAACAAACAATATTTATCTTAATACACTGACGAAGGCAGTACCCGGCTTGTTGTATGCAGGAATAAGCTTTGTATCGGGGACTCCTTCGCCAGCATAGAGATGTTCTTTTTTCTAAAGGCTTACGCCTCGTTTCCAGGGTATAAAATCATCCTGGCCGTTCCGCACCGAGCAAACTTCCTGTTCGCCTGATGCAGCCCTTATCACAAAATCAAGGATACGCTCACCTGCCTGCTGAATGGTTTCCTCACCTTCAATAACAGTACCTGTGTTGATATCAATGATGTCGCGCATTTTATTATACAGTTTTGTATTGCTTGATATCTTGATCACCGGTGCAATCGGGTTCCCGGTTGGTGTGCCAAGCCCTGTGGTAAACAACACGACAGTTGCTCCGGAACCTACTTCTGCTGTTGTTGATTCCACATCGTTACCAGGCGTACACAAAAGATTCAAGCCCTGCTTTGATACTTTTTCGGGATAGTCCAACACATCCGCTACAGGCGATGTACCACCTTTCTTCGCTGCACCCGCAGATTTAATCGCATCGGTGATCAGGCCGTCCTTTATATTTCCCGGAGATGGGTTCATATCAAAACCGGAACCCGCCGCTTTTGCCCTCTCAGCATAAGTGCGCATCAGGCTGATAAACCGCTTTGCAGAATCTTCAGACACACAACGGTCGCTCAGCTCCTGTTCTACGCCACACAATTCAGGAAATTCAGAGAGTATTACACTGCCGCCTGCGGCTACCAGCAAATCAGAAACATAACCCAACGCAGGGTTTGCTGAGATGCCGGAGAAGCCATCCGATCCACCGCATTCAAGACCGAGGCAAAGCTTGCTTACCGGCGCCGGCTTACGTTCATTACCGTTTGCGATCATAAGTCCTGCAAACGTCTGGCGGATGGCACTTGCGAGCAAATCGGTTTCAAGACCTACTTTCTGCTGTTCCAGGATATACATCGGTTTATCAAAACCAGGTGTACGTTTTGCAATTTCTTCCTGCAGCATACTGATCTGCGCATTCTGGCAACCAAGACTCAAAATCGTTGCTCCCGCTACGTTCGGGTGAGTAATATATCCCGCAAGCAAACCGCACAATGCCTGTGCATCCTGCCTTGTACCACCACAACCTCCGTCGTGCAGCAGGAACTTCACACCATCAATATTTTCAAATAATCGTTTACTGTTCCTGTGCCCGCTGGCAGCTTCAAAATCTGCAGCAAGTATATCTTCTACAGATTTACCGGCACGGTATAATTCTGTGAGCTGCTCTGCAAAACGGTTGTATTTCCGCTGACGGCCATACCCCAATGAGTCCTGCAATGCTTCACGCATCACTTCAATGTTACGGTTCTCACAAAACACCATCGGTACAACAATCCAGTAATTGGCTACGCCCACGCTTCCGTCGGTACGGTGGTAGCCATTAAAGGTTCTTTCCTTCCACTGTTGTGCATCCGGTATATGCCAGGCCGTGCGGCGCTCGCCCAGTTTGTATTCATCTGAAGCATGCTTTACGTTTTCTGTAGATATACGCTCACCTGGCTGCAGATCACGCGCGGCCTTAGCCACCAGCACACCGTACATATGTATATTGCCGCCTACAGGAATTGCTTCTGTGGTGAACTTATGTTTGGCAGGTATATCTTCTGCCAGTGTATAGGTATGTCCATCCAGCTGCACCTGCTCCCCTTTTTTAAGATCAGTGAGCGCTACAATCACATTATCGTGCGGATGTACTTTTAAAATATTCTGTTTCATCTTATGCCTGTATTGTCTCCAGTTTCAAAATATCTTGATCAATAAATTTCCTTACAACGCCCGCTACAGCTACTTCAAACCCGGAAAGTTTCGTCAGGTCAGCATCCCACAGATCCTCGTCGCTCAGTATCGTGTGTACTACCTGTTTTACATTCCCGCTTTTCCACTTATCATGCAGCATAGCGGCATAGTCATCATGGATCACGTATTCTTTATCATGTATACGCCCGGCATACTGCCCTTTTTCGTTGATCGTCGAGTGCATGAATATGATGTAGGCCGCAAAACCGGTAGCTATACGTTCCGGTACTTTTGTGGTGCGGCTGTAATGTGCCTGCAACACCGGTACACTTCTCATCAGCATTTTGGACGTATACTGCATGGAAATGCTCTGCCAGCGATGTTCTATGAACGGGTTACGGAAACGATCAAGTACCATCTTACCAAAGCGCTGCACTTCTTCTTCTTTTATTTCCTTACCAATGATACTACCTGCTATTTCAGAACATATCAACCCGGAGATAAACTGCTCAAAGAATGGATTGGCCATCGCTTCTTTCACTGTATCAAATCCACTCAGCAAAGCAAGTCCGCAGCTTAATGTATGTGCGCTGTTGAGCAAATACAGCTTCAGTTTTCTGAATTTGCTGATGTCGTTTGTTATTACAACACCTTCATTTGCCTGGCCGAAAGAAAGTATTTCACGGGTCCGCTCACGGTCTGTTTCAATGGCCCACAAAGCATATGGCTCCGACATGATCATCAGTTCATCCGTGTAGCCATTCTGCTGCCTGATGCCCGCAGCTTCTTTGTCCGGCAGGCGGCCGGGAACGATCCTGTCTACAAGTGAATTACAAAAATCATTCGCATTAGCCAACCAGTTGATAAATGCCGGCTCTAATTGGTTCAGCGCTGCAAGTTCTATGCAGATATTCTTAAGCAGCGTTCCATTATCCGGTACCAGCTCCGTAGGTATGATCACCATGCCGCTTTTCTCTGTTCCGCCAAATACCCGGTAACGTTCATAGAGGAAAGCAAGCAGTTTACCTGGAAAGGAAACAGGCGGTTGCGATGTGATCCTGTCGTTCTTTACCAATGTGATACCTACTTCTGTCGTATTCGAAATGATCACCTGCAGCGTTTCGCTGGCGGCGTATTCCAGTATTTTGCTCCATTCATCGCGGGCAGAAAGCACCCGGCTGATGCTGGCATTAATGATGTTCTCTCTTATCTCGCGGCCATTTTCCACGCCCCTGATGCACAAAGTATACAATCCCTGCTGACGCGCAAATGCATCTGTGGCTCCGCTGCCGGTAGATTTAACCACTATAATACGGCCATTGAATATACCTTTCCTGTTCGCCTGGTCGATAATATAATCCGGCAAACCACGCAGGAACACACCGGTACCAAACTGCAGTACTCTTTCCGGCAACTGGTAGCAGGAAGCTAATGGCAACGCTACGTCTCCCGACGCCGGTATCTGTTCTATATTTTCCCTTGATAGAATCATCACTTCACTTTCATTTATCTGTTACATTCCAGCGGTTTCCGAACACCCATTGGGCATTTATCTGGCCCGCCTCAGGACTACCTGTTGCTTTGTCTAGATTGTCTGCAAACCAGGCATAATCGCCGCCTTTACGATGACAGCCTTTGTAGTAAATCCGTTCGCCCCAATGAATTACATTGGCCGTAGGCACCCGGTAAATAGGCTTGTCTGCTATATTTGATGCAAACGAACAGTCTACCAGGTAGAATTGTGCATCTTTATGATAGCGGCCCAGCAGGAAACCATCATAGCCTTCAAACGTACAGTTCTTCAGTACTGTTTTTTCATTTTCTGCCCCGGAGCCATCATGCCAGATACAGGCGTCGCCGCAATGTGCTATAAAACGGCAACCTTCAGCATATGCCCACCCGCGCGGACAATAAAAATCGACGCCCCCTTCCATTACACAATCTTTGAAATAAAACATACCATCGTTTACATTCCATGGACTGACGGTGTCTCCACCAAATGCTGAGAAGTGACAGTTGACCGCCTTAAGTCTTGTAGCTGTAGTACTACGTAAAGCCATCTGATGACCTGTTCTCTTTATCGTCTTATGATGTGTAATCGTGTCTTGTGTGCAATAGACTGTCTTGTCTTCCGTGTTGTCAAAACCATAACTGTTAATTACAGTAAGATTCTTCAGCGTTACATCATCAGATTTTATATTCAGCACTGCTGCGCCCCAATCATCATTGCTGGTACAGCGCCATTCGTCTCTTGCTATAGGCATTGTAAGGATTACCGAATCGCGGCTCTCTCCTTCCAGTGTTACATTATCCTGTTCTATGAATATTTTCTCGTGATACGTTCCTTTTCTTATATGTATTACAACAGGTTCTTTATTACCGGCAGGTATTGCGTTCAATGCCTGCTGCACAGATTGAAGTCCGCCGGGCGCATGTGCATCCACAACGAGCTTCACCGGTCCAGCAGCATGTGCATTAACTGCACAGCAAAACAGTATGCACAGCTGCACCAGTCCGGATATCTTAATCATATTGTGTATCATCACCCGCATGTAGCACGGTCATTAATTCTTCTTACCTGCCTGTGCAGCCAGCCAGCGCACAAGGTCCTGCGCGGCTTTGTAGTTGTCGTAATCTGCAGGCAATTTGCGGCCGTCCATGTATTCATTATAGAACCACGGATCGCCCACTGCAAATACTGCGCCCTTACCCACTTTCGCCACTGCCATTATCTGGTCTCCGTTATCATCAAGGATAGACGATGCCGGCTTCCAGGTTTTCAGTGTACAGATTTCTTTCAGGTATATTTTGCGCGCCGTTTTAAGAACAGGATTTGTATCCGGCACATAGAATGTACCTATTTCAAATTGCGTTCCTGTCACACGGTTGCGGCTATCTTTATTAAAATGAATACCGAATTTTTCAGCAAGTGTATTGTAATGGTCAAACTCTACATTTCCTGTATCATTGGCCATCATCACCAATACACCACCCTGTTTTACCCAGTTATATATCGTGTTTACCTCTTCCGGTTCTATATAATTCGGATTCTTGTTTTCCTTTGGCCAGTCGGGATCTACGACGATGTAGATATTTGTTTTATCCAGCAATTCTTTCGATGGACGGTTATAGTTCATATCCGTCTGCAGACCGTAACTGTTGCAGATATATTTCAGGAAAGAGAAACCGCCGTTCAGCTGCTCTGTCCATTTGTAATGATGCGACTGCATAATGCCTGCTGCATCTTTTTTATACTCATTATTAAAATAAGAATCCAGCAGTATTTTCTTCCCTTTAGCTACTGAAAGCGTTGGCTGCAGCACCATTTCATTCCCGGCAAGTATAAAAGCACCGACACCTTTCGGGTCGTTGACAACCGTCTTCTCACCTGTATAATACTCAAAACTGCCGTCCCGGTATGGCGTTCCGCCCAGTCCGCTCACACCAACGGTACCCGCCAGCGATACTTTTCCAGATGCATCGGCGTGTATAAATTCTTTTACAACAGCATTATATCCTTTACCGGCCACCGGCAGAAAAGATTCGGGCAGGTAACCCAACCTTACGCCTTTTGCAATAGTGTACACAAACATGCAGGATGCCGAAGCTTCATAGAAATTACCTTTTTTGCCCGGGTAGTTCATTACATCCCACCACAATCCGTTGTGCGAATCCTGTGCTTTCTTTACTGCTGCAGCATAACGGCCAAGTATGTCAATGAGCTTTTTCTTACCGGGATGATTATCCGGAAAAAACTCCAGCGCGTCCACCAATGCCATGCCATACCAGCCCATAGCCCTTGCCCATATATTGGGAGAATGGCCTGCTGCTTTGTCGGCCCAGCGTTCTGCACGGCTTGCATCCCATGCATGGTACAGTAATCCTGTGCCCGCGTTTCTCGTATGCTGTTCAATGGTTACAAACTGTTCCGTAATATCAGTGAGCGCCGTATCTTCTTTAAATTCCGCAGCCCATTCTGCATAAAATGGTTCTGCCATATACAGACCGTCCAGCCACATCTGCTGCGGGTATCTTTTTTTATGCCAGAAGCCACCCTCATTGGTACGTGGCTGTATTTTCAGCTGATCGCGTAATTGTTTTGCAGCCTTGTAATAGCGCTCTTCTCCTGTTACATTATAAATAGTGAGCAGCACCCTTCCGCACAATACATTGTCCAGGTTGGCATCTTCTGCTTTATAGGTACGGATGTTTCCATCTTTATCTACAAAGAGGTCCATGCAATGCTGCATGTATTTAAAATAGCGGCCTTCACCGGTGCGATACCACAGCCCTTCTACTCCTTTCAGGAAAACGCCCTGGTCATAACTCCATTTTACCGGCTTGCCATCCGCAGCAGGGATAGAATCAGGCCAGGCGCTGATCATAGCATCTGCCAGCTGCTGCGGGAGTTGCGGCTGCTGTGCAAAAACTGCACAGCAACATGCCAGTAAAAAGGTTATCAGAAGGCTTCTTTTCATCACGCTTTATTTTACATCCAGTGCTTTTTCTTTTGCTCCGTCCGAAAAAATGACCCTGTTTATTGCGTTGGAAGTATTTGTATTTTTTACGGCAATACCGGTTGATTTATCACCACTGATATGAAACAGCAACGCGGCCTTGTCTGCATACTGTATGCTATTAAATAAGATACCCGATGCATTATTGATGACAATTACCGGTTCTGTATCAGAAGTGATCACCTGTACATTGTCCAGTGTTATGTTACTTGCTTCTGTTATCTCAATACCTTTGCGGGACTTCATTATAAGATCGCTGAGATGTATTTGTGTAACATTCATTTCAGGCAGACCACGCATAAATATGGCACGCTCCGCACCGATACAAACAATATTGCTGATGTTGAAATCACGAAACTGCGGTGTAGCATCAGTTACCGGAAACGTTTCCTTAGCAGGCTCTTTACGCTGTTCTCCGGCCAGTATTATGGGGTCTTTGGCCTCATAGTACATATCAAAAAGAATAGCATCACCTACGATGTCTTTCATAACAATGCCTTTCACTGATATCTTTTCCACAATACCGCCACGACCACGTGCTGTTTTGAAACGCAGCCCGATGTCTGTACCGATAAAGGTGCAGTCCGACACGTCGATATTGCGCACACCGCCACTCATTTCACTGCCGATTACCACACCACCATGTGCATGATAAACGGCACAGTTTTTTATCATTACATTTTCAGAAGGCATACCTCTTTTTCTTCCGGCTTCATCCCGGCCCGATTTAAGACATATACCATCATCGCCTACATCAAATACGCTGTGTGTAACACTTACATTCTTGCAGCTCTCTATGTCAATACCATCACCATTCTGCGCATACCATGGATTCTTTGCCATAATATGGTCTACGACAATGTTGTTTGATGTGAGCATATGCAGGCACCATGCCGGTGAGTTCTGGAATGTTATGCCCTGCAGTAACACCCCGCTGCAGTTGGAAAACACCACCAGGTTTGGCCTGAAGAAAGCTTTTATATTTTCGTAATCTTTTACTGTTTTGCCACCTGAAAGATCGCCTGCGTTTTTTGTTTTGGCACCCAGCATATATTCTGCAGAAGGATACCATGTTTTTCCGTCTTCATCCAGCACACCTCCGGATTCTATCTTTTTCTTCCATTGTGTACCGGTGAGCTTATCCTTTTTAATAGCGCGCCATGCATCTCCATTCCCATCTATGATACCCGAACCGGTAATAGCTATGTTTTCTGCACCGGATGCTGTAATCGGCGACTGATTGCGCGGGCTGGGCTTTCCTTCCCAGTTGCCTTCTATCAATTTATACTGGCTTTTGTCTGATGTAAACTGCAGCAGTGCATTTGGCGCCAGGTTCAGGTTCACATTACTTTTCAGTTCCAACGGACCGGTAAGCCATATACCATCCGGAATGTATACCACACCACCGCCATGAGCATTGCAGGCAATGATCGTTTTGTTGATAGCGTCAGTATTCAGTGTAATGCCATCGGCAACAGCACCATATTTCCGGATGCTGAATGTGTCGTTTTTAAAAGACGGCTGTGTGATTGTAATGTGCCTTTCATCCAATAAGTTTTTTTCTTTTGCCACACGACTCCTGCTCTGTGCAAAAACAGAAGCACAACTGCAGACAGAAGTGATGGTGATAAGAAAAACAAAAACTTTATGGCTCATCCGGTTCAATCGATTTTTACAGCTATAAATGATAAGTGAGTAAACACTCTCTTTTACTTGTCTGACAACAATTCTACGCAGTTTTACCTCAAAAAACAGCTATTATGCAAAGAATATTTATGCAATCGTTCCCGGTAACGTTTGCAACACACAATCTCAATGCTGGCGCGAGTTTCAGAGAAACAAACAGTTAAATACAATAAAAAATCCGCACACTTCAACAGGAGCATGCAGATAAGTTTCCGATACCGCAAAACTGATTATTTCCAGTCCGTATTCAATGCATTATAGCCTCTCAGGTAAAATCTTGATTTTACATTGCCTGTGCCATCCCCGCCGGTGTCGTATTTTCCTATTTTGGTATAAATAGCAATCGTTCCGCCGCCACCTGATGATGTAAGCGACGAGCCGGCTCTCAGCACTTTAATCATAGCTACCTCAGAAGGCATAATGGTCAGCGGAAAATCATTCTGCAACTTATATTCATCCACATATATCTCCGCTTCTGCATTGTGCCAGGTTATATATTTCTGTCCTGTTTCTCCGTCGGTTTTTACCATCATTCCCGGCACATGCGATTGCAGGAAGGTGAAGATATCTATCGAATGTGCAATCTCATTGCTGCCCAGGCCATCAAAAGTTATCTCATCTGCACTGTGAAAAAGTGGTGTTACATATTCCGCTTCATATTCCTTCAGCAGTTTATTGCTTTTGGCTTTGATTGTTACTTCAGGTAGTATCATTTCGTTCCATTTCGACTTAAAATCAAAATGATAACCGGTATCATTGAATTTCGTTTTACGCGTGGTGTCTTTCTGTGCTATGCCCACCGCGATAAACTTTGTGACTACAGTTTCCGGCACGAAGGATGAATCCAGTGATGTTTTCAGCGTTATCCAGGTATTATCCGGGCTTCTGCCCGGCTGAGAGAACACAAACATGGCCGTATCCACAAAAAGCAGTCTTTTTATAGAGAAACTACCATCCGGGCGTACAGGTGTGCTGCCGGTTATAGATTCTTTTGTTTTGGCGAGCATCAGGTAATTGATCACTGTATCTTTTACACGATGACTCCGCACCTTACCTGATATGTTGAAGAAATCGGGCTGCAGCATAAAGTTCACGGCGTAACGCCCGTTGGGGATATTGCTGCTGATGGCCAGTGTACCCGCTGCAAAATCATTGATGAGCGGGAAGCGGTACTGCCATATCTGGCGTGTGTCTGTATTTTCTATCCACACCTGGAGCGTACCGGCTTTATAAGATGCGTCTTCATCCCGTACTGAAACAGCCCATTCCAGGTTTTCGCCCTGGCTGTAAATGGTCTTATTCAATACTACTTGCAGAGAATCGCCTGCATAAGCAAATTGCTGTGCCAGTAAAAACAAAACAACCCAGATACTGGTTTTCATTACAGTTATATTTTTCAGCATTTAATTTTTATACTCACCGGCCGGGGTGTCTTTTTGCGGCACCCAGTCACCTAATACTTTGGTTATCGTAATCTCTTTTGCTTCTTTATCTGTTAATTGCTTTGCCCAGCCGGCACGCAACGCATCTGCAGCGCCCGGGCCTGTATTCTTATACTCCGAGAAACGTGCGGTCTGTTCATTCGCTGCATTTTTCCAGTTGTCCCAGCCGGCAGGTATTATGTGGCTGCCAAGATCACAATGTGTGTAAGTCACATTTGCATAGGGCCGCCAGGGTCGTCCAAGGCTTACTTTATTGACTCCCGGATCCGCGGTAAGTTTACAGTTACGGAAAACATATCCATACAAATGTGATGCAGGTGTTGATGCGGCTGTAACATGCGAGTTCTTTTTACTGTGCACTTCACAGGAGTCAAATATCGCGGTTGATGGTCCGAAGATAAAATCGGTTGTGCCTTCAATATAGCAATCCCGGTAATACTGGCGGCTGTTTTCTGCACTTGTAAACAGCACGTCCTGGAAGCCGGTAAAACGGCAATGTTTAAATATTGCCCGGTCGCCCTTTACATTCAATGCTACAGCCTGCCCTGCGGTCATTCCGGCATCATTTTGTATCGTGATATCCTCTGCTCTGAAATCATCTGCTGCCAGCAGAAATGTCTGTGATGAAAAGGTATTGACCGTGTCGCCATTTGCCATAACACGCCCGGTATGATCGTCGTATGTAAGTATCGTTGTTGCTGCATCTGCACCCAGAAGCGTCACAAAGTTTTTTCCGGCATCAAGATGAACCTTCTCTTTATATATCCCCTTCCGGACATTTATAATTACAGCTGTTTTATTATTAGCCGGAACCGCATCAAATGCAGCCTGTACTGTAGTGTAATCACCCGACCCGTCTACAGCCACAATCATCTTCTTTTGCCCGCTGCCACAAAAGGCGGACAAACAAAATACTGTTACTAACAGGTGTTTTTTGAACTGCATCTTTTTGCAATGTAAAAGGAAGAAACCATTTCATTAAAAGAAAAAACCAAACCTGCGACGCAAATCCGGATTGCTTATTGTCACAGGCCTGGTATTAATCGAACTCGCCCTCTTTATTTCTTTATAAACGTCAGTGTCGTCCTCATTTCTCTGCTCTTGTACAGGATCAGGTAAACACCTGTGGCAAGCTGTTCGGTATTTATGGTGATTGATTTATTTCCTGCTTTTACTGCATAGTCCATTTGCTTTGCACCTGCTGCATTATATACTTCTACCGCCGCATCCAGGTCCGCCACCGGGCAGGACACTGTAATTTCAGTGTTTGCAGGGTTCGGATATGCGGTAAGCGACAACGTGCGGTTCACCGTAGGAACAGAAAGCGGCGAGGTAAGCCCGTCGAGATAATTCTCCAGGTTGTTGTACCCGGTAACAGTGTACAGGTTACGGTCGCTGGCATCGTTGGGATTCAGTCCGCGCGCAGTTTCCCAGTCATCGGGCATACCATCATGATCCGAATCGGCAGGAGCAGCGATAGAATCAAGTGCCGGCCATGCATTTACCGTCTGGGCATATGCCGTACCATGCGGATACCCGCCCTGTACATCTATGATCCGCCCTGTCCTGTTGATCACATCATTTATAATACGCAGATCAAGTGTATCCCTTGCAGGAAGTACAGCCCCGGCATGTTGCAGTACAGAATCATAGGCATCTGAAGCATTCTGCAATGTGAGTGATAATGAACTGACTGTAAATGATGCGGCAACCTTTGCAGCAGCAGTATCGGAAAGCGATCCGCTGTTCATATTGGCGCCGCGCCAGTTATTATTTGTAATAGTAGTAGAACCATCTACATAATTACCGCTCAGGTAGTATTTCCCGTAAGGCAATACCGGTGAAGATGTCTGTTTGTATGGATTTATCACCATATATTTTGCAGAAGCCGATGTAGACGGGCCGTATTTGTAATAATTGTTGATGACATTGTAATTGCCACCTTCGCCACCGTTCACATTATAGGAACCCCAGTCGTAGAGCACGTTATTGCAAAACTCGGCATTTTCCTGCCCGGCGGTATTGGGTGAGAGGTTTCGGCTACCGTCGAAACGCGGAGAGCGGCCCTGGCAGTGTGCTAACAGGTTGTGATGAAACGATGCATGACGTCCGCCCCAAATGCCACCAAAGCCATGATGCTCAAAATCTGTATCCCCGGTTTCAAAATGATAAGAATAATTAAGGGGCTCGCTGATCAGGTTCCACTGCAATGTTGTGCTGTCGCCGCCGTAAAAAGTAAATGCTTCATCATCGCCCCAGCTCATGGTGCAATGATCTATCATAATATGATTGCGGCCGGTTCCGTCAAAGGCATCATCATTTCCGCTACCATTCACCATACCAAGGTTCTGGTTCTTATCTCCCATCCTGAAACGGATGTAACGGACGATCACGTTGTTGGCCGTAATACTTACTGGGTAATCTGCCAGACATATGCCACCGCCCGGGGCTGTCTGGCCTGCAATCGTAGTATTGGCCTTGCTGATTTTCAGTGCTGAATTAAGATGAATAGTCCCGGATACACGAAAAACGACCGTGCGGTAAGTAGCCGATGCGGTTAAAGCGTAACGCAGGCTGCCGGGGCTGTTGTTGTCCAGCAGATTGGTCACTTCAAAAACTGTAGTAGGGCTTGACGATGTACCGCGGCCACCGGAGGTAAGACTGCCCGCGCCTTCCGCACCGGGAAATGAAGGCAGTGTGGGCGATTGCGCATATTGCCGTACGGAAAACAGGCAACTGGCCGCCAGAAGCATTGCCTTTATATAACGAGGCCGGACAAACATATTCATTGGTTATTCATTTTAAAAAGTGTAAACCTGGTTTATTGCACAATGGAATTAAGATAAACTTCAATATTCGTATAGGATTTGTCCAGTGTATAGGCTGCTGCATCGTTACTGTTACCAGGGTCCAGATTATGTTCTTTCTCCCACGCATCCGGCATTCCGTCACCATCTTTATCTTCCGGTGCCGGCAAGGATTTCAGCTCGGGCCAGCCTCCTACATCTTTTGGCGAATCAATGATACCTGAACGCCCATATTTATTCACGCCTTTACGTACTTCTTTTACTACACGCTCATCCACTGCATCTCTTTTATAACTCGCGCCTGCATTTTTCAATACCAGTTCATATGCTTTCTCCGCAGTTTGTTCTGTTATTGCCTCAAAGGGGAAAGGCTTTTCAGTGAGAGATGCGGTAACACCATCACCCTGTACGCCACCTTTCCAGTTATCATCGCTGATCATCGGAAAGCCATCTACATAATTTCCGGCAACATAAAACCTGCCATACGGCGCATCGGGCTTCACGATCCTGTTCCGCACTTTTGTATTGGTGGCAGGGCCCGATTTGTAATAATTCGCAACTACATTCTGATTGCCCTCCTCACCGCCGTAGCTGCTGTTGATCTCCCAATTGTAGATCACGTTATTCCTGAAATCCACAATTTCACTTTTAGGATCGTGTGTATAGCGCGACCCGCAGAAGCGTGGCAGCCGGCTCTCATGATCGGCCAGCAGGTTATGATGAAAGCTCGCACCTTCACCACCCCATATACCGCCGTAGCCATGCGGGCCTTTGGAATGAACAGAATTTTTCAGGCTTTCTGAAATGATGCACCACTGCATCGTAAAGTTTTTATTGTCGTAGAAAGAAGCACATTCGTCCACTGCCCAACTCATCGAACAATGATCAATGATTATGTCCTTATGACCTTTCCCGTTAAATGCATCATCTTCCACACCGGCGTCTTCACCCAGACGGAAACGCACATAGCGGACAATGATATTATCGGCATCTATGGTCACCGTATAATTTCTCAGGCAGATGCCATCGCCCGGCGCAGACTGGCCTGCAATCGTGAGGTCGCCGCTTTTAATCGAGATCTTTGACTGCAGCGTAATCGTACCGGAAACAGCAAAAACCACAACCCTTGGACCTTTTTCCTTAATGGCCTCCCTCAGGCTGCCCGGGCCATCATCGTTGAGATTGGTCACTACGATCACCCTACCGCCACGACCGCCGGCCACATTTCTTCCATAACCTTCAGCCCCGGGAAAAGCGGGAGTTTGTGCCTCTGCGCTATAAACAGAAGCAAGAACACTAAGGATAATGCCAGTTCCTGATATATATTTTTTCAAACCCTTCATTGGCTCAGTTCATTTCTCCTACATTTTTACGAATAGCAATACATATCTTTTATTTCCGTCAACATAAATTATATGATACGTTCCTGCTGCAATGCCGGAAAGTTTCATACTGCTCCGTGATGCACCGGCTTCTGCATATTGTATAAGCAGTATTTTACCAGTCACATCTATCAGTTGCAGCACAGCCCCGGCTTCAGCACGCGGATGTGTTACATTGATCATTCCGGATATTGCAGGATTAGGATAAATAGCAAATACGGCATCGCCTGAAACATTGTTCACTGACACTCCGGAATGAGCAACAGTATCTGCCCGGCCTTTCACTTTTATATCTTTCAGCATGGCATAGCTGCCTGCTGTAACGCTTGCTGTTGTAAAATATAAGCGGAAAGTGATGTGGCCGCCGGTATCTACATTAACACCTGTTGTATCTGTAAGTGCAAATGCATAACGGTAAACGGGGGCTGTCGCCTGTGCTGTAAGAGTTACCGGTGTTGTGAAAGCACCGTTCTCCGTTGGAAACATAGTACCTGTGGGGCCTTCGCCGCCAGCTACGTACGCAGAATCTGCAGTGAAATTGCTCAGTGAATAAGCAATGGCTACTTTACCTGCTGTATTGTAAAATGCACTGTTAAAAACTATAGAATCGATGCGTGCCTTATAATAAGGTTGCATACTGACTGTGAATTCTTCATAAGTTTCGTGTGCGAGGTTACTACCCGGCCCACCTGCACTTACCGTCCACATACCATCCCCAGCTGCGCTGGCACCAAAAGCCTGTCCGGACACCGGCGCATAGGCAGGAAGCGTTGCTACGGTTGTGCCATTGGAAACATGCAGGTTATGCAATACTGATGTACTGGCTGTTACGCCCGGCGATCTTACACCCGCGCTGTCAGTATTGGCAACAGACATTGTCCAGTGCTGCAACACAGTATCTGCCGGAATGGCAACTGCAGTTGCAGTTCCCGAAACGGCGAGTATCGCAGTATCTCCGCCCGGAGTGGTATGCGTCACATTACCGCTGTATGCACCTGCTGCCGGAGCATTGAGGCGTACAAGCAATTGTGTGTCTGCTACAACACCTCCGTTCTGAGGTAATACTATTGAAGACGTGTTGCCGACCCAGGTAAAGCCGCCATCAGCCGATATTTCAAAATTTGCCGGAGGTATGATCGTGATGCCCCCTGTAAGCTTGCTTCCTGACACATGATATGGAGCTGCGACAGAAGGATTACCCACATTCTGTGTAAATGCTGCCGGAGCACCGGTAACAACAATCATAGGAGAATCCACCATTCCTTTGATCATTACATTTTTCAGCAGACCATAGCGCCCCGTACTGCTGCTGCTGCAACTGAAGTACAGGCGGAATGTAATGGTCTGACCCGAATCTATTTTTATGCCTGCGGTATCCAGGCCCAAAGCATAGGCATTTGTGGTGCCTGCTGTCTGGTTGGCCAGTACAACCGGTGTTGTAAACGCACCGTTTGCAGAGCTGGCCAGCGCTCCGGAAGGACCGGTACCGCCAGTTACATTCACAGAATCAGAGACAAAATTGCTGCGGGAATAAACAACTGCCAGCTTCGTATTGCTGGATGTATTATAAAATGCCGAACTCAGTAGTATGGAATCTACACGTACTTTATGCGCTGTAGCTGCTGTTACAGTAAATTGTTCGTAATTAGTTCTGTTCAACGTACCACCCGGACCACCTACTGCTGCAGTCCAGAGACCTGTGCCAGCGGCATCTGCACAGATACCCTGCCCGAAAGTACCCGAGTAGGCGGGTATAAGCGCCACCGTTGTGCCGTTGGATACAAAAAGTTTATTAAATGATGGTGTACTTGCCGTAACGCCTGCAGACCTTACTGCGGCACTGTCTGCATTCCCCATATCCAACGGCCACTGCTGCAGTACTACAGAAGCAGGCGGAACATATATACTGGTCACACCGGTTACAGCTACGTTTACCGTATCGGCACCGGGACTGGTATGACGGATGTTACCCGGATAATTACCTACTGCAGTCGCATTCAGCCGCACCTGTACAGTGGTCGCCGCTACAGAACCGGCTATCTGGGGAAGTGTAAGTGCTGAACTGCTGTTATACCAGGTGGTACCGTTTGAAGACACCTCATAGTTTGCAGATGGTACGATCGTAATATCTCCTGCCAGTAAACTGCCGGACACAGTATAGCTTTGTCCTGCCGAGGGCGTTCCCAGGTTTTGCAATACATTGCCGGGAGCACCGGTTATAAGAATATTAGGCGCGTTAACCAGTTTTAAAGTATCTGTGTACTGCGTTGTATAGCCGTTTTTCGATGCCCGGAGGTAGTAATAAAATGTACCTGATGCAACAGTATCATTATAGCTGTAGTTAAATGTGGTATCTGAGTAAAACTGTGTGACCAGTGTATAGGTACCATTTCGGGTAGGAGAACGGAACAATTCAAATTTGACCTGCGCTACCCGCCAGCTTTGGTTCCAGCTAAAAGACGGATAGTTTGCAGTTGTTATTGCTCCCTTAAAGTTTGATACGGCAAAAACGGAGTCAACTGTACATATCCCTGTACTTACGACACATGGACTCCAGGCTCCGAACAGGTTTGCCATTGTATAATTGGCAGCCTGCGTATCCACCAGTTGATGCGACCAGGTAACGCGCTGGCTTACATCCGTCAGGGTAAGATCTTCATTCCGGCTTTTGTATTCTGCATAATACAGGTGAGTTGTATCGGTATTGGCATCCCATACTGTCCAGCCGGCGGCCTTAACTGTATTACTCATTTTTGTATTCAGAAAAACTGTTTTCTGCGCCGTAGCCGCTACAGAAGGACTTGGCCAGGGGCGGCTCAGATAATAATAGGACGGCCCGGCATTGCCCGTGACCCTGCAATTCTTAAATACATAACCATAGGCCTGACCGGTGGGTGTGTTTGGTGCAGTTATAAATGAGCCGGTAATACCAGGTTTTATCTTGGCATAAATCACACAGGTATCAAACAGGCACACAGAAGAGCCAAAAATAAAATCGGTATTACCATCTATGTAACAATGGAGAAAATAAGCTCTGGGCGTACCGTTACCTTTTGTATACAGAGTATCCTGGTTACCCATGAAACGGCAATTTTTAAATACTGCACGGTCTGCATTGATGAGTACCGCTACAGCCTGCCCTACATCTCCTGCAGTGTTGGCAAATGTTATATTGATTGCAGAAAAATCGTCCCCGTTAATGGTAATACTGGCTGAATTCTGCGTGCCCAGCGTGCCTCCTGTACCATTAGGCGTATTGGCATTGTCGCTGTAGTAAAGTATTGTATTGGCAACACTCTCCCCGATGAGCTGTATGAATGGCTTGGTAGACGGTATATTTATCTTTTCGAAATAACGTCCGTTCTTAATAAAGATTTTATACGGTGTCGTCTGCCCAGCTGGTGCAGCATTAATTGCGGCCTGTACTGTTGTATAATCACCACTGCCATCCTGCGCAACTACCAGACTATATTGAGCAGATGCGTTCAGTGCCGTAAATGCACAGAAACAAAGAGCAATCAGTACCCGGATAATGGAACGCTTTTCCATATATGCAATTCTTTCGTTTTAATAAAATATGATAATAAAAACCGGAGCCATGAATGCGAGCCCGGCAGCTTTTATTTACCCGGCCCTCACATTATAAAAGCGTCTATCAGTAACCGTAATCCTGTGTCAGTTTAGGATTGGCATCAATGCTCGCCTGGGGTATCGGTAACAGTTCGCTGTGGTTTGTCTGGAAGTATACCGCATAGTAGGTCAGGATCGTAGAAGTGATACCACTTCCAAGCCATTTTACAGATGAATACCCAGAAGGTGTGCTGGAAGGGCCTGTAACATAATAAGAGCTATACCATTGCAGTGTCGTTGAATTATTCAGGTAATACATAGACGTCGGCAACTGGTCGTATGGAGGCACATGGTTTGCCATGTTGGAAAGCGTTGTCTTTGTGTCCGAAATTTTTTGCGCAAGCAGATTCCAGCGGATAAGATCGTATTTACGGATGCCTTCACCACCCAGTTCCAGTGAGCGTTCTTTTACAAGTGCTTTAAAGAAGTCTGTGTAGCTGGTAGGCGTAGTGCCAATGAGTGCGGCATTACCGCCAAAGCCTCTTTTACGCACTTCTTCAAAGGCAGAGACTGCCGTACCGGAAGGTCCGCCATTCAGTTCATTATCTGCCTCCGCATACATAAGCAACACGTCGGAAAAACGTATTAAAGGCCAGTTTACACCAAAGTATTGTGCGGAAGACGTTAATGCACCGCTTATCCAGTCTCTCCTGAATTTACCGTCAACAATAGCCTGACCGGCGCGGCCTTTGATCGTATTATCTGTGTTAATATCGTAAGGTGCACAGGTCACATCGCGACGGGTATCAGAAGAATCAAACGAGTAAAAATAAGTAGGCAGAATAGTAAGCGCTGAGTTACCCATGCTACCATATTTAGGCCCATTATAATAACCCAGTTTACTGTCTGAAGTACCGGTACCGCCGGCCATTGCCACTTCCCATATTACTTCACCATGCGGTTCCGGCGTCAAGCCGCAGATGGCATCTTTAAATACGGATTTATAGCTGGGATTCAGATCGTGCTCACCACGGTGCTGCATTATCTCTGCACATTCATCTTTTGCAATCTGGTAATACGTCCTGTAATCCGCATCACGCTGCATGGTACCGCTTCTGCGGAGCGAATAGCCACCGCGGAATAATGCAATACGGGCCCTTAATGCACGCACTGCGCCCTGCGTAATACGCTCTGATGTATAGCCAGACTGTGTACGCCATGGCACAAGCGTATCGGCCATTGCAAGATCATTCAGGATGTGATTGTATATCGTATCCCTGTCTGTCTTGCTGACGAACAGATCTGTCTGGAGCATGGAAGGTTCAAACTGCGCCGGTATATCGCCCCAGTTGCGCACCAGCTCAAATAAAAACTGCGCACGTAGTGTCAGCGCCTCGCCATACAGACTACGCAGCTTGGCCTTATCTGAAGCAGATCCGCCGCTGTACTGCCCCATACGGGGTATGTAATAAATACACAGGTTGGCACGTTCAACACCCGCATACAACTGGTTAAAAGGACCTGCCAGCTGGGTATTGCTGGGCTGTACATTATAGTGGGCAATATCGCGCCGGTCATTATCCGGGAACGGTGTGGCGCCCTGCCCCATCATCTCATCATTATCGTAAGCATAATACATGCTGAGACGTATCCCGTACGCCTGGTCGCCCGTAAGTGAATTGTATACACCCAGCACCGCTTTATCTGCATTGGATGTATTGCTGAATGTATAGTCTGCACCAAATGACGATACCGGTTGTACGTTCAGATATTTTTTGCACGAAGAAAAAAAACACTGGCTGACTGCGGCAAGGGTGATGATTTTTATATAGCTGTTGAAATTCCTGCTTTTCATAAACTTCTGTTTGCTGAATTAAAATGTAAGATTTACGCCCCAGAGATAGGTACGACTGCGCGGGTAGGCTGAATAATCTACGCCCGGCGTCATTGGAGTAGCGCGTCTTGTATTTACTTCCGGATCATAACCGGAGTACCCGGTGATCACAGCCAGATTGTTGACGGTGAAGTATACACGAAACTGCTCTACTTTCGCCCGTTTCAGCCATTTTGACGGAAGCGTGTAGCCCAGTGTTATATTATTGATGCGAATAAATGATGCATCTTCTACAGCATATGAACTGGGATAGAAGGATGCAGTTGTAGTCAGCGGTATCCACATAGTTGCATCTTTATTTGCCGCAGCCAATACATCCGGAGATTCCCCCTGTACGTATTGTGTACCGCCGATGGTTACTACACGTTCTATTACATTGCCATTGGCATCAATAGTTTTCCAGCGGCCTGTTGCATCAGAAAGCATATTTGCTCCGGTAGTGTACGCGCTGTTAAATTCAAGTTTGTTATAATTATATACCTGCCCACCATACTGGAAGTTGACAAATATGCTCAGATCAAATCCTTTGTAAGTAAACTGCTGGTTGAGACCACCATAAAACTTGGGTGCGGCATGACCTATTACGGTTCTGTCTTTATCATCAATTATACCGTCCCCGTTAATGTCTTTATATTTAAGACCACCAGGCATCGGCAGCTGCGATGTTACTTTCTGTGAGCTGGCCACACCATTTTTCAGGGTATATATTTTGGTGGTGGGGTTATAATCAAAATCTGAAAGTTTATAGTAACCATCGCTTACGAGTCCCCACATAGAGCCCACCTGGTCGCCTACTCTTACAATGTAATCTGCAGGTGCATTGCTCATCCATCCGGAGTTAACATAAAAATATGATTCATTATTACCCAGGTTTTTAACTACGTTACGGTTGAAAGACATGTTGTAGGTAACATTCCAGTTAAAGTCCTTCGTACGTACTGGAATAGCAGTCAACTGGAACTCCACACCTTTGTTTTCTGTAGCACCTACATTCTGCATCTGGGATATATAACCGGAAGAAGGCGGTATAGGCGCTGCGATCAGGAGATTGCTGATTGTATTCTGGTATATATCACCAGTAAAGGAAAGGCGGCCTTTTAAGAAACTTACGTCTACGCCGAAGTTTCGTGAAACAGTAGTTTCCCATGTAAGGTTAGGATTAGCAAGCGCGTTAGCAACTACACCGCTTACCAACTTACCATCAAGCCCGTAATATACATTGGGTGCATATTGCGTCATGTAGAGAAAGTTGGTGATCCTGTTATTACCTGCAGCTCCATAGCTCAACCTGAATTTGAGATCGCTTACTACTGGTTTTATAAAGTTCAGGAATGATTCATTGGATGCACGCCATGCAAGTGCTGCCGAAGGAAAATATCCCCACTGGTGGCCTTCCGCAAATTTGGAAGAACCATCTGCACGCAGAGATGCTGTTACCAGGTATTTTGAATCATAAGCGTAGTTGGCACGACCAAAGAAGGAAGCAATGCGCTCTGTATATTCGTTCGACTGGGGATTACCATCTGTAGGTACTACAGGCGTACCATAAGACATATTGCCCAGCGCCTGGTCTGCACTTATACCTGCAGGGAAACCGTGAGACTCCTGGTCATAGCTTTTGTATTTGTTCTCGTAAATCTCCTGGCCCAATAATGCGTCAAAGCTGTTTTTCTTCGCCCAGCTGCCTTTGGAATAAGCGTTGGTATAAGTGAGCAGGTTGGTATTGGTAAATGTACCGCGGGTAATGGTATTGATAGCAGCTATCGGAGCGCCACCACCATAAAAGCGGGCGTAATAAGTAATCGTATCGTCGAACGTGTTCTGACGGATGCTGGTATAGTCATACCCGGCCGTTGTTTTGAAAACAAGCCCTTTCATAAGATTATACTGGGCAGAACCGCTGAGGTTAAGCAATGATGTATAGTTCTTGCGATACAGCGACTGGTTCAGCAGCACGGGGTTAACGAGTGAAAGTCCGTTACTGCTTGTTTCTGATGCATAATCAAAATCGTAAGTAGATATATCCTGTCCGCTTGTAAGGAATGGCCTGTAGCGAATGCTCTGGCGCAGGTTATTGGTAGCTGATGACCCCGGGCTTGCAGTACCGGCGCCGGTTACCTGTGTGTTATTATAACGGGAGTTGAAACTGATCTTAAACTTATCATTAAACTTGTGATCAAATTTAAAACTGATCAGTTTACGGTTATAATCAGAAAGCTGCATAATGCCCTGCTCCTGGTTTGATGTGATACCGAGATTATACTGCGTTGCGCTATTACCGCCGGATACGCTCACGTTGTGCGTCTGCATAAGCGCAGAGCGGCCAAACATAATATCCTGCCAGTCTATACCGGGAACATTTTTGTAAGCGCTCAGTGTATCAAATGTAGAACCATACATCTGCGAAAAAGAAGTGCTGTCACTGGAATTGCCGCGGCTTCTTTCATACTGGTACAGCACATAATCGTAAGGACTCATAGTGCTGAGTGTTTTTGAGAGCTTCTTAAAGCCTATGGAGCCGTTGTAATTAACTTTTGTTTTGCCAGCTTTACCACGCTTGGTAGTAATAATCACTACACCGTTGGCACCGCGTGCACCGTATATAGATGTTGCAGAAGCGTCTTTCAGCACGTCTACTGATTCAATATCCTGCGGAGACAAGGAGTTAAGACCGTTTTCCACTTCCACCCCATCCACTACATACAGCGGTGAATTGTCCTGTGTAATAGAACCACCACCACGTATTTTAATCTGCACATCTGCATCCGGCGAGCCTTCAGAAGTTGTTACCTGCACACCAGCCAGGCGGCCGGTAAGCGCCTGTGCTGCAGAATTTACCGGAACATCTTTAAGCTGCTGCGCATTCACTGATGATACAGCTGCTGTGAGATCCTTTCTCTTCACAGTCTGGTAACCTACCACTACTACTTCATTCAATGATTTATCATCCGGTGTAAGCTTTACCACTATTTCATCTTTACCGGCTACCTGCACATCTTTCCTGAGATAACCGAGATATGAACAGCTCAGTACCACATTACCGGTATCAGGTATATCAAGCGTAAATTTGCCGTTAGCATCAGAGACAGTACCCTGGCCTCCTCCTTTTACCTGTATATTCACACCTATCAATGTCTCATTTCTGTCGGAACTGACCACAGTGCCTTTCAGCTTCTTTGTCTGGGCCTGTACAGTAATTGCTACCAACAGCACGCCAAGTGTTAATAATAGTTGCTTCATGAGAAAACTCGATTATTAAAATTGTTTTAACCGGTAAAAAGAACAGAGGGTAAGTAGTTACTTACTTAATATTTCCTTAACAAGTCTAAAAAGTTTTTTCAGTAAAGAAGCGCTTTTCAGCCAAAGAATTTATGCAATCGTTCCCGGCAACGATTGCAACACAATTACCAATTGTTCTTTTTTCTTATTGCTAATTTCATCCTCCGCAGGAGGTAGCATATATCTGTCTGCAATAATTTAAACAAATCATTTTCAACCACTTTTCCAAGCATAGAAGAAGCATTTAAGAGAAGTAATATACAAAAAGGCAAAATCTGTAGATCATTCCCCGTTTTTCATCGCCATAAAAAATGCATATGAATAAGCTCAGAAAAGTATATCCTGCATTATTATTTGCATTCAGCAGTCTAACTGCCGCAGCACAGGACACCAATCGTATACTCGACTGGAAGACCGCTTATACGCTCAACACTTTTCTGGTACAGCGGATGCATCAACAGTATGCAAAGCGAAAATCCAGCCTGCAAAACGCTTTGCTTTCACCGCAAAATCTTGCAGCATACCAACAACAGTGCCGTAGAAAATATAAAGAGCTCACTGGGGCTATGCGGGCGGGAAGTACTCTAAACTCAGTAACTACGATCATGCTGCAACGCAGTGGTTACAAAATAGAAAAAGTGATCTATGAAAGTTTCCCGCATCATCATGTAACAGCAAACCTGTATGTGCCGGATGGTAAAGGAAAGTTTCCGGCTGTACTTTTTTTCTGCGGACATGAAAATGAATCCAAAGCAACAATCTCCTATCAGCAGACAGCAATACTCTTTGCCCGTAACGGATTTGAGGTGCTCGTTGTTGATCCTGTCTCGCAGGCTGAACGTTACCAACTTACTGACAGCAGCTGCAAACTACTCACAAGAGGCGGTACAACAGAACATACATTACTGAATGCTGCGGCAAGCCTCACAGGCAGCAGCATAGCGGCTTACGAGCTATATGACAACATAAGAAGTCTAGATTATCTTATATCCAGGAAAGAGGTAGATACAAGCCGCATCGGCTGCGCTGGCAATTCCGGTGGCGGCATGCAGACCATATATTTTGCCGGCTATGACAACAGGATCAAAATAGCAGCTCCCTGCAGTTACCTGGCAGCGAGAGACCGTACAATGGAGCTCACCGGCCCTGCAGACGGATGTGCCCAGATGCCCGGAGAGGGGAAGGAACAGCTCGAAATGGCGGATTACCTGATCAGCTTTGCACCAAAACCATTGTTGATACTTGCCGGTCGCTATGATTTTATAGATTACACAGGTACAGAACAGGCATACGGAGAACTGAAGCGCGTTTATAAAACACTACACAATGAAAAAGCCCTTGAAATGTTTACAGCCGATGACGGACACGGCATATCAAAACCCAAACGGGAAGCCACGGTAAGCTGGTTCCGTAAATGGTTTTATAACGATACACGTCCTGTAAAAGAAACAACAACAGAACTTTGCAATACTGCAGAACTGAACTGCACCCAAACCGGGCAGGTGTGCAGCGACTATGCCGACGAAATTTCTATTCCCGATGATGTGCGGAAACAATCCGAATCATTCAGCAACCAAAGAAAAAAGTTTCTCGCCCAGGCTGCTGCAGCAGCATTTCAGGACACTTTGAAAAAACTATTGGGCATTGAACCTTATAAGGCAAGTCTGTCCGTTGAAGAAACCGGCACACTGCATTTTGCAGAATATGATGTACACAATATGATACTCCGGCAGGCAAATGAAATACCAATGCCGGTACAGGTTATTTATCCGCAGCAACCGGGGAAGAAAACAATAATACTGCTGGATGACCGGGGAAGACAGGTTTTTCATGACAGCACAGGCTATATTACCGGCTTGTTGAAACAAGGGTTTGCAGTGCTGATGCCAGATCTCCGCGGGATTGGAGAAACATCAGATCTTCCGTCTGCCAATGATCCAAAATATTATAACCGGGAGTACCGGAATGCGATGCTGTCCCAGCATATAGGTTATCCTTTGCCGGGGCAACGCGCAAAAGACATATTAACGCTGCTTCATTTTACGAATACCGATAGTGTTTTAAGAAAAAGCGAGACACAGGTAATTGCCTCCGGGAATGCATGCGGCACCGCTGCCTTGTATGCAACTGTTTTAGACAGCAGTATAGCATCACTGGACCTCTACCATACTATTGACTCTTTTGAGGCCATTTTAGCCCACCCTGAGGCAAAAAACTGGTATAGCTGTATTGTACCAGGTGCACTGAAAATTTTTGATTTGCCGGACCTCATACTTATTGCAGGTAAACGTGTATCTGTCCACAGGTAAAAACAAAACAGCCTTTCCAAAAATGAAAAGGCTGTGGTCCTGTTAATCAATCAGACTTTAATGATATCTCCTGGGAACAGGAAATTATTGTATGATCAGCTTACGCATTACTCTTATGTCGGCATTATTCAGCTGCAGCTCATAGAGGCCGGCAGGAATGTCTGCAGGTAAAATAACCGGAGCAACTGCATCTCCACCGTTATAGCTAATAGTGCCGCCGGCCAGCTTTTGACCTGTTACATTATAAACAGCAATTTCATAACTGCCAACCTTCAGGTTGCCCATCTGCAGCTGTACAGTATGACCTTGTACCGGGTTTGGCGCAACTATTACATATGCATCCTTACCTTTTATATTGGCTACAGAAGAACCGCCGGTAGGAGTCTGGAGACCCTGATTACCTACTACAAAACGAACAAATGTATCGATGCCGCTTACAGTTGCAACATAGGGACTTGCGATAGTGCCACTGCCGGTTACTGTAGCAGATGTTTCAACCCACGATGTGCCGTTGTAATGGTAAATACTTACAGAGCCCGGGGTAAATGAAGCACCCTGATCGGCTGTAAGCCATGCCAGTTTTACAGTAGATGCACTACCACCCGCAACAGATTCTGTTATATTCCATTGACGGTTTACCAGTTTTGCGGGAGCAGGCCATGTATCATCAAAACCTGCCTTTACGCCAACAGAAAAAGTATCCGCTGCTCCTGAATTATTAAGTGTTACAGCATTGTACCCACCGGCAGAGGCGCTTACAGGGAACACTGTATCTACGGCGGCAACAATTTTACGGTACTTGGCAGTACCACTTGCAGCTACGAATGTCTGCGTACCAAGGATCATTACAGAATCCAGCGAAGCATCTACAACACCGCCTGCTGCAATATTCAGTTTTACGGTACCCGGGCTGCTGCCGGGCGCTGCATTCTGTGTACTAAAGCCTTTGAGACCTGTAATAAGTCTTCCTGCAACATTCAGCGTTACAACTCCTGAAGCATTGACAGAGTTCGGGATAAGCATAGATGTGTCCTTTGATGCGGACATGTCCAGCGTGCCGTTAATATTGTAAGTATAAGTACCACCGGTATTTGCAGTAAGAGAAGAATTTTGATGCAATGCAGCATTGCCCTCCAGCTTTACTGTGCGGCCGGCGTTAATGGTAAACGTGACATTTTCCGCTGCAGTACTGCTTGTATTATTATAGTATGCTGTAAATCCAACGCCGTTATTATTCAATTCCATATCCTGGTCTACGACAAACGTTGTACCCGTAACACCCTGAAGTGCACGCACACGGTTTATTTTGATAGTACCGGTACCGGAAAGCGTAGTAGTAATATTAGATCCTGCTATTTCCAGGTTAATGGAATCATCTGCAGGAGCTCCACCAATAGTACCATTGTTGGTAAGGCTGGCGCCATATACACGAAGACCGCGCTGACCTGCACCATCAGATTTGATAGTGGCACCATTTTCTACCGTGAGTGTAACCGAACTGCTGGTAGCAGTAAGCGACACCACGTGTCCGCTTCTTACAGTAACACTTGGAGTAGCACTGCCAGGAGGGTTCGTTGGCGTGTTCCAGGTTGTACCATCATATTTTTCCCAGGTTGCAGCCGCCGACCAGGGACCTGAAGCTACAGATCTGTAGTCGCCGGTATTTTGCGCCCGCGCGCCGACAGACAATAGCAAAACCGGGAAAAGCATTGGGGAGATAAATTTCAACTTCATTTTACATTGCTTTTATTGTTGAGGAATACAGTATCAAACAGGAAAGAAGTAAGTATGTGCTCACTCCTTATTAAAAGCAAGTGTAATTTTTTTTAAGAGTAAAAAGAATATTTATCTGATAAAAATCTATGCAATCGTTCCCGGTAACGTTTGCAAGTGATAAACAGAAGCAAAACAAATATTGAAAAAGTAAAATCTAAAAAGAGAATACCTGTTATGGAGTAATACGAAACCAATCAAACGATGCATACCCGGCATCATTGGTATGGTATTTCCCCGAACAGAACAGCCCGACCTTAGCACCGATCCACCTGCCTGCGGTTGCATTAAAAGCAGCTCCGGCATCTGTATAATTATTTCCGTTCGTACTGTAACTGAAACTACAAATCGCGCCTGCGGCAACTTTAACCCGCAGGTACAGTGGCCCACCCTTATATGATATAATTACAGATTCTTGCTCCGGGGTGCCCAGGTCCGCATTTTCACACGTTGCATATACGAGATCAGCACCTTTTTCAGAAGATTTTAATGTGAGACAGGCATAGCTATTGCCCATAATAATAATTCCTGCGCGTTCACTACCCTTTCCCGGATTGGGGTTGAATTCCATTTTAACCGTTGCGGTAAAGGATGTCGCGGGAAATTTCTGCAGCAATAAATTAGGAATACCCCAACAATTCTGTGCACTATCCGGGGCTTTTATTGCATACAACCGCATATGGCCTTCATTATCCATAAAAAGCCACGAGGCTTGCGGATTGGCCTGCCACTGCCATTGAAAGCCGGGCGTGCTACCGTTGAACTCATCGCTTTCTGCAGGATTTACCACAGGATATTTTTTACCAATATCGGGCATCGTGTAAGAAGCAACCGGAGTTCCTTTACCATCACCGTCGCTGTCTGCTCCGATCACCGGCCAGTCGTTTACCCAGTGCATGGGCTGCAGATGCACCACACGGCCATACGGCCCCTTGTCCTGGAAATGCAGGAACCAATGCTGGCCTGTCCTGGTATCCACCCACGCACCCTGGTGCGGCCCGTTTATGTGTGTTGTACCTTGCTCCATTACCACCTTTCGCCGATAGGGGCCATAAATATTTTTTGAACGCAGGACCACCTGCCAGCCGGCCGATACTCCACCAGCCGGGGCAAATATATAATAGTAACCGTTGCGCCGGTACAGCTTGGGCCCTTCAATGGTAGGATCAATGTGATGACCGTCGTATACAATTTGTCCTTCGCCAATGACTTCAGTTCCCGCTGCATTCAGCTCTTTTATGGCAATAATACTTTTAATGCCGGCTCTGCTTCCCGCAAAAGCATGCACCAGGTACACTTTCCCGTCATCATCCCACAATGGGCACGGATCTATCAGTCCCTTACCCGGCAATACCATTACCGGCACGCTCCATGGTCCGGTTGCTCTTTCGGACTTTATCATGTAAATGCCAAAATCAGGATCCGGGTAGTAGATGTAATAAAAGCCGTTGTGAAAACGGATGGCGGGAGCCCACACGCCATTGCCATGCTGCGTCTGTGAGAAATGAGCATCAGGCACCAGGCGTGCCAGTGCGTAAGACTGTATTTCCCAGTTCACAAGATCTTTTGAATGCAGAATAGGCAACCCAGGGACAGCATCAAAACTGGAGGCAACAAGATAATAATCGTCCCCGGTACGGATTACATCAGGATCGGAATAATCAGCATTTATAACCGGGTTAATATAAGTTCCGTTCCCCTTGTCAGGAGACCAAACCTCTGAAACATAGCGCTGCTGTGCACCTGCGGCAGGTCGGAGCAAGAAAAAACACAAACCCGGAGCCAGCAAATTTATCAGACGTTTCATCATGATTGAAAAATTATTTGCCTGGAGCGGCAGAAGGATATTCTTCCATGTCGGCCAGTTCTATTTCCAGGGCTTCAAGGCTCAGTGATATCTCCATCAGTGACAAAATCAATGATACTATAAAGCAGGCAATGCTGACTGCGAACATAATATCTGCTGCTGCAGCCCATTCTTTTATAACACAAAACATGCATACGGCGCACAGCAAAAAACTCAGTACACCGCTAAACTGTGTAGCTCTTATCAACTTCATGCGGCGACGCAGGTTTCTGATCTGCGCTACGACAGATTGCCTCACTTCATCCGATTTATACTTATCGTGTAGTGAACGGATAAGTTGTGCCAATGCAAGAAAACGGTTGGTATGCGCCAGCATCATCAGGGAAATCGCAGGGAACAACAGACCTGGCGTTGTAACGGGTAATATCATAACTGCATTTTAATCAACAGTTAAAATAGTCAAATTTCATATGCGGCCGGATCTTTACTTTGCTGGCTTCCTGCCCTTCACAATCCTGTCGGCCAGGTCCAGATGCAATTCTTTGATCTCCGCGAGTACTATCTCCGCAATTTTACGAGCACCCAGTTCATTGAAATGCGTATTATCTTTTACGCCGTCCGGGTAGTTGGGATGCTCTCCGGGCTCCAGTTGGTTAAACAGCAGTTTTGAGTTTTCAGCCCCCATGCGCTGCAGCAACGCCTTGCTTTTTTCATCCAGGTCTATAAGCGGCACATGCTGTTGCTGCGCTACTTCATGCACAAGCGGAGCATATATTTCGTGCGTCTCCAATGCACGGCCTGCACTGTCAAATTTCCGGCGTGAGACTGGCGTAAGCAATATAGGCCAAGCTTTATGCGCCCTCGTTTCCGAAATAAATTTTACAAGATTTGCCTTATATTCCTCAGGTGTTGTATAACGGTCGGTCTTTTCTTTCGACTCATCATTATGCCCAAACTGGATGAACACATAATCGCCGGGCTGCAGGCTGTCTGCCACAGGCTGCCAACGATGTTCGGAAAGAAAGGTACGTGTGCTCCTGCCATTTTTTGCACGGTTATCTACTATAACCGTAGAATCAAAAAAATAAGAGAACGGCATTCCCCACCCCGTCTCAGGATACGCCTTTGTCTCTTTTACTGATGCAGTGGAATCGCCGATGAGGTATACTTTTATTTTCTTTTCCGGAGCAGCAGTGAAGGCCATCAAAGCCAATAACGGGACGAGCCGGGCGTTTTTTATTTTCATAGACAAAACTGTGGAAACGGACAATTGCAATCATACCAATAATACATTTTTTAGCATTGATTCCTAGCGGAATGAGACAGAAAATCTATGCAAACGTTCCCGGTAACGTTGCCGGAAAAAGAAGGTACTGTACAAATTATTATGCTGCCGGACACATGTTATTATCAATGAGTTTATTATCTTGGGAAGACAAGAGGATACATGAAGTTTGAATCGATAACCATAAAAGATATTGCCAAAGCCCTGGGGCTTTCCACCTCTACTGTATCACGGGCACTGCGCGACAGCTACGAAATCAGCGCGGAAACGAAACAGCAGGTGATGGAGTATGCCCGTAAAATGAACTACAAACCTAACCCGGTAGCGCTAAGTCTCAAGGAGCGCCGAAGTAAATCAATAGGGGTTGTGGTGAGCGAAATCGCCAATTCGTTTTTTTCCGAAGCTATCAATGGAATAGAATCCATAGCCAATGAATGCGGTTACCAGGTTATTATCACACAGACCCACGATTCTTACGAGCGTGAAATCAGCTCACTGCAGCATCTTGCATCCCGTTCTGTAGATGGCCTGCTGGTATCTCTTTCTTCCGAAACGATAGACATAGAGCACCTCAAAAGTCTGCATGACAAAGGAATGCCCATTGTATTCTTTGATCGTGTAGCCGATGAGATCAAAACGCACAAAGTAATCTCAGATAATTTCCAGGGTGCTTATGATGCCGTGCATCACCTTGCCAGTAATGGTTTCACGAAAATCGCCTTCCTGGGGAATGCAGAACATTTGTCTATCATAAAGGAACGTTTTGCCGGTTATTGCAAAGCTTTGGAAGACAATAATATCCCATTTAATCCTGCACTGGTAAAATACTGTCTGCACGGTGGCCTTATTTATGCCGAGGCAGAAGAAGCACTGCAGGAACTGATGAAAGCAAAGCCGGACGCTGTCCTTGCCTGCTCGGACAAACTTACCACCAGCTGTCTCTATTATTTCCGCGCCAACAATATAAAAGTGCCAGACGATATTGCACTTGCAGGATTTTCCAATCTGCAGCTTACCGAATTATTGCAGCCGCCGCTCACCATCATCCGCCAGCAGGCATTTGAAATAGGAGAAAACGCAACGACATTGCTGCTTCAGCTGCTGGAAGCCCGGAGGCCGGTAAAACAATTTGAAACAAAGAAACTGCCGGCGCAACTCTTTATACGCGAGTCATCGGCCGGAAAACGTAAAAAACAGCCACAGAAGAAATAGGCAAACTGAACATCTACCAGAAAACAACTGAACCATCTGCTATAAATTTTACACAGCAAATGCTTTTAAAAAAGCGATGCGTGCAATATTTTTAGACTATTAAACACCGAACCATGAAAAACGTAAAAGCTCTTTTACTGGCCGTACTATGCGTGCCCATTATCAGCTACGCCCAAAAACAGGCATCCCACACTACACACAGGCATGCTGCTACCCATGCAAAACACTCCGTGAGTGACAGTCTTGTGAGAGGGGTAAGCTTTCTCTATTTTAAAAATTCTGTTTCAGACTTTAATGACAGCAGCAAACTGATACTGGCCGACAGCGCCTGGACATTCTGGAAAGCTGAAAAATGGAACAACCTGGAACAGTTCTTTACACGTAACAGTCTCAATGGTGGCTGGCCGCCAAACAGGGGCGCCCTCTCTCTGAAAATAGTTACACTGCCGGAAGGTGTACTGATAGACAGGTACGGCGGCTACTATGATACAGACAGTGTATTCCAGGACAAAGGAACATTTGTATCTATGAAAGGCGTTCCATTCCCGGAACGTGCCCTACCGGATAAAACCCTAAATTCGCCATACAGAGTTTACAGGATCATGAAGCCTATACCGGATGTAAAAGAAGGCGGTATTATACCGTGGTTTGGCAAGCCCGGCCTGGCAAAACAATATGAGCTTCCTTACACAGTCAATGATCTGAAGAGTAACGGTTACCTTAAAGAAGAGGCACAATAAATAAACCTGATATGATTAAAAAGCTGGCGATACAAAAACACCTGCTTGCCGATGGCGATGATGCAGATATTGCAAAAAACGACTTCCGCAACACAGATGAAAATGGAAAAGTATACAGAGTTCATATTGATAACCTTAAACATCTTGATGAGCTGGGCCGTGAGATAGATCGCGAAGATTTTACCGCGATAATAAAAGACGGAAATTTTCTGGAGAACAAAGGCTTTATAAAAGTATACAGGGGCTCAGATGATTTGCAATTATACTACAATAAAGAAGGCAACATCATTTCAGTATATGCATTCGGCGAGTTTCAGCCGGCACGCTACAAACTGTACCTGGAAGGCCGCTGGGAAATAAAGTAGCGTTATAGATACACTCCCTGATTTTTTAAAGGAAGCACAATGTGCTTCCTTTTTTCTTTGTAAAACGACTCATTTTGCCTACACGCCTTTCATACAACGAAAAAAACATCCCCGGTTAACAAACTCATTAACGAAAAGCAGACAACAACCGCATAACAAACACATTTATTTATCATATTGACAAAATCCGCCACTGCAGCAGCTTTCACAATGTTTTCCCGCCTGCTCTCCTCATCATACAAAACACCTCGTTAACCAGTCATTTAATAATACCACGTTAAGACAACATTTACAACACGCTCGTTTACAACCCATTAACCGACATCCCCAACTCCCCGTCGCATCTTTGTATCACAAAACGAAAGAAACAATAACACAACTAAACGAGCCAAACCAAATGAAAAATCTCTTTACTCAACTCGCTCTTACCGCTGCAATCGCAACTGCATCTGTTTGTGCAAATGCACAAACTGCCAGCAACCCAATAACAGGCAACAGCACCACCCTGCAGCTCACCCCAAGCGCCTCCACTGCCTATACAGTTGACAATATCATCGCACTCGACGCATCCACCACGTATACCGGCGCTACCGTAAGCATCAGCACAGGTTTCCAGACAGGAGACGTACTCGCTTACACTGCCGTTTCCGGTATTACAGGTTCTTATAACAGCACTACAGGTGTACTTACCTTTACCGGTACTGCCACTGCCGCAAGCTACCAGACTGAGCTGCGCAGCGTAACACTTAAATCTACGGCTGCCACCAGCGGTACCGCAAAAGCAATTGCCTTCTCTGTGGGCAGTGCCCTTTCTTACAGTGCAAACGGTCACTACTACCAGTTCATCAGCGGATCCAACACCTGGATGACCGCCAAATACCGTGCAGACACTATGCGTCTTTATGGTATGCACGGCTACCTGGCTACCATCACTTCTGCAGGTGAAAACAGCTTTATACAGCAGAAACTCCAGGCCGACGGCTGGCTCGGCGGATCTGATGACTACAGGTACATCAACCAGGCCAAAGGCACTACTGCTTATGCCAATCAGGCGGCTTCAGAAGGACATTACTACTGGGTAACAGGCCCTGAAAAAGGAACTAACTTCTCTAATACCAGCTACGGCTCACAATATTATTACTACGGCTCTTATGCTCCTGTGGCTGCAAACGGCCAGTACATGAACTGGAACGGCGGAGAGCCTAACAACTACGGCAACGGCGAACAGTTTGTTGAAATCTACTCTTCAGGTTCTACAGGACAGTGGAACGACCTGGACAGCACCAATCTCCTTGGCTTTGTCGTAGAGTTTGGCGGTATGGCAGGCGACCCTACAGTATCACTCACTTTTACACGCAACATTACTTATGTTTCCACTGCGGTAAACGGTTCACGTCCTACTTCAAACTACAGCACTGTTACTGCCGGACGCCAGTATATCGACACTACCATTACCGTAACAGGCGGTTCTGCTATCAGCGCAGGAAGCGTTACCATCAACAACATAACAGCCGGCGATACACTCAGCGTAAAATCCGGCGACCTGCTCAACGGTGTAACCGTTGTCTACAATGCCGCTACAGGCGTACTTACCTTCACAGGTACTGCTTCTGCTGCGCAGTGGCAGGTAATGTTCCGCAAAGTGGCTTACTCACGTTCCAATACAAGCATTACCCCACGCACCATCACTTATGCACTCGGCGGTACCGGTTCTTATACCAAAACGCTTACCACCAGTGCCAATCCCCTCGCACTTACCTGGGTTTCTTTTGATGGTGAAGCGGTAAACAACGCTGCAGGCCTTACCTGGAAAACTGCTGAAGAAAAAAATACCGCCTCTTTCGACATCGAGCACTCTGCAGACGGAAGTTCTTTTGAAAAAATCGGCAGCATGAACGCAGAAGGTACAGGCAACAATACCTACACTTATACAGACAACAATACTACCGACGGCAACAACTACTACCGTCTCAAACAGATCGACAACGACGGTACCTTCCAGTACTCTAAAGTGATCAACGTAGTGATCAAAAACGGCAGAACAATAGCGGTAACGGAAGTAAGCTTTTACCCCAACCCTGCCAGAGACGTGCTCAATGTAAAAGCAGATGGCACAGTAAACGTAATGATCTACAGCATGAGCGGTGCAGTAGTAGCTAACCAGCAGGTAAACGGCAACGCACAGATCGCTGTAGCTAACCTCCCTGAAGGTACTTACATCTACCGCGTAAGCAACAATAACAGCGTGCTGCAGAACGGTAAAGTACAGATCGTTAAATAAGATTGCCGACAGGTTAATAAGTTAACAGGTTAATGGGCTAAAAAGAACAGGCCTGCATAACATTGACAGCGCATAAATATAATTAACAACAATACTGTTTTGTTCTGACCTTTTCCCCGAAGAAAAACAAATACAGAAGCGAAAGATGGTTTGGTTTTGTAATACAGCGGAGCTGTCCTCATAAGGGACGGCTCCCGCGCTTTTTGAACATAAGAAAGGGGCTGCCTGGAAAAGCAGCCCCCTGTAGGTACACACCATGATTATTGAAACACTACTATTCTTTATTCCTGGTTCCGTTTTGCGGTTAAATGGTACAATTATGTGACCCGATTCAATATTGTTCCGTATAATTATTAAAACCAGGAAGGCTGTGCAATTAATGAGACCTGTATCTCTATAAGCAGTCTTCCGGTGCGGAAGACTGCAGCAACAATGCATTCCGAATACCATTTACGCTTAAACAGGGGCTGAAAAACAGTGATAGACAAGACATAAGTAAGTATTCACAGTGTATCATAAACACACGGATTGAATGCATCATAAAGATTTCAGTTAGTGGTAACGGCTCAAGACGGCCTGTTTGCAATGCTTTTTCCGGCTAGCTCTCTTTCCACCCGGGTTATAGTGTAAAAATATTTTGATACGGAGAAAGCCTTTATAGAAAACAGATTTAATATTCTACTTATTTATTCTATATTTTTTCGAATTATTTCGATCTGGCAGGAAATATTACCGCCATAAAAAAAGCCTGATGCAGTTATACATCAGACCTTTAATTTTGAATTCAGAAAATCTATGTAGAATAAATTCCGGTTTGGCCCAATGACACCTAACATCTCCCGGTGCCAGATCATTTCATGGAATCTATATTTCCGGAAATGAACGTTTTCGACCTTCCAGGAATCTTGCACGTCGCACATCCTGCACAGGTATCTTCTGTATTTTACTTTCCAGCCAGGCTACGATGTCAAGATACATGAACGAGCGGGTCTCAAGCGGACTACCTTCATAACGCTTCAGCTTTTCCTTCAATGCAGCGAAAGCCGGTACCATTTTGTCCGGCGACAGGGAAAATGATCTGCGGATAAAACGGAATATCTCTTCTTCAATAACGCTTAGGTTTTTCATATTCGCCATAAAGCGATACACTGATTTAATTAGAGATTCAATAATGCTCCAGTTACCAAGCTCATAGTGCGCTATCAGGTGCAACAGCCGCGAATAACATTGTAAATCGGTGCGCAGGTCCACTTTCCAGTTTATGATCCTGTTGAGATAATCGATAGCACACCCATTATCGCCACTGCCAAAATACAGACAGGCAATTTTATAATAGAACACCAGTACGCGGTGACGGTCCAGGTGCAGTTTATATTCCTCGAGCTTCTCTTCAATATGAGGCACCAGCTCAAGACCTGCTGTGAACGTACCTTCCAGGAAATGGTTATTGATCCGTGCTGTGCTCAGGTAAATAAAGGTCATGATCCGAAGGTTCTGATTTGTTATAGCCGCTTCTGTTGCTGCAAATGCTTCAAATACGGCAAGCGATTTTTTAAACCCTTCGTAATTATTCAGGTTAAAATGTGCACTCAGCAGGTTATGCAGGGCCTTTATATATTGCGCTGATTCTATCCCCTTCATTCCGGCTTGCCGGTCAAAAATATTTACCCAGCGTTGCGCGTATTTGTAATAAGATAGCAGGTCCTGCAAAATAAAGGCATACCAGCAGCGACTTTGGTACAGGTACATCTGTTCGTAGAAATTCATTTTCTCAGGATTATGTACAGGAAGATTCGCGTTGAAAAACATCTTCACTGCTGCTACATCTTTTTCATCACGTGCATGGCCCATTTTAAGATACCAGCTGTACAGCTGCAGACTCAGGTTAGAGAGTGCATTGAGTAAAGACAGATGCTGCGACACTTCTTCCGTCTCCCGGCAAAGCTGTTCGGCCCTGTTTTCTGTACTGCGGGTGATATGTATGGCCTCGATCTTCTTTTCAAAGATCAGTGCCTGCAGTTCAAAGGTAACCTGGCTATTGCTACGGGCTGTATGTTTTACCTTGTCCAGTATTTTAAGGCTCTGGTGGTACAGCCCTTTATTATACAATATGCGGGCGTTGCTCATCTGCTCATTCAGCCAGCGGTCTATGCTTTCATCCCTGCCCATGCGGATACTGGTAAGTATCTGCTTATATAGATGCGCCTTCAGGTTGCTGAGTTGTTCTTTCCGGATGCTGGTATTTTTTTTCAGCAGTACGGCCTCATCATATTCCTGCATTTTATCCAGTGCATCAAACAAAGTCACCATTTTCAGGTCGTCGCCATTGCCAATACGGTTTACATACAGCTTAAAATTCCGTTTTTCAGATTTCTCCATTGATCTGATCAGCTGGAAAAGTTCGTCGGCATACCTGTTGGGCATCGTAAATACATTTTTAAGAAACAGTTACCCAGTAACACTTTCAACATGATTACACCTCGCTTAAACGTCGTAAAAACCCCGGCATTTTGATCTTTATGAGGGATGCATCCTGCTTACTTTCGGATTGCAATAGCTGTTGAACATCTCTGAGCAATTTAAAGTTAAGTCATCTGTGCAATTTTAAAACACTTGTTTATCATGGCAGAAAAAGTCTATATTTTCGATACTACCTTACGCGATGGCGAGCAGGTTCCCGGCTGCAAACTCAATACAAGAGAAAAAACCGAAATAGCTGCGGCACTCGAAAACCTGGGTGTGGATATTATTGAAGCAGGCTTTCCTGTTTCCAGCCCTGGCGACTTTGCATCGGTAAAAGCAATTTCAAAGATTATTAAAAACGCGGCTGTTTGTGCTCTTACACGCGCTGTTGAAAAAGACATTGAAGTAGCAGCAGAAGCGCTGAAATATGCTGCACGACCACGTATACATACTGGCACAGGTTCATCAGACATACACATAAAACACAAGTTCAACACAACGCGGTCGCATATCCTGGAGCTGGCAGAAAAGGCCGTCCGGTTTGCACGCAGATTTGTGCCAGATGTTGAATTCTTTGCGGAAGACGCAGGCCGTGCTGATAATGCTTTCCTTGCCAGGCTGGTGGAAACTGCAATTGCCGCCGGCGCAACAGTAGTGAATATACCTGACACAACAGGCTATTGCCTGCCGCAACAGTATGGCGAAAAAATTGCTTACCTGTTTAATAATGTACCTAATATAGATAAGGCTATTGTCTCCTGCCATTGCCATAACGACCTCGGGCTTGCCACCGCAAACTCCGTAGCAGGTGTAGCAAACGGTGCACGGCAGATAGAATGCACGGTCAATGGTATCGGCGAGCGCGCCGGTAACACTTCGCTTGAAGAACTGGTCATGATCATCAGGCAACATTCGGAGCTGAATCTTTATACCGACGTCAACACAAGACTGCTGAATCCTATCAGCCAGCTTGTTTCCGACACAATGCGCATGCCGGTGCAGCCCAATAAAGCAATCGTAGGTGCCAATGCATTTGCGCACAGCTCGGGCATTCACCAGGACGGCTTCCTGAAGGAGGCAACCACGTACGAAATCATCAATCCGGAAGAAGTAGGTGCAGGAGGGTCACGGATTGTACTTACTGCGCGCAGCGGGCGCTCTGCGCTCGCACATCGCTTTACCAGGCTGGGCCATGATTTCACACGCAACGATATAGACGTACTGTACGAGCGTTTTCTGAAAGTAGCAGATACAAAGAAAGAAGTAAAAGACAATGACCTGCAGCAACTGGCGGCAGAATACCTGGTTGTGGCACATGCATAATACGTTTTTATGGGAAAAACATTATTTGAAAAGATCTGGGAAAAACATATCGTCAAAACTATTGACGGAGGGCCTTCCGTTTTGTATATCGACCGGCATTTTATCCATGAAGTGACAAGTCCGCAGGCTTTCAGGGGACTAGAGCAAAGAGGCCTGCAGGTATTGAGACCGGAACAGGTGATTGCAACTGCAGATCATAACGTACCGACACAGGAGCAACACCTACCGATCCGGGAGGAACAGTCGAGAATACAAGTGGAAAAACTGCAGGAGCACTGTAAAAAATTTGGCATAGAGCTCTACGGACTTGGTCATAAATACCAGGGGATCGTTCACGTGATAGGCCCTGAACTGGGCATTACACAGCCCGGCATGACCATCGTTTGCGGCGACAGCCACACCAGTACACACGGCGCTTTCGGCAGCATAGCATTTGGCATAGGCACCAGTGAAGTGGAAATGGTGCTGGCCACTCAATGTCTGATGCAGCATAAACCAAAGCTGATGCGCATCAATGTTGAAGGAACATTGGGCAATGGAGTAACTGCAAAGGATATCATATTGTACATCATTGCTCAGGTGACTTCAGGCGGGGCCACAGGGTATTTTATCGAATTTGCCGGTAGTACCATACGCAGCCTCAGCATGGAAGCACGCATGACCATATGCAACATGAGCATTGAAATGGGTGCCCGTGGCGGCATGATCGCGCCGGACGATACGACGTTTGAATATATCGCCGGCAGACCTTTCGCACCAAAAGGACCGGCATGGGAAAATACGATGTATGCATGGAAGCAATTATATTCAGATACAGATGCTGCTTTTGATAAAGAGATTTTAATCAATGCCGCAGACATCACTCCGATGGTTACTTATGGCACCAATCCGGGTATGGGCATAAAAATAACAACACATATTCCTTCATTTTTTACGGTAGATGAACAGGCACACAATAACCTGAAGCAATCACTGGAATATATGGGTTTGCATGCGGGTGACTGTATGATAGGTACAAAGATCGATTATGTATTTATAGGCAGTTGCACCAACGGCCGCATTGAAGACCTGCGGCAGGTAGCAGGATTTATAAAAGGAAAGAAAAAAGCCAAGAATGTAGAAGTATGGGTGGTACCGGGCAGCAAGCAGGTAGAACAACAAGCCATCGAAGAAGGCATCGATCGTGTATTTGCAGCGGCTGGATTTAATCTTCGTCAGCCGGGATGCAGCGCCTGCCTCGGTATGAATGAAGATAAAATTCCGGAAGGAAAATACTGTGTAAGCACCAGTAACCGGAACTTCGAGGGCCGCCAGGGTGCAGGCGCCAGAACAATTCTCGCCAGCCCGCTTACGGCAGCAGCAGCAGCCGTTACCGGCATGATCTGTGATGTACGCGAGCTAATCTAACCGTTCAACAATTACAACAATGAAAAAAGGAATAAATATCATTCGTTCAGGCGCTGTACCTTTGTTTACAGAAAACATAGATACAGACCAGATCATTCCTGCACGCTTTCTGAAAGCTACCAGCCGCGAGGGATTCGGGAAAAACCTGTTCCGCGACTGGCGTTATGCAAATGACGACGAACAGCAGCCCAAAAAGGATTTTGTACTGAACAACAATACATACAATGGTAAAATATTAGTTGCAGGAAAAAATTTCGGTTGTGGCAGCAGCAGGGAACATGCCGCCTGGGCCATTAAAGACTATGGCTTTGATGTAGTAGTCAGCAGTTTCTTTGCCGACATTTTTAAAAACAACGCGCTGAACAACTTCCTGCTCCCCGTTACAGTAACAGAAGGATTCCTGCAAAAGCTTTTCACAGGCATAAACGAAGATCCGCATACAACTATAGAAGTGAATCTTGAAACGCAGACCATTACCATCATACCTTCCGGAGCTGTGGAACATTTTGAAATAAACGGCTACAAAAAAGCCTGCCTGCTGAATGGCTATGATGATATTGATTTCCTCCTCAGCATAAAAGATGAAATAGCTTCTTTCGAATTAAATCATGCCACTTTCTGATCATTAACCAGCTTAAAACATGAAAAAAAATATTGCAGTAATTCCCGGCGACGGAATCGGACCGGAAGTTACTACCCAATCCGTAAAAATACTGGATGCTGTTGCAGCACGCTTTCACCATGATTTCATTTATAAATACTGCCTAATGGGCGCCGTCGCTATTGATGAAACGGGAGTGCCTCTGCCGGCAAACACAGCAGCCACATGTCTGGAAAGCGATGCTGTTCTGTTCGGAGCTATCGGGCATCCTAAATATGATAATGACCCTGCCGCAAAAGTAAGGCCGGAACAAGGCTTGCTTGAGCTCCGCAAAACATTAGGGCTATACGCCAACATCAGGCCAATAAATACATACCACTCCCTGCACTTCCTTTCGCCATTGAAAGGCAAAAACCTGGAAGGCGTTGATTTCATTATCTACAGAGAATTGACAGGCGGCATCTATTTTGGAAAAAAAGGGCATAATGACAGCAATACGGAAGCGTTCGACAGCTGTGTATACAGCGTTTCAGAGATCGAGCGTATTGCTCATCCCGCATTCCGGCATGCACAGCAGCGCAATAAAAAGCTGACACTCGTAGATAAAGCCAATGTACTGGAAACATCAAGGCTCTGGAGAAAGGTAGTGCAGGATATTGCACCTGAGTACCCCGATGTAAAAGTGGACTATCTTTTTGTAGACAATGCCGCTATGCAGATCATACTTAATCCCAAACAATTTGACATCATTCTTACTGAGAATATGTTTGGCGATATTATCAGTGATGAAGCCAGTGTGATCAGCGGTTCACTAGGATTAGTGCCTTCTGCGTCTGTGGGAAGCCGTACTGCCCTTTTTGAACCGATCCATGGCTCTTATCCCCAGGCTGCAGGGAAAGATATTGCCAACCCTACCGGATCTATTTTATCGGCAGCCATGATGCTGGACCATTTCGGACTGCAGGCCGAAGCTGCTGTGGTACGCACAGCCGTGCAATGGACGCTTGAAAACGGCTTTGTAACAAAAGATATAGACCCCATAAATAATTACAGCACTTCTACCATCGGCGACCTTATTGCCGATTTTGTAGAAAACCGGTCTGATATGGAGATCGTTAACCTTGACCACATCAAGGTGAGCAAGTCTACGATTATATAGTGGTAACAGTTCAAACTGCAAGGGCCGGTTTTGTCCGGCCTTTTTTATTGTTGCCTCATCCCGGAATAAGGATTTGTTTATTTTAGCGGGTATTACGCTGATACACAAATACGGATCATAAATTCAGGAAATTGTACACGAAAGAACAGGCTGCCGCAATAAGAGAAACATTCTGGAAAACATTCGGACAATATATTGCCGCTCATCCATCTGCAGATGGCCTGCGTATTAACTGGATCAATTATAAGACCGGTATTAAACATTTATCATTCCGCATGCATGCCGACAATAAAACTGCATGTATCGCGATTGAATTGTCGCATCCGGATAAGGGGATACAGGAGCTTATGCTTGAACAATTCGCGGAATTACGCAATGTACTTGAAGGTTCACTTGAAGAAGAATGGACCTGGATACTTTATGACAAGGATGACAATAATAAAACCGTAAGTCGTATCAAATATTGCATAGAACGCGTAAGCATTTACCGCCAGGAAGACTGGCCGGAGCTGATATCATTCTTCAAGCCACGCATTATAGCCCTGGATGAATTCTGGAGCGTAGCACAATATCATTTTGATATTTTTAAATAGTACTAATTCCGTTGCACATCATGGTTCGACTACGCTCACCATGACATCGGGAGGCAACGCATTACATGACATACGGGAAAATGAATTTATGACACTTATCAAAATTCGCGCCCAAATGTGGCACGTATCAGTGGCTGCTTCAGGAATGGAAATAATTTCAGGCTTTGCAGCAATAATGTTGTCGTAGTGCTTTTCCCGAAATTAGCCTGTAATAACCTGCCTGCAGAAAGACGTGTCGCAAACTGTTGCTTCCACATTTTAATATATTCCTGCTCCATCAGCTTTCGCGAAACCGCTCCCGAAAGAAACTGTTCTATAACACCAAACGCCAGCTTTGATGCATGAAAAGCCATACTCATGCCATTGCCGCAAAGCGGTGTTATCAGTCCTGCTGCATCGCCAGTGAGCAGGATATGATCGTATACCTGTTCTTTTTTGTGAAAACTGATCTGTGAAATAACTTCCGGTCGCGGCCAGAGAAATGTTGCTTCTGTAAAAATCTTTTTAAGATGCGGATTCTGCATCAGCACTTCCTGCTCCATCTGCTTGATATCATTGCCATATTTTTGCAGCACTGCAGCCTTTGTAAGATAACAAAGACAGGCTTTCCCGTCTTCAATTGCAGAAATACCGCAATAACCGTCTTCAAAATTATGCAATGAAATCCGGCCTGATACAACAGGATATTCAATATGATATTTCACACCGATATAATTATCCAGCCCCTTTTTCTGCTCAATGATAAATGGCCGCTGGTACTTAATATCCATACTGCTGCGCTTGCCCCAGGAGCCTGCCACAACTTTTGCACTATATACTTTCTGCGCTGTACGTACAGTAAAGACATCATCACAGAACGATACTTCTTCCGCCTTTGTTTTTGTGAATAATGTTCCTCCGGCAGCGCGAAAAATTCCTGCCAGTGTCGCATCCAGTCTGTACCTGCTGATGCCAAATCCTCCGGGTTTTAATACAGTATCTAATGCACGGCCTTTTACATCCGTTACCTGAAGGTTGTTTATAACCGGCAGATCCATATCCATTACCGGCAGACCCAGCCGCTCCAGAAATGGCTTGCTTTCCATGCTGATGTACTCGCCACATACTTTGTGTCTCGGGTAATCGTCTTTTTCAATCACCAGTACTTCCTTGCCTGCTTTGCGCAGCTGAATGCCCAACGCGAGACCCGCAAGTCCCCCACCGATAATTATCGCGTCATAGTATGTATTTACGGCCGTCATTTGTATACACAGATAAGGTAACGGAATGCCCATTGCCAGGAAATATCATATTGCCCGATGCCAGCCTGTCGCAATAGTTTTTCCCATTCCTGTTTTTTAAATCCACGTTTTACAGAAAGCGGTGCATCGTTTTTAACGAGGTACGATTTTGAAAAAAAATTTGTAAGCATACGGATAGAATGATAGGCCAGCGGATGCCGGTGCAGATCATTGATAAAAAAACCAGCACTGCTGTTGTTATGCAACCATTGTAATTGCGCCACTAATTCATCGTCTGTAAAATGATGGCAGAAAAGGGAAGAGAAAATAATATCCTGCGGCTGTTCCCATCGCACACCGCGGTAGTCGCTGCATATCCATTCAAAATTATTGTCCGCGCCGTGTATGCTTTCCGCATAAGCAATACATTCCGGCTTCATGTCTATGCCAGTGAGTTGGAAGGGAATATTTCTCCTGTGGAGAAACTTCTGTATTGCTACCAGGTTATCTCCGCCGCCACAACCTATTTCAGCTATGGCAAGCGGTCTGTTCAAATCTTTAACTTTATTCAGTAAGTGTTCTAGGCCTTTACGTGTAATTGCATGTCCGCCGAGCAATGTATTGATCGTATTGAGCTCCTGCATATTTTGCCGGATGTCTGCAAACGGAATATCATCCCTGTCGAGCAGCTCTTTTTCGTATGACCGTTCCCGGAAGCTCATGCCACACTCATTATCATGCTTTCCATTGCCAGGCCGGGCCCGAATGCTGCTGCAAATATCTTCGCACCTTTGTCCTGCCGCATCGCAGACATCATTTCTTTCAGCACAAACAGTAAGGTGGCAGAAGACATATTGCCATATTCACGAAGTACTTTAAACGATGCATCCAGGCTATTATCTGCCAATGACAGCGCATCGCATACAGCCTGCAGGATGCGTACACCACCGGGATGTATACACCAGTAACGCACTTCATCTTCTGTGCATCCTGCCCGTTCTGCTGCTTTTTTATAAAGAGGTTTAAAATCCCGTTGTATCAGTTCCGGCACTTCGCCCGAAAGCGTCATATTAAAACCAAAGGATCCGGGATTCCATGACATAGCCTCTTTTGCATTCCACATGATCTCGGCATAAAAGCTTTCAAGCACCAGGCCGTTTGCAGGAAAATCATTACCGGTCACCAGTACTGCCGCAGAACCATCTGCAAACAGCAAAGGAGCTGTGACGGTCTCTTCTGAATAGGTCTTCTGAAAATGCAATGTGCAAAGCTCTGTGCAGATGATAAGCACTTTTGCCCCCGGATTTGCAGTAACAATGTCTGCAGCCTGTTTTAGGGCATGCACAGCAGCATAGCATCCCATAAAGTTGATGGCGCTACGGTTTACAGAAGGGGAAAGCTGCATCATTTCCATCACCATCATTTCCAGGCCGGGTGCACTGAGACCGGTACAGCTCACAGTTATCAGGTGAGTAAGCTCTTTTTTATCCAGCACATTTTCCAGGCACTGTTCTGCTGCTCTTACAGATAATACAGGCGCTTCGCTGCGAAAAATTTCCATGCGTTTTTCCAGGGACGGGAATGGTTCCAGGTCTGCAGTAGCGGGGAAGAATATATGGTCTTCCACAGCGCTTGTATAATCCGGTATCACAGAATAACGGGTATCAATGCCGCTGTGCCGGTAGAGATAACCTAATATACGCCGCTCCCGTTCATCGATGCCATATGCACGCTCCATAAACCGCAGTATATCTTCCTGCCGGTGCCGGTGTGCCGGTAAAGCCGTTCCTATTGAAATAATTTTAGCCAAGGTGTTTGTATATGATCACAGAAATAAATGCCATGTTGGTGCAGGTCGCTGCCAGCCAGTTCATACGCATGGTATTCCTGAAGTTTGCGGCTGCTTTGTCATGAAAACACTGCCACGCCCATTTCAGAAACCAAAATATAACGGGTAGAAACCATACCTGCAATATAAAGAAACTGTTCAGCTGATTTACCTGCTGAAAATACCAGGCCAGCAATGCGAATGCAATTACATACAATGCTCCGCAATATACAAATGTACCTCTTACGCCCAGCCTGTAGCTGATGGTGACTACACCGTCTTTCCGGTCCTGCTCATGCTGGTACACCTGCGTAATGGGATAAAAGGCGCCGATAAGCAACGTACTTACCACAAGTCCTGCCCAGGGAACAGTAGTACCACTGCTGTTTACATTATAAAACACCATGTAAAATATCAGTGCACCCTGGTTGAGAATAACAGTCAGGTATCCTATGACGGGATATTTTTTCAGCCTGATGCCCCGGTAACTGTACAATCTTGAAAAGATGATATAAATAAGATAACAAACCGTGAAATGCATACTGATAAGCAGCGACAGCAATACGCCTGCCACATCCATGAGTAAACTGACTACATATAATTGCCTTGTGGGTGCCATCGGATTTTTCACACCGCCAATGCTCCCTTCATCACGGTCCATATAACTGTTGTATCCGTTGCTCGCCGGGTAAAGCAGTAAATGGATCAATAAAAAACCGAGCAGCGCAGGATATAGCCGGATGCCTTCTGTCATTGACAATGCAAAAAGATAAACCGGCAGCAATAACCATGAAAAAGGAAAGCGCAGCAGCTGGACCGTAGATTTCTGTAGCAAATAAAAAAGGTTTGATGATGGTTAGTTCATGAATGGTTAGCAGATGTCCTGGTGAGCCTGGTCAAACCATACGTCGGACATGTCCTCCTTCGACTGCGCTAAGGAGGACGAATCTGTATACGCTCCTATTGTTTCTTCGCAGCTACTTCAAGCATCACGGTTACCTGCTCATCTATTTTCTTCGTGTCACCTACTCCATAGTCTTTACGATTGACGGTAAATGTGCTCTTAAACGTACAGCCATTGCCGGAAGGTGTTGCTGTAAACGGGATGGATATGTTTTTAGTAATGCCTTTCATAGTGAGCGCTGCAGACAGCATATAGGTACCCGCTTTATTCGATTTTGAAACCGAATTGGACTTGATGCGGATAACCGGATATTTTTCTGCATTGAAATAATCTTCCTTTTTCAGGTCTTTGTCGCGCATACCAATACCGGTACTGATCGTGGCCACAGCAACGGACACATCGATACTGGCAGCTTTGAGATTGTCAGGATTAAAATCGATGGTGCCTTTCAGTCCTTTGAAGTAACCATTTACCGTGCTGCTCAATATCAGGTGGTTTACTACGCGGAACTGAACTTTTGAACCCGCATCTGTAGGTATATAACGTTGTGCTGCCAGCTTTTCAGCAGGAATGCACCATGTAAGTGCAATCACCAATATGAAGGAAAACCAATTGCGGCACATTTTCCTCTGGTGCATGCCCGGCTGCCTGAAATGACTGTTCATAACAATTATTTTATCGTAATAAAATTCAATGGGTTAAAAGAGGTGTTGTGCATATAATTTTTCTATATAAATATACTGAAATTAACCCATATTGCCTACCTTTAAAATTCAGCTCCTGCCTTTATTCCCGCGGCACCATTTCTTTCTGTACTATATAACACATATACCATACCATGAGGATCATCATTATAATTGTTGCGATCTTGATACTCGCGCTGAACTGTTACAGTCAGCCGATATTTCCGGCAGACAGCAGTAATATTCTGAAAGAAACACCTGCAGCATATACGGGTGATTATGCCCTGGTAGCCGGCGGCAGTAAAGGTATTGGTTATGCTATTGCTGCGGCACTTGCCCGTCGGGGCTTTAACCTCGTACTGATAGCCCGGCATACAGACAGCCTGCGTGCGGCTATGAACCGCCTGGAAGAAATGTATCATGTACATGTGGAAATATTGCCCTACGACCTGAGTAAAGAAACCGCGGCAGACGATATAGCGCACTGGTGCAAAGAAAGAAACCTGCAGCTGAAGATGCTGTGCAATGTGGCCGGTTTCGGCGGATCGAGAGACTACCTGAAACTCCCGGAAGATTCGCTCCGTTATATGATCCGGCTGAATGTAGAATCGGCAGTAGTACTCACTTACGCTCTGTTACCGCTTCTGAAAAAAAACGCCCCTTCCTATGTATTGAATGTAGGCAGTATGGCAGGTTTTGCGCCCATTCCCATCAAAAATCTGTACTCCGCTACAAAATCCGCAGTCGTGTTTTTCAGTTACTCCCTGCGTTACCAGCTGAAGCCAATGGGCATCAGCGTAAGCTGCCTCTGCCCCGGCCCCGTATTTACCAAACCAGAGATAGAACGGGAAACAAAAAAGCACCTGGGCTGGCTGGGCACAAAAATGGCCGTATCGCCGGCGCGTGTGGGTGAGATAGCGGTGCGAAAAACACTGAAACGAAAAATGATCATCGTACCGGGAGCCTTAGCAGGTATTGCATCAGGTGTAACGCGTGTGGTGCCGAGAGGAATTTCTGCAAAACTGCTGGGAAAAGCGGGCAATTAATACCGTAACTTCAATGATATATTTGCATGCTTTCACAGGACGAAATAGTCAAGGTCCGATTTTTTAATTGAGTAACACTTTAAAGAACGAATCATGAAGAACACATCTTTTGACCTGCTGCTTTCCGGAGTTCCCTACCAGGTAAAAGCAGAACCATTTGCTTTTAATACAGAAACCCGCTTCCGGGTAAGCTACAACAGCGGTCCCGAAAGCATATTTGCCTGGGATGCGGAGATGCAGCAATTTAAATCGCTGGACGACGATGGCAACGATATACCGGACGACCTGGAGCAGGCCATTTCCGACAAACTTAAAGAGAATGCGCCCGCATAGTTGACAGGGCATAATAATGACAAAGGCTCAAATTCCGGTAACGGTTTTGAGCCTTTGTCTTGTGCCGGCATTCCCGTCATCATAAAACGGTAATACACCCGCAGCTTATTTCTGACGAAGGCATAAACTGTTCCCGTCGGGATCCTTCAGCCATGCAAATTTTCCCCAGGGTGTATCGTCAATTTTCCCCACTTCTATTCCTTTTGCTTTCAATGCTCCGGCTTCCTTCTCAATATCATCTGTTTCACAGATAATAGCCGGAAACCCGGCAAGGGATATTGTTGTGCTGCTGCCTGGCAATCCCATCTGTATCCATGTTTCGCCATGCGGATCCGGGGCCTCAATAGTCACCTGGAAACCGAGTTCCAGGTAAAACTCTTTTGCTTTTTGCCTGTCGCTTACAGGAAGCATGATAATCTCTACTGCTTTCATATGTATACTTTTTAGAGTGATGCATTTGTTCTGATTACAAAGCTATTTCCCAATCACAGTGCGTCATCTGGCAAATACGACAATATTACCTGTTGATCGCGACAACCTGTTTTATTTACATTTACAATATGAAGCATGTTTCTATCCTGCCGCTATACGATGCAACACTGACCAGCATTGACAGCAGTCTCCAGCTGTTCACACGGATCAATGATTTCATGAAATACCAGGGAAAACCACCCTTTTACAATGTAGAGATAGTGGGTGCGGAAAAGGAAACAATGCTCAATAACGGACTTTATCATATCCGTGCAGACAAAACAATAACTGAAGTTCCAAAAACGGATGTAATTATCATCCCGTTATTATGCGGCGATTTTCCAAAGGCCATTTCAAAAAACCAACAGTATACAGACTGGGTGATCGCGCAATATCACAACAATGCTGAAATAGTTTGTCTCTGCGTCGGTTCCTTTTTTCTTGCATCGACAGGCCTTATAAAAGATGGAAAATGCGCGGTGCACTGGGCTGCGAAAAATGAGTTCAGTATTATGTTCCCCGATGTGAAAGTTATTGACGATACTATTATCACAGACGAAAAAGGAATTTATACATGCGGCGGCGGCTATTCTTACCTGAACCTCCTGCTGTACATTATTGAAAAGCACCTGGGCAGGGAAATATCGATACTTGCGTCAAAGATGTTTGAGATAGACATTGAAAGAAAAAGCCAGAATCCGTTTGTGATCTTCACAGGCCAAAAACAACATGGCGACGAAGTCGTTTTAAAGGCACAGGAATTCATAGAAAAAAATCCTACGTTGCTTTTTACAGTTGACGAGCTGTGCAACCAATTCAATATCGGTCGCCGCACATTCGAAAGACGCTTTAAAAAAAATACGGGCAACTCGGTAGTGGAATACATACAGAGGGTGAAAGTAGAGTTTGCAAAAAAACACCTGGAAGCAGGGAGAAAAACGATAAACGAGATCATCTACGAAACAGGCTACAACGATATTGATGCATTCCGGAAAGTGTTTAAAAAATTCACTGATCTGTCACCTGTTGACTATCGTAAGAAATATTCGGTGCAGTAGTGTTTTTCTCTGATTGTTATGTAAAGAGACCACAGATGGCTTATATTTTCTATACAATAGAAGGGCTGCCACATGGCAGCCCTTCTATTGTATAATTCAATCAGTAAAACGTTCCTTATTCCACCACAAGACGCAATACAGAACTACCTTCAGGTGCAGAAACCTTTACCAGGTAAACGCCTTTTGCTGCTTGCTGCAATGCGATATTGTGTGTGCTATATCCGTTTGATGCACGCCAGGTATCTGCATAAATGCGATGTCCGGCGATATCAAACACTTCAGTCTGCAATTGCGCAGATTTTTCACCCAGGAAACCGATCGTAAAGTTGCCGTTGCCCGGGTTAGGATACAGTTTACAGGCGAGTGTGGCCTGCACTGTATTTTCCACACTGGTAGACTGCAGGGCTTTTTTCACTGCCTGGTAAGCATTGATTTTACCTGCACCCCAGGTATTGCCCGGTGTGGTTCCGGTAAAGTTATCGTGAATGGCCGTCTGTGCCAGTATATCCTTTACCTGTGCAGGTGTAAGTGCAGGATTGGCCTCCAGCAACAGTGCTATAATACCTGCTGCTGCGGGTGAGGCCATCGATGTGCCAGCCATTATCGCATAATAATAATCGCGGTTGTTGGATGCCTGGTGATATTGAGAAATCACAGATGAAATAAATGCCCCCCCGCCCGGCTGATAGTTGGGATCATAAGAATTGACAGACGATATCACCCCGAAGCCCGGTGCTGTAATATCCGGTTTCATACGGTTGTCCTGCGTGGGACCTGTACTGGAGAACGGAGCAATATTTCCTTTGACACCTGCGCCATAGCTATAGGTAAATCCGCCGATAGCACGCCAGGAGATCTTTGTGGTATAGGCACCTACTGTTACTGCTGTTTTACCGGAAGCGTTGTCACTGATAGACTGTATGGTATCTCCGTTAAGCGCCCAGCTCCTGCCATTTGAGGTAAAGATGCTTTCGTAACCGGTAGGGGCTTCCACATAACGGTTCCACATGTTTATGGCGCCCGAGGTAGCTTTTACGGTAATGCAAACACTGTCTGCCACCCTGCTGTAGAGATTAACAAAAGCCCTCGGTTTCTGATTAAATTCAGATGGGTTACCGGTGATGCTTACAAAACAGGTATCATTATTGGAACCCACAAGCGCAAACTGGTGTACTGCTGTATCCATGCATACAAAGCCGGTAGTGTTGCCCGCTGTAGCGCCATTGTACAGTGTAACCTTTACACAGAAAGTTTTTGCGGTGTCGCCCCATATATCCACCCATGTTTTTTTAACAGAGGTATCGTAAGTGGCAAATGTGTTCATTATCGTATCGGCAGCAGTAAATGTTTTCTGAAGATGGCCTTTATTTTCGCCATCATTACCCGCTGCTGTTACAAATATTTTACCGGCACCGGTAAGGTTGTCCATAGCTTCACAAAACAAGGATGTACCATCGTGCGGGCCGAGGCTGGCACCCCAGCTCAGGTTTACCACTGCGGGCTTGCCCACAGATGTTGCATACTGGAAAACATAATTTACACCATCTATAATGTCTGTACCGCCGGTTGTGATCCATTGCGACTGCGGCGGCAGAATACCAACCAGCACTATATCTGTGGCCGGAGCCATACCGCGGTAGCGGATATTGTTGGAGCTGCCATAGCCTGAACCGCCTGCAATGCCAGCCACATGCATACCATGAGAGTTATTGCCATTGTCGGTACCGGCAGTCCACATAGCAGCAGAGTCCGTAAGCTCGCGGCCATAAATAAAACCAGCAGGCGGCGTTCCGGAAGTTTGCTGTTCCCATACTTTCTTTACACGGAAGAAAGCACCCGATGTATCGCGTAAAACAGGGTTGCTGTAATCGAAACCAACGTCCACAACACCCAGCACCACATTTTTTCCTAAAAATGCCTTCGGCAGGCCCGTTCCTTTCTGCACAGAGTCTACGTGCGTATACTTTCGCACTGTATCCAGATTTTGCTTCAATGGCTCATCCAGTTGGATATAAGCCAGACCCGGCGTACGGGTAAACGCAGCAAACTGTAGCAGCGGAACCTGTACCGTACGGATATTTCCGGCTATAGTACCGGTGATCACACCCTGCTGGCGCAACGCTTCGGGATCAAAACCTGTACCTGTTTTTATCAATGCGCTGATGTAATCCTGCCCATTGTAATGCTTGTACACATAACCAGGCAGCTGCGTTTCAGGGGTTCCGGGTTTTGATGCCGCCTGCAGGTATTGCTTTGTAAACGGCGACAGCCCCGGCAACTGCGCTTTAGTTTCCTGGGCATTGCTGTGCAGCCATCCGGCAAACAGGCAGGCAGTAGTAAGTATAAATTTTCTCATACACATATAAATCAAAGCGAAGATATTATTTTGCTGCAAAAAACAGGCTTATGACCAGGTATATTGCTTTTCTGCGTGCCGTAAATGTAGGCGGCCGTGTGGTAAAAATGGAAGAACTGAAAAAGATCTTTGCATTGCCGGGCATCAGCAATATTTCTACTTACATACAGAGCGGCAATGTGTTATTCGACAGTAAAGCAGATATTGCAGCACTCAAAAAAAAGCTGGAAACAGCATTATTTAAAGCGCTGGATTATGAAGTAACTGTGTTTATTAAAACGGTTCCGGAGCTGGAACAGATCATTAATAATAACCCATTTGCGGGAAAGGCTGAAGGGAAAACGCTGTATATCAGCCTCCTTTCTGCCACACCGGATGCACCCGGCATAGTTGCGCTGGAGCAATTAAAGCAAAAAGATGAAGACCTGGCAATCATAAGTACAGAAGCATATATCCTTTGCCCGGAAAAAACGTATGGCAACTCCAAGCTCTCCAATGTAAGTGTAGAGAAAAAACTGAAAGTACAGGCCACAACGCGCAACATCACTACAATGAACAAGCTGCTGGCACTTACTGCAAAATAACGGCTTACAGGAGTAACGATCCCAAATACCCGCCCGTACAGGCATACCAGGAAAAATATTTAAACACCTTCTTAGATTTGTAAAGATAACCCCGCGTAATTATGGCGTCTACCAAAAAAATTAACCCCAGGCTCAAAACCAACAATGACACCGGCTTTGGTCCAAATGCCAACAGTTATGGAGGCCGCTTCATTAATAAGGACGGCAGCTTTAACCTGCGGAGAGAGGGCATTTCCTTCCTCAACAGGTTCAGCACCTTTCAGCGTATGCAGGCATTGCCCCGCTGGAAATTCCTTGGCATTATACTGCTTACCTTCTTCAGCATCAATACATTGTTTTCATTGGCCTATATCGTCACAGGCATTGATGATTTCCAGGGTATACTGGCCACAACCTGGTGGGGCAAGGCCAAAGAAATCTTTTACTTCAGCTGCGAGACTTTTACAACCGTGGGGTACGGACGTGTAAATCCACTGGGGGATCCTGCCAATATCATTGCCAGCGTGGAAGCGCTCACGGGGTTTGTCTCATTTGCTGTCTTGACGGGTATTGTATACGGACGCTTCTCAAAGCCAAGGCCATATCTGGCGTTCAGCGAGTATGCACTGGTTGCGCCGTACAAAGATATTACAGCGCTTATGTTCCGCTTTGCAACCTACAAAGACCACCATGCACTCACCAATGTAGATATTAAAGTAAACATTGCCCTGCGGGTAGACGAAAATGGCGAGGCGACCTACCAGTTTTACGATCTTACACTGGAGCGCGACCACGTAGATAACCTGCCGATGAACTGGACAGTAGTGCACCCGATCGATGAAAACAGCCCTTTGTATGGATTCTCTTATGACGATTATATACAGGGCGACGTAGAACTGTATATCCTTATTACGGGATTTGACGATGTATATTCAAGCCCGGTGCTGCAACGCACTTCATACACTTACCAGGAAATGAAATTCAATGCGAAATTTGTACCCATGTACCGCGAAAGCGACGACGGGAAAACCACTATCCTGGAAATGCACAAACTCAATGAAATTATAGAGCTGGCAACGATCTAGCGGAATTTGCAATAAAACACAACGGAATGGACAGCCAGATCATCGATTATATAAAAAAATTTGTCCCGCTTACTGAAGAAGAAGCGATTCAGTTTAGTTCGGCATTTACCGAAGTAAAGGTCCGGAGACGGCAGTTTATTGTACAGCCTAATTTTGTGGCCAAAAGCCGCTACTTTGTGATCAATGGTGCACTGAGAGCATACGTAGTAGGCGACGAAGGACAAGATCATACTATACAGCTTGCCATAGACGACTGGTGGATATCGGACTACAACAGTTATATGTTTCAGCAGCCGGCCAGCATGTTCGTAATGGCAGTAGAAGATTGTCTGTTATTGCAGATCAGTTTTGAGAACGAACAGAAATTAAAAGCGGCGAATTACAAATTTGAAACTTTCTTCAGGATAATAGCCGAACGCGCTGCAGCATTTATGCAGAAAAGGCTTATATCCAACCTTACAAAATCTGCAGAAGAGCGGTACGACATTTTTATGGAACAATATCCGCAAATGGTGAACCGGTTTCCGCAGTACGTCATTGCCTCTTACCTGGGTATGACAACAGAATTCCTTTCAAAAATCCGCAATCGCAAACTGAAGCCAAAAAGTTGAACTGTTTCAACCTTTTTTCCTAACCTGGTTCATTTTTAAACGCCATCCGCAAACTCATTTTTGCATTGTCAGTTTGACACAGAATCAAATAAAAAACAATGCAAAAACTAAACAACAAAGTAGCTATCGTTACCGGCGCCTCCAAGGGAATAGGCGCTGCCATTGCCAAAGAATATGCAGCAGCCGGTGCCGCTGTGGTTGTTAACTATGCCGGCAGCAAAGCTGGTGCAGACAACGTAGTAAGCGAAATAACCGCTGGTGGCGGAAAAGCCATTGCCATACAGGCAGATGTATCAAAACCTGCAGATGTAAAAAGATTGTTTGATGAAACAATAAAAACATTCGGCAGGCCGGATATATTGGTAAACAATGCAGGTATCTATTCCTTTGCCCCTATTGAAGCCATCACCGAAGAAAGTTTTCATGCCATGTACAATACCAATGTACTGGGTACGATCCTTACTATTCAGCAGGCGATAAAAGCATTCGGAGACAATGGCGGTACTATTATCAATACCGGTTCTATCGTTACCACATTAGATATGCCCGCAACGTTGGTCTATTCCACAACCAAATATGCTGTTGACGGCATCACCCGTATCCTTGCCAAAGAGCTGGGCCCGAAGAAGATCCGTGTTAACTCTATAAGTCCAGGCCTTATTGAAACGGAAGGCACACATGCTTCGGGCGTTATGGGCGGCGATGGTGAGCAGTTTCACCTGTCCGGCACGCCGCTGGGCCGTGTAGGTCAGCCATCCGACATAGCTAAAGTTGCACTTTTTCTTGCGTCTGAAGATTCCTATTGGGTCAATGGTGAGTTGATAGCGGTAAGCGGCGGACAAAGATAAAACAGCGTAAATCCCAACCTCAAATTTCAACATCTCAAAAAACTAAAAATGGAAACGATAAACAACAAAGGCTTTATGGTTCCGGAAAGGTCAGATGTATCTGCACATAACCAGGGCATCTTCGACAACCTGCAGCAGGCCATAGGCTTTGTTCCGAACCTCTATGCCTATTTCGCAAAGAATGAAACTGCATTGGGCGATTATCTTGCCCTTCAAAACCGGAAAAGCACACTTACTCCAAAAGAAAGAGAAATTATCAACCTCGTGGTAAGCCAGGTAAATGATTGCGCATACTGCCTTGCAGCACATACGGCATTGGCAAAGATGTATGGTTTCAACGAAGAACAAATCCTTGAAATAAGAAACGGGCATGCTCCTTTTAATGACAAATGGAATACGCTGGCCCAATTTGTAAAAGAAGCCACTATCAATCGCGGCAAGCCAACCGCAGACACTATAAACGCGTTAATGATCGCAGGGTACTCAGAAGCAAATTTTATAGATATCGTGATGGTAATCGGCGATAAAATGATTTCCAACTTCTTGCATGGCATTACACATCTGCCGGTAGATTTCCCTACAGCCCCAGCATTGCAAGAGCACATTGCTTAGATTACATGTAAAAACAAAGAGCGGACACAGCATTTGCTGCGCCCGCTCTTTTATATAATGTTTATCATATTTCTATTTAGCTATACCTGTCAACACAGTCTTGCTGATAATACCTGCCACTTCCTGCTCGGGGTAAATAAGGTCTGCAAGTGTGATCTTGTCCAGCAATTCATTAAGCGTATGCTGTATCAGGCTCCACAAAGACCGTGTAGAACAATCGACAGAATGCACGCACAGTTTTAAAGAGCCGGAATGCGTGCCGCAAAATTCTTTATCGAACAATACACCACCCAGGGTTTTCAATACATCATTAATCACAATAGTTTTTGCCGGACGGGCAAGTATATACCCACCTTTATTGCCCGGTGTACTGTTTATAAAACCCTCCATCCGCAATATCCGTGTCAGCTTGGCAACATAGGGATTTGTAAGCCCTTCCGCCTCACTCAGCTGCGATATGCTCATACCGCTCTCAGCGGTGCACGACGCGATGCGCACCAGTATCCGTAAGCCATATTCTTCCTGTGCTGTAATCTTCATAAAAAGCCTTTATTCCTATAACATTCCGAGTTCCAGCTGTGCCGCTTCAGACATCATGGACTTATCCCATGGCGGGTCCCATACTACTTCTACATGCACCTCATTCACATCTTCCAGCATTTTTATACGCTGCTCTACCTCTGCAGGCAATGACTGTGCTGCAGGACAGCCGGGTGCTGTAAGCGTCATCACCACCTGTACATTATTTACCGGCAGTACGGTCACCTCATAAATAAGACCCAGCTCGTAAATGTTTACCGGTATCTCCGGATCATAAACACTACGAATGGCATCTATCGCTTTTTCTCTTAAAATTCCGGGCTCTGTCATTATTGTGCATATTTTACCTTGTAACCCAATGCATAGTTTTTCATCTGCTTCACCATAGCCAGCAAGCCGTTTGAGCGTGTCTGCGCCAGGTGCTGCGTCATTCCTATCTCGTTTATAAAATCCAGTTTTGCTTCCAGTATTTCGTCTGGTGTATGTTCCGATAAAACCCGGATAAGCATACTGATCAACCCTTTTACGATCATGGCATCGCTCTCCGCGCTATAGTATACCTTTCCGTCTTTGAATGCAGCGGTAAGCCACACTGTAGATTGACAGCCGCGCACTTTGTTGTCATCCGTTTTGTACTGCGGATCCAGTGGCTGCAAGCGTTTGCCGAGATCTATGATGTACTCGTATTTATCATCCCAGCTGTCGAACAATGAAAATTCATCCACGATCTCCCGGCTGGTTGCTTCGATGGTTTTGTTCTGTTCCATAGTTATGATAACATTTTTATCGCTTTATGTAATCCGCTTACCAGTTTGTCCGCTTCTTCTTTTGTGTTGTAAGCTGCGAAAGAAATACGGGTAGTACCGGGTATGCCAAAACAGTGCATCAATGGCTGTGCGCAGTGATGACCTGTGCGTACCGCTATTCCGCGATTGTCCAGCAAAATACCCAGATCCTGCGGGTGAATACCTTTGATCACAAAAGAAACCACACCGATCTTTTCTTTGGCCGTGCCTATGATCTTCAAACCGGGAATCTGCAGCAATTGCTCTGTAACATATGTCAGCAAAGTTTCTTCATGTTGCCTTATCTTTTCTTTACCGGTCTCGTTAATAAAATCGAGTGCTGCTTTAAAAGCAATTACATCTGCAATGTTCGGCGTGCCTGCCTCATATTTATAAGGCAGTTCATTATAGGTGGTTTTCTCAAAACTTACTTCTTTGATCATCTCTCCGCCACCCAGGAACACCGGCATCGACTCCAGCAATTCCTTTTTCCCATATAATATACCTACACCGGTAGGGCCATATAATTTATGTGCGGAGCAGGCAAAAAAATCGCAATCCATTTCCTGCACATCAATGTCCAGGTGCACGGTAGACTGAGCTCCGTCAATCATTACCACAGCACCGACAGCATGTGCCGATTCAATTATTTCCTTTACAGGGTTTATCGTACCCAGTGCATTGGAGACATGTACTATTGAAACCAGTTTTGTCTTATTACTGAGCAGTCTCCGGTAATCCTCCAGGAGCAATTCGCCCCGTTCATTTACAGAGATGACTTTCAGCAAAGCCTGCTTTTCTTCACATAATATCTGCCAGGGAACAATGTTGGAATGATGTTCCATTGCAGAAATAATGATTTCGTCTCCTGCCTGTATGTGCTGCCGTCCCCAGGTATAAGCTACCAGGTTAATACTTTCGGTTGTTCCTCTTGTAAAAATGATTTCCTCTCTTGCTGCTGCTCCTATAAACTGCTGCACGGCATCACGGGTAGCTTCAAATGCAGCTGTCGCTTCTTCGGCCAGGGTATGTATGCCCCGGTGGATATTTGCATTGTAGCCTGTATAATACTGCACCAGCGCATCTATCACACGTTGCGGTTTCTGCGTAGTGGCTGCATTGTCAAAATACAGCAACGGATTGCCTTTCACTTCCCGCTGTAAAATGGGGAATTGATTTCGGACTGCTTCAACATCCATCACTTCTGCTATACCCTGTGCCTGTATCATATCACTTCAAATTCGAGTCGTTCTGCAATAAGCTTTTCTACATAAATGCGCAGCGGCTCATATTTCACCTGTTCTGTCACATCCATCGCAAAAGCCCTTATCAGCAAGGACTTTGCAGTCTTTTCCGATATCCCGCGCGACCTCATATAAAACAATCCTTCTTCATCGAGCTGACCTACGGTACAACCGTGCGAGCACTTTACATCGTCTGCAAATATCTCCAGCTGCGGCTTTGAATTTACGCTCGCATCTTCAGACAGCAATATATTCTTATTGGACTGGTATGCATTTGTTTTCTGCGCTGCCTGGCGAACAAATATCTTACCGTTAAAAACGGCTGTGGCATTGCCATCTATAATTCCTTTGTACAGTTCATTGCTCAGGCAACCCGGCTGTACATTATCTACCAGGGTATGATTATCTACATGCGTATTTCCTTTCTGAAAATACAGCCCGTACATATGCGCTTCGGAATGTGCGGCCTCCATGATAATGTTGAGGTTATTACGCACCAGCGAGCCATTCAGAGAAATAGTTGCAGTATGCACATAGCTTTTGCCCACCTGGCGGATATGCGTAGTGCTTACCAGTCCTGCATTTGATGCATCATTCTGTATCTTGTAATAATACAGCATTGCATCCTGCTCCACAGCTACTTCCATTACCTGGTTGGTAAAGCTGTCTCCCGCACCGAAGGTTATGTATGTTTCTGCAATGGTAATATTCGCAGCCTGCTCTACATGTATGAGGCTACGCGGCTGTGCAAAGGTGTTACCGCTGTTGGTGTCTGCAATGTTGTAGATATAAACGGGATGTTCTGCCGTCTTGCCCTTGCCAATGTTTACGAATACGCCGCCCTTAGCAAATGCCGTATTCAGCGCATTGATACCATCTTTAAGATATTGGCTGCTATGACCGAAATGCTTTTCTACTGTGTTTGCAAAAGTACCGTTGGCAGCTTCTTCCAGCGGGAGCACTATCAATTCCCTGGAACGGACAGCGGACAGTTCTTTCGAGAAAATGCCATTTATAAAAATCAGTTCATTGGCCTCAGCTGATCCCGGAAGGCGCACTGCGTCTATATTCCCGGAAAAGGCTGATGCATTTTCAACGACTGAATATTCTTTGTTAAATACAGGAGCTATACGTGTATACTTCCATTCTTCGTGCTTCGAACCGGGAATGCCCAGTGTGCTGAATGCCTGGAAAGCATCCCTGCGGGCCGTGGCAAGGTTGCCGGCCTTATCTTCCTGCTGCAACCGGTTAAAGCGTTCTTTCAGTTGTTCTGTAATGTTCATATATCACCTGTTTACACGCCGTGTTCTGCGTCTGCCTCGCTTTTAATAAAATCATATCCGCGTTCTTCCAGTTCCGGTGCCAGTTCTTTGGTACCGGATTTTACGATACGGCCGTTATACAGCACGTGCACAAAATCAGGAACTATATAATCCAGCAGGCGCTGATAGTGCGTTACAAGCAATATGGCGTTGTCTTTAGTGCGCAACTTGTTTACACCGTTTGCGACAATGCGTATCGCATCAATGTCAAGGCCGGAGTCTGTTTCATCCAGTATCGCCAGCTTTGGCTGCAGCATGGCCATCTGGAATATTTCATTTCTTTTCTTTTCACCACCGGAGAAACCTTCGTTCAGCGAGCGACTCAGCAGCGACTGGCTCATCTCCATAAGTGCCATTTTCTCTTTCATCATTTTGAGAAAGGATACGGCATCCATTGGTTCTTCACCGCGGTATTTACGTATTTCGTTTACTGCTGTTTTAATAAAGTTGGTAGTGCTCAGTCCCGGTATTTCCACAGGGTACTGAAAACTCAGGAAAAGTCCTTCTGCAGCACGGCTTTCCGGCGACATGTCCAGCAGATCTTTACCGAGGAAAGTCACGGACCCTTCTGTCACTTCGTAGTCCGGACGACCAGCCAGTACCGATGCCAGTGTACTTTTGCCGGAACCGTTCGGGCCCATGATGGCATGCACTTCGCCGGCTTTTATTTCCAGGTTGATACCTTTCAGTATCTGCTTCTCTTCTATTCCTGCATGTAAGTTCTGTATGCTTAACATATGTACTAATTGCTTTTTGTTGTTTTCTCCCCCGGAATATCATCCTTCGGATCTGCTCAGGATGACCATTGTTTAGTCAATCCTGCGATAAAAAATCTTCAATCAACTATCCCACACTGCCTTCCAGGCTTATGGCCAGGAGTTTCTGCGCTTCAATGGCAAATTCCATTGGCAGCTGGTTCATCACTTCTTTGGCAAAACCATTTACGATCAGTGCTACCGCAGTTTCGGTATCTATTCCACGCTGGTTACAGTAAAAGATCTGGTCTTCACCTATTTTGGAGGTCGTGGCTTCATGCTCCACCACGGCTGTATTGTTCTTTACTTCTATGTAAGGGAATGTGTGTGCACCACATTTGTCGCCCAGCAGCAACGAGTCGCACTGAGAATGATTGCGGGCATTTTCTGCTCGCTTGCTCACATGTACCAGTCCGCGATAGCTGTTGTTGCTCAAACCCGCAGAGATACCTTTCGACACAATGCGGCTTTTGGTGTTTTTGCCGAGGTGCATCATCTTGGTACCGGTATCGGCCTGCTGGTGATTGTTGGTCACCGCGATTGAATAAAATTCACCGGAAGAATAATCTCCTTTTAAAATAACACCGGGATACTTCCAGGTAATAGCGGAACCGGTTTCCACCTGCGTCCAGGAGATATGCGAGTAATCGCCCAGGCAAATACCACGCTTGGTTACAAAGTTGTAAATACCACCTTTCCCTTCTTTATCTCCGGGATACCAGTTCTGAACTGTCGAATATTTTACGTCTGCTTTTTCCAGTGCTACGATCTCTACAACCGCAGCGTGCAGCTGGTTTTCGTCGCGCATAGGAGCAGTACAGCCTTCGAGGTAACTTACATAGCTGCCTGCCTCGGCAACGATCAGTGTACGCTCAAACTGTCCGGTATTTTCAGCATTGATGCGGAAGTAAGTAGATAATTCCATAGGACAGCGGACGCCTTTGGGAATAAAGCAGAACGAACCGTCACTGAAAACTGCAGAGTTAAGTGCAGAAAAATAATTATCTGTAACAGGCACTACCGAGCCCAGGTATTTCTTCACCAGTTCCGGGTGCTCTTTCACAGCGTCGCTCATAGAACAGAATATAATACCCAGTTCTCCAAGTTGTTCTTTAAAGGTTGTTCCTATTGATACACTGTCAATTACCGCATCTACAGCCACACCGGAGAGGCGCTTCTGTTCATCCAGCGAAATACCCAGCTTTTCAAATGTGCGACGCAGCTCGGGATCTATCTCATCCAGGCTTTTGGGCGTAATCTTCTGTTTGGGTGCAGAATAGTATATAATGTCCTGGTAATCTATGGGTGGATACTTCAGGTTGGCCCATTTGGGCTCTTCCATTTTAAGCCATTGGCGGTAAGCTTTCAGGCGCCATTCCAGCATCCATTCAGGCTCTTCCTTTTTAGCAGATATAAAACGGACCGTATCTTCATTAAGACCTTTGGGGGCTTCGTCAGCTTCAATATTGGTTACAAAACCATACTTATACTCACTGAGCACTGCCGATTCTATCTGGCTCAATTCCTCTTTCATTACACTCTTTTTTAGTGAAACTCTTCTGTTACACAAAGGTACAGCTTGTTTATACAAAAAAGTACAAACAGTATGCAAAAGTAATTCTGCGGCCGTCAACGCACATAATTTTATGACTATAAGCATATAAACCGTCCCTGTAAAAAGGTTATTGCTTTTTATCCCGGTTTTACATAATTGTCCGGAAAGAGTATTTCTACAGGTACAAAAAGATGCCGGAAAACTGTATTTTGTAACCAGCCCGGTATTCAACATTCTTAAACTAAATCAATCTCAATACCAAACCATGAGTAAGATTTCCATGCGCCGGCTGCTATTACCGGTAGCAGCTCTCATTAGTGCACACTTTTCAGTAGCACAAACCGCACCGGCCTGCTTCAGTGATGAAGTAAACAAACGGTTGATGCAGCAATACCCCTCCTATGCAGCATCTGTACAACAGCAGAAAGAAAACTGGAACAAATTCGTACAGTTGCAATCTTCGGAACGCGTTATCAATACCGGCGGTTCCGTACAGTATGAGATACCGGTAGTCGTGCACATTGTTCACACAGGCGGCATTGTCGGCTCTCCGTACAACCCCACAGATGCCCGTATACAGTCCTGGATAGATTACCTGAATAAATGCTACGCCGCACAATGGCCTGCCTATGCCGACACGAACCATGGCGGCGTGTACATCCCGTTCAAGTTTGTGCTCGCCCAGCGCTCTCCCGACTGCCAGTCTACAACAGGCATCGTACGTGTAAACGGCAGCAGCCTTCCGGGTTATTCACAGCATGGTGTTAATTATCTTTATACCGGCGGTGTTTCTGACTCTGCAGTAAAATCGCTGAGTGTATGGTCCAATACCGATTATTACAATATCTGGGTTGTAAATAAAATAGACGATGGCACGAGCGGCATAGGCGCCTATGCAACTTTCCCGGGCACGCCAGCCAATGTAGACGGAGCGCTGTTTCCCGTAGCCATGGTAGATACGATCAATGCGATAGCACATGAGCTGGGACATGCATTCGGATTGGCTCATACCTTTGAGGGCAATAACAACGGTAATTCCTGCCCTCCGAATAACAACTGTAACACGGATGGCGACGGGGTATGCGATACAGAACCTCATCAATATACCGGCTGCGTGACCGGTGTGAATAATTGTACAGGCATGAACTACGCAGGTGTGCAGTATAATTTTATGGATTACAGCACTTGCCAGGACAGGTTTACTGCCGGACAGCGTACCAAAGCGATATATAACCTGGTTACAAACCGCCCGGGGCTTGTTACTTCACTTGGTGCTACACCACCGGCTTCTACACCATTCAGTATGACAGCAGCACAATGCATACCAGGCATCGTAAATGCAGGCAACGCGGCGGGTATCGGCGTCACCAATGTAACATTAGCCGATCTTTCTGCATCATCCGGTACTTACGGCGGCGACAACTATCAGGCCTATATCGATTATACTACAAAATGTGTACAGCCGTTTACCGCACATCTCACACCGGGTGGCACCTACCCGATTTCTGTAACTACCGGCACCACCAACGGCGAGCATGTACGTGTATGGATCGATTATAATAATGACGGGAGCTTCCAGTCTTCTGAAATGGTACTGGACCGCTCAGATACATCTGTAACATTACCGCATACAGGACAGTTTACCTTACCTGTATCAGCTACACAGCACTTACCATTACGCATGCGCGTCATGAGCGACTTCAATGGTTCTGCAGCACCGTCCTCCTGCACCGATGTCGACTACGGGCAGACTGAAGATTACGCTGTTATCATCGGCACACCGACAGGTATAACAACAGTGTCTGCAGCCAGTAAATTATCCGTATTCCCCAATCCGGCGGACGACCGGCTGACCATCATAACAAAACCGGAAAATACAGTGCATATTTATAATACGCTTGGACAGCAAATTATGATCCCCATTGTAAAATCTGCAGACCGCATAGTTGCCGATATCCGCAGCCTTGCACCAGGGTATTACCATGTTATCTGCACAGGCACTTCGTCAACAGGCGTAGCTGCTTTTATAAAAAAGTAACCATACCCAGGTTTGACAATAAAAAATCCGGCATACACAGCCTACGGTTTGGACATATCTTTAAAGAGTTTGAAGCCATTAAAAAAATCGTCAAACTTTCTAAGTCCTATCCAAAAGGTAGTGATCCCGGGCTTTCGTTCAGACAAATAACCTTTCCATCCGCCAAGACGTGCAATAACCCATATATACCGTTTCAGATCAGACGGTCTATATGGGTTTTTTAATTTTTCAGTCTTGCCTTCTAGCTGAAGTATTTGTAATTCCATACATTGTGTTTGTTCTTCTGTAAAACAGCAGGTGGGCGGGATTTCTTCTTCTGAACTATAAGCGATCTGCATGATGAACAGCTTTACAATAGTCTCCATCATCATCAGGCACAATTTTCTGATGGACTTCCCTTGTGAAAGTTCGCTTGCTTCAATATCAAATCCTTCTTTTTTCAGGATACGGAATACTTCTTCAATAATCCAGCGGCAGGTATACCATTCTATACAAAGCAGTGCTCCATTAAGGCTTTCAACCGGCAATGTGGTCAGCAGCCGCCAATGTATCGGGTTATCGATCCCCGCTGTGATTTCCTTTGCTTCAATAGCATAGAGTTCCACTGTTTGCGGCAGGCTCCTGTCGTTGTATTGATTGCTGCAAACAGCCACTTTGTTGTAACGGACTTCTATAGTAGCTGTTCTTTTGCTTATTCCTTTCCGTTTATCACCTTCCAGGTTCAGCTCATAACTGCCTTGCACAGGTAATTGTGACAGGTGATCAAAGAGCCGGTCTTTGCCAGTAAGTATACGGTTCGTTTTGGCGCGGATCAGTAAGTGAGTGCGGCTGTCCGGCACCAGGCAGAACTGTTCGTAAATATCGCCCTCCCGGTCCTGGATGATAATGATCTCCCTGCCCCTGTCCAGTACCTGTCTGGTTTTAAGGGAAGATTCTATCCATTTGTAAGACTCTTTTTGAGCAACAGGAAGCAGCTTTTTAACATGTGATTTGTCTTTGGCAACAACTTCATGAGGCCGGTTCCAGACTTTTACATCTGCAAAACCATAGGGCATAAATGTCTCTGCATCTATGATAAAGCTAGGATGAATAAAAAAGCCAAGCCCTGATTCAACGGCATTGGTTACACCTATGTAATTATCTTTTCTTATGCGGTTGCGATGATGATACAGATTAATTTCAGTGCTATCCTCGATACAAAGCACAGGTCTGTCGGTAACGCAGGAACTGCAGTTCGCAGACATATTGCGGATAATGTCCGCTTCACTCACTTGATCATTCTGAAGAAAACGGTAAAATGCCTTTGCTTCCGAATCATTGGTCGCAAGCTGGCGAATGGAATGAACACTATTAGAAAACAAGCGATTGAGAATAGAGTTACCTCTGTTCAGCAATCGCTTGTCTTTAATGTCCGCTAAATATCGAGTCTGCACTTTTGGACAAATATATCATCTATATTTCTGTCCAAACGGTAGGCATACACAGCCGGATTTTTTTGCACGATTTTTCATCTTTAAGCAGGATAATTTCAGGACATCCGGTGTTCGTTGCTGGATGCAATGCAGTAATGATGCTGACAAACGCTGCAGGTGAAGCCGGCCGGAGCGGTAAAATATGTGGAGTGACCGCAGTAAACACATGAATATTCACCGGGCTTTTTTACCTCACAAATTTTCCCATCGAAAGAACCCGGCAATATCGGCAGGCCATAACGTACATCAGATATGGAATAGAAGAACACACTTATTTCGCCTGAAGTCTCAATAACGGCATACCTGATCTGGCCAAGATGCGAGACATGCTGCAACCTGAGCTCTCCGTACAGTTCATCAAAAGCTAGTGGTTGCTTCCTGAAACTGTCGATGCAGATCTCGCCTTCTTTTATAATAAATTGCGGGCGCCCTTTTATCAGTACCTCAAACCTGCGGTTTCGCGACAATACAAAGATTACAGCCCGGTACAATGCCACCACAAATAACAACACGAGGCACGCCGGTAAAATACCCACTTCCTTGTACAACATTGGATCACCCGCAGCAGAACCAAGAATCAGCAATATTACCAGTTCAAATACAGACAATTGCATTACGCCTCTCTTACCCAGTATGCGCATCGATATAACGACAATCACAAACATTATTAGAGACCGCAATATCACTTCAGGTAAAAAATCCCAGTTATTGCTCCCCATCCAGATATTACTGCTATGAACCAGATTCATATTTTTCATCATGGAAACGATTGATATCTGCAACAGATAAAAAACCGCACCGCTAAAAGTTATTTCCTTTATGGCACAATAATTTACCCTATTAGGCAAAAAGGTCATGAGTACACAATATGTTGCCAGCCAATACCTGAAACCAATACCTGAAAAAATCCCCCATTATTTTCTCTCTGCCAACGATATCTTTCCCAACTCCGTATTGCCGGTGCTTCATTACAGGGGCATGATGATACTATCGGGTAAAGAAACGCCTTCAGTTCCCGAAACCGTATTCGGGCGTAATAACTGGACCAACAGCTGGCGAAACGGCATACTTACAGAACATCATTATCATAGCAATACACACGAAGTACTCGGCTGCTACAGCGGCAGTTGTCATGTGCAGCTGGGTGGCGACATGAGCATAATCCTGCTCTTTGAAAAAGGCGATGTATTAATTATCCCTGCAGGGGTGGCACATAAGAATGTCGGGGGCTCACAGAATTTCAAATGTGTAGGCGCCTATCCGGAAGGTGCCCAATATGACATGAACTATGGCAAAGCAGATGAGCGACCACAGGCAGACCACAATATTTCAAAAGTGCGGGTTCCGGAAACAGATCCCCTGTACGGCCATAACGGGTTCCTGACAGATTTATGGAATAACATCACTCAATAAAACTCATTTTTAGTTCCCGGCAGTATGGCGGATACATAGCATCGTTTTTCTGCCGGGTAAAAAATATTCGTGTGCCGTCTACAGTTATTGCAGCTATGCATTACAACAGTGAAAAGACCGTTCTTACGATAACATTTGTTACCGGTGCTGTATACGAGTATATTAAAGTGCCTGAAAACGTTTATACAGCAATGAAAGCGGCCCAATCGAAAGGTGCTTATTTCAACAAAAAAATCCGCAACAGGTATAAATTCAGGAAAATAAAATAACCGCAACGATCTTCATTATGTCAAAAGATGCGGCCTTTCTTTATAAGTCTTCCAGAGAAACTCGCCAAAAATAGTGTTGGCCCATGCAAACCAGCTTCTTGTAAATTTCGCCGCATCATCTTTATGAAAAGACTCATGCATAAATCCGGTTCCGGCATGTGTCGCTTTGAGCATATGGATACAGTTACGAATTTCATCATCGTCGGTGCTCGTCAGGCCACGGGCAATTATTCCCAGCGGCCATATCATATTCATTCCCGCATGCGGCCCACCGATTCCTTCCGCCGCTTTTCCCTTAAAGAAAAAAGGATTGTTTTCAGACAGTAACAACTTCCGGGTATTTACATATACGGGATCACTTGCATCCATAGCACCGAGATAAGGCATCGCCAGCAGACTGGGGATATTGGCGTCATCCATCAGGTTAAAACTACCGAAACCATTTACTTCAAAAGCATAAACTTTCCCGAATTGCGGATGCACCGTGGCGGCATACTGTTGCAAAGCCTGTTCTACCTCAGCTGCCAGCATGAGCAATGCACCCGAGAGCACTTCATCATGAGCAATCGCCAGCACCATCTCTGCAGCCTGTTTCAGGCTTATAACAGCAAAGAAATTTGACGGTACGAGAAAAGAGAAAACAGTTGCGTCATCACTTGGCCTGAACGCAGAACAGATAAGACCTACAGGCTTTACGGGATAACCATAGCCGCCCATGGGTACGCCATCTGTCGCCCAGGCTGTCTGCCGCTGAAAAGTATAGGGCCCGTGGCCTTCTTTCCGCTGCTGCTCACGGAATGTCTGCAAAATAAGTTTTACAGCCTGTATCCATTCTGCATCAAACGGCTGCAGATCACCGGTTTCTTTCCAGTACCTGTAAGCAAGACGTACCGGGTAACAAAGCGAATCTATCTCCCATTTACGCTCATGCAGGCCAGGCTTCATGTCTGTCAGGTCCGACTTCCACTCGCTCACTTTTGTATCATCATCGTAAAATGCATTTGCATAAGGATCTTTCAGAATACATTTTACCTGCCTGTTGATCACACCGGCCAGCAGCCGGCGCAGAGGAATATCTTTTGCAGCAAAAGGCAGATAAGGCCACACCTGGGCGGTACTGTCCCGCAGCCACATAGCGTCAATATCCCCGGTGATCACATAAGTATCAGGGCGGCCGTTCCGGGTACTATGAGTAACTGTGGTATCCAGTGTATTCGGAAAACAGTTGTTAAAAAGCCAGGCCAGCTCCCGGTCCTTTACATGCGCATTAAACTCGCTGATCGCATCTTCCACGGCAGCGCTGGTAAACTTACGCCTGGAAACAGGCACACGCACTGTCTTAAACGGATTATCCAAGGCAGTGACCTTACCGGCACCTGCGAGTAAACCGGCACCAAGAATACCGGCATTTTTGAGAAATGTGCGCCTTTTCACAGACTGAAAGTTTAGATATAAGGCAGTAAATATAACATCTTGCAGGCCATAAGGCAAATGGGATGATTGGGGTATGGGATATGGGATGTGAGACTTGAGATGTGAAATACCGGCACCCGGGATAGCTATTGGAATTAGAGGCTTGAAAGATAGAGTTAGATATTTAACAGGTCAATACGCTGATAAGTGACCAGGCTTTCAGGCACTCAACAGATTGGCACCTGGTATGTCCAATCCCAATCTGACATTTCACCTTTCCCGTCTGACAGACACTCACCATTGACCATTCCCCGCCACCCCCTACCTTTGCCGGATGGATTATTTCAGGAAGCTGGCAGAATTGCTGAAAACAGAACGGGAAGAGGATCTGAAATCATATATGAGGATGATCGGCTCATCAACAGTTGCTGAGCGCAGAACAAATGGACTTACGTGGTACCCCGTTGCTATAAGAGACACTGAACTGGGCAAGGGAGACTATCTAACGGTAGAACTGGAACGTACTACGCACCAGGACATCAACCACCAGCTGCGGTTTGGTGCTTCGGCTGTATTATTTTCCAATCATGACGCTGCTGAAGACCGTATTGAAGGCGTAATTACTCATCAAAGCGGCAATAAACTGCGTTTATCATTACGTACCGACGAGCTACCGGAATGGGCATCTAACGGCAAACTCGGAGTAGATCTCCTGTTTGACGAGAACAGTTATGAAGAAATGCAGCATGCACTGAAGCAGGCTGAGAGTATAGTTGAGCATAAAGAAGACGGCCGGCTGGCACAAATACTTACCGGCATAAAACCACCAACTTTTAATACAGAGACTTCCGGAGTAATAATTCCCCGGCTAAACGATTCACAACTGGCAGCCGTAAATAAGATCGTTTCCTCCAATGAACTTGCTATTGTCCACGGCCCTCCCGGCACAGGAAAAACAACCACTCTTGTACAGGCAATAAAAGCACTGATCCAAAAAGACCACAGGCAGGTACTCGTGGTAGCACCAAGCAATACAGCTGTAGATCTGTTGAGTGAGAAGCTCTCGGAGGAAGGCCTGAATGTGCTGCGTGTCGGCAATCCGGCCCGTGTGTCCGAACGTTTAACTTCGTTGACACTGGACAGTAAAATGGCTGCACACAGCAGCATGAAAACAATCAAAGAGCTGAAAAAAAGAGCCAATGAGTTCCGGAATATGGCTCATAAGTACAAACGCAACTTTGGCAAGGCAGAGCGTGAGCAGCGCAGAGCATTGTTTGAAGAAGCCCACAAGATCATGAAAGATGTGGCCAATACAGAACAATACATCATGGATGATCTGCTGTCTAAAGCACAGGTAGTGACAGCTACACTGGTAGGCGCCAATCACTATACCGTACACAGCATGAAATATCATACGGCTGTAATTGATGAAGCGGGGCAAGCACTGGAACCTGCCTGCTGGATACCCATATTAAAAGCGCAGAAACTTGTACTGGCAGGAGATCATTGCCAGCTGCCGCCAACGATAAAGTCGGCAGAAGCTGCCCGCAGAGGGTTAAGTAATACACTGCTGGAGAAGACAATATCATTATACCCGGAAGCTGTAGTGCTGCTGGAAAATCAATATCGCATGAACGAACAGATTATGGGATATTCATCAGATGTTTTTTATGGAAACAAGCTAAAGGCAGATATAACCGTAGCCGACAGTGTATTATTTCCGGATGCTGCACCACTTGAATTTGTAGACACCGCAGGATGCGGATTTGAAGAAAAACAGGAAGGTACAAGTACATTCAACACAGAAGAAGCGATCTTCACGTTAAAACACCTTGCACTGCTGGTCACAGAACTTGAAGAGAAGGGCTATAACAAACAGCATTTCCCGTCGGTAGCTGTTATATCTCCTTACCGGCAGCAGATACATATTTTGAATGAGTTGCTGCCGCATACGCCCATATTGCAGCAATACAGCAGTTTTATTTCCGTGAATACGATCGACAGCTTCCAGGGACAGGAGCGCGACATTGTGTATATAAGCCTTACACGTAGCAATGCGGCCGGCGAAATAGGCTTCCTTTCTGACATACGCAGAATGAATGTGGCGATGACACGCGCCCGGAAAAAACTGGTTGTCATCGGGGATAGTGCTACACTTTCCCGTCTGCCGTTTTACGCAGGATTTATCAGCTACGCAGAAAAACATAATGCTTATCTGAGTGCCTGGGAATTTGCTGGAGATTAACCGCCGTAACATCATGTCTCAATTAAAAAAACGGAGTGCTGTGCAGCACTCCGTTTTTTACATATTTATTTACCGGCGTTCTTTGCAGCCTGCTCAATGATGGATGCCACTTCCTTAGGATGAGATATGAAAGTACAGTGACTGCCTTTTATCGCTGTAATCTTTGCATTTGCACGCTCGTACATCTTACGCTGCACACCCGGATCTATACTTTTATCTTCGGTTGATAATATAGCATAACACGGCTTGTTTTTCCATGCCGCCTGGCTAAGCGGCGTACCGGCACATTTCGCAGCCCATGCACCTTGCGATGCATACATAAATTCAGCTTTTTCTTTACTCAGATCAGCACAGAAACCTGCATGAAATTTTGCCTTATCATAGTAAACAAACCCTTTTTCATCAGGAGGGAGAATACCATTTTCGGCAGCAGGAGGAGCGGATATAGCCCATTGCAATACAGTTTCTCCCGCATCCGGCACAAATGCAGACACATAAACAAGACCGGCTACTTTATCCGACGCGCCCGCCTGTGAAATCAATGCTCCGCCATAGGAATGTCCTACAAGTATAGCTGGTCCGTTCATTCTGTCCAATGCGCGGGATACAGCGGCAACATCATCTTCCAGCGAAGTGAGCGGATACTGCACAACAGTTACATTATACCCATGACCGGCGAGCATATGATATACAGCTTCCCAGCCTGATCCATCGGCGAAAGCCCCGTGCACAAGAACAATGTTTTTCACTCCTGCACTGCTTTGTGCTTCACTTTTAGCGGGCGCGGCAAAAACACAAAAAAGGAATGCAGCCACGGCAAAAACAGCATGTATGCTCTTAAATAATAATCGCTTTTTCATTGCAAATTGTTTTAGATGTTGAAAGTGTTGTTTACAGCAAAACTACCGGCAACAATAGGCTACAGCAATGGACAAATACAGGCAAAGGATGTACATCTTACATACACTTTGTTAAAATACAAAAAATAAAACACTCTTGCACATAGGTTGCACGGATGCATTTTTTCTTTGTGTAAAATTCTGAAAATACCGGCCGGTACAACATGAGTCAGTAATAATTACCAGTTAACAACCCAAAACAAAAAACTATGAACTTAGTAAAAGCACCTATCACATTAGGTCAGCAGGGAAGCAACATAAATGACCTGCAACAGGCGATCTTCTGGTTTTTCCAGAATAGCTATTCCCCGCCCTCAGATCTCAGCCAACTCGACACATTTTATGATGAAATGACCAAGTCATTTTATGGTGGCGCGACAGCTTATATGGTTGAATCGCTGGGTGAACAATTAGGCTTTGATGGCAGTAACGGTATCAACGATGATGCTGCAGCAAAGATCAACAGCCTCCTTCCCTCAGCCGACAGACCTGAAGACAACAAAATCTCCGGTATTGTTACAAACAGTAACGGAAAACCTATGGCCGGCATAACAGTTACCGCAAATGCTGTTTCGATCCGCAGCCAATACGTGGCCGGCACATCTGTCACAGCTGCAGACGGCACTTTCGCCATCAGCTATTCACTGTCCGGCGATACTCCCAGCCAGACAGGCTTACAGGTTGTTGCTACAGTAGCAGGCACAGACCCCGTTATGTCGCAAATCTATTTTACCCCCAGCAGCGCTACATATGTAACGCTGACAATACCGGTAGATGCATCTGTAAACGTAGCAGACGAATACACGCTGCTGTACAGCAAAATATCAGCTGCCACTTCAAGTTATTTCAGCTCACTGACAGCAGATGACACCAACTTCCTGGCGGGCAGTACTGGTGAAAATGCAACAATGATACAGATGTTCCTGCTGGCGCAGATCTATGCCCGGGAAACAGGCGTGGGGGCAGAAGCTTTCTACGGTATCATGCGCAAAACATCACAGACATCGCTGGAGGTTATCTGTAACATGGGTACCGACCAGCTGACAAATGCTTTGCAGTTTGCGGTGGCCACCAACATTATCCCGCATTTTGACACCGACACAATCAGCCTGCTGGTTGCCGGTGTAAAATCCGCTGCGGCAACTATCATCCTGGGTGATGCAGGAAAAGCACCTGAGATTTCCCGGTCGTACAAAATCCTTTCCTATGTATTAACAACAGACCAGATTAGCGCATTTCTGCAGTATTACTATCATAACGATACAGATGCTGTTGACTTCTGGGACGCAGCCGTAATCAACCGCACTGTACCCAGCATACCTTTAGACACTGCGACACGCCTGCAACTTGCCCTTACCTATGCATTGATCAGCGGCAGTAACCCCGGCATGGTAAAGCAAATGCTTACGCAATCAACGGAAAGCATGGCGGGCAGAAATACTGATTACTGGACCACCGAGATCTCTGCAGCCAAAGCTATAGATTTTGCCTATCCTGATTACATAACAGGCGAAAGCGAAAGCGATAAAATGGCAGCTTATGCACAGTCATTGCTACTCAACTTTGATGGCACCTACCAGACCTCTGCTATGCATCAGAGCATTATTGCAGATGCAGAAACACCATTTCCTACGCTCAGCAGGAACCTATCAGCTTTCGTGACTGCCAACCCATCTTTCGACCTGCTTCATACGCCAGTCAGCACACTTCGTTCTGAAGACAGTAATTTCGATTTTGGTGGAATAGATGATCCGGATACATTTGTCAGTGAAGTATCAGCTATGCAGCGCCTTGCTGTTGTGGCACCATCGTACCAGACAGTAGCGGCGCTGCAAACTGCAGGTCTGTCTTCTGCAATGGCTATTACCCAGATGCCACAGGAAGATTTTACTGCAAACTTCGCAGCGGCATTTGGCAGCACAGCAGCAGCAGCGCTTACTTACAGCAATGCAACTATGACCGGCCTCATAGCACATGCTGCGACGATGAACATATACCAGGCGTTAGGCAATTACATACCATCCATATATTCTACGCCGCCGGAAGCAAGCCCGGACTGGCGTACGCTATTTGGTAATGTTGATTTCTGTACCTGTACAGATTGCATGTCTGTATTCAGCCCTTCAGCATACCTTGTTGACAGCCTGGAACTGCTGTACAAAAACAACAAACCGGCCTACGACTGGCTGCAGCAAAAACGCCCCGACCTGTGGAACCTGCCGCTGACCTGCGGGAATACCAACACAGCCATGCCATACATTGACATTGTCAATGAAATACTGGAAAACCAGGTAGAAGCAACGGGTAGCGGTTACCCGGCTATTACAGCATATGACACTACGCTGGATAGTACCACACTGAGGGCCATCCCTGAGTATATTGATACCAATGGGACTGCTTATCAGAACCTCAGAGACGCCAAGTACCCCTGGACGGCCCCTTATAACTATTTTTATGAGCAGGCAAAAGAATACCTGGCCCTTATAAACCTGAAACCGCACCGCGTTGCACAGACATTCTCGGCAGAAACGGATGCTTACACGCTGACAGATATCGATCTGGCCTGTTCTTATCTGGGCATTACACGGGATAATAGCGCTACGTCAACTTCCGGTGGCGAGTATGTTATCCTGACAGATACGAATACATCAAGTCTCCGTACTTATTACGGTGTTCCTGCGGGCAGCTATATTATTAATCCATCCAACAGACTGCAGCAACTGGACACTCTTGTGCTTATTTCCACATCTTCGCCACGCCTTAACCGTGTGGATATATTCCTGCAGCAGAGCGGCCTTTCTTATACCGACTTGCTGGAATTGCTGGATTGCTATTACATCAACAAGGTTAATTCAGGCTCTGTGTTTAATGATACAGCTGTACGCCACCTGAAGATTGATGCAAACCCGGAAACATCCTGCGACACTTCCCTGATGACCATTACAGGTCTTACAGAAGCTGACCTGCTGGCTATACACCGCTTCATCAGGCTGCAACGCCGCACCGGCTGGAGTAAATATGAACTGGACCGTGTGTTACAGGCCATCGGCCTGACGGCAGGCGCAGCGTTTACCAATGGTACGCTCATCGCTATTGCACAGATTAAACGCATGACAGAAATCTTCGGCTGCGGTGTAGATACGGTACTCCCACTATGGGGTGACTTCGGTTACATGCCATACAGCGATTACAGCGGCGATTCGCCGGTGCGGATACCTACGCAATATGAACTGCTTTTCCGCAACCAGGCAATCGTGCCGAACTTCCAGAACATTACCGGATATCCGTTCCCTGAAGATGCAGGAGCATGGGTACAGGCCAGCAACCCTAACGGCTTGCCCACAATACCTGCAGCGATAACACAGTCGCAACTGGACTATGTGCTCGGTGCTTTCCAGGCATCTGAAAACGACTATGATACATTGTTCAGCGTTTTAATCTCTTTCCTTGGCAACAGCCTCTTTACAACAGACCTGCAAGGAAAATTTGGTTTCAATTATCATAATGTACGCAACCTATGGCGTGAGTTTACATTTGCAAGGCTCTTGCGTCTTGATATCAAATCATGGTGTATGTTCCGCTACTGGATGAATAGCATTGGTATAAATCCTTTTGTACAGGATTCCGTCACGCAATTCTCATCAGCACTGACCTTCATAGATCATATAAAAAATATCCGCAACAGCGGGCTCAACGCAGCAAACATTGATTACCTGTTTGATGACAACTTCGCAACATCAGCCGATCGTCTTGCACAGTCGGACTCACTGCTGACTTACTATAAAGCACTGCGTACGCTACTTTCCAAACTGAACACCAGCGTGTATGACACGAACAACAACATAGATGCCGGAGCATTGCTCAAGAAAATAGAGCTGGTATTAGGTGCTGCAGACGCGGACTTTATGGTGAATGTTGTGGGCAAGCTTGGAGTTCTTGATGCTGCAACCCCATATTTCACATCTGCAGATCTTAGCCGTTTCAAATCATTGCTGCCAACAGAGTTATTGGTCCCTAGTGAAGGACCTGCCTTCACTCTTATTGCACAGCTTATCGGCACACCGGACATCAACCCCATGAACTATACGGTAACCAATACGGATACCCGTCTTAGCATGCTCAATGATATCTACACCCGTTCGATGCTCAAAGTACAGGTAAGAAGCTACATGAGCACTACCTACCGTACAGATCTTGCCGTGACGGATACACTGCTGGACAAATGGATTGTAACAAGCGGAAAAGATAGCTACGATGTACTGACAGCTGAATCGTATATTAAAGACACCAATGACCCCGACACTGCTATGCAATACACTATTGATGTATTGTCAGTAATGGAGCGTTTTGGCAAAGCTGCACAGATAGTGCAAATCGGTAATCTTACGGCTGCAGATGTAGATTTCTTCCTTGAAAACCGCACCATATTTGAGACACAGGGCATTCCGGATTTTGCAAACCTGCCGACCGCAGGTGCGTGGAACACAAATGCATCTCCTGTAACACCTGTCCCCATAGTACAGTGGATCGCCCTGCTGGATTGGCTGGAAGTCAATGCATCCATGCGGCCGTCACCTACAGGCCTGAGTACAATTTTCCGAAACGTACTATCCATTGCACCAGCTTTTTCGGGCTCGCGGAAACAGGCATGGTTTAATGCTTACGTAGTGGCGGTGCAGGTAAACGCCGATGACCTGAGAGTCCTGACAGGTAAAGAAGACGACCCGGGACAAACCGGCTGGCTGAATATCTACGCTAATGCACCGGGCCCCAACATGCCACCATCCTATTTGCTGGCCAGCACTTATAAAAGGCTGGATGCATGCTTCAGCCTGCAAGGAATACTTGAAGTGAACATGAACAGCTGTACCAATATTGCCCTGGCCTCATTATATCCGCAAGACCAGACCTATGCCGACTATGTGGTACAGGCAGTGAAAGCCCATTACAGCAATGACACATGGCTGAGCACAGTACAGCCTGTAAGTGACCGCCTCCGTACCGGCAGGCGCGATGCAATGGTATCTTACCTGCTCGCCAACCCACCGCAGGTATATCGCCAGGCATGGGTTACCGCGGATGACATTTATGACACACTGCTTATTGACACGGAGATGATGCCTGTTGTGCAGACATCCCGCATCAAGCAGGCCATCAGCACCGTGCAGCTCTTTATAGACCGCTGCGTACTGCAGGAAGAAACCATAGCTAATGCTGCAACGGCAATACAGCTCTCTGCAGACACTATCAGCCAATGGAACGCATGGCGCAAATGGTACCGCATCTGGGAAGCCAACAGGAAAATATTTGTTTATCCTGAAAACTGGATAGAGCCGGATCTGCGCGATGATAAATCACCGTTCTTCCAGGAACTGGAGAAATTCCTGAAGCAGAATGAGATCACTTCCGATACTATGGAAGATGCTTACCGCACTTACCTGCAGCGCCTGGATGAAGTGTCTCACCTTGATGTGATCGCCTATCACACAGAAGACATTACCGACAGCAGCAACAACGTAATTGATACGATTGTGCATGTATGGGGCCGTACCCGTTCCAATCCGCATATGTACTACTACCGCAACCGCACTGGCGGCGTCTGGAGCGCGTGGGATAAAATGGACACGCAGATAGACGGCAATACATTTGCTGCAGTAAAATGGCATGGCAGGCTGCGTCTCTACTGGATTACACTCACCGAGCAGCAGCAGAAACAGACAAGTAAGATAAGCGTTGACACAGAGCAAAGCCATCCGCAAAAATACCTGAAAATAGACCTTTGCTGGACTGAACTGAAAAACGGCACCTGGCAGCCAAAACAGGTAGGCAAAGAATCGGTACAGACAGAAGCCTATGGCGCATGGACTGCAGACGACTTCAGGTATTACTATTCTAACCAGATAAGCACAAACCCGGGACTGATATGGACCTTACCTTTTACCGTAGATACATTTGAAGACAGCTTCCAGTATCTGAAAGACAGTATGATGCTGCATATTGATACTAACTGGGACGGAGATCTTGAAATATGGATACAAGGCGCATACAGGTACATACCCATGGACAAGATCACATCAGACCTTGACAGTCGTGTGGATAAAGCTATATCGTTTCATGATTTCGGCACAGACCTTATTAACATGAATGGCGGCAATGGCCAGTCGGGCGGACCTTTTAGCCAAAGCGGGCTTAGTAATTACAATGGTGATTTAAGTTCTAATTTTTCGAAATACAATTTGTCATACATTAATTCAGACTACACCATAAACAACGCTGCGAATTACAACAATGACTATAAGTATAATAACACCAATAGTACTATCCCCAGCCAGAGGAGTACTGTCTCTCAAACTACAGTACGGAGTCTGAGATATCTTCAGAATAATGTGGCTAATGCTTCATGGAGAAGCAGGGTTGGAGATGTGATAGCTTCCTTTTTCTCTGATGATGATTTCCGAGGTAAGGCAAACGGCCTCTATATTGCCGCGGTAGCCAATAATACCATTCCGCTGAAATCCTTCAGGGGGCCACACTTTACTATCAAGCACAACAAGGTACACGCTTCCTCACAATGGCCATATACCTATTACAGTGACTTGTTTGAAAATCTCAACTATCTTGGAGACCAGGGACAGTATGATGTAGGGCCGAATGATGCTCATGGGTATAATCATATCGTTAATCGTGTGTTGTCAACCAATACAACAACGACAGTGCCACTGCTTTCGCAGTCACCATCATACGGCGTTTTATCTGACAATCATCAAAACGTAAAGTATCTTGTGTTTGATCGCGTAATACCACAAAATAATAGTGGCAGCTATGTACCTTTCCCCAAATTCTTTTATAAAGACTATGCAAATGCATTCTTCGTAGAGAAAAACACCTATTCGATATCATCGCTTCTTTCTGGCGGTTCTACCGGTCGATTACTCACCGGCACCACGATTAAAGCATCAGAAATTGGTATAGAAAGCGTAAAACTTGATAGAACAACAATACCATTTAAATCGCTAGGTACAGATCCGGGGGCTATCCCTGCCTCTACTGGTGGTGTTAGTCAGCAGCAGGCATCAATTTCCTATTACAGATTTCATCCGTTCTATTATTACCGAGTAGATAAACTGACGGACCAGCTGGATATGTATGGAATCGACGGACTCTTTGACTGGGACTTTATGCTCAAACAGTCAACAGTGGATGACCTGAACTTTACAGGCGTATATAAACCTACATCCAATGTACAGGCCTCCATCCCATCAGCCTATGTAACCAATACTGCGCTGGACACCAACGCATACCCGACATCAACGCTTGATTTCCGGTACGACAGCCCGAATGCGATCTATAACTGGGAGATGTTCTTCCACATCCCGCTGCTGATCGCGACGAAACTGATGCAGGACCAGAAATTCACAGAAGCGATGCAATGGTTCCACTATGTGTTTAACCCGACCAATATCGGCACGTCAACACATGGCACCCATGCAGAACGTTTCTGGCAGTTCTATCCGTTCTACAAAGAATCACTGCATGGCATACCAAGCATTACTGATATTATGTCGAGCCCATCACTCATAAATGCCGTACAGCAATGGGCTGACGATCCATTCAAGCCACACCTCATAGCACGTACCCGCATCAGTGCGTACATGAAAAACGTGCTCATGAAATACCTCGACAACCTTATTGCCTGGGGCGATCAGCTCTTCCGCAGAGAAACACTGGAAGAGATCAATGAAGCAACGCTGCTATACATACTTGCAGCAAAATTACTCGGCAAGGCACCTGTAAAAATACCGGCCCGGGTAGCTTCCGAGGATCTCACTTATGCAGATCTTAAATCGTCGCCAAACGTGATGAATGCGTTCTCTAATGCACTGGTGAACGTAGAAACACTACTGGCGCCAACCGGAATGAACCAGACGTATGTCCAATCTCCCAAACAACCACTACAGATGTACTACTTCTGTATACCGAAGAACGATAAGCTGCTAAGCTACTGGGATGTGGTTGCTGACCGCCTGTTCAAGATCCGCAACAGCGAGAACATTGATGGCGTAGAACGTCAGCTGGCGCTGTTTGAGCCGCCGATAGACCCGGCACTGCTGGTACGTGCAACTGCTTTGGGCATATCACTCAGCGATGCGGTAAACGAACTGCTTGCACCGCTTCCTCAATACCGTTTCAATGTAATATCTCAAAAAGCAACCGAGCTGGCACAGGAAGTGAAATCACTGGGTGCATCACTACTGTCCGCCATTGAGAAAAAAGATGCAGAGCATATTTCACTGCTACGCAGCAGCCAGGAAATAAGTGTGCTGGATGCTGCCAAAGCAGTACGCCAGATGCAGATACAGGAAGCACAGGCGCAAGTTGCCGGTTTGGAAGAGCAACAAAACATGGTAACCATCCGCAGGGATTACTACCAGAATCTGATTAACACAGGCCTGAATGAATATGAGCAATCGCAACTGGACAGCTTACAGAAAAGCCTGCCGTTGAGAGTAAGCCAGGGAGCATTTCAGACGCTTGCAGGAATAATGCATATAATTCCCAATATCAAGCTTGGCTCTCCTTTTACCTTAGGGACTACAGAAGGCGGTCAGAATCTGGGGAACGTTATGGAAGCCGCAGCAGGCGCAGTAGGCGTTGCGTCGACAATAAATGACATACAGGGCTCTATGGCCGGTACAAAAGCAGGTCATGTCCGCAGAAGCGAAGAATGGCAACAGCAGCTTACTATGGCAAACGCAGAACTGGCTCAGATTGATAAGCAAATGGTAGCTGCCCAGATACGGGAAGCTATTGCAGAGCAGGAACTGGCCAACCATAACCTGCAATACCAGAATGCCATAGCTCTTGACCAGGCCATGCACGACAAATACAGCAATGAAGACCTCTACGACTGGATGATCGGCCAGATATCACTGACCTACTTCCAGAGCTACAAGCTGGCATTTGATCTGGCCAAGCGCGCAGAACGCTGCTTTGCTTTTGAGATTGGTGTTGAACTCGACATACCATTCATACAGTTTGGTTACTGGGACAGCCTGAAAAAAGGCCTCCTTGCAGGCGAAGCACTTATCTACGACATCAAACGTATGGATGCTGCTTATCTTGATCAGAACAAGCGTCTGCATGAAATGACCAAACACATTTCACTGGCAGCACTGGATGCAAATGCTTTGCTGGAGCTGAAGAGCGGAGGCAAACCAACCATCAATCTGCCGGAATGGCTCTTTGACATGGACTACCCCGGTCACTACATGCGTCGTATTAAGTCTGTAAGTCTCAGCATACCTTGTGTAGCCGGCCCTTACACAACGATAAGTGCCAAGCTGACCCTTGTCAGCAGCAAGTATAGGAAAAACACCATTTTGAATCCGTCTTCAGGCAGCACACCTTCGGATCCATATGCAGAAGCACCTGTAGGCAACGATGTAGCAAGGTTCGTATACACATCCGGCGGCAGCGAATCTATTGCCACCAGCTCTGCGCAGAATGACAGCGGCATGTTTGAGATGAACTTCCGTGATGAGCGCTACCTGCCATTTGAAGGAGCAGGCGCCATCAGTACCTGGACGCTGGAACTGCCTTCAAAATATGCGTCTTTTGATATCGACTCTATTTCAGATGTTATCTTCCATGTGCATTATACAGCGAAGTACGACGCCAGTCTCACCACACCGGCAAATGACCGCATCGGTGAACTGATCGATGCCGCAACGGGCAATGCAATACTGCCACGACTGTTTAGCCTGAAACATGAATTTGCATCTGAATGGTACGCGTATGCTGAAAGCTTGCAAAATGGGTCTGCCATTTCACGGATGACCTTTACGGTTTCACAGGATTATCTGCCTTTATTCTGCAAGAATAAAAAAGCAACGATAACAGATTTGTATTTCAAACCAGGCACAGATACGGCACTTTCAGATTCATACAAAGTATATTTTACATACCAGTCAGGTACTGTTGAAACGACCCTATCCGCAACACTCGATTCAAATAACAAATATACCGGCCATATAACTATTACCGGCACTGATCCTGTATTCTGTATCAACGGAAACACAAAAATCCTGAAGGTAAAAATTGTCAAAGTGAATGGATCAACAGAAACAGCGGTAAACATGGATACTTCGTTTAACGACCTTTACATGGTAGCTATGTATCAGCTGGAAAATTCTCTGACACCTGATCCCGATGACATTGACCTCGGAGACATGCCGGTAAACGACATGCGCAGCTGGTGGAAAGCAGACACAGGCCTCTCTGTGAGCGGCGGACACGTAACCCAGTGGACAGATGCTACAGGCAATGGTTTTGATCTTACGGCACTGAGTAATTTAGCGTTACCCGTACAAACAACAGATACGAATGGATTACCTGTTGTGCAGTTTACCAACGCCGCACTTGCCGGATCCGGCAACCCGATCAGCGACACGGACAACTATACCATTTTCTATGTCGGCTCGTCAAACGTCAGCCGTGGCCTGGATTCATATGGATCAGGATGGAGCGTAGCAGTTTTCGACAAAGCTCCGGGAACTACAGACGTAGCAACATCTGTAGTCTTCGTACAGAATGGTGCCCTAGGATACACCATATCCACGCCGACGCCTTCCGCTGCTCCGGTAATTACAGCGGTCACAATGAATCAGAGTGGCGCATCTTCCGTAGTGACGCTGTATGGCAAAAATGGCACCGTACTCAACACTGAAAACATCGCGAATAAACTATTGCGGACATCAACATTAGGTACTGTAATGGGAGTTACCTATAACTCTTCGATATTCGTTAACGGTATAACATACGAGGCTATTGTTTACAACCGTGTGCTCAGCAATACGGAGATAAACCTGGTAATGTCTTACCTCAGAACCAGATATCCAAATCTTTAAATCCACTTTTTAATAAAGATGCCTGCATGCATCATGCAGCAGGCATCTTTTCACTACAAAAAACCTTACTTCCATGTCACAGAATAACCAGACAAACCCAAACCCCGGCAGCAATACCGGCGTACAAGGAAAACAGAGTTACCCGCTGGACAACTATACCGTACAGCCAAAAAATGACAGCAGCGGCGAAGAAAGCCCCTTCTACAAATCGCAGGCGCCAACAATATCTATGCCTAAAGGTGGCGGAGCGTTAAAAGGCATTGATGAAAAATTTTCGGTCAATGCAGTAAATGGTACGGCTTCTTTATCTATACCACTTCCGCTTACACCAGGGCGTGCAGGTTTTACACCTGCGCTCTCACTTTCCTACAACTCAGGTGGCGGCAACAGTGAATTCGGTCTCGGCTGGGGCTCTGGCCTACCTGCCATACAGCGAAAAACAGACAAAAAGCTTCCTCAGTATAATGACGCGGAAGAAACCGATATATTCCTGCTCGCAGGTTCCGAAGATCTCGTACCGATGCTGAACGATGGGATTGTTGTAGAATTTACCACAGGCTTCTATCACGTCCGCCGCTATATACCACGCATAGAAGGCCTCTTTGCCCGTATAGAATGGATACACCGTCAGGACAGTACTGATAGCTGGTGGCGCGTCACAACCAAAGAAAATATAACGACCTGGTATGGCCTTACACCGGCCGGGCGTATTTCAGACCCTAAATTTCCTGCAAACACTTTTAAATGGCTGCCGCAGATCAGTATAGACAATAAAGGCAATGCACAGGAGTTCTTCTATGTTGCTGAAAACACAGACAACGTACCCTACAAAGCACATGAGCGTAATCGAAAGAACGGTATCTCAGCCTTTGCCAATAAGTATCTGAAAAAAATAAGCTACTGCAATAAGAATTCTTTTTTTATTACTGACAGTAATGCATATGAACCATCTGTGCCAACCGGAGCTCAATACATGATGGAAGCCATATTTGATTATGGCGATCATAGCGGAGATGTTCCGGCTTACATACCGGACCAGATGTGGGCTTGCCGCAAAGATCCATTCTCTGATTTTCATGCTGGCTTTGAGATACGGACCTGGCGTCAATGCCGCCGTATGATCATGTTTCACAACTTTGCTGAGTTAGGCGATGGAACTACTTATGTGCCAGTTCCGGTACGCTCACTCGACGTAGTCTATTGGCAAGACAGCCAGACAGATGTACTTACAGAAGCAGATTTTATTGTACAGGTATCACAGGCTGGCTACAAAAAAAAACCGGACGGCAGTGGATACTATAAAAAAACGTTGCCACCCATGACAATGGAGTACCAGCCGCTGTCATGGAATACCACAATTCAAAAAGTAGATTTATCTGATGTTTCAGGAGCGCCACAAGGCCTTACAGGAAGCTACCAATGGACAGACCTCTATGGAGAAGGCATATCCGGCATTCTCACAGAAACAGCTACCGGCTGGTATTATAAAAGTAACCTTGGCAATGGACACTTTGGTGCAGCACTGCCAGTTGCACAGAAGCCATCACTTGGCGGATTGGGAAAAATAATGCAATGGCAGGACCTCGATGCAGACGGGCGCAGACAACTTGTAAGTCACGACCCGTCAATGCCAGGCTATTTTGAGCTGGACGACAACCAGCAATGGCAGCCGTTCCGGCAATTTAACAGCATCGCAAATATAGACTGGAACAGCCCCTGGACCAAGATGATGGACCTGGATGGCGATGGCCGCCCGGATGTACTGATCACCGATGAAAATGTATGGACCTGGTGGACCAACAAAGGCACGCAAGGCTATACCGAAGGTGGTAAAAGGAGTACCTTCTGGGATGAAGAAAAAGGCCCGCGCCTGCTGATTAATGACCCGGTGCAAAGCGTTTTTCTTGCAGACATGAACGGCGACGGCCTTACCGACCTGGTGCGCATCAAAAATGGGGAGGTATGCTACTGGCCTAATATGGGCTATGGTAAATTCGGCGCCAAAGTCACCATGAGCAATGCGCCTGTATTTGCCACGCCAGACCTGTATAATCCACAATACCTGCACCTGGCTGACATCAGCGGCACCGGCGCACCTGATCTTTTGTACCGCTCTCCTGACAGCATTACAGCCTGGGTAAACCTTGCGGGTAACGGGTGGAGTGCACCTGTACGGCTCGGCACTGTACCATCTGTCGAAAATCAAAGCACTATTGCTGTCATTGATTTTCTCGGCAACGGCACAGGCAGCATTGTATGGAGTTCTCCCCTTCCTCAGCACAGCAATGCCCCAATGTACTATATAGACCTGATGGGCGGCAATAAGCCTTATGTCCTGAAAAGCTATCGTAACGGCATGGGCAAACATGTAACGTTGCAACATAAAAGCTCTACCCAATATTACCTGGAAGATAAAGCTGCCGGTACACCATGGGCCACAAAACTGCCCTTCCCGGTACAATGTCTCAGCCACACTACAACGCACGACCATGTAAGCAATACCACCTATACACAATCCTATAGCTATCATCATGGTTACTATGATCATGAAGAACGCGAATTCCGGGGTTTCGGTCGGGTTGACAGTATCGACATCGACAATGCGCTATACGTTAACCAGCACAATGGCACTGAAGCTATAGGTATGCTTAATCAGTTTCCCGTACTGACTAAAACATGGTTCCACACCGGAGCCTGGATGCGTGACAGTACACTGTTGGATAAATATGCGACCGAGTTTTATCCGCTGAATGACCATGCGTCGTACTACCAGTTGCCAGCGTTGAAAGATATACTTTCCATGCCTGCCAAGCTTTCTGTACAGGAAGTGCGCGAGGCGCACCGGGCACTGAAAGGATCTGCCCTCCGGCAGGAAGTGTATGCACTGGATAATACATCTAAAAAAGACATTCCCTACACGGTAACCATGTCCGGTTATAAAGTGCAGGCATATCAGCCACTGGCCCGGAACCGCTATGCTTCCTTCCTTGCGTTGCAGGAGCAAAGCATTGCCTGGAGCTGCGAGCGTACACCTATTGACGCACGCATACAGCATAGCATGACGCTGAGCACAGATGAACTGGGCAATGTACTGGAAAGCGCACAGGTTGCCTATCCACGTCACGGCATTCCGGGTGATCTGCCCGACCTCGTAAAAGAAGCGCAAGGCAAAATGTACATTACCTACAGCACGCATCAGTACACCAATGATATAGAAACCACCTCTTCTTACAGAAAACGCGTGCCTTGTGAAGCAATTTCCTATGAATTCCATGTGTCACCAAACGACTACCCCGGCGGGCTTTTTACCCTTGACAGCTTTGGTCAGATACTGCCTGACGTAAACAATGCCGTTGACTATGGTGCACCTGTAGCAGAAACAGATACGGCCCTTCGTAAGCTATCGCATACACGCACCATCTTCCGTGAAGACGACGCAGCAACAGTAGCACCACTCTATACACTGCATGCGCTGGCCATCCCGGACCAGCAATACACACTTGCATTTACGGATGTAATCATTGCAGCTACGCTCAATAAAGACATACAACGCCTCGATAACAACAATGAGATGCTGTCGCAGGCAGGCTACCTGCATCATTCAGACATCAGTGCCTTTGCAGACGCCGGTGGCGACTGGTGGTGGCTGCCATCAGGTACAGCACAATACAGCAGCAGCCCTGCTGCAGACTTCTACCAGCCCGCAACATTCACCGATCCTTGGAACAATGTAACCACCGTAAACTATTGGCCGAATTATCACCTGCTGCCGCAAAGCATTACCGATGCGCTGGGCAATACCAGCACCGTGATCAGCTACGACTGGCGCGGCCTGCAACCAACACGCATGCAGGACCCCAACCTGAACTATACAGAAATGCTGTATGACGCACTGGGCATGCAGGTTGCTATGGCTGTGAAAGGCAAAGACAGCAGCGCTACAGAAGCCGACGAATTACTGTTCCTAAATGGCGATGCATTTGATGCAGACACTGCCTCAGATATCAGCAACCAGCATAAATTCTGGACCAATCCTGCTGACAGTGCTAAAGACCTGCTGGGACGTGCCACCTGGCGTTGTCTCTACGACTTTACAGTTCAGCCAACAGCTGTGGCTATGATAGGCCGTGAAGAGCATTACATAAATAACCCGGACAGCAATGTACTGATCCGCATCACTTATACAGATGGACTGGGACGCATAGCCATGCACAAAGTACAGGCTGCAGACGGACCATTGCCGGCATTGGACGATAACTGGCAGAGCAGCCCGCCGGGAGATTATGCAAGTCCGCCGGAAACAGACGACAGCCAGTCGCTGACGCGCTGGATAGGCAGCGGCAAAACAGTGTACAATAACAAAGGCAATGCAGTAATGCAATTTGAGCCTTACTTCAGCAAAACACATGCCTTTGATCCTGCACAACAGGCAGCGCTTTGTGGCGTAAGTCCGCGTATACATTACGACGCACTGGGCAGAGCTTACCTTACAGAAATGCCCGACGGCACTTACAGCTATACTACCTGGGACGACTGGACACAGACCATATTTGATGCTAATGATACGGCTATGGCTTCCTCATGGTATAAAGCCCGCATAGGCGGCGATATGGGCGATAATGAAAGAGATGCAGCCAGAAAAACAGAAGCGTTCTGGCACACACCCACTACCATGTATCTCGACACGCTCGCCCGACCCTGTTATACCATCACTATGGACAGCAACAGCACAGAGATACACAGCGCGGTACAGCTGGATATTGCCGGTGATCGCCTCGCCATTATTGACGGTACCGGCCTCCTGCCCATACACCGCGTACAGCTGCAGTATGCCTACAATATGCTGAAAGCGCCCCTGTGGCAAACCAGCATAGACGGCGGCACACAACATATGCTGGTAGACGTAGCCGGGCAGCCGTTCTACACCTGGGATGCAGCAGAACGCCGCAGCCATGTAGTGTATGATGAGCTGCGCAGACCGCTCCGGCATGAATTAAGCCTGTACCAGGGCAGTAACAGCTGGGATACAGCGCGTTATTTGTCCGTAACCAGTTACGGGGAAAGTGCCACGCCAATATCCGGCACTATAGAAGCCCATAACCTGCGGGGACAGGCAGTAAACACCAAAGACGGCAGCGGTATGCATTGGGTGGACAGCTTTGATTTTAAAGGCATGCCTGTACAGAGCTTTATGAGCCTGCTGAGTAATGCTGCTTTGCGGGATGCCGACTGGTATACGCTCAACCCCGGCAGCGATCTCAGCACCGAAGTGTTTACTACTACTGCAACGGTAGATGCCCTGGGCCGCCCTGTAAGTGTAACAGACCCCAGCGGGAATATCACACAGCATACCTACGATAAAGATGGCGCATTGAAAACAGTAGTACTTAATGGAGATACCTATGTACAGGACATACATCATGATGCCAAAGGGCAGCGGGAAGCCATCTGGTACGGCAACGGTACCAAGACCCGCTATACATATGATCCGTTTACCTATCGGCTTACAAGGCTCTTTACGGTAAACCTCAATACCAACGATTCGTTGCAGGATCTCCGTTATACCTACGATGCTGTGGGCAACATTACCCGTATTGAAGATAAGGCACTGCCTACTGTATTCTACAACAACAGTATGATTGAACCCATCATGGATTATACCTATGATGCCCTGTACCGGCTGATACAGGCCAGCGGACGGGAGATGATCAACAGTAACAGCACAGGCAGCACCGACCGCTATAACGATCTGGACATGATGATCAATGCCACGCCGAAATGGGACGGATCTGCACTGCAGAACTATACACAGACTTACAGGTACGATGCAGCAGGAAATATACTGGAGCTGCAGCACAATGCAGGCAATGGCAGCTATACCCGTACATTCAATTATGACAGCAGCAATAACTACCTGCGGAGTGTGGATGTAGGCGGCAGCCATTATGATTATTACAACAATGGTAACGGATACGATCCTCATGGCAACATGCTGCAGATGCCGCACCTGAGCACCATGGAATGGGATCTCAGCAACCAGTTCTGCCATAGCGCTACCGGCGATGCAGATACATACTACCAGTACAGCGGCGGTCAGCGGGTGCGTAAGTACACCGCGAAAACCGGTGGAACAGAACAGCGCATCTATCTTGGAAATTTCGAGATATATCGTACATTCGATACCTCAAGTTCTTTGACACTCGAACGCACCACAGTGCATATCAGTGATGACACCGGAAGGATTGCTATGCTGGAAGTAAGGACACAGGATCCATATGGCATTGATGACAACGCAACCTCATTAAAGCGCTTCAGTTATTCAAATCATCTTGGTTCTTCTACGCTTGAGCTGGACGAAAATGCGAGGATTATCAGCTATGAAGAATATCATCCTTATGGCACTACTGCTTACCAGGCTTTAAACAGTGATATAAAAGCTGTGGCTAAACGTTATCGTTTCACTGGTAAAGAACGAGATGAAGAAAACGGCTTTTATTATCATGGTGCTCGGTATTACGCTCCGTGGCTATGCAGGTGGACGGCTGTGGATCCCTTGGAAAGTGAACGTGTAACGTTATCTCCGTATGATTATTGTTCTAATAATCCCATTATGCGGCATGATCCGGATGGCATGAAGGATACTTCTGCCCAACAAAAAAAGAAAACCCATGCTATAGCCGAAAAAGATCGTAAAGACCTGGAGCATAGAGCTGAAAAAGCAGGGATGTCATATTTAATTCCGACAATAGAGCATCTGACAGATAGAAATGCGATAAAAATTCACAAAAAGTTTGGAGAACTTCTTCATCATTCTTCAAAGGCGCATCATAAATCTTCGCCAAAAGCAAAAACAGGTCCCCCATCTCATATCCATCTGCCTGCAGGTGCAAATGATGAACTTAAAGGCGAGCTGATTACATATGACAAAATGATACAATTATTCCCATCTGCAAACAAGGAGATATTAAAAGGTTTTGTCAATGACTTGAATAAATACGGTAAACAATTTGGCATTACAACTAAAAACTTGCTAGCTCACTATCTGGCTCAAGCGGCTCACGAATCGGGAGCTTTTCAAAAAAAAGTTCCGGTTGAAGGTTCCATATACAGTAGTTTAGATCGGGTTGGCATTACGTTTGGAACAAATACCGATGTTTACCGAAAGGTTGAGGCTAATCCGCATAGGTATTTAAAGCAGCCCCAAGTGATTTTAAATGCCGCATATGCGCATAAAGGTGGAAATGGGGATGAAGCTTCTGGTGACGGCTTTCTATATCGAGGCCGAGGTTACTTTCAATTAACACTGCATGACAACTATAGGGATTTTACAAAGGCATATAATTCGCTTTTTGGAGCTCATGAAGACTTCGTAACTAATCCTGAGAAAGTTGCAACGGATAAAGAGATCGCAGTTATTAGCTCTTTATGGTATTTCCAAAAATATACGATTCCTGCAATTGAAGATGGGAAAAGTTTTAGACAAATTACAAAAACCATTAACGCTAAAGCCCTCGGCTTAGCTGAAAGAGAAACGTATTACGATCAAATAATAAAATCATTAAATTAAAACATACATTTTATGAGATCTTTTGCTAAAAAAAACAATTTATTTTTTGCTACGCTTATTCTTTCTATTAACTGCCTGGGTCAGAAAAACTCAGGTGAAGTACAACAAATGCTGCAAGGAAAGTGGAGAGCATCCTATGATCATAGTGAAATGATAAAGATTTCGAATAACAAAATAATATACTATGAAAAAAATAAAATTGACGATAGCTCAACATTTTCGATTGTAAAAACTACAGACTTGGATGGTAGAACAATAACAGCAGAAGATGGTAAATATTTGTTTGTTGAAACGAGCAGAAAATTCAAAAAAGTATCTTATTTGGTTGGCTGGACTAATAGTAGTTTTTCTTTGATGGCGTATAGTAATGGTCAGACAGTCGGATATGAAAAAATCCGAACTAAAAAATAATACGACAGTCCGCTTTTGGGTAATGCTACAGATTTGTGGATGCTCTTTGCAAGCCAGTAGAACCAGCATTATTATTAACCTTGTAATTTTCTTATTAATTTAAAACGGGGCGGCCAGTAAGCCGCCCCGTTTTATTATAGCCGTATGTGTTATAAGAAGAGTTCTATATTTTTTATTTAACTAATTAGTGATTAAATTTTCTAACATTTTAAAAGGAATGGCAGTTTATTAACTGCCCATTTTTTGTGTGGTATAATTAAGAGGAAAGATCAGATGTTTCAAAATGCTGACAGATGATTAATAGAAAGGGGGTCCCCGCATGAGCGATAGCAGCGTAAAGCCCGGAGCGTAGTGAGGACTTGCAGTCCCGCATGTTTGCGGGATAAACTTCAGCGCGACCCGCAGGGGCATGCCCATATTGGGTAATTATGAAATATACCGTAAGTTTGATAATAGTAGTTCTTTGACACTCGAACGCACAACAGTGCATATCAGTGACGACACTGGCCGTATTGCTATGCTGGAAGCGAGAACACAAGGCTCAGATGATTCACCGGAACAACTACATCGGTATAGCTACAGTAACCATCTTGGCTCATCCGCTCTTGAATTAGACCAGGATACAAACATCATCAGCTATGAAGAGTACCACCCATATGGCACTACGGCTTACCAGGCTTTAAACAGTGATATAAAAGCTGTAGCAAAACGTTACCGCTATACAGGTAAGGAAAGGGATGAAGAATCTGGCTTCTACTATCATGGCGCGCGCTATTATGCTCCGTGGTTGTGTAGATGGACGGCTGTGGATCCATTGGAAGGAAAATATACAGGGTGGAGCCCATATCATTATGTGCTTTGTAATCCAATTGGAAATATTGATCCTAATGGCAAACAGCATCACGAAAAAAACGGTTCTTCAAACAAACAATCTGGTCAACAAAACAGTTCGACTGCTGGCCCTGGAGATCTTGGACCGAGAGTAAGCTGGGGCATGGACAATAACAAGCCAATAGGGTATTCACCATCGAGTCAACCTATAATGCTCATTCCAAGTGAAGAAACTGCAAAAAAGATGCAGGATGCAGTTGAAAGCTTTGAGTATTTTGTTTTAGGTATTGCTAATGCACTGGTTACAGATAATACCTTTGGTGTAGGACGTACCAATCCTGATACTATTAAAGAACATGGGGAAGCATTTGCATTAGGACAAATAGTAGGAGACTTCATTGCAATGGCTCAGGGTGAGGCTGAAGAGATTGGAGGAACATTCTTTGCTGTATTCACTGCAGAAACTGGCGTAGGTGCTGTTGGAGGCGTAGCTGTAGCAGTTCATGGAGCTGGAGTTACTATTACTGCACAAATAGGCTTGTTAAGTGATGCTGTGTATTTAATGTCCCATTCGCCAGATGACACGCCAAATGAGCAGCCGACTCAACCCAGTAAAGAAATAAATTCAGATAACACCGGCGATGAAGATGCGTCTAAAAAAGATGAAGCTACTACTGAAACACAAGACAAAATAGAGGATAAAGTAAAAACAACAGATGAGGGTGTTAAATTAACAAATGGAGGAAAGAGTAAAATAGGAAATTTAGCTAGTTCCAAAGATAAAAAAGCTCGTGATGTTTTAAAAGAGCGTGGAGGTCATGCTTCTGCAACAAAACAAGGTGACGTAGGTGACTGGTGGGACAAATCACTCGGAGAGGTAGCCAATGCAGCAGCAAGTGGAGATGAAGGGGCTGAAACTGTAATAAAACAAGTCAAACAAGCAAAGAAAAAAGCTGGTAAATATGGAGGTAATTAAAATCAAATCCGAAGATTTTTTTGGTAAAAAACTCACATCTTTAAAAATAATCGAAAATACAAGCTATGAAAATGCAGGCTGGCTACTTGCTGATAAAATGCTATTCTGTTTTGACAATTTGCTTTTAACTTTAAAACCATTGACTGAAACGGACGAAATATCTATTGAATATACAGATCTAACAAAATCAATTGATGGTGCGAATTACAAAGACGTATTTTCTGAATTTATCGGACATAAATTTGGAAATACATGGGAGTGTACAAATTTAAATGGATATTTTGACGCATACCTTATAGGATTTGATACACTGCATCCTCATCTTCTTGTATTAAGTGAAGGCAATACGCTTAAGATTAAAAAAATCAGGTAGTATTGGGTAATGTCATAGAATTGTATAGAGTTTCCTGTGTAGCTTGCGAAAAAGCAGACGCATAAGAAAATGTTTATCTGTCAATTTGAATTGAATAATTGACAAAAGGAAGGTGATCATTCACCTTCCTTTTTTATTTTAAAAAGGAAGAAGGGCTATGATAAAGGGATCTCAAAATTTTTGTGCCTCTTACATCATCAACCGATATGAGAAATATTTAGAATTGTGTGCCCTATCTATTCTTTTGCACTTGCAGAAATGATATAGCAACTATTTGTTCAAACAGGTACATTCGATACAAGTTCCTTGACACTCGAACGCACTACAGTGCATTTCAGTGGTGCCTGTCCCGCAAATATGCGGGAACACCGGAAGGATTGCCATGCTGGAAGTAAAAACGCAAGATCCATATGGCATTGATGACAACGCAACCTCATTAAAGCGCTTTAGTTATTCAAATCATCTTGGTTCTTCTACTCTTGAGCTGGACGAAAATGCGAGGACTATCAGCTATGAAGAATATCATCCTTATGGCACTACTGCTTACCAGGCTTTAAACAGTGATGTAAAAGCTGTTGCCAAGCGTTACCGCTATACAGGTAAGGAGCGCGATGAGGAAAGTGGGTTGTACTATCATGGCGCCAGGTACTACATACCTTGGTTGGCACGATGGTCTGCTGTGGATCCCAAAGAAAGTCAACGCCCGGGTTTATCGCCTTATGATTATTGTTCCAATAATCCCATTAACCGGACTGATCCGGATGGAAAACAAGAAAAAGAGCAAGAAATGTATAATGGCAAACCAGTACAACATGGACAAAGAACTGATGCAAATGGAAATATATTTAATACTGTCCAAGGATACAATACTGAAACTGGAAAATTTGACCATTTTATTCGAGAGGAAATGGTTACTGGAGTAATAATTAAAGCTTCCAGAAAGACCCCTTCAGAACCATCAAATCAACCGGCAAACGAACCAGCAAATGATCGACAAGCTTCGCATCCACATTACGGAGATATCAGAACTGTAGCAGATGGAACAATGCAAAAATTCACACTAAACGGCTGGGAAACTGCTAAATATGCACGCGATTGGCATGCGCCAGAAAGCCTTATTGCAGCCCTTAAAGCAAAAGAAGGATTGGGAGACAATGTTAAAGTAATAAATGGTCAGACTATAGCTTATCCATACTTAGATCCAGTTAAAATCCCCACCGTTGGCTATGGCCATGTAATTAAAAGCCTTAAGGACCCTAAATTTGTTAAGGGGCTTACTTTAGCAGAAGCAGATAAACTTTTAAGGGCAGATGTTGCTAAGGAATATGAAGAAAGAGTTCAAAAGGCTGCTAGGGTTCCATTAACCCAAAGTGAATTTAATACACTTTTAACATCCATTTACAATGGTGGTGTGGGTGATTCAGTGAAAAATGTTGTGAATAATAATAATTACAATGCTGTAGATGTTTTTAAAGCTTTTTTACAACGTCGGTCAGCTAAAGGAAAAGAATTACGAGGGTTAATTATAAGGCGAGCAATGGAAGCTTGGCAGTATCTTTATGGCGAAGAGCCGCGTTTAAATAACAAGGAAAGTCGTGAATGGATGAATGCCTGGAATAATTTTGCAGACGACGTTGCCCCACAGCCCAAGATTAAACAAATATCAAATTATAAATAATGTAAAAATGAATAAGAAAATATTTCTGACAATTTTTATGTCATACATGACCTCCAATATCATTTATGCGCAAACAAAAAAATTACCCGCTCAAATTTTGGGTAATTATGTAGCCTATAAATGTTTTCCCCTTCCGGTCAACGAAATAGCTGATATTGATGCAAGGAAGTTATTAGGAGGTAAACTTGTTATTGGCGAAAATTATCTTGTGCTGTTTGATGATACGTTGAAGGAAGTTACCTATACGTTCGAACAATCGGACAAATTAGACTTTTTTCAAGCATATAGACATTTCGACTATCGTAAGCTGAAAATACAAGAAGACACTATAGATGTATTGTCAGCAACGCCTAAAAGCGTTACCAAGCCATCAATGGATATCATAGTGACAAAAGAAAAGTTTCTGGTAGCAGAATATAAAAGTTATTTCTTTCTCTTCCGGAAAGCTGCAAAGAAGTAGCTTTCTCATTTTCGAAATGTTCCACAAAAAGGTAGTGTATCAAACGTGTTGTTTTGAAGAAACAGCAATTTACAATCTACCAAATCAATTTCCTTGTTGGTGTTGTCGGTAATGTATCAAACGTGTTGTTTTGAAGGAACAGCTATTTACAATCTACTAAAATCAATCACTTAGGTGTATTGTTCCATTAAAAGAATGGCGGCCATATGGTCGCCATTCTTATTTTAGGGGCTAAAAACAGCCTCAAATGCGACATCAAAGGTGTAAGTGTATCAAATGTGTTGTTACTTGTTTGCATTGTGAAGGTCATTGCATACTACATGGAAAAACAGCTTCTGGTAATATCCGATATCGTTGTAAAAAATGTGGAAAAACTCAGGTAGCTGGTTATCATTACAAAGCTTATAATAGAAGAACCAATAATGAAATAGTGGCGTTGCTGAAAGAGCAATGTGGAATACGTAGTATTGCAAGATTGTTGCATATTACGACAGGAACTGTTTTACGGAGAATAGTAAAGATTGCTGATTCAACACAAAAACCAACAACAGCTCCAGGTAAAGTATATGAACTTGATGAAGTTTGTACTTACGTTCAAAGAAAAAGCAATCAGCAATGGATTATATATGCTTTACAAAGCGATCTTTGGATTGAGCCTTTTCCCAAAAATAACTTCACCTGGTGAGGGTAAGACTAATAGCAAGAAAATTGATTATTCAAAAATTAAACTGTTTTAACTATGAAAATGCCGACAGGTAGTTTATTTCTTATTGCCTCTATGTTTTGTCTGAGCTTTAGTACAGACAATACAGCGGAAAACGCTAATAAGCAAGAATTTAATAATGGGATTATACAACTCGAACATCATATTTGGTCATTGAAGAATTACCGGGTAGACACTTCAGGAAATCATTGGACAGCAACTGATCCAACAGGGTGTTATTCCTTTGAAGGCGATAAAAGAAAGCCATCAGCAAAGATGACTACTTATGTGCTCACACTGAAAAGTTTTATCTATGATGTAGATTATTTTCAGCATGCGCCAGATATAAAAGTGCCATTCCACATCTACGGACGCACAGGAGATAAAAACCTGCAATTGAATTTTGGCACTGAAGTATTGGAAGGTGATTATCCGTTTGATATGGAGAAAGTAAAAGTAGTCTACAAGGAGAAACAGTTTTATATTTCTTTTTCTCCGACTTTGGTATTTGATAGGATAAATTTTGAGGAAAGCTATATTGTGTCTTATAAAAACGGCGAAATAAAGAAGTATACCGTTGATCCGGTTTCCAGGAAGTTTGAAGCTGCGGAATAATTTTTAAATTTTAACTAAAAAGAAATTAGGCGCAGGAGTAATAAATAGATAGCTTATGAAAAACGTAATGGAAAGTGTAAATCTCATTTTAGCAGAATGGGATCCACTAAATGTTGGTGAGAACATTGCTATAGATGAATATAGGGGCTATGTTCCTTTAATAATTAAGCATATTACCAGTAAAACAGAGCTTATTGCTTGTTTGGAAGATGTTTTAATAAACAAGCTGGAAGCTGGTTATAACCCCAATGATGAGAAACAAAAAATCGACCTTGAGCAAATAGTTGACAAAATTATGATGGTTGGATAATCTTCTGCTCTTGTTGTTGTCCCCAACAAATCAAACAATGAGGCATTAACTAAGAGTACTTAAATTAAATAACGTTTTAAAAGAAGAACGGGCGGCTTATTAGCTGCCCGTTTTTTTGTGCGTATGGCTAAGCAGAAAGGTCAGATGTTTTATGTTTTCGATGATTTTTCAATTGATGAAGTGCTGCATGAGCGATAGTAGCGTAAAACCCGGAGCGTAGTGAGGACTTGCAGTCCCGCATGTTTGCGGGATAAACTTCAGCGCGACCCGCAGGGGCATGCCCATATTGGGTAATTATGAGCCCCGTGTACCAGAACAATGTTTTTCACTCCTGCACTGTTTTGTGCCCCACTTTTAGCGGACGCAGCAAACACACAAAAAAGGAATACGGCCGCGGCAAAAACAGCATGTATGCTCTTAAATAATAATCGCTTTTTCATTGCAAATTGTTCTAGATGTTAATGGTTTTATACTGCAAAGCTATCTGCAGATACCTCCCCCGGCAATGGACAAATACTGTGAACCATTGTACATTTTACATGTCCTTTATTTAAATACAAAAAGAGCAACATACTTGCACATAGGCTGCAAGCGTCCCCGTTTATTTTGATGAACAATACTGAAAATGTCGGCCGACAAACATGCTTCAGTAATAAAAACCAGTAACACCTAAAAACTAAAACTATGAACGTTGTAAACGCGCCTATCAATTTAGGCCAACAAGGAGACCAGGTAAACAGTCTCCAGCAAGCACTCCTGTGGTTTATTCAGAACAATTTTCTCCAGATCAGCGACCCCGAACTTCTGAATATTTTCTATGACGAAATGACAAAATCATTTTACGGGACAGCAACCACCAAACTTACAGTGATGCTTGGCCAGACATTTGGCTTTGATGGTTCGCAGGGCATTGATCCTAATGCAGCTGCCATTATCAACTCCAGAATCCCCCTAAGTCAACCCGATCTTCGCAAACTGACCGGTCTTGTTACCAACAGTAACGGAAAGCCTATGGGCAACATCCGTATTGATGCAAGTGCGATCTCACTCAGGGATACTTTTTTTCTTGGCGAAACATTTACTGCGGCAGATGGTACATTCGAAATGGATTACCAATTGCCCGGCGGAACTGTGAGCCCTCCTGAATCCGCCAGTCCTCCCGGAGGATTTACAACAGGTGTACAAGTCACTGCATTTCCGGATACTACGGACCCGGTAATTTCACCTGTTTATTTTAACAGCAACAATACTATCTATGTTGAGCTGACCATTCCGGTTGATGCGGACGCAACCATAAATGATGAATTTACGCTGCTGCGGGACAGGATCATGTCAGTTGCAGGAGATCAATTCTATTCACTTACTTCAAGCGACACAACCTTTATTGCAGGCGGTTCTGGCGAGAATGAAACTATGGTGCGGATGTTCCTGCTCTCGATGGAATACGCTAACCGTATAAGCGTGCAACCTGCTATATTCTACGGTGTGATGCGCAAAACAACCATACAGTCGCTGGAAGCAATATGTAATACAGACAAGCTCCAGCTTATAGATGCGATCAGCTATGCAGTTGCTGTAAATATTATTCCGCATTATGACAGCAATACGGTTGCAAATTCTGTTGGCATAATAAAAAGTATGGCATCAAACATTATACTCAGCGATGCCGGCAAAGCACCTGAAGACTCCAGGTCTTACAAAATACTTTCCTATGTTTTATCAGATGTTCAGATAGAAACGTTCCTGCAGCATTACTATAATGCAGATACTACAAATCCGGGCTTCTGGGATGAGGCTGAAATTGCCGCTACAGTACCTGGTATCAGTACAGCCGCTGCGGCAAACCTGAAACTGGCGCTTACTTATGCCCTGATTTCAGGCAGTAACCCTGGTATAGTAAGGCACCTGCTCACACAGCCGGCAGAAAGCAGCGCTGGTAAAGACATAGCCTACTGGAGTGCACAGATACAGGCTTCAATGGCACAGGATTTCGTATTTCCTGATTATGTAACAGGCGACACTACTGCCGATAAAGTTGCAGATTACGCGAACACACTGAAAAACAATTTTGACGGAGCATTCCCGGTTACTGCGATTCACCAGAGTATTGTTTCTGACACCCAGACATCATTTGTTGCACTGAAGCAGGGCATCTCATCATTCACTACAGCCAACCCTTCTTTCAGCCTGCTGCATACACCGGTTGCCGATTTACAGGCTGCCGACAGCAGCTTTGATTTCTCTGTTGTTGCCGATCGTGACGCTTTCATCAGTGAAGTATCTGCAGTACAGCGCCTCTCCATTGTCACGCCTTCGTATCCGGCAATGTCGGCATTACAATCTGCCGGGCTTTCTTCTGCCCAGGCAATTACACAGATGCCGCAGCAGCAATTCGTACAGAACTACAGCCAGGTATTAGGCAGTGCTTCAAATGCATTGCTGACATATAACAATGCTGTTACAACAAACCTGATCACACAGGCTGTAGCAGTAGGAACATACCAGTGGATCAACCAGTACATTCCATCCATCTACACAACACCACCAGATGCAAACCCAGATTGGCGTTCGCTTTTTGGCAATGTAGACTTCTGTACCTGCAGCGACTGTATGTCTGTATTCAGCCCCGCAGCTTATTTTGTAGACTCACTGGAGCTACTCCGCAAAAACAATCTTCCGGCCTACAACTGGCTGAAAGCGAAGCGCCCTGATCTCTGGGATCTGAAACTGACCTGTAAGAATACCAATAATGCGCTTCCTTACATTGATCTTGTCAATGAAATACTGGAAGACATGATGAATGCCGCCGGCAAACCTGCTGCTGCTGCTCCTTCTCCACTGTACCCTATCCAGGCACACGACACTACGCTCGACAGCAGAACACTGCGCGCTGTACCACAGTATATCAATACTGTAGGCATTCCGCTGGTACCGTCGCCTTATGACACGCTGAAAGGCGCTGTTTATCCATGGAACGTACCATACAACTACTACAGCGAACAGACCAGGGAATTCCTAGGACTGATAGACCTGAAGCCTTACCAGGTAGCACAAACATTTACCAGCGTAACAGATGCTTATACACTCAACGATGTAAATCTTGCCTGCGCTTACCTGGGTATCACAGATGCGGAGCATGCAATCATCATTGATAACAATACATCCAACGTACATTCTTATTATGGCTATGGAGCAGCAGTCACATTGTTGCCTGTTACCAGTCTTACCTATGCAGGCCTGCTGAATGCGGTGGATATATTCCTTCAGAAGAGCGGCCTCACTTTTACCGATCTGCTGGAACTTTTGGATTGCTATTATATCAACCCGCTTAACACGCTTACTACACCGGTTTCACGTCACCTGTCTATCAAGCCACTCGGCGGAACAGCCTGCGACACATCCAAAATGACCATTGATGGCCTGACGCTGACTGATCTGCTGTCTATTCATCGCTTCATCAGGTTGCAGCGTCATACAGGCTGGAGTAAATATGAGTTGGACAGAGCATTCAAGGCACTCGGCATCGCCGCAGGCACAGCGATCACAGACGGTGTGATCACAGCAATAGCACAGATTAAACGGCTTACTGAGATACTTTCCTGCAGCGTAGACGATATACTGCCTTTCTGGGGAGATATCGCTTATATGCCTTACAGCACATACGGAGGAGACAACCCGGAATTACAGCCTACGCAGTATGAGAACTTTTTCCGCAACCAGGCCGTAGTACCAAATTTCGATAACATTACCGGTTATCCTTTTGTTGCCGATTTTACATCATGGCAAAATACGATGGCCACTGCCAATGCAGCCATTACAAAAAATCAGCTTGACTACGTATTGGCCGCTTTCCGCACATCAGAACAGGATTTCGACTACATATTCAGCTTCTTTAAGCAGGATGCCAACCTCAGCACTTATTTCAGCAAGGACAGCAATGGCAATTTCATCTTTATCTACGATAATATCCGTAAGCTGCTCCGCGAATGTACCTTCGCGCGCCTCATGAGACTTGAGATAAAAGACTGGTGTCTCTTCCGCAGCTGGCTGAAAGGTCTCTCCGTAAGCGTAGATCCGTTTGTCTACAGCGGTTCCGCACAGGTATCGGCAGCAATAACTTTTATCGAAAAAGTTAAATCACTTCGCAATAGTCCGTTCAGCACCGATGACCTGAACTATATATTCAGCGACCGTTTCAGCGACGACACCGATATCGACAGTAAGCAAACAGCATTGTTTACCCGTTACAAAGAGCTCCGTACACTGCTGGTAAAACTGAATACACCTGTAGGTGCGGTTATAGATACCAAAGCACTCCTGACCAAGCTGGAACTGGTAATGGACGATACAGACGCTGCATTTGCTGTGAACTATATCGGCAATCATACACAACCCGACAATACACCTGTTACGACTGTCAGTGCCGACGACAGAAGTCGCCTGGAAGCACTGCTTCCCGGTGAACTGACAGCAAACCAGGCACATGAAATTGCTTTTCAGCTCACTAACCTTGTGCCTTCCGGATATACACCTTCAGGCACTTACCTGGGTACCGCTGCAGATCGTCTCACATTGATAAATTCTGTATTTACAAGGGCGATCCTGAAGGGACAGGTACGTCATTATCTCAGCACAACCTGCCAGGTGGATCTTGCTGTAAGCGAAATACTACTGGACAAATGGATTACCACAGGTACTGCCGACGGATATGATGTACTGCTCAATGAAAATTACATCAGCAGTATTACAGACCCTGTTGTGCCTGGTTCTGCCCCGCAGCCCTATGCAAAAGACGCATTGGTTGTCCTGGAGCGTTTCACTAAAGCAACAGCCATTATCAAAAATGGCGCACTCTCTGCCACAGACGTCGATTTCTTCCTTCAGAAACGTGCAGTACTAAGCATCCCCGACATCGCTAATCTGCCTTCAGGAAACGTATGGGGCATCAGTCCTGCCAGTGCAACAGTATCATCATCCAGCTGGACAAACCTCATCGACTGGCTGTATGTAAAAGATGCAATGACACCATCGCCCACAGGGCTTGTTATAATGCTTCAGACAGTACTCGATTCCGGGGTAAGCACACCCGGAGGTACCGGCGGCATAAAAGATATCTGGTTTAATGCATTCATGCAGGCGGTACAGGTAAGTGCAGATGACCTCACATCCCTGGCGGGCAATAGTACGACAGCAACACCTCCGGTACTACCCGCTCCATCAGACATACTGCGGCTGGACTTTGCCTCAGCGAACCCTCCTTACCTGCAGCCGGAGACATATAAAAGAATATTCGCCTGCCTGGATATGAGAGCTGTGCTCGAAATCAACATGGAAAGCTGCAAGAACATAGCCGGCACAGCATTACACCCGCAGGCACAGGCTGATGCCGACCTCGTGGTACAAGCTGTTAAAGCCCGTTATGATAATAACGAATGGCTTGATCAGTCGCAGCCCATCAACGACAGGCTGCGCACAGGCCGTCGTGACGCGATGATAGCTTATCTGCTCGCCAACCCGCCACAGGCCTACGCTCAGCAGTGGTTTACCGTTTCAGATATTTTCGAAACATTGCTGATAGACACAGAAATGATGCCTATTGTACAGACATCCCGTATTAAGCAGGCTATCAGCACTGTTCAGCTATTCATTGACCGGTGTGTACTCCAGGAAGAAATTCCTAATGGTACTACAACCGCTATACAGCTTACCACAGACACTATCAGCCAGTGGAACCTGTGGCGCAAATGGTATCGCATCTGGGAAGCCAACCGGCAGGTATTTGTTTACCCCGAAAACTGGATAGAACCTGATCTCCGCGATGACAAGTCGCCATTCTTCGAAGAACTGGAAAAATATCTGAAGCAAAATGACATCACAGCCGACACAATGGAAGATGCCTACCGCACTTATCTTGAGCGGCTTGATGAAGTAGCGCACCTCGATGTGGTAGCCTATCATGCAGAAGACATAAAAGACAGCAACAATAATATTATAGATTCTATTGTACACGTCTGGGGCCGCACCCGGTCCAATCCGCACATTTATTACTATCGCAGCCGCACCGGGGGCATATGGAGTGCCTGGGAAAAAATGGATGTTCAGGTAGATGGCGAAACATTTGCCGGAGTGAAATGGCGCGGCAGATTACGCCTGTACTGGCTCAGCTTTACAGAGCAGGCAGTGAAACAGCCCGGAAAAATAGTAGTAAACGAGGAGCAGGATCCTGCACATAAGTACTGGAAGATAGATCTTAACTGGACGGAACTGAAAAACGGCCGCTGGCAACCGAAGCAGGTTGGTAAAGAATCTATACAGACCGACACCTACAATGCCTGGACTACCGATACGTTCAAATACTATTATGGAGGACAGCACGGCACAGATGTAAATGCAATCTGGACACTTCCTTATACGCTCGATACTTTTGACGACAGTTTTGAAGCCCTGAAAAATGGCATGATGCTTCACGCAGATATTAATGGCGATGGTGATCTCCAGGTATGGCTGCAGGGCGCAATCAGATATATTAAAATGGATGCTGTAACAACTGCACTTAACAGCAGGACGGACAAGAAAATGAGCTTTGGTGATCTGAAACAGCAGCTCATAAACAAGACGGGAGATTCCAATGCTGCATCCGACAGTAATATTACCGCGTCCCTCTACAGCAACGGCACGCAGCTGAGCATTACCCAATTGCGGAATTTACAGTCTGCCTACTATATCTCCAACCAATTCTGGAGAGATCGTATAGGTGAAGTCATTGCAGATATGTTCTCCGATGGCGATTATACCGGCCAGGTAAACAGTCTGTACAACGATGCGATCAACAATAACACAATCCTGTACAGATCATTCAGAGGCCCATACTTTGTTATTAAACACAACAAAGTGCATGTGTCCACTACATGGCCTTATACGTTCTTCAGCGACCTGTACGAGAACCTCGGATACATCGGAGACAACAGCCAGTATGACCTGGGACCAGACAATGCGAACGGATATAACCACATTATTAATCGCGTATTGTCAGCCAACTCCCTTACCACGGTACCGCTGCTTGCAAAATCGCCACAGTACGGCGTATTACCGTCGCACCACCAGTACGTCAAGTATCTTGTATTTGACCGTATGATTCCGCAAGGCATCAATGCAGGCTATATACCATTCCCGAAATTCTTCTACAAAGACTACCAGAATTCATTTTTCGTAGAGAAGATTTCAGTTCCGGTATCTCTTGTGCTGACACAGTCTACCACAAGTAGCGCCGCGACCAGTCAGCTTACCGGTATCTCAATCGGTTCCGCCGGCACAGGCATTGTAAGTGGCACTTCATCTGCGGCCTTCTTAGTTACCACAAACGGTTCAGCTTCACAGCCACAGGCATTTACCATAAGCAACCCCGGAAGTTCGACCCCAATTGCCCAGACACCACATTTAACCACTACAGCAAACTTCTACCGCTTCTATCCGTTCTATCACTACAGAACGAATGAACTCGCAGATCAGCTGGACCGATATGGCCTGGATGGCTTGTTTGACTGGGATTTCATCCTTTCTAAAACAACCAGCGATGAAATGAACTTTTCAGGCAACTACCTGCCGACAAGCAATGTAATGCACTATCTGCCGGCAAACCAGACCAGCACTGACCCGCAGAAAAATGCTTACCCGGCAACTTCACTCGACTTCAGGTACGACAGCCCGAACGCAATTTATAACTGGGAACTGTTTTTCCATATCCCGATGATGATTGCCAATAAGCTGATGCAGGATCAGAAGTTTACAGAAGCGATGCAATGGTTCCACTATGTGTTTAATCCCACCAATATATCCGGTGGATCACATGGCAGCGGCGCAGCCCGTTTCTGGCAATTCCATCCATTCTTCCTGGAATCCGGCCACGTACCTACAGTAGACCAGATCATGAGCGATCCAAGCTTGCCGGCAGCCGTGCAGCAATGGGCAAACAACCCATTCAAACCACACCTGGTAGCACGTACGCGTGTGAGCGCTTACATGAAGAATGTACTCATGAAATACCTGGATAACCTTATCGCATGGGGCGACCAGCTATTCCGGAGAGATACATTGGAAGAGATAAATGAAGCGACATTGCTTTATGTGCTGGCAGCGCAGCTGCTGGGTAAAGAGCCGGTAAAAATGCCTGCATTTGCAGCATCGTCGCCAAAATCGTACAATGATTTTGCAAATAGCCCATCCAGCATCAATGCATTTTCCAATGCACAGGTAGCTGTAGAAACCATGCTCGCACCCACCGGCGTATCACAGGCCTACTCAAGTACAGGCAGCACAGCGCTGCAGATGTATTACTTCTGTATACCGCCTAATGACAAGCTGCTCAGTTACTGGGGTGTCGTTGCTGACCGCCTCTTCAAGATCCGCAACAGCGAGAACATTGATGGTGTAGAACGTCAGCTGGCGTTATTTGAGCCACCAATAGATCCGGCACTGCTTGTAAGAGCTGCCGCCTCCGGTGTTTCACTAAGCGATGCAGTAAACGAATTGTTTGCTCCGCTGCCGCAATACCGCTTCAACATAATGGTACAGAAAGCCACAGAACTGGCGCAGGAAATAAAATCACTGGGATCCTCACTACTTTCCGCCATTGAGAAAAAAGACGCAGAGCATATATCCTTGTTGCGCAGCAGCAATGAATTAAGTGTACTGGAAGCGGCTAAAGAAGTACGATTGATGCAAATACAGGAAGCCCAGGCACAGATTGCCGGACTGCAGGAACAGCAGAATATGGTAACTATCCGCAGGGATTATTTTCAGAACCTGATCAACACCGGTCTGAATGTATACGAGCAATCACAGCTGGACAGCCTGCAGAAGAGCATTCCGCTTAAAATATCTGCACAGGTAGCACACGCTTTGTCCGGAGTAATGCATGTCATTCCTAACTTCAAAGTGGGATCGCCATTCTCAATGGGTATTACATTTGGCGGCGACAACGTGGGTAACCTCGTAAAAGCCGGAGCCACAGCGCTTGATGTATTATCTGCTGTCAACGATATCCACGGCTCTATGGCAGCTACGAAAGCTGGTCATGCACGCAGGACTGAAGACTGGGCACAGCAGCTGAAAATGGCCAATGCAGAACTGAAACAGATAGACAAACAACTCATTGCCGCTGAGATACGTGAAGCCATTGCTGAAAAAGAACTGGCGAACCATAACCTGCAATACCAGAATGCACAGAACCTCGACCAGGCCATGCACGACAAGTATAGCAATGAAGATCTGTATGACTGGATGATCAGCCAGATATCTCTTACATACTTCCAGAGCTACAAACTGGCATTCGATGTGGCCAAACGTGCAGAACGTTGTTTTGCATTCGAAATCGGTGATGAACCTACAACTCCGTTCATCCAGTTCGGTTACTGGGACAGCCTGAAGAAAGGCCTGCTGGCTGGTGAAGCATTGCTCTATGATATTAAGCGTATGGACGCAGCATTCCTCGACCAGAACAAGCGCCTGCACGAAATGACCAAGCATATATCGCTTGCTGCACTGGATGCTACTGCACTGTTGCAATTGAAAAGCGGAGCCAGGGTACAGATAAAACTGCCCGAATGGTTGTTCGACATGGACTATCCCGGTCATTACATGCGCCGTATTAAGTCTGTAAGCCTGAGTATACCATGCGTTGCCGGACCATATACGACTATCAGTGCCAAGCTCACACTCCTTGACAGTAAATACAGGAAAAATGCGTTGCTGCTCAGCGGATCTACAGATGCTGACAAATACAAAGAGACCGCTACCGATCCACGGTTTGTGTATACATTCGGCGGAAGTGACTCAATCGCCACAAGCGCTGCACAGAACGACAGCGGCATGTTCGAAATGAACTTCCGCGACGAACGTTACCTACCTTTTGAAGGAGCTGGTGCGGTAAGTACATGGGCGCTGGAACTGCCTTCAAAATATGCATCGTTCGATATAAACTCTATATCTGATGTTATATTCCATGTGCATTACACTGCTAAATATGACGGCGGACTCGCTGCCGGGGCCAATGCAGAAATTGTTGAGAAAATCAATGATGTAACATCCGGAGCTCTGATCCCGCGTGTATTTAACCTGAAGCAGGAGTTTGTCAGCGAATGGGCTGCCTATGAAGACGCAGTGAATGGCGGCAATACCAATGCAGTGTTATCTCTGCCAATCACGATCGACATGTTCCCGTTCTTCTGCAAAGGAAAAACAGTAACTGTAACAAATACCTCAGCTGCTGCCAACAATATCCTGTTTAAAGCATCACGGGTAGGCAACACAAGTGCAAACAATACACTAACACTTGCTGCTTCCTCCAGCCCTATGGTGCTGACATTTGGTACAGCGGGGGTACAGTCTGTTCCCGACTTTACCAGCAATAAGATAGCTGCTACTATCAGCAGTACCAGCACTTATCAGCTGAACCTGAAAATAACAGGCATTGCACCGGGAAATATTGAATCGCTTTGGTTTGCCCTGATTTATAAAATAAACTAAACCTGTTAACCCCGATTATTTAATAACCCTGTCTGCCGGAAGTGTTTCCGGCAGGCGGGTTTATAAACCTTATAAACGTTATAACATGAACAACCAGACAGACCCTAAAGCCGGCAGCAATACCGGTGGAAAGGGAAACTCAAATTATCCGCTGGACAATTATACGGAGCAGCCTCAAAGTAATAGTGGTGGAGAAAGCCCTTTTTATAAATCACAGGCACCTGTTATTTCTATGCCAAAAGGCGGCGGAGCACTCAAAGGTGTAGACGAGAAATTCTCTGTGAATGCCGTTAACGGTACTGCTTCACTATCTGTACCGTTGCCACTGACACCTGGCCGCAATGGCTTTTCACCTTCGCTAAACCTTTCTTACAACTCAGGTGGCGGCAACACGGAGTTCGGCCTTGGATGGGCATTAAGCCTGCCTGCCATACAGCGTAAAACAGACAAGAAATTACCACAGTATAAAGACACAGAAGAAAGTGATATATTTCTTCTTGCAGGCACCGAAGACCTTGTACCAATGCTGAATGGAAGTGCTGCCGTTGAATTTACTTCAGGTGCATATGTCATACGCCGCTACGTGCCACGCATAGAGGGCCTGTTTGCACGAATAGAATTCATTCGTCGTTCCAACAGCACAGACAACTGGTGGCGCGTTACCACAAAAGACAATATAACCACATGGTATGGCCTTACACCAGATGGGCGCATTACCGATCCGGCGCACATATCCCGTACATTTAAATGGCTGCCGCAGTTGAGCATTGACAATAAAGGCAATGTGCTGGAGTATTTCTATATCGATGAAAACACAGACAATGTACCTCATAAGGCACATGAAAGAAACCGGTTAAATAACATTGCAGCATTCACCAATAAGTATCTGAAAAAAGTAAGCTACTGCAATAAGACTCCTTATCTAATCAGTGATACCAATACTTATGAGCCTGCGATACCAACAACATTACAATATCTGATGGAAGCGGTATTCGACTACGGTGATCACAGCGGCAGCATCCCATCATATGCACCTGACCAGCTATGGGCATGCCGGAAAGATCCATTTTCTGATTTTCACGCAGGATTTGAAATACGCACCTGGCGTAAGTGTAAACGTGTGATGATGTTTCACAGCTTTGCTGAGCTCGGCGACGGACAAAGCTTTAACCCTATACTTGTAAGATCATTAGATCTGGTTTATCACCAGGATTTGCTGCCTGATACATTTGCAGAGGCAGATTTTATTACAGCAATTACGAAAACAGGCTATAAACGAAAGTCTGGCAGCAGCGATTTCTACAGGAAATCATTACCTGCGATGGAATTACACTACCAGCCGCTTCAATGGGACACTACGATCAAAAAAGTAAATTCATCAGATGTTTCAGGAGCACCACAGGGAGCAATCGGTTCATACGAGTGGACAGATCTTTACGGTGAAGGTATTTCCGGCATACTTACAGAATCAGCTGCAGGCTGGTTTTATAAGAGTAATCTGGGTGACGGACATCTCAGTGCAGCTATGCCGGTAGCTCAGAAACCGTCTTTTTCAGGGCTGGGCAAAGCAATGCAATGGCAAGACCTGGATGCTGACGGCAGACGGCAACTCGTAAGTCATGATCCGTCTATGCAGGGATATTTTGAAATAGATGACAATGAAAAATGGCAAGGTTTTATCCCATTCTCTAAAGCTTTAAACATTGATTGGAACAGTCCGTATACAAAAATGATGGACCTGGATGGAGATGGCCGTCCTGACATCCTGATTACAGATGAAAATGTATGGACATGGTGGGCAAACAAGGGTAAACAGGGTTACGCAGAAGGCGGCAGAACCAATTCTGGCTGGGATGAGGAGAAAGGGCCGCGCCTGTTGATTAACGACACTATCCAGAGTGTATTCCTGGCAGATATGAATGGGGATGGCCTTACAGATCTTGTACGCATTAAAAATGGCGAAGTATGTTACTGGCCCAACATGGGTTATGGAAAATTCGGCGCGAAAGTAAATATGAGTAGTGCACCGCGATTTGCTGCGCCAGACCTCTTTAACCCACAATACCTGCATCTTGCAGACATCAGCGGCACCGGCGCTCCGGACCTTCTGTACCGTTCTCCTGAAGGTATTACAGCCTGGATAAACCTTGCCGGTAATGCATGGGGCGCACCTGTACAGCTTGGCGTTTTGCCGTCTGTTGAAAGCCAGAGCAACATTGCAGTCATCGACTTTCTCGGGAATGGTACCGGCAGCATTGTATGGAGCTCTCCTCTGCCTCAGAACGCGACGGCTCCTATGTATTATATAGATCTGATGGGAGGCAACAAACCTTACATCATGAATTATTACGATAGCGGCATGGGCAAGCGTGTAAGCCTCTATTATAAAAGCTCATCAAAATATTACCTGGCAGACAAAGCCGCCGGCAAACCATGGGCAACCAGGCTGCCCTTCCCGATACAATGCCTCAGTGATGTAATAACATATGATGCTGTAAGTGACACTACTTATACCCAATCTTATAGTTATCATCATGGCTATTATGATCATGAAGAGCGTGAATTCCGAGGTTTTGGCCGTGTAGACAGTATTGATACGGACAGTGCTTTATTTTTTGAACAGCATGACGGAACAGAAACGGAAAATGATCTCAGCCAGTTTCCTGTACTTACAAAAACATGGTTTCACACAGGGGCCTGGATACGTGAAAGCACACTTCTTGATAAATACGAAGCAGAATTTTTTCCGCTGAACGCTTATGTTTCTTCTTTTGCGCTGCCCTCATTGTCTTCCATACTTTCTTTACCGCCTGACTTATCTCCACAGGAAATACGTGAAGCACACCGGGCATTGAAAGGATCAGCTTTAAGGCAGGAAGTGTATGCTATGGATAATGCCACCCAGAAGGACATACCCTACACTGTTACTATATCCGGTTACAAGATCCAGATCTATCAGCCTCTTGCCACGAACCGCTTTGCATCTTTTCTTGCACTGCAGGAACAGAATCTTACCTGGAGCTGCGAGCGTATACCACTCGATGCACGTATCCAGCACAGCATGACATTAAGTACAGATCAGTTTGGCAACATACTGGAAAGTGCCGAAGTAGCTTACCCGCGTCATGGCGTGCCATCCGGGCTACCCGACATGGTAAGAGATGCACAGAACAAAATGCACATCACTTACAGTATTCACCAATATACCAATGATGTGGAAACACCATCATTCTACCGGTTGCGTATACCTTGCGAAGCTATATCGTATGAACTTCATCTGTCGCCCAACAGTTACCCTTCCGGTCTGTTTACGCCGGATACCTTTGGCCAGATACTGCCCGGCGTTGGCAGCGCTGTTGATTATGCTACCGAAATATCTGCGTATACCACTGAGCTGCGTCGCCTGTCTCATACGCGAGCTGTTTTCCGCGAAGATGATGCAGTTACCGTCGCGCCACTTTATACGTTACATGCAATGGCAATACCGGATCAGCAATATACGCTTGCCTTTACGGATGATATCATAGCAGCTTCGCTCAACGATAATGTGCAGCGTGTGGATAGCGACATGCTGTTACATGCGGGATATATGCACCATACCGACATCAATGGATTTACAGATAATATGAATGGCTGGTGGTGGCTGCCTTCCGGTACAGCACAATACAGCGGAACTCCCACAGCAGATTTCTATCAGCCGGTAACATTTTCCGATCCGTGGGGCAATGTATCTTCCATAAATTACTGGCCAGGTTACCAATTGCTGCCACAAAGTATTTCAGATGCCTTAGGCAACACAAGTACAGTGATGAGCTATGACTGGCGCTGCCTTCAGCCTGCACGCATACAGGACCCTAACCAGAATTATACAGAGATGGTATATGATGCCCTGTGTATGCAGGTAGCCATGGCTACAAAAGGCAAAGATGGCAGTGGCACACAGGCAGATGAACTCATGTATCTTACCGGCATAGACTTGATTGATCCTGAAAACAACGATGATATAAATTATCAGACTGCCTTCTGGAATGATCCGGAATCATCCGCAAAAGACTTGTTGGGACGCGCTACATGGCGATGTATTTATAACCTGGACACACAACCTGCAGCAGTTGCGATGATAGCCCGTGAAGAGCACTATGCAAACAATCCGGATAGCAATGTATTGATTCGTATTACTTATACAGATGGGCTGGGCCGTATAGCCATGTACAAAACACAAGCTGCCGACGGTCCGCTGCCTGCATTCAGCAACAACTGGCAAAGTAGTCCGCCGGGCGGTTATACCAGTCCGCAGGAAACAGATGATACCCAGTTACAAACACGCTGGATAGGCAATGGAAAAACTGTGTATAACAATAAGGGAAACGCTGTAATGCAATATGAGCCATACTTCAGCCCTACGCACGCATATGACCCCGCGCAGCAGGCAGCGCTTTGTGGCGTAAGCCCACGTATACACTATGATGCACTGGGCAGGGCCTATATGACAGAAATGCCGGACGGGACCTACAGTTATACCAAATGGGATGACTGGACACAAACTGTATATGATGCCAACGATACTGCCTTCAGCAGCTCCTGGTATGCAGCAAGGATCAATGGCGGCATGGGTGATGCAGAAAGTGATGCCGCGCAAAAAACACAACCGCATTATTTTACTCCAACAACCATGTATCTTGATACACTGGCACGCCCATGCTACACTGTTATCCTGGCCGATAACAGCACTGAGATACACAGTGCAATACAACTGGACATTACCGGCAACAAACTTGCGGTTATTGACGGAACGGACAGCCCGTCAATCCACCGCGTGCAATTGCAATTTGTCTACAATATGCTGAAAGCTCCCTTGTTGCAGAACAGCATAGACAGAGGGCAGCAGCGTATGCTCGTGGATGTATCCGGGCAGCCATTTTATACATGGAATAATGAAGAGCGCCGAAGCCATGTAGTGTATGATGAATTACGCAGACAATTACGCCACGAAGTATGTCTGTATAATGGCAGCAACAGCTGGGATACCGAGCGTTACCTGTCTGTCACTATTTACGGAGAAAACGTCACACCTGTTTCCGGCACTATCGAAGATCATAACCTGCGGGGACAGGTAGTAAATACCAAAGATGGCAGCGGCATGCACTGGGTAGACAGTTTTGATTTCAAAGGTATGCCTGTACAGAGCTTCGCGAGCCTGCTGACAGATGCTACCATACGTGATGCCGACTGGCGTATACTCAATCCTGGCAGTGACCTTAGTACGGAAGTATTTACAACCACAACTACGGTAGATGCCTATGGCCGGCCCGTGAGCGTAACAGATGCCGGAGGTAATGTAACTGCACGTACCTACAACAAAGATGGAGCTTTAAAAACAGTAACACTCAATAGCGACATCTATGTACAGGATATACACCATAATGCCAAAGGTCAGCGTGAAGCGATATGGTATGGCAATGGCACCAAAACCCGTTATACCTATGATCCGCTTACTTACCGTGTAAAAAGACTGCTGACCGTAAACCTCAATACCAGCCCTAATCTGATTCTGCAGGACCTGAACTATGCTTATGACGCCGTAGGAAACATTACAAGTATTGAAGACAATGCACTGGATACTGTTTTTTATAACAACAGTAAAATAGATCCTGTGATGAACTATACCTACGATGCCATGTACCGGCTGATACAGGCCAGCGGACGCGAAATGATTAACAGCAACAATACCGGCAGCACAGACCGTTATAACGATGTGGATATGATGGTAAATGCCACACCGCAATGGGACGGTGATGCCTTACAGAATTACACACAGTATTATCGTTACGATGCTGTGGGCAATATCCTGGAGCTACGCCATAATACATACAGTGGCAGTTATACCCGTACATTTACCTATGACAGCAGTAACAATCATCTGCAACAAACAGATACAGGCGGCAGCAGTTATTCTTATTACAATGGTGGCAGTGGTTACGATGCTTTGGGCAATATGCTGCAGATGCCTCACCTGAAAACTATAGAATGGGACTACAGCAACCAACTTTGTCATACATCTCCCGGTGATACCGACACTTATTACCAATACAGCGGCGGCCAGCGGATACGGAAGTATACAACAAAAGGCAGTGGCACGGAAGTCCGCATCTACCTTGGTTTTTTTGAGATATATCGTATATTCGACACCTCAAGTTCTTTGACACTCGAACGTACTACAGTTCATATCAGTGATGATACAGGCAGGATTGCGATGCTGGAGGTAAGAACTCAAGGCAGCGATGATTCACAGCAAGAACTGAAGCGGTATGTTTACAGCAACCACCTCGGCTCGTCTGCCCTCGAATTAGACCAGGACGCGAAGATTATAAGCTATGAGGAATATCATCCTTACGGCACGACCGCTTACCAGGCTATGAACGGCGACATCAAGGCGGTTGCCAAACGTTATCGCTTCACCGGCAAGGAACGTGATGAAGAAAATGGTTTCTATTATCATGGAGCAAGGTATTATGCACCATGGCTGTGCAGGTGGACTGCCGTGGATCCCATGGAGAGTAAGTATGCTGCACAAAGTCCTTATACTTACTGCTCAAATAATCCAATTGGCAAAGTAGATCCGGACGGAATGCAGGACAGACCGCAAACAAGCCAGACCGGCCCTTATACACCGGCGCCGGGAGAAAGTACGAGGTCCGGCTATATGGAAACCAGAACATCAGATGGAAAATTAACCGGAGAACCAGCCAATTACGGATTAAACGAAGTGGTAGTGACTGCCAAAGCCAGCGGGTGGAATAAATTCAAAAGCTTTTTAAAAGGAGCAGCCGAAGCTATCGTTATCGGTGCAGCTGTAGTCGCTATCATTGCATTTACCGGAGGTCTTGGTTTTGCAGGATTGGCAACCGCAATGACATATGCTGCGGTAGGAGTTGGCGTTGTAGCAACGGCCAAGACCGGGGTAGAACTTATAACAGGTAAAGATATAATCACCGGTAGAAAGTTAGGAACACTAGAAAAGTATGAGATGGCAGGCGGGCTTACTGTCGCAGTCTTTGGTGGTGCGAAAGCTTTAAAAGGCCGCTTCGGAGGAAGCTCTGCAGAGGTAGCGCCTGTTGAAACTCCTGCCACAGAAACTGAAACTCCAACAGCTCCGGAAGAGACCAAAGATGGAGGTTTTGGGGACCATACTCCTTATTTTGAAGGTGAACCAGCAGAAACCGGCAAGACGATCCGCGGCCAGATGACATCAGACACCTGTGTTCCAACTTCTTTAGATATGGTATTAAGAGACTTAGGGCACGAGTTACCTAGTTACTATATTGAAGAAGCTCTGAGTCATGATGGAGGAGCTTACATAAAAGATATACCAAACGCCATAGAAGAGCTGGGATTAGATGTAAAAGCTGAGTACAACAACTCCAGAAGTATTTCTGAAATACAGGAAGCGCTGGATAACGGAGACCACGTAATTGGCAGCGTTAATGATGGCAGGGGTGGACACGCCGTTGTAATCGACGCAATAAATAACGGACAAGTAGTAATACGTGATCCATTACCTGTTGGGCAGGGATCTGTTTACTCAATCTCTATTGATGTATTTACTCAGGCGAACAAAGGAACAGTAATAATTTCTAACAAATAACAACCTGTCTTATGATGTACAAAATTGAAATTTTATTTAATTCTCAGAATATCGATTATAATGTCGATACAACCCGGGCATATGCTCATGATGATGCTGTGCAACTAGTCAGCTCAATCCGGAGTAAAGGAGGAAAAGCAGAGTTGTACCCGGAAATATATTCTGAGGCGAAAATCAGTTTTGATGAAGCCTATAAGATTGCCCGCAACCACTTTGATCTTGTCAAAAGCAACAATCCTGACAATTACGGGGAATTAACCGCCGGCACACATACACCGGTATATTATTCCTTTTATTGCAGGGATTATGAAAAGGAAAAAATGGGCATGTCACCCGGCATATGGTCAATAGCGCTTGACAAGCTGGATGGACGGGTATTAACAAGTGCAGAAGTAAAGGAGTACAGAAAATTAAACTATAGCTTTTTATAGCAACTGTACTTGAAAAGCATATCCGGAACTGCAGCAGCCAAAAGCGTTAAAGCAGATGTCGATATACCTTTTCACAACTGCGAATATGCCGAAAACAGTTTTTCGCATTTTTGTAACTATACAGAAGGCGCCTATATCCGGCGCCTTCTGTTTTTTGTATACGGCTATATCAATAAAACTGCATACCCTGCAGATGACCCTAAAATCAATTGATCTTTCGCTCAATACCAATTAGCGGGATGCAGCAAACACTGATCAATACCATAGTTATTCCGGTAAAAATAAAGATACGGCCACCCAGCACATGATATAAAAAAGCCCCGGAGATAAGCCCTATAATGCTGGCCAGGCTGCCGGCACTGCTGGCCACACCCTGTATCGTTCCCTGGGTATGTTCTGTACCCGTATTGCTCAGCAATGCTGTAAAGGACGGCCACATAACTCCGTTGCCCAAAGCAAAAAGGATTGCACCTGCGTAAATTAATACATCTGATGTTTCATGAAATAAGCAGAAACCAGCGCTTAAAATGATACCACCCGAAATGACCAGCTGTGATGAAGAAAATTTTGAAGCAAGAAATGTAAGTACCGGCCCTTGCACAAGTACGAGCGCTCCGCTCAGCACAGAAAAGAAAAGCCCTATACGGAATAGCGACCAATGCAATGCACCTGCCACATATACCGGGAAAGCCACATAGAAAAAGTTAAAGGAAAGGTATATAAGAAAATAGAGTGCAATAAAATACTTTATATATGATAACTGAAAGACACGGAGCACGCCATATTCCTGGTCTGCCTTTACCTGGTAACACTCTTTATGCTGCTGGCTCAATACTTTACTGATCTTATCCGTCTCTATTGGTGTCGTTATTTGCGAGGCACTCTTATCTTTTAACCGCACATATATGACGGTAATGGCCAACAGCGAAATAAGAGCGGCTGCGGTTACCGTGAAATAACTCCCGTATGCAAATGCGCCCAGCAATCCCGCAGTAAGCGGCCCGAATATCAATCCAAGGTTTGCAGAAGCAGACATTTTACCGAAGTTTTTTTTGCGGTCGGCCTTGGGCGTAATATCAGCCAGGTATGCATTGGCAATAGAAATATTGCCACCGGTTATACCATCGATGGCCCGCGCCAGGAACAACAGGAACAACGGAATAGAAAATACAAAACCGGCATGCGGATGCAACGGCGCACTCGCGGGCTGCAACAGCAATCCGGCGAGGAAGATAAGCCAGCCTACAAAGGTGCCGCCCTCACTTATCAGCAATATTTTCCTGCGGCCGTATTTGTCAGACCAGTTACCAAGTATAGGCGCTCCTATCAGCTGAAAAAAAGAATAGGTTGCACCCAGCAAACCATACATCAATTCGTTGCCGCCAAGTTTTAATACGATGACAACAAGAAATGGCAGCACGATGCTGTAGCCCAACGTACCAATAAAATTTACCAGCAGTATCGGAAAGACTTCACTGCCTGTTGTATTTGTTTTCATGCCCGGTAGTTGGATGTTGATAATAACGATAAAAACAGATCAATACACTGCTATCTGCTCATGATCATAGCACCAGAGCCATCTTTCTCCTGGTTCAGCAGATATAACCACCGGATGACCGGTTTCATGATAATGCTGCGTCATATGCTTTAACGGCGAATCATCGCAGCAAAGTGTAGCACCGCATGTCTGGCAGGTGCGCAGGTGCAGCCATTCACTGCCTGCTTTTATACATTCGGCACACTCATGTTTATGCGGATGTATAATATTGTCCATCGCTGCCATATGGCTGCATTCGTTCGGGTCCTCGTGTTCGTATTTCATGTCTGGCAATGATTTAAATGGTAAATAAAACGACGCCTGTTAGAGCTCTGAAAGATATTTATGAATAAACGTGACGGCCATAGCGCCCTCTCCTACCGCCGCTGCCACTCTCTTTACAGAGCCAAAACGAACGTCACCTGCGGCAAAAGCTCCAGGCAAAGAGGTTTCAAGAAAATACGGCATACGGTCTTTGGTCCAGGAGGCAGGAAGCTGACCGTTTATAATTATATCAGGTCCTGTAAGCAGATAATCTCCACGGCACATGATGCCTGCATCTGTAACCCAATGCGTATTAGGCTTACCGCCTATACATACAAATACTCTGCTGGTGTTGAAGACACGCTGTTCACCGGCTGCACGTACTGTTATTTCCCGCAGCCGTAAGTCACCATTTAGCGCGGTTATCTGCGATTCATAAAGTATCTCAATATTTTTCCGTTCGGCGATGCGGTTGATCAGATATTGAGAAAGGCTCTCCGAAAGACTTTTACCACGTACCAACATGGTTACTTTACGTGCGTATTTAGAAAAATTGAGCGCTGCCTGTCCTGCAGAATTGCCGCCACCTACAACAAATACATGTTCGTCCATACACATAGCAGCCTCGCTGGTACCGGCACCGTAAAACAATCCGTGGTTCAGAAATGTCTGTTCATTTTCCAGTTCCAGCCGCTGGTAATCGATACCGGTTGCGCAAATACTGGCTTTAGATATAATCCTTGTGCCGTCTGCGAGATAGGTGCAGAAACGGTCTTCACAAAACTCACCACGCACACCTTCGCGGAACAACACGATGTCGGCACCAAACTTCACAGCCTGCTGCCGTGCCCGTTCTGCCAGTTCAGAGCCACGTATTCCCTCAGGGAAACCCATATAATTTTCGATCAGAGAGCTGGTCCCTGCCTGCCCGCCGATCGCTATTTTTTCAAGTAAAACTGTTTTAAGTCCCTCAGATGCAGCATACACAGCTGCGCTCAGTCCGGCCGGTCCTGCACCATATATCGCTACATCATATTCACCTTCGCCAATTGTGGTAACAAGGCCCAGGTTACCGGCTATCTGTGGCAGTGTAGGAGCAAACAACCTGCGTCCATCGTGTATCTCAACAACAGGCGTTTCCTGCCAGGGCATAATGCCTGCCGCTATCAACTCATTATCGTCATCAATGGTTACCTGCTCAAAATCAACGCCATTGCGACTGAGAAAATCGCGTATCTCGTAAGCTTCCGATGAATCCGAACAACTGTAAACCCGCAGCATATGATCAGTTATTTTGCATTTGAAAAGGTGTATAAAATGAGGCAGCAGTCTGTAACAATTTAGCCATTTTGAATCTTACAGCCAAACAATGTGGCCTACATCATTTCCACAACAAATTTACCCGTACCTGCTATTCCCCGCAATTGCCGGATACGGGTAGAAATGGTATATATTATCGATGGAAATTATTGTTGATCTTTCAGGTATTCATAAATTTCAGTCTGGGACCTTAGTCCTTTGTCATTTGAGACAATCGTTGAACTGCTGCCATCAGCGTTTACAATCCGTGCCTGTACATTGTCACACAGCTGCAGCTCAATAAGATGTTTCAGCTGCTCCTGCAATGATTTGCTGTAAACCGGGAATACCACCTCTATCCTACGTTTCAGATTGCGTGTCATCCAGTCTGCTGAACCCATATAAGTTTCAGGATTTCCATCATTACTGAAGATGAAAACACGCCCATGTTCCAGGAAGCGATCTACAATGCGCCGTACTGTAATATGTTCGCTCATTCCGGCCACACCGGGTACAAGACAGCAGATGCCACGTATAACCAGCTGTATCTGTACTCCTGCATTGGAAGCATCATACAGCAGATCGATCATACTTTGTTCTTCCAGGTTATTCAGCTTAATGGTTACAGAAGCAGACTTTCCGTTACGTGCATGTTCCATCTCACGGTATATCAGCTCTGTAAACCGGTCTTTCATATTAAAACCAGAAACAAGCAATTCATGAAACCGGAGGAAATCATATTTGTCGGGCTGTGTACGCGCCGGCAGGTAGGCAAATAGCAGGTCCAGCTCACGGGTAATGTCTGCATTTGACGTCATGAGTATATGATCGGTGTAAAAGCGTGCGGTCTGTTCATTAAAATTGCCCGTTGCCAGCAAACCGAAGTACTCGCTTTTCCAACCCTCCTTTCGTTTCACCAGCGCAATTTTTGCATGCACCTTCATCTCCGGGATACTGTAAATGATCCGCACACCGGCGGCCTTCATCCTTTTTGCCCAATTCAGGTTATTGGCTTCATCAAAGCGCGCTTTCAGCTCTATAAAAACAGTGACACGCTTGCCGTTATTCGCCGCGCTGATGAGTGTTGATGCGATCTGTGAATCTGCAGCCACACGGTATAAGGTTACATATATTTCCTCTACAAAAGGATCTATCATGGCTTCATTAAAGAAGCGCAATACATAGCCATATGACTGATAAGGCACATTGATCAACACATCTTCCTGCCGGAGCGCTTCAAATGTTGAAACATACTGATCAATATGAGATTGTCTTAACGCGGGCATCGCCGGGTACTGCAATGCTTTGTTCTGCGGCAAAGGGAGGTCTGCAAGATCTTTCAGGTTGTGATACCGTCCGCCTTCTATCAGCTCGGCATCCGACAGGCCGAAGTAGTTGCGTACAAACCGTTTCATATCCTCCGGCATGCCTGCTTCATACAAAAAACGTGTGGGCAGGCTTATCTCACGCGCTGAGATCATTTCCTGTACTTCTTCCTCCAGTGCTGCACTCCACTCATCTTTTATGCTTACATCACCGTTCAGGGTCATTTTCACAGCATAATATTCCAGCACTTTCCTTCCGGGAAAAACATGATCAATGTTTTCGCGCAGCACATCGTCTGTAAACATGATACTATATTCTTCTCCCGGCAATGCGAGAAAACGGCCTGTATAATCGCAAGGTATATTGAGTAACAGGTACGAAACATGATCACTTTCTGCAAGTTTTACCAGGAGGTATAGTTTATTATTTTCTAATTTCTCTGTTGTATTGGCAGCCAGCGCAACCGGATGCAGGTAAGCAATAAGTTTTGTACGAAAAAAATCTGATGCTGCTATACGATGCTCTTCTGTTGGCTTTTCACCATAATAAAGATGTACTTTATGTTCACGAAGTGCAGGCAGGATCTGTTTGTTCAATATTGCGCCAAAATGCGGCTGCAAGCCATTTACAGTTGCCTGTATCTCCGGCAGCTTGCCTGTATGATCAGTATTGTACCGTGCAACGAGTGCGGGATAACGCACACGAAAAAACTCATCAAGATTGGATGAAAAAATAGAGAGAAACCGTACCCGTTCGTATAAAGGCACCTGCACATTTTCTGCTTCTTCCAGTACCCGGCTGTTAAACTGCAGCCAGCTGAGATCCCTGTCGAAATAATAATACCCGTTCTGTAACATCTGCCGGAATGCTATTTAAAAAGTACAATGGCTAAAACAAAGGACAGAGAAGAAATAACAAAGCCAAACATAAATACATTGTAAGCTATGCGCAGCAGCTTATACTTTCTGCCCAGCACCTTGCCGAGGCTGTGTATATCGCGCGTCATGCTGCCATACAGAAATTCAGAATCGTTCATCATTTCCGTAATGCCCCATTCATAATCTTCAAGATTCATCCGATAGAAGTTGCCGAAAAATAACAGGTTGGTGCGCCGCTTGTTGATATCTTCTTTGGTAAACGTGCCTTGTGTTACATTGGGGCGTGTTACCAGTATCGCAAAGATCATGGAAACAAGTGATGTTGTCATGGTAAGTATAGACGGAATGATCAGGTGCGGCTCGTTTTCCAGCTTACGGAATAATATGGACACCAGCGCGGAGACAATGATCGAGTTTACCGTAATCATAATATGCGCTTTGTTATCTGCCATTTCACTGAGGCGCAGGTGATTAGTAGATGTGGTACGAAACATAGTCTCCACGCCGCGTTCAGAACGTTTTTGCTTTTCTTTCTGTTTCTTTTTTTCCTCATCAGACAGGGGGAATGACACTTCGCCTGCTTCCGGCTGCGGTGCTTTTGCTTCTTTTTTATGCTGCTTATCCAGCAGTCGTTGCAGGTTTTCCTCCTTACCTTTTTGCAATAAGGTGCGGGCATAATCTGTCTTAAACCGGTGCTCCCGCAGCAGATCAATATTTCCCTGCAGCCACTTACCATCGGGAATCTCAGCACCCAGGCGCATTTCCACTTCTTTACGCACCAGCTTATTGCTTGTTTTAAACTGCTCTGTCCCGAAATGAAACAGATCTGCATCACACATGATCTCTTCAATCAGTGTTTTAGGCTGTTGCGGAAGACGCGTAGTCAATATACAGGATTGCGTTTTCTCAATAAGTAAGGCCGGCGCCTGCTGCTCTGTCAAAAATACCGTTGCCAGTTCAGCACCTTTTTCCTCATGACCAGTCACAGCCCCAAACAGGTAACCTGTATCGTGAAACCATGCAGCGATATACACTGCGGCATAGTCTTCTTCTGCCAGCTGGTAGTGGTCTGCCAGCTGTACCGCGGCCTTCACGACTCCTTCCGTATGGCTGAGATTGTGATAAGGCAACGCAGGATTTTGATTTTGTGCGAATAGAGAACGGACATGCTCGGCCGTTTTATTCATCAGTTCCGTATTATTCATTGCTCATGATTTATATGTTAAAACCTGTACCCGATCCGGAAATATGGATAGACGCCTTCATCTGAAAAACCGATACTGGCGTTGATCAGCAATAGTTTTGCCGGCGTCACATAAAAGCCTGCGCCATAGCCATCATGCCATACCGCAGAGTGCTCACCACTAACCCACACACGGCCTATATCATTAAAAGCGGTAAGCCCAACTGTTCCGGGGAACAGGTACGAATTGAAATCAAATAATTTGGCACGCAGCTCTATATTATGAAATATCATTGCAGTACCGGCAAAACGGTAACTTCTGTAACCGCTGAGATTTTCTTTGCCACCAAGGTAAAGTAATTGAAAGAACTCGGGCTGACCGGAAATAAAACCGCCCCCAATCCTGTTTGCAATAACAAAACGCGGGTCCATACGGAAACTGATCAGGAAGCGCATGTCTGTATAAAACTGGCCGACAGCATCATTTTCACCATTCAATTGCTTTAAAACAGTATAAGATGTACGCCAGTAAAAACCGCGGGTAGGCATCGTGCTGTCATTGCGTGTATTTATTTCAAAACCGGCGTTGAGACCTGCATAAGTTTTCTCGGCAAACAGGTCGCGGTCTGTGTGCTCTGCCTGGAAAACATTGATAAAACGGCCTTCATTTTCATCCTGCTTCATTTTAAAATATTCGCCTTCCACGCCGCCGAAGAAATTCACCGCTTTGCTTACCGGACGAACGAGATTGGCCTGCAGACGGAATACATTGTACCGCGTTCTGTAATACCGGATAGCATTATCTCCTTTACGTATAAATTCTGTTTCATTTCCTTCTCCGAAAAAATTGGAGACGTTATCCGGCGCCTTTGCGTTAAAACTTATGTCAAGATCATTCTTCCCGACAAGCCGCTTAAATATGCCATTGTAACGGATGAATGAAGCATCTGTTGCAAGCGCATGGCCAACCATTATTTTCTGCTCAGAAGAAAAAGGTTCCTTACGAAAACCGTGCGTGGTATATTTCAGGCCCAGTCCAAATAATATGCCGTCATCCAGATTATAGCCAATTGTTCCCAGCGGCATCAGGATATCGTATTTAAATGATCTGCCATTATAGCTATTAATAGAATTATTTTCAGAAGCATGCACAGAAGCAAGGGATGAAGCAGGAAAAACATTGTCTTTGTCCGACTGGTCGTACACTACAAGTTTTGCTTTATTCCTGATATCCTTGTTCACATAAAAACTGTCATCGCCACCACCACCTATCATCCGCACTTTTATCGGAGATTTTTCAGAGCCTGTAACGGCAAAAACATCATCACCGCCGCGGCCATACAGACGCAGTTCTTTGGTCTCTGCCGGATAAAACTGCCGGTGGTAGAGCCTGCGGCCGGCTTTTTCCTTTTTAAACTTATAGACATCAACCGTTACACTACCATCGTCTTCATGGTGCACTTCAAACAGTTCTTTTTTATCTGAGCCCGTTATACTGACCGTTTTTGCGAGGAAGCGATAATATTTCAGGCCATCTTTCATCAGTTCATTACGACGCGCTTTAAGGTTGTCGATCGTCATTTTGCCACATTGCGCATAGATCGTATCGGGCAATTGCTTCACTGCTTTTTCAATCACATCATCTGTTACAAGGTGTTGTACATCTGCAATCACTTCTTTCCAGTCATGCTCGCTTAACTGTACGAGAAAGAACCGGTCAAAATACCGGCCGTTGAACATAGCGCCATTTACATCGCGGACATGAGGTTTAAATCCCTGGAATTTCGGCTGCAGCCATTTCCGTGCGGCAACAGCGGCTATAAGACCGGAATTCATGAAATAAACCTGGTCACGGTCGCGGGGCACAGGAGAGAAAACATCCACATCATCAGATGATTTTTTTATCCAGCGCCATTGATCCTCATGCCGGTCCCAGTCCGCGATCAGCAAGTCCAGCATACGCGCTTTCAATACAGCTCTTTCATCTATAATGTTGTCATTATCCTCTTCCAGTTTGTCCAGTAACTTAAATGATGTATATGTTTTCTTATCGTCTTCAGCACCTGGCTCACGCTCTTCATACACGCATACCGACCCTGCAAAATCTTCACGATATATGCCCAATGCCGGATCATCAGGTACATACACGATCTGCGGATGCGCATGCGGCACACCCAGTACATCAGCCAGTACCGGTACTGTCAGCGGTGCATACGGATTTGCAGCAGATATCTGGTCCTGCACTATTTCTTTGGCTACTGTTTCTCTGAGTCCTTCGGGCAGTGCCAGCGCCGGGTTTTTCTGAACAGTACGCAGCACCCATTCCTTACCGGATGGATCCTTCATCCGTAAAGACTTTGTTTGCTTACCACCGCCTTTCTGCAATATGGTCATACCTCCGTTTTCCTGCTGTATGTGAAAGACTTTCATCCGTACGGGTGTAGCCCATATTTTACGATACCCTTCACCCAGGAAGAAGCGGTGTACACTCCCTGCGTCATTATATTCCGGCGCTATTACTGCAGTGACACTGTCTTTGCCTGTAGCTGTGCTTTCTTTTGCTGCTACCGGCACTTCTGCGCGATGCGGCTCTTCCGAACGGCTTGCATATACCTCATGTGCCGTCTCATTTTCATCTACTTCATAAAAGCGTATTACCTGCTGTCCACCTGACAGATATTCTATAGCAGCAAAGCCCCATGATGACGATGCAAATAGTGTATTGGCAGCCTTCTTAACACGTTCCCTGTTAATCCCCGACCCGCTCACAATATAACTACGGCCTTTATCATGTATCAGCTGCAGGGTATGATCATGGCCACCTGCAAAGGTTACATCCGGCGCTATGGCCAGTGCCTGCTCTATCGAAGTCACCATCTGGCGGTACACCGGATGTTTCAGGTCCTGCACATTACCGAAACCGCCGCGCACTACAGGATAAATGGAACCAAGCACAGGCAAAGGGATATACAGGTTTTTCTTCAATGCAGTGAACGGAAAAATGTGTTCCTTCCAGGTATAGTAACCGCCATGTACGCCGTGGCTGCGCATAGGCTGGTGAGAAATGAAAATGATCTTTTTATCCCGGTTGCGATAGGCAATATCATGCAGACGGGCCGTCACTTCATCCTGCGTCTTGCAGGGACAATCGCTTTCCACGCCCGGCTTTTCATAAGGCTGCAGCCACCATTGCGTGTCCATAATAATCATTACCACGCTATCGCCAAGATGTATTTCTTCCGGACCAGGACAGCCATCTTTGGGCAAAAACGAAATATTAGGCTGCTGCAGATCTGTTACAAATTTCCCCTGCCTTTTGATACGCTCCCAACCCTGCGGGCCGCTCTTCTGCCAGTCGTGATTACCGGGTACTACATATACTTTTGCTTTATACCCGTAGAATGGTTTCAGCTGTTTTGTGAGTACATCTGCCAATGATTTGTAATTACGATCATCCTCATCGGGCAGGCCATAACTGTATACATTATCACCGGCGAAAACCACAGTTGTATTAATGTCATCCTTATCAATAATTTTTGCAGCGGCATCAGGGACTATGCTTTTATCCCTGTACAAACGGCCGGCATCGCCTATTATGATAATACGTTGCAATACCTTTTCCTGTGCAGAAATGCTCCCCGCAACAAAAAGATATAAGCAAATGAAAAAAAGTATCCTGGTGTACTGCTGACGCATAGGCATCATTAATTTTTCGGGTGATATGGAAACTTAATAATATTAGGATGTATATCTGCCGCTTCATTGGAAATATACATATTACCTTCTGTATCGAATGTAAGGCCTTCGGCCTGCCAGCAAAGCTTTGGGTCAAGGTGGTACACGCCGCTCACCTTACCGGCCGGATTCAGCACCACAAGTAATTTCTCAATAGAAGCCAGGATATACAATTCGCCGGTCAGCGGATGAACGGCTGCGGCCGATGGACGGAATGTTTTTATATCGGCATTTGCCATAGCTGCAATATCAGCCCAATGTATCACCAGCGAAGGAATTACGGAAAATTCACGTTTGGCTATATCAAATGCATAGCCATGTGTTGTTTCCTCTTTATGGTCTTTATGGGCATTTTTTACTACAAGCTCAATGGTGTTATTCTTCTTATCCCAATACATCGCTTCAAACTCAGCTTCCTTCCCGGGATATACATATTCATTTACATCCGTCACACCGGCGCCGGTGTATTTCATTTGCCAGAGATGGCCGTCGCTGCGCAGTACATACCAGTTGCTGTCTGTACAAACAATGTCTTCGTAATCTCCTTTTTCAGCAAACCGGATCTCTTCTTTGATGCGGAATGCTGCTGTATCAACGATGTAAATTTTCCCTTTTTCATCGTTGTGTGTGATAATCGAATGCAATGCCGGAACATACGCCATGCCGGAAATTTCATCGAGCTGCTCCTCAAGTTTCACTTCTCTCGCATCAGCCCAGGAATAGCCATTGGGGAATGTTTTTTTCTTTCCGGCACCGGAAACACAAGACGCAGCAAGCAATATTAACGACAGGATAAAACATTTCCTCATAATGAGTAGATCTGTTATGGTTTTTAAAGATTACGCTCTTCACCTGCCGTACCCTGCAATATTTTTTGATTTCCGCGGTCCATGTTTATGGCTACACGCAATGCCTTAAGACCGCTCACCCCTTGCAGCTTCTCCAGCTCAAGATAGTTGATCTCCGGCAACAACCATCCTTCTCCTATCAGCTGCTGCAATGCATTCCTGTACACTGCGGCCTCGCGGCTATGGGCATATACTACCGCAATGGTGCCTGGCTGTGTGAGACGTTCATTGGTATCAAGTATGTATGCTTTATCAATTCTCTTTTTGATTACTTCATAACGTATGCTGTATGCGCCTTCTACATCAAACCGTCTTTCATCTGTGCGGAAATTAATATCCACCGGGTGCATATGGGCGAGTATCAGTTGTGTGGTGGCGAGTTGATGGAGTGTATATTGCTTTACCTCCTTTGCAGCAATGGCCATTTTCACCATCAGGCGCAGCTGCCAGTCTATTATCTGCGGTATCTTTGCCGTATCAAAAGGCTGCCAGGGCGCAATGCTCTGCCCGGCATACAGGTTATATTCCCATCCATCTGTTTTGAATTTTTCAAAATAATGCGGCACAAACTGCTGCAGCTCGCGGCTGGCTGCGTTCAACTGTTTTTTCAAGGCTTCGTTAATATCCTGCATACTCCGCTCGTAACTGTTACGTGAGCCATGAAATAAACTCTGACCGTTCCTGGCTTTTGTAACATAATTATCGGCAGATTCAGCAGGTATTTGACCCTGTTCTTTCAGATCGTATATAAGTATAATACTGTCCTCATCCAGGAACTGCTGTATCTCTGCCTCCTGCTCTATCGTCAGGCTTTCAGACATCATAGCCTGCCAGTAACGTATCTGGCTAAGCATATCATCCACCTGTTGCATTGCCTCCCCGGCTGTTACATTCCGCAACAGTTGAGAGAGATGCAGCAGTTGTGTTGAAAAATCGGACCGTGTGGCGAAAAGCCGTTCCTGGGAAGAGTTACGTATATCTACCGCACCATAAAAAGGATAAAGGTTGTCAAAACGTACAGGAGGAATAAGGACGTTCCGGCCGTTTTTATGATGACGCAGCACCGTCCAGGCTATTTCATTGAATTTCCAGGAAACAGCGGGCTGGATGGCCGTATAACGCTCGCGGATAAAGCTCTCCATTCTGTCGCGGAGCCGGTCCATCTGGTATACAAGAAACTCCCGGTACAATGGCATGGCCCTTTCCATTTTACGGATATGGCTGCCGCTGATAGCATTGACGCCTGTACCGCCCAGTTCAACGATCCCCAGCAGGCTGTCCCTGTTCCACACCGGAAATACTGCAATGCTTTGCAGATCTGTTTCTGCCAGCCGTTTCATGATCTCCGTCTGCTGGTTATTGCAGACGTTATTATTGATCATATAACCGGCATGTTCTTCTACCTTCAGCGCCATTTTACCGAACAATTCCTGCAGATCCTCTGTAGGGCATGCGTGCTGCAGCCTCCGGAATAATATACTGGTAGCACCAATTACATTTTCATCGTAGACGTACCGGTTATTGATTTTTACAAACGGAATCATGCCGATCTCCAGCTCTCTGCTGCCCAGGAATGACGAGGTTGCTTTCTTAATATTTTCAAACGCCAGTACTTCCGGCTGTGTGTGCATGTTAGCCACGTTTTCCTGCAGTATATGAAAAGCTTCTTCTTCAGTAACATCACTCAGCGTAAAAATGAAAAAGCCTTCAAGCATAAACCTGCTGATGTCTATCGGCGTTTCCAGGTCGCGCCATGAAGGAACTACCTCATTTGCATAATCTACCCATTCCTGCCGCAGGGCCGGAATCTCACCGTCTGCCTTCATTGTGGCAAACTGTTTATTTACCGAAAAACGATAGTATGTTGTCAGCATTCCATCCGAACCCGGCGCCTGAAACAGCATCTGGGTCCTGTATTTGTCCATACCTTCAATACCATAACAGGTTTTCAGTATCTCACGGTATATCATGCGGTAATTTTCCTCGAGCGTATGCTGTTCATCTACCGGAGACAGCCGGAAGCTTCCATTATCTTCAAATACAATATCCCGGAAGCCATCTGAATAACTGAAAAAACGCAGCGGCGACAACAAACCCAAAGCATCTTCTATATTTTTTTCTCTTGGAAAAAGCGGGAACAGGCTGAGCTCCATCAGGTCCAGCAGATCTTTATACGGGTCGAGGACTGCAGGGTCAGGAATACAGCCGCAAAGAAGCGGGCTGTTACTGATCGTATCACGGATGTTCTCAAAAAAAACACGTTGTTTCCCGGGATCAAGTGTTTCAATATATTGGTTCAGCTCATGAAGATATGGCTGAAAAGAAAGATTGAACCGGATCAACGGCCCTTTCTGGTATAGCGGATCTATTGTCAGTACTTCCATGCTGCAGGAAAAAATATCAGATTAACCGTAACATAAAGATACTGATATTACTATAAGGCAATATTGATATACACTATATGTACAACTGATCCGCGGATATAAATAAGAAATACCTGCCGGCCCCGAAACTTATTGCCCGTTATACGCACGATAGCAGTAGCCCAGTTTTATTGCCCCCCAGAATTTTGGAAACAAAGCTCCCGTATGCGGTTCTGTTTCAATACCCGCTGTAATGCCATTCGAAAATATATACCTGCAGCCAAGCGGAAAAAATAATGTGGGATATTGTTTGGTAGGTTTTATTTCAAAAGAAATTCTGTCGGGGTCAGAATTACAGGCTAATTCTATACCTGCATATAAGTCAAGATGTTTAGACCTTAGCGGCAAATGCCTTGCTGCGCCAATGTTTACACCGGACAAGCCAAGCCCCACATCGAGACTGATAACCGGAAAAATATAACCGCCAAAATTTACTGACTGCCAGCCTGCACATCCTCCTGCTGATCCGTCTACCCACCAGCGCCTGTATTTTACAGGATCAGCCTATGGATCTTTATAATTAATACCGGGACATGGCTGCCCAAAAGCAAGAGCAGGCAATACGCACAAAAACCAACAGGTTATATAGCTTCTCATGCAACAGATAACGAAGCAACACAGTAAACATTATCTTTATCACCTTATTACATATCGCAAAATAATTTTACCGTATCAACGTTACGTTGCCCTGGTGCTGTTCTTTTACACCGTTGGTAAATACGGCCTGTATCATGTATATATATACTCCAGCTCCCTGCGACACACCATTTAATTTACCATCCCAGCCGCGGCCATCAGTGCTTGTCGTTTCAAATATGAGCTCGCCCCAGCGGCTGAATATCTGCATGTGAAAGGAAATTAATGCGCGGGAAAGAAATTCACGTGGAAAGAAATAATCATTGATACCGTCGTCGTTGGGCGTAAATGCATTGGGAATGTCTACATAGCAGGACTTAAACACCACCGCAGAATCGGCCGTTGCACATTGTCCGTCGCTTACAGTAACCCAATAAGTGCCCGGCTGCGTCACGAGGATATTTCCTGCAGTTTCTCCTGTATTCCACTGGTAAGTATACTGCGGGTTATAATATTTGTCCTGCAATACGATCGGCGCGCTTCCCGGGCAGATGGCCGTATCCGGCCCTATATCTGTTTTCGGGAAAGGCAATACTGTGACGCTCTGTTCCTTTGACACTTCCGGGCACACAGAATAACGGGCCTTTACACTGATCACAAAATGCCCGTCGATATCATAAGCATGCTGCGGTACATCTGCCTTATTAATGGTAAAACCGTCGCCGAAATCCCATACAGCATATTGATAGCCCGGAGAAAATGTATCTACTATCCGTATGCTCCCGCCGCGGCATATCAGTGTGTCAGGTATTGAAAAATCAAATGCCGGCAGCGGCAATACCTTTACATGTTTGACTACAGAGTCTTTACAACCGTTCGTACTGACAACATTCAATTTGACATTGTAATTACCGGCCTGCTGGTAAATATGATCTGCACTCAGAGTTGTCGCTGTACTTCCGTCGCCAAAGCTCCAGAGATAATTCAGCGGCAATGTACTGGTAGATTTATTGATCAGATGAATGGTATCTGTAGCACAAAGACTGTCTTTGCTTAAAGTAAAATCTGCTACAGACTCATGTATGATCACTTCAACAGGCACACGCGGGCTTTCGCAACCGTTGGGCGACTGGCTTACAAACCAGGTGATGCTTCCGGCTATGGAAGTATTGGGCAGCGGCGGGATATTTGTTCCTGTACCTCCTGTTGCTGCAGTATACCATAAAAGACCCTGACCTGTTACAGATTGAGACAGCAGATTTGCAACATCCATTTTACAGTACAGCACAGGAGTAGTTACCACTGGCGGAGCAGGTATTGGTTTTACAATTACTTTGATTGAATCGCGGTAACTCTCACATCCGCCTACGATCTGCGACACATAATATACAGTTGTTCCATCCGTTGCGGTTGCGGGCACAGGAGGTGTCGTTGACGCAGTTCCACCCGTTGCAGTTGTATACCAGAGCAGGTTTTGACCGGAAGCAGTGAGTGCGGCAGCAACGTCGCCAATACAGTAACTAACAGGAGAAACTACCACCGGAGCCGCGGGTTTCGGGCGTACATAAAGCATGACTGTTACAATAGAATCGCAGCCATGCACCGAAGTGAACTTGCCTGTATAAGTGCCTGCATTTGTATAAGTATTCCCGTTGAAAATATATGATGTTCCCTGGCAAATGGTATCGTATACCGTTACATTAATGGATCCGCCGGAAATGAGCTGTTTGATTGAATTGATCCAGGCGAGATTAGCTGCATTATTGGCCGCACCGGGCGTTTCACTGGAGGGAACCGAACCGGATGTCCAGCCGGCACTTGTGTTAAACTGGCTGCCGGTTGCATAATATACTTTCTGGCCGCCTGATGCACTCACATGTGCGCCGCCACTCAGGTTTCCGTATGTCATTGCACTGTAGGCCACACCCGGGTTGAGCGGATCAACAGTAACAACTGCATCACCATTGTTATTCAACGCCATAGGCGTCCACGAGGCACCACCCGCTGTAAATCCTGCAGACGGGTATACAAAAGAAGAACCCATGGAAGAATTAGGCGACGAACTATTGAGCTCTATATAAGACGAGCTGATAGGCAATATATATACACCGTCATGATCGCTGTCTGTAGGATCATCAGCCTGCGTAATGCTTGCATTTTTATCGCCATCGTTATATAAAAGGATGATAGAGCCATATGGCACACAAGACCAGTTGGCTACATTGGCAAAACGGTAGCAGCCTGCGGATATAGCACTTGCACCATACCAGCCTCCATTATCATCTACAATCCACCCGCGAAGATCGGCACAGGTATCATTACAGGTATGTGCACCGGTTACCACCAGCTCTATATATTCTTTATTGCCGCTTGCTCCCTGCGAAACTTCGTTGATGGCTAACTGTGCATGCGCATGTGCAATACACAGCGCCAGGAAGGACAAAAACAGAATTGTCTTTTTCATAAACCGGATTCATGGTCTTCTATCCGGAGTTTTTTCATCATCAATATATCCGGAATGTACCGGCGCGAAATAAGCGTGATGATATTGCCAAATTGTTACGGGAACATGATGAATTCCTCATCTTATTATTAACAGCAAGCATATTTCATGATACTTACTGCATTACATTTTCGGGCAATACGGAAGTAACAATTTTGTAACATAATGATAAACGTCACAACAGATTCTGTACACATTGACAGGCGTCCTTTGCTGAAAACAACTTCCCTTCAGCACCTAATATTTATCTATGAGATTATCACGTCTACTCCTTATTGCAATATTGCTCCTGCCCTTTTGTTCCATTGCACAGATAAGCATTACCGGAACATTGCCTTTTACCTACACACAAAACTTCAACAGCTTTGCAGGCACTGCGGCCAGTGTACCCACAGGCTGGACAACCACGGTTAGCAACAACAACTATCGCGGCACCGGTACCGGCACCAGCAATACCGGCGGCATATGGGCATACGGCAGCGGAAGTGATTATTCCATGGGGGGGCTTGCATCCAATACATCATCTGCAATAACCTTTACAGTAACTTTTGTCAACAACTCCGCGACCACACTTAACTCACTAAACATCTCCTACGATTTTAAACAATGGCGCTGGGCTGCAGGTAACACAAATCCGCTTACCGCCACGCAAAGCGGTATAGGCACCAGTGTTGCGGGTCTTACACAGAACAGCACGGCATCGGGCGGCACGAATGGCATTGCTGCTGTAACGCCTAAAAGCATATCCCTTACCGGCCTTTCTATAGCTGCAGGAGCTACTTTTTCCATTACCTGGACGATTACAGACGGCGTAGGAAGCGACAATGCAATGGCTATCGACAACTTCAGCCTTACAGCTGATGGCGCCGGCTCACCATGCGTTACACCTGCCGCGCCTACTGCTTTTCAATATACAATTGCCAATCCCACACAGACCAACGTAAGCTTTACAGCACCGGCAGGCGGCGCCAGCGGTTATATTGCGGTAGCCACTACTATTCCGCCCCTTACAGCATCACCGGCGAATGGCACTGCATATAATGTTACCAGTACTATTGGTGGCGGAACGGTTATATACAAAGGAACCGCTACATCTTTTTCTGCAACCGGCCTTAATCCTTTGCTGGATTATTACTATTATATCTTTGCCTACAACGACAATTGCACCGGCGGACCTGTATATTCCACCTCATTAAACGGCGTAGATTCTTTACCAGCACCAGTAGTAACAGCAGACCCCATTGACTCAACGGTATGCAACGGCAACGCAGCGTCGTTCTCTGTTGCTGCAATAAACGGCATCACTTATCAATGGCAGGAATACACTACTGCATGGAACAATCTTTCCAATACAGGCGTTTACTCAGGTGCCAATACCAATACGCTGAACATCTCCAATGTAAATAGTCTCGCGGGAAATCAGTACCGCTGCATTGTTACCGGTTCGCTTGCCCATACCGATACATCCGGTGCTGCAACACTGCATCTTCGTCCTGCAACTGTTATTACACAACAACCCTCCAATACCGCTGTATGCCTTCAGCAACCTGCACATTTTATCACACATGCTACCGGCTATAACATCAGCTGGCAATGGCAGGAAGACCAGGGTACCGGATTTATAAACCTTAGCAATACCGCTCCCTATCACGGCGTAAATACCGATTCCCTATATATCGACACGACAACAGCCCTTATGAATCACTACAGGTATCGCTGCATACTACTGAACGGATGCGGCATCAGCGATACAACTATGACAGACTCACTTACCATTTATGCAAACCCTACAGCACAAATCACTACCACTTCGCCTCTTTCTTTTTGCCAGAACGACAGCGTAATCCTCCACGCGCCGGCTGTACCCGGCTATTCTTACCAGTGGATTTATGGCAGTACAACAGTAAACGGCAGCAACAGCTACACTGCATACAACAGTGGCAGCTATACTGTAACCATTACAGATTCAAATCAATGCAGCAGCACTTCTACCCCGGACAGTGTTACCGTATTTTCATTGCCATCTGCAACAGTAAGCCCATCAGGTAGCGCCAGTATATGCCAGGGCAGCAGCATCACATTAAATGCAAATACAGGCACGGGACTTCATTATCAATGGAACGAAAACGGCAGTAATATAACCGGCGCAACAACAGCTATGTACACCGCTGCAAATAACAGCACGTATACAGTGATCATTACAGACAGCAACAGCTGTAAAAACGCGGCCTCCGTAACAGTTTCAGTACTTCCCTTTCCTGTTGCCTCTGCAACACCTGCCGGCAGCACCACTGTGTGCCAGGGAGGCCAGGTAGACATCAATGCCAACGCAGCAACCGGCCTTACTTATCAATGGTTATACAACAACAGTATAATCAATAATGCTGCCGCAAGCCTGTACAGTGCAAGCACTTCAGGTCTTTATTCTGTCATTGTATCCAATGGGGCAGGTTGCTCGGATACTTCTGCAGGCATCAACGTTACAGTACTGCCACTGCCTTTCGTAACCGCTAGCGCTGCGGGACTGACAACGTTTTGTGCCGGTGACAGCGTCCGGCTTCATGCTACAGCCAATGCAGGCACGACACTGCAATGGACAGTTGGTGGCAATGGCATCAGCTATGCAACCGACTCATTGTTTACTGCTAAAATAAGCGGAAGCTATACAGTAACAGCTACCAATGCTGCCGGCTGCAGCAGCACGTCTCCTGCCATAAATGTTACCGTAAACCCCGTACCGAACACATATATAACCTATTTCGGTTCACTCAGTTTCTGTCAGGACGGCGCTGTAGTGCTTACGGGAAGCACCCCGACAGGCCTGGCTTACCAATGGATGAAAGATGGCAACCCAATTCCTAATGCAATTACTTACAGCTACATCGTGGCACAGCAAGGCACATATACGCTATATGAAACAAACGGATATGGCTGCTCACGCCTTTCAAACCCTGTAGGCGTTACTGTTTTCCCCAAACCTCAACCGGCGATTAATAAAAATGGCTACACCCTTTCTACAGGCACCTATTCAAGCTATCAATGGTTCTTCAACGGCAACCCGATTCCCGGCGCTGTAGCCCAGACCTATACAGCAATACAGGACGGAGGATATTTTGTGGAAGTAACGGACAATAACGGTTGCGTAAACCGGTCCACGCTTCTTTTCGTTAATAATGTGGGTATCGTTTCTCCGGCAAACATATCGGAAGCCATACAGATATATCCCAATCCGGCAAACGATATCATTCATATAAATGCACCATTTACCACAAGTATCGTTATCCGGGACCAACAGGGAAAAATATTACTTGAAAAGGAAAATGCTCAGGCGGCAGATATTTCAGCATTCGCAGAAGGCATCTATTTCATCACAGTAGTGGACAATAATCATAACCCCGTTACCACCCGGAAGCTGGTAAAAACCCGATGATCACTTTTATATAAAATGAAAGAGAAGGGGCTGCCGTAAAGCAGTCCTTTTTTTCTTTAAAATACTTGCACAAATCCAGTAAAGTCAGCACAGCGTAAAACTTATTACAATCGCTTTCATTTGCCGCCGAAGCATGATAACTTTATATCAGCAATAAAGTAACCCCGCACCATTGCAGCGTCCTATCAGGCAGGTGCAACAAATAAAGTACCTATGAATAATTTTTTACCCTTACTATGCCGCCGGCATGCTATCTTATTTTTACTGATATATGTAACTTTTTTTAAACCCACGCACTGTGCGGCACAATGCAATGACTGGACCATTTCTGCCAGCCTGCTTGCCGGTTCCAGCTGCGCAGCAAACGGCAGTTTTTCAGTGTCGCTTTCGGGAACAGATGTTCCTAATCTCACAAACATAAAATATGGCATTCCACTGACTGCAGGCGGATTTTCAGTACCGCTTAACAATTCATCGGTTTTCAATAACATACCGCCGGGCACATACGAGGTGAGTGCAGTTGCAGACTGCGGAGGCAATTCCGTGGGAAGATCAACTCATATAACCATTCCGGGAAATTATATAGCACCCACTGCAACAGCCACAGAAGCACGTGCTTCATTAAACTGCGCACCTTACGGTCTAATGAATATTTCCATTGTAAATGGAAGAGCACCCTATACAATTACTTTTACCAGTGTACCCAATGGCTATACCGGGCAGGCAAATTTTACAACTTCAACTTCATTCTACCAGATCGGCCATCTTCCTGCCGGCAACTACAGCCTGCATGTTACAGATGCATGCGGTAACGGCACAACACCTCAATACATACAGATAGACGCGCTCGACCCTGCAACCATGCCGATAACAGCAGGTGATCAATTCTATGTATCCTGCACATCGCTTTATGCATCCTGCCCTTATATTGTAAGCAATAGTACGCCGTGGTACGGCTATGGTTATGATACTGCATTTAAGTATACAGCCCAGATCGGCAATGGTCTTTCCGGCCTGTCATCTATCCGCCCGCTGAATGGAAGTGCTGTTCTGCTGCCGCTTTCCGGCAATCATACCTTGAAAGAATGTTATGGCCAGAATATTACCTATACGGTTTACCCGCCATGCGGTCAGCCGGCAATCTACAACAGGACCATTCCATATCCCGGGTTAAATACCGTCATTAACCAGGACTGTAATGCAGGATTTAAAGCATTCCTCACCTTTAATGGTCTAATCTGCCTGCCAATCACCTATAGTATTCAAAATAATACAACGGGGGCAAACTATGGCCCTTTTACCCTTACAGGCACCGCCGACTCCACACCTTATCTGCCTTTGGGATCGTATGTACTTTCCTATGCTTCCGGCGATGGCTACAACGGTTCTACCAACCTAACCGTTTCACCTGTACCCGGCGCGCCTTACCAGGTAGTGCCGCTGAATGGTGCCGCAGGTCTGAACAACTACATTGAAGGTTTCCGTTTTGATGCGCTTACTAACGTTGGAGATAGGACAATAGAACTATTCAGCGGCCCTCCGGGATATTCCTATGTAGCAAACTGGTCCGGTCAGGGATCTATTACGGCGCTCAGTAACCAGACACCGGTGCTACCGGGTACACTTAAATTTCCTGCAGGTAACTATGTATGGAAAATAACAGACAAATGTGGTTCATACCTGCTGCCGGTAACAGTCGGAGCTCAGCAATTGTACCAGTTTACAGCCGGAATAGACCATCAGAAACTTACCTGTGCAGGTTTATGGATATGGCCCACCGGCACTGCAACAAACCTCGGCGCATCGCAACCGGTAACGCTTTCACTGCTTAAAAACGGGCAACCTGTTTATGCACCCAACACATCTAACTGGCCCGCCTATATTCCCGGCGATTCCATATTAATAAACGCTCCGGGCGTATATACACTTGTGCCTTCCAGCTCCTATTATACGCTTTTAGTCTCACCATACCCCAATGTTTATACACAAACCTATTCTTTTACCTATAGCGCCAATCCGGTACAGGCAGACATCAACAAAACACAAGGTTTTCTCTGCAAAGGCAGCCTTCCCGGACAAGCAGAGATATATGTAGCGGGCGCATACGGCGTTCCGTTTAACAACCCTGTACATTACAAATATTACCTCGCGCACCAGGGCAACGGTGTAAACGGGCCATATATTGCCACAAATACTACAGGTATATTTACAGGCTTCGGAGGAAATGCAAATGATGTATATGATGTAAAAATAGAAGATTCATGCGGTGCAACTGCGGTACAGCAAATAAAGATACTGGACCTGCAGACTGTAAGAGCCGCCAGCAGCAGTCATTACGTGACCTGTATGAACAACAGCATACAGTTAAGTGCCATATACCTTCCCAATGCTGTTTATTCGTGGACTGGGCCAAATGGCTTTACAGCCAATGTACGGCAACCCGTTATTAGTAATGCGGGACCACAGCAGGCTGGCGTATATCATGTCACAATAATAAGTGCGGATTGTTCACTGCCGGTAACAGACAGTACTATTCTTACCGTAAATAATAATCCGCCTAAACCTCTTGTGAGCCTGAATTGTGCGCCGCCTACATCAATGACGGTTACCAATCCTTCTCCCGGCGTTAACTATAGCTGGCTTATCAATGTAGCTCTTTACGGAACCTCTTATACTGTTAAAGTACATTCCGATAGCGGTTATACACTCAATTACCATATCGAAGGGAGCTACGCCGCAATTGCCACAGATACGACAACCGGCTGCATCAGCTATAGTGATTCACTCTACTTTGCAGCCGACCCCAATGTCCCGCCGGTTATCTCCATCTATTCGCCACATCTGCAGCTATGCCCCGGAGATACAACCATGCTCGTTGTGCAAAGTCCCGACACCGCTGTAAGTTACCAGTGGCTGCTGAACGGAGCACCTATCCCGGGAGCAACCGGACCTGTATATATGACCGGTATAAGTGGCACCTACAGACTGCAGATACAAACCAGTATCTGCCGTACAGATACATCTGCGGCAATAATAATAAGCCCGGTAAGTACTCCTGTTGCAGTCATCAGCGGCAGTTTGTATGATGTATGTGCCGGTACCCCCGTTCCGCTTCAGGCAAATAGCGGAGCAGGTTATTCTTATACCTGGGCGCTTGACGGCACAACAATACCCGGCGCATTTACCTCCTCGATCACAGCTACCCAATCGGGAAACTATACAGTCGTTGTATCAAATAATGGCTGTGCAGCCTCGTCCTCTCCATATCACCTTACTGTATATCAGCATCCTGCCGTAAACCTCTTTCCGGCAACCGACCAGCAGCTATGCGCAGGCAGCAGTATACAATTAAGCACTTTTACAGACACTACCTATAAGTATGCCTGGTTATATAACGGATCTCTTATCTCCGGTGCTACAACAAACAGTTTTACGGCCACCCAGGCAGGAAATTACAAAGTCCGCGTAACCAACGCCTATTGCCCGGACACCGCATCCCAGGCACTGAACATTACGATTTTACCTTCTTCGCTGAACCTCGGACCAGACACAGTCGTATGCCAGCCAGGACCTTTCGCTATTGTCCTGAATACCGGCACAGGGTATTCGCAGGTACAGTGGTCTACCGGAGAAACAACACCCCAGATCACGGTTACACATTCCGGAACATATTGGGTACAGGCTGTAAATATCTGTGGCACATATACAGATACCGTGCATGTAACAGCGGTTTCAGATTTCATGCCCAACCTTCCGGCAGACACCGTTATCTGCAATCCATATAATACGGCAACACTTTCAGTACCGGGTATCCTGCAAAACATTCACTGGAGCACCGGTGACGCCACTGCGTCTGTGACTATATCGCATCCCGGCGTTTACTGGGTGGAGGGAGAAGGCCCCTGCGGCATGCTGTACGACACTGTCAACGTAGCATTCTGCGCTCCTCACATAAATGATCTGACGTTTTCGAAAATCATCTGTGAAGGTGATTGTATACAGCCCGTGGCGCAAGTGAGCCAGTACCCGCTGCAATATCACTGGTATTTTCCCGGAGGTAATCCTTCATTCTCCAACGCAGGCGTTCCCGGCACCGTATGCTACAACACTGCGGGAACATATCCTGTAAAACTGATAGTGGAGAATGCCGGCGGTGCGGACTCTGTGGTTACGCAAATAACTGTAATGAGCAAACCTCAGCCCCGCTTTAAAGACACAACCGTTACTGTTGTTTATAAGAGCAGCGTTACACTTCCTGCATGTGCCACAGCACAACGTGTAGACTGGTACAAAGACAGTGTACTGGTTTGTGCAGACTGTCCGTCGTTACAGATAGACGCCCGCTATTTCCTGTCGAACTATCACTGTGTGGTAACAAACGGTGATTGCGCAGACAGCTGCAGCTACAGACTGCAGGTAATAGATATACCTCATGATGTATGGCTTCCCGATGCATTTACACCGAACAATGACGGCCGCAACGACATATTCCATATCATCACAGACAATCCGAATGTACTGGTAATAACACTTTCTGTATTTGACAGATGGGGCGGGCTGGTTTTTGTAAGTAATATGAATAATGACGGATGGGATGGTACGATACATGGCCGGCAGGCTGATGTGGGCACCTATTTCTGGATGCTGAGATACAAAATACTGGGTAGCGAAGAAGTCTATTCGAAAAAAGGAGACGTCACCGTTGTGCGTTAAAACGTACCGTTTATTTACCTATTTTTATTCTCCGTACCAGTCACACAAATTAACCATCACACATGTCAGACATCCATTTAAATTTCATCAATCAGTCGAACGATCAGAACAATTCGCAGATCGTTATCTTTCAGAAAAACATAGCCACCGGCCTGGACGAACTCCATGTAGCCTGGACGGTAATTAAAAACTGCAGCCCGGGCTGGCATCACCCGTTTGTATTTCCATTTTCATCTGCTGTGGGTTCTGCAGACAGCTATGGCAACCAGAGCCCGCTGCTCCAGGCCGAAAACGGCATACAGTTTCAGGTAGAAGACACAGCCGCAGGACATACTCTGGCGCCAAACGGGACCGCATCAGACCCCAACTCTATTGAAGTACTTAACGCACTTGAAACCGGGGCTATAAATGCAGGAATATACAAAGACGGCCGTTTGTTTGCACAGAAAACGGGTATTGCCCCCGGGCAGAAAGCCGCTTTTATGTTTAAGCCCACTATATGGATCGGCGTAGTATCACAAGTGGAGGAAGGCGAAGTAATGAACTCAGCCATTGTCAGCAATATCAATACAGAGTTATCACTGCTGGGTATAGCATCCGCAGATATCATTATGACTGGCGGCGGGCCAGGATCAACGTCACAACCGTTTCAATTTACACTCAGTAATATTCAATATATCTAGCAGTCCGACGTACCGGCATAGTTTCCTGTGCCGGTCTCTTTTTTCACCTGCAACATAAATTCCTTCAGCCAGGCAACCCGTTCACCAGCCAGCCTTTTTGCGGCATCTGTATGCATCATCTCCGGTAACCGGAATAGTTTTATTTTAAAGTGATCCAGCGCATACATGGAATCATCGGGAGATCTGCGATCTGCAAAAATATCTTCGGGATCAAACAAACTGCGGTTCATCTGGCCGGAAACATAAAATACACGTGCCAGACCAATAGCGCCAAGTGCATCCAGACGGTCTGCGTCCTGCAAAATTCTTGCCTCAATTGTTTCCGGCGTCACCTGTGCAGAAAAACTATGTGCATGAATGGCATGTTGTATTGCAGGTATTTTTTCAACCGGGAAATATTCAAATGTATTTAAAACATCTGCTGTTTTTGCAGCACTCAGCAGAGAGGATTTTGCTCTTTCCGGATGATCTTTGGATAATGAAACAATATCATGAAAATATGCCGCAACAAGGATTACCATTCGGTCTGCCGGAGCAGCTTCAGCATCACAGATAAAACAACAGTTATTCCATACCCTGTCTAAATGACTGATATCATGCGCTCCGTCTGATGGAGTTGTTTTTACAAGGTAGTCACGCAATACCTGCTGCCAATATTTCAATCCTGAATTCATATCCTATGCTTTGGGAATGGAAATATAAAACGTACTTCCGACATCTAAAACAGAAGTGACACGTATATTTCCCCCCATAAGCTCTGCAAACTCACGGCAAAGTACCAGCCCGAGGCCACTGCCACGTTCATTATCTGTACCGTGGGTAGAAATTGTTTTCAGGGAAAAAAGCACATCAATCTGTGCAGGGGTCATACCCACGCCTGTATCACGGATGGCTAGCTCATAAAAGCCTTCGTGCATGCGGCCTTCGAAGTATACAGCGCCTGAAGGTTCAGTAAACTTGACCGCATTCTGCAGAATGTTACGCATGATCAGTTCCATCATGTCTGCATCCGCCCATACATAACTTTCATCTTCAAGAAGGTTATGCACAGTGATTGTCTTCTTATCTATTATTACCTGTTTCGATGTGATCACTTTTTCCGCCAGCTCTTTAAGGCGTAGCCGCACTACCTGTTTTTTTACGCCTTCCATCTGCGATGAAGACCATGCGAGCAGATTGGTAAACATGTCCAGCGATATCCTGGAGAGGTTCAGTAATTCCTGCTGAAAAAGTACCCGTTCTTCTTCCGAAAGCGATTCGTCTCCAAGTAATTCTGCAAGCCCCACACTGGTTGCAAGCGGCGACCTGAGATCATGAGATATTGCAGAGAACAACTTTACCTTCTGTCGGTTCAGTTCTTCAAGCTCTTCATTCTGTGTCCTTATTGCACGGTTCTGTTCTTCTATTTGTACCAGGCGGTTCTCCGCCACCTTTTTTTCTTTATTATAATTTTTACGTAGATAGATTGTGACCCAATACATTCCTACCAGTATTACTGTATAGCTGGACAGGAGATCTCCATACCGCTCTGTCCTGCTGTGATAAACCGGAGGTATCCAGGCTGGCCGGAAAAACTCTACGATCAATAATGATGTAGGAACAACAAGATGAAAAAAGAACCAGTACGGGTGCAGTTCCTTACGCGTAAATGCAATAAGCAGCTGAAATGTAAGAAAGAAAATAAATATTGCCGGCCCCATACTCCCGGCATTGAAGAGAAAGGTATATATAAGCCCGAGATAACTTGCTGCCGCATAGCATACAAGTCCTGTTATGTATTTTTTCCGGAACCTGGCATAGTAATACAGCAGAGATTGCAGCCCGAGCAGTATAATGAGCAGCCCGACGATATTGTACAGCTGCAGAAAAGCGTTTAACGGCAACAAAATGATCAGCAGTACAAACGTGACTACACTGATCGCATTAAATGCAATATTGTCCAGTGTGAAATCAGCGGCAGTACCCACCATGCGGTACCACACGCGTTTTATGGCGTCTGTGTTTAATTGCAATCTTGAGTGTTGACAGTTATAGTAAAAAGCTCTCCCGCTCTAAAAATAAACAAAATAGGCAAGAAAAATATGCATCACCTTATTAAACATAGACCTACTACATACCAACATACATAACATACGTATACATATTCAAAACGCCGGGTTAATTTATTTTTTAGCCCCAGCTTCATTTTCCTGAACGGTAGCTCCGTTTGTCTCCACCTCTACCGACTTTGTAGTTACCGCATAAGAATTGGGCATAATGGGCGCTCCGTATTTTACAGCATATGCTTTGGTAAATTCTGCCCCGAAATACAGGATTATAGAGGAATAATATGTCCACAACATAAGGACAACCAGGGCGCCTGCCGCACCAAAAGTGCTGCCTACATTACTTTTGCTTATGTAAAAAGAAATTAAAAATTTACCTATCATAAACAGCAGCGCAGTTACAACGGAACCGCCCAGTATATCACGCCAGCGTATCCTGGCATCCGGCAGCACACGGAAGATCACTGAAAAAATAGTAGTGATGATTGCCAGGGTTATCAGCTGATTCAAAATATAAAACAACACGATAGTAACATCGGGAAAATGGCTTTGCAAACGGGTGCTAAAACCGTCGATCAAAGTAGTGACGGCCAGCGACACCAGCAATAAAAAGCCCAGACTTACAATTATTGAAAAAGAAAGGAACCTGTTTTGCAGCATTTTCAGCCATCCTTTTTTAGGTTTAGGCTTCAGGCCCCAGATCGTATTCACAGAATCCTGTATTTCGCCGAATATAGCGGTAGCGCCCAGTAATAATGTAACTCCTCCTACAATTGCAGCCATCGTTTTTTTTCCACCCAACGCTGCGTTCTGAATTATTGTTTGCAGCTGAATCGCAGTATCATTACCCATAAATGCTGAAAGCTGGCTGTATATTTTACCTTCTACCGCCTCACGCCCCCATACAATACTGCACAATGAAATAATGAGGATAAGTAATGGCCCCATGGAAAAAACCGTAGAATAGGCAAGAGAGCCACTGAGCTTGGTTACTTTGTCGTCCGAAAAGCCTTTAAATGTATTTTTTAACACCTCCCATACACCTTTAAATGTCAACGGGGCTTTCATAATAAGCACATTTATCTATGCAGATACAAAAATGTTACCATGAACGTTCCGGAGATGCTGCTCCGGAGTATTGTTACAAACCTGTATCCGTCACGAGCCCGGCAGGATGGTTTCTCCCCGGGAAGTTCTTCTGCATATTCAAATGTCTGGTTCCCGGTTATTTTCTTAAAATCCTCCTGTAAGAGTCCCCCTGCATCCATTGGTATACCTGTATTTTTATATCTTACGACGCAAATATGCTTACTGCCACCGTATACGACCGCGACACAGTTATTTCTATTCTTGCTGCAGCATTTGATACCAATAAAAGCGTGAACTACCTTATCCCACAGGATGCGCGCCGGCCAGCCCGCATCAGGAAAATGATGGAATATTCTTTCGACATGTGTATGCAATTTGGCGTGGTGTATCTTTCAGAAGACAGATTGTCCTGTGCACTTACGCTGCTACCGGAATGCCGAAAAACAACACTACGATCCATCTGGCTCGATATAAAACTCATTACCGGCAGCATCGGCATTGCGAATGTGAGCAAAGCATTAAAACGGGAAGCAGTAATCAAAAAGCAATATCCGCAGGAGCCTTTTTACTATCTCTGGTTTATCGGCACCGATCCCGCAGCACAGGGAAAAGGGACAGGCAGCCGCCTTTTACAGGAAATTATTGCTGCTGCAAAAAACGGGAACAGGCCACTGTTGCTTGAAACCTCCGCTACGCAGTATATACCGTGGTATCAACGCAACGGGCTGCAGATTTATCATACCGAAATGTTCAGCTATCCGCTGTACTTTATGCATACAACTGATAATAAATCAGTTGCAGATACACATGAACTATAATTGGCTACACACATAATAAGCCAGTATATTTGAAACTGTTTTTTACCGGGAAATGCTGTCAGACGCTTCCTGTTATCACTTTATTAAGTTTATTCCTGCCCGTTCGACCATAAGAAAATAACCCGGAACTATGCAATCCGTTTTTGCATATGAAAAAAATATACACGCTTACAGCATACTTTATCTGCATGGCATATTATTATCAGTCCTTTGCAGGTAATAAAATAAAAGTGTACTTCAATCACCCGGTAAACACCGCGGTTTCAAATGGTGTGCCCGCTACATACCTGAACAATACCCTCGCAGATACTGTGGTTGCGTACATCAACAAAGCAAAGTATTCCATAGATGTGGCTATGTACAATTACAGCACAGGAACAGAAGCCACTGAAATAGCCGGCGCCGTAAATGCCGCATATACAAGGGGCGTTCATATCCGCTGGATATCTGACGGAAGTTCCACCAATGCTGCGCTTTCACTGCTTAACAACAATATTCCTAAGATAAGTAGTCCTACCGGAGGCAACTACAACATTATGCACAATAAGTTCATGATCATTGATGCGGGTTCTGCCAATGCAGATGATGCAATTGTGTGGACCGGCTCTACAAACTGGAGTACAGAGCAGCTGAATTATGATTACAACAATGCAATATCCTTGCAGGATTCGGCATTGGCGCATGCCTACACAGCTGAATTCAATATGATGTGGGGTGATACCGGCATGGTGTACAACGCAGCACAATCGAAATTCGGACCTTACAAAACAAATCTTGGCAGGCACAATTTCACAATAGATGGCCATGTAGTAGAGCTATACTTCAGCCCGTCTGATGGCACCAACAGCCAGATACAGAATGCTATAAATACTGCGGGTAAAGACCTTTATTTTGGCGTGTATACATTTACAGATAATACAGATGCCACTGCTATTGTCAACAGGAAAAACAACGGCGTATATGTGGCCGGTATAGAAGATGAGTTCAGTAAATCATACAATGCACATAACACTTTATTAAACGGACTGGGCACTGGTTATTTTAAAGTGTACAACGGCTCAGGAAATATTTACCACAGCAAAATGCTGATCGTCGATCCGTCAGATAAATGCTCCGATCCGCTGGTGCTGACGGGATCACACAACTGGTCTATTGCAGCAAACACACAAAACGACGAGAACACACTGATCATTCACAGCGATACTGTTGCCAATATTTACTACCAGGCTTTCTGGGCAGATTTTACCGGCATGGGGGGCACGCTTACACCGCAAACAGGATGCACAACAGGTATTACAGCCGTTAGTTCCGGAAATTCATTTACTATTTTTCCGAATCCGTTTACACAGCATACCACTATCCGCTATGAACTTTCAGCAATGCAAAACGTATCCATTACTGTCGTAAATATAATGGGACAAACCGTTTTACAGCCGGTAGCCGGCGAACAACAGCAACCCGGCATACATGAATATCAGCTGGACAACATCGCACCTGGTATATATTTCGTAAAATGCTGCATAGGCACATCCTGTTATATACATAAGGTGATTAGTTTGTAATCCTGTACCGGCACGCCTTACAAGCTTATAGAATTCATTTGATGCACAAAAACTGTGCACGGTAATTACGTGGAAATCCGGCAACAGAAATGTAAAAGCCGAAAAGAGAGGACAATAAATATCCCGCCGGAAAAAGTGGCCGTATTAACCGGCCACTATCTACCAGCTTATGTATATAGACGCATTGCCTACAATATGCCGGTCAAATGACTGAAGCATAGGCGAAGTAAGCTTTTGCGAGAAAGAGGCGCCAATATTTTTCCAGGCTGCAACAACACCAAATTCAATATTTCCTTCTATGCCGGTATTGGCGGTGGCAGGGGTCTCTTCGCCATCCATCCTTTTGTAATAATCTGATTTTCCACGGAAAGCAGCACCATCTACCATGGCGTTATATTTAAGCCAGTCAGCCGAGGGCTTAAAGAACCCATACAGCTGGAAAGCTTTGTCACCCTTGCCGGAATACCGCGGGATTCCACCCTGGAAGTAAGGGTTCATCCGGCCCACACGTACAATACCATACCCGGACGCACCGTCAAACAATGTACCTACTTCTGCTCTTGCACCACCTATTACCTCAAAAGCATTTTTGTAATGCAACAACATTTTCTCCCCGGCAAAACTGAGATTTACCAGCAAAGCATTAGGCATCTGGTACTGCCACCCCATCGGCCGGTCGTCGCCTATAATGCGGTGCATCAATATCTGCAGTTTATCTGCCATAGCGGCCGGCCCCATCACACCTGCAAGCAGTTCTGTCTGCAGATTGTATTTCTTTTCCGGGTTTGAGGAATTAAGGCTGTGTGTAAGAAATAAAGCGCCTGCATATGGGTAGTCATGAACATCTGGTTGCGTTTTCGTAATATATTTCGGCGTGAACATGAGTTGCATTGCACTGACGCCGAAAGTATTCACCGCATCCTTACCTGCTTTGGGCATCCACCGGTCCAGGAAAAACGTCGACCTGTGATCTTTTGTGTAATAGTAATCCAACCGGACACCATTGGTGTATGCATCATCCGAAGCATTTCCGAATACATTAAGTACATCGTTATCTTCATAAATACGCACCATATGATCCTGCGCATCTATACGAAAAGAACTAAAAATCAGGAACAATAAAAAAAAGATGTTCCTTTTGTCGCTACTTCCCTTAATTTGCTTCCTGCGTAACATAATTTCATCATTAAAAAGAATATTTGCCGGACTTTTCGACCGATTTTGTATTTTAGTCCAAAATTAAAGCAGATCTGTGTTACGGAAATATTCGTTAACTCTATTCTCTCATAAGCAAAAACAAAATAAATCATGCCGAAGCAGTTCAGGTGGTCAGATGAGGTGGAGCCTCATAAAAAACGGACAAAAGAGATTATCAGGAACCACCCCGAGATACGGGAACTGATAGGGCGCAACCCGTATACACTACTGGTGATATTGCTTTGCGTGGGCGTACAGTTTGGCCTGGCGTGGTGGCTGCGCGATGCTTCGTGGTGGCTGGTAGTACTTATGGCCTATGCTATTGGGGCATTTGCATGTCATACGCTCTTTGTATGCATTCACGAATGTGCACACAACCTGCTGTTCAAAAACAGGGTACTCAATACGCTCTCTGGTATACTGGCAAATCTCCCGCTCGTATTTCCCAGCTCCGTTTCTTTTCAGAAATACCATATTAAACACCATTCTTACCAGGGTGTGGAAGAACTGGATGCAGATATGCCTTTTCGCTGGGAAGCAAAACTTATAGACAACAGTGTAATAGGCAAAGCCCTGTGGCTGCTTTTCTACCCTGTGTTTCAGCTGCTGCGCCCGTTACGTCTTACAAAAGAAATTTCCATTTTCGACGGATGGACGGTGGTAAACTGGATCGTGCAATTCAGCTTTATGGCTTTCATTGTATATTTCTTTGGTGCCAAAGCAACTGTATTTCTTGTAGCCAGTTTTTTCTTTTCCATAGGCCTCCATCCCCTTGGCGCCCGCTGGATACAGGAACACTACCTCACCCATGGCGAGCAGGAAACCAAAAGCTATTACGGCGTGCTCAATACCGTAAACCTGAATGTAGGCTACCACAATGAGCATCACGATTTCCCTTCCATACCATGGAACAGGTTACCTAAAATAAAATCGATTGCCAACTCCTATTATGAGACGCTTGGCTATCACACATCATACACCGTACTGCTGTTCCAGTTTTTGTTCGACAAAAACCTTTCTGTGTATTCACGTACCGCACGGTCAAAACGCGGCGAGAAAGCAGTTGCGGAAGACAAAGCCGCTTAGACGTTATGATATATAAAAAAACGCCTCAGCACATTTGTGTTGAGGCGTTTTTCTGTTGCAGGGCTTCTATTTTATAAACAAGATTTTGCCGGTGTAAACGGTGTTTCCTCCCGTCTGTACCCTGACAAAATAAGTACCGCCGTTCAGTAATGCCTGACGCAGATCAATCGTCTTTGTACTGCCGGCATCCGTTGTCTCATGAATGCATAACCGACCGCTGATATCCGTAATATTAATGATGCTGCAGGCGGCAATATTTTTCAATACAATAAAATCATGGGTTGGATTGGGAGTTATCTGCACAGAAATCTTGCCGGCACAATCTGCGGTAACCACCTTTGAATAAGTTATTGTTCCATCCGGATCCGTCATTTTAAGACGATAGTAGTTGACGCCTGGCACAGACGATTCATCTGTAAAGCTGTAATATGTAACAGCTACTCCTATCGCTACTTCGGTATGTATATCTGAATATGCAACGCCATTGCTACTCCTTTGCACAGTAAAGCGTCCGGAGGCATCTGCACCTGCTTTCCATGAAATTAAGACGGAGTTTCCGCCAGGTACAGCATCAAAGGCAAGCAAGCGTAGGGCTAATGCCGTTCCCACCGGGAATACAACACCGGTATATTCTGTGCCATTGTTGGTTGTTCCGTAATCTGCTTTGGCAGCCTCGGCGACAAGATTTGTAGCTACAGCAGGCAGTGCTCCGGAGCCGCCCGTAGTGGAAGCAACGATCGGAAAATCTACGCGGTAATTTGACCCCGCGGGGCCATTCGTATTGTCAAAACTACCTGCTACAAACCCGGTGTAGGTTGCGGGATCATATTCCACTTGTGCCATCAGCCCCTGTCCAAAAGAAGTATTGGCAAAAAACCAGACCGTAAGCGTTGTGCCTGTTTTGGTATAGCCCAAATAGTTAATAGTGGCAAAAACATTGGTGCATACCAGTACCAGCAAAAAAGTAATCAACTTTTTCATGTAAATTTTAATTGAATTTTAAAGTGAAACCATATAAAAAATGCTACCTGTCAGTTTGTTGCTTCTTTCAAACATGGTGCAGATACCTCATTTTGAATGTTTACCTATTCAATAAAAATTTCAATGAACGTTCTGTTTGCAAATAAGCCGCTGTTCGGAACAACCAGGGATTACTCACTACAGTTCAAAAATAAATGGCCGGTAAGAAAAGAAATGGTAAAAACAGTATGATCTCATAATAAAAAAGCTGTGCAAACATTGCACAGCCCCCTATCGTATCATTGGTAAATACATCAACCTATTAACCAATACGATGTATTTATTATTCATTTTCATAAAAACAGGCACATAATTTGTTTAATACCAGTTAAAAAATCACATATTTATGCCTGTAAATGAATTAATCAGCACGCAGCTCGACCCTAACATGTCGGCACAGATCATCACTACTCTTAACAACATAGTAGCCTGGCTGCAGCCCGTTACTACTAACCTCACACCCGAAGAGCGCAGGCAATACGGCAGCATTAATGAGCAAAACAAGCTGCTGGTAAATAAAGTGGCCGACTTTCACCTCAACCAGCCTTCCCTGAGCTCACCAGATGTAAACTGGACAACCTACCAGCAAAACATGAGCAGCCGCACCAGCTTTGCAGCCATAGAGGCACTGGCGCAGCAGATCATAGAAATGTGCAGCGACCCACGCATCCTCCACGACTACAGCCTGTACCAAAATGCACTGGTAGACTATGACTATACCAAGTACAAGGCCAACAGCACCACGGGAGGCGCAGGATATACTACCAAGCTGGAAGACATACGGCAGTTGTTCCCTAACCCATCAGGTGTAAACACGCCTTCCGACCCTGCTGCAAAATCTTAAATACCTTTATAATCAATTAAAAACCAAACGCCCCGCACAAAATGCGGGGCGTTTTTTAATGCATCCCGGTTACGTCTCTGACGTAAGCAGGATACGTTCCAAACGTAAGCAGGATACGTTCCCAACGTAAGCAGGTTACGTTCCCAACGTAAGCAGGTTACGTTCCTGACGTAAGCAGGATACGTTCTCGACGTAAGCAGGATACGTTTCAAACCTAAGTAGGATACGTTCTCAACGTAAGCAGGATACGTTCTCAACGTAAGCAGGATACGTTCCCAACGTAAGCAGGTTACGTTCCTGACGTAAGCAGGATAGGTTTAAAATGAAAAACACACCCCTGACCCCGCTCAAGCGGGGAAGTGCTATTACTTAGCTCGCGTTATACCAGCTTTCTGCATAACATTTCCCCCTCCTGCGGAGGCCTGCTTCGCCGAGGCGAGGGTTAGGGGTGGGTTTACACAACATGTCACTACAGCAACGTTGAGGCTAACACAGGTTAGCGACTCTCCTCCCGGCACAGTACACTTGCCGCTTCGAGCACCGGCAGCAGATCGTCATACAGCCAGAAGATGTAGGCGGGCATGTCTTCGCGGTCGTCGAGCGTGTCCGTAAACCAGTCTTTCATCATACGCCGCAGATCGGGCAGCGCATTGATGGCAAAAAATTCGCGGAGCACCATCATCGGGTCATTGATCTGCTCCTGTGTGAGGTGCAGTGGTTCTTTGTGCCAGGGCGGCAGCGTGCAGCTTTCTTTTGTGAGTTTCATACGTGGGTAAAAGTTTTGATTTGTACCGGCAAAGTACAGCCACCGGAGCGGGCGGTACAACATGTATTACAAATGGTGCGCTATGTAAAAAACGGAACACATACGGTTTTAAACCATTTATTAATGCCGTGCAGGCCATGAGGAAATACTATATTTGTGCACATACAATACTACCGCTATGGGAGATCATACAACACACCACGGAAGAAACGTAAAGCGCCTGCGCGAGATACTGGGTGTAAAGCAGGAAGCGCTGGCTATAGAGCTGGGCAAGGAGTGGAACCAGCAAAAAGTATCGGCACTGGAGAATAAGGAGCAGATAGACGAAGACCTGCTGGAGCGTATAGCCCTGGCGCTGCATGTGCCGAAAGAAAAGATTAAAAACTTTGATGACGAACAAATGGTGTACAACATCCAAAATAACTATGAGGGCGCTTCAAACAACCATAATATCGAAAACTATAATTTCCAATGTACCTTCAATCCCTTTGATAAGCTCCTTGAATTAATGGCAGAGATTAAACAACTGCATTCTGAGAAAGAAGCCCTGTATGAAAGGATGCTGGCGGAGAAGGGGAAGTAACTTTTAATAAATATAGGACTGCCAGATCTGGCAGTCCTATATTTATAGATACACAGTATTGAAAAACACTTTTTTTTCTACTAGAAAATCTGAAATTTTCAATATTTCTTGTAAAAACTCATAACAGCTTATACTATTTTTTTGAAAGGGTATATTATTATGATTATTTACAAACATTGCGCCCTCGAAATAATCTCCGCCCGAATAAATTTCTGGTATTTGCCACTTGAAGTAGATTTCACCACTTTTACCTAATACATAATAACTAGGATAATCTAAGTGTCTATTATTTCCATCAAATCTATAAAAAACATCTTCGTTTTTGCCACTTTTCATTTTCTCAATAACATGACATATAACCCGCATAGATTTAAAAACATGTTCAAACTCATCAGAACTAAGATCAAGAAGCACTTTCTTCATACTTCTTAATATTTTTCTAAGCTGCTCTACTCCTCCTAAGCCCAAAGAAATTAGGTAAATCACTTTAATGATTCCGTATGCTGAAAGGTCAACCTCAAATATATTGGTCGAGAAACATGCATTTCCTAATATTCTGCTTGTTGGAATGTCAAATTTTAGAGAACGGCTATTTAATGTAATATCTTTACAAGACACGTGATTGATTTTCTTAAAATTTCTGATTTTAAAATGACCATTATAGTATAATAATTTTAAAATCAGTGCCATAGTTATTCTATCTGATTCAAGAATATTTCCTACAGACAAATCATTCATACAATAATCTGCAATGGCATCCTCCAATGAATATCTAAAAGGTTCAAACGTGTAAAACTTCTCCATATACCCTTCAAAATCGGCCTTTTCTCCATACCTGTGCCTGTAAAGGCTTTCCACATTGTCCAGATCACATACCACTATTACTTTATCAAAGCCAAATTTGTTACTATCGAAATGATCGTTGTGCACACTGAGTATATTCAGGATGCGGAATATATGCTCCGGATCCAGCCGGTCGAGATCGTCGATAACAAGTATGTTTTGTTTTTCGCTGTCTGCTTTAAGCTGCTCAATATATGCCCGTAATATCCTAGTGATAAGGTTGTCTTCATAAATAGAGCCTTTACTTTCTAAAGAATCATTGATAAATTTTTTGATCGCCTCTATATTCAAATCCTTACCATCTTCTGTAGCATCTTTAAATGCCTTAAATTCTTCAAATTCCTTTTTAAATGTTTCTGCAACATCTATTCCAGTAACATCTTTTACTTTGTTATTGAGGATCTGTTTTAATAGCTTAGTAAACAGTGAACCTACATTGTTATATAAATAGGTTTGAATAATCAGGTTGTCGCTATACGGTTCTTCATCATTGTCCAGCGGATATTTTGTGAGCAACTCTTTTGCTACATCAATTTTTATCCATTCAAAAATATCCTGGTTAGCACCCACCACGTAATTGACCGGCGATATCCAGAAAAGGTTGTAATCTTTTGCTCTAGTCTCAAAATACTTTTTAAGAAAATAGGATTTCCCTGTCCCAAACTTTCCGGAGAATAGTATCCTGTCGTTGTTTTCCTGTTTTAAATGTATTGTAAAGCTTTCCTGTGGTTTATCTATACTTATGTTCATATGGTGATAATTGCTGTTTAAAATAATGAATTTATTTATCCTCATCATATAGACGTTATCATCGGTAGCACACATTTTGTAATGTTGGTGATAACACCAACATCGGCGGGGACGTAAGCGGGATACTTAATAAAACCGTCATGCTGCACCCGACCTAAGGAAGGAAGCTGCATCTGTGCAATATGACCCGGAAACTTCATCCGGCTCAGGTTTAAAAGATCCTGCTCTACACTGCGTTCCGGCAGGATGACGGAAAAAAGCTGTCTAGTCCAATAGCAGCACACCGATGAACGGTGCCAATCCTGCATGCCGCAGGACAGGCGCCACTGCAGCTATATTGTGGCTCTATAGCCGGAACAATAAAAAAACCTTGTCGTGGTACGGCTACGCTCACCATGACAAGGCTTTTACTTGTTAACTTATCAACCTATTAACTTATCAACCTGTTACTTTACTTCTTCTTACCCCGTTTCTTAGGCTTGCCGTATTTCTCTTTCATTTTATCGGCATGCCTGATCTTAACGTTTACCTTTTTATTTTTGGCTGCTTTTTCATGAAAAGCTGAGTTCGGTACTACGTCAGGCAACTGGATGAATGTGTTGCGCATAAATACTTTCGGCTTTTCATCATCCGTCAGTTCGTCGGATATTTCAAGCTCTTCCGGCAGTTCGCGCACAGGCACTTCGTAATTCATAAGACCTTCTATGCGTTCCAGGTTTTCTTTTTCCTTCTCCGTGCAAAAAGTGATGGAAATACCCTTGCGGTCGGCACGGCCCGTACGCCCTATACGATGTATATAGTTTTCGGCCACTTCCGGTACATCAAAGTTGATGACATGGCTTACCTCTGCGATGTCTATACCGCGCGCCACAATATCTGTTGCAATAATAAAACGATAGTTTCCGTCGCGAAACTGCTTTACCGTATTGAAACGATGGTTCTGTTCTTTATTGGAATGAATAACACCTGCCTGTCCTTCAAAAGTGGCTTCCAGCTGCTCATAGAGCTGATCGGCCAGTGATTTTGTAGCTACAAATATCAGCACCTTATTCATCTCCTCATGCTTTTGCAGCAGGAGCTTCAGCAGGTTCACTTTAGTGTAAAAATTAGGCACATGGTATACCGACTGGTCTATATTTTCAAGCGGAGTGCCCGCCGGAGCGGCTTCTACACGGGCCGGATCATTGAAAAAGGTACCCAGCAGCATTTCTACGTCTTCCGTAATGGTAGCGGAGTATAACAGGTTCTGGCGCTTCGCAGGCAACAGATCCAGCACATTCATGATCTGCGTCCGGAAGCCGAGGTTCAGCATTTCGTCCATTTCATCGATCACCAGTTTTTTAATAGCTTTTGTCTTGAGCCAGCCATTAAGAATAAGATCCAGTAAGCGGCCGGGAGTGGCCACAATAATATCAGTGCCTTCCTGTATGGCCATTGCCTGCGGTTTCATATTTACACCACCAAATGCCGGTGTCACCACAAGGCTGGTATATTTTGTAAGCGCACGGGCTGTTTCTGTAACCTGCATCACCAGTTCGCGTGTGGGCACCAGTACCAGCATCTGCGGAAACCTGTCTTTTGCATACTTGATCATTCGCAGGCACGGCAACAGGTAAGCAAGCGTTTTACCCGTACCAGTCTGCGCAATACCGCACACATCCTTCCCGGACATAATTATAGAGAAAGATTTCTGCTGGATAGTAGTAGGCGTAGTATAACCCATATCCTCCAGCGCATTAAGCAGTGTGGTAGTGAGATTAAGATCAGAAAAGGTCATTATGTATCGATTAATAAGATGCGAAGGTAACTTTTAATAGCGAGGACGGAAACAAACGGCTTGAGATACAGTTCCACGGCGACGAATTGGGATACCTAGACGTGGGATTTGAGTGGTGAGAGCAACCACGGACGGAGCGTAAAATGAGAAGTCTCTATAAACGCAACATTCGTGTAGGGGCAAAAAAAGCCGGTAAAAACCAGGCCTTTCTCTTTTATTGGATTATTCTCCCCATCCATTAACAACACAAAGATATATTGCTTTAATACCCCGGGCTGTTTATGACATGTTAACCGGATGCAGATAACAAACTATTAATACAAAATGGTAGATGTGGGATATCAGATATGAGATGTGGAGGTTTGGAATCAGGAATCGGAATTTGAGAAATAGCGTTTGGAATTTATCAGTCCTCAATTATCAGTTATCAATTCCCTGGGAAAGGTATGGACATAAAAAAGGATCGGTAGAAACCAACCCTCCCTATAAACCCTATCACTATGAAAACTGATGTAAAGGTACACCCGAAGATGACTGTACGATGTTTACGGCTTGTTAATGACTGTTATTATGAAAGCGAGGTGCTACTTGAAATGTGAGATATGGTATTTGGAATTTGGCCTGGAGGAATTTGGAATTTGAGCTTGCGGATTTGGAGTTTAAAAGTTTGGGACTTATCAATTATCAATCCTCAATTATCAATTCCGTGGGAAAATATGGACATAAAAAAAGGATTGGTAGAAACCAACCCTCCCTATAAACCCTATCACTATGAAAACTGACGTAAAGATAAAACCGGGAGTGCGATTATGTTGTTTCTGATTTGTTAAGCCCGGATTTCGCACACATCTTTACTTTCATTATTAAGCGATATTTTTGCATTCTAAATGAACTGTGATTTGAGTGCTTCTGTTTTCCTGCTGACTCCGCCTTTTACACAATTGAATACGCCTTACCCGGCCACAGCATACCTGAAAGGTTTCCTGAATACGAAAAATATCAGTTCCTTCCAGGCTGATCTTGGTATTGAGGTAACACTTGCTTTATTTTCCAGGCAAGGCCTGCAGAAGCTTTTTGCTACAGTTGAAACAGGAAAAGAATATGCAGAAAACATTGCAAGGATCATCGCCTTACAGGACGATTACATCAACACAATAGATGATGTAATACTTTTTCTGCAAGGAAAAAACCCGACGCTGGCACATCTTATCAGTAAAAGAAATTATCTCCCTGAAGCATCGCGCTTTGCACAGCTTGACGATCTGAACTGGGCATTTGGCACCATGGGCATGCAGGATAAGGCAAAACATCTTGCGACCATGTATCTCGAAGACCTTTCGGACCTGATCAAAGAATGTGTAGACGATCATTTCGGGTTCAGCAGATATGCAGAAAGGCTGGGCAGATCGGCCAACAGTTTTGATGAACTGTATGAAGCCCTGCAGCAGAAAGCTACATTTATCGACGAACTGCTCACAGATATTCTCGCAGAAAGGATGAAATCTGTGCAGCCAAAACTGGTTGCTATCTCTGTGCCGTTCCCCGGTAACCTGTACACTGCATTCCGCTGTGCACAATGGATCCGCCAAAACTATCCTTCTGTTAAAATAGTGATGGGTGGCGGTTTTCCCAATACAGAGCTCCGCTCTTTATCTGATGCCCGTGTGTTTGAGTTTTTCCATTTCATTACATTAGATGATGGTGAAGCACCAATGGAAAATCTTGTACTGCACCTGGACGGGAAAAAGAGCATAGAAGAGCTGAAACGCACGTTCTTACTTGTTGATGGCGCCGTCACTTATATAAATAGCCCGGCATGCTCCGACTATAAACAAAGCCAGGTAGGCACACCTGACTACAGCGATCTTTGGCTGGACAGGTATGTTTCTGCTATAGAAGTAACCAACCCGATGCACAGCCTGTGGAGCGACGGCCGCTGGAATAAGCTGACTATGGCACATGGCTGCTATTGGGGTAAATGCACGTTCTGCGATATTTCACTTGACTATATCCGCGTGTATGAACCGATTACAGCACAACTGCTCTGTGACCGGATGGAAGAAATAATAGCGCAGACAGGACAGAACGGCTTTCACTTTGTAGACGAAGCCGCGCCTCCTGCACTGATGCGCGCGCTGGCATTGGAGATCATACGCAGGAAACTCGTTGTATCGTGGTGGACAAACGTACGTTTTGAGAAAAGCTTCACACGGGACCTTTGCCTGTTGCTGAAAACATCGGGGTGCATTGCAGTTTCAGGAGGACTGGAAGTAGCTTCAGACAGGCTGCTGGAACTGATACAGAAAGGTATTACCGTAGCTCAAGTGGCGCGGGTAAACCGCAACTTTACAGAAGCCGGCATTATGGTGCATGCCTACCTGATGTATGGCTTTCCTACACAGACAGCGCAGGAAACGATCGATTCCCTGGAAATGGTACGGCAGATGTTTGCTGCGGGCATACTGCAGTCCGCGTTCTGGCACCAGTTTGCCATGACAGCGCACAGCCCCGTGGGGTTAAATCCTGAAAAATACAGTGTACTGAAAGAAACAGACACTATAGGTTCTTTTGCCAATAACGATATCGTCCATACCGACCCAACCGGCGCAGACCATGAAACATTCAGTTACGGTCTGAAAAAATCGCTGCTCAACTTTATGCACGGCGCCTGCCTGGATTATCCACTACATAAATGGTTCGAGTTTAAAGTACCAAAAACAAGGATTGCCCCGGATTATATAGAACAAGCATTGCTTAGCGAGGAGCATGGCAGCGTAAAACCTACATCCAAAATAATATGGCTGGGTAAGCAGCCTGCTGTAGAAACGGTAACCAAATCGAAGAAAGGCAGTACATGGGAAGTTTCTTCACTCACCTTCCAGGGGCGACGAGAAACATTCAATATAAAAGTAGAGCCTGCACAGGGCCAGTGGCTCGCCGGTATATTACCCCAGCTTTCTGCAGACAACAGAAAAACATATACACTGCAGGAAGTAAAAGAAAATTACGAAGCTGCCGGCCTGGAAGATTTTGAGTTATTCTGGGACAATAAGCCGGTAAACACATTATACAAAATGGGACTGCTTACACTATAAACATCAGATGTTTTATGACAGAGTCCGGGCACAGGTATTTTGCTGTTTATAAACCTGTAAATATGGTTTCACAGTTTGTAAGCTCTCACGAGGTAAACCTGCTGGGTAATCTTGAATTTGATTTTCCGGAAGGCACACATGCTATAGGCAGGCTCGATAATGATTCTGAAGGACTGCTGCTGCTTACAACAAATAAAAAAGTGACCCGCCTGCTGTTTGAAAGCGAAACGCCTCATAAGCGCACTTATCTTGTATTGGTAAAAAATATAGTCTCCCCGGAAACCCTGCATTTATTGCAAACCGGCATTCCGATCAAAATAAAAGGCGGAGAAAACTATATCACCACCCCGTGCGACGTAGAGATTATCAAAGACCCTGCAACGGTCCTGAAAACGCTTACGCCTTATGATGCACACATTCCGCATACATGGTTGCTGATCACGCTCACCGAGGGGAAGTTTCACCAGGTGCGCAAAATGGTATTTACCTCAGGTCACCGGTGCAAACGGCTTATCCGGGTGTCCATTGAAGATCTGCATCTGGGCACATTAAAGGCCGGAGAAGTACATGAAATGGAAGAAGTAACTTTCTTCAGGCTCCTGCAGATACACAACTACTGATCGCCGATGATGGGCATTTCATGAATGTTCTCTTCACGATAAAGCTCATCATAAAGGAAGTCCGCCACGGCAGCTACCGATATTCCCGCCTTCTTCATTTTATCATATGTTACCACTACATCACCGCCGGGCTTATCCTTTATCTCTGTGGGCCGCACGATCGTCCAGTCGAGATCTGTAGCAGACAATAGTTCCAGTTGTTTACGTTTGTCGCGGAAAGGCCGCCAGAGCGTAAGCGGAACAATGATACGGCCAAAGAACCAGGCATCGTAACCCAGCACGCCGGCCGAGGACAGGCATATAATCCTTTTTATGCCGCATGCTTTCATTGCCTGGATAATATTTTCAGTTCCTGACGAATAAATGGTCGTTTTTATATTTCCTTTTGTGCCGAGCAATACATATACGGCCTTGCTGCCTGCTACACATCGCTGCACAGCAACGGGATCCAGTACATTGCCTTCTGTTATACAAATGCCATCTATACCCTGCAGCTTTGATTTATCGCGTACCAAGGCATGCACTGTGTGCCCATGCGTAAGTAACCTGTCGAGCAAAACGCCACCCACATGGCCGGTAGCACCAAATACGGCTATTTTCATAATCGTGTTTTTAGATGTTGTACGTACTTACCTCAACCAGTATGTTGCCGGGCGCATCCAGGTAAAAACCATAAGCACCATGTATGCTGCCGGGTTCACGCTGCAGCACAATTCCGCCCGCAACTAATTCCCGGTATTTATCGCTGACCTGCTGCTTGTTGTCGAGAATAAAGCCCACATGAAAAGCATCGGGATATGTATGATTGCCGTTACGATTAAAGGACTGGCCACTCAATACCAGGATAAAATCATCTTCGCCGTACAGAACAGCCAGCATTTGATCGCCTTTCACTTCTGTGCAACGGAAGTTGAAATACGTTTCGAAGAACGTTTTTGTTGCGGCTACATCTGGCACGGTAAGATTAATGTGATTCAGTTTCATATCGTTTAGTTTATAAAAGAACAATTGTTCTTTTTAGTTAGAAAAAAATTTTATGGTGTTAATGCGGGTATAATACGGTTCAATGCTGCATCGAGCAGCTCCTGCGAAAGTGTGAACTTCCTGCCTGACATACTTTTCTTCTGGTAGTGAAATTTTATCAATTGATACAGCGGTGCATAAGCTATCGACCAGTACACCTCAGCAGAGAGCTGTATCAGTTGTCCTTTTGCAATGGCATTCGCAGAGAAGGCTTGCATTGCAGTGGAGAATGTACGCCCCTGCATATCCATCACCTTTTCATATAAGTGCGAGTAACGGATCTGTTCCGTAAAAGCTACTTCTTTGGGATATTTCAGGCAATACTCCAGCCGGTTCTTCCATTGCAAACGCAGACCGTCGGCAAAATCCATATCTGTGCGGAAATCACGTAGCAGCACTTCTTCCATTTGCGTCAAGATGCCGGAATATACCTGTATGATAAGATCTTCCCTATTTTTAAAGTTCAGGTAAATAGTGTTGACAGACACGCCGGCAGCTTTCGCGATCTTATGCATGCTCAGCCCGTCAAGACCGTGTTTTACAACGATCTCGATGGTTTTCTTACGAATAAGCAATTCTTTATTTATGTCTTTTACGCGCATACCGGAATACAAATATAAAAGAATGATTGTTCTTTTAAAAATATTTCTTCTGTTTACTGCATCTATCAGCCTGGCGTAGTACAACGGGCTGAAGGGCTGCGGGATAGCAGCGGTAGCCCACAGCGCAGCGAGGACTACAAGCGTATAGCCCGGACTGCCGCCCGGTAGAAATTCCCCCCACAACAGCCCCGCAGATAAATGCTATTTTTGAAAAAGATTATGTCCGCAGAACAACAGGCACCACTCCGTAAGATCATCCATATAGACATGGATGCTTTTTATGCGTCTGTAGAACAGCGTGATAATCCCGAACTGCGCGGCAAAGCCATAGCGGTGGGCGGATCGCCGGAAGGACGCGGCGGTGTAGTGGCAACAGCCAGTTATGAAGCAAGAAAATACGGAGTACGATCGGCTATGCCGTCAAAAAGAGCGCAGCAGCTTTGTCCGCACATAATCTTTGTACGCCCCAGGTTTGCGGCCTATAAAGAAGTATCTCAGAAAGTACGCGAGATATTTCATCGTTATACTGATATTATTGAACCTCTGTCGCTTGATGAAGCGTTCCTCGATGTAACGATAGATAAGCAGCATATAGGTTCGGCTATCGAAATAGCCCGAAGGATAAAACAGGCGATAAAAGATGAGTTGCAGCTTACAGCATCTGCGGGAGTTTCTGTAAGCAAGTTTGTGGCCAAGATAGCTTCAGACCTTGAGAAGCCTGACGGACTTACATTTATAGCTCCCAATGCAATAGAGTCGTTTATGGAGCAGCTGCCGGTAGAAAAGTTCTTTGGCGTGGGTAAAGTAACTGCCGAAAAAATGAAAGGTATGGGCCTGCACACCGGCGCCGATCTGAAAAGGCTGACGATGGATGAACTGGTACAGCACTTCGGGAAAGTAGGGCGCTTTTACTACAACATTGTACGTGGCATTGATAACCGGGAGGTACAGCCACACCGGGAAACGAAATCGGCAGGTGCAGAAGATACATTTGCTCACGACCTTACAGATATAGAAGAGATGAATGCAGAGCTGGATCGCATTGCCCAACTGGTACATGACCGGCTTATAAAACATGAACTGAAGGGCAGAACCATTACATTGAAAATCAAGTACAGCGATTTTCACCAGATAACCCGCAACCAGTCGCTGCTGCAGCCGGTGAATGATTTTCATACAATTGCCGCTATTGCCAGGCAGCTGCTGCTGTCTACAGATCCGCAAAATAAACGCATCCGCCTGCTGGGTATTTCTCTGTCCAACTTTGGCGAAGTGCTAATAAAAAGAAAAGGAAAAGATCATCCCGGCCAGCTTACGCTTTTCTAACCGGCTGCTGCAATATATAGTATTCAGTTACTGCAATTGCAGACTGTGCAAACTTCTCCACAACACAAATTGTGGCTGCAACCAACTTTTTCCACACCCCCTCCTGATATCAGAAAGAGTATAATTATCTAAGAGATTGTTTGTCTGAAAGGAGTAAAAAATGCCGTTTTTTAACATGCTGCAAACCTACTTCTGGCATTATTCTTTTGGCATAGGGTACAGTAAAACGTTTTACTTATTATCCTTTTTTTAAGTCAACACAAATAAAAAGATCTATGAAAAACACAAACCAGGATTGGCAAAGCAGCCAATGGAATGACAATGAAAACCGTTACAGTCAGAACCAGAACCGTCCTTCGGACAACTACAATGACTACGAAGACCGTCAAAGAAACAGCCCCTCATGGAACGACCAGAATCAATACAGGCCACAGGATCAATACCAGCAGCAATACCGGCAGAACAATCCTGATTACCAGGATCAATGGAACAGGCAGAATAATCCGAATGATGAATGGCAGGAACCACGTCAGCGCAACCGCCAGCAATATGGCCAGCAGGATTCCTACAACCAGCAGCAATCTTACAACAGACCTCAAAACCAGGATGCACAACAATACGGCCCGCAACAGCATCGCTACAGTAATTCCTACCAGCAACAGCGCCGCCAGGATTTCAACGAAAACTACAACCAGGATTACAACCGCCCATATGATACACGCCAGCAATATGGCAGCAATACCGGTTACGGAAATGACCGCAACTACGGGTCTCAAAGCTGGGGCGGACAAATGAACCAGGGTAACTATGGCCAGGGCTCTTATGGCATGAATGAAGGCAACCGCGGCCGCAGTACTTATGGCTCCTCAGATTACAATCAAAGCCAGTGGGGTTCTCAAAGCCAGCAATACGGCCAGCATAAAGGCAAAGGCCCCAAAGGCTATACCCGCTCTGACGACCGTATAAAAGAAGATATTAATGACCGCCTGAGTGATGACGATATGCTGGATGCTTCAAACATAGAAGTAAATGTAAACAACGCGGAGGTTACACTGACCGGTAATGTGGAACATCGTGAGGCAAAACGTCGCGCAGAAGATATTGCAGAAGCCATTTCCGGGGTAAAAAATGTCGAAAACCGCCTGAGGGTGGAATCTGCCACTATGAAAGCAGACAAAAACAATCCTGCTTCGTCCGGCGCAATGAATACGGATGCAACAAGCTCGCTGGCCAATAAATCAAAGACAACCAGCAACAGTACTGCGAACAGTACACACTAGAATTCCTTTCACCATGTACAGAGAGGGCTGTTCCGAAAGCTGCTAAGGCTTTTGCAACAACCCTTTTTTCTGTACCGTAAAAAAAGGCAGTAAAAACTGCCTTTTCCAAATTCCTGCCAATGGGAAATTTATGCAGGATGCGATTCTTTAGTTTCTGCTTCGGCCAATATAGCCGGAGGAATAAGTTTATATACTACCGGTGTTACAATACGGGAAAGCAGTGTAGAACTGATAAGCCCGCCAATAAGTACAATAGCCAGCGGAGCAATAAGCGGGTTCGTTGAAATGGCAATTGGTACAAGCCCTCCTATTGCCGTAAGGGAAGTAAGCACAATCGGAAGAAAACGGACTTCACCTGCTTCGCGGATTGCCTCATCCAGGCTTCTGCCCTGTGCACGCAACTGGTTGGTAAAATCAACGAGCAGGATCGTATTTTTCACCTCAATACCTGCAAGTGCTATTAAACCGATAATAGCAACGAATGAGAGCGAATTGCCCGTAATCCACAATGCTGTAGCGGCACCTACAATACCAAGCGGTATCACAGATAATACAATCAATGTACTCTTGAATGTGCGGAATTCAAGCACGAGCACGGCTACAAACATGAATATCGTGATGATGATAATTGTAAGGAAACCACCAAAGGAATCTTTACGGGTTTCCACTTCGCCGCCCATTTCATAGCTGTAACCCTTGGGCAACGTAGTCGCGTCCATTTGCTTTATGACATCATTAATTACCCTGTCTGCAAGGAAACCCTTTTGTACAAACGCTTTCACAGACACTACCCTTCTTTTTTCCTGGTGCGTGATGTTGAATGGCGATGTTTCCAGCTTCAGGTCTGCTACCTGGCTGAGCGGTATAGCTATCCCCTGTGCATTGTTCACAAAAAGATTACGCAGCACATTTAATGTCGGATAGCCTTCTTTCTCTGCTGTCAGCAGGATATTGTAATCATTATCGTTTTTATCATTGTATTTACCAAGGTTCAGTCCCGCCACAGCCATACGAACGGTACGATCTATGTTTACAGTGGGTATGCCGAGCAACTGTGCTTTCGCTTTATTGATATCTACACGCACATCAGATTTCAATATACTTACTGGGTTGGTAACATAGATTGTCCCTTGTGTTTTCAATAACATCTGCTCTGTACGTGCTGCAAGATTGCGCAGCGTATCCAGGTTGTCGCCAAACAGTCTTACCTCAACAGGAGCAGCCACAGGCGGGCCTTGCTCAAAATTTTTCACTTCTATCCTTGCCCCGGGGTAAGGCGTCCATTTTTTACGCAGCTTTTCTATCAGTTCCAGTTTCTGATCCGGGGTGGTATGTTCATTCAGCTGTACAAATACCTGCGCATAATCGGTACGCTCGTTTTCCTGCGGCTCATTGTAATATATACGGGGATTGCCCTTGCCGATATTTGTAGAAAAATATTTTACAGTTGGCTCCTTTTTCAAAACTTCTTCGATCGCAGTGGCCACCTGGTTTGTATAGACCAGATTGCTTTGCGGCGGTGTGGTAATGTTTACCATAAACTGCGGTTTCTCTGAGGCCGGGAAAAGACTGAAGCCAACAGCATTAAAGAGCACCATAGCACCGGCAAAAATAATTACTGCGGTAGCGATTGTAATCATCGGACGATTTAATGCATGATCCAGCAGGCGTGCATAACTGCCATGAATAAAGCGTTTCAGCGCACGCATAAAAATATTTCCATCAGGATTTCCGGTATGTTTTTTTAATAGCTTGCTGGAAAGAAACGGTATAATCGTCAGCGATACGAACATAGATGCCAGCACACAGAATATTACCGCCAGCGGAAGTCCGCGTATAAAATCACCCGATCCTTCCGGTAAAAAAACGAGCGGCATAAATGCGATGATCAGCATAATGGTACAAACCAGTACTGCCCTTCCTATCTGTTTTGTAGCCATTAATGTCGCTTCCAGTCTTGAGTGGCCTTCCAGCATCCACCGCTCAATGTTTTCCACCACCACAATGCTGTCATCTACCAGTAATCCCAGTGCAACCACAAGCCCTACAATACTCAGCTGGTTCAGGTTAAAACCAAATACCTGCAGCAATACAATACCTATAGATAACGAAAGCGGAATCGAGATCATTACAATAACAGCCGGCCGGAATCCCAACGGCAAAAGGGTTACGGCTACCAATAAAATTGCGATCATGAAATCCTCTCCCAGTCCGCTGAGCCTGTGATTTACATTGTCTGCCTGGTCGAAATTCTGCACCAGGTCTATATTTGCAGGCAATGTCTTTTTAAACGCTGCTATAACCGGTGCATATATTTTTTGTGTGTTGCTGATATTTTCCCCTTCTTTCTGCGCCGCGGTTACAAATATGCTTCGATGACCGTTCAGTCTTGTATAATAACTTGCATTTTCATATCCATAATAAACCTTTGCAAGATCTTTGAGATAAATATTGCTGCCATTTGCTGCATATACAATTGTATTGCGTATCTCATCCAGTGATTGAAAGTTGCCGCTTGTTTTAATGTTGTATGTTTTGTTTCCGGCATCCACACTACCACCGGGAATATTGGCTATCTCGCTCTGCAGGCTGTTGATGACCGTATTGAGCGGTATATGCATCTGTGCCATTTTTTCTACATCCAGCTCTATACGTGCCTGCCGGTCGGGAAGACCGTGAATTTTTATCTCCTTCAGCGGTGGCAGCTTTTCCAGTTCGTCCTGCAGCTTCTCGGCATAATACTGCAGCTTGTCGCGCGGTGCATTTTCAGATACCAACGCTATCTGCATGATGTTCACATCCGAAGGCTGAAACTTCTGAACATCAATACTGGCAATATCACCAGGCAGTTCATTCCGCTTGCTGTTTACCACCCGTACCAGTTCCTGGTATTTTGATTCTACATTGCTGTTGTAGCGATATTCTACACGCAACACGGCGACACCATCACCAATATTGGTACGAATGCGTTTTATATTTTCCAGTCCGTATATCTCTTTTTCCAGCGGGTCTACTACAAGGTCTTCCATGTCTTTGGGGCTGGTGCCGGGATAAACAACCACTACAGGAAAAATAGGACCGTGCATTTCCGGATCTTCTGACCGGGGCATATTCAGGATCGTAGTAATACCCAGCGCTATGATCATGATAAATATCACCAGCGTGAACTGGTAATTTTTGACGGCGTATTCTGAGATTTTCATCGTTTGATTTTTTCAGGTGAATTATTGAATAACGCGTATAGCACTGTGATCTGACAAATATGCACTGCCCGAAACAATTACAGCATCGGTGTCTTCCAGCCCGCCACTGATCAGCACATTGTCCTGGTCCATGCCGGCAATCTGTATCTTACGTTTAATTGCGGTCTTATTATCTGTGGTTACAAATACATAACCGGTTGTACCGTCTCCGTCGAGCAATGCATCAAACGGAATGGCACGAATGCCTGTCTCAGAAGTATTGTTTTCCGTTTTAATCACTGCTCTGCCAAACATGCCTGCAGCAAGACTTTTAGGCTGTTCGCCATTAAGTTTTATATCTACTGTAAATGCACCGCTCGCAGCATCAGCTCCTTCCGATTTTCTTGATATTCTTCCAGTATATGCTTTACCTGGTGCTGCATTCACCATTATTGTTGCTTCATCATTCAGCTTTACAGCTGCCCATTCCTTATCGCTCATTCCTACACGCAGCATCCAGTTGCCCGATTGTGCACCATTCGTCTGAAATACAGCAGTACCTGAAGTGATCACTTGCCCTTCATTGGCCAGCTTGCGCAGTATATAACCATCTTTCGCAGCATGTATCTCTGAATAGCTGCGGTTGAACTGCACAGCACTCAGTTGCTGACGTGCCACGTCCACACCGGTTTTGGCGTTCTGTAGTTGCTCCAGTGTAGCTACACTGTCGTTATGAAGACTTACGACACGCTGGTAATCGCGTTGTGCTTTTTCAAAGGCGAGTTGTGCCTGCTGCACCTGTGTATTGATCTCTGTAAGGTTCAATGTAGCAAGCAGCTGGCCTTTATGCACTGCATCACCTTCTTTTACATAAATACGCTCTATCACACCACCGATTTTAAAAGAAAGCATTACTTCATCATCGGTAGTAAACTGCCCCGAAACTTTTATGCCTTCACCCTCCGCATTATTCAGCGGCTGCATGGTTTTTACCGGTATAACATCCGGCATTTTATTTTCTGTTGATTTACCTTTTACGGTGCATGAAGCTATGCCTGCAGCGGCAGCCAGCACCAGTATGATCATTTGCAGGTTTTTCATTTTTGTTTATTTTTCAGTTGGTTGATTGTATTATTTTAAAGCGTAAGATGCAGTAGCACGTTCTATTCCGGCCTGGGCTATCTGCACATTTGCATAGGCTACTGCGAGTTGCAGGCTGGCAGCAGTAAGCTGGTTCTGTGCATCCAGGAGCTCTATGTACAGTAGTTGTCCGGCTTTGTATACTTTAAACTGGTCGGTGTAATATTTATCTGCAAGTGACTGCTGTTTCTGTGCCGTTTTATAATTGGCAACTGCAGTATTATAATCATTTACGGCCTGTTCTTCCTGCAATTTCAGCGCCTGCTCAGTTGATGCATATTGCGCTTTTACCGTTTGTATATCCGCAGCTGCCTGTTTTGTTTTATAATGGTTGCGGCCGGCTGCAAACAAGTCCCACTGCAGGTTTACACCCCACATATAGTACTGTGTTTTGTTATTATATTTCCAGTCAAATCCCTGCGAACCGAGGTCCAGAAAGGTATTGAGCTTCGGTATGATGTACGATTGCTGTAGTTTTTTGTTGTAGACAAATGTAGCGTTTACTTTATTCAGCTCTTCAAGCTCCTCTCGGTTTTGCACGGCACCGGATGCTGTCATCAGCTGATCCCCGGATGAAAAAACAGTACTGTCCGTCATTATTGGCGTTTCTAATGGGCGGTTAAGCAGAAAATTGAAATATGCCTGTGCATTTTTCCGGCTGTTTTCTGCCTGGTTTACAGACGCCTCTATTTTCTGCTGTTCGGTTTCGGCACGTGTAAGTGCGGTACTATTCCGCACACCGTTCCGGAGAAAGCTTTCATTGACACGGATATTCTCCTTTACCAGCAGCAGGGCATTGTTATAAATTTCAACGGACCGGGATGCCTGGTAATACTGGTAATATGCGGTCTTTATATTTTTCACCAGCTCTCTTTTGTACACATTTACTTCTGCCGCCTGCTTCCCAATCATCTGATGTTTTATCTTTTCATTGTACCAGATCTCCGCATTAATGAGCGGCAGCGAGGTGCGGAATTTCGCATCGTAAAAATTGTCCGGGTTCAGCAGGTAGGAGACGTTCTCTACTTTGGGAAAATTGCTGGTGCCGGTGAGCTGGTTAAGACTGCTGTACACGGGGTTGAGTAAATCTCCGATGGGCAGGTCTATGGTGCGGCCGCCATCTGTTTTGGTGTAGGTGCCAATAAGGCTTACGTTGGGCAGAAAAAGTGAGCGCGCTTCTTTCAATGCATACATCGACTTTTCCAACTGAAACTGCTGTTGCTTGAGCTCCTGGTTGTGGTCAAATGCTTCCTGTATATAAGCATCCAGCTGTGTATGCTGCGCCCGCAGATGCAGCGATATGATCAACATTCCCAAAGTGAACCATAGTCCTTTTTTGAATATTGTGTACATAATGAACATTGTTTAGTATTAAGGCAAAAAAATATAGTTTTATAACAGGCGGTAATTGAGAACCGCCTGCGATGTATGTTTTTGTATTTTATTCAATTCCCGCATTATGCTTTAATAAGGTCCAAATACGCTTTCATCGAATTATATATCAAGGCCGTCTTTGCGCTATCGGTGATATCCATAAACTTAAAGCGGCAGCGTATATCCAGCGAAATAAGCCCATGTCCCATAGCCCATATAGCTATAGCTCCTGACAAAGGATCCTGGAATCGTACCAGCTTTTGATCTATACAGTCCTGCACACATTTTACCAGGAACTCGAAGCAATCGTTACTGTTGGTCCATTTATGTTTTTCCTCCAGCACGTTCATTGGCGCACGGATGATAAACATCAGATCATATAAATCCGGCTGGCTAATGCCGAAGCCTACATACGTATCACATATTTCCTTCAGCCGGTCTAACGGGTTTTCTGCTTTCACTTTTTGCTCAAATTCTGCAAACAGCTTGTCAAAAGCCAGACGCTGCACATCATACAGCAGCTCGTCTTTGTCTTTGTAGTACAGGTATATTGTTCCGGGGCTATATTCTATCTTATCAGCAATACGGCGGATAGACGTTTTCTCATAACCATCTTCTGTAAACATAGTCACTGCCGCCGCGATAATATTATCACGCATTTCCTGTTTTTCCCGTTCTTTTCGCTCTGTAATACCCATATCACAATATTTACGTTGCAAATATAATGAACACTGTTCAGTAAGTCCAAAAAAACTTTTATCACTTCAAAAAAAGCAGGCCAGACTATTGCCTGGCCAGCATCTGATAAGGGTTTAGTAACTATTGCTTATCGTTTTTCCTGGTGTGACAGGAACTGTGTTTAATATCAAAACCAACAGAAACCATAAGTAAATGCACATCATAACCTTTATAAGGAGTTGATTTGACGTTTTCTTTGGTTTCTTCAAAATCCGGGTTCAGGAAATTGCCGGGGTAATACTGGATCTTCCCGGAAATGCCGGGTGCTATATGCGCGCCTACAAACAGGTAAGGCATAATGGCCGGTGTACGCTGGCTGAACCATTCGTTGAATTTGTCTTTATCGCCACGCTTCACAAAACCTTTTTCTTTATAATTGAACGGTATGTCAATACCACCACCTATCAGCAGGTAATTGCGCTTTGCAAGATTACCGATCTTAATACCCAGAGGAATGCCCAGGTTGTAAGTGCGGCGTTTTATGGTAGAGTCTGTCCCTTTTACTTTTTCAATAAAACCAAGGTTCTTTATATCAAGGCCCGTATACATCCCGAAATGCCGGCCAAAATCAAAATTTACATAAGTACCCATATTAAAGAAGTAACTGAAACGGGGCGTTGTCAGTTCGCTGCTCTGCCCGGTTTTTGCCATGGATGACGTGGAAAGTATCATACCATCGATGCCGGAAGTAAAATAGGCACGCTGTACTGGAGGCGGTGTATTATCTGCTTTGTAATGAACTACGGTAACTTCCTGGGCCATGGCCACCAGAGAAAGGGCGCTGCAGATAGTGGAAATGATTGTTCTTTTCATTGTAGCGTTTTTTTGATGCGTTTAACTGCTTTTAGCAAGCGGGGTCAGCCGCTTTTCATATATATATCGCTGCAATGAAATTAATGTTACAATCTGCCAGGATTTTTTTTCTGACTACTGAATCATCATTTTACCCGTAAAAGCGTGATGCTCTTTACCTGAAAAACGATAAATGTACAACCCGGGTGACAGGAGGTCTGATATATACTTCTGCCCCGCCTGCAAGTTGTATTCTTTTACCTTACGGCCGTCAGCACTAAAGATCACAAGGCTGCTGTACAAGGAAGTATTCCAGCTGAGACCAAATTGCCCGTTGCCGCACATGGAGAACGAAACAGCAATACCTTCCTGCTCTGTGGACAATATACCTGTACCCTGGATGTGCACTGTATCTGCCTTTACAGAATGCAGGCAAGTACCTGCAGTAAGCTTTACGGTATAAGTACCCGGCGTACTGTAAAGATGAGCCGGAGATACCGCACCGGACGTATTTCCGTCACCAAAATCCCACTGATACACGCCGGCATTCAGCGATTGGTTTTGAAAATTTACAGTAGACCCGCTATATGCTTTAGTGAATGCTGCATAAGGATAATGCCCATGCATATTCCATTGGCTGAGGCTGTCAAATACAGTACGGCCGGCGATGGTTTGCAGCTTTTGTGCATCTGTAGTATTTACACCACCGGTGTAATTCACTCCTGCGGGGTTACGCTGAAAAATGGAAGCATACAATACACATGCTTCCTGGTAAGAACCGGCAAGCCCCGGGTGCATATCGTCGGGCGAATAAAGATCCAGTGAAGGAAAACTATCCCTTACTGTTTTCCATGCCATGCCTACCGGTGTGGTGATGCCAGCATTATCTGCCGACATCTGCAGATAGCTCGCGCGCAGACTGGCCTGCATTCCTGCGTAAGTACATATAGGCGGGTAAAAGGCGCAATTTGACGCATCTCCGTTGCGATAGCCCCACGTCACCAGGAACATTGTCTGTGTGCATGAATCATTTTTCCGCACCATACTATCCAGCTTATGGGCATAGGGATAGGTATCTGTTGCCACCTGTGCAGGTGGAAATGCGGGGCGCTGGCTCTGTTCCTGCAATACTACAATATCCCATTGCTGTGAAAATATCTTACTGATCGTAACCGCATCTGAACTGTGGTCCTGGAATGTATAACCACCGGGAGTGTTCTGATCATAGATAAGGGTATCTCCCATGGCAGCAGCCATCTGCTGCAGCATAAGCGGCATATTGTTCGTATAAGTAAAGCTGTTGCCTATAAATAATACTCTGCGGGTTGTGGCAGATGCTGCAAGGCTGCCGCCGGCAAAGAACAGGAACAGTGCAGCTTTCAGGATTGGAAAACGTTGATACATACAGTGCTGAAAACAGAGAAGACAGCAGCATGCCAGAGAACGTTGGCGATTTACCCGTGGTACACTCGTGAAGCTGTAATAAACCCGTCTTTTATTTCCAGCACCTCTGCCACAGCCATATCTGCTTCTCCCGGAACGCGACGCATGTATTCCATAAAAACGCGGTCGTCGTTTGCAGTAAGTGTTATTACTTCATAGTGCAGCTCCGGCAGACGTTCAAAAGCATCTTTCCACCACGCACGCAGTTCACTTTTGCCACGTACAAAACCATTTGTCTCCGGTTGGCGCACCTTCAGCTTAGGACTGTAATGCACTGCATTATCGTCGTACAATGCCAGTAATTTTTCAAGATCGTGTTCGTTAAACGCGGCAAACCATTTTTGAGCGATGGAAATATTTGTGGCAGACATTGAGATTGTTTATTTATGTGGCACAAATGTATACCAGTTGGGATCTGCATTAAAGGGATTTACGTAGAAATTATTAATTTCACATACCAATTACATAAAATGAAACAAATCCTTATCGCGCTATTATGCTTTTGCGCTATTACAAAAAGCACTTCTGCACAATCGTGGAGCGAATTGAATACAGGTACTTTATTCAGCAATACCACAACTGGGACTTCCGTGGCTTTTATGTACGACACTCTTTACGTCGGCTCCGGCACATGGAAAAAAGACAACAATAACTGGGTCCCAGCTGGATTGCCTTACTGGGGCATACCAGCCGCAAAAGCCAATGGCAATTACTATTTCTACAAACTTTTTATTGATAGCGTTGCCAGATGGAATGTTGCCGCTAACACTTTTATCGCAGATAAGATACCAGGCTCTCTGGGTCTGGTAAACAACATCAGAGTGGCTACAGATAGCACCGGCACCTTATATGTAAGCGGCAGTGACTCCAATAACAATAATACGTATATCGCAAAATGGACCGGAAGTTCTTGGTCAAGACTTGACTCTTTTACCAGTTTAACCATCACATATCCTTACGGATTTAATTATACTGTTACCAAATGCCAGCATATCAACGCCCTCGTTACAGATAGATCAGGCAACCTGTATGCAGCATGCTCATTCTGGGGCAGTAATGGAGCAGCACAGGAAGTGATGAAGTGGAATGGCAGCAACTGGCAGACTGTAGGCGGTACAAATGGCCCACTGGATGCTAATGCTGATATTAACTATCTGATTTGTGACTCTTCAGATAATATTTATGCAGCTGGTGCTTTCGGTAATTCCGGGGGGCGATATGTAGCTAAATGGGATGGTAGCAATTGGTCTTCATTAGGAACATTAAATGCAAATAATCTTATACTTTCCCTCACAGAAGACAATAACCACAACCTTTATACTGCCGGATGGTTCACAAACAGTAACGGTAAGTATTATGTAGCCAAATGGGATGGCAACTCATGGTCAGAGATTGGCGCCGGCCCGGGAGCATTAAACGCAAACGGCCCGATATATTCTGTGGCTGTAGACAACGCAGGAGTTGTTTATGCAGGAGGCATGTTTACTAATGCCGCTGGTCATAATTATGTTGCGAGGTATGGAGCCAGCACCTCTGTAGCAAACATATCACACACCAATGTTACTGCTGACATTTTCCCTAATCCGGCAACCCAGGATTTTACATTGACTTTTGATGGGGGTATTAGTGAGGCCGAAATATTAATCAGCAATATCCTAGGTGAAGCAATGATCCGCAAACAAATAATCAGCAATGGCAAAACTATAAGGGAACATTTTGATATTTCACAGTTTCCTGCCGGTGCATATGCAGTGTTGCTGAAGGACAAAAGCGGGGTGCTTGCACAGAAAATGCTTATAAAACAATAAAATTACTTCTTTACAGAGTTACAAAGTGAAACGGCTCCATATAGAAGCCGTTTCACTTTGTAACAATATCGGCACTGGCAATCATTCCGCCTTTGTCCATACAGTAGTGCGGCCCAGCAGTGAAATGCCGATGTATCCGCGGATGTCCATTGTATTGCCTTTGTAGGTCATTTTGCAATCGTATGTTTTGCCGTTTTTAGGATCGTATATAGTTCCGTCTTCATAACCTTTTTCACCATCTTTGGTAAATCCTTTCAATACCATCAGTCCCATCAGCGGCTGGCTGCGCAATTTCTCCTTCGAGTTATTTTCATCGGTGCGCGGCTTACCATTCCGGACCGGTTCCTTCAGCCATACGATCTTGCCATAAAATTTATTGTCCGTGGCTTTGAAAACCTGGACCTTGGCAGTTTTTTCTTCGTTATACCAGATGCCTTCGGCCTGGTCTTTCTGTGCAAATGTGATATTGGTATAGCAAAGGGCCAACAGTAACAATAATACCGGCCGTATCAAAAGATGTAAGCGCATAATTATTTGTTTTGTTTCTCTAAATATAACAAAATAAATGCTTCATAGTTCAGCTCTGCTCAGAGGGTGTTTAAAAATGAACAGTTAAAAAAATAAGTGGCCTACTAACAGGAGAGCGATCAAGGCTCTGTTGCCAGGCACTACAGTAATTCGAACGCTTAACGATCGATGCAGGCAGCAGCGGTAATAGCTGCCTGCTGTCTTTTTTGCTTACTTTTTGGACAAGCAAAAAGTAAGAAGTCGCACTGGGCAGGCTTTGTGGGATTTCAACCATATCCTTTTAAACAGCCATTCACTATGACACCAATTGCATCAATTGGCGTCATCAAACGAGCCCACACCAGATTTGTGCGACTGAAGCGACGCAGGATGACCTTTGTAGCTGACATTTCCCACACCACTGATGCTTGCTTTCAGCTTTTCAGTAGCGGTAAGCTCTATGTTTCCCGCACCGGACACCGACGCTTCCACTTCTTTTGCCTGCAGCGGGTATGCATCAATATTTCCCGTGCCTGTTACTGTATAAGACACATGATCTGCAGAGCCGCCACCCGCTTCAAAATTTCCGGCTCCGGAAATATGTGCTTCCATATCTGAAACAGAGATATTTTCAGCTGTCACATTGCCTGCTCCGGAAATATCCAGCGTAAAAGATTTACCGGTAACTCTGCCATCGATTTCAGCATCTCCTGCGCCGGCAACAGAAAATTCTTCCAGCGCCGGGAGTGTAACATCGGCCACCAGCTCTTTATCGGTCTCTATTCTTTTTGATTTTTCAAGTGTAATGAACAGTGTATTATCCCGTATTTCTGTTTGTATGACTTTCAGGATATTTTCATAACCGTGTAACGCAACAGAAGGTGTTGAACCGTCTTTTACATGCACTTTCACATTCAGCGGTGCTGATACAGAAATGCGGGAAAAGCTGTTTACGTTGCGTGTATCTGTTTTTATATCGCCGTGTCCGCGCACATTAGGGCCGCAGGACGCCAGCATAAACAGTAAAGAAGGAATAGCTGTAAAAAGCAGCAGTTTTTTCATAATGGTTCTGTTTTAAAGTAAAAAAACAGAAACGGCTGCGGGAAAATCTATGACTGAGTTCCGCGGTTATGCCGCCACCACAGAAAGCTCACTGTACCAATAATGCCCAACGGTATAAATGCGAGATAAATAATCCCGCCGTTAAGACCTTTGGCGCCTTTTTCACCAAGTTCACCGGCAGTTTTGGTGCATACAGAACATCCCTGGGCCATTGCAGCACCGGTAGCCATCACCAGCATTATCACTAACAGGAAGCGCTTCATGAGATTTTTTCTTTTTCAGAAACATCCCGGACAACTCCGTTTCGTCTCTGAAGATAATATTTTATTTCAGGTTGTAAAATTACGACGTACAGCCGGTACTGAAAAATTATACATAATAAGGCGATATCAGGATATACACCAGTACCCCTGTAACGCTCACATACAGCCATAACGGCCAGGTATAACGTGCCAGTTTTTTATGTTTGCTGTATTCCCCGGTAAGGCCCCGGTATGCTGTAAACAGGATAAACGGCAATATAATAGCCGCCAGCGGAATATGAGTGGCAAGTATAATGTAGTAGACATAACGGATGCCGCCGCTTCCGCCGAATTTCGTTTCTCCGGCCAGTAAATGATGCGCTATATAGGACACAAGAAACAATGTAGACAGGATCATTGCTGCCACCATGAGTTTTTTATGCAGGATGTAATTTTTATTCTTTACAGCTACCAGTGCTGAAATGAGCAGGATAGTGACGATAGAATTGACGATCGCATTGAACATTGCAAACAGGTGCACATCAAATCCGAGATCCAGCTTCAGTTTGTAGCGGGATATCAGTACCACTGCCGCAAATACTACGAATGAAACAGTCAGGATCAGCACTCGTGCCTGTTTGTCATTTTTCTTTAATACCGGGGTAAGCATTTTTTTTATTTATTATGTAACCAATTAGCTCATACGCTAATTAGCTGATTAGCTAATTTCTGTTACGTTTCTTCGCATGTTTCTTCTCCAGCGACAGCCATCCTATATCATCTGCACATCGTTTCAGCTCCAGGCTGTCAAGGCCATTGTAATAACCACGGATGTATCGTTCCTGGTCTATCAGCACCATTTGTTCGGTATGAATAAAGTCATCAGCGCCGCCATCACCATCGCCTGCAGATACGTGCAGCTCATGCCGTGCAAAGTCATAGATCGCCTTCTTATCACCAGTCAGGAACCACCAGTGATCATGATTGGCACCATAACGGTCGGCATAGGCACGCAATGCCGGAAAACTGTCGCGCTCAGGATTTACAGTAATAGATACAAACTGTACTATAGTATCGTTTTCCTTCATATCCGTACGGCGAAATGCCCGCTGCAGCAAAGCCATATTACGCGTAAGCCTGGGACAGATAGTAGGACAGTTTGTAAAGAAAAAATCGACAACAATTATTTTACCGGGCAGGTCTTTATTAAAGGATACAGTTTTACCCAGCTGATTGGTAAGCTGCAGATCGGCTACCTGGTGAAAGGTTGTATCGAATTGCATTTTACCGTTTACAGACTGGCTGTCTACATGTTCTGCTACATAGTACCGTGGCAGGAACACTTTATCTTTTGAAAGAAGCCGTGTGACCAGGTAAAAAGAAAGCGGCACCACAAAGGCCGCCGCTATCCCTATCAGAAATCTTTTGTTGTTGTTCTGATTCATCAATACAGGTAATGTTATTTTGTTGCTTCTGTATTCATCCCGGCTCTCACTTTGGTATTCATATGCAGCCAGAAAGCTCCGTCTGCAAGGAATGCGATGATAAACCAGATAAATAATGAAAGCGGTATAAGTACGGTATACACGAAATTCTTTTTCTCATCGCCCAGGTGCATAAATACGCGCACGATCAAACCGGCTTTCAGAAGTGTGAGCAGCAGGAAGATGGTAGCTACCACACCGGAAGGAATACCCGTTTTGTGAGCTGTAAGACCGATACCTACTTCGACGATTGTAATGACAGACAACCAGAGGGTAATTTTGAGAATTCTCTTTACCTGTGCTTTACTGGCTTCAGATTCAATACCGCCGCCGCTGTGATGAGCGAGCACGCCGGAGTACAGTTTAGACTGGTCTCCTTCGTATAGATGTTGAATATCGTTATGATTATGATGCTGGTGAGACATTGTTCGAAATTATTTTGTGTGAATATTATGGATGATTACAGCAGGTAGAAGCAGGTGAATACGAATACCCAGACCAGATCTACAAAGTGCCAGTAAAGACCTACTTTTTCTACCATTTCATAATGGCCGCGACGCTCATAAGTACCGTTTACTGTATTGATCAGTACGAGGATGTTAAATACAACACCGCTGGTTACGTGCGCACCGTGGAAACCGGTAATGGTAAAGAAATAGTTGAAGAAGTCGTGTGTTGCCTGGAGGCCGTGTGCCGGCAGCGCAGCCTGTACGGCTTCTTTATGCGGGTTAAAGAAATGCTCGATAGCACTGAGCGGTGTGGAAGGATCTGTAAAAGAACCCCACCAGCCACCTTCGCTGTGCAGGTGTGTCCACTCCCATGCCTGGCAGCTTAAGAATGCAATACCGCCGATGATCGTCCACAGCAGCCATTTGATTACACCTTTTTTATCGTTGTAGTGACCTGCATGTACGGCAAGCACCATTGTTACAGAACTCAGGATGAGGATAAAGGTCATCAAGCTCACAAAACCCAGCGGAGCATTGGCTTCTGCACTGAAGAAAGGGAATGATTTGAATACCTGGTTAGGATCAGGCCATACTGCGCTGAAGAAACGTGTAGTACCATAGGAAATCAGGAACGCACCAAAGGTGAGCGCATCTGATAACAGGAAGAACCACATCATCATTTTACCATAACTCACATTGAACGGAGAATGTCCACCACCCCACATTTTTGGTTCGTTAGCTGTTGTTGCTTGTGCCATAGATTAATTTAGTTACAGAATAGCAGATTAATGCGGATGCAAATTTTGAAAAAATTTTACTGATTTGCCAGAAAGAATACAAATAAATAAATCCACAATATATCAACAAAGTGCCAGTAAGTGGCAACTATCTCCAGTCCAGTGGTGTTATACACCTTTACACGTGTGCGATATGCTTTAAAAAATACTATAGCTAATGCTATAATACCCCCGAGAATATGCAGCAGATGCATACCCGCAATAATGAATAAAAACGATTCACTAGGGTTACCATCCACACGCACGGCCTTCATTTCCTGTGTAGCTACCCCGCTGATATTCACCAGTTGCGGCTGATGATACAGTTCGTAAAAGCCCAGTGCCTGGAATATGCCGAATAAAATACCGAGGACCAGTGTTGTGGTCACCAGGCTGCGGTACTGCAGCATTTTGCGCTGTTTAAATGCCCTTACACCCAGTATCATGGTAACGCTGCTCACAATAATACATACTGTTGACGCCCAGAACACAGGTGGCAAATGGAAAAAGCGCCAGTTGTCCTGCCCTTTACGCACCATATAGCCACTGGTAAAACCGGCAAACATCATGGCGATACTGCCCATAGCTATCCACAGGGCAAACTTCTGGGGGTGTATTTTTCTTCTTTGAGCGGGAGCGGACATGGTTCCTTCCATCGTTTACTACTAATGTTTAAATCTTATCGAGCAACAGGGCCATCAGCACGGTTGGCAGGTATATAAATGATGAAAACATCACCCGGCGGGCCGACTGATGATCGTTTTTAATATAAAAAGCTATAGATGCTACAAAGTAAAACAAGCCGCAGGCAATGCACACCCACATACCGATATTGCCTGTAAGGCCTATGGTACGCGGCAGGATAGCCATTGGTATAAGTATCAGGCTGTAAAACATACATTGCAGGCCGGTAAAGCGTGAAGTGCGCTCCTGCGACGGCAGCATGCTGATACCTGCTTTTTTATATTCATCATACCCAACCCAGGCAATAGCCCAATAGTGCGGAAACTGCCAGAAAAACTGAAACAGGAATAATATCCATCCGCCCAGGCCTGCGCTGCCGGACAATGTACCGGTTGCTGCTACCCAGCCTAATAGCGGGGGCATGGCACCTGGTATGGCACCAATAAGCACAGCCACAGGATGTATACGCTTCATAGGCGTATAGGCAAAGGCATATAATAATAATGAGAGAAAACTAAGGAAACCAGTCAGCGGATTAAAGTAAAGTCCCAGCATTGAAGCACCTGCAAAACCAGCCAATGCGGCAAGGATCCATGCTTCAGCCGGGCTGATACGACCTGTGGGAATAGGGCGGTTCATGGTACGCTTCATCAGCGCATCGCCTTCACGTTCAATGATCTGGTTAATGGTATTGGCACCACCGGTAACGAAAATACCACCAGCAAACAGTACCAGCACATCTTTCCAGGCAAAATGAACACCCGGAGCCATCAGGTAGCCAATGACGCTGGAAAAAACCACCATAAAGCTCAGATTGGGTTTCAGCAGTTGTGCATAATCGCGGATGCGATCCTGCACAGGCATATACCATTTACTGTCGATTGTTTCTTCCCGCAACATGTACTGAGGATAAAAATTGAAAACTGGCTGCAAATGTAGGCAATAAGTTAATTGGTTGATAGCAGTTTTATAAACTAGATCGCAACTGCCTGTTCATCAGATTTTTGAAAAAAATGAGATTGTTTTCTCCACTACCGCTGTCGTCGCTTCCGGCAGATCTGAAGCAGTCCACGGATGTTTCCGCCCAAACACATGATCGGAGGGCACGGTAAACAGTTCTGCAGCCGGATACCATTCTTTTAGTAGATGTGCTTTTTCTACCGGAACGGAAGTATCATTCGTTCCGTGACATAATAAGACAGGAATGTCCAGTTTTTTAATATGCTGCTGTATGTTCAGCCGTTGTTCATTATTCTGATAATCCTCATACAGTTGAAAATAAAGCGGAAGGTCCTGCCCGGTGCGGCTGTTGCGTGTGTAAGCTACGCCACTTGCCCTCCACGCTTCAATTTTTTCCTGCGGCCAGGTGCCCCAGGGTGTTTTGCACTCTGCTATAGATGCCCATGTAGTCACCGCCTTTACCCTGTCATCTTCTGCAGCTTTCAGCAATACGATGCCGCCACCCATGCTATGGCCCAGCAGGTAAATTTTCTCTGTGTCAATATATGTCGCATAAGGGTTACCCGCACCGGCCACCCAGTCGATAACAGCTCCCAGGTTATCCAGTTCTTTAGAATAATTGTTCTGCCCGTATGCTTCAAGATCTACAAAATCTTCCGGATGCTCAGGCGTGGTGCCGTTAAAAGAAAAATTAAATTTCACCAGCACGAACCCTGAAGCCGCAAACTGACGCGCAATAATATCAAAATTGCCCCAGTCCTTAAACCCGTTAAATCCATGTGCATAAATTACCACCGGGCTTTTTCCGGCATTTTCAGGCAGGAAAATATCTGTAGCGATCGGGCGATTGTGCCGGTCAGTGAGCAATATATTTTTGTAAAATTCCATCGTTAAGTTTCAAGGCAAAAGTATCAAGTATCAAGACAAAAATTTCAGTCCTGCGTACTATACAATAATGACAGCCTAAAAAATGTGGCTAACACATTAACGTATTAGCCACACTTTTCACATTAATTTATTAACCGATCAGCCTATTTCCCATAAGTAAGGCCCATATTCCAAAGCATGAATGCCCATTTATCAGCCTGCTCGTCTATAAGCATAGAAGTGGGCTTGCCCGCACCATGACCAGCTTTTGTCTCAATGCGTATCAGCGTAGGATTGTCGCAGCTTTGTGCCGCCTGTAGTGCTGCTGCAAATTTGAAGGAGTGTGCCGGTACTACCCTGTCGTCGTGATCACCGGTCATGACCAGTGTTGCAGGATAGCAGGTCCCTTTCTTCACATTGTGCACCGGTGAGTAATGATACAGGTAGTCGAACATTTCTTTACTGTCATCAGCAGTGCCATAGTCATATGCCCATCCTGCACCTGCGGTAAACTTGTGGTAACGCAGCATATCCAGCACACCAACTGCCGGGAAAGCCACGCGGTACAGTTCCGGACGCTGTGTGATACAGGCACCTACTAACAGACCTCCATTGGAACCGCCGCTGATAGCGAGATATTGTTTGGAGGTATAATGTTCGTTAATGAGATATTCCGCAGCTCCGATAAAATCATCAAATACATTCTGCTTCTGCATTTTGGTACCGGCATTGTGCCATTTATCGCCATATTCGCCACCACCACGCAGGTTGGCCACTGCATAGATACCGCCATTTTCCATGAATACCATATTGCTCACACTAAAGCTGGGCGTCATGTTTATATTGAATCCGCCATAACCATACAGCATGAGCGGGTTTTTGCCATTCAGCTGCGCGCCTTTTTTGTAGGTGATGATCATGGGCACTTTTGTTCCGTCTTTGGAAGTATAGAATACCTGTTTGCTTTCATACAGCGACGGATCGATCTTTACGCCGGACGTTTTGTACAAAGTTGTTTTACCCGTCTTGATATCGTATTTAAAAATAGTAGCCGGGTAAACGTAGGAAGTGAATGTGTAGTACATATCTGTTTCTTCCTGTTTGCCGCCAAAACCGCTGGCAGTACCTAAACCCGGCAGGTTTATTTCATGTTCTTTTTTACCATCGAGACTATACTGAAATACCTGGCTTACCGCATCTTTAAGGTATTGTGCAAAGAACTTACGGCCGCCAGAGCTTACCGTGAGCGGAAATTCAGTTTCGGGTATCAGGTCTTTCCAGTTTTCAGGCTGCGGATTTACAGCATCTGTCACTACGAGTTTGCGGTTGGGTGCATTGCGGTTGGTGGATATGTACAGTTTGCCGTTCTCCGAATAAACCACTTCCTGCTCGTAATCAAAACCTGTTGCGATCGGCCCGATCGGCGCATCTTTTTTTGTAAGGTCCTGTATATATAGTTCGTTGCCGTAGGTAGCGTTGGAGGCAGAGATGATAAGGTATTTCTGGTCTTCTGTTACACCACCGCCTATATAGCGGCGGGGCATTTCGTCACCTCCGAATATGAGTTTGTCTTCACTCTGTGCGGTACCCAGCTTATGAAAGAATAATTTATGTACCTGCGTTTTGCCCGAAAGGACGCTGCCTTCTTTGGGCTTGTCGTAGCTGCTGTAATAAAACCCTTCATTATGGCGCCAGGAAATGCCGCTGAACTTTACGTCCGTGAGTATATCACCGATCTGCTTGCCGTTTTTCGTATCCAGCACTATTACTCTCCGCCAGTCAGATCCGCCCTCCGATATCTGGTAAGCACAAAGCGAACCATCTTTACTGAAGTCTATACCAGCCAGTGAAGTGGTACCATCTGCAGAAAATTTATTTGGGTCAAGAAATACTTCCGGTTGCCCGCCTGCTTTCTGGCGGTATAAGACAGACTGGTTCTGCAGCCCGTCGTTTTTATAGAAATAAATATAGCCCCCCTCATTAAACGGCGCAGAATATTTTTCATAGTTCCACAGCTCTGTGAGGCGTTTTTTAATGGCGCTGCGGAAAGGTATCTGCGAAAGGTATTTATCCGTAACACGGTTTTCGTCCTGCACCCAAGCTTTGGTATCATCGGCCATATCGTTTTCCAGCCACCGGTATGGATCGGCCACGCTGGTGCCAAAGAAATCGTCTTTCTGCTCGGTTGTTTTTGTAACGGGATATTTATCAGCGAAAGCACCTGGTTTTTGTGCGGATGTGATCATGCTCATAAGTAAAACGGGTGTGCAAAGTGTAAGCAGTTTTTTCATGAAGAAAAAAAATTTGGGCTAATGTAAGGCTTTTTGACCGGTGCAGCACACTTACAGCAGGACCTGCAGCAGTTATAAAAAAAGTGTAATGATTTGATTTCAGAAGCACTTCTGCACACAAGGCATAAGATAAAAAAGCATATATCTAATGTTATTATTTAATTATTAAGAAATATACACATAACACACAAACATGCACTGGTCAATATTTATAAACAAAAAGTTGTATGCAACTTTTTTTAAACTCCGTTTTTAAACGGTATTTTTTGTGGGAATTAAACGGTATGTTTGTTTCATCACCATTTTTATTGTAATCACCCTTTGGCATGAAGACACCCTCTTCTATTATTCACATCAAGTCGCTGCTTGACGCTAACGAATTGTCTGCAGCAGATAAAGTCCTGCCTCACATAATCTTTGAAAACGGTAAAGCAACAGCCAGTGGTGCTGCGCGCGAGGTAAAAAATAACCTCCAGGCCATTAAGAACGATAACCAGTACACTCTTCAGCTACAGCAGATAGTGTTTGGCGCTGTTGCCCGCAATCCATTAATACAGGCTGCATTCATGCCCAAATTTATACTGCCGCCGATCATCAGCAAGTACCAGCCAGGTATGCAATATGGCTGGCACACAGATAGTCCGCTGATGAGCCATCAGCATATGACAATAAGAGCAGATCTCAGCATGACCGTATTTCTCAGTGATCCTGATACTTATACCGGCGGAGAACTGGAAATACAATCTGCGACGGGTAATACCTCTTATAAGCTGGATAAAGGCGATGCAATCATATACCCTACTACAAAGCTGCATTGTGTAAACCCCGTAACCGAGGGTGAGCGTGTAGCCGCTGTAACGTGGATGCAATCTGTAATCGGTGATGCAGACAAACGCGAATTGCTGTTTCAGCTGAAAAGCGTACAGGAAACAGTAGGCCTGCAGCAGGAACTGAAAAGCGAAAACCTGGTACTGCAGCAGGCATACAGCAATCTTGTGCGTATGTGGGCTGAAATATAAGACGGAGTTATTTTTCTATCATCAACACACATATTTTCTAACACCAAAAAACAATTCTTATGGAAGGAACAATGGCAGTCGTTACACCATGGGCTGCGAATTTTGCGCCCGGAGGATGGATGTTTTGCCAGGGACAGTCGATGTCCATTGCGGCAAACACAGCCCTGTTTGCATTGATAGGTACTATCTATGGCGGCGACGGGCAGCAAACTTTTAACCTCCCTGACATGCAGGGACGTGTGGCAATCGGTGCCGGTCAGGGACCTGGTCTTTCAAACTATGAGCTGGGCGAGAAAGGCGGAACGGAACAGAATACCCTCACTATGAGCCAGATGGCAGGGCATACACACCCTTTTACGGTTACATCCCAGGTGCCTGTAAATGCAGACAGTACCGGCAGCAAAACCCCTGTAAGTACTTATCCTGCTTCTGCCAGTGGTAATATTTACAATACGACTCCTGGTGCCGGCCAGTTTGCCGGTGCACTGTCGGTTAACACCCAGATTGGTATTACAGGTAATGGTATTCCGGTAAACAATATCAAGCCGATACTTTGCGTGAATTATATCATTTGCGTAGAAGGTATATTCCCTAGCAGAAACTAACATCTTTCACACAACACAAAACAAAAAACATGGAAGGTACATTAGCCACTATATCATTGTTTGCCGGCAATTTCGCTCCCAAGAACTGGGCCTATTGCGCAGGGCAGATAGTTGCCATTCAATCCAATACTGCTTTGTTCTCGCTGCTGGGTACTACTTATGGCGGCGACGGCAGAGTTACATTCGGCCTGCCTGACCTGCGCAGCCGCACAGCATTAGGTGCCGGTGCTGGTGCCGGTCTTTCCCAGTACGTACTGGGCGAAATGGTTGGTGTTGAAAATAATACGTTGCTCTCAATAAACCTGCCGCCACATAATCACATGCCTGCTGTTGTTAATATACAATTGCCGGTAAATGGTGACAGCGCTAATACTGATAGCCCCGACGGAGCTTATCCGGCCACAGCAACAGATAGCATTTATACGAACGCTGCAGGCAGTAGCCAATATGCAGGACAATTGCATACAGTTGCTGCAATAGGCATGCAGGGGCAAAACATAGCAATGAATAATCTGCAGCCATACCTGGGCATGAACTATATTATTTGCATGTATGGTGTATTCCCTTATCGTAACTAATAACTTTTTTAACACAAACTCTTAAAGATATTCTTATGGAAGGAACAATGGCTAATATAACGCTGTTTGCTGCAGATTTTGCTCCAAAGAACTGGGCGTACTGCAACGGCGCAACACTGGCAATCAGCACCAACCAGGCGCTGTTTGCCCTGCTGGGTACTACTTATGGTGGTAACGGCGTGCAGACATTTCAACTGCCTAACCTGCAAAGCCGTATACCGGTTGGTACCGGTCAGGGCGGCGGACTCAGCTCTTACGAGCTGGGCGAAGTAGGTGGCACAGAAAATAACACGATGACACTGCAGAATTTGCCGATGCACAATCACGCTTCTGTGGTGACTGCGCAATTGCCGGTAAATGGTACAAGCGCTATTACTGATGGCCCAGAAGGAAACTTTTATGGTCCGTCGACCAGTAATATGTACAATAGTACAGCGGGAGCAGGACAATTCTTCGGTACTATGAATGTGACCGCCAATCTTTCACCCAATGGTAGCTCTGCGCCGATCCCCAATATTATGCCTTACCTGGCGCTGAACTATGTGATCTGCATGTATGGTATATTCCCGTCGCGCAACTAATAAAAATTAAAATGGAACAGGTATGCATCATGCCTGTTCCTTCTCTTTTTAAAACGGATGTAATACCCATGAAGAAGTATAAAATAGGACTCCTTTTTCCCCGTTCTTCCCTCTACCCGGGCATCGGTTTTGACGTGACGGAATCTTTCCGTGCCGGGTTAAATCATTTTGGTGCAGACGACGTACAGGTCGTAAATGAAAGTATCGGCATTGGCGGTATGGGCGATGACGTGTATGAAAAAGCAGAAAAAATGCTGCTGAATGAAAACGTAGATATTCTTGTTGCTTATGTTGATCATTTTGCCGCGGAGAAAATAGAACCGTTAGCTACAGCAGCTAACCGCATTTTAATCATTATGGATCCCGGAGCATCCATACCTACCAGTTGGAATGCATCTCCGTTACGTTTCCATATTACTCTTGATGCTGCCTTTGGCAGTCGCGTGGCTGGCCGCATAGCCGGCATGGCAGGAGCGCAGAATAGCATATTTGCTACCAGTTTTTACGATGGTGGGTATCTTAACTGCAGTGCATTGGTAAATGGTTACAGCCAGCAAGGTGGTAACGTACATTACAATTTTGTGGCGCCGTTCCGTTTCGAGGAATTTGACATTCAACCTCTAAAACAGGCGATAGAAACCCAGCAACCGGACGCCATACTCGGACAACTGAGCGTGGATATGGGAGCGCTGTTCCTGAAAGATTATAAAGAAGCAGGCCTTGCGGACAAAACACGCTTCTTCGCATCTCCGTTCCTGTTTGAAGAAACGTTCCTCGACTCGCTTAGTTTTCCTTTTGAAGGTATTACCGGTTGTGTGCCATGGTCCAGGGAACTGGATAACGACATGAACCGTACTTATATAAAAGTCATGACCGAAGACTATGGTCGTGAGCCCAATTGTTTTGGTGCATTGGCCTGGGATACGGCACAGTTTGCAGTAAATGTAATCGGCGCATTGAAGATGTACGGAAATAATGGAAAAAAAGCTGCCGAAGGCCTTGCGGGCACGGCTTTTGAAGGTACACGCGGACAAACGCGGCTGGACGGTAAGACCAACTATTTTACCGCGCCGGTGTATCACGCTACTGTAGTGCCTGCTGAGAATGGCAATTCAAAACTGGCATTGAGCGGCGAGGTTGCTTTCCGTGAAGAAGAATGGGAGGCCTTTACCTCACAGCCCACCACGGGAGTATTCTCGCGCTGGACGAACACCTACTTATGTACTACTTAATCACTATGAATGAAACTGGCATTACTATGCAATAATACGGTGGCTTACCCCGCCTTACAACAGCTACACACACAGGGCATTACCATGCATGTGGGAGCAGATGCTGCCAATAATGAGTTGTTGCCTGCTTTACAACAATATTGTACGGATCTTGGATTCTCTTTTACTGCTTTTGAAGCAAATAAATTCAATGAACAACTTCATGCCTGGCTGGACGATGTGCAGCCGGAAGCAGTATTGATGATGACCTGCCCGTTTCGTATTCCCGAAAATGCGCTGGCAAAGCCGAAACATGGGTTTATAAACTTTCATTACGGTCTTCTTCCTTATTACAGGGGGGCAAATCCGGTTTTCGAGCAGCTGAAGCGTCGCGAAAATAACGGTGGTATTACCGTGCATCACGTAGACAAAGGTATCGATACCGGCGCCGTGATCCTGCAGCAGAAAATACCCGTGCATCCCGATGAAACATTTGGCATGCACATGGGACGTCTTTCCATGCTGGGAGCAGAAATGGTACGTTCACTAACATCCATGATAGCTTCGGGAAATGCCTTGCCGCGTATACCACAGGATGAGATGAAAGCCTGCTATTATAAAAAGCCGGGAACAAATGATGTGTTGATAAAATGGGAGACCATGCAGGCAGAGGATATCATAGCGCTGGCCAATGCCTGCAACCCATGGAATTTTGGCGCGGGCACCCAACTCAATGGCAATATGCTGGGCGTCAACGCGGCAGTAGTACTGGACAATGAAGTTGCGCCTACAGGTAAACGCCCGGGTACGATTATCGCTATTGATACCGCAAATGGTTTACGCGTTGTGTCAGCAGGGCAAAAAATGCTACGACTGGATATTGTATATGTCAATAACAGCTTTATGCCGGGTTATAAACTCGCCATGTTTGGCGTGCGGGCAGGCATGAACTTCAATTGAAACCAAGGAATCATTAAAGAAAACATATCTGTTAACTCTTACACTAAACGAGATAGTATGAACACGAAAATTACTCTTTTCAGGACAGCGGCACTAATTATGCTGCTATTCTTGTTTCCCGGGATGAAACAAGTACATGCGCAAACAGTACTTAACACCGGCGATGTATCAATTATTGGGTTTAACTCTGCCCTAAGTAACCGGGACGGTTTTGCATTTGTTGCCTGGGTAGATCTTGCTACAAATACAGTAATAAAATTTACAGATGACGGCTATAACAATAATGCCCTGGCCAACAGTGCAAGTAACATTCGCGACCTGGAACAATTAGTTACATGGACTGCTACAGCTCCGGTTACCGCAGGTACTGTTATTACTATAGAGGGGAACGGTGTATCACCAAATATGGTTGCGAATATTGGCAGCGTAACTGTTGTAAACTCTGATGGCACTGCAGCTACGAATATGAGCCTTGGTAATGGTGGAGATCAGATATTTGCTTTCCAGGGTAACAGTTATGTTACCGGCAACTCAGCGACAGGTACTATGGCATCGAATACTGTGATGCTGTTTGGTATCTCATACCAGGGGATCAGCAGTACTTTCACCAACTGGCTCACTACAGGCCCTGCGGGAAGTGCTACAAGCTGCCTTCCTACAGATCTCGCGTCAAACAACATCTTCTTCGGAAGCAGTACCGTTGCCGGGGAATATAGTGGTGCCAGAACTGGCCTTACTATTGCACAGTATAAAGCTGCAATAAATGATCCGAACAACTGGACAAAGTATATTAATCCAAATGGTGTAACTACTTATAACACCACTGCTATTTCTATAGGCACGCCTGCTACCATCACCGGCCAGCCTTCCAATGCAAGTGCCTGCTCAGGCAATGGTACATCATTTACCGTTAATGCCAATAACCCTACGGGCTGGACCTGGGAGATCAGTACAAACGGTGGCACCAGTTACAGTACATTAACCATTTCCGGTGTTTATTCTGTAAACTCAACTACGGGTGCTACTGGTAGCTCAACACTTACTATTTCAAACGTAGCCGGTTTAAATGGTAATATGTACCGCGCTATTGCTGCCGGTACTCCCAGTGCTACATCCAACGCAGCCACGCTCACAATAAACAGCGCTCCGTCTATTTCCGGCCAGCCTACGGCAGCTACCGCATGTGCAGGCGGCAATGCTACTTTCACCGTTACAGCGAGCAATGCAACCGGTTATCAGTGGCAGGAAAATTCAGGCGCCGGATTCGGTAACATTACCAATGGCGGCATATATTCAGGTGCCACTACTCCCACACTGACGCTTACCGGTGTTACTGCAGGTATGAACGGTTATTCATACCGTTGTATCGCCACCGGCAGCTGCACACCTAATGCTACTTCAAACGGCGTAACACTCACCGTAAATCCTGCGCCATCTATCACCAGTCAGCCCTCAGCGTCTACGATCTGCACAGGCAACAATACCACCTTCAGCGTTACAGCAAGCAATGCTACCGGTTACCAGTGGCAGGTAGATCCGGGTACCGGCTTTACCAACCTGAGCAACGGTGCTCCGTATTCCGGCGTTAGTACAGCTACGCTTACAATTACCGGCGCTACAGCAGGGCTTAACGGTTATTCATACCGTTGTATTGCCACCGGAAGCTGCACACCGGCCGCTACATCCAATGGCGTTCTGCTGACAGTAAACAGTGCTCCGTCAATTTCCGGGCAGCCATCCAATGCAACTACCTGTACCAATACATCATTTACCGTATCAGCCAGCAATGCTACAGGATACCAATGGCAGGTAAATACAGGCAGTGGTTTTAATAATATTACCAACGGCGGCGTATACTCCAATGCTACTACAGCTACATTAAATATCACAGGTGCTACTGCTGGCATGAATGGTTATACCTATCAATGTATTGTCAGCGGCGCCTGTACACCCAATGCCACCAGTAATACAGCTACACTTACGGTTCAGACGCCGGGCACATGGACGGGTAACCTTAACCTGGCATGGAGCAACTCTGCCAACTGGACCTGCGGTACACTTCCTACAGCTACTACCGATGTAATTATCCCGAATGTTATAAATCTCCCTATTGTAAATATCAACAGTGCGATCTGTAATAACCTCACGATAAACAGTGGTGGTTCACTGGGCTTTACCGGTACTACAAACGTACTTACTGTAAAGGGCAATATAACCAACAACGGTGTACTCAGCGGCAGCGGCGGTAAAATACTCCTCTCAGGCACTACACAGACAATTCCCGCTGTTTCATGCAAAGACCTTGAAATAGCAGGCGGCGGTCTTAAAACACTCGCCGGATCTATAACACTTACAGGAACGCTTACACTTACCAACGGATACCTGCAGCTGGGTAACAACAATCTTACACTCGGCAACTCTGCAGTTGTTTCAGGCGGCAGCGCAACCAGCTATGTAGTTACAAACGGTTCAGGTAAATTAACAAACCAGAACATCGGCAGTACCGGTAAAACAGGTGTTGTCGTATTTCCTGTAGGCAGCAGTTCATTGTCCTATACCCCCGCTGCGATTACCAACGCCGGTACCACAGATAATTTCTCTGTAAATGTTTTTGACAACATCTATTCGAGCTACAACAACAACGTGCCTACCGGAACGGTTCAGGCAATCGATGCTGTTGCCAAAACCTGGATAGTAAGTGAGGCTACAGCCGGGGGATCCAACGCAACACTTTCACTGCAGTGGAATGCTTCCGACCAGCTTACAGGTTTCGATAAAAACAATTGTTACCTGCTGCACTACAGTAATACAACCAACAGTTTCACACTTGGCACAATGGGCATTGCAACTGGTTCTGATCCATACAGTATGTCTATGACGGGCATTACTTCTTTCTCCCCGTTCGGTGTAGGCAGCATAGGCAGCCCGCTGAATGTAGACCTGATCTCTTTTGGACTTACAGGTAAATCGCAGAAAGGCAGGACAGACCTCCAGTGGGTAACTGCAAATGAAAGAAACATGGCTTCTTACGTACTGGAACGCTCAAATGATGGTATCACGTACGGGCAGATTGCAAACATTAAAGCTGTCAATCAGAACACAGATAACCAGCACATTTACAATTATGAAGATGCAACTGCCGATAATGCACCGCAGCATTATTACCGCCTGAAAATGATGAACCTGGACGGCACTTACAAATATTCAAATGTCGTAGCTGTCTCCAACACAGAACTCAGCATCGTTTCTTACGAAGTATTCCCGAACCCGGTAGACGGATCAGATCTGTTTATTAAAACAAGCAACAACCTTCCATCAGGAATAAAGGTGGACATTATAGATATGCAAGGCAAAACGCTGTTGCATTCCACACCTGAAAACTGGCAGAGTGGCGTTACATCTGTAAACGTGAAATCACTGCCTTCAGGCATTTACCTGCTGCACATAACAGGCAAAACAGGTGAACTGATCAGCACAATACGGTTTACGAAAAAATAAACAGGTAAAAGTGTTAAATAAAAACGGTGCGGCTTTTACCGCACCGTTTTTTATTTGCGTAAAAAATCGGGTTAATCTCCCATACGCAGCTTCAGATCTGATGTATGGCTCAATGGTACAAGGCCTGTATTGTAGGCATACATCACAAGCCCTACCCGTGTATTAAGATGAAGTTTCATAAACAATGTATCCCGGTAGCCTTCAACCGTACGCACACTTACATTCATCAACGACGCGATATCCCGGTAGCTGAGCTCTGTGCAGCAATGCTGGAGAAAGCGTATTTCTTTTTCATTGATCCTGGGCATCTGCGGCTCCTGCTGCCTTGCCATCCTTCCGGAAACATATTCCGGCGAATAGAATCCATATTGATAAATTTCCCGGATAGCAGTGTACAGTTCAGCGATTTTACCCGCTTTTAGTACATACCCCCGGGCTCCCTGGTTCATCATCTTCAGGATAGTATGCTCGGCATCATACATGGAAAGCATCAGCACCTTCAGTTCCGGCCAGCGCAATTTTATCGCCTTAAGCGTTTCGTGCCCGTCCATTACCGGCATGCTCACATCCAGCAAAACAATATCAGGCAACACCTGCAGCGTCTCCAGCCGGGAAATCAGCGACTGTCCATTATCAGCTTCCGCTACAATGGAGATGCCGGTCATACCCGACAGACTGGCCACAAGCCCGGCCCGCACCATTTCATGATCATCGGCAATAGCAAGCCTGATTGATTCCTGCAGTTCCATATCCCCTGTAAAAAAGTATTTATCCCCCATATCCGGACAGCCCATTCCTGACCAGACAGTGTTGTTATATCATAAAATTAAGCATTAACTCCTATTCCGGAAGCAAAAAAACAATGCCCCACAGCTCATCAGCAGATCAAACATAAATATATTATCAGATATATTTTTTGATTAATAGATAAATATGTATAATCTTTATGCTCATAAAATATTTATGCGGCTGTTGCTGCAGGAAAATATTGAGTTAACCGTATTATACACCTTTGTCATGAAACAAAAATTTACAATCGCCACATTCCTGCTGGCAGTTGCAGGATTGCTGCTTTCCGGGTGCTCTACCTACTGCGACACGTGTCCTAATGTGAAATACACCAGCTGCATCATTGCGGATATAATTATAACCCTTCTCGTGGCAGCCGTAATATTGCTGGGACTGTACAGCAACCTGCTGCGTGATGAGGTAAATGACTGCGACCAGTTTAACCACAAGCTGCGGCAGATACAAAGCAAAACGGCAAGAAAGATACAGGCACGAAACCCCTACAGCATCTCCAAAGTACAACTGGCCGTATGGACGCTCGTTATTGGCGGCTCCTACCTGCACCTGGTACTGTGCAAGATCAACTGTGAAATAATGCCGATCAATAAAACCGCACTCGTGCTGATGGGGATAAGTGCAGGCACTGCCGCCGCTGCCACCATTGTAGACAAGCGCCAGATACAGGACGGTAATCCAAGGCACCAGAACCGGCCATCCAAAGGCTTTTTCACCGATATACTTTCAGACGACAACGGCATCAGTATACACAGGCTGCAGAAAGCCGTATGGACCTTGATCGCAACTGTTATTTACCTGCACAAAGTATACATTATGAGAGACACGCAGCCATGCGAATTGCCGGAACTGGGAGATACCCTGCTGGCGCTCACCGGCATCAGCAACGCTACCTATCTCGTTCTGAAATCAAAAGAAAATGATCCACCGGTAAACGCACCGGTGCAAACTCCGGATCCAGGTACAGATCCCGACCCTGCAAACACTCCGCCGCCTAATACTTTTTCATAAAAAGAGCTATTGAATCCATAAGCAAATAACTATATTTAATTACGTTTCAAATCATCATACCATGTTAACGCTAACAATCACACAGGTAAAAAGTGCGACAAATGCCACTGATACCAATGCCAGCAAATTTCTGAACTACATTATCGCTACCTGTACTAAGTACAATATCACCACTCCTGCAGCGCAGCTTTGTTTTCTTGCCCAGGTAGGCCATGAAAGCGGAGGGCTTTATTACACGGAGGAACTCGCCAGCGGCAGTGCTTATGAGGGCCGTAAAGACCTCGGCAATACTCAACCCGGCGATGGTGTGCGTTTCAAAGGCCGCGGCCTCATACAGATTACCGGACGCAGTAATTATAGTGCTGTAGGAACCGCACTGGGTGCAGATTTTATTGACAACCCGACATTGCTGGGAGGAAAAAACGTAACCGTATGCACACCAGATCAGCTCAAATACGCAGCTATGAGTGCCGGGTGGTTCTGGAACAAGAACAACCTTAACAACTATGCCAATCTGATAGATATAACAAAGCCTATCGACGAAGGCACTAACCTCGATAATTTCAAAAAGATCACACAGCGCATCAATGGCGGGTATAATGGCCTCCAGGACCGCATCAGCCGCTATAAAAACGGAGTAAAATACTTCCAGGCAATCCCTGCTCCGTAGTTTTATTATACTGAGTAATTACTGAAAATAGTTAAGAAATAAATGTCAGATATAGTGATAGCGATCAAGACTACACTGTCTTGCACTACAGTAGCGCAAAAGCTTAATTATTCGATGCAGGCAGCAGCGGTAATAGCTGCCTGCTGCCTTTTTTGCCTTACTTTTTGGGCAAGCAAAAAGTAAGAAACCACACGGGACAGGCTTCCCGGGGCTTGAATACTTTTTAAGAGTCTCTAACACGTTTATAAACACAATCAGAAACCTGAATGAATCAATACTGGCCTGTGCCCAGCAATACCAGGGTGCAGGCCTCCATTGTTTTTATGCCTTTCTGCTCCGCAAGCTGTTCCAGCTCTTCATTTTCGGTACCGGGATTAAAAATGATACGTTTGGGCTTCAGAGAAAGGATGTAATCATAATACTCCTTCTGGTTAGCAGGATTTACATACAGCGTAACGGTATCGATATCGTTTGCAGGTGCATGTTCTGTAGTGATGGTCACACCTTCCACATTGCCAGCCTTTTTTCCAATGGCCACAACAGGATGATCGTGCTCCAGCAGGCGGTGAATAGCCATGCGGCTGTAGCGTTGCGGGTTTTCAGATGCGCCGATCACCAGTGTTTTCTTCTGTTGCATAAAACTTTTATATAAATACCGTGTAAAGTTATGCCAGTATGTCCCAATTCACCGAATCTGCAGATAAGTAAATGCTATAATTCATCAAAACTTTTCCGGCACTATGAGCGGGTTGTGCTGCAGGTTTCTTAATTTTAAAACACACTCAACCGAAAACTTATGCAGGCTGCCTATATCATTGCCGGATACCGTACTGCCGTCGGCAGATCAAAGCGCGGCGGGTTTCGCTTCTATCGTCCGGACGACCTTGCCATAGACGTGATCAAAGGACTTCTTGCATCTGTGCCACAACTCGACCCGAAGCTGGTAGACGACGTGATAGTAGGGAACGCCGTACCGGAAGCAGAGCAAGGCCTGCAGGTAGGCCGTATCATTGCCAACAAAGCTGTAGGGCAATGGGCTGCGGGCGTTACCATTAACCGTTATTGCGCGTCCGGCTTTGACGCCATTGCCATAGCTTCTGCACGTATACAGGCAGGCCAGGCAGACTGCATCATAGCAGGCGGTACGGAAAGCATGAGCCTTGTGCCTACGGCAGGCTGGCGCACCATGCCCAACTATTCGCTGCAGCACGAATACGGAGATTACTACCTCAGCATGGGCCTCACAGCAGAACAGGTTGCCCAGGAATTTAAAGTATCGCGCGAAGACCAGGATGCTTTTGCACTACGCTCGCACCAACGGTCACTCAACGCCATAAAAGAAGGCTATTTTAAACCAGGCATACTGCCTGTTACTGTGAAAGAGATTTATGTAAATGAAAAAGGCAAGCGCAGCGAACGCGAATACGTAGTTGATACCGATGAAGGGCCACGCGCAGATACATCCGCCGAGGCGCTGGCAAAGCTGCCGCCGGTATTCGCCAACAAAGGTTCTGTTACCGCAGGAAATTCGTCACAGACATCAGACGGTGCAGCTTTTACCATTGTGATGAGCGAACGCCTGATGACACAACTCGGATTGAAGCCCTGGGGTCGTGTAGTAGCCTGTGCCAGTGCAGGTGTAGAGCCGCGCATCATGGGCATCGGCCCTGTTGCGGCAATACCCAAAGCATTGAAACAAGCAGGCATGAACCTCGCAGATATAGACCTCATAGAATTGAATGAAGCATTCGCAGCGCAATCGCTGGCTGTGATCCGTGAACTGGGCATTGATCCGGAAAAAGTGAACATCAACGGCGGCGCCATATCATTAGGACATCCACTTGGTTGCACAGGTGCAAAGCTCACCATCCAAAACCTGCACGATCTGCACCGGCTCAATAAACGCTACGGCATGATCACAGCCTGTGTAGGCGGCGGACAGGGCATTGCAGGAATTATTGAACGACTCTGACAAATGAAATACAAACGGGCTTCAGGCCCGTTTTTGTTTTACCTTAAAGTGTGTGTATGAAAAAGCTTCTACTCCTGCTCTTTGCTATCACAGGATTTTGCAGCAGCCATGCAAAGGTCCGGATCAAAAAACCAGTTCTGTCCGGCATTTACCTGCAGTGGGGCTACAACCGGGACTGGTTCTCCAAAAGTGATCTGCATTTCCGCAACGGTGATAAATACGATTTTGTGGTGCATAAAGCCGTAGCGCACGATCAGCCGGATTTCAGCGGCTTCAGAGACGCACCGCTGGATATTACAATTCCGCAGAACAGCTATCGTATCGGGTTTTACCTCAATGCAAAGCATACACATGCCATAGAGATTAATTTCGATCATGCAAAGTATGTAGTAGACGACCCGCAGCAGGCACATGTAACGGGGCATATCAACGGACAGGTAATAGATGGCGATACTATGCTTATACGGCCATTCCTGCATTTTGAACATACTAACGGCGCAAACTTCTACCATATAAATTATGTGGAGCAACATACCGTATGGGAGGGCAAAAAACGGCCATTGGCTACTGTACTGTGGAAAGTGGGAGCAGGCATCGTTGTGCCGAGATCTGATGTTACGCTGATGGGCGTGCGGCTGGACAACAAATATCACATAGCGGGATACATAGCAAGTGCAGAGCTGGGTACACGCTTTTACCCCATCCGGAACTTATTTATCGAAGCAAATATCAAAGGAGGTTTTGCCAATTACCTGAATGTGCTGACAGTAGACGGCGGAAAAGCCTATCATCACTTCTGGTATGGTGAAGTAATAGGCCTGATAGGCTATGACATTAGTTTCCACCGGCATCAAAAAAATAAAGGCTGATTTCTCAGCCTTTAAACATCAGATGTTATTTTAAAAACAGAAATAAAATAATCGGTAACACTACAGACGACATCCCTGATACACGCAGCATAAAAACCAGCACCATTTACGCAGTTGCATTCTACAATGTAATATTCATCCCCACACAGGCAAACGTCCATTACAAAGACATCATGCGGAGTATACTCCCTGCATCTTTCTTCTGCAAAAGCAATAACGCTTTCAGGACAGCCTTCCGCTTTCTTCAGTCTGAAATATTCGCGGTACAAAGAAGCTGCAATAACTTTTTTATTGACAATCCAGAGCCGCCACTCAAAATGAATATTATATGGCTCAGATACGATGATCTTGCTATCTGGCCAAAGCTGCGTGCTACCCGTTATCCGGAGCTGGTTAAACCATGCTTCTATTTCATCAAATCGCTTTACCTCTCCGGCAAAAGATTTACTATCATCATCAGGTCTGATGAAAAACAGTTTGTCGGGACTGTAATCCCGGGCAGTCATCAATTTATTGAAAGTAGTTACAGTAGCTCCATAGTTGAGCATATGCCGCCCCCACTTTGCAAAGTAATTTTCTATTGAAAAGGTTTCTGCATCAAAAAACAAACCTTTACTCAGCTCTGCATCCCGGCCCGCGAGCTCATTAAACGTTGTCGTGCCGTAAACAATAGATGGCAGCGACCTGTCAAAATCAGGAAGCCTATCGGTAAACGGGATAACTTCCAATGCGAGAAATTTTATGCCACAGCCTTCACAAGCCAGCCTTAATGCTTCAAGACTTGCAAGAGCGGTAAGGTTGCTTTGCACTACCCATTGTACATTCATCTCATTTTTTCATTGCAGTTTCAAAAACTATTAACCTATCAACCGATTAACTAATCCACCTCATTTAAGGCTTCGTAAAATATACATTCACCAGCGGCCCCTCATTATATTGAAACACCTGTTTATTATCCACAAGTCCTCCCTGCTGCACCACCTGGTTCAGGTAACCAGCCTCGGCACGGACATTCTTATTGAACTTATAACCCAGCATTAACGCCAGCCTGTTCTGATCAAAAACATTCTGCTTCACATTCTTGCCAAAGCCAACAAATATTTCATCATAAGCAGCGGCGTATATTGTATTGTCATCCATTTTAGTATGGTTTAACGGCACATCCACCCGCAACTGGTAACGCACACGGTTCATATAGATCCAGTCATCCACAATGCGGTCTTCCATTTTCTGGTCTATTTTACCAATGAACCTTTGCTCCAGGCGCAGGCGGTGTGTAAAATAAAACAGGCCAGTATTACCATTCCACAGGAACTGCTCGGTGATACGATGTTCCGGTATATGATGCGGGCCCGCCGGATAATCGCCATACGGATAAGTGACCGCATAGGAATACAACAAAGCAGTACTGCCGCCTTTCTTAAAATTGTACTGAAGACCGCCTCTTGCAAAAAGCTGCTGCCAGTCAGTAACTACATTTTCCCGGCGCCACTGGAACTCCGACAAAAAAGAGAGCCTTTTGCTCAATGCGACATTTCCGAATGCAGCAAACCAGCCAATGTCACTTTCTGATCTCAGCCTGGGCGACTGTGCCTGTGACGGTGCAGCCACACACACAGAAGCTGCCGCCAGCAGGCTGACGATTAAATTTTTCTTGTTTCTTTTCATAACTCACTTTGGGGGATAGGATGTGTTACTACTAACCCTATCTTTGCGTTTAATTTCAGCTGCAATATAAATTGGGCAAACGAATCGCACATATAATTTTTTCTGCATGGCTTGCCATGATCCTGCTCTTTGGCACTACGCCTATGGAGTATGTGCATACGTTCACCCATCACAAAGACACCGTGCATCATGCTCACCAGCATGGACTTTCATTTGAGAACAAGCACCATCACTGTGATTTTCTCAGTTTCCAGCTGCTGCCGTTCGACAACGACATTTATATTCCGCATTTTTATTATATACCGGCAGAATATTGCAGCACTCATGCGGCACTGGTACTGAGCTTTGTACAGCGCAGTATTGTGCGCACGTCTCTCCGCGGGCCGCCCACAGCCTAGTTTTCCCCGATAAGCCAATTTATTTCTTCAAAAGGATTGCATGCCTGCATCATCACGATGCGTGTATAGCTATATCCTGCAGCACATTTTTTCAACCATACAACATGCTTTACAAAAGCTTTATCCTTACGCTGTGCCTTATATGGCTCAGTTCCATTATATCATTTGCAGAACCGGGCAACAACAATTCGCTGAAAGGACGGATTACTGATGAGAAAGGTGAACCACAGATGGGCGCCGTTATTTCCATTCCCGATCTTAAAGCCGGTGCAGTATCTGACAGTAATGGTTTTTACCGGGTTAAGAACCTCCCTGCGGGCAAATACCTGGTACAGGTACATATGATCAGCTATGGCACTATCGTTGCCACCATAAACATAGGCCAGGAAACAGAACACAACTTTACGCTGACAGAAAGTGCTATTGAAAAGAATGAAGTCGTCATCACCGGCCAGTCCAAAGCTACCGAGATCAGGCACAGCCCTACGCCTATGGTTGCTATCAGTCACCAATACCTGCAGACTTCTTTCAGTACAAATATTATAGATGCCATTGCCAAAATACCCGGCGTCTCTGCTGTAACAACCGGCCCAAATGTTTCCAAACCTTTTATCCGCGGACTGGGCTACAACCGTATCCTTACATTGTACAATGGCATGCGCCAGGAAGGCCAGCAATGGGGCGATGAGCATGGTATAGAAGTAGACGACTACAACATAGACCGTATAGAAGTGATCAAAGGTCCTGCAAGTATTGCCTATGGCTCTGATGCACTTGCCGGTGTGGTAAATCTGATTCCTACGCCATTTGCACCAGATGGAAAAACCATAGGAAATGTCACTGCCGAATACCAGGGCAATAATGGCCTGATCGGCGGTAGTGCTATGGCTTCGGGTAATCACAATGGTTTTTACTGGCAGGGGCGCATATCGCACAAAGAAGCCAAAAACTACCAGGATAAAATTGACGGCCGAGTATATGGCACCAACTACAATGAAACCAATGCTACCGCAGCACTCGGCGTAAACCGCGGCTGGGGCTATTCGCACCTCGATATGGCATTGTTTGACGACCTGCAGGCGATACCCGATGGCAGCCGTGATTCTGCCTCACGCAAATTCACCAAACAGATAACAGAGGAAGATACAGCCCGTGAAATCGTCTCCGACAAAGAACTGAACAGCTATTCATTACCGACACTACATCAGCATGTACAGCATTACCGCATACAGTCGTCCAACAGCTTTAATATGCCCGATGGTGGCAGGCTTGCCGTAAACCTCGGTTTTGAAAGAAGTGTGCGCCGTGAATTCAGCCATCCTACCGATGGTGATATTCCCGGACTGTACCTGCAGTTGAATTCATACACTTACGATGTAAAATATTTCCTGCCGGAGATAAAAGGCTGGGATGTTTCCTTCGGTATTAACGGCATGTTCCAGACCAATGATGTAACACAGGGCACGGAATTCATCATTCCCAATTATCATCAGTTTGATATCGGCCCTTTCCTGCTGGTGAAAAAGACCTTCGGCAAACTGGATGTAACCGGCGGTGTGCGCTTTGACAGCCGTTCGTTCAGCAATGATGCGCTCTACTCCACTACCAATCCTGTTACGGGCTATGATCAGGCCACAAAGGATACAGCAGGCGCCACACAGCAGTTTTCTAATTACAAACACACGTTCTCGGGCCTTACCTACAGCGCAGGTGCTACCTACAGCATATCAAAAGAGCTGACACTGAAAGCCAACATTGCCCGTGGTTACCGCGCCCCGAACATCTCCGAAATATCTGCCAACGGCGTGCATCCCGGCACCAATATCTACCAGCTGGGCAATCCTGACTTCAAACCGGAATTCAGCCTGCAGGAAGATATAGCACTGGAATATGCTTCTAAACATTTATCATTCGGCATATCGCTGTTCAACAACGATATCAGCAATTATATCTACAACCAGAAGGTGTTGAACAGCCAGGGACAGGATTCTGTGATCGTGCCCGGCAATGAAACCTTCCGCTTTACAGCTGCACATGCACAACTATACGGCGGCGAGCTGGACATAGACATTCACCCGCATCCGCTCGACTGGCTGCACTTTGAGAACACACTTTCTGTAGTGTATGGAATCAATAAAGACGCAAATAATGACAGCGGAAAATACCTGCCGTTCATTCCGCCGCTGCATGGTACATCTGAGCTGCGGGGCAACTTTAAAAAGCCCGCAAAATTCCTGCGAAACTCATTTGTAAAACTGCAGGTGGAGTATTACGCGAAGCAGGACCGCGCCTATCTTGAGTTTAACACAGAAACACCCACTGCCGGTTACACACTTGTAAACTTTGGCCTGGGCACAGATATAGTGAACCGCAAAGGCAACACCCTGTTTAACATCTCTGTATTTGGCAATAACCTGTTTGATGCGGCCTACCAGAGCAATATGAGCCGCCTCAAGTATTTTGAGGAATATCCGAACGATCCGCGCGGCCATTCCGGCATCTACAACATGGGCAGAAACATAGGTGTAAAGCTGTCGGTTCCCCTCACATTTAAGTGAGACGAGCAAAAAACAAAAAAACAGCAATACATATTAGTTTGATTGATTATTTCTATTGCCTGTCAAGCGTTTGGCAGGCAATTTTTTTTGTTTTTACCCTGTTGTTTTATTAAATTCATTACTCGTTTCAAAACTTTTTTAAAACATGGCAACACTCATTGCAAAAGAAGAAATTCCTGGTTACAGGATAGTTCCTGCCTTTGTAGACAAAACGGAAGTATGGCAAAAGGAACTCGGATACGCAGTACGACTGGGCAATGAATTTAAGGGAAAGACAAACATCACTTTTGAAACAACGGAGGGGCCGCGCAGCGTAGAAACGACTGTATGGTCGGTAGCAGGTGCATACATGGAGCTGAAAGGCGGAACATTGATCCCGTTGAACAGCGTAATAGACGTTCATTTCTAGGCACTAAGCATACTTTCCTATGAAGGAAAACCCGAAATAAAATATTTTTTGTTTAATTTATCGTATATTTTACTGCCGCGAAGTTTGATTTTTTTAACTTTGCAGCCCTTCCCTGCATAATTTTCATGCCGGAAAGCGGATAATTTTAACAAAAAATATACTTTTGGGCGTGGGTTTGACCCTATCCTGAGTTTAATTTTTTATGAATCAGAACGAAATTATTGAACGAATTAATGCCTTCATGGTAGAGGATTTTGAAGTGGATGAAACTGCGATATCACCTGATGCAGATCTCAAAAGCACTTTAGACCTGGACAGCCTTGATTATATAGACCTTGTGGTGGCCATTGAACAGAACTTCGGTTTTAAAGTAAAGCCGGAAGATTTCCAGCAGATGCATACCATCGGTGATTTTTATAATTATGTAGCCCAACGCCTGCAGGTACATAACAATGCCTGATACGCCCGCCTGGGAAGGCCGCTCACGTGCCTCCACTCTCGGTTATCGCATATTTATCTGGTTGCTGCGCAATGCCGGTATAGGCGCTGCGTACGGTTTATTACGTTTTGTAACCATCTACTACCGTCTCTTTGTTCCGGCAGCCATACGCCCGCTGCGCTATCTCTACATGCAGCGGCTGGGTTATGACGAAGCAAAAACACGCAGCCTCATTAAAAAAAACCTCAACATATTCGGCCAGACGATCATTGATAAGGTAGTAATGCTGGCCGGGATCAAAAACAAGCTCACTTTTACACATGAAGGCGGGGAACACCTGGACGACCTCGCAGCGGCCGGCAAAGGCGGCATACTCGTAAGTGCACACCTTGGCAACTGGGAAGTAGCGGGCCACCTGCTGAAAAGGCTGGATTCGAAAATCAACATATTGATGTATGATGGCGAGGCCGAGCAGATAAAAGCCTACATGGACCAGTTTGACTCCAAAAGATCCTTTAACATCATTTATATCAGCGAAGACATGTCTCATATTTATGAGATCAATGCCGCATTGCAGCGAAATGAACTGATCTGTATTCACGCAGACCGCTTCCGCCCGGGCAACAGGACCATGGAGCATGAGTTTCTCGGAGAAAAAGCACTTTTTCCCGCAGGGCCGTTTATACTGGCGTCTAAACTAAAAGCGCCGGTATGTTTTGTTTTTGCATTTAAAGAAACTAATTTACATTACCATTTTTATGCATATAGCGCCAAAACCTATGAAGGCAGAGGCACTACAGGCATGGAGGCAATGCTGGACGACTATGTGGCGCTGGTAGAAATGCACCTGAAAGAACGTCCGGAACAATGGTTTAACTATTTTGACTTTTGGGCACATGGCAATCAATGATATTCTTGCATACATACCGCAACGGCCACCGTTTGTGATGATAGATACAGTTCTGCAGGCCGATGAAAGTGTTTCCAGGACATCGTTCACCATTCCGGAGGGATACCTGTTTGTAGAGAACGGTATATTTACAGAACCGGGGCTTGTAGAGAATATGGCACAAACTGCCGCAGCAGGCACCGGGTATAAAGCACAGCAGGAAAACAAACCCGCACCTGTAGGTTTCATCGGTGCGCTGAAAGGCTTGCAGATATATAGTTTGCCCGAAACGGGAGATACAATAACTACGGAAATAACATTTCTGCACCAGGTGATGAATGCGCATATTGTACAGGGTAAAGTGTTTTTGGGAGACAAGGAAATAGCTGCCTGCGAGCTGAAAATTTTTCTTCAATAAAAACTTGATCACATAAACTACGCAATCATGAAAAAATTAATCCTTTCTGCCGCTGCACTGATGCTTGCTGTGGCAACATGGGCGCAAACCAAAGCCGATATTTTTAACACTGAAGTGCCGATTACCTTCCTGGGGCTTGATTTCTCTGCCGCCAGATTCATTGGTACCGCCGCCAGCTGGGGCAGTGCGGGCGAAGTGACCAACAACTCCATGCGGGAAAAATACATACCGGCATGGGCAGATCTTTTTATCAAAGAGAAGGAAAAATTCAAAGTAGCCGATGCTGTGAACAGGAGCAGCGTCACCTATGCAATGGATATTACAGAAGCCGCCAACAAAAAGCTTACCGGCAAAGATTTTTTCTCTGATAAAATGGAAGATTATCCCAGCCTGGATGAATCAAAAGTGGCAGGCATCGTGAAAAAATATTCTTTCGGCAGCAACAGCGGTATAGGCCTGCTGCTGATAGTAGAAGGCATGCGTAAAGGCGCAGAAAAAGGCGACCCTTCCTATGCTACAGTATGGGTTACTTTTGTAAACATGAAGACCAAAACGGTGCTGCTTACCGCAAAAGAACAAGCCAAGGCCGGCGGATTTGGTTTCCGTAACTTCTGGGCAGGCGCATGGAAAAATACACTGGACGCAATAGACAGCGACTGGAAAAGCTGGAAGAAAAAATCATAATTATTATTACAACTACATACAATGCCTTGCGTACTCTGGATTTCAGGAGATTTTACCACAGAAGAATTAACGGGAAAACTTCTCATCACACCGTATAAGACAATAGAAAAAGGAGCCACAGTACAAACAAAAGATGGCCCTAAAAAATACGAACAAGCACTATGCGGCTTTGACGTAAGCAGCAAGGATTTTACCGATTTCCAATCGCTGGTGGGCGATGCCATTGCATACCTGGAGGAGCATTTCAATGACCTCCAGGTATTGGCTGAAATGCCTGCTGTGCATGCCAAGCTCGACTTCGGGTACTTTACCAGTTTTATGGACAACCATATAGTAGCACAATACGACACGCTGCCTTACCAATTGCTGCGGCTTGCCGGCAACCTGAAAATAGACATAGAGCTGTCGCAATACTGGCACGGTGACGTCAATAAAAATTAACTGCTTACCTTCAACCCAAATTATTGCCGTCTTGCGCAAATCATTAACGCATACCACCGAACAGGAAGTAAAATTCAGCGAGGCCGATCCGCTCGGCATCGTATGGCACGGGCATTTCATACGCTATTTTGAAGATGGCCGCGAGGCTTTCGGAGAAGCTTATGGTATCCGCTACCTGGACCTGTACCGGAAAAATATTGTGGTGCCCATCGTAAACATTACCTGCGATTACAAGCGTATACTCCGCTACGGCCATCGCATACGGCTGGAAACCACTTACCACGACACACCTGCTGCCAAACTGCTGTTTGACTACAAAATATTTGATGCCGCCACCAATGAAGAAGTGGCCAAAGGCAAATCTGTACAGGTGTTTATGCAGAAAGAAAATATGGAACTGATGCTTACCATTCCGCCGTTCATGCAGGAATGGAAGCAAAAATGGCTTTACTCCGGCATATGACACCTGTTTACGCTATTGCTGCTCATATCGTTTCCCCGCTCGGCCTGGACCTTGGTGCGCACTGGCAAGCCGTTGTTTCCGGCACATCAGGCATAAGGCAGCATACAGACAGCTCACTTGCGCCAGCTCCATTCTGGGGCGCTGTAATAGATCCGTCCTTGTGGCAGATCATCCATTCAGAGGCAAAGAACAAAAAAGCACTTACACCTTTTGAGCAGCTGGCAGTCTATTCCGTTCGCCGTGCTTTGCAGGATTGCGAATATCCGCTCAATGCAGCAGAAACAGCTTTTATACTTTCTACTACAAAAGGCAATATTGAACTGCTCGGACAAGTGCCGGACGGGCAGATACAACTTTCTTACAGCGCACAGGCCATAGCCGGAGCAGCAGGCATCACCTCGAAGCCAATTGTTATTTCTCATGCCTGTGTTTCGGGAGTAGTTGCGTTGCAGTATGGTTTACGCCTGCTGCAATCGGGCCGTTATAAAAATGTTATAGTTACCGGCTGCGACCGTTTTTCCCGTTTCGTTCTGAGCGGGTTCCAGTCGTTCCAGGCCGTGGCAGACGGCCCCTGCAAACCATTTGATGCCGCACGGAAAGGCATTAACCTGGGCGAAGCAGCAGCAACCATCATCCTGAGCACTGATGACCAGAATGAACCGTTGACACAACTTATATCCGGCGCTACCTCCAACGATGCCAACCATATCTCCGGGCCATCCCGCACGGGCGAAGAACTGGGCCTGGCTATCAATCGTGCTTTAGAAGCTGCAAATCTGCAGGCATCTGATATCAGCATGATTTCAGCACATGGCACTGCAACGTTGTACAACGACGAAATGGAATCAAAAGCTTTTGCGCTGGCAGGAATGTTACAGGCACCTGTGCACAGCATGAAAGGTTATGTAGGCCATACATTAGGTGCGGCCGGTGTATTGGAAAGTACTATGATCATGGAAAGCATCCGCAGGCAGGAATTAATCCCGTCTGCAGGCTTTGAACATATCGGCGTTCCCGAACACATCAATGTAACACGCGCCGCGGCACACGCAGATATACGCTACGTGCTTAAAACAGCTTCAGGTTTTGGTGGCTGCAATGCAACTGCCATCTGGGGAAGAATCTGATCTTTTTACTTCCTGCCTATCCCCAAAAGCCCCCGCAAAACCATTTACCACTACCCGCACCAGGCGATGCAGGAATCTTAATTAATGTTAAAAATTAATATTTCGATGATACTCTTTGTAAATTAGGGATAATAAAATCCCTGTTTATGAGAGGTGATGGAAACTGGCTGCCGTTTTTATTTGTCGTTACAGGCATATTTATCCTGTACAAAGGCATGGAATGGTTTGTAAAATGGACGATACATAAAATACATGAAAGACGTCATCATGTACATCATCACTTTGATGATACGGATATGTGATCTATGCACACACCAGCCCTGTAATTACCCTCACTTAACCTTAAGTGTATAGTGTGCCTCAGGGTATGCAGTGACATAAATATACAGCCTTCCGGCTTTCGGTATTTTTCCTTTCCAGCTAAGGCCGTCAGCCGACGCATGACCATACGGATCTGCGCTAAAAAAATCCTTTGACTTGCTCACAGTAAACTCTGCGTGATTTTGCTCATCCTGTTTTTTGTAGGCAATGCTTATTGTAACAGTTTTTCCTGCAGCAGCTTTTAACACATAGCTGTCATGCGATTCTCCGCCTATAAAGCCCTTTACAACAGCAGGAACATGCAGTGATTTTTTAGGGACTGCATCTCTCTGCGCGCTTACAGTTGAGGCAAACAGCATTCCGGCGAACATTAGCGGTAAAATTTTCGAGGTATACATGGTGATATTTTTATGTGCAGCTGTAAGATAAACATACCAGAACACATAAACAATAATGAAATACATTTTTCAAGTAAAAGCCCGGAACATTTGCTGTTCCGGGCTCTGTGTTCTGTAAAAGCTGGTTTTATTTCTTTGCCAGTGCATTCAGTGCCAGCCAGGCCATAAGCCCTGTGCCGGTCTTCAATGCGTCTTCATCGATGTCAAAATGTGCATTGTGTACAGATGCGGTAAATTCTACATTATTCCGGTTGGTTCCCAGGCGGAAAAAACAACCTGGTACTTCGTGTGAATAAAATGCAAAATCATCAGCTGTCATGCGCAGATCCAGCATTTTCACATTGTTATCACCGAGATATTCCTTTGCCCAACCCTCTGCACTGGCCGTAAATGCAGGATCGTTAAACAGCGAAGGATACCCTTTGGGTATATCCACCGTGCCGGTAGCACCGTATTGCGCACAGGTATGCTGTACAATTTCTTTCACCCAGCGATGTGCTTCGTCCCGCCATTCCTCGTTCATTGTCCGGAAAGTACCGTCAATCTCCACCTTGTCCGGGATTACGTTATTTACAAACCCACCGGAAATACGCCCGAAAGTAAGCACTGAAGGAATAATAGGATTTGCCTTGCGTGATACCACCTGCTGCAAAGAAGTGATCACCTGCGCAGCTACCGCTATCGGATCTATGGTCGTATTAGGCAGTGCAGCATGTCCCCCTTTACCTTCAATGGTTATATATATTTCATCAGTACTGGCCATATATTGCCCTGCACGGAAGCCTACAACACCTGCGGGCAGATTCGGGTATACGTGCAGCGCCAGTATGGCATCCGGACGGGGATTTTCCAGTACACCTGCTGCTATCATCAGGCTGGCTCCGCCAGGATGTTTTTCTTCACCCGGCTGTATAATCAATTTAATTGTTCCTTCCCATTCATCCCTAAGCTCGTTCAGTATGCGTGCAGCGCTCAGCAAACATGTAGTGTGTACATCATGGCCGCATGCGTGCATCACACCATCTTTCTGCGACCGGTAAGAAACATTATTTGCTTCCAGAATAGGTAACGCATCCAGCTCGCAACGCAATGCTATGCAGCGGCTGCCGGGATTTCGTCCTTCTATGATGCCTACAATGCCGGTACCTGCAACACCTGTCTGGTGAGGGATTCCGTATTCGGTGAGTTTCTGTGAAACAAATGCCGAGGTTTCATATTCTTCAAACGAAAGCTCGGGGTGTGCATGTATATGATGCCGGATAGCCTGTATCTCAGGGTAGTATTGCTCCGTCTTCTGACGAATAATATTAATCATCTTGCTGTGTATTCAGAGTATTGATTTCAACGATATCGGGTACGATCATACAGGGATTGTAAAGCTGGCTTACCTGCTTGTACATTTTCTGTGCTTCGGCACGCGTATGATAGTTGCCTACTTTTACAAGAAATTGTGGCTGTACATAGGTCATATATGTCCGCACACCCGGGAAGCGGCGCATAAAATCAAGCTTTATCTGTGTGGCGCTGTTACGGTCGTTTCCGTTATATATCTGTACCCGGAAACCTCTTGAAGAACGGATGTAAGCCTTGGGCTGGATCACATGATTTTTGGTAACCATGGCCAGCCGTGGGTCTGCATGAACAACAATCCCGCCGGTATCCGGTACGCCCGTCTGCTGCGACTGGGTATAAGAGACCTTCATCTGCGCCCCGGCACTAAAGCCGGCAACGCATAATGCCAGTAGTAAACCGGTACACTTTCCTTTATTCATATCAGGTTTTAAAAAAATTTCAAACAGATCAAAGGTCTCTGGCTTCTTCAACAATGCTCACACTTGCAGAGCAGCCAAGCCGTGTTGCACCCGCATCGATCAGTTCTTTTGCAAATGCGAAATTACGAATCCCTCCCGATGCTTTAATAGCAATATTTACCGGCAGGTGAGCCCTCATTAATTGTACCGCATGTATTGTAGCGCCTGTGGCCGAGTACCCGGTAGATGTTTTCATAAAATCGATGCCCAATGGTGCGTATAAAGCACAGCAACGCATAATTTCCTGGTCGGTAAGCTCACCGCTCTCTACTATCACTTTTATAATTTTCCCGGCCGCATGAATCGGTTCTATGCAGGCTTTCATTTCCTGCTGCAAAAATCCCCAGTCGCCTTCTTTAAGCGCTGCAATATTATGCACCATATCCAGTTCATCGGCACCATCTGTTATAGCCTGGTGTATCTCTGCCAGCTTGGATGCGGTATTGCTGTATCCAAACGGAAATCCGATCACCGTTGCTGTTTTCACTTCCGAATCAGTAAGCAGCTGTTTGGCCTTTGTCACATAATAGGGAGGCACACATACCGCAGCAAAATTGTTCTGCAGCGCTTCTACACAAAGCTGCTGGATATTCTTCCCGGTAGCAACGGGCTTCAATATGGTATGATCTATATAAGATGCTATGTTGAAGGACATTATTGTTGCTTTTGAGGTGTAAAAGTAGTTATTGACGGGTAAAAGTACCGGTAACAACAGATTATTCAATAAAAAAACCGCCCTGAAGGGGCGGCGGATGCCAACGTTGTCAGCGTTCAGAACGCTGACAACGTTTTTATAAAATCTATTGTTTTTCAATGAGTGAATAACCCACCTGGTTGTCGGCATTGGCAATACGTATTATGTATTGTCCTGCAGGACGGGCACTGAGATCAACAGATGCATTGTTTGCCTGAGCCAGCAATATCTTACCGGTCATATCATAAACTTCTACGGAGAATTCGTGCCATGCGGCGGGTATTGTTACATGAAAAACGCCGTTTGCTGAAGGATTGGGATATGCAGTGAGCTTCACCTTTTCAGGGCTTTGCAGACTGGCTACACCTACATGGCGCGCCATATCGCGATAGCGGGTAAAAGTTGGTACTGCGTTACCTCCTACCATTGTTACGTTTACCCACAGCGCCGGGAATTTATCATTCTGTGTAAGCCAGTAGTAATCAGCAGACTGACGGGAGATCGCAGTAGGCGTACCACCGAAGTCAATAGTATCTACTTCGTTGACTTCACTTCTTACACGCAGCACATCTGTTGCTGTAGTATAGTAAGGGGTAGTAATGGTTCCCCAGCCATCAACATAAGTATTGCGGTAGCCGGACATTTTTACAGTAGCTCCGCTCAGCGAAGCCGTCAATGCGTAAGTAGTACTGTCGTGGTGATTATAGGTAAGCGGATAGATAAACCACTCATCTTCGTCCTGGTAGGGAGCACCTAACGGCAGGCCCAACCCGCTTATCGTTGCGCCGAAACCCACAGCACTGAGCCTGTCCGGCGAGGTTCTTTTCAGGAAGAATGAATACGGATCCTGGGCTGTAAACCCACCAAGACTGATGGAATCAAGTACCTTAAATCCGAATGCAGTAAGCGGTATACCGGACAGCCCGAAAGCAGCATTCACCTGTGTAACCGTTTTCCAGCTCTGCACCCCTTGTGATACCGGCGCAAGTGTGGAAAAGTTCCAGGCCATATTGGCACCGGTAGCGAGGCTTACATTTGTGGTAATTGCAGGGCTGCTATAGCGGAATGTATCCCCGGCAGAAGGAATAACAGAAGAAGTAATGGTGATCTGCGCCTGGGCAAAGCCCCCTAAAGCCAGTAAAGAGAACAGGAGTAAAGCTTTTTTCATCTTATATTTTTCCGTGAAATTAAACCCTTTTGCTTTCAATTGGTATAGGGGAAGTTCCTATTTTTTGCGGAACGTTATTCACTTTATGAGGAAAAACTAATTGCTTCCGGCAACCCGGAGCCAGATAACTTTATGCCTCATCCACTATTTATGAACAAAGTCCGCCCAGTACATATACTCGCAATTTCAGGCAGTCTCAGGTCTGCATCTGTGAACACCACTATAATAAATGCCCTGCAGGCCATCGCGCCGGAACATATCTCCGTAACTATCTATGAAGGCATTGGCAACCTTCCGCATTTTATGCCCGGCACAGAAAATGATGCTGCACCACAATCTGTACACGAATGGAGAGCGGCACTGAAGCAGGCAGATGCCGTAGTATTTTCCACACCGGAGTATGCAGGCGGCGTACCGGGCGTATTAAAAAACGCACTCGACTGGATCGTATCTTCCGGCGAGCTTGTAGAAAAGCCTGTTGCGGTGATCAGTGCGTCTCCATTCGGGGCAGGCGGTGCTCATGCAAATGCATCACTCGTACTTACACTCGGTTTTGTAGCAGCTATTATTCCCGAGGCCTGTAAAATATGTATTGGCGGTGCGCCAGCTAAAATTGCGGCACCGGATTCGATCACTGACGAGGCAACATTACAGCAGTTACGTACCATGCTGCAGGTATTGGCAGATATGAAAACAGGCGAAGCATCAGCCCCGCCTGTCTCATAATTTTATATCAATCCCGTTATTCCCATTTAAACACTCTGCCTGCAACGAAGTAGGCCACTACGCCCCAGCCCAGCAATATCACAATATCCCATTTGATTTCCCAGAAGCCGACACCGTCAAATGCTACGCGGCGCATGGCATCATTGAGATAGGTCAGCGGCAGCGCCTTGCTTATGGGCTGCAGCCATTTGGGGAAGTTATCAATGGAGAAGAATGTACCCGCCAGCAGGAACTGCGGCAGTGTGATCATGTTGGATAAAGGTGGTATCGTAGACTCGCTCCGGGCAAGACCGCTGATGATAAAACCAAAGCCCATGAACACCATAATGCCGAGCATGCTCAGCAACAGCAGTTCTATAAATGTAAGCGCTCCGTGTATCAGCGTATAATCAAATGCATAATGACCAATGCCGATGATCACCACAGAAGTGATGAGCTGGAAGATCATACGTGCAATACCTTCGCTGAGCACAATAATTTCGCGACGCACAGGTGTTGCAAAAAAGCGTTTCAGCACCAGTGTCTGGCGCATATTAAAGAACACGAATGCCGTCCCGAAAACGCTGCCCGCCAGCAATGAAAAGCCCAGCTGACCGGGAAGGATAAAGTCGATTGTTTTAAACTCCCTTACTTCCGATACCTGTACGTCTATTTCAGCCAATGCATCGGTACGTTTTTCAATTTCCGGATCCATCTGTTGTATTACCTGCTTCAGTATGCCCTGCAGCTGCGGCAGTTTGTCCATCTGCGAAGAAGCGGCATGCAGTATAATATTATACTTTGCCGGCGTACCTGCCGGATTAGGTTTTATGTCAATGATCGCTGCAACATCCCCTTCCGCAAGATCTTTATTCAATGCAGCCGTATCATTTTCTGTGATCCACTTTAAAACAGGCACTTGGTGCAACGCCATATATACAGGATTGGCACTGTCGGTACCCGGCGCTGCAGCCACATGTATGCTGGAACCATGACCGCCGCCAAGGAAGCCAAAAACGAGAATAAAAATGAGCGGGAATGCAACACCAAAAACAATAGCAGAAGGACTTTTGGCTATGGATTGCAGACTCGCTTTTACCAGCGCGCGCAAAGCCCTGAAATTGCTGTAATTCGCCATATTTTCCGGAAAAATTGAGTACAAATGTACTCACTGCGGGTTAATCAAATGCCAAAATATAAACCCGTGACAAACAGATGGCTCATTTGTCGTAAATTACCGGTCATGTGTACAATGTATTCATACATGCAACGAACCCTGCTGATCATTTTATTTTGCTGTGCCGCCGGCAGCAGTTTTGCCGCGCGGATATTCATACCCATGGATGCCGAAACCCAGAAAAACCACCTAAAGGCTTACGGTATCGCTTATTTCGCACTCACCAAACAGATTCCGGTAGACTGGCTGCTCAATTACAAAGGCGGAAGTTTTGCCATGGAGCAGAATGAAGAAGTGGAGCGGCTCTGCAAATTGCGCGGTGTGGATTATGATGTGATCAGCGACGCACAATATGGCGGTATTGTAAATGAGATAGCCAACCCTGATTATAACGGTGACATCATTAAACTGGAGAAAGCGCCCAAAATAGCCGTATACACGCCACCCAACAAATTGCCCTGGGATGATGCAGTAACTATGGTGCTTACTTATGCAGAAATACCATACGACAAAATATACGATGAAGAAGTGCTGACCGATAAACTACCCACCTATGACTGGCTGCACCTGCATCATGAAGATTTTACAGGCCAGTACGGAAAATTCTGGGCACAATACCGCGGCGCGAGCTGGTACCAGGAGGATGTGCGCACACAGGAATCCATGGCCAAGAAACACGGTTTCACCAAAGTATCGCAGCTGAAACTGGCCGTTGCCAAAAAGATACAGGGCTTTGTAGCCGGCGGAGGTTACCTGTTTGCCATGTGTTCTGCTACCGACAGCTATGATGTGGCCGTCGCAGCGCATCACACAGATATCTGCGATGTACCTTTTGATGGCGACCCGATGGCGCCCGATGCACAGCAGAAGCTTGACTTCACACAATGCTTTGCCTTTAAAGATTTCATCATCTCACAGAACCCTTACGAATACGAATTTTCCAACATCGACAACACGAATTTCCGCCGCGTACCGATGGACCAGGATTATTTCACGCTGTTTACCTTCTCTGCAAAATTTGATCCGGTGCCTACTATGCTCTGCCAGGACCATACCACCACTATCAAAGGTTTTATGGGACAGACAACTTCTTTCCGCAAAGAAGTACTGAAAACAAGCGTACTGGTAATGGGCGAATACAAACCAGCCAATGAAGCCCGTTACATACATGGCGAATACGGCAAAGGTACCTGGACATTTTATGGCGGTCACGATCCGGAGGATTACCAGCATGCTATCGGCGACCCTCCGACGGATCTTTCCCTGCATCCTACTTCACCCGGTTACAGGCTTATCCTGAATAATGTACTTTTTCCTGCAGCCAAGAAAAAGCCGAGAAAAACGTAGCTGATCAGTAAATCAGGAGATTGATTATTGGCTTAAAAGTAGTTTCTATGAAACCTGCATACGCTATCAGGTTCCCATACTTCTTCTGTTTCTTTTTATTAATTGCCTGCAAGGCATCTGCAGCGCAAAAGGATTCAGTAATTGTTCTGAAAGAATATTGTATCTACCGGGGCGACACCGTAAACCGGCTGGATAGAGACTGCAAAAGAACCGGCAAGTGGCTGTTCTTCCGGATTGATACCATACGGCACGTTATTATTACCGAAGACTGTTATTGGATTAAAAAAGGAAAAACTCATTGTGTCCCTAATGTCATTCACAATGACGGAATAAATTATAAGCATATTGCTACCGGATACTATACGCATGGGAAGAAAAACGGCAACTGGCAATTCAGTGGTGATACTTTCCATACACTCAGCCTTCTTATAGACTATACCGATGGCGCCGTACGATGGCCGGTTCTATTTATAAACGGAGATTGTATTATCGCATCAGCCAACGCGGCCGGGGACTCGATAGCATGGAACAATTTCAGCCAAAAGGGTAAAAGTGGAAAAAGGAGCGTAGAGCAGCTAAAAGACTTTGCCTACTGGGAAGGGCGTATCTATTATATAAATTTCCCTTTCAAGCCCGATATCTGGAAACCGGAAGAATAAAAAAATAGGGGTAAAAAACAATCCATACGTTATTGTACATATACATCAGCGTATGAAAACCCTTCTCCTCTGTTTCGCTTTTCTATTACCTGCAATAATTGCACCTGCACAGGATACAACCATTCATAACCGCGGGCTTGCACTGTTCTGGGAGCCGTCTTCCATGTTTAGCGTGTACAATGGCAGCATTGCCACCTTTGGCCTGGAGAAGTCTTTAGGCGAGGCATTTGCATTAAACGGATCAATAGGAGCATACATTGCAGGCAATGGCAACACCATTCGACCGCATGGCTATAAGATAAAAGCGGCCATTAAAGCCTACCTCCCGGAAGACCAGGGATTGCGCACTTATCTTGCACTGGAATATTGTTATAAAGATGTGCACTATACCTATGAAGATGAAATGGAAAGCACACGTGAAACAGTACAATACCATGTGCAGAAATACAAAACACGTGTCAGCCTGCTATACGGTGCAGTAATACCAATGCATAAAATTTTTCTCGATGGATTTGTAGGTGCCGGCATAGGATATAAATATGTTTCCAACGATATTAATCCTGATCAACTGAATGACTTCTACCACTGGCATGAAGGCTTTATACAGAGCTTCTCAGACGGCGCTACCGCATGTGCAACGTTCGATATTTGCCTTGGTGTGCGTGTAGGACTTCGCTTTTTCAACAAACATCATAAAGATGATGAAGATTACGGCTATTACAACTATGATTATTAGAACCATTTCCGGGCACGGTTTTATCTAACATTTTGATAACTTCTATGTCATTATTTTCAGGTTATGAACCATAAATCCCGGAAATATCTGAAACGTGCCGGCTGGACTGCAGCCTCTGCCTTCGTGCTGCTCAATGTGACCACTGCATTTCATGCCTATAAATTCACGCATTTTTCTACAGAGACCGGCCTGCAGAAAACAACATCAGAAGAAAAAATCGGCTTCCTCGAAAAACTGAAAATATTATTCACGGGTATAAAACTGCCGCGCCCAGTAGCGACCCGGCAGCCTTCCCGCCCCTATGAAACTATATACCTGCAAAGCAATAAACAGATTGAATGCTGGATGATCCATCCGGATACCCCGGCAAAAGGAACTGTGATCCTTTTTCATGGCTATGGCGGCGAAAAATCTTCCATGCTGGATCGTGCAGAAGTACTGCTGCAGCGAGGCTACAATACGCTGCTGGTAGACTTTATGGGTTCCGGCGGATCGGAAGGAAACCAGACAACCGTTGGATTCCGCGAGGCTGAGGAAGTAAAAACGGCCTTTGAATATCTTCATCAATCCGGTATAAAAAACATTTTCCTGTTTGGCACTTCCATGGGTGCAGCTGCTGTGCTTAAAGCAATGCACGACTACAACCTTCAACCAGAGGGGATACTACTTGAATGCCCTTTCGGCACTATGTATGAAACAGTGGCGGCCCGATGCCGTATGCTCAAAGTACCGGCCTTTCCTATTGCGGGCATGCTGGTGTTCTGGGGCGGCATTGAAAATGGTTTCCGTGCTTTTGATAATAATCCTGAAGATTTTGCAAGGAGTGTGCATTGTCCCGTGCTGCTGATGTATGGCGAGAAAGACGAAAAAGTATGCCGTTCAGAAATCGATAAAATATATAATAACCTTCCTGGCCAAAAAACACTGAAAACCTTCCCCAGAGCACGGCACGAAAGCTACCTGCTAAAATACCGTAATGCCTGGACCAGCAATGTGCAGCAGTTCCTGGAGCAATGCACACCTGCAGCAACATATGACAAAAAGATGACGCACTAAGCCGCATAGTGTCACGTTATTAGAAAGAAGCCCGCGCCATAATTGTTTACACTTAACATATTTCTGAATGGAAAGAAAAGAATTCCTGCAATTCGCAGGTGCCTTTTGCGGCGTAACCATCATGGGCGGCCTGCTGACAGCATGCTCCAAGAATGACAGCGGCAGTACTGCGGCTCCATCTGCCAATTTTACGGTAGACCTCAGTGCATCTTCCAACGCAGCACTTACCAACGTTGGCGGGCACATTACACAAAACAATATAAACATCGTCCACACCTCATCCGGGTATGTAGCCTTCTCCGCTATATGCACACACCAGGGCTGTACTGTAGGCTATAATGGCAGTTCCAATGAGTTTGTATGCCCCTGCCATGGCGGCGTATACAGCATTACCGGCGCTGTGGTATCCGGGCCACCGCCGTCTGCATTAAAACAATATACAGTAAACCAGAACGGCAACGTTCTTACTATTACCTGATAATCTGAAAGAGCTTTTTGGCTGAAAGGGGGATGGAGTTGGGGGATATTTAGGTGAATTACTGCCTGAATAGCCCCTTAATTTGTACCTTACAGCCCTTAAAAGTAATCTCCATTATATAAATGAAAAAACTGATCGCATTGATGGCTGTTGCCATGCCGCTGCTGGTAAACGCCCAGGACGACCTCGTAAAAAAGCTGGACAATAATAAAAGCGACAGCGCCAAAAAAGCTTTCACTTTCAAAAAAGTGATTGATCTCGGAACCACATCTGTAAAGAACCAGGCGAGTTCAGGCACCTGCTGGAGCTATTCTACCAACTCTTTTGTAGAAAGTGAAATGATCCACGCCGGCAAAACTCCGGTGCAGCTGTCACAGATATTTTCCGCCCATTGCGTCTACAAAGACAAAGCGGTTGCTTATGTACGCATGCACGGAGATTTCTCCTGGGGAGACGGCGGCGAATGCCATGATGTGATAAACATGTATGCGAAATACGGTGCAATGCCGCAGGAAGCCTATACAGGCCTTAACTACGGTACCAGCAAAAACAAATTCGGCGAAATGCAGGCTGTACTGAAAGGTATGCTCGATGCAATCGTGAAAAATCCGAATGGCAAACTTACCACCAGCTGGAATAAAGCCTTTAATGCAGTACTGGACGCTTATCTCGGCGAAATCCCTGAAAAATTTACCTGGAAAGGAAAAACATATACTCCGCGCACTTTTGCTGACGAAGTAGTGGGTATTAACCCTGCTGATTATGTAGAGCTGTCTTCATTTACCGATGCGCCCTATTACAAAAAAACCATGCTGATGGTGCAGGACAACTGGGCGCTGCAGAAAGTATATAATGTAAAAATGAACGACCTCACCGACATCGTCGACAATGCCCTGAAAAACGGCTATACGGTTGCATGGGCGGCTGATGTAAGTGAGAAATATTTCAGCTGGAAAAATGGTGTTGCTTTCGTACCTGAAAAAGACTGGGACGATATGGAAGAAGATGAGCAGAAAAACCTGTTCAAAGGCCCTAAGCCCGACCGCGTGATCACTCCGGAAATGCGCCAGAAAGCATTTGACAACTACGAAACTACAGATGACCATGGTATGCACATCGTAGGACTTGCCACAGACCAGACCGGCAAAGAATACTACATCGTGAAAAACTCATGGGGCGATAAAAATGACTACAAAGGCTACATCTATGTGAGCAAAGCCTATGTACAATATAAAACCACCGGCATCCTCCTGAACAAAGGCGGCCTTCCCGGCGGTATCAAAAACAAACTGGGCCTGAATAACGAAGGTTAATCATCAGATGTTCGACAATTAAAAAAGGTGAGCCGATCGGCTCACCTTTTTTAATATCATTTATTACAATTAGATCAAATTCCCAAAAACCAAATCCCTTTCAACCTGTTAACATCAACTTATTAACCTTTCCACACTACAACAGCCCCAACTCCTTTCTCAGTTTCTTCGTCAACCCTTCTACCACCAGGTCATACGACTGGCGTATATAGTGCTGCCATTCTTTAGGTTTCAGTTTGCTGCGCTGCTGCACACTTACCCATTTCCTGCGGGCAAAATGCGGCGCCTGTATGATCCCGTCACGTTCCGTAAGTGCATCAAATTCTTCTTCCGGTATTTTAAAAGCCGATGACGAATCATCTTCAAAACCTGTGATCAGGTACATCTTACCGCCTACAGAAAAACACAGGTGTTCTTCCCATTTTATGTCCTCGGTAGTATGCGGCAGGCCCAGGCAAAATGTACGCAGTGATTCTGTATCCATACTTTATTTTTAAAACGTTGACAGCGCCCAAAACGCTGTCAACGTTAATAATATTATTCCATATTTTTCAATATCTCATAGAAGCGATAGCAATCTTCATACGTATTGTACAAAGGTACGGGGGCGATGCGTATTACATTAGGTTCGCGCCAGTCGGCAATAACCCCCTCTGCGGTAAGTTTATCAAACACTTCGCGGCCACGGGCACCAAACAGCAATGAAAGCTGGCAGCCACGACGTGCAGTATCTGCCGGTGTGATAATGGTAAATGGCAGGTGGCTGATATCTTTCAGCAGGTATTCGAGATAGCTGGTCATGCGCAGGCTTTTTTCACGCAACGCTGCCATACCTGCCTTTTCGTAAATATCAAGAGAAGCAAGATGCGCTACCATGTTAAAAACAGGCGCATTGCTCATTTGCCAGCTGGCAGCGCCGGCCTGAGGCACGAAACCTTTTTCCATTTTAAAACGGGTCTTCTCTTCATTGCCCCACCAACCGCCAAGACGGAAAACCTTAGGATTGTTACCGTGATGTTCATGTACAAAAATGCCACCAACACCACCGGGACCGGAGTTCAGATATTTGTAAGAGCACCAGCAGGCAAAATCCACATTCCAGTCGTGCAACTGCAGCGGCACGTTACCTACAGCATGTGCCAGGTCAAAACCTGCATAAGCCCCTACCCTGTGTGCAGCCTCTGTAATGCGCTTCATATCAAACAGCTGACCGGTATAATAATTTACGCCGCCCATCATCACCATAGCCAATGAAGAACCGGCTTCCGCAATGGCAGCAAGAACATCTTCTTCTTCAATAATATAAGCACCTTCACGTGGTTTCAGCTCAATGATCGCCTCTTCCGGATCATAGCCATGCATCCGTACCTGCGTTTCTACAGCATACTGATCACTGGGAAAAGCACCCGCTTCCATGATTATTTTATAGCGGTCACCTTCCGGGCGGTAAAAGGAGATCATCAGCAGATGCAGGTTTACCGTGAGCGTATTCATAGCCACTACTTCATTCTTATCTGCGCCAACAATTCTGCCCAGTTGCTCGGAGAAGTTATGATGATATGAAAACCACGGATGGCGCGCCTGGAAATGCCCTTCCACACCATATTTAGCCCAGTCTTCCAGCTCCTGTTCCATCAGGTAAGAAACACTTTTAGGCTGCAGGCCCAGTGAATTTCCGCAGAAATAATGAACGTCTTTATCGTTATGTTGGGGAAAAAGAAATCTTTCACGAAATGGATAGAGAAAATCTACCTGGTCCTGGCTTTGCGCGTATTCAAGACTTGCTTCAAAATTTGCCTGCATGAGCAATATGATTTGCGGGCAAAAATAGCGTTTGGTCTCGGAAAATGCTAATTGGAATATGGGAGATGTGGTAATGTGATGAATGTGGTAATCCGGTATGGCTAATTGGTAAGAGATAATGCCATAAAAGCATATTAACACATAAACGCATAAACCCACCAGCTAATTTCCACATGCTCAAATTCCCACATTCATCATATCCCTCTTCTGGCACAATTTATTCTGGCATTTCAATGATCGTTAACCAAAAACACACGTATGAAGAAAGCGTTGTATATACTGGGCTTGCTGGCAAGTCCGGTATTTTTCAGCCAGGCAGCACGGGCACAGGCCGGTGACCTGGGACTGGGACTAAGGCTTACACCCGACGGCGGTGGTGCCACACTGAAGTATTTTGCTACCCGCAATGTAGCTATAGAAGGACAATTAAATGCAGGCGGGATCTTTGGCCTGGAGGGCACAAGCGTATCTGCCGTAGGGCTTGCAGAGTATCATATCATTTTTCCCGATCCGTCCTGGCGCATATTCTTTGGCGGCGGTGTGCATATCGGCTCCTGGGACCGCGATAACGGAGACGGAACGGAATTTATCTTCGGTATTGACGGCATTGGCGGTGTGGAATATAAGTTCAAAAATATACCGCTGGGATTAAGTGCTGATTTTAAGCCTGCTATCAATTTCGTCACAGATGTTGATTTCTTTCCCCATAATTTATTCGGTGCCTCAGCCCGGTTTTACCTCGGCAGCGGTCATCACACAACACATCACAGATAATTTTTTAGTGTAATTTTTTACAGAGGTCCTTCCCGGACCTCTTTTTACATATACCGGCGCTGTACATGTTTTTTTATATTGAGATGAGGCCGTTATACCGGCAAAACTGTATGCTCATGATTACAATTCTTTGTTGTATGGGCAGTTTCATGTAGGTTTGATTAAAATTTTTATCCGTTATGAAAGGAGGAACAATTGCCCTGATCGTATTACTCGCGATCCTGCTGATTGGTGGCTGTGCAACCTGCAATCTGCAGCGCAGCATGGTATCGCTCGACGAAAATGTAAAAAGTAAATGGGGTGAAGTGCAGAACCAGTATCAGCGCCGCTCTGATCTCGTGCCCAACCTTGTAAATACAGTGAAAGGTGCTGCCAATTTTGAAAAATCAACACTGGAGGCCGTAACACAGGCTCGTGCCAATGCTACCAGCCTTAAAGTAGACCCCAACGATCTTTCCCCTGAAAAGATCAAAGAATTCCAGGCGCGCCAGGGAGAACTGAGCCAGGCACTGGGCCGGTTGCTGATGGTGACAGAAAACTATCCTCAGCTGAGAGCTACGGAAGGTTTCCGCGACCTGCAGGTACAGCTTGAAGGAACAGAAAACCGTATTACGGTGTCCCGTAAAGACTTTAACGATGCCGTACAGCAATACAATACCACGCTCCGTTCATTCCCCAACAATCTGCTGGCCGGCATGTTTGGCTTCCAGGTAAAAGGCATGTTTGAGGCAGAAGCAGGCGCACAAAAAGCACCTACGGTTCAGTTTTAGTAGTACTGCAATAAAAACACAGCCTATGTTCTTCTTCCGGAAGAAAAAAGATTTGCTTTCCCCCGAAGCACAGGAAATGGTAGTTGCTGCGCTCCGCGAAGCAGAGCGGGGTACAACCGGCGAAATCCGCATCTTCATAGAATCCAAATGTGCCTATGTAGACGCTATGGACCGCGCCAGGGAAATATTTCAGCAGCTACGGATGGAAAAGACCACCAGGCGCAATGCTGTGTTGATTTATCTGGCACTGGACCATCACCAGTTTGCCATCATGGGCGATGTGGAGATATATGAAAAAGCCGGCGGTCCCGCATTCTGGGAAAAAGCGGCTGAACGGCTGAGAGAATACCTGAGCGGAGGAATGGTGGCAGAAGGACTGTGCGTATGCCTGGCAGAACTCGCCAAAACAATGGCAGCACACTTCCCTTATGATCCCGATGTGGCTAAAAATGAATTGCCTGACGAAATAGTATTCGGCAAATAATGAGACAGAAAATATATGCCGGCCTGCGGGCCATTGCCCTGGTCATATTGTTCAGCTTACTGCACACCAATCTCCGTGCGCAGCATGATGCCGATTTCCCTAAGCCATCTGATCCGCCACAACTGGTTAATGACCTGGCACATGTAATGAGTGCGGATGAGGTACACCAGCTGGAAACAAAACTGACAGATTATGATCGTACCACTTCGGTTCAGATTACTATTCTCACAGTAAAAAGTATCGGCTCCTATGATCCGGCACAGTATGGACTGGAGATACTGCGGCGCTGGGGCATCGGCAACAAAGGCAAAAATAACGGGGTCATCGTACTGGCGGCTATAGACGATCATAAAATCAATATTTCTACTGGTTATGGACTGGAGGGTGCGCTGCCTGATGCATTATGCGGCCGCATTATCCGCAACGAAATGGCGCCTTCATTTAAGAACAGTAACTACTATGAAGGTTTCGGCAAAGCAGCAGACGCCATCATAGCTGCAACCAAGGGTGAATACACTGCTGATGAAGGATACGCAAACCGGGGTGAACGTCATGGCATTGGTCTTGGCGGTGCTATTGCCATCATTGTGATCATTTACCTGGTCATCTGGCTTGGCAGCCGTGGTGGTGGCGGTGGTGGCGGCGGTTATATGAGCCGTCGCGGATATCGCGGTTTTGGTGGCGGCTGGATCGGAGGATTTGGCGGCTTCGGAGGAGGCGGTGGTGGCTGGGGCGGTGGAGGCTCCGGTGGTGGTGGTTTTGGCGGCTTCGGTGGCGGAAGCGGCGGTGGAGGCGGAGCAAGCGGCAGCTGGTAACGAACTTTATTCAAACACAAAAAGTAAAGGGTGAATCGATCGATTCACCCTTTTTATATAGTTAGTATGTCATCCTGAACGGAGTCCGATAGCTCGGACGAAGGAAACTTTTCAGAATCATTGTCCGGCTATGCTTACCATGACATTTCACGTTTTACTTCTCAGGTCTCACTATTGCCTATTCACCATCTACTATTTCATGCTCTCCGCATCCTTCAGAAACTGCGCCAGACCGATGTCTGTAAGCGGATGCTTCAGCAGTCCGAGAATAGAACTGATCGGGCAGGTACATACATCAGCACCAGCTTCTGCACAACGAACGATATGCAGCGGGTTGCGGATAGACGCAGCCAGTACTTCTGTCATAAAGCCCTGTGCATTGTAGATATTTACGATCTGCTCAATAAGCTGAACGCCATCCCAGCTACCATCGTCAATACGGCCGATGAACGGAGAAACGTAAGTAGCACCTGCTTTTGCAGCCAGTATAGCCTGACCGGCAGAAAATACGAGTGTACAGTTAGTCTGAATATCATTGTCCGTAAACCATTTGATCGCCTTGATGCCATCTTTGATCATCGGTACTTTTACAACAATGTTTTTATGGATAGCAGCCAGCTTTTTACCTTCTTCCACTATTACATCAAATGTAGTACCGAGTACTTCAGCACTTACCGGGCCATCCACGAGCTCGCATATTTTTTTATAATGCTCCATGATCGCGTCATGTCCTTTGATACCTTCTTTGGCCATCAGGGAAGGATTGGTGGTAACACCATCAAGGATACCAAGATCGTGTGCTTCTTTAATCTGGTCCAGGTTAGCTGTATCTATAAAAAATTTCATAAAATGATTATTTCGTGTGCAAAAGTAATTAAACTATGGTTTACTGCAGAAGCAAAAAGGCGATTATTTCTGGAGGTCAAACTTAAAAATGCTGCTATTGGCTTCCGGCGGCAGCAGCAGTGCTTTTTGCTCCAGCGCCTGCATCTTACGAATAAGCACAATACCGATCACTAATGTTGCTTCAGCCAGAACGCAATTGGTTATGTGCAAAGCGAAATAAACATTTGCCTGTATTTCATGCATGAAAAATGGTATCGAGGCGAAAATGGTACATATAATAGCTGATAGCTGCGATATAAGAATCATCGTTTTTACAGATCTATCAATTTTATGTTGTCCATTCACAGCGTTCAGTTTTTCAACGATCTCCCGTGTCACCATAAAAGACAGAAAACAGTTCAAAACCGGTACTATCCCAAATAATATCGTCCACCCCGGCTTAAATCTCGTACCTCCGGCCAGTAGACCTGCATTTTTATACGCCCGGTAAAACCACAGGCTATATACGATCACATACACAACCAACACAATAAAATTTATTGCGTTTACAAGCACGTCGGGATTGGATTTTTTAAACAGCTCCTGCCTGCTGAAGAAGGAAGATGCCATATCGTTATTGCCGAGTACAATGCAGGCATTACAGGCAATTGCCAATATCACAACGTGCACAAGTATGTATATGAATGAAACAGTAATGGTGCGCCTCGCATCAATGGCTGTGCTTTTAAAAGCGATCATAAAAGAGAAATAGAGGATGAAGATGAGAAAAAAATCCTCTAAATAAAAAAACTGGCAAGTTACTCACATCGCACCGCTACAACCACCCACCCTTGCTACATTCCTGTCCTGGGGGATTCAGTAGGAGCTGGTCGTATAAGACTTGCCAGGGCGGCAAAGGTAGAACGGGAATTTTAAAAACCAAACTATTTTCTGAAAAAATTTCCGGCGTCAATAAAGAAGCCGGCGGAAAACCCCGCCGGCCTTGTATTTTCAGTAGATATGAGATGTCAGATTTGAGATTTAAGACATGAGATTTGAACAGATCGATAGTAAGCTGTAAACAGTAAGCAGCTATTCTCCCCATTTTCACATCTTCAAATCTTCACATGCTCACATTCTTTACAGCACCGTTTCTTTTACGTCTTTCAATATGTCTGCTGTTTCTTCTTTGCTGTTACCCTCTGCATAAATGCGCAGCAATGGTTCCGTACCTGATGCACGCAGCATGATCCAGCCGCCGTTATCAAGATGGTATTTTACACCATCTATGGTCTCAATGCTTTTAAAGCCGTATTTGCCAAATTTAGCATAACCGTTTTCCTGTGCTTTTTTAATGATCGCCTCTTTTTTATCATTGGCAATATGCATGTCGGCACGGTCATAAACAAATGTACCCACCACATCGTACACTTCCTGGCACAGCTCTTTCAGCGTTTTGCCGCTCTGGGTCATGAATTCATAAATCACCAATCCGTCATAAATACCATCGCGCTCCGGTATATGGCCTTTTACAGCTATACCGCCGCTTTCCTCACCGCCTACCAGCACATCTTCATTCACCATTATTTCACTGATGTATTTAAATCCTATCGGTGTTACTTCCACCGGCAGGCCATACATTTCAGCCATGCGTTTTACACGGTCGGTAGCGGAGAATGCTATTGCCACTTTACCGTTCATGCCTTTGTACTTGTGCAGGTAATGCACCAGCAGCAGGATGATATGATGTGCATCTACGAAGTTTCCGTCTTCATCATACAGTCCTATACGGTCAGCATCGCCATCTGTAGCAAGACCTACTTTCAGTTCCGGTGTATTGCGGATGGTACGCGCCAGCTCCTGCAGGTTGCGGTCCAGCGGCTCCGGAGCCTGGCCGTTAAAACCCGGATTGTTTTCACAATGCAGCAACACAGCACCCGGCAGCAGGCGGCGCACTACATTCTGACCCGCCCCAAACATAGCATCATATGCCAGTTTGAACGGAGATTTATTCAGTGCTTCAAAGTCAAATTTTCCCTGCAGATAAGTTACATACATATCCTCCAGGTTCACATATTCCAGCAGCCCTTTCGATTCCCAATATTCCAGGTCTTCTGCCGGTATAGTCACTTCATCTTTGATCAATGCCTCTACCGCTGCAATATCTTTCGGGCTGGAAGGGCCGCCATGTGCGCCTTTCAGCTTATAACCATTGTATGAAGGCGGGTTGTGCGAGGCAGTGATCACCACGCCTTGCTGTGCTTTCAGTTCCAGTACACCCAGCGATATCATTGGTGTGCTGATGAACCCTTTTGCCAGCGCTACTTTCACACCATTGGCACAAAGCACTTTGGTAACTGTTTCACAGAAAAGCTCACCACCAAAACGGCAGTCGTGACCAACCACCACTTTAGGATCGCTGCCACGCGCCAGCAGCCAGTCGGCCAATGCCTGGCTTACGCGGGCTACATTATAAACGGTAAAATCCTGTGCAATGATGGCACGCCACCCATCTGTTCCGAATTTGATCTTGTCGGCAGTCATAAATATTCTTATAGCAATTTGATGTTTTAGTTTTTGTTCTCGGCTTCAGGATCACTATCCCGCCACAACGGCGATAGCACCATTCAGGGTCCGCAATACTAGCGAACTTTTCCCGGGAAACCGCAAATGTAAGATTGAATGATGAAAATATAATTTTAAGCCCGTAAGAGACAGGCAAAAATAAAAAAGCCACCGGCAGACACCGGTGGCTTCTATCTCTTTTACGCAGTTATTTACCTGCCAGCTTCTTGAAAATGCGCTTGAATTTCTTCCACCGTATCTTACGTTCTGCCCGGGCAGTATCTGCCTTATCTTCATTTGAAGGCGTCAGCACTCCCTTCTGAACATAGACTGTATCGCTGCCGTCTTTATACCACTGTATGTAGTTGTTTTTTTCTATCCACGCATTGATCTCTGCCATAAACGGATTGGTATAATATTTACCGTGCGTTTCTACAGAAAGTATACGTGGCCTGCTTTTCAGGTGTTTGATCACATACCATTCACTGCCTTCTATGTCTATGCTCAGGAGATCTATAGTGCCGTCATCCAGGTCTGAGAATATCCTGCATTCTACTTCAAAAGTGTCTTCTTCTTTTATCTGGTACTTATCATTTTCAAGTGCCGGGCTCGATTTCAGCTCTGTTACAAATGTGGAAGCAGCCGCTTTTGACAGCTTTATCGTTCCGTTTTTGTCCCATACAGCATAGGGGTACAGCGTTATATTATAACCGGCAAAATATTCTTTAATTTTTTCAACCGTCACCGGATCGGCTTCTACAAGCGTAGCTTTGATGCCGTCTTTAATAAAATCAATAATATTAGACGTTTCAGGCAGGTAAACACCCACTTCACATACATGCGTTGGTGTGATATCCCTGGACTTCAGCTTGACGTAAATTTGTTTGGGTCCCATGAGCGGATAAAGATAATAAATATAAAATAACGCGAAAGTTCCGTCGGATATCCGGGCCTTCCGATGCCCCTATCATTAACTAATATATTCCTAACATTTCTTTAAAATACAGCTTCTGTAATTTTACTCAAAATTGAAGACCATGTCCGACAAGCTCGTTTCAGTAAATCCTGCCACAGGGGCAGAGATCGCCAGTTATGATGTGTATGATGAAGCAAAGGTGGAAAAGGCAGCAGTACTGGCACACAAAACTTATGACCAGCAATGGCGCAAAGCCTCGTTCAAAGAGCGCGGCGCTGTGCTGAAGAACATTGCCAAACAGATCCGCAAACAGAAACAGTACCTCGCAGAACTGGCCACAGCCGAAATGGGCAAACCATTGGTACAAAGCATTGCCGAGCTGGAAAAATGCGCCAATACACTGGATTTTTATGCAAAGGAAGGCGCTAAGATGCTGGCTCCGGAAGTGGTGGAAACAGAAGCCCGCAAAAGCTATGTGACCTTTCAGCCGCTGGGCGTGGTACTGGCCATTATGCCGTGGAACTTCCCGTACTGGCAGGTATTCCGCTGTATGGGACCTATTCTTATGGGGGGAAACACCATGCTGCTGAAACATGCCTCCAACGTAAGCGGCTGTGCCGTTGCCATAGAAAAAGTGATCCATGATGCCGGCGCTCCCAAAGGCCTGTTTCAGACATTACTCCTGCCGTCGTCCCGCGTGGAAGCCCTTATAGCCCACCCTGCCGTCACTGCCGTAACCCTTACCGGCAGCGCGCCCGCAGGTGCAAAAGTTGCCGCAGCAGCAGGTGCTTATCTTAAAAAACAGGTACTGGAACTCGGCGGCAGTGATGCCTATGTAGTACTGGACGATGCCGACCTGGACCTGGCAGTGGATGTATGCGTAAGCGGCAGGCTTACCAACAGCGGACAGAGTTGTGTAGCAGCCAAACGCTTTGTGATCGTAAAGTCGTTGCGTAAAGAGTTTGAAAAACGTTTTACCGAAAAAATGAAAGCTGCAACTTATGGCGACCCGATGAGCAAAGACAGCCGCATAGGCCCGCTCGCCCGTGTAGATCTCCGCAACGAACTGCACAAACAGGTAGAGCAGAGCATTGAGAAAGGAGCCAAGCTGCTGTGTGGCGGTTTTATACCGGAAGGAACAGGTGCCTATTACCCACCAACAGTTCTTACCAATGTAAAAAAAGGTATGGCAGCATATGATGAAGAATTATTTGGCCCGGTAGCTGCTATCATCGAAGCAAAAGATGAAAAAGATGCGCTGCGCATTGCGAATGATAATGTATACGGGCTTGGCGGCGCCATATTTTCAAAAGACCGCAAACGCGCTGAAATGCTGGCCGCCACAGAAATGCAGGCAGGCAGCTGTTTTGTAAATGCCCAGGTACACTCAGACATGCGCCTGCCTTTTGGCGGTGTAAAGCATAGCGGTTATGGCCGGGAATTAGGTATCTTTGGCATACGCGAATTCGTAAATACGAAAACGGTGTTTATTCAATAAAACGGAGATGTATGACAAGGCAAAAATTATTGGAAACGGCCACCCAGATGCCCGAAAACTTTGAACTTGAAGAGTTTATTGAAAAGTTGATTGTAGTAGAGAAAATAGATAATGCCATTGAAAGCGTAACTGCCGGCAGAATAGTTACAAATGACGAGGCTCGCAGACATATCGAAGAAATAAAGAAGAAAGCAAGGTAATGGGATTGATAAAATGGACAGAAGACGTATTGGAAGACATGAAGGTCATTCATGAGTATATCTCAAAAGATTCCATTGTGTACGCAGACCGTTTGCTTGATAATTTTTATAATCGTGTACAACTTCTGACCGCTCAGCCTGATTCCGGAAGAATTGTACCCGAGAAGAATGATCCGTATATCCGGGAAGTTTTTGAAGGAAGCTACAGGATCATGTATACGACAAGCTTCCTGCCGGACATTATAATTTTACGGATCATCCGTTTTTCACAACAGTTTAAATAAACTCATGTACACTTATCTCGCACTGGGCGATTCATACACTATCGGAGAGCTCGTTCCTAAGGAAGAAAATTTTCCGCACCAGGCTGTTACTTTGCTCCATAAAGAAAAAATTGACGTTGCGGATCCTGTGATTATAGCTGTTACCGGCTGGACTACAGATGAGCTGGCAGCCTCTATCCGGGAGCATAACATACACGAAACGTTTTCTTTCGTCACGCTGCTTATTGGCGTAAACAACCAGTATCGCGGCCGCAGCCTGGAAAATTATAAGGAAGAATTTACACAGCTGCTCAACCAGGCCATAGTATTTGCCAACGGCCATACGCAGCATGTGTTTGTGCTCTCCATTCCGGACTGGGGTGTTACTCCATTTGCCGAAGGCAAAGACCGGGCAGAGATAGCTCATGAAATAGACGCCTACAATGCTGCAAACAAAGAAATAACAGCCGTCCATAAATGCCATTACATTGATATTACAGATAGTACAAGGCAAAACGGGCAGAAGACGGAATTTCTTGCAGAAGACGGATTGCATCCTTCGGGAAAAGAATATGCCGTATGGGCAGAAAGACTGGTACCGGAAATTACAAAAACCCTTAAAGGGTAAATTTTATCAATATCTTACAACTAAAGCAACTGAATATTCAGTTGCTTTTTTAATGTACTAGTATGGATCTGATGCTCTTATTACCTGTTTTGGTCTTTATCTCCCTGTTTACTGTTGAATATACACTGTGGCGGAATAAGAATGACCACAAATGGGTAAGAAAGCTTTGCCTGACATTATTTTTTGTTGGTGGAATACCTGCGCTCCTGATGCTGTGTTATGTGTTCTTTGCCGGAGACCGGATCATGCCCGAAGTAGTGGATGAACATACCGATGGGCTGGTTGCAACCACAGATACATATATTTCCGGGTTTGTCTGCGTGGTTTTGCCCGTTACACTATACATCATTGTAAGAAAGGTCATTAAGTGATAAGTTCCCATTTATCCGGAGGGCCACAATATATTGTTACCGCTTTAACATATCGACCGGTAAACATATCAACAACAACACCCTATCTTTGCAATGCACATGAAAAGGCTGCTCATCATACCACTTATGTTTCTGTACCTGCTGGCAATAACCGGCGTAATGGTGCAGGCACATTATTGCGGCAAGCAGCTTGTATCCTGGAATATCTACCTTAAAGCAAACAATTGCGGCAACTGCCCTGATGATCAGGGTAAGGCCAATGCAAAAAAATGCTGTAAGGATAAAGTCGTAGCAGCAAAGGTTACACACGAGCAAAACAGTGTCAGCTTTAAATTACAGTTGAGTGATGCGGCATATGTTCCGTCAGTAACGCCTGTGCAATACGGTTCATACCCTGAACCTGCCTACACCTCACAACAAACACATATTCACCAGGCCAACGCCCCACCCGGCCGATGGCAGAACATAGCACTTTACAAATTGCACTCCCGCCTTACTTATTACGGTTAACAGCTCTTGTCCCGGAAGGGATAATCATTGCTGTATTTCATTTTTATTAACCGTAAAAGTATTTTTTATGAAACGTCTTATCGTTTTCCTGTTTGTTATATTTTCTTCTCTTTCCATAGTAAAAGCCCAATCGGGCAAAGACATTGCCACTGAAAAATTTAAAGTGGAAGGCAATTGCGATATGTGCAAAAAGCGCATTGAGAATGCCGCTTATTCCAAAGGCGTAAAAGAAGCTGTATGGGATGAACATACGCATATGCTCACTGTTACGTATAGGCCTTCTAAAACCTCTGTGCAGAACATTGCGCAGAGCATTGCACATGCCGGCCATGACAATGAGAAAGTACATGTGACCGATGCCGATTATAAAAAACTTCCGGAATGCTGCGCTTATAAGACTGCTACCTGCAACCATTAATGGTATACAGGTTTCTTGGAAAAAGAATTTTCTTATCGGGCTTTGCTATGTGTATTATCACCAGTGCTTCTGCGCAGGAAGCAGATACTGCACACGCGCAGCCGGAAAAGAAATTAAAAGAAGTGGAAGTAAAAGTGCGCCGCAAAAGCACGGAAATGAGCCTTATGGGCGCTATTAAAACCGAAAAAATAGGTCAGCGGGAACTGCTGAAAGCTGCCTGCTGCAACCTTTCCGAAAGCTTTGAGACGACACCATCTGTAGATGTAGCATTTACAGATGCCATCAGCGGATACAAACAGATACAGATGCTGGGGCTGGCCGGACCATATACAGTCATTACAAGGGAAAACATACCAGAAGTGCGTGGACTCGCGGCTGTCACCGGCCTTACATTTACACCGGGCACCTGGATAGATGGTATGCAATTGAGCAAAGGCACCGGTAGTGTGGTAAACGGCTATGAAACCGTTGCCGGGCAGATAAATGTAGAACTCCATAAGCCTTTTGAAGGAGATAAATGGCTGTTTAACCTGTACCAGAGCACACAAGGGCGTTCAGAAGGCAACCTGGTGTACAATCATCAGTTCAATAAAGCGCTTTCCTCCAGCCTGATGCTGCATGCAAAATCTCAGTGGCAGAAGACCGACCAGAACAAGGATGGTTTCCTTGATCAGCCGCTGGGCAGCCAGTATGGCCTGCTGAACCGCTGGTTCTGGCTCGGATCGAAGGGTTGGGAAGTGCAGGGCGGCATTAAAGGTAGCTATATGAGCAATACCGGTGGCCAGTGGGGCTATGAAAAAGGCACTGAGCAGGTAACCGGTAACCCATGGGGCTTTGAGCTGACTACAAAACGCGCAGAAGGCTGGGCCAAGATCGGGAAGGTATGGCCGCAGAAACAATGGCGCAGCGTAGGTCTGCAACTTTCTGGCCTGTACCACCAACAGGATGCTTTATATGGTACCCGGAAATATGACGGTACCGAACATAGCTTCTACAGCAACCTGATCTACCAGTCCATTATCGGCAATACCAATAATATCATCAAAGCAGGCGCCAGTTTCTTGCTGGATAATTATGACGAAACCTTTACCGGCATTGGCTACCGGCGCAATGAAGTAGTACCCGGCGTTTTTGCAGAATATGCGTGGAGTCATCTTGACAAATGGAATGTTGTTGCCGGCCTCCGTGGCGATTATCATAATATGTACGGCGCTTTTGCAACGCCACGCCTCCATGTGCGGTATGCGCCATTCAAGCGCACAGCCTTCCGCGCTTCTATAGGCCGCGCACAGCGTACCGCCAATATTTTTGCAGAAAATGCAGGATATATGGCCAGCAACCGCCAGTTTGTAATCTTAAATCCGCAACCTGACAAAGCCTACGGACTGAACCCGGAAGTGGCATGGAATATGGGCGTCAATGCTACGCAGAAATTTAAACTGAACTACCGCGAAGGTGCTTTCAGCGTAGATTACTATTACACTTATTTCCAGAACCAGGTGGTGACTGATATTGAAGACATGCACCAGGTACGGTTTTATAACCTCGACGGGCAGTCCTTTGCACACAGCCTGCAGGCACAGCTGGACTATGAGCCGCTCCGTAAACTGGATGTACGTGTTGCCTATCGCTGGTATGATGTAAAAACGACCTACGGCGGAACATTGAAAGAACGCCCGCTGGTAGCAGCCAACCGTGCTTTCCTCAATATAGGCTATGAAACAAAGAATGACTTGAAATTTGACTATACAATCCAATGGACGGGGACCAAACGCCTGCCGGAAATAGGTCACGGAAACGACATCATGGACACCCAGTCCCCTGCATTTATACAGATGAATGCACAGATCAGCAAAACGATAAAAAGTAACCTGGAACTGTATGCCGGTGGTGAAAACCTTACCAACTATATGCAGCACGATGCTGTAATAGGTGCAGAAAACCCCTATGGCTCCAGCTTTGATGCTTCTATGGTCTGGGGGCCTGTAATGGGCAGGAATGTGTATGTGGGCATGAGGTATAAGATCAAGTAAGCTGGCTAATACGTTAAAGGGTTAACAAGTTAAAGGGTTAACAAGTTAAAGGGTTAATAAGTTAAAGGGTTAATTGGTTCGGCAACCGGTTAACCCTTAATATTTACCACAGCAGCCTATTCCTCACTCCCATATCTCACATCTCAAGTCTCAAATCTTACATCTCAAACCTCATATTTCACATCTGCTTTTCACATCTCAAGTCTCACATTCATTCATTTAACATAACCTAAGTGTAAACGAATCATCGAAAATCCTTTTAACCCGTTATTTTTGTAGCATGTCGGCCCGCATAAATCATTAGTAACCCGATTTTCAGAATAAACAACAGCCGGACTGAAACGCTTTTTAAAAATATTAAGAAATGTGTTCCTGACAATCGTCGGGCTTATTTTGCTGCTGGCTATCCTCATCAATTATACCCCGGTGCAAAACTTCCTGGTAGGCAAGGTCACTGATTACCTGTCGAAAAAACTGCATACCAAAGTAGCCATCCGGCATATACGCGTCGACTTCCTGAACCATGTACTGGTGCAGGGATTATATGTAGAGGATCATGCCAGGGATACACTTCTGTATGCAGGAGAAGCACAGGCTCGTATTACCGACTGGTTTTTCCTGAAGGATCAAACACCCGTCATCAGTTATATAGGACTGAAAAATACATATGCGCATCTTTACCGCACGCCTAAATCCAACGAGTGGAATTACCAGTTTATCATAGATGCATTTGATAACGGCCCCAAAAAACAAAAACAGCAGAAAAACGATCTTGAAATAGATCTGAAAAAACTGGAGCTGGAAAACGTCCGTTTTCACATGGATGACGCCTGGACCGGCGATGACATGGATTTTGATATCGGTAAACTCCTCGTAGATGCTGATAATATAGATTTCAAGAAAAAAATCATTGCAGTCAATAACATAGACCTCTCCGGGTTTGCAATGTATATGGACAGCTATGAGGGAGGTAAACCGCTTGACCCAAACCGGAAAAAGAAACCGTATGTGATAGACACGACAGTGTTTAACACAGACAACTGGGCCATCGGGGTAAAAAAACTGGCGCTGAACGACTGTGCTTTTCACCTGAAATCGGACGACGACATACCCGTGGTCAATGAATTTGACCCGGCGCACATGGACATTACCGGCATCGACATCGATGTCCGCAACATCACCATCCGCAAAGACACGATACACGGGCAGATGAAACACCTCGCTGCAAACGAACGCTGCGGCATACAGGTCAAAGATTTCCGCAGTGCCATTACAGTTTCACCGGTAGCTTCCATCTGCGACAGCCTCTACCTTGAAACCAATCACAGCAAGCTGCAGCGCTATTATGCCATGCACTACCAGCGCTTCCCGGACTTTCTGGACTATATCCATAAAGTGGTAATGACGGGCAAACTGAACGATGCAGTTGTAGATGCCCGAGATGTTGCTTACTTCGCTCCGCAACTGCGCAAATTGTATCCTGTAACGCTCAAAGCCTCCGGAAACGCGGTAGGTACAGTAGACAATCTCGTTGCCGACCACCTGGACCTTACAGACGGCATCAGTACAGTAAAAGGAGATTTCAGCATCAAAGGCCTGCCGGACATAGATAACAGCTTTATGACCTTTACCAGCGGAGACATAGCTACCAGCGGACCGGCGATGATAAAATATGCGCCTTCATTAAAGAACAACCCGGACGTTGCCATTGAGAAAATACAGTACCTGCTCTTCAAAGGCAATTTTAAAGGTTATATCAGCAATTTTGCCGCCAACGGAACTATCACCTCCAATCTCGGCACGGTAGTATCTGATATCAAGCTAGACCTCCCGGATCGCAAAAATAGCGGTACGCTTTATGCCGGTAATATAACATCCACCAATGTGCAGCTCGGCACATTGCTTCGTCAGCCTGAACTGGGCAGCATTACTCTGAAGGCTGCTGTAAAAGGCAATTCTTTTGACCCTCATAACGCCAGTGCGCAGATCAATGCAGTAATCGCCCATATGGGTATCCATGGCTATGATTATAAGAACATCACGGCGGACGGCACGCTTGCCAATAAGCGGTTTGACGGCAAAATGCTTGTAGATGATCCTAACCTGGCACTTTCCTTCAACGGTAACATAGATTTCAGCCAGCAATTGCCCGCCATTAATGCAAAAGCCTACCTGCTGAAAAGTGATCTTACAGCGCTGAAACTGATAACAAAAGACTCCGTACAGGCTACTGCGGATCTTGACCTGAATATGCAGGGAAGCAATATTGATAACTTCCTCGGCTCGGCAAAACTCTACAACATCAATTTGATCCGTAATAAAAACAGGCTCGATGTAGACTCTATATATGTGATCTCCGCAAATGAAGGTGACAGCAAAACACTCACCGTGCAAAGTAATGATGTAACAGCACACATCCGCGGTCAGTACGAGCTGTCCAAACTACCCTATTCCATACAATATTACCTTTCAGGATATCTGCCTAACTATATAAAGAAACCTACACACACAGCGCCTGACCAGGCCCTTTCCTTTGATGTCACAACCCGCGAAATTGAGCGCCTGCTGAGTATTGTGGCGCCATCTGCACATGGTTTCAGCAACGCGGCCATCAGTGGCTCCCTGAACACTACCATGCAGGACCTCCGCCTGAATGCGCGCATCCCTTACGGGGCAATCGGCAGCATTAAAATGAACAATATTGTCCTGGATGGAGCCGGAAACTACCGCAATCTTACAGTAACCGGAGATGTCAGTAATCTTGCTTTAGGCGACAGCGTGCTGAACATGTCTGTAAATATCAATACCACACTGGGTAACGACTCCCTGCGTTTTAATATATCCACGTCCTCACAGCTTAGTTATGGCACCGCTGTTATTAATGGCCGCGCCTATGCTCGTGGAGACTCCCTTTTTCTGAACATTCTGCCTTCAGAGTTTTATCTCAATCAGAATAAATGGGAAATACCGGATGGCAACCATATTGTGTTCAGCAAAAACTACCTCGACATTAAAAACCTGTACCTGTTTTCGGGTCTGCAGAGAATATCGGTAACATCCGGGCAGGAGCATACAGAGCACATATTGGGCATCAACCTGCAGGAACTTGATCTTGCCCAGCTGAGTGGCATAGCTGGTTTTTCAGGTTATCAGCCAGATGGCAGGATTAACGGCAGCATCAGCATCCGCGATATTTTCGGCAGGATGAAAGTGTTTACTAACCTGAAGGGCACAGATATAAAACTGGGCACAGACACGATAGGTACTGTTGTTATTGAAGGCAACTACGACGCCGCAAAGAAGGTAATAGAGCTCGAATCTGAATCGGGTGTTTTTCGTGGTAACTCTTCGCTTACCGCACATGGCACCATGTCTTTTGACAGCACCAGTAACCAACGCCTGGACGGGCAGATACTGGTAAATCATGCACCTATATCCTGGCTTTCCCCTGTATTAAGCGGGCTGGTAAGCAAGCTGGGCGGATATGCAAATGGCACCTTCCAGGTAAAGGGAACAGCATCGGTTCCTGATGTGGCAGGTAATGTAGCGCTGGACAGTGCCAGACTGCACGTAGATTATATGGGCACCGACTATACCATACCGTCGGGCACTCTGCAACTTACCAACCAGGCTATAAATGTGGGCAGGATCACCGTCTACGACCGCTTTAACAACCCTGCTTACCTTACCGGGTCTGTAGATCACAATCATCTGCGCAACTTTACCTTCAGGCTCTCACTGACATCGCCCAACTTTGAAGTGATGAACCTGATGGACTATGAAAATAATAACTTCTACGGGCAACTGATGGCTAATCTTCAGTCGATGACCGTACGCGGTCCGGTAGATGATATAAGTCTCAACATCAAGGCCACACCTTCGCAGGCATCACACTTGTATATACCTGTAAAAAGCACCGGAGATATCAGCAATTACAGCTATATCACATTTAAATCGTACGGCACCAATCAGCAGAGCACTACCCGCAAAAAAAATAACCGCTATAATATAAGCATCCTTGCCGTTCCTACTCCGGACCTCGAGATGACCATGATCCTGGACCCGGCCTCCGGCGACCAGATCAATGCAAAAGGAAATGGCAGCATCAACCTTCACATTGCCTCCAATGCAGATTTCAATATACAGGGCAAATATGAGATTGAGCAGGGTGATTATACGTTTACCTTCCGGCAGCTTTTCTTTAAACGCACATTTATCATCAGCTCCGGCAGTGTCATCGGGTTCAATGGTCCTATTTCAAAAACAGAGCTCAATGTAAATGCCAGCTACCGCACACTTGCCCGCCTGTATGACCTGCTGAGCGAAAAAGAAATCCAGAGCCAGCTGATACCCTCCAGCGAGCTTACCGATGCCAAAACAGCACAGAATGTAGATGTACTGCTTCACATGAAAGGATCGCTGCAAAAACCGGAGCTTACCTTTAACCTGGAGCTGCCTGAAAAAAGATCTGTAGGCACCTACGCCTATACAAAACTGGAACGCATCAACGCAAACGACCGCGAACTTTTTGACCAGGTAGCATCGCTGCTGCTCATAGGTTACTTTATACCGCCGGAAGGCCTTGTGGGCACCACTGCTACAACCGGCGCCATCAACAATATGAGCGAGATCATATCCACCACAACATCATCCCAGCTTACCAATATTGTAAACAAGCTGCTCGGAGATAAGAGCCTGGCCATTGAACTTAAATATAAAAACTATAACCTCAGCGATCCTTCTGCATCAGGAGGTATCAACCGTAACGAATTACGTTTTGGCATACGCCAGAACCTGTTTAAAGACCGTGTAATTGTAGAACTCGGCAGCTATTACGACTGGGGACGTCCTACATCTGCCAATACCAGCGCTACCAGCGCTCTTACACTCGCCGGCGATTTCCGTGTGCAGTATCTTGTAACACAGGATGGACGTATACGGCTGAATGGGTTCCGTACCAGCAACTATGACGTACTGGTAGACCGCAACATTTCGCGCGCGGGTATCGGTATTTCCTGGCGCAAATCGTTTGATAATGTAGAGGAGTTTTTCCGCAGTGTAAAATACAATACACACAAACAGAAAGAGATCAATAAAAGCATGCTCAATACAGACACCGTGAATATACGCAGGGCTGAAGGAACGTGGTAGTGAATGGTGAACAGGCAATAGTAAATGGTGAAACGGCAGATGTGAGATGTTGACAATCACAATTTAAACGGCACTTCAATATTCATATCGAAATGATATACTTTACCATAAAGGCGTAGCGGTACCCAGCTACGCTTCATCAGAGCAATTATCCGTAAGGCTTCTGCATCAACAGAGGGGCTCACACTATGAGCTATGATCGGGTCAACCGCGTTTCCTGCAGTGTCAATACGGACATACACCCATACAGAGCCTTCTATTTGCTTTTCTCTTGCATCAACAGGGTAACGCAGATTTTTCCGGATAAATGAATCAAGATCGCCTATATAATGCGGCATCGGCAGGTCTTTCATATAGACAATATTCGCCTCCGAAGACCTGGATGGCTTCACTATTATTGTTGAGTCTTTGCCCGTGACCTTTATAACCATTGAGTCATTTTCATATGCCATGGTCTGCCCATATGCTATATGTGTAATGAAGCACACCAGCAGAAATAACAAAGTACGCATTCCACCAAAATTTAAACCCAGACGCTGATACTCCGCTTTTTCACGGATATGCCTGAAACAATACCAGATTCATCTTCCTGTTATTTCGATAATATTTCTTTGAGAAACATGGCAAAACTGAGTGTTGTATCCGGATCTATCAACTGCTGGTTACAGATAATAAGCTGATCTGCCACTATTTCTATAAGGAAGTTTTTTGCAGCAATGGACATGACAGCATGCCTGAAAGAAGCGTCCATAGCCAGTACAGCTTTGTCCCGGTCACTGGCCAGCACATAGAACCTGCTGCTGAAATCAGGGTCATCTTCAAAATCCAGTTCCACAGGCTTTATCATTTCCCGGATCTTATCTGTAAACGTTTCGGGGCGTATTACCACATGCCCGAAATCACGTTTCAAACCGGCCAATCCGAATGCATGATATTCACTGGCATTATTCATACCACCCTTCCCGCCGGCATAACTGTAAGAAACCTCCGGAAAAACGATATGCCATTTATTAAAACCATTATCAAGCTCGGTGATAAACCTGAAATCAATACTCTTATAATGGCTGAATGATGCAAACCGGCCGAAATCGTACCTGAAATCCCCCGTGAACTTTGCCGGAAATTTGCTTTTTAACTTTGCAAAGGCATTGTAAATAGACTCTGCATGCTCAGGTTCAAGACCTTCAAAATCGAATGGATAAATTTCACTCATAAAACAATCCCGATTAGACAATTTTATTTCAAGATATATAATTTATCGTCCTGTTTGATAATAAACGGCGGCAATCGCTTTTTTCCCCCATCAGTTCTTTCCTGCTGCCTGTATTTTTTCTTCAAATCGGGTATCACTGGCATAATCCACAGCCGACAATGTCAACACATTATATTTAACAACAAACCGTTAATCATTAACTGCTGACAACAACGCAGCTTTTTTGATTTATCCGCGGGGGTTTGCTAATTTAGCAGCCCGCAAACGTCATTAATTCATGATTGATATTAAAGTGCCTACTGTAGGCGAATCTATTAGCGAAGTTACCCTGGTGAAATGGCTGAAACAGGATGGTGCCTGGGTAGAGCGTGATGAACTGATCTGTGAGCTGGAATCGGAGAAAGCAACCTTTGAGCTGAATGCTGAACAGGCTGGCATACTGCATACTATTGCCAAAGAAGGCGATACGCTGAATATCGGTGACCTGGCCTGCCAGATCGATGATAAAGCCGCCCGTCCTGAAGGTGCTGCACCTGCCGCACCAAAAGCTGAAGAAAAACCTGCCCCTGCGGCTCCTGCTGCCAAAACAGAAGCGCCAAAAGCTGCGCAGGCAACACCCGCTCCGCTGCCCGCAGATGTAAAAGCCTCTCCGGTAGCACAGGCAATCATGGCCGACAAACAGGTGAAACCAACAGATGTAAAAGGCACCGGCGCCTTAGGTCGCATCATGAAGCAGGACGTACTGGAAGCATTATCTCACCCCGGCCGCAAAGGTGGTGATGCCGCGTTTACACGCGAAGACCGCCGCGAGAAAATGAGCAACCTGCGCAAAACCGTATCGCGCCGCCTGGTGGAAGCCAAGAATACTACAGCCATGCTCACTACGTTCAACGAAGTGGACATGACACGTATCATGGAGATCCGCAAACAATACAAAGACACATTTAAAGAAATACACGGCGTGAACCTCGGCTTCATGTCGTTCTTCACGAAAGCATGTTGCTATGCACTGCAGGAGTGGCCTTCCGTGAATGCATATATCGACGGCGATAATCTTGTTTTCCATGACTACTGCGATATTTCCATCGCTGTATCTGCGCCAAAGGGCCTGGTAGTACCGGTGATCCGCAATGCAGAAAGCCTGGGCATGGCCGAAATTGAAGCCAAAGTAGGTGAACTGGCCAAGAAAGCACGCGAAAACAAACTGACCATCGACGAAATGACCGGCGGTACATTTACCATCACCAATGGTGGTGTATTCGGCTCGCTGATGTCTACACCGATCATCAACATACCACAGTCTGCCATCCTGGGCATGCACAAGATCCAGGACCGCCCGATGGCTGTAAACGGAAAAGTGGAGATCCGCCCGATGATGTACGTTGCCCTCAGCTACGACCACCGCATTATCGACGGCCGCGAGTCTGTAAGCTTCCTGGTGCGTGTAAAAGAACTGCTGGAACAGCCGGAACTGCTGCTTTTCGGTAAGGACCCAATGAAAGCACTGCTGGAAGTACAATAAACTGGTTTATATAACTGAATATATATGCAAGGCTCCTTTTCGGGAGCCTTGTTTGTTTTATCTTTAATTAAGGCTGCCTGGGTTCAAAACCGCGATTAGCTTAATCAGCATTGATCCTATGATAAAAATCTCTTTAAAAGATTTTGTACTTACCGGCAGATTCGGTCCGGTAACGATCGGCATGCACAAAACAGAGATCATTTCATTACTGGGCGAGCCGGATGGAGAAAATGATTATGGCACTGGTTCTTCCGGGTTGAACTACGATTGGTATGAACTCTTTTACGATACAGGTACAGGCATACTTCATGCGCTGCAAAATGACCACCTGACAGCAAACGCGCATTACAAGACCGCCAACCCTCATTACAGGAATAATAAGATGTATATAGATCCCTGGTTTATCAGATACAACCGTAACATAACCCGCAAACAAATAACTGCCATCCTTCAACAGGAAAAAATACCTTTCATAGAAAAAAACAAATGGGGCAATGACATACTCATTTTTGAAAGCGGTGTTACCATGGACTTTGAAGATCCAATTCCGGATGGGAATACCACTCCGGAAGATTTCGTTCTGAACGGCATCCGTTATTTTCCTTACATGCTATAACATCTCTTTGCGTCACCCGGCGTCCCCTTTCCGCACTTTGCGGTAAAAACTTCCATGATGTGCCTGTTCTTTTGAAGCCTTAACTGCCTATATTTACCCCTTCAATTTCAAGCCCAAAAACAAGGTTTACATATGGATCAGACATTCCGCACAGAACACGACTTCCTCGGCGAGAAACAGATTCCCAACGATAAATATTATGGCGTACAGACACTCCGCGCCAAAGAAAATTTTGATATCACCGGCATTCCTATCAGCAGGGAGCCTTTGTTCATCAAAGCATTTGCTTATGTAAAGAAAGCTGCAGCTATGGCCAACCGCGACTGTAAAGTGCTGGATGAAAAAATAGCAGAAGCCATCATGTATGCCAGCGACCGGCTGATCAACGGCGAGTTTGTTGACCAGTTCCCCAGCGATATGATCCAGGGCGGTGCCGGTACATCCTGCAACATGAACGTGAATGAAGTGATTGCCAATGTGGGCCTGGAGCATATGGGGCATCAGAAAGGACAGTATGATTTCCTTCATCCAAACAATCATGTAAACTGCTCCCAAAGCACCAACGATGCTTATCCGTCTGCTTTCAGGCTGGCGGCTTATATGAAGATCGACGTATTCACTGCCGCGCTGGAACGCCTGCAGAAAGCATTCTATGAAAAAGGAAAAGAATTTAAAGAAGTACTGAAAATGGGCCGTACGCAATTACAGGACGCAGTGCCTATGACCCTGGGACAGGAGTTTAACGCCTTTGCCACTACTATCGGGGAAGATGTGGAGCGGATAAAGGAAGCACAGCAACTCATTACAGAGATCAATATGGGCGCAACTGCCATCGGCACACGGGTTAACGCTCCCGAAGCCTATCCTGAGCTTTGCGTAAAATACATTAAAGAGATCAGCGGCATACCCGTTACGCTCTCTCCTGATCTTATTGAGGCCACTTACGATACCGGCGCCTATGTGCAGTTGAGCGGCACACTGAAACGCTGTGCGGTGAAGCTGAGCAAAATATGCAATGACCTGCGATTGCTAAGCAGCGGCCCGAGGTGCGGTTTTAACGAGATAAACCTGCCTGCCATGCAGCCCGGTTCTTCTATCATGCCCGGCAAGGTAAATCCTGTAATTCCGGAAGCGGTGAACCAGACCTGCTTCTACGTGATCGGCGCAGACCTTACGATCACAATGGCTGCAGAAGCAGGCCAGCTGCAGCTCAATGTAATGGAACCTGTAATCGGATTTTCCCTGTTTACATCGCTTGAGTATCTAACTAAAGCCTGTGATATGCTGCGTGAAAAATGTGTGACCGGCATTACAGCCAATGCAGAGCGCACGAAAGAAATGGTGATGCACAGCATCGGTATTGTCACTCAGTTAAACCCGATCCTGGGTTATGAAATGTCGGCCAGTATAGCCCGCGAAGCGTTGCAGAGCGGCAAGTCGGTACATGAGATCGTTGTACAGGAAAGACAGTTGATCACACAGGAAAAATGGGATGAGATCTACTCTTTCGAGAATCTTATCAATCCGAAGTTTATCAACCACTAAATATAAAGGCGGCCTCCCGGCCGCCTTACTCATCTTTTGCGTTCGCAGTACTGACAACATTCAACACTCACATAAGCTTTCCACTGCTTAAACGCTTTACTGCTTTATAAATTTAGTTTGCGCCTGTTTCCCTTCGCTGCTGATCATACGAATGAAATACATACCTGGGGAGAGCTGGCTTACTTCGATAAATTCCGCAGGCAATTGTAGCTGCTGCTGCAATATCAATCGGCCATTCACATCGTAAACAGCAAGCAGAGTCCCCGGCATAGCATTTCTGACAGTGAGCTTTTGTGTTGCGGGATTAGGGTAAATATCTATTTGCTCAAAGCCCGGTGTATTGCTGATCCCGGTGCCGCTGATTGTAATTGTCTGGCAACTGGTATTGTTGCCGCAACTATTATAAGCGGTAACACATACATGATAGTTTCCGCCGTGAGCATATGTATGATTCGGATTATTGCCGGTACCATGTGTTCCGTCACCAAAATCCCAGACAACGCTGTCTACAGCAGTATTGATGGTTGTGTGGAAGTGTACGCCGGTTCCGTTTGCTGTATCTGTAAATGTGATCGCGGGATTGATACAGCCGCAGTTTGCCGTACCGAATTTGGCCACAAACCAATCGTACCAGCCACCCACCGAAACAATGGTATCCTGACCCGGGTACAATATATAATCGAACAATCCGCCGACATAGAAGTTACCTCTCCTGTCAGACGTCATGGCAGTAGGTACATTATCAAGGGTACCTTCAGAGGCAATGGAGTCCATACTTATCTCTGCACCGGTGCCGGCATTCAAACGCGTCAGGAAAATGTAGTTTGTGCCGGCCATAGTAATGGGTGCGGTAATCGTATCTGTGTCCCATGTAAGTATACCCCCGTAAAGACCTGCGAGCGCTACGGTATTATTACGATAGGCGATTGCACACACCTTGGTGCCTGCTGTCGGGACATTTGCATTGGAAGCCCAGTTGAGCGTACCATTACTACTGACAGATACGGCAAATGGTGTCATCCCATTAGTCGGGGTTACGAAAGTATGGCCCAAAAAGCTGTTATTTGCCTGAACACCTCCGGCAATATATATGTTACCCTGTTCATCCAGCACTGGCCGGCAGGTAAAAGTATTGGCATAAAGAACAGAATCCGATTGCTTTGTCCACAGCGAATTTCCGCTTGCGTTAAAGGCTGCTATATAAACAGGATATGCGCCCACTACGTTACTGGCTGCGTGTATGGAGGTAGTCCCAAAAGTCAGTGTGCCAAAGTTCCGGTCAAATGTACCTGCCAGGTAAAAAGCTCCGGAATTATGGTCACGTACCAGGTGTGATACCGATACATTATAGGCCCCGTAAAGGTTTGCCGTATTGCCGCCGTCCGTTGTGGTTACATCTAAAGGAAACATGCTTTGATAAATGCCGTTCTTGTTATACTTGACCATGCAGTATTCGTGAGCAGGAACGGTGTAGGCATTCCCGTCATAGCTACCTGTTTCCAGGCTGGCGAGCCAATAAATATCTCCGTTGGGAGCAACAGACATATCTATCGGTGAGGAGAGTGCGTTATAAGGGACGGTAGCTGGTTCAGGCATTTTCAGCCATTGAAAATTGCCGGAGGTATCATACTTAATGATGTACATTTTCGCGTTCGTATTCCCCAGCGTAGTATCCGTATCAAAATAACTATAGCCCAGTGAATTATTGCTTATCGTTTCGCCGGTCATATATACGCCGCCTAAAGTATCTGTAGCAAGGGCAGTGCCATAAAAGACTGATGCACTTCCATAGTTTTTCATCCATCTGAAATTGCCATTACAGTCCCAACTAGCCAGGGACAGCTTGTCTCTTACACCAATGCCGTTATGGCCATCTATATTGGCTAAACTACTGGAGTTTAAGGCCAGAACATATACATTGCCATGGGCGTCAGCAGCCATGTCAATCACATGCTCAAATGAACCGGAATAATCGGAGCCGCCGCTGCCGCCTCTCTTTCCCCATTGAAATTTGGGAGTCTGGGCATACGAATGTATGGTAACAAAAAGCAGGGTCAGGGCCAATACAGGCCTGGTAAGGATTTTTCTCATGTCGGATTTGATATAGGATAATTCATGACAGGAAAACTCCCGCTGTCACTCTAAAGTTAAAAAATTAAACAATAATTTAATTACCGGGACAACTCAGTCTTTCCAGGCATCCAGCAGTTCCCTCAGCCGGTTTATATTTTCCAGCGCAGCTCCGCCCCAGGTATTATTAAAAAACACCCATATATCATGCCCCGCAGCCAGCCATATTTTAATTTTTGCGGCATAGGATTGCAACATCTCCTCACTGTAGGAAGAAGTGTATAATTTTTCCGGCCCATGAAAGCGTATGTATATATGCTGTGCTGTGATCAGTTCTTCGTATGGGAAGCCTACGCCCGATTGTGAAATAACGAACGTTATTCCATATTCTTTCAGCAGGTCAATGCTTTCCGCTGCCAGCCATGATCTGTGACGTACTTCCAGCGCGAAAACATATTCCCCGTACTGATTTCTCAGCAGCTCAAAAAAATGCCTGGCCCGGCCTGCGTCGAAAGCCAGGGAGGGAGGCAATTGTATCAATACCGGGCCTACTTTATGCTTTATATGATCAAACACTTCGAAGAAGCGCTGCACAGGCTCTTCCGGCTCAACGAGCTTTTTGATATGTGTTACATACTGGCTCATTTTAGGGCAGAAACAGAAGTGATCCGGCACTTTCTGATCCCAGCCTTCTATTGTCTGCAGCCGCGGCAGATGATAAAAGCTGGTGTTGATCTCTGTACAATCAAATTTTTTTGCGTAAAAGGACAACCATTCGCCCGTCTTCAGCCCTTTTGGGTAAAACGATCCGCGCCATTCCTTATAGCTCCATCCTGATGTTCCCATGTGAATTCTGCCGGTATGCATACCACAGTTTTTAAAAACATCAGGCCAGCACATAAAAAAATGCCTCTGCAAAAAGCAAAGGCACCTATAATTTCAATTTATACTTCTTTTTACTTCCCTAATGCAGCCACTACCCCGTCCCACAAAGCGATACGTGCTTCCAGCGCCTTTTTCGCAAAGTCTGCAGCCTCTGCCCATTTCTTTTCATCATCGCCGCACAGCTCTTCGAGCATAGCAATGGCGAGATGGCTGTGATGATCGCCGTCTACTTCAATGTGGCGCTCCAGGTAATATTTGAAGATGCCGAACTGCTCACCGGTGTTTTCATTCAGCTCTTTCACAAGCTGCAGGAACATATCCGGTATCAGGTCTTCGCGGCCAAACGTAAATACCGATGCAACCAGGTGCGGCTTGTCCAGTGAAATGGTTTCAAAAGTAAATTTCAGGAAGCCCCGTATAGCAGCACTATCTACCGCTTTATTAATTGCGGCATCTACTGTGTTACCATTTTTAAGGACATCGATAAGAGAATTGATGTGCGTTGTATCTGCACCCACTTCCTGCATAGCCTGCTGGTATAGCTCAAAATGGCTGATACGGTTACCACGTTCGTCCACATCGCTTTCTTCACCGGCAACAATCTCGTTGATAAGATACCGTGTATTGGCAGAGCCTACCGGCATCCAGGGCACTGTAACACACGTCAGAGAGCGCTGCAGCGATTTCAGCAGAGACATAAAATCCCATACCGCAAACACATGGTGCTGCATGAAGATTTTAAGATCTCCGGCTGTTTTTACATCATGATAAACCGGGTGAGCGATCAGCTGCTGCCTTACCGGTTCTATGTATTGCCTGAGGGAAATTACATGGTCGTTCATAGCCCGCAAAGATAATTATGTGCAGAACTCAAAATCTACACAATAACATATATGTTTAAACTTAAAGACAACCGCCGTGAGTCTTTATTATATTTACGTCCTCATGAGGCCACACATGCTTTTTTTACGCCATGCACTACTTTTTTTCTGCTTGTTCATTGCCGCAGCCGGCAACGGGCAGCAGTCTTATGACCTGGCAAATGGCTGGAAATACAAATCTGCCGGTACGGTCAAAGAAAACGGAAAGGATATAACTGCCGCTTCGTACAGTTTCAGCAACTGGGCTCCGGCCATCGTTCCGGGCACCGTACTTGCCAATCTTATTCATTCAGGCCTGGCACCAGATCCGTTCTACGGGCTCAACAATGCACAAATACCTGACATTTATTACACCGGCCGGGAAAAATATACTTATTGGTTCGCGAATGAATTTAAAGAACGGCCAACGGCTGGCACAGAAGTTTTCCTCTGTCTTCGCGGTGTCAATTACAGCTTCGATATCTTTCTTAATGGCCATCAGCTGAATGATCAGCCTGAAAAAGGAATGTATCTCCGGCATCGTTACCGGATTACGCCCTGGCTCTCTCAAACAGGCAACAATAAACTGGCTGTAATCGTTCACCCACCCGACCCCGTCGGCTTCCCCAATGGAGGCCAGGGTGGTGATGGTGTAATAGCCCGCAATCTTTGCAATCAATATGTAGCAGGCTGGGACTGGATCCCGTCTATAGCTGATCGCAACACAGGTATATGGGACAAAGTAACAATCGAAAAAACAGGCGTTGTAAGCATTACAGATCCTCATGTAATAACTGAAGTACCGGGAAAAAGAACCGTCACCGGTCCACAGCCGCCAGCCATCATTAAAGCATTTGCAACACTTGAAAACGTTTCGGATAAGCCTGTAAAAGGCTCGCTGCATTTTACTATCGGCAGTGCCATCAGCGACAAATACATAACCTTACCTCCGCACAGCAAAAAAGAAGTAGAGGCCGTTTCTATGCTGCTGCCGGATCCCAAACTCTGGTGGCCTAATGGCTATGGTCCGCAAAATCTGTACAAGGCCGGTTTTAGCTTTATACAGGATGGCGAAGTAGCTCCCGGACCAATTGTAGTGATGGATGAAAAAAATGTCACAGTGGGCATCCGCCAGCTGACAACCATATGGAACGAACATACGCAAAGCCGTGAGCTGCTGGTCAACGGTCAAAAAATATTTATCAAAGGCGGCAACTGGATCCTTACCGATGCGCTGCTCCGTTTTACTCCGGAAAAATATGATGCAGAGATACGTTTTCACCGCGATATGAACCTGAACCTGATACGTGTGTGGGGCGGAGGTATACTGGAGCGGCCTGAGTTCTTCGATGCCTGCGACCGCTATGGCCTGCTTGTATTCCAGGACTTCTGGGTTTCCGGCGATTGTAATGGCCGCTGGTACGATACTCTGAAAAAAGAAGATACACTCACTCGCCGTCAGTATCCTGATGATCATCAATTATTTTTAACCGCTGCTGCCGACCAGATTAAAATGGTGCGCAATCATCCGTCGCTTGCATACTGGTGCGGAGGCAACGAGATAAAACCGCCTGCAGATATTCTCATTCCGTTGCGCGATTCATTACTGCCAACACTGGATGGTACACGTTATTTCTTTAACTATTCCAACGACGATAGTATGTCGCTCAACAGCCACGACGGGCCTTATTATATTCAGAAAGACACCTTCTTCTGGCAGCACCGTTCCTGGCCGTTCAATTCTGAAATAGGATCAATCGGTATGAGCGACCTAACATCATTACAGCGCTTCATTCCAGCGGCGCATCTCAAGGTTCCGCAATACGCAAATGGAAAAGACAATATCGATACCGTATGGCGTTATCACAAATACACGGGCTACGATTCATCTGTATACGCATACGGACCTGTAAAAAACATCAAAGACTTTGCAGATAAGGCGCAGCTGGTCAATTACAACCAGTACCGCGCGCTTATAGAAGGCGCCAGCGCACGTATGTGGGACTGGTATACCGGCATCATCATCTGGAAAACGCAAAACCCATGGACAGCGCTCCGCGGCCAGATGTACGACTACTATCTTGATCCCAATGCCTGCCTCTACGGGTTACACAATGCCAGCGAGCCGGTTCATATTATGTTCAACCCGTTGGACAGCAGTATTATGGTTGTAAACAATACGTTTAATGAAATAGATCCCCTGTATGCCAAAGCAGTATTGTATCGCTGTGATGGCACGCGCATCGTAAAAGATATACAGCAAGGCTTTACAGGTGCACAGTCAACAACCAGGGTGCAATCTATGCGCACCGTACTGCAGCACGCCAGTGACAACAACGGTTTGTTCCTCGTCCTTACACTTATGAACAACCAGGATAGTACTCTGAGCGAAAACACTTACTGGCTGGCCAATGACAAAGGCGAATATCCCGGCATTGCAGCTATGAAACCGCAACCAGCAATGGTTTCAGCCGAGGAAAAAAACGGACAGGTAATCGTTACGCTGACCAATACCACCAACGCCATTTCTTTCTTTAACCGTATTTCACTGACAGATATCAAAGAAAAGAAACGCATATTACCCGTTTTTTACAGCGATAATTATATCACCCTGATGCCAGGTGCACAGAAAACTGTAACCCTGGATTATAAAAACATCAATGCTGCAGCCATGCAGGTTTCCGTTGAAGTGTATAATGGCCCGGTGCAATATTGTAACATAAAAAAATAACCGGCTGCTGCCGTAAAAATATTATCAATGAAGAAACTGATTACCTCCATTGCGCTCCTGGCTGCAGTCAATACATTTGGCCAGAACGACCCTTACATAGGCATCATACCGGCACCAGTATCTGTACATAAAACATCAGATATTTTCAAATGGGATGTTGCAACTGCAATAGACAATAAAACAAATGATACTGCGCTGGCAGGGCTATTGAAAAGTGCTGTAAAAGGATTTGGCGCTTCAAGCAAGAACAGTGGCAGAATCATATTAACCAATAAGACCACAACGCAGTTGCCTGAGGAAGGATATGAACTCAGGATTACATCGACCGAGGTTATAGTTGCAGGCACAAATACCGGTATCTTCTATGGCATACAGACTTTGTTCCGTATGGCCCAGGGAGCCGCAACCTATGATGCAGCGTTTTCTCTTCCCGGCTGCGACATCACCGACTATCCACGCTTTGCATACCGCGGCCTGCACCTGGATGTTGCCCGGCACTTCTTTCCCGTACCGGTCGTGAAACAATACCTGGACCTGATGGCATCCTACAAACTCAATCGTTTTCACTGGCACCTTACCGACGACCAGGGCTGGCGTATAGAGATCAAAAAATATCCTAAACTCACGCAGATAGGCAGCCGCAGGGCAGAAAGCAAAGTCGGCAACTTTGCCAAGGAATATGATGGCATGTATGATAATACACCATACGGGGGATTTTATACCCGGGAAGAAATCAAAGAAGTAGTAGCCTACGCAGCACAGAAACATATAACTGTAATACCTGAAATAGAGATGCCCGGTCATGCGCTGGCTGCACTTTCGGCCTATCCGGAGCTGAGTTGCGATGCGAATAAAACATACCATGCCGCAACAACCTGGGGTGTGTTTGAAGATGTCTATTGCCCCAGTGAAACTACATTCCATTTTCTCGAAGATGTGCTTACAGAAGTAATGGAGCTATTCCCGGGCAAATACATTCATATCGGTGGCGATGAATGCCCCAAGGATGCATGGAAAAAATCCGCGTTCTGTCAGCAGCTGATCAAAGACAAAAAACTAAAAGATGAAAACGGACTGCAGAGCTATTTTGTGGCGCGGATAGAAAAATTTGTCAATAGTAAAGGGCATAGTATTATTGGCTGGGATGAAATACTGGATGGCGGTGTGGCACCCAATGCCACGATCATGAGCTGGCGTGGTGAAGAAGGTGGCATTGCAGCGGCAAAGCAGCAGCACAATGTCATCATGACGCCCGGTAGCGGCGGCCTCTATTTTGATCATGCACAGAGCAAATCAAAACAGGAACCTTTATGCATCGGCGGTTATGCACCTCTGTCCAAAACATACGCTTACGATCCTGTACCGGCAGCATTGAACGCAGATCAGCGAAAATACATAATGGGCGTACAGGCCAATCTCTGGAGCGAATATGTAACCACACCGGATAAAGTTTTCTTTATGGTACTGCCACGTATGCTTGCATTATCAGAAACAGCATGGAGCCCGGCTGCCAATAAAGATTTCACTGATTTTTCGGAAAACCGGCTTCCCTGGCAACTCGCGCAACTCGATGCAAAAGGCTATAACTATCGCGTTCCCGAAGCATACGGTGCGCCGGGCGATACAATATTGAAAGGAGGGGAATTTACCTTCAAAATGGAAAGCCCGGTCCATGGTGCAGTTATACATTATACCATAGATGGCTACGATCCAAAAGAAACAGACCTCGCCTATACCCGGCCTGTGAAAGTAACAGTTCCGAAAGGCCAGAAGCGTACGTTTAAAACAATTGTGATTACACCATCGGGCCACAGGAGTAATATCACAACAGCAGTGCTTAGTAATGAATAGTGAACAGGCATTAGTGAATAATGAAATGTCAGAGGTGAAGCGTCAGAAGCACAAGGCATCAGCTAATTTGCATATTGGCTAATTAGCACATTCTCTTACCTTCGCCGCATGCGTTATATCTGGCAACATATACACACTATTATTGACACATACAATGGTGGTGTGCCGCTCACTCATTTCCTGAAAAATTACTTTCGTCAAAACCCGAAACTGGGTAGCCGCGACCGTAAGATACTTTCGGAAATGTGCTACAGCTATTACCGCTGCGAAAAAGCAATCGGCAATACTGTTACCGACCGCGATATGCGCATACAACTGGCATTGCTGCTTTGTGCAACGCCATCAAAACACATCATCAATTTCCTGCCGGAAAATTATAAAGCCCTTGAAAATGCTTCTCTGGCTGAAAAGATAACCACGTTAGAACAAGACGGCATTAGCTTTAATCCGGAAGCTTTATTTCCTTCGCAAACAGCGCTTTCAGCAGGTATTGAAAAAACAGGGTGGCTAATGTCTATGCTGCACCAGCCGCGTCTGTTTATACGCGTCCGCAAATCGAAGGATACCATTATCCGTTTGCTCTCAGAAGCCGGTATAGATCATCATTTCATCACGGACAATTGCCTGTCGCTGCCAAACGGGGTAAATGTTACTACACTCCTGCCGGAAGATACTTATGTGGTGCAGGACGCATCCTCGCAGGCAACAGGCAAATTCTTTGCACCAACAAAAAATGAGCAGTGGTACGACTGCTGTTGCGGGGCCGGCGGGAAATCGCTGCTGCTGAAAGACCTGGATCCAACTGTTCAGCTTGCTGTTTCCGACATCAGGGAAAGCATATTGCATAACCTGCGTATGCGGTTTAAAACGTATGGCCACAGATCACCGGAATCTTATATCCTTGATGTATCGGATAAAAAGCAATTGGAATTACAGCTGGGCAGCCGCAGATTTGATCATATCATTGCAGATGTACCCTGCTCCGGTTCCGGCACATGGGCCCGCACACCGGAGCAGCTTTATTTTTACAGGGAAGATTTTGTAAAAGAAATTTCACAAAGACAGGCAGCAATCCTCACAAACATTGCCGGAAAAGTAAAGCCGGGCGGAACTGTTTTTTATATCACCTGTTCCGTTTTCAGGGAAGAGAATGAAGCAGTAGTGGAAAAAGCAGTTGCAGCAACGGGACTAACAATAAAGCACATGGAAATTATAAACGGATTATCCTTGCAGGCAGACAGTATGTTCCTTTCAGTATTGGAACAGCCACGCTAATATTTCAGAATTTTTACGACCTGCTTTTCTCCGGCGCTCCCAACAGCTTCAAAAAAATACATGCCTGCAGGCAATGCTGCAGGAACTGACAACGGGAACCACTGGGTACCTTTTGCTGTATTAAAATCTGTATGCCAGAATGTACGGCCACTGATGTCCAGGATACGGCATTGCACATTCTCGCTCGCACCAGCATTTATTTTCACATTCAGTTCATTATTGAATACTGTGGGCCATACAGACACAAAACTGTTTCCCTGTGGCATAGGTGTTGTATCAACAGCTTCAGATATCGCACCAGCAATTTTAAAATCAGGAATGCCATAACCAATCTGCGGCCCGGGACTGGTATAATGATCTGCCGAACGGTTTATGGCATCACGTATTACCGCAGGTTTTGTTCCCTGTGGTGCGCCTTGCAGCAGACAGGCAGCCCACCCTGCTATCTGCGGGCCGGCAAACGAAGTACCGTTTGCAGCACCGGCAAATGTTCCTGTTCCATATAATACATAAGCCGGCGAACCCATTGCAGATACGTCAGGCTTTATACGGCCGGCAGCATTGGGGCCATAACTGCTGAAGCTGGCGGGTGTGCGGCCGGGGGTTACAGCACCTATAGTCAGTGCACTGTCAGCATCTCCGGGAGTCAGCAGGCCGCCGGCACCTTCATTACCCGAAGTGCCTACAAACAGCAACCCTCTTGACGTAGCAATATTTACGCCTCTTGCCACGACACTGCTTACACCGTCCATCGCAGACGGAGCAATAGAATATGATTCAAACGGCGCATCGAATGTATTATACCCGAGCGATACACTCACTACATCTGCACCAATACTGTCTGCACGTTCCAGCGCAGCTACAAGTTGATCCATCTCTACAGGCAATTCAGCAGGCTTATACTCGGAAATATACAGAGCATACATACTGCCGGGTGCTGAGCCCAGGTAAGAAACACCGCCGCCAAAAGAAGTACTGTCGATAATACCCGCCATAGTTGACAATGCCGCAGTACCATGGTCGGAATAGTCAAAAACGTAACTGGTATCCAGTGTATAATTATATGTCTCCAGTAACCTGCCTGACATCCGCAGACTGTCAAAACCGTGATGCACATCCACTCCCTGGAACCCTTCATCTATCACCGCTATCAGCTTACCAGATCCACGCAGACCGTGGTCATGCAGGTAGTCTCCATCAACCATTGTCGTCTGGGTGTAAGCACTTCCGTAGGTGCCGGGTGTACCTGTTGTCCGGGCTTTTGACAAAACAGGTGATGTATTTCTTTCTATCGCAAATTTGTCCTTACCATTTGAAGCAGGACGATGCAGACCTGTGGAAAAATATCCTACTGCTTCTGCGTTCACAACAAACGGTTTTCCCTGCAGGCCCAGGATTGCAGTAGAGTCTGTCAGTAAAACAACACATGAATTCAGCCAGCGGGATACCACATGCAGCTTGCCGCCTGTGATCTCAAGCACAGAATCTATATAAATAGGCGAAACGGGCCTGTCTATACTGTCAACAGCAACATTCATCAGGCCCCTTCTGTCCAGCGACCTCTGTGAAAGATAACTGACAGGATTTACGGTGCCCGGGGCACCTTGCTTATCCTTAAAAGAAACCCGAAAGGCCCACTGCGCCTGCTGTGCTATCCCTGTAAAAGGTATAAGCAACAACAATGCACAAAAGGCCTTTCTCACTGAATATTGTCTCACTTAACTAATTCTAATTGTGATCGATGGCACGCATCACGACACCTGTACCTTTGCGGTAAGGAGTAGGAGCTCCGGGTTGATATTCCCAATGGATAAAGCTGCGGTAAACCGGCCCTACATTTAATTCATATACTGCTTTTGAATAGGTTTTTGCTGCATATGCTGTAGGCATTGCTTCCGGATCATTAACAGTTTCGTCATCTTCAAGCACAGTTACGGTATTGCCGAACGAAACACTATCCTGTGTATATGCTTTTCCTACGTCAAATGCATTGTATGTCCAGTTTGCATAAAAGCTAAGATCCTGGTCATTGGTAAGGATCATGCTATTACCATTCCACGTTTTTCCCTCGGTAAGCGGATATACCAGTTTTATAAAACGCAGATTATTTTCAACATATTCCAGCTGTGTAGGAGTGGGTGTAGCGTAATAAACAGTTCCCGGTCCCCATGGCAGCGTATCTGCTGTACGGATCATTGTTTCAATACGGTAAGAAAGACGGCCGCCATTATCGTAGAAACTGTCTGCAACACTATAGCGCATCTGGTAATGCTTATACGTTGTTGTAAGCGTAAAATCATCCCAGATTGTAGAATCTACATTGTATGTAATGTATTTACCTACCTGCAGCGGATAATAGGCACTGCCATTGCCGGTATAGTTGGTAGTATCGCTGTCCTTCTTACAGGAAAACAGGGAAAGAGAACAAACAGCTGCAAGAAACAGTAACGGTAAAAAGTTTTTCTTCATAAATGCAAGGCAATGATTGTATCGTGTAAATATAACTAAAGAAATGAAAAACACCTATATTTTACAATCGCCTTCTATGCCTGCTCAAAAACCCTTAAAACGCTGATCTACCAGCGTTTGAGCTGATCTCTGTAAAATATCCACTCCGGCGTGACAATCTCAGCTGCCGTTTGGCCCGCATCATACCAGGGAGAAAGCTGTACTTCAGCCGGGTTTATCAGCACATGTATATCCTGCGCCGGCATATAGCTCTGGGCAATCAGGTACAATTTCCTGCCCCGTTTATTCTGCGCTACGTCCATGACAATAACAGCATGTCCCGGTGACCCACCCTTTATCAGCACATCGCCCGGCTGTATTTCTCCTATTGGCGTTGCATGCAGCTGTTTTGAAAGAGAAGCCGTGCCGCACCAGGCAAAAACTTCTTCCAGGTATTTGTCAAAAGATGCCCGGTCGGGCGAACGTCCTGCAAAGGAATGGACTTTACCCGCATTATCCGTAAACGAGATTTCATTGAACCGCTTTTGTGCATACAGGTATTCCGCCCGCAATCTCATGACAGCATCCGCACATTGCTGCAGGTCTTTATTGCCTGTTGAAATATCCAGCACCGCATATTGCGCCTTTTGATTCGCTTTCGGCTGACCGTTGTAGAGGTACACTGTTTTATTCTTTTTCAATGGTACATTTCTCAGCCATGCCGCAAAACTGCCGGCTTGTGCCGGAATCCTTGTATACCCTTCGGGCAAAGGAATATCTTTTATCACAGCAGGAATACCTGTTGCAGCATCAGCTGCCTGGTGCACAGCAGCTACACGCTGTGAGGAAGAAGAGTCAGCACATCCGCAGCATAGTAAAACGCAGAAAAAAACTGAAGATCGGGCAAACATCATAGCAGATATTTTTTGAGAATACTTTTTAGAGATGCAGCATAAGACTCATTCCATAAATAGCTACCGGGACAAGCAGTCAAATATTTATTTTCAATTTTTATTTTTAATTATCTGAAAAATGCCTGTACATTTGCAGCGCATTTGCCTCCTATGGTTTCACCTTAAATCAAAGTGGAGAGTTTTCAAATATGCGTGAACAATAACTACATATCATTTCGCTGACCGCTTTCCGGGTACCGGATAAGTGCTTCCTTACTTTGTTTTTAAAAGATAGCTGATTGCCTGCTTCATGCAGCATTCAACGTCATACATTATGGTTGCATTCCTGTATGCAGCATAACAGCCAATGTTGTGCCTGCCGGTTGCCTCACGGGGCAAATGCATTATCCCGCAACTCTGCCGGAAATCTCCTCGTCAGCACCATTCCATTAATCAATTCCGGAACCCGGTTCCGGTCATAATCATTACGCGGTCACTGCACAAAGCAACCCGCGCACAAAGCTGCATGCCTTTACCGGCGCAGCTATCAATACAAATACAATGAGCAATAACATCAGACCAAAAGAGCTGAGCAAAATGGGTTATCACTCTGATATTGCAAGAAGCATCGCTATCAATACAATCGGCATGTATTGCAAACATCAGACGAAAGAAAGCATCATTGCGACGCTCAAAAACATACTGGAGCAACCGGATCAATGGCGGAACGATACTATATGGTATAAGCTCGCCAACGCTCTTGCCCCGGAAGAAACAGAAACAGTATTTACCAGCCACGAGCTGCGACAGGAACAGGATGCAGCAAATTGCAAAGTATACGGAGGCAAGTATATAGAAACAGCTGCAAGACAACAGATGCTCACAGCGCGTTGCCTGCCGGTGGCTGTACAGGCAGCACTTATGCCCGACGCACATGCCGGTTACGGGCTGCCGGTGGGCTGTGTGCTGGCTGCAGACAATGCAGCAATACCATATGCCGTAGGTGTAGACATCGGCTGCCGCATGGCTATGACCATACTCGACGCCAACGATCAGTACCTGAAAAGAAATGTCTACGCCATAAGCCAGGCCATCCGCGACCATACGCACTTTGGCATGGAAGGCAGCCTGGGCTATCGTCAGGAACATGCAGTGCTTGATGACAACGCGTTTAAGACTACAGAGCTGCTACGCAGTATGCATGGCAAAGCGGTACGTCAGCTGGGCACATCCGGTGGCGGTAATCATTTTGTGGAGTTCGGCACGCTGGAGCTGAAAGAAGAAAATACCCTGGACCTGCCTGCAGGCAATTACGCGGCGATCCTCTCCCACTCCGGCTCAAGAGGACTGGGAGCTGCCATTGCACAGCATTACACCAGGATAGCGATGGATGTATGCAGGTTGCCGCGCGAAGCAAAAAATCTTGCCTGGCTGGATATGAATTCGCAGGAAGGTCAGGAATACTGGCTGAGCATGCAGCTGGCAGGAGCATACGCCAAAGCCTGTCACGACCGGATCCATTACAACCTGTGTAAGGCCTTGGGCGTACAGCCGCTGATGCTGGTGGAAAACCATCACAACTTCGCCTGGAAAGAACAGCTGCCGGATGGCAGAGAAGTGATCGTGCACCGCAAAGGCGCCACACCGGCGCATAAAGGAGAGCTGGGCATCATACCCGGCAACATGATAGGCGGTGGTTATCTCGTCAGCGGTACAGGAAATGATGCATCACTGCAATCGGCCTCACATGGTGCAGGCAGGGCTATGTCGCGCAGAAGAGCAAAAGACAGCATTACAGTATCGTCTATGAAAAAACAGCTGGCAGCAGCCGGCGTAACACTGATAGGCGGTTCTCCTGAAGAAGCACCGGCTGCCTATAAAGACCTGGAACAGGTAATGCAGGCGCAGCAGGAGCTGGTAAACATTGAAGGAAAATTTACACCCCGCATCGTGCGGATGAATAAAGAATAAAACAATGAACAAACAACTCATACAGATTTCATCCGGTCGCGGACCACAGGAATGCCAGCGTGCAGCAGCCCGTGTACTCGAACTGCTGCTCACCGACGCCCGTAACAGAAACCTGGAAACAGAAGTACTGGAACGCATTCCCGGTGATCTGCAAGGCACGTTTCATTCGGCCACAATTTCTGTAAAAGGAAAAGATATAACACAGCTGCTGAACGAGTGGGAAGGCACTGTACAGTGGATTGCGCAAAGTCCTTACCGGAAAATGCATAAGCGTAAAAACTGGTTTGTGAGCATACAATCCTACCCGGTGCCGGAGCAGGTGCAATGGAATGAAAAAGATGTAGAATATACCACCTGCCGTTCTTCAGGACCGGGCGGGCAGCATGTAAACAAAACAGAAACTGCAGTGCGTGCCACGCACAAACCTTCGGGTGTTAGTGTGGTTGCCTCTGACAGAAGATCACAATTACAAAACAAAAAGGAAGCAACAGAACGCCTGCGCCAGAAAATAACGGCCTGGCAGATGACACAGATGCTGGCAGGCATACAGCAGCAATGGGCACAGCATACCAGCCTCAAACGCGGTGAAGCTATAAAAACCATTGAAGCAAAATTGTAAGCACAGATGCTTCCTGTAAAACAAAGGAGGTTATTATGAGTATATCAAAAAAATACGGACGCACTTATCATTACCCTTTCTCGCCGGGTACTACCAGCGACGACAGGGTCAACCATGATTACTGGCAGGACGTACAGCAGATACAGCAGCTGGTGCACACCGAAAAACTGGACGGCGAGAACAACTGCCTGAGCCGCTACGGCGTATTTGCCAGATCGCATGCAGCACCTACCACATCTGCATGGACACAGGCCATACGTATGCGGTGGGAAAGATTGAAAAATGATCTCGGAGAGCTGGAACTGTTTGGAGAGAACCTGTATGCAGTGCACTCGATTGAGTACCGCAAACTGGAGCAGCACTATTTTGTATTTGCAGCACGCTACAGTAATACCTGGCTCAGCTGGGAAGAAGTAAAATTCTTTGCCGCAGCATTTGATCTGCCGGTAGTTCCGGAACTGAAAACAGTGCAGCCCGGGAATTACACAGAAAAGGAGTTCAGGGACGATGTGTTGCAGATGACCGCACAAAACAGCACCATGAATGCCTTTGACGTGCACACCGGTACGCGGTGCACAATGGAAGGGATTGTCAGCAGGAACACTGGTGAGTATACCATTGACGAAATGGCGCACAACATTTTCAAGTACGTACGTAAAGGACATGTAAAAACAGATGAACACTGGACACGCAACTGGAAACGAGCAAAACTGAAATGGGAGTATCCTGATGAATGATAGCGGTATCTGCAGCAGGGATATGCAGGGCATGGCCCGCAGCAGCGCGGAGGGCGGCAGCGCAGCGGACCCCGGAATAGCCCGGCCCGGCGCAGTAAAGCCTTTGCAGCAGAGCGCCGGGGCTGCCCTGGTCATTAATTAATCCTTAAAACGACGATTATGGAACAGAAAATATTTAACAACAAAGATTTTGCAGCCCTTGAGCAGCAGTACGACTGGGTAGCAGATATGAAACACGTGCCGCAGGATCCGGTGCATCATGCGGAGGGCGATGTGGCAACGCATACAAAAATGGTGTTGGAAGCACTCAAAAATACATCGCTTTATAAAACATCAGATGAATACGTTAAGGAAATTTTATGGGCATCTGCGTTGTTGCATGATGTGGAAAAACGCAGTACGACAGCGCACGAACCGGATGGCCGTATTACTTCTTACGGACATGCCAGGCGTGGTGAGTACACAGCCCGCAGTATTTTATTTGCAGAAATACCGGTACCGTTTGCCGTTCGCGAACAGGTAGCCGCGCTGGTGAGGCTGCATGGATTGCCATTGTGGCTGATGGAAAAACCGGATCCGCTGAAAGCATTGCTGCAGGCATCGCTTCGGGTAAATATAAATATGCTCGCCACACTGGCCGAAGCCGATGCCAGGGGCCGTATCTGCAATGATCTGGACGTACTGCTGGAACGTATTGACTTCTTCCGCGCTTATGCGGAAGAACAAAACTGCCTGCATGCTCCGGCACAATTTGCAACGGCACAGGCAGGATATCATTACTTTAATCATGATAATGTAAGCCGGGATTATGTACCGTTTGACAAAGAGCAGCCAGAGGTAATACTTTTGAGCGGATTGCCGGGAATGGGAAAAGATCATTATCTGCAAAAGCATGTAGCCAAAGATATGCCTGTTATAAGCCTGGATGCTATACGCCGCAGACACAAGGTGAGCCCAAAGGATAAAACTGCCACCGGACAAATAGTACAACTCGCGAAGGAAACTGCTAAAGAATTCCTGCGCAAAAAACAGCCATTTGTATGGAATGCAACTAATATTACCCGGCAGATGCGCTGCCAGCTGATAGATTTGTTTGGCACTTATGGTGCACGTGTAAAGCTGGTGTATATTGAAGTACCGTATAAGCAGTGGCAGCAGCAGAACAAAAACCGCGAATATGCATTACCCGAAAAAATATTGGCAGATATGTTTTACAAGCTGGAAATACCATCACCATCTGAAGCACAGACTGTGGAATATTTTATTGGCGGAACGGTGCAGGAACTATTCTGACAACTGATTAAAATGGTAAGAACCACTACATTTACATCTGTTTACCAAAAACTCTAAAACAATACTATTATGTCATTTTTCAAGAAGCTGTTCGGCAGAAAAGGAGAAGAACAGCCGGAGCAAAAACCTGAAGAACAACCGGAGGAGCAGCCAGTTGCCGGCGACAGCCTGCCCTGGATAAAGGCAGAGCAAAACCCATGGAATATTGACCTGCTGGATCTGCGGCCGGTGACCCAAGCCATGGTCTCCAGCTCAAAAGACCCAAGGATGGCGACCAATGCAGTATCGTACAGCGGCGAAGATGGCAAGGTATTCTGGAATATAAAACCGGAAGGTGCCAAAACGATTGATGCACATATTTCTTTTGTAACAGATAAAAAGCTGTACCCCGGGGTGCTCTTTATACCTGATACTATGGAACATAAGTGGGCAATATACTTTGACGGCAGCAACGTGATCTTTGTAAGAAGCTGGCTAAGGGAAGTGCAGGTAGTTGCAGAGACAGTACAGCAGCAAAACAAATTGACTATAACCAGCATCAGCGGCTCATTTATCCCTAATGAACCACCAGAGTTTACCAGGGCAGCGGTTACGTTTCTTCTTATCAGTTATGTATTGGGCGAGGTATCACCTGCACCACTGCCAGATTATATGGAAGCTGATACACGCGAAGCTGCACTTGCTGCATTCTCGCTGTATGGAAATAAAGCCCAGATAGGTACATTCAACCTTTCTTTTGAAGCATGGAGCGACACCCTGATGCGTAGTCATTCATTGCTTCATATTGCTGTGGCCCGTGAAGATACGGCAGAAGTAGCCCAGCTATTGGAAAGCGGCTTTGATATCAACAGCCTTGCAGGCGACGGACGGACGCCGCTGCATTGGGCCGTATCAGCAGCCGGTACTGCCTCCCTGACGCAATTGCTGTCGATGGGTGTGTCCCCGGATACACGGGCCGCAGATGGCGCAACGGCATTGATGATGGCCACTGAATCGAAAAAAGCAGACAAGGCAGAAATGCTGCTACAGGCGGGTGCCAATGTGAATGCACAGGACAACCGCGGATTTACCGCATTGCACCGTGCATCTGAAATGGGACATCTGGATCTGGCACGCCTGTTACTGGCCAGTGGCGCCGACAAATCCCTTCCTGCGGGAGAATATACAGCACTTTCTCTTGCACAAATGAGGGAACAGCACGACATTATAAAACTGCTGAACTGACGATCGTAATATAAGCGCATAAAATAACCCGGGCATCAAAACCCGGGTTATTGCTTTATATAATTTCCTGTTTTCTTCTTACAATCCGGAGCGTATAATACCGCCGCCTATTACGTCATCACCTTCGTAGAACACTGCACTTTGTCCTGGTGCTATACTGTTCACAGCATGATCAAAATGCACTTTTACCAGGTCGCCTTCCATGGACAGCGTACTTTGTGTACCGGCGTCACGATAGCGGATCTTCGTTACGGCTTCCATTCCATCCGGAATGCGGTCATATTTGATCATATTAAGTCCGCTTACCAGCATGCCGCTTTCCTGCAGTTCATGCGCTTCGCCGAGCACTACCGTATTGGTTTCGGGTATGATCTTCGTTACAAACATCGGCTTACCGAATGCCACATCCAATCCTTTACGCTGACCTATTGTATAAAACGGGTAACCTTTATGTTTACCTACTACTTTACCATCGGTGAGCACATAATTGCCGCCTTCCACTTCTGCCTCCAGCGTAGGTATCTGTCGTTTCAGGAAACCACGGTAGTCATTATCCGGCACAAAGCAAATTTCATAGCTCTCAGCCTTCTTCGACAATTCAGGATAACCCATATCCAGTGCTATCTGGCGCACTTCTGTTTTGTGATAATCGCCCAGCGGATAAATGCTGCGGCTCAGGCAATCCTGGCCCAGTCCCCACAACACATAGCTCTGGTCTTTGGTCAGGTCTTTGGCTTTTGATAGAACAAAACGGCTGTTTTCCTCCCGCACTTTTACATAATGGCCTGTAGCAATAAAATCGCAGTCAAGCGCATCTGCACGCTTCAGCAGCGCGCTCCACTTAATGTGCGTATTGCACAGCACACACGGGTTGGGCGTACGGCCGGCCATGTATTCCTCCACAAAGTTATTGATCACATGATCGCCAAACTCCTCACGGATGTCGAGCACATAATGTGGGAAGCCATGTTCTACCGCGGCCTGTCTTGCGTCGTTAAAACTGTCGAGATTGCAGCAGCCTGTTTCTTTTTTACCACCGCCTGCAGATGAATAATCCCAGGTTTTCATCGTGATGCCTATCACTTCATAACCCTGGTTGTGCAGCATTAATGCTGATACTGTACTGTCTATACCGCCGCTCATGGCTACCAGTACTTTTCCGTTCCTGCTCATAATATTTTTTAAAAATGGCTGCCGGTTCATAGCCGGAGCTGTTAAAAAATGTTGCTTTTTTTGCCGTCGGCTGCAGATCTGAGATGATGCATCGTTGCGACGCTCCTTTCATCGTCCCCTTGCCTGTTCAGCATTTTTTAAGCCTGCAAAGGTAGGGAATAATACCTGCGCTGCCCGTTGATAAAAATATTTCTTAAAATAATTTGTACTCCGAAATTTTTCCGGCCTCAATATAACATCTGCCTTAAAACATTTCTTTTGAAATGGAACGCACAGCTTAACAGTATCGTTTTATTTCCCAATAACAAAAAATAAAATACAGAATATCCACATATAAACATTACTCATTCAAAACCATGTTTATACACGTTTTCAATGGCATAGTAGTTGCGTCAATGAATGAAAAACATATTACCCTTTATGACGAAAGCATTACTACTCCCGCTACTGGCTGCCGGCGCAGCCATGTGTACTGTTCTGTCTGCATCCGGGCAAACTCCGTATAACCTCAGTTCAACAAGTTTCATCTATGTAGGCGCAGCTGGAGACAATGCATCCGCCAGTCCCACAGAGATTTACACTACTGCCACTGCAGGCTCCGCCTCTTTTTCAGGGGGTACAGTCATAACCGGCACTTCTACAAAAGTAAACGGCGCCGGTCTTAACCCGCTGGACGGATTTCTGTATGCCGTTGCTTTTCCAAATACTGCGGCTACCAACAATGCCAATCTTTACCGTATCGGTTCTGATGGTATAGCTACACAGATCGGGGTTATCCCGTCACCGTCAGATCCTTCCGCCACACTCACCTATATTAATACCACCGCTGGTATGATGGACAACAGCGGTAATTATTGGTTTATGGCCTATACTTACAGCGGTAACCCTACCGTGGTGCCCTATTCAGTGAGCAATTTTAAAGTTTTCATGGGTGAAGTTCCCACAGTATCCGCCCTGGCTTCAGGCAACACCAGCTTTATTTCTACGGTAGTTTATAACCAGGTAGACATATCAGACCCGGCATTGCAGGCAGGTTTCACGAGTTTTCTGAATAACTTCAACTATCTGAACCCAGGTTATTCCGACGGCGGCATCGAGGACTTTGCCATCAACCCGTTGAATAATAAGATATACAGCTATATGAGCTATCCCGATCCTTCCGATCCTTCACAACTGATCGGCAGGCCCATCGTGGTAGACCCTGCAACCTGGGCGGCAACCCCGGTAGGTGCTACACTCAACAGTCCAACAAATAACGGCACGCCCAACCGCGAAATAGCAGGTGATTATTTTGATGCATCCGGCAACCTGTACGTGATCTTTACTGACGGCAGCTACGGCCAGATAAACCTGGCAACAGGTGCTGTGCAGAACCTCCAGATGTCCACTCTGCCGCTCAGCAGCGGAGATCTGCGTGGTGATCTTGCTTCAAACCCTGTTATTTTGCCATTGCCGCTGGTACTGGAATCCTTTACAGGCACTGCACAACAGGATAAAAATGTGCTTCGCTGGCAGGTAGGCAGTGTACAAAATGTAAAAGAATACATCATAGAGCGCAGTGCCGACGGACAGTCGTTTGAACAGGTCGGTGTCACTCCCGAAACCAACGCGGGTCATTACATTTTCGCAGATAACAAGCCAATGGCTGTATGTTATTACCGCCTGAAAATTGCCGGTTATGACGGGCGTTATACAAGGTCAGACGTTATAAAAATAGGATCCGGAACAGGCCGGGGTGCTGTAAAAATTTATCCGGCAGTTATATCCGGGAACGAAGTGTACATACAGGCGGGCAATACGCAGGTTGCTGCAACGCTTACAGATATGGCGGGGAAAGTAATAACCAGGTATATGTCTGATGCTTCAAACAACATTCACACTATGTCATTACCTCTTCTACCGGCGGGAATGTACCTGCTTACTGCAACAGATACCCGGACGGGCGAAAAACTGGCAGTACAGCGAATCGTAAAACAATAGAAATCTTTTCTTTTTACCCGGAGCCGCAGTAAATGCGGCTCTTTTTTATGGAAACAGAATCATAAAAAATTTCCGGCGGGTGGAACGGTTTATTAACTGCTGTCAAAAAACTAACTTTACAGCAGTATGCAATACTCTGTAACATTTCCGTCCGGCACAGTCGAGTATCTGTTTCACAGCAATTGGCAGCAATTGCTGCAGCAGGCTCCGCCTGATCGTACTATTATCATTACAGACGAGCATATCAAAAGTCTGTACCCGGAGCGGTTTAAAGCATATCGCACACTCACTGTTTCGCCCGGGGAGCAGCATAAATCTATAGATACCATTTCCAGCCTCGCACACGAACTCATTAAGTTGCAGGCACACCGGAAAACACTGCTGGTGGGCGTTGGCGGGGGAATGGTAACAGACATCACCGGCTTTCTGGCTTCTGTTTATATGCGCGGAATGCCTTTCGGCTTTGTACCAACCACCTTGCTGGGCATGGTAGACGCTGCAGTAGGCGGAAAAAACGGTGTGAATATGGAGCTGCACAAAAATATGCTCGGCACCATCCGGCAGCCAGGTTTTATCCTCTATGACACCTCTTTTCTCTCAACACTTGCAGATGAGGAATGGAGCAATGGCTTTGCTGAGATCATTAAATATGGCTGCATCAGCGATGTGCGTATTCTCACTACACTCAAAGACGGGGACATCAAACACTTCCAGAAACGGCCGGAAAAACTGTACGACCTGATCATTGGCTGTGTGGATGTAAAAAATAAAATAGTGCACGCCGACGAAAACGAAAACGGTATGCGCAAGCTCCTCAACTTCGGGCACACAGCCGGGCATGCATTTGAGACACTGCACCAGTTGCCGCACGGACACAGTGTGGCATTAGGCATGAATGTAGCCTGCATACTTTCAGAATCGCAGTTTGGCATGACGCCCACAGAAAGCACACAGTTACAGACAATCATTCAGCAATACCAGTTACCCGTAAAACTGAAATTTGACATACCCCGCGTAATGGAGATACTTACTATGGATAAAAAGCGCAACACAGCAGATATTGATTATGTTTTACTGCATAAACTGGGTAAAGCAGGTGTAAAACCGCTGGCATTCGACACCATAAAGCAGGCACTGGAAAAATTTGCAGATGCAGGCGATTATTAATCCGGGCAAAATATCCGGCGCCATTACACCTCCTCCATCCAAGAGTATGATGCAACGGGTGTGTGCCGCAGCCCTGCTTCACAAAGGCACAACGGTCATTTACAATCCCGGCACATCCAGGGACGACCAGGCTGCATTGGGCATTATACAACGGCTGGGCGCTATAACAGAACATAAGTCTACAGGCGAAATAGAAATATTCAGCCGGGGTGTCTTCCCTTCACAGACCAGCATAGATTGCGGAGAAAGCGGCCTTTCCACGCGGCTGTTTACACCAATAGCAGCGCTTTCAAACGAACATATTACCATCACCGGTCATGGCAGTTTATTACAGCGACCTATGTATGAGCTGGGCAACATCCTATCTCAATTGGGCGTAGCGCTTACAGACTTCAATGGTTTCCTGCCACTGCAACTGCATGGCCCTGTCATTGCCCAGAATATTGTGGCAGACGGATCACTCAGCTCACAATACCTCACAGGGATACTGTTTGCACTGGCATTTACAACAGAAAAACCGGTGACCGTAACCGTAAAAGATCTTAAAAGCAAGCCATATATAGACCTGAGCCTTAAAGTGCTGGCAGATTTCGGTATAGCGGTGACAAATGAAGATTACCAGGCATTTCTTATAGCTCCTGTACAGCAAAAAACCGTACAACCAGTGATAACGCAAGTCATAGAAAGCGATTGGAGCAGCGCAGCAGCCTGGATTGTAGCCGGAGCCATTTCCGGCAGCAGCATTGTTCTCGATAATATTGACATCTATTCAACCCAGGCAGACAGAATGGTACTGGATGCAGTACAGGCGGCAGGAGCCGTTGCGGTATGGCGAAACGGTCTATTGCATATCCGTTCCGGCGGTCAGCAGCTGCATGCATTTGTCTTTGACGCCACGCATTGCCCGGATCTTTTCCCGGTGTTATCTGTACTGGCAGCATGCTGCAAAGGGGAAAGCATTATAAAAGGGTTGCACAGGCTGACCTTTAAAGAAAGCGACCGCCAGGCGAGCATCTGCCATATGCTGCAACAATTGGGTGTATCCTATGTTATACAGGATGACAACCTGGTAATAAAAGGCAGGGAAACGCTGCAAAGTGCAACAATTGATTCGTTCAATGATCACCGCATCGTAATGGCTGCAGCGATTGCCGCGGCTAAAAGTGACGGCCCTGTAACCATAAATAATGCAGCAGCAGTAAATAAATCCTATCCGGCATTTTTTAATGACCTGCGAAGCCTTGGCATCGCGGTACAAACATCCGGCATATAACAGATGAATACTTTTGGCAGGCTTTTTCGTATCAGCATATTTGGCGAATCTCATGGTACAGCTTTAGGCATAACCGTAGACGGCTGTCCTCCTGGCATTGCACTGAAAGAAGAGGATTTTTTCAGCGATCTGGAACGCAGGAAAGCGGGAGCAGCAGGCACTACACCGCGCAAAGAGGCGGATATACCAAAAATCGTTTCGGGTGTGTTTAATGAACATACTACCGGCGCACCGGTTACTGTATTTTTTGAAAATACCAATACACGTTCTGGCGATTATACCGCACAGCTGGCTACTCCAAGGCCCGGGCATGCCGATTTTGTGCTGTATGAAAAATTCGGTGGCTACAATGATTACCGCGGCGGCGGCCACTCTTCCGGCCGTCTTACATTGGGGCTGGTAGCAGCTGGTGTAATTGCAAAGAAAATACTGGCGGGCGTTCAGATTACAGCAACGCTCACAGAAGCAGGTGGCAATACTAATATTGAAGCTGCAATTGAGCAGGCTATCGCAGAACAGGACAGTATCGGCGGCATTGTAAGTTGCAGTGCCAAAGGATTACCCACCGGCCTGGGCGAGCCCTTTTTTGACTCTGCAGAATCGCTTATCAGCCATGCTGTATTTTCTGTACCTGCAATTAAGGGCATAGAATTTGGCAGTGGCTTTGCAGCGGCAAAGATGAAAGGCAGCGTACATAATGATGCTATTATTGATGCCAAAGGCACCACGGCCACCAATCACGCCGGAGGAATTAACGGAGGGATTACAAATGGGAATGAACTTTTCTTCCGTGTGGCAGTCAAACCTACCAGCAGTACTCCGAAAGCACAGCAGACATGGAACCGGGAGACACAGAGCGTAGAAACATTTGAGGTAAAAGGACGGCATGATCTGTGCATTGCACTAAGAGTACCTGTGGTAATAGAAGCGGTTACAGCACTGGTGCTGGCAGATTTGCTGCTGCTCCGGAAATAAATGCATCCTTAACAAAACTATATATGCGTATACATTTTTCGTTACCGGCCATTATATTATCTGTTGCTGTAACCGTGCAGGCTTTTGCCGGCGGTGCATCCGGGAAAGTAAAAAGCGGAGCAGCTTATGTACGTGTATCGCAGGCCGCAGGCAGGATAAATGAGCAAAGCGATACGTCTTATATTTTTCACATCGTATGGAGCAGTACCCGTATCCCCACATCATTTTTCTGGCGGGGCAGCGACGGCTGGATGGTATGCCGCGTCATATCTGAAAAAGGCACACCTCAACAGGATATCACTGCCGACTTAAGCCCCGAACGCATAAAAAAAGGAAATAAAGTACAGATCGTACCTATGCCCGGCGGAAAATACGAGATACCGGGATGTATCACCAGCAATATGCATCACACACTTTTCTTTACTACCGGCTCCAATCAATGGTATTCTGTGCCTGTGAAAAATATACGGTACAGGAAATGAATGGTGAACAGGCAATAGTGAATGATCAGATCTGAAATGTATGCAACATATACGAAAGGGGTTAACCGGCGTGCAGCCAATTCCCCCTTAACTATCAGACCTTTTAGCTTAGCTACATATTTACCAGTTCCCGTGCATTTTGCAGTGCTGCGTCGCTTGGCTGTTCACCTCCTATCATGCGGGCTATTGCCATTACACGCTCGTCAGGTTTAAGTGTACGCACCTGGGTGGTGATACGCTCGTCCCTGCCCGACTCTTTATAAACATAGAAATGACATGATCCCTTAGCGGCTACCTGCGGCTGATGGGTGATGCAGATCACCTGGTGATACTGTGCCAGGTCTTTCAGCAATACCCCAACCTGCCTTGCAGCTTCTCCCGAAATACCGGTATCCACTTCATCAAAGATCAGTGTGGGCATATGCATAGCCTTTGCTGTAAGCGATTTTACAGAAAGCATAATGCGGCTCATTTCACCACCCGATGCAGCTTTATGCACAGGCAGGAACTGTCCGCTTTTATTGGCATCCAGCAGAAAAGCTACCTCATCCATTCCTGATTCTGCAGGCTCGGCGCCGGCATTTATACGTACAGCAAATTGTGCATTAGGCATGCCCACCAAAGCCAGCAATGCCGTTACATCGGCCGAAAGTTTCGGTGCTATTTCCCTGCGGGTTCCGGACAGCGTAGCACCAAGCTCCAGCAAGTGTTTATACAATGTGGTTTGCTCTGCAGAAAGCTGCTCTATTGTTTCATTCAGATCGAGTGTGGCTTTCAGTGCCCCTTCCAGCTCTGCCTGTATTTCCAGCAATGCGTTGGTATTTTGCACACCGTGTTTTTTAAAGAGCTTATACCCCGCATCCAGCCGGTCCTGCAGCTCCTGCATACGCGCCGGGTCCAGGTCTACAGCGCTTTCCAGGGTTTCCAGTTCTGCAGCAATATCTTTCAGCTCTTCCAGCGCAGAAGCCATCCGTTGCTGCACCGGCAAAGCTTCCGGCATTACATCTGTTATAGACTGCAATTGTTGGTTAATCCGTTTCAGTTCCTGTAACAAAGGCTGCTCACCCTCATCCATAGCATAGCGGCTGGTCTGTAATACAGCATGAATACGCTCGGCATGGTTCATTTGCTTCAGCTGCTGTTCTGCGTGTTCCAGTTCATTTTCTGTGAAGTTCAATTGCAGCAGTTCATCCAGCAAAAACTGTTTATAGTCTGCTTCTTTCTGAAACTGCGTTTGCCTGTCGCGCGCCTCCGTAAGCTGCTTTGAAACACTGCGGTATTTGCGGAACTGCTGACGGTAGTCACTGCGCAGCGTGGCATTCTGTGCCAGTGCATCCAGTACATCCATCTGGAAGTTGTCGTCTTCCAGCGCCAGGTGATCAAACTGCTGGTGCAGATCTACAAGCAGAGAAGTGAGGCTGTTTAAAACATTTAAGGTAACGGGTGTATCATTTACAAAAGCACGCGATTTCCCGCTGGCACTTATCTCACGGCGTATAATACATTGCAGATCGTTGTCCAGTTCTTCTTCCTGCAGTGCTTTCCGGAATTTTGTATTGTCATGCACATCAAAATGCGCTTCAACAACGCATTTTTCCTCTTTGTTGATCAGCACACTGGTATCAGCCCGCTCACCCAATATCAGGGATAAGGCTCCGAGTATAATACTTTTACCTGCGCCGGTTTCACCTGTTACTATGTTAAGGTGCGCATCCGGTGCTATAGTGAGATGATCTATAATGGCGTAATTACGGATAATCAGTTTTTGCAGCATACGAAATATGGGTCGCACAAAAATACCGGAATTTGCAAAAGATATAGAATCGGAATGTGAAATTGTCATGATTGATGTACCGGCAGGCCGACATAGTAATGAATTAAAATACACACTAATTGATGTACAGACGTGACTGATCCTGATTTTATACCTTACCGGGTTACCTGTCAGTCTGTTAATCAATTACTGTTTCGACTTATTAACTTTTCACTCTTCCCTTCCGGTTCCTTACTTTTGCGCCATGGCAAAATTCTTTTTGAGGAAAAAAGTAGGTGACCGTGTCGTAAACGGGCACCCCTGGATATTTGCAAATGAGCTGGGAGACAGTGACGGAAACGCAGAGCCGGGCGATATTGTAGAGGTTTATTCATATAACGGTTCTTTTATCGGTAAGGGCTATATCAATCCTGCTTCACAGATACGTATCAGGCTGGTAACACGTGATAAGGAAGAGGTGGTAAATGAACAGTTTTTCCACAATCGCATCCTGGAAGCATGGGAATACCGCAAACAGATTGGCTATACAGAGAATTGCCGCCTGATATTCGGTGAAGCCGACAGCCTGCCGGCACTTATTATTGATAAATTCAATGATCATTTTGTAATACAGACGCTCGCATTGGGCATGGACAAATGGAAAACCGCCATTACCGATGCACTGCAGAAAATATTTAACCCGAAAGGCATCTACGAGCGCAATGATGTACCTGTACGCGAACTGGAAGGTTTGCCGCAGCAAAAAGGATTTCTTTCGGCACCGTTTGATACCAATATCGTTATCAATGAAAACGGACTGAAATTCCATGTGGATATAGAAAACGGCCAGAAAACAGGTTATTTCCTTGACCAGCAGGATAACCGCCGCGCTATACAGCATATCTGTAAAGATGCAGATGTACTGGGGGCCTTTACCTATACCGGCACTTTTGAAATTCATGCAGCTCATTATGGTGCCAAATCCGTACTGGGACTGGACATATCAGAAAATGCAGTGGCGCAGGCAAACAAAAATGCCGCGCTCAACAATCTGGACCATATTGTAAAATTTGAGGCCATGAATGCCTTCGATGTGCTGAAACAATGGGGAAAAGATGGCAAAAAATGGGATGTGGTAATGCTGGACCCACCTGCATTTACCAAAAGCAGGGAAAACATACAGAAAGCGATTACCGGGTACAAGGAGATAAACCTCCGCGGTATGAAACTGATAAAGCCGGGCGGTTTCCTGGTAACCTCGTCCTGCACCAATCTTGTACCACCTGAAATGTTCCTGGAGATCATAGAACTGGCGGCAAAAGATGCGAAACGCAAAATAAGGCAGGTAACCTGGCAGACACAGGCTTCCGATCACCCGATCCTCTGGAATGTGCCTACCACACAATACCTCAAATTCCTGATCGTACAAGTACTTTGATTACATACTTTCTTATATCAATGCCAATCTGTCCTAGCAGATTGGCATTATTTTTTTAATTCATGTAGCAATTATACCACATGAATTTACGAACCCATGATCCATATTGGCTGCTGAAGCACGGCATTATCCGTTCTTATCCATCTCCCGATAAAAATATAAGGGCAGAAGTAGCTATTATAGGTGCCGGTATCAGTGGTGCACTTACGGCCTGGTATCTCTGTCAGGCGGGTTACAAAGTGGTAATGGCAGATAAACGGCACGTAGCTACCGGCAGCACAGCCGCCACAACTGCACTGCTCCAGTATGAAATAGATACTCCGTTACGGGAATTGGTAAAGAAAGTGGGCGAAAAAAATGCTGTCAGGAGCTATCTTTTATGCAGACAGGCGATTTATGACCTGCTGGAAATCAGTAAAAAAGTACATTGTCCTATAGAAATCAGGCCAAGCTTCCAATATGCATCTTACAAAAAGGACACAGAAAGCCTCAGAGCAGAGTACATCCTCAGAAAAAAAGAAGGATTCAGGATCAAATGGCTGAATGAAAATGCCGTCCTGGAAAAATTCGGGTTCAGCAAACCCGGCGGCATCCTGTCTGAAGATGGTGCAGAGGCAGATGCCTATGCACTGACCCATGCAATACTTGCCTACCTTACCGCGAGAAAACAGCTTCAGGTATTTGACCATACAGAGATAAAAGATATATCACATCACAATACGGGCATAACACTCACTACGGCAACAGGCTTGCGGATTGATGCCGGGCATCTTGTAATAGCCTGCGGATATGAATCACAGCAATACCTGGAGCAGCAGGTGGAAAAGCTGCAGACAACTTATGCCATTATCAGTGAACCGCTTAATAAAAAACAGTTCTGGTACAGAAATGCGCTGATCTGGGAAACAGCAACACCTTATCTGTACCTGCGCACTACGGAAGACAACCGGGTAATTATCGGTGGCAAGGACGATGACTTTACCGATCCGGAGAAAAGAGATGCACGCTTGCCGCAAAAAGCAAAAGCGCTGGAACAGGCTTTCAGAAAATTATTTCCGCACCTTAATTTTAAAACAGACTTTAAATGGGCGGGACATTTTGCCGCTACAAAGGATGGTTTACCATTTATCGGTCAGGCCGGGCAAAAAAACACATGGTTTGCATTAGGATTTGGCGGTAACGGCATTACATTCAGTGTAATCGCAGGTCAGCTGATCCGGGATGGGATTTCAGGCATAAAAAATCCGGACCTGGATATATTCCGTTTTTCACGATAAATGAGAAAGGCCGCATGTGGTATGCGGCCTGGTAAAAAATTATATCCTGTAAAGGAAATTAAAGCTGGTTGTAAACCGGAGCATCTACGGAACGCGGAATTCCGAAATACTGGAATGTTTTGTGCCTGTATCCTTTTTTCAGGTAAGCATCGGTATTACCTTCTTCAGCGATAGTAACCCAATCATCACCTTTCTGCCAACGGTAAATAGCAAATGTGTTAGGGCCGCGGCGTGTCAGCGCATAAAACTGCAGCTTTTTGCCGGTATAACCCATTTTCAGCATTTGATCATCCGTATATTCATCTTCTGCAATGCTCGCCTGGTCCTTTGTTACAGGATTAAACCAGCTGTATACTGCCACACGGTCCGGGGCAGGAGTACGGTAAGCAGAGAAAATGGGCGTCTTGTCCTTCCACTTCCAGTTAAGAAGCTGACCATCCTGGTATTCGCCGTCCACAACGGTAACAAAGTTTTTATCCTCTGTGTTGTACCAGCGGTAAACAGTTACGAGCTCATCACTGCTTTGTGAAAACCCTTTGTTGGTATATAACATTGAAGCCAATACAGCCGTAACGAGGATGCAGGTTTTTTTCATAATTGAACTCATTTTTCGAAATCGTTTCCAAAATACATAAAAATATTTTTGCCTTGCAAGAGGTTGGAGCTTTTTTTTTTAGAATTACGGCAGACACCTCCTTAACCTTGCTCAAATGCAGCATTTGGCGTAGCTTTGAGCCCTTATGTGTCATGCTGTCAGTTTCTCAAAAAATGCACAGCTTTTGATATAACATATTTTGTTCCGGGAAGTTCTGCCTTTTGGCATTTCTTTGCGTGGCAGTAATAAACACTAACAAAAGAAAATATAACATTCATTACAATGATTGGTTTCCTCTCTAAGTTATTTGGTGGCAGCAAGTCTGATAAAGACGTGAAACGTACCGCACCACTGGTTACCGAGATCAACCGTATTTATGACGGGCTGCACTCCCTATCCAATGATCAGCTCCGCAATAAAACACAGGAATTTCGTCAGCGCATCCGTGAGCATCTTAAAAGTATAGATGAGCAGATCGCTGCAAAAAAAGCGGAAGCAGACAGTCATCCTGAGGAAGATTTCCACAGCAGGGAGGCCGTTTATGCCGAAGTAGACAAGCTTGTTGAAAAAAGGGATGCCCAGATTGAAGAAATTCTGGAACAGATCATGCCGGAAGCTTTTGCTGTAGTGAAAGACGCAGCGCGCCGCTTCAAAGACAACCCGGAAATCGAGGCTACTGCTACCGATCTGGACCGTGAGCTGGCCGCTACAAGAAGCCATATACGCATTGAAGGCGAGAAATCCATATTTAACAATACATGGGATGCGGCAGGCACTCCTGTCACCTGGAACATGCTGCACTATGATGTACAGCTCATAGGTGGTATTACCCTGCATGAAGGTAAAATTGCCGAAATGGCTACCGGTGAAGGTAAAACGCTTGTTTCTACCCTCCCCGCTTACCTCAATGCCCTTGCCGGCGAAGGTGTGCACCTCGTAACCGTGAACGATTACCTGGCCCGTCGTGACCAGGAATGGAACGGTCCACTGTTCGAATGGCTCGGCATTACTGTTGATTGTATAGATAAGCACCAGCCCAACTCTCCGGAGCGCCGCAAAGCATATCTCGCAGATATTACTTACGGTACCAATAACGAATTTGGTTTCGACTATCTGCGTGACAACATGGTACACCACCCGGAAGAAATGGTACAGCGCAAGCACCATTTTGCCATGGTCGATGAGGTGGATAGTGTATTGATCGATGACGCACGTACGCCGCTCATCATTTCCGGCCCTGTTCCCAAAGGAGACGAGCAGCAGTTTCACATACTGAAACCACGCATAGAACACCTGCTGGAAGTGCAGCGTCGCGTAACCAACCAGGCACTCACAGAAGCTAAAAAACTGATAGCCGAAGGCAAAACAGATAAAGAAACCGGTGGTCTGCAGCTGTTCCGCTCTTATCGTGGTCTGCCTAAGAACACAGCTGTCATAAAATACCTGAGTGAAGAAGGCAACCGCCAGATACTTCAGAAAACAGAGAACTACTATCTCAGCGAGCAGCAACGCAACATGCCTAAGGTAGACAGTGAACTGTATTTTACCATTGATGAAAAAAATAATAGCGTAGACCTTACGGAAAAAGGTATCGCATTCATTACCGGCAAAGGGGAAGATCCGAACTTCTTTGTGCTGCCGGATATCGCTACCATCCTTGCCGACATCGAAAAAATGCCGGTAGATGACGAAGAAAAAAGACAGCGTAAAGACGCTTTGCTGCAGGAATATGCTATCAAAGCAGATCGCATCCACTCTGTACAGCAGCTCCTGAAAGCATATACCCTCTTTGATAAAGACGTGGAATATGTGGTGATGGAGGGTAAAGTGAAAATCGTAGATGAGCAGACAGGTCGTATCATGGAAGGACGCCGCTACAGCGACGGACTGCACCAGGCGATCGAAGCCAAGGAAAATGTACAGGTAGAGGCCGCAACGCAGACATTTGCAACCGTGACCCTGCAGAACTACTTCCGTATGTACCACAAACTGTGTGGTATGACCGGTACTGCCGAAACGGAAGCCGGCGAATTCTGGGAAATCTACAAACTGGATGTAGTTGCCATTCCTACCAACAGGGCCATCTCCCGCAAAGATCAGCAGGACCTTGTTTATAAAACAAAACGTGAAAAATATAAAGCTGTAATCGACGAGATCGAAGCAATGAGCAGCCTGGGCCGTCCTGTGCTGGTAGGTACTACCTCCGTGGAAGTATCTGAATTGCTGAGCCGCATGCTGCAGCAGAAAAAAATAGCACACAACGTACTTAACGCCAAGCAGCACGGCCGCGAAGCGCAGATCGTTGCTGAGGCCGGCGCTCCCGGCGCTGTGACCATAGCCACCAACATGGCAGGTCGTGGTACCGACATTAAGCTCGGGCCTGGTGTTAAAGAAGCCGGTGGTCTTGCCATTATAGGTACAGAACGCCACGAAAGCCGTCGTGTAGACCGCCAGCTGCGTGGTCGTGCCGGTCGCCAGGGAGACCCGGGTTCTTCACAATTCTTCGTATCGCTGGAAGATGACCTGATGCGCCTCTTCGGTTCTGAGCGTATTGCCTCCCTTATGGACAAAATGGGCCACAAAGAAGGTGAAGTACTGCAGCACAGCATGATCTCAAAATCTATTGAGCGTGCACAGAAAAAAGTAGAAGAAAACAACTTCGGCATTCGTAAACGTCTTCTTGAATACGATGACGTGATGAACGCACAGCGCGATGTAATCTATAAGCGCCGTAACCACGCACTCTTTGGCGACCGCCTGAGCATTGACCTGGACAACGCTATATTTGATGTATGTGAAGACGTTGCAGGCCAGTTTGCCGATAACCGCGACTACGACGCATTCCGTATAGAGGTGATGAAACATCTCGCTATAGAGCCGGAAGTAACAAAAGAAGAATTTGCCAAAGGCAGCACAGACGTTGTAGGTGATAAACTTTACCACCAGGCAAAAGATTTCTATGCCCGTAAAACAGCTGCTATCCGCGAGCATATGATGCCTACGCTGTCACAGATATACCAGGAGAATGGTGATAAGATCGAAAATATCGTGATACCATTTACCGACGGCCTGCGCGGCATACAGATCTATGCCAACCTGAAAGAAACTGTAGAGCAGGAAGGCCGCCCGGTATGGCAGACACTGGAAAAAAACATGACCCTCGCCCTGATCGACGAAGCATGGAAAGATCACCTGCGTACAATGGATGATCTCCGTACCTCCGTTCAGATGGCTTCTTTTGAACAGAAAGACCCATTGCTCATCTATAAGTTTGAAGCCTTTAACCTCTTCAAGCAAATGCTGCTCGAAACCAACCGCAGCATCGTTTCCTTCCTCTTCCGTGCAGGTATCCCTATGCAGGAAACGCCGCAGGAAGCTATGGAATTGCCGGAAATGCATACAGACATGAGTGACCTGTATGACAACCGTGCCCAGATAGATGCAGCAGGCCAGGACTATGCAGCAGACGAACACGATTACTATACAGAACCTGATGAAACTGCAATAAAACGCACACCGGTACAGGCAGGCCCCAAAATCGGCCGTAATGATCTCTGTCCCTGCGGCAGTGGAAAAAAATACAAAAACTGCCACGGCAAAGGCCTTGTAAGCTAAGCCACCGCAGCGGAAATAACAGTAAGTACAATAAGCCGTCGCAGCCATTAGCTGCGGCGGTTTTTTATGCCCTTGCCAGTGAATGGGCAATGGTGAACCGATATTGTTTGCTTACGCTCACACCTACCAACCTGTCAACTTCTTAACTTGTCTCAATCTATCCCGCGCACATACTAATCTGGCAACCTGTTAACATGTCAACCATTCAACCCCGTTAACTTTTTAACCTGGCAACCTGTTATTCTTTAGCCTTATCTTTATCACAATCACACAGTATACCCATGCATTACAGGTTCTTCATTGCAGCCATCCTTACTTGCACTTACAGCACGGTTATAGCCCAGACCGGCTGGCAGCTTTCATCGCCCAGGCATAATAAACGATATGGCACTGCAACTGAAGAAGCCTATAAACTACTGCAGGGGAAACCATCCAAAACAGTTACCGTAGCTGTCATTGACATTGGTACAGATATAAACCACGAAGACCTTAAAGACGTCATCTGGACAAATCAAGGTGAAATACCCGACAATGGTATTGATGACGACCATAATGGCTATGTGGACGATGTTCATGGCTGGAACTTCCTGGGAGGTGCCAAAGAGGACATGATGTATGAAGCAACAGAAGAAACACGCATGTATCAGCGATTGAAAAAGCAGGTAAGCGCATTTGACACCACACATCTTTCTGCAGCAGACAGCCTTGTATATTCAGACTACAAAACACAACGCAGCAAATACCTGCATGACCAGCAGCAACGCAGGCAGGAAGCCAATTCAATGGCCATGATGGCTAAAATGGACAGGCAATGGTTCTGGCGCCAGCTCTTCCATATTGCGGGTGGCCGCAGTATAGATCAGCAGATAAAAGACGGCGCGGAACAAGGAGCACAGTCTGTAATATTTAATCACATAGACGCCGATTCCATGCGCCGCGCTGTCATAGGCGACAATCCCACCAACGCATCAGAAAGGTTTTATGGCAACAACCACGTAACCGGCCCTGAAGCATCTCATGGCACACATACTGCAGGTATCATAGCAGCCCGGCGTAACAACCATACAGGCATGGACGGTGTCGCATCAGATGTACGCATCATGGTGCTGCGGGCTGTTCCCTGGGGCGACGAACGTGATAAGGACATTGCCAATGCGATCCGCTATGCCGCAGACAATGGCGCTTCTATCATCAATATGAGCTTTGGCAAATACAATTCTCCCGATAGAAACGTAGTGGATTCCGCTATTGCTTATGCTGTGTCCAAAGACGTGCTGCTGGTGCACAGCGCCGGAAACGAATCTAAAGACCTGGACGCTAATGTCTGCTATCCCAGCAGAAAAAATCTAGACCCGCAAATAGCTGCCAGCTGGATAGAAGTAGGTGCCAACAGCAGAAAAAAAGGTAAAAAACTTGTAGCGTCATTTTCTAACTACGGGCACAATACAGTTGACATTTTCGCACCGGGCGTAAATATATATTCCTGCCTGCCCGGCAATAAATATGGCAAGGAATCCGGCACCAGCATGGCAGGTCCGGTAGTAGCCGGTGTAGCCGCCATCATCCGCAGTTATTTCCCGGATCTGAAAGCTTCAGAAGTAAAAACGTTATTGATGAACACTGCTGCTCACTATCCTAAAAACGTGCGCAGACCGGGCACTGGAAAAGTATCCTGCAAGCTGGACGACCTCTGCATATCCGGAGGTATTGTAAATGCCCAAAATGCGGTAGCACGGATGCTCAAAAAATAATCAGGCAAACGAAAAATCCTGTATCCGCACCCACTGCAGTTCTTCCCAGCGAAGCAGTGAAAAATCGTGTTGTATAAAATCACAGGTAAAAATGCGGTTCCGGAAATGAGGCCACAACAGGCGGAACACAGCCGGTTTTACATCTCTGTAAGCAATGGTAACATGCGGATGAAAACCATGCGGCCAATGTATCTGCGGGTAATGATGTTGCAGCCAGTGGAGTTTTAAAGCAGCATATAATCGTTGCAACATTTGATCTTCAGCAATCTTTATAAACACCACCGGCTGCTTCGGATTGTCAAAACTGCCAAAACCATCAAGCCCCAATTTGAACGGGGAAAAAGCGCCGGCTACTTCGTGCATTTTGTGTGCACTTTCAAAACTCCGTGGTGCATGAAATGGCGGTACCAGCGTAATATGAACCGGTTTATCCAGGGATTTCGAAGGGCCGAATTTTTCGTGTATTTCCCGCTGTATCATACGCACCTGTTCATTTGCTTCATCAGGAAACAACAGCGCAATCAGGTAAAGTCCGGCAGGATCGGCGGCAAACATATTTGTATTTTTAAAACAATTTCAGCAGATTAAAACTACAATTATTCCTGCCCCTTTAAAGTTTAATGATTAGTATTTACTTTTGTGGTACAAGTATCAAAGATGAAAAATAACACTACGAATATCCTGATAGCAACCGGACTGGTATTGATGGCTACTGTAAGCCGTATTGTAAACACAGAAATGCACCTGTACAACTTTGCACCACTGGCCGCACTGGGTCTGTTCAGCGGCGCTGTGATCAAAGACAAACGCTATGCATTCCTGCTGCCATTGCTCGCCCAGCTGCTGGCAGATGGCTATTTTCAATTGTTTACAAAAGTACAGGGCTTTTACCCCGGCCAGCTGTTTACTTACCTTGGCCTTGCTGCAGCAACGCTTCTTGGTACCACAATGGGTCAGCCCAAAGCAGCTAAAGTACTTGGCTATACTATCGGCGGTTCTGTGCTGTTCTTTATTTTCTCCAACTTCGGCACATTTACTACCGGATTCTGGGGTACTGGCTTTAAAGGACTGGTAACCACGTATACAATGGGCCTGCCTTTCTTTAAAAACACCCTGATCGGTGATCTTGCAGGCAGCACCATACTGTTTGGCGCCTATGCCCTGCTGCAGCGCTCAACCGAAAATAAAATGCAGAAAGCAACGGTTTAGTCCGCAAAGTGCACTGAGAAGACACAAAGTTTTTCACAAAGATTTTTATCAATACAACGGCTGCTTCCAAACGGGCAGCCGTTTTTCATCCAGGACAATTCCCGTAAAGTAATAATTGCCTTAGCACATCTTTGCGGTACTTTGTATTCTCTGCGATTATATTTCCCACCCGCTTACGGCACCAAATTTGATTCTCAGTCATTATGCACTCACCTGTACATATAAAAGAAAATTCATGGTTTGCAGCATTGGCAGCCAGGAAGATGAAAGCAGAGCAGATCGCAATTGTCTGGCGTAATACCATCCACCTGCACGGTACTACAAGAGAAGATTTTTTACAGTCGGACAGCTGGGTGTTGCATGAACTGAAGCACGTAGAGCAATATGCAGCAAACGGATGGCCGGCATTTCTCTGTAAATACCTGTATTATTCATTCCGCCACGGCTACTTTAACAACCCGCTGGAGAAAGAAGCCCGGGACTCAGAACGAGACTATTCTTTACTGGAAAAATATAAAATTCAGCCCTGCAGCCATTAATTTCCGCTGAATCTTTGCCGGTTGCTTCATTTTATCGTAACCGGTAATTATCTTTGCGCAAAATAAAGCGATTACATGCCTCAGAAAATAAAACCTACAAGTCGTCAAAAGAGCATATTTTTCTTACACGTTGTGGTATATATTGTAGTTACCGCCATCATCTGGTATCTCTACAAGGCAGAGGGAGACCGTACCCACAAATGGGTATACCCCTGGCAGGCATGGATCACTGCAGCATGGGGCTTATCCCTCATCGGTCACTGGTGCGCACTGTACACTTCTTATGAAGATAAAGGAATGGATGACTACCACCGCCAGGCGAACAACGGGTAATATCTGAAAATACTTATACCGAAGCCCCTTGCATAAACATGCAGGGGGTTTTATTTTTATATAAAAGGAACATTGTAAATATCACTTATGGATACACCGCGCTACCGGCAGTTATTGCAGCAATATGAGACCCAGACCAACGAACAGGAACGTATTGACACTTTGGTGGAAATGGCCATCGAAGTGCGGAATTTTGATGTAGACCGCGCCAGCGAAATGGCAGACGACATCATCATCCGTGCACAGAGAGCCGGCTACAAACGCGGTGAAGGCAGGGGCATGAACCTTAAAGCCTCCTGTTACTGGCTGCAGGGCGAGTATGAGCTGGGGCTGGACATGCTGGAGCAGGCCCACCCTATAGCACGCCAGGCAAAAGACCGCCGGCTGGAGGCACGCATCCTTAACTATTACGGCAATATATACCGCGACCTGGGCGACCTTGCACGTGCACTCAACTATTTTGAAAACGCACTGGAGATCAACGAAGAACTGGGAGATGAATTTGCACAATCCGTAAACCTGACCAGTATATCCAACCTGCACTACGATCTCAATGACTTTGACAGTGCACTGGAATATGCACTCCGCTGCCTGCCCATATTTGAGCGCGCACACGATACAAACCGCCTCATTACCATTTACAACACACTGGGCAATATCTACTTTAAGCAGGACCAGTACGGTGAAGCACTGCGGTATTTTGAAGAAAATCTCGTGCTTTCCGAGCCTGACACAGCTTCTTATGTATTGACGATCAGCGGACTTGGTAAAGTATATTATAAAATGAACGATTTTACCAATGCCTACAAATATCTCGCACAGGCACTGGAACAATCGCATGATATGGGCAATGCCGAAGTGCAGATCATATCACATTACTACCTGGGCAAGCTATTTATGGACGAAGGCAATTACCAGCTTTCCCTGGACCACCTGAATGCCTCGTACACCCTTGCAGACGAGTATATGCGCCGTCATGATATGATGAGCCTGCATGAAGCGCTTTATATGCTGTTTGACAAAACCGGCGATATTCCCAAAGCCTTCTTTCATCTTAAAAGCTATGAGCAGCTCAAAGAAGATATCTTTAAACAGACAACACTTAACAAGCTGCGCAATCTGCAGATAAGGCAGCAGATAGAACTGGCGCAGAAAGAAAAAGAAGTGGCAGAGCGCACAGCACAGCTCAAGCAGCAGTTCATGGCCAACATGAGCCATGAAATCCGCACACCGATGAACGCAATAGTAGGTATGACACGCCTGCTGCTCAGCAAAGCGCCGCAGCCCCGCCAGATGCGCTACCTGCAGGCCATACAGCAATCAGCCGACAACCTCCTTGTAATTATCAACGACATACTGGACCTTTCAAAAATAGAAGCCGGGAAAACGGTTATAGAACAGATCCCCTTCTCCATACGGGAAGTGGTGCAAAGCATGCGCGATATGCTGTTGCTGAAAGCCGAAGAAAAAAGTATAGACCTCCGCGTGTACGTAGAGCCTGTCATTCCCCCGCGCCTTATCGGCGACCCCACACGGCTCAGCCAGATATTAATTAACCTGGCGGGCAATGCCGTTAAGTTTACCGAAAAAGGATTTGTGGCCATTAATGCCCGCCTTGCAGAAAATAAAAACGGGAAATATTTCATCAACTTTGAAATAATGGATACCGGTATAGGTATTGCAGCAGACCAGGCAGATAAAATATTTGAAAGCTTTACGCAGGCAGGAACAGATACCACACGCAAGTTTGGCGGCACGGGCCTCGGACTTACTATTTCCAAACAGCTCAGCAACCTGATGCAGGGCGATATTGCTGTAAAAAGCACACTCGGCAAAGGCACTACATTTACCGTTACTATACCATTTGAAGAGGCAGACGCACAGATAAGCGAAGAAGAAAAAAAGATCATCAGCGACGATGCAATGAACCGTCTTACACGTGCCAAGCTGCTGCTGGTTGAAGACAATGAATTTAACCGTATGGTTGCCGAAGACACCCTGCGTGAGCTGCTGCCCGGCATCACCATAGATATGGCCGTAAACGGTGCTGAAGCCCTTGGGAAAGTACAGAACGGCAAATACGACATTGTGCTGATGGATATACAGATGCCGGTGATGGACGGTATTACCGCAACAAAAAATATCCGCCAGACATTCCTGCCACCGGCCAGAGATGTAAAGATCATCGCCATGACCGCCAATGTGCTGCAGGAAGACGTGCAGCATTATTACGAGATCGGCATGAACGGGTATGTATCAAAGCCGTTCCAGAATGATGAACTGTTGCTGCAGATGGCTTCAGTCTTTGACAATGCACCCACAGGCAATGCTGGGGCGTCCCGGAAAGAAGAACCGGCACCAGCAGCAAAAGAACCGGAGATCCTGCTTCCGGCGCAGATCACAGACCTGCAGTTCCTGAAACAGCTTACCGGCGGCAATTCAGAAAAAATGCGCAAGTACATCGGCATGTTTCTCGACAACGCCCCCCGTCTGCTGCAGAACGTACAACAGGCACTGGAAACAAAAGACTTCCCGGCTCTGAAGATCGCCGCACACTCACTGAAACCGCAGCTTTCCTACATGGGCGTAAAAGAAGAAGTAAGCAACATTTTTCTCATAGAGCAGACAGCCAGCGAGGCAGTACATTACGAAAAGCTGCCACCGCTGGTAGCCAAGCTGCACAAAGTATGCGAGCAGGCATTCCGCGAGCTGAAAGCAGTACCAGCATAACGCAGCCATTACCGCAAAGCGCTCTAAGATTAGGCAGAAAGGCGCAGAGAGAATGCTGTACCTTGTCGTCTATATTCTTTTTTCTTTGCGTACCGCTGCGATTACTTTGCGTTAAAAAACTGATTACTGCAGTGTATTAACAGCAGTGTCATAAAGAATTAAAGCATATTTAATTGCCCTGAAACTTGGGCGTTCTGATATAATTTTCTATATTTCTACGAAATAGTATAACCACATGGCAGATCCAAAACGTGTCATTTTTCTTGTTGATGACGAACCTATTCAGAATGAAATGCTGAAAGACTATCTTTCGGAGCGTTTTCTTTATGATATCAGGGTATTTGAGGACGGCGAAACTGCACTGCAGCAGCTGAGTCTGAACCCTGAAGTTGTAGTGCTCGATTATCATCTGAATGCACGCAGACCAGACGCAAAAAACGGTGTGGAAGTGCTGAAGCAGATCAAAGACCGGTCTCCGGACACACAGGTGATCATCCTTTCCGGCCAGGACAAAATAGATGTAGCAGTAGACAGCATGAAATATGGCGCCTATGACTATGTTGTAAAAGGTGAAACCGCTTTTTCCCGCACAGAAAACATCCTGAACAACATCAATGAGCTGCATTCTGTTAAAGCTATCAACAAAGCATACAAACGCACCATCATACTGCTGGCAGTAGGCATAGGCCTTATCATATTGCTGGCATTATACCTGATGCTGTTTACAGATGCTTACAAGCATTCATAAAAGAATTACAGATCAATTCTTTTTACAGCATCTTATTTACATTTGCTGCTTCATTTTAACAGACTGAGCTGTACTATGCAATTAGCCGACCGCCTGAACCGCGTATCCGAACCGCAGACAATACGCATGGCAAAACTGAGCCGTGAATTGAAGGCACAGGGCCTTGATATTATAGACCTGAGCCTCGGAGAACCGGATTTCCGCACGCCGGACCATATTTGCGAAGCCGCTGAAAAAGCAATGGAAGACGGCTATACAAAGTATCCGCCGGTAGCCGGTATACCGGAACTGCGCCAGGCTATCTGTCAGAAGCTCCTGCGCGATAACGGACTGGAATATAAACCTGAGGAAATAATTGTTTCTACCGGTGCAAAACAATCGCTGGCCAATGCCATTCTGTGCCTTATTAATCCCGGCGACGAAGCAGTGATACCGACACCGTTCTGGGTTACCTACGGGGCGCTGGTACAGCTGGCAGAAGGCGTGAACAGGTTTATAGATTGTGGTATTGAAGATGATTTCAAGCTGACACCGGAAAGGCTCGAAGCTGCTATAACAGACAAAACAAGATTGTTCATTTTTTCATCTCCCTGCAATCCTACAGGCGCTGTCTATTCCAAAGAAGAACTTGCCGGCCTTGCAGCTGTGCTTGGCCGCTATCCGCAAGTAACGATTATCAGCGATGAAATCTATGAATACATCAATTTTACCGGCAGACATGAAAGCATCGCACAGTTTCCGGAGCTGCGCGATCGTGTAGTGGTAGTCAATGGTTTTTCAAAAGGCTTTGCGATGACCGGCTGGCGCCTTGGTTATATGGCCGCTCCCAAAGAGTTGGTACAGGCCTGCGAAAAGCTTCAGAGCCAGTTTACCTCCGGTGCCAACAGCATCACTCAGCGTGCAGCTATCGCAGCACTTACCGGCGATATGGCACCTACAGAACTGATGCGTGTTGCTTTTGAGCAGCGCAGGGATTTTGTAATAGGCGCATTAAGCAAAATGCCCGGTGTAAAGATCAATATGCCGGAAGGTGCATTTTACGCATTTCCCAATCTCAGTTCTTTCTATGGTAAATCCTACGGAGATTCTGTAGTCAATAACGATGAAGATATGGCCATGTACCTGCTGCATAAAGGCCTTGTGACCGTAGTAATGGGCAGTGCATTCGGCAATGCAGACTGCGTACGCATCTCCTTTGCCACCGGTATGGACAAGCTGGAGCAGGCTATGGAACGCATCGGCAATGCATTGGCCGCTTTACGTTGATGTGTGCTGAAGGGAGCAGCATGTGACCACTAGCTGCACACCTGGCAACAGTATAACAAGGTTTCAATAAATATACCCGGGCTAATTTTTACCAACTACAAAAATAAATGGTGTTTCACCACGGTTCTTCAAGGCTATCCGCACTTTGGGCATTCTGCTGATCACTTTATATTTCTGCAGGTCTATTACCTCAAGGAAATTCATATACTGTCGTGTGAGCCGGGAATGCTTCATATATGTTGAAAGGAAAACCGCTGAATATACATCTGAAGCAATAATATCATTGAGATAATGCATCCATGTTTTATCTTGACCCTGCCACATAAAATAAGGTTTTTTAGCGTATGTGCCTTGCCGGCTTATAAGACCTGTTTATATCGGCCCCGCACCCGCAGTTTTTAGAACTGCTGCAACTTTGTGCCACGAACAGACTTGTTATGATTACCAATACAAAAACGATATACCCGGCTTTCTTATTGTGCATTTTTAAACTATTACATTTGTTGTAAAAATACGGATAATTGGCTGTTCCAAAACATAAGCAAATATTAATTGCTCCGCTCGACTGGGGCCTGGGACACACAACACGCTGTATCCCTATCATACGGCACTTGCAGGCGCAAGGCCACAAGGTTGTCGTAGCCGGAAATAGTACACAGCTGGACTTCCTGGAAGAAACATTTCCCGGAATCCCCAACCTGTATATTGAAGGCTATAACGTGCACTACAGCCGTCATGCATCCGGGTTCCTGCTTACACTGCTGTCGCAGATACCCCGGCTGCTGCTCACCATAAAACGCGAGCACGACTGGTTGCTGCGTACGGTTCAGGAGCATGAATTTGACGGAATTATTTCGGATAACCGTTATGGTTTATATCACGACACTATTCCGTCCGTAATTATCACACATCAGCTGCAGGTGCAGACCGGTATGGGTAATTTTGCAGATCAGCTGATGCGGCAGCAGCACTACAGCTACCTGCAACGGTTTCATGAATGCTGGATACCCGATATTCCCGGCAATATAAACCTGAGCGGAACACTCGCTCACCCCGGCCAATTGCCAAAGTCGTCCAGGTATATAGGTTTGCTTTCGCAGATGCAGGAGCAGCCAATACCCGGTGGCGAACCGCATCTGCTTATTCTGCTCTCGGGGCCGGAGCCGCAGCGTGGTATGCTCTCCGACATTTTGTGGGAACAGGTGCAGCAATACAATGGGCCCGTATCTTTTGTAGAAGGAACAAACTCCTTTCAGCAGCCGAGAACAGACATCCCGGAGCATATACAATATTTCCACAGGCTTACCCGGCAGGAGCTGCAGCCACTGATAGCCGGTGCCTCCCTCGTTATATGTCGCAGTGGATATTCCAGCCTCATGGACCTGGCGGTGCTGAATAAAAAAGCAATACTTATTCCCACCCCCGGACAAACGGAACAGGAATACCTGGCAAGACACTTACACGACCAGGGGGTATGGTACAGCCAGGTGCAGAAAAACTTTGATCTGAAAGAGGCACTTACAGCCGCAGAAACATTTCCTTTTAAGAATCTTTTGCCCGAAGCATCGCATCACCAGTACAGTGCTGCTCTGGATGAATGGACCGCAAAACTCTGAACGGAAATTGCATAAAAAAAGCCGTCAGTTATGACGGCTCTGTAATGATTTCTTAAATTCCCTGTATTATCGTCTGCCACCCTGGTGGTCATCTCTGTTGTTGCCACGGTTACCGTTGTCATAATGACCGTTTCCGTTGTTTCTATGATCATTGTCTCCACGATCATTGTTTCCACGTCCCCTGTTGTCATAATGACCATTGCCGTTGCCGTTATTTCCGTTATTGCCCCTGTTGCCGTTCCATTCATTGTGGTGAGGATGCTGCGGGTTGGCATAATACCTGTTGTCGCGGCTGTCCCGGATCGGCGTCTGGTCGTAACGTCCCCTGTATGACCGGTATTTACCTCTGTACTGATTATCATACATCCAGGGATTTGAGCGGTTAATAACTACCTTATGCACCCGGTACAGGTCTACGTTGCCATAGCGTCCGGGAAGATTGGGGCCTGTTTGCCAAACATTGCCGTCTCTATATACAAATACATTACGGGATATATCAAAATAAACGCCGACATCCGGGAGGTAATAATAATCTGCCCTGTCATAACCTGTGGGGCCCCATAAAGGCTGATTACCTACATTGATATTCACCCTCACCTGTGCACTAACCAAACCTGATGTAAATACACCTGCAAGAATGGCTATCACTAATACGATCTTTTTCATAACAAATGATTTTCACTATTATTAAGACAAAGCCTGTGCCGTGGGAAGCCTTTATTTTGCCAAATGGGACAAAGAGCAGACAATAAGCGACAAGCGTTTAAAAAGAAGCGACGAATAGCTGTACCTGCATTTTTATATCTTCATATAAAAAAAATAAACGGGGCATTTTTTACTCACAAACAGTCAAATGTCAATTACAGGTATTAATAAAAAAGCCGTCACTGATTGACGGCTTTTGCTGATTTCATGAATTCTCTGCTCTGCTAATTATCTCCTGTCTCCACGGTGATCGTCATGGCCATTACCGTTTCCATGATGATCATTCCTTCCACCGCCGTTCCACTCACTATGGTGGGGGTGCTGCGGATTTGCATAATATTTATTGTCATGGGCGTCGCGGATAGCTGTCTGGTCAAAGCGGCCTCTGTAAGACTTATACTTACCGCGGTATACATTGTCGTGCAACCATGGGCTTGGGCTGTTGATTACAACCTTATGTGCCCGGTACAGGTCAATGTTGCCATAAGATCCGGGCAGGCTGGCGCCAGTTGCCCATGCATTCCCCTGACGGTAAACAAACAGGTTCCGTGCAATATCAAAATATACGCCGGCATCAGGTATATAATAATAATCTGCCCTGTCATATCCTGTAGGCCCCCACAATGGCTGGCTTCCTATATTCACACTTACATTTACCTGTGCCTTAACTGCATTTGTGACAAACATGCTGCCCATTGCCAATGCAATCATCAAAAATGTTCTTTTCATAAAAAAATGGTTTTACCGGTATAAGGACAAAGCTTATGCCGCAAGGTTTACCCGCTTTGTGAAAAAGGATGAAAAACAATTACTTCGCGCTGAACTCCAAAAAGAATGCGACCGGTTTTGCAAGACGGGCAGAACGGAAAATAACCGGAAATTCTGCAATGGACTTCCCCGGAAAAAATGCCAACTTTACAGCAGAAAAACCTTATTGATATGTCTAAGAAACACCAGGGACGCGGAGATGGGTTGGTATATTCCACCAACCAGGATTTTTATAATGATTACGAGCCTGAATACCAGGAGACCGAAACATTGCCTAAAGAAAAGCAAAAGCTGAAAGTAAAACTGGATACCAAACAACGTGCGGGGAAAGTTGTAACGCTGATAGATGGGTTTGCCGGCATGAACGACGATCTGGAAGCACTCGGCAAGCAGCTGAAGACCAAATGCGGTACAGGTGGCAGCGTAAAAAACGGGCTCATTATGATACAGGGCGACTATCGGGATAAAATACTTGCCTGGCTGAAAGAATGGGGCTACACTCTCACGAAGTAGCATTGTATCATACTGTGTAATTGTTTTTAAAGATAAGATGTGCAAATCCGGCTAAGTAGCTTATTTTTGCGCATCTTTTTTATTTCATTTCACATGTCTATACAGGATATCAAAGCATTAAACGAGAAGGAGACCCGTGCAGGATTTGGAGATGGCATACTGGAAGCAGGCCGTCGTAACCCTAATGTAGTGGCGCTTACTGCAGACCTTGCAGGTTCACTGAAGTTGAATGCCTTTATTAAAGAATTTCCCGAACGTTTTATCCAGTGCGGTATTGCCGAGGCTAATATGATAGGTGTAGCTGCCGGTATGACCATTGGCGGCAAAATTCCTTACACCACGACTTTTGCCAACTTCTCTACCAGCCGTGTATACGACCAGATACGCCAGTCTGTAGCTTACAGTGATAAAAATGTAAAAATATGTGCTTCTCACGCCGGCCTTACACTGGGTGAAGATGGCGCTACGCACCAGGTGCTGGAAGATATAGGCATGATGAAAATGCTGCCGGGTATGACAGTGATCGTTCCTTGCGACTACAATCAGACCAAAGCTGCTACTATTGCCATCGCAGAGCATCATGGTCCGGTATATCTGCGCTTCGGCCGTCCGAAATGGCCAAACTTCACGCCGGAAGATGCGCCGTTTGAAATAGGCAAAGCACAAGTGCTCGCAGAAGGTACAGATGTAACCATCTTTGCCTGCGGCCACCTTGTATGGCTTGCTGTAGAAGCAGCAAAGGAACTGGCAGAAAAAGGTATTTCTGTTGAACTGATCAACATTCATACTATTAAGCCGCTGGATGAAGAAGCCGTTATTAAATCACTGAAAAAAACCGGTGCCGTGGTAACTGCAGAAGAACACCAGATAAACGGTGGTCTGGGCGACAGTATTGCTAATGTGGCTGCCCGCGAATGTCCTGTACCGCATGAATATGTTGCGGTGAAGGATACATTCGGTGAAAGTGGAAAACCTACAGACTTGTTGAAAAAATACGGCCTGAGTAAAGAAAGCATAATAGCTGCTGTTGAAAAAGTAGTAGCCCGTAAAAAATAGTTTTTTGACACCAATGAATAATAGAAAAGACCGGCTGATATAGCCGGTCTTTTTACGTATTGAGATTTGCATTCTTATTTGGAACGGGCGGGTGCGGATGCTTCAGCAGACTTTGTAATCTTAGGCCGATCCATTTTTCCGATGCGCATTGATTCCGGCTTCCCGAATTCTGCAGGAGTGAGGTACTTGCCTTTGTTTTCCGCCTCTTTTTCTACTTCAGGCACTACACGATGTGCATCTGCGTAGGCATCATGGCGAATACCCGTTACCTGCCAGCTTACCTCTACATTGGGCTGGTTTGTTTTAATGGTAAACTTATTGCCCTGCACTTTTTCTGCAACTATTGCCTGGGCAAAAGTGCCGATAACCGTGAGCTGATAGCGAAAATCTTTGTTCAGCGCCTCAAAATAGGAAGGAAGACTGACAACAGCAGTGCCGCCGGCATCTGTAGTTATATTGCCGTTGTACACATCCATCATATCCGGGCTCTCCACGAAGCTGTGATACAGATATTTATTTTCCGGATCAAGCGGGTGGTCTATTTTAAATGTACCCGAAGACTTGGCCAGTGAACCTACTACCTGTACATTGCCATAGAAGTAACCGGCATAGTTGGTAGCTCCCCCTGCCGCAGACACATCTCCGTAAATAGCATATTTATTACCGGCAATTGTTCCATTGAAATTATCCGCGATACTGTATACACCTGCTACATCTCCTTGTCCATAAGCCTGCGCATATACACCGTATAAAGCACCAGTTGGTGAAGTGCTGGCATTATATGCACGGCCCTCAGTACCTATAAAGCCGCCAATGCCAAGCATACCTGTTGTGCCTATATTTTGTGGGCTTGAAAGGCTGCCTGCTGGTATTGCAGTACCGATAATTGCACCGCCATAGGTATTGGAGCCATTATATTCGGCCCTGATGATGCCACCTGCAAATGTACCCGAAGTGCTTGATGCAGCTCTGAGCAGCATTGTGTCAGACGTACTGTTGATATGAACATTTGCTAAAGGAGTAGTTGTACCAATGCCAAGCTTGCCGCCGGTTTCAATAACACCTGAAGAGCCGATTGCGGACGAACTGGTAAACTTGCTGAGATAATTGGTCGTACCACTTATGTTAGCCGCAGTGCCCGCAGGTCCCTGCGGACCCGTTGCACCTGCAGGCCCTTGTGGTCCGGTCGCGCCGGTAGCTCCCGCTGGTCCTGTGGCACCGGTAGCACCTTGTGGTCCCGCAGGACCTGCCGGACCAGTAAGCCCGGTTGCACCTGTTGCACCGGCAGGTCCTGCCGGCCCCTGCGGTCCCGCCGGCCCTTGTGGTCCTGCTGGTCCACCCGATGGGCCTGCCGGCCCTTGTGGTCCTGTGGCGCCTGTTGCACCCGCTGGTCCTGTAGCGCCGGTAGCACCTTGTGGTCCTGCCGGACCTGCAGGTCCTGTAAGTCCCGTTGCTCCCGTTGCCCCGGTAGCACCAGTGGCACCTTGCGGACCTGCAAGGCCCTGTGGGCCTGTAGCTCCTTGTGGTCCTGCGGGCCCTGCCGGACCAGCCGGGCCTTGCGCACCGGCCGCCCCGGTAGCACCGGCCGGCCCTGTAGGTCCTTGCGGTCCTGCAGGCCCTTGTGTACCGCCATTGGCAGCATAAATGGCATAAGGTACACTCAGCAATTGTGCCGTGCCAAGCGAAGTATAAGACGATCCGCCAGTGGGATCAGCCTCTACTTTGATATATTTATCGCCGGCGCCCCAGGTAACAGCACTCATATTACCTGAAAGCACTGTACCGCCGCCTATTGCTACATTATACAGGCCCATGGCATTGGTGGTAACGCTATGTTTTTCTGAATACTGAACCGTACCTGTTGCCGAGCCGTCCATGATACTGATGCGCAGACTCATATTCTGGTTGGCGATTGGTTGACCGGAACTATTACGGGCAACGCCCTGGTAATTAAATTTCTCCGGCGACTGGGCAATAGCTGCATAGCCTGCAAATATCGCAAGCGTAAAAGCGAGGAACTTTTTCTTCATATAATTTTTTTAAGGGTTGGGTAATCAGTTGTTGGAAGGGGAATTAATTTTTTTCGATTTTAAAGGAAATGTATTGTTGTGCGGCTCCGGAAACCGGGCGGAAAAACACATTGAGGATGTAATGGCCGCTGGCGATAGCTGCAACATCTATAGTAGCGGAACCCTTTACGGCCGGCGTCTCGTCACTGTTTTTCAGAATCTCACGACCCGCAATATCCAGCAGTGAGTAAGCGACAGTACCTGGCTCGTTAAATGAATATTGCACCTGCAGCTTTGACTGTGCCGGATTAGGGAAAACATTGATTTCGCCGGGCAATCCGGAAGACGTGGCCACGCTGGTACGGGCAATATAAGGCTGTAAAACCCCTTGCGTGACAACCAGCGACGACGTAGATGCAGTATTTACAAGAGACATTTCTCCAACCGACCATTCATATACATTAGTGCTGATAACAGCGCTGCCGCCTGCAGCATTGATCGTTTTGGTATAGGGCACAATCTGGGCATCAGCTTTACAGCAACATGCAGCCAGGAAAAACACCGACAGGTAGAGATGTTTTGGCATAAAATATAAAGGTTATAAGTTTCTTGCGGGCTAAGATATAAATAAATTTTCTTTTGTAAAAAATACAATTTACCGCAGATACAGTATAGCTAAAAATAAATGCCGCGGCATGCAGATGGAAATAATATTTAACTGAATGAAACAATATTAGCCTTTGCCGGTCGTGGCGGATTTACTGGCAGCAACAAATGAAGTATGCCGGAAGAAAAGTGTTGTTACGAATCTTTATATAACAGCAGGAACAGGAGACATGTACTGATGTCACATAAACTATTTTAGTCTTACACGCTGTTGTATCTTTACCGCCATGGAAAATTCAAACGTACGGCCATCAGATCATCTGAGCCCGCAGGAAAGAGAGTATGAGAACAGCATACGCCCGCAGTCGATTGATGAGTTTTCCGGACAACCGCAACTGATAGAGAACCTGCGCATATTTATAAAGGCTGCTAACCTGCGTGGCGAGGCACTGGATCATGTTTTGTTTCATGGCCCTCCGGGGCTGGGTAAAACGACGCTTTCCCGCATTGTAGCCAATGAACTGGGTGTAAACATCAAAGAAACCAGCGGACCGGTAATAGAAAAGCCCGCCGATCTTGCCGGCCTGCTTACCAGCCTGGAACCCCGGGATGTGCTTTTTATAGATGAAATACACCGGCTGGGCACAGTGGTGGAGGAATATATGTACGCCGCCATGGAAGACTTTAAGATAGATATAATGATAGACAGCGGCCCGGCGGCACGCAGCATCCAGATCAATCTTAATCCCTTTACCCTGGTAGGAGCAACGACGCGTTCGGGTTTGCTTACAGCCCCTCTCCTATCCCGCTTTGGCATAAAAAACAGGCTTGACTATTATAAGGCCGATGTACTGCAGCGCATCGTGATGCGGGCTGCAGCATTGCTGAATGTAAAGATCACATCGGAGGCTGCGATGATCGTGGCCAGCCGGAGCCGCGGTACTCCGCGTATTGCCAATGGCCTGTTGCGCCGCATGCGCGATTTTGCACAGGTGCTGGGCAACGGTGTAATTGATATGGCAATTGCAGAGCACGGCCTCCGCGCACTGAATGTAGATGAAAGCGGCCTTGATGACATGGACAACCGTATACTCTCAACACTGATCGACAAATTTAAAGGTGGCCCTACAGGTATTAATAATATTGCCACTGCAGTAAGTGAGGAAGCCGGTACGATAGAAGAGGTCTATGAGCCCTTCCTGATACAGGAAGGTTATATTGTGCGCACTCCCAGGGGACGTGAAGCCACTGAAAAAGCGTATAAACATTTGGGAAGAACAGGCTGGCGAGGAATGGCAGGAGGAACGCTGTTTTAATAACCTTACTGTGTACGTGAAAGTAGAACCTGCGCTACCCGAAAACTCAAAATGGGGAGGTAGCAGATATTTATTAATCCGGTGTAATCCTGTACGAAATCAAAGGAAAACACCGGATCATTTTTCCAGCTTTCAAATCTTATACTTTAACGCCCGCATCTGCCTGCTACTCACAGTTCACCGGATTTACTTCTTCGCAGCCTGCGACAAGCCTTCCAGTTTGCTCAGCTCAGGAATTATATTCGCATATACACTGTCCAGTTCATCTGGATGATGCTGGTACCATTGCATACTGCTCTGAAACTCGTCACTGGTTATGTTATAATGCTTCAGGATACTGTTGTAGTAAACGGCCAGTGAATCCATATTTTTCTCACGCGACGGGTGTTGCTTCAGACTATCCGTCACACACATAGAGCTCCAGGATTCTGCAATATGTATATCCAGTAATACCTGCTTCATTTTTCCGGCAGGAATATGGGATTCTTCTGTTTTGCAGGCAGCCAATAATAAAACAAGCGTACACGCCAATGTCACAATCTGTCGTTTCATCTGCGGTGCTTACTTTAAGTTGTTATATTTTGCTGCATTGGGTACGTCCATCTGCGACAACAGGTTTGCATATACTCCCCTGTCTTCCCGCGGCAACTGGTATAACACGCGCAACAGCTCATCACTTTTGGCATTGAAAAAGAACTGTACTAAAATGGACCCGGGATTATCTTTATTGAGCTGAGACAAACCGCCGATACCCGCTACTATTTTCTGACGAGCTTCTGCAGGTTTTGCATACATATTATCAAACCCTTCACGATGCAAAGAGTACCAGTAAGTACGCAGCGACTGAAAGCGCGGGCTCAGTATCTGGTCTATAAGCCAATAGCGGTTCCTTTTATCTTCAAAGGCCTTCCAGCCGGCAATAAGTTTTCCTGATTCAGGGGCATTGTTTACAATGTTCTGTGCCTTTTTCAGGTAAACAGAACCACCATTCGGCGCAAAGCTGTCATAATCCAGTCCTATAACCAGGTATACATAATAAGCCAGTACAGCTGTAAGATTTGACTCAAGAGCATCAGCTCCGTTTATGCGGTTGTCGTCAAACTGCAGTGGATTGTATTGCGAATAATGGAAAACAAAATCACGGTCTATGTAATTAATGAGCGGGGATGTATAACCGGAATTATATACAGGGCGCGATGCCTGGATATTAAGTGTTGCCTGATAACCGTCGTCATCTCCCCCCATTTTGCCGGTAAGGTTTATAAGCACATTTACATCAATGCGCTCCACTGTCTGGAATTCATCGGAAGTCCATTTGCGGGTATTAAGAAACTCGGTAACAGCCCGTTCCAGGGTAGTAAACACCTGCGGATCGGTACCTGTAATTTTTTCATGCATCACTTTCACTTTGCAATTCAGCTCCTGTGCAGAGACCTGCCTGCCAAAAGCTGCCAAAAGAAAAAGCAGACTAAATATTTTCCTGTACATGTTGTAATTCCAGTATATGTTTTACAATAGCTGCGGCAACGGCTTTTTTACTTTGCAAGGGCAATGTTATATGGTCTCCGCCACGATCAATTATAGTTATCTTATTCGTGTCGTGCCCAAAACCGGCGCCTTCATCACGCAGAGAATTGAGAACGATCATATCGGCGTTTTTGGCCTGGAGTTTTTTGAGCGCATTACTGTGCTCGTTATTGGTTTCCAGTGCAAAACCCACCAGTAACTGACTTTCCTTTTTTGCAGCCCCCAGCGAAGCAAGAATATCTTTATTCTGCACTAGTTTCAACTCTAACGTATCACCATTCTTTTTTATTTTCTCCGTCGCTGCATGGTCTGGACGGAAGTCTGCTACTGCTGCCGATAAAATGGCCATATCTGCAGCGGGGAAAAACTTCATACAAGCCTCGTACATCTGTTCTGCACTTTCTACATGCACGGTTTCAATACCAGGCTGTGCGGTGCTGAGATGAGAAGGCCCTAATACAAGGGTCACTTCTGCCCCTTGCTCCGCCAGTTCCTCCGCCAGCGCTATACCCATTTTTCCTGTAGAAAAATTACCGATAAAGCGCACGGGATCAATACGTTCGTAAGTTGGACCGGCGGTTACCAGTGCTTTTTTGCCTTTAAGCGGCAATTCTTTTGTAAAAAAAACTCCAAGATAGTCCACAATCTGCTCGGGTTCCGCCATTCTGCCTTCGCCTACCAGGCCGCTCGCCAGCTCTCCGTGCCCTACCGGCACTATATGATTGCCAAAGGAACGCACTTTCTCTACGTTAATACGTGTGCTGGCATGCAGCCACATATCTTCGTCCATGGCGGGCGCTATGAATACCGGGCACCTTGCGGAAAGGTAAACAGCATTTACCAGCGTATCGCAAAGCCCGTTTGCAAGTTTGGCAAGCGTATTGGCACTGCAGGGTGCAATGAGCATAACATCTGCCCAGAGACCCAGCTCTACATGATTGTTCCACGCAGCACCATCGCTTACACTGCTGAAAACGGGGTGCTTTGAAACGGTAGCGAGCGACAGCGGGCTTACAAACTTTGCGGCCGCATCTGTCAGGATCACTTTTACTTCGGCACCGGCCTTTATAAGCAGACGCACCAATTGCGGTGTTTTATAGGCAGCAATACTGCCGGTGACTGCCAGAATAATTTTTTTACCTGATAACTGCATCGGACATAAAACGCTGCGACTTGCAGCCAGTCTGCAAATTACGCTTTTTTATGTGGGTTGCTGCGGGTTATTACAGGAGAAAAATCAATATTTAACAGTTGCAGAAAATATTTTCCCGGATGGGAGATTACTGCTGACATAGGGCTGTCACTGAGCAGTTGTTGTTTTGTATTAAATCTACTTTAAAACAAATTAAAATGGAAAACAATCAAATACAGGAAACGGCCCAGGCAGGAATCATCACCGCTGAAAATCTGCTGAAACACTGGATGGGCCACCGCAATATCACCAGGCGCATGCTTGAAGCCTTCCCTGCAGACAAACTGTTCGATTATTCTATTGGCGGTATGCGCGCTTTCTCTGAGCTGGCCAAGGAAATCATGAGCCTCAGCAGCGCAGGTCTCCGGGGTATTGTTACCGGCGACTGGGCTATGATTCCGGAGCTGGATTACAGCCGCCCCGATGCCAGCGTAAAAACTAAAGAAGAACTGCTGCACCTCTGGGACAAAGTAACCGGCGACATCAATTATTACTGGTCACAAATACAACCGGAAAGTTTTGAAAATAAGATAAAAGCCTTTGGCGCATATGAAGGCACTGTTCTTTCTACGATCCTGTATATTATAGACAACGAGATACACCATCGCGGACAGGGTTATGTATACCTGCGCTCACTCGGCATCGAACCGCCGGCCTTCTGGGACAGGAATTAACGCATTGACATAACCGTGATACAAAAAGGGTTAACCACAGAGGTTAACCCTTTTACAGTTTTCACATGGAATTTCTCTTCCTTCCCGGAAACTAGTAGTTGATCAGTGTTGAGTATGGCGCAATGCTGTTATTGAAATACATCAATCCCAGATCAGTACCATCCACAAAACCGTCCATATTGAGATCGCTGATGTCGTATACATCAAACGGGCTCACAGAATTCATAAAATAAACTGTTCCATAATCTGTTCCATCAATAAACCAGTCCATGTTAATATCACCGGCCCACATGCACCATACTCCATTCTTCTGCACCATCTGTGCGGGATCGCCAAACGGATTGGATACCTGGCTGAGCGCAGTAGTAAAGTCATAAGTAAATGAACTGCCGGTTGCTTTTATTCCTTTACTCATAATCATCAAGTGGTTGCGATGACTTACAGATACACAGAAGGAATCGGGCAATGATGTGGTATGTAATACAGGCACTGCACCTGTTATATCCCTTACTGTTCCATCAGGTTTCAGCAGGAATGCATTGGTTTCAATAATACGCAGCGGGTTGGCAGCATCACGTACATCTACTTTTACCCAGTCCGTCACCATTCCTGCCGGACCAGCAGGATCATTGATCTGGCTGTAGCTTGCGCCTGCACCGTACGGATCTGCAACCGGCAACAGACCTGCACCTCCGCCAAAATAATCCTGGAGATCATTATGCATCGTAGTACCTGACGAAGGCATATCGCCTTGCAGAAATACTTTTACATTCAGCTTATATTGCTCCATCTTGGTAACCAGCGTAAACACCGCACCATCCGGAATTGCAATGTTGTCAAATGTTACAGTATTGGCTGCGAATGCAGTTGCAGGAGTAACGGTAGCAGTACCGGTTGTGAAATCCCCGTCACCATCATTATCGATGATCATAGAAAAATCGGACGGAACAGTGCCGGTAACGGTAAGGCCGGTAAGGTCAAATTTCATCTGCATGGCCGATGGCAGCCCCGTCACCTCAGCTTTCCATTCGCGGCCCAGACGCTTACTGCCTGTTGCGATCGATGCAGGAATATCGGTTGTCTGCTCTATTGTGGCACCGTTATTATCGGCAATCATTACATAGGTTGTATCTGTGGCAAACGTATCTGTATTAAGACTGTTAGCAGCTACAATGCTACCGTTACCGAACGTGAGCATAGCTCCGGTTTCCAGACTCCGCGATTGCCGTTGGTCGAGCCCTTCAACATCATCACGTCCTACGCCTGCAATACGGAACTTGTAGCTTCCATTAACAGCCGGGCTCCATACGGTATCTCCGTTGGTAGCTATATAGGGTGCTCCACTGGTTTGATCTATTGTGTACCCATATTTAACCGACAGGTAAGTATTTACACGTAGTCTTTCATTCAGGTTCAGTTCCCGGTCAAACACTATTATATCCCCTATCTTTCCATTCCAGTAATCTGTAGCCGACGCACTGCCGACAAATGCTGTTCCGCTGCCAAGGGTATTAAGCGTAAGCGTTGTTGCCGTAGCCACTTCTTTCGCTTTGCTGTACAAATGAACAGCCCCTGCGGTTCCGCCCGCATACGTGCTGAGCAGTTCATTCGGCACATTTGCAGTCCATAAAGCAGCTGCACTCTGGCCAAACGTTGTGTACGCAGTGGCAACTACACCTGCAGCGGCGTTGGCACCGACGCCCGTATATTGGGCTGCTGCATTGGCTCCCCAGCCCAGCATATATCGCTGACCTGCTGCCACGGTCGTTGTCATACCATAAGCAGCGATACTCCTCGCGGCATTGGTAACGGGTAGTTTGGTAATATCCAGTATGAAATTGTCGTTAGTGCCATCAAATTTCATTACAGGATTAAAGTTTGCATTGTCCGTAACATTGTCGCGGAAAATAGCCTGGCTGGTTGCTGTCGGCTGGCTGCCATTGTTCACTTCATTTGCATAGTCCACCCACACATCGACAGGCGTACTGTCTGTATTATTCACGATGCCCTTGTCGGCGCGCAGCCACAGTGAGGTAATGCCCACACCACCCGGTGATTTAATATAAGACGCTATAGAAAAGTACTGACCGCTTTCAAAATCTACAGTGGCTGCATAGTGGCGTTTGCCATTAATGGTTGTTGCAGACAAAGGATACAACGAGTCCGTAGCATCAAACACATTGTCGTTACTTACTACCAGGTAAGACTGTGACGGGTTAGGCAATGCATCATACGGAATGGCTACCTGCACGTCGCCGAGCAAACCGGTTTCCTGTACTTTCCATGTGCGGCCCATGCGGTAGTTGATATTGCTGTTGCCGGTCATAGGAGTCTTAAATGTTGTAGCACCATTATCGTCACCCCAAAGCAGATAGCTGATATCACTTCCAAAGCTGGAAGTATTATCTGCATTTGTCTCTGCAATATTGCCTGCGCCCACCACCAGCCTCAGACGTATTGTATCGGTGTTCCGGCTTTGTTTCTGATTGAGCCCTTCCTGTTCGTCAAAACCAACTCCCGTAATACCATATTTGTAAGCTGCATTCGCTGTAGCATCCCAGATCACGGAAGTATCTGTAGCCAGATAATTAGCAGGTGTTGTCTGATCTATTGTGTACCCATATTTTACAGCGAGGTAAGTGCCGACCAGCTGGCGCTCGAGGGCAGTAAGTTCTTTGTTGTAAACAATCATCTCTCCTATATTCCCCTGCCAGAACTGGCTCGCAGTAACTCCAAGACTACCGCTGCCACCGCTACCTATGCGCGCCCTGGTACCGGTTGTTATCGTATTCCAGGTACGTGCTGCCGGTGTGAGCATTGTCTTCTGCCTGCTGTACAAGGCTGCGTTGCCTGTACCACCAGCCCAGGTCATCATCAGTTCGTTAGGGGTGCCTGCCGACCAGAATGAAGCTGCAGTGAGATCATTGCCGGCATTGGCTGTTGTAGCACCTACTGTGCTCAGGTACGCACCGGCTGCAGTATTGACGCCTAATGCCATAAACTGATTGGCTGCAGCCGGAGTCCCCCAGCTTATCAAGTGCCGTATAGCAGTTGCATTTGTTGGAGTGGCTATGCCTATAACACTTCGAGCGGTATTTCCTGATGGCAGTTTGGTCACATCCAGGTCCATTTCATCAGCAGCACCATCGAATGTTGCAACCGGGTTAAAATTGATGTTGTCAATACTGTTGTTTTTATATGAGGGTTGTGCGGCAACTGTTGCCTGCTGGGCATTATTTACCTGGTTGGCATAATCATTCCATACACTTAACGGAGTGCCGTCTACGGTATTGGCAATACCCTTGTCGGCACGTAGCCACAGTGCGGGAGTAGCTACACCACCCGGCAGTTTTATGTCTGAGGCGAAAGTGAAATACTGTCCGGAAACAATATCAACGGTTCCGGCAAGAAATGTGCTGCCATTCAGTTGAACAGGAATGAGCCCAATAAAGTTGTCCGTACTGTCGAAAACAGCATCATTACTCACTACAAGGAAAGCCTCGTCCTGGTTAGGTACAGCTGTGGCAGGTATTGCTATCTGCACCATTCCCACGCTGCCCTTTTCCTGAGCTTTCCACACCCTGGCCATCCTGTAGTTTGCCAGATCTGACCCTGGCAGGGACGTCTGGTAAGTAAGAGAACCATTATCATCGCCCCAAAGCAGGTAGCTCTTATCATCAGGAAACTCACCGGCGTTTGCTGTATTAGCTTCTGCCAATGTACCTACGCCTATCGCAATACGCATACGTGTCGTATCTGTGTTACGGCTCTGTTTCTGCAGTAATGCTTCCACATCGTCTCTTCCTATACCGGTCACACCGTTTTTGTATGCAGCGTTGGCTGTCGCATTCCATATAACAGTTGTATCTGTTGCCAGGTAGTTAGTAGCTGTTGCCTGGTCAAGGGAATATCCGTATTTAACTGCCAGATAAGAACTTACCAGCTGGCGTTCCAGCGTGCTGAGTTCGCGGTTGTAAACAATGATGTCCCCCATCGTTCCTGTCCAGAAACCACCACCGTTTCCGACGCTCGCAGTGCCGGCAGCAGATGTTGCAAGCGTGAGGTTAACGCTCGTGGCAATTTCCTTCAGCTTGCTATACAGATGCGTTGCACCATTTGTTCCACCCGTATACGTAGTGAACATTTCATTAGGCAAACCTGCAGTCCATGCGGCTGCACCGGACAAAGAATGCGTGGTAAATGCAGTAGAAAACACACCGGCTGCTGCGTTAGCACCTATGCCCGAGAACTGCAGTGCAGCATTTGCTCCCCATCCTATCAGATGTTTCACACCTGTTACGTTTGCAGGAACACCTATACCTATAATTGTCCGCGCCGTATTGGTAAGCGGCAACATTGATATATCCAGTGTCATGGATTGTGGCGTACCGGCAAATTGCATTACGGGGTTAAAATTGATATTCGCAGCAGCAGCATTTCGGTAAAGAGGCTGATTAGCCACAGTTGCCTGAAGTGCATCGTTACCAGAAGGTGAGTTGTCCGGCCAGGTATCAACGGCAATACTGTCTGCAACGGAAATTCCTATATCCGGTCGCAGCCACAATGCAGTAGCAGCAACACCACCCGGCACATACAGCCTGGAGGCGAATGTAAAATATTCACCATCGGGCAGAAGGCCTGTATTCAGATTCACTGTACTGTCTGCTGCACTCAGCGGCAGCTCCTGGTCTACCGTAACAAAAGAAGGCGAAGAGCTCGTAACAAGATATACACCATCTGCACGTTTACCCAGTTTCAGCGTGATGTCTTTATCGCTCCAGTTGCTGCTTTTATCTACTTTCCACACCCTGTTCATACGATAAGTAGAAATGGGCGCATTTATACTGGTGCTATATATCGTAGCGGAAGCGTTATCCGCAAAAACGAGGAACGAATTATTACTGTCAATAGTTTCCGGATTGCTTTTATTATCTGCAGCAATAAGCCCCATAGATATGGTCACCAGGCCGGTATCCGCACTACGGCTTTGCTTCTGGTATAATGCGCTGCTGTCATCGCGGCCTACACCGGTGATTCTTGATGTATAACCCACATTATCTGCAGCTGTCCACATTTTGGTGACACCATCACTGGCCAGGTAATCCTGTGTACCATGACTAAGGGTCATGCCATATTTCAGGGCAAGGTACGACTGCACGCGCTGCATTTCCGTTGATGTAAGTGCACGATTATATACAACGAGTTCATCAATATCGCCATCAAAGGCTACATCGGCAGATGTTGCCCTGTTACCAAGGCGCATTGCCGTGGCGGGGAATGACCAGGTAGCCGTACCACCACCATCTGCATTGCCATCTACATACAGGCTGAAGTTATTGCCCGAGCGTGTAGTTGCCGCCATATAAGGTATGTTAACAGTACCGTATACACTGCTACTGGCTGCAGTAGCTACATTGGTAGCGCCTACGCCATAATTATTTGCAGCAGTAAAGAAAGACAGGAAGTTGTTAGTGGTAATTCCCTGCTGTGAGAGCATTGCATCAGCAGTACCTGATGTTTCACGCCTGGTGACGCTGAATACAGTGAAGTTATTAGTACCGCTTATACCCAGGTTGCCGGTAAAGTCCATGTAGTCTGCATTACCGTCAAAGTTCATAGACGGATTAAAATTAATACCGTTGCTTCCGTATACAGGTTGGTTGCCCGCAGTCGCCTGAGTTGCAAATTTCTGGTTACCGCTGAAGTCAACCCAGCTGTTGCCTGCTGCTGCATAGTCAGAGCGGAGCCATGTCTGTACATTGGCGTTTACACCACCGGGACCTATAATACGGGTAGCAAAGGTAAAGTATGCACCATCCGGAATATTAGCAGTGTTAACTGTAACGCTTCCGGTATTGACGTCCAGCGGATACTCTGTTGTGCCGGTAGCACCAAAAGTGGGATCCGTTGCATTGATCAGCAAATAGCGGTCGCCGCCTTTGGTTACTTTAAATGTTATATCACGATCCGTCCAGCTGTCTGTCCTGTCCACTTTCCAGACCCGGGGCATACGCAATGTTGCATGTGGCAGGCCTGTCAGCGCGGCAGTATAAGTTATTGCCGCATTATTATTTGCCCATACAAAAAAGGACAGATCATCCAATGTTTCCATATTGGAAACATTATCAACGGCCACACTGTCACCGGCGGCAATCACCATCAATGAGTCTGAAGAAGAACCGGATTGTTTCTGGTATTGACCCGTCATATCATCACGGCCTATGCCGGCAATGTTGCTGGTATAACCTATGTTATCTGCCGCCTTCCAGATGATACTGCTGTCTGTAGCTATATAGTCCCTTGGCGAAGTCTGATCGAGCGAGATGCCATATTTTATGGCGAGGTATGATTCTATTTTCTGACGCTGGCCCGCTGTAATTGCGCTTCCGTAGATTGCCACTTCTGCTATTTTCCCGCTGTAATAATATGCGCCGGAAGCTGTAGCCTGTCCTACATAAAAAGGCTTTGATGTGGTTGTAAAACTGCTCATGGTAGCATCTGTTGCTATCTGCAGACCATTCTGATAAATGCTTTGCCCCACACCTGTACTTGCAGTCATTGAATGCAGGTAAGGTACATTGCTATTGAACGCTGAGGGCAATACGAACAGGCGACCTGCAGCTGCCCCTGTTGTCGGTCCTGCATCCCAGTAAATATACCCGTTGCTGTATGTTATGTGACTATTGAGATAGTAAGAACTGTTATCGCCTTCCTGGAATACAGATCCTACCTGGAGCACGTTTCTTTCCGTTACCACAAAGGCATTGGAAGCTGTATATGTAGCTGCACCCAATATACCATCGGCATCCGTCATTACATTATTGGTCCCGTTAAAAGTCATTGCAGGATTATAGTTTACAGCACCTGCCGAAAGCGTTGGCTGGGCTGTAACTGTAGCCTGAGACACATCATTGCCGTTACCGCTGAAATCGCTCCATGTGGCACCGCTTGCTGAACCGTCATCTGCACGCAGCCATATCCGTACACCGCTGTTTACGTAACCGGGGCCCAGTATCTGTTTTCCGAATGTAAAGTATGCACCGTCCGGTAATAAGCTGCTGTTGAAAGTTACCGTGCTGTCTGTTTCATTTACCTGTATTTCCTGGTCAATGGTCGTAAATGAACTGTTGCTGTTGCTGATCAACAGGTACAGATTGCGGACGCTGCCGCTGTATTTCATAGTTACTTCCTGATCTGCCCAGTTGGTCTTATCTACTTTCCATATTCTCGCCATGCGCACAGTAGAGCTGCTAGCAGTAACAGGCGTGACAAAAGCAGTAGCGTTACCGTTGTCTCCCCACACCAGGAAAGAGCGGTTATTGATTATACTATAGGGGTTAGTGCGGTTGCTGTAAAACACCTGGTCACCAACGCTCAGGGTAACAGGCGCGCCCGCATTCACAGAGTGGCTCTGTTTCTGATACAGCAGGCTCGTGCTGCAACTGTCTTTGCCAATACCTGCAATATCCTTATTATAGGTGGCATTGGCAGTTGCATCCCACATTTTGGTAATACCATCGCTGGCCATATAATCTGTCGGGGCAGTCTGGTTAAGAGTTACGCCATATTTAAATGCCAGGTAGCTATTCACTTTTAATCTGTCGGACGCACTAAGGGGTGCACTGTAAAAAACAGCTTCCGGTATCTCCACATCCTGCGGCAGATAACCGCCGGAGCAACCATAGTCGTTACGGCCTCCTAATTGCGGTTGACCATATGCACCTGCCTGCTGAGCAATTGTAGCGGTGCCGGTAAGTGTATTGTTTACATACATTGCAGTAAGACCTGCTGAAGTACGATTAGTATTGTTGATATGTGGTGTTGTAATTACAGAAGCTGCAACTGAAGTACCAGTCGTAATATTTGCACCGGCAGTATTGGTAACAGTCATACGTCCGTCTGCATAATAAATAGGCCCGGCATTACATGCTGACGAGCTATTGTCCTTTGCAAAAATCGGTACATTGGCTGCGCTTCTGCTCATAATAAACATCTCGAACGGGAATGTGCCGGAACTATATATAGACGGCAGGTATTGCATGTTCAGCCCGTTAAAATCAACAGCCTCGTTAAAGTTGTGCAGCGTTACCGGATAGTTTGCAGTTCCGGAAGCATTATTATCATATCCTGACACATCAGGCCATACACCGGTTGCGGGGTTGTACCTGTCACCTTTATACCAGGCTTTGATACCTGCAGTCACGCATGCCGGCGCTACTATCCTGTTAGCAAATGTAAAGTATGCGCCATCCGGGATCAGGCTGCTGTTCAGTACAACAGTTCCCGTATCATTAAGCGGATAGCTGGCCACACCGGAGGTAAATGCGGGCGATGAAGATACCAGCAGCGTACGGTTTTCATTACCGCCCTGTAGCTGTACTATGATCAGAGTATCTGTCCAGTTTGTCTTTCTTACACGCCACGTACGTGTCATGCGGGCATCTGAATATGACGTTACAAATGCAGTGTTATATAAGGTACTGGCACTATCTGTACCCCACATAAACGCTGATTTATTCGTCGCTATAGTCGCATCATTATCCAGGTTTGACGTCAGAATCTCATCGCCGACACCAATGGAGACCACATCTGAAGCACTTACTGATTTCGATTGTCTTTGATACAGGACAGACCGGTCATCACGTGCTATGCCCGCTATGCCTTTATTATAGCCAGTGTTAGCTGTAAGATTCCACCATGTAGTAGTACCATCGCTTGCCAGGTAATTCTGGCTCAATGTCAAACCATATTTTACAGCGAGATAGGAGTTGATACGCTGGCGCTCCACGGCAGTAAGCACCCTTTTGTATAAGACCTCTTCTGAAATGTCACCATAAAATATATAACCAGCGACCGCGCCTACATATTCACGATTGCCAAGTGTAAAATTTACCGTGTTGACAGCGGAAGAAATGGTTTGCTGGCCACCATTGAAATCAACGCCCCAATTATTTGCAGCGGAATGCGTACCGTATATATTCCACGACATCGGGTTAATTGCCGTCCCGGCAACTGCACTTACACCAGCTCTTGCATCCAGAATGGCTTTTGTCATCGGATTCCAGCCAAAGCGGTCGTTTGTACCAAAATCACTGTATATGCCGCCGTTGCTCCAGGTATACAAGCTGTTACTGTTACCACCGAAATCATAAGGATTACCACGGTTTGCATTATTACTATTCGATTTCAGAACGGAAATTACCTCACCGCTTGTATACGCAGTAACAAAAGGACTTGCCGAAGAAGCGAAATAATCATTGCCGTCAAAATCAACGTAATTATTATAGTTCAGCCCAACTGCCTTTGATGGATCTGACACCACCACGTCAAAGTTTTTACTGTTACCAGAGAAATCTTCCCAGCCTATCCCATTGACCATGTTGCCATCATCAAGAAAATCCGGATTCAGCCAGAGCTGAACAGCAGAGTCGACACCCGCCGGGCCATTCACCTTGACAGGTAGCTTATTGCTGTATTCTGAAGTACCGCATCCATTGTTTACCACACGTAACGTAGCAGTCCAGCGTCCATAAGGTGCAGCAGTAACTTCGGGGAAGTTACCTGTAATATTGCTGAGTGTATTATTTCCGGAATGCAGGTTATTTACAGTAGTTATGTAATGTTCTCCGCCTATAGCACCTACTACACTGGCTGGTGTCGCAAACAGTTCCAATGAACAATTGCCCGTGCCACAGGTCGCCGGCATCTTCACTGCTATATTATATACACCTGATCCCGAAGATGTTTCAGTTGAAGAAATAAGCTGGGGAATATATGTTGCACCTTCATAACCACAGTTGGCAGCACCGGCAAGGTCCAGCGCTATACCCTGGTTGCCGTAAATGCTGTTCTGGGTTACTTTGATCTTGTCAATATAATTGAAGCGGATAGCACCCCAGGCAGATTTCTGGCCGGTTATCGTATTATAAGCGACAGTAGTATTGGGAATGGTATAGTTACCTCCATCACCCGGCCTCAGATAAATGCCGATACCGTTTATCGCAGTAAGCCTGTTATTGGTGATCAGGATAGGAAATACATCGGATGCCGTAGAGCGCATACCGGCGATCTCAATAGCTCCTTCTCCCGCCCCTGTACCAATGCGTGTAAAAGTATTATTATCAATGATCAGACTATCTGTATTGTAACCATACGGAGCATAAATACCACGATCGTCAAAATCTGTAAAACTACAGTTCTGAATGATGACACGCTGGGAGTTACCGTATATAAACATTGCCTGATTTCCACGGTCTGTGCCGGCCCGCATCTTACCATTGAATGTATCATTCAGGATGCGTGCACTGGTTAATGTAGCGGCAAAGTAGACCATCTGGTTATTCACCCATCCGTCGAGGTTGTCGAAATTATTGTTACGGATACTGACATTTGATGCAGCGCCGCCAACATATATTGCATATATCTCGTTGTCATGAAACTGGTTGCTGTCAATCGTCAGACCATTTACAGTTGTATTAAAGTAGATACCATAATCCCCATCATCTGTTGTAGCCGGATCATCGAGGTCTATGTTGCTGTTTTTAATGCTTACGCCGGTTGCAGCACCCTGTATCTGTATACCGTGGCCGGCATTACCTGTCCCATTGTAGATGTGATAGCCGTCTACTTTCAGGTTGTTTACGGCACCAACAAAACGGATGCCCCAGCAGGCATCCTGTATATCTGTCATCGTTACGTTGTGGATCGTCATATTATTCGACGTCCCCGCAACGTAAATGCCATAGTTAATAAAATCGTTGGCTGTATTACGTATTGTGACATTATCCACTGTAATGCCGCTCAGATTGGCTGCTATCGTAATAGCATTGCTCCCTGTATTCTGAAGCACTACGTTCTTTATGACTGTATTATTCCCCCCGGCATTAATAGTAAGTATGTTCCGGGCGACATCGGTCGTTACATTTGCCGATACAGTGACGGTGTTGCCACCATCCAGCGTAATACCTGCATTCGTAATTGCAGGGAGCGCACTTGCCAGGTTGATGGTACCGCTTATTGTAAAAATGATACTATGCGGACCGGCGCCTCCTGCATTGGCATTTATAATGGCCTGACGCAAAGAGCCTGCTCCGGCATCATTACCATTGGTTACCGTGTAGGTGTTTGCTTTCGTTTCCAGGCATACAAGCAGCTGGACTATCATGGCTGTAACGAACGCTATGCACCATGAATAACGTATTCCCGTTTTCATCTGTCAGTTTATGTGTAATGAGAAAGCCCTGCAATCCCAGGAGGAAAAATTCCACATAGAAATACCTGACTAAAGCGATCCGAAAACAGACCGCTTTAGTATTCCTGTCTCTATATGAGTGGAAGTTTATTTTATGATTAATTATTTTTTAACAGCTTGGTGACTTCATCCATACCGCTACCTGCAAGCACATGTACGTAATAAATACCGGGAGCATATTTATTCATATCTATCAACACAATATTATCTCCTTTATTAAGGTCATTGGATATTCTGTAAACCACCCTGCCTGAAACGTCAGTTATTGATATAGCCGCGTCTTTTACATCTGCCGGAACATTTATCCGTACGGCCAGTTCTTTATCTGCAGGGTTAGGAGATATCGTTACACTACCATGTCCGCAATCACCCGCGGCTGTTCTTATTACAGCGCTCTGCACCCATGTATTATCATATGCGATTATTTTTATCCGGTAATATGCACCTGCACCACCGGCTACAGAATAATGATATGCTGATCCACTGCCTTTTGCCGCAACTACAGCAACCTGGCCGAAATTCACACCATCTGAAGATGTCTCAACAATTATTTCCTTCGCGTTGTCCTCACTACCGGTTGTCCAGTTCAGCTCTGCGGCACAATGATCCGTTTCTGCATCAAAGCCGGAAATCACCAGGGGCAGCGGCGTAGGATTAATATTGCTGGCAGCAATGGGCTGTCCGGTATTACCAAGGAAGTCGGACCATTTAGAACCAGTTCCGCCTGTATTTGTTCGCAGCATAAGTGTTGCACCATTTGTACCTATTACTACAGTTGATGCAAACGTAACAGTGATAGTTGCCACTTTTGTGGGAATATTGGTGATCGGAGAGCTCGTTGAAACATTCCGGGTAAGGTTTACCTTAAATTTAGAGTCGTACCCTGCCGGGCTTGCACCCCCGAGACTGGTAGTGGCTGTCGCTGCATTCAATATCGGAGATACTGTAGAGATACTCACCCCGGTAGGCGTTAATGGCCCGGTAGTGCCGGTGGATCCCAGGTCTATATCGTAAGCAACATCGACATTCTGCAGTCCGTTATTTGCATTCGCCGTCTGGCTGGATACATACGTGGCAGACCCGGAAACGTACAGGTCAAATACAACTGTATGCGCAGTATTATCGACGTGGACATTGTGTGCTTCAAAAAAAATATTTTGCGCCCGCACAGCTGATCCTGCGGCAAGCAGCAATACGCATAGTGTCAGCCGGGTAATAATTCTTTTCATAATGTTATGCTTGTTTTATTTGGTTTTATATACGCTAATTACTAAGTGACTAAGCTTGTTTGTTTTCTTTCCGGCCAGGCAAAGGAGCATCTGTTGAACAGATATGGGTGTTTACAACAGGCTCGTATACGGGCCTGCGTAAATCAGGGGAGAGAGAAAGAACCATCACATACAAGTGTATTTGTGGGGAAATACAATTGCTGTTTTTATTGCTCTGCAACAGAAAGCTCCTGCCATCAACGCCGGTGGGGATCGTATCAAGGCCAATTCTTACATTCATGGCCTTTTCAATGTCTGTGAGTTTAATGACATACAGTTCCGTTTCTTAATCCTGAAACTCCTTCCAGTTCTTACGACTTTTACCAATGCCGTTTCTTCACAGGAAGCAATAACAGGTATTGATACCTACGTTTTGCGAGGTATATATTCTATGTTGTTTCCGAAATTATTTGCCTGCCTTCTCCAATTGTTGCGCAAACACTCCTACCATGAATCCGGAAATCTGAAACAGCACGCATTTTTACAAATCAAAAATATGCGAATACCAAAGCAGCATATTGTCCAGTTAATACCCGCATCATTTGCCGGAATAAATGTGCCCCGGAAAGGAATAGCCGCATGAAAATGATGTATGAAAAAAGCCTGTAACTATTGCCTGTTGTTCTATTCAGTGACCTGATCGCACCGGTATATGTATATCCTGTAACCATTTGGGAGCCTGAAACAGAAATTGCCGGCATATTCCTCAATACTGATGATAAGGTATGTGCTGTCGATACAATAATATTCACGAACAGAACATCCGCGTATGTCTAAAAGCTGCACAGGCACGCCTGATACAGTCTTTACACAAAAAGCCAGTCTTATAACTTTTACAGAGCGGGGTATGGTATAGCAGGATGTACTGACCCCTGCTGCATGTCCGTCAACTGGAATAATGATAGTCTGCAGCATGTTTATGCGGATTCTTTTCAGAAAGGAAAATCCATTGCAGCCGCGTATACTGAAACATATGCGGAGCCGCTGTATCTCCCAAATTTCAGGCAGAGGAAAGCCCGAAAAACAGAAAATTAATATTTGCAATAAAATCAGGAATGACTGCTGGATATCAGGGAACAACTGCAGAAACCCGGCTATATAAAATTGAATAAACCGACGAAAAAATGCATCCTGCCGCGCTGTGTAATAAACAAATAACCACAGGTCGTTCGATAATGTCAACCTAATTTATAAATTTGTACTACGTGACAAAATTGGAGAAAGCAGCTATTGGTTTTGCACGGCCCAGCTCTATTACCTGAAACACATACAACTAAATTAACCCCATTTCTTTAGTATTCTTTTACCTACACCACAAATATGAACAGGTATAGTTGTTACATCATTGATGACACTTCCCAGCACCGTGTTTTCCTGCAATCACTACTGCAAGAATATCACCCGGAAATCGAAATTATCGGCCTATGCTCGTCCGTTACAGAAGCAATAGATGCAGTCCGGCGAAAAAGAGCTGACGTTATTTTCCTCGACATTGAGTTATCCGACGGATATGGTTTTGAAATTCTGAAAGAAATACCCGACAGCACCTCGATCATTATAACCTCAGCCCATACCCAGTATGCGTTTGATGCCTTTTCATACAACACTGTGGACTATCTTGCAAAGCCCATTTCTATTAAAGCGCTCAGCCGGGCGGTACATAAACTTGCAGGCAACAGAAAAGATAAACAAACGGTCATGCATCCCGCGCAGCAGCCGAATGAAAATATGATTATGGTTTCGTCCTATAACTCCAATATGGAAATCATAGAAACCCGGAATATCGTCTTCCTGGAAGCTGAAGGGAAATATACATCAATACATCTGCAGAATGACAAGCCGATTCTTTCATCCAAAAACCTGAAAGAGTTTGAAACTATACTGCCCACACAGTTTACACGGGTGCACAACTCCTTTATTATAAACCTGTCTCACTCCCGAACATTCTCCAAAGAAGAACTGGCCGTCATTATGAAATCCGGCGAAAAAATACCTGTATCCCTCAGAAAAAAAGAAACCTTTCTCCGGTTGTTTCAACGCTTGTAAATGCGCGCACTTATACCACTGCTAACACTCTATATACTATTATTTACCTGCCACAGCTCCTTACATGCCCAACAGCAAAAAGATTATATAATTCATCACTATACAACAGATGACGGACTACCACAGAACAACGCCAGCAAAATCATACAGGATGAAAACGGATTCGTCTGGATTGCAACATTAAACGGTCTTGCCAGGCTTGACGGACATTCAATAAAAACCTTCGACGAGTCAAATCTGTCGCCCCTGACATCATCAACAATTGTAGATGTGAAAACGGCAGGACCATATACATGCCTGTACACCACAGAGGAAATTGCCTGGATGTACCATGGCAAGATACTGCTCCGGTATCGTCTGCCTGAAAAAGTAGAACGCTTTCAGCCTATACAGAATTTTGAAAAACAAGTCAATTTCACGGTCTTATTAAACAGAAAACTTTTTCTCTTTTCCAATGGGAAACTGCTGCAGGACAAAATCCCCGGTTATAGTTTCTACGGTTTTCATACCTGTGACGACGCCAACATATTCCTGTGCACTGATGACAACAGGCTTTATCTATATAAACGCACAGAGCATAAGCTTCTTTTCGTTGACAGCACCCTCGACTGGAACATCCAGGGAGACAGCGAAAATCTCTATTACTGGAACCGGAAGCGGGAACTGATCGCTACAACAAAAACGACACCAGAGACAAGGCGCAAACTATATAAAGCAACTGCGCCCCGGCGATCTACAGGCATATTCCCTTCCGGATTTGCATTTACAGACGCAGACACCCTCATTTACTTCACCAACCCGCTATCTGCATATAACAAGATACCACTGTCTGTATTGGGCACTGTCAATGTAAGATCGTTCTGCATTGCAACCAACGGGAATATATGGATCGGCACTTCCGACAAGGGCGTTTTCATGCTTTCTCCCGGCATTATTCATCAATACGACCCACAAGGTGCACCGTTATTCCAGGAAATATATTTTGTAAAAATCATTGACAGCACATTGTTTACAGGCTCGCGCGACGGACTTTGTGCGATGAACCTCCGTACAGGCACATATAAGCCTGCCGGCACTTTTTATAAGAAAGGTAATATATGGGATGTCGCCATCTTCAACGGCACTATGTTTGCGGCAACCTTCGGTGGTGGCATACTCACATACAGGAACGGAATAACAAATGTAATCAGCAGCCCGGCACTCCCCAGTAATAATGTTTTCTGTCTTATGCCTTCAGCCGGCAAATTGTTGTGGATCGGCACGGAGAAAGGTACTGTATGCATGGATACAACCGGTGCACTGAAAAAACCGGAGATACCCGGCTACAGTAACCTCACACCCTATTACTTTGCCGAAGCCCTATCCGGCGAGGTATATATAGCCACAGACGAAGGCATTTTTGTAATAAACAAAAAGCTCTGTGTAATAAAACATATAACTATCAATGACGGTTTGCCGTGCAACAAAGTGCGCAGTATGTATATCGACAAAGCGAGGCAGGTATGGATAGGTACATTGAAAGGCGGACTTTGCCTGTTGAGCAACGATCATATATATAACTTCCCTACAGGCCCGGGCGGACTGAATCGTGATGTACTTTCTATCACAGAGGACCGGAATGGCTTCTTATGGATGACTGCCAACGAAGGGCTTTACAAAGTGAAAAAAAATGACCTTGAAGCATATGCCTCCGCAAGCAAGACATTGTTTTCTGTACAGCATTACTCTGTAGCCGACGGACTCAGAAATCCGGAATTCAACTCACACACGCAAGGGAAGGCATGTATTGATTCCGCGGGCAGGCTATGGTTCCCTAATATTAACGGACTGGCATCTGTCACTCCTTCTCAAAACCTGACAATTGACTACAAACACGATATCCGGATCGATGAAGTAACTGTAGATGATTCTACCTTCTTTGCCTGGAACAATGAAGTGCAGATACCCTCCCCCATTAACAGGATACACGTCAACTATGCGTTGGCCGCCTTTACCGATTCTGAAAGCCCGTTGTTTGAATACAAATTTGAAGATGCAGACCAGGACTGGATATTTAACGGCGAAAAAAGAGAAATCGATCTGACCAATATTCCTGAAGGCTTTAAAACACTTTTGATCCGCCAGTTCAACAAACCACAGACAACCGTATACCTGGATTTCAATGTAACAGCTCCGTTTTTACTCAGCAGGACTTTCAAAAGTCTGCTGATCCTGATCGGCATCTGCATTATAATTCTGGCATCCGGCCTGTATCAAAAAAATATAAACTGGAAAAACTATAAAAAAATAGAAGCAGAAAAGGAAGTGTTATCGCTGAGAGTGATCGCACTTCAAAAACAGGTAAGTCCACACTTTATATTCAACGGCCTGCATACCCTGCAAACCATTTTTTTTGAAAAAAAATTTATCCTGGCCAACGAATATCTTGCCAACTTCTCCAGCCTGCTGCGCTTTTCGCTTGAATATGCAAGACAAGACAGCGCTTCTCTGAAAGAAGAGCTCATGCTGGTCTGCAACTACCTGGAGCTGGAAAAACTTCAGTTTGCAGCAAATGAGTTTTCCTACAGCATCGATATCGAATCTGCAATAACAGTCTCCCAGATCTCTATACCAGCGTTCCTGCTGCAACCTTTTGTAGAAAATGCACTAAAACATGGTTTCAGACAGCTGCATCAATACCAGAAAAAAATACATATCCGCATTCACCGTGAGCACAACAATGTTGTATTGTATGTAGAAGATAATGGCCGGGGATTTCCTGCAAAAAATGCTTCCGCCGATACGCAACAGCACCAGTCGCGGGGCATGGACATCATACGTACAAAAATCCTCCTGTTCAACAAAATATACAAACGTAACATCTCCTTCAGTGCAGAAACGCTGAATACAAATACTGAAGGGCTACCCGGCACAAGAATAACTATATACCTGTAGGTAAATAAAAAAGGGAAGCCTTAGACAAAACCTCCCCGGTATTACATTCCTGAGACCAGGCACGTCTAACCCCCTTTACAGGCAAACACACCTGTAAGTTTAAAACGAAAGCATGTATTACATATTAAAGCATAAGTTTAAATAACAAAACCAACAGTCATCAATACAGGCAAGCCCGCTACAGCAATAAGTATTTCCCGGATATAATTATTGCAACATCTCCACCCGGAGCATACCTGATTCAGCCATGATTCATGCTATCTGAAGAATTCTTCTACATTTTCCGGTCTGCAAGTTATATGGTAGTGTCTCCGGTTTTGCCACAGATTAACAGATGTCTGCTTTTACAGAATAACTGTGTGCAAACAAGGAATAATATATAATGCGGCTTCCTTAATACTGGCCGGTATTGAGGAGCTGCTACCGGCCACGCAATCCGGAGACTATAAGCCTGTATACCTTAAATAACTCATCATTATTACCACCGGCAAGAACAGGTGATAGCGAAAGATATTCCCCCCGCAACCTGTTCAGCATGTCAAAGTCCGGCACTGCCTTTTGCCACCCCTGGGAAAGCAGGTATATCATCACCGTTTTCATGGCATTTGCCTTAATCCGCACCGTATACGGCGAGTATCGTGAAGGATGGATATGTACAAAATCGAACCGCTCAGCAAAACGCAGCGTCCAGTCAGAACTGTCTGAAAGGATGACGGTCCTGTAGCCGCCGTGTGCATCCAGCCAGCCCCGGTATTTTTCCCGCGTATCATGTAATTGCAGATGCAGCATCTCCACGACCTCCGCTTCTATATCTTCTACAGACAAAAAACCTGTATACATATCGAATTGTGACGCGCCCATCGTTTTTATAACCGGCAGGTTTTCCGGCAGTGGCCTGGCAATGCCCTGCTGTATAAATGTCACTAAAGCCTGACAGTGATGTTTCAATGAATGAAATAAAACCTGTTCTCTATCCAGTCTGTCACTCATTGTTTGTTTCGAAATTTTTAAAATATCAATACAGAAAAAATCCGGCATCAGAAAATACATTTTATTTGCGGTGATTTTACCGGAATAAAACAAAAAAATGCAATCATCCTTATCCGCCATCATACCTGATTCTAAATTAGCCGCAATTGAAAATGCCCTGCTGACAACTTTCAATACCACCACCGTTGCAGACATTACATTACTGGGCGGCGGCTTCTCCGATTCTGCCGTGTACAGGATTACTATTGACGGAAAAATGTACCTGCTCAAATCAGACACTTCTTCTTTGCAGGAAAGCACAAGTTGCATGGAGATTGCGGCAAATGCAGGTGTTGCACCAAAAGTATATTACAACAATACAACGGATGGCATTTCTATCAGCAGTTTTATTCAAGGTAAACCATTACACGCCGCTTTTACATCACCGGACATGCTGGTTCAGGAACTAGCCAGGTCTGTCAAAGCAATACATAACCTGCCGGCATTTCCAAAAGAAAGCGACTTGCTGCAGACAGTTGAGGGGCTCGTGAATAATTTCATTGGGTCCGGAATGCTTACAGGCCCGTCATTTGATGAAGTGTTCCGTTACTTCGGATCTATCAGAAAATATTATCCATGGCACGATACAGACAGAGTTTCAAGCCACAACGACCTTAACCCGAATAATGTACTCTGCGAGAATGGAAAAATATGGATCGTAGACTGGGATGCCGCTTTCCTCAACGACCGTTACGTAGACCTTGCCACAGCTGCAAACTTCTTTATTACTGCTGAAGCACAGGAACAAAACTACCTCAATACATACTTCGGAACTCCGCCTGATAATTATAAAATGGCGCGCTTCTTCGTTATGCGTCAACTATGCCGTATAATATATGCTATGCTTATTTTAAACCTGGCAGACAGGTCAAAGCCTGCGGACATGACACATGATGCAGACATGCAGTCGGCAACTATGGCGGAAGTGGGCGCACGTGCCAGGGCAGGCGCATTCAGCCTGGCCACATACGAAGGGCAGCTACTCTATGGAAAAGCATTGCTTAATGAGGCATTAAAAAATATGCGCTTGCAGCGTTTTGAAAATGCCATACAACTGCTGAAAGCAGATGCAGAAAAGAATATTCTGTAGGCGTATCTAATTAAAATTATGTGCGGTCGCCTTGCAATTGGCCACACGCCAATTAATAATCACAGCGGGAATGGGATAACGGAAGATGATTTAATGCGGCGTAAATTGTATCAGGACCAATTCTTTCAGTCACAATGCTGCTAAAAGCAAGACTATACTGTCGCCGATCGAGTACAGAAAACAAATTAATTGGTCGCTTATCATATAGGAAACCGGAAAGCGACAATATGTACGGGCTTTGGTCTGGGGTGATCTCCGTTAATATTTAAGAACACAATCCACCTCCTGTACTTCATCCCTGTTGCTCACACAAACTTCGCTGGTATGAGTTAATCCTTTCCATTGGCCCCAATCGTATTTGGAAGATTCAGACTTGAACACGATCGGCGATTTCCTTAGCCTGTATCAAAACGGCATTCCACATATCAAATCCTACCCTTTATTAAACGGAAACCATTTTACTTTTTGGAAAGTATAGATTTGGTTTCACATAATCCTGAACCTGAATAATGAAAAAATTTATAGCACTATTAGGCTATCTGGCGCTTTCATCTTCTTCATACGCTCAAAATGGATGGTTGCCGTCGGTATATCTGCCCGGCTATGTCTGTGACCCAACTCCCTGGAAGTTGGTTTTTTCAGATGATTTTAATGGCACTACTTTGTCTCCTAAATGGACTACCTATATTACCTGGGATGGCATGATAGTGAAACGCGGTACCAGTACCATCTCGAAGCCATATCACCAGGATTGGCCCGGATCCAGAATTGATGACGGTCCAAGTATTTTAAAAGATCAGAATGTCGTGGTAAGCAACGGTACCTGCAAGCTATTACTGGCCAGTGATCCAAACAGTTCTTTCTCATCACACGACAGTACAACCGTCGGAAATCCACCGTTCACTGTTTCTGCCGACTATTCATCAGCAATTATATCATTGCCTTATCATAACATGAATGGGTCGCCCAATTTTTTTAATTCAGGAAGGTTTGAAGCGCGGATAAAATTCCCGACGTTTGATGGGGCATGGTGTGCATTCTGGCTCTGGCAGGGTTCTTCCGTTAATGAACTTGATATGGCAGAATCATGGGGAGGAAATGGAAATTTCTTTAATTTCTATCAAAACAGAAGACATACCAACTACGCGGTCCATGCCTGGGCGCCATCTCAAAATCCGTATAATTTACCGGGCGAATGTAATATTACAGAGCATTATCCCAATCAAAGCGCCTGGCAATATATGACAGGTGGTTATTTTCACCAGGAAAACTGGCATACCTATGCTTATGAATGGGACACGGCTTCCGTAAGTGCATATTTAGACGGTGCATTGATAGAAACGATGTGGAAGTATTCGCGTAACGCATTTAAGTATTACGTCAATAACATCAATGGCAACTTCTCTTTTACTGCATATCCATTTACAATCGGTTCAGGATGCCAGCCGATTCCGGGCACTTACGACATCACTTATGGCTATCCTTACAATAGTCAATCTGAAAGTGCACTAAGGCTGGAAACAAAATGGGCAAGTCATCCGAATTACAATCTCGGATACCGGTACGTTCTAGGCCAAATGGAAATTGATTATGTGAAAGTGTGGCAAAAACATCCGGAACTCGATGGGCACACGGCTATCTGCGCAGATAATACATATCCGCCAACACCGACAATCACCGGCCCCGACATGCTTTGCGGGCAAGGTACATACACCCTTAGCAGCCCGATAGCAGGCGGCACATGGAGTTACGGAAATAATTTCAATGTAGTGAGTTCCTCATCAAGCAGCATTACGTTACAGCATAATAGTCTGAATCCGTATTCGCAGTCTTATGTTGGTTATACCTACTGGAATGGGAATAATGGTTGCCCAACGAGAACGGTTTATAAGTCTCCAATCAACTGTCCGCTGCTTCCTTACACCCCAACTTCTGTTGTATGGTCGTCCAACAACTACGGCAATGCAAAAATCCACCTGATAGCGCCAATCTATCCTAAAAGAGATGTAGTAAATAATACAACACCCATAGTTAGATGGGACGTTGCACTTACACTCGGCGAAGACACTTACGACCCAAGAAAAGCGCAGAACTTTACGCTGTATGGCGAATATGCTTCAACACCAAGTTTCAGCTTTGCAGATGGCTCGCCTTATGATCTGAAATGGACAATGAAAGTTTATAATGGACCTGATACAATTATACGCGCCGGGGAACGTAATTCAAGGACTAAACCGCTACAGCAAACCTCTGATACAAACACTTATTATTTCAATGCATTTATAGATGATCAGGATAATTATGATTCCACGATTGTGCATGAAATCCCTAAACATATGATATCAGAGCAGGAATACGGTGATACTCTTTTTGTAAACGAAATGATTGAAAGAACCAAAGCAGACGCCCTGGCACCTTATATCATTACAACCGGCATGCAAACCATAGCAAGAAAAACTTTAGGAACAAATGATATCAGCATTGCTACCAAGGTTTATCCAAACCCGATTCAGGCTGGCATGACAATAATTCCGGGTTCTCAGTTTGCAAACGAAGGCTCTTTACAGGTAAATGTGTATGATCTTTTAGGCAAGGTGGTCAGCACAGGTCTCCTGAACTATCAACAGGGAAGCACAATTCAATATGATTTAAATGGAGTTTCAAATGGCAACTATATTTTAGAACTCAGCCAGGGAAGTGTAAAAGAACGCATCAAAATCCTGAAATCTAACAATTAAAAAGTGCTGCATTGTTATGAGGCACTAACAGGAATATAAATTACCCGCAAATAAAACCTGAAACAGCCTGTTACTACTTTCGAACCTTGTGGCCGCTGATCTCAACCAAATTACCGACTTCATAAACAGGTTTTGCAGAAATAGACGGGAATGGAGATTTAAGGGAAGTAGGTAAATCTCACAACTTTTTGTAATGTTCTGGAGTATCACTAATTGTTTAAACCAGGAATTGGGGCTTAAGAATAATACTGCCTGTTGTTTTGCGTGATTCCATATCTGCATGAGCGGTAGCCGCCTCTGTTAATAAATAGATGGATGGCTGTGCCTGTGCAAATACACCATTCCTTAACAAACTGAATATTTCAGGCATTCCCTTTCCGCTTTTGTCCTGATAAAGCGGGTAATCATTAAGTGCGTCATGTGCAAATTTGATTTTTCTATGCAGCATCATTTCGTTGTCTATATCAGGCATACCAGAAGGCCATCCGTATAATACAGCACTTCCGCCATCTTTAACTACAGTCAACGACTTCTCAAAAGTAGCCTTGCCTGTACCATCATAAACAACATCAACACCCTTGCCTCCGGTGTACTGGCTGACGGCAGCAACAAAATCCTCAGTCCCCAGATCTATTACCTGATGGAAGCCGCGTTTTAACGCTAAATCTTTTTTTGCTGCACTTCCAACAGTTCCGATAACAGTAGCTCCCAATGCCCGGACCCATTGGCTCAATAGCGTTCCCACCCCACCTGTCATGGCATGAATTAAAACTACTTCGCCTGATTTAACCTTGTGGCTTTGTTTGATGAGCATGTGAGCGGTAAGACCTTTTATCATCATAGCAGCGGCTTGTTCGTGAGATATATCTTTCGGAAGTTTAAATATCTCATTGGTGTTGATGACTCTTCTTTCGGCATAGGCCCCGATTGATGCGTAATAAGCTACACGGTCGCCTACCGTAAAGCCGCTGACATTTGTCCCAATTGCTTCAATAATGCCTGAGCCTTCGAAGCCAATGGGGGCAGGATATTGGCTCATCGGAAAAGTTCCGTCCCTGAAAAATATATCCAAAAAGTTTACTCCTATAGCTTTCTGGGCAATCAGCACTTCATCAGGGCCAGGTTGCTGAAGTGTTATGTTTTGGTACCTCAATACATCCGGTGATCCCGGTTTTTCGATAAGGACAATACCAACCGGCTTATTGTTGTTCATTGAATTAACTTTATTTGTGCAAAGCTAATGGGCATAGTCTCTTAATGATGGTGACTTCCCCGCAGGGAAGTGCTTCCATGAAAGAAAGTACTTAAATTTAGAGCATGGTTAACAAACTGGAAAACGGGAAAATATCTGATGAGTGTAAACGCCACTTTAAAGCAATAAATGATACGCTATACATTTTAAATGGTAAATGGAGAGTGATGATTGTAGCTTGTCTGGCATCAGGTAAAAAGCGTTATCTGGAACTTCAGCATACCGTTGAAGGTATAGGCCCCAAAATGCTTTCGAAGGAATTGAACAAGTTGGAATTAAACGGTCTGATTAAAAGGTCTGCGCTGGAAACCAAGCCTGTTACTGTTGAATATGAACTTACTGAATATGCCCGGTCACTTAAACCGCTGACTGATGAAATGGCTGTGTGGGGTAAACAACACCGGGAGAAAGTTATTAAAGATATAAGAGCAAAGTAGCTTTGGATTAAAACGAAAAAGGACAAACCATCTTTCGATAATTTGTCCTTTCTAGCTTGCGGGCAGAATGTGTCAATGTCCGAATTTTTTCAATGTTGATCTGATGAAAATCCATGCGTTTTTGAGGTAGCTGAAAATCGTTGTATAGCTGATCCGGTTAAAACAAACTTCATAAATCATTTAAGATTTTAGCCGGCTATTCGCTGTGTCAGCATGGATACACAATATTTTTGTAAAAAGCAGGTCATCAAAGCATCACGACCACTTTACCTACAGTTCTTCCACTTTCTATTTGTAAATGTGCTTCCCTTATTTGCTCAAAACGGAATTGATGTGAAACATGAGGTTTGAGCACGCCGTTCTCCAATAGACATGCAATTTCCTTCATGTCATGACCGTTGGATCTTACAAGGATGAAATAACCTTTCACATCTTTTTCCTTCGCTTTTTCGGTTATTGTTTCATTCAAACCAGTAGGAATGCTGATGATCGTACCACCTGCTTTAGTGACTGCAAGAGCATTTTCAATATTGTCGCCGCCAATAGTATCCAGCACAAAATCATACTCCCGCTCTTGCGATGCCCAATTGTATTCCTTATAATTAATGTAGTGATCAACACCCAGACCTAACACAAACTCTTTATTTTTTTCGGAAGAAGTTCCTGTAACTTCAGCACCCAGGTATTTTGCAAGCTGAACTGCTATATGGCCAACACCGCCTGCAGCTGCATGTATCAATACTTTTTGCCCTTTTTTCACACCTGCATTCGTTACCAGGGCTTGCCATGCTGTCAATGCAACCAATGTAGCTGCAGCAGCGACTTCAAACGAAATGTTCTTCGGCTTGAGTGCTAATTGATCTGCCGGTGCAGCCACATATTCGGCATAGGCTTTTCCATGTCCGGGAAAATTGATCATCCCCAATACTTCATCACCTGCTTTAAACAGATCACTTTTACTCTGTTCCACAATCCCGGAAATATCCCAGCCTAATATTAATGGGCTTACTTCTTTAAGTGCGCTGAAAATGCCTTTCCCCTGCCGTACTTTTGTATCGACAGGATTAATGCTGATTGCTTTTATTTTTATGAGCACTTCACCCTCTTTAATTGCAGGAATATCTATATCCCGGAATGCCAGTTGCTCCACGCCGCCCGGCGCTGTTAAGACTACTGCTTTCATGTCCTTTTTTCAATTTAAAAAGAACGTTTCCAACAGAGATATTTGCTGGAAACGCATGTGGTCAATACAATTACCTATCCTTGAAATATATCCTTTCCCAGGTTTAATTCCAGCTCACCATTTTGCTGCAAGCCTTTTTCAAACAAGTTTTTAATGCGTTGTCTCGCCTCGGGCCATTCCAGTGAGGCAAAGAATTTAACCTGCGTGTCTGTAATGTCTTCATTTCTCGGAAGGGTCGCTCTTTCGTTCATGATAGCTTTAATGGAAGCGATAGCTTTTTTGTCGAAGGAAGCAATACGTTTTGCAAAATTGTCAACAAATACATCCAGCTCAGCATCCGGAATGGCGCGGTTTACCCATCCGTAAAAAGCTGCTGTTTCCGCATCATAATCATCCCCGCTTAAAATTATTTCCAATGCCCTGGCTTTCCCCGTCAACAGGTGCAACCTTTCCAATCCGCCACCTCCGGGAAACGAACCGATGCCGATCTCCACTTGCGCAAGGAAGGCCTTTTCTTTACTGGCAAAACGGATATCAAATGCCTGTGCAAATTCACTTCCCAATCCTCTTGCTCTTCCCCTGATCGAAGCGATACTGACAAATGACGCCTGTTCCAGTCGTTTGGCCATATCCGGCCAGGCAATGGAAAGCCCTGTTTTTCCGGTGCCTTTAGGAAAATCTCCCACATTAAGCAGTTCCACATGGGCAACAAAGAAATCAGGATTAGCACTTTCAAATACGACTACTTTCAGGTTGGGGTCTGCCTCCATTTCGTCCATCAACACCATCAGCTGTTTTGAAAATCCGGTGTCAAACATGTTTATTGGCGGATTATTGAAGGATACTTTCCAGTAGCCTTCATTCACTTTTTGCGTTGCAAAAATCATAGTTGAGTTTTTTATGTTTAAGGAAATAATTGTTTAGGCAAGAAACAGGTTGATATAATCCGCGATGAGCCGGGGATGTTGATGCTGCAGTCCATGACCGGTATCGTTAATGATAATGTGCTGCATGGATGGGGCATTTCGCAATAAAGGAAACCAGTTCTCTACAGCAAAGCTGATGTCGTGGTCGGCAGAAATCACCAGCACCGGGGTTTCAAGTGTTTTATATTGACCACGGAAATCCTGTACATCTTTCTTCATCACGGCAGAGCCATCAAAATATTTCTGGAATTTTTCGGGCGTGGATGGGATTTTACGCCTGTCTAGCCGCAATGCGATACGCTCAAAAGAAGCTTTGGCAGCAGCCCGGCTTTTTGTTGAAGATGGTTCAAAGAAAGCTACCGTTTCATCTTCCAGATCATTTACAGGCTTTAAGGCTCTTTCAAAAAAGGTTTTATCAAAAGGAACTTCATTGATACCTGGTGGATTGGTGCCAATAAGGACCGCCTTTTGCACGCGGGCCTTATTCATGAACAGGGCTGCCTGGGCTACCAGGCCGCCGTATGACCAACCAGCCACATGAAATTGTTCAAACCCTAATTCACTCATGAGCTGTACACCGATGCCAGCAACTTCCAGAATATCTGAGGACAACCCACCTTCAGAATCGCCGATGCCGGGATAATCGAATAATACAATGGTATGTTTCGTTGCCAGTGCATCGAGAAACAAGGGATCCCATGTATCTAATATTCCACGAAAGCGGTTATAAAATAATATCGGTGCTCCCTCACCAAAAAGCCTGTAGGCAAGCCGAAAACCACCTATGGTCGTAAATTTTGTCTGTGAATCAGAAAAGTTTGAATACATCTGCAAAAGGCTGAATTTTGTAGGATCAAAATTAGTTTCAGCCTGTTCCAGCCTGTTAACACAAAGCAGGGAAATACTTACACTTTTCCCTGATTTCTGGCTTCACCAGGTGAAAAGCCTTTTGCTTTCTTAAACAATTTGGAGAAATAGGGAACATTGTCAAACCCCAATTGATAGGCAACATCACTTACATTCATGTCCGTTTGTAACAGCAGGATTTCTGCCTGTTCTATCACATATTCGTGTATCAGATTGATTGTACTTTTCCCTGTTTCCTCCCGGACAAGGTCAGTAAGGTAGTTGGGAGACATGTTCAGGTCTTTTGCCAGGGATGAAACATTGGGAACGCCCTGTACCGGCTGTGAAAGATTGTTATAATGCTTTTGCAACAGCGATTTTACTTTCGCAGCAGCCGATAATTGCTGGTTCCCTTTTTCATGAAACTGTCTTTCGTAATAAGTCTCGGCATAGGTGAGAATAACATGGAGCAAAGAGAGTATTACCTCGGCATTTGCATTGTGCTTATTGTTCAGCAGTTCATAATGAATTTTTGTAAAAAGCCACGTGATGGTTTCTTCCTCTTCAGGAGTCATAAAAAGGGCATCGTTGATTTCATAACTGAAATACTTGTACCGGCTTATTTTGTTGGCTACCGCATTTTTTTTGATAAGGTCGGGATGGAAAACAAATGCATATCCATCCCAAAACGTAAGTGTATCCCAGGAAACCACCTGTCCTGGTTCACTGAATAACATTAACCCGTTTTCCGTATTGTATTTGCCTTTTCCGTACTTAATATCCCCTGTGAAATTTTTCTTTAAAGCAATTTTGAAAAGATTGACCTGGATCTCATCACTCGTTTTTGGAAAATTTGGAATAGCCTGCTTGCAAACCCTGCTATCCATCAGCGGATGCAAAGGATTGGAAAGGTTGAGATAATTATTGTAAGCAGGAATGTCATTAAATACTTTCACAGGTAAATCCTTTTTGACAAATTTCGGAATAATCTGGTCTTCTGTAATTTGTTGCTGTAGAGAAAGCCTTGGGCTATCTGCAATTTTATTGATTTTTTTGTTCACTTCGAACCATGAAAGCCTTTACCAGATGCAATATAAAATGAGGCGGGTATACCACAGATGCATGGGACAGTAAAAGTGCATTTGATTATCAAAGTTGAAAGTATACTTCCATGCCGTTAAGGGATAACCGCCTTTGAGAAAGTTCCTGCATACTGTCCGTATTGGCCCGTCGGAATGTCTAAATTGTACACCGTCAGAGAATGATGATCACTTTAGCTTTGTCTAATGACATCTTACGAAGCATTTCAACTGTTGCACCAACAGGATAAACCGCTCTTACTGGCTAATGCCTGGAATGTTAAAAGCGCCCGCCTGATCGAAGCTGCTGGCTTTTCAGCAATTGCTACCTCCAGTGGTGCCATTTCCGATTCCCTGGGTTATCCGGACGGCGAACAAATCCCTTTTGTCGAATTGCTTTATATTATCCAGCGAATCAAAGCCTGTACTTCTATTCCCTTATCGGTCGATTTTGAGCGTGGTTATAGTAGCGACTTGTCTGTGATCAATGAGTATATTCAACAATTACTGGACGTTGGTGTTGTAGGCATTAATATAGAAGATGCCGAGGGCGAAGATATTTTTGTACATAAGCTGGCAAGTATCAAAAGCTACCTGGTAAAAACCGGCCAGCAATTGTTTCTTAATGCACGTACCGATGTGTTCCTACAAAAATTGCCCGGGCCCACAGAAACGGTTATCCGCCGGGCAAAACTATATCAGGACGCTGGTGCAAACGGTCTTTTCGTAACCGGTGTAGGTGATCCGGCCATCATTAAAGCGATTACTTCGGCAGTTAGCCTGCCCGTTAATGTCGTGGGCAATCCAAACCTGGCCACGGTAGAAGCTTTAAGCGAAGCTGGGGTCAAGCGGATCAGTATGGCGGTTATTCCATACCGGGCCACTTATCGCTACCTGGAACAAACGCTTAACGAGGTTAATCACTCGCGGTCATTAACACCTTTATTTTAACATGAAACAGCTCATCATTTTTACATTACTCAGTCTAATAAACACGGCCATCATAGCCCAGCAAAAAACATTGAGCCCGCAGGAACGGGACAAAGCCATCCAACTATTGCAGCAAACCGAAAACGATGTTTTTGCAGCCGTCAAAGGTTTGAGCGATGAACAGCTTGATTACAAGCCGGCTACTGATAAATGGAGCGTAGCGGAATGCGTGAAGCACATTGCCGCGGCCGAAAAAGAATTATGGGCCATTGCCGAACCTGTTTTAAGCCAGGCGCCGAATTCTGAAAAGAGAGCGGATATCAAATTCATGGATGATGAGCTGATTAAGGCCGTAGAGGACCGCAGTCATAAATCCAAAACTTTCGCCGCCTTGGAGCCCGGCAATTCATCTTACAAAACCATAGAGGAAGCTCTGGCGGCTTTTAAAGTCAACCGGGAAAAGCTGATTGCACTGGTTAATAATACCCAGGTAGATCTGCGCAGCCATGTGGTGGTTTTGCAGGTGGGCACCTATGATCTGTATCAATATATCCTGCTGATTGGTGCTCATAGCAACCGGCACACCCAGCAGATCGATGAGGTAAAGGCAAACAAAGATTTTCCGGCTAAATAGTCTGGATCTACAAGTGGTCCGTTAGGATTTCGGAGGTTTCTTATAATGCAGTATCTGTATACCAGGCCCCAGCGATTTACTATTTACAAACAGTAGCGACTACCGTTGCGGTAAGTGCTGCTGGCTGAGCATTCTCGCGCTGCCGCCTCCGGCGATCAGGGGGGTGAATGGAAAAATAATACTCATCTACCAGGTCCAGCCCTGTTAAACTACCGATGAGACTGGGCTGCCGTACGCCGGGCCAAAACCATCTGAAACAATTCAAACATACTACGCCCGAACGCTGCGGTATGTTCTTTGTCGAGCAGTGAATGAATGAATTCATGGAATTCGGCATTTGCGTTGACGTATTAGCTATCGCAAAAGCTGTCTAAGGTGACATTGATCAGTGAGATAAGTTTATCTATAAAATCAGGCTGGTAACCATAGAAGCATGGAACACTAAAAATGTCTTTGATTATCAACTTCAAAAAATACTTCCAAGCCTCTAAGGGGATAACCGCCTTATATCGGAACATGGCGCTTTGCAATAAGCACCTATAAACCAGCGACTTATGCAATTTGATTGATCGCTAAATTAAAAAGAGGGCCATAAACAAAAAACTCTGTAAATCAAAGACTTACAGAGTTTTGCGGACCGGACGGGACTCGAACCCGCGACCTCCGCCGTGACAGGGCGGCATTCTAACCAACTGAACTACCGATCCGTGTAGCCCTTTATCAGAACGGGATGCAAAGATAAGGATAAAATTTCCACATTTGCAAACGTTTCTAAAGATTATTTCTTCTGCAGGCACATTATAAAACAGTCAGTTACGTTAAAGAATATGCCAAAACACGAGGCGCTCTCCTTACCCCAAAATCTTCAACACAAATACCGGCGATACATATCTTATTAAAAAACAGCAGGAAAGATCTCACATGCTTGTTCTGGCATGGTTTTCACAAAGCTATAACCGGAACAAAACGTATCGGACATGAAAAAGATCTGCACTATAGCCGCCGGCCTTTTTTTGATGGCAGGAGCTATTAATTCAAAAGCACAATATCTTTCATTTGGCCCAGTAGGCGGCTTCGGCCAAAGCTGGGTAAGTAACCTCGACGGAAAGACCAAATTCAAACCGTCCGCCGATCTGGGTATCGGTATTTTGTACAGCCGCAATGCACATTGGGGTTTTGGTTCTTCGCTTATTATATCCCACGAAGGCTTTACAAAAGAATATAACGTTAACGGAAACACTTATACCTCTACCGTAAATCCTGTATACCTGCGCATGCCCATGTATGTGGGTTATTTTTTCGGTGACTACGGAAACCGTGTACGTCCAAAAATATATGTAGGGCCAAGTATTGCTGTAAAAATTGACGAACAGACTAACAATGACAACAACATGCCTGCAGACACACAAATGGGCACTGCCACCTTCAGCACTTTTGACCTGGGCGTACACGCCGGTGCGGGTGCAAACATACGGCTGGTAAGGAATGTGTGGCTTAATCTTGATGCAAATTATTACCAGGGGCTTCTTGATGCCGTAAAAAATGACAATACGGGCTACAATATGAACAGCAACCTGAGACTCAATGTTGGCCTGATGTTCGGACTTAAATAATTTAATGGTCTTTATGAGGAAAGCCCTGCATTTTTCACAGATGCAGGGCTTTGTTCAGTAAATCATCAGATGTTTAAATAGTAATAACCAATCGTTTTCCCGATTCGTTTACCTGCCATGCGTTTTCTATGTCTTTCAGGAGCGCCGTTTCAGTGTCTATCACCAGCTTTTTCTCCGCTGCAAGCCGGTATAACAAAGGCAATATTTCTCCGGGCACCTGCTGCATTATTTCTCCGGGCACACTTCCACCGCCCACGCCATACAACTCTATTTGCGAGCTTCTCAATACAGCTGCAGGAAGGCTTATTGCGGCACCTGCCATCTCGCCTACCTGCACGTAACGCACGCGGCGGGGATTAGCCGTCAGGTCATGACCAGCAAGCACTTTCAGCAATATCTCCGCCGGTCGTCCCCACACATAATCAACCACAATATCCACCGGGTATTTCTTCTTTATTTCTTCAAAGGTCTTATGCAATGTCTCTTCAGGCTGCGCCAGGGAATAAACCGCATGTGCGCCAAGTAAAGGCAGGGAATTCAGTATCTGCTCATTACGACCGGTTGCAATTACATTGCCCGCGCCCAGATATTTTGCAAGCTGTATAGCGGCTTTACCGGTTATGCCAGTGGCTCCGAGTATCAGCACATTATCACCTGGCTGTATTGCTGCTCTCCATGCAAGTGAAAACCAGGCAGAAAGTGCCGGGTTAGGCAGTGCTGCAGCTGTTATATCATCAACATCATCCGGCAACGGCACATAACGGTCTTCCCGGACAATTGCCCGCTCAGCCATTGCTCCTTTTATAAATCCTGTATATACCCTTGTACCATCAGCAAGTATACCCACTCCATCAACACCGGCCACTGCTGGTAAAGGAGCAAGCGAATCGTAATGTGTGCCTTTTACTAACATGCGGTCAATATTCTTTACCGATGCGGATTTCATATGCACCAGCACTTCATCTTTATGCTGCGGCACGGGATCGGGGAAATCTTCAAATACCGGTATACCTCCCAGGTGATGCAAAACTGCTGCTTTCATGTTTTTTCTTTTTTGTGCAAAGAAAGAAACACCATTTTCAGCGGTCAATAACATTTGTTAAGAAAAAAGCTATTTCCTCTCCCTCAGTATTTTACTCCTGATGCGGCTCAGCGAAACAGATGTAATGCCCAGGTAAGATGCGATGTAATGCTGCGGTACACGCTTTACAATCTCCGGATGTTCTTCGAGAAGGTTTTCATAACGTTGGGCGGGCGTATCTCTTATAAAAGAAAGAAACTCTTTCATATAGTGAAATTGCCTGTTAAAAACAAAATCCAATATTTGCCTGTTGTACTCGGGAAACGCTTCAAGCTCAGCCATAATATGGTCCAGATCTTTTTTGTGTATTTCGTAAATGACACTTGGTTCGATGCTCTCTATCGTAAAGAAACTGGGTATTTTTTTCCTGAAACTTTCTACAGATGCAAGGCCGCGCCCTTCAAAAAAGAATTGAAATGTAATATCCCGGCCGGCATTATTAAACCATGCCCTAAGACAACCTTTTTCAATAAAAAAGGCTTTTTTAGATATTTCTCCTTCTCTCAGCAGAATCGTTTTGGCAGGCAATTCCAGCCGGCGGAACATGGCAGAATATTCGCCCCATTTATCCTCCGGTATGTATGAAAAATTTGCCCTGAGCTGCTCCGGCATACGGTATATTTTATTCCCGGCGCAAAAATACACTAAATAGCAGCTGTTAATAAATTAAAACAAGCACAAAGTGAATTCCAGGCCTCTATCCGCTAAATCAAATATTTCACATTTCATATTCCTGCATCCCTGATATTCAACGTAACTTTGCGCTTCATCAGGTATTTCATGAAGTCTTTTAATGTTCCCGCGCATTACCGGAGTCCACTCGTTACTGCTATCAAGCAAAAACGGAAGGCTGCCGATAAAATGAAAAAGGATTTTACGCCCACTGTTTTAAAAATAGGGTCGCTGGAGGTAATACTCGCCCGTCACTTCGGCTTTTGTTATGGTGTGGAAAATGCTATTGAGATCGCATTCCGTGCCGTAGAGGAAAATCCCGGCAAACGTATTTTCCTGCTGAGCGAGATGATCCATAATCCCGGCGTAAATACTGACTTGCAAAACCTCGGTGTCCGTTTTATTATGGATACCGGCGGGCAGATGCTCATGAACTGGGACGATCTGACAAGTGACGATATCGTAATCATCCCGGCATTCGGCACTACCCTGGAGCTGGAAGCAAAACTGCGTGAAAAAGGTATTGAGCCCGCACGTTATGAAACGACCTGTCCTTTTGTAGAAAAAGTATGGAACCGCGCCGAAAAGATCGGAAAGGATGGATATACAATCGTGGTACACGGTAAGCCAAAACATGAAGAAACGCGTGCAACATTTTCCCACAGTCAGGCTGTAACTCCTACAGTGGTTGTTAAGGACATGGAGCAGGCACAGCACCTCGCTCTTTTTATCACCGGCACATTGCCCGCAGCACAGTTTTACACAGATTTTAAAAATCAATACTCCGAAGGTTTTGATGTAGCCCGTGATCTACAGCATATAGGCGTGGTAAACCAGACTACGATGCTGGCCAGTGAAACACAGGCTATCGCCGACTATCTGAAACAGACAATGGCAAATCATTACGGCCTCGAAGGCAATGATATAAATATCCGGTTTGCTGATACCCGCGATACGCTGTGCTATGCAACCAGTGACAACCAGGGTGCAGTGGAAGGATTGCTTGAAACAGACGCAGATCTTGCTCTCGTAATAGGCGGATACAACAGCTCCAATACATCGCACCTGGTAGAGCTCTGTGAGGAGAAACTGCCTACTTATTTTATCAAGGAAGAGCATTGTCTGAAAGATGGTAACACAGTGCGGCATTTCGATCTCCATACCCATACAGAAAAAGAAACAACAGGTTATCTACCCTCAAAAAAACAACTCCGCATAATGATCACCAGCGGCGCTTCCTGTCCCGATGCTCTTGTAGAAAGAGTTATTGAGCGCCTTGCGACCATTACAGGTAATACGGCACATATCAATGAAGCTGCTTCAGCCTGGATATAAATGAAGAAATGTTCTTTGTTCAATAAAACGGCCTGCATAGATAAACTATTGCAGGCCGCTTTTACTTTCCCCCCTTTGCAGAAAAATATTTTCCCTGCAGCTTATTTATCCGTGCATTTAACGAGTTTTCTGTTTATCATCTCTCCGTTGCACACCGTTTTGAGTATGTAAATACCTGCCGCTGCGGGCTGCGCCAATAATGTAATTCCATTTCCCCTACCATGCTGCAGTACCCGCCCTTCCATATCAGAAAGGTAGTAGTTGTATTCCTGCTCACTATTGATTATCCAGTTATTTCCTTGTACGGCAACCGACACCTGTGGAGCTGACTTTATTACAGCGCTCATGATCTTACTGTAAGTTATAGTACCATCCACAGCCTCATCTGCAATACGGTACAAGTATGTACCACTGACACCGGGCCGGTCGGTATAGTTGTACAGGCCTCCCTTCAGAGATTGTGAAGGTACAGTTCCCACATTTACATATCCCGCCGTACCGGAAAGGGAACGTTGCACTATAAATTGTTTATTATCGTATTCATCAGATGTTTTCCATTGTAATAATACTTCATCATCTTTTTCCGTAAGCGTGCACCATTCCATAGTAACGGCCAGCGGTGACCCAACGGTCATATAATTGCTCATTGCTGCAGGTGCTGTTTTACAGCCATAATTCGACGTCAACTTTACCGAATATGCATCTCTCACTACAGCGCTGCTTACATTGTATGTACTGGAAGTAGCTAATGCAATAGCTGTTCCGTTTCTATACCATTGATAGGCCGGCGTTGTGCCACCATTGGTTGCAACAGCTGTAAATAACACAGCTGCATTTGCCCTCGGTGCTGCAGGGTTTGATGTGACTGTAACTGTGGGTGTAAGCATAGGTGTAACAGCCATAGTTACCGCACTGCCCGTAGCAGGGCTCCCCGTTGCGCACCCTATACTGCTGGTCATTACAGCGGTCACATTATCATTATTGGCAAGGGAAGAACTGCTGTATGTAGCATTAGTCGCTCCCGAAACAGCACTGCCATTTACCTTCCATTGGTATGAAGGGTTCGTGCCGCCATTCGTTGGCGTCGCGGTAAAATTAACCGTTGCTCCGCTGCATATGCTGGCAGTACTTGCAGCGATACTTACAGCAGCGGTCACAACGCCCGTTGTCATCGTTACCGCACTGCTGGTCGCGGTAGTTGTTGTAAGGCATGTGAGACCTGCAGTCGCAGTCATCACCACACTTACCTGGCTGTTATTGGCCAGTGAAGCATTGGTATATGTGGCATTAGTAGCGCCTGATACATTTGTCCCATTCAGCTTCCACTGGTATGTGGGCGCAGCACCACCATTTGCTGGTATTGCCGTGAATGTAACAGATTGACCGGAACAGAATTTATTAGATATCGCATCTGAAGTAACTGCCACAGCGGGTGCAACACTTGAAGCAGGGCCATCATTGATACGTATTACAGTAGTAGAGGTATACCCGGTAATAGCAAAAATATTAGGACGTGCATTTGAGGAACTGTTCCAGGAGAAGGCTACAGAGTTAATAATCTTACTTTGATTGGAAGGATCAATAGTAATCGGATTTTCAAAAAGATTGAAATTTGTGCTGCCATCGAATGCATAGGGCGAACTTCTGTTTACCCTGTCAAGGCTGCCCAATGCCCTTTGCGACGAAGCAGTTGCGGGTGCCAGAAACCAGTCCGGGAAAGTCATAGAGCCGGATGAACTGCTACCGTCTGAATAATTGACAGTATAGTTTACAGTGCCTGTCCCATTACCTGTGGTTCCCACCACGTAAAGACTTGCATACGGGCTCTGGTTTTGTGTAGCAAAGCTAAGTGTACCAGACGTAGCCCCTCCATTCGATGCATCGGTAGCAGATCTTAGCGCAAGTGCATTGGAACTGCTGTAAGAAGCAAGCTGATAAAGGCGGGAAGCATTCTGTACACTGGTAATACTTCCGTTTGCAGGCAGTCCTGCCGAACCGGTGGTACTTGTATTATTATAACCGCTGGCATATAACACATTACCGCTGCTGCCATCAAGGCCGGTCGTGGTAACAGATGACGCCGCGGATGTACCGTTTGCTATTATATCTTCATTAAACCCAGTGAGTGATACCGGTTTTACCTGTGATGTGATAACCGGCGTTGCCGTACAGCCATTATTATCTGTCACCACAAGGTTATAGTTGCCCGCCGAAAGCCCGGTTAACTGTGCAGTCGTAGCATATGCGCTGCCGTTTTTTGTCCAGGCATATGAATACGGGGCAGTGCCGCCGGTAACGGTAGTGGTAATACTGCCGTTGGAAGAGCCACTGCATGTCGGGTCTGCGGCAGTATACCCAACCACTATTTGTGCTGGCTGTGTTACCGCTGCATATACAGTGCTGATACATCCTGTAGCATCTTTAACAGATACAGGGTAAATATTTGCAGCGAGTGCAGGAAATACGTTGCTGGTTTGCCAGGCACCTGCGCCTGCTTCCGCAAGCTGATACTGGTAAGGAGATGTTCCACCGGCAACAGATACTGTAATAGCTCCTGTTGTCGCATTATAACATGTAGTGTTAACTACTGCCGTAGAGATGGTGAAACTGCATTGAGCTACGGATAAAAACGGAAATCCCGCAAAGCTCAGAAGTAAAGTTGCCCGGCGCAGTAAAGGGGTAAACTGCTCTTTTTTCATGTTTGGTATATTATTACAGGTTATGTCCTGAAACGGTTACAAGCCTTATAATGCATACCGGAAAATGCACACACAGAAACAGAGTCGTAAAAACGATGGTTTTACAATCTGCATTTACCTATAAAATAAATATTTCTGCTCCCAAAAACATCAGATGATTTCACTCCCCAGCGAAATACAGACCTGACTTTTTAAAAATACTCCCGGTTTCCGGTATCGGGCCACCAGGGCAGTTCTGTCAAATCAGTTCAAAAACATATAACTGATTTACACAGAAACATGCAGCATTCTATAATGCTGTGGCAAATACACTTTACGGATCAATAAAGGGGAAAATGCTTCGTTACTGCATACAAAGTAATGGAAGAAACAATACCGGATTAAGTGTATTAGTGCTTATTTTTAAATTGAGTATTTATACTTATATATTTTATACGAGTATTGAAAAAACTGAAATTATATTTACAACAGGAGCGCCCGGAACGAAACTATGCATATAAAAAAACCTCCATTCAACTACAACTTCTGTAATCTTTTTACTACGCTGAAGATTACCTTTCTCACGGTAATACTGTCTGGCATTGCGGGCAGCAAAGTAGTTGCGTTCACAATTACAGATACTGCACAACTTCGCAATCAGATAGACCAGGTATGGACTGCGCGGGAGTCTCCGCCAGACAGCCTGCTCGCCCATCTCCTTGCCCTTGATACCCAATGCAGGCAGGCAAAATACAATGCAGGCATTTCACGTCTGTCAATGTATGAAGCGCGGGTGTGCGACCAGGCGGGAAAATTTGAGCAGTGCAGGCAATATGCACATAACGGCATTCCTTTTTGCGACAGTACGCGGCAAGGTCAGATCACCCTGAACCGTCTATACAACCAAATAGCCAATACGTATGTAGAGCAGGGCAAATATCCTCAGTCAACAATCTATTATTATAAAGCATTGCAGCATGCTCTGTCGCATGGATATTATAGTTCCCTGATAGGAACATACAACGATATCGGACTGCTGATGAATGAAATAAATGACCCGCAAAGCGCCCTGTATTACCTACAGAAATCAGCAGCATTTGCACAGCTTGCCAATTCTCCTACAGATGTGGCCAACGCACTTGTAAATGAAGCTATTGCCTACGGAAAGCTTAAACAGCAGACCAGGTGTATCGATTGCTACCGCAAAGCCCTGGCTATAGCAACACAATTGAAAAACGGCAGTATACTTGTTTCGTCCCTTACGGGTATAGGCATTACATACACAGAATTGAAACAACCCGACAGCGGCCTTGTATATGGTTTGCAGGCATTGAGAGCTACCCAAAAAGGCGATATATACAATACGATATTTGCAACATATGCAACCGGCACAGCTTATGCTATGCTTCATAAGAACGCGGAGGCCGAGGTGCAGCTTAAACATTTCCTTGAGCTCTCAAAAGACATAAACCTTGGCAGATACACAGCGGAAGCACAAAAAGCGCTGGGTGCATTATACTATGCCGAAGGCAACAAAAACGCCGCTGCGACTTACTTTTCAGACTATATTCAAAATATAGATACGCTCAATAACTCCGAGACCGACCAGCAGATAACGCACATGCAGATAAAGTATCACACTGCAGAACAGACTGCCGCATTAGCAAAATCGAGATTACAGGTGCAACTTCAAAAAAACGAAATACAGAAAAAAAATCTGCTGATCATCATTGTATGCATCTGCATTGCAGCAATAACCGCAACCGTGTTCTTCCGTTACAGGTATATGAAAAGAAAAAAGCAATCCCTGCAGACGCAGGAGGCGTATAACCGCGAGATATCAGAGCTTCGTGCTATGATATCGGGGGAAGAAAAAGAGCGCAGGCGTATTGCACGTGAGCTCCATGATGAGGTAGGCAGCGCTTTGACTATTGCCGGAATCCGTTATGAGACATTAAAAAAAGAAATACCTGCTCTTTCCGCAGATAAAAATTACCAGCAGATCGGCCAGTTATTAAAAAAGATAAGATCAGGTATACACGCTACTTCACATAGTCTCCTTCCCGACACAATTCTGCAGAACAGCCTTCCCGAGGCAATCCGGCTAATGACCGAACCAGTCAAATTCTCTGCCGGTACAGATATTATCGTACAGTGCTTCGGAGATTTTGCCGCCATTGACCATAATACAGAATTAAAACTGAACGTATACCGCATTATACAGGAATTGCTGAACAATGTAATAAAACACGCGGCTGCAACAGAGCTGCTCATAGAACTTATATATGTTAATGGGCTGCTTAAAATAACTGTTGAAGACAATGGGCAGGGTTATAATGAAACAGCCAGGACAAACGGCCTTGGTCTTGAAAACATAAATGCGCGTGTAAGACAACTGGCGGGAAACATCACAACAGAATCTGTTCCGGGAGAAGGAACAACAGTATACATCGAAATTAACGCAGCACAAAACGTAACAAAAATTCCTGCATGAGTATCAGCGTTTTTATTGCAGACGACCACCCGATAGTACTCTACGGACTGGAGCAGCTTATAAGAAATATAGATCCAGGTATTGAACTGGCAGGATGTTTCGGGAGCGGCACAAAGCTGCTGCACGAATTACAGCACAGGCATCCTGATGTATTGTTACTGGATATTAATATGCCCGACATCGACGGATTTGTATTGACCAGACAGATTTCCGGGCATTATCCGGCTACAAAAATTATAGCGCTTACCAATAGTGAAGACATTGAATCTGTAAGATATATCATCAGCCAGGGAGCACATGGATATGTACTTAAAACATCAGACCATAAGGTAATTTTACAGGCTATCAGAACCGCATACCAGGGAAAACAATTTATCGACCCCGCATTGCATGAACGGTTGATGTATTATTCCCTGGAGGAAGAAAATACCGGATCACTCCCCGTAAAGCTTACCAGGCGTGAAAAAGAAATACTGGAATTGATTGCATCCAATTATACCAGCCAGGAAATTGCAGATAAAATATTTGTGAGCAAGCGCACTGTAGACAACCACAGGTTTAATCTTCTTACCAAACTGGATGTTAAAAATGCGCCGGCACTTATAAAGAAAGCAATGGAATTGAACCTGCTCAATTAAATAAAGAGCCTGTAATCCTTACAGGCTCTTTATATTGTTTTTAAAACACTATTAGTTCTTGTATATTTTACTGTTGAAAATTATTTCCGCGCATCCATGACCATCGCTCCGCATATCCTATGTATATAGCTGCACAGTTACTTCTTCTTTTGCAGAATTGGGATACATACTGATCATAATAACCCGCCTGCAAACACCAGCATATAAAAAAACAGGAGCATAAACAAGCATTATGCCTAATGCCCCTGCTTTAGTGTACTGACAAGATAATGCTTACTATTGCTCTTAAACTCCCGCTCCGTTCTTTTTATTCGTTCTTATGTATTTTCCCATCAAAGATCACCGTAGCACCATTCATAATTACTGCTTCATATACCCCAGGCACATAGCCTCGTAATTCCAGTATTTCTGCATCTTTTGTTACCGCTTGCTTTATAAGCAGCTGCCCGGCCAGGTTGTACAATAATATTGTTTCTCCGGCAGTCAAACCGGTAATATGCACTTCTTCTTTTGCAGGATTGGGATACATACTGATCACAGTAACCCCATCTGTAAACACCAGCATATTCACATTGCTCAGTGTACTGCTTCCATCATTATCTGCCATCTGCAGACGATAGTAATTATTGCCGGTAACCGGATGCATATCAGTAAAGCTGTACTGCTGCTCTGATGATGTATTACCTACAGACTTTATCCGTTCAAGGCTCGTCCACGTAATGCCGTCTGCACTATGCTGTACATCAAAATATGCGGTATTTTTTTCGTCTGCGGTTAACCAGTCGAGCTGTGCTGCACGTTCTTTTTTCACAGCTGTAAAACTCAGCAGTTTCAGTGACAGCGGAGATGCTGTAGTAATTGCGTAGTTCACTATAGAACTAGCCTGCCCTGCCGCATCTACCAATGAATATTTAAAGCCTATCGGCGCAGCCGCTGTCCCCCCTGTATTCTGCCCGTAAATTACCAGTTTAGCAGGATCATAATTGGCTATGGTTGTCCCTGCAGTCACGGGCAACACACCCCCGTTACCAGCACCATAATCATAATACAACTGAGTATTGGCATTAACCGATGTTACCTTAAAAGTTTTTGTTGTATTGCAGGTGCCCGCTGCTGCACAATCTTCAGGATCGCTGCCCGATAAGCTGCCGCCTAATGGTCCATAAACTGCAAAGCTGCTGCTGCCTGTAGCTATTGTAACATATACGACAGAACCGCTATTGATGTTTGGATATCCCGCAGGTGGCGTATTGCTGAAGGCCGAGTTAGGCAGCCCATTGAATGATTTTGCATCCGCTGTTGGCTGCTGTTCTATACCGAAGTTCTGATTTAATACATCTGATGAAGTCGTCGTAATACTTATGATTCCGGTTTTATTAGCATTATTGGCAGCACCATTCAGGTTCACACCGGTATTCACCCAATTACCATTTGCAGGCGTTGGTAAAGAGGAGCTCGTGAGCAAACTTCCTGTTACCGGGGCACTAACAGATAAAATTATTCTGTAACTGGCAGATGATGTTCCTTTATCAAAATTATATGCTCCTGTTACACTGTTTACGGCAACTGTCTGTACAACATTTCCATTCACATCTGTGAGGCTTGCATACAGGCCACCTGCACTAATAAATGGCTCTGTACCATCCTGAACCGCATTGCCATTACCATCATCCCATACAACACCCCCAATAGATATCGGCGCATCAAAAGGCATTGTAATTGTTTGCGGAGCCGAGGGTCGTCCTGCATTATCATAAACAGAATAGCTGAATGCAGGCGTAACAGCCGTTATACCTGTACCTGCAGGATCTATACTCACCAATGACGGGTTAAAACCGGTTATATTCAAACTACCGGTAACAGCAACACCATTGTAATAGAGTGTACCATTAGTGGCAGGATTTAATGACACTGTTTTCCCGGAAAGGCCGGAACTATATACGCCATCTTCTGCATCGTTACCTGTGAAAGCAGCCTGCGGCACCGGTATCTGAGTTGTTCCGCCCGGATTAGCCTGCCGCACTACGGAAAAGCTATTGACTACCGGCAGTTTTTCTATACCAAAATCTATATTGCTGATGTTTGCATTTGTTACGCCGACAGTAGCGATACCATTAGGAGTACCATCACCGGCTCCCGAGCTGTCTGCCGTATTTGCCCAACCGGGCGGAAGCGTTGATGTATTTCCTGTGGTACTGCCAACAACACCTTGCACCGTGCTGATCACAATATCAAAAACGGTATTCGGCTGTATGCCATTCGCTCCGGTAAAGGCATATGTGCCACCGGCCAAAGGAACACTACCAACAACCAATCCTGTATTATGATTTACCAGGTTAGCATATAATGGCGTAGCGTCGGCAGTGCTGGTCAATGTTCCGTCAATGAGACCGTTCGTTGTACCATTCGGATCATTATATACGCTGCCGCTTATAGAAATATCTGTAAAGGTCATGCCTGCAGTAGCCGGAGCACTCGCGATACCTGCAGCATCTATTTCGCTATAAGTGAAGCTCTGCACACTGCTGCCGGCCGGCGGATCATAAGTAAGCAGGGCAGGATTATAACTACTGATTACGTCACCTGCAGATACTGGTAAACCTGCGTAGTACAATGTACCGCCCGCTGGTAACGTCTGTACCTTAATTGCATTATTTCCGCTTGTACCATTAAACGTACCATCTTCGGGGTCTGTCCCATTCAGAGTGGGAACTGCTACAGTACTTGTACCACCCGGGTTGGCAAACGTGCCGCTCACATTATTGGCTGCCGGTTTTTGTTCTATGCCAAAGTTGGCGTTGATTGTATTAGCATTGATTGTTCCCAATACCAGCATACCGTTTACAGCACCATCATTGCCAGCTGTCGCTCCCAGGTTCTCACCAGTGCTTACATAACCCAATGACAATGCAACCGCCGGTGGTGTACTACCTACAGTTGCCGTATTGATTGTGATCTCCACACTGTAGTTACCACCATCGATACCTGCAAAACTATAAGTACCATTTGCAGCAACTGTTGTTATTGCCGCTACTTTACCCGTAGCATTATCGATCAATACCGCATTCAGTCCACCACCATTGATACCGGTACCATTTACGGTATTATCCGTAAGGCCATTGGCATCGTCGAACACATTACCACTAATAGAAAGAGTGTTAAACGTCATACTTACTGCGGCAGGTGTGCTGCTCTTCAGCGCTGCATCCACTTCGCTGTACGTGAACGTATATGTTCCGCCACCTGCCGGTGGATCGTAAGTAAGCTTCGTAGGATCGTAATTATTGATCTGCTGACCTGCTGTTACTGCTACACCATTGTAGTAAAGTGTACCACTCGCAGGAAGGGTATTGATGATCACCGTATCCACATTGCCGGTACCAGGATAAGTACCCTGTTCCGGATCAGAGCCATTCAGTGTCGGAACCTGCACAATTGCAGTACCACCAGGATTCGCATATGTTTGAGAAACATTGTTGGCTACCGGTACCTGGTCGATACCGAAGTTTGCATTGCTTATATCAGTACTTACTGCACCCAGAGAAAGAACACTGTTGGCCGTGCCGTCATTACCAGCTGATGCACCAAGGTTTTCACCTGTAGTTACCCACCCAGCAGGAAGAACTACTGCAGGAGCTGCATTGCCGACTGTAGCCGTATTGGTTGTGATCTCTACGTTGTAACTACCACTGTTTATTCCGGCAAAACTATAAGTGCCATTTGCCGCAACTGTTGTTGTTGCAACTACATTACCGGTCGAGACATCAATAAGCACTGCATTAAGGCCGCCACCGTTGGCACCTGTACCATTCACCATGTTATCAGTCAGGCCGTTTGCATCGTCATACACGTTGCCGCTTACACTGATTGTATTAAACATCATGCTCACAGTTGCAGGTGCACTGCTCTTCAAGGCTGCATCGACCTCACTGTAGGTAAATGTAAACGTGCCATTGCCTGTTGGTGGATCATAGGTAAGTAATGCAGGATTATAATTATTGATCTGTTGTCCTGCTGTTACGGCTGCACCGTTATAATAAAGTGTACCGCTTGCAGGAAGGGTATTAATGATCACAGTATCAGCATTACCTGTACCAGGGAATATTCCCTGTTCCGGATCTGAACCGTTCAATATCGGAACCTGTACTGTTGCTGTACCACCGGGATTGGCATATATTTGAGAAACATTATTGGCTGTTGGTGTCCGATCGATGCCGAAGTTCGCATTCGTTGTATTTGCTGCGATTGCTCCTAATGGCAGGATGCCATTTACTGTTCCATCATTACCGGCTGCTGCGCCCAGGTTCTCACCTGTGCTCACATAACCGGAAGGCAATGCTATTACTGGTGGTGTACTACCCACTGTTGCCGCATTGGTTGTGATCTCTACACTGTAATTACCACCATCTATTCCACTAAAACTATAATTACCACCTGCTGACACCGGCGTACTGGCAATAACTTTACCGGTGCTGTTATCTATCAGCACTGCGTTAAGGCTGCCACCGTTGGTACCTGCACCATTCACCGTGTTATCAGTCATGCCGTTTGCATCATCAAATACATTACCACTTACACTGATTGTGTTAAACGTCATGCTCACAGTTGCGGGAGCACTGCTCTTCAGTGCAGCATCTACTTCGATGTACGTAAAGGTTTGTGTACTGCCACCAGCTGGTGGATCGTAAGTAAGCAATGCAGGATTATAATTATTGATCTGTTGTCCCGCTGCTACTGCTACACTATTATAGTATAGTGTACCGCCGGCAGGAAGTGTGTTAATGATCACAGTATCAAGACTACCGGTGCCTGGATAAGAACCCTGTTCAGGATCGGAACCATTTAACGTAGGAACCTGAACAGTAGCTGTACCACCAGGGTTAGTAAACGTGCCGCTTACATTGTTCGCGGTTGGTATCTGATCTACGCCGAAGTTCGCATTTGTAGTATTGGCAGATATTGCTCCCAATGAAAGAACACCATTAGCTGTACCATCATTTCCTGCTGACGCACCAAGGTTCTCACCTGTTGAAACATAACCCGATGGCAGTACTACAGAAGGTGGTGTATTGCCTGCTGTTGCTGTGCCTGTAGTAATTTCTATACTATAGTTACCTGCATCTATATTGCTGAAACTGTAAACGCCACCCGCTGCAACTACCGCCGTAGCCACGACTTTACCGGTGATGTTGTCAATCAATACAGCATTCAGCGTACCACCGTTGGTACCCGTTCCATTCACAGTATTATCTGTTAAGCCATTGGCATCGTCGTACACGTTACCGCTTACACTGATCGTATTAAATGTCATGCTCACAGTAGCTGGCGTACTGCTCTTCAGTGCCGCGTCTACCTCACTGTACGTGAACGTAAACGTACCACCACCTGCCGGAGGGTCGTAAGTAAACAATGCAGGATTATAATTATTGATCTGCTGTCCTGCTGTTACTGCTGCACCATTATAGTAGAGTGTACCGCCGGCAGGAAGCGTGTTGATGACAACAGTATCCGCATTGCCGGTGCCGGGGAAAGTTCCCTGCTCAGGATCCGCACCATTAAGTGTCGGAACTGTTACCGTTGCAGTGCCGCCAGGGTTGGTAAACGTACCACTCACATTATTAGCTGTAGGTGTCTGGTCGATACCAAAGTTTACATTAGTGCTGTTGGCATTTATTGCACCCAGTGAAAGAAGACCATTGACTGTACCATCATTACCCGCTATTGCACCAAGATTCTCGCCGGTTGAAACATAACCCGATGGCAGTACTACAGAAGGTGGTGTATTGCCTGCCGTTGCAGCAGCTGTAGTAATTTCTATACTATAGTTACCTGCATCTATACTGCTGAAACTATAAGTGCCACCAGCTGCTACCGTTGTTGATGCAACTACTTTACCGGTACTGTTGTCGATCAGCACCGCATTTAGACCGCCGCCATTAGTACCTGTACCGTTTACAGTATTATCAGTTAAACCATTAGCATCGTCAAATACGTTGCCGCTCACGCTGATCGTATTAAATGTCATGCTTATTGTTGCAGGTGCGCTGCTCTTCAGTGCCGCGTCTACTTCACTGTACGTAAAGGTTTGCGTACCGCCCCCGGATGGTGGGTCATAAGTAAGTTTTGTTGGATCGTAATTATTGATCTGCTGGTTTAATGTTACAGCGATACCGTTGTAATATAATGTACCACTTGAAGGAAGTGTGTTAATGATTACTGTGTCTGCGCTACCGGCACCAGGATAAGTGCCCTGCTCCGGATCACTGCCAGTCAGTGTGGGAACCTGAACAGTTGCTGTACCGCCTGGGTTAGTGAATGTACCACTCGCATTGTTTGCAGTTGGTGTCTGGTCAATACCAAAATTGGCATTGGCAGTATTACCACTGATCGTACCAATGGACAGAATGCCATTAACGGAGCCATCGTTACCCGCTGATGCGCCCAGGTTCTCACCTGTGTTTACCCAACCAGAAGGTAACGCTGCAGAAGGCGCTCCGGTAGTACCGATGGTAACAGGCGATGTACTAAGATAAACACTGAAGTTATCACTGCCGCCGGAAGGAGCACGCAGGCTAAACGCTCCGGAAGAAGGTATCACAACAGTATCTGTAATCGTATTTGTTGTAACGTCATAAAGAATTGCATACAAGGTAGCTCCTGCATTAGTGCCTGTACCGTTTACTGTATTATCACTAAGACCATTGAGATCATCATACACGTTACCCGTTATACCAGCTATACAAGAGGAAACATCCTTGTAGGTAACTGCACCGTAAAACATCATGCCCCTGCTGGCATTCTGAGCAAGCTGCGCAACCGATCCGTTTGAGAATGCCGCATATTTCCATTTATAAGTAGCGTTATAGGGCACAGTAACCGGTGTCTGCTGACTGGCAAGACCCGGCACAAATACTGCCGGCTGATCAATTGGTTTTACATACCACGCCGAATTGACAACATTGGATGGGTTAGGGTTTGAAATATTGGAATTATTTCTTCCCTGCAACTGGAATGTCTGCGATGTGATCGCATAACCCGAGGGAACAGCAGGATAATTGCCGATAGTGGTGGTAAATGTGCCATTCAGGTCAATTGAATTATTGCCAAGATAAGTAGTCATGAACTCATCTATTGCGTTCTGATTTGAAATACCACTAAGTGATTCTGTGGTAGTATTGTTTGCAGGCAGGCCATTGTAGATACTGCCGCTGCCAGCCGTAAGGTCTTGTGCATTAGGACATATCACAAATGTACCGGGGCCTGTAGAAAGCGCACCAGATGCATAGCTTGCCCACTGATGATTCGTGCCATTGGCAGCATTAAGATCGGAGAACTGCATGGGTACATTAAAGCTGCTACCGATGCCAGGAAGAGCTGTACCACTTGTAAGATTATAAACAAGGTTTACTGTACCGCCGTTTAAAGCCACTGTAGGGTTGGCTGTTACAGAAGCATCCTTATCCAGTGTATACACGGCTGTATTGCCAGTACATGACGAGGGAAGAATAGCAGTACTTTCCGTACTGGAATTATTGGTAGGATCACCGTCTGTCTGACCGGCAGGAAGGGCCACTGTAACTGTATTATTAACCGTATTACCAAGACGACCGGTAATCGTTCCGGTAACAGTAAGTAATATACTGCTACCATATGGCAGGCTGGGTATAGTAAGTGTACCATTCTGCAATGCTGCCACAGTAGGACTTACAGGACAGGAGGCTGTACCGCCTACACCACTACCCGCTGTAGAACAAGTAACCCCTGTAATATTCAGGCCACTCACTGCAGGATCACTTACCGTCACATTGGTTGCTGATCCCGCGCCATAATTTGCTATGGTAATAGAATATGATACTGTCGCACCTATACTGGCAGATGCCGGACCTGTTTTATGCACTGCAATATCAGTATTACCTACGCCTACCTGGTAATCTTCCACTTCTCCGTTAAGAGGTGTTCCATACACACCGCCAGTCACACCATCTGCAATAGAACGCTCATCTACAGCTGCAGTAGCGGCGTTATCTGTCAGCGAGCCGTTTGCAATTCGCAGACGCATATAACGATTACCAGCAGTTACCCCTGTAGTCTGTGCTGCTGTCCAGGTAAGTATAGCAGCGCCATTAGTGGTGCTTGTGGCCACACTTACAGTTGCCACTTCTCCGCTGGAAAAACGGCCATCATTATTAAAATCAATCCAGCCATATAATATTCTTGCGGAGCCGCTTGTATTTGTAACAGTAATGGTTGTTGAATATGCAGTCCCTATAGTGACAGCATCAGGAGCGCCCGAAATACCATCTTCATCGCTGCCATCCCCGTTTGTAGCATTATTGTTTGCAGGAGATGTAACACTTGCCGCTGTAACCTCCGCATCCGGGATAGTTCCCAGGAGCAAAGTGGCAGAAGGTATGTTGCGTGCCGGTAATGATACCGCAGCATTATTAGCTTCAAAAGTTAAGGGAGCATCGCCAAAATCGTAACCACCGGCAACACTTACCTGGTAATCTTCTACCTCACCTATCTGTGCAGTACTATAGGTACCGGTATTTGCCCCGTCTGCAATAGCACGCTCATCTACAGTAGTGCCCGCATTATCAGCAAGTGCTGTAGGGCCAGCCAGGCGTAGCCGCATATATACATTAGCAGTATTTACGTTAATCGTCTGTGCTGCTGTCCACGTAAGTGTTGCAGAGGTAGCATTATTGGCTACACTGGCTGTTTGCACTTCGGACAATTCAAAGATGCCGTTGTTATTAAAATCGATCCAGCCATACAATGTTCTCGCAGCACCGGTGGTATTGGTTACTGAAATGGTCCGTGCATAGGATGCATTAACCGTAAGTGCAGGCGGCGGCGACGTAAGACCGTCTTCATCAGCACCATCACCATTCGTTCCGTTATTATCGGCACCCGATGCAACACTCTGTACTGCAGATTCTGCATCCGGCAAGGAATTAATCATTAATGTAGTGGATGGTGCATTACGCGCAGGAACCAAAGCAGCGCTATTATTCTGATCATACGAAGCAGGTGCATCGCCAAAATCATAATAACCGGTTTGTATGCCAAAATCTGCATTGCTTATTGCAGCATTCACTGTTCCCAGTGCCAGTGCTCCATCAGGAGTACCGTCGCTACCGGCACCTGTTCCGATATTTTCTCCGGTATTACCGAATCCAATCGATAAGACAATGGCAGGTATCGCAGTTTGGCCTGCTGTTGTTGCAACAGTAGTAATGTATACAGTAAAATTATCACCAGGTGTAGCGCTGAAACTATAGGTACCATTTGCAGCAACGGCTGCTACAGCGGCAACAGCACCAGTCGTATTATCATATAACACAGCATTCAGGCTGCCGGACAGGTTGGTGCCTGTACCGTTTACGGTATTATCACTAAGACCATTTGCATCGTTAAATACCGTACCGGAAACTGCATATCCGGAAATACGGTAATCTTCCACTTCGCCAATCTGCACTGTACCATATACACCAGTATTGGCGCCATCTGCAATAGCCCGCTCATCTACGGTAGTACCGGCATTATCAGCCAATGCTGCAGGCCCTGCAATACGCAGCCGCATATATGCTGTGGAAGATGTCGCCGCGCCGGTTTGTGCTGCAGTCCAGGTAAGAGTTGCTGTACCTGCAGTTGTATTATTAGCTACGCTTACCGAAGCTAATTCTCCGGATTCGAAGACGCCGTTGTTATTAAAATCGATCCAGCCGTACAAGGTACGCGCTGCACCTGAAGTATTAGTCACCGCAACCGGCAATGAAAATGCCGAGCCTATCGTATATGCCTGTGGAATAGTCCCTATTCCATCTTCATCACTGCCGTCTCCATTGGTCGCGTTATTATTGCTGCCGCTGCTGACAGAGGCTGGTACCGCTTCCGCATCGGGCAACGTTCCCAGTAATAAAGTGGCAGAAGGCATATTACGTGCAGGTGCAAAAACCGCACTGTTGTTATTTTCATAGGCAGACGGAACATCACCAAAATCATAAACACCATTTACCGCTACCTGATAATCCTCTACTTCCCCTATCTGCGCCGTTCCATAAGTTCCGGTATTATCACCATCAGCAATGGCCCGTTCATCCACTGTCGTGCCTGCATTGTCTGCCAGTGCCGTAGGACCGGCAATACGCAACCGCATATACAGGTTGGAGCTTATCACATTGGCCGATTGTGCGGCTGTCCAGGTAAGTGTAGCGGAAGTGGCTCCATTGGCAACGCTGGCCGTCTGCACTTCTGACAATTCAAAAATGCCATTGTTATTAAAGTCTATCCAGCCATACAAAGTACGCGCTGCCCCGGTAGTATTGGCTACTGAAATTGTACGGGCATAAGCGGCATTAACAGTAAGTGCAGGCGGCGGCGAGGTCACCCCATCTTCGTCCGCACCGTCTCCGTTAGTTCCATTATTATCAGCGCCGGAAGCTACATTCTGTGCAGCGGCTTCTTCGTCCGGGGCAGTATTGATACGTAAAGTTGCAGAAGTCATATTCCGCGCAGGAACTGATACGGCACTGCTGTTATTTTCATAGGCTGCAGGCACATCGCCGAAATCGAAATTGCGGAAGATGCCGAAGTTGGCATTAGCGACATTAGCACTACTTACTACTACAGCCAGCTTACTGTCTGCGGTTCCGTCACTTCCTGCCCCTGATCCCAGGTTCTCCCCTGTACCGGACCAACCGGCAGGCAGGCTGGAAGTAGATAACGGGCTACCCACGGTTCCGGCTGCGGTAGTGAGCATTACCGTGTAGGTACTGGTTATTACATTGCTAAATGTATAAGTACCATTTGCAGCCACAGCAGTTGTTGCATACACATTGCCATTAGCGTCCACAAGATTGGCAAACAAGCCGCCGGCATTGGTTCCCGCGCCGTTTACCGTATTATCGGCGAGGCCGTTTGCATCGTAAAAAACGCTGCCGCTGATATTGTACAGGCCCAGTGAAGCAGAAAGGAGCCAGCCGTCTATTGATCTGCCCAATCCTACAGCACTCCAGGAATCAGTGCCGGCAGTACCTCCGTCTCCTCTGAGGTATACTCTGAATGTAATGCTTGTAATTGGGGTAGAGCCCGTATTCACAATCACACTACCTCCACTGGCAAACTGCTGATCACTGCTATAGGGGGCAACAGAGTTCGATGTGGCCGCATTATCATTTAATATTTTAGTATTTGTAGCATCCAGCTTAAAATGCGTACTGCCTGAAATACGCGTTAAGGTGCGGCCGGCCGTTACATCTGCATTACTTAGTTCCAGCTCCGTATAGAATCCCAACCAAAAGTTGGTAAGGCTTGCACTTATCCCCTGGTAAGCGCCACCAAGACCGCTTATCTGCAATACAGGATTGATAACCGGCCTGCTAAATGTTATGGTTACATCCCCATAATAGCTTCTTACATTAAATGCATTTCCAGTCTGATAATGCGCATCGGTAGTCATTTTAAAACCATAATTTATGGCATCGTCCGTTGCAGTCGTCAGCCCGGCAGCGTCAAAATTTGTACCCGGATTTGCTACATCCGGAGCCGAAGTAAAATATGAATTAAGCGGTGATGCAAAATTATCAAAATGGGCAAAAATGTTATAGGCAGCCAGTGTAGTCAGTGACCCGGCTTGCGACGCAGACCCGAAGTTAAGCCCCGGATAAGTAGAGCTGGTATACTGCTGATTAGAAAATGAAACGGTAACTGTTGTCGTTGGACTGTAAGCACTAAATGCGCCGGTCGTACCGGTATTAACCTGGAGGGTAGCTGATTGTGACCCCGTATTTGCATTGGCCGAGGTGGGAGTGGGGCCGGTTGCAGAGGTGGACGCGCTCGCGGAGCTTAATTCCAGTTGCTGTCCCCGTACCATAGCCGGAAGCAGTAATAAAAACAGTCCCATGTAAATACGGCATCTCCCTGTTGGGCAAATGGCTAATAGTGTGTGTAGTGCGTTTCGTTCCATAATCTCTTTTTTCAAAAAATGGCGTAAGGAAAAATCACATCTGAACTATTAATCTGGTTTGTAATCCGATGGATTGACAATGCAAAACATCAGACCATTCCCTGATCAACTATTTCAATGCATTTTCATAGATAACAGCAGAAGCACTGCAATACAGCAGCATTTCCCGAAAACAGTCTCATAGCAGTTGTAAGGCCACAACTTCGCAATAGCGTCTGTAGCTAATAATGATGGAGTAAATAAACTTTCTGCAGCACACCCGCAGTTACTGTGGGGTACGGCATAGGTTTTTCATATTGTGCAGAGATGAAAAACCAGGTAAAAATTACCTGTCTGGTTGGTTTCGCTTTGTTTCGTTCTACGCTCCTCCTTCCCCAGAGGAGCGGTTTTTAACTTTTCGTGGTTTTGTCCTGTATTGCCAGTGTTTGTACACTTTTAAATACAAAACAAAAATATAATTAAATTATTCTTTTTTAATACCTAAAATTTATTTAATAATTACCCATTTTTTGGGGTATAGTTTTTAGGTAAATTCTTTTTAAAAAGCAAGTATATATACTGCTCTCCTATTAAATATCCACCAAAGAAAAAGTCTGCCGGCAACCCGGCAGACTTCTGTCTCTTTGAGACTATTTATGGCACTTATTGTTTTAAAATCTTCTGTGCGTCGATAGTTTCTCCTTTCTCATTCATTATTAATACCTGGTAGGTGCCGGGGGTATAGCCATCAAGAGCTATTCGCTGTGTCACTCCGGAAGCCGGCATGTTGATAAGTAACCGCCCGTTTATATCGTATATCTTCAGCTTCATACCTGTCGTCAGGCCACTGATCATAACGTAGTCCTCTGCTGGATTGGGCCACAATACGATTTTTGTTATACCTGTACAGCTTAATGTTACCGCCGAAATATTGCTGTATACATAACTTCCGTCTTTGTCTGTTATCCGCAGGCGGTACAGGCTCCTGCCTTCCTGCGGGGCTTTATCTATAAGCATATAACTACTGCCATTTCCTTTTGCTGCAGTACTGCCTGTTGCTTCAAACGTCTGACCATTATCAGTGCTCCGCTCGGCTGTAAAACCAGCACAGTTTGTCTCAGTACCGGTTTCCCAGTTCAGCACCGCACTACAACCTTCCCCTTTGACCGCCATAAAGGACTTCAGTACTACAGGCAGTGGTTTCGCCCAGGTCAGTACATATGCAGCAGGTGTGGGGTCTGCAATATTCGCAGCATCTACAAACGCATAATTAAATGACAGGGACATATATCCGGTGCCTGTAAATTGTATCTGCAACAATGATGGATCAAAACCATTCAGTACATCACCGGCATTTACCGGCAAGCCGTTGTACAGTAAGGTGCCATTCGTTGGCAGGCTGGTGATCTGTACCGACTTATGCTGCAGGGTACCACTCGTTACCTGGTCTTCTGCATCATTACCTGTAAAGAATGGAGGATTGCTGCCAGTACCGTCCAGCGTCAGGTAACTGTTCGATGCCGGCGTGCTGATGTTCGTTGTCTTATTATCACTGTTCGGCTTCTGGTCTATACCGAAGTTTACATTCGTAACACTGGTCGTACCCACACTTACTGCTGTACTGCCGTTAGCATTGCCATCGCCTGCTGCTGTAGTGCCTTCTGCTGTATTGGCGGCATTAGACAATGTTGTGTTCGGGGCGCTGCCTATTGTTTGTGCACCGTTGGTCACCACCACTGTATAATTTGTATGCTGCACTACGCCGTCTGCTGTGCCGAAGCTGTAGGTCCCATTAGCTGCTACAGGCACACTGGCTATTACATTGCCGCTGCCATTCACCAGGTTTGCATACAGTGTATTGCTGCCGATCGTGTTTGTCGCAATACCATCTATCGTGCCACCGTCGGCATCGTCGTAAGCCGTACCGCTTATCGTAAGATCGTTAAACGTCATACTCACTGTAGCAGGTGTACTGCTCTTCAGTGCTGCATCTACTTCGCTGTACGTGAACGTATATGTTCCGCCACCTGATGGCGGATCGTATGTAAGCTTTGTAGGATCGTAATTATTTATTTGTTGTCCTGGGGTTACAGCTACGCCATTATAGTACAATGTACCGCTCGCAGGAAGGGTATTGATGATAACAGTATCCACATTGCCCGTGCCGGGGTAAGTACCCTGTTCCGGATCGGTGCCGTTGAGCGTCGGAACCTGTACGGTTGCTGTACCGCCGGGATTGGTGAACGTTCCGCTTGCATTGTTGGCGGTCGGTATTTGTTCGATGCCGAAGTTCGCATTAGTCGTATTGGCCCCAATGGATCCTAATGACAGGATACCATTGGCAGTACCATCATTGCCTGCTGCTGCACCCAGGTTTTCGCCGGTGCTACTGTAGCCAGAAGGGAATGCTACTGCCGGTGGCGTGCTTCCTACAGTTGCTGTATTGGTTGTTATTTCCACACTGTAGTTACCACCGTCAATGCCTGCAAAACTGTAAGTGCCATTTGCAGCCACTGTTGCTGTTGCTGCTACTTTGCCGGTAGCATTATCGATCAATACAGCGTTGAGCCCGCCACCGTTGGTACCGGTGCCGTTTACCGTATTATCCGTTAATCCATTGGCATCGTCATATACATTTCCGCTTACGCTGATGGTATTAAACGTCATGCTTACCGTAGCTGGTGTGCTGCTCTTCAGTGCCGCATCCACTTCGCTGTACGTGAACGTATATGTACCACCGCCAGCCGGTGGGTCGTAGGTCAGTTTGGTAGGATCATAATTATTTATTTGTTGGCCCGCTGTTACGGCTACACCATTATAATATAGTGTTCCGCTCGCAGGAAGTGTATTGATGATAACAGTATCCACATTGCCCGTGCCGGGATAAGTGCCTTGTTCAGGGTCGGAACCGTTCAGGGTCGGAACCTGTACAGTTGCTGTACCGCCAGGATTGGTGAACGTTCCGCTTGCATTGTTGGCGGTCGGTATTTGTTCGATGCCGAAGTTCGCATTAGTCGTATTGGCCCCAATGGATCCTAATGACAGGATACCATTGGCAGTACCATCATTACCTGCTGCTGCACCAAGGTTCTCACCTGTGCTGCTGTAGCCGGATGGGAGTGCAACCGCAGGTGGCGTATTGCCCACTGTAGCCGTATTGGTTGTTATTTCCACACTGTAGTTACCACCGTCAATGCCTGCAAAACTGTAAGTGCCATTTGCAGCCACTGTTGCTGTTGCTGCTACTTTGCCGGTAGCATTATCGATCAGTACTGCATTCAGTCCGCCACCGTTGGTACCGGTGCCGTTTACTGTATTATCTGTAAGGCCATTCACGTCGTCAAATACATTTCCGCTTACGCTGATGGTATTAAACGTCATGCTTACCGTAGCAGGTGTACTGCTCTTCAGCGCCGCATCTACTTCGCTGTAGGTAAACGTAAACGTACCGCCGCCTGCCGGAGGATCGTAGGTCAGTTTGGTAGGATCGTAATTATTGATCTGCTGATTCAATGTTACGGCTACGCCATTGTAGTATAGTGTACCGCTGGCAGGAAGGGTATTAATGATCACCGTATCAAGATTACCGGTGCCGGGATAGGCCCCCTGTTCAGGGTCTGTACCGTTCAATGTGGGAACAGTTACAGTTGCTGTACCGCCGGGATTAGTGAATGTGCCGCTTACGTTGTTGGCTGTTGGTGTCCGCTCGATGCCGAAATTGGCCTGTGAAATATTCGTACTTACTACACCCAGCGATAAAATACTGTTCGGTGTTCCGTCGCTACCCGTACAGCCGGATGTGTTCACACAGTTATTCTCACCGGTACTTACCCAGCCAGCAGGCAAAGTAATAGTGGGAACCGATGATTGACCTACAGTAGCTGTACCGGTAGTAACATAGACCGTATAATTATCTCCCTGGTTTGGCGAAAAACTATAGGTGCCATTTGCAGCCACTGCCACCACCCCAACAACCTGGCTGGTAGTATTATCATAAAGGATCGCATTTAAACCACCGGCATTGGTACCGGCACCATTTACTGCATTATCAGTAACACCATTGGCATCGTTAAAAATTGTTCCGCCTATCGTTAGTGTGGTAAGAAATGCGTTGGAGCAACTGGCTCCATCGGTACTGCCTGAAATATTGGCCGGGCCTGGCGTGTTAAGCAGTGTAGCCGACCCGCCTGTAGCTGCAGTGAAATTGTTGATTCTGTACATTGATCCGTTAGCGTTGCTAAAGGCATACATTTTACCTGCAGCATCAATGAATACAGCGCCGAAAACACCGCCGCTGTTACCATTGGGGATTGTAAAATCAGTACTATAAGCAACTGCACGGGTTACAGGGTTCAAACTAACTACTCTTGCTGTAGGAGTACTATAAAATTGTATTGAATAAAGCAATCCGTTTGCGGGGTTGTATGCCCAATCAGCTATCAGGTCAAAATTTAAATACGAAGGCTCGTTGGCAACTGTGTAATATGGTAAGCTTGCCAAGGCATAACCGTTTGTTGGATCCACCAGTTGCAGGTAGGTAGAAGGACGAGCAGGATTAATATCCACCACCCAATAACGCAACTTTTCCGTAGAATTTGGCAGGTAGGTATGCAACATAAGGTATCCGCCGGGAAGTACAGTGCCACTGGTAATATTGGTGGGATTAAAGTTTGGAATTGTATATTTAGTGGCTGTATTGCCATCAGCTTCCAGCCTGGCAATTGTTTTATTAGGAGCAGTACCGCCTACCGCATATCCCCATATTAAATTATCTACCAGATTATAACCAATGCCTTGCAAATGCACCCCATACCCTGTTCCTATGTCTACAGTATTTCCAGTAACCATGTTATAGGAACGCAGGATACTTTGACTGCTACCATCGTAGATAACCTGGTAGGCCAGGTTAGCACAGGTAAAAGCTGTGGGCGTATAGGTAAGCCCAAAATTGGCATTGGTTACATCTGCATTGCTTACTACTATAGCCAGTTTACTATCTACAGTTCCATCGCTGCCAGCTCCGCTTCCAAGATTTTCCCCTGCACTTTGATATTTAGTATTTAGCGAAGCTGCAGAAAGGGTATTGCCCACCGCCTGCGCAGTGCTCGTTAATATAACCGTATATGTACTGGTCACTACATTATTAAACGAGTATGTACCACCCGCAGCTACTGCAGTGCTGGCATACACATTGCCATTGGCATCTACCAGGTTGGCAAAAAGGCCGCCGCCATTGGTACCCGTACCGTTTACCGTATTATCCGTAAGACCGTTAACATCTTCAAAGACATTGCCACTAACATTGTACAGGCCCAGAGATGCAGAAAGCAGCCAGGTATCTCCTGCTCTGCCCAGCCCCGAAACGCCCCATACCGCAGAACCTGACGAACCTCCGCTGCCACGCAGGTACACCCGGAAAGTAATACTTGCAACAGCAGTTCCGGCAGTATTTACGAAAACGCTGCCAAAGCCACCTTCCTGGGTAGGATCTGCATAGTTTGCAGTGGTAAGCCCGGTATAAACTGAATTGTTTAAAATTTTTGTAGCGGTTCCATCCAATACAAAATGTGTGCTGCCTGAAAGACGTGTTAATGTACGGCCTGCAGTCACATCATTGGTACTTAATTCAAATTCGGGCCAGAAGCCCTGTACGGCAATACCATTGCTTATTGCGCCTCCCAGGTCTGTAAAATGCAATACAGGATTAATTACCGGCCGGCTGAAGGTAATCGTCATATCGCCATAATAAAAACGGCCGGATAAAGACTGGCCCAACAGGTAATAAGGATCTGTATATGCCCTGAAGGTATAATTGGGAGCAGCCCCCGAAGTACTGAAATTAGTGCCGGAAGTTGAAGTATTGGGTGCCGATGTATAAAGGCTCGCGCTGTTGGGACTTACGTTGTTAACCGGAACAAAAATATTTACCGCAGCCAGCGTTGTTGTTGTGAAATTTGTAAAGCCGCCAAACGTAAGCCCGGGGTAAGTAGAACTCGTATACTGCTGATTACTGAATGCGACACTGACGGTAGTAGCCGGTGTATAGCTGCTGAATGTGGTGTTGGTGCCGGTATTCTGGTAAAAAGTAGCGGATGTGCTCGTTACCGGCCCGGTTGCAGCAGTAGATGCACTCCCCGACCACAATTCCAGTTGCTGGGCATATACACCCGAAGATGTAAACAGCGAAAAGAATAAACATGCAAGTTTCAGTAGCAGGGTATAATTTCCTGCAGCCCGACGTAAAGAATGTAATGTTTTTCGTTCCATAAAAATATTTTTTTCAAAAAAATGACATTGATGATACCTCATTCATACACTACGCGTCTGTTATTTCATACCGTGTGGTACCATCTTCTTCATCCGGCAAATCCGGTGTAAAAACACCCGAATTCTACCCTGTTAATGGTTTTAAATGCTTTTCATAAGGGCTTCCGCTGGTATTATTTAATGCAGCATTATCCCCGAAACATATTTTATGGTGATAATAACTACATCGTTACCGATGGTGCCAGTAATTGATGATGGTATAATAGTTTCCACGCAGCATGCCTGCTGTTTACCGGCATGATACTGGTTTATCATTTTGTGCAGAGATGAAAAACCTGGTAAAAATTACCTGTGGTTGTGGTTGGTTTTGCTTTTGCTTCGTTTTATGGCTTGCTTCCGCAAACCTTTTCTTTTCGTGGTTTTGTTATGCTTTGCCAATATAGATCAGGCCTGAAGTCAGTACAAAAATAAATCTAATGTATGAACACAAATTACCCTAATTTAATATTTAAAATACCTGTTTTTGTGGGTGCTTTCACCAAGTGATTATCCGTCTGTTTACCCGTTATTTCACTATTACTATATTGAAATTCTACAAATAAGGCACCTGCCTGCGTGTAATGCCACCGCCCCTGATATCAAAACAAAATTAATACCAAACATCTGCACACGCCTACCCAAAATACACTAGAAAATACCCCCTATTTTTTGCGCTATATTTTAAGTATAGTTTACCTGTGTGGTACAGGGGGAAATGACGTTTTTGTTACCACACCTGCACTAAAAAAAGGCGGCGCAAATGCACGGACACCGATCCCCCCACGGCAGATGGTACAGGCAATACATGCCTACCGCTGGTGGGCTTACAACAGCATTATTTTCTGCCATATAGCAGCGGTCGTAGAATTACGATAATTATTAAAAATCAACTTTTCACAGGATGCAGTTTCACCAAAATATTTACTTTCGTCCTGCCAATGATCTAGTTTTTTAAATGGGTTTATTCTCCATTAGGAATTCTATTGTCAAAAAAACAGCCAGGATGGGAGTACCGGTAACGGCTCCGAATAGAAATAACCCAAAAGGTTAGGTCATTGGCACATCCTGGCTATATTATTCACCTTTTAAATTTTGGTTTATGCCAATGACCCAAAACACACAAAAGCATGAGGACTACGACTCCTCACAATCAGTTTCCTTCCGCTGGAGCGGCACTTCTTACCTCCTGCCCGATGCGGCCTCGTTTTTTCACGAAATACTGGATGCATACGGCATCCCGTCTATCAAAGACGCACTGGCCCGCATAGTGATGTACTATACGCAGCAGGAAGACTATGATGTACACGAGCATGGCGCTGCAAACGTAGGCGTGCTGGAGTTTTTCTACGAATGGCTGTGCCGGATGGAAACGATACTGATTGAAAACTAACACTGCACCACCGGGGCCATTACACAGGCACCGTTATATCCTTAACCGGAAAAAGACGCTACTGGCGTCTTTTTTTATGCCTGCCATAGGCTGCAAGTGAAGTGTGGCTGCGGCACAGGCGTATAGCAGCCGTTGCTACACGTCTCTGAACGGTTGCTGCATGTGTAGCAGGCATTGCTACACGAAAAAGCCGCTGTCTTTTTTGTGTAGCGGCCGTTGCCACACGTCTCTGAACGGTTGCTACACGTGTAGCGGGCGTTGCCACACGTGTAGCAGACACCCTGCACATGTGTGGCAATGGTTGCGCGTTGTCTTGCAACGGCTGCCAGACGTGTAGCGATCATTGCTACACGGCATGTGGTGCTGCCTTGACAGCATTTTTTATAACCAATAAGCCAATTACCTTGCTAGAAGATAGCTATTTACACTACATATATTTTAACATTTCTCTTGCTAATTATTCTCAGATCATATATAGAGATGTTCCCGGAGTATATATATTCGCCGCCCAAAAACTACCCAACTATGGCGAAACAGTATTATCTCCCCGCCGGAGACGCTCAGAAAAACCTGTGGCTCAAAAACTTCGCTACAAAACTCCCCAACTATGCCTCCAGGTACAACATCGATGCTGCCGACATTACAGATGTGCAGAATAGCAGTGCCGACTTTGACTACCGTGTAAACATGGCCAACCAGTGGCGCAACTATGCTACCAAATGGACTGCTTATAAGAATGAGCTCCGTGATGGCATAGCTGCCAACGCCACGGCCAGCGGCGCACCGGTGCCGCCCAATGTTCCGGGCCTGCACCCTGCTGTGGCTCCCGGTATTTTTAACCGGATTACGGCTATTGTAGCACGCATTAAAGCCAGCGGCGCTTATACCGATGCAGACGGGCAGGACCTGGGCATAATAGGTGCGGAAAAAACCACAGACTACACTACCCTGAAGCCACATGCCTCTATACGTACCGGCAGTGGTGGTGTGCCGGAGATTGTGTGGGATAAGCAGGACATGGATGGCATTGCTGTATACAAAGACAGCGGCAGTGGCTTTATGTTTTACGATCTCGACAACCACCCCAATTACCAGGATAAGCATCCGCTGCCAACCGGTGCGCAAAGTGTGATATGGAGGTACAAGATCATCTACCGTGAAAATGATGTGGAGGTAGGCCAGTGGAGCGATGTAATGAGTATGAGTGTAGGCAGCTAAAACAGCTGACGATTTTAGAAAGTATCTTTTATTATGTCCCTAAAAGCTACACCACAAGGTGTAGCTTTTGTATTGAAGTGTACTATCACGATTTCTCCCTGTCTTCCGATGTTATCGCCACCGGTGCACGATGCAGCTCACACCACACAAGCGGCGCTCATTGTGCAAAATGCTTTGCACCTCAGCATGGCCGGCAACAAAAAAGCCGGCAGATTTCTCTGCCGACTCACAAAAACTGACCGGTTCCGGTGCGCAAAAAACTATTGTTTTACAATTTTTGCAGCCTTCACCGTTATGCCCTGGTCATTGATTGCACATGCACCTGGCAAATACCAGGCAGCAGGTTGCCCACATTGTCTCTCATATTCCTGCTACTATTACTGTTTTATTATTCTTGTTGTATAGACGGCGCCCGCATTGCTGATCACTTTAAGCATATAAACGCCTGTGGCCGCATGGGTGAGGTCTACATGATTGCTGCTGCCGGAGCTCACCAGCCTGCCATCTGCAGCATATAGTAATACAGATTGTATATCTGTACCATCCAGAGAAACGGTGATGTAATCGCTGGCAGGATTGGGCACCGCAGTCAGCATTATATTTTTTGAGGTACTGCAACGACTCACAAGCGCAGGCGTTACGGTACTTTTACCGTCGGTCATCTTTTCATTGATGCGGTAGTACACCTGCACTGCTGTTGTATTGGCAGCATCGGCAAAGCTGTAATCATTGTTACCATTACCACCTTTTGCGGCAAGAAACCCGATACTTTTCCATGTGCCGCCATCATCACTGCGCTGCAATTCATAGCCTGCTACATTATCTTCTGAAGCAGACTTCCAGTATATCACCGCATGATCATTACTGCATGATACCTTATAGCTTTCCAGCAGTATAGGCAAAGGGCTGTTGGTAGATACGCTGCCGAGTGTAAAGGGACTCCATGAGCTGATTGTGTTACTGGTCAGCGAACCCGCACTGCCAGTGCCTGTAACACTGTTGGTGCCTTCATTGGTCCATGCGCCGCCTGTAAAATGTGCCACGCGCAGATCTGAGGCAAAGCTCACCGGGCTGATGCCGGTATTGTTATAATTGTCCCAGTAAACAGTAACGGTACCTGTAGCTGTAGATACGGGTGTATTTTCCCAGTACTCGGCACCATTATGGTATGACAGTCCGCCGGAATAAACAGAAGCACCGCCATTCGCTGCAAAATAGCGCACCGTCATACCGGAACCATTTGCGGAGAGGTTAATATCTTCTTTCTCATACCGGGCAGCATCGCCTACCGGATATGTAAAACTTCCGGTGCCCAGTTTGCGTACCCATCCGTTTACATGCGCAGCATCAGACACACCACTGTGTGTGCCGGATACACCAAACTCCATAGGTGTTGTTTGCGTAGCAGCAGTGACCATACCGCTTGTAAAAGTTGCTGTCCCGGCCACGCTGAAAGTATTGGTGAGTGCAAAACCTGCGCTGTTGTTCAGCGTTACATTGGTCGTATTGAGGGTAGTATTGCCACTAATAGTTTGCTGGCTGCTGCCCGCCAACACGAGGTTTCCCGATACACCAGCTGCCGTGGTGCCATTGTTGGCGATATCGCCGGGTATATATACATTGCCGCCGTTGTATAAACTGCCGCCATTGTATACCTGTGCATGCAGGGCTGTTACCGGCAATAGCAACAGGAGAAGTATTTTACCATATATGTTTCTCATAATTAATCCTTTTCAGACATTAAAAAATAAACAATAAAAAGGCCATTAAAGCCCTGCAGGTGCAGATGCAGAGCCGGTACTGCCGCCGCTCAGGTTAGAAGTTACAGTGCCCAGGCTTTTTATAATACTGTTGTTGATTACCAGGCAATAAATGGTCCAGCTGCCATTAACACTACTGGTTGTACCGGAATTCGGAAAATCTGCAGACAGGTGCCAGGTGCCCCCACTTTGGAAAGCATATACATTAAATGGGTCATATTCAAGATTGCCACCATTAGTAACGAGGTGGTTGCTGCCAACATTGAATGAGCTGCCTACCACTGCCACTGTATATTGAGAAGTGCTGATATTGGTATTAAAATCGCTTATCCAATCCTGCTGAACGGTATTTAACTGGTAAGTCACATAGTTTAATGGAAAAGTGTTACCCGTACTTGAAGAAGCAACTTTTAATTCCCCGGTTGTATTATCCCTCACAACGGTAGAAAAACCGGTTGCACCATTTGTGGAAGCGGCGCTACCTACGATTACATTACCGTTTACATGCAGTGCTGCACCCGGGCTGGAAGTACCAACACCTACCCTGTTATTGGCTGCATCTATAGAAAATGTGGTACCATCTACAGAAAAACCATTGGTGGCTGTGCTGGTAAACGATAGGGTATTGGCGCCCTGCGTAACCGTGCGGTTACCGGTAAGTGTACCATCACCTTCGTAAATGTTTTTATCGTTACCGCTGCCGGAGGCTACCATTTTGTACCACTGTGTGCCGTCGCTGTAATAAAAGCCGGGCGTTACATTATTGGGCGAGGTACCTGCTGTTGCTGTGTTGTAAACAGTCATACCTGCTACAAAAGCACTGAGCGGGCTGGCGCTGTTGGTAGCAGTAAGTGCTACGCTGGGCATCATAAATCCTTTGGAGCCGCCGCCGGTTACCTGCAGCATAGCATTAGCATTGGGCGCTGAAGTAGAACCTATGTTTACCTGCGCAGTGGCTGTGTAGCAGAGAGAGCAGATAAGCGCTGCTGTGTACGTGAATCTTTTCATTTTGTTCATTTTAAAGAAGTATTAATAAATTGTTTGCTCTTAATTGCATGCCCCGGCTTCCGCAACAGTTAATGTAACGGACGCAACATTACGTCCGTCTTGCGGACCATAGTGTGTTGTGATAAACATGTGTTTACCTGCAGGGTAATTGATGGAATATCATTCAGCCTTCAAGCGTTTTCATCAGTGCAGAAATGAAAATCCAGGCTGTATGACTGTGTGGTTGGTTTTGCTTTTTGTTTCGTTTTATGGCTTGCTTCTGCAAGCCTTTTCTTTTCGTGGTTTTGTTAGGCTTTGCCTGTATGGATCAGACCTGAAATCAGTACAAAAATAAATCTAATACATGAACACAGATTACCCTAATTTAATATTTAAAATACCCTTTTTCTAGTTTAGCTTTTTGGTGCAGTTTCCCGTTTTTCACCCGTCTTTTTGCTTTACCAATGCCGAAATCGTATGAGTAAAGCTTTTGTCTGCATATAATGCTCTGCTTCCAATATAAAGGCAAAATTAACACCATGCGTCCTGATATATCTACCCAAAATACACTAGAAAACACCCCCTATTTCTTGCGTTATATTAAAGGCACTATTACCTGCCTATTGATGTGAAAATAACTTCCCGACCATCGTGGCTACCTTAAAAGGTGTGAGGGAACGGCCTGTACATCAACGATCCATGCTGCAGCAGGGCTATGATGTGTGCGGGTGTGGCGCTGCAAACGCAGGCGTGCCGGACGGAAAGTATCCTGATTGCAAACAAACTCCGCACAAACCGCATCTGTTATATCCTAACCGGAAAGAGACGCTGCGAGCGTCTCTTTTATTTAATTATCCGGCCTGCAGGGCCATGGCCCTGCAGGCATTGATACTTCACTGTTACTTCACTCCAAAGCCATACTAACCCCGGGTGAAGCAGCATGCCGACGCGTCGTGCAGCAGGAAAATGTCTATTGCAGCATTATGCAGCGCATTTAGGAAAAGGCTCATAAAAAATAACAGCACGCACATTACCGTTACTGCGGGGCAGGCAACCCTGTAAAATACAAAGAGCTACACCGTGTGGTGTAGCTCTTTGTATTAATACCTGTATACTATATGCTATTGTTTTATGAATTTCAGCGTAGTGCCGGTGCCTGATGCAGCTGTTATATGCAGCTGGTAGATACCCGAAGGCATATCCTGCAACTGTATATGCTGTATAGTGCCGCCGGCAATTATTGTCCGTACCAGCTGACCAGTGCTGTTATATAACTGCACCTTACTTTCCACTTCCACGCCCTCCAGCATCAGCTGATCGGTAGCCGGGTTGGGCCACAGTTTAACCTGTTTTACTGCCGCGCAGCTTACCTTCACATTTGTTACAGCTGAATAGCTGTAGCTGCCGTCCTTATCATTAATACGCAGGCGATACAGGTTGTTGCCTTCCTGCGGTGCATTGTCAGTAAAGACATAGTTGCTGCCGCTGCCTTTTGCCACAGCGTTGCCTATCGTTTCAAACGTCTGACCATTATCAGTGCTCCGCTCGGCTGTAAAACCGGCACAGTTTGTCTCAGTACCGGTTTCCCAGTTCAGCACCGCACTACAACCTTCGCCTTTGATCGCTGCAAAGTATTTCAGCACTACCGGTAATGGCTTCGCCCAGTTCAGCACATATGCAGCAGGTGTGGGGTCTGCAATATTCGCAGCATCTACAAACGCATAATTAAATGACAGGGACATATATCCGGTGCCTGTAAATTGTATCTGCAACAATGATGGATCAAAACCATTCAGTACATCACCGGCATTTACCGGCAAGCCGTTGTACAGTAAGGTGCCATTCGTTGGCAGGCTGGTGATCTGTACCGACTTATGCTGCAGGGTACCACTCGTTACCTGGTCTTCTGCATCATTACCCGTAAAGAATGGAGGATTGCTCCCTGTACCGTCCAATGTCAGGTAGCTGTTCGATGCAGGTGTGCTGATAGTCGTCGTCTTATTATCACTGTTCGGCTTCTGGTCTATACCGAAGTTTACATTCGTAACACTGGTCGTACCCACACTTACTGCTGTACTGCCATTAGCATTGCCATCGCCTGCCGCTGTAGTGCCTTCTGCTGTATTGGCTGCATTAGACAATGTTGTGTTCGGGGCGCTGCCTATTGTTTGTGCACCGTTGGTCACCACCACAGTGTAGTTGGTGTGCTGCACTACGCCGTCTGCTGTGCCGAAGCTGTAGGTACCATTAGCTGCTACAGGCACACTCGCGATCACATTGCCGCTGCTATTCACCAGGTTTGCATACAGTGTATTGCTGCCGATCGTGTTTGTGACTGTGCCATCTATTGTGCCACCGTCGGCATCGTCGTAAGCAGTACCGCTTATCGTAAGATCGTTAAACGTCATACTCACCGTAGCAGGTGTACTGCTCTTCAGTGCTGCATCCACTTCGCTGTACGTGAACGTATATGTACCTGCGCCTGCAGGTGGATCGTATGTCAGTTTGGTGGGATCGTAATTATTGATCTGCTGGCCTGCTGTTACCGCTACGCCATTGTAGTACAATGTACCACTTGCAGGAAGCGTATTGATGATCACCGTGTCCACATTGCCAGTGCCAGGATAAGTTCCCTGTTCCGGATCGGTGCCATTCAATGTCGGAACAGTTACTGTTGCTGTTCCGCCGGGATTGGTAAATGTACCGCTTACGTTATTGGCTGTTGGCGGCTGCTCTATACCATAGTTGGCCTGGGTAAGGTTGGCATTTAATACGCCTATTACTATTACACCGTTTGGCGTTCCATCGCTGCCGGCACCTGTCACGGCATTACCTGCTTCTCCCGTATTTACCCAGCCGGAAGGTAAGGTAACCGTTGGGACAGATGTCTGCGTGAGCGGTGTTACAGGCGTTGTGGTGAGGTAGACCGTGGCATTATTGCCGGGGTTGCCATTCAGCGTATAAGTACCATCAGCTTTTACTACTGCACTGTCTATTACCTGGCCTGTTGAATTATCGTATAAAACAGCATACAGCGTGCCACCGGTATTGGTACCTGTGCCATCTACCGTATTCGAAGGGCTGCCGCTCAATCCATTTGCATCATTAAATACGGTGCCGCTTATCGCATAGCTCAATACCGCTGTCGGGCAGCTGGCACCATCATTGTTGCCTACAGTAGAGGCGGTGGAAAGCAGGCTGTTTGCACCTGTAGTCATATTGACCTTATAAATATTGCCCGTAATGTTCTGTTTCGCATACATATACCCCGTCCCATCTATTATTATGGAACCCATGGTACTGGTAGCACCCAGGTTAGGGTTCAAAACAGGCGCATCCACTGTTACTGCACCTGTTGCCGGGTCCATTTTAAACAAACGGGCCTGGTTAACCGGTGTACCACCCACGGCCTGATGGGCAATACCCCAGAGCATACCATCTGCAGGGTTCCAGGCCCAGTCGCCAAGACCCACACCGGTATAGGGGGCCGTATAGGAAGGTGTAAAGGAATAAGGTGCGCTGGTAATTGCAGCAAAGGTGCTGCGATCCACTATCTGCAGGTAGGTACTGCGGGCAGGGTTTAAGTCTACCACATAATAGGCCGGGAAGGCAGTGCTTGTACTTATATAATAGTACCCCGTTGGCGAAATCGCGCCAATGGCCGGTGATCCTGTAAAGGTTAAGTTGGCCACATTCATATTTTGAACGGTGCCGGTCGCATCTATTCTCACCAGCTGATTGCCATTTTGAAGGCCCCAAAGCAGGTTGTCAAAAGGATTAAAAGCAATAGCATTGGTCTGTACCGCATAGCTCGCCACAGGGGTGGTTACGCCTGTATTCACATTGATGGCGCTCAGTGTAGATGAAGTAGCGGTGCCTGCCACTTCATACATGGTGTTGGCGCAAGTGAAGGTTGTTGCCGTGGTAAATGGCATTGTTACGACTGCCGCAGGGCTGACCTTCCCTGCCGCATCTACCTCACTATAGGTAAAACTCAGCGAAGTAATGCCGTCGTTCGGATTGACGGTGAGCAGCGCAGGATTATAGTCATTGATCTGCTGACCTGCAGTGACTGCCACGCCGTTGTAATAAAGCGTACCATTTACAGGAAGTGTATTGATGATCACCGTATCTGCATTACCGGTGCCCGGGAAAGTACCCTGCTCCGGGTCTGTACCATTTAAGACCGGGACCACAACAGCCGCATTACCACCCGGGTTCTGCTGGCTTGTTGCGGTGACCGCATTCGCCGTTGGCGTTTGCTCCATGCCGAAGTTGGCGTTCGTTGTATTGGCGCTGACAGATCCGAGAGAAAGGATTCCATTGGCAGTACCATCACTGCCTGCTGCTAAGCCGAGGTTTTCGCCCGTGCTTACATAACCGGAAGGCAGTGTTACAGATGGTGGCGTATTGCCCACTGTAGCGGTAGCTGTTGTTATTTCCACGCTGTAGTTGCCACCGTCTATACCTGCAAAACTGTAGGTACCGTTTGCAGCCACTGTTGTTGTTGCGGCTACTTTGCCGGTAGCATTATCGATCAATACTGCATTCAGTCCGCCACCGTTGGTACCACTGCCGTTAACAGTATTATCTGTAAGACCATTCTGGTCATCATATACATTGCCGCTCACACTGATGGTATTAAACGTCATGCTCACAGTGGCAGGTGCACTGCTCTTCAATGCCGCATCTACTTCACTGTAGGTAAATGTATACGTACCGCCGCCTGCGGGAGGATCATATGTCAGTTTGGTAGGATCGTAATTGTTTATTTGTTGCCCTGCTGTTACTGCAACGCCATTATAGTACAATGTACCACTGGCAGGAAGTGTATTTATAATAACAGTGTCTGCATTACCAATACCAGGATAACTGCCCTGTTCCGGATCGGTGCCGTTGAGCGTCGGAACCTGTACAGTTGCTGTTCCGCCAGGGTTGGTGAATGTGCCGCTTACGTTATTAGCCGTTGGCGGCTGCTCTATACCAAAATTGACCTGCGTGGTAACAGCGTTCAATGCACCTATTGCCAGGATGCCATTGGTGCCATTAGTAGCTGCATCGCTGCCAGCACCAGTAATCGGGTTGCCTGCCTCTCCTACATATGCCCATCCGGGGGGTGGGGTTACTGTGGGCAGAGCTGTCTGTAGTTTTGTTGCCGGTGTAGTGGTCAGATAAACACTGGCATTGTTGCCCGGGTTGCCAAACATCTGGTAATTTCCGGTAGCATCTACTACCGCTGTATCTATAACCTGGCCCGTAGTATTATCATATAAGATAGCGTATAATGTAGTACCTGTATTAGTTCCTGTTCCATCTACAGTGTTGGACGGTGTTCCGTTCAGGCCATTTGCATCATTGTACACATGTCCGCTTACAAGGTAGCTCAATACTGCGGTCGGGCAATTGGCCCCATCGTTAAAATTGCTGATTGGAGAAGTGGATAAATAAGTAGCTGTATTGGTTGTAGTATTGACTTTATAGAAATTGCCATTAACATTGGAATATATATAGTAGTTGTTAATTGCATCAAAAAACTGGGCTCCAAAGGCACCGGTTGATGTATCAATACCACCACCTGTAACGGGTGTACCGGAGAAGACGGTGACACCGGTAGTGGGGTCAAGGGTAGCAATCTCAAACCTATGGGCTACGCCTACCACACCACGTATAATAGTCTGCAATTTGTTGGTAGTGCTATTAAATACCCAATCCTCAATAAGTAACGGACCGCCACCAACAACGGTAGTACCATACGGTGCTGCTGTCTTGGCTACATAAAGTGCTGTTGGGTCCACCACTTGCAGGTAAGTACTTCTGGCAGGATTTACATCGACTACGTAGAACGAAGTATCGCCCGTAGTGTACAGGTACATATAGCCCGTAGGCGATACAGTACCTACATTGTACGGAGTGCCAAGGGATGCGTCAAAGGTGGTAAATGGCAGGTTGGGCAGGTTGAACGATGTAACTGTACCGGTTGCATCTATACGCACCAGCTGCTTATTGGTAAGATCGGCACCCCATATCATATTATCTGTAACATTATATCCAAAGGCATTTCCAAATATGGTAAGTGCGGCCACCGTTGTCCTTACGCCTGTATTTACATTGTAAGAATAAAGTGTGGAAGGAGTTCCGCCTGCGGCGGTTGCTATCTGGTAAGCCAAACCATTGGCACATACGAAAGCTGTCGGGTCAGAAACCGGGATCGTTACAGTAGCGTTGGCACTGGCTTTCAGGGCTGCATCTACTTCACTATACTGAAAGCTAATATTGAAGCTGCCGCTTGTGGGCGTGGGATCCACAGTAAGCAGGGCAGGATTATAATTTTTGATAGTATCACCGGCTACAACAGGTACACCGTTGTAGTACAAGGTGGCATTGGCCGGCAGGGTACGTATGATAATGGTATCCGCATTGCCTGTACCCGGGAATGAACCTTGCTCGGGGTCGCTGCCGGATAAGGCGGGCACAATGAGTTTACCATTGCCGCCAGGGTTCTGCTGGTTAGGGCCGGTAAATGTGAGTGCTGTTGGCGGCTGCTCTATACCAAAGTTGGCATTGGTGACACGGGCGCTTACAATGCCCACAGGCAGAACACCGTTTGCGGTGCCATCGCTGCCTGCACTACTACCCAGGTTTTCGCCGGCATTGACATAGCCGGCAGGTAATGTAATGGTTGGTAGTGCAGCCTGGCCAATGGTTGGAGTGGTAGTAGTAAGGAACAACGTGTATTTATGCCCCAGCGTATCTGCCAGGAAACTGTAACTGCCATCAGAAGCTACGGAAACTACCTGCATCACTTTTTTTGCGGTGCTGTCATACAATACCATTTTAAGCGTGCTGCCGGCATTGGTGCCGGTGCCGTTTACGGCTCCATCCGCAAGACCATTGAGATCATTAAATACGGTGCCGCAGATAGTAGCTTTGACCGTATCTGTTTTGGAAGTAAGGCAGCCTGTGGTTCCTGCAAAACGGGCAGAGGTCGTATATATGCCTGCTGTAAGGTTTGTGAATGATGGTGATGACTGGAAATTGGTTCCGTCAATCGAATATTCATATGAAGCACTAACAGGCGAAGTAACTGTAATACTGCCCAATGCTGAACAACTGGTATGCACTACTGTTGTAACAGGTGTGGTTGGCGGGATCATTGCAAACGTAATATCATCCAGGCCCAGATCGTTACCGGCACCACCGATGCCGTTGTTTTGTATGACAAGATCAAAGCTGGAAGATGGAGCTGTAAAACTAAAGCCGAAGTTTGTCCACGTGGTGGCCGAAATATTGCCGGTAGTACTGGAGGCCAGTACGCTACCTGTAGCTGCATCTACCACCTGGAACAATACATTTGGCCTGATTGAAGCTGAAGGGCTCAGATCAACCAGCCATGCAGAAAAATTATACGTAGCACCTGATATAACTCCTGTAAAGCGGCGGCGGAAGAATTCGCCTTTTTCAAAACTGGCATTCACCTCCATAAAATAGCCGGTTTGCCCGGCAGCATCTGCTGTATGATCGGCAGCAAGAGTAGGAGTAAAGCTTCCGTTGCTGGTTGTTACTACTTTATAATATCCGTCCGGAGGGTAAGACAAAGGTGAAAGATGGTAAGACGTCTGACCTCTAAGCGTATCTCCAAATGGATTGGCAACAGCGTCATTGGTGCTGCCGAAAGTTTCCACATAGTTGGTGCTGCAGGAGTTCGTCATGGAGAAGTTATTTACCAGGCCATTTTGAAAGATTACATGTACCACTTCACCTGCTGCTACATTAAGAGTTGCATTGGCATTGCTGACGCTGGAGCTGCTGTTACTTGTAGGATCATACATTTCAAAACGCTGCAATGCCCAGCCGCCAGGTACTGTTTCTGTAATAGTATAAGTACCGGGTGTTACTGCAATCATTTCAGAATTGTCGTTAGGTGAAGCACGTACCCGCTCGTCATCGATCCAGTGCACTGCATTGGGAGCGGTTGGATTGCTGGCGATAGGTTCTCCCGTTTCTGTACGGGTGTAAATCCCTGTGTAGTGTGTTTGTGATATGGCTAACATTACCCCTGCATCCCAGAACTGGCCACCCAGTCCACCGGTTATCGAATAGGCAGCCTGCGAAGCATCAATAGTCCAGGCAGAACCAGTCCAGCGGTATTGATATGTCTGGGTGGATACTATAATTCTTCCCGTTGCATCATAAGCTACATCATTTACTTGTCCTGTTGTTGCAGAACTGCCCAGATGAACCAGGTTGTTCCCTGTTGGTCCCATTGTCCATACTTCATTACCATTAGTTGCAAATACTATTGCTGTAGTGCTGCTGTTGGCAGACATATTTACATCTATTCTTTTGGCATTATTCTGCGCCCCTCCTGTGGGTTGATAAATCCTTGTCCAGCTGCCATCATAACGCCATATTTCACCAAGCGCATTTACGATAAATGTCCTGGTGATATCCCAGCCCGAAGCTACATCTACCGCATTACTGTTTCCGTAATTGGAAGGTGTGCCTATCTGGGTTGAAGTAGTACCGTTTATTGTAAAAACATTACCTCCTGAGCCACAGATAACAGCCTGGTTACCTATATATCCGTCAACACGTACTGCAGTCTGTGTAGTGCTTACCCAGGTTGATGAATTAATATCCCTGTAATAGACCATGGTGTTTGTGCCAGGTGTAGTGCCCGAAACCGCATACAGCCTGCCAGCCTGGGATGAGCCAATATCCTGTATGCCCAGGTTCGCGGGATTGTCGTTGAGTGTGAATGCGGGGATAGTAGTTGATCCACCTGTAGCTGTAAAATTGAAGTCTACACTGGAACTTTCATCCAGGGTTCGTTTATGAACATAGATATACCCTTGCTGTGCCCGGGCTGGCAATACATTCAGTAATGCCAGGCAGCATACCACATACTTAACAATGTTGCCTATACAGTTTTGTGCCTTCTTTCCGCAGGCAACCGATTCTTTTTCGTGGATAAAAATACTTTTCATAAAACATTTATTTTAGCCTCTGTCAGAGGTACCAGTAAATGGTCTTTCCGTGTTCAGGTTCAGACTGTCTACAAGTGCTTCATCAGAGATCTTCTGCCCATAATTTCGTTTCGCAGTTCCGTTGTTTTCATCTGATAGATCTACATGCGTAAAACAACCGGCCAATATATTGTCAATACATACCCACTATTAAGAAGTGTGCATGTTTAATTGCAGGCATTTGTAATAGATAATTCTTCCCTGCGCAACCAGTAAACCGGCTGCAGATGCTACTTTTCGTTAGTCAGAGACGAAAAATCGGGGAATATTAATGTTGGTTGGTTTTGATTCTGCTTTTCGCTTTCTGCCGACAGGAATCTATCTGAGGCAGCTTTTTTACATTTTTCTTTTTATGTTTCTTTATACTGCAAGTGACGCACACATGCTTCTGAATTCAAAACAAATTTAATACCATATAACAGCTTCAGAACCCCTAAAATACACTGATTAACCACCTAAATTTTGGGGTGGCATCAATAATTATCTTTCAGCAAAAAGCACGCAAAAGCAATTATAATATGCTATTTCTACGGCATATCACTCAGAAGGAAGCGGCAGAAGCTTTGTATTCTATGATCTTGACAATCAAACTAATTACCAGGACAAGCAGCCGCTGCCGTCGGCTGCACAGAGCCCTGTATGGAAGTACAGGATCATCTATCGTGAGAACGATATGGAGGTAGGCCCGTGGAGTGATGTGATGGATGAGTGCAGGCAGTTAAAACATCTGCTGATTTTGGAAAGTATCCTTTATCATGCAGCAAAAAGCCAGACTGTAAAGTGTAACTTTTGTTTTTGTATGGTGTATGAATGCACCTACTCTATCGAACCTCTGCATGACGACTGCAGTACTTCGGCCTGTCTTCCGATGTTATCAGAACCACAGCATGAGAGGGTGCTTACAAAATGAGGAAAAGGCTTTTTCCCGCAACGGCGCAGCGGTATGTGCAAGCCATTATTATTTGGGATATCCCGAAGCCGGACATGATTAGACCAAACCATATAGCAAACTACATATTTTTTTGGCAAGAATAAACATCAGCTCCTTGCAGCAGCTATTATGCAGATAGTTCAGCCCCTTGTGCACCAGCCAGTTCCAGCGGAAACGAACCTTCAATACAGGTGCCCGTTGCGCCGGATTTTATTTTAAAAATGCCTTGCAGGGTATTGCGTACCCGTTCACTCATACTTTGCAGCCCGATACCGTCCATTGCTTCAGCAGATATACCTTCTCCGTTATCGCAAATGCTGAATATACAGGATTGATTCTGGTAACGGATAACGATAGTGATAAGCGTAGCCCGGGCATATTTTACGGTATTGGCTATAGCCTCCTTTATCACAAAATACAACTGTGTCTTTTGTATGGCGTTAAGCCGCACATCTATTTCCCGCAGATCTGTATCCAGTTTTATGCGGAAGCCCTGTGCATTTGAAAACTGGGCTGAAAGGCCGGAAAGGAATTCATGCAGGTCTATACCTGCCTGCTCTCCGCCTTTATTAAGGCTGTGCATATAATCCCTTGTTTGCGCATAGATCGCAGCTACTTCCATTTCAATATCACGGAGCTGTTGCCGCTGTGCCTCACTTTCACTGCTCATACGCACATCATTGATATAATACCGCAGTGCTGCCAGTGTGCTGCCCAGGCCGTCGTGCAGGTCATGGGATATTTTCTGCCGCTGCTTCAGAACGGCTGCCTCACGGACTTCGCGGATACGGTTATCCTGCACCAACAGGAAACGCTCCATTTTACCTTTCTCCTGTTCCAGCGCCTGCCTGATATGCAGACTGTCCAGCAGCCTTTTTTTGGCAAGTGCGTACAGCAATGCAATAACTGCCAGCAGCAACAGTACTATTGAAACGGCTGTCACTACAATAAAGTTGCGCTGTTTCTGCTGCGCGGCGCTCTTCAGCGCCAGCGTGTTTATTTCGCTTTGCTTTTCTTTTACGTTGTACTTCTGGGTTATTTCATACACCTTTCCTCTTTGCTCCAGTACAGCTGCCGAATCTTCATACACCTTCTGCATTTCAAAGTACTTAAGTGCAGATGCTGCATCGCCCCGGTCTCTGGCATCTTTATAAAGTGCTCCGTATATCAGTTTGGCAAGAGAAAGATCTGTATTGATACCGGGGTTGCTGAGCAGCAGTTTTTTACCTGCTTCTCTATGACCGGTCCGCAGAAGACATATCCCCTTAACAGCCATCGTCTGGTTGTGCATATCCAGGAAATGATTTTCTATAGCCAGAGATGAATCTATATATATCAATGTGCTGTCGTAATGGCTGGTCTTATAATAGCTATACCATAGGGCAGCGTAATAATACTCCATCAGCCTGGACGTATCAGGGGTTTTCAATACCCTCATCTTCCTGATGTACTGCCGTGCAGAGTCTACAAAATCATGATTGCCGCTCTTGCCATAGAGATTCAGTAAGTCTTCTGATTTGCTGTAATAATCTTCAAGCTGTGAGGCCGCCTGTGTGCCATCTGCCTTTTCTTCAGCTGTAAAATATGAATTGGAGATCTCGTGATATTCCATAGACTCCTTATGAAGGCCCATGTAAGAGTAATTCAGGCTCAGCAGGGAATACACGACACGCATAGCCCCTGAGTCATCATTTTTTTTAAACTGGTCGAGCGCTTCAAAATACTTTGTCTGGGCATCTTCATACTTCCCGGTAGAAGAATAAAAATTGCCGATCTGCATGTAGGCAGCGCCCAGGGTAGACAACAAGGCTGTATCTCCTTTTGTGAGCTGTATGATGCGCTCACAATAAGGCACCCATTCTCCCCGTGGGGATTCTTTATACTTCAACAAACGATAGTATTCCGCCACTGCGGCAAGATTGGTTGCCTGCGTCTTCCGGGATGCTTTCTTTCCCTCCTGTTCCAGCTCCGCAGAAAGCCGGTCCAGTTCATGTATGATCAGGGTATCTTTCTGCGTAGCAAATCTATCGGCGTACCCGACTATACGTTTTTTATCGTTATTGGTGATGTGTGCAGGATCTTTGGGCTTTATATCGCCCGGAAGCCGTTGATACAGTTCTTTGCTTATCTGCGCATAAGAAACAGATGCTGCAAAAACACAATACACCGCAATGCAGGATATTCTCTTCAGCAGATAGTTCGCAGACATATGGGCATTAATCAAAAGGAGGAAAAAAACTGATACAATTTACAATATTTTACATTATTTTATTTATTTGTTTACCTAACCTAATGAAATTGAGATTGTTTAATAAAAACCGGCAGGCACATTTCTGTACTTGCCGGCAAAACAAGAATGAAACTTTTAGTTCAGTTCCAGTACAAAATCATTTGTATTAACCAATGTGCCAGTTGCAAGCTCTATATGCTTTATAAAGCCGTCAAAAGGTGCAGTAATGGTCGTTTCCATCTTCATTGCCTCAATAACGAACAAAGGCTGGTTTTTCTTTACAGGCTCTTCTTTTTTTACCAGCAGTTTTGAAAGCATACCCTGCAGCGGCGCTCCTATCTGCTTTTCGTCGGCCTTGTCTATTTTTTTATTTTCTACACGTTCTACTTTTACCGAGCGGTCCTGTATCTCCACTACACGCGTCTGGCCGTTCAGCTTGAAGAATATAGAGCGGTAACCGCGATCGTCAACGGGGCCCTGTCCCTGGAATTTAATGAGTAATGTTTTACCGCGGGCAATCTCGATCGTAATATCCTCACCCTGTTTCATTCCATAGAAGAAAATTGGCGATGGCACTACAGATACATCACCAAACTCCCGGCGGAACTTCAATGCTTCTTCAAATACTTTGGGGTAAAATTTATACGACAGAAAATCCAATATAGAAAGATCGTTGCCGTATGCGGCACAGAATGCTGCCAGCTCTGCGTCAAAATCTATTGCCGGCAGATGCTTGCCGGGCCGGTCGGTAAACGGCTGCTTGTCTTTTAGCACTATCTTCTGTAATGCAGGCGGGAAACCTCCTTCCGGCTGGCCTATTTCTCCCATAAAGAACTGCTGCACAGATTCCGGGAAAGAGATGTTTTCTCCTTTTGTCATTACATCTTCCGGCGTGAGGTTATTGGCCACCATGTATTGCGCCATATCGCCCACCACCTTTGAGCTGGGCGTAACTTTTACAATATCGCCAAACATATCATTTACTTTGGCAAACATTTCCTTGATATCTTCAAATTTATCTCCGAGACCCAAAGCAATTGCCTGTGGCTTCAGATTGGAATATTGCCCGCCCGGTATTTCGTGATGAAACACTTCGGCAGAACTTGCTTTCATGCCAGACTCAAACGGGTAGTATATTTCACGTACCGCTTCCCAGTAATTAGAAAACTGGTTCAGCGATTTAATATCGTATGTATTTTCCCGTTCGTGGAATTTCAACATCTCCACCACAGCATTAAAGTTGGGCTGAGACGTAAGCCCGGAAAGCGATCCCAGCGCACAATCTATTACATCCACACCGGCATCTACTGCCATGAGATATGTTGCCGGCTGTAATGATGAGGTATCATGCGTGTGCAGGTGCAACGGTATTTTTACAGCATCTTTCAATGCCAGTATCAGTTCTCTTGCTGCATAAGGCTTCAGCAGGCCGCTCATGTCTTTAATACCGAGTATATGCGCACCGGCATTTTCAAGGTCTTTGGCCAGTCGCACATAATAGTCCAGCGTATACTTGGTACGCTTCGGGTCCATTATATCGCCGGTATAGCACAATGAACCTTCTGCAATACCCTGCGTACGCTTCCGTACCATTTCTATGCAGGGAGCAATATTCTCCATCCAGTTCAGCGAGTCGAAAATGCGGAAAATGTCCACACCTTTTTCCCAGCTTTTCTCCACAAATTTCTCCACGAGATTATCCGGGTATGCGGCATAGCCTACACCATTGCAACCACGGATCAGCATCTGCAGCAATATGTTCGGAATGGCTTTGCGCAACTGTTCCAGGCGTTTCCACGGATCTTCACGCAGGAATCGCATACATACGTCAAAGGTGGCACCGCCCCACACTTCCATGCTGAAGGTCTGCGGATGCGCACGGGCAAAGGATTCTGCCACTTTGAGCATGTCGTATGTGCGCATGCGCGTAGCCAGCAGAGACTGGTGGCCGTCCCGCAGCGTTGTATCTGTATATTGTATTTTCTTTTCTTCTTTCAGCCAGCTGGCAAAGCCTTCAGGCCCCAGCTCTGTGAGCAATTGCTTTGAGCCGGACGGGAATGGGGCATTGTGATCAAAAGCAGGCACAACAGGCTTTTCGAATGTTTTTGTTTTGTCTTTTACTTTCACATCGGGATTCCCGTTCACAGTTACATCTGCCAGGAATTTGAGCATGCGTGTACCCCGGTCTTCGCGACGTGCAAAATGGAACAGCTCCGGATGTTCCTGTATAAATCCTACGGTCGCATCGCCGGAAATGAATTGCGGATGCGTTACCAGGTTTTCGAGAAATGGGATATTGTTGCGCACACCGCGTATCCTGAATTCCTTCAGGGCCCGGTGCATCTTCTGTGCTGCATCCTGCAAAGTATTGCCCTGTGTGCTCACCTTTACCAGCATAGAGTCAAAGAACGGGCTTATCTTCATACCAGGGTAAGTACTGCCTTCATCAAGACGCACGCCAAAGCCTGCGGCATTGCGGTAGGTCTGCAGTGTACCATAGTCCGGTTTAAAATCATTGGCCGGATCTTCTGTGGTAATGCGGCACTGAATAGCAAAACCATTTTTAGGAATGCTCTGCTGATCGCCCAGGCCTATTTCATAACCGGAAAGACGATGACCCGCTGCAACCCAGAGCTGGGTCTTGATCAGGTCTTTGCCGGTGATCATCTCTGTGACGGTATGTTCTACCTGTATGCGCGGATTTACCTCAATAAAATAAATATTCTCCTCCGCATCTACCAGGAACTCCACTGTGCCCAGATTGTTGTATTGTACAGCTGCTGCAATTTTTACAGCATAGTCATACAGCTTCTCTCTTGTTTCTGCTTTCAGCGATACCGATGGCGCTATTTCTACCACCTTCTGAAACCTGCGCTGCACGCTGCAATCGCGTTCATACAAGTGCACAATATTGCCAAAATTGTCGGCAGCGATCTGCACTTCTATATGCTTGGGGCTTTCTACAAATTTTTCAAGGAATACAGTATCGTCGCCAAATGCATTTTTTGCTTCACTGCGTGCCTCCCGGAATCCTTTCTGCAATTCTTCATCGGTACGCACCACGCGCATTCCGCGCCCGCCGCCGCCTGCAGCTGCTTTAAGCATCAGCGGGTAACCAATGCGGTTTGCCTCACGCAGGGCTGTTGCTTCGTCTACCAGATCTTCACGATTGCTTTCTATGATGGGCAGGCCGGCCTTCACTGCTACTTCTTTTGCCGTCACTTTATCTCCCAGTGCCGACATTACCTCTGGTCGCGGCCCTACAAAAATGAGCCCGTTGTCGGCGCATTTCTGTGCAAAGGTTGCATTTTCCGAAAGGAAGCCATAGCCGGGATGTACCGCGTCAACCCCATTTTCTTTAGCAATACAGATGATCGCATCAATGTCCAGGTATGGCTTCAGCGGATCGTTGTCTGCACCTACCTGGTATGCTTCATCGGCTTTATACCGGTGTAGCGAGTAGCGGTCTTCGTAGGTATAAATAGCAACAGTCTGGATACCCAGTTCCGTTGCGGCGCGGGAGATACGTATAGATATCTCTCCCCGGTTTGCAATGAGCAGTTTTTTGATCGTGATTTGTGACATACAGAAATGCGGTTGCTGGTAAAACGGTTGCAATATAATCCTGAATTTAATGGATTAACGGATCGTTATACAAAAAAAGCGCCGGGAACATTTCCGGCGCTTTAAAGTTGTTTAAAAAAAGAATACTTACCACAATTTTACTCTTGCGCTGTCCGGCAGGTACATTTTGCTGCCTGGCTTTATATTAAACGCTTCGTAGAATGCAGGCACGTTAGGCAACGGACCGTTTACACGGAATTTTGCCGGTGCATGCACGTCTGTGAGTATCTGGCTGGCGAGTTGTTCTTTGCGGATTTCGAGCAACCAGCCCAGTGTGTACCCCAGGAAGAAGCGCTGCATGGGGGTAAGTCCGCTGATCTTATCGCCTTTTTTATACGCATCTGTTTTCTTGAATGCATCCACACCTATCAGCAGACCGCCAAGGTCAGCAAGGTTTTCACCCAACGAAGCCTTACCATTGATGTGCAGGGTATCTACAGCCACCATGCCGTTGAACTGGTTTACCAGCACCTGGGAACGCCTTACAAATTCTGCTGAATCGTTCTTGCTCCACCAGTTGTGCAGGTTGCCTTTTTCATCAAATTTCCGGCCCTCATCATCAAAGCCGTGTGTGATCTCATGGCCTATGGTAGAGGCTGCTGCATAACCGTATACCAATGCATCATCCAGCTGTTCATCGCGATAGCCGGGCACTGTAAACTGGCCTGCAGGCAGCACGATCTCATTGTTGGAAGAATTATAATATGCATTGTAAGTCTGCGGTGTCATATCCCATTCTTCGCGGTCTACAGGTTTACCCAGCTTGTTGATGCTGTATTGGTTCCACCATGCATTGGCACGGATCATATTGCCGGCAAATGATCCGGAACTAATTTTAAGTGAAGAGAAATCTTTCCATTTATCAGGATAGCCTACTTTCTTTTTAATACCTGCCAATTTCACCAAAGCTTTTTTCTTGGTGCTGTCGCTCATCCAGTCCAGCTTTTCAATCCTGGCTTTATATGCCTCACGCATATTTTCCACAATAGTCGCATAGCGGTCTTTGGCCTTCTGATCGAAATATTCTTTCACGAATACCTGTCCCAGGGCTTCGCCTATAGCACCTTCTTCCGCATCCAGCACACGTTTCCAGCGCGGCCGCTGTTCCTCTGTACCACGGATTTTCTTACCGTAAAAATCAAATTTGGCATCTACAAATGGCTTGCTCAGGTAAGGTGCAAAATCATTTATGAGGTGGAAGGTCATGTAGTCTTTCAGGTTTTGCACAGACTCTTTGCTGATAATATCGTCGAGCGCTTTATAGAACTCAGGCTGACCAACAATTACCGTGTCTATCTTCGGCAGACCGATACCATTGAAGGTTCCTTCCCAGTCTACAGCCGGAGCCATTGCACGCAGCTGCACTACAGACATTTTATTATAGTTCTTATCAGGATCACGCAGATCTTCCAGTTTACGCGAAGCTGCAGCCAGCTTTGTTTCCAGTGCTACTACAGCAGCAGCTTTTGTATCTGCAGCGGCAGCGTCTGTACCTGCAAGCTTAAGTATCCCGGATATATAGCCAGGATAAGCGGCACGGATATCGGCAGTACGCTTATCTGTATTGAAGTAATAATCGCGGTTGGGCAATCCTATACCGCCCTGCCAGAGCTGGTATGCCATAACATCGCTGTTTTTGGAGTCCTGGCCTACCCCTTCACCGAAGAAAACGCCTACACCAATGCTATGCAGATGTGCCGCAACTTTCATCACATCTGCGGGTGTTGCAACTGCATTGATTTTGTCCAGCTCTTCTTTCAGCGGGCTGATACCCTGCTTTTCAATATTCACAGTATCCATACCTGCCTTCCAGAAGTCGCCGATCTGCTGTTCTGTTCCCTGGGCATCTTTCTTTGCCGCTGCATCCTCATTGATCTTACGTTTGCGGTCATACAGTTCTTTATTTACCAGCTGACCAATTCCCCAGCTTGACTCATCTCCGGGTATCGGATTTTTTTTGATCCAGCCACCATTGGCGTAATCAAAGAAATCATCCGCAGGATTTACCGTAGTATCCATATCGGTGATCAGAATGTCGGCCGGAGCCTCCGACGTTTTTCCGGCGGGCTGGTTGCATGCTGCAAACAATGCTGCAGATGCTAACAGACCGATTATTGGTCTTTTATTCATATTAACTGATTATTATTTTTTTAAAAATAGCAGTGGCGAAGATAGCATCTATCCCCCGAAACAAGGGAAAATAGTGAATGAGGAATAGTGAATAACGACTGGCACGGACATTAAAAAGGGTCAACCTGTCGCTTTACAGGTTAACCCTTTAAATTATTTATGCTTCATTCTGCTCGGGCATTCCCGCATCCACACAAGTTGTGAAAAGACACGTCATTATCCTAAACTCCAAAATCTCACATCTTATTCCAGCTATCCCCGGATCTTTGTCACTTTCACATCCATGCCTTCCTTTACCTGAAGCAGGCCTGTGGTAAGCACTGTGTCCCCCATAGCCAATCCTTGCAATATCTGCACCTTATCAGTTGTACGGTCGCCGATAATGATTGTTTTCATCTGAATTTTACCATGTTTTACCAAGGCTACCTTTTTATCGCGGGTGGTAGGTATTACAGACTGGGAAGGGATGAGCATCGCATTTTGCTGCGTAGAAAACGGAATGCTGACGTGTGCAAAAGATCCCGGTACAAGTTTATTATCGGAGTTAGGCACTTCAGCCCGTATTTTAATTGTGCGTGTATTGGGGTCGGCACCTGCATCCAATGCTGTGACTTTACCGGACAGCGTGTCCAGTGTACCATCTACATTAAAGAATACTTTGTCCCCGTTTTTTACACTGTTGCGGTATTCATCCGGCACTGTAAAATCCATTTTCAGCGGATTTACCTGTTGCAGGCTTGCTATTATTGTGGTAGTGGCAATTACGGCTCCCGGGCTTATGTTACGGATACCGATACGGCCATCAAAAGGCGCTACAATCTTTGTTTTCTGCAGCAATGCCTGCTGATAAGCGATGTCAGCATCAGCCGACTGCAGCAGCGATTGCGTAGTTTCATAATCCTGCCGGCTGATACCGCCGATGTCGAGCAGTTCTTTCTGGCGTTTCAATGTATTGACCTGTAAGGCCTTCTGGGCATACAATTTCTGAATCGAAGCCTTTATATCGGCATCATACAACTGCACCAGGAGCTGGCCTTTATGTACAAAGGTTCCTTCTTTGAAAAAAATGCCGGTAACACGACCCGCTATTTCCGGGTGAATATCAATAACCTCATTGGCCAGTAATGAACCACTGGATGCATAACTGTTGGAATATGTCTGCGGAGTGACAATAAAACCTTCGGCCCTGAGATTTTTGGGTGCGCCGGTTCCTTTTTTCTTGCTGGCATCGTCTTTTCCATCTTTACAGGCAGCAACTGTAAGTATTGCTGCACCAACAATGACAGGGAAAATTTTGTTTGAAAAAAAATACATTCACGTTGCTTTTACGGGTAACTTAGAAAACAAATACAAAGATAGGGCCTCCATAGTTTGACTAACCTCTTAATGCACTGTTGCCTGGGCTATGCGATACAGAAATAAGTTAATTTTTTTATCAATACTGGTAGTACTCGCCGCCGGTATGCAATATGCCCTTCCCAACAACCCTGGCCTGGTACGGATATACGACGGGTATATCTTCCGTCCTTACCAATCGTTCCGTAACATTTTACTGGGCAAAATACCATTCAGCGTCGGCGATATTTTTTACTTCTGCTGCGGTATTGCTATCATTATCACATTTGTGCGCTGGGGATATTTTATTGTAAAGATAAAAACCCACCATCACTATCTCGGGCACTCGCTTGTCCGTTCCCTGATCACATTATCGGTCATTTACGTGCTTTTCTTCATTGGCTGGGGCGGAAATTATTACAAACCGTCCCTCGCCATTTATTGGCAATTAAATGACACTGCCCGCTCAGACAGCATACTGGTTACCTATGACAGGTTTTTGATCCAAAAGTTAAATGCCTATGCAACACATTATCAGCCATTGAATTTTAAAGAAACCGACCGACGGGCCCGAAATTATTACAAAGCCTTTACAGACAGCCGCACCCGGCTGCATGGGCTCAATGCCAAACCTTCGATTTTCGGGTATATGATGCAGTATCTTGAAATACAGGGATACTATAATCCTTTTTCAGGTGAGGCGCAGGTCAATGCTTACCTGCCGTCTTTTATGCTGCCATTTGTAATATGTCATGAAATGGCCCACCAATCTGGTATTGCTGCCGAAGGAGATGCCAATCTTCTGTCTTATGCCGTATGTACCCGGGTAAATGATACGGCATTTGGTTACTCTGCCTACTTCAATATCTGGCTATACACGCACAGCCGCCTCCGTATGGCTGACTCCGCGATGGCCGGCACACTCAAAAAAACGTTAAACCCACTTTCACTTGCACAGCTGGATACATTGCGGGCTATCCGGAAAAAATATCAGAGTGAGGTAAGTGATTACAGCAGTTCCATATATGACACTTACCTTCGGATGCACCATCAGGCAAAAGGTATCGGCAGCTATGGAGATGTGGTCAGCAGTGCATGGAAATGGGAACTGAAGCGCCGCCGCGTCAAAGACTGGCTGATAAGAATTCCTTAGTAGTAAATCGGAATAGTAAATAAAAAGTGAACAGGCAATAGTAAATGTCTACCTGATGCCATTCTGCGTACGTTAGAAGATGAGAAATAAAAGTGTAAACCAAAAAGAAAAACTTATGAATCTGGGCATGCAGGATTTATACAATAAATTACTTAGTGATAGTGGCGAAAATGTCTATGAGCGTATTCTGAAAACGTGGGTGGAGGAAAACGATTATAAAACTTATTTGGCCGGCCTTCAGGTTGGCACAGTCCCTGACCTTGCTAAAGAAGACATCTGGGAATTATATGCCCTGACCCGTGTACTAGATATGTTGACACTTCGTTTTCAACCTGACAATAAAGCTGACGGTTCTGACTGGCCCGGCCTGGAATTGTCGTTGGCAGAATACATCGCTTTTAATAACTTGATAGGACTAAACACCGAAGTACCTAGATCATTTAATACGTTTGATTGCGAAATCATTGAGGCCCGAGAGGGTGAAATTGATTTTCATATCGATACATACCTATTCCCCATCGTAAGGCTGAAAAATTTAATTATTAAACGAGCAGGAGTAAACATTTCACTTAATCCACATAATTACAACCTTACTATCATCAACAATACAACTATTTACTGGGCACACAGACGTAAAAACAGGAAGTACGAGGATTTATCGCATGGCTGGGGACACAATTCTCAATGGAGAACTGATTTAAGATTAGATATCGAAACCTACGACTCTTTTATCTATAATCTGAACGGAAAATTTGATTTGAACAATGTCACACCGGAACTATCCGCTGAATTAAATACTGAAAACTTGTCAATTCAAGAGGCAATTGAATTAGTGAAATTCAGACATTTTATAATGTCAACAAAAGAAAATGGAGGCTTATTTCCATATAACTTTAAATACAAAGAGCCGAAAATAAGAAAATAGCGTATAATGAAAAATCAACCTTCAACTTTCATTGCTTCCGCTTTCCGTTCCTGCTTATACTGCTCCACAATGTGTTTCCTGTGCTGTGCTCCCCAGATGCGGAGTTCTTCCAATACCGGCCCCAGCGATTTGCTGTATGGCTTCAGGCTGTAAGTAACAGTGACCGGAGTAGTATCATACACCTTACGCTCTATAAATTCATTCAGCTCCAGCTGCTTTAATTCTTTGGACAGTATTTTTGGTGTAATGCCATCGAGAGCACGCTCCAGTTCCTTAAAACGTTTCGCCCCATTGGTAAGCGCAATGATAAGCGGCAGTTTCCATTTACCGCTCAGCACATCCAATGCATCACGAACGGCCGCTATAGATTGCAGGCACGCTTCTTCACTCGGGTGCGGATGATCGTTCCATTCCATACTGCAAGTTACGCCGCTATCCGTTTGGATACCACTATCCCCGGGGATACTACTATCCGTTTGATAGTGATCCGGGCGGAAATTGCAGGTAAATCAAAAACAACATGAAGTATATCTTATTGGCAGGCAGGATCCTGTTCAGCTTTATTTTTCTCGTTTCTGCAGCCGGGCATTTTTCGGGAACCACCATCAGTTATGCAGCTGCAGCAGGGGTTCCCGCAGCCTCCTTTATGGTACCGCTATCAGGCATTATTGAATTACTGGGTGGACTCAGCATATTACTGGGCTATAAAGCCAAATGGGGTGCCTGGCTGATCGTGCTGTTCCTGGTCCCGGTAACATTTTACATGCATGCGTTCTGGAAAATAACAGACCCAATGGCAAAGCAAATGGACATGGCTGCTTTTATGAAGAATGTATCGATGCTGGGCGCTGCGCTGATGATCTCCTACCTTGGTTCGGGGCCACTCAGCCTGGATAACAGGAGCAAAACAGTTTCTGCAAATTAAGGCCTTGGATTATATATTTAACCGGACTGTTGCAGCTCCGGTTTTTTTCTTTTATACAGGTACAAAAAAAGAACTGGTAGACACCAGCTCCCCCTAAAACCCTATTACTATGAAAACAGTGTAAAGATATATCAGCTGAAAGCCGTGCGGTGTTTATGTTTCGTTAACCCGAATTGTGATAACAAGCTGTTAAGAATTTCTGCCCCTATGTTGCACAGAGTTGACATATGGGCAAAAAAAAGAACTGGTAGACACCAGCTCCCCCTAAAACCCTATTACTATGAAAACAGTATAAAGATATACCGGCTGAAAACCGCACGGTGTTTATGTTTCGTTAACCGGGCTGCGATAACAACCTGTTTAAAAATGGCTTTATGTTTTAGAGGAATTGTATCAGGATTTAGATTTAAGATCCGGAGCTTTAAGTACCAGGATTTCGAGGCTACATAATATCCTTGAGACTTCTTTTTTCAAGTACGCTGAGGGTCGCATCGCGCGCCTCCGCAAATACTGCATTCAGGTGGCAGTTTTCCTCGTCGCAGTCGGCACATTTTTCATGAAAATAGAGGCTCACGCAAGGCAGCATAGATATAGGGCCGTCTATAGTGCGTATGATCTTTGCCAGGTATACCTCTTCAGGCGGCAATGGCAGCAGGTAGCCGCCGCCTTTGCCTTTTTTGCTTTCCAGGATACGCGCATTTTTCAGCTCCAGCAAAATATTCTCCAGGAACTTAAGCGGTATTTTTTTCCGCTCGGCTATTTCTGTAATCTGCACAGGACCTCCCTGGTACCTTGCAGCAAGGTATGCAGTGGCTTTGAGCGCATATTGAGCTTTTTTTGAAAGCATTTAAAATTTATTAGTCTACCAATTTTGTAGGATAAACTTTCTCTCCTACTTTTACACCTGTAAAACACAAAGTTAACCTCAGGCATTGAAACTATATGCATTCCAGGTATACTATCCCTCCATTGGGGTGAGATAACCACTGCAGGAGCAGAAGTTGCAATGCTATGTACGATACTAATTTTTTTATGTTTTAAGATTTGGCTGGATGTATCTACGTCCGGCTTTTTTGTTTGGAGATATTGGATGTGAGAATTGAGATTTGGGATTTAGAATTTGCGGAATGATACGTGATCTCCTCAGCCAAGTTAGGGACATATACAAAAAAAAAGAACTGGTAGACACCAGCTCCCCCTAAAACCCTATTACTATGAAAACAGGGTAAAGATAGAACCGTCATAAGTTTTACGATGTTTATCGTTTGTTAACCGGCAACCCAATAACAGATCATTAAGAATCCTGTCGAAAATACATTGACGATCATAGTTATTCTCCTGTTCATTTTTATATGTTAACTTGAAAGCATTACAGGCAAAAACAATACACATGAAAGTAATTATTACCATCACTCTTTTATTCCTGGTGCATATTGCATGCACTGCGCAGATCAGTGACCGGCTATATAAATTACTGCCAGAAGAGTACAAACCTAAAGACAGAACGCATATCACCGATGGTGAAAAAAGACTGATCGTTCACGGAGCAGATGAATACGCCTCTCATGCAGACACAGCTACCGTCATCGAGCTTAACCAGATAGCAGCCTACCTGGAACATGCAGGCAATAAGGACAGCATTCTTGAGCGTACGAAAAATTTAAGCGTTGTAGGAGATTATCATCGTTTCTTCCTGGACAGGGGGAAAAGTGCCGCCCTCTGGATAAAATACTACCAGCTGGTAATCGATATCGTTCGCAGCAGCAAAAACCCTCACGGACGAGAGCATCTGTTTCTTCCCAATGCATACATCGCTACCGGAAATTATTTTGAGCAATGCAGCCATTATGAGGAGGCCGCTGAAAACTATACATATGCATTAACAGAATCCCGGAAACTCAATGATACGCCATCTACCGGAGCTGCTTATGTATGTTTGTCAAACATGTATCAGCGCCTTCGCCTGTTTGGAAAAGCTATTGTATATGTAGACAGCTCATTACTCTACTCAACGGCGGCAGAGAAAGAAGCAGGATTGGCTGCCACCTTCCAGGCTGACGCCGACAATGATAAAGCATGGTACTACATCAGCTGGTACAAACAGCAAAAGAATAAAGCATATCTGGACTCATCCTGGTCACACATAAACAAAATACCTTACCAGGATAAAAAATGGGCATCTGAATATTATTATGCGAAAAGCAGGTATTATTTTGCCATAGAAGCCTACGAACAATCATTGATATGTATAGATTCATCTTTGGCCTTGCCCAATGAAAACCCCGAAACATACCCGGGAAAAATGAGACAAAAGGGGCTTTCCCTTCTGAAACTTGGCCGGGATGAAGGAAAAAAAATAATATTGGAAAATCTCAATGAAAACAGCATTGATCCGGGCAGTGCCATTCTCCTGTATAACGCCTTGTATACAGATGCAAAAGAACATGGCAATATGGCGGCAGCACTTCAATACTTTGAACAGGTAAAAGCTTATGAAGATTCTGTATCCTTATTTGAGCAGCAGGGAAAGGTATTTGAAGTAGTACAGAAATACAATCTTGTACAGAAAGAAGCAGAAATTAAAACACTTGAAAGTAAAAACCTGCTCCGTGAAAAACAACGCAACCAGGCAATCTTCGTCGTGATAGCCACCATACTTATCTTACTGGTATCTGCCCTGTTTTTCCGCAACCGCATACGCAAACAGCAACTGGACAAACTAAAGCTAACGCAGGAATTACAGCAGGAAAAACAGCAAAGAAATGAAATAGATTTCCTGAACAATATAGAAACCAAAGCCATCATCCAGGAAACCGTAATCACGGAGCGGAAAGAGATTTCTGAAGACCTCCATGATGAACTGGGCAGCTCGCTCGCCTCTCTGAAATTCTACATCAGCGACCTCAGGCAGAGCGCAGTAATGGACGAATCCAGAGAACTGCTCTCTAAGCTGGAAGTGGAAGCCGACTTCGTTTACGAACATGCACGGTCTTACATGCACAGCCTCAACAGGCAGTCTGCAGAACTGCAGAAGAGTTACAATTTCTTCCTCGAAGATCTGCTGCGCCAGTTCCCCTTGCACAGCAGTCTCAACTTTGACCTTGACATTGATTATATACAAGCACGGGAAAGACTGCAGCCGCAGGAATACAACCAGGTGGTGCAGATCATACGCGAAAGTATCATCAACATACTGAAGCACGCACACGCAACGGAGGTAAAGGTATCGGTGCGGTTTTCGAAGGACGACTGCACTGTCTCGATCAAAGACAACGGCGTTGGATTCAGCAACGACCAGAAAATGGGACTGGGATTAAAAAGTATACAGAACAGGGCCGATCAGCTGAACGGAACCTGCACGTTTCAATCCGGCAAAGAAGGAACAAATGTTATAGTGGCATTTCCGCTTACTGTTTTTGAAACAGCTTAAAAATGTATTCCGGGCACTTTTACTGCGACACAGGAGGTATATACAATCCATTATTGATCGCATAAATGATCAGGTCTGCGGCACGTGATATCTTCAGCTTTTTCATTACCGTACGATGATAAGATTGTGCAGTATGCGCACTGATGCCCAGCTCAAAACCTATTTCTTTCATTGTAAGTCCGCGGCATATACCCTGCAGAACATCCCTTTCTCTCGGCGAGAGGTGATATACCTCCTGCTCCTCCACAAACATATTATTGATCAGCTTTTCGCGCAGGCTGGCCCCCACATAGCGTTCACCTCTCATTACCATGTGTATGGCGTCCATCAGTTCCTCAACAGAAGTATTTTTTGCAAGGTAACCGTTTACACCCAGCCTCATAGAATGCCTGATTGTCTGAGGATCTGTCAGAGATGAGAGGATAATGATCTTTATTTCATTATCCAGGCTTTTACGGCAGTATTCAATAACCTTCAGCCCGTTCATTCCATCCATTATCAGATCACAGATAAGCAGGTCAATATCCCTGATACCAGCATCCTGAAAAGCAGTACCACTGGAAAAACAGGTAACCGACCGTATTCCAGGATCTTTTTCCAGCGCGCCTTTCAGTGTTTCCAGGAACAGAGTATGATCATCGACAAGTACAACATTCATAATGTTTTCTTTCGGGCAATAAAGTTATATCCATTTCTCAGAAATGAAACTCCCGAAAATTCCTTAGGGTAAGCCCCGCAAGATGTTACATTTTTTGCCACCTAAAAAGTAAGGTGGCAAATACGTCAAATTGACGAATGAAACTATTTCATATCCAATGTAGCTTTACAGAACAAAAAAGAAATTAAATGCCTTGCAGGTAATATCTGCCGGAAAAAATATCGGGAACCGGAGACTCCCCGAAAAATCTATAAATCCTTTAGGGATTCAGTATGGTTTTGCGTAGCAATATATTTCAGATTCCGGCAGCAAACGTGCACTATTGGCCTCATAAATTTTCCGGAAAATTACCGTGTTGACACTTATATGTTATCTGTACCTGCATAAACCGATATACAATAAAGATCCGGACTGATTCACAATAATTACTTGCGCATCTGTCCGGAAACCAAGGGGGAAATGCCGGTCCGGATAGACGAATAATCTTTTAAAAGCGAAGCTTTCGTTTCAAGGGATGCTCTTCTACTGATGATCCCTGGCCGGCTATTTCTATAGCCGGCTTTGCTTTATCACAAAAAAATGAATCTCCATGTCAAAATCATAAGTCTATGAGAAAATATTGGCCTATAACAATTGTATCCGACGATGGATTTTTCTTTATTGATACAGTAAAAGAAGAATACGCCGACAGCATACGTTCCGGCGAGGAAATTACCGGGATGAACGGACATTCCATGGGGCATATCTGCAGGCATCCCGCATTATTGATTCTTTTTTTCGATCTGAAAGAAATGATATTGGAAATAAAGGATCAATATGGTGACAGCAGACTGGTTAAGATCAGGAAAGTAAAACAAACTAGCACACAACGCAAATCTCCCGGATATTGAGTTGCTACAGGTACAAAAAAAAGAACTGGTAGACACCAGCTCCCCCTAAAACCCTATTACTATGAAAACAGGGTAAAGATAGAACCGTCATAAGTTTTGCGATGTTTATGGTTCGTTAACTGTAAGCTGATAACAAGCTATTTAAAATTGTCATTGATTTTTTTTCTGCTGTGGAGGATTGAAATTTGTTTTTTTAAAACTCTGCACTATATTTGCACTCCCAAACAACGGGAACGTTCTTAAAAACATGCGGAAGTAGCTCAGCTGGTAGAGCATCACCTTGCCAAGGTGAGGGTCGCGCGTTCGAATCGCGTCTTCCGCTCCATGTTAAAAATCCGGATCATTTGATCCGGATTTTTTTATGCCTATATCACTTCCTGCAGCGTTTTACCGGCCTATTTTTCTTTCCCGTTTTTGACAATGCATTTCCTGTTTCTTAAAACCGGCATCGCAAAGACACACTTTCTTTGCATCAATAACCAGGTACTTGCTCCACCGGAATTTACTCCGGCATCAGTCTTAAAACAGCTGTTAAAAAGCTATTTGATCTTTCTATAACCAAACTTTTCAGAGGTAAACACATGGTGTGCTATGCTCCGTCCTGACCGGTAAACGCAATGATCCTGCCGGGAGCAAGAAGGACAGGAATGTTGTGCGGACAGGCGGAGACGGCCACCACCAATTCCGGAGATATCAGATCCGAGACGTGAAATTTGAGATATCAGATACAGGATACTATATACCGGATATTTATTTTTTTGTATTCAGTTTTGAAATCCCCTGTAAAACATCAGATGTTTTAAAAAGGAAAATGCCCTGCATATAGCAGAGCATTTCCGGCATTTATTATTCAGAGGTAAAACTACTTATAATGAACGCAGGAATGTGACCACTGCATCACGATCTGTTTTGCTCAGTTGCATAAAATTATCCCTTGGCTTCTGCGCCTCTCCGCCGTGCCACAGGATAGCTTCTTCAATAGTTCTTGCACGGCCATCATGTAAGTAGTAAGGCGTTCCATTTGTCTTTTCAAACAAACCTATACCCCACAGTGGCATAGTACGCCATTCGCTGGCACCGGCAAGATAATCGGTATAGCCATCTGCGAGTCCTGCGCCCATATCATGCACAAGAAGATCTGTATAAGGATGAATCCGCTGATTAGAAAGATAAGGAGATGTGACGTCAACACCCGTCTGGATAGTTGGTTTATGACAGCCGGAACAATTAAGCTGTACGAACAGCTGCTGGCCTCTTTTCACATCGGCATTCAGCACATCGCGCCTGGCAGGTACTGCCAGTGTTTTAATATAGAAGATAACAGCATTCAGCGTACTGTCCGGCAGATCAGGAGCAGCACCAACATCCCTTGGATTCATCTGCATTTGCCCGGAACAGCTTTTCAATGGCTGTATGCTGCTGGTTACGCCCATATCCTGCTGATATGCCGTGGCTACCTGCACTGCTATAGTAGATGTATTTGCTTTCAACCCGAAACGACCCAGCTCTTTCTGTTTGGTCTGCGGATTGTACACATAATTTGCCTTGCCTGATATGCCGTCATTATCAGCATCCGATTCATCTGCAAAAGAAAGGATAGTAGACTCCGGTATATTGGCCAGCAAACCCAACCCGAATACAGGCGGTGCAAGTCTTGGCGACAATTGATAACCTCCCTGCATAGGCGTATACAGGTTCTGCAATGTATAGTCCGGCTTACGCAGATGCACCTGTGCACCGTCAGGATAGGTTACAACCTGGTCTGTATAACTGATGCTGATCTTTGCTTCCGGCTGTACGCCCTGCAATGCCACATCCTGTATCTGGCCGCCATAACCAACCATGCCTGAAGGGCCACCATTGGCATTCGGCACACCGGAAGTAACACGAAAGAGTAATGAAGAACGCACATCACCGGCTGTAGGAGTTCCTTTACCATCGTTGTGATGACAGGAAATGCACGACACATTATTGAATATAGGCCCCAGACCGCCAAACAGCGGTGCTGGTGAAGAGACAAAGGTTTGCTCAAATGCTACGTCTCCCCTTTTCTGCACATCAGCGTCGCGTCCGGCAAGACCGTCCACACCATGTGTAAACGCTTTTGAGGTAATGTCAAAAATAGTTGCAAGACCGCCACCACTCAGGCGTTCATCGTAACCATCATCACTGAATGTCTCTGCTTTACGGCACATACTGAATGCCATAACCATTGACACAATACAAAGCAGTACGGAAGTCTTCTTCACTTACTTAGCTATTAAAAATTAGTCTGTAATATTAGTCTGTATAAATGGCTTCAGCTGGTTTTCCAGGACATCATTCAGTTCGTTGATCACATCCATGGTATTTTTCACCTGCGTACGCTGCGAAACTATTGCCTGCTCGTAAGGAACAGTAATGTTGTCAAATGATGCAATGGCCGCCGCTATTTTGCTCTGGATTGCCAGGTCAAGTGATTTATTTTTTGCAGCTACAAGATCTTTCAGACCTATCCCAGTTTTGCCATTGTAAGTACCCATATACACATTCTGCAAGCCTGTCAGGTTGTTTTTAAAATCTGCGATAGACGTTCCCGCATATGGAGATTCCACACGCTGCGGACCATCAGTTGCATACGCATCATACGGTTCTTTCATTTTACCGTTCCCTACTTCATCACAGATACCTGCCATACCATCTACAATAGCTGTATAAAGTGCCAGCCTGCTGGTATATACAGTACTGCCAATGCCTGCTGTCATTACCTGCTGTGCAAAATTTGCAGGGGCTGTTGTCCAGCTGTCATACAGTGCATCACAAGTACTTTTAAGATCTTCCGTTAATGCCACCATGTACTGTTTTTGCTCTGCTGTAAGAGATGCAGCTGTTCTGCTACCATGATCGCCGAAGATAATGTACTCGATCGGGTGATAACCACGAAGTGAAAGCGTGTACCCCTGTACTGCCTGGGCAGTGATTACGGCACCGGATGTAAGCAGTGAATCCATCTGGTTTTTGTCGGTAGGCCATGTATCCATGTTCGGATCATAATCATTATCCTCTACGGGGCCGAACAGAAACCCTTCACAACGTTCCCATACACCGCGCATGCGCAGCCATGCAGCCCTTGATGAATCCAGGTTGGCATCTGTTCCATTTGCATTCAACGCCTGGATCTTTGCATACAGATCTGCTGATGCAAGTTTAAGATCCTGGTAACCTGCTACAGCAATATTGTTGGTAAAATCCACCGGCATCTGCTTTTTGGCACTGTCAAAAGTTACAACAGTTGCCGGCGTGGTGTTATTGTCGTCTTTTTTATTACAGGCGGCTATCGCAATAGCACACACCGCAGCGAGGAAGAGTTTTCTGTTTTTCATATCAATGATTATTCTGAGATGGTTATTATTTCCTGGTTTAAAATTGCTTTGTATTGTATCAGCGGCACTTCAGCCGGACCATTCAGTACTTTCCCTTCCGTATCAAAGCGGCTGCCATGCATACTGCACTGAAATCCTTCTCCGGTAAGGGTTATCTGGTTATCCATATGCGTACATTTCATCAGTATGGCAGCAAATGTGCCATCCTCTCTTTTATGCAATGCCACATCATAATCCCAGCCTTTTACACGGATGATCTGCAGATTTGTATCCGCAAAAAGCGATACCGGTATTTCCAACTGGTTCTTATCATTCACCTTTGTCTTATACACTTTATCTTTTGCAGCAGCAAGGTTTACAAGACCGGGCATCATAAGCCCTGCTGCGCCCAGCAGGCATATACGGCAGGATGTTTTTATGAATGTCCGTCTTTCCATATTACCTAGAATGAGTAGCCGATACCTATGTTGAGAAAGGAATTATTCTGTTTGTACGGAAGCGCATTTGGAGCGGGGTTAACGTTCAGCAAAGGATTCTGCTCACCCGTGTGCATCACACGCACATCAGCTTTGATCACTACATTGGGTAAAGGCAGATAGCTGATACCGGCAATGAGGTGTGTCTGTTTCAGTGTACCGTCATTAATTCCTTCCGGTGCAGCAGGGATACCTGCATTGAGGTCCATGATCTCGTAACGTGCAAATGTGATAAACTGCGGCTGTTTATGACGGTTGTGCAGCCAGTCGTACCCCAGTTCTGCATAAGCGCCATAGATGCTGGTTGGCAGGTTTTTGCCGTATGCAGTATTTACCTTTCCGGCATCCGGATAAGCAATGTAGCAGCCCAACGCTTTTGCGGAGATACCATTATGATTATACTGTACATCGCCTTCCCCAAGATAAACAGGCGTACCGAATGCACCGCTGTTCAGCCCCAGGCTGTCGGCACCGCGGTGACTAAGCCCTACTGTACCGCCGGCATAACCTGATACCTGGAATTTGAAACGATGAAGACTGTATTGTACTGCAGCCGTCACTGCAAGATTGTTGGCAGAACCAAGGCTGCCTTCAGCACGGCCGTCGCGGATACCGGTTCCGTGTGTGAAATCAGCAGAATTAAGACCGTTAACCAATGCTACGCTGTAATTAAGCGGCATGTTATTGGCTGTGCCATAAAAACCGATACCCAGTTCACGCCAGGTAGCTGGAATCACCCAGGTTTCCACCATCGGGCGCTCCACACCATTAAAGTTTACCGGCAGGTGATTTTCATTCAGGATACCGATACGCGGAATGAACAGACCGGCAATAATGTATTGTTTCGGATTGAGATTGAATTTCAGAAAAGCCTGCTCCATGGAAACCTCACCTTTCTGTTCGCCACCGGCAACAAGTGCGTTTTCAATTTCAAGTTCGGAGAAGAACGCAATTTTAGAGTTGAACTGATGACCTACAAAGAGCACTGCACGTTCCAGCGTAGCTACTGATGTTTCTTTATCAAAATCACGCTGATAGTAAGCGCTGCCATAGCCGGAAAGAACCGTTTTGGCTTTTGAAATACCGTTGTTTAAAGAGTCTTCGTTTGTAAGAATCTGTTGCTGCGCCTGAGTGCGAAACTGGGCATTGGCAGCATTTGAAAGAAACGCCAGAGCAAGTAGCGCGTAGATTTTTTTCATATTGTATCACCGAAATCGGCGGCAAAGGAACCGATATCAGGCATTCCGGGGTTTCATATCAGGGAACAAGGGTTTTCAAAATCAGGAATATTTTAAAATAAACTTTAAAAAATAATGATTATCAAAACAAAGTAAACAAAAAACAATTAACCAGTAACCACCTTACACACAACACAGCTCCGGTCAATCCGGCAAAATATGCCTGATCATTTTACAGATTATGTTTTCCAATGTATTTTGCCGCCCCAATGAAAAAAATTCTTCTTTTAACTGTTTTACTGTCAGGATTTAAATACACTGAAGCCCAATCGGAAAAATATCATGGATATATCTCTCCGGGCATTTCTATGGGTGGGGGGCTCGCTACTTACTCCCTTGAAGGCGGCATATGGAATAACAAGATATGGCTGGGGGCCGTACTGGAAGCTACGAAGGGAAATGACAATAAACTCACGTTTGATTTTGGGCCTAAACTTTACAGAAAACTGCTTACCAGCGGAGATATAGATGTATTTGCCTATTTCGCCACAAAAATGGTACTGGATAAAGGCACTCCGCTGATATTTGAGCCAGGTGGAGCTGTTGTATATAATATAAACCAGCATTTTGCGCTCCAGTGGTCGTTTTCATCACCCATATATGAAAATACACAGATCTTCAACCCCGTAAATTTATCAGCGGGTATAGGCATTAATTACTTTTTTTAGCTGGTTTTTATTATTTTCAATATCAGGAAAAGAATTAAAGCGGGAATAGCTCAGTTGGTAGAGCGTCAGTTTCCCAAACTGAAGGCCGCGGGTTCGAGTCCCGTTCCCCGCTCCACTGAAAACATTGCAGGATGTGCCCTTCAGGCATTTTAGACTTTACGGGCATGCATTTCCCACATTAGCTGCCATCTCCCCTTTCTGTTAAGGATAGCCTAAACAAATGACACTAGCAGCAATTTGTATCACCGGCACAGACATTATCATTAATTTTATTTTCAGAAATCTTAAAATATCGGGCTATGAAAAAACTATGGATACTTTCGGTTGCAATGGTCCTGTTTGCAGGCACTGTCCATGCACAATCCGCCGATTTGGGCGTCAACAAAAAACAAATCAGGAAAGAGAAAAGACAGGCTTTAAAGAAATTGCCCGGAACAGGTATCAGCGTGGAAGTAAAACAGGCTTTTGCCGGGGATTTTGGTAATGTGCCGGTAGCCTGGGAAAGAACAGATATTCTCGACAAAGCAAGCTTTACCAGCAACGGGACTGATATGACAGCCTATTATGATGCAGATGCCCAGCTGATTGGCACTGTTATAAATAAGAGCTTTGCCGACCTTCCTGCAAAAGCACAGCAAACCATCAACAGCCAGTATGCAGACTATAAAAAAGGAACGGTGATTTTCTTTGATGACAATGAGCGTAATGAAACAGACATGGTGCTTTACGGCCTCCAGTTTGACGATATTGACTGTTATTTTATAGAACTGTCAAAAGATAGCAATACGCTGGTACTGCAAATAACCATGAACGGGCAGGTGGCAGACTTTACAACAAAGCATCAGTACACAGAAACCCGTTATCACAAAAAGTAAAAGGCAGCCATGTGGCTGCCTTTTACGGTATATTTTTTTCTTCTTATATAAAGATCATAGGGGCAAGAACGAGATCTTTTATATCCGATCCGCCGTTCAGGGCATTGTTTATTGCATTGAATTCTGAGCTATGGCTCACTACTGCCAGCATTTTATCTCCCGATGAAGTAGCTACCAGTATATCCCTGCTTTCTTCCAAAACAGCATTATAGATCCTGTCTGCAGAAAAGTGGTAAGTATCCTGCTCGTCCATAGATTTATACACAATATATTCATCCGAGTACCCCGGTTCCGGGAAAAACAACCGGCAATAAGCAGTGGGAATAAAACGGTATAATGCCAGTGCCAGCGCATCATCCGTGGTATAGACATTTATTTTATCAACAATTTTGTCCGGTGTAGCGCCGGGGTTATTTTCAAAAATGGAAATAGCCTGACGCACCAGCAATTTCAGCTCTTCATCTGTAAGCGTGGTCTCCAGGTACCCTACTTCATTTTTTTTCTCTTTTTTCACCAGCACTTCTTCCCGTTCGGGGTAGAAGCTGTGCACATTGGCCAGGCTGTTCGTTGCGTAAGTATTTACTTCTGCAGCTTGTTCCGGCTCCTGCTGCTCTCCTTTATTTCTTTTGAAAAAGCTGAATAATCCCATTGTCTTTACCGTTTAATAATGCCGCTACAGCAGCAAATAATCAATCAAAACCACTATTATCAATGGCTGCGGCTAATATAAAGCATTTCCTGTTTACATAATGATAATGTAATCCCCACCCTGTTAGCATCTCTTCCCTGGCAAAAGCAAGGCAAAAAATTCCAAAAACCAAATTCCAAAAACTAAAAGACCCCGTTTTGCCATGCTTCGAATATGCTCAGCAAGACAAAACGGGGCTTTATATATATTACCAGGTATTATTAAATCAGGCTCACACTTCTGTTCACGAACTCAGTAAGTTCTGCACCGGTAAGCATGCCCTGCGACAGCAGTGCAAGGTCAAATGCCTGGCGGGCCAGCTGTTTCTGGGCGCTTTCATCACCGGCTTCCAGTATGCGGCTTATCAGCTTGTGATTGCCGTTTACAGCTACTTTATAACGATCAGGCAATGCACCGTAAAAGCTCATACCGCCACCGCCGCCCATGGCAGCCATGTCTTTCATGCGGCGCATAAACTCGTCCATGGTTACATGTACCGGCAGCTCGTCCGGGTTCAGGCTTTCGATGGTCACTTCCATGTTTGGCTTGTGAATGGCCTGCTCAAATATTTCTTTTACTTTCTTGCTCTGGTCTTCTGTAAGCACTGTGGCAGGCGCATCATCTTTTACGATCAGCTTGTCTACCACATCTGCATCTACGCGCTTTAGAGAAGTCTTGTCCAGCTTGCGCTCTATATGGCTGATGAAGTGACTGTCGAGCGGATGGTTCAGCACCAGCACGTCGTAGTCTTTTTTGTTAGCCGACTGTATGAACGCATCCTGTTTAGCCGGATCGTTTGTATAGAGATAAATCAGCGTACCGTTCTTATCAGTCTGCAGGCCCTCTGTTTTCTGTTTGTACTCATCCAGTGTATACAGTTCTTTCTTCGTGTTTTCAAGCAGCACGTAATCTTTGGCCTTATCGTAGAATTTCTCTTCGGAGATCATACCGTACTTCACGAATAAACCGATGTCGCTCCATTTTTCTTCAAATGCCTTACGGTCGTTTTTAAACAACTCGGCCAACTTATCAGCAACTTTTTTAGTGATGTAGTTGTTGATTTTTTTCACATTGCCATCGGCCTGCAGGAAGCTGCGCGATACGTTCAGCGGAATGTCCGGAGAATCGATAACGCCGTGCAGCAGCATGAGGAATTCGGGCACTATATCTTTTACCTCGTCGGTAATAAATACCTGGCGGGAATAAAGTTTGATCTTATTGCGCTGGAAGTCAAAATCGTTTTTCAGTTTCGGGAAATACAGCACACCGGTGAGATTAAACGGGTAATCTACGTTAAGGTGTATCCAGAACAGCGGTTCTTCGGAGAAAGGATACAGCTCGCGATAGAAGTTCAGGTAATCCTCATCGGTCAGCTCAGAAGGCGCTTTGGTCCAGATGGGATTTGTGTTGTTGATGATGTTATCAACCTCTACCTCTTTATATTTTGTTTTGCCTTCATCATCTGCACCGTCTTCTACATGCTCGGTACGTGTGCCGAACTGGATAGGAACCGGCAGGAATTTAGCATATTTATCAAGGATGCCCTGCAGCCTGTTTTCTTCGAGAAATTCTTCAGATTCTGCATTGATGTGCAGGATAATATCTGTACCGCGTGTGGTACGCGTACCTTCGGTGATCTCAAACTCCGTGCTGCCGTCGCACACCCAGCGGGCAGGCTCGGCGCCATCCTGGTAAGAAAGCGTGTTGATCTCTACTTCGTCGGACACCATGAAAGCGGAGTAAAAACCAAGACCAAAACGGCCAATGATCTCATTGGCATCTTTCGCTTCCTTGAATTTGTCCATAAACTCCGTAGCACCGGAGAAGGCGATCTGGTTGATGTATTTTTTGATCTCGTCGGCTGTCATACCCAGGCCATTGTCGGAAATCGTAATGGTCTTTTTGTCAGCATCTACCGCTACGGAAACCTTGAGGTCACCGAGCTCGCCGCCGTACTGGCCGAGAGAAGAAAGACGTTTGATCTTCTGCGTGGCATCTACGGCGTTGGACACCAGCTCGCGCAGGAATATTTCGTGATCGGAATAGAGGAATTTCTTAATGATCGGGAAGATGTTCTCGGTATGTATCGAGATAGTACCTTTTTCTTGCATTGTTATCTATGTTTTTAAGTTGTCTGTTTTGTGGCAACGATTTACCGCTTACCAACTATTACACATCAAAGAATGTTCCTGTGCGGGGAAATTTGACAAATTGACAGGTAAATAGAGCAGGAAACGTCATTGCGGGAGGCACGACGAAACAATCTGTTTCTTTTCTGTATGATTCACATCCATATTATCCTATATGTTACTTTTTCCACAAAAAAAGTAACCAAAAAAGGCGCCGGCAAGCTTGCCCGCCTGAATGACGCAGTCGGGCAGGTTTGCCTGTTGACGCTCCGATGTTGCTGCGTTACTGCTGTGCTGCCGGGCTTTTGTACCTTGATTGTTTCCCTGGTTTAGGCCTCACTGGCCCACTTATTTTCTTAACGCTGTTTTCAAAAGGCCGGAGGATAGTTTAGATTTCATACAAGTTGCCTTGCGTTACATTCCCCTACCGGGAGAGGCCGGGGTGGGTAAAAGTTATTTCTCAAGGCATTTTAAAAGGTTTTCAAGCCATTTAAAAACGTTTTTAAATGACTCATCGATGTCGATAGAAGGCTCAACCGCATCGATAAATGTCTCGTCGGGGCCGGTGAGTGATTTAACCACGCCGATAGAGGTCTCAACCACATCGTTGAGCGGCTCGTCGATGCCGACAGAAGTCTTAATCATGCCGATAGACGGTTCATCTACACCGATAAATGACGCATCGGTATCAATAAATCGAGTCTGTTCAATAAAGTGTGTCAGATTAAAAATACCACATTAACGTTAATATGGTGGATATTTAAGCGATTACAAACGGTTAAATATCCGCTGATTAACCGGCAAAAGACTTTAGGGAAATGCTATATTTGTGCCTGTATAATATTTACCACTATGAGAGAATATGCGACGCACCACGGAAGAAATGTAAAGCGCCTGCGTGAGATACTGGGCATAAAGCAGGAAGCCTTAGCTATAGAGCTGGGCAAGGAATGGAGCCAGAAAAAGATATCTGCACTGGAAAGCAAGGCACAGATAGATGAAGACCTGCTGGAGCGTATAGCCGGTGTATTTAAAGTGCCGGTAGAAACAATTAAGGATTACAACGATGAAATGACCATATACAACATCCAGAACAACTACGAAGGGGCTAATGCTTCTTCTTCAACTGTTTCCAATGGAGAAAATACACTTGCAACCTTCCATGAATGCACCTTCAACCCGTTTGACAAAATGCTGGAGCTGATGGAGGAAAATAAAAAACTCTATGAGCGCCTGCTGCAGGAAAAGGATATGGCGATTGCCAAGCTGGAAGGGCTGGTGAAGGGGAAAAACTAACCTCAATTTAATTGCTGCAATCAATGGAAACCCGCAAAAAACTTACAGACCTTACCGAACCGGATACCCGACCTGTCATGATGCGGGATTATGCCGGCAATATATACTGGGACCAGGAAACATATATGGCACCCCGGCAGATCAAAACAGTAGGTCCCGGTCTTCGGTTCGTACATCTTTTTATTGACATGTTCTGCTTCGGAATCCTGGTTGAGCTAACGGGTCTTATACTTGTGATTGTTACAGAAGCCGCACATGGCACACCTATACCGGCTGCGGTGCTTTTATTTGTAGCAAACATTATTATGGGATGTAGTTATCCCTTATTTTATATCCTCTGCGAATACAAATGGCAGTGTACACCCGGTAAATTTATAACGCGTAGCAGGGTTATTAATGAATATGCAGAAAGACCAGATCTGATCACCGTAATCCTTCGTACATTTTGCCGTATTGTGCCCTTCGAGCCATTCTCCTGCCTCACAGGCCCATATAGCTATGGCTGGCACGATCGATGGTCGAAAACCTATGTGGTGCCTAAAGAAGAAGTTGCTACCCTGAAAAACGAGTTGGAAGAAGCAGAAATGAACAAGCATTGATGTGTTTCCAATATCAATCCAACCTAAAAGTAAATGGGATTGTATAGTATACTTTTATCGGCTTACCCTTATATATACCGGGGCTCCATGCGGGCATAGATGTAAGCACCCTGAGTACTTCCATATTACAACCCGGACTAACACTTTTTACGACATCAAAATCCCCGGGCACACCATTTTCATCTATTGTAAAACGAACTGCTACCACGCCTTGCCTTCCGGCCTCACGCTCTTCCATAGGATAAGTCATGTTTTGCATCAAAAACCGGTTAAGCCCTTCTTTCCCACCGGGGAATTCGGGCATTTTCTCTACCCATACAAAATGTTTCATCTTTTCAGAATCAGCCTGATTGCCGTCAAGAATTATAGCTGATGCGGATAAAGAATCTATAACTGTTTCTGACACCAGCTTATAGTTGTCATAGACCCGCTTCCCCGTTACTTTTCCTGTAGAATCGTAGAAGGTTTCAGTTCCATTGAGTGTGCCACGCGTAAAATTACTTTCATTACTCAGACTACTGTTACGCTCATTAAAATACTTCCACACGCCTTCTTTCACGCCATTTTTATACTGCCCTTCCCTGATCTCTTTGCCATGCGCGTTGTATAGTTTAAAATATGCGTCCTGCGTAGGCTGCTCCGGGCTGGTAGTCACAATATCAATCTTTGGCTTGCCAGACAGCCAATTTTGCCGGATATGATATTTATCACCTTCCTTTCTGGCGAAGCCATAGTAATCAGCAGACTGCCAGTCGGAAACTTTTCGGCCATATTCATCGTAAAAAGTAGTATCGCCCCTGGCGTGGCTGAGAAAGGATGCAAAAACACAAAGAAATGTCAAGATTGCCTGCTTAAACATAGGGTTGCAAAAATTAAAATTACGCTGCAAAAATAATTCATATCCTCATATTTTGCAGGATGCTCTCTGGATTTGAAACTTAACTGTCCGCGTTTGTAACGCGGACACCCCGGAACCGCACTTGCAGTGCAATACATACCTGCGCTAACATGTTTTGCCCCATAGCAGCACAGTCCATGAACGGTGCCAACGCCGCAACAGCAAGATGGAAATCCCGCAGCTGACCCCAAAAAATCCCAAATCCTCAAAAACAAATTCCAAAAACCAAACACCAGATTCCGGCAGCCGCCACATTACCAAATCCCCCACATTACCCACATTATTCTTATTATACGCCGAATACTTTATTTTGCACCCCGGAAAGAAAGAACTGAACAGATGGCAGAATTATTGAATCAATATACTGAAGACAGTATCAAATCGCTCGACTGGCGCGAGCATATACGCCTGCGCCCGGGTATGTACATAGGCAAGCTGGGCGATGGTACGAGCATGGATGACGGTATCTACATACTGCTTAAAGAGGTGGTAGACAACTGTATAGATGAGTTTGCCATGGGCCAGGGCAAGCGTGTGGAAATAAAGATTGCCGATGGTAAGGTATCTGTGCGCGACTATGGCCGCGGTATCCCGCTCGGCAAGGTGGTAGATGTGGTGAGCAAGATAAATACAGGCGCCAAGTACGACAGCAAGGCATTCCAGAAGTCGGTGGGCCTGAATGGTGTGGGTACCAAAGCGGTAAATGCGCTGAGCGCCTACTTCCGCGTAGAGGCCTTTCGTGAAGGACGCAGCAAAGCCGCTGAATTTGAACGTGGTGTACTGACGAAAGAACATAAAGAAACGGATACTACGCAGCAAAATGGTACGCTGGTGATCTTTCAGCCGGATGACACCATCTTTAAGCACTACCATTTTATACACGAGTATATTGAGAACCAGATCTGGAACTACTGCTTCCTGAATGCGGGCCTGCAGATCAATTTTAACGGGCGCAACTTTATCTCTAAAAACGGCCTGTTGGACCTGCTGCAGCGTAAAACCAACCCGGATGATCTGCGTTATCCGATCATTCACCTGAAGGGAAATGACATAGAACTGGCCATCACGCATAACAGCGACTATGGTGAAGACCTGTACAGCTTTGTAAACGGACAGCACACCACGCAGGGCGGTACGCACCAGGCGGCTTTCCGCGAGGGTTATGTAAAGGTGATCCGCGATTTCTTTAAGAAAGACTACGACGCTGCCGATATCCGCCAGAGCATTTGTGCCGCTATATCTGTACGTGTGCAGGAGCCGGTGTTTGAGAGCCAGACAAAAACAAAACTGGGCTCCCAGGTGGTATGGGAAAATGGCCCGAGCATGAAAAGCTTTGTGCTGGATTTTATGGCCAAAGAGCTGGACAATTTCCTGCACAAAAATCCTGCTGTAGCTGATGCACTGAAGAAACGTATTGAGCAGAGTGAGCGTGAGCGTAAAGAACTTTCCGGCATACGCAAACTAGCCAACGAACGTGCCAAGAAAGCGAACCTGCACAATAAAAAACTCCGCGACTGCCGCATTCACCTGAACTCAGAACCGCCGGCAAAAAATAAAGAAGAGTTTCAGCAAAAACAGCTGGAGTCTACCATCTTCATTACTGAGGGTGACTCTGCAAGTGGTAGCATCACCAAGAGCCGCAATGTAGAATCGCAGGCGGTGTTCAGCCTCCGTGGTAAGCCGCTCAACTGTTACGGTCTTACCAAAAAGGTGGTATACGAGAATGAAGAATTTAACCTCCTGCAGCATGCACTGAACATCGAAGAAGGACTGGAAGGGTTGCGTTACAACAATATTGTAATAGCCACCGATGCCGACGTAGATGGTATGCACATTCGCCTACTGATTATGACCTTCTTCCTGCAGTTCTTCCCCGATCTTGTGAAGAATGGCCATGTGTATATACTGGATACGCCGCTGTTCCGTGTACGTAATAAGCAGAAGACTATTTACTGCTACAGCGATGAAGAGCGCCAGCGTGCTATTCATGAGTTGGGTGGCAAGCCGGAGATCACACGTTTTAAAGGGCTTGGTGAGATTTCCCCCGAAGAGTTTGCACAGTTCATCGGTGACGATATGCGCAAAGACCCGGTGCTGCTGAGCCAGGATGCACAGATACAGAAGCTGCTTGAATATTTTATGGGTAAGAACACGCCTGCACGACAGACGTTCATCATCGACAACCTGCGCATAGAAAAAGACCTTGCGGAGGAACTGGCGGCGGAAAACGCGGAACTGGGAAAGTAGTTGGAAAGTTAACAGGTTGATGGGTTAATAAGTTGACCAGTCATTCCAGGTAGAAAAGGATCAGTGCCATGTGGCGCTGATCCTTTTTAAGTATAAGACCCATAACACTACAGAAAATGCAATGCTATTGTCATAAAGCTTAACTGTTTGTTATTGCAATGTCGGTTAACGAACCATAAACATTTCGGACCGGGAAGCGGGTATATCTTTACCCTGTTTTCATAGTGATAGGATTTACAAAGAGCCGGTGTCTACCGGCTCTTTTTTTCATTTAAAAACGGGTATATTTATTATACCAGTTTTTTTATCTGCTTCTTTTATGCGAACAATATTAACCCTTCTGTTATTCATCAGTACCTCACGCCTGTTTGGGCAAATACAACTTCCCGAATATATTGATGTATCTGACCGAAGTACTCACTTAATCCGGAAAGATTCTTCAGGTTATTTCTTCACCGGCCGCAACGGGAATATTATCTGGCATGATATAGATGTGAGAAATTACAAACTGTTTGATAAATCAGGATTTGTTCTTGCGGAAGGAGGGCTGACATATACATGTATTGACTGCATAGGGATGGATGGAAAATGGACACGTTACTACGGCAATCACAAGCTGCACTCAGTGATCTATTATGACTGCGGGCAGATGTCGGGGCCGGTAGATACTTTTTACTCAAATGGTCAACTGGCATTACATTACAACTTGATTGGCATTGACGATGGATCATTCAAGCGCTATCATAAAGCCGGTATCTGGCAGGAATATTATAACAATGGCCAACTGAAAGAAGAAGGCCTCTATTATCTTGCACTTGATAGTAACCTGACAGATTCAACAATTGTTACAAATCCGGAAACAGGCGCCGAAACTCTTAAAGTAAGTAAGGTTACAGGCTATTCATCACAGAAATCGGGCCGCTGGACGTACTATGACGAAGCCGGCAAATTGCTGAAGGAGGAAAATTATCGCTAATCACCCAAGGCCCGCACCGCCTAAACATCAGATGAATTTATCAGATTGCCCACCCCTTTATTGTTCCGTCATAAGACGCGCTTAATAATTTCCCCTGCCACATTACCAGGGACTGTACAAAGTTTTCATGGCTGAAGCTGTCTATTACAGCTGCACTGTTAATATCCCAGAGCCGTACTTTATTGTCTTCCCCGCCGCTGGCTAATGTATCGTCATCCACAAAAAGAAGCGTCCGTACAATGCCTGTATGCGCAGGAATACGTGCAACCTCCTGCAGCTGCATTTCTTCGTGTACAAAAAACAACACAATCTCACCGACGAGGTTACCGGCCGCCAATAGTGTTCCTGAGGGATTCTTTGCTATGCAGAAAAGGGGCTGATCTTTCTTCGATACCCTGACAGCCGTTCCGGCATTATAATCCCAAATTCTGACTGTCCCGTCTTCTGAGCAGGAGCATAATATATCATCATTATAGCGCAATAACTGCCATACCCAGCCCGTATGTCCGCCCAAAGTATGCTTTACAGTGCCATTTATATCTGCAATTTGTATTACATTATCTGCTCCGCAGGAGGCAAATGTATTGTCGGTAAGCCGGCAAATATCCAGCACTACAGCAGTGTGGTGCACAACATCATTGCACAAGGAAAATGCTCCGTGATCATTCTGCTTCCATATTTTTATATGCCGGTCGCGCGAACCGGATATAAACATCTGATGATTTAGCTTTTCCAGGCATAATACAGAATGCTCATGCCCATAAAGTGTCTGCATTAGCGTACCGGTTTCATTCCACACCCTGACACCTTTATCCCGCCCACCACTGAGGAGTGTATTTTCATTGAAAGCACACAGCTTCCAGATATAACCCAGGTGACCGGAGAACGGCAATGTTTTCACATCTGTCCTGGCTTCCCGGCGGTACAGAAGATCGCTGCGCAGTACATATTTGGTACCTGATTGCAACATTTCGCCTTCATGCCATATGTTATGATCAAAGACGATCAGGTCGCCCTGCACCGGCGTATAAGCAGCCCATATTTCCGTTGTATCTTTGTCGCGAAAAAACAATGTTCTGCCGCCTTCAAATTCAGTAGCGTCATTCAGATACAGCATAAACGTAAGTTTCGACTGTACTTCTGCCGCCTCGTAATGCACGCCATCAAGGTGACGGTGAAAATACTGATGTGCTGCATATCTGCAATAACGGATACGCGGATTAAGATTTTCCAGTTTCCACACTTCGGTGCAGCCACTTTTTTGCTCTGTTATTTCTTCCGGCAAAAAGGGGCGCACTTTTTCAAGCAGCCAGGCAGCAAGTTTTTCATCATCTGTTACAAAACGGTCGTTGTTACGGTAATAAACCGGGTAATTTGAAATTGCCTGCTGAAAAGACTGTTTTATCTCATCTGTAAGAAGAAATGCGCATTCGTCGGCAGAAAAAAGACGGGGAATTACAAAACAGGTAAACTCATTTTGCGGCAGCAGATGCTGTATCAGGGATGGGTGATCCATACAATGGATTTGTACTGCTAAGTTCGTTATTTACCGGAACTTCCAAGATGCTCCCGGCATATTTTTGTACGCCATTTTCTAACACCCATGCTACGGTTGATTTTCGCGATGCCGATAATAAAATCCCGGTTTTCCTGCAGATCGCTGCCATATTTATCCGACCAAAGCCCTATTTCCAGCATCAGCGGCAGGAGGTCTATTCCTTTTTCAGTAAGGCTGTATAATATTTTTTGTTTATGCCCGGTATCAGCATGTTTTATGATGATCCCCTCCTGCTCCAGCATATGTAACCTGTCGGCCAGTACGGTGGTAGAGATGCCTTCTTCCGAAGAAAGGAACTGATTATACGTATGTTTCCCGAAAAACATCAGGTCGCGGATGATCAGCAGCGACCATTTATCACCGAAAATTTCGAGTCCATAATTTAGCGGGCATCCGGATCTCATATGCGCATTTTTAAAACTACTTGCAAATATAAAGCAGTTTAGCGTAGCTTTGTACCCCGCCTGTAATTTGCATGCGGTAAAAAATATGTTCATGAAACGGGTTGTAGTAACAGGCCTGGGTGCATTGACGCCTGTGGGCAATAATGTTGCCTCTTTCTGGAATAACCTTGTGGCCGGCAAAAGCGGAGCTGCGACTATTACAAAATTTGATGCTTCACTCTTCCGTACACGATTTGCCTGTGAGCTGAAGGATTTTAACGTACTGGAGCATCTTGACAAAAAAGAAGCACATAAAACAGATCCTTTTACGCAATATGCACTCGTAGCCGCAGAAGAAGCGGTTAAAGATTCCGGGATTGATTTTTCAACTATGGATCCGCTGGATAGCGGCGTAATATGGGGCTGCGGACAAGGTGGTATGCAGACATTCGAAGACCAGGTAAAGGAATACGCTGCCAATAATTTTGTTCCGCGTTTCAACCCATTCTTCGTACCCAAGCTCATTGTAAATATGGCTTCAGGCATGATCTCCATAAAGTATGGATTGATGGGCATCAACTATACTACAGTTTCTGCATGCGCCACTTCCAATACTGCCATTATGGATGCGCTGAACTATATACGCATGGGTAAGGCAAAAGTGATCATCACCGGTGGCTCAGAAGCGCCGATTACAGAAGCATCTCTGGGAGGATTCAGCGCTATGAAGGCTACATCAACGCGCAATGATGACCCTGCAACAGCGTCCCGTCCGTTTGATACAGACCGCGATGGCTTTGTAATGGGTGAAGGTGCTGGTGCGCTGGTACTGGAAGAATATGAACACGCCAAAGCCCGCGGTGCGCATATTTACGCAGAAGTAGCAGGCGCTGCTATGACAGCAGATGCGTATCACATGACGGCAACACATCCTGAAGGACTTGGCGCTTATCATGGCATGCGGCTGGCACTGAAAGATGCAGAATTGAATACATCAGATGTTGATTACCTGAATGCGCATGCCACCTCTACCCCTGTAGGTGATATCAGCGAGATTAAAGCACTGATAAAAATGTTTGGCGATGCACAGGGCCTTTCGGTAAGTGCTACCAAATCTATGACAGGCCACCTGCTGGGCGCGGCCGGTGCTATTGAGGCCATTGCGAGCATCAAAAGTATACAGCACAGTATTATACCACCTACCATCAATGTACAGAACATAGATCCGGCGATACCGGAAGGCTTGCATCTCGTACTGAACGAGGCCATTGATAAAAAGGTGAATGTAGCCATGAGCAATACTTTTGGCTTCGGTGGGCACAATGGCATTGTGATCTTTAAGGCGATATAAGTGCATTCTCTGATAAGATATGAATATTGAGATGTAGTCTATCAGAAAGTAAAATAGTATGCCTCAACAACATAAAAAGCATGACCGCATAATAGCAGTCATGCTTTTTTAATATAAGCCTGTATGTACAAAATCAAAAGGCATGGGATTGTATAAATACACCACCAAGCCTGAAATCTTAAATTGTGGTACTATTGCATCTGGTAACGCTTAAAAGTATTACAATGAATCAGCAACTGGAAACGCTAAAAAAGACAAGAACATTCCTGCTTGAATCGATCAAAGATCTTTCTGCAGCACAATTCAATAAGATACCTGAAGGATTCAGCAATAATATTATCTGGAACCTGGGGCATATTGTTGCGGCGCAATATGGCATCTGCTATGTTCGTGCAGGAGTTACTCCTCCTGATGAAACAATAGTGAACAATTACAGATCAGGTACAAAGCCCGAGGGTATTGCTGATGAAGCGGAAATAGAAAAGATAAAAGGTCTGCTGCTTTCATCGCTGGAACGCACAGACAATGATTATAAAGAAAATGTTTTTGCAAACTATACGGAGTGGAATACGCGTTATGACAAGGTTATCAGTAACGTTGATGATGCGCTGGGGTTTCTTCCTTTTCACGACGGATTGCACATGGGCACTATAGCCGCTTTGCGCAAGTTGGTTAAATAATAAAAAAAATCAGGTAAACAGGAATATCGCATGGTATTCCTGTCTTTTTATGCAGGCAAATCAATGATGCAGCGCTCACCTTTCAGCGCGCCGGAATATGCGTCCTGTTCAACTTCTATCTTAATGCCGGCCTCTTCTTTGCGATAGTTTTTCTTCAGATCTTTACGCTGCATCGCTTCCAGGAAACGACGGATCTCATTCTGGTTCTGCAGTTTCAAACCTGGCACAGAAACGGGTTTGTGATCATCATCTGTGGCCACCATGGTAAAATAGCTCGTGTTGGTATGCTTTACGCTGTGCGTCTTAATATTTTCGGCCACCACACGTATGCCTACTACAAGCGATGTTCTTCCTACATAATTTACAGAAGCATATAGGGAAACAACTTCTCCTACTTCCACAGACGCAAGAAAATCCACAGTGTCTATAGAAGCCGTTACGCAATAAGCATCTGCATGTTTTGCAGCGCACACATAAGCAGCCTTATCCATCAATGAAAGAATGATGCCGCCATGTATCTTTCCTCCAAAATTGGAATAAGAAGGGATCATCAGCTCTGTGATGACCGTTGCGGAATCAGAAACAGGCTTGTAGTGTTCCATATGCTATACTGTGGTGGAGATTTCTTCTTTGCAATGCATGAAGATGGCGTCGCTTAATACCTGTTCCAGCTCGCGGTACGGTGGCGGAACAATATCGGGCATTGCAAACTTAAAGCGGGCATTGCCGCTGATCTGCATATGCAGCCTTACTTCCTTACCTTCATAAAGGACATACACCTGGAAAAGCTGGAGCTTCCAGATATTCATCGGTTCAAAGCGGAATTCAATATTATTTCCGTCGAGCGGTACTATCGTTTTAAAACGTGCAATCATCGTTGCTAAGATAGTTCAGACGGGCGGTTTTATGCAACAAAGTTTCGGGGCAATAGCAGAAAGGACGACTGCGTGTAACTCCGTGTTGATCAGAAGTGCGGAATATTCAACCGGTTCAGTGCTTCAGACATTTTTGTTCTTACCTCATTGGTTTCTATGCCGTCAATGATATAAAGCTGCTCATATTCCACAACCTGCACCTTCGGCACGTGCTGAAAATCTGCTTTAATCTGGTTCAGTGCTTCTGCTACGGACCTGTCATTTAATTTCGGGACCTGTATATGAAAAACGTTCATGGTACCTGCCTGTTTCAAACAAATGTAAGACACCATACAGGCGGACAGAGTTGCCGAGATGTTATTTGCCATAAAATAACAATCCTGTTACAGAAAGTTTGTCGGGACTGGATTTTCAGACATGTATTAAATAAACAAGAAGGGCTCCCTCAGGAGAGAGAACCCTTCTTCATTGCTAATATTTCCAATCAGTGTATCAAAATTTTTGCTCTGAATGTTCCATGCCCGTCTGAAATGTGTATTATGTAAATACCAGGCGCTGCATTCACAAGCCGTACTAATGTTCTGTTACCGGACAAAGAAGCATTCATACTTATTGTTTTTCCGGTAAGGTCTGTTATGGTCACTTTTGCTGTTCCATCCGGATCTGCGGCATCTACAATAAATGTTCCGTCACTTGGATTTGGATAAATAGTGAACGCTCCCGCAGCAATAACGTTCGCACCTGTTTCCATCGGCATTTTCGGTACTGCAGGCGGCGGGCAGAGCGACAGATTGTATCCTACAAAGAACCGGCAGCCGTCAAATGCATTGTTTATTGCATCCACTGCATTATTTACATCACTGTAAGAAGGAACTGCATTATTATTGGCTCCGGCAGTTCCGGGAACAAGCGCACCACCCAGTACGTCATTGGCGAGATGAAGCAGGTCTGCTACTGTAGCTGTATTACCACCATAATTTGTAAGGTAATTGACAACATTTACATTCATCGGGAAGGCAGCTTTTGCATTGGAATCGCTGGTGCATTCAATTACAGTTGAGCCAGGAGTTCCGCAACCGGCGGTCTTTTGCGTTACGAGGTATCCCTGTTCTATTGGTACAGCAAGCAATATGCTTCCTTTCATACGACCATTCAGCGAAAGTGTAATAGTCTGCGACAGCAGCACATTATTGATACGTCCCTGTGATGTCAGATAATTAGTCTTGAAGCAGGAACCTGAAACCGTACTGATCACACACTGCCCGCTATACACAAGGGCTTTGGGTGTCTGACCGCCAGGCATTACGCTGTTAAGCGTTACACCGGACCCGACCGGTATTTTCACTGATTTACCTCCGTTACCTATGATCAGATCTGTAGACAACAAGTGATTTATCAGGCTTACCGGATTTAACCAGGTCACATCTCCATCGCAGCTGTTCCCATTTTTATTGCCATAATACCCCTGGGTATAAGTACAGAATGTAGTGCCATTGCAGTTGTTTACTTCCACCCGTGCAGTTGCACTGTTTGAGCAACCATTGCCAGCCGTATAAGTATAAGTTACATTATAACTGCCTGCCTGTAATGCCGATGCGTCAAATACATTTCCGGATATAATGTTCTGTGCTGCACTCATCCACATGCCACCGGAAGGAGTTCCGGAAAGCGGTACGGTTGCACCTGCACAAACAAAAGTATCTCTTGCAGATACGACAGGGGCCGCGTTGATCGTATCAGTTACCTGTGTACGGGCACTTTCACAACCGGCGGCGCTGGCACAGCTTACCCAGAAGCTGGCAGTAGCACTCAGGTTTGGTGAATAAGAAGAACCGGTATTAACCACATTACCGCCGGATGCAGCATCATACCATTTAAGCGTGCCTCCGGCACAGCCACTCGCATTCAGGGTTACAGAACCCGGTCCGCAACGGCTTGCACCAACAGTTGATGGCGCAGAAGGGACTGCATTAATCGTATCGGTCACCTGTGTCCTTGGTCCTTCACAACCTGCTGCACTCGTACAGCTTACCCAGAAGCTGGCAGTAGCACTCAGGTTTGGTGAATAAGAAGAACCGGTATTAACCACATTACCGCCGGATGCAGCATCATACCATTTAAGCGTGCCTCCGGCACAGCCACTCGCATTCAGGGTTACGGAACCTGGTCCGCAACGCTTGGCGCCGGTTGTAGATGGCGCTGATGGAATTGCGTTAATGGTATCGGTCACCTGCGTTCTTGGTCCTTCACAACCTGCTGCACTCATACAGCTTACCCAGAAGCTCGTAGTAGCGCTCAGGTTAGGTGAATAGGAAGAACCGGTATTGACAACGTTTCCACCTGACGCAGCATCGTACCATTTAAGCGTACCACCCGCACAACCGCTGGCACTCAGTGTTACGGTGCCCGGTCCACAACGGCTTCCACCAACAGTTGATGGCGCAGAGGGGACTGCATTAATAGTATCAGTTACCTGTGTCCTTGGTCCTTCACAGCCTGCTGCACTCGTACAGCTTACCCAGAAGCTGGCAGTAGCACTCAGGTTTGGTGAATAAGAAGAACCGGTATTAACCACATTACCGCCGGATGCAGCATCATACCATTTAAGCGTGCCTCCGGCACAGCCACTCGCATTCAGGGTTACGGAACCTGGTCCGCAACGCTTGGCGCCGGTTGTAGATGGCGCTGATGGAATTGCGTTAATGGTATCGGTCACCTGCGTTCTTGGTCCTTCACAACCTGCTGCATTCGTACAGCTTACCCAGAAGCTGGCAGTAGCACTCAGGTTTGGTGAATAAGAAGAACCGGTGTTAACCACGTTACCACCTGACGCAGCGTCGTACCATTTAAGCGTTCCCCCGGCACAGCCACTCGCATTCAGGGTCACTGTACCCGGTCCGCAACGCTTGGCGCCGGTTGTAGATGGCGCAGAAGGAGCTGCATTAATCGTATCAGTTACCTGTGTCCTTGGTCCTTCACAGCCTGCTGCACTCGTACAGCTTACCCAGAAGCTGGCAGTAGCACTCAGGTTTGGTGAATAAGAAGAACCGGAATTAACCACATTACCGCCGGATGCGGCATCATACCATTTAAGCGTACCTCCGGCACAGCCACTCGCACTCAGGGTTACAGAACCCGGTCCGCAACGGCTTGCACCAACTGTTGAAGGTGCAGCGGGAATATTGTTTACAACCAGCGTGCGGGAACAGGTACCGGAACAACCGTTTGCATCTGTAATGGTAACAGAATAAACGCCTGCCGTACTTATTGGTCCTGTCGATTGTGTACTGGCGGTAAAACCACCGGGTCCGGTCCACGAATAAGAACTCATACCGGCCGTTGCTGAGAATGAAGTCGCATTACCGCTGCATATGGAATCCGTACCCGTTATACTGCACGTCGGCCCCGGACTTATGTTCACAGGCACGGAACAGATCGTATTGATACCGGAGGCATTCGTCAGCGAAACATTTACCGTGTAACTGCCAGAATTGGCAAATGTAATGGAGACAGCCTGGCTCGTATTATTTGGACTGATCGTTACACCGGTTGATGGCGTTACACTCCATGAATAGCCTGTAGCTCCCGACTCAGCGGGTATGTTGTAGTATAATGTAGACCCCATACAAGTAACGGAGGGACAAGCTATAGGCGTACCTCCGGAGTTTGTACAGATAGACACTGCAGGGTTAAGATCTGAAGGACAGATAGGCGCAGACTGGGCTATCTGCATCTGCATATCTGTATTGCCGATATTACCGAGACTCCAGGATTCGCGGCGCATATGATAAGGAGAACCACTTATACCTCCGGCTGACTGTATCGGATTGGTTCCCCAATCCTGCCTGCGGGCAATGTGCCCACCCCAGGCCAATACGGCATCTGAAGATGACGGCGTAAACTTAAAAGTGAAGCTCACACTCTGATTGACATTATTCAGCACCAGAACGGAATTACTGAACGAGTAAGTAACACCATATGCCTGATCAAGTGTGCCACCCCATAAGGTGATACTGTTCTGGTCAGATAATGGAGCGCTCGGTACACCGGCTGGCGTGTAACCGTTGATAGAGCGGAAGGAAGCAAGCGCCTGGGGCGCTCCCGGCACGGCAAGATTATTGCTCAGGTAATCAGGATTCGAAGGCCGCAGATAAGAAGGGTTGGCAGAAGATACGCCGGTACCGGCCAGCGGGTCAATGGCTTCAGGTGTTGTGTGATTGGAAAAATTGTGTGGCTGCAGCCAGTTATATCCCGTAATAAAATCAATGGCATACTTGCCTCCATGTGTAATATCAAAATTCATAGTAACAGTGACCGGAGTACCCACAGGCAACCCCGACATTATCAACCTGTAAGGAACTGATTGACCTTCGATGTAATGGGAGTTGTTTGCATTAAGATTACCATTCTGCCAGGTTACTGTTGCAGGACTGCTTAGCTGCCCGTTAGCCCCCTGATCCATGTTGGACGATTGCCCGTTTGAAAAGTTACAGAAACCGGTAGTCAATGCTACCAGCAATAGCCGCGTTAGCGCAGAGTACAACCTTGAACACCCGGCTATGGATGTTTCAGAAATAGACTTTCGTTTCATTCGGATAAATTTTAAGCCGATTAACTAAAAAATTTCAGCTCTTGTTCTCCTGGGAGATCGATTTGAAACTGCCTCTCCTGACAGTTTATATTGTAAATGTATTTAATTTAAAAATTAAAAATATTTACAATAACCTACCATTAACAATAATAAACGTTATTAGTTAAATTAATTAGATTCAATATCTTTTCTTTATATATTTTTTTCACAATGTATTATATTAAAAGACTTTATAATTTTACTTTTTCAAAAAGATGGAAAAACAAATGTGGATAAGTAATACTATTGCTCCATATGAAAATGCAATAAATACAAAAGCATTTTAGCCTGAAATTTACACCACACAAGCTGTTTCTATGTTTACCAGTTATACTCCTGCGCCATTACTGCAGCCTTTTGTAAAGGCATACAGAATCATTGAAAGTGGTGAAGAATTGGTAAACAGGGTCCTGCCAGGTACATCTCCGGCCATTGGCTTCCGTTTCAGGGGAAGTACCGGGTATATAACAGATAACGGACGTACAGAACTGCCAGCGGCAACATTTTCAGGTCTCCGGAAAACAGTACGCCTGATCAACTATCTCCCAAACTCTGCTACTTTAATCGTGTTGTTTAAAGAAGGAGGTACACCTGCATTTTTCAGGGAGCCGCTTCATGAACTCTTTGAAGAAAGCATTTCACTTGATAATTTTTTTTCACGCAGTGAAACAGCTGCAATAGAAGAACAATTATCAGAAGCAAAAAACAACCAGCAACGGATAGCTATTTTAGAACAGTTCCTGCTGTCGAAGCTATATAACCCAAAGCCCGATGCCCTGGTCACTTCTGCCATAGAAAATATTCATGCAGCAAAAGGTGTATTACATGTGGGGAAACTCGCGGACAGCCTGTATATAAGTCGGGATGCCTTTGAAAAACGTTTTCGCAGAGCAGCCGGCACAACGCCCAAACAGTTTGCTTCTATTGTACGCATGAATGCCGCAATCCGCAGCAGAAAAAAAGATCAGCCTGTTTTTGATCTTGCACTGGAGAGCGGATATTACGATCAGCCGCATTTCAACAAAGCCTTCCGGCAATTTACAGGGCAGTCTCCGGTAGCATTCTTCAGGTCTGCAACCTTCTGGTAAATCAATGATTTTTTACAATGATACGGGCGGCATGGTTCTGAACTTTGTGTAAACAAAAACGGAACAATGAAACCAATAGCCAAAGCGGGCATGCTGCTTTTTACAGTGATGCTCCCGCAGTGTTTTACTTTTTCACAGGCCGTATATCATTCAGAAAAATCAGCAACGATGAACACAATTCAGAACAAGAACAAGGCTACTGTCCGCAGCCTTTATGAAGATTTTCTCAACAAGCACAAACTCGGCGAACTGAGTGCAATAATAGCCGATGATTACGCCAATGACCGCGGTGGCAAAGGCATTGAAGCATTTCAGAAACAGGTGCAGGAGCTCCTGAAAGCCATACCCGATGCACAGTGGGAGGTAAAAGATATAATTGCCGAGGGAGATAAAGTGATCGTGCGGCAGGAAGTGCGCGGCACACAGACCGGTACATTCCAGGGCATAATGCCTACCGGCAAAACATTTGTAAATGAAGGAACAGGGTTTTACGAATTAAAGGATGGCAAAATAGTACACAGCCACACACAGACCGACCGGCTGGGTTTCCTGCAACAATTGGGCCTTGTACCAACGGATGTTGCAACACTGCAAAAACATACGGTCGGTATGCAGGCTGTTTATTTCGTCGATAAGTTTTTCATTCCTGCGGGATCGCTCCATGAGTTTACAGAACGGATGAACTATAACCGGAATTTCATACACAGCCTTGCAGGTTTTGTACAGGATGAGGTAATGCAGCAGCAGGATGCAGACGGCAATTACATCGTTATTACTGTAGCTACATGGGAGAACAAAGAATATGTAGATAAGGCCAAAAGCCTCGTAGCAGCAGAATACCAGCGTATACAATTTGATCCCTCAGCCTTCTATCAGCGCCTGAACATTAAAATGGAGCGTGGGCTATATAGCAGTCTGGCGAAATAAAATATCGCAATTCAAAGCCTCAGGGCAACGTTATTCAAGGTACCAGTTATTCTTCTGCTTTTTAGGTTTGTAAGTCACAGCAAGGTATATAGTAGGTATCAGTAAATGTCCGGAAAAATTGGCCGGCGTAGATACGATCTTATTATCATGCGAAATCTCAAGGTTATAAGTATTGAATCCATCGGGTAGCCAGACGTAGTTCACGCACATCCCGGCCGTCAGGTAGAATCTTTTACCGGCAGTAATTCCCCTGTATTCAATTCCTGCATCTGCAGCGGGAAAAAAATGAGTGATGTTTGCTGATGAATCTACACTTACAATAGTGTTCTCAGTTCCGCTGGGCGCTGTCTTTCGCCTGTTCAGGTTAAACACGCCCAGCCCGCTGTAAAAAACGAGCTGCCGTTCATGTAAGGCCCCGGCATAAGCCCCGTTCAGCATTAACGAATAAACGCTGAAATTAAGCGCACCCTGGTTAACTCCGTCTGTTTGTAACGGCAGCCTGTTCTGGCCATATGACAAACGCAGTGAGGGGAAAAACCGGCCTCTGTCGGGATTATAGTCTACTCCAAACCGGATCCCGGCTCCCAGGTGACCCGAATTGAGCATCGTTCCGGCACTCGTAATGATAACAGGATACGTCAATAACGGCCCGCCTGAAAATTCAAAACGCGCCATGCAGGGCAAACCATGCGTTAATACAACCAGTAAAAGCAATATGATACGACAAGCAATTACCATGATCAGAATAACGCAGATTCAGCCTCTTTAGTGTAAGCCGGAAGTTGGTTAGCCAACAGTGAAATAATAAAAGGCAGACGATTTACCGTCTGCCTTTGCACATAGCACAAAAATTTCCTTTTTTTATTTCAGATCAAACCGGTCCAGGTTCATGACCTTATTCCATGCGGCCACAAAATCTTTTGCAAATTTCTCCTGCGAGTCCGCACTTCCGTAAACCTCTGCAATAGCTCTCAGCTCTGCGTTAGAACCAAAAACCAGGTCTGCACGTGTAGCAGTCCATTTACGCTCACCGGTTGCACGGTTTGTTCCTTCATAAAGTTCCCTGTCTTCAGAAGCCGCCTTCCATGCTGTGCCCATATCCAGCAGGTTCACAAAGAAGTCATTGGTCAATTGTCCCGGACGTTGTGTAAGGACACCATGCGGAGAACCGTCGAAGTTTGCATTTAAGGCACGCATTCCCCCTACCAGCACTGTCAGTTCCGGCGCAGTGAGTGTCAGCAATTGTGCTTTATCGATCAGCAACGCTTCTGTTGGTATGGAAGACCTCGTTTTGCGGTAGTTACGAAAGCCGTCAGCTGCGGGTTCCAGGAATGCAAACGACTCTACATCGGTCTCCTCCTGCGATGCATCGGTGCGGCCCGGAGTAAAAGGAACTGTAATGTTTTGCCCCGCATCTTTTGCTGCTTTTTCAACCGCTGCGCAGCCTCCTAAAACGATCAGGTCGGCCAGTGATACTTTTTTACCACCCGCCTGGGCATTGTTAAATGTTTTCTGAATGCCCTCCAGTGTGTCTATCGTTTTTGAAATAAGCGGCGTATTATTTACCTGCCAGTATTTCTGAGGCGCCAGCCGGATACGGGCTCCGTTCGCACCACCACGCTTATCTGACCCACGGAATGTAGCAGCAGAAGCCCATGCAGCAGATATTAACTGGGCAATGCTCAACCCGGATTCCAGCACTTTTGCTTTTAATGCGGCGACGTCATTATCATCGATCGGCGTATAGTCTGCAGCAGGAATCGGATCCTGCCAGAGCAATACTTCTGCCGGTACATCAGCCCCCAGGTAACGGGCGCGCGGGCCCATATCGCGGTGGGTGAGCTTGAACCAGGCACGTGCAAAGGCATCTGCAAACTGATCCGGATTTTCCAGGAAGCGGCGGGAAATTTTCTCATATGCCGGATCAAACCTCAGGGAAAGATCGGTAGTAAGCATTGTCGGTAAATGTTTCTTTGAAGCATCATACGCATCCGGGATAATGCTTTCTGCATTTTTGGCCACCCACTGTTGTGCTCCGGCAGGGCTTTTCGTAAGCTCCCATTCGTAGCCAAAAAGGTTTTCAAAAAAATTGTTGCTCCACTGAGTAGGCGTTTGCGTCCAGGTCACTTCCAGGCCGCTGGTGATGGTATCTGCACCTTTACCTGAACCATAGCTGTTTTGCCAGCCAAAGCCCTGCAGCTCCAGATCTGCAGCTTCGGGCTCCTTACCTACATGGGTCGCAGGGGCCGCGCCATGCGTTTTACCGAAGGTATGGCCACCAGCTATTAATGCAACAGTTTCTTCGTCGTTCATGGCCATGCGGCCGAAAGTATCGCGGATATCTTTAGCTGCGGCAATAGGATCCGGATTGCCATCAGGCCCTTCCGGGTTTACATAGATCAGTCCCATCTGTACGGCAGCTAATGGCCGCTCCAGCTTACGCGAGTGGATATCTCCATCTGCATCATCATCTGTGACAAGTACGCCATGATTTTCATCCACGCCTCCGGGACCATGCGCATAGCGGATGTCGTCTCCAAGCCATTCCCTTTCAGCACCCCAATACACATCTTCATTAGCCTCCCATACATCTTCCCGGCCGCCTGCAAATCCAAAAGTTTTAAAACCCATCGATTCCAGTGCTATGTTTCCCGCCAGGATCATAAGATCTGCCCATGAAATTTTGCGGCCATATTTTTGTTTTACCGGCCAGAGCAACCTGCGCGCTTTATCCAGGCTCACATTGTCCGGCCAGCTATTGAGCGGCGCAAAGCGCTGCTGTCCCTGGCCGGCACCACCGCGTCCGTCATGTACACGATAAGTACCTGCGCTATGCCAGGCCATACGTATAAACAAGCCTCCGTAATGCCCAAAGTCCGCCGGCCACCAGTCCTGGGAGTCTGTCATCAATGCATGCAGATCTTTTTTCACTGCTTCCAGGTCAAGGCTTTTAAATGCTTCAGCATAATTAAAATCTTTACCCATCGGGTCGGACAAGGAAGAATGCTGGCGCAGGATATTCAATCTTAATTGGTCAGGCCACCAGTCGCGGTTCTTAGTACCGCTGCCCGCCACCTGTTTCAATTGCCCACTGGTAAAGGGACATTTACCTGCTTCCTCTTTAGGATTATTCCCGCTGGAATTATGAGGCGTGTTATTTTCCATAATGAACCTGTATTTTGTCTAAACCAAATATACCGAAGTCTGGCGACGGGAACCTGCTATCCGAAATAGAGTAATTCGAGTATAGGATAGAGTAATTCGATATTCTGACCTTCATTGCATTATTCTCACAAATTCAAAAGTCATCTATCAGACCTTTATATCTTATGAATTGGACTAACAGCCATAAAAAAATCACCTGCACAATCTTATGAGCGTTTTTGTGAAGTTCTATCATAAAATTTTTGTCGTAAATATCATTTTCTGCCCGGACTACACGAGCTTTAAAAGTATGTTACTGCCGGGGTTGCGGGTGTTTTGCCAATTTAAATTTCAGAAGTGGAATCTACTCCTTAATCAACTTCTGTATATCCTCAACGCCATTACCCTTCGTGGTCTTCAGCAGGTATATTCCAGGCGTCATATTACTTAGATTGATAGTCTGCGTGGCTGCAGGCTCCGAGGATAAAATCCCGGGACTGTGTGTTTTCCGCACTTCGGCATATATCGGTAAAAGCATACACTGCAGTAACAACGCGACCGGGAAGCAATTTGCAGAAGTACAGCCACACGGGTTTTCAAGGCTGAAAATTGAACTTGTGAATCAGACCGTAACATGTAATTATTTTTGACTTCGGTCAGCTTATATTATATTTAGAGCAGCCACCACATCTGATATGCCGGATATTCTTATTGCCGATGACCATTCTATTGTCCGACACGGACTGGCACTTCTTGCCGGTAAAGCCATCGGCGAAGACTGTACCATAGATTTTGCCCAGACAGGACAGGAAGTGCTTGACAGGCTGAGGGAAAAAGAGTACCGCCTGCTGCTGAGCGATCTTATGATGCCTGACCAGAAAGGCATTGCATTGATAGGCGAAGCGCTGGATCTGCTGCCGCGACTCAGGATCATAGTGATAAGTGTAGGACCGGAACAGGATTTTGCAGAGCGGTGCCTGCAGGCCGGGGCAAGTGCCTATATCAATAAGGGAATGCCGGATGCTGTTTTTATAGAAACGATCAGCTCGGTGTACCTGGGCAGGCACACCGAAAGTAAAAAGGCTATTGTCCACGATGCCTTCCTTTCCAATGAACAGCTCAAATCATTTAATGAGCTGTCCCGCCGCGAACGGGAAGTTGTGTTGCTACTGCTGAAAGGCAAAGGTGTGCTGGAAATTGCCAATATGCTTTCCATAAGTGCTTCCGCTGCCAGTACGCTTAAGGGGCGGGCTTTTCAGAAACTGAATGTGCAATCGGTGATAGAGCTCAGCCGGCTTGCTTATTATCTGGGGCTTCATTCCGACGGGGAATCATTATCCTGAACGTTGTTCCCTTGCCGGGTTCCGAGACTGCTTCCAGATGCCCATCTATCAGGTGCAGCAGTTCCAGTATAATAAAACTGCCATTCCCTTTGCGGCGGTCAGTTTTTTCTTTATCCAGGAATGTTTTCAGGCTTTCAACATCAAACCCTTTGCCTGTATCGCTTATCGTTATTATGGTCTTGTCTTCTGTAAGGCTGGCTGCTATTGCCAGTGTTCCATTAGTCGTGTATTTATTCGCGTTGTCCAGCAGGTTCCGGATCACTGTAGAGAGCAGCTGCAGATCAGTATAGCAGCGGATATCTGTCGGCACAATCACCAGCCTATTGCCGTTGGCATGTACAATGTCCCTGTACAAGATCTCCTTTTCATTAAACAGCTGTTGCAGATCTACCCAGGAATAACTTGCTGAAAAAGCATCATGCTGACTGAGCGCCCAGGTAAAGAACTGATCAGTAAAACTGTTTAAAGAAGCAGTGCTGTTGTTCAGTTCTTTCAGATGTCCGTCCAGTGTTTCAGGCTTCATCTTTGTATGATCATCGGCCACCCACTTGCTGATAGTGTGGAGAAAACGGATGGGCGAACGCAGATCGTGCAGCACAGTGGTAATGATATTATCCTTTGTCTGGTTGCTTTGCTTCAGCGCTTCTTCCGACTGTGTTAACCGACGCACCATGCGGTTCAGGTCGCGGGTCTGCAGTGCTACCTGTACTTTCAGTTTCCGGTTACGGACCTGCAATAACCGTGTGCGCAATCGTATGGTCCAATAAATGACAACAGCAGCTAGCACAAGCATAGCCAGGTAGAAAAGCCGTGTGTTGTACCAGAAAGGATGTACCTGTATGGGGAGTACCAGCTGCCTGTATTCACCATTTTCCATACCTGACGCTTTTCTTACTATCAATGAAAATGTCCCCGCGGGTAGCCTCTCTATGGTAATATCACCACCCGGCGGCACCTGGTGCCAATCATTTTCCAGGCCTTTTATAGTAAACAGCAGTTGCATGTTTTCTTTATTCCCGAAATAAGGACTGCTGACCGTCAGCCCTATCCTGCCGTGGTCGGGATCTAAAGTCAGTGTGCTGTCAGTGTGCGGCAGCTCTGTATGATCTACATAGATATGTTCTATATAGATCCCTTCATTGGGCAGCAATAGTTGCACTTTATGCGGATAGAACCAGACCAAACCCTTGATACTTGGCAGCGACAGCATACTGTCCTGAAGCCATACAGGAGACGGATAGCAGGCATTAAATTCATTGGTGGGCAGATGATCTTTCGTAGTGAAGGCATAGAAGTAAACCTCTTCCGATTTTCCGGCCGCATAATCCAGCAAGGCATGCTTACTTACTTTGTACAGTCCGTTATTGGAGCTGAGCCAGAAGCACCCACGCCCGTCATCAATAACAGCATTCACCGTCTTCAGTGCTGCAGACGGACCATCGGGCATTCTGCATATCTTTCCTTTGTCATAGAGGTACCAGCCTTTGCCATAGCTGGCAATCCATATCCGCTGCGGGGTTTCGGGATACAATTGCCGCACCGCCAGCGAATCAAGTACAGACCGATACACTTTATTGCGCTGCATATCGTACCATTTCACACCAGACCAGGTAGCCAGCAGGTACACATCACTGCCCGCAGGATAAGAGGCAAACAGTTCCTGCCCCTTTGTAAGACCGGGTATTGTTTGCTCAGAAAGGAGTGTATCGTGCCGCATTTTACCGATAGAAAAACTGGTGCTGAAGATCAGCGTTTCCTTATCCGAAGGATCGGGATAAATGGAAGACAAAACCGTAGCCAGGTCAAGGATATGCCACGTTTTGCCGGTTGACAGATTGGTGCGTAACAGGTTGAGGCCAGGCGCGTAGTACACGCTTTTATTTTGGGGATTATACCAGGTCGACTTCAGCTGCGGCGTCAAAGGGTATTCCTTATACGTACCGTCCCAACGGAATAATGTCTGCTGGCTCAGGATGCCTTCATCTGTTACCGACTGGTTGTGAAATCCCTTCCCGATAGCAAAATCCGGTACAGGTGGCGTATAGAAATCAGAAGGTGTAATGATAAACAAACCGGATACAGCCGAGCCGATATACCATTTGTTGTGCTGTTTATTAAAATACAGGCACGACATGGAAGGTATGTCTATATCTTCCAGCACAGCCTCACTGTACAGAACTCCGGCTGCCAGGTGCAGGCGGTACAGCGTCTTGCGGGAATAGATATAACCGCCCTCCACGCAGTACGGAGCTGCAAAATTACCTTTCTGAAAATCCGGGTTGTCCCACAGCGGCCCGCGCAGTGCCACCGCAGACTGCTGTATGCCTTTTGTCCATACCGATACTTTATTATGGGGCTGCAACAGCAGCAGGCTTTCGTCTGCGAGCGTCAGGCAATAGGATGGGAAGGAACCTTTGATGGGCAGGGGTATTGTAATGTAGGGTGTGATGTAATAGCTGCCAGTCGACTGCATAAGATACAGCTCCCTGTGTGCGGTGCTTAACGTTATCGAGCCAGGCCCTGCTTTTATAACGTTTGCAACTGACTGTGGCATTACAAAACCCATGCTGGGAATATTATCGCCGGATAGAATAGTGAGTATCGGTTTGGACACTTCCTGCGAACTGCTGTCATTGATACGCAACACACTCACTATCCCATCGGTACTGGCAAAGATATTTCCGGCCGTATCACAGGTGACGTTGAATATCCGGTCAGCGCGGAGCCCTTTTATGTTGTCTGAGCCAAACACTGTGAACTTTTGCCCGTCGAAACGTACCAGCCCCATCTGTGTGCCCAGCCAGCAGTAGCCTTTGCGGTCGAACTGGATGCCGGTAATGCTGTTCTGGGGCAACCCGTTGTCCGTATTATAATTGACGATCGTATATGGTGTATGATACCCATAAGAGCATAATGTGGCAAGTAGCAGTATAGGCAGCAGTATTGCGGTCCTGTAAAACATCCGGTGGTGGCTAAGGAGTCAGATTCAGCCCCAAAATATTGCATTTGTTCAATCTTTGAAAACTTCGGGCGGTTAACAGGCATGACATTAAAGCATCACACACAAAACACTGGCTATAAACCCCGCGTATATGAAAAGCTGTTTACTACTGTAATACATCCTATAAATCAGTCAATCGACAATTGTCGTAATTACCCCTCTATTTGCCGGTTTTCCCCCAATTGCATCACCGATATTTCCCTGAGATTTGCAACACAAACAAAGCAATTATTTCAGGACACACTCTAAAGTCAAATTAAGACCAACACATGGGAAACATCGTATTATTTATGCATGCATCGCTCGATGGCTTTGCTGCCGGCACAAACGGCGAAATGAACTGGATCCATGTAGACCGGGAGATCTTTGATTACGTAGAAGAAAGGATCGCGACAACCAATACAGCATTGTATGGGAGAGTCACCTTCCAGATGATGGAAAGTTACTGGCCAACAGCTGCCGAGCAGCCTGGCGCAAGCAAGCACGACAAGGTACATGCCGCATGGTACAAGAGCGCGCGCAAAGTAGTACTGTCCGATACGCTGAATCAGTCAGCATTCACCAATACCACAGTGATCGGAAGAAAAAATTATGCTGCTGCTATCCGCGATTTAAAGAAGAATACAACAGGAGACATCCTGCTATTTGGAAGCCCTGCCGCGGCGCACTCCCTTCTGGCAGAAAACCTGATTGATGAATGCTGGCTGTTTATCAACCCGGTATTGCTGGGCGAAGGAATACCGGTGTTTAAAGGCATTAAAGAAAAGCAGTCGCTGAAGCTCCTGAAAACGCATGTTTTCAGCTCAGGTGTAATTTGCCTGCAGCACGAACTGCAGCGTAAAAAGTAAGCAATCTCCAAAAGGAGTGCATTAAATGTGAGGTTGCCGTTGTATTCATGTGATTACCTGCAATAGTGGCATTAAATGCAGACAGGCATTTAAACATCTGATGTATTTAATTAAAAAAGCCGGACCTTATACCGGTCCGGCTTTCTCTTATAGTATTTTTTATACAAAACAGGAAAGCCTCACATCTCTGCGAAGCTTTTCCTGCATACTGGCCACCACGCCGGTACTATAACGCCAGGAGAGAAAGAGAGATTTTCCCCCTATTAAAACGGGTTATTGTTTAATAAACCGGAAGCTCTGCACTTCCTTATTGTTGATCACCTGCAGCAGGTAACTGGCTGCCGGCAGATCCTGCAGGTTTATTTTTTTGAGCGATTCGCTGCCCTGAACTCCAGGCGTAACAAGCATACCTGCCACATTCATAATACGGAATGCTGCATGTTCATACCCATTGGGCAGTGCTACCTGGAGCGTATTTGTAGCAACGGTAGGGAAAACCCTGATAGTACCAACATTGCAATCGGAGTATACAGATACAACACTGCTGTATTTGTAACTGCCATCCCGGTCTGTAAGCCTGAGGCGGTAATAGGTTGTTCCACTGGTTACAGATTTGTCTGTGTACGTATATTCGTTGAGACCAGCCGTGTAAGGCACGCTGCCGATTTCATAAAATATTTTTCCGTCATTGCTGCTTTCTATCACAAAATGACTGAAGTCTTTTACATCTGCTACCTTCCAGTTGAGCACCGACTGGCAATGCTGCACCTGTGCATTAAAACCGGTAAGTGTAAGGCTTAACGGAGCAAGCAGTGCAATGTGGATCTGGTCGCTGATATTACAGCCATCTACAAAGCTCACGTTCACACTGTACGTGCCGGAGTCTACAGCTACCAATGAATCGGCCGTACTGCCATTGTTCCAGAGATACTGCGAAGATGGTGAGCCAAAGAAGCCATCGGTATGTAACGTTAAAGGCAGGGTATGTACTGCAGTATCCGGTCCCAGCCCATAGATAGGTGCCGCACCGTTGTAGGCGGCGATGTTCCAGTTGGTATTGTTGCCCTGGTTGTCAGTATGACTCAGCGCGCTGAAAGGTGCAGCCGCTCCTGCTGCGGTAATACGGCGCAGGCGTACATAATCAAACTGTACATTGCCGCTGGTCTTGGTAACAGTAGCATTAGCGGTAGTGCTGCTGCTGTAAATCTGCGTGAGGTGGCACGGTGTGCCGCTGCCATACCAGTCGCCGGTAATGGTGGTATTGGTGCCTGCGGTCAAAGTATAGTTACCGCCGGGGAAGAATATCAGTGTATCTATCGTATTGGAGCCAGTAATAACGCCGCCGCCCTTATACTCCACTCTGCCAAGTGTATTGCCTGCGCCTACTACACCCACCGCAGAGGCTGTACTTGGATCGGTAAATGTGAGCCTGTTAATGGTAGTAGAGGTCATATTGACACTTGTGGTAAGTGTGCCGGTTGCATTTACAGTGTCGTACGTCATACCGTTGGCTTTAAAATCGCTGGTAGTAATGGACGAATGAGTAGCATTCAGAGTATGGTTGGCAATAGTCCCCTGGAAGCGCCAGCCGAAAGGCGTATTAATAGTGGAATTACTGATATTAACAGCGAACACATTGTTAAGTGCCAGCGAATTGTCTACCTGCAGTATATTTAAATTTACCCCTGAAGCATTCCACGCGCCATTGTATAATTCGATATTGGTCTGAGCGTTACTGAAATTATTTAACATAGTGAGACCACCGGCGCCTGTCTTATCGATCGTTATATCGAAATTACCCAATGGAGCGCCGCCCTTTGTATAGGTAATGTTTGCTCCTTTTACAGTAAGCGGGCTTACAGAGAATGTATCTGCAGGGTTTATGATCAGGCTGTCACCCCATACCTCCATATTAAAGGACGCCGATTTGCTCCAGGCAACCGCACTAAGCGCTCCGGTCCAGTTCACATTATGAGCATATGCGTTGCCGTTGCTGATAGTCACCGTCTTGCTGCCTGAAGTAAAACCACTGTTGGCATCAAAATATACATCATCATACACAGTAGGAATACAGGCTCCGTTGGCACCGCCGCTGGTGGTGCTCCAGTGTGTGTTGTTGTTCCAGTCGCCGGAGCCGCCTACCCAGTAACGAGGGCCGCCTGCTGCTGCGGAAATAGTCCAACCAGTATTGCCACCGGCATCGGCACCGCTGAAAGCAATAGGTGTAATAGGGCCTGTAGCCGTCATGTTCTGCATATAGACATTGGCCACATCAGCTACTGCACCGCTCGCAAAATTCAATGTGGCGGGAGCATTACCATGAATTTCTGTAAGACCGGTACAAGGCGTGGCTTGTGCACGGAGATATTTGTTAATGTTGTTGATACCCGTGCCGAACGTATAAATGCGGGAGCCGGCCAGGATCAGGGTATCTATGCTATTACCGCCACCTATAACTCCGGCGCCCTTATACTCAAGCCTGCGAATAGTATTGTTGGAAGATATAAGCGCGCTGCTGGTGTTAAGTGCAGAGGTAAAAGTCAATTGACCGAAAGTAGTGGCATCAATGGCAAATATGTTTGTTAAAGTGCCTCCGTAGGTAAGGTCTACCCAGGGATAACTAACAGAGACGGGACCACTGGTTGCAAAAACGTATTGGGATGTGATATGCGAACCGGTTGCCGCCAGCGTTCTGTTGGCAAAGCGATAATCCCAGCGGCTGGTCACATTAATAGTGGCATTGGTAATATCCAGCGACCTGGCCAGTGCCGTATTACTCCAGTAATAATCGATATTGACCGTACGACCGGGCATCTTAAAACCGCCGCTCTGGTGCAGTATACGGCCACCCGTCGGGTTATTCCAATCATCTGCAAGCGTTACTGAGCCAGTACCGGTTTTTTCAACAGTAAATTGCAATGTGCCATGCGTACTGCCATTGGTAGTAATGGTAGCTGTTGTTGTATCAGGGAGTTCTATGGTTGCATTCATGGTAACAGACGAATCCATTACAATCGATCCGTACATCCTGAAGGAAGAGGTTGCAGATTCACTGAACGTAACCGTACCTACATTGGTCCAGGTCATATTATGGCAGAAAGAACTGCTGCTGGTAGTTACAGTACCTGTAGCCAGGCCGCTGTTGCCGTCGAAGATCACATCATCGCCCGTAAAAGGCACACAGGCGCCGCCCGCGCCGCCGCTGGCAGCGCTCCAGTGTGTACGATCGTTCCAGTCGCCGGAGCCGCCTACCCAATAGAGTGTAGTACTTCCCACAGACGCAGGAGGTGTAATTGTAAAACCGATATTGCCACCACCATCGATACCATCAACAGTTATGGGGGTATTGGGACCATAAGCTTCCACTCCGGTGAGGATCACATAGCTGAGGCTCGCTGCAGCGCCGGAGGCAAAATTGATGCTGCCGTTAGTAGTATCGCCGTCTATTTCAGTAAATGCCTCGCACGGTGCGCCATCTACAAACAGGTATTTATTGATATTGAATGTACCATCGAAGGTGGAAGTATGATTGGCTGCCAGCAGCAGCGTATCGACCGTATTGGTGAAATTGCCGGTTACCTGGAAATTATCCTGGCACATCATGGTACCGATTATATTGCCGGTTCCCATGAGGTTACTCTGCATAGCAAAACGTACATGAGCTACGGTATTATTATTAAAGAGACGACCTGCACCTAAAAACACCAGGGAATCTGTTACTGTATTGCCATAACGGAGCGCTGCTCCGGATGCGGAAGAAGCCTGGGTGAAGAAGATCGAAGTAAATGTAGTGCTGTCGATACTGAAAGTACCGGGAGTCGATCCCACAGTAGCAGTCACCTTATTGTAGGTACCGCCGTCGGTGTAAAAATATCCCTGTGCAGTGAGCGTAGAACCCGGACCATTAACGGTCTTACCGGTACCGGTTATCCTGTACTGGTATCTGTAATTGACGTCAGCATTGGTCATTTCCAGCGTCCGTGTATTGGTATTCTGGCTATAGAACTGGTAACCGTACAATTTCTTTCCTGCAATATTGAGTGTGCCGGATGTAAGCACGGTCTGGTTGTTACCGGTACTATTGGTAAATGTTCCCTGTACCAGGCTGTCAGCTACTGTCAGGCTGCCGGAAGACTTGTCGATCTGCATACCCAGCTCGCCCAGTACGGTACCATTGCTGGTAAATGTATTGGCCGTACTTCCTTTAAAAGTAAGTGCAACATTATAGGTTGTGGTGGGCGCAAGCGATGCGTTGCCCCATATCTCCAATGTAAAAGCAGTATTGCTCATAACAAAGCGCGGACTGTTCGGTACATTGATTGCCCAGTTCATATTATTACAAAAACCGTTGGCATCCAGGGTTACAGTCTTGGTTGCTGTAGTAGTGCCAAAGCCACTGTTGGCATCGAAGAATACATTGTCGGCCGTGGAAGGTACAATGCTGGGAATGGCCCCGGTACTGCTACCCAGTCGCCAGTGGTTCAGATCGCTCCAGTTGCCACCGCCGCCTATCCAATAATAATCTGCAGCATGGAGCCGGGATGCCGCCAGCACAAACAAAACTGCGCATAGAATTTTTTTCATAATCGAGCGTTTTAGTAATAAGTAATAGTATGTCCGGACCAGGGCAGACTCGCCTGCCAGGCCGTTTCAATAGCTGTACAAATGCTGCAGACGGGCAGCTTAATGCGCTTCGTTACAAATCAGGGAGAAGAAAATATTATGGCGTTTTACTGTAGGGTTCGCAGCAGACGCTATGCTGGCGTAAAAGTATAGTGACGGTAAAAACTTATTTGTAGAAGTATAGCCACATATTGCTTATCGCTTCATATTACGGAGACTTAGCTCTTGCTGCATGTATATTTTTTCTTTCTGCTGATGCGCATTCTGCCTGTAAGGATGATTGTTTCGTATATGCGCTCATTCTGATCTGATCTTAAGACTTCATACAAACCGGTTTCCATAACATCGGCAAATAACACCAGCCGGATAAATCACTACAGCAGTGGATCTTACCTTTTTTTGAAAAGATTATTTTCATTATCACGCAGCGCAAGGCTTTAAAGCTATCGCAGGATGAACTTGCCAAAAGAGTGGGTACTTCTGCGCCCATCATTGGCCGCTATGAACGGGGCGAGATAAAGCCCGCTATTGATACTGCTGCAAAGATTGCTGAAGAACTGGGCGTAACGGTGGATTACCTGCTAGGCGGTTCGGCACAGCTCATGCCTGATAAAAAGCTATTGAAGAGAATGGAAGATATAGAGGCACTGCCGCCCGAAGAAAAAGAAAAGGTCTATTACTTTATTGATATGGCCATCGCTCACCACAAAGCAAAAAACGCTTTTAAATAAATGCCTAAAACTGACTGCTCATAACAAAGCCCCATGTTGTATACACGGGACTTGGATTTTCATCTGATGTTTTAACTCCTTACTCATTTTGTTGGTGACAATATCAATAAAGGCGGCGATTCTATCGGAATATCTGTGTAGCGTGACGTCATTCGATTACTTTATATTTAAATTCCTTGCTTATAACATACAAATATGAGCTATTTACTTTCTCCCCTTTTTGCCAACCCATTTCTGCTGAAAAATCAAAAATTATTAAATCGTCCTTGTAATAATATGCTGCCTCAATAATTGAAACGTTAGTACTCTTGCCTTCTTTAAGGGCGAAGCTTACAATACCGGAAAAAGATAGCTCTAAAATTTCCCGAATATTTTTTTCATGGTTGATGCAACAAACCACTATTTGCACAGCATAGTCTCTCCTGTTTTCTTTAGGATATAAAAAAGTCACTTGTTCTGAAACAGCGTCACCTAAATCATGATATTTCTTATTAAATTCTTCCATATTCATTTTATTAGTTTATCTATTTTCTCAGCAGTGGGATTTAATTCTGGCGCTTTCATGATTTTTATTTACCATTTAAATATAGTAGAAATACTTACATCAATTTTGGAACAAGTTCAATGAAACAATTAAATGTTGTAGGATTGTTGTAGTAAACAAAAAAGCCGATCATTACTGATCGGCTGTAAGCTGTGCCCCAGACGGGAATCGAACCCGTACTCGCATTACTGCAAACAGGATTTTAAGTCCTGCGCGTCTACCAGTTCCGCCACCAGGGCAGCCTATCACAACAAAAATTGGTACAAACAAAAAATCCAGGCACCCAGGCCCGGATTTCTCAGAGCGGAAGACGCGATTCGAACGCGCGACCCTCACCTTGGCAAGGTGATGCTCTACCAGCTGAGCTACTTCCGCATATTGTTGTAAGAACTGTGTTTCCCGCGATTGGGATTGCAAAGATAAAGCACGGTTTTAAAATTACAAGTACCCTGTACAGATTTTTTTAAAAATCTTTTGCATTCTTTCGCTTTCAAGAATTCACATACAACTTAAAATAATTTATTTTTTGCCAATATTTATTAAATTTTATATATTGTAAATCATATAATCTGTTGTTCTCAACAAATATTGTTTATCCAGTATAAATATGATTACACATGAACACGAAAAGCACATTATTCCTCGCTGCTATGCTCGTAGCAACAGAGGCTTCTGCACAAACGGCAGAAAAATTGTCACCAGGCAATGCAGGCATGTACCCGGCTGCAATTGAATTCAGACAAGGGCAGGAACCACTTTTTACCCCTGGCAAAGTATGGCTGAAACAACAGGAAAATTTTAAAACTGTCCCCGCAGTATTGCTGCGAAAAGAAGCCGATAAACTGGGACAGGAACACTACCGTTACCAGCAATATGAACATGGAATACCGGTTGATGGCGCTACCTACATTGTGCATACCTCTGCTGGCAAAGTAATAAGTGAGAACGGCGCATGGGTGGCAGATATGCCCGAAGGCCTTGAAACAAAAGCTTCACTGACTGCCGACGAAGCGCTGCAGAAAGCAATGCAGGCATTTGGAGCCCGGTCCTACAAATGGCAGCTGGCGGGCGAAGAAGAATTCATTAAACGGGAGAGCAATGATGCTGCGGCTACTTTTTATCCCCAGGCTTCATTGGTCTATTACATGGGCGAAACCGGTGGAGACGTTTCTAAAATGCGCCTGGCCTATAAGCTGGACCTGTATGCACATGATCCGCTGGGGCGCCGTATCTACTTTATAGATGCGGTAACCGGCAAGGTGCTGGGCGTACGCGAGCTGCTGCATACTACCGGCGCTGTGGGCACCGCACAGACAGTGTACAGCGGCCCCCAGACAATTAATACCGACAGCTATAACGGCTCTTACCGCCTTCGCGAAGCTACCCGTGGCAATGGCATCCAGACGTACAACCTGCAGAGAAGTACTAACTATAATAACGCAGTCGATTTCACAGATGCCGATAATAACTGGAATAATATAAATACCAACCTGGACCAATATGCAACAGATGCTCACTGGGGCGCAGAGAAAACCTACGATTTTTACTTGAGCACTTTTGGGCGTAACAGCATTGATGGCAATGGCTTTGCGCTTAAAAGCTATGTACATTACAGCACCAATTATTTTAATGCCTTCTGGGACGGCACACGGATGACATACGGAGATGGCAGCAGTACCGACAATCATAAACCGCTTACCGCTATGGATGTTTGCGGTCATGAGATCACGCATGGGCTTACCTCCTATACAGCTAACCTGAATTACAGTAACGAAAGTGGCGCACTGAATGAGGGTTTCAGCGATTGTATGGGTACAAGTATTGAGTTCTATGCAAAGCCGGCAACCGGCAACTGGCTTATAGGAGAAGATTTTTATACTATCCGTTCCATGAGCGATCCGAAAGCATATGGCCAGCCCAATACGTACAAAGGCATTAACTGGGCTACCGGAAGCGCAGACAATGGCGGTGTACATACCAACAGCGGTGTGCTCAATTACTGGTACTACCTGTTGTCTTCCGGTGGCAGCGGCACCAACGACAACGGCACTGCATATAGTGTTTCCGGCATTGGCATCAGCAAAGCTGCGGCCATTACATACAGAACATTGACGATTTATCTTACACCGACTTCTGTATATACAGATGCACGTACTTATTCTCTGAAAGCTGCTGCAGACTTATACGGCGCCGGCAGTAACGAAGTGACCCAGACTATCAATGCATGGATAGCTGTTGGCGTGGACAGCGTAGCAGCACAACCGGCATGTACGGATAATTATGAAAGCAATGAGACTAAGAATGCCGCCAAGAAGATCAGCGTTAATACAGATATTACTGCTAAGATCGGGACTTCTACAGATAAAGACTGGTTTTACTTTACCACAACAAACAGCGCTCCGAAACTCAAAGTAACGCTTTCTAATCTGCCGGCAGACTATGATATCCGCCTGTACAACAACTCAGGTTCGCAGATCGGCATCTCCCAGAACGGTGGTACTGCTGCTGAAAGCATTGTATATAATGCCAACAAAGGAGCAACTTACTATGTGCAGGTATATGGCTATGCAGGTGCATACAATGCCGGTACCTGTTATGCATTGCGCGCAAGTACAAGCTCTGTTAACCAACTGGCAGATGATGGTAATGATGACAACGAAATAACAGAATTGAAACCGGATGGTGAAAGTGTAATAAACAATAGTCTGCTGATCTATCCTAACCCGGCCAGAGATGTAATCCATCTTCGTTTTGGGGCAGAAAAGGCAGGTCTGCAAACGGTAGTAATCACTGATGTCGTGGGAAGGGTTGTGCTGACTGTCCCCCTGGCGGTGCAGGAAGGCAGCAATGACCTGCAGCTTTCATTGAATGGCCTCGGCACGGGTATGTACCTTCTGAAGCTGGACGGAGGACAGGTAATGAAGATGCAGGTGATCAGATAAGTTAACGCATAAAATAAAATGCAGTTTCAAACTGCCGCACCGGCCTGGTGCGGCAGTTTATTTACCGATTATTCAATTGCCTGGTTACCCAATTCCTCCTGTTCCTGTTATCTTTGCGGCATGGCTACAAGTCCCCTGTTATCGCTGGTACGGAAAGATCTGCTGATGGAATGGCGTCAGAAGCACACCCTGTTCGGGGTATTGCTTTACGTAGGTGCTACCGTATTTGTAGTATATATGATGAGTGGCCAGCCCGAAGCCAAAATATGGAATGCGCTCTTCTGGCTTACACAATTGTTCATTGCTGTTAATTCTGTAGCCAAAAGCTTTCTGCAGGAATCCACTGCCCGCTTCCGGTATTATTTTACATTGGTAAAACCCACTACTTTCCTGCTCGCCAAAATGATCTATAGTGTAGTGCTGCTATTGATCATGAGCCTCGTTAGCCTGCTGCTTTTCAGTATTCTGCTGGGCATGCCGTTGGTGCAGACCGGCCTTTTTGTGCTGGTAATGGCCGTAGGCAGCATCAGCCTTTCTGTTGTTTTTACTTTTCTTTCCGCTATTGCAGCCCGTGCAAATCAAAATGCCTCGCTGATGGCTATTCTCGGCTTTCCGCTGGTAACACCGATACTGATGATGCTGAGCAATCTTGCACTTAAAGCGATCGCACCTGTGTACCAGCCCGGCTGGTGGACATTGGCAGGCGTGCTGTTGCTGCTCGATGTATTAATCGTTGTGTTGGGCCTGATCCTGTTCCCGTTTTTATGGCAGGAGTAGCCTTTGGATATGAGATGTGAGTATTGAGATATAAGCGTGATGAATAATGAGTGTTTATGCAATACAAGCGTCTCATATCTGAAATCTAATATCCCACATCTCAATACATTTCGTATTAAACACCTTTTCCACATCAACTGAGTTCCCTGCATTAACCAATTACCCGGTCAACAAATTGACTAATTAACCAACTTTCCCCCTACCTTTGCGCAAAATTCGAACATTCTATGCGCCAGTTATGGTGGAAGGTTCTTTGTGTTGTACTCCTTGCATATACAATTATAGGCGGCTTCCTGATGCCGGTTCCCGCACAGAACATCATCAATGAAACGATCCGCAACCTCTATTTCCATGTGCCTATGTGGTTTACCATGATCCTGCTCTTCGGCGGTGGTTTTATATATGGGATCCGCTATCTCCGTTCCGGCAACCTGCAGGACGATACTTATTCCGCAGAATTTACCAACGTAGGCATATTGTTCAGCATTCTGGGCATGCTTACCGGTATGGAATGGGCCAAATATACCTGGGGCGAGCCCTGGAGCAATGACCCCAAACAGCTGGGCACGGCCATGTCGATGCTTATTTACTTTGCCTACCTCATACTGCGCAGCGGTATAAAAGACGATGAGAAAAAAGCTAAAATCAGTGCTGTATATAATGTATTTGCTTTTGCGCTCATGATTCCGCTTATATGGGTACTCCCCCGCATGGTAGACTCGCTGCACCCCGGCAATGGCGGTAACCCCGGCTTCAATAAATACGATCTCGACAGTAATATGCGCATGGTTTTTTACCCGGCTGTTATCGGCTGGTTCCTGCTCGGATTATGGATCACCAGTCTCCGCATCCGGGTGCGTCTTATTGCTTTTAAAAGGGAAAATGATTTTGTTTCCGACTACGAAAAAAACATACAACATGCGTAAGGTTTCCGTTCTTACCACACTTATTTTGTTACTTACTACATTGGTTACCAATGCACAGGATGCCCAACCAGAGATGGCAGACACCATGCGCAGCAACGGTAAAATATACGTTGTTGTTTTGGTATTAGCTACTATCTTTGCCGGAATTATAGCGTTCCTGGTATCCCTTGAGCGTAAGATTAAAAAGCTTGAAAAAAACAATTAACCTAATCTTTTCTTTAATCAATCAGTTATGGTAGAAACAGCAACTGCCAATGCCACCCAGCCACAGGAGCATTATAGCTTCTTCAAGGGTGTAGAACGAAATTTCGATAAAGCTGCGAAGTATACGCGCTTTGAAGAGGGTATTCTTGAGCAGATCAAAGCCTGTAACTCTGTGTATCGCATGAAATTCCCTGTGAGGATCGGCGAAAAAGTAGAAGTTATTGAAGCTTACCGCGTACAGCACTCTCACCACAAGCTCCCCTGTAAAGGTGGTATACGCTACAGCATGGATGTAAACCAGGACGAAGTAATGGCCCTGGCTGCGCTGATGACTTACAAGTGTGCTATCGTAAACGTTCCGTTTGGTGGTGCGAAGGGTGGTATCCGTATCAACCCAAAAAACTACACACCGTTTGAACTGGAAAAGATCACACGCCGTTATGCGTCTGAACTGGTGAAGAAAAACTTCATCGGCGCCGGCATCGACGTTCCTGCTCCTGACTATGGTACAGGCGCACGTGAAATGAGCTGGATCGCAGATACTTATGCATCCCTCAACCCCGGCGATATCAATGCACTGGGTTGCGTAACCGGTAAACCGGTAACACAGGGCGGTGTACGCGGCCGTACAGAAGCTACAGGTCTCGGCGTATTCTATGGTATCCGTGAGCTGTGCAACGTGACTGAAGACATGCAGAAACTCGGTCTTACTCCGGGTATCAAAGGCAAGAAAGTAATCGTTCAGGGCCTGGGTAACGTAGGTTATCATGCTGCTAAATTCTGCTTTGAAGGCGGTGCTACAATCGTAGGCCTCGCAGAATTTGAAGGTGGTATCTACAATGCAGACGGCCTGGATCTCGAAGCTGTTATTGCTTACCGCAAAACAAACGGCACTATCAAAGGTTTCCCTGGTGCTACTTTCTTCGAAAACAGCTTTGACACGCTGGAACAGGAATGCGATATCCTGATCCCTGCAGCGCTGGAAAACGTAATCAATGCAGGTAACGCAGACCGTATCAAAGCCAAGATCATTGGTGAAGGTGCAAATGGCCCGCTGACTCCTGAAGCTGATGAAATCCTGAATGCAAAAGGCGTGATCATCATACCGGATATGTACCTGAACGCAGGTGGCGTAACCGTTTCTTACTTCGAATGGCTGAAGAACCTGAGCCACGTTCGTTTTGGACGTATGGACAAACGCTTTACCGAAAACGTAAACACCAGCTTCCTGGAGTCTATGGAACACATGATCGGTAAAAAAGTTTCTGATATCGAGCGCCGCCAGATCCTCCACGGACCTGATGAAGTAGACCTGGTTTACTCTGGCCTGGAAGATACGATGATCGGTTCTTTCCACGAGATCCGTGATGCAATGAAAGCTAACCCTGGTGTAGACATGCGTACTGCTGCCTTCATCGTAGCGATCAACAAAGTAGGTGTAGCTTACGAAGAACTGGGTATCTTCCCATAGTAGTCGTCCGCATATTTTTACAGAAAGGGAATCCGCAAGGGTTCCCTTTTTTATTGCATGTTTTGTACATGGGGAAAATTGCTTTTATTTTAGAATCCAATCAAATCACGCAGATCATGAAATACTTTATCACCTGGCTCTGACAATATTCTCCTGCCTTACTTTTGCCCAGGGAGAAAAAGCAATTTATAAAACAGTTGCTGACAACTTTGAACAGAACTATAACGCAGATAAATCCGAGGCAATCTTCGCGGCTTTTTCGCCCGAAATGCAACAGGCATTACCACTGGACCGTACCAAAGATTACCTGGCCAGCCTGAAGCAGCAGGCGGGTAGAATAACCAAAAGGACGTTTGTAAAATACAACGAGACGTATGCCTCATACAAAACGCAATTTGAAAGGGCTTTGCTTGCTGTTAATATTTCTGTTGATGAAAATTCAAAAATAAACGGCCTGTTTGTAAAGCCTTTTAAAGATGACAGTGCCCCTAAAATAGAGCGGAATAAATCCAAGCTGCGCCTGCCGTTTAACGGCGAGTGGACGGTAACCTGGGGCGGTGATACCAAAGAACAGAATTATCATGTAGAAAGCGAGGCCCAGAAAAATGCTTTCGATATTCTTATCACCGATGCCAACGGCAGCACCCACAAAACGGATGGCAAAACCAACAAAGATTATTATGCTTTCGGTAAAGAATTGTCTGCCCCCTGCGACGGCGAAGTTGTTTTGGTGGTAGATGGTGTCAAAGACAATGTGCCGGGCGTTCTGAATCCTGTGTACGTTCCGGGCAATACAGTTATCATAAAAACAGCTAATGATGAATACCTGTTCTTCGCGCATTTCAAACAGCATTCGATTGTCGTAAAGGAAGGGCAAAAAGTAAAACAGGGCCAGAAGCTGGGCTTGTGCGGTAATTCGGGCAATTCATCCGAACCGCATCTTCATTTCCATATACAGAACATAGAAGACATGAATGCTGCAACCGGCGTAAAATGCTATTTTGATAAAATTATAGTAAATGGTCAGGTACAAACAGACTATTCACCGGTACGGAAAGACAAGATCAGCAATGTGAAAAAATAGCTCCCGCCTGCTTCGCTAAGGGGCAGGCAAATTTTATTTATAAAACTTTCAGTATTTTTTGAAAATTCAGAAAATACAATTTATCTTTACATCATGAATTTCGAACAATCAAAAGAAAAGTTCATCGAAACCTGGGGCAACCTGGGCAGTCAGTGGGGTGTCAATAAAACCATAGCGCAGATACAGGCCCTGCTGCTCATTTCTCCCAAACCGCTTTCTACAGACGATATCATGAAAGAACTGGTAATATCAAGAGGCAATGCCAATATGAGCATACGCCAGTTGCTGGAATGGGGCATCGTGTATAAAAAATCAATTGCCGGTGACCGGAAAGAATATTTTATAGCAGAGAAAGACATCTGGAAATGGTCGCATAAGATCGGTTCCATACGCAAGCAGAAAGAACTGAACCCTGCGATGGAAGTATTGAATGAGCTTTCTAAAAGTAAAGACATACCCAAAACAGAGGAAGGAAAAGAGTTTGCAAAACAGATCAAAGAGCTGAACGATTTCACTACACAGATCAGCCAGCTGGCCGACAAGCTTTTTCTTTCACCAAAGGGAGAACTGCTCCTGCGCCTTCTGAAAATGCTTTTGTAAAAACCATTTGTTATGAACAGCAATGTTGTTGCCTACGTTCTGTATCTCATTATCATCGTCTACATCGTTTATTATGTGGGCAGGAAATTTCACTCCAATGGCCGCGTCTTTATACTGGGCCTGATGCACGGGGATCATGAAACGACAGATACGATCAACAATATATTGCTGGTAGCCTACTACCTCTTCAACTGCGGCTATGCGTTCCTGAAGCTGAAAAACTGGGAATACATAACCGGCCCTCCCCTGCTCATATCCTCACTGGGCTACAACATCGGCGTGCTCATTCTCATCCTTGCCGTCACGCATTATTTCAATATGCTCATCATATACTTCCTTTCCAAAAGAAATAAACACAAATCTTTCACTCCCTAAATGTTTATGTTATGAACACCAATTTTCTTGTGATCGCTTATCTCATTTACCTGCCTGTTGCACTCCTGCTTACCTGGTATGTTGCCAGTACTTTATTTAAAAACAGCGTGGTCTTTATGAAAGATATTTTTAATGGCCGCGAAGAAATAGCCCTCTCTACCAATACCCTCTTCCGCATGGGCTTTTACCTGATCAATATCGGTTTTGCCCTCTATATACTTAAGATCCATGAACTGCTCAGCACTACGCAGACAACGATTGAAGCACTAAGCTTTAAAATAGGCGGCTTCAGCATTTACCTGGGCGTAATGTTGTTCTTTAACCTGTACCTTTTCTTCCGCGGAAAAAGAGTAGCCAAACAACGCCGTATGGATACCGAATTTTATAAAAATGCTATCCCGAAACAATAAGACCAGCCCCGGTAAACCCCGTGATTGATCAGAGATAGACAGGCCGCGTTTTGTGGCCTGTTTTTATTGTAGCCTGAAGAAGATTTTATTTGCATCTAAAACAGAAAATGTATGGCACAGATAGAACCCGGCACTTACCGCCATTATAAAGGAAAAATGTATGAAGTCCTGCATGTTGCACTACACACAGAAACCAACGAACCGGTTGTGGTCTATAAAGCATTATATCCCTGCCCCGAGCTGGAAGCTGACTATGGAAAAGATCCATGGTTTGTACGGCCGCTGGCTATGTTTACAGAAATGATTCTCACGGATAGCGGACTGCAGCCAAGATTTGTGAAAGTATAACAAGCGGCAACTACTGAAAAGGCATGGTTTTATTATCTTGCCCTTCATGGGAAAGAAGATATTTATTGCCATAATAGTTGTTCTTGTGATCATCCAGTTTATACGCCCTGCACGTAATATCAGCAATGGCGCCAATCCTAATGATATTGCAGCGCATTATACAGTGCCGCAAAATGTGCAGGTTGTTTTACAGAAAGCCTGTTACGATTGCCACAGCAATAATACCAGCTACCCATGGTATACCAATATACAGCCTGTAGGCTGGTGGATGCAGCATCATGTAAACGAAGGAAAGCAGCATCTCAATTTTTCTGAATTTGCCTCATACAATAAAAAACGTAAACTGAAAAGGCTGAAAGATGTAAGCGAATCTGTAACCGAAGGCTGGATGCCCCTGGACAGTTACCTGTGGGTCCATAAAGAGGCAAAACTTACCAAGGAAGAATCACAGGCTATAGATAGCTGGGCTACTGCACTGGCACAGCAGATAGATAAAACGGAGCAGTAAGTTATCTAAATTAGCTAATATCCTGATTACCTAATTAGCTATTTCCACCCAGATTCATCAGATGTTTTCATTAAGGTTTTCTGATCATTTCCATAATACGCGGATTCACCAGCCTGGCCTGCGGCTGCAGTTTAGGATCGGCAGTCACAGCAGCTTTCAGCATCTCAGTATTCTGCAACAGCAACGGTTTTGACTCATTAAGCGCCTGCACTACCTCAGGATTTCTCAGTACAAATGTGCCTACATACTTCAGGCTGTCGTTTTTCTTACTCTGAATATCTATTGGCGCATTGATACGTATCTGGTGCATGGAATCATTGAACTGGACCTGGAGCGCAGCTATATCAGGCGAGTTCATTTCACGGTTAAGGTTGATGACTTTGTAACCATCATTTTTGTTGTACACACATATCCATTTGGGAAGTTGTGCATGTCCATCTGAAACGGAGCATTTTCTTTCCAGCTCAAAATCGCCGGTAGGCGGGAAGGCTGGCATCTCGTCATCAAAAAATACTTTCGTCTGTTCCGGTATTGCAGATACTACATGCCCCATAATAGTCCAGTTTTGTGTAGCAGGCGCTGCTCCTGCTTTTAAAGCCCTTTCCAGCTCGTCAATCTTTGCCTGTTGCTCATTTTTAAGCATGGGGAAAAATACCCCTACAGAAACCAGCACCAGCAGGAAATACCCGCTGAAAGCCCCGGTCAGCTTCAGGTCCAGCCCTTTGAAGGGCCCGGAAACAGTAGTGCGGCTGGGAAGGAATTTGTACAGGATAAACGCAGGGATCAATGGCATGAGCAGTATGCCGGCCATTGCTGTAAGGAATGTCTGTGTCATGTAGATGGTGCTTTGGGTCTCAATAAATATAACACATTTACATAATAAATCATATACCGCGGCTGCAGAAATCAATGCTTAATTTTGCATCGCAAACCAACGCCTGAAAAATGTCACTGCTCAAAGCCGTTCACCACATTGCCATTATCTGCTCGGATTACAACCGTTCTAAAAAGTTTTATACCGAAATCCTGGGACTGGAAATAATACGCGAAGTATATCGCAATGAGCGGCAGTCTTACAAGCTGGACCTTGCACTGAACGGACATTACATCATTGAGCTGTTTTCTTTCCCCGATCCGCCCAAAAGAGTTTCGCGGCCGGAAGCTGCTGGTTTGCGCCACCTGGCTTTTGCAACGGATGATATTGAGACTGCTGTTTCTTCCCTGCACATTATGGGCGTCACAACGGAGCCTGTCCGTGTAGATGAATACACCGGTAAGAAGTTCTGCTTTTTTGAAGACCCCGACGGCCTGCCATTGGAACTGTACCAGGCTTCATAAGCGATAAAAGTTGGTAAAATATAATATAAATTATTTTACATACTTTTATACAGACCATAAATAAACACCATGAAATCACGAATCTGCAATTCCCGGCGCAAGCTGTGGCGTTACGCCATTGCACCTGTATTTTGCATGCTATTGTTGTCATGTAACAATGCCGCACACCGTGATTTTGCACCGGGAGGAGCTACCAATCAGGACACCGCGGCAAGCGCTCCTGCCGCCACTGCTGCGCCGGAGGTGCCACACCCGGCCAATATGCCGGAATTCCCCTGGCCGCCGCCCAAGCCATCTTCTACAGATCAGTTGCCGGGAACTCTTTTTGCTAACTGTCATACGCTGGGCAGCGTAAGCGATAAATTAAAACGGGCGCTGGATCGTTGCGGCTACAGCAGGAAAAGCTATTTCTACATTCCCGGCGGATTTGCAATGGTTACCGAACTGGAACAATTTAATACCGACGGCACCTCCGTCCGCGAACCGGACCGCTGGAATATCCTGGCAAAGAAAAACCGCGTATTTACGCTCTCCGACTACCTGAGCAGCCTGTTTAAAGCCAAACCCGGATATTACAGATGTATTGTATTTCTTGTAACTGATCAGCCTTTTAATACAACCTCCACGCCACCCTCGGAAGGCCTTGCAGAAAAATGGCTGGATACCGGGCTGAATAAATTGCCTGCAGCTGTAAGTACCTACAGCACCAATCCCGACTATGATTATAACGTGCTGGTCTACGAGTTTAAAAAACCGCAGAATGCAGATGCGTCACAATTATCTAACCCGGGATTGCTTACAGCTCATACTCATCTTATTAAAAGCAAGCTGCTGGATGCCCTCAGCAGGTAAAATCCTTATCTATGAATATCAGTTATAAAAAAGCACAGAAACGCCTGTCTGTTACCTGGTTTATAGTTTCAGCATTACTCTTCCTGTTTGTGCTGATGCAGTCCTTGTTTGGCAAATTTGAGAATGATGATAAGCTGGCCTGGGGCTGGCTAATGACAGCCATACTACCTACTCTTTCATTGATGATAAGTGTTTTTGTAGCAGACATAAACGGCAATCCGAACGATGACCACGAGGTTGACTCCTTTTACTACAGGCTGTGCATGGGTATTTCAGCGGCCTACTTTATATTGTTGTGGATTGTGCTGCTGCTGGAACCTTTGACTTCGCAGACAATCATTGATATCATGAAGGGTTCCAGTCTTTACCTCGGACCGGTGCAGGGCCTGGTAAGCGCAGCGATAGGATTGTTCTTTTATAAAAAACAAAACAAATAAAGCTCCGTCAGCTATTCATCAGACGAATTACATCGGCCACATTTCTTTTTTCGTACAGCCGGATAAAGCGTACGGTAAGCCGCAGTAACCAGCTGTCCGGCCGGGCAAGATTTGCCGCGAGTTCTGCTATTTTTTTATCTCTCCCAGAAATACAATCATCATATACATTTCCCTGCTTACCATCCAGAGTGGTCGCAAAATCCCAGGCACCTTGCCGCGCCTGATCCATACTGAACTGCACCAACAGCTCGTCATAATTCCATTTGTGCAGGGCCAGCAACCGCATCAACGGATTTATCTTGGTAAGGCAGTCTTCCACAGCGCCCACCAGCGAACCCAGTAATGCGTTGATCTTATTAAAATCACCCTGCAGCGGCAATATGTTTTCGTCATTCATTGTAGCTACAGCAGCAATGCCCAGGTCCAGGTTTATATGCGCATTCATGCCCAGCAACAGGTGCTGCAGTACAATGTCATCTTTTTTTTCGGCCGCTTCAAAGGCTATGCGCCAGGATTCTGTGGGCTTTTGCCCGGCCTGCCACTGGTACCATGCTTCAAGAAACCGGCTGGCAAAAATCACGTCAAACCGTTCCATCCGCGGACCGTCGTCAAATTCATTATTAAGAATACCTTCTTTTACACGGCAGGTAACGCGGTAATATAATGCGGTAAAATATCCTGCCCTGTGATTTGTATCGATACAATACTGCAATACGCCGGCAAGCTGTGTTATCGTTTCATTAATTGTCTGAGGCAATGCTGGTATGGGATGCGGGGAAATCTTCATGGCTGCGGGGGCGTTCATATATAATCATTTTTATACGGGATAAAATACAAAACTTATTATTATGTTGCACCCCGTTTGAACGAACATACATTTTATGAAATATCTGCTCGCCTGTGCACTGCTCCTGTCAGGCTTTTCATCTTTTGCCCTCGACTCCAACGATTTTAAGACCGTCGACTCGATGGTCGGCACTGTTGGTCCACTGAAAGATGCACCACTTTTTACCATTGTGGAAAAAATAACTCCGGTATCAGTTACCAATACAGATATTTTCCGCGCACGGGCTATCTATGACTGGATTACTACAAATATCGCTTTTGATTGTGAAGGTTATCATCATGCGTCAAAGCGTAAAACCAATGTAGGTGAGATACTCCAGTCGAGAGTTGCTACCAGCGAGGGATATGCAATGCTGTTCCAGGCAATGTGCCAGCGTGTAAAGATCAAATGCGACCTTGTAAAAGGTTATGAAAAATCAGATGCAAAAGCGATCGGCAAAAACGAGAAAAAAATCAATTATACCTGGAATGTGGTAGAGATTGACGGTACAAAATATATTGTGGATGCCACAGCCGGCGCAGGCTATACCGATTATAAAAAACATGAGTTTACCGCACAGCAGACCGATGTATACTTCTTTGCACGCAGAAAAGTGTATGTCTTAAATCATATACCTGCTGCCCGTAAATGGCAGTTGCTTGACACACCTGTAAGCAAAGCCAGGATGAATACAGGTTATATTGCTCCAGCCGGTTATTTTGCTGCAGACGTATACAATACGAGCTACAATAAAGGCCTGATCCGCGCAAAGAAGAATGAATGCAAACGCATCAGTATAGATCTGCGTAACAATAAACAGCCTGTAAAAGAGGTGACGGTACAATACAAAGACGAGCCTAAACTTCTGCCGGTGGATTATTATGTGGCAGGAGAACGTGTGTATATGGACATTCCGCTGAAGGAAAAAGGAAAATATCCTGTGAAGATCTACGTTAACAATATACAGGTACTGGCCTATAAAGCCGATGTAAAAAAAGCTAAAAAACGTTAACTCTTTAATTCATCATTTTGTTATGGAAACAACAACACTAGGCATCGGATCGCGTGTGGCGCATCCTCATTTCGGGAGAGGAGTGGTTGTAGACACAGCATCTGAAGTATACATTATCTGGTTTAAATCCCAGAACGGCACCCGCAGTGTAAGCAAGGACTATACAGAACTGCAGGTACTGGAAGCAAAGGAACAGGCAGAAGCTGGCGGCGCTGTTACTGTGGCAGATATTGAAGAAGCACTGGAACATGTACTGGACCGCAGGCTCAATGAATTTCAACTGGTGCCGATGGCCAACAAATGGAATAACGGAACCCTGGTGCTGAAACCGGCAGACGATTCTTTGCAGCCGAAAGAAGTACCTATCGAAACGTTCTTTCACAAAATAGTGATGGTCCGCGACCGCATCCGTCTTATAGAGCAGAAAATAAATGCGCACAAAGGGCTTACCGATGAAGAAAAAGTAGACCTGCAGCAGTATGTTACCGCTGTATATGGCTCACTGACCACTTTTAATGTACTGTTCCGCGAAACGCTGCACCAGTTTAAAGGTATGGGCAGTAAGGACTGATCTTTTACTATCCTGAACGTAACCGAAAACGACCAATATAACACCACAAGTGCTGCCCTGGGGCAGCACTTTGGCTCATTTTGATTAACAAATCTGCATTGCAGATAAGACGTTTGTGCGGAACGATTCCTAACCCAGTCCTTTAAGCCATGTAACCAGTTCATCTTTGCTTTTACCCAGCTTTTGCTGCAGCCGGCCCAACAATTCGTCATCTTTCCCTTCTTCGTACTTAAGATCGTCTTCAGTGAGGTCGGCATAGGCTTGTTTAACCTTTCCTTTCATCTCGTTCCATTTTCCTTTTAATTCCAGCTTGTCCATAGTATGTTATCTTTCTTACCGATGAAATGAAAAACTTCATGCCATCGAAAATTGTCTTTGTGCCGCTTTAAAAGGTCAGTTTATCGTCATTCCTGCTTCTTCAGCCCTTTTTACGCTATGCAATCGGCTATTTCTTCCTATCTTGCGAGTCATCCGGTTTTTCAGCCGGATATTTTCACAAAAAGCTCCCGGCAGCTAATATGCTTAAAATAGGAATATTTGGCGCAGGCCACCTCGGCAAGATCCACATGCAGCAATGGAAAGAAATCCCAGGCATTCATCTTGTCGGTTTTTATGACCCGGACGACCAGAATGCGGCAGCAGCCATTGCACAATACCAGGTACCCCGCTATGCAACCATTGACGAGCTGGTACAGGCTGTAGATGCCGTAGATATTATTACCACAACCACAGCGCATTATGAAATTGCCAAAAAAGCACTGCTGAATGGCAGGCATGTATTTGTGGAAAAACCACTTACCCACACGCTGGAGGAAGCACGCGAACTGGTAAAGCTTGTAAATGAAGCTAATGTAAAATGCCAGGTAGGCCATGTAGAGCGCTTTAACCCTGCATACCTGTCTATAGGCGACCAGCTGGTGCAACCAATGTTTATTGAAACACACAGGCTGGCACAGTTTAATCCCCGTGGTACGGACGTATCTGTAATCCTGGACCTTATGATCCATGATATAGATATAGTAATGCATCTTGTAAAAAGCACCGTAAGGCGTATATCGGCAAGTGGCGTGGCAGTAATCAGCGAGACCGCAGACATTGCCAATGCACGCATAGAATTTGATAACGGCTGTGTAGCCAATCTTACATCAAGCCGCATTTCGTTGAAAAAAATGCGCAAAATGCGCCTTTTCCAGCGCGATGCCTACATTGGCATAGACTTCCTGGAAAAGAAAACAGAAGTAGTACGGCTGAATGATGCCGGCGGGCCCAAAGGCATGCTGGATTTCCCGATAGAGCTGGGCAACGGTGAGCAAAAAGTAATTTCGGTGCAGATGCCTCATGTAGAGCAGACAAATGCGATACGCATGGAGCTGGCAGAATTTGCAGATGCCATTATCCACGACCGGCCTGTAAAAGTATCGGTATATGATGGTTACCAGGCCATGGATGTAGCCCACCAGATCCTCAAAAAAATGAGTATCCACAACGAATTACACAATGTTTAACAACAGATTTCCGTTATTTGGGAAATTCACTGATATCGAAATGAGATCCACTTTATTATTTATTGCCTTGGTGTGCGGTATTTCATGGAGTAGCTGTAATGTTATTAACCCTAAGGAAAAAATACCTACTTACGTACATATCGACTCGTTTATTTACAGGAATACCAACCCGCAGGTTTTCGGGTCTGCATCCCATAAAATTACCAATGTATGGGTATACCTGAACGACCAGGCGGTCGGCAACTTCGAGCTTCCGGCCACATTCCCGGTACTTATCGACTCTCCCGGCAGGCTGGAGGTAGCACCCGGCATAAACGTAAACGGCCTCACCTTTGTACGTCTTCCCTACCCGTTCTATAATTTCGACACCACTTTTAAACTGACTCCCAACCCGGGAAAAGTCGTGAACTTTACGCCTGTCACTTCTTATACATCTGTTTCAAAAGTGCTCTGGCAGGAAAATTTTGAAAATACAGCCAGCCATCCTTTTGCAAAATATGACGGAGATACATCAATCGTAATCACAACAGACCCTTCCAAAGTATTTGAAGGTCATGGCTCCGGCTACCTGTACCTGAACGGCAATATTGCCAATTCATACAATGAAGCAACCGGGACCGCCTCATTTCTGCCCACAAAAAACCAGGACATCTACCTGGAAATGGACTATAAATGTTCTATACCTTTTGTAGTAGGACTAGAGACAACCCTGAGCAGCAACGGAACGGTATACCGTGAATATATATCGGGCCTTAATGCCCACCCTGACAGCTGGAATAAAGTATATCTTAACATACAGGATTTTGTAAATTCCTATACCGGCACAGACTTCAGGGTAATTATTAAAGCGGGCTTTGATGATACCACTTCTACAGGATATGTGCTGATGGATAATCTTAAAGTTGTTTCTTACTAATAAGCCTGATGCGCCCCGATCCACTGAAAAAACGTGCAATCCGCAATCTTGTAGTTTCCGACTACCTGACGAGTGTGCTGGCATGGCTCCTGTTCTGGGGCTATCGCTACGACATGCTCGGGAAAGCCCATTTTCTCAGCTCCTGGAGATTATTTCATACTAAAGATTATATCTCCTCCCTGTTCATCATTCCCGGCGGGTGGCTTTTTCTGTACCTGCTGTCGGGCACCTATTTTGATCTGTACCGCAAGTCGCGGCTGGATGAAGTGAACCGTACGCTTGTGTCCTGCATTATCGGCAGTATTGTAGTAGCACTTGTTGTGTTTGCAAATGATGCAAATGATTATTCCTATTTCATTAAAATGACCGGGCGTTACTTGCTGATCCATACGGCATGTACGCTGGCTCTGCGGATGATCATACTCAACAGCGCCAAAAACAATCTTATAAATGGCCGTGTAGGGTTCAATACACTGATCATCGGCGGCAACCAGCAGGCAATAAACATTTACAAGCAGATTAAAGACAGCCCCAAAGTATTGGGCAACATCTTTAAAGGATTTATCTATTCCAATAAAGAAGCTTCAAACGGCATGAGTAATTACCTGCCGCAGCTGGGCGATCTGAATCAGCTTGAAAACATTATTGACGACCATAACATAGAAGAAGTAATCGTGGCAGTAGACTCATCTGAGCACCATCTGCTTGAAAATATACTGACACGTCTCAGCTACAGGCCTGTGGTGGTAAAAGTACAGCCCGATCTGTATGATATCATATCCGGCTCTGTAAAAACAAGTAACGTATACGATGCAGTGCTGATCCACATTTACCCGGATCTTATGCCCGATTGGCAGCGTGTATGCAAGCGGACTATTGATATTATAGCATCTTCCATTGCCATACTTATCCTGCTGCCGGTTTATATCTTTTCTGCTATAAGAGTACGGTTGTCTTCAAAAGGGCCCATCATTTACAAGCAGGAGCGTATCGGATTATTCGGCAAGCCTTTTTATATTCTCAAGTTCCGCTCTATGTATATTGATGCGGAAGCAGCCGGACCGGCACTTTCCAGCAAAGACGATCCCCGTATTACCTCATGGGGGCGCTTTATGCGTAAATGGCGCATTGATGAACTGCCGCAGTTTGTAAACATCCTGAAGGGTGATATGTCTATGGTAGGTCCGCGCCCGGAAAGAAGACATTTTATAGATCTCATCTCGCAGACACATCCGCACTATAAATACCTGCACAAAGTAAAACCGGGCCTTACGTCGTGGGGCATGGTGCAATATGGCTATGCTGAAAACGTGCAGGAAATGATTGAGCGTATGAAGTATGATCTGCTCTACATCGAGAACTGTTCACTGGCACTTGATGTAAAGATTATGCTGTATACCTTTATCGTACTTTTTGAAGGGAGAGGAAAGTAATTAGCAAATGATGCAATGAAAATATTTCAACCAGCACATTAGCTAATTTTCACATGCTCACATTTTCAGATTATCGAGGGCCTGTATCGCTTCTCCCACTACAAAAAAACTTCCGGTAATCAGCAGTGCATCATCTTCACTCATCTGATGTTTTGCGGCTACAACACCGTCTTCAATAGTCGCATAATAATCACCCTGTAATCCTGCTTCCTGCGCTTTCTCAGCGAGGTCTTTTGCCGGCAATGCACGTGGTATCTGTGCATTACAGAAATAGTATATCGCATCTTTGGGTAAAAGCGAAAGTGCTTCTTTTATATCCTTATCCTTCACAAAACCAATCAATATATGTTTCCTGGCGGCCTGCACCAGCGCCCATTGCTTCATGATTTCCTTTACACCTGCAGGGTTATGCCCTACATCTGCAATGATCACAGGTTTTGATTGCAGCCATTCCCAGCGCCCGCGCAGGCCGGTAAGTGCTTTCACCTGCTGCAGTGCACCGAATGTATGCTCCCGGCTCACCGCAAGTCCGCATTGCTCCCGGAGGATATCTGACGCCGCCAGTATAGTACGGAGGTTATGGTATTGATACGTACCCAGCAGATCTGTATGTAATTCATGAATAGTGCGGTCTGCATTTTTCACCGCCTTAAAATATTGAAAATGCTCATCCTGCTTTACCCTTACAAGATCCCACAGCGCTTCTGCATAATAGATAGTACTTCCCTGCCTTACAGCATGCTCAAAGAACACACGTTCTGTCTCCTCCCGTTGTTCACCGATCAGCACCGGCACACCGGGCTTTATGATACCGGCTTTCTCCGCGGCAATTGCTTCCAGTGTATGACCCAGTACATCCATATGATCATAACTGATGTTGGTAATGATGGATAAAATTGGTGTGATTACGTTAGTGCTGTCAAGACGTCCGCCCAGGCCGGTTTCTATCACGGCTATATCTACCTGCTCTTCTGCAAAAGCCTTAAAGGCCATAGCAACAGTGACTTCAAAAAACGAAGGCTGTATGCCTTCAATATGTCCCTTATTAGCGGCTACAAAATCAACAACCCATTGCTCGCTCACCGGCACACCGTTAATACGGATGCGCTCCCGGAAATCAACAAGATGAGGAGAAGTATACAGTCCCACTTTATAACCGGCTTCCTGCAATATGGCTGCCAGCGCATGACTGGTGCTGCCCTTGCCATTGGTACCGGCAATGTGTATTGTCTTGTAGCTGTTCTGCGGATTGTCAAGTAATGCACAGAACTTAAGCGTATTCGTCAGATCTTTTTTAATAGCATCCTTGCCCAGTTTTGAGAACATAGGCAACTGTGCGTAGAGATAATCCAGCGTCTGCCTGTAAGAAAGAGAGGCGTTCATGTATTCGATTGGGAAAATTGTTTGGGTTGCTTTTTCGGGTACCGGATACCTGCAGCTATTATCATTATCCGCGGAATTCAGCACCTGTCATCCGGCGTTTTGTTTTTGCTAGGAACGGGACTTAAACAGAATTGTCACTCTGCCTATCTGCTCTGGGGGCCCGTCGGGATTACTGCTGAAGCGTGCCTGCGAAAGTTTCTGCAATGCTATCTGCCGCAGCTCTGCATTCGGCGCACTGATCACCTGCTTGCTCACAATATTGCCATCACGGTTCACCGTAACCTGTATCACCACTTTGCCTCCTTCATGAAACTCTGCCTGGAATACAGACGGAGAAATAGATCTGCCACCAAGTGTATGACTGATGCCGCCATTACCGCTACCAGGATTGCCGGTGTAGTTTGCCGCTCCCGGAGTACCGCCTGGCACACCGCGATCACCATTACCGTGCGTATTGCCTTCGCCGGTGCCGGTGCGGTCTGTAGTTGCACCATTACCACCGGTGCCGGTTGCACCATTATAAACGTAACGTGGCTTTTGCGGCTGGGTATGTGTTGTGGCAGTATTGGCCTGCTGTTGTGTATTGCGGCTACGGTTCTGCAATTCCTGCTGGTTAGGGCGTTCCTCTCTTGTGCGGGCAGCTACCGGCGGTACGCGCTTTACCTCTGGCGCATCAGCATCTTCGGTTTCCATCAGTTCTTTCTGTTCAGAAGCCTGTTGTGCTGCTGCATGGTAAGCTGCTGCAGAACGGTCAGGGGCAGGATCTCCCGTAGCCATTGGCTGATCATCGCCGCTTCCGTCCGCATCGGTACCCAGGTTCACTTCCATGCCCATATCAGGCTGTGTAACCGCAGGAGCCGGAATAGTATATTTTACCAGCAGGAATAAGAGCAGCAATACAACGTGAACACCTATCGTCCACGCTGCGGCTTTTATATTTACCGGTTGAGTTTCTGTTGATTGCTGTGCGATCATGCAGGAAAATTAAACATCAATTTACCAAATTTATGGTTTTCGCTGCATGTATGCAGCAATATCCTGTGCGGCTGTATCGTCGCTGTTTTGCAAAGACGCTGCAATATTGCTCCGCTCCGCTTCTGTTTTATTCTGACTTAGCTTCTGCTTCCCCTGCAACGTATGCACTTTTATCTCAAAGGGCACAATGCCTTTATACAAACGGTCTTTGTAATCTTCAGATTGTTCTGCCCATTGTTTCAGGTAAGCCGGCTCGCTCTGCCGCATCATATCTTCGAGGAGTGCCATGCCTTTTTCCTTGTCTGTTACCAGCGCAGCCTGTCCATAAGCATGTACTGCCAGGTAATTCCAGGTTGGTACGTTCTCATGTTTTTCATACAGCGACGGCGAAATGTATGCATGCGGCCCGCTGAATATTACCAGCAGCTCCTGTCCTTCCAGCTCTTTCCATTGCGGATTCGCTTTGGCCATATGTGCAGTCAGTACCAGTTCTTCTCCCCGTACATCCATATGAAAGGGTAGGTGGGTACCCCGTGGGCGCCCGTCTGAGCCATTAGTTACCAGCACTGCAAAACTGTAGCGCTATATAAATGCAACCAGCTCGTCCCTGTCTTCCTGTATGAAATGTTTCGGTATGTACATTTTGTTTTGTGTCCCGGCTAAGATCAATAAATTAAACTGCAGTGGCGTTGGCACCGTTCATCTTCATTACTGCTACTGAGCGTTCCTTCAAATGCGCCGCAAATGCGGGTAAGTTCGTGCAATATGACTATGAGATGCAATACCCGCCGTGTTTCCACAATCTCAATACGCACATCTCCGTACTCATATCTCTCTAGTGCGCAAAATCTTCGTCATAATTCACCATACGTTCCGCCGGCGGATTATAATAGCCAAATTTTACGTCCGGGAACTCTTCATGTATCAGGTCCATCATCTGGCGCATGCCCAGGCAATCGCCGGTATCGGCAACGCCTATTTTACCCAGGTACCAGTCCGGATCTATGTTGAAATTACGCCACTGGATCATGCTGAGGCCTGTATATTTAATTACTTCACGCAGTGCTTCATATTCTTCCACACTATCGGTCATACCAGGGAACACGAAATAGTTGATAGAAGCCCAGCCACCATGCTGACGCACAATACGCAGGCTTTCTATAATATCTTCAAACTTGTAGTTATTCGGCTGGTAGTAACGGGTATATATTTCCTTCCGCACAGAGTTCAGACTTACGCGAATACTGTCCAGGCCCGCTTCCATCAGCTTTTCTACAGCATCCGGCTTGCTCCCGTTCGTATTTATGTTAATGCTTCCTTTTTTTGTATGCTTGCGTATTTCTATTACCGATTCACGGATGGTTTCCCACATCAGCAGCGGCTCGCCTTCACATCCCTGACCAAAACTTACGATCGGGTAAGGTGCTGTTTCCAGGTGCGGTACTGTATATTCTACTATTTCAGCTGCTGTCGGTTTAAACGTAAGCCTGTCCTGCGAAGAAAATATCTCTTCTGTTTCCGGCTGGAAGGAGATACAACCAATGCAATTGGCATTACAAGCAGGCGACGAAGGTATCGGGCATTCCCAGCGGCCCATAAAATAGTTGCGTGCCGCAGGACAATGATAAGTCAGCGCACAGTTTTCTGCGATATGCTTTACCAGGCGGTTATGTGGGTACGCTTCCAGCATATTTTTCACACCTTCTTTCACTTTATTATCATCGTAGCCTGCACATTCCTGGCGTATGTCGCGCTCAATACGGGTGGCAGGTACGTAAAATTTATCGTCATGCCAGCCAACTGCTGTGTAGCAAAACAGAGGCAATGTCTGTGCATCAGGCAATGCTTCAAATGCAGCAATATAAAAGCCGGTATGTGCCGGGGGAATAAATGCCGCAACAGCCCAGCCCTTCTCACAAAGGCGCATTTCACCTGTGGCTACATCAATGCCTATACCGCGACGGTCGGGCAGTTCGTACAAAGATCCGCCTTCGGGCAGTTCTATCCAGTCTTCTTCCGGGATGGGCATAGCATCCCAGCCTGTACGGCCTACGACATAGAGGCTCGTATCTTCAAAAATATTTCCCTGTCCGTCTGAGTATAATAAATATGGAGACATGCGATAATTGTTAAATGGAAAATTGATAATGGAAAATGTGCGGTAAAACTTACCAGTCGTTTTTATCCCGTTTGGTCTTACCTTCTTCGATGAGATCGAGGCAAAAGATTTCAAAATCTTCGCGGTCAAAGTTCACCTGGCGTATATTCCATTGATAAAGGCTGTTATCCGTACAATCGATAGTGAGCGTTCCATAGCGGAGCAAAACAGCGTTTACATCCGGCCAGTGTATAGAGCGTTTGCGCGAAATGACCGGCAGGCGTATACCTTGCTTATCTACCTGTATTACCAGTGCTTGTCTGCTGTTCTTTTCCCAGAAAATGGAAAAAATCACGGCTGCACTTATCAATCCGAAAACACCAGCCGGCACCCAACGTTGGTGCAGTAAAGCAAAAATGGCTATCGAAAGCGACAGTACCAGTTCCGCAAAACGGAAAGTGCGTGTGTTGCCGGGTTGCTGCAGCCATTTGTTACGAAAAAAAGAAACGTATAATACAGCCAGACCCAGCAGCAATAAAATGGTGGCAGGAACTATTCCGGAGCCAAAAACGGTAGTTGTCCAGAATTTGGAATACAATTCAAACAGGTAGCTTAATGCACCTGCGCCACACAATGCAAAACCCACAATTACGTGTAAAGCTGTGACCTGGTGCGGCTTAATTTTTTCTTCGACCAGTGGCAATTCAAACGTCATGGGCGCAAATTTACACTTATTGCCCCGTTTCCGGTGTCAGCAGGTAGTTAAATGTTTGATTTGAGGATGTGCAGATATGCTGATGTGATAACCAGCTGATTTGAGAATGTACTGCCGTCATATTAAATTGCAGGCAATTTAAATACCTGTAAATGACTATCGATACAGAAAATTACTTAGCGGCAAAAGAAAGGCTACCTCAGGAAGGCCGTCATATCCTTGCGCATCAGCCCGGCGACTCCATCATACTTTACCAGGCTTATAACGAACGTATTGCTGCTTTTGCAGCAGCGCATCAATATCTCGGGGGCCCGGATTTCAGTTATAGCCGGATGTCCTGGGTAAAACCAAATTTTTTATGGATGATGTATCGTTGCGGCTGGGCTACCAAACCCGACCAGGAACGGGTGCTGGCCATACGGATCGCCCAGTCCGACTTTGACAGCATATTACAACAGGCCGTATTTTCTACTTACCGGCATTGGCGGCACTCTTCAGAAAAAGAATGGACGCTGGCCCTGAAACACAGCGATGTGCGTCTGCAGTGGGATCCGGATCATAGCCCGTCCGGCAATAAGCTTACCCGGAAAGCCATACAGCTGGGCCTGAGGGGTAAAGTATTGGAAACATTCGGCAAAAAATACATCCAGAGTATTGAGGATATAACAGACTTCGTTGCAGAACAGCGAAGTAATGCAGGCTCCCAAAAACTCCATCAATTGCTTGTCCCTGTGGAAAATATTTACCGCCCGGCAAACATTGATATATGCCGGAATGTGGAATTGAATGAAGATGAATGATTGACAAATCAGCCAATCAGCTAATGATCACTAATCTGTATAAAACGTATCTGCCGCATGTTCTGACAACGAGTTGAGCTCCAGGAAAGTGCAGTCTGTTTCCGTAATGTATTCATGCCACACATAAGGGTCTGTCTCAATGATCATAGGCCCCTCTATCACTTTTGAGTGCATGGTTGTGTTGTTGATCTCCCGCCAGTTGACCACACAGGTACCGTGCATCAGGATAAATATTTCCGGCTTCTTGGTCAGCGAGATGCCTTTATGATAATGACGGCCACTCACCGTTCCTGCCTTACGGAATACAATAAGGTGCTGTCCCAGCCTGCCCTGGTAAAATTCAGCGGTATATCCCCGGTTATCGGGCCCGGTGGTCTTTATAGGCGTAAACTTTATCATATTGTGGCAGTTGAGTCATTTATATCTGTGGCGTCAGTGCTTTCTGCAACAGGTTCGGCCGGTCCGCCCGGCAGTTTTACATCAAAGTCTTTCAGTGTCTTCATCATATCGCCCTGCACCAGTATTTTGCCTTCTTCCGCCATTTTGCGGAGCCGCCAGCCAAGGTACAGATCTCCCGTAGGCGTTCCGTATTTATTAATAGACAATCCAACTACTTTTGACGCCTTCTGGAAGCTCTGTGTGCAGAATCCAAGCAATGGCGAATCATAAAAAGATTCTTCCCGGGAGGCAAGCTTTTTGCCACCCTCATGCGTACGTATACCTGCATTTTCCTGCACCAGTCTACGCCATTCATCTCCATCAATCTCCACTTCGGCATGGGTTACCGGGCGTGCCAGCTTTCGTGCTTTCACTATTTCTTTTGGCAATATGTAGCTGAAGCTTTTGGGGTAAAACACTTTGCCGTTCTCATCAAGGAAAGGTAGTCCCGCAATATTTATCAGGTAAAATCTTCCCATGTGCTTTGACAGGTATGGCAATACCCAATGGTAAGCACATACATCTGCCGGTATCGGCGCCATCCAGAACCAGGCTTTGGCCTCAGTATCATTGTACATAGCTTTCGATACTTCCAGCAATCGTTCCATATCGTCTACCTGTGCCGGTTCTTTCTCATTAGGCACTACCTGCTGCCAGAATGCCGAACGTAAAGCGCTGAATGTACCGCCTTCGTCTTTCTGCAACGGACCTACATTGAGTATATCCTTCAATATCACAATCTCGCCGGCCATTGATGGCTCACTCTCTATAGCTTCCTGCAGTGGCTTTGCTGCCATGTCTCCTACTACGAAATGATAAATCATACGCGGCAAATTTAATAAAGAAGTGAATAGGCAATGGTGAATAATGAATAGCCGGTGACGAATAGCAAACGTCAATTGGCAGACGGCAGTGAGAACGGCGAATCAATTTTCCATTGGCATAAAAGTAATTGCCGACCCGTCGTCTGAAGAAACATATGTGTGCAGGCTTGTGTGCAGGCTGTTTACGCGGAGGCAGAAAATATAACTGCTGCTAAAAGCAAAGTAATAAAGTATCTCATGGCTTAAAACTGAAAAATAATCCCAGCGCCGATGACAGAGCTGCCAAGACCACTGTATTTTTTTGACGGCGACTGCAGATAGCTGGCAAAGGCTTTCAGCCCTATTGCAAAACCACTGGTGACCTTTTTGGTATAACATATATTAGGCGTGACGCCCCAGCCCGCAGTTCTTTCACTCCCATCTATATTCGATTTATGTCCCTGGTCATTTACGGAGAGATAGAAAATGGGAGTAAGATCGGCACCTGCTGTAAATACAGTATGCTTATTTTCATAAATATAGCCTGCACCGAGCGGCGCATAGAAGCCGGTATAATAACGGTTATAGTAAGCGTATTCCCCATTGGTACCATTATAAGCCGACCATATATGAGCCTCACTTTGTACTGCCATCAGTCCCACTCCTGCACCTATATATAAGTGAGACATTACAGCCCAGTTTTTCCGGAAATGAACATTAAAACTTGTACTTCCTTTGTCGTCTTTATAGAATTTCCCGCTTCCGGCTCCTGCCATTATCTGCATATGATCACTCTCCTGGGCAAAGGCGGCTGTGGCGGAGATAACAAGTAAAACAATAAAGCATAGGCTGCGAAGGGTCTGAGAAAGAGTTGTGCGGTAAAACATAAAGCAAATATATTATAGCTGCAGATGTAACACAACAGTAGCGCGCAGAGACATCCGGAAAATAAATCGGCCTGGTTAATAACCGCCAGCAGTGTGGCATATTTCATTTTTTTTGTTCCGCAACAGCTTCTGCATCACCATTAAACGTTCAGGGCCTGTTTTTGTCATAATAAAATAACATTCGCCAGTTACCTTGCGCATTATGACCAGAACCATACTTACCTGTGCAGCTGTCTGCTGCCTGCTTTTTTATTCCCGCATTTCTTACGGCTGGAGTGCCGACGGCCATCATATCACAGCTGAAATAGCCATGCATTATCTGAATGATACCGCCCGGCAAAATGTATTAAAGATACTTGGCAAAACCACTCCCGATGAAGCCGCCACCTGGATGGACGACGTACGTTCCAATTCTTATTATGACTTTATGAAACACTGGCATTATGTGGATATACCTAAAGACGATTCCTTTCACAACAACGGAGACAATATTATTGCGGCGCTCAACCAGGCATTCAATGACCTTAAAAACAACCGCCTTGACAGCAAGGCAAAGCGCAAAGAGGCTGTAATGATGCTCTTTCACCTGATGGGCGATCTGCACCAGCCGCTGCATACTGGCTACCCCGGAGATAAGGGAGGAAACGATGTGCAGATAAGCTATCACATGGGCGGCACCAACCTGCATCATGTGTGGGACGACGACATCATAGGCACGCAAAAAATTACTGCTGATACCTGCATAGCACTGGGCGACAAATTGTCTCCCGAACAAAGGAAGGCGCTAAGCAGCGGCAGTTTTGTAAAATGGATGTACGAAAGCCGCAGTTACCTGCCACAGGTTTACGACTTTAAAGGCAATAAGCTGAATGACGAGTATATGGAAAAGAATAAGGAACTGGTAGAGCACCAATTGCTGGCCGGCGGACTGCGACTGGCGCGGATCCTGAATATTCTTTTCGGCAGTACGCCTCTTTAACGGGTTTATACAATTTAAACAGGCATTTGCGTTACTTTGGAAGAACAATCACCCCCCAATGAAACACTGTCTTCTTTTAATATGTACTACCTTATTTTTTTGCGCCTGCCGGCAAAGCAGTAAATCCTCCGCAAGTGCTGCCGCAGAGAAAGAACAGCAAAAGGCAATAGAAGATATAAAGCGGATGACGCAGCACATGGATAGTATGGGGCGTATCTGGAAACAAAGAATGCATGAGCCGGATATCAGTAAGGCTACACACGAAGTATACCGCTTTGCTACAGACCTTACCTTCGGGAATAATTACATTTTCCGTATTGATCTGGATACCGCAACCCATGAAATATGGCTCACCACAAAATTTATCAATACTCAATTTGCTGATGATGGTGATTCATCACTGGTGATCATTTATAAAAATCAGAAACTATGCCCTTTGCCGGGCGCTATCATAGACAGTTCTGTGCAAAAGGTCAGTCCGGAAGAGTGGCAAACATTCATCCGGCTTCTGGAAGGCAGCTACTATCGCCGCATCAGCGAGCCGCCCTGCCCCGAAGAACGTATTGATCCCAGGGCCCTTATTCTTGAAACGATGGTCTGGAGCTGCTGCCCGCACCCGCTCAGTCTCGAATACCACAAAGTGCATATAACAGCGCCAAGGCCGGGGAGCCTTACAGATGCATGCATTTATCTCAGCAAAATATCCATCCTTACCCGGCATACGCAGCAGGAGATATGGAAACAGTTTTTTCCAAAGCCATATCAGCATCACACCGCCAAAGGCACTAATTAACCCAAGTTGCTATTTAAAAGAGTTGAGCATCAAAGGATATATTTGAGTTACTACGCTTAAACAATATCCCGATGCTCAACGACACTAAAATTATAAGTATTTACTGTATCGTAGATGATTTATTAAAAGGACTCAGGCATTACGAGCCTCCCCGCCGTAAAGTCAGCGATGCAGAGCTTATAACGACTGTACTTGTATCAGCTCTTTACTTTGGCGGCCATTGGGATCATGGCAGAAACTTTATGAAAATGACAGGTATGGTTCCTCAAATGCTGGACAAAAGCCGTTTTTGTCGTCGGTTGCATCAGATAGAACCATTATTGTGTCAGTTGTTTTTCCAGTTGGGCCACTGCCTGAAAATGTTTGCCGGGGCTGATGATTATGTGATAGATTCCTTTCCTGTGGCCGTGTGTGACAATATGCGTATCAGCCGATGCCGCATGCTGCAAGGCAAACAATGGCGCGGGCGACATAGCTCTATGCGCCGGTATTTTTATGGTGTCAAGGTGCAGGTACTAACCACTTCCAGCGGTATCCCTATTGAATTCTGTTTCGTACCAGGAAGTGAAAACGATGTTCAGGCGCTCAAAAAGCTACCAATGGCTGTGGCTCCTGAAAGCAACATTTTTGCAGACTCTGCTTATACCGATTATCTGGCAGAAGATGACTCACGTGAAGCTGACGGCATCAAACTGATGGTTCACAGAAAGAGTAACAGTAAACGACCAGACAAATCACACATCGTTTATCTGAAAAACCATATGCGGAAACGCATTGAAACCACCTTTTCTGCTATCAAGGCCTTATTCCTCAGAAAAATACATGCAGTGACGTTTAAGGGGTTCCTCTTGAAAATAGTCGCATTCCTCTTTGCTAACACAATCAACGAAATCGCTTAATAGCAACTTGGGTTAATTAAACAACTGGCGCATTCACAAATTATCCTATCAGCTAATTTTCAGATTTACAAATTCGCACATTCAGCACATAGACACATTCTTCACATCAGCACATTAACCACATCCCGCTCACATTTATTAACATACCCTGCATATCCGTTTTTTCACATTCTGGAAAGGACGGAGTACTTTTGTGCGCAAAACCGAAAAATTTCCAATATGAGTTTCATTACCAATATCGTTGCCCGCCAGGTGCTCGACAGCCGCGGCAATCCCACTGTAGAAGTTGATGTTCATACCAGCGAAGGCCATATGGGCCGTGCAGCTGTGCCCTCCGGTGCCTCTACCGGCAAGCACGAAGCTGTAGAACTGCGCGACGGCGACAAGAAAAAATATCTTGGCAAAGGCGTACTCAAAGCTGTAGAACATGTAAACGATACGATTGCCGAAGAACTGTACGGCTGGGATGTAACGGATCAGCGTGGCCTGGACCAGGCAATGCTGGATATGGATGGAACTGAAAACAAAGGCAAGCTGGGTGCCAACGCCATCCTCGCGGTAAGCCTCGCCTCTGCCAAAGCTGCTGCGCAGGCTACAGGCCTTTCCCTGTACCGTTATGTGGGCGGGGCCAATGCCAAAACACTGCCTGTACCAATGATGAATATCCTGAACGGTGGTGCGCATGCAGACAATAAAATCGACTTCCAGGAATTTATGGTGATGCCCATAGGTGCTGAAAGCTTCAGCGAAGGGCTTCGTTGGGGTGTCGAAATATTCCACGAGCTGAAAAAAGTACTGAAAGATAAAGGCTATTCCACCAACGTAGGCGATGAAGGAGGCTTTGCACCGGACATTCAGAGCAATGAAGAAGCCATTGAAATAGTATTGAAAGCCATTGAAAAAGCAGGTTACAAACCAGGCGACCAGGTAGCGATTGCTATGGATGCTGCTATCAGCGAGCTGTATGATGCAAAGAGCAAAAAATATCATTTCCACAAATCCGGCGGTGCCAAACTGAGCAGCGAAGAAATGGTGGAATACTGGGTTAAATGGTGCAAAAAATATCCGATTGTAAGCATTGAAGACGGTATGGACGAGGACGACTGGAAAGGCTGGAAAATGCTGACAGATGCACTGGGCAATAAAGTACAGCTGGTGGGCGACGACTTGTTTGTAACCAATGTAAAACGCCTTGAAAAAGGTATTAAAGAAGGCGTAGGTAATGGTCTGCTGGTAAAAGTGAACCAGATCGGTTCGCTCAGCGAAACTATCGATGCCGTAACAATGGCGCAGCATAACCGCTACAACACCATCATGAGCCACCGTTCCGGTGAAACTGAAGATTATACAATTGCCGACCTCGCCGTAGCATTGAATTGCGGACAGATCAAAACCGGATCTGCCAGCCGCTCAGACCGTATGGCAAAATACAACCAGCTGCTCCGTATTGAAGAGGAACTGGGTGCTAATGCCTACTATCCGGGCAAAACGCTGAAGTTTGGCAAGTAAGCAAAAAAATAAAAAGGTAAATAAGTTGACAGGTTAACAAGTTTATGAACAACAGCCTGATACCCGACACCTTACTGCCTGATGCTTATCAAAAACAATTTTGGAATTTCATCATTGAAATTTTTAATTTTATTCTATGAAATTACTCCGTATCATAAGTAATAAGTTTCTGCTTACCACTGTAGCTTTTGTGGTCTGGATGCTGTTCTTTGATCAGAACGATTTTTTTTCCCAGCAGGAAAAAAAACAGGATTTGCAGGATACAAAAGACAACATTGCTTACCTGAACGGGGAAATTGTCAAAATGGAACAGGATTACAATCGTCTCATCTCCGACCCTAAAAAGCTGGAACAGGTAGCCCGTGAACGCTACCATATGAAACGCGATAATGAAGACCTCTATGTAATAGAGAAAAAATAGCCATACAAACTCCCCGTTGCCTTTTGGTAACGGGGAGTTTTTTATCTACCTCTAACCACAACCTTTTTTGTAATAAATCTGCTATGCTCAGACAAGTCCGCTTTTTAAAAGATTTCCTGCTCTTTTCAAATCTCTTACAGTTATTCAGCCCGCTCAACAAGCTTTTCCAATTCATTTATAACTTCAACAGCCTTTCTTCATATATCCGCAAAAACAAGAAGGGACTTATAATAAATGATTTTTATACTCCTGTACGGAACTACGAGAAAAGACACCAGCTTTATACTGCCTTATCTGAACATTTTGCCTTGGATCAAGAACCAATTGTATACCTTGAATTTGGAGTTGCCACCGGGAACTCATTTAAATGGTGGTCGGATCATCTTAAAAATGAACATACTTCTTTCTGGGGATTTGACACTTTTGAAGGATTACCTGAAAAATGGGGAGCCTTCTTTAAAAAAGGCGATATGGCTTCTGACCAGCCGGAACTTGCCGATATACGCACCCATTTTGTAAAAGGAATTTTCCAGGATACGCTCTGCCCTTTTATAGCATCTAATATGCAGATGCTGTCACAGACACGGAAAATAATACATATGGATGCCGATCTTTTCTCATCGACTATTTTTGTGCTCTCTCAGCTCTATCCTTACCTTAAAAAAGGAGATCTTATTTTCTTTGATGAATTTAATGTTGCCAATCATGAGTGGCAGGCATTTCAAATATTTACCCAGGCATTTTATGTAAACCTGAAACCGGTAGGGGCAGTCAACAATTTTTACCAGACCGCATTTGTGGTAGAATAAACGGCATACAATACACGATATAAATAAAAACGCCCCGCAAAATTTCCGGGGCGTTTTTATTATTTTGACAACCGCTGCCACTCAGCCATAAAAGCATCCCGGTCATCGGGGCTGATGATATACTTTCGTTTTACAGCAGTAACAAGAATCATCCTGCTGTGGTCTGTGCAATACATGTGCACAAGTCCCGTATTTGAATAGTAAAAGATACCCAGGTAACCAAACAGACCTCCGCTTCCCAACATACGCATACTGAATCCCGGAGCACGGTGAAACGGAATCATGTTTTTTATCTCTGCTGCCGGAATGATCCTCTTTTTACCAAACGGGCGGTTGATGCTTAATCCGTCGGCACAAAGGCTATAACTCTGCGGCATAAAACTATATATAAATGGCAGCAGTAACGACAGCAGCGCTATCTGTATAAAATCAATCTGGTCTTGATAGTTGAAAAAACGATCCGTGAGAAAAAAAACAGTAGCCATAACCAGGGTCAGGACGACTATAGTTATGGCTTTTGCAGGCATATCAAGTTTGGCGGCAAAGACCATACTTACAGCTTTCTTCTTTTTATCTCTTTATTGATCAGTGTCAGTTCGCGGCCTGTCTGCCCGGCTACAGAAGTATTTTCCTGTGCGCGGCGCATCAGGTAAGGGATTACATCTTCCACAGGCCCGTAAGGCAGGTATTTTGCCACATGATAACCGGAATGTGCCAGGTTAAATGACATATTATCACTCATCCCGTATAACTGTGAAAAGTACACATGCGGATGAGTGGCGGGTATATTTTGCGACTCCATGTATGCTGCCGCCTTCAGACAGCTTTGTTCGTTGTGAGTGCCGATAAATACTGCAATATCATCCAGATGCTGCAGGCAAAAAAGAACACCAGCGTCATAATCTTTGTCTGTACTTTCTTTATTTGGCTGTATCGGCGAAATATAGCCCATTTCCGCAGCACGTTTCCTTTCTTTCTCCATATAAGCGCCGCGCACCAGCTTGGCACCGAGTATGTACCCCCGTGCCGAAGATTTTTTATAAGATTCCAGCAGAAATTCATAACGGTCATGACGATACATCTGGAAAGTATTGAAGACAATGACTGCGTCTTTGTTAAATGCCTCCATCATATCATCAGTAAGATCGTCCACGGGCTTTTGTATCCAGCTTTCCTCGGCATCTACCAGCACCATTACATTGTATTTTTCTGCAGCACCGCAGATGTCATATATACGTTGGCGCACCCGGGTCCATTCCGCCTGCTCTTTTTCACTCAGTGTTTCCCCGCTGTGAATTTTTTCCAGCAGCGCAAAACGTGCAAAACCAGTGATCTTGATACTTACAAAAGGGATATTCTTCTGAGAGGAAGCATACCGGATAGCACGGATAAATTCAGGAACAGCCTTGTCAAACTCCGCTTCACCTTCTTTCCCTTCCACGCCATAATCCAGGATCACTCCTACACCATACTTCCCGAGTACATTAGCGGTCTGTGCTGCTTCTTCCATCGTTTCCCCGCCGCAAAACTGCTTAAAGATGGTGCTTTTGATAATCCCTTTTACCGGCAGGTGCCACCCGATCGCCAGTTTGGTAAGCGACAGGCCTATTTTCGTAAGCAATGGCGACCCCATGGAGGAAAACAGGAATCTTGCCTGCTTCAGATCTTTATTGGAACGGTATTGAAATGCAATTTCTGTATTGTCAAATTCTGGAAGCATACATTTTTTTGAAGGATGCAAAAATAGACAGCAAATACGAGGGATTAAAATCTTGTTATCCGGAAATACAGTAACTCCACAGGATCATCCCACCTGCAGAGCTACTATTTATCTCAACTTCCTGTCATTTCATCGTCAAAATTTTTGCGGCAGCGGGGCATTTAATTATTTACAACACGCTATCGCAGAGCACTTGCGGGGCAGTATATAATTATTTCGGCATATAGTATTAAAACGAAAAAGTTTTGTAGGTTTGAGCCAAGAATTGTTACCTTTACGTTAATCTAAACATGTCCTAAATTTAAAATCAGATGAAAAAATTATCTCTACTCTTTGCAGCAGCCGGCCTTGCGTTTGGGGCTAATGCTCAGCAACGTGCTTTGAGTGCTACTGATCTTACGAAATTATCAAAGGTTCCAGTACCGGAGTACACCAAAATCATCTCTAACTTCACCAGTACTGCAGCAAATAAAGGCACAGGTACAGTAGGCGGTTCAAATTGGTATGTACCTTTTGACGACATTTACAATCCGCTGACTACGAATGCATTTTACGATCCTACAACAGGTGATCTCGCGAATGTTACACTGACTCCGATCTGGTTTGACTCTACAGTTAGACAGCGTTTCAGCACAGGTCTGGGTACTATCAACTTCAGCTCTTTCGCTCAGGTTATTGATGTTGTCAGCAATGCAAACCTGTATGACGATCCTACGATTTTCCCGAACACAATCGACATACGCAGCGTAGACTCTTTTGTAGTAGACTCTATTACAATCCGTGGTGCTTACGTTAAACAACCATTGCGTTCAACAAACATCGTTGATACCCTGATTGTATCAGTAGGTGCAGCAAATGGTTACTACTTTGCTCCTAAAGCTCAGTATTCATGGGCTGCTACTTACATCCCGAACAATGATACATTGTTTGCATTTGCTCCAACCAGCGTTGATAGCGTAAACCGTGCACTGTTCTCTTCTTCCAACACACGTGCAATGTGGAAAATTCCTTTGACTGACGCAATGCGTGATACATCAACTTCTACAGGTAGCGTAACTGTTAAACCATTTACATTTGCAGTGCCTAACGGTGGCGTTGGTATCCGTGCAAACTCACGCGTAGGTATGACTGTAACATTTAAATCCGGCGATACCTGGACTAAAAATGTTGACTCCGTAACTAAGTTCCACCGCTTCCTGCCAATGTCTGGCTTCGGTGCAGCAAACACTGCTATGATCTACAAATATTATGATCTGGGTGATAAAAACGGTTCTTCTATCATGTTCTCTACTGATACAAGCTCTTATCTGCCAAGCGTAATTATCGAAGGTATCAACACTGCAGCATTCAACCAGGAATTCCACGCAATGGGTGTTCACGTTAAATGTTCTACATGCTGGCAGGTAAATGTTAAGAACGTAGCAACCAACATCGCAAGTGTTAATGCAGTTCCTAACCCAGCTAACAACTCAGTTTCTATCCCGGTATCAATGAAAGAATCAGCTAACGTAACTGTAAGCCTGATCAACACACTGGGCCAGACTGTGAAAATGCAGGATCTCGGTAATGTAAATGCTAACCAGAAAGCAACAGCAACTTTTAATACTGCTGACCTCGCTTCAGGTGTTTACATCTACAACGTTACAGCAAACGGCCAGCGCACTACCGGTCGTCTCGTAGTAGCACACTAAGAATTAATTTTCTTGACATATCAAAGGGCAACGGTTAACCGTTGCCCTTTTTCTTTGCCTGAAAGGAAATATATACCCCTAACAATAAGCCCATATGCAAACATGTTTCCTTTTTTCGCAACAATACTTTATTATTGCAACGGTCCCTGCTGTAAATTTTTTACAGTTTTATTTGTACTAAAAGAAAAGAGTAAAGAATGGCCAAACATCTGCTGATAGTTGAGTCGCCTGCAAAAGCCAAAACCATTGAGAAAATCCTGGGAAGCGATTTTGAAGTAAAATCATGTTACGGACATATCCGCGACCTTGAGAAAGAAGATATGGGGATTGATCTGAAAAACGATTACAAACCTAAATATGTAATTTCTGACGATAAAGAGAGAGTGGTTAAAGAATTAAGGACGCTTGCCAAGAAATCGGACGACGTATGGCTCGCAACCGATGAGGACCGCGAAGGGGAAGCCATATCATGGCACCTTTGCGAAGTACTCGGCCTCGATCCTGCAACTACCAAACGTATTGTCTTTCACGAAATCACAAAACCGGCAATTCAGAAAGCAGTGCAGCAGCCGCGTACTGTAAATATGGACCTGGTAAACGCACAACAGGCGCGCCGTATCCTTGACCGTATCGTAGGTTTTGAAATATCACCTATTCTCTGGCGGAAGATGAGCATGCGCAATAATCTTTCTGCCGGCCGCGTACAATCGGTAGCTGTGCGGCTTATTGTAGAAAGAGAACGTGAGATCAATCATTTTACTGCACAAAGCAGCTTTAAACTGGAAGCTTTCTTCCACGCCGCCGACATCAATAATAAAAAGGTAAGCTTTAAAGCCGAAGGACCGGAAAGAATGAAAGATGCCGGTATGGCACAGGCTTACCTCGAAAAATGTATCGGTGCATCTTACAGTGTAAAAGATATACAGGTTAAGCCGGCCAAAAAATCACCGGCAGCGCCTTTTACTACATCTACCCTGCAGCAGGAAGCCAGTCGCAAGCTGGGGTACTCTGTATCGCGTACCATGCAGCTGGCACAAAGGCTTTATGAGAACGGGTATATTACTTATATGCGTACCGACTCCGTGAACCTTTCAGACACAGCGCTGGAAGGAGCCCGGAAAGCCATTCACAGCCAGTATGGTGAAAAATATCACCAGCAGCGGAAATTCCAGACCAAAAACGAATCGGCACAGGAAGCGCACGAAGCCATACGTCCTACAGATATGATGGCCACTTCTATTCCGGATCATGACCTGCACCGCCTGTATGAGCTTATATGGAAGCGCACTATGGCATCCCAGATGGCAGATGCACAACTGGAGCGCACCATTGCCAAAATAAATATATCCACACAGCCAGACCCGCTTACCGCTACAGGGGAAGTACTGCGCTTCGACGGATTTCTGAAAGTATACAGCGAAAGCCGCGATGATGAAGATGGGGAAGAGGAAAATGAAGGTATGCTGCCTCCGCTCACTGTAGGCCAGGTACTGGATCTGCAGGAAATGCGTGCTACAGAGCGTTACACCCGTCCACAGCCACGTTATACGGAGGCCTCACTGGTAAAAAAACTCGAAGAACTCGGCATCGGCCGCCCTTCTACATACGCACCTACTATCAGCACCATACAGCAACGCGGGTATGTAGAGCGTCGCGATAAAGAAGGCGTTAAGCGTGAATACCAGGTACTGACCCTGCGTCACACTGAAATTATACAGAAAAAAGAAACAGAAAATACCGGCGCAGAAAAAGCTAAACTGTTCCCCACCGACCTTGGTATGGTTGTAACCGACTTTCTTTCTGAACATTTTCAGAAAGTGATGGACTACAGTTTTACGGCCAAAATAGAGCAGGAGTTTGATGAAATAGCCGGTGGCCGTAAGAAGTGGAGCAAAATGATAGATGGGTTCTATCATCCGTTCCATGAAACGGTAGAACATACAATGGAAACTGCCGGCCGCATCAAAGGCGAAAGAGTGCTGGGTAATGACCCTGAAAGTGGCAAACCTGTGATAGCACGCCTGGGCCGCTTTGGACCAATGATACAGATAGGCAATACGGAAGATGAGGATAAGCCGCGCTTTGCCACCCTGAAGACAAACCAGAGCATTGAAACCATTTCGCTCGAAGATGCGCTGGATCTCTTTAAGCTCCCCTTCAGCCTGGGCCTGTACCAGGATAAGGAAATAGTAATAGGAGCAGGACGCTTCGGACCTTATGTAAAATGGGGCGAGCAGTTCATATCCATCCCTAAAGGGGAAGATGCGATTAGTGTGGACATGAACCGTGCAATTGAAATCATCAACGAGAAACAGCAGGCAGATGCGCCCATCGGGTATTACGAAGGCAAGCCGGTATCAAAAGGTAAAGGCCGCTTCGGACCGTTTATCAAATGGGAAGATCTCTACATAAACGTACCGCGTGCCTATAATTTTGATGCGCTTTCCCAAAACGATATCAATGAGCTTATTTCCAAAAAAATAGAAAAAGAGTCCAACCGTTATATCCGCCAGTGGGAAGCCGAGAAAATAGCGATTGAAAATGGCCGCTGGGGACCTTTTATCCGGTTTGGAAAGAACATGCTTAAACTGGATAAAAAAGCCGACGGAGCAAAGTATACAGCAGAAGAGCTGGCAGACATTTCTCTTGAAGAAGTGAAAAAAATGATTGTGCAGCAGATGCCTGATGCATTTGAGAAAAAAGAAAAGAAAAAGGCTGCAACGAAAAAATCTGCCTCCACAAAATCTGCCGCTCCGAAGAAAACAGCAGCTAAAAAGAAAACGAAATAATTTTAGTACCTTAAGCATAGTACAGAACTGGACCCAAATGAGGCTTAACACGGAAATCACGGCACTTTTACGACTGATCGACGATCCGGATGATGAAGTATTTGATACTGTTGCAGAAAAAATAATTCATTACGGAAAGGATATTATTCCCAATCTTGAACAACTCTGGGAAGTAACATCAGATCAGGCGGTACAGGAGCGGATTGAGGTCCTTATTCATCGTGTTCATTACCAGGATCTCCAGGCCGATTTTATGGAATGGAGCCGCAGCCGTCACCCGGAACTGCTTCGCGGAGCAATATTGGTAGCCCGCTACCAGTTTCCGGACCTCAACGTACAGGCAATCCTCTCCCAGTTTGACCAGATGCGGCGGAATATATGGCTGGAACTAAACAGCTATCTTACCCCGCTGGAAACGATTAATGTATTTAACAGCATCCTGTATAATTACTACAAACTTTCGGGTCATGAACTTACAGACCGTGACCCGAAATATTTTTTTATTAACCAGGTAATGGAAAGCAAGCAGGGCAACGCCTACTCTATCGGCATCCTCTACCTGGCACTCTGCGAGTTGCTGGACATTCCCATCTTTGCTATGGACGTACCCAGGCAGTTCGTATTTGCTTATATTGACACACTGCATCATTTTCTTGATCCCGGAGATGAAGGTATACAGCAGATTCAGTTTTATGTAGACCCGATAAATGGCATGGTATATACGCAGAAGGACGTGGATACTTACCTGCGTAAGATAAATGCCCACGACCGTGAACTCTACTTCACTCCGCTTAACCCGAGACGAGTTATTTTTAAAATGCTGGAAGAACTGGCGCTCTGTTTCCGCTACAAACGGGAAGACCAGAAAGCGGATGAAATACAGCAACTGATGCAGCTGCTCGTAGCCGGAGACTAGCCATCCCCCACAAAAATCCCCCTGCTGAAAGCCCATTTCACCCCGCATTGGGGCAGACCGGTGCATGACCTCATCTCTAACTTTGGTTTAAAGAAGCAAACTAAATCGCTCACTTCTAAAAACCGGAATCATGAGAAAGTACCTTTTAGTATCAATAGCACTGGTAGTGATTTTAGGATCCTGCACTAAGCCCTCGGATATGCCACAACCAAATAAATCTGTCAATCCGGCAAAGACGCTCCGCATGCACGACCAAACTCCCGTAGATCGGGTAACGCCGCCGCCACCGCCGCCGCATCCACCCACAGGTGTGCAGGAACTGCAATCTCCGCCACACTATAGCTCAGATGGGAAACCTGGCCATAATTAATGAAGCACACGCTGTAAAGCATATCTTCTATAACTTCAAAAAGCACATCCCGGAAAATCCTATTTTTGAAGCTTCATGATCGCAGTTGACTTTACAGGGCTCACTTTAAAACTGAAGCGGGACGCAGGAAAAATATACGTTTTTGACCCGCTCCGTAAAAAATGGCTGGTACTCACTCCTGAGGAACAGGTACGTCAATACTTGCTGCAATACATGATAGAAGTACTGCAATATCCGCAGGGCATGATAGCTGTAGAGAAAAAAATCATGGTAGGTGCAATGACCAAAAGATTTGATATAGTTGTCTATGACCGCAGTCACCAACCCTGGCTGCTCGCGGAATGTAAAGCGCCCGAAGTATTGATTACAGAAGCGGCATTGCACCAGTTGCTGGCTTACCAGCGCACAACGCGCTGTAAATACTGGGTATTAAGCAACGGTCATCAGCATTTTTGTGCAGATGCTGCAGACCTGCAGCAAATACGCTGGGTAGGCAGCCTACCCTCCTATGAGTTGTAAAAATTGTTTTCCGGCCAGCATTTCAAGTGCCTTCTGTACTACATTATCTTCTTTTGACAAGATCATGTAATAACCATTGTTACGGAACAGGATGCGCGCAAGTTGTGCTTTGGCCTGCAGCCTGAAGTAGTCTCTCCCCGGAGCACCGGCCAGCAGCTTTGCAGCCACAACCTTTTCCTGGGGCTTGAGCGTAGCGAGATAAGATCTTTCCAGATCTTCTGTGCCTGAGAACCCGGCGCTGAAATCACTTATAGTTTTAAATGTCCGCAGCCTGGCCGAGTGATTGATGTAATAATCCCACAAGACAGTTTTCATTTCACTGCTAAAAACTATATTGAGAATTTTGCTGCCAAGCCTTGTGGTATCATAAGGAACATACACATCAGGTTTAATACCGCCACCACCGTATACTGTGCGATGTCTTGAAGTATAGTAAGGTTTGCTGTCTGCAGTATAAGCAGAATCCTTGCCCGTAAGTTCGCCCGATTTAAAGCGGTCCTCGAAATCATGTGCATATGCATCCTTGCCTTTTGCAAACGAACGCTGAATACTGCGCCCTGAAGGCGTATAATACCTGGCAACCGTAAGGCGTAATGCAGCCCCGTCATCCAGGTCATATTGCTCCTGTACCAGCCCCTTGCCAAAACTGCGGCGCCCGATTATAAGTCCGCGGTCCCAATCCTGTATGGCACCTGAGAGTATTTCACTTGCCGAAGCAGAGTTTTCATCAATCAGTACAACAAGTTTTCCGTGCTCAAACAAACCAGACTCGCCTGCTTTATATTCAATACGTGAAGATGTGCGCCCCTGGGTATACACTATCAGTTTTTCATCATCCAGAAACTGGTCTGCAATACGCGTCGCAGCATCCAGGTATCCGCCCGGGTTATCCCGCAGGTCCAGCACCAGCTGCTTCATGCCCTTATCCTTCAGCGATTTCAGGGCTTTCATAAACTCATCGAACGTCGTTGCACTGAAACGGTTTATTTTGATAAAGCCAGTCTCATTATCCAGCATAAAGCTGGCATCAATGCTGTATAACGGTACGATATCCCGTTCTATAGGCACCTCTTTCGTCATACTGTTACCGGCATCTTTTATGAGGAGAGATACACGGCTGTGCTGTTTGCCGCGAAGCATTTTGATGATACGGTCGGATGTAATACCGGTACCGGCTACAGTACTGTCATTTACTTTCAGGAGCTTATCTCCTACCTCCAGCCCGGCATGTTCGGCAGGCCCGTTCTCAACCACAGACGTTACTTCTATAGTATCCCGTACAATGGCAAATTCTACGCCTATACCGAAAAAGCTGCCCTCAAGGTCTTCATTTACTCCCTGCAGTTCATCAGAAGAAATATAAACGGTATGCGGATCGAGGTGGCTGAGGATACCGCTTACGGCATCCCGATATAAGAGGTTTGAATTTACGGAGTCTACATATTTTGCATTTACAAGGTCTATGATTTCCTCAAGCCGGTCATTGCGCTCTATAATTGCCTGTATATCCCTTTTGTTGCGCAGAGAATCGCGCAGGTTAAAACCAAGGGTCATACCAAAAATCATAATCAGTGCAAAAAGCAGCGGCAGCCACACTTTAATACCGCCGGACCTATGTTCATCCATTTTGTAAAACTGAATGCAAAGGTACTCCCTATTGTTGAAGTTCGCACGATAGAATATGGGTATCGGCAACTAAATGCACACTATATTTCTCCTAAAAAGCCGGGGTAGAAATAAATATTCAGTTCAGGCACATTTTAACAGGATCAGATTAGGAAAATAAGGCTTCAACCTGCAAATTTGTAGTACAATCTCCTTAATCATGGTTTCATTGCTTCTTGCCGAAAGCGGCTCTACCAAAACAGACTGGTGCCTGATCCGCAACGGAAAAAAATCTGCAGAATTCCGGACAGGTGGCATTAATCCGTTACTGCAGACACCGGAGCAGATATTATCACTGCTGGATGAAGAGCTGCATTGGGATCCTGTGGCGCATGCTGTCGATCATATCTATTTCTATGGTGCAGGTGCAGGCAATACACAGCGCCAAAAGGAGATTGGCAAAGTGCTGAAGCATTTCTTCGGCACTGCAGACATTGAAGTACAAGGTGACCTGATTGCTGCAGCGCGGGCACTGTGCGGCACAGAGAAAGGGATCGTCTCTATACTTGGCACCGGCAGCAACTCCTGTTATTACAATGGCACGGGCATTAAAGAGCAGCAGGTTTCACTGGGATATATTGCGGGCGATGAAGGGAGTGGGAACCATATGGGAAAACGTGTACTGCAATATTATGCCTATAAAACATTTGACTCGGAGCTTACGATGGCTTTTGAACAGCTTTTCGGCAATGATATACCCGCTATACTGAAGAAACTGTATAAAGAACCTTTTCCCAATCGTTACCTGGCAACGTTTGTGCAGCTGCTGATCAGCAACCGCGGCCATTACATGGTTGAAAATATTGTAGAAGACTGCCTGAACGATTTTTTCCAGCATCATATACTGAAATATCGCCAGAGCTGGAAATATCCGCTGCATTTTACAGGGTCTGTTTCCTATGCGTTCAGTGACGTGCTGGCCGAAATATGCCACCAGTATGAACTGGAGCTGGGGAAAATTGAAAAAAGCCCTATGGAAGGGCTTATTAAATATCACACAAAAGTGCTGCCTAAAAAAGTGACAGCATAATCACCTATTTGGTGCTTACATAGTTTTCTATCGGCAGCCGTTTAGCTATAGATCTTGCCAGTGTCATTTCATCAGCATATTCAAGCTCGCCGCCAAAAGATATGCCCCGGGCGATCGTTGTGATACGTACCGGCAGCTCGCGCAGCTGGCGTGCTATGTAGTAAACTGTCGTATCGCCTTCTATGGTAGGGCTCAGTGCCATTATCAACTCTTCTGCATTGTCATTCTTTACACGCTGATACAGTGATGCAGTTTCCAGCTGTTCCGGCCCTATGCCATCAAGCGGGGAAAGAATGCCTCCCAGCACGTGGTAAAGACCATTATACTGCTGTGTGCTTTCAATAGCTATTACATCCCGTATGTTTTCCACCACGCATATCTGGCTGTGATTCCGGCCCGGGCTGGCACAAATGATACACAGATCTGCATCAGATACATTATGGCATTTGCTGCAGAAGCGGATCTCGCTGCGCATCCTGGAGAGCGCGCCCGTAAAGGACTCCACCCACTGTGGCTCCTGCTTCAGCATATGCAATACCATACGCAGTGCCGTTTTCTTTCCGATACCCGGAAGTTTTGAAAATTCCTGTACGGCATCCTCTATCAGCTTTGATGAAAAAATCATTGAGACAGCTCCCTGTTTTCCTGAGAATAAAAAAATAACACACAACAGTCCGACACCTCAATACCAGACCCGTCTGCAAAAATACTTTGATTTATGCTTATGACAGGAATAAACATAACGGGCGAAACAAATTGCCAAATACTCAAATATATGTGTAATATATTCTTTGCGAATGATTTCAATCACATAGATTCGCGAAAAATTTTGAAAACCAAATGAAAAAGATTTTACTCTTTACCTGTAGCGCCGCTATCAGTCTCAGCAGCTTTGCACAGAAAGCTGAAATGCCAATGCACTCACCTGCAAAACAAGGCATCAGCCTGCACACCAGCCCTTTGTATCACCAAGCAGTAGTTGCCGGCAAAAGCACTGGCGTTTCTGATACACTTTCTTATCCCAATAACGCTTCTGTTTATCTTTTTGACAGCTCCGTTGCATCACGTGTTGATGCAGTATCACCTGCTGACAGCGGTTACATATTTGGCACAAACGCTCTCGGATTCAAAGGCTTCGCAGAAATGTACACTGTAGATTTCCAGCCGGACACTTCTCTTAACGTACTGGGTGCAATTATGCTGTGGCATGGTACCGTTACCAGCAATTCTGCAAAAACTGTTAACATTAAAATTTGGAAACAGGGTGCACCAGCAGCTGCCGGCACAAAGGTTTATTATGAAGGTTTCCCTGACAGCGTGAAGTATACACAGGCACTCAGCATCAAAAAACTGGGTATCGGCACTGGTGGCACTGACACCATTAAAACGCTGTGGTTTACTAACCAGCTCACAGGCGTAAAATATAACTTTTACCTCGGTTACGACATGAACTATACTTTCAGCCAGCTGGCAGGTGACACTATTGCACTCCGCACTACAATGCCAGGTTACGGACTGGGTGTAGGTGATGCATACCTCAACAGCAACAATGACACTATTCTTGGTGCAAGAAATGCTATACAGGATGCTACGGGTCAGTGGAATGACATGTACTGGGATTTTGGTTTTGCAAGAAACTACTCTATCATTCCGATCATCCAGTTCTCCGGCAACAATGTATCTGTACAGGGTGTTACTAAAAATAACCTGACATTCTTCGGCAACTATCCTAACCCTGTTGTAAATAGCACTACCATCAAATTTGCACTGAAAAATGCAAGTGATATCACTGTAACCGTTATGGACCTGAACGGCCGCGTAATCCGCACCGTTAATGAATCTAAAATGGGTGCCGGTGAACACACTATCAGCCTGAACACTGCAGACTTCGCAGCCGGTACTTATATGTACCTGGTACGCACTGGTGAAGGCGATGCAATGGCCAGCAAAATGACTGTTATCAAATAAGCAATCATTTAATAACTATACGAAACGGGCTGACAATTGTCAGCCCGTTTTTATTGCAGCTTGTCGTTCTCTTTATGGCGTGTCGCATCACGCTTTGTTTTTTTCTCCATATTTTTTTCAAGTGCCTCAGTAAGATCTACCCCTGTCTGGTTGGCCAGGCACAGCAAAACCCACAACACATCTGCCATTTCATCACCCAGCTCACGGTTTTCATCTGTCTTTTTAAAAGACTGCTCACCATACGTCCGCACCATCAGGCGCGACAGCTCGCCCACTTCCTCCATCAGTATACCCAGGTTGGTAAGCTCCCCGAAATAACGTACGCCAATCGTTTTTATCCATTCATCCACCCGTTGCTGGGCGTCACGAAGTGTAATATCCATGTTGTATTTGTTAGTTTTCACAAAATAATAGAACTTACTTTGATTTCGGTTTCCGATTTTCGGTGCCGGTTCATTATTCTCAAAATCTGACTATTACTGATTCATGCAAACATTCACTACGGATATAGATGCCGCACATGCCCTGAAAGCTAAATATGAAGAGATACGCACAGCCATAGGCAAGGTAATTGTAGGACAGGATGATGTGGTCAACAAACTGATCATATCTATACTCTGCAATGGCCACAGCCTGCTGGTAGGCGTTCCGGGCCTGGCCAAAACCCTGCTGGTAAAAACAGTAGCCGATGTGCTGGACCTTTCGTTCAAGCGTATCCAGTTTACACCGGACCTTATGCCGAGTGATATTACCGGTGCCGAAATACTGGACGAGCATCGCAACTTCCGTTTCCTGAAAGGCCCCATTTTTGCAAATATTGTACTGGCCGATGAGATAAACCGTACGCCGCCCAAAACACAGGCCGCACTGCTGGAAGCTATGCAGGAACGGAACATCACTGCCGGCGGTACTGTGTTCAAACTGCCGGCACCATTCTTTGTACTGGCCACACAAAACCCCATTGAGCAAGAAGGTACCTATCCACTGCCGGAAGCTCAGCTGGACCGTTTTATGTTCCAGATAACACTCGATTATCCAAGCTTTGCAGAAGAAGTAACTATTGTACGTAATACAACAGGAGCGGCCACCGCAGAACTATCCAAAGTACTGGACGGAGATACCATTCTTCAGTTCCAGGAGCTGGTGCGCCGTGTACCCGTGCCAGATAATGTTCTGGAATATGCTGTAGGTCTCGTACATAAGACAAGGCCGTCCAATAATGCAGCACCTGATGTTACCAAACAGTTTGTAGCATATGGAGCCGGTCCCCGTGCATCTCAATACCTGGTACTGGGCGCAAAATGCCATGCTTTGCTGAACGGCAAATATTCTCCCGACATAGAAGATGTACAGGCTATGGCACTGGCAGTATTAAGGCATCGTGTGGTACGTAACTACAAGGCCGAAGCAGAAGGGTTTACACAGGAAATGCTGATAAAGAAACTACTGTAGACGGTGAATGAGAGATTTGAGATGTTAGATATCAGATGTGAGATTGGGGCACTGGAATTTGGAATTAAGGGATTTTATACGCCGGATTTGGGAATTTGAGTTTTGGAATTTGGATTATCGGGGATGGAATTTGGAATTTAGTTCTTTGGCACTTAAACGATGAAACATCAGATGTTTTTTTTGCCGGACAATACAATATTATGGAACAACATAAAATAGACTTTCTTAAAACAGGCTTTACACAGCAACTCTCTGTAATGGATGCCACACTGCCGCCGTTGTGGGGCAAGATGAACTTCCAGCAAATGGTAGAGCACATGAGCGACTATGTACGTATTGGCAGCGGTGTAACACCTGTAGAGCTGGTAACACCGGAAGAACACCTGCCTAAAATGCAGGCATTTCTGCTGAGCGATAAACCATTCCGGGAAAATACGCCCAACCCACTGTTGCCCGATATACCTGTACCGGTAAAACATGGTACTGTAAGCGCAGCTATTGACGAGCTGCAACAGGAGCTGGACCATCTTTTTGAAGTGTTTCAACAGGAGCCGGAAAAAAGAGTTCTGAATCCTTTCTTCGGTCACCTGGACTATGAAATGTCTGTGCAATTGCTCTACAAACATGGCAAACATCATTTGCGACAGTTTGGTGCTGCTGAATAATAAAACGGGCCGCAAATGCGGCCCGTTTTACATTTATAACTTCTCCGCTACTTCTTGTCATATATATACACGTAGCAACGCTTATCATCCTCTTCCCTGTAGGCTTTCAGGTTCAGATAGGGCGCTACATCAGCCTTACGGTCTTTCAGTTCATCTGTGCTGATGCTGGTGTAAATGAAGGCACTTTGCTCCGGTGCCTGCTGCGCAAGCTGTGGATAATTCGCATCCCAACTCAGCAAATGTGCCCCAAGCAATGATCGCCACTGATCTTTTTTCGGATGTATTGTTGTGTAATAAATAAAAGCAGGTCTTGCGCCATTGTGCACATAAAGCTGTGCTCCGGAAATATTATGAGCCTTCACATAGCTCATCTCTTCTGTGATCTCTTCTACTTTTAAAGGCTCCCATATCATCCGCATCATGTTATGATCTTTTACAGCTTTGGCGCATACAAATGCCAGTAATAGCTGCCACAGCAAAAATCTTATGCTCATCAGCATTTCCAGCCCACAACCAGCCAGCACCAGAATGAGCGGCATCATAAAAATAACAACCCTTGGTATCAGCGAAAACTGGTGCAATGCTGCAGCCAGCAAAGTCGCGGCAACAGGAACTACCAGCAAAAGTCCCCGTGCAGTATGCCTGTATAGCATGCCTGCAGCACCCAGTACAAACATAACAGTATTGAACTTCCAGGAAAAGCCGGCATAACCACCCGCTTCCTGTACCAGGTTACGGAACAGGTACCAGTTATGCATCAACTCATCTTTACTGTGCGGAATGGCAAAAAGAAAATAGCCGCGATGAAAGTTCTGCAGGTAGTCGGAATTGGCCTGCGGTTTCAGGATAGCCAGGTAGTAAAAAGCAAACTGGGCTATCCACAGCACTGCGATGATCAATACCGGTGGCATAAAGCTCCACTTACGTTCTTTTACTACAGACCAGGAATAATAACACCCTACACCGGCAAGTGCAAATACCGAAGGCATAGAAGACCATACAGCTATACTGCCGGCCAGGAACCAGAGCAGTGTAAACCGCAGCTTTGATGTTGTAAAAATATTTACTTTCAGCGCCAGCAGCAGCAGGGACAAAACGATGAGCGCATCCGGCACATATTGCTTAAGCTCTGCCGAATAGCGTATGAGTATAAAAGCCACTGCCGTCAATGCCAATGGATACCACAGTGTGCGATAAGAAACCAGCTCTTTCAGCAAAGCCCACAAAACGATCAGCGTACCAATACCTGCAAGCAGCGGCCACAGCCGGAGCGCCTGCTCTGAATAACCGAAAACCGATGCAAACAGCTTAATGATCCAGAGGAACACCGGCGGCGCATATTGCTCGTAACTCAGCGGCATAGCCAGGCCGCCAATACCACGCTCATAAATATTGCGGGCTACATTAGCCTCATCAATAAACAGATTGCGGTTTTGCAGCCATACCGCAATACGAACAACAGATCCTGCCAGTATGATAATCCATGGCAAAATTCTCAATACCTTATTTACAGGAGTTGCATAGCGTTCCGGCAGCTTCATAAAAAATTGTCAATTCTTTTTACAGGTTAATTTCGGTTACCGTATAATCACCTTACATACAGGACAGCAAACATAAAACATTCTGTCAGGAATACAGCCATGTCTTCCGTAGCCTTCAAAATGTGTATTTTTGCACCTGCAAAATCAAAATCATGTCCCTGACACAACTAAAGAACTACGCCGAAGGCAAGTGGGTAACCGCAAAGCAGGACGGCGACGTTTTATATAACGCAATAACCGGCGATGCAGTATATACGGCCAGCAGCGAAGGCCTGGACTTTGGCGCCATGATGCAGTATGCCCGCAAAGTGGGTGGTCCGGCACTACGCAAGCTCACCTTTCACCAGCGTGGCCGTATGCTTAAAGCACTGGCACTGCACCTGATGGAGCGTAAGGAATATTTCTATAAGATCAGTGCACTTACCGGTGCTACCCGTGTAGATTCATGGGTAGATATCGAAGGCGGTATCGGCAACCTGTTTGCCAATGCCAGCCTGCGTCGCCAGTTTCCCGACGAACGTTTCTATGTAGACGGCGAAGCTGCCAAACTTTCTAAAAACGGTACTTTTATAGGTCATCACATCATGGTGCCACGTGAGGGTGTGGCCATTCACATCAACGCCTTCAACTTCCCGGTATGGGGTATGCTGGAAAAAATTGCGGTAAACCTGCTTGCAGGCGTACCAGCTATTGTAAAACCTGCAACACTTACTTCTTTCCTTACAGAAGCCGTATTTGAAGAGATCATTAAATCAAACATACTGCCCGAAGGTTCCCTGCAGCTGATTTGCGGTTCTGCCCGCGGCATACTTGATACTGTAGAAACACAGGACGTGGTAACTTTTACCGGTTCTGCTTCTACCGGCCAGAAACTGAAATCGCACCCCCGCATTGTTTCAGAAGCTGTGCCTTTTAACCTTGAAGCTGACTCGCTCAACTGCTGCGTATTGGGCCCGGACGTAATGCCAGGCAGTGCAGAGTTTGATATTTTCATTAAAGAAGTAACCCGCGAGATGACCACCAAGGCAGGCCAGAAGTGTACGGCTATACGCCGTATTATGGTGCCGGCAGACCGCGTGGAAGATGTGCAGATAGCCCTCGGCAAACGCCTGCAGCAGACCACTATCGGAGATCCGGGTGTGGAAGGCGTGCGTATGGGGCCGCTGGCTGGTCTTTCGCAGCGCAATGAAGTGCGTGAGCGAGTACAGCAGCTGGCACAGTCGCAGGAAATAGTGATCGGTGACCTGGAGAAATTTGAAGTTGTAGGTGCCGACAAAGAAAAAGGTGCCTTTCTCCCACCCCTGGTGTTCTTTAACAACGATCCTTTCCACAAAACAGATGTGCACAACATAGAGGCTTTCGGCCCGGTGAGCACCATTATGCCATACAATACTATTGACGATGCAATAGAACTTGCCCGCATGGGTAAAGGTTCGCTCGTATGCTCTGTAGTGACGGCAGATGATGACATCGCCAAAGAATTTGTACTGGGCACTGCTACCATGCATGGCCGTATACTGGTGCTGAATGCCGATTGTGCGAAAGAAAGCACAGGTCACGGTTCACCAATGCCATTATTGGTACATGGGGGTCCCGGCCGCGCCGGTGGCGGTGAGGAAATGGGCGGAAAACGCGGAGTGCTCCACTACCTGCAGCGGACAGCCATCCAGGGTTCTCCTACTACTATTTCCCGTATTACCAATGTATACCAGCAGGGCGGAAAACAGACGGAAAGCGATGTGCACCCGTTCCGCAAATACTTTGAAGACCTCCAGGTAGGTGATACAGAGATCACCGCAAAACATACAGTTACGGAAACAGACATCACCAATTTTGCCAACGTAAGCGGTGATAATTTCTACGCACATATGGACGCTACTTCACTGGAAGGAACCATTTTTGAGCGTCGTGTGGCACATGGATATTTTATCCTGTCAAAAGCAGCCGGACTGTTTGTAGATGCAAAAAAAGGCCCCGTACTGCTCAATTACGGCATTGATGAAGCGCGCTTTACTAAGCCTGTTTATCCCGGCGCAACCATTGGTGTAAAACTTACGGTGAAAGAAAAAGTAGACCAGGAGAAACGCAGCGAAGATGATATAGCTAAAGGCATCGTGAAATGGCTGGTAGACGTCTATGACGAAACCGGCGAAACTGTTGCTATCGCTACGATCCTCACCATGGTAAAGAAAAGAAACCAGGATTAATTAATAAGAGTTGACGTGCTTCTGCTACAGCATGACCATTAAAAACCAATACAGGATCGCCGCAACAACCTATGCTGCGGCGATCTTATTTAATAAACGACCATGTTCACAAAGCTGCTGCTGATCCTGTTTACATTCTTTTCCCTGCTGTACTTGCTGGTTATCCTGCCGGCAAAAGTGAAGCGCGGAAAACAATCACAGCACCGGTTTTATATTTTTTTGTTTGTACTGCTGCTTTGCGCTGCAATCCTCTTCAGGTATATACTTTAAACATTACATTTCCATTACATAAGTAAATACTCATTTACCGAGATTTGTTTTTTCAAAGACTATGAAAAAACTTACCTGCCTTATTGTGCTATTTTTTCTTTCCACCCCTCTTTTTGCTCAACCCAAAGGCTGGGTCACCCCGGCCAACATCGGGCTACCTGTTAATTACCCTTATTGGGTACGACATGACGATGTTTATTTTTGCGATAAAGACACCGGTGTTATTGTAGCTGCCAGCGGACAGATATTAAAAACATATGATGGCGGTATTATTTGGTTGGAGAAAGCCAATTATCCTGGCCACTATTTCAGAAGCCTGGAGTTTTCCGACAATTTCCGCTGTGGAATTGCCGGCTCGCTGGAGGGCCTTATTTGCCGGACCAGCGATCGTGGCGAAACCTGGACCGATATATCAGCCAACATATCCGATACCGGTGTATTTTATAAAAGAATCTGCGGATTGGCGCATTGGGGCAATAACGTGTTTTATGGAGTAGGCTGGTGGGGTGGCAATGTAGCCAGGTTTTATAAAAGTACAGATACCGGGAAAACCTGGATCACATCCTATATCGATACCAATCTGGCATCCGGCCTTGTAGATATAACCTGCCTGTCTGCAGACACCATTTTTGCCACCGGGTGCAGGCTGTACCAAAACGGCACTAAACGTGAAAGTGTTGTCCTCCGGTCAGTAAATGCAGGGCAAACATGGACGAAAGTCTTTTCAGACACCACTTTTGGTGGACGTATCTGGAAAATCCAATTCGTAGACAGGCTGTTTGCTGTTGGTTCTATTGAACCCATGTACGCAGACACTGCTGCCATGATTAAAACAACAGATGGGGGGAACACATGGAATATGGTATCCATTGCCCATCAGGACAGCTATGCATGGGGAACACAGGGTATCGGCTTCCTGAACCATTATAAAGGATGGATAGGCGGCTACTACACCGGTTTATGGGAAACCGATGACGGAGGGCTATCCTGGCAGCAGGTATCACCGCTGGAGTGTGACCAGGTAAACCGCTTTTTCAAAATCGATGATACAACAATGTATGCTTCGGGGAAATACTTATACAGGTATTCAGATTCTATGGAACCAACGGGAATGCAAAATCATGCTGCCACTACACCGCAGAATTATCTGCTGCCTGTTGTGCCCAATCCTGCAAGCGGTATTGTACATATAAACATTGCCCTAGAACATACCAGTAATATTGTGTTGGAAGTGGTGGATCTTGGAGGACGAATGGTATACAGAATAGCAAATGGGTACCTGCAAGCCGGTAAATACTCTTATACCTGGGACGGCACTAAAATGCCCAGGGGGAATTACATTGTGTGGCTGGGAACGGATATAGCACCTATGGTGCAAAAATTTACCCTCTACTGAGAACTTTACCTTTTTTCAAGCAGTTTTGTTAAAACAATAGCCTTATAGCAGCCATAGCACTACCGCTTTTTATTTTTTTAGCAGATATTTGTGGTGAAAAATCAGAATTTGTATATGCAACACGCCGAAGGCTACGTTCGTAGCGAAATCGACCATGGTATTGCCACCATTGAGTTCTTCCACCCTGCCAGCAACGCATTGCCGGCCGCTATCCTCACCGATCTTGCCAAAACGATTAATGATATAGGTATCGACGAACGTGTAAGAGTAATTGTACTCCGCAGCGCAGGCGATAAAGCATTCTGCGCCGGTGCATCATTTGATGAGCTGATGACTATCAATACGGAAGCCGAAGGCAAACAGTTTTTCAGCGGCTTCGCTCATGTGATCAATGCTATGCGTAAATGCCATAAGCTGATCATTGGCCGCGTACAGGGTAAAGCAGTAGGTGGTGGCGTAGGCCTTATCGCTGCCTGTGACTATGCAATTGCCGTAGACGCAGCGTCCGTAAAGCTCAGCGAACTGGCAGTAGGTATAGGTCCGTTTGTGGTAGGCCCTGCTGTAGAACGCAAAATAGGTTCCAGCTCTTTTTCACAGCTGGCTATAGATGCTACAGAATGGCGCAGCGCAGAATGGGCAAAAAGACATGATCTCTATGCTGAACTTCATGCCAACACAGAAAACCTGGACGATGCCGTTAAGCGTCTTGCAGAACGCCTGAGTCACAGCAGCCCTGATGCTATGTGGGAACTGAAAAGGATCTTCTGGCAAAATACCGACCATTGGGATACCCTGCTTTCCGACAGAGCAGCTATCAGCGGACGCCTTGTGTTGAGTACATTCACCCGCAATGCAATCAATACTTTCAAAGCAAAATCAGTAAAAAGTTAGTTTATAAAAAGGCCGCAGATCGCGGCCTTTTCCATTTCAACGCTGCCAGGATTTCAAACCCTGACAGCGTTATAAAAACACTATTCCATGCAAACCATACTCGGCGCCGGTGGCGCAATCGGATCACTGCTCGCAAATGAGCTCCGCAACTACACCAGCGAGATACGACTCGTAAGCCGTAATCCTAAAAAAGTAAACGATACGGATATCCTCTTCCCTGCAGACATCACGCAGCGGGATAATGTGTTTAAAGCTGTTGAAGGCTCTGAAGTGGTATATCTTGTTGCAGGATTTGAATATAACATTAATACCTGGCGCAGCATATGGCCGGAGCTGATACGCAACGTAATTGATGCCTGTGCACAGTATAATGCGAAGCTTGTATTTTTTGACAACGTGTACATGTACGATATCAACGCCATAGGCCACATGACGGAGACATCGCCCATGAACCCGCCAAGCCGCAAGGGACAGGTGCGCAAACAACTGGTAGATATGATATTTGAGGCAGTGCATGCGGGTAGAATACATGCGCTCATAGCCCGTGCGGCCGATTTTTACGGACCGGGTATATCAGGCACCAGCATACTGCAGGAAACAATCTATAAAAATCTGAAAGCGGGCAAAAAAGCGCAATTGCTGGCAGCTGCAGACAAAGTGCATACATATACCTTCACTCCGGATGCGGCCAGGGCTACTGCGCTCCTTGGCAATACACCCGATACCTGGGACCAGGTGTGGCATCTTCCTACAGATCAGCAGCAGCTCACCGGCAAAGATTGGGTCGCTATGTTTGCTAAAGAGATGAATGTACCGGGCAAATATATGATTGTGCCCAAATGGATGGTCGGGATCATTGGCTGGTTTATGCCTGTTATGAAAGAGATGCATGAAATGCTCTACCAGAACGACCGTGATTATGTATTTGACAGCAGCAAGTTTGAAAAACGCTTCAATATAAAAGCAACACCTTATGCCACTGGTGTAAGAGCAGTTGTGGAGGCCGGGAAATAATGTAGTTAATGTGAAAATTAGCTGATGTGTAATGTATGATTTGCTATTGACCATTCACTATTGCCCCTGCTTATTGGTCATTGCCTGCAGCATCATCTGCTCATATTCATGTACAATGCGCGGCCAGCTATAGCGGTCGCGTATTTTCTGCAGGTTGTTCTGCTGATATGATTTATACCTTGACCTATCTGTAACACTAACCACAAGCCTTGAAACATCTGACGAATCTGAAAAACAGAAAGCATCATCTCCGAGCACGGTTCTGTTAAATACATTGTCATGCGCAGCTATCAATGCATTGCAGGCCATTGCCTCCAGCAGCGAAGGGTTAGTACCGCCTACGGAATGCCCGTGAAAATACAGGTAGGAATAGTAGCGCAGGTTATTAATTGCATCTTTTTCGTAGATACCGCCTGTAAATAAAATATTACTGCCGGTACTGTATTTTGTTTTGAGATAAGTGCCGAAACTATTGTCGGTCTTGCCCACTACCACCAAAGGCCTGTTGCCCCCGGCAGCCTGATGACCGCGAATGATCATTTCTATATTATTTTCCGGCTCCATACGGGCTATCAAAAGATCATAGCTGAAAGGCTGTAAATTATATGCCTGAATCGCTTCGGGCGTCGGCGATTCAAATATCTCCGCACCGTAAGGAATAAAAACAGAGTCTTTTTTATAGACATCCTTAAGATGTTGCTGAATACCAAGCGAATCTGCGATAAGACCATTGCCATGCATTGCCGCCCAACGTTCCGCATGTTTAAGAAACCACTGCACCTTTTTACTGTATTTGCTCCGCTTCCATTCCAGCCCATCCATGTTTACAAGGTTTAGAGCTTCCGCAGGCCAGTACCACCACCATACAGAACTGCTGGTATATCCCAGCTGCAGTACAATATCAAATGCCCGGCGACGTGCATCCCGGATGCAGTTAAGATCATAAATAAACTGACCGGCCGTTCCCATCTTATGTTCCGGATCATTGCAATGAATAATATGCACACCATTCCATGTACTTCCCTGGTATTCGTGATTATGCGAATTATAGACATATACTTCATGCCCTTTCTCTGCCAGCCCCGCAGCAAGATATTCGGCACATTGCTCATACCCGCCGTAACGGTTGGGAATACCACGGCTACCTAGTATGCCTATTTTAAGCACCTTATTCATTATTTATCATTTCTTCTACACCGGGAACCGTCTTATATGCTTCCAGCGTTTCTTTTGCGGCAGCTTCCCAGGTATAGTGTGTAAGTATATATTGCCTGAACTTTTCATTGTACGGCGCATTGAAAGCCGCGTCTACAGCGTTTTTTATAGAACCAGGGTCATCAGGATCACAATACCATGCATTATCGCCAAAGTAATCCATGGTATCTCCTTTGTCCGTCACTACAATATTACAGCCCATCGCAGCAGCTTCCAGCGAAGAAAGTCCCGTTGTCTCAAAATAACTGGGCAGCACATGTACTTTTGCGGCACTGTAAGCAGCATACAGCTGTGCCGGCTCAAGATGCGGGCCTATAGTAATATTGGCTGCAGCTTCCTGCCGGCACTGGTTAAAATAGGCAATATTGTTTGGTGACGGCTTGCCGTGTATGAATACCCGATATTCAGTATTATTCAAAGCCCTGATCAGGTTCAGCTGGTTTTTACGGCTTTCAATACGTCCCATACACAGCACTGCATCTTTATAAGCAGGTAGTTCCGGGTAATCCTTGTTTAACTGTTCTGTATCCACTCCATTAGGCACTACCCTGTAAGGCCCTACTATTCCGTATGCTTTGCAAAAACGGGCATACTCGCTTTCCGAATTAGGAAGCAGCATCGCGGCATGCTGTGCTACCCATTTTACCGCACGCCGGTGACCCATAAGCAGGTAATCTTTGCTGACTATCTTTTCACCGTTTTTCAGAGACCGGGCCACCACTTTTACATACTCAAGCATATCCGGAGATAATATTTTCCTCACCAGTTCCATCAGGCCCTTCCGTTTTTCTCTCACCTGGCCGTACTCGACAAATATGGTTGATACCAGGTATGGCAGGCCGGATTCCTTTACATGATGTATTATATCCGCAGGTCGTATGATATTAAAAAAATGAAGCAGGTTGTACTTTGAATAATCGATATTATTATCAGCTGTATAAACATCAACTGTTACCATACCGGTGTCGCGCAAACACTGTGCTGTCATCAGCAATTGCTGCGTATCGCCGCCGGGAGATGAATACAAAGTTGCTCTTGATACAAACGCCACTCTCATGAAACTGCAGTATTTTTTTTGAAGACCCGGTAAATGTATTTTATCCACGTCGAAGGCAGAACAGACAATACAAGAAGCAGGTATGGGGCAGGCATTGACGGAGCAAACTCAATTGCTTTTCTGAGATGTATCCGGGCTTTATCGAGCTGGTAATTGTTCCATAGATACTTTTTACCCATCATCGCGTGATAGGCTGCTTTTTTAAAAGTATCGAAGTTCTGGCTGCGGAAAATTTCGCGTATACGCCTGCCATCTGCATCGCTTATTATGCCACTTTCTATACTTGCGTATTTAAGGCTCCGGAATTCTTTGCCGCGCCACCGTTCATCCACAGTTACAGATCCGGGGTTGAAGCGCACTGCAATGAGCGTTTTCCTGAGGTTGCATATTTTACCGATGCCCAACAGCTTTTTCCACAAAAAATGATCTTCAAATGTCCAGGCATTTTTATCATATCCGCCTGCCTGCAGCACAGCACTTTTACGATACATAACAGCGGAATGCACAAGGCTGCATTCTGTCGAAATGATCTTGCGGATATCTTCATCACGATATGCTTTGCTGTGATAGGTAAATACAAACTCCCCGTGCTGATCTATATACGCTACATCACCGCCTACAGCAACATAATCCGGATGTGCATTCATAAAATCATATTGCAGCTGCAGCCGGTCGGGATAACAGATATCATCCGCATCAAACCTCGCTATCAGCTCTGTTCTGCATAACTTTAACCCGTTATTCAGAGCGCCTACAACACCCTGATTTTCCTGGGATACGATACGTATGCGTTCATCATGAAACTGACTCAGCACCTCAAGGGTATTATCTGTTGATCCGTCATTGATAATTAAAAGCTCAAAATCTGTAAACTGCTGCTGCAATACACTCTCCACTGCATCCTTTATGTAACCTGCGACATTGTAGGCCGGCAATAAGACTGTTACAGCGGGTTTTCTATCCGGCATCATAATGGCGATTTATCATTTTCTGCGGGAGCAAACGGAAATGCCGTTTCTCTTTTCATATTAAGCGCCATCAGCAGCTCAAACATGATCACAATGCAGAAGGTATCAAATATATATTCAAATGCAGCGAGAAAACATACTAAGGCAATAAGATATTTGCCATAACCGGCCCATGCCATCCGCATAAAAAACAACAGGTAAAGAACAATAAAAAGAATAATCCCTACTAATCCGTATTCACCTGCAAGCTGGCTATAAAATGAAGTAGGACTGTTCATCACAGAATGATATTCCACGGGAAGACTTTTTATAGTTTCAGCCATTTGCCAGTGGTTCTTTTCAAAAACATCAGACCTATATTGCAGCGGCCGAAAGACATGGCCTTTAGCGGCCGAATCACTCGCAGCAATAAAGGCGAGCTGACTGGAGAAACGTCCGGCACCGGTACCGAAGAGAAACCTGGATGGGCTGCTTACCATAATCTGTCCGGTCTCTTTAAAAGATGCCATTTTTCCCATCGGCCCTTTTACCTGCGAAATATTTATGCCCGGCGACGGTGCCGCACTGGCTCTCGGGGCGCCATTCCCCGCATGATTATCCTTATGAGCCAGTTGGACATGAAATATTTTCTTCAATATCTGGTCTTCGGCATACCGGAAGTTTTTGGGCGTAACAAATGTGTAAAAGGCAATGATGCCGGCAAAAAAAACAACCGCAGGAGCAGACAGTTTTTTCCGGTACTCTGCAATACAGATTATTGCAAGCAGCCCCAGCAGAAAAATATTTATAAGGTTGGACGTAGTAACCAGTAATACAAACAAGCCAACAGACGCGTTCAGCCATTTCCTGCGAAACATAAAATACAGGAAAAACATAGGCAATACCGCGGAGTTTACACTTGAATAGTCACCGAGCTCCATCCAGTAAATATGATAGCCAAAATAACCGGCAAGGTGATCTCCCGTGGAAACCCCGTACATAGGCTCCGATGCATACTCATAAGGATTGATTGTTTTGGTAATAAACATGATCCTTACCAGCTTTATAAGTGTGCATACAACATTTACCCAGAAAAAAATATTGATTGCACGGTGGGCCCGGTCATCATTTCGGTAGCAGGCCTGGTAGCAAAACTGCAGGGCCATCAACGTAAGTAAAATCCACTGCCCTGCTGCGTATAGGGCTACTGTCAGGTAACCGGCAGAAAAATCTCTTACAACAAACAGGTATTGGAAGATCACGAGTATTGCCAGCGAAAGGTAGAAATGGCTCATATTCCTGCCTTTCAGGAAACGGAACGCCGGTCTGAAAGCTGTTATAGCCAGTATGGCAACGATCTTAAGCGCAAAAAAACGGTTCTGCGTTACTGTAAGTAATAACATCAGCAATACCCAATCTACGGATAACGCAAAACTTTTCAGCGTTATGCCAATTCCGGCATTCTTTCTTTCTGTTCCGACAGGCATAGTTTATTTCTTCATTTTTTTTCTGAGTTTCAATAAAAGAAAACATCGATATAGTCCATACAACCGCTGCAACCGGGTATGCCTTACCACGTTTTTATTTTTTTCCTGTCCTGCAGTTTCTATCAGGCGGCAGTAGCCGGCTATCATGGTATCAATGCTGTAATGTCTCTTTACATGCTCATATGCAGCAGCAGAAAGCCGTTTCAGGCGTTCCCGGTCTCCGTACACCTTAAGAATTCCTGCTACAAAACCATCAGGCCTTCCGGCAGGTACAAGTACTGCATTTTTTTCATGTTCAAAAATAACATCTGTAACTCCCGGAATAAGACTGATCACAGGTACTGCACCATGTGCCGCGCCTTCAAGGAATGACAGACCAAAAGCTTCTGTAAAAGACGGCCCCAGCAAAACAGCAGCAGCATTCAGCTCCTGCTCTATTTCTGTCTTGACGGCAGCCGGCAACAAAGACAGTTGTTTTGCATCTTGCGTTTGGTCATGCAGCGCAGTAACAATATGCTGACTGTAATCTGTGTCATTATTACCGATCAATATAAAGCGCATATCCGGATGCCTGTTCAGAAGCGGGGGGATAATATCCGGCAACAACGACGCCCCCTTCTCTTCAGATATTCTGCCGAGATAAACGATGTTAAAGTGATCCTGGTTTTTTACAGCCAGAGATGGAGGAACTTCCGTACCATGCGGGATGTATGCCAATTCATACTCAGGCAGGTACTGTCGGCACATCTGCTCAACAGCCGGGCTGACAGCCACCAGTACATTGCAATATATACCTTCTTTCAGGAAACGGCGGATCTCGGCATTACTGTTGCCGTGTATCACAAATAACCCCTGCACACGCAAGCCGCGCAGGCAATGACTGTCTGCATAATAGCAGTTATTAAAAAAAACCGTGCTGTACCCTTCAGCCTGTATGATCTGCTGCAACCGCCTGGTAACCATGTAACGCGTATCCAGGAAAGAAACGTCAAGATGTACCAGCTGCACATGACCATCCAGCTCTTTTTCTTTTTCTCCGCCCTTTACAAACAGCAGCACAGTCACATCATGCCCCGCCAGGCTCAGCCCTTTGCTCAGTGATATGATAAAAGTGCTCACCCCACCGACACACAATTCATCTGCAAGTATCAATACTTTAGCCATGCGCAGTGTGTTTTTCCAGGAGGTTAACATATATGGTTTCATTTTCCTGCAGCCAGGCAGCTACATCTGTAAAACGTACTGCCTTCCTCCGGGCCGCTTCGCCCAGCCGGGCTGCAAATTCATTATCCTCAAGTATCTTCTTTATCCACTTCGCCAGCTCATTTGCATCATCAGGATTCACTAGTATACCATCTGTACCATGGTCAATAATCTCGGGGCCGGAGCAGCGCTCCGTATATATTACCGGGCATCCCAGCGCCATCGCTTCTTCAACAGCTATACTGAAAGACTCGTAATACGACGGCAGCACAAAACATGCAGCACCTGCCATATACTGCTGCACTTCTTCACGTGATACACTGCCCATGGCCGCCACCTGTGCATGGCAAGACGGATGTATATTATCCCAAAGCAGGTTTGCATCTCCGTCCCCAAGAACTATAAGCTTTACACCGGGAAGGGCTTTTGCCACTATGTTCCATGCCTTTGCAAGCGTTACTACACCTTTATTCCAGCTGATGCTGCCCGCAAACAAAATATAGGGTGGCGCCGTTACAGCATGAGTAAGTTTCGGCTGTTCTACAACATTATATACAACAGGTATCGCTGCTGTTTTCGTTTTAAAAATCTTCTGTACAAGCGCTGCAGTAAATTTACTTACAGCCACCATGGCATCTGCCCGCTGCAGCAAACGGGCCTCTATTCTTTTATAAATACTGGTTTCAATAATTCCGTTTGCCCGTACACCGGCATGGTCCATTAATGTTGCAGAACCGTGCAGGCGCACCAACAAAACAGCCTTCCCGGGATTTGCGCCCAGCAGGCCGCCTTCATTGCCATCCGGCACTTCTGCAATATCTATTTTATGTGCTGCAATAAAAGCGGCAATGTACCGTGCATTTATCCGCGACCGCAGGAGAAACAGCAGGAAATTGATTTTGGTACGCTGCATAAAACGGTACAGCAGCCTGGCGGCAGCGCTCTTGCTGTCCCATAAACGGTCTGTATACCACCGTACACCCATCCGGTACACATGTACTCCTTCATCACACTCATATGCGGGTAAGTGCCGGCGTTGTGGTGTCCAGGGCTCTGCCACATATACTTCATGACCTTTTCTTACCATGCCACGCCCTATGGTCTGTACAAAAGAGCCCACCCCTCCGCCATGAGGAGGATATGCATGACATATGTATAGCAGTCTCATTTTTGATACATTTTTATCCATGAACGGATATTTACATAACCCGTTACCACATTCAGAAGTAAATACACAACCAGCGCTACTGACAAAGAAAGAATAATATTTCCGCATAGCCGGCCGGCTATAAAAGCTATAGCCCCGAAAACCAATGGCGGCAATAACAACCCCACACCCGTCTTCACGCCTTTATCATGGGCAAATGCTATGTATATACCCACCTGCACCAGGGTTGCCGCAAGAAAGGCAATGGCAGCTCCTGTGCCTCCCATACGGGGAATAAGTATACAGTTGAGCAGCAGGTTAAGGGACGAAACTACAAATGTGCTCCACATGATCGCTTTCAGCTTGCCCAATGCATAGCACTTACTGTACATAAAATTGGTGATGTAGTGCAGCGGCACACAAAAGGACAAAATGAAAAATATCATGTAATTGCTGTTGCCATATTTGCCTGCTGTAATTTTTTCAAACAGTTCGCTCCAGCAAAGATCCAGCAGGAGCGGTATTACTACTGCAACCGCCATCATGCCGCGCAGTAAGGTCTGCAACTTATTTTTCTGTTCAATGCTGATGTGTTCTTTTGAAAACAACCCGGCGAGGTAAGGAAGAAAAAGCGGCGCAATCACCATCAGCGGCAGCTTTGCGAGCTCAAACACCTTATAGGCAAAAATATAATCTGCAGTAAGCGACGGCGAAGAAAACACTCCCATCAGTATCCAGTCAATTTTGGCGAGTATAGAATCAAATATAATGGCGCCAAAAACCGGCAGGGAAATCACCAGCATTCTTTTATAAAGCTCTTTGTCCAGCCCCGGCAGCAGTCCAAGCCGTTCACCAAATGCCCCGGTATATACCGCAGCTGCAAATTCTGCAGCAGACGACAATATCCAGGTGGCTGCAATAGCTGCAACAGACAGCCGGCCGGTAAGCAGGAGTAACGGAATACCTATGAATTTTACCAGATTGCCACAGATGGAAATTATGGCCGTCTTCTTAAACCGGCGCAGACCGGTAAGCGTAAGTTTGTAGGAATTGGAAAGATACAGGAATACGGATGCTGCAAATACCGGCAGGAAATAACCATGCGCTTCGCTGAAGCCGGGACTGAAATGTATAAACACATAAGCCGCTATGAGCAGTAGCGATGAAGAGACCAGTGTATGAAAATAGTGTACGCGGAAAAGGCGTTGCGGTGATATTGATTGTTCTGCAATTTTTTTTACCAATGTCATATCCAGCCCCATACAGGCAATAGTAGTGATCAGCGTGCCGATGGCGAGTACCCAGTTAATCTCTCCGTATTCTGTCTTGACAAGGTATCTCGATGTTATATAAAAAGTGACGATACCCGTAAGCTGTGCAAACACAGTCTGCAACAGATTAAACGAAATATCTTTAAACAATCGGCCCTTCAAGTGCTCTGGATTTAAAACCGGCAGGAAAAACGCCCTGCCGTCTGGTGGCAAAGCCGCAAAAATAAATTAAAACATGATTTGACCTCCAATTATCATTCAAATGCTTCAACAGCAACATAATTCGCGCCCTATAATCATTTACATTTGTACCCATGTTTCAGAAAGGCTGGCAACAAAGTTTTTTTCAGATCACATTGTGTATCCTGGCATTCACCATATCGATGCCATTTATTTACGCAACTGTTTCAATAATGCTGGTAGCCTTTGCATGGATTGCTTATGGCAATTATAAAGAAAGACTGGGCACCTTCATACGCCGGAAAGAATACTGGCCCTGGATGGCCTATTTTCTGCTGCATGCTGCCGGTACTGCCTACAGCCACAATACTGACCAGGCTTTGTTTGATCTCCAGTCCAAGTTAAGCTTCCTCGTGCTTCCGCTGCTGATAGGCGCAGGCATACCGCTTGATAAAGACAGGATTGAAAAAATTTTTATGGCATTTGTTTCCGGCATTACAGCCACATCTATTTACTGCATGGGCAAAGCCGTATACCTGTATAATCAAACCCACGATACAAAGTATTTCTTTTACCATACGCTTATTAAAGGACTGGAGGCAAATGCCGTGTATGTGGCATGGTACACTGCTTTTTCATTATCTGTATTGCTGCTTTTTAAGTGGAACCGCTTCTCCGGCAGGCTTGCAAAGGCAATCCGCATCCTCTATATTCTTCTCCAGGTCCTGTTTTTTATACTCCTGTCATCCAGGATGCTGCTTGTTGTCTTCCCCCTGGTGCTCATCTTTGTTTTTCTGTACCAGTATTTTGCACAAAGGCGGTTTTCAGCACTGAAACTGGTGGTCATAACAGGCGTAGCAGCTTTGTGCGCTGCAGGCATCGGGCTTACAGACAATCCCATCCGTCAGCGCTACCAGGACATGCTCCATACAGACGTAAGCAGCGCCTACATCCAAAACTACAATCAGCAAGAGCCGGTATTTACCAATCTTACCGTAAGACTTTTTGTATGGCGGATGGGGATGGACGAAATTAAAGACCGTAAACTCTGGCTTAAGGGTTGCGGAAACGGAGATGTAGCATTACTCCTCAATGCCCGTATGAAAGCCGCCGGAATACCTGGTATGGATGGTAAAATATACCCGCGTTCAGACCTCTATAATATCAACCTGCACAATATGTACCTGCAGTCCCTTATGATGCTGGGCATACCGGGGCTGTTGTGTTTTCTCATTATTGTTATGCTGCCCTTTTTCCTGATGCGGAAGATGCGGTACGGCATATTTTACTTTCTTTTTCATTTCATTTCTGTTTTATTTATGCTCCAGGAAGCTGCTCTGCAGACGCAGGCTGGTATTATCTACTTTACATTTTTCTCTGTCGTATTTATCAACAATTACTACACTTCTGTTAAAAAAACGAAGCAAGCGTCAATTGTTAATTAATTGTAATTTTTTTCGCATCTTTGCGCGCATAATCTGAATCTGGCTTTTATGCCGGATTCTAATGACAGCCCAATTAACCTAACCCCTTTCAGAAGAAAAAATGGAACGTCCTGTAGTCATACGATTCCCTAAAGAACGGGCCACGAAGACTGTGCAGTCCCAGTCTGAAACTGCCGAAATACGTGAAATGTTCCGGGAGATCAGTCAGCGCTATGCAGTTTATCAGCAACCCGCTGCTTATTTCAGGATCAAACGCCTGATAGATATATCTGTGGCTATGATTTTCATTACCCTCATCATGTCGTGGCTTTTCCCCATTGTTGCCCTGCTTATAAAACTTACTTCACGCGGTCCTGTATTTTTTATCCAGAAACGCACCGGCTATAAAGGTGTGGAATTTGACTGCTTTAAGTTTCGCACCATGTACCTGAACCCCGATGCAGATACCGTTCAGGCAAAAAGCAATGACAAAAGGATCACTTTTATCGGGAAGATGCTGCGTCTTACCCACCTTGATGAGACCCCTCAGCTTTTTAATGTACTGCTGGGCGATATGAGCATTGTAGGACCACGGCCGCATATGCTCTTCCATACACGTTATTACGGGCAAACAATCCCATACTACAACCTGCGGCATGAGGCAGTGCCCGGCATGACGGGAATGGCACAGATAAAAGGTTTTCTTGGAGAGATAATTATAGAACGCGACCTGCGTAAACGTATCCAGTGGGATATTTATTACCTCAAAAACCGCAGTATCTGGCTGGATGTACGCATCATCTTTATTACCATTTCGCAGGTTTTTGAAAAATCATTCCGCAGCCTTTTCCGCAAATAAAGGGATAAGGCAGATTTGCGTGGTACGCTTTTTTCAGCTAACTTTTAGTAGCCAAAAATCACCACACATGTCTGTAATAATAGTAGCCACCGATTTTTCAGACGCAGCAGGTAATGCCACCGACTATGCCTGCAATATGGCCAAAGTATCCGGTGCCTCGCTGCTCATGGTACATTCCTTTCTCATTCCTGTTACATTCAGCGATGCACCGATGCCGGTTATGCCGATGGACGAAATACGGGATATTGCAGAAGAGCGTTTGCGGGAAACGGTACAGAAATACAAAGCCACCTGGCCGGAGGTAAACATGGAAACCAAAGTATTGTACGGAGAACTGACCGACAGCCTGCAGGACTATATCCAGGAAAGCCATAAAAAGCCATGGATCATAATCATGGGAAATAGCGAAAGCAGTGGCGGTGGGCTTTTTGGCAGTACAATTGTTGCCACTATGAAACACCTCCCCTGCCCTGTAATTGCGGTGCCGGAGCATGCCACTTTTACACAGGTAAAGAACATTTGTTTTGCCTGCGATGTGCAGAACACATCATTCACCATCCCGGTCAATGAGCTATCCTCACTGGTAGCTGCTACAGGCGCCAGATTGCACGTATTGAGTGTAAATACGGATAAACGGGCACCTTCAGAGCAGCAGATCATTTCAGAAAATACCCAGGTGCATAACACACTTGCCCATCTGAATCCTGAGTACCATTACGAAACAGGCACAGACACTGACCAGAAGATCATAGACTTTGTTGCCGGCAACCAGATGGACTGGCTGGTAGTGATGCCGCACCGGTATTCTTTTTTTGAGGGGCTCTTTCATAAAAGCCATACAAAAGCAATAGTGCGCCAGTGCAGCATTCCGATAGTGGCATTGCCGTCAAAATAATGACAGGTTAAGCCCCGGTCTCCCGACCGGGCTTGCATGGGACACTATCTCCCGACAGCTATACAGATGATGAATGGTATACTTCGTCCCACAATCCGGGGATGCAGGATTTTTGAACGGAACCGCATTCAATTTCAGGCGTATTATTTCTATTGCAGTTTCGGATATTGCCGCAAGTGGCATCTGACAGATAAATTACTGCAAGGTTGAATTTACTCTTTGATAAAATTTATAATACTCTCCCCTTTGATTGTATTGAGGCGTATGAAATAGCTTCCGGGAGTTAGATTCTGTACGTTAATGGCATTAGTATTTTGCAGCTTCCCTTCACACAACGTCCTGCCGTCCAATGCATAAATTGTAATATATACCATTTGTATACCTTGTTCATGCTTGAGATATAAATATTGCTTTGCAGGATTAGGGTAAAATTCAATAGTTCCTGCCTTTATCTCATTTATTCCGCTTGGGTCCGGGTCTCCATCTCTCCAACTGGAAACATACTGCACAGTACAATCATAAAACACATGAAATTTCCAATAATGCAGGAAATTATATCGATAAACAATATTTACAAAATTGGGAGTAATCGTTGCCGTTACATCGTCTCCCCAATTTTGGGATGTTGGCACTGCTGCATATTGTACTCCCGGCAATGCCTGAAATAAACTTATCATCTTAGGCATATTATAATAATTACTGTCAGCCTGAAGCTGGATCCAGTTGCCCGACGATGTATATATACTTAAATGAAAGACATTAATCAAACTGTCTATTGGCTGGTAGCCACACGGCACAACGTGATTAACGAGATTCCTTGCCCATTGTAAAGAAGTATCGCATATCAGATACAATTGGGATATTTCTATTGTGGGAAATGCACCAATATGCCTGTAATTAATAATTGTGTCTCTCACAGGCAAGCTATACGCATTATATATAGCAACAAAAGCTCTTACAAAAGTATCTATTCTTGAGGGATCTATCAAGATACTGTCCTTGTATGACGTGTTATTATCATAAGACATTCTTACAACAAGCTCATTTGCATTGTATTTGCATTTGTTAACTATAGAGTCCGGGGCGGTACATGAAGATATTACAGTCTGAGCCTTTGCATGATAGATTAAAGGATATATCAATAACAGCAGAAGTGTATTTATTATTTTCATTACGAAACTGGCTAAATAAAATTAGCTTCTTTTTATATAGCAGATCAATAAATAAAAGCATATTGCGTCATAAATCTGACATTTTATTGTGATAAAACCAGCTATTTTCCCAGTGCTTTTATCACAGCATCTTTATCCTGCAGCATACGCTCATACAGCGTTTCTTTTTCGGTATGCAGCTTTTTGATCTCTTCCATCAGCTCCACAATTTTATCGAATGGGTTGAAGGTACATTCGTGGTAATTGCTGCCTATGTTTCCTACCTCTCCGGCACCGGCGTTTGACCCATCGTAGTTATTCTGAATATTGTAAATAGTCATTTCGTCGTCAAAACCTTTAATTGTCTCAACAGGCATTTTCAAGGCTTCTGCCACACGTTCCAGCAGGTCTTCATCAATTGTGGGGCGGCTCTCCAGTGCAGAAATCTTTTTCTGGTTCCACTCGCTGCCCAGCTCTATAGCCAGCGCCTCCTGCTTTATGCCCAGTATCTCACGCAGGCGCTTTACGTTTCTTCCGTGATGGGTGGCATACTCTTTCTTCATAGCTGTCGTATTACTGGTACAAATATAGTATTTCCCTAAAGCCATAGCAGAATAATCTGCGGATATTTAACCGTTTGTAACCGGTTGTTTATGCAGCATACATTTCCCAATTCAGAACACGCCCGGAACCTATTTTGGATACGCCCGGAACCTATTTTTTTACGTTGGCAGACGTATTTTTTTACGTTCAGAACCTATTTTAGATACGTCCGGAACCTATTTCTTTACGTTGGCAGACGTATTTTTTTACGTTCAGAACCTATTTTGGATACGCCCGGAACCTATTTTTTTACGTTGGCAGACGTATTTTTTTACGTTCAGAACCTATTTTAGATACGTCCGGAACCTATTTTTTTACGTTCAGAACCTAAAACTTTACGTTATACAATGTAAAATTTTATGTCTGCCAACCTAAACGGTTACGTTCGGGACCTAAACAGATACGTTCACCAGGTCCATAAATAAAGCGGGCCCGGCTGATGATCAGCCGGGCCCGCTTTTATTAAGAGAAAATTATTTATTCTTATATACTTTCAGCGCTGCTTCCAGGCAATCCATCGCAGCATTAATATCTTCTTTGTTCAGCACATAAGCAAGGCGCACTTCATTCCTTCCTTTACCGGAAGTAGCATAGAATCCGTCACCCGGTGCCATCATTACCGTTGCACCATTATGTGAAAACTCTTCAAGCAGCCACTGGCAGAATTTTCCGCAGTCGTCTACCGGCAGCTTGGCCATAGCATAGAACGCACCGCCCGGCATGGGGCAGGTAACGCCTTCCATTGCCTGCAGGCGCTGCACCAGCAGATCGCGACGGGAATTATACTCGGCGTGTACTTCTTCAAAGTAATCCAGCGGCAGATCCACAGCAGCTTCACCTAATATCTGCGCAAATGTTGGCGGACTCAGGCGGGCCTGCGCAAGCTTCATAGCCGCATCCAGCACCTGCTGATTTTTGGTAACAAATGCCCCGATGCGGCCGCCGCACGCGCTGTAGCGCTTGGAGATCGTATCCATCAGGATCACATTCTCTTCCAGTCCGTCCAGTGTGAGTGCGGAGATGTGTTTACGGCCATCGTAACAAAACTCGCGGTATGCTTCATCACTGAACAGGAACAGGTCATGCTTCAGGCATATTTCCTTCAGTATGTCCAGTTCTTCCTGGCTGTAGAGATAACCGGTAGGGTTGTTGGGATTACAGATCATGATCGCTTTGGTGCGTACCGTGATAGCTTTTTCAAAAGCCTCGATCGGCGGCAGTGCAAAGTTCTCTTCAATGGTAGAAGGTATCGGCACGATACGGATGCCTGCGCTGGTGCCAAAGCCGTTATAGTTGGCATAGAAAGGCTCCGGTATGATAATCTCATCCTCGGGATCCATACAGGCCATGATAGCAAAAAGGATCGCCTCGGAGCCACCGGTTGTAACAATGATCTGGTTATGATTTACATCAATATCATTGCGCTTGTAATATTCTACGAGTTTCCTGCGGTAGCTTTCAAAACCTGCGCTGTGGCTATATTCCAGCACCTTGATATCTGTATGTCTTACCGCATCCATAATAGAAGGCGGTGTTACAATATCCGGCTGGCCGATGTTTAAATGATATACTTTGGTTCCTTTCTTTTTGGCAGCTTCTGCATAAGGAACAAGCTTGCGTATAGGCGATGGCGGCATTTGTGCGCCACGATGTGAAATTACAGGCATGGCGCAAAATTAACAGATTAGTTGGTTACAGAAATATTTTACTGTTAAAAACACGATCTGCCTTCGGCTGTGCTCAGAGCGATGTTTAAAAATAATTAGTCTGGAAATAAGAGCGGATAATAAAAGAGTAATAAAGGCTTTGTAGCTAGTCAATACAGTAGTACATACGCTAAATAGTCAGATGCAGGCAGCAGCGGTAATAGCCGCCTGCTGCCTTTCCCGCCCGAACGACGTTCAGTCGGGCGGGTTTTGCTTACTCTTTTTGGGGCAAGCAAAAAGTAAGACTCGCGCCGGTCAGGTTTTTCAGAATTTAAATAGCTTCTTTTTAAAGAATCTATTTCCCGGCTACTGGCTTACCGTCAAGCGTAATATTTTCAGCTTTTTCCAGCTTGTACAGCGGCTGTTCTGCAGTATTGACAGTTAATCCTTTAAAACTTATATCTGCAGCGTCTTTAAGATGTACACCTTCTTTTGCACTGATCACCGCATTATCCAGGTAAATGCGTTTTATCGGCATCTCCGGCAAGCCGGTAACGCTGATGGCTGTCTGGGCTCCTGTGCAGTATATGCGGTTTAGGTAAAAGTCTTCAAACTGCGGCACTTTACCTTTTTCTTTTTCTGAAGAAGATCCTTCTGATCCCGCCGGCTGATCTTCATAATAGGTATCAAACACAATAGCCTCATTTACAATACCGGTCATATAGATATCGTTGATGTATATCTTATTTACAAGCCCGCCGCGACCCGCATTGCTTTTCACACGTATGCCTGCATCTGTACCTACAAAATTGCAATTACTTACCAGGATGTTGCGCATACCACCATCAGTATTGCTTCCTATCACAAAACCGCCATGGGCATGATATACAGCACACTCTGCCACAACCACATTTTCCAGGTTGAAACTGCCGGGCTCGTCTTTGCTGCCCGCGCTAGACTTCATGCAGATGCCATCGTCACCTACGCTTACGTTGCATTGGTAGATCAGCACATTTTTGCAGGCGCTGATGTCGAGACCATCTCCGTTTTGTGCATAGTATTCATTAAAAATATTGGCCCGGCGTACAGTAAGATCTGTGCAATGTGTCGGGTAGAAAATAAATTTGGGCGAATTACGCAGGGTAACACCTTCTATCAATACCTTCTTGCAATTCGAAAAATATACCATATATGGCCGCATATAGTCGCGGGCCGGCAGGTAATCTTCTGCTTTTGCCTCTTTATTTTTTTTCAGGTCTTTCTGCAGCTTTTCTCCATCCAATGCGGCCTGCGATGGCCACCAGATACTTCCGTCTTTGCTTACCACACCACCCGATGCCTGTAGTTTTTTCCACTGTGATTCCGGCACTTTTCCCTTTTTAACCGGGCGCCAGGAATCTCCGGAACCGTCCATAATACCCTCTCCTGTAATGGAGATATTGGAAAGATCATACCCATAAACAGGCGATGCCACTGCAAAGCTTTTACTACTGCCGGAAGCGCTGACAATAGGATACTGCGTATGGTCAGGAGTAAAAAGTATTAATGCACCTCTTTCTACATGCAGATCTATGTTGCTCTGCATTTTTATTGGTCCGGTAAGCCAGGTGCCGGGCGGAACGATCACATGGCCGCCGCCTGCCGCCGCACACGCATTCATCGCTTTCTCAAATGCCTCTGTATTTAAACTGACACCATCGCCTTTGGCGCCATAATCAGAGATTGAGAAATCGTGCGCCGGAATCGTTGGTTCCTGTATCTCCGGCATGGAAAAAGTGGCTTGTTTCAGGTAGTAAGATGCCGGGCGGGATGGTGTCTGTGCCTGTGATACAGAGGTTGTAAATACCTGGCAAAGGCTCAGGCTGAGACATAACAATATTGATCGTGATCCGGTAAAATATCTGTTCATTGCGGACATATTAAAAGCAGATAAAAAGGAAAGATAATCGGATCAGGCTGTACAAAAAACATAAATCTCCGCAATCGATCCCGGTGCAAATGATCCTGGATATGACCGGTTGAAACAGCAGTATAAACACACAAAGCAACAGCCGCCCCAAAGGAGCAGCTGCCGGTATTGTAGAATGTAAGCTGAGCTTATTTTGGTGTAGACTTTGTGTCTGTTTTAAGCGGCGTTGCACTCACCGCTCCTTTGATATGGATAGTATATTGCGGCTGGCCATTTGCGGCATTGGAAATGATAAACACATCTTTTGTAAAAGCACCGGGACGACCTTTTGTATTGTACCTGACAGTGATCTCACCGCTTTTACCTGGCTTAACCGGTGCCGAAGACACTTCCGGCCTGGTGCAGCCGCAGGATGCAGTTGCAGTCTGAACGATCAATGGTTTCTTACCGATATTTTTGAATTTGAATACATGCTCCGCGACAGGGCCTTGCGGAATGTTTTTAAAATCAAATGTCTCTTCTTTAAACTTAAACATCGGTCCGTCCTTAAGAGAATCCGGAACCGGGTTCTGGGCCTTTACGCCAAATGCGATCCCGGACAGGGCCAGCATGATCATTACTTTCTTCATACAAAAATTTTCTTTTGCAAAACAGTACAGATGTTTCTACTCTGATACTTTGCTGACACAATTTTAAAAAACTTCTTTTATAGTCCTGCCTTATTATTTGGTATCCGCAGTCTTTGCCGCTACTGTTCCCTTTATATGAAGCTCGTAGCGGGGCTTATCACTTACCGCATTAGAAACAATATATACATCTTTCATAAATGGACCTACATGTTTTTCAGTAGTGTAACGTACTGTTATTTTACCGGATTTCCCCGGCAGGATGGGTTCTGTAGGCCACTCAGGCTTTGTACAGCCGCAGGAAGCACTGGCGCTTTGTATGATCAGTGGTTCTTTGCCAATGTTTTTAAACTCGAACACATGTTCTGCAACAGGTCCTTCTTTCAGGTCTTTAAAATCATAGGTTTCCTCTTTAAAACGGAATCGCGGGCCTTTTTTATCATCCGGTTTGGGGTTAGTTTTCGCAGGCGTTACAACCGTAGCAATAACTGCGGGCGATGATTGCGGTTTAAGTTCGGACTGGGCAAATGCACCAGAAGAAAGGGCAGAGAAAAGCAGTGCCGGGATAATTTTTTTCATATAAAATCTGTTTAGGTTTATACAGTTAAAGACGCGGAAACACTGAGTTTAGTTGGTACAGGTACAAAATAAAACAGCCACCATAACGGTGGCTGAAATATAAATTTTAGACGGTTGCTTATTTAGCTGGTGCAGGAGCTGGTGCTGATTGTACCGGAGCTGCAGATTCTACCGTCCCTTTGATGTGCAGTTCGTAGCGTTCTTTTTCAGAAACAGCGTTAGAAACGATATACACGTCTTTAGTAAACGGACCTACACGACCTTGTGTATTGTAGTGAACAGTGATCTTGCCTTTTTTACCTGGCAGGATTGGTTCTTTAGGCCATTCAGGAGTAGTACAACCGCAGGATGCGCTTGCGCTCTGGATGATCAGCGGCTCTTTACCAGTATTTTTAAATTCGAAAACGTGCTCTGCAACAGGACCTTCTTTGATGTTTTTAAAATCCCAGGTTTCCTCTTTAAACTGGAACTTAGGACCATTTTTAGTATCCTTTGCAGGAGCTGCCTGCTGCTGAGGCGCAGGAGTGGCCGTTTGTGCCTGAACACCGTAAGCTGCTGCTGCAAGGCAAAGCGTGATGAACACTTTTTTCATAACTGAATATTTGTTTGTTTGTTTTTAGAAAAGCAATATAATAGTAATCGGGTTATTATACCTTGTATTTTTTTAAAAGCACTGCAGCTTGCAGGTTATAAAAAACATTAATTTGTTTTCATCATTGAATTATTCTCCGGCACTGATGTAGTAGGAGCTTTTTCCACATTTCCTTTAATAGTCAGCACCTTAACACCAGCATTGGATGTAACAGTAAGCGTTTTTGTAAACTGGCCCGGACGTCCTGATGTGTTGTAAGAAGCCTTAATCGTACCTGTTTTACCCGGAGCAATCGGCTCTTTAGTGTAAGAAGGTGTAGTACAGCCGCAGGATGCCTGCACATGCTGAATAATCAGGGGTTCTTTACCTGTGTTTTTAAACTGGAACTCATAATCGGCGGCAGGACCTTCCTGCACATCTCCAAAATCATGGTTATCAGCTTTAAACTCCATATTGTTTACAGAAAGCGTACCTGAGGCAGGTGTTGCAGCAGCGGGATTTTGTACAGTTGTTTTTTTCTCCTGGGCTATAGTTGCACCTGCTGCAAGGCAAACCAGGCTTAATGAAAGAATTACTTTTTTCATATGTATGTTTTCTTTAAAAAATACAGGGTACACAACCCTTTGATACAAATTTAAACAGCAGGAAGTTTTATCCCAACTATTTTTTAGTTAATAGACAACAATTTTAAAGCCAGAGATGGGGCGGACGTTAAAGTTTTGCTGTTAAACCGGTGTTAAAGCACAGGGAATAGTATTTTTGCACCCCATGCCCAGATTTCTGATCATACAAACTGCTTTTATCGGCGATGTTGTCCTGGCAACAGCGCTTATCGAAAAACTTCATGCTTTCTACCCCGGTGCGACAATAGATTTTATGCTCCGGAAAGGAAATGAGGGCCTGCTGACGGGCAATTCTAAAGTGCGCAAAGTATGGGTCTGGGATAAGAAAAAACAGAAAATACGCAACCTGCTGGGGCTGGCAATGTCTATCCGCAGGGAAAAATACGATTATGTGATCAACCCGCATCGTTTTGCCACATCGGGTATTGTTACGCTGCTTTCCGGTGCAGAAAACCGCATCGGTTTTGATAAAAATCCGCTGTCGTTCTGTTATACAAAAACCATAAAGCATCTCATATCAGCGCCATACGATCCTGCGCCCATCCATGAAACGCAACGTAACCAGATGCTGATAGCCGGCATTACGGACGCAACACCGGCCTGGCCTGCCCTGTACCCGTCAGAGGCAGATTTTGAGAAAGTTGCACAATGGCAAAAAGAACCTTACGTGTGCATTGCGCCATCTTCTGTGTGGTTTACCAAGCAGTTCCCTGTACAGAAATGGATCAATCTGCTGGACGAAATGCCCGCAAACTATAACGTTTATCTGCTGGGCGGTCCGGATGACAGTGCCATTGCGGCAGAAATAATTAACGGTACCGGCAACAAAAAAGTGACCAGCCTGTGTGGCCAGCTGAATTTCCTGCAATCTGCAGCACTGATGAAAGGAGCCGCCATGAACTACGTAAATGATTCTGCCCCCCTTCATTTTTGCTCTGCCGTTGCTGCACCTGTTACAGCCGTATATTGCTCTACAGTTCCGGCATTTGGCTTTGGGCCGGTGAGAAGCAACGGACGCATCGTAGAAATAGCAGAAAGGCTGTATTGCAGGCCCTGTGGGCTGCATGGAAGAAAAACATGCCCTGAAGGGCATTTCCGCTGCGCAATGGATATTACCAATCAACAATTACTGGAATGGACTTCGAATACGATATAAAAAACTGCATCCGTACGCTGGAAGAAGGCGGTACTATACTTTACCCCACAGATACGGTATGGGGTGTTGGTTGCGATGCATTGAATAAAGCAGCTGTAGAAAGAGTATTTGCCCTGAAGCAAAGGCCCAAAGAAAAAAGCCTGATCATATTACTGGCCGATGCCCGCGATATTATTCAATATGTTGCAGCACCGCCACCAGACATCATCGGCATTGTTGAGAGTTTTACCGCTCCAACAACCGTGATTTATGAAGGAGCCATCGGCTTCCCCGAGAATCTTGTTCATGAAGATGGCAGCATAGCCATACGCGTAACGGATGACCCTTTCTGTAAAGCGCTGATCAAACGCCTACAGCGGCCACTTGTGTCCACATCTGCCAATCTCAGCGGTCAGCCCACTCCTGCATTTTTCAACCAGGTGCCGGAGGAAATACAAAAAGGCGCCGGGTATGTGGTACAATACCGCCAGGAAGACGTGACCGAACGGACTCCATCACAGATCATCCGGATAGATGACGAGGGCAATATTACCAGGATACGGTAAAAAGGCATTACCGCTAAGAAACGCCAGGCATAACTGTCTTTCAGGAGCACTGAAAGGTTTTTCTCAGCGCAGGTAGCGTATCATAAGCCTTTGCGCTGCTTTGCAACTAACTTCGCCTCTTTGCGGTAAAAAGCACATAGAGTTTTTATTTTTGCAAACCAACATCCCTGATTTTATTATAATGGACATCAGTTGCAGCCCTGAAGAGAAGAAATTGCTGGAAACCATTGGCCTTGCGGCTGAAAAGCTCGGTGTGCCCTGCTACCTGATCGGCGGCTTTGTACGGGACAAGCTCATTGGCCGTCCTACCAAAGATGCAGACATTGTGTGTGTGGGAGACGGCATAGCGCTGGCGCATGAAGTTGCCGATTCTTTCAGACCCAGGCCTAAAGTAAACTTTTTCAAAACATATGGTACCGCGCAGATAAAGCTTCAGAATGGCTTTGAAGTGGAATTTGTAGGCGCCCGGAAAGAATCGTACAAAGAGCATTCACGCAAACCGGATGTAGAGGCCGGCACCCTGCAGGACGATCAGAACCGGCGGGACTTTACCGTCAATGCCCTCGCCATCAGCCTGAACAAAGTCGATTTCGGAAAGCTTGTAGACCCGTTCAATGGGCTGGAGGACATGAAACACAAAATCCTCCGCACACCGCTGGACCCGGATATCACTTTTTCCGACGATCCGTTGCGTATGATGCGCGGCATCCGCTTTGCCACACAGCTTGGTTATGAAATATATCCCGAGACTTTTGAGGCCATAGAAAGAAATAAAAAGCGCATCCGCATCATTTCCCAGGAACGTATAACAGATGAGCTCAATAAAATAATGCTGGCACCCAAGCCTTCTGTAGGCCTTGACTTGCTGTACAGAACAGGTCTGCTGCATGAATTTTTCCCGCAGTTTACGGAGCTTGCAGGCACTGAAATGATTGAAGGTAAAGGCCATAAAGACAACTTTTATCACACACTGCAGGTAATCGACAACGTAGCCGCACGTAGCAGCGATCTGTGGCTGCGCTGGGCCGCCCTGCTGCACGATATAGGCAAGCCTGCAACCAAGCGTTATGAGCCCGGCACCGGCTGGACATTTCACGGCCACGATGCTGTGGGAGAACGCATGACACCCAAAATATTCAGACAGCTGAAACTGCCGCAGAACGACCGTATGAAGTACGTGGCGAAACTTGTGGCATTGCACCTCCGGCCTATCAGTCTTTCAAAAGAAGACATCACGGACTCTGCAATGCGCCGCCTGCTCTTCGATGCCGGTGACGACCTGGAAGACCTGATGATACTCTGCGAAAGCGATATCACCTCAAAAAACAAACTGAAGGTAAAACGCTTTCTTGCCAACTTTGAGCTGGTAAAAGAACGCCTCAAGGAAGTGGAAGAAAAGGACCGTATCCGCAACTGGCAGCCGCCTATTGACGGTGCCGAGATCATGCAGATATTTAACCTGCCGCCATCGCGCGAGGTGGGCTTTATAAAAACAGCCGTACGCGAGGCCATACTCGATGGCATTATACCCAACAGCTATGAGGCAGCTTATGAATTTATGATGCAGAAAGCCACCGAACTGGGCATAAAACCGGTAACGCAATAAACAGCTTTATGGCAGTCATATTTGTAAAAAAAGGAGACATCACCAAAATGCAGACCGACGCGATCGTCAACGCCGCCAACACGTCTCTGCTGGGCGGTGGCGGTGTGGATGGTGCGATACACAGGGCTGCCGGCCCGGAGCTGGTAATGGAATGCCGTATGCTGCATGGCTGCAAAACGGGAGAAGCTAAAATAACCAAGGGTTACCGACTGCCGGCTGCATACGTTATCCACACAGTAGGGCCTGTATGGAATGGCGGCGGTAAAAATGAGGAAGGCTTGTTGTACAAGGCTTATTACAACAGTTTGCTTGTGGCCAAAACAAATGCCATAAAGACAATAGCTTTTCCCAACATCAGTACAGGCATTTACCGTTTTCCGAAAGACAAGGCAGCAGTTGTTGCTTTAAAAGCCGTAAAAGATTTTGAAATTGATTTTTCCGAAGCCATCAGCGAGATACATTTCGTATGCTTTGATGAGGAGAATTTCAGGATTTATTCGGATTTGAGAATTGAGAATTGAGATTTGGGAATTGGGATTCAGTACCTGGGATTTAAACCTGCAGCTTGATACTTGATACTTGATACTTGATACTAACAACTCACTATTCACCATTGATCATTCACGTTTCACCTTTGATATTTCATCATTCACTATTGCTTGTTCACCATTGATCATTCACCATTTACTATTTACACAATGAACATCCGCCAACAGTTTCAGCAGCATGTAGCGCAGACCTCACCCGCGCCGGTAGGTTTACACATTACCCGCGCCGAGGGCAACTACCTGTATGATGCAGATGGGAAAAAATATCTTGACCTTATCGGTGGCATCAGCGTATGTAACATCGGGCATCGTCACCCAAAGGTGGTTGAGGCTATAAAACGACAGGCCGACGAATACCTGCATATTATGGTTTACGGAGAACTGCTGCAGACACCGCAAGTTGCTTATGCCAGTTTACTTGCCGCTAATCTTCCCGCAAGCCTTAACTGTGTATACTTTACCAACTCCGGCGCTGAAGCCACAGAAGGCGCAATAAAACTGGCACGCAGAGTTACGCGACGGCCCAATATCATCAGCTGCATCAGCAGCTATCATGGTGCCACACTGGGCGCACTCAGTGTAATGGGAGACGAATACTGGCGCAATGCTTTCCGGCCGCTGATGCCGGGCGTAGACCGTTACAATTATAACTCGCAGGAACTTATCGATGCTGTAAGCATGCAAACGGCATGTGTGATCATAGAAACCGTACAGGCCGAGGCGGGCGTAATAGAACCGCGAACAGAATGGCTGCAGCAATTGCGTGAAAAATGTACGGCAACAGGTACACTGCTTGTATTTGATGAAATACAATGCGGCTTTGGCCGCACAGGCAAGCTATGGGGTTTTGAGCATTATGATGTTATCCCCGATATTGTTTTACTGGGCAAGGCTTTGGGCGCCGGCATGCCCATGGGCGCTTTTGTTTCCTCTTTTCAGCATATGCAATCATTTACAGATAATCCCGTGCTGGGGCATATTACTACATTTGGCGGACACCCGGTATGCTGTGCAGCAGGCATGGCAGGCATGAATGCGCTGCTGGAAGAACAGCTCATTGAACAGGTTGCTGAAAAAGAAGCCCTGTTCCGGCAACTACTGCAGCATAAATCCATAAAAGCAGTACGCAGCAAAGGTTTGCTGATGGCCATAGAACTGGAAGATATGGACCATGTATTGCAGACACTGCAGAAAGGTATACAGGAAGGCATTTTCTCCGACTGGTTCCTGTTTGCCTCCAACTGTATCAGGATGGCACCGCCACTTACTATTACTAAAGATGAGATCAGGATGGCATGCGATATTTTATTACGTTGCCTGTAAAATAAAAAGGCCCTGCTGGATAGCGGGGCCTTTACCTTTTAGTCAATCATCGGCACTATTAATGCAGGACCACATTGTATGTATGCCCGTTTACAGTGTATGTAGCCATAGCATCGCAGATACCATTGCCGTAATCCAGTGTGCGGATATTACCATTGGGCGGTGTGATCTGTAATGTTCCCTGTTCTATCCAACGGCAATTCAATGCAATAATCAGCGGAGATGTAATACTCATGGTAAACACATTACCGTTAGCACGTGTTATACTGCCGCTGCCGGTCACAGAGTATACATCATCATTCCATGCTGCAGTATTATAGCCTTGTGTCCAGGTACGCACACGTGTGGAAGTATTGCTGATCGTACCATTATTGTTGGCCAGGATTATAGAACCGTTTACAGAAATATTAAAATAAGGCTGCCCGCTGGCGTTGGTTCCCATATTCTGCACCGTTTTAGTACCGGTTACCTGGTTATCATCTACAAAATAATTGCTGAATGTTATAGAATGCATAGAACCGCTGTCTTTGTAATGGCCTGAATAGGAAACTATAATCTGACCGCGGCGATTAATTCCGTCTCTGCAAAGGCAGTTTGCGGAGCCAAAATCGATAGTAACCTTATGCGGTACGGACACGGTATCTCTTGTAACGGTGGCACAGCCGCTGAGTATACTCGGCGCAACCCTCAGATCAGCCACACTGCCGGTATTGCTTGCTTCATCAGCAATAGACTGTACATCATCATATGTTTTTTCCGTCGTTGAATTATCAGATGCAAGACCAGTTTCTTCAGGTACAGATGATGAACTGTCATTAGCCTTATGGCAGGCTGTGAAAGTAAATACAGCCATAGTCAGCAAAGAAGTGCCGATTGTTAAGAATTTGCGGGAGCGTCTCATAAAATGCGTGATTTTAAGATAAGACCAGCCCCCAATTATTAAGTTTAACTTTAATAAAAATTATTTCCACACAATTGGCCTGCTGCCATTAAAGCATTATACAAAGACAAATGCTTGTCGTTCAGTCTGCTAGCATTTTTACGGAGAAAACACAGTGCTGCATCTGGCAGATAAGTAGGAATAGAAATTTATAACTACATTTGCGCTGCTTTTTCAGACAAAAAATTATGCAGATAACGATCATAGGTACAGGCTATGTAGGACTAGTAACAGGCACCTGCTTTGCAGAAACAGGCAATCATGTTGTCTGTGTTGATATAAACGAAGAGAAGGTAGCCCAGCTCCGTAACGGGAAATCCCCTATTTACGAGCCGGGCCTGGATGTGCTGCTGGAGCGTAATATCAAAGAAAAACGCATCAGTTTTACTACTTCTCTGAAAGAAGGTGTAGACCATGCGCAGATTATATTCCTGGCTCTGCCTACTCCTCCAGGAAAAGACGGAGCTGCAGACCTTCAGTTTGTACTGGACGTAGCTGCACAGCTGAGTACCATGCTTACCCGCTATACAGTAATTGTCAATAAAAGTACAGTACCGGTAGGGACGGCAGAAAAAGTATCTTCTGTACTGGCACTGAACCTGGACAAATCTTTGTACGATGTTGTATCCAATCCGGAATTTCTCAGGGAAGGTGTAGCAGTAGAAGACTTCCTGAAACCCGACCGTGTGGTTATCGGTACGTCTTCAGATAAGGCGCGCAAGTTGATGGACGAACTTTACCAGCCATTTGTACGGCAGGGCAACCCTATTTACTTTATGGATGAACGTTCCTCTGAAATGACCAAATATGCCGGAAATGCATACCTGGCCATGCGTATCTCCTTCATGAATGAAATGGCCAACCTCTGCGAAAAAGTAGGCGCAAACGTCGACATGATCCGTGTAGGTATCGGCAGTGATTCCCGCATCGGTAAGCGATTCCTGTTTCCCGGCGTTGGTTACGGTGGCAGCTGCTTCCCCAAAGATGTAAAGGCACTCGTGCAGACAGCATCTGAATACGATTATGATTTCCAGATCATACGCACAGTAATGAAAGTAAATGACCGCCAGAAAACGATTCTCGGTCAGAAAATAAAAGAATACTATGGCAGCGATCTTACCGGCCAGACATTTGCCGTGTGGGGACTTGCCTTTAAACCTGAAACGGATGACATCCGCGAAGCACCAGCCCTGGAACTGATAGATGAGCTGCTGGCTGCGGGCGCACAGGTACGTGCATTTGACCCTGAAGCTATGCCAAACGTGCAACGCATATACGGCAATAAAGTAACATTTGTAGAAAACCAATACACCGCTCTGGAAGGTGCCAATGGCCTTGTCATTGTTACCGAATGGAGTGAATTCCGCAATCCTGATTTCGAACGTATCAGTTCTTTGCTGGTGCACCCCGCGATATTTGACGGCCGCAATGTGTACAGCCTGGAAAAAATGGAACAGCTCAGCTTCTACTACGAAAGCATGGGCCGCAAAACCATCCATGAGCATGTACGTGAAAGCTTCAGCATACCTAAGGAAACATTGGTGCGCGATCGCGGAGCAAACGACTAAAATTCCATTGCCCATGTTGTAAAATTGCTGGCTGCTTTACAACATGGGCTTTATAGCTTTCTCTTTACAAAAAACAACTTCATATAATGTCAAAACGCGTACTCATTACCGGTGCTGCTGGTTTTCTCGGCTCCCACCTGTGCGATCGTTTCCTGGCCGAAGGCTACGAGGTGATAGGCATGGACAACCTGCTGACAGGCAATATCAAAAATATTGAACACCTGTTTCCACGCAAAGATTTCACCTTCTACCATCACGACATTACCAAATTCGTACACGTTCCCGGCGATATCGATTATATTCTCCACTTTGCATCTCCTGCCAGTCCTATCGACTACCTGAAAATGCCGATCCAGACGCTGAAAGTGGGTGCATTGGGCACACATAACCTGCTGGGCCTTGCAAAAGCAAAGGGTGCGCGAATTCTCGTTGCATCTACTTCAGAGGTATACGGAGACCCGCTGGTACACCCGCAGACAGAAGAATACTGGGGTAATGTAAACCCGATAGGGCCGCGCGGTGTATATGACGAAGCGAAACGCTTTATGGAAAGTATTACCATGGCTTATCACAATTTCCATGGAGTGGAAACACGTATTATACGCATCTTCAACACTTACGGTCCACGCATGCGACTCGATGACGGCCGCGCACTGCCTACATTTATGAGCCAGGCGCTCCGTGGTGAAGATGTTACAGTATTCGGCGACGGGTCTCAGACACGCTCATTCTGCTATGTAGACGATCTTGTAGACGGCATTTACCGTCTGCTGCTTTCAGACTACCATATGCCGGTAAACATCGGTAACCCGGTAGAAATATCGCTGAAGCAGTTTGCAGAAGAAGTAGTGGAGCTTTGCGGCGCTGATGTAAAGATTGTTTACGAACCACTGCCCCAGGACGACCCGAAACAACGCCAGCCAAACATTACCAAAGCAAAAACACTGCTCGGCTGGGAACCTAAAGTAGACCGCGCAGAAGGCCTCAGGCGCACACTGGAATACTTTAAACAACATATACACGAACTGGCACCTGCTACTAAATAAAAGAAAAGCACTCTACCTAGAGTGCTTTTTTATTACAACCATTTTTTTCCTGACAGTCATTGCATTAACGGAACTGCTTCTTCCAGAAAAAACCATTAAATACCAGGTTGAACTTCGCTGTCAGTATTGCTTTATCTGTCGGGTTGTCTCTATCTGATGTTAAACCGAAAGTACGGGTGTAACAGACCTTATTTTCGGCCGCATCTATGATCATTACAAACATTCTCACAGCTTCTTTCATAACAGGATCATCATGTTGCAAGCCTGCCGTAGAAACTGCTCCTGCAGCGCCTCTCCGGTTGTAATTTTTCTTACTGCGCACATACCCTGCATTGCACAACACCATTCCGTACCGCCGGCCTGTATGATCCAGTAATGAGTCGATAAAACTATCTCCGGGAATTCCTTTACAGTACTGCTTATACCCTTTTTTCGTCTGCATCAGTATCAGCTCATCCAGGAATCGTTGCTTTGAATAATTATCGGGTAATTCTATTTTCACTGGCCGCTTCATCTCCGCTGCATAATCGTTCAGCAATTGCTTTTCTATATTAAGATTTACTGCAGATAACGAGTCATCCAGCTCAACCTCATCTCCGTTATTAATCCAGCCGATAAGAGATACAGGCTCAAAATAATACAGGTTGTCTATTTTAGCAGCTGTTGCACCTTTCGCAAGATGCGGATTGGTAGTGGTCCATGGGCCGCTGTAGCAGATTTCACGTATATCAGCCGTGCGTATAAAATGCTGCGCATTTGCTTGTAGCGTTGAGATACAAAGCATTGCAGCAGGTAGCAGGGCATTTAGAAAACAGGGGTATAGCTTCATATTCCGAAAATATATAAAACAATTAACACCATAAGGGTCTATAAATTCTTTTTCCAATAAAGAATTCATGGTTGCCTGTTTCTCCTGACAAATACTAAAGTCTGCAGCTGTACGTTCATAACAAAAGCGCATATATGAAACGATTCCTTCTTCCCGCCATTCTTCTTTGTGCTCTGCAAAGTATGGCCCAAAGCTCAGACAGGTCACCGCTCTCTCTCAGCGTTGCAGAAAAGTTAGCCGGCGACCAGGCGTCTTTCAATGAGGTTAAAAACACCTTGGGTAAGCCCACCCAGGAGACCATGTCACCGGACAATGCAGCAATCGAATACAATACTGGAAACATAATATGCCGCTTTATGTTTGACGGCAAACGAATGCTTACAAATGTGATATACAGAAACAAATCGGACCAGGAGCCGGACCTTACGTACGAACAGGTTAAAGAGACACGTAAAAAGCACAATTTGGCAGAAATACGCAAACGTCTTGGTGATCCTACAGAGGTAGATATCAGCGGCTGTGAAGAGAACTGGTATTACAGAACCAGGAAATCCAATACACTCCTTGTAAAATTTGACCTTTCCGGCGAAAATGCCGTGGTAAAAAAATATGAATTTTATGCCGATAATTTAAGCGCCCATACGTCCGAAATCACTTCCCAGCAGGCAGATGCGCTTCAAAAGGGCACTTCAACCACCAAAGATATCCTGGAGGAATTCGGCGAGCCGGTCAAATTGAGACTCAGCGACAAAGGTGAAGAGTGGCTGTATACCTCCGGCAATACAATGCTGATGGTGTATTTTGACAATCAGTCTGTAATGAGCAATTACATGTACCGCAACGACAGCAGCAAGGAGAAACTGTAACCCAGCCGGACAGATCATATATCAAGGCCTGCGCAGATGCACAGGCCTTTTTTTACCATTATTTTGCCCACAGCCATTGTACGGCACCATGCACATAATGCTCTATCCGTCCGTCTGTTGTCTGTACTTCCAGTCTTCCATCGGCATTTGCACCCAAAACCGTTGCCAGCCATTCATTCGCATCATCAGCAAATGCCTGGTCCTGGTTTATACGGTAGAGCATAGTATTATAGCGCTCCATCACCTGCATTTCCATAGGAATATGCATTACCTCTTTCAGTATGCTGTTACGTAATATATTCTGAATATCTACGACTTTGTACGCTTTACCGGATGCTGTTTTTAAGGAACCGGCATTAGGCAGGTTGTCGGGAAACGATTCCTGCAGTACGTTGACACCCAGACCAATAATGCTGTACAGCCACTGACTGCCACGTAAAACATTTTCTATAAGGATTCCCCCTGTCTTTTTGTCATTGACAATAATATCGTTGGGCCATTTAATACGCACATCCCACTGTTCATCTATGTCCTGCAGGGATTCTGCAATGGCTGCAGCCACAGAGGCATTAAAGACAAATTGCTTGTCCAGACCAGCTTTGGGCACCACAATAATGCTCATAAGCACGCTTTGCCTTGGAGTATCGGTCCATGTTCTGCCGCGCTGCCCTTTTCCACTTGTCTGCTCTTTGGCTACAATTGTCAGGCCGGGTTGTGCCGTATCGGCATCAATGATGCGCATGGCATAGTTATTGGTGCTGTCTATAGTGTCAAGTTCAATAATCGGGGCATCTGATAATGCCTGGAAGTTTGGTGCCAAAAGATTTTATAATTTTGGTAGATTGTAAAGATATTGCCAACAAAACAGATTTAAACAAATTTGGAGAAAATAATAACTGCCTTACAGGGACGTAAAAAAGCACCCTCAAAGCTTACACGCGACAGCAAGCTTTTTACCAGTATCCTTGAAGCCATCAGAGAAAAGAAGGGAACTGCTATTGTATCGCTCGATCTTACCAACATCGAGGAAGCCGTAGCAGATTTTTTCATTTTATGCGAAGCCCAGTCCCATATACAGATTAAAGCCATTGCAGATAATATTGCAGATGTACTGGAAAGGGATTGTGATGAAAAGCCTTACCATATAGAACGTGGTGAACAATGGACACTTGTGGATTATGTAAACATTGTAGTGCATATCTTCAACCATGAACACCGTAAATTCTATGATCTGGAAAGCTTATGGGCCGATGCAGAACAGATGGAGCACAACGACTGATCAGCGTTAAAAAGAATATTTAAAGACATTTCTCAGAACAATGGAAGACAACAAACAAAGGCCGGGAATGACTCCCGGCGGCGACAATAAAACCCCGCGCAAAGGCCCGCGATTCAATATATACTGGATTTACGGTATCATATTCGTGGCCCTTATCGCTGTGCAGTTCTTTGGCACCAGCCTTAATTCTGCCGGCAGCCAGAAAAGTTTCATGGACTTTAAATCGGACCTCTATAAAGGGCAGGTGGAAAAAGTAGTTGTGGTAAACAACAATGAAGCTGAAATATACCTGAAGAAAGATGCAGCCCAGGCACCGGATTCAAAATTCAACATGAATACGGAAAAAGGCCCGGCTTACTCTTTCAAGATCGGTTCCGTAGAACAGTTCCGCGATGATCTTCATGATGCAGAACAGCAACTGCCCGGCACCATTCAGCAGCCGGCTGTTATGTACGATACCCGCGGCAACCTGCTGCGCGACATTCTTCAGTCATTCCTGCTGCCCGTAATCATCCTGGTGGCTATGTGGTTCCTGATCATGCGCAAAATGGGCGGTGGCGCTCCCGGCGGCGGTGCAGGCGGTATATTTAATATCGGCAAATCAAAAGCCCAGCTGTTTGAAAAAGGTACACGTGTAAACATTACCTTCAACGATGTTGCCGGTCTTGATGAAGCGAAAGTGGAAGTAATGGAGATCGTCGATTTCCTGAAAAATCCTAAAAAATACACTGCGCTGGGTGGTAAAATCCCTAAAGGAGCGCTACTTGTAGGGCCTCCGGGTACCGGTAAAACCCTGCTTGCAAAGGCAATGGCGGGAGAAGCACAGGTGCCTTTCTTCTCAATGTCCGGTTCTGATTTCGTGGAAATGTTTGTGGGCGTGGGCGCCAGCCGCGTACGTGATCTGTTCAAGCAGGCACGTGAGAAATCACCCTGTATCGTTTTTATTGATGAAATAGATGCAATAGGCCGTGCACGTGGCAAAAACATGGTAATGAGCAATGACGAACGCGAAAACACCCTGAACCAGCTGCTCGTAGAGATGGATGGTTTCAGCGGAGACAGCGGTATTATCGTACTTGCAGCTACCAACCGGCCGGATGTACTGGATGCAGCCCTGCTGCGCCCGGGCCGTTTTGACCGCCAGATATCAATCGACATTCCGGATGTAAAAGGCCGTGAGAAAATATTTGAAGTGCACCTGAAGCCGATCAAGAAATCAAGAGACCTGAACATTCACAAACTGGCCGTACAAACACCAGGCTTTGCAGGTGCCGATATCGCCAATATCTGTAACGAAGCAGCATTGATTGCCGCCCGTAACGGAAAATCAGAAGTGGATATGCAGGATTTCAATGATGCCATTGATCGTGTGATCGGCGGTCTTGAAAAGAAAAATAAAATCATTTCACCGGACGAAAAACGTGTTATCGCTTATCACGAAGCTGGTCACGCAGTATCAGGCTGGTTCCTGGAACATGCGCACCCGCTCGTTAAAGTAACGATCGTGCCACGTGGTGTTGCTGCACTTGGTTATGCGCAATACCTGCCGAAAGAAATGTACATCCGCAATACAGATCACCTGCTGGACGATATGTGTATGTCACTTGGTGGCCGTGCGGTTGAAGAACTGGTATTCCATAAGATATCTACCGGCGCCCTGAGCGATCTGCAGCATGTAACCCGTATGGCTTATGCTATGGTGAGCGTATATGGTATGAACGATAAGATCGGTAACATATCTTTCTACGATGCACAGAGCGAAGGCAGCTTCAACAAACCATACTCTGAAGAGACCGGTAAAATGATTGACGATGAGGTGCGCAAACTGGTAGACGGTGCTTATACTAAGGTAAAAGAACTGCTCCAGGATAAAATGGAATCCGTAAAAATCATTGCTGAAGAGCTGCTTAAAAAAGAAGTGCTTTACAAAGATGATATGGAGCGCCTGATTGGTACCCGCCCTTATGAAGAAGGTCCGGCAGTGGACGAACTGCCTCCGCTGGGTGGTGGCGTTGTCAGCAACGAATCATACTAAATCAATCCTGATTAAAATAAATGCGAAAGCAGTGAGTATAAAACTCGCTGCTTTTTTATTTTTGCAGATAATTCCAGCGCGATATATGCAATCATTGAAGACCTCCAGAGCCAAAGAAAATATTTTACGAAAGATCCGTACGGGGCTTACAGCGTCTTCATTACCTATGCCGTTTCCTGAAGCAGAAAAAACAACTACTGAACAAGTATTTGCACACGCCAATGCGTCTGCCGAAGAGCAATTTGCAGAAGCATTTATTACCCTCGGAGGGAAATTTGTTTTCTGCGAGAATGAGCAGGATTTATTTGACAATATTCACATCCTGTACGATCAGCGTGGATGGCAGCAATTGCTTTGCGCAGAACCACGGCTGCTGCACTCCTTTCAGAATAACAAACTGAACTTTATCCAACAGGCAGATTCCCGCGCCGGTGGTGCAGATGCCTGCATTACGGGGTGTGAGGCATTAGTAGGCCGTACCGGTTCTGTATTGCTCAGCAGCAGGCAGTTTCATGGCCGTGTGGCTCCTGTATATTTCCCGGTGCATATCATTGTGGCTTACACCAGCCAGGTAGTGCCGGATATACGCCAGGGCTTCGAAATGCTGAAGGAGCGCTATGGCAACAACATCCCTTCTATGATCAACCTGAATACAGGTCCCAGCCGCACTGCAGATATTGAAAAAACGCTGGTAGTAGGTGTACATGGCCCGAAAGAAGTTTTCTGCTTCCTTGTAAATGGCGGCAATGGTCAATAGTGGATTGTAATCAAGTATCAAGTTGTGGCGTCGAATCTCCATTTTATATCTCAATACTTACATCTCAGATCTATACTTCCAGCGGCGTAAAGCTGAATTTATTGCCATCGAACAAGCCTTTGTCACTCAGTTTCAGCGAAGGTATTACCAGCAGTGCCATAAAGGAAAGTGTCATAAACGGCGCTTTCAGCGTAGTGCCTAATGCTTTGGCCCTGGCATCAATTGCAGCATATTTTCCGGCCACTATGTAACCGTCTTCTGTGGTCATCAGTCCGCCTACAGGCAACGGCATTACATCTGTCACACCGTTTTCATCTGTTACAGCTATACCGCCTTTGCTTGCTACCAATGCATTTACAGCAGCACATATTGCTGCATCATCAACACCTACGGCAATGATGTTATGGCAATCGTGCGCAACAGTTGAAGCCATGGCGCCTTTCCTGATGCCGAAATTGCGGATAAATGCAGAAGCTGCAGGTTCATTTTCTGCATATCGGTTTACTACACATATTTTCAGTATGTCACGGTCTGTATCACTCACCAGCAAACCATTTTCAACTTTTGCAGGAAGAATGATCTCACCGGTCACCAACTGCCCTTCTATGGCATCTATAATGCGCATTTCAGGCGCACCGGAAGCGGCCTTTACATGGAAGTCTTTTTCAACCCTCAGCCTTGCCTTGAAGTTATTAATCGCTTTTGCGGGCGCTACAGGCAGCAATGATGTTCCGTTCTCTGCAACCAGTTGTCCATTAATATATGTCTTCAATATTTTAAACGAAGCCGGATTATCGGTTACTATAAAATCCGCCGGATCTCCTTTCCGCAGCAGGCCTACAGGTAAACCGTAGTGCTGCACAGGATGCACACATGCTGCAAATAATACATCAAACAGGTCGTAGCCTTTAGCCAGCGATCTTTTTACCAATGCATTTATATGGCTTATCACAAGATCGTCCGGGTGTTTGTCATCGCTGCAAAACATAAGCTTGTCCGGGTGTGTACGGAACAAGGGTGCGAGCGCTTCAAAATTTTTGGCGGCGCTGCCTTCGCGGATCAGTATTTTCATACCCGCAGCAATTTTATCCTGCGCTTCTTCTATAATAAAGCATTCATGGTCCGTTGTTATACCCGCAGCAGCATACGCGGCGGCCTCTGCCCCCCGCAAGCCCGGGGCATGCCCGTCTACCGGCTTTCCTGCCAGTTTTGCTGCCTCAATTTTGGCCATCACCTCCTTATCTCCATGCAATACACCCGGATAATTCATCATCTCTGTCAGATACCATATATCCGGTTGCTGTAGCAGTTTCTTTATGTCTGCCGCATCAATTACCGCACCTGCAGTTTCAAAAAAAGTGGCCGGTACGCAGGATGGTGCGCCGTAAAATATTTTCAACGGTGTCTCCCTGCTGTTTTCTATCATGTACAGTACACCTTCCACACCACACACGTTCGCAATCTCATGCGGATCGGAGACCGTGGCCACTGTACCATGTACTACAGCCATGCGGCCAAATGCCTGCGGAACCAACATGGAACTTTCAATATGAACATGGGCATCTGTAAAACCGGGCAGGATATACTGTTCTTCAGTTGTATAATCTTTCTCTGTGACGGATTCAATAATACCGTTACTGATCCTGATCTCTGCGGGATAAATACGACGCTGAAACAGGTCTATCAGCCGGCCGGAAATAGTGAACTGGTGCATAAAGTCTTTAACAGGAATACAAACTACTGAATAAAATTAGTTTTACGGGCGTCCTCCACTTTCATCTTTATGAGCTGCAGCATCAGGTGCGCGCGTTTCATTGCCTCATCAGCTTTGGGGCCGGAATAAAGTGCCGTTACCGTTTCATTCCAGAGCCGGATCCAGCGGTCAAAATGCTCCTGCCCGAGCATAAAACGCCGGTCTACATCAATATGCTTTGCAATAGTGTTACCGGAATAACCCGGCTCACCCAAAAGGACTGTACCCCAGAAGCGGTACATAACCGGGAGATGATGCGCCCAGTTTTCACCGATAATACCCTGGAAAATATGACCGATCGTTTCATCACCGCGCACTTTGTCGTAAAACCGGTTTACAAGTATCTCAATGTCCTCTTGCTGCTGAATATCCATATCCCGTCTGTTTTGCATGCAAAGTTACCTACGCTGTATTTAAAATTCCCTACATTTTCCTGACGCTATTTTTACAACAAGATGTTATTACACCGCCCCTCTTTATACACAACAACATATAAATGAGTACCTTTATAGGCCATACACCAACTGTCACCATACACTATGAACAGGAAAAACCCATTTTCTCAGAATCAAAACATCTTCACATGGCTGAAGTAACCTGTATCATTATTGATGATGAACCCAAAGCTATTGACTTATTGAAGCACAGACTTGCTCTCCTCTTCCCGGACCTGAAAGTAACAGGCGTATTTACGGAATGGGAAAAGGGCTGGGAGGCAATCAAGAACGCGCGGATCGACATCCTTTTCCTGGATGTATCCATGCCGCAGAAATCGGGGCTTGATTTCCTGAAACTGTTTCCCAAGATAGCTTTCCAGGTCATCTTTATTACTGCTCATGCAGACTTTGCGCTGGACGCAATTAAATACTCTGCCGCAGGCTATGTATTAAAACCTATTGATGATTATGAACTGTCTTTTGCAGTAAATAAGGCACTGGAACGGGTTCAGCCGCAGGCTGCCGAGACTTCCAGGGAAAGCAGCAGCGCCATCAATAAAATAGGTGTTCCCAACCAGAAAGGCATTGACTATCTGAACACGGATAATATCCTTTATTTTGAAAGTGTAAACAAATACACCAAAGTAGTAACCAAGGAATACAGCGTGGTAAGCTCCTACAACCTGGGCGAATTTAAAAAACTGCTTGACAATCACCGCTTCATACAGGTACACCGGTCTTACATCATTAATATGATGCGTATACGCCGTTACGAGGTTTCGGGCAATGTGATTATGGAGGATGATATGGAAATACCCATTTCCAGGAACTTCAGAAATGAATTTATGGACGCTTTCGGCAGACTTAGCCGCACTGTAGGGCTAAAAAACAAGGAAACAGACTAACTTTTTTTACCGTTCGTCCGACCAAAACGTCTTTTCGTCCGATGAAACAGCCTCTTCGGTAAATGTGACATTTTTGAATCACTCTTTTTTATTCCTTTGTATAACAAAAGGAAAAAGGAGTATTGACAAACTATAAATCCCCCATTCCTTTTTGCGGAACGGCTCAGCCCCGTAAACCATATCCTGCATATAATACTAATGCTCAGAGGTCAAAAGTCATTTATGCAGTTTTTTTTAAGTAGATACGCCCTATCAAAGAACACGTTTAGATGACTGGTTCTTTTTCATTAACAGACAGACCCAAACCCTACTTTACCTATCCTGTCAGAAGTCAATACTCCACTATTTCCCGGATTGCTATGGTTAAAAGCACTAAGGCGGCTCAGAAAGGCCCGCCTTTTTCAATTCCGGGCTTTTTTGTGGTTGCGGAGCATATTTCCGGCAATTTTAAAGCCAAGGGATAAGGCTTTCCAGCGTATGTAGCCACCAAAAAATTCTTTGGCAGCCTTTTCAAGGAAATTGATTTTTATTTTTCGCACACCCTTACCCAGCAGTGGCAGTCCAAAATCTATGGCCAACTGCAGCATATCGCCGGAGTTTAAGAAACTCCCCGCCAGTGAAAGAAGATTAAAAGGCTGCTCACTGGTTTCGCCGGCAGTATCGCTTTTCCCCTTTTTCGATCTTTTCCCTCCTCCTTTCGCACCTCCAAAAAGGCCATCAAGCGGATTCAAACCGTCCTTTTGGGTTTCATTGCGCAACTGCAGCAGCTTACGCCGTTCTTTTTTTAACTCTGCCACACTGTTCAGTTGCTTCGGATAAAGCTTCATGTGATTAAAATTTACAGTGTACAGAATTTGAAAAACAAAACTGTGTAATGATCATTCATAAGCTAGTCCTGTTTGGAGTCATCATCTTTATCCTCAGTGAGTATGCGTATAAAAATGCCGGACAGCGCACTGATAAATTTCTTACGCAATGCCACCACAATCAGCATAAGCACCAGGTATACTCCTGCCGTGGCAAAATAGCCGCCGGTACGGGAACCAAGCATTTCCGAGAACCATTCTCCCAGGCCAATGCCAAAAAATATAAGTATCGCGATGAAAAGAAACAGCATGCCAAGTGCATACAAAACATAGCTCAATACATTTGATGTCCTGTCTATGAACTCCAGCTTAAAGAGCTGAAAACGTACATCAACGTATTGAGCTATCCGGTCTTTCCAGTTGTTGAAGAAATCCAGCACGGGCTATAAATTAAGCGTTGAAGATTTCTTCTTCCAGGTCCTGGCCTTTCTTACTGAATTTTGTTTTTAAGTTGTTCAGGCGGTCTTTCAGCTTGTCGATATTTTCCTGACGCGTATCTTTATCAGTAGCAAGGACATAACCTACTGCAGCACCTACTGCAGCACCGATCAATAATGTGGCGACTGTTTTACCTGTGTTTGCCATAATGTGCGGTTTTAAAAATTGTTTTTGAATTGTTTTTCATCATAAAAGTAATAAATATCGTGCCATATACACGCGGGGCAGGATTTTTTAATCTTTTATTATCACTCGCAATAACCGGCTTATAAAATATAAATTTTATTCATCCATGGAAGGAATCAGTAATAAAGCGCTCCGGCAGTATCTTTTAATTGCCCTCATATGCGGATTGGCCGTATTGCTGGCCGCAAAACTGTATGTTTTTATGCCTGGCATGCTCGGAGCTGTTACTATGTATATCCTGCTGCGCCAGTTTTATTTCCGCCTCACTATTATATACAACTGGAAAAAGTGGCTGGCTGCAATTGTGTTTATTCTTGGTGCGTTGCTCATATTTGTATTGCCATTTACGCTGCTGCTGCAGATGTTGCTGCCCAAGCTCAGCTATTTCCTTTCCAATGCAAATCAGTTCAGTGGCGGGTTGGAGGCTATCAGTGATAAAATAGAGAAAATATTTCCTCAGTTTAAAATAGAGCAGGAACAGATATCGGGTATGCTGCGCAATGTTACAGAACAGCTGCCGGGCCTGCTGGGAGCTACTGCCAATATGCTCACCAATACGGTGCTTGCTTTCTTTATATTATATTTTATGCTGGTAGACGGCAGGCGTATGGAGCGTACCATACATGAGTACATGCCTATGAAAGATGAAAATACAGACAACATCTGGGAGGCAACCCGTGTCATGGTAGTATCTAATGCTATAGGCATACCTGTACTGGCTGCCTGCCAGGCTATTGCGGCTTCGCTGGGGTATTTTATCTTCGGTGTAGACCAGTATATACTGTGGGGTATAATTACCGGCCTGTTCTCACTTGTACCTATTGTAGGCACCGGCATTATATGGGTGCCTATCTGCGTATACCTGTATGCTACAGGCCATGCGGGGCAAGGGACGGGGCTGTTGCTGTACTCACTCACTGTGATCACAAACATCGATAATGTGCTGCGGTTTACGCTGCTGAAAAAACTGGGGGATGTGCACCCGGTGGTTACGGTGCTGGGGATAATTGTCGGTGTACCGTTGTTTGGCTTTATGGGCTTTATATTCGGTCCGTTACTTATATCTTACCTGTTACTGCTGCTTAAAATATACAGGGTTGAGTTTACCGGCAGAAAGATGACGGAATAACTCAGAGATAATACTTGCTATCGAGAATATACTGGCGCACCTCATCTGGCAGCAGGTAGCGGACAGATTTCCCTTCACGTATCTGCCGGCGTATAAATGTGGCAGAAATTTCCAGCAATGGCGCATCTGTTACCGTTATATCCGCACCATGCGTTTCCCTTACCTCAAAACCGGGCCTGTTATATACGACGATCGAATAACGCTGCAGAAGCTGGTCATAGTTCTTCCAGCGATGAATGTTCTGAAAGCTGTCGCTGCCCATGATTATTGTAAATTTTTCCAGCGGAAATTTTTCAGAAAGATAGGTAAGCGTATCAATGGTGTACGAGGGTTTTGGCAGGTGAAACTCTACATTGCTTGCGCGAAAACGGCTGTTGTCCTTGATTGCCAGTTCTACAAGATGCAGGCGGTCGTATTCATTGAGCAGAGAATGTGAATCTTTCAGCGGGTTATGCGGCGATACTACAAACCAGATTTTGTCCACTTCGGTATGTTCTATGATATGGTTAGCAATGATCAGATGACCAAGATGTACAGGATTAAAACTGCCGAAAAACAACCCGATATGCATGAGGCAAAAATAGGAGATTGGATAATTTGATCGTTGAACAGGATATTAAAGTAACAGGGAAATAAAACTTACTGCACGCTTATTTATATTGGCACTACCCATATTTTATCAGCGTCTGTTTTGCGGATGCTCAGGTAGTAGCCTGCAATCTGTATTGCCAGCGGATCTCCCAGCGGCGCTATCATCTCTACCCATACCGGCTCACCCGGCACACAGCCCATCTCCATGAGTGTCAGCTGAAAATCGCTTTCATCATGCCCTTTGATCACAGCTTTTCTGCCTGTGGGCAGCTGCGAAAGGCGTACTGCAGTTTCTGCTACGTATTCCATCGGCCGCAAAGCTACGGAAAACAATGATCCACAACGTTCATATTTAAGTTTTAACAAGAAGTATCAGGTACAAAGTAGCTGGTATCAAGTATCAAACTGCTGCCTGTATAGAATCTAAAGAACATGTACCAAATTCCCGATACCCAAATCTCAAATTCCACATTTTCACATATCAATACACATATCCCACATCTGAAATCTAAAACCGCACATCTCGTAAATAGTTCCGAACTTCGCGCAAATTTTTCCGAATGCCTGCACGCTTTTACGAACAGGAAGTTACATCACGGCTTAAAGACAAAAGGATGCTGTCCGCTTTCCTGGACGACCTCGTGCAGCAGCACCTGGAAGGGATAAAAAAAGTACAGTTCACCTACATTTTCTGTAGCGACGAATACCTGTTGGGCATCAATCGCGAATTTCTGGATCATGATACTTTTACTGATATTATCACCTTCGACCTGAGTGAACGCGAAACCGAACTCACCGGTGAAATATACATCAGCGTGGAACGTGTAGCTGAAAATGCAGCAAAGTTCAACACGAAGTATGAAACGGAGCTTCACCGTGTTATCTTTCACGGCGCATTGCACCTTTGCGGCTTTAAGGATAAATCAGCAAAAGATAAAGATGAAATGCGACGGCAGGAAGATCTGTGCCTGAAACAGTATGAGCAGTGAATGGTGAATAGGTGATAGTGAATGTGAAAAGTGAAGCGTCAGAGGTGAATACTTAATAGTGAATGATAAGTGGTAACCAGCTTGATACTTGATACTAACCCACAGCTCACTGTTTACCCAAATCAAGCAACAACAAATGAAATTAGAAACATTATACGAAGACGATGATCTTATCGTTGTCAATAAACCATCCGGTTTACTGGTAGTGCCGGACAGGTTTGATGTTACCTTGCCATACCTGAGAAAGCTTCTCGAAGAAAAACTGAAGCAACAGGTGTATGTGGTTCATCGTCTTGACCGCGACACCAGCGGCGTAATATGCCTTGCCAAAAACGAAGCCACACACCGCTACCTCTCCCTGCTCTTCCAGGAACATGATGTACTGAAATTATACGCAGGACTGGTGCATGGCCGCGTAACACCGGAACAGGGCAGTATAGATGCACCTATTATAGCCCATCCTGCCAACAATGGCAAAATGATCACCGCACGCAAGGGCAAGCCGTCTCTTACCGATTACCGCGTTGTGGAACAGTGGCCGCTGTATTCACTGCTGCAGTTCCAGATACATACAGGCCGTACACACCAGATACGTGTACACATGCAGTCGATCGGGCACCCGATAGTATGCGACGAATTATATGGAGATGGCAAACCATTCCTGCTTTCTTCCATTAAACGCAAATACCGGCTCTCTGAAAAAGAAGAAGAGGAGCGTCCGCTGCTGAACCGGCTGGCACTGCATGCATACAGGCTGGGATTTGTAAAAGAAGATGGCAAAGAAGTGATTGCAGAAGCCCCGTTGCCCAAAGACATTGCCGCCTGCGTAAACCAGCTCAATAAATGGGCGAAGGCCGAGAAGTAGTTAAGAAGTTAATCTTGATACTCCTGTCTTGATACTAATCTTAAAATTTTCAATCAAACAATATGAAATCGACAATAAGCATACAGGTAGCGCTTGACGAGAATAAAATGCCTGAAACAATTGAATGGAACGCTCCCGATGGTGGCGTACCGGAACTGCAGAAAGCCAAAGGACTGCTCCTGGGCCTGTGGGATGGTGATGAGAAAACAGCTATGCGCATAGATCTCTGGACCAATAAAATGATGGTGGACGAAATGAATGATTTTTTCTACCAGTCGCTGCACGGCATGGCAGACACATATGCCCGTGCCACACGCAATGCAGAGCTGGCAGAAGAACTGAAAGAATTTGCCAAAGGCTTTCATAAAAAAGCAATGGACCTGCTGAACGCAGAAACAGAAAAAGGAGCATAGCAGCCTTTTATAGCAGTACTGACCGCAAAGCACGCAGAGTTGTCGCAGGATCGCAAAGGGATATAAACAAATACTTTGCGGAACCAGGCAAAATCCTTGGCGTCCTTTGCGGTTCCTCTTTTACAATACTACAGTGCTGCAATGTTGCTTAAAAAATTAAATTTGCACAAATTCTACAAGCTATGTCTCTGGAAAGTAAGATCATGGAAGAAATGAAAGTAGCTATGAAAGCTAAAGACGAAGTAGGCCTCCGCACACTCCGCGCTATCAAAGCTGCTATACTGATTGAAAAAACAGCTGAAGGCGCAAAAGAAGCCCTTACAGAAGCTGACGAACTGAAGATGCTGAACAAAATGGCGAAACAGCGCCGCGATTCTCTGGAAATTTTCACCACACAGAACCGCGAAGACCTCGCTCAGAAAGAAAGAGAAGAACTGGCAATCATTGAACGTTTCCTGCCGGCTCAAATGAGCGCAGAAGAACTGCAGGCTGCCATCAAAACTATCATTGCAGAAACCGGTGCCAGCTCACCTGCCGATATGGGTAAGGTAATGGGTGTTGCCACCAAACAACTGGCCGGCAAAGCGGATGGCAAATTAATTTCTGCCACTGTAAAAGAGCTGCTGAGCAAGTAACGAGGAAACGGATTAAGGGGTATCCGGAATCGGGAATTTGAATGTTGACAAGTTATCGTGTTAGCATATCGAAATACCAAAAAACATCTTGATACTTGATACTTACTACCTGATACTAAAAAAATGATACTCGACGTCATAGGTCTCATACTTATTATTGCACTGTTTATACGCGGCTACCGTAAGGGGCTTATTGTAGCCGTGTTTGCAGTGCTGGCGTTGTTGCTGGGTATCATCTGTGCGCTTAAGCTGTCTGGCAGCTTTGCTTCTTTCCTGCTGGAGAAAGGCTGGGTAACGAGTGGCTGGGCACAGATCATCAGCTATATTATTTTGTTCATAGGTGTGATCTGGATTGTACGGGCCGGCGGAAAGCTGATAGAGAAAACGGTGGAAGCTGTATGGCTCGGCCTTTTCAACAACCTCAGCGGCGGGCTGCTGTACGCGTTTATTGCCACGGTTATCTGGAGCTCCTGCCTGTGGATCGGCAACCATGCCCATTTCTTTACGCCCGAAACCATTGCAGCGTCAAAAACATTTAACTGGTTTTCTCCCGTAGCACCCTGGGTATTTGCACACATCGGTTCTGTACTGCCTTTTGCCAAAGGTCTGTTTGGTGACCTGCAGCATTTCTTCGACCAGGTAAACCAGCATATGCCGGAACATGTGGGTACTCATTGACAACTACGATTCCTTTACTTACATACTGCATCACTACCTGCTGCTAACCGGCCACGAATGCGTCGTATATCGTAACGATGCCATAGGCCTGCAGGAATTGGTGACGCTTAATCCATCGAGACTCATTATTTCCCCGGGCCCGGAAACGCCACTCCAGGCGGGCATTTCTATGGATGCCATCCGGTACTTCCACGACCGGATACCTATCCTCGGTATATGTCTCGGCCACCAGGCACTGGGTATGTTCTTTGGCGCGGCACTCGTACGTGCACCCTACCCCATGCATGGCAAGACCAGCATGATACAGCACAACGGCAACAATATTTTTGATAAAATTGATGCATCTGCTGAAGTGATGCGATACCATTCTCTCGCTATTGAGCAAACTCCGGGTACGGGCCTTGAAATAACCGCCCGCAGCACCGACGACAACTGTATCATGGGAGTGGCACATAACCGGTATCCCTGTATCGGCCTGCAGTTTCACCCCGAGTCTGTAGGCACCACCAACGGACAACAAATGCTGCACAACTGGGCCGGAATGTACAGGTGATTGGGATGTGGGATATGAGATGTAAGATATGAGATTTGGGATATGAGATGTAGGATATGTGTATTGGGAATTTGAGAGCCAAGTTTCGATCTTACTATTGCCTATTGACGTTTCACCTCTGACTTTTCACCATTCACCATTGACCATTCACTATCCCATCTTTCCTGCCTTATAGGCCTCCTGGTATTGATGATACATCTTCTTTACTTTACGCGCATAATGCTGCGCATAACTGACTATTTCCTCCTGCCATTTATCATCGTGGCCAAATGCGATCAATTTATCAGCGACCGCGGCGCCCTGCCTGCCACTGCTGCGCAACTGCGATGATGCAGTAAGCATGGCCATATCATCTATCACCTGGTACATATCGCGGTACTGGTCTTTTACCAGCTGGAAATTGATATTATGTTTTGTAGGCTGCATCTCCTGTATAAGGTATGCTTCATCTTTAAACACCGTTGTGCTGAGCAGGGCCGGCGGGCGGTTCTGCATGCGCTGTTGTATGGCCACCACACGATGTGCTTCCGTTTCCCATTGGGGTTGTTTTATTTTAACAAATGGCGTGAGTGAAGATTGTACGGCCTGCTTCATTTCTACCAGCATATAATCATCTTCTTCCTTCAGACTGCGGAGCAGAAAGGCATAACGCTTCAGGCCAACACTGCCCGTACCGGCAAGACGGTATACCGCATCTATCACTTCATAATTAAACGGTCCGTCACTACTGTACATGATCCAATCTGTGATATGGTAACAGAGCTCCCTTTTCAGGAATTTATCTATTTCAAAATGCCGCGGATCATCCATCATTATCACCAGCCGGTCTTTCTTTTTGACGGTACGCTTCTTCAGTATACGCTTTTGTTTATGCCTGCTCACAGCATTTAAAAAATCCTGTACAATGCCTTTTGCTGTCTGCGGTTCTATATAATTGGCTTTGCCCTTTTCCAGCAAATGCGAGTATGTGCGGAGAAAAAGCTGTGCCATGTTCAATGCTTTTTTCTCTTCAATTTTCATAATCTCAAATGCAATGAAAATACTGGTAACCATCCGTACAATTTCCCACGCAGCCGGTGCCAGCAAGGCCTCATCAAAATCATTCAGATCAAAATACACCAGCCTGTTATCTCCGCGGAAACTTCCGAAATTTTCCAGGTGCAGGTCGCCGCTGATCCAGCTGTATGGAGAACCGGGGAAACTCCTTTCAGCAGCAAGATCTTCATAAAATATATGACATGTGCCCCTGTAAAACCGGAACATATTTTCTGCCATAAATCTGTATTTCAGTTCCAGCATCTCCGGCAGACGCCCTTCATTAAACTTCCGGATGCGGTGAATAAGCGAAGCCATAGGCAGGGATATTGTGTGTTGTATCATCAGCAGGATAAATCTGCTTCATTACCGATAAAAAAATAGTGCCTCCCCTGAAGAAGGCACTACCTGTAGATATTTTTCACACTATTATTTTACCAGTCCGTTCTCTAGTTGCAATACAACAGTTTCGTTGAGCTTTACATTGTAAATAGCTGTGTATAACCGCAGCAGTGCTGTTACATAATCGCTCTCTGCCTGCCTGGCCTCCAGCGTGGTAGCCACTCCCACCCGGAAGCGGGCCCGTTGGATATTCAGATTTTCCCTTGCGTCTTTTATATTTTCTGTTTCGAGCTTATAAGCGCTTACCGATACTCCATAATTTCCCCATGCAGTCCGGTACTGCCGGCCGAGGTCTGTATTCTGTTTCTCATACAGCAGCTCATCGCGAAATGCCTGCAGGGATGCCACTTTATATTGCCTGCGGTAATTTCCACCCATAAATACAGGCACGTTCAGGTTTAAAGAACCACTCGGACCGTAGCTTCTTGTAAACAGCGCAAAACCCGTCTGGCTGGTGCTGCGGGAATAATTATAAGCGCCATTTGCCGTAAGCGAAGGCAGCATGTATGATTTCTGTATTTTGGCATTCAGTTTCGACACTTCCACATTCTCACGCGCTGCCGCAAGACCAAAGTTTATTTCTTTGATACGGTCTTTATCTTCGGGCACAAGCGTAACATCTACAGGCAAACTGTCATCTACCACCCATGTAGCCATTTCATCAACGCCCATCAGCAGGTTCAGGTTGCCAAAAGAATTATTGAGCGCTGCCATCTGGTTCAGCGAGTCAGAGCGACGGGCGTTGTAATCTACTTTGGCCTGCAGGTAATCAGTCTTCACCCCGGTTCCTATGTCAAACTTTGCTTTAGAAAGGTCCATGCGCACTTTTGCCAGGCCTATACCGGTGTCGATGGCGATAAGCTGCTGCTGCTGCCATACACTTTGCGCATAGTATTGTATCACCTGTGCAACCGTTGCCTGCACCTGTGCTTTGAGATTCAGGTCGCCAATCTTTTCCAGTACATCCAGCTGCTTTTTCAGGTAAAACATTTTACCACCATCAAAGAGTGTCCAGCTGAGATTCAAACTGCCATTGTAAGAAGATGCACGGGCATCTTTACGATCCTGCGTACCGCCGGCAGCCAGCTCAGAGTGTGTATTTGAGCTGCTTCCGTTCAATGCACCGGAACCATATACACTGGGGAGCATACCGGCATTACCGGCAGTATTGTTTGCAGTTGCCTGCTGTGCCGCTACTTTGGCAATACGTATATCGAAATTATGTTCCAGTGCCTTATCAATGGCATCTTCCAGGGTAAGGTGCTCCTGTGCATATGCCACCGGACTGCAGAACAGAAATATTATTAAAAAGCGTTTCAGCATGTTTATTCATTCAGTTTTTCAATGGCCGTAGGTTTCTCTTCTTTTGTGCGGGAAAGGAAAGTATACATTACCGGCACAATAAACAACGACAGCAACAGTGAGAACATTACCCCACCTACTATTACAATACCCAGCGGTATACGGCTGGTAGACGCAGCACCCAGCGAAAGCGCCAGTGGTAATGCTCCAAACACCATTGCCAGGCTGGTCATAAGAATAGGACGCAGACGCATGGAGGCCGAGTACACTGCCGACTCTGTTTTGGAGGTCCCTTTACTGCGGATATGGTTTGCGTATTCTACGATCAGGATACCATTTTTGGTTACAAGACCTATCAGCATGATCATACCGATCTCTGAGAATATGTTCAGCGTCTGGTGAAAGACCCATAGCGACAGCAACGCACCGGCTATAGCCAGCGGTACCGTAAGCATAATGATAAACGGATCTATAAAACTTTCAAACTGGGCGGCCAGGATCAGGTAGATGAGAATAAGCGCCAGGATAAAGGCAAAAGATGTATTGGACGAACTCTCTACATAGTCCTGCGAAGAACCTGCAAGTGATGTAGTAAAGCTGTCGTCTATCACCTTCTCTTTTACCAGCTTGGCATAAATATCCTGCATAGCATTGATACCATCGCCAATGGTATGGCCGGGCGAGAGGTTGGCAGAGACAGTAGCAGATTTATACCTGTTATAGTGATATATCTGTGAAGGACTTGTAGACTCTTTTACATCTACAAGATTATCCAGCGATATCTGCTGCCCGTTTTTGGTGCGCACATAATATTCGCGCAAGTCTACAGGCCGGTCCCTGTTTTCGCGCAGCACTTGCCCTATTACCTGGTATTGCTTGCCGCTGATGGTGAAATACCCGAGGCGGCCGTTACTGAGTGCAAACTGCAGCGTCTGCGATACATCAGAAACGGAGATCCCTAACTGAGAAGCTTTTCCCCGGTTTACAGAAACGGTAAGCTCCGGTTTATTAAATTTCAGGTCCACATCCACACCCTGGAATACCGGGTTCTGGTTGGCTTCATCCAGGAATTTAGGAAGTGCCACCGCCAGTTTGTCGAAGTCAATATTCTGCAATACAAATGCAACCGGGAAAGCACTGCCGCCGCGCTGCACCGCAATTGTCTGTTCCTGTATGGCAAAGGCCCGGCCAAAATTCATCCGCTGAAAATTCCGGTTTACCATCTGTACAATATCATCCTGGCTGCGGCTGCGTTTATCGCTTTCTACAAGGCGCACATTTCCCCGTCCCGTGTTTACAGCACCGGTACCGCCATATGCCGGAGACGTAATAGACAATACCACTTCTTTTTCGGGAATACTGTCCATAAGCGCGTTCACGATCTGGTTCATGTATTTGTCCATCGCATCGTAGGAAGTTCCTTCAGGAGCAGTGACCTGGTAACTGAAGCGGCTGCGGTCTTCAAGCGGCGCGAGTTCACTTTTCATAGTGGCACCTATCAGGAATATAAGCACAAAGCAGACACCGATTGCCGCCAGTGCTATCCATTTATGACGCATTACCCAAACGAGCGCTTTTTTGTATCCGCGCTCCATTCCTACGAAAAAAGGTTCTGTTTTTACATAAAAGCGGGAAGGCTTATGCACATTCCGCGTCATCAGTACATTGAGCACTGGCGTAAGCGTAAGCGATACGAAAGCAGAGATAAGCACCGCACCTGCCACTACAATACCAAATTCACGGAACAAACGCCCTGTAAACCCCTGCAGAAACACGATAGGAAGGAACACGACCGCCAGTGTAATGGAAGTGGATATTACTGCGAAATAAATCTCCTCACTACCCTCCCTTGCAGCTCTATGCTTATCCATGCCCTGTTCTATCTTTTTAAAGATATTTTCCGTGACCACAATACCGTCATCCACCACAAGACCGGTTGCCAGTACGATGGCCAGCAGTGTAAGGATATTGATCGTAAAGCCCATTATGTACATGATGAAAAATGCACCTATAAGGCTCACCGGGATATCTATGAGCGGACGGAAAGCAATCAGCCAATCACGGAAAAAGAGGTAAATGATAATAATCACAAGTGAAAATGCCACTATAAGTGTTTCTTCCACTTCGTCAATCGATTTTTTGATGTATGCGGTATTATCAAGCGCAATAGCAACCTTAAAATCCTTAGGAATGTCTTTTTTCAGCTGGTCAAACCTTTTATAGAACTCGTCGGCAATGGCTACATAGTTGGAGCCGGGCTGCGGGATAACAGCCAGCGCCACCATGAGCACACCACTTTCACGCAATGCGGTTTCTTCATTTTCCGGCCCCAGCACCGCATCGCCTATATCGCGGAGATGAACGTCTACGCTGTCAATGTTTTTCACAATCAGGTTGCGGAAATCTTCTTCTGTAAAAAGACGGCCGAATGTGCGCACAGAAAGCTCCGTATTATAGCCGTAGATCTTGCCCGAAGGAAGTTCTACGTTTTGCTTGTTCAAAGCATCCTGCACATCCTGGAAAGTAATTCCATACCCCGACATTTTAAACGGATCAAGCCAGAGGCGCATAGAATAGCGGCGCTGTCCCTGTATCTGGATGCTGCTGACACCGGGAATGGTCTGCAGTTTTTCTACCAGCACATTTTCTGCATAGTCCGAAAGCTCCATGATATTCTTCGTTTCGCTCTGCACGGTCATGGAGATGATAGCCTGGGCGTTGGCATCTGCTTTGGTTACCACCGGCGGGGCATCAATATCCTGCGGCAGACTGCGCACGGCCTGCGACACTTTATCACGGACGTCATTGGCGGCAGATTCAAGATCTGCACCGAGGTTAAACTCTACGGTAATGTTGCTGGCCCCCTGCGAACTGGTAGAGGAAATATTCTTAATACCTGCAATACCATTGATCGATTTTTCCAGCGGCTCCGTAATCTGCGATTCAATAATGTCAGGATTGGCGCCGGCATATGAAGTGCGGACGTTGATGATCGGCGGATCAATAGAAGGATAATCCCTTATTCCGAGAAAGTTAAAGCCTATAGCACCAAAAATGATGATGATGATATTGAGTACTATAGCTAAAACCGGACGCCGGAGGGATATGGAAGGTAAACTCATGCAATGCTGTTTCGGAGGATTCTTTTTTCAAATATAAAGAGACTAAACACACTGTTGCTACAGACTAAAAAACAAGCCAAACGTTTAAAATCCTGCTATAAAAATGTGCCAGCAATATATCCCATATTCATTATATCACAACAATTGAAAAATATAATGGCATAATGTTTATCAATTTTGCGTGGTTAGCGTATGACTTTTAACTTTGAGCATTCAAACTTTCAAAAACATCTCAACTATGGCACACACTCTTCCTGCATTATCATATGCATTTGATGCTTTAGAACCGCATATTGACGCGCAGACAATGCAGATCCATCATGACAAACATCACCAGGCTTATGTAGATAACCTCAACAAGGCTATCGCCGGTACAGATGCTGAAAATCTTTCCCTGGAAGATCTGATGGCCAATATCTCCAAATATCCTGCTGCAGTGCGCAACAATGGCGGCGGCCATTATAACCACAGTCTTTTCTGGACAGTACTGGGTGCCAATGGCGGCCAGCCGGAAGGAGATCTTGCCAATGCGATCAACGAAACTTTCGGCTCACTCGACGGACTGAAAGAAAAAATGAACACTGCCGGTGCTACACGTTTTGGCAGCGGCTGGGCATGGCTCATCGTGAAGGACGGCAAACTGGAAGTTTGCTCTACTCCTAACCAGGATAACCCGGTGATGGATATTGCTGAGGTAAAGGGCACACCGATCCTCGGTATTGACGTATGGGAACATGCTTATTACCTGAAATACCAGAACAAGCGCCCTGATTACCTGGCTGCCATCTGGAACGTAATTAACTGGGCTGAAGTAGCTAAACGCTACAGCGCAGCGAAATAATCAATGCATAAATAAAAAAACAGCCTGCAGATGCAGGCTGTTTTTTTATTTATTACCAGCTATTGTTTTACCCAAGTCAGTGTATAATCACTTTCAACCAGAGGGGTAGTAGTGTCTACACCGGAAAGCGTCATTGTATTTCCGGATAAGGTATAATTGAGCGTATCATATACCGGACCCCCTTGCGGTTTAAGCCCCAGCTTCGACGAAGAGAAAACTGCATAATTTCCCGTTACGACAACGCTATCCTGATTGCTTGCAGTAAAACCTCCATGACCATCAAACTGATAAAAAGCGAAATATTGCCCGGGGGCGTAAGTAGTGTCTGTAATATCATATTCCGGTGGTATGAAATATTTGATGACCGTAACTACATGCTCTTTTTGCAGTGCCCATTTACCAGCTAAGCTGTCGCTGCTGCCTTTGTGGCAGGAAGTAATCGTAAGAAACGCACCGGTACCTAGTATACCGAATAGGATAAGTTTTTTCATACCGCGAATATTAAAAATATTCCACACATAAAAAAAAGCCCGCAACTTACGGGTTCCCCGAAGGGTAGCTTTCACGAAACAGTCATGTTTTTTATGTAAAAAAATCCGCCCCAAAAATGGAACGGATTAGCCTTATTATATTTTCTTTTAAAAACTCCAACGTAAAAATACCAACCCCGATACACAAATTCCAAACCCCACATCTCAATACTCACATCTCAAATATTACCGCTTCATTTTCACCATACGTTCAATAGCGTGCCGGATGGCGATGGTAATCCGTACCTGTTTTTCACGTTCTGCATCATCCATATCTGCCCAAACTTTGGCTGCCGGAGCATTGAGCATTTTCTGCAATTCCCTGATGCGCGCATCAATAGCCCTGTTACGGCAGATGTTACGTATTTGCTTTCTTATTTTCTCTATCATGGGTGCTGATGCGGAATATGCGGCCGGAGCGGCAGACAAATGGCGCAGGTTATTCTCTGTTATAGCTTGCAAAGTATTCCAGTTTTTTATGTGGGAGAATTAATTTTTTCTTTCACATTTCTGGTTAAGCCGTAGCCAGCGAATATATTATATCATCAAAATACAAAGACAGAAACAGCACATACCGGTAATTTGTACCCTGACCACCTGTTTTATTGTGTCTTGCAAACACTTCGACCCTCACAATATTAGACATTTCGGGGCAAAGAGGTTTAGTATTGACGAAAATAAAATATACGCCTTGCTTAAGCAGAAAGTTGTATGATTTTTACTGTTTTACAATTCGTGTTGAAAATGAACGGCCGCTTTCCAATGCTTGTGCACGAAGGATGTACATAGCAGGTGCAATGTTCTGAAGACCGGTAAGGTTAAAGCTGTTATTGCCCGCCTGTGCAGCAAAATCTGCCACGCTTACCGCTTTACCGGTGATGTCCAGTACTTCTACACGCACTGTTTCCTGCTGCGTCATATTCAGGCTGATGTTGAAGCGATCATTGAACGGATTAGGAAAAGCAGCTACTGTACCAAATTCCACATTGCTTACCGCGGTGTGCCTTGCAAGGCGAATCACATTGCTGAAGGTTACAGAACCATCATTCCAGCTCATTTTAAGGCGATAGTATTCTGAAGGCTGCTGATCAAGATATTGGGCAGGAGCCGTATTGGCATTGCTGTAAGACTGCAGTGCAGCAAACTCCATTTCATTGCTTGCAGCCTGCAGCTCTATCGTGCTCATACCGGTTGCGGTGTTCAAAGTCCATTGCAGTTCGTTGCTGTTGCCGGCAATAGAGCCGGTCAGTACGGCTGTTGCAACTGTATCATTTGTAACAGTTACAGGGCTCGCGCAGTTACAGGAAATAAAAGAAGCCGCTGTATAATTTGTTGTGTCAAAGCTGCCGATCTGCTGTACGCTTGCAGTCATTGCTGTACCTGTTGTATCCAGCGCAAAACCTGCATTGTGCGCATCGCAGATATTTCCGCCGGTAATAGTGCCTGCATTTACAGATTCGAAGCTCTGGGCACCGCCTTCTATGCGGATATAGCCATTTTTTTGCTGATTATTTGTGTACGCATTGTTCACTTTGTTTGCAATGGTAGCACCGGCATTGTTATGTATTTCTGTAGTGCGGATATAACCTGCATTTTTTAGTTTACCGCCATTTTCAAAAGCATTGAACATATCGGCAGTGATCCACAGCAAACCGTAGTTTTCAACCTCTCCGCCATTGTTATTTATTGCTGCAGCTACCAGGCGGCAGGTATTAATGATTGAAGCAGAAGATTTCATATCTACACCGGCGTGGCTGATAAACATGCCTTTGTTGATCACATTGCCCGCAATGGCGACATCTGCGTCCAGCTGCAAACGGCCGTTGTTCAGGATAACAGAACCCACCTCACTGTTAAAGAAGCCCGCCACTTTAACGCCACCTTCATTCTGAAATTTTGAACCGTTACCGGCAACGCGTACAGAGGAAGTAAACGCCATTGTACCTTCTGCACTGTTCACAATACTGCTGGCATCACCGCTCATTCCCAGGAAACCTGAAGTAAAGCTACCATGGTTGCTGATCGCAGAAGCTTCCAGCATGCAGCCATTAAGGGAAGACATAGTACCATAGTTTATGATCTGTGCGTTAGATGCGGCGAAGTAGCCGAAAGAAGCAGTGCCGTAGTTATATACATGGCCGCCGGTAAAGAATGCATTGCTGATATTGCTGTTGCCATAATTGACGATCACACAACCAGCGCTGAAACCTGAAATATAATCAGGATTAAAATTTACGCCCTCTCCGATGTACAGTGTATCGTTATTATTGAAAGTGAATGTACCTGATACCGTGATCATACCATTACCATAACGAATAACACCTGCCTTACTGCCGGCGGAGCTAAAGGTAAACCCATTGCTGCCGGATTGGCTGATGATGTTTCCTGAAGGAATGGAGGAAACCTGGATGTTCTGCGCAGATGCCACAGCAGTGGAAAAAGCAGCCAGGATGGTGATAATTGCAGAGAAAAAGCGGTTGGTTTTCATTTGTAATTTTTTACTCGTTATTCAATCAGTTATGATTGATAGTGCGAAGTAAAAACACCTGAAAAACATACCGAATTACACATTTTATTAATGTATAATTTTAGTTAACAACCTGCAAATGACTTGTAAAGTGGTTTTTACGGTACAAGCGGCCCGTAAAAGTTATGAAATACCTATTGTTTAAGCAGTTTTAAAAATAATTAAAAACAAATATGTTAATTCCATCTTTAAATGTTATTAATACAGTGTGCGCTTCTTTAACCGGGTAATAACATGCTCAAAAGTGCATTTTGCCGGCTTTTTGAAAAAATTGGTCAAACCTGTTGTCGGGGTGTTAACGAGACTACTGCCGGGCATAAAAAAACAGGCTGGAAAGCCTGTCTTCTCTATTAACCCAAGGTATATGTGTGATCATGGTCTAGATCATCACCTTCTCCCCTAAAAAAACGTTTAAAACAGCACTGATACGTTCCAGCTCTTTTAAACTAGTGCTGGAACCGGAAGGCAGGCAAAGCCCTTTTTCAAAAAGCACTTCAGAAGTTCCGTCACCATAAAACGGACAGCCGGCAAATACAGGCTGCAGATGCATCGGCTTCCACAGCGGGCGCGACTCAATATTATCCTGCTCCAGCAGCAAGCGTAGCGACTCACGGCTCCTGTTACCTGCAGGTTCGAGCAATACTGTAGTAAGCCAGCGGTTACTGAAATATCCGTCCGGTTCGGGCAGCAGCTTTATTTCTTCTCTTCCGTAAAAAGCGGACTCATAAAAATTATACATAGCACGGCGTTGTGATACACGTTCCGGCAGTACTTCCATCTGTCCGCGGCCAATGCCAGCACAGATATTGCTCATCCGGTAGTTATATCCTATCTGCGAATGCTGGTAATGCGGCGCATTATCTCTTGCCTGTGTGGCCAGGAAACGGGCGCGCTCCGTAATATTGCTGTCAAAGGAAACCAATGCCCCGCCACCCGAAGTGGTTATAATTTTATTGCCATTGAAAGACAGGGCCGCAATATGACCGAATGTGCCGCACTTACGACCATGCAGCGATGAACCCAATGCTTCCGCAGCATCTTCAAGCACCGGAATATCATAGGAAGCAGCTATTTTCATTATTTCGGGCATATTGGCCGGCATGCCGTATAAATGGACCGGGATGATCGCTTTAGGCTTACGGCCTTTGGCGAGCCGGTCTTTGATAGCCTCTTCCAGCCAGTAGGGCGACATATTCCAGGTTTCGCGCTCACTGTCTACAAACACAGGCGTTGCACCCAGGTAAGCAATGGGATTGGCAGATGCAGAGAACGTCATGCTCTGGCATATTACTTCATCCCCGGCCTGCACACCCAGCAGGATAAGCCCCAGATGCAGCGCAGCTGTACCGGAGCTTAACGCAGCTACAGACACATTATTTCCAAGATACGCAGCGAGGTCTTCTTCCATTCCATTCACATTCGGCCCGAGCGGTGCTATCCAATTGGTATCAAAGGCTTCCTGCACATAGCTTTGCTCTGTGCCGCCCATATGCGGTGACGATAACCAGATTTTTGATTTCATTAAACAGGTATTAGTGTTTTTATAATACGGGCCGGGTTTCCCACAGCCACAGAATAATCGGGGATATTCTTTAGCACAACAGCTCCTGCGCCAATCGTGCACCAGCGGCCTATCTGCACTCCCGGCAACACCACAGCGCCGGCACCTATATGCGCCCCTTCACCCACATACACATTTCCGCAGAGCGTTGCATGAGGCGATATATGAACATAATCCTCCAGTACACATTCATGTTCTATTGCTGCCAAAGTGTTTATAATGCAATGTTTCCCTACCAGGGCATCTTCATTTACGACAGCACCGGCCATCACCACAGTTCCATTGCCGATCTTCGCTTTCTCAGATATGGTGCTCCGCGGATGCACCGCCGGCATAAAGCTGAAACTGTCTTCATACCGTGTGGCCACCTCTTTTCTTATTTTATTATTTCCTATTGCAATGACCATAGCTTTGCCTGCCACATACTTATCAGAAACACGCTCCGGCCTGTGCACGAGGTGATGCCATACATCCGGGCGCGATACATCATCCCAAAAAGTAATGCCCGTAATGCCGTTAGCCTTTAAAATACCCGCGATCACCTTACCATGGCCGCCGGCGCCGAAAATGACTATTTTATCATTCATAATTACCGGTAAATTTTTCCATTGTTACAGATGTCGCTGAAGACACCCCTTCAGACCTGAAGACTTTAGCGACTGTCCGCCACAATATTTTCATATCAAGCACAAAGCTGACGTTGCCTACATACCACAGATCGTATTCAAAGCGCTGTGTCCAGCTTATAGTGTTTCTTCCATTGATCTGCGCCCAACCCGTAATGCCCGGTCGTACATTGTGGCGCGTCAGTTGCCTTTGATTGTACAGCGCCATGTACTCCGGCAACAGCGGACGGGGACCTACGAGGCTCATATCACCGAGTATTACGTTCAGCAACTGCGGAATTTCGTCGAGTGAAGTTTTGCGGATAAAACGCCCTAAAGAAGTAAGTCGTTCTGCATCGGGCAACAGGTTTCCCTGCATATCACGGCGGTCATTCATCGTCTTAAATTTGATCACATGAAATATGTGGCCCTGCAGTCCGGGACGGCGCTGTACAAAAAACGGAGTACCCCTGTTGGCACAGGCCAGTAAAAAAACCAGCAACACAAATACAGGCGATAGCAGTATAAATCCAAATAATGCCACCGAGCAGTCGATCATGCGTTTAAAAAAAATCCTATACAGCATCCTCAAGCACTTTTAAATAATTAGCTGCAGCTACATCCAGCGAATACTGCTCTTCCGCCAGCCTGCGTGCATTTCGGCCTTGCTCAGCCAATAAATCCAGGTTATTTACGTAACGGCAAAAACGCATAGCTTCCTCCGCCATATGCTCCGACCGGTAATCAAAAACAAATCCGGTGTTGTATTTACGGATCACATCGGCCTGCCACCCTTCATGATTTATGAGTACGGGTTTTGCGGCGGCCATACTGTCGAAAAACTTATTGGCGGAGTTTGCCCAGAGCTCTTTCACTGGTATCACAAACGAAGATGCCATTGTCACCTCCGCATAAAGCTGCGGCAGCTGTGCCTTGGGAACGGGGTTGAGAAAAAATACATACCTGTTCAGTACCCCTTTTTCCTGGGCATAAGACATAACAGATTCTTTCTCCATGCCATCACCCAGTACCACATATACCAGGTTCTCATCAGCAAGACTTGTCCGGATAGCCATATCTACCAGAAACTTCAGACCATTTACCTTACCAAGCGTCCCTGCATATAACACAGAACGCTGCGGCTTAAATCCGATCAGTTTTTCCAGCAGGCTATTTTCATCAGATGAATTTGAAAACCGGTTCAACTCAGCAATATTCGGAATTACCGTTATCTTAGACATTGAAGTATTGGTACGTCGAAGGATCGATGCCCGCATATCCTCAGACAGCGCTACTATGTGCTGCGATCTCCTGTAAGTGAGCTCCTCGAAACGATTCAGAATCCTGATAGCCGTTTTATTTTTTATAGCACCAATAGCAATGGGCGCTTCCGGCCATACATCGCGCACCTCAAATATGAAGGGTTTTTTATGCCGTATCTTTTTTATTAATGCAGGCACTGCGATTGTAAGCGGTGTAGATGTAGCAAGCACTACGTCTCCATCCAGCTTCAGTACCCGGGCAGATGCCTCGTACATAAAACGCAGAAAAGATTTTATCCGTTGGGCGAAATTCTGTTTGTTGCTGTACTCAAGAGCGAGTATGTGCAGCTCCATACCATCATATTCCTTTACCGTCCACTTCTCCGTAAAAGGCCCCAGTTCCTTCAGCTGTGCACTGCAGGTAATCATACGCACTTTATGCCCTGCCGAAACAAAGCGCTGCGCAAGATCATACGAACGTGTTCCTCCTGCGGAAGAAGGCAGTGTGAAATACTGGTGTATGTATAAGATATCCATAGACTTCATTGAAATAAAATCAGTATCCGTATAAAGCATTCATGTTGGCCCGCACCTGCCTGATAGCATTGAATTTCCGGCCCCATTTAAATAGCCCTGTTGATGTATGTTCATTATGTACCAGCCGCAGTACAGGCGTGTAGATCACCAAGCCTTTAAGCTTCTGTACCTGTTCCGCTATATATATTTCCTCACCGAAAAGAAAATACGGGAATGCAACATTGCCACCGGCTTTGAAAAAAGCGTTACGGAAAATAAAAATGCTGCCATGCGGCGCGTATATCGGCATATCATCAGTACCGGAGTTTTCAGCTGTAACATATTTATGCTTCATCCAGCTCAGCAACACCAGGCTGTTGTAGGCAAACTGGTTCGAGTAAAGAAAACGTATTCTTTCTACGTAAGCTTTTCCCGGCTTCCGGATCAACTGTGGGTTGAGGTTACGGCCAGTGAGAGAACTGGAAATGTATGGCGCAAAAAGAAAAACGTTATGATCACATGTCTTGTCCTTAGCGCCCATGATCTGGAAAAAATCTTTGTCCTCTATCAACAGATCCGTGTTTGATATAATGAACAGATCGTGTTGCATTTTACCTTTCACAAATTGTTCATATGCCGCATTGCCCGCGGGCATATACCCCAGGTTTTCCTTGGTATGAAAATAAATCAACGTCACCTGTTCCGGAACCGGAAAATTAAAATGTGACGTATTATCGGCAGCGCTATTGTCGGCCACAATAATCGTCAGACGTATTCCTGAAAGATTTGCCCGCAATATGGATTCAATATATTGCCTGCATTCTCCTGGATTATTGTACACTACCGGGACAAGGACAATATGGGTCGTTTTTTGTTCCATAACTGCAGGTTAAGCGCCAGTAAAAAATATGCGAGAAAAATGGTTGTATAGTTAAACAGGTTGATCACAAAGCTCCAGAGCACATAAGCATAAAACATAGACAATATCATAAATGCAAACGGTGCATATCTCTCGCGGTATTCTTTGTAAGAAATACCGATCAGCGCGCCAAAGAAGAAATGAATTGCAATGGAGTAATAACCGAAATCTTCAAGCCACCCCCTGTAAGCAGTGTAAATATTTGATCGCAGACCGTTTGAATTCAAATCCATGAACTCAGTGAACACTCCTTCCTTCAAGTCACTACTTCGGTCTATCATCGATATGATCCCGGAAAAATTATACTTACCGAATTCGTAATGATTGAAGAACGGCTGCTGGTCATACCACAAAGAGAATACGCTCGTATGCCCAAAAAAGTAGACACTCATCCTGTCGAGCACAATGCTGCTCTCACCTATTTTTAGTCCATACCTGTTCGCTTGTGAGTAGTAAAAAAACCCGATCAGTATTATACTGAGTATAGAACCATAAATAATTTTTGTAGTGTTCTTTTTCTTATTCGCTGTAATGCCCGGGAGCAAAAGATACGTTGCAAAAAACAGTACGATCGGATTCAGCAGATATGTCTTCTTTGTAGTGATCAGCATCAGGAAAAGCCCGATCAGGAAATTCAGGTATTTATATATTACCTTTTTATTCACGGTCTTCACCAGCATGCCAGATACCAGGAAACTTGCGTAGAACGGAATCTTGAGAATGGAAGAAACAGCACTATCCTTTTCGTCAGTAGTACCTTCCAGGCGGGCTACAGATATATCGCGCGAAATAGTTTCGATAGCTGCGAACGACTGGATCTTTGTAATGGAATAACCATATTTAGCCAGTTCAAAAATAGCCAGCGCAACGCTGAACAATAATAAAACGATCTGCATCCTGATCAACAGGTGACGATTTTCCGAAACATACATGCTGAATGTTTTATCATCCCTGTCTGGTTTCAGCTTATGCGTGGTAAGCATAAAACCTGCAGCAAAAGCAAATATGCACAGGTAAATAAACAGGAACGCACTGCCGCTATAGTAAAATGATCCGGCGATGATTACGGGAATGTACAGCTGCAGAAACCAGTACATCAGCAGAAATAATGGCGGCACCAGGAAACTGCCATACTGCTTCCGCAGGAAGAAAACCGTAAAAAGATATATAAGGAATACGGCTATCATGATTTTCTGTAGAAATTAATAAAGCTGCGCACGGACAGCAGGCAATACACAATACTGCTGATCATAAAGCCAACGCCTAATGTTTCATAATCTACTCCTCCCGCCTGACGCTGTCTTACAAACAATATGCCTGCATATACCGCCAGTGAAGCCAGTATCTGCAGGAACATCTGCATTGTGCGTCCGTGTGCTTCCAGCGGCTTATGTACCAACAGGGCAAACTGCCACAGGCTGCCCGCCGTTACAAGGCTCAGCAATAATGTGAGAGAAACCCCTTCATGCAAAAAACGTGCAAACAATCCTGTAGTATAACCAAGCACTACAACCAGTAGTACACCGAGGAACAGCCACATGAAGTGCTTCATCCCGTTAAGCAATATCTGTTTTGCTTCACCCTTTACACCGTTATTATGCGACGACATAAAACGCGGATGAATGAACGCTGTGATCGGAAAATAAATGAGCGAAAAAGAACGGATCACAATATCATAAAGACTGGTATAAGCACCTACTTTACTCATGCCTGCATGCGCCGATAAAATACTTCGGTCAATAACCGGGAACAGGTTCATTACCGTGAGCCACAATGTGACCGGGAAGGCAAACCGGAATACAGAAAGCATGAACGGGAATTTGTCTTTGAAAAACCGGAAATCAACTTTTATGCCTGCGGGCGTCACGCTCCTGGAAGCATACATTATCGCCGAAAGATATACCACGATTACAGCGATCACTACCGTCCAGGGTTTTAAAGGAAACACTGCAGCGAAAAGCAGCATTACAGCCAATAATACAGCCGAGCGGAATATCTCTGTTTTCCGGTATTCTTTTGCCTGGAACTTTGCCTGAAAATAATTAAGCAACAGAAAATGTATACTGATCACAATCGTAAGCAGTAACAGCAGCACGGCACGCAGGATATCATGCACTATTACAAAATAAATAGCAGATGCAATTACAGCTAAGGTTACAGACACGCCTATGCCGTAGTAAAGCATAATATTCTGCTCCTGTCCGTCTGAATTTTTATTGGCACGGCGCAGCTGTCCCTGGTTAATCCAGCCGGCAAAAAAATTGTTGAATAAGGTCGCATAAGAGAAAACGTAAGAATAATAACCGTATGACTCTGTCTTGAAAACCTTCAGTACTATGAATATAAACAACAGATTCGCCAGGCCCGGAAAGACCTTCGCGAGATAATAGTTGATCAGCTCTGAGTTAAAAAACCGTTTTACGGATACCAGTATCATCTGTGATATTTTAGTTGTTCTGCTTCAGTTATGCCCTACAAGAATATTGCTGTTTTCCACTTTTATTTTACGCTGCGTACGATCTACATCTGTATGTATTGCGTTTCCCGACGGACTGTATTCAATATGGTTGCGCTCTACATTGCAGCCTTCTGTATTGAATTTTGTACTGCCGTATTCAAAATCACGAATATCCAGCCCTACAGCATTTGCCGCTGCACTTTTGTTGAATGTGACTTTATTATTGTCAATCTGTGTATTTACAGCTCCTTTTACCTGTATGCCGTAACGAAGTGCATTCATAATCTGGTTAGAAGACACAACAACAGAATCGCAACTGGTGAGTAGTATACCAGTGCTTGCATTGCCATAGCCACAGGAGTCGATAACATTGTTAAATACAAGTATGTTGTGGCCTGCTTTCTCTGTATATGTGCCGGGAACAACAGCGATACCGGTACCACAGCTTACAATGCGGTTATTAGTCAGGTTGATATAGGATGTGTTCCGCTTACAGGCTATACCGGCCTGTGGAAAATTCCGGATTACATTATCCGAAACAAGGGAATTATAAGTTTTCGCAGTGTCTGGCTGTCCGAATGTACGGTTGATGTAAAAGCCGCAATCCGTACCGCCTTCAATTATATTGCCGGTGCAGAGTGCATTGCTGAAATTACTGAGCATAATGCCACTATCCGGCGGTTCCTTGATATAACAGTTTTTGATCGTGCAGTGGTCACCGCAGAAAGTAACGGCATCTCCCACTTTAAAGCTTGTATTATTTTGCCCGTTACCTTCAATTGTGAGCCCGTCAAGCGTTGCATAGCTATGATATGTAATAATGCTTCCGCTTACGGTTATATTGTCAATCAGGTAATATTCTTTCGTTGCATCAATACAGATATTATCCCTGAACTTCAGTATACCGCCATCGCCTTTCAGCGTCACATGTGCCTTTACGGTGATGTGCGTAATGATATACGGCGCCTGCGACACGGGCACCAGCACTACACCTCCGCCACTCTGCCAGCAGGTATCTATGGCATCCTGAATGGCTTTGCTGTCATCAGTAACTCCGTCACCCACAGCTCCGTACTGACGGATATTTAATCGCACTGCAGCAGACGCCTGCTGCAAGCAGATAGTACAAAGCAGCACCAGCACTATCCCTGCAAAAATTTTCCTGGAATTCATGATCGTTTTTTTTCTGACTGAAATTATCTGGCTTGTGAAGCCGGGCGCTTTTTCTTTTTTGAACCCGGTCCTTCTTCGAAATAGGATTCATCGCCATAATAATTGTATCCGTAGCCATAACCGTAACCGTAATAATTTCCGTAACCTTTTCCTCTGTGCATGTCAATATCATTTACTACAAGGCCCGCCCTCGAAAGTTTACCGCCCCGGTGTAACTCTTCCACGACTTTTACCTGCTCTTTAAAAGTCACACTCTGCCGCAGCAGATAAAGAGTTACATCTGCAAATCCTTTGAGCAGCCAGGCATCTGTTACAAGGCCCACCGGCGCAGAATCGATAATGATATAATCAAAATTTTCGCGCAGCTGCTGAAACAATTCATGCACGCGCTGTTCTGTAATAAGTTCGGCCGGGTTCGGAGGTATAGGCCCGGAAGTGATCACATAGAGATTTTCCTGCACACCGGACGGCACTATTATCTCCTCAAACTCTGAAACGCCGATGGCATATGTCGAAAACCCTACAGTACGTTCCAGAGAAAGGCTCTTGGCAATCTTTGGCTTGCGGAGATCCAGCTCCATCAATACCACTTTCTTGCCCAGCAATGCAAATGTGCTTGCCAGGTTCATAGACACAAACGATTTACCCTCGCCACTCATGCTGGATGTCACAAGTATCGTCTTATGATCTTTACTTCCCAGCATAAACTGAATATTGGTACGCAGCGCCCGGAATTGCTCTGAAATATGAGAGCGTTTATTCCTGTTTACCACTACCGCAGTCTGTTCTTCGTTATGCCCTACCTCGCCAAGAATAGGGATCGTTGTAAGCCGCGTAATATCCTCTTTGCTCCGCACTCTTACATTCAGCAGATTGCGAACATAGAGAAACCCGGCAGGCAGCATACAGCCCAGCAGCAATGCCGAAAGCAGGATCAGCGGCTTCTTTGGTTTAAACGGTAACGACTCAGTTTTTGCCGGATCTATTATCCGGATGTTGGACATAGTGGATGATTTCGTCAGCGCAGTTTCTTCACGCTTTGTGAGCAGAAAAACATACAGTTCCTGCTTGATGCTCTGCTGGCGCGAATACTCCAGGAAAACACGCTCTTTTGCGGGTACCTGCGCTATCTGGTTATCAATTCCGCCGGATCTTTTCCTGTATTCCTGTACGGTAACTTCCAGCTCTCTTTTAACGGAAGCCATACTATTCGTCATCTCTGTACGCAGGTTGCTTATCTGCTTATCAAGGTTCTGCACCATAGGAGAAGCCTCTGTGTTGGTAAGCAGCAAACGTTCCCGTTGCATCTGCAGGCCATTATATGCTTCAATAATACCGGACAGCATGTCATTCTGCACTATAAGCGAAGAAGGGATTATGTTCCGGTCATTGGCATTGTTATGAAGGTAATTACTGAGCGAAGTAATAATACTTAGCTGCACTTCTGCCTGGGTAAGCATTTTAATATAATCGCCGGTACTGCTGATCAGCTGCTTTGATTGTTCGGAAATATCAGCCAGCTTGTTTACTGTTTTAAAATCCTGTATCTGCTTTTCAATACCCGTCAGTTCAGTACCTACATACTGTAACCGTTCATCAATGAATTTAATACTGCTGTCAGCAATCCTGTTCTTGTCGGCTACGTTATCCTGCACATACAATGAAACAAGCCTGTTAAGTATAGCTTCGCCTTTTTCAGGAAGCTCATCCTGCAGGGTCAAATCTATTGTGCTTACCTGTTTATTGGTTGTTACCGCAGTGAATTTGTTCATATAATCCGAAACAGCCTCATCTATACTCTGCACGGTAACGAGATATTCTCCCGAAGCTGCGGCACCCGGACCAACCGGCATAAACAACATTACACCGATAGGGAGGCTTATTGTTTTACCAGGTTCAAGTTTCCATTTTTTATCAAATGCAGACAATGTATATCTGCCATTGTCTGATTCTATTTTAAGATTAAAAGCCTTATTACCTACGGAATCTTTATAAAGCGAAAGAAACTGAACTTTAAAAGGCACATCGTAAAACAGCTCATTGGATTTGATCCTTCCGATAGAATAATAAGAGACATTGAGCTGCATATCTGTAACCGTATGCTCCATCAGAGAACGGCTTTTCAGTATCTCTACTTCATTGTCCACGTTGCTTTTACCGGCCAGCAAACCAAGATCCTGAAGCAGATTGCCTTGCTGCCCCATGCTGCCGGCTTTATCATCGTCTTTAATCAACACCGTTGCATTCACTTTATAAACCGGTGTTGTGTACCTCAGGTATATAAACACAATCAGCACACATACGGCAACGCTGGCAAGAAATAATATCCAGTTGCGCCGCAGCTCCATCAATATGCGGTGAATATTGAAAGCACCTGCTTCATCTTTTGCTGCAGGAAAAAAATTATTGGTATCCTGTATCTGCACACTCATAATTCTGCTCTTTAAAAATTAATCCTTGTCAGTAAAACAATCAGAACTGTAAAAGCCGAAGCCAGCAATGTATAGTTCCGGGTCTTTGCCATATCTGTATTGGCAGCTTTGGCTTTGTTAGGCTCTACATACACCATATCGCCCTGCCGGAGATAGAAATACGGCGAGCTGAAAATGTTGCTGGAATTAATATTGAAGCGAACAAACTTCTTATCCCCGTTTTCATCGCGAATCAGCATGATGTTTTCACGCTTTCCGTAAATGGTGAGATCGCCAGCCATTCCCAATGCGTCAAGAATGCTTATTTTTTCATTCTGCACCTGGTATGTTGCAGGATGACTTACCTCGCCTAATACTGTAATGCTAAAATTGGAAATATGTACATTCACAACGGGATCCTTATAATATTTTGCGGCCCGTTCGGTAATCAGATCCCGGGCTTCTGTAGTGGTAAGGCCTGCAACCTTCACAGAACCCACCAATGGAAGCTGTATGATCCCGTTCTTATCCACCATATACCCGTTTGCCGACTGCTGCGGCTGAACTGGCATATTAGCCTGTAATTGCTGTATCGCATTGTTGTTATTATTCCCGGAGAGCAGGCTGTTTGCCTGCGGATCCAGCGTTTGCACAGTTACCTGCAGAAGGTCATTAGACTGTATCTTCGGATCAGCATAAATAGTATGCAATGAAGCTACCGGCATATTGCTTACACTATCCTTGATGTCCTTCAGGTAAGCAATATTTTTATAACTGCTGCAGGAAGCATCCACCAGCAGCAATACACACAACACTACACATCCCCACAGGTGTCGTTTCCAGGTAAAGTGAAGCTTTCTTTTAGGTTTGATATACATAAAAAGGATTTAAAATAATCAGGCTCTTACATCCAGCTTTTCAAAAACAGAATTATTACTGATAAACTCCGGAACAATATCTTTCATATGCCGTACTGTATCTATTGTATAATGCTTTCCTGCAGAGCTTATCAGCGCGTCAATCTTCCTGCTGATCTCTACAAAATCGTACTCGCGTACTTTGGCGATCATAATTTTTTCATGATAAGTAGGAATAGTATTCTCAGCATTATTCAACAGCTCTTCGTATAGCTTCTCCCCTGGTCTCAAGCCGGTAAAAGTGATCTTTATATCCCGGTCCGGTTCTTTACCGGCAAGGTTTATCATCTTGCGGGCGAGATCAGCAATCTTAACCGGCTTGCCCATGTCAAAAACAAATATCTCTCCGCCATCACCCATAGTACCCGCTTCTATTACCAGCTGACAGGCTTCAGGAATTGTCATAAAATACCGGGTTATATCCGGATGTGTCACAGTGATAGGGCCACCTTTGCTTAACTGCTCCTTAAAGCGTGGTATTACAGAACCGTTAGATCCAAGTACATTCCCAAAACGGGTAGTGATAAAACGCGTTACTGGCATATCTTTATTCCCTTCATCAGCATCTTTAAACATATGCCGGAAGTAGCTCTGGGCATATATTTCAGCTATACGCTTGGATGCGCCCATAATATTTGTTGGGTTAACCGCCTTGTCCGTGGAAACCATTACAAACTTTTCTACGCCGCTGGCTACAGATATCTCAACGAGATTTTTTGTGCCCAGTATATTGTTTAACACTGCCAGTGAAGGATTATCTTCCATCAGCGGTACGTGCTTATATGCTGCGGCATGGAAAACTATTTCAGGCCGGTATACTTCGAACAATTGTTCCATACGCACTCTGTCACATATATCTCCCATAAATACTTTCACCGGTGTGTCCTTAAATTTTTCCTGCAGCTCCAGGCTCAGGTCGTGCATCGGCGTTTCTGCCTTATCGCATATCACCAGCAACGAAGGATTGTAACGGGTCAGCTGACGGACCAGTTCACTTCCTATAGAACCTGCGGCTCCTGTAATAAGTATTTTTTTACCGCCATATTCTTCTTTCACACGTTCATTTTCTATCTGAATCACTTCACGTTCAAGCAGGTCTTCTATGCGGATGTCTTTTAGCTGCTCCGGCTTCAGCTGGCCATTGATCCATTGCTGCACAGGCGGCACCTGCTGTACATGTATGCCATATTTAAGGCAGGTATCAACAAGATAATTCAGCTGATCTTTCTGTACATTTTTGCTGGCAATAATGAGCAATTCCACCCCGCCCTCAGAAAGCTTGCGGATGCCCTGCTCTGTATCGGCATATATCGGAATGCCTTCAAGTGCTTTATTGGAGAGGTTTTTCTGTTTATCGAGGAAAGCAACAACTTCCATGTTGCTTTTGGGATATTCATTGATCACCCTTTTGGCAAGCAGACCGTATTCATCCGTACTGTACACAGCAGCGCGCATCCGGGTACTTTTGGTTATATCCAGATGTAGCGCGTATGCAGTGAAGATCTGCTTCACAATAAGCCGGTAACCGATCACCAGGCTGTTAATGATAAAGAAATTGATAAGAATAACCGACGATGGCAGCTCTGCCCGGCCGCTGCGCCAGACAAATACCAGGTTGCCACCCAGGTAAATGACCGACACAAGCAGGTTAATCCCCAGGAAACGGCCGGTGTCTTCAAGGCTGGTATGACGTACGATGCCTGCATAGCTTTTAAACACACCAAATACGATGCTGTTTATGACAAGCACAACATACATCACCTGCATGATATCATACCGCGCCACCTGCTCCAGGTTAAAATTGAACCGGAGCACGTATGACAACAGCAGCGACGTTGCCACACAGGTAAGATCCAACAGGAATATGATCCACCTCGGCAAAAACTTCAGACGTAGCAGCATAACGTTCAGTTTTGAGTACAGCTGATCGAATACAGAACAAGCCTGCATTTCGAAAAAACTAATACGTAAACAATATGTGTGGTGATTATCTCTTTCTCAAATAATCGATGGGACAACAGCTCTCCAACTGTTGGTGATTCAAATATAGGAATTGAAAGATAATAATGTAGATATTATCAAAAAAAATCTGAAAAGATTTTCTAACTCAAGAATTTACAATGTCTTTGGTATAAAACTAAAATAGCATATAGGCTGCAACTTTCACAAAAACGGCAGTATGGTCACCTTTTAAAACATGAAAACACGTTCAAAAAACTGAAAAAATTCACTTAAAAATCAAAAACATCAGATGTTTAAAAGCATCAGAATTCTCTTTATCATCTGATGTTTTCACAATAATCATACTGCAAATGAAGCATGTGTGTTAACTTTACATTACCACTCAGCGCTTATGATCATCAAAACAAAACGGATTTATGCATCATATGCCCCTGCAGACGGTTTCCGTGTATTAACAGACCGCCTGTGGCCTCGTGGTATGAAAAAAGAAGAGGCACATTTTGACAAATGGGCAAAAGAAATCGCACCGTCCGCTGAATTACGGAAATGGCTTGATCATGATCCCGGAAAATGGGAGGAATTTAAAAAGAAGTATTATGCCGAGCTGAAAGATTCGGACGCCTTCAAAGATTTTATTTCCCTGCTGCAGGAGCACAAAACCATGACCCTCCTGTTCGGGGCAAAAGAAGAGAAATATAACCAGGCAGTGGCGCTAAAAGAATTTCTGGAAAAACTGTAAAATGGACTTTACCTAAAATATCCGGGAAATCTATCTTTCAGCAACTGAATCTATGTGGTATTGGAGTCGTATATCTTATCCATTGAAAATATAATAACGAACAGCAATAAAAATTGTGAAGATTTGGAATTCCAACGATATAAAATAAAAAAGCCCCGCAAATTTGCGGGGCTTTAAACTTTGGTGGAAGCACACGGATTCGAACCGCGGACCCTCTGCTTGTAAGGCAGATGCTCTGAACCAGCTGAGCTATGCTTCCTTGTAAGAACTAATTTTCAGTATAAAAACTATGTGGAAGCACACGGATTCGAACCGCGGACCCTCTGCTTGTAAGGCAGATGCTCTGAACCAGCTGAGCTATGCTTCCTTTTTAAAGAACTTTTACCCTTTTCCGTACTGCTGTACCGTTTTGGGATTGCAAAGATACGTATGGTTTTTATTTCTCCAAATCTTTTGACAAAAACTGCACAAACTTTTTAATAATTAATACAAAACGATATTCGCCAGTCGGTTGCAGCTTTATTATTTTCGCACAAAAATAGTCAAGAATATATGGAAGCGCAATGGCAACAGATGATTGAAGCCGCTTATCAGAACAGAGAATTGCTGAAAGAACAGCAGTACCAGGATGCAGTACGCCAGGTAATGGAAGAAGTAGACAAAGGCAGGCTGCGTGTAGCCGTACCTACAGAACAGGGCTGGCAGGTGCAGCAATGGGTGAAACAGGCTATCCTCATGTACTTCGGCATACAGCCCATGCAGACATGGCAGGCAGGCCCCATGGAGTTTTATGATAAAATGCTGCTGAAAAGTAATTATGCTGACCTCGGCGTACGTGCGGTACCGCATGCTGTTGCCCGTTATGGTGCATACATAGCCCGCAGCGTGGTGTTAATGCCTTCTTATGTAAACATCGGCGCTTATGTAGATGAAGGCACAATGGTAGACACCTGGGCAACCGTGGGCTCCTGCGCGCAGATAGGCAAGCATGTACATCTCAGCGGCGGCGTAGGCATAGGTGGCGTGCTGGAACCATTGCAGGCCGGACCGGTGATCATTGAAGACGGTTGCTTTATCGGCTCCCGCTGTATAGTGGTAGAAGGTGTGGTAGTAGAAAAAGAAGCGGTACTGGGTGCCAATGTAGTGCTTACTGCAAGTACAAAAATCATTGATGTAAGCGGTAGCGAGCCGGTTGAGTACAAAGGCCGCATACCGGCACGCAGCGTGGTTATCCCGGGCAGCTATACCAAAAAATTCCCGGCAGGCGAATACCAGGTAGGCTGTGCACTGATCATCGGTCAGCGTAAAGCATCTACCGATCTTAAGACCAGTCTGAACGATGCCCTGAGAGATTTTAACGTTTCTGCGTAATTATTCATCAGACCTTTACCCTGCAAAAAAATAATACGATGAAATATATCCTGCTTACTATAGACTGGGATTTTTTTGAGATGCATACCGGAGGAGAGCATTTATCCAATCTCCTCTGGTGTGTTGGCATTATTACAGGCACTTTGCTGCTCAAAAAACCGCTGACCAAGGGTATTACCTACTTCAGCGCCCGTATAGCTGCACGCTTTGGCAGCAAAACGCATCTTGAGGAATTGCGCCAGCTGATCCGGAAACCTGTGGAATCGCTGCTGCAGACGATGCTGTTCTACGTTGCACTCAACCAGATGAGCATATTGCTGGAGCATTTCGTCTTTCACCGTATTAAAAATGAACATGAACAGATTGCCATCAGGTTGGGCGATGTAATTGATCATATATTCCTCTTCTTCACCATCCTGTTTACTACCCTTATCTTTTCCCGTATTGTCGATTTCATTTATCATGTTTCGATGGACAGGGCTGTAAAAGAGCAGAACCGCGAAAAGCAGCAACTATTCCCACTGGTAAAGGAAGTAAGTAAACTGGGCGTATGGACGCTGGGGTTCTTCTGGGCGTTGGGCAGTGTGTTTCATGTAAACATTCCTACGCTTATTGCCGGCTTTGGTATAGGTGGTGTCGCTATCGCCCTTGCGGCCAAAGAAAGTGTGGAAAACCTTTTTGCGGCCTTTACTTTGCTATCCGACAAACCTTTCCAGACCGGCGATACCATCAAGATCGGAGATGTGGAAGGCACGATTGAACGTATTGGTTTCCGCAGTACAAGATTGCGCAATGCAGATGGATCTATTTTTGTGATCCCGAATCAGAAACTTGTAAATGAAAACCTTGAAAACCTTACACAGCGCGATGTGCGGCGGGTAAAAGTGCCTGTTTCCGTTAAATACAGGCTTTCTTACGATCAACTGCAGAAAATGATGGCCGAACTGAATACAATGCTTCGCGCCACCACACAGGTCATCACCCCGGCCGAGGTAACGCTGGATTCATTCGGCGAAAATTCCTTCCAGATGACCGTTGTATATCACTTGCCCGTTCCGCTCGCTGCCGGTGCTTCGCTATCGACCATAAAGCACGACATCAATATGAAAATCTTTGAAATCACGGACCGGTATTCCAACCCCAAAGCTGTGTTGAAACCTGCCAGTCCTCAAAAGCCCGAAGGCGGATCAGAGCAGTAATACAGTAAGACCGTAGTCGGCAAAAAGTATCAGGATACAGCTTACAACCACCGCAGTAGTAGATGCGCGGCCTATTTCGAGCGCACCGCCCTGTACATTATAACCATAGTACGCCGGTATACTGGCTATGATGAATGCAAAAACAAAAGCCTTCATCATGGCGAAAAACAGGTTATATGGTAAAAAATTATTTGTAAGTCCCTGCTCAAACTGTTCCCTGGAAAGTATACTTGAAAACATACCCGCAATATAGCCGCCCCATATAGTTACAGCAATAGACAATATAATAAGGCAGGGGATCATGATCAATGCAGCAATGATTTTGGGCATTACGAGATACGTTTTCGTATTGATACCCATAATCTCCAGTGCATCTATCTGCTCACTTACGCGCATGTTTCCCAGCTCAGAGGCGATCTTTGAGCCTACCACACCGGCAAGCACCACGCATATTACCGTGGGCGATAACTCCAGTATGGCTGAGTCGCGCACAATGCTGGCAATGACCGGCTTAGGCACCAGCGGACTGATAAGCTGATAAGCCGTCTGCACCGTAAGCACCATACCCAGGAATACCGAAATGATCAATACAATAGGTAAAGAACGGATACCGATATCATTACATTGTTCCATAAACTCAACCCAATACACACGTATATTCTCGGGTTTGCTGAAACCCTCTTTCAGCATTAGGGTAAACCGGCCCAGGTGGTCAAAAAATTTCCGCAGCATATATATTTCTGGCTATAGCATTAATATTCAAAAGTAAAACTAAAAACAGTAACGGGATATTCTGCTTTAAAATTCCGGCACCGACGTTTTACCCCGCAGCAAAGCCGTGCCAAAAGTTACAATCCGGCATCTGTTTGTTAAAAAAAATAAAAATATCCGGCCAGTTGCTTTATTTACGAAAATGTTCGTAGATTAGCATTACGAAACGATTCGTAGATAACTATTGCAATTATGAACAAGCAGATACGGCCCACGGAAGGAGAGCTGGAAATATTGAACATTATCTGGGAAAAAGGCCCCAGCACTGTACGCGAAATATTTGAAGTACTTGGACAAAACAAAGATTCAGGTTATACGACCACTTTGAAACTGATGCAGATCATGCACGAAAAAGGGTTGCTCAAACGGGACACTACAAGCAAAACACACCTGTACGAAGCGGCGATAACCCGGGAACAGACACAGGGACAAATGATCCAGCGCATGGTAGATACAGTATTCAAAGGCTCTACAGCTCAGCTGGTGCTGCAGGCACTGGGCAACCACAAAGCGGATGCAGCAGAACTGAAGATGATAAAAGAATACCTCCGTGAGATGGAAGCAAAAACAAAAAAATAAACACTATTCTTTGCTCACTAAAAAACTATTAATATGTCACCGGAAACAGTAATGGCAGTACGGGCACTCGGATGGACACTTCTCCACTCAATCTGGCAGGGTGCTGTTATAGCCTCAGGCATTAAAATACTGCTCCCGCTTATACCGGTGCGCGCCGCAAAAGCACGGCACCATATTGCCTTCGCAGGATTTCTTTTCCTGTTTGCATGGTTTGTAAGTACAGGCATTCACCAATGGCAGCTATCACAGATACAACCTGTTACGATAACAGAAAATACGCCGGCCGGGCCCGCTGTAAAGACATATCAGTTAAGCAATGAAACTTCCGTGTCTTATACGGACAAGCTTTTAAAACCTCTTATTCCCCAATCGGACGTTGCATTTAATATAATTGCAGCGATGTATATAGCCGGTTTATTACTGATGCTGGTGCGTATGGGTAAAAGCCTGCTGTATACCCGGCGGCTCCGCAACAGCGGCATTACACCGGAAGATAAAAGCTGGCAGGAGCACATAGAACAGCTACGGGAGTATTTTATGTTAGAGATACCCGTTACCCTGCAGTTCAGCAAAATGACAGATGTACCCGTAATTATGGGAGTACTGAAACCTGTAATACTGCTGCCCTTCACTATTACAAGCCAATTGAGCCAGGATCAGCTGGAAGCAATACTGCTTCATGAACTGGCGCATATAAAAAGGCAGGACTACCTCACCAATATTATACAAAGCATCATAGAAACATTGTTGTTCTTCAACCCGTTCATGTGGATCATTTCTGCAGAAATCCGCAGGGAACGTGAGCACTGCTGTGATGACCTTGTAATATCCTGTACAGAAAACCCGCTCCAGTATGCACATGCGCTGGCCGCCCTGGAAGCAGGCCGTAGTGAAACCTTAAGCCTGGGACTTGCCGCAACCGGCAAAAGACACAATTTATTTAACCGCATTAAAAGAATTATGGAAATGAAGACCGAAAATTATCATTACGGCAAACTGGCTGCTGCTTTGCTTATAGTTTGCGGCCTGGGCATCTCTGCACTCTGGTTGAACCCATCCTTTGCACAGGGCAAAAAGAACAAAGACGATAAAACCAAAGTATGGGTTTCTGATGAAAAGCTGACCGTTACAGATGAATATGGCAAACAGCATGTGTATCCCACATTGGAACAATGGCCGGAAAAAGAACGGCAGCGTATGGTAAAAGAGTACACACATAATGGCATGGTGATGTTCTTCGGGCCACAGAACAAGCAGATTGTCATCGACCCGCAGACGGGCAAAACAAATATTACTGTAGCCGGCAAATATGCCTTCGCACATCCTGCAGAAGCTCCTGAGCCACCAGTAATACCTGAACCGGCAGTAGCCGCACCACCACCGGCACCTGAAGATATAGCCGCAGCGGCCCCTGTTCCGTCAATGCCAGCTGAAGATGGCGATAATGACAGTAATGATGATGGCAATAATGATGAAGGCACTCCCGGTAAAAATATTGAGACCGATGTAGACAATATAGTTTCAAATGCGCTCAGCGCTGTAAACTGGGATAGTATTGGCAACACAGTGAACATTGCATTAAAAGAAGTACAGACTAATGTAGACTGGAAGAAAGTTAACAGAGAAATACAGAAAGGTTTTGAGGAGGCAGGCAAGGCCATGAATGATCCCAAAGTGCGAGAAGAAATGCGCAGGGCAATGGCTGAAGCGAAAAAAGCAATGGCTGAAGCACGTGTGCAAAGCCAGAAACAGATATGCATTGCCCGCGACCAGTCACGCAAACAAATGGATGAAGCACGTGAGCAAACCCGCAAAGCAATGGCGGAAGCACGCATATCTATGCAGGTAGTGAGAGATGAAGCTGCAACAAACAGGCGCAAAGCCATAGAAATGCATGTAAAAGATAATCAGGAACGTAACGCTGCAATGGATTACGACAATATGCTGAACCAGATGGACAGACAAGGACTCATCGACAGAGATAAGAAATTCAAAATAGAAACGATAGACGGTCGCTTGTATATTAATGGTAATGAGCAATCTTCATCCACATACAACCAATACAGTCGTTATCTGAATCATAATAAAGTACGTATAAAAGGTAACAAGGGGCAGCTTAATATTTCAGTATCAGATTCGGACACACACGAAGACTAGTCTTCGTACAAATAAGGATCGGGCCGGGATTTAATCCCGGCCCGATCCTTTTACATAAATACTAGGCACCCGTATGCTTCAGTTTCTTTACAAGGTCAATATATTGCCGCATCGCTTCTTCATTCGTCAGACCTTTTATCTTACTCCAGGCTTCATACTTTGCCTTACCTACAAAATCAAACATACCTGCAGGATTATCCGCCGGCGCGTCGCCTTCTGTGGCTTGCTTATACAGGCTGTACAACTGCAGCAGAATTTCGTTATCCGGCTTTGCGGGCAATGCTTTGCTGTCTGCTGCTGCCTGTGCAAATAATTCTTTAAGCTCCATTGTGTTTAATGATTTTAAAATTGGTTTATTTTTTCTCTTCCATTACGAAATCGTCGCTGCGGGGTACCTGCATAAATTTTTCATTCAGTTCCGCAGGTAATGCAGTCAGTTTACGTTCTTCTATGTTTATCCAGGCACCGTCTACATTTATTATGGCAGCTTTTACGCCGTCCGAGCGGAATATCTCATGACGGATAGACCACCTTGACCCATCCGGCCGGCACTTTACCAACACAGATGTTACTTTTACAGAATCATTCAGATGCACCTCCCGCAAATAGAGCAGTTCTTCCCGGAATAATATAGGCCCTAGCTTCAGCTCCAGGAAGATGTGTGATTCCAGCCCTAAAGCATTCAGCAGGTTCAACCGGGCCTGTGCCGCAAAGTCTGCGTAGGCGGAATGACGCAGGTGCATATTGGCATCTATCTGCGACCATAATACCGGCCCTTCAAAAGAGTAATCCATGGTTTGTGTGTTTTCAGAGATGAATTTTACCGGCTAAAAGCAATATTTATTAGCTCCTACAAGTTGCTCTGCAATATTCCTGCGCGCTCCCATGGTATTAAAATCTGTCGTTTTGGTAAAACGTTTCAGTCCCATCAGCATCATACGCTTTTCGTCGCCTTCTGCAAAGGTATTGATTGCATCTTTACCCGATTTCAATATGCGGTCAGCAGCATCCGTAATATAAACGCGCATCATATCCAGCTGAGCTTTTGCGGCATCTTCACCGCGCAGACTCACCAGCTTTTCTACGCGCAACTGCAGCGACTCGCTTACGTATGTCTCAATAAGCATATCGGCCAGGCACATGAGTATTTCCTGTTCTTTACCCAGGCTGTTCATCAGCTTCTGTACAGCAGCACCGGCTACCATGAGAATCGCCTTTTTAAAATTCGCGAGGTATTTCTTTTCCTTTGTAAATAAACCCTCCTCTTCTGCACCAAAATCCGGAATGCTGACGAGTTCGGCTGCTACTTTCTGCGCTGCAGGCATCAGGTCTAACTCCCCTTTCAATGCACGTTTCAGCATCATATCTACAGTGAGCATACGATTGATCTCATTGGTCCCTTCAAATATGCGGTTGATACGGGCATCGCGGTAAGACCGGTCCATCGGCGCCTCCGCACTGTAGCCCATGCCTCCGTATATCTGTACTCCTTCATCCACCACATAATCCAACGCTTCAGAGCCGTGTACTTTAATGATCGCAGCTTCAATAGCAAATTGTTCTGTTCCTTTCAGTTTGGCTTTAGCCTCATCCATACCCGCAGCAATCAATGCATCTGTAGCATCTTCAATGTTCTGACTTGCACGATATACAGCCGACTCTGAAGCATACGTACGTATTGCCTGTTCTGCCAGTTTATATTTGATAGCTCCGTATTTAGAGATCGGGCGGCCAAACTGCTCGCGCTCGTTGGCATATTGTATAGCTTTTGAAATTACTTCCTTGCACGCGCCAATTGCGGCGCCGCCCAGTTTGATACGGCCCAGGTTCAGGATGTTTACGGCAATCTTAAAACCGTTCTGACGTTCAGAAAGCAGGTTTTCGACGGGCACCTTGCAATCATTGAAAAAAACCTGCCGTGTAGAGCTTCCCTTAATGCCCATCTTATGCTCTTCTGTATTCAGTGACAGGCCTTCATAATCTTTCTCAACAATAAAGGCACTCAGATTTTCATCATTATCTATTTTGGCAAAAACGGTAAATACGTCTGCAAATCCCGCATTGGTGATCCACATCTTTTGCCCGTTCAGGATATAATGTTTACCATCTTCAGAAAGCACGGCCTTTGTTTTACCGGAGTTGGCATCAGATCCGGAACCCGGTTCTGTAAGGCAATAACAGGCTTTCCATTCACCGCTGGCCAATTTGGGAATATATTTTGCTTTCTGCTCTTCATTACCGTAGTATAGGATGGGCAGCGTACCAATACCGGTATGTGCGGACATAGCTACGGCAAAGGAATGACCCGCGCCAAGTATCTCTGTAACAAGCATTGAAGTAGTAAACTCCTTGCCAAATCCACCGTATTGTTCGGGTACCGAAATGCCCAGCAGTCCCAGTTCTCCCGCCTTCGTAAGCAGGTCTTCCATAAAGCCGGGTTCCTGGTTGTCTATACGATCCAGGTTGGGCCATACATGCTGCTGCAGGAAATTGGTACAGGTTTCTGCAATCATCTGCTGTTCTTCGCTCCATTCTTCAGGAATGAATATGTCAGCGGCATTGGTTGGCTGTATCAGGAAAGCTCCTCCTTTTATTGCATTAGTTTGAGTGGTTACGCTCATGACTTATTTTTTATTGGTTCAGAATATGATTAAAAGTTACAGCATTTCAAAGATACCGGCAGCACCCTGCCCTGTGCCTACACACATGGTTACCATCCCGTATTTACCATTCCGGCGCTTCAGTTCATTAAACAATTGCACAGAAAGCTTGGCTCCTGTGCATCCCAGCGGATGGCCCAGTGCAATGGCTCCGCCGTTCACGTTCACGATATCCGGGTTAAGTTCCAAAGTACGTATCACCGCGAGCGACTGAGAAGCAAACGCTTCATTCAGTTCTATAAGATCTATATCGTTCTGCTGCAGGCCAGCCAGCTTCAACGCTTTCGGCACCGCAGCTACAGGCCCTATACCCATGATACGCGGCGGCACACCGGCTGCGGCATAACTTACCATACGTGCAACCGGCGTAAGATTATGTTCTTTCAGGAAACGTTCGCTTACCACCATTACAAAAGCAGCCCCGTCACTTGTCTGTGAAGAATTACCGGCTGTAACGCTACCTTTCGCATCGAATACAGGTTTCAGCTTGGCCAATGCCTCCGGAGAAGTATCCGCGCGTGGCCCTTCATCTATGTCCACAATAAAATCTTTGTGCACCCTTTTACCCTCCGGACTGATAAACGTTTCCTGTACAGTCACCGGTACGATCTCATCTGTGAACTTGCCACCCTGTATTGCTGCAATTGCCTTCTGATGAGAATGTAATGCGAAAGCATCCTGGTCTTCACGACTCACATTATACTCTGTTGCCACAGCTTCAGCAGTAAGTCCCATGCCCCAGTAATAATCAGGATGCGCGAGGGCAACATCAGCATGCGGAATAATGCGCCACCCGCCCATCGGTATCAGGCTCATGCTTTCTGCGCCACCCGCGATGATGCAGTCTGCCATGCCGCTGTTGATTCGTGTTGCAGCAATGGCTATGGTTTCCAGCCCGGAAGAACAGTAACGGTTTACCGTCATGCCGGGAATTTTGTCAGTATCAAAAGACATGAGCGAAATGAAGCGTGCAAAGTTCAATCCTTGTTCCGCTTCCGGCATTGCATTCCCTACGATGATATCATCAACCTGCTCCGGTGCTATCTGCGGAACAGATTTCATCAGATGTTTTATTACTGTGGCCGCCAGGTCATCAGGACGTGTAAAACGAAAGCCGCCTCTTGTGGCTTTGCCTACTGCTGTGCGATAACCAGCTACTATGTATGCGTTCATTTTTTTTGAAATTTGAAATTTGGAATTTGGTTTCTGGGATTTAAGTTTTAATTCCTCAAAACTTTACCTCCATTCAGAATTGACTGTAACCTTTCTAATGTTTTCTTTTCAGCACAAAGGGAAAGAAACGCCTCGCGCTCAAGGTCAAGCAGGTATTGTTCGTTTACCTGCGTTGGCTGCGACAGGTCACCACCAGCCAGTACAAATGCCAGCTTCTGAGATATCTTTGCATCGTGCTCGCTGATGTAATGACCACTAAGCATTGAGTTGGCACCAAGATACGCAAGGCCCAGCGCCTGCTTGCCTAATACTTTAATATCCTTCCTGTGCAATGGCTGTGTATATCCTTCATCTGCCAACAGGAGACATTGTTTCTTAGCTTCCGCAAGCTGCCTGCTACGCGACATTACAACGACATCGTTACCGGGGCGCAGATAACCAAGATCAAAAGCTTCATATGCCGATGTGGAAACTTTTGCCTGCCCTATGGTAAGAAAACGATCACGGAATGCATTAAGTTCTATATCTCCTTCTTTCAATGAGTCGGAAAGCCGTACTGCAAATTCCTTGGAACCACCACCACCGGGAATCAGCCCCACGCCAAATTCTACAAGACCCATGTACAATTCTGCATGAGCTACCACTTTATCGGAATGCAGGCACAGTTCGCAACCGCCACCAAGTGCCATGTTATGTGGTGCTGCTACAACAGGTATGGAAGAATACCGGATACGCATCATAGTATTCTGGAAAGAACGAATGGCAAAATCCAATTCGTCATATTCCTGTTCCACTGCCATCATGAAAATCATCCCTACATTAGCGCCGGCACTGAAATTGGCGCCTTCATTTGAGATAACAAGCCCTTTATAATCTTTCTCTGCAAGGTCAATGGCCTTATTAATCCCTTCAATCACTTCGCCACCAATTGCATTCATTTTTGTATGGAACTCCAGGTTCAATATCCCATCACCAAGATCAGTGATGGTTGTGCCGCTGTTCTGCCAGATGGTATGCGCAGGGCGTATATTATCCAGCGACAGGAATGATTCTGTGCCTGGTATTACCTTATATCCTTTGCTGCCGATATCCCAATACAGGCGTTTGCCATTTTCAATCTTATAAAAGGTTGAAGCACTTGCAGTAAGCATGTCTTTAACCCAATGTGCCGGGGTATGCCCCATTGCTTCCATCTGCGGAATTACGTTAGCCACACCAAGTGCATCCCACACTTCAAACGGGCCCATTTCCCAGCCAAAACCTGCATTGATCGCCGCATCTATTTTGTATAGTTCGTCTGCAATTTCAGGAATGCGGTTCGACGCATAAGCAAACAGTGCAAAGAAGCTTTCTCTGTAGAACTCACCTGCCTTATCTTTTGAAGAGAGCAGCAACTTCATCCGGTCTTTAAGATTTTCGACTGGCCTTACAGCTTCCAGCGCCGCAAATTTTACTTTCTGTGAAGGGCCATATTCCATTGTTTTCAGGTCCAGGGCATATATTTCAGACCTGCCTTCCACTTTTACTTTCTTAAAAAAACCCTGCTCTGTCTTACTGCCCAGCCATTTGCTATCTACCATTTTCTGCACAAAGGCCGGCACCTCAAATGTTGCACGCGCTTCATCATCCGTTGCATTTTCCGCCAGGCCTTTCGCCACATGCACCAATGTATCAAGCCCTACTACATCACAGGTACGGAATGTTGCCGATTTCGGACGACCTATAACCGGGCCCGTAAGCTTGTCTACTTCTTCTATTGTAAGACCAGTCTTTTCCACGAGGTGAAAAAGATGCATTATACTGAACACACCAATCCTGTTGGCTATAAATGCAGGCGTATCTTTACAGAGCACTGTGGTTTTTCCCAGGAAACGTTCACCGTAATCCATAAGAAAATCAATAACCTCGGCTGAGGTTTCTTTTGTCGGGATGATCTCCAGCAGACGCAGATAGCGTGGCGGGTTAAAAAAGTGTGTACCGCAGAAATTACGCCTGAAATCTTCAGATCGCCCCTCACTCATCAGATGAATAGGTATTCCTGATGTATTGGAACTGACAAGCGTTCCAGGTTTTCTATGCTTTTCTACCTGCTCAAAAATCTGCTGCTTAATGTCCAGGCGTTCTATCACTACTTCTATTATCCAATCGCAGGATGCAATGCCCGGCATATCATCTTCAAAATTTCCGGTAGTAATGCGTTGGGCAAATTCTTTTTTATAAATGGGTGAGGGATTAGATTTAAGAGCGAAAGCCAGTGCATCATTTACAATTTTATTCCGCGTCTTTTTATCTCCTGCCGGTGCATCTTTGGGAACAATATCGAGCAGCAGCACTTCGGCTCCTGCATTTGCAAAATGACAGGCGATACGGCTGCCCATCACTCCCGATCCCAGTACGGCAACTTTTCTGATCGTACGTCTCATATGTACTGTTTGTTATTTCTTTTATGTGTGAATGATTTATTTCTATTCAGCTGAAATGCTGTCCCAGCAAGCCTGGAGCAATTTCTGTTTGGTCTGTTTGTTTCCCAGGTCTACTTTATGCGCAAGATGCAGTTTCATCATCATCGTCACCGGTCCCCATATCATGGACACCAGCAATTCAGGCGGAAGGTTCTTTACGAGTTTTTGCTTTTTTGCTTCGCCAATGATTTTATATACAGGCTCCATCATCACAAAATTTTCCTCCTGTGTTTCTTTGAAAATAAAAGGTGCATATGTGTACTGCTCGATAAAACTGAAACAGTCGGGATCGTTCACATAAAAGTCAACGGCATTATGGAACATCTCGAAGAAATTTTCACGAAAAGAACGGCCTTCTTTATAGCCGCTCAACACCGTTTCCTTGAAATCATTTACGATCATCAGGTACAGCGCATTGATAAGCTCGGCTTTCCCTTTAAAATGAACATAAATAGTACCGGCAGCAACATTTGCCTCCTGGGCAATGCTCTTCATATTAAGATGATAAAACCCTTCACGGTTCACCAGTTTTAAAACGCTTTTTAAGACAGCTTCCTTACGGTTCATATACCGAATATAAGAAAAAAATGAATGAACGTTCATTTTATGAATTAACTTTTTTCAAGAGATTAACACGATTTTTTATTTTCGTGTGTATTTCCATGCAGATGCAAAAAACATCATTCCAGATATGTCCCCGGTGCAAAACCTCATTTGTATGTAATGCAGATAACATAACCGCATGTCAATGCTACGGCGTCAGTCTTACAGAGCAGGAAAGAGTATATATTTCAGGCACTTATACCAACTGCCTCTGCCGCAAATGCCTGGAAGAAATACATAACCAGGCACCGGATAATCTTCCGGGAAACATAGCAGGTGCGGACGCTGACAAAGCATAACATATCCAAACCCTTTTGTACCGGCGCAAAAAAAGGCACTGTAAATACAGCGCCTGCTAATACTGGAAACAACTTTTAACTTAAGCAATCTGGCAAAAAGCGTTCACTCCCTGGTTAAGGACATATTTTACGATCTTCCGGATGATCGCTTTGATAACAATGCCGCCTGGAATAATACTGGCTATTGCATCCAGTACAGCATCAATAATATCTCCGGTTGTGGAGCTACCGTTAAGCACTTTACAAATAAACTTCCGGATCCTGCTCAGTATATTTTTTCCAAATGGCCAGATGGCAACAGCTGCGGCCATATTAAGATTGCGTAATCCCGTCTCATCAGCGCCATTCAGCCTCATATCCTGCGTTAAAGCGGCCTGGTAGTATCCGGACAAATCATTTTCAAGCTCCTCCTGAGAAACATCCGGTGTTTCATCTATTGAACGGAGTAAGTCTTCTTTAAGGCCGTCGGCATTAATGTTCATGCCTTTTTCGTCAGTCAGCAACATAGTTTTAGTATTTTTTTGCCTACTCTGTGATACCGTTTTCGGCGGCCCGGTATTAAATATCAGGAGATCAGTTAACGCATGGACCTTGCAGATTTTAATACATTGTCAATGTCTTCCCGCAGGTAAAAAGCCCTTCCGTGCGCTGCTTTTTCGGCAAATGATTGTACAGATACTGCAGATGTGACCGGGGCAGCCTGCACACCAGCTATATTTAACCGGGCTTCAAAAGTGCGGCTGTCTATTATTTCGCGCCAGCTTCTGCCTCCGTCCTTTTGTAAAACACCAAGAGATCTGAATTCAAGACTTTCCCCGAAAAAGGTTGCCTGCCACCATTCCCTGGTTTCCGGCAGCATCCAGGACAGATAGCCGTTCTTCAACACCTGGCGCGGTGCGGTAATTACACCGGTAAAGCTATATTTCGTTGAAACATTTGTTACAGGATCAAAATAATGCGGTGTATAAAAATCAGATACAGTAAGCCCGTTCACAGTATAACCGCAACTGATATCTTCACTGGGATCGCAGACTTCCACAAGATATTTAACCCTTCCCTGTCCGGGCATGATGGAGCCGGATGCAACCAATCTGTTTCCAAAAGGATCCGCGAGCATTTCGATTGCTTCATGGCTGCAGGTAAGCGCTACATTTCCCTCAGATTCTACAAGTGCATATGGCTGCCCATCACGATCAAGATGGATACCTGCTGCACCTGCATAGCCAATATTATCTTTTATGAGAATTGTCCAGTAATCGGAGGGAACATCTTCCAGCCGTGTATAGGCGCTGATAGTCGCATCAATCCCCCAGACAGGGCGGAAATCACGGGTAATCTGTTTCTGCAGGGCTGCTGCAATCCTGGCGGTCTGAGAAAAGTCGATGGCACCGGATTCGCTTACCAGTGCAAGATAACGTGTGAGCATAGGAGATAATTTTCAGATGAATAATGTATACTGCAAATCTCAGCCAGCAACCTGGCCGGGAAAACGGGAGTATACTGCGTCCCGCAACGTGATTTCTCCCGTACGACAGCATTTACATTATCCTGCGAAAACAAAGCCGCAGCAAGACTATAAGATACTTTAACAGTCCAAGTCCCAGTGCAAAACCAACGAGCCAATTCACATACCTGATGCCATAATAGCCCCAGCAGCCGTACATCAGGCAACCGGATATCGCATTGGCCCATTGCAGACGTCTGCTGACAGAAGTATTTAAAGTAACGCCGATCATGTAAGGGAAACCGAACAGCAGATGAATGGCAGATAAAACAACACCTGTAACGAGTAAAAAAAATTGAATATCCATAAGATTACATAGCAGATAACAGAGAAGAGAAATTGCTCATCATTACAAAGCTCCTTGCGGGAAGCAGGCCTGCCAACAGGGTTATGCCCGTTGTGCATACGTGAAAAATCACGTTTCAATAAGCTGCAAATACACGTAGCGCTTTTTTTTGAATATCTTCAGAATAGTAAGATTTTAGCAGTAACAAAAAATTATTGCCATGCTTTACTTCATGAAATCGCCGGAGCTTCCTGTTGAAACTTTTAAAACCAATCTGCGGGAGCGGCATAGAAAACATCATAAGACATTCCCTGCTTTTCAAACAATCCAGCAATTATTTCAGGCTGCGATCACCGGAGACTCTGTAGCATACAATCAACCAATGATTGACGATGCACGGCAAAAATTCGGGGATAATTACAAGGACAAAAACGGGAATGCTGCATGGGCAACGGATATCAGCATCCTGTGGACCGATTTCAATAAAAGAGTGACAGATATTATCACCGGCATCGGTGGTGATCCGAATGGCTTCGCACTAAAATTTATACATCGGTATAATGCCACCGGGGCACAAGGCTTTTGGTTTCTGACAGTCGAAATCTTTAAAATAGTTGCAGAAGAAGCTCCTGAAAAAACCTGTTTTGACTATGAGATCGAATCAGCGAACAAATTTTTTGACATTACGCCTGCCGGGCTGGTTAATGCTGATTCTTCTTCTTTGACTTCCACACTTGATTATGGTTTCCGTGACGATATCTATTTTGAGCATGTAACACAGAAGGATGGCACAGCACTTGATGTTACCAAACATGTGAACAGCATAATTTTTTCGTGGGTGGAACTGCAATCTTTATACTATGGAAATAAAATCGGCAGAAATGATGACAGCAAGTTCGATATCATTTTTACCTCTATTGCGCCGGGCTTCGACACAACACAACATCCTCCGCATGCACTGGTAAGCAATCCGCATTCCATGCTTATATACATGAAATATGATGGCCACGATTGCCTGTTCGATCATGATGTGATAGCCGGCAATTTTTACAATATGGCGGCAGATTACAACACACTTTGCCCACCCTACCACAATACCTGCCTGTGGGCAAAAACACTGCCGAAAATGCTCGTATTACCGGTCCACCCATAAACATATTAAGATAAACTGCTTTACTTTTCCCGTAAAGCAGTTTATCTTTAAGGCACAACGTATCACCATGCCCCCTTATTACTTTATCATTCCTGACCTGGTGGCAATAATCTGTGCTGTTGCAGGCATGCTCAGATGGCGGCATATTCCGGCATCCTTACGCCTGCTGACATTTGAAGCGCTATTGTCTGTAATAATGGATATTTCCGGTTATTTTATCGAGAAAAATGGTGGCAATACGGCCAATAATCACGCGCTGATAAATATTTTAATGGTTTTCGATTTCTTTCTGCTGCTGTCTGCCTCTTATTCAATCCTTCCATTAAAGACCAAAAGACTGCTATATCCTTTATCTGCTATCATATTTACTACTGTATGGAGCTCTTTTTGCCTGCAACATGGCATTAAGACATTCGCTTACACGGCCCTGGTTACCCTTTGCTATGTGATATCCGTAAATTACCTGGCTGTGCTGCTTTATGTTCAGCAAAAGCATAGTTATAATTTCAGGCTGCCTGTTATTTTTATTGCGCTCGGACTGCTCCTGTATCACTGCTGTGTGTCTCCACTTTTTATGAAATTTCTCTACCTCGCAAACTTTGCCTATTCAAAAGTGCTGTACATTAACCCGACCCTTGACACGATAAAGTACCTGATGATCACCGCCGGATTTTTGTTGTTCAAAAAAGTTTATTCTACCGAAAACAGTTTACCCCGTGAGGCCATCAGTAGATAACAATACCGTTATACAGATCATCTCCCTGACTCTTTTTGTTTTACTGCTCGTTGCAGGAATATTCATATCTACATTTATAGCCGCACGCCAGCGCCTGCAACAGGAGATGAAAATAGCCCAGGTAGAGCTGTCTTATGAGAAAGAACTGCGCCAGGTAGAAACTGAAGTCAGCGAACAAATGATGCAGCGATTTGCGCAGGAACTGCACGATCACATCGGGCACTCTCTGACAGTGATCAGGCTGCTCGTAGAAAATAAAAGGCTGGACGTTCCTGAACTGGATTCTGTATTTCAGCCGATAGAACTGGCATTGAATGATGCATCGCAACAGCTGCGCCTGTTAAGCCGATCACTCAATACAGATTATATAAACAATATAGGTCTGAAACAGGCGATACAGATAGAAATCGACAAGCTCTCCCAACTCCGCAGGCAGCAACTGCACTGGACAGAAGACTACACAGGTGCGCTGCTGGACAAGAACCAGGAACTGGTGCTCTTCCGCATTTTCCAGGAAATCATACAAAATATGCTGCGGCACTCTGGTGCAGAAAATGTTCATATCGCACTTTCAGATGCCCAACATAATATCCTTCACATTCGTGATGATGGCACCGGCTTTATCCCCGAACAAATACTGGTATCGCCGAGAGCATCCGGGCTGAAAAACATTATGAAACGGGCCAGTATTTCCGGCATGACCTGCAGCATACATTCAGCGCCCGGCAAAGGCTGTCATATTACCGTAGGACTTGCAGAACCGGCAGCTATATTTACCACTACCTAAACCACCATATTATGAATATCACACAACAGGAAACCGTAAGAGACATTATTCTTGTTGACGACCATGTTGTCATCCGGAGCGGCCTGAAAGAACTTGTAGAAAAACTGGGGCCATACAAAATTTCAAGAGAATACGATAATGGCCGGCAGCTGGTACAGGCCCTGCCGCTGCACCCCCTGCCTGATCTTATTATCATGGACATTTCCATGCCGGAAATGAATGGTGATGAAGTGATGAATATTTTGCAGGAAAAAGAGCTCGACTACCCCGTGCTTATTCTTACCCTCAACCACGATGAGCAGCGGCTGGTCAGGTTGTTCAGAACAGGGGTACGCGGCTACCTGGAAAAAAACTGTACCGCGGCAACTTTACGTGAAGCCCTTGAAGAAATATTCAGGTGCGGATTCTATCATAATGAAATGCTTTCTTTTGCATTGCGCGTCATAGAAAAACCACAGAAGACCATACGGGATAAAATACTTGACCAGCTTTCTGCGCGTGAGCTGGAATTTATAAAACTGGTATGTCATGAAGAAGAATATACCTATGAACAGATAGCAGACCTGATGCATGTAGTACATCGTACCGTTGACGGATACCGCCAGTCGATCTTCGAAAAATTCGGGATAAAATCAAAAACCGGGCTGGTACTTTTTGCGATCCGGAACAAACTGTTCGAACTGTAAAACATTTCGGGCTGACAAGCAGCATAGTACATACAGCAGAATAGCCTGATTTACTTTTCCTTCAGTCATTCATAGTTTTTTGTGGCCAAGCAGCAGGCTATTGCTATCTTTAGCTGCCTGTTACAGACAAATTCCATGATTGAAACTCCCATATGCATTATCGGTGCCGGTCCTGCCGGGGCCGCTGCCGCTCTGCAGTTAAACCAGTATAATATTCCTTCTGCAATTGTAGATAAAGCCGTTTTTCCCCGCGACAAAGTATGCGGCGATGGTCTCAGTGGAAAAGTATTGCTGGCTCTGAACAGGATAGATAAAAATATAGTTGAGCGACTCAGTCATTTCAAACCTGCACTGGACAGCTGGGGTGTAACGTTTATGGCTCCGAATCATGCTTCTGTAGATATTGCCTATAAAAAAGATTACGACAAAACAGAAGAAGCATTACCTGCAGGCTTTGTATGTAAACGCTATGATTTCGACAATTTTCTCATTGAAGAAATTAAACGATGCAGTAATATCCGGCTCATCGAGGGGCAATCTATAGATCGTTACGAAATGAAGGATGATGGCTATCTGCTTTCCGACAAGAAAGGCACATTCCAGGTTAAAGCACAACTGGTCATTGTCGCAAATGGTGCACATTCCGGTTTTACAAAAGATATTGCAGGCATACAGATGGAGCCGGAACATTTCTCCGCCGGTGTCCGCGCTTATTTCAAAAACGTATCAGGACTTCACAAAGACGGTTTTATTGAGCTGCAATTCCTGGAACGTCTGTTACCGGGGTACTTCTGGGTCTTTCCGTTGCCAAACGGAGATGCAAACGTCGGGCTGGGAATGCTCAGTTCTGTGGCGCGAAAGAAAAAACTGAATCTCAAAAAGCTGCTTGAAGAAACCATTGAACGGGAGCCTGCGCTTAAAGAGCGTTTTAAAAATGCGGAACTGGTGAGCAGCATCGACGGATACGGCTTACCACTGGGCAGCAAACGCCGTACACTTTCAGGCGATCGCTACATGCTTATCGGAGATGCGGGTTACCTTATTGACCCGTTTACCGGTGAGGGAATTGGTAATGCCATGTATTCCGGGAGAATGGCGGCAGAGCAGGCGGCAGCCGCTATTGAGGCTAAAGATTTTTCGGCCGCCAGGCTGAAGGCCTATGACGAACAGGTATATCGTGTACTTGGACCGGAACTGCAACTGAGTACAAAACTTTTACGCCTCGTACACCGTCCATGGCTGTTTAACTTCATATTGAAAGTTGCCATGCGTAACAAACAGCTGAAGGAACTGATGACTTCTATGTTTTATGAAGTAGACATCCGGAAAAAACTTACACAACCTTCTTTTTACATAAAATTGCTGCTCAACAAGGCATAATAAATCAGCTAAAAAAACCGTGTCTGTCACATTTCGGCTACGCTCAATGTAACAGACACGGATACACTTTTGCCATACTTCGACACCGCTCAGCACGACAAAAAATTACGACTTCTACGATCTTTATTTTTTGATGAGAATTACCTGCCCAAGGTGATAGTTCAGGTGATTCGTACGGCTCAGTAATACATTCAGCCGGTTGCGATGAGGTTCTTTTGCAAAATCTTCTTCAGAAACTGCCGTGTGCTTATACAACCATTCTTCAGGCTGCAAACCGCTGAATTTTTCGTGAATCTGTGTGTTCAGAGTTGCCCAATGTTCCCGAAGCTCCTGCACAGAGGGTATTTCAGCTACAGACTTATCGGGGCTGCTGATAAAAGCAGTATCCAGGTGCGGATAATTGCGCGCTCCGATTCCCAGCAACGGCAGCATCATATCATGCACTACCACAAGATGGCCCAGTAAATAAACGCCCCTGTTACGGCCTGGCGATACTTCTTCCATCAGTTGTTCGTCAGACAAACCTGCAAAAACAGCCGAAGCCCTTTTCAGATTTGATTCCCACGCCTGGAGCGCCATATTCACCACTAATTGTACGGATGTTTCCATAACTATGTCTTTTATGTTTTAAGTAAAAATTAAAGCTCGGTAATATTACAGCTTAATGGATTCCGCACCGTTTCACGCTCATTATTATTTCTTTATAGCCAGATTAGCTATTTCAGATTTCCGCAACGCCCCACCGCCATCCCGGCAATGGCCTGATTTTTTCCGAACTTTAGATCATTCTTTCATCATAAAAATCCATAGCTATGTTACAGGATTCAAAAAGTTTCAGCAGCTTTTCCGTAAATGACCTGCCGCTGGCAAAGAAATTTTACATGGAGACACTCGGCATAAGTACTTCTTCCCGAATGGAAAGCACATTGGAACTGGATCTCTCAGACGGAAACAAGGTGATGCTTTATGAGAAGCCAAATCATGTACCGGCAACATTTACCGTACTCAACTTCGTGGTACAGAATGTAGAACAGACAGTGGATCAGCTTATAGCAAAAGGTGTACGTTTCGAGCAATACAGCGGCGAGATTCAGACAGATGAAAAAGGGATTTTTCGCGGAAACGGCCCTAAAATAGCCTGGTTTAAAGATCCTGCCGGGAATATATTGTCCGTACTGGAAAACAATCCTTGAGTTGACTTTCTTACCATCTGGTAAACAAAGAGTAAATACTCCTTGCGAAATTTGCAGCTCAAACACTTACTAATACAACCATATATGAACATCACAAAGGCAGGCTGGATAGGCCTCGGTAACATGGGCACTCCTATGTCGCAGCAATTACTTAAAGCAGGTTATCCCTTAATTGTGTATAACCGTCACAAAGAAAAAGAAGAAACATTACGTGCAATGGGAGCAGCTACTGCCCCTACGCCTGCAGAGCTGATGCAACAGACAGATGTGATATTTATCATGGTATCAGACGACAAAGCAATACATGATGTTTTTTCAGGAGACAGGGGATTATTACGCGCAAAATCGTCGGGCAAAATAATAGTAAATATGAGTACCGTATCTCCCGGAATCAGCAGGGAATATGCAGCCCAACTGAAAGAACAAGGCAATGAATACCTGGATGCACCTGTATCCGGCAGCGTACGGCAGGCAGAAGACGGCCAACTGATTATAATGGCCGGTGGCCCGAAAGCCGCATTTGAAAAAGTGCAGCCCTTGTTTTCCCACATGGGAAAAATGGCATTACATCTCGGTGACTCCGGCGCCGGAAACACGGCCAAACTTGCCATTAATACATTTCTGGGCATCAGCGCACAGGCCCTGGCCGAGTCGGTTTTATTTGCACAGCAACAAGGTGTACAAACAGAAGATTTCATTACAATAATCAACAACAGTGCGCTAGGTAATGCATTCAACAGGATAAAAGGCGATGCTATTATTCAAAATAATTACAGACCGGCATTTGCATTAAAGCACATTGTAAAAGATCTGAACCTTGCAAAGAATGAAGGCCTCAGCAGCCCGCTGGCAAAGGTTTCCATAGACACATACACCGCTGCCGCATCTACCCTGGGCGAAGAAGATATCATCGCTGTTGTTAAATATATTGGTTCTGAATAAGCTGCTTTCATTATTTAACAATTGGTAACTGTTTCCTTTTTTTCTGAGTAGAACTTTGCTTCAGCAAAACAGAAAAAACGTTTATGAACCAGTACAATTCAAACAACACATTACAGGGAAAGGAAATAATTATCATGGGAGGCAGTTCAGGCATTGGCCTCGCTACAGCAAAAGCTGCAGCTGCAGAAGGAGCCCTGGTTACGATCGTTTCCGCTAACCCTTCACGCATCAGGGAGGCACTGGCACAGCTTCCGGATAACTGCAAGGGCGTCCCGGTTGATCTCAGTAAAGAAGAACACATCAGAAACTTTTTTACGGAAATAAAAAACTTTGATCACCTGATCTATACTGCCGGTGAAAATATACAGCTGGCCGCTATTACAGATATGGAAATAGATATGGCGCGTAATTTTTTCAATATCCGTTATTGGGGTGCACTTGCTGCGGTTAAATATGGCGCTTCCAAAATTAATGCCGGAGGATCTATATGTCTTACCGGAGGAATTGCCAATCTGCGCCCTGGTGCAGGTTGGGGACTTGGAGCCAGCATCTGCGGCGCTATGGAAGGTTTTATGCGCGCTATGGCCGTGGAACTTTCTCCCGTTCGTGTAAACCTGGTTTCGCCCGGTGTAGTAAAAACAAATCTCTGGAACAGCATGACTACCGAAGAACGTGAAAATCTGTATCAGTCGGTCGGTAATGCACTACCTGTAAAACGTGTAGGAGAAGCAGAAGATATTGCACAAACATATCTCTACCTGATGAAACAACAGTTCGGTACCGGGCAGGCCATTGTCGTAGACGGCGGAACTGTGCTTGTATAAAAAAATAACAGAGCTGCAGTTGAATGCAGCTCTGTTATTTTATAAAAATTATTTCAACGTATATTTTTTCTTATCCTGCTGAGTGACTGAGGGGTAATTCCCAAAAAGGAAGCAATATCTTTTAAAGGAACACGGAGCGCAATATCTGCATGCTGCATAATAAACAACTTGTATTGGGATTCAGCGTCTTCACCGATATAAGCGTTCCGGAGATGCACCTTTTCTATCAGCCGCTGCTGGTTAATCTCGTCAATCACGTCCTTCATATAAGGGATTTTAACACACAATTCTGACAGGCTACTCCTTGATATTTTCAGGACACGCGCGTCACATGCCGCACGGATCCCGGCTTCTGCCCGGCTTCCGTCATTGAAACTGGGCAGTATCGTGCACACCTGGTTTTCCTTGTAGAAATAATGCGTAATATCAATTCCGCGTTCATTTACAGTAACGATTCTTAACACACCACTGGTTACAAAAAACATATCATTGCACGCCTTCTGACCAGGAAAGAGTATATCGCCTTCTTTATATGATTCCTGGTCAAAATACGATTCAATGACACCAGCATCTGCTTCCGGTATACAATGAAACAACTCCAGGTAGCTGATCAACTGTGATTTCATACTACAATATTACACCTAAGTTAGACAGCCAGAAACAGAAGTCAGAAAATAAATTCATCCGACGTTTAATATAAAAAAGCCTCCCGGTGCAGGAGGCTCCCAAAGCATAAGTGTATCAAATATTTATTGCACAGCAGAAGCTTCAGGCATTGCAGCCGGCTGATCCGTGGAAATCCCGGCATATACCTGCACACCGCCGCGCCAGGTTTCCAATACCGGGATATTGCGCAACACCATGTAATATTCCGGCAAAGTGAGCGGGTCTTGTTCCAGGATAACAAAATCAGCATAAAAACCTTCAGCCAGAGAGCCGACCCATTGATCTGCATAACATTGCCACGCAGCATCTGTTGTCGCTGCACGCAACGCCTGTTCCGGCGAGATGCGCTCTGCAGGATTCAATATATTGTCTTTCATATCTGAAGGCGCAGCTTCCATAATGCGGGTGATCGCCTGCTCCATCATACGGAGCGGCCCCAACGGGCTCACTTCATTATCACTATGTAAAGTAATTTTCAGTCCGGCATTCAGTGCCGATCTACAAAGATCCAGCTGTTCGGCCTTTCCTTCAAAGATCGCCTCCCGGAACGCATACCCCCAATAACCTACATGACCTATCAGGAAGCTGGGAGAAATACCCAGACGCTGCATATCACTTATCTGTTCTGCAGTGAGCAGTGAGCAATGTTCTATCCTGTTACGAAGCGAAGTGTCGTTGATCGCTGAAATCGCTGCTTCATATACATCTATCGCAAATTGTACAGCCAGGTCGCCATTCGCATGGATCATCAGAGGCCATCCTTTATCTGCAAGAATTGTATGAACAATCTGGCTGTAAATCTGTGGCGGCGTAAGCGGGCGCTTATCTCCGTCTATGAAATTGAACAGACCGTAATTATCTGCCGGGTTGCAGCAATAGGCATCAGATTGATACCCTGTCAGGCCCTGATTAGAGCCATCAGAAACGAGTTTTATATTACCATAGTATACATCTGCATATTCATTTACAGGCTTATATTCCGGCAGGTTTTCGGCATCCTGTAGTGTAGTACATACCTGCGCCGCACCAATCCGTACACGTTTCTCATGCAACGGGATATATAAATCCAGAAAGGTTTTCAGTTGCTCAGTCATACGTGCATCATACATAAACGTAACACCTCTTTCATTGGCCGTTTTAAATATCTCTGTAAGATGTTTAAAACATCCAAGTGCCATTTCTGCAACCTGCAGTTTGGGAATAGTTGCAAACGCGGGGCTCATGCCTGCCTCTTCCTGCAGCTGCCCTTTGGTCTGTTTTTTGTATTTTTCAAAGCTGTTGTCGTACTGCTGCCGTACCACCGCATTGTTATCGTATATATATTTCAGCGCCTTTGTATTTACATAGCAGGTATGCATTGATGCACTCATCATCAGCAACGGAATATCGGCCGTAATGGTATCCAGCAGATCACAGTCGATAGTTATCAGTTCGTTCAGTCCGCCATCGTCATTTACTTTAAAAGGCATGAGTGCAGGATCTACGCCTTTACCTAATATCCAGGCGCCTGCAAAGTATTCCAACCGGTGTTTGTGTATATGCTCCCGGATAGTTTCTTTCAGCCATTGCACATCGTATACAGTCCTTAAATCCTGTCCCTGGAACCTGCTCAGGTCCAGCCAGCCACCCATAAGCGCAGTCGGTACAATATGCACATGCGGTTCTATAAGACCTGGCAACAGCGTCTGTTTTTCGTCGAGATGCTTTTCTTTGAAAGGAAAGCCATTCCGGTTCATAGCGCTGATCACAGATTCCCGGCTGCCGGCTGCAATTACCTTGCCTCCATGAATACCGATGGCTTCAACAGTATCTGTATTACCATTGATCATGGGTCGGATAATACCGCCGGAGATTACTATGGTCTCGCCTGCCGGGTCTTCTAAAGCTTTGAGGCCGGCTGTGATTTTCGAGAAAATGCTGCTGTGAAAAATATCCTCCTCCAGGATTTTCCACATCGGGTTATGACAGGCACAATGCGTGCATACTCCGTGAGATGAATTTTGTGTTTTCATGATTTTTTCGTTGGTAAGTAATAGTTAAGGGCCGATATAGCGCCTGCACCCAAAATAAAAAACATAAAAATCAGGCGGTACGTGAAAAAGACCCCTCAATTGTTAACATACGTTTTTATACAACCGGAAGAGGAAAAAAACGCAATGACCAGGAAACAAAACAAAAGTTTAATTCCCGATGAAAGAGGCTACAGCATAAATACAGCCTTCATTACAAGGTTTGCTTTTATACTAACGAAACAAAATCATAAGATCAATAAAATCATCCCGTTTCAGGTTAAGAATAAAATGCAGTTAACAGGAAGTTCACTGTTAGGTAATGTTCATTTAATGATAAGACAACATTGTACGGGTAGTTTCGCCCGAAACTGTACGCTTCATGAAAAAAAATTTAAAACGACTCATGCTGTGCATGAGCCTGCTCCCGTTGATGCGAACGGAAAGTATGGCACAGATCACCATGTTGCAGGATTACAAGAATTACAATTCTCCTGCAATCGGTACTTTCCAGGGCATTAATTTCAGGGAGGCGGGCTTCTCCACACTTTACCCCATTCCCGGCACCAACGGTAAGGAGTTCTGGACCTGCTCCGACCGCGGTGTAAATGTTGATTGCAGCGCTGCAAACCCCTCTGGCTGCACACCTACCTATGACAAAATGTTCTGCTTTCCGTCCTATGCGCCGAAAATTCACCGCATACGTATCAACGGAGATTCCATCCAGATACTCCGTACCATCACTATGAAGCGTCCCGGCGGCACTAATGCATCCGGCGTACTTAACCCTGCCGGCTTTGGCAGCACAGCCACTGAACTGGCCTCTACGGATACAGTCTTAAACTGCGCCGGTTTTAACAGCAAAGTAGCAGCAAAAGATACGTGGGCTATAGATCCGGAAGCGCTTGTAGTAGACAAGGACGGCTATTTCTACGTAGGTGAGGAAAACGGCCCTACTATCTGGAAGATGAACCCCAATGGCGTTGCAGTAAAACGCTACAGTCCGTATGCTAACCTGTCCGGCGCACAGCCGCAGGATGTGCAGATAGATACTGCATATAAATACCGCAAGAACAACCGCGGTTTTGAATCTATGGCTATTGCACCTAACGGCAAAATCTATACGATCATACAAAGCCCGCTGCTGTACCCCAATACTGCAACCGGCGAAAATACGCGCATACACAGGATACTGGAAATAGATCCGGCAACTAATGCGCAGCGCATGCTGGTATATCTCAATGATGGTATCATCGGCACCGGAGCCAACCAGATACGCCTGCGCGACTGGAAGATCGGCGATATGGCCGCCATCAACGATACCACTTTCCTTGTTATAGAAGCTGCGTTGAGAGGCACAACCGACATCAAACGTATCTACAAAATAAACATCAGCGGCGCTACTGCCGTTAACTCCGGCCTGTACGGAGGTCAGACGCTCGAAGCGTTGACAGACTCTGCCGGTCTTGCATTCCAGGGAATCGTGCCCGTTAAAAAAACACTGATGATGGACGCCAATGCAAACGGTTGGCCTTCTTCACTCGAAAAAATAGAAGGTCTTGCCATTATCAATGACAGCACTATTGCAGTATGTAACGATAACGACTTCGGACAAGTATCACCTGCTGCAAATGGTATTGCAACAGCGACCGGCTACCTGAGCCATCTCTTTACCTACCGCCTGCAGGGCAGCAACAAACTCAGCAACTACAATTTCCTGAATACCACTTACACGCAGGGCCGTACTGCCCAGAGCAGCAGCCAGCCACCTTATATCACACCAACAATACCCGGCGCAACCTATACATCCATCATCAGCACAGGTGATGTTGTGAACGGCTATAAGATGGTGGGCATTCCGGATGGCCTCGGTGCATATGACAACAATGACGGTACTTTTACGCTCCTTATGAACCATGAGCTGGGCAATACTTCCGGCATTGCACGTGCACACGGCTCTATGGGCGCATTTGTATCCAAGTGGGTGATCAACAAATCAGATCTTACCGTAGTGAGCGGCAGCGACCTGATGCAGAATGTAAAGCTGTGGAACCCGGCGACATCGAGCTATATTACCTACAATACATCGTTCCCTTCCGCATCAGCAGCATTTGCGCGCTTCTGCTCTGCTGATCTTGCAGCACCATCTGCGTACTACAACACAGCAACAGGCAAGGGAACACAGGAGCGTATCTTTATGGATGGCGAGGAAAACGGAAATGAAGGCCGTGCCATGGGACATATAGCTACTGGCCCCAATGCAGGTACCAGCTACGAACTTCCTTACCTGGGCAAGTTCTCCTGGGAAAACTCAGTAGCCAATCCGCGCAGCAGCGATCTGACGATTGTCGGCGGAATGGACGATGCAACACCCGGACAGGTTTATTTCTACGTAGGCAGTAAATCAAACAATGGCAATGAGATTGAAAAAGCCGGCCTGAGCGGTGGCAAACTGTACAGCGTAGCAGTAAACGGCTTGCTTACAGAAACCAGCGCCAACGTACCCACAGCCAATACTTCTTTCTCTGTTGTAGACCTCGGTAATGTGCAGAATATGACTGGCACAACGCTGAACACAAACAGTAACAACGCAGGTGTAACGACCTTCCTCCGCCCCGAAGATGGTGCATGGGATCCGTCAAATCCGAATGATTTTTACTTCAACACCACAAATGCCTTCAACAGTCCGAGCCGCCTGTGGAAATTACACTTCAACAATCTCGACAGCATTATGGCAGGCGGTACCATTACTGCTGTGCTGGATGGTACAGAAGGTCAGCAGATGCTGGATAACATGACCATTGACAATTCCGGCCACATCCTGCTTGTAGAAGATGTGGGCAATAACGCGCACCTTGGTAAGATCTGGCAGTATACGATTGCTACAGATTCGCTGGTACAGATAGGCGTACATGACAGTACCCGCTTCCTCAGTAACGGAGCCAATTACCTTACCCAGGACGAAGAGGCATCAGGCATACTGGATGTACAGAATATCCTCGGAGCAGGCATGTTCCTCACGGTAGTCCAGGCGCATTATGCCATACCCGGCGAGCTGGTAGAAGGCGGACAGCTGCTTGCGTTCAACAACCCGGCCACTGCTGCAGCCAATCCGGAAATAGATTTACAGGGTAATGCGATCAGCATTGCAGACGGCGATGTAACACCCAGCACTTCAGACAATACGGACTTCGGAAACGTTACTGCAGGTACTGCCCAGACCAAAACTTTCATGATCAGGAACAGCGGCCCCGGCAGCCTGAAAGTAAATGGTATCACCTTTGCGGGAACCAATGCATCAGATTTTATATTGACCGGCGCACCTGCATTCCCGCTGACGCTTGCGGCCAATGCTTCACAGACGATTACCGTACAGTTTACACCCGCAGCCGATGGCACACGTAATGCGACAATGAATATCATGAACAATGATTTCAACGAAAACATTTATGATGTAGCCCTCAAAGGCGGTGGCGTTTCCCCGGAAATCAATGTACAGGGTAACAATGTAAATATCATAGATGGAGACCTGACGGCAGGTACAGCCAATAACACCGATTTTGGAAACGTAACTATAAACAACTCACAGACGCGCTCCTTTGTCATTCAGAACACCGGAGCGGGTACACTGAAAGTGACAGGCATTACATTCACAGGCACTAATGCAACTGAATTTACATTACCAGGATCTCCTACGTTCCCGATGGACATTGCGGCCAACGGTTCACAGACAGTCGATGTAAAATTCACACCGGTTGCAACAGGCATCCGTACAGCTACAATCAACATCGCCAATACGGATTCAAGTGAAGCAATCTACGACTTTGTGCTCCAGGGCATCAGCACATCACCAACTGGTATCAGCAATACAACTGCTGCCGAAGGCAACGTGAAACTGTATCCTAACCCCACAGGTAACGAAGCCGCAATTGACATTACACTGAAAAAAGAAGAACGCCTTATCATCAGTGTATATGATATGCAGGGCAAGCAGGTATTACCTTCTGTTGATAGAACATTCAGTTCCGGCAACCAGCACCTTGTGCTGAACACCGCTTCAATACAGAATGGCATCTATTTCGTACAGATAGCATCCGGAAGTGAAACCACCAGGATAAAAATGGTTGTTGTACACTAATCATTACCGGCAAACACAATCATATGGGGGACGCCGAAAGTGCGTTCCCCTTTGATTATAACCAGGACACATGGCAATATGCATATAAAAAGAAAAATAACAACCGGCCTGATCGCTATGGCCGTCATCATGGTGTCGCTGTCTTTCCGGCAGCCGGACCCGCATGCCTATGCCTCTTTCTACTTTACACAGATCCATTCATTTGACACACAGCAGCAGCGCCTGCTTTACATTGTTGAACAATCTGACATTAACAGTAAACAGGGTATTGAAGAGATAAAAAAACAATTACAGCTTTCCCGTAACAGGCTCAAAGCACTTGACTTCTGGTTCCGCTACCTGGAACCGACCGTGTACAAAAAAATAAACGGCCCGCTACCCGTCGAATGGGAAACAGAAGTATTTGAAAAATTTGAAAAACCATACCGGCGTGAAGGTGCAGGCCTTACGCTCGCGCAGCTTTATCTTGAAGAGGAAAGCTGCAATAAAGATTCACTCCGGTCGCTCATAAATCAATCGATAACTGCCGTTGAAACATATCGTGCAGACTCCATCACCAAAAATCTTGCAGGCTACCATCATTTCTTCCTGTGCAACCGGCTGTTCCTGCTGAACCTTGCTGCCATATACACCACAGGATTTGAATGCCCGGACACTGGCCAGATCATTCCGGAACTACGCATTATGCTGCGCGAAACAGCGAAAATATACACTGCATTTAATGAGTGTTTTCCTGAAACGCCACTGAAAAACGATTACCTGCAGCTATATGAAAAAATGCAGGTGTTCACAGCACAACAACCGGATGGCTACAGCAGTTTCGATCATTTCCATTTTATCCGTGACTATGTAAACCCGTTGTTTGTATATAACCAGCAGATGATACATCAATACAAAGTTGTGACACGCAGCCTTGTTGACTATTCACTGAATAAAAATGCGCCTTCTATTTTCAGTAAAAACCTTTATAACGGACAAAATGCAAAAGGCATTTATCATCGTGTAGAAGATACTGCGGTACTGGCCGAGATAGCATATATCGGCAAACTGCTGTTTTATGATCCTATATTATCCGGCAACAATAAGCGAAGCTGTGCATCCTGCCATAAACCAACACAATATTTTACAGATACGGTATTCCGCACTTCATTCCAATACAATCATAAAGATTTCCTGGCACGCAATTCACCATCGCTGCTCAATGCGCAGTACAACCACCTTATCATGCTGGATGGAAAACACATCAGCCTGCAGAACCAGGTAAAAGCCGTTGTAAGCAATCCTGCAGAAATGGGTGGTACTGAAAAAGATTTGTTACGAAAAGTACTCAGCTGTGCGACTTACAAAAAAGCGTTTACGCGTTTCCTCAAATACACACCACAGGAACCGGAAATCACATTTGAGCACATAGCATCAGCGCTGACTACTTACTATGCAAGATTCAGCAACACGAGCGCACCTTTTGATGAAGCAATGAACCGGCAAAGAAATATCGACCTAGCTACAGAGAAAGGTTTTAATCTTTTTATGAGTAAAGCCCAATGTGGCACCTGTCATTTCATACCCCAGTTTAATGGTGTAAAGCCTCCGTATGTCGGATCGGAATTTGAAGTACTGGGTGTGCCTGAAAAAAAAGATTTCAAAACCCAGAGTCCGGACAAGGGCCGGTATGAAATAAATCCGGCGACCGAGACCATGAATGCCTTCCGCACCGGAACTATAAGGAATGCAGCCCATACAATGCCATACATGCATAATGGCGTATTCAACACACTTGAAGAAGTAGTTGATTTTTACAATGCAGGCGGCGGTGCTGGCAAGGGTCTGAAGATAACGAATCAGACACTTTCTGCAGACTCACTCGGGCTCTCCGCAACTGAGAAAAAACAACTTATACAATTCATCAGATCATTGGATGAGCATATCATATCCGAAAAGCCTCCGGCAAGATTGCCGCAATCAGGTATTAAAGCATTAAACAACCGAAAAACAGGCGGTCTATATTAAATACGCGATGAAACATTCCATAACCATACTTACAATAACTGTTTTCTTTGCCCTACAATGCTTTGCACAGAAAAAACAAAAAATTATTTACGATTTTCCCCAGCAAATGGCGCCGGCCATACAGGCCGAGTATGCGAAGCTCTGCGACAAAGGGAAAATCCTCTACGATATGAACTGTGCCAAATGCCACAATACCAGGGTAAAGGGAAAAGAAGTAATTCCTGATTTTACCCAGGAAAAACTCATCGGGTACGAACTGCGCGTCTCCAACCAGCAACATGAAGCTGATATGCCGGACACCAAAGTAACCGCCGAGGAACTCGGACTGATCACTACCTTTCTTACCTACAAAAAAAGAAACGATACTACGCGCAGATAAACTTTTTCACATTCCTGCTCCAAAGCCTCCGGTTCGGGGGCTTTATTATTTTATGGCATTATGATTGTGCTTAAATTTAAATGCGGTGATGAGTACGACCGAATTTTTTTTATACTGTTGTCCAATTCCGGCCATCTCACCTGTTATTGATCTATAAACGATATTCAATAACCTTTAAAATTTAAGAAAATGCAGGAATTCATGTTGATTTTCAGACACGAAGATGGCAACAAAGTTGCTTCACCCGAACAACTCCAGGTGTGGATGAAACAGACAATGGACTGGATCGGTGGTATTGCCGCACAAAATAAATTTGTTGCTGGTAACGGGCTTCCTTTTGACGATGCTAAAGTGGTACATCATGGCGGCATTGTCACCAACGGCCCATTCGGTGATATCAAGGAAACGATAGGCGGTTACATTGTAGTAAAAGCTTCATCTGCCGAAGAAGCTGCTGAGTTTGCCAAAGGCTGCCCGGTGCTGCAGGGTGAAGGCAATACCGTCGAAGTAAGAAAGATTGCCAAAGGAGACGGTGTTCATTAAAAACAAACCAGGCCTCAGTAAAAATACCGGGGCCTTTTCTTTATGGAACAACAACAGGAACTCATACCGCATCTCTTCAGAACAGAGTTCAGCAAAATAACGGCTGTGCTCAGTAAGTTCTTTGGCCTGGAACATATAGAAACAGCAGAGGATATTGCAGCAGAAATTTTTTTACAGGCGGTAGAAACATGGCCTTACAAAGGCATTCCCGCAAACCCTGCCGCCTGGCTGTATACCGTTGCCAAAAATAAAGCCCGGAATTACCTGGAACATAATGATGTTTTTCACAGGAAAGTGGCACAATACATAAAAAGTATTTCGCCCGAAGCCGAAGAACCGGACATTGATCTTTCTGAGGGAAATATTACGGACAGCCAGCTTCGGATGCTGTTTGCTATCTGTCACCCCGCTATTCCTGCAGAAGCACAGATAGGGCTTGCATTGCGGATACTCTGCGGATTTGGCATCAACGAAATTGCGGATGCATTTCTGACCAGCAAAGAGACCATCAATAAAAGATTGTTCCGTGCAAAAGAAAAGCTGCGTACAGAAAAAGTGGAAATTATCTTTCCCGGAAAAGCAGAAATAGATACACGGCTGGAAACAGTGCTGGCGACACTTTACCTGCTATTCAGCGAAGGTTATTATTCTGAAAGCAATGATGAAGTGTTACGAAAAGATCTTTGCCTCGAAGCTATGCGATTAACTCATCTGCTGACAGCACATGAAGACACAGACCGGCCACCGGTAAACGCGTTGCTCGCACTGATGTGCTTTCACGCATCGCGGTTTGATGCACGGAAAAGCATACACGGCACCACTATATTGTATGAAGAACAGGATGCACAACTCTGGGATGAAAAATTAATTGCCAAAGGCATTCAGTATCTCAGCCTGGCCTCAAAAGGTGATCAATTATCCCGTTATCATATTGAGGCAGCAATAGCTTACTGGCATACACAAAAAACAGATGTGCCGGGTAAATGGGAAAAAGTTCTGGAGCTGTATGACGTACTTCTTAAGATACATTTTACACCGGTCGCGGCGCTGAACAGAATTTATGCGTTATACAGATTCAAAGGCCGGGAAGAAGCTATCAAAGCTATGGAACAACCAGGTATTATACACAATCAATTCTATTTCGCACTACTGGGGGAATTATTTAAAAATGTGAATCCGGAAAAAGCGCTTATTTCTTTCCGTAAAGCATTGACCCTGGCCAAAACAGCGCCGGAGCGACTGTTGATGCAGCAACAGATCGATCAGTTAAGCGCCGGGGAAATGATATAACAGCAGATGTTTCATATAAATGCAATGGCGTGTTCCCCCCGATAATTTGACGCATATACACCCTGCCTGTTCAGAAAACCCGGGGTATGTTTGCATTAATAATTTATATTTATAACCAGCAAACATAAAAACAATGAAAACTGCAAAAATCACATTCTGGATTACAACAAGTCTTATTTTCCTTTTGGAAGGTGTAATGCCCGCCCTTACCTCAAATAGCGAGCAGGCCAAACAAGGCATCAGCCATCTCGGCTATCCCGATTATTTTCGTATATGGCTTACTGTATTCAAGGTAGCCGGCTCCTTACTGCTGATCATACCGGCATTCAAAGGCCGCATAAAAGAATGGGCTTATGCAGGCTTTGCTTTCGATTTTATCTTCGCGTTGATCTCAATTACCGCAGTTGACGGATTTGGCGCCAGTGCGGCATTTCCGTTGGTAGCACTGGTAATCCTGGCGGCATCTTATTTCTCCTGGCACAAAATGCAGGGCACAGCAGTTTAATAATGCTACATGCATAAACAACAAACGCCGTAATGATTACGGCGTTTGTTGTTTATATGATTTTTATATTTTTTCTACCAGCTCCAGTATTCTTACGGTATCACCTACCTCACCTATCCGGGGGAAAATGTACTTCAGGCTGTGTGCATGCGCATCTGCAAACATATCTGTCATTGCGTCTTGTACAAAGGCAATATTGTAACCGCGCTCATTTGCACTTCTTGCAGTTCCTTCCACACCAATGCTCGTAGAAATACCGGCGAGCACGATGCCGGTAATATTTCTTTTCTGCAGCTCTTCATGTAGTGATGTTTCAAAGAAAGCATTCCAGGTTTGCTTGGTTATGTAAATATCAGATGGCGATGCCTCGAGTTCCGGCACTATTTCCAGCCATTCTTCCTTAATTTCCATTTTCCCGGCAGGACCAGATTCCCGGCGTGTAGTCATTGCAGGCGCATTTGACGGGTTTACGTTTACCAATACCACAGGAAGATCTGCCGTACGAAAAGCAGCCGCAAGCTTTGCAGCATTTTCTATAATTCCGGACACAGGGTGTGCCACAGGAAACTGTACAATACCATTTTGCAAGTCAATTAATACAAGCGCTGTATTCCTGTCAAGCGTTGTTACCATTGTTTATTGTTTTTAGAGGTTCTGCTTAATTGTTATACCGGTACTTCCACTTCCGGTTTTTGCGGCTCTTCTAACGGATGCATTTCCCTTTTCAGCTTCTGTTTCCGGATAAAGCGCATATGAAGTATACCTACCAGCAATGCCACCGCGCCTTCTGCCAGTACCGTATTCTGCACGCCTATCCATTGAGACGCAGAGCCGGCAATCAATCCGCCGATCGGCTGCATACCGAAAAAAGCCATTGCATACAGGCTGATGACACGGCCTCGCATAGATGGCTCCACCATAGTCTGTATCAATGTATTGCTGACGGTCACTTGTGCCATCATACCGAATGCTGCTATCGCGGAAAAAAGAAGGCCTAGCGGGTAATTGGTAGTGTGTGCAAAAAGAACGAGGCCCAGCCCGAATATAAATGTGTTAATGGCCAGCACTCTTTTCAGGTCTGCACCCGGCTTTAGCGAAGCGAGGAAAATAGCACCGGAAAAAGCACCGAGTCCGATAAAACTATCTATCACGCCAAATGTAGAAGCCGTACCATGATAAATATCTTTTGCATAGACCGGCATGAGTGTGCCATAAGGAAATACCAGCAGGCTTATCAATGCAAGCATGGCAATCACGAAACCAATGGATGGCGTCTCCTTTACATATTTAAGCCCTTCCTTCAGTTCACCGAATGCATTTTTGGTATGAACAACCGGCTTATGCTTTGGAAGCCGCATCATGAGCAGAGAGATGATCACAGCCACGAAACTCAGTGCATTGAGCCCAAAGCACATAACATCACCAAACTTCTCAATGGCCAGCCCCGCAATACCGGGCCCTATCAAACGCGAAAGGTTTACCATAGAAGAATTGAGCGCCAATGCGTTCGGCAGGTCTTTCTTATCATCCACCATCTCGTATACCAGCGACTGACGTGCCGGAACATCAAATGCATTGATAATACCCAGCAATACACTCATCACCATTATTCCCCATATCATAAAATGACCTGAATATATCCAAAAGGTCAGCAATATAGCCTGCGCCATAGATGCCACCTGTGTCAGCAACAGCAGTTTATAACGATCATAACGGTCCGACGCAATGCCCCCTGCAAATGAAAACAGAAATGAAGGGAACATCGTTGCAAAGAGTGTGGCGCCCAGCATAAACTTGGAATGCGTAAGCGAATACACAACCCAGCTTACGGCAGTTTTCTGCATCCATGTACCAATAAGTGAGATAGCCTGTCCGGTGAAAAACAACCGGTAATTGCGGCTGCCAAATGCTTTAAACGTATTTATACTCATTATATCGTTATCTCTCCTCTTTATTCAAAATCCACCAGCCGGGCAAGTAATACAGCTGCCTTACCCAATGTCTCCCGTTCTTTTTCGGAACAGGTTTCCTGCAATGCCTGGTACAGCCATTCATCCCGCTCGTTCCTCACCTTATTAAGAATGGCATGCCCGCTTTCCGACAGGGAAATAATGGCTTTACGCTTATCTGTTTCTGATGCTATACGATTTATAAATCCCAGTTCGGAAAGATGACTTAATATCTGGGACATGGATTGTGTAGTAATTTTTTCCATAGATGCGAGCTCACCGGGAGTCAATTCATTATACTGACTGAGTAATCCTATTACAGAGCGTTCTGTAAGCGACAAAATTCCCTGAACTGATGACTTATTGCGCATCTTCTTCATTAACCTGCCCACGATGGTCCGCAGATCTGACGCCAATTGAAAATCACTTGTATTTTTTTTCATTATGAAGGTAAACTTGTAAGTTTACCTTACAAAATTACAACAGAAGTCAATGATGGCAAAAAAGATTTCTGTTAAAAAATAGCGACCGCCGTCATTCATGAATGCAATCTTATATTGTAAATAACCAGTTAATTAACCGAAAAAGACGATGGCCATCATTTCCGCCAAAATATTTGTATTTTGTATAGCCCAAAACCACACACTATGACATTTTACTCAAACTATTGCAGGCTCCGGCATTTCCGGCGGTTACTTTCCCGGCATTACAGGTGTAACCGGTTAGCGTACCTACTCCGCAAATCTATTTTTTAACGGCATACGGAAATATAAACTGCAGTTCCCAATGGAGCTGTTTAAACACACCGGCATGAATGCTATTATTGTTGACGATGAACCACACGCAGTAAAAAACCTGCAGGCATTGTTGCGTACCTATGTACCCACAGTCCGGGTAACAGGTACCGCAGGTTGCACAGATAAAGCGGTACAATTATTGCAACGGTTAAAACCTGATATCATTTTCCTGGATATAAAACTGCGTGAAAAAAGCGGCTTCGATCTGCTGGCATATACAGGCAGCAGCATGGTAATTTTTGTCACCGCATATGAAGAATTTTCGCTGCAGGCACTAAAAGCAAGTGCACTTGACTACCTGCTGAAACCAGTAGATATTGAGGAGTTGAAAACAGCTGTGCAAAAAGCAGCACATATGCTGACAGATAAAAACATTCCTGCAGTTCCACACCAGCAACAGTTGCGGTCCGCCGCAACATCAATGAGACTGCGCAGCCTTACCATATCGGATCAGCAGGGATTCGAGGTAGTGCCGCTCAATGATATCATATTCATTGAAGCTGATGGGAACTACAGCGTAGTGTATCTGACCAATCTGCAAAAAATAGTTGCTACACGACAGGTAGGCGAATTTGAAGAGATGCTGACAGGTAACGGATTCTTCCGCATACACAAATCGGCGATCATCAACCTGAAGCATTTGAAATCTTATGACAGCAGAGAAGGGCATGTGGCGAAAATGAGCGACGGTTCTTCTGTAGCTATCTCCGGGCGCAGACTCAGTGATTTTATGAAAGCTGTAGACCATTACACCAAAGATGTGTAAAGGGCTGATCATTGTACTGCTGTCATTGTTCGTACCATTTATGGGTGCAAACGCACAACGTTACCTGTTCGATCATTATACGGTTGCAAACGGGTTGCCCTCTAATACACTTTACCGTTGTGCCTGCGACACAGAAGGATTTCTATGGATTGCCACTTCCAGTGGTGCTGTGCGTTTTGATGGAAAATTTTTTGATGTATTTCACGAATCAGATGGTCTGCCGGACAATGATCTCGTGAACCTGTTTATTGACAGCCGTAACCGGATATGGTTCTTCGGCTTTAATGGCCGGGTGTCCTTCTATACAAACGGAAAAATGCATACTGCTATAACAGACAAATGGCTGCAGCCATTACAGTCAGGCATTTTCGTACAGTATAGTGTAGAAGATCCGGCACACAATATCTACCTGCTGCGCAGCAACGGCAACATACAATGCATTTCTGCAGAAGATTCTGTCGCTTCGCTTTCCGTAACAGGCAACCTCTTTTTTATCCGCAACAATATCTGGCGCCTCCCGGACCGTGTAACCGGCCCTAAAGATTATTTCTTTCACCGCATTTATGATGATGCCCATATTCCTTTACCTGCAGTTTTTATACACAGCGATATAAACAAACAGTCAGTTGCACCTTCTATATACGGCAATCTTTGTTGTGTAAAACATCACAGCGTTTATTTCATGAGACCTGATGGCGGCCTGCCGGAACGTATATGCAGTACACCGGAAATATTAGGCCATGCAAAATTCCTGAACGACAGCAGTATTATTTTGCTTACAACAGGAAACGGGGCATACATCTACAACACCAGGCTAAAAAGGATCGTCCGGCATTTACTGCCAGGTGAAACACTCACAGATGCCTTTATGAATGCCCACGGAGACCTGTGGTGCACAAGTCTTAACAGTGGGCTTTTTTATCAGCCGGCGAGCCGCGGAAAAGCCCTGTACATAACAGCTGATGAACACCTGGCAGACGAAAAGTGTACAGCCATATATGTAGCACCCGACAACAGTATATGGGCAGGAATGGACAACGCAACACTTCAACAGTGGCACAATGACAAGCTCTCTTTTACTACTTCCCTTACAGGCAACAGGAAAACCTTCGGCAGAATAAATACAATCGTGTATTTGCCGTCAGGGTACCTGGCCATATCAAGCGACGTTGGTATGTTCCTGATGAATCCCAACGGCACAGGCCTGAGATGCGTAGGTTTTAATGCACCGGAAAAAGTAGCACAACTTGCGGCGGTAAAATCATGCAGCGTTGCAACGAATGGTGATCTGCTGATTGCGGTTACCACTTTCGCGCAACGCCTTCCCGCAGCAGAGATGAATGCACAGAAACCAGTATCGCAATCTGTGTTATCGTCGACAGACAGGATTCTTTGCGTATTTGAAGACAGGCACAGACAAATCTGGCTCGCGACCAGCAAAGGGCTGTGCGTAATAAAAGGGAATGACACAATATACCTGTACCGCAACAATAAATTACTGAACAGGCGCATACTCCAGATAGGGGAAACTGCCAGCGGCTATATAATACTGGCAACCGACGGAGACGGCCTCATAGCACTTAAGGACGAAGTAACATGTGCACATATCAATGCGGCGAACGGGCTTCCGGGAGATATATGCCGCAAGATATTTATCACAGGAGACACGGTGTATACAGCAACTCCGGATGGCATTGGCATCGCTGCATATGACGAAAAGAAAGGATTGTTTGTTCATGCTGTAACAGGCAAGGACGGGTTGCTCAGTGTAGATTGCCGGGATGTATGTGTTGCAGGCAACAGGCTGTATATAGCAACAGATAAAGGCATAGCTGTACTGCCACTTGGCAGTGTATACAGAACGGCACCTGTGCCACATAGTTATCTGAAGAGCATTACAGCCGACGGAAAAATCATTGCTCCTCAAGGCAACAGAATATCATTGCGATATGGAGTAAGGTCAATTGCAATTAATTACGGCTGCATATCTCAGAATGCAATGGCCGGTATTGAATATCGTTACCGTACTTCTCCGGACGATGACTGGACAGTGACCGGCGTACCATCATTTGTGTACAATGATCCTAATCCCAAACAACTATTTGTAACCATCCAGTCGAGATATAAAGGAGGCGATTGGGATAGAGGATTTACAATAGACATCAATATCGTCCCGCGGTTCTATCAGCGAAGATGGTTCCTGCTGTTGCTTGTATTGTTTTTGGCTGCAGGCACATGTGCCGGTGTAATGCTCCACTACAGGAAAAAACGCAGACAATTGTATAACCGTCATAGGCTGGCAAAACTGGAGAGCCAGGCCAGTCAGGCAATGATGAACCCCCACTTTGTCTTCAATGCACTCAATAGTGTGCAGCACTTTATAAACGGCCATGACAATTATGCGGCCAATCAATACCTCACCCGTTTCTCCCGCCTTATACGAAGACACCTTGAGCTGAACAGGAAACAATATATTTCATTGGAAGAAGAGTTTGACTTTCTGAGGCTTTATCTTGAAATAGAGAAAAGCCGCTGCGATAATAAGCTCTCATTCCGGATAAAAGTGCATACGGGCATCGTGCCGGATGAAACATTTATACCCGTCCTGATACTGCAACCCCTGGTAGAAAATGCAGTGTGGCATGGCATAACCCCTAAAGAGGAAGGTGGTTGTATAAATATCACGGCAGGCATTGCTGCAAACGGTGATCTTGAAATTTCCGTGACAGATAATGGTGTAGGATTTAAAGCAGAGACATTATCCACAGGGCGTCAGAGCATGGGGCTTGGCATTATACAGGATCGCCTTCAGTTGCTCTCAAGATTATACAACCAGGAATTTTCTATCCTGTATAAAAATACTGACGCGGGACATACGGAGATCGTGGTACGCTGCCCGTTACTTAATAAGAAAGATCTTATTCCTGTAGCATAACGTTTCTACAGGATTACACTACGTTCATACAATTTACAAATACGCACCTACAATTGCGGTTATTCCGTCTTTCCATAGTGCTATGTTTGACATTGCAGACACTACCAGGTCTGGCATTTATCACCATACATTCAAACGCCACACTATGAAAAAGCTATTACTGGCTGTGCCTAACCTGCACAGTTACCGGGGTTGCATTGCAGATTATCTCACTCTATTCTTATTCCTGCAGCCATCCATACTTCAGATTGCCCGCAGAAGCACACCTCCGTATTACAATCATACAGCAATGCACTAAATATTCATTTTTCAGTAAACAAACATCCATGAAAAACTGTACGCATTACCTGAAAGGTAGGCGCCGCACTGTTGTCCGGCGACCTCAACGCAAAGCTCAAACCGTTCACCTGTAGCATTTCCGCTCATCTGAATTATCACTCATTTTCAAAAACCAACTTATGAAAACACTTTTCACCACCAATCTGCAGCATAGAAACTCAAACTATGCAAAAGCAAAAACAGCTTTAAAGAAAGTCTTTACCAGTTTAATATTGCTGGTCGGCACCAGCCAGGTAGTACAGGCACAATTTCCATGTAATACCTTTGTGAAGCAGGTGGACAATATAGGACAAGTGGAGCCACGCATCTTCAGAGATCCATCCGTTTCAAACTATTACCTGACGGCCCGCAGCAACGACTCCACCTTTATCTCCAATGTAAATGCAACAGGCACCGTTGTAACTACCCAGATTATAAAATTCCCCAATGACCAGGGAACCATCACTGACATGATTGTAGACCGCGTTGATGGTACACTGGCAGCTGTAGTAAAAGGAAACAACAGGAATTACATGATCAAGTATGATTATGCTACTGCTACTGTCAACTGGATAATGTCCTATCCGTCCGGTTACCTGTTTCAGAATATTCACCAGCTGAGCGGATCAAACGACTATGTGATCACCGGCGAAATACTGGGCGGCGGCATCACTATCTTTGAAGTAAAACGTACAACCGGGGCCGTAATCAACTTCCAGAATTCAGGCATGACCGGCGAATTTTTCTCTGCTTATGACGGCACAGATGTATATGGCGCCTGTCGCTATTACACTACACCGAGCACTATATTCAACCCATCCCTGTTCCGCTTTGATGCCACTACCGGCAATAACCTGTGGACAACTGCTTACATCAAAAATGTAGCAACCATGCGCATTTATCCCGTTGCTCCGGTCGTAGATCAGACAAACGTTGTGCAATTAAGCAGCGGTGACGACATGAGCTTTAATACTTATCTTACCGGCCCTACAAAAATATGGCAGCTGAAAACAGACCTGGGCGGCAATATCAACTGGACTAACCAGATCACTATCTCCGGCGTATCACGTCCTAATGTGAAAAAGATAATCAATACTGCCACCGGCTATTACCTCCTGATTGATTCCTACAACAGTACTACCGGCATCATCGACTTCTTCTATGTCGTTAAAACAGACAAGAACGGTAATATACAATGGGCTAACCGGTATGGTATCAGCGGACAGAACACCGTAATATCAGGTATAGAGGACAATGGTTACTTATTCCTCACTGCTACATCAGGAAGCTATACTTCAGCAAATGGCCTGCTGTTGCTGAAACTTGACCCGAATGGCATGTCGGACCCCAACTGCAGCTATATCCTGAAAACAGGCGCCAAAACGACTGCTTATAGCAACGTGCAGTTCCCTAAACCAACTGCAAGTACTCCCAACAGCAACCCGCCGTCAGCTTTCAATATTACTCAGGCCAAAACCAAACCTTCAGAAAAAGTATACTGTTCTACAACCTGTACATCGCTTCCCTGCAATACACTCAGTGGTTCACTGGCCAGCGGCGTATTGGCATTTTATCCATTCGGTTATGGTTCGCTCAATGATGTATCGGGCAATAGTTACAACCTGACCAATCCTAACACTGCTATCGCTTTCCCTGTTCCCGACCGCAACGCCAATCCAACCTGTGCTTACCATTTTGACAGGGGAACAGGTTCACTGCTTACCATACCGGCTTCCGGCACCAGCTGGCTGAATGGTATTACCACCAGCCCCTTCTCTATCTCCCTGTGGTACCGCCCTACTAATGATCCTAACCGTGGCGTCGGAGATTACGAGCTGCTCGTAGGACGAGGCACCAACCCATTGCACTGCCCGGATACATGGGGTGAATGGTCCGTAGGTCTGTATGACTGCAGAAAAGCAGTAGTCGGATTTGACATGTACAGTCACTGGGAACTGGGCGGATGTAACATGGCTGCGATTACCGGCTCTTGGCATCACCTCGCCTTTATATACAATGGCAGCACTTACAGCGTGTACAGGGATGGTGTGCTTTCCTCTACCAGCAGTGGTCCTTGCGGTGCTATGTCGGCCAACGCAGGCCCACTGATGCTCGGTGTGGATTACAGCGGCGACCTTGATGATATTGTCATCTACAATCGTGCAATCACAGCTTCCGAAGTAGCATCACTTATGGCACTCAATGGTTCTTGCTGCGACGGCGTTACTTCTTCACAGAAAACAGCACCTGCACAGACTACAGGTATAAACACACTGGCACAAGGCAACGTGAAAGTTTATCCTAACCCGACAAATGGCCGTGTATCTGTATCTGCCGGAAATGCTATTATACGCAGCGTAGCAGTATACAGCAACACCGGTGCGATCGTCGGCACATTCCAGTTCAATACTTCAGAAGTATCTGTAAACATGAACAATTTTGCTTCCGGCATCTACTTCCTGAAAGTAATTACAGATGCAGGCACTACACTTGAGAAAGTAGTTAAAGAGTAAAAGGCCGATAGTTTTTTTCATAGAAATAAACCCCGCCTCGTTTTTACGGAGCGGGGTTATTTTAAATCAAAAATGATAATGAAATAATCTCTCTGTTTGAAGTAAACGCCCAAAATCATAAAAATAAAAACACACCGGAATTGCGAGGTGTTTTGTGATTTGAATAGCCTGGACCCGTGCCAATCTGAAAAACAAGTACTGGCAACGAAATTTTTATCACATCCCTTTTTCCATCAACAGCACATTAAATTTATGACCATCAGGATCCTCAAAGACAAAACCATAGTGCATAGTTTTATCTCTGCCTGCCCCATCTGAAACCTTTCCTCCGGCTTGCTTAATCTTATCTATCCACTCTTCTATTTCTGCCTTTGTTTCTGCAGAAAGTGTAAATATTACTTCACCGTTTTTTGAGCCCGGCGGTAAATATTCATCTATCTGCGAACCCTGCTCAAAAAAATGAATCACAAAGTTATCATCACCAAAAAGAAAGCTGGCCAGCTTAGGATCGTTGTTGGGTTTATTGGTAGTAAAACCCAACTGTGTATAGAATTGACTGGTGCGCTTGGCATCTTTTACACTAAAATTGGCCCATATTTTTTTCGCTTTCATACTGTCGGATTTTTAAATAAAATCGGTAAAAAATGGATGGTCATTCTTCAGGCACTGAGACACCTTTTTGATACGGATGAAAGTATATAAATCGAACAAAACAGAAAAAGAGGCCGGACCTTTCCGTTATCCGGATATTATTTGCTGATATTTTGCGTCAATAAAGCGGGGAAGTCTACCCTTCTCCCATTGCGTCATAATTGATATTATTTTCGGCAATGGACGTCAGCAGGCTGTCAGCGTTCTTTTCTTCTTCCAGTGTTGTCGCCAGAATATCAGCTACATCTTCATACCCAAGTACGCCGGCCAGTGTTTTTAAGGCTCCGTAAGTTGCAATCTCATAATGTTCCACTTTCTGACAAGCCATAACAATACCGACATCCCGGGTAGCTGTGCCATTATCGGTATCCTCGATGATGCTTTCTCCCTCCTTGGTCAGTCCTTCCATCGCGTCGCATTTCTTTGCCTGAGCTTTTTTGCCCAATAACTCAAATACTTGTTCCAGGCGGCTTACATGTTGTTTGGTCTGTTCCAGGTGATCCCCGATAGCAGTTTTAAGCTCCCCGGAAGTCGCCGCTTTCTGCATTTTGGGCAACGTTTTTACCAGCTTTTTCTCTGCCCAGTAGATATCTTTTATTTCGTCGTGGAATAATTCCTCAAGTGCAGGTTCCTTATTTGAGGCGTTCGCGTTGCGCGTTGCTGATTTTTGGGGAACTTTTTTCCTTGGTGCGGCTTTGGGCGCGGTTGTCTTTTTCGTCGCTGCTTTCTTCTTTGTAGCTGTTGCCATGATGTAATTCTTTTGTTCGCGGTATTGAACAAAATATCATGCCATGTTTAAATGTTTGTGGTACAGATTTGGCATATCCAGTTCTTAAAAGTATCCCCATGTACGCACTGGATAAGATTAACGCGATAAAAGATGCGTTGCTGGATAAACACCAAACGATCGCCGTTGCGGAAAGTGTTACATCCGGGCATCTTCAGGCTGCATTATCGCTTGCAGACAATGCCACACTTTTTTTCCAGGGAGGCATTACCGTGTATAACCTGGGACAAAAAGCCAGGCACCTGCATATTGAACCCATAGCGGCCGAAGCCTGTAACTGTGTATCGCCGCGCATCGCTTCCCAAATGGCCAGGCAGGTCACCGATTATTTCAGCAGCAGTATTGGCATTGCCATTACAGGTTATGCGGCGCCTGTACCGGAAAAAGACATCCACAAACTATTTGCATTCTATGCTATATCAACCGGCGTTAAGATAATCAATAGCGGCATGATTGAGGCTGCTACGGAGGAACCTCTCAAAGTTCAACTGTTCTACACAGATCGCGTGCTGGATAGAATTATGGAAACCATTAACAATTTAAGCTGAATGTATGGAGCAAAACAAACCAAAAGGAAGCAGGCTGCGGCACTTCCTGAAAATACTCGGGCCCGGTCTGGTTACTGGTGCCGGTGATGATGATCCTTCCGGCATTGCCACCTATTCGCAGGCCGGCGCTCAGTTTGGGCTGGCAACACTCTGGACTGCTCTGATCACCTTTCCGCTGATGGCTGCCATACAGGGCATGTGTGCACGCATCGGGCTCGTCACTTCGCAGGGGCTCACCCACACACTGAAGCACTACTACCCGAAATATATACTATACCTTATGCTGGTATTTTCCATACCTGCCACTATCCTGAACATCGGTTCCGATATTGCTGGCATGGGCGCTGTCAGCAACTTGCTACTACCCCAGGTACCTGCATATATTTTCAGTATTGTATTTACCATACTGCTGGCTGTAGTAATTGTAAGGTTCTCCTATCAGAAAATTGCCGCTATTTTAAAATGGCTCTGCCTGAGCATGTTACTTTACGTCATCGTTCCGTTCCTGATCAAACCGGATTGGCTGCAGGTGCTGCGGCATACGTTTATCCCCACTATACAATGGAACAAGGATTTCCTGGAGACACTGGTGGCAATACTCGGCACCACAATCTCGCCATATCTTTTTTTCTGGCAGGCAACTATGGAGGCTGAAAATCAGAAGCAAAACGACCGGAAAGTTATTATCAACAAGCGTGTTCTTACAGATATGAAACAGGATGTGAATACCGGCATGTTTGCATCTAACCTTGTCATGTTCTTTATTATCCTTACTACCGGTGTAATACTGCATGGACATATTAAACAGCTGGACACCGTAGAACAGGCTGCCAAAGCACTGGAGCCGCTGGCCGGAAAAATGTCTTACGCTTTATTTGCAACCGGCGTGATCGGAACAGGCTTCCTGGCTATCCCTATACTTGCAGGCTCGCTATCTTATATCTTAAGTGAAACCTTTGGCTGGAAGCAGGGACTGGATAAAAAATACTACCAGGCCAAAGGTTTTTATGCTGCTATTATTATTTCGCTCGCGATTGGTCTTGTAATCAATTTTACCGGTCTCAGCCCGATGAAAGCATTAGTTTATACAGCGGTACTTTATGGCATAACAGCTCCGGGAATGATCGCCGTTATCCTGCATATATGCAATAATAAAAAGATCATGAAGGATCACACCAATAACCGTTTATCTAATATACTGGGCATTATCACGCTCTTATTAATGACGACAGCAGCGGTGGCATTGATATATTTTCAGTTTGCACATTCTTAGAATACCCGGGCATACTTTTTTATTTGCCTGAGCTCAATTATTTGTACTATGAAAAAAGCAGCAACATACAGGAAAGAAGCTGAAAAGACAGCTGAGAAACATCAACGCATTCAGCAGCAGGTTGCCAAAGCAGATAAACAGCATCCGCTAAAAGAACCGAAGCGTGCAATGCAGGCCGGTGCGCGCAAATATCCTGAACCGCCGCTATCTGACCAGCACTTGAAAAAACCGGGCAAAGAAGCAGATCTGGAATTGCAACCCATGTATGACGCGCCTTATTATAAAGGTTCCGGCAAGCTGGAAAGTAAGGTTGCTATCATCACAGGCGGAGATTCGGGCATTGGCAGATCTGTAGCCGTGCTGTTTGCGCGTGAAGGAGCAGATATTTGCATTGTCTATCTCAACGAACACGAAGATGCCGGCGCTACCAAAGAACTGGTGGAAAAGGAAGGGCGCCGATGCATGGTCCTATCCGGCGATGTGACTAACCGGAGTTTCTGTAACGATGCTGTGGCCGCCTGCATTGATACGTTCGGACAGTTGGATGTACTGGTTAATAATTCCGCCTTCCAACTGCATGTCTCCAATTTTGAAGATCTGACGGAAGAGCACTTTGACTGCACACTTAAAACAAACCTGTACGGATATTTTCATATGGCGCAGGCATCAGTGCCCCATATGAAACCAGGCAGTGCTATCATCAATACCGGCTCCGTTACGGGACTGTTGGGCAACAAAGACATCCTGGATTATTCTTTAACAAAAGGCGGCATTCACGCCTTTACACGCTCACTGGGAACGCACCTCATCGAAAAAGGCATCAGGGTAAATGCTGTTGCACCAGGTCCTGTATGGACACCGCTCAATCCGGCAGACAAAGAAAAAGAAGCGATCAAAAAATTTGGTAGTCAGACACCGATGAAACGTCCGGCACAACCGGAAGAAATCGCACCGGCCTACGTATTTCTTGCCTCACCGCAATGTTCCAGCTATATTACCGGAGAAGTGCTACCTATCATCGGCGGCTATACCGGAGGGTAGCCTCTTTACCCTGTAAACCCAATTAAACAACCGAATACCGCACAGCAATCCCTGCTACTTACTTTTGGGATTAGCCTTTTGACAGGTTTTGTTGCAGCCTTACTGCCAGCCCATCTGCGCGGGATGAATTCTTTTGCCCTCATAGCGATTGTAATCGATAAAGGGCTGTTCCATCTGCTTAACCCACAAAAATCTGCCGGGCGAAAATTGCTTTTATGAAAATATTTTGGAGACAGAATAACCGGACTATGAAAACAATATTTTACGCATTAAGAATGTTACACAATTGATTTAATCTATAGAAAAATAATTAAACAGTCCGTAACTTAATCAATACTATAAACCAACATCTAGCCACCAGACTGCCCCTGTATTTGACATCTGTATAAAAATGGGTATGGAACTTAATCTTGTTTTATTACTTGAAAAAAGTAAAGAAGAGCAACTGAAATTTACAGATGCCCTTCAAAAAACAGACAATGCAATTACTTGTATTGCCTCTTCTAATTACCTGGAAGCATTTAGCAAACAACAGTGGAAAATTATCTTTGTCGCTGTAAATGATTTTCCAGGCGGCGAATTGTCCTTCATTAAAAAGCATACAGGCAGATGTAAATCTCTGCTGGTAGCTGTGGCAGACAGGCCTGCAGATAAACAGGTATGCACCGGGATAGAGGCGGACTTTTTTCTGATCAGACCGGACAGCGTTTCCGGTTGGGTAGATACGTTGGTTAAACTATTTGCGGCTATATCGCGGCCGGTAAATATTTTATCCCCTGTTTAAAGTGTCAGGATCCTTCAGTCAATTACAATCAGCCACCTATTTCCGGTTGCAGAAAGGCTTTGATAAGTCCATTCCATTGAAGTTCGGACAAACCTATAAAAGCGCCTGCAGCTACAATTGCATTGCGCAGATTGTTACCGATATGACCTGTCTCCGTATTGGGGACTTCATTTCTGCCAAAATAACCTACTGTTACTTTGTTTCCTTCACGGGTGATCAAAAATGTGGAGGTGGCTGTATCTGTGAAAAAATGCGCTGTTGCGCCGCCACTATGTCGAGGATCTGCGCAGGCTCTTAATCTCATACCTATGCTTTCTGTAGCTGCTCCTTCCTTTATCTCATTATCGATCAGCTCTATTTTAACCCAATCTTCTCCACCGCCTGCTGCGTCTCCCGGCCCGGGAATAATGATGCTGATATGATCATTTTCCCTTGCCAGCCGCCTGACAGGCTCACCATCTTCCCCGGTTAGCGTAAACGACGCACTCAATGCGCCAACCAGCTCATGCCATAAAGAAGGATTCAGAAGCCGCTTGGAGGCACGTCTGAAACAGTCTCCTGCGGCATGCTCATTTTCAAATGTCACAACATGCTTAAAATCTGTGTTTTTTCCTTTGATATTTTCGGGAATTAATTGGCTGTTCATGGTTTTATTTGTTTAGCCACCATACTTATGTGGATATTTCAATTCAGAACTATAGGAAAACTATGCCTGTAACCCATTTGAGAATAATAAACCTGTGCAATCACCCGAATGTGCCCCGGGCATGCTTTTTATGGTTTTCCAGCAATCTTTAACAGGCATCGCCAATCATGAAATCACCCTTTATGTCCGACGATAAACAAAAAAGGACTACTATGACCGTGGCAAGGTGAGTAGCGATGAAGCATATGAAATCCAGTATTTCAAGGATCAGCTTGGCGTAAACGCACAAAACGTACGGGACGCAATTAAAGAGACAGGCTCCGATGATCGTAAGACACTGGAAGACTATTTAAAGAAAAAACACAAAAAATAGCCCGCTACGGCTTTTTTCAGCTTATGGCACTCGACAGGTACAGACAGAAGCGCGATAAATCAAAAACGCCCGAGCCATTCGGCGGCAAGAGCACGGACAAGGCAAACTTGAAATTCGTCATACAGAAACACGATGCGTCGCACCTGCATTATGACTTCCGTCTGGAAATGGAAGGCGTGTTAAAAAGTTGGGCAGTTCCGAAAGGCCCTTCTACCGATCCCAAAGTAAAACGTCTGGCGATGATGGTCGAAGACCACCCCTTTAACTACCGGGACTTCGAAGGTATCATACCAAAAGGGGAATATGGCGGTGGTACCGTCATCGTTTGGGATGAGGGCACTTATGAACCTATCGGGGACATAAAAGGAAAAAAGGCACAGGAGGCTCATTTATTGAAGCAGCTTAAGTCCGGCTCGTTAAAGATCAGGCTGCATGGCAGGAAACTGCAGGGCGAGTATGCTCTTGTCAAAACACGTGGCATGGGTGAGCATGGCTGGCTGCTGATTAAACATAATGATGAATTTGCCGGCACGGCCGACATCACGAAAATGGATAAATCCGTTTTGTCCGGCAAAACGATTGCCCAAATGGAAAAAACCAGTGAAAAAGTATGGCAAAACGGGCATGCCGGAAAGCTGAAAAAAAACAGCGCGAAAAAGCGTCAGACCGTCACCGGGAAAGCACCGGAAGAAAGTGTGAATCCTGCAGAAATAAAAGAAATCAATGTCGCTGCCATCTTAAAAAAAGCGCCGAGGTCAAAGCCCCCTGCCAACGTAAAGCCAATGAAAGCAACACTGGTAGATGAGCCATTTAACGATCCGGAGTGGGTATACGAAGTCAAGTGGGACGGTTACCGTGCAATCGCATCAATAAGTAAAGGCAAAGCAGAATTGATCTCCCGTAATAATATTGCCTTTGATAAATATTACCCGATCATAGACTTGCTGAAAAGCTGGAACATCCGGGCTGTGATCGATGGAGAGATATTAGTGATCAATGAAAAAGGTCTTTCTGATTTTGGCGCATTACAAAACTGGCGGAGCGAGGCTGACGGCCATCTTGTCTACTATGTTTTTGATGTGCTCTGGTATGAGGGTAAAAATTTAATGGGGCTGCCTTTAACTGAGCGACAGGCTATACTGCAACGTATACTGCCCACAGACGATGAACGCATCCGTCAAAGCACAGTCTTTAAAGCCAGAGGCGTGGATTTTTTTGAAGCGGCCGAGAAGATCGGGCTGGAAGGTATTATGGCAAAGAAAGCAGACAGTGTATACACATCCGATCTGCGCTCCAAAGAATGGCTGAAGATCAAAGTACAGCGGCGGCAGGAAGTAGTGATCACCGGCTTTACTAAAAATGCGGGCACATCAAAATCTTTCAGTGCGTTGGTATTAGGCGTATATGAGGGCAAAAAACTAAGGTATGCGGGTAAAGTCGGTACCGGCTTTTCGGATAAGCTGCAAAAGGAAATGATGAAGCAGTTTAAACCGCTGATCACTGATAAAAGCCCGTTTGATACCGAACCGGATGTAGACAAACCGTCCCGCTTCAGGCCGCAGCGGCTGGGTGCAAAGCCTACCTGGCTGAAACCGGTATTGCTGTGCGAGATAAATTATGCAGAAGTGACCAGTGAAGGCATTTTCCGGCAGGCATCCTTTAAGGGTATGCGTACAGATAAGAACACAAAAGATGTTGTACTGGAAACTCCGGAAGATACTTTAAAAACAGTAAAGGAGGCCGACAGCAAATCATCTGCAATTCAGTCGGCGATAAAACCTCCCACGAACAAAGGACGTAAAACCTTGCTTAACCCGACCGATGAAACCCAGATGCGGAAGATAAACGGGCATGAACTGACGTTTACACATCTGAGCAAGATCTACTGGCCGGAAGACGGGGTGACCAAACGGGACATGTTCAATTATTATTACCAGGTGGCAGAATATATTCTACCCTATCTGAAAGACAGGCCGATGTCGCTTAACCGTTTCCCGAACGGCATACACGGCCCCAGCTTTTACCAGAAAGATGTGAAGGGCAAGGCACCGGATTGGGTAACTAAAACCTTTCCTTACACAACAAGTGAGGGAGAGCATAAAGAGTACCTGGTGGGCGATGATGAAGCCACGCTGCTGTGGATGGTCTCTTTAGGCTGCATTGAAATAAATCCCTGGTTCAGCCGTGTGCAGTCGCCGGACAATCCGGATTATTGTGTGATTGACCTCGATCCGGATAAAAACACCTTTGAACAGGTCATAACCGCTGCATTGGAAGTAAAGAAAGTACTGGACGTTATAGGAGTGCCGTCCTTTCCAAAAACATCCGGATCAACGGGAATGCACATCTATATTCCACTCGGTGCCAAATATAGCTACGACCAGTCGCAGCTCTTTGCCCGCATGATTGTTAACCTGGTGCATCAACAAATACCGGAGTTTACCAGCCTGGAAAGAATCGTTAAAAACAGGAAAGGCAAAATGTACCTTGATTTTTTACAGAACAGGCCGGGTGCTACTATTGCCGGGCCTTACTCTTTAAGACCGAAGATTGGCGCAACCGTATCCATGCCGCTGCATTGGGATGAGGTTAAACCCGGACTCACCATGAGAGACTTTACGATCTTCAATTCAATAGCCCGGCTCAAAAAGGAAGGAGACTTATTTAAAGGTGTGCTCGGAAAAGGAATTAATATGGCAGCTGTACTAAAAAAAGCCCAAAGCATGTTCTGACGGTCAGTGTCGGCTTTATTATCACTACGAGCGGACATTGCGTATCATCCCCGAAAAGGTCAGATGTTTAAGATATAACCCCAGAGCCCCTTACTGATCTTTTTTTAAACCAGGACGTAAGCACTCCATTACCTGAAACAGCAACTGTAAAATCCGGAATAGGCATATTTGAAATGGACTTTTCAGGAAACAAACTTTGGACTTCTCAGGTAAGCTATCTAAAAATTTTGCACTGAAATTCGCATTGCAAAACTTTTAGAAAATGGAAAACAAAAAAGCCTACGTCGTTACGGGGCCGACTTCAGGAATTGGCTATGCCACAGCTCTTGAGCTCGCAAAACATGGCATCGTCATTCTTGTCGGCAGAAACCCGGATAAACTCAAACAGGTAGAAAAGGCTATAAATAAACTGGGTCAGAATGCGATGTCGATTGTATGTGACATTTCGGATATCAAAAGCGTACGCAACGCGGCACGGCAGATCACAGCGCTTCAGCTTCCAATTGCCGGGTTACTTAATAACGCGGGAATTATGCCTGCAAAAGCAACCGTAACTGCCCAGGGCTGGGATATGACATTTGCAACAAATCATCTTGGCGCATTTGCATTAACCGAAGCACTTTCGCCTCATTTACCTGACGGAGCAAATGTAGTTTTCATTGCATCTGCTATTGAAGACCCGGAACGCAGACCCGCCAAACTCATGGGCATGAAAGGTGGCCGCTACCTGTCTGCGGAGGCAAGCGCGCGGGGCGATTGGAAAGCTGGCGGTTCTAAAATGCCTGGCATAGATGCCTATGCCACATCAAAACAGTGCATACTTGCTGCGGCAATGGCTTTCGCACGCGAAAATCCCAGGTTGCACTACAACGCTGTGGAACCAGGAATAACGCGCGGAACGGGTCTCGGCGGCGAAAATACCAGTGCTTTTGTCCGCTTCCTGTTTGGCCATTTGATGTCAATCATTCCCCCATTTTCCAGGTACAGCAGTACTCCTCAAAAATCAGCAAAGGTCATCGCAAAAATCCTGACTGATAAATCAGGTAAAACAGGTATTTATTTTGATGAAAAAGGCCTCCCTATGCATGGCTCCGCATTGGTACACGACCCGGAATTTCAAAACCGCGTCGTTTCCGAAACCCGCGCCCTGTTATCAAAAGTCAAATAAGTTTAATTTTGAGATATTAAAATGGACCCAGCGAGTTATCATATCGGAGTGATTTCACCGGAGCAATTTATTGCCGAGCATACTTTTACCTATATTATCAAAGGCGAAATGCACCTGTATGACGGAAGTAAAAGCTTTGTCTTGCGCTCAGGAGAGAGCGGGCTCGCCCGGAAAAACCGCCTGATCCGATTTAAGAAAGAAAAAGAGGATGGCGAACTTGAAAAAGTATTCGTCTTTTTTGACGAACCATTTCTCAGGGCATTCCAGGAAAGACATCAGCTGACAGTAACAAAGTTCCAGCCGAAAGAAACAACTATACGTCTTTCCAGAAACAACCTGTTGCCGGATTTCGTCCGGTCGTTACTGCCCTACTATGATCATGGGAAAATAGCCAGGCCCTTTGCTGACGTCAAGCGCGAAGAGTTACTCATCATTTTGCTGCAGGCCCAGCCTGAACTGGCAGGCCTGTTTTTTGATTACGGCATACCAGAAAAGATAGACATCGAAGCATTTATGAATCGCAATTACAGGTTCAATGTCCATATTGACCGGTTTGCCTATTTAACTGGACGAAGTCTGTCCGCATTCAAAAGAGATTTCAAACAGATATTTAACGAAACACCTAATCGCTGGTTGGTACAAAGACGATTGCAGGAAGCCTATTTCCTGATAGAGAAAAAAAACAAAAAACCTTCTGAGATCTATTTGGAGCTGGGCTTTGAAACCTTGCCTCACTTTTCCTATGCTTTTAAAAAACATTTTGGAATAGCACCGACTGAACTGGCAGAACAAAAAAAGACCACGGGTTGATTAAATAATTTCCTGCCCTGTACATGGTTTCAATTAAATAAGTGGACGCAGCGTTATCAGGGATATCCCACATCGGGTCATGGCCGCCGGGGTAATAGACAGTGCTTTTATAAAAATTGAATAATTAACCCAAGTTGCTATTAAGCGATTTCGTTGATTGTGTTAGCAAAGAGGAATGCGACTATTTTCAAGAGGAACCCCTTAAACGTCACTGCATGTATTTTTCTGAGGAATAAGGCCTTGATAGCAGAAAAGGTGGTTTCAATGCGTTTCCGCATATGGTTTTTCAGATAAACGATGTGTGATTTGTCTGGTCGTTTACTGTTACTCTTTCTGTGAACCATCAGTTTGATGCCGTCAGCTTCACGTGAGTCATCTTCTGCCAGATAATCGGTATAAGCAGAGTCTGCAAAAATGTTGCTTTCAGGAGCCACAGCCATTGGTAGCTTTTTGAGCGCCTGAACATCGTTTTCACTTCCTGGTACGAAACAGAATTCAATAGGGATACCGCTGGAAGTGGTTAGTACCTGCACCTTGACACCATAAAAATACCGGCGCATAGAGCTATGTCGCCCGCGCCATTGTTTGCCTTGCAGCATGCGGCATCGGCTGATACGCATATTGTCACACACGGCCACAGGAAAGGAATCTATCACATAATCATCAGCCCCGGCAAACATTTTCAGGCAGTGGCCCAACTGGAAAAACAACTGACACAATAATGGTTCTATCTGATGCAACCGACGACAAAAACGGCTTTTGTCCAGCATTTGAGGAACCATACCTGTCATTTTCATAAAGTTTCTGCCATGATCCCAATGGCCGCCAAAGTAAAGAGCTGATACAAGTACAGTCGTTATAAGCTCTGCATCGCTGACTTTACGGCGGGGAGGCTCGTAATGCCTGAGTCCTTTTAATAAATCATCTACGATACAGTAAATACTTATAATTTTAGTGTCGTTGAGCATCGGGATATTGTTTAAGCGTAGTAACTCAAATATATCCTTTGATGCTCAACTCTTTTAAATAGCAACTTGGGTTAATTAGCAGGAAGCACCAGGGCGAATCTTTTTGGCTGTGTACTTCCTGCTGTTTGATCAGAGGTTACCTGACAAACTGTTTTAAAACGTCTGCAACCTGCTGTATGGCGACCTGCGTTGCGGGAAGTCCGTGCAATGCATTAATGATTACAAAATCATGGATCATGCCATTGTAACGGACAGCAGTTACGTAAACACCAGCAGCATCCAGGTTGCGGGCATACGCTTCGCCTTCATCCCGCAATACATCATTTTCTTCTGTGATCACCAATGCAGGTGGAAGACCTTTTAACTGTTCAGCAGTTGCCTGGAGCGGAGAAGCGTAAATTTCTTTTCTTTGAGCCGGGTCCTTTATATACAGATCCCAGCCTTTGATCATTAAAGCTTTGGTGAGAAAACGGCCGTCCGCAAACTTATTGTAGGATTCTGTTTCGAAAGAAGCATCAGTTACGGGTGAGATCAATACCTGTAGTTTTAATTGAGGCCCGCCCTTATCCTTAGCCATTAAAGCAACAACGGTAGCCATGTTTCCCCCGATGCTGTTACCGGCCACAGCGAGTTTACTGCCATCAATCTGCACTTCTTTTCCATGTTCCGCGATCCACTTGGTTGCAGCATAAGCCTCGTTATTCTGCTGCGGGTATTGTGCTTCCGGTGTACGGGTAAAGTCAACAAACACTGCCGCCATACCGGACTTCACCACCAGGTCATGCAATAAGGTTTTGTGCGTATCATAATCTCCCATAAACCAGATACCACCATGGAAATACATGAATGCGGGAATATCTTTTTTAACCCCTGCCGGACGCACAATATGCAGTTTTACACTCAAGCCATCTTCCAGGATCGTTTTTTCCGTTACCTCAGTTCCTGAAAGGTCCGGTTTTTCGCCCACTGTTGTAGCATAAACATAAGTACCTCTTGCCTGCTCTAAAGGCATCTCAGATACAGGTATCGTTGTAGCTGCATTTACTGCTTTTAAAAAGCCCTTCACGTGACTTTCCACGCCGGGATCGGTTGTTGGGTCGCTTACTTGTGCTGCAGCTGTATTTACTGCTGCTGATGTTCCTAAGATTGAAGCCATAATAATTGTTTTTTTGATTGAAGATTTCATGATCTCTGTTTTTTATTTCTGTTTAAATGGCTGGTTACGCCACTTTTTCGTGTTTTATTAAATGATTCGTAAAGCATTTTTCGTATCAGAATGTACTTTTTAGTCTGTTTTTTGAGCAAAAAAAGCTTTTGAAAAAAGGGATTATTGTGACACACCATTCAGTGCATTAAATGCTTTCTCCGGCGATTCCCTGTTTACGTTATAGAAATGATCAGTAAAGCCTATCCTTATTTCAAACTTGTCTTCAGCCAGGCCACTGACAATAGCATCTGCAACTGCCGAAGGAGCCAGCTTATCAACTGGGATATTTTTTGAAAATTCAGTGTCGACCAATGGAGGCAGCACCTCAAAAACTTTAACCGGGGATTTGGAAAGTGACAATCTCAATAACCTGGTATAAGATCGGAGGGCTGCTTTACTGGCGCTGTAAGTAGGCATAACGGCCCAGGGCACTATAGCAACAACTGATGTAATATTGATGACTGCAGACGCTGCCTTGTTTTTCAGATAAGGTAAAAGCTTTTCTGTAAGTCTTACCGGAGCCAGGTAATTAATCTCCATTTCTTTACGGGCACCATCATAAGCATTTGAATTTTCGGCCAGCGAGTATTGATGTGCACTGCCTGAGTTGTTGACCAGTATATTGAGTTCCGGGTAAAAGGCCTCAACCTGCTGTACCAGTGCATCCAGTTCTGCTTCCACAGTGATATCACACTGTATAATACTAACGTTTTCCAAACCGGCTGCTGCTGCGTTTAATTTTTCAATGTTCCTGCCGGCAATAATTACCTTGTTGCCGAGCGCTGCGAATTTGCGCGCTGTTTCCAGGCCAATACCGGATCCGCCGCCGGTGATCAGAATTGTGTTGTTTTGTGTCTTCATTTCTGTTTAATTAATGGTTTGAAAATTTTGATCGATTGATGCATTCCTGTTCTGTGTGCTTACGTAGAATGTAAGACAACCTGCCACGAACAAGGTATTTCGTATTAATAAAACAGACTAAAAAGTATATTTTTAAAGAAAAAAAACTCCGCCTGCTACTCAGCTATACAAACCGGGATGACAGAATATACTTTTTAGTCTGTTTTCTGATAAAAAATTTTACTTTAATTCGTAGCTTTCCAGTTCATTTTTCAGGCTTTTTATCAGCCCCTTCATTGGCGTGTTTGTATTCATCACGCGGCACATTACTATACCACCCTCTATTGCAGAAAACATTTTGAAAGCAAAGACCGCAGGATCCAGTTCTTTTGAAAATTCCCCATTGTCAATTCCCGATTGAAGAATTCCGGCAAAACTTTCCTGGGATATATTAAGTACAGAACTTACCATCTTTTTGACAGCAGAATGATTGTCGTCTGCCTCAATCCCCATATTGAATATCGGGCACCCGCCGTCAATATAGGTACTTAAAGGAGATCTGTTAAAGTCCATATAGGCGAATATTTTTCCTTTTGCAGTCTTTTCCTTCATCATGGCTTGCCCAATCCCGTAATTGATCTTTTTCAAGAGGTAGTCCGCTGTCTGTACTGACAGGTCATCTTTGCTTTCAAAGTGATTGTAAAGGCAGCCTTTTGTAACCTTAGCAGCATCAAGTATATCGTCAATTGCAGTACCGTTAATGCCTTTGGAATTATAGATCGGCCCTGCTTTTTCCAATATCATCTGTTTGGTATTTTCGGCTTTTGTCATCGCTATCGAAATTTGATAAAGCAAAAATATACTAAAAAGTATATTTCCATCATTGGGTTTATCTATGCATATATCTTTTTCTTCTCAGATCTCGCAATACTTACAACGCCTGTAAAAAGGAAAGCCCAGGGAAATATTTCAGCCGGGCTTTGGCATTAAGCTATACGCCCTTTATTTACTTTCAGTATTGATGATATCAGCCAATTTATCCGGCATTGAAATGAAAGGTGTATGACTGCTCTGCAGGGTGTATACTTTGTCAACCTTACCGGCTTTTACCATATACTGTTGTGCTGGATAACTGATCGCATGGTCATCAACCGTATGAATATATACCTTTCTTACGGAGCCATAATTTTTTTCGGTCAAATGAACCGGTGTTGCGAGCGGTGCTAATGGTTCCGGCTTAATATTGGCTGCAAGGTAGTCCTGAACCGGCTGTGGCGCATCGGCTGCAAAAACATCTGCCACACCTTCTTTAGCGATTATAGCTGCACCATGCGCTTCATCGATAGTAAGATACTTGCCGATATGAGATGCAGGGTCCTGTTTGGCAAGCCCCAAAAGGTTATCACCATCATGCGGGAGGCCGGCAGCAAGATAGATCAGTTTTTTAATCTGTGAAGGAACCTCTTCGGCTACCTGGCTGATCACCATTCCTGCAAAACTATGCCCCACCAAAATTACATTGGTCCGGTCACCTATAGCTGCTTTTACCTGATCAACATAAGTCTGAAATGTAATTGTTGCAAAGGAGGTCGAGTCATTTCCATGGCCTGCAAGGTTGACAGCGATAACCTCATGACCTTTTGCTTTTAACAGTGGTACTACGGCATCCCACGAAGATGCATCTGCCCATGCGCCATGGACTAAAATAATTGTTTCCATTTTTTTGTTTGATTGTGTTGGTAATGCAGCAAATGAAATGTAACCCAGTACACTAAATGCTATTGTCAATAACAGATTTTTCATGTCTTTAATTTTTAGTATTGTTTTTTTGATAGGACAAAGCTATCTCTGATATCATACACAGATTTTAACCTGGGTTAAAATCTTCCGTTCCGGAAAAATGGCTTTACATTCCGGATAGCATATATGCTGTCCGATGTGCCTGATCTCGTCGATTACATAGCTGCCAAAGCGGTTTTTGGGGAAAACTGAATTTGCTTGAATCAACGCTGTCTTCTCTATGTTCGTCACAGGAAAACATTAAAGCCCTGTTTGACAAAGCGTTTTATAATCCTGCACATTTGGATAAACAATATGAAAGTGCCAATGTTGAAGGCAAACAGCATATGATTGGTTCGATATACCCCGAAAAGCTGCAATTGGAAAATGATACTTACCAGAGCACAAAAATCTATGGACCTACATACACGATATACGGGCTGGGTGGGCCTTTGGCTAAAAAAGAAAAGGACAAACCAGTGATAAAACCAGTTTGTCCAATGAAGTGATACGTTGGTACTAATGTCGAACCCAATTTTCAGAAGACTTCTTAACGCTCACTGCTATAGCTTGAAAGGCATGTTAGCTCATATTTCTCAATTCACCTTTATTTACTTTCTGTTGCCTGACAAATTGGTATATGGATCCGGCAACAAATAGTATTAATAGCACCAGCAATGTTTTTGCAATTATCGGATCAGTTATGTCTTTGGCTAAAGGATGCCCAACAGGAATCCGGGTAAACGTCTCATTAACGGTGGGAAGCAGTGAAAAGAAAAAACTTAGAGACAGCAAAAAGTTTTCAAAATAACGGGCCCTGTTATTACCTTTCCTTTTTGTGAAAAGGAAAAAGGCGACTAAGACTAAAATAAAAATGAGAATTGAAAAGACGTGCCCAGGGTTAAAGCCCCCATGTTTAGAAATTCCGAGTGCAGTTAATGCGGTAATAACTGTGCCGTAGAAATATATTTTTCCGGCCAGGTGGGCCAGGTTAATCCTGCCAAACCGTACAAATGAAATGAGCGCAGCGATAATAGCTATAATGCCAATGGCTGTATGAAAAATCCCCAAATTTGATAATCCCATAATGTTATTTTTATTAGCAAAATTGACAAATGGGAAGTATTGCCGTTTGGCGGATTCGTTCAATTATTTGTGAATCCGGTTCAGATAATCAGAACTACCACAAAAGCCGGAGGTTGACATAAGGTGACTACCGGGGCAATTGCCGAAGCGGTTACCATCTACGGGCACCTGGAGTTAGTTGACCTGCTTATGATTTAGCACTTTTGTTCAGCCGGTAGTTTGTAGGCGTAACGCTATATTTATCGCGAAAGCTTTTGGTAAAACTTGCTACATCATTGAATCCACACTCGAACGCAATAGCTGTTATCCGTTCATCCGATATTGAAAGCAGTTCGGCTGCCTTTTCAAGTTTTTTGTTTTTTATGTAATTGGCCGGAGTATCATTGTACAATTTTGCAAATTCACGTTTAAATGATGAAAGACTTAGATTGTGTTGCCGGGCCAGTTCTTCAATGGGAAGCTGGGAAAAAAGATTTGCTTCTACGATTTGCCTGAACGTATAGGTGGTTGGCGAGAAAAGCTGGGACAGGATTAGCTGTATCGCTTCTGCATTGCTTGTCTGCGATAGCAGCAGTATAATTTCCTTTAATTTCAAAACCAGTATATCTTCATTGATCAGAGATGGGTTTTCGAAATAAAATAATAGCCCTTCAATGTATTTCTGAATTAAATAGTCGTTGTTGATTATCTCTGTTGATTTATTTGAGATTAAGTTTCCGGAAGGCTGAAGCAATAATGGCATTTCCCGGTCATAGATCCTTTTTAAGACATCCGGATGAAAATTTACGATGACAATTTCATTGGTAACGCCGGCTTCAGAATTGCTCAGTTGTTTACTGGAATTGATGCAATTGAGAAAAATCGAATGTCTGCATGGGATATTTATTTGCTCATCTTCTGCCTGGTATTGTGTCCCACCTTCAAGCATGTATAAAAAGCAGGCATTGTCCGTAATGGGAAATGTAAACTGAAAAGGAGGCTGCACCACTACTTTTTGTACCAGCGTCTTTCCGTACAATTCATATTTCTTATGATCTATTACCATGACTAAAAAACTGTCAGAAATAAAATAAATTTTAAGCGCAGCCAAGAACTATACTTACATCAAGTTTATGTTCTGTCAAAAGCCTCCAAAAAATTACGAACTTCAAAATCTTTTCCTCGATGAATCCATTGTCTTCAACTAGTTACTTTAATTGCAATTGAAAATGCAAGGAGGACTCAATACCCAAATTGAGTACGATTCAACAAATCAAGCAAGAAAATCGCGGAAAACTAAAAAAAAACGGACATAGATCTTCCGCTCCAAAGATCACTATATATAATTGATTCGAGATAATAGTTTAATATCGAAAGCCACCCCGTACATCGTCCGTATTGAATCCAGTTACAAAACCTGATAAGATCACTTTATAAGTATTCAGGCTACATATTTTACCATTTAGGCTAATTTTTGACAGGCTGCTTTATTGACCTTTGTTATATGAAAAACAATATCAAAGGAAAAGTAGTTGCCATTACCGGTGCCAGCAGCGGCATTGGCGAAGCAACAGCAATCGTGCTGGCGGCACAAGGAGCAAAAGTGGTATTGGGCGCCCGTCGTAAAGAACGGCTGGAAGGCTTGACCAATCGCATCAAAGCGGCAGGTGGCGAAGCTGCATATGTAGTGACCGATATCAAAAAGCGCGATGATTTGCTGCAGCTGGTTCATGTAGCCTGTGAAACTTACGGGTGTTTAGATGTCATCGTCAACAATGCGGGGATTGCCCGTCTGTCGAGAATGGATGAAGGAATAATAGCCGATTGGGAAGAAATGATCGATGTCAATATCAAAGGTACTCTGTATGGTATTGCAGCGGCCTTGCCGGTTTTTAAGCAGCAAGGTTTTGGCCATATCATCAACATCATATCTACTTCCGGTATCAAAATTGTGCCCTTACAGGGTGTTTACGCTGGCACCAAGAACGCGGTGCGTACTATAACCGAGGCCCTGCGCCAGGAATCCGGCGGCAAATACCGGATAACAGGGATATCCCCTGGTTTTGTCAACACAGAGCTGGCAGATCATATCCCCGATGAGGCAGCAAGGGCCGCGATCAGGGAAAGAACCGAGCAGATCGCCATCGCTCCGGAAGCCATTGCAGACGCGGTTGTCTACGCCATCGGCCAGCCTGACAATGTAGATGTAGGCGATATTGTTATCCGCCCCAGTGTACAGGATTAATTTTAACTTTATGAGAGCATGAAAGCCACATTGCCGCCTATAGTTTTCAAAAGCATATCCGAATTGACCCGCGCAATGGGTATGTCTAAACCGCTGCATCCTCTGGTGGCTTTGGTAAACTATGATATCGCCAGGATCAGCCATGAAAATGCCGGGCGAAGTTTCCTGATCGATTTTTATAAGGTCTCTTTTAAGAAAGATTTCAGGGGGCAGGTCAAATACGGACAAGGTTATTATGACTTTGAAGAAGGCGGCCTGGCTTTTTTAGCGCCAAATCAACTGGTTACGATGACAGGTGATGAAAGCAGTTACGAGGGTTATACGCTCTATTTTCATGCCGACCTGATCCGCAATTACCAACTGGGTAAAAATATACATCAGTATGGTTTTTTTGCTTATGCGGTAAACGAAGCGCTATTCCTTTCGGAGAAAGAAAAAATAGTAATTGCTGCTTTGTTTGAAAGCATGGCCGCCGAGCTGGATACCAATACAGATGCCTTTAGCCAGGATGTGCTGGTTTCTCAAATCGAATTGCTTTTGAATTACAGTAACCGTTTTTATAACCGGCAGTTCCTTACCCGTAAAGCTGCGCATCATGACCTGATCCATCAGATGGATGCCTACCTGGATTCCCGCTTTGCAAGCCAACAGGATGGTATACCTACTGTTCAGGAGGTGGCCAGCCAACTCCATGTTTCACCGCGATACCTGACCGACATGCTCAAATCCCTGACCGGGCAAAGTACACAGCAGCACATTCATGGCAGGCTGATCGAAAAGGCAAAAGCAGTTCTCAGCACCACCCCGCTCAGCATTGCCCAGATTGCTTACCAATTAGGCTTTGAGCACCCTCAGTCTTTCAATAAATTGTTTAAGCGCAGCACCAACCTGTCGCCGGGCGCATTTCGAAAATCTTTTAATTAGCAGGAAAAGACGGTAAAGAGTGAAAGGCTGTAAAAAGCCTGTTTCAACTTGTTGGTATATATAGGCTGGTATGTCGTAGAAGCACGGGATAGTATAAATGCATTTGATTATCAAAGGCGAAAAAGATACTGCCACGCTTTTAAGGGATAACTACCATAATTTAATTAGTCTGAGTCCTGAAGTTTGTGGGCGTTACACCAGTTATATGACGGAATAACTTACTTAAAGACTGCGGTTGCTCAAAGCCGAGCTGATAGGCGATTTCTGCTACGGAAGCGTTCGTAGTTAACAACAATGTCTTGCTTTTCTCTACTAACTTGTTTTGAATATGCTGACGCGTGCTAAAGCCGGTATTAGCCCTAAGCATATCACTCAAATAATTGGGCGACACATGCAATTTACCGGCGAGAAACTGTACGGTTGGAAGACCTTTCTGAACAGCATCATTTTCCAAATAAATTTCCAGCTCTTCATCAATCTTTTCCAATAAACCCATATTGAGCGTACGGCGGGTGATGAATTGCCTGTTATAGAATCGCTGTGAATAATGCAGCAGCAATTCGATTTGAGTAAGCATCACATCCTGGCTCAAAATATCGATACGGGCGCTGTATTCGGCATCAATTTCAGCAACAATATTTTCAATTTTTTCCCTTTCCTCATCTGAAAGGTGCAGGGCCTCTGTAAGTTCATAAGAGAAGAAGCCGTAATTTTTGATCTTGCTGCCGAGCGGATGCCCCGCCAGAAAATCCGGGTGAAACATCAGGCAAAAACCTTCTTCCGGAGTGTTTTCTCCAGCGGTTTGCGCTAATAACTGGCCGGGGCCGATAAAGCACATCATACCTTCACTGAAATCATAATGGCTATGGCCATAACGGATTTTTCCCTTAAAGTTCCTTTTGATCGCAATGCTGTAGAATTGCGGGCAGAAATAGTCAAGCAGCGCATTGTCTTTCACCGTTATCTGCTCATACCGGTAAATGCTGATGAGTGGATGTTTCGGTTTGGGTAAACCGAGTAAAGCATGCAATTCCGTAATAGAGTGAATGATATGTGGAACCTTGTTTTTCATGAAACCTTGTACAAGATAGAGGAATATTGATATATATTCCTCTATCGTTAAACTGAAAGCTGCTGGCTTTAGTCCTGCGAAGCCGGCGTTGTTTTTGCATCACTTCTTGAACCGGCCTGTTGTGTACCTAATGGCAATATTGCTTCCAGCCGGGCCAATTCATCTACGTTCAGGGAAATATCAGCGGCTGCAATGTTTTCTTCCAGATATTTCACCTTACGCGTCCCGGGAATAGGCACATGCCCTTGGGCAGTGATCCAGGCCAGTGCCAGTTGCGATGCGGTGGCACCTTTTTCCAGGGCAATATTTTGGAGTGCTTTTACCAGTTCCAGGTTTTTATAAAAGTTATCCCCCTGGAAGCGTTCAAAATGCCGGCGTACGTCATTCTCGTCAAAATCATCAGGGCTTTTTAATTCGCCGGATAAAAATCCGCGACCCAGTGGTGAATAAGGCACAAGGCCTATTCCCAGCTCTTTCATCAGGTCTGTGGTACCGTCTTCATCCAATGTGCGCTCAAATAAAGAGTATTCTGTTTCTATTGCAGTTAAGGGATGAATAGCATGTGCCCTGCGGATCAGATCTGTAGAAACTTCAGAAAGGCCCACATAGCGGATCTTGCCTTCTGTAACAAGTTCGGCCATGGCCTCCATTGTTTCCTCGATTGGGGTAGCAGGGTCAGGGCGATGTAAATAATAGAGATCGATGTAGTCTGTCTTTAAATTTCTCAGAGAACGTTCAGCCGACTTTTTTATATAGGCTTTGCTACCGTTCAATTTGCCGGTAAATTGCCCGGCCTCATCAATTTCGAAACCGCATTTGGTGGCAAGGATAACCTGATCACGTTTTCCGTTTACAACTTTTCCGATCAGTATTTCATTCGACAGCGGGCCATAAGCATCGGCACTATCTAAAAAGTTACAGCCTAATTCAAGTGCCCGTTCAAGAACAGTCACACCGCTTCGCTCGTCTGTCTTTCCATAGATGAATTGCGTATCGCTTCCCGCCAGGCTCATGCAGCCAAGACCTATTGCCGGAACCTCAAGGCCCTGTCCTCCTAATTTTACTGTCTTCATAATATCTCTTTGATTTGAAAGCAAAGGTCATCCACCTCCCTTTCCGCAGAGTGCCTCAATCACGGATACTTGTGTCTCAATCCACTTGGACCCGGATTACAGGTATTTCCAGGCACAACAAACCGTGGTTCAGACACTTTCTTTCTCTTCCTAAGCACCAGTTTTGTGATTTATAAACAGAACTAAAGCTATGCAACACCATCCATCAAATCTGGAAGGCAAAAAGGTGATCATTATCGGTGGGAGCGCGGGCATCGGTCTCGCTACTGCTATAGCTGCTGCTGAAAAAGGAGCTAAAGTTATTATCGCGTCCAGTAATGCGGAACGTCTCGCAACAGCTCTTCGCAAGCTACCCCAAAACGCAAAGGGCATTTGTACCAATGCAGATGACGAAGAGCAGATTATAAAACTCTTTGCAGAGACCGGATCTTTCGACCATTTAATTTACACTGCCGGGGAAATTTTTTATTCAGGTGAAATCAGTGAGATCAGCATTGAAAACAGCAAAAAGTTTTTCAATGTCCGGTATTGGGGTGCCGTGGCAGCTGTTAAATATGCAGTACAGTATATCAGCAGGGGCGGTTCGATAACTTTAACCAGCGGCATTGCCGGCCAAAGTCCAGGTAAGGGTTGGGGCATCGGGGCCAGTATGACTGCCGCCATGGAGGGCTTCACACGTGCGATGGCCATTGAGCTAGCTCCCATCCGGGTAAACGTAGTTTCACCGGGTATCGTCAAGACCGGACTGTGGTCTCTGGTGCCGCCGGAAGCCAGGGAACAGTTATTTATCCAGGCTGCTTCACAGCTTCCTGCAGGAAAAACAGGCATTCCCGAAGATCTTGCATTAACCTATCTGCATTTAATGGAACAAAGTTACATCACGGGTCAGACGGTTATTGTTGATGGCGGCGGCGTCCTGATCAATATTTATGGAAAGCTGCAAGGCTAATGTTTGAATTATACAATAAACTGTTTCCATCCATTAATGTGCCGACTATAGCAACAACTAATTTTGTATTTAAATCAGGAAAATAAAATTTAGAACATGAACTTAAAAGAAAAAGTGGCGCTCGTTACGGGTGCGTCAAGTGGTATTGGAGCAGCTGTTGCAAAAGCATTAGCCGAAAAAGGCGTTAAAGTAGGTTTGGCAGCCAGAAGAACAGACAAACTTGAACATATATTATCCGAGATTGAAGCTGACGGCGGTAAAGGTATGGTCATTACAATGGATGTGGCGGACAAGCCTTCCGTAATTGACGGCGTGGATTTGCTCATTAAAACTTTTGGCAAAATAGATATCCTGATCAATAATGCCGGTGTCATGTATCTTTCCGATGTTGACGCGCTGAAATTGGATGAATGGGAGAAGATGGTGGATATTAATATTAAGGGGGTCTTAAATCCTACCGGCGCAGTATTGCCCCATCTTATTGAACAGAAATCCGGCCATATCATCAACACCTCGTCTATTGCAGGCCGTAAACTTTTTCAGGGTTTGGGGGTGTATTGCGCCACCAAGCATGCCGTTACCGCATTTTCAGATATAATGAGAATGGAAATTGCGCCAAAACATAATATCCGCGTTACCTCTATTCAGCCGGGTGCTGTAGCGACAGAGCTTCAGCAACATACTACCGATCCTAAATATAAGGAAGCTATGTCTAAATCGACCTATCAACCTCTAAAGCCTGAAGATATTGCATCCAGTATGATCTACGCCCTGGAAGCCCCCGATCACGTGGACGTCTCTGAGATTTTCATTCTTCCGTCCGGGCAGGCATGGTAGTGCCCTGATATTTCTACGGCAGCAGGAATTATATGCGATAACAGGAATTACCGTGCTCAAATTTGCCTGGTTTGGCTGAACGCCGATATGCATTTAGGATACAACCAGACTCAATATGGATACATCTACCCTAAAATTTCTGTTGAACTTTGTGTTACTAATTCAATAGCTAAATGAGCAAAACAATTTTTATTACAGGTGCATCTTCGGGCTTCGGAAAAGAAACAGCATTGCTATTTCAGTGTAAGGGCTGGAATGTGGTTGCTGCCATGCGTTCGCCTGAAAAGGAAACACAACTGACAGGCCTGCAAAATACCATGGTCGTTCAGCTTGATGTAACGGACCAGGACAGTATAAGACAAGCCGTAAACCAGGCAATGGAACGGTTTGGGAAGATTGATGTATTGCTGAATAATGCCGGTTATGGCCTGATTGGCGTATTTGAATCTGCGACTGCTGAACAGATAAAAAAACAATACGAGGTTAACGTTTTTGGGTTGATGTACGTTACCAAAGCTATACTGCCGGCAATGCGCAGTCAAAAGCATGGCGTTATCGTTAACATCTCATCCTTTGGTGGCATTACTGCCGGGCAATTTTCGAGTTTATATAATAGTTCGAAATTTGCAGTCGAAGGTTTTTCTGAAGGTTTGTCACATGAATTGGCACCTCTGGGAATTGCTGTTAAAATCATTGAACCAGGCAGCGTAGCTACCAACTTCAGAAACGGCATGGACATGATCAGGAACAGCATCCCTGACTACGATCCGGAGTTGAGCATGCTGATGAGCCGATATACTAAACGGACTGCACATTTGAACAAAGCGTCTGTCAAAGATGTTGCAGAAATTATTTACCTGGCAGCGACGGATGGCACTCCCCGGCTTCGTTACGTTGCGGGAGATGATGCATCCTATTACATCGACCTGAAACAAAAGAACAGTGAAGCAGATTTTTTAAGGCTGATGAGGGAATAATCTCTGTATATGTTTTCGTATATTAACTGGAATTTGAAAGCAGTGAGAAAGATAATAACCCCTCCATACCGGTTTACTTCGATAACAGAGCTCCACCAGGTATTAGAGTTGCCCAAACCCTTACATCCGTTGGTCAGCCTGTTTGACAATACCCAAATCATGGTGAACAAAAAGCACCTGCCCACCAATTTTATCTTCGATTTCTACAGCATCTCTTATAAAAAAAGGACGAAGGGGCGCATGGGATACGGGCAAAGCTACTATGATTTTGACGATGGAACGATGACCTATGTTGCTCCGTCGCAACTCAATGCTACTTCACGCGATGCTGAATATTTTGGTATTTCTTTGCTGTTTCATCCGGATTTTATCCGTAATTATCCTTTAGGCAAACAGATCAAACACTTCGGCTTTTTTTCGTATGACAGCAACGAGGCTTTGCACCTTGCGGAAAAGGAAAAAGAAGTTATTCTGAATCTCTTAAAAAACATTAAAGAGGAGCTTGAGAATGCTATAGATGATTTTAGCCAGGATATTGTGCTATCCCACATAGAAACGCTTTTAAACTATAGTAACAGATTTTACAAACGCCAGTTTATTACCCGTAAGCCAGCCAGCCATGATCTGTTAATTCAACTGGAAAAAATTCTGGAAGATTATTTTTCAAACGAAAAGGGTTTGATCTCCGGACTCCCGACAGTTGATTTTTTAGCATCGGAGATGAACCTGTCGCCGCGTTACCTGAGTGATATGCTACGCAGCCTTACCGGTCAAAGTGCTCAACAGCATATTCATGAGAAACTGATTGAAAAAGCGAAAGAATATCTTTTTTCCACGAACCTTACTGTGGCTGAGATTGCTTATAAACTGGGGTTTGAATATCCTCAATCGTTCAATAAGCTTTTTAAAAACAAAACGAATCTTACACCCATCGCTTTTAAAGAAAAACCTTTTATGAATTAATTAAGATAAGTCTTGCCCAATGATCGCAGCGGTAAAATTTTATACTTTTTATTTTTTAAGAGGACGTGTGTATTTTTTAATATTAAAGGCTCTGCCGGAGGATATATATGCTCTCGGATCAAACATTCAGGCTTGATAATTACTCGCAGTTCTATTTCACAGACGGGAATCAGTATGCAGATGAATATCCAATCTCAAAAGGATTATCGATCATCAGAACGGCTGATCATTTCAGAAAATGCCGGCGTGCAGTTGAGCCGCATATGATGGACACGTATATGTTATGCCTGATCCTCGATGGTGAGGGTATCTATAACTTTAATGCTGATACTTACTACCTTAAAAAGAACACAATTTGCTTTATACCGCCATGGACGCTCACTTCGTGGCAATCGCAGACTGCCCGGCAAAATGGGTTTTGCTGTACTTTTACAGACCCTTTCTTTAACCAGGGTCGGGAGAATAAAAAATGGTTGCGGGAAATTGCTTTGGGTGGCCATAGCGCCTTTACATTGACAGAACAACAAACCAATTATTTCGCTGCGCTATTAGAAGATATGTTCAATGAAGTGATTCAAAAAAGCACAGACAGTGAAGAAATTATTCAGATTCAACTTCAGCTGATAATGAAAAAGGTTGCCGGACTTTTTCCGATGAAACATCATTTCATTGCACCTAAAACCAAAGCAGCAATAACCCTGACGCGTTCTTTTGTACAGAATTGTAAAGAAGATTTTGAATTATTATTTAAAGGAGAGATTGAAACGCTTCCTTCCTTATCCACTTATGCCGATAGATTGTATGTTACCCCCAATCATTTAAATGATACGGTAAAAGATGTTATCGGCAAATCGGTCGGTCAATATCTTTATCAGGAACTTACTCATCATGCAAATAGTTTGCTCCTTCAAACCGACTGGAATGTGAGCCGGATTGCGAACCAGCTGGGCTTTAAAGATGCGTCCTACTTTTCACGCTTTTATAAAAAGCAGACAAAATGCACACCTTCTGCCTACCGGGAAAAAATCCGTAGATAGTACCAGCATGTCCGTGTGTTGTGTTCAATCCTGAGCAACCTTTCAACCTAGCTTTGCATCAATTAAAGCTTATTGAAATGGAAAAGATACTGATTAAAGGCGCAACGATATTGTCGATGGATAAAAATATTGGCAATATGGATCATGGAGACGTATTGATCGAAGGTGAGAAGATCGTAGCTGTAGAGCAGCAGATTCAGGTTGAGGATGCCAAAATAATCGAGGCCAAAGGTATGGTCCTTTCGCCGGGATTTACAGATGCGCACCGGCATGCGTGGCAAGGCAGCCTGCGCCGGCTGATGCCGGATGTGAGTGACCTCATGGGCTATGTCGAAAAGGTTCATTTTGGGCTGGCACTCCGTTACCGGCCGGAAGACATTTATATCGGGAATTTGTTAAGTGCCTGGAGTGCGATAGATCATGGTATAACCTGTATGATCGATGCCTCACACAATACACGCAGTTATGTACATGCCGAAGCCGCATTGGATGCTTTGGAAGCTACAGGCATCCGGGCCCTGTATGCCCCGGCTTTCCCGCTTGGCGGCGATTGGGAGCAATCATTTTGGCCGGAAGGATTGGAAACACTTTATAAAAAACGATTCTCATCAACAGGCCTGATTAAATTAGGGGTATTCACGCATATCTCCACAAATGGCTGGGATATCGCCCGCCGGATGGGAGTACCGATTGTTACCGAATTTTTAGGCAAAGACTTATCTGATTCGTTAAAAAGCTTACAAGCCAATGGACAGCTTGGTGCTGACAACATATTTAATCATTGTACCGGCCTATCAGCGGAAGCCTGGCAAATTATAGCTGATTGCGGAGTAAAGGTGACTGTTGATCCGCGTTCTGATGCACAATATGGCTTGGAAGAAGGTGTTTTTGCTTATCAGCATGCAATAGATCACGGCATCCACCCGGGTATCGGAACAGATCTGGAAACAGCTTATGGCGGTGATATGTTTACCGAAATGCGCGTGGCATTCTCGTTACAACGAGCCTTTGCTCAAAACAGGAAATTCAACGGTGATGAATCAGGTCCGGCTCCGGTTAATTCGTATGAGATTCTGGAAGCTGCAACAATTCATGGCAGGGATATCGCCGGTTTTGGCAACGTTTCGGGAAGTATAACGCCTGGAAAAGCCGCCGACATGATTCTGACAACTACAGATGCCATCAATATATTTCCTTCAAATGACCCTGTTGGGACGCTGGTTCATGCAGCAGACAGGAGTAATATTGATACGGTTATGGTTGCAGGTAAGATTCTCAAAAGCGGCGGAAAGTTGGTTGGCGCAAATATCAGCGACTTAAAAGCGCAGGCAGAATCGTCCGTTAAACACATATTAGGTAGCTAAATCTGGCAGGAATTACACTCACATAATTGAAACATGCGATTGAACAAAGACTGGCACAAATTGATGTTTGACGTTGTTCAATTGCAATTAAATATCCGAATCTTCTAAAGAATTCCGCCGGTCAAACTTTTTTAATTAAATGCCTGCCTGAACTCGGACGGCGAAATGCTGGTCTTGTTCTTGAACAGCTTATTGAACGACTGTGGGTAATCGAATCCTAACTGGTACGCCACTTCGCTTACTGATAAGGAAGTGGTTGACAGCAATTCTTTTGCCTTCTCAATAAGTTTATTATGAATATGCTGCTGCGTAGTCTGACCGGTAAAACTGCGCAGCATATCGCTCAGATAATTAGGCGACACATTTAGCTCGCCGGCAACGTACTGAACTGTTGGCAGACCGGAAGCAAGTCGTTCTGCATCATTAAAATAATCGTGGAGCAAGCTTTCCAGCCGGGTAAGCATGGCTGTATTGGCAGGTTTGCGTGTAATGAACTGCCGGTTATAAAAGCGGTTGCAATACTGTAAAAGCAGCTCGATCTGAGCGACGATAATATCCTGGCTGTAATGATCAATATTGCGGTGGCATTCGGTATCAATCTTTTCCATAATCGCCTCAACCGTTTCTTCTTCCTCCTCGGAAAGATGCAGCGCTTCACTTAATTCATAGGAAAAGAAGCCATAATTTCTGATCTCCTTAGCCAACGGATAACCCAATAGAAAATCGGCATGGAATACCAGGCAAATGCCTTCCTTGGCCGCGTCATCACCGCGTGGATGAGACATCACCTGGTTAGGCGAGATAAAGGTCATGACGCCCGAACTGAAATCGTAATAATGCTGCCCATAGATACATTTCCCCTTAAAATTCTTTTTGATCGAGATACAGTAAAAATCGAACATAAACGTCTCCGGCAAGCTTTCCAGTATATGCGTGTCTTCAAAGCGGTAAACACTTACCAGCGGATGCCGTGGCTTCGGCAGGCTCCAGTAGTTATGCTCTTCAGCTATCGTCTTTATCAGGTAGGCAGCATTAAACGTCTTCATCATATTAAAGTTACTATTTTCTCCCTGCCCGGTAAAGGCTTTTGGGCCGAAAAGGGCGATAATCAATATAGCCCTTTGCTCCGCCGGTGTAATAGGTTTTTTTGTCCGGAACTGTCAGCGGCAGTCCATGACGGAAGCGATATACCAGATCCGGATTGGCAATAAAAGGCTGGCCGAAACCCGCCAGATCAATGATGCCCTCGCCAATCAATTTCTCAGCTTTCGCTTTGGTCATGCTGCCATCGAAGAGCAGGGCTGTCTTCGGCAAGTCCGGGCGCCATTTACGGAACAGGCGTTTGATCGCCTCGCTGTAGGGCACAACCCCCTGTGGCATGGTAAAAAAGCCGGTTTGATCCATGACATGAATAAAGGCCACTTCGCGTTTGCCTAATGCGCGGCCGATCTCCAGGTAGGTTTCTTCCATATCTTCAAAATGCGGACAGTCATTTAATATCCCGTAAGGCGATAAGCGCACACCCAGTTTATTCGCACCAATTTCGCTGCTGATCGTACCCACTATTTCCAGCAGGAAGCGCAGCCGGTTCTCCATCGTAGCTGCACCGTACTGGTCGGTCCGGTCATTGATCAGCGGATTAATAAACTGGTCAAACAGGTAACCGTTGGCAGCGTGGATTTCAACGCCGTCAAAACCGGCCTCCATGGCATTTCGTGCAGCGGAGACAAAGTCGTTGATGATACGCGGGATCTCTTCCGTTTCCAGGGCGCGTGGTGCAGACGAGCGAACAAAGCCGGGCTGACCCTGTTCATCATACGCAAATGCATTGGAATTCACAGCCCGCCGTGCGGTTGAGCTAACGGGCGCGCGGCCATCCTGCTGAATAGAGGTATGCGAAATACGTCCTACATGCCAGAGCTGAAGGAATATCCGGCCTCCGGCGCTTTTAACCGAATCGGTCACCAGCCGCCAACCGGCAATTTGTTCCGTTGTAAAAATGCCAGGGTTAAACAGGTATCCCTGCCCTTCATTAGAGATGGGTGAGCCCTCAGCAATAATCAGTCCGGCGGTTGCGCGCTGGGCGTAATACAAGGCCATCTGCTCGGTAGCAACATCCTGAGGAGCGCGTACACGGGTCATAGGTGGCATGATGATACGATTGGGCAATTCCAGCCCGGCTAAGTTAAAGGGTGAAAAGAGCGTTTGCATATTATTTATCCTTAAAGTCAGTAGATGTACTGAGTGGTCTCCATTGCCCGATCTCGCCAAGCAGGTGATTCAAATGGCGGGTGACGACATCAACACCGTCACTGCCCATAATAATATGCACAGGCGGATTTTCACTATTGAAAATGCGAATGAATACCTCCGGTGCTTTTTGCGGATCCCCCAGCTGTTTGCCATCCTGATTCTTATCCAGCCATTCTTTCTGCGCATGAATATGTGCGTAATCCGCAATAGATGGTTCTGCATACTGTACCGAACCCTTACCCAGGAAATTGGTGCGGAAAGGGCCTGGCGCTACTGCGGTTACTTTAATACCTAAAGGCTTTAAATCCTTCGCCAATGCGTCGCTTAATCCTTCAACCGCATATTTAGAAGCATTGTAGACGTTAGCACCGGCATCACCATGCCAGCCGGCGATAGAAGTGACATTTATGATATGTCCTGAACGCTGCCTGCGTAATTGAGGCAAGGCCTGACGAATAACATTTATCGTGGAAAACACATTTACCTCGAATTCCTCTTTAATGGCTTCCAGCGGCAGTTCTTCCACCGCGCCAAGCAATCCGTACCCTGCATTATTAACTACGGCGTCCAAGCGACCGAATTCTTGAACCGTTTGGGCGATAGCCTGCTTAACATCAGCTTCGCTGGCGAGATCAACTTTCAGCGGCAGGAAATTCTTTTGATTGCCCACGGCAGCGCTAAGTTCATCTACGCTTCTTGAAGTAGCGGCTACCTGGTAACCCTCTTTTATCAATCGTTTCACCAGCGCCAGGCCAAGACCTTTAGATGCACCTGTAACGAACCATACTTTTTGATTGTTCATCGCTTTAATTGTTTACTGATGCAAACTTCAGCAAACAATCAAACCCATAATTATCCAAATCTCGGTGAAGCTTATCCAAAAAAAACAGAAGATGAGTGGTGTTCAAAACAAAGACGAAATAGTGAAAATGGCATTTAGTCACAATAATTTAGGCGAGTATTACCATAGAAGCGTGGAGGCTGTAAAATATCATTGATTATCAATATCAAAAGAACACTTCTATGCTTCTGTGGTATAACCGTTAAACTTTTTGTTGCTGATAAACTAAATTTGATGATTTCAGTAAGTTAAAAGAGGAATACTGAACCCAGTCCGGCATTTTGAAAAGAGAGATCTGTGCAGTGGTGGCGAAATTAAAGCGCCTTGATCAATATATCAGCCAGGCCCCAAAATCCCTTAGGGAGATTTTTAACGGATATCAGAGTATGGATGTGTTTGACAAAAAGAAAATTGTCAGTATAGCCACCCCTGATAAAGTCGATATTAAAACAGGTAATTTTTCGCTACAGCTAAATAGTGCATTAGCAAAAATATTGCGTTCAAATATTCATTCGTGCAATGATGAATCATGCTTCACGTCGGCAATGACAGTATGGCCTGTAGCACCTATCATTTCACGAATAAGAAAATAACAATAAAAAGCTGTTGCTGTTCTGATTAAAAATAACGCACAGGTTAGTGAGGGAGAAGCTGGTGTGATATTAGACTTTCTTTACCTCATTGCTCATTGCTATAACAAACCCAATATCTAAAGTAGATATCGAACTAACCAAAAACAGGCTAATACATTCGCCTACTCCTTTTTAGAAAAATTATGCGCTAAGCATCATGAAACTTTATTGGTATACATCGAATGTGCTTTTGATAAAGCATTCAGGGCTACATCAAGAGGTGTAAGAGATATTCCGTTCTTCCTGTTCAGACTTGCTAACATTTATGCTTAATACTGACTACCCCTCAACTTTTACGTTTGATCCAAAAATATCAGGCTAAACAACTGAAGTATACACATTTGCGCAAAACAAAAAAGGAGACAATCAAAATTGATCGTCTCCTTAAGTGATCCCGTTGGGACTCGAACCCAAGACCCATACATTAAAAGTGTATTGCTCTACCAACTGAGCTACGGAATCTTTCACTCTTTTTTGACCGTGGTCATTTCCGAATGGATTGCAAAGGTAGTAACTATCTTGTTATTGCAAAATTTTTGAGGAATTTTTTTCTGATTTTTTTCTGCATCCCGCAGCAGCAAAGGCTTTCAGCAACATATTTTTTTAAATCTTCACAATCAGTTTCACATTCAGCAGGCGTGCTGTCAGCCTGTTGGGTACAGCAAATGTTTTACCCGTCGTCTGGTCCTGTATCCAGGAATAAGAGATCGTATTCTGAATGCCTAACAGGTTAAACACTTCCAGCCCCGCCCAGATAGACTCTACATTACGGAAGAAACTATGAGCAGGGCGCTCCTTGCGTGCACCGTCCAGCAGCAGTGCAGAGAAACCAATGTCCACACGCTTGTAATCCGGCAGGCGCAGGTTGTTCAGGTACAGTTCCTGGCTGGGTGGGTTGAACGGAAGTCCGGTCGCATACAGCAGGTTCAGGTGCATGCGGAAGTTTTTATTATTCGGCAGATAATCCTGGAAGTACATACCGAACATCAGACGCTGATCATTAGGCATCGGAATTTCTCCGGCTTTGCGAATGGCACTGTCCTGGCCGGCCACATTTTTATAAACGATCTGGTTGTCTGTAATGTTCTGCATTGCCTTGCTGAAACCAACACTGATCCATGATGGTGCATCTTTCACAAGATCGCCGTACAGGCGGGCCTCACCTCCATAGACATATCCTGTTCCATCGTTTTTACCAAAGTAGCGGATGCGGATATTATCATATTCGTACGGCACCAGGTCCCAGAGATTTTTATAATAGACCTCTGTTGTAAATTTCATAGGGCTTCCGCTCCATTTGAAGTTATAGTCTGTACCTGCAGTAATATGCAACGATTTCTGTGCCTTAAGATCCTTATTCACGTTGCCTTCCAGGTCACGCATTTCGCGGTAAAACGGAGGCTGCGCATAAATACCCGCTGCGGCCTTAAACACAAAGTCATGTTTCCATTTAGGCTTGTAAGCAGCCTGCACACGTGGGCTTACCACCAGTTCACCATTGAGTGTGCTGTAGTTAAAACGTACGCCGGCAGATATAGTCAGGTCAAGAGAATCATTGAAACGGAAATTATCCTGCAAGAAGCCACTGTAGCGCATATAATTGAAATCTGCGCTGGAGTTATAAAAACTTTTCATCTCCAGGGAATTCTGCAGGTAGGGCTGTGTATAGCCGGAAGAGTCGCGGCGTTCCCATTCGTGCAGCTTATCGCTGATACTGGTTACATTGGCATCCAGCCCCCATTGTATAAAATGTTTATTGGCACTGTAAGAACCGCGATGTGCCAGGTCGCCCACATTTACTTTAAGATAGTTACGGGCAAAATCCTGTATAACACCGGTTCCGAGATAGGTTTTTATCTGGCCGAAGTTCGACTTACCGAGGTCTGTTTCCAGTTCGCCCAGGAGGTACTCACCATTGATATCATAAGTTTCTTTTTCATTGGTCTGGAAACCGGAAACGAGGAATTTCAGGCGCAGACGATCATTGGGCTTGTATGTGGTTGAAATGCCGCCAAAGCGGGAATCAAACTGGTCTATTTCGCCACCGGTATAGAATACATGCAACTGGTATGCCTGGTTGATCACACCAAATGTAGAGGTCATTTCTTCAGGTGTAAAGTTGAAGCGGTTGCGGGCGTAGTTGGCAATCACTTCCATTTCCCACCTGCTGTTGAATTTGTAATTCACAAGGCCTTGCACGTCTGTAAATGAAGGGTTGTACACACCTTTCGTAGGCTGCGACTGCAGGAGATACTGGTTGCTTTTCTGGCGTACACCAAAGAGATAAGTGAGTTTTTGATTTTTGGATGCTCCTTCAAGGCTCAGGCTGGCGCCCAGCAGGCTGAGCATCGCTGTTGCAGAGAACTTCTTAGGACGCTTGTAGGTTACGTCCATTACACTCGACATTTTGTCGCCGTACTTTGCCTGGAAACCGCCAAGTGAAAAATTTACACCACTTACCAGGTCCGGATTCACAAAGCTTAAACCCTCCTGCTGGCCGGAGCGCACAAGGAATGGACGGTAAATTTCAAAATCGTTTACGTAAACGAGGTTCTCGTCATAGTTACCGCCACGTACCGCATACTGTGAGGTCATTTCATTATTGGAACCTACCAGCATTTTTATCATGCCTTCAATGCCGCCAACAGTACTGGGCATATAGTTTGCCTGTGCCGGATCTATATACACGCTGCCGGGATCGGTACGTTTACGATCATCCTTTTTTACAAATTCATTCAGTGTATTGTATTTGTTTTTCAATGTTACATCAAGTACACGTTTTTCGCCGGGTTGCAGGAAAATTGTTTTCCGGAACGTTTCTGTAGTGATGTAGGAAAATACAACGGTGAGATTTTTGCCTGCGGGTATTTCCAGCTCGTATTTACCATCCTGGCCGGTACGCGTACCTATGCCGCTGCCTGAAACGGCTACGGTAGCTATATCTAAGGGTTTGCCATTGTCGTCTTTTACTGTACCGCTTATAGTACCCATACTGCTCTGCGCATCTGCAAACAGCGAGGTAAAGCAAAAAAACAGTAACAGGCAGGATAGTTTCTGTAACATATAGTCATCTAAACGATGAAAAAGATAAAATTATTTTCCGACAGCTTTAAGCTTTTTTATCATATCCGCAGGATCAGGCGCTGAAAACACCGTATTTCCCGCTACCAGCGCATCTGCACCAGCGGCCACAATACGGCCGGCATTTTCCAGTGTTACACCACCATCCACTTCAATGATAGTGCTTAACCCTCGTTCTGTGATCATGCGCTTCAGCTTTTCTATTTTCGGGATGGTTTGCTCAATAAATTTCTGACCGCCAAATCCGGGGTTTACACTCATGATCAGTACGAGATCTATATCTGCAAGTGTATCTTCCAGCAATTGTACAGATGTATGCGGGTTCAGGGATACACCGGCTTTCATGCCCAATGCTTTAATCGCCTGCAGGTTGCGGTGCAGGTGTGTAGATGCTTCGTAATGGATAGTAAGTATATCTGCACCGGCTTTGGCAAAATCTGCAAAGTACTTTTCCGGCTCCACGATCATCAGGTGTGTATCAAACGTTTTAGTAGCCCTCTTTTTCATTTGTGAAATGATGGACATACCATAACTGATATTGGGAACGAAACGCCCATCCATCACATCCAGATGAAACCAGTCGGCTTCACTGTTGTTGACCATTTCAATATCACGGCCCAGGTTCAGAAAATCAGCAGACAGTATAGAAGGTGCTATAATCGGCATAAAACTTATTTTGTATTGAGTTATTGATTTTTAATTATGCTTTACGGATGATGCCATCATCGTCACATTTGTCACATCACCCTCATCCCCCACATTATTGAACGCCCAGTTTTTTCAATGCATCTGCGGCATCTTTGTAGTTCGGATCAAAAGAAAGGGCCAGCTTATAATCTGATATCGCCTGGTCTTTTTTACCAAGGTGTTCATTGCATACAGCACGGTTATAATAGGCATCCGGGTCGTTGGGTGTAATCTTCGAAACGAGGTCGAACTGGCGCCAGGCAGCCTGGAAAGAATCCTGCTGCATCAGCATAAAGCCCATATTGAACATAGCATCTGAATACTGGTGGTCGCGCGTTACACACTCACGGTACATTTCTTTCGCTGTAGCATAATCGTTCCGGTCCTGGTAAAACTTACCTTTTGCAAACAGCGGAAAAACATCTGATGTATCTGCCCGGAATGCATTGTCGAGATACTTAAGCGCGATAGGATCTTTCCTGTCGGAATATACCATACCCAGCTGTATCATCGCATCACGGTAATCCGGCGCTACCTGCAATGCTGTCTGGTAGCTGGAGATAGCCTTGTTCGTATCTTTCATATCCTGGTAAATACGCCCCTTCAGAAAGTAGGCCTCCGGGTTGTATACATCACTGCGAAGCACGGTGTTGATCTGGCCAAAAGCACCGGGATAATCTTTTACAAAGAACAGCAGTTTCGCAAATTTCAGATGCGCCCTCGGGTCTTGCGGATTAAGCGCAATAGCTTTCTGCAACCATACTTTTGAACCGGAAATATCCTTATGATCAAACATAAGCGACCCTACTGCGCTGAAATATTCTGCTTTTGTGGAATCCAGCTTTGCCGCCTGCTGAAAATCCCTGATGGCAAATGTATCCTGCTTCAGTTTGTGAAATATATTACCGCGATCAAAATAAAGTGATGCGTTCTTCGGGTCAGATTCAATTTTTGCGGTTGCGTCCTTTACTGCCGGCAATTGAAAAACAGGGTCATCAGCTACTGCAGTACCCGTTTTTTTCTGCCCGGTATTATTGCAGGAAAAAATGAACAGGCTTCCTGCCAGCAGCATATATGTGCGAAAAAAATTCATGAGTTATATTTTAATTATTGCGGTCCGGCAAAAATACACCGTGACAGCTATTCGGGATGCGCATTATTTTTTTCACCTGTAACGTCTTCCACCTTAGGTTCATGCAGCTTTACAGGATTGCTTTGCTTACGCAATTTCATATTCAGCAGTTCTACACTAAAAGAAAATGCCATGGCAAAATAAATATACCCCTTCGGAATGGTCTGGTGGTGCAATGGTTCCATAGATTCGAAGAACATAGAGAAACCCACCATCACCAGGAAAGATAAGGCCAGCATTTTGAGTGTAGGATGCTTTTGTATGAACACGGCGATCTTACCAGAATATACAAACATGATGAACATCGCTATAATTACAGCTGTTACCATCACCGGTATCTGGCGACCGAGCATTACAGCGGTAAGCATACTATCAAAAGAGAAGACCATGTCTATAATGAGTATCTGCAGCAAAGCCTGTATCAGTGAGCTGCCTACTTTACGGCTTTCGTTCTGCTCTTCCGCTGCTTCGTCACCTTCCAGTTTATGATGTATTTCAGATACTGTCTTATATAGCAGGAACAGGCCACCGGCAAAGAATATCAGGTGCTTCAGCTCAAAACGGTGTTCTGCATCTACAGTATATAATACCAGCGGATTTTTTACCAGCCAGCCAAGACATACCAGCAATATGACACGCATCAGTATGCCGGCTATCATCCAGAACCTGCGGGCAGTAAGACGCTGCGGCTCCGGCAGCTTGTTCATTACAATAGAGACAAAAATTACGTTGTCTATGCCCAGTACAATTTCCAGTACGCATAGCACTACCAGGCTCATAAGTGCATCTGCTGTAAACAGGGTGTTCATTATTTATTTTGTCTGATGTTTTAAAATGCCTTTACAAATATTGGATGCTATAGCCGGCCCTTCATATATAAAGCCGGTATAAACCTGCACCAGCGATGCGCCGGCCTCCAGTTTTTCAATAGCATCTGCTGCGGTAAATATACCACCTACAGCTATTACGGGAATGTTACCTCCGCTGCGCTGATGTATATAACGGATCACCTCGGTTGCTCTTTTGCGCAGTGGCGCACCACTCAATCCACCGGCACCTATTGCTTCTACTTTCGCTTTATCACTTGTAAGGCCCGAGCGGTCAATGGTGGTATTTGTTGCTTCCAAACCGGCGATACCGGTTTCCCGGACAATCTCCACGATATCATTCAGCTGATCGTCGGTAAGGTCCGGGGCTATTTTAAGCAAAACAGGCTTTTCCCTGCCCAACTCTTTATTTATTACCTGCAGGCGGTTCAGTATCTGCATCAGCGGTTCCTTGTCCTGCAATGCGCGGAGGCCCGGCGTATTTGGGCTGCTCACATTTACCACGAAATAATCAACATCATCATATAATGCACGAAACCCGGCCTCATAATCCAGCAGGGCATCTTCATTGGCAGTATCCTTGTTCTTACCAATGTTTCCGCCTATAATGATACGCTCATTTCTCTGCCGGAGGCGTTGTGCAGCGGCAACAGCTCCGTCGTTATTAAAACCCATACGGTTTATTACAGCGCCGTCTTCCGGCAAACGGAACAGCCTGGGCTTGGGATTCCCCGGCTGCGGACGTGGTGTAACCGTGCCTATTTCAATAAAACCAAAACCGAGGCAAGCCAGCGGATCGGTAAATTTTGCATCTTTATCAAAACCGGCAGCAAGTCCTACAGGATTAGGAAAACGGATGCCCCAGAGCGTACGCTCCAGTGCAGGGTCTGCAACCACAAATTGTTTACGCAGCCATTTACGCAACACAGGCTGACGATAAGCAAAGTTCATCCGGCGCATAGCCCAGTAGTGTATGCGCTCCGGGTCAAATCTGAAAAAGATGCTTTTAATAAGATTGTACATGGGGCCTCAAAGATACACAGACTGCTTTTAAACATTTTTAACAAAAACAGGTTTTATGCTTCATTCCTAAAATGTAATTTTATCAACATTATGTATCAACGCTTCGCCCGATGGATGGCTTTTATGTTATGCGTTTGTTCTGTGGGGGTAAAAGCCCAGAACATTCAGGGTGCGATCGTTGATCTCAATACCGGAGAACCCATAACAGACGCCCGTATTCAGAATGTTTTCCTTAATACAGGTGTCAACAGCGACAAGGATGGCCATTTTGCCCTGGCAGTAGAGAAGGGCCAGCTGATAGAATTCAGCAAGCCGGGCTATAAAACAGAAAAAGTGCGTATCAAGCCTGGTATCATTCCTCCATATTTCAAGATTTTCCTGAAGAAAGGCTCTGTAGATCAATTGCCGGCATATCTGGCCCAGAACTCCAGGGACTGGAAAACAGACAGTATGAAGTACCGCGATCTGTACGCGCATGAGCTGGGTATTCCAAAACTGTCTACTTTCGGCTCTATAGAACACCCGTTCAGTGCATTGAGCAAGAAAAACCGGCAGATATGGGCTTTCCAGGACGAGTATGCATCGTTTGAAAAGGAAAAATATATTGATTATACCTTCAATGCCGATGTTATTAGTAAACTAACCGGCCTTACCGGCGACAGTGTTGCAGTATACCAGAAAATGTTCCGTCCGAGATACGAACAGCTGCGCAATATGCAGGAATTTGAATTCTACAGGTATATCCTTCGTACAGTAAAGCTTTACCGTTCCGGCTACGATCCTAAACATCCGCCATCAAGGGGAGCGCAGTAATGAATGTGCAACTTTTGCTGTGAGTATTGAGAAAGTATTATATAGCAGGGCTGGTATTGCAGATAACGCATCAATGGTATTTCCTCATTAGCATATCAGCATTTTTTATTCAATCAATATAGCCTGTCCTGACACTTCCTTTCTTTGTCATTGTAAGCTGAGAAAGCGCTTGGGATGACTGGTTAAAAAGAAATTGCTAGAACTCCGAAAGCCTGTCCGACGCGACTTCTTACTTTTTGCCTGCCCAAAAAGTAAGCAAAAAAGGCAGCAGGCAGCTATTACCGCTGCTGCCTGCATCGAACGATTTAGCCTTTCTGCTACTGTTCTGCCAGGCAACAGAACCTTGATAGTACCTCAGTATTAGCTCCTTTTATTTTTTCAATAAGACATTTTTAAATAGCCTTCCTGGGATCACATTAGCGAATCAGCTAATTTTCACATTTGCTAATTTTAAATAAAAATCCCGCCCTGGCGAACCGGAGCGGGATTTTTTATATACCTGATTTCTATTCAGATTATGCAAGCTTTTTCAATTCTTCGATGTGTGCTTCACGATCTACTTCCTGTTTTAGCTGATCGCTCTTATCCATATCAACGAGTACCGGAGCAGCTACGAAGATAGAAGAATAAGTACCGGTTACCACACCTATCAGCATTGCGAAGGCAAAACCACGTGTAGCTTCACCACCGAAGATGAACAGGATAAGGATGGTAAGGAATACAGTGAGTGATGTCATAATAGTACGGCTCAGTGTATCGTTGATCGCGCGGTTGATAACGCTTTCCTTGCTTTCATTCGGCGATTTGCGGAAGTACTCACGTACACGGTCAAATACGATCACGGTATCGTTCATTGAGAAGCCTATTACGGTAAGTATCGCAGCGATAAAATGCTGATCAATTTCAAGCGCAAACGGTACGATACCGCGGAAGAAAGAGAATACTGCCAATGTTACGCAAACGTCGTGCAACAGCGAGAAGATAGTACCCAGTGAATACTGCCAGCGGCGGAAACGCAGCAGGATGTACACAAAGATCGCGATGAGCGAGAAGATAGTTGCTTTAATGGCGCCTGCCTTCAGATCATCAGAGATTGTCGGTAATACTGTTTCTGAACGCTGCAGATATTTTGTTGAATACTGCTCAAATGTCAGGCCTGCAGGGATCAGGTTTTCAGCTTTCAGACCTGAATATACGATCTGGCTTACTTCCTGGTCTACTTTAATACCTGCTTCTTTAATACGGAAACCTGTGGTAATATTAAGCTGGTTGTCTGTACCGATTGTTTTTACAACCGGGAATTCATTACCCAGGTGCGATTTCAATTTTTCACGCACTTCTGTTACAGTGTGTTTCTGATCAAATTTCACTGTATAGCTGCGACCACCGGAGAATTCAACACCATAATCAAAACCATGGAAGAAAGAGCTTACACCGAGTATTACCACTACTGCAGAAATGACATAAGCGATCTTACGCATTTCGATGAATTTGAAGTGCGCTTTGCCAAAAATGGATTTGGAGATTTTTGTAAAGTAGTTGAAGTGACGCTCACGTTTTGTGTAGATATCTGTTACGAGACGTGATACCAGGATACCGCAGAATAATGACAGCAACAGACCGATGATCTGTGTTGTAGCAAATCCGAGCACCGGTCCGAGACCGAAAGTAAACAGGATAACTGCAGTCAGCAACTGTGTAATGTGCCCATCGAGTACAGGAGCATAAGAGCGTTTGTAACCTTCATTTACAGCATCTTTATAAGACCTGCCGCTCCGGAGCTCTTCTTTAATACGCTCAAAGATGATTACGTTCGTATCCACTGCCATACCGATAGTCAGTACCAGACCGGCGATACCAGGCATTGTAAGTGTTGCATGCAATGCAGACAGGATACCTACGGTAAACAGTACGTTGAGTATAAGTGCAATGTTTGCTACAATACCACCGGTATTATAGTAAACCAGCATCAGGATAAATATTACAACAAAGGATACCGCCAGTGACATCAGACCCGACTGGATATTTTCAGCACCCAGCGTGGGCCCTACTACCTGTTCCTGTACGATGTGTGCAGGAGCGGGTAACTTACCGGATTTCAGGATATTGGCAAGGTCAGTAGCTTCCTGTACATCGAAGTGACCGCTGATAGAAGTACGTCCTCCGGAGATCTCATCATTTACGATCGGGGAAGAGTAAACCCTGTCATCAAGCACTACTGCCACATAATGACCTTTATTATCTGCAGTCATTTTGCGCCAGATGTGAGAACCGGTAGGATCCATTTCCATAGATACTTCCGGCTGACCTGTCAGCTGGTTGTAGTCCATGCGGGCTTCCGTTACGTGATCACCTTCAAGCTTGGCTTCAGTAGAACCAGGAACTGTTTTTATAGCATACAGCTGCAACGGGGCATTAGGGTCGCGACGCGTATTTTTATTTTCCGCACCGTACACAAAACGCATGTTGTTGGGGAACTTACTTTTTACAACATCCAAGTTCAGATATTCATTCAGTTTTGCTGTGTCTTTTTTCATTACATAGCAAACTGTAGGTGTTTCATTTGACTGGAGATCATTTGGTATGATCATTACAGCAAACAGCGGATTTTTGCGCAGTGCGTCTTCGCGTGAAGCAGCAGCGGAGTCTTTTCCGGCAGCTTTAGCATTGCCAGCAGCTGGTTTGCTGTTGGCGAGCAGAGCACCAAGGCTTCCTGTATCGCTCGTTTTTCCTTTGTTTTTTGCAGTATCTGCAGCAGCTACAGCCGCAGTTTTAGCGGTATCCTTTACAGCAGTGTCCTGTATTTTTTCACCGGAAAGATATGCAGCCAGCGCTGTGTTTGCAGCTACTACACCCTGGTATACCTGCTGATTGGTATATGTTTCAAAAAACTGGAGTTTGGCAGTTGACTGGAGGTACTCACGTACACGTTCCGGGTTACGGACACCAGCCAGTTCTACAGTTATGATACCTTTATTTTCATCCAGGTTTACGTTTGGCTGAGCTACACCGAATTTATCAATACGTGTAAGCAATACATTATAGGTACGCTTGATCGCATCGTTTGCTTCTCTGTGCATTTTGGCCAACACCTGGTCGTTCGTAGAATTCAGTGTTATTTCTTTGTCAGAAGGCTTGGAGAAAAGATAAGCCAGTTTGCCGCCGGGATTTGCCTGGCTGTACGCCTGTCCGAACAAGGTAACGAAATCTGCCTGGCTGTTAGCTTTTGCCTTGTTGGCACCGGCTATCGCGTTGTTAAGCGCAGCATCCTTCGGATTGTTGGACATGGAGCGAACGAGCTCATCAAGACTCACTTCCAGGGTTACGTTCATACCTCCCTGGAGGTCAAGGCCGAGATTCAATTCCTGTTCTTTGGCTTCCTGGTAAGTGTATTTCTTAACCAGTACATTGAAAACAGTTTCTCCCTGCAGACTGTCTGTGATTTTTTCATAGCGTGTATCAACAAGTTTCGTCAGGTCATCGCCGGTAGCGGATGGATTCTGAGCCTTTGCCTGGCGTTCTGCCTGGGCACGGGCTTTCTTCTCCACACTTTGTACCACAAATGTGAACGACAGTTGATACAGCGAGATAAGGATGAGTGCTGCGGTAAAAAACTTAACCAACCCTTTTAATTGCATAGGTCGTAGATTATAACAATAATTTTTTAAATAGAGTGGGCAAAGATAGGATTTAATACAAAAAAAGGAAGTTTTAACGCTGAAGATTAGAATAGTTTCAAAAAAAAATATTATTGCCGTTTTGTCAGCCACATATTTTGGCCATCAGGAAGCATTATATATCCTCTTTCCACATCTGTCTGAAACCTGCATCAGCTTCATTTATTACGTAAAAAACAGGTAAGCTGCCGCTGCAGAAAACAGGTTAGATACACACCATCATCAGACGCAATGACTGTTCAATATTTATAAACGGAAATGTGTACCTGTCAAACCTTATTGCACACTTATTACATAATTTTTTAAAACATACGACTTAAAATGTTCCCTGATCTGAATAGTACGATTCATCGAACGTTATAAGCTGAGAGGAGCATTAATTGTAATAACTGTGTCATTTCACGGTTTTCAGGAAAAATATATCCGCAATATATACCTGCCGATATATCAGTTCCATGATGGCATATCCAAAGAACGGGTGGTATATCGCAGCATCCGGGCTGATACCACGTTGACAGCTAAGGCATCTTAATTGCAGAAACATGACTGAAAATAAACGTACTAAGAATATAATTTAAATAAAACAGGAAGTAATAACCCCATCCTGACAGGAATTTTTGCTGTCTATAAAACCATGCACAGGCGAAAGTTCCATTTGCAGGCTCATAAAACCTGCAGGCATTTACCGCTATAAAATGCAGATTAATCGTCAAATATTCGGACACTATAGCAATTATGTAACTAAAACTTTATTTTTACGAAGTTGAACATACCAACGCTATTAAAATTCTTGCAAAGCATGATACGTAAAATTACCCTGCTATTTGTAGCCTGTATTGCGTGGCTGTTGCCGGCACAGGCTCAGAAGTTGTGCGGTTTCGATGCTATTCATCAGAACCTTATGGCACAGGATCCTGCCTATAACCAGATGATCCAGCAAAATACCTATAAATGGATCCAGCATCAGCAGGCAGCCTCCAACGGCCTTGTACAAACTACCCCCAATGGTACCGTGTATGAAATACCGGTAGTCATTCACGTTATGTATACAGGCAGCAGCACACCTGCCACTCCCACAAGTGGTAATTACAACCCTACCAATGCAGCATTGACAGGGATGATTGACTATCTGAACAAAGCTTATGCAGCAACATGGGCAGGATACCCCGACACTTCCAACGGAGGTGCTTTCATTCCTATCCGCTTCAAGCTGGCTCAGCGGGACAGTGCGTGCAACAGCACTACAGGTATCCTCCGCTATAATATGAACAGCAATGCTACCTATGTGGCCAATGGTGTTAACAGCAGTAATACTAATGGTATCAGCGACCTGGCATTGAAAAATACAGAGCGTTGGAACCCATCTGACTACTACAACATCTGGATAGTTAATAAAATTGACGGACAGGATGGCATTACCGGTTCAGGATCCTTTATTGCCGGTTATGCTTATTTCGCCGGTTCTCCTGCCAATGTAGATGGTACTATCATGCTGGCATCTCAGGCTGTGGCCGGAGAAATAACACTGCCACATGAAATAGGCCATGCAATGGGCCTTTACCACGTCTTCCAGGTATCCCCCACGAATGGCGGCGGCGTAGGTATATGCCCTCCTAATACCAACTGCAACAGTGATGGTGACCAGGTATGCGATACGGAACCAATGGGACAGTCTCCGTTTAACTGCCCGAGCGGTACCAATCCATGTACCGGCTTAGCATGGCAGAACACACAGCATAACTTCATGGATTATTCCAACTGCCAGGACCGCTTTACAGCTGGACAGCGTACTAAAATGCTCTTCAACCTGTTGCTGTACCGTGCCAGCCTGCTCAGTTCGCTGGGGGCACAACCTCTTGGCACCGCCACACTGGCTGCAAACTGTACACCGGCCAGCAGCAATCCTTCCAATACATTTAACTATGGCCCCCGCAGTGTTTCTCTTAACGATATGACAGAAACATCTGACGGCTACAATGGCGACGGCAATCTCGTATATGTTAATAAGGCCTGCGTGCAGCGTGCAAATCTTACTATCGGCGGCTCTTATACTTTATCTGTCAACACCGGCTCCAACCCGGAGAATGTGGCGGTATATATCGACTACAATAATGACGGCACTTTTGCGAGCACAGAACGTATCTGGCAGGACCTGGGTACTACCGGCAACAGCCACTCTACCATATATAATGTGCCTACTTCAGGCATTACTACCTGCACGCCGCTCCGTATGCGTGTTATTTCAGACGCATCTTCCAATACAACACTTGCTGCCTGCGGTCCGCTCACATACGGACAGGCAGAAGATTATACTGTTTACTTCAAACCGGCCGGCAGCACAGCCAACGTGACTATTGCAGCTAACCCTACAGGCGTTACCTGCCCTGGTTCTGCGATAACCTTTACCGCTACTCCGGGCAGCAATGCAACCGGCATTACTTACAAATGGTATGTAAATGGTACACTTACCAGCACAACCAATCCTTTTGTATCTTCTACTGTAACAAACGGCAGCACTGTAAAAGTTGAGATGTTTTATACTTCTACAACCGGATGTACTGCTGACAGCGCATTCTCAAATACGATTACAGTACAGCGCAGCACACCTGTTACACCTTCCGTATCTGTAACAGCTACCGGTAACCCTGCCTGTGCAGGACAACTGATCACATTTACAGCTACTCCTGTAAATGGCGGTACACCAGGCTATCAGTGGTATGTAAACGGCACAGCGGTTCCCGGCGCTACAAATGCCACTTACTCTTCTTCTTCATTTACCAACGGCAACACTGTATATGTGGTTATGACGCCGGCTGGTGTATGTGTAAGCCCTGCTACGGCCACCTCCAATACTATTACAGTGGTTATTTCAGGTAATCTTGTACCATCTGTATCTATAACTGCTGCCGGTAACCCTGGCTGTTCCGGCCAGCCGATCTCATTTACAGCTACACCGACTAACGGAGGTACAGCACCGGCTTATCAATGGTATGTAAACGGAACACAGGTAACAGGTGCAACCAACAGTACCTACAACTCTACAACGCTCAATTCCGGCGATCTGGTAACTGTAACAATGGTATCTAACAGTCCATGTGCTACTACTACCAACCCCGTAACGTCAAACACAATCACTATTTCATTCACAACGCTTACGGCTGCAGTTTCCATCGCACAGACTGGCGGTACAAACCCTATATGCGCAGGTAAGCCTGCCACATTTACGGCTACGCCAATAAACCCGGGTACAAGTCCTGTATACGGATGGTTTATAAACGGGACACAGGTAGCAGGTGCCACATCGTCTACATTTACCTCCACTACACTTAACAATGGGGATATCGTTACGAGTACGCTTACTTCCAACAATCCATGTGTTACCAATCCCACAGTTACGTCCAACAGCATTGCAATGGCCGTTAACCCGATAGACACACCTACCATTACAGTAACTATTACCAAAGGCAGCAATCCTGGCTGCCAGGATTCTATAATTGAGTTTACAGCTACTTCCGCCCTTACCGGCGTAAACCCGGGCTATGCGTTCTTTGTGAATGGTACCCAGGTATCCTCTACAGCTACCTTCAGCAGTGTGACACTTGCTACAGGCGATGTGGTAACCGCCCGGGTAGTTATTTATACTCCTGGTTGCCGCACTTCAGATACCGTATATTCCGCACCAATCACTATTACACGTAACCCGTCTCCTGCAACACCGGTTATCTCGCTGATAGGCAATATGCTTGTAGCCAATGCGACCAGCGTACAATGGTATGGGCCCGGCGGTATTATCTCCGGTGCTACCAGCCAGAACTACCACCCAACTCAGGCAGGATCTTATTATTGTGTAGGTGTCAATGGCGGCTGTATGTCCGGCCCGTCTAACGTACTGCTTATCTCTATGCTCACTGTAAATTCTTACAACCTGAACAATGTGCAGATATATCCGAACCCGACAACCGGCATGCTTAACCTCGACTGGGGCACTAAGAATGTGAATGTAAGCGTAGACGTTTACAGCTCACTGGGCCAGGGCCTGCTGCACGATGAAGTACGTAATGCCAGCAACAAAGTGATGAACCTGAATACACTTGCTAACGGTGTTTATTTTGTTGTAATCCGCGATGAAGACGGCAAAACCGGCACGGTACGCGTTACGCTTAACAGATAACTGAAGAAAACATCTGACGTTTATATAAATAAAACAAGGCCGCGAAATCATTCGCGGCCTTGTTTTATTTTAATGCATCTGTGTTATTGAAAAAACAGTTCCTTTCTTACATCACGTATGTTATTTGCAAAACTCAACTCTCATTCACATAAATCCTCTTTACACGCTGTGAAATGCCTGTCATCATTTCATAGGGGATCGTATCTGCCCATTTTGCCAGCTGCATCAATGTTAGCTGCGGACCAAAGACGATCACTTCATCGCCTTCCTGTGCCTCAGGTATATCTGTGATGTCTACCATGCACATATCCATGCACACAATACCTACCAGTTTTGCCGGCTGCCCGTGTATAAGCATATGCGCACGGCCATTGCCCAACGCCCGCGGATAACCATCGGCATACCCGATACACACGGTAGCAATACGCATATTATTCACTGCTACCCCACGTCTGTTATATCCTATCGTTTCGCCTGCAGCTATGTCTTTTATCTGTGCAATTGTCGTCTTCAGCGTACTGATCTGGTGCAGTTCATCATGCAGTACACCGCTGCCGTCAATGCCATAAAGCCCAAGGCCAAGACGCACCATATCAAAATGCAATTCCGGATGCCGCGCTATCCCTGCGGAATTGCACAGATGCCTCAGCGGAGCATAGCCGATCACTTCAATAATACGATCGCTCATAGCACGGAAAGCTGCTGCCTGCTGCAGTGTAAAATCATCCATCACAGCATCTTCGCTTGCTGCAAGATGACTGAAAATACTGGCTACATGTATTTCTTCCGAAGCGACCAGTTTTTCAAGCATGGCATCTGTTTCATGCGCCATAAAGCCCAGCCGGTGCATACCAGTGTCCAGCTTTATATGTACGGGATACGCTTTTACCTGCAATGTCTGTGCAATGCGGATAAAAGATTCCAATGAACGCTGATTGAAGATTTCGGGCTCGAGTTTCCAGGCGATCATACGGTCAAATGAGCCTTCGTCCGGGCTCATAACCATTATGGGCAAGCTTATACCGGCTTTTCGCAAGGCTATACCTTCGTCTGTATAGGCTACGGTGAGATAATCTACTCCTGAGTATTGCAATGAATAAGCGACCTCATAGCTACCGCTACCATAAGAGAATGCCTTGACCATAGCCATGATCTTTACACCTGGTACCACTTTGGTGCGGAACACATTCAGGTTATGCGTCATGGCAGACATATCTATTGATAATACTGTCTGGTGCACTTCCTGCTCCAGCAGCATCGATACCTTCTCAAAAGCAAATGCACGGGCTCCTTTCAGCAATATAGCCTCTTTTTCAAAACTGATGAGGTGCAGCTGCTTCAGAAAATCTTCGGTGGTCTTAAAGAAAATGCTGCGCAATTTTTTATGCGCGCGAAACAGTGATTTGTGTTTATACAATGCGGGGCCTATGCCTATAAAACGCTGCACATTACGCCGAACGACAGCATCTGCCACTTCTTCATAAAGGCTCGTATCCGGCTTACCTATCTGTAATATGTCCGATAATATTACAGTGCGGTGCTTATGCTGTTTCTGTTGCTCCAGGTAATCCAGCGCAATGTACAGTGATGTAAGATCAGAGTTGTACGTATCATTGATGAGTGTGCAATCGTTGATGCCATGACGCAGTTCCAGCCGCATAGCCACTTTATGCAGCTGCAGCATGTTTGCTTCTATCTCCGCTGCCGGTACGCCAAGTAATAACAGGACACACCAGCAATGCACTGCATTCTCTACAGATGCCGGATCAGAAAACGGGATAGTGATCGTCACCTCTGCCCCGCCGTACATTCCTTTCATTGTCGTACGTTCCCGCTCTTTCTCCTGCGATATGATGCGCAGGTCTGCATCATGTTTGCACGACCAGGTAAAAAGCTTCAGCGGAGACTCACTGCTGCCGCCTTTCAACTGGTGTATATACTGTGCAATACATTCATTCAGCTCCGGATGATCGCTGCAGTAAATAAGCTGCTGCGCATGACGGAAAAGTACCAGCTTTTCATTTATCTTCTGACGCTGATTGAGAAAGCCTTCACTATGCGCTTCCCCGATATTTGTAAATATTCCTATCGTGGGACGGATTATTTTCTCCAGTCGTTCCATTTCTCCCGGCTGGGAAATGCCTGCTTCGAAAATGCCGAGTTCATGCTGCGACTCCATAAGCCATACAGACAGTGGTACACCCAGCTGCGAATTATAGCTTTTGGGGCTTCTTACAATATTGTACCGGCTACCCAGCAACTGATACAGCCATTCTTTCACTATGGTTTTTCCGTTACTGCCGGTAATACCGATTACGGGAATAGAAAATTGCCGCCTGTATTGCGTTGCAAATTGCTGCAGTGCATGCAATGTATCGCCTACCTGTATAAAGTTTGCGCCGGGATATAATGCTGTATCTATGGGCGCCTGAACAAGAAAATTACGAACACCTTTGTCGTAAGCATCTGCTATAAAACCATGTCCGTCGCGGTGACTGGCTTTCAATGCTATGAACAAAGCTGTTTCCGGTTCATTGATTTTGCGGCTGTCTATTATCAGCTCTTCAATAATAGTATCGGTATGCATGGCCAGCCATACTCCCTGGCACCATACCCGGATCTGTTCTATTGCAATCATCTGTAAAAAGCGGCTAAGCTGGTAATAAAAGCAAATTAAATCAGTTCGCTGACATACACGGCATAAAAAAGCCGCATAAAATGCGGCTGACTATTATTTCGGCTGAATAACTTTCATAGTATCCGCTGGCGGCAGATCGGAGAACTGGCTAGCCTGCTGGTAAAACTCGGGGCCGGCGCGGAATATTTTATTAAATACAAAGCGCTGTATCACTACTGTATCCTTATTATTATTGATGATGGCATAAAAACGGTCTGCATCATAATCGTTATTAAAGTTCTGGACCGGTGTCAGCTGGTTTTTACTCCGCCTGTCCAACGGATGCCAATACACCTCTATATGCTTTGTCTGGTTGTTTTTAGCGGTTACATCCACGGTACAATATTTAGGCACGAGTGTAAGGATCGTATCCATATCCTGCGCGCCATTCACATAACCTACGCAATTTATATTTTTGAAAAATCCGAGATAGCGCTTCGCCCGGTCCATGTTAATATTTTTCTCCACGCTGCGAAGGTTGCTGTCGAGCTCCACCGTCACTTTTCCCCCATCCTGTTTCATCACAAAGGAGTTGAGCGGATGATCAAAATATTTTATCGAAATGCTCTTGATATCAGTTGAATCTACATTAAAAATGGTCCGGTCGCGCCAGTCGCTCATGCGGGTGGTATAATGTACACGCAGCGTACCTTCAAAACCGGGAATGTTTACAATGTAAGGTCTTTTGGCTCCTTCCATGAGCATATACGTGCCGAGAAAGTTATGCACTTCATTACCTACATAGAAAACAGCCAGCTTATTTCCTTTACGGTCATATACCTCTGTCTTCACAGCGTTACTTGCAAGGGTTTTAATTACAGGATTATACTCAGCATCTGATACAGGTGCCTCGGCCACCTGTTTTCTGAGTGTTTCCAGCAATCCCTGCACTGTAGAGTTCAGTGCATCATACTGGTTATTTACACGCCATCCGTTATCCGGCCTGCGCTCTAATGTGATGGTGCTGCCCCCTCTTTCTGAAAGAAATATCTTACCAATATTGCCGGTATCGGCAATAGTAAAGCCTGCCTCAGAGCCGCCGAAAACATTAGTGTCTTTACTTTTGAAAAAAACGTACCAGACGCCGGCCGCCATTACAGCAAGAATGACGAAGTATAATATTGTTTTACGCATTTTGTTTTACTTGAATAACAGATCACAGTTTTTACACTTTACCTTCATAGCGGCGTTTCCGGAAGAACAGGTATGCGGATGCAAATACCAGCACCAGGATAATGGGTATGCCTATGTTTACAAACTGCCAGGTAGTGCGTTCATCAGTAGCACGTGTAGCATCCAGCAGGCGCAGGCGCATATCTTTGGAACGTGCTTCGAGCAGGCCTGAGTTATCGGTGAGATAATCGAGACAGTTCAGGAAAAATGCTTTATTCGCATAGCGTGTAGGCGGAAAACGCCAGTATCCCATTTCGAGCGGACCCTGATTCGGTGAAAAATCGTTGGAGATCATATCCCCGTCTGATATTACGATCATGCTTCCTGCGCTGTCTGCTACAGGTTTGAAAGGCCTTTTAAGCGAATCACTCAATATATGCAGGAACTGCGGCGGGAGCCGGCCGTCAAATAACGATTTGAACTTACCTTCCAGCAATACAGCTACTGGCTGAAATGGTTTATTGAATAATGCCGGATTAGGATCAAAGTTCATCATAGCGAATGTTACACGCACAGGCGACGGACTTACACGGCTTCTCTCTGAAGAAGTAAGCAGTATCGTTTTTTTGATCTCAGGATTGGCAATGGTATCAATACTGTTTGAAAATACTCCCATGACCGCATCCATGTTATTGACTATCGGGTGGTGCGATGAAGGGATAAATACCGGGAAGTAAATCCAGTTGTGCAGTTCTGTCTGCGGATTATTATTGGCATCTGTACCTTTTATCACCGGTATCTGGTTGCAGGCAAGGTCCTCTATGAGGTTTGCATTGACGCGTACCCCATACTTGAACAACTGATCGTCAAGATTAAGACCATATTCTGTAGTAACAAACTGCTGTGATGTACGCAGGCTGTCCATAGGGGCATTCAGCATATCTATGTACCAAAGCACATGACCGCCGCTCATTACATACTGATCTATCTTAAACTTCTCTTTATCTTCAAAAGGCAGTGTTGGCTTATTTATGATAACAGCGCTGTAATATGCGGGGATGAAAATATTTTCTTTGACATCAAAGGTGTCTACTTTGTAATATTTATTAAGTGTAGTCAGCGCATCAAATGTCTGTGTGCCGAGATTTTCTCCGTTTCCTATTATATAAGCAATACTGGGTTTATCTGGCAATGTCATTTTATGGATCGCATCTGCAAACTTAAATTCAAGCATTGACTCAGAGTTATTAAGCTGCTCTTTGTCAGACAATCCCATATTTGTTTCCAGCAACTTTACGGGCATTTCACGGCCATTGTATTTCACCATTGCATAAGGAATGATGATCTGCTGGGTATAATCATTTTTATTGTGCACAGAAAGATTCACCGGTTCAACCCCTTTCAGGCTCAACTGCTGGTAAATAGCAGCCTTCTCGTTTTCCGTTTTTCCCTCCAGAGGATCCATAAACCGGAAGAGAATGTGGTTGCCTCCATATTCCTTAAAGGACTGGAGCCGCTCACGTGTGGCTTCATGCAGGCGCTGGAAACCGGCGGGGAACTTTCCCTCCAGATATACATCTATCACAGCCACACCATCCATATTGCGCAGCAGCTTTTTAGTAGCGGGAGAAAGTGTAAAACGTTTTTCTTTTGTAAGGTCCAGACCATAATGAAAGCGTGCAGCAATCATGTTGGCACAGATCAGAATAGCCAGCAGAATAACGATGCGCAGGCCTGCCTGCCTTTGTTGTTTTTTCCTTTTTGAATAGGCTGTAGTTGCCATGTTTTATTAACTATTATAGTAAAACAGCGGTGCTGTCGGCTTTATGCGGGTTAAAAAAATTATTGCTGAGCGCTGTCCCAGGTACGGCGGTTGAGCGAAAGCTTCGTCAGGGCAATAAACAGTATGATTACAGAGAGGAAATAAATTACATCCCTTGAATCTACAATGCCGCGGCTGATGGAGCTGTAATGGAAGGACATGCCCACCATGCTCAGGTAGTAATCGATACCACCTGTGAAGGAAGGTATTTTACTCAGCGACTCAAAACCGCTATACAGCAGGTAGCAGGCAAAAAGGCCCACCAGGAACCCGACGATCTGGTTGCTGGTAAGCGAAGAACAGAAAATGCCTATAGCTGCAAAAGTTGCCGCCAGGAAACCCAAGCCTATATAAGAACCTATAATGGCACCGGAATCGAGGTTGTCTTTAATTGCAGACAGATTACTTATCGTATACACGTAGATCAGTGTAGGCAGCAAGGCAAATATGATCAGCGCCACAGATGCAAGGTATTTTCCTACAATGATATTCGTATCTGTCAGTGGTTTTGTGGCAAGCCACTCTATGGTGCCCCCTCTGAACTCATCGGCAAATGACCGCATCGTTACAGCCGGGATAAGAAGCATCAGGAACCAGGGAGCCATCTCAAAGAAACGGTCAAGTGTGGCATAACCATAATCAAGGATACTGGTATCCGGTATGATCCATAAGAAAAGGCCGCATGCGATCAGGAAGACCAGCACGGCTACATAACCTACTATAGAGCTGAAGAAGGAATTAATTTCCTTTACAAAAATACTGCGCATGTTTTTAATGATCGTCCTTCCGGGGAAGCGGGCAAAAATAACAAATTAAGCCTGCTTTCCACCCCCGGCAAAATGTTAAATGAAATTACTGTGATGATTTTATGCAAAATACCTCCCGTAAGCCGGATTTACAGCGGCAGTAATCATATAACCAATTAAACACATTAAAAATATACTCTCTGCGGTGTTAATTTTTGGCAGACAATGCCGCTACAGCCTGTAATACCACATCTTCTTTTATTTTTGCCGTTCAAATACTTCTGTTGAAGCGCGTAAAAAAATATTATTACAACACTCATACCCACAGATTTGAGAAGCTCATAGTACCGCTCCGTACCCGTCTGCTGCGTATCCTGGGTTTTCTTTCCTCTTCGCTGGTAACGGCCCTTATCATTGTGGCTATTGCATTCCGCTTCCTGGATTCTCCCAAGGAAAAGAAGATGCGCGCAGATATGCAGAATCTTTATGAGCGTTACGGACTGCTCCAGAAACAGGTAAATGATATCAATAAATCGGTAAGCGAGCTGGAAGAGCGGGATAATAATATCTACAGGAGCATATTTGAGTCTGCCCCATTGCCCGATAGTATACGGCATGGCAAAAACTACAGCCGGCCTGATCCTAAAAAATTTGCCTACACCAGCTCCGATGAACTTGCAGAGCAGGTAAATAATGATCTGGATGTATTACACAACCGGATCATTGTGCAGCAAAAATCATATGACACGCTGCAGCATATGGTACAGACCAAAGAGCAGATGCTGGCCTGTATACCCGCTATTCAGCCTATATCTAACAAAGACTTATCTCATATGGCATCCGGCTTCGGTTATCGTATAGACCCGATATACAAAACGCCTAAAATGCATACAGGACTCGACTTCGCAGCTGCGATCGGCACTCCTATATACGCCACTGCAAACGGCACAGTACGCAGTACAGCCTTTGATGCAGGTGGGTATGGCAATCATGTAATATTGGATCACGGCTATGGTTATGGCACCCTTTACGGCCATATGATAAAGATAAAAGTACATGCCGGCGAACAGATAAAACGCGGACAGGTAATAGGATGGGTAGGCAGCACCGGCAAAAGCACCGGCCCGCATTGCCACTATGAAGTGATACGCAATGGAGAAAAAATAGACCCGATACATTACTTTTTCAATGATCTCTCCGCAACAGATTATGAGCGTATGATCAAAATGACAGCCGCTACCAACCAGTCATTTGATTAATGTGCTGACGGGTTAATGTGCTGATATGCTAATGTGATAATGTGGTGGTAACGAGTCATTCCGAGCCCTTTCCTTATCAAGGCAGGCTGTGTCGAAGAATGATCTCATATCTCAATACTCAAATCTAACATCCCATATCCATTTGTCATTGACCATTCACTATTTGGATTTACCTTTGCCCACCGGTAATTAAAATCTTACATATGCATTTCAACAGGCTTTTTTCATACCTCGCGCCGCTGCTCCTTCTGGCAGTTGCCTCCTGCGATAATCCCCGTATCAAAGAAAAGGACGAATGGGGCAAACATTTTGCAGACCACGGTATCAAAAACGGCTGTTTTATTCTCCGCGATAATAACCACGAATCTGTCCTCTATTACAATAAAGAACGCTGCATTCAACGCTTTTCGCCTGCATCCACGTTTAAGATCTTTAATTCGCTTGTAGCACTGGAAACCGGTATTGCTCCGGACGAACAGATGGTGATCAAATGGGACGGCGTACAGCGCAGCCCGGAATGGGATAAAGACATGACCATGCGCGAAGCTTTCAAAGTGAGCTGTGTTCCCTACTACCAGGAAATTGCCCGACGCATAGGCCCGGCTACCATGCAGCACTACCTCGATACCGTAAAATATGGCAATATGCATATGGGTGGTGCCATAGATATGTTCTGGCTCAATGATACATTACAGATATCTGCCGACGAACAGATGGGGCTGATGAAAAAGCTTTACTTCAACGAACTGCCATTTTCCGAACGTGCACAGCGTATAGTACGCAGTATGATGCTGCAGGAAGATACACTTGGCTATAAACTGTATTATAAAACAGGCTGGAGCCAGTTGCCGGGAAAACAGGTAATGTGGATCACCGGTTTTGCAGAAAAAATAGTTCATGTAACAGAAGCCAAAGAATCTATGAACAAGACAGACCAGCGTGCATATCCTTATTTCTTCACAGAAAACTTTGATATCCCCGCCAACGACACAACCAAAGACTGGACTAAAGTACGCCTCGATGTACTGCACGACGTCCTGCGCGATTATGAGGTGATCAGATAAACAGCATTCCTCAGTTTGAGGAATGTAGCAACATAATATTACCACACCGTTAATATTGCATCAAACAATTATAACCTGCCGTGCAGATATAAATAATTGTTTTGCCGTATTAACGGTTTTTTTGAGCAGATTTCTGATTCCCGGCAGAACAGGCAGGCATAATTTTTAAAAAATACCCGAAAATACTTGCCTTATGTACCAGCCGGAAAACACACACGACAACGAAGAACGTTACCCGCTTGAAAAACTGGTTAAGCAGGCATTTGCGCGCCTGTCCTGCCCTACCATGAGCAATGGGCTTTATGCTGAACTGGAAAAGGTGATACAGCAGGCGTACAACATGGGAAAAGAGAATTTATCATCGGCATTTCCGGCACTGAGCCGTCAGCCTGCAAGCGAGTAATTGCCGCCTCTGGTATATAAAAGCGTCTGTTAAATAATATAAAAGACTTGAAATTGTCAGTGTGGCTGTACGCAGCACAAAACCGGTTATCTGGAAAAGAAAAAGCGCCCTCTTTTAAGAGTGATATCTATTCTTACCATGCATATAAAGAGAACCCTGATTCGCGGCTAAGATATCCATTTTTAGCATCGTATATTGAACTGCACTTTAACATTTAATCCTTTTTGCAGTAACTTTCGCCCATGACCTCGGATTCGCTGTTCTACCATAATGCTACGCTCACAAAGGGATCAGATATCTGGCTGGAGGAAGACACCGCCCGGCACGTGATGCAGGTGCTGCGCATGCGTCAGGGCGACAGTTTTCGCCTCACAGACGGGCACGGTACTGCTGCAGATGTAACCATCAGCCAGGAAGGCAAGAAAAAATGCGCTGTACATATAAATGATACTGTTTTTCATAAAGCCCCGGAAGCCGCATTGCACCTGTGCATAGCATTTACTAAAAATACCAGCCGTAACGAATGGCTGCTTGAGAAGGCTACCGAATTGGGCGTAAACGGGATCATTCCCCTAATGGCAGCCCGCAGCGAGCGTGAGCGTATCCGGCCCGAACGGTGGCAAAATATTATCGTATCGGCCATGTTGCAATCTCAGCAATATTACCTGCCGTTGCTCCACAGCCAGCAAACCGTTACCCAGACGCTTGATACCTTCCGTGATGTACCTCAAAAGCTTATGGCGCATTGTATCGGCGCTCTGGCCAGAACATCATTGATGGAAGCATTGAAACCTAAAAAGACTACACTGCTGTTTATCGGGCCGGAGGGAGATTTTACAGAAGAAGAAGTGCAGTTAGCTGCAAAGGCAGGCTGTGCAGGCATCTCACTCGGCCATACAAGACTCCGCACTGAAACTGCAGCGATGTCGGCCTGTGCATTGTTTAACCTTATAAATAGTTAAATACATTCGCGCCTGTCTCTTATTTTTAATGAAAAGATGTAGCTTACAAATCCTATGAAGTTGTTCCGGAGCTTTTTAATTACAGCATGTTTATTACTGCTTTGCAACGCGGCCTTCTGCCAGCCTATAAAACTGGGCCTGCTGGTATACGGCGGCGGCGGAGATTGGTACGCAAATCCTACTTCTCTCAAAAACCTTGCGGCATTCTGCAACCAGCAACTGCATACCAATCTGCAGCCACAGGAAGGCCAGGTAGAAGTAGGCAGTCCGGATATATTCAATTATCCCTTCCTGCATATGACCGGCCATGGCCGCTGGGCACTTTCAGATGCTGAAGCCCAGAACCTGCGCAAATACCTGGAAAGCGGCGGCTTCCTGCATATAGATGATAATTACGGACTGGACCCTTATGTACGTCCGGCATTAAAACAGGTATTCCCGGAATTAAGCCTTGTAGAGCTCCCTTTCAGCCACCCCATCTATCATCAGAAATACAATTTTCCCAATGGACTACCCAAGATCCATGAGCACGACAACAAACCGCCCAAGGGCTACGGACTTATTTACAAAGGCAGGCTGGTATGTTTCTACTCTTATGAATGCGATCTCGGGGACGGCTGGGAAGATTTTGATGTGCACCGCGACCCGCCTGAAAAGCATCAGGCTGCCCTGCAGATGGGTGCCAATATTATACAGTATGTGTTTATGAATACCTCGGGAACCTTTTAGTATTATCCTGCTTTTTCAGGGCTCAGAAACCCAACGAGCACCCAGCGCCTGAAACCTTCCAGCATAGCAAATTTTGACCACTGCCCACGGACAAGGAATCCTATGCCATATACTACTGCATAGCCCCACTTTGCTACATACTCAAGCAGTTTCATTGCCTTTGCACCAAAGCCTTCCTGTTTTAACCGGAGGCGCTCTCCGCCACCTATACCCATGCTGTGCCGGCGTACATAGTTCTTATCAAATTTATTAGATTCCACAGCGTGCAGCACTTCTACATCGGGCAGGTAATAAACATCTTTACCGGAGTGGAGGATGCGGAGATAAATATCTTTTTCTTCGTTTGCCAGCAGGCCCGCCCCTTTTCTGCCGAGGTCTGTATTAAAGTAGCCTACTTCGTCAAAAACCTTTTTACGAAACGCCATATTTGCCCCACAAGGGTACCGGGCGCCCGTCAGCTTTTTCACCCTCGGGCCCTGGTCAAAATTGCCGACCAGCCCAAAAAAATATTTTGAATACCAATCGGGAATACCGGTAAGGAAGTAAGGGGTTATTTTTCCGCCGGTAGAGTAAACGTTTGCGTGCTCGTCAAAAAAACGGACAGTCGTTGATAACCAGCCCGGCTGCGCGATAGAATCATCATCCAGGTACACTACCAGTTCACCCCGGGCTTCGCGTGCGCAACGGTTACGGGTATATGCTACACCCTGGTTCTTTTCAATATAATAGCTGAAATTGTATCCGGGATGTGCTGTTTTATACTCCTCAAGCAAGGTAGCAGTATTGTCCGTACTGTTGTTGTCCACAACAATTACCTCGTACTGATTCTTATCAAAATCCTGTTCAAAAATACTTTCTACAGCTTTTAAGATAAACCTGGCCCTGTTGTAAGAACATATTACGGCAGAGACCTTATACTTATAATCCATGAACATGCAAGTTATGCATAAATCGGCTTTTAACCGGCAGGACAGACAGTGCTGCAGACAATATCATTATAAGTGCTGCTGATATAAGCCGGGTGAGGCAGCACATTTGCAGAAAAGCAGTTTTTAATAGCTTTGCCAGCGAAAACAGACAGGAATATGCGCATTTTAATGGTCTGCCTGGGCAACATATGCCGTTCGCCCATTGCAGAAGGAGTAATGAGACATAAGATACAGCAACACGGACTCAGCTGGGAAGTACATTCGGCCGGTACCAACTCCTATCAAACAGGTGAGGCACCACACCGGTTTTCACAGAAAATATGCCTGGCGCATGGTGTAGACATTTCCGGTCAGCGGGCACGCAGGTTTAAAGCGGCAGACTTTAATGAATACGACATTATTTATGCCATGGCAGATGATGTATACAGTGAAATAGAGACCATAGGCGGCAAAAAAGCAATAATGAACAAAGTGGCTCTCTTCCTGAACGAACTGAAACCCGGCAGTAATGCATCCGTACCCGATCCCTGGTATGGCGACGAAAGTGGCTATGCTCCCGTATTCAACATGATCGACGAAACATGCGATGCTATCATCAGCAAATACAGCAATCAATAAATATCCGGTAAAAGGAATAACGTCACCGGCTGCGAAGCCCTGATTTTTTTTACATTTGAAGCAATATGTCGAAACAAAAACCATCAATACCCGGTGGCACACGCGACTTTGGTCCTGCCGAAGTACGCAAGCGCCAATATATACTTAATACACTGCGCAGCATTTTTGAGAATTATGGTTTTCAGCCGCTGGAGACCCCTTCCATGGAGAACCTTACTACCCTTATGGGAAAATACGGAGATGAAGGGGACAGGCTGATCTTTAAAATACTGAATAACGGCCTTCATGAGCCGAAGAATATTGAAAAAAGTAAAGCTGCTTTTGAAAAGGTATTAACCGGCAGGAACGATACAGACCTTACAGAACGTGCTTTGCGCTACGACCTTACTATTCCTTTTGCACGCTATGTAGTGATGCACCAGAACGACCTGGCATTTCCCTTCCGGCGCTACCAGATGCAGCCCGTATGGCGCGCAGACAGCCCGCAGAAAGGCAGGTACCGGGAGTTCTGGCAATGCGACTGCGATGTGGTAGGCAGCAATTCACTCATCAATGAAGCAGAACTGCTGTGCATATACCGCAAGGCATTTCAACAACTGGGATTACCGAAGATCGCTATTAAAATCAACAGCCGGAAAGTACTGGCAGGCATGGCAGAAACAGCCGGCGTGCCCGACCAGATGATGGAAATGACTATTGCATTAGACAAGCTGGATAAAATAGGCTGGGACGGTGTGGTAAGAGAACTGCAGCAGCGTGGCATCAGTGAAAACGGTATTGAAAGCATAAAAAAGGTTATTGAGCTTACCGGCAGCAATGAAGAAAAGCTTGCCAGTCTGAAAAATATAATGCAAAACAGCCCAACCGGCCTGCAGGGCATAGAAGAATTGCAGAAAACGCTCGATTACCATGCTGCTATGGCAGACCAATGGGATAGTGAGGTAGTAATAGACGTAAGCCTGGCACGAGGACTTAACTATTATACCGGTGTGATTGTAGAAGTAGGATGTGGTGCTGTATCCATGGGCAGCATTGGCGGAGGCGGCCGTTATGATGATCTTACAGGCCTGTTTGGTCTGAAAGGACTTTCCGGAGTAGGGGTTTCTTTTGGCATAGACCGCATTTACGATGTAATGGAAGAACTGAGCCTTTTTCCGCAGCAACTGGCTACCGGAACACAGGTGCTGCTGCTCAATTTTGGCGGGGCCAATGAAATCTATGCTTTATCTGTGCTGAAACAATTGCGGGACGCGGGTATTGATGCCGAAATATACCCGGATGCCGCAAAGTTTGACAAACAGATGAAGTATGCCAATAAGCGCAATATGCCTTTTGTAATATTGCCCGGCGATACCGAACGTGAAAAATCGCTCATAAGCCTGAAGAACTTTAATACCGGCGAACAGATAATGTGCACGCTGGAAGAAGCTGTTGAAACAATAAAATCTCTTTAGCGATGTGTGCCAATCAAAATTCCGGCTGTACCTGGCCCGGCAGCGATGAGCAGATGAACAAATATCATGATGAAGAATGGGGAACCCCGCTTCATGATGATCGTAAACTGTTTGAATTTATGGTACTGGACGCATTCCAGGCCGGTCTTAACTGGAAGACGATCCTGCACAAACGGAAGAATTTTGAGAAGGCCTTTGCAGGCTTCAACATAGTTAAAGTATCAAAATTTACCGAAGAAAAAATCCAGGAACTGATGCAGGATACCGGCATTATACGGAACCAGCTGAAAATAAGAGCTACGGTAAATAACGCGCAACGCTTCATTGAAGTGCAGAAAGAATTTGGCAGCTTCGACAAATATATCTGGCAGTTTACCGGAGGCAGGCCGCTTGTTAACCGTTGGAAGGTTACAGGAGAAGTACCACCCCGCAGTGCTGAATCAGATGCGATGAGCAAAGACCTGCAGAAGCGCGGGTTTAAGTTTGTAGGCTCTACTATATGCTATGCATTTATGCAGGCGGCTGGTATGATCAATGATCACCTCATGGGTTGTCCGCGACATAAAGACGTCCAGGAAATGAAATAATCTTATCTCGTATCGATACAACAGAAAAGCCACCGTATGGTGGCTTTTCTGTTGTATGTATCGTTTGAAATACTGTTACTCATTTCTGCGGGCACCAAAGAGGCGTGGGCAGTGCGTCTGCCAGTACTGGCTTACATTTCCGAAAGCACGGAAGTAAATAGACACTGAAACGCCACCGAACCAATACCAGTCATTTGCCTTACTGTCGCCACGCTGATATTTGTAATCAGGGTAGTAATGGCCATCCCAGTTTCTGGTTTCATCGCCACGATAAGAAAGCTGTGCAGCCTGTGCGCCTTTTACTGCTTTAAGCGTATCAAGGTTTACATATGATTTGCTTACATCATCCAGGTAATCTGTTGTAGTATAACGGAAGCCGAGCTCTGTTGTTACTACCAGTGTTTTACCGATCAGGAATTTCATACCGCCGCCTACCGGGAATGACACTCCTATCGGTCCGTATTCTTTACGGTCAGGATATTGTGAAAGCCCCTGTCCTTCAGTACTCAGCGGACGCAGGTATACTTTTTCACCGTTTGCGCCATCGGTATATGGGTCATAATAGAATATTGAGATGCCACCGAAGATATACGGAGTAACTTTCATCCTGTCTATATCAATGGGAAGAAGGTTGAGCTCAAGGCCACCGTGTACTTCAAAAATATTGGAGGCGAAACGCAGATTACGGTCCCTTTTCACTTGCGAATCAGAAAGACTGTCTGCAGCAGTGATAGAAGCATACGAAGCGCCAAACCGGAGCCCTACATGCGGGTTAAAAAAGTATTTATATTGAATTCCTATCATTGGTTTGTACCCATAATCCGGGAATATCTTGTCTTGCAGATCACCGTAATAGTTTGCCACACCAACGGTGAGGCCGATCTCATGGTGTGCCTGGGCCTGAGCCAGAACAGGAAACAAGAATACCAAGGAAAGTAAAATACGTTTCATTTGGATAATTTATGTCTTTTCAGAAAACTGTTATAAGTATACAAATCCGGTGACTTCAATCCACTGCTTTTACATGCTTATGACAGTCATTAAAGATATTGTTAAAACTGATGATAGCGAAAGATAAAAACATTTTTCCAAAAACAAAACAGCCAGAAAAAAAGAGTTGCCGTAGTGGCAACTCTTTCCCGTTGTATTTTTTTTACCTTATTATGATCAGCGCATTATGTACATTTTACCATAACCGCTTTTAAAGTACTTATCTGCTCCGGTTTCCCAGTGTTCCACATCCGATCCGTTAATGGATGTAACGACACGGTACAGGTATACACCATTGCCAAGCAATTGTCCGTACTGGTCGCGGCCATCCCATTTATAGTCGGTAATGTTACGGCCAATATGCAGCGGGCCCAGTTCAGCCTTTACAATTTCGCGCACCACTTTACCGGTCACTGTCATGATCTGTATTTTGAACTGGGAAGGCATATCAGATCCGGTAAGCGTAAACACAAATGCCGTAGAGGTAGAGAACGGGTTCGGGTAATTAAGCACATTGCTTATTGCCGGCTTCCCGAACACCTGGAATGATATGCTGTAGTCCGTTTTGGTGCCTCCTGCTTCATTTCCTGCTTTATCTCTTCCGGTAACATACAGTTCATACGTACTATCATCTGTAAAAACAGGCGTGTATTCAATTACTGCTTCATTTTTCTTACCGTTTGTTACACTGCCGGGAATAAACTTACAGGTGGTACCATCAAATGCTATCTTCCTCCTTGATCCCTGCGGATCTTTAGGATAGCGGATGTATACGTCCAGCAGGCTTGTATCATCAAGCGCCTGGTATTGGTTCTCATCCTTCAGCATTATTTTGATCAGCGGTTTTGAAGAGACAATGTCGCGATTCAGGATGTGTAAACCGTCAAAAGTTACATCCACCAATGGATTGTATTTATCTACTATCAGCTTGAATGGTATATAACCAAGGTTATTAGGATGATATTGCTCCGGCTGATCATTATCCGGATTGGCTTCTACAAAAAGCAGATTAGTGCCCGGATAAGCATTCGGGTCAAACGTAAGGTCTGCATTTAAGGTATCATTTCCCGCCATCTTACGGTAGCGCTTTGCCCCCAGCAGATGAGACACATTGTTTGCATCTATGATCTTGTACTTTACCAGCATGCTGTCCATCGGAGTTGCCGTCAGGTTTTCAATAGCAACGGACAAGCTCCCCATTTGCCCTTGATTAAGACTGTCTGTAAACGCAAAGTGTATTGCAGGGTTTAAAGCAGCCTCCGGCACAGGGTCATACAGTATTCTCCAGTAGTCAAGCTGAGGAGAAGTACGAAGCGTGTCATCAATGCTGTACCATTCCATACGCAGGTTCCGGTACTGTTTGGCATTTATATAGCTGAGAGATGTATCACGCGAGTAACCCTGGTAAAGCTGTGTTTCGTTGTTCAGAGTATCGATTCCTATCACTTTTACATAAGCAGTATCGAAGCGAGCGGCTGTATCCAGCTTCGTGGAGGTACGCCATTTCAGGGAATTCCACTTTTCAGCAGGGCCTACGGTAGTGCTGAACATCCTGCCATGGGTACTCGAAATGGGCATGAACAAATCCTGAGTAATCTGGTCTGCCGGTGCCTGGGTGAATGTCTGGAATGAAGGATATCCGGGACGCCCTTTCTGGCAGAAATACGCGAACACTCTTTGATAATTAAAGGAATCGACAGTTGTGAATCCGAGATTTTTCAGCGTATGATACAAAGATATTCCGGAGCCATAAATGGAAGTATCGGCTGCCCAGGAATTTGCATAATATGGAGCAAATGCCGGCCCATATATGAAGTTATACACAAGCACATACTCTCCATTAGGAATGGAATCTATAAACTTGCGTGCATTATTACGACCTGTTGAATTATACAATTGAAATTCATAAGCATATACATCCCTTGGCGGGTTTGCATTCCCGTTAGGTGCATGCGCCCCTGTCTGCAGCCAGTTGGTATTCTGCCAGGGCTTGCCAGTTGCAGAGTCAAAGACCATAACCATAAGTGTCCCCCCCAGATCAAGACCCAGATTCTGTATGGGAATATCATTTATAAACATTCTGGTATGCCCAAGGTCTGTACCGGATATTTTATTCCAGATCGTCAATTTTTCCTCTGTTAGTCCGAAACGGAAAAGTCTGTCAGGATTGAGCGAAAGACTGTCGTAGGCATCTTTCTGGTATTGATAATAATGCGACTGATTCCATCCGTCCGAACCGTTGGCAAGATAAATAAATGAACTGCCCGCCCATTGATAAACGCCGTTTATACTACTGTCATAGGCTGTACGCCAGTAGTAAACTGTGCTGTCTTTCATTGCCAGAGACGGTGTCCATTTTACAACACCACTGGGTGCTACGATGGCAGTCTGCTGCAGAGACGGACTGTTAAACAGTTCTGTAGTATCTATCTCCATCCTGTAGCGGCCTATCGGGCGGAAAGGATTAATGGTAGATGCCTTCAGCGTTACTCCCTGAGCATGCACTATACTGAAATTCTGCGGATACACCGGCACAAGATTGTCGCTGTATATGAATAGTTCTACCGTAGTTACATTGTTGGCTTCACTGAGTTCATCAAACTTATTTGGTGCGTCAATGGTTACGCGGTATTTGTTAAGGCCAAGATCATTAAGTTTATTTACCGGTACATTGAATAATGCTGTATCAGTATTATGCAGGTTAATTATTTTATATGTTCCCACTATAGCTGTTACGCCTGCAGGGTTTGTATGCTCTACTTTTACGGTTACCGTATCATCAATAGCCCGACCAAGGTTGTAACCTACAATTTTCAGTTTAAATGAATCTTGGCTGGTGGTTACATTGGCCGGTATAGACGAAATTGTAGTATTGGTTACATAAAAATCAGGTTTGGCAGGCGAGTACAGCCGTACACCAGGGTCTCCCTGCAGCAGCAGGCTTTCCAGGTGTGCCAGGAAATATCCGGTGTTATTAAAATGCATCAGGCTGTCAAAAGTCCCTTTATATTGTTCTCCTATCGTTTGACCATAATAGCGCTGGCCAATGCATGTATACAACCCCGCGAGATAATACTGATGGAAATCGGGGAAGTTCATGTTATCGGCAGCTATCATTCCTATAGAACCGCCATTCTGGGCATCTATGTAACGTTCGCTGATCGTTTTCTGTGTATTCAGATCATATATCTGGGACACATCGCAGCCTAGGGCAACAAATAATGGCAAACGCGGAAGACTGTTATACTGCTCCGGGCTGTTCAGATTAAAGTCAAAACCAGAAGCAGAAGCGTGCCCATGGAATGTAATTATTGCAAGGCCGGCATTAATCATTGAATCAATCGCAGCACTGCTGATATTATCAACAGGGTTAGTTGTGCTTTTCGCAACGGTGAACACTGATGCGCCGAGAGCCGTATCTTCTATAATTGTTTTCCCCTGATAGAGCGTAGGCAACAGCCATGTATTCTGCAATGATGCATCTGCTGAACCGGCAATATGCAAGACCTGTTTCTTCCAGCTTTCTGATGCATAAGAAGGTAACGCAGGAGTTTTTACTGCGCTTTCAAAAGCCTTCACTTTATCAAGATAGATGCCTACTTCCTGGCCATTCCATGCAGACAGGCGGCCTACAGACATATTAAGCTTTGTTTTGGTACTGTTCATTACAAAATCAATATCACTTCCCGGATCTCCGTATGTTGGCACAATAGGATACAGATATGGGCCACCGGTGCCAGTCAGGTAATTATTATACTGATAGTATTTAATACCTCTTCCTATAAAGAATGCGAAAGAGGGCTTTGTAGTCCATTTATCATAGGCGTAAGAGAGAAAATGTTTTATAGACAGTGGATGTATATCATAACCATACGCAAACTGATCATACAATTCCGTAACATCAGCTACCACCGTACTGTATCCGCCACCGGCCGCACTGCTGCGGTAATTTTTATAATCCTGGATATAATTATGTCCGCTGGCATCCATTAAAGAAGGATGTGTAAGTATTATATAGTTTCCCTGATTTGCTGCAGCTGTGTAATTAGTAAAATTGATTTTTTTACTCCCTGTAACGTTAGCAATATTAGAGCTGCCGGAAGAATAAACAACCATTTCGCGGTCCTGCGCAGAGCCATCTATATAATAAGTCACTTTACCGGCAACAGTAGTATCCCCTTTGTACCATTTCATATTCGTAACGTCGTACAGTCGTGGCGCCGTTCCGGAAACAAGGTTGGGAATTTCCAGGTACTGCTCTGTAGATTTTGCCTGGAGCCTGAAACGCATAAAATCCATCGCCGTCATATCGAAATTCCTCGGATATTCAACCGAAACCATTCCTACTCCATAGTAATCATAGGTAGCACTACCCAGATTATACGGAACAACCTTAACCTCAGTATTACTTGAAGACAACCAGGATGCCGGGGCTGAGGAATTAAAAACTTTAGTGTCTAATGGTCCGCAACTTCCGGTATCGGCCTGTTGATTATTTACGTATAATTTGAAATAGTGCTGATTAGTATATGACTGGGTAACTACACTGAATTTTACTGTCGCATTAGGCCCGGAACTTACAAGATTGGACGTGGTCATATTAATCGCTATTGGAGCACTTATACCCGTCTGCTGACCGCCAAAGCCTTCTCCACGATCGAACTGAGAAGAGTTAAACAGATAACCAGTAGCGTAGCTGTAACCGCCATAAAAATACCCTCGGCCATGAGTTTCCAATGTATACAGGCAATATTGCTCTGCCCCTGCACCATTCGGCGCAGGATTTGAAAAATTATATCTCAGATGCCCGCTGGTTGCGTTGTCATAAGTAAGAAAATAAGCCGCAGTGTCGGATATCAGACTTTTGGCACGATCTGCCTGTATGCTGCTATCACCATACAGCTCTGTATCCATTTTTCCATCTGCTTGCTTTCCTACAAATTCTATGTAATCCCCGGTCGAAAACGTTCCGTTTGTAGTAACGAAAACAGGTACTTCCTGGCCATCGCGATACAGCATAAAATTAGCGCCGCTCACACTCGTTGGCACACCTATCGCATCCAGCGCAGATTTTTGAATACGGCAGATACCCGTTCTTCCGACTTTAAATTTGTAGTAAGTCTTGTTATAATCTATCCACTCATTCCCATAAGACTGGGCCATAAGTGTTGCTGTACCGTACACCATAAAGGCCAGCAGCAGCGATATTTTACTTATATATTTCATAACAGAATCAATGAGGTAAGGTAATTATGGTGATTATTTTGTTTCTTCAGCTGGTGGCACTTCGTCCGGTATATTCTTCTTTTTAGCCGCATTCACATTGATACGCAGGGAAATAACATGTGTATACAAAGGATTTGACTGTGTCTGCAGGCTGGTAAAAGCATAGTCCACTACCAATGCTTTCAGCTTCAGGCCTACGCCCACAGAAGGCTGAAACATGGTATATTTTTTTTGATTTGTCGTATCCTTATCGTCCAGTACACGCTGAATATTTCCAATGCCAGCCCTTAGAAAAATAGTGTTTTTATAGCCCGCTTCCAGTCCCATATGGGGATCTATACTAAAGCCGCTCGAGCTGATCAGTGTATTACGTTTACCATCTGTTGTAAGGTCCCAGTCCAGCTCTGCAGTAACCTGTATTTTCTTACCCGTCTTCAGGAGGCCGCGTGCCACTCCGAAATTGAAGCGGGGCAGCATTACTTCATAGGATTTAATAGGAATTTCGTTGCCTGTAGCACCAAATACTTCTTTATCATGCTCGGAAAGGTTAAAGCTCCATGCGGTATAAGTAGTAGTGATATCTTTTGCCATAAGGCCAAAGTACCATCGCTTATAGGTGGTTTGTAAGCCCACATCCACACCTACGCCCCATGCATTGGCAAGAGAGCCGAGATTGCGGTATATGATTTTCGCATTGGCACCTATATTCGTCTGGATGAATGGATTCTTTTTAAAAATGTTCAGCTTTTGTGCATAAGAAAGCAGAAATGCGTAGTCCCCTGCTGTCATGGATTTCAGTTTGCTTTCGTCAAATGAGCCATCTGGCTGCACATAATCTATGGTATTGGGAATATCGTCTATCGCAAAGCGCATCACAGAAAGCCCGATAACTCTTTTCTTATTTTTCAAAGGTTTCACGATACTTCCGAAATCGTATTTTGAAATCCCTGAGAAATATTCTGCGTGCATCAGGCCTACCTGCAGATCATCTTCTACACGCATAAGTCCCGCAGGATTCCAATAGCCCGACATAACATCTCCTGTAGTGGCAGACTGAGCACCGGCCATCGCAAGGCCCCGCCCTCCTACCCCAATGTTGAGGTACTCGTTTACATAAATCCTGTTTTGAGCTTCCGCTTTAGTTGCGTACAGTAACAGCGCAGATAAGCACAATAAGGGTATACCCTTCTTCATAGGTTTCTGGTGTTTTAACAAAATTTTATACAAAAATAACTAACATTACAAAACAACCGCATCTTTACGGCTCTTTTAACGAACAACATAACATTTTAAATGCTATGTTAAACTTTATCTCCCCACGTAAAAATAAGTCTATTTTTCCATGTAAAACAGCTACTCTGCGTCAATAACATTATTTTTGCGCCTTTCAGATAACGATATGACAAACCTGATAGCTGATTTGAAAGCAAGAAACCTGGTACAGGACATAATGCCGGGCACGGAAGAACAACTGAATAAAGAGATGACCTCAGGTTACATCGGCTTTGACCCTACTGCCGACAGCCTTCACGTAGGCAGCCTCCTCCCTATTACATTGCTGATGCGCATGCAGCGTGCCGGCCATAAGCCATATGCCCTTGTAGGCGGTGCTACCGGTATGATAGGCGACCCTTCAGGAAAATCCGCTGAGCGTAACCTGTTGGATATGGACACCATTTACAAAAACTGCGAGGGCATCCGCAGGCAGCTGGAAAAATTCCTTGACTTTGACCCCGCAAGGTCAAACGGCGCGGTTATGGTGAATAACTATGACTGGTTCAAAGATTTTACATTTCTCGATTTTATCCGCGATGTGGGCAAACACATACCGGTGAACTATATGATGGCAAAGGATTCTGTACAGAAACGCCTGGAAACGGGCATCTCCTTTACAGAATTTACCTACCAGCTGATACAGGGCTATGATTTTTACTACCTGTACACCAATCATAATATAAAGCTGCAGATGGGTGGCGCAGACCAGTGGGGCAATATGACCACCGGCACCGAACTGATACGTCGTAAAGGCGGGGGCGATGATGCTTTTGCCATGACCTGCAAACTGGTTACCAAAAGCGATGGCACCAAATTCGGCAAATCTGAAGGCGGCAACATCTGGCTGGATGCGAATAAGACCTCACCATATGAATTTTATCAGTTCTGGCTAAACCAGAGTGATGAAGATGCTGTGCGCATGACTTATATTTTCTCTTTCAGAACAATGGAAGAGATAGCGGCATTAGTTACAGAGCATGAGATCGATAAAAGCCAGCGAAAGCTACAGGTAGCACTTGCGGAAGAAATGACAGAACTGGTGCACGGAAAGGAGGGCCTGGCGTCTGCCAAAGATGCCACTACTATACTTTTTGGTAAAAACACCATTGATGCGCTCCGTACGATGGATGAAGCATCCCTGCTGAACATGCTGCAAGGTGTAGACCGCGTTACAGGCTCCCGTGAAACATTGGCCGAAGGTGCACATCTTATCAGTTTTCTGGCGGATACAGGCGTCTTCCCTTCCAAAGGCGAAGCCCGCAAAATGATACAGGGAGGTGGTGTAAGTATTAATAAAGAAAAAATAAACTCCGTTGATTTTTCACTGAAGGCAGAACACCTGCTGAATGATCGTTATGTACTGATTCAAAAAGGGAAGAAAGATTTTACCCTCGCAATTTTCAGTTAAAAGAAGCTGTTTATTGTAGTAAATTTGAACGGCATGCAGTCCCGTTTACTCAGAAATACACTTATTCTTATAGCATTGGTGGGCGCTACGTTGCCCACCTTTTTTTGTAACAGTCCGGCAACCAATACCAGCGGAGAAACACCGCAGGGCGAGTCCCGCTGGCGCAATGTGTACGACACCAGCGCGCATTATGTAGGTATGCAGACCTGCCGCACCTGTCATGAAGAAGTGTACAAAACTTTTATACAGACTGGCATGGGGCAGTCTTTTGATCATGCCACACGCACCAAATCGGCGGCAGACTTCTCACCAGCGCATGCACTTGTATATGACAAAAACCTGGACTTTTATTACAAACCATACTGGGGCCCGGACTCTGCATTATATGTGATGGAGTACCGGCTGGAGGGCAAAGACACAGTGCACAAACGAATCCAGAAGATAGATTACATCGTCGGTTCAGGGCAGCATACAAATTCACACATCTACAGCATCAACGGTTATTTTTACCAGGCACCCATTACCTTTTATACACAAAAGCAAAAATGGGACCTCGCACCCGGCTTTGAAAACGGTGCCAGCAGCCGCTTTAACCGTATGATAGAGCTGGAATGTATGAGCTGCCATAATGGTTACCCGGAATTTGATCAGAACAGCCTTAATAAATTTGTAAGTGTTAAAACCGGCATCGACTGTGAGCGCTGCCACGGCCCGGGCTCTTTGCACGTGCAGGCCAGGCAAACCGAGCGCATAGTTGACACCTCTAAAGGGCCCGACTACACTATTGTAAACCCTCGCAGGCTTCCTACAGATCTGCAGAACAACATCTGCCAGCGCTGTCATCTGCAAGGCATTGCCGTACTCAATGACGGCAAAACGTTTTTCGACTTTCATCCCGGCATGAAACTGAGTGAAGTGATGAATGTTTTTATGCCGCAGTATGAAGGCGCACGCGATAAAATGATTATGGCATCGCATGTAGAGCGCATGAAGAAAAGCCAGTGCTATGTGGTATCTCAGAAGATGAGCTGTATCACCTGCCACAACCCGCATGTAAGTGTAAAGTTCACACCACGCACACAATACCTTAATGCATGCCAGAGCTGCCATGGCGCTGCAAACAACCAGGTACAGTGTACTGAAAAACCCGAAGTGCGCGCTGCAAAAAACAACGACTGCGTCACTTGCCACATGCCGCACAACAGCAGCATAGACATTCCGCACGTGGCTGTTACCGATCATTTTATCCGCAAACGTCCGATGAATGACACGCTGGAGAAAAAGATCACTGCTTTCCTGGGCCTTAAATGCTTTAACAATGATCATGTAGACGCCATCACAACTGCACGCGGCTTCATGGAGTTTTATGAAAGGTATAATCCCAACAAAGGCCTGCTGGACTCCGCCCTTGCCTACCTTGCCCTGCAGAAAGAGACCGAAGAGAAAGAGAAACAGAACCGCGATCTGATACGTGCTTATTTCCTGCTCAATGATTATGCCCGTGTAACACAGCGTGCAGCGCCTCTTAAGCCGGAAAGCATTAATGATGCCTGGACTGCTTACCGCATCGGAGAATCGTATATGCAAATACAACAGCCCGCCAATGCAGAACCCTGGTATCAGCGTTCCGTTCAGATACTTCCGGATGCACTCGACTTCCAGAGCAAGTACGGCACCTGCCTGGCTTCGCTTGGCAAACTGGCAGAAGCACAAAAAGTGTACAGTTTCATACTTGCTGAAAACCCCAATTATGCAATTGCCAACACTAATATAGGTTTCCTGTATATGCAGCAGGGCAATAATACAATGGCTTACGATTACCTGAGCCGCGCACAGGCACTGGACCCGGATAGCGAACAGATGCTGATTAACCTCGCCGTTTATTACCACAGCCAGTTACAAAATGAGCGTGCAAAGCAATGCCTGGAGCATCTGTTGAAAAAACATCCGGACAATGACCGCGCAAAAGCTATGCTGGCCGATCTTGCACATTCGTAAAAAAGAAAGGGCTGCCTCAAAAAATGAGACAGCCCTTGTACTACAACCCCGAAAAATTATTGCCGGATAAAAAATGTTGTTTTTCCATCTATTCCGGTTCCTTTCAGAGAGAGGATGTACATACCATTCACCAGGCCGGATACATTGATTCGCGTAAGGCTGGTATTATTATCTAACACCTGGCGGAATATAATCCGGCCCTGCATATCATATATCTCGGCAGACGCAGATTCATTCAGTTGCGGGTAACTTACCTGCAGCCAGTCGGTGGCAGGATTAGGATATACTTTTACAACAGGCATATTTTTCTTTTCACTTTTAATGGTAACGATGTTACTGTAAGTGACATTACCATTATTTTCTTCCATCTTCAACCGGTAGTAATACACACCGACTGTGACCGGATCGGCATAACTGTATTCATGTGCAGGGTTAGCATCAATAGCAGATAGCGTACTGAAATTTTTACCATCAGTGCTTTTTTCAAGCGTAAAGGCACGGGCATCATCATTACCTGTTTCCCAGTTAAGCATCGCATGATCATTTTCCAGGCTGCCCTTAAAATAACTAAGTACGATTGGTAGTGGTGAACCTGCAAGGCCTACTCCAAAGGGAGAGAAACTGCTGAAGCCCGGGTAATATGCGGACGTAGTTGTATTGGACGAACTTACCTGCGGCAAATCCCAGGTGGTACCATTATAATGCGAAATACCTATTGCGGTACCGGATTTGCCGGCAATACTGCTACCTTCAAGCGTAGCATCCCACTGCAGTGTAACTTCTGCTGCACCTCCGGAGTTTTTCGTAATAGTCCAGATAGCATCTACCATACCATTTTTGGAAGTGTAAGCAGTGCCACCATATACTCCGTTCTTTGTAGCTCCCTGGAAAACTTTTACCTGGAAATTACCTGTGCTGCCATTGGGCTTCAGGGTAACCGGCAGATAATGTGCAGCATTCCCGATAGGGAAAATATATGTATTGCCAACAGTCATGGATGAACGCTGGAGATAACCTGCCGATGGCCCCACAACAATATAAGATGACGATGTAATACCTGTAATGGCAGTAGTGCTGTTTGATGCGAGCTGCAGTATATTATCTCCCACATTTAACATACCTGCATTAAATGCAAGTACACCGGCGCCTGTAGCAGTAAGCGTTTTCGCACCATTAAGCGTCACACCGGATCCGTTGTCTATAATGAGATGAAGCGCCGAAGATGCGGGAAATTCATTGTTCGATGACGTCTGGGCTGCACTTCCTTTGTATTCAAGCGTTGCGCTGCTACCGTATGTAATTACATTATTTGCAGTGGCAGTTCCCTGTAATGATAATTTACCATTCACGGTTACGCTGCTGGTGGTCTTGATACCTGATCCGGAAAGCGTAAGATTGGTGTACGTTACAGGCTTCACAGTCTGAGCCCCGCCCCTGGAGTAATTTACCGTAGCCGACGCACCATTTGCCGTAAATGTACCGTCTGTTCCGGAGTTATTGAAAGGGGTGGAGCCGCTTAGAATCAATGTTCCGCTGCCAGATCCGGAGGACATATCCAGAACGGTAAGGCAGCCGCTGTTTTCTCTTGCAAAGAAAACACTCCCTCCTACTGTTACTGTACCAGAACTCAGGTTAAAATAGCCGTCATTATCGTCACTGCCATCGTCTTCGCCGTCAACCGTCAGGTCTCCTGAAATATTCAGATTGGCAACAGATGAAGTCATGATGGTTGTTGCGTCGCCACTCAGATTGTTCTGAGTACCGGATACGCTGAGTGAAGCGCAGTTGATCGTTCCCGCCCCCGTAAGCGCAGCATTGACGTCTGTATTATTATCATTCTGTTCTGAAATGGAAGTAGTAACTGTCAGTGTTGCACCGGAGCTTACGCTCAATGTACTTGTGAATGAAGATGTAGAACTGAAAACGATCGAATTGATGGTGGTATTGCTGCTCACAGTTACAGTTGTAAATGGGCTGATGACCACATTATCTGTGGCTGACGGCACTGTTCCGCCAAACCAGGTAGAGCCGCTGTTCCAGTCTCCGCTTGTTACAGAGGTTCTTGTAGCCGCATTTCCTGCAATGCTGCAGCTAAGTAATGCAATAACAAATGCTGCCCTTTTTGCAACGTCTGAAATCCTGCGTTTCATTTCATGGATGTGCATGGGCATGCCTGCACGTGTAGATGTTACTTTCATTTTCGGGGGTGTTTTATGGTTATAAAAGAGGTAAGGACAAAGAAATACCCTGCTACTGGTAAGCAGTAGCTGAAGTGGGACTATTGGCCATGATGAGGCACTCAGATTTCTTTACAGAAACTGTCAGGTGCACTCTCGATGCACTGCATCTGAGATGTAGATATGAAATGACAGATAGCGGGAATTACCCGGCAGGGCATAATATCCCTGTGACGATTGGTAGTATATGATTGCTTTCATTCGGGGGGTGTTAAAAATGTATAGATTAATTACATCAGAACACTTTAATTATAATACAATTCAAAAATAATAATTATTTAAATAAAACAATATATATCGCTAATATTTATTGTTATTCATTTGTTATCACTGTAAAACATCTATTAACATTTAATCAATGGTCATCACCACTGTAACTACGGTATTGCAGAAAAATATTTCCATAGCAGAATATCAGCAGGGCGGGTAGGAAATAAAAAACATCAGATGTTTATCAACATCTGATGTTTTAAATATCTTAATCCAAAAAGGCACCGGACGAACCGGTGCCTGTCGGACTTTTTCATAGAAAGACAATCCGTCTTTTATTATGCTTCGTGGGCAAGACCGGGCGGATCAGGTTCGATGGAAAAATTTCAAAAAAATACCTTTAGAAAACCCTTTGAAAATTAAAAGCCTGGCAGGGCGATACTGCCTGCTCTTTTCGGGGTTGTTATGATCAAAACTTGTCCTCCTTAATTGATTTTTGCAAACTTAACGGGTGCCGCAGCGTCTTGTCCGTTGCCTTGTATGTGGATCAGGTACATACCACCGGCAATACCATCTACCGGTACAGATATAGTCTGGCGGGGCTCTATGCTGCCATAGCTCTGTTTATAAACAATACGGCCCATAATATCCTGAACTATAATTCCGGCATCTTTAACAGACACCTCACCATCGTAAACTGTATACAACATACCCGATGATACAGGATTAGGATATACCATCAGCCGGCCTTTTGTGTGTTTTCTAATGGTAGTAGTACTTCCTACATCTGTGCTCCTGTATATTACCGGTGAATTCACCGAAGAGTTATAGTACACCTCAAAATTAATGGTACCTACCAGCTCGCTTGTTGCAGCTTTGGATGCTGAAAGCATGAACTCATGCATGTTTGCAGCCAGATTCACGAATGGCAGGGTCTTCACTCCTACTTCCATGATCACAAAGGCGTGCTCACCGGAATTCATGGAAATATTATTGAAACCCGCATTACTGAGATCATCGAATGAAATGTACTTCAGGTTATCATCGTAAGAAAGATATTTTCCTTTACGGCCACCGGCTACCCAGCGACTGTAGAGATTGCCAAGATAGATGCGTACAGTCATCAGACGTTTAAAATCACCACTCATGTATTTGTATACATCTTTGATTGAGTTCAGTGAGAAGTTCATTGTCTGAGTTACAGAATCCGGGTTGGTAAGAAACAGCGCGGTGCTGTTTACCAGTGTGTTGCTGTCGATAGATATTTTTACAATATTGTTCAGTGCCAGGTTGTTTGATTTACGCACATTCACCTGTGTGCGGTTTGTTTCTGTTACACCAAAACCCTGGTCTGTAGCACCTGTATTGTTATATTTCGAGATACGTGCATACAGCGCAAGATTTCCTTCCTGTGCTTTTGGCGCAGCGATAGAATAGTTGACCGGTGTCCATGAAACGCGGATCACCGTATCACGGCCTGGCTGTATTACCGGGATAGATGCCGGTGTTGAAGTTATTTCACCACCTGCAGGTATTGTTGTTCCGGCAGTGTTGGTATATGTAAATGCATTTGAAAAATCGTATTGCCATTTCAGGTTAGTAGAAGGGAAAGACCAGAATATGCGGATCTTGTTCTGACCATTGCTTCCCGGAGCAGGAGATGCAGCACAACCCACATTATGTACCCGTACATTCATATAGTTGGTACCGGCGGCATAGTTTGCAGGCTGGTGCAAAAGACCTGAGTCATTCAGCTGGCGGTTCCAGATATCCGGGCTTCTCCAGAGGTTCCAGTCGCGGGTATCTATTGTGTCCTGGTTGTTGGCTTCATTATACGTATCACTGTAAGAATCACGAATAGCAAGATCATATGTATTCTGATTATTTAAGGTTACCTGTATTATTTTGCTGGCCACTTTCTGCACAGGAGATGCATCATACACTGTAAGACGGAACCATACGTACGGTGAAGAAGTGGTAACACTTGTTACCTGCGGATTGGCAGCTGTGCTGGAGCTAAGTACGGCAGTGTTTCCCGGAAGCGCTTCCCAGTTGTAAGTATAAGGTGGCGTACCATTTACGATAGTAGGCTTCAGCACTGGTTTAACGGAAGATGTAGGCATACATTTCGTTGAAATGTCAATACCGGGAATGAATAAAGTTGCGGTAGCCGGATCATTTACATTGATCGTAGATGCCATGCTTACAGCGCCTCCTGCATTCAGGCGACCGGCGCCCAGCAAACCTGCATAGGGAACGTTCTGCGGAATGGTATCAATGTTTGCTGCTGTTTTTTTCAGAATATACTCTACCTGGTACGGAGACAGCGCTTTGTTTGCAGACAGCATAAGACCTGCTGTACCGGCAACATACGGGCTGGAAAATGATGTGCCGTATGCATAGTAAGACTGGTATTTTACAGAAGCATTTGTTGAAGAATAATAACCACAGGTAACGCCATAACCGGGTGCTGCAATGTCCACTTTATCATTGTGTGTATATGCAGTGGTAGGGTCGCCGATTACTTTATCATGCACGTCCATCCAGCTGTAGCCGGTAGTGGCACCATTGTAGCTGTAGTTAAGCGTACCGCGGGCAAACTGGTTGCCTATCGCAGTTACAGAAATATTGTGATCGTAAGAAGCCGGGTATGCGTAGGAAGTTGCACCGGTACATGTACTGCCGCCATTGCCGGCTGAAAAGCAGGCTATGGTGCCATTCTCATATATCTCATCATACACACCTTGCTGGTAAGTATCATAAGAGCAGTTATTATACCAGCTGCCATTCAGTACACGTGTACCGTCCTGCGACATCAGCATCATTGTATAATCGTCACCCACACCGGTTGATACATCAAGGCGGCATTTATTACCTATAGCTGCCATGCCCGTATTGTTGTCGGTATTGGATGCAATGAGCGAAGAAACGGTTGTACCGTGCGATTCAGAACCGCTATAGTTGGCATTGAAGCGTATTTTAGCAAATTTGCCGATCAGGTCCGGGTGTGTTGTGTCAAAGTAAGTATCTGTTATACCGATGAGCACAGATGTATCTCCTTTGGTAATGTCCCATGCAGCTTTTGCATTGATGAGATCAAGGTCTGCCTGCAATGCGCCCGAACCTACAAAGCCGTAGTCATTTGGCGTATAAAGCACAGTACCTTCATTCTGGATTTTTACATAAGGAATTACATTATGATCGTAGTTGGCGAGGTCTTCCATAAGTTTTGAAGAATTGACCTCTACCTTCCATACATTTCTCAGATAGCTTGCAAATGCTGTAGGATATGCCCTTTCAAATTTGCTGACTGTATACCTGGAAATAATATTATTAAGCTGCGTGTTGCCGAAGGTCACGCTCAACCCTTCCTTGCCTGCATCTCTCACTACAGGCTCAGCTGATTTGTCAACAATGCTCACTAACAATGTAGTTTTTTGTGCATTTACATTAAGTGTAAATAATACACAGGACAGCAACCCCATCACAGACCGCAGCCCGAAAAACTGGTAACCCTTTTTCATAAAAAAGATTAGACTTGTTAAAAAAAATTTCTCCCCTTTTTTGCGGCACAAAACGACGTGCAGGTAACGAAATAACATACGCTTCCCGATGACGCCGACGAGCTGAAATGCCCGTGCACCACAAGTTTAACTAGTAATGATGGAATGGTTTAAATGAAACGATCTCTCCCCAGATCAGCTGAGTGCACAGCCATGTTTCATTTCTGCTTTCAATTCAAAAGTGGTACAGTTACATGCATTATTATACAACGATAATGCACATGTTGTTTTCAGTAGTAATGTAAAATTTAAAAAGGAAAAAAACGACCTGGAACTTTTATCTTACCTGTTATGAAGCATATCCCCCGATAGCTTCATAAAGTCGCTTTGTAAATGCTAAATTAGGGAAATATCTGAATCCACAAAATCTTTTTTACATAAATAAAAAAAATATAGCTTCTCAATTTTAAAGATCCCTTTTACTAGTAACTGATGCTTAGATATATACCAACAAAAAAGCCTTCATAAAAAAATGAAGGCTTTTTCCTGTGGCAAATATTTTTTTAATCTTTGGAAGCACCGCTTATAGAAGGATTATAACTTTTCCCATCTACATCTGCTGCTACAGGCGATGTTTCGATAGGTCCGTTAATGGTATCTCTCCAGGAAACATGCCCATCCAGCGTATCCAGTGCATATAATACCTGGTCGTAACCGCCGAAATATATTTTGCCGTACTGCACAAGCGGCGATGATTTAATCAATGCTGTTGTCGGGAATGTCCAGCGTATGGTACCATCCAGTATATTCACCGCATACAGCTTAAAGTCATAGCTGCCTACATATATCACCTGGCTGTAAGCATAGGGCGATGATATAATACGGTCGCCTGTTACAGCACTCCATCGTTTAAGGCCGGTAACGGAGTCAAGACAGTACAGGTTATTGTCATTGCTGCCGAAAAGAATGTTCCCGCCATAGTCGATCGGAGAACTTTCAATGGCCGCACCTGTTGCAAACGTCCATTTCAGTGCTCCGGAAGTATCGATAGCATAAAGCTTTCCGTCCGTACCGCCTATGTACACAAACTGACCTTTTACAGCCGGTGAAGAGGTAAAACTTACAGCTGCTCCGGCATTAAAAGACCATTCAAGCGCACCGCTATTTTTATTTACTGCGTATACCTTGCCATCATTGCTGCCAAAAATTACGCGGTTGCCATATACAACCGGCGACGACCGGATCTGGTCTCCCGCAACGAACTTCCACGTAGCAGTATCACCATTCAGATTGAGCGCATAGAGCGTATCATTGGTAGTAGGCACATACAGGAAATTACCATCTCCTATCGGCGTACCTTCCAGCTGAGCAGCAAAATTGTAGATTTTCTTCGTTGTACCATGGTTTATATCCAGGCGGTAAATACGGCCGCTTTCTACAGTTATAAAAAGATCTCCGTTAAATACAACGGGGGCCGCCACCACATTTCCGGTTACTGAAGCTTCCCATTTTTTATTGCCTGTATGCGGATCAAAAGCATAAACTTTCTGGTTCTGGCTACTGATAAAAACGGAAGAGGAATAGACTTCTGGCAGTGGGTCATCTTTACTGTAGTCCTTTTTACAGGCTGTAAATAGAGTGGTAATTGCCGCAACTGCAAGCAATTTATTTTTCCAGGTTTGATACATGGTACGTAAGATTGTACATTATTATTGCAAAATAGGTGTTTTAGCTTTCTGTTACAAGCCGGGCATCAATAAAATAATAAATCCGGCCTTCATAAAGACCGGATTTGAAAAACAGGCGTTTGCTGTTCAGAATATATTATGCGAGTGTCCTTTCTTTCTGGCGCTTCAGCTGATTTACCATAGAATCAAAGGCCAGGTCAAAGGATTCTTCAAACGTTTTACTGGAATGCTTTACGAAATATGAATGTTTCGGAACATATACTTTTATCTCAGCAACTTTATCTTTCACTTTATGAGACAAGTTATCAAGGATAAGGTAAACATCTACACCTACAATGCGGTCGTGAAAAGTCTTCAGTTTATCTAATTTTTCATTAACTCTTTCGATCAGCTTACTGTCAGCATCGAAGTGCACAGTTTGAATTTGCACGTTCATAACGAATCTATTTAAGGTTAAATAATGGGAATAATAAAATGTATCGGTCAAGTCATACTAATGTTTTTATAGAAGCGAAGAACAAGTTAAAAAAAGCTTTATTAAAAATCAACTGTGTTAACATAACATTATCCATTCAAAAAAATCAGCCCCTGGGATGGTTCCTTTTATGTATTTCTTTAAGTTTATCAATGTTATTATGTGCATATATCTGAGTGGCGGCAAGGCTGCTGTGGCCCAGCAGATCCTTTATAGCCTGTATATTGGCCCCGTTTGTAAGCAGATGTGTTGCAAAAGTGTGCCGCAGCACATGCGGGCTTCGTTTGGTAAGCGTGCTACCCGTTGCGGTAAGATATTTTTTCACGATACGGTACACATAACCGGCATACAGCGGCATCCCGGACTCCAGCACCAGTAAATTTCCCGATGCATTCAACCCAGCCTCATTCCTGGCCTGTATATAGGCCTGCAGATCCTGCAACAGTTGTGCAGATACCGGTAGCAGGCGTTCTTTGTTGCCTTTGCCCAATACTCTTACCTGGCACAGGCTCCATTCAATATCGCTGTCTTTCAGCTGCAGCAGTTCATTGCGCCGTATACCCGTCTGGTACAGCAGCTCGCAGATCATGCGGTCTGTAAAACCTTTAAAGCCCGGCTCAAATGCCATTTCTTCCAGCAAATGCTCCGTTTCCGTCTCCTTAAGAAACGAAGGCAGGCGTTCCGCTTTACGTAATGCATGAAGCTGCCTTGCCGGATTTTTGTCCAGTATACCCTGTTTCAGCAGGTATTTAAAAAAAGATTGTACAGAAGATATTTTGCGGTTGATCGTACGGGCTGTATTATCCTGTTCTTTGAGTGCAGCAAGCCAGGAACGGAGATGAAAATGTGTGAGACCGGCGATATTGTCAGCAGCAAATCCGGAATCCTTCAGGTAAGTTTCCAGCTGCTCCAGGTCTTTGACATAGGCTGTTAACGTGTGCTTTGAATATCTTTTTTCAAAACGCAGATAGTGGGTAAAATCCGTCAGCTGTTGGTTAAACATAAAAATGCCTGGTACTGTAAATATACATGATTACAGTGCCAGGCACAAACTTATTTTTAAGCCTTTAAAAGGACTTAATCTTCAATTTTTCCAGACAGGATCTGCTGGCGATAAACCGCTTTCAACACTTCTGTACGGCGTTTAACCGAAGGTTTAGTGAACGATTGGCGAGCACGTAATTGATTGAGCGTGCGTGATTTTTCGTACTTTTTCTTGTACTTCTTGAGCGCTTTGTCAATGTTTTCGCAATCTTTTGAATCGATAATCAGCATAATTTGTATACCCCCTTTTTGGTAGAATTTGGGATGGCAAAGGTAGTACATATTCTTATTTGAGCAAACTTTTTATTAACTTAAGTTTATTCTGGATAATTTTGAGGCAGAACATCCGTTATATCCATACAACTACCGGCCAGATGCGTTATCGCTATCATATTATACTTATTACACTCGTGGTTGCAGGCTTTTTTTCCTGCAAAAAATACAAAGACACCCCGGGCATACGTCCGCCGCAGCTGGACAGCCAGAAGTACTGTAACGACCCGACCGCTGTAAACTACAACTGGGGATTTCCCGGCGTACCGGATAATTCCGTATGTTTTTACCCTACTCAGCTTTTCTCGGGCACTTACAGCTTTAAGGATTCGGTATACACGCCAGATGAAAGACTGGCAAGAATAGATTCATTTGTTTTACAACTGAATGCACTTACGCATTCCCAATTCTCAGTATCAGGATTCTGTACATCCGGCGGTGCGCTTAATTTTACAGCTTCCCGTTATTATTCTGCTACGGTAGATACTACTGTGGCAGACAGCTCAACCGGCGTTTACGGCCAGATCTTCTGCAGCATAGCAGATACGGTAAATGGTACTTTTACCAAAAGCCACACCAATGATTCTATATTTACGGTATCACTTACTGTAATATCAGATACCGGCACTACCACCCATCGGGGAACCGCCTATAAACTATAGCTTTGCAGCATGTTTACCGGAATTATAGAAAATATGGGCACAATAGCCCGCATAGACCACAATGGTTCCAATACCGATTTCTGGATCAGCAGTGCTGTAACATCAGAACTTAAAATAGACCAGTCTGTAGCGCACAATGGCGTTTGCCTCACAGTAGTAGCCATAGACAATGATCAGTATAAGGTTACAGCAGTGGCAGAAACCCTCGCCAAAACCAGTCTTTCCGAATGGAAAACCGGCGACCGGGTAAACCTGGAACGCTCTCTGCGCGTGGGCGACCGCCTCGACGGACATTTTGTACAGGGCCATGTAGATGCCACAGCGGTATGTATAGAAAAACAGACACTGGAAGGCAGCTGGCTGTTCCGCTTCCGCTTTCCGGCATCATTTGCAGCACTCATCATAGAAAAAGGATCTGTATGCCTCAACGGGGTGAGCCTTACTGTTTTTAATGTAGCTCAGGACGAATTTACCGTCACCATTATTCCATATACCTACGAACATACCAACTTCCACAGTATTGAAGCCGGTACAGTGGTGAATATTGAATTTGATGTGCTGGGAAAATATTTATTGAGGCAGCAGCAATTACACACATAATATATTTCTTCGGATTATATTGCATCAAAATATAAATACAGCTATGTTATCATAGCTGTATTATTACCCTTTTATGCAAAAACCGGATCTGAAGCCTTTTTATGATATTGTAGTGATTGGTGCAGGTGTGGGCGGGCTTACAGCTGCCGCTATACTCAGCAAAGCCGGTTTTTCCGTTTGTGTGCTGGAGAAAGAACCGCATGCAGGCGGCTATCTTGCAGGTTTCCGCCGTAAAAACTTCCGGTTTGATACCGCCATTCACTGGCTGAATCAATGTGCCCCCGGCGGAATGGCCGGTGTAATATTTGATTTCCTCGGTACAGATCATCCCAATGCAGTACCGCAAAAACGCATCCGCCGCTATAAAGGCGATGATTTTGATTACCTGCTCACCAATAATCCGGATGAACTGAAGCATCAGTGGCAAAAAGAGTTTCCCGAAGATGCCGCAGGGATAGAGCGCTTTTTTAAAGCTGCAAAAAAGCTGGGTGGCTCATTTGCCAACTTCAGCAATATCTTCCGTACAGAAGAAACTATGTCTGCCGCAGAGCGGATGAAAAACAAAATGCGCCTGCTGAAATTTGCCCTCCCGTTCATACCCTTTATCCGCTTTAACGGAGAAAAAGGCATGCAGAAAGGACTCAATAAATTTTTCACATCCGAAAAACTGAAAAAAGTCTTTGCCTCGGACACAGAAATATTGAACAGCCTCGTTCCTATTGGCTGGGCATATTACGGCGACTTCCAGAGCCCGCCACCGGGAGGCGGACAGGTAATACCTGAATGGCTGCAGTATGTAACGGAATACTTCGGAAGCCAGGTGTTTTTTAAATGCAGCGTACAGAAAATCTTACTGGAAAACGGAATATGCAAGGGAGTAAACATTGAACACCGCAACCAGGAATATACCATCAACAGCAGATATGTGATTGCAGCCTGTGACGTAGACACGCTGTACAATAAAATGCTTCCGCAGAACGTGGTAAAACCATCTTTCAGGAAAAAACTGGATGACGCAATATTATACAGTTCGTCTGTTACAGTATCCATAGCGCTGGACTGTCCGCCCGCCGATCTTGGATTTAATGAAGAACTGATACACTTATCCAGTGAGGCTGTACCCCGGGGGCAGCATTGCTCCGGCGATCCATATCTCACAGAAATTTCAATACTAGCCCCTTCTTTCCGTGATCCTTCCCTGGCACCAGCCGGACAAGGAACACTCACGCTATTCATGCCTGCATTTATGGATTATGAAGATGAATGGAAGACTGAAAAAGATGACACAGGAAAGCACATACGCGGCACTGCTTACAAAGACCTGAAACACAGGATCGCAAGCATTATGATAGCCCGGGTAGAAGAAAAACTGGCGCCGGGCCTGCAGCAGCACATCCTGTTTTATGACGTAGCCACACCTGTTACACACTACCGTTATACAGGCAACAAAAACGGAACAATGATGGGCGCAAAACCCGGCCGTGAGAATATGCAGGCTAAGGTAGCCCATTACCAGACGCCGGTAAAAAACCTGCTGCTCGGCGGGCACTGGGCCGAACTGGGCGGTGGTGTACCTATTGCCGTAAAAGCCGGTGCCAACGCAAGCCTCCTGATCCTTCAGAAAGAAAACCTGCCCGCTTTTAAATTGCTTGCAGGTTATATGGACGGGCGCATCCATCTGGATGCTGTAAAAAATAATACTTTATTCCGTCCTTATGATAATTCATGGAAGCAGGGCCTTACACCGGCCCAGAAACAGGCGGCGGGAGAAAACCAGGCGCGGACAAATGATGTTAATAGTGACCTGTAAGTAGCACGCTGTGTCCTGAAACCTTGCTTTTTATTGCGCTCACAGTTTACTACTTTCCATAAAAGAAAAAGCCGCTTTGCAGCGGCGATTTCTTTCTTTACCCATAAAGAACAAGTAAGTACCTCTCTCTACCTGCCCGTCTTTACTATTTTCTGAACTTTAAGAATATTGTTATCCTGGTTTGTTATGGTCATAAAATAAGTACCGTCCGCAAGATTGGCCACAGATATCTCTTTTGTATTGACCCGATAGTCTATCAGTTTCCCTTCAAGGTTACATAAATATACGTTAATTGTCTTTTGCCCCGCATCAATATGTATTATATCAGATGCTGGATTTGGATATACTGCAATACCGGCGCCATTTACACTTATATTGGGGATACCAACATTGCTGATAAACGTACCCTGGGAGGCGTCCTTACAGCCGTTAGCATCTGTTACTTCCACCGCGTATACACCGTTTTGCGTAGCTGTGTAAGTAGCGGAATGAGCATTCGCTATTGGCTGTGTATTAAAAAACCACTGGTATGATGCATAACCGGTACCGGTACTCAACGTATACCCGTTGCGCGTTACCACAGGTGCCGGCTTTGGATAAACGGTTACAGCAACATCCGGTGACAGGGCAGAACAATTGTGCCCGTCTGTAGTATTAACAGAGTATGTACCTGTTTTATTTACTTCCTCAAAATAAGAAGTAGCACCGCTGATCGGGTTACTATTGAAGTTCCACTGGTAACTGAGACCAGGGTCTGTATTTGCGGTAAGCACTACTGCTCCGTCTGCACAGAACGCCAGTGGCGTCATGTAAGTAATAAAGCTATTGGGCAGCGGGAAAGCTGTGATAGAAAACGGCGTTGAAGTCTGCTGGCAGAAAGTGCTGTTGGGATCTATCACCACTACATCATAGCTGCCTGTAATGGCTGCTGCATAAATAGAATCGGTTGCACCGGTAATATTTCCCCCGTTGAAGCGCCATTGATAGCTAAGTCCCGGGCTGCTTGCGGTGGCAGTAAGCGTCACATTGTTCCCGGTACAGAAACTCAGCGGCCCTGCAGCTGTAGCATTCATTGTAAAAGAGCTGTTTGCATTTACAGTTACCGCACTTGAAGTATTGTTACAACCTGTAGCTGTATAGGATACTATTACCGTATAACTTCCGGATGCGGTTGCTGTATAAGCTGCGTTGGTAGCTCCGGATATGTTTACATTATTTTTTTGCCATTGATAACTGAGCCCGCTGCCGGATGTAGCATTCAGCACCACATTCCCGCCCAGGCAAAAAGTGGTAGGCCCGGCAGGAGTAATGGTGGCCGACGGCGCTGCACCTGTGCTAAGCACAACTGCCGTAGAGGTAACCGGGCCGCAGTTTGCATTCGACACAGCAACGGTATAAGATCCGGCAACATTAGTTGTATACGATGCATTGGTAGCCCCGGAAATGTTTGTTCCGTTGAGCTTCCACTGGTAAGTAAGCCCGGTGCCGGTATTGGCATTGAGAGTGGCATTGGAGCTGGGGCACACAGTTGTGGTGCTGGGCGTAATGGTTGCCGTAGGCGATGTATTGATAGTAAACGTCACTGCACTGCGGGAATTGCTGCTGGTTTGCTCTATAGCATAAAACGTGGTAACGCCGGCAGTATTGGTATTTGTTATGCCTGAACCTGTAACACCTACAGGATTAAACACAGGACCTGTAAACACCGGACTGCCGCCTGTTGCGGAGGTATACCAGTCAATAGGCGAGGAAAGTGTGGTGGAAGCCTGCATACCCTGCCCTGCGGGCACAGTATTGCCCTGGCAAATAGTATAATTGGTAACGGTGAGTGTAGGAAGGCATCCTTCAGTAAATAGTAATGCGCCAATGGCGCATGCGGTGAGTAAAAGGTTTTTCATCGGACTGGCTTTAGTAATATTACCAATATATCATTTTTTGCGCAAAAAATAAAAACATAAAAATGTGTAAAGCGCGTTCTGAAAAAGATCTACGATATAAATATTTGAAAATAAGTAAAAACCGCCGCCCGGAGTATAAAATGATACATTGATAAAATTGTGCTGGCTACACCGCCGATCATCCCGGAATTGTACCTTATCTTGTGCTTCCATATGAGTGCGCAACCCGGCAGACTGAACAAAACAGGGCAGCATTTCACAGCAATACTTCTGCTGTGCGGCCTGGTATACTTCCTTTTTCCTTATTACCGGTATTTCGTAGATCCGGATGCCACCTCTTACCTCACCATCATTACACGATATGCAAACGGAGACTACGCAAAAGCTGTCAACGGCTTCTGGAGCCCGCTGAGCTGCTGGCTGGCAGCACTTGCGGTAAAATATCTCGGCATGTCTCCTTTTCCCGCAGCAGTGCTGGTAAATACAATGGCTGCAGCCAAAGCGCTTTACTTCAGTCAGCGTATTTTTCAGAAATTTTATCATGAACGTTTCGGGCAATGGTGTTTCGGCCTGGTCCTGGCCGTTTTCTGGGCGCATACCGTTTACTACCAGCTCTGCTGCGATGTATGGCAGGCAGCGTTCCTGCTGGGCATCCTGCTGCTGTTTATCCGTAAAGATTTTACTGCAAAGCCTGTCCTGTGGCTTGTAACAGGCATTGCAACAGCTGTGGCCTATTTTGCCAAAACATATTCTTTTTATGCAGTGCCGTTGATGCTTGCCGTCACGCTCGGCTGTTATTATTTCCGTAAAGAAGTTTCGCTGCAAAAAAGCCTCACCATATTCATCTCTGTCTTGCTGGTGCAGATTGCTGCATGCATGCCCTGGCTGGTGCTGCTGCATGACAAATACGGCGACTGGAGCATCGGCTATGCCGGCAAACTGAATATGAGCTGGTGGGTGGCGGGTGCCCAGAAGTTCAGAAGCGATATTCATTTACTGATTCCGCCGCTGTACCCGGATTCTACCTGCTACTTTGAAGACCCCTGGTATGCACAGGGTGTGTATGATCATTTCTGGGACTCACCTGCAATGCTGGCACGCCAGCTGATACGCGTGGCGTATAACCTGCTCCGGTGGGTAGAAACAGCCAATTTTATTTCGCCGTTCTATTTTATTACCTGGCTGCTTTCCATACTACTTATGTTACGGACTGCCACGAGAACGTTATTCTCCCGCTCTCAGCAGATCATGATTCTTTGTTTCCTGGTTTATCCCGCAGGATTCTGGCTGCTGCTGTTTGATGCACGTTATATATGGTTTACGGTACCGCTGAGTATGGCCATCGGACTTTTGCTGACGCAGCGGTTCCTGTTTAATTATTTTAATGAGACAGTGAAAAGGCTTTTTATCCTTGTCTTTATGCTTTCTTATCTGCCAGGTGCTATTTCTGATCTGAAAGCAAATTTCCGCAGCGGGGAAAAAGAATATGCTATAGCGCAGCAACTCACACAATTGCATATACAGGGGCCGTTTATCTCCAATATTACATACGGACCAGAATCTCCGTCATTGCTGCAATTATCCTATTTTGCTCACTGCCCTGTTTATTTTACAGCCGGCAGCGGCGGTATGGAACAGGCATTGCTACAGGATGCCCAACGTTACCCGGTAAAATATTTTTTCTACCGTTATAATGGTCCTGAGGATAATTATGTGCTGCACGATCTGCAGGGAAAAGAGCTGCCGGAACTTACACATAGCAGCATCCCGGGCCTTAAAGTCTTTGCCCTGAAGCAGTAATGACATCAATAGGTAACCCTTTACTCACTTTTTAAATTTTTATCTTTTGATGTTCTCTTTTTGACACCAGATAAATTACCTTTGCAGCAATTTTTTCAAAAAAACCATTTTATGGCTTCACAAAAAATACAGGAACTGTTGGCTGATAAAGCCGAATACTATCTGAACCACACTTGTACTACTATTGATAAATCCTCTATCCACCTGCCTTCTGCAGATGCAATTGATAATGTATGGATGCACTCTAACCGCAACGTACAGACGCTCCGCAGTATTGCAGCACTCCAGAACCACGGCCGTCTGGCTAATACCGGTTATGTATCTATCCTGCCGGTAGACCAGGGTATTGAGCACAGCGCCGGTGCTTCTTTCGCTCCTAATCCTATCTATTTTGATCCTGAAAATATCGTAAAACTCGCTATAGAAGGCGGCTGTAACGCAGTTGCTTCCACATATGGTGTACTGGGTGCAGTAGCACGCAAGTACGCTCATAAAATACCCATGATCGTTAAGATCAACCACAACGAATTTATTTCTTACCCCAACCGTTTCGACCAGATCATGTTCGGCAGCATCCGCGATGCATGGAACATGGGCGCTACAGCTGTAGGTGCTACTATCTACTTCGGCAGCGAAGAAAGCACACGCCAGATCGTAGAAGTGGCTAAAGCTTTTGAATATGCGCACGAACTGGGTATGGCTACTGTACTGTGGTGCTACCTGCGTAACAGCAGTTTCAAAAAAGACGGTGTTGATTATCATACTGCTGCCGATCTTACCGGTCAGGCAAACCACCTGGGTGTAACGATACAGGCAGACATCATCAAACAGAAATTACCGACAAACAACGGCGGTTACAATGCCCTGAACTTCGGTAAAACTCATAAAAATGTTTACGAAAAACTGACTACAGATCACCCGATCGATCTGGCACGTTACCAGGTGGCCAACTGCTACATGGGCCGTGTAGGTCTTATCAACTCCGGTGGCGAGTCTAAAGGCGCATCTGATATGGCAGAAGCTGTAACCACTGCTGTGATCAACAAGCGTGCAGGTGGTATGGGGCTTATCTCCGGCCGTAAAGCCTTCCAGAAACCAATGAATGAGGGTATTGAGCTGCTGAACAACATACAGGACGTATACCTGGATAACAGCATCACAATCGCTTAATCTTAATAATGGGTAAATAGAAAACGGCTGCCGGATGGCAGCCGTTTTTGTTATAATAGCTCTTTAATAATGTCCTTTGGGATAAAATCTTAGTGTCTTTACAGCATCCAGAAACTGCTTTTGGGTTGATGCTTTCAGATTACTTCCACAGATATTCAGGCGTGTCCGTAATGGCCCGCCAGACCAAAGACTATCAAAATATATTCCTGAAATACCCCTATCAGTGCTGTCCCGGAAAACCAATTTTGCTTTTCTGCCATCAATAATAGTTGATTCTGCTTTCGCATATCCGTTGTCAAGTTTATTTGAATACATGCCCAGATCAAAATAAAGTGTATCTCCATAATCCGCTGCAATACCACCCACATAAGAATCGAGGCCCTGCTCTTTTACACCTTCCCAACTACCAGGCGTGTTAATAGTGAAGTATCCAAAATCAAGCGTATGCCTGCCTGTCTTTGGACTCATATTACACGACATTAACAACAGGAAACATACCACTACTGGTTTGTAATGCATCCTCGTACTACTTCTTTTTACCTGCAAACCTCGGCGCTATTTCCAGTGTAAGCCCCAGTGATGCATAGAAAGGAAAATCACCATGCCTCAGCTGCGGAGAGCTCACACAGATATTGCTGCCCATCTGTATATTGAATTTTGCATACCGGTAGCCGATGTTCACATTTACATACGGATCAATAAAAATGAAGGTGTTTTTTTCTATATCGCTTTCCGGGTCTGTCAGTTCATAACGGATAACGGAATCGTCGCCACGGAAATGATTATACTTCAGGTAGGCAAAGCGGATACCGCCACTCAGCTCAATAATATCCCTGTGGCAAAAACCCAGCGCAGGCTGCAGAAAATAAGTCTGGTAGCGGCTTTGAAAATTACCGTCTGCGTAAGGTTCTTTTTTAATGTTATCGCGGTTGAAACTGCCGAAACCACCGCCGGCATATATTTCAAAAAGGCCTTTACCGCCAAATGGCATGTAGTATCCCGCCCCCATTTCAAGTTTATTCCCCGAATAATGAATGCTGTCCGGGTCTGTTACGCTGTCGAAAATATTATCCTCATCAGCATAACGGTTGGTATGCCGGTAACTAACCATGAGGCCCAGCCCGTTTATGGGCGATGCGGCAAAATCAAAGGAGGGGCTTGCGACAAATTTATTCGTATTGCCATTCCCCTGCACCTTAAAAGAGCTCGTAAGCTTTACATCTCCCTGTTCGCGCAGCATAGGCGCGTTTACACGGTCGGGCAGGTATACACGTGGGGCGCAGGATACAAATGCAAGGCAGCAGAATACGGAAATACAGACAGAATAAAGTTTTCTCATAATGGAAGTATATAATAGTAAATACAATAATAATACACTTCTTTTCAAGACTAAAATCGCGCCAGTTATTTTCGAAACAAATTAAGAATTTTAAAAATTCACCAAATAGATTGATTTATAGAATATTATTATCCAATCTGAATCTACTTTATGAATCTAAAATGCCGCTGCTATTGTTGCATTATACTTATCGGCCGGCCGAAGCCATTACCGGTAATTGGTAAATTGTTTAAAAAAATATCCTGCTTTATAAAATAACCGGTACGTCAGAGATGCACAAACGGCGGGCTACGAAGCCCGCCGTTTTATTTATGTTGTCAATCGCCTTTCAATTAATGTCTGCCACGCCTTTCGCCCTGGTCCATAGTCATAATGTCCCGGTCAAAAAGGTACAAGCCGCTGCGGTCGTCGCCGATCATTTCCAGCTTGTCGTTGCAATCCCGGGCCAGTTTTTCCTCTTCTATCTGCTCATTTACATACCATTGCAGGAAATTGTGCGTAGCATAGTCTTTTTCTTTGAGGGCCATATCTACCAGCTCATTGATGCCCTCACTTACATGCACTTCATGCCTGTACAGCATTTCAAATGCCTGTTTCAGCGAGACGAATGTGAGTACAGGTTGTGCCAAAGCAGGCACAACCGCAAACCCGCCACGCTCATTTATATAATGAATCAGCTTCAGCATATGCATCCGCTCTTCATCGCTGTGTTTAAAGAAAAAGGCAGTAACGCCCTTCAGCCCGGGTTGTATCTCTGCCCAGCTGGCCATGGCGAGGTATGCCTGTGAACTCTGGGCCTCGAGCAATACCTGCTCGTTAAGTGCTTTCTGCATGTTTTCACTGAGCATAGATGTTAGCTTTAGTTGTTTCAGTAAGTTAATGAACTTTATGTTAAGACACAATGGATATTAAGGATACATATGAGATAAATCTTTTCATATGCAGGGGGCATCCGGTTAAAATTGCTACCTTAGCGCCTCAATTTTTAAGATATGAACGCGGCCAAAAAGGTATATGACAATATCCTCCAGACCATAGGCAATACTCCGCTGGTAAAGCTCAATAAAGTGGTAGCAGACCTGCCCTGCACCGTATATGCCAAAGTAGAGACATTTAACCCCGGCAATTCAATCAAAGACCGCATGGCGCTGAAGATGCTGGAAGTGGCCGAACAGGAAGGGAAAATAAAACCCGGCGGCACCATTATCGAAGGTACATCCGGCAATACAGGTATGGGCCTGGCGCTGGCTGCCATCATCAAAGGTTACCGATGCATCTTTGCCACCACGGACAAGCAATCAAAAGAAAAAGTAGATATACTCAAAGCTGTAGGCGCAGAAGTGATCGTATGCCCTACCAATGTAGAGCCCGAAGATCCGCGCTCCTATTATTCTGTATCAAAACGGCTGGCCACAGAAATACCCAACAGCTGGTATGTAAACCAATATGACAACCTTGCGAACCGCCAGGCGCACTATGAGCAGACAGGCCCCGAAATATGGGATCAGACAGAAGGTAAAGTAACACACCTTGTTGTAGCATCCGGCACAGGCGGCACAGTAGTAGGCACCGGTAAATACCTGAAAGAGCAAAACCCCAATGTGCAGGTTTGGGCTATCGATACTTACGGCTCACTGCTCAAAAAATGGTTTGATACCGGAGAACTGGACATGAGCGAAGTGCATCCTTACATCTCTGAAGGGTTTGGCGAAGATTTCCTGCCGCAGAATTACATCAGGGAAGCAATAGACCATTTTGAAAAAGTAACCGATAAAGACGGTGCTGTAATGGCCCGTCGCATATCCAAAGAAGAAGGCATTTTTGTGGGCTATTCTGCCGGTTCTGTAATAGCCGGGCTGAAGCAGATGAAAGACCGTCTGAAACCGGAAGATGTAGTAGTGGTGATCTTCCATGATCATGGCAGCCGTTATGTAGGCAAGATATACAATGACGAATGGATGCTGGACCGTGGCTTCCTGGAAGTAAAGACCGTACGCGACCTTATTGGTGGCCTGGGCCGCCGCAGGCTGGTGACAATAGACCACGACAGCAAGGTAGCCGATGCTATGGAGCTGATGAAGAAATACGATATTGAACAGATACCGGTGTTGAGCAATGGCGATGTTGCGGGTACCGTTACACAAAGCGGGCTGTTCCGCCGCCTGATGGAAGATGTTAACGTGAAAGACATGCTCGTAGCAGACGTCCAGGAAAAAGCACTACCCGAAGTAGATATGGATACCCCGGTAGAACGGCTTTCTCACTACATCAATAAAGACAATGGCGCTGTACTTTCAAAAGATGAAAGCGGCCAGTACCATATCCTCACAAAATATGATGTCTTAAACGCATTCTCAAAAGGCTAGACGTGCGCGATCTCAAAACATTTACCAAAGACATAATCAGCAAACCACCCATGTTATTTCCGTGGGTGGTTTTGTTTCACATAGCAGCCCTGGTCATTTCCCTCTGGATAAACCATACGGAACCGTTTGGCACTATAGCCTGGCTGCAACCCTTATGGATGTTGTGCTATGCAACAGCCTGGATATTCATCTGCGATCTGAAAAAATGGGCAGCATATCTTTACCTGCTTTTCTCGATGACAGACCTCGTGCTGTATATCTTAAAGCTGAAAACGCACGGAGATTATGATCTGTACCTGTCGGCACTTTTCCCGGCCAATGTCCTGTTCTGCTTTTTTGTACTATTTTATTTTAAACGCTTCAAATAGCTACAATGAGCAGCCGGCAGACATTTACAGACATGCTGGGAAGAATGGTTGATATAGCTTTCCCGCCGCTACGTATTGTATCCCTTGTTCCTTCACAGACAGAGTTACTATATGACCTGGGGCTTGATGCAGCAGTGGTGGGCATCACCAAATTCTGTGTACACCCGGAAAGCTGGTTCCGCAGTAAACAAAGAGTGGGTGGCACCAAGCAGGTGCATTATGATATTATAGCAGCGCTGAAGCCGGATCTTATTCTCGCCAATAAAGAAGAAAATACGCAGGAGATTGTGGAAACACTGGCCAAAACCTATCCGGTATGGGTAAGCGACATTCATGATCTTAACGGTGCGCTGGAGATGATTTACCATGTGGGGCAACTCACCGGCAAAGAAACAGAAGCACGCAAAACATCACATGAAATTATCAGTGGCTTCAACGGACTGCCAAAAGCAAAAACAGCTAAACGTATAGCATATTTGATCTGGCGCAATCCGTGGATGACAGTAGGATATGATACATTTATCAGCAACATGATCACTACTATCGGCTGGGAAAATGTGTTTGCCGGCAAAGCAAGATATCCCGAAATAAGCCTGGAAGAATTGGCGGCCGCCACACCAGACATTATACTGCTTTCTTCGGAGCCATATCCTTTTAAAGAAAAACATATTGAAGAGATAAGAACAGTTTTGCCCCATGCAGTAATTATGCTTGTGGATGGCGAAATGTTCAGCTGGTATGGCAGCAGGTTAAAACTGGCAGCAGGTTATTTCGATATATTAATTAAAAAGGTCCCGCAGTAGTGCAGGACCTTTTTGTTTATGGTGGAATGATTCTAAAAATCGTGTTCTGTTGCTTTCAGGTTTACCGGGTTTATCTGTATGATACGCAGCTTATGAAACAAGCGGATCACAGGATATACCGGATCTATTTCATGCCATTTCATGCCGAAGTTGGGCGATGATGCACGGCGGTGATGGTTGTTGTGATAAGATTCTCCCAGCATCAGAAAATCCACATGCAGCAGGTTTTGTGCCGTGTTTTTCATTTCATGGTTTGTGTAACCATATTTATGGGCATACCAGTTGATGATAGCACCATGCACTGGGCTCATTAATACCTGTACCGGAAACAGCAGCCACAGCCACGGAGATGTTGCAAATTTTATGTAAAACGCTGTATACAGCAAAAGCCAGATAATCCGGGATCCCCAGGAGTGCGCCCATTTATCCAGCAGCGGCCAGTCGGGGACATTCTTCAGGAAGCGCGGCTCTATATCCTGCGGTTTATAAAAGATAGATGAGTACACCTTTTTTGTAGCCCACATCATCGCAAATACATTTTTAAAATGCTGCGGAGAATGCGGGTCTTTGTCTGTATCTGTATATGCATGGTGCATACGGTGCAGAATGGCGTAAGCCCGGGCACTCAGGTAAGATGGCCCTTGCACTATATATGCATAAATGTAAAATACGCGTTCCCACGATCTGCTCATCTTAAAAGCACCATGCGCGGCATATCTGTGCTGAAAAAACGTCTGGGCAAAAAGAGAAAGGTACCAGCTGGCAATAAAAAATATTATAACAGGCATTAATCGTTCTTAAGTATATAAAGCCTCAACACGGCACAGGAGATTCTATAACCGGAAGGCGCGCAAAGGTACGAAAGAGATTCCGGGCCAGCCCTGTTATCCGTGTAGATACTCAGATATTTCTTTTACCCATAAAAGCCTGTAAAATGAAAAACCTGCCCTTCCCGGGCAGGCCACATATAAAAATCAACTGGTTATTACTGAACTGCAAGACCTGTCTGGTACCAGGTACGTGTGCTTTCAAAAAGATCTTCACGGCTGGTACCATCGCTGTTACGGCCCATTGCGCCACCGCGCCCGCCACCGCCGCGCATACCGCCACCGCCACCACGCATGCCACCACCCATTCCGCCACCGCTCATACCGCCGCCGCCACGCATACCACCACCGGCATTTCCGCCATTTTCATCCTGTTTGGGCTGCTTCATACCTTTAATGGCAAAACAGATGCTTACCGGCTTGCCGGCATCTGCAGCTGTAAGTTGCGGCTTGTAAATGGCTTTCAACGGCACAGATGCTTCCCAGATCAGTGTATTGTACTCATCAAAGCCGATGCGCACCACAATGCCGCAATTATTAGCCTGCTTCACCAGGAAATCTCCATTGCAGCCGGCAAATCCATTAAGCGACATATTACGGGCATTATCTACCATACGCTGACGACGCATAGCCATATCTGCTTTTTCCATTTCTCCTTCTTCCTTGCCGGTACGGGTCGGCATTTCTGTATTTTCCACAGGATAATTGATAGACATCTGCTGGCTTTTCCTGCCCGAAGTATCAATCCATACAGTAAGGCCATTCCGCAGAATTTTCATAATTGTCTGCCGGTCGCCTGTCTGCATGGTAATGTACAGGTTATCCCTATCGTTAGATGCCGCATAACCTATTTTCGCCTTGCTGTCATATAGCGGATACGGTGAAGGCCAGTCGTTGTTAGCGCCATCTATTACTACAGGCTGGGCCTGCCAGGTACCTTGTTTTTTCGAACTCTGGCTGTGCTTCGATCCGCCGCAGGAGGCAGCAAATAAACCGGCAGCACCTATGGCACTATAAAGGAACAGATTCTTTCTCATGTATATCATTAAACCCGTTTTGACGGGGAGCAGGCAGCAAAGTTGCATTAAAACCGGAAAATTTTTAGTTAAATCAGATAAAATGGCGAAAGCCTGATACCATTTTACGTTTATTAACGAAAAAGCCACTCCGTAAAGAGTGGCTTTCACTGATATTGTACTGGTTTTTAGTTTCCTGACTTAAATAATTTTTCTGTTTTCAGCAGGTGGTTTTCTTCATCGGTGATATTCAGCATGTACATTCCATCGGGAAATCTGCTGATATCTATACGGTACACATCTTGTCCCGACTGAAGCAATTTACCTTCCACGCTTGTGATAAAGTAGTTCACTTTTGCGGGAGCGTCAATGTTTACAATGCCCTGTGTAGGATTCGGGTATACACGTATGTCTTTGCTGCTCATGCTTATTGAGGCAACACTTACATTGTCTACAAATACGGAGGAAGAACGCTGGGTACAACCATTACCATCCGTTACCTCAACGTAGTAAGCACCGTCCTGCGTTGCATTATAGCTTTGCTGCACTGCATTGGTGATAACCTGGCCGTTGAAAAACCATTGGTAGGTAACGTATTGTCCCGTGGAAAGGTCAAACCCGTTCTTATAAATCACAGGTGCCGGTTTCGGGAATACAGTAACCGGTACAGAAGTTGAGGACATCTGCACACAGCCAAACTGGTTCGTAACCTTCAGCGAATAAATGCCCTGTTGAGATGCAATGTAATAGTAGTTTACTTCTCCATTCATAGGCGCGCCATCTTTATACCATTGGTATGCATAGCCCTGTGCTACATCGCCGGTAAGTACCACTGCACCATCCTGGCAGAAAGAGATGGGTGTACTGTAGGTGATATAAGCGTCCGGAAGCGGATGCACTGTTACGTTTATGGCAGGAGATGATGAAAGCGAACAATGATGATCGCCGGTTACTGTAACTGCATAACTGCCTGTAATACGTACCGCATAGCTGCTGTCAGATGCACCCGAAACAGGCGTACCGTTATACGTCCACTGATAACTGAGACCTGCACCCAGGTTAGCATCCAGGCGCACACTGTCGCCATTGCAGAATGCTACAGGACCCGAAGCAACAGCTGTGGAAACCGGTGCAGCGTAAATAGTATCGCTTATCGCGGTGCGGATGCTTTCGCAACCGTTTACCGTCTGTGTTACATACCAGGTAGTGTTACCGGGCGTTGAAGAAGATGGCACCGGCGCAGCAGCACTTCCCGGGCCGCCTGCTGCTGCAGTATACCAGAGATTTGCGGTACCGCTTGCAGTGAGTGCAGCTGTAGTTGCATATTGGCAATAGGTAACCGGAACTGTTACAGGTGCTGCAGGCATTGGTTTTACCACCACTAATTGAGACACCGTATCTGTACAGCCGTTGTTGCTTGAAGATGTAAGCAGCACTACATACGTACCAGCTGTTGCATAAGTATTAGACGGGCTTGCCTGAATTGATGTATTTCCGTCGCCGAAATCCCAGCTGTGCGTCATGGAGCCGGATGATATAGTGCCCGTATTGGTAAATATGAAATTGTTCCCTGTTTCGCACTGGCTGCTGTTATTTACAGTAAAGGCCGGTGATGGCTTAGGATATACGGTAATTGTTTGTGAAACAGAATCCGTACAACCATGATCGGTGGTTACAACAAGCTTCACAGTATAATTGCCTGGTGTTGTATATGCATGCACCGGGTTGGCTGCGGTGTCGCTGTTTCCGTCGCCGAATGTCCATGCGTAGGTCATTGTACCACTGCTGAGTGCAGAACCGTTTCCGAATGAGAAGCTGTTCGTATTTACACACTGACCGGAATTGTTTACAGCAAAGGCTGCAGCAGGAGCAGGGAAGATAGTTACCGTCTGTGTTACAGAATCCGTACAGCCGTTGTTGCTCGTGGCAATAAGCGTTACAGAATAGGTGCCTGCAGCCGCGTAGGTATGCGCAGGGCTTGCTGCCGTGTCACTGTTTCCATCCCCGAAATTCCAGAGATAAGTAAGTGTTCCTGCAGAAATGGCGCTGGTATTGGTAAAACTGTAATTGTTCGTATTAAAGCATTGTGTTGCCGCATTTATTGTAAATGCAGGAGCCGGTTTCGGATATACGGTCACTGTTGCAGTTGCCGAATCTTTACATCCCGAACCTGTTGTAGCAATAAGCTTTACGGTATAAGTACCTGCTGCGGTATAAATGTGTACAGGATTTGCAACCGTATCTGTCCAGCCGTCTCCGAATGTCCAGGCATAAGTCATAACGCCGCTGCTCAGCGAGGATGTATTGGCAAATGCGAAGCTGTTGCCATTTATACATTGTGCGGTATTTGCTGTGTTAAAGGCAACAGCAGGTTGCGGATACACAGTTATTGTCTGCGACACAGAATCTGCGCAACCACTATTGCTGGATACGATCAGCTTCACAGTATAGGTGCCTGCCGTAGTATAAACATGTACGGGGTTTGCAGCTGTATCGGTTGCGCCATCACCAAAGGCCCATGTATAGCTCATACTGCCGGCACTGAGGCTGCTTGTGTTTGTAAAGCTGTAACTGTTGTTATAAAGACACTGACCCGCAGCAGTGTTTATTGTAAAAGATGGTGTTGGTTTCGGGAATACGGTCATCGTTGCTGCAGCAGAATCTTTACAGCCGAAACCTGTTGTAGAAACAAGTTTTACGGTGTATGCTCCCGCAGTTGCATAACTGTGAACCGGGCTCGTTGCATTGGAAGCAGCACCGTCACCAAAAGTCCATGCGTAGGCAATAGTACCGCTGCTTACAGAGGATGTGTTATTAAATGTAAAACTATTGCCGCTGAAGCATTGAGATGCACTTGCAGTAGTAAATGCTACAGCAGGCTGCGGATAAACAGTTACCGTATGCTGCACAGAATCTTTACAGCCGCTAATGCTTGTGGCTACGAGCTTCACAGTATAGGTGCCTGCCGCTGCATAAGTGTGCACATCGTTTACTGCCGTACTGGTTGTACCATCGCCAAAATTCCATTGATAAGAAATTACTGTACTGCCGGCAATTGTAGTTGCATTGGTAAAAGCAAAGCTATTACCACTAAGGCATTGGCTGCTGCTATTGGCAGAAAATGCAGTCACCGGTCGTGGATTAACAGTGAGCAATACGGAATCACCTGTTGCTACAGGACCACATTTACCAGACACGAGGCACCTGTACTGATTGCCGTTCATTGCTGTGTTTGCACCTGCTATGGACAACATGTTTGTAGCTGTTCCTGTATACTGTCCACCATTGCTCAAAGCTGTAAATCCGCTACCGGTATTTACCTGCCATTGATAAGTAATGTTTGTGCCTGCCGCAACAATGCTGAAGCTGACATTTTCTCCGTTGCACACCGTAACCGGTATCGCCTGTGTATTAATTACGGGCAATGTATCAATGCGCAAATTGGCAATATTGGTTGTATCTGTCGCACATATGCCGGATATAATACAACGATATTTGTACCCCTGCATCGATACAGGAATAGAAACGATTTTAAGTGTATCTGTAGTCACACCAGCGTATGGAGCACCCGTTACATTACTGAAACCGCTACCTGCATTTACCTGCCATTGATAAGTAATACCGGTGCCAGTTGCTGCTGCCGCAAATGCCGCAACTCCGTTCTGGCAGATAGTTGTATCAGCAGGATTATGTGTAATACGGGGAAGTTTATTTACTGTCAGTACCGCATCATTTGAGTTGACAAAACATCCGCTGCTGTTTTTTACTACGCAACGGTAATGATCTCCGTTGAGCGATGTATCTGTAGCTGCAAGTGTAAGCTGGTGGGTTGTGGTACCCGCATAGACGCTGTTATCAGAAAGATTTACATACCCGGAACCGGTATCAGCCTGCCATTGGTAGCTTATACCAATGCCGGTTGCCGTCACTGAAAATGCAGTACTGTCGCCTTCACATTTTACCCTGCTCACCGGTTGTGCGCTGATAGCAGGCAATGGCTGTACCAGTACTTTGATGTCCATGGTGGTGCTGGCCGGGGTCGAATCATTATCTGTAGCAGCAATATGAATGGTATTAAGGCCAACGTTACCGGTAGTACCTACTAAGTAGGACTGCAGCTGCGCCAGCGTTCCGGGAGTATTGCTCACGATCGTATAACCGGTAACACCCGGGTAGGTAACGCTGAACGTAACGGTCTGTGCAGCTTCCGGCCCAAAACCATTCAGGTTTATCGGTAAAGTGTCCCCCACACAGAGACGCAATGTATCACACCGTGAAATACCGGACATGATCGGAGGCAGGTTGCCGCTGTTGGGCGTACAGGCATCAAATACAAACTGCTGATTGTCGAGCCAGTCTACTCCACTGGCTGTAGATGAACCGTTATAGGTATTGCCTGTTGTATTAAAAGCACCAAGCTGAAAATAATTTACACCGTCGCCTTTATTAGCCCCCACTACAGCCGGATAGCCGCCAAAACCACCTGAGCCGGCAGAGGCATCGCCGGTTGTCCATTGCATGTCTTTATACGAATATGCTACGTTGCCATTGGGTGTGAGTGAGCTGTTACCATCACTGATCACTATCTGGAAATAATCAAGTTTGTCTGCATGAGCACCGTAGTACCCTACACCATCCCACTGTACCACCATGTAGTTAGAAAACACTTTGTAATAAACACCGCCGCTTCCGGCACCGCGTGTATCCACATCGGCCCAGAACGGCGCCAGCATTACAAAAGAGCCGTTGGGAAACCCGGCAGCCGAATAGTCGCCATAAGGTGTTCCGAAGGAAATGTTCCCGTTATTATTTACATATACGGATGTCAGATTGGTTCCGTACCAGCAAAAGTTAAACGGGAGCGTAATTTGCGAAGAGCTGTTGTCATCGCCTACTGCCAGCTGTGTCCAGGAAGTGTCCCGGGTTATCCAGCCGGAGCAGTTGATAACCTGCCCTGAGCTTGTGCCTGCAATCCCGAGCAGGAAAAGCATGCTGAGTAAAAAAACTCTCATAATAAATGGTTGGTTTAAAAATGTTGCAGCCAGGCTGCCTGTATGTGTGTCAGAAAAGTGATACGGATTAAAATATAGTTTTATCTAAAACTATATTACAGGACCAAAACCCGCCTTGAAAACGATTTATGTTTCAGCCGGTTCTTTTGGTGTTTATGTATTGCAGAAAATATGCGGGAAATATTGATGTAAGACTTTTTGGAGCGGTGATACCCATTGCTCCTGGCGATATGGTTTTCTTTTTTGTTTCATTTTGGTCTTGCGGGGTTACTTATGCAAATACTTATCTGGTATTTGCGGCTGCAAGTTGCATCAGGAAAAAGGCACTTTCAAATATTTTTATTGCAGATAAATTATTGCAGCTATCATCAGATGTTTCTATACAGGCAAAATAGTTATACGTAAAAAAGCCGCCCCGGTTCTTCCGGGGCGGCTTTGTATTTTTTATTTATTCCTGTGTTATTCCGGAGAAGAAGAGCTTGCTTCTTTCTTTGCCGGAGAATGATCAATCGAGAAGATGATCTTATTATCCGTTTCGCTGTAATCGGCAATCACATTATCACCTTCCTGTATGCGATGGTTCAGTATCTCTTCTGCCAAAGGATCTTCCAGGTATTTCTGGATGGCTCTGTGCAGCGGACGCGCACCGAACTGTGAATCATATCCTTTTTCAGCAATGTACTTTTTCGCACCGTCGGTCAGTTCCAGCGTAAAGCCGAGTGTGTTCAAACGTTTCATCACATCTTTCATAATGATGTCGATGATCTTGTTGATGTGTCCCTGATCAAGTGAGTTGAAGATGACCACATCATCAATACGGTTCAGGAACTCCGGAGAGAAGGTACGCTTGAGTGCTTTTTCTATAACACCTCTGCTGGAGTCTTCTGCGCTTACCACTTTGGCAGATGTGGCAAAACCTACACCATCACCAAAGTCTTTCAGCTGACGAACACCGATATTGGAGGTCATAATGATCAGCGTGTTCTTGAAGTCTACCTTACGTCCCAGACCATCTGTAAGCTGGCCATCGTCCAGTACCTGCAGCAGGATATTAAAGATATCCGGGTGCGCTTTTTCGATCTCATCGAGCAACACTACAGAGTATGGTTTGCGGCGCACTTTTTCTGTGAGCTGACCACCTTCTTCATAACCTACGTATCCCGGAGGCGCACCGATCAGGCGGCTGAGGGAGAATTTCTCCATGTATTCACTCATATCCACGCGGATCAGGGCATCTTCGCTGTCAAACATGTAGCGGGCAAGTGCTCTTGCCAACTCTGTTTTACCAACGCCCGTAGGACCGAGGAATATGAATGAGCCTATCGGCTTGCGTGGATCTTTAAGACCTACGCGGTTACGCTGAATGGCTTTTACCACTTTGGAGATTGCTTCGTCCTGGCCTACTACAGCACCTTGCAGGTCTTCACCCATACGGCGCAGTTTAGCACTTTCTGCTTCCACCATACGCATTACCGGTATGCCGGTCATCATGCTCACTACTTCAGCAATATTCTCCTCATGGATGGGGTAACGTTTGTGCTTGGCTTCTTCTTCCCAGTCTGCTTTAGCTTTTTCCAGTTCTTCACCCAGACGTTTTTCTTTGTCGCGCAGTGCGGCAGCTTCTTCAAAACGCTGGCTTTTCACCACCTTATTTTTTTCCTGCTTGATATCTTCGATCTTCTTTTCCAGTTCCAGGATGTTTTCCGGTACGTTGATGTTCTTAAGGTGAACACGTGCGCCCACTTCATCCATTACATCTATCGCCTTGTCCGGCAGCAGACGGTCGGTCATATAACGGTCGCTCAGTTTTACGCATGCTTCGATGGCATCCTGGTCGTAGGTTACATTGTGGAAGTCTTCGTATTTGGAACGGATGTTATTCAGGATAGTAATGGTTTCTTCCACACTTGGTGGTTCTACCAGTACTTTCTGGAAACGGCGGTCCAATGCTCCGTCTTTTTCAATGTACATACGGTATTCATCCAGGGTGGATGCACCAATGCACTGGAGATCGCCCCGGGCGAGGGCCGGCTTAAAGATGTTGGAAGCATCGAGCGAGCCGCTGGCGCCACCGGCACCAACAATGGTATGTATCTCGTCGATAAACAGGATCACATCACGGTTCTTTTCAAGCTCGTTCATGATCGCTTTCATACGTTCTTCAAACTGGCCGCGGTATTTTGTACCGGCTACAAGCGCAGCAAGATCCAGGCTGATAACGCGTTTATCGAACAGTACGCGCGATACTTTACGCTGTACGATACGGAGTGCGAGGCCTTCTACAATAGCAGTTTTACCCACACCCGGTTCGCCGATGAGGATCGGGTTGTTCTTTTTACGACGGGAGAGAATCTGCGATACGCGCTCGATCTCTTCTTCGCGGCCCACTATGGGGTCGAGATTGCCCAATTCTGCGAGTTTGGTGATATCGCGTCCGAAGTTGTCGAGCACCGGCGTCTTGGATTTGGTATTACCAGCCGCACGGCGTTGCTGAAACTGACGACGTTCGTCATCTTCTTCAAATTCTTCGGAACCCGGGTCTCCGCCATAGTCCGGACCAGCAGACGGGCTGTGCCCCTGCAGAATGCTTAATTCGCTTTTAAAACGATCGTAGTCCACTTCATATTGATGCAATATCTGTGTGGCTACATTTTCTTTGTTTTTGAGGATCGACAGCATCAGGTGCTCTGTTTCGACGGTAGGGCTTTTAAGTGCCTTGGCTTCGAGAACGGTAATGCGGATCACTTTTTCGGCCTGTCTTGTGAGCGGCAAACTGTTGATATTGGCTACCGGCTTGCTGTTTTTGTCTTTGATAGCCATTTCCAGTTCTTTGCGCAGGTCGTAAAGGTCCACTTGCATGCTTTGCAGCACACGTACAGCCAGGCCGTCGCCCTCACGTATGAGACCGAGCAGCAGATGCTCTGTGCCGATGAAATCATTGCCCAGTCTCAGCGCTTCTTCGCGGCTGTAGCCGATGATCTCTTTAACCTTTGGTGAGAAATTAGAATCCATGTATCCGGTTCCTTGTTTTAATAAAGTTAACGATAAGGAAAGTAGTGTAATATTGCGTTTGGCTATACTGATATTGCTTTTCAGCACTTTAACCTTTCTGCATTCCTGTATTAAATATACAAAAGAAAGTTTTGACAGGAAGTGTTAATTTTAAGACCAGTTTCAGCTTTTTTTACAATCATTTACGACTGCTTACCTTTTATGGATTTCAAAATTGATACCAAAACGAATTATACTCATATAACGCCGGTTTACAGCCATCTGAATGCTAATTTGGCAGAGGCTCTGAAAGCAGAATGTCTGAACCTTGCCGAAAACGGCGTAAAGAATTTTATTATTGACTTAGTGTCCTGTACAGATGCAGATATGGCATCCTTTACCGCTCTTGTGTCACTTCATGAAGATTGTTATGAAAACGGCCATTCCCTGGTTTTCATCAATATACAGGACCGGGTGATGCAGCAGGCCAAACAGGCGCAGGCGCATCTTACCTTAAATATCGCCCCAACACTTATTGAAGCCGTGGACATCATCAGTATGGAAGTACTGGAACGTGATTTGCTTAACGAAGAATAGAATGAAAGTAACCATACTGGGAAATAACTCTGCCCTGCCCGCATTCGGCCGGCACCCTACGGCTCAGATCGTATCTGTGAGCGGTGGGCTTATTATGCTGGATTGTGGTGAGGGTACGCAGATACAAATGCAGCGTTATGGCTTTCGCTGGCGCAAACTTGAGAATATCTTTATCAGCCATATGCATGGTGATCACTATTTCGGGCTGCCCGGACTGATCAACAGTATGAGCCTGCTGGGCCGCACTGCCCCGCTGCATGTTTTCGGGCCGGCACCGTTGCAACCAATTATACAGGCCATTCTTGATGTAGCTGAGACACAGCTGTCATTTCCATACTTTTTTTATCCGTTGCCGGAAGGGGCTGCCGTGCTTACTGAAAATGAGTTTTTTAAGGTAAGCTGCTTTCCCGTAGAGCACCGCATACCCTGTCATGGATTCCTGGTTGAGCGCAAAACGCGGGGCCGTAAGATAAACCCCGAGTTGTGCCGGCAATATGAGATACCAGCCTACTTCTATGACCGGTTGAAAGATGGGGAAGATTATATACAAAAGGACGGATCGGTGGTGAAAAATGAATGGGTTACAGAAGAAGGTCCCAGCCCGCGCAAATACGCCTATTGCGCAGATACTCGTTATACAGAGTCTTTCCTTCCCTATATAATGGATGCAGACACCATCTATCATGAATGTACCTATACACATGATGCGGTAGAGAAGGCCGAAGCGCGTTATCACAGCACAGCAAGGCAGGCAGCCGAACTAGCATCAAAAACCAACGCCAAACAACTTTTACTGGGCCATTTTTCTTCAAAATATAAGGAGCTCGACCAGTTTCATACCGAGGCAAGCGAGCTGTTTCCGAATGTATTTGTAACCCAGGAAGGTGCTGCCTACGAAATCTGATTTTCAACATTTTTTATACGTAAAAAGCCGTCACGGATATACCGGACGGCTTTTTTAATATTGTATATTTTACTATTAAAGTCCTGACAAACAGATACCAATAGAATATGGTACTACATCGGGGCCCTGCCCTTCTTTAAACAAAGATTTCAGGTTGTAATTGCCTACAATAGAGAAATTACCCCAGCCGATGCGGGCTGTTCCGGCAAAGTTCCAGGTTTCGAGATACCTCTTGCTGACTACTTTGTCCGCCGTTTTTGTACCATTTACTTTGTAAACGCCTTTGGTGTATGCACTAAGCAGTGTTCCCACCTTAAGGCCGATTGCAGCTTTAAAACCACGGTTGCGGTTCTCTTTATTTCCGAAATAGCGTAACTCAAACGGAGCTTCAAGGTAAGTTGTTGATACCTTATACTTACTGTAATCCTTAGTCTCGCCTATAAATGTAACCTGATTACCTTTTGTGCCGGTGTCTGTTACTACAATCTGCTGATTGTCCAGGTATACGCTGTTAAAGCTGAGGCCGATACCTGCAGCAAAGCTGAAGCTGGATTTATTGATAGGAAAATCATATCCGATATATGCGCTGAACCCGCGGCCGATACCTTTAGTTTTAACACTGTCAGGTTTATTTGCCCAGCCATTGTAAGTAAGCTGCAGCATAACAAGATCACGGGAAGGTTTTTTTACTTCAGCCTTCGAATCAGGTGAGTTGTCAGTATCCTGCGCCAGTACCACAGCAGACTGCACCAGCAAAAGTGCCGCTAAGGCAAAGAATTTCTTCATAAAGAAAAATTAGAGCGCAAATATAATAGCGTCCTGATGGAAAAATTGTTAAAATGTTTGTCCACCTGCCTGAATATGAAAAAAATAAACGAGCCGGAAAACGCACATTGTGTTATTTTATAATATTATTTTTTATCTCTTTTTCTTCTTTTTAGCCGGCTTTGCAAGTTCTTCCTTTTCAGCCTCCTTCAGCAGTTTACGCCAGTCCTGGCTATCATCTGTAGAGAAATCAAGCATCTGCTTATATTCTCCACGCGATATTTCAAGCACATTAACTTTCTTATCCATATATTCTTCAATCTCCTGCAGGTAGCCTTTTTCTTCTTCGCTGCAGAATGATACCGCGGTTCCTTTATGCACTCCGCGGCCGGTACGGCCTACACGGTGCACATAATTTTCCGGCACATCGGGCAGATCATAATTGACTACAAAATCCACATTCGGAATATCAATGCCGCGGGCACTTACATCGGTAGCAATCAGCATGCTTACGTTCCCGGCTTTAAAGGTTTTCATTACCTCCAGGCGATCATCCTGTTCCTTCCCGCCATGCATCGTCATACTTTCTATACCTACACGCTTCATGGCACTGTGCACACGTTCTGCGCGCACCTGGGTGCGTACAAACACAAGTATTTTACTGCCTTCATTTTCCTTAACGATACGCTCCAGGAAGTGGCGCTTGTCATCCATATCAATAAATGCAACGGAGTGCGATACATTTTTTGAAACCGGGTCTTTGGGCGAAACGTGTATGCGAATGGCGTTATTAACCACCGAATAGGCCAGGTCTTTAATCTCCTTATCTATAGTAGCCGAGAAAAATAAAGTCTGATGTTTCCGGGGTATCAGCTTTATCACATGTTGTATATCTCTGATAAAACCAAGGTCCAGCATATGATCCGCTTCATCCAGTACCAATATCTCTACCCGGCTCAAATCTATATGCCCCTGGCTTACCAGGTCAAACATACGGCCGGGTGTGGCGATAAGCACATCTACCCCATCGCTGAACTGCTCTATCTGCGGATCCTGTTCCACACCGCCATGCAGGCAGAATATTTCAAGATTAGTATGTTTTCCCAGCGATTTAAAGACATCAGATATCTGCACTGCCAGCTCCCGGGTGGGCACCATTACCAGGCAACGTATCTGGTACTCCATGTTGGGACGCGTGCGTTGCTGCAGCAAATGCAGTATGGGAATGGCAAATGCAGCGGTTTTACCGGTACCGGTAGGCGCAATGGCCAGTACATCTTCTCCTTTCAGTATGGCGGGAATAGATCTGTATTGTATATCCGTAGGCCGTCTGAATCCAGATTCTTCAAGGCTTTTCTTTATTTCCGGTGCAATGGCATAATCCTCAAACTTCATACAGTCGCTGTTATATTAATGCACAAAGGTAATGTTAATGTGAAAATTAGCTGATTAGCTAATGTGGGTAATGTGCATGATGGTTTAATATGCCTGATATGCTAACGCAGGATTAGTGAATGTAAAAATCAGCTGATGTGATTATGCTGATGGTAATGTCCTTAAATGTCTGCTATAATAGCCGCCCGATACTTGATACCCGATACCTGATACTATTCTCATATCTCCATACTCACACCTCACATCCTGTATTCACTACACTTATTTACTTCCGTCCATCCATTCACGTAATTGTTGTGAAATTTCCTCTGCTTCAATCAGGAATCCGTCATGACCGTAAGGAGAGTCTATTTCTACATAGGTACAATCCGGCATGTGCTGCGCCATAAACCGCTGCTCTTCCACCGGGCAAAGCATGTCGCTGCTGATGCCGATAAGCAGGGTGGGATGATTCAGTTTATGAAGCGCAGTTTCCAGGTCCGGGGAAAATTTGCGGGCAATGTTATGTGAGTCCATCGCCTTGGTAAGATACCAGTAGCTGAATGCATTAAAACGGGCGGCCAGTTTGTCGCCCTGGTATTTGATGTAGGAAGCGGCTTTGTAGTCGTCCAGCTTATTTTTATCTGAGTCTGTCTGCAGGGCTACCATCTGCCGGTAATTACGGTAGGCAAGCATCCCGATGCCGCGCGCGGCTTTTAGGCCTTTACTGCCAGCTTCAGGTGTATTCTGCGGCCATGTTCCATCTGCCTCAATAGCCAGGCGCTGCGTAGCATGTATCGCTATACCCCAGGCACTTTCAGCGGGCGATGTAGCGAGCATAAACAGCTTTCCTATTACTTCGGGTTCCTTCAATGCCCACTCCTGCACCTGGTAACCGCCCATACTGCCACCGACAAGCAGTTTTATATGTTCTATCTGCAGGTGCTTCCGGAGTATAATATGTGCCCGGATCATATCGCGGATGGTGATCTGCGGAAAGGTATGATAATAGGGTTGCCGCGCTATCGGGTTATTGCTGAGCGGGCCGGTAGTGCCGTAGCAGCTTCCCAGGATATTGGCGCAGACAATAAAATGTTCCTCCGGGTTAATGACACAACCCTCGCCCACTATGCCCGGCCACCAGTGCATTACATCAGCATTGGCCGTAAGCGCATGGCATATCCATATCACATTATCTTTTGCTTCATTCAATTTTCCGTAAGTGCAATAGGCAATTGTAATGGCAGGCAGCATGGCGCCGTTTTCCAGTTTAAAAGGTTCGTTCGAAACAAATTGCTGCATCATACGGATATCGGATATTGTGCGCTGCAAATTACGTGCATGTTCCGTTACATTTGCATAAAGGGTTTTAAAAAATGGTTACAATAACAATAGACCGCATACAGGCCGATTACGGCTTTGACGCAACGGATGCCGCAGGACACATAGTGAGAATGGACACAAGTGATGAAGATGGCGGCCAGGGCTATGGTGCACGCCCTATGCAAACGTTGCTCATGGGGCTTGGCGGCTGCAGCGGTATTGATGTGGTCTCTATTCTTAAAAAGAAAAAAGTGAATTTCGACAGGTTCCGGATGGTAGTGCAGGGTGAGCGGGAACAGGGAAAAGTGCCGGCATTATGGGAAAAAGTGCATGTTGATTTTTACCTGGATGGCGATGTGGATGAAGAAAAGGCAAAACATGCGATCACGCTGTCTATAGATAAATACTGCTCTGTTGCCGAAACATTACGCAGAGCAGGCGCAACGATTACGTGGAGCCTGGCGGTGAACGGGCAATAATGAATGGTGAATAAATAATCAGCTGATTTGCTGGTCAGCTGATTGAATGAACACATCCCTCAGACTTAGCTTAACAATGTGCCGGTGATGAATGGTGCCAACGCCACTGCTGCCTTAAAGTAATTCCTCAGCCAGGACAACAAAAAACAGAAAGAAAATGTCTCAACATCCGGTTACAAAAGCCATACGCATACAAACAGAACGGACCAACGAAATGGAGCATGCCACGCCGATGTTCCTTACCAGCAGCTTTTGTTTTGACAATGCAGAAGACATGCGTGCTGCTTTTGCCGACGAAACAGATGATAATATTTACAGCCGCTTCAGTAATCCTAATGTGCAGGAGTTCTCTGATAAAATAGCTGCGCTTGAAGGGGCGGAAGCTGCCTATGCCACGGCATCCGGCATGAGTGCTGTGTTTGCTTCCTTTATGGCTCTGCTGAAACAGGGCGATCATCTGCTGGCATGCAGCTCTATCTTTGGCAGCACACATACTATTATAACCAAATATCTGCCCAAATACGGTATTGAATACAGCTATGTAGCTGCCGATAAACCGGAAGAATGGGAGGCAGCGATAAAGCCCAACACCAAAATGATATACCTGGAAACGCCCACCAATCCCGGGCTGGATATCATAGACCTGGAGTTTGCAGGCAGTCTCGCCAAAAAGCATGGTGTGATCCTGAATGTAGACAACTGTTTTGCCACACCGGTATGCCAGCGTCCCATTGAGTATGGTGCCGACCTGGTGGTACACTCTGCCACCAAATGGATAGACGGACAAGGCCGTGTGCTGGGTGGCGCCATTGCGGGGCGTAAAGATTTAATAAAAGATATTTACCTGTTTTGCCGCAGCAGCGGGCCGGCCATGTCGCCGTTTAATGCCTGGGTACTGAGCAAAAGCCTGGAAACACTGGATGTACGGATGGAACGTCATGCATCAAATGCCCTGTACATCGCTGAAAAGCTGGAACAGCATGAAAAAATCAGCTGGCTGAAATATCCGTTCCTGGCATCTCATCCGCAGCATGAGATTGCCAAAAAGCAGATGGTAAACGGTGGCGGTATCGTTTGTTTTGAGCTGAAGGGCGGACTGGAAAGTGGTCGTACTTTCCTGAACAGCCTGCAGATGCTGTCGCTCACTGCCAACCTGGGCGATACGCGCAGTATAGCGTCTCACCCGGCAAGTACTACGCACGCCAAGCTCACAGAAGCCGAACGTCTTGCTGTGAACATTACTCCCGGCCTGATACGTATTTCCGTAGGGCTGGAACACCGGGATGATATTCTGAATGATATTTTATCGGCACTGGAGCAGTGCTGATGTGATGAACGCTGTCAGGGTTTGAAACCCTGACTGCGTTATGTTTTATTAATACGCTGCGGTAAAACGCCTGCGGATAAACTGAGGCTTTTCCAATTCATCTGCAATCGCAACGGAGAGATCTTCTACAGATAAAATACTTTCTCCTTTTTCATCAAAAACCGGCTGATCTGTGCCGATGCGGTATTTGCCGGTACGACCGGTGGTAATGCCATGGTGCATTAATATAGCCGGGCTGAAAAATGTCCAGTCAAGGCTATCTTCTTTCTTCAGGATATCGAGGTAATCTCGTGCAGCTGTGGCACCTTCTTTATATTCTGCCGGAAACTGCGGTGTGTCTACCAGTTGCACACCGGGAGCTATTTCCAGGCTGCCTGCCCCGCCTATAACGATAAGACGTTTCGTGCCGGATTTCTTAGTTGCTTCCTGTATAGCATTTGAACCGGCAATAAAATCTTCATAAATATTGGGGTTCGTCCAGCCGGGATTATAAGCACTGATCACGGCATCATGGCCTTTAAGTACTGCTGCCAGTGCATCAACATTGAATACATCTGCCGTAACCGGGGTAACACCAGCACCGGCTTTTATGGCCTCCGGGTGGCGCGCTATGGCCGTTACTTCATGACCACGCTGTACCAGTTCTGCCTGTAAATGGGAACCTACAAATCCTGTGGCTCCGATAATTGCTACTTTCATCTTTGTTTAATTTTTAAATTGTAATAAATTTTGTTACAGTTTTTATGAAAAAAATTTAGTCAAACTTTTTACTGAAATCCGCGAGTGTTATTCCTTCCAGTCTTTTCAGCATGGCTTTTTCGGCTTCGCCGTTTAATTCATCGAGATGTTTGTTTATTTCCTTCCCCACCGGGCAATCGGGATTCGGTTCATTTTTCTGGCTGCCAAGAATATGATCCTGCCGCACAGCCAGGTATACTTCCGAAAGGTGAATCTGTTTTGCAGGCTTTGCCAGGTAACTGCCACCACTCTTACCTTCTTTGGTAGCCACCATGCCATGGTTGCGCAGATTGCTGATCTCTTTCCGTACCAGTACAGGATTTATATTAATACTACCGGCTATGTATTCGGACGACAGCAACTCTTCTCCCGCCCTTTCTAGCAAGGTGAGAATATGCACTGATATAGAAAAACGTCCGCTGTTCATTCTGTAATAAAAATAATTACAGAACAAAAGTACAGCTTTTCTATAACGGGTCAAAAAAAATATAGGGGAAAGTGCAGATTACTGCGTCTTATCAGCGGCATACTTTTTTAAGAGAATAATCTGTAATCTGTATTACATGAGTTTGTTGAAGTACATAATCCATAGGCTTTTCCTATTTTTGTCCATATTTTCGGCAAAATGCGCAGGCTACAGGTAATGTAGTGCGGGTTACACATGTTGCTGTTCCTATAAATGAAGACAAAAATTTAAAGATGAAATTTTCTAAAGAGGCAAGGATAGGTCTGATGGTCGCAATAGCGATCGTTATTTTTTTCGCAGGTTTTTACTTCCTGAAGGGTTCCAACATTTTTTCGGGCGAAAATGATTATTACGCAGATTACAGCAGTGTACAGGGACTGACCCAGTCGGCCGTGGTACAGATAAAAGGCGTTGCGGTAGGAAAAGTCTCCAACATAAAGCTGGACGGGCCGAAAGTACGCATCACCTTATCTATTGATAAAAAAGTTAAAATCCCTAAGAACTCAGTAGCAGAGCTGATATCCCTGGATCTGCTGGGTACTAAAGCGGTGCGTCTGAACCTCACAAATGATAACGAAACAGCCCGCAGCGGCGACCAGTTGCCCACAGCCGTAGAAACTGGTATCATCGATAACATATCTTCAGAAATATCTCCGCTGGTGGCCGATGTACGCAGCGTGGTGCATGTGCTGGACTCTGTACTGACCGGAGTTAACGGCATCCTTAATGACCAGACGCGGCAGAATCTGAGCAAAAGTGTTGCTTCACTTAACACTACAATGGAAAACTTCTCGCAGCTTTCTTCCCGCCTGAATAAGGAAAGCGAGGAAATAGCGTCTGTTATCCGCAATGCAAACAGCATTACCACCAATATCAAAAACAATAACGACCACATTACCAATGTGATCAAAAATGCAGAAACAACTACCGATCACCTGGCCAAAGCCCCGATAGAACAAACAGTTAAAGATCTGCAGAAAATGGCTGACCAGCTGAACCAGATTGCCGCAAAAGCCAACAGTGGCGAAGGCACTATCGGTATGGCACTCAATGATAAAAAACTGTACGAAGAGCTTACCAGCACGCTCACAAACCTCAAAACGCTGATGGCCGATCTGCAGCAACACCCGTCGCGCTATATCAACGTTACCATCTTCGGCAGAAAAGCAAAAACTACAACTCCGTAAACAGTGGCAGAAAGTACCCGTACATCATTCAGCAAAACATTTCAGATATCATGCATCACCTGGTGCATGATATTTTTTATGCTGCCGGCAAAAGCACAGCAGAAAAAAGATACTTCCAATACAGTTTTTATAGAAATCCTGGGCAATGATCATGCAGAAACTTTCAGTAAAGGAGACACCCAGCTTACCAAACTGATCAGGAATGTGCAACTGAAACAAGGCACAACCACCATGTTTTGCGATAGCGCCTATATGAATCTTGAAGCCAATACCGTAGAGGCATTTGGCAGTGTAAAGATCATCCAGCCGGGCGGCACGCAGGTGCAGAGCGATTATCTCCGGTATATCGGGAATACGAAGATGGCTTATCTTAAAGGCAATGTGAGCCTTACAGACGGCAAAGCCAATCTCTGGTGCGAGGAACTATATTATAATACCGGCACTAAAATCGGCAATTATGAGCAGGGCGGAACATTGCAGAATGAAAGCACCACAGTTTCCAGCAATACCGGTACCTATAATGTAAATACAAAAGAGGCGAGGTTTACCGGCGAAGTATTTGTCACCGACCCTCAGTATAATGTTACCTCTGACGATCTTTCGTACAACACCCAGACCAAAATCTCGCAGTTTTTCGCGCCTTCCATCATCACCAGCGATAAGTCGGAAGTACGTACCAGTAATGGCACCTGGGATGGCACAAACCAGATAGCACACCTGGTTTCTCGCTCATCGGTGCAGAATGAGGCCCAGTATATAGAAGCAGATAAAATAGACTACAATAAAAAATCGGGGCTCGGACATGCAGAAGGGCGGGTGGTAAGTATTGACACTACGCAGAAAACAACCCTTTTCTGCGGCATTGCCGACTACAACGAACGAAGCCGCAAGCTGAAAGCCTTTATAAAACCGGTGATGCGTAAAATGAACGGAAAAGACAGCCTTTTCATCCGCGCAGACACTTTTTTCTCTGCTCCCGTGCCAAAACCGGTTGACACATTGAAAAATAAACAGGCAACCATTAAAGGGCAGAAAGGAAAACCGGGAAGTCCCGTCAATCCCGCAGCTCCAGGCACAGAGAACCAGAAAAAGAGAAAGAGTAAAGCAGCACTGCCGGAAAAAGGCATGACTATGTCTGTTACAGACACGGCTGATGCAGATTCTACTGCTCCACGCTACTTCATTGCCTTTCATCACGTCCTTATTTTCTCAGACTCTATGCAGGGCCGTTGTGACAGTCTCAGCTATTCTATGCAGGACTCTACCATGCGTATGATGTATGCACCCGTCGCATGGTTCAGGCAAAGCCAGGTGACAGGCGATACTATACTCATGTTTATGGACAGCAGCAAACTGAAGCGCGTGTATATACCGAACAACGCCCTGATCATATCACGCAGCGGGCCTGTAAAAGCCAATATGTTTGACCAGGTGCAGGGAAAGACACTTACGGGCAACCTCGTAAATAATACAATGCACGACATGCTGGTATGGCCCAATGCAGAAAGCATTTATTACCCTAAAGATGAAAAAGGCGCTTACCTGGGCGTTGACCAGTCGCAGAGCGAGAAGATGCGGGTATTGTTTAAAGACGAGGGCATCAGCAGGATTATACTGGAGCAGGAAGTGAAGCAAACCATGTCGCCGCTCACAAAGATAAATATCACAGATATGAGATTAAGCCGCTTCAAATGGCTTGATGACATAAGACCGAAGAGCCTTTCTGAATTATTTGAATAAAAAATATATCTACATTTTTTGGCCGGTATTCAAATCTATTTATTTTTGCCCACGCAAATCACACGATAATAAAATGATGCGAAAGATGTATAAACGTATTTGTCCACTTACTCAAAAGGTAGGCGAGTATGATATTGTATAGCTTTCAGCACAAAAATAAATATCATCTAAACGGCTTACCAGGTTCGGTAGGCCGTTTTTTTATGCCGTTTTGCAGACGATAAAGAGTTATTTTTATTCACATTCATTCTAAAACAGGTAAATCAATGAGTACGCTCAGCCAGCTCGCAGAAACACTGATAGGTTCAGAGATCGTTCGTCTCGGCAACGAAATCAATGCCCGTATCAGCAAGGGAGAAAAGATTTATAACTACACGATCGGTGATTTCGATCCGAAAATTTTCCCGATTCCGCAGGAGCTGGAAGATGCTATTATCGATGCTTACCGTAATCATTACACCAACTATCCTCCCGGCGATGGTCTCGGCGAACTGCGCAGCGCTGTTTCAACCTTTATCCATGATCATGAAGGCATTGAATATACCCCCGCCGATATACTGATCGCCAGTGGCGGCCGTCCCCTCATCTACACGCTTTTCCGCACCATTGTTAATCCGGGCGACAAAGTGATCTATGCTGTTCCTTCCTGGAACAACAATCATTACGTACATATGAACCAGGGCGAACATTGCCTTATAGATGCCCTTCCCGAAAATGATTTCATGCCGCGTGCCGCAGATATAGCTCCGCACATCCCGGGTGCTTCGCTCATATGTCTCTGCACGCCCCAAAATCCTACAGGCACTACGCTGGGCAAATCAGAACTGGAAAAAATATGTGATCTCGTACTGGAAGAAAACAAACGCCGCGGCCCTGACGAAAAGAAGCTGTATGTAATGTTTGACCAGATGTACTTCACACTTACCTATGGAGAAACGCAGCACCATAACCCGGTGAGCCTGCGTCCGGAAATGCGTGAATATACAGTGCTTATTGATGGTATCTCCAAAGCATTTGCAGCTACAGGCGTACGCGTGGGCTGGGCGCTCGGACCTACCAAGGTTATCTCAAAAATGAAAGCACTACTGAGTCATGTAGGCGCCTGGGCACCAATGGCAGAACAAAAAGCAACAGCTCAGTACCTGCAGCAGAAAGATGCCGTAAAGCAATATCTCACATCCTTCAAAGCAGGGCTGGAAGAGCGCCTGGTATTACTGTACAAAGGTTTTACAGCACTGAAGGAAAAAGGTTATGCTGTAGATGCCGTAGCTCCGCAGGCGGCCATTTACCTCACCATCAAGCTGGACCTTGCAGGTAAATCTACAGAAAGCAGCCTCCTGGCCACACAGGCTGATGTCACCAGCTATATACTCAGCGAAGCTAAACTGGCAGTAGTACCGTTCTATGCTTTTGGGGCAGACAAGCAATCGCCCTGGTACCGCCTGAGCATCGGCACGTGCAAAACAGAAGAGATCAGCGAAATGTTTGAAAAGCTGGAAACAGCACTGGCCGCACTTAAATAATCGGAGAGAATTAGCTGATTAGCTGATGTGCTGATTAGCTAATTCTTTCATTATACAGCAGCCCGGTAGAAAATCCCATTGGCTCACAAAAAGAACTGAATAAAGCATTAAGAGAATCTGTTGCCACAACATGGACAACATTAGCTAAGCAGCTAATTATCACATCCGCTAATTAAAAAATATGCAAGTGTACAAATTCGGCGGGGCCTCAATAGCGACCCCGGAACGTATGGCGGCATTACTGCCGATTATTCAACAGGCACCGCAGCCTGTAATTCTTGTTGTTTCCGCGCTGGGCAAGACCACCAACGCACTGGAAGACATAGTGCAGGCGGCATGTAAAGGCGATAAACAGAAAGCACACGACCTGGTGCTCCATCTTGAAAAGGTACATCTTGACTACATAAAGGAACTGCTGCACGGTAACTGGTTCATCGACGCAGAAAAGGCACTCAATGTATTTTTTACAGAACTGCAGTGGGCTGTAGATGATGCCGACGCTGGTAAATTCGATTACTCCTACGACCAGATCGTATGTATGGGAGAACTGCTCTCCACACGTATGTTCGGTTTTTATCTGCAGCAGCAGGGCATGAATTTCGAGTGGGCAGATGTCCGCGATGTGATCCGTACCGACGAAACCTTCCGTGATGCACGTGTCGACTGGAGTTATTCAGAAGCACAGGCAAAACAGGTGATCGGCAAACAACTGGAAGCAGGAAAGAGTATTATCACACAAGGCTTCATAGGCGCTACACAGGACAATGCCTCCACCACCCTGGGCCGCGAAGGCTCTGATTACACGGCAGCGATGCTGGCTGCGATGCTGGGCGCAGAGTCCGTAACTATATGGAAAGACGTGGAAGGCCTGCAGAACGCAGATCCCAAGCTGTTTCCCAATACAGTAAAAATCGAAGCGATCACTTATCACGAAGTGATTGAAATGGCTTACTATGGTGCACAGGTTATTCACCCCAAAACCATTAAGCCACTGCAGAACAACAGCATACCATTATATGTTCGTTGCTTTCTCAATAAAGACCTGAAAGGCACCGTGATACAGAATGAAGTGAGCAGCATCTTCTATCCGCCGCTCATTGTATTGAAACAGAAACAGGTATTGCTCCAGGTAACCACCCGCGATTTCTCTTTTATCACAGAAGATAACCTGAGCCGCATCTACAGCATATTCCACCGCCTGAAGATCAAAATAAACCTGATACAGAATGCTGCCATCAGCTTTGTAGCCTGTATTGACCATAAAGAAGACCAGGTACAGGCCCTTGCTGCCGAGCTGGAAAGAGATTACAAAGTATTCCGCAACGAAGATGTAAGCCTGCTTACCATCCGCCACTACACGCCGGAAATACTTTTTGAAATGACGCGCAATAAGTATACACTGCTGGAACAGAAAACAAGGCAGACCGTACAGGTGGTCATGAAATAATGAAATGCCGGGAAGTTTCCCGGCATTTTTGTTTTATAAGATAAAATTCATCAGATCTTTTTAAGAGTAAGGGAGTCCACACCATTCCATCCACCCGGATTTACGAGCATGATAGCCTCACTGGTGGTCTGGATTATATGCCAGTCCTCTGTAAGATATCCAAACGGTACAGTAAACGACAGTATCAGCTTGTTTTCGTTATTCTCTGTAGTAGTTTGCCACACACCACTTACCGTAGCAGAATCATTTGTTGCACTCGCAATTCCGGTCGATAAAAAAGTAAAACGGTAATTTTTATAATAACTGGTCTCGTCCACACCATTATCTACAGAACGGGCCACAGACCAGCTACCCTGAACAATAAGCGATTTGATATTGCCATTGTTGCTGTTGTCGCTTTTATTGCAGGATATAAAAACTCCGGAACCAGCAATAAGAATTGCCATAGCGCCGAACAATTTCCATTTTAACTGCTGCATATATTACAAAGGTATTTTTTCTTCATAAAGACCGCCAACACCGATGTAGCAAACCCTTTTCAGCGGCCCGTCAAGCGTAGCTTCATAGAACCGCACACCTGAACCTGCAATATCTTCAAGGAAAGCAGGATAATCTGTTTTGCCCTGTTGTGTACTGCGCACGGCTTCCACCGTTTTTTCCTGGTCAAACTTCTCTGCTATAGATCTTGCGCCATGGCTTTCTGTATGAATTACATTATTACCATTCGCAAAACGATACAGCGTGATTCCCGATGCTACATCTACAGTATAAGACTGCACTCCCAGGCCTGTAAGCTTTCTCACAAGGTCCGGGTAATTTTCTGAAGAACGATATGCCTGCTCTATTTTCTGGTACATAACAGATCAAAATTTGCTTATGAATGTAGGATTTTTCGTACGGAAAACAAACGCTCCATCAGTATGTAGAGAACACGATGATGACTCCTACTACCAGCATTACACTCATTCCTGCAAAAAACAGTATGTCTGCCAGGCGTTCCATCCGGGAATTATTCTCCTTCCGGAGCGCTGAGTAAGATGCAAAAGCAGCAGCGATAAATATAAAATTATCAATGCTGAGTATTTCATCCACATATGTCTGCATGCCTATCTTCATCACCCGGAAAAGTGCAATGATCGTAATGCACACACCTACCATTGTTGTGGATCCCGAAAATACATGCCTGCCTATGTCCCGGTTCCTTTCTGACTGTCTGCTCATATAAAAAAGAATAACTAAATATAAATCACAAACACGTTAAGTAAGCCTTAAAACAGCCGTATCCTGAAAAAGAAGCGACAAAAAAACCGGTGGCTACTTGCATAATTTATTGGAAATTGCAGCCGAAATCTTCCTGTATGTATTCCAATACTGTCCGCATCATTCTCATTATCATCGGCGCACTTGTAGCTATATTCTTTGCATCTGTGGGCTTCTGGCTGCAGATGGGCGCTGCGCTGGCGTTTGTATTGCTGATCGTATTAGGCTACTTCCTGAATGGCGCTGTATTTCTCGCGTTCCGTAAACTCAGCAAAAACGATTTTGAGCAGGCAGAAAAACTGCTCGACATGACAAAATACCCTCAGTACCTGGGCCGCTCACAGAAAGCATATTACTATTTTACCCGGGCCTGTATAGAAGGTAACAAAGGCAATCTGCAGCCCGCCGCCACTGCATTTGAAACTGCAATAAAGACCGGCCTGCGTACACAGAATGACACTGCTGTCGCACTGCTGAACCTCGCAACTATCAACTATAATCTCGGCGAAAAAAGTAAGGCAAAAAAATACCTGCAATCCTTAAAACAGGTTACATACAATGCCGGCTTACAACCTGAAATCGACAAACTGAACGATCTGCTCGGAGCATAAAATTCATCTGATGTTTATATAAAACAGTTTCTCTCTTTTAAAGAAGCGGGAAGCTTTACAATTATTTTACACTGCTTCGCAGCGCATGAAACCGTATGCCGGATTCTAAACAGTACCGCAAAATATAAACCGGCAATCGATTGTCTATAAACATATTACACCTACAGATACAGTCTTTTTAAGCATAGTGATTACAGAAACGCAAAGTGGTAAATAATTTGTGAGGGTTTGAAAATGCGGAACCTTTACAATGAAAACAGGGCAGGTATGCTTTTCATACAAGCCACTCTCATTGATCACACATAAAATCACCACCATGCTAATCACCATGCAGGGCACCTGGACAATTAAAGTAAAAGCCAGGTATGCGGCCTTCCCGCAAAGATTTATTGTTTCAGGTGCCGCCTCCGGAAATGGCACCTACCTCGCCAACGAAAAGCTGAGCCCGGTAACTGTAACCGGCAGACAATGGACCATCGCAGTGCAGAACGACCCCGGGCCAGGATTCCAGTTATCCGACACACGCATTAAGTTTCCTGTAAAAAACGGCAGCTATTACGAATTTGACATCGAATCGAATGACGCAGGCGCAGACAAAGACTTTGACGACCTTATCCTTACCTGCTCTTCGTACGCCACTATCAACGATTTTATCATTTATGGAAACACCACTCTCTACAAAGGCCGCTGCATCTTTAACCCATGTCACCGCAACATACTGGTAATAGATAAGTATGCCTCACTGGTAGAGGCGTTGAAAAATGATTACCTGAAAAAGATCATTGAACAACTCTACCCCGAAAGAATTCCCCCTGTTAACCCCAATCCGCCAGATCCTGCGCCCTACTTTAAACCCCTTATTATAAACCTCCAGGACGAAGTTGCCCCCACCCAGGTGCAAATGCAGTACCGTGCAGCCGTTAGCTCCAAACGTAGCGCGGATGCAGCATCTGAAGCAAATAACGCACTTGGTATGGACCAGTTTGAGCTGGTAAGGACCACACAGACCAATGTAAATGCACGACTATCCTCACAGGCAACATTTGACAAAGTTTCTCTTGCCTCACAGATAGACAAACTACGCTTTGTGTGCAGCACCACACCTGCCGCAAACGTCACGCTATCATTTGAAGAATATGACCGCACTCTTGCCGAAAAGCTGGGTGGCGTTTATACCGGCACGGGCAACCGCCAGTTGCTCGGAGATACGATCACCGATATGAACGGCAATTATATCTTCCGGTTTACGTTCAACTCATTCAGCCAGCTGATAGAAGGCCTTACAGACATAGCTGCCGGCGAAAACTATACTACAGTAAAACTGCCCGACATCATTGTAAAAGTGAAAGAAGCACAGGCGCCATTCAAAGTGCTGTATGAAAGCATACCTTACTACAATATTCCTAACCTCAAGCGTATAGACCTGTGCATACCGCAAAGCTCTGTGCCGCCCGTATTCCAGTGCTTCAACGGCAGTATCATCAGCGGGCTGGGCAATGTCTTTATCGGTGGTGATCAGAACTCATCCGGGCTCCTTCAGCCAACCATACTGCACCCTGCAGATCCGTTGGACCGGAATGGTTTTAATAACCACCTTCATCCCGACGGGCGCATATCTGTACACAACAGCCAGGCGGGATTTGCAGTGGATTGCGCCAGCTGGAACGGCCTGATAGATATAAAAGGTTGCCTTTATAACATACAGCGCAAAGCCGGCGATCCCATTATTGCTTATTACACGCTCCGCATTATGAGAGAAGGTGCTGCCGACTGGTCGTTTGTAAACCAGCCCTATGTACAGCCGCAATACTCAAAGCGTTCCGCACCCGGTTACAGCGGCGATCCTGTAGGGCCTTTTAACCATACCATACATATTGACGGCGCCACTTACACCAATGCGCCTACCTACAAAAACACCCAGAAAGAAATATTCATAGACGGTATTGACTGGGAATATACCGACCGTTACATGCAGCTCAATACCGGCCTGTATGATATGGAAAACGGAGCGCATGATCCCGGCACCTTCTATCTGCGTGTTGATGGCTTTGACAGTGCGGGAAATCACGTATCCGGTGCAACAGACCTTATTGCTTTATTTATAAATAACAAACCGCTCAATTTTGGTCTTACAGAAGCGAGCTTTATTGACCCTGTAGAAAAAGTAAACTCCGGAAACTGTACACTCTACAGGCTCTATCCGGACCAGATGCAGGCTGCTGTAAATTTCAAATTCAAAGCAGGCGATACAGACGGCTTTGTAGACAGCTACCAGATGAGCATCAGCAAATGCCCCAACAGTATAGCTATGGATATAGATGCACCACCTGTAAGTGTGGCCACCAATATCACCAATGGCATACTGGCAGCCGGTACTGCCTCAGGCAATACAGACGCATCGGGCTGCACCGGCTATACCGGCACCACGGAAGATTTCTCTGTACCGGATTATGTAACCATGCAGATACACCCGACATCCAGCTGGATGCTGCCGGAAGAACAGTATGTGACCATCTATTTTGGACTAACCGCATACGTCCGTACTACGAATGGATACAACAGCGGTGTCACAGGACCATACCAGGCATCAACCGGGTTTGCTATAGAACGGAAATCATGATCAGTTATACAGCAACGGCATTTATCATCTGCACACTTGCTGTATGGCGGCTCTCACATTTGTTTTCGCAGGAGGACGGCCCCTTCGACCTCGTGTTTAAACTAAGAAAACAGCTCGGGCAAGGTTTCTTCGGCAACCTGCTCGACTGTTTTTACTGTCAGAGCGTGTGGTGGTCCGTGCCATTTGCCATATGGCTTTGCAGCAACTGGGAAGAAGGTATTATTACCTGGCTGGCCATATCTGGTGCCGCATCCCTTTTATTTAAAATATCAGAAAAAGTAACCCCATAAAAAATCATTGTCATGAGTTGTTGTGGAAAAAAACGCAAAGAATTACTGCAGCACATGCAGCATACCGGCAATCAACCATTACTGGACGAGCTTCCGCCGGCCCGTGTGCCGGATGTGCCATCAACATTTGAGTACACCGGCCTTGATCTGCTTATCCTGAAAGGAGCAGTGACCGGAAAAAATTATTATTTCAAATATCCCGGCGCCCGTGTGGACGTAGCACCGGCAGATGCATACGCTATGCTAGCAGAACCGCAACTGGAGCCGGTACGCTTTGTAAAATCATAGATACCGGTTGTATATATAGTGGTGGGTTGATAAAAATGCCCGGAAATAACCGGGTACAGGATATTGCCTGATGGCAATATCCTGTACTTCTTTTATAATGCACTACAAATCAGCAGAAAGCCGCATAGGAAGATGTTGATGAACGGTGCCATCGCCACTACCGCCAAATGAGCATCCTCTGGCCCAGACCACCTTAAAAACTTGCTTTTTACCCGTTTTTCAGCGCTGAAACTATCGCCGAAACGCATAACTTTGCCCCGTCAATTTTTTATTCATTCCACAAAAAAATAACACACGATGAAAGTTACCGTAGTAGGTGCCGGCGCTGTAGGTGCAACTTGTGCCGACAACATCGCACGCAAAGAACTGGTAGATGAGCTGGTGCTCGTAGACATTAAAGAAGGTTTTGCAGAAGGTAAGGCCCTTGACATGACACAGACTGCCTCACTGCTGGGTTTTGATACACGCATTACAGGCAGCACAAACGATTACAGCAAAACAGCTAATTCTGATGTGTGTGTGATCACTTCCGGTATTCCGCGCAAACCCGGTATGACCCGTGAAGAACTGATCGGTACCAATGCCAAGATCGTAGAAACAGTAGCAAAAAACCTGCTGCAATACTCTCCCAATACAATCATCATCGTTATCTCCAATCCTATGGACACGATGACCTACCTGACGCTGAAAGCTACAGGTCTTCCTAAAAACCGTGTAATCGGTATGGGCGGCATCCTGGACAGCTCACGCTTCAAAACATACCTCCAGCAGGCGCTTAACTGTTCACAGGGCGACCTGAGCGCAACTGTTATCGGTGGTCATGGCGATACTACCATGATTCCGCTGACACGCCTCGCTACACTGGGCGGCGTACCGGTTTCTGAGTACCTGGGCGAAGATCAGCTGAAACAGGTTGCTGCAGATACAATGGTAGGCGGTGCTACGCTTACCAAACTGCTCGGCACATCTGCATGGTATGCACCAGGTGCTGCCGGAGCTGCGCTGGTAGAAGCTATCATCCGCGACGAAAAGAAAATCTTCCCTTGCTGCGTTTCCCTGGAAGGCGAATACGGCCAGAACGATATATGCCTGGGCGTACCTGTAGTGATAGGTCGCAATGGCTGGGAAAAAATCATTGATTACAAACTGAATGATGCTGAACAGGCTGAATTCAAAAAATCTGCTGATGCAGTGCGCAATATGAACCAGGTGCTGGACACACTGGTTGATGCGTAAGTTGCATTGCAAAACATAGATAAAGAAGCTGTCTCTTATGGGGCAGCTTCTTTATTTAACCGCAGAGGGCGCTAAGAATACGCAGAGGTGCGTTAAGTAATGATACCTCTCCGGGCTTCTTTGTGGTACATTGCGCCCTTTGCGGTTTATTTTGGTTGTGTAACATAGATTTATTTAACCTCAGAGACACGCTAAGTAAATAATATATCTTCGCGGTTCTTTGCGGTACATTGCGCCCTTTGCGGCTTGCTTTTACACTATACCGCCTGTTAATTTCTCCCTTTCAGCGCAGGATATCACTTGTGCACAATGAATATGGTTTAACTTACGTTAGATTTTAATGTCAATATTGTAAGATGCAAAGATTCTTCAGGCTATTGCTATGCACATGCCTTTTACCATTTACGGCATTTTATGCACAGGCACAAACCGATGTAAATAATTTCTTCCGGGTGGAGGATGGTGCTGAGCCGCGTGTATTTTACGGGGGCTTTACCGTGGGCATGAATGCCAGCCAGGTAGACGGTGACGGCTTCAGCGGATATCATAAAGCAGGCTTAAACCTCGGGCCGCTTGTATTCGCTCGTTTTACGAATCACTTCGGTGCCAGCATGGAGATGATCTATACGCAAAAAGGCAGCCGGCAGCGGGGCATCACGGACGACCCCACAGGCTCCGGCCTCTCTGAAGCAAATGATTATGACCTGAAGATGAATTACATAGAAGTACCGGTATTACTCCGTTATTTTTCTGATAAAAAGATTGTTGCCGGAGCAGGTATCTCTTATGCACGGCTTATCAATTACAAGGAGGAAGCCATTACCGTTGCCCCGGTGAACCTTGACCCAAATCTTTATCCTTTCCATAAAAGCGATGTAGATGTGGTGGCCGATGTAAACTGGGGGCTGAAAGGCTGGTATTTTGGCATCCGCTATGCCTACTCTCTTGCCTCTATACGCGACGGCGACCGGATACCGCAAGGCTATGGCGGCGGGCGTTTCAGCGGCGAGTACCACAACCTGTTTACACTCCGGCTTACTTACCTCTTCCATAAAGGGGACTCAAATGAGTAGACTTCTTTTTTTCATGAAAAAATGGCAGCACGATAACCAGTGCTGCCATTTTCTTTTTTTGTCGATTTTAAAATATACTTTTCGTTGTACTGCCTAACCTCAACGTAGCGTGCCGGAGATTTAAATCTTTGCCCGGATCGCCGGTGAGCGGAGTGGGCGGCGGCGGTGTACTTACACAGCTGCCCAGTTTGTCTCCATGGTCAAGATGTGCCGGAACGGCTTCTTCGCCAATGCAGATCTCATGTGCATTGTCCGGGTTGCCGGGCGGGATGTGGCATACGAGGACTTTCTTATCATCATTACCGCAACGGTAATTTTCATAAGGATCCGCAGATGATGAAGATGGTGCATCTTTCAGGACAATGGGCGTTGGTGGCGGTGGCGTAACTACACACATACCTAACCTGTCTCCATGCGCCAGATGCGCCTGTACTGCAGATTCGCCGACACAGATTTCATGTGCGTTTTCCGGATTACCGGGAGGAATGTGGCAGATCTGTACTTTTTTGTTGTCGTGACCGCAACGGTAATTTGCGTAGGGGTCTTGTGCATTTGCTGCAACAGCCAAGAGCAGGCATGTAGCAATGAGGCCGGCTGCACCGGCAATGGTGATGATCTTTCGTTTCATGACATTTGGTTTTTGTGATAACTTATCAGCAAAAATAAGCATACAACATATCTCAATCCTCTTTATCTCTCAAAAACATTATACTTATTTTCTATATAATAAATTTATAAAAAACGCAGACTGAAAAGCCTGCGTTTTTTATAAGAAGAATAATCTTCTACCATGTTTTATTATGTGTTCCTTCAAAGCCTTTGGGCTTTACTACAGTGAACACACGTGAAATGTTGAAACCGAAGTGAATACCGCCGTCTGAAATATTACCCGTTGTCTGGCCGATAAATGTACGCTCGGTCATGCCGGTGGAATTGGAGAAATGAAGCTGGAACACGTGCCCGCCAGTCTCTATATCTATACCCAGGGAAACAGAGTTGCGGGTATTGGACAGCGGATTGGTTGCATAATAATATTCTCCTGTTACAGCAATACGGTGAGATACTTTTATACGTCCGCCGACACCAATGGCAAATACATCGTTGGGGTCTGAAGATGACGGCACCAGGTTGTAGTGTATATGTGTGGGCATCAACTGCAGAGAAAGCCAGCTGTTGAACTTACGCGCAATCAGGAGCTGATTGTAATAATATACACGATTGGAAAAATAATACGTCTGCCCGGAATCCAGTGTTGGTGCATCTCTGTCGGAGATCGTAGCACCACCGGCGTAGCTCAGGCTGATGGGCATTTTATTATCGGTAGTCTGCCGGAGGATGCGCACTTTTACAAAACCGTCATACTCTTTATCAAAAGAACTACGACCAACGCCTACCATCAGCCAGTTGGTAACACCATAATCAAGTCCGATGCGTGTATTGGCATTATCCAGGCCAAAGAACTGATGTGCCCCGCCGTTCAGTTCGCCAAAACGATGGGAGATACGAAAATCAAGCACACCGGCACCCAGGCTTTCAATAGTATTGCCATTGATGATACGTGTTGCTTTAAACGTAGCATTCGTATATTCCTTTTTATGCGGTTCGTCCTTTTGCAGCAGCTGCTCCAGGTCTTCGCCCGTTGTGTCATTGCCTTGCGCAAATGCCGGAGCCATACCGAAGAGCATAGCCAGTGTCAGCAGGCTATACAATAAATGTTTCTTCATTACTTGGTTTTAAACGTATGGTTGTGTTAAAAAAATTACATTGCTTTCAGCACTGTGTTTACCGTTATCTCAATTTTCTCGGCAATTTTGCCGGCTACGAGTGATGGTATTTTAATGCCATAATCCTGTGGTTTTACTTTGAATTTTGTATTCACAGTCGGGGCGCCGGATTTCACAACAACGGTACCCGGTACACTTACACTCTGCGTTACGCCGTGTATTGTCAGTTTACCTTCAACAGTTACATTGTAGCTGCCATCTTTTGAGAAATTAACAGCAGAAGGATTAGTGATCTTCCCTTTAAAATCGGATTTTGGATACTTATCGCTTTCCATGTAGTTTTCATTGAAGTGTTCCTGCATCAGCTGCCGGTCAAACTTAAAACTCTTTACCGGCACCTGAAATACAACTTCACCGGTCTGTGAGTTGATTACAGCAGCCACTTCATTATTGATAGCTTCTATACTTTCCAGCGGAGTAGCTGAATAGAAGCTGATCTTGCCCGTACGGGTCATATATTTCTGGCTGAAAGCCGGTGCTGTCAATGCCATAGCGGCCAGCACAAATACAATCTTTTTCATAGCCTGTTTTTTTTATTTTCCAGATAAAAATTAGTTATTCGGTGCACCGGCATCTACCCAGGTCTGCAGCTTATTAATAGTGCATGCATCGAGCTGGTTGGCGTTCTGAGGCATCGCGCTGAAACCGCTTTCGTGTTTAACTGCGCCCATAAGCCTGCCACTGGAAGCAACCGCCTGCACGCCACTGTAGCTGTCCAGCACATAACCGCCGGAAGCTGTTGCAGCATCATGGCAACCGCTGGTAGTGCAGTTCTGAGCCATAATAGGCGCAATGGTTGAGGCATAGGTCACACCGCTCACGTCGCATGCGGAAGCCGGGTAAAGCTTTTCCGCTTTATCAAAATAGCAGCTGCTGAGACCGGTAATCAAACCAAGAAAAACAATGGTCTTTTTCATTATTATGTTGTTATAAAAAATCAATTATTCTGTGCGCCTGCTGTCAGCCATTTTTCTACTTGCCTTATTTCACAGACGCTAAGCTGTTTTCCACTACCCGGCATATATGTATATCCATTTTCATGCCGGATGCTCCCCATTAACCTACCATCCATGGCCACTGCAAAAACACCCTGGTAATTTTCCAATGTTACTCCGGCGGCGGCACTATGGCTGCTGTGACAACCCACACAATATTTGGTCATCAGTGGCTGCACACCCGTTGCAAAACCAGTATTATCACTGTCACATTCAGGCATACATCCGGATGTATTCTTCGCTCCTTCACTTATCCATTTAGCTATAATGCTTTTCTGTTGTGCATTAAGCTGCGGATTCGGATACCAGGGCATGCTTCCGTTTGCAATATCTTTATATACCAGGCTTGCCATAGCATTACCCGGTACTATCCCCCGGGCTACGACCTTTGAGTAAGAGGTAAATGCATACCCTCCGGACGTTGCTGCATCATCGTGGCAACCGCTGCGGGTACAATAGGTAATAAAGATGGGCTGTACATCCCGTTCAAAACATACACCGGTATCTGAAGTACCGTTGTTACCGGGATTCATTATAGGTTCGGGCAGATTGTGCCTGCATGCTGCGAGCAGTACAGGCAGACAGCAGGATAATATGTTTACCGGTATCTTCCTGCCTATACCGGCAGTACAGAAAGTATTGCTCATTATTTTGTAATACAGTCTGTAAGTTTTACATCGCCGACAAAGCCCGAGCAAAAACCTTTTATTGTTACCTGGCTGCCTTTGGCCACACTGGCGTTTTTATCACGCATGGTGCATACTACGCCATTCAGCGGATCATCAGATTGCAGGACTACTACAATTGCGCCATCCTGGTTGGTATCTACAGACGCCACAGTACCCGTCACTGCAAGTACTTTGTTAAGATACCGTGTATTACAGCCCTGTTCATCAGCTGAATATTCTTTAAACACGCTTGCAGCAGTAACAGATATTGCATCCTGGTTTTCCGCTTTAGGATGCGGTTTATACCACATTTTGGCAATAATAGCACCGGCTACAATTACTATCAACAACAGAATAAGAATAATTTTTTTCTTCATTTTGCAGTAATTGAAAGCTAATATAGCCCGTTATATTCAGAAGACAGCGTTTTCAGCCCTGGCTGTTTGTATGTTTATACATCTTTTTTTGTTTTTACACTCATATGACACAAAATCCGGTACGGATATTGCCATATTATCTTTGAATTGATATCTGAAAATGAAAAAAATATTTCTGGCAGCAGTGGTTCTGATAGCAAACTGCACTAATACAAAGGCTCAGGAAAAACAGCGGGACACAGCACTTTCTGTAACACTTGGCAACACCAATATTGTTGGGTCACGCCCCCTTGACAAGGCTACATTAGATGAGTATATCAAATTGACCCACGATTTATCAAAGGTGCTGCCCTACCTCAATAAGATCACCAACATGTATACCGATGCACAGACAAGATTCGGGGATAAAGGAGAAAATGTGCGCGAAAAAAGAAAATATATGAATAGCCAGGAGACTATCCTGCGCAAGGAATATAAAGACAAACTTAAGGACCTGACTGTATCGCAGGGACGGTTACTGACATTACTTATCAGCCGGCAAACAGGTATTACGGCATATCAACTTCTGAAAGAATATGAAAACGGTTTTACAGCATTTAAATGGCAGGCATTCAGCAGCTTTTTCAGCTATGATCTTAAGAAAATGTATGATCCTTCAGAAAATCCTATGCTCGAGGGCCTGCTGAATAAATGGGGTTATCCATTGCCTTCCTTTTATACACAGAATAACGCCTTAAAAGACAGCGGCCTATAATGAAATACGGAAACATAAAAAATCCGCAGTTGCTCACTGCGGATTTTTTTTGTTAATGATCTATCGCTGTCCCAGGAGTTTGAGCATTTCACCATGTTTATATACTGCCTGGCGGAAAGAAGGAATCACCTGGTACGATAATCCGAATTCTTCTGCTGTATAGCGTACAATCTTTGCCAGTGCGGGATAATGCACATGACATACATGCGGGAAAAGGTGATGTTCTATCTGGAAGTTGAGTCCCCCGATAAACCAGGAAAGTAATTTATTATTTGGTGCAAAGTCCACTGTATTCAGTAACTGGTGCACAGCCCAGCTGTTTTCCATTTTACGGTCGGCACCCGGAGTAGGAAATTCTGATGCTTCCATAACATGCGCCGGCTGAAAAATAACAGCCAATGCAAAACCTGCTATCACCTGCAGCATCAGGAAACCAAATACCACATGGTACCAGGGTACATGAGCAAACATGATAGGAAGTACAAGGATGTACCCGAAATAAAAAACTTTCAGCAGGCTAAGCTCTGTAAGTGCTTTCTTAAGTGTAAGCTTTTCTTTTACCAATAAGCCAGAGCCTTCATAACGGAAAAGCAGCTTATAGTCTTTTGCTGTAACCCAGTACAGGTTCATGATGCAATACAGGAACCAGCAATATATATGCTGAAAACGGTGCATTTTCAGTAATGGCTTGTGCGGCGACATACGCAGCATCTTGGTGCCGTCAATATCTTCGTCAAGACCGTCAAGATTTGTATAAGTGTGGTGCAGGATGTTATGCTGTATACGCCAGTTGGGGGCATAGCCGCCCAAAACGTTCAGCAGGCCACCCAGCATTTTATTTACATGCTTGTTTTCTGAATAGGCTCCATGATTGGAATCGTGCATTACTGAAGTACCGATACCTACCAGGCCCATACCCATCACAAGCCAGGAAGCGTAAAACAATAGCAGGCTGGAGGAAACCAATCCCGTAACGATAAACAGGTAAGGAACAAAATACATCGATACCATAGCTATGGTTTTGATGCGCATTTTCGTATTGGCATGTGTAGAAACTTCCTTTTGTTTAAAATAAGCATCTACACGTTGCTTTATTGTATCCTGAAAGCTAGGTGTGCCTTTAGGGGCAAACTTCACAATATTTTTTTTCCCCGCCCTGGGCAAGGCAGCTGCTGTTTCTTGTATTACAGGCATCTGTGAAACGGTATTGAAAGCACCGCCGGCTATTTTAATTTTTTGATAAAACTGGTGCAATGACACTGATTACACCAAAGCACACACAACTAATCCGGGCAATAACGCCCGGATCGTTACTATTGTTGCGAAGATAACTTAAATAGCCAAAATATTTTGTTATAATAATGTAAATCGAATATATGTCTGCATTACTATCAAAACATACCTTGTTCTCTGTCAGCCAGATTCTTATAACTGTTTCAGGAAACGATCGGCGGTGTCAACAGTCTGGTCCAGATCTGCGATAGTGAGCGCATGACTCAGGAACCAGGTTTCAAAAGCAGACGGCGGCAGGTAAATTCCTTCTGCCAGCATACCGTGGAAAAACCGGTTAAACAAAGCATTATCTGCAGCTGCCGCGTCTGTAAAATTCGTTACCGGCTTTTCACTGAAGTGCACACTGATCATAGAGCCAAAACGATTGATAATGTAGGGAATCCCTTTACGCTCCAATACTTCATTCAGCCCATTGTGCAGATAAGTAGTCTTCTCATCCAGCTCTTTATAGATGGCAGGATTATCCTTCAGTGTCTTGAGCATGGTATAACCGGCGATCATTGCTATCGGATTGCCGCTCAATGTGCCTGCCTGGTATACATTGCCCAGCGGAGCGATGTGCTGCATGATTTCTTTACGGCCACCAAATGCGCCAACCGGCATGCCACCACCTATTACTTTTCCGTAAGTAACAAGATCTGCATTAATACCAAGACGTTCCTGCGCACCGCCCGGAGCCAGCCTGAAGCCGGTCATCACCTCATCAAAAATCAGGAGTATACCGTTTGTATCGCAAATGTTGCGCAGGCCCTCAAGAAAGCCCGGCAGTGGCGGAATACATCCCATATTTCCAGCCACAGGCTCTATAATAATGGCTGCGATCTGGTCCTGGTTTGCGGCTACCAGTTGTTGCACAGCCTCCAAATCATTATAAGGAGCAGTAAGCGTATCATCGGAAACACTGGCGGGAACACCCGGCACCGTCTGTATATTAAAAGTAGCAACACCGCTTCCTGCTTTCACAAGAAATGCATCTGCATGGCCGTGGTAGCAGCCTTCAAATTTTATGAATTTATTACGCCCCGTATACCCTCTCGCCAGGCGGATAGCGCTCATACACGCTTCTGTACCGCTGCTTACCATACGAACGAGATCTACATTCGGCGCCATGCTTCTTATCAGTTCGGCCATCTCTATCTCCAGCTCTGTAGGCGCACCAAAAGAAGTGGAATCCGCAGCCTTTTCCTGTATGGCTTTTACCACAGGCTCATAGGCATGCCCCATGATCATTGGTCCCCAGGAATTAATATAATCGATGTACCGGTTACCGTCTGCATCATACATATAAGCTCCTTTAGCTTTAGTCATGAATACAGGCGTGCCGCCAACGCTCTTAAACGCACGTACCGGGGAGTTTACACCACCGGGAATAGATTGCTGCGCGCGGGAAAATAATGTGTTGCTTTTGTTGTACATGATACGGTGAATAATGAATGGTGAATAGTCAATGCCGGGCGTTACCTATCATTGCTGATAAAATCTTAAAAATTGCAACAACTAAATCACCAAGTTTATTTATTTCAATATTTTCTAAATATTTTAAATCCTTCGCAATATCAAAAGCTGCATCAATTTCAACCAGGGAACCTCTTGCTATTTCATAAAACCACTTTCTTTCAGTCTCAGACTTACGAGATGCGCCTTCTGAAATATTAAGATGAACTGATAATGCTGCCCTTCGTATCTGAGATACCATCGCATATTTTTCCTCAGGCGGAAAACATAATAATACCCGATAGCATTCTGCTACAAATTCCCTTGAAAAATGATATACATCAAGTTTTTTGTGATTGAGTTTTAGAAACATGGCAGAATAAGAGCAATAAGTATACCATTTATTCACGGTACACTATTCACCATTGCCCATTCACTATTGACTATACACCAATCAGCTTCGCTGCATCTTTCGCAAAATAAGTTGCTATCAGGTCGGCACCGGCGCGTTTGATGCTTGTCAATGATTCCAGTATTGCTTTTTCTTCATTGAGCCAACCCATCTTTGCTGCTGCTTTGATCATGGCATATTCACCGCTTACATGATAAGCGCTTACCGGCACATCCACAACATTCTTTACTTCGCGGATAATATCGAGATAAGCCATCGCTGGCTTCACCATCACGATATCGGCTCCCTCTTCAACATCCATCAGTGTTTCTTTAATAGCTTCTGTGCGATTAGCGTAGTCCATCTGGTATGTCTTCTTGTCACCAAAGCCCGGAGCACTGTCCAGCGCATCGCGGAACGGGCCATAGAAGCATGATGCATACTTGGCACTGTAACTCATGATGCCCACTTTAGTGAAATTGTTTTCCTCCAAAGCAGCACGGATCGCCCCAATACGGCCATCCATCATATCGCTGGGCGCTACAAAATCTGCACCGGCCTGCGCGTGGCTTACACTCATTTTAACAAGTGCTTCAACGGTTTCATCATTTACGATTTCACCATCTTTCACGATGCCGTCATGGCCATAAGAAGAATAAGGATCCAATGCAACATCGGTCATTACCACCATCTCCGGCACTGCATTTTTAATTGCCCTGATACTACGCTGCATAAGCCCCTCCGCATTCCAGGCTTCACGACCGGTATTATCTTTCAGATCGTCGCTGCACTTGATGAAAAGCAGTACGCACTTAATACCCAGGGCCCACAATTCCTTTACTTCCTGTATCGTAAGATCTATACTGCGGCGATAATAGCCCGGCATAGATGCAATTTCTGTTTGTATATTTTCTCCTTCGTCAATGAACAAAGGGGCAATAAAGTCGGAAGGACTCAGCACTGTTTCTGCTACCATGCTCCTGATGGATGCATTCGTTCTGAGTATCCGGTTTCTTCTCTGCAAATACATATCTGAATTTTATTTTTCTACTGCTTGATTAAATCATCCGATGTTTTATACCCATTGCTTTGGATGAAGGCATGCCTGCCATAACCTGTCCTCTTCGCTGCCCGGAACAGGCTGGTAATCGTATGCCCATCGTGCGCGTGGCGGGAGGCTCATGAGTATGCTTTCGGTACGGCCATTCGTTTTTAATCCAAACAAAGTTCCCCGGTCGTGCACCAGGTTAAATTCCACATAACGTCCGCGGCGTATCTCCTGCCATTCTGTTTCACGTTCACCATACGCTATATCTTTTCTCCTGTTTACAATGGGAAGATATGCATCCAGGAAAGCATTTCCGTTTGCCTGCTGGAAACTGAACAAACGCGCTGCATCTACGTCATCGACCGGACGGAGATGATCATAAAACACGCCGCCTATGCCACGCATTTCATTATTACGGTGTGTGTTGACAAAATATTCATCACACCATTTTTTATAATCGTTATAGAGATTTTCACCAAACGGATCAATTGCATTTTTAAACGTCTGATGAAAGTGTTTAGCGTCCTCTTCAAAAAGATAATAAGGTGTAAGGTCTGCACCACCGCCAAACCATCTGTCTGAAACGTTATCGTTTTCATCATACAGTTCAAAATAACGCCAGTTGGCATGCGTGGTAGGCACATAAGGGTTCTCCGGATGAATTACCAGCGATAAGCCGCAGGCAAACCACTTGGCACCGTCCACATTCAGCTGCAGACGCATTTTATCTGTTACTTTCCCCCATACAGCAGATGTATTTACGCCTCCTTTTTCGAAAACATTTCCGTCAGCGATCACACGCGTTAATCCGCCACCGCCGCCATTGCGTTCCCATTTATCTTCCATAAAAGAAGCCCTTCCGTCTTCTTTTTCCAGTCCGGCACAAATGCGGTCCTGCAGGCCATAGATAAACGCAATCCACTTGTCGCGGAATGCATGTGTTGCTGTCTTGTACATTTTTTCCTGTTCCATACGGTATGTTTTTCAGAAAGAATGAATCCTCACTAACTGGCCTTATAGTTTTTTACGGCTTCTACAAATGCTTTGGCGTGTGCTACCGGTACATTCGGCAGGATTCCGTGCCCAAGATTGGCTATATAGTTTTTCGTACCAAAAGCATCAATCATCTCTTTCACTGATCGTTGTATTTCTTCAATTGGCGCCAGCAACCTTACCGGGTCAAAATTGCCCTGCAGGCAAATATTGCTATCTGTCATCTGCCTCGCCAGCTTTGGCTCTATTGTCCAGTCTATACCCAGGCCTGAAGCGCCTGTTTTTGCCAGTTCGGGCAATGCATACCAGCTGCCTTTGGGAAACAGGATTACGGGCGCATTACCTTTCACACCGTCTGTAATCTGCTGCAGGTAAGGTAATGCAAAGGTCCTGAAATCTGCCGGACTCAGCATACCGCTCCAGCTATCAAACACCTGTACCAGGTTGGCACCGGCTTTTATCTGTGCGTTCAGGTATTGAATGGTTACATCAGTTATTTTTTGCAGCAATGCATGAGCGAGTTTCGGCTGTGTAAAGCAAAACTGCTTGGCTTTATCAAATGCCTTGCTTCCCTTACCTTCTACCATGTAGCAAAGGATCGTCCACGGTGCACCTGCAAAGCCGATCAGTGGTACACGACCGTTCAACTCTTTTTTTGTAAGTGCCAATGCATCCATTACATAGTGCAGACGCTCTTCCACACCTGTGGTAATGAGCGCATCCACGTCCTGCTGCGTCTGTATCGTTTTAGGCAGCAATGGGCCTTTCCCTTCTTCCAGCTGCACCTCCAGGCCCATTGCCTGTGGTATCACCAGGATGTCTGAAAATATAATGGCAGCATCTACGCCTACCTGGTCTATCGGCTGCAATGTAATCTCGCAGGCCAGCTCAGGTGTTTCCACACGGGTGAAGAAATCGTATTTCGCACGCAGCTTCATATAGTCGGGCAGGTAACGGCCTGCCTGGCGCATCATCCACACCGGCGGGCGCTCTACGGTTTCACCTTTCAGAGCGCGAAGCAAAAGATCATTTTTCAGGTTGTGCATGCAATGTTTCTGTTATCAGTTGTACCAGTGCCGCTGCATTATGTGCCGCACTGATGAATAATTTTTCTGTGTTTGTGAGAAAGGGCCGGATAGCTGCTGCTGTTGTGTCTCCTATGGCAAAACAGGCTGTTCCGTTTTGTATCGTATTGATAGAGAAAAAACTTTCCACCGCACTCGGGCTGAAGAAAGCAATTCCATTGTATGTTTTGTCAATGCTGACAGGTCTTGCTTCTGTGGTATATACAATCTCTTCTTTTACCGGCATATGATGCCTGGCAAGCACCTGGGGGATTGTATCTTTTCTTTTATTGCCACAGAAGAAAATAATTTCCTGCTGCGGTTTATCTGTAACGATCAAAGCGGCAAGAGACGCACTGTCTGCTGCTACGCCCGCAATTTGTGCCGCATCGAAATATCTGGTTACTGCTTCCTGTGTTGCTTCATTCAGACAATAGATATTCCATAATGGTTTACTATCTGTCAGAAAACGTGACACTGAGATTACAGCCTGTACACTGGTAAATACCGCCGTAACCGGTCGTTTCAATAGTGGCAATATATTGTTTTCAATCGTTTCTTTGGGGAGAGGTGTGGTTTGTATGAAAGGAATTATTTCGATAGTAATGCCGTGGGCCGCAGCCTTATCTATCAACGACTGCGCCAGTGCACGGGTGCTTAATATGCATAGTTCTGCATCAGGCATTACGTATCTCCTCCAGTATTTCTTTCCCTCCGTTCTGCAGTATCTCAATAGCCAGTTTATGCCCGGCAGTTGCAGCATCTGCAGCTGGAATAGTTTGTTTTATTTCTGTTTTCTTTGCACCATCGAGGCTCAGGAGGTTTCCTTCAAACAGTATATTTCCGTCCTTTACCTCCGCCAGTGCGCTTATCGGTGTGGAGCATCCGCCCATCAACGTGCGCAGGAAATCGCGCTCTATCTGTGTGCACAAAGCAGTATCTGCATCATGAAAAGGGCGACAGGCATCGAGGCCGTAATTATCTTTTTCACGACATACCACCATGATGGCCCCCTGTGCTGGTGCCGGAAGCATCCAGTCTATATCCACAGCTTCAGCCGGCCGTAGTCCTATACGTTCCAGACCTGCAGCGGCAAATATGGCACCGTCCCAGTTGCTCTCTGCTACTTTACGGAGACGTGTATTCACGTTTCCGCGCAGGTTTTCAATTTTCGTTCCCGGGTAGCGGTGCAGCCACTGTGCTTTGCGGCGTATGCTGCTGGTAGCAATGGTAAACGTTGCATCATTTGCCACCGGCCATTCACCATTTGTTATAGGCTTACCCTTGTATACAAATATATCTTTCCATGAAGCTCTCGGCAAGACAGCTGCCTGTACAATTCCGTGCGCCAACTGTGTGGGCACATCTTTCATGGAATGCACCGCTATATCTATCGTCCCGCTGAGTAATGCGATGTCAAGGGTTTTGGTAAATATGCCCTGTACACCTATTTCGTACAATGGCGTTTGCAGATCTATATCGCCTTCGCTTTTTATATAAACGAGCTCGGCAGTTACACTATGCTGCGCCAACAGCTGCTGCACCTGTGTAGCCTGCCATACAGCCAGCTGGCTCTCTCTTGTCCCTATCTTTATTATTTTATTCATGCTAGCTGCTGCCTAGGCAATAAACTCATTGATCGCCTGTATGCACTGACAACCTATATCGTTTTTGCTGCGCACTTTTACGGCGAGCGTATTGATTACTTTCTGTATTTTTTCGTGTGGCTCTTCCGCTTCTTCATCTGCGAAACCGGCCATTACCGGCTGCTTCATAAAGGAGCTGTGATAATGCAGTTCATGCAGTGTATGCTTTACCACTTTGAGCACAGATGCATATTTGCGGGTGCCATGCCATTCTACAAATTCGTTTATATGCTCTTCGATTATTGCATTGGCTTTGGGCACTTCTGCAATGCGCTTCTGGAGCGTCTCATCTTTTATCCGGGACAATTCATCCACGTTTACCAGCGTTACATTTTCCAGTTGCTGCGCATCGTCTGCTACATTGTAAGGGATAGACAGATCAATGATTATCTTTTCGCCTTTGCCTTCCAGGTGATGTTTTAGTATTGTAGGTTCGTTGGCATTGGTAGCTACGAAAATAATATCAGCTTTCGCCAGGTATTCCGGCAGTTCTTCCAACGGAGCGTGTTTTAGATGCAGTTCCAATGCAAGTGCTGCTGCTTTGGCATGTGTGCGGTTAATGAGCGTTACATGCCGTGTATGCAGGTAATCGACAATATTCCTGCAGGTGTTGCGGCCTATTTTACCGGTACCTAACAATAATATTTCTTTATCCTTTATATTCTTTACGTGTTCTTTTACATACTGCACTGCGGCAAAGGCTACGGATACGGTTCCGCCGCTGAGCTGGGTATGTGTCTTTATGGCTTTGGACGATTGCAGTACGGAGTTCAGCAGACGCTCAGTGAAAGCGCCTATGAATCCTTTTTTCTTGGCAAATTTTGCCGATTGTTTTATCTGGCCTATGATCTCATAATCGCCCAGTATCTGGGAGTCGAGACCGGCGCTCACCTGGAACAAATGCCAGATGGCATCCATACCGTTCTTTATGTATGCAAGTGCTGAAAATGTGCTCTTTTCTCCCTCCGTTTCGCTACAGATGAGGTCTATCATCTGATCTGCACTATCTGCAAATCCGTAGATCTCTGTACGATTACAGGTAGAAAGTATAAAAAACTCACCTAATCCGTAATTGGGTGCAATATCAAGTATCCGGTCGTATTGTTCGTCGTTAATAGCAAATTGCCCCCTGATGGAAGCGTCTGTTTTTTTGTAATTAATGCCGACAATCCAGAAGCCCGATATGTGCTTTCTATCTTTCGTATTCATCCCTTGTGCTGTAGCATTTCGAGGTGCAAAGGTAGTGCCCGGCGGAGGGATACCACGGTTTCCCTTGTCATTGTTTTGTCATTTAGCATGACAATTCTCCGGCAGTCAGGACAATTGTTAGTTTCTTTGCAAATCATTTTCCGGCCAGGGCTATGTTTCAAGCTGCGGAGAAACGGAAAAAAGTTCCCGAAATGCAAAAAGTAAGAAGAGCTGTTGTGCTGATGAATCTCGGATCGCCTGATTCTACGGCAGTTAAAGATGTAAAAACGTACCTGGGAGAATTTCTCATGGATAAAAGAGTGATCGACTCTCCTTATTTGTTACGGCTGTTCCTGGTAAAGGGTATCATCACGCCTTTCCGGGCACCGCAATCCGCCACTGCTTACAGGTCTATATGGACCAAAGACGGTTCTCCGCTCATCGTACTCACCAACCAGCTGCAGGTTGCGCTCAGAAATGAAATAGAAGAACCTGTGGCGGTAGCTATGCGCTATGGCAATCCTTCGCCCAAAGCTGCCTTTGACTCACTGGCGCAGCAATACCCGGACCTTGAAGAAGTGATTTTATTCCCGCTTTACCCGCACTATGCCATGTCCAGCTACGAAACGGCAATAGTGTATGCAGAAGATATACACAAAAAAGGCAAATACAATTTTCAGCTAAAATCTGTAAAACCGTTCTACAATGAACCGGCATATATCGATGCGTTGGCAGAGAGCATACGTCCCTACCTGGGGCAGGATTATGACCAGATACTATTCAGCTACCACAGCATTCCCGAAGCTCATGTAATAAAAGGAGATATTACCGGCAGACATTGTATGAAAGCGGCTGATTGCTGCTCTGTAGATTCTGAAGCACATAAGCAATGTTACCGGCACCAGTGTTTTGTAACCACAAAGCTGGTGGTAGAAAAGCTGAATATACCGTCTGGCAAACATGCGGTGTCGTTCCAGTCGCGGCTGGGCCGGGCCGAATGGCTGAAACCTTATACAGCCAAACGCCTGGAAGAATTGCCGGGCGAAGGTGTAAAGAAAATACTCGTGGTTTGCCCTGCATTTGTAAGCGATTGCCTGGAGACACTGGAAGAAATGGGCATTGAAGGCAAAGAAAGTTTTCTTCATGCCGGTGGCACATCGTTTACACTTATTCCTTGTATGAATGTGCATCCAAAATGGGTGCAGACGGTTGCCGGATGGGTTAAGGAGATTGCAGACGGAGGGAAACGGATGGTGTATGGTCAATAGTGAACCGTAAGAGGTGAAAAGTGAAATTAAACGTAAGCATCAATTACCATATCAATCACATTATCCTTATTAACCACATTACAATGTACGCCTACGTAAAAGCACTGCATATCATTTTTATTGTTACATGGTTCAGCGGTATGTTTTATATCGTGCGGCTGTTTATTTATAATACTGAAGCACAGGAACGCCCTGAAACGGAACGGGCTGTATTACAACAACAATTCAGCATTATGATCAAAAGACTGTGGATGGGCATCACAGTTCCGTCTGCTGTGCTTACACTTATCTTCGGGCCGTGGATGTGGTACCTGCTAGGCGTTACACCATCCTGGCTGATGATAAAACTGGGATTCGTAATTGGACTGTATGCCTACTTTCTTACGCTGAATCGTCTTTACAGGCAACAGGTAAAAGGCATTTTTAAATACAGTTCACAGCAACTGCGTATCTGGAATGAGGTAGCTACCATTTTCCTAGTGGCCATTGTAATGCTGGTAGTAGTAAAGCAAAATATGAGTTGGGCCTGGGGCCTTGCGGGATTAATTCTCTTCGTGATCCTGCTGATGAGCGCTATAAAAATTTATAAGGCGCTGCGAAAAAAATAAGTCGCAGATAATCTGTTACAACTGGAAGAAACCGGTCATTTACCACGAGCACATATCGGCGGTAATCCGGTAAAACTGCCTAACTTCATATAAGGTTCGTCGCCTGGCTTCTGTTCCGGTGATCTGTGCCCCATTCATCTCTGCAGAAAGCCTCCCGGTATCGCAATAATCCTCTGCGATGTCTCTGAACCGTTAGTGACTGCAAATTAATCTCACAATTAAATAAACACTAACATGGAACAGCAACTTGAAGAAATCCGTGAACAGCAAAAAGCATCATGGAACAAATTTTCCGCTGGCTGGAAGAAATGGGATAACATTACTATGGATTTTCTGAGACCAATGGGCGAAGAGATCATTCACCAACTTAATCTGAAAGATGGAGATGCGGTGCTGGATATTGCGTCCGGTACGGGGGAACCGGGCCTTACCATTGCCGGTATGCTAAAAAATGGTAAAGTAGTATTGACAGATCTTGCAGAAGACATGCTGAAAATAGCCCGTGAAAATGCTGCGGAAAGAGGAATTGCCAATATTGAAACACTCACCTGTGATGTTTGTGAACTACCATTTCCTGACGATTCTTTTGATGCGATCAGTTGCCGTTTTGGCTTTATGTTCTTTCCTGATATGCTGATGGCCGCTAAGGAAATGGTCCGCGTATTAAAGCCGGGAGGAAAAATAGCGACATCAGTCTGGAATATTCCTGAAAAGAATTTCTGGGTCACCGCTACTATGGGAACAATCAACCGGAACATGGAAATACCAGCTCCGCCGCCAGGATCCCCCGGCATGTTCCGGTGTGCAGGTGATGGAGTTATGACAGACCTTTTTGCGCAGGCCGGCCTGAACAATATAACGCAAAAAGAAGTTACCGGAGAACTTGCGCCGCTCACGAGAGACGTATACTGGACCATGATGACGGAAATAGCCGCGCCGGTTGCCGGTGCGCTCAGCAAAGCCGACGATGCCACAAAAGAGCGTATCAGATCGGAGGTTTACCAGGCACTGGACCAGAAATACCCCGATGGAAATATTATCATCGGTTCAAGTGCCCTCGTTATTTCTGGTGAAAAATGATCAGTAACAGCACAGCCTTTACAGCATGTTTTTTGCTGGCCCAATAGTTTTTAGAAATCCGTTCCTATAGAAAAATACCAGATAGGCCTTGTGCGGCCTTCTATGTTCCATGCAGCATCCAGGCGCAGAAAATAGCCAAGTAGCATAGTACGTAAGCCGGCTCCGTATCCCATTGCCAGGCCCGAATCACCTCTTACATCAATTTTAACCGATGTATACGGTGGCTGCTTTGTTGGGCCAAAAGTATAGGTACTGAAGTAATCATCGCTATTAGGCAACAGCCCGTTCCAGGCAGAACCTGCATCTACAAACCCTACCAGCTGCAGGTGCCGCAGTACAGCAGACTGGAGCGGCCGATGTACAAATGTTGTCATTATGGGCAGCCTCAACTCTCCGTTGAAAACTGCATAGGTATTGCCGGTACGGGCACCCTGTTCGTAGCCGCGCATGTTTGTTGCCAGCGCATTAAATGCATACTGTCCATCGCTGTTGTTGGAAGCAAAAGGACTTTGCTTTGGGATAAGCCAATTATCTACACCTCCCAGCGAATAACCGATCTGCTGCTTGCCTGCCGAGTGAGCACCGGAAAGACGTACCGCCCAGATAAAGTTTTTGTATATCTTCTGGTAGTAACGGAAATCTACGCCCAGGTTATATAAGCCGAAAGCATTGTCATTTACCTGGTACAGGTATTCTCCGTAAAATTTATAACGAAAACCCTGGCGGATATTGAGCGTAGGGCTATAACTGTTGTCAAAGACAAACTCGGCACGGCTCATTGTCCAGTACTTTTTCTCCTGCGGAAAAAAATTCAGGCTTACAGAGTCTATCGCTTTTATGGTAGTTACGTCCTGGCGCAGGCCAAGGGTAAGCCTTATACTCCTGATTCTGTCAATCGGATAATTGGCATTGCCTTGTATAAGATTTGAAACGACTTTACCAGGCGCCTCTCTTTCATATACAGCCGCCCCGCTGGGATCTGTTAACTGCAAGTCATATGTATAGTTCTGCTGGGAGCGAAGGTATAGCAAGCCCCAGTCTACCCTGCGGGTAAAATTCTCATATTGCAGGAAATAGGCTGTGCCCGTGAGGCCTGTAGGCAACTGTACCCCACCTGTGAAACGATGGTTCTCAAGCACGTCATTCAGGCTCACGGAAATAAGCCCGCTGATGGCTGGGTTTGAGAACTGAGATCCTGTCTGTGCCGCCTGGTACCGGTTAAATAAAATGCTGTTATCAAGCCTTACGGTAAAAAAATCAGGTTTTAAGCTGAGACGATAGCGCTGTGCTTTCATCTTCACATAAGCGCTGTCCGGTCCCACAGCCGTTGTATCGTCAGTTTTTAATACCTGCGCCTCCGCTTCATGACGATGTTTTTTCTCTCTTGCACGCGGTTTTTCTACGTCTCCCGAGTCAGCAAATTCTGTCTGGAACACTTTTCCTGATTTCAGCTCCGGCACATCTGCATCCGGCTCTACCTGCGTAGTCAGCTTCTGTACATTGAAAAAACCATTCTCCACACTGTCCGGCTCTTTTCCCCGAGAAAGTGCTGCCGGCGCCAGCGTCCTGGGTGCTGCGTTCGCATCCGGTATTTCAAGTGGCTTGAAATAAACATTCAGCCGCTCGCCCTGCTGCACAACATCTGCCACCTGATTACTTGCAGGATTATACTGGTGACTGACCAATGCATGTGAATAATTGGTAACAGGCACTCCGTATGCCGAATCCATATTATGCGCATCCCTGCCGAAAACAATTACATATTTATTCTGCACACCGTTGGCATCATACAGGTAAGCAAAATTGTCGCTGCCGTATTGTATCGGCTGCGTGATGGTACCTGTCTTTACATCCGTACAGCGCAGCAAAACGGGGCTTTTCGTTTTGGTATCATAAAAATAAACGTTCATAGGGCCTACCGGCAATTCATTAACGCCTATCGGCACATTCAGATTGGGTTGCGGCCTGTTGGAAAGAAACAAAATCCCTCTTCTTGATCCGCCGCTTACAAACCAGGGTTGCGTATCATCCCAGGCATCATTGGTTATGTTCTTCATCCGGGAGCCCTTTATGGTAAATTCATAAAGGTCTGTCTGGCTTTTACGTATGGCTGAGAACACCAGCTTATCGTCGTTTTCCATGAAGCTGATGCCAAGCGCCCGGTCAAAACGGTTGCCGGGAATTATATAGTTCTCAATTTTTGCTTTCAGCGAATTGTAAATACGGATGCGGGTCTGCGTGCCTCTTTTGTAAAGGATCGCAAGTTTATACCCATTGTTGGACCACGCCATCAATGGGTAATCCGGATCTGGTTTCATTTCATTGTAATCCTTCCTGCCACCTTCCAGTATCAGCGATCGTGCCTTTTCATTCGTCGTTTTCTGGATGTATACCTCATATTCGCCTTCCTTCCACGACACATACGCCACATCATTTCCTTTAGGAGAAACCCTTACAGTACGTATCACGCCATTGTCTTTAGGAATCTTAATGGAAAGGATCGTCTTGCTGCTGTCCGGCGTTTCCATTACCAGGCTGTCTTTCCGGTAAACTGATTTATAAAAGGCCACGCAGGAATCATATGCCTTTTTCACATTCATCCCCATCGACATTTTCATGCCCTGGTTCAGGCTACTCTTCATTTCCATCGTGTACAGCAGGTTTTTCATGCTGTTTTCGCCATATTTCACAGACACATACTTCCAGAATGCCTTGCCGGCAAGTTCCGGGTATTTATCTCCGAGGTCGTAAAATCCTTTATTGGGATATGCTTCAAGCACATTTTTCCAGTCGTTGTCGGCCTTGCTGTCCCAGCCATCTACGAGGTAGGCAATAAATCCGTCTGTAGTCCATTGCGGCAGATTCAGCAGTACCGCATTTTTCACCATCTGCCGGAAGCTTTCGCCAAAAAGCATGCGCTCCATTACCACCCGGCTCATTCCGGAGCGAAGCTGACGGCGCAGATCTGCGTGCTGGCCGGTAAAATAAACCACCAGCCTGTCGCCTACCAGGTCTACTGTACCCGCAGGAGTTGCTTCAATCTGCGAATCATATTTCAAACCCACATTAGTCTGGCGGTATTCATCGTAATTATTGTAGAGGATGATGTTGAACTGGCGCGGAAACTGTCCGCCAAGACGTTTTTCTACTACTGATATATCTTTTTCTGCCTGCTCGGATATGTAACGTGCCAACTGGCGGCCGGCGGCATCGTAGTGATAAACGCGAAAATGTTTTGTATCAAAAAACTTCCACTCGTACCTGCGGTATTGTATACGGTTCTGGCCGTACGTCTCCAGGTATGCCTGCGCTTTTACCGGCACAGCATCTCCCGACAGTACCGCAGCCACTGCTGCAGCCAGTAACACATTTTTTCGTCTTAATACCTTTATCATATAAATGAATGGCTTTTTCCACTCCTGCTTAAATTTCAGTTCCTTTCCCTGACCGCGTTTATTAACTAAGTTTGCAATCGAAAATTACTGAAAATTCCGCTATTTATGTTACGTCTTCAATCGTTTTGCTTCAATCCGTTCCAGGAAAACACCTATCTCGTCATTAACGGTCAGAATCAATGCTGGATTGTGGATCCCGGCATGTATGACACTTCTGAGACAAACAGGTTTATTGATCATATAAACAGTAATGGATTTGTACCGCAGGCGATTATCAATACACACGCGCACATAGACCATATACTGGGCGTACAGGCGCTCAAAAACAAGTTTAACATACCCTTTGGATTGCATAAAAAAGATATGCCGGTACTGGATAATGCCAAAGGATCGGCCATGATGTTCGGGATGAACCTGCCGGTGGCTCCCAAGGCAGATTTCTTCCTCGAAGAAAATACCATTTACCCGCTGGGCAACGAAGACGAATTTGAAATCCGTTTTACTCCCGGCCACTCACCGGGCAGCGTTATTTTCTACAGCAGAAAAGACAATTGGGCAATTGGCGGAGACGTATTGTTTTCGGGCAGTATAGGCCGTACAGACCTGCCGGGCGGTGATTTTAATACACTTATTTCCAGCATACAGCAGCAGCTCTTTACCTTGCCGGATGAAACGAAAGTGTATCCCGGCCACGGCCCAGCCACTACTATCGGTGAAGAGAAACAGTTTAATCCTTTCCTGAAATAAGGTTCATTTACCACAAAGGGCGCTGAGATTACGCGAAGGAGTGCCAGGCACAATGACTAACTATTGTGTACGCTGCGGGAAGCATTGCCGGGAACCGCGAAGAAGAGTAAATCTTAGTGGTTTTGCGCTACCTCTACGCTCTTCGCATTTAACCACTACCCGTGAATCAGTAATTTATCACCTCTGAGTATAGGCACTACCGGGTGTTGGTTTGGCGTGGTGCAATATTCCATATCATGTGCCAGTCCATATGCAGCAAGGCGCCTGTAGTGTGAACTGTCGCGCAGGAAATCAATATATTTTCCGCCGGAGCTGTCGTGCAAATGCAGAGCCGCACGGGTGCTGTCGCAATTGATATCAAAATGCTCTTTTACTTTGCTGGCAACCGCTCCTGCAAAAAGCGTGTCTTCCAGGTTAAACCGGTCTTTCCAGGCGGCGCAACCCAGCAACACATTCTTTTTCCGGGCGATAAGAAAATCACAAACGGCATCCAGGTTCAGGAACGAACCGGTTATGATCTCTGCAGCGCCCTGCACCATATGCAGCAGGCGGGTGCCGTTGGTGGTTGTGAGCACCAGTGTTTTTCCGGCGACAAACTCATGCGGATATTCAAGAGGAGAATTACCATGCTGCAGGCCTGCGGCTACTTTACCATCGCGCTCACCTGCTGTAATACTGTTGGGCGTATTTTTTCCCAGTTCAATGCAGTCTGGCACCGTGGCTACGGGTATTACACAAGCGGCGCCATTATGCAGTGCAGCCGCAATAGTAGATGTAGCACGAAAAACATCAATAATAACAACTACGGCATCGTTTGTGTCGTACAAATGCAGTAAAGCAGGAGAAAGGCACACTTCAAGGCGCGGCAAAGCTACATCGCTCATAAAAAACCATTAAAACGGGACGCAAGTTATAATACTTCGCGCAAAAATGGCAGTAATAACCGCAGGCAATATTAAATTGCAGCAGCCGGAAGCGGTTTGCCGGCGAAAACCCAATTTTATGCTGGCAGCTGATAAAATCCAGGAATATCTTTCATTATTTCCAGGCCTTACGGTCACAGACGTGATGCAACTAATAGCACTTGCCCGGCCGGTGCAGCTGCAGGCCGGTGAGACTTATATAAAGGAAGGTGCAAGATTCCGGAAGCTGGCATATATACAAAAAGGCCTGATGAGAGGTGTTTTCATTAAGGAAAATGGTACAGAGGTTACTGTGTCTCTCCGGTGGGAAGACCAGATCATTGCCTCCCACGACAATATTATTTACGATCGTGCTTCGCGGTTCACATACTATACGCTGGAAAATACGGTACTGCTGGAAATTGATTATGATACGGTAAATAATTTTATCCTGCAGCACCCGGGGTTTGAAAAAGGCAGGATATACTTCTGGCACAGGATGATGGCCGATATGCTGGAGCGCCTGGAAGGTTTTGTGCTGTTTTCTCCCGAAGAACGTTACCTGGAATTAATCAGGAGCAAACCGGGCATTGTAAACCGTGTACCCGATAAATTTATCGCATCCTTTCTTGGCATTACGCCGGTTTCGCTCAGCAGGATCAGGAAGCGGATTGCGGGGAAACATTAGCGGAAAATCCCAAAAATCAGATCCCAAAATCCAAATTCTAATTCCCAAATCCCCATATCCCACATCTCATATCTCACATCTCCAACCGAAATTATCCTTTGTTAACGTAGCGGCGTAACAACACCGGTAGCTTTGTGTTGTAAAAAATTCTGTTTATGGAAAGCTTACCACATGCTTTTGCCCGCGTCTTCAGTATTACACTCCTTCGTTATTTTGTAATAGCAGGCATTGCATTTTTTATTTTCTACAAATGGCTGCCGGCAAGGTTCATATTATCCAAGATTCAATCCCGGAAAGCAGGCAAAAAAGATTTTATAAGGGAGATATTACATTCAATGCAATCCAGCGTGGTACTTGCAGCAACGGGCATACTCATATTGCTCACACCGCTGAAACTCTATACCCGGTTTTATGCAGACATCAATACATTCCCCGCATGGTGGATACCTGTAAGCCTTCTGCTGAGTCTTATTATACACGACACCTATTTCTACTGGATGCACCGGTTACTGCATCACAAGAATGTGTTTAACTATGTACATCTTGTTCATCATAAATCTACAAATCCCTCTCCCTGGGCGGCCTATTCATTTCATATAACAGAGGCATTCCTGGAAGCAGCTGTTCTATTTCCGATACTGCTGCTGGTGCCCATGCACCCGGTAACGCTTATACTTTTTATATTCACCGGCTTTATGATCAATGTATACGGGCACCTGGGCTATGAGCTGGCACCTGAATGGTTCCGGCATTCTTTCCTGTTTGAGATGATTAATACTTCTGTGCACCATAATCTGCATCACAGTAAGTTCAGGGGTAATTACGGACTATATTTTCGCATCTGGGACCGGCTTATGAAAACGGAGCACCCGGATTATGTTAAAACCTATGACCAAATACAGGAGCGCAGGTTCGGGGCTGTGCAAGGTGAGAAATCAATGGTGAATAGTCAATAGTGAATGAAGGCAGGAACAAATAAAAGACAACCAATAATCAATAAAACATCAGATGTTTAAGAATCGTATTAAATTACAGTTCTTACCGTTTACCTTCTACCCCGGCAACCTATCAACTTATTAACCTGTCAACCGAACCGCTTAATTCCTATTTCACAAAGAAAACGCCTTGTGATGTCTTGCGGCCACTGGCAACAGAATAACTATATTTACCCGGCTGAAAGTTTGCTGTAGGAACGTTAAAAGCAGTAGTGCTGAAAGTACGGGTAGTTACCGTACGGCCGTTTTCATCACGGATCTCTATACGGGAGTCACCGGCACCACCAGCGGTGAGCTCAAAGCTGATAAGCGACTGGCCACTTCGCTGAAAAACTGCAGGTATGTTACCAGCAGGTACAGAAGCTGTAGCTGCAGAAAGAGATGTGGAAACTACTGCTGCAAAGGCAAAAGGAGCGAGAAGAAGAAATATTTTTTTCATAAAAACTGTTTTTGTTGTGAGCGGTTTTGTTTGTTTTGCTGATACAAAGATCAGACGATAACACACGATGGGGCGTTAAGTGTTGTGAAGGATAGTTAATTAGTGCTAATGTTTCAGATGTGAGAATTGAGATGGAATATGTGAGATGGAAGGATGGCAAAAATAAAACGGGCGTCCTGCGGACGCCCGTTCCAAATACTTTTACCTGTCATTTTATAGTTCTATACACACATTTTTAGGTTCGGTAAAAAAGCGCATAGCATCCCACCCGCCTTCACGGCCTACACCAGAGTTCTTAAATCCGCCAAACGGAGTGCGCAGATCACGCAGCAGCCAGCAGTTTACCCAAATGATACCGCTATGCACTTTTGCAGCCACACGATTGGCGCGGCTTACATCCTGCGTCCATATGGTGGCAGCGAGGCCGTAATCGCTTGTATTGGCCAGCTGCAATGCTTCATCTTCTGTTTTAAACGATTGCAGTGTTACTACCGGGCCGAAAATTTCTTCCATATTGGTGCGGCAGGCTGGCCCAAGCCCCTCGATAATTGTAGGTTCTATAAAATAGCCGTTGGCACAGCGCCCTTCAGGATGTACGACATTACCACCTGATAATATTTTTCCGCCTTCATCTTTTGCCAGCTGTATGCAGCTCATTACTTTATCAAAATGCATTTTGCTTACAATGGCTCCCTGGCGGCTGTTTTCATCCAGCGGATCCCCGACGGTAAGTTTCTTTGCACGTTCGATAAATTCCGTTTTGAATTTTTCATAAATGCTTTCTTCTATCAGGATGCGGCTGCCGCAAAGACATATCTGCCCCTGGTTGGCAAAGGACGATTGCAACGTAGTGCGCATCATTTTATCCCAGTCGCAATCGGCAAATATGATATTCGGATTTTTACCTCCCAGTTCCAATGATATCTTTTTAAACATTGGTGCTGCCGTAGCTGCAATTTCCTTCCCGGCGCGCGTACTCCCGGTAAAAGATATAGCCTTGATCTGCGGATGCGCCACAATTGCAGAACCGCAGTTTGGCCCGTTGCCATGCAGAATATTAAGTACTCCATCCGGCAATCCGGCTTCCTTACAGATAAGGCTAAGCAGGTAACCGGTCATGGGAGTTACTTCACTGGGCTTGGAAATAACACAGTTACCGGCGGCAATTGCGGGTGCTATTTTCCAGGTAAAAAGATACAGCGGGAGATTCCACGGAGAAATGCAGCCCACAATACCTATTGGCTGACGCAGCGTATAGTTCACTGCTTTGTCTTCCATATGATGGCTTTCTGTGGCAAAATGCATCAGACCAGTGGCAAAAAAACGGAAGTTGCTGGACGCACGGGGAATATCCACTCTTTTACTGAGCCATAACGGTTTACCATTGTCATTTGTTTCCGCCAGCGCAAGCGCATCCAGGTTGGCATCTATGAGTTCGGCGATACGGTTCAGCACTTTAAATTTCTCTTCTGCGGGAGTGGTGCTCCATGCCGGAAATGCAGCCTGTGCTGCGGCCAGTGCCAGCTCCACATCAGCAGCGTCACTGTCCGGTATCTGGCTGTACACTTCTCCTGTAGCAGGATTGACGTTGTCAAAATATCTGCCGTTTACCGGTTCCGTCAATTTTCCTCCTATGTAATTGGCAATTTTATCGGGAGCTGTTAAGTTCATTGCTTGTGTATTCTTAAGTAAGGCGATTTATACTATCGCGGATGGCAAAAATACGGTATGACACGTAAATAACGTCCTGCAATGAAATGAGGAAGGCGTTTAAAATTTACAGCAACCTCCGTTTGGAGGTTGCTGTAAATCAATGTGCGTGGTAAAGGATATAATGTTTTCCGACAGGGTCCTCTTTCCTCCCGTGAAAGTATTAATACGCCGGGCTGTAGCCTAATGCACCAATATTCTCATACATTTTAAACAATGCATCTTTGGTTTTTGTCTGGGCTACGTCGGCCAGTGTATAATTGTTGAGATAATTGTAAAACTCTGTTTGCGCCCTGAACAACAGGTGCTTGAGGTGGCATTGTCCGTTTAATACACACTCCAGCCCTTCACAATCAATGATCTTTTCATTTTGTTCGAGTGTACGTATCAGATCACCTATCTTGTATTCGGTTGCCGGCCTGGCAAGCGACAGTCCCCCGCCACGCCCCCTGTGAGCCAGCAATACCTGTTTCTGGGACAAAAACTGGATGACTTTTACCAGATGATTGCGGGAAATGTTAAACTGTTGGGCGAGCTCTGTAATAGTCGCGGGATTCCGTTCGGGCCGGAGCGACAAATATAGCACAGCTCTTAAACCGATATCTGTAAATTGGTTCAGTCTCATATGAATGGTTTTATATATTTCTTTCGTGTGGTGCAGCCAGGTAAACCTTCTGCCATCTTTATGATGTACGTAGCAAACCTGACTATGGTTTTCTGATTTTTAAATATATTTTGTTGTAATTTATATTTTATTAAATTCAAATAAAAACAATTTATTTAAGCCATAAAAAAGCGGGAAAATATCCCGCTTTTCCTTGTCTATGTAAACTTTTAAAACAGTTTTTTCAAAACGTTTTCTACTACGTGCGGTTTACCTAAGGTATAAAAATGCAGCACAGGAACATTATTTTTCAACAGGTCCTGACACTGGTGGAGCAGCCATTCCTCACCTATCTGCTCGCATACAGCGTCAGACTTGGCAGCCAGCATTTCTTTTGTGAGCTCCACAGGTATTTCCACGTTAAATATACTCGGAATAATGGACAACTGGCGTTTTGTCGTAATCGGCTTCAGACCGGGAAGGATCGGGGCATCTATGCCTCCTTCACGGCAGTTACGCACGTAATTATAATAATGTTTATTCTCAAAGAACATTTGTGTTGTCACATATGAAGCTCCGAGGTCCAGCTTATTTTTCAGGAAATGCACATCCATTTCTACATTGGGCGACTCAAAATGTTTTTCGGGGTATCCTGCCACTCCAACACAAAAATCGGTTTTCACACCATCCATTATATCATCTTCAAGATATTTTCCATGGTTCAGGTCATTTATCTGGCGCACGAGGTCATCTGCATACCGGTGGCCATGCGGATGTGGTGTAAAGAATTTTTCGTTTGCAGCAGCATCACCACGCAGTGCCAGTACATTTTTAACCCCCAGGAAATGCAGATCTATAAGCGCATTTTCAGTTTCCTCTTTGCTGAAACCGCCGCAAATAAGGTGCGGGACGGCATCAACATTGTAATGGTTCATTATCGCCGCGCAGATACCTACAGTACCCGGTCGTTTGCGTATTTCTACCCTTTCAAAATTACCATCTGAGCGCTTTTTAAAAACCTGCTCTGCACGATGGTAGGTAACATTGACAAAGGACGGCTTAAAATCCATGAATTTATCCAGTACAGAAAATATAGATTCTATACTTTTTCCTTTTGTCGGTGGTAATATTTCCAGAGAGATGATGGGCCCCTTGGCCTGTCGAAGGTGTTCTGTTACTTTCATCTTTGATTTTTGCGGTGGTAAAAATAACATGTTTGAAATAGATTCGGACAAGAATATATGGCTGTATTTTCGAGAACACAATTCAGACTCAATTTATCACATCAATTAGCTTGTTTTGTGAATATTACTATCTTTATTCGACTAAAATAATGAGTAATGTCACAATCGTCATCCGGCGGCATTCTTCCTAAAATAGGCCTGACCATATTTGCAATACTATGCATTGCAATATTTAAAAATTTTGGTGCTAATGCATTGTGGTTTGAAAAAACCGGCAATTATTGGGATGCCTTTATGGAGCAGAAAGACGGCGATGCCACCATTGAACAGATAAGGGAAGAACGCTGGGGCGGCCCTTATATGGTAGGCAAAATGGTAAAGGAGTATTTTGATAAAAATAATATCAAAGATCCGGTAATCCTTTTTGAGCCCAATGATTATCTCACTAACAATAATATTATCCAGTTTCGTTTGGCTGAACCCATCGTATTTTATTATTACACCGGGCTTAAATCTGTATGGATGAACAGCAATAATGTAAAAGATGCCAATTATTTTGCAAGCCTGGACCAGCAGGGGCTCCATATTGTGCCCATTCATTCGCAGGAAGAGCTGCAGCAGATCCTTTCAAAATATAAACAGTATACACCTTCTTTATGAGCCATATAATTACCGCCATCGGGCTTATCCTGTTTCATTTCATTACAGGTTACGGCCTGCTCCGGCTTTTTAATATCAGGCAAAAACCGCTGGCACAGGGTGCACTTGCTGTTATCTGTGGTGTCGCTATCGCTTCAGTTGTTCCTTTTTTGTTACAGCTATGCTACATCGCGATAACACCGGGTGCCATATTCACGTCGTGGGCAGTTATTGCTGTGCTGCTTAATATCCGGACAATTGCGGGATTAAAGAATTTCTCTTTCAAAAATGCATTCCAGCCGCTGCCACGGATAAGAATTTATGAAGTGCCGGCATTGCTTATGCTTGGGTTTCTGCTGGTCGTAAGCATCTGGCGCTGCTATTATTATCCCAGTTATGTGCGCGATGTACTTTCCGGCCCCGAAGCAATTGCTGAATATGCGGTGAAAGAGCACTCGCTCATCAATTCTATCTTCAGTGTAAATCTCGAGACTACCAACAACCAGTTCAAATCACCTTACATTACAGATCTGCAGGTAATCTACAAGATGGCCGGCTTTCCGTTTGGTGCTGTATGGCTCAGTATGCTTGTAGTCAGCTTTTTCGTATTTCTCTATTATGCGCTTTCAGAAAAAGTGCACCCGGTGATATCCGGTATCCTGCTCATTTTCTTTATTGCCACACCTGAGGCATACGGATATACATTCATGTACCTGTTTGATTACAGCAATATGATCTTCCTGTTCCTTGGATTCTATTATCTTTTTTCCTATTTCCGCAGCCGTAAGAAAAATGAATTTTACTTTTCCGCAATAATGATGGCTATATCCGTTTACATACGTGCGGAAACGCTGGTGCTTGCAGGCATGACATTACCTGCTATTATCGTATCCGGCTATAAGGCCAAAGAAGGTTATGTAAAGCCGCTGATCAGCTTTATTATAATGATGGTGATCTCTGTACTGGCGTACTGGCTGCCCACAGAACTTTACAACAACCATTACCTGCCCCAGCATTATGTGGTCGGCGGGCAGATCAACAAAAACATCTTCAATCTTGCACCGTTCTTTACACGCTTCAGCGATATGAACGGCCAGCTCCTATTCGGCGAACATGCGATGCAGCTATGGAATTACTACATATATATATTCCTGATCCTGCTGATTGCCGAGCTTCTGTTTAAACGCTCTCTTACCCCGGAGGCGCGCAACTGGCTTTATGCTGTAGCGGTAATATACATCGGGCTGCCATTCATGGGCTTCCTGTTCCCACTTATGGACCTGAATAACACCACCAAGCGTGGCCTATTTAAAATACTGCCATTAATGCTGTTATACATGGGCAATAATCAATTGCTTACCGGCCTGTCTGCCATCTTTTACAAGTGGGAAAACGGAGAAATGGCCAAAAAAACGCCACCGCCAGTGGCTGCCAAACGTTCAAAAAAATAAAATACCGGTTTACCATTTAAATCCCTGCCGTACAAATTGTATAGCAGGGATTTTCTGTTTTGTTAAGTTTTACCATGATGTCACTGTTTTAAGTATTATCATATGGTAATGTTCACCACATTTGTACATTAATCTTATTTTTGCCGCTAAAGCCTTAAAACTTGAGAATACATACACAGGGCCTTATAAAACGCTACCGTACCCGTACAGTAGTAAATAATGTGTCGTTTGAAGTAAGCCAGGGAGAGATTGTGGGGCTGCTGGGGCCAAATGGCGCCGGTAAAACCACGTCGTTCTACATGGTAGTGGGCCTCGTAAAGCCTGATGAAGGCCATGTATTCCTTGATCAACAGGATATAACCAAACTGCCGATGTACAAGCGCGCCCAGATGGGTATCGGCTATCTGCCGCAGGAGGCGTCTGTGTTCCGCAAGCTTTCCGTAGAAGATAACATCGGCGCCGTACTGGAAATGACAAAGCTCACAAGAGCAGAGCAGATACATAAAAGAGATGAGCTACTGGATGAGTTCCGGCTGAACCATGTGCGTAAAAGTCCCGGCGATGTACTGAGCGGCGGTGAGCGCCGGCGTACCGAAATAGCCCGTGCACTGGCTGTCGACCCTAAATTTATATTGCTGGATGAGCCTTTTGCAGGTATCGATCCGATAGCAGTAGAAGACATCCAGACTATCGTCGCCCGCCTGAAATATAAAAATATCGGCATCCTTATTACAGATCACAACGTACAGGAAACACTGTCTATCACAGACAGGGCCTACCTGTTGTTTGAGGGCAAGATCCTGAAGTCCGGAACTGCCCACGAACTGGCGGCAGACGAACAAGTAAGAAAAGTGTATCTTGGCCAATCGTTTGAGCTTAAACGGAAAGATTATACACCCGCTGAATTTCAACAGACAAAGTAGACAGGTTTTTAAAAATTAAGGATTTAAACAGTATAACTACAGCATTTGCCCATGAGCTTGATTAGTCCCGCACTGAAAGGATATATCCGATTACGCCTTAGCGCGATAGACAATTTTATGCTCAATCCTGTAGATACTCAACGCCAGGTATTTAACAGTCTTATAGGTTCTGCACAGTTTACAGAATATGGCAAAAAATACAGTTTCGACAAACTTAATTCCATAGCCGATTTTCAACAACAGGTACCGATTAATGATTACGATACTATAAAACCTTACATACAACGTATACTGGAAGGAAACCAGAATGTACTATGGCCATCAGAAATCAGCTGGTTTGCCAAAAGCTCCGGCACTACCAGCGACAAGAGCAAATTTATACCCGTAAGCAAAGAAGCGCTCGACGATACCCATTATAAAGCAGGCAAAGATGTAATGGCATTATACCTGCGCCGATATCCTGAATCTAAAGTGATGTCGGGTAAATGCCTGGTAATAGGTGGCAGCCACCAGGTAAACCAGCTGAATGCCGATTCTTTTTATGGGGATCTTTCTGCGGTAATGCTGCAGAACATGCCCTTCTCCGGCCAGCTTATGCGCACACCCGACCTTTCCATTGCACTGATGGAAGAATGGGAAGAAAAGATAGAGATGATCGCCCGCGCCACTATGCAGGAAAATGTAACCTTCATTGCCGGCGTACCCACCTGGACCATTATACTTATCAAACGGATATTTGAGATCAGTGGTGCGAGCAACCTGCAAGACATATGGCCCAACCTGGAACTGTATATACACGGCGGCGTAAGCTTTAAGCCATACCGCAAGCAGTTTGAACAGTTCATCCCGTCTCCTTCCATGCATTATCATGAGACGTACAATGCATCTGAAGGATTTTTTGCTGCACAGGACGAAACAGATAATGAAGGCATGCTGCTCTTCCTTAATCACGGTATATTCTATGAATTTATGCCGATGGAAGAGTATGGGAAAGAACATCCCCAAACCCTCACACTCAAAGAAGTAGAACTGAATAAAAACTATGCGCTCATCATCAGTACCAACGCCGGTCTGTGGCGTTACCAGGTGGGCGATACTATACAATTTACTTCGTTGTACCCGTTCCGTATTAAAGTAACGGGCAGGCTTAAATTCTTTATCAATGCTTTTGGTGAAGAAGTAATTGTAGATAATACCGATCATGCTATTGCAGAGGCCTGCGCCAGAACAGGAGCTATTGTAAATGATTATACAGCAGCCCCGGTATATATGACCGGCAGCAGCAACGGCGCACACGAGTGGATTATAGAATTTGAAAAATTACCCTGCCCGCTGGAAGTATTTGTGGAGACCCTGGATAACGAGTTACGGAAAGTCAATTCGGACTATGAGGCCAAACGCCATAAAGATATTGCACTTCGTATGCCTGTAGTCCATATAATGCCTAAAGGAGGTTTCAACCTGTGGCTGAAACAGAAGGGCAAACTCGGTGGTCAGCATAAAGTTCCCCGCCTGAGTAACGAGCGCAGGTGGCTGGAAGAAATGCTTCCTTTTACGCAACAATAACCTTTCTTCCTATACAAATGCACTAAAGCCTGTAATGGCGCGCCCTACAATCAGGGAGTTGATTTCTTTTGTGCCTTCATAAGAATATATAGCTTCTGCGTCGGCAACAAAACGGGCTACATTGTATTGCAGCAATATACCATTGCCTCCCATCACTTCACGTGCCCGGCTCACAATATCGCGGGTGCGCAGTGAGCAGAATACTTTTGCCAGTGAGGCATGTTCATCCGTCAGTTTGTCTTCGTCCTGGAGTTGCGATAAGCGGAACACCATTGCCTGCATAGCAGTAAGATTGGACAGCATTTCTACAAGATGGTTCTGTATAAGTTGAAAAGATGCAATGGGTTTGCCAAACTGTTTTCTTTCCCGTGTATACACCAGTGCGTTTTCATAAGCGCCACGTGCACATCCAACGGCTTCCCATGCCACGCCAGCACGCGTCATACGCAGCACATTGGCAGTGTCTTTAAAGCTATTGGCGAACTGCAGCCGGTCTTCTTCTTTCACCTTACAGTTATTCAGCGTAATAATGGCATTCTGCACCACGCGTAAAGCCATTTTGTCTTCTATTTTTTCCGCTTTGAAACCCGGCGTATCCTTGCGCACCAGGAAACCTTTTACATTATTATCATCCACATCGCGGGCCCATATTACAGTTACGTCTGCAAATGTGGCATTACCTATCCATTTCTTCTGGCCGTTCAGTGTCCAGGTATCACCTTCCCTTTTAGCAGTGGTGGTAAGTCCGCCAGCCACGGCAGATCCTATTTCCGGCTCAGTAAGCCCGAATGCACCGATCAGCTGCATCTGCTGCATTTTGGGCAGCCACTCCTGTTTCTGCGCTTCAGATCCCAGCAGGTATATTGACCCCATCGCCAGCCCGCTCTGCACACCAAAAAAAGTGGCAATAGAAGCATCTATCCGCCCCATTTCCATAGCCAGCACGCCTTCCATTACATTGGACAAGCCGGGACATCCGTAACCTTTATAGGTAACACCGCAGATGTTCAGTGCTGCAAGTTTTGGTATAAGCTCAAAAGGGAATTCTGCACGCAGCCAGTATTCATTTATAATGGGTTGCACTTCCTCCTCCATAAAACTGCGGACTTTGAGCTGTAAAGCTCTTTGCTCATCCGTTAAAGTATGACCCAGATGGTAAAAATCACCATCAACAGGCGGAAGCGGCTTGTGCTTACCCGCATGACCCAGCATTTTCACCAGCCCGGCAAGCTGCATTTCATCCATATGCCCAACGGCACTGATCATTGCAGGAAGATCTGCTTTGGCAGAGAGCTTTGCCAGCGCATCAAAATCTGTATTCTTAAACAGGCTGTACGCCTGTCGCAGTTTCTTAAGGAAAGACATGGGATATGCATTTTCAGCTTCCTGAAAGTTACAGCAAAATCATTCCGCGAAACAGGATATACACCCTAACCTAGGGTAATAAATATTTTACAGGTGAAATTCCATCCTTCTCAATAAATCTGCATCAGGTTGCAGTACAATGGCAAATTTTTCCCCTTTTATTATAGCTCTTTCGGGTTCCATATCTGCCAGGTCGCCATAGAAATCTACAACAGCAGTATGCTGCCGGTCATGCATAAAAGCACTATCCACCGCCTTTACATATTGCGGCAGGCGATCCTGTCGGCTGCTTTCGCGACATACCAGTTTTTCGTTTGAATAATACATCAACTGCCATTCCAACAGCCCGTCATTTGAAAATACATACCGCACATGCTGCTGCTCCAGGTAGTGGATACATTCCAGCATCTGGGTCTCTGTGGTAGGATTGAAACTGTAATTGCGAAACGACCACATGGCAGCACCACCGGCGAGAAACAGCACCGGAAAAGAATAGCGTATTGCTCTGGCATATTTTATCCGTTGCAATAAAAGGAATATGCCTATATACAGGAAACCGGACAACGGTAGCAGATACCTGGGCGCATGACTATCCAGAAAGATTCCATAGCCAAATGTAAAAAGTACGGCTGTCAATGCTGCGCTCTCTGCCGTAAAGCGCCTGTTCAATAGTACCTGCCGTACTCCGCTTATGATAAACAGCAGCATTACTGCTATACTTAACACAGAGAAAAAACGGCTGATCAGCGATGCATGAAAAACGTCTGTGAGGTAATACCATGCATGAAAATGATCAAACAGCAAGGAAGGGAATCCGGCTATTTGTTTCTGGAGATGGCCATGAAAACTGAACACTGCGGGCTTCCAGTAATTTAAAACATAATGCTGCGCAATACGGAATAAAACAAAAAAAGGAATAACGCCTCCGATAAATGAAAACATCAGATCTTTTCTTTTCAGCTGCAGATAACGCCATATAAAAAATGGCAGCAACCCCGGCAACCACAATGGCTGGCTGTAAAAGATGACGACGATAAGACCTCCTAAAACAGCCCATACAAAACGCGTTTGCTGTTCTTCTCTACGCGAGAGCAACCATAGCACCACATTACACAAAAGGAAAGCAGTGAGATATCCTCCTCTTGCTTTCATAGACCATACGGCCCACACCGGCGAAAGTATCAGCAGCAGAGAAATGAGCAAGGGCAATCGTTTATGACTGGCGTTTAAATTACGCAGTGTCAGGTAAAAGAAAATGACACCTCCAATCCACAGCGTGAGCATAGCCATTTTTATACTGTAGTCGGTCATTGAAAACAGCGAAGAATACAACGATATAGCTCCGGTTTCGACCAGCGAAAAACCGTATGACTGGCCGTAAAAGAAAACGGGAAAGGCTTTACCCTGCATCATATGTTTTGCCATCAGCGCCACAATACATTCGTCACTGTCCAGTATAAGGTTGGTACTCAGCAATTGCGGCAGACGCGTAATGATGCTTACTATTATCAATATCAGGATGTCAGCAGCTATTGATTTTCTCTGTATGGCCGGAATGTTTGTCATTGCTTAAAAACGAAGACAAATATACTCCGCTGTTCGTAAGCATCCCATTTTAAGTAAACAGGATTGACGCCGGCATATATATAATTATTTCATTCCCCCTCCGGGTAAAACTCTTTTGTTACCTCGATAAACCCGACAATCTGGCTGTTGAATTCTTCAAGCTCTTCTGCCGGAACCCATAGTTCATTATGCATGTCAGCACCTACGTTCTGTACATCAAACTTTTTGAGATAAGCTGCATCTACTGCAAATTTCGTTACAAAGCCGGAACCTGAAGCAGCCACATTCCAGTCACGGGCTATCTGTATTGCATATGCTTCGTTCATTACCGGGTAAAAGATTGGCTGCTCCGGCAGTCGTGGCGGAAACTTCTTCCATCCGGATTGTTCTATCAGGGCCAGCTCTTTGGGACCTACGGGGCGGTATAATATGATTACTCCCTGTTGCATTTTAGTTTTTATAGTTACCTGGGTTGCCAGGATTCCGGAATCCTGGCAACCTTATAGGATATAATTTACGATATTTATTGCTTTACAATTGCCTGCCGGTATAACAGGGCGCCATCTTTGGCTGTAATGCTTATCCAATATATACCGTTTGTAAGGTTACTTATATTTAACTGTTCAGCACCGTTTTGCCAGCTGGTTTGCTGAGACATTACTACCTGCCCCATTGCATTGATCAGATGAATTGTTGCAGGGTCTTTTTGAGGGTCTTTTTGAGGGTCTTTATATTGTATAAAAAATATCCTGCTTGCAGGATTGGGGTGAACCAGTATGTCCGGTTTATTTACCGGAACTCCGGAGATTTTTGCAGGGTTGTATTCTTCGTAATAATAGGTATATATTCTCGTACCGTCATAGTTAAAAATATACTCGGGATTATTGTACGAATTGTACGAGTATACATTAAAATACGATGTATTATATGTTGATGTGTCAACATGAGAAATAACATTTGTGAAAATAGTGTCGGGCAGTAATTGAGCATTCAGATGTTTGGTAATTTCAGTACGATAATGATACTCGTGTCCCGCCCCTGGAGGCATATCATCGTCCCAATTTTTCCGGTAAGTAAAAAAAGGAACGCCATTATTGTATGCGAAACTATCCTTCACATGAGAGGTAATATTTGTCGATCCCGGCTCAAATACATTAATTGTACTTGTCTGTACCCTGTTATTGTTGTCATAAGTAATTGAAATATTTTTTTCTATGCTCCAGCTATTTGCCGGTCCGTAATAAGATACATTGACAAGGTTATTATTGCTGTCGTAAGAAAGAGTGCGTGTGTCAATTACATATGGGCTGTTATTGACGGAAAACCTATAAGTAGTATCACCTGTCAGTTTGCCTTGCGGAGTATAAAAATATTGTATGCTGTCTATCCGGGACGTTGGAGTGCCGGATACGGACACCGACCAGGCACTTTGTGCTGATATTTGATTTTGCTGATTGTAATAATAATAGGTCATGGTGTTATTGTTGTTAGGGTCGCCTGTGAAAAGAGAACTTGCAGGCAAATTATTATTGTTGTACACATCTGCAAAAACGTATGCGGTTAAAGGCGCTAAACCTGCTGATAATGTCCAGGTTTTTGTGGTATCAGGCATAAATCCGGACATGTCAAAAAAGAGCATGCTGTTTATAAGTGTATGTGGCTCGGGCATCCATTCCTGATTGGGGTATACCATAAAATTAAAATCAAATCTCGACCCTCTGCCACCGGAGTATGTATAGTGTATACTGTCTTCAGGAGATCCGTCCCCCTCTGCGATCACCCGTTGGGAAAGACCAGAAGCTTTTAAGGCTGTGGCCGATTGTTTTGAAAATAACTGCTGTAGCAGCTGTTTATATGCTGCAATTTCTTCTTTTCGTCCACTGATGCGCTGTTGTGCCATCGTATCTGTTTGAAGTGACACTATAAGAAAGAGGATCGGGATGTAACTCTTTTTCATAAGGGAATATTTGTAGGTAACTAAGATAGCAATATTTCAAAATACATTACCTGTTTCGAAGATGTGCTTATTTATTCACCGGCTGCTGTTTTAAAATATCATACACCGTTTCTCCCGGCAACACTCTGAAGACAGGTATGTTGATCCCATATTTCTCACACTGTCGTTTTATGCTTTCATCTATCTGTTGTGCATTATAGCGTGAGGAGAAATGGCCCAGTATCAGCTGTTCTATATTCGATCCGCTCACCATTTCCATTACCTCTTCCAGCAGGCTATGCCTGTTTTCGCGACCTCCTTTTGTGTCTTCATGAAATTGTAAGAAAGTAGCCTCGTGGATCAGTATTCTGGTATCTTCCCAGCGGTGCAGGTCTTCCACAGGTGTGTCGCCGGAATAGCTGAGTATATTATCGCGCAGCTCCATACTGATGAAGTCGCGGCCTTTTTCCAGTGATATTTTCCGTATTTCTTCTCCGCTCAGGTGTGCAAATTCAGGCTTTAGCTTTTTACGCGTCTGCATCACCTTATAGCTGAAGCTCCTGGCTTTACCCTCCGCTACCGGCACATGGCCATTCTTCAGGGGTATGATCAGTATGTCGTCCTTAATACGTATTTCTTCTCCCTCAGCAACAGGTGTCCACACAGTGCCTGCCACGTGCGGGTCAAAGCGGGCGGAAAAATCTCTTAATGCCGGGAAAGAGGATGAATCTTTCGGATAATGGATAACCGGAAAGCCTTCACGGGCATTGAGCTGATTGAGCTGCAGTAGTCCGGTAAGATGGTCACGGTCCGCATGAGAAATAAATACATGATTTATTTTCCTGCTTTTCTGCATCAGCGCAGAGGTAATCCCGTCGCCTGCATCAAAGAGCAGGCCGAGTTCGTCAATGAAATACCAGGTAGAAAACAGGGCCGTAGAATATCCGCTTATTGTGAGCTGCATGTGTTTTTTAATTGTTGTGTAAATGATCGGGGTTCCGGTGTGCAGTTTACGTATATTAGCAATACAATCATTGTAAATACCAAAATTACTCTATGAAAATACTCGTTATTACCGGTCCACCATACTCCGGCAAAGGCACGCAATGTGAAATACTGAAAAATGAGCTGGGCTATACACATATTTCCACCGGCGACAGGATCCGCGCGGAAAAAGAACTGGGCACAGAGATCGGGAAGATCATGCAGTCTTACGAAGAACAGGGGAATCTTGTGCCGGATGCTATTATGAAACAACTGTTGGGCAATATCATTGAAGAACATGCACAGGAAACAGGGATTATACTTGATGGCTATCCGCGCACGGCACCGCAGGTAGATACGCTGGTGGAAGCACTTTCCGAAAGAGGAAAAGCTGTAAACCAGGTAATCAATATAGAGGTTCCTAAGGATGAATTGCTGGCAAGAGCTGCTAAAAGAGCGGAGACTTCTCAACGTGCGGATGATAAAGACAGCAATATCCATTTTAAAAGGATCGATGTTTTTGAAACAGCTACAAGACCTGCAATTGAGTATATGAAGACTGTTTTTACCGTAAACACAATTGACGGCATGGGAACCATTGATGAGATAACCGGAAAGATCAAATCGCTGATATAATACACGTAACTTAAAATAGAATCATTCATGCTGGAACTTAACTTTAGTCCATTCCCTGTGATAGATACCGGGCGGCTTACATTGCGCCGGCTGAAAGAAGAAGACAAAGACGACCTGTTCATATTGCGCTCGGATAAAAATATTATGCAGTTCATCCCGCGCCCATTAGCTCAAACATCAGATGATGTAGCTGCTTTAATCAGGATGATAAATGAGGGTACTGACAGAAATGAAACGATCAACTGGGCCATGGTGGATAAAGCAAACGATACTGTAATCGGTACAATTGGCTATGTGCGTATGCAACCCGAAGATTACAGAGCAGAAGTAGGCTATATGCTGCACCCCGGTTACCAGGGAAAAGGTATAATGCAGGAGGCGCTGGCTGCAGTACTGGACTATGGATTTATTACGCTGAAACTCCATTCTGTACTGGCCGTGATCGACCCGGGAAATACTGCGTCGGAGAAATTACTCATCCGCAATGGTTTTATTAAGGAAGGCCATTTTAAGGAAAACTGCTTTTTTGAAGGAAAGTTCCTTGATTCGGTATATTATTCCCTGCATTCAAAATCATACAAAACATTATAAACAAAACAGGTATCCGCTCCGGGTGCCTGTTTTGTTTTACTGTAAAAAATATAAATTTTCCGGGGCCACCTTTGCTTGTTGGGTAAAAAAGAATTATATTTCATACCTCTAAACGAATATCCAGTTATATGATCATAGGCGTATTAAAAGAGCCGGCCCCGGAAACACGAGTGTCGCTGGTGCCGGAGGTAGTACAGGCTCTGGTAAAGATGAATGTGACCGTTTGGATAGAACAAGGTGCCGGTGACACTGCTTTTTTTAACGACAAAAGTTACCAGAATGCCGGTGCTGTTATCAAAGACCGCAATGCTGTTTCCACTGCAGCAGATCTGCTGCTCTCTATACAGGGCAGCCATTTGCCGGATCAGGTAAAACCCGGTGCTTCTTTGCTTGGTATTTTCCAGCCACTGTTTTTTCCGGCGCTGATGCAAACGTTTGCGTCAAAAGGTTACACGGTCTTCAGCATGGATACGATACCTCGTACCACACGTGCGCAGTCAATGGATGTGCTAAGCTCGCAGGCCAATATTGCAGGCTATAAAGCAGTATTACTCGCCGCATTTCAGTACAGCCGCTACTTCCCCATGTTCATGACTGCAGCAGGCAGCATTCCTCCTGCTAAAGTACTGATACTGGGTGCCGGTGTTGCCGGTCTGCAGGCCATTGCTACAGCACGCAGACTGGGAGCGGTGGTGGAAGTATTTGATACGAGGCCTGCAGTAAAAGAAGAAGTAATGAGCCTTGGTGCGAAGTTCGTGGAAGTAGAAGGCGCTGCAGATGCATCGAAAGCCGGTGGCTATGCAGTGGAGCAAACCCAGGAGTTTCAGCAGCGGCAGCGCGCCAAAATACATGAGCATGCCCGTAAATCAGATATCATCATTTCCACCGCACAGATACCTGGCAAAAAAGCGCCCATACTCATTACCCGTGAGATGATCGCCGATATGCGTGCCGGATCGGTGATCGTAGATCTTGCAGCAGCTACAGGCGGCAATACGGACCTTACGGAAAACGATACCACGGTTCTTCATAACGGTGTCACTATCGTAGGCAACTCTGCACTACCTGCGTCTATGCCGGCAGACGCCAGTAAACTGTACAGCAAGAATGTGCTCAACTTCCTGAAGCTGATCATTGATAAAGACGGCAATCTGAACCTGAATTTTGAAGATGATATTGTAAAAGGTACCAGTATCGTTCATAATGGCGCTGTGACCAATGAGCGTGTACAGGCATTGCTTTCTTCACAACCAACTACTGCTTAATAATTTTCTATGGATAGCCTTTCTCAGATTTTTACAGACCCGGCTTCATACCGGCTGCTTACGATCGTTATTTTGTCCATCTTCCTGGGTATAGAAGTTATATCCCGCGTGCCTTCGGTGCTGCACACACCATTGATGAGCGGTGCCAATGCTATTCATGGTGTTGTCATCATCGGCGCGATCATAGTGATGGGGCAGGCAGCAGCAGATGATTATCTCGCATTGACACTTGGCTTCCTGGCAGTAGTGCTCGGTACGCTCAATGTGGTTGGCGGTTTTGTAGTGACCGACAGGATGCTGGAGATGTTCAGCAAGAAAAAGAAGAAATAAAAATGTGAAAGATGTGGTGAATATGGAGATGTGAGAGGTAGTTCCTCCAAACAATAAAGCATAGCTCAAATGCAACAAATGATTCTTCCATTAAGTTACCTGATTGGTTCCATAACCTTTATCATTGGCCTCAAAATGCTTTCCCATCCCGAAAGCGCACGCAAGGGCAACCTTGTAGCTGCCGCAGGTATGACTATCGCTATCCTGGCCACTATCTTCCTCTACGAAAATCCGGACACACATGAAAAACTCCATAACTACGGCTGGATATTTGGCGGCCTGCTGATCGGAGGTGTTGTCGGTACGCTCGCTGCCCGGAAAGTACAAATGACCGCCATGCCGGAGATGGTAAGCCTTTTTAACGGCATGGGCGGCGCCTGTGCGATGCTCATTTCTGTAATTGAGTTCCACCATATCACTGCAGATATACACCTGGAAGAATATTCGGCCAGTGGCTCTCACTTTTTCAGTAACCTGCCGGGCGGATTGCTGTTTGTGATCATTGCCGGTATGATCATCGGCAGTGTATCTTTTGCAGGCAGTATCATTGCCTGGGGCAAGCTGAACGGGAAGATCAGGGACATTTCCTTTAAAGGCATGCAGGCACTGAATATTGTAATACTCATTTTACTTGCAGCCCTTGCCGCTTTCATTCTCATCGCCAGGCCGGAAGAAACTATCATTTTCTTTTACACAATACTGGCACTCGCATTGGTCTATGGTGTGTTCTTTGTAATGCCTATCGGCGGTGCAGATATGCCGGTGGTTATTTCCCTGCTTAATTCTTTTACCGGCGTGGCTGCAGCTTTCGGCGGATTCCTGTATGACAATCCCGTAATGCTCACAGGTGGCATTCTTGTAGGATCTGCCGGTACTATTCTCACTATACTCATGTGCAAAGCCATGAACCGCTCTCTGAAAAATGTGCTGATAGGCTCTTTTGGCGGACAAAAGGCGGGCAGCAGTGCTGCAAAAGAACAAGGCAATTACAAAGAAATTTCACTTAACGATTCTGCAGTACTGATGGCCTATGCTCAAAAAGTAATGATCATCCCGGGATATGGACTTGCAGTTGCACAGGCGCAGCACGTATGTCATGAGCTGGAGAAAGTGCTGGAAGAAAAAGGCGTGGAAGTATTATACGGCATTCATCCCGTAGCAGGACGTATGCCCGGTCATATGAACGTATTGCTTGCAGAAGCAGATGTATCCTATGATAAGCTGCTGGAGATGGAAGACGCCAACGCCCAGATGAACACTACCAATGTAGTACTGATCCTTGGTGCCAATGACGTGGTAAACCCGGCAGCCAAAGAAGACCCAGGAAGCCCGATATACGGAATGCCCATACTGGAAGTGGAGAAGGCAGAGCACGTTATTGTAAACAAACGTAGTATGAAACCGGGCTATGCAGGCATTGAAAATGAGCTGTTCTTCCGGCCTAAAACATCTATGCTCTTCGGCGATGCCAAAAAGGTATTGCAGGACCTGGTAGCCGAGCTGAAACAATTATGATTTTCCTGTTTTGAAGTTTCAAAACAAATAATAGTCTTTCTTTGCAGCCATGAGGCGCATTTTTTCAAAACAAATACTCTTCGTCGCTACCCTGTCAGTTTCCGTGTTTTGCATGGTGGCTTATACTGCCTGTATCAAAACAAATTGCGGCACTACTGTTTGCCAGAACGGTGGGGTATGCGTATCCGGTATTTGCGCCTGCCCATCCGGTTATGAAGGTGCACATTGCGACAAACCGTGGATGACAAAATTTGCAGGCACATGGAATAATGCAGAACAGATACAGGACAGCAGTGGCCTGCATAATCTCTCTTACCATATTGCAGTACGTGCAGATACCCTGGCGACCCAACTTGTAATAGACAGTCTCGAACAAACGAACAACAATATTCATTGCGTACTGCTGAGTGTAAACTCATTCACGATTCCGGGGCAGTCAAATGCAGACAGCACATTTTACGTTACAGGCGGCAGCGGTTCACTGGATTCTACCGGCAAAGTGACCATGAATTATAATTTTGTGCAGAGCGGGTTACCAAGAACGGCGCAGCTCATCTGGACACGATAAGAAACCTCCGGAAAGTATTGCTGCAAAAAATCGAAACAGTATTTTGAAATCTGCATCTTTCCCTTCATCTTTGCATCCCTTTCAGCATAGAAAGAATCGCTGGTAACTGTTTGTTTGTGAGGCGGTTTATCTTCAGAAAAAAAAAATCTGAAAAAATATGTAAAGAAGGTTTGCAGATTTCGATTTCTTATCTACTTTTGCAATCCCAATCGACGGGAAGCTCTTTAAAAAACAAGTAATCATAAGCCGCTTTAGCTCAGCTGGTAGAGCAACTGATTTGTAATCAGTAGGTCGCTGGTTCGATTCCGGCAAGCGGCTCTCTTTGATGAAGGAATTTTATAATGAACTGATGAGTGAATGATCTGTATTATTCTTTTCATTTCCTTCATTTTTTTCAGAAATTTCTTCTTCCGGGAAAAAACATGGGCAGATACTCAAGTGGCCAACGAGGGCAGACTGTAAATCTGCTAGCTTTCGCTTTCGGAGGTTCGAATCCTTCTCTGCCCACTGCAATTTGAAAACAGGACATTTAATGACGCGCCGGTTTGGAAAAGTTCTTTCCGGTGTGTTATATTAACAGGTTTTCAGGTTAATTAGCGGGAGTAGCTCAGTTGGTAGAGCGACAGCCTTCCAAGCTGTAGGTCGCGGGTTCGAGCCTCGTCTCCCGCTCCTTATAATAAGGAATTAGCTAATTAGCTCCTCGGCTAATTAGCTAATTTTGTAGTTTAACTAAGCTCTTTTAAAGCCGTTACAGCTCAGTTGATGAGCTGCCCGCAGGTCGGGAAAACCGGCAGGTATTTGTCCAACGGCAAAGGCTGAAGAACATCAGCTGTTGTAGCTCAGTGGTAGAGCACTTCCTTGGTAAGGAAGAGGTCGGCAGTTCAATCCTGCTCAACAGCTCAGGAAAGTGATGAAAGAACAGTGCGGCAGGTGTGGATGAAAAGCGGACGGAACGGTAAAACGGAGCGTCGCAACGAAGGTTAATCAAGGCTGAAAAGCCGGTAACAATAGAATAGAAAATAAAAAAACAAACAACTTCTCTTAAAAAGAATAACAATGGCAAAAGAGACCTTTAAGCGGGAAAAACCCCACGTAAACATTGGTACCATTGGCCACGTGGACCATGGTAAAACTACTCTGACTGCAGCGATCACAATCAACCTGGCTAACAAAGGTTTGGCCGAGAAAAAAGGTTATGATGAAATCGATGCTGCTCCGGAAGAAAAAGAACGTGGTATCACGATCAACACAGCACACGTAGAGTATGAGACGGCTAACCGTCACTATGCGCACGTTGACTGTCCTGGTCACGCTGACTATGTTAAGAACATGATCACCGGTGCTGCTCAGATGGATGGTGCGATCCTCGTGGTTGCTGCTACTGACGGTCCGATGCCTCAAACTAAAGAGCACATCCTGCTGGCCCGCCAGGTAGGCGTTCCCCGTATCGTTGTGTTCATGAACAAAGTAGATCTGGTTGAAGATCCTGAGATCCTCGAACTGGTTGAAATGGAAATCCGCGAACTGCTGAGCAAATACGAATATGATGGTGATAACACACCAATCATCCAGGGTTCTGCTACAGGTGCAGTAGCTGGTGACGCTCAGTGGGTTGCTAAAATCGACGAGCTGATGGAAGCTGTTGATACTTACATTCCGCTGCCTCCGCGCGCTGTTGATCTTCCGTTCCTGATGTCCGTAGAAGACGTATTCACTATCACTGGTCGTGGTACTGTTGCTACAGGTCGTATCGAACGTGGTGTGATAAAAGTTGGTGACAACGTTGAAATCGTAGGTTTCAATGAAGAACCAATGACTTCTACATGTACTGGTGTGGAAATGTTTAAAAAGCTCCTGGATCGTGGTGAAGCAGGTGATAACGCTGGTCTCCTCCTCCGTGGTATCGAGAAAAAAGATATCCGCCGTGGTATGGTTATCTGCGCGCCTAAATCTATCACTCCGCACACAGACTTCAAAGGTGAAGTTTATGTACTGAGCAAAGAAGAAGGTGGCCGTCACACTCCGTTCTTCAACAAGTACCGTCCTCAGTTCTACTTCCGTACTACGGACGTAACTGGTGAATGTCAGCTGCCTGAAGGCGTTGAAATGGTTATGCCTGGTGATAACGTGAACCTGACTGTAAAACTGATCGCTCCGATCGCGATGGAAAAAGGTCTGAAATTCGCGATCCGCGAAGGTGGCCGTACAGTAGGTGCCGGACAGGTAACTGAAATCCTGAAATAATATATCGCAGGCTCTGTCTGCAGTATTATAAAACTTAAATAGCCACCGGTTTTCCGGTGGCTATTTTCTTTTACAGCCTGTTCATAATCGCTTATATTTGGCGTGGCCATAGTCCGGCCGCAAATCATCTACTGTGAACGGGAAAACATACCTCAATACCGCATCCTGCGGCCTGCTCGGCAAATCAGCATTGCAAAACACCTATGATTTTTATGATGCAATGCTTACGGAAAGCAGTACAGCATCTGAGCACATACGGGATACTATACTTCCGCAGGTAAGAAATACAGTGGCTTCCTTCCTGTCGGCCCCGGCATCCCGCATCGCTTTTGTTCCCAATTTTTCCTGGGGGCTGAACGGCATCCTTGATGCAATGAAAGGCACAGAAAAAGTGTTGCTTTATCAGCACGATTATCCTTCGTTGTATGAGCCATTCCGCATTAAAGGGTTCGACATTACCTGGATAGATACAACCGACGGGTTTATTATAGATACTGAGTTAATTAAAGAGCAGTTGCTACAGCATGATATCGACGTGCTTGCAATAAGCCATGTACAGTGGCTGACGGGATTTAAAGCCGATATAGAAGAAATAGGCATCTTCTGCCGGGAACAGGACATCATCTTTATTATTGACGCCACCCAAAGTGCAGGCGCTGTCCCCTTGTATCTCGACGGGGAATATGCAGATGCCGTTATTTTCAGCAATTATAAATGGATGAATGCCGGTTTCGGAACTGGTGTTATGTATCTTTCTGAAAAATTCATGGAAGTATATCCCCCCTTGATGGGCGGACATAACAGTTATGCTATGGTAGACAATGTGTGGAAATATACATCTTCATTGCGCAGCTATGAGCCAGGGCATCTGAACCTGCATGGACTACTGGTACTTGATGCAGCAATCCGCCAGAAACAGGAGCATGGGATTGAAGCTATTGCCGCGCACAATATGCTACTCACGCAACTGCTCCTCGATGAACTGCGCGACATGAATGCACCGCTGATCGGCCCCGTTACGCTCGACGGCCGAAGTTCCATAGTAGTATTACATGGGGGAAGCGATGTACATCAGTACCTGTACGATAACGGCATTGTAACTACCAAAAGAGATGAACGGATACGGATCAGCACACACTTTTATAATACAAAAGAAGACATAAACAGGCTGACAGAATGCCTCAGAACTGCATATAAAAGGTATTGATTTTGTGCTTTTAGGCTCCTAGCTATAATGAAAATAAAAATTTCATTATACAGCACCCCAAGGCTTGGTATATTCAGCAGAAAGTTGTTACCTTTGCCCTCCCGATCCGGGATAATCTACTACGGGAATAGTTCAACGGTAGAATAGAGGTCTCCAAAACCTTTGATCGTGGTTCGAATCCGCGTTCCCGTGCCATTACCGCAGACAGTTGCGGAATACATAATAAACAATTTGGAAGCAGAGCGAAAATTTTATAGTTTTATCGCTCTCTTTTTTTATTAATTAAAAAACATCCCGTAAGGGATTTTCTTATGAGCAAATTCGGCAGCTATATACAGGAAGCATATGATGAACTGGTGCATAAAGTGACCTGGCCTTCATGGGAAGAACTGCAGCAGACCACCATCATTGTATTAGTAGCTTTATTAATTACTACACTGGTGATACTGGGTATGGATAAAGTTTCAGAATTCGTACTGACAACACTTTATAATATATTGGGCAAGTAGTAAATAATTTTTATCAACGATGAGTGAAGCCGTAACAAATCAGGACACTAAGTGGTATGTATTGCGCGTGGTAAGCGGCAAGGAGAAGAAAGTAAAAGAATACCTCGATAAAGAAGTAAAAATCAGCGGTTGGACAAATGCTATCTTCCAGGTGCTGTGTCCGGTTGAAAAAGTGTTTAAAGTAGCAGGTGGTAAAAAAGTGCTCCGCGAAAAGATACTCTTCCCCGGTTACCTGATGCTCGAAGCTGCAGATGGCAAACTGAATGATGACATGATACAGACTATCAAAGGCATCACTGGTGTAATACATTTCCTTGGCAAAGATAATCCTACAGCACTCCGTAAATCTGAAGTGAACAAAATGTTCGGTAAGATGGACGAAGTTTCTGAACAGGGTATCGGTATTGCCGAACCATATATAGTTGGTGAGACTGTTAAGATCATCGATGGGCCGTTCAACGACTTTAACGGCACTGTAGAAGAAGTAAATGAAGAGAAGAAAAAACTGAAAGTGGTGGTGAAGATCTTCGGACGTGCCACACCGGTAGAGCTGAACTATATGCAGGTAGAGAAAATAGCGTAGTACGCTTTAAAAATAGTAAAGCCGTCCTGATAACTTCAGGACGGCTTTTTTCATTGTACCCGGTAATTAATTCGCTGTTTCCTTCAACGCTGATTCCAGCACCTTCTCTACCCCGTCCAGGTTTTGATAGCCACGTGACAGTAAATAGTATTGATCCTCTTTCTGCAGAATGGTACATGGAAACCCATTGATCTTTGCTGCCTGCACCCATTGAAAATCCTGCTGCGTACCGTACTTATTCTCTTCACTGTTCATAGCTGCAATAAACACATCCGGATCAAGATCAAATGCTGCCGCCAGTTCGCGGTAAGTTGTTTCATCGTTCAGGCTTTTACCTTCACGAAACAGTTTCAGTTGCAGCGCGTGTGCATAATCCAGCATTTCATCCGGACGAAACTGCCCCATTGTATAAATAGCCCTGCATGGCAGCTCTGAGTTGTTTATTTCTGTGCCTTTGCGCAACATATCCAGATAAGGCTCACCAAATACAGCGCCCGAATATTCTTCCACTCTTTTGTATGCCGAAAGTATGTATTGCGCCATTTCTGAAACAGGCGCCACACGCGAACCCGTTATCATGCCGCCGGTAATAATCCGGAAATCAAAATCCTCTTTATGCTTTGCCTGCAACTGCTGCATCACCTCACTATACCCGTAACACCAGCCGCAAAGTGGATCCATCACATAGATAATTGTGCCTTTTTTCATACGGCAAAGTTAACTGTAAACAATATCATTACAGATTAATTTACTTTATGCAGCTATTCGTTTACGGCCGATGAGATATTCCTTCAGGAAAAACAACGCAATGCCGGTAACAATAATACCGACGGCTATCTCTATAAATATCCACTGGCTCATAGTAAGAATGTACAGCCAGATAATAATGCTGATAATCGCCGGAAGAGGAAACAACGGCATTTTGAACGGACGCTGGTCATCCGGCCGGCTGATGTGCCAATAAATAACACCCACAGCCTGCGAGACAAACTGTATGAGGATGCGCATTGTTACAATAGCTGAAATAACTTCTCCGAGCCGGAACAGAAGGCTGAAGACAAAAGCAAGCCCACAGAGCGTAAGCAACGATATATGCGGAAACCTGAGTCGCGGATGGAGCTTCCCGAACACCGGGAAAAAGTCGCCCTGCAATGCCGCAGCGTATGGTACACGTGAGTAACCAAGTATTACCGCAAACAGCGACGCCAGGGCAATACACAGAATAAGGAAAGTAGCTATCTGTGCTACAGTGTGGTTATATACCTGTTCAAAATACAGACTGATTACAAAATCTGAACCTGCAACCTGCCGCCAGGGAATAACTGCAAGAATAGTCGTTTGCATAGCCAGGTAAAGTATGGTGATGCCTGTAATGGATATGAATATGGCACGTGGAATATTACGTTCGGGGTTACGGATCTCGCCACCAAGATGACACACATTATAATAGCCCAGGTAAGAATATACTGCTTTGAGCGACGCTTGTCCCAATGCTGCAAAAAATAAAGCGGAAGCGTCAATATGCCAGTCGGCAGAACTGAACACTCTTGCTGTACTAAAATGAGGAATTCCGGAGAAGATGATCCACAGGATAGTACCCATAGTAATGCAGGAAAGCAGGATGGATATTTTCCCGATACTCTTGATATTACGGTAAAGCAATGCCGTGAGCACCAGGATCAGGCCACCGCTTACCATTTTTTTACCCCAGAAACCAAGAGGTATAAGGTATGTGAGGTATTGAGAGAAACCAATAGCTCCGCTTGCCACGACCAGGGGAGCCTGTATGCTGGTTTGCCATACAAACAGAAACGCCATGAGCTTACCTGCTTTATTGCCAAAGAGCTTTTGCAGGAAGATGTAACTGCCACCAGCTTCCGGCCAGCGCGCCCCCATCTCGGCCCACACCATACCATCCATATAAGCGAGGAATGCACCGATGAGCCATGCAATGAGACATGAAGGTCCGCTCATAAGCGTTACCATACCGGAAATGATAATGAACGGGCCTATACCCACCATATCTATCATATTGATGGCGGTTGCCTGTACAAGGGAAAGTCCGCGCTCAAGATGGGCTTCTTTTTGCATGAGATAAAATCAGAATAGGCGGTAAAATACGGTACATATTTTTAATTATATGCCGGAGGCCGTTATTTGAGAATAGCTATTAATGATAGCGTTTTTTACGGCATGAAATATTTTCCACACCAGAGCAGCCCTATATCACGCTCTGCGGGCTGCAACAACGGTAGTTGTACTGCTGTAAAAAACAAGATGAATGGACTACAAAAAGAACGCGCCCGGCTGCGCCATTAAAACCATCAGACGCCCGCAAAATAAATCAAACACACATAGAACTACCCTGCATACGGGAAATGTATCAGAAAAAATGCAGTATAGAAAGGCTGATGCGGTAATAGATTAATCCGGGTACAACAATTAAACAGCGTGTATTCCCTCTGCAATACCTCGGCTATGCTCAGGATGACATTATAGCTGGATTCACAATTGACCATTCACTCTTCATTCTCACATCTCAAATCTCACATCTCAATACTAAATGAACTTATTATCCTTCGCCGCTTTAATAGCATCTGCTTTGGAGTGTACATCCAGCTTGTGGTAAATGTTCTTTATGTGGCTCTTCACCGTTTCCAGATCTATGAAAAGCTCCTCTGCAATACGTTTGCGGCTTTTACCGGTGGCTATCTGTTCGAGTATTTCTGTTTCGCGGCGCGTAAGCGGAGAGGCTTCATTGCGCTGGAAAGAATGAATGACCATACGGGCAATATGTGCGCTCATAGGTCCGCCGCCTTCCATTACTTCATGTATAGAACTGATAATCTTTTCAGGAGGTGTGTTTTTAGTAAGATAGCCCGCCGCACCATTACCCAGTGCACGGAAAATAAGCGTGTCCTGCTCATAAACAGTAAGGATGAGAATATGTGTTTCCGGCAGCAGCTTTTTCAGTTTGGGCAATCCATCGATACCTGAAATACCCGGCAGCTCCACATCAAGCAGTATTACGTCCGGATCATCCTTATCTATTTTCTTCAGCGCATCTTCTACCGACGGGTAAGTGCTTACTATCGTGTAACCTTCTGTATGACCGATAAGATAGGCATATCCTTCACGTATGGTTTCGTCATCTTCGATAATGCTGACACGTATATTCAGATCGCGGCTCATAAAAATTGTTTTAACTGGTTAATTACCATGATGTCACTCTCTCCCCGGGATACATCTTTATAAAAAGAAGACTTTGGGGCCGGTTCATGGCGGATGCTTTTTCCGAAAATCTAAATTACTTAATTACTATAAGCAGTTGTTCCCTTCGTTTGCGGGATTTTAAAAGTAAGCGTAATGATCGTGCCGAAATTTTCGCGTGAATCAATATACAATTTGCCATGCAGCCTGCCTGTACGGACATTCATATTGTTGATTCCATGCCCTTTCTTCGCCTTGTCAGGGTCAAAGCCTTTGCCATTGTCCTTCAACACAAGTTGGAGCACATTCTTCTGTTTTATGTTGATATCAAGGCTTACAGACGTAGCGCCGGAATATTTCAGACAATTGTTCATAGCCTCTTTAAAGATCATGATCAGGTTGCGGCTTATATCCATCGGCAACCGGAACTCGCGCCAGTGCTCATCGTTGCCTGTAAAAGTGAAGTTCACATCTGTATCCTGGAAGAGCTCTGCACCGAAGTCCCTTATGCGGTAAAGTATTTCATAAAGATTATCATTAGAAGGTTTTAACGACCACAGTATGTCACGCGTGCCACTGTACAACTGGGCTGTATTGTCCTGTATCTGGTCTATAATACGTTTACTGTCCGGCGTAAGATCCCCCATCTTACTTTTCAATACATTGGTAAGTACATTGATGCGGGTAAGTTTGTTACCCACTTCATCATGAAAATCTTCGGCCGTACGCTGGCGTACTTTATTTTGTTCTTCCCTGCGTAATTTATCCAGCAGCAACTGGCGGTTTTGCTTTCTTTTGTTAGCTATATACTGAAGTATCACGCCCAGTAATATACAGCCCGCCAGTATCAGTACCCTGAAGAGATTTGTCTTATGAAAAGGTGTGATGATTGTGAACGGATATTTCAGCTCTTTAATAATACCGTTGTCTGTAGTGCATTGTACACGGAACACATAGTTGCCCGGCGGCAAAGCAGAGTAAGTTACAGAGGTGGTCAGTGACCATTCCGACCAGGGAGCATCCAGACCGTCTATGCGGTAGCGGTAGTGGAGTTGCTCACCGCCGCTCAGAGAAATAGCATGAAAGGTAAAAGTGATATTGTTTTTACGATACGGAAGACGCAGATGGTATGGTACGGCATACCAGGCATCCGTACTGTCGTAATAGCTGCTGTCAATGCTTCCCTCGCCAAAGAGTTTTACTGATTGCATGACCACACTTACCGGTTGCGCCTGCACCACCTGAGATTTGGGCTGATAATGCAATGCCCCGTTTGTAGTACCGAACCATATGCTGCCATCCTGCATTTTAAAAACGGCATTGTGGTTGCTTTCCATGCCTGTCACACCTTCACCTTTTCCATAGAAATAGAATATAGGTGCGCCATTTACAAAGCTTATCTTATGAATTCCATAACCCGTCCCAGCCCATATATTGCCCTCATTATCTGTAATTATATTGTAGATAAAATCTGAATGCAGCCCATTGCTCTTATTGAAAATATGCTCTTCATGCGTTTGAAGATTATAGACTATAATGCCGTTGTCGCTCGTGCCGATCCAGAGTTCCTTTCCCCGCAGTGTAAAACACTGGGCAGTAGCGCTGTCTGGTGCCGCCTTCGTGACAAACGGCTTCACTGCACCATTATCATATAATTTCATCCCCTCTGTGGTGGCCATAAGAATGCTGTCTGCTCCTATCTGTATAAATGCTTCAATAGAAACACCATGCACCTGCACCCTTCTGAATGTATCCTTATAAAGTACAGCAGCGCCATTTTCAAAACCTACCCATAGCCGGCCGGAAGTATCGCAGTAAAGGCTGGTGATACTATTGGAAAGTATATTGTGTGCCGGTGCTATATAAGATTTAAATCCCCTGAAATCATATCGCCAGAGGCCGAAACCACGTGTGCCGATCCATAGTTCATATCCCTTGCGCACTGCCATGGCGCCGATGGTAGGCTTCAGCATCTGCGGGAAGGCCACTGCACCGGTCTGACCGTTCTGGTAAAGGTATAGCCCTGCATCGTATGTACCGAGGTACAGCATACCGTTTCTTGTAGCGGCAATGCCCATGATCTGGGCGCTGGGCAAACCTACACTTTCATCAAGACCCGTGAAAAGTGTACCCGAGAACCGGAAAAGGCCCTGGCCATCACACGCCAGCCATACATTACCTTCTTTATCCGTCAGCACGTCTGTAAAGCTGTTATTGCTAAGGCCGTTTTTCTTGTTATAATAAATCAGGGAGGAATCACTGATACGCACAATGCCACTTGCAGTGCCCATCCAGTAATCTCCATTCCTGTCTTCGGTCATGCAGGACGATGGCGGCAGGTTTTCAAACAATCTGTTGCCAAAGCGCGGTATGACAACAGAATCATGTATCAGCTTATATGGCCCTTTGTTGGTGAGCAGCCATATCTGCTGCTGGCGGTCTTTGTAGAAGTTAAAAACACCGACGCGGGCGTTGTCTGTTCTTGCAGGAAACGCAAGGCTGTCCCACTTTGAATAGCGATAGCAGAGCAGCTTACCTTCGGAAGTGCCCACCAGCAGCCGGTCGTTATCAGCCATTATGGAAATAGGAAAAGCATTGCTGTCCGGCAAAGTAACTATCCTGCTTTTTGAACCGGAAATAAGACACAGGTGCCGTCCCGACAAACACCATGTATTGCCGGATGGTGTTGTCTGTATTTTCGTAATCTCGTTGATCCCTGAATCTGTAGGGAGGCTAATATGTGTAAACCTTCTTCCGTTAAATATGCATAAGCCTTTGGTAGTACCTATCCATAGTCTGCCTTTATTATCGGTGGCAATAGAACGCACCGTATTTTCAGGCAGGCCGTCCCTTACAGAATAATTGGTAAAAGTACTGCCGTCATAACGGGAAAGGCCTCCCAGTGTACCTATCCACAGATGTCCTGCACTGTCTTGTGTAAGACACATTGGCTGAGACTGGATAAGACCGTTTTCAATACCCAGGTTATAAAAAGGGACCCGCTGTGCTATCACTGCAGATGACAACAGGACGCAACAAGCTATCAGGAGTAGGCCGCGGCACCTGACGTAATTTTGTATTTCCCCAAAGTGAATCATGCTGCTGTGAAGTTATATTATTTGCTCCTTTCCGGCTGCCTGGTTACAACAGCCTTGTTCAAAGTTCATGTATAAAATCTCCGCCAGCATCAGCGCAGGAACATATCAGCAAAATTTCCCCCGCTTTATCCCCCGGTTTTCAGGCATATTCCTGTCAAATCCCCCGCAGCGGGTGAACGCGGACGCAGGCATGGCAGATACTTTTGAAATGTCATAAAAACCAGCTGCTATGCGCACCTTTTTACTCTTCCTGTTCTCTTTCTCCTGTTTGATTACATCTGCTCAGTCCGGCGGCATCTCCGGCACTGTACATGACGCAGCGGGGAAAAGGCTTGCCGGTGCGACGGTAGTAGCTATGCAGGCGAAAGACCGCACACTGGTGAAAAGCGATATGTGCAATGAACAAGGTGATTTTAAAATTGCTCCGCTGGCAGATGGAGATTACCTGCTGCAGGCTACTCTTTACGGGTTTGAAGTATATACTTCGGAGGTCCTGCATGTGAATGGTGCCGTTGTTACAATACCGGAGATATTGCTGCGCGAAAAAAGTAAGGCACTTAATGATGTAACTATACGCGGTCAGAAACCTTTGATAGAAGTACAGGCAGATAAGATCGTAGTGAACGTAGAGAACAGTATTGTAAATACCAATTCATCTGTACTGGAGGTACTTTCCCGTTCTCCCGGCGTTACTGTAGACCAGAACGACAACATAAGCCTGAAAGGGAAGCAGGGTGTGACCATTATGATAGACGGCAAGCTGGTGCCTATATCCGGGGCCGATCTTGCCAATATGCTGAAAGGGATGTCGTCTGATAACGTGGAAAAGATCGAGCTCATCAGCAATCCATCGGCGCGGTATGATGCCGCCGGCAATGCCGGTATCATCAACATCCGCACAAAGAAAGACAAACGCATGGGCGCCAATGGCAGTATAAATGCAGGATACGGACAGGGTGTTTATCCTAAATACAATGCAGGCTTTAACCTTAACTACCGGGCAAAAAAGATAAATCTTTACAGCACTTATAATTATGCCTACCGTAAAGGCATGAATGACCTTTACATGGATAAGACCTTTTACCAGGGCGGGGTTGTGTCGGGGGCTTACCAGCAGCACAACTACCTGGTATTTCCGTTCAATAATCATATGGCTACACTTGGTGCAGATTATACGATCAGTTCAAAAACCAGCGTAGGCGCATCCTTTACCGGCGGCATTAATAACTATGCGCCAAAAGGCAGCGCTTATTCCCGCGTGCTCGATGCAGATATGCAGACGCAATCTTTCTTTGGTACGAACAATGACCTTTCGAACAGATGGAAGAATTACACAGTAAACCTGAATTTCAGGCACAGTTTTGATTCTGCAGGCACAGAACTTTCTGTTGATGCAGATTATGCACGTTACTGGAATAATAACCGCCAGGACTATATAACGCATTACTATCTCTCCAACGGAAATGAAGACCCGGTACAGTCGCCCTATGTATTGCACGGTGATCTTTCCGGACTTACGCAGATCCGTTCTGTAAAGGCGGATTATGTGCACCCTATGCAGCACAACATACGGCTTGAAGCTGGTGTTAAAACAAGTTTTGTTACAGCCGATAACCAATCCTCCTTTTATGACCGGAGCAACGGAGGTAACGTGTTTGACGTAACAAAGAGCAATCATTTTATTTACAATGAAAATATTAACGCCGTATATGTCAATGCATATAAAGAATGGGAAAAATGGAGCCTGCAACTAGGTGCACGTGTAGAGCAAACCAATGTAAAAGGAGAACAGAAGGTAGACAACACAACTTTTGAAAAGCAGTATGCACAACTGTTTCCCAGCCTTTCACTGCATCGCAAAGTAAATAAAGACAATGATCTTGGGCTTACACTGAGCCGAAGAATTGAACGCCCGAACTATGATCAGCTGAACCCATTTAAATTTTACCTGGATCCCAGCTCCTATAAAGAAGGCAATCCATATCTCGATCCCAGCCTTACTTATGCTGTAGAATTGTCGCATACCTACAAAGGAAGGTTCATTACAACGATCTCCTACAGCCGCAGCGATAAAGTGATCACACAGGTGATACAGCCTGTAGATACAATTCAGCACATAACACTGATAACAGATAAAAACCTGGCACGCATGACTTACATCGGCATCAGCGGGGCCTATCCCTTACAACCTTTTAAATGGTGGAATAGTACCAACAGTATTAATTTTTATTACAGCCATTTTGAGGGCGATCTTGCCAATACACATCTTGACAAAGGAAGTCCCGTGCTGGAATTCAATACCAGCAATAGTTTCATATTACCGCATAATTGGTCTGCTGAATTGGGGGGCTTCTTTCAATCGGCCCAGGTATACGGCTATATGTACCTGAAGCCTATCTGGATGGTGAATCTAGGCGTTCAGAAAAACCTGTTGGATAAGCGCGCAACTGTTAAGCTCAGTATTACCGATATTTTCTGGCATGGCAATCCTGTAGGCACCAATACATATGAAGGTTACTATGAAAGTTTTCGCGTAAAGAGAGATACCCGTGCTGCTACCCTGTCATTTACTTACCGTTTCGGGAAGCGCACTGTAGCCCCCATACGCCGTCGCAGCAGCGGTGCCGAAGATGAAATAAAAAGAGCCGGCAGCGGCGGCATATAAAACATTTTAAGCCCGCAATATATATGCCCCCGGAATGCAACATGTCCTGCATACACCAAATGAACCGGGGGCTTTTCTTTAAATGAATGCCAGCCCAACAGCTGGCATTTTTTATTTAGTTTGCAGTGGGAAAAATTTCTGCACTATGAAGATACTGGTAGTGGAAGATGAAGCAAGTGTTGCATCTCTGATAAAAAGGGGCCTTACAGAAAGTGGCTATGAAATAAGCGTTGCACCGGATGGTACAACTGCAGACCAGATGATATTTACACAGGAATACGATCTCTTTATTCTTGATGTAATGCTTCCCGGCATAAACGGCATTGAGCTTTGCCGCAAAATCCGGAGTGCCGGTATGAAACACCCGGTATTGATGCTCACCGCATTGGGCACCACAGAAAATATTATTACGGGACTTAATAACGGCGCAGATGATTACCTCGTGAAGCCATTTAAATTCGGGGAACTAGAAGCACGTGTACGGGCTTTGCTACGTCGTGCCAACCCGGAAAACGATAAGTCCGGTGTGCTTGTAATTGCAGACCTGGAGATGAACCCTGCGGCAAGAACAGTAAAACGTGCAGGCAATGAGATAGCACTTACAGGTACCGAATACAGGTTGCTGGAATGTTTCCTGAAAAACAAAGGCCGCGTATTATCACGTATGGAGTTGCTGGAACAGGTGTGGGGCGTTGATTTCAATATGGCAACGAATGTGGTGGACGTCTATGTAAATTATCTCCGCAAGAAAATAGATAAAGATTTTGACGTGCGCCTTATTCATACGGTAACGGGTATGGGCTATATTTTAAAAGAAGGCGCAGCATGACGATACAGGTAAAGACAACGCTTCTGTTTACCCTGCTCACTGCGGGATTTATTTTTGCGGTAAGTGTGGTCGTCTATTTTTTCTCCGGCAAATTTGCTTTCCGTGACTTTTACAAACGGCTGGAAATACGTGCTTACATTGTTGCCAAATCGGCATTTGAACAGGATAAAAATGCTACTTCTGTCTACCGTGAATTGAGAGACCAAAGCCTGGAGCGGCTCAGCCAGGAGCGCGAATATATTTTGCGGGCGGACGAAGGGAAAGTTCCCCACGCTGCAATAGACAGCGCGCATATGCCGGTAACGTTTTTGCAGAATATTATTTCGGATGGCAAGGCTACGTATTTCAGTAAAGGCATTTATTATTCAGGGATCCTATATCAGAATAACGGGAAATCATATGCTGTAATTGTTTCAGCGCGGAATGACTATGGCGACGAAGTGCAGAACAACCTCAGACAAATATTATTGATCTGCTGGCTGGCCTCCACACTGATTGTATTTACTGCCGGTCTTGCATTTTCCCGTACCATCTTCAGGCCAATACGTAATATCACCGGTCGTGTAAATGATATCAGCGCAGAAAACCTGCATCTTCGCCTTCCGGACCGCAAAGGCAAAGATGAAATTGCAGTACTCACAGACACGTTCAATGATCTGCTTGCGCGGCTGGAAACAGCTTTTGACATACAGAAGAATTTTGTGAGCAATGCATCGCATGAGCTGCGTACGCCACTCACTGCGATCATTGGGGAAGCGGACCTTGCCCTGTATAAAGAACGGCAAGCTGAGGATTACAGGCAGAGCCTTGAGATAATATTACAGGAAGCCGAAAAACTGCAAAACCTAACCAACAGCCTGCTTTCATTGGCACAAACAGGTACTGCCGGAGCTGCACTGCAAACCGGGCCTATACGACTGGACGATCTGCTCCGGGATATAAAACAAACCATAGAAAAAATGCATCCGGAATATCCTTTTACATTGGCATTACCACAGACCAGCAGCACAGCAGACGCGCCTTATGTGAAAGGAAATTATGCCCTGCTTCGGCTGGCAATAAGCAATGTGGTAATGAATGCTTTTAAATACTCTAAAGCAGCTGTAATTGTGCAGCTTGAACAGGAACAGAAGCATTGCATCATCAGTATAATTGATGAAGGCATCGGCATACCGGAGGATGAGCTCAAATATATTTTCGTTCCTTTTTTCAGAGCATCCAATACGGGAAATTACGAAGGGCATGGCATAGGACTGCCGCTTACTTCAAACATCATACGTTTTCACGGCGGGAAAATTGTGGCACAATCTGCAGTCAATAAAGGAACACGTATAAAGATCATTCTGCCTGCTGTAAGGCTGTATGCATAGATTCTAATCATTTTCTAATCTCATTCTAATCTGCTTTTAATCAGTCTCTGATGCCATTCTAATATCTGTAAGCCAGCTTTGCAATAAAGAAATCAAAACAGGTACAGATATGAAAAACGTTTTAATTCCCACTGATTTTACAGAGGCTTCGTTGAGCCCGGTTATAAAGCTGGCTGCGGCATTTCCGGATGAAGAATACAATATCATCCTGGTACACATGTTCTCCACGCCGGATGGCATAACCGAATTACTGATGCTGCACCGGAGTATACCGGTAAGCACACTTTTTTCAGACGATCTGCGGTCCGAATGCCGCCGTATAAAACAGCGATGCGGAGATGTTGTCAAAAGCATTGCTTTCAGACCGGTGTATGGTACGGGTAAAAAGTTATTTAACGATTTCTTACAGGCCAATAAGATAGACATTATACTGTATGATGACTGTCATCATTATGAACTGCCGCACCGCTACAGTGCTGATATAATAACGCACTTTAGAAAAACGGTAGTAGCAGTGATAAAAACTTCTGAACTGATTTCTGCAAAACGTACGTCAGAATTGCCGGTACAGTTCAATGAATATGTGAACGTTTAAAATGAAAAAATCATGCTGTTGAAAAATGGAATACCCTTAGGATATGTGTTTGGTAAGATTAAGTACGAGATTTTGTTTGTAGCATTGTATGGCGGGTTTATAGCCTTACTCGGCGCATATTTCCCTGCGTTGCGCGTTTCTATTCCTATCGCAGTGCCGGCAGTATTAGGCACAGTAATTTCGTTATTGCTGGGCTTTCGCTCAAACCAGGCTTACGACCGCTGGTGGGAAGCCAGGCATATCTGGGGAGCAATAGTTAATGACTCCCGTACACTGGGCCGTCAGCTGCTTACGTTTGTACAGAGCAATTACGATAATGACCGTGCAAAGGCCGTCATAGAACGTATGATCCGCAGACAGTCCGGCTGGGCGTACTCACTGGGTCAGCACCTGCGCGGACAGAATGCATCCAAAGGACTGGAAAAATATATCGGTTATGAAGAGTATGAATTTGCACAGCATTATACAGTAATCCCGGTAGCCTTACTGGAACTGCAGGCGAAGGATATATCACTACTGCTGGACGAAGGCTGGATCAATACATATCAGCAGGTAGAGCTGGACCGCACACTGTCGCGGCTTTGCGAATCAATGGGCAAATGTGAACGTATAAAAAATACTGTGTTCCCTTCTACATACAGCCTGTACATACATTTCTCATTGCTGCTCTTTATCGGGTTGCTTCCCTTCAGCCTGGTAGAGCATTTCGGGCATGCGGGTATACCGGTAATGATCGCTATAGCGGCAAGTTTTCTCCTGATTGAGAAAATGGCCATTCATCTGCAGGATCCTTTTGAGAACAAGCCGACAGATACACCTATGACAGCAATTGCGCGCAATATAGAGCGTGACCTGTTCCAGATGCTGCGGGAACGGCCGGTGACAGAACACATTGCTGCCGCTACATTCTATGTTTTATAAAAAGAAAGGTTGGGAGCAGTTCCCAACCTTTCTTTTATAGCATTATTATAGATTACTTTCCAAGCCACTGCATCGCATTATCGTAAAGCAGTTTGTCTTTCAGTTGCTGTGTATAATCCATACTTTCTATCAGCTTTCCGGGATGATGCTCGCCCAATGGAAATGGGTAGTCGCTGCCCATACACACTTTATCTTCGCCTATTACATCCACCACATAATCCAATGCTTTAGGATCGTGTACCAGTGCATCTATCCAGAATTTGCCAAGGTACTCCCGTGGATTTACATTGTTGTCTACAGCACACAGATCAGGACGTACATTGAAACCGTGCTCTATACGACCTATAGTAAACGGAAACGATCCGCCGCCATGCGCAAAAGCCACACGCAGCTTCGGATAGCGTTCAAATACACCGCCGAAGATCATGGAAGAAATAGCGCGAGCCGTTTCTGCAGGCATACCTACCAACCACGGCAGCCAGTATTTTGTCATATCTTTTTCGCCCATCATTTCCCATGGATGTACAAATATTGCACAGCCCAGTTCTTCCGCAGCTTTCCAGAACGGATCAAAATAAGTATCGCTCAGGTTTTTTCCATTGATGTTGGACCCTATTTCCAGGCCCGGCATCTTCAGCTCTTTTACGCAGCGCTCCATTTCTTTTATAGACTTGTCTATATCTTGCAGCGGCACGGTGCCTATACCAGTAAACCGGTCCGGATGCAGTTCGCAGCATTGCGCAATATGATCATTGAAGAAGCGGGATGTTTCCAGTCCATGCTCCGGCTTTGCCCAGTAGTTAAAGAGTACCGGTATCGTAGAAAGCACCTGCTCATTTACTTCCGTCATATCCATCTCTTTCATACGAACTGCCGGGTCCCAGCAATTCTGCTCTACTTCTCGGAAGACCTTGTCACCTTTGATCATGCGCGCACAGCCGGGGCAATGATGCTCCAGGTGTATAAACTCGCCATAGCCGAATTTCTTAAAGTAATCCGGAATATGCTCCGGCATTATATGCGTATGAATATCTATTTTTTTCAACCTTTTTTTGTTTTTGCAGTGAGCGTCATTACTGCTATCGGCAGCCGTTGCGTCGCACACTTGTACGTTCCGTTCTTTATTCGTCAGATGTTTTCTTTTAATTAGCTGATTACCCTACAGCTTCATAGATAATAGCCGCTCCCTGCCCCACACCGATACACATTGTAGCGAGTCCGTACTTTGCTCCACGGCGTTTCATCTCATGCAGCAAGGTAGCAGAGATACGTGCGCCACTGCAGCCCAGCGGATGACCCAGGGCAATAGCGCCGCCGTTCACATTTACCCTTGCAGCTTCCAGACTAAGATCGCGCATACAGGCAATGCTCTGCGACGCAAATGCTTCATTCAGTTCTACGAGGTCTATATCACTTATTTCAAGACCGGCGCGTTTCAATGCTTTGAGCGTAGCGGGCACAGGGCCCACGCCCATCACTGCAGGATCTACGCCCGCGATCGCCATAGATTTTATTTTACCTATCGGCTTCAGACCGTATTTTTTTACCGCTTCTTCAGATGCCAGAAGTAATGCAGCAGCACCATCATTAATGCCGCTTGAGTTGCCCGCTGTTACTGTGCCATCTTTAATAAATGCAGGTTTCAGTTCGCCAAGCTTTTCCAGCGGCGACTGGCGCGGATGCTCATCTGTATCAAATTCTTTTGTTTTTCCTTTGCCCAGTTCTATAGTCATTGGCACAATTTCATCTGTAAACTTGCCGGAGGCTGCAGCAGCTGCATATTTCTCCTGGCTATTGTAGGCAAACTGGTCCTGCTCATCGCGGGTTACATTCCATTGCTTCGCCACATTTTCAGCAGTTTCACCCATGGTGTACGGATGATACAGCGCACTGAGTTTTTTGTTGATAAAGCGCCAGCCCATGGTAGTATCAAACATCTCTGCACTACGTGAATAAGCCGAGTCGGCTTTACCCATTACAAACGGTGCACGGCTCATACTTTCAGCACCGCCAGCTATATACAGATCTCCATCTCCGCACATGATAGCGCGCGATGCATCCATGATAGCCTGCAGGCCTGATGCACAAAGGCGATTTACGGTATTGCCGCCAACGGTAACGGGGAGACCCGCCAGCAAGGCTGCCATGCGTGCGGTGTTGCGATTGTCTTCACCGGCCTGGTTGGCTGCACCGGCAATTACATCTTCTATCGCATTGATGTCGACAGAAGGATTGCGCGTGATCAGTGCTTTAATAACATGTGCCAGCATATCATCCGGACGAACGGAGGCCAGCGTGCCGCCATACTTTCCTATCGGCGTGCGTACTGCGTCTATGATGTAAACGGAATTCATTTTTTTAATTAGCAGATTAGTGAATTAGCTGATTAGCTAATTATGTTATTCTTTAAATTGTTTTTACTTGTTGCAACTATCTTGTTCCGTAATAATGGGTCATTAGCTAATTCTCCAGAGCCTGTTCCAGGTCATTCAGGATATCGCCTATATATTCGATGCCTACACTCATACGTATTAGTCCGTCTGTAATGCCATACGCTATTCTTTTTTCACGCGGCACACCTACATGCGTAGTAGATGCCGGATGTGAGAGCAATGTATCGCAGGTACCGAGTGAAACTGCATTAGTGCAGAGCTGCAACTTGTTCATAAAGCGTACACCGGCATCAAAACCGCCCTTCAGCTCAAAGCTCATCACAGCCCCGGGATGCTTCATCTGCTTTTGTGCAATGGCATAGTCCGGATGATCTTCAAGTCCCAGGTAGTTTACTTTATCTACAGCGGGATGACCGGAAAGATAGTTGGCTACCTTCTGCGCATTCTGGCAGTGACGCTCCATACGAAGGCTGAAACTGCGCAAGCCATTGGTGAGCAGGAAGGCTTCAAAAGCGTTGCTGTTGCCGCCCAGCAGGCGATGTGTTTTGGTAACCGGGCCATTCATCTTTTCAAGATCGCGGCCTATTACAATGCCACCCACCGCTGTGCCATGTCCGTTAAGGAATTTTGTGGTAGAGTGCATCACAAAATCAACATCGTATTTAAATGGTTGCTGCAGGTAAGGTGTGGCAAATGTATTATCTGCACATACGATCAGTCCGTGTTTTTTGCCCAATGCAGAAAGTGCTGCAAGATCAATACACTGAAGCGTAGGATTAGCAGGAGTTTCCAGATACATCAGACGAATACTGCTGTCTGCAAGTATAGCCTGTTCTGCTTGTTCCGGATCATGAAAGTCCACAATGACCGCTTCAATATTCAGATTGGGTAATATCTTGTCAATCATCTCCTGCGTCCCACCATACAGAGAATGGTGCGTAACAATTTTATCACCCGCCTTCAGGTTGGCAAGCAGCATAGTGGTTACAGCCGCCATGCCTGATGCATGAAGTATAGCCTTAAGCTGCAGCGGTTCACCATTGCCGTCTTCCAGCCCGTAAGCTTCCAGCAGTGCTATTTTCGCCTCGGCCTCATTGATGGTAGGATTACCAAAGCGGCCGTAGATATAGCCGGGCTCTTCGTTTTTAAAAACAGCAATGGCCTGTTCGGCGCTGTCAAATGTATATGTGCTGGATGCATAGATAGGAGTGAGATGTGCCCTGTTGTTTTCGGGTGTGTGCCCGCCATGTATGCAAAGGGTCTCAAATCCCATATCGTTTTCTGCCGGCATAAAATGTCCTTTGTTTTTGCGGCGTAAAGTTACAATATAGGATTCAGGAAGCGACGATTAATAGTATTTGCGGTAATCACCCCATTTTTTTGCCCGTAAATATACCCTGAAGTTGATCATTGCCTGGAGCATTTTGCCCTGCAGTTTCAGATCTGTAGAGCTGCTGACCGTGTTTACCGTGTAAGGAAGCGGGTTCTCAAATATATTCATGGGTGTATATGTAAACTGCAGCTGTATACTGGAGGGAACAATAGCGTAGAACTGCCATTCAATACCACCGCCAACGAGCACCACCCATTTGGCATTGTAGATTGCATTAGAAGTGGTTACAGATATATTATTATCCTGGTTCTGCTGACTGTTGCCCCAGTTGCCATAATAACCTGCACCCAATTGTATAAATGGTATGAGTGATTGTTTTTCACTTATTTCCATGCGGGGACCCGATCCTGCCATAAAATGACAGGCAAGTTGCTTGAGATAGTTATGACTTCTGCCCTCATCTGGTATGGGAAATTCTACGCGGGTAACGCCCAGTGTGGCATCCAGGAAGAAATCAAACCCGTTTGTAGCATTGTAGCGCAGAGTAAGCATGGTTTGCGGACTCAGCTGCACCGGAAATTTTGTTGAATACTGGTTTACTGATTTATCCCGGAGGAAAACGTCTACTCCCGGTCCTATACCTATGCCGCCCAGCAGCTCCTGCGCATTGGCCCTGGTTGCTGCCAGCAGCAGCAGTATGGCTATAAACTTTTTGATCATTTTAATATACTATCAACGGCAAAATTCGGTTAAAATTATCCGTTTTAATCATCCGGAAAGAGTTCTGCCATTTTTATTTCAAAACCAGGCAGTACAGAAGTGGTAACAACATCTCCCGGAACCATAAGCCGCGAAGGCTGAAAGCTTCCATCTTTGAGGGTATAGACAAGAAATGTCTTATCCTGGGGAGAGACAATCCAGTATTCTTTAACGCCCGATTCTTCGTATACCTCGTATTTATTGCGCAGTTCTTTGGCGTTGTTGCCGGGCGACAATATTTCCACAACAATATCCGGTGCGCCAATACAACCGCGGCTGTCCAGCTTTTGCGGATCGCAGATTACACATATATCCGGCTGAACTACAGTAATGATGTCCGCATCTTTTTTTGATTTCCGGGGCAGGCGCACGTCAAACGGGGCAGAAAACACCTGGCATGTTTCATGGCGCAGGAAATTCCAGAGCTGGCCGGCTATGTTCATAGATACGGTCTGGTGTACCCGGTTTGGTGCCGGACTCATGCGGAATATTTTTCCTTTTATCAATTCCAGTCGTTCCTGAATGGTCCATTTCAGGTAATCGGCATAGCTGTATACGCCACCGTAGGTGAAATCCGGTTCATTTACTTCAGAGTTCGGTTCATTTGCTTCCATGCAAAAGGATTTGCACAAAGTTAGTTTTTTTGTTTCAGGTTACTGCCTGATTATAACAATATCTGTATTCGTTTTGAACATTTTGGACTTGACAAAATGTTCAGATAAAATTCTTTCATGAGGTCTTTGAAAAAAACAAGGAAAATCAGTTTTAAACGTTTTACTAATATTAAAACAAATACAGTACATATCCCAGAACAGCCCCACCCAACACAACAAAAGCCGTATTAAGTTTTTTAAAACTAAAGGCCACTACAAAGCTTATAATGGCAATCACTATCGTTCGCCAGTCCTGCATTGAATCTTTGCCCATTTCCACACATATAGCCAGTATAATGGCAACAGATGCCACATTTACTGTGTCGAGGAAAGCAGACATCACTTTTGATTTACGGAGCAGCGGAATAAGCGGATTGAGAAATGCCACAAACAAAAACGACGGCAGAAAAATGCCTATGGTAGCAGCTACTGCGCCCTGCAGGCCTCCCATTTGCCAGCCTATAAACGTAGCCGCAGAAAATACGGGCCCGGGAGTAAACTGCCCTACCGCAATGGCATCGATCAGCTCTTTGCGCGTAAGCATGCCGGTATCTACAAACTCACTGTTGAGGAATGCAAAAAGTACATACCCACTGCCATAAAGTATAGAACCTATCTTCAGAAAGATCCAGAACAGCTTCATGACAGGTACCTGCAATACGCCCAATGGCAAAATACTGTTTACCGTTGTTTTTCGGTTCCTGAACAGGAATATAATGATACCTGCGAAACCGGCCCCGAATAAGACAAGCATTTCGTCTACACGGACAAGGCTCGCTATAATGCAGGCAATGCCGATTATCCACAGCTCAATACTTTTCAGCGCCTTCCTCCCCAGCGGAATCATAATAGAAATGATCACTGCAATGATTGCGGGTTTTATGCCGTATACATAAGCCTGTACCTGTGGCAAGGTGCCATATTGCTTATAAGCCCAGGCAAAAAAGGCGGTAATGATTACAGCAGGAACTATAAAACAGAAACCAGCGAGCAGCAAACCTTTCCAGCCGGCACGCTCCTGCCCGCAATGCATGGTCATTTCTGTGGAATTAGGTCCGGGAATAAGATTGGTGGCACCTATCAGGTCGAGGAAATGCTCATGGGTAAGCCATTTTCTCTTCTTTACCACCTCTTCTTCCATCATGGCTATATGTACTGCCGGTCCGCCAAAGCCTATGCAGCCCAGCTTCAGGAATACTTTTGCCACTTCAATAAGTCTTTCTTTTTCAGAACCGGTGTGTCGGGTATCGGGCACTTCAGATGGCTTTGGGTGTGAATTGTGATAAGTCATAAATGCCGAGCGCCTTTTCTATTTCAGATACTTCATTAACCTTCGTCTCAAAACCATCTTTACCAAACAGCTTATGCTCGTTGTCTTCAAATTCTTCGCCCAGTGCATCGTATTCATGCCTGGATACTATTTTCCTGAAAGCAGGAAACAGCACGGTGTCTTCTCTTGACTCATGCGGACGATACATTGTATTGAAAGAAGTGAGGAGCTGAATAAGCTGTTGTGTTTCGCCTTCGGAAGGAGTGGATACCTTTGCCAGCTGCATTATTTTGTTTGTTATTTGCCTGCCCGCCTGGTGTTGTTGCAGCAATACATCAACAAGATCAGTAAGCACATTTGCCTTTCTGAAACGGGGGAATAAATAGTCTTCTTCCTGCTTTTCGTGATAATCTTCTACAAACGTCCGGATGATACCGGCGGCAGTGTATAGCTGCGCTATGGGAAAGAATTCTTTATTAATGAGATGACTTCTGCAGGTATCGTAAATGAGCAATATCCTGTTCAGCAGGCCATGCTCCTGCATCAGGTCTTCCGGCGGTGAGACTTCCTGTCCGGCATCACCTTCATTTTTACAGGATGGTAAAAATGCAGCACCGGATAAACCGGCTACCGCTGCAAGTTTCAGGCTGGTGATAATAAACTTTCTCCTGCCGTTATTTTCCTGGTTGTTATTCATTGTTACCGGTTTTATTTGTGATTTAAGCACCAGACTGTGTCCTATCCCATAAACCCTTTAACCATTAACTGTAAAAATAAGCCGAAGTTTATCCCGCGTAAGTTAAGAAATCCTGACCGGCAATCTATTCCGGGAACCGGTTTAGTGCAATAAAAAAAGCGCATTGCCGGTAGACAATACGCTTCGTACAGAAACATTTAATATTAATCAATCAAGGCGATGCATTTCAGTTCTATAGCAATGGCAGAAGGCAGTGACGTAACGCTTACTGTAGTGCGGCAAGGCTGATTATCCTTAAAATATTCGGCATACACGCGGTTATAAATATGAAAATCGCGCTTCATATCTACGAGAAATACGGTAACGTCAACCAGTTTATCCCAGCTGCTGCCGCTTTCTTCCAGCACTGTACGTACGTTTTTAAATACGCTGTGGCACTGCGCTTCAAAATCAAATTCCATATACTGGCCATGTTTATCCAGCTTCAGACCGGGAATTTCGTCGGTGCCGGGTATACGCGGGCCTATGCCGGAAAGGAATAGCAGGTTGCCGGCTTTGCGGGCGTGCGGGTACAGCCCCATGGGTTTTGGCGCTTTATCGGTAGAAATGATTTCAGAAGACATGTGCAGATTATTTGCTGCAAAAATAAGTTTAAGCACGATAATATCATTGTTTCTGCAAACGGCGAACGGGTACGCCTTTTTACTAACTTTAAACAACAACATCTCCATATGTCTTTCCGCGAAACATTTACAGCCATAACAAGTGCCATTACTGCCCGGGATTACGAAGCAATAACAAAGCTGTCTTACGAAGTACCCGAACGCTTTAACTGGGTACGTGATGTGTTTGAAGATATCCATCTGCCGGTGTATGCAGCAAAACCTATGCTGGAGCTGGTAAAAGAAGGCGGCGACACCGCTGTGCTAACCTACGGAATGGCAGCAGCACAATGCAACCAACTGGTAAATTACCTGAGAAAAAATGAAGTGCAGCAGGGTGACGTGATCTTTATCATGTGCGGACTTGATGAATCATTGTGGGTAAGTTACCTGGCTGTAATGAAAGGTGGTTATGTAATGATACCGGCAGCCAGCATACTGAGTGAAGACGATATTCTGTACCGTTTTAAAAAATCAAAGCCACGGGCCATTATTACAGACAAGGACAATATTGATAAAATAGAAAAAGCATTACTGCGGTACGACGGCGGGGTTCCCGTAAAACTCCTGCTGGACGGGCAGCGCGATGGATGGATACATTTTTCTGTAATAAAAAAAGAAGAAGAGGTGGCTGTCACTGCAGATACACGCGCCGATGATCTGCTGTTCTGGTTCTTTACTTCCGGCACTACTGGAATGCCAAAAGTGGTGGCACATACGCACAGCAGCTACCCGCTGGGACATCTGAGTACAGCAGCATGGATCGGCCTGAAACCGGAGGATAAGCATTATAATATTTCACAGCCCGGATGGGCAAAATTTGCATGGAGCTGTTTCTTTGCACCACTGAATATGGGCGCTACTGTTTTCTCTTACCGTCAGCGCGATCGCTTTTCAGCACCGGCACAACTGCACATCATCTCTGCGCATAATATTACTACGCTTTGTGCGCCGCCCACTGCACTGCGACTATTGATACAGGAAGAACTCACCGCTTATAAATTTCCGGCATTGCGCGAGTGTGTGAGCGCCGGTGAGCCGTTGAATCCTGAGGTAATGGAGACATGGCAGAAAGGCACGGGACTCCTGCTGCGCGATGGTTACGGACAAACAGAAAGCACATGTATGGTATACAATCTGCCGGGTGCTCAGATAAAATTCGGTTCCATGGGCCGCCCTTCTTTTTTGTATGATATCCTTATTGCCGATGACGATGGAAATGAAATGCCACTGCATGAAGAAGGACAGATAGCAGTGCGGATGCACAAAGGAAAATTCAATGGCATTTTTAAAGAATACGTAGACGATCATGCAAAGCTGGCTGATGTTTTTAAACATGGGCTGTACTACACCGGAGATAAAGCATATAAAGATGAAGATGGCTACATCTGGTTTGTAGGCCGCAATGACGATGTGATTAAATCATCAGATTACCGTGTGGGGCCATTCGAGGTAGAAAGTGTATTGCTGGAAGTACATGAAGTGCTTGAATCTGCTGTAGTAGGCAGTCCGCACCCGGTAAAGGGATTTGAAATAAAAGCCTTTGTGGTACTGACTCCAGGCACTGAAGAGACAGAGCAGTTAGCACATAGTATTTTCAACTATTGCAGACATCATATGGCACCTTATAAAATGCCGCGCATCATAGAATTTGTAACAGAATTGCCCAAAACAATCAGCGGTAAAATAAGAAGACTGGAGCTGCGTGCACTCGAAGCACAGCGTAAAGCACGCGGAGAAAAAGTGCAGCATGAATATCACCTGCATAAGTAAAACAGCTACCGTGTGTAACGAACAAAAAAATACATGAGCAAACAGATTATCAGCGCTGCAGCGGTTATAATCCAAGGCTTACTTCGCTCCCAGATATAATGTGTATGCCTGGCCTGCAGCGTGTTTTGCAGCATTGCCTGTAACTCATTGTCGTTCCCGGCCAGCATGGATAAAGAGGACATCAATGGCTCAAAGAACACGTAAGTAAGTCCTTTGGTGGCATGTAGGATCCCTGTTACTATTTTATGATTTGTCTGCGCATCGGCCGCGTTCCGGAGAATGGCCATATGAGCGTCGGACAACATGAGTAAAATATAATCGCGTAATGCGCCCTGGTTCATTCTGTATGTATCTACAGAAGCCATATGATTGCTCAGTACAAGCACCTGGCTGTAAATCCATGCGGGAGTTACCGCTTCCGATTTCTTTTTCAGCGAGTATCCTGCAAGCCATCGTTCTTCATCGTACAACGCCCTTCTGCGTTCATCTGCAAGTGTATGATAGGCTTCCTGTATATCCCTGAAGTAAGATGCAGCAATATGATTGTCGTTGTTTTTGTCGGGATGATATTGGTGGGCCAGCCTGCGGTAAGCTTTCTTTATCTCCTGCAGAGATGCGCCCGGGGCAATCTCCAGCGTTTTATAATGATCTCTGAAAGGCATACCAGGGTAAAATTGGCATTGAAATTAACTGTTTTAAAAGACACTCCGGGGAATACGTTAAATGAAATAAAAAAACAGTTTGTTTTTTTCAACTCTGTTGTTTGTTTTCAGATTATTCATTACTTTTATGCCTGTTGATAATCTCAATACTGGAAAGAGCACAAATGTTTCCCTTCATTTGTTTCAGCGATTTTATCACAACTTCTCCTCCTCAGGAAAACGATTGCACACCTACATTTCTTATATGAAACGAAGCATGTAAAGATGCATTATATACGCATTTTTTATTCCGTAGCACTGTACGGGATACCGGATGTGTCGTGCACCTGCAGCAACAAAAAAAATCGTCATTTAAACTGATATAAAAGTTCTTGCTTTCTATGATTACTCCCACGAGTGAGATAGTATCTCTACCTCCCACGAATGCCTTCGGGCTTTTTTCCCCAATCATTTAAAAGCAAACTCCCCCAACGGCCGGCTCACCGGCCGTTTTTTTATTGGTGTACAATTATTTAATTAACACCCTGTACATATTTTGGTATTTTTAAGACAACAGAAAATATTTAAACAGTACATTCCCATGCAACAGTCAATTGCATCTTATAATAAGCCGGATGTGGTACAGCAGTATACCAGCCTGAAAAACCTTTTTCCCCCAGAGGCCGTATTGTTTCAGCTATTGGATGATAAACTGGCAGATATGGATATACTGGATATCGGTATCGGTGGCGGCCGCACTACCAGGCACCTGATCCATAAAGCAAAATCCTATACCGGTGTGGATTTTGCCGCTTCAATGATAACATATTGCAGGCAGGCTTTCCCTGCTCATCAGTTTCCGGGCAGTACATTCCTGGAGATGGATGCACGCAGACTGCAGTTTAATGATGCCAGCTTTGATTTTGTATTATTCAGTTTTAATGGTATTGACAGTGTTAACGAAGACGGGCGCCTGCAGATTTTAAAAGAAGTAAACCGGGTTTTGCGGAAAGGCGGCATTTTTATTTTCTCATTTCACAACATACAGAGTGTAGAACGAATGTTTAAGCTCCAGTTGCCCAAAAATCCTTTCAACTGGCCGGCTGAGCTGAAACGTTACAAAAGCCTGCAAAGGAACAATCCGCCTGTATCATCCTTGCTGGAAAAGGATTTTGCGCCGATCAAAGATGGTGTAAATCACGACTATGATCTTGAGGTGATGTACATTAAGCCTGCCTATCAGTGGAAGAAACTTCAGGAGATCGGGTTTCATGATATCTCCTTTTACGACTTCAGGGGCAAGCCGGTGAACGAGGTTCCGGAAGCATTGGGATCGGCAACCGATTACTGGATACATATCATGTGCCGCAGGTAACAGTCTATGCAGCAATTTGAAGTAAATACCGTTTTAGATGCGGGAAAACAGGAAGCGGTACACACATTTCTACGCCTACATCAATGTGTATCTTTATTCCAGTTTCCGCAGTATGCTGGCGCCTTCCACCCTGGCAGGACCTGTTTTTTTGTAGCCGGCTATGACGAAAACGGGATAAATTTTTTTGCTCTGATAACTGCTAACGGTCGCAAATATTTTAACATCCAGTTCGGACCGGTAGCCGCAGATTTTACAATCTTAAGTGATGGTATAAAATTTATCACCCGGTACTTCAGGTATAAAGCACTTTGTCTTACAGTACAACTCCCTCTTGTTCCTGACGATAATGCAGACAGTTTATTATCGCAAATATCACACGGGCGGCATTTTGATGACAAGTACAACTGGAGCACATTGGAGCTTCTGGTTGCTGCGTCTGCAGAGGAACAATTCAGGGCTTTTTCAAAACACCACCAACGTGCTGTGCGCAAGGCAGAAAAATCGGGCATACAGGTACGCATGATTACCAGTGAAAAAGAGGCTGCAGCGTTCGCTGATATTTACATACGTATGTATCGTCATCGCGGGCTGCATGTAGATCCGGGGGCTTTGCATGCGGCTGTCACAGCCCTGCAGCAGCGGTTCACAGACTGTGAATATGCTGATGGCGCTCTTTGGGGCATATATACTCCCGGTAATGTTCTTGCCGGGGGCATTATTGTAACGGTCACAGGTGATACAGCCTTCTACTATATGGGGTCTACAGATCCTGAGCAAAGATCGCTGCCGCTGCTGCATATCGCATTTATGAACGTTATTGATGAGTGCAGGAGAAAGGGGGTGAGATATTTTGATTTCGGGGGATTTGCAGCATATGCCACGGCAGACAGCCAGGAGGAAAAAATTAACCGTTTTAAAATACAGTTTGGCGGAGAGCTTATCGCTTACATGCCCAGACTTTATTTTGACCTTGTACCAGGCGGCACGAAAATGTTACGTTTTTTACGAAAACTAAGAAACTAATCTGCTGCCTGATTGTTTAACTATAGCATGACAAAATTTGCAGACATTTACAAAAAAGACAAAATATATAACTATATTTATAATCAGAATATAAGACCCACAGGAATCGTATGTTGCATTACCCCTTTTTAACGATGGCCAGGGGAGTGAAGAAGTTTTGTGCTGTTGCTCTTCTCCGGTCAGGATTAAATGGTTTAATTGCTGCTGCACTGCGTGACAAGAATACCCTTACTATTCTTTGTTTTCATCGTATTTCAAATGAATATTCTCCTGCCTATCCACCATTGCCTGTAGCTGTTTTTGAGCAACTGTTAGATTATGTTGCCAGCCATTATGACATTATAGACATTAATACTATATCTCATGCCCCTGTGCGCCCGCAGGTAGTACTGTCGTTTGATGACGGGTATCTTGATTTTTATGAATATGCCCTGCCCATATTAAAGCGTAAAGGTTTTCCGTTTGTTATAAGCATTATTGCAGGCTGTGCAGAGCAGACCATGCCGTTATGGACACAGCAACTGAATAAATCTCTTGAGACATTTATTAACACTGGTGCTTTACTGCATTATGAAGATGAAAAACTTGAAATTACCACGCGGAATGTCGCGCGTTTGGCTATCCGGATTTATAAAGAGATCAGTATACTGCCCGAAGCACTGCGGATAAAAACATTGAATGATATTTACAATCAATGTCCGCACCAGCCGGATGAAACCCCGTTTATGAACTGGGACGAGGTAAAGGCTTGTGCCCTTGCCGGTGGTGAGCTTTTCAACCATACGTTCTCACACGTAAACCTGGGCCTTAATGCTTCCGGGCAGCTGCTGTATGAAGAGATCGACTGTGCAAAAGAGCTTATAGAGAAACGGACCGGTATGCAGGTGCACGGCTTTACTTTCCCAAATAGTATGTATGATGATGTAAGCCTCAATCATGTATTGCTGGAACGGGACTACAGGCATGTATTTCTTGTAGAGCATGACCTGAACAGGCTGGGCAACGACAATAAGCTGCTGAAGCGTTTGCTCATCAGCAGTACAGAGCTTTCACAGAATATTGTTACAATAGAAAGTTACTACAGGCATATAAAACATAAGTTTTACTGGAGTAAAAAAGCAGATATTCCCATTGCCCCCATAGACGTTTCATCTCCAAAAATAAGGGCAGGCCATTGAATGGCCTGCCCTTATGCGTATTGGAAAAAATCTTTTTTATTCTCCGCTTGATTCTGATTTCTGCAGTTTATCAAATTCAAACAGCAGAGAGAAACGAAGTGTATTGGAAAGCGGGTTGCGGTTTACACCGGAGCCTGAAGGTACGAGGTACGCAAAATTCAGGTTGAAGATGTTGTAACGCACACCAAGTCCGCAGGTAAAGTATTTGCGGTCGCCGTTATCTTTATCTTCAAAGAAGTAACCGGCACGTACTGCAAACTGGTTCTGGTACCAGTATTCAAGGCCGGCAGAGACATCCAGCCTTTTAAGCCCTGCAGGATCGCTGAATGAGCTGAATACGCCACCCGGAACGGATTTGTCTGTCGGATACATATACATGGGCGTTCCGCTTGTAGATGTATCTTTCGGAGCCGGTACGAGCAGCTTGTTGATATCAAGCGCGATAGTGAATTTATTGTATTCATCCGCCTGGTAGGTATAAGCGGCACCTATACCAAGGTTACCGGGCAAAAAGTCTTTACGTGTGGAATTGTAAGATATTTTGCTACCGAGGTTACTCACCACTGCGCCGAAGGCAAAGTTGGTATTGCGGAACTCGTCGATTTCATGTGTCTTGCTGTAATACAGGCCAAGATCCGCACTGAACGCATTGCCGGGCTTGTAATCTGCGTTGGCGCCTACGTTGCTGGCACCGGAAGCAATAGCAGAATGTATATACCGCAGGCTTAAACCTGTGGAAAGATATTCAGAAAGACGACGTGAGTAACCGAGGTCGAATGAATATTCACGCGGCTTACCTGTACCTGCCGGCTGTGCATCCAGATCTGTATAGTTGATATCTCCGAGAGAAAAATACCGGAGTGATCCGCTGATAGCCTGGTTGTCGTTCTCACCAAATTTTGCATAGCCTGAAACGTAAGCCAGGAAGATATCGGGAACAAGGTCTTTTAACCAGGGAGTATATGTAACGGAGATTCCGTATTTTTTACTGGCAAAAGGAAGTTTGGCAACATTCCAGTATTGTGCATTTGCATCAGGTGATATGGCAATACCTACATCTCCCATGGCGCCGGAACGCGCATCAGGAGAGATTCTCAGGAAAGGAACTGCAGTAGTGATGGTTGTTGTTTGCCCGTTTAATCCGGATTTCGGCGTTGTCTGTGCAACAGCGTCCATACCAGAAAAACCGGCAGCAAGAAGGCTTAGTCCTATTAAGGCAAGTCGGTTCGACATTCTATTATACTTTAATTTAAAGTTTCGCAAAGATATTTCATTTCGGCCGTTCTGCAAAGCGCGGCTGCGGCAGCGCCTGCAAATTACAGCATGAAAACCATTAACGTATCAGCACCAGCTTTTGGTATGCCGACTGTTGAATACCTTTTGCTGTTGAAATGTTAATGCGGTAAATATAGACTCCGGATGGAAGTTTGGCACCGCTTTCATCTGTTCCGTCCCATATCAGTTCGCTGCTGCGGCTTCCGGAAGGTGTAAAACTCTGTTTCAATGTACGCGCCAGTGCACCGGATGTATTGAAAATGCGAATAGTAACATCCAGCTGCTCATCCGGGTGATTGTGCTCAAATACAAAATGGGTATTGTCCTTGAATGGGTTAGGATAATTCATCAGGTTGCCGATCGCAACAATGTTACCGTCTACCACCACAAAATGTACTTCGCCTTCGCCTGAATTATTATTTACATCCCAGGCTTTAACCCGGAAAGTATGGGCACCATTGCTGAGTCCCGAAACAGGGAAATGCACATAACCATGCTTATAGTCGTTATCTGCAGTTTCGTAATAATCATTTAATATGTATGGATTTTGCACATCACCGTCAAGCACGGCCGTAAGATCATGCCCCACGCTGTTACCTGATATATTTATACCCGTTTCGTCAAATAATTTTGCAAATAATACGGTATTGCTGCCGGTAATGCCACCATCAATAAACAGGCTGTCATTCATATATGGCTGCACCACAGGCCCGTCGTTATCTACCACAGGATTATCTGAATAACCGCCAACTACAATGCCTGTGTCTATGCCTGCTGCGTCTGTAACGCCGTTTTCTGCATAATAACTGATTCTGGCATTACCATAATCATAGTTCAGGTCTTTGGGAGCAACGAATGAAAAGGAGAAATGCCCGTTTGTAACAGTAGCTTTACCCTTATAGATGATGTTGTCCTGCATTTTGTAAGTTCTTGGGGTATCATAAACTTTAGTAAGCAGGTTTATGGTACGGGCCTTGTCATAAATGGTTACGTACAGCCGGCCGTTAAAATTGCTGAGTATCTGTCCGTTCAGATCATTTACTTTACCGCTGATCTTATATCCGCCAAGCGCACTTATTGTATCTGTAACAATCCCGTCTCCCAGTGTTTTTACCGTATCGGTAGATACAAAATATTCAGGAAAATCGGGTTCCAGCGCAGGGTCGCCCAGCAGGGTGAATTTGCGGAAATTAATCAAGGTGCCGGGGGCGGGAATGCTCAGGTAAGTCTGGTTTTTCCCGGTTCTGAATGCATCCCCGAAAGTATTCCAGCTACCGTTAGCATGTGCAAACTGCGCCTGCAGAAACTGCTTGTTCAGGAAGTAGTTGGCATACGCGTAAGTAAGCTGTGTAGTGGTAAGCAGGGCTATGGCACCACCATCGGATTTAAGTATCAGTTTTTCACCCGCAGACACGTAAGAAGGGTCATCGAAGCGGCTGAAATCGCAGGTGGCCGTAACCATAAACGGCAGCTTATCTATGTTTTTCCAGGTGTTGAAATCGTCGGCAGTAAGTATGCGTTCGTGTGCAAGTGTATAGATGCTGCCATGACCGTTATAATTCAGCAGAAATGTGCCTTTATATATCTGGTCGTTAATAGCTTTATTGGCATCGGGGCAACGGTCGCCGCCCGGGGTAGAAACAAAATTCAGGTTGTCCAGGTATATCTTGTTATCGTTGTAAATGCTGGTAAGAGTATCTACTGCCTTGCACATATCTTCTGCCTGCGACAGGTGGGCTCCGGCATTGTCTTCATTATCTGCAATATATGTGTTTGTAAGGCGCCAGGGTCCCAGTGTCACGGAGTCTTTATAGTGTATAATCTTGGCTACTACTGTGTCTGCTTCATATCTGGAGCCTACGGGTATCCTGCCAAGGCCCAGGTCCATGGTGTTGGCTATGCCTGAATTTTCAATGTATTCATTGTCATCTAGGAAAGTAAAGAAATCATCATTGGAGAACCCGCTGTCCATACTTACAGATTCGGCAGATTCAAAGGTGGGCACATAGTTTGTATTATCTGCCACCCGGTCTTTATAATCGTACGAAGCATCACCAAACAGCAGCATATATCTCGGCATCTGGGTAGTGTCATTGCCTGCACGATCATAGAACATTTTTGCATAGTCCCTGATCGCACTTATATCCTGGCTGCCGGAAGAGAATTCATTATAGATCTGTGCAGTGGTAGCTACTACTACACGCATATTATCATGCTGACGGTGAAAGTCTGCCAGTTTATTAGCTGCATTGATAAAATCAGGATGAGTAACGATAATATAATCCACCTGGCCGTTGCCATGCAGGTTCTGATTATCTACAGTGCCTTTGTAAACCGGCGTCAGGTACTGGCTGCCGTCTGATGCTATGTATTCATGCAGCGACTGCGCATCCCTGGAAAATGAATACGTACTGCCACTCAGCGCACCGTTTATTTTTACAGGATTCAGCTGGTCTGTTACATCCCATACCTGCAGATTACTGTTTGCATTCTGCAGCTGGAAGCCTGCAGTATTGCCAGTGCCTACGCTGCGCCAGTCACGGAAGTTCATTTGTCCGGATGCAAAGCTCAGCGGCCTGCGTAAGTTCAGTTCTATATAATCGAGATAGCCGCGTCCATCGGGAGACGGAGACTGGTAATTAAGTGTAAAAGTATACGCACTCGCTGCCGGCACTCCATATACCGCATAACGTACGGTGAGCGGATCTCCCTGGTCACCACCCAGTGCAGCTCCCAGCGGATAGGTTTCAATTGCCTGGCCATTTATTGAGAATGTAAATGAATTGCCGGAATAAGGAGAAGCGGAACCTACATACAGGCGTACACGCACAGAATCTGTGATGTTTCCGGTATTGAAGGTGAAATTCTGTATGGCAGACTGGCTGGTTGTAGGATTAAAAGATTCACCCCACCATTCTTTACCGAATTTTCCGGGATTTACCAGGTCTGTATCATGCACCATGTAATCGTCAAACGAAGAAACTGCAACGTTGGAAGCCTGTGTACCGTTTTCTGCGGTAATACGCTTGCCAGCCCCCTGGTCTACGCTGATAAAATAAAAACTGCTGTCTGAGTACAGGTTTTTACTGTGTGTGAAACCTTTATTTGAGGGATCCTGGTTCCAGGCCATCGGACCATTTGCATAAAATACTACATAATCACCCTGGTCCAGCTTACCGTCACCGCCGTCATTTACCCAGATGGCGTTTTCTGTAAGGTTGGTATTATGTGCTACTGCATTGTTTTCGGGAAGCATAGTGCCTCCGTTACCATATATACGGATGTCGTTACTGCTGAAGCCGGCGGGATCAAGGTTCAGGGTGTTTTTAAAATAATTGTAATCCAGCTTGTACAGCCCTCTTTGCGTAAGTGCTATTTTATGCCAGTTACCGGCAGCCAGCGGGCTGTTCTCTATTGTGGCTTTGGCCTGCGGTTTCGTGGTAGCTGTATTGTCTGCAGTTTCATTAACATTCAGGGAAAATGAAGTAACCTTGTATGTTTGTCCTGAGGATGTTGAATATACCGGCACGCTTACCAGTGCAAAAGGACGTTTGCGCTCTTTGCCGAGTGTTATTTTTATATCAGAGGGTGAACTGACCGGGGTTTTGGCATCCGGCAGGGTTGCGGGCGCAGTGTTGGCTGAAATGCGGACAGAAGGCATTTCATAGTGTTTCAGCCATATTTTTTTGACCACATAACCACCAAAAACATCACTCTGGGCGACCTGGTACGTTTCTGTAGTCTGGGCTATGGTGCTGATACCGAGAAAAGTGCCACAGCATAGAAATATTAATTTCTTCATTTTTATTGTTATATATTGTTAGGGCAGAAAAAACGTCCTTGTTCAAAATTACGGATTCCAATGCTATAAGGTTGTAATAGCATTGTAGAATATGAGAAACGTCAAAACATAACAAAATATTATGAAGGGCTTTTAGTAAAAAAAGGAGATTTTTTTTCTCAACATCCGCGGAACGCTTGACATTTTGAAAAGAATGCTCTAACATTGTAACACTTTTAACAAATATCATCCTAATTCGTAGCAAATATTTTTCTCTGATTATGAAAAGATCGCTTGTTGGCCTGAGCTTGCTGTATATGGGAGCGGCTACTCTGTTTACGGCTTGCTCATCAAAAAAATCTACCGGCGTATCGGATAAAACCGGTTGGGATTACAACGATTCACGCCTCGGTGGCTTTGATGTTCGCAATTATCCCGGACAGCAAACAGGGCCAGGCTTGGTGTTTGTAGAGGGTGGCCGTTTTACAATGGGCCAGACGGACGATGATCTGCCAACTGTAGAGCGTAATAACATTCCACGCACAGTATCAGTTTCATCATTTTATATGGACGAAACTGAGGTAGCCAACGTTCATTACCGCGAATACCTGTACTGGCTGAAACGTAACTATGGCGGTGACTATCCCGATGTAATTACAAAAGCAGAACCAGACCAGACTGTATGGCGTAAAGCACTCGCCTACAATGAGCCGCAGGTAAATTATTACTTCACGCACGCTGCTTATAACTATTATCCTGTTGTCGGTATCAACTGGTATCAGGCAAATGAATACTGTAAATGGCGTACAGACCGTGTAAATGAGATGATCCTCATGAAGAACGGGATGCTGAAGAAAAACCCCAACCAGACAAACGAAGACGTTTTTACAACTGAAACGTATGTAAATGGTCAGTATGACGGTATTGCCGGTTCTAACCGCAAACGTGATCTGGATCCAAGCGGTTCTAAAAAACGTAACGTTACTTATGCTGATGGTTACCTGCTGCCAGACTACCGTCTCCCAACTGAAGCAGAATGGGAATACGCAGCCCTCGGCCTGATCGGTAACAATCCTGAGCCTGAAACAAAACGTCGTCGTGGTGAAGAAGTGATCACAGACCGCAACACATATCCATGGGGTTCTAAAAACTCTACCCGTTGGGCACTGCGTAACCAGTACCAGGGTGAGTTCCTCGGCAACTTCAAACGTGGTAAAGGTGATAACATGGGTGTAGCCGGTGCACTGAACGACAACGCCGATATCCCTGCACAGATCTATTCTTATCAGCCAAATGCTTTCGGCCTGTACAACATGGCGGGTAACGTGAGTGAGTGGGTACTGGATACTTACCGTCCGATAAATAAAGATGAATCTGATTTCCGTCCTTTCCGCGGTAACGAATTTGAAACATACAAGCGTGTAGCAGAAGATAACTCACTGGAAGAAAAAGACAGCCTGGGTCATCTGCAGAAACGCCCGATCACATCAGATGAGATCGCTGCAAAAGACAAACACGATTACTATGGTGCAGATGTCCGTGACTTCAAAGACGGCGACAGCACATCTCACTTCACTTACGATTATGGTAAAACTACCCTGATCAACGATAACGCAAAAGTGTACAAAGGTGGTTCATGGGCAGATCGTGCTTACTGGATGTCTCCTGGCACACGCCGCTTTATGCAGGCAGATCAGGCAAGCTCTACCATCGGTTTCCGTTGTGTAATGGATCGCCTGGGAAGTGCTGATGGCAATAACAATTCAACTTCCGGCAACCACTTTGGTCGCAAGAAAAAATAAGAAAATCTTTTTCTGAATAACAGAACCCCTTCTTTTACGAAGGGGTTTTTTATTTTTATGTATTAAACGATTTCAGGCTTTGGACATTACCGCTCTCTACCAGCTATACCTGCAGCATCCTTCTGTGCAGACAGATACAAGAAAGTTAAAGAAAGGAGACATTTTCTTTGCCTTAAAAGGCCCTAATTTTAACGGCAACGCTTTTGCCTCAAAGGCGCTCGAGGCCGGGGCAGCATATGCCGTAATCGATGAGGCTGCATACGCTGTTGATGACCGTTATATCGTAGTACCAGACGGGCTTATTGCTTTGCAGCAACTGGCCAGTCATCACCGGAAACAATTTTCCATTCCGTTTATTGCCATTACAGGGTCTAATGGTAAAACCACCACCAAAGAACTGATCACAGCCGTGCTCAGCACCACATTTAAGACATATGCAACAGTTGGCAACCTGAACAATCATATCGGTGTGCCGCTTACTATACTGAGCATAGGCAGAGATGCCGAAATGGCGGTGATAGAAATGGGTGCCAATCATCAGCGTGAGATTGAAAGTTATTGCCGTATTGCAGAACCCACACACGGCATCATTACCAATGCCGGAAAAGCGCATATAGAAGGCTTTGGCGGACTGGAAGGTGTGCGGAAAGGTAAAGGTGAACTGTATGATTTCATCAGGTCAAATAAGGGCACCATATTCCGCAATACAGACCTGGATTACCTGCAGGAAATGTCGCGCGGCATTGAGCAGCAGATTACATATGGCAGCAGCAATGCCCAATATATTGGCAAGCCCCTTATGGAGGGCCTTTTTCTGCAGATAGCCATGCTTACATCAGGCACGGAAACGCTTATCGGTACACATCTTGTGGGAGAATATAATTTTCCGAATGTAATGGCCGCAGTGGCTGCAGGCTTGCATTTCGGGATAACGATTGACATCATAAAAAGCGCGGTTGCTGCATATAATCCCGATAACAGCCGCTCTCAGTGGCTGAAACGCGGCAGTAACCAGGTGATACTGGATGCTTACAATGCCAATCCTACCAGTATGCGAGCAGCAATAGTAAATTTCTCAAAAATAAATCTTCCGCACCGGATGCTATGGCTTGGCGGCATGAAGGAAATGGGGCCGGAAGAGCATACGGAACATGAAGAACTGGTAAAAATGATAGACCAGTACAGCTGGGAGCAGGTAATGCTCGTAGGAAAAGAATTCGAAGGACTGCAAGGTAACTATATGTGGTTCCCGGATTCTGTAGCAGCAGCGGCCTATGTACGGGAACATCAGCCATCAGGAGCTGCTATTCTTATTAAAGGGTCAAGGGGTAGCCGCATGGAAAATATGCTCGAAGCACTTGCTGAGAAATAACTATTCCCCCAGTGCATCACTGATGCGTTTAGTCATATGGCTCAGCTCTGCCTGCACCTGTTGCGTACCCGCGCCTGTAGCATCATCTGCAGCGTACATAAGCAGGCACATGGCAACAAAATCCTGGTCGTCCCTGCCGGCATAATGCTGTCGCAGTTCAGAGATCTTATCATCAGCTGTTTTTACCGCTTTGCGTACTTTCTCTTCTTCATCCGGATGAATGCGGATACGGTAGCTGCGGCCTGCCAGCCATACATTTATGGGAATGAGCTCCTGTGACATATACTTCGGATATATCTTAAAAGATAAATATTGTTCATGAAAAAAGGAAACAGTTAACTGTTTCCTTTTACATTTTATTTTATCGGTTGATCAGCAGGAACTGCTGTTGTGGGCTGAGGAGCTGTTTTCCTGTGAAGGAGTTTCTTCTGAAAGAAGACCAGTACCAGCACGCCGGTGGAAATGGCTGCATCCGCAAAATTGAAAACCGGCTCAAAGAATTCGAGCTCTTTTCCGCCCAGGAAAGGCACCCACGATGGCCAATGTGTGTCTATTAACGGGAAGTAGAGCATATCTACCACGCGGCCGTGCAGAAAGCGTCCGTATCCTTGTCCCCAGGGAACTACCTGCGCTACATGAAACGTGCTTTCTGTAAAGATAAGACCATAGAAAAGACTGTCTATAAGGTTACCGAGCGCACCCGCCAGTATAAGCGCTCCACAGATAATAACTCCGCGGCCATAGCCTTTTTTCACCAGGTTTTTAAGCAGTCCAAAACCAAATATCACCGCGATAAGACGGAACAATGTCAGTATCAGTTTCCCGGTGTCTGCCTGGCTGAATTTCATACCGAATGCCATGCCTTCGTTTTCTATAAAATGCAACCGGAACCAATGCCCCAATACATTTATCTCTTCACCGTAATAGAAATGTGTTTTAATATAAAACTTCAATACCTGGTCTATAATAATGACCAGTAATACAATCAATATAGCGTGACGATACTTCACTTGTTTGTTCCTTGGTTAAAGTTATTTAATCAGAGCTGGTGTGCGGATTCATAGATTACCTGCAGGAGTGTCTGCCCTACTGCTTTGAGCGTTGTTCTGTCAATGATATCCATATTGTCCTTGTGTGTATGCCAGTGAGGCGCAAAAGGCTCATTGCCGTTCCCTGCAAGGTTTATAATGTCTATTGTAGGGATATTTGCCAGCTTATTTACAAATTCGTGATCATCGATAATGGCACTGCCTGCTGTAAACGGAAAGAAAGATGAATACCCTGCGCGGTTGGCTGCTTCCCATACATTTTTCTGTACATCGCCTGCTACCTGTGCAGAAAGTCCTTCCATTGTAAACCTTGCATTGCGCGCTCCTACCATGTCCAGCAGAATGCCATAGTCGGCACGGTAACCCGGTACATGCGGGTGCAAAGCCCAGTATTGCGTACCGAGGCAGTAGGACGAATCGCCCCATGTGTCTTTACCATAATCTTCGGCATCAGTAAAAAATATGTCAATGCCCAGGTTCGGAGGCAGTGGTTGCGATTTTATCTGCCGTGCCAGCTCCAGCAATACGGCCACGCCACTGCCCGCATCGTCTGCGGCAAGAATAGGCTTGTCAGTATCTTTTGTGTCCATATCGGCCCAGGGGCGGCTATCCCAGTGTGTAAGCAGGAGCACACGATGTGCTGCATTAGGATTAATGGCCCCCACCAGGTTAATACATGGTATCATTTTGCCATTGCCGGTGCGCACCTGTACCTGCTGTTTATAAACGGTATCAGTTACACCTTTCAGCATTGTCTCCATCCATGCGGCGCATTGTTTCTGAGCCGGAGTGCCCGGCACACGCGGTCCGAACGCTACCTGCTTTGCCACCAGGTTATAAGCGGTGTCAGCATTAAAGTCCGGCACTTTTACCTGTGCGGCGGGCTGTGCAGTATCCGTATTTGCCTGACCGGAGGTTGCCTGGTCTCCGGATTCCTTGCAGGACCACAGGCCAAGACCGAGTATGGAAATAAATATTAAAGACGAGCGAAGTGTCATGAATAGCTAGCTGGTTGTTATCCGAAAAAAAGCCTTGCCCTTTGAAGGCAAGGCAAAATAATAGAAAGTTTTTGAAACGATGTGTTATAAAAAGCCTTATTTCATATCTGTTTCTTCAGCCTGGGCTACTTCTTTATCGTTGGTTTCGTTATTGTTTACAAAAGCGATGACTTTGCAGTTTTCCGGTTTCCAGGCGTTGTTTACAGTGTAAACATATACGTGGCGGTATACAAGGCCCGGCGCTTTGGAAGATCCATCATAGCTGGTAAATATAGGCGTGCCGGAAACAGGAGTAAGCATATCGCGTATTACGTGATTATGCTGGTACATAGTGTCTATAAGCGCATTGCCGCTATGATCTACATCTTCCTGCGCATCAATGATGTTATTCTCAATAATTGAAACAGAAAGAGCGAGCTTTTTGGTGATTGCTTTTGTAACAGCCACAGTTACTGTAATAGTATCGGTGCGTGATGACGGATCGTAGGCACTGGTAACGTGGACATTGAGCGGAGTTGGTGCATTCAGCCGGGTGCTGACCATTGCGGACCAGAAGTTACGGTCATCGAGCAGGCTGCCTCCGTTTGGTGGTATCCTGTCTATTGTTCCGGACGGCAACAATGGAATGCCGCCGAAATAGTTACCGAGGTCTGTTGAGATATTATTCCTGAAATCCTGCTGGCTAAGGCCGGCAACAGGTTCTGTCTGCGAAAGGCCGAACGTATAATACCCTATTGCAACGATCCTGCCGGGATATGAAGTTTCATAACCTTTGATCAGCGTATGACCTTGGGGGCAATTGGGGCATGTAACACCTGTAAACTCCTCTACAAGCACTTTACGCACGGTAGTGTCCTCAGGAGTGGTGGTATACGTGGTATCAATACTGACCCCTGTGTTCCCGTTATTATGGGGTACCGGTGTAAGCACTTCCTTGCAGGAGCTGAGCGCTATCAGGCCAGACACTGTGGCCAAGAGCAACCTTTTTGTCATCGGAAAAAAGTAGTTAAGTCGTCAAATTTAATAAATCCGGCGGTTACTGCTGCGTTTTTGTCATCGTTTTACAATGCTGTGTTTTAAATCCGTTCCCCGGCAGGCGCTTGTGCACCTTGAAATTAAGGAGTTAGTTAACCTCGTTTCTGTTATATTTTTGCCGGAACCGGCCTTTTTGAATAAAAAAAGCTCCCCGTTTAAGTGCCACTGGCCGCTTTTCTAAAGGAGATTTATACTTTGCTGAACGGCAATACACATTGTGGGGCGTAGCTTAAAACAGTGGTAGCCGGGGCTTTTCTTTTCCGGCAACTGGCGACTTGCGTTAATTAGGCTAACTTTACACCCTTCAAAAAGAGTAAAATGGAAGAAAGTAAGCGTCAGAAGCAGGTAGGCCGGCTGGTACAGGAGGAACTGAGTGAAATATTTCAGCGTGAAGGTATGAATGTAGTAGATGGCGGCATGGTGTCTATTTCAAAAGTAGCAGTAACCCCCGATCTGCTGGAAGCCCGCGTATACCTGAGCCTTTTCCAGGTAAAAGAGCCCCAGAAATTATTGCACGATATCAGAGACAGAACCTGGGAATGGCGAAAACTGCTGGGCGTACGGGTAAAGAATCAGCTGCGCCGTGTGCCGGAGCTGCAGTTTTATGCAGACGATACGCTGGACCATGTATTTAAGATGGAAGAGATATTCAAAAAGATAAATGAGGAGCGCAAACAGCGCGAAGGCGACAATACTGACGAACAAGCATAAGAATCTATGAACCATACTATTGCCTGGCAGCTTGCATCCAGATATCTGCGTGGTAAAAGGTCTGCAAATGCAGTACCTGTACTTTCGCGTATCAGTATGCTGGCTATAGCTGTAGGCAGTTGTGCACTGATTGTTCTCTTTTCTGTTTTTAACGGTTTTGAGAACGTAGTGCAGGATCTGTACAAAGCATTTTACCCGGACATCCGCATTACAGCGGCAAAAGGTAAATTCTTTGAGCCGCCCGCAAAAGCAAATGCGTCGCTGATGCAAATGCCGGGAATCGCTTTTACATCTCGTGTGATTGAAGACAATGTGCTGGTAAACGGCAATGATGAACAGATCGTAGTAACGCTGAAAGGCGTGGATCCCGCCTATTTTCATGTAAATGATCTCTCACAGTATATCGCAGAGGGTGTTGATACCGTTTCTTCAGTCCCGACCGCGACAGCCATAATAGGCCAGCAGATAGAAGAACAGCTGGGCACAGATGTGCACAATGCTTTTAACGACCTGTCTTTGTATTATCCTGATGCCAACAGCGAAAACCTGGTGCAGAATCCGCAATCGGCATTCCGCACATTGCGCCTGCGACCGGAAGGAGTATTTCATATACAGGACGATTTTGACAGCAAATATGTGTTAGCCCCCCTTCCTTTTGCAGAAGAGCTTTTCGACGAAAACGGGCATGTATCTGCCATAGAAATAAAGCTGAAGCCCGGAACAAATGCGGAAGAGCTGAAAAGAAACATCCAGGCGGCTTTTGGCTCATCTTACAAAGTTGAAACCCGCTTTGAACAGAACCGCACACTTTACATGGTAATGCGTACCGAAAAATGGGCCGTATATGCCATACTGCTTATGGTGCTGCTGATCGCATCGTTTAACATGGTGGGCGCTTTGTCGCTGCTGGTACTGGAGAAGCGCAAAGACATGGCCATACTGAGAGCTATGGGTGCGGAAGGAGCTACCATACGCAGTATTTTCCTGCTGGAAGGAATGCTCTGGGCATTTACCGGCGGTGCACTGGGACTAATTGCGGGTACGCTTTTATGCCTGGGGCAGCAGCATTTTCAATGGATAAAACTGGGCGGTTCCTTTATCATAACAGCATACCCGGTAGCCATGCAGCCAACTGATTTTATTGTTGTGATCTGCACGGTGCTGGTAGTAGGTATGCTGGCTGGCTGGTATCCTGCCAAAAGGGCAAAGCAGACCGATATGGGCAACCTGAGAAGTGCGTAAATGGTAATGGGTTAAGAGGATAAATAGAATAGTGTTGAAAAAAAATATAACAATACAAACGCCGCTGCACAGATGCAGCGGCGTTTGTGTTTCCTGTCAGTTGATGCTACATTTTTTCCGGCATGCGGATACCGCAAAGATTCATGGAATGACGCAGTATCTGTGCTGTCATAACAATCAGCATCAGGCGGAGTTGTTTCTTCTCTTCGTTCTCGGCCTTGGATATGCTGTGAATATCATAGAAGGTGTTGAACTGTTGGGCAACTTGAAACGCATAGTTGCACAGTAACGAAGGGTTATATTCCTGTGCGGCATTTTCCAGCACCATAGGATATTGATCCAATGTCACCAACAGATCTTTCTCAGCTTTCAGTAATTCCTGCGCAGGCTTAAAAGTCTGGAAACGTACATTATCCGGCAGCAGTGGCACCTGCTCTTTACGGAGTATAGCACAGATACGTGCATGTGCATATTGTATGAACGTAGCTGTAAATCCGTGCAGGTCTATCGATTCTTTAGGATCGAAGATCATTTTCTTCTTCGGATCTACACGCAGCAGGTAAAACTTGAGTGCACCGAGACCCAAAGTATTATACAGCTTTTCCAGTTCATCTTTAGTAAAACCTTCTGTTTTGCCGGCTTCTTTGGTTTGTTCCTCCGACAGGTGCAGCATTTCCGCTACCATATCATCTGCATCTACCACCGTACCTTCACGGCTTTTCATACGGCCGGTAGGCAGCTCCACCATTCCGTAAGATAAGTGGAAGATACCATCTGCGCAAGGTTCGCCCAGCTTTTCCAGGATCAGCTTCAGCACCTGCATATGATAGTTCTGCTCATCGGCAATCACATATACCGACTGGTTCAATTTAAAATCATTATACTTCAACACAGCAGTACCCAGGTCCTGAGTCATATATACAGAAGTACCGTCACTGCGCAGCAGCAGCTTCTGATCCAGTCCGTCGGCAGTAAGATCTATCCATACAGAACCGTCTTCTTTTTTAAACAGCACACCTTTCTGCAGGCCCTTCTCTACTATTTCTTTACCCAGCAGATATGTATTGCTTTCGTAGTACATTTTGTCAAAGTCTACGCCCAGCTTTTTGTAGGAAACATCAAAACCCTGGTATACCCAGCCGTTCATGGTTTCCCAAAGTTTGTAGGTCTCTGCATCTCCGGCCTCCCATTTGCGCAGCAGATCTTTGGCAGCCTGCTGTATTTCGGTATGGTTCTGGGAGATATCTTTTATTTCATCCTTTACTTTTGCCAGTTTTTCCTTGTCTGCCTGAACTTCGGGTTTGTTATATGCAGCCAGCAATTGCGCTGCCTTTTCAGCAGATGCAGCTTCAAGTCCGTCAAAATCGCCATGCATGATGCGGTCTGTGATCACAGCAGCCTGCTCTTTCAGTACATCATTAAATTTCACATAGTAATCGCCTACCAGGTGATCGCCTTTAGTACCTGTACTTTCCGGCGTAGCGCCATTGGCATAACGCATCCATGCGATCATGGATTTGCAGATATGAATGCCGCGGTCGTTGATCAGGTTTGCTTTAACTACCTGGTTACCTGCAGCCTTCAATATTTCAGACATAGCATACCCAAGGAAGATATTCCGCAGGTGACCGAAGTGCAGCGGTTTGTTGGTATTAGGCGAAGAATATTCAACCATAATACGGTTGTCCTTCTTGGGCTTTTCGCCAAAATGGGCATCATTAAAATGGTTCAGCAACAGGTTGATCCAGTAGCCATCTTTTATGGTCAGGTTCAGAAACCCGCTTACTACTTCATATGCGGCAAAAAGGTCATTTTTTTCAGTAAGCCAGGTTCCCAGCTGGTTTCCCAGCACATCCGGCTTTTGTCGCAATGCTTTTACAAACGGAAAAAGCACTACGGTATAGTCACCTGAAAATTCAGGTTTTGTCTGGTTCACGGTGATTTGTGCCAGCTGTATATCGGCATCCGGGAAAAGATGTTTCAGCGCATCGGCAGCAGCACACTTTATTTGCGCAACAAGCGTCATCTTATGAGTCGTTTTGCCGCAAAAATAGCTTTTTAATGCAGGAAAGCGTAGCCGGCCCCTCTGGTAAATCCGTTTAAAAGACACAATGAATGGATTTAATATATTCCCGAACGCGGGAAAAGTGCATATAATATGTCATAAGAATTTCAAAAAAACGGAAACCGGGCTGTAAAAACCTGTAGTGATCGCGTTCCTGCCAACAAACATGCTGATTAACCACCCAAACCATTATCTTTGTTTGCCTTCATAGAATCATACTGATGAGAAAATTCATTCTGCCGGCTTTAGGGTTGGCTTCTGTATTGGGCGCTGCATCCTGTTCAAAAGATTTTTCGGTAGCTGCTCCTTATAAAAATATTACCATCGTTAGCGGCCTTATGACCATGGGCCGTATTGATGCAATAAGTGATTCTGTACAATACATCCGTATACAGAAAGCATTTCTCGATGAGAACAAGAATGCTATCGAAATGGCCAAGGTGCCTGATTCCAGCTACTATCCTGAAGGAGATATTGAAGTGACCATGCGGGAATACAATGGTACTGCCCTGCTTTCATCAACTATCCTGTCCCGGGTAGATCTTAGTCAGGAAGGATATACAAAGGAAGACGGGACATTTTTTACCAGCCCTAACTATGCATATAAATATAAACATAATCTTTATACCACTAAAGGATATTCATACAGGCTGGTCATTAAAAATAAAGTGACAGGTGAGGTGGATTCAGGTACTACAACACCCATATCCCAGCAGTTTTCAGTAGATAAGTTTACTGGTGTAGCCAATCTCGAGTTTGTCAATTCAAAAGTGGCGGACTTTCCTTATACCTGGAGAATTTCTAATCCTGATAATGCAAAAATGTATGAGGCCTATATCCGTTTCAACTGGATAGATAAAAATGGCGTAACCGGAGATACCGTACCACATTCTGCCGATTGGAAGTTTGCAGTAGGAACCATTGTTGATCCGAACGATCCGAATGTACACACACTAAGTCTTACCGTATCCAACAGGTCTTTTTTCAGTGCCATCAGCGCAGCTATGGGACCTGCCGCGGGCAATATCCAGCGCTATATGAAGCCTTGCGACTTTTTTGTGTGGACAGCTGATACGGCTGTATATAACTACCAGTTGTACAACCAGGCTGCGGCCGGCATAACCGGAGACCAGGTGCGTGCGGTATACAGCAATGTATACAGCAGCGTACAGGGCACCCACCTCGCAGGGGTATTTGGCGCCCGCGCTGTAAATGTTTACAGGGGTGTGCTTATCGGCAACAACTCCCTGGATTCACTGGAAGTAGACCCCACAGTTGCGAACCTGAACATACGTGGCAGGGCCAATTAATTTTTTGGCATTATTGTCAGCACATTTTTTATATATATGCCCTGATGGCTTTCATCAGGGCATTTTTATTGCAGTATGGCAGAACAACTGACATTATTGCACAATGAAATGCTGTGGTATATTTCTTGTCATCAGTTAATTGTCTGAAAAATTGCCTGAACAGGGCAGATGCAAAGACAGGTGCCGCCATTACCTTGCCAGCAATGGTATAATTATGGTGAGAAACAATCAAATGACTAATTAATACAAATTCATAACAATGGGAAAAATTATTGGAATCGACTTAGGTACTACCAACTCCTGCGTTGCTGTAATGGAAGGTAATGAGCCGGTAGTAATCGCAAATGACGAAGGCCGTCGTACCACGCCTTCTGTAGTGGCATTCATGAAAAACGGTGAACGTAAAGTTGGTGATCCTGCAAAACGCCAGGCTATCACTAACCCGATGAACACCATCATGTCTATCAAACGCTTTATGGGCCGTCGTTTTGACGAGGTAGGCAACGAAATCTCGCACAACTCCTACAAACTGGTAAAAGGTGACAACAACACGCCCCGCGTAGATATCGACGGACGTATGTACACACCACAGGAAATCTCTGCTATGATCCTTCAGAAAATGAAGAAAACTGCTGAAGAATTCCTGGGCCAGGAAGTAAGTGAGGCTGTGATCACGGTGCCTGCATATTTTAACGATGCACAGCGCCAGGCAACGAAAGAAGCCGGCGAAATCGCTGGTCTGAACGTACGCCGTATCATCAACGAACCTACAGCTGCAGCACTTGCGTATGGCATGGACAAACAGCATACAGATAGCAAAATCGCAGTATTTGACCTTGGTGGTGGTACATTCGATATCTCCATCCTGGAGCTCGGCGATGGCGTGTTTGAAGTAAAATCCACAAATGGCGATACTCACCTCGGCGGTGATGACTTTGATAAAGTGATCATGGACTGGCTGGCAGATGAGTTTAAAGCTGATGAAGCTGTAGACTTGCGCAAAGATCCTATGGCATGGCAGCGCCTCAAAGAATCTGCTGAAAAAGCAAAGATCGAACTGTCTTCTTCACAGGAAACAGAGATCAACCTGCCTTACATCACAGCTGTTGATGGTGTTCCTAAACACCTTGTTCGCAAGCTGACACGTGCAAAATTCGAGCAGCTGGCAGACAGCCTGGTAGAACGCACACTGGAGCCTTGCCGCAAAGCGCTGAAAGATGCCGGCATGAACACATCTGAAATTGATGAAGTGATACTGGTAGGTGGTTCTACACGTATCCCTAAAATACAGGAAGTTGTAGAAAAATTCTTTGGTAAAAAACCGAACAAAGGCGTTAACCCGGATGAAGTAGTAGCAATCGGTGCTGCTATCCAGGGTGGTGTTCTTACCGGTGATGTAAAAGACGTACTGCTGCTCGACGTAACTCCGCTGAGCCTCGGTATCGAAACTTACGGTGGTGTAATGACACGTCTTATCGAGTCTAACACAACGATCCCTACCAAGAAAAGCGAAACCTTCTCTACTGCCAGCGACAACCAGCCGAGCGTTGAGATCAACGTACTGCAGGGTGAGCGCCCGATGGCCAACCAGAACAAATCACTCGGCCGCTTTATCCTTGATGGTATACCGCCGGCTCCGCGTGGTGTTCCCCAGGTAGAGGTAATCTTCGACATCGATGCCAACGGTATCCTGCACGTAACTGCAAAAGATAAAGGCACCGGCAAACAGCAGAACATCCGCATCGAAGCAGGTTCTGGTCTGAGCAAAGAAGAGATCGAACGTATGAAGAACGAGGCAAAAGCCAACGAAGAAGCAGATAAGGAAGTACGTGAGCGTGTAGAAAAACTGAACATGGCGGACGGTCTCATATTCAACACAGAAAAACAACTGAAAGAATATGGCGACAAGATCCCGGCTGATAAAAAAGCTCCGATCGAAGCTGCTGTAGCCAAACTGAAAGAAGCACACAAAAACCAGGACATGTCTGCAATTGACAGCGCTTCTGAAGAACTGAATGCTGCATGGACAGCTGCAAGTGAGCACATCTACGCACAAGGCGGCGATGGCGCAGCGCAGGGCGGTGAAGCACATCAGCAGCAGTCTTCAGGCAACGACGAAGGACATGTAGATGCTGAATATGAAGAAGTGAAATAATTAATTAGCAAATTAGCTGATGTGATAATTAGCTAATGCACTGATTAAATAATAATAAAAATCCCGGTTGCTAAAGCAGCCGGGATTTTTATTTATGTGAATTGCTGTAGATATATTTAAGGGTATTAGCTAATCAGCTAATTATTTTGTTGCGGTATAAAGCGTGGTAATGCCAAATGTAAGCGGACGGGCTTTAGCATCTTTAAAGCCTGCCTTTTCAAGACGTTCGCACAATGCTTTACCTTCTGGGAATGCAGCTACGCTCTCCGGCAGGTAAGTATAGGCGCGGCTGTGCTTTGATACCATTTTGCCCAGCGTAGGCAGCACAAAACGGAAGTAAAATTTATACAGTTGCTTTACAGGGAATTGTTTTGGATGGGAAAATTCCAGTATCGCCAGTTTACCGCCGGGACGCATCACACGGGCCATTTCGGCAAGCCCCAGATCAAGATGCTCAAAATTGCGGGTACCGTAGGCACATGTAACAGCGTCAAATGCGTTCGTTTCAAACGGCATCGATTCGCTGTCGCCCGTCTGTAAAGTGATCATGCCGGAAAGATTTTTTTCTGCCAGTTTCCTGCGACCTACCTCCAGCATCTGGTCGGCTATGTCTACGCCAATAATCTGTTTGGGCTGTAATTTTGAAGCTACAATAGCAAGATCGCCTGTGCCTGTAGCCACATCCAGAATTTTCTGCGGGTTTACTTTAGCAATCTCGGCTATTGCTTTTTTGCGCCAGCCGCGGTCTATACCCATAGAAAGAAAATGGTTCAGGAAATCATATTTGCCGGCTATATTATTGAACATGTCGGCAACCTGCTCTTTCTTGCTTAAATTTGACCCCGCATCGGGCAATATGGCCCCTGCCGGATTTTTTTTATATTCTGTCTGCATGACGCAGCAAAAGTACACTACAGTAAGCAATGGAAATACGTTCTGCAAAATATTTGATCAGCAATCCCAAAGTAGAAGGCTGCCCTAAGCCCGACAAGCCGGAATATGCCTTTATCGGCCGCTCTAACGTGGGTAAATCTTCCCTGATCAATATGCTCACCAGGCAGACAAAACTGGCCAAAACATCCGGCACGCCTGGTAAAACGCAGCTGATCAACCACTTTATCATAAATAATGAATGGTATCTCGTGGATCTTCCGGGATATGGTTATGCCAAAGTATCACAGGGGCAAAGGGCACAATTTCAGAAGATGATCTCCGATTATCTGCAACAGCGCGAAAACCTGATCACCGTTTTTGTGCTCATTGACAGCCGCCTGAAACCGCAGCAACTGGACATCGATTTTATGGGACAGCTGGGTGAATGGGGCATTCCTTTCAGCATTGTATTTACCAAAGCCGACAAGATCACGCAGCGCGAAGTGGCTTATAATGTAAAGCAGTTCATCGAGAAGATGAAAGAAGAATGGCAGTTTATTCCGCAAAGTTTTATCACCAGCTCTGAAAAATTCCTGGGCCGTAAGCAGATACTGAGCTATATCGAGGAACTGAATGAAGAGTGGAAGAACAGGGATAAAGAAGAACAGGATTAAAACGGCAGCAGGACGCTGCAAAGTCATAAATCCGGAGCCTGACGCTCCGGCCTCATATTAAAACAGTGGCCATCCTCGGATGGTCACTGTTTTAAATTATTGCTGTAACGATCTAAACTTGTTATCAGATCGGAAAATCTATCCGTATTTCTTTTTTAAATGATTTTCCATTGCTGCCTTTGCCTTCTATCTGCCAGATAACCGTGCGGAGTACTACAGACAAAGGATCCTGCGTTACACTGCGCACATTACGGATGCTGTTCATCAGTTCCTGCTCTTTACGGCGGCTCAGACGCTTGCTGCGGCCGGCACGCTGTACGGCGCTACGGATCGCATTGGCATTAGCATTGGTATGTTCCAGTTTGCGCTCGTCAAGGCCGGTAATGTAGAAGTTCGTTCCGCTGCCTTTTACCGGTTGCCACTGAGAAGAATAATTCAACGCGTCCAGTGCAAAAGTCCCAAGATCACTCTTCAGGATTACAGAGGTCTGGTAGCGCTGTGTGATCTTTTGTACCGTTGCGCCGCTGATCTGCAACTGGCTGCCATTAAGCTCACCACCGGTAAGACCAAATGCAGCGCTGTTGCCGTTATGACGACCGCTTCCCTGGCGAGTGGTGATACCTGGTATAAAGACAGATACTTCTTTAAATTCGATATTAAGACCATTGCCCTTAGGAGCCGCTTTGGCTACCACAGGTTCCTGCTGTTTCGGTTTTTCAGCCGGGGCTGCTGGTGGCTGTGTTACCGCGGTATCTTTGGCAGGCTGCTTCTCGGCAGCCCCTTCACTCACTGCAGGCTGAATATCTGTAACATAATCCTGCAGATATTTGGAGTCGGTTTCTGTAACGATAGACGAAGAATCGCCCAGCACTATAGGGCCGTGGCTTTTGCCGTTTGGCCCGCTGCCGCAGGATGCAAGCGTCAGGCTGCAGCATACCGCTGCTATGAAGAAGTAATATTTATGCATGAATGGTTTTTTGTGTTGTTTTTGCCCGCGCCGGTCAGACACAGCTTCAATTCGCGTACGAAAATAAAAAAACGTCCTGCAAGTTACACAGGACGTTTTAAGAATATTGAAAAAAACACATTTAGAACTGAAGTAATTTCTGCACAACGTCATCCAGGTATTTTTTTGCCAGGAAGTTCTGTTCCAGCTCAATAGCAAACGGCACCGGCGTATCCAGGCTGGCACAACGTACCACTGGAGCGTCCAGGTCTTTAAAGCAATGCTCAGAGATCCAGGCGGAAAGTTCGCCGCCGATACCACCGATAAGCGTGTCTTCATGCAGCAGCAATACTTTACCGGTACGTTGTACAGAAGCCTTTATTGCATCATAATCAAGCGGCAGCAAAGTGCGGAGATCGAGAATATCGAAGGATGTTTCCGGGTGCTGTTTAGCATAATCGGTAGCCCAATGCACACCCGCTCCGTAAGTGATAATACTGATATCGCTGCCTTCCTGTACGAGGCGGGCTTTACCTATTTCAACGGTATAAAAATCGTCCGGCACCATACCGCTGATGCTGCGGTACAGGGCTTTATGCTCAAAGAACATTACCGGGTTAGGATCTTCCAATGACGCCAGCAGTAAGCCTTTGGCATCTTCCGGCGTGGAAGGGTAAACTACCTTCAGTCCCGGAGTATGTACAAACCATGCTTCGTTGCTTTGCGAATGGAACGGACCAGCACCAACGCCGCCGCCCGTAGGCATACGTACCACCACATCAGCATTCTGTCCCCAACGGTAATATATTTTAGCAAGGTTGTTTATGATCTGGTTGAAGCCTACCGTTGCGAAATCGGCAAACTGCATTTCCATCATAGCCTTGTAGCCTTTGAGGGAAAGACCTAGCGCCGCACCTACAATAGCGCTCTCACAGATAGGTGTATTGCGTACACGTTCTTTGCCAAACTGCGCTACGAAGCCTTCTGTTACTTTAAATGCACCGCCGTATTCTGCAATATCCTGGCCCATAAGAACCAGCTTGTCATGCCGCTCCATAGACTGGCGCAGTGCATCGCTGATGGCCTGAATAAATTTCTTTTCGGTTTTTGCGCCGGTTGCGGGTGTAATGGCGTTCCCATTATATGGAGCATACACATCTGCCAGCTCTTCTGCAGTATCCGGTGTCACTGGTTCAGCGGCAAAACCGGTAGCCAGTCCGTCTTCAATTTCTTTCTGTATTCCGGCACGTACGGCATCAACCTGTGCCTGCGTTATGACGCCTTCCTGCAGGAGATAGGCTTCAAAATTTGCAATCGGATCTTTTTTACCCCATTCTTCAAACAGTTCTTTGGGTACATACTTCACGCCGCTGGCTTCTTCGTGGCCGCGCATACGGAAGGTCATACACTCAATAAGTATCGGCTTCTGCTCGCTGATACAATACTGGCGGGCTTCGCTGATGGTTTTGTATACTTCGAGAATGTTGTTGCCGTCGATGGTAATGCCCTTCATGCCATAACCTACAGCGCGGTCGGCCAGTTGTGCGCAGGCATATTGTTCATTTACGGGTGTACTGAGACCGTAACCGTTATTTTCTATCAGGAAGATAACCGGCAAGCCCCATACGGCAGCTACGTTGAGTGCTTCGTGAAAATCCCCTTCGCTGGTACCGCCGTCGCCACTGAAGGCAAGCGATACTTTATTTTCCTTACTGAGCTTATGCGCCAGCGCCACGCCATCGGCCAGTGCCAGTTGCGGACCAAGATGCGAGATCATACCACAGATATGGTACTCAGCAGCACCAAAGTGGAAAGAACGCTCGCGGCCTTTGGAAAAACCTTCTTTGCGTCCCTGCCATTGCATGAACAGCTTGTCGAACGGCATTTTGCGGGCGGTAAACACCCCCAGGTTGCGGTGCAGCGGCATGATGTACTCATCTGTATCCAGCGCCAGGGTAGCGCCAATGGAGATTGCTTCCTGTCCTATACCGCTGAACCATTTGCTGATGCGGCCCTGGCGAAGCAGTACCAGCATCTTTTCTTCGATCATCCGCGGGCGAACGAGCTCTGTATATAATTGAATCAGCTGGTCGTTGGAAAAACCAGTTTTGTCAAAATGCATTACGTAGATTTTGGCGGCAAAAATAGCAGTTAATCCGGGAAACTATCCTGCCGCAAGTAATTTTAACCGCAAAGAGTGCAAAGGCCATGCAAAGAACGCCAAGGATATGACCTGTTTATAAGCTGTTTAAAAATAAATAATCAGGAAATGAGTGGCAGATATAAGGTCGTGATCAAGGTTCTGTAGCCGGGCAGCACAGTAATTCTTTTGATATATCTGAATGATGATTGGGAGTTAAATGCATCTCAGCGACACTCTGCGGTTCTTAGCGCTCTCTGCGTGAATCTTTTATTGCACGTCATAAAAATTATCCTTTACTGCCCCGGGTACCCTAATTTTGCAGCCAACTATGGCTAAAGTAGGAATTAACCTGGCAACAGGAAGTATACAGCAGGCAGAAACAATTGTAGGAATAGACCTCGGAACAACAAACAGTCTTATTGCCATTGTGCGCGACGATACACGCAGCCCCATTGCGCTCCGTGATGTAGACGGACTGGCGCTGGTGCCGTCGATCGTGCATTTTGATGAATACGGCAACCCCACAGTAGGTATCGCTGCCAAAGAAAAGCTCATCGCAGAACCGCATAACACCATTTACTCCGTAAAACGCCTGATGGGCAAATCTTACAAAGATGTGGGCGATCATGCGGGCTTTTTCTCGTATAAAGTAATTGATGATAATACCGATTCGCTGGTGAAAATACAGGTGGGCGACCGCTTTTATTCGCCGATAGAACTGTCGTCGTACATACTGAAAGAACTGAAGCATCGTGCAGAGCATATCCTGAAAACGCCGGTAAACAAAGCGGTGATCACCGTGCCTGCATATTTTAACGATGCACAGCGCCAGGCTACGCGTGATGCGGGCAGACTGGCCGGACTGGATGTATTGCGCATTGTGAACGAACCTACCGCTGCGAGCCTTGCCTATGGCATGGGCGTAAAGCCGGACGAAGAAAAAACCATTGCAGTCTACGATCTCGGCGGCGGCACCTTTGATATTTCCATCCTTAAGATCACCAACGGCATATTTGAAGTATTGTCTACACATGGCGATACCTACCTCGGCGGCGACGACCTGGACCGTGCGCTGGCTACATATTGGCAGCAGCAACTCGGCATCTCAGACGATCAGCTGAAAGCAGATAAAACACTGTCGCAGCAGCTGCGCCTTACTGCAGAAGAAGCGAAAAAACACCTTTCAGGCAATGATGTTTTTGAAGGAACTATTGCCGGTAAAAATGTACAGATTACCCGCAGTGAATTTGACAATCTCATTCAGCCGCTGGTAGACCGTACGCTGCAAAGCTGCACCAGCGCATTGAAAGATGCAGGCCTCACTATTGCGCAGATAGATGCGGTAGTGATGGTGGGTGGTTCTACACGTGTGCCACTCGTGAAGGAAAGCATCCGGAAATTCTTTAACCAGGATGTATTTGACGAACTGAACCCGGATGAAGTAGTGGCACTGGGTGCGGCTGTACAGGCCGATATTCTTGCAGGCAAGAATACAGATATGCTGCTGCTGGATGTAACACCACTGAGCCTGGGACTGGAAACAATGGGCGGACTGATGGATGTGCTGATACCCCGAAACTCAAAAATACCCAACCGCGCCAGCAGGCAGTATACCACGCAGAAAGACGGACAGAGCGGCATGCGCATCTCTGTATTCCAGGGTGAGCGCGACCTGGTGCAGGACAATCGTAAGCTGGCAGAATTTAATCTCACCGGCATACCCGCTATGCCAGCAGGATTGCCCAAAGTAGAAGTGGCCTTCCTGATAGATGCAGACGGCATTCTGAAAGTAAGTGCAACAGAGCTGCGCAGCGGCACAGCACAGGCCATTGACGTAAAGCCTCAGTACGGACTTACGGACGAAGAGGTGGAAAAGATGCTGATGGACTCGCTTGTAAATGCCAAGCAGGATATGCAGACGCGCGCACTGGTAGAAGCTACTACCGAAGCAGAGCAGATGCTGGAGACTACCGAAAAGTTCCTGCAGAAGCATAAAGAATATCTTGAGGCGGAAGAACTGACCACTACACAAACCCATATGCAGCAGCTGCGTAATGCCATTGCCGCAAAAGACAAAGACCTGATACAAAAAGAAACCGAACTGCTCAATGAAGTAAGCCGTCCGTTTGCAGAAAGGGTGATGGACGCTGCGCTGAAAGACGCCATGAAAGGGAAGAAAATACTCTAAAAAATAGATTTCAGATAGATACTGCCGGGGCAAATTGTTCCGGCAGTTTTTTATTACTGCCATCCAGCAGGAATGAAGGTGTGATTTATTTATTTCTCGCGGCGGCACGGCGGCGCAACGTTTTTAATCTATTCCGTCATCCTGCCGCCCGCCTGAATGACGCAGTCGGGCAGGGAGTGTAGCGCAAAGCAGGATCTTTCCAGGGGAGCGAAATCACACGGCGCACAAATCGTAAAATTTCAGGTATCATGACTCTTGCTCTGCTGGATGTTCCGAAGGGCATCCGGTGGTAAGGATAAAAGGCATTTGTAATGCCCGTTCCTGATTAAGCATCCCGGAAGCGGTTTGCAAAACCGCATTTATCCATTGTATTCCGGATGATCCTGCGGAACATCCGGAACAGCGTTAGTTAGGGGTAGGTTCTCTCGTCCTGGAATAAGTTGACACCACGCACGCTAAAACCGATACCCCACCGACATCGCCACATATTGCAGCCTCAGGAAATACGAGTTGGTATTGCTGGTGGTCATATCATACAGGTTCATATCGTAATGCAGGCCTATGAGATACCTGCTGCGCCAGTAATAACGTATACCCAGCTTCACCGCTGGGTTAAACATGTATAGTTCTTTATACCCGGTCTTTGCATCAGTTTGCGAGGAAACGAGGCCAATGCTCTGGTAACGGGAATAAGAACTGGTGCTCAGATATTCCCCTTCGCGGTACGTATTGTCTACCACTACCTGTTTTGCCTTCAGCAGGAAACCGTAATTCATGCCCGCACCTATCCACAGCTGCCCGGACTTGCGCTGCAGGACTTTACAGGAAAGCATGAGGGGCACATCGAGGTAATAATAGTGCAGCTTTACATCATACACATCTGTTGTATTATAAATGCCATCATCATTTACGAAAACAGAATGTGCTTTAAATCCTTTTTCGGTATAGCCAATGCCGGTTTCAAGGGCAAATACATGTGAGAGTGGCAAATGTGCGCTCAATAGAAAATGAGGTGTGAAGCGCGGCGCATAGTCTTCTCCGCCATGTTTCAACGTTACGAAGCTCATACCCGTGCCGGCTTCCACCAGCAGCGATTTCTGTGCTGTGCTTTTGGTTGCGGCAGCAGCCAGCAATAGCAGTATAAAGAGCATTTGGCGCATGGTATAACCCTGTATGTAAGTTAAACATTATGCAGCACATCGCCGGAAAGCAGTTTTCTTCAGGATGTATTCGGAATCGCTTAATATATTGATAATACATGCTTAATAGTCACTTTATATAAATTCTTTCCCTTTGTAAAAAGAGCAAAACCATCAGCGAAGATTATGGAGAAAAGGGACGTTGATATTGTTGTATTATCAGATATACATTTAGGTACTTACGGGTGTCATGCCAAAGAACTGCTGCAGTACCTGAAAAGCATCAACCCCAAAGCTGTGGTGCTGAATGGAGACATCATCGATATATGGCAGTTCAGCAAACGCTACTGGCCGGCTACACATATGATGATCGTGAAGCACATTGTAGGCCTTATCGCTGCTGATATCCCGGTTTATTACATTCCCGGCAATCATGATGAGTTGCTGCGTAAGTTCAAAGATTTCCAGCTCGGTTCGCTCAAGATCACCAATAAGCTTTCACTGAAAATAGATGGTGCCAATGTGTGGATCTTCCACGGAGATGTGTTTGACGTAGTGATGCAGCACAGCAAATGGCTGGCAAAGCTGGGCGCCATCGGTTATGATACGCTGATACTCATCAACCGTTTTGTGAACTTCTTTTCGCAGAAGATGGGCCGCGGCAAGATATCGCTCTCCAAAAAGATAAAGAACAGTGTAAAAAGCGCTGTGAAATTCATCAACCAGTTTGAATCTACCGTCTGCGAAATAGCAGCCAACAATCAATATAAATATGTGATCTGCGGTCACATTCACCAGCCCGAAATCAATACCGTAGTTACAGAGCACGGTTCTGTCATATACATGAACTCCGGCGACTGGATAGAAAACCTTACTTCACTTGAATACAATGGCGGCAAATGGAGCATTTACCGTTACAATGATGACCCTGTTGCGCAGGCAATAGAAGTACGTCGCAACAAAAAAAATAAGGAAGAAAGCCCCAAAGAGTTAATGGCAAACCTGCTGCAGGAACTGAACGTAAGAAGAGAACAGGGAGACGTACTCGTTCCGGCCGGCACAATATCAATACCGTGAAAATACTTTACGCCATACAGGGAACGGGCAACGGCCACCTGAGCCGCGCAAGAGACATTTATCCCGAGCTGGCAAAATACGGAACTGTAGATGTACTGGTGAGCGGCATACAGGTAGATGTGGATTTTCCGTATCCCATTAAATATAAGTTCTACGGCCTCAGTTTTATCTTCGGCAGTCACGGCGGCGTAGACATCTGGAAGACTATTAAAAGTATGAACCTTCCCCGCCTTATCGGCGATATCAATAAGCTTAAAGTGCGCGAGTATGACCTGGTGATCAATGATTTTGAGCCGGTGTCTGCATGGGCCTGCAAGCTGAAAAGAGTTCCCTGCATTTCGCTGAGCCATCAATGTGCTGTGCTGGATAAAAAAGCACCGCTTCCTGCCGAGCATGATCGTTTTGGTGAACTGGTACTACGCCGTTATGCGCCTCATACGGCAGCTTACGGTTTTCACTTTAAGGCCTTTGCAAAGAATATATTCACACCAGTCATCCGCCGGGAGATACGCGAACTGAAACCTACCAATGAAGGTCATATCACCGTATACCTTCCTGCTTATAATGATCATGACCTGATCATGCACCTGTCGCGGTTTAAAAAAGTAAAATGGCAGGTTTTCTCCAAGCACAATAAAGAGAGCGTCACTTTTGAGAATGTAGACATTCACCCCATAGCGAATGATGCGTTTATCCGCAGCATGGCTTCGTCCGCAGGCGTATTATGCGGCGCAGGCTTTGAAGGACCGGCAGAAGCTATGTTCCTGGGCAAAAAACTGATGGTGATACCCATGCACGCACAATATGAGCAGCAGTGCAATGCCGCAGCCATGGCAAATATGGGTGTACCGGTAATAAAATCGCTGAGTAAAAAATATTACGACCGCATCCTGCTGTGGCTCGATGCCGGAAAACCTGTTACTGTTGATTACCCTGATCAGACGGCTGCCATTATTGCCCGCGTAATCAGGGAGCAGGCACCTACTGTCACTAATGAAGAAAAGCCGCACAACCTGGTTGCACGGCTTCAATAAGTTATATGAAAACGACTATAAAACTACTTGCCCTTAAATTCGGGTTTCCTTTTCTGGAGAAAGGCATTCACGCCTTCTACAAAGTCAGCGGTCTGGCCAGCCTTTACCTGAAGGTCTTTTTCCAGCTCTAACTGCTGGTTCAGGTTATTGGCGTAAGACTGGTTGAGCGCGCGCTTGGTAAGGCCAAGGCCTATAGTAGGCATCTGCGCCAGTGTAGCCGCTATCTTTTTACTCTCCTGTTCAAATTCTTCATCTGCATAAGCCCTGTAGATCATGCCCATAGCTGCAGCTTCGTCGGCAGTAACCTTGTCAGCCAGCATCATGAGGGCAGAAGCGCGCTGCATGCCTACCAGGCGTGGGAGGAAGTAAGTGCCGCCACTATCGGGTACAAGGCCTATTTTACTGAAAGCCTGTATAAATGAAGCAGACCTGTTGGCCACCACCACGTCGCAGGCAAGGGCGAGATTGGCACCGGCACCGGCAGCAACGCCGTTTACAGCAGCTACGATCGGTTTTTCAATATTGCGGAAGCGGGAAATGACCGGGTTGTAATTTTCACGGACTACTTTCTCGAAATCTATAGAAGCTACATCGGGAAACTCTGCAAGATCCTGGCCGGAACAAAATCCTTTACCGGCACCGGTAAGATATATACAGCGGACATTATCGTCTTTTTCGCAGGCATCAAGGTGCGCCTGCAGTTCGAGGGCCATATCCCGGCTAAAGCTGTTATATTTTTCCGGGCGGTTCAGTGTAATATACGCAACGCCATTGTCTATATGGAAAAGGACCGTACTCATCAGGCTGATACAAATTATAAGCTGCAAATGTACATTAAAAAGACCGTCCGGCATTGCACGAACGGTCTTTTTAAATATATAAGCGGTATTATGCTATTGTTTTCTCAAAAACTTTGTGGGCATTTCCGTTGTTGCGCTGCTCCTGCGCTTCTTTTGCTGCTTTTACAAAAGCTACAAACAGCGGATGCGGGTTTTCCACCGTACTCTTATATTCCGGGTGGAACTGTGTGCCGATATAAAACGGATGCTCCGGCACTTCAACGATCTCCACAAGGCCTGTTTTCGGGTTTTTACCCACGGGTATCATGCCCGCTTTTTCAAATGCCTCCAGGTATTCATTGTTAAATTCGTAACGGTGGCGGTGGCGTTCCGAAATGTGTGTCGTGCCATATGCATTGGCTGCAATGGATCCGTTGCGGAGCTCACAGTCATATGCGCCCAGTCGCATGGTGCCGCCCATCTGTGTAATCGCTTTTTGCTCTTCCATCATGGCAATTACAGCATTGTGCGTATCCGGGTTCATTTCTGTAGAATGCGCGGTAGACATGTTCAGGACATTGCGGGCAAATTCCACGCAGGCCATCTGCATACCCAGGCATATACCAAAGAACGGGATCTTGTTCTCACGGGCATAGCGGATTGCATCTATCTTACCTTCTATACCACGGCTGCCAAAACCAGGTGCCACAAGTATGGCATCTATGTTCTGCAGTTTTTCCACGGCATTTTCCGGTGTCAGGTATTCGGAGTGGATGTTGCGTACTTCTACTTTGCATTCATTTACCGCTCCTGCATGTATCAACGCTTCCAGGATAGATTTGTAGGCATCCTGCAGCTCTACATATTTACCGATAAGACCTATGGTTACTTTTGATTTAGGGTAGCGGAGTTTGTTGAGGAATTCTTTCCAGCGGCCCAGTCCTGTTTCCGGTTCCTGACCCAGTGGCAGATTCAGTTTCTGCAGGCATATCACATCCAGTTTTTCACGCATCATTTCCAGCGGTACACTGTAGATCGTGTCTGCGTCCATAGCTTCAATTACCGCATCCTGTGTTACGTTACAGAACTGGGCAATTTTACGTTTCAGATCTTTGTAAAGCGGCTCTTCGGTACGGCACACCAGTACATCCGGGTTAATGCCATTTTCGCTGAGCAGTTTTACAGAGTGCTGTGTCGGTTTTGTCTTCAGTTCTTTTGCCGCCTTGAGGTAAGGGATCAGTGTAAGGTGCACTACTATACAGTTGTGGTCACCGAGATCCCATTTCAGCTGGCGTACAGCTTCTATATATGGTAATGATTCAATATCGCCCACAGTACCGCCCAGCTCGGTGATCACGATATCAAACTGGTTGTCCTGGCCCAGGAGTGTCATACGACGCTTGATCTCATCTGTAATATGAGGGATCACCTGCACGGTTTTACCGAGAAAAGCTCCTTCACGTTCTTTGTTGATCACATACTGGTAGATGCGGCCGGTGGTCACATTGTTGGCCTGTGAAGTATGTGTGTTCAGGTATCTTTCGTAGTGCCCGAGGTCAAGATCGGTTTCTGCACCATCTTCTGTAACGTAACATTCACCGTGCTCGTACGGGTTCAGCGTACCGGGATCGACATTGATGTACGGATCAAATTTCTGGATGGTAGTTGTAAAACCTCTTGCCTGGAGCAGCTTGGCCAGCGAGGCAGCAATAATTCCTTTACCTAACGAAGAGGTTACGCCTCCTGTCACAAATATATACTTAGTCATAACGCCTGTTTTTTAACGACCGGCGCGCAGCTTACACGGGAAATTCAGTAAGATGATGGGGAAAAAGCTGTAGCGGTCACACAAAGGTAAGGAACATTCTGCTTTTCTGCCAGACACACCTCGCAGAAACATACCAAAGCCTTTGTGCTGCTGAAGAAAAAAATTTTCGGACGCTGTGCTGCAGGATTTTACCGCCTGTGTTTGGTCTGTGTTGCTTTGTTGTTAAAAAACCTGGAAAGGAAATTTTTTGCCATGCCTTCTGCCCTGAAAAAGAGCTTTTTGGTCACACTGTCTTCGGGCCGCGCATAAAAAGTGGTTTTATGCACATATGGTTTCTGGTTCAGCGGCACTGCAGAAAAGTAATAATTGGAAATACACGCACGGATGCCTTCATAAGTCACTTCATTTACGGAGTGGATGGAAGCAGTATGTGTTTCCATTACAGCCAGCCTGTTAAAGCGCGAATGAATTTCCACTTTCTGCTTCATAGATTTATTCCAGAGCTCCAGGTTGCCGCCCACTTCTTTGGGCCATCCCGGTGTGATGTAGTATAGCGTATTGATTATGCGGTATTTGCGGCCATCTCCGTCATGTGAGTTGTCCAGATGCGGTTTCAGAAAATCGCCTTTCATCATCATAGATATACCCGATCCATACAGCGATTCATCCGGCTCGAGATCCTGCAGACCTGTAATATTAGATATAGCGCGTATAACGGCCTCGTCCTGGAAAGCATACAGTATCGCCGTCATCATTTCATCGTAATCTTCCAGTTTTATACCTACCCTTTTTTTCTCTTTTTCCGTATCCCGCAACATCAGCTGGTCTGGATGGGGAAGTGCATGATATATGGCATTGGCCCACTGCTCGGGCAGAAGATCATCAATAAAAAAATGCCTTACCGGGGACGAATGTTCCCAATAATCTTTTAAAATAGTCTGGTTATTTTCAAGTCGCTCAGCAATAATCTTGGCTAACACTTGTGCAGTCATAAAACAGGATTCGGCAATAAATGTAACTATTATTTAGCCGGAATAAAACCATAAATGTCTTATAGAAAAAAATTACCTTTATTGTATTGAAGCAGCATAAGTTATTTCAATTCATTCAATCATTCAATACATATCTGATACTTTATGGGTAGAAAAATTACCTTTTTAAGGACAATTATTTTGGCGTTTGTATTCGGTTTAACCGGCACATATACATTCGGCCAGAAGATAAAGACAGCTCTTGACATGAACGATCATCTTGCTGCTATTACAGATTCTCTGTATGCCAAAGGCAGGGAATGGGGCGACAAGTTCAACGCAGCTGCTGCTTCGAAAGATTTCAAATCGCTTGCGCCATACCGGCAGAGCATTGATCAATTTATAGACCGTAAGATAACAGAAATAAAAGGGCTTAAGGATATTGGCGGGTCGCAGGAGCTGCGTATGGCCATGCTGGATTTCCTGGGATTTGAGAAAAAGATGATCACTACCGGATTTAAACCCGTAGAAAATCTCCCGGCAGACGCCACCCAGGAGCAGATGCAGAAAGCGATCGATGACCTTACAGCGGCCTCGCAGGATGAATCCGGCTATCTTCAGAAAGTGAAAGATGCACAGGAAGCTTATGGGAAAAAGAACGGGTTCTCCATAACACCGGATAAAGAAGAAGACAAGAAATAATTTCTTCAAGTCCCATTATCCAAATCCAAAATTTCAATTCAGGGTCGCATTATTAAAATGAGTATAAGTCATTTCTGCACCGGAAGTGACTTTTTTATATTCTCTCCATATTACATACTGTTTTTGTAATTATATTGTTCTCCCTTTTAATGTAGGGATTTCATTAATTTTGGCCTCCTTCAAATCTTTGTGCTTTGCGGTTAAAATCGTTGGAAATAAAAGGGTTTAAATCTTTTGCAGATAAAACCCATGTGTTACTGGACCATCCCATTACCGGCATCGTAGGGCCTAATGGCTGTGGTAAATCAAATATTATCGATGCGATACGCTGGGTAATCGGTGAACATAAGATCAAAGCGCTCCGGTCGGACAACCTGGAAGACCTGATCTTTAACGGCTCCCGTACACGAAGCGGCTCCGGCATGGCAGAGGTATCGCTCACTTTTGAGAATACCCGAAACCTGCTGCCTACGGAATTTACCACCGTTACCATCACCCGTAAGTTTTACAAAAGCGGGGAGAGCGAGTACCGGCTCAATGATGTGACCTGCCGCCTGAAAGACATACACAACCTCTTTCTCGATACCGGTGTGAGCAACGACTCCTATGCCATCATAGAACTGGGCATGGTAGACGATATCATCAAAGACAAAGAAGGATCGCGCCGCCGTATGCTGGAACAGGCTGCCGGTATCTCTATTTACAAAACGCGTAAAAAAGAAGCCAAACAGAAGCTGGACCTCACCGAGCAGGACCTTGCACGTATCGAGGATCTGCTGTTTGAAATAGGCAATAACCTGCGCACACTGGAGAACCAGGCGAAAAAAGCGGAGCGTTACTTCCAGATAAAAGGCGAATACAAAGAAATAAGCATAGAACTGGCCAAAGCTTCACTCGAAGATTTTAACGACCAGTATAAAAGCCTCAATGAGCAGCACGACAGCGAGCTGGACCGTAAAACCGAACTGGAAGCTACCGTTGCTACAGGTGAGGCAGCCATAGAAAAAGACAAGACCAGCCTCATAGGCCGCGAGCAGGAGCTGAACGGGTTGCAGAAGCAGTTCAATGAGCTCATCAATCGCATACGCCAGCTGGAAAGCGATAAAAAACTGGCCTCTCAACGGCTGGAACACCTTCGCGAACGTGAGAAAAGCCTCAACGACTTCCTGGCTGGTGCAGGTGATCAGCTGCAGAAACTGGAAGAATCCATCTCCTTTGCCGACAGCCAGATAAGTGAAGAAACAGGCCTGCTGGAAGAGTTGCGCGATCAGCTGGAAAGCCTGCGTGACATGGTAGATGAAAAACGTGAAGCCTTCGACGCCAAAAAAATGGTAGTTGAAAATCTCCGTTCCGAATACCAGCAACGCCAGCGTACACAGTTTGACGCAGAAAAGAAAGTAGCCGTCGCCGATACTTCTGTAATGAACCTGCAACGTAGCATGCAGCAGATACAGGAAGAAAAGGCACAGCGCGGTAGCCAGATAGCACAGCTCAATACTGAAAAAGCTGATGCAGAAGAACAGCTGCAGCACAAACAGGACGACCTGCAGGAGCTCGTTACACGGCAGGAAGAAGTAAAAGAAAAAATACTGCAAAGCCAGGAGCAGCTCGAAAATCTGCGTGCCAACCTGGTAGAGGAAAACCGTAAGCTGGATTCCCGCCGCAATGAGCACGACCTGCTGAAATCGCTCGTAGACAGCCTTGAAGGCTACCCGGACAGTATCAAGTTCCTGAAAAAACATAAAGACTGGAACAGCGAAGCACCGCTGCTTTCAGATGTATTTGTGGTGCAGAACGATTACCGCACGGCGTTGGAAAACGTACTGGACAACTACCTCAACTATTATATCGTCAATAACCTGCAGGAAGCCACCTACGCGGTGCAGCTGCTGGACCAGAATAAAAAAGGCAAGGCCAACTTCTTTGTACTGAGCCATTTTGACAATTACCAACCAGTAATGCACGAAACGCCCGCAGGTACAATACCGGCATTAAGTGTAGTGCATGTAGAAGAAAAATACCAGCCATTGGCACAGCATATCCTCGGGCATGTGTTCATAACAGCCGATGGTAATAATGTAGCTGACATCAGCATCAACAAAGGCGATGTGCTGGTAGAGAAAACCGGTAAAATGGTGCGTGGCACCTACACACTGGGTGGCGGTTCTATAGGTTTGTTTGAGGGAAATAAAATAGGCCGTGCGAAGAACCTGGAGCGTCTTGCCAAAGAAATTGCAGACCTTACCGCTACCACTACGCAGCTCAAAGAATTTATTGCCGAAACGCAAACGCTCATCACAGGCTTTAACCAGGCACTGAATGATCGCGCCATAGAGCAGACACGCCAGGAAATAAACCGCCTGCAAAACCATATTGTAAACCTGGGCCACCGTGTAGAAAACTTCGAGCATATGAACCAGACCGGCGAAAAGCGCCTGCAGGATCTGCAGGAGCAGCTGGACCATACGCACGAAAGCATTGCCGATACACGCCAGGAACTGGAAGAGATAAACGAACAATTGCAGGCACTGCAGCAGCGCGGCGCACAGGCGCAGCAGGAATTCCAGGCGGTAGAGCAGGAGTTCAACATGGCTACGCAGCAGTATAACCAGCAGAACATACAATATACCCGCCAGCAGAGCAAGATTGAGAACCTCAAGCAGGAACTCAGTTTCCGCAACAACCAGCTGGCCGATCTGAAACGCCAGATCACCAACAATAAAGAACAACTGCAGCAAACGGCACTGCACCTTGCCGAAACAGAAGGTAAGCTGCATGGCGGCGATAGCGAATTGTACGACCTGATGACCAAAAAGGAAAAGGACGAACGTACACTCAATGAAAAAGACCGTGCCTATTACGAGTTCCGCAACACGGTATCTGCAGCAGAAAGCCAGCTGAACCAGAAACGCCGCGAGAAGGAACAGGCCGAAGTATTGCTCAACAGCATCAAAGACAAACTCAATGATATGAAGCTGCGCCTTACCGGTATGAAGGAAAGGCTCAGTGTAGAATTTAAAGTAAACCTCGACGATATACTCGATGATCCGCGCATTACCACAATGAACGTGGATGAGCTCGTAACCGAGGCCGACCGTATCAAAAAGCGCCTGGAGAATATGGGCGAAGTAAACCCGACAGCTATCGAGGCGTTTACAGAGATGAAAGCGCGCCACGACTTTATCGTAGAGCAGAAAGACGATCTTGTTCAGGCAAAAGAATCACTGCTGGCAACGATCGAAGAAGTGGAGAATACAGCCAATAGCAAGTTCCGCGAAACATTTGATGCGGTACGTGAAAACTTCGTACAGGTATTTAAAGCGCTTTTCACAGAAGAAGATACCTGCGATCTGCGCCTTACAGACCCGGATAATATCGCCGACAGCGGCATTGAGATCTATGCACAGCCCAAAGGCAAGCGTCCGAGCACGCTTACACAGCTGTCCGGTGGAGAGAAGACGCTTACTTCTACAGCGTTCCTGTTTGCTATTTACCTCATCAAGCCGGCACCGTTCTGTATCCTCGATGAGGTAGATGCACCGCTCGATGATGCCAACGTAGGTAAGTTCACACAGATGATCCGCAGGTTTTCCGACAACTCGCAGTTTATCATCGTAACGCACAACAAGCAGACAATGGCTGCTGTGGATGTGATCTACGGGGTGACAATGCAGGAAGCCGGTGTGAGCAAGCTGGTACCGGTAGACTTCAGGAGCCTCAATTAATGGCGATACAACCATACTTCATAGCACAGTTCTACTGCATAACGAAACCGGCCGGAGTATAATGCTCCGGCCGGTTTCGTTATTTTATTAAGTGAGATCCCAAGGTGTCCTGTATGTTGTCGTCCTGTAGGCGCAGGATATACTGCGCCCTCTTTCTGTCATCGTATTTTGAAGTTTATTTAAATGTAAGCTCGCGCATCAGTTTGCCGCCATAGATTTCCCGCATGCTCACACGGTTCTGGCTAAGGGTGCGCATTGCATCTTCACCGCCAATAACAGTTTTACTGATTGTCTCCCATTTTGCATCTATGTTATCAAGGCTGGCCATGTTTTTATACTCCTGCATCAGTATTATATCAAAGTCGCCGGGATTGGCTGCCTCGCCGGATAATATCTTGTATGAAACAAGCACGCCCTGCTTTTTCGCTTCCTGGTTCATTCTCACCCATGTGGTCGACAGGCTTCTCAGGTAATCATCGCCCATGTTGGCTTTCAGTTTTATAAACGATACAGACCACACAGAACCTTCAGTGTAAGGCTGGATCTGTGCGTGTGATACAATGCTGCCCGCAATAAGGCAGAGCCCAATAATTGCTTTCCGGATAAATAAAGGCGCTTCCATGATAAAACATGTTTGTAAGCACCAAAGTTAAATATTTATATTTAAATATATTATATTTTAACTAAAAGTGTTTTCTCTTGTTGTTGATTTGATGATCATGGTAATCAGTCTGCTTCAAACGCCTTCATAAGTCTTTAACTCTTCAGCCATATGCACACCATCCGTGAAAAAGCAGGAATACTATTCATCCGCTGCAAAAGTGAAGAGCCAGAGTGCCGCAGTTCTATACAACTACAGTGGCGATAGCACCATTCATCTGATGAATTATTATCGGGCTTTTACCCACCCCTAACCCCTCCAGGGAGGCCCGCCCGGATGACCGGTCGGACGGGGGAAATATAGCGCAAGGTTTGTACAGAGCAAGAATATTTTTGTGTTACATCATGAGTAAGTCACAACACTTCCCCTCTTGAGAGGGGCCAGGGGTGTGTTTTTCACGCTATACCGACCGATTATCATCATCTACGAAAGTAAAAGCACTGTGCGGCTGCGCCGCTGTGAGAAAAAATTCCAATGCACATGAAAAGATCCTGTACTACGCTACATTTCGCGCAGGATGACGTTGCTATTGAAGATTCTATTTCCCTTTCACCAGTTCCTTCAGCTCCTGTATCATTGCATCTTTATCCTGCAGCATGCGCTCATAAAGCTCTACGATCTTATCAAACGGATTGAAAGTGCAATAGGAGTTCTGAACAGCAATGCTGTTGGCATTCGGATTCGCGCCCTCATAGTTATGCTGTATGTTGTATACGGTCATTTCGTCGTCAAAACCCTTGATCGTTTCGGTAGGCACTTTCAGCGCAGCGGCTATGCGTTCCAGCAGGTCTTCATCTATTTGTGCCTTGCTTTCCAGCGACGATATTTTCTTCTGGTTCCACTCCTTGCCCAGTTCTATAGCCAGCGCTTCCTGCTTTATGCCCATTATCTCGCGCAGACGCTTAACGTTTCTTCCGTGGTGTGTTGCATGTTCTCCCATAGCGGTAAGTATTGTATAGCCACAAATATAGCATTTCCATAAAGTCTTTGCCCGGTAACCGGCAGATAAATAACCGTTTGTAATCGCTTAAATACCCGGGTACATTTCCTTCATAAGTCATTTTAATGGTCTGTTTCAGTCATTGCTACATGTGTAGCAATCATTCAGCGTTATGCAGCAATCATTGCCACAAGCTCTGAAATGCCGGGAAACCGTCTGGCAACCATTCACAGGCGTGTGGCAGCGACTGCCAGACATGCGGCAATGACTCACAGACATGTGGCAGGCACCCTGAATACGTGTAGCAATAATCCGGACACGTGCGGCAACGGCTGCTACACATGCGGCAACGCTTGCCGCGCTGGCATAAATGACTGTTTTTTGTGCTGCAGGGTGTAAATGCGGGCTGTCATTCTTTATAACAACGTGCTCCAGGTTATAATAAAAGCCCCACCACTGCCCGGAACGATGAACGGAGCGTCGCAACATCAGCCCTATAGCAGCACCGGCGCCGGCTGCAAAAGCCTTCTGCATACTTATTTCCTTAACGTACATTTGCACGCTGGCTGAAACCGGTTTTATGCTCATGTACCCCCGAAGGGCATCAGCTAATCATCACATCAGCTAATCAGCTAATTATAAAGGCATGCACTACGTTACCGCAGAAAATATAAGTAAGTCATTTGGCGTAAAACCGCTGTTCCATAATATTACCTTTCACGTAAGCGAGGGCGACAAAATAGCGCTGGTGGCCAAGAACGGCAGCGGCAAGTCTACCCTGCTGCGCATCCTCTCCGGCCAGGACGTACCTGACAGCGGCACGGTATGGATCAATAAAGATGTGACAGTAGCCCTGTTTGAACAGGAACCGAAGTTTAACGAGCGTATGTCGGTACTGGACAATATCTTCCACCACGACCACCCGGTGATCAATGCCATCAAGCATTATGAAGCCGTGAGCGAGGAAGACGACGCTGTAAAGCTGGGCGAAGCCATCATCCGTATGGATGAGCTCAATGCCTGGGACTTTGATGCCAAGGTAAAGCAGATACTGGGCAAGCTGAACATTCATCACCTGAACCAGGCTGTAAACACGCTCTCCGGCGGGCAGCGCAAGCGTGTGGCACTGGCGCAGACGCTGATAGACATTGGTTTTGAGCACAAGCACGTACTGCTGATAATGGATGAACCGACCAACCACCTGGATGTGGAAATGGTAGAATGGCTGGAGCATTACCTGAACCAGGAAAATGTAACGCTGCTGATGGTGAGCCATGACCGTTATTTTCTCGACGCAGTGTGCAATGAAATCTGGGAGCTGGACGGAAGCACGCTGTATGAATACAAAGGCGATTACGAAAATTATATAGAAAAGAAGGCGGCGCGCATGGAAAGCACGCAGGCCAGCATAGACAAAGCGCGCAACGAATACCGTAAGGAGCTGGAATGGATGCGCAAGCAGCCTAAAGCCCGGAGCACCAAAGCTCAGAGCCGGATCGATAATTTCTACGATGTAGAATCACGTGCAAAGCAGAAGATCGTAGATACCAAGGTGGAACTGCAGATGAAGATGAACCGCCTGGGCGGTAAAGTGGCAGAGCTGAAAAAAGTGTACAAGAGCTACGGTGAAAAAGTGATCCTGAAGGGCTTCGACTATACGTTTAAAAAAGGTGAGCGCATTGGCATCGTGGGCAAGAACGGTGCGGGTAAATCCACTTTTCTGCAAATGCTGCAGGGCCACGAGCAGGCCGACAGCGGCAAGATAAACATTGGCGATACGGTAATATTCGGCAATTTCTCGCAGCAGGGCCTGGAGATAAAAGAAGATATGCGGGTGATAGAATTTGTGAAAAACATTGCGGAGAACTTTCCGCTGGCCAATGGCGGCTCGCTGAGTGCAGCGCAGTTCCTGCAATTGTTCCTCTTTCCGCCGGAGCAGCAGTACACTTACCTGTCCAAACTGAGCGGTGGTGAAAAGAAACGCCTGCAACTGCTCTCCATACTGTTCCGCAATCCCAACTTCCTGATACTCGATGAGCCTACCAACGACTTGGACCTGCCCACGCTTTCGGTATTGGAAAACTTCCTGAGCGATTACCAGGGCTGCCTGCTCATTGTTTCGCACGACCGTTATTTTATGGACCGGCTGGTAGATCATCTTTTTGTATTTGAAGGAGACGGACTGGTGCGCGATTTCCCGGGCAACTATTCGCAATACCGTATCTGGCAGAAAGAGCAGGAAAAAAGAGACGCAGAGGTAAAGCAGCAGGAAGCTGAGCAACAGCGTGCAGCAGAAAGTGCTCAGCAGGCCAAACCAAAAGAAAAAAAGAAGCTTTCCTATAAAGAGCAGCGCGAATTTGAGCAGCTGGAAAAAGAAATTCCGGCGCTGGAAGAGGAAAAAGCACAGATCAGTGAAAAGATGAGCAATCCCGCACTGGCCTATGAAGAGCTGCAGAAGCTGAGTGCGCGCATTACTGAGGTTACCGGGCTGCTGGAAGAAAAAGAACTGCGCTGGCTGGAACTGAGTGAGTTTATGTAATCCTCATTATATGTAAACAGTTTTTGGTGATTGCAGCGTCCATGATGTTTCCTTAAGTGTTGTCATGGTCAGAGCGTGTTTAAAATGTAATAGTTAAAAAATAAGCGGCAAATAATACGAGAGCGATCAAGGCCCTGTTGCATGGCAATACAGTAATTCGAACGTTTAATCGATCGATGCAGGCAGCAGCGGTAATAGCTGCCTGCTGCCTTTCCCGCCCGAACGACGTTCAGTCGGGCGGGTTTGCTTACTTTTTGGGCAAGCAAAAAGTAAGAAGTCGCGCTGGGTGCGCTTTGTGAGATTTTAATAATATCCTTTAAAACAACCTCAGAGCGAGTTGAACTATGTGTTCTTAAAGAAACGGTATTGATTGCGGTATATTTACCATAAATCATTACCGATGAAATTCTTTCTCCCTGTCATATTGCTGCTGGCTTCTGCTCAAAGCATCAAAGCACAGACCTATAAAAATCTTGTGCTGGAAGGCGGCGGCATTCGCGGTATTGCATATGCCGGCGCCATACAGGTATTGGAAGAACATAACATCATTACCGGCATAAACAATGTGGCCGGCACTTCTGTTGGCGCTATTACAGCAGCGCTTATCGGCACAGGATATTCAGCCGCAGAGTTAAAGCAATTGCTCTTCAGCCTTAAAATACAGTCGTTCAATGACGGCCGCGGTTTCTTCATTGGTGGCCAGAAGCGTACACGCAAACAGTACGGCTGGTACCGTGGCGATGCCATTGAAAAATGGATTGGCCGCGCCATAGAAGCCAAAACGGGAAACGCACACACAACTTTTCTGCAATTGCATCAGCTGGCACAAAAAGACCGGCGGTATAAAGATCTCTATATTACAGCCACTAATCTTTCAAAGCAGAAAGCGGAAATTTTCAACTGGCATACTTATCCGGACATGGAGCTCAAAACAGCGATACGGGCCAGTATGAGTGTTCCTGTTTATTTTACAGCCGTATGTATCAACGATAAAGGCCAGCGTGTTAAAAAGCCAGGCGGACAGGATCAGTATAATGTTTTTGTTGACGGAGGCATAATGGCCAATTATCCGCTGGGGTTATTTGACTCAGTTCAGAACGGAGTATATGTTGCAGACAGCTCCACACTGGGCCTTAAATTAGAACGCCCGGAGCAGATCAGGTATTTTGATTCTTCCGACCGGGCAATAGCGCCTTACAATATTAAAGCATTCAATACTTACGTTGCTGCACTGTATAACGTTATTATCGAGGGGCTCAACAGAGATAAGGCTTTTGCGCATGAGGCATTCAGAACCATTTACATCAGTACGGATAATATTCAGCCCCGGGTACGGCACATTCCGGATGAGCAAAAAACGTTACTGTACAATAACGGAGTAAAGGCAGCACAGCATTTCTTCGGTACACACCGGTAAACTGGCCTGAAAGCAAGCGGCGCATTTCTAAGAAATGCGCCGCTTGCTTTTATATTCTTCTTTGATTTGACATCTCACGTTTCATCATTCACCATTTACTAACTATCCTTCCAAATGTATACTGATCACGATCATACGGGTATGGATCTGGTCGATAGCATTGGTAAGCGGCAGGCTGCGGTCTGTATAGATCTGGTTCATCAGGCCCTGGCTTAATTTTATTTCAGGTGAGAAGATAAAGTTTGAATTATAAAACTCGAATCCGAAACCAATCTCGTAACCGGCATCCAGCGGTTTTACCTTCAGAAATTCATCTGCCCTGCGGGAACGTGCATTGGCTGCAAGGTCATAGTCCAGTTTTGCTCCTACCATTCCATAAAAGCGGAAGTTGTTGATACGATCGCTTTTAAACTTTAGCTGCAACGGCAGGTGCATATAAATTGACTCAATATTTTTGTCAATTGTACCACTGTCGGCAGCCCCGGGATAGCTATATGTCAGGCTTTTTTCAGCAAAGGCCAGGGAAGGAACAAAACGCAGGTCAAAGCGTTTATTCAGCCTCAGGTTGGCCATAAGGCCCAGGTTAAATCCGGGCGTAAAATGAGGTTGTATTTTTTTGAACGTATCCGTTTCAGCAAATGACTTACTGTAACGTATCTGATAGCCTGAAAAATTAAGCCCGAAAGTAATACCGAAATAATATGGCTTCTGGTCATGCTCCGGCATGTTCAGAATAAAACGTTGTGCTTTTACAGGATGCCATAAAAACAGGCCTGAAAGCAATAAGAACAGATAACGGAAACGCATGAAATGCTTCATTAAGATATTGAACGCGTAAGAACGAAGATACAGTATGTTCGTGATTATGAGAATTTCTGAAGGCAGGCAAAAAAAATAACATGCGGGAAAGAATCTTATATTATTTTTGAAACCTGTCAGCCCTGCCATAAAAACAAAAGCCTTACAATACCTGTTTCCCCTACTTACATCGCTTTGTTTTTTAAGCAGAAACAACCCACATTTTTTATTGTATATTAACTTTTTCCATAATTCCGGCCGTGGACGTGGCCGCTTTGCCATCATGAAACACGAAATGCCTGTCGCTATGACAGGCATATTTGTTTTCAGACACCATGCAGCAATTGCGTAATGATATAGATCAACAAGCCGACCAGGCCACCAACAATGGTACCATTAATACGGATAAACTGTAAATCTTTGCCTACTTCGAGTTCCAGCTTCCGGCTGAGGTCTGCCCCATTCCAGTTTCCTACAGTATTGCTGATCAGTACGCCAGCCTGTACCCTGTTCTTCATAATCAGCCGGAAAGCATGAAAACGTATCCATTGATCCAGGCGTTTCCCCTTTTCGCCATCACGAACCAATTGTAACGCTATATCGGAAATTGTTTTTTTGATATACTGGTGTATCCCTGATTCAGGCTGTTTCAGATCATTACGGATAATATCCAGTATTTTATCTGTAAGCATTTCAGAAAGATTACTCAATGTGCTGTCTGAAAGAAATTTCTGCTTTATGTCATCCAGTTGGCCTTTTACATGTTCATCTGTACGTACTCTATCTATCAATGAAATAAACTGCGCTTCAAGCTCCTTACGGATATGATGCTCCGGATCTTGCCGGACATCCGAGATAAGGTGAATAAGTCCACCACTGATCTTGCGGGCTATAATGTTATCGACAAACCCGGGTATCAGGGCCGAGCTTTCTTTCTTAACCGCCTCCCGCACCAGCTCTTCATTCTCTACGACCCATTGTTTAAAACGGCTCAAAGCTGCATCCAGGATCGGTTCATATTTCTTCCCTTCTGCAATGTAATCTAGTATTCCCGCCAGCATTGCAGGCATATTAAGTTGTGCAGCAAGCACACCAGACTGTTGTTTTATAACTGCGGCCAATTGGCTTTTGTCTGTACGGTCAACAATATCCTCAAGCAATATTACGATCTCATCAACAAGCAGTTCCTGGTTTGAGTCTTTCTGCAGCCATTCCGCGAGTTTTCCTGCAATAGAAAATTGCTCCAGTTTTGGCCGGATAACATCCGGCGTTATAAAATTCTGAACGACAAAATTCCCGAGATTACCGCCGATACTGTGTTTACTGTTTTCAATAAGATTGGTATGGGGGATCGGAATGCCCAGCGGATAGTGAAACAATGCCGTTACAGCAAACCAGTCAGCCAATGCACCTACCATTGCGGCTTCAGAAAAGGCCCTCACATACCCAAGCCATTGATACACGGAGATAAATGCGGTAGAAATTGCATAAATGATCGCCATTAATAGCAGAAGCAGTAATGCCAGCATTTTAAACTGACGCAGTTTCTTCAGCTTAAGACCTGATGATTTATCCATACATATTCAATCTAAATAAACCCGGAAAATATAATGCCGGAAAAGAAGGCATGTCTACAAACAAAAAACGCCAGGCAAAATTGCCTGGCGTTTTTAAAAAGAATATTATTAATAAACCCACATATCATGTTCTTTATTGAAGATCTGTTCGCCTACGCGCTGTGCTTCATAAAGTTGTTCCATGCTGCTGGATGGATACTGCTGCTGCATGAATTCATCAAATGTGTTGCTTACTTTAATAATGCGGCTTGAGAAGAAGCGATTTTCAAAGAAATCATCCCATGTAATACGCTGTACATCATTATCAGGGTTAAACACTTCATATTGTGCAAGAGCCTGGCGAGCTTCAGGATAGTAGATCCAGAAAAGTGCCTGAGGACCGCGATAGTTACCGTTTGGATCAACTACCTCAATGTAAGGAGCTATACCAACAATACGAACAACCATCTTACCAAGATTACGGTCGAAGATCCAATCTTCTTTGATACGGTATTTTGTTATACGGTCTACGTCAAAATCTCTGTGTGTAACCTTGATCTGTTCAGCACCGGTTTCGGGATTGGTTACTACGGTAGAATCATCTTTTCCGGTCAGGGCTTCCATGATCTGCTGCTTTGTAAGCGCTTCGCTGAATTTATCGTCAAAGTTGGAATATGCTTTAATACGCCCTTTCTTCACAGCATCCAGCAAAATCTCGATGAAATACCCACCGCCGGCAGCCGCATCACCAGTACCGGGATATTTAAAAACCTGGTTTTGTTTCTCGCGTACGTCAATTTCACGCCATACCCTTTTTTTCCACATCACATCCTGCTCACGCAGATACTGCCACTGCAGGGGAGTCGTAATGTGCGCAGCCTGATCGTAAACACCGTCCCTTACCAAAGAAGGTCTCCAGGAGTCTACCATATCAGTGTTATTGCTCTGCGTTTGTGCCTGGTCTGTGATATTAGGGGCAGATTGGGCAAAGGCTGCAGTGCTCATAACTGCTAAGGCTAAACTGGCTGCAATATTATATGAACGGAGGATTTTCATTTCCTGAATGATTTGCTGGTTAAATGTACTAAATATACTTATTTTATTTTAAGCTGTTATAACAGTTTAAACACAAGAGGAGACAATGTACGGCTGCGGCCATCTGGACCTGTTGCCTTAATATCATCAATATAAACGAGATCTCCTGGTTTAAGCTGGTTTACGAGCGCCTCCAACTGGGGGTTTTTGCTAAATGAAGCTCCGGGCACAACGTAAGGCCCTTTAGGCTCCGGGTCTCTTTTCTTCACTACTGTTACAGAAAAACTGTTAACTACAAACTTAGCATCGAATACGAAGTCTTTTAAAGCTGCAATTACACCCAGCTGAGCTCTGAAAATAGAAGCTGGCATTGCACCACCAGACTTCTGGCCCACCTGGGCTTCCGGATCAGGAATGTACTTGACACGATATTTTGTCGCACCAATCGATTCACTACCGCCTCCCTGTTTCTTGGCAGTAATAGAGCCAAGAAGTTCACCGGGTTTGTTAACTCTTACAAGATATGCGCCTTTCCCACGTGAAGGATCTGGTTTAACAGATTCAGCACCAGGGAACGAAGGAGAAACATCTTCAATAGAATATCCCGCAGCAGATATGGTAATCGGGTTATCAACACCGATATACATTACGTTCATTTTATCCAAAGCGATGGAAGCACCTGTAGAACCTACAGTGTATTCAAACTCCCATGGCTGAGATACGGTACGGTCACCAAGATTCAGAGACAGCATACCTTTTACATGCTGAGGACCAACCCCATTTGCAGTACTTGTCCAATGTCCTACACCACCTTCAATCTTTACCTGGCCAGTGCTTGCAGAAATCGAAGGGTTAACTGATTTGTTGTATGCAGCTAACATGATTTCAGCTTCAATTTTCTGGCCCTGCATTGCATAGCTCGTTTTAGGAACGGCAATAGCAGTGATTGCATCAAATTTGATCTGGGTTGCATTTGCTTCATCAAACAACTTCTGTATAATCATTGATTCAGAGTTGCGGATATCATTCTGCATTTTAGCAAACAGCGTAACAGCAGCCACGGTAGGCGTATTGTAGAAATTACCGGTAGCCCAGTCACCTTGTGGGTTATTATCTGATTTACCAGGAGGTACGATCTGGAGGGGCAGCTGTTTTTCAAGTGTGTCTTTGCTACCAGTTACACGATCCAGCATAAATTTACGCAGATCAGTAAGTCTCTGTTTTACAGAATCACCACCTTTCAATTCAACCAGCAAACGGGTAGATGCATTAATATCATCATCACGCTTGATCTTCTTTCCTCCGCTTTCTTCATCCGGTTCAGTATCATAACCTCCGGCTTCAGTAATTACACGCTCTTTCCAGTCTTCCAGATATTGGTATACTTTGTTAGCTTCTGTAGAAATTTCCTGTGCTTTTACATAATAGGGATGGACACGATCATAATGCCCTTCCATTTGTTCATTCGCCTGAAATGCCAGCAGTGTTTCATTATTTTTCCCGTTAATAGCTTCGTTTGATTTTTTAACGCTGTTATTAATGGTTTTGAACGCATGCAGGATTTCGGATGAAACATTAAGGGCAAGCATAGCAGTCAACACCAGATACATCAGGTTGATCATTAGCTGCCGCGGCTCTTTAGGTAGAGACATCCTGTGATTAATTTACTATGGTTACAATTATTTTTTGTTCACTACGGTAATAAATAGTGCACTCAACTTAAAATGCTGTACAATATTTATTAACGGCCCTGCATTGCAGTAAGCATGTTGCCGTAAATCTGGTTAAGAACGGTAAGGTTCTTGGCAAGCATACCTATTTGTTCTTTTGCAGCTTTAGCATCTTCAGCGCTCGAAGCCATAGCATCAGAAGCATTCACCAGGTTGCTATAGAATTTATTCATAGCTTTCAGGTGGTTATTTGCATCCTGCAGTTCTACTTCATATATCTGGTTCAGTGATCCGAGATTTTTAGAAAGAACCTGAACCTGCTGATGGAATTTAGCGGTATCATCTGCAGCATTGTTGAACGCGGTCATTGTCTGTGTAGCACCAAGGAAGGTACCTTTCATCTGACCAAGTGCTTCAGCAGTTTCACGTGCTGCCTGGGAATAAGATCCTGTAGCTGCAGTTACATCTGTGATATCTTTCATCTGCTCTACTGTCTGGCCGAATTTCTGGAAGTTGTCATTCAGACGTTTCAGGTTAGCGGGATTCATATTTGCTTCTTCAAGCATTTTATCCAGTGACGCTGTAGCAGACGCATTGCTTCCGCCGTTGCCACCCATACCCAGTGCAGTGTTAGGAGCCTGGAATTTAATTCCCTTGCGATAGGCTTCAACGTGTGGGTTTTCATCGAGATTAGGATAGTAACGCTCCCAGTAGTAGTCTTTGTGAGGAGGGAGCAGACCAAGCAAGGCAAAGATGAATGCCTCTGTGCACATACCTACTGTAAGCATCACACCTGCACCTTTCCAGTGCTGAATTTTAAACAGCGCACCCAGCAGTACCACAGACGCACCCAAACCGATGATAAGGTTTTTGAGATATTTACCTTGTTTGGTTTCAAAAAACAATCCTATAGAACTCATTTTTTGTTACGATTTTCGTTGATTGAAATAATGTTGATTAAGATAATTATTAGTGCCAGTTAGTGAGGGCCGGTGCAATTTCCTGGTATACACAACGGAAACCGATATAAGCAGTAGCAGTATCTGCATATTCCCAGTCACGTGTACTGTTCTGCAGGTAAAATGCCACGTCGCGCCAGCTGCCACCACGTACTGTCATACGTTTCATCCACAGAGGATCGCTTTCACGGACACGTGCTTTCAGATTCGGGTTGATTTCTGCTATGGCGTTGTAAGTGCTTCCGTTATAAGGAGAACTTGTCCACTCAGATACGTTTCCTGCCATGTTATACAGACCGTAATCGTTTGGCCAGTAGCTCTGAACAGGTACAGTATACAAACCGCCATCAGCAGCGTAGTTTCCGCGCATTGGCTTGAAATTGGCCAGGTAGCAACCTTTTTTGTTTACAAGGTACGGACCGCCCCATGGATAAGGAGACTCGTTACGTCCTCCGCGTGCTGCCCATTCCCACTGCATTTCACTTGGCAGACGGAATTCACCTTCAAAGTACATTTTTCCTTTTTCACGCTCTTTGCGCCAGAGGTTCGTACGCCAGTTACAGAAAGCAGTAGCCTGATTATAATTAACACCCACAACAGGGTAATTATTAAACGCAGGGAACCAGTTATACTGAACTGCTATTGGTTCGTTATATGAATAGCTGAATTGTTTAACCCATACTGTTGTATCAGGATAAATAGCTACGTCATATTTACGCACATAGTTAGTACGTGGCTGACCCGGATTTCTTACAGAACCTTCATAATCGAAAGTTTCGTAATGATATACCAGTTTTGAATTATCGAATTCCTTTTTACCCCATCCGGTCTGTTCTGCCGGTATGTACAGTGCGCTCAACTGATCCTGAACGTCCTGATCGCGATAGTTAATACGCTTTCTCATATCGACACTCTGGGTTCCATCGGGATTATCAATGAAATCACCAAGCATTGTATGAGCGATAGAATCGCGCACCCAGCTGGTAAACTGACGATACTCGGCGTTTGAGATTTCCGTTGCATCCATGTAGAAGCCGGTCATCTGGGCCGTGTGAATCAAGGCATCATTTTTACCACGAACATCTTCGTCGCTGGCTCCCATCTTTAAAACACCAGAGGGAACTCTCACCATTCCAAGCGGTACAGGCGCCTTGTAGTTCATCATAGTTGGCTCGCCAACCAGTTGACCTCCAGAACCCGATTTTCCGCAGCTTGCAGCGAGTGCCAGTAATGCCACAGCCGAGATCTTCAGGGAAAGTTGTTTCATACTACTGTTATTGTTGTTTTTGCGATTGGCAAATAAAGTAAAATTTCTGTCTCATTTGTCGTTAGACAATGAAACTGGCACACAATATTTGAAGTTTTTTCCAAAAATGCAAGCCCCAGAAAAAAATTTGTTAAGAATTTCAAAATAAGCTCCCATGAAAATCAACATCAAACCTTTTTACCTTTTTGCCCGTCTAACAAAGAAAGGGCGGCATCCGGATCGTTGGCCGGAGGCAGGCAGAAGTTTTGTGTGCAAACAAATATATAGTTTTCTTCCTGAAAATAAACATCATTTAGCAGGGGTATTTCAAATATTTCTTTTTGTGCAGCTAATAAAAGTGATTCCGGTATAAATTCCTTTTCAAGTACCCGCAGATTCCTTACAGCATCATTACCGGTGCAGACTATTGTTTTCAGCTCATTTGCATAGCGTTGTAATTGCACCGTCCAATATCCAAACGAATAAGGATATCTTATTATTGTGCCTGTCATTTTCTGTAGCATAATCCACGCCCGCTCCTGCCACTCGCGGTTTTCAAGGCACAGACCCAGTGCAAACAGGTTATGCGCCATCACTGCATTTGACGACGGCGTTGCCCCGTCGTATGTTTCCAGTTTTCTGACGGGTATGTCCTGCTGAAAATCACCCGTATAAAAGAAAAAATCCTGCTGCTCTGCACTGAAATGGGCTATGGTATATTCCATCCATTTTTTAGCATGTATAAGCCAGGAATGGTCCCCGGCAGACGATGCCAGTCTTATAAGCGCCTGCACCAGGTAAGCATAGTCGTCCAGGTTTGCTGAAATCCTTGCCGCGCCCGCTTTCCAGGTATGCATCAATTTATCTTCCGGCGCAAAACTTTCCAATATCCAGCTCATGTGCGCTGCCGCCTGCAAACGGTATTCTTCCGCATCCAAGGCAGCTCCGGCTGCGGTAAGCGCCATATTCATCAGCGCATTCCACGACAGCAGGCTTTTGTCGTCTGTAAGCGGACGGACCCTGCTGCTTCTTTTTGCGAGTAACTTCAAACGGGCACTTTCTACCCGCTGCATTACTGTCGCCGTGTCTATACCAAATGCTGCGGCAACCTTTTCCGCCCCTGCAGGAACGTGCAGAATATTGGTTTCTTCCCAGTTTCCTTCCTCCGTCACACCCCAGTATGCCGCTGCTACCGCGTCATTTTCACCCAGTGCTTCCAGCCATTCATCCCAGGTCCAGGTATAGAATTTACCCTCTACCCCTTCGCTGTCTGCATCCAGTGCACTGTAAAAACCACCCGCCCCGTTTGCCAGTTCGCGGTTCACAAATGTTATCGTATCTCTTATGACACCGGCATAATGCGGTTTGCGTGTTATCCTGTATGCATCGCACATAGAAAGCACCAGCAAAGCATTATCGTACAGCATTTTTTCAAAATGTGGTATCAGCCAGTTATCGTCTGTTGCATAGCGTGCAAAACCGCCGGCCAGCTGATCATATATTCCACCGCCGATCATGGCATCCAGGCTGCCTAAGGCATGCTCCAGCGCCGGCTCATATTTTGTAAAATGGTAGTGCTCCAGCAGGTAGCTGATAGCCATTGTTCCCGGAAATTTCGGGGCACGTCCAAAGCCCCCTTGTTCCTTATCCGCCATCTGCAGCAGCGCATCTGCAATCTTGCGGCAATCTTCTGCAGTCCACGTGGCTCCGGGCACCGCAGAGGCTACCTGCGAAGCCTGTCTGAGGTGCCGCACCATCTGGTCGGCCTGGGCCTGTACTTCATCCTGCTGTTCCACCCACACTTCATGCATCCGCTGCATTACCTGCAGCCATGAAGGCCTGCTGTATGCGGGCCGTGGCGGGAAGTAAGTACCTCCGTAAAAAGGGATCCTGCCCGGCGTTACGAATACGTTCAGCGGCCAGCCGCCACTTCCGCTGATAGCCTGCACAGCATCCATGTACAGATGATCCACATCAGGGTGCTCTTCGCGGTCTACTTTGATGCATACAAAATGTTCATTCATATAGGCAGCCGTAGCCGCATCTTCAAAGCTTTCACGCTCCATTACATGGCACCAGTGACAGGCCGCATAGCCAATGCTCACTATTACCGGTTTATTGGCTGTTTTAGCCGCTTCAAAGGCTTCGTCTCCCCACGGATACCAGTTTACCGGGTTGTGGGCGTGTTGCAGCAGGTATGGACTCTGTTCGCTGATCAGTCTGTTTGGCATATTGCTAAATTAAGGGGAGTAGTTAATCCGGGAAGTTTTTTTTGGCGTCGCCGTCCGGAAAACCATGATGCTGCAGTGGCGTTGGCACCGTTCAGCAGCAGAATGTCTATGTACCGGTATGCCTCCAGGAAAAAATATTCAGGCAGCATGCCTTGTTCCGAAATCAAAAAAGCGTGGTCTTCCGACCACGCTTTTTATATAGTTCCTACCCCGTTCGGGTGTACTATTTTTTTACTTCTTCAAGGTATTTTTCAAGTGCAGAGACCATAGACGGTGCATTGGGGGCCGGAGCTTTTACATCGAGTCTCAGCCCTGCATCTTCCACAGCTTTGGAGGTAGAAGGCCCGAAAGCACCAATCAGGGTACCATTCTGCTTGAAAGCCGGGTCATGTTCGAAAAGCGTGGCTACGCTGAATGGACTGAAAAACACGATCATATCATAATTATCCTTCATTACCGGTGCAATATCGTTTGATACGGTACGGTACAGCGTAGCTTCTGCAAACTCGCTTTTGTTCTTTGTAAGGAACTGGTTGATGTCTGTTTTCCCGTTATCAGCGGTAGGCAGTATAAATTTTTCGTTGTTTTTATGCTTGCCTATTACTTCCAGCAGGCCATCTGTAGAACCGTCGGCCGAGAAAAACACCTTGCGCTTACGGTACAGGATAAATTTCTGGAGGTACAAAGCCACAGCTTCTGTGATACAGAAGTATTTCATTTCCTGCGATACCTTCACCTTCAGTTCTTCGCAGATACGGAAGAAATGATCAACAGCATTCCGGCTGTTAAAAATGATCGCGGTAAATTCATTAATATCTATCCTTTGCTTGCGGAATTCTTTACCGGAAAGGCCTTCAACCCGTATAAAGGGATGAAATTCCAGCTTGAGATCATATTTTTTTGCCAGCTCAAAATAAGGAGACTTATCCGTTTCCGGACGTGGCTGCGTGATAAGAATCGAATTGAGCCTGGGCTCGTTCTTTTCAGTGCCTTTATTTTGCGTACGAACAGCTTTGGCCATATAGTTTTTGAAAGAAATATTTGAGGGTTAATAATGCCGGAGTACCGGTTTGCTTTCTTTTCAGCTCAGCAACCCACGTACCATAAGCTTCATCAACACTGCCAGAGGCAATAATTCTGAGGCGCAAAAGTACGTAAAAAAATGGAATTTGCTATATTGAAAAAAAGAACCAAATATCTGCCACGATCTTACATAACGGTTAAAAAACAGTAACGCTATAAGAACTACAGATATTACCAGCAGTACATTTGCCCAGGCAGCGGTGCCAAATACCAGCACTACGAGAAACGGAAGGAGCACAATGCTCATTATCTTATTGATCAGAAATACATTGAACAGATATTGTTCTGTAATATTTTCTACCCGGAAAACCCACCCGGAAAACATTACGACAAGATATTTTACTATGTAAATAAGCATTACCCCGCCCACCAATAATAACAATAATACAACAGGATGTACCGTCTGCTGCCTGCCCGGCAAAAAAACGTGTATTGCATAATACATATAAGCCCCCATCACTATACTGAAAAAAATATTCATCAGCAGATTGGGCATCCGTGCAGATTCCAGCTGCTCCTTAAGCTGGCGGTTACTGAGTGTCGGGTTCCAGAAGGCACGTAACAGCGATTGAAAATATCTTGGATTACCCATCCGTATCAGGCCCAGGAAAAGCAGCAGGAAAAGTAAAAGGTAAAAATCTGTTGTACGATCGGTATGTACGCGTGTCCGGGTTACAGCATTGATAACGGTTTTGCCGGAAAGCAACGGATGCACCCGGAGCAGGCTGTCCATCCCCATCTTTGTCATTTTGCTTACATACACAGTATCTATGCTGTTTGCAGAAAGGCCATATGAAGCAGGCAATACTTTTCCTCCCGCACTTGCAGCAAAGAAAAACAGAATAGTAAGGACTGGCAGAAATAACTTACAGAATGATCGCATAAAGGCCTTACAAAGGTAAAGCGTAATACAGCAACGGGTTGCCGGTTTTTAAAAATTTAAATGCAGAATTTGAATATGCGGTTATACAGCCTTTCCAGCTTCTCACGGTTTTCCGGCCTGCAATTGCTTAATGCTGTCTGCAATGAACTGTTTTTGGCTTCTGCAGCCTTTGCCCGGTCGCAACTCATAATCTCACCGGCGATCTGGTAAGACCAATGCTGTATAAAATCCGGATTTACGGCCCGGTTGCCGCAATTGAGAAATTCCAGCAATTCGTCCGGGTGCGTTTCTATAAATTTCTTGCAGTAGATCCCGAGCGTATCAGACAGCTGGCCGTCTGCATTAACAAGCATATTGGATACGAGCAGCAGGTAAAACGGGCGCAGCGAGCAGTCATTAGTCCACATACTATCGGCAATGGCAAATGACCTGTGGTTGTCACCTGCTTCAAATTTATTGGCATAGTAATCCTTGGCTATCGCCGGTACGCACTTGCTGCCCAGGTAAAAAGAAACATCTTTCAGACCCTGTGCTTTTGCTCCGCAATGCAGGAAAAATGTACCTGCTATAATCATTGAAATTTTGCTGCCCATATTCACTAGATTCTCTAAAATACAAAAAATCTGTTACTAAAAGTATGCCACATAGCCAAAGTGTATCTTGGACTGGCGAAACTGCAATGGGTTTACATCACTCCTGCCCAGGGCATAACTGATGGTAAAAAGGCCGGACTTGGTTTCCAGCGTGGTGCCTATACCAAATCCGTTATACATACCACTGTTGCTTACTCCGTTAAAATCCGAGACGACGTAGGCATTGTCGCTGAACAGGTATACATATGAGTTCTGGTTCAGCAGCAGGCGCATTTCCAACGTAAGTACATGGTATTGGCTGGCATATATACTTTGCTCATCAAATCCGCGAAGCAGTTTAAAACCACCTATCTGGTACACTTCATTGCGAAACAGGTTATTTCCTGTGATCCAGCCGCCGTCATAAGCAGCTTTGAACGTAGCTTTCCGCCCCAGCGGCAGATACCAGGCGAGGTCTCCGTTGATATGGTATTGCGTTGCACGGGCCTCCAGGCTGTCATATAAACCGGCAAAATTAAAACCCGTTCCATCCTGCAGGGCAGTAATGGCATCGCTCTTCCGTATGCTCCGCAGGAGTGCACTTGTGGAAAAGCGTACCTGCCAGCCTTTCCGGGGATTTATGCGGTAATCGGTACGGTTTAGTACAAGCTCCGCGCCGCCGCCGTTGGCAGCTACGTCTACATTGTCCGGCAGATGGTGGTTTGCCAGTACATAAGCGGTATCTACCGTTATCAGCCGCGAGCTCTGGTTCTGGTAAAATACACGCACATAATCTGTAGCTGTCAGTTGATAACGGACACCCAGCTGCAGCGCCGTACGCCGGTAGGCCGTGTCTTTTCTGTAAAATTCAAAATGACCATCCACTCCCAGCGGGCTGTTAAAAAGGTATGGCCATGCAAGGTCCGCTTTGAGGTTGGGCGATTTGTACTGCAGGTTCTGGTAAGTAACGCTCATTGATTCACCAAAACCCAGCACATTCTGAAAAGCAAAAAGTGCGTCGACCGTGAGCAGGAATTTTCCTGTTTCCTGGTTGTTGGGCAGCAGGCCTATAATCGCATTGAGCTGATTAGCTTTACGTTCTGTCAGGTGCAGGTCCAGCCGGGTATCTGAAACACGGAAAACCACATCCCACGGCTTTGCTTCCTGCAAAAAAGGCAACTCACGGAGCCGCGGAGAAATATTGCGCAGCTTTTTTTCACTGTAAAGATCCCCTTTATGAATATCCAGGTAGCGCATCAGGTAATTGGGAGAGATGCGTACATCACCGCCAATGCTTATAGAATCTATTTTTCTCAATACTCCTTTATCCAGCACAAAGCGGGCGGAAACTCCGTCTTTCCCTTCCAGTTGCACATCTTCCAGGCCTATCCGGGCAAACGGGTAACCGTTTTCCTCACACCAGACAAGTACCTTTTCAGACACGGCCGCTATTTGCCTGGGATTAAGCGGATAACCCTCCCATTGCTTCGTATTAACAGCAGCTGCAAGCAAGATTCCCGGCGGTATGTTGTCAAAAGAGATCTTTCCCCATTTATAACCATGGCCGAGATACAGAAATACATCATATTTCATAGCTGAAACAGCCAGGCTGTCTATAGATGCAGCCAGAAATCCCTGTTCCTGCAACCTCGGCACCAGCTGGCGTACAAAGTTATAGGCCTGGTCCTGTGTAGAAAAGCTCCCGGGAATAGCAGCCAGTTTGCCCGCCGCGGCATCATTACTGTCCAGCGAATGAATAGCGACTGTATATGTTTCTGCCCGTAAACCCAACGGGTATATGGCCAGCAATGCAGAAAAAACCATTATTAAAATCCGGATATATACAGCTCGCATGTTGTATTTCAAAGTTAATCAACCGCAGCAATTGTGTACGACAAATACGGCTGATGTAAATACATTTATAAAACTGAACTTTGCAGCTCACTATTATACCAGGAGAAATTTTTAATGGCCGGCATTTATCTGCATATTCCGTTCTGCAAACAGGCATGTACCTATTGCAATTTTCATTTTTCTACATCGCTGAAACTTAAAGAAGAAGTTTTAACCGCTATGATGCGTGAGCTGGAAATGCAAAAGAATTACCTGGAAGGAGCCCCCGTAGAGACAATATACTTTGGTGGCGGAACGCCCTCGTTGCTTAATGCCGATGAAATAAACAGGCTTTGGGAGCATATTGCACGCCTTTACAATGCAGACAATATAAAGGAATTTACACTTGAAGCCAATCCGGACGATCTCAGCAATGCCTACCTGCATTCGCTGCGCAGTACGCCGGTAAACCGCTTCAGCATAGGTGTACAGTCTTTCCGGGAACATGATCTGAAGTATATGAACCGTGCTCATAATGCGCAGCAGGCCGATTATGCCATAAAAGCTGCCCAGGACGCTGGATTCACCAACCTTACCATAGACCTGATATACGGCACACCCGGCCTCACCGACCAGGACTGGCTGTATAACCTGTTGCAGGTAAAAGCCCTGCAGATACCACATTTTTCGGCATATGCACTCACTGTGGAGGAAGGCACCGCACTGGACAGTGCTATAAAAAAGAAGAAAACAGCCCCGGTTGATGCAGAGCAGGCTGCGGGTCAGTTTGAAATACTGGAAGAACAGGCTCCTGCAATGGGGTTTGATCATTACGAGATCTCCAATCTTGCATTGCCTGGCCACTATGCGGTACATAATACCAATTACTGGCGCGGCAAACAGTACCTGGGTATCGGTCCTTCTGCCCACTCATTCGATGGCAGAAACCGCAGATGGAACATTGCCAATAATGCACTCTACACAAAAAGCATACTGCAGGACGGTCATATACGGCATGAAGAAGAGCACCTCACCACTGCACAACGGCTTAACGAATATATAATGACCTCTCTGCGGACCATGTGGGGCACAGATATACCGGTGATAGGTGAAAAATTTGGCAGCGAGGCTGTAAAACAGGTATTGCGCAGCGCAGAAGAATATATAGAACGGAAATGGCTGGACAGCACGGAAAACAAACTGGTCCTCACGAACTCCGGCAAGCTCTTTGCCGACCGTATAGCCGGGGCGCTGTTTGTAACTGATGAACTATTTAAAAATTAAAGCCACCGTTCGGTGGCTTTATGTTATTTTTTAGGTACTCCCGTTTGTTTATTTGACTTATAACGCATATCTGGTGTGCCATCTTTTTTCGTTGGGCCGGTGGTCGTTGTTGTAGTCGTTTTAGTGGTTTTGTTTTCTTTATAACGTTTATCCGGTGTACCGTCTGCCTTCAGATGTTGTTTGGTTGTTGTTGTGCTTGTTTTCTTTACTGTGGTCGTTTTTTGAGCAGGTTGTGTCTGTGGCGTCTGAGCCTGCAGCATGCCCGCATTGAACATGATAACAGCTGCGAGTAGCATACCAAATAATTTCCTCATATCGTTTTTGTTTTTAGAAGCCAAAAGTTATAAAAGAAAAACGAAATGTAAAAGTTAAAAAAGTTCAGTTTCTTTTATTTGCTTAAAAAAAATCTTCCGGTTTTTTTTGAAATACGATAAAAATCGTACTTTAGTACGACAAAAATCGTACTTCTATGGCCGAAAACATAACAGATGCCGAGCTGGAAATACTGCGAATACTGTGGCGCGACAAAAAAGCAACAGTGAAGGAAGTGCATCAGCAACTGAGCAGCGACAGGGATGTCGGGTATACAACTACACTCAAACAGATGCAGGTAATGTTTGAAAAGGGTCTGCTCACACGCGACGATAGCCAGCGGCAACACATTTACTTCCCTTCAGCAAAAGAAAACCAGGTACAGAAAAAATTTATGGACAAGCTGATGTCAACTTTCTTTAAAGGCTCTGCCACCAAAATGGTTTTACAGGCGCTTGATAATTATAAAGCATCTCCGGAGGAACTGGAAGAGATTACAAAACTTATTGAAAAAGCAAAAAAAGGCTACAAAAAATGAGCACTTTAACCTATCTGCTGCCGCTGGCAATCTGTACCGGCATCTGCAATTCTTTACTTACAGGTTTTGCGGCCATAATTGTATTGAAGACATTGCTGTTCCTGTTTCGCAATCTGCGTTCCTTTTACAAATACCACCTCTGCAATGCAGCGATGCTGGTATGCTTTATAAGTTTTGTTATGGCTTTTGGCCCGTTGTTCCGGCAAATGAAAAACAGTAATGCCGAAACTCATATCACACGGGCAGCAAGCACAACTGCAGCTAGCCCGATAGTTACCATACATCCGCAACCAGCCCCTATATCCCTATCAGAAAGTATGTCGCAGATTATTACCCAAAAAGTAGCGGTCTGGAACACTGCTATATTCATCTTATACATTACCGGTCTCTTATTATTTTCGGTAAAACTCCTTTGGGGTTGGTACCAGGTACGTAAACTAAAAGCTCATGCAACCGAAATGCCCGGCGCCCCATGGAATCAGTACCTCAGTAATGCGCTGGAGAAAATGGATATCCGGAAAAAAGTGATCGTCAGGTATTCATCAGATGTTTTATCTCCATGCATTACCGGGTACGCAAAAGCATTGATACTTGTACCCGTAAGCCTGTGCAGCCAGCTTACAGCAGAGCAGGCAGAAGCTGTGCTCATGCACGAACTGGCTCATTTACAGCACCTCGATTACTTCTGGAACATTATTACCCAGACAATCAGCACGCTGCTTTTTTTCAACCCGTTTGTATGGCTTATTGCCCGCACATGCACGCGATACCGCGAGTATGCATGCGACGAACTGGTGAAGGAATATAACGGGGAAATAGCATTGAGCGAATCCCTGCTGGCAATAGCACAATTTCAAAACAGCGGAACAACTGCAGCTTTAGCACTTCACAACAACAATAGAAAACAATTATTTAACCGCGTACAAAACCTCCTGGCAATGAAAAAACCAACCCGTATCTCTGTACCCTCCTGGGCTTTTACACTCGCACTGTCATTTTGCTTTGTCCTTGCAGCGCCTTCTTCTTCTGAATCACAAACAACAAAAAAAGTTCCGGGAAAACTTGACAGCGCTATACAACGCGCTTACCGCAATGGCAATAAATATTTTATACTACTTCAGGCAGTTAAGGACGGCATTACCCCCGTGACAGGAGATTACAATTTTCAGTATCGGCATGATTCAGTATTTTCCAATGAAAAGCTACTGAGTGAACCTTTCCAAAGCCAATATGTATTCAAGGTCAAAAAGTTCTATGCAGATCTTGGCTGTAAAAAAATACCTGATTTCTCCGTAAGAGGAGAACTGAGCGAAAATGATGTGGTTGATTCAAATTCCGATATGCAAAAAGTACCGGCGCCATCAAATCGCATCATTGCTGATGGTGCTAAAAATGCAATAGACTTGATTGCAGCTGAAATGGTTCAGGATGGGATCGCAGATACTACAAAAGGGGTACTTATTGAGTACAATAAAAATGGGATTTTTGTAGATCATGTGCAGCTTAAAGGTGCATCAGAAAAGAAATACAAAAAGCTTTTATCTGCTGCTGAAGGCCACGATCCCGACAATCCCGAAGAATCATATTATGAATCAAGCAACTGGGTGATACCCTTTTCCAAAAGGTAAGGATAGCAAGTTGTATTGCCCCCGGAGTAAAATGGTCATCTGCTTTGTTTTATCTTACATACACTCAGATAGTTGCCTCCGAACAATATTCTTCAAAGGGAGATCCGCTCCAAAAATCATTGTCATTTGTACAATAACCTCCTGTAATACACGTTCCCTTAAAAAACTTTTTATGACTATAAAACGCCTCAAGCCAATGCTCCTTCTTTTATTTCCTGTAATACTCTGCAGCTATGCACGGGCGCAGGAAATATTAACCCGGACACAGCTCAATGACATTTACCGGCAGATGTACCTCAACGGCAATGAAAATTTTGTATTTGTCAAAGCATTGCGTGATGGGCTTATAGAACCGGGAAAGACGAGTTCTTTTATGTACAGCGCCGGGAAAGTAATGATCAATTGGAAAGAGTTGCAGGAACCGTTTCTTACAGAATACAGTTTGCTTACCAAGGCATTTCTGGCATCGCAGGGCAACAACGGCCTGGGATTGCTGCAAATGGAGGACGTAAAGATTTCTGCAAATGATGTACTGGATAGCGCTTCTCATTTCCGTAAGCACAAAAACATATTTGCCACCGGCGACAAAGTGCTCAATTCTGATTTTGTAGTAATAAATAATCCGCCACCGGCACCCATACAGGAAGTAACCACTACAAATACCGGGAATACGAAAACAGTTACGGCTTATACGCAGGTAGATCCTATCTGCAATGAACTGGTAAAAGACGGGCTCGCAGACCCGGCAAAGGGCTATTCTCTATTGTATAACTCTGGCGGCATATACGTAAACGACACACGTATGGACAACGCCTCAGAAGCAAAATACAGGCAACTATTTAAAAAAGACCTGCATTTTGAAGCCGACTCACCGCTTGCATCCTATAAAATCACACGTACTGCCAAAAAGAACCCGGCCAATGACGAAAAAACGGACATAAACGTTTCCGCACCCGGTAAAAACTAATAAAAAGTCCTCCGAGCGGGGACTTTTCTTTTATAAATCATCCATTTATTATACAATTCCTGCAGCAATCACTATTTTAGCGCCCAAATCCAACTTGTAATGAAACTGCTGGAAAATAAAGTTGCCCTCATCACTGGTGCCAGTCGTGGTATCGGAGAAGCAATAGCCTTGAAATTTGCAGAACACGGTGCAAACATTGCGTTTACATATCTTTCATCAGAAGAACGGGCCAAAGCGCTGGAAGACAAACTTACGGCACTGGGCGTAAAGGCCAAAGGTTATAAATCTGATGCCGCTGACTACACCTCAGCTGAGCAGCTCGCTGCTGATGTGGCTAAAGAATTTGGTGCCATAGATATCTGTGTAAATAACGCCGGTATCTCCCGCGACAACCTGCTGCTGCGCCTCACTCCCGAGCAGTGGGATGAAGTAATGCAGGCCAACCTCAAATCTGTATATAATCTTACACGCCAGGTAATTAAGCCGATGATGAAAGCCCGCAGCGGCAGCATCATTAATCTGAGCTCAATAGTAGGTATCAAGGGAAATCCCGGCCAGAGCAGCTATGCGGCTTCGAAGGCAGGTATTATCGGCTTTACCAAGTCTATAGCACAGGAAATAGGCAGCCGCAATATTCGCGTAAATGCCATTGCCCCCGGCTTTATCGAAACCGATATGACCCACTACCTGAAAGACGGCGGTGCGGAAAAATGGTTTGAAAAGATACCATTGCAACGTTTTGGCAAGCCGGAAGAAATAGCCAGTGTGGCGCTTTTCCTTGCTTCTGACCTGAGCACTTATGTAACCGGCCAGGTAATCAGTGCCTGCGGCGGTATGAACACATAATCAAGCATTATAGATTTTTCACAATACATTATATAAGAAGTATTGTGCATTCTGAACTGTACATTACCTAATTTTGCCTGTTTAAAAAAAAGTAAATGCAAAAAATACATGCTGCCATCACGGCAGTAGGCGGGTATGTTCCCGAATACGTTCTTACCAATGCAGAGCTGGAAACAATGGTTGACACCAATGATGAGTGGATACAGTCCCGCACCGGCATTAAGGAACGCCGCCTTTTAAAAGGAGAAAGAGGAACATCTGATATGGCGGTGGAAGCAGTGAAAATGATCCTGGAGAAGCGCGGTATCAGTCCACTGGATATAGACCTCCTGATTTGCGCCACTACTACGCCCGATATGCAGTTCCCGGCAACAGCCAATGTCATTTCTGACAAGGCAGGTCTGAAAAACGCTTTCGGATACGATATTAATGCTGCCTGCAGCGGCTTTCTGTATGCACTTACCACCGGTACACAGTTTATCGAAACCGGCCGGCACAAAAAAGTGATTGTGGTAGGGGCAGATAAAATGAGCTCTATCATTAATTACGAAGACCGCGCTACATGCATCATCTTCGGAGATGGCGCCGGTGCTGTATTGCTGGAACCCAGCACAGACGGTACAGGCGTGCTCGATTCTATACTTCGCAGTGACGGCGCAGGCCGTGCCTACCTTCATCAGAAAGCAGGCGGTTCTGTAAAACCGGCTACGCTGGAAACTGTAATGAACAAAGAGCATTATGTATACCAGGAAGGTCAGACAGTATTCAAGTTTGCCGTAAAAAATATGGCCGATGTTTCTGCCGAAATCATGGAGCGTAATAACCTGGTTTCTGAGGACGTAGCCTGGCTGGTTCCGCATCAGGCAAATAAACGTATCATAGATGCTACACGCGAGCGCATGGGCCTCCCGGAGGAAAAAGTAATGGTGAACATACAGCGCTTTGGCAATACTACTAACGGTACGTTGCCGCTATGCCTGTGGGAGTGGGAAAAAGACCTGAAAAAAGGCGATAATATTATCCTGGCTGCTTTTGGCGGCGGGTTTACATGGGGCTCTACCTACATTAAATGGGCCTATGATGGTAGTAATTAACTAAGTTCCGCATATTTATCCATACGGCTGTCCTTTATACGGGCAGCCGTTTTTCTTTTATCTATTAAAACCTATTTTTACCAACCATACATTACAACAATGAAAAAACTGGTACTGCCTGCAATCATAATAACATTTCTGTTTACTGCCTGCAAAAAAAGTAAGGATTCCGCCTCCGTTGTCGGGAAATGGTACCTGGACTATACCTCAACCAAAATAACGGCAGACGGCACCAAAATTAAAGACACAACTATTGCGGCCATACCATCGGGACAATCCTTTGAATTTACCAAAGACAGCTTTCTGTATGAATACCTGTACGATACAGCCAGCAGTACTTTTTATACAGACACTTTCAGATACCAGGTCACAGCCGACCAGATCATTACCAGCAAACCGGAAACAGCTTTTATGAAAATACTTACCGGCAGCGAACTTTCTCTTTACACTTCCTGGGAAAGCAGCGGCGGAACAGCCACTTTGCTCACAGAGACAGTGCAGCATTTTCACAGATAAAAATGGCAGTATAGCGCAAAAATCATCAGCAAAAAAGAACAGCCGTAAAAGTGTTGGTAACCAGGTACCAGCAATTTTACGGCTGCTGCATATTATATTCGCTGTTTCGCCGGAAGCGAAGCTGTGTGTCTTATTCGGCTGTTTCTTTTGGTTTTTTCATGATGGCATATACTTCAATGCCAAAACCGAGCAGGATTACGATCGGTGCGAGTGTAATACGACGGAAGGAATAAACTTCATCATAATTAAACTGATGCGGATCCGCGCTTTTACCGCCGCTCATAAGGAGAAAGCCAAGCAGGATGAGTGCAAGGCCGGCCAGCATCCATGTATAATTTGTTTTATCAAACAGGAATGTCTGGTTGCCCAAAGGTTGTTTGTTGGTTGCTTTATTAGCTGGTTTCTGGTATGCCATACGACAATATTAAGACTATAATTTTTAATAAAGATCTTCAACCTGCATTTTCAGGTATTTTACAACAGAGCGGTGTGTGCTCGTCAGCGAAATGATGATGCCAAGCAGTACCATTCCGCCCATCAGTACAGCAAGCAGCACAGGCTCACGAAGCAGCTTCAGTTCCGGCAGGCGGGATTCTGCAAATACGATTACAAACCACAGGCCCAATACCGCAAGCAAACCGCTGATCAGGCCGTTAATTATAGCACGCTGATCAAAAGGTTTGGAAATAAACCAACGGGTGGCTCCTACCATCTGCATGGTTTTAATCAGGAAACGATTACTAAACATAGCGAGGCGCACCGTATTGTCTATCAGTACTATAACTACTATGAAGAGTAGCAGCGATATTGCGGCAAGGATGATGCTTATCTTCCTGAAGTTATTATCCATCTGGCTCACAACTACTTTAGGATAAGTGACATCATGTACCACATTGCTCTGCATAATGAAAGTCCTTATTTTTTCAAGACTGTCCTTATTTACATATTCCGAATGCAGGTTCAGAATGATAGATGTAAACAGCGGATTGGCTCCGGTCAGTTCATCTACATTCTCACCTTCCAGGTCATTCATCATTTTCAGCGCTTCTTCTTTGCTCACCACTTTTGATGCACGTACAAATGGCTGTGTATCCAGCACAGACTTCATCTTCTGTACATTTTCATCACGCGTATTATCATGAAAGTCTACCTGGACTTCAATATCTTCTTTAAAAGCCCGCGTAAGCCCGCGGCCATTAATCACCAGCCAACCAAGCGTACCCAGCAGAAAAAGTACCAGGGACACGCCGATAATGGCTGATGCATAAGAGGTTTTGGTTTTTCCTTTTGACATGTATATTGCTTAGGCGGTCAAAAATATAAAATTTAATAAGCCTTCACGGTTAAAAGCTGTTAAAAATTTATACAGCGATGAATTGGAAGGATTTTTGAGATGTGAGATATGAGAATTTAGATATGAGATTGGAATTGGGGGAATTGGAAACGTATTTTGGAATTGATAATTTTTACATTCCCGTATCAGCACATTATTCACATCAACCACATTACCACACCGTCACATTTGCTAATTTGCTAATTAACACATTATCTTCATTCCTTCATTACTTTTAGACATTACATTTTAATTTGAATATGGATCTGAGGCATTTTTTTGCAGAACGTCATTTTATAGAAAACCAGGAACCCGGTACATATGATCCGCAACAGTGGGGCGCCCACATTCAATGTGCCACACAGGAAAATTTTCAATGGGAGGAAGCCGATATTATTTTGCTGGGCTGCGGCGAATGGCGTGGCGAAAGCCGTAATGCAGGCTACAGCAATGGCCCGGACATAGTACGCGAACAACTGTATCAGTCATACAACTGGCATCCGGCTGTAAAGGTTGCCGACCTGGGCAACATTCTCCAGGGTGTTACCCTGGATGATACAAGAGCTGCGTTGCGCATGGTACTGCATGAACTGCATGCTGCCCACAAAGTGGTAATAGTGCTTGGCGGCTCCCACGACCTCACATTGCAGCAATATGAAGCATTTAAAGAAATGGGGGAAGGTATCAATGCCTGCGTTACCGATATGTTCATAGACCTTGATGAAGCTGAGGGCGTAACATCACGCAGCTTCCTGATGGATATGCTTACTTCTCAGCCGAATTATGTACGGCACTACAGCCATATAGGTTTCCAGAGCTATTATGTGCACCCACGTATGCTGGAAACGCTCGACAAGCTGCGTTTTGATTTCTTCCGGCTCGGTCGTGTACGTGAGCATATGGAAGATGTAGAACCCGCACTGCGCACCAGCCATATGTTCAGCTTTGATATCAATGCAGTAAAATACAGTGATGCACCGGTAAACCGGTTTGGTTCTCCCAATGGTTTTTCCGGTGATGAAGCCTGTATGCTTACACGTTATGCGGGTATGAGCAACCAGCTTTCTTCTTTCGGCATTTACGGCTACGATCCGGCAAGAGACATGTTCCAGATGTCGGCAAGACTCATAGCACAGATGATCTGGTACTTTATAGACGGCTACCAGGTGCGCAAAAGTGAAGCACAACTCACAGACCGTGAGGAATTTATAGAATTTCATGTAAGCTTTACCAGCAACGATACTATATTCCTTAAAAGCAAGCGCACCGGCCGCTGGTGGATGCAGTTGCCCGACCATTCCTTTGTCCCCTGCTCCTATGCAGATTATTTAATTGCCTGCAAAGATGAAATACCGGAACGCTGGCTGAGAGAACAGGAACGGCTGCTCTAAGCGATACTTATATACTTTATCAAAAGACAATTCATGTCAGAACAAACACAACGTTTAAAAATCGGGGAAGGAAAGATCAGCGGATATTCTTCTATTTTCTTGGGGATATTGTCTTTTCTGGGAGTTGTCTGTTTCCAGTATCCCGAATGGTTTACCACGCCCGAATTCAGAAATGTATATACCGGTGAGTCCATGAAAATACTGCTCATCTCTGCTATCATTGCCTCCTTCTTCTTTGCCGTGCTCAGCTTCATGCTCAGCAGGCAAAAGAAATGGGCACTGATCGGTATTCTTATTTCTGTTGCCTCCATTGTCATTGGCGGATTTCGTGTACAGGGCCGGTCTGTAGAAAAAACAAGCTGGCACCTGGGGCTCGACTGGCTGTTGCTGGACCTGCTGCTCATGGCAGTCATCTTTGTACCGATAGAAATGGTATTGCCCAAAAACCGAAATCAGAGTCGCTTTCACGAAGAGTGGAGAACAGACCTGATGTACTTTGTCGTGAGCCACCTGTTTGTGCAGTTCTTTGGAGTGATCACACAAAAGCCTGCCACACTATTCTTTGGCTGGATGGGACTTTCCGGCCTGCATCAATGGGTGCAGAGCCTGCCTTTTGTTGTGGAGCTGCTGTTTGCCTTTGTGGTAACCGACCTGTTTCAATACTGGGCGCACCGCTTTTTTCACAGCCACACCTACTTATGGCGTTTCCATTCAGTACACCATTCCACCAAAAACATGGACTGGCTTGCAGGGTCGCGCACACACTTTGTTGACATCTTTGTTACCCGGTCTATGACCTTTATACCATTGTATGTTTTCGGCTTTTCAGAAATAACGTTTAATACCTATATTATTTTCATGGCCATTCATGCAGTGCTGATACATGCCAATACGAGGATCAACTTCGGTGTGCTTAAGTACATTATTGCCACACCGCAATACCATCACTGGCACCATTGCGAAGACCCCGCTCATTATGGCAAGAATTTCGCCACCATTTTTCCTTTTATAGACAGGATATTCGGCACTTATTATCTACCGGGCAATACCTGGCCTGCCGGTACCGGGCTGCACGAAGCCAATTTCCCGAAAGGATATGTAAAGCAGCTTGTTTATCCGTTTACCAAAAGTCCGTTTGATAAAGATCTGAACATGGAAGATCCCACTCAGCGATAATACCCGGAACTATTTTATAACGGCCACCCTATCGGTGGCCATTTTTATGCTTATATCCTTTGTTAAAATAATGTTCTGTTTATGTACATAAGTTAGTTCTTTCAATAAGTTTTAGTTGCTTTGTATTACAAAGTGCTTTTAAAAATGAAAAATCTGAAACAGATGACACTCAGGTCACGGGCCGGCAGCCTGCGTTACGCGTTTGCCGGAATAAGTTATCTGCTTAAAAAAGAACCAAACATGCGTATTCATGCATTGGCGTCCCTGTTGGTGATCGTTGCCGGTATATGCCGTCATATAACTACCGGTCAATGGACTTCTATAGTGTTGTGTATTGCACTGGTATGGTTTGCAGAGGCTGTAAATACTGCACTGGAACTGACTTGCGACCTGTATACCGAAAACAGATATCATCCGCTGGTAAAGAACATAAAAGACATTGCTGCCGGTGCGGTACTTATACTTTCGGTGGGTAGCGTAGCCGTTGCTTTATTCATTTTCCTTTAAAACCGTTTTTATGAACCTGCATATCAAAAGATTAGCGCCGTTTATCTGTTTTACCATGATACTGATAGTACTGCGTATGTATCTCACCCAATCTTTTTCTTACACATTTCTTGTATGGAACCAGTTCCTGGCAATACTGCCGTTGTATTTTTCAGTAAAACTGGCAACCAGTAAAACGCAAGCCGGCACATTTACCTGGGCCGTATTGTGGCTACTATTCTTCCCTAATGCACTGTACCTTGTCACCGACCTTATACACCTGCATCCGCATACCAGCCCACCTATGTGGCTCGATCTGATCATCCTGTTTTCTGCCGCACTGAATGGCATCATAGCAGGTTTTATTTCTGTCCACAACGTAGAAAAACGGTTGTCATCCTCATTCAGCAAGCCATTTGTGCGCGCTATTATCTTCTGTATTATGTTGCTGGCCGGCTTCGGGGTATATCTTGGGCGTTTTCAGCGCTGGAACAGCTGGGATGTTATTGCACGGCCGTTTTCACTTACCACAGACATTGCCCGGCATGTCATACACCCGTTCCGGTATGCAGAGGGCTGGGTGCTTACAGGTATTTTTGCGGTATGGATGTACTTACTGTATCAATACCTGAAACACTACAAACTTACTTCAGGTTCAAAGGATTAAATAATCAGAGCGTTATTTCAGAAACCTTTGCGAACTTTACCCGCTGAACGGTACAATACCGGCAGCCACAAATAATTTAAAATACAGAAGAGGATTGTTAGAAAATAAAAATATAATCCAGCAGGAAGAGCGTGCAGTGCTCGTAGGGCTGGTATATAAGACACAGACAGAAACACAGCTGAAGGAATACCTGCTGGAACTGGCCTTCCTGGCCGAGACCGCCGGTGCCACTACAGAGAAAAGCTTTATCCAGAAACTGCCGCACCCGGACAGCCGCACTTTTGTGGGTAAGGGTAAGCTGGAAGAGATACGTGAATATGTAAAGGCAAAAGGAATAAACCTGGTCATTTTTGATGATGAGCTTACCGGCTCGCAGATCATCAATATTGAGAAAGCGCTTGGTACCAAAACTATTGACCGCAGTGATCTTATCCTCGACATCTTTGCACGCCGCGCCAAAACAGCACAGGCCAAAGTACAGGTAGAACTGGCGCAATACCAGTACCTGCTGCCCCGCCTGAAGGGTATGTGGCAGCACCTGGAACGCCAGGGTGGCGGTATCGGGTCAAGAGGCCCGGGTGAAACCGAAATTGAAACGGATCGCCGTATTGTAAAGGATAAAATTGCCCTGCTGCGCAAAAGGCTGGCAGAAATAGATAAACAGGCTTTTACTCAGCGCAAGGAACGTGAAACATACATCCGTGTGGCGCTGGTAGGCTATACCAACGTAGGGAAAAGCACCATTATGACCCTGCTCAGCAAATCGGACGTATTTGCAGAGAACAAACTTTTTGCAACCCTAGATACTACTACACGCAAAGTAGTGTATGAGCAGACGCCGTTCCTGCTCAGCGATACGGTTGGTTTTATCCGCAAACTGCCCCATCACCTGGTAGAAAGCTTTAAAAGTACGCTTGACGAGGTGCGCGAAGCAGACTGCCTGCTCCATGTTGTGGATATCTCTCACCCTGCTTACGAAGACCAGATGGGCGTGGTAAATAAGACACTGCAGGAGATAGGGGCCTTTGATAAACCAGTGCTTACCATCTTCAATAAAATGGATCTTTACGAAGAGCGCACCTTTGATCCGTGGCTGGATGAAGAGGTCAAGAAAGACTTGCTGGATCAGCTGCAACGCAGATGGGCAGCGGAAACCGGCGGATCATGCATATTCATTTCTGCTACAGAAAGAAGGAATATAGACGGGCTTCGCCAAACGATCCTGGATAAAGTAAAAGCGCTTTACGAAGAACGCTACCCATATCTTACCAATTTTTACTGATGACGGAACGGGGTTATTTTACCAATAAGGAAAAGATAATTACTTGTTAATAGCCCCACATATTATTTATTACTATTGCTTCTGGCCAAAAATTAACTTAACTTTTCAAAACATTTTTTTTCGATAACGTTAAAAGGGTCAACCATGAAGCACCACTCACGCGAATTGCTGGTCACCACGAAAGTAGCACAGAACTGGCAGGATGATTTTGATCAACAGGTTGATGGGCTGATGTCACTGATCAGCAAAGTAGATAATGACGCTAATGTGCAGAATGCTGCAGAGTTAATGGACGTTTATCATAATACAACTACCGACCGCCCCAAGAAAGCAGGTAAAAAAACAAAAGCAGGCACCGAACGGCCTTTTGAATTTGTTGTATTCCGGAATTAATCCACAGATCGGTTTAAAAAATCAATAAAAGGTTTCATAGCAGCAAAAACATCTACACATTTTTCTTCAAACGCCTTATTCACTACCTCTTTATCGGTCAGCTCATGCCCGACGGTAAAGCTTTTGTACTTCAGGTAATCTATCGCCGGATTATCTGCGGTGTAGCCTTGCGGTAACGTTTTCAGCTGCTCACCGTTTATCTCTTTGAACAGCTTTTTAAATTTCTTTTCCCCGATTATACTTTTGAATTCGTCAAAATTATAATCGATCTCCTGGCGTACCGCCTTCAGCAACGGACCTTCCGGCATCCAGAGGCCGCCGCCTATAAAGCTTTTGCCCGGCTCCAGGTGCAGATAATAACCGGCACCGGGATATTTGCGCCCGCCACGGCTGAAGAATGCACCAAAGTGAGCCTTATACGGTGTTTTGTCCTTACCGAAACGCACATCCCTGAAGATGCGGAAGATCATATCCTTTGCTTTTTGCCCTTCCAGCGCCGGTTCCAGCGGAGTCATCTTCACGATAAGATTGGTGACAAGCACCTCATAGTCTGCTTTTGCAGCTTCATATCGTTTCCGTTGCGCATCAAACCAGGGCTTATTATTATTTACAGCTAGTTCTTCCAGGAAACCGAGCGTAGCAGCCTGTATCATAAATATGTTAAGCTTTTGAGAAAACAATGATTATTTCTGCGAATATAGGATATACCGCTTTTGCATAATTCTTCGTCACTGACCTTATTTTAATATCTTTGGGCGCTCCGGTACTCCGTACCGGCATAAAAATTTACATGATAATGAAGCGTCTGGCAATACTGGGATCCACAGGTTCCATAGGTACACAGGCCCTGGAAGTGGTAAGTGCCCATCCTGGTCTGTTTGAAGTAGAAGTGCTGAGTGCGCACAGCAATGATGCGCTGCTGGTGGAACAGGCCAAAAAATTTAAACCTAATGCCGTTGTTGTAACGGATGAAAAAAAATATGCTGCGGTAAAAGATGCACTCAGCAGCCTGCCGATAAAAGTGTTCAGCGGCCTCAGTGCACTCACGGATATAGTACAGTGGGACAGTGTAGATGTGGTACTGGGAGCAATTGTAGGCTTTGCAGGTCTCCATTCTACATTAGCCGCCGTAGAAGCCGGTAAGCATGTAGCACTCGCTAATAAAGAAACCCTTGTAGTAGCAGGAGAGCTGGTGATGCAAAGAGCTGCCGAAAAACGCGCCCGCCTCTTACCGGTAGACAGCGAGCACTCTGCTATCTTCCAGTCGCTGGTAGGAGAAGATTGGCGCACTGTTGAAAAAGTAATTCTTACTGCGTCAGGCGGTCCGTTCCTGGGTAAAAAGACCAACTTCCTGGTGAATGTAAAAGCTTCACACGCCCTGCAGCACCCAAACTGGACCATGGGCGCCAAAATAACCATAGACAGCGCCACCCTGATGAACAAAGGGCTGGAAATGATCGAGGCAAAATGGCTTTTCGGACTGGAAAATGAACAGATAGATGTAGTGATCCATCCGCAATCCGTTATACATTCACTGGTGCAGTTTAACGATGGATCCATCAAAGCACAGATGGGTCTGCCGGACATGAAACTGCCGATCCAGTATGCACTCGCTTTTCCTAACCGCGTTCATAATGATTTCAAGCGTTTTGATTTCAAGGATTTCACTAAACTGAACTTTGAAGCACCCGATTATAAAACATTCCGCAACCTGGCACTGGCCAAAGAAGCGATGTTTAAAGGCGGTAACGCGCCCTGCGTACTTAATGCTGCAAACGAAGTGGTAGTGCATGCCTTCCTGCAGAACAAAGTAGGTTTTATGGAAATGAGCGAGATGATAGAGCATACGCTGGAGCAGGTGTCGTTTATCGAGCAGCCTACACTGGAAGATTATGAACATACTGATAAAGAAGCACGGATCAGGGCCATGGAGCTGGTAAAGAAAAGCCAGCTATCAACATACTAAAATTTATATACCGAATAATATACAATGCAATTACATACTGTTTTAATGATGGCAGAATGGCAGGTTAAAGGCCTGCAGCTTTTTGCCGCTCTGTCCATTCTGATCATCCTCCACGAATTCGGACATTTTTTCTTCGCAAAACTGTTTAAAACAAGGGTGGAAAAATTCTACCTGTTCTTCGACTTCCTGTTCCCGTTCTCCGGATTGCTGAACTTTTCCCTGTTTAAGAAGAAAGTGGGTGGTACAGAATACGGTCTGGGCTGGTTTCCGCTGGGTGGCTATGTAAAAATAGCCGGCATGGTAGATGAAAGCATGGATACCGATCAGCTGAGCAAAGAACCGGAACCATGGGAATATCGTTCCAAGCCGGCATGGCAGCGCCTGTTCATCATGCTGGGCGGTATTATAATGAATGTACTTACTGCCATGGTGATCTACACGATCATCTTCGGCATATGGGGTGAAACCTACCTGCCTACAAAAAATGTGAAGTATGGTATCGTAGCAGATTCGCTGGCCCAAAGCATAGGCCTGCAGAACGGTGATAAAATACTGACGGTAGATAATAAAGAGGTAGAGCGCTTTAACCGCATACCGCTGGAAATCGTATTTAACGAAGCTAAAACGATACAGGTAGACCGCAATGGTACACGCGCAGAAGTAAATATTCCTTCCGGCACGATAGGCAAACTGCTGAAAAGCGAGAAAAGCTCTTTTATCCGCCCCAGGATCCCGGCGGTAGTAGGCGGACTTATGAAAGGCAGCAATGCCGAGAAAGCCGGCTTTAAAGAAAATGACAGCATTATTGCCATCAATAATAGTCCTGTATTTTTTACAGATGAGGTAGAAGCTGCCAAAAAACAATATTACGGTCAGGAAATAGCAGTTTCAGTGGTACGTGGCGGGCAGGTACAGAACATCAACGTAAAAGTACCGGCCAGTAAAGATTCTCTTATTGGCATCGGTTATGCAGAGCCTGCGCGGTTCCTTACGCCGGATGTAACTAAGTACAGCATGTTCGGAGCTATAGGTAAAGGGTTTACTTATACATTTGAGCAATTCGGTTTTTACTGGCAGCAGTTTAAACTGCTCTTTACGTCCAAAGAAGTAAAAGTGAATGAAAACCTGGGCGGTATTGCCAGCTTCGGTAAAATATTTCCTTCTGTTTTCGACTGGCACGATTTCCTGGCACTGACAGCATTTGTATCTATTATACTTGCTTTCATGAACCTGTTGCCGATCCCCGGCCTCGACGGCGGTTATGTAATTTTCCTGCTGTTTGAGCTGATCACACGGCGTAAGGTAAGCGACAAGGTAATGGAACGTGCCACCACTGTGGGTCTCGTGCTGTTGCTTGCATTGATGGTATATGCAAACGGACTGGATATTTTCCGGTTGATCAAAAAATAATTCCACTCAACTTAATAACAGAACGCCGCAACTCATAATTGCGGCGTTTTTATTTTACTGCTTTTCATGCAGCTGTATTTTATCCAGTATCCGGCTGTAATAGGTTTCTTTATCTTTTGCAGATAGTGTATCTATGATCATTACACCATTTGCCCGCAGCAGATCAAGCTTTGCTTTGGAACTTTGCACATACTCTTTGGGTATAAAATAATAAATGCTGTTCCGTATGTTCCGCCTCCTGTAATATTTAGACCGTGCACGATAAGTAAGCAGCCACCAGATGTCTGTTTCTACAAAATCGAGCGACAGGCCAAATATGTAAATATCCGAATTAAAAAAGAAGTCTATCCATGACTGATTGTTCAGCGGTCCTGTTTCCAGCCTCTTGATCAGCGGCAGTTTTGACACCGCTTTGCTTGTATAATTAGTGCCTGTAACTACGTAGTTCCTTATCTGCTGCAATTGCCCGCCATAATGCTCAAACCCGAGGTTTATGCTAGCCGGTATCCGGCAATCACCATGAATATGCCATACGTTTTGATGGGTAGCTCTATAATGCCGGAAAATACTGTACACGCGCTCATCTATCACACCGTTATTCCGTTCGGGGATTACTCCTTCCAGCGTAAAATCATAATTGGTGGTGATAATATCTTTAATCCTGCATGTCCTGATCCTTTCATGAATTGCATTGCCTTCTATAGCAGATACCCTGTCGCTGATGAACTGTTTTAATTCACGCTCATGGCGGTGCGCCTTACGTAGCGAGGTAAGAAATATTTCTTCATACAGCAACGGAAATGGCTTGTTACTGATATCGGTAATGAGTTTGTCCGCTTTGCAGAATGTGATCATATCATGCAGCAGATCTTTCCAGCTGTTATTGGGCTGAAGGTTATTGATATCATTGCCTACCAGTAAAATTTTTTTGTTCATGCAATACAGTACGTGGCCATTATGAAAATACGTTTTTAATCCCGGCATTTATACCAGCAAAAAGCCCTCCGCAAATACGAAGGGCTCTGCTTTTTTGTTTTCAAACTCTTTTTATGAAGTAGGGCCATTATCAACAGCTGCTTCGATAACGCTCTGGATGCTTGTGGGCACGTTAGAAAGAAAATCGTAACCGGTGGCAGATTCGATAGCATCTACTGTAGTCCGGTAATAACCCCATGTATGGCTGTTTACACTTTGCTGGTTAGGCATGTCTATAGCGATAACACGTGTAGAAGTACTTACGCGGCTGGCATCGCCTGTACCTATCGGCAGTACTACTACCACTTTCCAGAAATGGGAAGGCACATTGATATTACCGCTCGCAATAGTGTTTGTAGTACCACCCTGGCTGCCGCTGCCACCCTGACCGTAACCACCGGCGATGATGTACAGCTCATAACCCTGTGTGATAAGCGTACGGCAATATGTTTCCAGGTCGCCCCAGGTCTGCTGGTTCAGGATCGGCGCCTGCGGTGTGATGTTGGTCATCAGGAAGGTTGCAGCATTATCTGTAGCGCTGCCATCGCGGTCATCTGACGGACACATATGGCCACGGTCAAAACCCGTGTTGGTATAATTGGATGTGGTTGCTTTATAAAATCCTGAAGGCAGTGATGCATCAGATGTAAAGCAGTCGCAGCGTGTGGCAGTGCCTTTCCATGCAGTGCTCAGGTGCCAGCTCACCCAGTTGGCCATACCTTTGGAACTGTTGTAAGAAAGTGTATACTGCGTCTTGGACATCAGGTAGTTGTTACTATTTGAAGTGGTGGTAGTGGCGCCGCTTGGGTTACCCATACCCATATTGTCGTCACGCGTAGCAGTACCACCGGTATTGCCACCGCCGCCTGTACCGCTGCCGTTGTCTGTAATGCTGAAGTCGTCTATATTAAGACGGCCGCCACTTACCTTACGTATTTCAAAACGTACATTACCGGTGAGATTCAGTGTAAAGGTGGCAACGGAAACAGTTGTAGAAGAAGTGGTAACCGTGTTACCTGTTTTTGTCCAGCTGGTGCCACCATCAGCAGAATACCATAATTCCCATGTAGAAGACGCATCCGAACCGTAAACCGCATGAGCAATGTCTACCTCACTGGCTCCGTTTGTTACATCAAATTTCATCATGATAGTACCGGTATTTTCCATGCGAACACATTTGGTACCATTCTTATGATCACTGGTGGTAGAACCAAGCAAGGCGTCGTCAAAATTCCAGGTGCCGGTGGAAAGTGTCACATCTGCAGCGGCATAAGCGCCTTTGCTGCCGGTTTCAAATGTTTCAGGCCAGCCGGTATACAAGGCTTTGGCATGTGCATACAGATCAATTGTTTTCTTAGTGCCGGGTTGTGTACTGTCCGTGCTTTTATTGCACGAGTACACCAGTGTGGCCAGTCCTATGGCCGCACATACATACAGTAGATTTTTTTTCATTGTAATGAAGATTAGGGCACAATGATAAGGTACAGCAACAGCCGGGGAGATTACTTTATGGTTAATAAATTATATACAAATTGTTTCCACTAAATAACCTGTATTGCGGAAGGGGCTAGTATTTTTAGACGCCGAACACTTATATTTAGGCGCTTTATTAAAAGAATATTCATGAAACGCACATTCCTAGCTTTTGCGGCTGCAGCAATTTTATATGCTCCTGCACAGGTTTCTGCACAGGCCAAACTGGTGCAAAAGGTTACCAAAACCGGGAGCGAGCTGGTAATTCCTTACGAAGAATACAAGCTGCCCAACGGACTGACACTGATCATCCATGAAGATCATTCAGACCCTATTGTACATGTTGATGTGACCTACCATGTAGGCTCTGCACGTGAAGAAATCGGCAAGTCGGGCTTTGCGCATTTCTTTGAACATATGATGTTCCAGGGATCTGATCACGTGGCTGATGAACAGCATTTCAAAATCATCAGCGAGGCAGGCGGTACGCTCAATGGTTCTACCAACCGCGATCGTACGAACTATTTTGAAACCGTGCCGAGTAACCAGCTGGAAAAAATGCTGTGGCTGGAAGCAGACCGCATGGGCTTCCTGCTCGATGCTGTTACACAGCAGAAATTTGAAGTGCAACGCGCCACTGTGAAAAACGAACGCGGCCAGAACTATGATAACCGTCCTTACGGCCTGGTAAGCGAAGTAGCAGCAAAAAACCTGTATCCATATGGCCATCCGTATTCATGGCTTACTATTGGTTATGTAGAAGATCTGAACCGTGTAAATGTACAGGACCTGAAAAACTTCTTCCTGCGCTGGTATGGCCCCAATAATGCTGTGCTTACCGTGGGTGGCGACGTAGATCCGAAGCAGGTAGTAAAGCTGGCAGAAAAGTACTTCGGCCCGATACCTAAAGGCCCGGATGTACAGCCTGTAAAACTGCCGTTGCCGGTCATTTCTTCTGATCGTTTTATCTCCATGACCGACAACTATGCGAAGCTGCCTATGCTGCGTGTCGTTTATCCGTCGGCGCCGCGCTTCAGCAAAGATGAGGCTGCACTGGACTGCCTTGCGGAAATCATGGGTCAGGGTAACAACTCTATTTTCTATAAAGATTTTGTAAAAGGACAGAAAGCGATAAGTGCCAGCGTATTCAACAGCACGACAGAACTTTCCGGCGAATTTACATGTTCCATCACACCTCTGCCCGGCCAGAAGCTCAGCGATATTTACGCTATGGAAAAAGCTGCCTGGGATGAATTTGAGAAACGCGGCGTAACAAACGATGATATCAATAAATTCCACAGCCAGCGCGAGTCTGAGCTGATCTACGGGCTGGAAAGTGTATCCGGCAAAGTATCGCAGCTCGCAGCTTATTACACCTTCACCGGCAACCCGAACTACATCGGCAAAGAACTGAAGGAAAATACTTCTGTTACCAAAGAAGATGTAATGCGGGTGTACAATCAGTACATCAAAGGAAAGCATGCGGTAATAGTAAGCGTGCTCACCAAAGGGCAGGAAGCCAACAAAGTAGCAGACGATAACTATACCGTTTCTGAAACTGGCTATAAAGCTCCGAACTATGGCTATGATAAGCTTACCTACAATAAAGCGAAAGATAACTTTGACCGTAACCAGCAACCGCCGGCCGGTGCAAACCCGGTGGTGAAAGTGCCTGCATTCTGGCGCAAAGACCTGCCCGGCAATATCAAAGTGATCGGTACGGCTACCAATGAAATACCTGTTGTAAACATCTCAATTGAGCTGAAAGGCGGCCGCCTGCTGGAAGCGAACGATCCGTCCAAAGCAGGGCTAGCCAATATGTTTGCAACGATGATGGATGAAGACACGAAAAACTATACTGCTGAGGCCTTTACCACAGCACTGGAAAAACTGGGCAGCAGCGTAGATGTAAGCGTCTCACGCGATGCAGTGTACCTTAACATACAATCACTCAAAAAGAACCTTGATAAAACACTTGCATTGGCAGAGGAGCGCCTGCTGCATCCTAAGTTTACTGAAGATGCGTTTGACCGCAATAAAAAACGTATTACCGCCAGCCTGAAGAATGCCATGAACCAGGCAACATTCGTGGCGGGCAATGTGTACAACAAAGTGATGTACGGTTCCAACAGCGTACTGGGCTGGCCTGCAAATGGTACAGAAGCTACACTGAACAATATACAGCTGGCCGATGTACAGAATTACTACGACAAATACATTTCCAAAAACAATGCGATCGTAGTAGTGGTAGGAGATGTAAAAGATGCGGACGTATTGCCTAAACTGGGCTTCCTGCAGCAACTGCCGGCCGGCGAGGTAAAACTCCCTGATCTTGCAGCAGCACCTGCCATCGAAAAAACAAAAATCTATTTCGTAGATATTCCCAATGCAGCCCAGACAGAATTCCGTGTAGGCTATGTAACTGGTATGAAGTATGATGCACTGGGCGATTACTACAAATCAGGCGTTATGAACTATCCGCTGGGTGGTGCTTTCAACAGCCGCCTGAACCTGGACCTCCGCGAAGATAAAGGCTGGACATACGGTGCACGCTCCGGTTTCGACGGTGATAAATACACAGGCACATTTACTTTCAGTGCAGGTATCCTTGCCAAGGCCACAGACAGTGCGCTGATGCATGTGATGAGTATCGTTAAAAATTACAAGGCCAACGGTGCTACAGCGGAAGAACTGGCATTTACACAGAAATCAATGGGCCAGAGTGAAGCGCGTAAATATGAAACCGGCTTCCAGAAAGCTGGCTTCCTTTCCCGCATCATAGAGTATAACCTGGCGGCAGATTATTCGCAGCAGCAGAATACACTCCTCAGCAATATGACTCTGCAGGATGTAAACTCACTGGCGACACAGAAGCTGCCTGCTGATACTAAGGTGAACATCGTGCTGGTAGGGGATAAAGCCAAAGTATGGGATGGACTGCAGAAACTCGGCTACGAAATGGTAGAGCTGGACCGTGAAGGAAATCCTGTGAAATAAGATTCAGAACACAATCAGAAATAAAAGGACCGGCAATTATTGCCGGTCTTTATTTTTTAAGAAGTATTGCACTATTCTCTACTTACGGTTCACATCTTTACCTATAATCTCTTCCAATGCCATTTGCAGTGTGGGATACTCAAAATGAAACCCTGCATTCAGTAATTTTTCAGGAAGCACCCAGCGGCTTTTCAATATCAGTTCTGTTTCTGTCTTAATCAATACAGCACCGGTCTTCAGCAGCCACTTGGGTGCAGGCAGTCCAAAACTTTTATGCATCGCATTGCGCAGGCTTTTCATCAGCATCCGGTTAGTCACAGGATTTGGTGCACTGCAATTGTATACGCCATTCATTTCTTTATGAGCTTCCAGAAACCTGATGATACGATACAGGTCTGCCACATGCAGCCAGCTGAACATCTGCCGGCCACTTCCCTGCGGACCACCCAATCCATATTTTACCATGTTCATAAAGGGGATCATTACGCCGCCGTCTTTGCCCAGCACAATGGCAATACGCAACGCCACCTGTCGCGTTCCGGGCAGTTGAAATGAAAAAAATGCATGCTCCCATTCCTTTGCCACACCTACCGAAAAGCCGGAACCTATCTCTCCGCTTTCTTCGGTCATCGGGCGGTCTTCTGCATGGCGATAAATTGTTGCAGTGCTGGAATTGAGCCACAGCTGCGGCGGATGAACGCATTGAAGGATTATATCACCGAGTGTCTCCGTGGTTTCTACCCGGGAGCGGAGTATCTCTTTTTTATTGGCTTCATTGTAACGGCAGTCAACAGACTTACCGGCAAGATTTATCAGCATGGCCGCACCTTCAAGTGCCTCCCGTATCGCTGCCGTATCATTCCAGCCTATAGTATTTGTACCGGGTATACCGCTACGTGAAATGATAAAGACAGCAGCGCCTTCAGCTATAAATTCCTTTTCCAGATACTGTCCTATAAAACCGGTTCCGCCGGCAATTACGATTTTTTTGATCATTGGGGTTTTTCAGATAATAAAAGCCAGGATTATAAGCCGGTACAACACCCAGGTATAAGACATAAATGCCGGAAGCTCCAGCTTCTTTACCCGCCGCCTGTGTTCTGTAAACATAAACAGCACCACGCAAAAAAAATAGCCAATATTTACGAAATGAGACAACTGTCGCAAATGATTTATAATAAGCAGTGGCCATAGCAGCACGGCACCCATAAAAGATACAAGCAGCATATTGTAATAATACCTGCCTTTAATAGCCAATGTCTTTTTAAAAATAAAAGGGAGCTGAAAAAGTAACTGCCCCAACACCATGCACAGCTCAAACTTCCAGTCATAATGTATGCGCAGCAAGGACTGAATGAGCATTGCATAACGGTTAAGCGTAAACGCTGTTACCATGATAAATAACAGCATCAATACTGCTTTACTATAATAATTTTTCAAGGGCCGGAAATTACGTTTAAAGGTACAGTTGTTTATGGCCCCGTAAGAATATTTAATAAAAAAGCGCCCGTTGTAAAACGGACGCTCCTTCAATTATAAAGCTGTGAAACTAATGTGCAAGATTACCTTTTTTCAATTGGTCACCAAACCTTCTCTGGAACCCTTCTGCTTCTGTGCGTAACATCGGGATAATAGTGGCTGCACTCATTCCCTGCCGCAGGGAATTATTATTGTAACTGGTAAAATACATACTGCCGCCTGTGGGCATAGAAGCTTTGTATATGGTTGCCGGCAGGTTAGGAATTTCAAGTATCACAATGTTGCTGCCCTGCATGCCCGATACAGCTTTAGAAACCATATCCAGCTCTGTGGAGAGATGCTTATTTCCCAGCATACTGACTTTAAACTTCTGATTTTCATTATTAAGTCCTGCAATGGTCACCACCTCATTATTGGCCACAAAAGGCACAATAGAAGTATTACGTGAAGTAGCTATCTTCTCCAGGTCTGTGCTGGAATCCGCTTTCAGCAAATCGTCCCAGTTTACATTGTACTGCATCACAGGAGTGCCGGGGGCCGAAGCCTGCAATTGTTCCTTTGTTACGCCGAGGTCCACCTTCTGGTCCAGTGCGCTGATCATATCATTTTTGGCGGCTGCAGCTGCTTCTGCTGCAGTACCGTATGTTTTAGGCTCACCCGAGCCACCGCCGTTCTGGTCGTTACCGTTTTTCATATTGCTGCAACTGATACATGCGAGTAATATACAGGCAGATATAATGGTTTGTATATATTTCATGACGATCTTTTTTATAGTTAATTACTTTTTATCCAGGTTGTAAAAAGTGCTCCAATGAGTGGCTGTGCCCGAAGGGTCGGCATATTCTGCATAAGTGATAATGCGCTCCTGGCCAACACAGGGAGACCACGGATCATTCAATACCAGATAATTGGTGCCGCTAAGCGTAAGATAGCCTTTGATAACCAACACATGCCCTACAACACCAGGTGTCCCGTAGGCATAGCCCATCGGCTTTTTGGAGCAAAATATCTGTTTGCGGAGATCATCCCAGCTGAGTGCTGTCTTGGCTTCCGTAAATTTCAGACCTGCAAAATCAAGCATAGGCCAGCCGGGCATATTACAGTTGTTGGTTTTGGGGCAGCTATTTCCTTCATTCTGCGGATTACAGCAATCCGTACGCCCAAAAGACTTATTGGCAAGAGAGCATTGTGTAACAGAAATACCAAAATGTGCTGCAAGCATTTGTGTGGTAGCAGCCCAGCACCAGTTATTGGTTTCCTGCGTACGTAATGTGTTTGGCACACTGCCGGTAATTTCAGGACTGCAACAACCACTGCAAAACGCAGTGATACCTGCAATCAATGGCAGCAGGAGCCATAGCTTTGCTTTTTTCATGATCATAGTTTTAAGTGATAAAATGATAATATTGTAAAAATATAAATAAATACTTATAATATTAAACATTTTCTTTAACCATCAGCCCTGTAACACAGTATTTTTCAATCGCATTAATTAGTACCAGTCATTGAAAACACTTAGGTTTGCCCCGTCATTTTTTCAAAAGCAGTTATGGACAAAGTAGCTTTACTCAGGCAAAAAACTGCCGAAGCCATGAAAGGCGGCGGTGAAAAACGTATTGAATCTCAGCATAAAAAGGGCAAGCTTACCGCCCGCGAGCGTCTGCAGCTGCTGCTCGACGAAGGTTCGTTTGAAGAAGTAGGCATGCTGGTGGCACATCGCAGCAAAGATTTCGGCATGGAGAAGGAAGTATACCTCGGCGATGGCGTTGTAACCGGTTATGGTACTATCAGCGGCCGGCTGGTATATGTTTTCTCACAGGATTTTACTGTTTTCGGGGGTAGTCTTTCCGAAACGCATGCTGAAAAGATCTGTAAAATAATGGACCTGGCCATGCAGAACGGCGCACCCGTGATAGGCCTTAACGACAGCGGCGGGGCACGTATACAGGAAGGCGTTGTTTCTCTTGGTGGTTATGCCGATATTTTTCACCGTAATGTAAAAGCGTCGGGCGTTATCCCGCAGCTTTCAGCCATTATGGGCCCTTGTGCCGGCGGTGCGGTTTATTCTCCTGCTATCACCGATTTTATCATGATGGTGGAGCATACATCCTATATGTTTGTTACCGGTCCCAACGTAGTAAAAACAGTAACACACGAAAATGTGACCAGTGAAGAACTGGGCGGCGCACAGACACATGCCTCCAAATCAGGTGTGACACATTTCGCCTGTGCCAATGAAGTGGAATGTATTGAACAGCTGAAAGCATTGCTGAGCTATATTCCGCAGAACTGTGAAGAACAGGCACCGGTTTATGCCTACGAAACGGGCAATGAATCACGGCCGGTACTGAACAATATTATACCGGAAAACCCCAACCAGCCCTATGATATCAAAGAAGTGATAGAAGGTGTGGTGGACGCAGATTCTTTCCTGGAAGTACATAAAGACTATGCTGAAAATATAGTGGTGGGCTTTGCGCGTATTGCAGGCCGCAGCATTGGTATTGTTGCCAACCAGCCTGCAAGTATGGCCGGTGTGCTGGATATCAACTCCAGTAAAAAGGGCGCCCGCTTTACCCGTTTCTGCGATGCTTTTAACATACCGCTGCTCGTACTGGTAGATGTGCCCGGCTTCCTGCCTGGTACCGACCAGGAATGGAACGGCATCATTACCAATGGTGCAAAATTGTTGTATGCGCTAAGCGAAGCTACGGTGCCCAAGGTAACGGTGATCACCCGAAAAGCTTACGGCGGTGCTTATGATGTGATGAACTCCAAACACATTGGCGCCGATCTTAATTATGCATGGCCTACTGCTGAGATTGCAGTAATGGGTGCTAAAGGCGCAGCGGAGATCATCTTCAAGAAAGATATTGCTGAAGCTGAAGATCATGATGCCAAATGGAAAGAAAAAGAACTGGAGTACACCGAGAAATTTGCTAACCCATATGGTGCAGCTGCACGTGGCTTTATCGATGAAGTAATACTTCCGGAGCAAACCCGTGAGAAGCTGATCCGCGCCTTTAAAATGCTGGAAAACAAAGTAGCCAGTATGCCTAAACGCAAACACGGCAATATTCCGCTCTGACGCAAGAATAATTATACCTTTTTCAAAAGTACGACTACCCTCTGGTCGTGCTTTTGTTTTTTAGTATGAAGATGTAATACCTGCATACGGCATCCTCTGCAAAATACAGGCACAAAAAAATAACCGGCACAATGGCCGGCTATCCCGTAAGTTCATTTAGCATTCTTATTTTTTCACTACTGCAATGGTGCGCTGCATACCATCTTTTGAAATCTGCACATGGTACATACCTGCAGCCCAGTCTGCCGTTGACAGTGACACTTCAGTTTGTGTACCGTTTACAGTTACAGCACTGTTTGCCACTTTGCGACCGGTCATATCAAATACGTTCAGCGCATAAGTACCTGCTGTTGCATTGTCCAGGCTTATCTGTACATGATCTGTCGCCGGATTCGGATATGCTTTAACAGCTACATCGCCGGAAAGAGTACCGATACCTGTTGTTGCCTCATTGAAAGTAACAGTTGCAACATTGGGCTGGTCGCCGCTGGTGCTGTTATCGCCGTTAACTGCATTTAAGGCTATAAAGAATTCAACCGGTCCCGAACCAACAGCCGGTGCCGTCCATGTAAAAGTAGTCGTATATGCCCAGGCTGTTCCTCCACCCGTACCTGCAATAGATGTGTTATGCTCTGCGAGGGAAAGAGAACCAGATGTACGTATCGATACATTACCGCCACCGGTAAACGTTCCTCTCTGTGAAGATGTATTTGCTGCGCCTACACAAGACACCTGGAAACCGAATTTCGGCAGGCTGGCAGAAGTATTTGCCCCGACAACAGTTACTGTATAGGTCTGGCCTCCTACATATGAACTCACAACCTGGTTGCTGCTGTTGGTAAGTGTCAGCCCAACAGTAGTGTGGGTTGTATTGGCAGCATGGCACCCTCCGGTAGAACAGTTGGCTGTGGAACCTGCACTGCCGGTACGGTTACCTGCACCGCCTGCCGCGGGGCCATTTTTATAGCTCGAAAGTGTGAATACAGTCATGGCACCAAATGCCGTAAAGAGTAGAATTTTTTTTCTCATATACTTTTAAGTGAAAAATTAATGTAGGTACACAGACTTAAACTTAATCATTTTCATTTGGAAAACAGGAACAAAGCGATGAATATTAAAAATTTTCAGGTGAATTAACACACATTTCATCTTTTGATGACAAAACCTGCCCGATAAGTTATCTTTGCACCCTTATTATGGGACAAAAGAAGCTTATCCGTTTTGCTGAGATCGAGACCTTTCCTAATGTGTTGCAATATCCGCGGGACATGCAGGGACAGTGGCATGTATATTTCAAGAACACTAACCCGGTAACGCTGGAACTTGCCTGCGGAAAAGGTGAATATGCAGTAGGCCTGGGCAGAATGCATCCCGGACGCAATTTTATAGGCATTGATGTAAAAGGCAACCGTATATGGCGGGGCGCTAAAACAGCGCTGGAAGAAGGACTTGGCAATGTAGCTTTTGTACGCTCCCTGATAGATAAGGTAACTGATTATTTTGCACCGGATGAAGTTTCGGAAATATGGATCACCTTCCCCGATCCCCAGCTGAGGCTATCCCGGATGAAAAAACGATTGACGCATCCACGTTTTCTACGCCTCTACCAGCGTTTTTTAAAGAAAGGCGGCGTTGTACACCTGAAAACAGACAGCCCGGAATTATATCGTTTTACAAAAACGGTAATAGAACTGTATGGCCTGGAATTGCTGCAGGACGATGATCATGTATTCTCAAAGGCAGAAGTACACCCGGAGCTGCGTATCAAAACTCATTATGAAGGCTTGGACATTGCACAGAGCAGTCGTATACACTACCTGCAGTTCCGTATTGACGGGGCATTGCCGGTAGAGAAAGATGAAATCCTTAAAGAAAAGATACATGAGCAGGAAGCTCATTGAAAATATTGATTTTTATTACGAAAACGGCCTGATGGTGCTCACCGAAAAGTACCACCTGGACCGTGGGTATTGCTGTGGCAATGGCTGCAGACATTGTCCATACGAATATGAAAAAGTGCCGGAACCGAGACGCACAGAATTATTAGCTTTGCGTAAAGCCCGTAATGAAAACAAAACCCGATAACGACAATATTTACGATACCATCTTCGAAATCGTAAGGCAAGTACCGAAAGGCCGCGTGACTTCTTATGGTGCAGTGGCAGCCGCAATCGGTATGAAGTCCGGCGCACGGCTGGTAGGTCACGCCCTGCGGGATTCTCCCAATGCCCGGCCAAAAGTTCCTGCCCACAGAGTTGTAAACAGTAAGGGTCTGCTTAGCGGCATGCATCATTTCAATCCTCCCTCACGCATGCAGGAGCTCCTGGAAAAAGAAGGAATAAAGGTTTCCGAGAACCAGGTACAGGATTTCAAGAAGATTTTCTGGGATCCTGCAAAAGAAATTACGATATAAACATAAAAGGAACGGTTTTTGTTATAACTTAAACATTGTAAATTATTATATTATTTCCATGGTTCCGGTCAAGAGACAGGTTGTTGCTAAGAAGATCGCCTTTTGTTTTATATCCGTATTGCTGATTGCATTTTCATCCTGTGAAAATGATAATGGTAAAGACAATACTGAAACATCCCATCACAGTTTATTCTCCTCTGGTTTCTTTAACGCAGATGATTTCAAGGATCAGCTGGTAAAAAAACTGCCTGCTGTAGATACAACAGACAGTTTATTTCTGCGGCAGAAAATGATGCCGGTTTCACAAGCCGTACGGTATGTATACATGAATGCAGATTACCAGCCGCTATGGTTTACAGAACACGGTGTGTCTGACGCAGCAGGCCAGTTGCTGAATGAGCTCGGGGAAATGAAATGGGATGGCCTGAAGCCTGAAAAATACCACGTTGCAGAGCTGAAAAAACAGCTTGATGAAATAAACGCAGCAAAAGAAATAACAGCAGACAAAGCAATTGCTTTTGATACAGCCTGCACCCGCAGCTATCTGCAGGCGTCGCGGGATCTGCTGCTGGGGAGCATTAACCCCAAACGTGCTGATTCTCTCTGGTTTCATGCCAATGATTCGGTATGGGACGCACCATCCATGCTTATTGCACAACTGGGCAGAGATAAAAAATACCCTTCTGTAAAGGTATTCAGAAGCGAAATTTCTACTTATGCCCTGATGCAGCAGGCATTGCATCATTACACAGACCTCGCTGCAGACAATGCGCTGTCTGAAATAAAAAATAACCTGGGAGAAAAGCCTGCCGATAGTGTAGTTGAAGCAATTATCAGCAAGGAAATCCCGGATCTTTTCACAACGGAAAATGATTCAGTGAGCAAGCATATACAATTGCTGCGCGGTTATCAATACTACTACGGCCTGCGGCCTTCCGGCAAGCTGGACAGTGCTACCCTGGTTGCACTGAGCCGCAGTTCCGACAGCACAGCTTTAATGCTTGCAGTAAACATGGAGCGCCTCAGATGGCTGCCCCGTAAACTGGAAAAGCAATATGTACTGGTAAATGTGCCGATGATGGAGTTTTTCCTCCGCAGAGATGGTGTTGACGCGTTTCACATGCGCGTTGTGGTCGGCCGCCCGTCAAGGCAGACACCTACACTCGGTGCCAACATGGTGAATATCGTTTTTAATCCGCCCTGGGGAGTGCCGCCTACCATTCTTAAAAAAGAGGTATTACCTGGCATCACCAAAAGCGGTGCTGCATACCTGCGTCGCAAGGGGCTTCATGCTTTTGACCATAATGGGAAAGCTGTAGATGCTGGCAATATCAATGAAAACAACTACAGGAGGTTCAGCTACAGGCAGCCTCCGGGAGACAGAAACTCGCTGGGGGTTGTAAAGTTCAACCTGCCTAACCCCTGGGATATTTACCTCCATGATACACCGCACAAAGAAGACTTCCCGATGCGCTACCGTGCCAAAAGCTCCGGATGTATACGCCTGCAGCAGCCACGCCAGCTTGCAGAGTACATTCTTACGCAGATTGAAGGAAGGGAAAAGTTTGACCAGGCAGCTATAGATACACTGGTGCAGACACACAAGACGCGCTATGAGATCCTTAAAAACAAGATCCCGGTACACATCCTTTACCTGACGGCTTTTGAAGACAGTACCGGGAAACAATTACGTTTTCTCGACGACGTTTATAAAAGAGACGGAAAACTTCTTTCTTTAGTTAAGTAAAATAGCACCCGGGTCTACATTATTGACATGTTTTACAGAATCTGTATGCACAGGAGCTGCATTGGCAGCTACAGGCTGTGGTGAAGGCATTTCTGTAATAACCGGCAACTTCTGTAACGGAGCGGTGTTCTGAGCAAAAGGCATCAGCTCAAAGTTGTTATCTTCCGGAAGGCGGTCCAGCTTTTTATTAAGCCAATAGGCCGTTTTCAGGTAACTTTTTTGCGGATAATACATAAAGAGGCAGGTGCCATCCTTAATAGCGTTAATGATTTTAAGCGAAAGACTGGACGGCACAGCAGGACAGCCCCAGCTGCGGCCCAAGTGACTGTTGTCGTTGATAAACTGTTTGCACACATACTCTGCACCATGCACCACAATACCACGATCGTATGCTGCAGAGTTAAATCCGCGATCCATACCATACAGTTTTAAAGAAGTACCATGCTCGCCATCATAAGTTTCTCCGGTCACATAAAATCCTAGGCTCGTCTGATGCGACTCATTCCTGTTGGAAAAAGCAGTGGCAAATTCTTCACCGGAACCTTGTCCGTGCGCTACATAGGTATGGAAGAGTACATTTTTGGAATCGAGGTCAATCACCCAGATGCGGTATTGATTGGCCGATTTGGTGAGATCGCAGACAGTAAGCGTGTGTTTCTGGTTATTGAGCTTACCGGCATTGCTGAGATTTATATACCCACGCATGGCCTTTTCAAAGACATCATGGTCGAGGATACCATTAGCGTCAAACCTGATCTGCTTGTAGAGGTTATCAATATACGAAGCAACCCGCTGTTCAGACATCACAACAGCCGGTTCACTGGCTATTGCGGAGAAACGCGGAGAAATTGTAAGAAGGCACACCAGCAGGCACAAAATTTTTTTATTCATGGTCACAAACCTTGATCAATTTTTTACATTAAAATTAGTGTAGATGTTTTCAGAGCGTCTTTCAAAAATAATGAATAAATCAGTCAATCAAAATGGTTGTTAAAACATTTTAACAGCGTGTCACTTGTATGTCATATTAGTCTATTTACCCATGTTAATAACGCATAGATGGCCTTGATTATTGCTGCACAGGTTTTTTCTGTAGCTTTGGCGGTCTTTTTTAAAAACATTTTAAAACATGAAAGAAGTATATATCGTCTCTGCAGTACGCACGCCCATAGGAAGCTGGGGTGGCTCACTGAAAGATTTTTCTGCAACGCAACTGGGCGCCGTGGCCATTAAAGGTGCATTAAGCAAAATAGGCCTGGATCCTAAAGAAGTAAATGAAGTGCTGATGGGCTGCGTCATGCAGGCCAACCTCGGCCAGGCACCTGCCCGCCAGGCATCGAAATTTGCCGGCCTTCCGGACAATGTAATTGCCACTACTGTAAACAAAGTTTGCGCCAGCGGTATGAAATCTATTATGCAGGGCGCACAGGCTATTATGCTGGGCGATGCCGATGTAGTTGTAGCCGGTGGTATGGAAAGCATGAGCAATGTACCATTCTATAACGCAAGTCAGCGCTGGGGTAACAAATACGGCAATGTAACGCTGGTAGACGGCCTCGCAAAAGACGGCCTTACAGATGTATACCACAACTATGCTATGGGCAACGCTGCCGAACTGTGTGCTTCTGAGTGCCACATCAGCCGCGAAGACCAGGATGCATTTGCCATCCAGAGCTATAAACGCAGCCAGGCGTCTGTAAACGAAGGCCGTTTTGAAAATGAAATCGTACCCGTAGAAATACCGCAGAAAAAAGGTGATCCAGTCGTTTTTGCAAAGGACGAAGAACCCTTCAACGTAAAATTCGATAAGATACCTGCACTGAAATCTGCTTTTACCAAAGATGGTTCTGTAACTGCTGCCAACGCTTCTACTATGAACGACGGCGCCGCTGCTGTAATACTGATGAGCAAAGAAAAAGCAGAAGCACTGGGTATTAAGCCGCTGGCTAAGATCAAAGGCTTTGCTGATGCTGAACAGGCGCCTGAATGGTTCACCACTACTCCTTCCAAAGCAGTGCCTAAAGCTGTTGAAAAGGCTGGTCTGAAAATGGAAGACATCAACTATTTTGAATTGAATGAAGCATTCAGCGTTGTAGGCATTGTAAACTGCCGCAACATGAATCTGGATGAAAATATCGTCAATGTAAACGGCGGTGCTGTAGCTCTTGGTCACCCGCTGGGTGCAAGTGGTGCACGTATTGTTGTTACACTGCTGAATGTACTGCAACAGAAAGACGCAAAGTACGGTGCTGCCGGTATCTGTAACGGTGGTGGCGGTGCAAGCGCTATCGTAATAGAAAGAATGTAATTCCGCATATAAATTTTAAAAGCCCTGCAATAGTCTGTTGCAGGGCTTTTTCATAGATTGCAGCTAACAAACACAGTATGAAAACACATTTCCGCAGCAGCTACTTTCTGTTCTATTTATTGCTATGCGCCTATCTGGCTTCCGGGCAAAAATCTACTGACGGCCCACTGGCAATAACAGCATTGCGCGACACGATCCTGGTAAACCGTGCGTTATTGCTTCCCGGCCCTTTTGACGGGGAAAAAGCTTTGCGGGCTTTGTTTCCGGGTAAATACTATGATCTCAGTAAAAGATCAGGATATAGCAATAAGCTTATTAACTGGCGTTGCACTGGTTGCACCTCAAAACAGTACGTCGATGTCAATGACGATGCCGCTCCTCCTTTCCCGTTCAGTGAGGGAGTGGCGACAAGACTCATTAATGTAATGGATCTTAAAGATGCCAATGGTGGTGAATATAAAATGATTGCCTTTAACCATTCTGCTTATGATGAAGATGGTATGCAGACAAGCCGTTTTACAGGAGGCCTTTTAGGGCTTGCCAAATTTGCCAAAACAGAAAATGGCTGGCTGCTACGGTCTTTTCAGCCTGCGATAGGCGCATATGGTGCATTTTCTTCCTGCCCGTCCCCTAAACCATTACTGATAGGCGAAGACCAGTATGCTTTCCTGCTAAAACATAATAACGGCCCCGGCGGCGGCCCGTTCGATGCAAGCTATTTCCTGATTGCCGGTGCTAACGGAACCTACAGCCAGGTAATGGCCGCGTACAGGATAGAACGTACCAATACAGAAGAAAATGAATCGAACTGGACGGCAGATCTTCCAATAGTCACAGGCGATAAAAAATATTTTAAAGATCTGCGCATCACCGTTCATGGCGTGTACTACGCAAATAAATACGAGGATGACATTTTAACAGAAATAAAAGATCGTCTGAAAGGTATAAAGTCCTGCACTTTTTCCTACGAGCTGACCTTTGTCTACAGTGGCGCCAAAGGTTACCAGAGTAAAGGGGCAGATCATATAACATTGACCGATGTAAAAAAATAACGGTATGCATTATGCAAAAAAATCCCTTCCGGAAAATGCGGAAGGGATTTTTTAAATACCGGGATAAATAGAATATTCTTCCCGGGGTCAGCGAACCACAACCAGTGTTTTAGTTGCCCCTTCACCAGTAGTGCCGTTGATTACACGCACGAGGTATAAACCCTCTTCCAGCCCGCTCAGCTGCACAGTGCTACTGCTTACAGCTATAGTTTCAATCAGTCTGCCCACGTTATCTATTACCTGCAATGTTGCCGGTACGGAAATATCTTTTACCGTGATTACAGTTGTACCTGTTGCGGGGTTGGGATATACGGAGAAATCTCCTGCCCATGCAGCACTCTTTACCTGTATAATGTCTGAGTAAGAAGCGCTGCCGTCGTTATCAACTGTTTTGAGCCGATAGTAAACAGATCCTGCAGATGAGTTAAAATCATTGAACGTATAACTGCTTCCGGAAGATTTATTGGTTGCAGGTACAATCCCCGCAGAAATAAATCCATCTCCTTCGCCACGTTCCACAACAAATTCTTTCATATCCTTCTCACTTGCAGTTTGCCACGAAAGCGCTACCGTATGCTTGTCTTTCCGCTGTGCATAGAAATTTTTCAGCGTTATACCAAGCACGATACCGGAACAAGGCGTTATTTCTGTAGAAATGAGGTACGACTCGCCAACGGTTGCAACAACCACGTACAATTTCCTGGTAACAGAATAAGACTGGTTCGGATAATTGAGATTGCCTGAATTAAAAGGCGTAGAAGGTGTAATGGTAATAGCGCTGGTGATGGGTACGGTCCTTATTAAAGAGTCATTCACAGGATCAAAGATGTTATTGCCGTTATCAAGATACACATCATAATACACTTGCCGGGATGGTGACGGAGTGGAAATGGTAAAACGATACTGACCGGGAACACTGTTGGCACAGAAACCACTTACCAGCGGGTCTGTAAGCCCTACAGAAAAACCCTGCATAGCACACTGTACAGCGGCATTAGAGCTGTTTGAATTGCTGGACCATGCATCCCCCTTGAAGACAATAGAATTATTACATGCACCAGGCACGGTGGCTATAACGTGTGATATAATAAAACGGTTGGCACCCGCAGTAGATGAAGCCGTCTTAACAATCGTCATTGAGGGATTATTGGAGGGACTCTGGATAGGAGTTGTAGGGTCCGGACCGTAAGATGTCAGGAATACGGGAGTAGCTCCAAAGTTATTAATGGCGATATCAATAATACTGTTTGAGAGGTCTTTCTTTCCATTATGATCTGGTACAGAATACGTAGGCTGGCATTGATTGCAGCTGTAATCATGGCTGGGATATGCCGTGTCGCGCCACAGATGCAGATAAATGATCTTATTGCCCGAATTGGTAATGATGTCAAAAGAAAGATTAAAGTCTACAACACAGTTGGCGCCGGAAACAGTGGTCGTATTTATGTCAACTGTAGGACTTATAAATGTACATTGCGCTGTTGCTTTGGGGCAAAAAGCTATAACAGCATAAAAAAACATCGCAAAGGCTAGCTTTTTCATGATCGAACGATTAAAGCCGGGAATTAAAGCCCGGAATTAAATACAATAATTTCAGAGAAGTGTGGGAGGGGCGTTATGTGTTATTGCTGGAGTAGGTCTGTCGTTGCAGTAATTGTCCGGGGACAGATGTTTCTGTTTCGTTTCTGTTTTAAAGCCGGATTTTTTTGCGGCGAAAAGTGAAGGAAAATGGGAAACTGGAAGTTAGAATGTGTAGTTAATCGGGGTGCTTTCGTGAGTCAAATTGTTATAAATGGTTCTGGGGTAATAAAAAGGTTAATACCTATATATACTGTGCTTTCTTTTTCTTACTCAAATGTATACAAAATAAATAATATTATAAAGTATATAGAAATTATTTATTACAAATAGTAAATAAGAAGGATTACTCTATAATTGACGTTCGGGACATTTCCTATCGGGTATAGCGTCTAAAATCAAATATCGTACATCCGGTTTCCTATAATATTTTTTTATAGCGTTTTTCCATCCGGTTTCCGGAAGCTCAATTAAAAACAGATCATTTTTTCATAGCAGGTTTTCATTTTTTTCCTTCGTCCGGAAATGCAGCTGCGTATGCTTCCCAGGGCATTTTAAATCCGCAGATTTTCAGGGATATTTTCCGAAATAAAATGACCCAAAAAATCCATAGAGCCGCTTTATAGCAAAGCCAGTAAAGGATTTTTCATCCGTTGCAATTTTTTGCAGAATCAAAATTCGTCATACCTTTACGTCATCATACTGCAAATGCAGTTTGAGAAATCAATCAAAGATGAAACGTTTATTTGCGTTTGTTTTTTGCTCTATCTCATTCTTCTCTGTTCACAGCTCCTCTGCACAAGACAACCTGAAACAAGAAATAGGTAACAAAAATATTATTGTGGATCTGCCGATCTGCCATAATACAGTTGCTCCGGTTACAGGCGGCGAAATTATTCGTGCAGCGATGTCTCACAGCACTCCAAACTAAACACACAGGTTTTACAGGCATTCCTTATTCAGCGGCATTACTGCTCAATAACGTTATGCCAATGATTTGCCTGGAGTAAAAAATACTCCTCCGGGCATTGCTATACCTCTGTGTTTCTTCCCAAGGCACTAATCAATACGCATATGTCAGACTTTTTCAAAAAAGCTGCGGGCCTCATCTTTAATCTGGACGATGACGACACCGCAAAGAAACAGCACCAGCAGGCAGACGATCCGGAAAAAGACACACCCGCAACCGTCTCCCCGATGCCAGCCCCTATATCCACCCCTATCCATCCAGACAGCGCACTTACAGAAAAATTCAGCGCCTATTTCAAAGACCTGTATGACCGTTCAAACATACAGGGCCCGGACTTCTACGAGTTCAACAACATGACCGAAGCTATGGGCAATGTAATAGCAGACGAAGTAAAATACCCATCTGTGTTTGCAGGATTCGGAGGAGCGCTTACGAAGGATAAGCTGCTTACTTCAGCACAGCAGTACCTGGGCATTATTCAGAACGACGCTGTGGAATTTGAGCACTCATTTCTCACTGCTGTAAAAAGCAAGGTAGAAGACCGGAGAGCACAGATACAAAGCAAAGCTGATGACATCCGGAAAATGCAGGAACAGATCGCAGCACTGAACAGCGAGATAGCCGAACTGAACAAACTGGCACAGGAAGAGGAAATACGCCTCAGCTCAGAGAAAGCCGCCTACGAGCAGCAGTCAGCCGCACTGCAGGCACGTATTAATGCAGGGATGGAAAAAGTAAAAAAATACATCAGATGATTTTTTAAAAATTAAAAATTCAGAAAATGAATACACATGAACTTACAGTGTCTAAAAAAGACCTGATTGCGTTAGGCAGCAAAAACCCTTTTGACCTCCGTAAAGCCGGCACCGTACTTACAGCGCTGATCCTGCTGGGTGGTATAGGATACCTGGTGCTTACATACGTTCTTCCATGGATGAAGACCGTAGTATGGAACGCCGTAAGTCTCGGCATCGGCATCATTGCACTGATCATTATCATTGGCATACTCACTAATAAAAAATTCTGGCGACGCCTCAGTTACCTGAATGATGCACTGGCTAAGATAGCCCTTGGATGGGTCATAGAATTTGATGAATTCATCCTGCAGGAAAAACAAATAGAACAGGCTGAACAGGACCGTCAGCGAATGTTTGACGATAACAAAAAGATAAAAGGCAAGTATGCAGAACTCAGCGGCAAAGTGATAAAGAACAAAGAATCGATGCAGTTGGCACAGGAAAAGGTAAGCATAGCACGCAACCATAACGATATGGAAAGTGCAGAAGATGCGCAAAACGAATGGAGCCGTGCCAATACATATGTGGAAACTATTGAGCCGATTGTAAATGACCTCAATGCATTGACCACATTTATAGACGAGGCGTACAAAATTGCTGGCCGTAAAGTGCAGAATGCCAAACTGGACCTGGAAGCCAACAAAGATCTTTTCTATTCTGCCAACCTCGGTGCAGGTGCACTTGCCTCAGCCCGCAAAGCGTTTGTAGGTGATACAGATCTGAACAGTGACGCTGAAGTAGCTAAAGCAAAAGTGAAAGAAAAAATCGCATTGAGTATCGGTGAAATGCGTAGCTCAATAGATGTCATCAAACAGCTGAGCAAGGCAGAAAACCTCGAGAATGCTGCCAAGATCGCATTGGCCAAAAAGAAAATGGAACAGATGAATAAACAATCCGAAAATTCGGTGCAGACTTACAACAAAGAAAACTTTAATGGTCTGACGAATTCAAACAAATACGGGCTTTAATCATTTATAAATCCAAAAAACAAAGGCCAGAAGCCAGAACAAAAATTAAACAACCAAAACAATCATTTATAAAATAAAGTTTTATGAAAATCACAGGTATCAAACCAGGAGCTAAATGGGTACTGCTTGCTATCATAGGTGCAGGTACATTCTTCGGAGTAAAAAAATTCTATCTCGATGCGCCTAAAGAAGTTGGTGCTTCACAAAAAGTGGAAAAAGTGGTACTGGCCGATGCGCCGGAAGCTTCCTTCAAGGGTAACGCAGCTATGCTCGCCCTCCCTTCTGACAAGCCTGCCATGCGCGATGTACAAAAAGTACAATGGAAAGTAATGGCATGGAACGCCCAGTTCCCGCTGATGTACGCCAACGGTGGTGCACGCACGACACAAGGTTCGCTGATGGACAAAGCAAATGTAGACGTAGAAATTGTACGCCAGGACGACTGCTTTAAAACAGTTGCAGACTTTATCAAGAATGCAAAAGATTATAAAGAAAATCCGCAGAGCACTGCACCGATGTTTATGTCTTTTATGGGCGACGGTATGCCGGGCTTCTCAATCATGCTGAAAGAACTGGACAAACTCGGTCCTGACTATGCACCGATCATTATCTATCACATGGGCCGCAGTAACGGTGAAGACCAGTTTATGGGACCAGCTGCATGGCGCGATAACCCCCAGAGTGCACTTGGTGGTACATTCTCTGCTGTAGAGCTGGACGGTGACGCAAACATCGTATTTAACTGGGCAAGTAACAACAGCATTCCCGTAAACGTGAATGCAAAAGTATATGACCCTAAAGCGCTGAACCTTGTGCCTGCTCCCGACTTCCTGGATGCCGCGAATAAATATATCTCCGGCTATACAGAGAAAAGGGCAATCGTTAAAGATGGTAAAACCACCGGCCGCGACACTACGATTGGTATAATGGCTACAACCACCTGGACACCCGGTGACGTAAACGTTGCCTCACAAAAAGGCGGCCTGGTAAGGATCGCATCTACCAAAGAATACTCTTCACAGATGCCGAATGCTACAGTAGTACTGAAAAAATGGGCTTATGACCACAGGACGGAAGTTGAGAATATCATCATGGCATTAGGACAGGCCGGCGACCAGGTACGTTCATTTAACGAAGCAAAAGCCTTTGCCGCAAAAGTGTCTGCCGAAGTATATGGCGACAAGGATAAAAATGCAGATTACTGGCTGAAGTACTATAACGGTACCGAAGAAAATGATGCTCAGGGTACAAAAGTATTGCTTGGCGGTTCTATGGCCTTTAACCTGGCCGACGCAGCAAATACGGTAGGTCTTGGTGCGGACAAAAAAGACCGTTATAAAGTAACGTACGAAACCTTCGGTGGCATGTTGTCAAAACTGTACCCCGACCGTATGAAAGATTATACTCCGTACAATAAGATCATGGATAAATCATTCCTGAACTCAGTGATCAGCAATCACCCGGAATTGATGCAGGGTGAAGCTCTGAAAGTGAATTATGCAAATGAAATCACCTCTGAAGTATCCAGCAAATCTTATCATATCGAGTTCCAGACCGGTAGCGATGCCATCAGTCCTTCGTCATACAAACTGCTGGATGAAATTTATAACTCGGCTGTAATTGCAGAAGGACTTAAACTGGGTATCTACGGTCACACTGACAATGTAGGCAATGATGCTACCAACATCCCGCTGAGCGAACGCCGCGCTAATGCGGTAAGAGCATACCTGCTGAAAAAAGGCATCAGTGAAACACAGGTGGAAACCAAAGGTTACGGTGCAACAAAACCAATAGCCGATAATACTACGACAGATGGTAAAGCGAAAAACCGCCGCGTGGAAATAGTACTCGGACACTAATCTTAATTACCATAAAGGGCACATGAAACTTGTGTGCCCTTTATTTCAAAATCTGCTTTATGAATCAATACAAACAACTTATTACACCCTTTGGCCAGTCGGCAAAATGGACATTCTACGCATTACTTGCAGCTACATTTGCAGTGATGCTGTTATTCTGGCAAGTGACAACGACTTCGGGCCTGATACCAAAGCCTGTTGCAGTTTTTAACAGCTTCCTCAGTATTGTAACTACAAAAGACTTTGTACAAAATCTTTTCTGCAGCGTACTGCTCACTGTAAAGGCCATGCTGATCTCTATTGTGATCGCATTGGCAGTCGGGTATCTTTCTGTAATTCCTGTATTTCAGCCGCTGGCAAGGTTTATCGTAAAATGCAGATACCTTACTATATCAGGTTTGTATTTTGTATTCATCCTCATTGCAGCAGATGCCGATAAACTTAAACTCTCGCTGCTTGTGTTTGGTATTGTTCCATTCTTTGTAACATCATTGCTTGCTGTTATTACCAATATCAGGCAGGAAGAATTTGATTCATGCAGAACGTTACGGTACAACAACTGGCAGACACTTTACGAAGTCATTATTCTTGGCCGCATGGACCAGATATTTGAAATCATCCGGCAGAACTTTGCGATCACCTGGATCATGATCGTAACTGTAGAAGCTTCGTCTTTAAGCGGCGGCGGCATTGGCGCTATGCTTTACAGGTTTAATAAATACAACGACCTCAAAAACGTACTTGCTTTACAGATAGTGATCCTGCTTATCGGCATACTTACCGACTCACTGCTTGTCACCATGCGTCGCGAGCTATTTCCCTACACAAAACTTACTGCAAAAGAATAATGAAGACAATCTACACTAAAAACAAAGGTTATGACTCCCTATAAAAAAGAAGAGCTGTTGCTTACTGCAGACAATATAAATCTTGAGATCAATGGCAGAAAAATACTTCGTAATGTAAGCTTCGAGGTCCGGGACATCATCCGTCCGGATGTACTGCAGGGACAGGTTGTGTCTTTGCTGGGCCGTAGCGGTATTGGAAAAACACAGTTGTTTAAAATACTTTCCGGCCTTAAAAAACCTACATCCGGAAGCGTACTGATAAACAAAGAACAGAACGAAGTAAAAGCCGGAGATATGGGCGTTGTGCCACAGAACTATTTCTTGTTTGAATGGAGAAAAGTATGGAAGATACTGGAGATGGCAGCCGCTAAAAATCCATTCCTGAAACCGGAAGAACGTAAAGCTGCTATTGAAAGTTACGTTGTGGAATTCAAGCTGGTGCAGCATATGGACAAATACCCCATGCAACTCAGCGGCGGTCAGCGGCAAAGGGTAAGCATCATACAGCAGCTTTTAAACGGCAGTAATTTCCTTTTACTGGACGAGCCTTTCAGTGGGCTGGACATTGTTTCTGTGAAAAAAGTACTGGAAGTATTGCGCAAAGTGTCTCTTTCCGACGAAGTAAAAACACTGATCATTGTCTCCCACGACCTGGCCAGCAGCCTGGCACTCAGCGATACTGCCCTTATACTTGCAGAGGAACCGGGCAAAGAAGGAGCAACTATTACACATACCGTAGATCTCATAGAAAAGGATCTTTGCTGGCGAGACAATATCAAATGCGAAAAAGCATTCCAGGATCTTGTACTGGAGATAGAAGAGCTTATCTGATTTTTTGGTTTATTGACAGACAGCAGCAGTTATACACTGCTGTCTGTTTACATACATGTATCAGTTAAAACAGCTTACATTTCTGTAACAAATAGCTATTGTAAAACAGTTACTTTCAGGTTAGAAATCTGAGAAATCATGAAAACCCTGCTGCTGATTTTTTCTCTTACACTTTTTACCCTGCGTGTCTGTGGCCAGAAAAATCCTTTGATAAAAACCTGGGTAAATGAAAAGCTAAGAACCTTTGAGATCAACGATTCTGAAGTATTTAATGACTCAAGGTATCATTCGATGTATGAATATCACTATCATTATACTGACAGCATGCTCACACTTATTTTACTTAGCAGGAATGATGATGGCATAGCAATGGAGGGGAAACATTATCCGTTTACCATCTTAAAACTTACCAGCGACACTTTAATTCTGAAACCGGGAAATGAAGAGGTAAAAAATTTATTTACAGATACAGATTTACTTGTATTGATTGATAAAGCTAAAATAAACGACCCCGGCTTCCGTTTCGAAAAACTATTTTTCTCCGGAACAACATGTTATGGAACTTGTCCGGGCATGAAAGCAGAAATTGATTCCTCGGGTAGCATATTTTTTGAAGGAACATATAACACCGGCAAATACAATGGTCTTTATCATGGACAGCTCAGCCACAAAAAGCTGGAACAGTTAAAAAATATACTACAGCGCAGTTGGCTCGATAATTTCCCAGGCAATCTATGGGGCGCAATAGATGCCCCGGTGTACACTTTTGTTTTCTATTACAACGGAAAAAGAAAAGAAAGCCACGGTTCATTCGTTCCTTATTTTGAACAGGAGTTGCTCAGCTTCTTATATACTTCTTACAGAAAACAACATCTGAAAAAGCTGAAGGGTGCACATATCTTTGAGCGGTAACGGATTGCCAACCACATCTTACCGGAAGAAATAAAAAGCTTTATACCCGTTGTTCTGGCCGATCTTCAATATTTTTGCTGCCCTTATGAAAAATGCAGCTATAGAACTGAAGATCGCATTGCTCCTCAATCCTGCCGGCCTGGAACCACAGGAAGGGATTTTTCATTCATTTCATATAAAAAAAAGCGCTTCCGGTATCGACTTTGATAAATACAGTCTTACCAAAGATGAAGTAAACAAATATTTTAATTTCCTTCCCGAGACTGCGAGACAAACTATACTCCGCTTCGGTGACAGCGATATACGTTTTGAGCTGAGCCAGATAAAAAAAACTTACAGCAAACATAAGTCGGGAGCGCCGCTTGAAGCTGCTGCGCGTAAGGCATTGCTGCGCTATCTGCATGAGCTTTTCGGAACACTTTATCAGTATACCTCTTTATTAAAATTTTATCACCAGATCATTCACCCCGAGACCGGCAAACCACGTCTGGCACCTTGTAAGATCTGGAACACACAGGTATCGCTCCATTTTGATCTTATAAAATCATCAGACGAATTATTTGTAACACCTGTATTAACAATCGGGGCAGTTCAATACAGCATCAATGACTTCAAACGGTATGAATTTCTGCTGCAGAAACAGGATGACTATTTCCGTTTGGCATATAACGATTATCATACACTGGAATGGCTGGTGTCTAAAAGACCGGAACAGTACAGCAACCAGCCGGCAGAGCTGCTGCGCGCCATAGTTACAAGACTGGAAGAAACGCATACTGTGAACAGGAATGGTCTTTTCTCCAAAACAGAAATCCGGTGTAAACCCATGTCCTGCATACATCTCAGCGAGATCAGCGGCTCTTTCCTGATGCTCACACCACGCTGGAATTATGACGACATCATTGTGGAAGGAGAATACAAGGCGGAATATGAAACCAACCGGAACGGTGAAATGTTCTGCATTTACAGGGATGAGGCTGCAGAAAAAGAGTTCGTAGATTTTCTACGTGGGTTGCATCTGAATTTTGCAAAGCAGCAGCAGAACAATTATTTCTACCTCTCGTTTACGGATGCCGCAAAGAAAAGCTGGTTCCTGAAAGTATATCACCAACTGCTGGAAATGGATGTGACTATTTCCGGGATGGACATGCTGCAGCATTTCCGGTATTCGCCGCACCCGGTTGAAACGGATATGCGTATCATAAAGTCAGAGGGCAGCATGATGCATCTTTCCTTTAAGGTAAGCTTTGGGAAAGAAAATGTTTTGCTTACAGAACTCCAGAAACTGTTACTCTCAGGGCAGAGAAATATATTGCTTAAAGACAACTCCATTGGCATTCTTACAGATGAATGGCAGGAGCAGTACAGTGCCATTCTGAAACACGGCAAGGTGCAGAAAGATATGATATCCGTGCCGCAATGGATATTACTGAGCATTAAAGAAAATACAGATTCACAACAGCAGGCACAGCCGGTCATTTCCCGCGAGTGGTGGGATAAATGGCGCCGCTGGCAGGATGTGACGGAGACGGTTTATCCCGTTCCTGCACAGCTTAAAGCCGAGCTGCGGAGCTACCAGCAAAAAGGCTTTGAATGGATGGCCCTGCTCGCCGAAATAGGTGCAGGCGCCTGTCTGGCCGATGATATGGGACTGGGCAAAACATTGCAGACCATTTGTTACCTCTCTTACCTGTATGATAAAAATCCCAAAGCGCGTTTCCTTATTGTTTGTCCTGCTTCGCTGATCTATAACTGGAAACAGGAACTGGAAAAATTTGCGCCGCACCTCGGCGTATTCCTGTACCACAACAACCAACGCGATCCGGAGCAGTTCTTCAATTCCGGCACGCAGGTAATGGTGAGTAGCTACGGAACTGTGCGGGCTGATATTGAACAGCTGATACTGACGAAATGGGATGCTGTGGTAATAGACGAAAGCCAGAATATAAAGAATCCATCAGCACAAATAACCAAAGCAGTCGGCATGCTGCAGGCCGGTAGCCGCATTGCATTGAGCGGTACACCTGTGATGAATAATACTTTTGATCTTTATGCACAGCTGGAATTCCTGCTACCCGGCTTCTTCGGTTCTCAGGAGTTTTTCCGCAGGGAATACGCACACCCGATAGACCGGGAGAACGATGACGTGAAAATAAAAGCATTGCAGCAACTGACGGCACCATTCATTTTACGGCGCACCAAGCAGCAGGTCGCCTCAGATCTTCCGCCTAAAACAGAATCTGTATTGTGGTGTGAAATGAATGCTGCACAGAGAGATATTTATGAGCAGATCAAGGGCCGGATCAAAGACAGCCTGTTCCTGGACATTAAATCGGGCGGACTGGCGCAAAACAAACTAAACATATTGCAGGGCATACAGAAGCTGCGGCAGGTATGTTGCGCACCAATGTTACTGAAAGATGAAGAGTTTCCACAGAAAGACTCTATAAAAGCAGAACTGCTACTCCAGGAACTCAGTACGAAACTGGTTAATAATAAAGTGCTTATTTTCTCACAGTTTAAAGATATGCTGCACCTGGTTGCAGCACAATGCCGGACAAATGGCATTTCATACTATCATTTTGACGGAGACACACCGGTGCCTCAGCGCCAGCAGATGGTAAATGATTTTCAGGCAGAAGGCAATCAGGTGAACGTGTTTCTGATAAGCCTCAAATCCGGCAATGCAGGGCTGAATCTCACGGCGGCCGATTATGTGTTCCTGGTAGATCCGTGGTGGAATACAGCTGTGCAGCAGCAGGCTATAGACCGTACACACCGTATCGGTCAGACAAAAAGTGTATTTGCCTATAAAATGATCTGTAAAGACACAATTGAAGAGAAAATTATTGAGTTGCAGCAGCGCAAACAATCACTTTCCGAGGAGCTGATCGGTGAAGATGAGGGTTTTGTTAAAAACCTCTCAGAGGAAGACGTGGCTTATCTTTTCGCCTAATCAAAATTCAGTTTTTTACCTGTAGTTATTTAAAAAAACTGTCGATAATTTTGAGTCACCTTATTACTACAACAGCAGGAAGAAGAACAAAGGCGTCGCAGTGAAAAATATGGCGCTAGCGCCGGGAATAGTATGGGAACATACACCAATTGTCGGCCCCTGTAATACAACCTTGATTTATGAAAACTGCCAGGGATAACCAATAAATACACTTCTGCGACACTTTTGTTTCCTGCTGATACACCCTCCCTAGATATTTTATTGCTGACCTTTGCCTGTTACAACACTGTAACAGGCAAAGGTTTTTTCTATGCAGACACTACTCTATTGCAGGAATACTTTTAACACGGAGACCGCAGAGCTTGACGCAAAGTTTGTCGGAGAATGTACACCAGGCTATCTCTGCGTCTCTTTGCGAAATCCCTTGCACACTTTGCGGTTTATTAAGCAATTGCAGCCTTAGCGGTTTTGGCTTTATATGCAGCTACAAATGCCTCCATTTGTTCCAGTGTAAAACTGCTCAGGTTTCTTTCTTTTGTAAGCCCGCCTTTCTGCGCAGCCATTACACCATAAAAAACATCATTATAGCCTGAAATGGTATGCGCATCGGGATCTACAGACAGTAGTACACCTTTTTCCAATGCATAGCTGATCCATGTCCAGTCAAGGTCCAGTCGGCGGGGGTGCGCATTTATTTCTATTACCACGTTATGCTCTGCACAGGCATCAATAATCGTTTTATGATCTACGGGGTAACCTTCACGCGAAAGCAGCAGGCGGCCCGTAGGATGGCCGAGTATAGTTGTGTAAGGATTGCGGATGGCCGTAAGCAGGCGTTCCATTGCTTTCTCCTCACTCATCTTAAGTATACTGTGCACGGAGGCAATTACAATATCGAATGTTTCCAGCACACGATCATTATAGTCAAGGCTGCCATCGTAGAGAATATCCGCTTCAATGCTTTTGAAGATCCGGAATGGTGCATACTTCTGGTTCAGTACATCTATCTCCTGGTGCTGTGCCGCAATGCGTTCCGGCGTAAGACCATTGGCATAAAAAGCAGCCTGCGAGTGATCGCTGAGCACAAGGTATTCGTATCCTTTGCCTATGGCGGCTTTCACCATTTCCTCAATAGTATTGATACCATCGCTCCAGGTAGAATGCGAATGGATAATGCCACGTATATCCGAAGGCTGTATCAACACTGGTAAATTATTGGCCGCGGCTTGCTCCAGTATACCAGCTGTTTCACGCATGGCCGGGTGAATGAATGCCAGTTTGTTTGCTGCAAATATTTCCGCTTCGCTGCCTGCTGCAGTTGGTGTGGTATACTTACTGTTAAATGCTGCAAGAAAATCTTCGCTGGCAGATGTACGGAATTGCTGCGTATGGAATTCTTCTTTCCCGGCACTGTAAATAATCAGTTCCGGCTGGCCTTCAGCAGTGATTATTAAAATGTTGTCAGCCGCCGTAACACTGAAAAATGTTTCCAGTCCGGAGAGCGGTGCATCTGTTATTATTTCCACGCATTCCAGCGTTGGCAGTTGTCTGCGGTACTGACCCGTAAAGTCAAAAATATGCTGCGGAAATTGTTTCTGAAGACTTGCCAGAACACCCTGTGCAAATTCGTGTACTTCTGCCCACAGATGATAACCCTGGTTGCTGCGGATGAACGCGATGATTTTTAAAATGCCTTCCTGCGTTTTTGCACCAAAACCTTTTAATGTTACCAGGCGGTTTTCATTGCAGGCATATTCCAGCTCCCCAACGCTTTCCACACCGAGCTCTTTCCATATGGTCGCGATCTTTTTGGGACCGAGACCTTTGATCTGCATCATATCAAGAATACCAGGCGGTGTTTTCAGGATCACTTCCTCCAGTGCCTGTAACTTACCGGTGTCCAGTATCTCGCGGATCTTTTTACCTAATGTGTCACCGATACCTTTCATCGCTGCAATGCCCGCATCATCCATCAGGGAAAGCTCCTGAGGCAGTTTTTCTATATTAAAGGCCGCAATGCTGTATGATTTCGCCTTAAAGCTGTTTTCACCATGTATATCCATCAGTTTGGACAGGAGCGAAAACTGGTCGGCTATTTCGTAGTTAGTCATTATTAATATGCTGATTAGCTAATATGCAAATTAGCTGGTGATGTAATGTAATGTGCTGATTATTTGATATACTGATTGTAGATATACTGTTTTCTGCATAACGCATGCATTAGCTAATCATCACATCAGCATGTCAGCTAATTTAAAGGCTAATTAGCCAATTGTGTTTGAGTCCGTTCCTTCACCCATTCCAGTACCGTTTCCAGCTGTTCTTCTCTTGAAAGATTGCTGTTGTCCAGCACCACCGCATCATCAGCTTTGCGCAGCGGGCTTTCTTCGCGGTTGCTGTCTATATAGTCGCGCATCTCCAGGTTGTGGCGTACCTCGTCGAGTGTTATATTCTGGTTGTTTTCATACAGCTCCTGGAAACGGCGTTTTACACGCACCTCAGGCGCTGCAGTCATAAATATTTTCAGCTCTGCTTCGGGAAATACCACTGTACCTATATCGCGGCCATCCATGACAATACCTTTCTTGCGGCCCATCTTTTTCTGCTGTGCTACCGCAAAAGACCGCACCTCGCGGATAGCAGCCACTTCGCTCACTTTTTCTGCTACGGTCATTTCGCGGATAAGATGTGCTACGTTTTCGTCATTCAGGTATATGTCCGACTGTTGTGTCTTTTCGTTGAATACAAATGAAAGATGTATATCTGCCAGTGCACGGAGAATCTCATCATGGTCCTGCAGGTCTATATTCTCGCGGATAAAATATAAAGTTATAGCGCGATACATAGCGCCGCTGTCTATAAAAGCATATCCCAGCTTAGCCGCCAGCTGTTTGGCCAACGTACTTTTACCACAGGAGGAGTACCCGTCAATTGCAATGATGATCTTATCAGACGCCATACTGCAAATGTCTGTTTTCTTGGCTGAAATGGAAAACCGGTAATGTGAAAATTTGAGAACTTAGATGTGAGAGATGAGAATTGAGATGTGAGATGTGGAATAGTGTCAAGTTGGGGGTATCAGGCTGTTACTGCAGGCCTCACATTAACTACATTCCTCAAGGCGGTACATCACTCAATCAGCTATCAGCACATTAGCTAATCAGCTAATTCCCGGATTTTCACATTTCAATTGACTATCATTTGTTTACGCCTCATCAATTATATCCGGCCATTTAATATACCCTATCCGTAAGTTTCCTCAATATTTTACTACTTTTGTCCGGTTTTAATTCAGACCATTAACATTTAAAATTAGTTCCTTTTATGGCATACGATGTGATTGTCATCGGTAGCGGCCCCGGCGGTTATGTTGCTGCCATCCGCGCTTCTCAGCTGGGTTTCAAGACTGCAATAGTAGAGCGTGAGAGCCTGGGCGGTATCTGTCTGAACTGGGGTTGTATCCCTACCAAAGCCCTGCTGAAATCTGCGCAGGTAATGGAATACCTGAACCATTCTTCTGATTACGGCGTAACTGTAACCGGTGAAGCAAAAGCTGATTTTGCCGCTATGGTAAAACGCAGCCGCGGTGTAGCAGATAAAATGAGCAAAGGTGTTCAGTTCCTGATGAAGAAGAACAAGATCGATGTGATCAATGGCTTCGGAAAGCTGAACGCTAATAAAGAAGTGGAAGTAACCGGTACAGACGGCAAGACTACTGCTTACCAGGCAAAACATACGATCATCGCTACCGGCGGTCGTGCACGCCAGCTGCCAAACCTGCCTATCGATGGCAAAAAAGTGATCGGCTACCGCGAAGCAATGGTACTGCCCGAGCAGCCTAAATCAATGATCGTGGTTGGTTCCGGTGCTATTGGTGTTGAGTTTGCATACTTCTATGCCAGCACTGGCACAAAAGTAACCATCGTTGAATTCCTGCCGCGCATCGTACCGGTAGAGGATGAAGACATCTCTAAAGAACTGGAAAAGATCTACAAGAAGAAAGGCATTACCATCATGACCAATGCTTCTGTAGAAAAAGTAGATACTACAGGTACCGGCGTAAAAGCTACCGTAAAAACTGCCAACGGCGAAGAAATACTGGAAGCGGACATCGTGCTGAGCGCAGTGGGCGTGGTAGCAAATATCGAGAATATAGGTCTCGAAACACTGGGCATTACCGTAGATAAAGGAAAGATCATTGTAGATAAATACTGCAAAACAAACGTAGACGGTATTTATGCTATCGGGGATGTTACACCTGGCCAGGCACTGGCGCACGTAGCATCCAAAGAAGCGATCATCTGCGTGGAAGCTATTGCCAACAAAGAAGGCAAATATGCTCATATGCCTGAGCCACTCGACTATGGCAATGTACCGGGCTGTACTTACTGCTCTCCGGAAATCGCTTCTGTAGGTATGACTGAAAAACAGGCGAAAGAAGCCGGCTACGAACTGAAAGTGGGTAAATTCCCATTCTCGGCTTCAGGCAAGGCTAGCGCAGCAGGTGCTACCGAAGGTTTTGTAAAAGTGATCTTCGATGCAAAATACGGTGAGTGGCTGGGCACGCACATGATCGGTGCGAACGTTACCGAGATCATTGCACAGACCGTTACCGCACGCAAACTGGAAACTACATGGCAGGAAGTGCTGGACAGCATTCACCCGCACCCTACTATGAGCGAGAGCGTAAAAGACGCGATCGAAGTAGCGCTGGGCGAAGCGATTCACCTTTAGTTTAGATCTGAGATTTGAAACGTCAGATTTGAGGCGTGAGAAATATATTAATACCCAATACAAAATCAGGAACGGCTGCCAATTGGCAGCCGTTTTCTATTGGAATCAAAGCGTTATAAATTGTTGTTGGTTATACTCTCCGTATATCTGCACCCAATGCATTCAGTCGTTCGTCTATGCGCTCATAGCCGCGGTCTATCTGGTTGATGTTCTGTATCGTGCTTTTGCCCTGCGCCGAAAGTGCTGCGATCAGCAGCGCCACACCAGCCCGTATATCCGGCGATACCATGTTGATACCACGCAGCGGCACCTGGCGGTTAAGGCCTATCACCACAGCTCTGTGCGGATCGCATAATACGATCTGTGCGCCCATTTCTATCAGCTTATCCACGAAGAACAAGCGGCTTTCAAACATCTTCTGGTGCACCAGCACTGTGCCTTTTGCCTGTGTGGCTATTACCAGGATGATGCTCAGCAGGTCTGGCGTAAAGCCCGGCCACGGATGATCATAAATAGTGAGAATGGAGCCGTCTATAAATTTCCTGATCTGGTATTGCTCCTGTGCAGGAATGTAAATATTGTCGCCCCTTATTTCTAGTTGTATACCCAACCGTTCAAAGGTTTCGGGAATGATACCAAGGTTCGCAACGCCTGCATTTTGTATGGTCAGCTCGCTCTGTGTCATAGCAGCAAGTCCTATAAAAGAACCTACTTCGATCATATCGGCCAGCATCGTATGCTCACAGCCATGCAGGCTTGTAACGCCCTCTACTATCAGCTGATTGGAACCGATACCACTGACACGTGCGCCCATACGGTTAAGCAGGTGGCAGAGTTGCTGTACATAAGGTTCGCAAGCGGCGTTATAAATGGTGGTAACGCCTTCAGCCATAGAGGCTGCCATCAATATGTTGGCAGTACCTGTTACAGAAGGTTCTTCCATCAGGATGAAATTTCCCTTAAGCGCCGGTGTAGTAAGATTAAAGAGATTTTCCTCTGTATCGTAACTGAAATGCACGCCCAGCCTTTCAAAGCCGCGAATGTGCGTATCCAGCCTGCGACGGCCTATTTTATCTCCGCCGGGCTGCGGTATCTGGGCTTTGCGATAGCGTGCCAGCAACGGACCTGCCAGCATTACCGCACCACGCAGTTTGCCTGATTTCTTTTTAAATACCGGTCCGGAGAAATAGTCGAGATCGAGATTTCGTGCCTGTAATGCTACCGTATTGGGAGCCGGCCGTTCTACAGCCACTCCCATATCGCCCAGCAATTCTATCAGGAGGTTTACGTCCAGTATATCCGGTACGTTATGAAAAGTGAGTTTTTCTTCGGTAAGGAGTGCAGTGCATAATACCTGCAATGCTTCATTTTTGGCGCCTTGCGGGGTGATGGTGCCGCTGAGCGGGCGCCCTCCGCGGATTTCAAACGCGTTCATGTATGGCTGACGGCTTATTTGTTGTTATTGTTCTTATTCTTGTTGAATTTGCGGTTTTTATTGAAATTATTGCCGTAACTGCCACCGCTGTTATTGTTGTTGTTATTATTGTTTCCGAAGCTCCTGTTACCGCCGCCGCCACTGTTGTTATTGTTATTGCGACCCTGGGTATTCTTGAAGTTACGGTTGCCGCTATTGTTGCTGTTATTCCGCTTGAAATTATTGTTGGGACGGTTATCAAAATGAACCCTGTACCCTCCGGTTTCGTACTGGAGCTCACCCTGGGTCAGCTCATTCAGTTCGTTTTTGATCATGTCATCATGCACCGGCTCTTTATGCCAGTTGGTATAGGCGAGCTTCATATAGTAACCGATTGCCTGGGTAAATCCCTGCTTTCTTTCCGGGTCGGTTTCTTTCAAACCTTTTTTCAGCAGGTTTTCGAGATTGCGGCCCAGGTGACGGTAACGGATATTTGTTTTGGGATACGGAATCTGGTCAGGTTTTTTATATACCTGTTCCGGGGTTGGCGGAGGATATGGGGAATCTACATCCAGTCTGAAATCTGTCATCTGGTAAAGATGGTCCCAGAGTTTATGTTTGTAGTCTTCAATCGTTTTGAGATGAGGGTTCAGTGTGCCCATCAGTTCTATGATGGCTTCTGCATTACGGAGGCGCTTAGCCCTGTCTTCAATAGAGAGCAGGTATTCCACCATCCGCTGTACGTTACGCCCGTATTCAGGCATCAGCATTTTACTGCGCGTCGTATTATATTCCATGAAAAAGAAGAGTCTGTTAAAAATATTATTATCCGCGTAAAAATCAAACCTGTGAGATGAACAGCGAAAGAAACCAGGTATAAAATAGTGTTTTTTGCCGTAGTACGCTTATGGCAAATATAAGACAAAACAGGTTTCCGCAATGATTATTTAGTAAAGGAGGAAATTCGCTTGCCTGCGAACATATTTAAAAAGTCATTTTTTCGTAAAAGCATTGTCATCCATGCAGTTTCAACCAAAACAATAAGTAACATTGCATTTAATTAAATGCGCCCTATGAACAAAGTCCTGTTTTATTCCCTCCTGTCATTTATAATCTGTATTTCTGTTACTTCCCGCAGCCAGACGATTTCCCTTGTTAAAGACATTACACCGGGCAGCGGCAGCACTGGTATTTCTTCGTTCAAGGAAGCAGGAGGACACTTATTCTTCCTCAATTTTAAACAGTTATATGTTACCGATGGAACTGCCGCCGGCACTGTGCTGCTAAAAAACTTTCCCTCGATCTTATCAGAGCCGGTTGCCTATAAAAACAAACTCTTTTTTGCAGCTGACGACAGCATACATGGCTATGAGCTGTGGATGTCTGACGGAACGGTAGCCGGGACACAACTCGTAAAAGATATTTTCCCTGGCCCACAATCGGGCCTGGAGATACCTCTATCCGGTACTTTCCACTTTGAACCATTTAATAACGAGCTCTACTTTTTTGCCAATGACAGCATTCACGGAAGAGAAATATGGCATACCGATGGAACGTCAGGTGGCACCGCTTTGTTTACCGATTTGAACCCCGCTCCGGGAGGCGGCATTTACTCAGATTACCTGAAAGCTACCAGCAATAAACTGTTCTTTGACCTGGAAGATTCGTCAGGATTTCCGCATCCCTGGTATACTGACGGAACCATATCCGGCACACAACAAGCGAGCCAGGTAGAAACAGGCGGCAGTGTTGCTATGACACTGGGAGATAAGTTTTTTTTCGATGGATTTGATACTGTTTTCGGGGTAAGGCTGTGGGTAACAGACGGAACCACAGCAAATACGCATGCGGTTACGGGAAGTGCATCTTCAAATTCATATCTCCAGGCATTTTCACCTGTAGTAATGAGCAATAAACTGTACTTCTTCATTTCCGGCCTTTCTGTAAACAATGTTCTGCAACTTTACGTAAGCGATGGCAGCGCGGCGGGTACTGCATTAATTAAAGATTCAGTTCACCCTTCGATTATGGGCGTAGGCACTATGCTTTCTACCTATAATGGCAGATTATATTTTGGAAATAGCACTGCAGCCGAAGGGCAGGAATTATGGACAAGTGATGGAACACCACAGGGTACAGCGTTGTTTAAAGACATCATTCCGGGAACTTTTACTAACAGTGCAGGATCCCTTTACCCATACTCTTCTTCCCCGTTTTACGAAACGATAGCAACCGGACATCTTTTTTTCAAAATTGAAGATACTGCCCGCAGACCGCAAATATGTATATCAGACGGCACCGCCAGTAGTACACATGTAATTACTTATCCGGGCGCTACATTTGGCGGTTCTTCTCCTTTAGCTGTTCCATCTGTTTTTAAGGGACCGCTGTATACATTCAACAACCAGCTTTTCTTTACCAATATATACGACACCACCGTGGGTAAAGAACTGTATAAAATAGGCCTGAATGGAACTTCGGTCATAACTGTCAGTTCAAACAGCAAAGAGATATCCGTCTACCCCAATCCTTCTTCCGGCAGTTTTACAGTGCAGTTAAATGACCAGGATTTTTCACAGCTCCAGGTGTATGACCAAGTTGGCCGCATTGTATATACGCAATCATTACAGCCGGCGCAACAGCAGGTTTCCATCAGCATAAAAGGCATTACGCCCGGTATTTATTACCTGCAGCTAAAAGGTAAAGATGGCATGCCGACAAAGAAAATAGTGATACAGCAGTAGCCGTTTGTCTATATGCTTTTTCGCACGAAAGCCGCTATTTTTACAGCATGATCTATTCTTTCAAAGGATTTATTCCTGTTGTACATCCTTCTTCATTTGTGCATCCGCAGGCGGCTGTTACCGGCAATGTGATCATTGGCAAAGACGTATACATAGGCCCGGGCGCTGCATTGCGTGGCGACTGGGGCGGCATAGTGGTGGAAGACGGCTGCAATGTGCAGGAAAACTGTACGATACACATGTTTCCGGGCGTTACGGTAGTGCTGCGTGAAGGTGCGCATATTGGTCACGGTGCAATCATACACGGTGCTTCTGTGGGCCGCAATGTATTGGTGGGTATGAATGCAGTCATAATGGACGAAGTAGAAATAGGCGATGAAAGCATTATCGGCGCTTTATCGTTTATCAATGCAGGCACTAAAATTCCACCGCGCTCGCTGGTTGTGGGCAATCCCGGTAAGATCATCAAACAGGTAAGCGACGATATGATCAGCTGGAAGACAAAAGGAACAAAGCTGTACCAGGCATTACCTGCCGATTGTTTTGACAGCCTTATACCTTGTGAACCGCTGCGCGAAATACCTGCCGACAGGCCTTCGCAGGAATCGCTCTATGATACCTGGAACAAAATAAAGAACGAAGAAAACCAATAAATAAAACAGCCGGCTTTACTGCCGGCTGTGCTGTTTTTTATCTTATTTATATCTTATCCGAAGAGTACGCTTCCGCTGTTTTCATGAGTTACAGACGCCTGCTGCATTTCTGTAAGCAGCTGCCTCACTTCCAGGTAGGAATTAAGAAAATAGGTAGCTGCAGAAATATTGTTACCCACCTTTATTGTAATCGCATCGGCCGGCATCGCTTTAAAAGTGTCTTCGTCGGTGAGATCGTCGCCTATGGCCATTACAAAATCGTAGTGCTTTTTATCCAGCAGGCGTTTTGCGGCTTTGCCTTTATTTATACTCATGCTTTTTACCTCCACTACTTTATCACCTTCGAGTATCTGCAGGCCGCGGTCCGTTACAAAGTGCCTGATGTCTTCCATCAGTTCGTGCGCCCTTATTTCACCGAGACCTCCTTCTACATTCCGGTAATGCCATGCGAGCGAAAAACTCTTCGTCTCTATAGAAGCACCGGGTGTACGGCTTACATATACATTCATCAGATGATATATTTCCTGTTTCCAGTCATCATTCAGGTCTTTTCTTGTCTGCCATCCTTTACCATACTCGCGGTACCAGGCGCCATGCTCCGCTATAATGTCTATCGGCAGGTCTCCTACCCATGCATCCAGTACTTTATAATCGCGGCCGCTGGTAATGGCCACGTGATTTTTTGTATCTGCACATAAATGCTGCAGTAAAGATATCAGCGCTTCGTCCGGACGGGCATCAAGCACCTGTTTCTGGAAGGGCACAAGCGTACCATCATAATCCAGCAGGATAAGGCGTTTCATGCCAAACATGTATCGGATAGAAAGCTTCTGGAGAATGGCGGGCGTAATAATGCGGGTAAACAACGATTGCTGACGGAGCTTTGTTTCCTGCATCTTTTCCATGAAATTATTCACCCAGTTCCTGATGTCAAATTTGGACACAATTTGCTGCATAGCGCTCATGCGCCTGCGCTGCTCATCCTCCGGCATATTCAATGCTGCATAGATAGTATCTGCAAAATTCCAGATGTCGTTCGGATTGATGATTATGGCTTCAGAAAGCTCTCTTGAAGCACCTGCCATTTCACTTAACACAAGCACACCTCTCTGATCTGTTTTACTGGCTATGTATTCTTTGCTTACGAGGTTCATACCATCACGCATCGGCGTTACAAGTGCTACATCTGCAGAACGGTACAGCGCAGATAAAAGCGTGGGTGAGAACGACCGGTAGAAATGCTGTATCGGTTGCCAGCCAAGCAATCCGTACTTGCCATTGATCTCGCTCACCATCCGGTTCATCTCCTCTTTCATTTCTTTATACTTGAGTACAGCATCTCTCGAAGGCACTACCAGTTGTATGTAAGTGATCTTGCCTCTCAGTTCGGGATGGCGCTGCATCATCAGCTCAAAAGCCTGCAGCCGCTGAATGATCCCTTTGCTGTAATCGAGCCTGTCTATGGAAATGATCAGTTTATTATTGCTGGTAAGCGCACGTAATTTTTTCTCATTACGCTTTGCCGCAGCACTTTCCGCAAGCTGCCTGTATTTTTTATAATCGATGCTGATAGGAAATGCATCTACCGAAACGATCCTGTCTTTTATAAACAGTTCGTTGGCCGTACCCGAGATGTTAAGTATCCGGTTGGCTGCGCTTATAAAGTGCCGTACATCGTCATATGTATGAAAACCAATCACATCGGCCCCCAACAATCCGCAAAGAAGTTCCCTGCGCCACGGCAGCAGGCGGAATATCTCGTAAGACGGGAAAGGGATGTGATTGAAGAAGCCAATATTTACATCGGGCAGTGCATTTCTCACAAGCTGCGGCACCAGCATCAGCTGGTAGTCATGTATCCAGATCGTATCATCCGGCTTTGCATTGCGGATGATAATGTCTGCAAATTTCTGGTTTACTTGCTTATAAGCGTCCCAGTATGCGGGCTCATACCTGGCGTAAGTGGGGAAATAATGAAACAGCGGCCAGAGTGTTTCATTAGAGAAGCCTTCATAGTAGTCGTTTATTTCCTGCTGGGTAAGAAAAACAGGCATCAGGTTCAGTTCTGTCAGCCGGTCTGTAACCGTATCTCTCTGATCTTCGCCGATAAGTGCTCCCGGCCAGCCGATCCACAGGTTATCATTCTGCTGGTAAATACTTCCCAATCCTGTAGCAAGACCACCTTCGCTTGGTATATACACTGTTTCGCCGTTTTTCTGTGCAATCTTCACAGGCAACCGGTTAGAAACGATTATCACTCTCTTATTAATAGTATCCATAAGATCTCCATGGCAATTCATTTGTTTTTACAAAAAGAACATGCCATAGTAATCTTTTCTATCCGTAAAGCTCCAGGTGTATATCCTTTTTATCGTAACCCATTCCGGTGATCTTTTGCTTGGCTTCATCTATCATAGCGCGCCAGCCGCAAAGCATAAAATGAGCCGGTTTACGGTCTTCGCAAAGCGCTTCGTATATAGAATGCACGTAGCCTTTATGTCCGTCCCATTCTTCCCTTGAAAGCGTAGGATGATACTTAAATCCCGGTATCATTTTCTCGAGTTCCTGCATTTCATGGGCGTACAGCAGGTCTTTGCGTGTGCGGCAGCCGAATATAAGATGCAGACCTTCATGATGTAACTGGAAACGGTGTATATAATGCAGCATGCTGCGGAAGGGAGCAATGCCTGTACCGGTGCATACGAAGAAAATATCGCGGTCTATATGCTCCGGCAGTACAAATACGCCCTGCGGGCCGCGCAGGGTAAACTCGCTGCCTTCTTTGACATCGTTAAAAATATAAGTGCTGCCGGCGCCGCCTTCTACCAGTGATATAAGCAGTTCTATTTCATTGTTTCCGTCGGGCATAGAAGCGATACTGTAGCTGCGCCAGCGTTTGTTGCGTTGCTCGTGAATGGGTAAGTCAAGTGTTACAAACTGACCGGCCTTAAACGGAAAGGTCTCAGATTCGGGCAGCTTTATCCAGTAACGTCTTGTATTGTGCGATTCCTGTTCTATACGGGTAACCACACCTTGTTGCCATGGTTGGAGCATACAATAAAATTTGACTGAAAGTTACGGATTTGAAATGTGATTAATGCGGAAGATGAGGTAGATGTCCTGATTAGCTGATGTGCTCACGTAGTGATGTGCTGATTGAAGAATCATGTCATCCTGAGCGCAGTCCGATAGCTATTGGACGAAGTATGGACGCGACAAATGTGAAAATTAGCTGATCAACTGATGTGATAATAGATGATGTACCGATCCTATTAATTTGCCACAGACCTGGCATTTTAGGTTCGGGAACTATCCACGATACGTTGAGAACCTATTTTTTTACGTTGGTGAACGTAAAATTTTACGTCAGGAACCTATTTTAGATACGTCCGGAACGTATCTACGATACGTTGGGAACCTATTTTTTTACATCGGTGAACGTAAAATTTTACATCCGGAACCTATTTTGGATACGTCCGGAACGTATCCACGATACGTTGGGAACCTATTTTTTTACATCGGTGAACGTAAAATTTTACGTCTGGAACCTATTTTGGATACGTCCGGAACGTATCCACGATACGTTGGGAACCTATTTTTTTACGTTGGTAGACGTAAAATTTTACGTCTACCAACGTATTTTAACACCCCTTCACGGGCATTTTACAACAGGCTATAGTATATATCCTTGGAATTTCCCTGCAACTTCTTTATTCAGAAGAATGGATAAACAACCGCTTACAAACGGTTAAATATCCGCAGATTATTCGGCTATGGCTTTAGGGAAATACTATATTTGTACCTATAAGTACAACAGCTATGAAGAAGGAATATGCAACCCACCACGGACGGAACGTAAAGCGCCTGCGCGAGATAATGGGTGTCAAACAGGAAGCGTTGGCTATAGAGCTGGGCAGTGAATGGAACCAGAAGAAAATATCTGCGCTGGAAAGCCGGCCGGAGATCGATGAAGATCTGCTAGAGCGTATTGCGAATGTCTTCAAAGTACCGGTAGAAGCAATTGAAAACTTTGATGACGAAGCCACGGTTAATATTGTAGCAAACACTTTTACAAGTCACGATAATTCTACGCTTAACGCTGTAAATCCTTATTGCACTTTTAATCCTTTTGACAAAATGCTGGAACTGATGGAAGAGAATAAGAAGCTGTATGAAAGATTGCTTCAGGAAAAGGATGCAATGATTGGGGAGTTAAAGGAATTGGTGAAAGGCAGGTAAAACATACCGCCTCATATTTTAGCCTAAATTCGTAGCTAAGACACTTAAATAATGATCAGAAAGGTTTCAATTGAAAATTATAAATCGGTACAGGCGCTTGAATTGGATTTGGGCCGCGTAAATGTGTTTATTGGTGAAAATGGTTGTGGCAAGACTTCTATATTGGAGGGAATTGCACTAGGAAGTGCAGCTGCACAAAATAAATTAGATGATGAATTTTTAGTCAGTCGAGGTATTCGTGTTTTATCACCAGAGCTGATGAGATCAGCTTTTAATGAATCGAATCTCTCTAAAGACATTGCTATTATTTTTGAAAGAGATGACAATAAAGAGATTCCATATTTTTTATTAAAAAATGAGAATGGATTGAATTCAAAGTGGGTAGTTGAAGGTGTTGATATGTCTTTCCTTAATGATAAGGAAGGGAGTGTAATTGAAATGATCAAAGAACTCAGTTTGCTGTTGGAAGCGTCTAAAGAAGACGATTTACAAAAGACTCTTTCAAAAACTGAAGATAATTCATCAAATCAGATAAATGATTATTTAAGAAGCTCAGCTTCTATATTAGGAAGACTACAAAAATATAAGGTCACAATACAAGACTTAGCCCCTTTCCTCATTTTTGCCCCTGAAAACTACTTTCTTCGCCGGTTTGAAGAAGAGGGTCAAATACGCCCGCTGGGCATAAGAGGCGAAGGGCTTTTTCGCCATCTTACAGAGCTGGCAAAAGAAAATCCCGAAACTATTAAAACTATTTCAGAACAGCTCAAACTTATAGACTGGTTTGAAGGACTGGAAATACCAGATGATCTTTCCTTCTCAGAAAGACGCATCAATATCACCGATCGCTTTATACAGGATACTATCAAGCATTTTGACCAGCGCAGTGCCAATGAAGGCTTCCTGTACCTGCTGTTTTATTTTACGTTGTTCCTTAGCAAATACACACCGCATTTCTTTGCTATAGACAATATAGACAATGCGCTGAACCCTAAGCTGTGCGCAAAGCTTACCAGCATTTTATGTAAGCTTGCCGCAGAAAATGAAAAGCAGGTGATACTTACCACACATAACCCTGCTATACTCGACGGCCTTGATCTCAAAGACGAAGAGCAGCGCCTGTTTGTTATATACCGCAATGCAGACGGCGAAACAATGGCACGCCGTGTTAAGGCACCAGAAGAAGTAGAGGGCGTGGAACCTGTGCGCCTTTCCGAAGCCTTTGTACGTGGTTACCTGGGCGGCTTACCTAAAAATTTCTAATCGTTTTATGACTATAGGACTTATCGGCGAAGGCATTACCGACCAAATAACGGTTGAACATATTCTTATCAGTTATACCGAAGATAAAAACCTGTCTGTAAATCAACTGCAGCCTCTGCCCGGTGCCAGCGGCAATTGGGACCAGGTTTTCAAGTATTGCAAATCTGAAGGTTTTAAACAGGCATTTCAATACAACGATTTTGTTGCTATACAGATAGACACGGATTTCTTGAGGGGTGACAGTGTGCCCGAAGAGTATCGAATACCTGGAATTGAGCAGATGGAACCAACAGAGATTGTAGAAAGGGTTAAAACAAAACTTATCGAGTGTTTTGACACAGAATTTTACGAGGAGTATAAAGACCGTATCATTTTTGCCATTGCTGTAGACCAGACAGAGTGTTGGTTTCTTGCTGTATACTTCCCTAATGATAAGAAAAAAGCATCTAAGTATACCAACTGTCTCGAGACATTAAACTCCGTACTTAAAGAGCGGGAAGGATTTTACATTGATGCTAAAAAAGATGATTACTACCGTAAAATGTGTAAGCACTTTCGTAAAAAGAAAGACCTCCTGATGCATAGTAAACATAATGACAGCTTCCGGATCTTTATAGAAGAGCTTGATGTCAAATTATCTGCAAAAGAAGAAGATGCAGAAGTTGCGGATAGTGAATAATGTTTACGCAGATGGGAGCTGCTCATTTTCGCATTCGCTAACCTTCACATTTTCACATCTCTCTTCACATTTCACCACATTCACTATTCACCATTGCCCATTTACTTCTTCACCTCTTCCTCTTTCTTCGCAGAATCGGCTGCCAGTTGCTGCTGTTTCTTCATCCATTCGCGGAAGTTGGTACGGATCCACATTTTGAACTCCAGTTCTGTGGCTGTACGTGCATAATCGTATGGAACGGGATAGGTATTCATAAAATGCGCCAACGTATCGCCGCTCAGGTTGGTAAGCGCGCCTACAAGCTCAGGTGTGTACCGGGTGTCGATAAATTTTTCATTTTCCCAATGGTTGTATTCTTTCTGGAAAGCAAATATCTGCTTGCTGCGCTTAGACAGGCGTTCAGCCAGGAAAGTAACCGGGCTGGCAATGGCACCGCCTCGTTCACGCGCCAGTGCCCTTGAATAGGTGCTGCGCCGCTCCAGTGAGTCGATCTGGTATTTGGTGTAGTTCTTGGGGCGTACGATGTATTCTTTCAATTGTACGCTTAGCTGGTGCATGATAATACGCTGCTGACTGATACCCAGGGTTGGCGGCATCTTGAACTGCAGCGTTTTATAGCCGATATACGAAAAGGCAACCTGGTCGCCGCTTTCTGCCGGAATGGTGAATTCACCATTGTCATCTGTGTATGTTGATTGCTGCGTACGCACATTCACCACTACCACAGGCCATAAGGCCTTCCCGTTTTCTCCGTCCACAACAAGGCCTTTCAGCGTTTGAGCGCCGGAAGTAAGGCAAAGCAACAGGCAGGAGATCAGTAATGTGTAGCGTATATAAATCATGCGTCAGGGCGTGAAATTAAGCTGCTATGGTTGTTTCATAAAATTATGCCACTCAAATTGGGATTATTTTAACCATAACTAAAGCTAATTTTAAGATATAACTGCATGTGGCACTGATTTTTTATAGGTTATGCAGTTAATTCCGACTGATGAAGATGCCGCGTAAATCACAACAATCGATCAGGGTATTACAGCCTGGCAGCACAGTAGTACAGGCGTTCATCGGAGCGTCAACCGGGAAGCAAGCAGTAATTGCTTACCGGCGCCTTTTTTGGTTACTTTTTTTGCGTAAAAAAAGTAACACAGATTACATGGGCATCAAAATATGGGCTTATGCTGCGCTTTGATAAAAACGGAATCTTCTGCGAACAGGCCAATGTATACATTGACCCCTGGAAGCCCGTAGACCGGGCCATTATCACGCATGCCCACTCCGACCATGCCCGCTGGGGCAGCAAACATTACCTGTGCCACCATGATTCTGTACGCGTATTAAAGCTGCGGCTGGGGGCAGATATTGATGTGACCGGCATCGGCTATAACGAACTATTGAGTATAAACGGGGTAACTATTTCCCTGCATCCCGCAGGACATATTCCGGGTTCGGCACAGGTACGGGTAGCTTACCGGGACGAAATATGGGTTGTTTCCGGAGATTATAAACTGCAGCGCGACGGTATTTCTGTTCCGTTTGAGCCGGTGCGCTGCCATCATTTTGTTACGGAATCTACCTTCGGACTGCCGGTATATCGTTTTCCCGAGCCGGAAGAAGTGTATAGCGATATAAATGACTGGTGGCGGGAAAACATCGCCAAAGGCGATAATTCTGTGATTGCAGGCTATGCATTGGGCAAAGCACAACGCATACTCGCACATCTTGATACTTCCATCGGGAGTATCTACACGCACGGAGCCGTTGCCAACCTCAATGAGATAATGCTGCAGAACGGCCTCGATCTTCCTTTCTCACAGCGGATCACACCGGAGATGACGAAGAAAGATATTAAAGGGGCGATGATCATTGCACCGCCGTCAGCCATCGGCACACCGTGGATGAAACGCTTTGAGCCGTACAGCCTGGGCATATGCAGCGGATGGATGCAGCTACGCGGAGCAAGGCGCAGGCGTGGGGCAGACCGCGGTTTTATAATGTCTGACCACTGTGACTGGCAGCAACTTAATACTGCCGTACTGGCCACCGGTGCGGAAAATATTTATGTAACGCACGGCTACAAATCGCTGTACGCAAAATGGCTGAGTGAAAATTACGGCCTGAATGCACGCGAAGTAGAAACACTATACGAAGGAGAAACAATAGAAGGCGACCGGGAGGAGCCAAGTGTATGAAAGCCTTTGCCGGTTTATTTTCTGCCATTGATCATACCACCCGCACCAATGCGAAAGTGGACGCAATGGCAGCTTATTTCGCTGCTGCACCGGAGAAAGACTTGCTTTGGTGCATCGCGTTACTTACAGGCAATACACCCAAACGACCTGTAAAATCAGGCGATCTGAAAATATGGTGCGCAGAGGTATGCAACCTGCCCTACTGGCTTTTTGAAGAGAGCTATCATGTAGTCGGCGATCTTGCTGAAACCATCACCAGTTGCCTGCCGGAGCCGGAGGTCGTAACAGAACTATCACTTACAGAAACAATGGCTTTTCTGAAGCAGCTGGCCAATGCACCCGACGAAGAAAAGAAAGCAGCGATCATACAGATGTGGGCCTCATTGCCGGCAACACAGCGGTTTGTATTTAATAAACTGATCACCGGCAATTTCCGCATGGGCGTTTCTTCGCAATTGGTCATAAAGGCGCTCGCAAAGCATTTTATGCTGGCCGAAGATTTTGTAGCGCATCGTCTTTCCGGCTACTGGGATCCCGAAGAAATATCACTGCACGACTTACTGATCAACACGGAACATGCCGGGGATTATTACCGGCCTTACCCGTTCTTTCTGGCTTACCAGCTCGATGTAGAACCGGAGGCATTGGGCGATGTGGCCGAATGGCAGGCAGAACGTAAATATGATGGCATACGCGGACAGATAATTGTACGCAATAATGAACTGTTTGTCTGGAGCCGCGGCGAAGAACTGATGACCGAAAAATTTCCTGAGTTTGCTTTACTGAAAAACCTGTTGCCGGATGGCACAGTGATAGACGGAGAAGTATTGGCATATAAAGACGGGAAACCTTTGCCGTTTTCGGTAATGCAGACACGCATAGGCCGTAAAGTGTTGTCGAAAAAAATACTGGCAGATGCACCACTGGTGATGATCTGCTACGATTTGCTGGAACTGGGCGGCACGGACTTTCGCGATAAGCCGTTGCTCGAAAGACGATACGAACTGGAAAAACTATTGACCTCTTTGCCTGTTGCAGTACCACTGGTTATTGCACCAGTTATTGATGCAAAAAACTGGGAAGAAATGCGTACTGCGCGTGAAGAAGCAAGATTGTACAACTGCGAGGGCCTGATGCTGAAACGAAAAACCAGTGTGTACGAAACCGGCCGCAAGCGTGGCAACTGGTGGAAATGGAAAGTAGACCCGCTGACCATTGACGGTGTGCTCATCTATGCACAACGCGGCCATGGGCGCCGGGCAAACCTCTATACCGATTACACGTTTGCCGTATGGGACGGTCCTGAACTTGTACCGTTTGCCAAAGCCTATTCCGGCCTCACGGATAAGGAACTGCTTGAAGTAGATGCCTGGGTAAAGAAACATACAATCGATAAATTTGGCCCCGTGCGCAGCGTAGAAACGCAGCTTGTTTTTGAGCTGGCATTTGAGGGTATCTCAAAATCTTCGCGGCATAAGTCCGGCGTGGCGGTGCGCTTTCCGCGTATATTGCGCTGGCGCAAAGACAAAAAACCTGAAGATGCCAATACCAAACAAGATTTATTAACGCTCATAGACACCCAACATTCATGAGTAAACTGGCCCGCGACTGGTTTGAGTTTAAAGAATGGAAGCCGCACGCATTCCAGAAAGAAACCTGGAAACGTATAGCAGAAGGGCATTCCGGCATACTGAACGCGCCTACGGGCTTTGGAAAAACCTATGCGGTATGGTTTGGCATGCTGCAGAACTTCATGGATAGCTATAACCGTAAAAAGGGAAAACCACCAGCTGGATTACATGCGTTGTGGATCACACCGTTAAGGGCATTATCGCAGGAAATACTGAATGCGGCTACCCGTGTGAGCGATGATATGGAACTGCCTTACCGCGTGGGGCTGCGCACTGGTGATACCACTCAGAAAGTGCGTGCACAGCAGAAAAAAGATATGCCGGAGGCACTGATCACCACGCCGGAAAGTATGCACCTGATGCTGGCGCAGAAGGGAAATGAAAGCATGTTCCGCAACCTGGAATTTGTAGTGATAGACGAGTGGCATGAGCTGCTGGGTACCAAGCGCGGTGTACAGATAGAGTTGGCACTTTCGCGGTTGAAAGCGATACGTCCTGACCTGAAAGTATGGGGCATCTCGGCCACTATCGGCAACCTGGAAGAAGCACGTGCGATACTGATGGGCAGCGCTTATGAACAATCTGTACTCGTAAGAGCAACCGTACATAAAAAGATCATTATTGACACCATACTCCCGGACACGCTGGAAAAATTTCCGTGGGCCGGGCACCTGGGTGTAAAGCTTGCAGATAAGGTAATACCGGTGATAGAAGCACATAATGCTACGCTTGTTTTTACCAATACAAGGTCGCAGGCAGAGATATGGTACCAGAAATTATTAGACCTTAATCCAGGCTTTGCAGGCCAGATAGCCTTGCACCACGGTTCGCTGAGTGAAGAGCTGCGACGCTGGGTGGAAGAAGCATTGCACGATGGTCTGCTGAAGGCCGTTGTGTGCACCAGCAGCCTTGACCTGGGTGTAGATTTTCGCCCAGTGGATGCAGTTGTGCAAGTGGGTTCAGCAAAAGGCATAGCGCGTTTCATGCAGCGCGCCGGCCGTAGCGGTCATCATCCCGGCGCGGTGAGTAAGATACATTTTGTGCCTACGCATTCGCTGGAAATCGTCGAAGGAACTGCATTGCGCGATGCGATTGCACATGAACAGATAGAGAGCCGCATTCCGTACATCCGTTCGTTTGATGTGCTGATACAATACATGGTAACACTGGCTGTGGGAGATGGTTTTGCGGCGGAGCAGTTATTTGATGAAGTGAAGAAAACGCATTGCTACGAATCCATTACTCGCGAAGAATTTAACGAATGTCTTTCCTTTATAACTGAAGGCGGTAAATCGCTCGGCGCCTATGATGAGTTTCATAAGGTAGTGTTGAAAGACGGCCTGTACATAGTAGAAAATCGTGGTATGGCCATGCGTCACAGGCTAAGCATGGGTACTATTGTGAGCGATGCTATGATGCAGGTAAAATACCTGAGTGGCAGAAGGCTGGGCAGTATTGAAGAATGGTTTATCTCCCGCATGAAGCCCGGCGATCATTTCTGGTTTGCAGGACAAAATCTTGAATTGATACGTGTCAAAGATCTGCAGGTGCAGGTTCGTCCGTCGAAACTGAAGAATGGCGCCATTCCATCATGGCAGGGTGGGCGTATGCCGCTCTCATCTTATCTTTCAGAGTCTATACGGCATCAGCTTAATGAATACAGCAAAGCAACAACAACAGATAGAGAACTGCACTTTCTGCATCCGTTATTTGAAGAGCAGAGTCGCCGCTCACATATGCCTTGTGAAGATGAGCTGCTGATCGAAAAGATAAAAACCAAAGAAGGCTATCATCTTTTTGTGTATCCCATTGAGGGGCGTTTTGTCCATGAGGGCATGGCTGCCGTTATCGCCAATCGTATTGCTGCTATCCGGCCGATAACGTTTTCTATTGCTATGAATGATTACGGCTTTGAACTGCTCAGCGACCAGGATATAGCTATAGAACAGGCATTGGAGAACGGTCTTTTCCTGCCCGATCACCTGAACGACGACATTGTAAAAAGCGTGAACACTACAGAAATGGCGCGCAGGAAGTTTCGCGATATTGCCAGCATTGCAGGACTGGTGTTTACAGGCTATCCAGGTAAACAGGTGAAGACAAAACATATACAGGCTTCATCGCAGCTGTTCTTTAATGTATTTGAAGATTATGAAAAAGACAACCTGCTGCTGCGGCAGGCGTATGAAGAAGTCTACGATTTTCAACTGGAAATTGCCCGTCTGCGGGCTGCTTTTGAGCGTATCAGTACACACAAGATCATCCTGAAATACCCTGACCGCCCTACTCCGTTTTCTTTTCCTATCTTAACGGAACGCTTCCGGGAGAAATTTACCAACGAAGATTTTGAAACGCGCGTGATGAAGCTCAAAGCCCAGCTAGAAAAGGACTAAATGGAAATAACAATACAGGGAACTAATGTTTTGCTCCTGCCGGAAAAGGCGTTGTTTTTACCTGCCCATAAAACACTCGTGATTGCAGATATGCACCTTGGTAAAGCCATGCATTTCCGCAAATCAGGTATTCCTATACCGGCCGGAGCCGCGCAACGCGACCTTGATAACCTTTCTGCTTTAATGCAGCAGTACGCGCCTCAGCAGGTCTGGTTTCTCGGCGACCTTTTCCATAGCGATTATAATTCAGAGTGGCCGTTGTTTGCATCTTTTATACAGCAATTTCCACAGGTAACGTTTACACTCATACGCGGCAACCACGACATTCTGCAACTGCATCATTATGAATCAATCGGCGTGCATGTTGCCGAAGATTGTCTTGCGCTTGAAAACCTGCTCTTCTCCCATGAACCGATCAAGAGTGTTTTGCCCGGTACGTTTAATATTGCGGGCCATATTCACCCGGGCATCCTGCTCAGCGGCAAAGCACACCAGCATGTGAAGCTTCCCTGCTTTTATATAGACGGGCAGACGTTGCTGTTGCCGGCCTTTGGCAATCTTACAGGATTATACCTGCTTGATAAAAAGCGTACTGCAACCGTTTATGCTGTATTCAAAGACCGCGTATTCAGGGTTTAAATAGTTTCAATGATATTGACACTGCCTTTTTCACGTACCCGTATTCACAAAAAACGGTAAAATAATTAGTTATTAATACTCATTTTTATTTCAGATCTCTGTATGAAATTTGCATTAAGAATAGGTCAATAAAATTTTCATTGATTATTCTGATGTGGGTCATCAAACCCCCTATTGAATGAAAGCAGTTTTTTCATATAACAATAGCAGGCATAATATTTGCATTTGTCTATACGTTAAAACATAACCGGAAACTTTTTCTAAAACTACAACTATGAATATTACAGAAGATCAACTGAGCCCCGAAGTGCTGGCTGCAATAATGGATGTAGTCATCCAGCAATACCTTTCCTAAACTTATCCTTAAGATTCAGGAAGTTATAATTTACCGGGGAGATCCGGGTTGGAGATTGTCGCTTAAAAAAAACAGACTTTTTAATCATATAAACAAAAAAACGGGCCGCTCAGATGGAGCGGCCCGCAGTATTTTCAGTTATTACTATTAATGATGATGGTGGTGTGCAGCGTGTGCATCCGGCAGTTTGAAGAATTCTTCTTCGCCGATTTCTTTTTCTTCCACATCAAACTGTGTAGCGAGGAACTGGAACAGACGATCGAAAAGGATTCGACGGTAAGTTTCATTCATTGTTTTCTCATCTTTTGCCACTTTCGCCATATAGCTTTCCAGCCATGGAGCATCATCATCTGCTTCCATACCGAAGTAAGCCAGTACGCGGCCTTTGATATCTTCGTTCACCTCGTCAAGGCTCACATTGATGTTGTTGTCAATGATCAGCTTGTCGGAGATCAGCGTCCAGCGCAGCTGGTGTTCAAAAGAACCGAATTCGCTTTCAACTTCCGCATCTGATTTAGGTTTTTCGCCACCTTCTTTCAGCCAGCGTTTCAGGAAGGCAACAGGCAGCTCTATCGGCGTCTGATGAACAAGCACTTCAAACATCTCATTATTGAGACGATCATTGCTTACACGGTCAAATTCGCGGCTCAGTTCAGCTTTAATGCGATCTTTAAAATCAGCTTCGCTGGCAACATTATCGTTCGGGAATACTTCAGCAAACAATGTAGCATCCAGATCACGCGGTATCAGCAGGCCTACTTTGTCAATAGTGAGTTTGAAATACTGCTGTGCAGCTTCTGCGCCGGCTTTCAGCGGATCTTTCAGGAAAGATGCCAGTTCTTCTTCCGTACATACATCAGCAGGGCGGAAAACGAGTGTATCGTTTACGCTTTTGCCGATCACCATTTCCTGCAGTTTCGCAGGCAGTTTTTCTACCAGTACTGTTTCTTCTTTCTTATCAGCACCTTCAGCTACATTACCCTCTGCATCAGCAGCCTGGTAAGTACCGTAAAGGATGTCGTCTTTAGAGTTGATTGTTTCCGGGTTTTCTACTTTACCATAGCGGCGGCGGATACGTTCGATCTCATCTTCCACCATTTTGTCGGAAACAGAAACTTTATAACGGGAAAGCTTTGTTTTGTTTGTAAGCGGGGTGATTTCGAAATCAGGTTTCAGACCGATTTCAAAAGAAAAATCCACTTCAGAAGGAGCGTTCATATCCAGGTTAACAGGTGCAGCAGCGGGCATAACCATTGGTTGTGCAAAGATTGCTACTTTCTGTTCTCTCAGGTATTCGTCCAGCTTCTGACCTGCAGAGCGCAGCACTTCATCATTGAAAATGCCGGGGCCATACATTTTCTTCACCATACCTGCCGGCACCATGCCTTTGCGGAATCCCGGAACGTTAGCTGTTTTAGCGTATTGTTTCAGAGATTTTTCAAAAGAAGGCAGGTAGTCTTCTTTTGTCAGTTTTACGGTTATTTTATCGTGCAGGTTACCAATGTTATCGCGCGTTACCGTGGCCATTGTACTGTATATTTTAGTGTTAAAAAAACAGCCGATACGCTGACCGGCTGATTACGTTTGTGTTGGTGCGGATGGAGGGACTCGAACCCCCAAGCCTCGCGGCACCAGATCCTAAGTCTGGCGTGTCTACCAATTTCACCACATCCGCTTTTGCGTAATAAATCCGGTCATCCCGGCGTTTACAAACCGCATTAAGGACGGCAAAGGTAATAATTAAATATTAAATCCGGCAAAAACTATTCATGTCCGTTTTCTATGCAATTTTCAGGGGCATTTATGCGTTTTCGTCATGCAATTATCATATGTATCCTTTTATTGTCATGCTAATCACATATGTCAAGTATCTGTATTGACAGGATAAATGAATTGTCATTATTTTTATCTCAAGAAAATCACCCATTATGACTATCAAAGAAAAAAAAGCTTCCCTGCTTGTTGTAGAAGATGAGGAAAGCCTGCGTGAGGCCCTTAAGCTGAACCTTGAACTCGAAAATTATGAGGTGACCACGGCAGACAACGGGCCGGCTGTACTGAAACTGGTCAAGAATGAATATTTTGACCTGATATTACTGGATATTATGCTGCCGGATATGGACGGCCTTATGGTTTGCGAAACGATAAGGATGCAGCACAACGATGTTCCTATTCTCTTCCTCTCGGCACGTAATACTAGCGCCGATCGTGTAGAAGGCCTCAAGAAAGGTGGCGACGACTACCTGACGAAGCCTTTTAACCTCGAAGAGCTGCTGCTGCGTGTAGACAAGCTGATCGTAAAAAACAAGAAAATAAAAGAGCCGCAGGCCGTGCCGGATGTGTACGAGTTCGGAGGCGGTAAAATAGACTTTGCTGCGCACCAGTGCGTAGACAAAGACGGGAGTGTACAGGAACTGAGTAAAAAAGAAGCAGCGTTGCTGAAGCTGCTGATAGAACATAAAAATGAAGTGGTATCGCGCGAACACATACTGCAGGTAGTATGGGGATATAATGTATACCCGACCACACGCACTATAGACAACTTTATCCTCAACTTCCGCAAATATTTTGAGGAAGACAGCCGTAACCCTAAGCATTTCCATTCGGTACGGGGTATCGGGTATAAGTTCACAGTGTAGCATAACAGGTTAAATAATGAATGGATGGCCGGCAATGTTTATTGCCGGCCTTTTTTATGCCCAGGTGTAAAAGATAATTCTATGCAATCATTGCCGGCAAAGTATGTTACCTGCTCCTCTGACAGCCACTCTGCAACAATAGTTCCTGCCTTGACTGAAACAATCAAAACCCGGCAAATGAATTAAATTATTCTAACTATATATGGTTTTGTGAAAAAGAAATACGCTTTCATTAAATAAGCCTTTCTACAGATCAATATGATCATAGTATTGCCTGGGGTAATCGTTAAGCATCTCAGCCATCCACTACTTTTTTGGGAGAATATAAACATACAGCTGGTATACTTTATCGGCTTAAGAACCCCTATACCCGCATGCCCGTTAGCCACAACAATATCACTATATGTATTATTACCAGACACGTGCTCCGCCTTTGTACAGACTTTTTTTGCTCTTTCCTTATCGGGAAGAAGTGTACTCATTCCCATCAAAATATAAATACAATGACAAAAAAAATCCTTTACTTAATTGTCCCGCTGCTATTTTTTCTATTGCCGCAAAGTCATGCCAGAGGCTATAAAAGAATAGACGGGCCCATCAGTGTATGCAAAAACGCACTTGTCGATTATACATTGGCCTACTCTCCCGCTCCTCCTGCGGGCAGCACCATACAATGGTCTATGGAAACACCGGTACTCGGCAGTTTTTCCAGCACTACAACCTATAATACAACTGTATCATGGCCCCAGAGCGGCATTACCAAAATTCATTGTAAAGTATATAACAGTGCCGGTATTCTGCTGTCTGATCTGGCCAAACAAATTACTGTGTATGACGTACCGGAACCCGTAATATTCACAGATTACCTGATAGCCTGCCAGAACTTTCCCCGTGATAAAGAGATAAAAGATCCTTTTGAAGACGGGCAATGTGTGAAAGTATGCGCGGGCAGCCATGCGAAGTACAGCCTCCAGGGCATCATCCCTTCCGGCAGTACATTTGAATGGACTGTGACAGGCGGAACTCCCGTTGCGGGCACTACAGGCAACATATGTGAAGTTGTCTGGGATGCTACCCCCGGAATGGGCTCTATATCTGTAGTAGTAACCGGCCCCGGAGGCTGCACTGGCACCAAAACGGGCTGCATAGAACGCGTAGAGCTTCCTACTGCAGATTTTTACCTTCCTGCTGACCCTACTGCTGAGGACATAAAAATATGTCGTGGACAGACGGTAACATTTGCAGATCATTCTGCAGCTGGTACCGGTTCTGCAATCATCAGCTGGTTATGGGATTTTGGTGATAACACTACATACGCCAGCACAACCAATATCAATGCCCAGCACCAATACAATGATCCGGGCGACTACACGGTAAGCCTTACGGTAACAAATGCCTGCGGTTGTACGAATACCGTAAAAAAAATACACGTTTCAGTTGCCGAAAGCCCCGGACTTACCATTACCTGCCCGGGTGTGATATGTGATGGAGAAAGACATTCCTACCGCCTGGAAGGAGGTAGTTGCTCTGATGGAAAATGGGAGGCAATCGGAGGACATATTCTTCAGGAGGATCCGGCTAGCGTAGAAGTAATATGGGACGATGTGGATCCGTCAACCGGCTTCGGCTACCTCACTTATCTGCCTGGCAATTGCGATGTGGAGTGTGCGAACCCGGTTACAGTGAAAATACCGGTAATACTGCATGAGGCTAAAATAACAGGCCCTGGCACTATCTGCCGCGATGAGTTAAAATATAAATATAGCTTGCCGCAGTGGCCGACCACCGACTTTAAGTGGCATGTGGTGTCCGTAACCGGCACTGCAGACTTCTATCAAACGGATCAGCGCAATGAAATAAGCCTGCAGGGACATACAAACGGCACCGTGATACTGGAATGCGACTACACCAATACCTTGCTGCTGTGCGGCGGACATGCTTCTATAGAAGTAACGATACAAAGCCCAGACACGATTAATGGCCCTAAAAAAGTATGCCTGAATAGCACAGATAATTTTACCCTGCACAGCGGCCAGAGCGTACAATGGACACTGCAGCCGCCCTCCGGAATGGCTATAACGAGTATCGCTTCTACGCAATTTCCACCCACCGGAATGGCTTCGCCCTTTACACAACCGGGCATCTATTATCTGTCTGTACCCGAAGTGCCGGGCCATTGCTCTCCCGAACCGCTGCAAATACAGTGCATGCCCAATGTGACTGCTGTAGACGAGATTAGCGGACCTGTTAAAGTATGTCAGGGTGGCGTATACCAGTATACAGCATACAACCCGCTCCCGGGCACTGTTTTCCACTGGCAGATATTGGGTAATAACGCCAGTATTGTTGGGAGCAACTATGGCAATACAGCATCGGTTCAATTTATAAATCCCGGCCCCTATACAATATCTGTAACAAGAGAACTGGCAGAAAGTCCGTTCTGTGCCGGCCCGGCATTAACCCTGAATGTGAGCAATATCGTAGTTGATCCTACTATCAGTTCTATTTTGATCAACAATCAGGGAGTATCTCCGGCCAATCTCCCTTACAATGTATGCCCCAACAGCGCCAATACCTTTACCTGCAGTTATAATGATGCAGACAGCTATACTTGGAGCATTATACCTGCCGGCGCAGGCAGCATTGACCACAATGAAAACCAGGCAGTGAATATTACCTGGCATAATGCAAATTTCAACAACACTGCTACAGTTCGTGTGGTGGTAAAACGCTGCAACCAGACAAAGACAGTCGACATCCCGGTGCTTATCCGTAAAGGATCCGGCATCACCGGCATCACTACCGACAAAAATACAGTGTGCAGCGGCGAGGCTGTAACCGCCAGTCTTATCACCGGTTCCCCCTGGACAGGAGGCTCCGTTACCTGGAGCGCGGGCAGCAATGCTACCGTCGCCCCGACTCCCGGCAATCCGGCATCAGCCAGTATTTCGGTAAACAATGAAACAGGTTTCGACCAGACGGTTACTGTTACTGCTGAGGTAAACGGCTTTAACAGCTGTGGTGATGTGGCAACGTTCCAGACGGACATAACGGTACGAGCCAAGCCGGTTATAAGTACATCGCCCAGCGGCCTGGCAAGTTATTGCGGCAGCATCAATATCCCCGTTTCCGCTACCGTAGGTACCACCGTAAGCACTCTTACATGGTTCCAGGCTCCAGGGACGTTGCTTTCCACTTGCAATGCGCCATCATTTGGCTGCAGCACCATGAATATAACCGCTCCGGGCACCTATTACGCAACTGTAACGGATATCTACGGCTGTACAAACACATCAGACCCGGTAAGTCCGATAGAGATTTGTCCCTGTGACCAGCCTGTGGGAATTAACCTGACGGCCTCCCAGAGTTGCGGTCAAATCGAAGCATCGGCATTTTACGCACCAGGACCTGATCTTTCTAATCCAGCCTGGAGTATCTCACCCAATACTGTAACAACAGTGCTGCAAAACACCACTTTTAATCCGGCTACTTTTAGTGCTGTTGCTACCCAACCGGGCGTGTACAATATCACTTTCAACATTTCGAAAAACAATTGTACAACTCCTGCAACACAGCAAGTGACAGTGCCCGTTATTCCCGGCATCACACTTACACGAAAATGCAACCCGCTTCTGAATAACTACAAAATCACCGCAAGCAGCAGCTCTCTGACCATGCCCGGGGTTTCGTTCAATTATGAATTCGACCTGGACCTCAGTAATGCGTGGACTGCTGCTTCTCCCGTAAGCGCTCATAATTTTGCGGTTGCTGCAGGCTCCGGCACACATCATGTGCGCATGAGAATTACCTGCTACATCAATGGCGTTCTTCAAACCTGTATAGCAGAAGCTGATATTTCCATTCCTGCATTGCCATCTGCAAACTTCACCCCGGATCCGTTAAATACGATATGCAGCGACCAAAGCTCTGTAGTATTTACCCCGGACCAGACGCTGAATGGCCCGGCCAATGCGCCTTACACCTGGACGTGGAACTTTGGAGACGGCACAAGCAATACTGTAAGCTCCTCCATACCCGGAGGTGGTATAACACATACCTTCCACAATACCGGCGCAACTGCAGTACAAACCTATGGTGTGTCCCTTACTGTTAAAGATGCCTTTGGATGTACTGTAAATGGTGGCACACAGGACGTACCAGTGCATACCAATCAGCTGAACGGCACCCTTTCAAGCAATCCTGTAAACATGCCGGTATGCCCGGGCACACCGGTTACACTGCAGTTTAACAGTACCGGAGCTTCATCTCCCGCCAGTTACCAATGGATGGCAGACAATAGCCAGACTGGTTATCCTTCAGCCAACACCTACACGGTATATTCAGGCGGTGATTACTGGGTGCATGTTACCGATCAGTATGGTTGCTGGTATAACAGTCCACACAAAACTGTAGATGTAAGCACTGTGCCCCAGCCTGTAATTGTAGGTAGAAATACTGCGTGTAAAGGAGATGCCTTTACGTTGAACAGTTCTCTCGGTAACGTCGCCAGCACCCCCGGTAATTCTATCAGGTGGTACCGGGATAATGGTCTTGTGTACACGGGTAATAATCCGGTATGGGAACAGGACGGCAACCTGTCCGTAGGCACGCATACATTTGTAGCAGAAGTATGGGTAAATGGCTGCTCACGTGCTTCTGCCAGCTTTAACGTGGTAGTAAGAGCCCTCCCCGCATCTCCGGACCTTACTTATTCTGTGACCAATTGTCATCCTTACGAAGTAACGCTGACAGCCGCGCCCAATATGACCACAGGCATGTACAACTGGAGCAACGGAGCAATCGGGAATCCGATAACCGTTAATACCGGCGGATACTATAAGGTGTGGTATACCGATGAGTATGGCTGTAAATCCAGTGCATCCACTTATGCGCCAAACGACCCTGCAGGTTACCTGTGGATATTCCCTGAAGGCTGCTACCATGTATGTCCTCCGCGTACCATACTCGGCCCCATAGCCTCTTTTGATCATTGGGAATGGGGTTATAACGGCGGTGTGCTGAGCAGCGGCTCAGGTACGGTTAACCCTATAACTGTGCTGGGATCCGGCGATTATAATCTCACGCTGGGAAATGGTGGTTGTGACGCAACCTCCGGAACGATGAGCATCAGCTATGACCCCAAGGAATGCAACATACCGCAATGCGCTACGCTCCAATTCGACGAGCTGAGCATGACCGGCAGCGGATGCAACTATACGCTGAATATGGTGATGCCGTACCAGGCGCCGATGCCTGTCAGCTTTACTGCCACCTGCAATGAAGGATCTCTGGTTGTATCTGGCGGAACCATCCCCCAGGGACCTACTTACAGCTTTAATACCAGCTGGGTGCCGCCTTATGCCAACTATCCCGGAGGATACGTAGTAGTGACGCTCACCTTCCTGTATAACGATGGCAGTGTGTGTACACGTACAGTAACTCAGACGATCGCCGGCTGTGCTCCTGTAGATCCCTGCGAGACGGCCGCCACTGTAGTGGACTTCTGGGCAGATCCGACTCCGGCATGCGGTTCTCCCCGTGAAATAAAGCTCCAGTTCAACTGTCCTACTCCTACCGGATACTGGTCTATCAGTACGGACCCGGCAGGCCTGGGCACTTTTACAACCCCTTCAGACGGGCCGTTAGTGGCTGGATTTAATACGGTCCTGGTCTACTGGCTTCCCCCTGCCGCATCCGGCCAGCTCGACTTCATTGTCAATACGGCAATTGTTAAAGGTAGTGCCGGGTGCCTGAGAAGATTCAATGGAGATTACTCGTGTATTCCTGCAGAAGCATACAGCAGGCGTATAAAAGCAGCAGCGACAGCATCAAACAACCTTGAGGTTGTGCCCAATCCTGCAAACGCCAATGTGTCTATCAGCTATCAGCTGGCCAATCCTACCGCCAGCCATACGATAGCCGTATATGACGTTACCGGACGCAAGATAACAGCACATGTCATCTCAGAAACAGATAACGGCCAATGGCAGCTTAATCTCAGCAACTTCGCCAACGGAGTCTACCAGGTGTCGCTGATGCGTGAAGGTGCTATAATCAGCACAGCACGCATGGTCGTTGCACACTAACCTATCATTAAAAACCTACCAGACTTTGTCTCTTTGTTAAACTGTGCCCTTTGGGGCAATCTGTTCAAAGGCCGGCTCTTCGCCTACGGTTTGGACAGAAATATAGATGCTATATTTGTCCGAAAGTGCAGACTCGATATTTAGCGGACATCAAAGACAAGCGATTGTTGAACAGAGGCAACTCTATTCTCAATCGCTTGTTTTCTAATAGCGTACATTCCATTCGTCAGCTTGCCGCCAACGATGCAGAAGCAAAAGCATTTTACCGTTTCCTTCAAAATGATCATGTAAGTGAAGCAGATATTATTCGTAACATGTCTGCGAACTGCCGCACCTGTGTTGCTGACCGTCCGGTGCTTTGTATTGAAGATAGCAGTGAGATCAACCTGTATCATCATCGCAACCGTATAAAAAAAGACAGCTATATAGGTGTAACGAATGCATCAGAGTCTGGTTTGGGCTTTTTTATTCACCCCAGTTTCATAATAGATGCAGAGACATTTATGCCCTATGGTTTTGCAGATGTAAAAGTCTGGAACCGGCCTCATGAAGTTGCCGTTAAAGATAAATCGCATGCTAAAAACATGCTTCCTGTTGATCAGAAGGAATCTTACAAATGGATAGAATCCTCTCTTAAAAGCAAGCAGGCACTGGATAATGCCAGGGAGATCATTATCATCCAAGACCGGGAAGGAGATATTTACGAGCAGTTCTGCCTGGTGCCGGATAGCCGAACCCACTTACTGGTCCGGGCCAAATCGAACCGCACACTTGCTGACAAAAGCAGACTTTTTGATCACCTGTCACAACAACCTGTGCAGGGCAGTTATGAACTGAGCCTGGAAGGTGATAAACGCAGGGGCATAAGCAAAAGGATAGCTGCTATAGAAGTACGTTACAGCAAAGTAACCATCTGCAGCAATCAGTACAATGATAAGCGCCTGCCGCAGACAGTAGAACTTTATGCGATTGAGGCAAAGGAAATCACAGACGGGGTTGACAGCCCGGTACACTGGAGGCTGCTCACTACATTGCCGGTTGAAAACCTTGATGCAGCATTGCTTTGTATAGAATGGTATACCTGTCGCTGTATCATTGAAGAAGTATTCCGTATCCTGAAAAAAGAAGGATTTGATATTGAAGCAAGCGAACTGGCACAGGGCAAGTCTATCAGAAAATTATGCCTGATGATGATGGAGACTATTGTAAAGCTGTTCATCATGCAAATCGCTTATAGCTCAGAAGAAGAAATCCCGCCCTGCTGCTGTTTTACCGAAGAGCAAACACAATGTATGGAATTGCAAATACCTCAGTTAGAAGGTAAGACTGAAAAATTGAAAAACCCATATAGACCGTCCGATCTGAAACGGTATATATGGGTTATTGCACGTCTTGGCGGATGGAAAGGTTATTTGTCTGAACGAAAGCCCGGGATCACTACCTTTTGGATAGGACTTAGAAAGTTTGACGATTTTTTTAATGGCTTCAAACTCTTTAAAGATATGTCCAAACCGTAGGCTCTTCGCCGGCCTTTGTTAATTTAACCGGTAACAAAACGTCGCGTAAATCAGTAAAAAGTACCATTCATTGTATGAATAATTCCATTGCAGGTACTTATTGGGGGTTAACTTTGTGGTGCAATGAAGATAAAAAATGCCATACCTGTTTATGATATCTGCACATTAGGCAATGACGCCGATATACATAAGGATATCATTGCAGAAAATTTCGCTTCCTACCTGGAGCGGCACCCCAACCTGCATGCAGCACATGGGCATTCGTTTTATCATTTCGTGCTTTTTACCAAAGGGAAAGGATTCCATACAGTAGACTTTGAGCGTTACAGGGTAACAGAAGGTCAGATGTATTTTATGATACCCGGCCAGGTACACAGCTGGGCTTTTGAAGGGGAAACAGATGGCTATATCATCAACTTTTCAGAAAACCTTTTCCGCCCTTTCCTTGCTGACAGCAACTACCTGGAACAGTTTGATTTCCTGCAAGGCCTGCCTGGCAACAATATCGTTCAATTACCCAGAACAGTGCAGGCAGAGGTCAGAGATCTGATGGCCCGCATCGTACAGGAAACAACGACAGTAAAACCACTCGCCCCGGACCTGGTGCGGGCGACACTCATAAACTTATTCATTATTGTAGCGCGGGTGCACAATAAAAAAACGGGAGTTGCAGACAACAACCGGCCCGGCTTTTTGCTGGTGCAGCTGTTTCGCCGGCTGGTGAATGAACACTATAAGGAACACAGGCTTCCAAGGGAATATGCACCTATGCTGTATGTAACGCCTAATCACCTGAATGCCGTGTGCCGCGATGTGCTGGGCAAGTCTGCCGGAGAAATCATACGCGACAGGATCGTACTGGAAGCGAAACGCCAACTGGTAAATGCCGATGCAAATATTGCCGGCATCGGCTATGAGCTGGGATTCACCGACAATTCATACTTCACAAAATTTTTTAAAAAATACACAGGCACAACACCCGAAGATTTCAGGAAAAAGGTGTTGCAGACAGCCTGATCAAATTCATCCATATTATGTGTGCAGAAAATCAACAAGCAGGGCGAAGCCTTGCGGGAAGCGTATTGACCAACCGTTGCCCGCGTTGCCGGGAAGGAAAATTATTCTCCAATCCTAATCCTTACGACCTGCGGACTACTATGCGTATGCCGGAACATTGTCCCGTATGCGGACAAAAATATGAACTGCAGACCGGCTTCTACTTTGGTACCGGATATGTGAGCTACGGACTGGCAGTATTGGTAACGGCTGCAAGTTTTATACTGTGGCTGTTAACGATCGGCTTTTCCATTCACGACAACAGTCTTTTCTGGTGGCTGGGGATAAATGCAGTATTGCTGGTACTGCTGCAACCATTATTGCAACGCCTTTCCCGTTCTATATGGATCGCTTTTTTTGTGCCGTACGACGCCGGCTGGAGCAAGCATCATTTGCCATGTTAAGATGAAAATCTTATCAGGACACGATGCGGAATGAATTTACGATATCCCGGATCTGTCCCTGTGCGGGTTTATCATCGGGCGAGGTAGTTGCAACAACAGATATAAGCTGCCCGTTTTTATACCCGAAACGCTGTACCTGGAAAAGCCGCTGCCCGTTATAATCGTATGTGAAACCCAATGTGGCGCCACGGCTTTCCGCATCTATCTCTGTAGTGGTGAATGTTGCATTCATGGAAGTCCGGAGCATCTGTATCGTTAGCTGCACCTGTGCTTCAAAAGAATAACTTTCATTATAAGGCATGGAAACAACATAAACATTGCTGTAGAAATCTGCGGCATCCGGTATCTTCTGGCGACATACAAACGATACGGTTGCATTGGTTCCCTGCTGCTGGTAAAAATTTTGAATAGCCGGTATCAGGTCGCTGCGCTGTTCCCAGCTTTCCGGCGGCCAGGCCAGCATATAATCCTCAGCTACCTGGTTTTTCATACCGGTATTGGCGGTAGCAATTTCTGTGGCTTTGCGTTCATCTACTTTTTCACTGGTCACCTTTACTTCTCCGATAGCAGTCTGTACCGTTTTAATAGCAATGGTACCTTTCGTTATATCTACATTCACATCGCTGGCCCTGTCAAGCAGGCGTTCTATCGGATTCTTAAAAATGAGGAGCGCAATAATGATAACACTGCCGATCACCAGCCATTTGGTGATACCTGTCTTGTCTGATGATCCTGCTGTTTTCGTTTCTGGTGCCGACATAAAAGCTGTCTTTAAGTCTCGATAACAAGATAATAAAAATATTAATGTATTTCAATTTTAATGTATCTGATAATACGGTTTTTATACTTTTACAGGGTCACAAAGCAAGAGCATAAAACAGGATTATGAGTAAATATGCAGTAATAACAGGAGCTACTCAGGGCATTGGTCTGGCAATTGCAGAGCGTTTGCTGGAAGAAGGATTTTCAGTTGCGGTGTGTGCACGCAGTAGTGAAGACCTGGCAATACTTGAGCGGGCTTGGCAACAGCGCTACCCCAATGCTGCAATTATTTGTTTTAGTGCAGACTTTGCCCGGAAAGAAGATGTTGCAGCATTTGCATCTGTAGTTCTTAAAACGTTCCCGTTAATAAACATACTGGTAAATAATGCCGGTATTTTTATACCCGGCCAGCTGGCGGATGAGGCGGATGGCCATCTCGAGACGCTGATGTCTGTAAACCTGTATAGTGCCTATCATCTTACACGCTTGCTGCTGCCACAAATGAAGATGCAGCAAAGCGGACATATATTCAACATGTGCTCCGTAGCCAGCCTGAAGGCATACCCTAATGGCGGTTCTTACAGCATTACAAAATATGCGCTGATGGGCTTCTCCGAAAACCTGCGTGAAGAGTTGAAACCAGATGGCATTAAAGTAACCGCTTTGTGTCCGGGAGCAACCAACAGCCGATCATGGGCAGGCAGCGGAATATCTGAATCCCGTATTATGGAAGCTGCAGATGTAGCGAAGATACTGTGGGCCGCCTATACACTTTCTGCACAGGCTGATGTAGAAACGATAGTGATGCGTCCTCTTCTCGGAGACCTTTAAAGAATACGAAAATTAGCCGATCATCTGATATGGCGAATTGTGGGATATACGTCAAATGCGATGTGAAAAATCAGCTGATATTATAGCAATAATCAACCGGGAGCAACAAAGCTAAAAGTGATACAATGATATGGGCATTAGCCAACCAGCTAATTTGCTTATCTGCTAATTAAGCTTGGGAGGCTCCCAGTTTAGTTTGGAGAATTGCTTTTTACCCAGGGCAAAATATTGCCAGATAATGCTGCGTGGATAAATACCGGCTTTATTACGGGTGGTAACATGCCGCTTTGCCTCCTTCCTGTGACGCATCCATTTACCAATGCTGCCGTAGAAATGAAAATGCGCCTTTATAATTGTGGCTACCTCTTTAAACTTACCTTTTGCGAGCAACTGCAGCCCGGCTACTCCGTCCAGCACGAGGCGCAGCGGAAACAGCCAGATAAGCCTTGCCCTGGTTTCGTTTTTGAGCAGTAAAATGAGGCTGTTGCGAAAATTGTAGTATAGTTTCTGCGGGCTGCCATAAGTAATTACGCTGCCGCCGACATGATATACGGTTGATTTACCTACATACCCGATCTTATACCCGGCGTTTTTCATCCGCCAGCAAAGATCTACCTCTTCCATGTGCGCATACAGGTCGGCATCAAGTCCGCCCAACTGGTGATAGAGATCTGCCCGCACCATCAGACAACCGCCAGATGCCCAGAATACCTCAATATCATCGTCATACTGGCCGAGGTCTTTCTCAAGGTCGTTGAAAATGCGGCCACGGCAAAAAAGGTATCCCCACTTATCCATAAAGCCACCGCCGGCACCCGCATATTCAAAAAAATCGCGTTCGCGCCAGTAACGTATTTTAGGCTGGCATGCGGCAAGCCCCGGATATTTCTGCATAGCATGCAAAAGCGGCGGAAACCAGCCATGGGTCACCTCAAAGTCGGCACTGAGCAGGATATAATACTTGGCCTGCACCTGCCTGAGCCCCTCATAGTAGCCATTGGCAAAGCCGCGGTTTACGGCTATCTGTAAAGTATGTGCCTGGGGGAAATTGTCCTGTACATATTGCAGCGTATCGTCTGTAGATGCGTTATCTACTACTACTACATCATAGCCGGTATGGGCTTCAGCAACAATAAGTGGCATGAATTGCTCATGCCACTTCTTTCCATTGTAACTAAGAATTACAACGGCCGTATCTTGCGTACATACAATCATTGCTGCAAATGCAGATGATTATTTATACTTAGGTTCGTATAAAGTATTTTCAGGTACCTGTACATCGTCGTTTTTCTGGAACTTGTGCTCATACAGGTTGTAGCAGCCGGCCCAGGAGAAAATAAAGAATCCGAAGAAGAACAAAAGGAATAAAAAACGAGATTTTGAAGGTTTGTTCAGCTCGATGTCTGCGGGATTGTCTACTACTTGTCCTTGATTTTGATGTTGCATTTCCATGAATGGCGAAAATTTGCGCTGACAAAAATAGTAGTTATTCCTTCAAATTCACAATATTTTTACGTTGCATTCGTTTTGAAACCGGCTATTTATGCGACAATATTTTAACTGGAAAACATATCTAATTTTTATTGCATTGCTTCTGGTGGCAGCTTCTCTTGTGTATACCAATCAGTTGGCGGGCAAGCTGGCAAAGGAGGAACGCAAAAAAGTAGAGCAACTGGTAAGAGGCATTAAAACAAGTTATGATGCTGCTCCTAATGTGGAACTTACGTTTATCAGCACATTTGTTGAAGAAAACACAACCATACCACTCATTATCACTGATGAGAAAAAATTACCGCAGTATTCTAAAAACATAGACAGTACGGATGTAAAAAACATGACCGACCTGCTCCGGAAAAAGATGAAAGAGTACGAAGCCGTTCATGCCCCCATCCTGATCGACTACGGTATAGGTAAAAGCTACATCTTCTATGGAGAATCGTACTTGCTGACGCAACTGAAATACTTCCCTTACGTACAGCTCGTTATTATTGTACTTTTCCTGGTGGTAATCCTTATTGCGTTGAGCTCTGCACACCGCTCCATACAGAACCAGGTGTGGGTGGGCCTTTCCAAAGAGACTGCACATCAGCTGGGGACACCGCTGAGTGCCATAGAAGGCTGGCTGGAGCTGCTTAAATATGATAATATAAATAACGAGGCAGTAAATGAGATGGGTAAAGACCTGGACCGGCTGAAGCTGGTGGCCGACCGTTTCAGCAAAGTAGGCAGCGCCCCTCAGATGGAAGAAGAAAATCTCTTGCCCCGGTTGGAAAATATGGTAGCTTATATGCAGAAAAGGGCGCCACATAAAATAAAAATATCACTGGATGCGCCGGAAACAGAAATACCAGTATACATCAGCGGGCCACTGTTTGACTGGGTAGTGGAAAACCTGATGCGTAATGCTTTGGATGCAATGGCCGGTGAAGGCAGTATAATTGTGCACGTAACTAACCATCCGCATCATGTGTGGATAGATATACAGGATACAGGTAAGGGCATTCCAAAGCACCAGATTAAAAAAGTATTTAACCCGGGTTTTACAACCAAAAAAAGAGGCTGGGGACTGGGGCTTTCGCTTTCAAAGCGCATCATAGAAAAATATCATCACGGTTCATTGATCGTAAAACACTCTGAGGTAGGGAAAGGCACAACTTTCAGGATCATCCTGCGATCTTAAGGGCGGTATAACATGAAAACGTGACAGGTGTATACATTGAGCCTTTCAAAAAAAATCGCACTTTTTTGGAGCGGAATTTTACTTTTTCCATTTTTCAATTACCTTTGCACTCCCTCAACACAGCTGCGGCGGTGGCGAAACTGGTAGACGCACTACTTTGAGGTGGTAGCGCCTGTAACGGGCGTGGGAGTTCGAATCTCCTCTGCCGCACAAAAGCCGGAACTTATATAGTTCCGGCTTTTTTTTGTGCTGTATTTATCATCGCTCCCGATAATATCTAAACGAAGAATTGCATAAAAAAAAGGTTCCAAACTCAATGTCTGAAACCTTTCTATTGTCTTGCGCTCCCTTCAGGACTTGAACCTGAGACCCTCTGATTAACAGTCAGATGCTCTAACCAACTGAGCTAAGGAAGCCGTTATTCCCGTTTGGGATTGCAAAGATACGCGCGTTTTTTATTCTGCAAAATATCCGCACAAAAAAATCTTACAAAAACTTGAAATTTTTTATCAATAATGTAAAATCCGCGCCGGCACTATAGGCACGTGCATAATCAGTATTCATTTTATGCACTACCTCATCAGAAGGCATATACCCTTCCTGTATAAAATAAGCGGGCACAACACTTTCTTTTATTTTAGGCAGCGTATGATTCCGTTCCGTATCTCCGTAACCGATCCATGTTTTTTTACCTGCGAGTACGCTGATACAATTGCGCAACATCCGTCCCGGTTTTTTGTAGAGAAAAAACGAAAAAGGAAAAACAAACAACAATATCAGTGAAGAGACAAGATCAAATACCCTTTTATTTCGCTGTTGTGCAAAGCTGCTCAGATTGTAACGGAAATCAGCCGTATACAGGTCGCCTGATGTATGGCTGGAATTACTGCCTACAAAGCTTTGCGTGCCGGGCAGGTGTATTTTGTAATCGTAGTTTCCGCCGCACTCCTGCATTTGCTCTAATATCTCTTCATAGCTGAGGCCATTTACACAAAAGATTACTTCATTAATGCCTGCAGTGTACAGCAGCTGTTTCATCTCACCGATTCCGGAAAGAGCATTGTCCTTATCTGCATCTGTATAAATGCGACCTTCCAGTTCAGGTGCATAATGCACCTTTTGCAATATTGACGCAGTCTGTTTATAATGTTCTTCGTTTGCTACGATCACCGCTTTTTTCGGCAGGGTGTCATACGGAATGAATTTGAAAATGCCCAGTTTGTACAACAAAGCATGCAGGCCCAGTAATATTACTGTTCCGGTAAAGCCGCTGAGTACAATAATGGCACGCGAATATCTCATACCAGCCTGCAGCAGGCCATAGTAGGCAAGTATGAACACTGTGCCGATAAGCATGCCCCGCACCACGCGCAGCGCCCGGTACGACTGATCATACGCACCGTTGAGATACATAGATAACACCCACAGCAAAATATAGACAGGGAAAGTTGCGTAAATAAGATTGCGCGAGATGGGCATTATATTTTTTACCTGGCTCACCCAGAACTCTTCCATGAAATAAAGTGTGAGCAGCAATATCAACGCATCAAACAATGGCATACGCAACACTTTTAACACCTGTTTTGCCGCACTCAGTATAGCACGCAGCACTATGCCTATATTAATGAACAGTATAAAAAGGCTTGCCTGCTGCTTACTGTAATGCTTTTTTACAAAAGTGGACAGCGCTTCATTAAAGATGCGGACATACGAAAGAGTTGCTTTGCGCGTACTTTCTCCTTTATAGTGTACCAATGTTGCTTCAGGGAAATAAACATTCTGGTATCCTGCTTTCTGGATGCGGTACGAAAGGTCCACATCTTCACAGTACATAAAATAATCTTCATCAAATGCCCCGCCGATCTGCTTCAGGAGATGGTGACGCACCAGCATGCAACAACCGGAAAGTACATCTACCGGCGCCGTCTGATGCTCACCTATATGCACTGCATAGTATTTATTGAAATAAGGTGACTTGCTGAATATTTTATTAATCCCCGTTGTTTTAAATAATGCAACGGATAGCGACGGGAACGATTTTTTGCCATCGGGGGCAAACTGGCCTTTACCATCTATCAGGCGCGGCCCTACTGCACCTGCCTCCGGGTGACTATCCATATAGGCAACCGTTTTGCGGAAGAAGTCTTCCGGCATTACGGTATCCGGGTTCAGGAACAGGATATATTCGCCCGTTGCCTCTTCCACGCCCTGGTTATTGGCTTTGGAAAAACCTTTGTTGTCTTTGTTCTCAATAAGAATTACTGACGGAAATTTTTCCCGCACCATAGTGCAGCTGCCATCGCGGGAGTTGTTATCCACTACAATTATTTCCGTCTCAAAGCCTTTTGCAGCCCTGAGTACAGAATGAAGACACACCTCCAGGAAGTATTTTACATTGTAATTGACAATTATAACCGACAGCTTCATCAGGCGCTATGAGGATCTTGATAAGTCTTGCAACAGAGCTGCGAATATAAGCGGCTCTGCATTAATAACGAAAAAGCCGCCTGTACATTGTGCACAGACGGCGGTATTTGATCAGAGGCAAATAATGTTAAGGATGGTGCGCAGGTTTTGCCACTGCAGTATCATTTGAACGAGATGTATTTGTTGGGGACGCAGCCTTGGATTGGGCTTCCGCATATTTTTTCAGGTTGTCCAGTCCGTGTTCAAAGTCTTTGCCCAGCATCTTATCCATATCCATAAACACCAAAAAGATGCTGCCGGGAAATTTCGGCACCGTATGAAACATCCATGTAGCTTTGGTAGTGCCGTTACCAAGGTCCTGTGCAATAAGGTATCCGTCTGCTTCCGATTTCCAGGGTTTTAAAAACTGCAGATGGTATTGCATACTATCTCCTTTGATAGCTACAAGTGTCATATCGCCGGAACCCATTTTCTTTTCCTCAGTACCTACCCAATGATAAGCACTGCCGGCCTCACCATCGGTGCCGGTATAAGTAATGGTCATATCCGGATCCATTTCATGCCAGGGGCTCCAGTGCGGCCAGGCTTTAAAGTGGGTCATCTGTTCAAAAACAACCGATTGCGGAGCATTAATAACTGCAGTGCTGCGGGAAACAGTAACTTCTTTGGGCGCCATAAATGCCAGACAACCAACTATAACAGCCAATATAATGACCAGGATAAGAATTACACGTAAGAATTTATTCATAAGTGAATGGTTTCCGCTGGTGAAAATATAGATTAATATTTACTTATACAACCCTTTTGTGCTATATAATTTTTGAGAGAAATGATGTCTATACATTTATGCATAATGCAAATCGTGTGAATCAATCTGCTGATGTACCTTTGCGGGATGAAAAATCTGAGAAACTGTACGCAGGACGATCTGAAACAGTTGATGAAAGAATGGGGTGAGCCGGCTTTCCGTGCACAGCAGATATTTGACTGGGTGTGGAAAAAGTTTGCAGGCGACATCAGTGATATGTCTAACCTTTCCAAATCATTGCGCGAAAAACTTGCAGCGCATTATTATATTCCTAAAGTTAAAGTGCATCACGGCCAGTACAGCAGCGACGGAACGATCAAGAACCGCTTTCAACTGCACGACGGCTATTTTGTAGAAGGTGTACTCATTCCTACCGAGAAACGCATGACTGCCTGTGTATCTTCCCAGGTAGGCTGCAGTCTTTCCTGCAAGTTCTGTGCTACCGGCTACCTGGAACGCCGCCGCAATCTCGATTTTGATGAAATAGTAGACGAAGTGGTGCTGCTAAATGAACAGGCGCAGAAGCATTATGGTAAAAACCTCAGCAATATCGTGTTTATGGGCATGGGCGAGCCTTTGCTCAACTATAAAAGCATGATGAAGGCAATAGAAAGGATCACCTCACCGGAAAGCCTGGGCATGAGCCCGAGACGCATTACCGTTTCTACCGCCGGTGTTGCCAAAATGATCCGCCAGCTGGGAGATGATGAGGTGAAGTTTAAACTGGCCCTTTCGCTGCATGCACCTACGGATGCACAGCGCAACGAGATCATGCCGATTAATGAAAGCAACAATCTTAAAGTACTAATCGAGGCACTGAACTATTTTTACCAGAAGACGGGCAACGAGATCACATTTGAATATATACTGTTCAAAGATTTTAACGACAGCCTTGAAGACGCTGAAAACCTGGTGAAAATCTGCCGCCAGGTGCCTGCAGACCTGGTTAATATCATTGAATACAACCCGATAGATAACGCAAAATTTGAGAAGCCGGACGAAGAAACGGCCGATCGTTTTATGCATTATCTTGAATCTAAGAGAGTTAATGCCCGCTTGCGCCGCAGCCGCGGTAAAGATATAGATGCCGCCTGCGGGCAACTGGCCAACGTAGACCATGCCGGGCAGGTCATCGCGGAAAACGAAACTGACCAATAAATAAAAACGGCCTCACAGAGGCCGTTTTTATTTACCCTGTTTATCGTGCTATCCAGCCTTCCGGATCCATCTTAAAGAATTTATTATTGCCGCCGATTTTCCACACCTGGAAGTCAATTACGTTTTCGCCTTCATCATTCTGTCCTACAGTTCCGATAACCTGTTTGGTATGTACAGACTGATCTTTGGATACACTTACCGACGCAAGACCTGTGTAAACGGTAAAATAAGTACCATGGCTTATCATAATGCATTTGCCTGCGCCCGGCACTGAGAATACGCTGGTTACAGTACCGTCAAAAACGGCCCTTGCAGTAGCTCCGGCACCTGTTGCAATGGTGACACCTGCATTATCCATCATCACTTTTGTTTCTACCGGGTGTGGATGAACGCCGAAGTGGGATGCGATAAAACCTTTTTCTACCGGCCATGGAAGCCGTCCGCGATTGCTTTCAAATCCGTTTGCAAGCGCTGTTGCCTCCGGTGTGAGCGACATTTTGTAGGAAAGGTCTTCTTTGGGCTTTGCAATTCTCGGCGTTGCAGTTCTTGTTCCGGCCGATGATGCCACTGTTGAGCTCCCGGTTGTTGTTCCTCCTGCAGGTTTTTCACTTTCGCCGCGCATACCCGTACCTGTATTCAGTTTTACACCGGAGTTATTATTTGCATTGGCCTTTGAAGCCGCCAGTGCTGCTGCACGTTTCTGTTCTTCCTGCCTGCGCTGCTCTTCGAGCCTTTTGCGTTGTTCTTCTTCAGCTTTCTTACGTGCCAGTTCTATTTCCCGCTGGATGATGCGATTAATCGCACGGTCTACTTCACGGGCTGCTTTCTGATCTTTCTGTATCTGGGTAGCCAGCTCCTTCTCACGTCCTTTCAGCTCTTTGGCCACCTGGTTGGTCTGGTCAGTTTCCTTCTGCAATACCTGTTTCTGCTGCTCTTCAGCAGAGAGGAGCACGCCTTTCTGATTTTTCTGCGTACTTAATACGCCTATTTTTTCTTTGATCTGGCCCTGGGTAAGGCGTATCTGGTCTGCCTGCTCTTTGCGGTAATCGCGGTATTTTTTAAGGTATTTAAGCCGGCGTACCGCTTCGTTAAAATCAGAAGAAGAGAAAAGGAATGCCAGCATGCTGTAGGAGTTACGGTTGCGGTAAGCATAACGCAGCGACTGTGCATAGCGGGCTTTCAGCTGTTCCAGGTTGCCTTGCAGGTGTGTTACTTCCTGCGACGAGGTCTTTATATTATTGTCTATATCCAATATTTCCTCATTTATATTACCGATCAGGCGCTGACGGGCGTCCAGTTTTGCCTGCAGCGCACGCAACTGGCTGAGTGTGGCTTTTTTATCTTTTTTGGTGGCTTCCAGCTGATCCTGAGTCTCACGGATAGATTCAAGGATGCTCTGGCGGCGCTTTTCGAGCTCAGAACGGGACCCTCCCTGCTGAGCAAAAAGGGCAAAAGGTATGATAAGTAAAAGAATTGCAGTTGTTATGCGCATGCGTAAACGGTTTTACGATGATCGGCAAAAATAACCAATATTATTCCCCATGCAGGTGTTTCTCTGAGTTTTAAGATGATTTTATATACTTTTTTCCATAAAACGAGCCAGAAGTTTTTTTATTGGAAACGTTTGTAGATTTTTGTTTCCAAAGAAAAAGATATGCTGTATTCGATGACCGGCTTTGGCCGCGCGGAAGCGACGGTAAACGGACGCCAGGTAGTAGTTGAAATAAAATCACTGAACGGGAAACAATTCGATGTTGTCACCAAGCTGCCTCCTATACTCCGTTCATATGAGCTGGACATACGCAGTCTCCTTAACAGTGCCCTGATGCGCGGCACTACAGATCTTGCCGTAAGCATAAAGCAGGAAGGCGCCTCACGCCCCATGACGGTAAATACAGGCCTTGCAAGGTTTTACTATCAGAGCATGCAGCAGATAGCCCAGGAACTGGCTATATCAGAAGATAACATACTTTCTACACTGATGCGTATGCCCGAAGTCGTAGCCGCCGACCAGGATGTGCTGCCTGAAGAAGAATGGGAACAGGTAAAACTGGTGATTGTGGAAGCTGCAACGCAACTGATGCAGCACCGCAGCCACGAAGGTGAGTCGCTCTATAAGGACCTGGACCTGCGAATTAAAAACATTGAAATACTGCTTACAACGATATTACCGCTGGAAGCACGCCGTGGTGAAAGGGTACGCACCCGCCTGCAGCAGGCTGTAAAAGAGATGGCCAATGCAGAAAAAGCAGACCCTAACCGTTTTGAACAGGAACTGATCTATTACATTGAGCGTATGGATTTCTCTGAAGAAAAAACGCGACTGAAGCAACATTGCACTTACTTTCAGCAGATCCTGGAGAAACAGGATATATCAAAAGGTAAGGTACTTGGTTTTATCCTGCAGGAAATAGGCCGCGAAATCAATACATTGGGAGCTAAAGCCAACGATGCAGAAATACAGCAGATAGTGGTGCAGATGAAAGATGAACTGGAAAAAGCCAAAGAACAGGTACTGAATGTACTTTAGCCCAAATCATTTCAACCAAACAGACTTTTTACAGATGCGCTTATATAGTATTATTTTAGTTTCTTTCCTGCTCCTGTCCGGGTGTATAACCTCGCCTGTATACCAGAAAACATATTCTGTACCGCAGAACTCATGGTCATATGACTTTCAGCCTTCTTTTAAGTTTGAGGTAACAGATACGACGGTTCTATACAATTTGTTTTTTGTGGTCCGCCACACAGATAACTACCCGTATTCAAACATATGGCTGAATGTATATACAAAACAGCCCGGAGACACTGCCTTCAGTAAAACCCGCATTGAAGTGACACTTGCCTCACCTACCGGCCAGTGGCTGGGGCGTGGCATGGGCGAGCTCTGGGAACAGCGGATGCTACTGAATACGCCTGGCGACAGGTCTATACTGCACAAACCGGGCAAGTATGAAATAAAGCTGGAGCAGAATATGCGCCTCAATCCATTGCCTGAAGTACTGCAGGCGGGCCTGCGTATAGAAAAAGACGGCAACAGGAATAATCCCCAACATAGTTAAACCAGCACAGGATGCGTTTCTTCACTACCGTTCATTTATTACTGCTGGCCTACATTGTTTCGGCACTTGTGTTCTGGGGTTTTAGCCTGGAGCGCCAGAATCTGCGCATATACCAGCAGGAACGGCTCTCGCTGAAAGAACATATAGACAGTGTAGACAGCCCGGAAGCCTTTATGGCACAGCTGGCCGTGCTGAACAAAAAAAAAGACGCACGTACAAAACAATATCTTGGTGAAGGCGTAACCTTTCTCTTTGTAATACTTATCGGCGCGGCAGTAGTGTATACTTCTTTCCGGCGCAGTATAAGGCTTTCGCGGCAGCAGAATAATTTTATGCTGTCTGTAACACACGAGCTGAAGTCGCCGATTGCAGCCATGAAGCTAAACCTGCAGACACTGGAAAAATACCAGCTGGATGAGGAAAAACGTAATAAGCTGCTGGAGCGGTGTATCCTTGAGTCAAACCGGCTGAATGATCTTTGCAATAACATGCTCATAGCCTCCCAGATGGAAGGCCACCAGTATGTGGCCGCCCGTGAGAACTTTGATTTTTCAGAGCTTGCAGCCTATGCAGTACATGATTATATGGGTCGTTATCCTGGTCGTTTTGACACTAAAATAGACGATGAGCATATGCTTACCGGCGACCGGCTGCTGCTGCAGATGGCAATTAATAACCTGCTGGAGAATGCTATAAAATATACACCTGCCGATACAGAAATATTTGTTTCTGTAGAGAAAAAGGGCGGCGATGTATGCCTGATGGTAGCTGATAAAGGACTGGGCATAGCCGATGAGGAGAAGAAAAAGATCTTCAATAAGTTTTACCGTGTGGGCAATGAAAATACACGCAAAACCAAAGGCACGGGGCTGGGGCTATACCTTACCAAAAAGATCGTGAAAGAGCACAATGGCCGCATTGCGGTAAAAGACAATGTTCCTACAGGAAGCATATTTGAAATTGTATTGCCTTTAGGATAAATAATATAGCTTCTATTTAAGCTGAACGCTGATACCCAAAATGTATCAGCGTTTTTTATGCTTTGTTGAAATCCGTAGGGGATTCTTATACATTTATAAAAATGCCCCGGAAATACTCCGGGTTATTTTTTGTCTTTAAATTAATCCTGTCCTGTTACCTTTGCAGCAAATTCCAAAAAGAACAGATATGTCTTTAATAACGGTGGGTACCATGGCCTTCGATGCGCTGGAAACCCCTTTTGGCAAAGTTGACAGGATCATCGGCGGCTCTGCAACCTACGTGGCATGGGCGGCTTCCAACTTTTACAAGCCTATTAAACAGGTTTCTATTATCGGCGGCGACTTCCCCCAGTCTGAAATTGATGCACTCGCGAAGCGCGGTGTTGAGTTTGAAGGTGTGGAAGTGGTAAAAGATGGCAAAAGCTTCTTTTGGAGCGGACGCTACCACCTGGACATGAATACCCGCGATACGCTGGTTACTGATCTCAATGTACTGGCTCAGTTCAACCCGCAGATACCGGACAGCTACCAGGATTGTGAATTCCTGATGCTGGGCAACCTCGTTCCTGCTGTGCAGATGAGCGTGATCAACCAGCTGAAAACCCGCCCGAAGCTGATCGTAATGGATACGATGAACTTCTGGATGGAATCTGCACTGGACGACCTGATGAAAGTACTGGGCATGGTAGACGTCCTGATGGTAAATGACAGCGAAGCGCGCCAGCTGAGCGGTGAATATTCACTGGTTAAAGCGGCACTGAAGATCCAGAAAATGGGGCCTAAATACCTGATCATTAAGAAAGGTGAGCACGGTGCTCTGCTGTTTCACGGCACTAGCGTGTTCTTTGCACCTGCATTGCCGCTGGAAGACGTATTTGATCCTACCGGTGCCGGCGATACTTTTGCAGGTGGTTTCATAGGTCACATTGCACGTACAAAAGACATCTCTTTCGAAAATATGAAGACTGCTATCATCGTAGGTTCGGCAATGGCATCTTTCTGCGTGGAAAAATTCGGCCCGCAGCGCCTGCAGGAGCTCACGCATGAAGAAATTGAGCAGCGCATCGAAGAATTCGTAGAGCTGGTGAATTTTGACATCAACCTGGTGTAAAACCAGTAAATCTTTATAATAAAAGCTCCGGTGTTATCGTCGGGGCTTTTTTATTGCACTGCAAGAGCAAAGCTTCACAGCCATCCGGACGATGAATGGTGCCAACGCCGTGAGTGCCCGATAACCTTGCCACAGCTGGTAACATAAAAAAACTGTAACAAAAACAGGGGCACCAGCTAATCAGCATATTAGCCAATCAGCTAATTCTCATATTTACACATTATTTTTGCACCCGTTATGGCAAATGAAAATAAGCTACAGGATATTATAGGACACTGCAAAGAATATGGTTTTATATTCCAGAGCAGCGAGATATATGATGGTCTCAGTGCGGTATATGACTATGGTCAGTATGGCTCTGAGCTGAAAAGGAACATCCGCGACTACTGGTGGAAAAGCATGACCCAGATGCATGAAAACATTGTGGGCATTGATGCTGCCATCTTTATGCACCCTACTACCTGGAAAGCATCCGGCCACGTTGATAACTTCAGCGACCCGATGATCGATAATAAAGGCAGCAAAAAACGCTACCGTGTAGATCACCTGATAGAAGGCCATGCAGAAACGCTGTCAAAAGAAGATGGAGATGCGTTGCTGGCTAAAATGGATGCGCTGATTGCAACGGACAACTTTGCCGGCCTGAAAGCACTTATCGAAGATTATAAAATGAAAGGCAGTCCGAACGATACGGACGAGTGGACGGATGTGCGCCAGTTTAACCTGATGTTCTCTACAGAGTTTGGCGCCGTGGCTTCAGACAATGAAGAAGACAATAAAGTATACCTGCGCCCGGAAACGGCACAAGGTATTTTTGTAAACTTCCTGAATGTGCAGAAGACCGGCCGTATGAAAGTACCGTTTGGTATTGCACAGGTGGGTAAGGCTTTCCGTAATGAAATAGTAGCCCGTGGTTTTATCTTCCGTATGCGTGAGTTTGAGCAGATGGAGATGCAGTTCTTCGTACGTCCCGGCACACAGAAAGAATGGTATGAGTACTGGAAGGAAGCCCGTATGAAATGGCACCTGAGCCTGGGTATTCCGGCAGAACGCTATCGCTTTCACGACCACGTAAAGCTGGCGTTTTATGCAGATGCAGCATGCGATATTGAATTTGATTTTCCGATGGGCTTTAAAGAAGTGGAAGGTATACACAGCCGCACTGATTATGACCTTACCCAGCATCAGACGTACAGCAAAAAGAAAATGCAGTACTTCGACAATGACCTGGATGAGAACGGCAAACCTTACGGAAACTATATTCCTTATGTAATTGAAACGTCTATAGGGCTGGACCGCGCTGTAATGATGGTGCTGAGCGAGGCTTATGAAATACAGGACCTGAGCACAGAAGAGAAGAAAGATGACCGTGTGGTGCTGAAGTTTCCTCCGATGCTGGCGCCGATAAAGCTGGCTATTCTGCCACTCACCAAAAAAGACGGTCTGCCGGAGCTGGCAAAAGAGCTGATGACAGCATGTATGCCGCATTTCCGCTGCTTCTATGAAGAAAAAGATGCAATTGGACGCCGTTACCGTCGCCAGGATGCAATCGGTACTCCGTTTTGTGTGACTATAGATCATCAGACGAAAGAAGATGGCACTGTTACCATCCGTCACCGCGACAGTATGGAACAGGAACGTATACCCATGGCCGATGTGAAGAAACTGGTGATGGAGAAAATAGCGATGTTTTAGTGAATGGACATTAATGAATGGTGAATTGACGAAGTATGAAGTTGTCTGTCGACATCTCAATACTCACATCTCAAATCCCATATCCAACCAAATAACTAACTTGCCGGAACAATTACATTGTTCCGGCTTTTTTTATGTCAGCAACAGAAGACTACAATAATATATTCCAGGGCCTGCAGCAGGACTGGGGTATTGTGCGGCCGGAGATTGTGTCGGAAGAAACCCTCTTGGAGCAGCTGGAACTGAAATTGGGCAGTATACTCGCTGCCGGTGCCGAAGGCTTTTTCCAGCTGATGTACCGGCTGGATATACCGGAGAAAAAACTGATGGAAGCAATGTATGAATCCACTACACCCGCTGCAACCATTGCCCGCCTTATATACCTCCGCCAGTTACAGAAAATAAGAGCACGTGCAGCTCACCGCAAAAACAATACTGACGGATCATCGCAGGATGATGATGACCTGAGATGGTAAAACAGGCCAACTATTTATTTTTTAAAGCAGCTCACTTACATGTAGTTAGCACATTGTTCCGGTTATTTAAAAAAAATACACTAACATATCTCTGCTCATATAACGTCAATTGAGTTATCAAAACCCGTTTTTATGAGAAAAAAATTATTAATCCTGCTATTGGCATCTATCAGCAGTATGGCCAATGCACAAACTGTAAGTATTGCTATAACGCAGGCACCATGTAATCATGATGGTATCCTTACAGCAAATTTTTCCGGCTTCACATCACCGGTCACTGTTCAGTGGAACACCACCAGCGGTTCTGTAGTACACACGGGCATTACCGGCTCTACAGATGTACTTACTAATTATTCCGGTGCTTTTATTTATGCGTATGTGACAGACGGCAATAATAATACAGCCTATAGCAGTGGTATTTCAGCACCACCCTTCCAGCTTTCTATGAGTACTACCTCTGCAGTGTGCCCCAATCTTGGCTCGGCCAGCGTGAGCGTAACGGGAGGCACGGCTCCTTATAGCTATCAATGGTATAACAGCGCGAATAATGCAGCCGTAGGCACCAACAACCCTACGGTAAACGTACCCAATGGATCTTATTATGTAAGTGTTACCGATGCCAACGGATGTAATTTCAATTCATCTGAAGATTCCGTACAGGGATCGGCTTATGTGTATGTCTCTCCCGGTTTTACAGTTACCACCGCTTCTACTGTAGCCGCCTGTACTAACGGGACAGCTTCTGTACAAAGCATCAGCGGGGGTGTAGCGCCATATAGCTACCTGTGGACCAATGGCGCCACCTCTGCAAGCATAACCGGCCTGACGATGGGATCTTATGGAATTTCTGTAACGGATGCCAATGGCTGCACGGCCAGTACGTACCAATATGTTACACAATCCGTTCAGATCTCTGCAAACACAGTTGTAACGCCGGCTACCTGTGTCCAGAACAATGGCTCGGTCACCTCATTTGGTTCCGGCGGCACCCCACCATATTCCTATCATTGGTCCAATGGCAGCACGGCACAATCTATCCATAGTCTCAGCGCCGGCTCCTATACAGTGAATATCACCGATGCCAACGGCTGTATGGGCAGTGGCTATAGCTATGTAACCAGCACTACTCCCATAACGGCTACTTACAGTACAACTGCCAGCTCTTGTACATCACCTACCGGCAGTGCACACCTTTCCTTATCAGGTGGCACTGCGCCCTATACTATTTCATGGAGTTCATCGCCCGCTCAGACGGGTGTCAACCTGAGCAATGTACCGCCCGGCAATTATAATTTCCATATTACAGATGCCAATGGTTGCGTAAGAAATGGAACAGTAAATATTCCTCCGGCACATATCATCAGCGCAAATTTCACGGTAACACAGCCTGTATGTGCACAAACCAATGGCAGTCTTCATATAAATGCCTCAGGCGGCTCAACCCCTTATACTTACCTGTGGAGCAATGGCGCCACTGCAGCTACAGTAAACAGCATAGGCGCCGGCAGCTACAGCTGCACAGTTACGGATAATGCTGGCTGCTCTGTTACTAAAAGTTATGCGATGACACCCTCTTCACCGCTTGTTACTGGCCTCGCTACCACACCAGCCAGCTGCATTTTCAGCAATGACGGCAGTATCACCGCCAATGTTACAGGTGGTACACCTCCTTATACTTACACCTGGAACAACGGCACCACTACCGCAACGGCGGGCAGCCTGCTCACAGGTAACTACTGGCTTACGGTAACCGATGCCGCGTCCTGTACCGCAACATTATTTGACCATGTAGGTTATAACCCCGCAGGCACAAGCTGTTACTGCACTATTTCCGGTACGGTTTACGAAGACCTGAACGGCAACTGTGTCAAAGACGCAGGAGAGGCCGGCATTGCTAATATCCAGATTCACTGCAGTGGCCGCGGCTATACTTACACAGACTCAAACGGTGTATATTCTTTCATGGTGCCAAGTGGTACTTATACCATTTCAGAAACCGTGCTCGGCCAATACCCGCTTGCAGCATGCCAGAACAATAATGTAAGCGTTACGGCGGCCGCTTCATCAGGCTGCAGTCATACTGTCAACTTTGCAAATGCCGTAAACCCGCTGCATGATGTACACATAAGCCTCTGGAGCTATAGTGGCAGCAACCCGGTACCCGGCAATACTTACACCCAGTTATGCGTGGTTAAAAATGACGGAACGGTTTCTGAAAACGGTATTATCTCAAAATATACCAATGACGGCCAGCTCAATGGTGCCACTTTTACCCCTGCGGGTATTTTCTCTGCAAGCGGCAATACTTACACCAGCAGTACATTATTCCCTGTACTGGCTCCGGGCGCCGCGCAATCTTTCCTCGTAGACTATGCGGTACCTACAAATATTCCGCTCAACACATCTGTTCTGTTTGCTGATACAGCCTCCTATACTTCTCCGCTTTCCAACTGGCTGAATGACTATTCTCCCTGGAACAATGTGAACTATTACACCAAAAATGTGCTTGGCTCTTTTGACCCCAACTACAAAGAAGTAAGCCCTGCGGGAGAAGGCCCAACCGGCAAAATTACACGTGCAGATTCTGTGCTGGACTATATGGTTCACTTCCAGAACACCGGTACATGGCCGGCTCATAATATTGTTGTAACCGATACACTGGACAGCGATCTCGACTGGAGCACATTACGCCCCGGCTACAGTTCTCACCCCTGCAAAGTAAGTATGAGCGAGAATGGTGTTGTTACTTTCACCTTCAGCAATATTAACCTGCCGACACAGGTAAGCAATGACAAAGGCAGCAACGGCATGTTCTCATACAGCATTAAAACAAAGAGAAATCTGCCATACGGCACAAAATTCACCAATAGCGCTGCTATTTATTTTGACTACAACGATCCTGTAATTACCAACCAGACACTCAATACGCTCACAGCTCCGGCTGATGTACCGGGAATTACGAAGAATTCAGCCTTGTTCAACGTATATCCTAACCCTGCATCCGGCACCGCGCATATGATCATTAACAATGACGCAGCCTATACACATGCTACAGTAAGCATTACGGATATAAGCGGCAGGCAGATGCTGGCACAGGAAATAACATTGCAGTCCGGCAACCAGTCGGCAGAATTAGATATCAGCAAGTTATCATCCGGGATTTACTTCGTAAACCTGCGCCGGGCAAACGAAATAAGCACCCAGAAACTTGTGGTGATACATTAATACGTTTTGTGAATACACCTTGCAAAAAGCTGTTCCTCCGGGGGCAGCTTTTGTGTTATGGACACATTTGGGCGGGATTTTGTATCTTCGGAAATTCCATTTAATCATACCAAGTAAATGAAACAGAAAATCTGGATGCTGGCGGCATCAGCAGTTGTGCTATTGGCATCTTGCAGAAAAAAAGCAGATCCGGTAACACCTACTCCTGTGAATCCCAACGGCAGTATGCAATTCAAATTCAGTCATAATGTCGATGGCACTCCGCTCGTCCTGGAAACGGGGCATTATGCAAATGAGAACGGAGACAGTTTTTCTGTAAGAACATTTAACTATTATCTCAGCAATATAAAACTGGAAACTGACTCCGGTGTAGTATTTACAGAGCCTGAAAGCTACCACCTGCTGCGCTCCAATGCTGACAGTTCACTGTCTTTTACGATAGCCGACATGCCTCCGGGTCATTATAAGAGTATCACCTTTATGATGGGTGTAGACAGCATCCGCAACATTACAGGTGCACAAACAGGTGCGCTGGACGTTAGTTACGGAATGTTCTGGGGCTGGAACACGGGCTATATCATGTCTAAGTTCGAAGGAACCTTCCTGCAGCACGGTGGCGCTACAACATCGCTTTTTTATCACCTAGGGGGCTATAAGGGCACCAACAGCGTATTACGGACGGTAACGCTGCAATTCCCCGCCACGGCAAATGTTACGGCTGCACACACACCGGTTGTAAACATGAGTGCCAATCTTGCGGAGTGGTTTAAAACACCTTCCACAATCGATTTTTCAACTGTTACACTGATAATGAACGGAGGATATACCGCAGCGTTAATTGCCGACAATTATACAGATATGCTTACTGTTGACCATATAGACAATTAATAATGCAGTTTCGTTTTTTCAGCGCCCCGTTTATCCGTAATATATTTCTTGCATCAGTTGTCTGCATTGGTATTGTTTCCGGCTGCCGTAAAGACCCATCCATAACAGATGACGGAAAAGCCGTTTCCGATGAGTCGGTTGCATTTGCAATACCGCAGGGCTGGCCGGCACCGGTTTACCTGTTTGATAATAATAAACTGACCACAGCCGGCTTTGAGCTGGGAAGGAAAATATTCTTTGATCCACGCCTCTCCCGCGATAGTTCTGTGTCCTGCGGCAGCTGCCACCAGCCGTTTGCAGCATTTGCACAACTGGATCACCCGGTAAGCCACGGCTTTAATAATCTCCTGGGCAACCGCAATTCTCCGGCATTGTTTAATCTCAGCTGGCATAGCAGCTTTTTCTGGGATGGCGGAGTGAATCATATAGAAAGCCAGCCGATCAACCCGATGCAGAATCCTGTGGAAATGAATGAAACTATTGGTGAAATTGTACAGATGCTGCAGGCCGACGCTGATTACAAAGCGCGTTTTAAAAGTGCTTTCGGCGATGAAAACGTTAATTCGCAGCGCATTTTTAAAGCACTGGCCCAGTTCATGTGTATGTTGGTTTCCAGCAATTCAAAATACGACCATTATATACGCGGCGAATCCGGCGGCAGCATGACAACATCTGAACTTAACGGCCTGCAGTTATACAAGGCAAACTGTTCCGGTTGTCATAAAGACCCATTGTTTTCAGATTTTTCTTATCGAAATAACGGTTTGAAGCCAACAGCTGTAAATGACAGCGGCAGAGCACACGTCACCCGCGATCCGGCAGATATGTACAAGTTTAAAGTGCCTTCGCTCCGCAACCTGAAATATACGCCGCCTTATATGCACGATGGCCGTTTCAATACGCTGGATTCTGTGCTGGCCCATTATGATCATGGCATCTACCAGTCGCCCACACTGGATCCGGCATTGCAGAACGGCATCCATTTTACGGCCCAAGAAAAACAAGATCTGCTCAACTTCCTGAACACACTGAATGATGAAACATTTGTCAAAGACCCGCGTTTCCAGGAAGTAAAATAATAGACATAATGACAAATAATAAGCCCCGCTTCTACAGAGGCGGGGCTTATTATTTGTATTGTTAGTCAACACTTTTTAATGAAAAAACAAATAAGCCATAAGGATTGCCCCGACTAACCCCGCAGCGTCTGCAATCAGTCCGCAGGTTAAAGCATTCCGTGTATTCTTCACATTTACACTTCCGAAGTAAACAGCCAATACATAGAATGTCGTTTCAGTAGAACCCTGTATTACAGCTGCAACCTTGGCAGGAAAAGAACTCACACCATATTTTGTCATTACCTCCACCATCAATCCGCGTGCGCCGCTGCCGCTCAATGGCTTCATAAAAGCAACAGGCAGGGCCGGAACGAAATCCGTGTTTAATCCGCATTTACCGATTACCCAGGCGAGCCCGTCAATCACATACTGCATGCAGCCCGATGTACGGAACACACCTATTGCCACCAGCATAGCCACGAGATAGGGAATAATGCGTATGGCCACCTGGAAACCTTCTTTGGCCCCTTCTATAAAATTATCATACACATTCTGGCGTTTGATAACACCTGCACCGAGAAACAGGATAATAACAGAAAGAATAATTCCACTGCCCACAGCGCCCATCGTCTGGCTCACCTGGTCGGCCGGAGCATGCTGCACAAAATAGTACATAAGTGCTATCAGGGCAGAAAACCCGCCAACAAACAACAGTATGGGCCATTTAAAAATATTGATCTTTTGAAATGCCGATACCACGAGTATGCCTGTAATAAAAGCAATAAACGTAGACATAAGCGTTGGCAGGAAAATGTCGGCCGCATTAAAACCGGTTACATGCTGCTGCAATGCTACAGCCTGCCTCATAGCAATGACGGATGTGGGAATGAGCGTAATGCCTGCTGTGTTCAGCACGAGGAACATAATCTGTGCGTCGCTGGCGGTATCCTTATCCGGATTCAACTCCTGCAGCTCATTCATAGCTTTCAGGCCCAGCGGCGTGGCGGCATTGTCCAGCCCCAGCATATTTGCCGAGAAGTTCATCACCATGCTGCCATTTGCCGGGTGGTCTTTGGGCACGCCACGAAAAAGGATACGGAAGAAAGGCGCAACGCCTTTGGCAAACATCCGGATAACACCGGCTTTCTCACCTACTTTCATAATGCCCAGCCACAGGGTCATGATCCCTGAAAGACCCAACGAAAGCTCAAAGCCTGTTTTGGCGTTATCAAATATGCCGCTCATCATATCGGTGAGCAATGAGCTTTGCCCCAGGAAAATAGCCTTCACTACCGCAACTATAAACCCGATAATGAAAAATGCAACCCAGATATAGTTTAAAGTCATACGGGTTAAAGATAAAAAACAAAGGCTACCATATGGCAGCCTTTTAATTATTGTCAGTATCCGAAAAACTTATTTTTTCATCACTGCAGTATCGTTACCTGGTGTAGCAGGTTCTACAGGTACAGCGGCGGTGTCGTTAGCAGGCACCTGGTCACCTGTCTGAGGTGTATTGCTGTCTGCAGGGTTGCCGGCAGGGTTTTCATTTTTTGTCCATTGTACCAGCCATTTACCTTTTTCTTTTACCAGTGTCAGCTGTTTTGCTGTAGTATCTTCAGATGTAGTATAGCTTACAGTGGCTTTATCACCATTTACTTTTTCTTCGCCGATCTTTACCTGTACTTTCTTGGCAGTTTCTTTGCTGGAGTCAGGGAGCATGGCAGTAAGCTGGCTCATCATATCAAGCATCTTCTTTGTTTCTTCAGTTGAAACAGATTTTGCTGATTCGTAGTCCATATGGTTGAGGCCGTTCAGGAATTTCTCGGCAGATGCTTTTGGAGAGTTACTATTACAGCTAACAAGGCTTACCGCTAATGCCAGTACGGCTACAATTGAGAAAAGGACTTTTTTCATAAGATATTTTTTGTGAAACAATGGCGCAAAATTATCATTTATATCTTACTTCACAAATGGTTTTTGCATGCGGGTTTACAAATAAGTTATCTACACCTATAAATTTATAACCCAGTATTGCCGTAGGATGTATAAAAAGCGAATCCCCGGTTGCTTCTATTACCGATTTATAGATAAATTCTGCACAGTACAATTTATCATTTGTGGCAAGGTCAAAGTCCATATCGAAAAGTGGACGGCTCTTATAATAGCGGCGCACAATAGCCTGCAGTGAACCAAGCTGTTGTGGCGAAAAGCTGTACCGGGCAATGCCAAACCCGAGGTTATGAACCGCACTGATAAAAAAAGAGGCCGAATCGCGGCGCATACGCTCATCAGGGTTATCTTCTCCGCCAATGCTGTGATATACAAAGGGATACCCGTTTTCCACCATAACTATCCCGCAATGAGAATACGTTTTATCAGACTGGTTGAACTGGGAAAGCATGTAACTGGTAACGTCATTTCCGGTGCGCAGCAGCAGATCCCCACTGTGCAGCAAGCCTATACAGGAATCTGCCATACGCCTGTTTACCGGGTCTGAGGCACGCAGCATATTTTGTTTTACATGCCGGGCAGCTGTTTCCTGCTGTTCCTGCCTTTGCAAATAATAATGGCATATACCTATTGCTATGAAAAGCAGGAGCACCACGATCGCCCCAAGCATCTTACCTGTCTTTCTCAACCTTTCTTTCCGTTTTGGCAAAAGTACTCTTTAATGGAATACTGCTGAAAAGCAACTATTATCACTTATTTTTGAAACCGGTAACCCAACTAAAACCATATAAAAGGACTGTCTTTATCTGTAGCAAAGACATGTTACCTAAAATCTTTAACTTTAAAAAAACAAATACAATGAAGCGTATCTTACTGGCAGGCTGCTTTCTTTCTGTATCCTTCACTATGGCTGTTGCACAACAGCAGGCAGTTAAGCAGGCATCCACAAACAATGCTGCTACTCCTCAGGCAATAGATCCTAAATTATTGCTTGTTTCGAAAATCAACCAGGTTGATGCAAGCATTTCACGCAATGATCCTGACCAGGCCCGCCAGGCAATAAGCGACGTGCTGGGCATGATGCAGCGGCGTATGATCGAAAAAAACAAATCTATGGAAACGGCTACTCCTGCTCAGAAAGAAACAATAGCAGCAGGTATCCAGAAAGACCAGCAGACATATACAGACGTTAAAAAGCTGTCTGTAGATATGAATGCTAACCATAATGAAATGGTAGCTAAAATGAGAGAATTTCTGAAAACGTATTAATACAACGCGCTTTCATAAAACATATGGGCTGTACATTATCGTACAGCCTTTTTTGTGCGTTGATATAAACTGCGGTCACGCAAAAAAGTATGGTTGGTATATAAAAATAAAATCCGGTGAATACTCACCGGATTTTTTTCTACTAAGGGATTTATAGACTATCGGATCAGGGTCACATCCCCTTTGTATACATCCACCTTTCCATCGGGTGATGCAATCCTGATAATATAGTTATACACTCCGGTTTCCTGGGCAGCTCCCTTATATGTGCCGTCCCATCCGGCTTTATTGTCATTTCCGTCAAATACTTCCTGGCCCCAGCGGTTAAATACCCTGAACTCAATTACACGCTGAATGCTCAGGTTTTTGATGCTGAAGAAGTCATTTCGTCCGTCGCCATTAGGAGTAAATGCATTTGGTACGGATACCGGTACATCTGTACGTACAGTCACTTTTATGGTATCCGTATTGCGGCACTGGTTCGTATCTATTACATACAGACCATATTTGGTAGTTACTTCCGGAGAGGCAATCGGGTTTGGTATATTGGCATCGCTAAGTCCTGTTACAGGATCCCACAGATAATACAATCCACCGGGAACATTTGCATAGAGCTGTGTCTGCTGACCGAATATGATAGTTGTATCCGGAGATAATGTAATAACCGGAAGCGGATGCACTATTATGGTACGCGATAGTGTATCTCCGCAGCCATACTGATCAAATATTGCTACATGATAAGTTGTAGTGGTGGTTGGAGATGCCACCGGATCAGAACAATTGGTACAGCTCAGTCCGGCAGCAGGATACCAGTTGTAGGTAACACCGCCTGATGAATGGAAAGTGAAATGATCACCGGTACATATTGCTGTGTCGGTTGCCGGGCCGGTAAGTTTCGGATGCCTTACAGATACGAGCACACTGGCCGTATCCCTGCGGTAACAGAAGTTAGAGTCCATGATCTGTATCTGGTACACGGTGGTTGAAGGCACATAGGCAATAGTATTTGCAGATGCCGTATCTCCTACAAAGGTGCTTGGCGTCCATACATATTCCTGCGGGCGCGGTGGCGGCAGACATTCTGTAAAGCGTATAGTAGGCCTGTGCGTGTATATAGACGGAGTGGTCATGCTACAACCGTGTACACCATCGTTATGAGTATGAAGTACACTGTTCGGTTTAACATTATATTCCACCGCATCATTACCGGTAGAACTGCTGTTGTCATAGCAAACCTCTACTATTATATTGCTCGTGCCGTCCCAATCATATGTAATATCCAGTGGGAGCGTCAGGTAATTGTTAGACGCTACCATGGCTGTTGTCTTAGGATTATACACAACAGACATGCCGGGCACATAAGTAGCTTGATTGGAAAAATCAGATAGCGATGTACAACCCATTTTCACAGTCAGGTTGTTGTAAGGCGCAGTACTGTAATTAGCTGCTATGTAAAAGTCAAGTTGGCTTATCGTACCGCTTTTTAATCCCGCGGCTTTCAACTCGGCAGCCGTGTAGACCATCTGGGTTCTTGCATCATCATAAGATCCATAGAAAGGGCTGTTTGCCGGATCAATGTTGGCATTGGCAGCGCCCACCTTTTTAGGAGCAGAGGGGTTGGTGCAGGTTGTGTTGAAAGCACCGCAGTTAAGCGTAGCCCTTGGCGCATCTATCGTTGCTGTTGCACCCAGGTTTACATAGCCGGGGTTACAGATAATGGACGGCGTTGCGTTAGCAGAAACATATCCTCTGTCAGAAACATACCAGTTGATTGTGTTATCAACAGCCAATCCGCAGGTATCAGTAATACTGTTTCCGTCGCTGCCTACCTTTGCGTGCAGGGTATACAGGCCCGGTACAAAAATAGAGCGGTCAAACGCCAGCTGCACGGTATCTGTCAGGCCGGTTGTATCACAGGAAATAGTTACAGCCGATACCACATTTACATTGCTTGGGCCTGAGATAGTAAAATCACTGCCATCAGCGGCTACTGTTGTACACTTCACCCCTCTTGTAAAGACTATTGTTGCCATATTACACGCCGGTGTATCAAGGCGGTTAAAGCGCGGCGGTATGGCTGCGTTCATGACAAACTGTATAGAGTCTCCCACCAGTTGCTGGTTGCCGCAGTTGTCAAATAATGTATTGCCGTCAGTGCCTTGCTTGGAGTGCAGCCAGTAAGTGCCGGGAGGCAATACGGCCGGGAACTGAACTGTAAGTTTTGAGGTAAATGTACCTGAGCCACTGCAGGATACGCCGGATGCACCGCTTACGCCACTTACCGTCGGAGTAATGTAAAAATCGGAACCATCAGCAGCAATGGAGCTGCAGGTTACCGGCTCAGACATCGTTACGGTTATTTTATCACTTACGAAACTGCACTGGCTGTTTGCCGCAGCAAATTTCGGTTTGATTGTATCCAGAATAGATGCGGTAGAGCCGCCGAAATCAAGCGTATAACCTACTGCATTTGTGGCAAAGTTATCGACCAGCAGTACAAGTGTTTGTCCCGGAACGACCGGCAGAGATGAACTGAATGAGGGTCCGCCGGCGCCATAAGAAGGTGCGGCGGCAGTGGTATTAAGACCTGTGGCACCGTTGGGAGGTGAAGCGCCAAGTGCTGCATAGTTGCAGCGGATAGGGGCAAGCCCGTTATAAATAGCCTGGCAGCCCACGCCTGTTACATCCCATAATGCAAAGTCATAGTCTGTCGGTGTGTTTGGGGTGATGGTAAAAATTAAGTTACCGGCACTGCTCACATTAATTACATACCAGGCGGAGTAGTGCTCTACGGTTAAACAACCGGCATTAGTTCCGTTCAGCTCCTGGGTACCGAATGACCCTGAAGAGTTTGGCTGGGTATATGTTGATGCACATACGCTCTGTGAGTTGATACAATCTGTGCTTACCTGGGCTTTAGATAAAGAGGGTAAAAAAGCAGCACAGAACAATAAAAATTTTAAACTTGTAGTTTTTAGGTTTATCATTTCAATATTCTTTTGATACACTATCTCAGATAACTAACTATTAGACCGTTTTAATAAAACGATTGGTTGGGCTTTCTGCAATAATTTGGATAGAAAACAACCGCCAATATATATAATTTCTTGCTTCAAATACGGTAAATAAAACCCTGATACATTAGAGCAAACGGCATATAAAAACAAATTAAAATTAACATATATTTATATCAACAATTAAATATCCGTATTTTTCATAAGTGAAAACACCTGTAAAACCTTGTGGATAAACCTCGGAGCTTGCGTTAAATTAATTTGGATACTTCACTTTCTTAATTAATTTTGCTTCCCTAAATTGTTCACACTAAACAACAGAACTGTGGCGTACGAAAACAAAAATTTTGGCGACAACCGCAATGAGAGCCTGTTCAGCAAGCGTATAAAAGCCGGCAAAAGAAGGACTTACTTCTTTGATGTACGCTCTACCCGTGGTAATGATTATTTCATTACGATCACGGAAAGCAAAAAGCGCTTCGATGATAATGGCTACGACAGACACAAAATGTTTCTGTACAAAGAAGACTTTAACAAGTTTCTCAATGCGCTCACCGAAACAGTTAACTATGTGAAGACCGATCTGATGCCTGATTTTGATTTTGACGCATACAACCACGATCAGGACCAGGATATGGAAGAATCTGTTTCTGCTCCGCTGACTGCAACAGAAGAAGGAAATGTAGAAGACTGGAAGATGTAATGAAAACTACACTATAGCACTTTATAAGATAAAGCCTTTGTGATACACTCACAAAGGCTTTATTGTTTTTAGCAGCAGTGATCCACAACCCGCTTATTCAGGCACTACCAGCCTGAAACCGTTTCCGTGGATATTTACAATCTCTACTGAAGAATCTTCTTTCAGGTATTTGCGCAGTTTTGCAATGTATACGTCCATGCTGCGGCCGTTAAAATAGGTATCGCTGCCCCAGATGCGCTTCAGTGCTGTTTCGCGTGGCAGAAGGTCATTTTTATACTCACAAAGCATGAGTAAAAGCTCGTTTTCTTTAGGCGACAGTGTCTGTGATTTACCATCATGCTCCAGTGTGCGCAGCTTGCTGTTAAAGTGGTAACTGGATATCTGGAATTCAACCTGTGAGTGCTGTTTTTCCTGCAGCTCCTGGTTGCGCTTCAGTACTGCTTTTATTTTATGCAGCAATACTTCACTATCAAATGGTTTGGTGATATAATCATCAGCCCCAAGCTTGTAGCCATTCAGGATATCGTCTTTCATGCTTTTGGCAGAAAGGAAGAAAAGGGGTACGTCAGGATCTACATTACGTATTTCCTCTGCAAGTGTGAAGCCATCCATATTCGGCATCATTACATCCAGCAGGCATATATCAAATTTTTCACGGCGGAAGGCGGCAAGCCCAAGAATCCCATCGCGGGCCAGCTCCACAATAAAGTCATTCAGTTCCAGGTAGTTTTTAAGCACCTGCCCGAAGTTGGCATCGTCTTCAACCAGTAATATCTTATATTTTTCTTTTTCCATAATCGTTTGTAATGTATGACCAAAAATAGCAAGGCATTTTCTGTTTTTACAGGAAATCTTTTGTTAAAAGAATCTGGGGCAGTTATACAGCTTGCGGGCAGTGCCGCCACTGCTGTACAGGCCCTGGAATCTGAGCGCTATTTCAAATGCTCCCTGGCTATTGTTATACGGTGCCAGTTTTGATATTGTAAAATCATAACTGGTCATCAGCCGCATGCCGCTCCATTCATACCCGAAAACGGGTATCACCGCTTCATTCCAGCGGTTATAGCCTCCCAGTATAAGCTGGCTGGCGGTCCTTCCCTCACCTCCTACATAAAATTGTACCAACGTACCATACATCAGCTCCGAAGCTCCTTTTTCGGAAGTGTAATAAGCTGAAGGATTTACTATTACAGTATTATTCAGCCGGAAAGAAGCATCAAAGTTAGCTGTAGGCCGCATGCCCATCTGGTTTTCCATTCCATAGAAGCTTTCCTTAGGCTGGTTTACGTGGGCAAGGCCAAGACCCACCTGTATATACACATTCTCATTGGGGAAATATGCATAATTAAGGCCTGCAGTCACGTCCATGTAGTGTGTCTTTATTACTCCTGCTTTCTCCCCGTTGGGCAGGCTGCCATTAAATTCAAACCCATCCCACTGGGTATCAAAGGTCAGTTTGTTGAAGTCTACACTTCTTTGCGCATAAGCTCCGGATACTCCGAAAGAAAGCATGCTTTCCGTTCCGAGCTGCAGATGATAGGCTACAAAAGCTTCTGTACGGTTAAGCGACAGATCGCCGTCACCAGCCTTATCATTGTAAAAGGCCAGTCCTACTCCCAGCCAGTTACTGAAGCTGGAACTATGCAAAGCCTGGAAATCGGCATAAGCGGAGATTGTTTTGTATGGTACCGGCACGCTTGACCATTGGTTGCGGTAGTTAATGCCTACACGATAGTCATTATCCGGCATAAGCCCGGTGTTTGCGGGGCTCATGAGCAGCGGTGCATTATAGTACTGGGAGAAGTGCAGCCCCTGGGCTTTTACCTGCTGGCTGTATGCCGCAGACAGTAACGCAACTAATAGTGTACTTATTTTTTTCATCGTCGGCATCTTATCTCAGTAATGTTACGTTTCCTTTTTTCCTGGTTGAGGTTCCGTCTACAAAAGTTACATCGAGCACATAGGCATAAGCATCCATTTCCTGCGCTTTGCCTTTGTACGTACCGTCCCAGCCAATACTCAGGTCTTTACTTTCAAACACCAGCTCACCCCAACGGTTAAAAATCTTAAAATCTATTGTTTCGATAGCGCCACCACGTACATACAATATATCGTTACTTCCGTCTCCGTTAGGACTGAAGCCGGTAGGTACGTCAACCGCCGTATGTATATCCGCATCTACGTACTTACATACGGTATCGGCGCAGCCCTGGGTGTTCTTTGCTGTAAGACATACATTGTAGTGACCGGTTTTCTTGTAGAAGTGACTTGGATTTACCGCCGTGCTCGTGCCACCGTCGCCAAAGCTCCAGTCGTAGCTGTCGGCATTTACAGACTGGTTGGTAAACTGTATCGGCTTGTTAGGGACCGGTATCAGTGGCGAAAATGTAAAATCAGCAACCGGCAGCGGCTTTATCTTGATCGTCTTTGTAATAGAGTCAATTCCGTTGCAGGTTTTAAAATTATAGGCTATAAGCGTTACTGTGTAGGTGCCCGGCGATGGGTAAGTATACACCGGCGTACCTATCCGGGAAGAATCACCATTGCCAAATCTCCATATTACACTGTCGGCATTTGAAGAAAGATTGTTAAACGTAACACCGGAGTTGAAGCAAAGTGAATCCGGGATATTCATACTGGCCTGTACGCGCAGATTTTGAATGATAATAGTTTTACGCATGGTATCCGGATTATTGCAGGCTGTACTGTCTTTCATTACGAGCATTGCAGTATAGGTACCTGCAGCCGGATAATTATGTATAGGCGGCGTTACACCGGTATAGCTGGTGTTGTCGCCAAAGAGCCATGTAAAGGTTGTAAAACCTGTAGAGCCGGGTGTATGGCTGTAAATAGATGTGTTGGTAAAAGAAGCTGTGTAAGGTCCGCAGGTATCAATAAGCGCATAGTTGAAATCGCTCGTCACCGCATTGCTGTCCACAACGATAGTAAGAAACACTGTATCCCGCGTCCTGCAGGCATTCGGATTGTATATGGCAAGACGCACTGAGTAAGTGCCGTTGTGTAAAAATGTGTGCGTGGGAGAATAGGTCGTATCCGGGTTACTGCCATCGCCAAAGTTCCAGTTGTAGGAGGTGGCATTAATGGAGCTGTCCAGGAAATGTACTGTAAACGGCGGGCATCCTTTGGTATTGGGGTTTGCATTGGCTTTCGCATCTACCGCACCCAACTGGAAAGCAATTTTCAGTGCTACTTCATTACAGTTGCTGCTGCCGTTTCCCGGACTGTAGCTGCCCGATGTGGTAGGGAATGCAGGACCGGAGCTGCCGCCGCAACCGCCGCATATAGCCTGGTAAACGATACCGTTCTTATCGAATCTGCTTGTTCCGCCGTCAACGTGCTCCCCGAAGAAAGCCGTAGTGCTGTTGCGGCCATAAAAAGTAGCATAAAGCAACGACTGCATATTTTTTCCCAATACGATAAAGTAAAAGTCGAATCCGTCGGTAGTGCTCTGTGCGGCATTTGCTGTAACCGGCATATTGTTCGTAGTTCCTACGGTAGATGGCATCTGGCTGATGCCCAGGTTGCCGCCCCAGCCCGATATATATACATTCTGACAGGTGTCTACAAGAAAAGCTACCGGTGAAATATTGGTATGGGAAGGATCTCCGGAACCATATACCGTAGAATAAACATTCGTGCTTAACAGGCTGTCCATTTTTATAACAAACTGGCTGGAGTTGGGATTGGAATAAGGGGCATTGTGCACCGGGAAAGCCCCACCAAGAGATTGCCCCATCGCATAAACGCTGTTGTCCATATCCACCTGAAGACCGTAAACCTGATCGTAGTTAGATGTGCCTATTGCCGTTGCCTTTTGCATGGTATAAGCTCCGCTGTTTAAAAAACGGGCTATATAACCATCTGTGTTGCCCAGGAATGCAGGATTGAGCGTACCGGGGGTAAAGGGAAAATTACTGCTCATGGTGCCACCGCCTACATAAAGATGACTCTGGTTGCCATCAAGCGCAAGCACATAAGCTGCATCATCACTACTGCCTCCAAGATATGTACTCCAGGTCATCGCAGTAAGCGCAGGACTCATCTTAAAGATCACCGCATCCTGCGTACCTGAAAGTGTGCTCTGTGTGGCATTGGTTGTAAGAGGAAAATTGGAAGACATACTCGATGCCGCTACGTAGATATTACCACTGTTATCTACTATTACTTCGCTTCGTGCATCGTCTCCGTAGTTGTGCTTCAGGTTGCCATACACTTCTTCTGCAGGATGAAAGTTAACCCCGTCATCGCCACTGCCGCCAACGTAGGTAGATCCCATAAGTGCGGTACCTGTACTATTCAGTTTTACCACAACTATATCGGCACCGCCATTCTCGCTGGTATCAAACGCATTGGCAGTAACAGGAAAATTGTGTGAATAGGTACGGCCTGCAATCACCAGGTTATTGGAAGCATCGACCATCATACTGTGCGGCTGCTCATTATCGCTGCCTCCGATATAAGTAGCATATATTTTTGAACTGCCTGTAGCGTTAAATTTTATAATACCCATATCGCACGCATAGCCGCTGCCATGCTGCGAAGAGTTAAATGCGGTATCTACACCACCTGCATATGTTACCTGAAAGGCTCCCGTAGTCACCGGGTAACCCGTGCCATGTACAAGACCGCCGGCGTAAAAATTTCCCTGCGCGTCGTATGTGGCCGTAAACCCCCAGTTGTCGGCAGAGGAACCGGTAAACGTGCAGAACACCACTACCGGGTCAATAACTATCTGCACATTTTTATCATAGTCGCCCGTAAAATCGTATCGGACAACATTATTTTTCACGGTGTATCTGCAGGCTACTTCTTTACGCTGCCCATCAGCATATTGATATGCATAAGGCTTCATTTCCTGTATATCTCCTACTGAGGTCCGGATCAGAAGGTTCCCGTTTTTCACACTTATACCATCAGCACCTTCGTAACGCAGCTTTATTACAGATGGATCTGTGCCGGGCTGCAGTATAAATTCATACTTAAGGTTACCTTCCTGCGATGCAACATGCATATCCACTCCCGGATAAAGGCCTGCATAGTCTAATGCAAGATATGGGTGTATGCCTGTTTTCCAGCGGCCCGGGTCATTGCCGAGAAAATAGTTGTAGTACCAGCTTTGCTCCTTGCCACCTGTAATTGACGGGTGGGCGGCTGCGCCTTCAAAATGCATTTTATATGCGTGAAATTTCAGTATTTCCGGGCCTTTTACCTGTGCATGCTGTATGGCATCTATACGGTCTTTATTTGAAGGTTCGCCAACTACATAGGTAAATTCATTGGCGCCAAGGTATACATCTCCCTTCCCGGTGACAGTTTTATATAAAAAAGAGCCGTTCCATTGACCATTGTTGGCAATAAACTCAAGGCTGGTATTGCCCGGGCTGGCATGAACTAACAAGGGAATACAACAAACAAAAAGATATATAGTATATATTTTCTTCATAAAAAAGATCGAAGGCGAGGCAAGTAAATTTAACATTTTATCGCGGATTTAATATCGCCCTGCTTGTAAAGACAGAATTATATAATAAAATGACAGGTTGCAAACAAAAAAGCAGGACAAACCTGCCCTGCTTTTCAAAAAAATGGATGTTTTCGTTATTTACCGTGTCATTTTCAGGAAACGGCCGTTATATAATGTAAGTCCTGCCTTGTCTGAAACGGAGATCATATACAGGCCGTCCGGTTGACCGCCAAGCTGTACCTGGTTTGTTTCCGTAGTGATTACCGTTTTACCGGTAAGGTCACGGATGATGACCTGTACAGGTACGGAAGCATCTATATGCAGGACATCTGTTGCGGGGTTCGGGTAGATCCGCAAACCGGCCTCAGGGTTAATTGTTGCAACACCTACATTGGTTATCGAAACGGTATCTGAGTTATTGGAACAGCTGTTTGTGTCGGCTACCACTACATAGTAACTGCCGTTTTGTGTAGCGGTAGTGCTCTGGCTGGTAGCGCCGTTTATGGGCTGATTGTTGTAATACCACTGGTATGTGCTGAAGGTACCGGTGCTCAGGTTAAAGCCGTTTACAGAAACTATAGCTGTGGGCAATGAATGAACGATAATAGTTTTGGCAGCTGAAGAGTCTTTACAGCTGTTTGCATTGGTAACAATTACAGAATAGCTGCCGGCAACAGCGGCTGTATAAGAAGCTGTTGTAGCACCGGATATATTACCTGCACCCTGTTTCCACTGGTAGGTTAAACCAGTCCCGGTGTTAGCATTCAGCACCACGGTGCCGCCCTGGCAGAAAGCAGTATCTGTAGCTGCGGTAATGGTAGCCGTGGGTTTTGCATTTACAGTAACGGTAGTCGCAGTTGATGTATTAGAACAGTTGTTGCCATCTGTTACTTTTACCGAGTAGGTACCGGAAGCGCTTGCAGAATAACCGGCTGCTGTGGCACCGGAAATATTTGTTGCACCCTGCTTCCATTGATAAGAAAGTCCCGTACCGGTATTGGCCGCCAGCGAAACAGAATCGCCCTGGCAGAAAGTAGTAGCTCCTGCAGGTGTTACAGTGGCGGTGGGTAATGCGTTTACATTTACCACAGTAGCTGCAGAAGTAGAAGAGCAGGTTCCGTTTGAAACAGTCACGGTATAGCTTCCTGCAGCGTATGCCTTATATGCCGCCGTTGTAGCACCGGAAATAGTCGCGGCACCTTGTTTCCAGGTATATGTAAGACCGGTACCGGTGTTGGCGCTCAGCAAAGTGCTGTCGCCCTGGCATATGCTTACCGTGCCGGATGGCGTTATGGTTGCGCCTGTGCTGCTGAAAACAGTTACAGTTGTTGCAGCTGATGCAGCACTGCAGGTACCATTTGATACCGTTACAGTGTAGCTGCCAGCTGCTGTAGCAGTATAGCTGCTACCCGTCTGGCCGGAGATCTGTGTGGCGCCGTTATACCATTGGTAGGTGAGGCCTGTGCCGGTGTTGGCATTGAGCACTACAGAGCCGCCGGTACACAACGTAGTAGAGCCAGCAGGTGTAATTGTTGCGGTTGGCAGCGTATTTACCGTTACTGTTACTATAGAAGACGTAGCGCTGCAGGAGCCATTAGATACTGTTACTTTATAAGTACCTGAAGCGGTGGCTGTATAGCTGCTGCTGGTTTGGCCACTAATCTGCGTAGCGCCGTTGTACCATTGATAAGTGAGTCCGGTACCGGTATTGGCATTGAGCACTACAGAACCGCCCTGGCAAAAAGTTGTAGCTCCTGCGGGTGTAACGGTTGCTGTCGGAGCGGTATTTACAGTAACTGCTGTTGCGGCAGAAGTTGCGCTGCAGGTACCATTTGATATAGCTACCGTATAGTTACCGGCTGCTGTAGCAGTATAACTGCTGCCTGTCTGGCCGCTGATCTGCGTAGCACCGTTGTACCATTGATATGTGAGTCCGGTACCGGTATTGGCATTAAGCACTACAGAACCGCCCTGGCAAAAAGTTGTAGCTCCTGCGGGTGTAATGGTTGCTGTCGGAGCGGTGTTTACAGTAACTGCTGTTGCGGCAGAAGTAGCAGCACAAGTGTTCGCAGTAACCGTAACCGTATAGCTGCCTGTCGCATTAGCTGTATAACTGCTGCCTGTCTGACCGGAAATCTGTGTGGCACCATTATACCACTGATATGTGTAACCGGTACCTGTAGTTGCATTCAATACTACTGAAGAGCCAGAGCAAAAAGTAGTAGCACCTGCAGGGGTAATTGTAGCTGTCGGTATCGGGTTAACCGTCAGGTGTGCTGTATTGGATGTGGTACTGCTGCAGGCTGTTATTACAACAGAATAGTTGCCGGTATCAGTCAGCGCCGTATTCGTGATGTTGTAGGAGCTGCTGGTAGCACCATTGATTATGGCACCGTTTTTCAGCCATTGGTAAGTAAGTCCCGTACCAGTAGCTGTTACAGAGAAACTGGCGCCTGTGCCTGCACATACAGTCTGTGCCTGTGGCTGTGTGCCTATAACCGGTACAGGGCATTGCGGAGCAAATGCCACACCACGGAATACCTTGTTGGTAGCAGCTGTAACAAGTGTAGTCAGACTTGTGTTGCTGCCGCTGATGGCTACATTATAACCCATTGTATCAACAATTGCTACCAGCTTGCTTACAGGAGGCGTGGCAGTAGTAGCCGATGTAGCGTATAGTGTAACGGTATTACCGTTTATTGTTCCGGTAATGCCCCTGTAACCGTCGCCACCGGTGCCCACAGAACCATTGAGCACCCATGTACCGGAGACCAGCGAATATTTCTGGATACCGGCGGCATCATCTGCCAGGTACAATACCTGGTTACCACCGGAAAGTGTAGCTATAAAGAAATCATACGGACTTCCGGTAGATGTGGGAAGACCGGTAAGGCCGGTATATGTTTGCCCCGACGTCGTTGGCAGACCGGTACCAGCAGCGGCAACCCTGTAATTGGTGCCTGAAGAAGTAGAAAAATACAGTTGTCCGTTAAATATATTGACAGCACGGGTATTGGAAGAGCCGGAACCCAGCTGCAATGCTGTTGTAGCTCCCGCTGTAGTATAACCAATTCCTCCTGTAGCAGCACTGGCAGTACCACTTGTCCAGATGTTGGTGCTGTCGGTAGTGATGGCAGAGCGGATATTATTACCGGAATACATATTACTGAACATAGTGGTAGAGCCATATACACCCTGGGCATTCATAACGGCCACCACACGATTGGTAGAAGCACTTACAACCGACGCCGTTCCTACAGCAGCATCATATCCTGCTATGGCCAGGTATTTGCCATTAGGAGATACATGTATCAGACCTTCGCTGGATGCCGTTCCGCTGCATACCAGCCTGTTATTTCCGCCGGAAACAGAGGTCGTTGGCATGGGTATCGACTGAACCAGCACACCTGCCGGTGTATATTCGTCAATAAACACAGCGGTTCCGCCGCTTGAAAGAGCTGTAGTTCCGTCGCCGGCCCGGTACACCACGAGGTTGCCGGTGCCAAAGGGTTGTTGTGCCTTCGAAGAGATCGCAGCAGCCAGAAGGCCGGCAATCAGGAGGGGCTGACATTTTTTAAAATGCATAATATGAGGAGTAAATTCGCGCGAAAATAGAACCCCTATATTATCCCATTATTAATCTTTGGCATGCCTGCAAAATTGCTTTTATAACAAATACAATTGCACAAACTTGCAATAAAGTCTGCCTAACAAACTAACTTTGCACCACTGTTTATAAGCATATAATACAAATGTCTGTCATTCAACCATTTCTTCGGCTTAGCGGGCTGGAACCGCTGGTTGTGCGTCCAGAGACCAACTTTATCAATGTTGGCGAACGTACCAATGTCACCGGGTCTAAAAAATTTGCCCGCCTCATAAGGGAAAACAAATATGAAGAGGCGCTCTCTGTTGCCCGCCAGCAGGTAGAAAGCGGCGCGCAGGTACTCGATATTAATATGGATGACGCCCTCCTGGACGGTGTTCTTGCCATGACCACTTTCGTAAACCTGTTGCAGAGCGAGCCCGATATTGCCCGTATTCCTATTATGCTGGACTCCTCGAAGTTCGAGATCATCGAAGCTGGTCTTAAATGCGTACAGGGAAAATGTATTGTAAATTCCATCTCACTTAAAGAAGGGGAAGAGAAGTTCATTCACCAGGCATTTATCTGCAAAAGCTATGGTGCAGCTGTAATCGTAATGGCTTTTGACGAACAGGGCCAGGCTGATACATTGCAGCGCCGTGTCGATATCTGTCAACGTGCTTATGATACACTTACCCAACGGGTAGGTTACCATCCGCAGGATATCATCTTCGATCCCAACATATTTGCAGTGGCTACAGGTATTGAAGAGCATAACAATTATGCAGTGGAATTTATTGAGGCTACGCGCATTATCAAACAACGCATGCCGCTTACCAAAGTGAGCGGAGGTGTAAGTAACGTGTCTTTCTCTTTCCGCGGCAATGATGCCGTACGTGAGGCGATACACAGTGTATTCCTGCTGCATGCTATCAAAGCAGGTATGGACATGGGTATTGTAAATGCCGGCCAGCTGCAGGTATATGATGAGATAGAACCGCAGCTCCGCGAATTGTGCGAAGACGTAATCCTCAATAAGAGGCCTGATGCTACAGAACGCCTTGTTTCATTTGCGGAAACGGTAAAAGCAAAAGGCAAAGAAGAAAAGAAAGACGATGTATGGCGCAGCAATACTGTGGAAGAAAGGCTGAAACATGCGCTGGTAAATGGCATTACAGAATTTATTGAAGCAGATACAGAAGAAGCACGCCAGAAATACAGCAAACCGCTGGAAGTGATCGAAGGACCGCTGATGGCGGGCATGGACGTAGTAGGCGATCTGTTTGGCAGTGGCAAAATGTTTCTGCCCCAGGTGGTAAAAAGCGCCCGTGTAATGAAAAAAAGCGTGGCTGTGCTTACTCCTTATATAGAGGAAGAAAAGAAAAACAATCCCAACGCACAGCAGGGTGGTGCCGCCAAAATACTGATGGCCACCGTAAAAGGCGATGTGCATGATATCGGGAAAAACATTGTGGGCGTAGTATTGGGCTGTAACGGCTATGACATTATAGACCTGGGAGTGATGGTACCGGCAGACAAAATACTGGATACTGCACAGAAAGAAAATGTAGATATCATTGGCCTGAGCGGGCTTATTACTCCGTCGCTGGACGAAATGGTGCATGTGGCCAAAGAAATGAAGCGCCGCAATATGAAGCAACCGCTGCTGATTGGCGGGGCAACAACTTCCAGAACACATACAGCCGTAAAAATTGCACCGGAGTACGACAATGGTGTAGTATATGTACTGGATGCCAGCCGTAGCGTAACTGTAGCCGGCAGCCTGCTGAGCAGGGAACAGAAAACAGGCTTTATCAACGAGATAGATAAGGAATACACTAAACTGCGTGAAGATTTTGCCAGCAAAAAAACAATTAAGCAATACCTCACGTTCGCAGACGCACAGAAAAACCCGGTAAAAATTAACTGGGAAAGTTATACTCCACCAACTCCATCATTTACAGGCATTAAGTCATTCCCGGACTATGACTTGTCGGAAATACGCAGGTATATAGACTGGGGGCCATTTTTCATTGCATGGGAAATGCGCGGCAAGTTCCCGGATATCCTGAAAGATGAGAAAATAGGCGCCGAAGCTTCAAAGCTGTACAACGATGCCAATGCAATGCTGGATAAGATCATTGCAGAAAAATGGCTTACGGCCAAAGGTGTTGTCGGCTTCTGGCAGGCAGAAAAAACAGCTCCGGATACAGTAGTGGTAAAAGATGATGCAGGCAATGAATTGTATCAACTTGAGTCATTGCGCCAGCAGATTAAAAAAGCTGCGGGACAACCTAACTTTTCGCTCGCAGATTTTATCAAGCCGGGTAAAGATGCAGGCGACCATATGGGCGCATTTGCCGTAAGTATACATGGCATTGAACCGCACCTGCAGAAGTTCACTGCAGAGCATGATGATTATAACAAAATAATGCTTCAGGCCCTTGCAGACCGTTTTGCAGAAGCATTTGCGGAAGTGCTGCACCTCCGTACCCGTAAAGAGTTCTGGGGATATGCGAAAGACGAGAATATGCCGGTAACTGAACTGGTAAAAGAAGAATACCAGGGTATTCGCCCGGCACCAGGCTATCCGGCCTGCCCCGACCATACAGAAAAATACAAACTTTTTGACTTATTGCAGGCGACTGAAAATGCAGGTATACAGCTTACAGAATCACTGGCCATGTACCCTGCGGCATCTGTATGCGGCTGGTACTTCAGCCATCCGCAAAGTGTATATTTTGGTGTAGGCAAGATCAGCGAAGACCAGCTGGAAGATTATACCCGCCGCAAGGGTATGGATGCAGACGAAATGAGAAAATGGCTGTCGCCCAACCTTGAAGGATAACGATTTTTATGAACAATATTCAACAGGAAAAATATACCGCACCGGTATCTACTCAGCCTAAGTTCCTGCAGGTGCTTGCCAGGATTGCCTCCTATGTTTTTCACCCCGTATTTATGCCGGTGGTGATGGCAGCTGCGCTATATTGGCTCGCACCAGTAACCTTTGCCGGCATTACGCCTCACCGGTACAATATGTGGCTGGTAATGATAGCACTGAATACGCTTTTCTTTCCCCTGCTCTGTACAGCATTGCTCAAAGGACTTGGGTTCATTGAGAGTATACAGATGTATAACCCAAAAGACCGGATCATACCGCTTATCGCCACTATGATCTTCTATTTCTGGGCCTACCAGGTGATCAAGACACAAGCTGCGCCTATGATCCTGCAGGTGTTGCTGCTGGGAAGTTTCTGGGGCGTGATAACGGTGTTTATGATCAGCATCTTTTACAAGGTGAGCATGCATACATCTGCTGCCGGCAGCATGGTTGGCATTATTGTCGTGCATATGCTACTCAGCCCTATTAATATGAAGATTCCGTTGTTCGGAGCACTGGTGATAGCCGGCATTATCGGCACCGCAAGGATGATACTGAACGCGCACAAGCAGGGTGAGATATGGCTGGGTTACATTGCAGGTTTTGCCGTGCAGCTGGCAGCGTGGTGGTACCTGAAATAACAGCTGAACTCATTTCACAGGGTCCTTTAAAGGGATTACAATAAATGCGATAAAACAAATAATGTTATCAATACAGAAGGGCTATCCGTAACAGGATAGCCCTTCTGTCATATGACGCTTATAGCATAGCCGAAATTACTTTACCAGTTCCTGAGCATATTTTGCCACTATACCAAAGTTATACCCTTGTGTCTGGTCTATTCCAGCAAAGTTTACCGCAATAAGCTGACCACACTCATTAAATACAGGAGAGCCACTGGCTCCGTGTGTAGACGTTACATTATACTGGATGTTTATGCCGTCAGATTCTTTATTAATCTGTCCTTCATAGGCTTGCACCATGATACCTTTCCTTGTATTTGCCAAATCTGTTCCAAGCGGGTAACCGATCAGAACGGCCTTATTGCCGGGCTTTAAACTGGCGTCATCTGCCACTGCATTTTTCATATCTATCAAATGCTCAACGCTTGCCGGCAGGGTTTTATCCTTTAATTGCAATACACCAATATCTATTCCTTCGCCTTTAGCGAATGTAACCAGTTTGCAAGGCAGCCATTCATCCGTACTTCCGTGCAAAGCAACGCTTATTTCATCGGTCGTAGGAGTTATTTCAATATCCTCTTGCTTTACCATAAGCACATTGCCAGATACCCCTTTATTCTGAACAGAATCTTTAGCCACAACTGCTGTACCTGTATCTGCCGCCACATGCCCTACAGAATCCGCACCAGCTTCAGTGCCGTCTGCTACTTCATCATCGTAATATTCCTCCCAGTGCTTTTCTAAAAAAGCCTGCGCATCAATTGCAGGTACAGAATCCGGCAATATGCTTGAGATGTGCAGTTTCAAATACTCTGTCGGGTCATATGTCACATTCTCCCAGGGTTGTACTACGTGCCGGTTTGTTACAATCTTTCCATCTGCTGATACGAAAAAACCTGTGCCGGAGATTTCTTTACTTACATCATCAATATCCAGGATAAACGGCTCACCATGTTTGATAGAAATTTTATAGGAAAATTTATGTTTTACTAAGACAACAGCCGTTTTATAGTATTCATAAATTGCAGTTTCGCCATTAATACAGGCAACCTCTTTCCTCTCTTTTTTATTATTAAACAGGTAAAGACCTGTACCAACCAAGGCCAGTGTCAATATTATTACCAGTACTGTGCCTGTCTTTTTAGTCATAGTTAAAATATTTCGCTGCTAAAATACTACAACGGTTGTATTTAAAACACGGGATTATGCATTATAAACTACGTTACAAACCATACGGAATAATGTAAAAGCGCCTGCTGAAAACTGCAGGCGCTTTTTATTGTATAACAAAATGGAAGCCTTATTTCCCAAATTTTTTCTTCAGCAGGCTCAGCGCATCATTCATGCCCATGCCGGAAAGATCTGCTTCTTTTTTGTTCCTGTTGTCCTGGTTGCCGCCTTTGTTAAAGCCACCGCCTTTATGCTGCGGACGTTCTTTGCGGGCAGGTGCCTCCATAGTCTGCTTAATGGAAAGGGCAATACGCTTACGGGCCACATCAACCTCCATTACTTTTACTGCCACCTTATCATTCAGTTTCAGTGCTTCATTAGGATCAGTGATATAAGTGTGTGATATTTCGGAAACATGCACCAGGCCGTCCTGTTTCACACCTATATCCACAAAAGCACCAAAACGTGTAAGGTTAGTCACCACACCCGGAACGATCATACCGACATGCACATCCTCTATACTGTAGATATTGGCGAATTCAAATGCCTGTGCTTCACTGCGCGGGTCGAGGCCCGGCTTTTTCAGTTCTTTTAAAATATCCTGTATGGTGTGGGCACCAATAGTTTCTGTTACATACTTATTAGCAGGAATGCTGTTTACCAGCTGATCATTACCGATCAGGCTTTTCACATCCACGCCCAGGTCTTTTGCCATCTGCAGCACCACATCATATACTTCCGGGTGCACTGCACTTGCATCAAGCGGATTGTCGCCTTCTTTTACACGAAGGAAACCGGCGCATTGTTCAAATGCTTTATTACCCAGGCGCGGCACCTTCATCAGTTCTTTACGGTTTTTAAAGCCGCCAATCTCGCTCCTGTACTTTACAATATTATCTGCTATAGACGGACCAATACCGCTCACGTAGCTCAACAAATGTTTGCTTGCCGTGTTCAGGTTTACACCTACGGCATTCACACAGCTTACCACCGTCTGGTCGAGGCGTTCTTTAAGACGCACCTGGTTTACATCGTGCTGGTACTGACCAACGCCGATGCTTTTCGGATCAATCTTCACCAGCTCTGCCAGCGGATCCATCAAGCGGCGGCCAATGCTCACTGCGCCACGCACGGTTATATCCTGCTCGGGGAACTCTTCACGTGCGGTTTCTGATGCAGAGTAAATGGAAGCGCCATCTTCATTCACCAGGAACACCGGCAGGCCGAGGTTCAGGTTCTTTACAAATTGCTCCGTTTCACGACCGGCAGTACCGTCACCCACAGCAAAGGCCTGTATGTTATATTCTTTTACCAGTGTGCGGATCTTATGCTCTGCATCGGTAAGCTTGTGATTGTTTTCGTGTATATAAATGAGATCGTTCTTTTTCAATTCACCTTTTTCATCAAGACACACCACTTTACAGCCCGTGCGATAACCCGGGTCAATAGCAAGTGTGCGCTTACCGCCCAATGGTGATGAAAGCAGCAACTGGCGCAGATTTTCGGAGAATACATTGATCGCCTCTTCATCGGCCTTGGTTTTGAGCGCCATCCGAAACTCGCTTTCCAGGCTGGGCTGCAGCAAGCGGCGGTATGCATCTTTCACAGCCTTCTTCACCTGTTCTCCGGCTTCGTTATTTGATTTTACATACAGTTTTTCGATCATCAACAGCGCATCTTCTTCCACAGGGGCAATCACCATGCGCAACACGCCTTCCATAAAACCGCGCATCACCGCGAGTATCCGGTGCGACGGTATTTTCGAGACTGGCTCAGAGAATTCGAAATAGTCTTTATACTTGATGCCTTCTGTCTCTTTATCGGCCAGCACCTTGCTTTGTACAGTGGCCACATCTTCAAACATCTTACGCATTTTGGCACGTACCTGGGCATCCTCGTTCACTGTTTCTGCAATGATGTCGCGGGCACCCTGCAATGCTTCTTCGGCAGATTTTACATTTTCTGTAATGAAAGCTTCCGCTTCTGTAAGCGGCACAATATGCCCCTGCTCCAGTATGAGCAATGCCAATGACTCCAGGCCGTTCTCACGTGCTGTCTGCGCTTTGGTCTTACGTTTGGGTTTATACGGCAGGTATATATCTTCCAGTTCGTTTATGGTAACGGCCGTATCCAGTTTTGCCTGGAGGGCTTCAGTCATCTTACCTTGCTCTGCAATTGTCTTTTCAATAAAAGCCTTGCGCTCCGAAAATTCCTTCTGAAACTTCGCTTCATCCTGTATATTCTGTATCTGCACTTCATCAAGCGCGCCGGTGCGGTCTTTGCGGTATCGTGCAATAAACGGAATGGTAGCGCCTTCATTCAGCAATTCCAGCACAGTGGCTACCTGTTTTTCCGAAATACTCAGTTTGGCGGAAACACCCGCAGCATATTCCTGCATACAACTATATTTTTTGTAAAGGACTGCGAATGTAAACGTACCCGCTGAAAAGACAAAAAGGATTTTCGGAAGAAATGTGAAAATTAGCTAATGTGATAATATGCTGATGTGGGGAATGTGAAAATGTGATGATTAGCTGATTAATTAATATGCTGATATTCTGATGCTGAAAATGTTTAACAACAGCTTTATATTTACTACTCACTCATCAACCATTGCCTGTTTACAAATCCTCTCACATCTCAATACTCAAATCTCATATCATAATATCCAAATCCCACACCTCAAAGCCCAATCCCCAACTTCCTGTAAATAAAACTCATCAGCCAGGCCGGACCGATCATTAGGAACTGCAGATCTTTAAGAAACGACGGCTTCTTTCCTTCTACTTTATGCCCGTAAAACTGACCGATCCAGGCAAGTACAAATAATGCCACACATATCTGCCACAGTGGTATGGTAAAGGACTGCTCCAGCATGTGGCAGATGTACAGGCAAAGCAATGCAAACAGCGCCATGCCGATCCATAACGTGCGCGATAGTGAGAAATAATAAATAACCACCAGCACCAATAGAATCATAGCCACATTAACCGGTTCTCTGCTAATATTGAAAGGCAGCTTTACAGAATAGAAAAGCCCCGTTACAGAAAAGAAAATAACCGGCACACATATCCAGTGAATAGCCTTGTTGGTAGCGTTCCGGTGACTTTCGCCATATTCGGAAAGCCATTGCCCGATCGTTTTCATATTTTTTTCTTTAAGTTACTTATTTCCGCCAGTCCGGGGAGCATGAAACGTTTAACAATATGTATATTGCTATTGATATGAGATACATATTCTCCCTGCTAACGTTGTTTTCTGCTGTTACGCTCCGTGCACAGTTGCTGATAGATAATGATCGTATTGGTGTAATACCATTAAAACATGCAGATAGTGCATCTGAAAAGCTCCCAACATACCAGTATTTTGCTGTTGGCGTTAAATACCCCGAAAGCTCCGTGGCGCTGCTTAAAAAAGTACAGGAGAAGATGACTCAGTCCGGCAGGCATTATACCGGCGACGGCTTTATAACATTTCATTTTACGGTAGACCGCAACGGACAGATGTTTGGCTACAGCCTGTCTGAAACAGATAAACAGTATCAGCCCACTACTTTCAATAGTGAATTTACCCGGCTGTTGTACGATTTTGTGCAAAGCCTCAATGAATGGCCTAAGGCACACCTTAAAGACGGATCTCCGGTCAATTATAGTTACTACTTAAGTTTTCAGATAAAGGATGGAACAATTGTTACGGTGGCGCCATAAAATGCTGATGATATTCCTGCTGACCTGCAGTCTGCAAACCCTTGGGCAGGACAGCACCAAAGCCACGATGCATAACCAGACATGGAGAGATAGCGTGTACCATCATCTCTTCAGCTATTCCTATACATCGCAGGAATGGCAGCGTTTCTGCGACACAATACTTGCTGTGTGGCCGGAAAATGACTACATCTGGGAAATGAAAGCAATGCCCTATATAAAAATGGGCATGTCTGACAAAGCCTATAAATCACTGGACAAAGCAGTAGAACTAAATCCCGAAAAGCAGGTGCCTTACCGCGGCTTCCTGAAATGCATTTTTACCAAAGATTATGAAGGCGCGTTAGCAGATTTCGAGCGGGCAGAAAAAATGGTCCCCGGCGCAGGACTTATGGACCATCATTACTCTTTCTACACCGGTCTTTGCTATATGGGCCTGAACCAGCCAGAAAAAGCACTTCCCTTCCTGCTTACCGATCTTGCCTCTCAGACCAAACAGATGGGCAAAGGCGAAGAACATTACAACAGCCTTTTCTATACCGGCTATTGCTACCTGCAACTGCATAATTATGATAAGGCCAGAGAATACCTCTCCGCCAGCCTTAAAGCATATAAGCAGTTTCCCGAAGCCAACTTCTACATGGGCGAATTGTGTACAGCAACAAACCAGACCGACAAAGCAGCTGAGTATTATAACAATACAATCACCTATATCCGCCAGGGCTATACAATGAATGAAGACAACTGTTTTTATGTAAATTACCCGTTCCAGGTAGGTATTTCAGATGCGGATACCGCACTGGCTTTGCTGAAACGGTGATTGGCAAAATATTGCACATCACAACAATATACCTTTTTGCGTAAATCAGAAAAAAATCAAGGCTGTAAGTCCGGCAGTACAGTAGTCCTGCTGCAAAATCGGAGACACTCCGGAAAGCAAGCCGTAATAGCTTGCCGGCGCCTTTTTTGGTTACTTTTTTTGCGTAAAAAAAGTAACATAACAGATATTGCAGGGCAGTTGACACAAACCAATACTTATTGGTTTATCAGTCGCATAGTTTAAACTATTTTCTTCATGAACCTCCGCAACGAAATACTGAAAGAACACTCCAAACAACAGGCACTGAAAATAGCGGTCTGGATCGGGAAAAATCCGGAACGATTTAATCAATTGATAGGCTTTTTCATGCACGACGAATACCGCGTAGTACAGCGTTCTGCATGGATTGTCAGCATTGTAGGGGAAAAACATCCCGGACTTATACAGCCGCACCTGGCCGAGCTTGTAGCCCGTATGCAGGAAGAAGGGGTGCCTGTTGCCGTAAAAAGAAATGTGGTACGGATTTTGCAACACCAGCAGATACCGGAAGCGCTGCATGGCCCGGTGATGAATACCTGCTTTGACCTGCTGGCCGATCCCAAAGAAACTGTAGCTGTCCGCGTATTTTCGATGACTGTACTGGGAAATCTTGCCCATACTTACCCGGAGATAAAACAGGAGCTGCGCACGATTATTGAAGATCAGCTGGAACAGGGTGCCACTGCAGGATTTATAGCCAGGGCAAAGAAATTACTTCCGCGCTTAAGCTGAATTAACCAGCTTTTTTAACTACAGTTTTTTAGATTTGATAAAAACCAATACAAGTTATGCAATGGAGAGGCCAGCGCGAAAGCGATAATATAGAAGACCGCAGGGGTATGAGCGGCGGCACCAAAGTGATCGGCGGCGGTATCGGTGCCGTAATCATAGCGGTGATCGTCTACTTTATGGGGGGCGACCCTTCGCAGGTATTAAATGCATCACAGCAAACCGTACCTGCAACCCGCACCGCACAGTCGCCCGCCGATGACAGTCTCCGACAGTTTGTGGCCGTAGTGCTGGGCGAAACCGAAGATGTATGGGACGATATATTCAAACAAATGGGCAGCACGTACAGAAAACCGGTACTCGTGCTCTTTAATGAAAGCACAGAAAGCGGTTGCGGTGGTGCCAGTGCTTCTACCGGCCCGTTCTACTGCCCTATGGATCAGAAGGTATACCTCGATCTTTCCTTCTTCCAGGAGTTGCAGACACGTTTCCGTGCACCCGGAAATTTTGCCTGCGCGTATGTAATCGCACATGAGGTGGGCCACCATGTACAGGACCTGCTCGGCATATCCGGCAAAGTACATCGTTTACAACAGCAATCAGATGAAGCCGGAGCCAACAGACTGAGCGTAAAACTGGAATTGCAGGCCGACTTTTTTGCCGGTGTATGGGCCAACCATGCGCAGAAAATGAGAAATATCCTGGACCGTGGCGATATCGAATCCGCACTTACTGCCGCCAACGCTATCGGTGATGACAGGCTGCAGAAAGAATCACAGGGATACGTGGTACCGGATGCTTTTACACACGGCACTTCGGCACAGCGTATGTATTGGTTCAAGAAAGGATTCGATACCGGCGACGTTAACCAGGGCGATACCTTCAGCGATCCTTCGCTCTAAAACAGTAGCTTCGCACCTACAATCAAACTACTGATCCATGCCAAGGCCAGATACCAACGATTACGCTCCTTTCTACCATAATTATGTACAGCTCGCCGTCGGCACTAGTGTTGCAACATTGATAGCCAATCACGGCAGCAGCATTAATGATTTTATCAGCAGCCTTCCGGAAAGTAAAGCCGACTATGCATATGCTCCCGGCAAATGGACAGTAAAAGATGTAGTGCAGCACCTCATTGATGTGGAAAGGGTAATGAGCTACCGGACATTGCGCATTGCCCGCAAAGACGCTACCCCGCTGGCTGGTTTTGAAGAAGACGATTATGCGGTAACAGCCAATGCTGCTGCCCGTTCCCTGCAAAGCCTGAAAGATGAGTTCCTGGCACTGCGCAGATCAACCGACCTTCTGCTGTCATCTTTTACTGAAGAACATTTGCAGCAGCGCGGCTCTGCCAACAGTAAAGAAGTTACGTCAAATGCACTTTGTTACATCATTTTCGGACATATACTGCATCATATTTTCGTGTTGCGCGAACGATATTTATAATACAATTTTCCGGCGATATTGAAAAGCTTCCTGGCTAAAAACGGGAAGCTTTTTTTATGCCTTCTTCCTGCAAAAAATATTTTTCACTTTCCACACAATAAACGCAGATATTACCGTTAATTTTATTGCATATCCCATCCGTTTTATGAAATATTCCTTATGGATTCTAACCTTTCTGGCGACAGCCTTACTGTACTCTTCATGCAAAAACAAGAAATACGAGCTGTCTGTAGTGTCCCACAATTTTGACAACGAGATCATCCAGCAACAAAACCTTGAATTCGGCTTTAACAAAGACCTTTATCCGGACAGCCTGCTGCAGCATTGGGACAGCACGCACTACATTGAGTTTACTCCCGATGTAAAAGGCATGTTCAAATGGAACAGCTCCAGCAACCTTGTTTTTTCTCCCGCTGAAGGCTTCGCGCCCGGCACAGATTACACCGCTGTTATCACCAAAGCCATCCAGAAGCACAGCAAAAAGCCGTACACTATGGACGACAAGGAAACCTTTCACTTTCACACAGCACCGCTGCGCATTAGTCAGTCGCACGTTTCGTGGACACGCAGCCAGAACATGTCCAATGTAATGACGCAGCTGGACCTGGAACTGAACTACGATGTAAAAGTGAATGACGCTGCCACACACCTGAAACTGAGCAGCAACGGCCAGCCGGTAAACTTCACGATGCTCAACAGCGGCACCGGCAAAACCGTTTCCATACAGTTTATGCCGCTCAATGAAAAGGACGAGGAAACACCATTAAAAATAGAACTGTTGAAAGGCGTACCTGTCCTGAACAGTAAATACGTTTCAGCAGCAGATACCGCTATTACAGAAAGTATACCATCGCGCTACAACCTGGATGTAACAGGCATTACAGCCCAGCATACCGGCATGGAAGGCATTGTAACAGTAAACACTTCGCAGCCTGTAATGGAAGACGGACTTAAAAGCTACATCACCATCTCACCTGCTGTTACTGATTTTGAGGTAGAACTTACAGATGCAGGCTTTACCATTAACAGTAAAGATTTTAAAGCAGACCAGACGTATGAGGTTACCGTATCAGACAAAATGCAGGGCGCATTTGGTGGCCGTCTGAAAGAAGATCATACAGAGCAGGTAAGCTTTGGCAAGCTACAGCCACACATACAGTTTATGAATGCAAAAGGCATGTACCTCTCTTCGCAGGGATACAAAAATCTTGCGTTGAGCATGGTAAATGTGCCCAAAGTAGAAGTGACTGTAATAAAGGTATATGAGAACAACCTGGAGTTTTTCCTTCGCAGGGATAAGCGTTATGGCTACGGCTATGATGAAGACAATGATGACCATTACAGCGGCGACTACCAGTATTACGAAACCGAAAACCTGGGCGACACTATTTTCCACAAAGACTATGAAACGTCCAAGTTACAAGGTCAGAATGCAGCGCGTATCCTGCACCTCGATTTCCAGGATAAGATCAAAGACTACAATGGTATCTATGTAATTACCGTAGCATCCAAAGATCATTACTGGATACAGGATTCCAAAGTGCTGGCCATCTCAGATATCGGCCTGATTGTAAAGCAGGAGCAGGACAACATGTATGTGTTTGCCAACTCGATACGTAATACCAATGCACTTTCCGGCGTAAAAATATCTTTCGTCAGCAGCACCAATCAGCGTGTGTATTCTGCAACTACAGACGCAGACGGCATGGCGGTATTCAGCAATATCAGCAAGCAGGCGCCGGGCTTTCATGTAGGACTTATCACTGCAAAAATGAATGACGAATTCAGCTTTGTATGGATGGACCAGAGCAAGATAGAAACATCGCGCTTTGATGTAGGCGGCCGTGTACCCAATGCCACCGGCCTTAACGCCTGGATATATGCCGAGCGTAACCTCTACCGCCCGGGAGAAACCATACATGCCAGCACCGTAGTACGCACAGAATCATGGCAGTTGCCGGGAGAAATACCTGTCAAGCTGAAGCTGGTAATGCCCAATGGTAAAGAGTTTGCCACTATGCGCAAAATCCTGAATGAGCAGGGCGGCTGCGAAACCATGTTCAACATACCGCCGTCTGCACCCACAGGCACTTATGTACTGGAAGCTTATTCAGGTAACGATGTACTGCTCAACAGCTATAATTTCAGCATAGAGGATTTCATGCCCGATCGTCTTAAATCGGAGTTGAAAATACCACATGAAGAATATAACCCCGGCGATTCCGTAACGGCTTCCATACAGGCCGATAATCTGTTCGGAACACCGGCAGCAAACCGCAACTACCAGTGCCAGCTAAATATGGACAAAGCAGATTTTGCGCCCAAAGGATTTGATGACTATAACTTCACGATCAAAAACGACTTCATGTTCCAGACGGTTTTCCGCGAAGGGAAAACCAGTGAAACCGGTCATGCGGCGGAAACATTCAACCTGCCAACGAACATCAATGACGCTGGTATGCTGAAAGGAAATATCATGGCCAGTGTATTTGACGAAACCGGCCGGCCGGTGCACCGTTATGCACATTTTACAGTGTATACACAGCCGTATTATGTGGGCATAAAAAACACCAGCGACTACGTAAGTACGAAAACACCTTACCATATCAGCATGGTGGCCACAGACAAAACAGGCAAACCGGTAAATGCAACCGCACAGATCGTGATCCTGAAGAAAGAATGGCATACCGTGATACAGCAAAGCGGCAGTAGCTACCAGTATGTTTCACAACAGGAGATAAAAACAATTACACAGCAGAATATCAATGTAAACGGTGCCAGTGGCAGCTTTGCCTTCACACCCGTATTGAGCGGCGAATATGAAATACGCCTTTCACTCCCGGGCCGCAATGGCTTTGTATCGCAGACATTTTACGCATGGGGCTGGGGCGATACCCAATACACCTCTTTCGATGTAAGCAATGAAGGCAATGTAGACATCAAGCCCGACAAGGAGACCTACCAGATGGGAGACAACATGCACCTGCTGTTTACCACACCTTTTGAAGGGAAGATGCTTGTAACCATAGAGCGCGACCACCTGATCAAACACTTCTATCTCAACACGCACAACAAATCCGCCTCTCTTGATCTGAAAGCAGATGAAGCCTGCCTGCCCAATGTGTACGTTACCGCAACGCTGTTCCGCGCAATGGACGGCAACAGCATGCCGCTTACCGTGGCACATGGCTACAAGCCTGTAACTATTGAAAATAAAAGGAACCACTTGCCCGTAACGGTAAGCATGACAGAGAAATCCCGCTCTAAAACCAAACAGACCATTACAGTAAAAACCACACCGGGCGCCTATGTTACAATTGCTGCTGTCGATGAGGGTATCCTGCAGGTCAAGAATTACAAGACACCTGATCCTTACGAATATTTTTATCAGAAGGTGGCACTGGCTGTAAACAGTTTTGATATTTACCCGCTCCTGCTGCCCGAGATAAAAACGACGCGTTCCAGCACTGGCGGTGATGTCAAAGATGACGACCAGGCACTGCGTGTAAATCCTATGTTTGTGAACCGGGTAAAGAACGTATCGTTCTGGAGCGGTGAATTGCAGGCAAACGGCAGCGGCGTAGTTAAATACGATATTGATGTACCGCAGTTTTCCGGCGACATACGTGTAATGGCTGTAGCTTATAAAGACAAAGGATTTGGCGGTGCCGACCAGCACATGAAAGTAGCCGATCCGGTGATCATCAGTACTGCATTGCCACGCTTCCTTAGTCCGCAGGATGAAGTAGTAATGCCTATAACCTTGAGTAACACCACTGCAAAAGACGCTACAGCTACCATTACAGCTACAGTCAGCGGCCCATTGTCTGTAAACGGCTCAACAACACAGCAGGTACACATTCCGGCCAACAGGGAAGCCAGAGTGGTGTATAACATCGCGGCCGCACAAGCTATCGGCGCCGGTAAAGTTACCGTTACGGTAAAAGCACTGAACGAAACATTTACTAACGAAACGGACATCAGCATCCGTCCCGCAGCTTCGCTGCAAAAGCTTACCGGAAGCGGCACAGCACCCGGAGATAAAACAACTGACGTAAACATCAGCAGTAACTTTATAACATCTACTGCCACTGGTCATATGGTGGTGAGCAAATCTCCGCTCGTTCAATTCTCCAAAGTGCTGGAAGACCTGGTCCAATATCCATATGGTTGCGTAGAGCAAACTACGTCCACTGCATTTCCGCAATTGTATTATGCAGATCTTGTAAAGAGCGTAACCGGCGCTGAAAACAAAGACATGAACCCTGCATATAATGTGCAGCAGGCCATCCTGAAACTGCAATCCATGCAGATGAGCAACGGCGCACTTTCCTACTGGCCCGACGGTGGCTACGAAAGCTGGTGGGGCAGCATCTATGCCTGTCACTTCCTCATCGAAGCCCGTAAAGCTGGTTATGAAGTAAACAGCAACACCATAGACAGGCTGCTGCAATACATGAAAATGCATTTGCAGAAACGCGAGACAGAAATTTATTACTACAATCAGAACCTGAAGAAGGAAATTGCACCACGCGAGGTTACCTATTCATTGTATGTACTTGCTTTGGCCGGTCAGCCGCAGGCATCTACTATGAATTATTACAAAGGCAACCCCACCATGCTGAGCCTCGACAGTAAGTACATGCTGGCCGCAGCCTATGCACTTTCCGGACAGGCCACACAGGCACGGCAAATGCTGCCGGGCTCATTTAGCGGAGAAAAAGCCAACACGACATTCGGCGGCAGTTTCTACTCTTATATCCGCGACCAGGCGTTGGCATTAAATTCACTGATGGACATAAATCCCAATGATCCGCAGGTTACAGCATTGGCAAGACAGCTTTCTGAATATATGTTGCATGAGCGCTATCTCAGCACACAGGAGCGTTCCTTCGGATTATTGGCATTAGGTAAAATAGCACGGCAGGCCAATAAGACAACAGGCACAGCAGCTGTATTTGCCGGCGGTAAGAGTATCGGGACTGCAAACGGCCAAAACATTTTTGCTGATTTGAAAGCATACCTTAACAAGCCAGTACAGGTACAGGTAAAAGGCACTGGCACCTACTACTATTTCTGGGAGGCAAAAGGTATTACGGCAGATGGCAGCTACAAAGATGAAGACAGTTACCTGAAAGTGCGCCGCAGTTACTTCGATCGATCCGGCACACCGATCAACGCTAATACATTCCGACAGAATGATCTTGTAGTGATACGACTTTCACTCAGCGCACAATACAATGGACGCATTGACAACATTGCCATTACAGATATGCTGCCAGCTGGTTTTGAGATAGAAAACACAAGGCTTACAGAAATGCCCGAGCTGAACTGGATCAAGAACGAGACCAAAGCTGAATATATGGACATACGCGACGACCGTATCAATATGTTCACATCGATCACCGATTCTGTACAGAATTTCTATTACATGGTGCGCGCTGTATCTCCCGGCACTTACCGCCAGGGACCGGTACAGGCAGATGCGATGTATAACGGCGTGTACCATTCATACAATGGTGCCGGCATCATTAAAGTAGTTGAGAAATAAATAACGATAGCGGATTTCCAATAATCAAGCCTTGTCATACTGAGCGAAGTCGAAGTAAGGCAAGGTTTGATTATAATCACTTTCCATTCACAGGAAATGAAAAAACGACTTATAAAAATTACGAAGTGGAGCCTTACCAGCCTGGTAAGCGCTGTAGCTTTGTTTTTTATTCTTGATCTTGTATTTCCTTTGCATACAGACGTAGAGTATGCACCCATCATACTTGCGCGCGATGGCACCGTACTGCATGCCTACATCACCCGCGACCAACAATGGCGCATGAACGCACGCCTGGACGAAATCACACCACAGCTTAAAGAAGCCATTGTATTTAAGGAAGACAAACACTTCTATCATCATTGGGGGGTAAACCCGCTGGCAATCGGCCGCGCAATTGTCAACAATATCTTTCACCTCAAAAGAACATCCGGTGCATCTACCATCACCATGCAGGTGGCCCGTATGCTCCACCGCAAGCCACGAACTTATGGCAATAAGGTTGTAGAAATGTTCCGCGCACTGCAGCTGGAAAAGAATTATAACAAAGAGGAAATCCTGCAACTGTATCTGAACCTTGTTCCGTACGGATCAAACATACAGGGTGTAAAAGCCGCGTCACTATTATATTTCAATAAAACGCCCGACCAGCTATCGCTTGCTGAACTTACCGCTTTAAGCATCATTCCCAACAGACCTAATTCACTGGTGATGGGTAAAGATAATGACCGTATCGTCGCTGCAAGAAATATATGGCTGCAACGCTTTCGCGAAGCACACCTTTTTTCAGAAGCACAGATACAGGATGCAATACACGAGCCTTTAACAGCACACCGTCACGATGCGCCAAACGGTGCACCACAGTTTGCCTGGCGTATGCGCCGCAGTCAACCTTCTGCCACAGAAATACATACAACGGCAGATGCTGCCATACAGCAGAAAGCTGAGGATATTGTGCATAACTACAGTCGCATACTCGGCCTGCACAATATTTATAATGCCTCCGTTTTTATCGTCGATAATAATACACACCAGGTCTTATGCTATGTTGGTTCACCTGATTTCACAGACCGCTATCACCAGGGAGAAGTAGACGGTGTAAAGGCTATACGTTCACCCGGCAGTGCATTAAAGCCGCTGTTATACGGGCTTGCTTTCGATCATGGTATTGTTACGCCCAAAACGATTATTGCAGATGTGCCTGTCAATTTTAAAGGCTACGCACCGGAGAATTACGATCTTGCCTTTCATGGCGAAGTGAGCATGGAAGACGCGTTACGCCAGTCGCTGAATATACCTGCTGTAAAAACGCTGAATGAGCTGGGTGTACCGGTGTTTACAGAAAAGATGGTGCAGGCCGGCTTCAGTGCTATCTGGCGCGACCGTAAAAAAATGGGACTTTCTATGATCCTCGGTGGCTGCGGCGTTCGCCTTGATGAGATGACCACATTATACTCAAGTTTTTCTAATGACGGACAATACATTCCTTTACAATGGACATTGCCAGACAGTGTATGGCACGATCATAAAAAGTATCGCCCGGTACAGAAAGGATTTGAAATACTCAGTCCTGCATCTGCATACATGATTACACAAGTATTGTCAGAACTGCATCGCCCCGATCTGCCCAATCTCTCGGAAGGCGCAGGCAATGTACCGCACATAGCCTGGAAAACCGGCACCTCTTACGGCCGCAAAGACGGCTGGAGCATCGGTTATAATAAACGCTACACCATTGGCGTATGGACGGGCAACTTCTCCGGAGCCGGTGTGGCCGATCTCAGTGGTGCAGGTACAGCTACACCTTTATTGTTTCAACTGTTTAATGCCATAGACCGAAATGCCGGTAAAGACTGGCTGCAGGCCCCGCCAGATCTTGCGTTCCGTTTTGTATGTGCCAAAACAGGCAAACTGCCCAACGAATGCTGTACAGAGCAGGTGATGGACTATTATATTCCAGGCATTTCAAAAAATGATATCTGCGATCATATGAAAGAAGTATGGTTGTCGGCCGATGAAAAATTTTCTTACTGCACCAGTTGCCTGCCGCCTGCAGGATATAAAACAAAACTGTACCCGAATGTAAGCCCGGAGATGGCCGCTTACAACAACACGCACCATATCGTGTATGAAAAGATACCGCCGCACAATCCTTCCTGCACGCGCACATTTGAAGGGCAGGCACCCGTTATTAATTCACTGCAGGGAGGGCTCACTTACCTGATCACAGACAGGGGAAAGCAACAACTACAGCTGTCCTGCGCTACGGCTAATGATGTGCAGACAGTTTATTGGTATATCAACGATCATTTTTTTCAAATGAGTAAACCTGGTGAGAAACTATTCTTCGCGCCGGAAGATCCCTCTGTAAAAATATCCTGTACCGACGATAAAGGTCGTAACAGCAACATCACTGTTAAAATAAAATTCATCTGATGATGTATCAACGCAGAAAGTAAGATTCGTGCAGGACGGAACTCTCACTAGCTAACCGCCTTCACACTCTTCTGCTGACGTCCGATAAGAATCACACCAACAATCACTAATGCTGTACCAATCAGTTGTTCTGCAAAGATGGGCTCCCCCAGTATCCAGTGTGCCTGCAGAATAGTAGATACCGGCCCGATGCCCGAGATAATGGCCGCATTATTGGAACCTACCTTCTTCATACCATAAGAAAGCAGGAAAGATGGAATGACAGTTGCCGCCAATGCGATGAGCAATCCGTATTGCGCAAAAGAAGGTGTAAAATGGAGTTGCCGGAATTCGCCGCTCACCAGGCAATGTGTAAGCACACCTGCCGTAGCCGCGAGCATTGCATAAGCCGTAAATTTTACTGCCCCGGCACGCGGTACCAACCTTCCGCTACCTACAAGATAAAAGGAGTAAGTAACTGCACAGAGAAACACCCAGAAACAACCTTTATAAAAATCAGGATTGGAAGCATCTACATGCAGCTCACCGAAGTAGGCGATACCTATGCCAAGATAGGTAAGCAGCAGTGCCAGCTGTTGCAGCCGCGTTATCTTTAAACGGAAAAACCAGCTATTGAGCAGTACGGCAAACGTAGGATACAGGAACAGGATCAAACGCTCCAGCCCGGCGGATATATATTGGAGTCCCAGGAAATCAAACAGGCTGCTCACATAGTAGCCCGCTAATCCTGTGAGAAATATATAAAACAATTGCCTCGCCGACAGCTTTTTATTGCCTGCCCGCGACGATACGATAAACGCAGCACCGAGATAAAAAGGCAGTGAAAACAGCATCCTTACAGACAGCAGCAACACAGGCGTAGTGCCCGTATCCGCAAATGCTTTTTTCACAATGATTGCTTTAGTAGAAAAAAATATAGCGCCGAGAATTGTTATCAGGTAGCCGGCCAGGGACAAACCATTTCGTTTGGAATCAGTTACAGACATTTTAAAAAAATAAGCCTGCTGGGGGCTGCAGCAGACAGCGCAAAAATAGGGATTTATCTCCGAAGCCTTCCGGGCAAACCAAATGACTGTTATTCCTGTCTTTACATTCAGTAATTTTTTTACTAAAAAGTCATCAGACCTTTTTTAAGTGTAAACACATATCTTCATTATGACAGGCAAACTATCCGTAATCGCCCTCGTTGCTTCGCTGGTATTCACAGATATCGCTGCACAATCTGCGCTTATCATCCCCGACCACATACGTATGCCCAAAGACAGCATTGCGGCAAAACAGCTGGTGAGTTCGCTGAACAAATTCATGGCCCTCAAAGATGGCCCTAATGAGCAGAACAGCTACATCACAAAAACCGCTTACCTCGAAACAGCTACCCTTGTGGATGAAATGAAAGACATAGAGCGCAATGAAAAGCTTAAAGACAGCAGTTTTTATAAACTCTATCTGCAAAATGCTGTACGGCTGGATAGTATTTCTTTCCTCGTGCAGCTGGCCGCGATAGGTGTAAAGAACAATGTGCCTGTGCTTCGTGCAGGCTTTGAGCTTATAGCTTATAAAGAAGGCGACCATTATTCTTTCGCTTCACCGCTGCAACGTAATACGGCATTGTGGAAAACCAAGATCATCAACGGCTGCACCTTTCATTATAAGCATGATGCTTCGGCAGTTATAGCAGCCGGGTATGAAAAGAATGCTGCATTCTTCGATAAAAAACTACTTGTCAAAGACCGCCGGACGGAGATGTATCTCTGCGATGATTTTCCGGAAGCTTTGGCGGCATTGGGCGTCTGTTACAAAGCAGACTACAATGGCTATGTGCACAATCTGCTGCTCTCACGCAATGCACAGAAAACCTTATTTGTACGTGGTGCCGATCCTGCGGAAAGCTTTGATCCCCACGACGAATGGCACGAACGCCTGCACAACATATTACCTGCCTCTATGGTCAACAAACCTGTAGATGAAGGCTGTGCGTATCTCTATGGCGGCAGCTGGGGCCTCAGCTGGCAGGATATACTCAGTCAGTTCAAAACCAAAGTAGCTTCCAATCCTTCGGCTGACTGGCTTACCCTATATGAAAGTTTTCACAATTTTGCCGACAGCAGCAAACAGCCGCTTATGACGGGCTATGTTATTAATGCACTGATCGTACAGAAGATCGAAAAGGAAAAAGGATCCGCTGCTGTGCTGGAATTGCTTCGCTGCGGCAAGTATGAAAAAGGAAATGAAAATTATTTCAAAACACTGGAAAAACTTACCGGCATCAACCGCGCCAATTTTAATGAAAAGGTATGGGCGCTTGTAAAACAGGCATAGCATTAAGACATAAATTCAGATGCTGTACCTTAGCAGTAATGAAAATGAATAAAAACATGCTGGCTAAAGCTATAGCCCTTGCCGCACAGGCATTCGAAAACAAGACCGACAAATCCGGCGAGCCCTATATCCTTCATTGCCTCCGTGTAATGAACGGAGTGGCACCAGATCCGGAACTGATGCAGATGGCCATATTGCATGATATAGTGGAAGATACAGAGACCTCTTTACAGGATCTTAGAGACATGGGGTTTTCAGAACGCGTAGTAGAGGGTATTTCACTGCTTACTCACCGCCACGAACAATCGTACGACGATTATATAAAAACGATCTCAGGCAACAAAGACGCCACTACCGTAAAACTGGCCGACCTTCGTGACAATACAAATATCACCCGTCTTAAAAGCCTGCGCCCTAAAGATCTTGAACGCCTGGAGAAATATCACCGCGCGTATACTCATCTCAACAAGTAACGCCCGAAAACATCTGACATACCCAAACCGCTATCAGACGATACGCTTCAGCTTAAGTGAATCAACGCCCTTATCTGCATTCAATATTTGAACTAACCCGGGTTTCTTTCCCGCTTCAATGGTACCGATTTCCTCCTGCATATTCAGCGCAGCAGCACCGTTTGATGTAGCCCAGCGCAGCAATGTTTCCCAGCCTATCCCGGGAAAATGTTCATTCAGCGTTACCAGTTCAGACAGAATACATAACTGATGATTGGATGACAGGCTGTCTGTGCCGATACATATTTTTGCGCTTTCTGCCATCAGCATAAGCACATCAGGCAGGCGGTTTTCTATGTACAGATTGGCATTCGGGCAAAGACACCAGTAAGCGTGCTGCTGCCGTGCCTGCGCTATGGCCAGGTCATCTTTTGTGGTAAAAGTATTGTGAATGAATATGACCGGTTTTTGCGGACTTATCCATTCCATATAGGTCTGCAGTGAAGTTTTACCCGAAGGCTGAAAAAAGCCGTAGTCGATACCGAAACTGGTCAGCAGATCATTTACTGCGCCGGTTTTATCCTTGTAAAACTGGTTTTCTGCAGCAGTCTCCTGGTTGTGTATAGAAATAACAGTCTCCGGCTGATGGTTATCAATCAGTTTAAATAATGGCGCAGAAACAGAGTATGGTGCATGCGGCACTATGCTTTGGCGCAGCAGGTGGCCATTGCCTTTTTGTGCAGCAAAATTGTCATGCACCTGTTTTGAAAAATCGAAGCGTTGCTGTGCACGTTCTTCCGTAAAACCAATGCACTCGACAAAAGTGTGGATATGCAGATCGCCTTTTTCGCGAAGGTCAAGCGTATCGGTGCTGTTGGCGATATCACCTACTGCTACTATACCGTTGCGCAGCAGTTCGGCATATGCTTTATGACGCGCTGTGCTTTTTTGTTCTTCCGTATAATCATTGCGATGAAAGGTAACCTGCTGCAGAAACGGGATAAGTTGTGTATGTTCGGGTATTGCACCTTTCATATGAGACAACTCGAGGTGACAGTGTACATTCACAAAGCCGGGAGCTATAATACCTTCATAATGTGTAGCTCCGGTAACAGTGCCGGGTTCATGAAGTGTAAGAATGCGGCCATCTTCAGCTGTTTCTATAATCGTTCCTTCGGGTAGCCAGTGAATGCCATTATGAATACGGTCTGCAGTCAGTAACATCGGGTATAATTTAGAACGCTGTCAGGGTTTCAGGCCCTGACAGCGTTAAATAAAACAGTTTTTTTTAAAACTTATTGTTTAAAATGCTTCAGTAATACTACTTCTCTTTCTGTAAGGAAGCGCCATTCGCCGCGGCCAATGTTCTTTTTGGTAAGGCCGGCATACATTACACGATCCAGCTTCTCCACTTCATAACCAAGTGATTCAAAGATACGGCGCACGATCCTGTTCTTTCCGCTGTGGATCTCGAGGCCTATTTCATTTTTATTTTCCAGGTATGCCAGAGAATCTACTGTGGCAGGACCGTCTTCCAGTTCCAGGCCGGCGAGTATTTTATCAAAATCCGGTTTTGAAAGCGCCTTGTCCAATGTAGCCTGGTATATTTTTTTGATCTCGTAGCTTGGGTGCGACAACTTCTGCGTCAGGTCGCCGTCGTTTGTGAGCAGCAGCAGGCCGGTTGTATTGCGGTCCAGGCGGCCTACAGGAAACAGCCTTTCTACTTCGGCACTGGCTACCAGCTCCATTACCGTTTTGCGTCCTTCCGGATCATCTGTAGTGGTAATGAATCCTTTAGGCTTGTTCAGCAGGATGTACACGAAATTGCGTTGCGGCGTCAGTTTTTTGCCACCGAGTATCACAGTATCTTCCGGCATTACACGGTATCCGGGATCCAGCATCATTTCGCCGTTCACTTTTACTTTGCCTTTCTTTACCAGGTCGGCGGCTTCGCGGCGGCTGCACTGGCCACTGTGGGCTATGTATTTGTTCAGCGGCATAGGGCCGGAAACTTCTACTTCATTATAGCGCGCTGCATTTGTTTTGATATCGATGTCATCATCTTCATCATCGTCGTCATCACTGCTGCGTTTCCTGGTACTTGGCTTGCGGGTTGGTTTTTCGGTCTTGTATTTATCTTTCAAGGTTTTGCTGAAACCTTCGTTCTCATTCTGGATAAAATTCTCGTCGTCTTCTTTTTTCTTGTTCTTGCGGTCTTTACCAAAGATATCTAACTCATTAAACTTAGGCTTGCCTGCCTTGCGGTCGGCAAACTTGTCGTTCTTGTCAAATTTCTTACCCGGCTTTTTATCAAAATCACGATCGCCCTTACCTTCTCCGTCAAATTTCTTTTTGAAACCCGGTTTTTTATCAAAGCGGTCACCGCCTTCAAAACGTTTTTTCTCACCATCAAATTTCCTTGCAGGGCGATCGCCCTCTGTACGGCGCGGACGTTCCGTCTGTTCGCCATCGTCTTCTGTACGTTTTTTATAGCCGGCCTTACGGTCTGCAAATTTATCCCTGCTGTCAAAATCTTTTCTCCGGTCTTCGAATGGCTTTTTGAATGGTTTGCGTTCACCATCGCCATCTTCAGAGCGCTTACGGCCGGCTGGTTTGCGGTCGCTGTCAAATTTGCGTGCCGGTCTTTCTTCACCGTCGCGTGACGGCTTGCGGTCAAACGGTCTGCGTGTTTCTCCTTCTTGCCTGTGGTCGCCACGGTCTTCAAACGGACGCTTAAAACCTCCTGTCTTACGTTCTCCTCTCTCTTCGCGGTCTTCGAACTTTCTCTTCGGGCGATCTTCCCCATCCGGGCGGGCTGGTCTTTCACGTTTATCGTCAAAAGGCCTTGCGCCTCTTTTCGCAGCACCGTCATCCGATTTCCTGTAAGGCTTATCCTGCTTGTCAAAAGGACGCTCTTTTTTGCCATAAGGCTTGCGGGCGTCATCTTTACGGTAGCCAGACGATTTATCCGATTTGGGGCCGCGGGAAGAAGAACCTGAATCTTTTCTCATTATAATTATTTACGAAACAAAAATAGAAATGACGGCAAATGTACGATCTTTCGGGCGGCTATGCGCTATAAGTCTGTTTTACCTTGTTTTACCGCAAAGAAACGCAGAGATTACGCGGAGCACCGCAGAGAAGCGTTTTTAACATATTACATAACAAATACATCCCATATAACCAGGTTAATATTCTTTGCGTACTCCTTTGCGCCCTTTGCGGCAATTTTTTTTAAATTATCTGTAACTTTTTTTCCGGGTTCCCGATTTATTTATTGAATGGACGTTTACAGCTACAATCAATGTGTTCACGACTGGTCAGACGCACTCTTCAGGTTTGCACGCAAGTGCACCGGCCATGAAGAGGATGCCCGTGACGTAGTACAGGGTGCATTTGAGGTGCTGTGGCAGAAAAAGCAGGATGTATTGCCGGAAAAAGCCAAAGCCTTTTTGTTCCAGGTGGCCTACAGGCAGTCGGTAGATACTTTCCGTAAAAAAGAAAGAGTGATATATAAGGAAGCCGAACGTACTGATACCCATAACCCCGGAAACCCTGACCTGAAGCGCATACTGGAGCGTGCGCTCACACAGCTCGACGAGCAGGCGCGTGCACTGGTACTGCTCAAAGACTATGAAGGCTACCGCTATGAAGAGATAGCGCATATAACAGGACTGAACGAATCGCAGGTAAAAGTATATCTGCACCGGGCGCGCAAGGTGCTGAAAACTTACCTCGTAAATGTTGAAAATATCATTTAAAAAAGAAAGCTATGGTGACCTGGGAGAATTATGAAGAATACATGATGCTGTATACAGACGATGAGCTGGATGAAGCAGGCGTGCAGTCATTGCTTGCTTTTACAAGACAACACCCGGAGCTGCAGGCCGAGCTGAAAGCCTATACCGCAACAAAGCTGATGCCGGATACCGGAGAAGTATATGAAGGAAAAGAAACATTACTGAAACCTGTTCCTGCAAAACGTGTTATATCCTGGAAACCCTGGACTATGGCCGCAGCAGCCGGTGTGATACTGGCTATAGGTTTCTCCGCCTTAAAATGGTATGATCGCCCGGTTGTCAATAATAGTCAGCCTGAAGTTGCCGTGCGAAATATTCCACCGTTGAAATACCAGGCCGATTTTCCGGTTGCCACACATCGCGATACGCAACGTAAAACGCCTGTCAATCATAAAGTAAAAGCATTACAAAGGAGCTCCGTAATGCCTTCTCCAGTGAACCGCACTGTTATCGTAATAAACAAGCCTTACGAATCCACATCATTAAATCCTGCAGAACCCGAAATAGCAACCATCCATCCGGCAGGTACTCATATAAATACAGCAGCCGTACCTGCACTACCCGCACCGGAAACCGTTGCCGTTGTTACAGAAATACCGCAGCCGGTTGCACAAAAGAAACACACCGGGCTTGCCTGGCTGCCTGTATCTGAAGAAAGCAAAGAAGGCATAAGTACTGTAGGAGCAGCTATTAATGAAAGGGTTGCCCAGGTGAAAAAAATAAGGAAAGACCTGAAAGAAACCTCGCTCGTGGTGAATATCGGCAGAAAAGAATTTGTAATTAATTTTTAAAAAGTACTCTCATGAAATATATATGCATAACTGCCTGCCTGGTGCTTATCTCCTCTTTTGCCATGGCACAGACCGATACAGCTGCAAAAAAGGCAACAGCTGATACCACGCATCATAAAAGCAACACGCTGACTATCGGGAACGGAGGCATTAAATACAGCAGATATGATACAAAAGATACCGCTACGCATAAGGAGAAAGCCTTTGATGTGCAGGTAGGCATGCTGGATATTGGTTTTAACAGCCTCCAGGATAACACCAACTATAACAGTGCTGCAGCACAGCATTTTCTTGGCCAGGTTAGTTCAGACCAGAGAAACGGCAACCTTTTCAACCTGCGGCAGGGGAAATCGATAAATGTGAATATATACCCTGTTATGTTCAAGTATCGCCTGTTGAAAACAAACGGGCAGAAAATATACCTCTCCACTGGTCTCGGCCTGCAGATGTACAATTTCCGTTTTGAAAAACCGATCAGCTTTATAAACAATACAGAACCTGCAGTGATCACCGACACAGTATCGTTCAGTAAAAATAAACTGGGGCTCACTTACCTTACTATGCCGCTGATGCTCACATTTAAAACGCGTATCACAGAGAAAAACTGGCTGGTATACGGCGTTGGCATAACCGGTGGTTACCGTCTTGCCTCATGGACCAAGCAGAAATCTGCCGAACGTGGTAAAGACAAAAATCATGATTCGTTCAATTTCAGTGATTTCAATGCCTGCATTACAGGGGAGATAGGTGTGCAGAACATTCTACGGCTTTATGCCAGTTACCAGCTTACGAATATGTATAAAAATTCACTGGACCAGCATCCATTCAGCATTGGCATACGTTTTTTCGGCCTGTAAAAAATATGATTGTAAACCCTTTCAGGCTTGTCGAATCTTCGTAAAGCATTAACCAAATGATAGAGCTGTCTTTTATGGCAGCTTTAATTTTTATAAACAGTTTCCCGGCAGGAAAGAAAAACCTGTTATTTTTGAAGCCAGAACTGAACAGGAGTGTTAGCTGCATATTTCCAAGATAAAATAATAGAAGCCGGCTGCGATGAAGCCGGACGCGGATGTCTTGCCGGTCCTGTGTTTGCTGCTGCTGTAATACTCCCGAAAAACTTCCGTCATCCACTGCTGAACGACAGTAAACAACTAAAGGAATCAGACCGGGAATTATTGCGGCCTATCATAGAAGAAAAAGCAATTGCCTGGTCGGTACAGCAAATAGATCATGAAGAAATAGATCGCATCAACATTCTGAAGGCTTCGTTCAAAGCCATGCACCTTGCCGTTGACGATCTGAAAGTACGGCCTGAGCTGCTGCTTATTGATGGAAACAGGTTCTCCCCATATTTTGGTATCCCGCATCAGTGCTTTATAAAAGGCGACGGAAGATTTGCTTCGATTGCCGCTGCCAGCATTCTCGCCAAAACCCACCGCGATGAGCTGATGAAAAAACTACATCTCGAACATCCTGAATATCGCTGGGATGAAAACAAAGGCTATGCTACTGCATTTCACCGCAAACAGGTGCTTGCATTGGGCTTCTCACCATACCACCGCCGTACGTTTCGTGTGGAAAGTACAGACGAAGATTAAAAAATGGCATATAATATGCTGTAACGGTGTGTATACTTAAATGCACTAAATTGCTTACTGACGAAAAACGTAAACCTATGAAGGCGATGTTGTTTGCCGCCGGGCTTGGAACGAGACTGAAACCATTTACAGACCACCATCCGAAAGCACTGGCCGTAGTTCATGATAAGACTTTACTGGAACATAATATACGCTACCTGCAAGGCTTTGGTATTTATGATGTACTGGTGAATGTGCACCATTTTGCAGACCAGATAGAAAATGTACTCAAAGAAAATAAAGGCTTTGGCAGTAATGTTACTATTTCTGACGAAAGAGACGCTGTACTGGAAACCGGTGGCGGCCTGAAAAAAGCAGGTGACTATTTCAAGGACGAAAAAAGCTTTGTAGTGATGAATGTGGATGTACTTACAAATCTTGCTCTTGACAAGATGATCACTGCACATCACCAATCTGATGCTATGGCTACACTGGCTGTGATGCAACGTAATTCTTCCCGCCAGCTTTTGTTTGACGAACATATGCTGCTTTGCGGCTGGGCCAATAATGTTACCAACGAACAGCGTATATCCCGCGAGGTACTATCCTTGCAGCCATTTGCGTTCAGTGGCGTGCAGGTGCTTTCACCGTCCATACTGGATATGCCTTTTCATGGTAAATTTTCTATGATAGACGTATACCTGCATTTTGCCAAAACACATGTGATCAAAGGGTATAACCATACCGGCGATACATTCATAGATGTAGGCAAACCGGAAAGCCTGGAACGTGCGGAAATGCTCATTAAATGAGCCGATCTGAAAATGTGCGAAATGTGGTGAATGTGTTTGATGTGCATGATCAGTTTCTGAATTATTACAATAAATAAAGCAGCCGGATTGAAATTCGATCCGGCTGCTTTTATATTTTAATGAAGGCATCGCATTATCACACTCACCACATTAAATCGCATCAGTTAACTCCCGCTTCTGCAAGACGTTCCTGCAGGAAGGTTCCCAGCTCATGTACATATGCCGGGCTGAAGTCGAATTTAATACCCGCCGTTGCGTACAGTTCTTTCAGCGTTTTGGTATAGCCAAGGCTCAGCGCTTTCATATAATTATCCAGCGCCTGCTCTTTGTTGCCGCGGTACTGGCGCCACATAGCTACCGCTCCAAGTTGTGCGATACCATATTCTATATAATAAAACGGCACTTCATACAGGTGCAGCTGTTTCTGCCACAGGTTGGTGCGGTATCCTTCAAAGCCGGTCCAGTCTACCATGTCTGTAGAAAACTCATTGAGTATACGGAGCCACGCTTCTTCACGCTGTGCTACAGTATGGCCGGGATTTGTATATAACCAGTGCTGGAATTTATCAATCGTAGCGATCCACGGCAATACATCGATTACACGTTCCAGTTCTTCGAGGCGTGCGCGGTGCAGTTCATTTTCATCTTTAAAGAACACATCCCAATGCTCCATGGTAAAGAGCTCCATGCTCATGCTGGCCAGTTCTGCAATTTCCATCGGATATTCTTTCAGGGCGCTCAGCGGCAGGTCGTGCGACAGGAATGAGTGTACTGCATGGCCGCCTTCGTGCATCATCGTGATCACGTCGCCCATAGTACCAGCGGCGTTCATGAAGATAAACGGAACTCCGGTTTCTGCCAGCGGACAATTGTAACCTCCGGGAGCTTTGCCCTTACGACTTTCCAGGTCCAGGCGGTGCATATCGTTCATGGTGCCAATGCAACCTGCAAAGAACGGGCGCAGTTTACTGAACACTTCGATCGTCTTTTCTGTAAGTTCACTGCCAGCCTGGAAGGGGTGCAACGGCTGTATATCTGCCGGCTCTGCATCTGTATCCCAGGGGCGCATTTTGTCCAGCCCCAGCTTCTGACGGCGGTATTCCAGCAATTTTTTCTGCAACGGCAGTATATGCTCACGTACTGCGTCATGAAATTTAAAGCAATCTTCCGGCGTATAATCAAAACGGCCCAGTTCTTTAAACTTATAGTCGCGGTAATTGTCAAACCCTGCGTTTACGGCAATCTGCTGGCGGAGCGCCAACAATTTGTCGAACAGGCTGTTAAGTTCTTCTTTGTCTTGCAGCCGGCGTGCAGACACTTTTGTAAAAACGGCTTCACGTATGCTGCGGTCAGGGCTGTGAAGGAATTTGGCTGCCTGTTGCAGGGTATATTCCTTCTCGTCCATATGAATGGTCATTTTACCGGCAATAGTTCCGTATTGCTGGGCAAGCACACTGTTCTCTGCCTGCAGCGGTACGTTCTCCTCACGGTAGAGCTGTATAGAGTTTTCTACGCTGCGGAGGTAAGGGAAATACACCGAAGCATCCAGTTCTTTGGCAAACGGGCTACTGACGAGCTTTTTGTTGAGCTCAAAGCTATAAGGTTTCATTTTGGGCTCTATTTCCATTACGAAATAAGTAAAAGCCTCTTCAAGAGCAGGATCTGTGGTGTCGCACGTCATTTTGATCTGGCGCCAGCAGGCATCCTCACTTATTACGGCTTCCAGCTCGCTGAGATCCTTAAGCCATTGATTCAGAGCATCTTTTCCTCCTATTTCCCTATTAGTGAGTTCTTCAAAATAAGGTTGTAATGCTTCCCAGGTGGTAATAGCAAAGTCTTGAGGCAGAAAATGCCGTTTTACCTTCTGTATAGATACCGTAGATTCATTCATATATTTTATAAAATTTATATTTGTTATAAAAAATCACGCAGCAAAAATAACATGACCTGTTACTATTTAGGCAATTATCGTGCCTTCGTCAGTTTTTGTGACAATATGGCTGCTGCTTTCACTAAATGAATGTTGTTTGTTTTTATTTTATTTTAAAACAATTCATTTTATACTGACTTTTAAATAGTTAAAAATAAATTTAATTATTGTAAGCCTGCTGCTAAAGCTGCACGGACTGCAATAAGGGAAATCCATTTTTTTCAATCGGACGGGTTTACTACATTTGTACCAAGTTGTGAATTTAATGGGTTAGTAAGTGAGAGCTTTCGGATTCCTCCGATGGCTCTTTTTCTTTTTAGATATCTTTAGCCTGATTATGGCCAAAACGAAGACTGCTTATTTCTGCCAGCAATGTGGTTATGAAAGTGCCAAATGGGTAGGAAAATGTCCCTCCTGCGGTACCTGGAACTCCATGGTAGAAGAAGTGATACAGCGCGAAGAGAAGATAAAACCAGGCAGCAACTGGGATGACAACGGACCGGATAAACGTAAAGCGCATCGCATAGAAGATGTAGTGATACAGGAAGAACTGCGTTACCTGCTTCCTGATAATGAACTGAACAGAGTATTAGGCGGCGGATTGGTGCCGGGATCAGTGATACTCGTAGCCGGTGAACCGGGCATAGGTAAGTCTACTTTATTTCTTCAATGTGCCTTGCAATGGCAGGAAGGCGTTACACTATATGTTTCCGGTGAAGAAAGTGCACAGCAGATAAAAATGCGTGCAGAAAGAGTAGGCATTCATAACAACAATCTTTTCCTGCTTACTGCTACAGATACACAGACTATTTTCCAGGAAGTAAAAAAAATAAAGCCTTCACTGCTCATCATCGATTCTATACAGACGCTTGAATCTCCGTATGTAGAATCGGCGGCAGGCAGTGTCTCCCAGGTGCGTGAATGTGCAGCTGAGCTGCAGCGTTTTGCCAAAACATCCAACATCGCTGTATGTATTATTGGTCATATTACAAAAGATGGCGCCATTGCCGGGCCCAAAGTGCTGGAGCATATGGTAGATACTGTACTGCAATTTGAAGGCGATCGTCATTATGCTTACCGTATTCTGCGGACGCTGAAAAACCGCTTCGGCTCTACTTCAGAGCTCGGCATCTATGAAATGGTAACGTCTGGCATGCGGCCGGTAAGCAATCCTTCAGAGATTTTACTTTCGCAGCATGATGAACCGCTGAGCGGTATCGCGATTGCTGCAACTATGGAAGGCCTGCGGCCCATCATGATAGAAGTGCAGGCATTGGTGACACAGGCCGTATACGGCACACCGCAACGTACGGTAAGCGGCCTCGATCTGCGCAGGCTGCAGCTGCTACTGGCAGTGCTGGAAAAACGCGGCGGCTTCCACTTCGGCGCAAAAGATGTATTTGTAAATATTGCCGGCGGTCTTAAAATAGAAGACCCTTCCATAGAACTGGCTATTGTTTGCGCATTGCTTTCGTCATATGAAGACAGGGCGCTTCCTTCCAATATCTGTTTGGTGGGTGAGGTAGGTCTGTCGGGAGAAATACGTGCAGTAAACCGTATTGATCAGCGCATTGCCGAAGCGGAGAAACTGGGCATGGATGTGATCTTTATTCCGAAAGCCAACCTGAAGGGGTTGACACAGAAAAAACAAGGCATACAGATCAAAGCGGTAAATAAAATAGAAGATGTATATCGTATGATGTTTTAAATATTTCTTTTTTAACCGCAGAGGACGCAGAGATTGCGCAAAGTGACGCAGAGCCTTTTTAAAATTAACTACATGATACTCTTTGCGACACTCAGCGATTTCTTTGCGATCTCTGCGGTCAATCAAGTAACGATTTGCAAAAAGAGTTGCATAAAATTCGCCAAACGTCTTAAAATGAGGCGCTAAGTTTGTGACAACCTGTTACTAACGAATGCGTAAAAATATCCTGAAGCAGTGTGCCGATGGCCTGGCATCACTCTTCTTCCCTGTGCTTTGCGAAAACTGCGCCCGTCCGCTCCTGGAAAGTGAAGCTGTGCTTTGCCTCCACTGCATACAACTCCTCCCGCTTACGAATTATCATCACATCGTGGAAAATGAAACTGCACTGCGTTTTGCCGGGCGCATACCTTTTATATATGCAACCAGCTATGCCTACTTCACCGGCGGAGGAATGCTGCAGCACCTGCTCCACGGATTGAAGTACAACAACAAAAAAGAAACCGGGGTTTTCCTTGGAAGGCAGCTTGGGTATGAATTAAAAGATGCAGGATGGGAAGACTGGCCCGACCTTATTGTGCCGGTACCGCTTTATGCTGCGAAAGAGGCTGCAAGAGGATATAACCAGAGTACCTGTATCGTTTCGGGATTGTCTGAAACATTGAACATACCGGCGGATAATAAATTAATGCAGCGCACGAGACACACAGAAAGCCAGACACAAAAAACGAGGCAGGAACGTGTTGCCAATGTACAGGACGCATTTACACTAAAGGGAAGTGTTGCCGGGAAACATATTTTACTGGTAGACGATGTACTTACAACCGGGGCTACGCTTGAATCCTGTGCACTTACTCTTATTTCTGCAGGTGCAAGGGTGAGCATTGCAACAATTGCATTGGCAACAGATTAACCCGGAAGTTTTTCCATTAAATAAAGGATGCGGGAACTATCCTTTAACTGCTGCGATTTGCGTATAGCAAAATGTTTTGCAGCCGCAGCTTCAAAGTTTTCCTGAGTGTATTCATGAAAGATATCTACCCTCGCCTGTAATAGTAACTGCACCTTGGGATCCGATTTTGGTACAAATTCAATGATAAGATATCGGGTTGCCATTGCTGCAAAAACTTCAATAATATAATCCAGCGGCACGTTTTTAGAGATCGCGAGATGGTGTATTACGGCAAGTGCCATCATGGTATCGCCGGGTAGTCTTTTCAGTAATGCCGATTGCTCACCGTTCATCCACCCACCTGCCGGACTGGGGTGACAAATGTCTGCAACGACAGCAGTGATGTTACTTATCTTTTGCTCCTGCATTTTTTTATGCAGTACGTCTATACACAACGGGTCTGTATCAAAAGAAATAACCTCGTCAGTATATGTCGCAGCCAATACGCTGAACTCACCTGTGTTACAGCCTGCATCGATAATACGCGAGGAGGATAAGCCGGTAAGAAAAGACGCTACTACTGCAGCTTTATCCTGCAGGTAGGCACTGCTGAGAATGGTTTCTGTGTAATAATTATTCCATTCAGAACGGGCTGTATGATGTTTCAGTTTTTTAATAAAGCTGTGGAGCTGTTGCAGGTTCTGCAGTATCCTGCTTTGAGAAATGTTGTGCTGCTTCCCTGGGTCATTATCTTTTTTCATTGCCAGCTTTGCAGGTAGAAAAAGATACAGCCAGTGATTGAGATTAAAGCGCGACAGGTGCGATAATGCAGACGCTGCAAATGTAGCGGGTACACCATCAGCAAAACTTTGCAGCAAAGCCGGGTTGAAATCTTTCAGGTGTGCATGCAGCAACAGTGGATAAAGAAACTGTTCGCAGAACTGCCGGAACGCCTGCCACGGTTTTCCCTGTTCGTATATTTCGAAAGAGAGGCTGTCGATCAGCAACGGCTTTCCGGAAACGAACTGTATGTTATAGGCAGTCGCATCTTTCAATATCATGCCTTTATCCAGGGCTGCAATGCAAAGTTCCAGCGTAAGTAATGCTGCGGCGCGGTATTGCTCAAAGCTCCATTCGTAAGGATATGTCCAGAAGCTGATCTGCTGCGGCAATAATACCTTTTCACCACTGTTGATTCCGGGAAAATCTTTTTCTTCTGTATGGGCAATCATTTTACCGGCTTTCACAAGCTCATCATATAGCCCGGATTGCAGTAAACGATCGTAATGGGCGACATAAGAGGTACGCAGCAGGCGATATATTTTATCATTTTGCCGAAATACGTAACCGGAGGGATCGCGGAAAGATGCAGGATGCTGTACCATATTCATTACATACCTGATTCCGGATTGGAATTTTCTTTGTTTTTGCGGAACAAAGATCTGATTTTGAACATGATATTTTTAAAGAAAAACACAACAGCAAGAAATCCCCCGATGATAAACTGGAGTAACATGCTGCTGCTTCCCGGATCTATATAAAATATCAATGACTTCATGCTCACACAAGTATACTGGTTGCGGCAGCAAGTTAGCTAATTTCTCTTTGGCAGGAGCAATTTATGCATGAAATTATATATCCATTCCTTACACAAGCCCCAGCTCCAGTGCTTTACGGATGAGGCCGGCCGTATTTTTCGCGCCGATTTTTACAGAGAGGTTATAACGGTAATTTTCTACAGTGCGTTGCCCCAGGCAAAGGCGTTCTGCAATTTCATGGTTGCTGTATGCTGCTACAATTAATTTCAGAATGTCCAGCTCGCGCGGTGTAAGCACAAAACGGGTATCGGATTTACCTTTTTGCTGTGCATTCGCATCCGCTACCAGCCGTTCCATTTCCGGCGTCAGAAAGGTGCCGCCATTGTATACCGTTTCTATAGCTGTAACAAGTGTCCGCTGATCGGTGTCTTTAAGCAGATAACCATGCACGCCGATTTTCAGCATCATGTTGATGTAGAGCATGTGGTTGAAATTGGTAAGCGTAAGGATGCGGAGCTGCGGATATTCCTGCACAATAGTATGAGCCAGCTCATTACCGGTTTTATCGGGCAGCTGTATATCCAGCAGCAGCACATCCGGAAGGTCGTTTTTCAATCCTTCCAGCAGGTCTGTACCATTCAGATAAGTGGCCACAAGCCGGAGATGCGGATAACCGGCCAGCATATCTTTTACACCATTGATCACCATCGGGTGATCGTCAGCCATAGCTATACGTATGTTCATTATCCGGGGTTTTAAGTCTGGAAAGATATATTTCAATATAGGCAACGGTTCCTTTATCTGAAGATTCCAGCGAAAAGAAACCCTGCAGCGCATCTACTCTTGATTGTACGTTTTGCAGCCCTATACCATCACGAGGGCTGTCGGTATCAAATCCGTGGCCATTATCTTCCACTGTAATATACATCACTTCTTCCTGCACGCTTATTTGTATTGTGGCTATTTGCGCATCTGCGTGCTTTACAATATTATGCACCAGTTCCTGTAAGATGCGGTACAGCGACAAAGAGATTTTCTGACCTAAAACCGGTAACGTTTCATGTATCTGCAGATACAGCTGCAGCCGGCCTGAAGTATTAACGTTATCGCAGAACAATTGCAGCGCTTCTTCCAGGTTATAGCTCAGGAGCATGTCGGGCATGAGGTTGTGTGCTGTTTTTCTTATTTCAGCAGATGTTTCTTCCAGCATATCCATCACCCGGCAAAAGTCTGCAGCGGCAATATGCCCGGGAGGACGATTCTGCAGCACGCTGAGCTGCATTCTTACAGCAGAAACCATCCCGCCAATACCGTCATGCATATCGCGGGCCAGGCGTACCCGTTCTTTTTCCTCACCCTTGATCAATGCCTGCATCACTTTAATGTCCTCCTGTTTCTTCAGCAGTTTCTTCTCCTGCTGCATACTTTGTATCTGCTGTTGTTGCAGTCGCTGTTTTTGCTGATTGTTGCGGTACAATATAGACAGCAGAAAGCTGATAGCGGTTAATGCAAGTGCTCCCATGGACACGGCCCATATCCATATCTTCTGTCCGGTGATCTTGCTTTGCTGCTGTGTGATCAGGAGCTGTTTCTGTACCAGTTCTTTGTCTTTCTGTGCTGTGCGGTATTTTATTTCAAGCTGGTTGACAGTTTCTGTTTTTTCCTTTCCGAGCAGGCTGTCTTTAAGTCGCTGGTAATTGGCCAGTTGCTCATAGGCATTGCGGTATCTTCCACTCTGTTCATATATGGCAGCTAAAGTAGAATAAGCCATAAGCATATCCTCTTTGAAGTTGAGCTTCTGTGCCAGTTCCAGCGCGGGTTTCAGGTGCGCTTCTGCAGTGGTCATTTCACCCATCATAAAATAAGCCTGCCCCATAAAATAATTGGGAAAAATAAAAGATTGGTAAGGGTTTGTGGTGTTGCTTAATTTCATGGCATCCTGGAAGTAACGGATTGCCTGCTGCGGCTGCTCCAGTTTCAGCATTAATGTGCCCAGGCTATTATCCAGCGACTGCTGCACTTCTATGCTCTTTTCCGGGGAAAGCTGCTTACTGTTCCTGGCAATGGCAAGTCCTTCTGTATAGCATTCCAGTGCTTTCTGTGGCTGGCCGGCGGCAAGAAATGCTTCACCTTTATTATTCAATATAAAAGCAAGTTGCCCGGTCTGATGATTGCGGTGTGCTGTCTGCTCTGCCAGCCCGAGATAGTACAATGCCTGTGTATACTGCTCCAGGCTATTGTACATAAAGGCCATATTGGTATACAGACTTATCACGTAACTACTGTGCAGCAGTCCTCTACGGTCCATTTCCTGCAGTGAATTGAAGTAGTAAATGCTGGCATGTTCATAGTCTCCCATATGGAGATATGTAGTTGCAAGATCACTGTAATAGATAGCAAACAATGCCGGGTTGAAAATGGCATTGCGGCAATAGGGCAAGGCTTCCCGGTAATAATCAAAACTCCTGTTGAAATCACCCTTACCTACTGCAGAATGTGCCTTATTAATAAGTGCAAAGCCAATGCCGTCGTTGTAATGAATTTCTTTACTCCGTTGTTCTGCATAATCGAACAATTTCATAGCACTGTCCGGATTACTCCATTGCACTGCAGTTCCAGCTTTAATCCAGGACATGATATCGGCAGTATCTGTTTTCAGCCGTTGCCATTTCGTGTATATATATTCAGGAATTGTCGTATGCGACCATCCGGTTGCGGTATACCACAACAGGAATAGGAACAGGAAGCTCCGGAAAAGGCGCACAGTTTTTTTCATGCCGGAAAATAAGTTAAAGTTCAGGGCTCTGCAGGCAGCTGTTGATACATCTGATTGTAAAAAAATAACATTTCCGGGCTGTCTGTCTGCAGAAAGAGTAATTGTACTCTAGTTTAATTTTTCGTTAAATAAGAGTTTTGTAATTACTGGCAGCAATATTAATACAGCATTACCTACATGTAAAATAATTCATACAGCAGAAGCCCCGCATTTAAATAAACTATAGAGTTATAAAAGTTACAATTATAAACCAATGAAAAATCAACAACACTTTTTTCTTGCTGCAGCTGCCGCTTCTATGCTGGTATGCAATGTTTCCAATGCGCAATGGGCCACGGTAGGCACCGCAGGCTTTTCTACCAGTGGTCAAAGCTCCTGGCAGCATATGGCATTTGATAATCATAACACTCCATATGTTTCATTTAATGATGTGGGTCTGAACGGTGGCCAGGGAACAGTAATGAAATTTGATGGCACATCATGGACTTCTCTTGGAAATGCCGGATTTACGCCAGGCAGTGCTAATTACGGCAGTATTGCAATTGACTCTTCAGGCTATGTTTATTTTTCTTTTGCAGACGGCGCCAATAACGGCCAGGTTGCGGTAATGAAATATAATGGCACCTCCTGGAGCACAATAGGGACTGGACTTACATCGGGTGCAGGTACTTATACAACAATTAAAACTTTAAACGGAGCTCCTTATGTTGCCTATGTAGATGTGAGTAACAATAATGCTGTCTACGTGCGGAAATACAACGGCAGCTCGTGGGACACTGTAGGCGGCGCACCGGTGGCTGCATCCAACGGAAATTATCCGTCTCTTACACTTGACAATAACGGCGTGCCTTACATCGCCTATGAAGACCTCAATATTGGCGGCCGTGCCCGTGTACAGAAATTTAACGGTAGTACATGGGACACTGTAGGTGCTTCATTCCTGTCTGAAATATACGGGGCAGCAGATGATATTTCCATCGCATTTGACCATAATAATATGCCATATGTCGGCTATTGGAATCCTTATGTCGGCGGGCCTAAAGCAGCTGTACACAAGTTTGACGGCACGAACTGGAATCTTGTAGGCACACAGGGTTTCAACAGCGGCATTTCATTATATACATCTGTGGCCATAGGCAATGATAACCAGCCATACATCGCATATGCGGACGTAACAGCCCCGCAGCAGGTAAACGTTATGAAATATGACGGTACCAGCTGGGTATACATCGGTGGATCCGGGCTTTCTGCCGGTGCCGGGGCTTTTACTTCCCTTGCTTTTGATGCCAATGGCAATCCGTATGTAGCATACAGTGATGCTGCCAGCAATCAGAAAACTACTGTGAGCAAATACACACTTTGCAATGCACCGGATGCTGCCACACCTGTTGCTTCTGCCAATACAATCTGTAATGGAGATACAGTGCAGATAACCAATGCAGCACTGTTGCACGATGCTGCAAAATGGTATTGGTATACCGGTTCATGTGGTGGTACGCTGGTAGACTCAGGTGCAGCAGTGCACTTTACTCCCAACGATACGACTACTTATTATGTCCGCGGATATGGTGGTTGTGTAGTATACAGCACTTGTGTGCCGGTTACCGTAAATGTGAATACCGTCGCACAGCCTACTATTTCAGCAAATGGCCTGGTGCTTACTTCCAGCGCGGCTACCGGCAACCAGTGGTACCTGAACGGCACTGCGATACCCGGCGCTACAGGACAAACATATACCGCCACATCAAATGGCAATTATACAGTACAGGTCACCAGCGGCAACTGCAGCAGCACATCTGCAGCAACACCCATTAGCGGTGTAGGTATTGCGGAGATCACAGAAGAAGATGGCGTACGTCTGTATCCTGTTCCCTTTAAAAACTCGCTGCAGCTTTCTTTTAACACTGCAATAAATAATCCTGCTGCATGCAGCATCAAAATAACCGACAACATCGGAAGAATTGTATACAGCGCATCATCGCTCAAAGAAAACAACACCCTCGACCTCCGGACACTATCACCAGGGATTTATTTTGTTCAGCTGTCAACAACGCAGGGCAGCAAAATACTAAAGGTAACAAAACAGTAACCCTGTCTTAAACCGTTTTTTCATCATATACAAGAAACACCAGACCTTGGGGCGCCGGCTTTCCAGCCGGCGCTTATTTTTTATAAAAAAGCCCTGCACTGTATGCAGGGCTAAGTACCGGGTAAATGATATCAGTTGAAAAATCCTTGCTCAATACCTTGCATAAACTGTTCGTAGCCTACCTGCTGACGCTGCTCGTACAATGCTTTTGCATCAACACCCGCTACATAACGCAACTGTTTTTTACCATCTGTAGCAGCTTCGTATACTACTTCGGCAATCTGTTCTGCAGTAGAATATGTCTCCTGGCGCTCAGGAGTAGTAAAGCGCTCAAACACCTGAGTGAGCATATCTTCATATTCCTTGTGCTGCGCCAGTACAAGAGACCGCGAAATAAAATCAGTCTTGATGCCGCCGGGAGATACTGTTTTGATGCCAATGCCAAAACGGGAAAGCTCATACCACATACTTTCGCTCCAGCCTTCTATAGCCCATTTGGTAGCGTGATATACAGAATTCAGAGGGAATGTTACAAGTCCGCCGATAGATGTTGTAGCAATAAACAGTCCTTTTTTGTTTTCACGGAAATAAGGAATGAATGCCTGTGTAACACGGATTACGCCCAGCAGGTTGGTATCAATTTCATGAACCAGCTGTGCATCCGTTGTTCCTTCCAGCGGACCTGCAAGACCGTAGCCGGCATTATTGAATACTACGTCTACTCCGCCGCCGGCAATTACACTTGCGGCCACTTCTTTGATCTGCCCGGCATCAGTAACATCCAGCTTCATAAGGGAAATAGCAGGGTACTCCGTCAGTTCAGTTTCTTTCTCCGGATTGCGCATAGAGGCAATAACCTTCCAGCCTTTTTCTGCAAATAGTTTTGCTGCAGCTTTTCCTAATCCTGATGATGCGCCCGTGATAAAAATAGTCTGTGACATTTTGTTTTTAGTTTTTAAGTGAATAAATATTCATTATTTAGAGAAAAAAATTTTACGCCTTTAGTGCATCCCAGCAAAGATTCGCAACCTGTTCTGCATAGGTCTTCTGCAGTTTTGCGGGATATTTAAGAATATATCCTGAAAGCTCACCCAGTGCCCCCTGCAGAAATATGATCATCAGTTGGGTATCTATATTCTTCAACAATAACTCTTTTTTACCGCGCTCCAGCATTTGCGAAAGCGGAGCGCCATACTCCCTGGTTACTTCTTTGGTAGTTTCAGAGAGATAAGGCGAGTTCATAAACTGAAGCATGAAGACAAACTCAGAATAGTGCTTCTGCATATAGTCTACATACTTTCTGCACATATTGTGAAACGAAATCTTTACCGGTGCTGTTGCATCATAGTCGCCAAAGAGGTTCTTCGAGATATTTGTCTTGGCATATATGTACAGTTGGTTCAGTAATTCCTCTTTTCCTGCGAAATATATATATACCGTACCTGTTGCCACTTTAGCCTGCTTCGCCACTGCTTCCATAGACAACCCCGCCAATCCTGATTTCTCAATCAATGCCAGCGCTGCATACATTATCTGCCGCTCTTTGGTTTCGTCTTTCGGTTTCACGCAACAAAATTATGAATAATTATTCATCCAAAAATAAAAATGCTGTTAAAAGATCAATATTATTATTTCTGGCAATACAACAATTTATATGTACATACATGCAAACTAAAAATAACCTTGTAACTTTATTATTGCAGAACAAAGCTGCGGACTAATGAAGAGAAGTACTTTTTTACAGGTTAGTTCCTCGTTTTTATTAGCACCGATGTCAATGAAATTACAAGAACTTAAAAAGTGGGCAGATGAGCAGCCCGCAACGGAAAAGATGCCGGTATTGTTTGTAGGGCACGGCAATCCTATGAATGCTATCAGCGACAACCAGTTTACCAAAGCATGGCAGCAGCTCGGCAAGGAACTTCCCAAACCGCGCGCTATCCTGTCTGTATCCGCACACTGGCTCACGCGGGGTACTTATGTCACTGCAATGGAAATGCCCAAAACAATCCATGATTTCGGCGGGTTTCCAAAAGAATTGTTCGATCAGCAATACCCTGCTCCCGGAGCGCCGGAAGTAGCGGCAGAAGTGCAGCGGCTGGTAAAGACCACAGAAGTGCATAAAGATTTTGAATGGGGCCTGGATCACGGAACATGGTCTGTACTGAAACCTATGTTCCCGGCGGCAGACATCCCGGTCTTTCAGCTCAGCATCGACTATTATAAAAGTCCTGGATATCATTATGAACTTGCTCAGCAGCTTTCAGAGCTGAGGCATAAAGGTGTGCTGATATTGGGCAGCGGAAACATTGTGCATAACCTGCGCATGGTAGATTTTCAGAACCGGATGCAATATGACTGGGCGACAGAATTTGATCAGCAGATCAAAAAATATATTGACGATAGGAACCACGAAGCAGTTATTAACTATGACAGGCTCGGGAACATAGCGCGTATGGCGGTTCCTACCAATGATCATTACCTGCCGCTGATATATGCGCTGGCATTACAGGATAAAAAAGACAGCATTCATTATTTCAATGAACAGATGGATGCTGCTTCGATATCGATGCGTTCTGTAGTGATTGGTTAAATTTTAGTCAGATTTCCGACATTATATTTTGGCACGACCTTTTATTAATACAACACAAATATAGTCAAATGTTTATGCATTTTTTTATAAAAAGATAGCCTTTTCAATTTGTAAATTCGATGTTATAAAATAATTTAAACCGGGCGATCTATTAAATATTTTTATTTCAGAATTTATCAGAATCACTCAGTCCATCATTAATTGCTTTAACCCAATTTACCCAAAAAGACAACAGGCCGATCGCGTTTCCCGACCGGCCTGTTTTAGTTTTCTGCTATATAATTTCTAGTGTTTTACCCATTTAAGCACCTGCTTCTGCAGGGTAGCTACGTCGTGCACCTGTACCAGGTATATTCCGGCAGAAAGGTTTGCGACAGGCAGTTGCAGGTATTGCGCTCCTGCAGGGAAACTTTTTTGTTGCGACCAGATCACTTTACCGCTTATGTCTGTAATATTTACTGAAACATCTGATGATTGTGCAAAGCTCAGCTGAAGCTCTACATTGCCTTCTGACGGATTGGGAACAATTGCAGCTTGTGTAAGATTATTCACTACAGTACCAACAGATGTACCGCTTAATATGGCGGCGCTATCGTTCACTTCATTATATGCGGTGATAATGTTTCCATATTTATCTATAATACGGCTGTCTGCAAAAGAGAAATGCAACATTTGACCTACAGGCGCATTAGCAGGAATAGCAAAGGTTATATTGGCAATGGTCCCGTTGCCGGCTATGTTTTGATGGTCTGTTCTTGCATAAGCCCATTCTACATCCTGCGAGCTGGTGGCCTTTGTAAAGTTCAGCGTATTGGAGCTGTTCCCCAGCCATCCGGAAGGATAGGAAACAGTTGGCGCGGTTGTAAGGTTAATTCCATCTACATTGATGTGTGTGGCCAATCCGTACATATTGCCCATTGGCAAAGCAGAAGTTCCCAGTTTCACGGGAATAGTTACAGTAGTGCCGCGTTTCAGCGCAACGCCGGTAAGATCAAAATACAGATCCGGAACACTCGTATTTTTTTGCTGCGGGCTGTGTGCACCTCGGTAATGCACCATTCCGTAGTTTGTAGTAATCGCGCCAAGATCTGTGTTGTTCACGGCGCCGTTACCATCGCAGTCGGCATGTTTCATATTGATGCCTGTTATAAAACTACCCACCCAGTCAGGCGTGTATTGTGCTACCCAAGCTGTGCTGGCGCCAGTGCGTGCAGTTCCTGTTTGCCCGTAAGCTACTGCTACTGCCAGCGGATCATACATATTTACGGTAAAATCAGCATTCGCATCACCGGCCCATACAGAGTCCGTATTGCATTGATGCAGACGCACAAGAACCGTATAATCCGCAGCCCCGCGTACCGGGCAGCTATTATCTTTGGCAAATACTTTAATTAGAAAATAAGGAAGCGTGGCCGGATTGGCTATAGAAGGTGTTGTCCAGGAAATATTGGCGCTTCCGGAACCGGCAGCAGCAGTAGCTGTGTTGCTGAACGTCCATCCGGCGATTACAGGTGGTGTAACAGTAAGAAAAACGGAATCTGTAGCCACAGAATCAACGAAGTTCAGCGTTATTGAGTTGGGTTGGCCCGGACAAGTATTTACTGTCAGCCCCGAAAGGTTGGTAATGGCGGGAGGAGTTGGTGTTGTGGCAAAGGGACTTCCATCTACAGTCCAGTCATACAGAGAGTAACCAATGAGCTGACCATTTCGGTATTCGCTTATTTTCATTGCGAGAGCAAATCTGCCTATAAAAGGAGTTTTTATACTCAGTATCTGACTCGACTGGTTGAGCGATGCGGATCCGGCAGAACCAAGAGGTTGTGTGGCTGAATATCCTGTGGCGTAACTGAGCGGGTATGTGGAGCCACCAAGGGGTGTTGTGAGCTGGTATGCTATGCTGTCACCATCCACATCCTGTACAGGAAACGGCTGGGTGTTCAGTACCTGCCCACGGACTACATGAGGCAGGTGATTACTGCAGAATGCACTGGAATTAACTGCAGCTGTATTGTTGAGAAATGCTTCTACATAGATATTCTGCGAACCCGGGTTGGACAGATTCAATATACCCTGGTTTCTGGCAGCTCCGATCCAGGATATTTTCCAGTTGTTGCAAGGCGGCAATGTAATTGTATCTGAGTATACATGTACAACAGCACCGGTATAAATGGTTGCCTGGGTGTTGCACGAGGTGACAACGGAGCTGCAATAAAGCCTACTGTCAAGCGTATCTATCCTGACCTGTGGTAAGGCGCGCATGGAAGGAGCAGCGATCGATGAAGTGACCGTTACATAATCTGTGTCCAGTATCTGACCGGCTCCGGTTTCACAGTTCTGATATACAGACAGGGATATGCGATACACATTCCCTGTACCGGTATATTCGTATCTTATAGACCCGCCTGCAAAATGTGAGGCAAAAGAAGGGGCAAGACATGCCAGGAGGCATGAAAGCAACAATAAAGTTTTTTTCATAGGTGCTTGAAATAAGAAAGTGATCCAATAGTGCCGGCATTTTGCCGCGCTCTATAAAGGACTTTCATAAAAATTGCTGCGTTGGGTTCAGGCAGGCTTTTTTATTCTATTCTTTTTGCTATACTTACTTGTGTGGCAGGACGTTTTATTCTTAATTTGCCTTCCCGCCTAAAAAGAAAATGTAAATACGATTGCCTGAATGGAACATACAGAAAATAAACATCCGGGGTATTCCAGCTGTCTAAACATAACTTTTCCGCCAGAAAAAGCGTTTTAAGAATAGCAAACAAAAATCTGGCATTCTTTTTATTGTGTTTATCTTAAAGCAAACCAAACCTTCAAATTGCGGCTCTTCAAATATATAAAAAAGGTCTTCCCTTGTCTTTTCCTGCTGCTTTTAGCCCTGCCGGGAAGAGCACAGGAAGAGGACAGCCTTGAGCATGAGTCGCGGCGAAACCTGGTAAACATAAACGACATCTTTCACCAGGCCATGAATTCTATCTCCCGCAATCCAGGAGACACCATTAATGAAGGTGCGCTGCTGCTGGCCAAAAGTGAAGCCAGTTATTACAAATATGCAGGTCGGTACGTACGCCACATTATCATTTCGCAGATGGGATTTGAGAAAAAACTTTCCGATACGACAAAGTTTCTCCAGACGGCAGGTACACGCATATACAACAACCTGCATGTAAATACACGGGATTGGGTAATCCGGCACAACCTGTTTATCAAAGAACACCAGGAAGTAAACCCTTACGAACTGGCTGATAATGAACGTTACCTGCGTTCGCTCGATTTCATACAGGATGCCCGTATCCTTGTAAAGCCTGTAAAAGGGCATCGAGACTCCGTTGACCTTATCGTGGTAACAAAAGACTTATTTTCTATAAACGGCAGCGCGGAAGCAAGCGGCATACAAAATCTGAAGGGCACATTGAGCGATGCCAACTTTATGGGAATGGGGCAGCGGATACAGGCATCGGTGTTACTGGCCCAGAACAGAAGTCCGGCTTTCGGCTATGATCTGCAATACAGGAAACAAAGCATAGCCAGGACATTCATTACTGCTACTGTAGGATATTCCAATATCAGCACAGGACGCAAGGCAGGAAATGAAGAAGAAAGCGCCTATTATCTCCGTCTTGACAGGCCCCTGGTCTCTCCTTACTCGCATTATGCGGGAGGCCTTGAGGTGAGCCATAATAATTCTGTAAACGTATACCGCAAACCAGACAGTTTCTTTTACAACTACAGCTATAATGTTATAGATGCCTGGGTCGGCTATAACTTCAGCCCGAGGCGTGTTTTATTCGGTGGGTCGCCATTGCGGGAACGTGACCGCCTGTTCATAGGCCTGCGATACCTGAACAGCCATTTTAATGATATTCCCTTCCAGGTAGGCGACCGTTTTGACCCGGTTTATAACAGTAAGCAAGCCGTACTCGGCGAGCTTACATTCTTCCGCCAGGACTTCTTTAAAACGCAGTATATCTATGGCTTCGGTACAACGGAGGATCTGCCATACGGTTATAACATCTCTCTTTCCACAGGATGGTATAAGCAAATAGAGCTTGAACGTCCGTATATAGGCGTAGATGCCAATCGCTACATCGCATCGGGCGCAGGAGAGTTTTACCAGTTTTTTATGCGTGCAGGCGGATTTTACACTTCAGGTTCAATGCAGGATGCTGCAATCCTGTTTGGAGGAAGCGTGTTCAGCAGGCTGGTGCACCATAATGAAACCAGGATACGCCAGTATTTCCGGTTCAGCTATTCAAGACTTTTTAACCGCGTTACCTATGAGCCATTAAGGATCAATAACCAGTTTGGTCTTAATGACTTCGGTCCGGATTCTGTTATGGGCAAAAGACGTATTAACCTGTATACCGAAACGGTCGTTTTTACGAAATATAAAGTGTTCGGATTCAGGATGGCACCGTTTATATTCGGAAATGTGGCTATGATCACTCCGGAAACGTCTACACTCAGTCAATCAGATTTTTACACCGGTCTTGGCGGCGGACTGAGAACAAGAAATGAAAACCTGATATTCGGCACTATTGAACTGCGGGCTATGTATTTTCCACGTACCGCATATGGCATGAAAGGATTCAGAGTAACGCTTAATTCAAACATCAGCTTCCGGTACCGGAGTAATTATGTAGTGGCACCGGACATTTTACAGTTGAACGCCAGCCCTTATATTTATTAATGCAGAGGATATAAAAGAGCAGTATTTTCCGCCCCAAAACCGATATGTATGGATACAGCAACAATTAAAACAGAACTGGCCGCACTTACCGACGGGCTCCTATATATCAGCGAATCGGAAAATAAATTTGATATCATTGATGCGGGCCGTCTTGCAGACAATGCGGAGATACCTGCTGCATTTACAGACGTAAGCGGATCAAACGCAGGTGATTTTAAAACATCAGACCTTTCGGCATTTTTCAGTAAAGTAATTGACCGCATAGATACTGCGGACGACTTTATGGTGCAACAAGCGAAAAGGTACACAACATTGCGGGATTTCCTGGCGGCAAACATGCAGGCTATAAATCTGTTGCGTGCCGGAAAGCCTGTGGTGCACCTGTTTATTTCTGGCAATACTGAAGAGGGCGATATCATTGCCTTACACACCATAGCTATAGAAACATAAGCTGCTGATTAAAGATCAAATATCTCTTTCGCCGCTTTAAATGTATTGCAATGCGCTTCTGCAATGCGCCTTATATCTGCAGAATACCCGCCACCCATCGCCACAGCAACCGGTATACGATTCCTGTAGCAAATATTGAAGACTTCCTCGTCGCGGTGACGGCAGTCGGCAATGCTTAATTTCATTTTGCCGAATTTATCAGTATCCAGCACATCTACGCCGGAAAGATAGAATACAAAGTCCGGCTGCACCTGTTCTATCAGTACAGGCAGCTGTTTACGGAGTATTGCAAGGTATTCATCCCCGGAAACACCATCATGCAGACCTATATCAAGATCGCTGGTTTCTTTGCGGAAAGGATAATTATGCTGCCCATGCATGCTGAATGTAAATACGCGCGGTTCATTACGGAAAATAGCAGCGGTGCCGTTACCCTGGTGCACGTCAAGATCAATGATAAGCACCTGCTTTACAAGGTCGCGATGTAACAGGTAATTTGCTGCAACAGCAAAATCATTCAGCAGGCAAAAACCTTCTCCATGATCTGCAAACGCATGATGTGTACCTCCGGCTATATTCAGCGACACGCCATATTGCTGTGCATATAAAGCACATTCCACGGATCCCTGTGCAATCCGCACTTCACGTTCCACCAGCTGTGCAGACAGGGGAAAGCCTATTGCGCGCATTTCACGTTCTGTAAGCTGCAGGTTTTTCATGCGGTGCCAATAATCAACGTTATGTGCGAGGAGCAGTATTTCTTCAGATACAGGTTGCGGGGCAAACAGGTTTGCCTCTGTGATTATGCCTTCATATATTAATTGGCCCGGGACCAGTTCATATTTTTCCATAGGGAACCTATGACCTTCCGGCAGCGGATGTGCATACAATGGATGGTAAGCGATGTACAGCATACAGGCAAAAATAAATGCGGCTGTTGAAAGCCGCACTTATTCACAAATATAAAAGCTAAGGTTTACATAGGGCTGTACACTAACTTATGATTGCATTGCTGACCGTTAACTGTAATATGTACAAGGTATACACCATATCCGCAGCCAAGCTCACGGAAACTGATATCCTTTTTATATACACCTGCCGCTTCGGTTGTATTGCTGATGTTTTTTACCAGCCTGCCGGTAACATCATACACAGAAACAGATACATTTCCCTCCTGTTGTATGGTGCCGGAAATACTTACTTTATCGCCCGAAGGATTGGGAGCAAGCTGCCATTCTTCTGTTCCGGCGGTTGCCTCTGCTACCTGCGCCATACGTGCATTGCTGCCACCTGATACCGAAGGCGCTGCAGGATTGCCGCATACTAGGTTAACATTAACGACAGGTGTGGCTGTAGTCGGCGTTAAGGTTAGTGGTGTAAGTGCCAGACTGCTGACAGTTACGCCTGTTACAACTGTATTGCAGGTAACACTCTGGTAAGCGGCTGCAGCGAAGTTTGAAGGACATGCCGTATATCCGTTAAAATAGGCCTTGGTCATATACATGTTACCGGGCGTACCAGCCAGGTCATAATTTCCGTAAACAGTAATACCACCGGTACTTGTATTGTTGTCGACATCAAGGGTAAGACCTTCTGAGAGCGGACTGGTAGCATAATCAAATTCATTATTCCCGGTTATAGGACGGCCGATAGCATCCAGTTTGGTAACGAAAGCCTGTGTACCGGAGCTGGCTAAGCTGTAATATTCATATGATCCGGAAGTGTTTAACCGTTCCTTTATGCCCGTTATGGCGGCCGTATTACCAGTAGGAGTCAATGCTGCCTGTGTGATAAGATTACTCCATACAGGTGTTCCCGTAAGGTTTAATCGTGTTATCCATGTTGTTCCCGGGCTGTTAGGCTGGCGTCCACCGATAACATATCCTTTTGCTCCATTGACAAGAAACTGTGCTGCGGTGATTGATGTGAATTCATCATTCACATTAGCAGAGGTAAAGTAGCGATTAAAGCTGATCGGGTTTCCGGTACTGGCATTAACCCTCATAAAAAAAGCATCATCGTTTGCACCGTTAGGGTATTTACCCACCACGAGCAGTTCCCCGTTGTTAAAGGGACTCTCCATGATAGCATTGGGGGTGAGTTTCATTGATGGGAATGACCGGCTCCAGATTATACTTCCTGTACTGTTTATCCGAAGCAGATACATATCATTATTTACCTGACCGCAGATAAAGAAATTACTATTGGGCACACTTACAGACGGAGTCAGTAACCAGCGTTGTGTACTGCTGTTCGTCACTCCGGCCGGCAGCCCGAAATAAACGCTGGTGATCGGAGTCCCTGCATTATCCATTACCATGAAGAAAATAGCATTGGGATTGGCACCTGTCAGTTCATAAAGACCTCCATTAGGCACGCTTGTTTCCGTAACAGATCCCGGAACGCAATTCTTCATACGGGTGCTGCCTTGGTAAAGCATGTACTCACGCTCAAAGGTATTGGTACCTGCATAAGTACCATTGGCATCTGTACGGTACAGGTGATAAGGGAAATCTGTGTCGAAGTAGTCATCATAGGCGAGCATGAGATGACCAGAGGACAGTACATGCGTATTGCAGCCATCAACCAGTTTAAAAGAGTGATTGGGGTACAGTGCCGGTGCCGGGTAGTACTGTTGGAAATACTGGGCACGTGCGGGTACAGTCGTAGCTGCGATCATTCCCGTCGCCACAGCCAGGCACAGCATGGCGCGCGTGTTTTTGTTTTTCATAAGAAGTGGTTTGTAATGAGAATAAAAGACAAGTATTTATGTTTACCAGAAAATAGCCGGACGCGGTGCAAAATCATTGGCGGCATCTATAACTCCACCAGGCTGCGCTGTTGCAGTACCTCCGCCAGGCACAAGGCTGTACAATGTGTCGTAATCGCGGGCAAGATATAGCCGGCCATAAAACGATACTGTATTGATCTTGCCAGTATACATTTTACTGACGCCAGTGTGTGTTTCGTCGCCATGATAATGATCTCCGGAAAGTGCGCCGTTGCTGATAATATAGTTCCAGGTAAGGAGACCTAATGACGATTCATGAGTAAAGGCAAGACGCCATTGCAATGTAGTCTGGTCTTGTACAAAAGCGATAGAACCGGAGAGATATCCGTTAACGGCTGCATTGGCGAATACATTGCCGATAAGCGTTGTCTGGGCAACACCGTTTTGTACATCTATTCTGTAAATGGCTTTTGAAAAGCCATTGGCGGCCAGTGCATAAATATTATTGTCTGCAGGGTTCACTTCTATCTCTTCTACGAACATACCGCCACCAGATGCACTTACCAGCGGGAAACTTCCCAACATGGCACCGTTCGGATGTGCAAGGATGCGGAGCATTGGCTTATTGTTGTTCTGTGCATCACCATAGGTAAGCGCTTTGATGCCGTTCCATTCTGCATAGCCTTTCATGCCGGTGGTGCTACCAAAAAAGCCGGTTATATTTTCTGCATTTGAATAAGAAGGGTTCAGGGTATTAACATTCAATGTGGCATGAATATTTTCAATGCAGGTGGGGCAGTAGCCGTCATTGGAAATAATATAATCTGTGTAGGCCTCAGGTGGCATACCTGATGACCGTACTTCGCGGGCTGCAGGTTTTGCTGTTTGCTGGGTAGATGTCTTATGACAAGAGAAAAGGCCGGCACATGCGGCTATCATTGCCATTGTTGTAATGGTGACATTTTTTTTCATGAGTTAAACTGTTTTCTGGTATTTATTATTTGTGAAGGTTTACAGATATCTGTATCAATTACCGGCTGCATAAAAGTAGGCAGGCTGCCACAACCTGCATGACCGTTAAACAGGTTTTTGACACATACGGTCATAATTCATTCTCTATACCTTTGCTTTGCCTTAATCTATGATGCGCCCGAAAATAATTTCTCTGCTTACCGTAATGCTGTGCCTGTTTTCTTATACCGGCAGCACAGCACAGGAACTGTCATTTGAAAACATAGGAACAGATACCGGCCTGCCTGCCACAGAGGTGTACAATATCTTCCAGGACAGTAAGGGGTATCTCTGGGCCGCTACAGAATATGGGCTTGTAAAATATAATGGCAATCATTTTCTTCCGGGGTGTACCAATATCCCGTTGCGTGAGCAAATCATTTACGCTGTCTTCCGGAATGAAAAAGGTCAGATCTTTTTGGCGAACAGCCTGTGGCAGTTTTATGAATTACGTAATGACAGTGCTATCCTGCTGCCGGGATCTGCTGCACTTGCAGCGGCTTCGGCAAAGAAGCATACCGTAGGCAGTTTCTTTGTAGATGGGGCGGGAAATATATCGGTAAGCTCTATGAGCGGAACACTTGAATATACCCGCAGCAGCAATAGCGTGAACATAATAAAGCTTCCGCTTGACAGGGACACTTTGCGGCAGAAGATAGAAGTGGGGAAAGGTTGGTTTCGTGTGCGCGGAGGTGTACCTGGCATGTTTGATCTGTCTCATCCGGTATATGGTGGCCAGTATTTTTTTTCTCAGGGCTCCGTAGCCTATCGTCATAGCGTAATCGAGAACAGAAATGGATTGTATATACTGCTGCAGAATGCTGTAGTGCGCATAACAGCCAATGGAAAAACAAAAAAATACAGCATACCGGGCACAAGCCTTACCATGAGCGAGGCGCCTGACGGGCATATGCTCGTCGGGGTTTTGAACGAAGGATTATTTGAATTCAATGAGGACCTGGTCTTACTGCACCATTATCTGCCCCGTCTCACCGTTACAGATATATTATTTGACACTTCCGGCGGTATGTGGGTGTCTACACTGGAGCAAGGCATTTTTCATTGCCGTAACATACACGAATACTACTACAATAACTTTCCGGAATTTGCCGGACATATTTCAATGATCCGGCAGGTACAGGGTAAACTGTTTATCGGAACTGCCGCCGGCACTGTAATGGCAGTAGATACATCCATGCATATCGTATCCCTGAGGCATAATGCCTTTGTGCGCGATATAGTATACTGGCTCGGGGCTTATATTATTGGTACCAGGAGTGGTATTTATTCATTTGCCCCCGATCTTACCAGCCCTGTGAAGCGTAATATCTATTGTAGCTATGCGTTTGGGCTCCGGAATGACAGCCTGCTTGTTTCCCTCAATGACGCAGTAGGTGGTGTAGACAAAAAAATGACTGTTGTAGTATCTCCCGTTCATGCGCCGCGGATAAACTGTATTGTCTGGAAAGACAGTGCTACCTGTTATCTCGGAACAGAAAAAGGCATACTTCTGTTCCGCGGCAATACTACCTTTTGTCCTGACTGGCTGTTGCCACTGCATCAGAGCCGCGTAAAGAGAATGGTGCGCGACAGTACCGGCTCGCTGTGGGTATGCACAACAGGAGATGGCCTTTATGTTATTAAATCGGATAAAACGTTACAAAGAGTACCGGCTCCTGCAGAGATACTTACCGATATAGGTTTTCTGCCGGATGGAAAAATGCTGCTTTCGTCCAATACCGGTTTGTTTATACAGGACGCAAAGCACCCGGATGCGCCCGCCCGGAGAATATGGGCTGGTGAAGTGACGCAGGCTTCATGTTACCGTGATAAGATTTATATCGGCACAAAGCAGGGGCTTGTTGTACTGGACAGCAGTGTGCTCAGCAAACCGGATGATAAGCTGTTTGTATACCTGCATGACGTATCTGCAAAAGGGAAGAATATACCTGCCGACAATATGCTGCTCAGCTATTTTCAGAATGATCTTTATTTTACATTTGATGTGCTTTGTTACAATGGTAACCGGCCTGCTATTTCGTATGCGCTTTCAGGAGCTGTTCCTACAGAAGGTGTCATGACCGGCACACAGATACATCTGCAGAACCTTGATCCCGGAAATTATATCCTGAGGCTTTACAGCGGGAACAACAGAAAATTGCTGACTACCATTCCGTTCTTTATAAAGCCCGCATTCTGGCAAACTACCTGGTTTAAAATTGTTGTGACGCTTACTTCAGTCATGCTGCTGGTATGTGTTGTATGGCTGATCATAAACAGTATGAAACGAAGGGAAAAAAGAAAAGCGACTGTAAGACGTTTGTTGTCCGAATACAAGCTCACAGCACTTAAAGCACAGATTAACCCGCATTTTATCTCCAATTCGCTGACCGCTATTCATCAGTTAGTGCTTTGCAACGAAACAGATAAAGCAGGAAGATATCTGGCAAAATTCAGTTTACTGATCCGGTATGTATTGCGGTATTCCGATAAATCGCTGGCACTGCTGGCAGATGAGCTGAAAGTAATAGCGCTGAATATATCGCTCGAACAGTTACGCTTCAGGGATCATTTTATTTATGAGGAAAACATAGCGCCGGATATTGATGTCAACGCATTGTATATACCGCCGCTTATCACCCAGCCGCTTATAGAAAATGCTATCTGGCATGGTTTGCTGCGCCTTAAAAACAGCCGGCAACCAAAGCTGATGCTTGCAGTGACGCGAAGGGGGGACAGCATTGTCATAATTATAGAAGACAATGGCGTGGGGCGGCAGGCTACTGAAAAATTACAGGATCCGGGAAATGCAGACCGTGGGGCTTCGCATGGCATCTCGCTTACGCGCAGCCGTATACATAATCTTAATCAGCTCTATGACGACGGGAAGGCCGCTATTGTAATTACAGATCTTTTCAGAGGGGACGAACCTGCAGGTACAAGGGTTGAAATTGTCTTACCAGTTATCACCAGTAATAATTATGAACAACACCATCATCAGGAGTATCATTATTGATGACGAGCCCGCCAACCATTCCGTCCTGCAGCAATTGCTGCAGCGTCATTGTCCCGGCGTTACAATAGAAGGACATGCTTATACAGCTGCAGAGGGATTAGAACTGCTACGCACTAAAGCGCCGGAGTTACTTTTTCTGGACGTAAAAATGCCCGGTACATCCGGCATTGAAATGCTGCAGGCTGTCGATGAAATAAATTTTGATGTAATTTTCATTTCCGGGTTTGATGAATATGCTATACAGGCTTTTGAATTTAATGCAGTGGATTATGTGCTGAAGCCTGTTGATTACGTAAGATTAAAAAAAGCCGTAGATAGGGCATTGGAAAGAAAAATGTCGAGGAACGGAGATCACCGGCATATTATACGGTTCATTCAATCAGCCGATACAGCCGGGGAAAAGCCGAGAAAGCTTACACTGCATCAGAACGAAAAAGTACATGTAATCGACGTTGCCGATATTGTTTATCTGCAGGCATCGAAAGGCTATTGCGAGATAAATGTGGTGGGCGGATTGAAAATAGTTGCCGCACGGACATTGGGCGAATATGAAGAAACGCTTTCTGTATATGAAAATTTCCTGCGTATCAACAAGAGTATGGTAATTAATACGTATCATATACGGCACTATACCAAGGGTAGTACCTGCTTCATTTCATTGAGAGATACAGAGCTGGAAATAGAAGTATCGCGGAGAAGGAAAGCAGCCGTACTGCAGGCGCTCAAAGGCATATTACCGTCATAGAGAGAGGTGTGATAATATGTAGCTTTAAGGCTGGCTGGAGGCAGTACTGAAATATCTGCAGCAGATGATCCCGCACCGGCAAGGCATCGGGTGTGCTTACTTGAAAATATATGAAACTTGGAATGTCCTCCATCCGGTATACATTGCCTGGATGTGGCATTTTTTTCTTTGGGGTTGATTTTCTTATACTTTAACAGCTTGTGTGACATATATTCTGTAGATTTGCGGTTCGTTCTTTGAGAGATGGATTTTTTCATCCTCTTCTATAGTCACAAAACCGGGGCCGACTGGTTTTGACAGCATAGGGCAGGGTAAGTAAGCATGTCGTGCGTTGGATAATTAGCACGTAAATCTGAATATTCAACCTTTAAATGGCGAATATTCTTACGCCATGGCTGCCTAATCAGAGATTAGCGTAACCATTTTGGCCGCCGCAAACAGTTGCCCATAACTGTAGCCGCCGCCTAACTCAAAACAAGAATGGGCCAAGCGTTGCACCGCTGTGTTGTAACGACTGAAATTTCAGCAGCTAGGAAAGCGGTTGGTTTGTCCGGCTCCGGCAGTTTTCCGAAATCCAATGCCGAGAATACACATGTAGAAAGCTTATCGGGCATATGTTTGGACCCGGGTTCGAATCCCGGCGGCTCCACAGCTCAAACCTTAAAATCCTCGCTGACATTAGCTTTGCGGGGATTTTGTTTTCGGGTTAACTATTTACCGGCTCTTTGCCAGGCGTACGGTCATCCTTGAAATGCCATTGTCCAGTTTCACCAGGTACATAGCTGCAGGCAGGCCGATTAATGAAATATTTTTATCAAAGGTATTGTTCTTTACGAGTATCGTTTCACTGTAAAGCGTTCTCCCGGTTAGATCGTATAAGGAAAAATGCCATTTCCCATTTTCGACATGCGCAGATTGCAGACGCGCGAAGTCTCCCACAGGGTTAGGCGATACCATAATTTGCCTATTGGCACCTAGAGTCGTGGCCACATCAAGCGAAGGGCCTAAATAATAGCTCGCCAGCAGCCACTCAAAGGGGTCTGGAAAGCCAAAACCGGCGCTGATGCCGGCAACAACCAACTCGTTATTATTGTTGATCGCTGCCGAATAGCTCATTGCAGCGTAGTAACCCATGTTAGGGTAAACTTGTCCATGGTTCCCAAAACTGGTATCCAGCGCACCGTTGCTTTCGTATCGCGCGATGGCGAAATCTCTACAGCTTGCTGCCGCACAATACCAGTCAAAGCCGCCCGCAAGTATGCGTCCATCCGCCTGCAGACAAACCCATTTTGCAACACCAGAGGTGTACGAACCTGGTATGAAATAAGTTTTAACGACACCCCCAGTTCCAAAACTACTGTCTATAGCACCCGTAGCGCTCAGTCTTTGCAAAACGAATCCGGCTTCACCACCCGCGACTATAATTTTGCCGTCGTTTTGGATAGCCACGCCGTAGAAATAATGCGCGAGCATGACTACCCCGCTCGTTCCAAAACTACTATCGAGACTTCCATCAGTCAGCAAGCGAGTGACCACACTGTCGCAGCTTACCACTATTTTCCCGTCGGGTTGCAGCTTCATGCAGGTGGAGCCCGGCACGGCAGCTACGGTAACCTTGCCATCCGAGTCGAAACTGCTATCCAACGAGCCGTCGGATTTAAAACGGCACAGCGCCAACGACGAACCAGAGCGTCCTGCGGCCACGATCTTCCCATCGGGTTGGATTGCCAGTGCAGTTGCAACGTCAAATGAACCGGAGTTAATGTCTGTCCGCACGATTCCATTGACACCGAAACTGCTGTCGGTGATACCATCTGTCTTATATCGCACTAATATAAAATCGCTGGCTGTTCCTTTCCTGTAGCTCCCTGCTACTACTATTTTTCCGTCCGGCTGCAGCTCTACAGCATTCGCCACTGTATTTGCCGAATCCAGGGGCGTTGTGGATATTCCGTTGTTGCCGAAAGATGGATCCAACATCGGTGTGCCATCGTATCTGCCGACGGCGATAACCATATACGATCCCTGATAACTATTACCTGCTGCAACTATTTTGCCATCGGCCTGCACCTTAATACTGCGTAATGAATCCATCATTGGGCCGGGGTCGGTAGTAATTGTCCATTGAACTGACCCAGGCTGCTGGGCAATACACCGGCCATGCACCAGGCCGAACAGGAGAAATAAAAAGAGAAAGGGTTTATTCATTGCTTCTCGTTTTAATGAAAGCTTAATTTAAACAATAATTATATCTGGCGGAAAAGATTAACATGTTGCGTTGCTGTTCCGGCAATTTTGTGATCTTTCTATGACTGTCGAACTTTTTAGTCTAAAGCTTGACTGAGGCTTTTAACTGATAAATCTGTTTGAAAAGTTGCTCTAATTGGTTCGACTTTCGTTCCGTGGACTCCACATTTAATTTGCAAAAAAGCCTTACAAACCAATTGGTTTGTAAGGCTTTTTTGTTTTTTGTAATTCTGCGGTAATGCTCCTGATTGAACTATGCCTTGATAAGCAAACCTTCGCGGGTGTTAAGTTTTGAGCGATGCAAAAAGCTTAAAGAAAGGAAGGCAATCACCGCCTTTCCTTTCTTATAACGCTAATAATTGTTGCCAATTTAGCCACAGTATTGAACCCCACCTGGATTTGTGAGGCAAGTTAACCCACCACAACATGGAGGAGCATCAGATGGACAAACTACGCCGGCACTGGAGCATACCCCTCCTTTGATCCCGTTGTTGTAACCACCAATCACATTCTTCATTTCATTTCTCGTTAATTTTTTCATTGTTGATTTTTTTTGATACAGCAGTTGCAACTGCACCGGATTATTGTGAAATTCAAAGGCAACCAATCAAGCCGTGCACTGCTTAATCCATTGAATATTTTTAATGCTTTAAGATTAAAACCTGAAGATTAACGTTCAATAATAACTAGGGCAAGATTGTTATCCACCCAGGTTTTCACTGAACATAGTTAAATACATCTGCGAACATGTATCTATAGTGGGCAAGGACAGAAGTATTGGTAGTTTTCAGGACATGCGGGTTCCGGCTCACCTGAAGGATTGCCAAAGCAATACGCTACTGGCCGTGGTTCCGTATTACTATAGCAGCGACAATCCGATCCGCCAACTCTGGATCCGCCCAACAAGTTTTTCATTTCATTTCTCGTTAACCTTTTCATTTTTTAAATTTTAATTGTCTTAGATATAGTAGTTGCAACTGCATCTGATTATTGTTTATTCAAAGGCAACTAACCAAGCCGTGCACTGCTTAGCTCTTTGAGTTTTCAAATGATTAAGCATTAAATTTTCACTGACTTTTTAGAAATAACAACCTTACCCTCAACAACGATATTGAAGATGATTGTGCCACTGCTGATTTCCAGATTGCCTATTTCAACTTCGCCCTTTGCCTGGGTGATTGAAATTGTTTTCAATAAAGTGCCGTTAGCACCAATTATTTGCAATGCAGCGCGGCTGCTAAAGTTTTCTATTGAATAAACAGCTTTCGCGTTATTGCTGAAAGGAGTCGGTACAATTTCCAATGTGTTTTTATTGCTGTAATCAGAAGCTGGCATCGCAGTATTTTTATTATCCAGTATAGTCTGTACCAGTTCTTTCAGGTCGGCAAGGTCTTGCCGGGTAGCTATCAGCTCTGCTTTTAGTGCATCAACATCTTCCTGTGGTGCTGATCTGCTGGCCAGTGTTGCAGATTTTTTTACGTATCCATTAGCATCAATCACCAATACGCTGCCTGCTCCCGATTGCAGATTTTCAAATCTTACATTGGATGCACCTGTTAATGGAGCGCCAGTACAGTTAACATGTAATGCTGCAGTAGGCGTGGTTGTAGCAAGACCTGCGTGGCCGGCATTGTCTATATATAATCTCTGAATTCCGTTGCCATCAGCCAAAATAATGGTGTTTGATAAGTTCCCTGGCAAGCCACTGACATTTGATCCGATTATAGTGTTTGCAATACCCGTTGTAATGCCTAAGCCTGTTTTATACCCAACAGCAGTGTTCCAGCTTCCACTAATATTGTCGTTAAGTGCCTGGCTTCCGTCTGCGGTATTCCCGGAACCTGTTTGATTTAAGTAAAGCGATTTGTAGCCATTAGAAGTGTTAAGATTTCCGGTTGTATTAGACAGAAGTGCAACGTTGCCTGTTGCCGTATTATTATTGCCACTCGTATTTAATTGTAATGCGGCAACACCACTGGCTGTATTATAATTTCCGGTCTTATTCGAATAGAGTGACGCTTCACCAATAGAAGTATTAGCATAGCCTGCAGAGTTAGAATAAAGTGCAATATCTCCTATCGCAGTATTACCTGTTCCGACTGTATTTAGATAAAGCGCCGACGAACCGTTTGCAGTATTTCCGGCGCCTGACGTATTGGAGTATAATGAATTATAACCAGATGCAGTATTCACTGATCCTGTGGTATTGCTCCTGAGAGCAGCATAGCCATTGGCCGTATTACCATAAGCAGTAGTATTGGAAGCCAAAGCGCTATCGCCGATCGCTGTATTTAAAATGCCTGAAGATGAAGGGCTTAAGGCGTTAACACCGAAAGATGTGTTACTTACATTTAAAAGCCCTGCCTGCACATTATTTCTTTTAAAAACAACGTCCATATTATTAGTAGTGCCAAGAAAATTTCCTGTGGTAATTGCATTACCGGCCAGGCTCCAAAAATTGCCTCCTGAAGAACCTCCCAATGTACCGGCATCTCGCCAGTATAGTTTCCCCGTTGCATCCTGCACCAATACTTGCTGCTGGTCATTATCCTGAGTGAGCCCTTCAAAACGGACACCTTGCGTGGTATGTAGCTGCTCCGTTGGGCTGGGAGTTCCAATTCCTATAAGAATATTATCCCAGTCAATATTTTCAGGGTACTTATCACTACAATTATTTACATACTGGCCAAAGGTCAATATGCCACTACTAACACCAATATCCTGCCTTGTTCCTTTATTCGTGGAATTTAAGTGGAAATTATTCTGCGCGTTAACAACTGCACAGAAAAGTATGGCAGAACTAAGTAAAATGTTCTTTTTCATCGTTTACAGTTTTATTATTTTTTTTGAGTTGTATTACCAGGTGCATTGATATCTGCATCCATATTTTGCTGAGCCGCACGTAAAGCTTTCATTTGTGCTTTTAACTCTGCCAGTTCAGCTTTAACTGCGTCTATTTCTTCAGATGAAGCTGCTTTGTTTGCGTTCGTTGTTACTGCACGCATTACATAACCATTATCATCAACTACCAGTACATGACCACTACCTTGTTGCAGGTTTTCAAAGCGGATATTTGACTGACCGGTCACCGGAATGCCGGCACAGTTAACATGCAAAGCTGCAGTCGGTGTAGTAGTGGCAAGACCAGCATGACCAGCATTATCTACATAAAGTCTTTTAACACCATCACCGTCGGCTATGATAATGGTATTGGAAAGAGTGGATGGCAACCCGCTTACATTGGCTCCAATGATAGTATTGGCATTTCCTGTAAGGATTCCGGCACCGGCATAATAGCCTAGAGCAGTATTATTACTTCCTGTTGTGATATTCCACAGTGCCCATGCACCATTAGCGGTGTTCTGTAAACCGCTTGTATTGGTTAATAATGCGGTGGCACCTGTAGCTGTATTATTATCCGCCTGATTATTATAAAGCGCGCTCTTTCCAATAGCAGTATTGCCAATACCCGTTTTATTTGTTGCAAGTGCTCTGACACCAATTCCTGTATTTCCTGATGCACTTACATTGCTACCGAGCGCGTTAGCCCCTAAAGCAGTATTCTCGTCGCCAATTGTGTTAAACTGCAGCGCTTGCTTTCCTATGGCTGTGTTATAGGATCCGGTTGTATTTAAAGACAGAGCATAGTATCCATTGGAAGTATTGTTGTAGCCAGATGTGTTAGCCGAGAGTGTAGCAGTACCGATAGCTGTGTTATTAGAACCCGGCGATAAAGGGTTCAATGCATTTACGCCAAAAGATGTGTTCGAGGTTCCTAAAAATCCTGCGAATTGATTATTTCGCTTAAATACCAGGTCCAGATTATTCGTCGTACCAAGAAAGTTGCCTGCAGCAATACTATTCCCGCCCAGGTTCCAGAAATTACCGGTGGTGGTGCCGCTTCCCAGGGTTGATGCATCTCTCCAGAATAGCTTCCCGAAAGCATCTTGCACCAGTACTTTTTTTTGTTCATTATCCTGTGAAATTCCTTCAAAGCGCACGCCTTGGGTAGTATGAAGCTGCTCGGTCGGGCTCGGAGTTCCAATACCAATGTAGATGCGTTCCCAGTTAATATTTTCGAGGAAAGGAGGCTTATCGCAATTATTAATGAACTGGCCGAATGTTAAGACCCCACTACTTATCCCAATGTCCTGACGAGTACCATCATCTGTTGAATTGAAGTGGAATGAATTTTGCGCGATTGCCGCAGACGATAGTAGCATAATACTACCGCATAAGAAGAGTTTCTTCATTTTTTTTGTTTTTTTATTTATTGCATTGTTTTATCCGTTCTGTTGCACCGCAAAGGCACCTGCAAGCTGCGGTATCAGCTTTTCCAGATCATTCAGCTGGTATCTGCCGGGCATTCTCCGCCCGTTGATAAAGAAGGTGGGCGTATAGGCAATGTCGGCTTCCAATGTCCAGTTTGCGTGATCCTGCAATTGCCGGGTTACATCGGTATTCTTCTCCGGTTTCCATTTTTGTTGCCACTTTTCTATATCCATCCAGTGAAACCAGTCGGTGAGCATTTGTTGCAGGTTCATCTTTCCTTCCGGTTCCGCAGCTTTCTGCAGTATCGCCCTGGTAGCTATGGTTTTCATATCCTGCCCGTTTGCTATGCTGCACAGCAGTTTTACCTGTACACTTAACTTATCAGGATATTTTGCCAGCAGATGGTCCAACGTCTCGTGTGCCCTGGCGCAGGGGCCACAGTAGGGATTACAGGCTACTGTTATGCGTACCGGTGCATTTGTATTGCCAATCAACAGCTCATGCTCCCCGATGCTTATGTCAACGGACGGTTCTGCTTCCAGTTGGGTAAGAAACAGCGAAGCATCTGTTTTCCATTTTTTGAGCGCTGCCAGTTCATTTTTGATGCTACTATTGCTTTTTATCAACTGCTTTAGCGGCATAAATGAAAGTGTGAGCAACAATGCGCACGACAGGAATGTCAAATAGGATGGATAGGTGCCGCTGATATGTAACAGATCGGCGGAAATAAAGGAAATGACCGACTGTAGCAAAAGAACGCCTGCAATGCAAAGACAAAGTGCGCACCATTCCTTCAGCTTTACAGCCTGGGTATAAATGCTCCAGCCGGCAACGGCAACGCCTGCAAAGCCGAGATGGATAATGCCCGGCAGTAAGGATGTATAAAAACAACCTGCCAGGTACACAAAAAACTGAGCGCCGAAATAGAGTACGGATGCGTCTGCAGGAGTAATACCTGCAATGCCTTTTGCAAACTTGCTGCGCAGCACCTTTTCACACCCTCCGTTGCCTGCCATGCCGCATACCTGTTTCACCAGTTTGCTCTGGTAGCCAAGTTCTGTACCAAGTACTGCAATACTGATAGCGAGGCCCGCAAGTGAAAGCAGGCCGAATATATTTACAATGATATGAGGATACGCAAAAACAGAAACCCCAAATGCTGCAATACCAGCTATTATGAATGCTGCGGCAACGCCTTTATCCCGCTTTGCCGTGGCCAGTCGCTGGTCGTTTTCTACATTATGCCATACTGCATTTTTTGCGGCATATAAAGCGATCCCGCTCCAGTCTTTAGTCGTTTCCTTATCCTTCTCCCAGGCAGTTACATCTGTTACAAGATGCAAATACTCGTTACCCGGCCGCTTTATATGCGCCAACAGCGGATACTGGAATTCACGGATATAAGAAGCGTCTGCCTGTACTGCTTCATATTCCATACCGCCGCTTTCAAGAAAATCAGTGAGGGCAGTTAATGCAGGATAATCGGGATGGGTTGTTATTTCATCTTTACAATAAGCACTGCTTACCCGATTGCCCGTTAATGACAGCCAATTGTTAGCTAAAGATGAAAGTTCATTGTCGGAAGGGTGACTCATAATATTTTTTTAAGCCTGGCACTCAGTATCTCTACTTGCGATTTCAGCCTTTAATCAGGACTGCCATGTTAATTTTTATTAATTCAAATACATTGGTCGGAGATCCGGCGGCACTCAGCTCTGTTTAAGTTGAAGCATGGTACTTTTCGGATCACTATTGCTATTCTTCTCTTTGGTCCTGCCTGATTCTTTTTCTGCAATCATCAGGATGTACATAGTGCATTGAAATACTTACTGGTATCAATAATTTCTTTGTAAAAAAAGCATTTATGCAGGTCTGTCGATTTATGCCTGCATATTCGAAACAATTGGTTCCAGATTTGCAGGATCTGAATTCATATTCGCAAGCAGACATGAAAGCATATGTCATATATCCGTATCTTAGTATCAGATTTTTATGTCTTTAAGAATTATTATAGTGGACGACGAGCTGGCCATACGCCAGCATATAGAAGGGATAGTGGCTACATTGCCGGATTGTGTGCTTCTGGGCTCCTGCGGATCTGTTGCTGAGGCAAAAGTCTTGCTGCAGGCTACGAAGCCGGATCTGCTGCTGCTCGATATTCAGCTTTCCGATGGGACTGCTTTTGATTTGCTGCAGGACGAAGACCCATCTCTATTCAAAATCATTTTCATCACTGCTTATAATCAATATGCAATCAACGCAATTAAAGTAGGGGCTATCGATTATCTGCTTAAGCCGTTTGACCGTGGCGAACTGGAAAAAGCTATCGGTAAAACAGAAAAGGCGGCACACTGCAGAAAAGAGATGCTGGAAATAAGCCGCAATAAATACCTGGGGCATATTCCCAAAAAACTGGTATTGCGCTCCAGCCGCTTTTTACAAATTGTGGAAATTGAGTCTATTATGTACTGCCAAAGCTATGAGGGGTACTCCACCTTTTACTTTAACAACGGGCAAAAATTTATGGTCAGTCATGCGCTTAAAACCTACGAAGATATTCTTACCCCACCCGCCTTCGTACGTTGCCACCAGTCTTACCTTGTAAACGTTGACTATATCAGCCGTTTTTTACACGAAGGCATTATCGTATTGAAAAATGAACAACAAATACCGGTAAGCCAGCGGAGGAAGGAAACCATATTATCCATCATCAATATGTTGTAAGCAAAGCTCCAGTCATGGCTTTGCAATGCTTATTTCAGTTATAAGCATAGGCATCTTTGGGCATTCAACAAAAAAAAACTGCGTTTTACCTTTCTGATTAACTCCGGCACAAAATATACATGCCGTTTTCCCTTTTAAAACGATTATATGCGCCACCTGCAACTCCTTGTTCTGCTGTCCGTTTCGATATTCTTATGTTATGGATGCAATGAAAAAAAGTCTAAAGAAAAACTAACAGGACTGGCATCTGTCGATCCGACAATATTACAGCTCCTGGATACCGCCTTTGCCCAGAAAGATCCGGCCAAAGGCCTTGCTATGATCAACCCTTTCTATAGGCAACCTTTAGATAGCGCCACACATGCTGTTGTTTGTGGGGGATTGGCAAGATTGCATTTCACATATGGCTCAACTGATAGTGTAATTTTTTACGCTAAGGAAGCATTGCCATATCTGGAACAACATACTGGTTTCATCTTAAAGCTGGCCAACTGTTATTATATGATTGGGCTATGTATGATGCAAAGCAGTGAACCCAATCTTTTTTTGAGTAATTATTATTTAACTAAAGCGGCCCTTATTTGTAATAGTCCCGGAGCTGATACAATATTTCCATTTAAGTTCAGAATAATCGTATCAGGACTTGCTTCAGAATCCAACCGTGACTGTCAGCTATATAAGCCAGCATTACAATATGGCATTTCTGCTGTGAGTATTGGCCGGCAATATCAGGACAGCATTCCCATTGAGTATATCAAATCATTAACAGATTATACTAAGATCCTGATCGATAAAAAACAGTATGACTCTGCCTTGTATTATTGCAACACTGCGTCCTCGTTTAATCAACAAAAAGCTCACAATGAAATGGCTGAGGATATTAATGCTGCGCTTGGCGCTTGCTATTTTGCAGAAAAACGCTTTGACAGCGCCGCATCATGCAATCTCAGAGTTCTTACGCTGGAGGAGCGGGCTACTGAACCTGATTCCATTTCCCTCTTTAGCGCCTATAGTAGCATGTTGGGCATTTATAATGAACTCCATCGTCAAAAGGACGCTAAAAAATACCTTGATAAAGCAGAACAATTGCTGGCGAAGAAAAGGAGCGTTGCTGATGCAGCTACACTAAAAAATTTTACGCTTAACAAAATTGCTTACAGTCTTTTATATGGCAAATCAGCATCCACATATACCCTGTTTGATGATTATATTGAGCAGCACAAGGATTTCTATAATAAGGAACAACTAAAAATGGAAGAAGCCGTCTATGCAGAATATGACCTTGCTGATAAAGAAAGAAAAATCCAGGCGCTGAACCTGCAACGATTAACAACAGAAGCGGACCTGCGTGCGCGTACCAACTTACTGACGGTAGCAGCCCTCGCCACTTTGCTCGCTATTTTAACCATCATCATATTAATATTGCTGCAACGCCAGCGCAAACTGAAAAATGCGCAGCAATTACTCGGGGTAGAACATAATAAAATAGAATTGGAACAACGATTGCTGCGCACCCAAATGGAGCCGCATTTCATATTTAATGCACTCACTAATCTGCTGACACTTATTGATAAGGGCGAAAATAAAAAAGCTTCAGGCTATGTAGTACGCTTTGCGAATCTGTTGCGCACCAGCCTTGAAAACAGCAAAGAAAGCTATGTTCTTTTAAGTGAAGAGTTGAGTGCATTGGAAAACTACCTGGAGCTGCAGAAAATGCGTTTCAATGATCTCTTCGATTTTGCAATAAATGTAGATAAGGATGTCGATGCAGATAATATTCTTATTCCCCCCATGCTTATACAACCAATAGCCGAAAATGCCATCGTGCATGGTTTTAAAGGCATTGAATATAAAGGGTTGATAGAAATCAGCATCAGAAAAAGTAACGGACTGCTGCATTGTACCGTACTTGATAACGGCACGGGTTACAGACTGATACAAAACAGGAACAGGCAGGTATCATCAAGCACAATTACCAGTGAACGTCTCGCTATTCTTAGCAGGCAGACAGGGCAACCGGCATCATTGGAAATAATAGCCGAACCTGACAGGAAAGGTGTAAGAGTTGAGCTGGTAGTACCGTTTAAAGAGGATGTGTAAAAAGACTTTGACGAGGACCGTGCTAAAAATTGCATTTAACGCTTTTCGGAAATTAAATGCTTATACTCCGACTTAAACTATTTGTCAGAGCAGATTTCGGGGGATAATCCGAGTGAATAATTGCTTTAAATGGTTCGACTTTCGTTCCGTGGACTCCACATAGCAAAAATCCTTTCAGTATAAAAACTGAAAGGATTTTTGTTTTGGTACAACATGGTGCTGTAAATGAATTTGCCCCGCCTGTTACGATTGTATAAGCATATCATAATTAAATACTCCGTTATTAAATAGCCAGCTACAGGATTCAAAAATCGGATTGTCTTACATCCGACAAATGTTTATAAACATTTCAGTCAATTTTATGTATCGGTTACTGTATAAAAATCGGCATAAATGAAATCCTTACATTCTGCACTTTTCAGTCTTGTCCTGTTTACAGGCACTCTCCATGCAATTGCACAAGGCTGTTCTGATGCCGGTTTCTGTACGGCAGGAGCGTTGCATAACAATACAGCATCATCCGGTATAAAAAATGATACTACCCAATACCAAAATGAGATCAGTATATCAGTTACTGCCGGTTCCGGGGAACAAGGTACCGCTATCATCATCCCACAAGCAGAATGGGTACGGCAATGGAATAAAAAGACCTCGCTGGAAATAAAGCTTCCTTTTTATTATGCTCATGGCACATTAGGCAACCATACAGGTTTGGGCGACCCGGTACTGACGATTACACACCTGCTGAAAACTTCCCGGACGTGGAATATATATGGCGTAGCAGGTATCCGTATCGGAACAGGAAACGCAGCCGCAACAGATAGACAGGGACGTCCTTTACCTATGCCCTACCAGGCAAGCCTGGGCACAACAGATATTATTGGAGGTGTTTCTGCCGCGTGGAAAACGTGGCTTTCCTTTGCCGCGGGCTATCAGCAGCCAATTGCCCAATACAATAGAAATGGGTACATCTCAGAAAAATATCCGGGTGCAGATAAAGATTATACTGCATACTTCAGCTCGCGCCAACTGTATCGTAAAGGTGATTTTTTACTCCGTGCAGATGGCCATTATCGCTACCACAGGTTGACGTTTACCGCAGGGCCTTTACTTATTTATCACCTCGGCAAAGACCGGATAACACTTGCTGATGGTACACAAACCAGTCTTGCCGGAAGCGAGGGGGCCACGCTCAATGCGACAGGCAGCATTTCATATGACCTCAGGCACTTAAAAGCTGAACTTTCTGCAGGTACGCCATTTATCGTACGGGATTACCGTCCTGATGGACTTACAAGGGAATGGGTCATTACATTAAAACTATCATGGCGCAAATAATATGTTAAAGAAGTTGAAATGTAAGCCAGCCGACAATCTTTCGAATAACACTCTGATAAGTTTGTACAAAATAACGGGTATGAAAAAACAAATCGCAGCCGCTGCAATCATCACAGGTATGTTTGCAACACAGTTGCAGGCACAGTCTCCGGCTCAACGCGTAAAAAACTTTAACCTTTCCGAAGGCACCGCAATAAGCGGCTATGACCCCGTCAGTTATTTCTCAGGCAAGCCGGAAAAGGGCACACCAAACATCACCGCCGGCTACCAGGGCGTTACTTACCGTTTTGCAAACCAGGCAGACAAAGCTGCTTTTCTTAAGAATCCTTCTGCTTACGAGCCTCAGTATGGTGGTTGGTGTGCCTACGCAATGGGGGCAAAAGGAGCGAAGGTAGAAGTAGACCCTGAAACCTACAAGATACTGAACGGCAAGCTGTACCTCTTCTATAACAAGTACTTCAACAATACGCTTAAATCGTGGAATAAAGACGAGGCTTCTTTAAAAAATAAAGCAGATGCCAACTGGCAGAAAATATCGCATTAACTATGGCAGTACAGGAGCAAAATATGATACAGCAACTGGCAGGAGATATATGCGCCGAACTGGCAAATGTATTAAGCGGTGCAGATGATGAGCTTTACACAAGGCCAAGCATGCAGCTATCACGGGCCAGTATTGGCCAGCATGTACGGCATATCATAGAGTTGTTTCAATGCATGGAAACAGGATACAAATCGGGCATTGTAAACTATGAGCAGCGGAAACGGGATACGGCTATAGAAAAAGACCGGCAGCTGGCTGTAGCCTTGCTTCTCCATATTCAGAATCATATGCACCTGCATAATAAGGACATCATCCTGGAATGCAACTTCGGCAATAACGAACACATGGTAAGTGTTACCAGCAATTACTTCCGGGAATTGATATACAATACCGAACATGCCATTCACCACATGGCCCTGATCCGCATAGCTATACAGGAACATACAAACATGGTACTGCCAGAAAGCTTCGGTGTAGCACCGGCCACTATTCAATACCGCAAGTCATGTGCACAGTAAGCTTTATACCCGCAGACGGCAAGGTTTTCATTACATCCAACCGTGATGAAAGTACGATGCGCGCAACAGCAGAGTTGCCGGAGATATATACTTTCCCGAGCGGAAAAATATTATTCCCCAAAGACCGGAAGGCGGGCGGCACATGGATTGCACTGCATGAAAATGGCAATGTGATGGTATTGCTCAACGGAGCAGGCGAACGACATGTTCCGCAGCCGCCCTATCGTCGCAGCAGGGGCCTTGTTTTCCTTGATATTTTCGACAGCCGCTCTCCCGAAAAAAACTTCAGCATAATAAACCTTGAAGGGGTTGAGCCGTTTACACTTATTATCTGGCAGCAACAAAAGGAATTATGGGAAGCCAGGTGGAATGGCTCTGAAAAGACAATCATACCTATATCCCCTACAGAGCCACATATCTGGTCGTCCGTGACATTATACGACATGCCAGTGCGGCAAAAGCGGGAAACATGGTTCGGCAAATGGCTGCAGACAACCGCAGTAATGACTGTGGAAAATATAAACCGGTTTCATGAATTCGGAGGGGAAGGTGATGCCGCCAATGACCTCCTTATGAATCGCGGCGGAAAGCTGAGCACTGTAAGCATCACCGGCATTGCCCTTGATGCAGGAGATGCATTAATGCACTACAGAGATCTATGCAGCGGCCTGCGCTCAATCAATACCTGGAAAATAAATCAGCCTTATACTGTTTTATGAAATTTCGCAAACATCCTTTCTTCATACGGCTCATGCACTGGGAATACTGGAGCAGCCGCATTGTGTACCTGCCACTGTACCCATACTGGTTGTGGCTAAGTATAAAAGCCCGTTCTTTTTTCTTCCTTACAGCGGCAAACCCCAACATACGGAATGGCGGTTTTATCATGGAAAGCAAAAAAGATATTTACGATCAGTTGCCGGAAGAGCTTTATCCTGCGACCTGCCGTTTTGACCCGGGCACAGACCTGCAGCAGGTTTTACAGGCCATAGCACATAAAAATATCTGCTTCCCGCTCATTGCCAAACCAGACCTTGGCGAACGCGGCCTGGCTGTTAAAAAAATATATACACCCGCCGAACTGGAAGCGTACATTCATCACATGCCTGTTGCGTTCCTGGTTCAGGAATTTATTGCGTACGGCCAGGAAGCAGGGATATTTTACTACCGGATGCCAGGTACGACGCAAGGTCATATTTCGGGTATCGTAAGCAAGCACCCGGTGGCTGTAACCGGAGATGGTGTACACACCGTTCAGGCACTTGCATCAAAAATTGATCGCTATATCCTTCAGCAGAAACAGATAGAACAACTGAGCAAAACGCTACTGAATTACATTCCGCAGCATGGAGAAGAGATAATACTTATCCCGTATGGGAATCATTCCCGCGGCTCATTGTTCCTTGACGAAAGCAGTCGTATATCTCCACAGTTTACAAAGACAATCAACAATATCTGCAACAAACTACCCGCCTTTTATTATGGCCGCCTGGACATCCGTTTTCATGACTGGCAGCAGCTGGAGCAGGGAAAAGAATTTTCTGTAATAGAGATAAACGGCAGCGGAAGTGAGCCAACACATATTTACGACCCGAAGCACTCAATATTTTTCGCGTGGAAAGAAATCATCCGGCACTGGCGGATACTGTACCGTATCAGCAAGGAAAATCACCGCAAAGGATCTGCCCGCTTTATAACCCTGCGCCAGGGACAGCAGGAGGTGAAATCGTTCCGGGCCATTGATGCAGCACTTTCGGCCCGCGCCTGGTAATTAGTTTTAATCCTGCTAAGCATGTTGGTTACCTCCGTTATATCCGGTTTTCTTGTCAGCCTCTCAGGTTCACTGCCCCTGGGCAATCTCAACATCACAGCATTGAATATAGCTGCCAGGGAAAATATGCGCAGGGCAATCTTTTTTGCGGCCGGTGTCGTATGTATAGAGATGCTGTACCTTGGCATTACGCTTTCAGCCCTTGACCTTGTATTGAAAAATAAAACAGTTTTCGTAACACTGCAATGGACAACAGTAGTGCTGCTCCTTGTATTGGCGGCAGGAAATTTTATCGCGTCAGGCAGACAGAAACAGGAAAAGAATCGACTAACAGGCAATAATATTCCACGTTTCCTGCTTGGAGCCGGCATGAGCGCCGTTAACACGCTACAATTCCCTTTCTGGGCAGGATGGGCGGTTTACCTGCTTACAAGGCATTATATAATCATGACTGCCGTTTCTGCTGCATTTTTCACTGCAGGGGCCGGCGTTGGCACCACTGCTGCGCTGGCAATTTTTATTATTGCAGGGAAGCGGTTTTCGGATTTTCTGCAGCGGAATAACAAGGTTGTACAGTTGATTACAGGTATACTGTTTGCCACAATAGCCATATCACAAATATTATGTATATTACATTGAATTGAAATTAATTATCGTTACTAAATGGATCATAATGACTATCTGCTGATTATCCGGAAAAATGATTTCCTGGCACAGCTCAGCAATGACGATTATGAAGCGTTGAATATTACACACAATTATATTGTGGCAGATAAAAACGCTTATATCTATTTTGATGCAGGTAACCACCACAAACTTTATTTTGTGAAGGAAGGCTATGTACGCATCGGGAATGTAGACGACCGGGGAAACGACCTTGTCCGGGAGATATTGCAACCCGGTGATGTTTTTGGCCAGATAACATTGGAACGGGCCAACCATATGCAGGGTGAATATGCCCAGGCGCACAGAACCGGTGTTATACTTTGTGCATTTACCATTCACGATTTTGAATCTTTGCTCCACCGCAGGCCAGACCTCGCCATACATTATTCTAAAAAAATAGGTCTTAAAACCCGGAAGGTTGAAAACCGGATGCTGAATCTGCTGCAACGGGATGTGCGCACAAGGCTGCTATATTTCTTCTGGTCATTGATACCGCAATCTGCCACACTTCAGAACGTGGTAAAAATCAGCAATTACCTTACGCACGAAGATATTGCCCGTCTTATTGCTACGAGCAGACAAACAGTAACAACACTGGTTAACCAGTTTTCATCAGAAGGACTGGTAGATATGGATCGTCAGACGATTACCATCCATAATATAAAATTGCTGCAAAAAGAAGCCAACGTCGGCTGACCGACAATCTCCAAAACGAGCATTATGTAGTTTGCATCAAAACAAACACATTATGCATGTAAAAACAATTTTCATCTGGTTGCTGAGGCTTATTGCGGCCTATATTTTACTTCAGACACTACGTTTTAAATTCGGGGCCGAGCCGGAAAGTGTATATATATTTACTAAAGTGGGGATGGAGCCATGGGGCCGTATAGGATCAGGCATTGTAGAACTCATCGCTTCCATTTTGATATTAATACCACGCACTACTGCATGGGGAGCAGCCCTTGCAATAGGAACTATGACGGGGGCAATTTTCTTCCATCTTACAAAGCTGGGTATAGAAGTAATGGGCGATTCCGGTCAGCTGTTTTACATGGCTATTGCCGTATGGATAAGCTGTCTGATTTTACTGGTAGTCTATCGTCAGCAATTGCTCCGGCTGCTTCCTTCAGGTAAATGACTTAAGACGATACATCGCTTTCCTGTTGACATACCTTTTGTCTAAATTTCTATCAGATTTACTATGGCTTTAACCTACCGGAAATGTGTATTCCGGTAATAAACGGGTGTGAAATTGATGAAATTTTGCATCCCTCCTGCTCAATCAGGATGAGAAATGGCTTCCGGCAACCTGCCTGTCGGAAGCACTCTTCTTTATAGGTACAGTAAAATTCCCGCTGAACAGGACCTGTATATTCATCCCGACTTGTGGACGGAGGACATGGATGAGATATAGACCACTGTCAATACACAAATAAAATATATGACTCTTATACGATTTGCACCCAAGAAGCGCCGGGTATTATTCGTCTATCTCTTTAAATCTTATTCATGAAAAAAGCGCTTATCCTATTTATGACCGCTGCTGCTTCAGCAGTTTTTGCCCAAAGCCCGGACCCTGCCTACCAGGCGCATCAGCTATTGAAGTCACATCACCAGACGCTCCAGTCCCTGATACCTCATTATGCAACCGGCAGAGGTACAGGACCGGGAGAAAGAGTTATTGCAGCCAGCACATATGACAGCACTCACACACTTACCGACACTACCTTATTAACCTATAGCAGCAACCGGGGATCTTCATTCGATTACCTGGGCCTGAGGTATGATTTCTTTTTTAATCCATACACAACGAATCCCATCTACAATCAGGAAAGCGGTCATTTCTTTTCGCTACCGGCATTTTGCGATACGGCCAGTCATTGGATACAACAGGCCAACACCCTGAGTTTGTATGAAAAGACATTCAGCAACTACGATGTCAATAATAACCTGATATCCTATGTCGATCTGCTTCATGACACGGTCAACAGCGGAAAGTATCTCAACATGTACGATTCGCAAAATAATATAGCAACCAGCTATTGGTTCTATCTGAATGGAACTGCCTGGGACAGTACCGCCAAAAGGTTTTTTATGTATGATGTTTCAGGACATCTTCTGGCAGACAGCACGTTCAGGAAAGACTCATCCGGCGTATGGCAGCTTACAGGAAAAAACGATTATGCCTATGACCTATCCGGAAATGTGATCGAAACGAACACGTATGAATATATCGCCGGGTTCTGGTTCAGCCTGTATGGCAGTTCCTTTACTTATAACAGCTCCAACCAGATGCTTACATCAGTAACAGGTATTTTTGGCGGCTATACTATCGCAGATACTTTTGCCTACACCAATGGAACCACCCACCCTGCCACGTTCATAGAATATAACAATTTTACTGGTGGCGTTCCGCTGCACACCCGCCACCAATACCATATGAACGCATCCGGAATGGTGGATACATGCTATATCAAAGATTGGGATCCGGCCATGGGCTGGGCTTTTCCGGGAGGACAAATGATCGTATTGAGTTATGACGCAAACAATGAACCGGTACAGGAAAAATGGTATAACTACGCTGGCACCTCATTCATGCCAACACCTTCTATCACTAAATATTATTATTATGAACCCTTTCAAAGCAGCAATGTACAGACGATAACAGCACAGGACAACTTTACTGTTTACCCCAACCCTACTGCCAATGATCTGTTCATCAACCGGAAGGCCAATATCAATAACAACAGCGGTTCTTTGGTAATCAGCATTATTAATGCAGGCGGCCGGCAAATGATGACGGAAAGCTTTTCTTCTTTTAAGAATACCGAGATTCTTTCTCTATCTGGTTTCACTCCCGGCATTTACTGGTTGCTGATCCGGGACGGGAAAGGTAATCTACTGCATCACCAATCTATCGTAAAACAATGATGCTACCCTACACTTCCCGTATTCAGATATAAATGTAAAATCCGCTATATGCGGGTTTTACATTCGGCAGATTAAAAAAGTCTACCGGTTGTTTTTTTGAAATTGATAAATGCCCCAAGAAAATTAAAGGCCTGCAGATTTTTCCGCAGACCTTCAATTTATACGTCATTGCTAATTCCCGATTTTCTGCAAACAGTGCTTCAAAATAAAAGCCGTATATGTTTAATTCCAACCACCACCTAATGCCTGGTAAATATGAACTACTGTATTCATCTGCTGTTTTTTGGTTTCAACCAGTTCAAACTTTGACTCAAGGGCATCACGTTGGGTCAGCAGCACTTCCATATAATCTGCTCTTGCCGATCTGAAAAGATCATTTGAGATGATTATAGATTGTGTAAGCGCTTCTACTTCTTTATCCTTCAGATCATAGCTTTTCTTGAGGTTACCGATCTTTGCCAGCTGATTGGCTACTTCCGTGTATGCATTTAAAATGGTGCGTTCATAATTGTAAACAGCCTGTACTTGTTTGGCATTGGCGCTGTAATAGGCCGCCTTTATAGCGTTTTTATTGACCAGTGGCGCCACTAATTCTCCTGCAAGGGAATACAACAATGATTCAGGTGTCTTTACCAGGTAAGACGGATTGAATGCCTGGTAACCTATGGAGGCAGAAATACCCAGTGAAGGATAGAACTGTGCCCTTGCCACTTTCACATCCAGTTTTGCCGCCGCCAGTTCCAGTTCAGCGCGTTTTATATCGGGACGATTGGCCAGCAGCTGTGAAGGCATACCTGCATGTACAGCCGCAGGAACTAAGGTTTCAAAAGCATGGTCATCTCTGAGAACAGGCTGCGGATATCTGCCCAGCAAAAAGTTGATCCTGTTCTCTGCCTCTGTAATTTTCTGCTGAATGTCGTATTGAAGACTTTGAGTGTTGAGCACCTGTGCTTCAAACTTACGTACAGCCAGCTCGGTTACCCGGGCTGCTTCCTTCTGCAGCTTCACTATTTTCAGCGCATTGGTCTGGAGGTCGATGTTCTTCTTTACAATGTCCAGCTGATTGTCCAGTGCCAGTAGTTCATAATAGGAGTCAGCGATTTCGGAAATCATATTCGTAACCATGAAATTTTTCCCCTCAACAGTAGAGAGATACCTGTATACTGCTGCTTTTTTTGCATTGTGCAACTTATGCCATATATCCACTTCCCACGTTGCATGCGCTGCCAGCAGATAGTCCGGCAGAGGGTCGGGCATTTCTTTCCCCGGCTTTATTTCCGTATTGGCTTCCATGGCTCCTATATTGGTATACCGTGCCGTTTTATCCAGTCCTGCACCTGCAGTGAGCCCCACAGATGGCAAGTACTCACCTTTTCTTGCTCTTATCTCATTCCTGCTTATTTCTATTTCCTGCAGGGTGATGTTCAGCTCCTGGTTATTCTTCAATGCAGTATCGATCAGTGCAACCAGGTAAGAGTCTGTAAAATATTCTTTCCACTTAATCCTTGCTGAATTGAGTGTATCCTGCGAACCATTGTAATCCGCAGGCACTGTTTTATTTTCTGTTTTCCCTGCCAGGTGAGGAATACTGCACGATGAATATGCCAGGGAGATGCAGGCAATTCCAACATATTTATATATCCGGTTTCTAAACATGGTCATCATTTTTTTCAGTTACAGAATGAGCTCCTATAGTTTTGATAAAAAACTTCAGCTTCTTTTTCTTTTTGCGTTTTTTCCCTACAAAATCTTCTGTCAACGGTACTTCGTCTTCATCCCGTATCAGTTTGCGGCCATCGGCCATGCGCCCAAACATATAGTACAGACCGGGCACTATAATCACACCGAAAAGTGTTCCCAGCAACATACCTCCTGCAGACGAAGAACCAATAGTACGGTTACCGATAGCACCGGGCCCCGTTGCAAAAAGTAGTGGAATAAGACCGGCGATAAAGGCAAAAGAAGTCATGAGGATAGGACGGAAACGGACACGTGCACCTTCAATGGCAGCTTCAAGTATCGTTGCTCCCTGCTGATGCTTCTGCACCGCAAACTCTACAATGAGCACTGCGTTCTTCCCGAGCAGGCCCACCAGCATTACCAACCCTACCTGAGCATAGATATCATTTGACAACCCCATCAGTTTGAGCAGGAGAAATGCGCCGAACACGCCCACAGGCAATGAGAGGATAACCGCAAACGGGAGAATAAAGCTTTCATACTGCGCCGCCAGTACCATGTATACAAACGCAAGAACGATCAGGAAGATATACAGGGACTCGTTGCCACGACCTACTTCATCTTTTGAAAGACCGAGCCAGTCGATACCATAGCCCCGCGGTAATGTTTTCGCAACCTCCTGTATTGCCTTGATAGCCTCGCCACTGCTATATCCTGAGGCAGGAGCGCCATTGATGGCCGATGCAGTGTACATATTGTAACGCGTGATCTCATTGAGCCCTTGCCCTTTCCTGATTTTCATGAAAGCAGAGTAAGGCACCATTTCATCACGGTTGTTTTTCACATACAGCTTCAGTACGTCATCCGGCAAAGCGCGGTATTCGGGTGCCGCCTGCACATACACTTTGAAAAAGTTGCCGAAACGGATAAAACCCTGTTCGTACGTACTGCCGATAAGAATAGACAGATTGTTGAGCGCTTTACTGATGGACACACCTTTTTGCATTGCCGCCTGGTTATCTATCTCCAGTTCGTATTGCGGATAGTTCGCAGCAAAGAATGTGAAGAGCCCTGTAAGCTCTTTGCGCTTGCGCAATGCCGCCATAAATTCGTCATTTACCTGACCGAAAGCTTTATAGTCTCCGGAATTGGTCTTATCGAGCAGGCGCAGAGAGAAACCACCGGCAGCGCCATAACCAGGTACGGCAGGCGGCTGAAAGAACTCGATAGTAGCTCCGGGAATAGCTTTGGCTTTTTTCTCCAGCTCTTCAATGATCTGTACGGCATTATGTTTGCGTTTCGACCACTCTTTCAGGTTGATCAGACAGGTACCTGCATTGGAACCACGGCCTTCTGTAAGCACCTCATAACCGGCCAGTGCAGATACTGATTCTACCCCTTCTTCTTTTTCGGCAATAGCCTGCAGTTCCTTGGCAATAGCGTTGGTACGCTCCAGTGTAGAACCAGGAGGTGTCTGGATGATCGCGTAGATCTGTCCCTGGTCTTCATTGGGAATAAAACCGGATGGCAGTGATTCTGATGTAAGCCAGATACCCGCACAAAATGCGATAAGCAGTCCCCAGGTTATCATTCTGCGGTTTACAATACGCTGCAGGAAACGGGCGTACCGGCCGGTGAGCCGCTCAAACCAGTTGTTAAATGCATCGAGTATAAAATTGATGGGAGATTTCCTCCGTGGCTGTCCATGCGTATTTTTCAGGATCATGGCACAGAGCACAGGAGTAAGTGTAAGCGCAACAAAACCAGAGATAACGATAGATGTTGCCATGGTGATAGAAAACTGGCGATAGAAAATACCTACGGGACCCGTCATAAATGCGACAGGTATAAACACGGCCGTCATAAGCAGTGTGATGGCTATAATGGCACCGCTGATCTCGCCCAACACTTTTTTGGTAGCCTTGTAAGGTGTGAGATGTTCTTCCGCCATCTTCGTATGTACGGCTTCCACTACCACAATCGCATTATCCACCACAATACCGATGGCCAGTACAAGTGCAAATAAGGTGATCAGGTTAATAGTAAGCCCCAGCAGCTGCATGAACATAAATGCACCTATCAGCGATACCGGCACCGCCAGTGTAGGAATAAGTGTAGAGCGCCAATCGCCGAGAAACAGGAACACCACTATCGCCACCAGGATAAAGGCTTCCGCCAGGGTGTGCACCACCTTCTCAATAGAGGCATCAAGGAAGCTTGATACGTCATAGCTGATCTGGTAGTCCATGCCCGGCGGGAAGTTACCTTTAAGTTCTTCCAATTTTGCTTTTACTTCTTTAATTACATCGTTGGCATTACTGCCGTAGGTCTGCTTCAGCGTAATGGCTGCTGAAGGGTGGCCGTCCATGTTGGAATAGATATCATAGAATTCACTGCCCAGCTCTACGTCTGCAATGTCCTTCAGGTGCAGGATTTCACCATTAGGGTTGGCACGGACAATTACGTCCTGGTACTGCTCGGGAGTATTGTACCGGCCCTGGTAGGTGAGTACGTATTCGAGCGACTGCGAGCGTTTACCTGTTGCCTGACCGATACGGCCGGGCGAGCCTATCACGCTCTGCTGTGCAAGGGCTTCCATTACTTCGTCAGTTGAAACATTATATGCACGCATTCTGTCCGGTTTCAGCCATATACGCATCGCATACTGACGGCTGCCGAGTATCTTCGCACTGCCCACGCCCTTCAACCTTGACAGCTCGGGTATGATATTCACCCCCGCATAATTGTAAAGGAAGTTTTCATTTGCTTTAGGATCTTTACTGTACAGGTTTACATACATCAGCATGTTGGGTGAAGTATAGCTCACAACCAGACCTTCGCGCTGCACCAGCTCCGGCAGCCTGTTGGTTACCTGTTCTATACGGGTCTTAACGCTTACCATCGCCTGGTTCGGATCTGTACCAAGATCAAAGACAACCTGGATCGTTGCTTCACCGGCACTTGTAGCATCAGAAGTCATATACTTCATACCCGGTGTACCATTGATGGCTTTTTCCATCGGAATAAGTACTGATTCTACCAGCACATTGGCGCTGGCGCCCGGATACGCTACGTTTACTACCACCATTGGCGGAGCAATAGACGGAAACTGTGATACCGGCAGGGTATTAATAGCCAGTATTCCCATGAAGATGATGACCAGCGACAACACGATTGCGAGTACTGGTCTCTGAATGAATTTATTAAACATCTGTTTGTTTTTTTAGGTTGCTGAATTATTCCGCAGGCAGCTTTAAACGTGCAATCACGGCTTTGGGCTCTTCGTAACTGTAGGCGATCTTGTCATTTTCCTTCACTTTACGCAGGCCTTCCAGCAGTATCTTATCTGTTGCTTCCAGCCCATCGGTTACTGCATACAGGTCTTCCATATTGGCACCTATTGTTATCTGCCTTGTCTTTACCCTGCTGTCTTTGTCTATCACATATACGTACTTTTTATCCAGCACTTCGAAGGTGGCTTTCTGCGGTATGATAAGTGCATTTTTTACAGGTACTGTCATACGAATATTACCTGTTTCACCATGCCTCAGCAATCCATCAGGATTAGGGAATGTGGCCCTGAATGGTATGTTGCCGGTTTCATTGTCAAAATCGGCTTCAATTGTCTCCACAACACCGGGATATTGAAACAGCTCGTGATTGGCCATCAGCAGTTTTACTTGTGTATTTTCTTTTTGTGTGCCGGTCTTATAGGAGAGATATTCAGCTTCGGGCACATTGAAGTAAACCCACATTTTACTATTGTCTGAAAGATTGCTCAGCAGATCACCGTCGTTCACAAGGCTACCCTGTTTTACAAAAAAACGATCTATGATTCCGTCAAACGGTGCTCTGATCTCAGTAAACTGCAGGTGCACCTGGTTTAATGCCAGCTCTGCTTTGGCTTTGTCCAGCTTGGCTTTGGACATAGACAGTTCACTGGGTGCCACCACATTGTTGTCAGCAAGTTTTTTTGTGTTCTGATATTCGGTTTCTGCAAATTTCACTTCAGCTGCTGCTTTCTGCAGTTCTGCCTGATACAGTGTCGGCATGATCTGGAAGAGCAGTTGCCCCTGTTTTACGTGCTGACCTTCATCCACAAATATTTTCTGCAGATAGCCTTTTTCCTGTGCCCTGATTTCAATATGCCGTATCGAACGTATCTGGCATACATATTCATTCACTACAGATGTATCCATCTTAAGCGGACTGGTTACCAGAAGCTTGGCGGGCGCTTCTTTTTCTTCTTTTTCTGATTTGCAGCTTGCATAGCACAACACAATACACAAGCTCATGAGCATGACGATTCTATTCATAATATTTATGAGTCCTTAATTCTGTTTTATTGATAATTCTGTTTGGGTGAGATGCGCAACATTCCTGCAGCTACGGCTTAAGTGCTGCGGAAGGTCTTGCAGTAAAAAGATAATTGCAGGAGAGGTCAGGCATGGCCTGTACCGGGCAGGATCATATACGCATTACCCGCAGTACAGCACATCTGTAAGAAGGACCAAATGCAAAATGATGGCAGTACCGCAGTTGTTTCTTAATATGGTGGCACGAGTATCTGTCAGGGGCTAACGCATGAAAAAATGTAGCAAAATAGTTACTTTGGGGCAGGTTCTTTTCAGGGGAGATCAGCTCAGAGTCTTCGTCGTCTTCGTCATTATCCTGGGATTCTATTTTTCCTTTTTCCTTCTTTCTCGTTAAGGGGGTTGGCTTCGCAGCCGGGCGCCGGATATCCTGCTTTGTACATGGCTGCATGCATACTGGCAGCAGCGGCATTTTTATACATGCATTACATATATAGCCCGGACCTTTTTGAGTATATTGAGTGGCATGCCCATCAGCAATAAGCTGCTTTAAGAAAATCGCCTGATGATACTGCACTTCGGGCGCCTTAAATTCACTGCCGAAATAAGAAGCCCCGGTAAAAATGCGGACATCAGGGCCATCAGCGCACTCCGTGGCCACTTTCAACAAGCAGGTATTAAAGTGATTTTGCGTTTGCGAATCAGCGCAAAAGATACCGGAGTATCCCAGGAGCAGGATGCCAAATACATAAAAGAATCTGGTCAGTGCTATTTGCATTGGCTTAGGCGGATTTGATCATGTGACATAGATTAAACCGTCGGGGCTTAATTTATATACAAACTGTATCGAAGGCAGAATATCCCTAAAAAGTATGTATGGGCGATAAATAATGATAGTCCATACTACCACATCATAGTCTATCAGGAAACAGATCAAACACGGAAATTACAGTGAAAAAGGAACAGGCATTTCCCACCCTGATCAGGGGGAATTCTGCAACCGCTGAATAATTTATTGAAGGAGATAAAAGGGATGCTGGATTCTGAAGAGTACCTGAACTCAGGAAACGTTTCTGCTATTTGAAAACTACTCGTCTCTGTATCTTCTGATTCTTCCAAACCTACAATGTAAGCAAACGACCTCGCGATATAAGATTTGTGAAACGTATGCCCTTGTGGAGAAACAATAAGTGAAACATCTTTATTTGTATTCGGCGCGATACTGTCTCTTCCGGAGCAGAAGAGTTGAAAGAATATCAGCAGAAAAGAAATCACATTTAAAGGCATAACACTACATCATTAAAAAGCATGTATTTATGCAGGAGAATAATGCATCGCAAATGTAGCAGGAAGTTCGATGAAGCTGTGCAGTACAATTTGTTAAAACTTCCTAAAAGCCTTTCCCAGACAAACATTGAGTCAAGTAACTAACTTTTCTCAACTGATAAAAAAACACAACGGAACTATGCCCCGCATACAACATTATCAGAATAATGTACGTGCAAATTTTTCATTTTTGATTGATGTTATTCTTTAAGCCTCCTCATCTTTTATATCTGCGCGATGTTCATGCAGGCCGACAGAAGATATTTTTAAATTAGTTTGTCAGCGCATTATTAAGCGCACCGGCCTTCGTGCATATGCCGCATTTCGGACACATACATACAATGTCCGGTTTTCCTTGCTTTTTTAACAAACTTCCCGATAAGGAATATTCCTGCTGTCAGTGCAACACATTACAAAAGCAGGTCCGACATACAGCATGGCAGATGTAAAACATATGATAGGCTCTGAAAAATGACATGTCGTACCAGGTGCTTATATCCGATAGTAAAAATTGATACTCTCTAAATAGACAGAATTGTCTATTTAATTTTACCTTTGATCTATGAAACAGAGAGGACAGGCAGTAACCGATAAAATACTGGACACCGCCGACCGGCTTTTTTACACACAGGGTTATTGCAATACAGGCATTAACCAGGTGATAGAAGAGGCAGATATTGCAAAAGGATCATTGTACAAGCATTTTGAAACAAAGACAGACCTGCTGGTTGCCTACATACAGCGCGCACACGAACGCTGGTATAGCCGGCTGGAAGCTGCTGTAAATAAAGTGGCTGATCCAAAAGGCAAGCTGCTGGCCATTTTTGATCACCACACTGAGCGCCAGGAAATAAGGCAGTTTGGCGGATGCCCGTTCGTAAAAGCAAATGATGAGGCAGGCAACAGTGACCCCCGCGTGCTGGATAAGATACAGCAGACAAAACAACGCAGCAAAGATTTTATAAAGATGCTTGTTGCAGCCTCAGATCATAAAAAAATACTTACCGACCGGGAATTGACTGAGGCAATATTCCTCTTGCTGGAAGGCGCTATAGTTGCAGCTTCCGTCTTTAAGCGGACCGACGAAATACAATCTGCCAAAAAGATCATCCGGAAACTCCTTTAAATGGGTCATAAAATATACACATGAAAAATGTAACCAATAAATGGCTGGAGCTGATCATCGTGCTGTCGGCCCCGTTGCTTTCGGTAATAGATGTATTCATCATCAATGTAGGCATACCCGCCATTAAGAAAGGTGTGCATGCTACAGATGCCGAGATACAACTGGTGATAGCAGGTTACCTGCTCGGGTATGCCGCATTTCTTATCACCGGCGGACGGGCCGGAGATCATTTCGGGCGCAAGAAAGTGTTTTTCTGGGGCATGTTTGCGTTCACAGTTGCCTCCTGCCTGTGCGGATTATCCACTTCTGCGTTGCAGCTGAATGTAACCAGGTTTTTCCAGGGGCTGAGCGCATCATTCATGGTTCCGCAGACAATAGCTTTTATACAGGTACTGTTCACCGATACAAAAGAGCGGGCAAAGGCATTCGCGTTGTATGGAATTACGCTCGGTACAGCTGCCGCAATAGGACAGGCATTAGGCGGCTATCTTTCAGACACACACTGGGTGATAGAAGGATGGCGGCTTATATTCTTCATTAACCTGCCTATCGGTATCCTCACGCTCTGGGCCACACACAAGTATGTGACGGAAACAAAACGGCACGAAAGCACGAAGTTCGATTACACAGGCATACTGATCCTTACGGCAGGCTTATTCTGCCTCATCTATCCATTGATCCAGGGCCGCGAAGCCGGCTGGCCTTTATGGAGTATCGGGCTTATCATCCTGTCTTTCGGCATTTTCTCATTTTTTCTCTACAACCAGAAAAAGAAACTGGCTGCGAACGGCAATCCGCTGATAGATGTAAGACTATTTACTATTAAAGACTTCAACATCGGGCTGGCGGCTGTGCTCTTTCACTTTATGTTGCATACGGCCTACCTGCTGCTGAGCGCGGTATATCTGCAGAACGGATTGGGTGTCTCCGCATTGCACTGCGGCCTGTATTTTATCGTGCCCGGCATCTTGTTTATTGCATCTTCAGTTGTGGCTTCGCGGATGATCGTACGGTTTGGGAAGCGCGTGCTGCAGGTGGGCGTTATTATATTGGCCACTGCATTTTACCTGCAGATGGAGCTCTGGAAGCCCGGAGCAAGTGCCTGGCTGATCATTGGATTGATGGGCGCCTGGGGACTCGGCAACGGACTGGTACTGCCGTCGCTGCTGAACATTGCACTTAGAAATGTTCCGGCTCAGTACGCCGGTGCCGCAGCAGGCGTATACTCCACCTTTCAGCAAACGGCCTCCGCACTTGGTGTAAGCATTATCGGCGGTGTATTCTTCTATTATTCGCGGTATAGCTGGCAGGCAGCGTATCATGCTGGTGTAACAGGCCTGCTGGTCTGCGTGGCATTGGTAGCGGTGATGCTGTACCTGCTACCTGGCAGAAAAGAAGCGCAGCAACAAAAGGTGCAGAACGCCGGGAATGTACCTGCAGACCAGCTGATACCAGCAGAATAAAAACATCAGATGAAAAACTTTCCGGAGAAAAAAATGCATCAATATACACACCTCGTTTATAAAGATATGCCGTCGCCTGTAGGGAGCATCAGGCTTATTGCCAGCCTTGCCGGCCTTGCCGCTGTGTTGTGGGAGGGCGAAGATTATACTAGAACAAAACTGCCAATTCCCGAAAGAGATGATACAGCCCCGATATTACTGCAGACGGAGCAACAGCTGGAGGAGTATTTCGGGAGGAAGCGAACAGCCTTCGATATACCACTTGATATCAAGGGCACAGACTTCCAGATAAGGGTGTGGGAAGCGTTGGTGAGCATACCCTATGGCGCAACGAAAACATACGGCGCACTGGCCCGCCTGCTGGGTGATAGCAAAGCAGTACGGGCAGTAGGCGGAGCACTGAATAAAAATCCTGTCTCCATTATCGTACCCTGTCACCGGGTGGTAGGCGTGCAGGGCAAACTGGTGGGTTTTGCAGGTGGACTGGAAAATAAATCTACCCTTCTGCACCTGGAGAACGGCAACAGAACCCCCACTCTTTTCTGATAAAACAAATAGATATCGTGAACAGAAAAAAGGCGGCCTTTACGGCCACGTCAATTACTTTCAACGCTGAAAACTACCACGCACTCTGCGAATACCTGGCCGGCCGGGATAGTCATCTGAAAACAATCCTGGACGCTCATGGCTATCCGCCCATGTGGATACGCGAAAATACTTTTGAGACACTGGTACACATCATCCTGGAGCAGCAGGTATCGCTGGCGTCTGCACTGGCTGCACTCAATAAACTAAAGGAGCAAATAAAATACATCACACCGGACATTGTCCTGCAGCTGAGTGATGAGGAGATGCGTGCCTGTTTTGTAAGCCGGCAAAAAACAGGTTACATACGCGGACTGGCACAGGCAATAAAAGAGGGGACGATCAACCTGGAGACATTTGCAGCCATGCCCGATGATGAGATACGCAACAGGCTCATTAACCTGAAGGGTATTGGCAACTGGACCATCGATGTATACCTGATGTTTACACTGCAGCGGGCAGACATCTTCCCGATCGGCGACCTGGCAGCCGTAAATGCGGTAAAGCGCCTGAAGCAGCTTGCACCTGCCACCACCAGGGAGGAGATATTAGAGATCAGCGAAAGCTGGAAGCCCTACCGCTCCGTTGCCAGCATGATGCTCTGGCATTATTACCTGTGTAATACGGGGAAGAAATAAAATATTAACCCTGTCAGTATTCAGAACCCTGACAGGGTTATTTTACACATTGGCAAATCCGCCGTCGAGCAGCAGGTCACCGCCTGTCATGTACGAGGAATCGTCGGAAGCAAGAAACAGGAAGCCTTTGGCCATCTCTTCTACGGTGCCGGTTCTTTTAAGCGGTGAGTTTTCCGCAAAAAACCCTTCCATCTGTGCCACTACATCACTGCCAAAACCGGCCTTTTCGAAAATAGGTGTGCTGATTGATCCCGGCGAAAGGGCATTGACCCGTATACGGCGTGGCGCCAGCTCTGCAGCAAAAACGCGAACCAGTGCCCGCTCTGCTGCTTTGGTAGATATATAGAGCGATGCGCCTGCAATGCCCTTATGTGCTACTGTAGAGGAGGTAACGATAACAGATGCCCCATCATTGAGATAAGGCAATGCTTTCTGAACGGTAAACAGCACGCCTTTGTAATTGACGCCGCTTACCTTGTCAAATTCTTCTTCGGTAATGGCATCAACGGGCGCAAGCGATACTACACCTGCGTTTACCACCAGTACATCTATTTTTCCGAATGCTTCATGCACCTGTGTAAACAGTGGTTCCAGCGTCGCTATATTACTTACATCGCCGGCAATGCCTATAGCGTTACTGCCTATTTCTTTCAGGGCGCTTTCTATAGTGGCCTTGTTGCGGCCGGTGATGGCTACCTGTGCGCCTTCTGTGGCAAACAGCCTGGCAGTAGCGAGGCCTATTCCGCTGTTGCCGCCGGTTATGACGGCTACTTTTCCTTTTAATTTCTGTGACATTCTTTTGTGTTTTGCTGCACAAAATTGGTACATGCAGACAAGTTAAAAATTGACCCAGTTTAGGAAATGTGGTTGAACTAGTTCAACTTTTTACGCACCTTATCATTCCGTATCCTGGAAAGAAATTCGGTGGTCATACCCAGGTAAGAGGCGATTGCATATTGCGGCAGGCGCTGTGCCACGTCGGGGTAGGTTTCTAAAAACTCTTCGTAGCGTTCCTCCGCCGACAGGGTGAGAGAGGAAATGATGCGGCGCTGATGAAACGCAGCCGTACGTTCTGCCCCGATCCTGAAAAACGTTTCAAACTGGTGATCTGCGGCTTTCAGCTGCTGCTCCGTCTCAAAATCTATCTGCATGACCGTACTGTCTTCCAGTGCGGCAACAAACAAGGTGGCTGGCTTCTGGTAGAAATAGCTGTTGATATCGGAGATCCACCAGTCATTAATGGCAAACTGGATAGTCTGCTCAATACCATCATTGCCAATCACATAAGATCTGAACGCGCCATCGAGTACATAGTTACGGTGACGGGTAACAAAGTCGGGCTGAATGATGAACTGTTTCTTTTTTACCTGTTTTTGCCTGAAGGCTTTGATAAACGTTTCCAGCTTAGCGTCTGACAGTGCTACCTTTTTAAGAATATGCTGACGGAATGGTTCAATATCGGTCATGTACAAATTTAATCATTCGGGAGTTAACATTTTCCGGCGTCGTCCGTTAAACGTATGATGAATCAGCGGGCAGGTATCAGATGTGAGAGGTGTAGTTGCCGGGAGTGAGCTGCGGAAGTGGTGCAAACAGGAAGAACTTCTTAAAGACACAGTTTCGCCAGGAAATAACAGTGAAATCAGCGCGAATGCGGTGACATATCCTGCCCTGGTAATGCAGCATACCTGTTAATTGCCAGATACTGTTCCTGGTTATGTATATATTGAATATCTTAGTTGTGATAAATACCTAAACTATTTCGGCCATGGAAGTGCAGATCCAGTTACCAGCAGATACTCCTCATCAACAGGTGATGCGTTTAAAAGAGTATATCATCGCTTCGGAGATCAGCGGTATAGACGATGTAGCGATAAAAAGAGGCGCGGTAGATGCAGACAGTATGGGCGGCCTGGGAGACCTGACCGGAACCATTACAGCCATTATTACAGCTGCAGCAGGCCCGCTTACGGAGCTGGTAAAATGCCTGAACACTTTCATTGAGGGATTCAGGACAGAGCTGAGCATAGAAGTGGACAACAAGAAAATATCGCTCAAGACCGGTGATCCTAAAAAGGCGGAAGAGCTTGCCCAATCTATCCTGCAGGCAATTAAGGAATAAGGAATGGAACAAAAAGACATTATCGTTGTGCTGATCGGTTCCACCCATTCTCAAAAGGATGGGAAGATCACGCCTATCCCTAATGTCCGCAGGAATATCGACGAATTGCGGCGGGTGTTTACAGATACAGCTGTGGCCGGTATTCCGGCAGAGAATATCTACCCGATCCTCGACTGCACCAGGCAGGACTCAATAGAGCAGCTGTACCGGATATGCCGGTCTGTTACTTACGAAAAGCTGCTGCTCGTCTATTATGCGGGCCATGGATTACTGGGAGATGATGCCCAGCTTTATCTTGCTGCTGCCGACAGCCAGCTGGAGATGATCATGATATCCGGCATGCGGGCAGGAGAAATTGCCAACCTGTTGAAGGGAAGCCGTGCCCGGAGGAAAGTGCTGATACTCGACAGCTGTTACAGTGGTGCTATCATGGGCGTTATGTCTGGTGGCGCAACAGATACTGTGGCTGCTGAGATAACGCGGGAAGATTATCGTGGGGTATATGCGATGGCTTCTGCCAGTGATATGGAGCAGGCCCGGTTTAACGCAGAAGACGCCAATGTGCCCACCTATTTTACCGGTACGTTCATTGATGTATTGAATGAAGGGCTGGCTACGGGCAATGAGCTTATTTCGCTGGACGAATTATTCCAGGAAGTGCGTGAGCGTCTGGTAAGTAAAGGCTTGCCACGGCCTGTGCGTAAGATATCTGATGATGCAGGCCGTTTCTTCATCGCATACAACAAACAGTATAAACCGAAGGTAATAAGAAGCACGGAACTGACTGATGATGAGCTGGAGCAACTCGGCAACATGCTGCTGCAAACGGGCAATACAAAATTTCAGAACGGGGATTTTGAAGGTGCGCTGGCGGAGTTCAGAAAGGCACAGAGATTATTGCCGGACCAGCCGGATGCTGCAGCTGGTATTGCCAATTGTGAGAAGGCTCTGGCCAGAACAAAGCGGTATACGGATCTTTTGGCCGAAGGTGAGCGTTTATATGGATTGCAAAACTACAGCGAAGCATTAAAATCATATGAAGCGGCGCTGGAGCAAGGCAGGGCTTCGGGGCTCGATACAACAGACTGTCTTGAGGCAATAGCGGCATGCAAGGAAAGCACGAAGGTTGCCGACGTTGCACCGGCTACAACGATACAAAGTCCGGAACCTGAGATACCGGTAGTACAGGAGGCGCACAAAGAACCGGAAACGCCAGAACTGGCGGCCCTTCCTTTTTTCTCGAATGAAGCGGCAGATCTGAAGAAGCTCCGGAAAAAGCAAGCGGACCCTCAGTTGCCGGCGGAAAATAATAAAGCAGTGAACAGGAAGCAGCCCGGCCTCCTCTCTTTTATACTGAAGCCAGGCTTGGCAGTAGGTACGGGGCTAGGTATAATAGTTTTGATAATTGTTTCAATAGCGATTTTCAGAACAGAAAATAAGCCTGTGGCTACTGTTCCTGATTTCCGGGATACTACAGCGGCGCCTAAGACAGATTCTTCAACTACTGTAGCAGCGCGCGATACCAGCGTATTACCAGTCGTAGCCGTTCCGGGAAAGCCGTCCACACAAACAGATTCCTGGAGAGATTCCATGGAGAAAGTAGCAGCGAAAAAATATAAATGGGGCTATGGTGCAGACGCAGAGCCGAGCCAGTTGCGCTACATGAAGGTGTTGTACGCATTGGGGAAATATTATGAGGACCAGTGGAAGCAAGGCGTGCTGAAAGACAATACCAAAGCGATGACGTATTATATGAAGATACTGTCACTTACCAGTGGCACCGATTCTGACCTGGGGGAAAATGATAAAGCCATTGCTTACCAGGAGGGCGTGGCTAAAGAGATAGCACCGGTTTATATGGACAAATATAAACACGGCAAAATGACCAAACAGCAACTGGCAGACTGGCTTGACCGGTATGCGCCGGGCTATCAGTCGGCAGAGCAGCTATCTATGCTGATGTTCGGCAAAACAGACCATTATTTTCTTGAGTCAAATATTACTGCAAGCACTGCGGAGATCACTATGTATCTAAATCCATATTTTGACGCTTCTGCGAAGATAGACGCAAAGATGCAGACGATATTAAAGCAGATTGCAGATCTGATGATGAAAGACTATGTTTCAAAGGCGAGGATCACCGGATACGAGAAGTCTACCGCGGTAAGGCAGCAACGGCAGTGGGACCGTGTCAACGCCATTATAATGTTCATTACCGAAAAGTACGGAGTCGCCAGAGAACGGTTTGCCTGGGATCAGTCAAACGCCCGTATAGAATATAACGGAGTGCAGGTTGATTTTGTAAAGATCAGATTTCCTTCGTAATAATCTCAGCCCATACATCTCCGATCAGACAACATGCCAGGCTACTCCCCCAATCCGCTCTCCAAAAAACTGGGCCTTAATGAAGGCTTCGCTGTAAGGCTGATAAACCCGCCGGCCAACTATAAGGAACTGGTTGGCGAAGTATATGACAGCCTCGTTGTAAAGCATAGTGCCGGTACGGAACTTGATTTTATTCATTTTTTCGCAAACTCGCCGGCAGAGCTGGAAAAAGAGCTGCCGCTACTGATGCGGCAGATCAAAAAGAACGGTATCATATGGGTATCGTGGTATAAGAAAAGCAGTAAAAAGCCCACAGAGCTTACCGAAAACATCATCCGCGATACGGCACTGGCAACAGGGTTGGTAGACGTAAAGGTGTGCGCTGTAGATGATGACTGGTCGGGCCTGAAACTTGTTTACCGGCTGAAAGATCGTTAGATCAATATTCAGTGAGCTGCTTTAAATGATGTTCCATGTGTACAACATAATCCTCTACCAGCCATTGCAATGTTACCTCGCCGGCATTTGTGCGGCACTTCCTTTCCAAAAATTCTGCAGGAATATGACTGGCAAGCGTTAACAGATGCCTGTTGTATATTTCCCAGAACTGCACCAGCTGTCTTTGGTCCATCTGGTTATAATAGCTGTAATGATTCCAGCCGTTCTGGTCATATGAGATGGCAGGTATGTCTTCAAATTGTGTTCTTACAAACCGCTGATGATTGTTGGCGGCACTGTCTATAAGATGGCCCAGTATTTCTTTCTTACTCCATTTTTCCGGTACCGGTTTCTGTGCAAATTCTTCCTCCGGAATAGAAAGTAATTTGCCGGGAATAATTTCAATAAGGTACTGAAGCCGTTGTAATGTATGTGGCTGAAGCATGTGTGATCTAATTTTTATGCTGTATAAAATAATCCCAGACAACTTTTGATATTTCTGCAATGATATGCTCGCCTCTGACTACCCCACCTTTGTAGTCGGAAACATACACGGAAATAGCGTAACATCTGCCGTCAGGAAGTGTGATGATACCGACGTCATTCGTAGCAGCCGTTATACCAGCGTCATTGGTATCTGATGTTCCGGTTTTATGTGCTGCAACGGTGCCGGCCGGCAGCAGACCTTTCAGCCTGTTGGGAGAGTTTTCACTTTCCGTCATCCACTTCATCAACAATGTATTGGTTGCGGGTGAGAGCAGTTTATGACTGTAAAAGAGCTTTAAAAGCTGCGTCATTGCAGCCGGATTGCACCAGTTGGTATATTGTACCTTCCAGGCTTTCTTCATCTCCGCTTCTGTTGCTGCAATATTTATCTCTTTTACTCCCAGGCTGTGGACATACTGTTGCACAATGCGGGTACCTCCCGCCAACCGGAAGAGAACATCGCAGGCATTGTTATCACTTTTTGAAACAGCATAGATAAGTAGCTTTTCCAAGGAGATATCAATGTCGCCATGAGGAAAATCCTTTACCATCGGACTCCAGGTGTGCATATCCAGCTGAGACTCCGGAATATGTACTTTCTGCATTAGAGAAAGGCGGCCTTTATCAACATCATGCAGCACAGCTATTGCCAGCGGGAATTTATATGTGCTCTGCATCGGGTAGTGCCTGTCGCATCCATGTTTGATAACCGCATCGAAATTCAACCCGCACACGGCTATTCCTGTATGAACACCAGTTGTGTCCGTTATATGCCTGATAGCAGCCTCCAGGCCGCTGTACCGGCTTTTCTGTGCATGAACCGGGCCTGTCAAAAAGATAACAGTATAGATAACCAGGCAAATAGCCGTAAAACGTCCGGGTAGTGTGTTCATCTGATAATAATGATATAAAAAAACAAGTGGATTTTGACAGGACAAATGTTACATAATGCGGTGTAAATTCATATATTTTTATTTTATTGCAGTCAGAAACGGATACGCTCCGGCTGGAGAATTGTTGTAATCGGGGGATCAGACAACAACCGGCCACTCCCTGCTTCACTTTTGAGAGCGAAATTTAATCTTTAAACGATCAGTTTTATGAAAACTGCACTATATCAGTATTACAATAATGCCTGGGCTATACATAAGCAGTCAGAGGGTTTCGATCCGGCTGTGGCGTCACTGGTATTGGGTTTTGGCACACGACATGTACTGCAGCAACCGTCTTTGTTTAACTGGCTCCGGGAAAGGTTTCCGCAGGCACAGATAGCCTTATGCTCTACTGCCGGCGAGATCTGCAATACCAACGTATACGACGATTCTGTTTCCGTTGCTGTTATGCAGTTCGACGGGACGCCCATTGCTACACATGCTGTAAAAATCGGTGAAGAAGAAAGTATTTATGAAGCGGGAGAACGTTTGTTGCAGCAATTTGACAAAAAGGACCTTTCCTACCTGTTTATATTATCAGACGGCAGCAAAGTAAACGGCAGTGAGCTCGTTAATGTGCTGAATGACTCACTGGGTCCGGATATCCTGGTGACAGGCGGCCTGGCCGGCGACGGCAGCAATTTCAGTTCTACACTTGCAAGTCTCAATGCAACTCCTGAAGAAGGAATGATAATAGGCGTTGGCTTTTATGGAGACCGTATCAAAATAAACCATGGATCAAAAGGCGGCTGGGAAATGTTCGGCCTTGAAAAAACAGTTACCCGTTCCATAGGCAATATTCTTTATGAGATGGACCACAAAAGCGCACTGGACATTTATAAAAAATATCTCGGAGCAGAAGCGGAGTCGCTGCCCGGGTCTGCATTGCTTTTCCCACTGGGCCTTACGCTGCCCGATACAGGGGAGCAGGTGGTGCGTACCATTCTTTCCATCAACCAGGATGAAGGCAGCATGATATTTGCGGGCGATATACCGGAAGGCGCACAGGTGCGGTTTATGAAAGCAAATTTTGACAAGATTACCAATGCAGCATCAGATGCTGCGCAGCAATCTCTGCCTGCAGATGACGGGCATCCCCAGCTGGCACTCCTGATCAGTTGTGTAGGCCGTAAGCTGATATTACAATCAAGAACAGAAGAAGAAGTAGAAGCCGTAGACGAAGTTTTTGACCATAAGACCATGCTCGCAGGTTTTTACTCCTACGGAGAAATATCTCCTGCTGTAAATGGCGGCCAATGCCGGCTGCATAACCAAACTATGACAATAACCACATTTTATGAAGCTGAATAGGTTACTGGAAAGGCAACTTGCCAGGTTTCTCCCCTCTGAATGCCGCAATAATGAGGCATTCCAGGCATTTATTCAGGCAGTCAACGACTCCTACAATGCGTATGAGAGAGATAAGGAACTGGCAGAGCGCGCCTTCCAGATAAGTGAAGATGAATACCGGGAAATAAACAACCAACTGAAAGAAGAAGTAAAGCTTAAAAAAGACTCTATCAATCAGCTGAGCGAAGCTATAAAAGCATTGGGCGACAGTGCGCTCCCGGAACGTAACGATGAAAACGATCTGCTTCACATTGTATCTTACCTGAAAAAACAGATAGACATCCGTCAGCAGGCAGAACAGAAACTGCAGGACCAGAAGCTGTTCTACGAACAGGTGCTGAATGAAATTCCAGCCAATATTGCAATAATGACTGAAGATCATCGCTACCTTTTCGTAAACCCGGGATCTGTAGCAGACCCCGAAATAAGAAAATGGATCATTGGCAAATCAGATGAAGAATATCATATCTACCGGAACAAACCGGTTACATACAGCCACGAAAGGGTCCGGCATTTCAATGAAGCCATCCGGACGGGCGTAAAGAAAATCTGGGAAGAGCCCGTCATAAACCGGAAAGGAGAAACTGAATACCATTTGCGTATCCTGCACCCGGTATTTAATGACAAGAACGAGTTCGAGATCATGATCATCTATGGTTTCGATATCACAGACAGGAAAAAGATTGAAGAAAAAATAAAACTGAGCGAAGCCCGCTACAGAGGCATATTTGACCACAGCCTTGCTCTCATCTGTGTGCATGACCTCGATGGCATCATACAGGATGTAAACAGAGCCGCTATCAATACGCTGGGCTACTCTTACGAAGAATTGGTGGGTCGTTCTCTTACTGCGTTGCTGCCCGAAGACAAACGGCAGGAGTTTAAAACCCAATACCTGGAGGAAATAAACACAGCCGGCAAAGCAGAAGGCATTATGGTGGCTCTGAACCGTGAGGGTAAAAAAGTATACCTGCTGTACCAGAACTATCTGCTTACCAATGAAACCGGCCAGCCTTATGTCATTGGTTTTTCACAGGATATAACGGACAGGATTAACGCAGAACGTGCGCTGAAAAAAAGCGAGGAGAAATACCGCAATATCATCGAGAATATGAACCTTGGCCTGGTAGAGGTAGACCGCGATGAAAATATCGTATATGCCAACCAGAGTTTCTGTGATATGAGCGGGTACTCTGTTGCAGAGCTCACCGGGCAATATGCGCCGTCATTGCTCGGTGTAAATACAGGTTATGACCACGATACAAATAATCGCCGCTATGAAGGCAGATCAGACGCCTATGAGCTGAATGTGAAAAATAAAAACGGTGCAGCTAAATGGTGGCTTATAAGTGGCGCGCCGGTATTTGACAACAATGGCACGTTTACCGGATCTATCGGCATACACCTCGACATCACCATTCAAAAGCAGCTCGAACAGGAACTGCGCCGTGCAAAAGCGGAAGCAGAACAATCCGCACATGCCAAAGAAATTTTCCTGGCAAATATGAGCCATGAAATCCGCACACCAATGAATGCCATACTCGGCATCAGCAAAATACTCTCTAAAACGGAGATGGATGAGCAACAGACCTTCTACCTGAATACCATCCGCACTGCTGCCAATAATCTGCTGGTAATAATCAATGATCTGCTTGATTTTTCAAAAATAGAAGCCGGAAAAATCAGCCTCGAGCGAATTGGGTTCCGCCTCGATGATATTATAGGCAATGCGATACAGGTACTAAGGCACAAAGCGGAGGAAAAAGATCTGATCATAACAAGCAAAACAGGAAAAGATATTGCACCTATACTCATGGGTGATCCGTACCGAATTAACCAGGTGCTCATGAATCTGCTGAGCAACTCTATTAAATTTACAGAACATGGCACAGTAGACGTAAGCTGCACACTTGTGGACGAAACGGCTACCTCACAGAAGATACAGTTCCGGGTAACGGATACCGGCATTGGCATGAGTGAATCATTTCTGAAAAACCTTTTCGATAAATTCACACAGGAAGATGAGAGTATCAGCCGCAAATTCGGCGGCACCGGCCTGGGCATGAGTATCAGCAAGCAGCTGGTAGAACTGATGGGTGGCGATATTCAAGTAGCCAGCCAGAAAAACATAGGCACTGCAATTTCATTTACGGTAACATTTACCAAAGGCGCATCAGCAGACCTTCCGCAACAGCGTGTACTAAAAGCAGATAACAGTATTCTGAAAAACAAAAAATTACTGCTTGCCGAAGACAATGAAATAAATCGCCTGGTTGCATCTACTGTTTTGAAGCAATATGGCGCTGAGGTAATAACTGCCGAAAACGGGAAAGTGGCAATTGAGAAATTTAAGGCAGAACACTTTGATCTTGTACTGATGGATGTGCATATGCCGGAAAAAGACGGACTGGAGACAACGCGGTATATCCGCCAGCACCTGGACAGCTCTATTCCCATTATAGCACTTACGGCGAGTGCCTTTAAACACGAGGAAGAACGTTGCCTTCAGGCTGGCATGAATGACTTTATCACTAAGCCTTTTGACGAAGAAAAAATGATAAAGCTGATAGCGCAATGGCTGGGCCGCAATATAGAAACAGCAGCGCCACACATAGCTGAACAGCCGCAACAGCAGCTTTATGACCTGGAAAATATCCGCAACATAAGCAAGGGAGATGAGGCCTTTGTGCAAAGTATAATTACATTGTTTATTGATACGATGCCTGCAAGTCTTAAACAGATGGACGATGCCCTGGAGCATGAAAATTATGCTACACTGGCCACACTGGCACACCATATTAAAGCACCGGTGCAAAGCATGGGCATCATTTCTATTACAGAGGACATTAATCTGCTGGAAAGTGCCCGCAACGGCAATCAGCCAGACCAGTCAAAGGCCCGTAAAGCGCTGGACAATATTGTAAAAGTGACAAATGAAGTAATACGCCGGCTCAGGGAAGAATAAAGCAGGAATATGTCAGAAAAATAACCTGCCTTATCACATCTCAACTGGGCTCAATGTGACAAGGCAGGATTTAACATATATATCCTATTTTAAAGCACCTGTTCCGCAAAAAGCTTATGCAGCGCTATCTGGGGGTCGCTGCACATACCGGGATGCACTTTCGAAGTTTGTAAGACCGTGCTGCGTGTGGCTGTAAGCCATCGGAAGCGGGAAGCAATATCAAGTTTGCCTATGGGACCACCTTCTTTGCTGCCGGTAGCAATTTGTTCAAAAGCATGAAGATAACACTGCAGCTGCGGAATATCCATCTCTGCATAAACGGCACGCAAGCGGGCCTCATCAACAGAAAAAAGCACCTGCAAAAAGCTGAGCCTTCTGCAATACAGTATCACACCTATATTGAGGAACTCTTCCCTTTCCACCCGCGGCACTGCCCGGATAATGGCATACTCAAATAAGTGATTTCCTTGCATTCAGCGCTTCGTTTATAAAGATTTCAGAATGTTCCGTTCTTTTAACCAGGAACTCAGTGTAGATTTTCCGCAGCGCATCTCCCGATGCGTCTTCAGGTCCGCCGGTAAGCCAGTCTTCTGGTATCACAGACACAATACCTTCCAGTTTTTCCGGTGTAAGCAATTGGCGGAATTCCTTGTCCACAGTTTCCAGGTCATTGGCAAAAGGCAGCAGTACATGGTCTTTTACCTGTACAAAAGGGCGCATTGCCTGTTCCTCCCAGTTGTGCCAGGAATGGTGGAAATACAATGCAGCACCATGATCTATCAGCCACAACTCATTGTGCCAGGTAAGCATATTGGTGTTACGTGCCGTACGGTCTACATTCATCAGCAGGCAATCCAGCCAGACAATCTTCGAAGCCAGCAGAGAGTCCGGTTTGGTAACTACAGGATCAAAAGTTATAGAGCCGGAGAGATAATGTAGTGCAAGGTTAAGCCCTGTGCTGGCTTTAAGCAGGTCCTGTATCTCCTCGTCCGGTTCGGTGCGGCCGAAAGCGCTGTCCAGTTCTGCAAAAACTATTTCCGGCACGCTTAATCCCAGCGCCCGGGCAGTTTCCCCGCCAATTATTTCAGCAATCAGTGCTTTAACGCCCTGCCCTGCACCGCGGAATTTCAGTACATAGCTGAATCCGTCATCGGCCTCGGCAATTGCCGGCAGCGACCCGCCTTCGCGCAGCGGCATCACATAGCGTACCACCTGTACGGTCCTGAGCTCCGGCCGTGTATTATTTATCGTTTCCAAAATCGGTTTTTGTATTGTAAATGCGAAATTTAAAGCATCTTTCCGACATTGACAGTCACCGGGTTTAAAAGAGCCTGACAGAATACTTTAACATTGCATTTGGCAGTGTTTCGGCACATCCCGGAAATGCCCTTTATATTTGCATCGCCTGAACGTTTTGCCGGGGCGGGAAAAATATATCGCCGGAACAGGTAAAAACGCCGGGATGTCGCTATGATGCAGTGACAATCAAACAGAAACAACAATGCATTTAAAAAATATAGATCATCAGCTGAAACCCTTACTGGAGGAAGCAGCGGCACGGAACATTCAGCAAACCATTATACCCGGTACCAATTACATACCTGTAACCGGCAAAGTTCTGGACACCGATGATATCCTGCATGCCGTAGATGCTTCCCTGGACGGATGGCTTACCACCGGACGCTATGGTAACCAGTTTGAAAAGGAATTTGCACGTTATTTCGGCAGTCGCTTTTCACTTCTTGTCAACTCTGGTTCTTCGGCCAATCTTGTCGCTTTTTATGCGCTTACATCTCCCAAGCTCGGCGACCGCGCATTGCAGCCAGGTGATGAAGTAATAACGGTAGCCGCGGGTTTCCCTACTACCGTAAACCCGATGGTACAATATGGCTGTATCCCCGTTTTTGTAGATGTGGATATTCCTACCTATAATATCAAAACGGAGCTTATTGAAGCTGCTATATCGCCCAAAACAAAGGCAATTATGCTGGCACATACATTGGGTAATCCGTTCAATCTCTCTGTAGTGATGGAGATTGCAAAACGTTATAACCTATGGGTGATTGAGGACGATTGCGATTCACTGGGCGCCACTTACGACGGTAAAAAGACCGGTACGTTCGGTGATCTGGCTACAGTATCTTTCTACCCTGCGCATCACATTACTATGGGTGAAGGCGGCGCAGTGCTGATCAATAATGCTTCTTTAAAGAAAATTGCTGAGAGCTTCCGCGACTGGGGCCGTGACTGCTGGTGTGAGCCGGGCAAAGACAATACCTGCGGAAAACGCTTTGATCAGTGTCTGGGTGAGCTGCCCTGTGGCTATGATCATAAATACACATACTCTCATATCGGTTTTAACCTGAAGGTGACAGATATGCAGGCAGCAGTAGGTGTAAGCCAGCTAAAAAAAGCGGACAGATTTGTTGCAAAAAGGCGGGAAAACTTTGCCATGCTATACGAACGCATGAAAGAATTCGAAGAGCACTTCATCCTGCCGGAACCTACGCCCAACAGCGATCCCAGCTGGTTCGGATTTATGCTTACTATAAGGGAAGGCAGCCATATAGACCGTAATAGCCTGGTGCGTTATCTTGAGGAACAGAAAATAGGTACACGCCTGCTGTTTGCGGGCAATCTTACCAAGCAACCCGCGTATAAGGATATCCAGAAACGCGTAGTGGGTGAACTTACCAATACAGACATTATTATGAACCGCTCTTACTGGCTGGGAGTATGGCCCGGCCTGCATGCAGAACATTACGATTATATTGCCGGAAAGATCCGAGATTATATCAAAAAGTAAACAGCAGATGTTTAAAAGATAATAGCAGGCCGGTTATTCCGCCTGCTTTTTTTATGGCCGTATAAGCGCAAGTATTTTATCCCGGAGCATCTTTTTTTCCGCCTCAGAGCGGGTGAGTTTTATAGCGGTTTCAAAACTGGCAACGGATTGCTGCAGGTCATTAGTCCTCGAATATAATTCACCCAGCAAACTATGGTACAGGTAAAAAGATTCAAGCTTTTGCCGGTCCGGTATTTTAGCCAGTTCGTCGAGCGCCGCCTCTGCTCCGTGTACCTGCATCACCGCAACTGCTTTGTTCAATTCTGTAACGGGTGAGGGCGACAGACGGCAAAGCCAGTAATAGTAATCCAGTATCATTTTCCAGTTGGTATCTGCAAAACTCCTGGCGGTACAGTGTTCGTAAGCAATTGCTGCTTCAAGATGATAAGCACTTACCACATACCCTGAGGCTGCGCGGTTCATATAGTTATTGCCTTCCGCTATCAGCTCCTGGTTCCAGCGGCTGCGGTCCTGGAAAGGCAGGAGGATGATTTCTCCTTCCGGCGTAAGGCGCGCATCGCTGCGCGATGCGTGAAAGCACATAAGCGCCATCAGCGCAAAAGCTTCCGGCAGTTGCGTATGTTCATTTTCCGTAAGGAGGCGGCATAAAGTCATTGCTTCCCGGATCAGGTCTGTGCGTATCAGCACTTCTGAGTGAGTAGAATTATAACCTTCGTTAAACAGGAGGTAAATAGAGTTGAGCACAGCGTCTGTCCTGCTTTGCAACTCACTCACAGAAGGTATGGCAGGTTTTACCTTTTTTGTACGGAAAAATTCTTTTGTACGATATAACCTCTTGGTAACTGTTTCTTCAGAAGTGAGAAAAGACCTCGCGATCTCTGCAGTACTGAACCCGCACAGGGTTTTCAGGATAAGCGTAATCTGGTTTTCGCCTGAAATACCCGGATGGCAGCAGGCATACATCATACGGAGCAGATCATCTTTTACCAGCTCTTCTTTCCAGAGATTATCCATAGCTGCAGCAGCCGTGTACCCGGATGTAAGCAGGGCCTTTTCTCCATCGCTGAAATCGTATTGTACTGAAAATTTATTGCGCCGCACAATATCTATTGCTTTGTTCTTGGCCACACGAAACAGCCATGCAGAAGGATTATCGGGCAGCCCTTTCATGCTCCATACCTCCATTGCCTGCAGCAGCGTGTCCTGTACCACATCTTCGGCAGTCTGCAGGTTTTCCGTTCCGAATATACGGGTGAGCACGGCGACCATCTTCCCCCCTTCCCGGCGGAAGAGGTGATCCGTTATTGTAGTTATATCCTGCTGCTCCAATGTGAACCCTTATTATATTTTGTGCAAATCGCTTTTTTCGCCTCACTGAGACTGCATATCTACAACAAAGTTAAAATATGTTTTACAGCTTACCTTATCAGCGCAGTTCACTTATCCGGATGTTGTGAAAAGATAATCTTCAGACCTGACCATCCATATTTTTCTCCAGCTCATCTGCCAGTTGTAATCTTGCCTCATCTCCGGAACGGCGCAGCTCATTTATTACCTGCTGCATGTCGTATGCCGGTGCAGGATCATCTTTTTCGCTTTTCAGTGCCAGATCTGTTCTTTCAAACTGTTCCTTCAGCCAGTCGTTCACTTCGCAGTCAATCACCAGGTGAATACGGTCAACAGGGCTGTGGTTGGCAAGACGATGCGGGAGGCTGGCATTGATATACCAGCACGTTCCTTCCTGCATATCCAGGCGGTCTCCATCGAGGTAAAATTCAACGAGCGGATGCGTTATTACCGGTATGTGCAGCCGCACTTCTCCTTCTTCAAAATTTAATCCCTGGTCACGATGTTCTTTAATAACAGCGCCTTGTTCCAGTTTCAGCAGGCGTACAGTTGTTTTAACACACAGGAACGATTCCAGCACCGATTTTATATAGGGGCACATTTTAAGCAGCGCTGTGTCTTCAAACGGCTTGTGGTGCGACATGACTACGAGATTATTCTCCTCACCGCCCGGTGCCCGCAATGCAATGCCGCTCCAGTTACCTTCGTAATCTGCTCTATTAAAATGTGCTACCCAGGCAGATGTTACTGCGTTTACTTCCTGTTGCATTTGCTGCACATCATATAAAAACGGAAAGCGGATATATTTTATCATAGCGCTGTTTTTGTAAGCATATAATTATGTATCACCAACACATCGAGTGCGCAGGAAAGAAAAAAGTCAACGGCTTCAGCCGGTGTCTCTACAATGGGCATGCCACGCCGGTTAAAAGATGTATTGACCAATGCAGGTATACCGGAAGCTGTTTTAAATGCATGCAGTAACGCTGCAAATATGGGGTTGGTTTCTTCATCAACTGTCTGTACCCTGCAGGTACCATCTACGTGAATGATTCCCGGCAATACGCTTCGCCATTCATCTTTTATTTCGTCCACCAGTATCATGTAAGGACTTTCCCAGCCGTTCTTAAAAAGCAAATCCATATCCTCCTTCAAAACCGCCGGGGCAAATGGACGAAAATCTTCCCGGAATTTAATGTTTGTATTGATATGCAGTTGTATGTCTCTTAAAGCTGGGCTTGCGAGTATACTTCTGTGCCCCAATGAACGCGGCCCGAATTCTGCCCCGCCCTGGAACCAGGCAACCACTTTTCCTTCAAAAAGATATACCGCAGTTTCATTTACAAAATCATCAGACCTTTTAACTTCAAACGACTTCCGCTCCGGATGATTGCAAAGGACGTCTTCGACCTCTGAGCGGGTATATTTTTTGCCCAGGGAAACGGAGTGTTTCTTTTTATGGACTATTTCATGCCCGAGCACTTGCTGCCAGCCATAAAATGCACAACCGACAGCCAATCCGTTATCTCCTGCAGCCGGTTGCATATAAAGCTGTTTCACCAGGTTCTTTTTAAGCAGTAATGCATTGGCTACCGCATTCAACGCAACGCCACCTGCATAGCACAATGCTTCCGCCGGGAACAGTTCCATCCGGCACTGCACTATATAGGCAACAGCTCTTTCGGTTTCTTTTTGCACCCATCCGGCAATATCAGCATAATGATTAAAGTTGCTTTTGAACATCTCGTAATCGTCTGCCGGAGTGTTCATAACAGCAAATGATTCGTGTATTGTTTCTGCCTTTCCGTCCTGCAACAGGAATAAAGGCCTGCCTGCATATGTATTACTCCCGTAAGGCGCCAGCCCCATGAGCTTGCCGGCATCGTCGAGGTTGCCAAAGCAATAATTACTGGCTGCTGCATATACCCCACCGATAGAATCACTTGTAACAGGCATTCTGACTTTTCCCGGCAACGTATCAAAAAGCCTTACTTCAGAAAAATCTTTATAAAGGCATTGCATATTACCACCGGCATAATGATAGAAGCTATCTTTCTCACAGAAAAAACCGGTTTTATTTGTCCAGTGCTTCTGCGTGCGTTCGTCCGGCCAGTCGTCGCATTGCAATGCCGGGCTACCCGCGCCGTCTATTACCAGTACATTTGTTTTGCGGAACGGACTTGTACCTATCGCACTCCATGCATGTGCCAGGTGATGGGAAATCGTAACAACAGGAACATCCGGGTGAAAGATTCTTTTACCGCGGTAGTAGCCCGGATCAATGTCTTTTTCAAAATTAGCTGCCTGTACAATAAGGGAAATATCTTCTATGCTTATGCCAAGCGCATCAAGACAATATTGTACGGCCGGAAGGTCATTGCCGCCGTCATGTTTTCTGCGCGTGATGCGTTCCTTCTCAATAGCAATGGCAATATCACCGTCTTTGAGTATACATGCCGAGCCATCATGAGACAGGCCTGTGCCCAGGATGTAAACGGGTTTTGTTTTCAATGGTATCAATGGTGTGTTAGTCGTATCGCAAATCTAATTTTTATTTTGAGTTTCGGGTAATAAGTATCAGGCCGGAAGTTTCGGGCATCAGGCTATTTTGGTGACTGTTTTTCAGATCTGATCTTTCAATACCCGCTATTGCCTGTCCATCATTCACCTTCATACACCGCTACATTTATGCTTCATAACGCATTTATTTCGCTCTACGGCTGCGACATTTTACATTTGACAATGTAATCTTAACCTGATGCAAAGCAAAAACCGTGAGATAATTATACACGTGATCTGCTGTATTGCGTTTCTTACTGTACCACTATATTTTGAGCCGGGACCTGACAACCACGCCGGCATTACATTTAACAGTGGTACAATACGGGACCTGTTTGGCTATTTCCTTACGTTGGTATTTTTTTATCTTAATTACTATCTCTTTATACCGGGATATTTTTTTAAGAAGCGCTACGTGACGTTTACCCTCTTTACGTTAGTATGCTTTGGCCTGGTCACTGTACTCCCCGTCTTACTGTTCCATGTAACTCCGGAGCATCATCATTTCGGCCCGCCGCATGATATGGGGCATATGCCGCCGCAAGGCCCGGGAGGTGGTGCGGATGACGGCCCTGGCAATCACAGCTTCTTTATTGGCGACATAAGTCATAATATCTGGCGGTTTTCAGTGGTCTTTGCCGTTTCGCTGCTGCTGAAGATCAATGCGCAACTGAAACTTACACAAAAGGAGAAACTGAATGCCGAACTGTCCTATCTTAAAGCTCAGATCAATCCGCATTTCCTGTTTAACACACTTAACTCTATCTATGTCCTTGCGATAGAACAATCAAAGAATACAGCGGATGCCATTCTGCAGCTTTCAGGTATGATGCGCTACGTGATCAGCGAGGCCAATCATGATTTTGTGCCGCTGGAGCGCGAATTGAATTATATACGCAGCTATATTAAACTGCAGGAACTGCGGCTGGGAAACACAGTACAACTGTTTTTTGAAGTGACAGGTTCTCCCATTGGCAAAAAAATAACACCGCTCACGCTGATACCGTTTATAGAAAACGCATTCAAACATGGTGTAAATCCGGAAGAAAATTCCGATATTAGGATACGCATCGTCATTGATGAACGTATACTGCGGATGGATGTGGTAAATAATAAAGTTCAGGTCGTGCAGGCAGAAGAAGAAAAAAGCGGGCTTGGAATAGAAAACACCAGAGGCCGTCTGCAGGTGCTGTACCCAGGCAAACATCTGCTGACCATTAAGGACGATGCGAAGGAATATTCCGTATCATTAATACTGGAACTTTAATGCTGCAGGCGATTGCCATAGACGATGAACCACCCGCGCTGCGCCTCCTGGAGGCTTTCTGCAGCCAGTCTGCAGATATTGCATTGCAGAAGACATTTACGCAACCCGGAGAGGCATTGAAATACCTGCGCAAGTACCCGGTAGACCTCGTTTTCCTGGACATACAAATGCCTTCTATATCGGGCATAGACTTTGTAAATGCCATGCAGCAGGAAAATATCATGGTCATCTTTACTACAGCATACAGTGAGTATGCCGTAGAAGGTTTTAACCTTAACGCGGTCGATTATCTTTTAAAACCATACAGTCCTGAACGTTTCATACAGGCAGTCGCAAAGGCCCGGGATTTTTACAATTTTCAGCACCAGGCAGAAAAAACAAAACAGCAGGATCTTTTTATCCGTGCCGACTACAGCCTGGTTAAAATTCCTCTCACACAGATATTGTACATTGAAGGCCTTGGAGACTATCTGAAAATATATTGGGATGGGGGCAAGCCTGTTATAGCCCGCATGACCATGAAAACGATCATGGAAAGGCTGCCTGCAAAGGATTTTGTACGAATACACAGATCATTCATCATACCTTTTCACCGCATTGAGCAGGTACGGAACAAGACCATTACACTTGCAGGCGGCACAGAGCTTCCTGTAGGCAGCAGCTACGAAGAAGACTTCTTCAGCAGGTTTCATGCCTGAATACGTTTACCGCAGGAAAAAACACGTTCGCCTCAATATTTTTACTGATACGATTAATTACGGGAAGTTTATAAAACAATTCTTATTCAGTCATCCGATTAATTGTTTCTATTATGAAAAGAGGAGAATTTATAAAAGGACTTGGCATACTGGGCGTAGGGTCCCTGTTGCCTTTCAGCAAAGCCAAAGCAGATGACCTTGCCGGCAAATCTACCTCCTGCACTCTTATTCCTACAGAAACGGCCGGCCCTTACCCATGGCCTACCGGTGGTACCAGCTTCGATGCATCGCTGTTACGTACGGATATCACGGAAAGCAACTCCGGCGTACCGCTCACACTTACACTCAGTTTTGTAAACACACTCAATAACTGTACACCTATTGCCAATGCATACGTCAGCATCTGGCATTGCAATAAAGACGGCTATTACTCCGAGTATGCCAACCAGCCAGGCTATCTGGGTACGCAAAGCCACCTCAACGAAACATTTTTCAGGGGCGTGCAGATAACAGACAGTAACGGGCAGGTAACCTTTACAACAATATACCCGGGTTGGTACACCGGCCGTATGACGCATATACACTTCCAGGTGTTCCTGAGCTCTGTGCTCGCGGCGACTTCACAACTCGCATTTCCGGATACGACCACGCAAACGGTGTACAATTCTTCATTGTACTCAGCCCATGGCCAGAACACCATGACCTTTGCAACCGACAATGTATTCAGCGACACGGCCAACACCGCCTATGAAATGCTCACACTTACCGGCAGTGTCAGTGCGGGATATACAGCTACTGCTACCATTGGCGTGGCGGCCAGCAGCACCGGGCTTATCAATATAGAGCCTGAAACCGGAGGCCAATTCAGGATGGGAGCCAATTATCCCAATCCTTTCAGCAGTGTTACCAACATTCCGCTTACCCTTACTTATGCTGCACAGGTGAGAATAGAGCTGTATGATTTACAGGGCAGGAAAATAAAAGAAGCTTTTAACAGCAGGCTGAGTGCCGGAGACCAGGTAATAACACTGGACCGCGATGGATTACCCGCCGGCAGCTATGCTTACCAGGTATCTGTTGAAAATGAGAACGGTAATTTCCGGCAATGCAAACTACTTACTGCATTATAATAGAATAAAAACAGGGAGAAGGGGTACAACACGCAGACTGCAGAACTGTGAAATACAGGGCGCATTACAATCCAACCCACAGCTACTGTTCCTTACTGCATGTATCATGGCTGTCTCCGGGCAGCTTTTGTTTTGAATGGTAAATCCGGTTTTCCTGAGTTTTTCTCTATTTTTGGCCGGTATTTACATTTTTAACACTCACTCTTTCATTTTTTATAATGTCCAGTCCATCATTTTACACACGCCTGCAGCAGGAATTGCAGGAGATCAAAGACGCAGGTCTTTATAAATCAGAACGTATCATTGAATCTGAGCAAGGCCCTGAAATACTGGTAAACGGCAAAAAAGTATTGAACTTCTGCGCCAATAACTACCTCGGCCTTTCTTCTCATCCTGAAGTGCTGGAAGCCGCCAAAGCTACCATTGACAGGCGCGGCTATGGCATGAGCTCTGTGCGTTTTATCTGCGGCACGCAGGATATTCACAAAGAGCTGGAAGCAAAGATCTCAAAGTTTGTAAACGCAGAGGACACGATCCTGTATGTTGCCTGCTTCGATGCCAATGGCGGTGTGTTTGAACCGTTGCTGGGCGAGAATGACGCCATTATCTCCGACGAACTGAACCATGCATCTATCATTGATGGTGTGCGCCTTTGTAAAGCCCGTCGTGCACGCTATAAGCACAACGATATGGCCGACCTGGAAGCGCAGCTCCAGGCACAGGCAGACGCACGTACGCGCATTATCGTTACCGATTCTGTATTTTCTATGGACGGCACTATTGCCCAGCTGGATAAGATCTGCGACCTCGCGGATAAGTACGATGCACTGGTGATGATAGATGAAAGCCATTCCTCCGGCTTTATGGGTAAAACAGGCCGCGGCGTGCATGAACTTTGTGGTGTAATGGACCGCATCGACATTATTACAGGTACACTGGGTAAAGCTCTTGGTGGTGCATCCGGTGGTTTTACCAGCGGTAAAAAAGAAATTATTGAAATACTGCGCCAGCGCAGCCGCCCGTACCTGTTCTCCAATACAGTTGCTCCGTCCGTGGTGGGCGCATCTATCGCCGTGCTGGATATGCTCAGTGAAACTACAGAGCTCCGTGATAAGCTGGAAGAAAATACACTTTATTTCCGCAGCAAAATGACAGAAGCGGGATTTGATATTAAACCGGGAACGCACCCTATTTCTCCTGTAATGCTGTATGATGCAGTACTGGCTCAGAAATTTGCTGCCCGTATGCTGGAAGAAGGCATTTATGTGATCGGTTTCTTCTACCCGGTAGTTGCCAAAGGCCAGGCACGTATACGTGTGCAGATATCTGCAGGTCATGAGCGCCATCACCTGGATAAAGCCATTGAAGCATTTACCAAAGTGGGTAAAGAACTTGGCGTAATCAAATAAAAAAAATGAACCGGCATTAAAAAGGGGCTGCATTTGCAGCCCCTTATATTTTTAGTACAATCAGTAATTATTGGTCTGTCAGTATTTCACCTGTCATTTCTTTGGGTACCGGCAAGCCCATATATTTCAGGATAGTGGGTGCTATATCTCCGAGTTTTCCGTTGTGCAGACCACCTTTATAATCATTAGAGATAAGAAACAGTGGCACCGGGTTTAATGTATGTGCGGTATTAGGCGTACCATCCGGGTTGATCATATAATCGGAGTTGCCATGGTCTGCCGTAAGGAAAATTGCATAACCGTTTTCCAGTGCAACCGGCACGATATCAGAAACGCATTTATCAACAGTCTCTACCGCTTTTATGGCTGCTTCCCACACACCTGTATGGCCCACCATATCTGCATTGGCAAAGTTCAGTACTACAAAGTCTGCCGACTGATTTTTCAATTCGGGTATGATAGCATCTCTCAATTCGTAAGCGCTCATTTCAGGCTTCAGGTCATATGTAGCCACGTCTTTGGGCGATGGCGCCATAATACGTTTTTCCCCTTCGAAAGGCAATTCACGGCCACCGGAGAAAAAGAAAGTCACATGCGGATATTTCTCTGTTTCTGCAATGCGGATCTGCTTTTTACCGTTGCCGGCAATCACTTCTCCGATAGTATTAGTCAGGTTATCATTGTCAAAGATGATGCCTACGTTTTTGTAGGTCTTATCATACTCCGTCATCGTTACATACGTGAGGTTCAGCGGGTGCATGTTCTGTTCCGGAAAAGCCTGCTGCGTAAGTGCTACCGTTATCTCGCGGCAGCGGTCTGTACGGAAGTTAAAGCACACGACCACATCTCCGTCTTTGATTGTTGCCACAGGCTGATTATCGCTCCCGGTCATGATGATCGGTTTTATGAACTCGTCGGTTACACCATCATCATATGAAGCTTTAATAGCTGCAAGTGCATCCTGCGTATAGGAGCCTTCTCCTTTTGTAAGTGCATTATATGCAAGGGCAACACGTTCCCAGCGTTTATCCCGGTCCATCGCGTAATAACGACCGGTAATGCTGGCCAGTTTTCCGCCGGTTTGCTGCAGATGCTGCTGCAAGTCGCCGATAAAGCCGTAGGCACTTTTCGGATCTGTGTCACGGCCGTCTGTAAATGCATGAACAGCTACATCCGGCACCTGATGCTCCTGCGCAATATTGCAGAGTGCTTTAAGATGATTGATATGCGAATGCACGCCGCCATCGCTTACGAGACCTATAAAATGAAGTGTTTTACCCGGCTGTTTTGCAGTTTCCAGTGCATTTTTCAGCACTTCGCTGGTGGCCAGTTCGCCATTACGCACGGCAACATTAATACGCTGCAGCTCCTGGTATACGATACGGCCGGCCCCAATATTCAGATGGCCTACTTCAGAGTTTCCCATCTGTCCGTCAGGCAGCCCCACAGCTTCGCCACAGGTAATCAGCTCAGAATGAGGGTATTTGCCGTATAGAGATTTTACAAACGGAGCATTGGCGTGAGCAATTGCATCTGCTGATGGCACCTGGCCATGGCCCCAGCCGTCCATAATGATGAGAATGACCTTTTTTGACATGGCCGCAAATTTACTGATTAATTGCAGCGGCAGTACCGACTTTTAAACAAGACTTTTATAAAATCAGAATTTAGGGGTAAATTGTAGCCCAATCAGGCGTTGCTGGCTGATGAAACGAAACTGGTACTATTTTTGCAACGCCTATACTGTATGATACTTCATGTTTTCTAAATGAAACCTTTTTTAAAACGGTTATTCCTCGTGGCCGTGCTCAACATCATATGTGTAAGCTATTGCTTTTCACAGAATGGTACTTTAAAGAGCATAGGAAATGCATTGAGTGCAGGAGATGCATCGGAAGTAGCCCGTTATATGGATAACGTCGTAGATATTACGATAAATAACAATCAATCTTCGTACAGCCGTACGCAGGCTGAGATGGTTATCCGTGACTTTTTCAATAAAAATAATCCCAAAAATTTTGAAATCGAGCGTGTCGGCAGCCCAGTAAACAGCACCAATACATTCAGTATCGGCTATCTTGCCACTGCAAATGGCAGATACCGCATTTACCTGTTCCTGAAACAGAAAACGAGTAATTATCTCCTGCAGGAGATTCGTTTTGAAAAATAGTTGTTAAATACCCTTCTGCGACTTTCCCTTTTTCCCGTTTTAAAACCTCGGACACATGTGACGGTCATTTGTTCCGCCCTGGAAAAAGCCCGATGTAAATACAGATATTTCAAATCCTCCTTTCAGGTTTGTTGCAGATTTAAGCGAAGAATTATTTACATCGTAACTCAGTGAAAACGCTTGCCCTTTGTATTCTATTTTCACCATAGGAATGATGGCATCTTTAAACCTGTAAAAGCTGCCGGCAGAAAAGGCAAAATCGCGCCTGTTCTCATTATTAAAGCGGCTCCAGCGTATCATACCGCCTACTATTGTTTCCTGGTAAGCTCCCTGCAGCATATAGTTGCCCTGTGCGATAACGCTCCAGGCATCATCCAATGAAAAGTTGAGGCCTCCATTTACGTTCCAGCGGGTATTGAGGTTTATCTCCTGGCCATTGTCGTAAAAAGACTGTTTCGGGTGTGTGAAATGATAACCGGATACACCCAGATAATAACTGTTCTTATTGTCTTGTCCGAAACTGCTGTTAAAGCTTACGCCCGCACCAAGATCCCAGTGGGTAAGCTGGGAAGCCGGTAACTGTTCGCCACTTCCACCGCCCGGATTCTGGTACTGGTTGTCAAAGGTCATTTTAGAGATATCTATGCTGCGCATAACATAACCACCGGTAAAGCCTACAGACAGGTAGGAGCTGTGGCTGTCTTCCAGCGATTTGTTGTAGTTAAGTGCCGGATAAAAGCCTGTCGTCTGGAAATTAATAGAACCTGCTTTATCATAATACCCCAGCAGCCCGATACTCACATAATCTACTGCTTCCCGTCCTACCGGGAAACGCATTTCTGCGCTTATCTGGCCGGTTTTAAAAGGCTTTCCTATACTCGCCCACTGGTTGCGGTAGATGGCCCCCACTTTATAGTCTTCAGAAAAAATACCCGTAAGTGCCGGGTTCCGCAATATGGCTGTTTCCATAAACTGCGAAAAATGTATATCCTGCGCCTGCAGCTTCGATGCGATGCCGCAACAAACGGATGCGAGTAAAACTGCGGTATATATTCTAATCTTCATTGTCTCCGGTTTTCGTATTAACGGATAAGTGAAATATCTCCCTGCCAGCTAAATTCTTCGCCGGTATCACAGGTGCCATCTATGGTGTAAACAAATACATCCGGCGGTAAGGTTTTGCCTTTGTAAGTTCCGTCCCAGCCATTGTTGAAATCATTTACATCTATACTGCTCTTCTCAAATATCACTTCGCCCCAGCGATTGTATATTTTAAACGACTTGATGATGCGTATACCTTTTCCTCTCGGGTAGAAGCGATCATTCTGGCCATCCTGGTTGGGGGTAAATGTATTGGGTATGTATAACTGGCTTTGCTGGCAGATAACATTAATGCGTACATCGTCTGAATCTGTACATCCATAATCTGTATATGCTTTTACCGTATAGACTGTAGTGCCTACAGGTGTTGCTTCCGGATCCTGGCAATCACTGCAGCTCAGTGTTACCGCGGGCGTCCATGCATATTTCACAATACTGTTCCCCAGGGCATTAAGTTGTGTTGTATTACCTGCTATGATCGTCTGGTCCGGACCGGCATTTACATGCGGACGGGGATGAACTGTAACCGTTACATATCCGGTATCTGCAATACAGCTGCCTTGCGAAGACACGACCATGTAACGTACGGTTGTATCCGGCGATGCGAGCGGGTTTTGTATGGTATTATCATTCAGCCCGTATGGCGGTAGCCACAGGTATTGGCCTGCACCGGTCACACTCAGGCGGAAAGTATCGCTTTCACAGATTTCGCCTCCGTTACCTACAAGTGCATCTACTTTTGTTTTCGTGTACACATGCACTGTATCTGTACTGCTGCAGCCATGTACATCTGTTCCCTTTACTGTATACAAGGTAGGTGCTGTCGGGCTGGCCAGCGGATGTGTGCAGCTGTCGCAGCTCAGCGTTGCTATGGGCGTCCATATATAAGATGTTCCGCCGGAAGGATTAAGTATTGCTGCATCCCCCACACATATGGTTGTGTCAGGGCCCGCATCAATTACAGGCAGCGGGTAGAAGGTTACACTTGTATCCAGCGTATCGCGGCAACCCGTGGTAGTATTGTGGATCAGGGTGATGTTGTATGTACCTGTACCGGGATATGAGTGAGACGGATTTGCGGCAGTGCTCGTCTGGCCGTCGTGGAATATCCAGTACCGGGTACTGATCGTCGAATATGCCGCTCTTGACGTATCAAGGAATTGCAGCGTGCCTTTATCACAGGCAGGATATGGAGAATATGTAAAACCTCCGTATACGCCATCGGCTTTTATGGTATCCAGTCCCATACTGGTGGCGCTGCAGCCTGCATTATCGGTCATGATAAGCGCCGGCACATAAGGTCCGGCATGCAGGTACGTATGCGTTGCTGTAAGGCTGGTGGTTGCCAGTATGGTACCATCTGCAAAGTCGTAAACAAAACCGGGCACGTTATGTTCCAGTGCAGTAAAGTTTACAGTGAGCGGTGCGCATCCTGAAAGTGGTGAATAGCTCAGCTCACCGGCATATCCAAGCACACGCACGCGGCTTTTTGCAGTATCGCTGCAGCCGTACTGGTTTGTAGCAATAAGCAAAACATTAAAAATACCGGGCTGATATACGTGTGTGGGGGTAGCAAACGGAGAAGTGCCGCCATCACCAAACTGCCACAGGTACGAGGTAGCACCGGCAGAACTGTTGGAAGTGGATACAACCAGCGGGCTGCATATTTTAAAAGTATCACTGAGTGTAAACCCTGCTGTTGGCTTATTAACGATAGTGATATAATCTACTTTGGTTATAGAGTCCTTACATCCTGCCACACCATCATGAATGACCAGCTTTACGGTATAAGTGCCGGTCTGCGAGTAGGAGTGCTGCGGACTGGTTGCCGTTGAGGTAGTCCCGTCGCCGAAGTACCATGTATAATCCAGCGAGGCTCCCTGCGAGTTGTTCAGGAAAGTGATCGGCCGGCCGGGGCATGAGGTAGTTGCCGTTGCCGAAAAGTTGGCAACCGGCTTCCTGACTTTTATATAATCAGCTGCCAGAACAGAATCGGTGCAGCCTATATTATCTGTAAGTACAAGCTTCACGCTGTAGCTCCCGGCAGCAGTATAAGACTGTGTAGTCGTAAGATTCGGATTGTTGGGCTGAGGGCCGAAGCCAAGATCCCAGATGCGCGTTACAATAGTTGTACCCGGCACTACCGACGTCTGATCTGTGAACAGAACCGTTCCGGGTGCACAAACCGTCTGCGGGCTGGCAGAAAATACAGGCGTAGGCCAGCCTACTATGATGTAGTTGGTTTTGGTAAGCGTTGTGGTACAGTTATTATTATCGTGCACGGTAAGGCTCACGGAATGATAGCCGGTTATGTGGAATACAAACTGAAAGTTGGCCGTTGTATCAAGGAAAGTCAGGCCATCAACAGACCAGTCATAGGCAACTACAGTGCCGCCGCTTACCGCCGAGGTAAAATTCACTGACCCATCCCTGCATATTGCGGTATCATTTGCTGCAAATGTGGGTACAAGCTGTATCACATTTACAGAGATTACGGCCGTATCGTGGCAGCCGGTGGTATCATTCCAGCATACAAGCATAGCGGTATATGATCCTGTAGCAGGATAAGTATGTACAGGATGCAGTACCGTGCTGGTAGAGGTACCGTCGCCAAAGTACCATGTCCAGCCATTATAATCCAGTGAGTTGTTGTGAAAAGAAACATTAAGCGGGCTGTTACAGTTGTAAGTACGCTGCGCCAGTGCTTTAGGAAAGTTCACCTTAATATAATTTGTCCGGATCATAGAATCGGGACAGCCATTGTTGAGTACCTTAAGCATTACTGTGTAGGTGCCCGGCAGGCTGTATTGATGATCGGGACTGGGAGCACTGCTAATGTTGTTATCGCCGAAATTCCAATACCAGTTGGACACGTTCAGTGAACTGTCTGTAAAATGTACCACCTCATTAACGCAGGCTACCAGCGGCTGTGCAACAAAATTGGCCGTTGGCGGAGTACCTGCCCGTATCAGTTGTGTAAGCACTTTAGTGCATCCATTGGCAGCAGTCAGTGTTAATGTTACTGTATAGGTTCCGTAAGCAGTATAAATATGTGCCGGAGCAGCCAGTGTGGAGTTGGGGCTGCCGTCGCCGAAATTCCAGTTGTAGCCCACAATAGGAGAAGGATATGAAGTAGCGGATACGCTGAAATTTACAGTGAGCGGTATACAGCCCGCAAAATTTCCCTGCATGTTTATGTTAAACCCATCGATAGCCACATATGCAGGCTTAACCACCGAATCCTTACAGCCGAATGCAGACACTGCCACCAGCGTAATATCAAAATAACCGGGATTGGTGTATGTGTAGGATGGATTTCCGAAAGTGCTGGTTCCGACGCCGTCGCCGAAATACCAGGTATAGCTCACTGCGTTTGTAGTAGTGTTATTAAACTGTATGGTACTGGGAGGTGGGCAGGGGATATTGGGCAAGTAATTAAAAGCAATGGTAGGTTTGGGATGCACCACCACTGTATGATATACTGTATCTGCGCAACCGTTATTATTTGCTATAAGCTGTACATTATAAGTACCGGCAGTATAATACGTATGGTTTGGATTCGTTGCTGTAACAGGCTGTGTTCCGTCTCCGAAATCCCATCTGTAGCTTGTTGCACTTGGTGTAGTGGTATTGATGAAATCGAGGTGTTCTCCTACACAAGCTTCAGGATGTGCGGTAAAATCTGCCTGCAGAGGAGCCACTACCATACCATTGGGTGTATTTATCGTGTCTTTGCAACCATACACGTCCGTAACGATCATGTTGATTGTATAGTTACCGTTGTTTGTGTATGTATGCGGAGTTGGAGAACCGCTGCCGGTTCCGCCGTCGCCAAAATCCCAGCTGGTAGTAAACGGACCGCTGCCTGTACTCGTGTTGGTAAATACTGCGCTGCCCGGCGCATTACATATGCCTGTGGGATTGGCAAGATAAGATGGTACCGGCTGCGGTCTTGCATGGATGTACTGCGGCACCTGCAATGTTGTCTGGCAACCTGCGCCATTGGTGGCTTTCAGTACTACACCATAATAGCCGGCCGGCTGGAAGGTATATGTCGGGTTGGCAGATGTTGATGTTCCCCCGTTGCTGAACACCCATTGGTAGGTGCCGCTGCCGGGTGCATTCCAGAGTATATTGCTGGTAAATGTTGTGGTAAAAGGCGAACAACCAGCTGTATCTGCTGCTGTAAAACTTACAGTAGGCGACATATACGCGGTAAGCTGCAGTGTAAATGTGCTCGTCTGTCCATTGGGGTTGGTAACCGTAAGCGTCACATTATAGTAGGTGGGCGCATTGGGATTAGTGGGCGAATATGTAGCCCCGGGATTTTGCAGTGTAGAAGTGTTTCCGTTGCCGAGGTCCCAGCTGTATGTTGTGCCGGCTGTTGTACCGGTAGATGTATTGGTAAAGCTCACCACCATATTAGGTGCGCACCCCACTGTATCACTTGCCGAAAAATGAGCAACAGGCGTCTGACCATATACCGGCCCGGCCAGCATAAGTAATACTATAGCATACAGTAAAAAATAAGGTCGGGTAAAAATGTTCATAGGCAGTACGGTTAAAGAACTTCTTATTATTTTCAGGTTTGTCCTTAAAGTTAAAAAAATATCAGTTTATTCCAGTTTTTTGCCGGTATCCGGCGCTTGATAAATTACCATGCTTTAGGGCATATGGTGCGGCTTTTCTCAAAACGGGGATCCCTGAACAGGCCGTTCTTAAATACCGATATTTCAAAGCCGCCACGCAGATTAGTTGCTGCTTTGAGCGACGAAGAATTAAGATCGTAGGATGCTGTTATGTCAAGATCATGATAATTAACCTTTAATGTGGGAATGATCGCGTCGTTGACACGATAAAACAATCCGGCAGCAAGCGTCATCTCAGGTTGCTCAGTGCTGTTGTCCATTTTGTTCCAGGCCAGCAACCCACCCGCTACGATCTCGTTATAAGGTCCCTGCAGCATGTAGTTTCCCTGGAACTGGGCTTTCCATGTTTCATCCAGCTTCCAGCCGAGGCCCAGGTTGGTATTCCAGCGTACCTGTGTCCGCAGGCTTGCCTGGTCGCTGTAGTAAGCATCTTTAGGACGGGTAAGATGGTAGGCCGATTCGCCGATAAAATAAGTGATTTTATCATCCTGCCCTGCGGTACTGCTGAAACAGATGCCGGCACCAAGGTCCCACTGAGTTTGTTTAGGATCGGGCAGGTTTTCGCCGTTAGGATTTGATGAATTGAATGAGCCGTTCTGGTATTGCTCATCAAAGGTCATTTTTGCAGGATCAAAGCTGCGCTGTACGTATCCGCCGGTAAAGCCCACCGAAAGAAAAGACCGGTGCGCGTCTTCCAGCGATTTATTATAACTGATAGTAGGACATACAGAAAGCGTCTGCAGGTTTATACTTCCTGCCTTATCATAATAGGCAACCAACCCTATGCTGAAGAAATCATTCACCTCATCACTTACCGGTATCCGCGTTTCTGCAGAGATCACCGCCGTCTGAAACGGTGCACTGATGCTGCTCCACTGGTTGCGGTAAATAACCCCCACTTTATAATCTCCGGTGAAGATGCCGGTAAGCGCGGGATTGCGCAGTGTGGCTACCTGGTAAAACTGCGACAGGTGTATGTCCTGAGCTTTGGCACTGAGTGATGCAGCGCCGAGCAACAGGGTGGTATATATTATTTGTGCTGTCTTTTTCATGAATTGCGTTTTTGTACGGGTTTAAAAAGTGTTTATCTCACAAGGCTTACATCGCCTTTCCAGCTGATGGTTTCACCATTATCACAAATCGCCTCTATGACGTAAACAAAAACATCGGTGCGCAGCTGCTCACCTTTGTATGTTCCATCCCATCCCTGTGTTTTATCATTCAGCTCAAAGCCGGTATGCTCATACACTACTTCGCCCCACCGGTTGTATACACGAAAGGATTTCACCTTATCAATACCCTTTCCGCGCGGATAGAAGTAATCGTTATGACCATCGCCGTTTGGCGTAAAAGAGTTAGGAATAAATACCTGGCTCTGGTCGCAGAGGACGATAACATGTACACTGTCTGAATCGACACAACCATAATCACTGTGGGCAGTAACAGTATAAGTAGTTGTTTTGAGCGGAGACGCTTTAGGACTGGAGCAACTGTCGCAGCTTAAAGTTTCAGGCGGTGCCCAGGTATAATATTTTGCACCTGTACCGGTTGCTACCAGCACAGCAGACGATCCTGCCACCACTTTCTGATCTGCACCCGCATCTACTTTGGGCAGCGGATGCACTACTACGGTTACATAGTCTGTATCGGGAATACAGCTTCCTTCCCATGTGATAAGGGTATACGTAGTATTGGCAACAGGAGCAGCAACCGGGTTGATCACCTGGCTGTTGTTAAGCGTTGCCGCGGGCGACCACAAATAGCGCTGCCCGCCAATGGCCTGCAGCTGGAAGCTTTGCCCGTAACATATCTCGCCGCCATTACCTGCACTTGCCACTGTTTTGGTCTTCAGCGACACGTTTACAGTATCCTTGCTGGTGCAGCCATTGGCGCCCGTACCGGTTACATAATAATCTGTGGGAACTACAGGATTGGCCTGCGGATTGGTACAGCCGGAGCAACTCAGTGAGGATGATATATCCCATACATAAGATACGCCACCGGAGGGCTGAAGCGTTGCCACATCTCCTTTACATATCACCGTGTCTTTCCCGGCACTGATGACCGGTAACGGCAGGATAGTAACACTGCGGATCACCGTATCGCGGCAACCATGAGCGTTCACAGAGATAAGTGTTACGGCATAAGTGCCGGTGGTATCGTAAGTGTGCGAGGTTTGATGAGAGAACGCTGTTTGCCCGTTGTGGAATGTCCACGATGAAGTAGTAATGGGCGAGAACGGACTATAGCTTGTATCTGTAAAGAGAATAGACGAGTGGATACATGCCGGGTCTGTTGCAGTGAAACCTGCATCTACACCATCAGCCTTGATGGTATCGAGGCCGGTGCTGGTGGTAAGACAACCCGCTCCATCACTGATGATAAGCTTGGGAACAAACGCACCCGGGAATGTATAGATGTGGGAGGTAGTGCTGGTGGTGGCTACAGCAGTAGTACCATCGCTGAAATCCCAGATAAGGGAAGGTACATTGGTAATGCTGGCTGTAAAGTTTACCGTAAGCGGCACACAACCACTGAGCGGCGTGTAAGTAAGCGCACCTGCATAGCCCAGTACTTTTATCTGCTTGTAAGCTGTGTCTGTACAGCCTTCTGAATTGGTAACAATAAGACGCACATTATATACGCCGGCATTGTTGAATGCATTAGACGGATTAGGAATAACCGCACTGGCGTTATTGCCAAAATTCCAGGCATAGGACAATGCATTGGCAGAGGTACTGTTAAAGCTTACGATAAGCGGCGGACAGATAGCCACAGAATCGCTTGCCGTGAAAGATGCATGCGGCTTCAGCACTTTTATATAGGCTGTCTTGGTAATGCTGTCTTTGCAGCCGGTGGCATTGGTAACAATGAGCTTTACCGTATAGCTGCCGGTAGCCGTATAGCTATGTGCAGGTTGCGGACCGGTGCCGCTTGTGCCGTCGCCGAAAGTCCATTGGTAAGAAAGCGTAGCGCCCGGAGAGGTGGTAAGGTCTGTGAATGTTACCGTTTGCCCGATACATACGGTGGTATCATCGGCCATAAAGTTGGCGACAGGATGCTGCGCGTTGATGTAGCCGGTACGTACCATAGAATCGGTGCAACCGACATTGTCTGTGATAAAAAGCTTTACATCATATATGCCTGCTGTAGTGTAGGTATGACTGTTGGTAGTGGCCATAGATGTATTGCTGAAACCATCGCCAAACACCCATTGCTTGCTGGTAAAATAAGTACCCGTAAGACCGGTGCTGGAATCTGTAAAGTTTACAGCCAGCGGGGTACAGCCTACAAGCGGGGTACCTACAATGTTCACTGCAGGATCTGAAACCAACTGGTAGTTTACGCGGGTAAATGTATCAATACAAAGGTGTGTGTTCTTGGTTATGAGCTTTACAGTATAGTAGCCTCTTTGTGTAAAGGTGTAAGGTATGGTAGCCGTTGTATCAGGATAGTAGTTAGTGCCGATAACCCAGTTGTATTTTATAATATTCGGCACATTACCTGCGCTGAAGATTACCTGGTCCCCTTTACAGATAGCAGTATCGGCAGATGTAAATATGGGTATTGTCTTGTATAGCTGCAGCGGTATCGGCACAGTGTCTCGGCAACCGTTCGTACTGTTATAAGTGGCCAGCAGGGCTGTATAATTGCCCAATGCAGGATATGTGTGCGAAACAATAGGGCCTGCTGTAGAAGTAGTGCCATCACCGAATATCCATACGTGAGAGCTGTCACCTATAGACGCATTGGTAAACGTAACCTTGGCAGGTGTATCGCAGTGATATGCAAACGTGGCAAGCGACTTCGACGGCAATACAGTGATCATGCTGTCTACCCGCATGGTATCTGCACAACCGTTGTTAAGCGCTATAAGCGTTACGCCCCATATACCGGGAGCAGAAAAATGATATTTGGGGCTGGGCACAGAGGTGGTGCCGCCATCGTCAAAGTTCCAGATGTATACTGTAGCATTGGTAGAGTTGTTGGTAAACTGTACGGGATCATGAAAGCAGGTGGTGGTAGGCGCTGCTGTAAATGCAGCTGTAGGATGCGAACCCGCGCTGATGAGCGTAGAGTCTGTATGCGTACATCCATTTACCGTGGTGATCGTTACCTTAACCCAGTAGGTACCCGGATTTACGAATATATGTACGGGTGAGTCCAGCGTGGAATTGCCCGTACCGTCACCGAAGTTCCATACATAAGAAGCGATGCTGTACGGGTACGGATTGATCGTAGTATAATCCGGCGGGGTGGTATGCGTTTGTGCAAAGCCTTTGAACTTTACGGTAAGCGGCGCACAGCCATCGTGCCTGCTGGCATATATGTCCGCAAAAAGGTTGTATACCGTTACTGTCTGCGTGATGGAATCTTTACAGCCGGCAGCAGTTGTGGCCGATAGCTTTACGGTATATGCACTGTCGCCATGAAAGGTATGTGATGGACTAGTAGCGGTGGAAGTACCACCATCGCTGAAGGTCCAGTTAAAATTGCCGCCGGAGGAAGAAGTATTGGTAAACTGTATAGTCGCCGGCGAAGGACACGGGGCCGTGGGGCTGTATGTAAAACCGAGCACCGGCGCAGGATTAATAACAATGGTACGGACAGTGGAATCCACACAGTTATTAGGCGAGGTAGCTGTCATCTTTACCGTATAGGTGCCGGCTGCGGTATATGTATGCGTAGCATTTACACCTATAAATATGCCGGTGTTATCGCCAAAATTCCAGACGGCAGAAGCCGGTGCAGGACCGGAAGTGGTATTGGTAAAGCTTACCTGTGTATTTACACAGGCAGCTGCAGGACCGGTAAAGGCGGGCTGCATATTACCGATGGTTACATAGCCCGTTTTAGATACGGTATCCTTACAGCCATGTGCATCTGTAATGATCACCTTTACCGTGTAAGTGCCCGGTGTAGTGTATGTATGTGCAGATACGGCACCGGTACCGGTAGTATTATCTCCATAGCTCCAGTCGTATGTATACGGACCTGTACCCGTGCCAGTGGCTGTAAATGTATCTGTAGCCGGGGCCTTGCAAAAGAAAGTGGATGATGCGGTAAAGTTGCCGCCGGGCGGTGTGTAGATATGTATATAATTGGTATCGGTAAGTGTCTGGGAACAGCCGAAACTGTTGGTTACCTTAAGTGTCACATTATAATTGCCGGGCGTAGTATAGATATGCGCCGGGCTTTGTGCGGTAGACGACTGACCATCGCCAAAGCTCCAGTAATAAGTACCGGTAACACCGACGGGAAAAATAGTCTGGTTGGTAAACTGTATGGTAGTACCGGGACAGCCAAAAGTATTATTAGCGGTAAACTGCACCTGAGGCGACGGATTGACGGTAATATAACCGGTAATCGTTTTGGTATTGGCATTGCTGCCATTCCGCACAGTGAGCGATACGGTGTAAGTACCGGGTGTGGAGTATGATGTAGACGGATTGGCAAGCGCGGAATGCACATTGTTACCGAGGTTCCAGTCGTAGACGGTAGCGCTGTTGGTGCCCGTAGAAGTGTTGGTAAACTGTACTACCAGCGGGGCGCAACCGGTGGTGGGCGAGGCGGTGAAATTAGCCGTCTGCGCCTGTACGGTATTATACAGGAGGGCTAGGCAGGGCAATATGTAAAGAAACTTACGGGTAAAAATGCTCATAGGAATACTTATAATGGAAAAATAATATCAGGGTTATGTAAGATATAAACTTAACAAAAAATTGGGAAACCCTTTACAGTTCTAAGACAGAAGAGAAATAAGAAATGTTAGCCGGCCTCTGTAAAACTTAGCCGGCAGTAAAAATTATTACCTGATAATGCTTCCGAGAACGCTGAATAATAATAGTGTAGGAAACTAATTAATAATTTGGGTAGATGACATGTGAAAAATACCCAATTTTTACAATATTGGTTTTCCATTCTTTGCCAATTTGTAAAAACGAAACATCTTCGCGGCTGATTTTTAAATATTTACAATTATGAAGAAAAACCTTTTGCTTGGAAGTCTGTTCCTGTTGACCCTCGGCGCATGTACAAAAGAAACTGTAACACCGCAAGCGCCCAAAACGAATGTAAAGGCACACGCACGTGTTGCAGGAGACAACTACGATCGTTCGGATGTACTGAGCATTGTCAAGAGAGCAAATGAATTAAACCCTAAACATTGTACGCCTGCAGCACGCCTCGTTGCAGTGAAAGTTGCCTGCTGGACATTGTATTGCAATGACGGATACCGTATAGACTACTACAACGGTTCTTATGGCTGTTCTATGGCCAATTCGCTCTGCGATATTGAAAAGGTCGTTTACAGTGGTATGGCTACAGTACAGGATCCTAAAGGCGGCAACACTCCGGTTGAGGAATACTGGAATAATGTGGAAGTACTGAAGGCTGGCGACGTTATCGTATGTACAGATGGCGACCCTACCTACTATGAAGGTGCACATGTAGAGATTGCATCCGATGGCAGCCACCGTATAGTGAAGAATTAAAAAAATAAATAAGACACGCAGATGCCAGCTTTGAGCTGGTATCTGCGTTTTACAGATAAGTTATATATGGTTTATACGCGATTGCTCTTTTTGTTTACCCTGCTGCTTTTCTCATGCAGTAACCACATGCAGCACGCTTCCTGTACGATGCAGAAAAATATTGTTGTCCGGGAAGACAAAAACGTCATCTCCCGGCAACATTTCACATCGGCAATGTATAAAATGAACGATACTACAGTGCTGGTACAAAGCGGCGATTTTGATCTGCTGAAGATTAACACAGGTACCGGGCAAACTGAAAAGTTCAGCTTCAGTGATTCGTTAATCCATGCACTACGCATAAAGTATGGCGTGGCTGACAGCGCTTATAACCCGGGAGATAATTTTCCGAAAGGAGTTATTTATTACTTTTCATACAGTAAGAACAGAATATCTATCCAGTATGGTGTAAGTATACTCAACCAGAAACGTTTTGGCAACTATACAGTTAATGCAAACAGCCATTTGCTGCTTATGGTGGTGCTTGATGATCGTTTTCAGCTGGTCAACACCATTCTTTTCCCCCGGCAGGAGTGCGACAAATTCGGGATGGCAGTCAATACATTTTCCTTTGCCGGCTGCACTTACGATGACACACTGCTGCTGTCTAACTCTTCAACGGCTGCCGACAGCATGAAGTTCATCATCAGAAAGTATACACATAAAGACGGGAAGTACCATTTTACGGGCTATGGCAACGAAGTAACGAATCCCGGTGTAAGGAATGAACGGAATGTATATATGGTAGACCTCTGCTGCTTTTCCCGCTATAGAGGCAATACTTACTATACAGACAGGGGGGCTATGTACTGCCTGAACACAAGCGAACGATGGAAGCTGATAGACGATAAAGGTTATCTTCTGTACCAGGCGTGGCGGTATGACCCTGCAAACATAATGTACCTGCGCTTTTACAGGGGCGAAACAACAAATACCGATACAACAGTACAGATGATGCATTATAATAACGGTACATCAGAAAAGATATTTCCGGTTGCCAGGTTAAAGGACTTTTATGCCGGCAGGATGGAAGACAGCATCTACAGGCAAATAGTGCGCATAGGAGATGAGATGCATTACCAGGAGTATAAAATATTGATCCATGAATAAACACATAACCATAGTTTTCTTACTGGCGTTTGCATGCATGTGCCGTTCTGCACATGCGCAAAAAGTGACAGACCATATCCCGCAAAACATGGACGATACAATTACGGTAGTGGGGCTGATGACCACCGACTGTATTAATTGCTACATGCCTGTATATAACTGGCTGCGGGAGCAGGAGCACAACAGTACTACCACAAACCTGATGTTTTTAATACCCGAAACCCGCAATGCAGAGCTGGAAAGTTTTGTAACAAAAAACATCCCGTTTTATAAAAACTACTTTTTTCTACGCGACGATAAGCTGTATAAAGCCGTCGTTGACGGATACCGGTTATCGCGCCCTACCTACCACCTCCGGTATGATTACAAGCATCAAAAAATGCTGTCGGTGCAGAGCTTTAATGTACTTAAGTAAACAACAGATGTATTATATACATGCATTAATAACTTATTAGCATGTAATTATAATCACCTATAGTAGTTTGTATTACTATTGTAAACTATATGTATGCCAGCGCAAGAGCATGTATTATCATTACAACATATATGTATGCCGGTGCAACGACTATAACAGCTGGTGTAAATGAATGCATTAGCATTGCAAACTATATGTATGCCGGCGCAAGTGTATGTGTAATTATTTAAAACAATATGTATGCCGGTGTAATAATTGTAATTGCCGGTGTAAAGGGATGTATTGTTATTGTAAAAAATATGTTGACCTGTGCAACCCTTCGTGCATCTCCAGAAAAGAATATAATATGGCCCGGATACCTGCAGCGGTACTACAAAAGAAAGCCCCCGGCCACAACATGCAACCAGGGGCATAATTATACAAAAACTGTATACTTATTTCCGTAAAAGATTAGTAAAGCGCAGGCCGGCCAGCTTTTTCACCTCCATGCTTTGTGCGCCAAAAGCACCTCTCAGGTAGCGTCTTACCGAGTGAGCAATAGCTACCAGTCCGTTATGTTCATCGTAGAAAAACTCATCGCGTTTTTCCCGGATTGATACCAGGGCATTTCCTGCTTTAAAAGCAGCAGCGTTAATCCCGGTAAGGTCTTCTACCAGCTGGTTAATGGCGGCTACAGATACATCTGCTTCATTGGGCTGGTAAGCAGTCTCGGCACTTACGGTGGCGACAAGATCTTTCAGATGATCCAGCTGGGCATCGTAGCTGCGCTGGCTTACCGATATGGTTTCGGGCGTGATGCCTGTTTTTTCATCTGCTTTGGGCAGTTCTGTACGGCGCTCGCCGCGCAGCTTATCCAGGTGTGCCTTGGCGGCCGGCAGCAGGGGCGAGTTGTCGTCTGCAGCTGCCAGCGAGTTGTAGATGCGGGTGGCAGTGTGCATCATGGCATCAAAGGCGGTGGCGCGTACTTTCGTGTCTTTTTTGTAAATGGCATCTGCCTGTTTCAGCTCCTTCATTAAAGCTTCAGCTGTATTGAAGAGATCGGTGAGCGTGCCCAGTTGAAGACCGGCACGGGTGGGCTGATAAGCATCGATAGTGGCTACAGCGTCTACAAGCCGGCCAAAGGTTGCTACATTTTTGTAGTGGCCGGTTTCTGAGGTGGAACTCATAGTTGATGTTTTTTAAATTATTAATTAATGAAACACCAATTATCCAAAGCGTGTGCCGGTTTTCGGGTAATTATCGGGTGCGGAGCAATTAAGATTGGGGTGGTGAGAGGCGTGAAAAATACCCCCTTTGCTTTGGTTTTTTGACTGTAAAAACGAGATAGAGAAAATATTAGTTTAATGTCCTGAATTTCTCCACACTCTAACGTACACCATGTTTAAAATCAAAATGAACACTCTAAAATGGTATCTATACCTGTTAATATTCTTCGTCTCATATTCGACATCTATAAAAGCTTTGGGCTCAGATTCATTACTAAGTCGACAATATCAGGAAGCGCAAATAGCCAACCAAAAAGCTCAGGCAGCATATTATACAAAACAAGCTAATCCAATGACAGCGTTATTGACCAGTATTACGCCAATTATTGGAACTCTGTTAGCGTCCTTAATAGGTTTTATAAGCATTATAAAACAGTCTGAAAAAAATTCAAAAGCTGAAGATGAAAGATGGCAAAGAACGCAAAATGCAGAGTTACAAAAAATGAAGTTGCAAAAAAATGAAGAAGATATTAAAAATGTAACAACTGCTGCTGCTAATTTAATGAAGGAAACTGCAATTGCGACTCAATCACTTACATGGATATTGTGGATAGCAAAACATGATCCTGAAACTTTCAATGTCCAAACCGTTAATGAACATGATACACGAATGAATAAGATTTACTCAGACATTGCCAGCGCCCAGGTTGTATTATCAGCTTATAGTAAAGCGGGTTTTCAGAAAACGGAACCAATAATAAAAAAAGTATATGATTTTGATGCAGCCGTAGCAAAACGTACACGGTTATTAGGTGGTGATAAGGATACTGAAACAGTAGCTAATTTAGGAAGTATGTGGTGGGATGTTTATCAGTTTTCATTGAAGTTGCCAAGTGATTTTGCAGATGCATTAGAAATAGCAATTACCCAAAAAGCTTAGTAAACCTTATGAACGATACAATAAGTTTATTCGATGTAACTCTGGCATATAAAAAATTGAAATCGTACTTCTATTACGATAATTATGATCTTTTTTCTAAAAATAAGATTGCGGAATTTGAAGTACAAGACAATAGCGATTTGTCTGATGATTTATCAAAAGGAATTACTGAAAGTCTTAAAGAGTTGACAAGAATACTGCATTTACAACGCCCTCTTATAAATCCAATTTTAAAAAAGAAAGTTGATAAAATTGATGTAAAAATATTGCCCAAAGGATTAGAACAAAAAGACGATATAGAAGATGCCGGAAATATTTATAGAAATAAATATCCAATTGCTAAGTATGAAGTAGAAAGTGTTAATTATTTTATAGATGCAGATATTGACATTTTGATTATATCCGTTTTATGGTTAATGAAAATTGGATATAAACTAGAGCAAAATCTATATAAAAAGGCTTACGGGAATAGATTGTGCTTGACGCAAAAAAAAGAAATGCAAGACGGCTTGCGCATGTTTAAACCTTATTTTAATCAATATCAAAAATGGAGAAACGAAGGGATTGATGTTGTGGATGAATTGATAAACAAAAAAGAGGATGCTGCAATTATTAACCTTGATATCCAGAGCTTTTTCTATAATGCAGAGATATCACAAGAAAGGCTTAACACTGCTGTGGGTGAATTAACTGGTGACTTGCTGACTCTACATAATCTTTTTCTGAAGATAAATATTAAATATACCAACGTTCTTGTAAAATATAAGCATCGAAATGTTCCTTATCAGGAAGTATTGGATAGAAAATGTTTTGTATTACCAATAGGATTGCCATCGTCATACGTACTCGCAAATTGGTACATGGATAATTTCGACAAAAGGATTCTAGAAGAAATTAAACCAGTTTATTATAGCAGATATGTAGATGACATTTTGATTGTAATTAATCATCCTGACTATGAAAAAAAGATGCGGGCAAATCCCTGTGAGAATTTTGATAAAAAGCAACCAAGCATAAATTTAAATTCTGTTGACCGCTTTATTTATGAGGAACTATATCCAATTCTAGAAGTTGACCGCGAAAAGACAGAAACATCGAATCAAAATAGCGAAGATGATAATCCATATTTTTTTAAAATTACTTGTGAGGAATACAGATTATTACGTGTACAAAAAGGTAAAACCTTTCTGTATTTGATAGATGCTAATGAAAGCACACATTTTTTAGACCGCCTTAAAAAGAAGTTACTAGAGAACTCAAGTGAATTCAGACAATTACCTTCCGATGAGGAAGAGTTCCCTGATTATAGCGAAGAGACATTTGATGCTGTTTTTAGCGGAAAAGGAAAGAAAACAGATAAGATATTAGGACTGCGGAATGCTAAATTTGTTTTAACCGTTTTTCTGGCGAATAAAATATTTGCAGCATTAAAGCATGAATCTCAATACGATGAGGGAGAGTCCAAAAAAATACTTTCTTTTTTTAAAGGTGCCAATGCAGTTGAGTATTATTCTTTATGGGAGAGAATAATAGTGTATTTAATAGTTCATAAAGACCGCAAGGGATTCATGCAATTTTATGAAAACACTATTATTACTATATGGAGCTTGCCCTTTGCAAACAATACACGGGAAGATGTAAGGGAAATAGCTAAATCTTCTTTACTCGAATATTTTAAATGTGCCATTGAACTTTCTCTGGCATTAAATCCTGACTTCTATAACCAGGATATTAAGAAAGCAATTAAACGGTTTTGGGAAGAGGGTCACAGAGAGTTTGAAGCCTATTCTGAACTGGGCAATATCTTTCAATACGGAAAATACAGAAAGGCTAATATGATAAGGGATAAGTACATTGTTCATCCTCTTCTAAACTATACCAATTTATCTTTTAATACGGAATTATCATTAATTGACATTAGCCTTCCTGTGAAGGTGAATAATAAGTATGCTGGGAAGTATCTATTTAAAAAAGATAAGCGTGATTTACAATTAAACCCTGACCTGGAAAAATATAGCCCGCGATTAATAAAGCTTTGGGAAGCCTGCTATTATTATCAGTATTTCAATATTACTGATGGTACAAAAAGGCTGAATGATAATACGGAGTATGTATACAAAGAGAATGATCATTTAGAATATCTGGATAAGGCAACAAGTATTTTTTTTAGATTTAATTACTATCATGGGTTGTATAGGGATATTAAAGATGAAGATGCGTTAAAAGCAAAGGAGAAAGAATTGAGATTGAAAATGTTTGGCAATGTAAATTCCAAGAGGTTTAAGGTCCAAGATCATACGGGAAATAAGGATGTGTTTATTAATGAATTGAAAATACTAAGTAACAATAAGAAACTTGAAACATGCAAATTGGCAGTTGCAAATACAAAATGTAGTGATAAAAACTTTGAAATGAGTATGGAAGGAACGCCGATTATCAATGGAAAGAGATACCGAGTGTTTTCTAACATTTTAAACTTATCTGTTAAGGAAAAAGCTGACTTATTAGGAATGCCTGAATGTTCTGTACCCTATGATTTAGTTCCGCTTTTTGCAAAATTTGGCGCTAAAAGCAATTTAGCTTCAGTTATCGGGCTTGAGCATTGGCGTGTAGAAAATGTATCGTACAATTTTATAGTAACAATTATCCCATTACAGGTAAGTAGCTCGAAAGATGCCATAATAATTTATAGGCTTAAAAATCATTATTCTCCTGAAGAAGCAAGGCTTGTATTAGGATCAGGTTCAGATTTAAAAGTTCCTACCCCTCAATACTATCGTTATGATTTGATTAATTGGAGAAATTTGTATTTCAGTAACTTTTATTGTTTTGAACTTGCAAATGTGCTGCACAGAAGTTTGTTTGTTTCAATGGTTGATTTAATGGTTGTATCTGAGTGGAATTCTGATATCAATTATTTTTCTGGAATTGTAGAAACATCAGCCCGTGAAATACACTGCTATTTTATGCAGGTAAATAATTCTGCGTATGGAGATTCCCGCGTTACATTGCCGGCACACACAATAAGTAAAAACCAGTTACAGATTAAAGGTGGAGAAAATGACACAATTTTAATTGCAGAAATAAACATCAATAAGCTACGTGAGTTTCAGTATAAAAAATATGAACTACAAAAGGATGATAAGTTCTTTAAACCTGCATCACCTGACTTTAACAGGAAGAATGTTAAGAAAAGAATGAATGATGAACTTATTTTCGGTAAAGGAAATAATAAAACACTTCGCACCACCTTACTCATTCTGACAAAAGTGAAAAAGCGCCAGTAGTCATGTCTAATAAAATGCAAAGCGCAACTACACGTTGCGCTTTTACACTTTCTATAAAGTGAACCAAGTTTACTTCTTCCAATTCATCAGACGTTCCATCAGTTCTACTTTCTCACGTTCTGTTTGGATGTGTGTTGTGAATTTACCCACCCCTAGCCCCTCCGAGGAGGGGAAGTGTGGTGCAAGGATTGTGTTGTGTAAAGAGAACTTTTGTGTTATAACATGAGTAAGTCATAATACGTTCCCCTCTTGAGAGGGGCAGGGGTGTGTCTATTGGAGCACATGAGCTATCTCTCGTTGGCTTTATACTGCTCTATATAATGTTCAATAGCCCGTAAAACATTGGGCATATCATTCATTACTTCTTTATCCCAAAAACGAAGCACTGTAATGCCCTGCTCCTGTAACCACGTTTGTTTCTCTTCGTCTTTTCTGATTACGTCTTCCATATGAATATGACTGATGCCGTCCAGCTCTATGGCGAGCATGAGATCGTAACAGAAGAAGTCGGCGATGTAATTACCTAATGGTTTCTGCCGGTCGAAGTCATAACCGAGTAGTTGTTTGTTGCGGAGGACAAGCCAGAGTTTTATTTCGCTTTGGGTGCTGTTGTTTCTTAGTTGTCTTGCCAGTTCTTTTAGTGCAGGGTTGTATGGGATGATCTTTCGGGGCATATCGATTTGGGTTCTTGTGTTGTGTTTTAACCCACCCCTAGCCCCTCCGAGGAGGGGAAGTGTGGTGCAAGGATTGTGTTGTGTAAAGAAGTGCTGTGTGACTTTACCCACCCCTGGCCCCTCCGAGAGGGGGAAGTGTGGCGCAAGGATTGTGTTGTGTAAAGAAGTGCTGTGTGAATTTACCCACCCCTGGCCCCTCCGAGGAGGGGAAGTATAATGCAAGGCTTGTGTTTTCTAAGATTTTTTTTGTGTTACAATAAGAGTAAGTCATAACATTTTCCCCTCTTGAGAGGGGCAGGGGTGTGTTTTTACAAATGCTATTTCTTCCCATTCATCAGACGTTCCATTAGCTCTACTTTTTCGCGCTCGGTTTGGAGCAGGCGTTCGTAGAGCTTTTTATTTTCTTCCATTGCTTCCAGCCATTTATCAAGAGGATTGAATGTGCAATAAGTTGCATTTACAGGGCTTGATGTGACTTGGGCGTTATCGTAGTTGTTCTGAATATTGTAGATGGCTGCTTCTTCAGAAAAGTTTTTGATGGCCTCGGCTGGTACTTTCAGCAGCTTTGCTATTTCTTCCAGTGTGGTATCATCTATCTCTTCCTTGTTTTCCAGCTGCGATACTTTCTTCTGGCTCCAGTCGTCGCCGAGCTCAAAAGCCAGCCACTCCTGCTTGAGGCCCAGCATTTCGCGGAATCTTTTTACATTCTTGCCGTGGTGTATCTTTTCTGTAGCTTTCATATAAACGCAAATATAAGTAGTAACGGATGCTAATATATGGTGCTTTCATGGAATAATTTATCCGGCATATGCTATAGCCCATAGCGTGTGTCACTTTTTTTTGCGGAAAAAAAAGTAACCAAAAAAAGCCGCCGGCAAGCAATGACAGCTTGCTTTCCGGTTGACGCTCCGATATAGCGGTAGTACTACTGTGCTGCCAGGCTTTAGAGCCTTGATCGTTTGTCTTTTGGAATACGATTTATTGAGTTATGTAAGCCAGTTTTTTTGTTTGTAAAGCCAATAGTGTGTCACTTTTTTTGGGAAAAAAAAGTAACCCAAACCCGCCCGACTGAACGTCGTTCGGGCGGGAAAGGCGCGGCCGCGCTATTTCTGCTGCGCGCCGGTATACCTTGATGAAGCTAAAGCTCTACTGATGTGCCGGGCTTTGGAGCCTTGATTAGTTCTTTATTTTGAATGTGTGGTTTGCGTATTTAGCCTGGCGATGTTATGCCGCTGAAGTGATGTCGTCATTTCGATCCCGCAATAAGTGGGAGAGAAATCTGGCCGGCATGGTTACTTTGCTCGCCAGATTTCTCTCTGCGTTCCGCTACGCTGCACTTCGTTTTAAATAACGATTGTACTAATGCTGTCAGGGTTTTAAACCCTGACAGCGTTATGCTGTGCTCCAATCGCTGAATAATTTATTCCGTTTGCGGTATGAGATATTCCATCCGGGGGTTAGAAGATTCTTGGCGCTGTGTGGTACTTCGCATTAAAGATTACCCACATTTCTAACCTCTTTAAAACGTAAAGTATTATTTATGAAAACGAACTTACCGCAGGGCTCCTGCACGAAAGAAAACAATGTACCGCAACCCGTATTTTTTAGCTGGAGCAGCATAAGTTATTCCCTCCCCGATGCTGCTTCTTTCTTTCACGATATCTTCGACGCCTATGGTATTACGCCTATTAAAGATGCGCTGGCCCGCATTGTAATGTACTATGTGCAGCAGGATGATTATGAAATACAGGAGGAGGGCGCGAGTAATGTAGGTGTGCTGGAGTTTCTCTACGAATGGCTGTGCCGGCTGGAGGCGGAGCTGGTGACCGGGTAACCAATATACGGCTGCAGACCGTCGGAGAGAACTACGACCCAGTAGTCAAAGCTCTTTTATTAAGCAGGATCAAAAAAATGAACTTTCTGATCATTTTTTTGATCCTGTAAAAGGGCTAACCCTATTTGTAACAGTCAGCGTAAAACTCTGGTTGTTTAAGAGTTTAAGCTAATTGAATGTGCTTTAATCCAGGGAAACAGCCATAACCTCTTTGGCTTCCCTTCTTTTATAAATACTCCTCACAGCCTTATTCAAAGGCTCTTCAAACAATCTGAAAATGAGGATCGAAGCTATGTTCAGCAATACAAATAAAATAAGGATAGTGATGATTCCATCCGGGTCGGTGTGGTCCGGTATCCAGTTCTGGCTGTGGGCCCTGAGCCATCCGAATAAGGTTGTGCACATCCGGGCTATCAGTGGTCTTAATAAAAAAGAAAGAAAGCCTACATGTACCAGGTAAAAAGCATAGGAGCTTTTCCCAAGCAATACCATTACCGGTTTGGAAAGCAGTCTCTTGATAAATGAATTTTCTTTTATCAATCCATAGAAAAAGACGGCAGTACCTATCGGTAAAAACACATGGTCTATAAAAGTGCCTACCGGATGGTATAAACCCGAAATGACCTGCTCTGTTTGCTTGAATGAACAAAGAAGCAGGAGGCTTACTATCATGATAAGAAAGCCAAGTGAAGTGAAGACAGGAGTGTTATTAATGCTGTCATCTTTTTTAAGTATGATCATTGCCAGGGCCATGCCTATAAAAAACTCGCAGCAGGTACCATTGAATGTGTATAACAGCATAAAAGTATTATCGCCATAAAAACCATGTGTCCGGTCACCGTATTTACCCAGTAATGCAACCAGCAGGTACCCCGCTGCTGTGATGATCAGCGGTAAATAAATAAATGCCTTCCGGTCCTTTTTAATAAGGATAAAAAATAAAGGAGCCAGTGCATAAAAACATTCTTCTACAGTTAAAGTCCACCCTTGTGCAATCCCTGTAAAATTGAGATGTGAAAAAAATCCTTTTAAAAAGGAAAGGTTGAGCAACAACAGCTTAAAATGATGATCTCCGGCATCGCCATATATGTATGAACCGTGGGCAGCCATAGTACTTCCAAGGTAAAAGGTGATCAAAGTAAGAACGAAGTAAACGGGATAGATGCGTGCAATCCTGTTTATAAAATACTGCCCCAGCCATTTCCGGTGTATCTGTACATTCTGAAAGTATCTGAAATATATAAGAAAGCCGCTAAGCACAAAAAAGATATTCACCCCAATATGAAACTCCCAAAGGAACCTGACAATGGTAGCAGGAAACTCGCTCCTGTTGTAATGATGAAAAAAAACCAGATAGGCTGCTATTGCTCTTATACCCGTAAGAGCAGGCATATAGTTTTTAGAATTCATAGATTGTTTTGTCTCTGTTATCTAAAGCTAAACTACAGAATAATTTAAACGCAAATCACAAGGGGCAACAAATTACCGTGGGCAGGATGATGGAGATTTCGCGATAACCGGGCTGTCAGTTATTTCGCCTGCCTACAGCGGCTCGGGCAGATGAACGTCGCGGACGTACCGGAGTATACGTCCCCGGCGGTTGATGAGGTAATATTTATTGTCGATACGTACTTCCGTAGTGCCGCGGTGGAAGTTGTAAGCTTCCTGGTAATAGTGATCGATCACGAGCCTACCCCTGCGGCTGATATAGCCGGCTATACCCTTGTCGTTATATACCACTGCCCGGCCATTGTGGAATGAACTGCATCCCTTGAAATTGCAGGTGAGTTTTTTGCGGTTGCGGTGATTAATATAGTAGCTTTTCCCGCCGAGCGTTACGGGTGCCAGGCCGTCTGAAAATTGCTGCGCCATTTCATATATAAAAGGAATTTTCACGTTGCCATCTACGTCTATATAGCCATAAGTATCGCAGCTTATGGCGGCCAGTAAAAGGCCTTCCTGCACCATACCGCTGAGCACGCAGTAACGAAAGGGTACTATTATTTTGTTGTTGCTGTCTACAATGCCGTACCTGGAATTACGTATGGCCCGGAACCTGTTGCGCGTGTATTGCATGTCTTTTACGATCCGCTGCGTGTCCTGTGCGCGCTTCTCTTCGTATATCTCCCGGTAGTGGTGCATGAGTAATGTATCTTGCGGAGGCTCCAATGCCTTGCTGCTGTCCTGTGCAAAGGTGGCTACACCCGGCAGGAGCAGTGATATAAACAACAGCAGCCGGGCTGTTTGATACAGTTTGGGATTTATGGGGTTTATCTCTGTCACGGGGATTAAATATTATGCTGTTGCTAAAGTAACGGAAATACGGCTCGCCGGGAAATTAAGCATGATGACGGTTACTTCTGCAAAAAAGATAATGGCTTTTATTATTCGCGGGATTTGCCTGTACTTTTTAATGCCCAATAAACAAGGGCGGGTTGAAAAAGCAGGCGGATGAACCGCTTCCGGTCTGTATTGAGCCCGAAGGCGCTGCGCTTGTGTACGAACTGGGAGATATTCCCCGGGAAAACAGCAATAAAAAAAGCAGCGGCTACCTGGCCTATTGTCTTTCTACGGTTTTTGTCTGCAAATACAAGGGCGCTTCCCAATGCTATCTCAGCTATACCGGAATAAACAACAGTATCATCCTTTTTGAGCGGCACCCAGTCGGGCACCTGCGCACGGAATGCTCTGCGGGCATAACTAAGGTGGCTGATGCCGGCAAATATCAATCCTGCTCCCAATAAAACCCGGGCAACTGCTTTTTCATTTTCTTTTACCACAATCCACGTTTTTAATAACAATGGATGGCATAAATACCATTCCAGTAAGAAGTACCTTAAATGGAAGTCACAATTCCTTTCCTCAATTTCATATGCCGAAGCGGTTTACAAAACCGCTTTTATCCCGTATTCCGGATGGTACTTCGGAACATCCGGAACAGCAATAAACATACACGAACTCATTATCTTTACTGTAAACCCTTACCTGATGAGCTGGATCACAATTGTTGCCGTGGTTGTGCTGATTGTCATAATCTGTTTTGTCGTTTATGATATGGAAGAAAAACAGAAATGCATTAAATGTGGGCACCCTGTATTTGCAGTACAGAGAACAGATCTTGGTACACATGATCTGAAACAACCCGATGAATCTCCCGGTCCTGCTGCAATTTATAAATACAGGTGTGGGCACTGCGGACATACATGGGAAATGGTTAAAGAAACCGGGGATTGATGAAAGTATTAAAGCTCTAATAAATGGATATTGTTTTGTCTTGGCTCCTATAATGGAATTCTTTCCAATAGGGAATCTGTGAATGCACAAAATCAATCTTTATTTTCCGGAAGGCGTGTTTTATCGCATTGCAGCATTGGCGATATTTTCGTTTGTCTTCGCGATCATTAAGCTTTCCTATATATTTAATCTTTATCAGCTTGTTACTTACCGAAAATCTCAGTCGTATCTCAGAAAAACAGTCGCAAAACGAACCATGAAAAATTTTATTCAGGGCATCTGTAAGGTAAGCATTCAGACGAGGTTTTACAGAGTCAAGATAATCGTAGTATGGTTTTGATCTTTCCCAGGCAGCAATTATTTCCGGCGAAGGTTTTGTAAAAATGTCTAGTCCATCTGTGCAATATGTGCCGGGCGAAAGCTTTGCAGAGAAGCTGTCGTTGGCAGCTTTAAGTGGAGCAATAATATACAGCGTATCTATAAAATGCTGTATCGCCCACGCTTCTTTAAGGTTGCTGTCCTGCGCATCCGGAGACCAGTAATTTTTATTCACATAAGCTGCCGGTGTAGAAGTCTCCAGTGTATAAGTAATGCCGTCAACCCCCATTCCCCATTTCTTGATAGAATCACCTGTAGGTATTCTTTCAACAGCACGGCTGAGGCTGTAGATTGTGTGTGCAATACCGGTATCCAGTGCCAGTTGACTATACAAAACCTTTGAGTGTATATTATTTTGCCGCTCTTTTTTATCCGGGTGGGTCTTGGTATAAGTAGTGAGTACGCCGTAAAAATGGGTAAAATCATTTGTCCGCACATCAATCACCTGGCCATTAAGCCATACACGGAAACTAAACTTATCGCGTGAAAGAGTGAGGTGCTGAATATTCAGGGCCGATTCCAGTTTGATTCCTTCTTTATACCAATAGGTGGAGGTGTCTACACCTTTATAGTTCCACCGGTCTTTGCCCTGTGATACATGCCCGTGAGAGGATATGATAAGCAACAGCAATGTGTACACGGCAAACCTCATGAAACAGGATTTTATAGCTGGTCTAAAATAATACACAACGGATTGAGTATTGCCATATATCGGTAAGAATAAAATCCCTTTTGCTCCGCGCGGCGTCCCGCATGAGCAGAAATGGTTAAAGAAACCGGCGATTGATGAAAATAAATAAAAACGCCCCGACAGTTTTTGTCCGGGGCGTTTCTATTTTTATTTACTACGTAATGCGGTCATCAGCTAATCTGCTAATCATCACATTTGCTCATTATTTCATTGGTTCTTTCTCGGCGAGGTTAAATTCACGTGTTACTGTGGTCATAGGGCCGTCAACGGTTTTGCCATCTTTGTCCTGCAGTGTGAGCGTAATGTGGTCTTTGCCCATCGGCAGGTTTTGCAAGAAGTTTGATTTCCAGTCGGTGATGGTAATAGTGGTGTCTTTACCGCCTTCACTGCCTATGTCTGCTTTCACTTTATAACCGTCGGCAGAGAGGTTGCCGTTCCATACGTAGAAGTCGAACAGCACATTTTTTGTGTCTTTACCCAGGTAATCTCCTTTAGGCCTGCTGTAGAATACCATGGCCGTTTTGGGGTCATCCAGCTTCTTGAGGTTGCCTTTTTCGTCAATTTTAAAGTGATATACCAGTGCTGCGTCCTTGTTTTTCAGCGACTCGTGGTACGAACGAGACAGGAATGCCATCAGGTAGTGTTCTGTATTTTTAGCCAGTACAATGTCATTCTTAGGTTCGTACAGTGCTTTATAAGGCTTATTATCCATAATAAAATGGATGTGCTGGCCCTGTGCAGAGTTGTTGCACTGCTTGCTGCCGGTATCTGCTGTCTGCGATTTCAGTTCGTAGTTTTTTACATTAAAAGCAAAGCTCACCTTGCTGGAATCTCCCTGCGGTGTGGCTGTTACAGAAGCTACAGATAGCTGTGCATCAGGAAATTCGGGTGATGTGCCCACCGGGCTGATGGCTACCGGGGCAGCTGGTGTTGCCGGAGTTGCCACTGCGGTATCAGAGCCGCCAGCATTAGCATTATTGCCGTTTCCGCTCTGCTGACAGGAGGCTGCAAAGAGCAGCGAAGATGCAAGTGTTATGGTGATGTACCTGGATGTGTAACTCATGGGAAAAGAAATTTTATCAAATCTAAGTGCAAAATCGTTTATGATGAACGAGTTATTTTCAGAAAATTTTAAGTAATAAGTCCGGGCAGGTAAGCCGTATAAAAACTATTTTTGCTGTCTAAAATATAAAATATCATGCCCGGATATGAACTGTTTGGCGCAGCAGAGCGCAAAGAAGTAAACGATGTACTGGAAACAGGTATCCTCATGCGTTACGGATTTGACGCTGCCCGCAAAGGCAACTGGAAGGCCAAAGAGCTGGAAGAAGAGATCAATAAAACATTTGGCAGCAAGTATAGTCAGCTGGTAAGCAGCGGTACTGCAGCCCTTACTACCGCTATGGCAGCACTGGGCATAGGCAGCGGCGATGAGATCATTATGCCTACGTTTACATTCGTAGCCAGTTTTGAAGCGGTAGTGTCTGTAGGCGCTACGCCGGTGCTGGTAGATATCGATGAAAGTCTCACACTGGATCCTGCGGCAGTGGAAAAAGCCATTACTCCAAAAACAAAGGCCATTATGCCGGTGCATATGTGCGGCAGCATGGCTTACCTCGATGAGCTGAAAGCCCTTTGTGACAAACATAATCTCATACTGCTCGAAGATGCCTGCCAGGCAATTGGTGGTAAGTACAAGGGCAAAAGCCTTGGTACTATCGGCGATGCGGGTACTTTCTCCTTCGACTTTGTAAAGATCATTACCTGTGCCGAAGGCGGTGCGGTACTTACCAATAATGAAGAAGTGTATAAAAAGGCCGATCAGTACAGCGATCACGGCCACGACCATATGGGCAAAGACCGCGGTGCTGATCTGCACCCGTACCTGGGCTACAACTTCCGTATTTCCGAACTGCATGCTGCTGTAGGCCTTGCGCAGGTGCGCAGGCTGGAGGAGTTCCTGACTTTACAGAAACGCAACCACAGCATCATTTATAATACACTGAAAGAAATAAGCGGTGTTACCTTCCGCATTATCCCTGATCCGGCCGGCGACACCGGTTCTTTCGTTTCTTTCTTCCTGCCTACAGAAGATATGACGCGTAAAGTGGTAGCTGGTTTTGCGGAAGCTGGCATTGCCGGTAATTTTTACTGGTACGATAATAACTGGCATTACATCCGCAAATGGGAACACCTGAAGAATGGCTCCTGGATGAACCGGTTCCCCGAAGAACTGAAAAAACAGATCATGCAGCATACCAACCAGGCTTTCCCGGTGAGCGATGCGATCATGAGCCGTTGCATCTCTTCTTCCATCAGCCTGCTGTGGGATGAAACACAGGCACAGGAACGCGCAGACAAGATGGCGGCTGTGATCAAAAACGTACTCGCAGAGAGCAGCGTTACAGCTTAAACAAATATTTAACTGAAAGGATCTCCGGGATAATCATTGTTTTGGAGATCCTTTTATATATTTCGTATCTACAGGAATACAATGTGGTTTAAACTATGATGACTACAGCGGAAATATTAAAACGTGTAAGGCGGATAGAGATCAAGACCCGGGGACTGAGCAATCATATCTTTGCAGGTGAGTATCATTCTGCGTTTAAAGGTCGTGGTATGTCGTTCAGCGAAGTACGCGAGTATACACCCGGCGATGATGTAAAAGCAATAGACTGGAATGTGACTGCCCGTTTTTCGCACCCTTTCGTAAAAGTATTTGAAGAAGAACGCGAGCTTACTGTAATGCTGTTGGTAGATGTGAGCAGCAGCTCTTTGTTTGGAACGCAACAGCGCTTGAAACGTGAACTGATCACGGAACTGAGCGCCGTATTGTCGTTTTCCGCAGCTACCAATAATGATAAGGTAGGCGTTATCTTCTTCAGCGATAAAGTAGAAAAATTCATTCCTCCTAAAAAAGGGCGCAGCCATATTCTCCGCATCATCCGAGAGCTGATAGCGCTGGAGCCCGGCCCGAGCAATGGCACCAAAGTAGGTGCAGCACTGGAATTTCTTAACAATGCATTGAAGAAACGTACCATCACCTTTGTGATGAGCGATTTCATCAGCGCGCCATATGAAGCCCCGCTGCAGCTGGCAGCCCGCCGCCACGATCTTGTAGGTATACAGGTATATGATAAGCACGACCGTGAAATGCCAGCGGCCGGATTGGTACAGGCTGCCGACGCAGAAACCGGTGAGTTGCGTTGGCTGGATACGGATGATAAAAACCTGCGCAACCATTATGCAGCCTCTTTTGACCAGCATAAGAAATATTGCCAGCAGGCTTTCCGTAAAAGCGGTGCCTCATTGATGGGCGTGCGCACCGATGAGGATTATGTAAAAGTGTTACAAGGATTTTTTAAAGGAAGATAAACTATGACCTCCAAGCGTAAGAGACGTTCTATTGTTCCGTATTTTATTTTCATTTTACTGCTTTCTGCCACTCAGAACAGCTTTGCCCAGGGCGATGCCAAAGTAACCGCACGCCTCGATGCCAGCCAGATAACCATCGGCGACCAGGCACGTTTATTTATCGAAGCCACACACAACCAGATGCAGAGCAAACTGCAGTGGGCCGAGATTCCTGATACTTTTAACCATCTTGAAATTGTAGAAAAAGGAAAGATAGACACGGTAAAACAGGGTGATATTGTTACGTACAAACAACGCCTGCTTATTACCGGCTTCGATTCCGGCAGCTTTAAAATACCAGCGCTGCAGTTCTCTGTAATTCCCAACCAGGGCACCGCCAGCATGATTCAGACAGACTCCATGCAATTGCTGGTGCAGACTGTAGCTGTAGATACCACCAAAGGTTATCACGGCATTAAGGGCATCATGAATGTAAAGACCACCTGGCTTGATTATCTCGCCTATATCATCGGCGCGATCATTCTCATAGGGCTTACCATCTTTGTGGTGCTTTATTTTGTACGAAATAAAAAAGTACCTGTTCCGCAAGCTAAGCCACTTGGCCCGGTAGAAACGATTACAGAACAATACACACGCCTGCTCCGTGAGCTGGACCAGAAACAGCTCTGGCAGCACAACCAGGTAAAAGAATATTATGTAGAGCTTACAGACATCGTTCGTGATTACATAGAGCAACGTTTCCGTACACCGGCTATGGAGCTGACCACAGACGAGCTGCTTGCCAAAGCACGCATGACCAAAGACCTTGCACCGCACCAGGATCTGCTGGCATTTATCCTGCGCACTGCGGATCTTGCCAAATTTGCCAAAGCACAGCCATTGCCGCAGGAACATATGCAGGCACTGGAAAATGCACAGCATTTTGTAGCTATTACCAAACCCGTTATAACTGAAACAACTGCCGGATAAGATATGAAGACACTACTGGACTGGAAACATCTCAGCTTTGCGCATCCATATTTCTTCGGGCTGTTGCTGCTTATACCATTAATGATATGGTGGCAGTACTACCGCAAACAAAAAGACGCGCCTGCGCTACGCCTCACTACACTTTCGGGCATAGGACAGGTAAAACCAACCTGGCGCGTACGTATGCGCCCCGCATTATTTGCACTGCGCATTGCAGCACTGGCGTTGCTCACCGTTGCACTGGCGCGCCCGCAATCCAGCAATGTAACGGAATCTATAGACAGTGAAGGCATTGATATCGTACTGGCACTTGACGTATCGGGCAGTATGCTGGCCGAAGACCTGCACCCAAACCGTATTGAAGCAGCCAAGAAGGTGGCGCTCGATTTCGTAGATCAGCGACCTACAGACCGTATCGGCCTGGTCATATTTTCAGGTGAGAGCTTTACGCAATGCCCTATAACTATAGATCATAATGTACTGAAAGAGCAGATAAGCCAGGTGCAGAGCGGTATGCTGGAAGACGGTACAGCCATCGGTAATGGTCTTGCCACAGCTGTAGACCGCATCCGTAAAACGAACGGGAAAAGCAAGGTGATCATTCTCCTGACTGACGGTGTGAACAATACCGGTAAAATAGGCCCGGAAACTGCCCTGGACATTGCGAAAGCTTATAAAGTACGTGTATACACTATCGGTATAGGTACTATTGGCGAGGCTCCCATGCCTATGAAAATGCCAGACGGCAGCATGGTAAAGCAAATGACCAAAGTAGAAATTGACGAGCCGCTGCTGAAGCAGATTGCAGGCGAAACAGGCGGACGGTTTTACCGCGCTACCACTACAGCTTCACTGGCTGCTATTTATAAAGAAATTGACCGCCTGGAAAAAACAAAAGTGGAAATCAGCAGTTACAAGCATTATGCAGAGCTGTTCTTCCCCTTTGCACTGGCTGCTATCGCCTGTCTCGCGCTGGAGATGCTGCTGCGCTATACGGTGTTCCGTAGTATTACTTAAATGTGATGGATGTGCTCAATACGGGAAATGTGTTTCTCCCAGAGAGTAAATAATAGAACAGGCGCTGAATTTATATCAGCGCCTGTTCTATTAAGTCTTATTTGGTCTGATGTTTTTTGACCCACTTTTAAAGCCCTATTTGCGCCTTTTGCTAATCACTTGTTAACCACCTTCTTGTTAACAACGTAAAAACAACGCACAGCTCACCGTATTTATACCTTTGATATATCGTTTCAAAGGGGTTTATTTAGAGAAAGAGCTGGTGTCTACCGGCTTTTTTTGGGCTCAATATCCGGCGTCTCAATTCTCAATTCTACTTCGCTGCAATTACAGATATTTCCACAGGCACACCTTTAGGTAATCCCGCTACCTGTACTGTTTCGCGGGCAGGCGCATCTTCGCCGAAATAACTGCCGTATACTTCATTTACCTGTGCAAACTGACCCATATCCATCAGGAAGATGGTGGATTTAAGCACATGGGAGAAATCCATACCTGCGGCTGTAAGAATGGCTTCCAGGTTTTCCATTACTTTCTTTGTTGCAGACTGGATATCGCCGGTAACAAGATCTCCGGTAGCTGCATCCAGCGGTATCTGGCCGGATACATATAAGGTATTGCCAAACTGAACGGCCTGGTTATAAGGGCCTATGGGAGCCGGAGCTTTGTCCGTGCGGATGATTTTCTTTTCCATGTGTACAAAAATAACATCTGCCGTACATTTGCACGCATCCATGGCTTATATTTTACACATAGATACATCGGGCAATGAAGGCACCGTTTTTCTGGCTGCAGATGGCATTCCCGTAGCTTCAGAAGTCAACAGCAATTCCCGCGACCACGCCGCTTCCATCAACCTGATGACCGATAAGGTGCTCGCGCAGGCAGGCATTACATTGTCTCAGCTGGATGCTGTTGCCGTATGCGGCGGTCCGGGATCTTATACAGGGCTGCGTATAGGGCTGGCTACTGCAAAAGGATATTGCTATGCCGCAGACAAATCGCTGATGCTGCACAGCAAACTTGAATTATTGGCCTGGCAGGCGTATACTTTGCTCTCTGAAAATGGCAAAATCGGGCAATATAATGGCATTGCTGCTGCGCTTATAGCAAGGCCGGGAGAGTATTTTTACGCTTCGTACGACCCACATTTTCAGGTAGTTGACGCACCCCAACATTTAGTGGAGGAGGAGTTAACAGCGCTTTACGGGAGAAATAATTATAACATGTACCTTACGGGAGAAATCGCCCTGAATTTTGAAGAAATCTTGAAGAAACATGGGTTGATTACATATGCAAACAATGTTTTATTGCAGCAGGCTGCCTGGGCACTCTATTCTTTCAATAAGTTTAATTGTCAGGATTTCGTCAGTTTGCAATTTTCTGAACCGTTTTACCTAAAACATGTTCACATTGCTAAATAATTGATAATCATTAAAAAAATGCTTTTTAAAAAAAGAATATAATTATTTTTTAACGCTGGATTAACAAGTATTATTTCTTAAAGTTTTATTCATATTTCTTCGTTGCGTATATTTGCACTATCGTATGGGTGATATTTATTACTCGTACCAGTTAAAGCAATAAAATATTTATTTAACCTCTGAAAAATTTATAGTAGATGGAAACAACAATGTCAGGAAACACATTGGTCATTCGCAAAGACGAAGGTTCTAACGAACAAATCAAGCTGGACTACATGGCTGTAAAAAGCGCAGCTATGACTCTGAGAGCCATCAATCACAAATTACGCCAGCAAGTGATCAAATTGCTGGAAGAAAACAAACGCATGAATGTTACTGATATCTATGTGAAACTTCGCCTGGAGCAGTCTGTAGCATCTCAGCACCTTGCTATCCTCCGCCGTGCAAACATCGTTCGCACTGAGCGTGATGGTAAGTTTATCCATTACAGCCTGAACCACGGCCGCATCGCTTCTGTAGCACAGTTTGTGAACGACCTGGTAAATTCTGATGAAGCTTAATTAACAGCTTTGTAGATATTGGAAGAGCCGCACTGTATAGTGTGGCTCTTTTTATTTGGGTGATTTCCGGAAAAAAGAAGTCTGTGCGTGTTGTTGTTAAAGGAAATTCATCTATCAACCACCCTCAAGAGATTAGGACAACATTCAACTTCATCAGGGAATTGCTTAAAAAGAATAGCCTGAAAAGAATTACAGTACAAAAGTCAATCAGAGGCTTTTGCCTCCACAACAGTAGTTCTGTAGCTTAATAACTGGGCACAGGCAGCAGCGGTAATAGCCTGCCCGACTGCGTCATTCAGGCGGGCTGCCGGCAGGCTTTTCCGAGTTTTACCAGTTCCTTTCAAACACCCGGTTTACATAAACGCTGGTCTGTCCAGCTTTTTGGCAATACGGTAGGCGGCATTCATTAATCCCACATGGCTGTATGCCTGCGGGAAATTGCCCCACTGACTGCCATCAGCTGCATCTACATCTTCGCTGAAAAGCCCCAGGTGATTTGAGTATCCCAGCAGATAGTTAAATTGTTCTATTGCCTCGTCCGTGCGGCCCACACATGCCAACGCTTCTACATACCAGAAAGCCGTAATGAGAAATGTAGTTTTCGGCTTACCAAAGTCATCTGCGTGCAGGTAACGGTAAAATAAGCCGCGGTTCGCTTTCAGCTCTTTTTCCACAGCCAACAAATGGTTCCATGCTTTTTGCGATTTAGGATCCAGGTATCCCATCATGATCAGCTGCAACGTGCTCGCATCCATATGCGTAGTACCGATCGCCTGTGTATAGGCCTGCAGTTCAGGGCTGTAACAGGCTTCTATCTGCTTAACTGCTTTGTCATGCAGCAGACGGGCTTTTTGCAGCAATGCCTGATCGCCTATATGCTTGGCCATTTTTATAGCAGCACGGCAGCCCGCCCACTGGAAAAGATTGGTATAACAATGGTACTGCAGTGTATTGCGGAATTCCCAGATACCGGCATCCGGCTCATCCAGCGTTATTTCTATTTTGCCGAGTATATTATTGATCCACCGCGACGAATCATGGCGCTCTTCAAAGATAAAACGACGGTCGGTATACAATGGCAGTAGCGATAAAAGCACCTGCCCGTAAATATCGTTCTGGATATGCTCTACTGCCTGGTTGCCTACGCGCACCGGCTGGTTGCCCATGTAGCCTTCAAGATCTATAATGTGTTCGTCCAGTTGCTGTGTACCCGTAATAGAATATAATGGATTGTACCGCCCCGAGTCCTGTACGGTAACGTTGGCAATGAAGTGAAAATATTGTTCCGCCTCTTCAAAGTGTCCTATGTTATTAAACGCGTTAAGTATATAATAAGCATCGCGCAGCCAGCAGTAGCGGTAATCCCAGTTGCGACCGCTGCCATCAGACTCGGGCAGGCTGGTAGTACTTGCAGCAATGATAGCACCTGTATCTTCATACTGATGAATTTTTAAGGCAAGAGAGGAACGTATCACCTGGTCCTGGTACATATTGCCGATGCCTGTATTTTTTGTCCAGTGGCGCCAATAAGAGATAGTCCGCACCAGGAATTCCTCACAGGTGTTAAGCAGTGGGGCTTCCAATGGTAAGCCGTACGTAAGCACCAGGTATTTTGGCTCGTTCAGCACAAAATACGTCTCGTCCATTATCCGGTTCAGGGAAACGTTAGTTGTAAGCCGTATGGACTTGTCAAGCCCTGTAAATTCAATGTGATTGCTGCCCTGGTAAATATCCAGCTGCTTATTGCCATAATCGCCTACCGGCTTGCAGGATATTTTAATGCGCGGATACCCTTTTACCGGTTCTATTTTGCGTATCAGCATTAATGGCTTGTAATAGCGTTCATACAGACTGAACCGCGGCGCGAAATCGGTAATCATATACGAACCTTCGGAAGACTCGATGGTTGTGGTAAGAACGTTAGTATTCTCTATGTATTTCTGTTGTGAGGAAAATATTCCTTCAGGCCGGATGTAGAAAGAACCTCCTTTTTTCGAGTCGAGCAGACTGCCGAATACAAAACTGCTATCGAAACGCGGCCAGCAAAGCCAGGAGATATTCGTGTCTTTCTGTACGTGTGCAATAAATGCACAGTTGCCGATTATGCCGGAATCATAAACATGTCGTTGCATGGGCTGCGGTTTGATATTGAATCAATTCCGCTTAAAAAGGATGCCAGCAAAAGCCGCTTTTCCCTGATTACCAGCAATAAAATGCGTTATGCATTGCTACTCATTTTCTCCAGCAGCCAGCAGGCATAATGGTGCAGGTAGTGATTTATGATAACAAAGCGATGCGCATTTTCAGCTACACTCCCACTCACAAGATGTGCAGGATACTCCTTCCGGCCTGCCATTTCGGTAAGGAATGCCAATGCCAGTGCTCCGGCAGTAGCATATTCGCCGGTTTCATTTTTAAAGGCTGCAAATGGTTTACCTGTAAATATTTCCTGCTGCAGCCGCGGGTATAGCAACGCAGAGCGCTCATTATCCGCAGTCCCGGACATTACAAGATCTATATCAGCCAGCCCGAAGCCCAGGAGCTGTTCTTTGCAACGCTCAAATGCTGCCGGGTCTTTTGATGTAAATAATGCCAGCCTTTTCAATAATAATGCCTGCGGGTGCAATGGTTTTGTGCTGACTACAAAAAATGCTGCGCCTTCTCCGGCGGCACAACCCTCCGTCTCATCATTTTTACGATACGCACCGGCGCGCTGCATCAGGGCAAAGCTGCTGTCAGTAAGTTCATCGATACCGCCGACCAGAACAGTATGATCCGGGTGCTGCTGCAGGTAAAGACGTGCATTGATCAGCGCATGCTCAAAAGAGTGGCCGCGTTGTACATAAGTAAGATTATGACCGTAACAGCCGAGCAATAAAGCGATCTGGCCGGAAACTGTATTATGCGTGGATTGTATAAAAGCTGTGGGTGTGAGCATCTGCTCATCCTGTGCCACCATCTTCGACAGGAACACTTCTGTATCCTGCAAGCAACCCATTGCTGTGCCTACAGAAATAGCATCGGGCTTTTCTATGCCTGCACGCTGCAGTGCCATACGCGAAGCTGCAATACCCATACGCACGGCTTTGCTCATACGGCGCAGCTGCATGGGCGCTATCATGCCCGTATAGTCAGGCTCCTGCGCAAGCAGCTTGCCGGAATCATCTGCTATTGGCTGCGGCAGAAAATCCATATCGTTGCAAATGCCTGCTGCACTTACCCATCCTGTGCTGTTTATATACAGATCCATTGTCTTAACATTTTGAGAAAACCAGTGAAGAACAATTACCGCCAAACCCGAAGGAGTTGGACAATACATGCCGTATGTCTTTTCCTTCCTGCAAGTCTGTAACCGGCTGCCAGCTTATATCTTCCATCGGTGTTTCCAGGCGGAGATTAGGATAGATCAAGTCATTTTGTATGCTCAGTACGCTGAACACGGCTTCCACACCGGCTGCAGCACCCAGCGTATGCCCGGTATAAGCTTTGGTTGATGATGCCGGTGGAATTGTGCTGCCAAACAGATGTTCTATTGCTTTTCCTTCGGAGCTGTCGTTATTGGCTGTGCCTGTACCATGGAGATTAATGTAGCTGACATCTGCCGGACTAATACCAGCAATTTCCATCGCTCCCTGCATGGCCAGTTTGTTTCCTGTACCGTCCGGAGATGATGCTGTCTGGTGGTAAGCATCATTTGCATTGGCATAACCGCTTAATATGCAGGTTGCTTCAGCACCGCATTGCGCCATAGCCTTTGCATTCATTAAAACTATGTAACCGGCGCCCTCCCCAAGATTCAGACCACGACGGTTATTATCAAACGGCTGACTGGGTTGTTTATCCAGTATCATCAATGTGTTAAAACCATTAAGTGTAAAGCGGGAAAGACTGTCTGCACCACCTGCTACTGCAATATCCAGCATACCACTTTCTATCATCTGTGCCGCCATCATTATACTGTTGGCCGATGAAGAACACGCAGTGCTGATAGTGGTTACAAAATCATGAATCCCAAGTGCATCTGCCACCAATTCGGTAACAGCGCCGCATTCATGATTAATGAACATATAGTTTTCACCGGAAGCAGTATCTTTTTTGTAAGGACCATAAAATTCTTCTGTCAGGTCCATACCGCCTACTGTATTGGCTGAGAAGAATCCAGCACGTAAACCTCTCGCCTTTTCTTTATAAGGCCGCCATGCTTCCGAAGCCGCTATCATGCTGAGTAATGCGGTGCGCGGCCAGGTGTCGGGCACGCCCGTTTCAGCGGCGAGCTCTTTATTGGAAGCTTTTACTTCACCTACCGGGAATTCATTTTGCCAGTGCGTTTGCAGATAAGCAGGCTTACTGATCCCATCACGACCAGCTTTCAGGGCATCCAGGCAGGAGGCCGTATCATTACCGATGGCGCAGATAATGCCGGTGCCGGTTATATATGCAGGTTGGTTCATTGTTTGTTTCTTTAAGTGATCAGCGGCTGTACAATTGCGCCAGGTTTTGTGGTGTAAATGCAATACCGCCTCCGTTCTTTGCCACCCAGAAAAGGAAAACATCAGATGTATCACCTGTTGCGTCTACCCACCCACAAAGACAAGCGTCCATTCCTTTATTGGTCAGCAGATCGTCTGCCCAGAAATGCAGTTCGGCAAAATCCGGCATTTCTGAGATCAGGGAAAGCTGCTCCCCTTTGATTCCGTGACGGATGCATATTTCCCCGAGCATAATATTCGGCAGCGTATATACAAATAGCGCCGGGCTGGGAATAGTTGCTATGGTTTCCTGGTATCTTTTATCTACATCGATACAGCCATGATTGGTAGACAGCACCACACCAATGCGTGTTTTGTCCAGGCCGTCGTACAATACATTCGTACCGTCAGAAAGCAGGTATTCCGCTCCCAGCCATGCCCATTTGCACAGCACATCCATTTTAAAAAACTTGAGGTACGGACGCTGCAGCTGCTGATACCATTCTTCCGGCTTGAGTGCCTGTGTTGACGACAAAAGCGGAGTATTGTCTTTCTCCGCTTTTGATTGATTTATGTGCACATGATGTGCTATGATGTATTTGCTATCTGCTGCCATTCTTTAAGCTTCCTGCGGATTGTTCTGCATTGTATCGAGGTAACGGGCCAGGGTACGTACATTTTTCTCGTGGTTCTTTACAAATGGGTTGTTTTCATCCCATACATAACCGGCGAGTACGGAGCATATCTGTGACATGATCTCCGGATTGCGGTTTGCCGCAAAGAATATTTTAAACAGCGTGCCGTCATACCAGCCATTCACATAAGTGCGGAACACATCCACACCTATCTGCATCCGTTTCATATAATCATTTTCCCAGTCTACCTGCTCGCCATTCAGGTGGCGTATTACGAGGTTAGAGGCCAGCTGCGCAGATACGGAAGCCAATGTGACACCAGATGAAAATACCGGGTCAAGGAATTCCGTCACATTACCTGTCAGTACAAAGCCTTTTCCGTAGAAACAATCTGTAGTGGCGCTCCAGCTCTGCAGTGTGCGCGGCTCCCATAGCATATCCGATTCATCAAAGCGTTCCTTCAGCTCCGGCTGTGCATTGATAAGCGCCCGGAACTGTTCTTCCGGCGTTCCGGGAAATTTTTCAAAAAATTCAGGATCGCCTACATAGCCTACGGAGGTATTGCCATTGGAGAACGGTATTACCCATATCCACGTTTTAGGATTATGCACGTAAACGGTAATACGGTTCGGCTCCACAGCCTGGCTGCGCTTCGGGTCTGTCATATGGCAGAACAACGTTTTGCGTGTTGCCTGTGTAGAAGGCTTATTCAGCCCAAACAGCGTTGGGATAACCCGGCCGTAACCGCTGCCATCCACTATAAAACGGGCACGGATCTGCTCTGTGCTGCCGTCTTTTTTCTTTACAGTTATGATAGAATGATCGTCTGCAATCTGCACATCTGTCACTTCTGTTTCATAATGAACAGGAATGCCTTTGTTGGTGCATTCATCGGCCAGTGTTTTATCAAATTCCGCACGGGGCACCTGCCATGTCCAGAGCCAGCCTGGTGTAAACTGCTGAGAGAAATTAAAGTCGCAGACTTTGCCATCAAGTACAAATTTGGCACCGTCTTTCTGCTGAAAATGTTTTGCTTTAACTGCATCAAGGAAACCGGCTTCTTCCAGGGCTTCCATACAACGCGGCAGCAGGCTTTCGCCGATAACAAAACGTGGGAAAAGCATTTTTTCTACAATCTGTACCGAAAATCCGGCCTTATGTATGATAGAAGCAGCTATTGTACCCGAAGGACCCGCCCCGATCACCAGTACGTCCACATGCTTTATAATGTCCATATAAGGAAAATTTGACTTGTATTTTATGAGTCAAAAATAATATGAAAAAAACCTTTTAAGGAGACTTTTTATTTCTTCCTGAGCTCCAGCAGCGTATGGCTGAGGCCTATATTATCGGTTTGTTTAACCACTTCAAAGCCGGCACGGCCTATCAGCTCCACAAACACTTTGCTGTCATACATCTGGCTGTTGCCGTTGGCCATGGTGGTAAAATACAAGGAGGTCATCTGCAGGCTGAAAGCTGATGCTTCGAACCGCTGCATATCCCAGAATGTTTCATTGATAAATACACGGCCGCCTTCGCCCAATGCCCTGTGACATTTTTCCAGGATAGAAACGATCTCCTCATCTGCAAAACAGTCGAGAAACTGGCTCATCCAGATGATATCGTAGCCTTTGGGCAGCTCTGCCTCAGGGTTCAGTACGTTACATTCATGATATTCCACCCTGTTGCCGAATCCTGCGGTTTCGATATTCTTCTTAGCTACATTCAGCTGCACCTGCAGGTCCACAAGTCCTACCTGCACATCTGCATTATGCTCCAGGCATGCGAGTGTAAACTTGCCGGTATTGGCGCCAATATCCATGATACGCGCCGGGTTATGCTCAAATATAATGGGCAATGCCTCGGGAAAAGCATTGTCTGAGTAATAATGGTCAAATGCAAACCAGCTGGAATTGGCCGGTTCCGGCAATATGGAAAGGCCCTGGTAAATCGTTTCCCAGTCGCCGAGATGCTTCAATCCCAATGGTTTGCCCTGGTCTATGGAAGCTTTAAGGTCCTGCGCACCATCGTAACATACATCCCGCATAAAATCGGTGTTGATGCGTGTCATCGGGTGGTTCAGGAAAAAATGGCCCAGCTTGGAAAGAAAATAACGGCCTTCTTTACGATACACCAGCTTTATGCCCAGGCCCGCTTCCAGCAGTATACGTACTGCATAGTGCGACATATTTACCTTTCCTGCAAGCTCAGCAATAGTGGTTCCTGCCGTGCGTACAGATTCTACTTCCTTCAAAAGGCCGCTATCGCGCAGCAATATAGATGCCTGGAATACATAAGGGGCAAATGCAATAAACTGGGCCTGCGAAATGGCCTCCAGCGCCGACATTTTATCTTCTTCAAACAAGGCTGTTTTCTTTACAGGCGTTTCCAGCATAGACTTATTAATTATTAAAGGCAATCAATTACAAAATGCAGTATTCTGTTTAAAACCATAGACGTCAATACTGCATATGGTTTAACAATGCAATTTAGTCGTTTATCTTATATCAGGACCGGTAAATAAATCATTTTCACCCGGCATTCCTGCCTGCCGTGAAGGCATTTATTCCTCTCCTTTATTTATATACTCAATTATAGCATTCAGCTCATGGTCTGTAAGTGACGGGAATGGCGTCATAGCTGTATTGGCCCATTTATGAAACAACTCTGTAGCATAGAGGTCGCCATCACTGATCACTTTCTGGCTGTTATGTATAAAGGCCTTCATCCGCGCGGTGTCATTATTCCAGCGGGCCAGTGCACCTTGCAGCGCGGGGCCGGTTTTATCCTTTTTAGGATCATGGCAAATAGCGCAGTTGCTCGCAAAAAGTGCTTTGCCCTCACTTACTGCCGGTGTGGCCTGCGGGGCTGTGTTATCTCCCGGGCTGTTTGTTCCGGAATTGCACGAATACAAAGCGATAGCCGTGAGGGCTATCGCTGTTATCATTTTACGGATCATTTTTTATCCTGTTTATTTTTCCAGTGAATGGATGCTGCGGAAAATACGGCGCCAGCGGAAGTCTTTGAACATACCGTCTTTGCCATAGCTCAGCCATACAAACCACGCTTTGCCCACAATATGATCTTCCGGCACAAAGCCCCAGTAGCGGGAATCGAGTGAATTATGGCGGTTATCGCCCATCATCCAGTAATAGTCCATTTTAAAGGTATAGCTGGTAGCTGCCTGGCCATTAATAATGTATTTGCCATCTTTTTCTTCCAGCGTATTACCTTCATACACGCTGATGATACGGCGGTAAATAGAAATATTCTGCGGTGTAAGCGTTACAGAGGTTCCCTTTTTCGGTATCAGCAGCGGGCCGTAGTTATCACGGTTCCATTTGTAATTGACAGTATCGTAAGGGAAAGGCAGGTATTCTGCCTCAAGGTATCCTTTCTGGTAGAATGCAGGTGATACGGAAATAACGCCCGGCTGCTTTTTAGCAAGCTCCAGCTGGTCGTTTTCCATCATGTAATAAAAGCTATGCGCATCCGAAGGACGGAAGGAGGGATCCTGCTGGATGTTATTATCGTCCATGAATTCCGGTGACAGCCCGGCTCCTGAAGATTTTACCTCTACTGTGGTTTTGGAATGCGGAAATACCGGTGTAGGCTGACCATTTATATAAGCAACGCCGTCGCGCACTTCCAGGTTATCTCCCGGCAGGCCGATACATCTTTTGATATAGTTGTCTGTTTTATCAACAGGGCGGGTGATGATCGTACTCTGGCTCAATACATTTTCACGGCCGTACATGCGGCACATAGCATAATAATCTGCCTCCGGCTGCTCTTTAATAACAGTATCACCATTCGGGAAGTTAAAAACCACCACATCATAGCGTTCCACATTGCCGAAGCCCCACCAGCGGTGATAGCCCCATTTTACGGCATCTGTATATGATTTTCCGCCTGTTATGGGCATTGTATTGTGTACCAGCGGCACAGCCAGCGGCGTCATAGGTACACGAGGCCCGTAAGACAGCTTACTTACAAACAGGTAGTCATTGACCAGCATGCTGCCTTCCATAGAAGGAGTAGGGATCGTGTAAGCTTCTATAAAAAAGGTACGTATAATAGTAGCAGCGACAATGGCAAAAACAGCAGCATCAAGCCACTCACGCCAGACAGGTTTTCTTTTTTTGTTCTTTTTGTCGTCCTTCTTTTTCCAGAATGCAAGTTGCATAGGTCAGATTATGGTATAAATGTGGCCAAAAGTAGGGATAAAGATAGCAGATAAAAGTTAAAACTGTTTTAAGTGAATGGGCAATAGTGAATAGTGAATGTTCGTGAAACGTCAAATGTAAGCGGTCGGCAATGAATGGTGAATGAGCAATAGTGAATTATTTAATTCAACATTACAAATTCCCAAACTACAAATCCCGGATCCCATTTTCTCAAATCCCACATCTCAAATCTCAAATCAACTACAATCATCACATTTACAGGTTATCCACATCCATCGCATTTCATTCATTACCAAATACTGCCGTTTTTGATTAATTTGCGAAAAAATAAGTTCACAGAATCATCATGGCTCGTTCCGTTACAATATTAGGCGCCGGTCTTGTCGGCTCATTGCTCGCTATCATCTTAAGAAAGAAAGGATATGAAGTAACGATCTATGAGCGTCGTCCGGATATGCGTACCGCTTCCATAGGTGCTGGCAGATCTATAAACCTGGCGATGAGCGCCCGCGGATGGCGTGCACTGGAACTTGCAGGGCTGAAAGCTGAAATGGAAGAACTCGCTATTCCTATGACCGGCCGCTACCTGCACCAGGCCGATGGGTCTACCGCCTTTCAGCAATACGGAAAGAACAACGAAGCTATATATTCTGTAAGCCGTGGTGAGCTGAATAAACGCCTCATGACACTGGCAGAACAGCAGGGCGCAACCATTCATTTTAACCAGCGCTGTATAAAAGTGGATGTGGCGACCAATAAGCTATACTTCCAGCATGCAGAAACCGGTGCGGAACAAACTGCAGACGCAGATCTTTTGTTCGGTGCCGACGGCGCATTCTCTGCGCTTCGCAGCAGCTATGCCACCATGGACCGTGTAAATGCAGCGCATAAATACATTGAACACGGCTACAAAGAACTGAACATACCCGCGGGTGCAGATGGCAGCTTTAAAATGGAGAAGCATGCATTGCACATCTGGCCGCGCAAAAATTATATGCTTATTGCACTGCCTAATACAGACGGCAGCTTTACCTGTACGCTGTTCTTCCCATTTGAAGGCAATCCGTCGTTTGAATCGCTGAAGACAGCAGATGAAGTAATGAGCTTTTTCAAAAAAGAATTTCCGGATGCTGTGGATATGATGCCTACGCTGCTGGAAGATTTTATGCATAACCCTACCTCTTCACTGATCACAACGCATATTTCTCCCTGGCATTACCAGGACAAGAGCGCACTGATCGGCGATGCAGCACATGCCATTGTACCATTCTACGGACAGGGGATGAATGCGGGCTTTGAGGACTGCTCCGTACTCTCCGGCCTGATGGACAAACACGGCGACGACTGGGCAGCAATACTTAAAGAATACGAGCAGAAAAGGAAGCCAAATGGTGACGCAGTAGCAGAACTGGCGCTGCAGAACTTTGTGGAAATGCGTGATAAAGTGGCAGATCCACACTTCCTGGAACGCAAAAAAATAGAAAAAGAACTGGGCAAACGCTTCCCGGACCGTTTTGTATCCGTTTATGAAATGGTATCCTTCAGCCATACGCCGTATGCTACAGCAATGCAATGCATACAGGCACAGGACAAACTGCTGGGCAGCATCATGCACGAAGGGGATTTCTTTCATAATATACAGGAACACGATTTTCAACAACAACTGGAGCGCTGGGTAAACGATTACCATCTGGCAGTACAGCAACTGGATTTTGGACACAATGGCTGAGAAACGCTGGACACTAAAGCATGCTGATGACGCGATCGTACAACAGCTCCGCAAGGATTTACCGAACGTAAACCCCGCAATATGTAAACTGTTGTCGGTACGCAATGTGCATGATTTTAACTCTGCCAAAGACTTTTTCCGCCCCGAGCTGAGCCATCTCCACGATCCTTTCCTGATGAAGGACATGCGCAAAGCAGTAACCCGCATCACTGAAGCTATAGAATGGCATGAACGCATTATGGTCTATGGCGACTATGATGTAGACGGCACTACTGCTGTAGCTGTTGTATACGACTTCCTCAAATCGCAATATAAAGGCGACCTTACTTATTATATACCGCACCGTTACCGTGAAGGATATGGTGTGTCTAAACAAGGGATTGATTACGCACATGCCAACGGCTACCACCTGATCATCACGCTCGACTGTGGTATTAAATCGGCCGAACTCATCGCCTACGCACAGTCGCTGGGCATTGATGTGATCGTATGTGACCACCACCTGCCCGACCATAACCTGCCACCGGCGCTGGCAATCCTTAATCCAAAGCAATCTGACTGTAAATACCCGTACAAAGAATTGAGCGGCTGCGGTATCGGCTTTAAGCTGATATCTGCACTGGCTATGGAATGGAAGCTGCCTCCGGAATCGGCGTACGAATACCTGGACCTGGTGGCCACCAGCATAGCTGCCGATATAGTGCCCATAGACGGAGAGAACCGTGTACTGGCATTTTACGGTATGCAGAAGGTAAATGAGAATCCTTCACTGGCTATAAAAACACTGAAAGAAACTTCCGGCACCAATCGCCCGCTGCATATTGCCGACCTTGTATTTGTGATAGGTCCGCGCGTAAATGCTGCCGGTCGTATGGATGATGCGAAAAAAGCTGTAGAGCTTTTTATAGAGCGCGACGAAGAAAAGATACAGGAGCTGGCAGCGGGATTACACTCAGACAATTTTGAGCGTAAGGAAATAGATAAAAGCATTACCCAGGAAGCACTGAACCTGATACATGGCGATGCCGCCATGATACAGCGCAAATCTACCGTGCTGTACCAGCCGCACTGGCATAAAGGTGTGGTAGGCATTGTAGCCTCCAGGCTTATAGATCACTACTATCGTCCTACGATCATACTCACAGAATCAAATGGTAAGGTAACCGGCTCTGCACGTTCTGTCACCGGCTTCAATATTTATGAGGCCATACACGAGTGCCGCGACCTGCTGGAAAATTACGGTGGCCACTTCTATGCAGCCGGCATGACTATGCATCCGGATGTAGTTGCAGCTTTTGCCGAAAAATTTGAAGAAGTGGTATCACAGACCATTTCACCGGAGCTCCTAATACCCGAGATACAGATTGATGCAGAAATACGCCTCAGCGATATCAAGCAGCCTTTCTACAATATCATCCGCCAGTTTGAACCATTCGGCCCCAGCAACCTTCGACCCGTTTTCCTGACGAGGAATGTGTACGATTTCCGTGGCAATTCCCGGATTGTAAAAGAGCAGCACATCAAATTTGTGGTGCACCAGCATTCCGGTGAAACTATTGATGGTATTGGCTTCGGGTTGTTTGAAAAATATGAGACCATTATCCGCGGTCCGTTTGATATGGTATACACGCTGGATGAAAATGAATTTAACGGCCAGACAAAGCTGCAGATAAAAGTTTTGGATATACGGCCTTCGTAAATATTGCTATTTCAGCCTTTTTATCGGTTCAAGCACCCGTTTTTCTGCAAAAACGGCATTGTCATCATCTCTCCTCATCTCAGCAACTGCATCCCAGGCTAATTCTGTATTGCGCCTTTGCTTATCCAGTTCCGGATTACAGCAATTTCACAATCAGATAATTTACCTGTAGGAGGCATATAAAGGACTGTGCCTTGCTGGGCTACAATGTGCATAAATTTGGATCCGTATACACCATCGGCCTGGAAATAAAGCATCAGGTAAGATTTGAAAGACGCAAAATTTTCAAGATCAAGTCCGCCGGAAGCCGTTACAGCCGTGGCATGGCAGGCATAACAATTGTCCCGGATGATGGGCTGCACCTGGCGTGAGTAAGATACATCGGCAGTGTCACATGTATTGTTGCCTGTAACCGGCTGTACCACTGTAAAGCTTTTGTGTGTACAAGCAGAAAGGAGACAGGAAAAAACAAATATGCTATTTCTACGCAACATTAATTCTCTGATCAAATAACACGCAAATATGTTGCTTCTTTATCAGGCGGACGTATTATCAAAATGTTACTGCCGGAGCATTAAAAACACATTTCTCTTATATAACCATACTATATTAATAGCCGAATAACCGATTTATAGTATTTTCACGGCGCAAAACCGGTCATACAGACTGGTGGTTTAAAACGAACATTTGTGAAAGCTATCATACCTGTAGCAGGTGCCGGCACTAAGCTCCGCCCGCTTACATATACTCAGCCCAAAGCGTTGATACCTATTGCAGGCAAAACGATACTGAGTGTTATAGTAGACCAGCTCGTCGACGCCGGTGTTACTGAATTTGTGTTTGTAATAGGCTACCTGGGCGAAAAAATCCAACGCTACATTGCCAAAACTTATCCCAACCTTTCTTATACACTTGTTACCCAGAACGACCGCCGCGGCACAGGCCATGCTATCTGGCTCACACGCGATGCCATAAAATCTGAAGAAGAGGTACTGATCGTACTGGGCGATACTATCTGTGACTATAACGTGCGTGAAATCCTGAGCAGCGATACCTCACAGATAGGCGTACGTAAAGTAGACGATCCCCGCAGCTTTGGCGTAGCCGAGCTGGATGAAAAAGACCGCGTGCTCCGCGTTGTGGAAAAACCATTGATACCAAAGTCCAACATGGCGATGGTTGGCGTTTATTATATCAAAGAATCTGCTGCGATGTTTGCTGCACTGGATAAACACCTGTACAACCGTGCAAATGAAGATGGCGAATATCATCTGACCAATGCGCTGGAGCACATGATAGAAACAGGAATCCCGTTCAACGCTTTCCGTGTGAACAACTGGTTTGACTGCGGTAAAAAAGAAACTTTGCTTTCTACTAATGCCACGCTGCTGAAACAGATGGACGAGAATGGCAACAAAAATTGCGAATACCAGCTGGCCGGCACTGTAATCATTCCACCTGTAAATATTGCAGAAGGATGCCGTATAGAGCATTCCATCATTGGTCCTAATGTGACCATCGGTGAGCATACCACTATCCAGGCTTCTATCATCCGCGATTCCATTATCGGTTCTTATGCTGAGCTGGAAGAAGTAGTGCTTCATTCATCCATTATCGGTAACGATGCTTTTGTGCGTGGCATGAGCCAGAGCCTCAACATAGGCGATAACACGGAAATAGACCTGGGTTAGCGAATAGTCAATGGTGAATAGTGTGAGCAGTACTCACTCAATTTTAATTTTTCAATCTTCTATACATAAATGCTGTACGAAGGCCAAATAGCTAACGATCTTTCTTCTTTCGACAACCGCATCACGCGGTTGTTCGGCATAAAATATCCTATCATCCAGGCAGGTATGATCTGGGCTTCCGGCTGGCGGCTGGCATCTGCAGTAAGCAATGCGGGCGGCCTCGGCATCATAGGTGCCGGCAGCATGTACCCTGATGTACTGCGTGAACATATTCAAAAATGCAAACAGGCTACAGATAAACCTTTTGCGGTGAACCTTCCTCTGCTGTATCCTGCACTGGAACAGCACGTAAATATTATTATCGAGGAAAAAGTACCTGTCGTATTTACGTCTGCCGGCAACCCCAAGACCTGGACCGGTAAGTTTAAGGAGCATGGGATTACTGTGGTACATGTAGTATCCAGCGCAAAATTTGCGAAGAAATGCGAGGACGCAGGTGTGGATGCCGTGGTGGCAGAAGGCTTTGAAGCAGGCGGGCATAACGGGCGCGAAGAAACAACTACACTCTGCCTGATACCTTCCGTTCGCCAGGCTATTAAAATACCATTAATTGCAGCCGGCGGTATCGCTACCGGCCGAGGCATGTATGCTATGATGGCGCTGGGTGCAGAAGGCGTACAGATGGGCAGTCGTTTTGTATGCAGTCCCGAAGCTTCGAGCCATGAATCGTTTAAACAGGCTGTGATTACTGCCGGCGAAGGCGATACAGTGCTTACCATGAAAAAACTGACCCCTGTGCGTCTTATCCGTAATGAGTTTTACAAACAGGTGAAGGAAGCAGAAGACCGCTGTGCAGATGTTGCAGAAATGGAAGATCTGCTGGGCCGTGCCCGTGCGAAAAGAGGCATGTTTGAAGGCGATATGAATGAAGGCGAACTGGAAATAGGACAGGTGAGCAGTATCATCAGAGAGCTGAAGCCTGCTGGTGATATTGTAAAAGAAGTGTGGGAAGAGTTCTGCGAGACAGCCAATAATCCTTTTTCCTGGAAAGGATAAAAAGGTCTGACGATTATATTAGAGAGGAAAAAATACCGGGGCAATGCTATTGCCCTGTTTTTTCAGGATTTTACAGGTATCCCCGGTAGTTTAATTTACCATTTTATCAGCACAGCAGCTGCTGGCAAAAGCTTCAGGCTTGGCTTTGAATGCGAAGCCCATACCCAGTATGTAGCCCATCGCTTCACGTAAAGCTTCATTACTCTTGAACTGCGGATTGGTATTGATGTCGGCATGTACTTCCATATCCACATCATACTTGTTAAACAGATCGCAGAGCTCATAAGCAATCTCAATGCTCTTGGCTACTTCTACCAGCATGCGTTCTTTAATGGTGAATGGCTGTTTCGATTTTTCATTATGAATAAACATAAAACCGCCGTGTTTTTCACGTAGAAAAACAATCACTGTAGCAAATTCCGTTTCATCTCCACGTACCTGTGAGTCTGTTCCAATACACACCTTCAGATGATACCCGGCTGCTGTTTCGCGTACGATGGCATTTTCCACCGCGTCTTTGATGGGCAACTGTATATGTTGCCCGCTAAATGTTCGCCATAACATAAGGCATAAATTTTATTGTTATTAAAGTTAACTACTATATTGTTACGAAAACATTAAGCTAAAGCCTTTCATATCAGGAAATGCACAATTTGTCCACATGCATTTTCCTGCAGTAAATAAAAGAGGGAAAGCCCGAAAGGCCTTCCCTCATTATATAATCCGGTCATTTGTCTGATCAATCTTCTCCTGCCAGCAGCACCTGCCATGCTTTTTCTACATCATGGTGGTCCAGCAGCTCTTTGGCATATTCATGCAACGCATGCTTACGTGCAGCTTCGTCAGCATCATGCTCGCGCAATATGTGCACCAGCCGGTCGTCATATAGCAGATCGCTTACCACAGGTATGGAAGTACTGTTGCCCAGCATACCCAGGTGGTTACCTGTAAGCACATGGCTTTTACGGATGCTTTCCGGCAGCGCATCAATACCTACGCCCAGGTTCATGTTGGGTTTAGGCACTTCAAATACGGCATTTCCCGAAGCGCGGCAATAATAATCGCCACCCATGCGGGCTACCAGGTCTATTTTATGCGGATCTATATTACCTGCTTCGTTCAGCACCTCATCATTTATATGCATGCAAAGCACTTCGCAGATCACCAGGTTTGCGGCGCCGCCTTCATGGCCTGTTTCTATCACCTGCGTTACTTTACACTCCAGCTGCACCGGCGATTCCTTCACACGGAAGGGCTTTACCATATCCGAAGCAATGGGCGTAAATCCTGCTTTCTCAAATTCGCTCACACCTTTTGGATACTCACAACTGGCCAGGCTCATCTGCTGCACAATGTCATAATTCACGATGTTGATCACAACTTCACTGTTTGCCTGTACGTTTTGCAGCGTGTGTTTTGTGGTATTATCCCGGACACGGCGTGCCGGTGAAAATATAAGTATGGGTGGCTTGCTGCCAAATACGTTGAAAAAACTGAATGGCGACAGGTTAGGATTGCCGTCGGCATCAATAGTACTGGCAAAACAAATGGGGCGCGGCGCTACCGATCCAAGCAACAAGGCATGTAATTGGGCAGTCTTAACTTCTCCGGGTACTACTCTCATAATTAAATCTTGACGTGCAAATTAATACAGATTCAGGACTTGGCGGTTGGTTTTACTGCAAAGAGGGCAGAGGAGACGCGGAGCATGCAAAGTATCCTTTACTGTGCTGCCATATCGTTTTATATGACACTTTACATTTTGTGTGTTTTGTATTAAACCGGCAGAGACATAAAAAAATCGCAGTACATGTTATGTACTGCGATCAAGGATAACCCTGTAGTCAATCCTATGAATTGAAGCCCGCAATGAAGTTATTTATTCTATCACCGGATTGTGTAAATAAGAGATGAAATGTAAAAATCATGCGATGAAATGCACCATTATTTACCCGGTTCCGGTGTCTTGTCCTCAGTGCCAATAAGTATTGCCCACGGCTTCAGGGCATCTACATGTTCAAAAACGACCTTCAGCATGGCTGTAAGCGGTATAAAAAGGAACATACCCGGTATCCCCCACACAAGATGGCCTACAAGCACCGCAATGATCGTAATGAACGGGTTCATTTTTACACGCCCGCCAACGATCCGCGGCAACAGGAAGTTTGCATCTACAAAATGGATGGCAATAAGCATAATGCCTACTTCCAGTGCCTGTGCAGGTGTGCCGTTGGCAAATGTGAGCAGCATAGCGATAGCCATAGCTGTATAGATGCCGAGATACGGTATAATGTTAAGTACAGCTGCCAGCAGGCCCAGCAGTATTGCATAATGAGCGCCTATTATCAGGAAGCCGGCTGTATTTAACACTGCCATGATAGCCATTTCCGTCAGCAGACCGGCAACATAGCTGTTAATCAGCGTACGTGTCGTCTCTACTACATCGTAGGCTTTTGCCCTGTGACCAGGCTTAAAGAGTGCAAGAATAAACCGTATGAGCAATCCGCGATGGTACAGGATGAAAAAGGTATAAATAAGCATGAAAATCGTCCAGATGACAAACGTAAGCAGGTTTACAAACAGCCCTCCTATTGAATTCGCAGCCGTTGTAAGTATGCCTGCAGCCCCTTTATAAACATACTCCATCTGCTCAGAGCTGTCGATGCCATACTTTTCGGATACCCAGTGCTGCAGGCCGGTAAGCAAATCCTGCACTTTCTTCTGAATGAGCGGTATATCTTTTGAAAAGTTGATAATCTGGGTAGTAAAAAAAGTAATAAACAGCCCTATGCCTATTACAAAGAGCAATACCGATATAGCAGACGCCAACCCTCGCTTCATAAGCTTTTTCTCCAGCCAGATGCATACCGGGTACAGCAGCATAGCCGCAAGAAATGCAAAGAACAATGGAACAAATATGCTTTTTCCCAGATCCAGCAAAAACAAAATGATCGCCACAGATATGAGTATCATAGCCAGGCGCACGTAAAAAGGCACTTCAAAAAATTTATTCATGATCGGGAGTTTGGTGGCACATCGTATTAAAGATCAGTATTTATTATATAAAACAACAAGAAAAACCGTACCATAAGACATAAAAAAAGCGAAGCAGATGCTTCGCTTTATATTTTTATTTGCCGAACCGTTGTTCCATTACAGCCCGCATCTTTTCGGGATTACCCAGGTTGTCCCAGCCCATCATGCTTATCATGTAGATGACAAGCAGCAGGTACAGTACAGAAATGATCAGCCCGATTATGGCACATATCCGGCCACCATTCAGATTATTGTAAGAACCCCGCATATATGCCGCCGGGCTGGTATTATACAGCTTCATATCTTTTGAAGCCAGTACCAGCGCTATAACGCCGCAGATAACACCGGGAATGCCATAGCAGCAGCAGGTGGCAATAGATAAGATACCAAGGATAAGCACTGCAGTTGCATTGGGCAGCGGCTGCGGGTTGCCGAGATCCTGCAAGGGTTGAATTTTTTCGTTTTCCATCAGATAAGTTGTTGTGTTATTATTTTATGAATATAGTTGCCGATAATAAGTATTCCGGCTGCGAAAGATAAAATTTTAATAAATAATGCGCCATACCTGAACTGAAATTTCAGGTGCAGCGGTAAAAATAATGCCGCAATTATAAGTACAATACCTGCCGGATACATATGCCAGCTCGCTGAAAAATCGCCCCGCAGCAAAGCTATTACAGAGCGTTGCATACCGCATCCGGGACAATCTAAACCTGTAAGCCTTTTAAAAGGACAGGAAAGCAAATGATGCCCCAGCCAGTCAACGATATGTGCATATGCCGCCATAATGTGATGTAAATATATTTTATTCTATCCTGAAAACCGGGTACCGTAAATGCTCCGGCTCATAATACGGACTGTGCTTATAAATGAAATTGAGCTGCGCCGATGCATCTTTTGCTAATGCTGTATCTGCACTTTTGGCCTGCTGCAATGCCTGCATCACTTCCAGGTGCTGCTGTACATATTTTTCTGCTACGTCCTCCCAGCGATAGTCGCTGTAGCCTTCCTTTTGCTGCAATACTGCGTCAAAAAAGTTCCAGGCAAAATAACTATCATCGCCCGCCGGCTCCAGCATTTCTACAAGAAACCTGCGACCAGCCTGTGCAGTTTTTACGATATAGTCTCCTGCCAGGAAATGCAACCTCTGCCTTTGCGCAGCAACCTGAGTGCCATAATGCTGGTAATGCTTTTCATATGCCCGGGTCATGGTCTGGTAGCGGTCTATGTGGTAGGCAATCACTTCGATCATTGTGTCTTTTTTCAGCTTTGTGCAGATAATACCATTTGCCTGCAGCCTGCTGATCACATCACGCCAGCCTTGTGGTATAATGTATGCGGCAGGAACATCCGCAAACTGATCCGGCGTATACACATCTGTTATCGGCACTTGTTTTTCATACGGGGCGGTATGATCATAGTACAGCCGTTGCTGACCTGTTATTTTACTGGTTTTATATTTTGCTTCATATCCTTTGAATGTCCACAGGTGCGGATGAGTCGTATCTGGCAGCCAGCGAAGCGGGAAATGTTTTTGTTGTAAAATGGCGGCCCTGTCTGTTTTGCGTGCTGCAATCAAAGCTGCACTTTGTTCTGAAGCTGCGGTGATAATCGTCTGCATAAGTGCATAGGTTGCCTCCACACGCTGTTTGTATGGCTTGAGCATGTGCGTCTCCGGTACAAACCCGATACATTGGAACAATGCTGCATAACCCGAGCTGAACCGTGGGGGATCGTAAAACGCATGCCAGCCTTTGTCCGGCGTCTGGTCTTCTACGTTCACATACGGGATCATCGGCAGGTTTTTCCGCTTCATATCTTCATACAACGCAGGATCAAAACTGTTACGCAAAAAGCTGCCCAGTTCGCCGCCCAGCTTGTCGTACTGAGTTGTGAGCAGCGTCATTACATGCTGGTAATCGGCACCATCGCTTACATGGTTGTCAATAAGGATATTGGGGTCCATCCCCTGGAATATCCGTGTAAAAACTTCGGCCTCATGACTGTCTGATTTCGTGAAATCGCGGTTCAGATCAAGGTTCTGCTCATTGCCGCGAAAGCCATATTCTTCCGGCCCGTCCTGGTTTACGCGGGAGTAACTGTTCCGGTTCAGGAAACCGCCGATATTATAAACGGGAATGAATGCGAGCACCACGTTTCCGGGCAGCGTCCACTTTCCGGATACAATGTCCCGGAGCAACAGCATGCTGGCATCTATCCCATCAGGTTCACCGGGATGAATACCGTTGTTGATCATAATCACGACCAATGAATCGCGGTTCCAGAAGAGCGGATCCCGGTTATGGCTGCCCGTGTACAAAGCAAGGTATGGAGTATAACCATCACCGGGAGACCCCATTTCCGTCAGCTTCAGTTTCCCTGATGATTTTGCAGCCAGCTGCCTGTAAAAGTCAATGCATTGCCGGTAAGTACCTGTTTGTTTTCCGTCGGTCTGCTCAAATACTGTAACAGGCCACTGTGCCTGTGCATGCGGCCCCCAAGTCAGCATCAGTGCAAGAAAAAGCACAAAGTTTTTCATCTCCGAAAAATAGCGCTATTTGGGCATAACCAAAGAAAAAGCCGGGAACTGTTATGTTCACCGGCTTTGTATGAATCAATTCAATATTTTACTTTATCACTTTCCCGGGCTGCAGCAGCGCCTGGTATTCCGATGGCTGATCTATTACTTTCAGTGCACGGGCCAGGTCTTCATCTGTCTTCAGGCTTTGGGCCACCCGGCCACGCAGGAAGTAGTAACGCGATACTATTTCGCTTTCCAGCACACGGGTGATCTCATCCTGGTGTTTTATAAGGTCCTGTTTTTTGTCGTGAGATAGTTTTGCCTGCAATGCGGCATATTCTGTTTTTGCACCATCAAAGGAGTTTTCACGCTGTGCAGTTGCTTTCAGCGAATCCAGTTCTATTTCCGTTTCTGTTTTGTAGGAATAATCTTTATTCTCCAGCCATTTGGCAAAACCGCTGAATTCGGCTGGTGAAAGGGAGAAATTTCCGGCGTCGGGTATAGTTTTATGATCTTTTACATACACCGTTGCATAGTCGAAGAAATAATTTTTTGTGTACAGGGCAATGGCAATTTTGCTTACGTCTTTGTCCTTCACCAGCACATCCGGTTCTACACCACCTCCGCTCAATACTTTGCGGCCCACTTTAGTAGTGTATTCTTTTTTCAGCGAATCCGGTATATGACCTACACTGCCATCTGCATTACGATGTGTGTAGTCCAGTGCCTGTATGCAGCGGCCGCTTGGCGTGTAATACTTAGCTGTAGTGAGCTTCAACCGGGCATTATAACCCAGCGGACGTGTAGTCTGCACCAGCCCCTTACCGTAAGAACGCTCCCCAATAATGATGCCGCGATCCAGGTCCTGCATAGTGCCGGCCACAATCTCTGAAGCAGAAGCAGATGAATGGTTTACCAGCACTGTAAGCGGAATTTTGGTATCCCATGGCGCACCGGATGTTTTGAAATCCTTATCCCATTCCTGCATTTTACCTTTTGTGCTTACCACCAGCTGACCGCGGTCTACAAACAGGTTGCAGATATTAACAGCTTCGTCGAGGAGACCGCCGGGGTTGTTACGGAGATCCAGTACTACGCCTTTCAGATTGGGCTGTGCTGTTTTCAGGCTATCCAGTGCATTACGCAACTGGCGGCTGCAGGCAGGGGTAAACTGCGTAAGCCGCACAAAAGCAATATTTTTCTGACCACCAACGAGGCCTGCATATGGAACGCTGGACAGTTCTATCTCACCTCTTGTGATTGCCTTTGTCACCTCTCCGCCGTTAAATGCATCTTTGATCTTCATGTTAACCGGCGTTCCGGGCGCACCTTTCAGCAACAGACTGATATCTTCAATGCTTTTGCCTTTCAGTACCTGGTTATCTATCGCAATAACCTGGTCGCCGGGATGCAGACCTGCTTTCTGTGCCGGACTGTTTTCATATACATCACCAACGTAGATATCCTCTTCTTTCTTACGCATCGTAGCGCCAATGCCACCGTATTTGCCGGTCGTCTGGAATTCATAGTCTTCAATATCAGCTTCAGTGATATAGTTGGTATATGGGTCCAGATCATCAAGCATCGCATCAATACCTGTCTTCACCATTTTACCCGGTTCTATAGGGTCTACATAATAAGTGTTCAGTTCTTTAAAAAGAGTGGCAAATATTTCAAGATTTTTGGAAGCTTCAAAGTAGGAGTCTGGTTCTTTTGCCTGTATAAAAAGAGCTACGGCTCCGGCAGTCAGGGCTCCGGCTATAAACGCCCTGCCAGCCTTTATTTTTCTCAAAGACGGGAATTTCATCTGCTGGTATAATTTATTTATCCTTGGTATTTGTACCTCGTATCTGTAAGCCAATGTACGAAAATTAACGGCTGAAAATCCGCGGTTTGCTTTTTTAACAAAGCTGTGTCAAATTATGTTTGGAAGCGTTGAATAAATGCTATAATTTGCAGAGCTAGAAATATTCTGTTTATGAAGAAGTTTTTACTCGTTATTATATCCGCTGTCGGCAGCCTCTTTGCAGGCAACGCTCAGGCGCAGTCTTTTACTACACAATACGATACAGTTTTTGCCACCTATGGTGGTACAGAACTGAGTCTTTACAATAAAATCTCCAATCCTTCCACAACGTCAAACGTTCAGCTGACATGGAAAGTGGTAAGCACCAACTTCCCTTCGGCCTGGACCGCTATATGTGGAAGCAGTACAGGTGTAAATTGCACTGTAGGCATCTGCGACAATCACGCCTGCTACAATAACAACCTGCCCAATCAACCTATATTCGGTGCCAATGCAGTAGCACGGACTTCAGATCCGTATTTTGCAGGTGCTACCGGTGATTTTCACCTGTTGCTGAATGCAGGCCTTCCTGCTGCCCCAAGCGGTTCTTACTACCTCACTGTAAGTCTGGCTGCCGCAGGTGGACAGGGTACAACAAAGAACATTACTTTCGTTGTAAACCAATGGGCTACAGGCGTAAACAATATTTCTAAAAGCCTTGATGATGTAGAATTGTTCCCGAACCCGGCACATGGTACGCTTAATATTAACTACGATCCTAATGCAGGTATCCGCAGTATTTCTGTCTATAACCTGATAGGAAAAGCAATCGGCACGTACCGCGTATCGGGCAACAATAACAATGCTTCTATTGATATCAGCGATGTGCCTTCAGGCGTTTATTTTGTTCGCCTGCTGGATGCTCAGAACCATGTACTGGCAACACGCAAATTCACACATCAGTAAATAACACAAACCTTCTTTTATAAAAAACCTCCTGCCGCGCAGGAGGTTTTTTTTGTTTCAAAGGATGCAATATTAAATACGGCACTCTTTTTGAACTATTTTAATTTGTATTTTAGAGTGCCATGTATACCAATACTATTTACCGGTTTTTCTGTGGACCTGCCATCCTGTTATGGATGGTTACCATCTCCCTTCCTGCACGTTGCCAGCAGTCTTTTGAAGAAGGCAGCATCATTTACAACGTAAGCATTGGCTCCTTACCAGGGCAGGAGCAGGCTACAAAACATGCCGGAACCTTCAGCCTGATCATTAAAGGAAGAATGGTGCGCAAAGAGCTGAAGCTTGACAACGGCTACCAAAGCACCATCATTTATAACGGAAATACCAACACTGCTTATTCGCTCAAAACTATGCAGGATAAGCGCTATGCCATACAATTGAATATTGATGAACTGAATGGCAATAAAACCGCTTATGAAGGCTTTAAACTGCAGCAAACAACGGACAAGGCACTTACTATAGCCGGCTGGCCCTGCTATAAAGCAACTGTTACCTACAAAAACGGCACTTCGGGTAATATTTACATATCCCGGGACTGGTATCCTGCCAATCCGGACCTTTTTGAACGCCTCCCGGGCATTAAGTATTTTCCTTTGTCATTTGAATATAAAAATGATGATGGCGTATTGATGCTTTTTCATGCGGAAAAGATGGAAGCTGTACCCGAAGAATCAGCCCAGTTCCGCATTCCACCCGATTATAAGATCATATCAAACCAAGAATACCGCACGCTGAACAAATAGGAATTATGATTAATTTTTCATAATTTCATATATATGCGATGGTCAAAACTCATATCCGTCATTTTGTGTTTTGTTCCTCTGTTTGCATCCGCGTCAGCCGGCACATACAGAGACTGGGATATTGCACTGAGTGAACGTTTCAGAGTAAAAGAGATCAGCATACCGTATCATTCCCTGGACAGTATCCCCGATATATTAGATCAATTCCCCAATCTGGAGATACTGGATCTTGGCAATAACAAGATACGGAACCTCCCCCAATCCCTTTTCCGGTGCCATAAACTGAAGAAACTTATTTTGCTGAAGAATAAGATAACAGAAATACCTGAGTCTATAGCTCAACTGAAAAACCTGGAATACCTGTCTCTCAGCTACAACCTGCTTACAGCGCTGCCCGATTCGATCGGCTATCTGCCACACCTGAATACGCTGATCGTTACGGCGAATAAACTAACGACATTTCCGGCCGGCATCGGCAATCTGAAAGAACTGAACTATCTGAAGGCCAACTTCAACGAACTGAATGCAGTACCCGGATCCATCGGTATGCTGAAAAAACTGGAAATGCTGGACTTAAGCCAGAATGTACTTATCAGTCTCCCGGAAAGCATCGGTGATTTACAAAGCCTGCGCATTTTTTATGTGGGCAGAAATGAACTTACGGAGATCCCGGAAACTATAGGCAATTGCAGAAAACTGTATGAAATAGATGTAGTCCGCTCCGGCATCTTACGTATGCCTGCTTCCCTGGCGGATATAAGAAGCCTTGAACTGATTTACCTGGACGAACGCACCGTGCTTTTCTACCAGGACCCGATCCTTGCCACACGTCAGAAAGTATATGTAATACAGCCGGAAACATTTCCATACCGGGCTGCACAGCTATAATAGCATTCTTCCCCATACAAGCAGGCACAACAATTATTATTTTCAACTATTGATACTAAAAATAAAAATCCCGCAGATTATTAGTCATGCGGGATTTTCTTATTTCGATACGTCTATCCCGCTATGGGAATTTTATACCAGACTTGCTGTTGATATCGATGTACGGAATTGTAGCGCTGTACGTGCTGTTGATGACACGCAGCATTTCATTTGCAGCGATAGCATAGCCGCGGGGTGTAAGATGCACACCATCCAATGAGAATGCACCACCCTGAACAAACTGCGCATTAAAGCTTACACCGTTGTAAATAATGCCGGCAGTAATTGTTTTGAGATATGTATTCATATCTACCAGCCCCCAGCCTTTATCTACAGCTTTTGCAGCAATTACAGCATTAAACTGTGTGGTATAGGAGGTAACATTGCTGATCTCATTTTGCGTAAGCACATAACCATCAGCAAGTGGTTCGCCCACACCATAAGTTGCAAGCCCTGCAGCAGATGCAGCAGGGATACCAGCGCCTAACAATGAAGCATAAAAAGGAGTATCCAATGTGCCGATAACACTTGCTGCAGGCAGTAAAACAAGCTCTCCGGCTTTTGCCTGGCGCGCCTGGCCATACAGGTTACCATACAATCCTGCCTGCGCGGCCGGTAAGCCTGCCAGCTGCAATGCCCCTGATATCTGTGCAGAAATATTCGTAAGATCTTTATCTTTTATTACCACTGCACTGCTGCCGGAAGTGCTAAAGCTTATCTGGCGCTCCGGGTGTCCGACTGCTGCAAAAACCTGGTTTAGCTGCGCATATGCAGTATTCAATGCCGGTACCTGTGCGGCAAACGCTGCATTATCTGTAGACAGCGCATTATACGGCACTGTGGTAAAGAATGGTATGGCTGTTACATCAGGAATGTTGATCAGTATCCCTTTTGCACCGTTTGCAGACAATGCATTCACGATTGAATCATAGCTGAAAGTAAAGTTTGCAATGGAAGGTATATCATACTGAGGTGTAAGGAGTGCTGTGGTACCTACATTTCCAATACCTCCGCTGGTTGCATAGGCCAGTACATCATTTGAGCCTACCCACACACTGTAGAAAGTTGCAGGTTTGGTAAGGGCAAAAGACAACGCGGTCTGGTATGGATTGCTTATCAGGCGTGCCAGGTAAGGGTTTCCATTAAGCGGATTTCCGTAACCAGGCAACAGGTAATCTACGGCGCGGATGCCTGGTATACCTGTATTATTATACCCTGCTGAAAGGGCTACATTAGCCGAGCTTCCGGCGGTGTCGCGGACACCCGGGTAAGGTATAGGCGCTACAGAAGTTCCTGTAGAGACCAGTACATATTTTGCACCGGGCCAGCCGGATTCTCCGGGCAGAAGCGGCTGCACAAAATCACCCGTACCGCCTACCAGCTTAAATTGTGTAGCCAGCATGGAAGGGTAGGAATTTTCCTGACCTGTACGGTATAAAGAACCGTCTGCATAGCCTGCCGTAAGCGAGTTTCCTACCGCAACATAAGTCGTGAAGTCTGCCGTACCTTTTGAAGGCATGCCGGTATTACTGTCGAGCTTCGGCTTGCACGATGCAAGTGAAAGTGCTGCCAATGCTCCTATGATATATATTTTCTTCATGTTGTTTCTTTTTTGCGCTGATTAAAAATCATAAGAAAGTCCGATACCCGGAGTAATGGCTTTTGTCTGGTAAGTACCGTAAAAGTTTGCAGGAGCAAATTCAGAATCACGTTTCTGAGATCTTACATACTCCACTGCTGCCATAATGGTAAGATTCTTTGCAGGCTTAATTGTAAGGCCACCTGTGAGCACCAGGCGGTTGGCATCCGGCAGTTCAGGAGAGACATAACCGTCGCGAACCGGTGAAGGATCGTAAGCAACACCGGCCATCAGGTTAAAGCCTTTCACCACACGGTAGTTAGCTCCAAGGCGACATGCGAGTGTGTTTTTGTACAGGCGTGGTGTTCTTGTATTCTGCAGCAGCGGTGTATTGTTGGAGTAATCAAAACGCAACGTATCATATGCTTTCCAGCCTACAAGGTTGAAGTCAGCAGTAAGTGTAAGATGTTTGCAGATCCGGTAGCCTACACCTACAGAAAGTACTTCCGGCAACGGAAGTGATGTAGAGAATGTGGTTCCTGCAGGAAATTCACCGCTGAGCGATGAAGGCACATTGAATGTAGCATCGCCGCTGGTTACTTTCATTTTCACCTGTGAGCGGTAAGTAACACCAAACTGCAGGTTATCATTGGCTTTAAGATGTATGCCAAGGTTATAGCCGGTTCCGTGTGCATTGCCTTTCAGTTCAGCTTGTCCGTCTGCTCCGCTGGCATCCTGTGTAGGTAATGCCTGCTTCAGGTCTACTTTACCTATTGCATAGATAAAACCACCGCCTATACTTACGATATCACTGATGCGGTAACTTACTGTTGGTTGAAAAAATATACTCTGCAGGTAAATGGACTGATTGATATATCTGCCGGCCCAGTTTTCATCCCACTTCAGGCCACTGCCAAAAGGAGTATACACACCAAGACCCACACCCAGTTTTTTCGACTTTGTAACGGCGCCGCCTATATATACATTAAAAGGTGTAAACGTCTGCTGTTTTGATTGTGCAGTTCCGCCGCCCTGCGACACAGGTTTTACATATTCTACATTCGGAATGATCATCAGGCCGCTGGCATAGGCCTGTATACCTTTCATCTGCGACATGCCTGCAGGATTGTAAAAAATGGTGGAGGCGTCCCACACCCAGGCACAACCGCCACCGCCCATGGCCAGTTGCCTCAAACCCTGAAGGTTAAGCTGGTAACCCGCACCCATACTCATCATTGCCGGCAGCAATAATGATGCGGTAATCAGTAAGCGTTTTTTCATAAGGACATTTTTTAATTGAGCAATAAAATGGGTAGCAATAACTTAAAACTTCCAAAAGATAAGAATAATATATGTAACATGCAACACATTATACATATTGTTGTACGCTCCGTCTTTTACCCGGGATAAGCAGTCTTTCATACACAAAAACACAATCACTCAATTATCATACCCGGCACCTTTATCATGCAGCGTTACTGAACTGTCCGGCAAGAGGGAATAACTATTTCCCGTCACTTTACTGAGCAATATGCGGAACATATTTACATTAGAAACACTGTCGTATAAAGTATTGTAGTCATGGTCAGGAAAATAGACGGCGTTCATGTTCCTGAATTTTGCCTGCGGATCATTGCTCTTCGTTTTTCCTCTGAAGCCATGATCACCCATAATCACAATGACAGCATGGCCGGATTCCTTTGCGAGAATAGCAGTTACCACATCGCGGATATCTTTATTGGCCCGCTGTACGTTGTACCAGTAATACTGTGGGTTTACTGCAACGGAGGCCGCTATTGCACTGTCTGCACGTAACCTTTCCCCGGCGGCATTATAATAAAACGGGCTGTGCGGCACTGCAAAATGTGCATACACAAAACGCGGATGAACAAGTGGCGAATCCACAATTCGCTGCACGCGGGAAACTATGCCGTTATTGTAATCGTCAAACTTAAAATAAGTGGCGGCTGTCTCTTTTTCATTTGTTGCAGCAGAACGAAAGAACTGCATATAATCGTGCATGAAACGGTCGTACAGTGTGTTGGCTGTTATGAGCCTGCTTTTTACTGTAAGAAATCCATCATTTATTATTGGCTGCCGGCCGGCAATTTCAAAAAATGTATAGTTGTAAAAATCGTACCCGGCATGCTGCAAGGTTTGTACTGCCTGGTTGTTTCGTATCCAGCCGGCGCACACATTGTAATCACGCAGATCCACTGAGCGTGGTTTTTTTATTTTTTCCAGGTAAGACATCTGCAGCACCGAGGCCATAGAGAAGTACGTGTAGTTATAGTTTGACCGGCTGTGATGCTGGATGGAAAAGCCTTTCTGTACAAGGAACGAATCTATATCACTGTTATCAAAACCAAGATCATGCTGCAAAGAATAGCTCGAAGCATATTCGTCAAACAGGAGAAAATATACGTTCCAGTTTTTCGCGTTTGAGACATGAAGCTTTTCAGGCAATACCCGCGACATTGAGTGATCTGTCCCCGATTTTGATATAATGATACCGGCATCTATACCGAGATAAATAAGAAACAGCACATTCAGCAACAGTATGATACGTTTCTGCGTTGATATCTGCAGCCTTGTGAACAGGAAATAAAGCAATGCTGCAGCTCCCATTACCGTTACAAAAAGCACGGGTATACGGGCAAAAAAAGCATGCGGAAAGAAGACTTTTACTTGCAGCAGCATGTCGCCCCAGTATAGCACTATGATCATTAACAGGAAGCAAAGTATTCCGGTTTTTATTGAGCTCCTGGTAAAGAGTTGTACAACCAGAAAAAGTACAGCTGTAACGGCTAAGTAACTGCAGGCAATAATCAACAGGTCTGTAACAGGTACAAAGCCATAATAAAACTGGTATGCATGCAGCACAAAAAATACAGGCAGCAAAAACAGGAAAAACGGTCTTACCCTGATTAATGTCCGGGATAATGTCATGCTGTAAAAATAGCAAACCATGCATTGATTAAACTTTTTAGATTTGAGTTGTTTAAATTATTCCCACATGAAATACTTATTTACATTTTTACTGGCTTGCTCCTCCCTTATACTCCATGCCCAAAACAAGGATGTAGCCGAAATAAAGCATTTGCTGGCGCTCCAGGTTACCGAATGGAACAAGGGCAATATTGAAGGTTATATGAAAGGTTATTGGGAAAATGACAGCCTGCTCTTCATCGGCAGTAAAGGTCCGCGCTACGGCTATAAAGAAACGCTTGAAAAATATAAACAGGCTTATCCGGATGCCGACCATATGGGCGCACTTACGTCGGTAATAAAAAGCATACAGCGCTTATCTCCGGAGTATTATTTCATTGTAGGGAACTGGGCGCTAAAACGCAATGCAGGCGACGTCTCCGGCAGCTATACATTGTTACTGCGCAAAGTAAAAGGTCATTGGGTAATTGTGTGCGACCATAGTTCTTAGGGAATGGTGAATGATCAATAATGATGCTTGTAGTGCGTGAAAGGTGAAAAGCCGGATATGAAACATAGACTAAATGCAAAGAGCGCTAAGAAGATAAACCCTTTGCGAAACCTTAGCGCTCTTTGCGGTAAATACAATTTTATACAAGCTGGTACAACTCTGGTAAGTTGCGCCCGTGGCCATCATAATCCAGGCCATAACCTACCACAAATTTATTAGGTATCTCAAAACCTATATAATCGGCTTTCACATCATACTTCAGCGCTTCCGGCTTGGTGAGGAATGTAGCGATCTTTAAAGATGCCGGCTGGCGGTGCATCAGGTCCGGTATAAAGGAACTGAGGGTTTTGCCCGTGTCAATAATGTCTTCCAGTATGATAATATGACGTTCATACAGATCTTCTTCCAGCCCTATTGCGGTGATCACATTGCCTGTAGAGCTGGTGCCTTTATAGGATGCCAGTTTTATAAAAGATATTTCTGCCGGAATACTGATGCTGCGAAAAAGGTCTGCTGCAAATATGAAAGAGCCATTCAGTATAGCGAGGAACAATGGGTTCTTATCTCCGTAATCTTCATCAATCTGCCTGCCCAGTTCAGCAATACGCCGCTGTATCGCTTCCCTGTCTATGTATGGTTGAAATGTTTTGTCGTGTACCTGTACGTTTGACATATAAATATTATTACAAAAAAAGCTGCCGGGATTTTAAATCCGGCAGCGTCCAAAAATTAAGGTTTTACACGCAGCTTTTGCCCCGTTTTAATATTCTCAAAATTAAGATGGTTCCAGTCCATCAGCTGTTTCATGCTGACGCCATTGCGTTTTGCAATGCTGAAGGCTGTATCTCCTTTCTGTACGGTATAAAATTTATCATCACCTGCGGCAGATGCCTCCGGCGTTACAGGTACCTGGGCAGTTGTTACCAGAGCTGGTTTGGTATCTACCGGCACTTGCGATGCAGATGTCATTTTTGTTTTGTTGCCCTGCGCATATACTACTTTATCAAGCTTTGCCTTGAGGCGCTCCAGATCATCCTGTGGTTCTGCTGCAGGTGCAGCTGTTTCAGCTTCCTTTTCGGCACTGGCAGCTGCAACGGGCGCAGGAGCTGCCGGGGCTGTCACCTGTTCCTTAACCGGAACTGGTGTGACTTTTGATTCGGTAACAGGCGCTGTTGCCGGGGTTTCCTTTTGTGGTACAACTGCAGGCTCATTATTATCTCCACGTTCTATATAACGCGGATTATTACGCACCACCGTTTCTTCAACTGCTTTTTCATTGGCAATATTAAAAGGCTGATCTGCTACCGGCTCTGTACGACGCACAGGTGGCGGAGGCGTAACCATACGTTGTACAGCAGGCACAGACGCCGCTGCAACACGCGGTGCAGGAGTTGGAGCGGGCTGAACTTTTTCTTCTGCCACTATTTTTTTCTGCGGAGCAGCGGACTCATCTGCCACTACATCCTGAGAAGCCACCGGTGCGGGTACTACGGCAGCCGGCTGTTGCTGTGTTTTCTTTTTATAAATATAGACGGTTTCATCGTTCTTCTCCTGTGATACAGGAGTATTGATAGTTGTGCCTGCGGCTATTTCAGGCTTTGCTGATCCGGGTTCCTGGAGTTGAAGCACAGTGCCCATTGCAGGTGTTTCGTCGGTACCCAGCTGATTGTAAGTACGCAGTTGTTTCAGCTGCATACCTTCTGCCTGTGCAACCTGCAGCAGTGTTTCACCTGGCTGCATGATGTGACTGCTATGTGCACCTTTTGTGTTTTTCTTTTCAAGATACACGAACATATCTGCTTCGAGCGGTGCATCGGGAAGATCATTTATTTCCAGCAAACGTGCATAGCGCATTTTATACCTGATAGCAGCTTCCAGCAGCATATCACCTTTGTGCGCATAAAAAGCTCTCAGACCATTCACGGTTGTCACCCCGCTATTGCCGGATGAAGCATCCGGAGCATCATGACCGTTGGCTGACTGAGATGCCGCATCCGTTGTTTCCGCCGGTCTGTATACCCGCTGCTGCGGCACTACTGCTACAGCTACCGGTTGCGCTGCTGCGCCCTCATTCATGGCTATATAGGTATAGTCCTGCAGATGAAAATCTTCTATGATCTTGATCAGCTGCTGCGCATAGCGCGGATTGGTGGCATAACCACAACGCTTCAGGCCATAAGCCCAGCCACTGTAATCTGTTGCCTGCAACTGGAAGAGAGCAGCGTAACGGGTACCGCTTCTCAGGTAATCAGAATGGTCTTTATAAGAATCCATTGCACAATTGTATTTACGGAAACACTCATTAGGCGCATCATCCGTATGTGCAAAGGTTTCGCCTCTCCATTCTTTTTTGCATTTGATGCCAAAATGGTTGTTGGCTTTGGTCATGAGCTCACTGCAGCCGGCGCTTGTCTCCAGTATGCCCTGGCCGAGTGTAATGGCAGCAGGCACGCCGCTCCGTTGCTGCTCTGCTACAGCAAGTGCTTTATGCTGTTCTATGTAGCGGTTGCATTTTGCTATATAGTTTTCCTGCGACTGAGCCGTAGCTCCGTAGCAGAAGCAAAAAAATAACATGATGTGTACCAACATCCACTTCTTCATGATCTGTAATTTTTCTTATGTTTTAAACGGCTGCTATTTTCCTGATAATCATAATGCCATCGCGCAACGGCAGTAATACCTGTTCTACACGGGGGTCATTATTTACTTTTTCATTAAATGCATGTATTGCCTTTGCAGCTTTTCCCTGTTCATCTTCGGGAAGCACTACTTCTCCTTCAAAAAGCACATTGTCTGCGAGTATGATTCCACCTATCGGAACTTTGTCAAAAACAAGGTCGTAATAAAGACTGTAGTTTCTCTTGTCGGCATCAATAAATACGAGGTCAAAGCTTTCATCCAGCTCGGGGATAATTTCTGCAGCTTTGCCGTAATGGCGGGTTATTTTCTGTTCTACCCATGCCTCGCGGAAATATTTGCGGGTCATCGGCTCCAGTTCTTCGTTAATATCTATAGTATGCAATACGCCATCATCAGCAAGCCCCTGTGCAAGACATATAGCGGAGTAGCCTGTATAAGTGCCCAGCTCCAGTATTCTCCTGGGTTTCACCATATGACTGATCATCTGCAGCAACGCACCCTGTAAATGACCGGAGAGCATCCGTGGCTGCGGCACTTTTTCGTGAGTTTCCCGGTTTAATGCCAGCAACACCGGTGTTTCCGGCGTTGTATGCTTTTCGGCATAATCGTTCAACGCTGCTGAGATCAGTAGTTTTGTCATATGCCTAGAAATTTGGCTGCAGTTTGTTATGAGTGTAAAATTCGCGAATATATGCCACTACTTCATCAGCTGTATCAAAAATTTTTATCAACTCAAGGTCTCCCGGACTGATGTTGCCTTCCACTTCAAGCATAGTGCTGCGCATCCAGTCAAATAGTCCATTCCAGTAGCTGCTGCCCATGCATATCATAGGTGTGGCGGTAAATTTTCGGGTCTGTATCAGCGTGGCCACTTCAAAGAATTCATCCATTGTTCCCCAGCCGCCGGGCATCATAATAAAACCCTGCGAGTATTTGGTAAACATTACTTTACGCACAAAGAAATAATCAAAGTTAAGCGATTTATCACGGGCGATGTATGGGTTTGAATGCTGTTCAAACGGCAGATCAATGTTAAGCCCTACAGATATGCCGCCCGCCAGGTCTGCACCTTTATTGCCGGCTTCCATAATGCCGGGGCCGCCACCTGTAATGATGCCAAAACCCTCTTCAGCCAGCCTGCGCGATATCTCTACAGCCAGTTCATAATATTTATGCCCCGGCTGTGTACGTGCAGAACCAAAAATGGAAATACACGGGCCTATTTTGGCCAGGGTTTCAAATCCCTGTACAAATTCGGCCATTATTTTAAAGATCTGCCAACTGGAATGGGCCTTGGTTTCTGTCCAGTCGCGCAGTTTTATTTTAGTAAACTGTTCTTTCATCCTTTAATACGGATCTGTTGTTAATTGTGACTGTCGGTATCTTCTGCCGCCTGCATATGCATAGCCGGCCCGCTTTTTCTACCCGGAAAAGGTATCTCCCTTTCCCGGTTACGGGAGCACAAAAGTAAGAGCAAAAACGTCAATGCTGCGTTAATGATGAGCAATTCATTACCAATCACATAGCCGCCAAGCCATTCTTTATCATGCATTTTAAGTATATAACACAATACCGGAGCGGCGAGGCACACGATCGGCACCATGTTGCCCAGTACGTTTTTCTTTGTAAAAATGCCGAAGGCAAACAACGCCAGCAGCGGGCCATAGGTATATCCTGCCACCACCAGTAATGTCTGTATCAGCGACCCGTTATCCACTTCACGGAAAAGAAATACAAATACAAGGAAGATGATGGCAAAAATGTTGTGTACGATAAGCCTGCGCGACGATTTCTGCTTTTCCGAAAGATCTGATCTCCGCTTAATACCCAGTATATCGATGCAGAAGGAAGAAGTAAGCGCCGTAAGCGCACCATCTGCACTTGGGAACAATGCCGATACAAGGCCTACAATAAATATGATGCCTATAAATGGCGGCAAGTAATGAAATGCGATAGTCGGGAAAATATTGTCGCCACCGATGTTCTTACCATCCAGCAGAAACTGCATTTCAGGCTTGCCGTTTACCATTACTTCGGTAAAAGCGCCGCCTTTGGTGATAGCAAACTGGTACAGCAATCCGCCAAGCATGAGGAATATGAATACTACAAATGCCTGCAGAAAGCTCAGTGTGATCATATTTTTCTGAGAGTCTTTCAGGTTGCTCACACTTATATTTTTCTGCATCATCTCCTGGTCTATACCGGTCATGGCGATAGTAATGAAAGCACCGCCCAGCAGTTGCTTCAGGAAATAGTTGGCAGGTAGAGGGTCAGTGCGCAGCATTTTGGTATAGCCGTTCTGCGCCAGTGAATGCCATGTATCTGCAATGCCCATATTCAGCGAATGCATGATATAGCCGATACATACCAGCAAAGCCAGCAGCATGAATGTTGTCTGCAGCGTATCTGTCCACACGATGGTTTTTACCCCACCGCGGAAGGTGTACAGGAGAATCAGCGCAAGTATTACTATAGCGGTTGCTTCAAATGGAATGCCTATGTCCGCGAGCACAAACTTTTCCAGCACTTTAATAACAAGGTACAGTCGCAATGTGGCGCCCAGCGTACGTGAGAGGATAAAGAACAAAGCCCCTGTCTTGTATGCCGTTGTCCCCAGCCTTCTTTCAAGGTATGTATAAATGGATGTGAGCTGCAACCGGTAATACAGCGGCAGAAGAATATAAGCCACTGCAAAATAGCCCAGCCAGTATCCGATCACCACCTGGAAATAATCAAACCCGCTGCGGCCTACGGTGCCGGGTACGGAGATAAATGTCATCCCCGAAAGCGAGGTACCGATCATGCCGAATGCAACCACCCACCACTTGCTGTTGCGGTTGCCGATAAAGAACGACTCATTATTGGAATGACGGGAAGTATAAAATGCAATGCCCAGCAATAATGCAAAGTAGGCAAGCACAATAGTAAGTAGTACAGCTGAACCCATATGTGAAAATAAAAAGACTTTGCCTTTTGAGGGCAAAGTCTGCAAATATTGTACAAATAAGGATTAAAAATTCATGTAAAAATCGATCTGGGGAACAACCTGCTGGTAATAAGGACTGTACTGATCCTGCAACACATCGTAAAACAGCATAAAAGATACTGCAAAACGCTCTGCTACCGGCTGGCGGAAACCTGCGCCCAGCAGCAATGACGGAGCATTGTAATTTGTTTTATATCCCTGTATGGTTCCGTTACCCTGCCGATCGTAGCCATAATCTGTAAAAGACATGAAATTATGCTGGTATTCTGCATGTACAAAGAAGTTTTTCCATACCACATAACGGGCCCAGGCACTTACAGACCAGATACTGGTTTTATAATCATAATAATCGGTATTGCCGTTTATATCGGTAAGTTCCCAGTAATCTTTCCACTTGAAATAGTTATATCCCAAACCTACACCTGCCATGAACTTGTCCGTAATTTTATAGCCGACCTTCGGGCTTAAACTTACAGATGTAATGGTACCGAAGCCAAGACCTAATCCACCGCCTACTACTACTTTATCCCAGGAGAAGCCCCGGGCATCCTTTTTCTTTTTAGCTTCTACCTGGCGAAGGCTGCGCCCGCTGCTGGTATACACTTCCTGTGCCTGTACAGCGCCTGCGGTAAAGCACAACATCAACAGTGCAACAATATATCTCATATGTTTGTTTTTCAATAAACGAAATTAAGTATTTCCGGCTTCCCAACCCGCTATAACACAGCACCGGACAGGTTTATTTTACAGGATTTCTGTTAAAATTTAGGACATGAATATTTTGCCGGGGTTTAATATGCCCTTTGCATCAAAAACACGCTTGATATCCTTCATCAGCCGCAGCTGTATTTCATTGAACGCGACATCCATATAACTTTTCTGCACCAGCCCTATACCGTGTTCGCCGGATATGGTACCACCAAGCCTTACCACTTCTGTAAACAAAGCGCGTATACCCAGCGGCAGCTTTTCATTCCAGTCGGCATCGCTCATATTTCCTTTTACAATATTTACGTGCAGGTTGCCATCCCCGGCATGGCCATAACATACCGACTGAAAACCGTATTCCGCACCCAGCTTTTTTATGATGCGCAGCAGTTCCGGCAATTCGGCACGCGGCACTACAGTATCTTCTTCCTTGTAGATAGAATTGCTTTTCACAGCTTCTCCCACTTTACGGCGAAGCGTCCACAGCATCTGTTTCTGTTCTGCGCTGTCTGCAAAAAGGATTTCATCAATATCATATTGCTGTGCCACTTCTGCAATTGCTTCTACATCTTTATACAGCTGCTCCCAGTTGTTGCCGTCTACCTCTATCAGGAGATGAGCTGCAATGTCTGCAGGTAAGGGCACCGCACTTGTCTGCACATATTTCATAACCCATTCCAAAGCGTCACGTTCCATAAATTCCATAGCAGAAGGTGTAAAACCAGCCATGAATATAGCGTTCACAGCGGCACAGGCCTCCTCAGCTTTGCGAAAAGGCACCAGCATCAGCATATCATGCTTTACGGCCGGTATCAGGCGCAGAACGATCTTGGTGATCACGCCCAATGTGCCTTCGCTGCCCACCACCAACTGTGTGAGATTATAACCCGTAGCATTCTTCAGCACATTGGCACCAGTCCATATCACGGAGCCATCAGCCAGGACCATTTCTATATTCAATACATAATCTTTTACCACGCCATATTTCACAGCACGCGGCCCTCCGGAGTTTTCAGATACGTTGCCACCTATAAAACAGGATCCTTTACTGGCCGGATCCGGTGGGTAGAATAAGCCTTTTGACTGTACAAATTCCTGCAGTTCCTGTGTGATCATTCCTGGCTCAACGGTTACCTGCAGGTTGCGCATGTCCATATTTACAATTCTGTTGAAGCGTTTCATATCCAGCACCACGCCACCCATTACCGGCAATGCACCACCGCTGAGGCCTGTGCCAGCACCACGGGGCGTAACTGGAATGTTCCGCTCGTTACAATATTTAAGCACGGCGCTCACCGCGGCTACTTCTTCGGGCTGCAGCACTATCTCAGGCATATAGTGCAGGTCTTCTGTCTCGTCTGATGCACAGCGCTGCAACTGCTCTTCATCGAGCAATACCTGCAATTGTGCCACTGATCTGAAAAAAACAATGTCTTCCTGTTGTATTTTACTGAATGCCATGATGCAAATGTCTTTTATATTCCGGAAATAGAATTGTTCCGGCACAAAAAAACTCCTGCAGGGGAGTGCAGGAGTTTTAAATTTTACAATGATTGTCATGGTGAGCGGAGCCGAACCATGACAACCCGGAATTATTTAACTATTTTAAACAGCTCCGTGTGTATGTTGTCTTTATAGCGAACGAGGTAAATACCATGTGTAAATGATGACATATCCACTTCACAGCGGCCATTTTTTACAACAGCCTGCGTCAGCACTTTCCCGGTCATGTCTGCTATTATTACAGAGGCATTATCCGAAGTTCCTGTTGTGCTTATAGTAAGCTTATCTGCAACAGGATTAGGATATGCGCTGCATGTAAATGAACCGTGATTGTTATTGACGGTTACTGTTTTGCTGTAAGTACTATGCCCACCGTGGTCCATCATTTTAAGACGGTAATGATTCAGACCGTTGTGTGGTTTCTGATCTTCGTAGCTGTAATGCTTTGTGTTTTTATCAGCTGTTACGGTAGCAATTTTTTCATAGAAAGAACCATCATGGCTCCGCTCCAGTTCAAAGTAATCGCCTTCATCAGCTGAAGCAATTTCCCAGTTTACACGGTTCATATTATCATTTACCGTTGCGCTGATATTCAGCAGGTATATCTGCAGGGGAGCAGCACCGCCGGAACCCACGGTAAACGGAGAAAAGCTGCTGATACCGGACTGGCTGGCTGTATAATAGCCACCGCCAAGATTATTGGCAGCAGGAGACGTACCCGGATTAAGGGATGCTGCCGCAAGATAATTTTCCCAGTTAGTGCCATTGTAGTGAGCTACGTAAGTATGGTTCAGGTCAAAACTGTTGATCTCTTCGCCGTTTTTCCACTGCAGTGTCATGGTAACACTGGAACCACCTGCCGTACCTTCCGACACCAACCAGGTATGGTTTACAACAGGACTTGACACTGTTGCAGGATTTGTCCCTGTACCATCGCTGTATACCGCATCGGCTACACGTACGGAGAAAACATCTGATGTTCCGGAGTTACTGAGGGTAGCGGGGTTATAATTCGCATTGCCAACAGGAAATGTAACTGCAGATGCTGCTACGGTCTGCTTTAATACGCCGGCGCCATCCGTTTTTACATATTTGGTATTGTCGGCTCCGGTTATAATACCATTTACGGTAAGGTTATTACTTCCAAGAGAAAGCGTGCCATTTGTGAATGTGAGAGAGTTGCTGACAGTGGTATTCTGCGCCAGCGCAACGCCGGCGGCGTTATTAATTACAATATTGGATACGGTAGCGGGCAGGCCGGTACCGGGAACCTGTGCTGTACTGCCTGCGTAATGATAAGTGGCACCGGCGTTGAAGGAACGCGCACCGGATGTAGTAACAACATTACCAACAGTTGAGGCTGTTGCCGAAGTGATGCCGTCTACCGATGTTATCTTCAGGGCACCGCCGGACAATACATTGAATGCTCCTGACCCTGCAGCATTAAAACCATTAAAGTTGAGCACTCCGCCACTGTTAACGTTGATGATACGGGAACCGGGGATATTGGCAGTAAGCTTAACAGGCTTATTGATGTCAATAGAAAGGAAGTCGGAGTTGGAAGCAAACTGTACTGCCGATTCTGTTGTATTGCCATCGAATGTGAGTTTTTCCTGGTCGCTGTTGGAATTATAGTACCCGGAAAAATCACCTTTCAGGATTACTTCATTAGTTCCTGTGGTCGGATTTCCCGAACCGGAACTGCCTGCAATATAGCCAGTGCCTGTAGTAAGCGTATTTCCACCTACAATAATCTTTGCACCTGTACCGGTACCGTCTGTCCCGACAAGAAAACATCCGTCGCCAACGGTAAGATTGCCGCGTATATCCACCACAATCGCCGCGCTATTGCTGTTGAGCACACGAATATTCACTCCGCTGCCTTTCAGCTCCATGCTACCTCTTACCAGCAATGTATCTCCACTGGCCAGATAACTTTGCAGTGTCTGTGTTGTTGTATTAAAGTTCAGTATGAGATTTCCGTAATGCTTAATATTTCCAACGCCCGTGCCAGAAAACCAGGTAGCGGGTTTCTGCACTTCAAATGTTGTCGCAGCGCCAAATGATGGTTCCGCAATATTACCTGAAGCTGAGTTTACAAATCCACCGGCATTCTGGTTATGGATATATTTACCCGTACCCGTCATAGACCAGGTACATGCCGAATTTATGAATTCTATTCCCCTGTTACCACTTCCTGAAGCAGGCGAGGAGTTGTTTACCACACCACCGTCATCAACTATCAGATCATCGCCGGTGAGATTACCAAGTATAAGCGCGTCATTACTGGGGCCACCACCGTTAATTAAAGCAGTAATTGTGTTTGTATTTCCGGCATAACCCACTTTCAGACGGCCTGCGGCATTATTGTTACCGGAGATAGTAACCGAATAGTTTCCGCTCACGAAATCGTTATTCAGCCATACATCATCGGTTGCAGTTGGCACACCATTGGGTTCCCAGTTATTCGCGTCAGTCCAGTTGACCGTTCCGGCACCGCCATCCCATAGCTTCCCGGAAAAACTTGTGATATTAAACGTATTGCTGGAGGCATTTGTAAGCACACCGGAAGCCGCAGTAAGCGTAAGACCAGTACCGGCGGCTGTATGTGTAAGACCACTGAATGTAGCCAATCCGGCAGAAGGGGTAGCTGCTACCGGAGCACCACTCAGCGTACCGGATGACGTAAGGGACATAGATGTTGTATAGTCAAGATCGCGGTTATTGTTTGCATCTGCAGCATCAACTGTTACGGCGGAAGCCATCGCTGTATTTACCACCGTATTGGCCGGCTGCTGTACAAAACGAAGCTTTGAAGCGGTCACTTCTATCCTGTTGTTATCATTACCCGTATTATTTTCTGAAGTAGCTGCACCTGCATTGGCAGTTGCAAACTGTGATGATGCTGTTGCACTGCCTGCTGCCGCGCTGCTGATGGAAAATACAAGCTTATCATTGTCTGTAACAGTAGTGTTGAATGTAACAGCAAGTGTCAAAGCCTTTGAGCCGTTATCTGCGGCAGATACGCCTGTAATGCCTGAGAAGGAAATGCTGTTTGCAGTTACTACTCCATCTGCCACTTTTACGGTGCCGTCAAATAAAACTGCACTGCGAATGGTATTTGCAGTTCCTGTATAATTGATACTAAGCGCTGTGAGCTGTGTAGGCACTGCATCTGCGTCCGAAGCTACGCTGCCGCCATCACGGAGCAACATGCTGAATACGCCCACACCATTTCCGGCGCCGGAACCAATACCTGTAATTGCAGCCGACTGTAATTGTGTATAGTCAATATTCGCTGTATAAAAACCTGGGGTGCCGTTATCAATGATATCCGAGGCACTACTGGCATTACTTGTAGCGGAGAGGTTGATAACATAAGTTCCTTCGTCTGCATCATCATTATTGATGGTAACAGTACCCGTGGCAGAGCCGGTTACAGCCGGTGCAAACCTTACGGTAAAGGTTGCTGTGCTGCCTGCTGCTACTGAGGACGGAGGAGCAGATTGCATGGTAAACCCGGTGCCTGAAACAGTTGCACTGCCAATATTTAACAATGCAGTACCTGTATTTTCTATCGTAAAAACGACGTCGTTTGTTGCCCCGACTGTTGTGGCTGTATAGCTGTAACTGCCACCGCTGGCAATACCCGTAGACGCCTGTTTCAGGTTTATCTCCGGCAAAGCCGCTGTGGTAGCCGCGGATGTCGTGTTCTCAACATTATTGTAAACCGTTGCAGCACCTGTGCAATTATATTCATAAATAGCATAGTAATAAGTGGAGCTTGCTGTGAGCCCGGTAACATTTACCGAGGTGCCGGTTGTATTGTTGAATATTACCTGTTCTCCGCTGCCTGCATATGCATTGTTTGCTGTATAAGTGTTGCCGTCAACAGGATCGGTAAAACTGTTGGTCGTATTGATTTTGATCATACGGCCCGATCCGTTTCCTGCTGCAAAGTTAAGTGTGGTATTAAATGTGCCGGGTGTTACCGTACCGAATGTTGCCTGCGAAGATGGCACACTGCAGGGTGTTGTGGCAGAGCCGGTATTCCCGGTGCCGGAAGTAATATAGCAATCAGATGTGTTATATTCATACACGCTTACATAATATGCAGTATTGGCGGCAAGGCCGGTTACATTTACGGAGCTGCCGCTGCCTTTATATACTACTTTTTCGCCCGTAGCAATGGTAGCTGTGCATGCACTGAAATCATTGCTCAACCCTGTGGTATATGCGGTACCGCTCACGGGTGTGCCTGCAACAGCACTTCCCTGCTTTACCACTACCATACGACCAATGCCGCCAGTACCTGCTGCAAAGTTTACTGTCATTGCATTGGCAGCAAGACCGGAAACGGATGTAAAGGATGCCTGTACTGTTGGTGGTGTACAGGTTGCATTTGCAGTAGCATTAACTGTCACATCATCAATTGCCAACTCATGGTCGCTATTGGCGTCATTAACATCTTCCCAGCGAAGCATGATTTCGTCGCCGGGTGCAATAGTGACATTAATGGCAGCAGAGATATTTGCGGTTCTGTTTGCAGATGCATTGCCATCTAATGCTGCCGGCGTCGCTGCATTAATCTGGGGAGAAGTAAATGTTGAACCTGCCGGTGTCCAGGTGCCGGCTGTGAGATCTGTAACAGTCGTGCCTGTCTGGTAAGAAAGTATAATTGTTTGTGCTGGTGAGTTTTCTTTCCTCCACTGTTCTCCACTCCATGTTACAGAAATGGAAGTTATTGGATTGCCCGTATTGTTCTTCAGACGCCAGCCCAGATAATTTTTGCCGGTGCCGGAAGCTCCGGTAAAGGCATTTGTTGTGCCATACCCGAGTGCTTTGTCTGTAACAGGATTTGTGCCTGCTACTGCAAATGCATAAAGACCCGCTGTAGTAGTAGCACCACTGTTAGCTGCATAGCTGGTAATAGAAGCTGTAGCGTCGGTTTTGGCATACCAGCCGGTTAAGGTTGTGCCATTACTCCAGGTAGTTCCGGTAAGTGTGTTGAAATCCTGCGTATAATTTGTGGAACCGGCGGCGATACTGAACTGACCATGTGATATGCCGGGGGCTGCAAGCAGGCAGCATAATAAAAAAGGGGTAATTCTATTGAGCATAATAAATTTTAATAATGAATAATAGATGTGTCAGCGTATTATGCGGGAGCGGAAAACGGTCTGGTTACAGCTTGTAGGAGTAAAAATTTGGCAGGGGCAATGTCACAGATAATTCAAGGATGATCGTGGGGGCAGCTAACGTAAAAAGGACATCCAGGGAACAATTACAATGTTCCTGCCTGGCTTATTGATAGTAAAAAATGCTTTCATTCTGCGCATGACTGTTTTGCGGCAGCAAAGTTAAACGGCTAATATTACTGCTTTGTTAACGTTTAACGTTTTAAAAACCGACGTTAAAAATATTAATAAAAATTATCTTTAAAGAATGAGAAGATTATTATATGCAATAAAATATAAATAAGAAAGGCCGCCCCTTGCCGGGCGGCCTGTATAAAGCATACTTTTATTTTACTACAAATTAAGACGGATGGTTGTAAAGAAACGGCGCGGCAAAAGATTTACATCTTTAGAAGCTCCATGCGGATTTGCCGTAACAGCTGTTGCAGCGCCGGAAGGAGACAGCAACTGCACATCAAAAATATTTTTCACACCCGCTACCACTTCCAGACGGCGGCTGAAAAACTTGTGTGACACAGAAGCATCCATTATGTGATAAGACGGGATGATACCGCTGAATGTAGCACTGCCATCTATGTTGTTCTGAAGGCCAGGGGCGCTTCCTGTGAATTTGTAAAATAACGCGAATTTCAATGCCGGTTTTTTCCACAGGTACTGAACGTTTGCTGTAATCTCACTGGCATTAAAACTGCTGCCGATAGGAGATGACTGCAGATCGAATGTATAGTTATAGCCGTAGCCTACCTGCCAGTACCATTGCAGCAGCTGTGATTCCAGCTGCACATTTGCAATTGTGTTACGCAGATGAGAGATATTGGCATAGCTGTAGTTGATGCTGTTTGGATTCTGTGGTTCGTTATTTACGAGGTCTATTTCATTACGCACATCATTATAATACCCGGTAACTATGACCTGCATATAACTTGATTGCCTGTGATAGAACTGGTAAGATGCCGATGCCTGGAAATTGTCTGAATTCTCTGCGCGCAGATCGGGGTTTCCGGTGATATGGTGGTTTACATCAAAGAACTCGAGGTATAACTCTTTCAGCGTAGGTGCACGGAAGCCTTTACCATAGGAAGCCCTGAGCTGCACATGCTCACCGGCATGATACAATAAGTTCAGCGAAGGTACAAGCGGCGCGTGATAGTTGGTATTGTATGCAGCTCTCAAGCCTGGCTGTGCAATCAACTTTTCTCCGATAAGCGGTACTGATGCATTTACATACACAGCATAGTCTTCAATATTTTTGGTTCGTTCGGGTATCTTATTGGTATTTGCATGCTCAATGCCAATATCGTAACCGGCAGTATAGCTGATCTTTCCTATTTTATTGCTGTATGAACTGCGCAGGTTAATGTCTTCAAACAAGGAGGTATCCTGCAGATTGTCCTGCTGGGGGGTCAATGTCTCCTCAAGTGTCACCATGTCTTTTATGTAAGTATTATACCTCCGGTGATAAACAGAGTAACCATTCTGACTTTGCCAATGACCATTCTTACCCAGTTTGCCGTCCATCAGCAATCTTGCCTGAAACCTGGTAGTACGGTAATAGTTATCAAGCGCATAGCAGCCGAAAGAAGTAAAAATGCTGGGAGCAGAGTAGTCTGTTACTTTTTCATGCATAAAATCCGATGCCAGCTGCAGCCGGAAACCGGAAGCCGAAGTGTAGGTGTACGCTACATTGGCAATGTATTGCTCCTTGGGCTTGAAGAGCAGGCTGCGGTGGGCCGGATATCTTTGCCCGCTGTTCTTATCCTGTAGCAGTGTATCATTGTATTTCCAGCCCTGGAAAAAATTCCGGGCGCCGCCGACAGTAATGCTGCTACGTTTATTCAATCTCAGAGATGCATTTGCATCTACATTATATTTCCCTACAGACTCATAATTAAAACCGGCCTGGAAAGAAATCGGTTTCACATTTTTTTTCGTTATCAGGTTTATTACACCACCGATTGCATCTGTTCCGTACATAACACTCATCGGCCCCTGCACGATTTCTATATGATCTATATTATTCAGGTTTATCTGACCGAGGTCTATATTTCCTCCTTCACGACCGTTCACCGGTATACCGTCCACAAGTATTTTTACCTTGTCTCCGCTCATGCCCTGCATGCTTATACCCGAACCTAATACAGCATCATTGTTTATATTGATGTTGAGCTGTGTGCTCAGTGCATCTGCAAGCGACACACTGCCCTGGCTGGCAAGCGCCTCTCTTGATATAACCCGGTACAGCGATAGTGCATCCTGTCTTGCCACAGGCTGTGCAAGGCCGGTTATTACGTATTCATTTAATGCAGCGGATTTTTTGGAAAGCTGTACCGTATATGTCCTGTTATCAGGCAATGCAGCCAGTGTCTGCGAAAAAGTTTCATAACCGATAGCGCTGACTTCCATGCGGCAGGGAAATGATGCCATGATGCGTACATTCCCGTTGTCATCTGTTATTTCTGTATGATCCGGTAGCTTCTTATCGCCTGTGTATATATTGACGTATGCCACAGCTATTTCACGTGAGCCCTGCTGCTCCTCTACATGCACAGTTATATTCTGTGCTTCCGAAACAACAGCACTTAGCAGGAAAACCAGCACACTCAGCAAATTCAATACTTTTCGCACAAGGCTTATTTTATCATTTTAAAAAAAGTTCAGCTACCAATTAAGATAGCTGAACTGCATAAGTCTGAAAGATTTACCTGAAGCCCGCTATCAATGCTGCACAATCAGCTTGCCGGCTACTTTCCAGCTACCATTTGTAATTGTTATCACATACAACCCACCGGCCATAGATGATGTATTCAGCGAAAATCCGTTCATTCCTTTCTTAATGTCTACCGGTATACGGCTGATCATCTTACCGGTAATATCACTTACCAGCACCTGTGCCGTACCTACAGCTTCTTTTGCATCTATCATGATGCTTGTTTCATTCTGCGCAGGGTTGGGAGCAAAAGCATAGCTGTTAAGTGTGCTTGTAATATTGCTTACTGATGTTGTGCCCAGCAGACGTTTACGGAAGTGGTAGATACCGTTTGCGCTACCGCCGAATCCTGTAAACTGGAGCTGATAATATTCGTTGGTATTAGTTGATTTTACAAAAAATACAGTTGAATCAACAGCCCACGGACCTGCCGGCGGTGCAAAATGTTTCCAGTCATAACCAATCACATTTTTGATAGCCGAGTAGTTGCTTACAGATGTGCTCAGTACTGAATCAGGATTGATACCATGCACTTCTGCTACAGATGTGGATACATTACTGAACACACCGGAAGCCGGGTAGTAAGGAATAAATGTCGGGCCTTGTGACGCACTGTCCAGGTAACGTGTAAACAGCAGGTCCCAGCTGCTTCTTGCAGGCTCACGGTCTACGATTGTCTTTGTTGAAATATTATAATAGCCGTATACGCGATTTGCAAAATCAGGCGTGCTGATATGGCGATACATAGTGACAGTGGTGTCATTGGTACCGTCAAGTTTTGCAATGCGGAATGTCCAGTAAGCACTGTCGGCAGGATAGCTTACATATTGCTTTATCCACAGTTTATAAGGGACAGTATCTACTTTAACAAGATACACAGAGTCTCCGGACAGGATATGTGTTGTCTGGCTGTAGTAGCCCCATCCGTAGTCAAACGGATCAGCGACATTGTGATTTTTATTGAAAGCTCCGTAATTCCATGTAGTATCACTGTTATACAGTGCTGACGTTGCGGCTGTCATACCTACTGTGTCAGCGGCGGCTATTGTCGTAAAATTCGTGCTTGCCCTTTTATGAAGCGAAAAGACGTTCACTTTTCCCATTACATGATTGGCATATACTGCAGCTGTAGCGTCCGGGCCATAGTTGGGGATCATCTGAAATGCCAGGTGCCAGTTGGAATTTGAGTTGCTGGCAACCGTGCCGGAATGCATACTGTAAGAAACGTCATTTACATATCCGGGGCCTGTTACTACAGAATCCTGGACCCATGCCTGGGCTCCTGCATTCAGTCCTGATGACACTAATGCTGCTAAAAGTATAGGTTTCAATTTCATCTAAAAAAATTTGGTGTATCAAAGTTAACACCCTGATACACCAATAGCGGTACTGAAGAAACTATTTACAATTGCATGACAACCATTAACGGCCTTATATCCAACCCTGCCGGTGCAGGTATTCTGCGATCTGTACGGCATTTGTAGCGGCACCCTTGCGCAGATTATCAGATACAATCCAGCAATTCAATGTGTTAGGTTGCGTCTCATCCCTGCGGATACGTCCTACAAACACCTCATCCTTGCCTGCAGCATCCAGTGGCATGGGATATTGGTTCTTTGCCGGATCATCCACCACCACCACACCCGGCATTTCCGCCAGTTGCTTACGTACGGTATTCAATTCAAAATCTTTTTCCATTTCCACATTTACACTTTCACTGTGCCCTCCCATCACGGGAACACGCACTGTAGTAGCGGTTACCCGTATCGTGTCATCACCCATAATCTTGCAGGTCTCTTTCACCATTTTCATTTCTTCTTTGGTGTAGCCATTATCCTGGAAGACGTCTATATGCGGCAGCACGTTCATATCTATGCGATGCGGGTATACGCCGGCACCTGCACCGCCGGCACGCTGCTCCTGCAGCTCTGCAACCGCTTTCTGACCGGTGCCTGTTACAGACTGGTAAGTGCTCACTACCACACGCTTGATATGATAATGATCATGTAACGGTTTTAAAACCATTACCATTTGTATGGTAGAACAATTTGGATTTGCAATGATATGATCATCTTTTGTAAGTACGCTCCCGTTTACTTCCGGCACCACCAGCTTTTTATCCGGGTGCATACGCCATGCAGAAGAGTTATCTACCACATAACATCCTATAGCTTCAAACTGCGGTGCCAGCTCCAGCGATGTGCTTCCTCCCGCAGAAAAAAGTGCCAGTACAGGTTTTCGCTCCAATGCCTCAGCTACAGATACAACAGTATATTCCTTTCCCTTAAACGATACCGTGGTGCCCACAGAACGGGCAGATGCAACAGGAATCAGTTCCGTAACCGGGAAATTGCGCTCTTCTAGAATGCGCAATATGGTACTGCCCACCAGGCCGGTGGCACCCACAATAGCTACACGCATAATGTTATAATGTGATTTTTTTGTAAAGCTATAAACTTTGCAGCAATTGTGTGTTGCACATATCTTAAAACAGCTAAACGCAAAGGACGCTGAAGTACCGCAAAGAGATGCTGAGAAAAGCACATATTACCGATTTATGTATGATGCCCTCTGCAATACTTTGCATACTCTTTGTGCCTTTGCAGTTCTATTGTTTAATAACAGCTATTATACCGAACTTTGCCCTGCGTATGAAACACCTCGCCTCCGTTCACAAATATTTTCTCCGCTATAAATGGCGCCTGTTGCTCGGCATTCTCTTTGTTACTATATCCAATCTTTTTGCTGTGCTTCCGCCGGTCGTTATACGGAATGTTATAGACCAGGTACAGGAAAATATAAACAGCTATGAACTGCTTCGTGGTTCCGGCCTCAGCAAAGCCATGCAGTCTTATTTTTTCTCTATGGTCTTCTGGAACGGGCTGCTCTTACTTGGCCTGGCGCTACTCCGTGGTATATTCATGTTCTTTATGCGGCAAACGATCATCGTAATGTCGCGACTTATAGAGTTTGATCAGAAGAACGAGATCTATACGCACTACCAGCAGCTGCATACTCATTTTTATAAAACGCACTTTACCGGCGACCTCATGAACCGTATGTCTGAAGATGTGTCGCGTGTGCGCATGTATACCGGGCCGGCTATCATGTACAGTGTCAACGTAATTGTACTCACCGTGATGTGCATCTGGGGCATGATGCGTGTAAATCCCCAGCTTACATTATATGTGATCGCTCCACTGCCGGTGCTGGCCATTTCGCTTTACTATGTGAATAAGATCATTTATAAAAAAAGCGGCAGGATACAGGCGCAGCTTTCCGGCCTTACTACCACCGCACAGGAATCTTATTCGGGCATAAGAGTGATCAAAGCTTTTGTGCAGGAAAAAAATATGCTGCGCTTCTTTGATGAAAACTCGGAAGCATACAGGAAAAGCACCATTAACCTGTCGCTTACAGAAGCCGTGTATTTCCCTTCTATGAACCTCTTCATTGGACTGAGTATGCTGGCTACGATACTTATCGGCGGCTATCTTGCCATAAAAGGTCAGGTGTCTACCGGCAATATCGCAGAATTTGTCATCTACATTAACCTGCTTACATTTCCCATTTCCAGCATCGGCTCTGTTGCTTCTATGATACAGCGCGCCGGCGCTTCGCAAAAGCGTATCGATGAGTTCCTGGACACCAGGCCGGAAATTGTTTCTCCGGATAATGCGGTACACCATACAGTTAGCGGCGATGTGGTTTTCCATGATGTGAGCTTTACCTATATGCACACAGGCATTAAAGCGTTGAACCACTTTTCACTGCATATAAAACCAACGCAAAAAATTGCGGTCATAGGGAAAACAGGCTCAGGAAAATCTACGCTTGCACATATGCTGCTGCGCATGTACGACCCGCAGGAGGGCAGTGTATTGCTGGACGATGTAAGTGTGAAGGACTTTGAGCTTCATGACCTGCGCAGGCAGATAGCTTATGCGCCGCAGGAAGCTTTTCTTTTTTCAGATACGATTTACAACAACATAAAATTCGGTCGTGATAACGCTACAGAGGCAGAGGTAAAAGAAGCTGCGCGGCTTGCAGATCTTGAAAAAGATATCTCCGGATTTGAGATGGGATATGAAACAGTTGTAGGAGAGCGCGGCGTTATGCTCTCTGGTGGCCAGAAACAACGTATGATACTGGCCCGGGCACTCCTGAAAAACAGTAAAGTATTATTACTGGATGAATGTCTTTCTGCAGTAGATACACAAACGGAAAAAACAATCCTGCATAACCTGCAGCATTACCTCAGCGATAAGACAACCATCGTCATCACACACCGCATCTTCACCAGCTGGACATTTGACCAGATCATATTACTGGATGACGGAAGCATTGCAGAGCAGGGAACTCATGAAGAACTGATGCAGCAGAACGGCCGCTATGCAAAACTGTACCGGCACCAGACAGAAACGGCCACCGCGTAAATAACCGCAAAGGGCACCAAGGATATGCAAAGCAACGCAGAGTATATACTTACTATGCTTAAGAATATCTGCATTTTCTTTGCTGCTCTCTGCGTCATCTTCGCGCCCTTTGCGTTAAAACACTTTACTCATCTTGTAAAAATAATCGCTGCACCTGTGCTGCACTTAATTCCTTGTACTCGCCGGGCTGCATACCTTCAATGTTTATACTGCCAATACTGTAGCGTATAAGCCTTAATGTAGGAAAGCCAACTGCAGCAGTCATACGGCGCACCTGCCTGTTCTTTCCTTCTGTAAGCGTAAGAGATATCCATGATGCGGGAATTTCCTTGCGGTACCGTATCGGCGGGTTTCTTTCAGGCACTACAGGAGCTTCGTCAAAGAGAAATGCTGTTGCCGGCATGGTGTGATGTTGCCTGCCATTGATACTGATTGTAACACCGTCCTGTAATGCTTCAATTGCTCTTTTTCCCGGCACTCCTTCTACCTGTACATAGTAAGTGCGGTGATGAGCAAACTTCGGTTCCAGCAGACGATATGTTAATGCCTTATCATTAGTAAGCAGCAGCATTCCTTCACTGTCATAATCGAGTCTGCCGACAGGATAAATATCTTTGGGAAAATGCTGAAAAAAATCAGAAAGTGTTTTTTTATCCCCCTCTGGAGAAAATTGTGTCAGCACCTGGAATGGCTTGTAAAAAATATAATAGTGCTTCTTCATTTTTTTAAGTGCTTTGAAACCTGCTGTGGCAGCGCATTTCAGCATAAAAGAAAAAAGTCCGACTGGTTTTTATGCCGTCGGACTTTTTATTAGGATGGGTTAGTAAGCACAATCCTGACACAATATTAAAAAGAAATTCTACTACTAAAAAAAATATTTCCACTTTTTTTCAGAGAATGTTGAAAAGATGTGAACAACCCACATCATCAACTTCATCATTTCTGCACAAAAAAATTACTTTTTGCTGCCCGGAAATCTTCAACATCACTACCAGTCTTTATCCATTTTTACCGGTACACCTTTTGCTTTTTGTTTCTTCTCCTGCAGATTTTTTTCTTCCTGCTGCAATGCATTCAATATTTGATCTGCCTGCTTTTCAGAGAGCTTTCCGGGCCTCTGTTCAGGATGTTGTCCTTCCTGGTTGTCTTTATCTTTCTGATCCTGCTGATCCTTGTTCTGCTGATCTTTATCCTGTTTGTCTTTCCCTTGCTGGTCTTTGTTTTTCTGATCTTTATTCTGCTGGTCCTTGTTTTGCTGGTTCTGCTGATTTTTATTTTGCTGGTCTTTATTCTGCTGATCCTTGTTCTTGTCTTTTCCGCCACCATTCTGCTGATCTTTTTTCATCATCGTATATGCGTAGGAGAGATTATATTTTGCATCGGCATCCTGCGGATTATTGCGCAACGACTGTTTATAATAGTCTACTGCATCCTGCCACTTCTTTTCATCCATATAGGTATTGCCCAGGTTATACTGCGCACCGGATTTTTCCATTTTATCCTTTGCGTTCTTGGCTGTAGCTGTCATTACATTGCGTGCTGCATCTACCTGTTTTCCCTGGTACAACGCATTGCCCAGGTTAAACATACCAGTCATATTGGAAGGATTTTTCTGCAGTGCCTGCTGGTATACAGCGGCAGCTTCCTTGTATTTTTTCTGTTCGTACAGGTTATTTCCTTCTTTTATCAGCTTACGCTCCTGCGCCGATACTACAGTATATCCACAGCAAAAGGCTATCGCTATTATTACATACTTTCCGATCATGCTACCATTGTTTTTTTGTTGTTCTTAGCGGCGGGCAGCAGCCATTCTGCTACCAGTAAAATGAATGCCGTTATGAGAAAATACTGGAAGTAATTTGTGTAGTCAGTGAACACAACGGCACCGAGATTTCTCTGTTCCATGCCGTCTATTTCACCAATCAGTTTTGAAGCCGCGTCATCTGTATTATTAAGCAGTGTGTAAGTGCCATGTCCTGCAGCTGCAATATTCTGCAGCTCAGCCTCGTTGAGTTTACTTACCACAGGATTACCCTGTTCATCCAGTTTCACCGTTTTTGTCTCAGGATCATAGATCGTTGTGCCCTGCGGCGAACCGATACCTACAGTATGAATAATGATACCGTTGTCGGCAGCTTCTTTTGCTTTCGACAGTGCTTGCTCATCGTGGTCCTCACCATCTGAAATAATAATGAGGCTTTTAAATTTCTTCTCTTTCTGGGAAAAAGATTTCATCGACATATCTATTGCATCTCCTATCACAGTGCCTTGAGTGGGAATGAGCGCAGGCGTTACTGTCTGCAGCATCATTTTCATTGCAGAATAATCAACGGTAAGCGGCACCTGCAGATAAGATCTTCCGGCAAATACGACGAGACCGACACGATCATTCTCTGCCTTATCCAGCATCCGCATGATCAGCTGCTTGGCCCGTGTCAGCCGGTCGGGCTGCATGTCTTTGGCCAGCATACTTTTACTTACATCAAGCGCCACCATCACATCCACGCCTTTGCGCTGCACTTTATCTGTTTTACCACCCATCTGCAGGTTGGCCCAGCCAAAAACCATTGCCGTAAATGCAATACAGAGCAGCACAAAACGGAACGTATTTCTGCCCGGTATAAATCCGCGCATCTGCTCATTCACCAGGCGTTCTTCACCCAGTTTTTTTAACCTGGCACGACGCCAGAGAAGCATTGCGACAAACAGGGCAACGAGTAGCGGCACCAGGCCAAGCGCCAATAAGTGATATGTATGTTGAAAACGTAGCATTGTTAAATTGAAAACTGTAATCGCAAATTTAATTTGTGAACGGCTTTAATGAAAAGCCGCAAAGTATGAATTTTAATTTCTTTAACATTGATACCGGCTGCTTTAGGCCAGTACAAACGCGTCTACTTAACACATGCTTTAAAAACACGTTGTTAATCCCACCCTTTAAAACGGGCCGTCGTCCCCGCTTCCAACATCGCTCCAATACGCCGGATTCCTTTACAGCAAACGATTTTAAGGCAAAAACATATCCCCTCGATACAGCTGTTTCCGACTTCCAGTACAGACATATCGCTTTTTGCATAAACATTTCATTAACTCCTGTCCACATATTACTGATATACTTTTACATTAACGAAAGCAACAAACAATTCCGGACATTTTAGATTGACAAGGTTAACACCACTTACCGGAACGAAAGCATACATAAAAAGATATTTGGGATTTGGGGGATAAGCGCCGTGCATACGGCGCTTTTTTATTGTTATTATTTAATTTCAAACTGTACTATTTCTAGCATTCAGGCGGTTATTGATTCGAAATGCCGTTCTTACGGGCAGTTTTCACATAATGAAGACTATTGTATAAATCCTCTGTTATAAATCACAAATCAGGGTTAATTTCGCGCTATGCAAGAATACCTGAAGGGACTTAATGACCAGCAACGTGAAGCGGTAGAGCATATAGACGGGCCGCTGATGATAGTAGCAGGGGCAGGAAGCGGTAAAACCAAAGTACTGACCACACGCATTGCCCACCTGATGCACAGGGGTGTAGATGCCTTTAACATACTTGCGCTCACCTTTACCAACAAGGCTGCAGCGGAGATGAAAGAACGTATTGAAAAAATTCTCGGCACTTCTGAGGCCCGGAATCTGTACATCGGTACTTTTCACTCTGTATTTGCCAAAATACTGCGCGTAGAAGCGCCCAAACTCGGTTACCCGAACAACTTCACCATCTACGATACTGACGACGCCAAAAGCGTTATAAGGGGCATTGTGCAGGACATGAAGCTGGATGACAAGCATTACAAACCTGCTTTCATTTACAGCCGCATATCTGCCGCCAAGAACGGCCTGCTCAATCCTGCAATGTATAAACTGGATTCGCACATACAGCAGGAAGATGCGCGCAGCAACCGCCCGCTGATGGGCGAGATCTATGATGCATACACCAAGCGCTGTTTTAAAAATGGTGCCATGGATTTTGACGATCTGCTGTTCAACATGTATGTGCTGCTCGTAAACTTTCCGGAAGTGCTTGCCAAATACCAGCACCGCTTTAAGTACGTACTGATAGATGAGTACCAGGATACGAACGTGGCGCAATACCAGATCATTAAAATGCTGGGAGCTGTGCATGAAAATATATGCGTGGTAGGTGATGATGCACAAAGTATCTACTCCTTCCGCGGCGCAACGGTGCAGAATATCCTGCAGTTCCAGGACGATTATGAAGATGTGAAAGTGGTGAAGCTGGAGCAGAACTACCGCAGTACGCAAAGTATTCTTAATGTAGCCAATAAAGTAATTGCCAACAATAAGAACCAGATCGAGAAATCGCTGTGGACAAGCAATGCGGAGGGCGAAAAAATAAAACTGATACGTACACTCACGGATAATGACGAAGGGCGTTTTGTAGCAGATGCGATACTGGAGCAGAAACTGCGCAATCATTACCACAACAAAGATTTTGTAATCCTGTACCGCACCAATGCACAGAGCCGCTCTTTTGAAGAAAGCCTGCGCAGGATGAATATTCCTTACCGATTGCTGGGCGGACTTTCGTTCTACCAGCGTAAAGAGATCAAGGACTTTCTTGCATACCTGCGTGTTGTGGTAAATCCGCAGGATGAAGAAAACCTGAAGCGCATTATCAACTACCCCGCTCGGGGCATCGGGAAAACGACTATCGATAAGGTGCAGATAGCAGCAGACCAGTACAACAAAACATTCTGGGAAATGCTGCATTACCCGGCACAGCTTGGTATTAAAGGGTCATCTGCTGCAGAAATTGAAAAATTTGTAACGATGATCCGCGCAGCACAAACTTCTCTGGAAAAGCAGAACGCTTACGATCTTGCTTTTGCTGTAGGTAAACATTCCGGACTGGTTTCAGATCTTTATAATGATAAATCTGTAGAGGGCCTGGCACGTTACGAAAACGTACAGGAACTGCTCAACTCTATAAAAGAATTTACCGAAACGCCCGACGAAGAAGGCGAATTACGTGAAAAATCGCTGGGCAGCTACCTGCAGCAGATCACACTGCTTACAGATGCAGATAAGGACAATGATGAAGAACAGGATGCTGTAAAAATGATGACGATCCACGCAGCAAAAGGGCTGGAGTTTCCATGTGTATTTGCTGTAGGTCTTGAGGAAAACCTCTTCCCGAGCACGATGAGCCTCTATGACCGTGCCGGTCTTGAGGAAGAGCGTCGCTTATTCTACGTGGTTGTGACACGGGCTAAAGAAAGGCTCTGGGTTACTTATGCCAATAGTCGCTATCGCTTTGGCCAGCTGGTGCAGAATGAGCCAAGCCGCTTTATAGACGAAATTCCTGAAAATTACCTGGAACGCAATTTCACCGGCATGTCCAACAGGCCACAGGATCGCGGGAACACATTTGGCAGCAGTGGCAAACCATCTCTCCAGGGTTTTGAAAAAACACCGTCATTAAAGAAACTGGCAGAAAAGATACAGCAGAAAGCCGCTGCACCGCCTACCCATACTCCATCAGGAGAGTTTACGCCTGTAGATGCTATGGAAATGGAAGTAGGCATGGAAGTAGAGCATCAGAAATTCGGCTTCGGTAAGATCCTTACCCTCGAAGGAGGCGCCAACAACCGTATTGCCACCATAGAATTTAAAGACGGGCACGGGCAAAAGAAAATTATGCTCAATTATGCCAAGCTGAGGATTGTAAAATAACAATACCTTATGGTATCCAAATAAAAAAACAGCGTGCTGTATTTGCAGCACGCTGTTTTCATTTATATACATGACCTGTATTAGTGTGCTATTACTACTTTTTTCACCTGGATCGTTTTATCAGCACGCACCATCAGCATATAGGTACCTGCAGCCAGCTTCGCAGTATTGATCTGGTATTCGGTTGTACCGGGTACAGCCTGCAACACAGATATAGCTTTACCGGTTATATCGCAAAGGCTAATGGTACCGGTTATATTTTTCTGGGATAATACCACACGGAGATTTTCGTCAGCCGGATTAGGGTAAACGCTTACCGATCCTGCTGCAAGCTGTACAGAACCTACACCAGCCGGTGCTTCTTTGTCATAGATACGGAAGTCATCAACTGCAGCTTCCACAACGCTTCTACCCTGGTTAGGCAATGTTGCATTCGTAGCATCTGAAGCCACAAAACGCATTTGCACCATAGTGCTTGTAGGGAGGTAATCTTTTACAGTAAAGATCCTTCTGCGCCAGTTATAATCAGACTGGTATGTCTGGTCTACGCTTTTCCAGAATGCACTCTGGCTGTCGTGAATCGCAGCCTGCCACTGGTCTTTGCGGGGGTTATTTCCACGGTCGTTTGAGTACCAACGGTAAAATTCAATTACTGGTTGTCTATAACCACTCAGGTCAAATACCGGGGTTAAAACAGTGGTAGTACCCTGCACAACGGCATTGGTAGTAATTGCAGAACCTGTTGTAGGAGCATTTCCTGTTACAAGGCACTGGCCGGAGCCGCTTGTATGATCAGAACCAGTCTGACACACCAGCGCTCCTGTTGCGCCGGGAACAGAAGACTGTACCGGTACTGCCTGGATCCATATTCCTTTTGTAGCATTATCAGTACTGATATTACCGATCTGCCAGCCGGTTACTGCTCCCTCAAAATCGTTGCTGTCTACCGCTGTAAGGCCCACACCATACTGATAGGTAAGCGTCACTTCGTTTGAAGTCTGTACCGGGTTATACCCTGCAGGGAAATAAGCATCCGGATTGGAAAGCATATCATCTACACGGAAGAAGTAATCCATAATGGCACCTGCATTCTGAGCGGGTATCTGCGCAGAAAAGTTCATGCTGCCGTTATCAACCATCGTTACGGTATCCCAGCTGGTATTACCACGCAGACGATAGTTCAGCACCAGCTTCTGGAAGAACACAGGATACGATACCGCAAGAGAAGCATTGATCTGTACTGCTGTATTTGACGGCTGATTGGCCACTTCCTGGTGTGTCAGTACCGCATCGCTCAGCAGGTAAATGCCATGTTTTGCAAATGCCGCTACGATCTGTGAAAAATGTGGTGTCCCGTTGCTCAGGTTGTTATCATTATCATCATTCGTTAATGCTGACATCAGCACTTCATGGTACACTTCACCTTCTGTACCATCGGGCCCGTCCGGTGTATCATAATATGTTTTTGTAAATAAAGCTGTCATACTGTCTATGCTGCCCAGGTTTACAGCCACATCCCACCATGCACCGGCTATAATTTCACCATCGGCATGAGGTTCGCCCTGTATGTCCTGGGGATATACTTTAGGGTTGATATCGTACCTGCGTATATAACTTGAAGTATCACCGGTATAACAATACTGACCGAGTATAGGGTTGTGTGTAATGCTTATCGCCCATATATCGGAATTGGCCTCATTGAGCGCACTGTTCTGTATTGTAGAAGCTGTTGACGTTTTCCAGCGATAAAATTTATCAGAAATGCCATGACCGTATTCATGGTAAATAATATCCCCGATCTCTGCAAATGAGTTACAACCACTGCCGGCAGCATAAAAATTAATAGAACCGGTAGCATAATATGCGTTGCAGGCACCTGAAGTAACATCAATGTTTGTAGGCAACTGCAGATCCATCCCTGTAAAGCCGGTGCTTGTGGGGTAGTAACGTTTCATAAAATCGTGCACCCTGTTTACATGATAGTAAGCATTTACGTGCCTGCTGCTGGAAGTGCCGGTTGCAGGAAAGACAAAGGTTGCATTGTTAGCCGTAATTGTATCCTTAAAGGACGGCGTGATATTGCCGCTGTTTGAAGAACGCACTTTGGACCATGTACCCAGCAACGAATCAACAGCATATACCGGTGCACCGGAAGTAGGTGTGCTTACTGCTGTTGTAATGATGTTGCCCGCACTGTCTGTATAATATGCATTACCGCCTATAACTACTTTAAGGTTAGGCAATGCCTCATTGGTAGCGGGATTCAGCGTCCCGTTTTTATAAACTGTACCTTTTACAGTATGATTAAGATCTTCTTTCACTTCATTTACACGGTAGAGCACCGCACCGTTCACGGCGTCTGTATAACCGGTAAGTTGCAGCGGGCTTTTATCTGCTGCGGTACCTGTAATACTGAACTGCCATGCCGGCCTTAATTCATATCCGTTGCCGGAAGGAACCGGGAACCAGACCCAGTCGCCGGTTATACTTTTTGAGTCGATAACTGCACCGGAGATATCTGCGGTAGCAGCTTCAAGCGCCACTTGTCCGAATATCTGCGGAACAAGACCCGCCGCCGGCACCCCATATGACTTAGACATGATGCGTACCAGCTGACCGTCTGCAGTAAAGCGAAGGCCTACTTTTGCATAAACAACGGTATGCCCGCCGAATGACTGGCTGAAGTCTATATAAGACGCATGCGGAGCATTAACTGCTACACCCTTTTTCCAGTCGTTTTTATCCAGTCCAAGTACTGAAAAATAGTTATCTGCGCAATATTGAGCTTTATCTGCGACAGAACTTCCCGGTACTGCTATTGCAGGGCCAAACACATCCCTCACAGCTGCAGAAGCCTGATTTACATTCCAGCCCGGCAAACGGTCTGCAACTGCCTTTTTTTCTCCGGCAACCGGTTTATAGACTGATGTCTTTGAAAGGGGGGCATTGCGGAAAACAGACTTATCGTATGTTCCGGCTTTCTGTTGGGCAAATGCAGGAAGGGAGATTGCAGTTATACCCAGCAACAGTAGAGAATTTCTCATTTTCTTAAAGTATAAAAACGGAAAATACCGTTTTTTCCCCGTATAGAAAAAAAGAACGTTTCCCGGGTAGTGGCTTTAACAAGCGGCTCCGGGAAACGTTCAGAAAAATGACAATCGTGTGCGTTTTATATATCTCCGGACTTATTCCTTTCCTTTTCGGCAATCAGAAGCGGATGTGCTTCTTTAAATATCGCCAGTGTTTCGTCCAGTATTACAGTAATTGCTTCTTTATCAGGCTCATTTTTTGCCATCGATTCTATACGCACGAGATTATCATACATGCCGCGGATCTTCACAATGCTTACACTTGATTTAAGGAAATGCGCCTGGCGGTATACCGATTCCCAGTCGTCCGTATTGCGGATCAGGTTTTCCAGTTTTTCCAGGCCCTCCGGCATTGTACCAAGGAATATCTGCAACACTTCGTACATATAGCCGTTGTCGTTGCCGGACAGCTCATGCAGGTAACTCAGATCTATGAGCGGCTGGTCTGCAGTTTTCGGATCTAACTCTACCATTTCAGTTTTCTTTTTTTCATTTGATATTTTCAATAGCTGCTGATACAGATCATCAGGATCAAAAGGTTTTGAAATAAAACCGGTCATACCCGCGTCAAAACAGCGTTCTGCCTCTCCTTTCAACGCATCTGCGGTCATCGCAATGATCGGTACATCTATCTTCAGCACTTGTCTTATATGTCTTGTAGCCTTGTAACCGTCTACCTCAGGCATCTGCAGATCCATAAGCACTACATCATAATATTGCTGTTCAATATGATCAATTGCCAGCTGCCCGTTTGCCACGATGTCTACGATAGCCCCCTGCTTGATCAAGGTGTTTTTTACCACTTTCTGGTTGATCAGGTTGTCTTCCGCCACCAGTATATGCATTCCTTCCAGCAGGTTTTGACCGTTACCTCGCAAAATTGAGGGTTTATTTTCACTTACAGGCACTTGTTTTCCAATACGGTAAGGAATTTTTACACTAAAAACGGAACCCTCTCCTATCTTGCTGCTTACGTCCACTTTACCTTTCTGCATTTCTGTAAGCTGCTTTACAATTGCCAATCCAAGACCCGTGCCACCATATTTTCTCGACGTATTCACGTTGTTCTGCGTAAAACTTTCAAAAACGTAGCCTAATTTATCCTCTGCAATTCCTATCCCTGTATCTGAAACACTGATGCCCAGCTGTATATCCCCATGCGCTCCTGTATCCGTCATTACTTTTATTCCCACTTTACCTTCGGAAGTAAACTTAACAGCATTGCCGGTAAGATTTATGAGAATCTGCTGCAGCCGCACCGGGTCGCCAATAAGCACATCCGGCACTGAATCGTCTATCACAAGTTCCATGCCTATCTGCTTTTCTTCCGCTTTGAACTGCAACGGATAAATAGCTTTCCGGATCACATGGCGCACTTTAAAAGGTATATTTTCAAAAAGGAACTTGCCTGACTTTATCTTGGAGAAATCCAGCAGATCGTTAATAATCGACAGCAGGTTTCTTGATGATTCGAGTATTGTTTCTGTGTATTCTTTCTGTTCTTCGTCCTGGCCGGTGCTCAGTAACAGATTGCTCATACCGATAATGCCATTCATTGGTGTGCGGATCTCGTGGCTCATATTTGCCAGGAAGGTTTCCTGCGCGCTGCGGGCCTGTTCTGCCGCTTTCTGTGCTTCGCGGAGCTTATTTTCCGACTCACGGTGCTCTGTAATATCTGATGAGACGCCGCAGATAAATTTTACATTCCCTTCGGTATCGAGCAACGGAAACTTCACCACCTGGAAATAGTATGTATCCCCGTCTTTTTCCATCTTCTCTTCAAAGCTTACAACAGCTTTGTTTTCTGCCACCTGCCGGTCAGATTCTGCATACTTGTCACTACTGCTCTGTTCGTTTATAAATGTTTTGAGCCGTGCATTTATATCTTCCGTACGCTCAACACCAGCCAGCAATTTCAACCTTTTATTAGCCAGCAGGTAATGCCCTTCCAGGTCTTTTACAAAAATGAAGTTGGGCACGTTGTCTATAAGCTCCTGCAACATCTGCTGCTGCTGTTTCTGCTCATATTCCATCACTTCCAGCTCCGACCGCATTTTCTTCTCCTCATCTATATCCCATATCACTATCAGCAACTCGTCTATCTCGTCATTTTCTTTACGTATGGGAGAGAAACGGCAATTGATCCATTTGTTTGTACGTGATTTTGTAAAAACTTCAAGCTCTATGGTGCTGTTAAAATTTTCGGTTTTCTGGATATTGTTTATATAATCAACAATATCGTTCCTGTATGGCCGGGGCAGTCCATCCTCAAGCATTTTCCCTTTGAGCTCCGAAGATGTATAACCGGTAAGATTTTCCACGTTTTTGCTTACAAAATGTATTACTCTGTCTGTACCTATTACAATAGATGTCATGCCTGAATCATCTATCAGCGTACGGTATTTCTTTTCATTGATGCGTGCCCGTTCTTCTGCGAAATGTCTTTTACGGATGGTTTTATCTACAAGAAAAATGCCGATACCCAGGAAAACCCCCATCAGCAGGTAGCCTGAAATAGAGAAGATGAAACGGGTACGGCCGTAAAAAACCATCTCGCTGGTGCGCTTCAGCAGCAACTGGTTTTCTGCTTCCATCATTTCTTCAGCATACGTTTCAATCTCATCATTTACCGCATCGAGTTCTACAGATGTTTTAATAATGTGTCCATTCGATGCATCGCCGGTATCCTTTGCACGCCGGTCATTTCCAAGCAATCTCCGGTCCACAATTCTGCCCAGTGCAACCAACCGTTGCTGCTGCTCTGCATTATCTGATATAAGATTGTTTAATGATGTAATATCTGAACGGACCTGGACCTTCTTTTCATCCAGTTTTTTCTGGTAGCTCTCATTACCTGTTATCAGGTAACTTTTCAGGCCGGATTCATAATCTTTTATATGATTGTTCAGCTGTTCAATGCTTCCCAATACATAATTAGTATGCTCTACGAGGGCATGAGACCTCATAGACCTGGTATACAGTGAAACTGCCTGGTATATATATGCCAGGAAAAATACTGTAAACGCAATTGTTACCGTGGTTATTATTTTTCTTAGTTGCATTGCACAACCGCTCTCTCTTTCTGTTAGTATATGGGGTTGATATGGGTGAGACGAAGATAATATAATTTATCCCGTAAACACATCTATCGTCAGTTACCTAAAAATTAGTTCTGATAGCATCTCCGGACACACAAAGCAGAAAGCACAATTTCTCAGAAAAAAAGGAAGGCGGCAGGAATACCGCCTTCCCGATGGTTTGGTCTGTTAAGACAGCGGATCAGCATTGTTTCCGGTCATTCTGTACTGCTACTGTACCAGCAATGGCAGATACTGGTTGGCGGTTGCATTTTGCACGTGCAACATGTAGCTTCCCGGAATAAGATTTTGACTGTTTATAACTATGTCGTTGGCACCACGTACCGATGATCTTTGCTCGCTGCTTATAAGGCGGCCGCTCATATCAGTAACCGATACGGTTACAGCCTCATTTTTGTCTGATAAAAATTTAAGATGGAACTGTCCGTGGTTAGGATTCGGATAGATGCTCATCTGTCCGTTTTCCTGTTTACAGTAAATAAGAATAGCATTGCTGTAGGAAACTTTACCGTTTTTCTCTTTCATAGCAAGGCGGTAGAAATTATTCCCGGTCAGCGGCTTCATGTCAGAATAAGTGTAATCTGCTTTGCCAGTGATTGCTACATTAGCAATTTCTTCAAAAATGTCGCCATCGGCCGAACGTTCGAGGTACATTGCCTGCAGCGTTTCCGTTTCGCCCATAGACCAGAACAGATCGTTATAACTTCCGTTCTTTCTGCCTGAGAAATTGATAATAGTTACCGGCAACGGATCAAGGGACAATGTCACTTTATAGTCACGTGCCTCACCGAGATTAGTAAGCCCGCAGGGTGTGAGTGATGCGATAGCAGGGTCATAATTGAGCCGTACACGCATCCTGTAAGTACCTTGTAAAGCCGTGGAAGGAATACTGACGGATATAACACTGGTACTGTTCTGCACCTGCGTAGAAACGCCGACAAGTTCAGAAGGATCGTCAAATGTGTTATTGTGGTTGAAGTCTATCCAGACTTTTGCATTATCATAACCACTTACCGCTGCAGTATTAAGGCTAAGCGTGTAGCCGCCACCGGCATGCAGGTTTACATTCATCGTTGTCTTGTCTGTGTAATAAGGACCACCGGTAACGCAGGTCCCTCCGGCATCTGACAGTGTAGATCCACTGTCACCTATCAGTTTGAGATTTTCAATACGGTCGCCCGAACTGCAACCATTGGTATATGCCGGTGTACAATACTGTGCGTATACATTGCTGCTCCCCAACAGCAGGCTGCACACAGTGCCTGACAATACCATTCTTTTTACAATAGTAGAATAGCTTTTGCTCATTTCTCCCCGTTTTGTATGGCACTCAGGCCATAGATTAATGAATAAGATTCTCCCCTTTTGCTCCCTCCAAAAGGACCAATTTAGTTTCAAGTGAACAGTTACAGAATTGCTTTAAAGCTGTGTGCAGGAAATATTCAGAAATAAAATACTTCGTTGCAGACACTGACGCCTTTAAACAATTGATGGTTGATTATGTATTTTGTATTGCTCTTGTACCTTATTTTATTTTACTCCCCAGCAAATAAAACAGGCGATGTTTATGATTACATCTTTTAATACAGGAAATAAAGATATGTACTTCCGGTATTCCGTCCAAAAAAAATTTCACTTTTTTCACAACGCACACATATACAATACATATTTATGTCTGCATACTATTCTTATGCGCCATCCGGTTTTTATTTTCCTAACTTCGCCGCACGCTAAGCAATTACCGTGAGTTTTCTAGACCGTTTTTTAAATAAAAGAAAAGGGGGCAACCCTCTTGGCGAAATGACATTCCTCGACCATATCGAGGATCTTCGCTGGCATATCGTCCGTTCTGCAATTGCTATTCTCGTCGTAGCAATAGTCGTATTTTTTAAGATCGAATGGATTTTCGACCGCATCATACTGGGGCCTACACACCCGGACTTTATATCCTACAAATGGTTCTGTGAGCTCGGCCACCTGCTGCATATAGATTCATTATGCCTGCAGCAGATGAAAATGCGCTTTCAGAATACAGAGCTGGCCGGGCAGTTTATCATGGCATTCACCACATCGCTGATGATTGGTTTTATTGTGGCCTTCCCCTACGTATTCTGGGAGTTCTGGCGCTTTATACGCCCGGCACTGAAGCCTACCGAACTGAAATATGCACGTGGAATTGTGCTGTGGTGCTCACTCCTGTTTTTCACCGGCATACTTTTTTCTTACTACGTTGTTGTTCCTTATACTATTAACTTTTTTGCCAATTACCAGCTCAGCCCTTCGTTTGAGAACATCATTACGATGGATAACTATTACGACAACATCAATGACCTGGTACTGGGCATGGGTGTCGTGTTTGAGCTGCCGGTTATAGTGTTCTTTCTTTCCCGCATCGGTATACTTACACCAAAACTGCTTCGGGAAAAACGCCGCTATGCCGTTCTTATCCTGCTGATCATCGCCGAGGTCATCACTCCGCCCGACTGGTTCAGCTGCTTTCTTGTATTTTTCCCGCTTTACTTTTTATATGAGGTGTCTATCATTATCAGCGACCGTGCAGTAAAAGAACGTCGCAAAAGACAGGCACTTGATGAACTTGGATAAAACATACATCTATATGCAGACAACAGTTTTTAATCAGCAATTACCACTGGCTATCGGCTGCGACCATGCAGGCTTTGAATACAAAGAAGCGATTAAAGCCGTGCTGCAGCAGGCCGGCTGGCAGGTAGAAGACAAAGGCACTTACAGCCTGGAAAGCACAGACTACCCGGATTATGCGCACCCCGTAGCTACGATGGTAGAAGAGGGAAAAGCCTCCGTAGGCGTGCTGATATGCGGCAGCGCAAATGGCGTGTGCATTACAGCCAATAAGCACCAGGGTATCCGTGCAGCACTTTGCTGGAATGAAGAAGTGGCAGCACTGTCGCGCCAGCATAATAATGCCAATGTAATCTGTATCCCGGCGCGTTTTGTATCCCTGGAACTGGCGGAGAAAATGACAGATGTTTTCCTGTCTACAGCATTTGAAGGTGGCCGTCACGAAAGAAGAGTAGAGAAGATCAGTCTTTAATTTTTACCGGTTATAAAAGTAAAAGCGCCTGTACATGATGTACAGGCGCTTTTGTTTTAGTGCTGTTCCGGTTTTTAATAAAATATCTGCGGAGTACCGCCAGCTACAAGGCCCGCAGCCGTGGCTTTTTCAAACAGTGTCTGTATCGACTGGCGACCAACAGTGCCGAGGTCTGTTGTAAAATCATTTACATACAGCTCTATATGCTGGCGCATTACCTTTTCTTCCATTTCCTGCGCATGACTGGTAATAAACTGGCTCAGCTCCGGGTAACGCGCCCAGGAATAGCTGAGGCTTTCCTTAATGATCTCATCAACAGTGCGGCACAGCTCCGGATCAAAAGAGCGGCGCATGACGATGCCACCCAGCGGAATAGCAGCCTGCATGGTATTCTCCCACCAGTCACCGAGGTCTATGAGTTTGTGCAATCCTTTCTTTTCATACGTAAAACGGCCTTCATGAATGATAAGCCCCGCATCGTACGTACCATCCAGCACACGGGCTTCTATATCGCTGAAGATGACTTCTGTCTTATTGGTTGCCTGCGGGAAAGCCAATGTGAGCAACAGGTTAGCGGTTGTATTAAAACCGGGGATCGCTATTTTAAAATCCCTGGCATTCTCCATATCCATCGGCTGCTTTGCTATGAGCATAGGGCCTACGCCCATACCCAGTGCACTGCCGCTGTGCAGGAGCGCATACTGCTGTACTGTTTTCAGGAAAGCATTATAGCTGAGCTTGGTAATGTCCAGTTTGCCCTGTTCGGCCCAGCGGTTAAGCGTTTCCACATCTTCGAGCACATAGTCGAATGTGATACCACGGGTATCTATTTTACCATTGACCATGGCATCGAAAATAAATGTATCGTTGGGGCAGGGACTAAAGCCGAGTGTAAGTTTCATATTGTATTATTTCATGAGCTGCTGCACAGCGCTGCAAAAGATGAACGGAGCGCCGCAACGATGCTTTATAGCAGCAGCGATGCCTGGTTCAAAAGCTTTGCAAAAATAGCTGTGAACGGCCTTTATTACTGAACTAAATTATCTATCAGCCATTTGTTTAAAGCTATGATGGCATCTTTCATCTTCCACATGCTTTTGTCGCGCGGCTCTACGTAGTTTGAAATGCTGCGCACCTGTGTAAACGGAACTTTTTCCTGCAGGCATACATAATGAAAAGCCGCCCCCTCCATGCTTTCTACCTGGCAGTTAAACATTGAGGAACGTGCTGCTATAGTACGCTCACTGCCGCTCACGGTACTGATGGTAAGCCCGGTTACTGCCGGCAATGCCTGAGCAAAAGGAATGCCGGCCTTGCTAACAAGATGCTTACCGGAGAATGGAAACGCATCGGCACCCAGCAAGCCCATATCAAAAATATCGAGGTAGCTGTCATGATCCTCTGCGCCGAGGTCGCCCAGCCGCTCAGCATGCACCTGCACCAGCGAACCCAGCGGTATATTGCGGTCGAACGCACCACCAACACCAGCCTGCAATGCAAAATCAAATGCATCGGCAGCCAGCGCTTTGGTAACTGCAAATGTGGTGGCGACAACACCCACACCAGTAATACAGATATGTATCTCGTTATTATCGTGGGTATATACATGGTGGGCAGGAGAAGACCAGGACTGGCGCAGCTGCTGCAGGAAAGGCATTATTTCCGCTTCGGTAGCGGCTACCAGGAGGAGTTTCATGCCGCAATTAAACACATTTTTGCCAAACCGTATTGTAACGCTAATTTTGCAGGCAATAAATTTAAAAAATGGTTTATCTGACACGTGTGGAGCATTTTAATGCGGCACACAGATTATACAACGAAGGATGGTCTGAAGAACAGAACGCAGAAATTTTCGGAAAATGCTCGAATGCCAACTGGCATGGGCATAATTATGAGCTGCATGTAACGATCAAAGGGGAGCCTAACGCACAGACAGGTTTTGTATTTAATGCCAAAACGCTGGGTACGCTGATCAAGGATGTGGTGGTAGAAAAAGTAGATCACCGCAACCTGAATATGGATGTAGACTTTATGAAAGGTAAGTTTACCAGTGCTGAGAATTTTGCCATCGGCATATGGAAAGAGCTGGAGTCGCATATAGAAGCAAACGGTGCACAGCTGCATTGTATAAAGCTGTATGAAACTCCGCGTATCTATGTAGAGTATTACGGAGGATAGTCATCCGTACTGATTAATTTTTTCCTGCCCGCACCGAACTATTTTAAAGAACTACGGTTCTTTCTGAACATTTAATTCAATTTACCTGTGGCATACAAACATACTGACTATTACGACGAGGCTATAACCAATCAACTGATGGACCATTACCGCTCTGCTATTGAGCTGCTCGGTGAAGACCCGCAGCGTGAGGGTGTGATAAAGACTCCGGAACGTATGGCGAAAGCAATGCAGTTCATCACCCAGGGCTACAACATGGATGCCCGCGAGATACTGAATTCTGCAAAATTTCATGAGTCTTACAGTGAAATGGTCATTGTAAAAGACATTGAGCTATACTCCATGTGCGAGCACCATATGCTTCCTTTTTTTGGCAAGGCACATATTGCATATATTCCCAACGGCTGGATCACCGGCCTCAGCAAGATAGCCCGTGTAGTGGACTGCTATGCACGACGCATGCAGGTACAGGAGCGCATGACGCACCAGATACTTGATGCGATACAGGAATCGCTTAATCCACTGGGAGTAGCGGTGGTTATTGAAGCAAAACACCTGTGTATGATGATGCGTGGTGTGTCAAAGCAAAACAGCGTGACTACAACATCCGCATTCAGCGGCCAGTTTGAGAAAAACGAGACCAGGTCGGAGTTCCTGAAGCTGATTACCGCTGATTTATATTAATGTGAGTGAAGGTTTTGACGAAAAGAAATTAATCTTATCTTTGCCGTCCTAAATACCGGTTCGGGACGTAGCGCAGCCCGGTAGCGTACAAGCATGGGGTGCTTGGGGTCGCAAGTTCGAATCTTGTCGTCCCGACAAAAAACAAAAAGCTCTGCTGAACAAGCAGGGCTTTTTTATTGCAGCCACAACATTAATAATACTACACCGTTATATGAACTAAACAAACATACCGTTGAAAATCCTGTTAGTTTTTTTTTGCCTCATTGCTCCTGCTTACCCATACTATTGCACAAAGCAACTGTCCGGAGCATAATATCTATGGCACATGGAAAAGCTGCGGATCTGCGACGTCCGATTATGCTCACCCGCCCAAAACCGTCAATACCGACAGCCTGAAGAATGCCTTAAACCAGTATGATGATCACTTAAATGAAACATGGCATTTTGCTGCAGATGGTACTTATGAAATTCAGAACGCTTTTTTCGGCAGAAGAAAGGGACACTTCCGGGTAATTGAAGAAAAATGCGATATAGAATTGCCTTCCAGAAAAAAACATCCAATTCATATTGCCTACTTAGATGACAGCTGCATGATCCTCTGGCATAACAACCCCAAAACTGCCTACCTGACCGTTTATCGCCGATAAGAAAAACACAGTAGTAGTGCAGTTTTTTTTAAGGCTATTACTTCTTCGGTTAAAAATTTCTCCTGGCTTTATTTCCTAAGAAAGCTTTCCATACAATTGTGACGAGTTGGTAAAAACAATTCCAGGCTCACACCCTTTTACAGTCCAGCTGCCTGCTGCAATTTCTTCTTCAAGCTCGCCAGTATCCCAGCCGCAATAGCCGATAAATATCTTTATCTCGTTTTCGTCCAGGGTCTTATTATTGACACACGAGATTGCCTGCTTAAAATCGCCGCCAAAATATACATTCCCGATAATCCAGGCACCGCCGGGAATAAGATCATTGCGCTGATGGATAAAGAACAGGTGCTCCTTATCTACCGGGCCTCCTTCATACAATGGAAATGCAGGGCTGCTACTGAACTCGGCCAATGCACTCAGCGGCCTTTCGAAAACCTTGTTGATTACAAAACCTACCGCACCACTTTCATTGTATTCAGTAATGAAAACAATACTTTCCCGGAAACGGGGATCGTCCATGGAGGCTGTGCTGATCAAAATATTTCCTGTGGAGACGCTCATAAATTAGTTTTCTGAGCACAATTTACTAAATAAGGATTGGAGCAGACGAGGCTGATGGCATATCTCTTTAAACAGGATGGGAAAGCTTCAAACTATAAAAGACTCGGACGGATTATTGTTTTGTAGCAAAAAAATAGCCTCGCAGCAATTTGCTGCGAGGCTATTAAGTTCTTAGTGCCCCCAAGTGGACTGTTTTCGAACCATTTGCTGCAGATAATAATGAGATTAGTACCGCCAGTAAAGTGATCGGGCATTTTAGTGTTTGGGACAATAATTCTACTATGATACAGTTCTAATATTGTCTTCTATTATTCTATATTATAAAAAACTAAAACTTCAGATCAAATGAAAAACCTCGTAATCCTTTTATTGCTTTTTTTTACCTGTGGTCATCTTGGAGCACAGCCTAATATCCAGTGGCAAAAGTGTATAGGTGGAAGCTCCACTGAAGATGGTGCTTCCATCCGGCCAACTGCTGACGGAGGGTATATTGTATGTGGGCAAACGATGTCAGCCGATGGAGATATGACAGGGAAACATAATGCTGCAGATTGCTGGGTTGCAAAATTGTCCCATACCGGGAGTACGGAATGGGAAAAAACGCTCGGCGGTAATGGAGAAGAAGGCCCGGGTTATATACAGCAAACGGCAGATGGGGGCTTTATACTCACAACATTTACCATCTCGAATGATGGAGACGTGTCCGGCAACCATGGCAGCGAAGATTATTGGGTGGTAAAATTATCGGCTACAGGTAATATAGAATGGCAAAAAACACTTGGTGGCAGTGATATTGAAGAGCCTCATTTTATTCAGCAAACAGAAGATGGCGGATATTTTGTAGCAGGATATACTGTGTCTGTTGATGATGACGTTACCAACCATCATGGAAGCACTCCGAATGCTGACGGATGGGTGGTCAAATTAGATGCTTCTGGTAACATTGTGTGGCAGAAAACCCTGGGCGGATCAGGTGCGGATGGTGTTTTTTCTGCCCGGCAGACTACAGATAACGGGTATATTCTATCCGGCTACAGCACGTTTGCCGACGGAGATGTTTCTGTTAATAACGGGAAATCCGACTTCTGGATTGTGAAACTATCAGATACAGGTAGTATAGAATGGCAAAAATCTATGGGCGGGAGTGAAGACGACTTTGCACTGTATGCACAGCAAACATTGGATGGCGGATATATTGCTGCAGGCCTCAGTTATTCGGATAATGGAGATGTTGTCGGGCATCACGGCAATTCAGGCATCAACGATGGGTGGGTCATTAAATTATCCGCATCGGGAACGGTTCAATGGCAACGGGCTTTAGGGGGCAGTGCCGGGGATGACGTTTTTTCACTTGTGCAGAATGCAGACAGTAGTTATACAATAGCCGGAAGTACGGAATCCGGTGACGGGGATCTCTCGGGGATCAGCAATACGAACAACAATTTATGGATCGCGGAATTATCCGCCTCCGGAACAACCATTCAATGGCAGAAATGTTTTGGAGGAAGCGGAAGTGATGTGGCAGAATCAATTAGTCTGACCCCTGATAAATATTATATTATTTCCGGCCAGACCACATCCAATGATGGAGATGTAAGCGGCAATCACGGAGGATATGATGCCTGGATCGTGAAGCTGGGCGGTCCGTTAGGGGTAAATACAATAAACAATGATAGGGCGTCAATAGGCATTGCTCCCAATCCAACCACTGATAAAATCATAATCACTGGTGTGTCAGAAGTAGATATCAAAATATATAACAGCTTTGGGAAAATAGTAAAAGAAGCAAATAATGCCGGCAGTATTTCCCTTGCATCATTGCCCGACGGGGTCTACTATATCTCTTTGTTCAAATCCGGGCAAAGGATCTACCAGGGAAATATTCTAAAAAATCAATAACTACAAGCGGGTAAATTACTTCAAATTAATAATAATAACTACTCAGGATTTAACCCTTATATTTGGGCCTGTTGAAGGAAAATATGCATAGAGACTTCTCCTGAAGAGCCAAGCTGGAATCGAACCACAAAAATCAATACTGGAGCGGATATAACATTTTTCTAAGAATAGCATAAAATAACAAAACCCGCTCACAGAGCGGGTTTTAAGTTCTTGGTGCCCAGGAATGGATTCGAACCATCACATCCTTGCGGACGCTGCGACCTGAACACAGTGCGTCTACCAATTTCGCCACCTGGGCATGTTTTTTAAGAACTTTGGGCTGCAAAGATAGCGGTGTTTTTTAAATAAACAAATCCGGCCTGCATTTTTTTATAACACCATCAGGTTGCACCCCCGAAGCGCTGCATGATCCACCCTGCCCAATACTTCAAAACTCCCGTCAGCAGACAGTTTAGCTACGTCTTCAGCCGCAATGAATGCGCAGGAATACACATTGGCAAGGTCTATTATATTGAGGCAACCGGTGCCGGACATATTTACATCAAGCGGATCATTAATATCTCTCACCATCACCTTCATGGTAGACGTTGTATGAAAAATGCCACGCTCCGCAGCATACGCCTGGGACAGCAGCTCTGTCATTCCGTATTCTGAGTGTACCTGTTGTATGCCCCATTGCGCTTTGAGAAAAGTATGCACCTGTTCCCGTGTCCATTCCGCACGACGGCCCTTCATTCCACCGGTTTCCATAACTACAGTGTGCTGCAAAGACATAGGATACGTCGCAGCAAAATCCAGCAGGGCAAATGTCACACCCAGCAGCAATACTTTCTGCCCTTGCTTTTCCAGCCGCTGTAATACACCGGCCAGTTTTTCCCATTCATCCAGGTAAAAACCACAGTCCGGATGCCCGCTTTTCTCCATCAGTACTTTTGCCATATGTACCAGCGAAGCGTTTCCGCGCTCCAGGTAAGAGGGCAGAAGCGCCAATATCGCATAATCCTCCGGTGCACCATAAAACTGGTTAAAGCCATGCATCAATGCATCCTCATAAATAGTTGCGTCATGTATAAAATGACGGCTGGGAATATCGCCGGTGGTACCGCTGCTTTCGAAAACAAGCGCCGGTTCCTGCCAGTTACCGGACTGCACTTTATATGTTTTAAAAAAAGAAATAGGTAAAAAGGGTATATCCTGCAATTTATTTACCTGCTCCGGCAAAATATGAAGGGCGTCTGTAAACTCCCGGTACAGTTGGTTAGTCTCATACTGGAAGCGGAACAAGGCCAACGCAATTTCATCAAAGTTTTCTGCGTTAATACACTGTATATATCCCGGTGCAGCCGGGTCAAAACTGTAGGTCATTTTTAGTTAACTTTGAGCATATGAAATACCTCCTGGTATCATTTATCGTGATCTTTTGCCTCTTTACTGCTTGCCAGAAGAAAGGCTCTCCTTTCAGCATTATACCGTTCATAACATATGAAGGGATGAGATCAGACTCGGTAAAAGCAGGCTCCAGCAAAGATAGCGTAACAATCACATTTCATTTTACAGATGGAGATGCCGACCTGGGCCATTCCATAAATGATACCAGTAAGGACATATATGTAACCGACAGCCGCGATACAACACAGGTGCTGTCGTTTAATTTCCCGTCTATCGACCCCAGCCTGGAAAACCCGGATAAGGGTATTGAGGGAGACTGTACCTTCTCTATTCCCGCAGCATTCATGCAGGCAAGGGACAGCGTACACCAGGTAACAGGCGATACGCTTCACTACAGCATTTACATAAAAGATATTGCCGGCCACAACAGCAACCGCATCAACACTCCGGATATATATTTACGGCCATAATCAACCTAAACCTGGGTAATAATGGCGACTTGCGTTATTTTAGCGCCTCAGACTCATTCTTTTCATGAAGCAAAAGCTGGCGGGAATACTGCGTGCACTTGGCCTGATCTATGTAGCAGATCTCGCACGCTATAAATACATTGCACTGCAGAACAGGTCGCGTAACAATGCTTTTGTACAGCGAAACCCCGGCGTGGCCTTACCGCCCCCTTATATGATCTACGAAACCTTCCGGCTGGATTACGAACGCTATTTTGAAAAGGGAAAAGCATCGGCAGAGTGGATCAGGGAGGAAATAAGCCCGTTTATGGAGCTCAAAAACCGGGATATCCTCGACTGGGGCTGCGGTCCGGGACGGGTGATCAGGCATATGCCCCAGGTGATTAATAATGGCTGCCGCTTTTTCGGCAGCGATTACAACCCTGATTATGTAAAATGGTGCAGCGCAAATCTTCCCGGCATTTCTTTCAGCAAAAATGAACTGAATCCCCCACTTACATATAACGACGCTTCTTTTGATCTTATCTATGTGATCTCCATATTTACCCACTTGTCTGAAGAAAGCCACAGGCAATGGTTTACGGAACTGATGCGTGTAATGAAGCCCGGCGGTATACTGTTTATGACCACACACGGCAATATTACACGCCGGAATCTTATGCCGGATGAGCTTGCGAAATATGACAGCGGACAGCTTGTAGTCCGTGCCCATGTAAAAGAAGGACATCGTATGTATGCTGCCTACCAGCCCGAATCATATATGCACCATTTATTTGACGGAAAGGTTGACATACTCAAGCACAAACCCGGAACGCCGCAAAGCTGGGGACTGGAGCAGGACCTGTGGATTGTACGTAAAAAATAGCATCAGAATTCGAAGATCTGGATATGCTCGTCTTTAAGGATGTGCTGTATAAACTTGTGGTGATTTTTTTCATTACCGTATACAAGCCAGGAACCTGTTATCCAGATGCCGTTCTTCGATTGCAGACTGCTTTTAGGTGTAAGATGATAATGACGGAATATTTGCTCAAAGCTATGCTGGTCATACTCCGGATAGGGATAAACCACTTTGTAATTCCTGGCACGGTTGGCGCGGTCTATATAACGCTCCAGGTAAGGAAACGTTGAATGTACCAATACCACTACAGCACAACCCGCCAGTGCAATAAGATAGTATCCGGCACCGATACCTACTCCCAGCGCTGCCGTAACCCATATCGTTGCAGCAGTGGTAATACCATTTACCCGGTTATCTCCTTTGAAAATAACGCCGGCACCTACAAAGCCTATGCCCACCACCACATTTGATGCCACACGCGAAACTTCCGTCGGCGATGCGATGAACCGCGATAAAATGGTAAATAAAGTAGCACCGAGGCATATCATGATCAGTGTGCGGAAGCCGGCAGATTTACTGCGGTATTCCCGTTCTACACCAATGGCGCCGCCGATAAGTATGGCGAGAAAAAGCTTCGCTAATATTCCGGTGAATTCCATAAAACAAAGCTAAAAATTAACTGAAAAATCCCGCATTATATGCTTCCACATAATCGTGGTAATATGCAATTGTCGTTTTGCTGTATGCCGTGGCCAGTGCCAGTATTTCTTTTTTCAGGTGCTCGTCATGGGCTGCCTCTATCAAGTCATCCGCAATACAGGAACCTTTGCGGCCTGTAGCACGCAGGTGTGCAGATGCTGCCAGTACACCCATACTGCACAACAGCAGGTCCATAGACTCATGATCATTTGCCAGCGCGAGATAGTTTATTTTATCATCGGTTGGCTGCAGCATTTTAAGCATAAAGGGCTTTCCTTCATATTGCAGGGTAGTAAGCAGAGCTGGTGCGGTGTTCTGCATCATTTTCTGCGCCCATACAATACGCGCTGCCTCATCATCCCATTCCGGCTGTTTCTCTTTGATCCATTTTCCGGCAGAAGCCGGCATGCACTCTTTCATATCTATCAGTACGGGCTTGCGTATTTCATTTGCAGCCAGCAATACGTACCGTTCCTGGCCCAGGCTACCGGTTCCGGCAATACGGCAGGAAGCATCTGTAATATGATAATGGTACCGGATATCTTTTGTTTTACTGATCCATTTCTGCAACGCAGTTATCAGTTTTTGCTTTTCGGGCTCTTCTACCGGCAACTGCTTTATCCCATCGATCTTCAGCTTCGTATAGTTTTTTACCGTTCTTTCCTTTAGCAGATACCGTGCTTTGCGCAGCGCCACTTTGTCAAGAAAGGTTTTCAGCAGCCCTTTGGATGTTTCTGCCTCCACATGCCTCGATTTACCTGATTTAAGCGTATTGAAATAGGCCGCCAGGAATGCATTGGCCATTTTCCGTGATACTGCCGCATCCAGTTTCATCTCCCGGCAGGCCAGCAAAATACTGGTGGTCATGCGCGCAACATCCCATGTAAAAGGTGCCAGTACCGCTTCGTCAAAATCGTTGACATCAAAGTAAACAAGCTTATTGTCGCCTTTATAACTACCGAAATTTTCCAGGTGCAGATCTCCGCAGATCCACGTGGCCGGGTATTTCCGGAACAAAGGTTCTTTATGCAGATCTTCGTAAAAGAGATGGTTGCTTCCCCTGAAAAAACGGAAGCAGTCTGCACTCATGGCGTCATATTTCAGAGAAACAAGGGACGGAACCCTGTCTTTATTAAACAGCAAGATGCGCTCGGCGACCGGCTTCATATTTCGTGGGAGGTTAATGCTATGAATTTAAACCAAAAACCGTGCTTAAAATGGTTTTAGCTTGCCTTTGACCAGTTTTATTTTAAAATCTTCCAGGCTGTCTGTGCCGCGTATATCTATGCGGCGTATTTCAAAACGGTCGCGGACAGGAATCTCGGATACCCGGTTGCCGATACGGAAAGCAGCTTCAATCCCGTTCTCCGACATCCATTTTTTCAACCCGTCAAATTCTTTCTTGTCTTTTGGCCGCGCGCCATAAGGATATGCGAGCACCTTACGATAGCCTAGCCCTGTATCTTCAAATGCCTTTACCGATTGCTCCATCAGTTTACGGATATCCTCCGGACTCGTATTGCTGAAATTTTCGTGATGATAACCATGCAGACCCAGCTGTATATAACGTGGGTCCATGCTGCGGAGATTTGCCACAGAAAGCTTACGGTTCAGCAGATCGCCGCTTTCATCTTTTGCCGTTCCGTCAAGCGTGTCTGTAATGATAAAAATAGTGGCGCACCAGCCAAACTCCTGCAGCAGCGGATACAGGTAGGTCAGGTTGTTGTGATACCCATCATCGAAAGTCAGCAGCAGGGATTTGGGCGGCCTGGGCTTTTCGCCGCGGGCTATTGCCAGGAAATCTTCCAGCGAAAGGGGGCTGTAACCTTCTTCACGCAGATAGCTCCATTGTTCACGCAGTTTTTCAGGCGTAAGTGTAAGTCCGTCGTTCAAACCGGGCCAAACGCGGTGATACATAAGTACAGGAATTCCTTTTACAGAAGGCAGCAGCCAGTGAAAACGCATCAGATCCAGCTTTTACCGGCAAAGATGATAAGATTTATCGTGCCGGGAAGCAAATACACACAACATTTTTAGCAGATACATGCTTAACTATGTTATTTTTGCAACCCATCTACCAGCAATAACCCCGTCAATAGCTACAAAGTGTAACAATGATACAGATCAGTGCCATAATCATTACATATAATGAAGAACGCAACATAGCCCGCTGCATAGAATCGCTGCAGGGTGTGGCTGATGAGATTATTGTGGTAGACAGCTATTCGAAAGATAATACAGTGGCGATTGCGCAAAAAGAAGGTGCCCGTGTAGTACAGCATCCTTTTAATGGCTATGGAGAACAAAAAAGTTTTGCCAACAGCCAGGCCAGCTACAACTGGGTACTGAACCTCGATGCTGATGAAGCACTCTCTCCGGAGCTGAAAAAAAGCATACTGGATATAAAAGAGCAGCCCGACGCAGATGCCTACGATCTTAACATTCTTACCTATTACTGTGGCAAATGGATACGTCATTGCGGCTGGTACCCGAATCCTAAACTGCGCTTCTGGGATAAGACCAAAGGCTACATGAAAGAAGATAAAGTGCACGAAGGCTGGCACCTGGATAATCCGGAAGGGAAGATCCGGTTGTTACCGGGAGATGTGCTGCACTACAGTTACTACACCATTTCGGACCACCTGAAAAAAATAGAGCAGTATTCGGAGATCGGTGCCCGGTTTGATGTAGAGCGGGGTAAGAAATGCAGTTTTCTCAAGCTGGTTTTTGCACCTAAATGGGAATTTCTCGCACTCTTCCTGTTGCGTGGCGGTGTGCTGGACGGTTATTACGGCTATCTGCTGTGCAGAAATTCTGCCTATGCTTCTTTTGTAAAATATCAGAAAATACGCCAGTATACGGAACTGAAAAAGCAAGGCATCGGTTTCTAGCTCTCTGCCGGAAAAGACTTTATCAGCGTCGTTACCAGTGCTTCTTTCTTTTCCAGCTTTTCCTCCAGCAGATGTAGCTGCATTTTTAATATCGCATTCCTGTCACGGATTATATACACTTCGTTTTCGTAACGAGTCAGCCAATCAAGCGCATTGCGCAGATCGTTGTAAGCACCTATCCTATCGGTAAGCTCATGCAGTTTGTCAAGGTCGTAATGAAGTATGGATTCGTAGCCTTTTTCCCATTCGTCTTTACATAAAGCAGCAACGTATTGCAGGTCTTTCAACATCTTCCGGATATCATGCAGTGTTTCGTCTGAAAACTTACCTGCAGCAATAATTTTTTTTATCGCGTCAATGCGGATCCTGAAAAATGTCTCAAGCGTGTTTGTATGTACGGAAGGATAATCAATGTCCGAAAATTTTTCTTCGAGTTGATCAGTTACTTTATCATCATCCTGCTTTTCCCATCTGAGACAGAATTCCTCCAGCTGTTCCGTCAGCCATTGCTCCAGTTCCTGTATCTCCGCAACTTTTATTTTATCCAGCATCAGCTGTGCATCCCTGATTTCCCCGCTTACTGCATACAGTGCTTTGAACTTAGCCGTAAGGTTATAGTGTTTGTTATGGTCCAGAGAAACCAGGCGCAGCAGTGCGCGCAGCTTTTTGGTATGCAAACGAAAGTCGTGTATGGTTTCCTTATCCGGATCATCAGTGATATCTCCGCCAAGCTCCTGCAGTTTCGTTATATGCCGGCCAACAATATATGCAATCGTTTTACTGTCCATACGAATAATCTTAAAGTTACGGTATTAACAAGATAATGCCAGTTGCTATTGAGATGTAAGGTGCAGCACCGGCAATGCCGTAGTGTCTGTAAGCGTATGCAGGAAGGCAATGATGTCTTTCACCTCGCTTTTACTGAGGTGTAGTTTCTCGGCAGGTAATGTCTGTGTTTCAAGCTGAATGCCCAGGCCGGCACCACCGCCTTTATTGTAGAACTCAATCACTTCTTCCAGTGTACGGTATACGCCGTTATGCATATAGGGGGCTGTAATTGCGATGTTGCGCACCGTTGGTGTTTTAAATGCATATTTATGCAGCGGCACTTTTGTAAAACGGAATTTACCCTCGTCTGCATCCAGCCTTGGGTGTACTCCAGCAGTAGCGGGCACCACTAGTATTTCAGATTCTGATTCATCGTACCGCGGCGGTACAAGACCGTTGAACATAGGAGCATAGTGACAGGTGCCGCATTTGGCCTTGCCCATAAAAAGGTTAAAACCATTTTTCTCAGCAACTGTATAGTCATTTGTTTCGCGGCGCATATACCGGTCGAAACGGCTGTTAAAACTTACCAGCGAACGCACGTAACAGGAGATGGCATTCGCAATTGTATAAGCACTAACATTTGTCACATCACCTGCATATGCTTTTTGAAATAGCACCGCGTAGACAGTATCTGCTTTCAGCTTTGGTACAGCATCATTCAGCGAACCATTCATTTCATCTGAATTATGCACAACTTCGCTCAGCTGGTTTTCAAGCTTATCGGTGCGCGAATCATAAAACTGCCGCGTCTGGAAAACAACATTCCAGAGTGTCGGTGTATTACGTAGCAATGTACGTTTATTATCTATGGACATTGGCTTAGGAAGCCCGTCTGTAAAAGCTTTTGCAGGATTGTGACAAGAGGCGCAGCTTCGTTCGTTGTTGCCGGAGAGCCGCGGATCGTAGAAGAGCTTTTTTCCCAGTGCAATCCGGTCCGGGGTGAGCCTGTAGCGGTCGTTGGGCGAGAAAAAATCTATATTAAAAATATCTGCCGCAAAAAGATTCTTTGCTTCAATATTTAACGGCATACGTTCCCCTTTTCTGAAATAACCAAGCCGGCCGGCACACGTCGTAAGCCAGTCGGAAAGCGGGTTCAGATATTCCCGGATAAATGTAAGCCTGTCAAATGTGTTGAAATCTGTATGCTGCTTTGTATACTGTATTGCCTGCATAAAAATCCCATTTCCTTTTTTATACAATAAGGGATCGAGCGCGTTGATTTCTTCTTTGTACATATCCGTCACATACTTCATAGATGCAAGTGACGTCTGCGTTTCCGGTATAGCATGGAGGGAAGAGGGAACGTCAAATCCCGTTATGCCCAGTGCAATAATGCGATACACACCATAGCGCAGGCCTTCCCATATTGCGATGTTGCTGAGCTGGTATTTACGATCTGGGTTATTGCGCAGATTCAGCACCAATGTCTTCATCGTCTGTATCTCTGTTGCTACAACCTTGTAATCCGGAGCACGCACTCCATACAGCATATCCTCCAAAACCTGCAGCCCATGTGGCTTTACAGTATCCGAAGGACTATCTTCCTCTACAAGCATAAGATCCGGACCATTCAATGAGCGCGAGCGGAATGTTTCCGCTTCTGAAACAAGAAATTCAGCTTTTTTGTATGCAATTCTTGCATGGAGAAGATGCCTTTTTATTTCAGGCAAAGGCTTTCGCTGCTGAACAGATTTCGCAAATAGTTCAAGCTTTCCAGCAAGACTGTCCAGTTGCATATCATAATAGCTCCATACTTTTTCTTCCGTATGGGCACCACGATTCACAAATGAAAAACAACACCAGGCAACAGCAGCAACACCTGCAATCAAAAGGATATACGGCCGCATCAGCAACAATTTTAAGGGTGCGAACTAACATGATTCCTGCAATATATCCGCGTGTTAACGGAGAATTAATAATTGCTTAAAAGATAGCTCCATCCTTGTTAATGCAGGCATAACATATCCCGGATACTTTCGCAGCTTATTCCAATCACATACTGTATGAAAAGAAACTTTTTACCCATTGTATTGCTTCTGCTGACGCAATGCCTGGCACAGCTGAGCTATGGGCAAAACACCCAGCTCATGAATTATGGTGCTACCTGGAAGTACTATGACCTTGGTACTAATCCGGGCAGTAACTGGACCGGCAGCTCTTTTAACGATTCCACATGGCAGTCCGGTGCGGGCTTTCTTGGCTACGGAGACCCCTGGATTGTGACCTGCCTGCATTCCGGCTGCTCTGCATCTGCACAGTGCACGCCTACCTGCGGCACTAAATTTATTACTACATGGTTCCGCAAAACGCTGAACATAACAAACGTTTCTGCATTTGACTCTGTACGCTTCAATGCAAAACGCGATGATGGTATCATTGTATACGTAAATGGTACAGAAGTATGGCGTGATAACATGCCGGCTACTACTGTTTATGATACTACATGGTCCAGTACAACCATCGACGGTGTTGCTGAAACAACTGCAGTTACCAAAGTATTGCCTATTTCCTATTTTGTAAACGGCAACAACACTATTGCCGTAGAACTACACCAGCGCGGCCCTACCAGCTCGGATATTACATGGGACATGGAAGCCATAGGCATCCACAACATCCCGGTACCGGTATCACTCACCCGTGGCCCTTACCTGCAGGTAGGCGGTCAGACGGCAGTGAACGTTCGCTGGAGAACAAATCTGTTATCAAAATCAAGAGTGGAAGTTGGTACTGTATTGGGCACTTATCCTACAGTAGTAAATGATTCTGTAAAAACTACAGAGCATGAAATCCGCGTTACCGGCCTTACTCCGGATACAAAATATTACTATCGTTTTGGTACAGATACTTCTTATCTGCAGGGCGACAGCAGCAATTTCTTTGTAACAGCCCCTGCCGATACTGCTACTCGCAAAATCACCATTGCTGCATTTGGCGATTGTGGCCGTAACGATAATAACTTTCAGTCGGGCACCCTGAGTGCATACCAGAATTATCTTTCTTCTATAGGCAGAAAAACATCAGATGTATTTCTGTTACTTGGCGACAACGCCTACAACGCCGGTCTTGATGCAGAGTTCCAGTCGAACTTCTTTAACGTTTACAGCAGCAACATCCTGAAAAATCATATGCTGTTCCCTTCTCCGGGCAACCATGACTATGCCAATGATGCAGGCCGCCAGGCAGATCACAACGTGCCTTACTACAGCATTTTCAGTATGCCTTCAAATGGTGAAAGCGGTGGTGTGGCATCAACCAAAAAAGGATATTATTCTTTTAACTGGGGCAATATCCACTTCCTGTCGCTTGATTCTTATGGTGAAGAAAACTCCGGAACAACACGCATGTACGATACACTCGGAGAGCAGGTGCTCTGGATTAAAAATGACCTCGCTGCAAACACAAAAAAATGGGTAATTGCTTACTGGCATCATCCGCCATATACAATGGGCAGCCACAACTCCGATAACGAAACGGAACTGGTTAACATCCGCCAGAACTTCATCCGTATACTGGAACGTTATGGTGTAGATCTTATCATATGCGGTCACAGCCACGACTACGAGCGTTCTTACCTGCTGAAAGGATATTATGGCAACGAAGCATCTTTCAATATAACTGCACATACAGCCGATTCTTCAAGCGGTAAATATAATGGCTCTGTAAACTCTTGTCCTTACACCACTCCGTCAGGGAAAGTAAATCATGGTACCGTATATGTAGTAGCGGGTTCTGCAGGTGCAGACGGTGGCGTACAGGCTGGTTATCCGCACAATGCCCTCCCGTTCTCACAGGACGATGGCGGCATGCTCTATCTTGAGGTAGAAAAGAATCGCCTGGATGCCAAATTCATCCGCCGTGATAACGTCATCGCAGATCAGTTTACCATCATGAAAGACGTTAACCGTAAAGACACCATTACCGTTATACAGAATCAACCGGTATCAGTAGCCGCAAGCTGGCTTGGTGCATATGCCTGGAACAATAATACCAACACACGCAGCATTACTGTAACGCCGGCAACAGATACGGTTCTTACAGTAAAAGACAGCACGGGCAATACCTGCCTCACAGATAACTTTGTAATACATGTAATCCCGGACACGACCGGCAACTCGCATACATCTGCAGGCAATACCAAAGCTTCACTGGATGGTGCAGGTATCCACCCCGTTCCGGCAAACAATGTACTGCAACTGGAATACGATGCAACTGTCGCGGCTGAATACAGTTACCGTATCTACGATATCCAGGGCCGCCAGCTGCTCTCCGGCAGCAAAATATCCGGCACCGGCAGACAGCAAATAAATATTGATGTACGCAGCCTGCCGGTACAGCAAGTGTTATTGCTGAAGGTAACTGCTGAAGGAAAAGAAAAAGTATTCCGTTTTACAAGGCAATAAGTATTAAGAAATCAAATATTAAAGATAGCGGCGCAGCTCATGTAAGTTGCGCCGCTTTTATTAAACAAAACAATTTGGAACAACAGTTTTGGTTACCGATTCATTACAGGGGACAGGATGTGGAGTTACCTATGCGCCTGTCAATTTCCGGGTACATATACCGGTTTATCATTTCACTGCCGGATGCCGAACTTACAGTGGAGCGCGATGAAGAAGGAAACCTGCGCCTGCTTGCAGATCAGGCAGCGGCAACAACTGTTGACAAAGCCTTGACAGAAGCCATTATCAACAGTTTAAAACAACTTTTATAGGTATTTAAAACAGCTTACAAAGCGTATTATTACGGTCTTCTGCAACCGTTAATATCGGCTAAAAAATCCGTTTTCTTTGGTGGGGTAATTTATAAAAGCGGGGCATCTTTGCATCAGATTTTGCATCTGTTCCCAGATATAAAATCAGTTCCATTTTTGAAACGAAAAGCACGACACCCCTTATTTAAGAAACGAAAGTAGAAGAGATTTTTTATCCCTCTGAAATGAAAGCGGCATCATGGTGGTTGCCGCTTTTTTTCATTTAAATAAGTTACATCAGGCTGGCATCTCTTGCAACCTTAAATAGTTGATCCGGAAAAGTTAAGATTTCTGCTCGTGATTCGTTAGAGCCCGTTCTAAATTCCTGTCCGGGATAAACCATATTGCAGCAACGATAAAGAGCAAGGCACATGATATACCAGTGTGTACATATGCAAATGGAATGGCAGCGCCACAGAGCAGAATAGAAATAATACCTTTCTTTTTCACGCCTTCAAAGGCCTGCTCAAGCTCCGGGTGCCGTACATTACTCTTCTGAATAATAACCTGGAGGATCGTATATGCAATGCCGCACAGCATTAATACAACGGCATAGGCAATAACCGGATTTGTGGCAAAATGTGTTTCACCCATCCAGTTGGTAGCTACCGGCACCATAGACAGCCAGAACAGGAGATGCAGATTGGCCCAGATAATACCCGAGGTTACATATCTTACTGTATGCAGCAGGTGATGGTGATTTCCCCAGTATATACCCACAAAAGCGAAACTCAGTACATAGCTCAAAATCACCGGCAGCAAAGGTTCCAGCGACATCCAGTCTGCACTGTGCGGTACTTTTATCTCCAGCACCATAATCGTAATAATGATCGCTATCACACCGTCGCTGAATGCTTCCAGACGCGTTTTGTTCATAGAATATGCTTTAATCCCTTAAATATAAAAATAACAGCCATTTACCGGAGATAAAATCTCATCTGCAAACTCATTCTTTTAAATGATCGTATCAATCCTTTATTTTGCACACATCATGCATGATACCGGTTCCAGGATAAAAGTAGCAGTTGATGCCATCGTTTTCGGATATTCCAAGAGCGAAGGTGTAGCTGTATTGCTGATACAAAGAAAATATCCGCCTTTTAAGAACGACTGGGCCATTCCGGGTGGTTTTGTGCTCGAAGAAGAGTCGCTTGAAGCAGCTGTGCATCGCGAGCTGCAGGAAGAAACAGGTATTGAAGTAAACTACCTCGAACAGCTGTATACCTTTGGCGATCCGCAGCGCGACCCGAGGCAACGCATTATTTCTGTGGCTTACTTTGCACTCGTAAAATCGGGCGCATTTCAAAAACTGAAAGCGAGCACTGATGCCGAAAATGCACAGTGGTTCAATATAAAAGAACTGCCGGAGCTTGCTTTTGATCATCACAAGATCATTGCAATGGCAATAGACCGTCTCCGGTCTAAAATACGGTATCAGCCTATCGGCTTTGAGCTGCTGGATAAAAAATTCCCTTTCAGCGACCTGGAAAAACTCTACACAACGATCCTCGACCGTGAAATAGACCGCCGCAATTTCTCCAAGAAAATTATGGCGCTTGATATTCTGGAAGATACCGGTGAATACGGCAAAACAGAAGGAGCCGGTCGCCCGGCAAAATTATTCCGCTTCAACAAAAAACGCTACCAGCAGTTATTACAGGAAGGTATCAGCTTTGAGGTATAAACCTGGATTTGACGCATTTGAAAAATATTTTGTGTAAAAATTACACAAAATTTGGACATTTCGTTTACCCGGCATACATTTGTGTATAAATTACGCAAAATGAAAACAACAGGCGTCATCATAGCAAGGTTTCAGACACCATATCTGCACGAAGGACATACTTACCTGCTGGATGAAATACGCAACAGGCATAACAAAGTAATAGTAGTACTGGGCGTATCCCCTGTAAAAGGCAGCAGGAAAAACCCATTAGATTTTTATACGCGTGAGCGCATGCTGAAGCAATATGCACCACAACTGGTTATACTTCCATTAAACGATAACTCAAGCGATGAAGTATGGAGCAGAAACCTGGATAAATTACTCCACGACACTTTTCCACAGGAAACATTTATTCTGTATGGCAGCCGCAATTGCTTCATACCATATTACCATGGCAACAACCGGGTAGCCGAGCTGCCGGAGCTGGGCAACCATTCCTCCACAGCGGTACGTGACGATAATGCCGATAAAGTACTGGACACCGTAGATTTCAGGCAGGGAATTAATTACGCTTATCACAACATTTATCCTAAAGTATATGCTACAGTAGACATTGCCGTACTACGGAATAATAACACAGAAGTATTGCTGGGTCGCAAGCATCAGTCGCAGCTATGGCGTTTCCCCGGCGGTTTTTCCGATCCGGAAGATGACAACTTTGAAGCAGCAGCAGCCCGGGAGCTGAAAGAAGAATGCGGGGACATTGAAACCGGCAGTATGCAGTACATCGGTTCCTTTAAGATAGACGACTGGCGCTATCGGGGTGAAACGGACAAGATCATTACTACATTTTTCAAAACCGCTTTTATCTCCGGCACGCCACAGGGCATGGACGATATCGCCGCTGTAGCATGGTTCCCGGTAACACAGCTGGAAACAATGATGAGCGAAGGAAAAATGGCAAAAGAACATTTACCGTTGGTACAGCAACTGGTTCAATCTTTGTGATAGAGAAGAAGAAAGTAAAAATTACCCTTAAAAAAACATTTTATGCAAACCGCTGAAAATATAATACTGCTCGCAGACGCTTATAAATATTCCCATCATAAGCTCTATTACCCGGGCACGTCTAAAATATATTCTTATCTCGAAAGCCGTGGCGGGCTGTTTGACCATACCATATTCTTCGGGCTGCAGTACTTCCTGGAGCACTATCTCGAGGGCATTGTTATCACCAAAGAAAAGATAGATGAAGCTGAGGCAATGATGAATGAAGTATTTGGCCGTACAGATGTATTTGACCGTAAAAAATTTGAGTACATACTGGAGCACCACGATGGTAAGTTGCCCGTACGCATCAAAGCAGTGCCAGAGGGGGCAGTAGTGCCGGTAAGCAATGTACTGCTCACTATGGAAAACACCGACCCTGAATGCTTCTGGCTCACCAATTTCCTGGAAACACTGCTGATGCAGATCTGGTATCCATGCACAGTGGCCAGTCTTTCTGCACAGGTACACAGTATCGTCACACATTACTTTAAAGAAACTGCTTCTGAAACCGCACAGGATAACATTTCAAATGTGCTGAATGACTTCGGTTTCCGTGGTGTAAGCTCTGTGGAAAGCGCTGGACTCGGCGCAGCTGCACACCTGCTCAGCTTTAACGGCAGCGATACCGTAATGGGCAGCGTACTGGCCAAACGATATTATCACGCAGAAAAAGCATATGGCTTGTCTGTACCGGCTACAGAACATTCTATCTGCACTTTGCTGGGAGAAGAGGGTGAAGAAGAAACATTCCGGCATGTACTTAAGACCTTTCCCACTGGTGTCATTTCCTGTGTATCTGATTCTTACAACATCTTCAGGGCATGCAGCGAATACTGGGGCGAAGATCTGAAAGAAATGATCTTAAACAGGGACGGCGTACTCGTCATACGCCCGGACAGTGGCGACCCGGTATTTACACTGCTGAGAGTCTTTGACATACTGATGCATAAGTTCGGCTTTACATTCAATGAAAAAGGCTTCAAAGTATTGCCGCCGCAGGTGCGCGTGCTGCAGGGCGACGGCATCAATCTCAACAGCATCCGTGCTATCTATGGAGCACTGGAGGTAAACGGCATCAGTGCAGAAAACCTGTTGCTCGGCATGGGTGGAGCATTACTGCAGAAAGTAGACCGCGACACGCAGAAGTTTGCCTTTAAATGTTCTTATGCAGAAGTAAACGGCAAAGCGACAGATGTACAGAAGCACCCGTTGGAAATAGACGATCACGGCAATCTGGTAAGATCTTTTAAAACATCTAAAGCGGGGCGCCTGAAACTGATCAACACAGCAGACGGCTACAAAACAGTGCGCGAGGGAGAAATGGAAACATATGAAGACCAGTTGGTCACCGTATTTGAAAACGGGCAGATAATGAAAAAATATGATTTTGAAACCATCAGGCAGCAGGTAGCGGGCAGCCGGCTATTACTGACAACTGAACCAACAGAAAACAATGAAACCACTTAAACTGAAAGATATAGCAGCAGATACGCTGCAGATACTGGAGCAGGGATATTATATCAATCCATCCTCCGGACAAATGATATATGTAAAAGAAGCGACAGCATCAGCTATTGAGGGTACAATAACTTATTCTCCGGAAACACTGGAAGAAATACGGCAATCATTTACCGGCAGCAAAAAGTACAGCACCACATTTGAAGTGATCAATGAAACTACGCTTGATGCCATGCGCAGGTTGCATAGCAAGGGCCATGATAAAATAATGCTGCTGAATTTTGCTTCTGCACGAAACCCTGGAGGAGGCTTTCTGCGCGGAGCACCGGCACAGGAAGAGAGCATCGCACGTGTATCAGGTCTTTACCCATGTCTCTCAAAAGATGTTACCTACTACAATTACAACCGTAGCCGGGAAACCATGCTATACTCAGATTACATGATCTACAGCCCCGGGGTTCCTGTATTTAAGAATGAAGACGGTTCATTGATGAATGACTTTCAATCAGTTTCGATCATCACCGCCGCCGCAGTAAATGCCGGCGAGCTGATGCGTCATACACCAGAGGCGGCAAATGAGATAGAACCAGTAATGCGTATCCGTACAGAAAAAGTATTGTCTCTCGCAGCAAAGCATAGCCATGAAACATTGATACTCGGAGCATGGGGCTGCGGTGTTTTTAAAAACGATCCGGAGATGATTGCAGCATTATTTCATGAAGCGATACACGGTAAGTATAAAGGACATTTCCGCCATATTGCATTTGCTGTAAAAACAAAAGATGAAAGCATGATACAAACATTCCGTCAAAGATTCAGCCCCTATGAACTATCCTGATAACTATAAAAGTATTCTGTCTAAAAACGAAAAATTATGAAATACGATATAAATTGGCTGAAAGAGCAGACGGCTGCTGATGTGCCTGTAAAGTACCTTTTTTTCTGGGGTCATACACAAAAGAAGCCGGGCATCACAGATGCATCGTGCCTGAGCCAATGGTGGCCTGCGGCTTTTATGCACGAAGGCATTACTTATGCTACTGCAGAGCATTGGATGATGGCTCAGAAAGCTTTATTATTTGATGACATGGAGCATCACGAACTGATTCTGGAAGCACAGAAACCTGCCGTAGCCAAAGCGCTCGGCAGAATGGTCGTTAATTTCGATGCCGAAACCTGGCAGCAAAATGCAGGGCGCATTGTGGTGGAAGGGAATTATCACAAGTTCTCGCAAAACGGTTCCATCAAAAATTTCCTGTTGGAAACTGGCAATAAAATCATTGTAGAGGCCAGCCCACGCGACCGGATATGGGGCATTGGCATGGGGAAAGATAACCCGGATGCAGCGAACCCGGAACTATGGAAAGGCACGAACCTGCTGGGATTTGCCTTAATGGAAGTACGCGATTTATTAAATAATGAATGATTTAAAAAATAATTAAAACCTATGGACAACAAACAAGTAAAAAATATCAGCAAATTAATGAGCCTCGTGCTCCGCCACGAACCGGAGCACCTGGGCATTATTCTTGATGAAAACGGATGGGCAAATGTCGCGCAACTCATCGAAAAAATGAATGCCAAAGGCATTCGTGCCGACTTTGCAACTATACAAACTGTCGTTGATACGAACGACAAAAAGCGTTTTGCTTTTAATGATGATAAAACAATGATCCGCGCCAGCCAGGGACATAGCATAGAGGTAGACCTGCAACTGCAACCCGTAGTACCACCGGCTATTTTGTACCATGGTACAGCCAGCCGTTTTGTAGCGGGCATATTGCGCGATGGATTGCAGAAAAGAGCACGGCAGCACGTACATCTCAGCAAAGAAACCGGCACCGCACACAACGTAGGCACAAGGCATGGCAAAGCAGTAATCTTAAAAGTAGACGCCGCAGCTATGCACACAGCCGGCTACCACTTCTATTGTTCTGCCAATGGCGTATGGCTCACCGATCATGTACCGGCCGGGTTCCTGGAAATAGACGAATAATTTATGGCAGTATCATATTCAGCCGGAATAATTTGTTTTTCATTTCAGCCGGACTGATGTCCATTTCTGCTTTCATTGTTTCAGGAACAATACCTTTTACCAATTTCTTTTCTGCGCGGGCGGCATCACCCGCGTCTTTTATCTTCCTGATTTTAAGCAATTGATTTTTATCATCCGGCACCTGTATGGTCTTCACATTTTTCCATGAAAAATTAAGGCCTGTATTAGCTTCGAGATAGCTGATATTCACCTGGAAAACCTTCTTGTATTTAAAGTCATCGAAACCGGGAGTAAATCTTTCTGCCATCATTTTCATTCCGCCGGGTTTCTGAATAAGCTTGTCTTCTATCATCTTTTCTTCATGACTCATCATAAAGGCTGTAGCATACGGCCCTTTGCTGCTCATGAAAACGACTACTTTGTAAAACAGCAACGGAATTTTAAAAGACGGATCTTTTACATACGCAGGATCATCGCTTCGCAGCAGCGGGCCTGTGAAAACGCAGATACGTTTATTGCCGGTAACAGCGGCTTCATCTATAATATAACTTTCGAGTGTTTTCCACAGACCTGTATTCAGTTTTTCGGCCTGCGGTACACTATTGGGGAAATGAAATGTCTGGTAAGATTTTAACTGCGCATCTTTTCCCCAGGCCATTTCATTATTGGCGGCCATATGGCCTATTTCAAATTCTGTTTTATTCTTAATAAGATCATAAAAACCTTTCTGGCTTAGCTGTATGTCTTCCGGTATTCTCGGATCGGGGCGGAACGAAGCAGCTCTTTTCACACCGGATGCTTTTTCACTCCCATCGATATTGTACGCAGAGAAAAATGGCACTTTCCGTTCGCTGTTGTACAGGACACTCAGGTCTGTGTAATTCAGTACACCTTTCTTATTGCCGGCAACATCCGGTAGCTGGCTGCGGCCAGTTGAGGGGATAATCTGTTCAAAACCAATGCTGGTTTTATTGTCAATAAACGAGGGCAGATAGCCCTTACACGCCAGTAATGTTTCTCTGGCGAATGCTTGTTCCAATAGTGTAGGCATAAACAATTATTTACATATAAAGATACAAATCCTGTGATGCAAATAACACTGAACACCAGTGTTAATCTCCGGCTCTGAAGCACGATTTTGAGCCGACCGGCATGTGGTCTCATATTTGCAATATCTCTTAATAAGATGTAGTTTTATAAGTTATCACCCGGATAAATTTTACTAATGAAAAAACTATACACACTGCTGTTTTTCTGCAGTTCTGCTATCATGTCAACCGCACAGGAGCAGCAGGCATCACTGCCCAAACTTTCGCCGCTTACCAGGCATTATCTCCAGGAAATAAAAAAGACCGGTGCAGCGGGATTGCAGCCCGGATACGTCTATAAAAAACTTTCAAACGGGCAGGAGTACATCAGCGCACTGATCAAAGTGTCTGATGCTTCTGTAGCCGCAGAACAGCTGAAACAGATAGGCGCTTTTGTAGGTACAAAAGCCGGCAATATATGGACGGTGCAGGTATCGCCCGGCCAGGTGGAAGCCTTTACCAGACTCTCCGGCATCTCTTATATACAGCTGGACGAACCGGTACACCCAAACCTGGACATCGCCCGCAAAACCACACGCGTTGATTCTGTGCAGAAAGGCTATAATCTACCGATGCCTTACAGTGGAAAAAACGTAATCGCAGGTATCATAGATTTCGGATTTGACTATAATCATCCGACGTTTTACGATACATTGGGTGCCCGTTACCGCATAAAAAAAGTATGGGAGCTGAATGCAACCGGCACGCCGCCTAACGGTTACAACTACGGCGCTGAAGTAACAGATACGACACTTATCAAAGCCCGCGGAACAGACAATGCATTGCAGATGCACGGCACTTCTGTAGCAGGCATAGCAGCAGGTTCCGGCTATGGCAGCCCCAATAATTATACAAAATTACGCGGCATGGCATACGACGCAGATCTGATACTGGTAGGTGTGCGCCGCGATTCGATTGCCAACCAGTGGATGGAATCCGGATTTTCTGATTTTATTGATGGCGTGAATTATATTTTTACACAAGCCGACGCTGCCGGCAAACCAGCGGTAGTAAACATCAGCTGGGGTTCCCAGTCTGGTGCTCACGATGGTACCAGCCTCTTTAACCAGGCCTGTGATAATCTTAGCGGTGCTGGTAAGCTGATTGTAATGAGCGCAGGGAATGAGGGCGAGGAAAAAATTCACCTTTCCAAAACCTTTTCTGCAACAGATACAGTGCTCAAAACATTCCTCACATTCACTCCCGCCACCTATAAGCGTACCTGGGTAGACATATGGGGCGAGCCGGGAAAAACGTTCTGTGCTAAAGCTACATTATATAGCAACGGCGTTGCAGGCAGTGCCACGCAGACTATATGCATCGATAGCCTGACACATGATTTATACCTGATCGGTGCGAACGGAACAGATACCTGCTATGTAGAATTTATCACGTCGCCTTCCGAGCAAAACGGTAAGCCACGCATTACGATGAATATCTTCAATAAAGCATCAGACTCTGTGGGTATTGCGATCAGTGGTAACAGCGGCACCATCAATGCCTGGGATGAATATTACTACTACGGTTTTACACATGGCTACCAGAGCGCATTTGACAGCCTCGGCAATTCCTGGGCAACCACAGGAAACACGATAAGCACTACCAGCGATATGGGTGCAGCACAATCGGTATTGCTGGTTGGCGCATACGCGTCAAAAGTAGCATGGACGGATATAAACCTGGTCGGTTGGTCTTATGGTTCTTATGTACCCACAAACCGCCTTGTACCATTCTCCAGTCACGGCCCAATGCTGGATGGCCGCATCAAGCCGGACATTACAGCACCGGGGCTTACACTGTCAACATCCGTTAGCTCTTACGATACTTCCTATACACCCACCGGCACCAATAGCAGCAAAGTAACAAGCCAGTTCCAGGATCCTGTAAGCGGTAAAAAATATTATTTTGCTGAGTTTATCGGCACATCAGCTTCGGCACCGGCGGCTTCGGGCATTACAGCATTGTTGCTGCAGGCCGATCCGCATCTTACACCGCAGCAACTGAAGAATATAATTTCTACTACAGCTATTACCGATGTCTACACCGGCAGCATTCCGGCTACTGGTAACAACACATGGGGCCACGGCAAGATCAATGCGTACAGCGCTATAAAAAAAGCGATTCAGCAGGCAGGCGTATATAATTTTAATGGCAAAAAACTGGATTGTGTTTTATACCCTAATCCCAATAATGGCAACTTTACAATAGACTATACCGGAGAAAAAACGGAAACGCTCAGAATAACTGTGTATAATATAAACGGTGCACTTGCCAATGCAGATACCTGGCAGGTCGCTCCGGGAGACAACCGCAGACAGCTGAACCTGTCACATCTTGCTGCCGGCACTTATATGGTGCATATCACTTCAGCAGATGGCGCTGTAGGCATTAAGACTGTTATACGATAGAAGCATATCTTCAGAAAAAAGCTAGAGCCCGGTATCTTACCGGGCTTTTTTTTCAATAGCATCGCTGAGCGCAAGAATGAGATTGTATGGTACCCTGATACCTTCATCCGGCACAATATCATACCGGTCTGCTGGCGACCAGGTCATATAAAACCGGGGAAAGCCCTGTATATTAATTTCGTAATACATACCATCACTGCGCTGCGATGGCAGAAAAACGGCCGATACCTTGCGACCGTCATAATGAATTGTTTCTGTAAAATTTCCAGGCATTGCGCAAATATAGCAGGTAAATAGTCGCAGTCATATATGCCGGTGGGCAATTTCATTACAATTGCCTGACACAATGAGATGCGTTTTAACTTTAATTTTAATATTTGCATACAGAAACAAACAACCGATCATATATTATGCGAACCCGGAACTTTACCTTTTTCCTGCTGCTTTTGATCACTGCAGTTTATGCAAAAGCTCAAAATTCTGTAAATGCTTCATGCGCATTACGAAAATCATCAAGACCGCTTGCCCTGGCTAAAACAACGATGGCTGCTCCCGAAGAGGCGTACTATGATGTAAAGCACCTTTTCTTCAAAATGAATATGACTGATACAACGACCTACATTCAACAGGGAGATGTAACGACAACGGCAGTGGTAACAGCAGCCACAATGGGCAAATATATTTTTGAGCTGGACAGTGTACTTGTTATAGACTCTTTTAAATTCAACGGTCAGCTCAAGACCGTTACCACAGACAGCTTTGTGCGCAGCGTAACACTTGCATCAGCACTTACACAAGGCAGCACATTTACAGCAGAAGTATTTTATCATGGTCAGCCCGCATCTGCAGGTTCTTTCTTCAGTGGCATCATATATGACACCAGCGGCTTTGGCACTCACATGGTTTATACGATGAGTGATCCTTATAACTCCAAAAACTGGTGGCCTGCAAAACAATCTATGGGAGATAAAATAGATTCTGTAGACATGTGGATCACTGTACCCCAGGGGCTTAAAGCGGGCAGCAACGGGCTGCTTCAATCTGTTACCACGCCGCAGACGGGCTATCAGCAGTACCGCTGGAAGACAAAATACCCGATCATTTACCATCTCATCTCCATGTCAATAGCACCTTATATCGACTATACTTACCAGGTGCATTTTACAGGCAGTAACGACTCTATGCCTGTACAGAATTTCCTGTTTGACACTTCTTATACAATGAGCCAGCATGTCAAAGCAAACATTGATTCATGCGGACAGTTCATCAACTATTTTTCCTCCCTGTTTGGCCGCTACCCTTTCTGGAAGGAAAAATATGGACACTGCTATTCAACTCTGGGAGGAGGTGAAGAACATCAGACCATGACAACAATTGGTGTACTGGACAATGGAATTATAGCTCACGAACTGGGCCATCAGTGGTTTGGCGATTGTGTGAGCTACGGACGCCGCGGCCATGTGTGGCTGAGCGAAGGTTTTGCCTCTTACTGCGAGGAACTGTATGCAGAGCATTTCGAGAATGCAGCTGCTGCCCAGAACTCAAGAGCAGGCAGGATCAGTTATATCATCTCTCAGCCCGGCGGCAGTGTGTATGTTACAGACACCACATCAAGCGCTACACTGTTTGATGGCAGGCTGGTATATGATAAAGGAGATATGGTGCTGCACATGCTGCGCTATCGGGCACCACAGGACAGCCTTTTCTTCCGTGTGCTTAAAAACTACCAGCAGCAGTATGCATACGGTCTGGCGGTAACAGAAGATTTCCAGCATATTGCGGAGCAAGTATATGGCTCAGGCCTCGATACTTTTTTCAATCAATGGATTTACGGACAAGGGTATCCTATATACAATGTAAAATGGATGGCTACCGGCAACAACGGTATCCACATCCGCCTCACGCAGACCACTTCAATACCTTCTTCCGTAAGCATGTTCTATACACCGCTGGAAATAAAAATTCATTCAAGAATTACGAGCCAGGATACTGTGATTAAAATATATAACGATCAGCAGGTGCAGGATGTTTATTTTACATGGAGCCAGCCGATCGATACCAGCAGCTCTATTTTTAATAACCCCATTACATTGGATCCTTATAAAAATGTCATCCTGAAAGCTTATGGTGCTGTGCAGGACAAAACGCTGGCTGTGGAAACACCCATTGTAAATACATGGCGCGTTTACCCCAACCCGGCAACAGATGCCTGGCGCCTGGAAAATATTACACCTGGCTCAGAAGCTACTTTAACTGATATAAACGGCAAGCGAATATGGTCGTCAACTGCGGGCAATAGCTACATGATGATTCCCGCGGCTGGACTGGCTCCGGGCAACTACCTGCTGCAGATACAGGCTGCTGATGGCAAAACAGGAATATTAAAGCTATCACATTAGTATATCGCAGCTTCAGAACGTTGCAACCTTTTATAATGATGCAGGTACGGAAGTGCCTGCATTTTTTTCTTCATAAGGTCTCTGTTACTACATCCTTATATTTGCAGTTCACCATCCTGGTATTGCCACCGGTCCATGATCCTTGAGAATTTTAATCAGCTGGTTGAACAGATAGCGCACAAACCACTGGCTTCACTGAGCATCGTAGTTAACCTCATTATTATCGAAAGCCTGCTTTCTGTTGACAATGCCGCTGTGCTCGCCACTATGGTGCTCGATCTGCCAAAAGATCAGCGCAGTAAGGCACTTCGCTTTGGCATCATCGGGGCATATCTGTTCCGGGGCATATGCCTCCTGTTTGCTGCTTTGCTGATACAGATCTGGTGGTTTAAGCCTGTAGGCGGCATTTACCTTGTAGGATTAGCCGTCCGTTATTTCTTTTTTCGCAAACCCGCAGAAGAGCCACACCTTACTCCGGAAGAAGAGCTGCAGCAGAAAAACGAAAGCTGGCTTTATCGCAAAACATTGGGTCTCTTTGGTCGCTTCTGGGCAACGGTAATACTGGTAGAGCTGATGGACCTGGCTTTTTCTATAGACAATGTAATTGCCGCAAATGCCTATACCAAAAATATCATCCTTATCTGGGTAGGCGTATTTATCGGTATCCTGGCAATGCGTTTTGTAGCGCAGGGATTTGTACGGCTTATTGAAAAATATCCTTTTCTTGAAAAATGTGCTTACCTCGTAATCGGGCTGCTTGGGGTAAAACTGCTGCTCGCATTATATACTCATTTCATGCCCTGCAGCGACTTTACCGTGTTTATAGAAGGGCCGCATGATTGCCTGGAGCACCAGGGAAGACAACTGCCGGAAGGTGTGCACCCAACAGTGTGGGGCGATATAATCACTTCTGTACTGAGTATTGCTATTTTTATTCTGCCGGTGCTCAGTTCCATGCTTTTCAACGTCCCGCACCACAAAAAAACAGGGAAACCACAAAACCATTAAAAGGCAAGCTTTCCCAGTTTTTCCAGGAATTCGTTACGTGGTATCATGCGTGCGCCAAGGCTTTCCAGGTGCGGCGTATGCACCTGGCAATCGATCATTTGAACGCCTTCGGCCGTCAATTGCTGCACATACTGTATAAACGCATATTTACTGGCATTGCTTACATGGCTGAACATGCTTTCCCCGAAAAATACTTTCCCAAGCCTTATCCCATACAGACCACCTACGAGCTGCCCGTTGAGCCAGGCTTCTGCACTGTGTGCATATCCCAGCCGGTGCAGCCCGTTATAGGCATCTTCGACTTCTCCTGTTATCCATGTTCCGTCCTGTTCCTTACGTGCTGTATGACGGCAGAAGTGTATCACTGATCTGAAATCGCTGTTGATACGAAACTCAAATGCTTCTCTCTTCAATAGCTGCTGCATGCTTTTGCTTATTTTCAGCTCCTGCGGAAAAAGGACAAATCGAGGGTCCGGGCACCACCACATAGGCGGATCTTCCTCATTGTACCATGGAAAGATACCATTGTGATATGCCAGCAGCAGCCTTTCCGGCGAAAGATCGCCGCCAATGGCCAGCAGGCCATCGTCCAATGCATTATCTGCCGGTGGAAACCATAGTGACTGATCGAGAATATGCAATTTCATGAGCGGTGTAATCCTGTATGCCTTATCGTGGTTCTGAAGATGAACGGTGCTATCGCCACTGCAGCTATATAATGAGCCGCAGCCCGGAACAAAAATAATTATAAACTTCCGGACAGTCTGTTGATTCCTGCTTTCGATTGCTGATCCAGCGAAGACTGAAAATCATGATGGCGCATAGACAGGCACTGACGGTAATAGCTGATCGCCTCAGCTTTGCTGCCCCTGCGCTCGTATATAAGCCCCGCCTGCAGCGCAGCACGTGCCGCGTATTGCTCCGGACGGTCTTTGCCGGCATTTATAGCCGCCTGGTAATATTGCAATGCTTTTGTATCGTCGTTGAGCTCGTCATATATACGGCCGGTGCGGAAAAGAAACTCAAGCCGGTCGGAAGTATTAAAATCTGTTTCCTTTTTTGAAGACAATTTTGCCAATGCCTGCTGATAATACCCGCCGTCGGTAAGCAGGCGGGCCTGCAACAGACCGGCATTGGGCCAGGTGCCACTTTCTGCAAAACGCTGCGCCTGTTTATCTGCATCCACCATCTGGTTGCCCTGCTTTTTTATCTGTTGCATACAATAAGCAGCCTTGGTCATGTTTTGCTGCAGGTACCAGCCAAAGGCCATTTTCTGCCAGCTATCTTTTGTATAAAGCTTACCGGTATTGCGATCTGTATAATGTTGAAGATAAGTGATACCCGAAAAATCGAGCTTAAGAAGTAATGCATTTCCCATTTCATAGTCCATTACCGGGAAATTGCTGTATTCCGGCAGTATCTGTACGATGTGCAGCGTTTGTATAGCTGTTTCCGCTTTACGATAGTTGATGGCTATGTTGGTTTTTATAAATGCCCGCATCAGGTTGTTCTGGATGGGGAACTGACCATTATTGTTGATAAAATTCCACACTGCATCTGCCTGGGAAAGCAGGTAAAACTTTAAATAGCAATTGTATACAATAGCTTCTTCGCGAAAAAGCTCATCGGGAGCCGGGTGATTGGTGATAAATGCCGCGATTTTTGAAACGCCGTTTTTTACATTTCCTTTAAAGCCAAAAACAGATGCGATCCATTTATAATCTTCGGGGATCGTGCCTACTACTGCTTCTTCCAATCCAAGAAATACTTCATTCTGGGCAAAAGAGGGAAATTTCTGCCGGTTTTCCTTTAACAGCTGGAATGATCTGCGAAAAGCAAGGGCTGCTTTAAAATTTTCACCGAAACGACCGTGAATAACGGCCCAATGCAGGCATACCCCGGCTTTGCAGAGGCGGTACCAGGGAGAAGAGTCGTCCCCTTTATCCAGGAGATCCATGCGCTCTTCATAATGTCCCCTGCGTTGTTTCAGTTCACTTTCATTGCCATTAAACACAAGCAGCATAAAATCTTCATAATCTGCTATGTATGTAGCGAGTAGATTGTATGGGTCAGATTTTATTTCGCGAAGTATTGCCTTATTTCCTGCCGGTAACTGAAGGGCGAGATAACTGCGGTAGGCATCTTTACAATTTTCATTATAATTATAGCTATAGCTCCCGCATTGTCCGGCAAGGGGAAGCAATAAAATAAAAATTGTATAAATAATTCTGCGGAAAGGCATGCGCGGCAAAGGTACAATGAGAAAAAATGCGGCCGTGATAAGAAAGCTAATAATTGTTTAAAACGCTGGCCTGGAATTTATAAGCTAACTTTATATTCAACCACTAAAAATGGGAAAGTCAGCTCTTTATATTTTTCTCTTTGAATTATGTAGCTAAAATTAGTTTAATATCCTATTTTTGGCACGTCATTTGAAACTATTCACAATCAAAAACAAGTCTTATTATGAAATCTGTACGCAACGTAGCATTAACAGCTGTATTAACCGTAAGCGCTTTTGCAGCCGCAACCTTTACATCATGTAAAAAGAGCGACGACTCACTGGATCGCGATAAATTTATAGGCAAATATGCAGTGGTAGAAAGCTGTGGTGGTAGCTACAATACCGATGTAAATGCGGGTTCTGCTTCTACTGATGTTGTTTTTTCTAACCTCGGTAATTTTACAACTCCTGCTGCCGTAACAGGAACTGTAAGCGGTACTGCACTGACTATTACTAATTTTACAGATGCCCAGGGCCGTAAGTTTACAGGATCGGGGTCTTATGCTTCTTCCAGCAGCGCAAGTGTTCTGACTGTTAATTACACAGTTATTTATACAGACAACACTTCAGAAACATGTACTGCAGTAATGACTAAACAATAAAAATTCCTTTACCGGATAATAATAAGAAAGGCGCCGTACAGGCGCCTTTCTTATTTCATATTTGTGTTGTTATTAATGTTGATTGTTTCTCTGCTTCTGAGCGTCAACATTTGATTTATTCGGCGTAGTAGTGTTGGTATTAGTCTGATTGTTACGCTGTTTCTGCGGATCTACCGGTGGTGGTGGCGGAGGCGTAACTGTTTTAGCAGGAGCCTTATGCGTAGTTTTATGAGCAGCAGAAGCACTTGCAGCTTTTTTATCTGCAGCATTCATCGCTTTAGCCATAGAATCAGCCTTCATTACCATTTCCATAGAGTCGGCTTTGGCTTTAGCCTGGGCAGCAATAATGGAATCATTTTTTGCAGTCATATCGTTCTGCATTTTATCCACACGTGCATTTACCATAGAATCTACCTGACCTTGGTCCGGCCCTTCTTTTTTGGGCTCATTATTACAGGCAGCAAACATTACCAGACCTGCAGAAAGCAGTAAAAAGGATTTTTTCTTCATTGTGTTGCGTTTTTATGTTATGCAAAAATATTATTCTCTTCGTTTACTCTGCAAAGAAAATGCCAATGATGCGCTACACAAAATAATTTATACCATACAACACATATATAAATACATAATTTGCCGGATTGGTATCCCAAATAAATATTTATCCGCCAGGGAAATAGCAGGTAATAATGCCGTTCATAAAAATTCCCGGAAAAATATAACTGCCTGTTTTCTATTTTCGCAGAATTATGTATGAGCCGGTAAACAATCAGCAGCTACTCGATGTAGCCAATCAGTTCGGTACACCAGTTTATGTGTACCATGCAGAAAAAATAGCACAGCAATATCACAAGCTGAAGGACGCTTTTAAGGATCACCCGACAAAGTTCTTTTACGCATGTAAGGCCCTTACCAATATAAATATCCTTAAGTATATGCACCAGCTGGGCGCTTCGCTCGACTGTGTGAGTATAAATGAGGTGAAGCTTGGCCTTAAGGCAGGCTTTGCTCCAAAAGATATCCTGTTCACTCCCAATTGCGTCGATTTCAGCGAGATAACAGAGGCCGTAGACCTGAATGTAAACATCAACATCGACAATATTTCTATACTGGAGCAGTTTGGCAACCGCTATGGCAGCGGCTACCCGGTCTGTATCCGCATTAATCCACATATAGAGGCCGGTGGCAACTACAAAATTTCTACCGGGCATATAGACAGCAAGTTCGGCATTTCAATTCACCAGATGCGGCATATAGAGCGTGTGGTAAAAACAACACACCTGCATGTACAGGGACTGCACATGCATACAGGCAGCGAGATTAAGGATGTGCGTGTGTTCCTGCAGGCACTGGATGTAATGTTTGATGTAGCGCGCCATTTTGACAAACTGGAATTCCTGGATCTCGGCAGCGGTTTCAAAGTGCCTTATAAAGAAGGCGATCCGGAGACAGATGTGGTAACGCTGGGCGCAAAACTTACGGAAGCTGTAAAAGAATTTGAAGCAGAGTATAACCGTAACCTGGAGATATGGTTTGAACCGGGTAAATACCTCGTAAGCGAATCCGGGTCGTTCCTGGTGAAAGCCAATGTGATCAAACAGACCACAGCTACCGTATTTGCAGGCGTCAATTCGGGCTTTAACCACCTGATCCGTCCTATGTTCTATGATGCGTATCACCGCATCTCCAATATCTCCAATCTTTCCGGTGCCGAACGTATCTACACCGTTGTGGGCAATATCTGCGAAACGGACACATTTGCCTGGGACCGCGTGTTGAATGAAGTACGTGAAGGCGATGTTCTTTGCTTCCACAATGCGGGCGCATACGGCTTTGAAATGAGCAGCAATTTCAATTCCCGCCTGAAACCGGCAGAAGTGATGATCAAAGACGGAAAAGCATTCCTGATACGTGAGCGAGACGAGTTTGAAGACCTGCTGCGCAATCAGCTAGAGGTATTGTAGATCCGGATTAAATAATAATTAAAAACAAGGGCAGTACATCTTAAAAAATGTATTGCCCTTTATTATTCTGCTATCTTTATTACAGAACTAAGTCAGTGCAGTTTCAGCATTGTCATGGTGAGCGTAGTCGAACCATGTATTGATTTGTCACCCTTCGACTGCGCTCAGGCTGACGATAATACAGAATCATAAATTATGAAAACAGGAAAACTGAGCAGCATTGTTATATTCTGCGGTTCATCAGAAGGTACGGACCCTTTGTACAAAGAGCAAGCTTTTCTTTTGGGTAAGACGCTGGCACAAAATGGCATCCGCGTTATTTACGGAGGTGCCAAAATAGGGCTGATGGGCGCTGTTGCAGACGGCGCTTTACAACAAGGCGGCGAGGTAATAGGCGTAATACCTTATTTTTTGCAGACAAAAGAAGTGGCACATGAAGGCCTTACCGAAATGATAGTGGTAGATACAATGCATGAACGTAAACTGAAAATGCACGAACTGAGTGATGGCATCATTACACTGCCCGGCGGTTTTGGTACTATGGAAGAATTTTTCGAAATGCTCACATGGGCACAACTGGGCCTGCATCAGAAACCAATCGGGATACTGAATACTCGTGGCTATTATCAGCCGCTGCTGGATCTTTCTGTAATGATGGTAAAAGAAGGCTTTCTGAAAGAAAATAACCGGGAAATGCTGCTGGTAAGTGAAGATATTGACAATCTGCTCTCGCTGATGGAAAATTATGAAGCACCGGAATTGCCCAAATGGATAACGAAACAAACTACATAAGCAAAACGCTCCGGTTGACCGGAGCGTTTCCATTTTATAAACTTTACAGCCCTGCTGTAACGGTGTACTGGATGGTGGCCTTTACTGTCAGTTCTTTAGTTGTTGCACGGCGCGCCGTAGCCGACAGACGGTATGTAAAATAACTGGAATTGAAATAGTCTTTCAGATCTACAGATGAATTTACGGGTAAATCAAGTGTGTATGCTGTTACATCCGGGTTGTCTGTAATTTCCGCCAGCGTTACAAAGTCTGATTTGGCAGTGGAATTAAAAGCTACTGTACATGCCGAGAGATTAGCAAAGTTGTTGCCATTATCTCCATTCTGCATCTCGAGCCTGAAACTCTTCAACTTCACAGATTTTATATTATCCGCACTCAACTGGCTGTTTGCAGCCCTGATCGTGCTGTCTACATTCATATAAATCCCCTGCGTAGCCAACGATGCACTTCCCGGACTGGGTATGACAGGTATATCAAATGTCATATCCGATGTAAGGGTTACATCAGCTTTTACAGCATCCTTTAGTTTATTACATCCCTGGAACATTACCGCCGTTCCTGCTGCAAGGCAAAAAAGTATTATTGACCTGATCACTTGTTTCATACCACGCTGTTTTTAAATTTTACTGCAAGATCAAGGGAGTAAATGTGCGCATTAAGACAAGATAAAAACAATGCCCATACAAGCTGAAACTCCTGAAAGAATGTATTAGTAAAACGGATCCGTTTCCTATTTTATTATTTTGCCTGCACTTTCACCAGCTGTACGTCCATGCCATTAACATATATATGATGCAGGGTATCATCATGGATAATTACAACAAAACTCCCATCCTCACCCGTCATTCCTTCGCCAATATCGTTAATGTCGGGCTCTACAATACGTACTGGAGCATTGGCCACAGGATGATTGTTGGCATCTGTTACTCTGCCCCGTATTGCATAGGTTCTCAATAAAGGTGTACCGTCGGGCATAAATTCGTCGGTCTCAATAATTACTTTGTAGTTCATGTCTGTATAGATTTATGTATATGTAAATATAAATAAATCAGAACGTGTTTTGTATCAGCGGCAGGCGATTTAACCATAAAAAAATGGCTGCAGGAAAACTGCAGCCATTGAAAATTGTACATTTTTTCTATTAATAACGATAATGTTCTGCTTTGAACGGACCTTCTTTCGAAATGCCCAGGTATTCAGCCTGCTCTGTAGTAAGTTCTTCCAGTTCTACGCCTATTTTGGCAAGGTGCAGACGGGCTACTTTTTCATCGAGATGCTTAGGCAGAACGTATACTTTGTTTTCGTATTTTTCACTGTTTGTCCACAGCTCTATCTGTGCCAGTGTCTGGTTGCTGAAGGAGTTGCTCATTACAAATGAAGGATGTCCTGTAGCGCAGCCAAGATTTACCAGGCGGCCTTCTGCCAGTACGATCACTTCTTTACCATCGATGTTGTACAGGTCTACCTGTGGTTTGATGGTGTCTTTTGTAGTACCGTATGCACTATTCAACCATGCCATATCGATTTCGATATCGAAGTGTCCGATGTTACAAACGATTGCTTTATCCTTCATCAGGCGGAAATGCTTCTCCGTAATGAGATCGCGGCAGCCGGAAGCAGTAACGATGATATCAGCTTCTTTTACTGCATCAACCATTTTCTTTACTTCAAAACCGTCCATAGCAGCCTGCAGTGCGCAGATCGGGTCGATTTCTGTAACGATTACACGGGCACCGGCACCGCGCAGTGATTCTGCAGAACCTTTACCTACGTCGCCGTAACCGCCTACTACTGCTACTTTACCGGCCATCATCACGTCTGTAGCACGACGGATAGAATCAACCAGTGATTCTTTACAACCGTATTTATTATCAAATTTAGATTTAGTAACGCTGTCGTTTACGTTGATAGCAGGAATAGGCAATGTACCTTTTGCCATACGCTCATACAGACGATGTACACCGGTAGTCGTTTCTTCAGACAGACCTTTGATATGCTGCACCAGTTCGGTATAGTTATCAAATACCATGTTGGTAAGATCGCCACCATCATCCAGGATCATATTCAGCGGACGGTCTTCGCTGCCGAAGAATAATGTCTGCTCAATACACCAGTCAGCTTCTGCCTGAGTCTGTCCTTTCCATGCAAATACACCGATACCGGCAGCAGCAATTGCAGCAGCGGCATGATCCTGTGTAGAGAAGATATTGCAGGAGCTCCAACGCACTTCAGCACCGAGCGCAGTCAACGTTTCAATAAGTACGGCCGTCTGGATAGTCATGTGCAGGCAACCCGCAATGCGTGCGCCTTTCAGCGGCTGTGAAGGGCCGTATTCTGCACGGATAGACATTAATCCGGGCATTTCAGCTTCTGCAAGGCGTATTTCCTTACGTCCCCATTCTGCCAGGCTGATATCAGCAACTTTATAAGGTAATTTAAAGTCGATGTTTGAACGAGTGCTCGTACTCATGATTACAGTTTTATTTAATTTTTTGCAAAGTTATGGTTTTGGCTTGAAATGGCCAGTAAATATACATTCAGTTTAATAACAATAAGGTCCTTAAAGAGTTCTGAGGAATTGTATTGTTTTCTCTGCGGTGGCTTCTGTAGCAGGTACAAGCGGCAGGCGCAGGGTGTTTTTACAGATGCTCATTTCATTCAGTACAAATTTTACACCTGCAGGATTACCATCTGCAAACAGTAAGCGTATGCCTTCCAAGAGTTTATAATGCAGACTACGGGCAGTATCGTAATCGCCGTTCAGCACGGCATTCACCATTCCGGTAAAATCTTTGGTATAGCAATTGGCTGCAACAGAGATAACACCATCCATTCCTAAAGCCACCTGGGGCAATACCAGGTCATCATCGCCAGAAAGGACCGCGAAATGAGCAGGCCGACCCTGTACCAGGTCCATGCACTGGCTCATATTTCCGCTTGCTTCTTTAATTGCAACAATGTTACTGAACTCATTGGCGAGGCGCAATGTTGTGGAAGGCAGCATGTTAGCTACTGTACGGCCGGGTACATTGTAAAGTATAATGGGCAATTCTGTAGCCTGCGCTATTGCTTTAAAGTGCTGATAGATACCTTCCTGTGTCGGTTTGTTATAGTAAGGGACTACACTCAGAATACCATCTACACCGGTGAGGTCATATGTTTTAAGCTGATTAACAACTTCGGCAGTATTGTTGCCGCCGATGCCACACACCACAGGAACCCGTTTATTGTTTTGCTTTATGATAAAAGCCAGTACCTGTTTCTTTTCTTCGTCGCTCATTGCCGGCGTCTCAGCAGTAGTACCGAGTGCCACAAGATAATTTACGCCGCCGCTGATCACATGGTCTACCAGCATCTCCAGCGCGGGGTAATCAACAGAGCCATCTTCGCGGAAGGGGGTTACGAGCGCTACGCCTGTTCCCCGGAATGTGTGTGACATAATTTGCTGTTATTATTAAAAAATGGAAAGCCGCCGGTATGAATTTCCGGCGGCAGTATTCAAATTAGTTGTTGTATTGTAATTGATTACTGTACCGGAATCTCATCGTAGAAACCCATCTTCGAAAACTTGGCAATACGGTCATCAATACGCTTTTCTGCATCCAGGGGTGCCAGTTCGCTTACAGATTTCACCAGGTATTCTTTCAGGGTAGCAGCCATTTCCTCAGGATTGGCATGCGCACCGCCCAAGGGTTCTTTTACTACATCATCTACCAGACCAAAGCCGCTCATATCTTTAGATGTAAGCCTCAGCTGTTCTGCTGCTTTCACTTTGAAATCCCAGCTTCTCCACAAGATCGTGGAGCAGTTCTCAGGAGAGATAACGGTATACCACGTATTTTCCAGCATGGCCACTTTATCACCGACACCTATACCCAGCGCACCGCCGGAGGCTCCTTCACCAATGATTACACAGATCACCGGCACTTTCAGGTTTACCATTTCAAAGAGGTTGCGGGCAATAGCTTCGCCCTGTCCGCGCTCTTCAGCTTCCAGTCCGGGGAATGCACCTGGTGTGTCTATAAAAGTAATAACCGGGTGACCGAATTTTTCTGCCATTTTCATCAGGCGGAGCGCTTTACGGTAGCCTTCAGGATTAGCCATACCGAAGTTACGCAGCTGACGCATTTTGGTATTTACACCTTTCTGCTGGCCCATTACCATTACCGGAATGCCGTTCAGCTTAGCCATACCGCCTACCATGGCTTTGTCATCCTTTACCTGGCGATCGCCATACAGTTCCGTAAAGTCAGTAAATATTTTCTCTATATAATATAATGTATAAGGACGCTCTGGGTGGCGGCTCAACTGCACACGCTGCCAGGGTGTGAGGTTTTCGTACAAGCTCTGACGTGTTTTTTCGATAGATGTTTCCAACTCACGTATAGTGGCGCTTACGTCTACCTGGTTTTTTGCCGCCATTTCCTTCAGCTTATCCATCTGCACATAAAGCTCTTCCAGCGGTTTTTCAAAATCCAGAAACTGCATAATGTTTGTTTAATGAGAGAGCAAAAATAGTGTTTTGCTGTGTAATGTGGTTAATGTGCCTATGTTGATATGCTATTGTGCCAGCCGGACCGGCAGGTACGGATTAAAAGGCATGTCAATTAATTACAAATACTTATATACATTTGTAATTTACAGGGCAGGAAAGCATAATGAAGAAAAAAATTATAAAAAAGCATCCGCTGGTGATCCGCTGGTGCCATTGGGTCAATTTCCCGGTACTCGCCATTATGATATGGAGCGGCCTGCTTATTTACTGGGCCAATGATGTGTACCGCCTGGGCTGGGGCGATACTACCGTGCTCAAGTTTTTCCCGAAATCATTTTATGACGCACTGCATATCCCTTTTCACCTTGCGGACGGCATGGCCTATCATTTTGTCTTCATGTGGTTTTTCGCAATAAACGGTTTATTGTATGTGCTCTACACAATTATTTCGGGAGAATGGCGGTTATTATTACCGGGCAGGAAGTCTTTTCGCGAAGCGTGGCTGGTATTATTACACGACCTGCGTATAAGAAAACAGCAACCGGAGTTTGTGAAGTATAATGCTGCCCAACGGATTGCCTACAGTGCTATAATCTTTATGGGCTTCGGTTCGCTCATTACCGGTCTCGCTATATACAAACCTGTACAGTTTCACTGGCTATGTGCTGCCTGCGGCGGGTATGAGGCAGCAAGGGCAGAGCATTTTATACTGGTAATAGGATACGTGCTTTTTTTCCTGATACATGTTTTACAGGTGATTAAAACCGGCTGGAACAATTTCAGGGGCATGGTAGCAGGTTTTGAAGTAGTAAAAGAACAACCGGCACCGGCATCACCGCAAAATGACACACATGAAGAAATGGTTTAAATCACCGGAAGATGCAGATATACAACGCTGGATCAATGTACGGACTGTCGTTTCGTTCACCATTTTCATACTGCTTATATTTTCCGTCTATGGTGCCTGGGTCTGGCTTTACCACCAACCCAAAACAGCACAGGGTGTGCAACATCCGCTGCGTGCTGTACTGGATAAAAACGAAGGAATATTCCGTAAAATTTTCAGCAATAACCATCTTGCCAAAACATACCCGCACTCACAGGCAGCAAAACATGTACGTGTAAACGGCAATATTGGCCTGGGAAACGATTTTGACACTGCAGGCTGGCGGCTGCATGTGGTAAGAGCGCCCGGCGATACACTATCTGTAAGCTTGTCAGAACTGAGACAATTGCCCAAAACTGAAATTATTTTCGATTTTAAATGTATTGAAGGCTGGAGCCAGGTAACTCACTGGGGTGGCATCAAATTCAGTGATTTTCTGCAGAAATATAATCTTACCGGCAAATCTTCTTTAAAATATGTAGGTCTTTCTACACCCGACAATGCTTATTATGTGGGTATTGATATGCCCAGTGCCATGCATCCGCAAACGCTGCTTTGCTATGAAATGAATGGTCAGCCCCTGCCTATGAACCAGGGCTTCCCGCTACGGCTTATCATCCCCGTCAAATATGGAATTAAGAGCCTGAAACGAATCGGCACTATGTTTTTCAGTGATACCCGCCCACGTGATTACTGGGCAGAAAAAGGCTATGATTATTACTCGGGCCTGTAACCGAAAAAAGCTGCAACCGGAAAAACATTCCTGTTGCAGCTTTTATGCTGATTTCTTCCTTACCTTTTATCAGTTTAATGAAAACTGTTTCTTGTATTGATTCGGGCTTATGCCGGTCTCTTTTTTAAACAACCTCGAAAAATACGGCAGGTTCTCAAAGCCAAGTGTATAGGCTATTTCAGCCACCGTGCTGTCTGCACCTTTCAGTAGGTTTTTCGCTTCAGCTACCAGGAAAATATGTATCAGTTCTATTGCCGTTTTACCGGTTTCCTGCTTCAGTATGTCGCTTAGATAACGGGGTGACATATGCAGTCCTGCAGCCATTGATTTCACACTGGGCAGCCCACTTTCTTCCAGCATGCCATTTTCAAAATAAGCCGTAAGCGCCTTGTTGAATTTTGAAACAGCGTTGCCGGACAGCTCTGTGCGGTTAAGGAACTGACGTTTGTAAAAACGCTGTGAATATTTCAGGATGGAATCTATATGCCCAAGGATAATGTCTTTGCTGTATTCGTCCTGGTTATTGAAATATTCAGTTTCTATCTTACGATACAGCTCCCAGATTATCTCTTCCTCTCTTGGCGATAAGTGCAGCGCTTCATTTGCCTCATAATCGAAGTAGTGATACTTCTTTATGTCTGAATGCAGCGGATGGCCATTTAAAAAGTCTTCATGAAAAAATATTGCAAACCCATCTTCTTCCAGCTCTATATCCCTTAACTCTATTACCTGTCTTGGCCGGGTAAAGTACATACTGCCACCGTCTGTGTGATCGTATTTTGTCTGGCCGTATACAAATACGCCCGACTTCATTTTCTTCAACCCGATCATATAAAAGTCTCCGGTAAAGATCTTATCATTAACCGTACATGCCTGGGCACAGCGGATTAAGCTCAGCATTGGATTTTCCGGGGGCGGAAAACCATTCTCCCGGTGTAGTTGGGCAAGCGTTTTAAAATGCTGCATTTTCACACTTTTTGAAACAGCAAAGCTACGCCGATATATGAGCGCAGGCTTTGCTGTGGTTATTGTAATTGCTTATACAAGCTTTGTTGAAAAGCATTGCGGTGAAATGAAGATTGCATTCTTAGTTCTTTGACTTTCATTATTGTCTATTCACAACTACACGCACATTTCACTGCTCAGTTTGCACATTTCACCGCTCCCGCTATTTTCCATGAGCAGCAGCAGATATGTCCGCCCATTCTTCCCAGGTAGCGAGACGTTCTGTATATACCTGCTTTACCCATGGCAGCGCCACTTTACCGAGGAACAGGCGCAGTGGCGGATTTTCTGCATCTACCAGTTTAAGTACCGCATCCGTTGTCGCTTCAGGAACCCCGAATGCATCGTCGGTAAGCCCGGCCTGGAAAGCCGCTTTTACGCCATCGTAAGCGTCAATTGCTTCTGACCTTGCAGATGAAGCGCCGGCCCAGTCTGTGGAAAAACCGTTGGGTTCTATCAGTGACACATTAATGCCAAATCCTTTAACCTCTGCAGCCAGCGTTTCGCTCAATCCTTCTACCGCCCATTTAGATGCATTATATACGCCCAGTGTAGGCAGTGTAGCCACACCCACGACACTGGATACCTGTATGATATGGCCGTGTCCCTGGGCGCGCATAACCGGCAGGGCAGCCTGCGTTACCCACAGCAGTCCAAAAAAGTTTGCTTCCATCTGTTCACGTACTTCCTGCTCGCTGTTTTCCTCTACTGCCCCAAAGAGGCCATATCCTGCATTGTTTATCACCACATCCAGCGAACCAAAATGTGCTTTTGCTTTTGCTACTGCCGCAAAGCTGGCTGCACGGTCTGTAACGTCCAGTTGTATACCTAATAGTGAGGCGCCATATTGTTCCTGCAGATCTTTCAGGGAATCAAGATTCCTTACTGTGGCTGCTACTTTATCTCCACGTTTCAGAAAGGCTTCTGCCCATATTCTACCAAATCCACGGGAAGCACCTGTAATAAAAATTGTCTTTGCCATTGTCGTTTTTTTGAGTGTTTGATAAGGCAAAGCTACCCCCGGTATAAGCACAACTATTTATACAAAAGTCTGGAATACTGATACATTTTTCCGGAGACGGATTGTTTGAATTGAGCAAGCATCTGTTTGAATAGTACAAAAGCCTTATTTGCCGGCAGCGGTAATTTTGTGTTATCAAAAACAAACAATGGAAAACAAAAATAAAGTCTGGTTCATTACCGGTGCATCCAAAGGTCTGGGCCTTACGCTGGTGAAAAAATTATTGCAGCAAGGTCATTGGGTAGCTGCCACATCGCGCAACAGGGAAGCACTCGCAGCTGCAGCAGATGACAACAGCAATAACTTCCTGCCGCTCTCTGTTGACCTCACGAGCGAAACATCTGTAGAACGTGCTGTAAAAATGGCGCATGAAACGTTTGGCCGTATCGACGTTGTGGTGAACAATGCTGGCTACGGTACCGGCGGCGCACTTGAAGAACTGACGCCGGCTGAAGTGAAGGAATGTTTTGATGTAAATGTATTTGCCACAATCACGGTTATTCAGAAAGTGATGCCTTATCTGCGGACGCAGCGCTCCGGGCACATCATCAACATTGCTTCTATAGCCGGTTTTGCACCTGGTATGGGATGGAGCATTTATGCCGCTGCAAAACATGCAGTAATGGGCCTGACAGATGTACTCGCAACGGATATAAAAGAATTGGGTATACATGCCACAGTAGTTGCCCCCGGAGCATTCCGCACTGAGTTCCTGTCGCAGCAATCTCTTGTTTTGTCGGATCGGAGGATAGAAGACTATAAAGCTGTGCATGCCAATCATGAACGTTTCCTGGCAATGGATGGCAACCAGGCGGGCGATCCTGAAGCAGCTGCAGATGTGTTTATTGCACTGGCAGAAGACCCGGAGCCACCGGTACAGCTTTTTCTTGGCAGCGACGCCTATAATCGTGCGAAAGCAAAGCTGCAGCAGACAGAAGCTTCATTGGAAAAATACAAATCCATTTCTGTTTCCACTGATTTTTAAAGACAGTCTGTGTTTTTAATGTTTTAATTTAGCAATATGGCGGATTCAGAATCACTGGAAGAATTTTACAGGAACAAATCCATATGTGTGCCCGATAACCTGCAATGGGGGATTGGGCACTTCAACGTATTCCGCGTAGAAGATTACAGCGGCCACAAGCGTAAGCCTGTGCGCTACAGCCGCCGCGATTATTACAAAATAGCACTGATGCGTGGGCGGCATGCCTATCACTACGCGGATAAGAGCATTGAAATATCCGGTTCTACACTGATTTTCTTTAACCCTGCAGTGCCGTACAAATTTGAACGGCTTACAGAAAACACGACTGGCTTTTTCTGCATATTCAAAGAGGCTTTTTTTGCAGAGCATTTACGCGCCGGGATCAAAGACTGGCCAATTTACCAGCCCGGCTGCAAGCCTGCTTTTGTGCTCAATCGTAAACAGGACAAAGATGTAAGTGCCCTCTTCAGCAAAATAATTGCCGAGCAGGAGTCTGATTATAAATTTAAGTACGACCTGATCCGCAATTATGTTATGGAGATTATTCATTTTGCATTAAAAATGGAGCCTTCGGAAAGCCTTTATGCCCATACAGATGCCAATACACGCCTCACTACTATCTTTACAGAATTGCTGGAAAGGCAGTTTCCTGTCGAATCTCCGGGCCAGCAGTTCGCCTTACGCAGCGCAAAGGATTTTGCTGCACAGCTGAACGTACATATAAACCACCTGAACCGTGCCGTGCGTACCATTACGGGGAAAACCACTACAATCCTTATTGCAGAAAGGCTGCTCAGCGAAGCATTTGCCCTGCTCCGCCATACAGACTGGAATATTTCTGAGATCAGTTACAGTCTTGGATTTGAGGAGCCTGCTCATTTCAATCATTTCTTTAAAAAACATGCAGGCACTACGCCTTCTGATTTTCGCGACCGTGCTGCCGTACACCTGGTTAATAATTTGCCGGTCCTATCTCCAGCCGGGTAAAACGACCGTATTTCCCTGTCTGAAACTTAAAGTATGTTTTGAAATTGCCCCAGCGGTCACAGTGAAGCCTCCCATAGACCGACATGCTGTTGTCTTCAACTTTATAAACGTTCATGCCCTATAGCATACTCTGAAAAACTTTTGAAGTCGGTTTTATTTCCATCGTCATATAGCTCAGCATCCTCGGCAAATAAAGAATACCATGTCTGCTTATCTGCAGACTGTAAAGCACCTATCGTCTTCCTAACGGCGGTGTTGGTAATTATATCTGGTTTATTGTATTGCAGGTTTTAGTTGGTCTGTGTTTTGCAGCAAGCATTCCATGAAAAATGCAATGCTTCTATGATAAGCTCTTTCTCTTATTGCGCTATACTTTTGCAGGCGGACAATACAGGCAGATGATGACAAGATTCCGCAAAAAAAGGAAATTACCGGCAATCCACCCATTATTGTAAATACACCTGGAATCATCAGACCATTCTTGTCCAAATGCCACCTTGAGAATATCATGGCCCATCCTGCTTTATGCCCCAATAGAGACGGAAAGCAACGGATGTAAAGGGCAGTTCTTTAAATGTATCCTGCAGGTAATGCACGGTGAAACCTGATGGTGCATTCACCTTGTCTGCCGGCAGCCTCATGCTTTCATATAGTTCATACAATGTTTTAATAACAGCTTCTTTTGCATGTGCTAAAGATAAGATTTGCCCATAAAATCCTGCGTATTTACACAATTATGAACCCATGCTGCACAACTATGAACTGGCACACATGACTTTGCAAAAATGGGTATAGGTTTAACAAAAAAACAAAGCAAATGAAAACAATCAGCAGAACCCTTTTAGCTGCAACGCTACTGCTTGCCTGCGGCCTTAAAGCAACCGGGCAGATGATCACCCTGCAGGCAGATCCTGCATCTTACAACGTCAATATACCTTATTCGGGAGGACATGTTGCTGGCAAAACAACGAGCGCACAAATAAATAAAACGTATAGCCCGGATCTGACGCAGCAAGACGTCCTTGATGCAATAAATGCAGCAACCGCTATCTGGAGCCAGGTACTCAACAGCAGTGTACCGATCAATATACACTTCGAATGGGACGCCACTCAGCTCAGCTCTTCAACTCTTGCAGGAGCAATGCCATTATCAAATGCAAATGGTGATATCGGCGCAGCCAATTTTACATCGAACGACCTCCTGTTTCAATCAAATACATTATATGTGTGGCCACTTGCCAATAAGCTATACCAGGCTGATCTTGAGCCCCAGATTGATGATATCAGAATACTGATCAACCGCAGTTTTTATGACCAGGGGCTACTTTATACAGGCACGGACGGAGCTTGCCCCACCACCCAATATGACCTGGAAACGGTGCTGCTTCACGAGATAGGTCATGGGCTGGGCTTGCGCTCAAGCGTAAGGTTAGACGGCAGCATCATATATAAGTATAACACTATGGACCTTACCAACCATATAACTATCCTTGTACCTACAGCTTATGACAGGTTTATCCAGCAGGGCGCCACTGGGTCAGGGCAATTGCTCACTGCTATTACCAACTATCCAAGTACCACCTTTAATTCTTTTCTCACCGGAGATGATCTGTACTTTAACGGGAGTAATGCCGTATCAGCCAATGGCGGCAACAGAGTGAGAGTATATGCACGCAGCCCATATACTGATGGAACTTCCATCAGCCACCTGGATGTCAGCAATGGCGGAGAACTTTTTAGTGCTTCACTGGGAAAACAGAAAGTAATACATGGCCCCACCAATATAGATCTTGGCATACTTAATGACATCGGATGGGGGCAGCTCTTCCAGGTTGGTATCGAAGATTACATTGATATTGTTGATGGCAATAATAATCCTAATAATGTCAATAATGTCCTGACGCCGGGCAGCTCCTACAATTATGCCATAAAGTTCAATGACGAAGACCCTACAGGAGATTACCTTACGGCATACAGCTGGCAAATAATACTATGCTACAATGGCGGTACTTATACCCTGCAAACAAGCACAGCGGGTAACTGGGGTTTTACATTAAACCAGCTTCCATCGGGCTACAACTGGACGCGCGATATTAATGGCAGAATACAGGGATATCTCACTGCTACCGGCACAGATAATCACAATATTCAGCATGTTAAGAAAATGGACATAGGTATAAATGCCGCACCTAACGCCTGCACCTTCACTCCACAGAACGTAAGCGCCTCAGGCAGTTGCGATCAGTATAAACTCCTATTCTATGCGCCGGGCGCGACATCCTACAATGTAGCAATGAAGCCGTTTAACGCAAGCTCATGGACCACTGTGACTGTTCCTGCCACAACTAACACCTATACCTTTACCGGCCTGGACCAGCAACTGAATTGCAGTTTCCGTGTTGACGCAGTTAATGCTTATGGCACCACATCCAGTACAGTTTATACACGCACAAAGTGCAAAACTTCACTGCGCACTTATCCGAATCCGGCCACTACCACTACTACAATAGATGAATCTATATCCAAAACATTTATTTCTGATGTTATACTAACTAACATTCAGAATCCCGGGATAGTCTACCCATTCCATTTTGATGGTACAACGACCGTTGTACAATTAAATCTTAGTGCCGTGAGAACAGGTCAATATACTGTAACTGTAAAAGGAGCAGATGGCACTACAGACTCCGATATACTTGAGAAAAGATAGTTTGTATTAAGCCGCTTCCATTCAGGTTAGCGGCTTTTTTCTTAAAGTACTGCTCCCGTAATAAAACAACAAACCCGCCTTTGCCCGGCGGGTTTATATAATCAGGTAAATGCGTGGAATATTATTAAAACACTGCTTTTTCATTCAGCTCGGCCAGTGTACCGTCACCCGATACAGGTTCTTCGGCCCATGTATTGGCACTGATTTTAGGGAAAATATCTATCGACAGACTGTATGTACTGCCAAAATCCTGGTGCAGCTGCCCCACAGTCATTTCCGGCAAAATACTTATGCTGCCTGTGTTTTCCGCACTTCTGCATTCTGCAAGAGTTCTGTTGCTATTGGGCACCAGCCTTCTTTTGGACGAGGCTGGCTGCTTAGAAGCTTTCTCATAAAAATCTATTTTAAGGTTCGGGAACAGGCCGCTGAATTCCTGTTGTATAAAATAGATTTTGCGATGGTTACTGATGTCTATGTTCATATAAACTGTTTAAAACGGTTAAAAATTTATGATCGGAAAAGGGAAATAACAGCCCGTGTCCGGCCATATATGTGGCCGGTATTTGCTACTGTAAAATCAGCAAGAGCAGATGTAAGGATGAAGACAGCCCCGAAAGAGGGCGTATAGAAGATTACAAATACTGTCAGTGAGAACTCAAAGGTACAGCAATAAAATAACTATATACGGTAAGTTCGGACAAATCGGTTCAACAGGCTGCTCGTTAACAAGCTAGCTACGCTGTAAGTAATAAATACCGGGAGGTTTCAGAAGACATCTGAAGGAACAACGTGGTTCCGTCTAATCTTCGTAACCGCTTTTAATGACGGTGGAGATCATTTTAAACTGCACATTGGCATTGAAATGATGCCTTGCGTGAGCGGGAATAATAATACCTTCTCCGAGTTTCAGGTTGTATGTCTTATCGTTAATAGTAAGTTCTGCGGTGCCGTCAATAATCTGGATATACGTATCAAACGGAGATGTCTTTTCTGCCAGTTCCTCGCCTGCATCAAAAGACGAAACTGTAACATTACCGGTAGTTTTCTTAATAATGGTCCTGCTTACTACAGCATTAGGCATATACTCAATGATCTCAACAATGATATGCGCTTTTGATTTTTCCAGTTCTGAAACTCCCACATTAATATAATTATATCTTTCGCAAGATCATGATTAAATGCGAGATTATCAAACAAATAAGGGCGGACTGCTTAGTTTCCGCCCTCATGCTTTCGTTTTCAGGATGAATATATAGGGCAATGGAAACTGCTTCATTAAAATCGGGAGCGGGCTTTCTTTTCAACCCGGTCTGGTGTTTACCTGGTTATCCGCTTTGCTCGTTCTGCGTTCAAATCGGCCATCCGATTTTTTTCTTTCCGGACATCGAAGAATTGTATGCGACTCTCTTTTTTGAACTTTTAAAGATTCGCAATATTTAATAAGACAAAGGTGCGCCCATTTATATACATAGTCATTACACGTTTACATGCAGAAAATTGCATTTTTCACACATCTTCCAGCCCTGTACGCCTTTTATCTTTAATACGCTTAAAGTAAGATGGCGTCAATCCTGTTACTTTTTTAAATTGGTTAGACAAATGCGCCACACTGCTGTAATGGAGCAGGGAGGCGATCTCCGTCAGGTTCATTTCATCATACAGCAGTAGCTCTTTTACTTTTTCAATTTTGTGCAGGATAATAAATTGCCGTATTGTAACGCCTTTTACTTCTGAAAAAATATTGGCGAGGTAAGTATAATCATAGCCAAGTTTTTCACTGATATAATCAGAATAGTTGACTGCCGGCAATTCATCGGCATAATGAACCATTTCAACGATTACATTTTTTATTTTTTCGATAAGAATGCTTTTTTTATCATCCAGAAGCTCCAGGCCGGATCTTTGCAGACCAGCTCTCAGCAGTTCCCGCTGTGCAGAAGTAATATCACCCTCCATTTCCACAGTGCCGAGGTTTACAGCCACATAGTTAAGCCCCAGTTTTCTCAACTCTTCTTTCACGATCATTTTGCACCGGATACTCACCATATATTTGATGTATAACTTCATGCAGTTTCTTTTACGGCTGCAGTTACAGATACAGCATCATACTGCAGATGTTCCACATTCCATTTAACAGACCAAAACCTTGCTATGACTGTACTTGCCCTGGCAGAGCGCAGAACAGGCCAATAATATCCCTGGCCACTTTTTAAAATAGCACATGTAAATATGAAAAAGGCAGGCTTGTGGAAAAGGAGAGTAAAGTACCAGGTGCTTTCAGTGGCTACACTAAAGGTACAAACAATAAATCTCTCTGAACCCGTCAACTTTTGTATTACCGTTTTACTTTGCCGTACTCATTCATGTCAAAGCAAATAACAAAAACACAGAAGCAGGTATTAGTATGAAAAACAACTCAAAGAAGTGTATATGGCCGGCGTTATTGCAGCCTGCTAAAATGATTTTTCCTCTTTCCTGAATTCTTTTTTTATTCCTTCCGTTATATCTGAAAGCTTCAGCAGACTGTCATTACGGGCATATGCTTGTAAGGCAGCGTAGTATACAGCATTCTGGATAGCGGCTCCGCTTAGCTGGTATTGTGCTGCCAGTGCAGGAAGGTCTATTGCGCTTTCGGCAGCAAGATTTGCCGGCAATGCTTTCTTCCAGAGCTGCAGACGTTCTGCAGTGCCTGGCATCGGAAAATGTACAATGGCCTGGAAGCGGCGGATAAATGCATCATCAAGATTGCTTTTAAAATTAGACGCCAGTACAAGTAAGCCATCATAATCTTCAACTCTCTGCAGCAGATAGCTTACTTCCTGGTTGGCATATTTATCATGTGCGCTTTGCGTATTGGTACGCTTGCCAAACAATGCATCCGCTTCATCAAAGAACAATATCCAGTCTTTTGTTTCCGCACGCCTGAAAACGATTTCAAGGTTCTTCTCTGTTTCGCCGATATACTTGCTCACGACCTGCGACAAATCTACCCGGTACACATCCTTGCCGAATTGTTTTCCGAGTAAAGCCGCGGTAAGCGTTTTACCGGTTCCGGATGGCCCATAGAAAAGGACACGGTAGCCCGGTTTTATCTTCCGTTTCAGATTATCGTCTTCCTGTACCAGCCTGTGATGCGCCAGCCACGTAGCTATATCTTTTACTTCCTGCATTGTCTGCGGATGCAGTACTGCATCTTCCCAGTCCATCTCTGTACGCACACGCTTTGCCGGAAAATCCGGACCGAAACGGGGAGGTGATTCTGCCCCATACAAAATGCGATCTGCCCAATCCCGGGAAAGTATAATACGTCCGCTCATCGGTGGCTCGCCGGCAGGCACTGTGTCGAGGTGAAGTATACCTTTGCGGCAGAAAAAATGAGTTTCGGAAAAATACTGATGCAGTTTCAGCCGTTGCTCCACATCTGCACCAGCCAATAAAAACAATGCTGTTTCACCAGTGGGAAGCATGCCTCTGTGATGCGTTCCCTTTACACCACCGAACGCCGGAAAGTCGCCGCCATCAGGCAGAAAAGAAAGTATAACAGATTCAAAAAATCCCGGTTGCAATTGGGGTGCCAATGCAAGCATCAGGATCAGATATTCTTCTCTCCTTGCCAATTCAGGGATATGCTGCCGGAAAAAAATTTCAGGTGATGCTGCGTACTCAACACCATTACCAGGATCCGCCGGAGTGCTATTAAAATAATCCTGGATCCTTTGCTGCAGTGCGCTCCTGAGATCTGCAAGTGCAGCGCTGAATACATCAGTTGTTATGGCCGGTATATTACTCATTAGCTGGATTATGGTGTGGGATTAGGCTGTGGATCCGGGCAATCGCAGGTAATCGTAAATACATTGGCTCCGTTCGCATCAAGCGCCGCACTGGCAGCATCAGATCTTCCGCGCCTGGCTACTTCCACATTATCATGAACTGATTGGATATACGCATCAAGACCGGAAACGCACCCTGTATAGCTGTATGGTGTCCTTACGGTGCCCTTGTATGTATTAAAAGCGGCTACGTGCTGCTGTTCATGCGCTCTCAAGGTACCATTGATGAAATTCTGTACTGCAGTCGTCTCGCAGGGGTTAAGCCCTGACGGAACAGAAGGCAATGTTACAGCAGGGGCAGCATTGAAAACCGAAACCACGGTACCACTGCTGGAGATGCAATCGGCACCACTGCAGTCTGTACAAGCTGTAGAAGTGCTTCTCGTACCTGTAGAACTGAATGAATTAGAATAGTTAGCATCCGTTTGTCCCTGTACACTTACCCCTTCGCAGTTGGCAAAGTCAGTTGTATTTTCGGTAAATGTTCCTGTACCGGAAAAAGACACCGAGGTTACGGGAGTAGCATCAGGTGCCGCACCAGGGTCATCTTCTGCTTGCCGTTTGAGTATGGCAGGGGAAGTACCACTATTTTGAACTACATGTGCCAGCTCATGAGCCAGCAGTTTTCGCCCTTCATAAGAATCAGGACTATACTTACCCTCATTAAAAACTATCTCGCTACCATAGGTATACGCCTGGGCATGGATATCTTTTGCCGATTGAGCGGCCTCTGTACCGGTATGAATTTTTACATTACTGAAATCATGACCTATTGTACGGCTGAAGAATTGCTGCGCGCTTTGCGGGAGCGCCGTTCCTTTTCCCGATATGTTCTGCACATACTTTCCTGCCGGTGACGGCTGTGCAACCGTTCCGGTATTTTCTTTGCGCTGCAGCTGCTCTTCGTCCTGGCAATGCTGGCATTTGCGCTGTATAACGGGCGATGCAGAAAAGAATGAAGCATTACTTTCAGCTGTACTGCTGAAAAAAGAGGCGTTATTCTCCTTGCCGAAAAAATTTCCTTTTTGTACTGCCGCCGTTTTATGTTTTACAGACGGTACCAGGGTATTATTCATAACCTTTGTTTTTTCACGTTAAAAACACTTATCCGCGCATTACGATCCTGTCATTTTAGCTGTCATCCGCATCACTTTATCCGCTACCATGTCCGCTTCTTTTTCCTGCGGATCACCGGGATTGCTTACTGCCAGTTTTGTTTTAACTGCGGGTGGAAAAAAGGCATCCTTTTGTCCGCTTCCGAAAAAAGAGGATTCACCCGCAGCACGAAAGAAATTTCTGTTGGTGCTCTGAGGTACATTTTTTACAGATTTTCCGGTAGTATGCTCCATAACTTCTTTTATTTTTTATTCCCACTTTACCTGCAACAGCCGGTTCATCCAGGGGAGTTTTATCATATTGATACTCCACGGCAGGAACTGCAACAGGATGTCATACGCTTCGCGTTGCATTTCCAGCATCCAGCTATCATTCCGGAGTGTCAGTTTTCCTTCACGTTTCAGGAATGAATTCCGTAACCCATCAGGCGATGTATTTTTCAGTTTATCCCAATTTGCAATCACAGCCTGCAGCAGCTCGTCTGCCATTTCCCTTTCCTCTTCGCTTATCGCACAATTCATGTCCACGAAATCATCCGGCATCAGTCCGCATAATATTTTCGCCATCACACATTCAAATTCTTCGGTCATATTATCCCCGGCAGCCAGGTAATTCAGCAATGCAATGCATTTGTGTACATCTGTCAGCACCTTACCTTCCTGCAATCCCATACGGCTGAAAAATGCTGGGAGATATACTGCAACGACAACAATGCCTGCATTGGCAACATAAATCCCTTCTTCATAAAGCTCCGAGCCATCCATTTGTTGCGCATCCTTCTGTATCTCCGTTTCCTTTACAGACTCACGGTTTTCCACAGCTCCGTCTTTGCCTGCAATGCTTTCTGTTAGCAGCTGTTTAAAGGCTGTCATTTCTAACTTTTCAACGACGGAAACATCGTATGTTCCTTTTGAAGTTTCATTTATTAATTGCCCCAGACCGATACTTAATTCCTGCTGCATTTTTTCAGCTTTTGTTTCTGCACGTATGCAGGACAGTAATATTATTTTGGCTAAGCGAATAAATTTATCTCGCTGTTGCACGTCTTTAAACGCAGCCGCCAGCTTTAACACATCACTATACACCAGTAATGCCCGCTCCTCGTCCGGGTAAAAAAACCGGGATATAAACACGGGGAATATACCTTCGTCCAGCTGTGCCAGCACACGAAGCTGTACCGTTTCCCGTTGCATCGCTATTCTTAATGTATTTAATTGCGCCTCCGTTAACGGATGAGACAGGAATAACTGCAACTGAGCTTTCCAGCCGACAGCATCTGCCGTATTAACCCACCAGGGCAGATGACCATGTTCGAGATAAAATAACCAGTTCCGGAAAAAAGATATCTCCTGTACGATAGCGTCCGGCCCGGTATTTCTATCAAGGCGTTGCTGCAGTACTTCCTCTATTTTCCGGATAATTTTTTCCGTATTTCCGTTCTTCATATCTTCTACAGTCATGTCCGTAACCTCAATTTCAAGACGGCCGAGGGATGTTATTTTCCCGGGAATATGATAACGGTCCAGCAGCGCTTCCATATCATATTGCAAATGCTCGTGCCACATACGTTCTGCATCGCTTTGTACAGACAAGCCATCTCCTCCGCCGTTACGATGGATGTCAATAACCTGTCTTCGGATAATATGTGCGGCGCCAGGCATATCAGTTCAGCTTGAATTTTCCCATGATATCAATGCATGATTTCAACAGGCTGAGGTACGTAGGTTTGGTTTTATCCTCACCATTCGCAACTACCTGATCGGCCTCCTGCTTAAACAATGTAAGCATCTGCGAAAGCTGATCTTTCTCCGCCGGAGTCATATTTGCAATGAATGTCGCCCATCCCGACATCAGTTTTGCTGCAAGATTCAGTGTTTCAGCCATTGATATTTTGGCTTTATCAGCATCTTCCTGCTGCACACATGCAATGTACATGGCCAGCATCAACAGCAGACGGAAAAGCGCGAGAGCTATAACACGGGCCTCTGTACCTTCTATAATAAACTTATTCAATTCCTGCAGCCAGCGCGGAAATAAAGACTGAACCGGACCGGACGCAAAGAAATCAAGTTGCTTCTGAACAGTTGATGATACAAGCTTTGCGAGACCAGAGAAAAAATCGTTGACGTCTTTATATGGCGCAAAGGATGATGTAAATCTTTTGAACCCGGCCTCATTTATCTTTTCCAGATTATTGAAGCCGTCAATTATATCCTGCAGTGACTGACACTTCTTTGTCCCGGTCTTTTTTATTGTAACTGTAACCGGCGCTGTTGTGTCGGAGCATATGCCGTTAATAACTTTAAGCGTTACAGTAAATGTGCCTTCCTTTCCATAATCATGAAGTGGGTTCGCATCTGTGGAGGTAGTGCCATCTCCCAAATCCCATAAATACTGCGCCGCATTCTGTGACTGACTGGCAAACTGTATTATCGAAAATGTACTGCCCGATGCATTTGTAAATGCTGCAACCGGTTTCTTATACACTGTTATTTTTACTGTTGCAGTATCACCGTCTGCCGTTTTATAAGTAAGTGTCACATCTTTTGAAAGTGCATTTGCATCAATAGTAACACCGGATGGGTTAAATGTAAAGCCGCCGCTTGCAGCAACCACACCTTCACCCGTAACTGTACCGCCTGCAGGAGAAACATCAACAGGATAGCTGGTCTTATCATCGGAGCAGTATTCTGCAGACTTCAGACTGATGGTTGGACCGGGCGTATTATCGGTTGTTTCCTGGACAATGTAATATACAGGCGGGCAATCTGAACAGCACATATAAGGCAGGTAAAAATCTGCAATTACAGTACCATCCGGTATCTTATCGATCAGTGCTTTCAGTGCTTCTTCCTGTATCGCAGGATTGGCTGCAAAAAGACGATTGATAATAGCCAGCTGGTTTGCAGAAGCTACATTTTTCAACTGCTGCAGGTTTACCTCGTGCACATTACTTAAAGCAATATGAGACTCCACCTCTGGAGTCATAGTCTTCTCTGCTCCAGAAACATCAGATGTTATACCTAGTGCAGCGGCAGGTGCAGCCTTCTCTTCCGGATGCGACGCCATTTCCATATTCTCTTTTCGCACAGCAATAATTTCTTCCGCTGCTACACGGTCATTATTCGCGATAAATTCCAGGGCATTATTTGTTCGCACCGTTTTTGGACGTTCATGGTAAACCATTATAAGCGTACCGCCCACAGGCACCCCGGCTTTGTGCTGCATACCAGGATGCAGTTTTGCGTAGTAGCCAAATTTCTGAAGCATTGCCAGGTATGACCAGCGGATTTTATAATCATTATATAACGCTACAAACTGCGCAGGATTACAAACGCTTATAAGCCTTTCCAGCATATCTTCCTGCCCATCATCTCCATTGCCATCTGCAGCCCTGCTCACACGTACAAGGAGGAGGCGTGCTATCAGCAGAAGATCGCGGTAACGGGTGGTATATGCGGCAATGTTAAAACTGATGAGTGCTGTGGTTATAATCTCAGACAGCTTTTCCATGTAGTACAGCAACGCGAGATAAAGGCGGTCTTCATTTGTTACGGCCGTTCCGCTCAAAGAACTGCTGAATGAATTTGCCGACGCAAAATTGGCTGCGCTGATATACGGCTGGTTCTTTATTGTCTGATAAAATATTTCAAACTCATGCCCCAGCGTATTGGCACGGAAACGGAATGCGGGGTCACATCGCTTTAACAATGGAGCCTGCGGTACTGTAGATGCAGGCGCAGGCAACTGCACATCAGTTGTCATGGACTGGCTATAGAAATACTGCATCTGCTTACAGAGTGTGCAGACCAGGTCTGCGGCTACGGTATCATACAAAGCTTCCAGATCCTGAAAATGACATTTGGGTATATTATCCCCCTGAAACAGTTCCTTGATTCCTGTAGTGCTTGTGCTGCGCAAAATAGCCAGCAGTTCTGCACGTAATGTATCCACATCTGCACTGAGTGCAATCACATCAAACGGCAGGCGGTTAGTATCCCGCAGCGTGGTAATGCCGGTCAACGCCTGTGTATAACGACGACCGATATGTCCTTCTATACGCAGGAAATTGTACGCTTCCAGGTCGTAACGCAGCGGATGTATGATATCATCATCCGTATTGTTATACTCCGGAGCATGATAAGAAAGGTTCCTGTTTGCTTTGCCGTGTTTTGTTTTGTTATAATTCCAGTACTGGTATAATTTATCCGGGCTGCCGTTTACTTCATAGTAGAAGGGGATTGATTTTTCTGAGAGTGTAACATTTCCAAAACGGCTCGGCGTAATACGTATCGGCGCTCCCAGGATATTTCTTTTTGAAGACAAGAATCCTGTTGTATCGTTATTATTGCCCGCTGCCGGGATAAATTCCTGTATCAGTAACACCAACCGTTTAAACAGCCAGCGCAATTCTGTTACAAGGTTGCAGCGACACTGCAGCAGCGGCGACGGAATAAAATAATGCCTGTAAGAAACAACTGTTCCCTGTGTACTTCCTATAGCCGGGCCAAGTAACAGATGCCTCGGAAAAAGCTCACTGTCTGGGCAACACATGCCCATTGCTTCGGCTCCCTTTATACGCAGCTCTTCATAGGCTGCCATTACATCAGAGAACAGGTCATAGTAATACTGTATCATTACAAGGTCCTGCAGACTGATGCCCGCATTATGCAGAAAGCTAAATCTGGCAGCCAGCCCTGAGAATGGATTTGTTGCATAAAGATCTGCCACAAGCGGGGCAAAGGTTGCATATGCGGCTCCAAGCACCTGTTCTGTTTTCTGCAACATGGCTGCATCCAGCAGTTTCCGGTAAATATTGAATACGTCAGCAGTAGACGTAATGTCCGTTGCAGGCACATCAAAGCGGCGCATCTTTAGTACCGGCAATGCATCATAAGTATTTGTACTGCTGCCATTCGCATCTGTACCTATGCCTAATGCAAGAGCTGCAACATCTTTCTGACTCACCAGCAGCGGACGGAATGAAACGGTGACAGAGACACCTTTATCATCGCAGGAATTAGGATCGCAGTTCTTTGCACCTTCTTCCAGCAACTCTACGAAAATAAGTACGATCTTATCCTGCAGATAGGCCGCTGACAATGGTGTCGTTCCGTCCTCCACAGCAGCCTCCATCAGTTCGTCCAGCGGAAAGCGCTGCTTCATGATACTCTTATTTACAAACTCGTCGTAAATAATTTCCTTCACAGCATCGAACGTTTTGTAGCGGGTGTAGGTCATATCCGGCATAGATACAAGATAGCCTTCTGACGTAACGCCACATCCGCCGGAAATGGTGATGGATGTGCCATCTGCAGCCGTGCTTACTTCCAATCCACATGCAATACCGATGCCTATCAGGTTGGTGCGTGTCATCCTTCCCTGCTCATCCAGGTATCCGAACAACTTATTAAGATGATCAGATGTCAGCAGCTGATCAGGTACAAATTCAGGAAATTTTGTTTGCTCGGGAAGCATATTATCATGATTTTGGGATTAGATAATAGTTTGATTCAAATACACCCTGTTCTCGTCATTGCCATCCACACAGTCATGCAGCGAGGCGGGCGGATATACCGATTTCAGCTGTACAAATTCCGCCAGCAGCTTTCTCAACAGGTTTGATAATATAATCCTGTCGGGCTCTTCTTTTGCCAGTTCTGTAAGCCAGGCACAATACAGTTCACCAAATGCGGCCAGCTGTTCACCTGACACCCAGCATATCTTCAAACCCAGGTGTGCCGGTATCTCCATCCGTATAGTCTCTTCTGCAAATCGCCGGAACTCCATACCCGAATTAACCATACCGGTCTCACCGTTCATTACAATGGTCATACGGAACGAATAAGGATCTTCTTCGCCACAGGCCTGGCAGTTGGCCGGTATACAGATGGACAGCAACGGATCGCCATCCGGCAGGCCATATGCAGGCTTGTTACGTGGCCGCAGGAGCAAATGTTCTACAACATAGATCTGCTCACCCAGCAATTTCTTTTTTGCAAAATCCACAATGGCATCACGTGCTGCCTCTGCATCTGTTTTTTTACTGAAATGCTGCTTGCGTGTGGCAATCACTTCGCCTGTCGGGTCTTTCAGGTTCAGTACCCATTGTTTGCTTTTCTTTATTTCGTACATCGCAGGATCTGCCACGTACTTTAATACATTATCGATTTCCGCTTCGGCTTTTGCATCTGCTTTTACCTGATCTGCATCAACATATCTTGTACTGCTGCTCAGCAAGATTTTTCCATTATCGTCTACCAGCCGCCAACGTTGCTCAAATGAAATGCCGTCATTGTCATGTTCTTCGTATAGCTGCCAGTATTTGCTGAGGCCTTTAAATCCCAGCAGCAATTCAATGCGTTTTTTCAACCCGGCAATATTTTCATTGCTGCATACGGTTGTGGGATCTTTATAGTTAAATGACCGGGCTTTATTCCGGCTCATAAAAGGATACTCCTTCAGAAAAACCACTTTATCGCTGATAAGCATTTCGTCGGATATCTTCTGATTGTCTGTATAAGCATACAGCATCAATGTGTAATCTGTGAACTGTTCTGCAAAGCGGGCCAGCAGGTGATCCAGGAAGCGGTTACGCCTGTCAAGAAATTCGGCATTCGTTTCTGCAAGCCCATCCAGCGTTGCCTGATCGATCGGGCTGCCATTGACAGGTGCATACATTTCCGAAATGCCTTCTATGTCTGAATTGCTCAGCAGCGTTGAGAAATAAGTATGTGTTACAGTATCGTCTACTGCAAATAAATCGTTTACATGACGCAGTTGCTGCAGGTAATTGACCAGCATCTGCTCGAAGAATAAGAGATAACCTTTCAGCTGTTTGGCCTGCGCGCGGCGTTCTTCCGTAACATGCGGCGGTAAACCATCTTTACCTACGCCATAAGTAAGCGGCAGGGAGTATTGCAACGGATAATACGCATCCAGCTGGTAATATGTTCCAGCAGGCACCGGCAGATCATCATCTGCTATTGAAAATTTAGACTGCGCATTTTGCCCGCGTATTACCTGCATAGTATCTGCAAGCTCCAGGCGGTCCGGAAGAAAGGGCAACCCGTTCTTAAACACCAGAAATTTAGACCCTTCTACATACAGCCGCGGCTCATGATTATATGTAACCGGCAACACCCACGGCTGGCTTTCCACACGATTGCCGTCTTTATCATAACGGACAAGTGTAAAATTGCGGATGGCCACCACACCGGGTATATCCATCAGCAGGTTGATGATGTCTGATGTATGCAGTTCTGTTTTCAGCTGTGTAGATTCCAGCTCATCGTTATTTATAAAACCATTGTTCAGTTGCGGACCGTCGAATATTTCATCAACCGGTGTGCCCGCATCCATCAGTTCTTTCAATGAGTGAAACCGTATATCGGGGCTCATGTACTGATCAATGAGATAGTAAGCCTGTGCCAGCACCTTTTCAATATCTGCATCCGGTGTTACATCCATGTCAGCGCATATAGCAATGTCTTCCACCTCAATGGCTTTGATGCTGCAATAATCTTCGCACAGATTCCGGTGCGACTGCAACACCTGTTTCGTATCAGCCATTACAACATCTGTCTTTTTTACTTTATCCAGGTATTTGGCCAGTATACCTGAAGCTGTGGCATCCTGTATGGCATTCTTCAAATCCTGCAGCTGCATCGACTTACGGTCAGCGTCGCTCCGGAACCAAACAGTCAATGGCACATCATCCAGTTGCAGTATTTCTGTGGCCGGTGAAGTTTTTTTGTCAGGCCAGAATTCGACAGATAATGTCGCATAAACGGGGCGCCGCAATACACTCGCCTGCTGATCTGCAGGCACATCCGTATTGTCGCTTTTGTCACCGGATATAAATTGTACGGTAACGGTTTTCACTTTACTGGTTGGCTTGCGGAAGGAAGCAAACTTCGTCTTATTCTCCTCTATATCATGCCAGGAGGGCAACCGTATTTCAATGACCGCAATGGTATATTTTTTATTGACCGGAGCATCTGTAGGAAAGGAGAAATTATACTTGATCTTGCCTGTATTCAGATTTCCAAGACGGTTGTCATCTTCAAAAGCGATCAGTACATCGTACATTCCTTTTATGATGATCTGGTGTTCGGTTTTGGGCCAGTATTGTAACTCGCTTTTGGCGCAGTTGGCATACAGGCACATATCATCGCAGGGGCAGGATTTGCAATACATCCAGCCATTACGGATGCCGTCTATATCAATCAGCAGCTTGCGGTAATCGGGTGTCGTCCAGGGGTTGGTGGTAAGTATTTCTCTTGCAGTAAAAAATGCTTCACGCAAAGGATCTGGTTTTGTACCCGGGGGCGCAGCAAGTATATCTTTTATATCAAATGATGTTCTGTATCCCAGGTCTGTAAGCGCATAGCAGAGCAGCTCCATCAGCGTAATGCCCGGGTCATGTATGTTATAGTCTGTCCAGATGCTGCTGCCGAGCATTTCAATATACTCCATGCCCTTTTGCCGCAGGAAGGCATAGTCTGCAGCGGGCAGGAGTTGCGGATTTTTCTGTATGGTAATGTTCTCAGCCATTGTTCCTTTTTTGCAGCTTTAGGGAAACATTCATGTCTTTATGGTGTAATTACTGGTGGTCCTGTCCATGTATCTGTGCAGCTTACAGTAGTCGTAGTATCTACAGGTACTATCTGTACGATGTTATGCTGTGATGCCGGCACTGATACAAGAATGGATCTTCCTGTGGATGCAGTAATAAGGTCCTGGTCGCCGCCGGTCAATACATTGTTGATACGTTGAAACATCTGCACATCGGTGATGTAGTCGACGTAAGATCTTTCTTCTATAAAATTGATCAATACCGATTTGCTCACTTGCCCGCCAAACAATACATCGTCTGATTTTCCAAAGGCCCATGGTGTAAGAAATTCTGTGATCTCGCGCTTCAGCTGGTCGCTGTAAAAACTGAACTCAAGCCCGTCGTACAACTTCAGCTTAAAGCTGAGTAATACTTCTTCAAACAGTGGCTGGCGTACGTTCAGGGTCACATGACAGGATATTTTCTGCCGCAGGAAAGCTTCTATCCTGCTCAGTGTACTTTGATTGGTATATGGTTGCAACGGGTTTACATCATTACGGTTTATAAGACTTGGAATGGTAATGATGGTCACGTAGCCTGGAGCCACCTCGTTATAATCGTTATCCACATACTTTGTATGGTTCAGGCATTTTACGCGATATATTTCAGGAAATGCTTCGAGCACCAGACGTTCATAATCCCATATAGTTATAGCCCTTGATTTATGCCGCAGTCGTTCACTCACACGGATATAAAAATGATCCCCTGTTTCTACCGGCTTGCCATCAGATGAAGGATATGGCTGCGTGATCTTTTTTACAGAAGCATCGGGTATTTTCAATTTTGAGATGGTACCGGCAGGTAAAGGCTGTGCAAGAAAATCCGCCGCATTTCCCTGGTCTGAAAAACTTACAGAAATTGCCTGCGCATCTACACTTAACAGTTTACACACAGCTTCTGCATTTATATCTACAGATGCCCTGAACCAGATAAGCCCGGCGGGCATTACAGTGTGCGCCGTAGTCGCATCGTCAGGCACTACAAAAGATATAATGCCGGATTGCACCAGTTGCAGCGTTGCATCCTGAATCATGTCTGTATCCATCAGTTTCCACATGTTGCCACTCAGGTAACTCCACGTTACGTGTTTGTCCGGCTTGTCGAGCAGTGGATTGGATGATCCTTCGAGCACCTGGAATAATACCTGCACGCTTTGGTCGGGTTTCAATTGTTTTAGTCCTACATAAAATTCACCAACATGTTCTTCTGTTCCGCCGGAGCCTGCATGATTGAACTGAGGCATCAGTTTTACAGCACCACCGCTATTGAGCATTATATGTTGCTCTGCTTCACCAAACGGGTATACATGAAAGAACTGAACAACACGCTGATCAAAACTGCTTTGGTTGTTTTGTGTAAGATCTGTAATACCGGCAGCCATATAGTGCAACGTCACTGATTGCAATTTAGGCACATATGGAGGCCCGCCTGGGTCTGTTGCTGACGCGCCTGTAAGAAATTTATTCAGTGCCGCATTATACATATCATATCCGAATTCTGCATTCAGCATCAATCGCACAAAGCCGCTTCTGCTGCTCACATTATAGGCTGCATACGCTTCTTCATATGCTGTATATGCAGTGGTCTTATCGGCATTAGGATTTGAAGTATCGTATAAAGGCTGCAGCGAAGACGGAAATTCAATACTCGCCGCTGTACCGTTTAAAATAGCTTCGCTGCTGAGAATATTGCCCCATCGCCCTTTTGCCAAAGCCTGTACAGTTACCTTCGGCGCAGTATCACCTTCGCCACCGGAGTCATAATCTATCTGCCCGGCTGTACCAGGTAGTTCGGTCCAGATAAATTTCATTTTAAATGACGCAAAAGGCTTCTTTGCCAGCTCTTCATGTCCAACGGTGAATGAAGCACCTTTACGTGGCGACTGCGCAAATGGCAGGAATGGTTTTGCAGGGTCAAGTGAACCCACATCGTTCGAGAGGAAAAGTTTACGCAGGCCACCGTCGTTTAGTGTATTACTATTGTCCATGCCTACCTTGACTTCTACTTCTGCCTTCTTTACTGTAATGTTTTTGAAAGTATCGTATGTGTATGCTTCACTGTTGTCATTTAGTAAAATAAATTTTACCAGCGGCGTAGTACAGTCATAAGCACCGCCATGCACCGCAGGCAAATAGTTTACCACTGACGGAGCATCGCCAGGCAGCGTAAATGAGAGCACGGTACAGGCGTCGTGTGTTGCCTGTGTTGCAGCGACTGTAGTACCGGCCTGAATTTTTATCTCATCGCGGGTTATCTTAAACCAGCCCTTAGCAGTAGTGGCATATGCCTCTACAGCCATAGAAGATGCGAATGGCACACTGCCCGATGCTGTCACAATTTTTACATTCACGATACGTTCTCCTTCCGAGAGCAACAGGTAAGGCGATGCAACCGCAAATCCTATTGCAGCATTCGGCATAGTAACAGCTGTCAGTGCCCCTTCTGCATATTGCTTATTGATGAACGGGTGCCATTCCTTATTGGGCGTTTTTATTTCTGCACCCAGTCCATCTGCAGAGTTTACAACCGGAGATGCAAACATCCGACCGGCATTATTTACAGTTATATTGTCGGGCAGTTTATAGTTATCTGCATTGCTTCCTTTATACCACGCCATTAAACCGGAGATAGCGGCTTTATTGATCACGGTATCCTTATCAACAGCATATACCACTTCCTTACCCGTACTGTCTTTTCCAGCCTTCAGCAGGCTGCCCTGCTTTAGTAAAAATGTATCGGTCTGTTTTGCCAGCTCTACAAGCAAATGCACATGGTCAGGCTCTTCTGCACCGGGCTTTAATTGTAAAACTTCCTTGTAGTAAAAATCAAGATGCCGCTGCGTGAGCGTGTTGATATTGTCCTGCGAGAAGCGGAAGAGTTTCAGAAAGGTGAGAAACAATGCATAATGTGATGGGTGATTATCCCAGTCTGTAAGCGTTTGCAGCAGCTGTGTCTCTGCGTCCTGTACAATACGTGCATAGGCCGAAAGGAACTGGTCGAACAAACCGGCAAATAGATTATGGTTTACTGCATGGTTTATCTTCTGGTAGACCGTTGTTCCCGTTCCGTAAATGCTCTCATCTTCTGTTATATCTGCATAAAACTGCGACCAGCTGGCGCTGCCATCAATCCATATTTGTGAAAGCCCCGCTGTGATAATTGTACCTGCCTGCTGAACCGGTGTATTCAGTACTTTCCAGTCCGGGAAATCTTTTTCTGCAATAAGCGACAACGATTGTGCGCCTTTGTAATAAGCCAGCAGCGATGACAGCGCGGGCTGCAGTTTTCCGACCACGAGGTTTTGAATAGTATAACGAAGATCAATGCTGACGGGCACACGCTGCAGATATCCGTCCAGGGCTTTACTCAAAGACAGTATGCAGCTGAACAGTGCCCCGAAGTTCTCTTTCAGAAATGCAGCATCCGACTGATGCCCGTCGCTCTTCAATACATCAAACCGGGCTTTCACACTTTGCTGGTATTCGTTTACATCGAGTATGGCAACGGAGCCAAGTATCGCAGAAACATCATTATCAAAAAAAGGCTTCCAGTCGCCCGCAATTTTATTGGTTGCATTGAAATAGTTAATGTAGGGAGCGAAAGCATCTGCAAAAACGATCCACCCGGCAAAGCTCCGCTCATCTACATTTACATACCCTGCCTTCAGGCCATTTGGCATGCGCTGCAGCTGGCTGGTACCGCCTCTTTGCAATGGATTCTTTTTATCGTCGCAGGCCATAATTTATAATGCTGTAATGTTATTAGTGGTGATAATAGACAGTTCAGTGCCTTCATTCCGGTAGAAAGGATAAACAAAGTTGAATCTTGAGTTGGTGGCGCGCACCACATATTCAATTTCCACGATGATCATTCCTTCCAGTTCGCCGGTTGTATTCAGTTCTATTTTCTGTGCGTCTATCCTCGGTTCAAAATAGAGGATAGCAGTCTGTATTTTGTCTTTGATCAATGTTGCGGTACCTGTATTCAATGCTTCAAATACCAGCTCATCCATATTGCAGCCATATTTCGGCTCCATAACGCGCTCACCTACTTTTGTGGTAAGCAGTATTTCCAGGCTTTTCTGAATATCGTCTTCCTTTTCTGTCATTTGAACGGTTTGCTGTACGTTGTCAAATGCCGGCGGGAAACTCCATCCTTTGCCTAAAAAATTATTGCTGCTGCTATTGGTTGCCATTTAGTTTGTTTTTTTAGTATCAAGGTTTGAGTATTAAGATGTGAGATCTGAGATATCATTATCCTTTAATAATCTTCACATTTTCACATTAACCACATCACCCACGTTACATAATATTTCCCGCTCCCGGTGTATAGCTGCTGGCTACTACTGCTGTCGCAATAACTGTCTGTGCCTGGATCACACCGCTGAACTGCGCCATGCCTGCGTTTATAGTCAATGATCCGGCTGTGAGTTCTACTGTACTTCCGTTGATGGTTACTTTACTGGCTGCCGTTACTGTTACGCCGCTGCCATCAAGCTTTACAGAGTTCCCGTTTCCATCTGTTACTTCTATCGACTGCGAATCGCTCTGGAAAGAAACTTTTTTCGTGCTGTGCATATTCATTCCATTATTATCCAGGCTGAAACTGTTGCCGTTCTGATCTTCCATCTTCACTGTCTTATCTTCTTCTGAAAGCGTGATCTTATTACCTGCCGGTGTTTCTATGCTGATAATCTTTTTATCGTCATCATACAGCATTTTCATCCCGCTTCGCGATACATATCCTTTCTGATCGTTTGCATCGCTGGCAGTGAGCGGTGCAGGTTTGTTACTGCTGTTTACCATACCGAGTATCACAGCATATCGCGGATCGTTATTGATAAATCCTACGATCACTTCATCACCGATCTCAGGCAGAAAGAAGGTGCCGCGGTTATTACCGGCGTCCAGTGTGCTGACACGGCTCCATATGCCTTCGTCATTTTCCTGTATCACCGGCAGCCGTACCATGATCCTGTTCTCACCCAGCGGATCTCCTTCCAGCTTTGTAACCACTCCTATCTGCAGTCCTTCTATTGCAGGCAACATGGCACCTGCCATTGGTTGCTGTATCTCGTATGTCTGTGCAAACCATTCCGGGTTGATACCAAATTGCATTACGGTTTGCCAGTTGCCACTGTCTATTTCATGACGCACACCGGTTACAAAAAGCTTTCCTTCAAATCGCTCGCCGACGCCTTGCAGTTCTATCATCTGGCCCGGTAAAATGGCGCTTGTACCATCTGTCCGCACTTTTCCACGAATCTTTGCCAGCCGGTCTTTCATCAGTTTGGCACTTGCCCATTCCTGTAATTCGGTTTCTTCCATTACAGCACTGTGCTGCAGTGTAAAACCATCTTCTCCCACCACAGCTGCAAGATCTTCCGGACTGAGATTCCCGGCTTCGGGAACGGCAGGCTCACTGGCCTCACCGGTTACTACTGCCTGATCTGCGCTGCTCCATGCTATAGCTTTTACTTCTTTAAACTGCAGCCGTGCATCTACTTCTGCATCCAGGTCGTGCACTGTAGAACCATACTGTATTGTAAGTGCAGTGGCTGCTCCGAAATCGGGCTTTGCTATAGTAAGTTTGCCATCATTGGGCAGGCAAAGCAATCCGTTCATATCAGCGCGGCAGAGTATAAAATCCCAGTCGGTGGCATTGTATTGCACCAGCTCCCCATGGCTATAGGTTGTTGGCACCACATCTTTGTCAAGGCCGTGTTTGTCAATTATCGTTTCCATCACATCACTGTCAGTAACATCTTTGTAGTAGTTGCTTTTGCAGACTGCCGTCATTTTCACCGCAGCATCTTTACATTCTATCATCAGCACAGAGCTGCTGTTTCTTATTTTTATACCGTGCCTGATTACGATGCCCCTGAAAATGGTTTCTTCATTGGCGCGATAACCTGCTTTGATTTCTATATTTTTCCCGGGCGCAAAATCTTCTGTATTGCTCACCGCAAATGTCTGTTCCGAGGCTGCTCCGTCTATAATGATGATGGTTGCAGAGGGTATCCTGTTCACTTCTTTATTTACTACAATGGACAATACCTGGTATGTGGCAGACACCTGGTTTCCTTCTGAAAGGATCGTAAAGGTGCAGACACTCTTTGGCTCGTCTGATGGTATGGTCCGTTCGTTGGGCATCTGGTGGTTCTATGATTTTGTTTTTGTAATGGGTGGAAAAAATATTTCCGTTCCGGGTTCTATATCCCTGAAATTGCTGAGCTGGTTTACACGTGCTACCTGCAGATAGTATTTCGAATCCCCGTACACCTGGTAGCACATCAGGGGCAATGTATCGCCCTGCTTTACTATACGGTAGTGAGTAAGGTCCGGCGACTGCGGATTTTCTGTTGCTACGCGCAAAATCTCTTCCACACTGCCCTTAAATCCAGCTTTGCATACAGCCCTGATGGGTAATCCCTCGGGAGAAAATAACTTATAGTTGATCGTAAGTGAATTGCATCTTCCTTTAAAGATGAACAGCCCCCATACGAGTTTAAAATGTTTTGGTTCGTGCGACTGGCTATCATAGTCTAGCAGCATTTTTTTGAACAATTCTACTTCCGGAAATACTGTCGGGCGCGGCAATCCATCGATGATACCTGTTGCATCAAAAAGAAATTCGAACTGCATTTCATCCGGCCGCTTTACATTGAAGCGTTGCTGTGCAGCACTGGTGCCATGTCCCTGCCCTTCTGTAAATTCCACCTTATACTCCAGCGAATAGCTTTCCGGGTTCATCATAGCGATAAACGGAGGACCTGTAAGATGCATATCTGCATAGTCAGGGTTATTATAAGGCAGTATCATTACTTTCTCAAGCATAGCAGCTTATCGTTCTTTCTTGTTGTTGATAATGTCCATCACCTGTTCTATGCATTTTTCCACGATAGCATCATTGGCAGTATTGCTGCCCGGCGTTGATGCGCTGCTGCTGTTGTCTCGCGCACCTGGCGTCGGATCATCAACAGTCACCTTGATATACAATTCTCTTATCTCTATAGGCATAACAAATCATTGAACAGTGAAGTAATCATAGCACAGCTCCAGTGTTTCCACCTGTACGGTACTGCTTTCTGAATTAAAATCTGCTACGGACCATTTCTTCGGCCATGCGTTATATATGCTCCATGTTTTCAGCGGCTGGTGTTCTTCATTGAGCAATGTCACGTTAATCTGCACTGGCATAAAAACATTGTTCAGAAAAGCATCCAGGCACCAGCTGATCACTTTCGAATCGGTAAGCATACCACGCTTCAGTGTAAGCGGCGGATACTTGGCACGTGTGGGCAGTTGGTGCTCAAAGCGGTTTTCACCGCCTTCTTTATAGCTCTCTGTCTGAAACTCCACACTTAGTCCGCCAACCGCCTGGAAGCGGGTATCGTTATTGTTGCCGACACCTAAGAACTCCACCCTGAAATGAAAGCCGACAGGAGGATAATATCCGCCCGGATTGGTAGCCATAAATGATGCTTTAGTACTGTAAAGAAATGAACGCGGGGCATCGGCGGTTACAATACCACGTCAAGCCCTTCGTGTGCCAGTTCCAGCGTCTCGATGGCTACTTCGTTGCCATCTGCCTTCAGATCGCTGGCCTGCAGCTTTACAGGAAATGCATTGTGCACTTTCCAGCTGATCACCGGCGCATGTGTTTCATCCAGCAGGCTGATGGTCATGTCGCGACGCTCTACCTTATTCAGGTTAATTGTTTTCATCCACTGATAAAACTCTTTATCACCGGAGAATGTACCGCGCTTTAAGGTGATGTTGCTGAACTTACGCAGACCGGGCATTTTGATCTTGGTAAAATCCGGACTGGAACCTTCGCGATATTCGATCGCGTCTGTCTGCATGTCGAGGCCAGTGACTTCAGAGAAGCCTACGCGTGAGCCGCCCCATTCTACGAGAAAGTGAAATTTGGGCAATGGATATGGTGTTGCCATGATAAATATTTTTTGAGCTGTAGTTTAAAATTGTGTGATTATTTTTTTGATCATCTGAATGATGCCCTGCTACTAGCTTTCAGCCATCTTATGACTGAAACGGAGTATGATGAATTCCGCAGGCCTTACCACTGCCATACCTATCTCCACGATCATCCGCCCTTCCAGTATGTCCAGTGCGGTCATGGTTTTATTAAGCCCCACAGACACATAAAATGCCTGTTCCGGTTTTGCACCCTGCAAAGCACCGTTGCGCCATTGCGTGGTGAGGAAGTTTTCGATCATGCCCTGCACTTTCACCCAGGTGTTTGCATCGTTTGGCTCAAATACAAACCCTTCCGTTGCTTTTTTGGTACTCTCTTCTACCATATTAAAGAAGCGGCGAACGGGGATATAGCGCCATTCGTTGTCGTTGCCGGCGAGTGTTCTGGCACCCCATATCATAATACCGCGACCTGTAAATGCACGGATCACGTTGATAGATTTCCCGGTATCTGCATCCACATTAAAGTTGGCCTGGTCCAGCTCATTAATAGGATCTGTAAGTCCTGAAACCATACTCAGGCTTACATTTGCCGGTGCTTTCCATACACCGCGTGAGCTATCTACGGCGGCATACACACCTACTACTGCGGCACTTGGCGGCAGTGTTACCCGCTGCTTGTCCATTTCCTGCTTTACGAGGCCCTGCAGTTCTGTGGTGAGGGCACTGTAAGCAATATCAGTGGAACCATCGTGCTCGCCTGCATCAGAATGATCGCCGTCGTCGTTGAGATCCAGCTTCCAGCGTACATTGGTGGTGGTGAGGTCGTACCGGTAATTAATGGTAGTGCGCAGGAACGGGTAGTATGCGGCACCATATTTAAGATTGTTACTCCCTACGCCAGTACGAAAGTCGGATTGAGTATGAGTGAGGTCTGAGCCTTTTTTTACATCCATTACCGCAAAGCGGTCCTGCAGGTTGGCAGCTTGTGTCATAGCCTGCTGGTAGAAGCTGTACATATCGCTGTCACCAAGGCTTGTGGCCTGTGGCGCAACGAGCAGCGTAGGCTCATCATAGCGTTTGGCCATTTCAAGACCGGCAAGAATATTGGTACCGGCAATAGTGCCCGCCGTTGTATTGCCTACACTGATAATGTAGCATGGGCCACCGCCATTGGCAAAATACAGCTGCATATGATAATACATGGTGTGCACGGAAGGTGAGGCTACAGAAGCGCTTATCGTGCGGCTTTTCAGCACAGAAGGCGTACCCGAGGTATATGTTTCATCAATAGAAATTGTATAGGTTTCATTAGGACCTGTGCCGAAATACGTTTCATACTCCAGCAGCGAAGTGATACGATAGGCTTCCGTTACGGTAATGCCATTGATCGTATCAGTTTTCAGAGGTGCACCGGCAATACCTGCGGTCTGCGTATAACCGATGAATGCGGGTATGGCTGTCTCCACTTCAGCGATTGAAGGGGGAAGCTTTGGTATCTCTTCAATATAGACGCCGGGAGTCTTGTAAGATGTAGCCATGGTTTTTGAATTTATTTATTGGTTAATAATTCAGATATTTTTCAACACAGAAATAAGTTTCGCCAGACAGCTCTATACTGCTGAGCCTGTCTGTGGGCGGATTGGCAACCGGTGTAAGCTGCCCGAATTTTACAGACATCATGGAAAGCGTGCTCACTGGTTTTTCATTGAGTGGTATCGGCCTGTCCGAGTAAAAACATTTGTTGGCCACGTCCTGCGAAAAAGAATAGCTGCCGCCACTGTCTGATATAGACTGTATATCACCGCTGGCAAAGTATTTCCAGATGACAGAGCGATTGGCAAAACGCAGGGTGAACGCTGTTTCTTTGGGTGCTCCCACAGCATCCAGCAATGCAAAATCATTAGCCGGAGGCAGATGGTTATATATATCAATGATGCTGAAAACATGCTGTGCCGGGGCATCCGTTGCTAAGAAAACAGTGCGTCTTTCACCATTTACATCCACTACATATTTGCCATAGGGAATTCCCGAAAGATCTGCCTGTACTACATTTCGCGGTTCTGTAAATGTTTGTGTCACCGCATCTCTGGCCGGCACATCGTACACACCGGTTACAGGGTTAATGCTAAACACATTTACTGTAAAACCAGTTCCGGGCGCAGGCATCGTTACCGGGTAGGGTGTTCCTGCAATTTCAACCAGGTCTGCATTGCCTGCATATTGCACCTGTCCGCGATTTACCCAATAAGCGGTATCATTTAGTCCATGCGGATTGCCGCTGTTACTGGCACGTATGGCTTCATATACATCGCCGGAGCCGCTTGCCGCAAGGCTTCCGATATTATAGCCACCACTGCTGCTGTAAAGTGCGGCTTTATTATTCAGATATAATGTCGTTCCTGTTTTCGTTTGATTAAGGTTAGAGAACCAGAACCGGTAAGGCGTTGCCGGCTGGTAACCTATATTGGTGATGTTATAAAAATGAACGTTCTCTATCATCATGAAAAACGACAGCGACTTATAAGCCGGAAAAGGAATGGCTGTTTTCCCTGTGTCATCTACTTTTACCAATACTACAAGTTTATTGCCTACCACTTTATACATCATTCCCTGTGCCTTGAGTATACGTGCTGTATCCGGAGTTGCCACGATGTTGAAATCTGCACTTTTACCATCTGCATAATAGTCATGCATAAGGCTCACGAGAAATAATATTTTATAGCGTGCAATCATGATACTGGCGGTATTGAGCGGTCATTTATATCTATCTCTTTAATAAAGCCGGACATTGCTTCTGTTGCATCTTCATCTATAGTTATCTGGCGCACTTTAAACAGCGCTGAAGGCAGGTATTTGCCACCCAGTGTACTCCACAGGTTATTTACCTGTTCGAAGTTGAGCGTGAACATATCCACTACCAGCTTCTGAATGCGCGGATCAAGCGATGGATTGGTAAGCGGCGTAAAAACATTCTGATACTGAAAAAACTGTATGATATAGCCCAGCCATTTCAACGCTTCGCTGTAGTCTTTCAGGTTTACGGAAAATAGGACATAGAGATTCAGGTATACCGGCGGACTTTTATAAGTAATGCCCGCGTCTGTACGTACAAAATTTTCCTGCGACCGCGATATACGGTCCTCTTCTACATTTACCAGCGATAAAATAGCTTTGTTTAATAAACTGTCTGTACCGGACGTATCCGTATCAAAAGCCCGGGATACATTACCCAGTACCAACCGCGGATCAGTTGTCGCGGATAGTTTCAGTGACAGATATTTATTCACCTCATCCGTTAAGAAATTGAGGGATTCATTTATCATGGCGGTTAAAAGTTAAACAGTAAAAAATCTCACTGCACAATCAACACTTACTATATGTGGTCATTGGGGGAAGAACCTGATGGATCATTATCCGTAAAAGCGGCTTGGGAAGCGGTCTTTATGGCAATGGCTGTTTCGTGGTGTTCCAGGTTTATCCCTGTTTTATAACACTAAAGTACATATTTATTTTTTTATTCAATAGTAATTTTAAAAATTTGTTATTAAATTTTTATTAACGCGCATTAATACCCTTTACACAACTGTAAAAAGGAATACACACAAAAGACTAACTTCGCACCAGTTTTGATTATAGAATTTCAATCCGCAGATAATTGCTATGGGCTTTTTTGATAAACTCTTTAAGCGTAATAAAGAACAACAGGAACAAAAAGAAGCGCTGGATGAAGGCCTGAAGAAAACCAAAGAAAGTTTTTTCTCCAAGATCACCAAAGCCATTGCCGGCAAAGACAAGGTAGATGAGGAAGTGCTGGACCAGGTGGAAGAAGCGCTGGTAGGCGCTGATGTGGGTATTGACACTACTGTTACCATCATCAAACGCATTGAAGACCGTATAGCCCGCGATAAATACGTAGGCACGTCGGAGCTGAACCGCATCATGCAGGAGGAGATTATGGGTATACTTACCGCAGCTCCTTCTTCTGAGTTTGAAACATTTGATGTACCGGCCGGTAAAAAACCGTATGTAATACTGGTGGTAGGTGTAAACGGCGTAGGCAAAACCACAACGATAGGCAAGCTGGCCTATAATTATAAAAAAGCAGGTAAAAGCGTATTGTTGGGCGCCGCCGATACCTTCCGTGCAGCAGCTGTAGACCAGCTTACTATATGGAGCGACCGTGTAGGCGTACCCATCGTGAAAAAAGAAATGGGCAGCGATCCCGGCTCTGTGGCGTTTGACGCCGTAGCCAGCGGTATGGCGCGTGAAGCCGATGTGGTGATCATAGACACCGCAGGCCGTCTGCATAATAAGGCTTACCTGATGGATGAGCTGGGTAAAATACGCCGTGTGATCAGCAAGAAAATGCCGGATGCACCGCATGAAGTGTTGCTAGTGCTTGATGGCAGCACCGGTCAGAATGCACTGGAGCAGGCAAAGCAGTTTACTGCAGCTACTGACGTTACTTCACTGGCCATTACCAAGCTGGACGGTACAGCCAAAGGCGGCGTAGTACTGGCTATTGCCAACCAGTTTAAAATACCGGTAAAATATATTGGAGTAGGGGAACGCATGGAAGACCTGCAGGTATTTAACAAGGCAGAGTTTGTAGACAGTCTCTTCAGCCTTGAAGGCCAGGATTAAGTATTTAACCGTAAAGATCGCGGAGATAGCAGCACAACATAAAGAAGACCTTGGAATATCTGTAACTCCTGAAAATAAAAAATGGCCGCATCATGCGGCCATTTTACGTATATGCACTTCTTTATTTATTGTTTCAGCTTACCTGCAAAGACTTTTTTAAACTTATCCAGCTTGGGTTTTACTACAAACTGGCAGTAGGGTTGTGCTCCATTTTCGTTATAATAGTCCTGGTGGTAGTCTTCTGCTTTGTAGAATTCGGTGAATGGAGATATTTCTGTAACTACATCGCCATTATATGCGTGTTCTTCATTCAGCTTTTTCTTGTACAGCTCTGCTTTATCCTTCTGTTCCTGGTTGTGATAAAAGATCACAGAGCGGTATTGCGTCCCCACATCGTTTCCCTGCCGGTTCAGCTGTGTAGGATCATGTGTAGTCCAGAATGCTGCAAGCAATTCGTCGAAACTGATCACGGAAGGATCATAGTATACATTACATACCTCGGCATGACCGGTGGTGCCGGTGCATACTTGTTTATAAGTAGGGTTGGCCACATGGCCGCCGCTGTAACCTGATTCTACTTTTTCTACGCCTTTCAGCTGCTGAAACTGTGCTTCGGTACACCAGAAGCATCCGGCGCCGAAAGTAGCAACCTGGGTTTTATGTTCATTGTTGGTTCCTGGTTGGGAATTATTCATCTGTTGAAATGTTTTTGATTGTTGATAATGATCGTTTTTCTGAGCGCAGGCACTCAGCTGCAATAAAGCCATTGCAGGTAATAACAGTTTTTTGAGCTTGAGAAACATGTGTTGCAAATTTACTACTATATACGCCGGGCGATGGTCTGTGGTTTTTTATAAGGCAATAAATGATAAGCATTTAACATTACTTTATAAAATATGTAGCAATTTCTTTACAGAGGCTTTTGAAATTAAATCCCGTTTTCTACTTTTGCAGCGGAGAGATGGCAGAGTGGTCGATTGCGGCGGTCTTGAAAACCGCTGACTGTTAAAGGTCCGGGGGTTCGAATCCCTCTCTCTCCGCTCCATAAAATTCAAACGGGAAGCAATCAGATTGCTTCCCGTTTTTCATTTACCATATAGAAGCGATCTGTTTTCCCGGATCAGGCCGAGCCGGATATATACGGATCAATCGTAAAAGTTGGGGGATAGTCAGTATTAAGCATAAATGTTAGCAAGTCTGAAGAGGAAGAAAGGAATATCTCTTACACCTCTTGATGTAGCCCTGAATGCTTTGATCTTTGCATTGAACGATTCCGCAGAAGCATTTGTACTCCGGTTGTTGAAGAAATTAAGAATACTCAGGTAATGTGTTTCAATAGTCCTGGCTACTGTTTTAAAAGCGGACAACCCTGCATTTTCTACCTCATTATACCATAATGCCAGCTTTTTAAATGCCTGTTCTTTGCAGGTGCAGGTTCGGTAAATCGTTCCGAGCTTTGACGCCAGTTCATATCCCTGCTTAATTACCGGATATCGTTCAAAGAGCAGCTTTGCCCGCTGCTTTTGCGTACCGGTCCATTTGTCTTTGCTTTTGAACAGCACATACCGGCTTCTGGCCAGCAACTGTTTTAGCGTATCCCCGTTTTCCAGCACTTCAGGTTCGTAAGTTATACCGTTGCTTTTTGCGGCCTTTACAGCTTCATTTTCCTGCTCCAGCACCTGCCACCGGTATTGTATGCGCAGCTCCTGTACGGCATCGAAGGCCAGCTGCTGCACATGGAAACGGTCGGTAACTTTATCTGCATTACGGAAACAGCGTCCTGCAGCCAGGTTCATATTAGCAGCCATATCCAGGGTGATCTCCTGCACTTTATTGCGAACCCGCTCCGGTATCTGCTCCAGCACTTCTATAATACGGGAGGCCTGCGTGCCTTTGATCATGGCTACCAATGAGCCTTTGCGACCCTTAGCAGCTTTATTGGTAACTATCGTATACAACTCACCATTGGATAACGATGTTTCATCAATGCTTAATTGCTGACCGGTATTTTGTGGGTATAATATCCATTGCGAAGCATGATCCTTCTGGTCCCAGTTCCTGTAATCACTGATATGTTCTTTGTATTGCTCCTGCAGCTGCCTGCCATCCAGGCCAAAGTATTCCCCCAGGTGAAAACAACTGATAGGTTTGTTATCCAAATATCCCTTTTAAAAAAAGCGCAAACTCTGTAGTCATGCGCGTACCCTGCCTTACCAGGTCCCAGTTGCGATGAACGATCTGTCCGGTATCCACTACTTCCCAACGGCGCCGTTTGATGCACAGCAGTACCTTCTTACCACGAATAGGAAAATCATGGATGCGCACTTCGGGATAAAAGCCTTTAGAATGAAGCGTATATTTTTTGTATTCTTCGGGGATAACGTTTTTCTCTTCAAGGTAGATGCAGAGTGCCCCTTTGTCTGAGCTAACTTCTGTGAGCTCAAAATAATCCAGTAATCCCTCCGGTAAAAGCAAGCTTACAAGCGCTTTGTATTGATCTGTTGCCAAGTCCTATAACTTATCAACTACAAAACAACAACTTTTATACTATCCCCCAACTTTTACGATTGATCCTTATATACTATCCCTCAACTTTTACGATTGATCCGAATTGATCCGCTTTAAGAAATCCCACAATGTTTACGACTTATCCGGCATAGGATATAAAACAAAAAAGCTTCACAGAAATGTGAAGCTTTTTGCGGACCGGACGGGACTCGAACCCGCGACCTCCGCCGTGACAGGGCGGCATTCTAACCAACTGAACTACCGATCCGTGTAGTCCTTTATCAGAACGGGATGCAAAGATAAAGACATTTCCTGCAGAAATACAAATACCCGGCTAAAAAAATTTATTTCTCCGGCAGGTGCAGTTATACCCGGCCATTTTTTATTTCGTCCACTACCGCAGGATCCAGTAGCGTACTGATGTCACCAAGACTTTCCAATTCTCCTTCTGCTATTTTGCGCAGTATACGTCGCATGATCTTTCCGCTGCGTGTCTTAGGCAGGCCTTTTACAAACTGTATTTTGTCCGGCCTTGCGATAGGCCCTATAATGCGCGCCACCGTCTGCATAATATCTCTCCTGCTCAGATCTTCATTATCATGTAATTTGTCGTAAATGACATATGCGTATATTCCCTGACCTTTTATATCATGCGGATAGCCCACTACAGCGCTTTCCACCACTCCTGCATGCATGTTTATGGCATTTTCCACTTCTGCAGTACCTATTCTGTGCCCGCTTACATTCAGTACGTCATCTACACGACCGGTAATGCGGTAATTGCCGGCGTCATCACGGTAACTGCCATCGCCGGTGAAATACATATTTTTATAAGTAGCGAAATAATTGGTACGGCAACGTTCATGATCGCCATAGGTAGTGCGGATAATAGACGGCCATGGAAAACGCATGCACAGGTTACCGCTTACATTATTTTCCGTGATCTCTTTACCATTTTCATCCATCAATACCGGTTCCACGCCTGGCAGCGGCAGCGTAGCCCACCCGGGTTTTGAAGGAGTAACACCAGCAAGATTAGACAGTAATATTCCGCCTGTTTCGGTTTGCCACCATGTGTCTACAATAGGGCAGCGGCCTTTTCCCACATGCTCGTCATACCAGTGCCAGGCTTCCTCGTTGATCGGCTCACCTACACTGCCCAGAACTTTCAGGCTGCTGAGGTCATGCCCCCGGAGCGGTTCTGTGCCAAAGCCCATCAGGCTGCGGATAGCTGTAGGTGCGGTGTAAAATATATTTACCTTATACTTTTCTACAATTTTCCAGAAACGACTTGCATCCGGCCAGGTAGGCACCCCTTCAAAAATCACACTGGTGGCACCTGCGCACAATGGCCCGTAAACAATATAGCTGTGGCCGGTTATCCAGCCTATATCTGCGGTACAGAAATGAATATCACCCGGCTGATACTGGAATACATTTACGAATGAGTATGTCGTATAAACCATGTAGCCGCCGCAGGTATGCACTACACCTTTGGGTTTACCGGTAGACCCGGATGTATAGAGTATAAACAAAGGATCTTCCGCATCCATTTCCTCAGCAGGAAGGTCTGGGTTGCCCATTGTCTCCGTCACATATTTTACCTCATCTTCCCACCATACATCACGGCCTTTTATCATGCTCACCGGCACCCGCGTACGGGTAAGCACAATTACTTTCTGCACAAAATTGCATTGCACCAGTGCATCGTCAATAACAGATTTCAACGGAATGTCTTTATTACCGCGGTAAGCACCATCGCTGGTAATAATAAAGCCAGCCCGTGCGTCCTGCAGCCTGTCTGCAATGCTTTGCGCACTGAAGCCACCAAATATTACAGAGTGAATGGCACCGATACGTGCACACGCCAGTACAGCTATAGCCAATTCCGGCACCATACCCATATAAATACACACACGATCGCCCTTCTTCACGCCGTTATTCTTCAATACGTGGGCAAATTGTACTACTTTATTATACAGTTCCCGGTAGGTAAGTATACGGTGATGTTCCTCCGGATCGTTTGGCTCCCAGATAATGGCAGGCATATTACCGGAAGATTCCAGGTGGCGATCGAGACAATTTTCTGTAATATTCATTTTGCCGCCTGCAAACCATTTTACATCGGGTTCTTTGAAATTCCAGTCAAGCGTTTTATCCCATTTCCTGCGCCAGTAAAAACTATCTGCAACATCGGCCCAGAAGCCTTCGGGGTCTGTAATACTTTTTTGATATGCCGCTTTATATGCATCAAAGGAAGTTATCTGAAACGGGTATGCCATATGCCTGAAAAATGATTGCTGAAACTACAAAGTTTTTCGGGTAAACGATGTAACTATAGGATCATTTACACATATAAAACATAGCATTGTACGTATTTCAATAAAGCTGCCGGGGTACAGGTTTATAAATGCCAAATCCGCCTATCTTTGCGGCTATGGAAGCTTTACAGGAGCAAATAAGCTCGTATGAGCAGGAGATAAAAGCATTTCAACCGGCAGATGCTGCCGAGCTGGAGGCTTACCGCATTAAATTTCTGGGAACAAAAGGCATCGTGAAGCAGATTTTCGGTGAAATGAAAAGTGTTCCCGCAGATCAGAAAAAAGAAGCCGGACAGGTGCTTAATGCCTTTAAGCAATTGGCAGAAGCACAATATGAAGCATTTAAACACCTGCAGGCAAACGGCCAGAAGAAAGGACCAGCCAAAGACGAAACGTTGCCAGGCACACCATTACCTCTGGGCACACGTCACCCGCTGCGTATGGTAGAAAACCAGATCGTCTCTATTTTTGAAAAACTGGGATTCAGTGTAGCAACAGGGCCTGAGATAGAAGATGACTGGCACAACTTTACGTCGTTGAATATGCCGGAACACCATCCCGCGCGCGATATGCAGGATACGTTCTATGTTTCGCAGAACCCGGATTGGGTATTACGTACACATACTTCATCGGTACAGGCCCGCATTATGGAGCAGGGACAACTGCCCGTGCGCGTAATATGCCCGGGACGTGTATACCGCAATGAAACTATTTCTGCCCGTGCGCACTGCTTTTTCCACCAGTGTGAAGGCTTATATATAGATAAGAATGTATCTTTTGCCGACCTGAAACAAACACTGTACTATTTTGTTACAGAAATGTTCGGGCCGGATACAAAAGTGCGTTTCCGTCCGTCTTACTTCCCGTTTACAGAACCCAGTGCAGAGATGGACATCTCCTGCACGGTATGCGGCGGCAGTGGATGTAATCTCTGTAAACATACCGGCTGGGTAGAAATACTTGGCTGCGGTATGGTGCACCCGAATATGCTGCGCAATTTCAATATAGATCCGGAAGTGTACACAGGCTTTGCCTTCGGTATGGGCGTGGAGCGCATCACACAGGTAAAATACCTGGTAAACGACCTGCGTCTTTATTCTCAAAACGATGTGCGCTTCCTGAAGCAGTTCCAATCAATATAATAAAAACGTGAAAGGTCAGATGTGAAATATAATTTGACCTTTTTATTTTCGCATTTCACGTTTACTTTTCACGATTCACGCATCACCAGCATTATGATCCTTGTTACCGGAGCCAGCGGATTTGTAGGCCAGCATCTTGTGCGCTTTCTGAGTGCGCGCGGGGCGGCCGTGCGGGCTTTATACCGCAATACGGCTCCTGATGCGGCACTGCTGGCATTACCCGGCGTACAATGGATGAAATGCGACCTCCTGGATATTTTTGATGTGGAAGAAGCCATGCAGGGCATAGAAGATGTATATCATTGCGCTGCAATTGTGTCTTTTCACCCATCCCACCAGAAGGATATGCTGCATGCAAATGTGCTGTCTACCGCCCATGTCGTGGACGAAGCTCTTGCCCAGGGTGTGCGTAAACTGGCTTATGTAAGCTCCGTCGCAGCATTGGGCCGCACCGAAGGCGCCAAAGAAATTACAGAAGCTGAGGAATGGGAAGAAAGCCGTTACAACTCCGCCTATGGCCTGAGCAAATACCAGGCAGAAATGGAAGTATGGCGCGGAATAGCAGAAGGCCTTAATGCGGTAATTGTCAATCCGGGTATTATACTTGGCGAAGGCTCGTGGGAAGATGGCTCTTCAAGGCTTATAAAAGTTGCTGCCGAAGAGTTCCCGTTTTATACAGAAGGTATTAACGGATGGGTGGATGTAGCCGATGTGGTGCACGCCCTTTATGTGCTGATGCAAAGCGAAGTGGATGCTGAAAGATTTATTCTCAGTGCTGGTAATTTTTCCTACCGCGAAATATTTACCATGATGGCAGAAGCACTGCACAAAAAACCACCGCATATAAAAGCCACACCGTTTATGACCGGCCTTATCTGGCGCTGGAATCATTTAAGAACTTTTCTCACCGGGAAGATTACATCTGTTACGAGGGAAACTGCACGTAACGCGCAGAAGCAGTCCTTTTATAATAATGGTAAATTATTGCGATATCTACCCCAGTTCAGCTACACCCCCCTTAGCCAGACGATCCGGCGTATGGCAGGTGCTTATATAAAAGATACCGAGATATAAACTTTTTTATTTTTTTTCTTTTTTAAGAAAAACATTTGTAATCTTGCATTGAGCGGATCGCTTCCGGCTCATCCTTTCAGTCATATCTGAGGTTTTTCCCTTTTTTCTTTAATTCAAACATTGTTACCCGCCTGTTGGTCTTTTATTTTTATCCAGACATTCTCAACTATATAGTATAGCATGCCTTACGACATTTCACAATTGAATGATATGCTCATGCCCGAGCTGGTTGATGTAGCAGAACATTTACAGATTAATACCCGTGGCCTGGAAAAACAGGCGCTCATATATAAGATACTGGATCAGCAAGCATTAAAAAATACAGATACTGTGAAAACAACCGAACAACAACCAGGTGAAGAGCCTAAAAAACGCCGCGGACGTAAGCCCAAATCCGAAACCACGGCAGCTGAAACAGCCCCTGTAGCAGAAAGCACTCCTGTTCAAGAAGAACCCGTTACCGAAGAAGCCCAGGAAATTGCTGCAGATACAGAAAACGCCGGCGACGAAACAAAAAAACGTCGCGGACGTAAGCCACGTACCGATTTTCAGCCAGACAGAATGCGTATGTACCTGCCTCCGACAGAACCTATAGCACCTGAGCTTGCAGCTATTACCGAAGCCGAAGAAGAGGAAGAGGATAATGACGAAACGGAAGAAACAGAAGAAACACCAATCATTATGCCTTCTGAAGAAACAGCCGAAGTGCAGCCGCCCCAGGAAACTGTAGTGGCAGAACAGCGCCCGCAGCAGACTTTTCAGAATAACAATAACAACAATAATAACAACCGCCGCAACCGTGATCCACAACAGTACGGCAACTTCAATGTAGAATTTGACGGTATAGTAATGAGCGAAGGCGTCCTGGAAATGATGCCGGACGGCTACGGTTTCCTCCGCAGCAGTGATTATAATTACCTCAGCTCACCGGACGATATTTATGTTTCCCCGTCACAGATAAAATTATTCGGTCTTAAAACCGGGGATACTGTTACCGGCAGCGTACGCCCGCCAAAAGAAGGCGAAAAATACTTTGCACTGCTGAAGGTTGAAACCATCAATGGTAAACTTCCGGACGAAATCCGCGACCGTGTACCGTTCGACTACCTCACTCCGCTTTTTCCGTTCGAAAAACTGAATCTTTATACAGGGGCTACCAATTATGGCACCCGTATTATGGACCTGTTTACCCCGATCGGGAAAGGACAGCGCGGCCTTATTGTGGCACAGCCCAAAACGGGTAAAACTATGCTGCTGAAAGAAGTAGCCAATTCAATTGCCAAAAACCACCCTGAATGTTACCTGATGATCGTTCTGGTAGACGAGCGTCCGGAGGAGGTTACCGATATGCAGCGCAGCGTTCGCGCAGAAGTAATTGCTTCTACATTTGACGAACCCGCAGAAAAACACGTAAAAGTGTCTACTATAGCACTGCAGAAAGCAAAACGCCTGGTAGAAGTAGGACATGATGTAGTGATCCTGCTTGACTCTATTACCCGCCTTGCCCGTGCGCACAACACTGTAGCGCCTGCAAGTGGTAAAGTACTGAGCGGTGGTGTGGAAGCCAACGCCATGCAGAAACCAAAACAATTCTTTGGTGCTGCCCGTAAAATTGAAAACGGCGGCTCTCTCACCATTCTGGCTACAGCGCTTATAGACACCGGTTCCAAAATGGACGAAGTGATCTTTGAAGAATTTAAAGGCACCGGTAATATGGAGCTTCAGCTGGACCGTAAACTGGCCAACAAACGTATCTTCCCGGCTATCGACATTACAACATCCAGCACCCGCCGCGATGACCTGTTGCTGGAAAAAGATGTGCATAATAAAATGTGGATCCTCCGCAAGCACATCTCCGACATGAATACGGATGAAGCCATGAACTTCCTGCTGCAGCAGATGCGCGGCACCAAGAGCAATGAAGAGTTCCTCGCAACAATGGGTAAATAATTCAAGTCTTTTTATACAAAAAAACAGCTGTACCAGTGGTACAGCTGTTTTTTATTGTGCGTAATAAATACCAGCATTTACCTTATGAAAAACGTATATTGCCAATAGCAATTCAAATACACTGCACTAAAATTGTACTGTATGAAAAACCTTACCTATTCTTTACTTTTTGCAGCTTCTGGCATTATGATCATCGGTGCGTTCACCCTGTGTACCAAAGAATGCCCATCGTATAGCAATGCGATATTTCAGAGGTGGTTTCCCTATACACAGGGGCAGGTCCTCATGTTTAAGAACCCCGCTGGTGCTGCGGAAACAATGACAATAGGAATTACAGCGAGCGGAAGTTATAAAGTAAGAGCATCTGGCAGATGCAGTGCCGAAATAACAGTCCAATCGGCCGAATATTACAGCAGCGGCGCTTCCGCAAGATTTTCAAAACTGTATCTCCATCACTCCATATTATCTGAGGAAAATGGCACCACATCATTTGAAATGAATCTGTTTAACAGCCGTCTCGGTAATATTTTTCTCACAGAGCGAGGGCTTCGTACCGATTTCAATACCTGGCGTGACACACTTATTGCACCATACCTGTTCCAGGGAAAATACTTTGATTCTGTACAGGTAGTTACAAATATGGATACATCTGCAGCAAGTGGCATTGTCCGCAAGATGTACCTTTCACCCAATATGGGCATCATTGGTTATGAACTCAAAGCCAACGGAGATATCTGGGTACTGCAGTAATTAATATGAACTACCCTGTAACCATACATATCGGCCACGCAAGCATTCTTCTGCACAGCATTATGGAGCTGGCGGCCACCTTTATTGCATTCCGTTACTACCTTCTGTTGAAGCGCAGGCAACAGGACGTGGTTTCAGACCAGAACCGTATCCTGGTAATTGTGGCTGCCGCATTTGGAGCGGTATTGGGCGCCCGGATTATCGGCTCGTTGGAAAATCTGCCGGAATGGGGGCATTCTGCTGATAAACTGTCTTACTTCTGGGGTAACAAAACACTGGCTGGTGGTCTGGTGGGCGGCCTTGCCAGTGTGGAGCTTACTAAAAAACTAATAAAGGAAAAACAAAGCACCGGAGATCTGTTTGTATATCCGCTGCTCCTGGGTATGATCATTGGCCGTATCGGCTGCTTTTCTGCGGGTATGGCAGAAGAAACCTATGGTCTGCCTTCATACCTGCCCTGGGCTATAAACCTCGGCGACGGCATACCAAGGCACCCGGTGACGCTATACGAAATAGCCATGCTTATTCTGCTCTGGATTTGCCTGAAACTGGCCGAACGGAAATACGTTTTTCAGCCCGGAGCGAAATTTAAAGTCGTGATGATCGTTTATATGATCTTCCGGCTGTTACAGGATTTTATAAAGCCCGGCTGGCGCTACTTGTTCGGCCTCGGCACCATACAGATCACCGCAATCCTTACACTGCTTTATTATTACCGATACCTGCTGCATCCGCAACTGCTGATCATTTCACGTAAAAAAACACCTGCATTGCAGCACCAAAACATATAAAAAATGCCCGTAAGAAAATACACGTACTACGATTACACAATCAGCCTATGTCCCGAATGCCTGAAGCGCATAGAAGCCAAGATCGTTTTTGAGGATGAAAAGGTATATATGCTTAAAACCTGCCCGGATCACGGGTTTCATAAGGTGCTGATCGCATCGGATGTGGAGTATTATAAGAATATCCGCAATTACAACAAGGCCTCAGAGACGCCCCTCCGGTTTAATACCGAACGGCATTATGGCTGCCCATACGACTGCGGCTTATGCACCGACCATGAGCAGCATAGCTGCCTTACACTTATCGAAGTAACAGACCGTTGCAACCTTTCCTGTCCTACCTGTTATGCTATGTCGTCCCCACATTACGGCCGCCACAGAACGCTGGAGGAGATTGAAGAAATGCTGGACATCATTGTACGTAATGAAGGAGAACCGGACGTAGTGCAGATCAGTGGTGGCGAGCCGACCATACATCCGCAGTTCTTCGAGATACTTGACATTGCAAAACGAAAACCCATCAAGCATCTGATGGTTAATACCAACGGTATCCGGATCGCACAGGATCCGGGTTTTGCTGAGCGGCTGGCTACCTACATGCCCGATTTTGAGCTGTACCTGCAGTGGGACTCTTTTGAGCCGGAGGTATTAAAAACCTTACGTGGCAAAGATCTTACAGAGGTGAGAATGAAGGGCCTGGAAAAACTAAACGAACTGAACCTATCTACTACACTGGTTGTAACATTGCAAAAGGGACTGAACGATCATGAAACGGGAAAAGTGATTGAGTTCGCATTAAAGCAACGATGCGTGCGGGGCGTTACATTTCAGCCGGTGCAGATTGCAGGCCGCTTTGAGCATGATCCCGGAAAAAACCGGCTCACACTGACAGATGTGAGGGAACAGATTCTTACGCAGACGAACGTTTTTCAGCCCAATGACATCATACCCGTGCCTTGTAATCCCGATGCCCTGGCTATGGGGTATGCGCTGAAACTGAACGGGCAGGTATTTCCACTTACCCGTTATATAGACCCTGCAGTATTGCTCAACAGCAGCTCACGGAATACCATTGTTTACGAGCAGGACAAAGGGCTGCATGAGCAACTGATCAATATCTTCAGCACCGGCATTTCCGTAGATCGTGTTACAGACAATGTAAATCAGCTGTTATGCTGCCTTCCCCAGGTTTCTGCCCCCGGACTCAGTTACGACAATCTTTTCCGCGTTATCATTATGCGGTTTATTGATGCTTACGACTTTGATGTGCGTGCCATTAAAAAATCCTGTGTGCACATTGTAAGCAAAGACGGTAAGATCATTCCATTTGAAACAATGAACCTCTTTTACCGTGATGAAAAAGAAGCGTATCTTAATAGTATTAAAACACAATCTGTGCAATTTTGAAAAACTTCCTGAAAATCCTGGTTGGCAATCTTGTTGCGGTATTGGCCATTTACCTGCTGTCTGTACCCTCCTGTCATATTGGTACCGGCAGAGATGATATAACCATCGCGCTGGGACTTATATTCCTGCTGGTAAGTATTTTTAATTTTTTATTTGGCGCCATACTTATGTTTTCTCCCGAGAGACGACCTTTCGGTTTGTCCATGTTGTTATTTGCTGCCATTGCATTATTATGCAGTTTTACATTGTGCAGCACCAGCACCTTCAATCTGTAATTCCTGATAAAATAGCTGTATACCACATAAAAAAAGCGATACGTCGAAAACGTATCGCTTTTTAATTAGACAAAATGTCTGTTTATTTTATTTTTTGGCTTTTGCAGGTGTGCTTTTAGCACCACCGGCAGGACGGCTCATTGCGTCTTTGATCTGCTTGGCAAAAGCATCATTCGGGTCAATTGCAGTGATCTTATCGAGGTAGGTCTGCGCATTGGCTTTATCATTTTTGTTGTAGTAATACAGTGCCAGGTATTGGTAAGCCTGCATCAGGTCAGATTTTTTGTCTGAGTTACCACCTACTTTTTCCAGCCACTTGGTATAGAAAGGCACCGCTGTACCTTCCTTTGCCTCAGCATCAGAAGCCGCAGCTACACGTCCGCGCCAGTAAGTGGCAGACGGCTGATCAGGGTATTTCGTTTCCATCTGCTCAAAAGCTTTAGCGGCACCCTGGTAGTTTTTGGAATAGTAGTACATAGCACCCCACCAGAAATAATCCAGCGCCTGTGATTCAGGATATGCCTGCACCAGTTTACCATACCACTCAGCAGACCTTGGATAGTCTTTTGCATCTTTAAATCCTTCTGCAATCTGGCGGTATGTATCAGACTTATTGTGCGAAGTATCCGCCTCTACCGCTTTTGTAAAGTAGTAATTGGCAGAGTCTGTTTTGCCCGCCTGGTTCAGGATCTTGCCATAATACAGGTAATCAGAAGGTATGATCTTGGCCGGATCCTGCTTGCTGAAGAACGTATTCATGTTCATCAGGGCACCGTTATAATCTTTTGTTTCAAACTGGCTGTAACCAAGAATGCGGTACAGGTATGGCTTGGACGCCCCGCCGTTGATCAGCTCCTGTATTTTGCTGATAGCTGCCGGATAATCTTTGGACAGGTACAAAATGTTGGCATACTGCAGCTGATCTTCTATAGACTTATCAGAGAGCTGCAGGTATTGTTCGATGTTCTGTTTTGCGAGATCGTATTTCCCAACCCAGAAATATGCATTGGCGAGGTCGCGGTAAGGCAATGGATTGGAAGGATCCGCATCCTTTGCTTTCTGATAGTTTTCCAACGCCAGCTTATAGTTTTTGGCAGCATACCAAAGAGCTCCTATGCGGGAAAACGCCAGGGAATTCCTGGGATCTTTACCCGTAACATTTTCATAATTGTTCATGGCTTCGCCGCCACCGCCCTGCACTTTCTGAAAGGCATCGCCAAGTGCGATGTGCAGGTCCGGGTTATCATTTTTCGCCAGTGCAGCTTTATACCAGGAGATTGCCTGCTGATAATCGCCGCCATCTGTATATGTAACTGCGTCTGCTGCATATTTCAATGGCTCCCATTCTTTTTTCTTAGCCATATCTGCCACGGTTTTGGCAATGCGGTTGCCTTCAGCAGCATTTTTCTCAATAAATGCTACACGCGCCATACCGGCTATGTTTGCTGCATCCTGCGGATATTTGGCAAAATCCGCTTTTGCGGCGGCTGTATTATCCAGGCCCAGTTCAGCAATACCAAGGTAATAGTTGGCTGCAGCATTGCTCGCCGCCAATGGAGATAATGCTTTACGGGCGCTTTCATAACGCTCGTATTTAATCATTTTTATCCCTTCATCGAGAGATTGTGCCTGTGCGCCGAAACCCAGCGCTACAGCAGCAATAATTGCAATCGGTTGTTTCATCGTATTTTATTCTTGTTTTCTGAACCGTTTTTCCGGCCTTTCCGGAACTGCGGCCTTCGTTATGTAGCTTTTAAAAATAGGCGATTCTTATTTTAATGTCCGTTACTGTTGTTCAATGTAGCATCTCTTATCACTATATTCATCCTTAACGGAAAGAGGTGTGAATGTGCAAAAATCAACTGCCCCCGCTCCTTGCTTAAGAAATTGGCAAAACCTGTGCCAAGGCCCGGGAACGTCTCACGTGTGATAAAATACAGGCTGCGTGTAAAAGGGTACAGCTTTAGCGCAATATAAGCCTGGTAAGGCTGATAGAACTCTTGTGTACTATCGTTCTGCACTGATACAACTTTAACTTTTTTCAAAAATGATTCGGTGGCTGAATCATTTTCATCACTGATATAGCTAAGACCTATAAAGCCTATGGCATCGGGATTTTTGGCAACGTAATCCACAACCTGGCTGTTGCCTTTCGCTGCAAAGACGTTGGTTCCCAACTTTTCCCCCGGTATAAGGGAGTCTGTAATATAACGTACCGTACTGGATCCCTGGTTGTCAAATACAACTGTGTATTTTTTATTATACTTTCCGGTAAGGATACCTTTTATCTGCGGTATACTCAGCAAACTGTCTGCCGACTCCGGATTTACAATTACTGCAACTGCATCTTTAACAAGTGCCAGCGAAGTAGGCACTATCTTCTTTTGTGTACACAGCTCTTTTTCCCCGGCAGATAGCTCACGTGTCACCAGTATCAGTCGCGCTTTATTATCCAGGAAGTCTTTAAAACATTCAGATTCCGGTTTGTAATGCGCATTGATGTGGGCTTCCGGGTAACTGCTGTCAAACACACGGAGCTGTTCTGCAATAGCAGGCTGGTATGTTTCGTCTACAGAAATATCTATCGTGCCGCTTGTTGTTGTATCCTCCGGCTTCTTTACATCATCCTTACAGGAACAGACAAGCAGAGTGGAACAGGCTGCAAGAGTTATGGTTTTAAACCATTGCATGGGCGCAATTTTAGGCATATTTCAAAATAAATCAGAATGGCAGAAATTGTTGTAACAATAATTTAACAGGAGTTCAGAAAGTATTGCAAAGACTGTTGCAGCTTGTGCATTATCCCAACTGAGGCTTTTATCCCCTGTTTGCCCGTATGTCCTGCATACCCCTCCACAACCGGAAGAGGCCGTAAGCCACCATAAGCCCGCCAAGAGCATATGCCAGCGCAGCATTTAATACAACCACTCCATACAGTTTAAAATATAAAATGGAGCACCCCATAAGCAGGTATACAAGCCCCATGCCTATATGCATAGCGGAGCGGTACCTGCTATTCGCTGTGTTCCTGTTTCTCGGTTCGTCTTCGCAAGCCATAAGTTCCGTACTTAAGTGTAGCAAAAATAATTTATTCAGATTGCAATTACCTGCCGTGGCCAGGTAAAAGAATATTTATTCATTAAACTCCGGACGCGCGTTTTTCCATATGTGGCCGAAGCGGCAGCACGGATTATGAAAGAATCATGACAATGCAAAAAAATGTTGAACATGATATACATCCGGGCAGAAATAAAAAAAAGAGACTGCGGGTTAAGACAGTCTCTTTTTTACAATACGCTAAAAATATACTAGGCTTTTTTAGCGGCTGCCTTTTTAGGCGCAGCGTTTTTCGCAGGAGCTGCTTTTTTAGGAGCTGCTGCTTTCTTTGGTGCTGCAGCCTTCTTGGCTGCTGGTGCTGCTTTTTTAGCGGCTGCTTTTTTAGGAGCTGCGGCTTTCTTAGCAGGAGCAGCTTTTTTGGCAGCTGCTTTCTTAGGTGCGGCAGCTTTTTTAGCTGCTGCTTTTTTTGGAGCTGCTGCTTTTTTTGCAGGAGCTGCTTTTTTCGCTACTGCTTTCTTAGGAGCAGCGGCTTTTTTTGCTGGCGCAGCTTTCTTAGGAGCTGCTTTTTTTGCTGTTGCCATAACCGTGTGAATTTAAGGGTTAAAAAAAATCTTTATGGCAAAACAACGGAGGGGGTTAGGCCTCTGCTGTAGCGGATATTTCTTTTACTGAAACCAGAGTTTTTGTGCGGGTCTTGCGGAATTCAACAATACCATCAGTCAATGCAAAGATGGTAAAATCTCTTCCTAAACCTACGTTGTTACCAGGATGATAAACCGTACCACGCTGACGAACGATAATGTTACCAGAGATAGCAGGCTGACCACCGTAAATTTTCACACCAAGACGCTTACTTTGCGAGTCGCGGCCGTTCTTTACACTACCTTCACCTTTTTTATGTGCCATTTTCTATTTATCGATTTACGAATTTACAAAAATAAAATTAATAATTACGCAATTTCGCTGATCCTGATTTTTGTCAGGGATTGACGATGACCATTGCTCTTCTGATAACCCTTACGGCGTTTCTTTTTGAAGATAATAACCTTATCGCCTTTCAGGTGATCAACAATCTCCGCGTGTACTTTGGCAGTACCACCCACAGTTATGTTCCCTTCATTGCTGGTCATCAGCACATCAGAAAATTCTACTTTGTCGCCTGCATTACCAGCAAGGCGGTGCACAAACAGTTCCTGGTCTTTTTTCACTTTAAATTGCTGACCAGCTATAGATACAATCGCAAACATGACGCTCCTAAAATATTTTGCGCAAAGTTAACGGTCTTTTTTTGTTTTTCGCAAATTAAATTTATTAATCTGGCAGATTGTCCGCTGGCGATCAGCTTATTTTTGGCCTTTTATTTCATTACCCCTCTCATTAATTGTATTTTTGCCGTTCACTTTGAACAACAGAAATGAAGATCAAATCATTCCTGGCCAAACCTTATGCAGCTATTATCCACAGCCGCATACGCAAAGGTATGACCACCGCTGTTGCCGATCAGCAGGCAATACTGCAGCAGCTATTGAAATACGGCAGCAAAACTACCTTTGGCAATGACCACAAACTCAATGAAGTAAAGACTTACAACGAATTTTCCGCAGCTGTTCCCATAAGGGACTATGAAGCTTACCGGCCCTATATAGACCAGGTAAAAGCCGGGCAGCACAACGTTTTATGGAAAGGAAAGCCCATATATTTTGCCAAAACCTCAGGCACTACCAGCGGGGTAAAATATATTCCTATCTCCAAAGAATCTATCTCCAATCATATTGAAACCGCCAAGAATGCGTTGCTCTGTTACATGGCAGAAAGCGGCAATACTGCCTTTGCTGATGGCAAAATGATCTTCCTTTCCGGCTCGCCTGAACTGGAACGCGTAGGCGGCATTCCCACCGGCAGGCTCAGCGGTATTGTAAATCATTATATCCCAGGTTACCTGCGCACCAACCAACTGCCATCTTACCAGACCAACTGCATTGAAGACTGGGAAACCAAGCTGGAAAAGATCGTACAGGAAACTATCAGCCAGAATATGACGCTGATCAGCGGTATTCCGCCATGGATGCAGATGTATTTTGACTGGCTCAGCCAACGCAGCGGCGGCAAAAAAATAAAAGAATTATTTCCCGGTCTGCAGGTGCTGGTGCACGGTGGTGTAAACTTTGAACCATATAAGGCGAAGCTGTTTGACAGCCTCGGTGGACCCATTGATACCGTTGAAACGTTTCCTGCTTCTGAAGGGTTCTTTGCCTTCCAGGATACACTGGACAAAGAGGGCCTGCTGCTGAATACAAACTCAGGTATTTTATTCGAATTCATACCCGCGGATGAGATCTTCAATGAAAACCCTACACGTCTTTCTCTCGCAGATGTAAAGACTGGTGTGAACTACGCGCTGATCGTAAATAACAATGCAGGACTCTGGGGATATAATATCGGCGATACCGTACGTTTTGTAAGCCTGGAGCCATACCGCATCGTAGTTACAGGACGTACCAAACATTTTATCTCTGCTTTTGGCGAACATGTGATCGGCGAAGAGGTGGAATATGCGCTGAAAAAGGCTGCTGAAGAGCAAAATGCCCATATCATTGAGTTTACCGTGGCACCGCAGATACAGGCATCCGGCGAGCTGCCTTACCACGAGTGGTTTGTATCTTTTGAAAAAGCACCGGACAGCATGGAAGCCTTCAGCCGGTCTGTAGACAATCACCTGCGGGAAAAAAATATTTACTACAACGACCTTATAAGCGGCGGTATACTGCAGCCGCTGAAGATAACACAGATGCGCCCCGACGCATTTATAGAGTACATGAAATCGATTGGTAAGCTGGGCGGACAAAATAAAGTACCACGCCTGAGCAACGACCGCAAACTGGCAGATTCGCTGCTGCCCTGGAGAATAGCGGTATAACGTATAAACGCTGTCAGGGTTTCAAATCCTGACAGCGTTTATTTATGCATAACCCTTACATCCACCCGGCGATTGGCCTGCTGATCCTCGGGAGTAATTTCCGGGGTACGTGCCGGCAGTGAATTTCCCAGCCCTTTGTAGCTTAGCCGTGACGCTGCAATGCCCTCTTGTACCAGGTAATCATAGACTGCCTTGGCCCTGTTTACAGAAAGATCCAATTTTCCTGTTGCCCCGTCTACGCCATCTCCGGGCTCCACCTGGCAACAGATGTGGCCTTCAAGGCGCACCTGCATGGAAGGATGCGACTTCAATACATCTCTCAAGGCCTCCAGTTCCGGCATTGATGTGGCGAGCATATTGTGCGTTCCGTCTTCAAACAATACGCTTTTCAGCTCCAGCGTTTCATTTTCCTTCAGGTCTTCTATTTTCAGGGATGCAGGTTCTACCATGCCGGGCACATCCCTGAGGATATCTACACGACGATCGGACTGGTTAGAACCCCTACCGGCAACATGTCCTTTGCCCTCGCAGGCGACGATCTGCTGCGGTTTGATACCGGAGCGCAGCAGGTATTCTTTCACAGCCCTGGCCCGCTGCAATGACAGCCATTCATTAAATTCACCGCCGCCGGGCTCATCGGCATAACCGTAAATGGCAATCGTTTTAGCGCCCTGTATTTTTTCATGATAGAAAAGCATGTCCAGCTTGTCCTGTGCATCTGCCGGAAGCCGGTAAACAGCTACAGGAAAATAAACGGCGAACCTATCCTGCTGGGCCAAGGAAATGAATGGCAGACAGGCAACAAAAGCAGACAGAACAAATGCCATTATGATTTTCATATATTTTACGGTTTAAAATGAAACAAACACAGAAATATACATTTTTATTGCACGAATATCTGCACCGGTTTCCGGGAAAAGCCCGACAGGCATCCGGCCGGTGAACGGTGCCAACGCTACGGCAGCTTCATCTCTGCAAATCAGCCCGTAACACAAATATCATTATCTGTGTCCTGAAACTCATGAAACTGTCGTAATTTTGCGCAAATTTCAAAATAAAGTATGGCCTTACAGGTAGGTATTGTAGGACTTCCGAACGTAGGAAAATCAACATTGTTTAATGCGGTAAGCAACAGCGCCAAAGCGCAGGCATCCAACTACCGTTTCTGCACCATAGAGCCCAATGTAGGGCAGGTAGATGTGCCGGACGAGCGCCTGGCCACACTGGCAGAGCTGGTGCAGCCGCAGCGCATTGTGCCTACAACTATAGAATTTGTAGACATTGCCGGCCTGGTAAAAGGTGCGAGCAAGGGTGAAGGTCTGGGCAATAAATTCCTGGCCAATATCCGCGAAGTAGATGCGATCGTGCATGTGATCCGTTGCTTTGAAGATGAGAACATCCTCCGCGAAGAAGGCGCCATCAATCCTGTAAGCGATAAGGAAATTATAGACACCGAGCTGCAGCTGAAAGACCTGGAAAGTGTAGAGAAGAAAATAGCCCGTGTGGAAAAAATGGCCAAAGCCGATCCTAAGGCAAAGCGCGCACTGGAAGTATTGCAGCAGTGTAAAGAACACCTGTACCAGGGTAAAAACATCCGCGGACTGGGGCTGGAAGGTGAAGAACTCGAAGCTATAGCAGATATTTTCCTGCTGACACAGAAACCGGTACTGTATGTTGCCAATGTAGACGAATCTGCTATTCATACCGGCAACAAATATTCTGAAGCACTGATCAAAGCGGCTACAGAAGAAGGTTCGCAGGTAATTGTAATGAACAACTCCATTGAAGCGCAGATCTCTGAAATGGAAAGTGAAGAAGATAAAGAACTGTTCCTCGGCGAATACGGCCTCACAGAACCCGGCCTGAACCGCCTGATACGCGCGGCTTACAAGCTGCTGGACCTGATCACCTATTTTACAGCAGGCGTGCAGGAAGTGCGTGCCTGGACGATCCACGAAGGCTGGAAAGCTCCGCAGGCTGCCAGTGTGATCCACACCGACTTTGAAAAAGGTTTTATCAAAGCTGAAACGATCGCTTATGCCGATTATGTACAATATAAGAGCGAAGCTGCCTGCCGCGAGAACGGTAAGCTGCGTATAGAAGGCAAGGAATACGTTGTGAAAGACGGAGATGTGCTTCACTTCCGTTTTAACGTATAATGACTGTTAAATCCCCCTGCAAAAGGGGGATTTTCATTTACGGCTGTTCCGTGTTATTCATTTGTCCTTAACTTCACGCTGCTCAATTTAATTGTGACTCAACAACTTTAGCATACAATGAAGTACACTCCCATTCCGTCAAAGCTGTACACACAGAACCGCCAGCGTTTCATGAAAAAGATGAAACCTAATTCCATTGCTATCTTCCCCGCCAACCCGGTGCTCCCGGAAAACGGGGATGCTGTATATGGCTATAAAGCAAACTCAGATGTAGTATGGCTTTCAGGAGTTGTGCAGGAGAAAACAATGGTGATCCTGTACCCGGACAATGCTGATACAACTGCCCGCGAAGTGCTGGTAGTACAGCGCCCTAACGAGCTGCTGGAAAAATGGAATGGTCACCTGCTCCGTAAAGATGAAGCAACTGCCATATCCGGCATTGAGAATGTACAGTATGTAGACAGCATAGATGCACAATTGCATTTATGGATGCACCATGCGGACACTGTATACCTGAATACAGATGAAAATGACCGCATGAGCCTGGAAATACCGCGCACCGATCTGCTGTTCGTGCACGACTTTATGCGCCGTTATCCACTGCACCACTACGACCGTGCTGCCCGCATCATGAAAGAGCTGCGCGCTGTAAAAACAAAAGAGGAAGTAGCTGTAGTACAGCATGCCATAGATATTACACACAAAGCATTTGACCGTATACTGCGTTTTGTGGAGCCGGGCGTAATGGAATATGAAATCGAAGCGGAGATAACACATGAGTTCCTGCGCAACCGTGCCACCCGCCACGCTTATGGCTGCATTATTGCATCCGGCGACCGTGCACGCGTACTGCATTATGTAGACAATAACCAGGAATGCAAAGACGGAGAACTGATACTGATGGATTTTGGCGCGGAGTATGGTAATTACAATGCAGACCTTTCACGCACCATACCGGTAAACGGCAAGTTTACCAAGCGTCAGAAGGAAGTGTACAATGCGTGTCTTGCCGTGCACAATTTCTGCAAATCTATCCTGAAGCCGTCTATAAATTATGCGGACTATATTGTTAAAGTAAACCAGGAAATGGAGAAACAACTGATGAAGATCGGGCTGATCTCCAAAGCTGATGTTAAAAACCAGGATGCCGCTAACCCTGCGTGGAGAAAATACTTCTATCACGGTATTGGTCACCACCTGGGCCTGGACGTACATGACTTGGGCACACGCAACGAACCGGTGAAAGAAGGTATGCTCTTCACTATCGAGCCTGGCATTTATATTGAAGAAGAACAGATGGGCATCCGTATTGAGAACAACTACTGGCTTACCAAATCGGGCAATATAGACCTGTTTAAAGGTATACCGATTACAGTAGAGGAGATCGAAGCAGCGATGAAAAAATAATAAACATCAGATGTTTTATATACAGGCCGGAATTGTTCCGGCCTTTTTATTTGCTGATAATGCGGCCGTCTTCCATTTCTATAATTCGGTTTGTTTTACCCGCAAATTCAGGATCATGTGTCACCACGAGCAATGTCTGGTTAAACTCTTTTGAAAGTCCTGAAAAGATGTCAAATACAATCTGCGTATTTTTCTTGTCCAGGTTTCCGGTAGGCTCATCGCCCATAATAATGAGCGGATCATTAATTAATGCGCGGGCTATGGCCACTCTTTGTTTTTCGCCACCCGAAAGCTGATTGGCCATCTTGAGCGCCAGCTTGTCAATACCCAGAATCCGGAGCTTTTCCATAGCGCGGTGCTCTACTTCCGCAGTGCTGTACTCCTGGAGTTTTAAGCCCGGCAACATGACGTTCCGCAGTACAGAAAATTCATTGAGCAGGTAGTGGAACTGGAATACGAAACCGATCTTTTTATTACGGATATGCGCCAGTTCTTTTTCCTTTTTATGCTTCATACTTTCACCATCCAGGTACAATTCGCCGCGGAATTCCGTATCCATGGTAGATAAGATATACAGCAAGGTAGATTTGCCGCAGCCGGACTTGCCGACAATTGAAACAAATTCGCCTTTATCTATTGTGAAGCTGATATCGTTTAACACCTGCACCGTAACCGGGTCGTGAAAGTCTTTGAACAAATGCCGTGTTTCCAGTACTGTATTGCCCATGCTTATTTCCCCCTGATTATGATTACCGGATCGATCTTACTGGCTTTACGTGCAGGGAAGAAGCCTGCAAAATAAGTAGTGATCACAGAGAAACTGATGCCGATCATATAAAACGCCGGATCATAGTTTACGGGATAGGTCGTTATAGTAGGCAGTGCCGGGGTATGGAACGGAACATGATCTATACCCACAGACAATAAAAAGCCCAGCAACAGCCCGGTAAGCCCTCCTGCAACGCCAATCGTAAGTGCAATAACAATAAATATCCTGTTTACATCCCTCCCGGAAAACCCCGTGGCTTTAAGAATGGCGATCGTGTCCATTTTTTCATAGATCATCATGTTAAGGATATTATAGATGCCAAAACCAGCCACAATGAGGAGTGTAACGCCCACAGCATAAGAAATAAGCGTGCGGATGAAGCTGCCGGTTTCAAACTGTGCATTGGCGGCCTGTATATCTTCTGCATCTGTCTCAAAGATGCGCGCATACTCCTTTGCCACTGCCGGTGCCTGGTTTATATCTTTCAACTTTACCTGTATCTCTGTGATATAGCTTTTGGTTTTGCCCAGCAGCTTTTGCGCGGTTGCAACAGAAGTATAACTCTGTGCTTTATCAAAATCCTGCAGTCCGGACTGGAAGTAACCTACCACTTTGAGCGGCACACGGTCGCCGGCAGTAGTTACCACCTGTATCACATCTCCGATATTTGCCAGCAACCTGTCTGCAACGCCCTTACCAAGGATGATGCTGTTACTTACATTATCAAGATCAGCAAGATTTCCGGCGATGATGTATTCATTAAAATGGAAGAGCCGGCTTTCGGCCTGTGCATCTATTCCGTTTATTACGCCGTTAATATCTATGGCCCCGTCATTGTAAAAAACCTGTGTCACTACGGCAGGCGTGTATCCGAGCACTCTTTTATCTGCCGCAACAGTCTGGATGATCGCCCCACTGTTATATAACTCCTGCCTGCCTCCTGTAGATTTTACAGACCGGATGAAGTTGTGGTATTCTTTAAGTTCAGGCGCGCTGTTTACAGGTTGGTTGGGGTTTGGCTTTATCTCGTTGTAAAGCCGCACATGCGGCGTACGGTTCACAACAAGCCCGTCGAGAAGGCTGTTGAGCCCTGTCATGAAACCAAGAAGCGCAATAAACATGGTAATACTGAACGTAACACCAATTGCCGCTACCAGCGATTGTTTCCAGCGGGCCAGCAGCAATGATTTTGCGATATCCGGTATCAGCTTGTTCATTCTGCCGGTTTAACAATAATATCTGAACTTGTAATACCACTGGTAATCTCCACCTCCTGGTAATCTTTCAGCCCTGTGGTCACTTTTACTTTCTTACCTCCCTTCAACATCACATATGTTTCATCAATAAGGTAGCTGCGTGGTATCGTGAGGGCTCTTTCTTTTGTGCGGATAATGATATTTGCTTCTGCGGTCAGGTTGGGATAAAGCGTCTGTGGCTTTGTAATAAATGCAGCCTTTACAGTAAATGTCCTGGAACGGTCGTTCATGTACGGCTCTATTTCTGTTATCTGTCCTTTAAACACGTTTCCTCTGTAGCTATCCATATGCAGCAGCACTTCCTGGCCCATGCGGATGTTTGCGATATCATATTCATCTACCTGCAGTTCCAGTAGAAAATCGTTGGCATTACCTATTACGGCTACCGGATTTTGCGGGTTTACGATTTCGCCGGCTTCTTTCAATACACTGAAGACCCGGCCGTCCATGGTGCTCCTGATTGTATAATCGTCTGCCACAGCATTACTGATCTGAACGTTTTTCTGTGATTGTGCTGCCGAAAAGTTCAGTTGCTTCTTCAGGTCCGTATACCGATAAACAGCAGATTCGTAACTGGTCTTTGAATTAGTATAGTTTAATTCCTTTTGTTCCAGCTCTACTTTGCTGCCTATGTTCTGCGCCCACAGACTGCGCTGCCGGATGAGGAGCAAAGAATCGTTCATCATCTTTTCGTGTGTAAGCTGTATGCTCAGTTCTGCGTCTCTTATTTTCTGCCTGTTGGCATTCACATCTGCATACTGTGCGGCAAGCGCAGCATTTTCAATGTTCAGCCTTGTTGTGGGATTATGTATGAGCAGTAAGGGATCTCCTTTATGCACCAGGTCTCCTTCTTTTACCAGTTTCTTCTCTACCGTTCCCGTAATAGCTGGATATACCTGGTACTGATTCTGGCTTTTAACAATACCCGATGCATAAACGGATTCCGAAATATTTTTTACTGCGGGGGTTATCTCTCCCTGTCCGGAATGACAGGAACAGATCAGCATTAAAGACATTACCAACAGACAGGCCCGCATATCAATGTCAGTATTTTGTACCGGGTTACAATATTATGCATTTTGTGAGGGCGCTGCGTATGACGAGGATCATTAAACAGCACAATTCCGGCTATTAAAAATAAAAAAAGCACCCTTATGGTGCCTGAGTTTTGTGTTAAAAGCGTTTACGTTCCTTTATTACTTTGGTACGGCTCCACTGATCATGCCAGGGAAAACCGTTGAGTGCACTGAATCCCTCAAATGGCACCAGCCTGATCACAGAACGGAGTGCTGCTTGCTTCCACGAAAGAGGTGAACCATCCTCACTTACAACCCTTGTACGCGTAATCACTTTGCCAAGGGTTTTGCCCTTTGTCAACCCTTCAATAAGCGTATAGGTAATAACATAAACGAAGAGACCGAAGAAAAAATTAAAAATTCTTACCCCGTCTGAGCCTTCTATAATCCAGCGCAGAAAATTCTCAGCGCCGAATATTTTAAGTGAGTAGCCCAGTATATAACCAAAAACATAGGATGCTGCATAATAAACGACAGTATCAATGAGCAGGTGTACAAACCGCTGGCCGGTAGTAGCATGTTCTGCAGAGGCCTGTTGTTCGATTTCGTCAAAGACGGAGGGTATAGTGTCTTCCATATCAGATTAATTTAATAGGAAAATACAAATATTTCCAATGCTGACCAGCTTACCCGGAAACATGAAGCTTTTTTTTCAGCCAATGACTTATGGGTACTTCAATCCATTTGTAGATGGCAATGCCCAACAGTATTAGTATAACCAGATCCGCAATATAGTTCCGGGTAATATGTGCCAGTATAAAATCCTGTATGAAGCCCACATGAATGAGGTAAAACGCGAAGGAGCTTTTGCCAAACAATTGCACGTATTTATTGCTCAGCATATTTCCCAGCATTGTTTTTTCCGTAACCAGCCCCAGCAATAATAAAGATGCACCCACGGGGATAAACACCGTATTTACCACTATGCCAAACGGGTGGTAAGCACCTTTTGAAAGATTATTCCCGCGTAAAAATGCCAGTATAATAATGCAGATGATAATCCATACAAAACCAACAGAGGTTTTCCATCTGGTCTTTTTCTCGCCCATCCATGCAGTACGATAGCGCACCAGCAGGAAAGCTGCACCCACACCAATAATAAACTCCATACTGCGACCGAAAAACGTGAACGTGAGCATAAACATATTGTCGCTCATCAGGCCGTAGAGATGTATATGGCTGCACACCAGCACCAGTAAGTATCCGGTGAGTAAAAGCGCTGCAGGGATTATGAAAAAATTGGCCTTGCGCTTATAAACAGCCAGTGCGATAAACGGTGCGGAAAAATAAAAACATTCTTCAGGTGTAAGGCTCCAGCCCGGACCAATACCCGTAAGCAGCAGATCTGAAAAAAAACCTCGCAGAAAGGTAATATTCAATGCATACAGCACCAGTTTTTTTATAACAGAATGATCGGAAAAAGCCTTTATTACAATGGGTGCGAATGTAAGCGTGGTCAGGATAAAATACAGCGGGTAAATGCGTATAACCCTGTTGGCAGCATAATTCCTGAGAGAAAATTCAGGGTGGAGGAACTGGTCATAGTAACGATAGGTAATCAGGAAACCGCTGAGTGAAAAGAAAAGCACCAATCCGACATGAAATTCATGGATGAAATTATGCGTAAACCATCCCCATTCCGGCCGGATAATAAAATCATGATAATGGAAAAGGTACACCATCAAAGTAGCCATGGCCCTGTATCCATTAAGAGCGGGGAAAAAATACTGCTCTTTTGCAGCTTTTTTCCCCGCTTCCGGTGTTCCGGTTGTTCCCGGTATTGTCTTTTCCATATTTGCTAGCGCAGACGGTCCAGCGATTTTACCAGTTTTTCATCTTTGCGGATGCCTTTTATAGCCATTACCAGGAAGACCGCAGATATTACAGGCAATACTGAAAGAATGCTGTAGCTCCCGTTAGTGGGTGCCGGTACACTGTTATTGAGATTGGTAACACGCATGATGATCGTAGCAATAAACCCGATGGTCGCTACAATGCCGAATGCCGTCAATGCGCGCTGACGTTTCCTGTTTTTAAAAAGAAAGATGGCTATCAGCGGAATGAGCGTGATCACCGCAGCAATCAAAAGGGTGGGATAGTGCCCGGTCACGTTTATTTTCACTTCTGTGTCTGCACCATTCTGCACCATATGGGCTGTATACAGGTTCACTTCAAAAAGCACTGCGTTTACAAGTGCGGCCAGCAACAACCATACGGTCTGTATTCTTTGAATCATAGTTTAATTTTTATGGGGTTAGCTGATCATGTCTTTTCCGAAATAAGGACGCAGTGCTTCAGGTATTCTGATGCCTTCAGGCGCCTGGTTGTTTTCCAGCAGGCAGGCAAGGATACGCGGCAATGCAAGAGAGCTTCCGTTGAGGGAATGCACCAGCTGCGTTTTATTACCTCCGTCTTTAAAGCGTATTTTCATACGGTTGGCCTGGAACACCTCAAAATTACTTACAGAGCTTACTTCCAGCCAGCGTTCCTGTGCGGCACTGTATACTTCAAAATCATATGTAAGTGCGGATGTAAAGCTCATATCGCCACCGCAAAGACGCAGGATCCGGTATTCCAGCCCCAGGTTTTGCAATAGCTTTTCTACGTGCAGCACCATTTCTTCCAGCGTATCGTAGCTTTTGTCCGGGTGTACCAGCTGTACGATCTCTACTTTGTCAAACTGGTGCAGGCGGTTCAGGCCACGTACATCTTTGCCATAAGAACCGGCCTCCCGGCGGAAACAGGGTGTATACCCGGTCATTTTTACCGGCAGTTCCTGCTCTTTCAGTATTACATCGCGGTAAATGTTTGTGAGCGGCACTTCTGCTGTCGGTATCAGGTAAAAATTATCTGCAACAGCATGGTACATCTGGCCTTCTTTATCGGGCAGCTGACCAGTGCCATAAGCGCTGTCTTCATTTACCATATACGGCGGGTAAAACTCGTTGTAACCCGCGTCAATATTATAGTTGAGGAAATAAGTGATCAGCGCACGCTGCAGACGGGCACCCATGCCTTTGTACACGGGGAACCCGGAGCCCGTAAGCTTCGTACCCAACTCAAAGTCGATAAGATCGTATTTCTCGGTAAGCTCCCAGTGCCGCAGTTTTTGTGCAGAAAGGTCCGGCCTGTTACCGCCCTGGCGCACTACTTCGTTTTCCTCTGGTGTTTTACCAGAAGGAACTGTGCTGTGCGGCAGGTTGGGTATACGCACCACCAGGTCGTGCAGCTGCGTTTCCAGCTCTGCAAGATGGGCAGATAGTTGTCTTGACTGTTCTTTATGAGTAGCAACTTCTGCGCGCAATGTTTCTGCACCTTCCTTATCACCTTTGCCCATTAATTGGCCAATGTTCTTTGACGCACTGTTGATCGAAGCTGCGAGATTATCGTTTTCTACCTGCAGGTGACGGCGGCGCTCATCCAGTTCAATGATCGCATCTACCAGTTCAGGTTCTTTAAAATTCTTTTTTTTCAGTCCTTCTAAGATCAATTCCTTGTTTTGCCGGAATAAATGTATAGGCAGCATATGTCGTATTTAACGGAACAAATATAGTTAAGTAATGTGGGTAATGGTTAATGTGCTGATGTGATCATGTGCGGATGTGATAATTCGGGAGTTTGAAAATTAGCTGATTGGCAAATGTGTTGACATGGAAAATCCATTATTCCGAAGCACACCGTGCCCCTCACATCTCAAATCTCACGTCTCAAATCTTATCGCGAAGCTACCAGCCCTGCTTCCATCAGCTTATATACTTTTTCTTTAAGTGCGGGTATATCAGCTATCGTATAGCCTTCTACCTGCACAGGATCAAGGTACACAGCCCGGTTGCGGCCCGGGGAGAGCTTCCACCAGCCACTGTAATGCCAGCGGTTTACCGTATCCGGCAGGAGTATGGGCAATATGGGCACCTGTGCACTTATCGCCAGCCGGAAAGCACCATCATAAAATTCTTTAAGCGGCGCACCGGTTTCATTAAAAGTTCCTTCAGGGAAAATAACCACATTGCATTCCCGGCGCAACGCCCGCCACATAAGACGCATGCTCTTCGCGCGGCTATGCGTACTGCTGCGGTCTACCATCAGCACTATCTGTTTATAAATAAACCCTACTACCGGAATCTTTGAAAATTCTTTTTTGCCTAATGGCCGGAAATAGCCGGGAATAGCCGGGAATATGGCGATCGCATCGATATACGATATATGATTGGCCACCACCACATACCTGCCGGGCGCCGGGCGTGGACCTTTCAGCCGCAGGGGCATCCCGATGATCAGCATCCAGAGTTTTGCCCAGTTGTGTATGATCCACCAGATAGCTCTGCGCGATTTCGGACTGTTGCCGATGCTGATCAGTGCAAACAGCGGAAATGCAAGAAGGACGCTCAAAACGAAGGTTAAGAGCGCCCATGCAGTATAAAAAGGTTGAAAAATTCTACGTATCATATGTATTACATGCCCGGAAACCACGGACGGGCGATTGCCTCACGGAATGGCCAGGGTATAGTAGCAATCATTACGATAAAGGACAACAGAGAGAAAATAAATATCTTTTTAAACTTAGCCTTATCATCTATATTTTTCTTTGCAAATGCGTACGCTACGTGTGCAAATATGATCGCAATCAGCATACCTGTAAGATGTTCTACCGCAAAGAAACGGCTGACACTATCCTTCATCACATTGCCCATCCCCTGGTTCTGGATATTTTTTATGCCCCAGGCGCCTGTAAAGTACAATACAAGGCCAACGAGCAACTGTATGTCCATAAAGATCATAAAGAAGAGCGCTACTTTTTTATCCCCGGATGTAAAAGGACGTTTCCCGGACATGCCACTGAAACTTTTGATAATTGTCAGCAGTGCAAGAATAAGGACTACCCAGCGCAGCAGGTTGTGTAAATGAAGCATAAGTGTTTCTTTTTGCGCCGTAAATATAGTCAATAATGCAGTGAATGGTGAATAGTCAAATAGTGAATGCCCGTGCTGCGTGAAACGTGAAGGAGTGAGCGAACGACGAAACGAAACAGTAAGCTGAATATGGATCACGGTAACCGCTCACTGTTTACTGCTCACCATTTACGTTTAACATTTCACTATTCATCATTGCCTATTCACTACTGCACCCACAACTGGTTCCGGTTCAGGGCGTTTCTGTAGCTCTGGATATAAGCTTTCAGATAGTTGAGCTGCCTGTCTTTTGCCTCAATATTTTTGTTTACCAGGTTGTCCGTACAGTTGCTGTCTGCGGGAAAGGCAAATAGCCCTTTGGGCTCCACATCTGTTGCCTGCATGAGATAATTATCACTGAGCCACTGGTTAAATCCGCTGATGCTGTTTACCACATATCTGTGTTTGGCAGGACTGAAAATACTGTTGCCATAGGCGAAGAATTTTTTACTGTACCCCAGATAATCCAGCACAGAAGGCATGATATCTATCTGCTGCGTAAGCGTATCTGTATGGCCGCGCAACGAAGCGTCTCCCGGGGCGAAAAAGAAAACAGGGATTGCATATTGACCCATATTTTTCTGGTTGTATGCATAGGCCGACAAAGGCGAACAGTGATCTGCGGTAATAATGAACAATGTATTATTGTACCACGGCTCTTTTTCCGCTGCAGCAAAGAATTTCCGCACAGCCATGTCTGTATAGCCGATAGCAGGATGTATCGGCAATGTACCCTGCGGGAAAACATTTTTATATTCTTTGGGCAGTCCGAATGGCGGATGTGAACTGAGTGTAAAAACCGTTGCCATGAATGGTGGCTTCATTTTATTGATCCCTTGCTCAAAATATTGCAGGAATGGTTCATCCCAGATGCCCCAGTTGCCGTCATAGTCTTTTTCATTGTTGTACTCCGTACGCCCGTAATAATGATCAAAACCGGCAGCCGCACAGAATACGTCAAAGCTCATTGTTCCGTTTGTACCACCGTGATAAAATGCGGAACTGTATCCTTCCTGCTTCAGGATGTTGGGCAATGCGGTAAGCCTGTTGGCACCATAAACTGATGTGGTAATTGATTCGTCCATTAATGAAGGCACGCCCGAAATTACAGCCGGTACTCCCTCAGCAGAGTGCAGTCCGTTTGCATAGGCCTGCGTACATACATAAGACCTGTCCATCAAACTATCAAGGAAAGGTGTATAGCTTACATCATGCCCGCCCAGTTTTGTAAACTCTTTGGAAAAGCTTTCAATAATGATCAACACTACGTTTTTAGGCATGAATGTTTTTCCTGTGTACTGCTTTACAGGATCAATGTATTTGGACAATTCTTCATCCGGAAAATAATGTACATCCGGAAGCTTGTCGTTTGTAAATGTGGTGATAATACTGAAGGGTGTATTCAGCACAATCGGTGCATACTTGCTTTCTGTCACCTGCACCGCATTCCGCACACCTATCGGCACATATTGAAACCCGCCGCGTATGGCCAGTACTGCTAAACCGCCCATTACGGCCAGTCTTAATATCTGCAGCCCTGCGGTAAGCCAGGTCATCCTTCCATTGTCCTGCAAGGGTGTGCTTCTGCATATCTTCCGGTTGCCGTAAATGAGGACAAGCACAACAGCAGTGCATGCAAGCGGTACGTACCAGTAATCTATGAGGAAATCGGGCAACAGAGACCAGAAGTCTCCTTTACGGCTCACCATGTTCAGCACATCTGCAGTAGAACGTTTAAAGTTGTAGGGATAATACGCCCAGTCGCTGATTTCAAAAAGAAAGGCCAGTGCATTTATTACAATGAACACCACTTGCGTAAACTTTTCCCAGTGCGGCATTTTCCAAAGCGGCAGCGGCAAAAGGAACAGCAGGAAATACGGTATATTGATTGCAAATATGGCTGAAAGATCGTACCGCAATGCAAAGAATGCAAGACGCAGAAAACCAGCCAGGCTCAACCCGCCAAAATGTTTCTCGTTTGCAAGCACAAAAAAGCAGCGGCTTGCAAAATAGCAGGCCAGCAGTAATATTACCTGCAGCAGCAGGCGCTGTAAAGGCTTCAGTATATGCCTCATTTTATTCCGGGGAAAACAAAAATTTTTAAACGGTATTATTACCAGTTCATGCGCTGGCGCAACTGGCGGATATGTTCCATATGATGGCGGCCGTGCCAGGCATACATATCGGTCATTTCCCAGACAGGTACATAACGTTCCTGTTCCGGATGATAATAGGTGCGCTCCCAGTCTTCAGGATGCATATTACGCAGCAATTGCCCCCAGCGGCGATGCAGTGCGTGCAGCAGTGTTATAGACACATTTACCGGCACAGTTTCTACATCCGGCAGCTCAGCCCAAAGTTTTTCTTCATACGGTTTTATTACCGGGCTGTCTTCTGTAAGTGCCAGTTTCAGGCGTATGTAGGCGTTCATATGGCTATCGGCAATATGATGGATCACCTGGTTTACCGTCCAGCCGCCGGGCCTGTATTCTGTATGTATCTGCTGTTCGTCAAGATTTTCGATGCAGAGGTCCAGCCATTTAGGCAGCGCTTCTATCGATGCGATCCAGGCATTCTGCATTTCTGCATCATATTTTTCAGGCGCTTCAAAACGGCCTATCGGGTATTTTAATTGCTCCAGACTCTCGTCCATATCTTTTTTGTTTTGATAAAAGATAATACAAAAATAAAGGTAGTTGGGCAGCTTTGGCCGTTTTACGGACGATAATTTCCTTTATCAGGCTATTTGATGCCCAGGCGTTCCGGAAATGAGATCCGCACCAGTTTTCCAAGTTCTTTACAGGACAAATAAAGATCCCGTGCATCCCTGCCGTTTATTTTGCCGATCAGGCGTTGCATAGTCTTATGTTTTTCGATGAAGATAATAAAGTACTGTATTGCTAAAACCGGACAATCCAACATCAGTGCAAAAAAACCTGAAAAAAATTTTGACTATATAATTTTTTCTCTGTTACTTTGAATTACAAAGTGCTTTTATGACCGACCAGCAACAGACACTCGACACGCTGAAAGACATCCGTAACATGATGGAGCGCAGCAGCCGTTTTATAAGCCTCAGCGGCTGGAGCGGAATTGCTGCCGGTGTTTGCGCACTGGGCGGAGCCGTAGCGGCATACCCACATGTACACGGCGCATATGAAAGCTACCTGCGCAGCAATGATACAGAACTGATGGATGCGCAGAGTGCCAAAATGTTGTTGTCGGAACAGTATGGCGGATCGCTGAAAAACATATTCGTTTCTCCTTTGTTCTTCATTGCCGTCTGTACATTTGTTGCGGCCTTTGTGACTGCCTTTATTTTCACTTATATCAAGAGCCGCAGAAACAATGCGCCCATCTGGGACCTTACCACCAGGCGCTTGCTCATCAACGGCCTGCTTCCGCTTTGCGTGGGCGGTATTTTTATCCTTCGTATGCTGCAGCTGGGCTTCCTGGGACTTGCAGCTCCCGCATGCCTTATATTCTACGGACTGGCATTGCTGAATGCTTCTAAATATACGTTTAAAGAAATACGCTGGCTGGGCATTGCCCAGTTACTGCTGGGCATCATTAATTGCTGGAATATCGGGTATGGTCTTTATTTTTGGGCCGCAGGATTTGGCATTATGCATATCGTGTACGGAAGCATTATGTGGTGGAAATATGAAAGGAATCATTGATCTCCGCGTACACATTAATCCATACACTCACCGATTCAGCAATGTACAATGGCCGGAAATATTAACATAACGAACCTTAATAAAATATTTGATAACCGCATCCGCCTGGGTATCATGAGCACACTTATGGTCAATGAGGAAATCAACTATAATGAGCTGAAAGAGCTGCTGCAGGTTACAGACGGCAACCTGGCCAGTCACCTCAAAGGCCTTGAGGAAAGCGGTTACATTAAAGTACATAAGGGATTTATCGGGCGTAAAACAAACACTACTTATTCAATCACGTCTGCGGGCTCAAAGGCCTTCCGGATGCATCTTGACGCACTGGAGCAAATGATAAAAAAAACAAAATAATATTTTTTTGCTTTTTTACTTTGAATTTCAAAGCACTTTAAAAAATAAAATAAATGAACCTGCAATCAAAAAGACTAGTTGCTATTACTGCCGGCGCAACACTTTTTACATTCATCTTCTGGGATGAGAAACTGGCGTTGAACGCCCTGCTGTACGACCTGCTCATGATACCCGTCCTGTTACTGTTTTCTCCGGGCTCTCTTAAAAACAAAACAGTGCTTCTGTTGCTTCTTGGTCATTTTATATGCACAGCAGATGTGATCATACATAACACCTTGTTGAGCAAAATAGGTTTTTGCTTTACACTGCTGGTCACTACTGCATTTATTCAGTATAAACACCGCTCTCCATGGTATGCCGGCGGCACAGTGCTTTTAAAATTTCTTTTCGGTCTGTCTGCAATGATTAAAGATTTTGCTGCTGCAATTAAATCACCACGTGAAAAGAAAAAAATGAAATGGGGAAAGATCATACGTTTTGCCATATTCCCAATGCTGCTGCTGGTCATATTTTTCACAATCTATGCTGCTGCCAATCCTGTTTTCTCCGGGCTTTTCGATAAATTTCTAAGCAGTGTACAGGAATTCATCGGTCGCTTCTTCGACGTGATCAGCATTGGTCGTATATTGTTCTTTGTCCTCGGGTTCTACATCACCGGCGTATTGGTAGAGCATGCCGACCGCCTGCATTTCAGCAATCGCGACCTTGCCTGTGATGATGTACTTACAAAGAAAAAACATCCTATAAGAAGAGGCATCCTGTATGAACTGTCTCACCTCGTATACGGCCGTGCGGCCTATGGCATGCTTGCTTTAAAAACCCAAAATACTACCGGTATTATCAGCCTTACCCTGCTAAATATCCTTTTGTTTGCTGTGAACTGTGTGGACATACGGTACATCTGGTTTCATTTCGAATACAGCCCCGATAAGCCTATCTGGAAAATGGTGCATGAAGGCACTGAACTGCTCATATTATCTATACTTGCGGCCATGGCTATTCTTTTGTTCCTCTTCAAAGGCAATCTTAATTTTTACAAAAAGAATAAGTGGTTGAAGTATGGTGCCTACGCCTGGATTATACAAAACGGTTTTCTTGTGCTGTCTGTTTTTCTGCGCGATTATTATTACATAGAATACAGCGGGCTTGCATACAAAAGGATTGGCGTACTGTTTTACCTCGCTATGGTACTTATAGGACTCGTCACTATGTTCATTAAGATAACCCGGCACAAGACTACGTATCACTTGCTCAAAGTAAATGCCTGGGCAGCTATAGTTCTTCTGACAGTGTCCTGCTGCGTGCATTGGGACGAAACTATAGCCTCTTACAATATTAAGCACCGCGACACGATTGCACTGGATACCCAGTTTTTGCTTTCTCTTTCCGATAAAACACTGCCGCTGATTGATAAAAACAGAGACGTACTGATGAAGACGGGCGGAAATATATTTTACACTGCCTTGCTGCAATCCCGCATAGAACAATTCAAAGCGAAAGAACAGCAGTATTCATGGCTCTCCTGGAATTATGCAGATGATTATGTACGTCACTATTTCCAGGATAAGCAGTCAGTTACAATAAAATGAAAGGCTGAAAATTTAAACGTTTAAAAACATTTTTATGTCAGAAATAAATAGCCCGGTCCGGGATAATGTATACCAGACCGGCATCATAGCGATCATTCTCTCACTGATAATATTCTGCATCCCGGTATTGAGCGGCACAGACATGCGCGATACAATGGGTGTATTTATGCTCAACTATATCATAACTGTATTATACTTTTTCACGTTGCTGTTCAGTGGCAGGCTCAGAAAAAAGAAAGGAAGCATACATCATTTCATTGTATTTCTCATACTGTTTCTTATCAGCGCATATTCGCTGAACCGCAATATGAACGTATTCGAAGACTCTGTAGATTGGCTGTCTGTTCTGCTCTGGCTGAGTTGTCTTAGTTTCTGCAGTTTCGGTATCTATGACCGGCTGCCCAAAAGCATCCGGCTTTTCTCCTGGTTCGTGCTGGGAATAGCTACCATGCTCTTTCTCTACCTTTCTGTCTATTTATTACCACTTTATCCCATCAGCGTACCGCTTGCGTTAGGGCTGGGCTTATCCCTGCATACGTTTGTTCCGTTGCTGTTTGTTGTAACCAGTATCAGGCTTGTGATACAAAACAAAGCTTCCGGAAATACATATCGGATTGCGTACTTCTCAGGAGTTACCATTTGTATTTTTATCACAGTTTCTTACGCTATTGTCTGGGCATCTACCAATAAAAAGATCAACAAAAGTTACTACAGCCGCATCTCTGCTGAAAATGATCTTCCGGGATGGGTAAACGCAGCAATGCATATTCCTCCCGGCAACACGGCAGACAAAATTCTGAAAGCAGGAATAGTATATACAACGGTATCGGAAAATATGAACTTCTGGCGTATACCAACCAAAGCATTTGATGAAAAAACAAAACATGATCCGCTGATTGTTACAGCATCTCTATTTTCCCGGCCAACAGATATCAATGAAGATGAAAAAGTGAAAATACTGCGGCTTCGGCTGGATGCGCGTCATCGTGCCCAGGAGCGCCTCTGGAACGGCGATCTGCTGGAAACAAACAATATAAACACCAATATCCGCATCTGGCCGGCACTGCATCTGGCATACACAGAGAAAACGATCACGGTGCGGAATAATGCAGAAGGTGGCCGGTGGGACCGGGAAGAAGCGATCTATACATTTCATCTGCCGGAAGGATCAGTTGTCAGTTCCCTGTCTTTATGGATAAATGGAATGGAAGAAAAATCTGTGCTCACTACAAAAGAAAAAGCAGATACAGCCTATAAAACAATCGTCGGCGTTCAGGCCCGGGATCCTTCAGTAGTACACTGGCAGGAGGGTAATACAGTCTCCGTAAGGGTTTTCCCGGTAGAAGCAGGCAGCAACCGCACCTTTAAACTGGGTGTTACAACGCCATTGGAAGCAAATGACCGGCACATCGCTTACAGGAATATCTATTTTGAAGGACCGGAAACAAAAAAAGCAACAGAACAAATTCATCTGATGTTTGAAGAGCCTGTAAAAAGAGTAAATACATCCATTGTGTTGGAGGCTTCAGGAAGCAAACAATACAACTATAGCGGAGACTATATACCAGGTTGGGATATTTCATGGAGTGCAGTACCCATACAACCCGCTGCGTTCAGCTTTGACAGTAGTACCTACACAATTTCAGCCTACACTCCTTCAAGAAATACAGCTGACATCCGCGATTTATACCTCGACATAAATAATTCATGGACAGCCGAAGACCTTCACGATGTCCTGGCTCTTTCGGGCAAATACAACTTATTTATTTACGATGCCGGGCTGGTGCAGCTGGATAAAAACAACATAATAAATGAGCCGGAAGCTTTACGGAAATTGAATTTCAGCATGTTCCCTGTATTCATTATCAAAGATCCGGCACATAGCCTTCTTGTCAGTAAGAGCAACGATCAGTCAGCTACTTTAAATGATCTGAAGGGCAGCGTTTTTTTAAAACGTCTTGAAGAAACTCAGCCCAAGGCAAAAATAAACCTCTACAATATAGGCACCAGCCTTTCCTATTATCTGCGTTCGCTGCGGGAGATGAGATGGTTTAACTACGAACACGGTAGTACAGAAGACCTTAAAACGCTGCTGGATAAACAACTTTTTGCTGCAGAGAATGAAACAGACAGCGGTGTTATTATTCACGATGCGGAGATGATGATAACCAAATCCCGGGGTACCGCCAATACACAAGCCCCGGACCATCTTATGCGGTTGTTTGCATATAACCATATTATGCAGTGCGGTGGCAGCAGGTTTCTCACAGGCAATGTACCCGAGCAGGACAGCCTCGTACAGGAGGCAAAAGCAGCTCATATCGTTACGCCATTATCCAGCATGATTGTTCTGGAAACGGCTAAAGACTATGCAGATTTTAACATAGAAAAAAGCAAGAAGAGCCTGGAAAACGCTTCTATCAAATCAAGCGGCTCCGTGCCGGAGCCACATGAATGGGCATTGATCATACTCGCGATCGTACTGGTTATATACCTGCATCGGAAACAAAAAACAACATGGAAAGCATAGCACACCCAATTTCCGGCAGAAAGTATAAAATGGCAAAGAGCTATACAGATTATCTTTTGCCATTGCTATACCTTGTCCTTTCCTTTTATGCATTGAAGGATTACCTTATCTGGTCTTCCCTGAATTTTCTGCTGGGCATTCTTTCTATTGTAATGATTACCGGTAACCGGCGGGACCGACATGTACATAAGGGCTATGCAATATCAGCTTTCGGCTTCTGCTGTATCAGCTTCTTACTGCCCGTAACAACGTGTATTTATATTGCTTTGTTCTGTTCCATCTCATTTTATGCCGCCGGCCACCTCGGAAAAACAGACCGCCTATCTTTCATTGCCGCTATATTTATGTCTCCAGTATTCCAATATACATCAGATGTATTTGGTTTTCCGGTAAGGCTTTTATTGACAAAAATGGCAGCCGGAATACTTTCTTTGGCCGATCCGGCAGCTAAAGCACAAGGAAATGTAATCCTGTTCCACAGTAAAGACTTTTCAGTAGATCCTGCCTGTATGGGCCTTAATATGCTGGCCACATCGCTGCTTTGCGGCATCATAACCATTGGCGTCTATGAGCGGCAATGCGGCAAAACATTCCGCTGGTGGCAGCTTGGCTGTCTGATTGTGTTGTTTGTATTGCTGAATATAGCATCCAACCTGATGCGTATTGTTTTTCTTACCCTGTTTAAGATTGATGCCTGCACGGCAATGCACGAATCTTTCGGTCTCATATGCCTGGTTATATATTCGATACTGCCTTCTGTTCTTCTGGTAAAAATGCTGTTGCGCAAATATGGCAAAGAAACAGGAACAAAAGGCAGTAATACCGACATGCAAACGTTAAAGCCTGAACTTATCATACATAGTACGCTCATTTTGCTGATAGCCATTTCTGCAACTCATATAAATCATCTTAAAAACCTCTATCCTGAAAAAACAAACCCGGTAACAATTGCCGGCTACACAACACTATGGTGCCGCCCGGATGTGCTGAAGTTGCGGAATAATACAGAACTGGTCTATATCAAGCATATCAGAGGATTTTACAGTACGGATCATCATCCTTCAATCTGCTGGACAGGGAGCGGCTATACATTTGAAAAAGTCACGAAAGAAAATTTTTCCGGATATAATGTATACTGTGCCATACTAAAAAAAGATAATGATCGTTTATATACGGCATGGTGGTACGACAATGGTAGCCGCCGCACCGTTGACCAATGGGAATGGCGTATGGATGAGATGAAAAGCGGACGCAGGTATGCCATCGTCAATATTACCACCACCAGCAGGGCACAGTTGCAACAATCGGTTGTCAATGCATTGAACAGGAACACATTCAGCCCCGCCCTATAGTCAAAAAGCCCCGTAGTTGCGGGGCCTTTGCGCTTTTATGCCCCGGCAAAGGGCCGATGCATTTAAGTATCGATATTATAGAAGGCCGCAGACCATCACAATAAATAATCACTGCACCCGTTGTAACACAAATACCTGATTATGAAACCCACCCGCCTGCTGATTGCACTTTGCCTGTTACTGCTTGCCAATATAATAACGCAGGCGAAAGATGACAACAAGCCTGTTCTCAAAGAGATACAAATAGAGGGCGGTGATTTTAATAATGTAAATTCTTTTTTTGTATCAGAGATTCATGGTTTTTCAGAGCTTAACAGCTTTAAGGTATCTCTTATCGGGTATCTGCAGCAAACCAGCCACATAAAGCATGTAATATTAGAGATGGGTCATTCTACTGCTTATCTTATTAACCGCTACCTGCAAAAGGGAGATGATAATTGCATTGCCAATCCCAAGGCAAAATACCTGTATGAAGAACTCAGAAAGCTATATGAGCAACATCCGTTTACCGTTCACGGCATTGATTTTGAAAGGATGGAATTTGTAAAAGCAACCAAATACATACTGAGTGATAATGCGGGCGCTGAGAAGAGCGAACTCTATACATACATCAGCAGTATTACAGACACGGCCGACAGGATACCAGGCAATGCAACAGGCTACGAAGCCAGAACATATTTCTACAACAATGCCCAAACAATATTTTCACGGGAAAAAGAAAAGCTAAGAGCGGTTGTAAAAACAGACTTCGATATATTGGAACGTATCTTTCAAAATCCCGCTTCTGAACAACAGATGCGCAAGAGAAATAAAAGTATGTATACCAATATATCTGAGCTGAAACCTGAAATGCAGGAAGGCTTTGTATGCATACTTGGCGGCTCACATAATATGCTCGGCAGCAACCAGTCTTTGCTTTCAAAATATCTTAGTAACAATCCCGGCAACATAGTACTGATAAAAATGCTATGCAGGAACTGTTATACCGCCAGTTATTTTACCGCCACTGCACTCACACCATTTGCTCATGACCCTGATGATACCAGGTCACAAACAGAAGAATTAGCAGCCAGCTTTGATGACCATTATACGAAAGACGGCTACCGGCTGGTAAATGAAAAAAACATGTTGAAGGATGATGCTAAAAATAACAAGCAGGTATCGATATATTACGCGTTGTTTAAAGATCAGCCTCAATGATAAAAGGTTTCATTGCTATGCGTCTCTGGTTTTCCCGGATTATATTATTTAAATCTGCAGTGCCAGGTAATTAACTCCTGCATATTCTTCCTTCAAAAAGCTTCACATTCCTTCAAAAAGCTTCACATTCCTTCAAAAAGCTTCACATTCCTGTGAAGCTTTTTTTATTGCTACCCCGGACAATGCAATAACACAGATCGTCACTGATCGAAATGTTATGCCGTTCAATATGTTCTATTAGTCTGCTTCTTATCGATCTGCAATTTTCTTTTAAGCATCCTTGTTTTTTGCATATAAATCGAACTTGCTGTTTGATATGCATTTCGGCATAATATTTGTGTCTATATTTGCTAAATAATTGTCATTTTGACAATTATTTTAAAATGGCGGGCCCGCCGGTTTACTCCTTAATTGACCTTACAAAAAAAGGAGGTTGCATAGCCATATATATGCCATTGTGCCTGTCAATGAATGTGATCACAACACAGGTAAGCCGCCAGCCTCAGAAGGGCGGGAGTAAAAATGCAAGGGGCACATGCCTGTACATGTAAAATGGCAGCGTTGTACAAATGAAAACATAACGACAGTAAAAAGATCAAAAAGAAAACTATGAAAAAATTACAATCACTTAAATCATCCCGCTTTGAAGCGCTGAAAGCAAACGAAATCCAGAATGCATTTGCAGTACTGGGCGGCACGGGCGTTGCTACCTGCCAATCTCTTTATGACGCTAAAACCGGAGTTTGCACCTCCCAGCGCGGAGACAGTTATGACAACACAACAAACCCCAGCGGTTCTGAAGGTTTTAAAACCCCGGATTATTCCTACGGCAAATGGGGTGATTGCGAAACCTGCAAGACTCTTTATTATGATGGCACACTACGTAGTGCTTAATAACAGTCTGAAAAACCATAGACCAGCATTGTACAATGCTGGTCTATTAAACATCCTTTAAAACAATTTCCAGTGAAAAAATTTTTATTGTTATGTGCGGTAATAATCAGCATTTCCGCCAGGGGAGCTATTGCAGATTCGCCAGGGTATTATTTCTACAAAGCCTTTAACAAGGCTATGGTCAGCTATTATATTGATAACAGGTACGATTCATTTAAAAAATATACTGACATAGCATTTGAGATATTACCTCATGCTTTATACACGCCCTGGTACGAAGCTGCCTGCATATATGCGCGTGAAAAAGATTACCGGAAGGCTGCCGTTTTTTTCAGCCAGAGTATCCGGTACGGAATGGACCCACGCTTTCTGGGACTGGAAGATGATAGTGCCCGGTATGCGGGGTTTCTCCGCTCAAAAGAATATACTGTCCTCAGGAGAGAAAAGGATTCGCTTTATGGTGTTTTTAAAGCTAACCTGGACGTTGGCTTTATACAGGAAATATTTTGGGATATAGGTGCCGACCAGGTATTCAGGGGCGGGAAAGTGCGTGGTAAAAAAGCGCAGGAATGCAGCCGGGAGCTTGGCTACATTATTGACAGCGTGAATTATGCCAGCCTGAAGGATTATATCAAAGAGCATGGCTTCCCGGATTTTCGCAGGCTCGACTATGTCACTAAAAATACATTTAACGTAATCATGAACCACTATATCCCATCGCCGCTAGACAGCATGAACGGCAATTTTTTTCTCAACCTGTTCAACCGGAAACTTATGGAAGGAGAAGTGCCGAATACATTCATAACGCCCGCTCTTGACTATAAAAGCCTTTTACGTAAAGGGAAACAGCTCTACGGTACCTATGGCTATATGGACACAGCCCATAAATACAATTTCAATCCCTTTCTTAACGCAGATAGCATTGATACCTGGCGAAGCAGCAGATGCCTTCCGCCACTGTATCTCGATTACAAGCAAAGTCCTAATGTAATACTGCCGGAAGGATACCATTATAAAAGAAACTAAAACCAATAACCTGTCGCAAACAAATCATGAAAAAAATATTCACTCTTATATGCATATTCCTTTTGGCAGGAACAACCTCAAACGCACAAAAGCAATCTTATTATATATCCGTTGCAGACAGCCTGCGTCAGACGGGCAATCTTTCGGCTGCGCTGCGAGGATATCATGCTATATATGCAAAGAACCCACAGGATGTCCGCAACTATTATGGCTTTGCATGTGCTCTTGCCGCAGATGCACAATATGCTGAAGCGTTCAGGTATTTATATCTCACAACAGAAGCTGAGCCCTCGTTGCAGCCACTTACGGACCCTGCACTGCTGAACCTGCGGGACAATAGCGGATGGGGTGCCTATGAAAATGCAGTTATTAAAAAGGTATCTGCAAAATACGGCACTGTTAAAAATGAAGCAGTTGCACGGCAGCTCTGGCAGCTGAAAGCATTGGATGCGCTTTACGATCGCGAAATAGCCCTGCTTTCAAATAGCATGGGCAAAGACGCGTCCATCATAAACCTGCTGTGGCGTACTAAAAAAGACATCAGGATAGAAAACCAGAAAAAGCTGGCCGCGATCGTTAATACAATCGGTTGGCCACGAATTTCAGTGGTTGGTAAGGAAGCAGCAGATGCTGCGTGTGTAATAGTTACACATGCCGATGCGGAAACAAAAAGAAAATATCTGCCGCTGATAAAAGATGCATGCAGTGAAAAAGATGCCGGCTGGGACTATTATGCATTCATCTATGACCAGGTACAGACCGGCAGCCATAAAAAACAATTGTACGGCACGCAGGTAGCACAGGATTTTATTACCGGCAAATACAGCCTTCTCCCAATAGAAGATGCCGCCAATGCAGATAAAAGAAGGCAGGAGCTGGGCCTCCAGCCACTTGCAGCATACCTCGCCCAATGGAATATCAACTACTCATTACCTACCAAATAAAACTGCGGTTATCCCTTAAACTATGAGCATATTAATTCACACAGAAGCCAATGAAGCCAGTACTGACGATGTAATGGACTGGCTGTACCATCTTGCCGGTCCCGAAACAGATATTGTCCGCATCAATGATACTTTTCCGGTAAGCAGCTTTACCTGCTACATGGATAAGCATAGCTCTTCAGTACAGATTGAAACTGCCGATGGAAAACATATATCCGGGACAGATTTAAGCGGCAACTGGTATCGCCGTGGCCAGTACGCATTTCTTCAGAAAAAAATACCCGACACCCGCATGGGAAACATTCATGCCGGCTTTAATGAATATTACAACCGGGAGCTGCAATATGTCTTTCAACATCTATGCCACAACCTCGACAAAAGATTTAATGGTATCGGGAAATACGCAGATAACAACATTAATAAACTCAATGTCCTGGAAACTGCGGCGCGGCTTGGTCTCGACATACCGGATACCATTGTTACCAGCCGCTTCAGTGAACTGCTCCGTTTTGCAAAGCAACATGACCGCATCGTTATCAAGCCCATTGCCTACCCACACTTTACAGTACCGGTTGATAGTAATACAAACCTGTATGCCGGCTTTGAAGTGAAAATGATTACGGCTGCCGGTCTCGAGGCTTTGAAAGATTGCTTTGTGCACAATGAAGTGTTTTACACACTTGCACAAGCATACACCGATAAAAAATGGGAAATACGCTCTTTCTTTCTTGATGGAGAATTTCATTCGATGGCCATTTTTTCACAGGCTAATGAACAGACAAAAACCGATTTCAGGTATTATGATCATGAACGGCCAAACCGTTGTGTGCCGTATAGTTTGCCGGCTATTGCAGAAGAACAATTACGGTCATTGATGCAGGAGTTGCAAATGAATTGCGGATCATTCGACATCATCTGCACACCGGATAACAGACATGTCTTCCTCGAAGTGAATCCAATCGGGCAATATCAATGGCTCACTAAAAACTGTAATTATTTCATCGACCGGAAAATTGCACTCCGGTTACTGAAACAACAAAATCTCTATGGAACAACTACAACTTAATGCCGATGAGCTAAAGAAAATGATCAGCAACCATGCTGCATACTTTCAGCTGAATGCACACTTTGCTACGATCATTTTTCAGCCTGCGGTAACAGAAGTGCCTGGTAAAGTAACCTTTGGCAAATATCATTCTGCAAAGCAAGTACCCTACCCCTTTTACAAACCTTACAGCAAAATCATCAACATAAAAGAGATAGAATGAGTGTACGTGTTATGAGGCTGTACAGCAATTGCATTATTGCAAAAGGTGCTGTACGTGCAGCAATCTGTGATCTGCAGCGCAGGAAATATTATCTTGTCCCATTGGAGCTTGCAGCCTTGTTTCAAAAGGGCTATGTATTGCATTATGAGGAATTGAAGGAGCAGCTGGACGAAGACGATGCCGCAATATTTTCGGAATATGTGCGCATGCTTGAGGAAAACGAACTGGCCTTTTTCTGCACCGAAGAAGAACTTCAACATTTCCCGGAACTGTCTGTGGCATGGGATTTTCCAGCGAAAATCACACATTGTGTCATTGACATGAATAAAGAAGAAACATGGCTGGATGAAACCTCTATGGCACAGTTGGCAGCGCTGGGGTGCAACTATATTGAATTGCGGATTTATAATTACGTCAGTCGAGACTACCTGCAATATATTGCGAAACTCATAGCGGATACTCAGGTGAAATCTATAGACCTGCTGGTGAAAGATGAAAGCACAGCAGATTTTTATACGTACCTGATGCGGTTTGCAGATACAAACAGGAAGATCCGCAATATAACGGTGCATCACGCTGCTGCAAATAAACAACTGAAATCAGCGAATGAAGGCTTCGGGGCCATACTGGCTGTACGTGAACAGATTACAGGAAGCATACATTGTGGTGTGGTGCATCATGTATACTTTTCCGTCAACATCGAGTCGTACACAGAGTCGCTGCAGTACAACAGTTGCTTGAACCGGAAAATAGCTATTGATGCAGACGGTTACATTAAAAACTGTCCTTCCATGGCTAAAAATTTTGGGCACATATCAGATACAAAACTCGCGGATGCTGTTGCAATGCCGGGCTTCTCTGAAACATGGAATATTTCAAAAGATCAGATCAATGTATGCAGGGATTGTGAGTTCCGGCATATATGCACCGACTGCCGGGCATACACAGAACACCCCGGAGATTTGTATAGTAAACCACTAAAGTGCGGGTATGATCCATACACAGCTGTATGGGAAGAATGGAGCACACATCCTCTGAAACAAAATGCCATTGAGCATTACGGAATGCAACAATTATTTTCTGCAGACGAAATAAAGCGTTGATTTTTTCTGCGCCGGGCTCTGTAATTTTGTGTGAAATATTTTTTATGTATAAACCCCGAATAGTAGTGCTTACAGGCGCCGGCATCAGTGCCGAGAGCGGCCTCAGGACCTTCCGCGACAGTGACGGACTCTGGGAAGGTTACAATGTGCAGGATGTAGCCACCCCGCGTGCATGGAAGAAAAACCCGCAATTGGTACTTGATTTTTACAATGAGCGCCGGCAAAATGTAAAAGAGGCACAACCTAATGCAGCCCACCGTATCCTGGCAGAACTGGAAAACGATTTTGATGTGCAGATCGTAACACAGAATATTGATGACCTGCATGAGCGGGCAGGTTCTACGAATGTATTGCATCTGCACGGCGAAATCTTTAAAATGCGCAGTGAGCTTCAGCCGCATGACGACCGTTTTGCAGAACACATAGAAGGAGATATTCAGTACGGAGATACTGCAGCCGACGGTGGGCAGCTGCGGCCGCACATTGTATGGTTTGAGGAAGCTGTACCAGCTATAGAAAAGGCAGCATCACTGATGCGCACAGCAGATGTATTTCTGCTTGTTGGCACTTCACTGGTAGTATACCCTGCCGCCGGTCTTGTAGACTATGTACGTATTGAAGTGCCCAAGTATATTGTAGATAAGCAGATTCCACCTGTCCGGCATTATCATAATATAGTGCCGGTAGAAATGCCCGCAACAGAAGGCCTGGCGCATGTCCGCGACTTACTCATGCAGCAACCGCGTATCAGCTTTTAATGATTGTTCGAAAGGTCAGGTTAATTCTTGGCCTTTTTATTTTCGTTGTTTTAGGCACGCTGTGCAACCAGTGAGACTGTGTGGCATCTTTCATTATCAGCAGACTGCCATGTTCCAGTATCAACGAAGTTATAATGCCGGTTTTCTTATGCTTAAAAGAAAATTTCCGTTCTGCGCCAAAGCTCATAGAGGCAATGGTTGTATTTTTCCCCAGTTCCTTTTCATCATCGCTATGCCATGCCATTCCTTCCGCTCCGTTGTGATATAGATTCAGCAGGCAGGAGTTGAAAATGGTGCCGGTTCGCTGTTCTGCAATTGCCTTCAGTTCCAGTAATTCTTTAGTCCATGGAAGCGCCTGTTTTGTAGTGCCTGAGTAAGTGTAGGAAAAGCCAGCATCGCCATACCATGCTACCATACGGGCGGTAATGATATGTTTTCCGAAGAGCACCGCTTCATCATGCCGCCAATCAATATTTTCAAGCAACAATGAGAGATATGTATCTGCTGTTTGCTGATCAAGGACTTTACCGGGATAAAGTGCTGTACCATCATAAGGCAGTAAATTTATTTCCGTACTGTTTTCAAAAAGATTCATTTTTCCATTTGTTGTAAGCCTTCTTCATGCAATGCCCACATGGCCTGTAACCGGCAGTTATAGCTTCTTCTTCAGAACTGAAGAATACACGGTTACTTCGTTTCATTCTCTTACCGGAAGCGCACCGGAGCGTACCGTAAATATATAATTTCTTATTGCCGCTCAATTGCACACTGCCATGCCGCAGCAAATGCCAGAGCATTCCATCGCTTATTTCATTGTGTACTATCATTTTTTATGTGGCCGCGTCATGAAAAATAATGCCGACGGTATGCCGTTCTCCCATATGCAATTCGCTTACGCCATGCTTCATCTGCACCCTGTAGTAGCCCTTGCTACCTCTCGCAGGACGAAAATTTGTTGTGAAGATCAACAGATCGCCCTTAGCTGGTGATAAGACAATAGCTTTTGATTGCGCCCTGGGCGTCTGTTGTGTCATTACAAATTCCCCGCCTGTATATTCGCTGCCCGGTTCATTCAGGAAAAGTACAGCCTGGAGCGGGAACCACACATCTCCGTACAGATCCTGGTGCAACGTATTGTGGCCACCTACACCGTATTTAAGTATCAGCACCGCCGGTTTTGTCTGGCCCTGTTTGCTGCATAGCTGTTGCATCTCTGCCAGTGAATGAGGAAAAGAGGTTTCGATACTCAGTGCTTTCATCCACACATTGGCAACAGAAGAGAGGTATGGATAAATTGTTTCCCTGAGTTGCTGTATCACCGGCGGAAGCGGGTAGTTAAAATACTTGTATTCTCCCGCACCAAAACGATAACGTTCCATTACAATTGTCTTCCGGTAAAGCGCATCGTTGCTGTAATCTTTTATAAGCTGCCTGCAGTCTGCATCTTCAAGTATACCGGGTATGATTGCGTATCCTTTTTCGTGCAAGGTTTCCGTTATATTTTCCCAATCTGTTCCGTGCAGTCGTTCCTGTATTTCAGTCATGATATCAACCCTTTTTACTTTCTGTAAGTGCAGCCTCCCAACCAATCATCGCGGCCTTCCTCGTACTGCCCCAGTGATACTGGCCGGTTTCTCCGTCTGATTTGATCACCCTGTGACAGGGAATGAGAAAAGCTACGGGATTACCGCCTACGGCACTCCCCACGGCTCTCGATGCTGTTGGCTGCTGCAGCTGTTGTGCAATATTCCCATAGGTGGTTACCAGGCCTGTAGGGATTTTAAGTAAAGTTTCCCATACTTTAAGCTGGAAGTCTGTTCCCTTAAGATGCAGTTTTACCTGTTCCAGGTCACTCCAGTCATGTGAAAAGATGCGTAAGGCATTTTGCTGCATGATATCTGTTATCTGCCGGAAAGCTGCATTGGGGAATGCCTGCTGGAGTGAAGAGAATGCTGCAGCCGCATCATCAGCAAATGCCATGTGGCAAATACCTTTGGGTGTTGATGCAATAACAATATTGCCGAAAGGACTTTCTGCAAAGCTGTAATTGATAGAGAGCGACGCACCACCATTCCTGTATTCTCCAGGTGTCATACCTTCTATGGAGACGAAGAGATCGTGCAGGCGACCGGTGCCGGAGAGGCCGGTTTCTACAGTGGCATCAAATACCGTGGTATTATGTTCTTTGAGTATTTTTTTCGCGTGTTCAAGGCTGAGGTATTGCAGGAATTTTTTGGGACTTACTCCTGCCCAGTCGGTAAACATGCGCTGAAAATGGAACGGGCTGAGATGTACAAATGCAGCAATTTCGTCCAGGCCGGGCTGCTCTTTGAAATGCTCCCGTATATAACCGATCGCTGCGGCAATCCGGTCGTAATTAAGATCCTGTTGTGTTTCCATTCTTTATCTTTTTGATGAATGACAACCCAAAAGTACATGCACCCGCATTTGCAGCCTACCCGAAACTTGCGGTTCTTTCGCTGGCAGCATTTTCGGGTTTAAAAGGTCTTGCGTGTGATGGGAGCAAAAATAATAAGGTGCCGTGCGATGAGGCAGGCCTGAAAAAAATGAGCGGCTGTCCGGAGACAGCCGCTCTAAATAAAGAATCAGATAAAGTCCTATTGTTTGATGATCTTCACAACGCTTTCTGCATTGTTGATCCTTACCAGGTATGCTCCCGGCGGCAGAGACGAAATATCCGTCTGTTTGTTAACAAATTCGCCCTGCTGTACCAGTTTACCTGCTATGTTATAAATCTGGTAGTAATAACTCCTGGTGTCGTCGGCCAGTATCCGCAACACGTCTTTAACCGGGTTAGGGAACACTATTATTTTGTTTTCGTTCGCCAACTGAGTTATTTCCTGCGCATCCAGTGTCTTTGATGCTTTTCGTGCAGTACTGCCGTTCTGCGGTACTGGTATCGCATATGGGTCGTAGCGGCCTATTTCATGACCATTAGCATCAAAATTCATTTTGGCACAGCGACAGGACATGGCTGTCTGCGGGTGAAAGAGCCCGGTTACCGTCAACAGGGATTTTGCCTGTGTGCCTACAGTAGTTTGCATGCCCATACCGAGCGCCAAACCTCTGTAATAATCAGAGAATGCAGACGTCCAGATACCTGTTGAGAATCCTGAAGGAATAGTTTCGGAGTATGAGATCACAGGATTGGTGCTGCTGTTACCGCCCAGAATCCCTCTCGTGCCGGAGTTGGCAAAGTTTCCGATGCTATAATTTGACCCGGGGAAACTAAAGACGTTGCCAAGCATTTTGGTACCTCCACTAACAGCACCCGAATATGGTGCAACTACATTACCCGGGTATTCCGCTTGTGTAATGGTATTGTTAGTATTGGATATTATACCTGTTCTTCCCCGTCCGGTAAGGGTGAATCCTCCGCCCTGGTACAAGCCATATGTCCTTACGTTGTTTGCTGTAACATCATAATAATTGTAGAACCATGGAGCCGTTCCAACAGAGCTACTGAATGTGAAGCTTACATCCGGAATTCTCCAGCCTTTGGGGCAAGGATCAAATGGTGATTTGGCGGTGCCATGCCCCCACCTTTCCGGTGCCAGTCCTGATTCTTCGGACAACCAATCCGTAGGGTTCTTGTTCCGGTCAGTGGCAAACTGACTGTTTAGCTGGTTTCTTTGTGCATCAGTATAGGTTCCATTCGGATTTTGTTCTATTGCAGAAAGAGGTCTTGCCTGGTATAAAAATATCATCGGGTTTTCCGCCGCATATTTTGTCACCTTTTTTATCCGGGCATTTTTTGAATCTGTACCAGCAACACCGGCAGCGGATTTATACGTCTGATATTCCTGCGACAATGCTACAAATCTCGATTCATTAAATTTCTGGTAAGTAATAGCACCATTGTTCACTCCTGTCTGAACATATACAAAGGCTGTGTCTCCATTCGCGGAGTGATCAAACCCTGCGTTACCGCCGGTTATCTGATAGGCGCCGGCAAATAAATTACCAGGATTTGTAAACCTGGGCAATGCGTCCTTTCTTCCCCACTGATAGTGTACCCCGGAAGCTTTCATTACATTTTGCAGATCCGCTGCGGAAATCGAAATGTCAGATGTTAATGCAGGGAAAGCGGTTAAGGCTCCTAAATCTCTATCCATAAAAGTGGTAGCGAGCGGAGGTGCTGTGCTCTGTGTAGGATTTACAAACTGGTTGTTGGCTACCTGAACGATGCCGCTATTTGTTATGGTTTCCGTAGTATCTGCTGCACTTGTCTGAACCGGTGTTTCAGGTGCCCATATGTGCCAGCTCCATATTACGGGGTCTTGCAATACCCCATTTACCCATTGCCCGGAATTGCCGAGGTGAAAAGCTACTATTGTATTTCCATATTGGCCGGCATTCAGAGTTACTATCAGTTTCGCTGTTTGTTTAGTGCCGTCGATAATCTGCATATTGTTGATAAGGCCAGTGTTGGTAGTCCACACTACAGAACCCGACTTAGTACCATCGGAAGGATAGCTTTCGTCTGTTGTCAGATATAGCTTCTGCATAGCGTAGGCTTTCCTTAATGGAATTTCAACAACTCTGTCAGCAGCATTTGTGGTATTGGTCATTACAACAAAACTGTTCGGATCATTTGCCCATGATTTTAGTGTGTCCATGGAATATTCATCTGTAGCTGCCGCAACAAATTCTGTTTCAAATTCTGTGGGCATAAATTGATTATTAGGGTCTTTTATGCACCGTACGGCAGCGCTTTCATAAGTATTGCCTTCATTACCGTCGTATCCTATATAATACCACCCGACAGAGGTATGGTTAGCTTTATTGACGGGATCTGCGATAAAACCAATTCCCCTGCTTCCATAGATAGGTTCTGTACCGGCGCCGCTGGAAAACGTGGAGGTATGAAGTGCGCCATCTGCTGCCTGGTCCTGTGATATCACATTAGGAACAGTTAACCCGGAAGTAGGATTATTACCCAGAGACACGGTATTAGGATAGTATTCATAATTGCCGCTGATGGGTATGATACCTAAATTCCAGTTACTTACTCCGGTAAAGTCATATCCAAGCCCGGGGTATATTTTAACACCTGCTGTACTTGCATTAACTGCATTTGGTAAAAAGTTCTCCGTTCCGTGGGTTCCGGTATCTGCGCCCCAGGGACTGGAAGAATTTGGATAGCTGGATGTAGAAGCGTAGGCTGAAGGCACCCTCCAGCTACAGGGGCAAGGATCGTATGGGGATTTCATCGCATAACGCTTGCTTTCTTCCTGCAAAACAGAATTACCGGAATTAATATTGCTCACACGCCCCTGCCGGGTATCTCCCCATAAATCCCAGGCTATGTTATTGCTGCTATTGGCGGGGTCAAACAGCTTATATTTCTGTTTGGAAAACCAGGTTGTCAGATCCTTTTTGTTCCAGACCAGTTGTCCCTGCGAATTGAGGCCCTGTTTATAATAGTTCTCTCCATTATTTACAACAGTTTCCCCTGTCTTAAATACATAAACCGGAGGAATGATGTAGTTAATAGGATTATTAACAGAATAGCGGATATTTTCATTTGGTAAATCAGAACCGGTATTGCCCTGGGAATACAAATTGCCTCTGAATTTTACCGGCAGGAGGCTGGATTGCCCGCTGGGTTCGGTAACACTTTTTGTATACAATGCATTACGGTGCCTCAGATTACCAACTTCGCCGGTAACCTCATAGAAAGTACCATCTTTATACACCAGCGGCGGAAACGGATCTTTCCGGCCCCATTGATATTGCAGTCCTCCGGAGCGTTGCCAGTCGTGCCCTGTAAATGATGCATTGGTAGCACCAAGGTTCCGGTCCATCCATTTCCAGTCGGTAACAAGGGTGCCATTTTTATCTTTTTCAAATCCATGATGGTAAGTACTACCGCTGTCTCTGGGATCGTCTGTAACCCATACGTGCCAGGTCCAGTATACTGTACCGTTTACGCGGTAAGACACTACGGCATTACCCTCTTTCAGTTTGTCTACCATCACTTTTATCCGGGCATTTTCTCCCGAACCTTCAAGCGTAATAGACTTGATCAACCCAGCCATATCTTCCCAATACAATCCGGCAGTTTCGTTGCCAGAAGGAATCGGAGTATAGTTGCCCTGGGCGTCTTTCATAAAATCACCTCCGCCGGCCCACATAGCATAAGCTTTCTTTACAGGTATGTAGAGGCCGTCTACACTATTTCCTGTTTTGTCCTTGCCGGTAAAAATATAACTGTTCGGGGCCAAAGTCCAGTCTGCAACCGGTGCTGTTACTGTAATGCTTCCGGTTGCCGTTTCAGTGCCACATGATGTTGTAGTACTGATCGTATAATTGAATGTTCCCGCTGCAGACGGGGTGCCGCTGATGGTAAGTGTGGTGCCGTTTACAACATAGGTAACACCTGCCGGAAGCCCGGTTACAGTTGTTCCGGTTGCATCTCCCGCCAATGTGTACACTATATTGGTCAGTGGTGTATTGGCTGCAAGTGTCTGGCTGGTGCTTCCTGACATCCATGTGATGCCATTCTTTACAGCAACGGTCATTGTTGCATTGCCGGCACACTGTCCTGCGTCTGAAGTAAAGGTATAAACAGTGGTTGCCTGGTTGTTGATGGCAGGAGCCCAGGAGCCGGTATATCCATCGTTGGATGTTGCAGGCAAAGCAAAGGCAGTACCCTTACAAACAGGTGCTACCTGGGTGAACGCCGGAGTAACAGGATTGGTACATTGGCCGACCGGATAGCAGAGCTGTTGCACTGGTGCTACGTACATATGCAGTGCTGCTGTTTTAGGGCCGGATACTTCTACCACTATATTTTCATTGGCGTATGGTGTATAAACTGTGGACACTTTATAGCATAGCACATTGTTGTAAAGAGTGGTGGTAAGACCGGCAAACAAGTGGCTGTACAACAAGGTACCATTAGAGTGGTACAATTTCAGTATGACGGAAGTATCTGTCCATTCGCTTTTTTGCAGGTAAATGGTGTAGCTGACATTGTTCCTGTCGGTACACATGCCTTTAGGTTTGTTGATGCAGGTATTCTGCAGCGTAAAACTGTTCCACAGGCTATCGGGCAATGCTGCCAGCGAATTAGATACAGCAGCATCTTTCATACTGCTCAGTTCGTAGGTAAGCGTCTCGTTTGGATAACCGTTGTTCACGCCTTTCAGGTAGTAGTATTGTGTGCCACCGGCAGCTGTTACCTTCGGTAGTGAGGATACGGCATAAGTAACCGGGAGAGCAGCGAAGTTGCTGTTGGGATGGTAAACTTTCAGGGTCATTGCCGTATCATGCCATTGAGATACAGGAATGAGCATCTCTGCATAACCCTGGTGCAGCCGGTTAAAACATACACTGGCTTTTGACACGCCACATACAGCAGCAGTACCGGCTGCACTCCACTGGGCTTGTGGCAACGGGTCCAGCGAATTGGATACAGCAGCATCTTTCATACTGCTCAGCTCATAAGTAAGCGTCTCATTTCCGTAGGGATTGTTTACGCCTTTCAGGTAGTAGTATTGTGTGCCACCGGCAGCTGTTACCTTTGGCAATGAGGATACTGCATAAGTGACGGGATTAACGACAAGGTTGCTGTTGGGGTGGTAAACTTTCAGGGTCACTACCGTATCATGCCATTGAGATACAGGAACGAGCATCTCTGCATACCCTTGGTGCAGGCGGCTAAAGCATACACTCGCTTTAGATACACCACATACGGCAGCAGTGCCGGCGGCACTCCACTGGGCTTGCGGCAACGGGTCCAGCGAATTGGATACAGCAGCATCTTTCATACTGCTTAGCTCATAAGTAAGCGTCTCATTTCCGTAGGGATTGTTCACGCCTTTCAGGTAGTAGTATTGTGTCCCGCCGGCAGCTGTTACCTTTGGCAATGAGGATACTGCATAAGTGACGGGATTAACGACAAGGTTGCTGTTGGGGTGGTAAACTTTCAGGGTCATTGCTGTATCGTGCCATTGAGATACAGGAATGAGCATCTCTGCATACCCCTGGTGCAGGCGGCTAAAGCATACACTGGATTTAGACACACCACATACGGCAGCTGTACCGGCTGCACTCCACTGGGCTTGTGGCAACGGGTCCAGCGAATTGGATACAGCAGCATCTTTCATACTGCTCAGCTCATAAGTAAGCGTCTCATTTCCGTAGGGATTGTTTACGCCTTTCAGGTAGTAGTATTGTGTGCCACCGGCAGCTGTTACCTTTGGCAATGAGGATACTGCATAAGTGACGGGATTAACGACAAGGTTGCTGTTGGGGTGGTAAACTTTCAGGGTCACTACCGTATCATGCCATTGAGATACAGGAACGAGCATCTCTGCATACCCCTGGTGCAGGCGGCTAAAGCATACACTCGCTTTAGATACACCACATACGGCAGCAGTGCCGGCGGCGCTCCACTGGGCTTGCGGCAACGGGTCCAGCGAATTGGATACAGCAGCATCTTTCATACTGCTTAGCTCATAAGTAAGCGTCTCATTTCCGTAGGGATTGTTTACGCCTTTCAGGTAGTAGTATTGTGTGCCACCGGCAGACGTTACCTTTGGCAATGAGGATACTGCATAAGTGACGGGATTAACGACAAGGTTGCTGTTGGGGTGGTAAACTTTCAGGGTCATTGCCGTATCATGCCATTGAGATACAGGAACGAGCATCTCTGCATACCCCTGGTGCAGGCGGCTAAAGCATACACTCGCTTTAGATACACCACATACGGCAGCAGTGCCGGCGGCGCTCCACTGGCTGGCCGGGAGAGCGGCTAGGGTGTCAGATACGGCGGCATCCAGCGTGCTGCTGACTTCATAAATTAATGTTTTGGTTCCATAAGGGTTTGCCAAGCCCTTGAGGTAGTAATATGGTGAGCCCCCAGAGCCGGTTACCTTGGGCAGATTTGCAGTTGTATAAGTGACCGGCCCTGCAATTAGGGCTCCGCTCGGGTAATACACTTTCAACGTCACGTCGTTGCCATTCCATTGTGACACAGGGATCAATATCTCCGCATAGCCATTGTGCAGGCGATGAAAGCAAATATTGTTTTGGGAAAATGCAGTAAAACCAAATACTGTAAACAGGAAAATAAGAACTGTTCTCATAATGCAATTATTTATTTGGTTGCAATATTCCTGTTACCATCTTTTTAATAATATGCTATTTAACCAAAGGCATATTTTTTTTAACGAAACCCCATAAAAGGTAAAATAATACAATGCTATCCTGTATTTTGTACTCATTTCTAATAGTATACATTGAATACATTTTTAAATATAAAATTGAAATATTTATTTTTTATTGCATTTAATATCCTTACTGTACTGCAGGTATCTGCCCGACTTCCCTTAAAACCACAACCGGTCTTTATACACTACAATTCTTTTAACAGCAGCCTGCCAACCGAAACGATCTACAAAATTGTCCCGGACAATTTTGGGTATATATGGCTGGCAACTGACAGGGGATTAGTAAAATATAATGGGAAGGAGTTTAAAATTGTTGCTACGGGAAAGTTCGAGGACATTGTATTTATATACAGGACAAACAATAACCTTTTGTGGCTATTTACCTACAGTGGTCATACAAGGGCCGTCAACTTAAATAACCATGTGGTAGTGAACACAGACAGTGTTTATGGCTTAAATAAATTGCAATTACCAGTCAGGCCATATATACTGGCCATGCAATGGGGCAACAGATTAATATTGCGGAAGCAGAGCATCAGAAGCAGTATCAGTATAGACCTGGCAGCTCATACCTGTACAATAGTACCCGATCTTGCACAACAAATCGTTGAGCACTACAGGTTATCTCATTTGGCAAACAGCCGGCAGATTGCGGCAACAATAGATACAATTCTTCTAAAGAAAAACATTGGCATTTACACAAAGGAGAATTACCTGATAATAGGCAATAAGATTTTTGTAGTAAAAGAGCATGCTGATCCTGTATTGTTGTTTGACGGAGATGATTACAACATCAGTGATTATATAGAATCTGCAGTCCGGCACGAAGATGATCTGTACCTGGGTGGCCTTAAAAGTCTTGGACTGATTAAGATAAATGGCTTTTTCAGCCTTCCCGGAAAAGGCCATATTGTAGAACACATTCTCCCCAAAGAACAAATAACAGACATACAAAATGATTACCTGAATAATATATGGGTAAGCTCTTATGATAACGGTGTTTTTTTCTTCCCCGCATCAGAAACCCAGACGCTGTACTATAATAAAAATATAAGTGGTCTTTACAGCGACAATGTTTCTATGCTAAAGCATTTTGACAGCGGGATAACCGTTATCGGGTATGGTGAAGGGGTTGCAGATTTTATTAACGGTAACAGGCAGCAAAGGTTTTCCGCTCCGGTACGGGAACGCTTATCCGGGGTATTGTTTGCAGAAAAAATGAAAGACAGATGGTTATTATTTACCCGAATGGAAGCTTTCGGGAGCAATGCAGCAGACGGTGCCGGTATCTTGTCAGCAGCATTCAGACCACTGGTGCCCCGGGAACCGGGTATAGCCCAGGGTTATAAAAATGGTGCTTTGCTAAACAATGTTTTTTATTACGCCAGCGGTAGTGGTATACTGTTTATTGACTCTTCGGGTGTCGTGTGCAGATATGCCCCCGCAAACTTCAACACCAATAAAAAAACATGCATTCTGCCACTGGCAAATGGCAAAATTTACATTGGCACTGTACAGGGATGTTTTCTTAACAGTAAGCCACTACCCTACCTGGCGGATAATCAGTTTAACAGCATTCACACAAGTGAAGGCCTGATCATATTTTGTACCAATACCGGTGCCTATACGATACCGGAGCAATTTGTATTTAACAGCGCCTGTTTAAAAAGGATAACCTCTGACGCAGCGTATGACGTAAAACAAGACAGCCAGTATCTCTACGTAAGGAACAGTAATGAAGAGGTCGTAATTGTCAATAAAAAAACATGGGCGCCGGTTAATATACTGTCGTTAAAAAAATATTACATTCCATTTAAGGTAAGTGATTTTTACATAGATGAAAAATACATCGCGCTTGCCGGTAACAGAGGCATATTTTGTATACCCAAAGTTACATTGCTGGATACATCCGGACATACAGAACCAATAGTACATATACTCTCCTCCATTTATGGTTTTTCTCCGTACAATTCTGTTTTTGAATGTACATACGATAAGAAATTTTCTGCATCGTTTGAACTGGATATTATGACCTATAAAAATGAAAGCAGGCAGATAACATACCGTATATTAAAAGATGGAAATGAAATTTACAGGAGAGAAGGAATAAGTGAGTTTGCACAAATGAATTTTCAGCCTGTATCGCCCGGAAAATACAGGATTGAATACCGTGTTGATTTTGGCCATCCCGCAATATCTGACAAAGTCGTTTCTTTTACGATCATTGTTCTCCCGGCATGGTATCAGCAATCATGGTTTTTATTTTCAATAGTTATTTTATCGGCAGTGCTCCTGTTCTATTCTGTATATAAAATCAATAGCTACCTGGGTATCCGGAATGAGGCGAAGTTAAAACAGGATTTGTACATCTATGAACTTGAAGCGAGAAGCCTGCTGGGACAACTGAAGCCGCATTTTATTTTTAACTTGTTAACACCACTGCAACGCTATTTTCTGAAGGAGCAAAAAATAGAGGGGCTGGTTTATCTCAACAGTTTTTCCGGGCTTATGCGCGGCATTTTAATGAGTGTGAGAAATAAATATCCGACACTTCAGGCAGAGTTAAACTTTGCAAAAGATTACCTGGATGTGCAGCAAAAACGTTTCGGAAATTGTTTTACCTATACAATCAATATTGCGGCAGACATTACACCGGCAGATTATATCGTGCCTGCACTTTTAATACAACCATTGCTGGAGAATGCGGTAGAGTATGGAATAAAAAAAGACAGCAATGACGGAATCATTACAATTAGTATCACGATAGAAAAAAATAGTCTGATGATTATTATTGCCGACAACGGAATAGGGTTGCCGGCAGATTTTTTACCAAACGATGGCCATGCGCTGACAATTATAGCAGAGCGTATGGCGTTATTAAGAAAAACATATGGCACGGGCAGTCTTCAGATTGTAAACAACGCACCTCCTTCATCAGGTGTTTCAGCTATTTTATACTTACCCACAAATATCATGATATGAAAATTACTGCACTTATTGTAGACGACGAGGAACAGCCGCGGGATGCATTACAGGAGCTTTTACTGCAATTTTGTCCGGAAGTGGAAATTGTTGGTATCACGGGAAATATTGAGGAGGCAATCCGGATAATGCGATCTGCCGAACCCGATATTTTGTTTTTAGATATACACCTGGGCGAGTATACAGGTTTTGATTTATTGAACAGACTTTATAAACATAGCTGTGACATAATTTTTACAACAGCGTATGAAAATTTTGCGTTGAAAGCGTTTGAATACGCGGCAAATAACTATCTACTGAAACCAATAAATTATCAGCAGCTCATTGAAAGTGTACACAGGGTAAAGGAAAAAAGAAATGAAGATATCAACAGGATATCCCGGCATATTTCACAGACCCTCCAAAGCACTATGCTGCCATCTCCGATAATTGCCCTGTCTGATATGACAAAAACAGATTTTGTACAGCTGGATAAAATTGTATACCTGGAAAGTAAAGGAGCGTATACTTTATTTCATTTGCACGATAACAGTCAGTATATAAAATCGAAAAACTTAAAGTATTACGAAGACAGTTTTCATACATACAGGCAATTCGTGAGGGTTCATAAATCTTATATCGTCAATAAATCCTACATAAAAACGTACATAAAAACCACGTCAGAGCTGGAATGCAATAATGGAGCGGTTATTCCGACCACACTCGGGTATAAAACATTACTAAAGCTTATTTCATAATCATTTTTACAAGAAAGCAGGACCGGCGGATAAGGATTGCCGGTCTGCTTCTTTATTTCATAAGCGATTTAGCTCGAAACATATATACCCGCAATGTTTAAAAAGCTGCGGCAAATTCCCTCGCAAAATCTTCCAGCTTTATTTTTCCCATAACATCCGGCCGGTGCAGGTCATAGTCTTCACGCAATGCTCCACTGTGAAGGCTGGCCCCCAGCTCCACAAAGTTTGCAGCTACAGAAGCAGGCATCCCGTTCTTCATCAGGCTGTCTTTCACCTGCTCGTCCGTAAAGGTTATCCATTTTAAATCCGGCTTGCCAATGGCCGCACCTAAAATACCGGCAATCTCATTGGCGGTACGGTCGTCGCTTGCTATATAGCGCACTTTCCTGCTGTAAGAAGGAGTTGTTATCTCTTCAGCTGCAGCAGACGCAATATCTTCCGGAGCAACCATTGCAATCCTGTCTTCACCGCCATAATTAGAGCCAATAAATCCCGCCTCTTTGATCATATCTGTAAAATGGTACAGGTTGTAGTAAAAGTAGCCTGCCCGCAAGTGTGTGACGGCCATGCCCTGCAACTCATTCAGTATGCCCTCTACATAATGGGAGCCGAGTATAAACCCGGTACCATGGCTCAGATGCGCTCCATAACTGCTGAGATGAACGATGTGTTTTATTCCGGAATGCTGTGCTGCCGCTGCATAGTTCTGCCCTATTTTTCTGTAGCGTGCTACCGGATCGGGGGCGGTATAATCCGGTGGGATCATGGCGTACACCGCATCTGCGCCTGCAAAAGCAGATTTAAGAAAATCAGCATCTTCAACAGAACCTACAGCAGCAGCAGCACCTAACGCTTCAATATCTTTCCGTTTTTCGGCGCTGCTGCTGACTACCGTAACCGCATGGCCTTTTTGTACCAGTTCCTTCGTCAGCGGAAGACCGATATGCCCCAACGAACCTGTTACTATAACTTTCATAAGTGTCCTTTTTATGAAAGCAAAAGTCTGTGTCTCACAATTGATTCCTGTAGCCGGATCTATGGATGTTGTAGCCATTTCCGGCTATGTACAAAAAATAGGTGCAAAAGAGAAGCTGCATTCCAACATTATTACTTCTGGCGGCCTCTTCGCCAGATTATATAAATGTAACCTTTGACAGATCGGCCCCCATGCCTTTGAGTTCGGCATAAGTCAGCTTATCCATCATCGCGCCGTCAAAGCAGATGGTTTTGATGGCCCGGTAATATTTATTGGTCAGTGCATAAGTAGGACGGAAAGATACGTTCCTGAGCGTCGCACCATTGAATGTAGCGTCATTCAGCGCCGCTTTGTCAAATTTGACGCCGGTAAAGGTCTGCCCGTCAAGGCACAGCCCCCGCATGTCAGAGTACTTAAAGTCCACACCATTGAAGATGCAGTTTTCGAAGACTGTTTTCCGAAGATCTGTCTTTGTCAGTTTTACACCAGTCAGTTCTGCATGCGTGAATTTTGCACCTGTCAATCCTGATGAGCTGAATACAGTGCGTACAAGAATCGTCTTATTGAAGCTCGCACCGGTCATGTCATTGGCAGTCAGTGTACAGTCTGTGAGGTTTGTCCCATCGAAATTGGCTTCCCGTATATCGCTGCCGGAAAATGAGCTGCCGGTCAGATCCGCACCTGTAAAGTCAGAGCCGTGCAAAGCACTGCCGTTAAATTTTCTGTTATGCGCAGTAACGCCTGCGAAGTCACTTTCTGACAAATTACCCCCGCTGAAGTTGGTCAGTAAAGGCCGTTCCTGCGACAAGCCGGAAGGAGTGGTAATTTCCTGCTCTGTTTGCTCAATATGATTGTGATCATCTGCGTTAAAGACTACTTTGTCACCCGTTGACTGAAAGTTTTCTGAAAAATAGTTAAGGTCCACATCTAATATCTCTGCGAGGCGGTTAAAAGTGATGATATCCGGAATTGATTCTCCTCGTTCCCATTTTCCAACAGCCTGCGGACTAATGAACAGGAGTTGCGCAAGTTGCGCCTGAGATATATTTTTCTCCTTTCGTGCTTTGGCAATTTTGCTGCCGATCATTTTGGTATCCATACGTGTATTGTCTTTTGTTTTTTCGACAGTACAAAGTTATTCCGGGTAGCTGCTGTAATCGGTAAAAACGCCGCTACTGTTAGTTGTGATTGCGCTACTTGCTGTTGTTATTTGACAACTGACGATAGCATATCAGAATTCAGGCTGTCTATTAGATTGTGAAACATTGATTTATTTAAAAAGATGGCCCGGCAAGTGGAAATTGCATTTTTGCTCCGGTGCTCCAGCTAACATTACTGCAGCCAGCCCACCAAAAAAATAGGAACATTTTGTCTATCCACATAATATCCATCAGACCTTCTATATGTTTAACAGGCTATGTCAAAAGAGATTTATTCATTACACCCGCTATGACATCCGTTAAGTGTCAAGGCATAAAAAAAGCCCTGCCGAAGCAGGGCTTACATTTTTATCCATCAACTGCATCCTGTAGTGCTGCCGCAATTGGGACATACATAACAGGTACCGTTTCTTAAAGTAATATTTCCGCAGTTACGGCAGGCTGGAGCATCTGCACTGGTACCCATGAGCTTTTTAATATCTGATGTAGATTGTACAGCAACCGGTTTAGGTACTATATCCGGGGCTTTTACCGGCTGCGGAGCTGTAATACGCACCTGCGAAAGCTGTTGCTGCACGGGGTTCTTCATTTCGTCCTCATCTTTTATTTTATACTGATCGGGAACATGTACCAGGTCTACACGGTCCAGGTACTCATAAGCCAATACACGGAAAATGTAATCGAGTACAGATGTTGCTGTCTTAATATTCGGATGCTCTACAACACCGGACGGCTCAAATCTTGTGAATGTAAATTTCTCCACAAACTCATCCAGCGGCACACCATATTGCAATCCTACGGAAATAGCTATGGCAAAGCTGTTCAGCAGGCTGCGCATTGTGGCGCCTTCTTTGGCCATGTCAATAAATATTTCACCAAGAGTACCATCGCCATATTCACCGGTACGCAGGAATAGCGGCTGGCCGCCAACTTTTCCTTTAAATGTATATCCACGACGCTTGGCGGGCAATTGTTTGCGCTCTACAATACGGCTTAGCTCACGCTTCAGTTGTGTATCGGGGCTTGCCTGTACACGCTTGTTCACTTCTTCCAGCAACTCATCAATAGTAAGCTGCCCCATATCAATGATTTGGCTTACCGGTGCTGCTGTCTCCTCTTTTACCTCTTCCGGAGTTTCTTTCTTTTTCTTCTTGTCGCTCTTATTACTCAACGGCTGACTCAGCTTCGAACCATCACGGTAAAGTGCACAGGCCTTCAATCCCAGCTGCCAGCTGAGATAGTAGCAATCTTTAATTTCTTCTACCGTAGCTTCATTAGGCAGGTTAATCGTTTTGGAAATAGCACCGCTGATAAACGGCTGTACTGCCCCCATCATACGGATGTGTCCATGTGCATGTATGTACCGCTCTCCTTTTTTACCACATTTATTGGCACAGTCAAATACCGCAAGATCTTCTTCTTTAAGGTAAGGTGCGCCTTCCACCATCATGGTACCACATACATAATCATTTGCTGCTTCTATTTCATCATCTGTAAAACCAAGTTCATGCAGCAGACTGAAGTCGTTATCGTAATATTCCTCCGGTTTAAACCCAAGCCGCTGCAGGCATTCTTCGCCGAGTGTATAGACATTAAACACAAAGCCGATTTCAAAGGCGCTTTCTACTGCCACATCCAGCTTGCGCAGTTCTTCACCTATAAAACCTTTTTCACTCAGGCTCTGATGGTTGATGTAAGGAGCACCTGCAAAGCTGCCATGACCTTTTGCATATTTTACAATGGCATCAATTTCTTCCGGGCGATAACCGAGGTTTTTCAAGGCTGCGGGTATAGACTGGTTGATGATCTTGAAATATCCGCCGCCTGAAAGTTTTTTGAATTTTACCAATGCAAAATCGGGTTCTACTCCCGTGGTATCACAATCCATCACCAGGCCTATTGTACCCGTTGGGGCAATTACCGTAGCCTGCGCATTGCGGTAGCCATATTGCTCACCCATCTGCACAGCTTCATCCCATGCCCTTGTAGCGGCACGCAGCAGGTCATCGGGGCAATATTTGGCATTAATACCATTGGGTTTTATTTCCAGCCCTTCATACGCATCTGTGGCATCATATGCGGCTGCACGGTGATTGCGCATCACGCGCAGCATATGCTCACGATTCCGTTCAAATTCCGGAAATGCACCGAGGGCCTTCGCCATTTCGGCAGATGTTTTATACGCTACACCATTCATTATAGCAGTAATCGCACCTGCAATGGCACGAGCTTCTTCGCTGTCATAAGGGATGCCGCTTACCATAAGCATGGAACCAAGGTTGGCAAAACCAAGTCCCAGTGTACGGTAATCATAACTCAGCTGTGCCACTTCAGGTGAAGGGAACTGCGCCATGAGTACGGAAATTTCCAGCACTACGGTCCACAGGCGGGTCATATATTCAAAACCCTTTACGTCAAAGCTGTTATCTGCTTCATTGAAGAAACGGCGCAGGTTGAGCGATGCAAGATTGCATGCAGTATTGTCCAGGAACATATATTCCGAGCATGGGTTGGAAGCCCGTATCTCCCCCCCTTCAGGACAGGTATGCCATTCGTTGATGGTGGTATTGTACTGTGTACCGGGGTCTGCGCAGCGCCATGCGGCATAGGATATCTTTTCCCATATTTCTTTTGCAGCCATTTTGCGCATCACACGTCCGTCTGTGCGGGCGGTCATTTCCCAGTCTTCATTGTTGGTGAGCCTGCGGAAAAATTCGTTCGGAATACGTACAGAGTTGTTCGAGTTCTGCCCGGAAACAGTTTTATATGCCTCGCCTTCATAATCGGATGAATATCCTGCAGCGATCAGTGCAGCCACTTTTTTCTCTTCTTCTACTTTCCAGTCTATGAAATCTATCACTTCGGGATGATCCAGGTCCAGGCATACCATTTTGGCGGCACGCCTTGTGGTTCCGCCGCTTTTAATAGCTCCAGCTGCGCGGTCTCCTATTTTCAGAAAGCTCATCAAGCCACTTGAGGTGCCGCCGCCACTCAGTTTTTCACCTTCGGCCCTTATGTTGGAATAATTGGTGCCTACCCCGGAGCCATATTTAAAAATACGCGCCTCCCGTGTCCATAGGTCCATAATACCACCGCTGTTTACAAGATCGTCGTCTACACTCAGTATAAAACAGGCATGCGGCTGCGGACGTTCATAAGCATTCTGTGAGCGCTCCAGCTTTCCGGTCAGCGGATCCACATAGTAGTGTCCCTGTGCTTTGCCGTCTATACCATAGCTGCTGAAAAGGCCGGTATTAAACCATTGAGGGGAGTTGGGGGCACAGCTCTGGTGCAGTATACTATACACCAGCTCATCATAAAATACCTGTGCGTCTTTTTCTGAAGCAAAATAACCGTATTTATCGCCCCATGAGCGCCAGCAATCAGCCATACGGTGTGCCACCTGCTTTATAGATGTTTCGCGGCCCAGGGAGCCGTCGGGCTGTGGTACGCCTGCTTTGCGGAAGTACTTTTGTGCAAGAATATCTGTAGCAATCTGCGACCAGTGTGCAGGCACTTCCACATTGGTCATTTCAAATACTTTTTCCCCGTTTGGATTACGGATCACAGAACTCCTGTAATCGTACTCAAACATATCGTAGGGACTCACACCGTCTGTTGTATAATGGCGCTGAAAGGACAGTCCGCCGGCTTTTGTATTATCCGTCATGGGTGCATTTTTTGGAGTTGAAAAAAGAAGAGGTTGGATTACGAATTTATCTAAAATAAGCCTGTTTCTCCCTTATAAGAAATCAACCAGCTGTGGATAAAGTCGCTAACCTGTTCATCATTAATATACTGCTTTTCCCGGGCATCATTTGTTATGAAAATGCTATAAAAAAGAGGGGCTGCTTCATCAGCAGCCCCTCCCGGTGAAAAATTATAATCATGATTATCTCACAACCAGTTTACGGATCATTTTCTCTCCGTCGGCCATTATTTCCACATAATAGATGCCTTTGGCATAACCGCCCATATCCAGGTCTTCGCGGAACATTGAAGAAGGAGTAGTGTAGTTGCGCACTATCAGCTGCTCACCTGTAATGCTTGATACGCGGATCATCACATGGTCATATACTTTTGAAGAATTGAACTGTACTGTAAACCTTCCTGAAGTCGGGTTCGGGAAGATACCCAGCTCTTTCAGACCGGAGATGGTGTTGATACCAGTCGGTGCTGATTTACGGAAGATAACCGTGTAATCTTCTGTTTCGCCGGATGTGTACGTACCACAGGCCATATCCGAAGGATTGTTCGGGCCTACGTTGTTGTTCAGTATTAAACGCATACCTGTTGGTACATTCGGCACTACTGCAGTCGGTATTGTTATGTTGTTAATAATATACCATCCGTTGGCAGTGCTTATATCTGATGCGAGCGGAATACGCTCAGAAGGGATATCGTACTGCAGGTTGTTGTTGAAGTCCATGAATACAGTAAGACGTGCATCAGCATGTGTGCTTCCGGGCATTGTGTGGAATACATTCAGCTGATATGTGCTGTCTGAGAATAATTCTATAGGACCGTAGTCTGTGAAATCTGTACGGCCATGAACAGCAGATCCGTTGCGGAGGTGCGGGCCACCGGTATAGTTTACAAAACTACCTATTGACACGGCACCAATATCTGTACTGTCATTTGCACCACCGGTAGCTATGCTGTAGCAGTAGCATTTATATGCAGGTTTGATGTTTACCGTTACAATATTTGAATAAGTTGTATCTCCGCTATTGGTACATACTATACGCAGGCGATACCAGCTGGTACCTGTAAACACCTCTGTAATGGTGTCTTTACCTCCGGAACCGGAAACATGACTCCAGGTGCTGCCATTGTTAACAGATGTCTGCCAATCCCAGATAAGGCCGGAACGCAGTTTTTCATGCGTGGTATCTATAAGGGTAAAGGAGTAGCCTGCACACATTGCAGTATCGCTCGTGTGTGCGGTGCCTGCATTTGTAGGACCATTACAAGGCGGATATTTAATATTTACAAGGTAGTCTTCTGTTTCACCATATGAATAGGTACCACATGGGTTAATCGTAACACCGGTACCATAAACCATAACCACACGCATGCCGGTAAGGCCTATCTGGGCTGTATCAGAGATGCGGAATGTATCAGCTACCTGTTGTGTGGTAGTTGATGTTGCACTTGTAAATACTTTCTCTGCCGGTTCAAATATACCATTGCGGTTCAAATCTATGAAGGCGCCTATAGTAGCTGCATATGCATAGCTTCCCGGATTGATCTGTGCTACAGAAATTTTATAAACGCTGTCGCGGAATAAAGCAGGGGGGGTAACTGTATAGCGGAAATCTGTATACAGGTTATTGGCATTACCGTTAGACAGGTTGGGAGTTGCGTTACCGTTATTCAGTATAGCAGCAGTGCTGTTATACGGGAACAGTGATACATTACCGATGTTTGTAAGTCCCGTATAGATTGCAGTGGAGTTGCAATAGCAATAGTAGAACTGTGCAAGGTTAACAAGATAGAAAGGCGTGGTATCTGCCATACCGGAGTTTGTACAGGTTACAATACAACGGAAATAAGTAGGCGCACTGATGTTTGCGGTAGCTATCATCTGGGCGCCGCCCGGTACGTTTGATGCTGTGATGCCATTAGTGCTCTGCTGCCACTGGTAAGTAAGGCCTGCTGCCTGGCTGTTGCCCTGCAGCTTCAGCGTAAAGTCAGCATTGGCACATGGAGTTACCGGCACCATAGTTCCTGCGGTTGGTTTACCGGCACATGGCGGAAGTATACGTACGTAGTCGATTGCAATATCACCATAGTACTGGTAAGCGTCTTTTGCAAGGAAGCGTATTACTGTGGTAGCTGAGTTTGACACTACAGGTACAACATGCAGATCCCATCCGCCGGTGCCGGCACCGTTTAATTCGATGGGAGCAAATGTAGCACCGCCGTCTGTTGACAGCAATACATTCAGTGAATCGTTAGGATATGTAGCACCTGTTTGTGTTTTCAGGAAGTACTGCAGTTCTTTATTACCGGTAACGGTGCTGCAATCTACAAACACATCCAGTTTGCCAGGCTGTCCTACAGTGGCATAATACCCATGCCAGCGTGCAGAATAAGTACCTACGGCTGCCTGCGGTGTAGTAAGCCCTGTTGTAGCGGACGTCCAGCCGGCAGAAGCCCCCTGGTCATTACGGCGCCATGAAGAGTTACCTGTAGCCGGAGTGTTTGTCCAGTTCATCGTAGGCACATCTGTTGTAAAGCAGCGGTTAGACCAGTTTTCAAAATCTTCTACGTAAGGAATACTTGCATATAATGGCTTGGCAACATTGATCACAATTGCAGCAGTGGTATCACGAAGGCCGCTGCCAGTACAGGTCACAACCATACGATAGCGGATTGTGTCATACAGGCTTGGGGTTGTATAGTTTGCGGTATTTGCGCCGGAACCACCGGTAGCAGCACTCCAGGAGGTTGCAGTATTTGATTTCTGAATCCACTGGTAGGTCATGTTACCTGCAAGGGTAGTACCGACAGTGCTGAGCGAATACACGCTGCCCGGGCAACCGGAAAGCGGGCCGGCAGGAGAAATAGTACCTGCTACAGGCTGACCGGAACATGGAGGAGCTATGTATACACTGTCAAGGAAAATATCTGAATAATCATATGGGCCCCACCTTCTTCCGGTAAAGCGGACAATTGTCTGCGCAGAAGAAGAAGGTATAGGTAATGATTTGCGCGTCCAGGCTGTAGTTGTATCATATCCTGCTATCTGCGTAAAAGAAGAACCGCCGTTGGTAGATAACCATACAGTCAGGGAGTCATTTGCGTAATTGATATAAGGGAAGTTATTATACCAGAAATACAGTTGTTTCGCAGCAGTTGAAGCGCTGCAGTTTACATAAAGGTCCAGGTTACCGGGAGCCTGTGTGGCAGGGCTGCCGATATAAGTACCGTATGTATGGAAACGTGCACTGTACGAACCGCTTACATACTGGTTGCCTGAAAGGTAAATACCTGAAGTAGGAGAGTACCAGTTGGCAGTGCTGCCCTGGTCGTTCCTGCGCCATGAATTGTTGCCGGTAGCAGGCTGGTTTGTCCAGTTGCTGGACGGTACGTCAGATGTTCCGCAATAGTTGTTCCAGCTCTCAAAATCCTGGATGTAAGGAATGCTCGCATATGTAGGAGATGTAGCAGAAACCTGCACACAGGCGCTTGTAGATGACTGGCTGCTGTTAGTACATGTTACAACCGCATGATAAAAGCCATTACCGGTTACAGAAAATGTATAGCTCTGGTTTGTTGCGCCGGCAATTGCCGTCCACGGACCTGAGCAGGACGTTCCGCTTTCCCACTGGTAAGTATAACCGCTTGCAATAGGCAATCCCACTGTAAGCGTCTGGGTGTTGCCTGCACAGGATGCTATAGGTCCTGCCGGAGTAACACCTGTGATAGAAGGAGCACCGGAACATGGCGGCGCTGCCACTACATTTACGAGGTAGTCGTGCACCTCACCATAAGTGTAGCTTGTGCAGGGGTCTATTGTACCGGATGCTGCATACACCAGGCGTACGCGCATACGGTGGCTGCCTGTTGCGGCAGATAAAGGAATTGTAAGATTGAACGTAGACGCAGATGCAGAACCGAAAGGCCCTATGATAGACGGGAACATCGCTTCTGACGCATCAAAAACGTTGTTATTATTAAAATCTATCCATATCTGGTAGTACTCACTGCTGGAATAGTCCGTAGTAACGGTACCTGCATAGGTGCCGCCTTGTTGCACATTCACTGCAGCTACAACAGTGGTGCGGTCTGCATAACCACCGGAGCTGCACCCCGTTGCCAGATCACTGATCGTAGATCCACTGTAACCTGTAAGGGTAAAGCTGTTAATGTCATCCTGTGCAGTACAGCCTGTAGAGTAGGAAGGTGTACAGTACTGTGCTGCTGACTGCTGCCAGCCGGCTGAAGCGATCAGCATAAAGGCGAGGTAAAGCCAGTTGTGCCTGCCCCCACTCTTTTTTGCTTTTAATTGTGTAAATTTTTTCACCATGAATATTTTTTTAAACACCGAGTTGTAAATTATCGATTTTTTAAAAAAATTTAACTACATGATGATGTTGTGTTCATTAATAATTAGTTATTGACGGATTTTTACAAGCACTTACACATTTAAAGTACGCGTTATAAAGAATTAACTTATTATATAAAACTACATTTTGTTTAAAAAAAACTACATAACGACGTTATTTTTTCCGAAAAAACCGGATAATACGCAAAAAAACAGGGGCCTTTCGGGCCCCTGTTTTTTTATTTTCTGATTTTTTGAACCAGAAAAGCTTATCTCAAGACTACTTTACGGATTGCTCTCTGGCCATCTGCATTTATTTCCACGAAGTAAACACCACGCGCCTGATCACCAAGGTTGAACTCATGACTAAAGTTGTGACTTATGTCTGTAAAGTTCTGTACCATAATCTGTTGGCCGGTAAGTGTTGTTACAGTTATCTGAATGTTCTTTATACCAGTACCGGTAGTGAATGAGATATTAAACTTACCGGTTGTAGGGTTAGGATAAAGTCCCAGGTTCTGTACGTTGGTCAGGTTATTGACTCCTGTCGGATTCTTATGGAATACCACCGTATAATCTTCTGTTTCACCTGAAGTATACGCACCACATGCATCATCTGACGGACTGTTCGGACCTACGTTATTGTTCAGTATAAGCCTCATTCCGGTCGGTACATCCGGCACTACTGCAGTTGGTATCGTGATGTTATTGATCATGTACCAGCCATTTGCGGTAGAGATATCAGATGTAAGCGGTATACGTTCAGAAGGTATGTCATACTGCAGGTTATTATTGAAGTCCATAAAGACTGTCAGGCGTGCATCGGCATGATTGGAACCATTCATTATATGATATACATCGAGTTCGTAAGTGCTGTCAGCAAACAGGTCTATCGGGCCGAAGTCTGTATAATCCGTACGGCCACGTGTAGCTCTCGGGTTACGGAGATGTGGTCCGCCGGTATTCATTACAAAACCGCCCAGCGTTACGGAACCTATGTCAGAGGTATCATTAATGCCTCCGGTAGCAATGCTGTAGCAATAGCATTTGTACGCCGGTTTGATATTCACTTTTACAGTATTGGAGTACGTAGTATCGCCGGTATTGTTACAAACCATACGCAGCCTGTACCAGGAAGAACCGGTAAACTGTACATTGACAGTATCCTTACCTGTTGAGCCAGGCACCTGAGTCCACGTATTACCATTGTTTGCAGATCCTACCCAGTCCCAGTAGAGCCCGGAGCGCTGCATTTCATGTGTTGTATCTGTAAGCAGGAAGCTGTAACCGATACACATAGAAGTATCGCTGGTAGTAGCTGTTCCGGCATTGGTAGGTCCGTTACATGGCGGGTATTTGATGTTCACAAGGTAATCTTCTGTTTCACCCCATGTATAAGTACCGCATGGATTAATGGTTACACCACTGCCTTCTACAAGGATGATACGCATACCTGTAATGTTGAACTGCGCTGTTGGCGGTATACTGAAAGTATCGCTCACCACGTTTGCCGGTGTTGAGGTATTTGAAGTAATCTTGGTGAATACCTTTTCTGTAGCGTCAAATGCACCGCTGTGGTCATAATCTATAAATGCACTTACTGTAGCATTATAGAAACCGTACTGGTTTATCTGTGTAACATTAAGTTTGTATACACTGTCCAGGTACATGGTGATTGGCGGTACAGTATAACGGAAGTCTGTATACGTATTTATTGATGCAGCATTATAAGTAAGCGGCGATGCTGTACCATTTGTCATTAAGGTTACGTTTGCAGGATATGTGTTTATTGTCACGTTTCCTATATCATCATCTGCTGTAGAGCTGGCTGCAGAACCGCAATAGCAATAGTAGAAGGTAGCCAGCTGCACGAGGTACGGCGCTGTTGTATCTGCCAGGTTTGAGTTGGAACAGGTTACAATGCAACGGAAGTACGTGGGTGCAGAAATGTTACCAGTTGCAATCATTGTGTTACCTGCAGGCACATTGGACCATGCAGATGACAATGACGTTGCCTGCTGCCACTGGTATGTGAGCCCTGCAGCTTGTGTGTTACCCTGCAGACTGAGTGTAAAATCTGTATTGGCACATGGAGTAACCGGCGTCATCGTACCTGCAGTAGGCGTGCCGCTGCACGGAGGTAATACACGTACATAATCTATAGCAATATCACCATAATACTGGTAATCATCTTTTGCCAGGAAACGTATAATAGTGCGTGGAGAGTCTGAAACGACAGGTACGCTCTGCAGGTCCCATCCTCCGGTACCGGCACCAATGCCTGCAATCTGTGTGAATGTTCCGCCACCGTTTGTAGACATCATTACTTTCAGCGAGTCATTCGGATAGGTGCTGCCCGTTTGTGTTTTCAGGAAGAAGTCAAGCTCTTTAGCACCTGTTACAGTACTACAGTTTATATACAAGTCAAGGTCTCCAAACTGGCCCGGTGTTGCATAATAACCGGCAAAGCGGGCAGAGTGCGCACCCGAAACTGAGTACGGCGGGTTAAAGCCCGATGTAGGATATGTCCAGTTGGCGGAAGCCCCCTGATCATCCCTGCGCCAGGAGTTATTACCTGTTGAGGGTACGTTTGTCCAGGATGCAGATGGGATATCCGTAGTACTGCAACGCGTAGACCAGCTTTCAAAATCTTCTACAAACGGCAGCGATGCATACGGTACTCTCGGTACATTTACTGTAACTGCAGGCGTTGTATCTGCCAGGCCTGATGCTGTACAGGCTACACGCATACGATATTTTACAGTATCCGAAAGAGGTGGTGTAGTAAAGTACAGTGATGTGGCACCGGAGCCGCCCGTTACGGGAGCCCATGTAGTGCTTCCGTTTGTCTGCTGCAGCCACTGATACGTAAGACCGGAAGCTGTAGTGGTATTGCTGGTGGTAAAAAAGTAGCTGGTTCCCGGGCAACCGCTGATGGGCCCTGATGGTGTAATAGTACCTGCCGTAGGCTGACCACTGCACGGAGGCAACAGAACAATGCTGATATCGTCTACAGAAAGATACCAGGGTATAGAGTTGGCATTACAATACAGTCCGAAATAGTATACACCGGTTGTCGGCGCAATAAAGGTGCTTACATACTGCTGGTAAGTCGTGTTCGTCGCATTACTTACACCGCTACCTATGTTGGTGGTCATCGCAGCCGCTGTGGCAGAAGTACCAAATTTCGGCTGAAGTGTTGTCCATCCTGAGTAACCATCGGTAATATACCAGAAAGAATACTGGTACATGGCACCTGCAGTAAGATAGATAGCAGGCGTAAAGAGATAGTCATTTGCAGACCAGTGGAACGAAGCAAATTTACTGCCGGCGGGGGTATGGTTTGTTTGATTGTAAGAGCCGGTAGGTGCCGTATACGTAAATACATATGACCCCACGTTCGTAGCCGTCATACAGTTTGGAAGCGCATTGTTTGAAGTGATGCTTTCAAAGTTTTCGTTATACGGCGGTGTAATAACTGTATTTACATTCGCTGTGGTGGCTGTGGATGTAGCCGTGGCAGGAGTACCATTTGTACAGGTAACCTGGCAACGGTATTGTGTAGATGCAGTAAGCGGGCCTGTTGTATAGCCTGCTGTTGTTCCTCCGGTACCTGTAGTTACGTTCATCCAGGTAGAAGTCGGTATATCATAATATTGCCACTGGTAAGCAAGGCCTGATGCAACAGTTGCGCCAGACAGTGTAAGGAATGCTGTATTACCTGCACATATCAGTGATGGGCTTGCAACCGCAGCACCTGCTGTAGGCATACCGGAGCAGGGTACAGGCGAAGCAATTGTAATCGTGTAATCTTCTGTTTCACCGGAGCCGAATGAAGTACATGCATCGCCGGCACCATTGATATTACCGTTACCGCGGCTGCGTATACGCATGCCTGTAGTTCCTGTAAGAGCAGTTGTGGGTATAGTAACGCTTGTGGCTACAGTATTTGCATTGGTTGTAATCTGCTGCCATTCTGAAGCTTCAAATATACCATTTTGGTTATAGTCAATCCATAATGATGCAATGGCACCACCGAGGCTATTATCATAAGTGGTATTAAGTGTGTAGGTAGTACCCAGTAACAATGTAGCAGTTGTACTGCCACTTGCAGGCCATGCGGTATAGTAGGAGGCCGCCATACCACTGGGATTGTTAAGAGTTGTGCCGGTTATACTCACCGAACTGATCCATGCATAGGAACCGCCACCAAGGCCGGTATTGCAGTAGGCTGATGCCTTGCCAAAACCGGCAAGCAGTCCTACAATGGGAAGGATGAGGTTTGTCAGTAACTTTCGCCCCCACCTCCAGGTGGCGGGATCACGACGATTTGTAGAGGGTGTAATCATCATTTTCATAAGTATATATTTACAAAATTATATGTATAAAGCTACTATAAACAAATAAACGACCCAGCTCACAGAGGCACCTTTCTGACTTTAAAAGAACATTCACCATTCATACGCACGCATTGGTGAGTTTTATTATCTAAAAAGATAATAAGACCGAATACTAAAATATAAAAAAATTAACTTCTAATTAATTTTTTTATCTATTGCTGCCAAAGGTTTGGCAATACTACCGGGATATAGAAACGGTGGGAAAATAGATTCGTAAGGGTGTATATGGCAAGTACGGACATACCGTAGATTAATTGACCGTTAAAAAACAGTATTCGTTGGGTACAATTGCACTTTTTTTAAAAAAAAGACAGGCATTTAAAGAAATGCCTGTCTATCGGTATTTGGGGGTGTTTAAAAAAGCCGGGGTAATTATCTCAGTACAAGTTTTCTTACTGTCTTCTGACCGTCTGCATTAATCTGCAAAAAATAGACTCCTTTGGCCTGGCTGCTGATATCCATCTGCTTGCTGAACAGGTTATCCACTGTTTTATAGTCTGTTGTAAAAATTTCCCTGCCCGTAATGTCAGTAACTGATATTTTCAGATCCTTAATAGTACTTAAAGGTTTAAAGTATACTGAAAAATTTCCTGTAGTTGGGTTAGGGAATACCGCCAGATCCCGGATAGAGGATATATTACTGATGCCTGTAGCACCTGAAGAACGGAAAACTACGGTATAATCTTCTGTTTCACCGGAAGTGTACCCTCCGCATGCATCATCAGAAGGACTGTTAGGCGCTGTATTATTATTTATGATCAGGCGCATTCCGGTCGGCACATCCGGCACTACTGCTACCGGTATCCTTATTCTGTTGCTCAGGAACCATCCGCTCTGGGTGCTTATGTCATTTGTCAGCGGTATACGTTCAGCAGGAATATCATACTGCAGGTTATTATTAAAGTCCATGAACAGCGTCATACGTGCATCAGCATGATATTGTCCGCGCATAATGTGATATACATTAAGGTCATATACACTATCTGCAACCAGCTCTATGGGACCAAGATCTGTATAATCTGTGCGGCCACGTACTGCGCGGGGATTCCGGAGGTGTGGCCCGCCTATGTTAATCACAAAGTTGCCGATAGACATCGCTCCGATGTCGCTTGAATCTGCTTCATTTCCTGCCGCAGTACTGTAGCAATAGCATTTGTGTGCAGGTTTAATATTCACCTTCAGCAGATTTGAATAAGTGGTGTCACCGGTATTATCACAGACAATGGCAAAACGATACCAGCTCGTCCCATTAAATGTTACAGACATTGTGTCCTTATTCTGCGAAGAAGGAACTACAGACCATGAGCTGCCATTGTTTGACGAGGTCTGCCACATCCAGCGGATATTGCTGCGCTGTGCTTCATGCGTTGTATCTGTGAGCAGAAGGTTATATCCTATGCACATGGCAGAGTCGCTACTAATAGCAGTACCTGCATTCAGCGGGCCGTTACATGGTGCAAACTGAATGTCTACGAGATAGTCTTCTGTTTCGCCCCAGGTATAAGTGCCACATGGATTTATGGTAAGGTTGCTTCCTTCGTCCAGTATCACACGCATACCGGTAATGCCGTATGCTGCGGTATCGGGCACTCTGAAAGTATCATTTACCTGCTGTGCCGGGCTTGATGAGGAAGATGTCGTTTTGGTAAACAGGCGTTCGGTAAGGTCAAAAACGCCGTTCCTGTTATAATCTATAAAAGCAGTAGCCGTACACGTAAAGAAGCTGTTCAGATCTATCTGCGTTACAAATATCCGGTACAGGCTGTCCCGGAAAATAGCCACCGGCGAAATGATGTGCCTGAAATCGGAATATGTATTTACGGAAGTGGGGTTAGATGTAAGTGGAGATGCCACACCATTATTGAGCACTACAGAACCTGTGTTTGCCGTCTTCAGGGTTACATTACCTATATCGTCATCTGCTGTGGAAGTAGCGTTGGATGAGCAATAGCAGTAATAGAAAGACTGCAGGCTTACAAAAAGAACAGCAGAAGTATCTTTCTGGCCGCTATTGGTACAGGTAACAATGCAGCGGTAGTAACGTGCGGAAGTGATATTGTCCGTAGGTATAGGCAAAGTACTTATTGTGACCCAGCCACCGGTACCGGCAATGCTGTCCTGCCACTGATAGCCAAGGCCTGCAACCTGGGATGTTCCCTGGAGTGCCAGGTTAAAGTCTGTATTAGGGCATGGCGAAACCGGAACAATGGTACCGGCTACAGGCTTACCGGAGCAGGGGCCTACAACGCTTAATTTATCTACTCCTATATCTGTTACGCCAAAATCAGACTTTGCTTCAAAACGAATGACCGTACGCGGAGAATCGGAGACGATAGGAACTGTACGCAGCGTCCAAGCAGATGCGGTTGTCCAGCCGTTAAGGAATGTAAAGTTGGCTCCGCCGTCACGGGACAGGAATATACTCAGTGAGTCCGACCCACTGGTGTTGATCTGGTAAAAAGAAAGTTCTTTACCGCCGGTTAATGTACTGCAATTGAGATATAAATCCAGCCGGCCACGTGTACCGCTGCTCGCATTCCATGTGTTAAACCGTGCAGAGTGGGCTCCGTCTACCGACACCGGGGAATAAGCGCCACTGTTACTGGCCCAGCCTGCAGTGCTCACACCCTGGTCATTACGGCGCCAGGAGGCAGCACCGGTAGGTGGTGTGTTCAGCCAGTTATTTGTCGGGATGTCTGTATTGGCACATCTGCTCACCCAGTTTTCAAAGCTTTCTGTGTAAGGAATAGTGCCATATAAAGGTGACAGTACGTTCACTGTGTCATTAACGGAAGTAACAGTCTGGCTGGTATTGGTACAAGTTACGGTTACCTTATAAATATTGCTTTGCAGTGCTGTAAATGAATATGTTGGCGATGTGGCACCGCTTATCGGCCCCGCGCTGTTATACCATTGGAAAGCCAGACCTGCTGCTGCAGGATAGCCGGAAACGGATAAACTAACCTGCTGCCCGGCACATGTATTTACCACAGACGGGCTTATAGGGCCAACCGTGGGTGTTCCGCTGCAAGGTGTGGCAGGAATAAACGTTATACTGCCGGTAAAAGCTCTCGGTGTATTTGTTGGTGACGGGAATGCCCCCCCGTACCCTACACTGCTGGTATTGGCACTGGTATACAGATCTACGCCGCCTGCCGAGAAGCTGTTTGGGGTAATACCTGATGATCCGCTGTAAGAAACCCCGTTGGAACATTGCAGGGCAAAACGGTATAATGTATTCGAGGGAATTATCAGGTTCAGACCGCTGAGGACCGTAGTGATGCCACTGGTAGTTACGGTAATGGGCGCAGATGTTGCTACTTGTGTCCAGCCATTAGCCGCAGTAATTGTCGGCGCACCTGTAAGCTGTGAAGATGTATACCATAATGTATAGGTGTTATTACTGTTGGTTGTGTTTTGAAAGGTGGCCACCTGGGTAAGAATAATAGCGGCGGCATTTGTGTTATTGACGCCAAAGGTTATCGCACTGTTTCCTCCCACACCATTACTTCCGGTATACGAAGCACCGGTAGTGGTTATTGTTGTCTGCGCATGGGACCGGCCGAACACCATTACCATGCATAATCCCGCCATAACTTTGAATAAGCGGGTAATATTCTCTTTTCTCATGATCCGAAATGAATTAATATTTAAACACCAAAAAACTTCTGGAATATAATAGACACTCTTTTTTTTTGATGCGTTGGGCTGCATTTTAAGAAAAAAAATGAATACAGCTATATAAAAAACAGTTTCGGAACATTTTATACAAAATATAATTTACATATTCGATAGATAAACTGTCATTTAACATCTAATTTTACATCTGATCATTATCTTATTTTTACAGGTAAAAAACTGAAAATCAACCATCAGGGTACTATTCATTTTTTTCATTTACATAGATCATTTTAATACATACGATTGTATGTAGCTTTTTTAGTACAAAAAACGGGCTGCCTCCATTGGCAGCCCGTTCGTTTTTTTAATAAATCTTCCGTTACTGATTACCTGACGATCAGCTTGCGGGTCACAATTTCTTTATCACCTTTTATCTGTACAAAGTATACACCTTTTGCCTGAGTGCTCATATCCAGTTCCGCAGAAAATTTCTGCGTAATATCGGAATAGTGCTGCACCATTACCTGCTGACCTGTAACATTGGTTACCTCAATATCCAGCGAGCCTACGGGCTTATCTACAGACAACTGAACTGCAAATTTACCGGTTGTCGGGTTAGGGTACAGTAAGAGATCTTTCAGGTTGCTTACGTGAGTGATACCAGTTGCTTTACGGAATATTACAGTATAGTCTTCTGTTTCACCTGATGTATATGCACCACATGCTTCGTCTGAAGGCACATTGGCATTTACATTATCATTCATCACTACACGCATACCGGTTGGCACTTCGGGTATTACAGTCTGCGGGATAGTAATGTTTGCAGTGAGATACCAGTTCTGCACTGATGTAAATTCTGTAATCAGGCGTTCTGTCGGTACATCGTATTGCAGGTTATTGTTAAAGTCCATGAAGAACGTCACTTTGGTATCTGCATGTACCGGTGAGCGCAGTATCTGGTAAACATCTACTTCGTATGTGCTGTCAATATACAGTACAATTGGTCCGTAGTCTGTGTTATCTGTACGGCCATGAACAGCGCTGCCATTCTTTATATGCGGGCCGCCGGTAGAGAATACATAGTTGCCGATAGAGAACGCGCCGATATCGGTAGAATCATTCACACCGCCGTTAGCCATGCTGAAGCAATAACATTTGTACGCAGGCTTAATATTTATTTTCAAAATATTAGAGTATGTGCTGTCCAGAGTATTGCTGCAAAGCATTTTGAGCCTGTACCAGGTAGGTCCGTTAAATACCGGGCTTACGGTGTCTCTGTTCAGAGAACCCGTTATGGTTGTCCATGTATTTCCGTTGTCGGTAGAAGATTCCCAGTTCCAGGCAAGGCCGGTACGGGTATATTCATGCGTCGTATCTATCAGTTGTATCGGGTATCCAGGGCACATTGCGGTATCAGAAGTTTTTGCGGTACCGGCATTGGCAGGGCCATCGCACGGGCGATACTGGATTTCAACCAGGTAATCTTCTGTTTCACCATAGCTTGAGTTGGTAGCACCGCAGGCCTGTGTATTTAACATCTGCTGGTTGTCGCCACCGCGGATACGCATACGGGTAATTCCGGAAATGTTGGATATCGGCGTACTCAAAGGAATCTGCAATGTTCCGTTAGGTCCTGCATTTGCACCTGTGGTAAAATATTCAGATGTATCGAAGTTGCCATTTCTGTTAAAGTCAATCCACACACCGCAATACTGATCCCAGTCACTGCCAAAATCAACAGTCAGTGTATCTACATCGCCCTGTACCAGCACTGGTATAGGTAATGTCGCCGGCTGCTGTGAAGAGTAGTCCGAGTAATAAGGATAGTTATTGCCGCTGTTGGCAGAGTTGTTATTGAGGTTTTTCAGCTGAACGTTCGTGATATTATCATAATCGCCGCCCCATGTATAAGTAGGTATACAGTAGCAATACAGGAATGTACTGAGCTGTACCTGGTAAACAGGAGATGTATCAGATGCAGCACTTGCTGTACAGGTTACAATGCAACGGTAGTAGGTTGCTGTACCAATGTTCTGCGTTACAGACATCTGGGTTCCTACTGTCTGCCATACTCCGGTTGGCAGCAATCTCTGCCATTGGTAAGTGAGTCCTGATGATGCGGACGTGCCGTTTAGGAACAGGTTAAAGTCTGTATTGGGACACGGTGTTACAGGAACAATTGTGCCTGCTACAGGAGTAGCCGCGCATGGTTCCAGTACACGCACATAGTCAAGACCTATATCACTGCCGTTGCCGTCAGATACGCCGGTAAAGCGGATGATGGTGGTAGGGGAAACGGATGTGATCGGCAATGTAGTATATGTCCAGCCGTTACCAGTATTGAATGCACCTATGTTGGTAAATGTAGCACCACCATCTTCAGATACAAGTACGTTCAAAGAGTCGTTACCGGAGTCATTGATATAAAAGAACTGCAGTTCTTTTGCACTTGCAGACGTACTACAGTCTACAAAGAGATCAAGATTTCCGGTAATACCTGCAGGCCAGAGGTTGCCGCCGTGGAACCTTGCAGAGTAGTTGCCATGTGCTGAATACGGATAGTAGAAAGCATAGCTTGGGCTGTTCCAGTTACCGGCAGTACCCTCATCATTCCTGCGCCATGAATTATCTCCCGTTGCCGGCATATTTGTCCAGTCTATAGACGGCGCATCATCTACATCGCAACGGCTCACCCATGATTCAAAATCTTCTGTAACCGGGAGCGAAGCATACTGCTGACGCGGAGCCCTGATTGTATCAATAGCAGTAGTGTCACTGAGGCCTGAATTGACACATTTTACTACCATGCGATAGTACATTGTATCGGTAAGCGGAGCTGTATTAAAGAACAATGTGTTGTTACCGGAGCCAACTGCATTCACCCAGGCCGGGTTGCTGGCACTTGACTGTATCCATTGATAAGTGAGGTTGGCTGCGGGAGTTGTACCTACTGTTTTCAGATGCACGGTAGAACCCGAACAAAAATCGAGCGGCCCGGCAGGAGTAACAGTACCCGCGGCAGGAGTGCCCGAACATGGCGGCAGTTCTATAATATTTATATCATCCAGTGTAAGGCGGTATGGATTCCATGACGCCTGACAGTTGATACCAAAATAATAGATATCAGATGTTGGTGCAACAAATGTACCCATGTATATTTCATAGTTTGTATTGGCCGGTGGTGCAATGGCTGCACCTACAGGATTTATCATGGCACTGGCCGTAGCTGAAGTTCCTGCAAAAGCCTGTAATGATGTCCAGCCGCCATAACCGTCCGTTACATACCAGAAAGTAACCTGGTAAGTTTTACCGGCTACAAGGTTAAAGGCGGGAGAATAGATATAGTCGTTACAACCTGCGCCAAAACATGCATATTTACTGCCACCGGGAGTATGGTTGTCCATATTGGCAAAACCGGAAGGCGATGTATAAGTATATACGTAGTTATTAATATTGGTAGCGGTCATACAACCAGGCATTTCATTGTCGGTGGCAATGCTTTCAAAATCCTCTGTATAAGGGAGCGTAGCAGGAGCCACCACTACTGTATCCGGTGTGCTGTACACAGGCGCAGAGCTGGTATTGGTACATATGACCTTGCAACGGTATATTGTAGTTGCAGTAAGCGGATCGGTAGTATAAATATCTGTAGTTCCGCCCGTACCGGTTGTTACATCCACGAAGCTTGTACCATCATAATATTGCCACTGGTAAGAAAGACCGGAAGCGATGCTGCTGCCGCTGAGTGTAAGTGTGGTACCCGTATTGTAGCATGGAGCTGCCGGCGTGGCAACAGCAGTACCGGCAGTTGGCGTACCTGCGCAGGGCGGCAGTAAAACAATATTTATGTCATCAATGCTCAGCTCGCTGGGGTTAAAACCGGCATTACAGTAAATACCGAAGTAATACACATCGGTAGTTGTTGCTGTAAATGTGGCTACATACTGCTGGTAAGTAGTATTGGTAGGGTTATTTACCACTACGCTCAGCGGCGTCATACCAGGAATTGTAGGAGATGTTCCTACTGCTGCATTCAGGGTATTCCAGCCGGAGTAACCATCTGTTATATACCAGAATGAAATACGGTAAGTCTGGCCGGCAGTAAGGTTAAAGGCCGGAGTGAAAATATAGTCATTACTGTTCCAGCTGAAGGAAGCAAATTTGCTGCCGCCCGGCGTATGATTTATCTGGTTAGCCCAGCCGGTAGGCGCAGTATATGTAGTAACGTTATTGCCAAGATTGGTTGCGGTCATACATCCGGGCAGGTCATTGTCATTGGCAATGCTTTCAAAGTCTTCTGTATATGGCAGGCCTGCGGCATTTACGTTTATAGTTACCGGCGCAGAGTATGCTGTACTTGCACCACAGGTTACTGCGCAGCGGAATTGTGTGGCTGCGGTCAGGTTACCTGTTGTATACATCATAGTTGTAGATCCGGAACCTGTAGTGGTGGTTTGCCATGTAGTACCGTCAAAGTACTGCCACTGGTAGGTGAGACCTGTGGCCTGGCTTGAACCGTCAAGATATATAGAGGTAGTGCCGGCGTAGCAAACTGCAGCATTGAGTGCAACTGCAGTGCCGGCTACAGGCATACCGGAGCAGGGTACCGGGTTGGCCAGTGTGATGATGTAATCTTCTGTTTCGCCGGAACCAAAGGAAGTACATGCGTCAGTAGCGCCGTTCAGGTTGCTTGCTGCACGGGAACGGATGCGCATGGTAGTTGTGCCGGTAAGCGCGGTTGCAGGGATATTCAGCGAAATGCTGGCAGAAGTAGCATTAGTGGTGATCTGCTGCCATTCACTGGCATCAAATGTACCATTCTGGTCATAGTCTATCCACACAGAGGCAATAGCTGCTCCACTGCCATATACTGTGTTAAGGATATACGTCTGTCCCAGGAAAAGCGTGGCTGTTGTACTGCCGGTTGCGGGGTACGCAGTGTAATATCCGCTTGCCGATCCCGGCGTTGGGTTGTTTAATGTGGTGCCCAATATCTGCACCAGGTCTGTACTTGGCGAAGAACCGCCCCCAAGGCCTGTCGTACAGTATGCCTGAGCTTGTTGCACTGCGGCCAGTGAGAGTGCGAAAAATAAAAACATCCTGCCTAACCAGGATTGGACAACATGAGGATCGGTACGCCTCGCAGGCGCCTTGCTCGGTTTTAGTATTGATTTATTCATAGCAAACATTTTAGCCGCGTGCATGCATGCAACGACGAAGGCCATCCAAGGTCTTTTGTTTCATTAAATAATTGTAAAGGAGATATTATAGTCTGGGCAGAGAAACAGTGAGGTGTCAGTATTATCCGGGATCATCTTAGGTTGGGCTTGTTAAAGGTTCAAATGAATGAGGTCAAGATTTGGGTGCTAAAGTATGAAAAAATGCTTAAAACGCGTGATACATCATATTTAAAGACGGAACATACACTCAATTTGTTAGTGCCTGCTTTGTTAATTATTGCATTTAACGCTCATCAGGAAATTATCAAATTCCATTCTTTACATTTTTTCCTGATATACTTTTTTGTTTCCTGGCATTAAAAAATCATGCCTGCGGAAAAAGCATTTAATCCGGGGGCTTTTACTTTTTCCGTCAAAATCTACTATTTTTACGCGCAAACTATTAATATGCAATTCCCGGATACACTGAAGTACACTAAAGATCACGAGTGGATCAAAATCGAAGGCAATGTTGCGACTGTAGGCATTACCGAATTTGCACAGCGTGAACTGGGCGATATCGTTTATGTAGAAATTGAAACCAAAGGCAAGCCACTCGGTTCAAACGAAATCTTCGGCACAGTAGAAGCTGTAAAAACAGTATCGGACCTGTACCTGCCTGTAAGCGGCACTATTACCGAAGTAAACAGCGAACTGGAGGGTAATCCTGAATATGTAAACCAGGACCCTTACGGAAAAGGCTGGATGATAAAAATGACAATAGATAATATTGGTGAAACTGAAGATCTGCTGGATGCTGCTGCTTATAGCTCACTGGTAGGCGAATAATCATGTGGCAGATATTCACAGAATCATCTCCTTATAAAAAACGAGCAAGGCTGCTGGCAATCCTGTGGACCTTGCTCATTTTTATTTTATGTTTTCTGCCCGAAAATGATATACCTCAGGTAAATGTTCCGCTGGCAGATAAATGGGTTCACTTTATTCTTTTTGGTGTATTCAGCCTGCTGTGGCTCTGCGCCAGGCCTTCGGTCCGCCCGTCATTTCTCCTGTTCATATTTTTTATCAGTGTATTTACCGGGTGGCTGGTTGAAGAATTGCAGGGCCTGCTCGCATTCCTCGGTCGCAGCAAGGATATTATGGACATTCTCGCAGATGCTGTCGGCGGGTTGCTCGGTGTAATCGCCTTCCTGGTGCTGTATACAATTGCAGCCGGCAAAAAACGTTAATAAGATATAACCACAATAGTTTATGATCTATCGTAGCAAAGCACCATTACGGATCGGGCTTGCAGGAGGCGGCACAGATGTAAGCCCATACTGCGATATGTATGGAGGCGCTATCCTGAATGCAACTATTTCCCTTTACGCCTACGCCACTATCGAAACGGTCACAGATAGCGATACCATTACAATCGAAGCTGTAGACCGTAACGAAAAAGAATCATTGCCTTTTACACAATCACTGGAAATAAACGGTCAGCTCACACTTGCCAAAGGCGTTTATAACCGCATCGTCCGCGAATTCGGTCCCGTACCCTCGGCATTCCGGCTCACTACGTTTGTAGATGCTCCCGCCGGATCGGGCCTTGGTACATCCTCTACGCTCATGGTAGCTATACTCGGGGCTTTTGCAGAATGGCTTCGGCTGCCGCTGGGCGAATATGACGTAGCTCATATGGCCTACGAAATAGAACGTGAAGAACTGATGATGGCAGGCGGAAAGCAGGACCAGTACGCAGCCACTTTCGGCGGTGTCAACTTTATGGAATTTTACGAAGGCAGCACGGTGATCGTAAATCCGCTCCGCATAAAGGCGCAGTACCTCTACGAACTGGAGAATAACCTGCTGCTGTATTTTACCGCAACCAGCCGTCTTTCATCTACCATTATTGAGGCACAGACCCAAAATGTAAAGGACAATAACCAGCAGTCTATCGAAGCCATGCACCAGCTTAAAGAGCAGGCCCGCATGATGAAGGAAGCATTGCTGAAAGGTAAAGTGCATGAAATAGGTGGCATCCTCGATTATGGTTTCCGTTATAAAAAACAAATGGCGCAGGGTATCTCCAACTCCCGTATGGACGACATTTATGAGCAGGCGTTGCGCGCAGGTGCCACAGGCGGCAAGATTTCGGGCGCGGGTGGCGGCGGTTTCATGATGTTTTACTGCCCGGGCAACACACGTTACCAGGTACAGGAGGCATTAAAGTCGTTCGGCGGCGATTTCCGTTCGTACCAGTTTACAGAAAGAGGATTATTTACATGGAGTATTTAGATATCCCGTATCATAATACCTGATACCTGATACCTGATACTTGATACTTGATACTTAAAAATGGAATGCATCATACTCGCAGGCGGACTTGGCACACGATTGCAAGGCGTTATCGGCGCTTACCCCAAGTGTATGGCAACGGTAAACGGTAAGCCATTCCTGCATTATCTGTTTACTTACCTGCAGCAGCAAAACTGTACCCGCGCAATATTGTCTCTCGGCTTTAAAAACGAAGTGGTTACAGAATGGCTGGACACTGTTCAATGGCCTTTTGATATAGATTTTGTAGTAGAACCACAGCCTTTGGGCACGGGTGGAGGCATCCGGCTGGCAATGGAACAGGCTACAGAAGAGCAGGTTTTTGTTCTTAACGGCGATACTATATTCTGTGCAGACCTTTCGCTTCTGCTTTCCTCCCATATTGAAAAACATGCAGAAACAACACTTGCGCTGAAGCATATGCTGCACTTTGACCGGTATGGCGTTGTAAATACCGATGAAGCAGGACATATTATTTCTTTCGAAGAAAAGCAGCAACGCGACCAGGGGCTGATTAACGGCGGTATATATGTTATCGACAGGCAGAAATTCCTGTCGCGGGAAATGCCGGAGCATTTTTCATTTGAAAAACATTACCTCGAACTGTTTGTGAAAGAAAAGAAATTCTTCGGATTTTGCAGTGATGCTTACTTCCTTGATATCGGCATTCCTGAAGATTATGCCAAAGCCCAGGAAGATTTTACCGTTATATTCTAGACAGCACCCTGTTTTAATTTTCATATCAAATAAATTACACAATGAAGATCATCATCGTAGGCCCGGCACACCCTTTGCGCGGCGGACTTGCAGAGTTTAATCAGCTCCTCGCCACCAATCTGCAGGCAATGGGCCATGACGTAGTGATGTATTCATTCTCGCTGCAATACCCTTCATTCCTTTTTCCCGGCAAAACCCAGTATACAGATGAACCGGCTCCGGCAAATCTTAAGATTCGCACCGTTATAAATTCTGTAAATCCGCTCAACTGGCTGCGGGTAGGAAATATGCTGCGAAAGGAAAATGCAGATATTATCCTTGTCCGCTATTGGATCCCGTTTATGGGGCCCGTGCTCGGCACTATACTGCGTAAGGCAAAAGGCCGTGGCAAAACCCGGATCGTATGCCTGGCAGATAATGTAATGCCGCATGAAAAAAGACCCGGCGACCGGCCTTTTACAAAATACTTCATCGGTGCTGTTGATGCATTTATCACTATGAGCAAAGACGTGCTCAATGATCTGAAACAGTTTACAGACAAACCGGGGCAGTTTACACCGCACCCTCCTTATGATTATGGCAATTCTGTCTCAAAAGAGGAGGCTTGTAAACGTTTACAACTTGATCCGCAGAAAAAGTATCTGCTGTTTTTTGGCTTCATACGTAAGTACAAGGGACTTGATATTCTGCTGGAGGCAATGAACGATCCGCGGATCAGAACAGCGGGGCTCCACCTTATTGTAGCAGGCGAGTACTATGATGATAAAACCACTTATGAAAGCATCATCGGCAAACACCAGCTGCAGGAAACGGTGCACCTGTTCACAGACTTTATACCTAACAGCGAAGTAAAATATTATTTCAGTGCCGCCGACCTGGTAGTGCAGCCTTACCGGGATGCCACGCAGAGCGGTATTACCCAGGTAGCGTATACGTTTGAAAAACCAATGGTGGTGAGCAATGTAGGCGGGCTTGCAGAAGTGGTGCCAGACGGTAAGGTTGGCTTTGTAGCTACTCCCGAGCCAACAGCTATTGCAGATGCCATATTGCGCTTCTACGAGCCGGGAAGTCTGCCTGATCTGCATCAGAATATGCTCACAGAAAAGCGGAAGTACAGCTGGGAAACCTTTATTGGTGTAATGATGCGGCTGGCGGGTAAATAGTAATTGGGAATCTCATTAGTCGCCGAAAGACCAAACTACCTGAATGTTACCGTACTGGTTAATAAAACAGCCTTAAAGAAAATATTTTAAAAGATCCGCGTTGCGGATCTTTTTTTATTCAGAATACATTCTCTGAATATTTATAAATCATTAGTTTTGCGCCCTAAAAATGTTTAAATGAAAAAAATCATCTTCTTATCTGCCCTTATTCCATTGTTCCTGTATTCCTGTAAGAAAGGCGATAGCCAAGCCACAAACTACACAGTAAGCGGCACTCGAAATTTTGACCTCAATACTAGTAATGATGCAGATAGCTTCACTGTATCTGTTACAGACGCTTCTAACCTTAATAAAACAGTTGCACTATCTGTAGAAGGATTGCCTGCCAACGCCCAGGCTATAATAACTCCCTCTTCCGGAATGCCTCCTTTTTCCAGCAAAGTAAAGATTGTAACGTCAGGTGCAGCACCAGGAACTTATAGTCTGAATATAGTTGCCAAAAATACTCAGGGTGCTTCGGCTAGGTTTCCGTTTATGCTTGTAGCAGGTGACTACTGCGGAAAATCGCTTAGTGGATATTATTATGCACAAAGTGGAGGTGTTGAAGCTGTAATAAATGGCAATACCAGCGACACGATTATTTTTTCCAATTTTATTGCGGGGCCTAATGTGACAATGTATGGCATTGTTAATTGCGGGGCACATACGATTGATGTTCCATATCAGCATCTACCGCTAACTGGTGCAACAATTTACATGTCGGGCCAGGGAACATTTTCTTCAAATTACAAGACTATCCATATGAGCTTGACCGAAAATTTTAACGGAAGCACATCGTCTTATCCCATAGACGGGGCAAAGTATTAAACATCTTTTTGAAGGATAGCCACTTTTATAGGTGGCTGTTTTTTTCTACCCCACCGGGTCCACATCCGGAACTATCTGCACACCACTGAAGCCTCTTTCTGATATAATGCGCAACCGCTGTTCTTTTATAACAGATTTTACGTGTTCCAGCACACGGCTGTCGCGTGGACATTTGAGCCACAGCTCCTGAATATACTGATTCCGCACACGCGCTACCAATGCAGGCGCAGGCCCCTGTATGGCGATGCCTTCTATATTCTGTAACGCAGTAGCCATAACACCCGCGGCCTGTACGGCTTTCGGCTCTTCCTTATGGCGGAAAACGATCTTAATCAGTCTGGTGTAGGGTGGATAGCCAAACGCTTCACGGTAGCGTATCTCATTTTCGTAAAACGCAGTAACATTATGCTCCCGCACCCATTGCAGTACGGGGTGCTGCAGGTTGTACACCTGTATCAGTACCTTACCTGCACCATCTGCACGGCCCGCCCGTCCGCTCACTTGTTCCATGAGCTGAAAAGCACGCTCATTCACACGGAAATCGGGGTAACTCAGCAGGCTGTCGGCACTTAAAATACCCACTAGTCCTACAGTGCCGAAGTCGAGACCTTTTACAACCATTTGCGTCCCTACAAGAATGTCTATTTTCTGCTTGCCCAGCTGATCCAGCAGCTGCGGCAGGCTTTGTTTGCCGCGCATGCTGTCAATGTCCATGCGTGCCACACGTGCCTTGGGAAAAAGATGCTGTATCTCCTCTTCTATTTTTTCTGTACCGAAAGTTTTGCTGATAAGCTGGTTGCTGCCACATGCCGGGCAATTATGCACCACAGGCGTTTTGGTGCCGCAGTAGTGGCAGTGCAGCTTGTCGGTGGCCTTGTGATAAGTAAGTGTTACTGCACAGTTTTTACACTGCGGCACCCAGCCACATGTTGTGCACATCTGAAAGGGTGCGTAACCGCGTCTGTTCTGGAACAGGATCACTTGTTTTTTCTGCGCCAGTGTATCTGTAATAGCCTGCTGCAGCTCGGGCGTAAGCATACGTATACCTTGCTGCTTTACTTTGGTCAGGCTTGCAGCATTTACTATTTGTATTTCCGGCATCTGTACACCCAGGTAGCGCTCATTGAGTTTTATATATGCATACTTGCCCTGCTTTGCATTAAACAGGCTTTCTGCTGACGGAGTGGCCGAGCCCAGTATCACTTTGGCATGGTGCAGCGATGCAAGAAAAATAGCTGCATCACGTGCCTGAAAACGCGGAGCGGGGTCTTTTTGTTTATAAGATGAATCGTGTTCTTCATCGGTGACAATAAGGCCCAGGTTATTGAATGGCAACCACAGCGCCGATCGTGCACCCACTACTATTTTATACTTCCCGTTCTGTACTTTTTCCCATATCTCTACCCGCTCATTATTGCTGAAGCGCGAATGGTAGACGCCCAGCTCTTCGCCAAAATATGCCCTGAGCCTGCCTACCAGCTGAGTGGTCAATGCTATTTCCGGCAGGAGGAACAACGCCTGTCTACCAGCTGCAATGCATTCTTTTATACGATGGATGTACAGCAGCGTTTTGCCGCTGCCGGTTACGCCCTGCAGTAACGCGACATCCTTTTCTTCAAGTCCTTTCTGCAGCTCATCATACGCTTTTTGCTGCGCCGGTGTAAAATCTATTTGTCTGGATTCTGCTTCTCCTTCATAGAGCAGTCGGTCCACATCTTTTTCAGTAACAACGAAAATGTTTTTGTCGGCAAGCGATTTAACCTGCGCTGCTGTAGCTTTTGTGCGTTCGAGCAAGTCCTGCTGCCGTACAAATCCGTTCTGACGAGACAGCTGTATATATGCCATGAGCAGCTCCAGCTGTTTGGGCGCACGCTGCAGGGCATCAAACAAAGCTATCAGCCGCGGCTCCTCGTGGTAGGCCTCTGCAAGCATTACCACTTTCTCTTTTTTGGGTTTGTATGATGATTCCAGTGAATCGTCAATAATTACGCACTCGTTTTCGAGCAGCTCGTTGAGTACTGCCGCAAACAGACGCATGCCCGTTATATTGCGGAGATCGGTTACCGACAGCTCTTTGCGCACTTCCAGTATTTCCACTGCGCGGAAGGCCTCATTGCTCCATTCATACACCACATCGTCATGTTCCGGGGCCCACAGCAGGCGTGTTTCGCCCATTAGCTTCAGGTGAGCGGGCAGTGCTGCCTGCATTACCTCTCCCGGTGCAGCTATGTAGTATTGTGTTATCCATTTCCAGAACTGAAGCTGCAGGGTATTGACAACGGGTTCTTCGTCCAGTATCTTTTTTATGGGCTTTACCTGGTACGCTTCGGGCTTGTCATTATGTAGCCGCTCAACGATACCCGCATACTGTTTGTTTTTTCCCAGCGACACTTCTACGCGCATACCCGGCTGCAGCAATCCCTGCATCTGCTCCGGCACACCATAGGTAAGCACCTGCGGCAGATTGAGCGGCAGGATGATATCTGCAAAACGATGTTCGGATGAAGAAGCTGCAAATAGCTGGGAATGCATAGCTGTGCAATTTACAGTAAATGGAGAATAGTCAATAATGAATGATTAATAGTGAATGATAATACCAATATTTAAATTCCAAATCCCGAAAATCACACGCGCACACCTCAATACTCAAATCTCCCAAATCTAAATTCCAAAACCTACGTCTCAAATCTCAATACTCACATCTCAAATCCCGGAACCCGGCCCCATTACTCACATCCCAAATCACCCATTTGCAACATATTAACGCCATGTGGCAAATATTCACAATCCATAAAAACGGCAATTCCTTACATTAGATTACTTTTGCAGGAACGACTAAAATCAACATGGCAAAACAAAGTGAAAGGAAATGTTCGTTTTGTGACCGCATGGAGAGTGAAGTAAACATTCTTTTCAGCGGCATGAAAGGCAATATATGCGACCAGTGTATTGAAAATGCACACTACCTCCTGCAGGAAGCAATGGGCGATGGCGGCAAGAAAAAAGGCTCCGCTTCTACAGACCTCAAGCAGCATAAAATATACAAGCCAAGAGAGGTTAAGGCCTTCCTGGATCAGTATGTAATTGGCCAGGACGATGCCAAAAAAGTATTGTCTGTAGCCATATACAACCACTACAAGCGGCTGATGTACCCGCCGCAGGATGATGTGGAGATTGAAAAATCGAATATCATTATGGTTGGCGAAACCGGCACCGGTAAAACATTACTGGCGAAGACTGTGGCAAAATTGCTGCAGGTACCGTTTGCTATTGTGGATGCTACTGTATTTACGCAGGCTGGTTATGTAGGAGAAGATGTGGAAAGCATATTGTCCCGCCTGCTGCAGAACTGCGATTTCGACATTGCAGCTGCAGAAAAAGGCATCATCTTCATCGATGAAATAGATAAAATAGGCCGCAAGGGAGATAATCCGTCTATAACACGTGATGTAAGCGGAGAAGGTGTGCAGCAGGCTCTGCTCAAGCTGCTCGAAGGCTCTGAAGTGCTGGTGCCACCACAAGGCGGACGCAAACACCCGGAGCAGAAGATGGTAAAAGTAAATACACAGAATATCCTCTTTATATGTGGCGGTGCTTTTGAAGGCGTGGATAAGATGATCGCGCGCCGTGTGCAAACGTCGGCGTTGGGCTTCAATGCCATAAAAGCGACCAAAGAGATGGACCGTGCCAACCTCCTGCAGTATATAAATGCCCAGGACCTGCGCACTTTCGGTCTTATCCCTGAGCTGCTTGGCCGTCTGCCAATCGTCACTTACCTCAATCCGCTGGACCCGCCGGCATTGAAACGTATTCTCACCGAACCTAAAAATGCGCTCGTCCGCCAGTACACAAGACTGTTTGAATACGAAAACATTAAGCTGGAAATAGAAGATGCGGCACTGGATTACATGGTAGAAAAAGCAGTGGAATATAAACTCGGCGGCCGTGGGTTACGCGCTATCTGTGAAATGATCCTTACAGATGCTATGTTTGATATGCCTTCTGAAGAACATAACGGGGTATTTCATCTTACACTCGAATACGCACGACAGATGCTGGAACACTCCAAACTCGACTACATGAAAGCAGCCTGATACATCCAATCTAAATACAAAAACAATGAATGAACTGATCCAGCAACTGGTAGAAAAAGCCGGCCTCACAGAAGAACAGGCAAATAAATCGGTAGAAGTAATTAAAGACTATATAATGTCAAAACTGCCGCCGATGATGCAGCCAATGGTCGACAACTTTCTCGGCCAGAGCCAGGAAGACTAAACAGAATTTTCAAAAACTTACGCGTCCGTACCATCCAGGTGCGGACGCGTTTTCTTTTTGTTACCTGCCGCAAAAGCGGCACAGGAATTGTTACATTTAATTAATAAAAAAACACATACCATGCAAGAGCTCATTCAGCATCTCGTTGCCAAAGCAGGCGTAACCGAGCAGCAGGCAGAACAATCCATTCATGCCATGAAGGAATATATACAGGGAAAATTGCCGCCCATGATGCACGGTGTCATTGATAATTTCCTCGGAACCGCTCCTGCTGCTGCCGCAGATCACCTGGATGCAACCGCAGATACCAAAGAAGAAGACTTTCTTTCAAAAGCTAAGGCAACAGCCGGGAATGTGAGCGACAAAATTGAAGATTTTGCAAAAGATGCCGGTGATAAAATAGGTACAATGGCAAATACCGCCGGCGATAAAATCCATGACCTTGCCGATAAAGCGGGCGATATGGCCGAAGATGCGCTAAACAAACTGAAGCATATGTTTGGCAGCGATGAAGAGAAAAAATAAAAAATAATACCATAAATAAAAATCCCGGACATGTTACTGCCCGGGATTTTTTATACAGAATACGGCCGTGAAACAACTGTGGTGCAGGTTTGTCGTCACCTGTCCTTTACTGCATCCCGCACCATTTTTCTCGATAGCTTATCTGCCTCTGTGTTATAATTTGGCTCATCGCCCTTCTTCTGATGCGCCTTTACTTTTACCATTTGAATACGAGGATCTTCGAGCAGGCTCAATAATTCCTGTACAAGATCTGCGTTTTTTATCTCGGTTCCCCTACGTGTTGTAAACTGCCTGGCCGCCAGTTTTTCCTCCCTGTCTGCGAGCTGTGTTACATACTGGCTATCTGAAAATATATGAATTTGCGTGCCGGCAGGATAATGCTGCCGTATATGGTGTATTGATTCTATAACCGCCAATAGTTCCATACGGTTGTGCGTCGTGTCCTGCTTCAGACCGCTAAGCACTATCTTTTCATCCCCACCCAGCAGTACGGCTGCCCATGCTCCGGTGCACAGCTGCGTATGGCAACTTCCGTCAGTATATACATGAATGATCTTATTGGCCGGCATCGGTTAAAGATAAGCGCAATACCTGTTGGATGGTGTGGCGGCAATGGCAGACTATACAGACCGCTTTACACTCTGGCCACTTCGATAAACCGGTTCATAAAATACATACTGTTCAGATTGCTGATCGCTTTTTCGGCCTGGCGGAATCCCTCGATCTCCACAAAACCAAATCCCTGCGACCGGCCGGTTCGGCTATTGGCTACTATTTTAATGTCTTTTACCTGGCCGTATTGCATAAAAAGATCGCGCAGCTGATGTTCTGTCACCAGCACATTCAGGTTGCCTACATAGATGTTCATAATAAAGGTTTGTATAATGGGAAAATTATTTTCAATAGCAGATGCCGGGAAGAAAGAAAGCACATTGCATGGTCGCCAGGAGGACTAGTACCAGGTTGAAAGGATTTAGGCTGAAGCTGTTTTCAATGATCTAAAAGTGTTATTGCGGTCCGTGAATTTATCGTCCGTAAGTTAAATGGCCGAAACCGGCAAAGGTTAAAAGAAGGGGAATGTTAAAATAAGAATGCAGATCTGCAGAATAGGGAAACAATTAAATTCCTTAAAAACAAAACGCCCGATACAGGGCGTTTTTATCAGGTTTTGATCACAAAATGTTGTTTCACCAGAAATTCTTCCCTGGAAAATAATAATCCATAATTATACAGATCCATACTCAAGGTTACTTCCGGGCGTGAGGAAATCTGTTTCCAATTATCTGAAAATAATATATTTCTGTGAATTGATTTTACAATAATTACTCTTTCAGGCACAGCATTGTCTAATAATGCATTTATATTTTCAACATTTACAGCAGACAAGTCTTCTATTATGACAACTGGGTATTCCCGGAAATATTCTGCGATCTTTTGCAGCAAAGACAATGAATTCTTCGGCCGGAGTCCTTTTTCTATAAAATCAAATACAAAAGGAGAATGAACACCATGCCGTGTTTTCGCTTTCAGCCGGTAACTTATGAAGCTTTTAAACTGGTAGCGGTTCACAGTGCAATCCTTTCATAACGTTGAAAAGTAAATGGGAAAGCATGCTTTTCATCAGCTTCATGCGCTTCCTCCCAATCCATGTGCCAGTGGCTATGGTCTATATGCGGAAAAAAAGCATCGGCGCCCGCTACCGTTGTTTCTACCCGTGTAATGTACAACCGGTCGGCCAGGTCTATAGATTCCTCAAATATCTTCCCGCCGCCAATAATAAAGCCCTCTTCATTTTTTTCCTCTTCCAGTCGTGCAATGGCATCGCGGATATCATTGAAATGAAGCACTCCTTCAGGAAGAGACAGATCTTCCTGGCGGGAGAGCACAATATTGAGCCTGCCGGGCAGCGGCTTACCACCCAGCGAATCGAATGTTTTCCGGCCCATAATAACGGGCTTGCCCAGCGTGGTTTGCTTAAAGAATTTCAGGTCTTTAGGCAGGTGCCACGGTAAGTTATTATGGATACCTATTTCATTGTGTTGCCCTGCGGCCACTATCATGGAGATGATCATACAGTCTGAGATTGAGAATTGAAAATCTATTTCAGCAGCGCCAATGCACTATTACTTACATGGCAATTTTCAATTCAATTTATGTTTTAAATAGCTACGGGCGCTTTTATTGCCGGGTGGTGCTGGTAGTTTTCGAGTGTAAAATCCTCATATACGAAGTCAAAAAGGTCTTTTACATCCGGGTTGAGCTTCATGACAGGCAGCGGATATGGTGTTCGTGTCAGCTGGATTTTTGCCTGTTCTACGTGATTGCTGTAGAGGTGTACATCCCCAAACGTATGGATGAAGTCGCCAGGCTGCAAGCCGCATACCTGAGCCATCATCATGGTGAGCAAAGCATACGACGCTATATTGAAAGGCACGCCCAGGAATACATCGGCACTACGCTGGTATAACTGGCAACTGAGTTTTCCTTCTGCTACATAAAACTGGAATAATGCATGGCAGGGACTAAGCTTCATCTTAGGAAGATCAGCCACATTCCAAGCATTTACGATCATGCGGCGGCTGTCGGGGTTGGTTTTTATCTGGTGCAGTACGTCTTTGATCTGATCATATATGGTACCGTCTGCGCCGGTCCAGCTGCGCCACTGATGGCCGTACACAGGGCCAAGGTTCCCGTTTGCGTCAGCCCACTCGTCCCATATGCTTACGCCATGTTCTTTAAGATAGGCAATATTGGTATCGCCTTTCAGAAACCAGAGTAACTCGTGAATGATTGATTTCAGATGTACTTTTTTGGTGGTCACGAGCGGAAAACCATCCTGCAGGTTAAAGCGCATCTGGTAGCCAAAACAACTGATGGTGCCTGTACCTGTACGGTCGCTTTTTTCCACTCCGGTATCGAGAATATGTTGAAGTAATTGAAGGTACTGTTGCATAGCAATGCAAAATTAAGTGTTTCACCGCCGCCTTATGTCATCTTTCTCCCCCGGATGGGGATAACGATGAAAATACGCTCCTGTATTTGTAACTTGCGCCCAACTTTATATTTTCATGAGCCAGGTGCTATCTATAGTTATTCCCGCTTACAATGAGGGCCCTACCATTCACCATATTCTGGATAAGGTAAAAACGGTGCAGTTGATCGGCGATATCCGGAAAGAGGTGATTATTGTAAATGACTGTTCAAAAGACAATACTGAAGAATCTATTCTTGCCTATAAGAATAACAACCCTGACATGCCGATTACCTATTATAAACACGAGGTAAACCAGGGCAAAGGGGCAGCATTGCACACAGGCATCAGAAAAGCAACCGGTGATTTTGTAATTGTACAGGATGCAGACCTGGAGTACGATCCTAATGAGTATAACTTATTGCTGCAGCCTATACTCGATGGTTTTGCCGATGTTGTATACGGATCCCGTTTTATGGGCGGCAACCCGCATCGTATCCTGTTTTTCTGGCACTCTATCGGCAACCGCTGGCTTACCACACTGTCTAATATGCTCACCAATCTGAACCTGACAGATATGGAAACCTGCTATAAACTGTGCCGCAGGGAAGTGATCCAGTCACTTGACCTGAAGGAGAAACGCTTCGGTTTTGAGCCTGAAGTAACTGCCAAGCTGTCGAGAGCACCTAAAGTGCGTATATATGAAGTAGGTATTTCTTATTACGGCCGCACTTATGAAGAAGGCAAAAAAATAGGCTGGAAGGATGGCTTCCGTGCAATATGGTGCATCCTTAAGTATAATCTCTGGAACAAGTAAACTTTCATATCTCTAATCAATCAAAAACAACCATATGCCGGTAATCCTTCCTGTAAAAGGTATATCTCCGAAAATTCCCGAAGATTGTTTTGTAGCGCCCAATGCAACTATTGTAGGCGATGTGGAGATGGGCACAGAATGCAGCATATGGTTTAATGCAGTGGTGCGTGGCGATGTAAACAGCATCCGTATGGGCAACAAGGTAAATATCCAGGACGGAGCATGCATTCATTGCACATACGAAAAAACAAAAACGGTTATCGGCAATAATGTATCTGTAGGCCATAATGCAATAGTGCATGGCTGTACCGTAGATGATAATGTGCTGATTGGCATGGGTGCCATTGTAATGGACCGCTGCCATATAGGCTCCGGCAGTATCATTGCAGCCGGTGCTGTATTGCTCGAAGATACGGTTGTGCCTCCGGGAAGTATATATGCCGGTGTACCCGCAAAAAAGGTAAAAGACATCAGCCAGGAGCTGCTGACCGGTGAAGTGGCGCGTATTGCAAACAATTATGTGATGTACAGTTCCTGGTTCAAATAACCGGAAATGTTTGTCATACTATTGTTTAAATTAAAAAATGACTTTACATTTAGCCGATTTTTGGTGTTGCGAGGCGCATTTGCCTGAAAATCATAACCTGGATAGTGATACTGATTGTGTGATGGTTATAGCGTGTTGTCTCCGGCAAAAACATTAATCATTATTCATGATGAAAAAAATCATCTTAACCCTTTTAGCTGCAGGATCAGTAGCTGCCGTTAATGCACAGTCAGGATCATGGCTGCTATACGGTAACCTTGACCTTAACTTCTATCATCAGAAAGATGCAACGCTGGAAACCCAACAGTACGGCAGTATAAATCCTGGTATAGGTTATCAGTTCAATGACAACTGGACAGTAGGACTGGCAGGAGGATTTTCTATTCTCAGTACTAAAGACACCACCGGCGCGCACACAACGAAACGGTTTAATACAACACAGTTCAATGTGGGTCCGTTTGTGCGTTATACCCAGCCACTGAGCGAAATTTTTGCATTTTACACACAGCTGGAGGGCGGCTTTCTTACCGGCAATACTAAATTTGACAATACAGATCTGCCCGGCTATAAATACTCCGGCTTTTATGCAAGGTTAACACCGGCTATCGGCGTGAATGTACATAATGGGTTTGCACTCAACTTTGGCATTGGCGGTATCGGCTATACTTCGCAGAAGGTAAAAGATGCATCAAACAGCAGCAGCTCTTTTGCGCTGACATTTGGTCAGCAGGTGAACATAGGTGTTTCTAAAAATTTTGGTGGCCATAAAGCTGCTGATAAAAAACATACAGGTAAAAAACACCTGAAACACGATGAAATGAACGATGAATAGTAAGTCATCTGTTCTAATTTGCGTATCAATTTCTTTAAAACTATTATAAACAGAAAAAACGGACCGAAATTTGTTAGTAATATCCGGAGCTGATAATTTTGTCCGCGAATTCAACAACACACACAAAATCGATATGAAAAAATTACTCTTATCTCTCGTTGCCGTAGCAAGCATTGCAACAGCAAACGCACAGCAAGGTAGTATCCTCGTTTATGGTAACGTAGGTATTAACAGCACAAAAAACACAGACAAATCAAATGATCTGCAGTGGAACATCAATCCAGGTGTAGGTTACCAGTTTACACAACATATTACTGCCGGTCTGGAAGGCGGTTACTGGTCTAATGGCCACAAAGATGATGGTGGCAAATGGGCAAGCACCAAAGATTTCTCTATCGGCGCATTCGGTCGTTATACTCAGAATCTGGGCCAGATATTTTCTGTCTATGGTCAGCTGGGTGCCGGCTACCAGAATGAACACCAGAGCGCTGACGGTAAGAAAGTTGATCAGTCAGACATTAACGGTTTCTATGCCCGTTTTGTACCAGCAGTAGGTGTTAATGTATACCACGGCTTCGCACTGAACTTCAGCTTCGGCGGCATCGATTTCTCTTCAATGAAATCTACAGTGTCTGGTTCAAATGCACGCACGGACTTTGGCCTTACTTTCGGTCAGCAGGTTAACATCGGTATCTCTAAAAACTTTGGCGGTGCACACCACAAAATGCACGGTCATCACGAGCCAATGGAAGAAACTCGTCACATGAAAACATCTGATGACGATGATGACAAAGCTCCAAAACAGAAAAAAGCTAAATCTGACGACGACGAATAGTCACATATAATCCGGACAAAATAAAAAAGACACCTGCTCATATGAGCAGGTGTCTTTTTTTATACTATATCTTATAAGACGCACGACTGCACCGCGCCGATATGCTGCTCTTTAAGCATAAACATAGCCAGTCTTGATTGCCCGATGCCACCGCCGATCGTTTGTGGCAGCTTTCCGCCAAGCAATGACTGATGAAATGGTAGTTGTCCGCGGCTGGTCGCATCCCTGTATACCAACTGACGCGCCAGTGCGGCCTCATCTACACGAATGCCCATAGACGAGATTTCGAGCGATTTTTTCATCACAGGATGCCAGAGAATAATATCCCCGTTCAGACCTCTGCAACCTTCTGTCGTAGGTGTACTCCAGTCGTCATAGTCCGGGGCGCGTCCATCATGGGGTTTTCCATCCTTCAGATCGCCACCTATGCCGATGAGGAATATAGCTCCGTATTTTTCTGCTGCCAGGTGCTCCCGTTCTTTAGGCGTTTTGCCAGGGTATTCCTGCTGCAGATCTTCTGTATGGAGAAATGTAATATCGCCCGGAAGCGTAACCGGTAAATGCGGGTAAGCATCATGCACGATGGATTCTGTAAAAACAATCTGCCGGTAAATGCGTTCCACAATTTTTTTCAGGAAATCAAGCGTACGGTCCTCTTTGCGGATCACCATTTCCCAATCCCACTGATCCACCATTACCGAGTGAATGTCTGAAAGCTCTTCATCCGGCCTCAATGCGATCATATTGGTGATGATGCCTTCGTAGGTTGGGATTTCAAGCTCTGCGAGTCTTTGCCGCTTCCATTTAGCAAGTGAGTGAACGATGGCATAGGTATCTTCCTGCTGCGCTATTTTAAAATGTATGGGAGTTTCTGTACCATTCAGGTCATCGTTTATACCGGAAGACCGTGAAACAAATAATGGTGCAAAAACCGGGTGCAGCTGTAGTGCAGACGTAATGGCAGAAGAAAAGGTTTTCTTGACAAAATGTACCTGCTGCTCGGTCTGCAGGCTTTTTATTTTAGGTGCTGTTGCAAGCATGTTATTAAGTTTTTAATGGAATAAATAATCGGTGTTTTATAGTGCTGCAAATAATCATAGTCCCCCGCGGGGGATTAAACAGAGCGCTATTGGAAGTAATACTGTAGATCATACTTGTTTTTTTAAGTGCAATAAAAAAAGCCTCCCCGGTTTTATCCAGGAAGGCTTTGTTCGTTTTAAGCTGAGTATTTCTAATCTCCGGAATGTAACAGCAACGGCCTTCCTGATCGCATATTGTTGCGATTATTATTCAGGCTGTTATTATTAATTATAAAACGGATCATTGTCTTTTTACGTTCTATCCAAATCTAACAAATAAAGAATTAATTCAGCAAAAAATTATTCGACGTGTACTTTTATACCCTCCGAATGGCTGCTGAATTCCGGCGCATACATACACTGCACAGTGGTGATGCCATTTGAGAAATCGCCTTTGGCAGTTACAAAAACAGGATATTCAAAAACATATTTTCCTTTCGGCAGATAGTTAATGAAGAAACTGGAAGATATATCCTTTGTGCTTTCGTAATATCCCAATCCACCTTGCCAGCGGTAGCCGCTCAGTACATTCACCGGCTCAAAACATGCGCTGCGCATATCTTTCAGGTGTATGTACTCCATATCGCGGTCTGTGCTCAGTTCAATGCGCACTACCACTTTATCGCCTGTCTTAAGCTTATTTGCCTCTGTAATTGCTTCCAGCACAGGACCTGTACTGCTGTTGCGTTCTATGAACAGTTGTTTCTTTACAGATAACGGAGACGCCGCACCGGTGATCTTATCCATGTTCTCAAAATACTGCCAGTATACTGCACCCCAGGCCGTACTGTGCGCATTATGACTTACGGTTACAGATACTTTACCCATATCCGGCTGTATCTTTTCACGGCTGTAGGCTGTTTTGAAATAACCGGTTCCGGCCTGCTGTTGCTGCTGCTCGCTACGTATCGTTTCCCCACCCAGTTGTATAATTACAGAAGGCTCGTTGGTAAGCCACTGCGATCCCTGCAGCAGGAGTGCATAACAAGCATCGGCTGTAGCTTTTGTGGTAGGCCAGTTTTGTGTTTGCTTCTGTTTAAGGAGCCACAGTTTTAAGGCATCTACGCTCGCAGTATCTTTCGCCACTTCTCCAAAACATTCTACCAGCAGCGACTGTGATTCTACCGGCGCTTCATACCACCAGTATCCTGCCGGTTGCTGCCAGTACATACCCATTTCTTCTTTACGCACTGCTGTTTCTTTCAGGGACTGAATGATAGTTGCAGGTACAGTTTTTTCACCGCTGCGGTTCAATGCAAGAGCGATCATACCTTTCATGTATGGATTAAAGGACGACCAGTATTTCATAGCCTGGTCGCGGTAATAACTGTATGCGTCGTTATAAGCAGCTGGTACAGGAGTATTGATAAAGCTGCGCATATACAGGTACTGCACTTCTGTATAACCGATATGCTGCAGTTTTTTATCTACTTTCAGTCGCAGCAGCTCATCATAGTCCGCTTTCATCATACGATCCAGGTAAGGAATTATTTTCGCCAGCAATTCTGTAAGCGACTTATCCTGCTTACCTGCACCAAGATGTTGTAAGCGGCTGATACCGGTAGCAATATATTGGGTAATATAACGATCCGGGCCCATCCCTTTAAACCATGGGAAACCACCTTCAGGCAGGAGCATATCTTCCAACTTGTTCAGTGTTTTTGCCTGTTCACGGCCCAGCTTGTTTGCTTCAAATAATAAAGCGATGCGATGTTTCTGTTCTGTTTCATTTTGTGCATCCATCACCCACGGTGTTTCTTCCAGCAAAGCAGTTTTCAGTTCCTGGTTTTTCTCCAGATTAGAGAGCAGGGCAGCGGTGTCTTTGTTCTGCCATTGGTCAAATACAGCCTTCACTTTGGGAGCCTTTTGCAGTACGTAAGCGGCAAGTGCATTGGCATAATACCGGTTGAAAGTCTGTTCGGCGCATTCGTAAGGGTATTCCATCAGGTAAGGCAATGCCTGCACAGCATACCATGCGGGATTTGAGGTAAACTCTACGGTAAGCCTGTGCTGAGCCAGTGTATTGCTGCTGCCCGATTGCAGCAGTTTATCCATCGTAAAAGATTTTTGCCCGTCACCGTTGATCCATAAAGGCATGGTTTCTGTAACCAGCATGCGGTTGGTGATCACGGGCAGTGTATTTTCCTCTCCATCCGTAAAGTCACCGGCACGTGCGCTGATACGTACGATTACAGGTTCATAACGACTTTCGGGCACATGCAGCTTCCAGGACGCGGTGGTACTTTGTCCTTTCGTAGCGGAGAAAGACGCTTCATTATTCCTGAGGCCGAATGGCAGCTGCAGCGGTTTGTTGGTAAGCGCATCCAGCAATTCGAGCGACGCTGTGCCGTTTAAATCTTTACTGCTGAGGTTGCTGATCTTTGTAGTGATCACAATATCATCTCCCTGGCGGAAGAAACGTGGCAAGCCAGGAACAACCATCAGTTCCTTCTGTGTTTTTACTTTTCCTTCCAGCAGGCCATACTGCATGTCTTTGGTATGCGCAAAGGCCATGAGCTTCCATTCTGTGAGTGCTTCCGGCATGGTAAATTCTATGCGGATATTACCGGCATCATCCGTCTTTAACTGCGGATAGAAGAACGCTGTTTCCTGCAGGTTTTTGCGGATAGAAATAGGTTTCTGAGCAGATGATGGATTTACAGCATCGGGATTATCCGATTCATTTTTTATTACCAGAGGTTCTCCCGTCAAGGTGTTGGCCACTTCTGCCCTGTCAGCATTCTTTTTATATAATTTGTTACCGGGTGCTGGTGCAGCAGCTCCCGCTATTGCCGGAGCTGCATATGCCACTGTCGCTTCTCTTAAAGCGTATCTGCCTCCCCTGCTATATCCGGAGGCAACCTGCATTAGTTCATCATATTGTTTCGCATAAGAAGGATAGGTCTGCTGCAGGAAATTATACGACTGGCCGCTATTACTTCCAAAACCCAGACCCGTATTCCAGTTGAAATAATTATAGTTGCCGGGATAAAGCCCGCTTATGCCCCAGCTATGTCCTTTCAGCGCGTCTAAAGAAGCATCGTATAATGTAGCAGCCATCTCAGCAGCTACATGATCTTTCTTTGCACCTTTAACTATCATGGTCCAGGTTTCTTTAGCACCCGGCAGCAATTTATCACGGTGTGTTTCCCAGGATATGTGCAGGTCTTTATTACTCCATGGTACCGAAACAGCAGATGTTTCCTGGTATACACGGTTATTTTTAATGCCTACCCAGTTTAGCGCAATGCCACCACGATCTTTCTCCTGTATTTCCTTCGTCCATATGATCGGCTTATCTCCGGCAGCATTAACCTGTTGTACGGTTGCATCTTTATAACCACCAGTCATCTGCACCCAATGCATGTCATTGAGACCGGATGCCAGGTATATTTTAGCTTTCTCTCCGGGTTCTGCTACAGGTTTTTCATTAATCACCACAGCAGCATCCGGCGTATTGCCTTTTAAAGAAGTGTTACATACCTGGATATATTTTTTCTCTTCTACAGGCTTTCCGTTTTTGTCTTTTGTCTCCAGTACAACAACATACCAGCCATTGCGCTCAAAGGGAATATGTTTATTGATCATTCCCTCTTTTGTGGTATGAATGGTCTTATCAAAAACCGCAGTTTCTTCCGGCCAGTTCAGATGGTTGCTTTCGTTTTTATATTCATCCAGTGGAAAATCTTTTCTGAACGAAGCTTCATCCATCAGGTACTGATCGGGCATTTCCCATACACGCTGGCGGTACACCATACCGGGGCTGCGCAAAGGCAATATACGCACGCGTATATCTGCGGGTACGTATGTGCCTGCAAGATTTTTTGTGGTTACCATAAATGAATCCAGCTGCTGCACCTGCTCCGGTATTTCTGTCACTATCTGCAACGAACGGTAGCCTACCTCTACATACTGTGTACCACTGTGTGTTTCCCCGTTTATATCTGTAACATCTGCTGTAACGGCATAAGAAAATACCGGCCCGGATTGCTCGTCAATTGTCAGATCGGGTATAGCTTTAAAGCTTATGTTGAAATGCCCGTCTGCATCAGTTTTCACAGTACCGTTTACGATTTCCATTTCGGGAGAAGATGGTGCGCCCCAGCGATAGAACATCCAGTAGTAAGGGAACCGCGCCGTACGGACTACGCGGTATTTTACGGCAGCGCCGTCTATATTGTTACCTGCATATGCTTTGGCAATACCCGTTACCTGTATCGTTTCATTCAGTGCATAACTGCTCTTCAGTGTATCAAAAGTTACATCAAACTTTGGCCGCTTATACTCCTCAACAGATACGTAACAATCGCCTATATCATTTGAAATACGCATTTGTCCCGTAAGGCCTGATGAAGGTGCAATAAAGCTTCCCTGCACAGAACCAAATTCATTGCTCTGCAGCTGCACCGATTTTATTTTCTGCCCGTTGGCATCATAAAAGGTTACGTCTGTTTTTTGATTGGGTAGCACTTTATTTTTCCGCCCGTCGCTGTCGGCTTGTACCAGTATGGCTTTGAAATAAATGGTTTGCCCGGGACGGTAAATGCTCCGGTCTGTGAAAAAGAAAGCGCGCAAGGTGTTATTTGCCACTTCTTCATTTTCATTAAAAGAAAGATAGTCCGACACATACAGCTGATCTTGTCCGTGCTTTACCATTACCCCATTATAACTTTCATAATTGCGTTTTAGCGCTACGCGAAAAGCACCATCTGCGCCCGATGAGCATGTTGCCCCTACCTCGTTGTCGTACTGCTGTGTTTTTGAATTATACTTCTGTATAAAGAATGAAAGTGCTGCATTCGCAAGCGGTTCGCCGGTTTTCCTGTCCAGTACATACCCCGAAGGCGTATTATTTTTGTTGTTGCCTGTTGCAATCAGGGCAATATGTGATACCTGGAATGGCACGTAGCTCAGCAAGCCTTTGTCAGCAGCCATGTCCTCTTCTGTACCGGCAAATAAAATGTATTGCCCCTGTGGTAATGCATCTATTTTTATTTCTGTCGTGTGTGTATCAAAATCTTCCGTGCCCGGCAGCACAACAATCCACGATTGCAATGGTTTTTTTGAGATCAGTTTCTTTCTCCGGTTGTCATCATAGTAACGGTCATTATTTTTCAGGTTACTGATGTCATCCGCTATTATACGCAGGTATATTTTATTTACATTCCTGTAAGAAATCTGCACTTTAGATGGCTCCGAGGGCAACACTACTTTTTCAGCCTGCAGATTCAGCTCCCTGCCTGATATTTCCATCAACTTCTGCTGTGCATGCACGCCGCCCTCCGATTGCGGAAAGGTCGCTACGATAGCATCCAGCTCTTTTTTAAGCTGCGGCAATTGTCCTTTCTTTTTCTCTCCTGCCTGCGGCATTCTTTTCCTTCCGCGAGGATATGCCTGCACACCGTTATCATATTTTGAAACAGCCAGTAGGTATGCAGCTTCTGCCGCCGTTGCATTCCCTGTATATTTTTGAGCGATTCTTCCCAGAGCCTGTTCGTACAGCTCTTTTTTATCCGGCATTACAGCATGTGCATACACAAATTTTATCCGGTGTATATCCGCATCGATCAATGCATCCGGGATATTGCTTTTCAAGTGAAACGAAATGATCCGCTGATAAATCTGCAATGCCAGGAACTGGAAAGAGGTTGTATCTGCTGTTTCAAAATGATGTTTTGCAAAGACCGCAGGGTCGCCGAAAGCTGCGGTGTCGTCCATTGTAAACTGGTTAGCGGGCCGCGTAAGTTCTGTTTCATCATTTTCAAAAAAAGTGACAGCGCGAAATGCCAGCAGATCATATAATGTCGGGCGCAGCCCTTCTGTATGCACTCCTTTCCGCAGTACCGGGTCAAACTGGCGAATGTCTGTCTGCTGCAGCATACCCCGGCGGTCCAGTGACGATTTGTACAGGCTGCTTACTTTTTCGTAAAAATGCTTTGCATCCCACTGTTCAAAATCTGTTCCCCTGTCTCCGCTCACGGTTGTACGGTCCATGATCTTCCAGCGATTGTTACTATAATATTGCCAGTAGAGGCCGGCAGTTATGCTTTGCCAGATGTTCTTTTCCGGGAATGAAGTTTCTGCGATACGCGCTTCTGCCCATGCTATTGCAGCAGAATCCGCATTGTCTTCCGTCTCATCATGCAGGTTCAGCAGGTAGATCTGTGCTTTCAGTACCTGCACGTTATCACTGCCTTTCCGGGCTTGTTCATATACGGCCTGTATTATTTTCCGGGCAGACTGCGGCAAACCCGTTAAAAGCAAAGAGTCAGCTTTCCGGTACTCCTTTTCATAAGGTGTTTTTTGTGACATCTGGGCATGGACATTTAATGTGCAAAAAAGGCAGAGCAATATTATCTGCAATAAATACTTCATAGCGTGTGCTTTAACTGAACAAAGGTAGGATGCAATATGGGCGCATTTTCCATAAAACATGCAACATTGCCTGTTTTATAGCTGAAATTATGCCAAATATGCAAGCTGCGTTTTATCAATATGTCATTAATACTTTGCTTCCGGCAGCAAAGTCAGGTTTTCGCCCGCGGCACTATTATTGGATTTCTATGTTTAAAACAAGTTTTATGGCAAATTTCCAGGAATTGATACAGTCGGATAAACCGGTGCTTGTAGACTTCTACGCAGACTGGTGCGGCCCCTGTAAAATGATGAAACCGATACTTGAAGATGTAAAAGGTTCATTGAAAGATGATATCACTATTGTAAAGATAGATGTAGACAAAAATCAGCAGGCAGCTGCTGCGTATAATGTGCAAAGTATTCCTACGCTTATACTTTTTAAGCAGGGAAAGGTTCTGTGGCGCCAGGCGGGGGTGGTGCCTGCCAAACAGCTGGAACAGGTCATCAGCCAGCATAAATAAGATTGTCTTAATCCATTACAACCCGGTAAAATACCCGCACGGTATAAACTCCTGCAGGCTTCAGCAACTGCGTTCCGCCCAATACACGATAACGCAAGGTAACGGTAGAAGTACCTCCCAGCAGGGAGGTAAGCAATCCCGGAGGCTGGTGCAGCAACCGTTGGTCTGTTGTGGTAAGAAAACGTTCCGGATCTGCACCCGAAAGATTGGTAACCTGTAAACCTATAGAGCTGGCAGGTATGGTGTTGGAGGCCGGGCTGGTGAGGTTTGCAAATTCTGCATGTGCATATAATTCCATGCTCAGCCCCGAAAGATTCAGTAATGGGTATGTAATGCTGATGCTATTGTGGTCCAGGTATTTCCCGTTTATCACTTCTGCCGCGCTGGTTATCTGTATGGCAGACGGGCTGCCCAGCACAGACATGCTTTGCCCATATAACGCAGGGCCGCACAGACAGCAACACAATATGGTGATAATCCTGGCTATCAATGTTCAAATGTTAACTCTCCTACTTTCACCGGCAGGTCTTCTCCTCCTTCTACTACAGCAAGTGCCAGATAATTGCCTTTGGGTAAACCAACCGGCAGGGCAAAAGTACTGATCCGCTTATCGCCTGGCAATATAGCTGCAGAAACTTCATTGATCTTCCATTCCCGTCCTGTCGTTTTATCTGTGATCTCTATGTGTGCTTTTGTGTCTAATGGCTGCAAGCCGGCATTACGCACTACTACACGAAATTTTTCGGCAGAGTCCTGCTGCAGGTAAAAATCCTCAATGGCAATTGCCTTTTGCGAAGCACCGTTAAGTATATAAACCTGCACGGCAAATTCCGCACGTATCATAATAGAAGCCTGTTTCTGACTATTTTTTAATGCTCCCGGATCTTCCGCCTGCGATATGATCAGCATAGCACTTCTTGCTGTGTCCTTCGGAGAGAGGTGTGCCCCATCTTTTATGCTTACCGTTATTTCCCCGGTTCCGCCCGGCGGCACTGTGAGCGTTGAAGGAAAGAACGAAATCTCTGAAGCACAGGAACGACGGACCGCTCCCGCATCATAAAAATGCTTTTGCCCGGTACTGTCGCGATCCCAGTCCTGCAGGAATACCTGCCAGGTGGCTGCCTGTTTGCCGGTATTCAGCACATGTATCTTATCCGTTTTACGCGGGCTGTTCACATCAAAGAAAAGGCGGCCCGGCGCAACGGAAAGACTTACCTGCGCACGGACACAAAAAGGCAGGAACAGCAGCGTAAAAAAGCTCAGTAATTTCATAAGCAGAAAAGCCCGGGGATGATGATAAAACCATTCCCGGGAACTACCTTAAGGTGGCGGATTAATCTATAGAGGCTGTGTAAACGAGTGTTGTAGTATAGGTACCGGATGCAACGTTAAAGCTGCTAAAGTTGGTATTGGTCAGCAACGTGTACTTCATATCTACAGACTGTGCCAGGCCTGCATTCGCTTCATCCAGCAGTTTCTGGTTGGCATTTGTCAGTGTAATGGCAGAAGCAGGAGTAATACCCAGGTTGCTGTTGGTACTTTCTATTTTCACCACGTTCAGTGGAAGCGTGTTACCACCGCCTGCGCTCAGCGACGCAGAGTTAGCCTTTACATCCAGGTCAAACGGGCGTGTAGCAAGTACAGTAAATTGCCCGGTAAGCGATTGTGTCTGATCGGCGGAATAACTGCTGGTACCGTTTAGGTTAAATGTTACTGTATTAGTGTTAACAGTAAGCGCAATAATGTCCTGTATCTGCACATTCAGCGTTACGTTGCCTGTAGACTGTGCAGATGCCCGGGATGCAGCGAACATAGCGCCAATGGACAGCACAGAAAAAGATAAAAGCTTTTTCATGGTATGGTATTGATGTTAGAAAAATGAATTGGCAAGTATAAATTTCTCTCTCCCCCTTGCCTGAACCAAATGTAGAAATACACCATGTATTAAAAAAACATTTCTGGTGCAACTTCTAAACAATCAGTATTTGTACTTTTTTATTACTGAACAAGTACTATAATCCACACCGTAGATTCTGCATATTATTGCTGTTTCAATGCGTATTTTCCTGTTATTATGCTCTGTCCTGGCTTGTTTCCAGGCCCTTGCCCGTAGTACAAGCGCCGGTTTTGTACAGCAGGAAGTAAAGTTGCGCCCGGAAGACATTTTTATTACCAACACCATCTCTATACAAAATACAGGCACCGCCAACTGTGTTTATTCCTTTACTGCTACCGGGAATATACGGCTATTCAATGCTGCTCCGCTTGTTATTGCCCCCGGCGAAACACGCACGCTTCCACTCAAATTTATGCTGCCGAAAGATACGCGGTATGACAAAGCAGGCATTATTGTATCTGTTACATCTTCATGCGGAGATACAGTACTCGCTTCGTTTGTTTTGCAGGCCCCTGCGTACAGGGACGTTTATATGAGCGCTACCAGCCAGGAGCCCGCAGACAACAGGAGCAGGCTTGCTGTATTTATACGGAACAGGGGCAATACAACTGAAAAATTAAAACTATATTCATCTGATGTTTCTTTAAAGAGGGAACAGATGGGTATACTATTTTCGCTGGCTCCTTACGCAGACACAACTATATATCTTTTAACAGAAAAAAGAACGCGGCTATATAACAGCGATGCCACAGAGATATTCCTGCTCGACGATACAGCCGCAGTTGTTACCTCCGCTACCATACAACACCAGGGGCAGGGAAATGTGCTCCGGTTACAGGGGCCACAGGCATTTGCCGCAGATAACTTTGCTTCTGTGCAGATGAACAGCATCGGCAATAATTACAGCTTTCGCGAATACCAGCTTTCCTACAACCGTAACGGGCAATACAACGGGCCGATCATTGCCGGTTATGCTTTTGAGCGGGGTGGAGGAAACCCGCTTTCCATCAGCAATACCTATGTGGGTTATCGTTACGGCGCTGCTATGCTTCGTGCCGGTGCTATGAATATATTCGGTGAGCTGCCTATATACGGCCAGGGCGCAGAGGTATCACTGGGAGACCAGCAGCGCTATATACGTGCTGCATACTTATTTAACAACAACACCTATCTTACCTGGGACGGGCCCCGCAGTGAAAACAATACAAAAAATATAAAGGCGGATATTGGCTATCCGGTCTCTGATCAGCTCTCCGCAAATATTTCCTTTCTCCGTGAGTGGAACAATCCATTCTATAAAGACATATACCTTAGCGGCACCACGTGGAACTGGCACCCATCTGCGGAACAAAATCTCGAAGCTTCCCTGTATGGCAGCACAGGAATTACTGGTGCGGGTCACAGCAATGGATTGGCAGGACATGTAAAAGAACTCTACCGTAAAGGCCATTGGTCAATATTTTCGGACAATTACTACAGTACACCGCAATATGCCGGATTGCTCAACAATACACAGCAGTTCATAGAAAATGGCACTTACTATTTTTCAGAGCAGAAGAAGAATGCAGGTATCAGCTTGCGGGCCAATTATCTGAATATGGACAACTCCTTCTATGGCTATGCAGCAAACAAACAGATGAACAACCAATATGGCGTTGCTTTATTCAAAACTATTAAAGCCACTACGATCTCATTTTATCCTTTTTATACAACACAGCAATCACAGTTTGGCAACAGCAGTCTATACAGTCTTAATGGATGGTTTGCAAGTGCCGATGTACAATACCTGCATAAAACTATTTTACTCGCTGCAAATCTTATCACTCCGCTGCATAAAGATCAGACGAATGAGTTAAGCGATCACGTACTGCCATTAAGAGCACAACTGCAGGCGCAGTATAAATTTTTCTTTCTGCAGGCCTCCTATCAGTCACAGGCATTTTATGCCACAGACCTGCTACAGGAAAGTGCCACCGGCAAAGCTTATCGTATATGGAACATCAGCCCCGGTTTAAATTTTCTCTGCCTGCGTGACATGCTGCGCATTTCTGCCAATTACAACCTGCAGTATATGAACAATGCTGCCGATCCCTACCATTACAGCTATGTGTCCCTGTTATTCCAGCCATTACCGCAATGGCAATTTACGGCTACAGGCACGTATACCTGGAATGGCCTGTATCATTACAAAGATCTTCGTGTAGGCATACGCTTTTTATTTCACAGGCCGGCAGATGTTACAGGCCGGAGAAGAACAGTTGTTTTCTTTAATGATGCAAACCATAACGGACGCCGCGATGCAGGAGAAAATACGGTAAAGGGCATTACACTTGCCAAAGATGCGCAGACTGCAGTATCGGATGAACGGGGAAAAATCAATGTGATTCATTACAAGGCATCGCGTGACGAGCTCACGTTGATGAGCGGAAACGGGTATTCTCTGTTAAATGATCTTTCTTCCTGCAGGCTGAAGAAAAAGGTAACATACATCCCGTTATACAAGCTGGGAATAGTCAATGGACGGCTTCAATTGGAACAATCAAAATTCAGGAAGCAGGAAACTACTGCAAATGGATTACCGCTCGTATTTACCAATGAAACAGGAAAAGAATTCACTTGCCTGGTACAGCAAAATGGTACATTCTCTATTTCACTTCCTACTGGCATTTACACTATCAAAGTGCAGAACGATCTTTCAGACATGTATCACCTGCAGCAGCCGGAGCCGGTTTCTGTAAAGGCCGAAGAAAATGTAAACCTTAAACTGAACGCTACTTACAAATATGCGCAGCCGGTAGATGTAATTCACTTCAGCGGTAAAAAATAAGGCCCTGCCGTTACAGCAGAGCCCTTTCTAAAACCGCTCTTTTGTTTATTTATCGTCCTTATCTTCTCCTTTTGCCAGGCCTATGAAATGTTCATTCATTTGCTTACCCCAGTAAGGTTTGGTTATATCCATATCGGTACGTTTTGCAAAAAGTGTATTTGCCTTTTCAAAGTAAGGCATGGCAGCTTTTTTACCACCGCCAAACATTTTAGGTGTGTAAAACTTGCTGATACCGCGCAATACATAAATACGCGGATTATCCGCATTCAGTTCTTTTGCTTTGTCCAGGTTCTCATTGAAGACAGAGCCATATTTCTGCCAGCGTTTCTGCGGTTCTACACCTATGCGTGCATTAGCAATCATGGCTTTCACCACATATGTTTCATCATTGTCCTTGCCCAGAATACTTACTGCCTGGTCTATATAAGTCTGCGCTTCATCAAGCAGGGCATCTTTCTTAGCACCATCGGTTTCGTTATAGCTGACATTTACCTTGGCATAAGCAGCGTAGTAGGGTGCCAGCCATTCTTTGTCAAATTTCTTGGCGATAAGACCCAGTTTGTTACCGGCCTCTATTTTCTTTTCCTGGTTCCAGGTAGTATCAAAAGCGATAAAGTTCTTCTGCAGTACATCTGTAAAATTCTGCGCCATAGCGCCCGCTGTCATCATTACAGCCGTTGCTGCGAGTAAAATCTGTTTTTTCATTTTGCTGTTTTTATGTTTGTTTTTTTAGTAGCTGGTATCAAGCTGTTATATCATTTCCTGGATCTGAGATTTGAGAGTATAAGCTTATAGTCCTGATATCTTCCTATCCTCAAATTTTCACATTATCACATCAATCACAATTCGTCTTTATTAAATTCTGTAAGTGAAAAGTTCACACCTACGAAAAAGTTGCGGTACAGCGCGGGTTTTATTTCATAGCGTTTTGTGCCGTCTGTGCTGTAGCGGTAGCCAAAGACATTGTGCTGGTTTGTTACATTATCTACACCGGCATATACTACGGTAAACCATTTTTTCACGTGTGTCAGGTAGTTGACCGTGAAAGCCAGGTTATGATAATCCGGTGTGCGATCTCCCAGGAACGTTGGATTGCTGGCATTGTAGTAGGGGCGGCCACTGGCATAACTATACGTCATATTGATCTGTGTTGTTATCTTCTCAATATAATATTTGCTCACCAGGCTCAGGTTGTGGTCGGATATAAATGTAGGCGTTGCTTCTGCCAGGAAATTGCTGTACAGACGGCGTGTATCTATATAGCTGTAAGAGATCCAGTAATCAAAGTTCTTGATCGACTTTCTATCGCGCCAGAAAAGCTCCAGGCCTTTTGCATAGCCATGTCCGGAATTATCTACCGGGCCGGAGATAAAGTTGCGGTACTGGTTGGCATCATACGAACCGGTTGCAGAATGTTCCAGTACCAACTGCTGATAGTCCTTGTAATAGCCTTCTATACGGAATGTACGGTCTTTTTTGATCCATTGATAATTGGCAATATAATGCACTGCTTCCTGGAACTTCGGACGATAGCCATACAACAGGTACATATTGTCGGGGTTCTGGTAGAAGATGCCGCCGGCCAGTGAAATCTGTCCGTATGTACCGGTGCGGAAACCCATGGACAGGCGCGGGGCAATGGCACTTTCTTTCAGCAGATCGCTGTGCTCATAGCGAACGCCCGGGCGTATTGCCAGCCAGTATATGGGCGACCACTCTGCCTCTGCATATCCTGCAATATTTGTTTCTGTAAACTCCGGCTTAAAGCCAAAGCCTGCAGAATCTATCTGCTTTGCAAAAGAGTAATGCTGCAGTTCCACACCAGCCAGTACATTGAAGCGTGTACTGAAGAATCGTTTTCCTTCTATCCGGAACTGCTCGCGGTTGTCGGTATTTTTAAATGTATAGCCTTCTGAATAATCAGTGTTGTAATTGATGTCATCACGGTTATAGCTCACAGATGCTGCTGTGAAGAGGCTCCACTTATTCTTAAACATCTGATGATACGAAATACCTCCGTAATACGTCTGGCTTTTGATGCCAAAGCGTAAATGCTGTCCCGCAGAATCCGGATCATCGACAGTAGTGGCGCTGTTAAAGATCGTACTGTTGAACATAAACTTTACAATGCCATCTTTATTGGATTTCCAGGCATAGCGTGCAGCTGCAGTACCGCCTTCAGGCACCTTATCATAAGTAACATTGGTATTGGCCAGTCCGTAAAACGGTGCGAGGTTATTGTAGGAAAGAGAAACATCACCACCGCTGTTTTTCCACAGCTTGCTGCCTGAGGCATAAACTCCTGCCATGTTCAGGCCAAGGTTTACCGTACTTTTTTCCGGCAGATCAAGTGTATTCAACTCCAACACGGAAGAAAGCGCCTGTCCGTAGCGTGCACTGTAACCACCGCTGCTGAACGAAACGCCTTTAAACTGGAACGGTGAAAACCTGCTGCGCGTGGCCACGCCTGGTGCACTGCTGAAGAAGGCATTCTGCACCACCATTTCATCAATAATAATAGAAGCTTCACTCGCATCACCGCCACGAACAAAAAGGCCGGTCTGTGTTCCCTGCTGCTGTGTGCCGGGTAGTGTCTGTATTGCTTTTACCACATCGGCATTGGCACCGGCAGTGGTAATGATATCCATGGTAGTAAGTACGGTTTTATTCTTATCGCCCGAGGCTTCAAACGAACCGGCAGAGATCACCACTTCATCGAGCTTCTGTGTTTTTTTCATTTTGATAAGCAGGCCACCTACGTTACCATTTACAGTAATGGGCATCCCGGCAGATTCATGGCTGGCTTCTGTAGCTACGATGGTCTGGTTTCCTTTTTCGTCTGTAGTGAAGTGAAATGCACCGCTGCTGTCAGATGTACCACCGTCTATAGTACCGTCAAGTGATACGCTGGCGCCTTTTACCGGCTTACCGCTGTAGTCTATAACCTTACCGCTTATTTCCGACTGCGCCCAGCCGGCAGTCCCCCAAAGCAGCAGGGGTGCTATAAACAGTGTTTTAAAAGAAGATTTTAAGTATGGGTGCTCCATCATAGTATGCTTTAGAGAAATGAACAAAACATATTTCTATTCATTGCCCCACAAAACTAAGCACACAGATGTAATAGCTATATGTGTTTTCGGTTAAAAACTTCCCGCCGTCGGTAAATGAATGGCATAAGTCGGTAAAACCGATATCCCGGAGGCTGTGGCCGGCGGTTTTTCAAAAAAGATGTTGCAACACACAAAAAATAGTGGGGTATAAATACATAATTGACGGGGCGCCGGCTCAGCTTTATTGAAGAATTTTGGCATATAATTTGCCGTTGCCACCATTACTGAAAAAACACCAGACCCTCTATGGATGAAAGCATCTGGAACAAAAGCAATTATGAACGAAGCAACTCAAATCTTTACCCCATTGGAACAGAACGCCGACTCCGATAGCGCACCCACTTTAATTATGTACTTCAGCATTCTTACTGACACACCCTCTGTTTTGAGCGAACGAACTGACCGCAACTGTACAATTACATCGATGATGCTTTAACTCCATACGCTACAATACAATATTACAATACCACAAAATGAAAAATATTTTTTTACTGCTTTGTGCAGCAGCAGTGATGTGCTACGCCATTAATGCCAGCGCCCAGTGCAACCCTCCCACTGCTGCCACTGTTACAACTACTACATCAACGTGTATCAATAACGGGAGCATTGCCATCCGCAATCTTTCGGGTGGTGGTGGTAGTTCCTCTCTTGCTGAGTATGCCATTACCAGCAGCAGCAATCCCAGCCAGCCCCTTATATCCTATCAGAACGACAGTAATTTCAACAATATATACCCGGGTACCTATACCATAAGTATGCGGTACAACTGCAGCGGAACGTACAGTACCGTATTTACCAGGTCTGCAACGGTGGCCGGTAATTACCAGTCCATCGGTGTGACTTTTAGTAACATTAAAACTTCATTCTGTAACAACGGCGGCTTTACCGTAAATGCAACGCAGGGATACACCGGCATCAGCGGACACTATACCTACCAGCTCGTATCTGCACAGAATGCGTCTCAGCCCGATCCTTCGCCTGTGACTGCAGTGCAGAGCAGCAATACATTCGGCGGACTGGCAGCCGGTAATTATTACGCACGTGTATTTGACGACTGCGGCAACTTTGTGACCTATGCGGTAACGATATCATCCGGAACTGTTATTAACCCGTTTGCATCGGCACAGTGCAGCATGCCCATATTTACAGAAACCCAATACGGCTGTGCAGACAGCGTTAAGTACTTTTTATCCGGAACCGGATTTTCTACAGGCATCAATAATTTAACCAGTTCCAATATGGCGCTTCCGGCCACCGTTATCCTGTTTCTCCCCAACGGAACATCAGATACCGTTATCCAAACCACTGCAGGACAGCCAGGCGCGCTTTTTGGCCAGATGAATATCAACAGCTTTGTCAACAGCGGACAGTTCGGTCCTTATTATATAAAGTACATAGATGCCTGCAACAATACCTATACTTCTTTAACGGCTCAGTTGGATACTGCCATATACCGTTCTTTTTATATAGCCAACGGCAAGCAAAGCGTTTGCGGCGGAACCAAATATTATACGTTTGCGCAGGTGTTCAATTGCTATTATGCATGCCCGCAACTGGTGAGCGGCACTACTTATAAATTCAAGCCCAACTTTACATACCTGGGCCCGTTTAAGTACAGTACAGACAACGGCGCTACCTGGCATCCCAATACAGATTCTGTATTTATACCGTGCAGCGCCAGTACCGTAAATTTTACGCCCAAAATAGCTTTCTGCACAGACACTGCTGTATCCTGTATTGCCGTGAGCGTAGCCCCATGCAACTTCGCGTGGCCTGCTGTAGAAATGAATTCTTTCGCCTGCAATGGCAACAGTGGCATATACATACCCATTAACGGGCAAACCATGTCGGCCACCGGCAACATAAAAATCGTATTCACTTCCGTACCGGCGGGTCAGTCTGCGATACCGCCCATAGGATTGTACAGTGCGGATTATTTTGGTAACAAATTCGGCAATTTAAGCGGGCCTGCCGACTTTCATGATTATACACGAAACCTGGTACCCGGCAAATACGTGTATACCGTTACCGATACCGCCTGCGGCACCACATATACCGATTCCATCACACTCACACATCCGCATCAATACAGCATAAGTAATATCGCTGTTTCGCAGACCTGTACCAATGCAGCCGTTACCGTAACGGTGAGCAACAATAGCTATATCACACCTGGTACGATCTTCCCCGGATTTGGCGACCCTAATGCATATACATTAAAACTGGTGAACAGCTCCGGTACGATCATTCAATCGCAATCAAAAGAAATTCCTACTTACGTACAAGGTTCCAGCAGCGGTACAAACGGCTCCGTACAAACCGGTACTGTTACCTTTACAAATGTTCCGATCGGTACGTTTTACATAAAACTGTATCACGACAGCACTATATATACTTACCTGGCCAATCCCTGTGGCCCGCTGGTAGATTCTGTTACCACTACCATATCTGCACTTAATGTTTCTTCCTCCCTGTTTTTGCAGTGCGGAGGATCATCCGGCACTATTGTAGCTAAAGCCACAGGCGGTATCAGCCCCTATACCTATGAACTGTACAATGGCACTGTAACACCGGCCAATCTTATAACCACACAATCCGCACCTACCTTCACGGGATTAAATGCAGGGCAGACGTACAGCGTACGCGTTATAGACAACTGCGGAACCGGCACTGCTGTAAGTAAAAGCTTTGCACCTTATGCTGTCATTATACGCACAACAGGAGTTGCCTGCGCGGGCAATGCAGTTACACTGTATGTTGATACGATTACCGGCGCCACCTATAGCTGGACGAAAGACGGAAATCCGTTAAGCACCACCACCAATACATACAGCATACCCGTATTGAGCGCGGCAGATTATGGCACCTATGCAGCCACCGTATCTATAGCCGGATGTACCAGCTTTGTGGGTACTAAAACGATAGATGCCAGCAGCTGTATTCCGCTGCCTATATCGCTTATGAGCTTTGATGCTTCAAAAGCAGGTAAAGAAGTACTGCTTACCTGGACCACTGCCGACGAAAAGAACAGCAGCTATTTTGAACCGCAACGCAGCACAGATGGCAGGTTGTGGACAGCTTTGGGAAAAATTTCCGCACAGGGCACCACAGCTTTGCAGCATAACTACAGTTTTACAGACAATACCCCAGCAAGCGGCACCAACTATTACCGCCTCCTGATGGCAGATATAGATGGCACTCATAAATACAGCAATATCAGCACGGTAAAATTCAGTACGGATATGATAGGCATATATCCCAATCCTGTGCAGCACAGCCTGAACCTGTACGGCAATACTGCGGCAATACGCAGCATACGTCTTACAGATAATATGGGCAGGGTGGTGTACTCCGGCAACGGAAGTGTAAACACGGTAGATGTAAGTAATATCCCTACAGGTATGTGGCTGCTCTATATCCGGAAGACAGACGGTAGTGTGCAGGTAGAGAAAATAATAAAGACAGGAAATTAATGTGGAATCGGGCATTCACGCTCGTCATCCTGCACCCGACCACCCTTTCCGTCATCCGGCGTCCGACTGTAAGGAGGAATGCAGGATTTGTCGAATATTTCCGCAATCGTGTTGCGTCTCCGGGTCAAAAGATCCTGCTCTTCGTTAGCACTCCGGCAGAATGACGTAATGACCGAAAGCGTTGTGTCGCTGTGCCGTTGCGGGCAATTCAACTCAAATAAAGGAAAGCATAAGACATGCGAATGGCCGGCACTTACGGGTGCCGGCCATTTTCGATTTGAATGGGGATAACCACTCTATATGTAAAGCAGTTTTTGAGAAACTGCGGGAAATTATTGCTTTAATATCCGGTAGTAAGTAACAAGTATCAAGAATGCTGTTACATACTTTCATTTCACAGATCATCGGTATCTGGTATCCAGCATCTGGTAACCAGTATCATTATTAATTGAGGCTGAGATCCAGTGCGAAAAGAGTATTCATAATATCTTTCTTTACTACTGAGCTACGGGCCATTTCCAGACCGGCTTTAAGAAAGCTTTGCATGTCTTTGAAGCGTATCATATCCTGTATTGCTTTTTTGCGGCGGATATATTTTTTGTTCCTGAGTTTCATGACTTGTAATTTTTAATTGTTTGCTATTCGGTTTCTGTTTTATGTACGAGATAAATGTTCCTGTGGTTTCCTGTACACCGGCTGCTGCCGTTACTTTGAGTAAATAAAATACTGTGCCAGCTTTCCCCCAAAACCGTGAAAAAGGTGTTAAAAGCTGTGGTGTTTACAATTTGTTATTTTTGGCCTGCCCGGCGTTGGTCTGCCCATGTTATCTGTTCTTTTGCCTTGATGCAAAAGAACCAAAAGATCAAGGCTGTTTGAAAAAAGCTAAAAACGTCCCTCGCCTATACTCGCACCGGCAAAGCTTACTATCAGCTTAGAGTTCTTTCCAGGCGCAGACTTGTATCGGCTTAGCATCATTATGGTTCATTGCCGCTTTTTCTGCCAGCGCACACAGGCCGTTTTCTTAACGCTGTTTTCAAAAGGCCGGTTGTGTCGCGCAAGTTGTATCACTTGCTTTGTTCCTCACGTTAGTCAATCGGCATTCCTCCGCCTGGCAGCACAGTAGTACTGCAGCTTTATCGGAGACACACCGGAAAGCAAGCCGTCATAGCTTGCCGGCGGCTTTTTGGGGTTACTTTTTTTTCCGCAAAAAAAAGTGACATATGGGATAGTGAGGGCTATGTAATAATACCTGAAGTGCCCCACCTCTATTAAATATTTATAAAAAAAATCCATATTTTAAGGAGCAAACAAACTTTATGATCCGCAACCACATACCCGGTACGTATAAGCAGATAAGAGACCGCATCACCTGGCGCAGCCATGAAGTGAGCCGTATTGAAGCGTTCAGCGATGCAGTGTTTGCCTTTGCCATTACGCTGCTTATCGTGTCGCTGGAAGTACCGAAGTCTTACGACGAGCTGATAGAAGGTATGCGCGGCTTTCTGCCCTTTGCTGTATGTTTTACCCTGATCTTCCAAGTGTGGTATGCACAGAATATTTTCTTCCGCCGCTACGGGCTGCACGACATCCGGACACTGGTGCTGAACGGTGCGCTTATTTTTATGGTGCTGTATTTCGTGTATCCGCTGAAGTTCCTCTTCAGCTCGTTTATGATAAAAGGATTTTCCTTCAGCAATCCTGAGCAATGGCGACAGCTGTACTATATCTACGGCGCGGGGTTTATTACCATATACTTACTGTTTTCGCTAATGTATGCCAATGCACTGCGCCACCGCGATGTACTGGAGCTGAACCCCAGCGAGCTGTTTGAAACCCGTACCGGTGTGTATGAATACCTCCTGATGGCATCAGTGGGTGTAGTCTCTATCATTGTTGCGGCAACAGTGCCACTACAGCAGGCAGGCATTGCCGGCATTACCTATGCGCTTATAGGCCCGGTAATGGCCATCTTCCACAGCAGGCGCGGCAGGCTGCACCGTATGAAACACGAAATAGTAACGCCTGTAGAACCGGAGACAGAACCGGAAGCTGAAGAAACTGCCAATGCCGGCGCCAACTAAAACCGGCACAATTACGGTTTAACCGGCAAATGACAGCAAGTCCTGTTCTTCATCCTCCAATTGAGCCGGGGAGGATGGCAAACCGATTCCTAAAACATTGTAGTAAACTTCGGAAACCCGGTGTAGAAACGCCGGAGATCCCGTAAGGGCATACGCCGGCACACAGACAGCCTCGTGCAACCGCCTTATAGCCCCGCGCAACCACGATATTACTCCGCGCAACCGCTCTATAGCTACCTGCAACCGCTCTATAGCTTCGTGCTACTGTGCCATAGCTCCGCGCAACCGCTCTATAGCTATTTGCAACCGCGTTATAGCTTTGTACAACCGTAACATTACTCCGCGCAACCGCCTTATAGCTTTTTGCCACTGTGTTATAGCTGCCGGCAACCCGTTCATAGCCACGTACAACGCCGATATAGCTCCTGCCACCCGAGCCATAGCCACATGCAACCGCCTCACAGCTGCCCGCGGCCAACACTTACACAAATGCAACCGCTGCACAACCCCGCCTGCTACATATTATACACAAACCAGACGGGCATAAAAAAGCCGCAACCCGTGCGGCACATAAGCTGGTTATGGCATAGCATCCGGTTGCGGATATGTATAAGCGATGGCTCTGCTTATCAGGCAGTGAGGCTGTTCTTCAGCTTGCGGACAGAGAGGCCGCTTATCTGCCGGTATTCAGCACTGTTGGCCTTGTATACCGATTTCACATAGCTTTTGATGTCTTTGGTAATGTCTACCATACCCGTTTTGGGCATGTACAGCAGCTGATCGCGGTGCAGGCGGGCATTGGCCAGCTGAGTGATGGCCGTGGCCACACTGTCGTTGGTACTCACCAGGATGGAGTGGAACATACGCAGCGCCGCTGCCTGCAGATCTGGCTCATTGGGCGCATAGGCGGCCTCATGTGCCACCAGCTCTACCAGCTTGTCAAAATGCTCGGCCAGGTTATCGTAGCTGGCCTGCGATGTAGAGATGGTTTTGATAGGCGTATCCTTACCATCGGCCTGTACGGCGGCAGACGTTTCCGGCTTTGGAGTAGCGCGTTTGTTCTGCAGCTTGTTGAGTATGGTGCGGGCGCCGGCTACCGTACGGTCTGTAACCTCACTGGCCTGCAGCGCATTTATGATGCGGGTAGATAGCTGGCGCAGCGGGTCAAAAGTTTCGGCACGGGTACGGGCGGCATCTTTATACAGCTGCTCGGCGGTGTTGAGGGCGGCAAGGGCTGCACGGCTTTGTACCAGCAGGGTATTGATATTGCCCATGGAGATAGATGCTTTAGCGGGGCGGTACTTGGTGCCGTAGCCGGTGCAGGCAGTGATAAGTTGTTTAAAGGCGGCCACATTGCGTGCGTGGCCTGTTTCTGATGTGGATGTCATAATACTTTGGATTTAAGTAGTTAATAAAACTTCTTTTATTACAAGTATTATGCCGGAAATTGATGCGAAGGCTGTTTGCTGCAGTTTTCTTTAAATTTAGACCTCCGTATGACAGACGTACACAGCAAGGAAACACGCAGCTATAATATGAGCCGCATCAAGGGCAAGGATACCAAGCCCGAAATGCTGGTGCGTCGCTTTCTGCATGCGCAGGGCTTCCGCTACCGCCTGCATGTAAAAGATCTACCCGGCAAGCCCGATATTGTATTGCCTAAATACAAAACCGTGATTTTTGTACATGGCTGCTTCTGGCACGGGCATGGGGGGTGTAAATACTACGTAGTGCCCAAGACCCGCACCGATTGGTGGCTGGCCAAGATTAACAAAAACATAGAAAACGACCAGAAGGCTATGCTGGCATTGCAGGAGCAAGGGTGGAAGATTATTATTTTGTGGGAATGTGATTTAAAAGCCAATACAATACAGATTACATTAAACAAGTTGCACCGACACCTGGCAGACCTCCTTCCTTCCTAACAATCACATACAAACGCCTGGATAAACTACCTACGTGACTTAAAAGCGATTGCCGCCGCGCTGTATACAGGTTAGCTTCGCTTGATGGAAATCAAGCGACTGATCGCTGACCGTATTAAGGAAATCCGTAAGGGAAAAGAACTATCACAGGAAGCTATCGCCTTTAAGGCTGAGATAGACCGCACATTCATGTCTCATGTAGAACGCGGTGAAAGAAATATATCTATTGAAACATTACAGAAAATATTAACTGCACTCGAAATATCGTTTGCCGAATTTTTTAACCATGAAAATTTCCGCAAGCCATGAGCCTTAATTACATCGATTTATTTGCCGGTGCCGGCGGCTTGTCTGAAGGATTTATCCGCGAGGGGTTTAATCCCATAGCACACGTAGAAATGGATGAGGCTGCCTGCTTCACACTCAAAACAAGGGTAGCGTATCATTATCTGAAGCAACATAATTACGATCTCTATACTTCTTATCTGAAGAATGAAGTCAATCGGTCGCAGCTGTATAAAGCTGTTCCTGCTGAGCTACTAAATACAGTAATAAATCACCCCATCGGTGCAGAGTATAATGCCCGCATCCATAAAGCCATACAAGAACAGATGGGGAGCGAAGAGGTAGATCTTATCATCGGTGGCCCACCGTGCCAAGCGTACTCGCTTGTTGGTCGTGCACGGTCTGAAAACAATATGAGTAAAGATCCCCGCAACTATCTGTATGTCCAATATGCGAAGTACCTAGAGAAGTATCAGCCTAAAATGTTTGTTTTTGAAAACGTGATAGGGTTGAAGTCTGCCAAAGGAGGTCATTATTTACGCAAGATGGAAGAGCTGTTTTTCCTGAAGGGCTATAAGATGGAAATGTTTACGGTGGAAGCAAATAATTTTGGCGTACTTCAGAAAAGGAGAAGAATAATTATCCTAGGGTGGAGGACCGACTTCACACCTAATATACCAAACCTCGAAGCATTAAAAAGTAATCACAGCTTTATTGTAAAAGATCTTTTAGGTGATCTCCCGGCACTACAGGCGGGTGAGGGTAAAGACAGATACACAGAATATGCTACGGCATCGAATAAATATCTTCAGGATTATACAATCCGTAATGGTATTAATATTCTTACTCAACATGTAGCACGCCCACATACAGATCAGGACAAAGCAATCTACCGTATAGCTGTGGAAAAATGGCTGAATGATCAACAACGGTTGGACTACAATGATCTACCGGAAAAATTAAAAACACATAGCAATCGCCATTCGTTCTTTGATCGCTTTAAGGTCGTGGCTCCGGAGCTCCCGTTCTCACAAACAGTGGTTGCACATGTTGCAAAAGACGGACATTATTATATACATCCCGACATTAAGCAAAATCGCTCTATAACCGTACGGGAAGCTGCGCGCCTGCAATCTTTTCCCGATGATTATTACTTCGAAGGTGTAAAGGAAGGCAAAAACAGAACTGCATCATTTAAACAGATAGGAAACGCTGTCCCACCTTTAATGGCAAAAGAAATATCGAAAGCTATTAAGGAAATATTGTGATTATTAACTACACCATGAATACAGAAATCTCTATCCCAAATCCTGAATTCCTGATTAAATCAATAGCAGAACAAGGGTATACACTTGAAACGTCTATTGCTGATTTAATAGATAATTCAATAAGTGCGAGTGCTAAAAATGTAGAGGTTCTAATTGACACACTGGCACATCCGTTCAAGCTATTTATTGCTGATGATGGTTCTGGAATGTCAGAAAAAGAACTTCAAAAAAACATGGAGTTTCCAAGCAGCTCTCCGGAAGCAAGCCGGTCTCCGGAAGACCTTGGACGATTTGGTTTAGGGCTAAAGACTGCTTCATTTGCACAGTCAAGATGTTTTACTGTTATTTCAAAAAAAACAGAAGACAAAAAATACCATGCCCGTACATGGAATGTAGATCATCTGAAAACTTCAGGCAAATGGGAGATAATAGTGAATTCGGAAGAAGAGATTGCTGACTTCATTTCTGAATATAGCAGACTAAGTACTGGTTTCCTTAATTCATTTGAACGATACATTCCCAATACTATAGTAATCTGGCACGGTTTGTACAAGTTTGAAAAGCATATGCCCCTTCAGGAACAATCGAAAACCTTGCAGGCAGAGCTGACTCAAACAACAAAAGAGCATTTACAGCTAATATTTCATCGCTTTCTCGAAAAATCGGAAGCATTCCGTATCCGGATAAACAATGATTTGCTATCTCCCTTTAACCCATTTCCCGACAACGCAAGACAGATATCAACAAAACAGAAGATTCTTCTTGCTGACAAATTAAAATTAGAAGGTTTCGTATTACCACAAAGAAGCATTGCAGAAAACCGAAATGGCATTTCAGGCTGGGCTCTCACAGGAAGAAGCCTGATGGATATGGAGGGTATGTATATCTACAGGGCAGATCGGATTATTTTTTTTGGGGGTTGGAACGGCATGATACCAAAATCATCAAGACTTCAGTTGGCCAGACTAAGAGTGGAAATTGGGAATGGCATAGATCACTTGTTTCATTTAAATGTAGCAAAGTCTTCAATCATAATTCCTTTTGGCGAGCAATATGGTTTTAAGAAATACTTAATTGAATTAAAAAAAGAGGCAGAAAAAGAATACTACAATTTTGAAATCCGCCATGCCAAAGACAAATCTTCAGGCAAATCAATCTTCAAAAAAACACCAACTAATCATGGTGTCGCTATCAAAATGGATGAGGATTTTCCGCTTCTGAAGAATCTAGTTGATACACTAAACGACAAACAGATTCAGCAGCTGAATGTCATTTTTAGAATAGTCACAACAGAAGTTAACAGAATTAAAAAAGTGCATACAGATGAAAACTATGCGGTGCTGATTGAAGAAAAACAATTTCATGAGAACGACCTTCTTTCTACTGTAAAACTCCTACTTGCCAACGGAATTAGCAAAACGAACATCAAAAATGAATTAATACCCGCAATGGGAATAAATCTACAAACGATTCCCGACTCAATCCTTTCACTATTAAAATAACACTAAATGAATCCACAGGAAATTATTGAAGCGATAAAAACTATCATAAAAGCAAGAATTCAGAACGAACCAATTGTTACGCTCAGCCTTTTTGATGAAATACAGGACAGTGTACTCCAGATTTTGCGTCTTATGTATCAACAGCTTGGAAATATTGATAATGCAACAATCAGCAATTTTTACCAAACAGCAGTAAGGGAATATAAATCTGTTTATCCTATTGACATAGACCCTTCCAGTTCTCTTACAAAGAAGGGGTTTCACACATGGCTTACAGACGAACGTAAAAAAGCACTCGCTACAAACTATATCGATCGTTATCTCAGATATCTGCGCAATGAAGGAAGATCCGAAAATGTAATTTCTGAGATTAGCAGGTCAAGTGAGGCTATACTTGGCAAACTTGGAGATCCCCAATCATCATCGTCGTTTTACACAAAGGGGTTGGTTGTTGGTAGCGTACAGTCGGGAAAAACAGGAAACTTTAATGCAGTAATTAATCGTGCAGTAGACGCCGGCTATAATCTGGTAATTATTCTTTCTGGCATTATGGAGGATTTACGAAGCCAGACGCAGTTACGTTTAGAGCTTGATGTGATAGGAGATGGAGTGATAAATCTGCACACTGAACAACATGGTGCAAAAGGTGTAGGAAAGGTTGTAGGGTTTGGAGTGCAAAATAATTCAGAGATACCTCAGGTTATCTCTATCACTTCACATAAATCGGATTTTAAAAAGCAAGTTCAGGATGCCAGTTTTTCACTAAATCATAAAAACATATTGGTTTGTAAAAAGAATACTGGTGTACTTAAAAACTTATTGATATGGCTTAGCGATTACCTTTCTGAAAATACAGACCAGCACAATATTCCACTATTGATAATAGATGATGAGGCAGATAATGCCTCATTAAATAATCTGGGGCACAAAGGAAGAGAATATTCAAGCATAATCAATGGCCACATCCGAGCCATTCTGGCCTTATTTTCTAAAAAGACCTATTTAGGATATACAGCTACTCCTTTTGCAAATGTTCTGCAAGACAGGAATGAAGAGGCAGAAGACATGTGGACTATTAGTTATAAACGCAACGGTGAATCAATAAGCAAAAATTTCAGACAGGTAAACAACATTTTCCCTGATGATTTTATTGAACTGTTAGAATCTCCAACCAACTATATTGGAGCCAAACAGATTTTTGATACAACCACCAATCCTGATGCCCAGAAAATTCCCTTGATAGAACCTGTAACGGATTATGCAGACTCATTTCCAATAAAAGTAATTAATGGTGAAGACGGTCTGAGAGCCGCCACCCTGCAAGAGATCAAAGACAACACTTCTGGCTTACGGTCCCCTCAAAGAGATGATGGATTCCCATTTCATTTGCCGGAATCTTTAAATGATGCTATTAAATGTTTTGTCCTTGGGATAGCTATTCGTTTAAAACGTAAGACAGCTATGATGGGCTCAAAACTTTACATGCCACATCACACAATGCTGATACACATTTCAAGGTTTACAGATTGGCAAAATAGAACCCGAAATTTAGTTGCCGAAGACGTAAATACCTTACTCGAAAGAGTAGGAAATGAAATCCCATCATCTGCCAACTCAATATATTCAGAGTTTGAAAGAATATGGAATAATTATTATGCCGCTATCGTAGAAAATATCCGAACCTATTTACCAGATGGATACATCGATGAGTTTTTAGCTCCTGTGACTTTTGAAGAGATAAAACCTCTTTTGCCAGAAGCGATAAAAGGAATTGAAGTTAAAGCAATCAACAGCTTTACAAAAGAAAAACTTGTTTACTCAACAGATGCAAGCGGAAATGGGAAAAAATATATTGCAATAGGTGGCAACCGCTTATCAAGAGGCTTTACTCTTGAGGGGCTTACTATAAATTACTTTATCCGGGACACAAATTATGCCGATACGCTTTTGCAAATGGGACGCTGGTTTGGTTACCGGCCGGGGTATATAGATTGTTGCAAACTATTTACTACGTGGGATGCCATAGAAAAATTTAATGCTGCTACCCGCACTATTGAAGAGCTGGAAATTGAATTCAAAAAAATGCATCGCGAGGGGAAAACACCACAAGATTTTATTTTACGTGTTCGCACACATCCTGGTGTTTTAAAAATTACAAGACCTTCAATTCTTAAAAATACAGAGGAGGTTAACTGGTCATATCAAGATACATTAGTACAAACGACGCAGTTTGACATGAATGCCACTCGTATTAATAATGCCTGGGAAGAAATGAAAGCCTTGTTCCGACATTATCAAGGTACTATTAATCCTTTTAGAAACAGCACTTTCTACCTTTTAGAAACAGACCATAACGGTTTGTTTCAATTTCTTGATTGCGCAAATACGTTTCACAATTTTAGTGATGAGTTGAAGCAGATTAAAGCGTTTATAGATATTGCAGTAAGTCAGGGTAAACTAACAAATTGGCGTATTGCTATAAAAGCAACAGGTGCCTCTGAACGGGAGATTAAAAAAGAGGATAGTTACCTGCCGGGTAATGTTAAACTAACCAAACGTTCCGGACCACCAGAAGAGAAAGCTCACTATAGAAAAGAACTCACGCAACAAAGTATATTTACTGGCTCCGGAAAATCTGCTAACCTTCTTTCAGGAGGACTTGATATGGCTGTCTGGCTTGACGAAAAAGAAATACAACATGCAGAGCAGGAATTTATTTCTGAACAGACAAAATATCTTATTGATGAAAAAAAGCTTGAAGAGGATATAGCTGTTCAAGAGGCGAGAAGGAAAACCAAACCCGAGAGAATATACAGAGAAAAAATGAGTGATAAGATGGGGTTGCTGGTTATTTATCTTATGGATATTAATGCAATTTACAACGATGAAGAACTGAAACGGATAAAAGCGGATAACAAAATTGATGGTGATGTACCTCTAATTGGGTATGCAATTGGTTTCCCCGTAATCTCAGCTCCTGTAGGTGGCGTATATGTACGTGGCAAATATAATATAGAAGAAGATGAGCCGATAATCGAAGAGCTTGACGAAGAAATGATAAATGCTATGGAGGACACGTTATGAGAATTGAAGAACTAAGGCAGAAGTGGGAATCAATTGTCAATGATGGTTCGGCACCCTACAAATCGTTACTTGTTAGTGCAGACTGTATTCCAGAGTTATTTCTCGCGCTAGAGATATCCGGCATGCGGTGTATGATACTTCAGGTGCCTAAAAACGTGAAGGTTAATTGTAATGACACTATCCTCGAAAACTTAAGCCTTGAATGGCACGAAGAAACCCGCTTCATTATTGTGGGTTTACGGAACAAGTACTTCATTGATCTGTTCAACGATTTGGTTCTCTCTTTGTACAACCGGGTAAAAGGGTTGACAAATCCAGCAGTATATACAGAAGAGTTTATTCAGGCATTTGATAAATGGGCAGAGTTCTTTAGTGATACATTTTCAAGTCAACTTTCGGAAGAACAAGTAAAAGGCCTTTTCGGAGAACTTGTTGTATTGAAACATTTTTTATCAGGTATACCAACTTCTTTTGATGTTGATAAATACCTAGATGCATGGCAGGGGCCATTTGATCGTACGCATGATTTTATCTTCTCTGATTATAATATCGAAGTAAAAACGAAAGATGCAGAACAAGTAGCTGTCAGAATTTCCAGTGAGCATCAATTGCAGGCCGAAGTCTCGAAAGCATTGCAATTGGCAGTTGTAGATGTGCAACGTGTAGAAAATGGCATAACGCTGGAAATGCTTACTCAAAACATCAAGGAAATAATAAGGAGCAAAGGGGGGAGGATAACAACATTTCTTAAAACGCTATCAAAAGCAGGGCTCGGCAATGCTATTCCTTATAACCATTTACATTGGCAACCGTTAAAAATCTCCTTTTATGACTGTAGTTCAGAAACGGAATTCCCTAAAATAGTATCGGCCAACTTGAATAAGGCAATCAATCACGTAAAATATAATCTTACCATTACACTTTTGGAAGATTTTCTAATTAAGCAACTTGTGTTTTGATATGGAGCTGAAAGAACTATTTATTTACAGACAACAACTCCTGGATGACAGCAAGGATGAAGATGGCTATATTTCTGATGCAGGATTTGTTGACACAAGTATCCCTGCATTAAATGAGACGAAACATATCGATACTACTGATGTATCTGATGTATATTATACGCAGGATGGCATAAAAGTTAATGCCTATACTATAAACGAATCCGAAGAACGACTGCAGATTTTTATTGTAAATGAAGATTCTCTTTTACCTGACGCTTCTGAGGAAGACGTAATGATTTCGCAGAGAGCTGTATATGAAAAGCATTTTAACAGGGCGCTCAATTTTATAAAAAAGTCAATAAAACGTCAGATCAATGACCAGTTACAAGATGGTTCTCCTGCATGGGTTTTAATTCATCAATTAGAGACATCTCTTTTTGTTGATCAGATAGATGTGGTAGAAATTTTCCTGCTTAGTGCATCTGCGACGGTGGAGCGCAGAGGTACTGAAATCACACCTAAAACATTAGAGTTTGATGAAGAAACAATTTCGGTAAGCTTTTCAAAGGATAAACAGAAGTTCACAAAAGAGCTAATAGTTATTAAGCGATTAGTTGATCTGAATTTTCTCTACAATGTTTACCAGGCGTATGGAAGCCGTAGTCCTCTTGTGATTGATTTTTCCCAGCCACCATACAATAATCCCATTCCTTGTCTCCCAGCTGCCAGTGAAAGCGACTTTGATTCTTATCTGTGTGCTTTACCTGCCAAACTTCTTACAGAATTATATAAACGCCATAGTAGCAGATTGCTGGAGAAAAACGTGCGATCTTTCCTTCAGCTAAAAGGAGTCAACAAAGGAATGCAGGATACTATAAAAAAAGAACCTGAAAAATTTATTGCTTATAATAATGGACTTACCATTACCGCTACTGCCAGCGAATTAATAACCAGTAATGGCATAGCTCAGATAAAATCGCTTACTGACTTTCAGATAGTGAACGGCGGGCAAACAACTGCTACACTTTATTTCTCACAAAAATCCGGTCTTAATATTGGCTCTATTAACGTAATGGCAAAAATCAATGTTGCCAAAGGAGCCAATGACGAAATTCTTGACGATCTCATTTCCAATATCAGTACATATTCAAACGCTCAGTCAAAAGTATCGAAGGTTGATCTACGGGCACGTAGTCCACAATTGATAAAAATTAAATCCTTATCAGAAAGCGTTCTTACTGTGAGCGGCAAGAAATGGTTCTTTGAACGTGCAAAGGGTGAGTATGCTACGATGGTTCGAATTAACTCCAAGAAAAAAGCGCAGATAGAAAAAGCATTCCCTAAAGATCGCAGATTTACAAAAGAAGACCTCGCTAAATATTATGCAGCATGGGGAGATAAGCCCTATGCCGTGAAAAAAGGTGGTGAAAAAATATTTCGTCTATTTCTTGAAGAAATATCCGGTGAAGGCAAGGCAAAAAAAGCTGCAATTATAAACCGTAGTTTTTATGAAGATGTGATCGCGCGTATTATTCTATTCCGTAGCCTGGAAAAGATATACGGGAGTGGCAATAATTCTCTTGGGCAAATCAGGTCGGTTGTGGTTCCATATTCGCTATCAATCGTTTATGCTTATACAACCGGTGGTAAAAAGGCGCAACCATTTGATTTGTTGAAAATCTGGAAAGCAGAAAAGCTTGATGGTAGTCTCGAGGCTTTCTTCAGAGACTTAATGAAGCTTGTTAATAGTCTGGTTAAGCAATATTCTAAAAGCGATGACTTGGGTGAATACTCCAAGAAACCTGAATTGTGGGATGATATTGTAACGTCTAAAGAAATTGCGGCCTTTATGGAAGAACCACGAAACAGAACGCTAGTAAAGACCTATACCATATCTCCTGAAGAACTGAAGAGAAGAGAAAAAGAAGCATCTAAAATAGAAGACCTGGATTTTGAACCACTTCTGGATATGACAGCAATTTTTGATAAAGGATCAGCTTTTTATCGCAATATTTACTACTCGCAACCAGATTTAACCCCTGCAAAAAGTAAAAAATTAGAAACTATTTCGGCGGCAATCCAACAGCATCAACAACTGGACGAAAATCATGTTCGCTTTGAAAAAGAGCTTTTGAAAGAACTGGCAGTTTCTTCTCCGGAGTTGCTGAATAATATCGATGGCGGCAGCGACTATATTAGAACAGCAGAATATCTGATAAAGAGATATAACAATGCTGTATCATCAGGAGAGTCTGTGCAATCCAGCTTTACCGGACTGGAAAATCTGGTCAGAATAAAGGGGATAGAATATGCTTCTGTATTCGGGGAAATTGGCAGAGTACTCGATAATGGCGAATTGCCCTCAATGAAACAAATTAAACAGGCAATGCAATATTGCAAAACTCTTAGCTAATAAATTCTACTTCTTACTACTCACCAACAATTCCCGTACATCTACATCCAATGCTTCAGCAATCTGGAAAAGGGTTGCTATGGTAGGTTGAATATCATTTGTACACCATTTAGAAACGGTGGTTTTATTCATTTCTAATTGTTCGGCAAGCCATAAATTGGACTTGCCTTTTTCTGCTAAGACAGACTTAATTCTATTCAATATTTTCTTTTCTTCCGCCATTTTAATAGCCTTAAACACTATTTAAGTGGCAATGTATGCAACTTGGCAATATGGCTATTTTTAAAAAAGTTTATCTAAAAACAACTTAGTTGTATTATTTATACACTACATTTGCTTTTAAATTCACTTTTAAAAATTATTTCCCTTATGAAAGCAACAGAAAACCAACTGCCCGCGCCGGTGCTCAGCGAAAAGCTGAAACATGCTGTAATGATCTTCTTTAACACCTTCCCGCCCGCAGAAACGAGCCGCATGCTCCGCACCTTCCTCCTCGACTATATTTACCAAAACCGTACACCAGTAATTATAGACGTAGAAGAAGACCTCTCTCACTTTGCCCACATCTTCCACGATCTTTTTGAACTGCTGGATACGGCACACACAGAAACTATGGATTGGAGAAGCTGATGCGCTGATTTTCTGATGCGCTAATATGCTGATGAATGTGAGCGATGTGGTAAATGCGGATAATGTGGGATGCCCATATTATCCGTTCTTTTCTCCCTAGTGGTATCGGGCCCGATTGATGGGAAAGTAAAAAGTCAAGGGCGTAGCCAGTATCCTACCATTCAATACATTGTCGGACATTATTCCTGATGCTTGTTATTTACAGCTAAATAATTATTTCATTAATTTTACAAAACGCCAAATAACTCCTTATGAAAGACACAGTGATAAAAGATCAGATAGCAACAATAAAAGCAGCAACGGTAAAAGCAACAGCAACGAAAGAAAGTGCTTTGCAGTTTCTCCGGGATGCCGGTATTGTAAAAGGTAGCAATGCACCAGCAAAAAAAACTAAAAAGGCGTAATTCTTTCTATCTCCTATCCTATGCATGATTATCAACCCTTCAGTGTTATTGGGTTTCACAGTTGTGATAAAGAAGTGGGTCTTAAAGTGCTAAATGGCGCAGACAACCTGATACCGAGTGAAAATAAATGGGACTGGCTGGGCCACGGTATTTATTTCTGGGAACAGGATGCAGAACGAGCTCTTGAATATGCTATAGAAAATGCCCAAGGCAAACAGTTTAATAAAACACCTGCTAAAACGCCATTTGTACTTGGCGCAATCGTGGACCTTGGCAACTGCTTAAATCTTGTAGAGTCCGAGTCTTTAAAAATTCTTAGCGCAGCTCACAACGGTTTGCACGAAGTCATAGCCAAAACAGGTATAAAAATGCCTGTAAACAAGAAAGATAACAGGAGGCTGGATTGTGCGGTAATCCAATACATCCACGAATCGAACAAAAAAGAAGGCAAGCTGCCATATGATACCGTAAGGTGTGCTTTTCCCGAAGGAGAGAATGTTTATCCGGGTGCATCTATTACTTCCAGACTTCACATTCAGGTTTGCGTTCTTAATCCGGCATGTATCAAGGGTTTCTTCCTTCCAAGACCCTTGAAAAAATTCAATCCATACTTGTAGTTCCTTTTCAGGCGTAAAGCCAGCGTTTATACAGTCTTCAGCCAGCCGGTGATGCTCATACGCGGGCGGTGGGCCGGGGTTACTTCGTGCTCTACTTCGTCGCTCTTAAAGAACACCGCCTTGCGGCCCGTAGGAATGATCTGCTGCACTTCCTGTCCGTCGCCATGATGCATCCACAGCTGTCCGCCGTCTTCCTGTGTCCAGTTGTCGTTGAGATAGCTGATGAGGGAAAACTTGCGCTTATTGTCGGTCTTAAACTGGTCTTTATGTCGCTTGTAGAAGCTGCCCTCGTCGTACAGCGCGTAGTGAAATTCGTAGGCATTGATGCCCGTATAGCAGGTACGGTTGAGGTAGTCGACAAAGGAATCTATATAATCGAGAAATTCCTGCTCGTGGTGGTTTTTGTTCTTACGGTCGAGCCAGCTGATCCTGTCGCCGCGGAGCTGCTGGGTAGGGTCTGGGGTGGCGCTGTTGCCAATGCCGGCGCGGGTCATCTGTCCGTCTGCAGAAAGGTCTTTGACATGCTGCCGCAGAAACCCCGCCAGGCGCACGGTAAGGAACTGTTCTGTAATGCCTACATTGCCCGTTATGTAGCTTTCTACCAACTCTTCAAACTGTGCGTTCATCTTCTTTGCGTTCCCCCCGATTGATTATCCGGTCATCTCTTTGTGTAGTGTAGCTGACTGCAGGAGCGGGGCGGAAGGTACGGTTATTTAATTTGGGGGATGTGGTTGAATGTGAGGAATGTGTTTCCCCGTGTATGACATACCCACATTTTGCGAGATGCTTTCCGCGTAAGCATGACAAGCGTAGTGCCATATATACGTTCCATGGGTCATCCCGACGCAGGAGGCCCGCCTGACCGGACGGGCAGGGATCTCACCAAATGCTGATACTTCGCGTTATATAGCGGCAGGCTGGTTTAATCCAGGTTGACGGTCTGTAATACACATTCTCTTTTGCCGGCATGGTCGATATAAAGCGTACACTTAACACGGTTGCCTGCAATGGCCTTAAACATACCGGGGTAGTACTCTTTGGGCATTCCTGAATCGATTTCCCTGATCAGCTGCATGTGGGCATCGTACAGGGTGTAGGTCCAGGTTTCTTTACTGCCGGCCGCAAGGATCAGTATATTCCCATTGGGAAGTACCAGCATTTTATTAAAATCGGCATAATCATATAACGGGATCTTCCGGGAGCGCAGTGTGTTAAAATGCGCATCGGTTTCGGAAAGCAGCATTTCCTTTTTGGTGGCGCCTTTGTGGGTGAGGAATATATAGCTGTTGGCCGTATTGGCTGTAAATCCGTTGATGTTTACCCAGTCGGCACCATCGGTATTCCATTTGAGATAATCCGGAAAATCAGTCATCTCTTTCAGGTTGCCGTCTTTTAACCGGTATAAATGATTTACGTTTTTGAGGGTCGACTGATCGAGATTGGATGTGGTAAAATACCAGGCGCCGTCTGCCTCCGACACATCAGACAGGGTTAGTCTTCCGGCATCGTTATATGGAGTCCTGAGGCTGAAAACGGGGTCTAATACCTGTATCCATGATCTTTCACTATCGTTATGCACCCTGGAGGTTTTTACGCTTATTACTTCGGCCTTCTCATCGTATTTCAGTTCGGCTGTTGAATTGAAGTCGCTCCTCGTAAAAACAAGTATTTCCTTATCGGTTACGATCATGTTTTTCAGGATACAGGAATAGGGCTTTTGCAGGAAATAGGTGCTGCCCTTCATTGCCAGGTTGAGCTGAAGGATGACGGGCTGCCAGGCTGAAAATGATTCTGTGCCTACATGCAGATAATCAAAAAAGCCGGCCCCTACAGTAAATTCTTTTTTATTGCGGTTATAGACCACTTTTTCGCCACAGGGAGATGCGCTCATCTTCAGGATATGATAGTTCTTGTCGGTAGCGATCACTATCCCGTTTCTTGAATCGCCGGAAAAGCCTTTAAGGTCCAGTATTGTATTGATTTCAGGATCCCTGTTCTGCGCCTCTGTCTCTACAGCGCGGATCTCGCCCACGAGCATGTGATTGTCGTTTTCATCTGCAGCGTCGTCATTTATTATTACAGAAAATCCCTTAAAGCTGAACTGGTGCTGTGCAACAGCCTGGGCAGACGCAGCAGTAGCTGACAAAACGGGGTATAGTATTATTATTGCTGCCGCTATGATAAAGAGCCTGGTCATAGATGATATGATATGCGTTTTTAGAATGGTGCACAAAGATTCAATTTATTCTAAAGATTTATAGAAGTGCTGCGCGTTTTGTTCGCATATCAGTTTGCCGGGGGGCGGCATTTCACAAAAAACATTTATCGTCGTTCTCTTAACGCCTTTTTTCTGAAGGCCGGGAGGTGTTATGTGTGCTTGCATTTGCTGCTTCCGGTGCCACCGCAAAGGGGCCATTTTCTTAATGCTTTTTTCTGAAGTCCGTGGGGTGTTGCGCATTGACAATGGTTCGTCATCCTGCCTTCAACTGAAAAGATCCTGCGCTCCGCCACACTCTCCGGCAAGGATGACCGTATTATATGTGATCAGCATTCCTCAGCCTGGTACATCAGTAGCACTATAGCCTCATCAAGGTATACCGGCGCGCGGCAGAAATAGCGCGGCGGCGCCTTTTTTTGGTTACTTTTTTTTGCGGAAAAAAAAGTAACATATGGGATAACAAGAGCTATTCAATAATGCTTTCGCTTTTTGTGCAGTAACGAACGGGTGTACAACAGTTGTTTTGGCTACAACAATGATTGATTTGACTACGTGCGCTCCTCCTACACAACGGACATTTGCAGTAACGGGTAACTGCTCTGGCTTGACGGCAAGTAAGGCGGTTGCTCCAAACTCTTAAAACAAACAGACTATGCGTGTTTTCGTTACCGGCGCTACCGGCTTTGTAGGTTCTGCCGTTGTACAGGAATTAATTAATGCAGGCCACACTGTTACAGGCCTTGCCCGCACCGACAAGGCTGCCGAGCAGCTGATGGCTGCAGGCGCACAGGCACACTTTGGCGATCTTGAAGACCTGGAAAGCCTGAAGAGTGGTATTAAAGATGCCGATGGTGTGATACACTGCGGTTTTATTCATGATTTCTCCCGCTTTAAAGAGGTGTGCGAGGTAGACCGCAGCGTTATTATGGCTATGGGCGAGGCCCTGAAGGGTACTGACCGTCCGCTGATCGTTACTTCGGGCACCGGGGTATTATCTTCTATAGGCCGCCCTGTGGCAGAGACAGACAAGGCTGTGAGTGACGCCAATCCGCGTGTGGCTTCTGAAGAGGCTGTGGATATGCTGGCCGCAGCGGGCGTGCGTGTGGGCGTCTTACGTCTGCCGCCTTCTACACATGGTGTGGGTGATCACGGTTTTGTACCGATGCTCATAAACGTGGCCCGCGAGAAAGGCCTGGCTGTATATACCGGCGAGGGCAATAACCTGTGGCCCGCGGTACATCGCCTGGATGCAGCGAAGCTGTATCGCCTGGCGCTGGAAAGCAATTTTGCCCCCGGTACGCGCTTTCATGCGGTGGCGGATGAAGGTGTGCCGTTCCGTAAGATTGCGGAGGTGATAGGTAAACGTCTGAACATACCGGTTGTTTCAAAATCGCCGGAAGAAGCTGCGGAACATTTTGGCTGGTTTGCTCACTTTGCCGCAATGGATATTCCGGCCACCAGTGAGCAGACCCGCAGACAAACCGGCTGGAGCACTACGCAGCCCGGGCTGATGGAGGATATAGACCAGGAGGCTTACTTTAAGTAATTGGCAGGAATGTGATTGGGGATGTGGGTGATATAGTGAATGTGTTGCCTCCTGATGCGATAATAATTTTAACCGCCCTTTGTGGCGGTTTTTGTTTTTAGCAGTAAGGGATCATTGTTCAAATCTATGTGTTACGTAATACCCATATGCTGTGAGACCCTTCCTTCGTCAGGGTGACAAACGGGGGAAGTGGATGTTACGGCCGCATTACATTGCCGAATATCTGGCTCTCACATCTCAATTCTCATATCTCAAATCTCACTTCTATTCATAAAATCCCGGTTTGCTTTGTTATACAACATAAATTACCTATTTTTCAAAGCTGAAATGCTTTGCCCCTGTTGCAAGGTGTGTATTAACCATGGTTTTCAATATGAAAAAACAGATTACTTTCCTTTGTATTATACTGCTGGCCCTCGTAGGCATGAGCGCCTGCGGCCCTCGCCACCTGGATACCGGCCATACTACCAACTACTGGAAGGTGCGCCACCGCGACCAGAATACACGTCACCGCTATGCCTACCCGGATCACGATCCGGAGCATCCGCGCTATTATCATTAGTTTAATTTTCTGCCGTACCTGCTTCCTGCCGCTGCGCAGGGATGCGGTGCTACGCGGATATTGCATAGAAAATACTTTTACGACCGTTGCCATTGGGGAACGGTCTTTTTTGTTGTCATACACTGCAGGAAAAGTTTGAAATTTGCAAAAAAGCGGCGCTCATGAGCATCAAAACACAATCGCTCGACGAGTTTTACAAAAACAAATCTGTTGATCCTCACGATCTGGTGCACACCCATCATTTCAATGCCTTCAGCATAGAAGACCGCATCAGCACCGGCGTTTCGTACCCTACTTATATCCGTCGTGATTTTTATAAGATCATGCTGTTCCGCGGCACCGGCGCTTTTCATTATGGCGACCTGAGCATACCTGTACAGGGTGACACGCTGCTGTTCTTTAATCCGCGTGTGCCGTACACTTACGATTTTTCCACCACCGATATCCGGGGTTATTTCTGTGTGTTTAAAGACGAATTTTTCAGAGCGCATCTGCGGCAACGGCTGGAAGAGATACCGCTCTTTATGCCGGGCGCAAAGCCTGTATTCCCGCTCAGTAAGCAGGAATGCAAAGAGGTGAGCCTGCTCTTTACAAAGATGACAGATGAGCTGAACGGCGAATACGTGTACAAGTACGAATTGATACGCAGCTATGTAACGGAGCTGATTTACTATGCCATGAAGCTGCAGCCTGCTACTTATGCCGCCCGTGAAACCGACGCGGCTACACGCATCACGTCTGTATTCCTGGAGCTGCTGGACCGGCAGTTTCCCGTAGAACTATCTGCACAACGAATTCTGCTGCGTACCCCTAAAGATTTTGCCGACGAGCTGGCCATTCATGTAAACTACCTGAACCGGGCCGTAAAGAATAAAACAGGCAAAACTACTACAGAACACATCTTTGAACGACTGGCGGGCGAGGCTAAAGCCATGCTGCGCCATACGGGCATGAACATTGCCGAGATAAGCTATTCGCTGGGATTTGAAGACCAGGCGCATTTCAACAACTTTTTCAGGAAGCAGGTACTGATGACACCGACAGCCTACCGGTCGGTTTGATTTTTACAAATATTGGTTTGAATGACCCAAGGCTGCGGTATGCGGCTGTTTTAATTTTGCCTGGTAACGAAATAATTGCTCGCGGCGGCGCAACGTTTTCAATCGGAACGTCATTGCGAAATGTGAGGCACGAGCGCCTGTCCCGCTTTTTGCGGGGACGAAAGAATCTGCTCCAATTGAAACTTTCGAATCATGAGGTCCAATAGACCCACCCCTGCCCCCTCCGGGGAGGGGAAAATATAACGCAAGGCTTATGCTATGAAATACCTGCATCATATAAATTAAGTCATAACACTTCCCCTCTTGAGAGGGGCCAGGGGTGTGTTATTAATAAAAACAAAAGCAACCAAACCATAAAAAACAACAAAACATATGTATACACCACAACAGCCTGTACAATCGGGCTTTACAGCAGCCAGCACGGCAGCAGATGTTATTAAAGGAATAGACCTTACAGGAAAAACAGCTATTGTTACCGGCGGCTACAGCGGCATAGGGCTGGAAACGGTACGGGTATTTCACCATGCAGGGGCAAAGGTGATAGTGCCTGCCCGCGATATTAATAAAGCCACCGCTGCATTGGAAGGACTCAGCAATGTAGAGATATGGCCTATGGAGCTTACCGATCCTGCATCTGTAACTGCTTTTGCAGAACGTTTTCTTACTACAGGCATACCGTTGCACATACTGGTAAACAATGCGGGCATCATGGCCACACCATTGGCACGCGACGCGCGCGGATACGAATCGCAGTTTGCTACTAATCACCTGGGCCATTTCCAACTTACAACGATGCTATGGCCGGCGCTGCAGCGGGCAAACGGAGCACGTATTATATCTGTATCATCATGGGGACACCGGTTTTCGCCTGTAGTGTTTGATGATGTGCATTTTGAGCACCGCGATTATGATCGCTGGCTGGCTTACGGGCAATCGAAAACAGCGAATGTGCTCTTTGCCGTAGAGGCCGATAAACGCGGGCAAGCAGACGGCATCCGTGCCTTCTCCCTGCATCCCGGTAGTATTGTAGCTACCGGCCTGGGCAAGTATGTGTCTGCAGAGGACCTCAAAGCCAGTGGTATTCTTGATGAAAACGGCGAGCCGATCCTGGATCCTTCGCGGCAGCTGAAAACGATTCAACAGGGCGCTGCTACAACGGTATGGTGTGCTACGAGTGCACAACTGAATGATATGGGCGGCGTGTACTGTGAGAACTCGGATGTATCTCCACTGATACCAAAAGAGGATGAAGAGAACCGCAGGAAGGTAGCACGTGAGATGGGATCACTGCCGCTGGGGGTATTGCCTTACGCTGTAGATGCAGATGCAGCAGCCAGGCTCTGGGCAATGAGCGAAGAACTGACAGGCTACGGAATATAATGTTTCGGCTTTGTGCTTTTTTCCTGTTATACGGTAGCGGGCGCCGATAAAGGGCAGTTATTTTAGCGCAAATTTTTATCATGAAAAGAACAAGTGCTATTGCAGGTGCCATCCTGTGTATCTTCCTCTTTGCAACGCTATCCTGCAAAAAAAATGATTCTTCAGGATCGTCCGGCAGCGGCGGCTGCCAGAACAACGGCTACATCAAGTTTCTGAAGGTGGGCAACAAATGGAATTATAACTACCTCGATTTCTTTTCGGCCGATACATCGATGACCATGGAAATTACCAGTGAGCCGTCCAGCGGCGTTTTTGTGACTACACTTACCGGTGGCGGCTATGTAGTTTCTGCCACGGGCAACAAACGTTATACTCAGGAGTGCAATGACTGGATGCTCGTGAACCCTGCCATTGCACCCACAGCTGCAGACAAAACCTATAAGCTCAACCGCCAGCTGAATGATACCTGGACCACTATTCCCGGCAACATTACCACTATTACCAATTCGTACACAGTAATAGGAAAGAATGTACCTGTAACAGTACCCGCGGGCACGTTTACCTGCGATGTATTTGCTTACAACCAGCAGGGTACTTTCAACACGGATACCATCTATTTTTCAAACGAGGTGGGCTATATAAAATATGTGGGCTTCCTCTACGAATATGAGCTGAAAAGCAAGAATTTCTAAAGCAAAATCCAAGGTAGTATACCATGAAGCCTGCCTGTTTTAGAAATATCCGGGCCTTTCAAAACAGTAAGATGATGACAAAGCACTACTGTAACGCCATACGATTCTTTTATTATCTCGTAAGCCGGGACACGTCATGGCTGCAGGCAAGAGCAAGGGGCTACGGCAGGTAAAAAAACAAAGCCGCGAAATAATTCGCGGCTTTTCACTTATCGGTATTGTTTCTGTTACATATTCCTGCGGTACTGACCACCAACTTCGAAGAGTGCTTTGGTGATCTGCCCAAGTGAGCAGTACTTAACGGTGTCCATCAGCTCGGCAAAGATGTTGCCATTGTGGATGGCTACCTGCTGCAGGCGTTTCAGGGCTTCTTCGCCTTTCTCGCCGCCGCGCTTCCATACGTTCTGCACGTTCTGTATCTGGAATTCTTTTTCTTCCGTAGTAGAACGGATTACTTCTTTCGGTATTACGGTAGGTGAACCTTTGGAGCTAAGGAATGTATTAACGCCTATGATGGGGAATTCGCCGGTATGTTTCAGTGTTTCGTAATACAGGCTTTCTTCCTGGATCTTACTGCGCTGGTACATGGTTTCCATAGCTCCCAATACGCCGCCACGCTCTGTAATACGGTCGAACTCGGCCAGTACGGCTTCTTCTACCAGATCTGTAAGCTCTTCGATGATGAAAGAACCCTGTAACGGATTCTCGTTCTTTGCAAGTCCCAGTTCTTTATTGATGATCAGCTGTATGGCCATGGCACGGCGTACGCTTTCTTCTGTAGGCGTAGTGATAGCCTCGTCGTAAGCGTTTGTATGGAGCGAGTTACAGTTGTCGTAAATGGCATACAATGCCTGCAGCGTAGTGCGGATGTCGTTAAAGTCGATCTCCTGTGCGTGCAGTGAGCGGCCGGACGTCTGTATGTGGTACTTAAGCATCTGCGAGCGTTCGTTACCGCCATACTTATGCTTCATGGCTTTGGCCCATATGCGGCGCGATACGCGGCCTATAACACTGTACTCAGGATCTACACCATTGCTGAAGAAGAACGACAGGTTGGGCGCAAAATCATCGATATGCATGCCACGGCTCAGGTAGTACTCTACAAACGTAAAACCATTGCTGAGGGTAAATGCCAGCTGCGATATCGGGTTGGCACCAGCTTCTGCAATATGATAACCACTGATGGATACGGAATAGAAGTTGCGCACGCCTTCATTGATGAAGAACTGCTGCACATCGCCCATTACACGGAGTGAAAATTCTGTAGAGAAGATACAGGTGTTCTGTGCCTGGTCTTCTTTAAGTATATCTGCCTGAACGGTACCGCGCACCTGCTTCAGGGTATCTGCTTTAATTTTTGCATACACATCTGCAGGTAGTACCTGGTCGCCGGTAACACCGAGCAGCATCAGGCCGAGACCGTCGTTACCCTCGGGCAATTCGTTCCTGCCCATTTCTGCCGCTTTGCCCAAACCTACAGATGAGCTGTAGAACGGGCGCTGCATACCTTTCTCTGCGTAAATAGCATCGATCTTTTTATCTACTTCTTCTTCCAGTCCGTGCGCTTTGATGTACAATTCGCATTGCTGATCTATCGCAGCATTCATAAAGAAAGCAGTGATCGTCGGTGCAGGACCATTGATGGTCATGGACACAGAAGTCTTGGGATCGGCAAGATTAAAGCCGGAGTACAGCTTCTTCGCATCGTCGAGTGTAGGAATGCTCACACCGGAGTTACCGATCTTACCATATATATCCGGGCGATGGTCCGGATCCTGACCGTAAAGGGTTACAGAGTCGAATGCCGTAGAAAGGCGCTTGGCCGGCATACCCAGCGACACGTAGTGGAAACGTTTGTTGGTACGCTCCGGGCCACCCTCACCGGCAAACATGCGGGTAGGATCTTCACCTTCACGCTTGAACGGATAGATACCGGCAGCATAAGGAAATTCACCAGGGAAGTTTTCGCTCAATGCCCACTGCAGTATCTCTCCCCATGCTTCAAACTTAGGTACCGCTACTTTTGGCACCTGTGTGTGTGACAGCGATTCGGAGTGTGTTTTTATCTTCAGTTCTTTATCACGCACTTTAAAGACATAGAACTCGTCCTGATAATGGCGTTTCTTGGCCTCCCAGTTCTGCAGCAGGTGCAGGTTTTTGGGATCGAGATCCATTACCACTTTGCCATATACGGCTTCGAGGTCTTTTATGATGCGGTGCTTATCTTCTATATGAGTTTCCTGCAGCGTTTCTATCGTTTTGCGGAGACCAAATAGTTTCTGCGCCACGCCCGACTGGTCTTTTGACCATTTGTCGTACTTGCGGTTGTTCTCAGAAATCTCGCTGAGGTAACGGGTACGTGCAGGAGGTATGATGTAGATCTTTTCGCTCATCTCTTCGCTGGAAGCAAAGGATGACTGCAGTCCTGTAGCACCGGTTTTATCTACAATGATGTCCATCAAGGCACGGTACATAGTATTGGTACCCGGATCATTAAACTGAGAAGCGATGGTGCCGTAAACCGGCATATCATCTGCGTTCTTATCAAACAGCTTATGGTTGCGCTGGTATTGTTTCTTCACATCACGGAGTGCATCAAGCGCGCCGCGTTTGTCGAACTTATTGATAACAACGATGTCCGCGAAATCCAGCATGTCTATCTTCTCGAGCTGAGTGGCAGCACCGTATTCGGGTGTCATCACGTAGAGGCTCATATCGCAGTAGTCAGTGATCTGCGTATCGCTCTGGCCGATGCCGGATGTTTCGAGAATGATAAGATCGTAGTTGGCTGCTTTGAGTATGTCTACCGCATCTTTGATGTGACGGCTTACGGCAAGATTGCTCTGGCGTGTGGCCATGGAGCGCATATATACACGCTCATTGCGGATGGCGTTCATGCGGATACGGTCGCCCAGGAGCGCACCACCTGTTTTTCGCTTGGAAGGATCTACCGAAATGATGCCGATCGTTTTTGCGTGGCCTTTAAAGTCCAGCAGGTAACGACGCACTATTTCATCTACCAGTGAGCTTTTACCAGCACCGCCGGTACCCGTAATACCCAGAACAGGCACTTTGGAATCAGCAGCCATAGAGCGTACTTTCTTCAGCATAGCCTGTGTTTCCTCGAGCTCACCAAAGTTTTCAGCAGCTGAGATAAGGCGCGCCACAGATTTGGCATCGTGTTCTTTCAGGTGACCCACTTCGCCATTGAGCTGGTTGCCCGTAGGGAAATCGCTTTTCTGCAGCAGATCTATGATCATACCTTCGAGGCCCATAGCGCGACCATCATCCGGTGAGTAGATGCGTGTGATGCCGTAAGCGTGCAACTCGTCTATTTCTACCGGCAGGATTACACCGCCGCCGCCTGCAAATATTTTAATATGACCGCAACCGCGTTCGCGCAGCAGGTCGTACATATATTTCAGGTATTCAACGTGGCCGCCCTGGTAAGAGGTCATGGCAATAGCATTCGCATCTTCCTGTATGGCGCAGTCTACCACGTCCTGTACGCTGCGGTCGTGGCCGAGGTGTATTACTTCAGCACCATTGGCCTGCATAATGCGACGCATGATATTGATAGCGGCATCGTGGCCGTCGAAGAGAGAAGCGGCCGTGACGATACGGATCTTGTGCTTCGGTGAGTATGACATAAATATTGCTGTGTCTTTAAGATTTGTGGGCCGCCCGGCTCCCTGAAACCTCTATCGTTCCGGAAAAGGCGGGCTAAAACCGCGTAAAGTTACAAAATGAGCGGCGTAGTATATATATGGCAGGAAATGAGGGGAAACTGCATACGCGTCGTTGCCCGGCAAGCATGAGCCCCACAATACCCATATGTTACTTTTTTTACGCAAAAAAAGTAACCAAAAAAGGCGCCGGTAAGCCATGACGGCTTGCCCGCCTGAATGACGCAGTCGGGCAGGCTTCCCGGTGTGTCTCCGATAGCGCTGCAGTACTGCTGTTCTGCCCGACCTTTCTGCCCTGATCCTGTCGGAGTCGGGAAGTGGAATGCATCAGGGTAAATAAAAATGGCAGACGTTCCGGTCTGCCATTTAAATGTTCCATATTTTAGAAAGCTGCTATACGCCTACCATCAATGGCATGAGCAGCATCAGTACGTCTTCGTTATCGCCCTTTTCTACCGGGCGGAAGATACCGGCACGTGTTGGTGTGCTCAGTTCTACGTTCAGTTCTGCACCGTCCATATTGTTCACCATTTCAATCATCAGCTTGGCATTGAAGGCAATTTTCATGTCTTCGCCGGAGTACTGACAGCTCAGTTTTTCCTTTCCTTCGTAGCTGAAGTCGATATCCTGTGCGCTCAGCTGCAGTGCATTGCCATTGATCTCCAGCACAACCTGATTGGTTGTTTTGTTGGCAAAGATGCTTACACGGCGCAGTGCGCTGATGAAATCTGTGCGGCTGATGGTAAGACGGTAAGGATTGTCGGCAGGAATTACTGCTTTATAATCCGGGAAGCGTGCATCTATAAGGCGGCAGCTCATGCTGAGACGGTTGCTGCTTACAAACAGATGGCTTCCGTTATAGCTCAACTGCAATTGTGTTTCATCGGCAGGCAATGTAGCCCGAAGCTGCTGCAGCGGCTTTTTAGGCACCACAAAACCATCCTGCTGCGGGCAGGCCACATCGTCGCGGCGGAAGCGTACCAGGCGGTGCGCATCTGTAGATACGAGCGTGATGCTGTCTGTAGCCAGCTCAAAGTAAACGCCGGTCATTGCAGGGCGCAGTGTATCGTTGCTTACAGCAAAAAGCGTTTTATTGATGCTTTCGATCAATGCGATCGACGGCATAGTGAAGTTGGTCGTTTCTCCCGGTGCCGGCTCTTTGGGGAAGTCGTCGGCTTTTTCACCTCCGATCTTATACTTACCCACATCGCTCGACATTTCTATAGAGAGATCCTGTTCGTTTATATTAAAAGTAATTGGCTGATCAGGCAGGTTTTTAAGGTAATCCATCAGGATCTTGGATGGAATACAGATGCGTCCGTCGCCCTGGGCGTCGTTTACATCCAGCTGTACGCGCATCATAGTTTCCAGGTCGGTAGCAGTAAGCGTCAGTGTATTGCCTTTCAGTTCAAAAAGGAAATCTTCCAGCACCGATAATACAGTATTGGCACTGATCACACCGCTTATTTGCTGCAGGTTTTTAAGAAGTGCAGTAGAGGTTACAATAAAACGCATTGGATTCATGTATTTGGCAAACAAAGATAATCGTTTGAGTGATTTGAACCGGACAATTTGCAGTTAAGCGTATGTGCGGCAATATTATATGCTGGAATTGTGGAGATTGTGGGGATTTCTGAACAACCGGGCCCGGAAAATGCCCAAATATTGTAGTACGCCTGTACCCTGAGATTTTTGCAAAATCTCCGATATGTTTGTCAAAAAACAAAACCGGCACTTACGTACCGGTTTTAACATCTGCCATTATTTAAACTGTAACGGTCTTCAGCTGCCTGAGCTTTTCGACCGCTGCCAGTAGTGTTTCTTCTTTTTTGGCAAAACAGAACCGTACCAGTTTATCGTCTTTACGGTTGCTGTAAAATGCACTTACCGGGATCGTGGCTACGCCATGTTCGCGTGTAAGCCATTGTGCAAACTCCATATCCGGCAACTCAGAAATACCTGCATAGCTGGCCACCTGGAAATAACTGCCTGCTGCCGGTTGTTGAATGGTAAATGGCGTATCTTTTAGGAGCTCCAGAAAATAATCGCGCTTTTGCTGCAGTTGTACATTTACCGGTTCCGTCCGTTGGCCGAGGTATTTTGCCAGTGCATATTGTGCGGGAGTGTTTACCGAAAATGCAAGGAACTGGTGCAATTTGCGAAAAGCATGCGTCAGTGCTGGTGGTGCAATACAATAGCCAATCTTCCAACCTGTATTGTGAAATACTTTACCGAAAGAATACAGCGCAAAGCTTCTCTCACGCAATTCTTCATGCTGCAGTACGCTATAGTGTTGCCGGTCATCATATACAAGCTGTTCATATACCTCGTCCGACAGTACAAAAATATCTGTTCCGCGCAGCAGCCCGGCCAGTGTATCCCAGTCGTTCTGTGTCCAGATGGCCCCGGTAGGGTTATGTGGTGTATTAACGATTATAGCTTTTGTTTTGCTGGTAATAGCAGCTTTTACAAGATCCCAGTCTACAGAAAAAGTGGGCGCAGAAAGCGGTACAGGCACTGCTCTGGCGCCGTTCATTTCTATATTGGGTATATAGCTGTCGTAGGCTGGCTCCAGTACTACTACTTCATCTCCGGGCTGCAGTATGGCTGTAAATGCAGTGTAAATAGCATACGTGGCGCCGGGTGTAACGGTTATTTCCATATCGGCGTTGACTGAGATGCCATACCTGCTGTTAAAATTTGCCGCTATTGCCTGGCGCAGCAACGGAAGGCCCGGCATGGGTGAGTATTGATTAAATCCCGTTTCTGCCGCTTCTTTCAGCAGATCGCCGAGCAGAGGATCCACCGGAAAATCCGGAAAGCCCTGCGACAGGTTGATTGCATTATGCTGCTGTGCCAATGCACTCATTACCGTAAAGATAGTAGTATCTGCAGCGGAATGTTTTTGTGGTAACAGCATTGTCTACAGGTATTTTTCGCCTTTATTACGTTTTACCTCGGCTACGTATTCTTTGATCTGCTGCTCGCGGGTACGTTCACAGATCAGCAGTACATCGGGCGTATCTATAACAATAAATTTCTCAAGCCCCTGCAGCAGCACCAGCTTATCTGCCGGCGCCTTTACCATACATTCGGTGGCATCAATGATCATTACATTATCTCCGTAAACAGAATTGCCCAGGTAATCTTTGCTCGAATTCTCATATGCCGATTCCCACGTACCGAGGTCGCACCAGCCAAAATAAGAAGGGATGACAAATACATTTTTAGCCTTTTCCATTATCCCGTAATCAATAGAAATATTGGTACACTGGGCATATAACTGGTTGATCAGACTGTTTTCCTTTTCTGTATTGTATACTTCTGTTGCCATGAGAAATACCTCATGTACTTCCGGGAGATACTTCGCCAGCGCCTCCATGATCGTTTTTACATTCCATACAAATATGCCGGAATTCCAGAGGAAGTCGCCACTCTTGAGAAATGTTCTTGCCAGTTCGAGGGAAGGTTTTTCGGTGAATGTTTTCACACGGTACACCTTATCCAGTTCATTTTCCGGATCATATTGTATATAACCATAACCGGTATCGGGGCGGGTAGGCTTTATGCCCAGCGTGAGTAGCGCTTCATGATGTGCCACGAAATCCAACGCATCATAACAGGTCCGTTCAAATGCACGCTCATCCATAATAAGATGGTCTGCGGGCGACATGATAATGTTGGCATTGGGATTCAATGCCATTATCTTATGTGCAAAATAAGCAGCACAAGGGGCTGTATTCTTCCGGGATGGTTCACTGATTATATTTTCATCTCTTACCTCCGGTATCTGCTCTTTCAGGGTATCGATATAGTTCTGGTTGGTAATAAAATATATATTTTCCTGGGGGCAGATATTTTTGAAGCGATAATAAGTCCATTGTATAAGTGAGCGGCCTGTACCCAGCAGGTCCAGGAACTGTTTGGGTCGCTGTGTGCGACTTACCGGCCAGAAACGGCTACCGATACCGCCGGCCATAATAGCTACATAATTATTATGAATGCTCATGCCTGTTATTAAAACTAAGGTTCGTATTATTTATTACTGCTAAAGTAACGTAAAACAAAAAAGCATCCGCATTGTATTTGCGGATGCTTAAAATTTGTTTTTAAATATTTTTATTCAGCTTCTGCCACCACTTCTTTTACTTCAGGTATCATGCGTTTCATCATACCTTCAATACCCGCTTTCAGGGTGATCATGGATGATGGGCAACCGGAGCAGGAACCCTGCAGCATCAATGATACAACGCCATCATTATAACCACGGAAGCTGATAGCGCCGCCATCCATTTCCACAGCTGGCTTTACGTAGTTTTCCAGCAGTTCTTTAATGCGTTTTACCACATCGCTGTCGTCTGCATGTACGGTATTATCAGAAGGCTTGGTTGTGATCTCAGATTCATTGATCACGGCTTTTCCTTCTTCAAGATATTGTTTCAGAAACTCACGGATAGACGGGATTACTTCATCCCATTGTGTTTCCTGAGTTTTGGTAAGTGTTACAAAGTTGCTGGCGATAAATACGCTGCGGATGAAAGGGAAAGCAAATAGTTCCTTGGCCAGTGGTGATGGTGCTGTGCTGGCTTCATCGGGGAAATCGATGCTCTTGCCGGGATACAACAGTTTGTTGGCCACAAACTTCATCGTTTCCGGGTTGGGCGTCATTTCCGTATAAATACTCACGATGGTATTTCCTGTCTTAAGCATGTTCACAATTTTGTGCAAAAATACTTAATTCTGCACGGGTTAGCTAATCAATTCCCTAAATATCATTACAGCATAAACTGATATACAGGATGCTGGCATATTTTTTTATGCAGCATTTATAAAATCCATGTTTATGAAATACCTCATGCTCATCATTGCCTGCCTGACCGCCATTTCGCTGCAGGCACAGGAGATGAAAAAGACTTCAGTAGTACGAAAAAAAACGGTCCACCATCATACCACACATCATCACTCACACAAGACCGCCAATAAAACTTATTATTTCCCAAAGAGTAAGAAGGCGCGTGAGGCAGAGAAATCGATCGATGATGGAACCACCGGTGTAATGGGCGAAGAGCAGGTGAAGATGAATAAAAAGGGTATGAAACGTAATCTTAATGCTAATACGGGAGTTCCATTGCCGCCGACATCCGGAAGTGGTGGAAAATAGCGGTAGGTCAGGACTTAAAAAAATCGGCCGGCAATATTGCCGGCCGAAATATACATTATGTCCAATTATAATTACACTGCAAAGCTCTCACCACAGCCGCAGGAACGGCTTGCGTTAGGATTATTAAAGTGAAATCCTTTACCATTCAGACCGTCTGAGAAGTCAAGTGTGGTATCGCACAGGTACAGAAAACTCTTCAGGTCTGTTACCAGTTTTACACCTTTGTCTTCAAATACCTGGTCGTTTGGCTGCTCTTCATTGTCAAAATCCAGTTTATAAGACAGGCCGGAGCATCCGCCGCCTACTACGCCAACGCGAAGAAAATAGTCGTCAGTAAGATTAGAATCTTTCCTGAGCTTTAATATTTTTTCTTTCGCTTTATCACTAATGTAAATCATTGTCACTTCCCCATACGGGGCCTTTTTTATTTAATAAATAAGGTTTTCTTTCTCCTCAGATTAGTGTTTTTTGCCTTCAAGTTCCAGTTCCGGCATACCGTTTTTCACGCGGTAGTCATTGATAGCTGCTTTGATAGCATCTTCTGCAAGCACAGAACAGTGAATTTTCACCGGCGGAAGGTTCAGTTCCTCTACGATATCCATGTTATCAATTGCCAGTGCCTGGTCCACACTTTTGCCTTTCAGCCATTCTGTAGCCAGTGATGAAGAAGCGATAGCAGAACCGCAGCCAAAAGTTTTGAACTTGGCATCGCTGATAATACCGGTAGTTTCATCCACTTCAATCTGGAGACGCATTACGTCGCCGCATTCAGGAGCCCCCACCAGGCCGGTACCTACATTCTGTTTGCTTTTATCAAGTGTACCCACATTTTTAGGGTTCTGATAATGATCTATTACTTTTTCTGAATATGACATTTTTTTATAATTGTGCAATTGCGTAATGGCTCCACTCCGCAATTGTGTTATTAAAATATTGTTTCCGGTATAATTGAGCTATTGCGTCATTGCCCAATTGTGCCTTTACCTAGTGGTGTGCCCACTCAATGGAATTGAGATCCACACCCTCTTTAAACATTTCCCATAGCGGGCTCATTTCACGCAGCTTGGTCACTGTTTCAGAAATGGCTTTGATAGTATAGTCGATTTGCTCTTCGGTTGTAAAACGGCCAAGACCAAAACGAAGTGAGCTGTGAGCGAGATCATCACCGAGACCGAGTGCTTTCAGCACATATGATGGCTCAAGTGAAGCAGAAGTACATGCAGAGCCGCTGGAAAGAGCAATGTTCTTATTGAAGCCCATCATCAACCCTTCACCTTCTACATATTTAAAAGATATATTGGCCACATGCGGCAGACGGTGCTCTGTACTGCCATTCACGTAAGATTCTTCAAGCGTCATAAGACCTTCCTGCAGTTTATCACGCAGTATGCTGAGGCGTTTACCTTCTTCTTCCATTTCATTCAGGCATATTTCACATGCCTTACCGAAACCTACAATGCCCGGTACATTAAGTGTACCGCTGCGCATGCCGCGCTCATGGCCGCCGCCATCCATCTGTGCCGTTACTTTTACACGTGGGTTTTTGCGGCGTACATACAATGCACCTACACCTTTAGGGCCGTACATTTTGTGCGCGCTGAATGCCAGCAGGTCTATACCATCGGCCTGTACATCTACAGGTATTTTACCCACAGCCTGTGTAGCATCTGTAAAGAACAGTACACCATGCTTTTTAGCGATGGCGCTGATTTCGCGTATTGGCTGGATAACACCCACTTCATTATTACCATACATGATGGAAATAAGGATGGTTTTATCAGTAATAGCGTTTTCCAGTTCCGTAAGATCTACCAGGCCTTCATTGCTCACCGGCAGATAAGTAACCTGGCCGCCCATTTTCTCAATGTGCTTGCAGGTATCAAGTACTGCTTTGTGCTCTGTAACGCAGGTAATAATATGATTTCCTTTGGAAGCATACATATCAAAAACGCCTTTGATAGCGAGATTGTCAGCTTCTGTAGCTCCTGAGGTGAAGATTATTTCTTTAGGATCAGCATTGATAAGCTTTGCCACCTGTTCGCGGCCATAGTCTACAGCTTCTTCTGCCACCCAGCCAAAAGCATGGCTGCGGCTGGCAGCGTTACCAAATTTTTCAGTGAAATAAGGCAACATCGTTTCCAGGACACGCGGGTCCATGGGCGTAGTTGCGTTGTTGTCGAGATATATCGGCAGTTTCAATTCCATACAATGCAAAAAACCTTTAAAATACAGGTTATCGGGGCAAAGTTAATTCAAAAGCGCTACTTTCGCGACTTTTAAAGGCATTATAGCTTTAAATACTTCCATTTATAAAACTTATGCGCGCATGTTGAAAATCGAACACTTAGGCATAGCAGTTAAAAATATGCAGCAATCTGTGCCTTTATTTGAACAATTACTGAATACCCCCTGCTACAAGATGGAGGAAGTAGAGAGCGAAGGGGTAAATACTGCTTTCTTTCAGACGGGCGACTCTAAAATAGAATTACTTGAGGCAACGAAAGAGCAGAGCCCTATAGCAAAATTCATAGAAAAGAAAGGCGAGGGTATTCACCATATAGCCTTTGAAGTAGAAAATATTGAAGCGGAAATGAAGCGGCTGGCAGCACTTGGATTCGAAGTACTAAATGAGGTGCCCAAACGTGGCGCTGATAATAAACTGGTATGTTTCCTGCATCCCAAAACGACTAACGGCGTGCTGGTAGAGCTTTGCCAGGAAATCCGCTAAGCATCATTCTTTCCCGGCGTCATGCTGCTGCTGTTCCTGCGGGCGACGGCCGGCAAGTGCAAACAGGAGATCCCATTGCTGTTTTACGGTTTCCTTCAGGTGTGCGATCTCGCTGCGAAGCTGGCGGGTAAGTTCTTCATAAACAGCATTAGGCCCCACATATTCGTTACGCTCCTCCCCGGTATTTTCCGTGGGCGAAAATTTGCCGTCCAGATCTTCCAGTACATCCTCGGATACATTCAGAGCATCCGCTACCTCCTTCAGTGTATATTTATTGACACTCCCGGTGCGTTCCAGGAAAGAAACCAGGGAGCGTGTCCTTCCGATCTTATCTGCAAGGTCCTGCTGCGTCATCTGCTTGAAAGAACGAAGGCGTTTGATATTATCTCCTATATGCGGTCCGTAAGATTTTGACATGTATGCAATTGACAAAACAGATCATTTCCCATTTGACAAAAACATGGAATAACGACAATTTTCTGCTTTTCAGGACAAACCATAGACACTCTTCGCAATTTATTTGCGGAAGCAATGCAACGTAAACCAGCCAGTTACTGTTTCAGATTACATTATTCAAAATGAAAATTGTTGCCTTAAATGAAAATTACCGCTTTCAATATGTATGTCCATGAATGAAGCACCTGAGAAAAAAACTGTTCCGCTACATAAAAATTCGGTCGGATTATTTATGGAAAATGAAGAACACGGACATCTCCATTATAAATAGCTTTTTTATGACTGCCCAGATTCATATTCCTCAGCCATGTACAGCCAATTGGGATGAAATGACGCCGACAGGCAATGGCCGGCATTGTGCGCAATGCTGCAAAACAGTTACAGACTTTACCGATTGGGAAACTGAGGAAATTATTGCCTACCTGCAGGCAAACAACAACCGGAAAATATGTGGCCGTATAACTGTTGACCAGGCGATTGCCAAAGTTCCTACCCGGAGACAGCAGCTTAAAGCCATCTGGAGATCTGCAGCACCGGTATATAAAAGGATCGCGGCGGCTATTATTCTTTTCTTCAGTATTGAAAGTGTTGCTCACGCACAGGTTAAAGCCCGGCCATTGCCGAAAACACAACAGAATCAGCGTACGAATGACCATGTAATCATGGGTGGCATTCCGGCGCCTGTAAAACGGGACACCCCGGTCCATAAAAAAGTAATAATGGGCGAACCGGCTCCTGTACACCACAAACCTGTTCCTAAAAAACCTAAAGTTGTTAAGCCTGTGAAAGAACAGCCGCCGGTAATTGAACAGGGAGAAATAAAGGAGCGCCTGCCACAGGAAAAGTAACGTCAACAGCTTCGGCGCGTATCAGAACCATTTTTTCCTTTTAAAATAAATGAGCATCAGCACCGGTATTATGAGCATCGCGCCTACAGATATGAAAAACCCTTCGCGGTTGTGAATGCCGGGAATTGCATCGAAGTTCATACCGAAGATACCGCCAATAACAGTGGCAGGAGCCAGCAACAGCGCCACCATTGTGAATATCTTCATCACCTCGTTCATCCGGAGGTTTATCTGGTTCATGTACAGGTCTTGCAGGTTCATGAGCATATCGCGCAGGTTTTCGCAATATTCATTTGCCTGTATAATATGATCTGATACATCTTTAAAATACTTGACATTGCGCTCTTCAATGAGGCTGTTGTCTGTTTTGATAAAGCTGTTCACAAGCTCACGTACCGGCTGTATGGCACGTTTCATCACCATTACCTCCCGGCGCAGCATACTGATGCGGTTCAGTGTGCCTTCTTCCCTGCGGGCTATAAGATCGTCTTCCAGGGCTTCAATGCGCCGGTTGAGCTTTTCAATGATATTAAAGTAACTGTCTACAATCACATCCAGCAGGCTGTAGCCCAGGTAGTCAGCATGGCTGGATCGGAGGCGCATATTGCCACCACGCAGATGTTCACGTACCGGGTCAAATACATCGCGCTCCGGATCTTCCTGGAATGAAATAAGGAATTCTTTACCGATGGCCATACTTACCTGTTCTGCCTCTACCTCACCGGTATTGTCATTAAAATAAAGCATCGGCAACAGGCAGAAGATAATGTCTCCTACTTCATCCATTTTGGCACGCTGACCAATGCTGAGGATATCTTCTACCACCAGCGGGTGTATGCTGAAATGGGCACATAAATGTTCCACTTCTTTTTTCTTCAGCCCGTCTACATTGATCCAGGTGATTCGACCGTTGTGGAGATAATGTGCGCACTGCTGCTCTTCAAGCGATTTTTTCTCCTCAAAATTGCGCTCATCATAGTCAAAAATAGTATAAATGGTTGCTGTTGTTTTTTCGGTAGTACCTGCCGCTTTAGTAGGATTATAGGGTGTGAGCGGTTTGCTTCGGGTACTTAAAGCCCATTCGGGTATATAACGGCTGATGCCTGTTTTTCTGGCCATTGTAAAATGTGATTCCTGGAAACGAATTTAAGCGATGGGTGCGATATAAAGAGGTATTTAAGCCCGGAGAACAGATTCAAATATTATCTATTGGAGTTAATCAAAAAATAATACGTATTTTTTTGCCTGCGTTTTTGAAAATAAAGCCGTCTTTATTACGTGTTGCAGCCCTCAAATATCTACAAAACACTAAACAATGGAAACCGGAAACGGCCCCTGACCTAAAAATTTGATACTAAGCATCTGACCCCTTATTGATTCCGCAACATACCCGGATTAAAAAACCTCATTATATTTTAAACCACCCTCCTTTTTTATGAAAAAAAGCATACTCACTTCGCTTTTGGGCGTGTGTGCATTTTTTTCTGCCCATGCAACCTTTACCACTGTAGCTGTAACCGGCTACACGGCAGATGTCATTGCAAATGGCAGCGGAACTGCATCCACCTCCACCAACAATGATGTAGATGGCGGCGGTTATGCCTTTATGGCCTCCAGCTACAATCCGTCCGGAACCATTTTTCCGACACAGTTCCTTCCTTCCACTGGTCTTCTCAACAGCGTTGCCACCAGCGGACTTAGCTTTCAGCTAGCGAGCTACAGCTCCAACAATGACCTTCGCCTGAGTGCAACCACGTCATCAGGAACACTTACGGTAACCACACCGGTAAGCGCAGGCGAGGTATACATCCTGGGTACTTCCGGGAGCGGCAGCAGTGTGGCAGACATCACCGTTACCTTTACAGATGCGACCACTCAGGTATTCACCGGTATCTCTTTCAACGACTGGTATAATGGCACCCCTTATGTAGTCCTGGGTCTGGGTCGTGTTTCTATTGCCACGGACAATATTGATAATAATGCAACGAATCCACGTCTGTACCAGGCCAAGCTTACACTTAATGCTGCCAACTACGTAAAACAGATTGCGAGCATCTCATTTACCCGTACATCTGCGAGCGGGGCCGGCAGTATACTGAACATTATGGGCGTATCCATTAATGACGTGTGCTCCGGTACACCTGTTGGAGGTGCAGCCGCTGCCGCGCCGACGTCTGCGTGTGTCACTACCAGCCTCACGCTTTCATTAAGCGGTGCCAGCTCCAGTTCCGGCATCGCATACCAATGGCAGGATTCGTCATCCACCACCGGCAATGCATGGGTTAATATTTCCGGTGCAACTGATGCCAGCTATACTTATACAGGACAGGCAGTAGCTACAAAATACCGCTGCTCACTCACTTGTACGCCATCAGCATTAGCCACTGTATATTCGGCACCGGTAAGTGTAAGTGAGTATACCTGCTATTGTACGCCTTCTTTTCCAAGCGGCTGTTATGTAGGGCCAAACTACCTGAGCAATGTAACGATTGGAACGATTAACAACACTGTTACAGGCTGTTCGCAGAGCGACTTTACCAGTATGTCTACTACCGTTACGGCGGGTACATCTGTAGCTATGTCTATTACTGCCCAGGGATATGCCGGTATAGGGGTATATGCCGACTGGAACCAGGATGGTGATTTTAATGATGTGGATGAATTTTTATACGGTGCTTACCCCGGCAATTCGACACCTACGGTAACGCCCAATATTTCTATCCCCGGCTATGTATTGCCCGGCAGTTACCGGCTGCGGGTTATTGCGCCCTGGGCTACGAATCCCACTGCAGGCCAGGCATGTAATACTTTCCAATATGGCAGCTTCCAGGATTACACACTTAATGTACTTAACAATTCATCCTGCTTCCCGCCCGCAGGCGCTGCAACCTCTGCAGTATTAGCTACATCTGCCAGCTTTACCTGGGGCGCCCCAAGCACCACTACACCACAAGGCTATCGCTGGATCGTTGTTCCGGGCGGACAACCGGTAACAGCGACACCAATAGCATCCGGCAGCACATCTGCCACCACCTTTACGGCTACCGCCAACGGTCTTACATCAAGTACTGCATACACATTTTATATCCGTTCCGGCTGCAGCTCATCCAGCACAGACTCCAGCGTATGGATACCTGTGAATTTTACTACCATATGCGGCGGAACGCCTAACGGCGGAACGGCGCAGGCATCCGTATCTGGTATTTGCCCTAATACAGGTTTTAATCTTTCCGTATCGGGCAATACAGCAGGACCTGGTATTACCTATCAATGGGAAAGCTCTACAAACAGCGGCGGCACATGGACCAGTATCAGTGGCGCCACCAATGCCACTTACGCTGTTACAAGCCAGTCTCAGAACACCCAATACCGTATTGAAGTTACCTGTGGCTCCGGCACACCTGTTCCTTCTGCCGCTGCAACTGTAAATATGAATCCCTCCACACAATGCTATTGTATCCCAACCTATACCAATGGCGGTGTGAATGATATCATCACCAATGTGCAGCTGGGAACATTGAACAACAACACAGCAGCAGCCGGTAATCCCACCAGCCACTATACAGACTTCAGTCTGCAGCAGCCGGGCACATTGCCCATCCCTTCGGTATCGCAGGGGCAAACGGCCACGCTGACACTTACTTTCGGCTCTGACGGCAGCCAGTACAATGGTGTATGGATAGATTTTAACCAGGATGGTACACTTTCTTCCAGCGAATATTTCACATCAGGCACCAATGCCGGCAGCAATGGTACTGCCAATGTATCTCTGGTAATACCAGCTACTGCGCTTACCGGCATTACACGCATGCGTATCCGTGGTGCAGACGACAACCAACCATCCCCAACGCAAGCTTGCGGCGCCAGCAGTTCAACCTATGGCGAAGCTGAAGATTACTCTATCCGCATCCGGCCACAGGCACCTACATTGACTGCAAGCGCCAACCCTGCATGTGTCGGCAGTAACGTTACACTTACAGCAACTTCGACAGCAACCAGCCCTACCATCATCTGGACAGGACCGGGTTCTTATACTGCTACCGGAGCATCTGTAACGATCAATAACATCACCGCTACGCAGGCCGGAACTTACACTGCCAAAGTAATTATCGGCACAGATACATCTGACGCAGGAACAATTGCACTTAGCGTAACCACACCTCCGACGGGTGTAACTGCTGCCAGCAACAGCCCTGTGTGTGCAGGCACTGCTTTGAACCTTACCGGTGGCAGCACTACAACAGGTGTCACTTATTCATGGACAGGACCAAACAGCTATACAGCCAGTACGCAAAACCCAACTATTGCCGCAGTAACAGCAGCGGCTGCCGGTACTTATACCGTAACAGCATCACTGGGCGGCTGCTCCGCAACAGCAACAACTACAGTGACTGTTAATCCTGCCCCCGCAGGCGTGACAGCAAACAATAACGGGCCGATATGCGAAGGTGCTACGTTATTACTTACCGGCAACACCACCTCTTCCGGGGCCACTTACGGCTGGACGGGGCCCAACAGCTTTACCGCAAATGCGGCCAATGCATCTGTAGCAAATGCCACAACTGCCGCTACAGGCACTTACACACTTACAGTTACCGCTAATGGATGCAGTGCCACTGCTACAACCAGCGCTACAGTAAATACAGCACCAACGGGTGTTGCAGCTTCCAGCAACGGACCGGTATGTGAAGGCAGTCCGCTTTCACTTAATGTGTCTAACACCACAACCGGTGCTACTTACAGCTGGAGCGGACCTAACAGCTTTACTGCAAATACACAAAGCCCGGCAATTGCATCTCCTACAACCGCGGCCTCTGGTACATATACTGCAACAGTGAGTGTTGGTGGATGTAGTGTTACAGCAAATACAACTGTTACCGTTAACGCCACTCCGGTTATCTCAAATGTTACAGGTACAAATCCTACTGCATGTTTTGGTACCAACGGCAGCATTACGATCACTGGTCTCACACCGTCAACTGCATATACACTCAACTACACAAAGAATGGCGTACCGGCAGCACCGGTAAGCTTCACATCTACAGCAGCCGGCAGTTATACGTTAACAGGTCTTGGCATCGGCGTTTATAATGGCATTACTGTCAAATTCCCATCCACTGGCTGTATCTCCGCGGCAGCCGGACCCGTTACCCTGGCTAACCCGATAACAGTGCCGACACCGGTTGTTACCAACAACGGTCCGCTGTGCGAAGGCAACACACTGAATTTAACAGCCACTTCTACTACAGGCTCTACCTATACCTGGACAGGTCCCGGCGGCTATACATCCACTACCCAGAATCCTTCTCTGACAAATATTTCAACATTGCAGGCGGGCAATTACGCTGTGGTAGCACACTACCAGGGTTGCCTCTCGGCAGCAGGAAATACTACTGTAACAGTTAACCCTCTTCCGGCAGCAACTGTTACCCCGCTTGGCAGCACTACCATATGCTCAGATGCTACACTTGTACTGCAAGCCAATACCGGCACCGGCCTCACTTACCAGTGGATAAGCGGCAGCACTACAATTCCTGGTGCAAACGGAAGTACGTACAGCGCAAATACTTCCAGCTCCTATTCTGTACGTGTTACGTCCGGAGCAGGATGCAGTAAAACTTCCAATCCTGTAGCCGTTACAGTTATAGCAGCTCCGGCAAGCACCATTTCCTATAACACGCCAACCAGTTTCTGTGATGGTGGTTCTGTAGATCTGCTCGCTGCTCCAGGCATAAATATTACCTATCAGTGGCTTAAAGATGCAACCCCGATAAGCGGTGCAACCAACAGCAACTATGTAGCAACAACGGGGGGCACCTACACGTTGCTTGAAACCAATGCCACAGGCTGCGACAGCCTTTCTGCCGGAGTAGTGGTAACGGTATTCACAGTACAGGTACCGATCATCAGCCAGAACGGCAATACGCTCAGCACTTCAGGTTTTTCAGCATACCAGTGGTACGAAAGCAGTACTGCAATTCCCGGCGCTACCAATGCCAGCTATACCATCACGCACGATGGTTACTACCAGGTAGCCGGTACTGATGCAAATGGCTGTAATGCAATGTCGGCACAGGCCTGGATACAACATTTAGGTGTAAAGAATGTAACTCTGGCAGCAAAGGATATCAACATTTACCCTAATCCTGCAAACAGTATCGTGCACATTGATGCACCGGTACCTGTTAATGTAACGGTTCAAAACCTGCAGGGACAAACAGTAATGCAGCAGAACGCAATCAATGAAATCAATATTAGTTCTATTGCCGACGGTATCTACATGGTACAGGTAAAAGACAAAGACGGCAATCTCATTAAAACAGAACGGCTCTCAAAAATGAGCAAGTAAATCTGCCTCTTTTTACAAAATACCGGGTGCACATGCGGCATCCGGTATTTTTTTGTAATTATGTTGCCGTATAACTTTTAAACATTTTAACGATTCATGAAGCAATCTGTTTTACTTCTTGCCTTTGTATTCCTGTCTGCAGCTGCCTGGGCACAAAAAAACAAAGTGATCATCACTACCGAATACGGAAAAATAGAAATGGAACTATATGATAAAACGCCGAAGCATCGCGACAATATGATTAAGCTTATCAAAGAAAAGTTCTATGACGGCACCTTGTTTCACCGCGTTATCCCGGGCTTTGTGATACAGGGTGGTGATCCTGATTCCAAAACGGCAACAGCGGGTAAACAATTGGGTGAAGGAGATGTAGGCTATAAGATCCCGGCCGAAATAAATGATGAATATTACCACCAGCGTGGCGCATTGGCCATGGCCCGTGATAACAATCCAGAAAAAGCATCATCCGGTTGTCAGTTCTATATTGTAGTAGGGAAGAAATTTACAGATGCAGAACTCGACCAGGTACAACAACGCTCCGGCAGAAAGTTTACCGCCGAACAGCGCGAAACTTATAAAACAAAAGGGGGCGTCCCGCACCTTGATGGCGGGTACACAGTATTTGGCATGGTAACGGAAGGAATGGACGTAGTAGATAAAATTGTAAATGAGCCGCGTGATGCTTCAGACAGACCCAATAAAGACGTCAAAATGCTAAGTGTACGCATGGCGAAAAAGAAAAAACATTTCCTGTTTTTCTAAAGCATACGCCCCGGCACATCGCCGGGGCTTTTTTTAAATAGTCATCGTCCTGCTCTTTTCATAAGTTGTACTTTTGCCGCTGTGGCTATAGAAAATCTGAAACGACTTCTTGACGAAAAAGTAAAGCTGTATAACCAGCCGGGGTTTATTGAAAAAGACCCTATCAGCATTCCGCACCGGTTCAGCAAAAAACAGGATATAGAAATTGCCGGGCTCTTTGCCGCAATACTGGCCTGGGGCAACCGTACTGCTATCATCAACAGCTGCAACAAGATCATGCAGTTTATGGAAGAGCAGCCTTACGAGTTTATCCTGCATCACAGCGAAGCCGATCTGAAGCATTTTCTCTGGTTTGCACACCGCACCTTCAATGCCACAGACCTGCTTTATTTCATACATTTTTTACGCTACCACTATGGCTCATACCCATCGCTGGAGGATGCATTTGTGCCGCAGAAAAAATTACAGGGTGAAACCATAGAGCAGGCGCTTATTCATTTCCATAATTACTTTTTCTCGATCGAGCATCCGGAGCGTACGCGTAAGCATGTATCCACACCTGCACGCAAGTCGGCATGTAAGCGCATAAACATGTACCTGCGCTGGATGGTGCGCAAAGACAATTGCGGTGTGGATTTCGGCATCTGGAAAAAGATAAGCCCGGCACAGCTGGTATGCCCGCTGGACGTACATGTAGCCCGGGTGGCGCAACGCCTGGAACTGATAGACAACCAGAACAGCAACTGGAATAATGCCCTGCAACTCACACAGCAATTGCGCCTGCTCCGGCCCGAGGATCCTGCCATCTACGATTATGCCCTTTTCGGACTAGGAATGGCAGAGCGTTTTTAACCGGCCAGCTGTTGCTCCAGCACACCGGCAATGTTTTTACCCGCTGGCCTTTCTTCCAGTGTTTCTTTTTCTATGAGTGCATCCGGGTACAGGATCAGCGAAGCATTATTGTTTCTCCACCAGTCGCTGCGCAAACGGGAGAAGTGTATAATGCCCACAATAGAGCAACGCTGATCATTGCTGGTCCATTCTTCAATGCGCTCAAAGAGCTCGTGGCGTACCTGGAAAAGCCCGTCAAAGCTCACGTATACACGCAGGTAAAAATCGTCCGTGAGTTCTGCTGTCTGCAAGGCATGGCTTTTCTTGTACTCATATTTGTATCCATAGCGCAACGCAGAAAGATCGCTTAATACTGCTGATGCTGTAGGAAATCCGCCGGCTCCTTTACCATAAAAGAATTGTTCATCAGCCAGGCCGCTTTCTATTACCACGCCGTTATATTCATTTTTCACATTGTAGAGCTGGCTTTTCTTCGTAATAAACTGCGGCAGTACGAATGCAGCCACTTTTCCGTTACCCAGCTTACGTGCCTGCGCTACCAGTTTTATTTCATACTGTTTCTCTTTCGCAAAAACAGCATCCTGCGCATGCAGCAGGTGTATACCAGAGTGCACCAGTTTTGCGGGATGCGATGCAATGCCATATGCATGTATCAGCAACAGCGTAAGTTTATTCACAGCATCGGTTCCTTCAATATCCAGCGCAGGGTTGCTTTCCGCAAAACCTTTATCCTGAGCCAGTTTCAGCGCTGCATCAAACGTCAGACCATCTTCTGCAATGCGCGTCAATATATAATTGGTAGAGCCATTGACAATGCCTTGTACACCACGGAGCAGATCATTGTCGTAATATTCTTCAAGATTGCGGATAACCGGTATACTCGCACAACACGCAGCTTCGTACAGGAACGGTGTGTTAAACTGCTTCTGAAGGTCAAGCAGCGTTTCCAGGTGTTCTGCAATTAATTTTTTATTAGCGCTCACTACAGCTTTTCCGGATGATAAGGAACGGCTCACAATGGCAAATGCCGCGTCCGCATCGTCTATCAGCTCTATCACTACATTTATTTCCGGATCATTTAACAGCACTTCTGCATCTGTGGTAAACAGTTCTGCCGGTGCATTTCTTTTTTTCTCCGGGTGCTTGATACACACTTTTTTAATTGTGGCATTCAGTGATACTGTTTGCTGCAGCACTTTGTACAATCCTTCTCCTACCACACCAAATCCGAAAAGGCCAATATTGAGTTGTTTTTGTTGAACAGACATTTCAGTTAAGATTTCTATTGTTGATTAATTATTGTTTTTTATTGTCCGGGCTTTAGTGCCCTATTTTAGCATTAGTGGCGTTGGCACCATTCATCTCCGGGATTTCTATCAGGCATTAACAGCTAACTACGTTTCCTATCCGGGCAGAAACTTGTAATGATCTGACCTTTTCCAGCGCATTGTCCAAATCGGCTATGAGATCGGCTGCGTCTTCCAGGCCCACACTCAGGCGTATAAGACTATCTGTAACACCTGTAATACGGCGCTTTTCAGCAGGTATAGTTTTATGCGTCATCGTTGCAGGATGGCACAACAGGCTTTTTACACCGCCGAGACTTTCCGCCAGTTTAAACAGTTGTGTACCACATACTACAGTTGTTGCTGCTTCGGCAGTATCTTCTTTCAGCGTAAAGGAAACAACGCCACCAAATGCGCTCTGCTGTTGCGCAGCTATATGATGATTAGGATGAGAGGAGAGGCCAGGGTAGTATACTTTATCTACCAGCGGATGCTGCTCCAGGTGCTCTGCAATGATCTGTGCATTTTTAGAATGCTGCTGCAGGCGCAGGTACAGCGTTTCTACGCCGCGTATTACCAGCCAGCTGTCGTGCGGTCCCAGGATAGCACCACTTGCATTCTGTATGAATTTTACCTGCTCGCCCAGTTCTTTTGTAGCAGATATTACAAGCCCGGCAATGATATCACTGTGGCCGCCCAGGTATTTCGTGGCACTGTGCACCACTAAATCCGCGCCCAGTTTTATCGGCTGCTGCAGGGCAGGGGAGGCAAATGTGTTATCTACACAGAGCAGTACATTATGTTGCTTTGCAATCTTTGCAATAGCTCTTATATCACTTATTTTCAGTGTTGGATTGGTAGGCGTTTCCAGCCATATCAGCTTTGTTTGCGGGGTAATAGCATCGATGATGTTTACTACATCTGTGGTATCCACGTAGCTTACTTTGATACCGAACTTTGCATATATCTGTGTGAACAGGCGGAATGCACCTCCGTAAATATCATCTACTGCAAGTATTTCATCGCCGCTCTTCAGCAGTTTTACCACAGCGTCGATGGCTGCCAGGCCGCTCGCAAATGCCGATGCCTGCACACCGCCTTCCAGTTTTGCAATGATCTCTTCAAGAGTTCCTCTTGTCGGATTGTTGGAGCGTGCATAATCATACCCTTTGTTTACTCCGGGTGCGTCCTGTACAAAAGTGGATGTCTGGTAAATGGGCACTGCGATCGATCCGGTAAGCGGGTCTACGGGAATGCTGTGAATGAGTTCTGTTGACTGGCTCATGTTTCTGTTGGTTTGTTCCCCTCTCCGGGGCGGTTAAAGAATTTGTTTAGACATTTATTCTTCACCAAAACACTTACCAGGAAGGAAATTACCGGGGGAGCCTTATTGCATGCAATGGCATAGATGCAATAAAAAAGCTCCACCGATAAATCAGAGGAGCTTGAGTTATTTGAGAGTAACTTTCGTTACGGTCAGCAAAACTATTGCATCTGACTTATCTGCCTCCGCAATTGCGGAGATGGAATTAGCACCAGCTCCCGTTTTACCGGGGAGGTTGCTAAGGCTTCTCAGGGCCATGACCCTCTGCCTTTCTTGATAAGAGATTGTAAAGAACTGGTGCAAATATAGCGGAGGCTGTTTTAATTTTCCAAAAAAATCTTTTTGAAAATTTTCACCCTTCACACTAACTGCTGTTAATGAACAACATACGTTTTCGCTATTTCCCACGTAAAAACCGCTAATATTTAAAACATCCGATGTTTTTAACAAAAAAACATCTTACCTTTGTAAAACATCAGATGTTTTATGAAAAAAACAACACAACAGGCAGCTCCCGTAAAGCTCGCCGACCAGGTAATAGCACGGATACAGAAAGATATTTCTTCCGGCAAGTATAAAGAAGGCAGCCGTATACCTACTGAGCCGGAACTGATGGCTCAATATAATGTGGGCCGTTCTACCATCCGTGAGGCTATTAAAACACTGGCCAACGCCGGCATATTGAAAGTACAACAGGGTTCAGGCACTACCGTAATGCCTCAGTCCGGTATTACAGGCTCTCTTTCACAAAGACTCCGCAATGCCGGAAAAGAAACGGCTGAGGTAGCCGCTATTCTTGAAAAGGAAATTGTACAGCTGGCAGTACAGAACCGCAACAACAAGGATCTCAAAGCATTGAAAACCATACTTACTGAACGTATGGAAGCTATCGCGCAGGAAAATAACGAAGCTGTAGCAGATGCAGACGCACGGTTCCTGGCAGCAATGGCTGCGTCCGGCAGAAACAGCTTGCTGGCCGATCTGTATACGACCTTTGTTTACACACAGAAAGAATCATCCGCCAAACGAGATGCCGGCAAAAAAGCAGCACAGCACCACGCTTCGCATAAAATATATGAAAAGCTGCTGGCGGCTATTACTGCGCAGAATGGCAAGGACGCCGTAAAGCTTGCAGACCAGAGACGTCAGGCCGATTAAAAAACCGCGTAATGTCAAAATCTCCCGCAGGACTGGTCCCGCGGGAGATTTTTTTATAAATACTATATCCTTTGTGCGTTCCTGCCAATAAAAACAATTTGTTTTTTATTACATCACTGTATGTCAGATAGTTTTGATTGAGTAAAATATTTTTTACACAGATGTCATATCAATTTATAGTCCGGGATGCTGATTTTTTAAATTAACTTGCAGCCCCATCAGGCCATTACATGGATTTACCCGAAGGCAAAAAAGTATATTTCGCTTCCGATTTTCACCTCGGCATACCCGACCGCGCCAGCAGCCTGGCACGTGAAAAGCGTATCTGTAACTGGCTGGACATAATCCGCGAAGACGCAGCAGCTCTTTATCTTGTCGGCGATCTTTTCGATGTCTGGTTTGAATATAAAAATGTAATACCGAAAGGCTATACCCGTTTTATGGGCAAGCTGGCAGAGCTTAGCGACAGTGGCCTGCATATAGAGGCATTTACCGGCAATCATGACCTGTGGATGCGCGGATACTTTGAAGACGAGCTGAATATATCGGTTCATCATGCGCCGGTAGAGCGGGAATACAATGGTAAAAAGTTCTTTATTGCACATGGAGACGGGCTGGGTCCCGGGGACTACGGTTACAAAATCCTGAAATCAGTATTGCGCAGTCCTTTTTCACAATGGCTGTACCGCAGGATACACCCCGATACGGGAGTAGGCATGGCGGGCTGGTTCAGCAGGCTGGGGCCGAAGCATGAAGACGGGAAAGAGGAGACATTCCAGGGGCCGGAAAAAGAATGGTTGGTTCAGTTTTGCCTGGAAAAATTAAAAAAAGAATATTTTGATTTTTTTATATTCGGGCACCGGCATATTGCTATAGAATATCCGTTACCACAAAACAGCCTTTATGTGAATCTCGGTGACTGGATACGGTATAACAGTTATGGTGAATTTGATGGAACCAGTTTACGGCTACAATTTTATAAAGAAGCGAAGCAGTAACATATGCAACGTACATTAGTTTTGGTGCGCCACGCAAAATCAAGCTGGGCAAACCCTTTGCAGAGTGATTATGACCGTCCGCTGAACGAGCGCGGTATTCATGATGCCCCAATGATGGGCACACGGCTGAAAGAAAAGAACATTCTGCCGGACCTTATCATATCAAGCACAGCAAAACGGGCTGCACAGACGGCTAAAAAGATTGCTGCGGCAGTAGGCTTTAATGAAGAAAATATTTTATGGAAAAACAGGCTTTACCACTGCATACCTTCTGTAATAGAGGAGGTTATACAGGAAGTAAGCAATGAAGTAAAAACGGTTTTCCTGGTAGCCCATAATCCCGGGATTACGGAATTCGTCAATGAACTCGTGCCTGGTTTCCGGATAGATAACATGCCCACCTGCAGTATGGTGGGCGCGCATATCGACGCAGAAGAGTGGGATGACTTCACCAAAGCCAGCAAAGAAGTTTTTTTATTTGATTACCCTAAGAAACAATCATGACGAGTAAGTCGGCCACACAGATTATCAGCACACTGGAGAAATTATTTGAAGAACATTTTGGAAAAGTCCCCGAACAGGTAACGGCATTGGCCGTTTCCGGTTCTGACAGGCGTTACTACCGGCTGTCGGCGGGCAATGTTACCGCCATAGGCACGCACAATGCAAATGTGGCAGAAAATAATACCTATTTTTATTTTACAGAACTGTTCCGGAAGCACGAAATAAATGTTCCGGAGGTTTATAAAGTAAGCAAAGACCGCCGCTGCTACCTGCAGCAGGATGTCGGCAACACGTCCCTGTTTGATCAGCTGATGAAAGAAGGTCTTACAGATGAGGTGCGCAAATGCTTTCATAAAAGCCTGGAACAATTGGCCCGCGTACAGTGGATAGCAGGCCGTGAAACGGATTTTAACCAATGTTTTGCCACCCGCCAGTTTGACGAAAAGGCAATCATGGCAGATCTGCTTTATTTTAAATACTACTTTGCCGACCTGCAGAAGGTACATTACGATAAGCAGGCGGTAATAGCAGAAATGGAGCAGCTCAGTAAAGAGCTGGGACGTATCCAACCACAGATGCTTATGTACCGCGACTTTCAGAGCCGCAACATCATGATTCATGAAGGCAAGCTCTATTTTATAGATTACCAGGGCAGCATGCAGGGGCCGCCTCAATATGATGTCGCATCTCTGCTGTGGCAGGCAAAAGCACAGCTTCCTGCTGCGTGGAAAGAGGACTTGCTGAATGGCTATATCGCTGCATTGAATAAACTGCCTATACCCCGTATGGATGAGATCCATTTTCGCCGCGGGTATACACAATTTGTATTATTACGGCTGCTGCAGGTGCTTGGCGCCTACGGTTTCCGCGGCTTACTGGAACATAAACCACATTTTATCAGCAGTATCGGCCCCGCACTTAAAAACCTGGCCACATTTCTGTCAGACAATCCGCAACTCTTGCCTTCCTGTACGGAACTGCGCTCTTTACTGGAGAAAGTATCTTCTGAAGAAGTGCAGCAGCGTTACACAGCACCCACTCCGTCAGAAGGTACAAAACTTAATATTGAGATATGCAGCTTCTCATATAAATCTGGTTTCCCAAAAGATAAATCCGGACATGGCGGCGGCTATGTGTTCGATTGCCGCGGCATCCTTAATCCAGGCCGCTATGCTGCATATAAAACACTTACCGGCCAGGATGAACTGGTGCGCCAGTTCCTGGAGCAGGAAACACGCATGCCTGAATTTTTGCAGAACGTGTACAACCTCGTTTCCATCAATATCGACGACTACCTGGCACGCGGGTTTGAGAACCTGAGCATTGCTTTTGGCTGCACCGGCGGTCAGCACCGTTCTGTATACGCAGCGGAGCAGCTTACGGCCTATATCCGTTCAAAATACAATATCGCAGTAACCACTACCCACACTAACAGAGAAAAATGGGTGCTTGAAAAATCAGAACAATAGTTCTGCGAGGAGGCTGTTAATGGGTAAAGATATTACCGGCCTTCCATCATTTCAGCACTTTAAAAAGAGAAAGACCGGCAAATGCCGGTCTTTTTTAATTATATACTTGTGTTCTGTTTTTACCGGATCAATGTAAACTCACCACGTTTTTCCAGGAGTTCGCCGTTCACGCAGCGATACTTAAGGTAGTAGTAATAAACACCCATTTCCTGCTGCACACCATTCACGCTACCATCCCATTCAGCTGTCTCATCTGCAGTTTCAAATACCACCTGTCCCCAACGGTTTACAATGCGGAAAGTGCTGATCTTATGGTTGCCTTTTGTGATAATATGGTAATAGTCGTTCTTACCATCGCCATTAGGAGTAAATGCATCCGGCAGCGCAACTGTACAGCAAGGTTCTGCAGTCACATAAGTACTGTCTTCACCCTCACAACCATTCTTGTCGATAATTTTTAATGAAACGTATCCCGAGTATGTGATTTGCGCCGTCGTAACAGGACCCGCATTTGCGAAGCCGCCGAAATACTGTGCCGGAGACCAGGTGTATACAGATCCGGAGTCTGCATCATTTGCAGAAAGCGTAATTCTGTCATCAGAGCATATCTGCGATGAAGAAAGCCCGTTGATATGTGCATTCGGCAGCGGATGTACATCAACTGTATCAATGTGCTTCAGCGACGGACATGCTGCAGCAGAAGCCACGAGTGTTACGTAGTGCTCACCAGCAGTGCTCCAGCTTACACCATAAGGGCCACCGCCGGTAGTTCCGTACAGGATATTACCGCCATCAAAGTCCCAACTGTAATTGTCCACACCAGGGGTAACATAGTTAAGACCTATCTGTATTGGCTGTCCCACACATACTCCTTTAGGCAGGGATGTACGGAAAACAGGAGCTGCTTTTACTTTTACTCCATATAATACTTCATCACTCACACATCCGCCATTATTCACCTGCATGCGTATCGTCTGTGTACCAATAGAATCAAAACGCACCACAAACGGACCAGGGGTTCCTGCACCGCTGAGCGCTACAGTTGCCGGTATCGGTGATTTCCAGTCGATCTGGGCATCTGGCCTTGCATTACCGAAGTAACGGAAGCTTACAGTATCATACTGACAAACGGTAGATTTTGTTGCGAGTATAACGCCGTTCGGTTTATAATGAATGTATACTTCCAGTTTTGAACGCGGGCCTTCACAACCATTGTTTGTCTGAGACACCCAATACGTAAGTGTATCTTCGTACAGCGTGCTCGGTACAGGAGGTGTGGGGGAGCCCGCACCACCTGTTGGTGCATAGTACCACAGCAGCGGATTACCCGCGGTTGCAATTGCAGTAAGCGGTACTGCAGCTGCATTCATACAGTAAACTACAGGGGTAGTAACAAATGGAGGAGCCGGAATAGGACTTACCGCTACTGTTACAGAACCAGGTACCATAGGACAACCTGCAATTGTTCCGGAAAGTGTATATACGCCAGAGTTACCTATTGTAGCATTAGTAATAGACGGATTGGTAGTAGTAGATGTGTAACCATTAGGGCCAGTCCAGTTTACAGTGAACGGAGTAACATTCACGTTAGCATTAAGCTGTATGGTGCTTCCTACACACAGAGGTGAATTGGAAGTAGGCAGTGCTTTCAGCGAATCTCCGGCAAATGTAAAGTAAGCGTCTCCGGGTATGGTGATTGTCTTTGAGTAAATATTGTTGTTGAAATCAAGCGGATATGCTGTGGTGTTAGCAGTGGTGAATGCAGAGTCCGAAGAAACGAGCAGCGTCTTGGTATTTGCAGGAACATCAGATGATTTTACAGCCAGCGTAAACTGACCGATCGTTCCTGTTTTTTGCATTTTCCATACACGCGCCATACGCAGGAAACCGGCAGAGCCAGACTGGTAGCAACGGGTGAATGTAGTGCCAAGGCCGTTGTCACCAAATAAAATAAAAGAGTTATTTGCGCTGTAGGCATTGGTATTCCCGGTATTGGCAGAAGGGAAATTGTTACCGTTAAAAGCACCATTATATATAGTAATGATGCCAGCTGCATTGATAGACTTGGACTGCCGCTGATCCAGTGCAGAACTGTCATCGCGGCCTATACCTGTAATGTTGTTGATAAATGGCAGGTTGTTGGCCCGGTTCCAAACCACGGTACCGTTTGCAGATGTATAATTATATGCATAGCTGGCAGACTGGTCAAGTGTAAAGCCGTATTTAATAGCGAGATAAGATTCTGCTTTATTGCGGTCTGCAGCAGACATAGTGCCTTTATAAATCATGATTTCCGCAATATCCATTGTAGTAGGATACGGATCTACCGATTGTGGCGTCTGGCAGGGTGGGGCTGAGATCGGAGGTTCATTACCGATTGAAAGCCGGCCTACGCAGGTAGTACTGTTAACTGCGCTGGCCATAGTGAATATGCTGGCACCACTCAGGCTGATAGACCTTGCACTGGTGCTCGTCTGGAACGTGGCAAGTACATATTGCTCATTAACGTTTTGGGCAGTTTCGCGAACAGTTCCGTTAAAATCAAATCGCAACTGTCCTGGATTACCGCCGTTATTGATTTCAAAACCCAAACGCGCGCCTGTATTTGCATTTTGCCATTTCATCCACACACCTGTGCCTCCGCCAGCGGCGCTTGCCGGTAAGAAGTGCGGCCTGATCACTTGAATAATTGTGTTGGTGTTGGCATCAAACAGGTTATTGCCGACCATCACGTTGGCGCTTGCCAGGGCATTCGGTTGGGTATAAACAAACGCAACATGCGGATTAAAGTTTACACCTACAGGAGTATAAGCCGGAGCTGTGTTACCCGCGAGTGCGTTACTAACTGAAAGGTTACCAGTTACGTTTGCCCCTGATAAGTCATTCCATTGGGAGACCGTAGTGGCCGGAAGAGAAATCCCTCCATCTGCTTTTATCCAGAAATTAAGGCCTGTTTTTACACCTCCCGGACTGCCTTGTGAAAATGCCTGAACAGAAAGAAGAGAGCAGACAATGAAAAGTATTTTTTTATTCATCTCTATTTGTGTATATCTAGGAGTTCGATTAGTAAATATAATTTAATAATTGCGTATTGCAAATGCCGGCTATTATTTCCAAACTCTAATAATAGACACTCATTTGTAGTTAATTGTTAGGTTTCAGATACAATTGAGGGTCGTGTATTTACAAACCGATAACATTCCTGTACTCACAAACATCAGATCACAACAAGCTCATAAAACAGTTCCGGACGAAGGTATTTCCGGGCCAGCTCCTGCAGTTCGCTGGCTGTTATGCTTTTGTATATCTGTATATTTTTATTAAAGTACTCTTCTGTAAAATCATTAAGGATCAGTGTACGCCAGCGTTGCAGTATAGAAAAAGGTCCGTCAAGGTCGCCAAGGAGTCCACCCAGCAGGTAATTTTTTACCAAAAGAAGTTCTTCATCATCTGCAGGCTCATCACATATTAATTTCATTTCATTAAAAATTTCATTAATAGCCGGTTCTATAACATCCCTTCCTACTTCTGTATGTATGATCAGCGAACCTCCGTTTTTCATGGGGCTCAGTGAGCTGTAAATACCATAAGTATAGCCTTTGTCTTCGCGGATATTGCTCATAAGCCGCGAGCCGAAATACCCGCCGAACAGGGTGTTGAGCACTACCATCGGGGCAAAATCGGGATGATGACGGCCCGGAAATGTGCTCCCTATGCGGATTGCGCCCTGTACGCCATTGGGGTCATTGAGTATATGATGTTTCTGCTCGGTATGCGGCGCCACAGAAAAGGCAAGTGGCGTTATTACACTGGTTGTGAGCGCTGCTGCACCAAATATTTTATCTACGTTCTTTACTGCGTTTTCATCCAGCCGGCCGGCCATAAATATTTTTACATTGGCCAGTGCATAATGCTTTTCATAAAAAGCTTTCAGATCCTCGCGGGTCAGCCCTTCAATCTTCTCTTTTTGTGTGTAGCGGCCATATGGGTGTTCCGGCCCGAAAATAAACGCATCAATCTGCTGATTAGCAACAAATTCGCACTGACGAAGATTTACCATTAGCCGTTGAATGGTATTCTGTTTATAGATGGCCGCCTCATCTTCCGGAAATGTAGCGTCTGTTATTATTTCATATACCACCGGCAGCAGGTCTGCGAGGTGCTTCGTGAGAGCATGCAGGGTAACGGTAGAAAAATCGTTTCCGGCATTGGCTTTAAGGCTTGCACCGTAAAATTCCAGCAGCTCATGCAACTGGTGTGCCGTATGCTTTGAAGTACCATTTTTCAAAAGCCCGGCCACGGCGTGTGCCACGCCTTGCTTCTCCTCGTACCATATTCCTGCGGGGAATACCCAGTTTATTTCTGCTACTTCCTGCACTCCTTCGTTCAGCCAATACAGTGGCAGGCCGTTTGCAAGGCGTTCCTGCTGTATCGGGGGCAGCTTAAAATCAAATTCTATAGCATCATGTATCGCCGGCGGCGTACTTCGGTCCAGGCCCATAATATCGTTTTGTACCAAAGATATAGGCAAACGGTATTCGCTACAATTTTATCCTTACATATTATCCGCATTAATCTGCACCCCATGACAATCGTCACTGTTTGCACAATATCTTCCCCACATTGCCTTCCATACAATTTCTGTGCAATCAGTTGTAACGTACAGCAGACCAGCTGTATTAGGGAGATTTTAAGAAATGGTTGCACAGTTTTTGAAACGATCTTTCAAAAATGAGCATTATGAAAAGGATATTATTAGCAATTCCGTTTATGGCAGGCGCTTTTATCGCCTCTGCACAGGAGCTGGGCATTGGGATCAAGGGTGGTTACAACAATGCCAATATGACTGTAACGACCGATGGTACAGTACAGGATAAAAACGCGCTTTCATCATTTAATGTCGGCGCCTACCTGGACATTCCGCTGGCGCCTGTATTCAGTATACAGCCAGGGCTTATGTTTGAAGGTAAGGGTGTAAAATTTACATCGGGAGATAAAAACGGCGACAATTGGATTGAAACCAAGACAAACCCGATATACCTGGAGCTGCCGGTAAATGCCGTGGGTAAAATTCCGCTGGCGCCACATACCAATATTTTCTTTGGTGCCGGTCCTTATGTAGCCATGGGTATTGCCGGTAAGAAAACGGTGTCCGGCGAAGTGCTGGGCGCAAGCTTCTCAGATGAAAGCAATATTAAGTTCGGAGACGACGATCCTGCAAATGGCAGTAACGGCAGCAATAATTCCGGTAATATAAAACGTTATGACTGGGGGCTTAACTTCCTTGCAGGAGTTGAGATACATCATTTCACATTTAATGCCAATTACGGCCTTGGTCTTACCAATATTGCGCCGGGCTCCAGTAATAATGACAATGATAAGTACAAGAACAGGGTATTCTCTCTTTCTGTGGGTTTCCTTTTTTAAAAAACAGATTTACTTTAATAAACAAAAACGCGAAGCATCAGCTTCGCGTTTTTTTAATCTTTTAAAAACAGTTCTCTCAATTCTGATGCATCGGCCAATTTCATTTTTCCGCCCAGTATCAGTCGTAGTTGCCGCCTGCGCAACGCACCGCCGAACATTTCCTTTTCTTCGTCCGTTTCCGGCACCAGCTCCGGAACTTTTCTCGGTTTGCCATGCGGATCCAGCGATACAAATGTGAAATAAGCTTCGTTACTCAGGTATTTAAACTGTGCCTGGAGATCTTCGGCCCATACACGCAGGTATACTTCCATCGAGGTATTAAAGGCCCGTGTCACTTTTGATTCTATAATAAGCAGGTTTCCCAGCTTTATGGGGCTTGCAAAAGATACATTATCAACAGACGCAGTGACTACCGGCGCATTGCAATGTTTCATGGCCGATATTGCAGCTGCTATATCCATCCAATGCATAAGTTTTCCGCCCATCAGGTTGCCCAGAGTATTTGTATCGTTGGGCAACACCAGCTCACTCATGGTGTTTACCGATTCCTTTGCTGTTTTGGGATTCATACGGCTTGTTTGTAAAGTTAAATATAGTCAGAAAGAATGGCTTATCAGTTGAGTGATGCCGCCAGTCCGCCGATCCACTGATGATACAACTCTGTTTCTATTGCGCATATTTCTGCGGCAATACTTTGCCAGTCAGGACTAAAAGCTTCCAGCAGGCGTGTCATTTCTTCCAGGTGGCCTGCTTCCTCCATGATGATGGATTTTACATTCACCTTTGAACCCGCTGCACTGAGCAATTCCTGGTAAGTTCCGTACAGTTCATCGGCACGTACTTCTATGGCATACGTAACGAGTATATATGCCGCATCATCGGCAGCACGGCCTTCCAGTCCTTTTGCTTTTATATAGCGGCAGGTAGCCGTATCCAGGCGGTGCAGGTACTGGTAGCTGCTTACGGGCGCCAGCAGGTATTCAAAGCTGTAGTCGGGACAAAGTGTTTCATCCAGCTTACCAATCTGTTTTTTGAGATAATAGGCATGACGGGCTTCTTCCGCGGCATGCTTCAATACTGTAAGGCTTGTATGGATGGGATGCTCGTACTTCGAAATTTTACGCGCACCGGTATTCTCCATCATAGAAAGTGTATTGAGAAATTTCGCGTGCAGATTATCGTCGGCTATAATTTTTTCAAGGCTCGTTTTGAATGTATGTTCCATGTTTGCTTATTTTAAATAACGGACAACAACTCGTCAATCTGTTCGTAAACAAAATTGAGCTGGTCTTCTGTAATACAATAGGGCGGCAATATATAAATGATGTTACCCAATGGCCGCATCAATATTTTTCTTTCAAGGAAGAAACGGTAAATAAAATCTCTTTTGCTGTTGAGGTAATCTGTATCGCCGGTATTCAGTTCCAGCGCAATGATAGTACCGCATTGGCGCAGGTCTTTGACCTTGGGATGTCCCTGCCACGAGTCAGCTTTTTTACTATGTGCATTTTTTATCTGCTGAATCTGCTGTGTGCATTTTTCATCGAGCAGCAGGTCCAGGCTGGCGAGTGCTGCGGCGCAGGATATAGGATTGGCAGTAAAAGAATGCCCGTGGTATAGGGTCTTCACCCCATCATCTCCCAGGAATGCATCAAATATTTCCCGTGTGCAGGCAGTAATGCCCATGGCCATTGTTCCGCCGGTAAGCCCTTTTGAGAGACATACAATATCAGGGGTTGCTGTTGCCAGTTGGTGGCAGGCAAACAAAGTTCCAGTTCTGCCAAAACCGGTCATTACTTCGTCAGCGATCACCAGCACATTATATTTTTTACACAACAGCATCATTTCTTCCAGTACAACAGCATCGTACATGCGCATGCCAGCAGAGCCCTGTATCAGTGGTTCTGCTATAAATGCTGCTGTATCGCCCTGCTGTAATACCTGTTCCAATGCCAACAATGTCTCTTGTTCTTTGCCTTTCGCCGGAAAGGGAATAAAGTCAACGTCGAAGAGCATGGCATCGAACTGTGCAGTAAACAGGCTGCGTGCACTCACCGACATTGCACCGAATGTATCGCCATGATAAGCGCCTTCTATAGCAATGATCCTTTTCTTCGGAGTTCCGACGTTATGCCAGTACTGGTACGCCATTTTCAGCGCCACTTCCACTGCTGTAGAACCATTGTCCGAATAAAATATCTTCTTCATCATACCCGGCAGCAATGGCAGCAAACGCTCTGCAAGCAATACTGCAGGCTCATGTGTAAATCCTGCAAAGATGCAATGCTCCAGCTCCAGCAATTGCTTACTAAGCCGTTCTGCAATGTAAGGGTGCGCATGCCCGTGCAGGTTTACCCACCAGGATGCGATAGCGTCAATGTATTTATTCCCCGCCTCGTCTATAAGATAAACGCCTTCTCCACGCGTTATGCCAATAGCTTCAGGCCATACTTTCATCTGTGTGTACGGATGCCATATTACCTCTTTGTCCCGCTCTGTGAGTGTTTTAGCCATGCTGAATGATTTTCTGCAGCCATGGGCGTATGTTGCCGGCCGCTGTTCTTATATTTTCCATGTCTATTTTTTCTATTTCTCCCGTATGTGCAATCGTCAGACCTTTTTCATAATAATTAAGAATAAAGCTTTCAGATGCTGCGTCCTCCGTTCCGCTTACCAGCAGGCCTAATACTTTTATTCCACGTTGCTGCAATGCTTCAAGGCAAAGTAGCGTATGATTGATGCTGCCGAGGTAATGTCGTGTTACTAATATTACAGGCAGTGCATTGTAGCTGATAAAATCAGCCATTGTGCTTTTTTCATCTATCGGAGAAAACAGCCCCCCGGCAGTTTCTACGATCAATGTATTTTCTGTCTGCGGCAGCTGAAAGCTGTGATGGTCCAGCACAACACCTTCATGCCTCGCTGCGGTATGTGGCGATGCTGGCATCTGCAAGCGCACAGCTTCGGGATGCAGTACACTGGTTTCATTAGTCAGGAGGTTGCCAACTGTAATGCTGTCACTGTCTTCCAGGTTGCCTGCCTGCACAGGCTTCCAGTAGTCGGCCTGTAATGCTTCTGTAATAATGGCTGCGGCAATTGTTTTCCCGATGCCGGTATGTATTCCTGCAATAGCTATTGCTGCTGGCATAAGTACAAATGAATATAATGATGTAATCTGTCTGTCTCTTCTCTGGTATTAAAAGCATGCAGGCAAATGCGTATGCGCTCTGTGCCCTCAGGCACCGTCGGATGCAATATAGCTGCGATGTTAAAGCCCCGTTCCCGGAGATTTGCAGCCAGTGCTTTGGCGCTGGTATTACTGCCGGTTATAATACTTTGTATCGGTGAATTGCTTTCCAGCCAGTATGCATTTTCATAGGATTGTTTTTTGCCATTGAAATATGCAATAAGTTCCTGCAATGATTTGCGCACATCGTCTTTGTTCTGCATCCACAGGTATGCCTGCTGCACCGTTTCTAATGCTGCCGGCGGTAGTGCTGTAGTAAAAATGAATGAACGTGCAAAGTTTACGAGATAATCTTTCAGCATTTGCGAACCGGCAACAACGGCGCCATGACAGCCTAATGCCTTGCCAAAAGTGTGCACACGAGCAAATACTTTATCCTGCAACCCCAGATGCTGTACCAGTCCTGCACCTTTGTCTCCTGCAATACCTGTAGCATGCGCCTCGTCTACAATAAGCGCAGCGCCATATTGGGCAGCAATCGCAGCGAGTTCTTCCAGCGGAGCAACATCACCTTCCATAGAGTAAAGCGATTCTACCGCTATGAAGACCGGACCGGCCGGCGTGTGTTTCTGCAGCAGTTGCTCCAGTTCAGAGAGGTTGTTATGTTTGAAATAGAATTTATTTTTTGCCTGGCTGAGCCGTATACCATCAATAATGCTGGCATGGCAGTATTCGTCGTACAAAACGGTGCAATGCCTGTCAGGGATCGATGAAAACAGTCCCAGGTTGGCATCGTAACCGGAGTTGAAAACCAGCGCTGCTTCTGTTTTATGAAAGGCTGCCAAAAATGTTTCCAGGTTTTCCGCTGTAGCATTATTTCCTGAAAGCAACCTGGAACCTGTTGCACCATAAGCACTGTTACGGTGCAGCAGTTCCTTCAAAATGCCTGTGGTCGCTATGCCGAGATAATCATTCGAAAAAAAATCTGTTCCGGCTAAGAGTCTTAACTGTCGCCGGTTTCCCTGAGCATCGCGCTGATCCAGTTTTTTCTGCAGATGTATATGTGCTGCATTAAGCATGGTCTGCTACTGCCTGAGTTCTTTTCATTTCGGGCTTGTCTGCAAAAGGGGCTTTGGGTGTAAGGCCGAGTATGTTGAACATTTCCATATCATCACCAAATTCAGGGTTTGGCGTAGTCAGCAGTTTATCGCCTGCAAAAATAGAGCTGGCACCTGCCAGGAAACACATGCCCTGTTCTGCCAGTGAAAGTTCTTTACGACCTGCAGAAAGGCGCACTGCAGATTCCGGCATGATAATACGGACTGTTGCGATCATACGTACGAGATCATAGAATGGAACGCGTTTTGAATCTTCAAGCGGTGTGCCTTCTACCGGCACCAGTGCATTGATGGGTACAGATTCGGGGTGCTGCGGCAGGTTGGCCAGCGTGTGGATCATACCAATGCGGTCTTCATCTGTTTCGCCCATGCCTATAATTCCACCACTGCAAACGGTGATACCCGCTTTACGCACATGTCCCAGCGTATCCAGGCGATTGTCAAAATCGCGGGTACTGATGATGTTTTTATAATATTCTTCAGATGTATCGATGTTGTGATTATAAGCGTAAAGTCCTGCATCCGCCAGTTTTGCAGCCTGCGATTCTGTAAGCATACCCAATGTGCAGCACACTTCCATATCCAGCTTATTCACTTCTTTCACCATATCCAACACACGGTCAAAGTCGCGGTTGTCGCGCACTTCACGCCATGCTGCACCCATACAGAAGCGGGAAGCACCACCGGCTTTGGCCTCTTTGGCTTTTTCCACCACTTCATCCACTTTCATAAGTGCCTGCACTTTTACACCCGTGTGGTAGCGTGCTGCCTGCGGGCAATAGGCACAGTCTTCGGAGCATCCGCCGGTTTTGATAGACAGCAGGCTGCTTACCTGCACCTCGCCAAATGTGTGGTGGGCACGGTGTACATCTGCTGCTTCCAGCATCAGTGATAACAATGGTTTATGGTAGATTTCGCTGATTTCTTCTTTTGTCCAGTTATGCCTGATCGTGCTCATTTTATGGCTATTTATATATGTGTAAGATTACTTTGCGCGCCAAAGATAGGGGAGTATCATAAAAATCTGTGTATCCGGAAAAATGCGGTTCCGGAAAGCAATACAGAATGCCCATATCTTAAAAATAAAATATTATGCAAGCAGCATTTCTATATGCGGAATGCCATCTTCGATATATGTATCGCTTGCCTGTACAAAGCCGAAACTTTCATAGAAATATTTCAGGTACAGCTGCGCACCAATCCGTACCGGCTGTTTACCATACAGCCTGTAAATTGCTTCTATGGATTGCTGCATGAGTTCTTTGCCCATGCCTTTTGCCCGGAAACCGGGATCGGTTACTACACGGCCTATCGACATTTCTTCATATGATACGCCGGCAGGCACCAGGCGCGTATAGGCAACCAGAATATCATTATCATAACCAAGCAGGTGATACGATTTCTGGTCCTTGTTATCCATGTCCAGGAATATGCAGTTCTGTTCTACCACAAATACTTTACTGCGGAGGAGGAGCAGAGCATATAGTTCATCGTTGGTGAGTTGATTAAAGGATCGTAGTATCCAGTTCATCTTGTTTCAATTAAAAAAGCCCCGTTTTGCGGGGCTGATCATTTATTTACTTAAGTGCATACTTCTTTCTTTGTACAGCGTACGGAACCATGGGTCGCGCAGGTTTTTGATAAAGCGGATCGCTTCTCCTGTACTCTTCATTTCAGGTCCCAGCTCTTTGTTCACATTCGGGAACTTGTTAAAGCTGAATACCGGTTCCTTCACTGCGTATCCTTCCAGTTTTTTCTCTATCGTGAAATCGGAAAGCTTATGCTCACCCAGCATTACTTTGGTGGCAATGTTCAGGTAAGGAACACCATATGCTTTCGCAATGAACGGTGTCGTGCGACTGGCTCTTGGATTGGCTTCTATCACATACACCTTATTGTTCTTGATAGCATATTGTATGTTGATCAGGCCTTTGATGTTCAATTTCAGGGCGATCTTCTTTGCTATATCTATCATCTCATCCACTACCAACTGACCCAGGTTGAACACAGGCAGTACAGAATGGCTGTCACCGCTGTGAATGCCCGCCGGCTCTATGTGCTCCATGATGCCCATGATGTGCACGTTCTCGCCGTCGCAGATCGCATCTATTTCTGCCTCCTGGCAACGGTCCAGGAAATGGTCGATGAGTATTTTATTCCCCGGCAGATGTTTCAGCAGGCTCAGTACACTTTTTTCCAGCTCTTCATCGTTGATCACGATACGCATCCTTTGTCCGCCCAATACATATGAAGGACGCACCAGTACGGGATAACCTACCTGGTTGGCTACTTCTATCGCATCGTCTGTGCTGTAAGCGGTACCATAGTTAGGATAAGGAATACCCAGTTCTTTCAGCATATCTGAGAAGCGGCCGCGATCTTCGGCAATATCCATGTTGTCAAAGGATGTACCTACGATCTTAATACCTTTTTCATGGAGACGTGCTGCCAGTTTCAGAGCGGTTTGCCCGCCGAGCTGTACGATTACACCATATGGCTGCTCATGCTCTATGATTTCCCATAAGTGCTCCCAGTACACCGGTTCAAAGTACAGTTTATCTGCTATGTCAAAGTCTGTAGAAACTGTTTCCGGGTTACAGTTTACCATGATTGCTTCGTAACCGCAATCTTTGATCGCCAGAAGGCCATGTGTACAGCAATAATCGAACTCAATGCCCTGGCCGATTCGGTTAGGACCGGAACCCAGTACAATTACTTTTTTCTTATCCGTTTTGCCGCTCTCATTCTGCACGATGCCTTCAGATGATGAGAATTTTTCGAATGTGCTGTAGAAATACGGTGTTTTCGCTTCAAACTCGGCACTGCAGGTATCTACCATCTTGTAGACACGCTTAATACCCAGTGATTTGCGGTGTTCGTATACTTCTTCTGCGGTGCAGTCCTTTACCAGTTCGGCAAGCTGGTCATCGCTGAAGCCCATCTGCTTGGCATCCCACAGCAGTTCTTCCGGCACTTTGGTCAGATGCTTGTATTCGCGGATCTTGTTTTCCAGCGTTACGATGTCCTGTATCTGGTAGAGAAACCAACGGTCTATTAAAGTTTCCTCGCGGATGGTTTTTATGGAAATACCTGCCGATAATGCTTCCTTAATACGGAAGATACGGTCCCAGGTAGGGCGCTTCAGGTAGTCGATCAGTTCTTCCGGGCGCATCTGGCTGCGGCTGATGGATGTAAGACCTGTCGCATTGTTTTCAAGGCTCTGGCAGGCTTTCTGCAGCGCTTCGGGGAAAGTGCGGCCAATGGCCATTACTTCACCAACCGATTTCATCTGCAGGCCCAGCGTATCGTCTGCCCCTTTGAATTTATCAAAGTTCCAGCGTGGCATTTTTACGATCACGTAGTCGAGTGCCGGCTCAAAATATGCGGATGTTGTCTGGATGATCGGGTTTTTCAACTCATCAAGACTGTACCCAATGGCCAGCTTGGCTGCGATCTTGGCAATGGGATAACCCGTTGCTTTTGATGCCAGTGCCGAAGAGCGGCTTACACGCGGGTTGATCTCGATAGCGATGATTTCCTCGGTTTCAGGATTGAGGGCGAACTGTACGTTACAACCACCGGCAAAGTTACCGAGGTCACGCATCATCATGATGGCGGTGTTGCGCATCAGCTGGTAGGCAGTGTCGCTGAGCGTCATGGCCGGAGCAACGGTAATACTGTCGCCGGTATGGATGCCCATCGGGTCAAAGTTTTCCACCGTACAGATGATCACTACATTGTCTTCTTTATCACGCAGCAGTTCCAGCTCAAATTCTTTCCAGCCCAGTACGGCTTTTTCCACCAGTACTTCATGTATGGGAGAAGCTGTGAGGCCACGTTCCAGTGCGGCGTCCAGCTCATCTTTTGATTTTACAAAACCACCACCGGTACCACCAAGTGTAAAGGACGGGCGGATAACCAGTGGTATCCCGATCTCCTGTGCAAACTCTTTACCTTCCAGCAGAGAGTTGGCAGTACGGGCCGGCGCTACAGGCACACCCAGTTCTATCATCCACTGGCGGAAAAGCTCGCGGTCTTCTGCTTTGTCGATGGCTTTGATGTCTACACCGATCAGGCGGCAATTGAAGCGTTCCCAAACGCCCAGCTCATCGCAGTCTTTTGCGAGGTTCAGTGCGGTTTGTCCGCCCATAGTAGGCAATACTGCATCAATCTGGTTTTCTTCCAGTATCTGTTCAATACTTTCTACTGTCAGCGGCAGCAGGTACACCTTATCAGCCACGATCGGATCTGTCATGATCGTTGCCGGATTGGAGTTGATAAGAATTGTTTTGATCCCTTCCTCTCTCAGACTGCGGGCAGCCTGTGAGCCGGAGTAGTCAAATTCGCAGGCCTGGCCGATGATAATAGGACCGGAACCGATAATGAGAACAGATTTGATGGAATTGTCGCGCGGCATCTTTACGTTAGAAAAATGTATAAAAAAATAAATTGTAAATGGCGCGCTGAGCAGATACAAAAATCGGGCTCAACGCCCGAGGCGCAAAAGTAGTAAAAAAACAGGAATCTGGGACAGTGTTTTTGAGTAGGGGTAAACTAAAAATGCTGCGTTATAAGGAAAATACTTTACCCTATGAGAAATACCCTTTTATTCATTGCGCTTTGCCTTATATGGAGCTCTTGTGGCAGAGTACCCTGCCAGGACCCACAACCTTACCTGCGATTTAACGGATTCGACAGCTCCGAACTGGCCTCTATATATATCAGCACTTTTCAAAAAGGTTCCGGCTTCAGCAAAAAAACCGGCAATTATGTGAGCGGATGCTATACCCGGTATACCGGCAATGATTCTATGACATTGTATGATGTCGCTGCACTGCTGTATTCCGGCGACGATGTAGATATTTATATACCCCTGGCGGGAAAAGATTACCGTTTCCGTGATGTCTCTATAAAAGGCAATTCACAACGCAGCAGCTTTACCGGAGTTCATGACGTATGCGCCAATACGGTTTCGTACTATGAAAATGATATATTTTATACCCAGACACCAGCTCCTGACGATGGAAACCGGCCTCACGGATTAGAAATTGATCTGAATAAGTAGTGCTGTGAATGTTTAGCACAGCTATACTTCCATTGCCGCAAATAGGTAAATGCCTGAACTATGCCTATTTTTGCGCAAATTCTTAGTGTACTGTGCCGGACGTCATTCAACTCTTATCAGACCATATCGCCAACCAGATAGCCGCAGGTGAAGTAATCCAGCGGCCCGCATCGGCCGTTAAGGAGCTGCTGGAGAATGCCGTAGACGCCGGTGCCACAGAGATACAACTGGTGGTACGCGATGCCGGTAAAGAACTGGTACAGGTGATAGATAACGGTAAGGGCATGAGCCCCACTGATGCACGCATGAGCTTTGAACGCCACGCCACTTCCAAGATCCGTAATATCGATGACCTGTTTACCATCCGCACGATGGGCTTTCGCGGAGAAGCGCTTGCTTCCATTGCAGCGGTTGCACAGGTGGAGATGAAAACCCGCCAGCAGGATTCTGAGATCGGGACGCGGCTTTGTGTAGAAGCTACAGATGTAAAAGTGCAGGAACCTACGGCCACAGCGCCCGGTACAAACATCATGGTGAAGAACCTGTTCTTTAACGTTCCGGCACGCCGCCATTTCCTGAAAAGTAATACTACCGAATTCCGCCATATCCTTGATGAATTTACCCGTGTGGCACTGGCTCATCCGAAAATAGCTTTCCGCTTGTGGCACAATGGGGCTGAACAGTTTCACATGGAAGCAGGCAACCTGAAAACACGTATCGTTGGGCTGCTTGGCAATTCTTATGAGAAAAACCTGGTGCCGGTAGATGAACAGACGGAACTGATCAATATCTCCGGGTTCATTGGCAAGCCGGAAGCTGCTACCCGAACACGCGGTATGCAGTTTTTCTTTATCAATAACCGCTTTATCCGTAGTTCTTACCTGCATCATGCTGTAATGACTTCTTACGAAGGGCTTATTGAAAAAGAAGCTTTTCCTTTTTATGTACTGTTTCTTGAAATAGACCCGGCGCGTGTGGATGTGAATGTGCACCCCACCAAACAGGAAGTAAAGTTTGACGATGACCGCATGATGTATGCTTACCTGCACGCTGCTGCCAAACATGCGCTGGCCCGCTACAATATTGCTCCTTCGCTTGATTTTACCATAGATGCGGGTGTAACACAACTCCCGTCTATACAGCAGCCGCAGACACAGCAAAATGTCGAGTCTACGCAGAAAGGCTATTTATATCACACTTTTTCGCAAAAGAACCAGGCGCATTTTATAGACCGCCAGGACGGGCTGCAGCGCTGGAAGGAACTGTATGAGATCGGGAAGCCATCCGGAGGAAACGTTAATCCGTTCCCGCAGCAATCCATACCGGAGAGCGCCACGATGCCTTCACAATCCTCCGGCCTGATACCTGATGATGGCAACATGACCGTTGTCAGCAAGCAGAACATATTGCTGGTACAGGGTTCTATGCTTGTAACTACCGTGCGTTCGGGCCTTATGCTTATACATATACGGCGCGCACAGGAGCGCATCTGGTATGAGCGCCTGCTGCAGCAATGGAATTCCGGACATACGCCTTCACAGCAGGTTTTATTCCCCGCTTCTTATGAACTTAGTCCGCAGGATGGCATTTTACTCACTGAAGTATTATCAGATCTGGCGCGTATCGGGTTTGATATTTCACCGTTCGGGCAGAATACTTTTGTGGTAAATGGTGTCCCCACTGATCTGCCTGCAGGCGAAGAGAAAAATGTGCTGGATGAAGTACTGGATCAGCTCAAACATGAGTCGCATGATGCCATAGCCACGCGTACAGAACGTCTTTTAACCCAGATGGCACGCCGCCTGTCGCGCAACAAACACGCCATACAGCAACCGGAAGGACAGCAGGCTTTAATTGACGAACTGTTTGCCTGCTCCCAACCGGAGTATACCCCAGATGGTAAAAAAGTTTTTATGATGCTCCGTAAGGAAGAGCTGGATGATATGCTGGGGTAGTAACTTCTGGTTTGCCCTGGATGATGGAGGAGATAAATATATCATAGTGTGCGTAGCCGAACCTTGATATTGCCCCGCTTTATTTAGCCCAGAGCTCTTTTACAAATACTTCGTCCATCTGCTTTATCTTCTTTGGTGTAGCAGGAATCTCTGTCAGTTTTACTTCGTAGCCAGTCTGATTATCGCTGGAAAGCCAGGTGCCTTTATATTTCTTTTTGAGGCTGTCCAGTGTGAGCTCCATGCTGCCCTGCGCGGGATCTTCGGTAAAGACCCATTTTCCTTCCGACGATTTGGAAACGTTAAGTTTTATATAATCGTCCTGGTCGCCGAATTTGTAAAAAGCCTCCCATTCACAAAACACTTCCGGGCAATTTCCTTTAAGATAATGGATGTACAGCTGTACCGGTATTTCATTGTCAAACATGCCGGCATACAGCTTACGGTCCAGGATTACGCGCTGTTTCTGCGGCACATCAGGCCGGTCGGCATCTGAAGATTCTGTTGTATGGGCTAAAGCCGCAGTATCCGGTTGGTTTTTTTTACGCTGCTGCGCCAGGAATTCATCAACTGTCGATGCTTCATACAATCCTTTCAACTGACCTCCGTACCATTGTCCCCGGATCTGCAGAATATTTGCAACGGAAACACCGTATGTCTTCCTGGTAAGCATATCCCGGATAAAAATGTATCCTAAAAACCTTACCGGCGCCAGTTTTTCGTAGAGCACGTCTCTTGTCTGGTGGTTTTTAATGAGTTCATACCGCACCTGTACTACAGCATTCCAGTGTATGTCATATATATTTTCTCCACGCTGTATCAGCGAGTCGAAATCATGTTTTGCCTCCGCATCAATAAGGGAATCTTTCTGCATGATTGCAACGGGATTTTCCAGCAGGTAATGCATATATTCATATTCTCTTGAGCCAGGACTGGCATATTGCATTATCCACGTTGCCATACTGTCCGTCTCCGGGAAAAGCTTCATATATGCATAAGCATCTTTCGTCTGCATACAGGACACAAGCGCATTTACCATTGTCACTTCGCTCATGGTCTCCTTTTGCCGCCCCCGGGCATAGACATACGCACTGCCGGCAAACAGGACACATAACAGGATATATGACAGGATACGGCGCATAACGGAGCTTATAAAGTTAGAAATAAAAAAGCCCTCTGTGCAGAGGGCTGAAAAATATTGTACCAAAGTTTATATCATAGTACTTCAGATAAGCGTTCCGGCGGGCGGGCAATCACAGCCCTATCACCGTTTTCCACAATGGGACGTTCTATAAGTATAGGATTTTCAACCATTGCGGCTATCCATTGCTCATTGGTAAGTTTTCTGTCTTTATAATGTTCTTTATATAAAGGCTCACTTTTGCGTACCAGTTCTTCTGCTTTTATACCCAGTTTCTTCAGCAACGCCTTCAATTCCTTTTTATTAAGCGGCTCCATCAGGTAATAACGCACCTCATGTTCAATGCCTTTTTCCTGGAGTATCTCCAGTGCTCCGCGGCTTTTGGTGCAACGGCCATTGTGATAAATGATAACTCCCGGCATGCCTAAAAAGTCATTTCTTTCACATCATCTGCAATTACAAGGCGGCCCGCTGTCTTAGCCTTGATTTCATCTACGGTAACGCCCGGAGCATATTCCAGGCAACGGAAACCCTCTTCCGTTACTTCAAATACACCCAGGTCTGTAACAATCTTCTTTACACATTTCACACCGGTCAGCGGCAGTGTACATTTCGGCAGCAGCTTGCTTTCTCCTTTCGGATTGGTATGCTGCATAGCCACAATAATGTTTTTGGCAGCAGCTACGAGATCCATAGCGCCACCCATACCCTTCACCATTTTACCGGGTATTTTCCAGTTAGCGATATCCCCATTGTCTGCAACTTCCATAGCGCCCAGTACAGTGAGATCTACTTTACCGGCACGTATCATACCGAAGCTCATAGCGCTGTCGAAGATCGAAGAACCGGGCAGCTTGGTAATTGTCTGCTTACCGGCATTGATCATATCCGGGTCTTCTTCCCCTTCAAAAGGGAAAGGCCCCATGCCCAGCAGGCCGTTTTCGCTCTGCAGCACTACTTCCACACCTTCGGGAATGTAGTTGGCCACCAGCGTAGGAATGCCGATACCGAGGTTTACATAATAGCCATCCTGCAATTCTCTGGCTATGCGTTGTGCAATCTGTTCTTTATTAAGAGCCATTGTGTGTTCGTTAATTAGTTAAAATGTTAACTGGTTAAAAGAGTAGTTAGTTAGATTATCAATTCATTGAAAGGTCAATCGGTTAAAAGTCGATTGTTTGTAATTATTTTGAAGAGCTAATCATTGTTCTCAGCCAGGCAATATATCCATTCAATAATCGGGTAAGAGCTTCACTTTTTTGCAAATACGCATTCTGCTCACTTCCCGATATGTAATTGCAATCGGCCGCATCAATTATATGATTTTTACATTCAAATAAAGAACCTCTTGCCTGTACACAAAAGTGCAGCTGATCCTTATATGTATATCGGCCATATCCTTCTGAAATATTTGCCGGTATTGATCTTGCAGCTCTTCGTAACTGATCGGTTAAACAATACTTTTCCTCCTGAGGAAACGATTGTATTAAAGTGTATACATCCAGCTTAAAAAACCTTGCCTGTTGCCATACGTCCAGTTCTGTAAAGCTTTTATAAGTTTTATTATCCATGTACCCTTTAACTTATTAACCTATTGCCCTTTTAACCTCTTTTCCTCACAGTTTTCTGCTCAATACGCTTCTCGTAGTTTTCTCCTTTAAAGATGCGGTGTACATAAATGCCCGGTACATGAATAAAGTTCGGATCCAGCTCGCCCGGCGTTACCAATTCTTCCACTTCTGCAATGGTAATTTTACCGGCCATGGCCATCATCGGATTGAAGTTGCGGGCAGTATCTTTAAATATCAGGTTGCCCATAGTATCGCCTTTCCATGCTTTTACTATAGCAAAGTCGGAATCGAATGCATATTCCATCAGGTATTCCTTGCCATCAAAATTGCGGGTCTCTTTACCTGCGGCAACTTCTGTTCCCACACCTGCCCGCACAAACACAGCAGGCATTCCATAACCCGAAGCCATGCAGCGTGTAGCCAGTGTTCCCTGCGGGATCAATTCCACTTCCAGCTCACCGCTCAGCAGCTGGCGTTCAAATTCTGCATTCTCACCTACATAAGATGAAATCATTTTTTTCACCTGTTTCTGCTGCAGCATCAGCCCTATACCGAAGTCGTCTACACCGGCATTATTGGAGATACAGGTAAGATTATTGATCCCCTTGCGTACAATAGCGGCAATGGAATTTTCAGGTATGCCGCAGAGCCCGAAGCCTCCGAGCATCAGCGTGGCACCCGATTCTATATCACGGATCGCCTCGTCTGCATTGGCAACTACTTTGTTTAAGCCCATATTTATTGGTTAGTTAAAATGTTAATAGGTTAAAATGTTAACAGGCTAAAAGAGAACCGATAATTGACCAGTTATCCTTTTAACTAATTAACCGATTGCCTCATTTAAGTCTGCAATCAGGTCCTCGATATCTTCAATACCTACGCTCAGGCGTATCAGCGAGTCGGAAAGACCACGCGCTATCCTGTCTTCACGCGGAATAGAAGCATGCGTCATGGTTGCAGGATGCCCAATCAATGATTCAACGCCCCCCAGCGATTCTGCCAGTGAAAACAGCTTTGTCTTTTTCAGCACTTCCATTGCCGCTTCTATGTTATCATCTTTCAGTGTGAAGGAGATCATACCGCCAAAGTCGCGCATTTGTTTTTTAGCGATCTCATGGTTCGGATGGTCTTCAAAACCGCACCACAGCACGTTTCCTACTTTAGGATTGTTACGCAGCCATTGTGCAACAGCTTTACCGTTTTCGCAATGGCGCTGCATACGTACATGCAGGGTTTTAATGCCGCGCAGCACCAGCCAGCAATCATGAGGGCCCGGTACGCCACCACAGCTGTTCTGTATAAAGCGCAGTCTTTCCTCCAGCGCCGCATCATTCATGATCAGTGCTCCATGCACCACATCGCTGTGACCGCCGAGGTATTTGGTAGCGCTGTGCAATACGATGTCTGCACCGAGGTCCAGCGGATTCTGCAGGTATGGAGACGCGAATGTATTATCAACAACCAGTGTCAGGCTATGTTCTTTGGAGATAGCCGCAACAGCTGCAATATCAACAATATTAAGCAGCGGGTTGGTCGGTGTTTCTACCCACACCAGTTTGGTATTGCCATTCACATAGTTGCGCACGTTCTGTGCATCGTGCATATCTATAAAATGGAACTTGATGCTGTAGTGGGCAAATATCTTTGTAAAAATGCGGTAAGTGCCGCCATACAGGTCATTGGAAACAATCACTTCATCACCGGGCATCAGCAGGCGGGCTACCGCATCTGTCGCAGCCATACCACTACCAAAGCAGAGACCGTATTTACCATTCTCAATCGCCGCAAGCGCGTTCTGCAGCGCATCGCGTGTAGGGTTCTGTGTACGGGCATATTCGTAACCTTTATGGTCGCCGGGAGCAGCCTGTACATATGTAGATGTCTGGTAAATAGGCGTCATGATAGCGCCCGTGGTAGGATCCGGCTCTACACCGGCATGAATGAGCTTTGTGCCCAGTTTATAATTCTTTGAATCCATATTCCTGCATTTATAATAAGCGAAGCAAAGGTAAGGAGTGGGAATTACAAGTTATGATTAGTCTGCATTATCACTTCGGTTTGGGGCGTCACCTGCCGGATCGCTATACAGCATCGTTGCGATGGCACCGGTCATCTGCAGGATTACTGCGATGCGCTTATACGTTTACCGCAAAGGGCGGAAAGACAGCGCAAAGAGTCGCAAAGGGATTTTTAGCGTTAATATACCCGGGTATAACCATGCGTGCCTGCAACGTGGTTCCTCAAGGCTTTACATTTATTTTAGCATATAATTAGCTTAATTTGCACCCGTAAATTTTCATAAAAATGGGATTACAGGATAAATTACGTGAATATATGAACCAGAAATCATCAGCTGCACAGGAAGAAGGACAGAAGTTCCTTGAAGAGAATGGCAAACGCCCGGAGGTAGTAACATTGCCTTCCGGCCTGCAATATGAAGTGCTTACAGAAGGTACCGGCCGCAAACCGGAGGCTTCCAATACCGTAACGGTACATTATGAAGGCCGTCTTATCAATGGTACGGTGTTCGACAGTTCCTTCAAACGCAATCAGCCGGCCAGCTTTGGCCTGCGCCAGGTAATACCAGGCTGGACTGAAGGCCTGCAGCATGTACCCGTGGGCGGTAAGTACCGTCTGTTCATACCGTCTGAACTGGGCTATGGCGCACGCGGTGCCGGTCATGCTATACCACCGCATGCGGCACTGATCTTTGATGTAGAGCTGCTGGATATTAAATAGTTTTTAACCGCAAAGTGCGCGGAGGTTCCGCGGAGACACGCGGAGATTTGCAACGTTGAATGCGATAAAAAAATTACAACAAAAACGGGCAACATGTGTTGCCCGTTTTTTATTGCTTTGTTTTATCACAACAATGCTGATTCTGCTGTTTGTACTTTTTACACTACAGCATCGCTTTTATCTTATCGATTACCTGCGACAGGTTAGCCACATCCTGGCCACCGGCAGTAGCCAGTGTTTTTTGTCCGCCGCCACCGCCTTTGATCAGCGGCGCTACAGCTTCCTTGATCAGCTTACCGGCATCCAGTCCTTTTTCTGCATTCACTTTATCTGCAATGCCGATAACAACACTTGCCTTACCAGCAATGTTTGCACACAGCACCACTACATAATTTTCGCCGCTGCCCTTCAGATCGAAGCATAGCTTTTTCAGTGCATCGGCCGAACTTACTTCTACCACTTCGCCGATAAATAAGCCCATTGTACCATCCGGCATGCTGAAGCTAACACCTTTGTTTACCAGGCCCTGTTGCATACCAGCCAGCATCTTATGCTCCAGCGATTCCAGCTGTTTTCTCAGGCTGCTGTTTTCTGCAAGCAGGCTCTCTACACTTTTGCCCAGGTCTTTCGGATTTTTCAGCTGACCTTTTACATCATTCAGTACATTCAGCTGCTCATCCACATATATTTCCGCTGCCTTACCGCTTACGGCCTCTATACGGCGAAGGCCTGCGCCCACAGCACTTTCACTTATTATTTTAAAGAATCCAAGCTGGCCTGTGCTGCCTACATGTGTACCGCCGCAAAGCTCTATTGAGTATGCTGGGTCCATGATCACTACACGGACAACATCGCCGTATTTTTCGCCAAACAAGGCCATAGCACCCATTGCTACCGCTTCGTCCTTGCTCATTTCTTTGATCACTACAGGCACATCTTCGCGGATTTTTTCATTCACGATCTGCTCTACCTGTTTGATCTCTTCATCGGTCATTTTAGCAAAGTGTGAGAAGTCGAAACGGAGATTTTCCTCATTGTTCAGCGAACCTTTCTGCGCCACATGTGTACCCAATACTTCACGCAGTGCTGCATGCAACAGGTGCGTAGCACTGTGATGGGCTTCAATAAACTTACGGCGCGGCGCATCTATTTTGGCCAGCACACTGCCACTGAGGCTATCCGGAATAGTCTCGGCAAAATGAACGATCAGGTTATTTTCTTTCTTCGTATCAATGATCTGCACCGTATCATTCGGGAAAATGAGTTCGCCTGTATCTCCCACCTGGCCGCCGCTTTCAGCATAGAAAGGGGTTACATCCAGTACGATCTGGTAGCTTTCCACGCCTTTAGCTTTTACCCTGCGGTATTTGATCACAGATGCTTCTGCCTCGAGACTATCATAACCAACAAATTTCGTTGGCTTTTCCTCACCAATGATTATCCAGTCGTCGGTGTCTATCTGGGTTGCCTTTCTGCCGTCCCCTTTCTGCCGCTCCATTTCTTTGTTGTAACCATCTTCATCTACACTCATTTTATTTTCAGACGCAATGAGCTGAGTAAGATCTAATGGAAAACCATAGGTATCATAGAGTTTAAAAGCTTCAGCACCGTTAATAACAGTTCCCCCAGTATTGGATACCACCTCGTCAATCAACTTCAAACCTCTTTCCAGCGTACGCAGAAAGCTTTCCTCCTCTTTCTTCACTACGCTGCTTACAAAGTCAACCTGTTTCTGCAGTTCCGGGAATACATGTTCAAACTGTTTTGCCAGTACTACAACCAGTTTGTGCAGCATCGGTTGCTTATGGTCGAGGAAAGAATAATAGTAACGCACTGCACGACGCAGAATACGGCGTATTACATATCCTGCACCGTTGCTCGCTGGCATTTGCCCGTCTGCAATCGTAAAGCTTACAGCGCGTACGTGATCGGCCAGCACACGGAAAGCGATTGCTTCTTTGCTGTCGCTGTAATCATATTTTTTGCCTGTGATTTTTTCGGTTTCTGCAATTGTACCGGAAAAAACATCTGTATCATAGTTAGATGTTTTGCCCTGCAGCACACGCACAAGCCTCTCCAGACCCATACCTGTATCCACGTGCATAGCCGGCAGCGATTGTAACGAACCATCTTTCATGCGGTTAAACTGCATAAATACATTATTCCAGATCTCTATTACCTGCGGATGATCTGCATTTACCAGGGTAGCGCCATCTACTTCTGCACGCTCATTATCGGGGCGGCAATCCACATGTATCTCAGAGCACGGGCCGCACGGGCCGGTATCGCCCATTTCCCAGAAGTTGTCTTTTTTATTGCCCAGCAGTATTCGGTCTTCTGCTATGTGCTGCTTCCAGAAGTCCCATGCCTCCTGGTCTTTCGGCAAGCTCTCTTTTTCATCGCCCTCAAATACCGTCACATACAACCTGTCTTTAGGAATGCCAAATACATCCGCAAGCAGTTCCCAGCTCCATTCAATGGCTTCTTTTTTGAAATAATCGCCAAAGCTCCAGTTGCCCAGCATTTCAAACATAGTATGGTGATACGTATCCACACCCACTTCTTCCAGGTCGTTGTGCTTGCCGCTTACACGCAGGCATTTCTGCGTATCGGCCACACGTGTATGATCCGGTTTTTTATTGCCGAGGAAATAATCTTTAAACTGGTTCATGCCCGCATTGGTAAACATCAGCGTCGGGTCATCCTTTACCACAATAGGGGCGGAAGGCACAATCTCATGTCCTTTGCTGCGGAAAAAATCTAAAAACTGCTGGCGAATTTCGTTAGCCGTTAACATAATCTGTAATTTGAAATTTGGCTGCCGGCAGCTTAACGCAATACTCTGCTTGCTCCCGGCAGGGCTGCAAAAGTAAGCCTGATTTATGATTTGCCTCTTATTATTACCCGATGATGAGCATTATTTTTCTGTAATACCTACAAAAAACAGAAGATAAGTGCCCCGGCCAGCAATGCTCCTGCTGCGATAACGATACCGGCTATGCCAGCATTTATTTTGAAGAGTGCCCTCGCGGCCGGTTGCAGGAGCGTGACCAGCAAAGCGGCTGCCAGAAACAGGTCAAGGCATGATAATGGGTCAAAATGCCCCGCGGGTAAACTATGAGCGGATACACCCAATCCCATTTTCGTCAATGCTGCTGCAGCATCATATGCCGCGAGTAAGGTAAGCAGATACCAGCCTGGCTGCCTGCGGGAATAGAACAGCCACAGTCCGCCCACCTTCAGGAACAGCAGTACATGAAGGAACAGCCAGTAGGCAATACTGTAATTTTTCACCAGCAATATAAGGCTGATGAGATCCCAGCATACGGCCACAATGGCTATTGCTATGATTACATTTATCAGTTTGCCCTGAGACATCTTTGAAGTATATGCAGAATGTACCGTATTTCCCATAGTTTCAGCTCAGCCGTTAAACAATCATACGGAAGCTACAAAACATTTCCAGTTACCGGTTCGCCTATGATTACAAACGCCAAACGATTGACAAAGCGATGACATTTGTTCGCATTTTCAGGCAATGTATATACCCCTTGGAAAATATCCCCAACATATCCACTTTTATTGTTTGAACAGGGCTTAAAAGGGCTTAAAACCTTTGGCTGCCCGGCGTATTTTCGTTATCTTTGTAAGGTTATATTTAAAAAAATAATTGTGTTTTTCGCAAGCTGTATTATTACGTTGCGAAATATATGCTGCACTTGATAAAACATTCTCTTCTATAGGAAAATATGAGCACAGAAAACGAGGTATTACAAGCTCCGGCTGCAGGCTATGACGCCGGGAGTATCCAGGTACTGGAAGGTCTTGAAGCGGTGCGTAAACGTCCCGCGATGTATATCGGCGATATTGGCGTAAAAGGACTGCACCACCTGGTATACGAGGTTGTGGACAACTCTATCGATGAGGCGCTTGCCGGTTATTGTAAAAACATTGAAGTAACTATTCACAAAGACAATTCCATCTCCGTAATGGATGATGGCCGCGGTATTCCTACCGGCATTCACCCTAAAGAAGGCCGTTCGGCCCTTGAAGTGGTTATGACCGTACTGCATGCCGGCGGTAAGTTTGATAAAGATTCTTACAAGGTTTCCGGCGGTCTGCACGGTGTGGGTGTAAGTTGCGTAAACGCACTCAGCGCTCATATGCACACTACGGTTTTCCGGGAAGGAAAAATATTTGAACAGGAATACAACTGCGGCATCCCGCAATACCCGGTCCGTGAGATCGGCGTAAGCGACAAACGCGGCACACAGCAGCATTTCTGGCCCGACGGCACTATTTTCAAAGATCTTGTTTATAACCGCGAAATTCTTGCCGGCCGTCTGCGCGAGCTTTCGTTCCTCAACAAAGGCATCCGTATCACACTGACCGATGCCCGCGAACAGACGGAAGACGGTAACGATATTGTAGAAATTTTCTTCAGCGAAGGCGGTATTGTGGAATTCGTACAACTGCTCGACAGGAACGGCAAGCGCGATCCGCTGCTGCCTTTCCCGATCTATGTAGAAGCGTATGATAAAGATTCAAACGTATCCGTAGATGTGGCATTGAGCTATAATACATCTTACAATGAACATATCTTTTCTTACGTAAATAATATCAACACCATTGAAGGTGGCACGCACGTTGCGGGCTTCCGTCGTTCCATTACCCGCGTTTTTAAGGCTTACGGCGATAAAAACAAGCTGTTTGAAAAAGCTAAGGTGGAAATCCTCGGCGATGACTTCCGCGAGGGCCTGAGTGCTGTCATATCTGTAAAAGTACCAGAACCGCAGTTTGAAGGCCAGACCAAAACCAAGCTTGGCAACAACGATGTAATGGGCGTGGTTGACGTATGTGTAAGCCGCGTGCTGGAATCATACCTGGAAGAACATCCTAAAGAAGCAAAGCTGATCATTGACAAAGTGATTCTTGCAGCACAAGCGCGTGCAGCCGCACGTAAAGCCCGTGAAATGGTGCAGCGTAAAAGTGTGCTTACCGGTGGTGGCATGCCCGGCAAACTTGCCGACTGCTCTGACAAGGACCCTGAAAAATGCGAGCTTTACCTTGTGGAAGGTGACTCGGCCGGCGGTACTGCCAAGCAGGGCCGCGACCGGAGCTACCAGGCTATCCTGCCGCTGCGCGGTAAGATCCTGAACGTGGAAAAAGCACAGGAACATAAAATCTACGAAAACGAGGAGATCAAGAATATGTTCACTGCGCTTGGTGTATCCGTAGGCACTCCCGAAGATCCCAAAGCGCTGAACCTTACAAAACTTCGCTACCACAAGATCATCATCATGACCGATGCCGATGTGGACGGTTCTCACATTGCTACACTGATCCTCACTTTCTTCTTCCGCTACATGAAGGAGCTGGTAGAACAGGGTTACCTGTATCTCGCACAGCCGCCGCTGTACCTTGTGAAAAAAGGTAAGGAGCAGGCATACGCATGGGGTGAGGATGAACGTAAAGCTTTGGTAGAGAAATTTGCCAACGGAAAGGAAGACAGTGTAGGCATACAGCGATACAAAGGTCTTGGTGAGATGAATGCAGAGCAGTTGTGGGAAACGACAATGAATCCCGATACCCGCATCCTGAAGCAGGTAACAATTGACAGCCTTGCCAATGCAGACAGCGTTTTCTCTATGCTTATGGGCGATGAAGTACCTCCGCGCCGTGAGTTTATCGAAACACATGCGAAGTACGCAAAAATTGATGCATAAGTAATTTCAGTTTTTTTATATGATAAAGAAAGGCGTCCGGAATATTCCGGACGCCTTTCTTTATTGGCTTATGAAAGCGAAATCAAATACATTAATTCAGCATACAAAACAATTTGGCGTTTGGGGTATAAAAACTGGCAAACAAGTTGATTATGTGATGGAAATATCACAACAGTTCATGAAGAAATACTTCGCAGAATTCACCGGCACTTTTACACTTGTTCTATTTGGCTGTGGTGCAGCTGTAATTTCAGGCATCTCTCAATCCGGCCCGTCGGGTATTGGATTGCTGGGCATTTCACTTGCATTCGGATTGGCAGTAGTTGCCATGGCTTACACTATCGGTCATATTTCCGGATGCCATATAAATCCTGCAATAACCATTGCCATGCTGGCAGCAGGAAAAATAAACATTAAAGACACTCTGGGCTATGTTATCGCACAATTTGCAGGAGCTACTGCAGGAGCAGCAATTCTGTATCTTATACTTATGGGAAAACCCGGCTTTGCAATGGGAGAATGGGCATTAGGATCTAACGGCTGGGGAGAAGGCTACCTCGGCGGGTACGATATGGGCACGGCTTTTATCACTGAAGCCGTATTTTCATTTCTTTTCCTGTTTGTAATATTTGGCGTTACCTCCCGCCTGGGGAGCAGTAATATGAGCGGGTTGGTAATTGGCCTTACGCTGGTAGCTATACATCTTGTGGCTATTCCCATAACCGGCACCTCTGTAAATCCTGCACGCAGCTTCGGACCTGCAATATTTGCCGGTGGCAAGGCAATACAACAGCTATGGCTGTTTCTTACAGCACCTGTGGCGGGTGCCGTAGTGGCTGCACTGGTCTGGAAAAACATTTTTGAAGATTAAGAACGGACATTTCCGGAAATAGCATAAATCCTGCGGGAATATACCACGTAAAGACCTGGAGAAAGTTTTATTGAACATGTTTCAATAGACGTTTTTCTTTTTAATGGAAAGTAGCGGATACAGAAAAGCCTTGTAAGACTACAAGGCTCTTTTTCATTGTGCGGTTCTGATTGCGCGATAGCAATAAACCTTTACCCCTATTGAAACGAAAGCATCGTTAATTCAGGTGTACTGAATAAATATTTTGTTAATAAATTTGATTATTTTTAGTGCAGTTGTTACTGTTTGCAACTACTTTCTCCCCTTGAGTTGCGACTACAATATAAGTCAATATTATTCAAAATTACAACTTTTGTTATTTATAAATTATTCAATATTGTTTATCAGTTATTTATTTGCCTAAAATCCCTTCTTTCCGGGCTCCTGAAATTAACCTTCATTTACACAAAAAATGACATGAAATATTAAACTTCACAAAAAAACCCGGGTCTTAAGACCCGGGTTTTTCAGTATTATTTATCGCAATTGTTAATTTTTCTTTGGCTGCTGCTTTATCCTCTGCGCCTGGCCCTTCTGCATTTCTTCAATACGCTGCTGCCATTTAGAAGGTGTTGCCGGCTTATTTTTATTTTCCTGGATCTGCGCATGTATCTTCTTTTCGTCAATGATATATTTCTGAATGATGAACTGCTGCAGGATGCTTAAACAGTTGGAACAGAAATAATAGAACGTAAGCGCCGCCGCCATTTTATTAAATACCCCCATCAGCATGATCGGGAAGATGAACGGCATATATTTCATCATCGGGTTGTTAGGGTCCTGTGCGGTCATATTGCGGTTATACAATGCAAGGAACAGGCTGGTAATGGTCATAAGCAATGTAAACAAGCTCACATGGTCTCCGTAGAACGGTATATTGAACGGCAGTTGTACAATGCTGTCATATGTGGACAGGTCATGTGACCACAGGAATTCTTTCTGGCGGAATTCAATAAAATTCGGGAACAGGTAATACATCGCAAAGAGTATCGGTATCTGGAAGAGTGTAGGAAGACAGCCTCCGAGCGGGTTTACCCCGGCGGTACGGAAAAGCTTCATTTGCTCCATACCAAACTTCTGCTGATCATCTGCATACTTTGCACGCAGCTCATCTACTTCCGGTTTCAGCACCCGCATTTTTGCGGCGGAGAGATAGCTTTTGTAAGTAAAGAAGGAAAGTATAAGGCGGATGAAGATCGTCATCAGGATGATGATGATACCATAATTGGAAATAAAGCTGCCCAGGAAATAGAAGATCGGGATAAGGATCCATTTGTTGATATATTTCACAAAAGCAAACAGTCCTATACCCATCGGCACCATATCATCCATGCCTATTGCATATGATTTGAGCGTACGGTATTCGTTGGGGCCAATATACCAGCGGAAGTTTGCCGACGATCCGCTCATAGCGAGTTCCATAGTATTGCGGCTTTTTGCCACGATGCTGCTGTCCGGCACATTTACGGTCGCATTAATATCCACTCGGCCAAAACCGTTGTCTGCAATTAAAGTACTGTTGAAATAGTGGGTGCGGAATGCAAGCCATTGTGTATTATCCGAAAGCGATTTTTTCTCATCGCCTTTTACAGTAAAGTAGTCATGATCTTCGTTTTTAAAGCGGTAGTATACCTGTGTGCTGGCACGCTCGCTGGTGATATCCTTTTCTGTGTGAAGTGCTGCTGTTTCCCAGTTTACAGGAAGGTTTGCAGCTGGCATACCTGTAAGCTGTACCGTACCGCGCACCATATAATCATCTGCACCAAGCGTATAGATAAGATCCACTTTTTTGCCGTTCCCCAGATCTGCAGAAAAATCGACGGAATGATCGCCATTCGGCTCGGTTTTTTCTGTGGGGGTAAAGTAAAGATCAGATGTTGCTTTGCTACCGTTATCTATCGGCAATGTGAAGCTGAGCTGGTTGCCTGCGCCGTTAAAGAAATACAGCGGCTTTTTATCATAAGTCTTATAATCTTTTGCCTGCGCACTTACCGGGTATGCTCCTTTTGTAGAAAATTCAAGCGCCAGCTTTTTGTTTTCAAGTTTTACGGTCTGAGCAGTACCATAATACGCCGCGGGCATTGCTTTGCGCAGCGAATCATTTAAGGTATCTGCTACCGCACGCTGGGCCAGCAGCTTGCTGCTGTCGATTACAGGTTTGGGGTGTGCTTTGGCATAGGCAACAGAATCTGCCCTTTTCTGCTCGTTGTATTGCTTCTGGGCGTTGTTGTTGTAAACGATATAACCTACCAGCAATGCTGCCAGGAGGCCAAATCCAATGACTGAATTACGATCCATGAATGGGAAAAATGAGCCGCAAAGGTATGTTATTTATTACAGTGATGAATTAGGAGTTATAAGCAGGTAATTGCAGGGGTTCCGGGTATAGAACCGGAAGTTTTTTAAGGCATTGCTAAACGCTATGTCATTCCATCTGTGCTGCAAATACGATGAGCCTATCCATTGAAATACAGCAGTTCATCACGGAAATCTATTTCAGGATTGTTTGCTGACAACGAATTTATTTTTGCCGCATAATTAGACAAAAACTGTTTATGTGCCTGTGTATCCGGGAAGCGTGTACGGTGCCTGTATGCCGTTACAACATCCAGCACTTGCTTCATAATGTCCTGTGTATCAGCAGACATACAGGATTTTACAAACTGCTCCCATACATAACTGGTAGCCAGGTAATTGGGGTGTACAAAATCAATATCATAATACCGGTAATCCCGGAGTATATCTATTACCAGCTCATAAGAAGGGAAATAATGGGTATGCTCCAGATCATCACAAAGCGTATGTACCGCTTCCAGCAGGCGGGCTTTACTGCGGTTGTTGTCAGTAACGCCATCGCGGATGTGCCGCACAGGGCTGATAGTAAATATGACCTGCGCATCCGGATTTATGCTCCGCAGTTTTTGCAGACTGGCGCGTAATGCTGTAACTATTTCTTCAATGGGCAGCAGCCTTTTCTCAAACCACTGGCCGGGTGCACGGTGGTTATTGGCCACGTGCCGGCCGCTTTCCTTCAGATAATATTGAAATGCCGAACCAAGGGTTATTATTACAAATTTTGCCTCCCTGATGAAGGTTGCAGCATCTTCCTGCGATGTATTGATTTTGTGAAGCGCTGCATTTTTGTCTGTGTCAGAAAAGCGGGTATGATGATCCCAGCTGTTCCAGAGCTCATTCAGCAGGAAGAGGTCATCTTCCGTATATTTCTTATGATCGGCGTAGCTGTCCAGGCTTTGGGCAACACTCAAAGGGTTAAAAAGAATACCGTGCGGATTGGACAGGACGCTGAACTTATGGTGCACCAGCTTTTCATACATATTCTCTGAAAAGCAGGAGCCTATCAGAAAAAGCTTATCCTTATAAGTAACCGGCACCGGCAATTGCGGCACGTCCGGTTCTAGCATCAGTTTCATCCGAAGATCGTGAGATATTGAAATGTAAAGTTATCAATCGGAACAGGTTGCGGTGTGTTTATTTTGCCCGGATCCGGGAGTTCTTCTCTTTTATTTTCCCGGAGCTGTAAACCGGTATAAGTAAAATCCTACAACACTACAGGTGTAACCGGGTAATTTTTGACATAAATGGTGGCTATTAATCTGGTTTCGACAAATTGGCAAACCGTTTTTACGGGTTTTGCCGCCATGCAATTGCCGAATTGTCTATTTGTTATAATGAATGTGCCGTAATGACACTATATTTATGATGGTTTGAAATTTGCCTTACCAATTTCCGGAAACCACATTCCAAATTACGATTTATGCAATGATGCAGCCCTTATTCATACAGCCGATACAAAACAGGACACTGCTTTGCCGGCTTGAGTATCCGGCCTCAGAACTGTACGGATCTATTATAAAAACTAAAAAAGAACATTAACAGATGAATCCGAATGAATTCCGCAAGTATGCCATCAAGCATCACGGCATCAGCAGCCTCGCATTTGACAGCTATACCTCGTCTCTGTTCAAGTCGCCGCAGGCACTTACACCATATATCATTGAAGAACGCCCGATGAACGTAGCGTCTATGGACGTGTTCTCCCGCCTGATGATGGACCGCATCATCTTCCTGGGTGAAGGCATCAATGACTATGTAGCCAACATTGTTACAGCTCAGCTGCTGTTCCTGGAAAGCACCGACCGCAACCGTGATGTACAGATGTATATCAACAGTCCGGGTGGTAGCGTTTATGCAGGTCTTGGCATTTATGACACAATGCAGATCATTAACCCGGATGTATCTACCATCTGTACCGGTATTGCCGCTTCAATGGCTGCCGTACTGATGTGTGCCGGTACAAAAGGAAAGCGTACCGCACTTAAGCACAGCCGCGTAATGATACATCAGCCGCTGGGTGGTGCAGAAGGTCAGGCCAGCGATATCGAAATCACCGCGCGTGAAATCGTAAAGCTGAAAAAAGAGCTTTATGAGATCATTGCCAACCACAGTGGCCAGAAATTCTCTAAAGTAGAAAAAGACAGCGACCGCGATTACTGGATGACCGCACAGGAAGCTAAAGACTACGGTATGGTGGATGAAGTGCTGGAACGTAACCCACGCAAGGCGATGGGTGAGGGCGATGCTAAATAACCCATCCTCCGATCAGGATGACACCGGGTATTTCCGAAGAATAAAAAAATGCAGCTCTGGAAAAGAGCTGCATTTTTTATTTCCCGGCTTATCGTTTTTCTTCAAGCGGCAATAAGATAAAGAAGGTTGTTCCTTCGCCTTCCAGGGTCTCAAACCAGATACGCCCGCCGGAAAGTTCCACCATCTTGCGCGTCATCGCAAGGCCCAGGCCTGTACCAGATGATTTGGTAGTGAAATACGGTTCAAATATTTTTTCACTTACCTCGCTGCTGATGCCTTTGCCATTGTCTGAGAAAGAAAGCAGCGCCATATCATCTTTCCGGCGCAGCACAACCGTTACCACACCTTCACGGTCTTCGGGAATTGCCTGGATTGCATTCTGCAGCAGGTTGGTACATACACGCAATAACTGGCTGCGGTCTATAAGCACATCCAGCGGGTCAGGCCAGTCTATAAAGCCTACGGTTACATTTTCCTTATTCAGGTAAAGTGCCACTGTTTTACGCAGCAGTTCATTAAGCCTGATGATTTCGGGTTTTACCTCCGGCAGTTTTGCAAAATTGGAAAACTCTGAAGCAATGTAGGAGAGGTTATCGATCTGCTCCACCAGCGAACCGGCAACACGGGCCGCCAGCTCCGGCACATTCGGCTGGTCGCTTTGTATCGCACGCTGCAGGTACTGTATGTTCAGCTTCATCGGGGTAAGCGGATTTTTAATTTCATGCGCCACCTGCCGGGCCATTTCCCGCCATGCACCTTCCCGCTCATTTTGCACCAGGCGTGCAGCCTGTTCTTCCACCGTCTTCACCATGCGGTTATATGCCTGCACCAGTTTACCGATTTCATCGTCTTCATAAGGCCATTCCAGGGGTTTGTTCTGCGCAAGGTTTATCTGGTTGAAGCCGGTAATGATCATATTAAGCGACTTCGTAAGATTACGCGTAAACAATACAGCTACCAGGCCCGACAACAGGAACATAAATGCGTAAAGGTTCAGCAGGGCAGAAACAACGGACGATATCTGCTCGTTGAGCTGTTTTTCTGACGAGAAGTACGGCATGTTAATATAACCCAGCGTAGTGCCGGAAGCATTGCGCAGCGGCATATAGCAGGAGAGATAGTACAGCTGGCCTATGCTTTCCTGTTGTGTCAGTGATGACAGCTGACCATATTTCAGGTGATAGTAGGCCTCCGGCCGCATTTGCTTTGCGAGAAGATTCTTGTCGTAAATATGGGGCTGGGAACTCGCATTCAGTGCGCCATGTACATTAAACACATTAATATCTACATACTGCTGATTAGCCAGGCTGGTGATGAAATAACGGAATTCTGCCTGCTGTGTTTCCTTATTATAGGCGCCTGTATCTGCCTCACCGCTATGCTGCTGCAGGTGCTGCAGTATGTTACTTTCAAGCAGCTGCATGGTAGCCCGCAGTTTATTATCTGTGGATTTTTTATACTGATTGGATAATACCAGCGATGTGGCAAAACCGATAACTATAAAAGAAATGAGGACAACGCCCAGTACTGAATAACGGATACGCGTGCTCAGCGGTGCCCTGGAAATTTTTATACGGATATGTGTAAAGGACAGGTAACGCGCCATGCTCCTGTACAACAGGAAAAAAATGCTGGATATAAGCTGTGCGCCGAACAGGAAAGAAAAAAGCCGGAGAAATGTCCAGACAAGATCCGGGCGGTAAACGATTACTGCTGTTTTATCATCTGCTTTATACCACAGAAAGGAGTAGCCGTCTGAGGTCGTAAAGTTATATTCTTCTTTATCTGGCACATCTTTCGGTTCTGTGATGCCAAAGGGATAATTATTGGTCTGGTAGGTTAGCTGACCCTGTTCATACACTGCATAATCATAATCTCTGCCTGCCGTTACCTGGCTGTTATTTCCCGGCTGCAGCAACTCCGGATAAACGGCTTCCTTATTTTCTTTACGCTGCGAAAAATCAATAAACAGGAACCCCTCAAGCCTGCCGTCTGACTGGTCGTAGATACGGATGCGCGCCATATAATTATGCCCGTCCTTTACCTCCTTCCGGAAAAACAGCACGCTGTCAGCATCCGTATTTGCGGATGCTATTTTCAGATCGGCGGTGTGTATATCTGCCGTATCTGCGTTGTAAAGATTCCGGCCTGAGGTATCATACAGGTACAACTCTGCCTGATAGCGGTTAAGATAGCGGTTGAGATACAGTACATCTATACGGTCATTAAGTATGCTGCGTGCCTGTACAGATGGTTTTTTCATGAAGGCGTGGAGCATTTCATCATCCTGGATATCACTTACTACAGAAGGAAAAAGCGACTGCATTGCCGGATCATCCTGCTGCAGCAGCTTAGAGGCAAAGATTTTCCTGTTTTCCTTTTCTTTTTCATAACTGAAATACTGCAGCAGCAAGGCTCCCGAAAGGCACAGGAATACAGCCCATACAATCATTCGTATAGAAAACAGCTCCATAGACACACGCAGCCTTTCTACATCCAGCAATACGAGAAAAAGCGTAAGCCACAGCGGAACGAGGTAATTAAAAAAATGACTGTAATCCTGTTCTTCCTTCAGCGTATAAAAACATGCCGTACTGATGCCCCAGAAAAGGAGATATTTTATAATCCTGTTTGAAAATATACCATTGATGCGCTGGTTGATAAAGTAGATAAAAAGCGCAGAGATACTTACAATAAGCGCAATTGTTATGATACCTACTACTGTATAGCCATTAACAGTATTATAGTGTGCGAGATCAAACGAAATGTGTGAATCCAGGACAAGGCTGCGCACCAGTTTTATAAAATATACACTGTAAAAACCGATGAGCGTCACAAGCGCCAGCATCAAAATAATCCTCAAAGCAGCGGGCCTGCCTATATTGCCGCTGCCGGGCCACCGGTGCTTCTGGGACAGCACAAATGTAAATATCCAGCTGAAGCATATGGCGTTGATCAGTACATCTCCGAAAGAAGGCCACACAAGACTATACGAATACAGCTGCGGTGAGAAAAATTCTGTTTCGTTGATATGAAAAGGCAGACCTGTTTTATAACTTATTACACGGAGTGTTACCACAATAAAAGCGGTAAAAAATATAGCGGCGCCGGCCGACCTGCTCCTGGCGATATACAGGGCTATAAGCTGCAGCCATAGTATGGTAAAGAGTGCCGCTGCAAGAATGAGGCAAATGATTGTTATATCCGGCAGTACATCCTGAATATCTTCCGGGTGAAAACGGAGATACATCACCGGCTGATGGTGCAGATCATAAACGGGGTAAGTACCGGCAACCGGCTTGTAATATATTGCCGTAGTAGCGGGTATCAGGGGAGATGCGCTCCAGTGGGATTGCAGGTAGTTATTCTTAAAAGGATATACCCATGCCAGATTGATTGCCACTGCAAGGTCGTATCTGCGCTTCTCAAAAGTAAATGAGTCGCAAAAGCCATAGCTGATACTTTTACCAGCCTTAAGAGAATCACCGGTATGCTGTAGCGCAGAGCAATCTGCGAGGGCTTCATTACTGTTCCAGAATACCAGTTTATTGTTCCTGTATACGTAAAAGAAGAATGGCTGGGCAGTTAAGAGCTCCAGGTCTTTCTCTTTGATCTGCCGGTTACAAATGCGCATCAGCAGCTGGCTATCTGCACGCAGACGGGAATATGCCAGCAAGCGTTGCCGGAGGTCTTTGTTTACAGCAGCTGCAAGTTTTGCAGGTTGGGCCTGCTGCCGGTTTCGTGAAAATAGCCCTGCAGCAGCAACCCATAATAAAAAGGCTGTTGCCAGAATTCCCCAATATGGATACCGTCTGAACAATGACTGTTATGTTTTTCTAATGCTGTTCCTGTGCTTTTACTTCATTCCATAATGCATCCATCTCTGTCAGGTTCATATCATGGAGCATTTTACCCTGTGCCTGCGCCATATCTTCCATTTGCTGAAAGCGACGTATGAATTTCTTATTTGTTTTCTCCAGTGCAGCTTCAGGATCTACTTTCAGGAACCGGGAATAATTAACCAATGCAAAAAGCACATCGCCGAACTCCTGTTCTATCTCGGTTTCATTGCCGGATGCTATTGCTTCATACAGTTCCCCGATCTCCTCATCTACTTTTTCTTTTACCTGGCCTATGTGATCCCACTCGAAACCTACCTGTTTTGTTTTATCCTGCAAACGCAACGCTTTCATAATAGCAGGCAGGGAAGGTGGCACTCCGCTCAATACAGATTTTTTGCCTTCTTTTAGCTTTATCTTTTCCCAGTTCTGTTTTACCTGGCTTTCATCATCAGCTTTTACATTGCTGTAGATATGCGGATGCCTCGCCACTAGTTTGTTGCACACACTTTCTATTACGTCGTCCAGTGTAAACTCACCCTTTTCGCTCCCTATTTTACTGTAGAAAACGATGTGCAGCAGCAGGTCTCCCAGTTCTTCTTTTATGCCTTTCCAGTTTTCGTCTGTGAGCACATCGGCCAGTTCGTACACTTCTTCCAGCGTCTGCTGACGCAGGGTGTGCACTGTCTGTTTTTTATCCCACGGGCAGCGTTCTCTCAGTTCATCCATTATGGAACGCAGGCGTTCCAGCGATTTTTCGTATTGCATTGTATGATCTTTCTTTTTGTTTTGCGGGCAAATAATGCACATGCCTGACCAGGAGCATTCCCGGCCCTGAAGTGTGCGACGCAACTTATGCCCGATAGAAAGGCAATTGCCGGTTGCAAAAGCCAACTTACCAACAAATTAACGAATTAGTTTTTAACCGTTATTCCTGCCAGCGATATCCGCCGGTTTCTATACCTGCCAGCTGCAATACCCGCTGAATAACCGTGTCTGCAACTTCCTCAATGGTTTGCGGCCGGCTGTAAAATGATGGTGTTGCCGGACATATGATCCCGCCGGCTTCGGTAAGTGCGGTCATATTGCGCAGATGAATAAGATTATAAGGCGTTTCACGCACTACGCAGATCAGTTTTCTGCGTTCCTTGAGCATTACATCTGCGGCGCGCGTTACCAGGTCGTTGCTGATACCCTGGGCAATGCGGCCCAGCATACCCATGCTGCACGGACAAATGATCAGCGCACTGTAAGATGAGCTGCCGGATGCGAACGGCGCCATGAAGTCATTTTTTTCCCATACCCGGAACGGGAAATGACCATAATCCTCATTGCCCAGTTCGTGCTGCCACACAGTACGTGCATTATCGCTCCATACCAGGCCTACATCACCCACCTGGTCTTTATGCTGCAGAAGCCTGTCCAGCAAAACTTTTGCATAAATAGCGCCACTGGCACCTGTAATGGCTACAGCTATATTCATCATTTCGGTTCTTGAATTCACATTATATGTCTGTTAACAAAGCTACGCGGAAATAGTTGTAACTTTCGGGCCAGGCAAATTGGTTAAATCCGTTGCTGCAAAAAGTATAAATGCGATGAAACGTATATTATTGGTAGCGCTGGCGTTGCTGGCCATTTACCCATCCTGCATGTCTGCAGATAAGAATAAAAAGAAAACAGCAGAGACTGCATCTGCTGCAAATGATTCGTCAGAGATTCACTGGCTCACGCTGGACCAGGTGCAGGAAGCTATGAAAAAAGAACCCAGGAAGGTGTATATGGACGTATATACCGACTGGTGCGGCTGGTGCAAGGTGATGGAAAAAAAGACCTTCACCAATAAGAATGTGATCAAATACATGAACCAGAAGTATTATGCAGTACGCCTGAATGCCGAGCAAAAGGACTCTATCCGGTTCCTGGGCAAAATGTATGGCTTCGTACCCGAAAAACGTGCCAACCAGCTGGCGCTGGACATTCTGCACGAGCAGATGTCTTACCCGACAAGTGTAATATTTGAAGAAAATTTTATGCAGCCGCAGCCGATACCCGGTTACCTGGAAGTAGCCAATATGGAAATGATCCTCAAATATGAGGGCGAGAATATTTATAAAACAGTGCCTTTCCCGCAATACCAGCAGGAGTTTAAAGCCAGCTGGTAATTAAACTTTTTTGACGTCTCACTCCCGGTCTGCCGCATTTCGACTACGCTCAATGTGACAGACCGGGGTTCTTTTTTGTCGTATTTCGGCTCCGCTCAGTATGACAAAGGTTATTGCTTTCTAGTGTCCCTGTTTTTTATTTCCCCTCTATTATATGCCGCATATCTGTTTTGTAAAATTTACAGGCTGCGGTAATTCCGCACTGCTCGCATTTGGGCCTGCGTGCCACACAGATGTAGCGGCCATGCAGTATCAGCCAGTGATGCGCTTTATGAATCAGTTCTGTAGGAAAATTGGCCACCAGCTGTTGTTCTGCCTGCAGTGGTGTTTTGGCATTTGTAGTAAGCCCTATGCGTGCCGAAACGCGGAACACATGGGTATCTACTGCCATATTGGGCTGTTCGTCTATTACAGAGGTGATCACATTAGCTGTTTTACGTCCCACGCCGGGCAGCTGTATGAGTTCATTTACCGTATGCGGCACTTCCCCACCAAACTTTTCCATCAGCATTTGTGCCATGCCTATCAGGTGTTTGGTTTTGTTATTGGGATAGCTGATGCTTTTTATTAATGGGAAAAGATCGTCGAAAGTGGCATGGGAAAGGCTTTCGGCATCAGGATATTTTGCGAAGATGTACGGGGTGGTCATATTTACCCGTTTATCGGTGCATTGTGCGGAGAGTATTACTGCCACCAGTAACTGGAAGGCATTATCATACATCAGTTCCGTTTCAGCCACTGGCATATGTTGCTCAAACCAGTCTATTACAAATTTGTATCGCTCTTTTTTGGTCATAAAAAAATACCCGTTACTCATGCAAAGTAACGGGTAAATATATTTTCAGGTACAATTCCTATTTCTTTTCACTGTCCGGTTCAAATTCCAGTACGGCAGAATTCATGCAGAAACGTTTGTGCGTAGGTGCCGGGCCATCGTCAAAGATATGGCCAAGGTGCGAATCGCAGCGGCCGCACAACACTTCGGTACGACGCATGCCATGCGTATTGTCTGCCTCATAACGTACGCTGGTAGCGGTAAGTGCTTCGTAGAAGCTCGGCCATCCGCAGCTGCTGGCAAATTTGGCCGTAGAGCGGAACAATGGATTGCCGCATACAGCGCAATAGTAAGTGCCTTTCTCGTCCGTGTTCCAGTACTTGCCGGTAAATGCCCATTCTGTTCCTTTTTCACGGGCTATATCATACACATCGTGCGGCAGGATCTTTTTCCACTCTTCATTACTTACGTGCAGCTTTGTAGTATCCGTACGGGAATAGTACGGGTTGTTTTTATGTTCTGTACTCATAGACTCCTTTTTTTGTGCTTGAGAGCATTGTGTGAATAATAAAATACTGCCAATGGCAAATATTGTAAGCAGGTAGCGCATAGATTGTAGTTTTTTTCTGTAACATATCTATAAACGAATCGTTTGGCTTGCCGGATTTATTCCACTCTGTTAAGATATTCTGAAAATGATCCTTTGCTGCGGTACAATTACCATACCTGCACCTCACGCTCCAGTTCTATACCAAATTTTTCCTGTACCGAATAAATGATATCGTCTGATAATGCCCATATTTCCTGGCCGGTTGCCTTGCCATAGTTTACCAGTACAAGTGCCTGTTTGGCATGCACACCCGCATCTCCCTTACGAAAGCCTTTCCAGCCGCATTGCTCTATCAGCCAGCCGGCGGGGAGTTTTATATAGTTCTTGCCGGAAGGATAGGACGGCATTTCGGGATGCTCTGTCTCTATCATTTCAAACAAACGGCGCGATATGGACGGGTTTTTAAAGAAGCTGCCCGCATTACCTATTTTCTTCGGATCGGGCAATTTACTGGTACGTATGGCAATCACCGCATCGGATATTGCTTTGATAGAAAGTTCGGTCACGCCCATCTTATCCAGCTGCTCGGTAATAGCACCGTAGCTGGTACGGAAAACGGCTTTTTTATTTAACCGGAATGTTACCGATGTGATCATTATCCTGTCCTTCAGCTGGCGCTTAAAGATACTGTCGCGGTAATCGAACTCACATTCGCCGGCGGTATATTCTTCAAATGCTTTGTCGCCCCAATGCCAGCCGGTAACAGATTCTATACATTCCTTCACTTCCACACCATAAGCACCTATATTCTGAATGGGCGCGGCCCCTACAGTACCGGGAATAAGTGAGAGATTTTCCAGTCCGGACCAGCCGTTATTTATAGTGTACATCACCAGGTCGTGCCAGACTTCTCCTGCAGCTACACGCAGCCATACATGCTGTTCATCTTCACGCAGCAGATCTATACCTTTTGTCCGGTTCAGTATTACCAGGCCGGGAAGATCTTCTGTAAACAGCACATTGCTGCCGCCGCCAAGAATTTTACGGGCCTTTGCTGTCTTCGTAAGGTTACCGGCCTCTTCCAGCTGGGCAATATCTGTAAGCTCCAGCAGGTTTTCTGCAAGCACATCCATGCCAAAGGTGTTATATGCTTTTAATGAAACGTTGCGCTGTATCTGCATGGTCTATGCCTGCATTTTATGTTTAAAATCTAATGTTTTCTTCCTGCACAATAAATCCTGCTCTTCCGCAAAGCTAAATCATTACTCCATATCGTTATTGACATGCGGGAACAAACCCGTTTTTTGTCAGCCCGGATTCATTTTATTGTTATCTGATATAGATCATCCTTTTTATGACTTTACCGGGAAAAACAAATGTGCGCATTAAACTAATTTAATAGTGTATCAACATCACAGATATGCTCACCTTTGCTTTTACCCGTCACATCCGCCTTTTCCTGTTATTTCTTGTCTTTTTACCGGGCGCCGTTTTTGCCCAGCGAAATGTTTTCCGCTTTCCTGAAAAACCTGATTTGTTGCAGCGTTCTCCTTATACATGCCTGTACCGCATTCCGCAGGACTCTGTATTTTCCCAGGCTTACTCCAATAGCACAATACTCCCGGGTACACCATGGATGCAGATTCCGGCATATATCATTCCTTATAACAGTACGGATTCTTTCCTGCACACTCCCGGCATACGGCCCGGCTATTATGTATCTGTGCAGGCAGAAATGAACAGAATGAATACACGTATTGTACATAAGGAGCGATTTCATGTATTTGTGCACGATCTGGAAAAGGGCTGGCTGATTACAGTTTACGACATGAATGGCCAACCTAATAAAACTGCTGCCGTTACCTGCGGAAAGATAGCCATTCCCTACAGTGAGGCCTTACAGGGATACCTGCTGGCTTCATTTCGTAATAATGACTGGGTAACGGTAAAATATGAGGACGATATCGTATTCCTGCAATGCAACAGCCGCCATAATACCTATAAACCGGAAACCGGTAATCGTGAGCTGAACGAAAAATCGGAAATACACGAGTATAACGGCTACCTTGTCACCAACAAGCCCAAATACCTGCCTGGCGACACTGTAAAATTCAAAGCGTACCTGCAGTTTCCGAGATATGGCAACCCGGCTACAGAACCGGTAGCAATTTCTTTCCGGGACAATTACTATTACGGTCGCGAATATGTTATGTTCCCGCATTTTGAGCCGGAAGAACCTGGCGTATATTATGGCGAGTTTGTACTTGGGGATTCTATAAAAACAGACCGGACCTATACGCTTACAGTCAGTGGAAAGAACACCGGATATTCCCTGCAACAGGTATTTTCAGTAGAAGATTACCTGCTGGACCAGACGAAGCTGCAGGTATCCGGTGAGCAATTACCATTCTACCAGCCGGGCGATACGGTGCAACTATATGCAGCGGCTTATACCAGCAATAATCTCCCCGTACTGGACGGTACAATAGATATTACATTGCTGTCCGGCTCATATAATACGCAGCAGCATCATCGGATTTTTATACCCGACACGCTTTATCATGCAACCATACCGGTAAATCCCGATGGAGAAACGTTTATAGGATTTCCTACCGGAAATTTCCCCGCTTCAGACATGAATATGAAGTGCCTTGTGTCATTGCACAACAGCAATTTTGAGCAGCATGATACCAGCTTTGTGATACAGTACAAGACCACCTCGGCATATTTATCCGTCACCTCCGGAAATGAAACCATACAGGCCACGCTTATCCGCAATAAAAAATCTGTATCCGGCAGCGGTTTATTCTGGCGTAACAATGATACAGCCACGCGCCGGGCCATCAGTTTTCCGTTCACTTACCATGCGCTACCTTCTGATGCTTCCGTGAGCTTTTCAATAATGCCGAAAAAAGATACCACGCCTTCCATATATTCATCAGACGTTGCAGCAGATGCGCTGCAATCTACAGACGATTATGTAGCAGATACTGCTTATCTCTATCTTTCCAACCCTCAAAAAAGCATATTCCGTTACAGCATTTTTGCGGGCAGCAGGTTTAAAGGATATGGTATTGCCACAGGGGATACGATTATAAAAGTGCATACGGTCAAAAGCAGGACAGTAACAATTGCCGGGAGTTATTTATGGCGTGGCGCTGTCGTAAACCTCAGGTTTGAGATTTACAAAATGAGCAGGAGCCTGCAGATAGACCTTCATAAGAAAGATCTCATTTTTCCCGGCCAGTCAGACACAATAACTATAAACCTGAGCAACAAAGACAGGGAGGCAATAACGCATACCAACGTTACAGTGCTTGCCTATACAAGCCAGTTTGCCGAAGATCATGTACCCGAGCTGCCCTATAGCGGTATGCTGAAACCGGCGTATACTTCACAATTAATTAAAGCGATAAGTCAGCTGAATATACGGTCTCTGTACGCTGCGCCGGACAAACCATGGCTGCATGCCTGCGGAGCTGATACCGTATTCTTTTATAAAAATCTTTTCCTGCTGCCGGATGATGTAGCATGGCTTACTTTTCCCCTGCCGGAATCCGTGATGCCGCAGCTGGCAGTGTACCTGAAATCCGGTAATGGTTATTACCAGCCCGAAATTATTTACGTGGACAACAGGCCGGCCTATTACCACAACGCAAACAGCACTAACCCTCAGGGGCTTTTTATTCCGGAAGGCATACACAACATTACATTACGTACCGCTAATGCTTCTTACTATATAGATACACTGGAGCTGTGCGCTGGCGAAAAAACAAATCTCTTCCTGAATATAGATAGCGTAGGACCTTTTATGTTTTCGCAGAAGAAAAAACATCAACCAGAGGTAAAAATCATATCCGACAATCACCTGGCAACTTTTGTAAAGAAAACTACAATGCCTGACTCACTTACAGGCGGCGAAAGATACGGGCTTGCAAGGTGCATGCTGCTGTACCGGAATGAATACCCACAGCTTTCGGACATACGGATGGTACAGTTTCCCGTAGAGATATATCCGTCCGTCGGGAACAATGGTTATATCCAGCGGAACAGGTATGGTTACCGTGAAAATGATTATGTATCGCTTGCCGGCCCGTTCAACTGTGATGACAGTATTCAATTTTTCCAGTATAAAAACACAGCGCTGCATTTTATGCCTGAACTCAATTATATCTTCAGCTTCCGGCCAGGTATGACACGCGTAGAAAAGCAGCTGACAGAAGATTTCCTGCATCACAGGCTGCAGTTTAATTCATGGTGGCCGGATTATAATTATGTTACTCCCAACCCCGACAGCACCGACACATTGCACGTACAGCCTCCTGTTGCAGATATACGCTATGACGACCAGAACAGGACAACCGTGCAACACCTTATTATACCAAGAGAACCTTCAGCAGAGGGCAATGCAGCGCTTATAATGCCGCGGTTTACAGACAGCACCATAAAATACCTGGCGCTGCATGAAAAAAATGACACGACACAACTGCTTATCCGCCGATGGTACCAGGGTGAAATGCTCCGGGTAAAAGCCGGTGTATACAATGCTCAGCTAATATGGAACAATGACAGCTGCAGCACAATAGATTCGATACTTGTAAGACCGTATGGTGCAACGATTGTACCTGTTTATTACGGTACAGCAATGAAACCATTCGACTATACACATCCACCGCAATGGATCCGGAAAAACATCATAAAAGATACAGATCGTGTGCAGCGCCTGCTGGTCCCTGTAGGCACAAATGAATTGTACGGTACAGTGCTCGATGCGCAGCGGCAGCCGGCTATAAACGCAGTAATTACCACAGAACAGAGCGGGATAATCAAAGGCGCTGCAGTCACCGACATTGACGGAAACTATTCTATACGGCCGCTTGCCGGTGGAAAGTACAATGTAAAAGTGGTTTACACCGGTCACAATATAGTGTACATGAACGGTGTGGAAATAACCAATGGGCATGCAACGCGGGTAAATTTTAATCTGGAAGCGAGCAATAACACCCTGCACGAAGTGGTCATCAAATACGTACGCCCTTTGGTGGTCATTGAAAAACCGGGCGGCGACAAACATCTTGTAAGAGAGCAGATATCACGTATGCCTACAAGAAATACCAATGATTTTGCCGCTCAATCTATCGGTGCATACCAGCAAAAATCCGGGGGCTATATAAGCCTGGGCGGTGCACGTGCCAGCGGCAGCCAGTATATCATAGACGGCGTAATGGTTAATGGTTCTGCCGGGCTTAATACATGGGGTGTAGCAGAAGACAAAGAGTTGCCGCGCGGAAAACATTATCTCCAGTCGGCCAGTACTACAAATTTCATCAACAGCTTTTTGAACAATATGATGCAGTCTTCCGGCATGCGCAAAAATTTCCGTGACTGGGCTATCTGGGAGCCCGACCTCTGGACAGATAAATATGGCAATACAAGTTTTTATGTTACCTATCCGGACAATACGACATCCTGGAAAACATTTGTACTGGCTATGAACAGCAAGGGTTATGCAGCCAAGATCACCAGCCTTACCCGCGCTTTCAAACCATTATCTGCAGAGCTTTCCGTGCCCCGTTTTCTGCGTTATGGAGATACCGTTACAGCTATAGGAAAAATAGCAAACTATACAGGCCAGCCATTTGACCTCACTGCCCGTTTTTTCCGCGACACTACTGTTGCCTTTTCGGATACCATGCAGGTGCACCATTCCCGGGTGAAAGAACTGGCAATTGCCGCACCTTCAAAAAATGCTGTTGATACTGCAATGTTTACGCTAGGATTTAGCATGCAGGCGCAGAATGGCTTTACAGATGGCGAACAACGTACTTTACCGGTGTTTCCAGTGGGTACAATAAATACATCCGGCATCTTTGCATGTCTTAATGGCGACACCAGCATCACCAGTCGCCCGGATACATCGCAAGGGCACTTTACCGGCAGCGTACGCGTGCACATAGATGCCAGCCTGCTTGAATCTATGCTGCATGAAATAGAGCACCTGAAAGTAGACCCGCATGGATGCACCGAACAGCTCACCACAAAACTACAGGCCATTTACTACGAAGAAGTGATCAAGAAAGCACTGAAGGACGAAAAACTGAACAATACAGTGGTCAAGAAAAAAATACTGGATCAGTTGATAAAAGCCCAGAATCCTGACGGGTCATTTGGCTGGTGGTCTTATAATGCCACCGATTACCGGATCACCAATTATGTGGTAAGCACTTTGTATAAGATCAACAAAGATGGCTGGCTGGATTATATCGTAAAACAAGGCCTGCGCAACTTGGCCAATAATATTTCGCATATGGGGCTGCATGATCAGCTTGCGTCGTTGGGCACATTATCAGCTGCAGGTTTTCCCATCGGTTATAAAAAGACACTTGCCGATATAGACAAGAAAAAGCTCGGGCAGTATGACCGGTTTGCGATAATCAAAATAAAACAGGAACAAGGCTTACCTTACCGGCAAGACCTGGACACCCTGATGGCAGAAGCAAAACACAACCAGTTTGGCATTTTCTGGCAGGGCCATAACACCTACGACTGGTATCGCGATGATATTGCAACAGCTTTGCTTGCCTACCAGGTGGTAAAAAACGACAGCTTGTATCGTTCGCGGAAAGAAGAAATAGTGAACTACCTGCTGTTCCGCAAACAGTCGGGCTATTACGGCAGCACGGCTTCCAGCGGACTTGTGCTCAGTACATTGCTGCCAGACCTCCTGCAGACAATCTCCTCCGGCGACCGGAAGACGCCCACCCGTGTTGTCCTTTCGGGAAGTATCAATGACAGTATATCAGCATTTCCTAAAACTTATGAACTGAGAAAAAATATGCTGCCAGAGATCAATATCCGCAAAAAAGGCATATCACCGGTTTATGTTTCTGTTTCTTACGATTACCTGGACCTGCAGGCCAAACCACACGATTCGGTGTTTACTGTCAACACATTTCTCATAAACGGAAAGGACACCTTTACCACTTTAAAACAGGGCCAAAAGGTAACACTGCATGTTACCGTAAACTGCCGCAAAGTGACCGACTACGTAATGATCGAGGTACCAATACCGGCCGGGTGTGTACCTGTAACTGCCAATAATTATTATCCACGCTGGCCGGAAGCAGCTCGGGAAACATTCAAAGACCGTGTAGACATTTTCTGTAACAGTCTAAATGAAAAGACTTACACATTTGATGTGCCGCTGGAGGTACGTTACAAAGGCTCTTATATTATGAATCCGGCCCGGGCCTGTATGATGTATTACCCCGAGGAATATGGTAACAATGCCGTGCAGAGAGTACCTATTCATTAAAGATAAAGGCTACAAAGAAGCCCGGCTTGTCACATTTCGGCACGCTCAATGTGACAAGCCGGGTTTCCAATTTTTGTCATGCTGAGAGGTTGTTTAAAAGGATTTTGTTAAAATCTCACAAAGCCCATCCAGCGCGGATTCTTACTTTTTGCTTGCCCAAAAAGTAAGCAAAAAAGGCAGCAGGCAGCTATTACCGCTGCTGCCTGCATCGATCGATTAAACGTTGGAATTACTGTAATGCTTGGCAACAGAGCCTTGATCGCTGTTGTAGTAGCGGCAACTTATTTTTAACTATTCCTTTTAAACACCCTCTGAGCGTAGCCGAAGGATGGCAAAAATTATCGCTTCTCACCCCAGAAACGGATACCAAGTCCCTCCCGGCCGCTGATCTTTACCACGCCGTTATCATATTGCAGACCGTCTGCAACATTCTCTTTCAACAGCAACGGGCCGTCTGCGTCCAGTGCATCCAGCAGCGGAGCCATATGTGCCACTGCCGATGTACCTACCGTGCTTTCATTCATCGATCCAATCATCAGTTTCAGCCCCAGTTTTTTTGCTTCCTGCACCATGCGCAGGGCTGGCGTGATACCTCCGCATTTTACGAGCTTTATATTAATCCCATGGAAAGCGTCTGCACAACGGGCTACGTCCGTTTCTTCCACACAGCTTTCATCAGCAAAAAGCGGGATCGGCGATTTGGCTTTCAGTTCTTTCATCGCCTCCCATTCCGTTTTAGCCAATGGCTGCTCCAGCATAGTAACACCCAGCGCCTGCAGTTCCGGCAGCAATTTTTCCGCATCTTCGTATACCAGTGCTTCGTTCGCATCTACCCGGAAAGGAGCTTTTGTATGAGCCCTGAGATTGCGGATCATATCTATATCTGCGGCACTGCCCATCTTTATCTTATACACCGGCCATGGATGTGCCTCCATTTTGGCGGCCATTTTTTCTATGGTGTCAATGCCAATAGTGTAATCTGTTACCGGCGCCTGGCTATATGAAAGTCCCAGCACGCGAAACAATGGCTGACGGCGCAATTGTGCAAACAGGTCCCAGCCGGCAATATCCAATGCAGCAATGAGAAAATTTTCCCCGGGTATGAGATGATGCAGGAAATGCCAGAACCGCATCGGGTCTGTAAGCGCATAACGCTGTATCATTTCCCGCTTCGCTTCGAGCACCTGCTGCATATGTGCTACTGTCACATTATAATATTTAATAGCGGGTGCTTCTCCGTAACCCACAAGACGCGGGCCCAGTCCAAGCGATACAACCAATGTAGGCTGGTGCGTTTTAGTGCCTTTGGCAATAGTAAACGGATATTCAAACTCCAGTTCAAAAGGATATGACCTTAAATGCAGCATAGGTTAAAATTGCAATTAATTTTGCTTCCGGAAAATTTCCTTTATGCCTAAAGTTCCAAATTGGGTGTTCGCACTCCTCGCCATACTGCTTTTTTCTGCCATCCGGGTGGATATCATGGATATAGATGCTGCACAATATGCAGAAATGAGCCGCGAAATGGCCATCAGCCACGATTGGCTGCATCTCTACGACCGGGGTATCAATTACCTGGACAAGCCACCGTTCCTCTTCTGGGTAAGCTCATTGAGTATACGCATGTTAGGCGCTACCAACCTGGGCTACCGCCTGCCGTCCATACTTTTTGCCTTCTGGGCCATATATGCCACATACCGGCTCACTAAAAAGCTGTATGATGAAAATACAGGCCGCATGGCGGCGCTCATACTCGGCACCTGCCAGGGCGTCTTCCTCATGACAAATGATGTGCGCTGCGATACCATACTGATGAGCTGGGTGATTACTGCCATCTGGATGATCCGCGAGGCCCAGGATAAACGGAAATGGTATTATGTACTTGGCGGCACTGCCAGTATAGCCTTTGGTATGATGACCAAAGGACCTATAGCATTAATGGTACCGGCCTTTTGCTTTGGCAGCGAATGGGTGCTGAAACGCCAGTGGAAAAATATATTTAACCCTGCACATCTGCTGGACATAGTTCTGATAGCCATTTTTCTCATACCTATGAGCATCGGCCTGTACCAGCAGTATGATATACACCCCGAGAAAATGATGGAAGGCCATCAAAATATGAGTGGGGTGAAATTCTTCTTCTGGACACAAAGTTTTGGCCGTATTACCGGTGAAAACCGCTGGGACAATGGCGCCGACATTTCTTTCCTGCTGGTAAATATGCTCTGGGCATTCCTGCCGTGGATATTCCTGTTTTTACCTGCTTTGGTAGTAAACGTCCGCGAATTGATCCTGCAGAAGTTCCGCCTCAGGCCCGACCATGAGTTTATTTCGACCGGAGGGTTTATTCTTGCTTATCTCTCGCTGGGCATGTCTCATTACCAGTTACCGCACTACATCTTTGTTGCGTTTCCGCTGGCTGCTATTATGACGGCCAAGCTGCTGCGCGATTTCCTGGAGCAGGGCAAATACCAGAAGCTCTATCGTGTGATGAAAACGGTGATGTATGTTGCCGGTGCACTGCTTTGGGTGGGCGTTTTACTTATTCTCACCATTACATTCCCGGCCGGGTGGGTGGGCATCCTGTTATGGGCTGTAAGCGTTGCGATATGGATCTATATTATCACAAGAAAGCAGCTGCAGGGTAAAATTCTCTGGACAGGAGCTGCCGCCATTATGCTGGTAAATGTTTTCCTGACACATCATTTCTATTATACATTGCTTCATTACCAGGTGGGAACTGTGGCGGGTAATTACATCCGCGAGCATCATATCCCACAGGAAAAAATAATGACCTATCGAGTACACGACCCGCTCAACTCACTGCATTTTTATGCCCGGCAGGCGATACGTGTATTTGAGAATGGTTATCTCCCGGCATATAGCGGCGACTATGTTCTTACACAGGACGAAGGCCTTAAAGATCTGCAACAGCGCGGTTATCAGTACGATATTGCATTGCAGGGCCAACTCTTTAAGGTAAGCGAGCTTACGCCTGATTTCCTGGCAAGCAGCAGCAGGTGTAAAGCAACATCGGCTTATTATCTTGTGAAAATAAAATAAGTATCAGCCACAAAATTTGCGAAAGGTTTGGTAAAGAAGCGCAGAGAAAAATTCTCTGCGCTTCTTTATTTAAATAGCTACTACAAGGTATGCTCTTGCAACTCTCTGTACTTTGAGCGCTTTGCACTGAATATTTTTCAAAAAATAATTTTGATTATTATAAGTACACTTATTATATTTACACTTATAAAATCAGATATACTATGTGGACAAGATCACACACAATCGTTACAAAAGAGGTAACCAAAGAACAAATGTGGAAACTCTTTGCAGATGTAAACAACTGGCCGGCCTGGGATAAAAGCGTGGAATATGCACAGCTTGAAGGACCTTTTGAAAAAGGGAACCATTTTATGTTTCAACCAAAGGGAGGGCCAAAGCTGAAGATCGGGATACATGAAGCTGTGGAGAACAAAAACTTCACAGACGTTACCACATTTCCCCTGGCTAAAATGTACGGCGAGCATATACTGGAAGAAACACCAGACGGTCTGAAGATCACGACAACGATGAAAGTAAAGGGGGTGTTAGGTTTTCTGTGGTGGAAAATTGTTGCGAAGAAGATCGTTGCAGGATTGGCGGAAGATGCGCTGGTACAGATAAAAACAGCTGCAGCACTATGAGCCAGGTAAGATATTGGATGACGTCTATCTCAAAAGAGCATACTATGCGTGGTGTAAACGGTAGTTTTATACAGGTATGCCATGGTAAGGAGGCACCGCTGAAACGCATGCATACAGGTGACTATCTCGTTGTATATTCTTCGAGGGAAACAATGGAAGGAGATGAAAAATGCCAATCATTTACTGCAATAGGACAAGTAGCAGATGATGCAGTATACGCATTCCGGATGACGGAAAACTTTATCCCGTTCCGGCGGAACATTAGCTTTTTCAATTGCATTGAAACGCCGATTGCACCACTGATCCCGGAGCTCGACTTTATTACTAATAAAAAATCCTGGGGATATCCCTTCCGTTTCGGTTTTTTTGAAATCACAGAAAAAGACTTTAATCTTATAGTTTCCAAAATGCGTCCCGATGAAGTCAGCAGATAATACATTCAGTGTGGAAACGCCGGAAGAAAGCTCCGGTTTCCTGCTTTGGCAGGTCACAAACCTGTGGCAGCGGGAAATAAAAAAAGCCCTGGAGCCCTATGGCATCACGCATTCGCAATTTGTACTGATGGCAAGTATTCACTGGCTCACTTTGCAGAAACAGGAAATAACACAGGTCGTTCTGTCTGCCCATACCAAAATTGATGTTATGACTACTTCCACTGTTTTACGCACATTGCAACAGAAAGGTTTTGTTCAGCGCCAGGAACATACCACCGACACCCGGGCCAAGACCGTAGCACTTACGGATGCAGGAAAAAAGATCATAAAAAAAGCGGTCGTAGCTGTAGAGCAATTTGACCGGGATTTCTTTTCGCTTTTGGGCAAAAAAACAATTGATTTTAACAGGAACCTGCTTACCCTGCTTACGCAGGCAGATAAGAACAGCTAAACCGCAAAGCACACAAAGCTCTTCGCAAAGAATAAAATTGATTTTTCAGCACCAGTGCAGAAAATATCTCTTCGCGGCTCTCTGTGATACTTTGCGCTCTCTGCGGTTAATAAAATCTAAAACTGCTTACAGAAATACGTATAATTATCTTCTTCAAAGATCAGCTCTTTGCCGTCGCACTTCAGGATTTTGAGCTGGCGGTCGTCGCGGCCCTTGCAATAGAGGATACTGTTTTCAAATTTATCGATATACCAGGATGGTGCACCTTCTCCATCTTTAGCAGCATAGATAAAGCCCAGTTTTTTATCCGTTTTATTACCGGGTACCTGTATCGTTTTTATAACCCTTGTATAGTCGATGCTTTCCCGTGTTATTGAGCTTGTGCGCTTGTATGGCTGCCATTTTCCTTTCAGCAAACTGAAATCTTTAAGACCATTATACTCCTCAACAGTCCGGGAACGATCGCCCACACTGGCGCTGCTGTTATCTTCTTTTGCTGCAGCCTCTGTATAACGTACAAATTCATAATAAGCATCCTCACCTTTCAGCAGCATGTGGTCGTGGGTCATTTGCTCTGCTGTAAAATACAGCATACCCAGGTCAAGCGACGTCTTATTGGCCTTGTACGTGCCGCGTAGTCCCATACTGTTTGCTTTGAACCACAGGTATTCCGTACTGTTCAGAAAACGGATGCGGATAGTATCACTATAGACTATCGGCTTCTTAGACGCATCCATTCTTTTTATTTCACGCCAGTTGCCCGTCAGATCAATTGGTTTATTTTTATCCTGGCAAAAGGCAACTACCGGGAAAAGACAAAGCAACAGAGATAGTATTCGTTTCATAATATGGAGCGTTTTACATAGTAAAATTACCGATTATTCCAGTACAACCATCTTATATGAGCACGTTAAACATAACCATAATACAACCAGACATAAAATGGGAAGATAAGAATGCCAACCTGGAACAATATGATCGCTACCTGGAAAGCATACAGGAAAAGAAAGAAGTGGTGATCCTACCGGAGATGTTCACTACAGGATTCAGTATGGCACCGGAGCGTCTGGCAGAGCCGATGAGCGGCCCTACCGTACAATGGATGAGAGAACGCAGCAGGCAGCACCGCTGTATTATTACCGGGAGCATTATTATGGAGGAAAACGGCAATTATTATAACCGCCTCATATGGATGCAGCCGGACGGTACTTATGGCACTTATGACAAGCGTCATCTTTTTGGTTACGGCCATGAAAACGAACATTACAGTAGTGGAGACCGGCGCCTTATAGCACAGGTAAAGGGCTGGCGCATATGCCCGCTCATATGCTACGATCTGCGCTTTCCTGTATGGGCACGCAACCTGAATGATGCCTATGATGTCCTGCTGTATATAGCCAACTGGCCGGAACGCCGCAATCTCGCCTGGAAAACATTGCTGCAGGCGCGCGCTATTGAAAATATGAGCTATGTGATCGGAGTGAACAGGGTAGGGGATGATGCGAATAATATTCATTACTCCGGCGACAGCAGTGTCTTTGGTCCGCTGGGAGAAACCATCTGGCAGGACAAGAGCGGCACAGCTTTAATGCATACTGTAACACTTGAAAAAAATACGCTCGACGAAGCGCGCGGGCATTTTCCGTTTTTAAATGATGCGGACCGTTTTCTATTAACTGATTAAAAAAGAAAAAGCGCATGGCACATTCTTTATACAGTTGATATATCCGTAACAGTATATTTTCATATGGATCATGTCAATATATCAATATGCTGATGTGCTCCATAGGCAGCAAGTAAGCATATTTACCTACTTTTGCGGCCATATTTTAAACAACTATGTGGCATCGTATAGCTGCGTTTGTGATCAGATTTCGTGTAGCCCTGCTGCTGCTGTTGCTTGTTTCAACAGCGGTAATGGCGTATTTCGCCGGAAAAGTGGAGCTCAGTTATGAATTCACCAACGCCATCCCGACAGACAATCCGAAATATATTGAATACCAGAACTTCCGAAAACAGTTTGGTGAAGATGGCAATATGATGGTAATCGGGGTGCAGAGCGAACACTTCTTTGAGAAAGGCTTCTTTAATGATTATACACAACTGGTACAGCAACTGGAAAAAGCTCCTGCGGTAAACAGCATACTGAGCATTCCCGGCGCTGTAACCCTGGTAAAGGATACTGTAAGTGACAAGCTGCAGGCTGTAAGGCTTGTAAATGGCCCGGTTGATAACGTAGACAGTGTGCGCGATGCATTCTACAACCTGCCTTTTTACCGAGGCTTCCTGTACAATGACAATACACATACCTACCTGATGGCGATCAGCATCAATAAACAGGTGCTGAACAGCAAGAAGCGGACAGATGTGGTAAAAAACATCACCACTCTGGCAGATGCATTCGGGCAGCAGCACAAGGTGGAAATGCATTACTCCGGCCTGCCGTTCATACGTACACAAATGGCTACCAGCGTACAGTCTGAGATGCGTATGTTCCTCATACTGTCCTTTGTGCTTACAGCCATCATCCTGCTGCTGTTCTTCCGCTCGCTGATGACGGTGCTGGGATCTATGCTGGTGGTAGCTGTAGGTGTTATATGGTCTGTAGGAACGATCGTGCTGCTCGGGTACAAGATCACCTTGCTTACAGCACTTATCCCGCCGCTGATCGTGGTGATCGGTATCCCCAACTGCGTATACTTCATTAATAAATTCCATACAGAGTACCACAAAACAAATGACAAACGCGAAGCCCTGCTGCGCATGATAGAGCGTATGGGTATCGTAACATTATTTACCAACCTCACAGCTGCCATTGGCTTTGGTGTATTTTTCTTTACCAAAAGCGCGCTGCTGAAAGAGTTTGGCCTTGTTGCCGGATTAAATATTATGGCGATATTTTTTATTTCGCTCATATTCATCCCGGCTCTTTTCAGTTTCCTGCCGGCACCTAAAGACCGCCACACAGATTACCTCGAAAGCCCGTGGATGCATAAACTGCTCAACATACTTACTTCCTGGGTATTCAGTCATCGCTCCTGGATATATATGGCCACTATAGCAGCCTGCATTGTTTCTGTAATCGGTGTCATGCGCCTCAAAAATGTAGGGCATATTGTAGATGATCTTCCCAAAGCAGACAAAACTTACCAGGACCTTAAATTCTTTGAGAAAAATTTCCGCGGCGTAATGCCCCTGGAAATTGTTATTGACACCAAACGTAAAAACGGCGCGGTATCCCTGCCGGTATTACAGAAAATGGATGAGCTGATAACCTATATCAGCAAGTATCCGGAAATAGGTCATGCTCTTTCAATAACGGAGGGAGTCAAATTTGCGCGCCAGGCTTATTATAACGGCGATAGCAGCAGCTATGCAATTCCTAATATGTTTGATGGTGCATTCATCCAGCCTTACCTGCGTGCCAAAGGCGGTGACAGCACCAGTATGTTCAGCAAACTGGTGACTTCCTTTATGGACGCCGACCGCCGCAAAACCCGCATCAGCATCAATATGGCCGATGTAGGTTCTGTACGCCTGCCCCAATTATTAGACAGCATTCAGCCTAAAACGTACGAACTATTTGACAGTACGAAATACAATGTAACCTTTACCGGTACTAGCATCGTGTTCCTTGAGGGCAGCAAATTTATCATCAACAGCCTTCGCGACAGCCTTATACTGGCATTCATCATGATCTTCGGCTGTATGGTCTTCCTGTTCCGCTCCTGGCGCATACTTTTAATCTCAGTAGTGGTAAATATTGTTCCGCTGCTGATCACAGCCGGCATTATGGGCTGGGCCAATATCCGTATTAAACCATCTACCGTACTGGTGTTCAGTGTGGCACTGGGTATTACGATAGATGTTACTATCCGCTTCCTTGTAAACTTTAAGCAGGAACTGGCGTCTCACAACGAAGACATTGCAGCCACGGTACGTCGTACGATACATGACACAGGGCTGAGTATTATTTATACATCGCTGATACTCATTGCCGGGTTTGCAGTATTTGCCCTGTCTAAATTTGACGGAACAAAATCTTTGGGTTATCTCACATCGCTTACCTTATTTATGGCTATGATAACAAACCTTACATTGCAGCCTGCATTACTGATGTGGATGCATAAAGCACTCACAAAACAGAAACCGGGAGGCGATAACAGAGAAACAGAAGCCAAAAAATGAAAGTATAACAAGTAAGTTTTATTTTTATACTACCGAAAGACCAGGACTATGCATTTTGACAAGATTAAAAACAAAGGACAGGCCCGCTTATTTAAAAGCGATTATATGGAGATGATGACCAAAACGCATCCTTTGGTCATCTATAGCTTATATCTTCCGGTTATCGGGTTTATGCTTTATTACGGCGTATCGTATAAAGAACTGGGCATTGGCTCTGAGATCCTGTTATTTATCTGTGGCGCCCTTTTCTGGAGCTTGTTTGAATATTTTATGCACCGTTACCTTTTCCATATGATCGTGGAGAGTCCGCGGGCAAAGAAATTTGTATATACCATGCACGGGGTGCATCATGAGTATCCCCGTGACCAGGAGCGCCTCTTTATGCCACCGGTACCCAGCATTGTAGTAGCGGCCGTTATTTTCAGCATTATGCGGCTTATTATGGGCTGGAATGCATTGGCCTTTTTCCCGGGATTTTTATTTGGCTACCTCATGTACGGATCTATGCATTTTGCTATACACGCATTTGCACCACCCAGGTTTCTGAAAGCATTATGGCGCAATCATCATCTGCATCACTATAAAGCACCGGATAAAGGCTTTGGAGTAAGCTCCGTGCTCTGGGATTTGGTTTTCAGGACGGTGCCTAAAAAAGAAGAATAATATTTTATAACAAAGGAGCAGCAATGCTCCTTTGTTATTTATAATCGTTAAGGTATTCCTCAAATACTGTTTCCAGTTCAGAAAGTATCATAGCGGTAGCGCCCCATATCATCGGGCCATCCGGCAACTGGTATGCCGGCACACGCAGCAACATACCCGGTCTCGACGATGGACGCACATCTGCAGTAGTTTTATGCGCCGGGTCAAACAGCTGCACAAGCGGTATCTCAAGCACATCAGCCACTTCATCGCGGCTCAGGGTATATGGGTTTGGCTTTTGCGGCGTAAAGCCTACATATGGGAATACATTAAAATTGCTTACAGGAATATATATCCGGCTTAAAGCCCCAAGCACAGAAACGGAAGCCGTATCAACGCCTACCTCTTCATTCGTTTCCCGCAATGCGGTATACTCCAGGGAGCTGTCGGACAGCTCATAGCGGCCACCCGGAAAACTTATCTGTCCACTGTGTGCTCCGCCATCAACAGAGCGTTGTATCAGCAGCAGGTTCAGCAGATCTTCTTTGGGAAACAGCAATGCCAGCACTGCGCTGGACCGTGCATCTGCAGGTATCTCTTCCGGCATGGGCAGTACCCGCCCGGCCATTTTTTCCTGTGCACGCATACCCGGCAGCGGCTGCTTCAGCCGGTAAGCAAGCCAATCGTTAAATGCAATGTTGTGCGGAGTATCCATTCTACTGTAAAAATCAGTAAAAAAACCGCCATTCTGCAATATGCCAGCAACAAATCATGTTCGTACTATATGCCGGCTAAACCAAAACTGGTTTTCAGCTCCTGTTTTCCTGGATTATATCAAGCAGCTTATTCTTTACAGCATTATTGAGATCAGTGTTACTATTTCCGATCTCCCATATACCGGCAGTATTTTGCAGAGCATGGCAAAGTATCTGTTTTCCCTCCACTTCAACACTTATCTCAACACTGGGGGCCCCGTCGTCAGTAACGTACTCGTAAAAATCGCATAGATAATGCGCCTGGCCTTCATAAAAGGCCTTGAAGAAGAGAAAATTTTTCATAATTCAATAGGTCTGCAAAAAAGTATTTGCAAATTAGTTTTCATTGACTTTCAACTGGCTCCGCTGAAAAATCAAGGCCGAAAAATAATGCATATCTGCGATAATGATACTTTTTTTTACAAAATGAAAAATACATCATATATATTCAAAATATTGTATGATACGCTACTCATTCCTTTTCTTATTATAACCACTTTTTCTCCATGGCAAATATTTTTGCGCCCTTTATAAACCTTTTTTTCTTTTGTATGTTTTTTTAATGCTCCCCGATCGTTTTTCCCATACCAGATACACTATGTAAACTGTTCAACAGACTGCCCCGTGTGCCGTATTTTTCACTGCGCCATTTCACTATGACACCGGGAAGTGTAAATTTTTACTAAGAATCGGCTCACTATGTATACAAACTGTTTTTTATGAAAGACCTTTGAACATATGCAGACAAAACCCCAGAAAATGCAGGTTTTTATCGCCGCTGCAAAAAAAATTTGTGTCCTGAACAACCAAAAGCTTCCTGTAAATCTTATAACCGGCAGCCGATCAATACCTCAGAAACGCAACGCTATCACCAAAAAGCTACCTGCAGGCTCTTTTTATGGGCATGCAGTTTATCTCATTGCGTATCCGATTCCCGCATTTCCGGAAAGTAGCCGCAATGGGCAGAACCGTGCTGTAACGGGACGAAAGCCATACATAGAGAGCCGGGTACTACAATAAAGGCCGGAACACCCGCAGGTTTGCTGATTATTAATACTCCCATTTGTACCCCTTTACCTATTATCGCCGCACCATCAAAACACATTACCATAACAATGAACCGAAAAAATAATGATACAATACCCAAAAGATACGGCGACGCAGTTTGTCCTTACAGATATTTTATCTGTCGCCAAAACTGCATTTACAGATGTCTGCAACATGTATCATAACAACCCCTTGTTATTCAGTAGTCATTACACAGGTTCCCAGGCCTGGATATACGGAAGCAAAGAAGATTTTAAACAAATGCTGACGGCTTTATTTCAATATATAATTTCAAGGAACAGCAATCTTTCAGAAATGATCTTTGCCGTTGCAACCAATGAATCGACAGTTCAGATTTCTATCTGCGATGACGGAAACGCAGTTGCCGACCATGTTTCCGGAATGATTGCAGACAGTATTGCAACCCGCCAGTGGATAACAGCCGGGCTGCGGCGGGCATTTGAGATTATATATCATTATCAAGGTACCATCCGTTTGGTAAGAAGCGGAACACCCTACAACCAATTATTAATAGAATTTCCTATAGTGCATGCGACAAAAGACTAAACTGCTGTTACTTGAAGATGATGCTTTTTTAGGTCAGGTATTGGTTGAAATCCTTCAGAAAAACAATTTCGATGTGACCCTTTCTGCAAACGGAGACGAAGCCTGGATGCAGTACCATGCCCTCCAGCCACACATTTGTGTACTGGACATCATTGTACCCGGAAGAGACGGTTTTGAACTGGCCAAAGACATACGCCTTACAGACCCGCATATCCCGATCATATTCCTCACCGCCAAAACAACTACGGAAGACCTTGTAAAAGGTTTTGAGGTAGGTGCCAACGATTACATCCGCAAACCGTTCAGCATAGAAGAACTGCTCGTGCGCATTCAGGCACGGCTGAATATACCTGCGGATAACTTCTCAACAAAACAGTTCGGCGATGCCTCGTTCAATAAGATCAGCCAGGTGCTGCACGTGCAGAATGAAGCATTTGAACTTACCGGCAAAGAGGCTGCCCTGCTGAACCTGCTGGTGAGCAATAAAAACAATCTGCTCAGCAAAGAGGCCATTCTTCTCTCGGTATGGGGCAGCGATAGCTTTATGAACTCCCGCACACTGGATGTTTTTATCAGTAAGCTGAGAAAATATTTTTACAATTCCGATTCGGTAAAGATTATGAACATCCGGGGTATCGGTTACCGGCTGCTTGTATCTGAGGGCTGATCGCCGGAAGGGTTTTCCGGCTGCGATTTTGCCGTTGTATCAGCATTCCGGTGCGAATGAAGCTGCGAGATAAGATCCAGCTGGATCTGCATCATTTCTACCATATGCTGATGCTGGTGAAACAGCAGGTGGTCCAGCTTTTCATGCAGTAATCTTATTTCTGTCTCTGCCTTCCTGTTTACCTGGAAGTCATATTCCGCATGCTGGCGGTCTTTGGTCTCCTGCCGGTTCTGGCTCATCATAATTACCGGTGCCTGCAGTGCTGCAAGACAGGAAAGGATCAGGTTAAGTAAAATGTAGGGGTAAGCATCGTATGCCTTGCTGCGTAAGACGAAAGAGTTGAACAGCATCCAGCAGACAAGGAACACAAGGAAAATAATGATAAACGGCCAGCTGCCGCCAAAGTCGGCAATCTTATCTGCCAGGCGCTGGCCAAAAGTCAGGTTGCTGCTGTCCTGATCGTCTGTAAGATGCAGTGGCTGTAGCGTATCGTCACTGGCATACTGCATTTGTACATCCCGGCGCAGCCGTTCGTGCTCTTTTATCTCTTCCTCTGCAACACTGGCCACATACGCTTTCATCAGGTTGTTAAACGCATAAAACGAGATAAAACTGTCATCGGCCTGGGACTGCTTTATTGTTTTAACTCCTTTCATAAACTCCTTTACCGAAGGCCTCAGATCTTTCCACAGGAGGCCTTCGGATTCAGGATATTTTGTGCCGTTAACTATGCAGGTGCGTTCCATACAGTTAAAAATACAAAACTATTCACCACAGGTTAGCTGGCAGCGGGTTATATTATTACCAATGCATCGGTACTTCAAAAAACAGTATGTCTGCATTTTCTGCTGCTTCAATTTTTATGTCCGCTTCCTGCTGTATCCCAAGGCCATCACGGCTATTGAGTTCATGCCCGTTTACAATTGCGGAGCCGCTGATCACAAATGCATAGACTCCGTGGTTGGCACTATGCACCGGCAGTGAGATGCTCTTTCCCTTTTCCAGTTCAGTACGGTAAATCCATGCATCCTGGTGAATTTTTAAGCCCGCATCTTCTTTTGATATAGGCGATACCAGCAACTGCAATTTATTCTGACGGTCTGCCGCATCAAACATCTGCTGATCGTAGCGTGGTTTTACATTTTCCTTGTCCGGAAACATCCATATCTGCAGAAACTTCACTTTTTCACCTTTGTTCTTATTGTATTCGCTGTGATAAACACCCGTACCGGCACTCATTACCTGTACTTCGCCCGGTACAATTGCCTGCGCATGGCCCATAGAATCTTTATGTTCCAGCGCGCCGTCCAGCACTATGGTAATGATTTCCATATTCTGGTGCGGGTGTTTGCCAAATCCTTCGCCACCGGCTACGGTATCGTCGTTAAGTACACGCAGCGCACCAAAGTGCACACGGTCTTCGCTATGATAACCGGCAAAGCTGAATGTGTGAAAGCTATTGAGCCATCCATGGTTTGCATGGCCCCTTGTACCGGCAGGATGCAATGTGTATTTTTCCATAATTGTTGTTTTTGAATTTACATGTATATACACGCAATTTGCATGCCGGGGTAAATCACTGGGATATTTCTGCCAAAATGATCATGAAAACACCGCCATTGCTGTTGCGAACGTAAAAAAGACAATAAAATTGGTAAATTGGCTGCCTAAACAGGCAATATGGCATTAATTAAAAGCTGCATGCTTGCCGGCGCGTGCCTTTTCATCATACAGGCAAAGGGACAGAACCTGGATACACTGAAACGGAAAGATGCGGGTAACTGGGAATTTCAGCAGGTGGTAAGCGGTAAGCGGATACTTTCAGAAGGATATATGCATAACGGAGTAATGGAAGGTATATGGACCAACTTCTGGGATAATGGTTTCCCGGAAACGGTGGCAACCTACCGGAACGGCAAAAGGGACGGCGTATATCTCCAGGTTTCACGTGAAGGATTTACCGATCTTGTAGAAAATTACCGTAACGATCTCCAGGACGGCCCGCAAAGAAAATATAACCGCGGCGGCAGTGTGATGGAAGAGGAAACATACTATTCCGACGGAAAAAAACACGGCAACTCTGTTATCTTTTATCCCAACGGTAACAAAAAAGAGGAAAGCGTATATAATAACGACCTCCGCGACGGGCTTACCACCTGGTATTATGAAAACGGCGGCAAAGCTGCAGAGTACAACTACAGGAATGGTAAAATAGAAGGCAGCGTATCCTTATACCATAAAACCGGGAAAATCTCGTCTTTCGGTATTTATAAAAATGATGTGCAGACCGGCACCTGGAAAGAATATGACGAGGAGGGTAAGTTAAAAGCCGAAGGCCCATATACAGATGGTGAAAAAGAAGGCACCTGGAAAGAATATGACAACGCAAATCATACCACTGCTGTTAAATATCATAAAGGCGAAGTAGTAAAATAGTTTAATCAGAAAGTATCGATATAATGGCAAAAAAAATACTGGTCATCGACGATGAGAAGGCCATTCGAAGCACGCTCTCCGAAATACTCGGATTTGAGGGATATATAATAGAAGAAGCTGCAGACGGGCAGGAAGGAGCGAAGAAGATCCGCGAGAATAACTATGACTGTGTGCTTTGCGATATCAAAATGCCTAAAATGGATGGTATGGAGGTGCTGGATATAATCCGCGAGCACAAACCGGACACTCCGTTTATACTTATATCCGGCCATGGCAATATTGAAACGGCTGTTGAAGCGGTAAAAAAAGGCGCGTTTGATTATATCTCCAAGCCACCAGACCTGAACCGGCTGCTGATCACTATACGCAATGCAATGGACAAAAAATCGCTGGTGGCAGAAACGAAACAGCTGCGTAAGCGTATCAGCAAAGGATTTGAGATGATCGGCGATTCACCCGGCATTACCCGTATCCGTGAAACCATTGAAAAAGTAGCGCCTACGGATGCCCGTGTACTGGTAACCGGCGAAAACGGCGTGGGAAAGGAACTTGTAGCCCGCCATATCCATGAGCTGAGTACCCGCAGCAACGGTCCGCTGATAGAGGTAAACTGCGCGGCCATACCGTCCGAACTCATAGAAAGCGAACTTTTCGGTCATGAAAAAGGTTCCTTTACATCAGCGATAAAACAACGTATCGGCAAATTTGAGCAGGCCAGCGGCGGCACCCTTTTCCTGGATGAAATAGGCGATATGAGCCTTGAAGCTCAGGCCAAGGTACTGCGTGCACTGCAGGAAGGAAAAATAACAAGAGTAGGCGGCGATAAGGAAATAAAGGTAGACGTTCGCGTTATTGCCGCTACCAATAAAGACCTGATGGAAGAAGTGGAGGCTAAAAAGTTCCGGCTGGATCTTTATCACCGCCTCAGCGTTATCCTCATCCATGTACCATCGCTCAATGACCGCAGGGACGATATCCCGATGCTGGTTACGCACTTCCTGAAAGAAATAAGCCAGGAATATAATCAACCGGTAAAACCTATTGATGCGGAAGCATTAAAAGCACTGCAGCAATACAACTGGACGGGAAATATCCGTGAGCTGCGTAATGCTGTGGAACGCCTTATTATCCTTTCAGACAAGAAGATCACAAAAGGCGATATCGACAGCTATATTTTCATGAAATAAAAATCATTTGTCATCTGCCCGGCCACTTGTTATCCGGAGCCCAACCGAAAGGGAAGAGTAACCGAAGAATGACACCTAACCATTTTAAATAAAATCCCCGGTCTGAAAAGTCGGGGATTTTTATATTGGCGCAAATTATTTCCTGCTTAGCAATCTATATCCAATGAAGGCTATGACGAGCACCACGAGAATAGCTCCTAAAAAATTGTAATCAGGCATACTGAACAGCATCAAAATATGTTTTGACATAATGCATAGCAGTTTAAAGAGGTTAATAATATATATCTTGACAAATATACCAAATCAATTAAAAAAACAAAGTATATATCAAATAAATTAAAACGTTTATACATGTTAATTTATCTGTATCGTAAAGGTGATTGTTATCCTGAAAAGAAACGAACGGAGACGAGGATTTTGACAGTTCAGCTGTACTAAATAAAAAAATCCCCGGTCAGCAGGCCGGGGATTTTTAAATGTCTTTAGAGTTTTATCAGATCATCTGAGCGGAGATCATAAAACTGGTATTGTGTTATAGGGAATTCGTTATTGGTTACTACCTTCAGCTTTACCTTGTACTGGCGCGACCATTTGGCCTGTATAGAATTAAAGAAGAAGCCTTTTGTAAGGTATGCCGCGAGTATCGGGTGTACATGAATTGCCAGCTGGCGGTGTCCCTGGTTGATCAGGTATTTCAGGTCTTTCTCAATATCGTCTGCAAGCAGTATGGACGGGCCTATTTTACCGGTTCCTTTACAGGTAGGACAAACTTCTGCAGTAGAGATGTTCAGTTCCGGTCTCAGACGCTGACGTGTAATCTGCATCAGCCCGAATTTGGAAATCGGCAGTACGGTATGGCGCGCACGGTCATTGGCCATAAACTCTTCCATAGCATCTACCAGCTTCTTTTTATTATCCGGCAACTTCATATCTATGAAATCGATGATAATAATGCCTCCCAGGTCACGCAGCCTCATCTGGCGTGCTATTTCCTTTGCGGCCTCAAGATTGGTGGCCAGTGCATTCTGTTCCTGTCCGGCATCGGCACTACGGGTACCACTGTTCACATCTATTACATGCAGCGCTTCTGTATGCTCAATGATGAGATAAGACCCGCTGTTCAGGTTTACGGTCTTACCAAATGAAGACTTTACCTGTTTGCTGACTCCGTATTGATCAAAAATGTTTTGATTACCGTTATGCAGCGCTACTATTTCCTGCTTTTCCGGAGCTATACGGCCTACATATTCTTTGGTTTCGGCCATCAGCTTTTTATCATTGACTACAATACGCTGAAAGCTTTCGCTCAGCAGATCGCGAAGGATAGAGGTTGTCTTATCCTGCTCGCTCAGCACAATACGGGGAGCTTTGGTCCCTTTCAGGTTCTGCTGTATGTTTTTCCACATCTCCGCAAGGTCCAGCATATCGTTATGCAGTTCTGCAGTGTTTTTTCCTTCAGCAGCCGTGCGCACGATTACGCCAAAATTCTTAGGTTTTATGCTCTCTACGATGCGCTGCAATCTTTTGCGCTCATCGGCAGAGTGAATTTTGCGTGATATGGCTACGACATCATTAAAAGGAGTGAGTACCAGGAAGCGGCCAGGCAAAGATATTTCGCAGCTGAGCCTGGGTCCTTTTGAGGAGATGGGTTCTTTGAGTATCTGCACCAGCACTTCGGGGCGTTGCTGCAGTACATCTGTTATTTTTCCCGTTTTTACGATTTCAGCTTCATTGGGAAATTTTCCGAAGTCGCTGCCCCAACCGGTATTGCCTTCTATAGACAATTTGGTGAATTTGAGCAGTGAACGGAAATACGGGCTGAGGTCGGTATAGTGGAGGAATGCATCTTTTTCGTAGCCTACATCTACAAAGGCGGCATTAAGACCGGGCATCAGTTTTTTAACCTTACCAAGATATAAGTCACCTACAGCAAATTCATTCTGACCATGTTCGTAATGCAATTCCACCAACTGCTTGTCTTCCAGCAGCGCTATCTCCACGCCTTCAGCCGAAGCATTGATAATTAGTTCTTTGTTCATTCTTCCGTCTTTTAACCATACTTCACCGGCCGGCACACTCATCCGAGAGATACCAGTAAACTTCTATTCTGATTTCTGTTACATCCCTTAATGACAAAATCTCACACCTTTTGCCCCATGCAGAAATATTGCGGATTGCAAAAGGTGTGAGCAGTATCTGTCAGTAAGCTCAGGAAGAGCGGCGTTAGCCAGCTTTTTGCCCTTACCTTATTTTTTCTTTTTATGACGGTTCTTTCTCAAGCGTTTTTTACGTTTGTGCGTAGCAATTTTATGTCTTTTTCTCTTTTTACCACAAGGCATAATACGAGGTTTTTATTGTTATTTAAATGAATTGATATACTGATCGACGTCTTTGCTGAAGTCCGGTTTATTGACCAGCTTCTTACACTGCTCAAACAACTCAATGGCTTTTCCCTTGTCACCTTTGCCTTTATAGGCTTCGGCCATAAAATAAAGCGCTTCGGTATTTTTCGGATCAGCCTTCAGTACAGTTTCAAAGCGTGCTATGGCTTTATCAAACTGCCCTGACTGAACAGACATCCTACCCAACATCAGATTGGCGGGAACATTGTCGGGCTTGTCTGCTACAATACCGCGGAGAATCTGCACACCCTGCATCAGCTCACCGGTACCTTCAATGTAACCTACAGCCATAGCCAGCTTTGTTGTGTCATTCCCCGGGTTAATCCTTAAAGAACGTTCAAAACAATCAATTGCCTGCTGACCTTCCCACACCTGCACTCCGGTCGAACCGGCTTCATGCAGAATATCCAAAAATAATTGGCCTGCAAAATTGAGCTTTTTTTCTGAATTCTCCAACTTGGCCGCTGTAGCATAGTAAAATGCCGCTACAGGCAACTGCTTATGCTGCTGCCATACCTTGGCCAGGCTTGTAAAATCCGGTGCCATAGCAGCAGAATCTTTAGTGCCTGTTATTTTCTGTTCAATGGTGGTAAGTTCTGAACGGGCGTGCTCCGGCAGCTGTTTACGGGCTGCTGTAAGAATGGAATCAAATGAAGCAGCCTCTGCCATGGGCGTAGAGGGCATACCTCCTGCCATAGGAGCAGCAGGGGTGCCGCTGGCCTTAGGTGCAGGAGGTATGGTGTTGATACCTTTGTATAATATTACAATGAGCAGTATTGCTGCGGCAATCGTGAGATAATGTGCTAAGCGCAAGGAGTTAGAAATTTCCGTGCAAAAATAGCAAAAACAGGGTTGCCGCACTCATATATCTAATCTTCGCCTTTATCGCTGTGCTCGGTAAGCTTATGCTTGGATTCTTTTACAGCCTGTACGAATTCTTTAGCTGGTTTAAATGCAGGAATAAAATGCTCCGGAATTTCTACCGCTACGTTTTTCTTGATGTTACGACCAATCTTGGCTGCGCGCTTTTTAAGAATAAAGCTACCAAAACCACGTACATATACAGGTTCGCCTTCAACCAGGGAAGTTTTTACTTCCTTAAAAAATGCTTCCAGGGCTACCAGGATATCTACTTTAGGAATGCCCGTTTTTTCAGCAATACTGCTTACTACGTCTGCTTTTCTCATATTGGTGTGTTTGATTAATTTTTTTACAATAACATTTGTGAAAGCGATAATATATATAAACGAAATTAAAACATAATCGAATTAAAAACATGGGCTTTCTCTGACCCGTATCCATTATAGTGCCTGAATTTCAGTGACTATAGTTATTAGTTATAATTAATTGTGCCTAAAACTACTTCTTTAATTTTTTAAAAACCATACTTACTGTTACATATTGTCATTTTGTATGTCTTTCTTACTGAAGTAAATAGCCCTTTTTATCGAAAATACAGTATTATTTAAATTTTTTTAAATTGATTATTTTTTACTTCTTTATCCATATGAGGATTTTTGTCATGCGAATTATAATAAAAAATGATACATAAAATTTCGGAACGTGATACTATGTGTGACTTTTTTTACACAAAATGATGAATTAAAGCGCCTAGTGTAGAACAAATAGTACACACATGAGCCCTGCTTATATCCACTCTTTTGCCTTGCCGGCCCGCATCACATTTTCTTGTCCTAATTTTGCGCCCAAACTGATCTATAAGTGAACGTTCAGACAGGAAATAACACGCTCCCGGAAACAAATAAAAAGCATCGTGCCGTGGCCATATGGCTTATTGCGGGCGTGCTTATGCTCATTATACAGGTAGCACTTGGCGGTATTACACGCCTCACAGGCTCCGGGCTTTCCATAGCAGAGTGGAAGCCACTGCTGGGCGCCGTACCACCTATGAACGACAAAGAATGGAATGCAGCATTTGACCTCTACAAGATAAAAGCCAGCGGCCAGTTTGTATACCAGAACAGCAGCTTTACCATCAGTGACTTCAAAGCCATTTATTTCTGGGAATGGATGCACCGCGAATGGGCCCGGCTTATGGGGCTGGTATTTATCATAGGATTTATCGTTTTCTTCCTGAAAAAATATTTTGACCGCCAGATGGTTATGCCATTTGTGATCCTTTTCATACTGGGCGGCCTGCAGGGCGCCGTAGGCTGGATCATGGTAATGAGTGGCCTGAATGCAGAGGATACTCACGTAAATCACATCCGCCTGGCAATACATTTTATCGCAGCGCTGGTACTGGTTTGCTATGTGCTGTGGTTTGCAGTGCAATTGCTCATTCCCGGCCGGCAACGGGTACAGCATAAGGCAATGCACCGTTTTACAATCATTACTATTGCACTGCTGGCATTACAGCTGATATACGGCGCTTTTATGGCGGGTATGAAAGCCGCTACAGCTGCTCCTACATGGCCCACCATTAATGGCAGCTGGCTGCCGCAAGGTATGGGCACCTACTCCGGAAAGACCTTCTCGGGACTGGAGCTGCTTACCAGTCAGCCGATAATGGTACACCTTATTCACCGCACACTCGCATACACACTTTTCTTTGTTATTATAGCTTGGGCTTTCTGGGCTATACGCATCGGCCGGCAACAGGGGTCTTCCTTGCTGGTAAAGGCAGCACGTTGGCCATTGGTACTCGTGCTGGTACAGGTACTGCTGGGTATTTTTACCGTTTTAAATGCGCCGCTGATGACGCAGAGCCGTTTTGGAAAATTTGAGCTGCTGGCGGAATCACACCAGCTGGTGGCGATGTTCCTGCTTATGTCGCTGATCGTAAATCTGTACCTGGTAAAAAGAGTACGCGCTTCTGTAGGATAAGGCAGAGTTTTTTTGTAGCTTAATAGTACAAAAGCCTACCCCGCATGCACCAGGTCCTGAAGGGCATCTTTAGATTTCTACCTGTTCAGTTATTGTTTTTACACTTCCGTAAATACCAGTTACTGCTCATATTCTGGGTTATTGTGCTGGCTACAATAACCGGAAACTTTGCATCTCATTTTGGGGCGGTGGCTCTCTTCCTGGCACCCGAATATCTTGGTGAGATCAATTTTGTAAGTATGTTTCTGCTGGGTGGCGCCATGGCTGTATTTGTAATGGCATGGCATATTACCACCTTTATCATACACAGTCAGCGTATGCCGTTCATGGGCGCGCTGCGGCAGGCCTTTCTAAAATACTGTATCAATAATTCCCTGCTGCCGCTCACGTTTCTCGTTTTTTACTCCATTGTATGCACTCATTACCAGCTCACTAATGAGCATGCTTCCGCGGAAAAAATCATCCGCCTGCAGCTGGGTTTTTATCTTGGGTTCCTGCTTATTATCCTTATTTCCTTTGCCTATTTTTTCCGTGTGGACCGCGACCTTCTGAAGGTGGTGCTCTCACGGATCACTAATCCATCCAGGATACGTGAAATTATCCCTTATGATACGCTTGATTACGAGTTTGATATCATTCGTGCAGATACTTATATCTCCGGGCTTCATATAGAACACATCAGCAAGCTGGAAAGCTACGCACCACGGCTGCTGGCAACTGTACTGCGCCGCCATCACCGGAATGCTATTACTGCTACGATTTTCGCGTTTGCCACGCTTATTTTACTGGGCGTTTTTATGGAAGAACCGTTGCTGCGTATTCCTGCCGGCGCCGGCTTTCTCATTTTTTTCGCTGTCCTTATGGGCATTGTAGGGGCTATGAAGTATTTCCTGAAAAGCTGGGAACTCCTGGGCTGGATCTCCATCGCAGTGCTGCTTTCATGGATGGTGCATGCACATTTTTTTGATCTGCGCAGTGTCGCTTACGGGCTGAACTATCATGCAGAAAAAGAGAAGCGCCCCGAATACAGTTATTCATTCCTGCATTCGGTATTCTGCAAGCAAAAATATCTTGCAGATAAAAAAGACGGAGAACAGCGCCTGGTGAACTGGAAGAAAAAAAGAATGGAGACTGACCACGAAGCAAAACCGCCGCTTATTGTGTTATGTATCAGCGGAGGTGGTTCCCGAGCCGCCTACTGGACCTTCCGCAGCCTGCAGTATGCAGACAGTGTTACGAAAGGAAAAATATTCCGGCATACGGTGCTCATCAGCGGAGCATCGGGTGGTATGTTTGGTGCCGCATACTGGCGCACGATCCAGGACGCATACCAACAGGGTAAAGTTGCAAACCCTTACGAACAGAAGTACCAGGAAAATATAGGCAAAGATCTGCTGAACGCGGTGATATTCTCATTTGTAAGCGTTGACCTGATTTCCCCGTTCAATAAAGTTTCTATCGGCGGGTATTCTTATACCAAAGACCGGGGTTATGCACTGGAGCAGGAGCTTATCAACAATACGGAAGGTATGCTGGACCAGAAGCTTGGCGATTACCGGCAGGCTGAGGCCGATGGGTCTATTCCCGCATTGATCGTAAACGGTACTATTGTAAATGACGGCCGCAAACTTATGATGTCAGCCCAACCGGTTGCTTACCTCACACAACCGGAATCTGCCTTGCAGGATACGACACAACCGGCTATTGATGCGGTTGATTTTGCTACCTTTTTCAGCAATCAGAATCCATATAACCTGCGGCTTACCACGGCACTCCGCATGAATGCCACTTTCCCGTTTATATTGCCGGTAGTGAAGCTGCCATCCGATCCCCAAATGAACATTATGGATGCCGGACTGCGGGATAATTTCGGGGTGGATGTCGTTTCTCGCTACCTGTATGTATACCGGGAATGGATGAAAGAGAACGTTGGAAATGTAATATTCCTGCAGATAAGGGATACCCGGGAAAGCAATGTATTAGGCCCCAGCGACCAGAACAGCCTGGCCAAAATGATTATGGACCCGCTGTTTGTGATCCAGAATAAATGGGAGTCCTTCCAGTCTTATTCCCAGTCCTACCTTAAAGATTATGCACCGGACTTTATGAACCACCGCCTGCATTTCATTACGTTGCAATACATTCCGCAGGAAACCAACAATGCGGCTGCTCTTAATTTTCACCTCACACAGAAAGAGAAAAAGGATCTTTACCAGTCAATTAATAATCCCCTGAACCAGGCACAGATAGATACATTAGTCCATCTGCTTCAGTAGCTGGGCCCAGTCGGGCATAACGGGCTGCCAGCGCACGCGTCTCAGCTTATTGATGCAATTACGGTTCTGGTAGAAGCTGCATTTATCCTGCACAGGCGCATGCCATTGTATCAGTTCTGTGTGTTGTACCAGCTCATCCCAACCGGCGTTTTTAAAATATTCGAAAAATGACGCCAGGTAAAGACGCATTTCTTTAAAGTGCCAGTAATGGAATATTTCCCTGGCAGCACTGTGAATAAATCCTGTATTCTGAAAATAATAGGAGAATGCAAATTGCTCTACAACATGCTTATGAAACTGCGTATACACATTGTCTGTAAATGTGAGCACATCATCGAGCAAATCGGCATATTTTGTATGAAAGCCCAGCACGCCTGCATTCCACATGACAGAATCTGTAGACACATGCAATGGTTTACCGTCTATCTGAAGCGGATTATTCTTTTTGAGGAAGCGGTGAAACTTGGCAAATACCGGATTCCCGTTATCTCTGATCACGCTTTCGCGGATGTGCATGTACAGGTCTCCGGCAGCTACTTTCTGCAGCATATGCGATACCGGCTCCAGGAAGCAAACATCAGTATCGAGGTATAAAACCGAACCGGTAACCCTTTTTGTAATGTCGCGCAGCACTTCGATTTTCACCCGGTGCACAAAATCAATTGCACCACGCCATTGTTTCAGATCGTTACTATCTATCGTACGGAATTTCAGCGGCAGCGGGCAGTCTGCAAATTTGCGGAACCACGCTTCCTGGTCGGTATATATCCATATCTCCAGGCCTTCCGTATCTGTTATGCTATGATGTTTTGAAAAAGTAAGCAGCGCAAACAGGCATTCCTGCAGGATGCTTTCCTGTCCGTATGCCTGCAATACTATATAAGATCGGGGTGCTGCCATCTTTATTTGATCCACGTTGCAGGATCCTGGTTTAAAAACTGTTCGGCAATTATAAGATCATCGTGCAGAATACGGTCCTGCGCCATAAAGGTTACTTTGCTGCGTAATGCTTCCCATAAAGACTCCAGTACCGGCGAAGACTTTTCAGGTCTGCGCAGATCAAGAGCCTGTGCAGCTGTAAGCAGTTCTATAGCCAGTACGCGCTGTACGTTGTCAATGACGCGGCGCAGTTTGGTAGCAGCGTTTGCACCCATGCTTACATGGTCTTCCTGGCCGTTGCTGCTCACAATGCTGTCTACTGATGCGGGCATACATAACTGCTTGTTCTGGCTTACGATAGATGCAGCAGTATACTGTGCTATCATAAAACCGCTGTTAAGACCGGCTGCCGGGGCAAGAAATGCCGGCAATCCGCGCTGGCCGCTGATAAGCAGGTAGGTACGGCGCTCAGAAATATTGGCAAGTTCGGCCATAGCTATGGCCAGAAAATCCAGGTGCAATGCCAATGGCTGCCCATGGAAATTACCACCGCTCACTATTTCATTCTCGTCGTGGAATACTATGGGGTTATCTGTTACAGAATTAATCTCTATTTCCACCACATTGGTCACTGTATCGATCACGTCTTTTGACGCACCATGCACCTGCGGCATACAACGGAAAGAATAAGGGTCCTGCACCTGTTCTTTATACAGCTGCTGCAGGCCGCTTCCTTCCAGGTGTTTCAGTATGTTTTGTGCTGTGGCTATCTGTCCTTTGTGAGGACGAACGCGGTGTATCGGGTGTTTGAACGGTTCTGATTTGGCCAGGAACGCATCTGCAGACAAGGCGCCGATCAGGTCTGCCCAGGCAGATAATTGTTTTGCCCTTATGAGCGACCATGTTGCATAGCTGCTCATGAACTGTGTACCATTCAACAATGCCAGTCCCTCTTTTGCAGAAAGCGGCAACGGCTCCAGGCCTGTTTCTTTCAACACAGAAGCAGCATCCCTTTTTTCGCCTTTATAATATACCACTCCTTTGCCAAATATCGGCAGGCTCAGGTGTGCCAGCGGGGCAAGATCTCCGGAGGCTCCGAGAGAACCCTGCTCGTATACAACAGGGGTAATTCCTTTATTATAAAAATCTACGAGGCGCTGTACAATTTCGGTACGCACGCCGCTATAACCCTGACTCAGCCCATGCACTTTCAGCAGCAACATCCAGCGAACGATTTCTACGGGCACTTCATCGCCCATACCACAGGCATGCGAGCATACGAGGTTTTCCTGCAGCTGCGCCAGCTCACTGTCTTCAATACGCACATTGCAGAGGGAACCAAAGCCGGTATTAATACCGTAATAGGTATTACCTTCCTTCAGGATATTGTCCAGGTATGCCCTGTTATGCGCAATCCGTTGTTTTGCATCGGCAGAGATGTCAAGTGTTGTATTATCCCGGTTTTTGAGCTGTTCAATAGAAATATGTGCCGGCAGTTCCATGCATGATTTAATTAAAGCCGCAAACCTACATGAAAAAGCTGACAGATGCATTAGCAGGATCGGGGGTATAGACATCCTTCACCACCTGCACGGGAAATACGCATTGTGACATTTTTAACTATAATATACACACAATCTCAGCCAGGGTCGTTAAATTTATTGCCTATTCTGCACTAAAACTCCTTAAAATGAACTTGCAAAAAATCCTCTTGCCATGTATTGCAGCCCCTATGCTGCTTGCCGGCCATGCTGCGGTTGCACAAAAAAAGCAGCCACCTGTTAGCGTAAGAAAGACCTTGGGTAAAGCTGCGGCGGCTCCTGTTAAAGTCACTTCTGTGGAAGGTATCACAGAATACAGGCTGGCAAACGGCCTGCGCGTATTGCTGTTTCCCGATCCGTCCAAACCTAAAATTACGGTGAATATTACCTACATGGTAGGCTCGCGGCTGGAAGGATACGGAGAAACTGGTATGGCCCACCTGCTGGAGCATATGATGTTTAAAGGTTCTGTAAAGCACACCAACGTGCCGCAGGAGCTTACCAATCATGGTGCAGATCCCAATGGTACCACTTCTTACGACCGTACTAACTATTTTGAATCTTTCAACGCAACTGATGAAAACCTGAATTGGGCGCTGGACCTTGAATCGGACCGCATGATCAATTCATTTATTGCAGACAAAGACCTGAAGAGTGAGTTCAGCGTAGTACGCAATGAGTTTGAATCAGGAGAAAACAGCCCGTCAAATGTATTGATGGAGCGCGTACTTTCCACCGCTTACCTGTGGCATAATTATGGCAAATCCACCATCGGTTCTAAAGAAGATATAGAACGCGTGCCGATAAAAAACCTGCAGGCATTCTACAAAAAATATTACCAGCCGGATAACGCCATACTGCTCGTAGCCGGTAAAATAGATGAGCCAAAAACGCTGGAGCTTATTAATAAATATTTTGGCTCCATTCCCCGTCCGGCACGCGTACTCGATAATGACTATACAGTAGAACCTACACAGGACGGTGAACGTAATGTAGAGCTGAAACGCGTTGGCGATGTGCAGTCCGTATCTGTAGCTTACCACATGACTTCCGGCTCTCACCCGGACTATGCCACTTTCGATTTCCTGAACGAGATACTCACCAATCAGCCAAACGGGCGCCTGTACCAGAGCCTTGTAAAAAGCGGCAAAGCAAGCACTGTATGGGCCTATGACCCGGGATTGAAAGACCCAAGCTTCTTCTATCTCAATGCCGATGTACTGAAAGAACGTTCTCTCGACAGCGCAAAAGAAATTCTGTTCCGCACGATAGATGAGCTTAAAACGAAGCCGGTTACAGCAGATGAAGTAGAGAAAGCGCGGAACAAGCTGATGAAAAATTTTGAAGAAACATACCGTAACACGGAATACACAGGCCTTACACTGAGTGAGTTTATGGCTGCCGGCGACTGGAGGCTTGCATTCATCTACCGCGACAACCTGAAAAAAGTGACAGCAGATGATGTAAACCGCGTTATTAAAAAATACTTTGTAAAATCAAACCGCACTGTGGGTGTTTTTATTCCTACAGAATCTCCCAAACGCGCAGACATACCCGCAAGTCCCAATGTAGACAGTATGGTACGCGATTATAAAGGCCAGGAAGCATTGGCCCAGGCCGAGGCGTTTGATCCTTCTCCTGATAATATAGAAACGCGTACAGAACGGGGCACAATTCCGGGCGGGGCACAATATGCTTTGCTCCCTAAAACGACACGCGGCGGCACTGTACAGGCCAACTTTGTATTGCGTATGGGCGATGAAAAAAGCCTGAATGGCAAAGCAACGCTGGCATCTGTTACTGCAGATATGCTGAAGCGCGGAACAAAAGAAAAGACAATGGCCCAGATCAATGAAGCGCTGGATAAACTGTCTTCTTCTGTAAACATCTTTGGCGGCCAGCAATATGTTTATGTAATGCTTCAGTCTACACGTGAAAATCTGCCTGCAGCATTGGATGTGGTGGCAGAAATACTGCGTAAGCCTTCTTTCCCTGAAGCAGAGTTCAAAACGATGATTACAGAACGTATCACCGGCATGGAGCAGGAACGCTCAGAGCCGCAGAGCATTGCCTCACGTGAGTTCAATAAGGTAGAAAACCCGTTCCCTAAAGGCGACTACCACTACATCAATACACTGGATGAAGATATCGCAGCAACCAAAACCGTAACTATAGATGACGTGCGGAACTTCTACAAGACCTTCTATAATGGCAGTAATGCAACCGTTGGTTTTGTAGGCGATTTTGATCCGGGTGTAGTAAAAGAAAGATTGAATGTAATGCTGGCCAACTGGACCGCACCTGTAGCATACAAGCGTGTGCCGGACGTCTTTGCAGACGTAAAGCCGGAAAACCGCGAAATTAAAACACCAGACAAGAAAAATGCCATGATGATGGCCGGCATGAACCTGAAGATCCGTGACGATAATCCCGATTATCCGGCACTGGTAATGGGCGACTTTATCTTCGGCGGCGGATTTCTGAATTCCCGCCTGGCTACACGCATCCGCCAGAAAGAAGGTATCAGCTATGGTGTAGGCTCGTGGCTCCAGGCCGATTCAAGGGATGAAACAGGTTCCTTCGGGTCTTACGCTATCTACAACCCCGACAATAAAACAAAACTGGAAGCTGCATGGCTGGATGAAATGAACAAAATGCTGAAAGATGGCTTTACAGAAGACGAACTGAAACAGGCCAAAAGCGCGATCATACAGTACCGTCAAAGCAGCCGTACGGAAGATATGTCGCTGGCCAATAAGCTGAGCAGTTACCTGAACCTGGGACGCACCATGGCATGGGACAAATCTTTCGATGAAAAGCTGCAGAACGTAACACTGGCACAGCTGAACGAGGCAATGAAAAAATACCTGGACGCAGGTAAAATAAGCTTTGTGAAAGCAGGAGATTTTAAATAAGCTTAGAAACCAAATATTAAAAAAGCGGGCTCCAAAATTTGGAGCCCGCTTTTTTACATCAGATGTTTTATTTGTACTTGGAATGAATTTATTCCAATCAAAGACAACGTAATCCTGGTCTATAATAAGAAACGGCCTCACTTTGTAGTGAGGCCGTTTCTTATTGAATGCATTTTACTTCTGCATATTGTTTATCATTTCCTGCTTATCCACATCCGGGCGTATAATCTCGGCAATATCTTTTTCAACCGATTTTTTCACCGTCTCAGTGATACGTCCCTGCTCCATGTGGTTTTTGTAGATAATTATTGTAGGTACTTTATCTACTTTATACAGTTTATGCTCTACATATTTTGCGGTTTTGGCGCGATCGAGGCCATACATTGTATATTTAGCCATCGGGAAACCGGCCTGTTGCAGTACTTTTCTAAGCTTGGGGATCATGTTCTGCGAATCATCACACCAGGTGCCCATCAGCACTACTATCTCATAGTTCGGCAGGTTCTTTTTAAGGTACTTCATTGTCGCCGTGTCCGGCTTATAAGAGTCCGTGCCATGCTTCAACCAACTAAAAGAGGGTTCCCCTTCCATATCTTCAAAGCTCATCTGGCCTTTAAACACTACTGCGCCATTTTCTTTGTCTTTCGACACGTCATAGTCCGACTGGGCAAATGCATGCACACCGATCATCATGGCTGCTGCGAAAAGTATCTTCTTCATTTGTTGTTCTTTTTCTTTTTTACTTAAGCTGGTTGCGTATCTGCATCAGCTGGCTGCGTAATTGCAGTAGTGCCGTTCTCAGGTCTGCAGTTCCTACAGACAGCTTCCGGTCTTCTTTTAGTTTGGCCTTTGCGCCCGTTATTGTAAAACCACGTTCTTTTACTAAGTGATATATAGCCCGCAGCTCGCTTATGTTCTCCGGTGAGTACAGCCGGTCTCCTTTCCTGTTGGTGCGCACTTTCAGCTCAAACTCTGTTGTCCAGAAACGGATATGAGATGTTTTAACCCCAAAAAGCGCTGCCACTTTACCTATTCCGTAATACTGTTTATCGGCCTCCCAGCCACGCAATACTTCCGGTTCCTGTTCTTCCGGAACAGCATTTACCTGCTGGGGAGTGGTGTAGGCACGGTTCCTTACCGCAGTTTTTACTTCCTGCTGCGGCAATTCATCACCAAACAAAGTAAGGGCTACCACACTCATCGTCAGCCAAATTAACAAAGTTTCTCTACACAAATCATTTCTCTATACAGTTTTAACAACAAGCTATAATACCCATCGGTCACCATCAGCTTTTTATGCTAATTTTGCTGGCAAATAATTCATTTCATGCAATTAGCAGAGCTGTATGAACGCGCGCTACGGTTTGAGTTTTTAAGTGTGGAAGAAGGCATGTTCCTGTACCATAATGCCCCTCTTACCGAGCTGATGTTTGTAGCCAATGAGCTGCGTAAGATACAGGTGCCGCACGGCAAAGTTACCTGGATCATAGATCGCAACATGAACACAACCAACACTTGTGTTGCCAACTGTAAGTTCTGTAATTTCTACCGCATACCCGGCCATGCCGAGGGCTATGTGACTGATATAGACACCTACAAACGGAAAATCGAGGAAACATTCCGTTATGGCGGCGAGCAGCTGCTGCTGCAGGGCGGCCACAATCCGGAGCTGGGCCTTGCTTACTATGTAGATCTTTTCAAACAGCTGAAAGAGTTATATCCCAACCTTAAACTTCATGCACTCGGCCCGCCCGAAGTAGCACATATCTGTAAAATATCCGGTGTAACGCACCGCGAGGCTTTGCTGGCACTGAAAGAAGCTGGTATGGACAGTATGCCCGGCCCTGGTGCAGAAATACTTAATGACCGTGTACGCCGCCTCATCTCAAAAGGAAAATGCGGGGCGCAGGAGTGGCTGGACATTATGCACGAAGCGCACAAAATAGGCCTGACCACTACTGCCACTATGATGTTTGGCCATGTGGAAACTATTGAAGAGCGCTTTGAGCACCTGGTAAAGATCCGCGAAGTGCAGGCGAAGAAGCCGGAAGGCGCAAAAGGCTTTATTGCTTTTATCCCCTGGACATTCCAGGATGTAGATACGCTGCTGCGCCGTATACGTGGCACCAAAAATATGACCACAGCGGAGGAATATATCCGCATGATAGCGTTGTGCCGTATCATGTTGCCGAATGTGAAAAACATTGCGGCATCCTGGCTCACTGTAGGCAAGCAGGTAGCACAGATGTGTATGCATGCCGGGGCCAATGACTTCGGCTCCATTATGATTGAAGAGAATGTAGTAAGCGCTGCAGGAGCGCCACACAGGTTTACCGCCAGCGGTATACAGGCGGCTATCCGTGAAGCAGGTTTTGAACCACAGCTGCGCAACCAGCAGTATGAGTTCCGCGCTATGCCGGAAGTAATGGAAGAACAAGTGATCAATTACTAAGTGAAGAAAATAATTGTACGTAAAAGACCTGTGGCTACCGCTGCGGGTCTTTTTCTTTTTATAAATTGCCGCTATGAAGAAAATACTGAGCCTGCTGATACTTATCTGTACCACCTTTTTTATTTCCTGCTCGCAGCCCAAAGAACTGGTATACCAGGACGTGAAAAACTTTCATATAAAATCATTGGGAATCCGGGAATCTACAATAGGCCTGGATATGCAGTATTATAACCCCAATAATTATGCGCTTGAAATGAAAGGCGGCGATATTGATGTGACGATGAATGATAAGTACCTCGGCAAAGCCGCATTAGACAACCGCATCACCATTCCGAAGAAGGACACTTTTCTCATACCGGTGGCGCTCACCACAGACCTGAAAAGTATTCTGGAAAACTCATTGCAGGTGTTGCTGAATCCTGAAGTCACTATACGCCTGAAAGGCTATGTAAAGGTGGGGAAGGGCGGCATTTTCATAAATGTGCCGGTAGATTTTGTAACACAGCAGAAGATAGAGATCCGGTAATATAAAACGCAGTCAGGGTTCAGAACCCTGACTGCGTTACGTGATTATACTGCTCGCCAGTTACCGTTTACTAAAACTCATTCTTCCACATCATGCTCTCTACAGGACGTACGGTACGCTGCGTATATTTAGCGTTCTGCTTTGTATTGTACTTGTTTTCCACCTCGCCATCTACCGGGAAGTAAATAAGCTGACCAATAGGCATGCCGGCATAAATACGCACCGGCTGCGATACGGATATTTCCAGCGTCCAGGTATTGCAGAAGCCTACATCACCCTTACCAGCTGTTGCATGTATATCTATACCGAGGCGGCCTGTAGATGATTTCCCCTCAAGAAACGGCACATGGGCATGTGTTTCGGTATACTCTTCTGTTACGCCCAGGTACAGAATACCCGGTTGCAGCACAAAGCCTTCCTCTGGTATATCAAAATGCTGTATCTGGTTGTGTTTGCGGGCATCCAGTTCTGCATCGATATAAGTAGCCAGGTGCTTGCCAAGGTGCACATCATAAGAATTGCTGCCCAGGTATTTACGGTCAAAGGGTTCGATGATGATAGTGCCCTTTTCAATCTCCTCAAGAATGCGTGTATCAGAAAGAATCATATGTACAAAAGAATGTGCAAATATAAAGATAGATACCAGACCATTTCCATACTTCGCCTTCCGGGCAAATATTTCCGATAGTTGCATCAGATATGCTATAAAACATATTTTAATTGTAAACATGCATAATAGATATTGGTATATGAGTTTGCACCGGATGAATATATTTTCTTAATACATTCTTTCATTATTTCCATATGCTTTAATGTCCGCTTCAATCAAGAACTACAACCAGCCCGTTCAAAATCTACAATAGAAAACAAATATTGATTATCAACCGTTTATAGAACTTTTACCATTGATTTCAGTTTTTACGCCATCTACCTTTGCATACAAGGGAATAACCATGGGATTGCCGAAAACCAGGAAAAGAGTAGGCATAACAAACTAAATAAACTAAACATGAGCCTGATCAATCAGCTGCTGCAGTTTATCCTCGGTCTTCTAGGTCTGTAAGCCGGGATTTTCATCAACACAAGAGGTTGATGCGACACAGGGTAAAACCGGCAGCCCGAAAAAAGCCGGTATCACTATTTAAAACATAAAAGATGAACGTTATCACACAACTGCTCCAGTTCATTCTCGGACTTCTCGGCCTGTAGTTCCGGAAAAGCCAGCTCCACACATGGAAGGCGCAATGCCTTGGTGGAACCTTCACCATAAGGGAGATTGCCGAAAACCCTTAAACAGAGTAGGCGTTAACCTTTAAATTAAATAGCCATGACTATTACTGCACTTATTAGTCTGCTGTCTATTTTAGGCATTTCGCTGAGCGCTAAAGCGTAAGCTCGGCCGACCACACATTGCTTCGGCTCTTGAAGCAATGCACATCATTACAAAACCCCGGCATTATTCCGGGGTCTTTTTATACCCGTACTGTAGCAACGCATCGTCTCCTGCTTTACTTTTGAGGTATGCCTGTCATTAAAGAATGGGAAACGGACCCTTACAGCCTGGCTGCCATCTGGAAAATCGAAGAGCCTGAGCGTTTTTTTATTGAAAACGGCAGCGGCACATTTTCTGAGATAAAAAATGAAAAACGCCGCCTGGAACGTCTTGCGGGCAGGTATCTGCTCAAACACCTGGAAGATGATTTTCCGCTCCACCATATTCAACCGGACATACATGACAAACCACGCATTCCCGAAGACCGGTTTTATTTCTCCATTTCACATTCCTGGCCATATGTAGCCGCTGTAGTAAGCACAGACGCAGAAGCCGGTATCGATATACAATCCCCGCATCCGCGGATGGAACAACTGCAACATAAATTCCTCTCGCCGAGAGAACAGCAATTTACCCGGAATGATACCGGACTTATCACATTGGCATGGTGCGCCAAAGAAGCCGCATATAAATGGCAGGGGAGGAGAGGCGTAGACTTTATAGAACATCTGCCTATCATTTCATGGAACACCATGGACGGGAAAGTAAATATTGCAATTAATTTGCAATTAAATATGCCTTTTCAAAAAATAAATCTTGAAGCAATTGATTTTAAGGAATTTGCAATTAGTTATGTGGTAAACAGTTCTAAGTAAAACCTTTCCCAATTAAAATTACACTTATTTCTATTTGTTATTTTTTGATGAAATGTGGTCAAAATCTGGCCAATTGTATAAAATAATTTAGTTTTGCACAAAATTTAATATCTATGTCGTCTTTACGTTTCCCTGCTCTGCAAGAGTTGGCTGCCGAAGAAAAAAAGATCGGCCATTATAATGGTAAAAAAATCACTGCTATGTTTGGCAGTAATGTATTCACCGGGCGTACGATCCGCGAATACCTGAGCGATGAGGCATATAAAAGCCTGATGGCTTCCATCAAAAGCAGCAGCAAAATAGACCGTAAAGTAGCAGACCAGATTGCCGCAGGCATGAAGGCATGGTCAGAAGAACGCGGTGTAACACACTTTACACACTGGTTTCAGCCACTGACAGGTACTACTGCTGAGAAACACGATTCTTTCTTTACAATTAAAAGCGACGGCACAGCTATCGAACTGTTCGACGGCGATGCGCTTATCCAGCAGGAGCCCGATGCATCCAGCTTCCCTAACGGCGGTATCCGTGCTACATTTGAAGCACGTGGTTATACGGCATGGGATCCTTCCTCTCCTGCCTTTATCATGGAGACAGGCCACGGTAAAACACTGTGTATCCCCACTATCTTTATTGCATACAACGGCGAATCGCTCGACTATAAAGCTCCCCTGCTGAAATCTATTGCAGCACTGGAAAAAGCAGCAGTTGATGTATGCCACTATTTCGATAAAAATGTAACTAAAGTAACGGCCACCCTTGGCTGGGAACAGGAGTATTTCGTAATTGACGAAAACCTCGCCAATGCCCGCCCGGACCTCGTAATGTGCGGCCGCACACTGGTAGGTCACGCTCCTGCAAAAGGCCAGCAGCTGGAAGATCACTACTTCGGTTCTATCCCGGAGCGTGTATTTGAATTTATGCAGGACTTTGAGCAGGAATCATACAAACTCGGTATTCCGCTACGCACACGCCACAACGAAGTTGCACCAGGCCAGTTTGAGTGCGCCCCTATATTTGAAGAAGTAAACATTGCCGTAGATCACAACTCTCTGCTGATGGATGTAATGGCACGTGTTGCCAAACGCCACAAGCTGAAAGTGCTGCTGCATGAAAAACCATTTGCCGGCGTAAACGGAAGCGGTAAACACAACAACTGGAGCATGGCTACGGATACCGGCGTAAACCTGCTGGCACCTGGTAAAACACCACGCACCAACCTCATGTTCCTCACCTTCTTCGCCAATACGATCAAAGCGGTACATGACCATGCAGACCTGCTGCGCGCTGCTATTGCATCTGCAAGCAACGATCACCGCCTGGGTGCAAACGAAGCCCCTCCGGCCATCATGTCTGTATTCGTAGGCACATACCTCTCTCAGGTACTTGACGAAGTGGAAACACGCGTAAAAGAAAAATTCAGCGAACAGGATGAGGTGATCCTGAAACTGGACATCCACAAGCAGATCCCCGAACTGCTGATGGACAATACAGACCGTAACCGTACCAGCCCGTTTGCTTTTACCGGTAACAAATTTGAGTTCCGTGCAGTTGGTTCAAGTGCTAACTGCGGCTCTCCGATGACTGTACTGAACACCATCGTAGCAGATACGCTGAAGCAATTCAAGAAGGATGTAGATGCGCTGATCGAAAAAGGCGAGAAAAAAGAGATCGCTATCATGCACATCCTGCGCAAAACAATTGCAGACTCCAAGAAAATACGTTTTGAAGGTGACAACTATAGTGATGAATGGGCACAGGAAGCTGCACGCCGTGGCCTGAGCAACCTAAAAACTACACCTGAAGCACTGGATGCATTTGTAACAGAAAGCGCTAAAAAAGTATTTTTCAACAATAATATTTACAGCGAACGCGAACTGGAAGCACGCCACGAGATCATGCTCGAGGAGTACGTAAAAAAAGTTCAGATAGAAGCGCGTATTTTGGGCTATATTGCCACCAATCACGTATTGCCTGCCGCCATTAACTATCAGAATGTGCTGGTACAGAACGTGAAAGGATTGAAAGAACTGGGCCTGGACGAAGCAAACTACAAAGCACAACTGAACCTTGTGAAAGTGGTAAGCGGCCATATCCAGAACATCAATGACAATGTAGAAGCTATGATTGAGGCACGCAAACGCGCCAACAATGAAGCTGACACCCATAAACGTGCGGCCATGTACTGCAACGAAGTGAAAATTTACTTCGATAAAATACGCTACCATGCCGACAAACTTGAACTGATTGTGGATGACAAACTTTGGCCGCTGCCAAAGTACCGCGAACTCCTGTTTTTGCGCTAAACGCAATTTCTACTCAGAGGTACGCCACTCCTTTCCAGGAGTGGCTTTTTTTATGCTGCACATCGTGTTTAGAAATGTTTGCACATGTTGTGTTTGCCCATTCTGCCACATGAGTGTAAAATGCTCTTTCCGGCTCTTTTTAAAGTCAATGAAAATATATATTTGATAAAATAAATTCTTATGCCCTTACTTTCTACTCAAAAAAACTATCAAAGAAAAATTAAAAATTCTCTTCTGCTCCTGGCATTTGCATTGGGTCTTGGTTCTGAAAAAGGTATAGCGCAAGTCGGAACATGGACACAGGTAGCAGCGCCCTGCAACGACACATGCGCGGGTGTAATGCTTCTTCTGAGCGATGGCTCTGTTATTGCCAAAAGTAAATCCGGCATTGATCATATCGGGAACTCCTGGCAAAAACTGACCCCGGACATTCATGGCAGTTATATAAACGGAACATGGAGCAGCATTGCATCGATGATGGATTCACGGCTGTATTTTTCATCCCAGGTATTAAAAGATGGTCGTGTATATGTGGCCGGAGGAGAATACGGGACCGGGGGAAGCAGATCCGAGATCTATAATCCACTAACGGATACCTGGACAGCAGGACCATTTACTTCTGTATCAAGAAAGATCTCCGATGCCAATTCTGAGCAACTTCCGGATGGCCGCATATTACAGGCCATAGTAAACTCTTTTACCGGAAATGTGATCTATAATCCGGCCACGAATACTTATTCCGCAGCACCATCGTGCCTGCAAAGCCATGATGAATCTTCCTGGTTAAAATTGCCGGACAACAGTATCCTATTCGTCGATTTTGACACAACATCCTCCGAACGCTATATTCCATCACTCAATCAGTGGGTAGCAGATGCCACGGTTCCTGTACCGCTGTATGATACGTCTATAGGAGAAACGGGACCTTCCTTTCTATTACCGGACGGACGGGGATTTTTTATCGGGGCTAATGGCAAAACTGCATTTTATACGCCATCAGGTACAACTAGTCCGGGAACATGGGCAGCGGGCCCGGATATACCACATGGTCTGGGTGCGCCTGATGCAGCCGCAGCTATGATGGCAAATGGAAAAATTCTCTGTGCCTTTTCTCCTCCGCCGACTGACAGCATTAACTTTGCTGACACTACTTACTTCTTCGAATTTAACTACGTCACGGACTCGTTTGTACAGATACCAACCCCGATGGGTGGCCCCTACATGAACGTGCCCGCATACTTTACCAATATGCTGGATCTACCGGACGGATCTGTACTATTTGCAAACCTGTATGACAATACCTATTACACGTACACACCTTCAGGCGCTCCGTTGGCTGCCGGCAAACCAACGGTCAGCGGCATTACCACAACAGACTGCCATACGTACCGGATAATCGGTACACTCTTTAACGGAATATCAAAAGGGGCATGCTACGGCGACGACTGGCAGATGGCGACCAACTACCCCCTTGTACGCCTCCGGTCCGGCAGCAATGTGTATTATGCCAGAACCTTCAACTGGAACAGAACCGGGGTACAAACAGGCGCCCTGCCTGATACTGCATCATTTACATTACCGGCAGCTTTTACTCCCGGCACTTATTCGCTGGAAGTGGTTGTCAATGGCATCAGTTCAGATCCCAGTTCTTTCACGGCCTGTCCTGAAGGCATAAATGAACAGCAGGTTATTGCACATTCATTCACCATTTATCCTAACCCGACAAATGGAACTGTAACAATATCCGGCGAAAACAAGGCGGATGAAATCAATATCACAAATACAATCGGGCAATCTGTTTACCAGGCAAAGCCGGGAGGCCGGTCCGTTTCCGTTAAGCTGCAGCAACCCGGAATCTATTTTGTTACCATATCATCCGATAATATAAAAACGACACAAACCTTAGTGGTGGAATAATAATGCGATCAGAATACCGCTTACATTTTGAGTAGGTGGCATGCTGGCCTGTAACAGATCCTATACTTCTGCTCCTTCTGAGCTTGTTCACCTTTTTACCAGGTCATCTATTTCTTTAGGCCACTCCTTTTCCCGGAGTGGCTTTTTTGCGAAGAGAATTGCTTTCCCGCAGTTCCGGCCCACAATAATTCCACAATAAGAAGGCCCGGGAATCCGGGCCTTACTGAAAAAAATCCTGTTTGTATTACAACGAGCTCCACCAAATATTTCTGTTCGCCCATTTGCCCCAGTCTTTGAGGCTTTCCTGCAGGTTCTGCACCAGTTGCTGCTGTGTTACTACTTTTCCTTTTGCCGGAGCCACAAAGGTTGTTGCCGGCGGAGGTGCGATGTCTACTTTGGTGGCTACCCATGTAGTATAGAGCCTGGGCACTGCCAGCTCCAGTATCATGCCCGGCAGGCCGCTGAACATCTCAGGACCGCCGCTTACCATAATATCATCTGTGTAAAAAGCGACCACATATACGGAGTCACAGATCTTTCCTACAGCTTTGTGGCATTTGTAATTGGCAATCGTACGGATCTCATCTGTTATCTTCCATTTGAGCACACGCATGCTGTCCTGTACGAGATATTTTTTTTCATAGATTACCTTTTCCGCTGTCACTTTTTTTGCAGGGAGATTTGTATACACCACATTGTCTGCAGCAGGCGATCCGCCAAACATGCGGAACTGGTTATCGGATTCTTTGCCCGGCTTATACAAGGTCTTCTGTGTATCAAAATAGAGGTTAAAAAAGCTGCTGCTGAACTTCGGCACTTGCGCCTTCATCTGCTCAAACCAATCTTCTCCGTAATCCTCCATCTGTCGGTGCACGTTTACCTTCCGCTCATACTCTATGGTTCCCTGTGCAGTATATTGTGCAGAAGCCGCAGTTGCGGTAAGCATTAAAAAAAGTATAGGCAATATATAACGGTTCATAGTTTTCTTTTTATTTAATGATCATCGTTTGATTGTCCTGGGGCGCCGCTATAGGTGTGTGTGAGAAGTTCCAGATTACACTGAGCAGACCATAGCGGCGTATGGTATTGTAGCTGCTCTGGGAAACGGAGTTGTTCTGCGCATTTCTGCTGAAACCGACATTCTGATTCAGGATATCAAATACAGATGCACGCACTTCGAGTTGATCCTTCTTCAGCATCTTTTTGCTTACATAAGCATTCCAGCGCAGTACATTGTTATTGGTGGTAAATACTTCTGTTCTTTGGCGTATCATCCATTCTGCTGTAGTACCCAGTTCAAATTTCTTCGGCAGCTGGTAAGTTATATCCAGGTTGTTATTGCTGCTCCAGTAACTGGTGCTGATAGTGCTGATGGTTGCTTTGTTATCATTGTAGGTGATACCGGGACTGAAGGATATGGATATTTTGTTTTCCTTGTCGTAACGAACATCAAGCCCCAGGGAATATGAGTTATTATTGTTGGTATTGGGCTGACCATTTACAAAATTGTTGGAGTGCCCCAGGCTTGCGTTAATATTTCCACCCAGATCCAGGTTCAGCTTTTTAAGCCGGAACCCATAGCCCAGGTAGCCCCATACGTTATGGTTGCCATTTACATTTACATATTGGTAGGTGCGGCTTCCGTCTTCATTAATAACGTCTGATCTGCTGATGGCATTGTTCACGGAGTTGTACGAGAGGCTGGACCACAGGTAACGACCAGATAATACTTTATAATCATTAAAGCGCAGCTGGAAACTATTACGGAATTCCTGCCTCAGCGATGGATTTCCCACTGGCACATTCAGCGGGTTAGTATTGTCCCGCAGCGGCTGTATCTGGTCTATTGTCGGCTGACGTGTACTGCCGTCATAATTAAAGCTCAGGTTTGTCTGTTTGGCTATCTTGTAAGTAAATCCAGCATCGGGAAAGAAGTTATTGTATGTGGTGTTATAGCTGCGATGATAAACAGTATCCGTTGCCAGATTTTTCTGGTTATATACAGTATTGTTATAATCGCCGCCAAAGAAGAAGTTCATTTTTTTGTACACGAACCGCATCTTGGCACCACCGCTGTTCTGCGTAATATTGTACCTGTAATTGCTGCTGTACAGCTGGTTGGCGCTATCCGTATATTCGCCGCCGGTAAGTCTGTCATAAGAGTTCTTCTCTGCACTGCTATTATTTGCACTGAAGGCATAATTCAGTTCGAGGAATGTTGTTTTTGATAACGGTTCTGTATAAGTAAGCCTTCCGTTAAGTGTAAGGTTTCGCGAGCTGTTAATCTTATGCTGATCTATAACGCTGTCTGTATTGGTTGTGTAGAAATGCGTAAATGATTTCAGATACCCGTCACTGTTCGATTCCTTGTAATTCTCATTAAAAGCAAAAGACATTGTCCTTCCCTTTTTCTTAAATTTTTTGCGGTACAGCAGGTATGCATCAAAGTTTTTGGTGCTGGCATCACTGTTGAGTGTACGGTTGTTATTATTCAGCGAATCTGTAATGTTCGCGCCGGTTGCGGAATCTGCTACAAGATTGTAAATACTGCCATGATATTGCGTGCTGGATTTCGTTTCGCGGTAGCCGGCATTCACGGTGAGTTTAAGGGAAGAAGTACTGTCCATCTTCCACTCAAAAAGGCCATCTGCTCCGTGCCGCTGTCCCGTGCTGAATTTGTCATTGTGAGATGTGCTTACGTTCTGAAAACCCTGCAGTGTATATTGGGTGATATCGTCTCCTGTTGTCTCCAGGTTTTGTTTTGCATAGCGGTAATTTCCCGATATGTGATATTTATCTTCGTCTCCCCATTTGTCTGAATAATGTATACCACCGGTCCATACTTTGGGCAGGCCCTGGCCGTTGTAAGTTCCGTCCCAGCTGGAGAATTCATCATCTGCATCACTGGTGTAGTAAGTTGTCATAATGCCCCCGTCGTCAGACATTGTAGTAGACCCGTCATTTCCTGAGTATTTACCGCGGTCCTGCCATCCAAGCCCTATTTTATCTGTATTGGAAACGATACCAAATGCAGAGAACTGACTTTTTTTGCGGAAAGCATTGATCATCCCCTGGTTTTCGAAATACTGATCGGTGCCGCCGCCCGCAACCAGTTTCCCGAAATATCCCTTCTTCATATTGTCTTTCATCTGCAGGTTTATCGTTTTCGTCTTCTGGCCATCGTCTATTCCTGTAAATGCAGCCTGGTCACTCTTCTTGTCAAATACCTGTACTTTATCGATTGTTTTTGCCTGCAGGCCTTTTGTCACTACGGCAGGGTCATCTGAAAAAAACTCTTCGCCATCTACCAGTATTTTCTCCACTTTTTCACCCTGGGCCACTACCTCGCCGTTTTTGTTCACCTGTATCCCCGGCAGTTTTTTCAACAACTCTTCTACACTGGCGCCTTCACGTACTTTAAAGCTGTCAGCCACATATTCCGTCGTATCGCCCTTTATCTTGATGGCTGCCACCTGTTGTTTCAATACAAACTCCTGCAGCAAATGCGTTTTGGACACCATTGGTATATCGCCGAGAGATGTTATGCCCGGAGCTGTAACATTTACGATGTCCACATAATCCGCAAGACCCGGAAATGTGATCATCGTCATATATTTTCCGGCAGTATCCGCATGCAGCATAAATTCTCCATTGGCATTGGCACGAGTATAATCTATCAATACCGAATCAGATGCCCGTAATAATGTTACAGAAGCATATTGCAGCTTAATGTTATTTAGGGTATCGGATACAGAACCTTTGATGCTGTAGGTTTGTTGGGCTCTGGCATTGTTAAGACAGATGCACAGCAGCAGCATGAGTAAGAGTCGGGTTTTCATCAAAAGACGTTTGGTGATTTACAATAACGTGACAAAAATGCACTTATTGTGTGAAAGGGTTAAACGGCAAATGCTAAAGTTTGTATAAAACGACGTGTAACCAGGATGATTTTAAGTGATCCTGCAGGATAATACAAGAACAGCAGCGGGTTTCGCTGCTGTTCTATCTTCCGGATGCGGTCGGATTACTTATTTTTTCAACTGTAGCTTCTTAACTGCTTCGCGGGCATGGTTCACCGGTATGCCCAGTGATTCATAAATATAATCCTGGGCTACAGTACGGACGTTCAGCTTATTGATCAGGTTGTTGTCGGCAGAAGGGTATACCCTGTTCGACAGAAACACAAAAAGCACACCAGTTGCAGGATCGGCCCATACGCAGGTACCGGTAAAACCCTGGTGTCCGAATGTATACCCGCTGCAGCGATTACCGGTAGGGCCGGCATCGTCCCTGTCGGCCTGTGGTTTATCAAAGCCCAGCCCACGGCGGCTCAGCTTTGTGTTGTAAGCGATAAATTTTTCTACTGTTTCCTTTTTGAAATAATGTTTCTTGCCGTATGTGCCATAATTCAGCAGCATCTGGAAAATAACGCCTACGTCATGGGCTGTAGCAAATATGCCCGCATGACCGGCAACGCCGCCAAACAGGGCTGCTCCGGGATCATGCACATAACCATGCACCTGCTGATGACGGAAGAAGATGTCGTATTCGGTTGGGGCAATGTTTGTTGTATCCCATTTTTTTAACGGCTGATAGGATATCTGTTTCAGGCCCAGCGGCTTGTAAAACTGATCTTGCACATACTTATCAATGGTGGTTTTGGTGATCTGCTCCACGATGGCTGCCAGGAAATAGAAATCCAGGTCGCTGTACACAAAACGTCCTTTATTTTCCAGCTGCGAACTGTAGATCTCCTTCCAAATAGTATCCCTGTAATCGTTGCGGAGATAAAGATCACGCGCCACTTCTATGCTGTGTTTTTTGTCTTTGTCATGCACATAAAGGTCTGATTTGAGATTACCCTTCTCATCCAGCGTTTCCTTATAAAACGGTATCCAGCTTTTTAAACCTGCCTGGTGCAGCAGCAGGTCTTCAATCCGCAATTTTGCTTTATCTGTGCCGCGCGCTGCCGGCAAATAATCGCCGATTGTTTTGTTCAGATCCAGCTTACCATCTTCGTACAGCCGCATTACGGCCAGGTTGGTAGCCAGTACTTTGGTGCAGGAGGCCACATCATAGATCGTCTGCTCATCAACCGGAACCAGCTTATTATATGACTGATAACCAAATGACTGATCGTAAAACACTTTCCCATCTTTTGCTGCAAGAATGCGGCACCCCGGAAAAGCCCCGCTGATAATACTGTTCTGGATAAATCGATTGAGCTTGTCCAGGGCCTGCTTTGATTTTACACCACCATCCTCTGCAAACTCTACCTTCTGCAGCTCGTTGGTGGCTGGAAGCACTGCGAGGGTTTCTGCAGTATCCGGTATAACCGGTGTTGCGGGCTTAATGGTATCGGCTGTCATATCGCAGACAGGTGTTACCGGCAGGTGGCCAACTGCTTTTTTTGCTCCCAGCAGCACATCTGCCACAGCTTCCTGTGTAAGAGAATCATCATCATACGCCACGATAGCACCTGATACTTTACAGGAATAACGAAATGCATAGGCATTGCCCATTATTACCAGCATTACATCTTTGCGACCTTGCACCTGCTGCAGCAAATAAAGCTGTGCAGCGTCCAGCCCATAATTGTTTGTCGGGTAAATACTCAAATTATGAAGCACCACTACATTTGCATCATAATGAGACATGCTGTCTACTATCTTTGTTACTTCATTGTAACTGCTTCCTTTAGGCAACCATTTGGCTTTCATTATATTCTGTGCATCATACAGCCTATCGTGCAAAAGAGATGCGGAAGCATTTACGCCGATATAGTTTACATGCAGATTGCGTGCCGCTATCTTGCCAAGCACCGCATCATTATCACGAATCAGGGTTATAGCTTTGGCAGCTATCTGGCGGCGCAGGGGAGCAACATAACGGTTCAGGTCTTCTGTAATGTTTTCTGTACTTACAGGCTTAAACTTATTGAGGCCTGCATCATATTTTGCGGCAAGTATTTTTTTCACTCTTCCTCCCAGCTCATTTGAATCTATTGCACCGGCAGCTACTGCAGAGTCTATTTTGCTAATAGCAACCGGTACATCCTGGGAAAAAAGCAGCATATCATTACCGGCCATGAGCGCGCGGAGATCTACCTCCCCTGGTCCGAAGTATTTGGTTACACCCTGCATATTGAGCGCATCAGTAAACACAATACCCGGAAACTTCATCTTATTCTTCAGCAGGCCGGTCACCGTACTGGCAGAGAGTGTAGTAGGCACATGTGGTTCCGTTTCCAGCGCCGGTATCGCAAGGTGTGCTACCATTATACTTTTTACACCTGATTTTATGAGCTCACGGAAGGGGTACAGCTCCAGCGTATCCAGCTGCTGCAGCGACTTATTTACTGTGGGCAAGTCTTTATGTGAATCTACATCCGTATCTCCATGACCGGGAAAATGCTTTGCACAGGCTATTACACCATTATCCTGCAGCCCGCGCATATAGGCAATACCCATACGGGCCACACGGGTTTTATCTTCCCCGAAGGAACGCATATTGATTACCGGATTGGCCGGATTGTTATTTACATCCACATCCGGCGCAAAATCTACGTGAACACCCAGTCTTTTGCATTGGTAGGCGATAGCCATACCCATCTGGTACATAAGCGCAGTATCACGGGTGGCGCCCAGCATCATTTGCTTTGGAAAGCTCTGCACACTGTCCAGGCGCATGCCGAGTCCCCATTCTGCATCCATAGCTATCAGCAGCGGCACCTGCGCCATCTGCTGATATTTGTTGGTAAGGGTGGCCTGCCGGGCCGGGCCGCCCTGCATAAAGATGAGGCCGCCGATACGGTGTTTTGAAATAAGGTCTGTGATCTGTGCGTCATTGTAGTTTTTACCGCCGGAATAAGCGGCCACCATGAACAGTTGTCCTATTCTTTCCTCACCGGTGAGGCTATTATACACACTGTCTACCCAATGTTTTCTGGCAATATCGACCGTCGCACCGGGAGTGCGGGGGCTGCGTGCAGCTGCATGTTGGAAAAATAAGCATATAAAAAGGCCTGTCAGTAAGGCAAAATTTACATTCCGCATCATCATAGAAAACAAAAATAACAGTAATGCCCGGCATATATGCCACAAAAGAAAAACGGCCTGTTTTTTATATTTTGATATTTATTCTTCGAAGTTTTTCTAAGGCGGAGAGAATATGTTTTAAAACCATGCCATCTTTTTAAAAAAAAGGCCTTGTTTGTCTTAAAAAAAATGAAACTTCGCACAAAACGGATTGAATTTTTCGCAACTTTGCCATTATTTTCCAAAACATAGCAGCGTCTTGATTTTTTATGGGTTTGTTTAATTTTTTAACGCAGGAAATAGCCATTGATTTAGGCACCGCAAATACTCTTATTATACATAATGACCAGGTGGTAGTAGACGAACCCTCGATTGTTGCTATTGACCGTACTTCCAATAAAATTGTGGCCGTAGGTAAAAAGGCCATGATGATGCATGAAAAAACCCATGAAAACCTGAAGACGATCCGCCCGCTTAAAGATGGTGTAATTGCCGACTTTAATGCCGCGGAAGGGATGCTCCGGGAAATGATCAAACTTGTTTATCCTAAAAAACCCCTCTTCCCGCCCAGCTGGAGGATGGTAATATGCATACCATCAAGCATTACCGAAGTAGAAAAACGTGCTGTGCGCGACTCTGCTGAACAGGCCGGCGCCAAAGAAGTGTACATGATACACGAACCAATGGCAGCTGCACTGGGTATAGGCATTGACGTAGAAGAGCCAACCGGCAATATGATCATCGACATCGGCGGCGGTACTACCGGTATCTCTGTCATTGCCCTGGCCGGTATTGTCTGCGATCAGTCTATCCGTATTGCAGGAGACGAGTTTACCGGAGATATCATGGAAGCTATGCGCCGCTACCACAGCCTGCTGATTGGTGAGCGTACCGCAGAGCAGATCAAAATTCATGTTGGTTCAGCACTGAAAGATCTTGATAACCCACCGGATGATATCGCGGTGAATGGCCGTGACCTTGTGACCGGTATTCCGAAGCAGATCATGGTGTCTTACCAGGAAGTTGCTGAAGCACTGGATAAATCTATTTTCAAAATTGAAGAAGCGATCCTGAAAGCGCTCGAAGGCACGCCGCCGGAACTGGCTGCAGATATTTACCGTCGCGGACTGTACCTTACAGGCGGTGGTGCATTGTTGCGCGGACTGGACCGCCGTATTTCACATAAAATAAAGCTGCCGGTTCATGTAGCAGACGATCCGTTGCGTGCGGTGGTACGCGGTACGGGTATGGCGCTGAAAAATGTGGCCAAGATGCCGTTCCTGATGAAGTAGTTTCATGGAATTGGGAATTTGGAATTGAGTTTGTTCATCATGCTGCAACATCCGCTCCAAATTCCCAATCACCAATTTCCCAATATCCTCCCAGACAGTGCGCACGTTCATCCAGTTCATACGCCGATTTTTTAACCTCATACTGTTCCTGGGGCTGGAGATCGTATGTATTGTATTGATTGCACGCACCAAAACATTGCAGGGCAATGACATAATGAACTCTGCAAATGCGGTGAACGGGTATTTCTATCACAAACAGAACGATCTTGTTTATTATTTTGGCCTGCGGCAGATGAATGACAGCCTGCAGAATGAAAATATGCGCCTGCGTGCCGAACTTGCCGCCATTCACAGCCGCGATACATTGAAAGATCATATCGGCGGCCTTGCAGACTCTGTCAACGACTCAACCCACATTATCCGATATGCACAATACCAGTTCCGCGCTGCCCGTGTAATCAGCAATTCTGTTATTGCAGCCGACAATTATATCACGATCAATCGCGGTTCGGCAGATGGTATTGAAAAAAACATGGCGGTAGTATCCGGAAACGGCCTGGTAGGTAAGGTAGAGCATGTTTCTGCCCATTATGCCGTAGTGCTTTCACTGCTGAGTGTAAAGCAGAAGGTAAGTGCGGGCCTGAAAGATGTAAGATCCAGCTTTATTTCCTGGGAAGGCGATAAGCCCGACATCCTGATGATGGAAGGCATTCAACAGGAGATAAAAGTGAAGATCGGAGACTCTGTACATACCACCGGGTTTTCCCAGTATCTCCCCGCCGGCATATTGATCGGCACTGTTGTAAAAAAAGAAACGCTTAAAAAAGATAATTCTCAGCGCCTGTATGTGCGCCCGGCCACCAACTTCCGCAATCTGCAGTATGTGTATGTGATCGGCGACAAAATGCTGGGAGAACGTATAGAACTGGAAGACTCCGTAAAACGCAAGAAATGAGCGAATATGTAAAAAACTTTCTGCGCTTTTGTCTGCTGATGGCCATACAGCTGCTGATACTGAACAAGATCAGCCTGCGGTGGTGGTCGCAGCCTGCCGGATTTCCGGTATTTATTCCTTTTGTATACCCACTGTTTATCCTGTTACTGCCATTTGAAACACCGGTATGGCTGTTGCTGATTCTGGGCTTTGTTACCGGCATAACTGTAGACGGTGCAATGGATATGGCCGGCATGCACGCCATGGCCACCGTTTTTATTGCCTATCTGCGTACTAATGTGCTTAATGCCCTTATGCCCAAACATCTTTCAGAATACCCCAACCAGTCACCTAATGTAAAAAATATGGGCTGGGTGCCATTCCTGGTATACGGCGGCTTCCTGGTATTGCTGCACCATACTTTATTCTTCCTCGTGGAACTGTGGAGCGCAGGCAATATTGCTTACCTGCTGCTGAAAATACTCGCGTCATCGCTCACTTCCATGATTTTTATCATCATTTACCTGTTGTTATTCACACGACAGGCTGCTATAAAAACAAACTGATAATTTTCAGGCCGGGTTTTGATTTATAAACCAATGCTGCACTTACCTTTGCCATACTTTGCGTAAAACCATTGCCATCATATTGCTTCTCTGCATTAGCTACCAGTGTGTGGTAAAGCTGGGTATTATTGCGTGGTACGAATGGAATAAAAACTACGTAGCTACCGTACTTTGCGAAAACAAAGACAAGCCACAGATGCATTGCTGCGGTAAGTGCTACCTCCGCAAGCAACTGAACAAAGCCGACGACGGCACCGAAAAAAACCAGGGAAAAAACAATACCGTAAAATGGGAAAAGATAGAACAGGCTCCGTTCCTGGTTCCTGAAAATTATTCTGTTCCTTTTTACGCCGTTTCTACGACCAGTCATTTTACCAGCCGCTACCTGGCACCATCCGGATATGATCCGCTTATATCCGTCTTTCATCCACCCTCTGTTTCCTGCTGATTAAACAGTATTCTTAGCATTTCCACATAAACTACAGCCAATGGCCTGTATTTTATGCGGTGTGCATTGTAATTATTTCTTTCTGCAAAAACATTGACAAGATGAAACGTCTGTTACAATGTTTGCTGCTGATGTTTTCTGCTGTGCAGGCAACCTATGCCTGTAATGTATGCGGATGCTCAGCCGGCAATCAATACCTGGGTATATTGCCCCAGTTTTACGATCATTTTATTGGCTTCCAGTATCAATACCGGAGCGTTCACAGCGATCATCCCGGCTTGCGCCCCACAGACCCTAAAGATCCGGGAACAGAATATTATAACACCTTCCAGGTATGGGGCCGTTATTATATAGGCAAACGCGTTCAGCTATTTGGCTTTGTGCCTTACCAGTACAATCTCGAAGTAATGGATGGAAAACGTACTGCAACCAGCGGCATAGGGGATGCCTCTATGCTGGCCAACGTGATTATAGTAAAGCCTAAAACGGAAAAAGACCTGCAACACTCGCTGCTGCTGGGTGGCGGCATTAAGTTGCCAACAGGTCGTTATACCGGCATCACCGAAATGGACAAGCTGGGACTGCCTAACACACAGCCTGGTACCGGCTCCTGGGATTTTGTTGCAGATGGCAACTATACTTTACGTTATAAAAAAACCGGGATCAACCTGGATGCAGCTTATACATTTACCACGGCAAATAAATACGATTACAAGTACGGAAACCGGCTTAGCACAGGATTGCTCGGCTTTTACTGGTGGCAGAAAAATAAATGGAAACTCCTGCCACAGGCCGGCCTGAAATATGAATACACACTGCACGATTACGACAATTACTCCAAACGCTGGCTTAACGACCAGACTGGCGGCAGTATGTTGTTTGCCTCTGCCGGTGCACAGGTTTACTACAAACAGTTTGGGCTGCAATGCATGTATCACTTACCCCTAGCCCAAAACTTTGCACAGGGAAATGTAACGACCATTGCAAGACTGGAAACCGGCTTATTCTTTCTTTTTTAAACACAACCTTGCCTGTTAAACTTTAAACATCAAAATTTATTAAAATGAACAAATCCTTAATAGCATATACCATTTTTGCTTTTTCAATTCTTTTTATTGCTTCCTGTCAGAAAAAAGACGACACAACACCCGATCCTTCAAAAGTGACCATCACTGTATTAAATCCGCAGGACCAGCAAACCATATCACACGGAGATACGCTGCATATTGATGCGAACATTACTTACCCCAGCGAATTGCATGGGTATGAGATACAACTGACCAACACTACAACCGGCGAAGTGCTGTTTGATGACGACGAACATGTACATGACGATCATTTTACCATTGCCGACATGTGGGTAGATACGCTGAATGCTCCAGTAACCCTACAGCTGAAAATAACTGTGGAAATAGACCATAACGGAAATGAAGCAACGAAAGTGATCACCATTAACCATGGTGCTGCTACCGGCAATGCTATGCTGCATTTTACCAATACTGCCGGCAACCAGCTGCTGACGCTGAATTCGGGCAACTACACAACCGCATCGGGCAGCAGTATCACCGTTTCCAAATTCAATTATTACATCAGCAATATCCGCTTTAACAACACAAACGGCAGCAGCTTTTCAGAACCGGAAAGCTACCACCTTCTGCAGCAGAGCGATGCTTCAAGTCTTAGTTTCAATATCGGCAACATTCCTGCCGGCACTTATGGCAGTGTTTCCTTTATGATTGGTGTAGACAGCACTCATAATACCAGCGGAGCACAAACAGGAGCACTCGATCCGGTAAATGGTATGTTCTGGAGCTGGAATACCGGCTACATTATGGCTAAAATGGAAGGGACATCACCACAAGCCGGCTCTACAGACAACACATTTATTTTTCACATCGGCGGCTTTTCCGGCGTAAACAGTGCACTGCACACAGTAACCCTGAACCTCCCCGCACCACTTACGATCCATAAAAACAGTAACGCTATGGTGCACTTGCACGCTGACGCACTGGCCTGGTTTGCACCGAATAGCATCAACCTGGGCACTGTTTATAACATCATGAATATAAGCCCTACCTCAAAAATGATATCAGATAATTATGCCGGTATGTTTGCAGCAGATTCTGTAAAAAACTAGTTGAGTTGTTACTCTGAATAAAAATAAAGGCTGCCTCAGGGCAGCCTTTATTTTTATGATCTGTAATTATTCGCAGAATATAATTGAACAAGAGGGCAGCGCAGATCGTTTTAACCGATGCATTTCATCATGCTTTCCCAAAGCTGTACAGCAGAGCGGTCCCAGTCAAATTTTGCAACCTGGGCAGGTGCAGCGGCAACAAGGCGTGCGCGCAGCATTTCATCCTTATAGATCAGTGCCATTTTTGCTGCTATGTCTTCCGGGTCGGTAGGGTCCACCAGCAAAGCCGCATCTCCTGCCACTTCGGGCATAGAAGATGTATTGCTCACTATTGCCGGTACATTACATTGCAGCGCTTCAAGGATAGGAATGCCGAAACCTTCAAACAGCGACGCATATACCAGCGCATAGGCCCCGCCCATCACCTGTGAGAGTTCCTCCACATTCATGTAACCCACCCATTTTACATCCTTTTTAAAAGGCATTTCTTCGCGCATTTCCACCAGCTCGTCAAACTTCCAGGCCATACGCCCTACGATAACGAGCTTCATATTACTGCGGTGGTGCTTTTTAAATGCAATAAAGGCTTTCAGCAGGTTCAACACATTTTTACGCGGATGCAATGCTCCGGCAAAAACGAAATATTCACAGCCATCTGCATATTTTGTTTTTACGGCCTCACGTTCTTCCCAGCTGAGCGGACGGTATATATCGTGCGCACCATTGTATACTACATCGATCTTATCTTCCGGTATATGGTAGCGCGTTGCAATATCCTGTTTTGAATATTCAGAAACGGTAACGATACGTTTTGCCTTCTTCGCAAACTTGGGAGAAAAATGCCTCCAGTAAAAGCGCTGGCTGGCCTTCAGATGTTCCGGGTAGTGCTCAAAAGCAAGATCATGAATAACGAGGCACGTGGGCACCTTTGTATACAGCGACATTTGCCCGTCTGTAGAAAGGAAAAGGTCTGCTTTATACTTGCGCAGCATAAACGGTATGCTCCAGTCGAACCAAAGATAGAATAGCACAGGATGCCGTGCCGGCGGCGGAACAACTACAGGCGTAACATTACGGGCAAACACAAACGATTTATCATACGGCCTGTCAAAGAAAAATATAAACTCATGCTCCGGGTGATTACGGACCATTCGTTCCAGGGTCTGATAGGTGAACCAACCGATTCCTTCCAGTTTTCCTTTTAATAACAATCTTGTATTTACGGCAATGCGCATAGCTATTGGCCGCAAAAATATAATTTTACCGCTTTATAGCGCCTTTAATTAGTTTAAAGACGAGTAATTTATAACAATAAGTATCTGTTTCTGCACGTTACAGATGTTTATTTCCGATTATACAAACCATGCGCCGATTATTTGTAAAAAATATTCTTTTTGTTCTTGCGGTAAACCTGCTTATCAAGCCGGTGTGGATATTCCTCATAGACCGTACAGTACAAAACAGGGTGGGGCATGCGTCTTACGGTACTTATCAGACACTGTTCAACCTCGGAATCATTTTCCAGATCGTTCTTGATTTCGGACTAAATTATTATAACAGCCGGGTGATATCCGAAAAGCCGGAGCGGTTGCGGGAAATGTTTTCTGTGATGCTTTCTGCCCGTATTGTGCTTACCATATTTTATGCTGCAATAGTATGGTGCACCGGCTGGCTGCTGGGATACCGGGGTTGGGAAATGGGGCTGCTCACCGGCATCTTGCTTATACAGGGCTTTAACGTAATGGTGCAATATATGCGCAGTAATGTTGCCGCTCTCCATCATTTCCGTATAGATGGTATCCTTTCCATTGCAGACCGTTTCCTGATGATCCTTATCTGCGGCTTCCTGCTTTATTATCCTGCTACGGCAGGGCATTTCAAAATAGAATGGTTTGTAATATGCCAGGCTGGCTGCTATGCTATAGTATTGCTTGCTTCTTATTTTGTGCTGCGGAAGTTGGCAGCACATCCGCTGCCATTCCGGTTTCATACAGAAGGGGTATTTCACATTATTAAGGAAAGTTTTCCTTACGCGCTGCTTATATTCCTCATGTCGGTATATATGCGGTCGGATATGGTGCTTGTAGAACGTATAGCAGGCAAAGATGAGGCTGGTATATATGCCGCGGCCTATCGCCTGCTGGATGTGGGCAATATATTCGGGCTTATGTTTGCCAATATGCTGCTGCCGGTATTTGGCCGCATGCTGGGGCAGAAAGAGGATATTTTTCCCATCGTACGTGTGTGCGTGAACATGTTGTTGCCGGCGTCCGTTATCGCTGCCATAGCTGCTGCTTTTTTCGGAACTGATATCATGGAGCTGCTGTACAAAGGCGCAGGCACTTATGATGGGCGTGTATTTGCATGGCTTATTGCCTCACTCCCGGCTTATTGCCTCATGTATGTATACTCTACGCTGCTTACAGCCAATGGTTGCCTGAAAATACTGAACTGGCTGGCTGTTGCCGGAGTTGCCATCAACCTTGGATTTAATTTTATACTTATACCGCATTACGGATGCCTTGGCGCCGCTGTTATTACTTTTGTAACGCAGACTGTGCTTGCCGGCGGTTTTATTTTCTTTGCCAAAAAGAAGAATAACCTGCCTTACAACCCTGGGTGGCTGCTGAAACAGGCAGGATTTCTGCTCGTGGCCATTGCTGTATGTTATTGTATACAGATGCTGCCGGTTTCGTGGTTATTGCAGCTCACATGCTATGCAGTTGTTTCCGTAGGGCTGATGTTTGTTTTCGGTTTTATTTCCGTTCCGGAGATGGTAAAGCTTTTTAAGAAAGAAAACTAGAGCCCGTCTTCGTATTGCTCAGGTGTTATCTCTTTTGCTTCTCTTTTTACAATAAAAACGGCTGTATTATACGGTCGTATTCCTTTGCCCATACTCAGCGCGTACACTTTTGTAAACTCCGCACCGAGATATAGTATAATGGCGGAATAATAGATCCAGGAAAGCACCAGTATCAGCGATGCTGCGGTGCCGTATGTATTGCCAAATTTTGAATTACCGAGATATGCACCAATAAGGAATTTACCAATCAGAAATAATATACCTGTAAACCCGGAGCCGATCAATGCGTCGCGCCAGGCGATCTTTGCATCGGGCAGCACTTTGTAAATAACGGCAAAAAGCAGCGTAATGATGATGAACAGCACAAGGATATTCAGCCCGCGGAAAAGCATTACATTCTGAATGCTGAAGAGTTGCTGCAACCGGTCGCTGAGCAGGTCCATCAGCGTGTTTATAAACAATGAAACGATCAGCAGGAAACCCACTCCGGCAATCAATGAAAAGGATAACAGGCGGTTAGTGATAAACTTAAGCCAGCCGCGTTGTGGTTTTGCACGGATAGACCAGATGTAATTAATAGAGCTTTGTATCTCTACGAAAACGCCGCTGGCACCAAATATCAGCACAACAAACCCGATGATGCTGAACGTAGCAGCATTATTCTGCTGCTGCATATTGTGTATGATACCGATCACCTGGTCTGCGCCGTCTTTTCCTATCAGGCCCTGTATCTGGTGATATACTTCGCCGGTAATAGTCTGCTTTTCAAAAAATAACCCTGTGAGCGAAATAATAAGCAGCAGCATAGGCCCTATGGAAAATATAGTATAATACGCCAGTGAGGCGCTCAGCTTTGTTGCATTATCAGCAGAAAATTCATTTACTGTGTTCTTCAGCAGCTGGAACCATTTCCTGATTGTGGCCATTTTGTGTCCGGGTTTTACTAAAGTTAAATGATATGATCATACCGGCATCATTCTCTTTGCAAATCTGTTATTTACAATCTCTGTCGTTGGAGCATTTTAACCACCAGATCTTATAAAATCGCTGGTGGCAAAGGATTCCGGCTATTTGTGGCCTGATTTTTTTAAGAATATTACAACTTAAATTAACTCATTATGGAACGCAAATACAGCAAAAAAGCTTCCGAAAAAGTGGGCAGAGCGATGCATGAAATGAAAGAAGGCACGCTGAAATCCGGCAACTCAGGCAAAAAAGTTACTGATCCTAAACAGGCAGTAGCCATAGGCCTTTCCGAAGCACGCGAAGAAGGCGCAAAAGTGCCGTCGAAAAAAAGTGCGTCAAAGAAAAGCGCTGCCCCTAAAAAAGCTGCGACAAAGAAATCTGCAACTAAAAAGACGGCAACTAAAAAAAGTACTGCAACAAAGAAAAGCGCAGCTCCCAAAAAAGCTGCTGCTAAAAAATCTACCCGCACCAGTTCTGCTTCATCAAAAGGGACCAAACGCACGGCAGGCAAAAAACACTCCTGACTCATCCGCAGCTACAGAACGGAATAAAAACAGAACGTTATAAAACGGGAAAATCCCGCCAGCCCTGTAAGGCCTGCGGGATTTATTATTTTGATCATATATACTATGCAAAAACAGGTTTTGTTTTCATAATATCATCTATGCGATCTTTTACTTCCTGCGTCAGATTTGGATATATCTCCAGCGCTTTCAGATTTTCTTTCAGCTGTTCTTCTTTTGTAGCGCCAAGGATCGCCGTGGTTACATTAGGATTGCTGATACACCAGGCTATGGCCAGTGTTGCGAGTGTGGTATCCAGTTCTTTTGCAATATTATTAAGCTGACGTACGCTGTTTATACGCTCTTCGCTCAGGGTGCGGTCTTTGAGCCATTCAAATCCTTCCAGTGCCAGGCGTGAGCCTTCCGGAACACCGTCATTATATTTTCCTGTAAGCAAGCCACTTGCCAGCGGACTCCAGATAGTTGTTCCCAGTCCTACGTTTTTAAAAATCGGTACATAGTCCGACTCCATTTTGTGGCGCTCAAACAGGTTATACTGCGGCTGTTCCATAGCAGGTCCTTCAAGGCCCAGTTCATGAGCAATCATGTTAGCTTCCATTATTTCAGCGCCGGTCCATTCGCTGGTGCCCCAGTAGAGAATTTTGCCCTGCTGTATCAGGCTGTTCATTGTACGCACTACTTCTTCTATCGGAGCATTCCGGTCGGGGCGGTGACAGAAGAAAAGATCGAGGTAATCCAGCTGGAAACGCTGTAATGCTTCATGGCAGGCCTCTGTAATATGTTTGCGGCTCAGGCCGGTCTGGTTAGGTTTGTTGGCCTCACCACGCCAGCCAAAAAATACCTTGCTGGATACGGTGTAGGAAGAGCGTTCCCAGTTTTTGGATTTCAGTACGCGGCCCATCATTTTTTCAGATTCGCCGCGGCTGTATACTTCAGCATTGTCAAAAAAGTTGATGCCATTATCGTAGGCAATGCCCATCAGGCGATCGGATATGCTGTCGTCTATCTGTTTGGCAAAAGTAACCCAGGAGCCATAAGAGAGAACGCTGAGCTGCAGGCCGGTGCGGCCCATTCTTCTGTAATCCATTTGTTTGGTTTTAGTATTGTGAAGTTACGGAGGGATGAGATGGAACTGCGCAGGATAATGAAGAAATAAAGAATCGTTATACAGGAGACATTTTATGAAAAAGTTTCTCTTACTGAAAATAAAAACGGCTGACGTTTGTCAGCCGTTGAAAACATCAGATGTTTTTATAAAAACTAAACTACTTTTTCGTCTATGCTAAAACTTCTTATAGGCTTTTGTGAATGCGGCATAGTCATCCTGTATTTCACCAATTTCTTCTTTTGTTTTTGTATTGAGATAGCTTTTTAGAAGTTGAATCAATTCTTTTTTCAAATTTCAGATCCTTTCGTCTATATCACGTATACCACCAGCCCGTCACGCAGCTTTGGCTCAAACCATGTGCTCTTCGGCGGCATTACATTTCCGCTGTCGGCAATGGTAAACAATTGTTGAATCGTTACGGGATAGCAGGCAAATGCTGCTGCCATTTCGCCGCTGTTTACACGTTTTTCCAGTTCCTGGAGACCGCGTATGCCACCTACAAAATCCACCCGTTTATCTGTACGCGGATCATGTATCGCCAGCAATTCAGACAAGATATTATTCTGCAGGATAGACACATCCAATACTCCTATCGGGTCTTCTGTATATGTGCCAGGTTTTGCTACCAACTTATACCAGTTACCGTCTATATACATTCCGAATTCATGCGGCTGCTCCGGTTTGTACGGCTCCGTCGCACCTATCGGCGTTACTTCGAATTTTCCTTTTACAGCATCAATAAACTGGGCTGCCGACATACCATTCAGGTCCTTTACTACGCGGTTGTAATCCATTATCTCCAGCTGGCTTGCCGGGAATATGCAGGTGATAAAATAATTGAATGATTCTTCTCCTGTTATAGACATACCGCTCTCACGCATTTCCATACATACTTTACCGGCACTGGCTGCACGATGGTGACCGTCTGCAATATAGGTGCACGGCACTTCTTCGCTGTATATACGTGTCATAGATGCTACTTTTCCGTAGTCATCCATTACCCATACCGTATGGCGTATACCATCTTCGCCTGTAAAATCGTAGGCCGGTTTATGTGCCGCTTTCCAGTCTGCTATTATTTTCTCCGCATCTTCATTGTCGTTATAGGCCAGAAAAACGACGCCGGTCTGTGCACGCGTTGTTTTAATGTGGTTAATGCGATCCAGCTCTTTCTCCGGACGGGTAAACTCATGTTTTTTAATAATACCCTGGAAATAATCTTCACAGGAAGAGCCACAGATCAGGCCTGTCTGCGAACGGCCATTCATCACCAGCTCATAGATATAATAGCACGGTTCTTTGTCCTGGAAAAGCACCCCATCATGTATCAGCTGATCCAGGTTTTCCTTTGCTTTATCATACACCGCCTGGCTATGCACATCCACACTTTCCGGAAGGTCTATCTCTGCACGTGTTACGTGATAAAAGTTATACGGCAGTTTCCTGAACAGGCGTGCTTCTGCTACGCTTACCACATCATAGGGCAGCGTTGCCACTTCTGCTGCAAATTTTTCTTTGGGTCTTAATCCTTTAAACGGAGTGATTCTTGCCATGCTTTTTTTATTTTTTTTATGTTCCGGGCGGCACTACGCTGTGCAACTATTGCGGCGTTGGCACCGTTCAGGGTCCGGCTTTCTATCCGGCTTTCCCTGCGGGAGTAAAATATATTTATTTGTAATTCTTTTCAAATTCCTGCATCACATTTACCAGTTGCTGCACGTCCTGCAATGTTATCGCATTATATAGCGAAGCCCTGAATGCACCTACGCTTCTATGTCCTTCTATGCCTGTAATACCTTGCTCTGTGCACGCTTTAAGGAATGCCTGTTCCATTTCCTTGCCTGTTCCGCGGAATACTACGTTCATCTGGCTTCTGCTTTCTTTTTCTACCAGTGACGTAAACAGCGGATTTCTTTCCAGTTCACCATACAGCAGGTTTGCCTTATCTGTATTTTCCTGTGCTATTGTATCCATTCCTTTATTCTTTATCCAGCGCATTACCAGCAGCGATACATAGATAGCAAACACAGGCGGTGTATTCACCATCGAGTTTTTTGATGCCAGTGCATTGTAATCCAGTATTTCCGGTACTTTCCGCACTATACGGCCCAGCATATCTTTCCGTATTGCTACCATAGTATTGCCTGCAGCACCCAGGTTTTTCTGCGCTACTGCGTAGAACATTGCGTAGTTGGTGTAATCCCGCTTGCAGCTTAATATATCGCTGCTCATGTCCGCTATAAGCGGCACTTCACAGGAGGGTATATTACGCCATTGTGTGCCGTATATAGTATTGTTGGTGGTGATGTGCACATATTTCAGCCTGCTGTCTGTAATCTCCGGCCATTGCGGCAGATGTGTATAGTTATCTCCGCGCGAAGAAGCAAGTATCGATGTTTTCCCGTAATAAGATGCAGATTCTGCAGCTTCATTGCTCCAGTGTCCGCTGTCTATATATCCTGCGGTATCATCTGCACCGAGGAAGTTCATCGGAACCATCGCAAACTGCATACGTCCGCCACCCTGCAACCATAATATTTTATAATCGTCATTAAGTCCGCACAACTCTTTTGTCAGTGCGTTGGCCTCTTCGAGCACAGCCTCAAAATGCTTACCCCGGTGCGGTATCTCCAGTATAGAGCTGCCAATGCCATTGTAGTCCTGTATTGCTGCTGCCGCCTGCTGTAACACTTCCTGTGGCAATGCCGCAGGCCCTGCATTAAAATTGATCAATCGGTTTCTCATGTCTGTGGCCTTCTTCAAGATTTGCTATACCGCCACTCACTGCAAATTTCATTGCTTCGGCAGCATTCATTTTCGTAATCGGTTTTATGCTTTTGGTTTCTGCTATTATCACATAGCCGCTTACCGCGTAAGCGTGCGGCAGGTATACCGCTACGCGGCCATGGAGGCCGAGGTGCGCAAGGTCCTGCTGGGTAAGAAAGCCTATACGCCACGTTTCCGGATTGTGGTTGATGCATACCCACACCGGTTTGTTAAATTTCTTTTTATCGCCCACAAAAGAGTCCATTACATCTTTAATAGCGCTGTACAGGTATTTGATGCCGGGGGTATGCTCCAGCAGGTGGTCAAATGCTTCTATCATCATACGCCCCAGGAAGAAGCGGGTACCCAGGTAACCAATGGAGGTTACAAAGCTGATGACGATAAAAAACCCTAAACCGCGGGGCACAAACGGCACCAGGCTGTCTACGCTGTTAAATACCAGGTAAATAATATAGGCCGTAATGGCTATGGGGCACAGTATCAGTAAGCCTTGGAGAAATGAACGGATCAGTATTGCAGCAAAATTGCGCATGTATCGGGTAGCCGTAGTTGGAACGGGGGTAAAGTTACAAGTTTGTGTCAAGCATACATATTTTTTCCGCATACGCCGGTAAACAGTTTCCGTTTTATTAATGTTTTATGCATACCGTTCTATTTATTATTTTGGCCGTACAATCATTTTTATGCTCCCGGAAGAGGATTTGCTGCAACATATAGCAGCCGGCAATGAGCCGGCCTTCCGGCAGTTATATGACCTGTTTCACCGCAGGGTTTACAATACCTGCTTATCTTATCTGCAATCAGAAAGCGATGCAGAAGAGGCTACACAGGATGTTTTTGTAGAAGCATTCCGTTCTGCAGCACAATATCGCCGCGAATCTTCAGTTAATACCTGGCTGTACCGCATTGCTGTTAACAAGTGCCTCGACCGGTTGCGCTATGCAAAACGGCAGAAAAGATTTGCATTTGTCAGCAGCCTGTTTCATCGCGATACTGGTGCGCTGCAGTATGATGTACCTGCCGCCGGCCATCCCGGCATAAAGCTGGAACAGAAACAGGAGGCTTCGGTACTTTTCGGCGCCATACGCAGGCTGCCGGAAAATCAGCAGACTGCTTTTATACTGAAACAGGTAGAGGGGTTGCCGCAGAAAGAAATTGCTGCTATTATGAATATTTCGGAAAAGGCGGTAGAGTCATTGATACAACGCGCCAAGACGGGCCTGCGAAAGTATCTGGAAAATTTTTATGAAACGCAAAGGAAATGATTACAACTAACGTCAAAATAAATAAGAAGTGAAACAGGAAGATAAACATCAGTGGGTCGAAAGCGTTATAAACAGCGTAAAGGATCTGCCACCGGCAGAACCGGGACGTGATTTATTTCCCGGCATTGAACAGCGTATCAAAATAGTAACGCTCCGTGGCCGGGTAGTTCCGTTGCGGACCGTTTCTGCTGTAGCTGCCGCTTTGCTGGTCTTACTGGCGTTTAACTATTTCACCGTAAGTCATAAAAAACTCCCGGGCAAGGCACCATCGGGTACACAGGAAATAATCCAATTCTACCAGTTAAATGACGATGATGTTTTGAGTGGGTATTAATAATGGTTTATGAAGACAACAATATTTTATAAAGCGGTTATTGTCTGCCTGTTGCTTATCAATACAGGTACACTCGCCTGGTTGTGGGTACAGCAAGGACGGCAACAGGGGCATGAAGGACGAGGCAACAGGGCAGACCAGCTTATCATCGGCCGCCTTCACCTGAACGAGGCGCAGCAACAGCAGTTCGAGGTGTTAAAGCATGAACATCATGGCCAGATGCTGGATATACAGAAAGAATCTGCAGAAATACATAATGTATTGTTCGGATTACTGAAAGACAGTGCCGATAACAGTTCAAAAAAAGATTCCCTGATAACTGCGCTGGCAGCCAACGATCAAAGAAAGGAAACAGTAACTTTTGAACATTTCCGTAAACTGCGCGCTATCCTTGACGTCAATCAAAAAGCTGATTTTGACGATCTTGTAGAGGAGCTGGGCCGGCAATTGATGAGCGGACCTCCCCATGACGGGCCTCCGCCACATCCATAATGCTTACCGCCACTTGCCGGAGCTGAGATAAAATATATATTTGTCTGCTTTTTGCCGTGGCTTTATTTATTAAACATATCGTACCCTCCTTTTTAAGAAACCTTTCCCTGCGGGCGTTACTGCCTTTATCTATGTGCTCTTGCTTTCATGCAGCAGCGCAGCAGCAGGCCGGGGCCGGATTTGCAGTTGAAAGCAATATAATCGCCGGCAAAGTATTAAAGCATACTCAAAAATTCCGCGCACCCATTCCCGATTTATCTACAGCTTACGAAATAAATTTTCTGCAACAGACTTACGGCAAAAAACAATGGCAGCAGCGGCGTAAATATCCGCTGGTTGGCTTTGGTTTTACGATTACCAATTATGGTATCGATTCTATTTACGGCAAATGTATCAGTATGTACCCGATACTCCAATTGCCGATCATCCGTGGCAAAAAACTGGAGTGGACATTCCGCATTGGTTTCGGAATGGGATACGTTACCAAACGCTATGACCGGATACCAGACTGGGATACCCTGAATAATGCGATCAGCAGTCATGTAAATAATTTTTCTACCATCAGCACTGATCTGCGCTATCATATCAATAAACACCTGGACCTGCAGCTGGGCGGTAATTTTTCGCACATCTCAAATGCCGCGCTGAAACAACCCAACCTGGGCATCAATATGTACGGCGCACATATAGGACTCAGGTATTTTCCTGTTACATCAAAACCGGAAAAAATACATGAAGAACTGCCGAAACTTAAGAACAGATGGCTCTTCCAGGCACGATTAGGACTTGCTTTTAACCAGGCCGGTTTTACCGATGGGCCTATGTACCCAATCTACCTGGCCTCTGCTTTTGTAAGCCGCCGCTGGCATAGCAATAACAAAATGTTTGCGGGTATCGACTACTCTTATCATACCAACATCTATGCTTTCCAGCGCAATAATGAAATCAATGTGGGCAATGAGGCCGCCAACTCATGGAAGAGCGCTGTATTTGTGGGTAACGAATTCCTGATGGGACGCGTGGGTATTGTATTACAGGTCGGTTATTATATTAAAGAAGCAGCGCTCCGTCTTGATCCTTACTACGAAAAAATTGGTGGCAATCTTTATCTTATTCAACGCGAAAATGGTCCGCTGAAAGAATTGTGCGTCTCTGCATTTCTGAAAACACATAAAGCCCAGGCAGAGCTTGCAGAGATGGGTCTGGGATTTGGGTTCTGATTATTTCCTGTCCAGCAAGTCTATTGACAGATTTTCTATCGTTCCCTCAAAAGTTCCCGGACCGGTTATATACAGTTCAAAAATTCCTTTCCTGGAATAACCGGGCACTCTCATATAAAAGCTGTAGGTATTTACTGCATCCTCCGCACTGATGGGGCTGAACAACCGGACCCGCGTATGTTTTACAGAGTCGCCGTTTTTTAATGCACCATGCAGATAGCTTCCCCAAAGATGTCCCGGAGCTTTTATACGGGCTGTAATTTTCAGCCAAAATTCATTATCACCTCCAGTAGCCTTATCAAGCGGCACCGTAATAATGGTTCCGCGTTGCCCTTCTGCTGCCGTAATATGTATGGCGGTGTCAATCCCCGATAATATTACATTATGATAACCCGCTTCGTTTTTTAAAAGTTCTGCACTGTCCAGCAAACTCATATCTATAGGCGTGGGATGCGGGTTCAGGTATATCCTGCTGTAATAACGCCTGTTCATATCGTTGTAGTGCAGGATCGTTTTGTTGTACTGTCCTATCTGAAATATGTTTACAAACAAGAGGTATGCAAACAATGTATACACCGCATACTTCCACTTGGCCACGTTTATTTTATCTATGAATGCTGCAAAAGGCAACGCAAAAACCGGGTAACTCTGCACCAGCGCACGGGTAGCGTAGCTGCCGCCGTAACGCCAGTCGTCCCAGGCAATAATGATCCAGATATTAAGCAGGCAGAATACGAGCACAGATTTCCGGAAAGGGAATTTTTTAACGAAAAACATCCCGATGATAAAAAATACAGTAATCGGAGTATAGATAAACCATCCTTTTTCCCAGCCAAATAATACACGGAAATGCGGATTTAAAAATTCCCATTTACTGCCTACATCGTATAGAAAGGAGCCTGTAGAAAGTTTCCAGTAAATGAGCTGGGGTAATACGCCCAAAAGTCCGCCCAGTGCGGCAAACAGTATATGATTTTTGTGTTGCTTTACCTGCTTCCATTTTCCGGATGATGCTTCCTTGTTCTGCGTATTCCAGAGCAGCGGCACAAACAACATAACGGCTTCTGTAGGTCGGCTCATAGTTGCAAGGCCTATTACGTAACCGGTAAGTATTGCCCATATGACTTTTGGATGCTGGTGCCATCTGATTGTAGTAAAAAGAACTATTGTATACAGCAGGAAAATGTAGACATGGCTCTGGGCATTATCTACAGCTGCATATTGAATGAAGTTCGTAGCCAGGCATATCAGCAAAAGTGTAAGAGCAACAACAGTATCTTTAAAATACAGCAGTAAGATTTTCCGGAGCAGTAGTGTTGCCAGCAGGCAATAGAAAATTACACCAAAGCCAAGTGCATATTGATATGGCGGTGAAAACCCGTCCGGCGCATAATCACTATGCCGGGCCACAAAATCTCCTGCGAAGAAAAAAGGCATTTCAAGTATCGCAACACCACCCAGGTATTTAAATGTATAATTCCCATTGTCCAGTTTTTCTGCCTGCCAGCCGTCACCGCCTGTCACCTGGTATTTTTTATCTGCTTCGGTGAGCCAGTCCAGCTTTTTATAATCGTGGTAAATAAAGATAGAAGGCAGGTATACATAATACCCAAAGGCGTCCCAGGTAGTTACTTTCAGTGGCTTGTGCGTATCAGCAGCCGGATTGGAAATGCGGAAGCACGATAAAACAATACATACAATGAAACAGGTTATAAGTGACAGAAAGTTTTTCATCCGGCAGTATTGAGAACTTTGTACAGAAGCTAAAATAATTATTCTGGTATTAGAAAGTGTACCATTATTCTCCCGTGGCAATGCCAATCATCACTCCAAAATCTCCACCAGTGTCAAAACAGTTTTTCGCAGGCAGGTACATTCTCGACACAAATCCATCGAGGTATAATGCGTTAATACATCCAAGGCTTTTGAAGTAGGCTGCAAAATCGTAAAAGTTTACTGCTTCTTTTGATATCACAAATATTACTTTTCCATCCGGGCGCATGCCTACACCATTCCTGATGTTGAGGTTTACAGATCCCGGAGTGAACAACGGATTTATTTTGCCACTTATCACAAGCATTGGGCCGGACTGTGTGGCGTACTGTATGTCCTTTTTACCGGTAAAATCTTTTGTGGTGCATACTGCTGCTTTATGCTGTGCAGTGATATAAAATATACCATTAGGCTGGAGGTAAAAATTACCCGCTCCAGTTCTCTTATTTAAATGTGCTATTGTTTTTCCATGTTGTATAAACAGGCCCAGCGGCGATTGATCTTCCTGGTACATGCCACCGTTCATAGCAAACATCAGACCTTTATGTTGTTTTTTAAGCCAGCTTTTCAGCTCTTCGATACTTCCCAGGATTTTTCCTTTATCATCTTTCCAGTAAAGCTGTATATCCTGTTTTACTGGATCTGCCGTATAGCTCACAAATCTTTTATCCTGTGCCCCGGCAATGCTTGCCAGCAACAACAGGATTATTAATATATATGTTACCGGCTTCCGTTTCATATTAAAACATCAGATCAATCCTTCGCGTACCAGGTCGTGCAGGTGTATCATACCCGCGTACCGGCCTTCGTTTGTGGCAACAAGTTGTGTAATATCATGCTGGCGCATCATTTCCAGTGCGGCTACAGCCAGTTCATTTTCATCAATTGATTTTGGCGACTTCGTCATTATATCCACTGCAGTTAGCTTTCCGGGCTCCTCATATTTTTCCAGCATACGACGTATATCGCCATCTGTAATAATGCCGGCCACAGAACCATCTGCATTTACTACAACCGTTGCACCCAGACGTTTGCTGGATATATCATAGATTATCTCGCGGATACGGCTATCGGGTTTTACTTCTGGGCGCTCATTTATTTTACTCATATCTGCCACGCGGAGATACAGGCGTTTGCCCAATGCACCACCTGGATGATAACGCGCAAAATCACGTGAGGTAAACCCTTTCAGGTTCAGCAGGCATACTGCTATGGCGTCACCCATTACCATCTGTGCCGTAGTACTGGTGGTGGGCGCAAGATTATTGGGGCAGGCTTCTTTTTCTACAGTGCTGTTTACAAAACAATCGGCATGTGTGGCCAGGTAAGAAGTTTCTTTTCCGCAAAGTGCTATTACCGGGTTTCCGAAATTTTTGATCAGTGGTACCAGCATTTTTATTTCGGGGCTTTCACCACTTTTTGAAATGATGATCACCACATCATCGGGCTGAATCATGCCCAGGTCGCCATGAATAGCGTCTGCAGCATGCATAAAAAGCGCCGGTGTTCCGGTGGAATTCATAGTAGCCACTATTTTCTGAGCTATCACAGCACTTTTCCCGATGCCGCTTATTACCACACGGCCTTTCGAGGCATGAATTATTTCTACGGCCTGCACAAATGCATCATTGATAAATGGCTTCAGGCCTGCTACAGACTGTGCCTGCAGTTCTATCGTTTCCAGTGCCTGCTGCTGCACCGATTCTTTTGAAAACATGGGGCAAAGGTAGGCGCATTTTTAAATACAGCCATGACCCGAATGCCTGCTATAACATGAGCAGCATTTTTAATATCGTTCAAAACCTTTGTTATCCTTACTTTTGGGATAATTTTTATGGTTTGTAACTAAATTACGGAGACCAAGTATGGCAGATAACCGCAGCAATTTTCTGGCAAAAAGTGAAGTAAAAGCACAGGACCTGGAGCATAAGCGAAAGGTGGCTTTTAATATTGACAAGTATAATATTGCTGTGGTAAAAGGCAAGCAACAGTTTGAAGACCTGGAGCTGGCCCGCAAAAAAGCCAAGAACACAAAATGGAAAGCCATTGAAAACCTGGATGTATATCTGGAACAATTTGAACAGAACTTTACCTCCCGCGGCGGAAAAGTAATATGGGCCGAGAACAGCCAGGAAGCCCTGGACGCCATTCTTACCATCTGCAAGGAAAAAAATACCCGGCAGGTCGTAAAGTCCAAATCGATGGTGACAGAAGAAATTCATCTCAATGACTTTCTCGCTCAGCACGGTATCGAATCTGTAGAAACAGACCTGGGAGAATATATACAGCAGCTGGATGGTGAGCCGCCTTACCATATTGTAACGCCGGCCATGCATAAGAGCAAGGAAGACATTGCAAAGCTGTTTCATGAAAAGCTGGGCACAGAACCCAATCTTTCTCCTTCTGAACTTACCATGATTGCGCGGCAAAAGCTGCGTGAAAAATATATTACCGCTGAAGTAGGCATTACGGGCGGAAATTTCCTGCTGGCAGATACAGGCTCTGTATGCGTTACAGAAAATGAAGGGAACGGCCGTCTCAGCACTGCTTTTCCTAAAACACATATTGCTATTGTAGGTATTGAAAAGGTATTGCCTTCTATTAACGATCTTCCTTTGTTCTGGCCGCTGCTGGCTACTTATGGCACAGGCCAGCAGGTAACGGTCTATAACACTATTTTCTCCGGGCCACGCCAGCCGGGCGAAACCGATGGACCGGATGAAATGTATGTGATCCTCCTGGACAATGGCCGCACCAATATGCTGATGCGCCCGGAAGTACGTGAGGGTATGTACTGCATTCGCTGCGGCTCCTGCCTTAACGCCTGCCCGGTGTATAAAAACATCGGCGGGCATACTTATGGTGCCACTTACAGCGGGCCTATAGGATCTGTGATCACGCCGCACCTCAGCGGGATGAACGAATACAAGCACCTGAGCTATGCTTCCACCTTATGCGGCAACTGTACAGAAGTGTGTCCTGTAAAAATAAATATCCATGAAATGCTGTTGGAAAACCGCCACGCCGCCGTGAAAGAAGGCTTAAACGGTTTTTCTGAAAATACAGCATGGAAGCTATGGCGTCGTGGTATGCTTAGTCGTACGCTGATGAACAGTGCCGGCTCCGGCTTAAAAAATATGATGCTGAACAAAGTATTTGGACAAACATGGCTGAACCGCCGCTCCGGTACAATGTTTGCCGAAAAATCTTTTAATAAGCTCTGGAAAGAGCACGAAAAGGTTAAATAGAATTTTTCACTGTACTCAAAACTCATACCTCTGTGCAGTCTGTTCCCGTATTGGTTTCACATTTTTCTTCGCGTCTGCAATATGTGCTGGACTGGCTTTCAGGACAATTGGGCATATCGCTTCGCTGTGCAGAGAACGCAACGGAGGTTGCCGGGGGAAATTTTTTTATTGCTTACGGAAACAATACTTCAGGCGCACTTTTGCATATACCCGATGAAGGCCTTCTCCGGGAATACAAACAACTGCAGCAAACATCTTATGTTTTTCCCGAAAATGCCGCAGCTATAACGGATATCACGACGTTCGATCTTTTCTCTGCTATATTTTTCCTGTTGAGCCGTTACGAAGAGTATCTTCCTTTTACGCCGGATAAACATGGCCGCTACCCGGCTGCAGAAAGCGTTTTGTATAAGCAGGGTATTCTTGAAATTCCCGTTGTGGACCAATGGGTACAGCAGCTCCGGATTCTGCTTAAAGAAAAATACCATCTGCCTGTATCCCAACCTGCTTTTTCTTATCTGCCTACTTACGACATTGACATTGCATGGTCGTACAAAAACAAAGGACTGGTAAGGAATACAGGTGCTTTGGCCGCAGATGTACTGAAAGGAAAATTCTCCGGTGCAGCAGAGCGTATACAAGTTTTAAATGGTGTAAAAAAAGACCCTTATGATGCTTTTGAACATCTCTCCGTTTTGCACAAAAAGTTTCATGTAAAGCCCCTGTATTTTATACTCTTTTCGCTGCGCACCACAGCCTTTGATAAAAATATTTCTCCGGAAAATCCTGCCATGCAACAGCTGATCCGAAAGCTGTCTGCAGAAGGAACAGTGGCTATGCACCCTTCTTACTATTCTGACACCGCTGCGGTATTTTCTTCAGAGAAAAAAATGCTGGAGGCTACTGCCGGCAAGCAGGTGACGTTATCAAGACAGCATTATATAAAACTGAAACTGCCCGATACTTATTCATTGCTGATGCAGCATAATATCTATGAAGATTACAGCATGGGATACGGAACACACCTGGGTTTCAGGGCTGGTACAGGCAGTTCTTTCCTGTGGTATGATCTGCAGCAGGAGCAGGTAACCAAGATGAAAATTTTTCCGTTCTGTTTTATGGATACAACTGCTCATTACGACCAGGGCCTTTCCTGCCATGCAGCATTTGACCGGTTAAAGAAAATGGCCTGGCTCTTAAAAGAGTCGGGGAGTATGCTCATTACAGTCTTCCACAATTTTTCCCAGGGAACATCTGATGAATGGAAAGGATGGGCGGAGGCTTACGAAAAATTCCTGCAGAAATTTTCCGCCGCTATTTTCTGATCAATACTTTGGTACCCACACCTACAAAAGAATACAGTTCTTCGATATCCGTATTTTTAAGTGCTACACAGCCGTCTGTCCAGCCTACACCCAGGTCTATCATGTTATCGCCGCCGGGCCATATCCCATGTATACCTACAGAACCACCTATTTTAGCAGATTGCGGTATGATGCCTGACGCCTTGAGTTTATTGAATCGAACCAGGGCAGAATCATTTGGATAACTTAGTGCCATGAATTTATTATAACGGGAATTCGGATTTTTATTGGTGATCTTAAACCATCCTTCCGGCGTACAGCGGTCGCCTTCCATGCATTTATTTTCAAGCGGCTTAGGCCCAAATACCGCTTTGTAACTACGAATTATCTTCTTTTTATAAAAAACCTCCAGGCAGTACCGCGACTTGTTTACTGTAACCGTCACTTCTTCCTTATTCAGTGTATCCGGGTTAATGGGTGCTTTAAAACCTACACGCACTTCCTTTGGCATGATGATCGTCTGTGTCACTTTCATCATTCCCTGGCGATACTGGATCACCCGGACAATATTTCCTTTATTATCTGTGGTTTCTTCAAGTACCTTTAAATCTCTGGGAGGTGCGATAGCATTTTCAACAGGTGCTGCTGCAGTAACCGGATATTTTGCCGGGGCCTGAGGCTTTTGCTGCGCTGTTGCGGAAAAAAATAAAGAGGATGAGAAAAAGAATAATCTTACACAATAATCAAACCTGCAAAAACGGATATGCTTCATATAATCTCTTAAAAAAATTTTGAAGTATACGAAGCTAAAAAAATTTTACATAAATATGAAACGAAAAATTATCAGTTTTTTAAATTTTAACTGATTGCCATATTACAAAAGAATTGAAGTGTGTTCGTAAATTTACATCGATGTTTCCACTCACCCTGACCGAAGAAAATTACCTGAAAAGTATTTATACCCTCCAGCACCGCAGTGCTTCAGGAGAAGTATCTGTAAATGAAATTGCAGAAAGAATGCAGACAAAACCTGCAACTGTAACTGATATGTTGCGGAAACTGTCTGAAAAAGAGCTGATTCATTACGAAAAGTATAAAAAAATACAACTTTCGGACAGCGGGATTGCCCAGGCATTGCAAATCTTAAGAAAACATCGTCTCTGGGAAACCTTTTTGCATGATACACTCCATTTTTCCTGGGATGAAGTGCATGAAGTAGCTGAGCAGCTGGAACATATCCATTCTCATATGCTGATAGAAAGGCTTGAGGCATTCCTTGGTTTTCCAAAATTTGATCCGCATGGCGATCCTATCCCGGACGCAAGTGGTGTGATACCTGCAAGCACTGCGATTCCATTATCTGAAGTTCCATTGAATGCTTATTCCCGTATGGTGGCGGTAAAAGACAGTAGTTCAGCTTTCCTGCAGCAACTCGAGCGTTTTGGGCTGCAGATAGGTGTGAAAATGGTGGTACAGGAACATATGCCTTATGATAACAGCATACTTGTAAAAACAACGGGGCAACCTTTTTTCCTTTCAGAAAAAACTGCGGAGAATATTCTTGTTATCCTGCTCGATGAAAATGCTTAAGCCTGTTTTGGCTTTTTGTAAATAGGCACAGTAGAGCATGGCTCGCCGTACATGAGTGATTTTGCAACCGGGCGCAAACGTTCCGTAGCCGCTATATAGGCTATTTCAGGAACAGCTATATCTCCGCAACCCTTTAATACTATCCGCTGATCGGTGTATTCGTCAAGTGGTATGTTATTTATTGCGTTGGCTACCAGGTGTTTTTTGAGTTCTTCTTCGTTGCCGAAAAACAAGCTTTTTGCTACAGGCTGGAGGTATGATGATGCAAGCATATAGGCCCACATTGGTATGATTGCATCTACAGAGCAGAGAATAGTTACGTGTTTTCCGGCAAATTGATCCCAGTCATGTGTTTGCAGTGCAGCGCGGTAATCTTTTTCGCGCAATATCATTTCACGGAAAAGGAAAGGCTTCAGATCAAATATTGCAATACTGTCTTCAGAAGGCAGGTATTTTGCCAGGTCCAGTGTAATAATTCCGCTCTCTGCAACTTTATTTACTATAATATCCATAAAACATCCTCCGGGTTTTCCGGGTACAAAATTACTAAGATATAATGGCTGTAAAAAACAAGCCCCGCAATTGCGGGGCTTTTATTATTTATCTGTGCTTAATCAAAATTAATAAAGCATGTTCAGGTTGTATTTAATATCAGCTTTACGTCTGAAAACTTCCTGTATCATCTGACCCATTGCATTTTTTGTCTGCATCTGCTGCATCTGTACCTGCTGGTTTAGTGCCATAGCATCCTGCGGCTTACCAGATTCAAAACGGTTCAATACACTGATAAACAGTACGCCGTCCTGTCCCTGGATACCAGGAGACACTGTATTTGGTTTAAATCCTGCATAGAATGTATAACCTACAGCTTTAGGCTCGTAATTCAGGCCGGGTGCAAATGCATTGTAAGCGTTGATAGAATCTGCATTCTGTACCTGCTGTCCTGCAGTTTGTGCAAGTGATTCAAGAGAAGTTACATTTTTGTATTTGCCTTTGATGATCTCTGCTTTTTTCTCTGCTTTTACTGCTGCCTCTATAACCGGACGGTTATTTGCATCCAGTTTGATGAGACCTTTATCCTGAACATCTGTCAGCTTGGCGATAATATAACGGCTGTCGAGGTTGAAGATAGTAGATACATCTCCGGGTTTGGCCTCGTACATCCATTTGATCATGTCGTGAGAAGAACCAATGCCCTGTACAGTGAAGTCACTCATTTTTACATTGCTCGCAGTTCTTTTATTAAGACCCTGTGCTTTTACAGCGTCATCAAATGCTTTTGCTGTATTGTTTTTACCGGCAAATTCAGTTGCTTTGGCATACACCGCCTGATCTGTTTCCTGTCCTGCAAAAAGTGATTTGGAAATAGTAGCCAGTTTTGCAGCAGGCTCAATGCCTGATTGTTTTACGATTTCTATATAGTGATAACCACCATAGTTATCGTTATCTACTTTTACTACTTTCTTTTCACCTGTTTTACCGTCAAAAATAAAGTCGGCAAATTCTTTTGAAAGATTTGAGCGCTGTGCAAGATTGAAGTCGTACTCACCACCTGTTGTTTTACTGCCTTCATCATCAGAGTACTTAGTGACCATTTCTTTGAAGTCAGCACCATTTTTAATTGCAAGCTCAATACTGTCAATACGTTTTTTAGCAGCAGAATCTGAAAGTACTACGTTGCCCTGATTTTTAGTTTTGATCAGGATGTGGCGGCATTTTACAGAATCCGGCAGCGTCTGCTTGTCCAATACTTTAGTGAGCTTGTAAGAACCGTTCTCAAAATAAGGACCATATACGGCGCCTACCGGCTGGCTCATTACAGAATCTGCATATGCAGACATAAGACTTTTCCTGCTTACAAATGCACCGGTATACTGCTCATCAGAATTACGGTTTACAAAAGCTTCTGCATCTTTAGTACCCGCAAATTCTGCTTTGAGGTTCTGGAGCGCATCACGTGATTTTGCAGTATCGTCTTTAGAAGGCTGTACATCAAATGAAACGTACTCAATGCTGCGTGTAGGCTCATCTATTGTATATAAAGGAGCGTGCTTTTTGATATATGCTTCCAGATCAGCGTCTGCAACTTTTACTTCGTTATCATTTACAGTGGTGTAAGGAATTTTCACAAAGCGGATGCTGGCCAGCGTATTCTGATCTTTCATCATTTTGTTCAGCATGAACTTGGGAGTATACACACCGTTCACCACGAGATTATTAAACTTCTGTATGCGATGATTGCGTTTTACAAAGTTTTTCACAGTTTCCCACTGGTCCAGTGCTTTCTGTACCTGCGGGTTGCTCATGTCCATACCTTTCTTAGTTTCAAAGGCCATGAGTGCCTGCGGGTTGAACTGACCTGTCTTAGGATCAATAAAGAAAGGGAACTGCTGGATCATAGGGTCAGGGTAGGGGCCTTTGATCAGGTCCTGCTCTTCTTCTTTGGTCGTTTCAATGCCCAGGTCGTTCATTTGCTTGTCTGCGAGTTTTTCGTAGATCAGCTCACGAAGTGCCTGGTCGTGCAGTTGCGCACGTGCTGCATCGTCCAACTGGCGGCCTTTTGCATAGAGTTCATACAAAGTTTCGTAATCCCTGATGCGCTGAGCGTATTCCTTCTGGTCTACTTTTTCACCATTAACTTTTACCACGCTGCTATTTCTGCCAAAAAAGTCTCCGAGCTTTCCGCTGGCGGCATCCATTAATATGAAGCCAACGAGTGCCAGAGCGATGACAAAACCTGCCAGCTTCGCATATTTATCCCTGATTTTTTGAATTACAGCCATATAGGTTGTTACATTTTTATAAGGATGGCAAATTTATACGAAAATTTGAGATTATGAAGTTTTATCCTTATTAAGAGTGCTTATTTTCATAGGTTTTTTAGCCTTTCCGGGTTATCCCAATCGTTTTTTACATGATTCAGAAGCCTGTACGCTCTTTGCACAACTTATTTTATAAATAATTAAATACATTTTCAGTAATATTTTACACTTTGTATAATTATTTCTGGTAGATATTTATTTTAATATGCTGGTTTAAAAAAACTTAACAGGAATTAAACAGGATACTGATATTTTCAGCACGTTTTTAAACATAAAATAACCCATTAATAAACAGTTATTCCACACTTGGTGTGGATAAAACAGAAACAGAAAAACAATTGCGACATCACCCCTTCCGCCCTGTTGGTTTATCCGCATTTCCTGTGGATTACTGTGTACAAGCAGAGGAATAACCTGGGGTTATCCCACTTTTCTAAGTTATTCACATTTACAGAATATTAATTTTCTATTAAAATTCGGGTTTCTTAACAGCCAACTACGATATTAAGATTTGTGTTTTTTCCCACACCGTACAGTATCCACATTTCCTCATTTTTATGTGAGTATCCTTATTTAACAATAGTTTCAGCTGTTAATAACTCGGGTATCTGTGGGTATGAACTAAATTATCTTACTTTGCAAATGGGATAACATTTTAGTTTCCCCAAATTCACAGCCCTAATTGATAATAATCCTTTTTTAAAAAATTTAATTATTTCTATTAAAATGGATGTGCAAATCGAAAAATTAAAAAGCGAAGTTGATATTAAAGGTTTTTTAGATATTGAAATTGATCCCACGCTAGATCTGTTTGAAGAAATCGAAAAGCTCAAAAAGGAAAAAAATGCTATCCTGCTCGCGCACTACTACCAGGAGCCGGATATACAGGACATTGCAGATTATATAGGTGACAGTCTTGGTCTTGCACAACAGGCCGCTAAAACAGATGCAGACATCATTGTTTTTGCCGGTGTACACTTTATGGCTGAGACCGCTAAAATTCTCAATCCTCATAAGACCGTGTTACTGCCGGATCTGAAGGCTGGCTGTTCATTGAGCGACAGTTGTCCTCCACCGTTGTTTAAGGCCTTTAAAGAGCAACACCCGGACCACCTGGTAATATCTTACATCAACTGTTCTGCCGGCATTAAAGCATTAAGTGATATTATCTGTACTTCTTCCAATGCCCGCCAGATAGTGGAGAGTCTTCCGGAGGATCAGAAGATTATTTTTGCACCGGATAAAAACCTGGGTGGTTATATTAATAAAGTGACCGGCCGGAATATGCTTCTATGGAATGGTGCCTGCATGGTGCATGAAATATTTTCGCTGCAGAAAATCATGAAGTTGAAAGAACGGAATCCCACTGCTAAAATTATTGCTCATCCTGAATGTGAAGATGCCGTTTTAAGAATTGCAGATTTTATAGGTTCTACGACACAGCTGCTTAAGTATGCTGCAGAGGACGATGCCCAGAGTTTTATTGTAGCTACGGAAACAGGTATTCTTCACCAGATGCAGAAGAATGCGCCGCATAAGACGTTTCTTGCTGCGCCGCCGGATAATGCCTGCGCCTGCAATGACTGTCCGCATATGAAATTAAATACATTAGAAAAATTGTATATATGTATGAAGTACGGCACTCCTGAAGTAACTATGGATGAGACGCTTCGCCTGGCTGCCAAGAAACCGATTCAACGTATGCTGGATCTGAGTAAGCAATTTGGATTAGGAGGATAGTAGTATTTGACGCTTTATTTTATTTTTTTAAGGATAGTTTTGAGCTATCCTTTTTTATTTGGTGTATGTTTCTTTTTAATTCTGCTTATGTAGTGTAGTTGAGAATAGTTATTAGCGTCTGTGTTTTGTTGTTGAAATTTTGCAGAAGGGTTTGTAATTGCTCAGATCTCATTTACTTCTTTTTTAAAAACTCTTGGTTTTATTTAGAATGAATCTTTTCCCTTGATTTAGTTTCCTTTGTTATTAGTAACGTTCTCCTGAATTTACCCTGGGAGATATTTCTAATGGTTTTGTATTGCGGTTAGCAGACCACTTGGATGTTCTGTCTTCTGAATGGTGGTTGTGCATATATACCAGTATGAAAAAATGATGTATTGTGTCATTAGTGATTGGCAGTGGAAGAGATCAGGTTTTGTTGTTTTTATTGGTTCTGCAACGATTTTTAAAGTACAGCTTTTGAATTTTGGAAATGATTGCTTGGGGGTGCGCTGCAGTCCTGGTTGTTATTTACTGATGTTGCTGCTATAGATGGTATTTGGATAGAATTCCTGGGAAGCATTTATTAATGCCCGTATTGTATTCTCTACTATTGTGCTACTCACAATAGCAGATATCGGAAAGTGTATTTAGATTATTTATGGAAACAATAGTTAAACTTATGGGGATGGAGATGGGAGAGTAGCATCGGGAACTCCTGGCAGTTTACCCCAGTCTGAGTGATACGGTCGGTAGGTCTTTTGATTAATGCCTGGATATTGTCAGAGCGCTAGGTACTGTTTTTTTGTCCTTGATTACAATACAAAGATACCTTGTAATCAAATCTCAGTTGTGGTAATGCTGTAAATAGAGAAATTGAGAGATGATGGTAGTACTCCAAAAAATGATGTGCATCATTAAGTTTTGGAGTTGGAGAGCAAGTTTAACAGGATTTGGGATTTACAGTTTTTTTGATTTCTGTTTGTTTAGTGAAGATAGATTTTGGGATATAAGTAGAGAATCCTTCTTTTAAAGCGAGTTTGAAAATACTTAGGTTAGTTAGCCTAAAACATAAATGCATTACTCTGTCTATCGATCCAATTCACGCAAAAGTTGAAAAGATGTAAAGAAATAGTAGTTACTATTCTTGCAGCAATATGAAGGTGTACAACTTTATGTAACGAATGTTTATTGTTATCTAATCCACCTTATTTATCTAATCACCAGAATTTAACTTTTATGCTATTATAATAATTAGTGTCGTTCTGCTTATTTGGTTCTTGATCGATAATTGACCCATAGTTGTTGGTTGGCTTATCATATGCAGTTAGTTTGTAAAAATGATATAAACCATCTAGTAATTGTTTTGAATTAAGTGTGTTTAACACTTTATTTCTGTTTTCGGGTAAATGTTTTTTATTCAGGTAATGTTTTAGATCATTCCTGTTCAGTTTGTGATAACTGTCTTAGAATGAATTTCTATCAACGGTAATAGTAGAGGGGTTCAGCTTTAATAGATATGCATACTAGAATAGTAATCGTTGTATAATCCCAGGCTTTTCATTATTTCAGTCCACATGAAATAGTCTGGTTTAATTATTATCTCATACTGGAATGTTCCACGTGGAACTAATCATTTTACTTAATTACGCTACGTTCCACGTGGAACGTCAGGTGTAAATTCCTTTCTGTACCTTTGCTGCCTTATGTTTTCAGAATACGATGTAATTGTTGTTGGTGCAGGTCACGCTGGTTGTGAGGCTGCTGCCGCTGCTGCTAATATGGGTTCTAAAGTATTGCTTATTACTATGAATATGCAGACTATAGCCCAGATGAGTTGTAATCCTGCTATGGGTGGGATTGCTAAAGGTCAGATTGTACGCGAGATAGATGCTTTGGGTGGTTATAGTGGTATTGTGAGTGATAAGAGTATGATTCAGTTCCGGATGCTTAATAAATCTAAAGGTCCTGGAATGTGGAGTCCCCGTACGCAGAATGATCGTATGTTATTTGCTGCTACATGGCGTGAAATGCTGGAAGCTACTCCTAATATCGATTTTTGGCAGGATATGGTGAAGGGATTGATTGTTTCACGTGGAACAATTAAAGGTGTGGTAACGGGAATGGGGCAGGAAATAAGAGCTAAAGCTGTGGTTTTAACTAACGGAACCTTCCTGAATGGTGTGATACATATAGGTGAGAAACAGTTTGGTGGTGGTAGAATAGGTGAGAGTAAGGCTACAGGTATAACAGAACAGCTCGTAGAACTTGGCTTTGAAAGTGCCCGCCTTAAGACTGGTACTCCGCCACGTATTGATGGGAGAAGCCTGGATTATACTAAAATGGAGGTTCAGGAAGGTGATGATGAGGTGGTTGGTTTCTCTTATTTGCCTGTAGAAAGGATAAGGTCGGAACAGCAGCGTTGTTGCTGGATTACTTATACCAGCCAGGAAGTGCATGACATATTGAAGACCGGCTTTGAACAGTCTCCAATGTATCAAGGCAGGATAAAAGGTAGCGGGCCGCGTTATTGTCCCAGTATTGAAGATAAGATCAGTCGTTTCGCTGATAGGGATCGTCATCAGCTCTTTGTGGAACCGGAAGGATGGAATACGGTGGAGATTTATGTGAATGGTTTCAGTACTTCTTTGCCTGAAGATGTCCAGTTTAAAGCATTAAGAATGGTTCCCGGCTTTGAAAATTGTCGTTTCTTCCGTCCCGGATATGCGATTGAATATGATTATTTTCCGCCAACACAGTTAAGTTTTACCCTGGAAACAAAACTGATTAAGAATCTTTTCTTTGCCGGACAGATAAATGGTACTACAGGTTATGAAGAAGCTGCCTGCCAGGGTTTGATGGCGGGTATAAATGCTCATCGCAACGCACATGATCTGGAGCCTGTAGTATTGCAGCGCAGCGATGCTTATATAGGTGTACTGATCGACGATCTGATTAATAAAGGTACAGATGAGCCATATCGTATGTTTACCAGCCGTGCAGAATTCAGAACACTGCTGCGCCAGGATAATGCAGATATGCGGCTGACTCCGCTGGGTCATAGCATAGGCCTTGCAAGTGATGAACGTTTGGAGTTGGTTCGTAAAAAAGAATCATCGGTAGAAAATATTAAAAAAGTGTTGGCAGATTTTCCTGTGGAGCCGCAAATGGTAAATGATTACCTGGAGCAAAATGGCTTGGCTGTACTTAGTGAACGGACCAGAGCTTTGAAATTATTACTTCGTCCGGGTGTAGGACTGAAGGAAATGTGTGTGGAAATACCTGGTTTAAAAGCCGCTATAGGCGACGTAAATGTGCTGGATATCGAGCAGGCAGAAATCCAGGCGAAATATGACGTTTATATCGAAAAAGAGCGTGAATTGGTTAAAAAAATGGCCAATTTAGAGGATCTGATGATTCCCGACAGCTTCAATTATGATAAATTGACTGCTTTATCAATGGAAGCACGTCAGAAGCTTAATAAAATCCGTCCGCATACTTTAGGACAGGCAAGCCGGATAAGTGGAGTAAATCCCAGCGACGTTCAGATACTCATGGTGTATATGGGAAGATAAAATTAATACTGTTAAATAAATTTCATGGCCGGATATTCCGGCCATGTTTATTTTTGGGGAAGTGTATGGATGTACAGACTGCGATTTACAGGTATTGCAATTACCAGGAAAGATGCCACTACGAAGTGCGTAATAAACTTTACGAGCTGGGAGCCAAAACTCCGGAAGTGGAAGAGCTTATTTCGGAGCTGATAGAAAAAGGATTGTTGAATGAAGAACGCTTTGCGCGCGCATTTGCCGGAGGAAGGTTCCGGATGAAACATTGGGGAAGGAAAAAGATCATCCAGGAATTAAAACTGAGAAAGATATCAGACTTCTGTATCAGGAAAGCAATGCTGGAAATAAACCCGGACGATTATGATAAAACCCTTGAAAGATTGGCTGAAAAAAAATGGTCATCGCTCCGTCAGGAAAAAAATGAGCTGGTACGAAAAGCTAAATTGCTGCGTTATTTATTACAGAAAGGATACGAAACTGATCTTATAAAAGATATAACAGACAAGCTGGGAACGCAGGATAAAGGCTTATAGAAAATAAGTATATTTACAAAAGTAAACCTTACATAAATACATTTCCAGGAATGGTGCAACAGGTAACAGAAGGCGTCAGTATAACGGTAGAGACATTTTATCAACCGGCTCAGAGTAATCCGCTGAGCTCAGAATATCTTTTTGCATACAGAATTACAATAGAAAATCTGAGTACCATGCCGGTAAAACTGCTGCGCCGGCACTGGCATATTATAGATTCGAATGGATCTTACCGTGAAGTAGAAGGAGAAGGTGTAGTAGGGCAGCAGCCTATTATAGAACCTGGCAATTCTTATCAGTACGTTTCTGCCTGCAATCTGCGGAGCGAAATAGGAAAGATGTATGGCACCTACCAGATGGAAAACCTGTACAATAAAAAAATGCTGGAAATAACTATTCCGGAGTTTAAGCTGATAGCACCTTTTAAAATGAATTAATTTTCTGTTGCCTAAGCCTATCTTTTTTTGAGGAAATTATCCCTATTGCTGAGTTTTTACACAGATGTGGCGGGATCCGGTTTATCTGTTACTATTTTATGTACCGTTGTATCCTTCATTTTTACCAATACTTCTTTCCCTGTTGTCTTACTGCTCAAACTGCTTACCGACCTTATCTTTTGGTTCTACATTTCCCACAGTCGGTCCCGTATACTGATATTCTATTTTAATCTTCAACTTACACCACTCATGTTATGGTCTGCAGCATTGCTGTTAGACACGATTTTATTTCTGACAATATTTTCACTGGCACATTTATGAATGATCAGCTGGTAGCGGAGCAAGTATATTTTTCGGCTCAGGGAAAAGACATACTTAAAGGGGCAACGATAAGAGCAGACAAAGGAATGATCACTTGCCTGCTGGGGAGTAACGGCTCCGGAAAATCTACATTGCTAAAAGCTGTTTTTGGTATACTGCCTGCCGGGGATAAATGGATATCCTGGAATGGACATATTTACAGAAAGCCATACTCTGTAAATGGGCTTTTAAATTATCTTCCGCAAATTCCTTTTCTGCCCGATCGTAAAATGAGGAAGCTTTTGAAAATGATGGATATAGACGAAAAAGTATTGTTCGCTTATTTCCCGGAACTGGAAGGTGACCTGAATAAAAAAGTGAGTAAGCTATCGGGCGGGATGGAAAGATTGTGGAGTATCGTATTACTCGTCCTGGCACCGGTAAAATTTACAATGCTGGATGAGCCTTTTACGCATATTATGCCACTGTACATAGAAAGATTAAAGCAGCTTATCTGTGATTACAGGACGGAAAAAGGGTTTATAATTACAGATCATATGCATGAACATGTATTGGAAATTCAGGACCGTTTATATTTTATGAAAAGTGGTCAAAGCTTCTTACTGAAAAATAAAGAAGACTTAGTATTGCACGGATATCTCAGCACTATTTAAAAACACTGTTCTGCTCCGTCCACCAGGGATGGATTTCGTAGCTCAGTCTGCCGGCTTTTATAGCAGGATCGGTAGCCAGTAATTTTTCTACCTCTTCTTTTGTAGTACAGTTAAATATGAAAATCCCGCGCCAGTTACCATCATCTCCAAACGGCCCGACCACGACTATTTTTCCTTCATCGGCGAGCCTGCGGATATTCGCAAGATGACCATCTTGGATTTTCTTTAAAACGTTGGTGTCCTTTATCTCATCTCTTTTCTTCCCTTTGGTGAGCATCACAAAATAATATTGCTTCAGCTTCGTATCATTTTTAACAGCTTTTTCTTCAGTTTTCTGGATCTGTACGCCGCCAACATTTTGCACCTGCGCTTTTGCATAAAATGAGCAGATGCCCAGAGCAATAGAAAATGAAATAATTTTTATCATATTAATATAAATAATATTTAATAATAAATATACTTTATCTGCAAATCATATGTTTAAACAAACTTAACTAATCATTATCTGTTTTCCTATTATATTTCCGTACCTTTGCGGCTTCAAAAACGGGGTAAAAATTCAAACGTCGGAAAAAGGCTTTGTGATTATTACTTGTTGAATTTTTCATTTTACACTTTCAATTGATGCAAATCAGAAACATTGCGATCATCGCACACGTTGACCATGGTAAGACAACACTTGTAGACAAGATCATACATGCTACCAAGGTTTTCCGAGACAACCAGGAAACCGGCGAGCTGATCATGGACAACAACGACCTGGAACGTGAGCGCGGTATCACCATCCTTGCCAAAAATATCTCTGTTACATACAAAGACGTTAAGATTAACGTTATTGACACTCCGGGCCACGCCGACTTTGGCGGTGAGGTAGAACGTGTACTTAAAATGGCTGACGGTGTACTGCTCCTGGTAGATGCCTTTGAAGGACCAATGCCGCAGACACGTTTCGTACTGCAGAAAGCACTAGCACTGGGCCTGCACCCGATCGTAGTGATCAATAAAGTAGATAAGCCTAACTGCCGTCCGGATGAAGTACATGACTCAGTATTTGAGCTCTTCTTCCAGCTGGATGCAACAGAAGAACAATTAAACTTCCCTACACTGTACGGTTCATCCAAACAGGGTTGGTTCAATACTTCACTTACACCTGCAGAAGACATTACTCCACTGCTGGATATGATCCTTGAAAAAGTACCTGAGCCTACCATCCAGGAAGGTACAATACAGATGCAGATCACTTCACTGGATTACTCTTCGTTCCTTGGCCGTATTGCTATTGGTAAAGTAACCCGTGGTACGCTGAAGGAAAATACACAAATACAGTTGTGCAAACTGGATGGCAGCTTTGTAAAAGGCCGTATCAAAGAACTGTACGTGTTTGAAGGTATGGGTAAGAAGAAGGTTTCTGAAGTTGCCTGCGGCGATATCTGCGCTGTAGTGGGTATTGAGGACTTCCAGATCGGTGAAACGATTGCTGATTTTGAAAATCCTGAAGCACTGCCGGTAATAGCTATCGACGAGCCTACCATGAACATGCAGTTCAGCATCAATAACTCTCCTTTCTTTGGCCGTGAAGGTAAGTACGTTACTTCCCGCAATATCCGTGACCGTCTCTACAAAGAACTGGAAAAAAACCTCGCACTGCGTGTAAAAGATACAGATGATGCCGATAAATTCCTCGTTTACGGACGCGGTATCCTCCACCTCAGCGTACTGGTAGAAACTATGCGTCGTGAAGGTTATGAGCTGACAGTAGGCCAGCCACAGGTTATCATTAAAGAAATAGATGGTAAGAAATGTGAGCCGTTTGAAACACTGGTGGTAGATGTACCCAATGAATTCAGCGGTAAAGTGATAGACCTGGTTACACAGCGTAAAGGTGAAATGCTGATCATGGAAACCAAGGGCGAAATGCAGCACCTGGAATTTGATATGCCAAGCCGCGGCCTGATAGGTCTCCGCTCCCAGATGCTTACTGCAACTGCAGGTGAAGCTGTAATGGCACACCGTTTCCGTGAATATATGCCATGGAAAGGTACTATTCCCGGCCGTAACAATGGTGTACTGGTTTCTAAATTTGCAGGACAGACTACAGCATACAGTATTGACAAACTGCAGGATCGCGGATCATTTTTCGTAGATCCGGGAGAAGATGTATACGCAGGTCAGATCCTGGCGGAACATATCAAACCGGGAGATCTGAACGTAAATGCTGTAGAAGCTAAAAAACTGACGAACCACCGTGCATCAGGTTCTGACGGTGCTACGCAGATCACACCGAAAATACAGATGACCCTGGAAGAATGTATGGAGTACATTCAGCAGGATGAATGTATCGAGGTAACCCCTCAGAGCATCCGTCTTCGTAAAATCATGCTGGATGAAAACGATCGTAACAAATACCAGAAAATGCTGAAAGCAGAAGCATAATTTATTATCTTTATAATGTGGAAGGCGTTTCTCAGCGAAGCGCCTTTCTTTTTCCCTCTCTTTCCCCCTTATCTTATACCTAAAAAAATAATAGACCACCTAGTGTTATTTAAATTTTTTAAATAAATTCACCCTTTTCCAAATAGGTGCAGATGTTGAGGAAACTTTACCCGCTTTTAATAGCTCTTTCACTATTTTCTTTTTCTGCGAAAGCGCAGCTAATTATAAATGAGATTTCGCAGGGAAACAGCGGAAACCGCGAATTTGTTGAATTTGTAGTAAACGGTACCCGTACATGTACGGATTCCTGTCTTGATCTCAGAGGCTGGATCATAGACGATAATGGCGGCTGGTATGGCTCAGGCTCAGGGCAGGGTATTGCTACCGGCTGTGTACGTTTTGCAAACCTGAGCAACTGGTCTTGCGTGCCGTATGGTTCCATCATACTTGTATACAATAGCGCAGAGAAAAATGTAACCATTACACTTGCAGATGATCCTACAGATGCAAACCATGATTATGTTTATGTATTGCCTGATACATCTTCTTATCTCCAGAGAAATACGACTACGCCAACTACAGCAACAGGAACGGCATTTTCCTATCCCAGCACAGGATTTGGAACTGCTGCATCCGGCACCTGGCTTGGCTCACTGAGCCTTGCAAACGGTGGAGATGCTTTTCTTACGATTAATCCTGCAGCGCCCTCCGTGGCAGCACATTCTATCGCTTACGGAACAGTTACAGCAGGAACTCCCGTCATATATGTATCTGCAATCGGATCGCAGAAAAACTGCTATCTTTCAAATGGTTCCTATACTTCATCAGCCAGTTATACTGTAGGAAACGTAGGTACAAGTTCAACGGTATTGAACGACGAAACACCCGGAGCTGCTAATACAACCGCCAATGCTACCTGGATAACCAGCCTTCGTACTAATCCTGCACCTATAACGAATGCCGTATCTGCATCTATATGCCAGGGACAGTCATATACCCTTGGTTCAAACACTTATACAACAGCCGGCAGCTATACGGTCCATTTTACAACTGCCGGCGGGTGCGACTCTGCGGTAACACTCACACTTACAGTAAATACACTTCCTGCAGCACCCACAGTCACTAGTCCTGTAACGTACTGTCAGAACAGCACAGCAGCACAGCTCACCGCCACAGGTTCTAACCTGTTGTGGTATACCGGTGTTACCGGCGGTACAGGTAACAATACCGCTCCAACACCCGTTACTACTGCTGCAGGTTCCACAACTTATTATGTATCTCAAACAACAAGTGGCTGCGAAAGCCCGCGTGCCTCAATAGTTGTCAATGTTACAGCAACCCCCGCTGCACCAGCGGTTATCACACCTTTAACTTATTGCCAGAATAGCAGTGCAACGGCATTAACCGCTACAGGCTCTAACCTGCTGTGGTATACTGGTGCCACTGGAGGTACCGGTAATGCTACCTCTCCAACACCCGTTACTACTGCTACCAGTTCTACAACCTATTATGTATCACAAACAGTGAGCGGCTGTGAAAGTCCACGTGCGTCCATAGTCGTGAATGTTACCGCCCAGCCTTCTGCGCCAACGGTTACTACACCGATAACGTATTGTCAGAATTCAATAGCGCCATCACTTTCTGCTACAGGTACAAACCTGTTGTGGTATGCGGGAGCTACCGGCGGTACAGCTAACAGTACCGCTCCTACACCTGTTACTACATCGGCAGGCAGCACTACTTATTATGTATCACAAACAGTAAGTGGCTGCGAAAGTCCGCGCACATCTATAGTCGTAAATATTACAGCAACGCCTTCCGCGCCGGCAGTTACTACACCGGTAACATATTGTCAGAATAGTGCAGCTACTGCGTTAACTGCGACAGGCTCCAACCTTTTATGGTATGCGGGAGCTACCGGTGGTACGGGTAGCGGCACCGCTCCCACACCTGTAACTACCACCGCGGGCAGTACTACTTATTATGTATCACAAACAGTAAGCGGTTGTGAAAGTCCGCGTGCTGCTATTGTTGTAAATATTACTGCGACTCCTGCTGCTCCAACGGTTGCTACTCCATTGACTTATTGTCAGAACAGTACAGCAACAGCATTAACAGCTACGGGTTCCAACCTGTTATGGTATGCCGGTGCTACCGGTGGTACAGGCAACAGCACCGCCCCAATTCCAGTTACAGCCTCTGCAGGGAGTACCACATATTATGTCTCACAAACAGTAAGCGGCTGCGAAAGCCCTCGTGCATCTATAGTTGTAAATGTTACAGCTCAGCCTGCTGCACCTACGGTAAGCAGTCCACTCACTTATTGTCAGAATTCAGTGGCACCTTCGTTAACTGCTACGGGTTCCAATCTCAAATGGTATGCCGGTGCTACTGGTGGTACAGGCAATAGCACCGCCCCAACACCAGTTACTACTGCTTCGGGCAGCACTACTTATTATGTATCACAAACTATAAGCGGCTGCGAGAGTCCGCGTGCTGCTATAGTTGTAAATATTACAGCAACGCCTGTCGCTCCGACAGTTACTACTCCGGTTACTTATTGTCAGAACAGCACCGCAACTGCGTTAACAGCTACGGGTTCCAACCTGTTATGGTATGCCGGTGCTACCGGTGGAACGGGCAGCGGCACAGCTCCAACCCCTGTTACTACTTCTGCAGGGAGTACTACTTACTATGTATCACAAACAGTGAGTGGCTGTGAAAGTCCGCGTGCTGCCATAACTGTTACAGTAAATGCAACACCGGCAATACCGGTCGTATCGTCTCCTGTAACGTATTGTGAAGGTTCTACGGCTACATCACTGACAGCTACAGGAACAAATCTGCAATGGTATACTGCGCCAACAGGTGGTACAGCCGCCACTACAGCACCTGTACCAGTTACTACCACAGCCGGCAGTACCATATATTATGTTTCATCACTGTCTGCTGCAGGTTGCGAGAGCGGCCGCGCATCCATTACAGTAAATGTAAATGCCAGGCCGTTGCCACCCGCAACAACAAATGTTACCTATTGTCAGAACCAGTCTGCAAGCCCGCTTACAGTTACCGGTTCTAATCTTTTATGGTATACATCTGCTACCGGTGGTACTGGTTCTGCTACAGCACCTACACCGGGAACCGCTTCAGTAGGTACAACCAATTATTATGTATCGCAAACAGTGAACGGATGTGAAAGTAACCGAGCATTACTCTCCGTTACCGTTGCTGCATCTGCAACAACACCTGTGGTCACATCGCCTGTGTATCTGTGTCAGAATTCCGGTACCGTAACGTTGGGTACTTATGTTGTGGGCAGCAACCTGCTGTGGTATACATCGTCCGCTGGCGGTACAGGTTCGGCTACTACGCCTTCCGTAAATACCGCTACTCTGGGTGCAACTACCTGGTACGTGTCTGCAACTGCCGGCAGTTGTGAAACCTCAAGGATTCCTTTGGTGGTAAATGTTGTTGGCAAACCGGCAAAACCTGTCGTGACCAATGACAGCCTTTCTTATTGCCAGAATAGTCCTGTACAGCAGTTTGCAGTTACAGGGTCAAACCTGCTTTGGTATACAACAGCCACCGGTGGTACCGGCAGTCCTGCAGCTCCTGTACTCACCAGCGCAGCAAACGGAATATTTACCTGGTATGTAACACAAACCGTAAATGGTTGTGAAAGCAATCGCGCTTCTGCTACCATAAAAGTAGCAGCTCAGCCCGCCCCTCCTGTTGTAACACCTGTATATACTTATTGCCAGTTCAGCACCGCAGCACCATTAAATGTCACAGGTACCAATCTGCATTGGTATACGGTGGCTACCGGCGGTACATACACTACTGCAACGCCTACTGTCAATACACAGGCCTGGGGAGTATACACGTATTATGTAAGCCAGACAGTGAATGGTTGTGAAAGCCAGCGCTCATTGATTACAGTAAATGTTACAGAGCGCCCGGCACCGCCAGTTGTAGTTACACCCATAACTTATTGTATGAATGCTCCTGCCGCATCATTGACTGCTATAGGTAATTCCCTGCTGTGGTATTATAGTTCCGTTGGCGGAAGCGGTACGAACATACCTCCTGTACCAAGTACACTTTATGTAGATACGGTAAGCTATTGGGTTACACAAAGCAATAATGGTTGCGAAAGTCCACGATCCAGGCTTGATGTATATGTACATTACAAACCAAATGGAGTAATTCTTGCATCCAAATCATCGGTATGTCAATATGATACAGCCAGCTTTATCTATTTTGGAAATGCATACCCGTCCTCTCAATACGACTGGAAATCGCCAATCAATGCTACAACAGTTCTTAGTGGCGCAAATACGCAAGGGCCGGTAGTGATCCGATTTGATTCTGCCGGTACGCAGAAAATCCGGATGCAGGTAAATGATAACGGTTGTGTAAGCGATCCTGCATTTCTTGATGTGAAAGTGAAACCAGCGCCGGTTGTGAGTACTGTAGTGCCAAAAAGTGTTTGTGCAGGCGAAACTGTACAGATAGCGCTTGACTATACAACTGCCGGAGTAGATGCCTTTTTGTGGAATTTTGATGGTGGTCAGGTAGTTTACGGAAGTAATGCCGGCCCGTACGGAATTATATGGACAACCCCGGGAGAACATCATGTACAGCTTGTTGCCCAGTCAAACGGGTGTCCGTCCCTTACAACGACAGACACTGTACAGGTGCATTCATTGCCATCTGCCAAAATCAACGGACTAAGCTCTACTCAGATATGTGCTGACGATATAATTACACTCAACAGTAATGATGCCGATTCAGGATCTGTGTACAGCTGGTCTCCCGTGCAATATTTCAAAGGATTTTCCAATGCGGGTCCTGTGGTAAGTGCACAAATTACCTATCCCGGTTATGTAACCTTGAAAATTACAGATAAATGGGGCTGTAAAGGGATAGACAGTGTATATGTAAATGCACAACCTTGCTGTGAAGTGTTTTTCCCCGATGCATTTACACCAAATGGCGATGGAAAAAATGACTATTTCCGGGTCATTACCAAAGGAAATCATAAGATCAGCACATTCCGTATTGTTAACAGGTGGGGTCAGGTAATGTTTGAAACAACAGACGAAAACCGCGGCTGGGACGGAAGTATTAACGGAGTACAGCAGGATATGGGTGTCTACTACTACTATATCAAATACCGGTGTGTTGACGGAAAATATATAGAGCAGAAAGGGGAACTTACCCTCATAAGATAGCTAATGATAATATTCACATAAGAAATATACAGCCTTCGCATTAACGCCGAGGCTGTATTATTTTATATCAATTGCCTAATTTTGATTGTATGAACAGGAAAGAGACGCTCCGCAATCTGCTGGATAAAGAAATACTGATTATAGATGGTGCCATGGGCACGATGATACAGCGCTATAAATTGCAGGAAGAAGATTATCGGGGAGATGGACGTTTTAAGGACTGGCATATAGACCTTAAAGGCAATAATGACTTACTATCTATTACCCGCCCGGATGTTATCAGGGAGATCCACAAAGAATACCTCGCTGCAGGTGCTAATATTATAGAGACCAATACATTTAATGCACAGCAGGTGTCAATGGCCGACTATGATATGCAGGCGTTTGCAGCAGAAATGAATACAGCGTCGGTAAAGGTGGCGCGCGAGGCTATACAGGAATTCCTGGCATCACCTGAAGGGAAAGACAAGGCAGGCAAACTTTTTGTGGCTGGTGCCATAGGTCCTATGAATAAAACCTTATCTCTTTCGCCGGATGTAAATGAGCCGGGCTACCGTGCAATTACATTTGATGAAGTAGCCAATGCATATTATGAGCAGGTAAAAGCACTGGTAGAAGCCGGGGCAGACATACTGCTTGTAGAAACCATCTTTGATACACTGAACGCAAAAGCAGCGATTTACGCGATAGAAAAATATTTCCACGAAACAGATACGGAAAAACTCCCGGTCATGATCTCGGGTACCATTACCGATGCATCCGGGCGCACACTCAGCGGGCAGACTCTGGAAGCGTTCTACATTTCGGTGATGCATGCAGATCCTATAAGCATAGGGTTGAACTGTGCATTGGGAGCATCAGAAATGAGGCCGCACGTGGAAGAACTGGCCGGCATTGCTTCCTGCTATGTAAGTGCATACCCCAATGCAGGGCTGCCCAATGCAATGGGCGAATATGATGAGACACCTGAGCAAACAGCAAAAATAGTTGGTGAATTTGCTGCCAACGGATGGGTAAACCTTATGGGCGGATGTTGCGGCACAACGCCGGCACACATTGCAGCAATTGCAGCAGAAATGAAAAAAAATGCACCAAGACCATTGCCGGAATTAGCAGTAACAGTATAGAAAGAAAATAAACATTCAGCGGCAGCCGGAATCTCTCAGTTGCCGCTGATATTAATTTAGATAAAACCATGATAGATCCTGTCCACTCTACGAATCATATATCCTATCATTTCTTTAAAAGAAAATTTCCCTACACTCCTCAAAGCGGCATAACCCTGCAGGAAAGAGCGTATGCGGCAAGCGTCTATGGCCTTTGGTATATTATCACAGTTATATTGGTAATAGCTTGCCTTTGTATCATGCCTGTATTTTATGCGGTAGTGTTCTTCTTTATTTACAAAAGCCTTTATTGTATATTTCTCCATAGCCCGGATACTTTTTACCCTGTTACCTGGCCTCTTTTTTCGGTTATGGGTTTTTTTGCTATGCTTTGTAGCGTGGGCTGCCCGGTACGGTGGGCTCAGAAACTATTTTTGGGTAAGCATTACCGTGCTTTTGAAGACTATTATAATGAGCGGCAGGGTTACGATAACGGTAAAGCAGAAATGTTTGTAAGGAAAATTTGTATCGGGCCTTTAATAATTGCCGCATTCTTTTCTTTTGAAACAAGACTTATTACGGGCACTGATGGTTTTACCTTTCGGGGATTTACAGATATACATGCACAACAACATGCGTATTCAGAAGTGGCGGCCTTGACTCTTATTGAAAATAGTGAAGACAGCAATGGACGGGTGATAAAAAATGGCCATTATACTGTTTCATTTAAAGACGGAACAAGGATAAAATGCGGTTTCTACTTTAATAACATTGCTGCAGAAAAAGAGTTTATTGAAAAAACAGAACAGAAGACAGGATTACATGTGATACATATACTGCTCCAGAGAAATGGTTCCAGGTAACACTTATGTATAGCCAACGTTTGCGATTTATAAGCTGTCTTTCTATATTCCTAAAATACCGTATCCGGCATGAAGGTAAAAGCTACGCTTTTATTTATTCTGTTTTTGAATGCTACCTGCATGCTGCGGGCGCAAAACCTTGTTCCCAATTCAGGCTTTGAAACATATAATAATTGCCCTGCTGCGCTGTCAGGTATCGACTACGATCCAACATACACGCATTTTCCCACGGCAGCTGCCTGGATAAACCCGGTCCAAAACAGCTCGCCTGATTATTTTAACCAGTGTGCCAATGCTATAAACGGTCCCGGGCTGCCTGACGCACCTATGGGTTACCAGGACGCACACGGCGGTACCGCTGATGCTGGATTTATTGCCTGGCAGGGACAATATCTAAACGGCACTCTCATAACCGATTATCGCGAATACCTGCAATGCAGACTGCTGCAGCCGCTTGTGGCGGGGAAAAAATATTGTGTGTCTTTCTATGTAAGCCCCACCATTACCAGCAACTATAATTTTAATTACATAGCGGTTAATGAGCTGGGTATCAATCTGTCTGCACAACAGGTATCTGCCTCATCCGGTTATGTTCTTAATCTGCCATACAGTGTTGAAAGTAATCCCGGTGTGTATTTTACAGATACAGCAAAATGGTACAAAATAAACGGGATATATACAGCAACAGGCGGGGAACGGTGGCTTACAATCGGTTGTTTTAAACAGGGAAACAATATACCGGCCTACCAACAGATGTATCCCGCAACATACGATCCAACCTTACCGTTGCGTAATTATTTTTACCTGGACGATGTTTCTGTAAGGCCACTTACAGCTTCAGACACCTTAACTTCCATACACGATACAACTATCTGTAGCCTCAGTGGCTTAAACTATACGCTTAATGCTCCGGCCGGCGATATCTACCTATGGAATACCGGCGCCAATACAGCTACATTGGCGGTTCAGGATTCAGGTACATTCTGGTGCGGTGTACAGGATCAGTGCAGCTATTACATTGATACGTTTCATGTACGGTATAAATCAAAACAGCTGCTGCATCTTGGTAATGATACAGTCAACTGCCAGAACCAACCGGTAGTACTGACCCCGCACGCAGCTTTTGACAGTTACCAGTGGAGCACAGGTGATACAACTGCGGCCGTAACGGTACCACATTCCGGAACCTATATTCTCACCGTAAAAGACGCCTGCGGTATACAAAGCGATTCTGTAAAAGTAACGATACAACCTCCCACACCAAGCCCTGTAGTGTCTGACACGACCATCTGCCAATACATAAAAGATCCCGTAATTAAAGTAAACGATACAGGATTGCACTGGTACAACTATTATTATGATATCACCGGCTTTACCACTCAGCCGGCTATCAGCACAGTAGTTCCCGGAAAACAGGTTCTGTATGTAAGTAAAATATCCGGTGCATGTGAAAGTGGCCGGATACCGGTAACTGTAAATATACGCTATACACCACGGGCAGATATAGGTAACTACTTCAGCCTGTGCCAGCAGGATACGACACGGATAGGTAAAGTATATGACGATGTAAAATATGCCTGGAGCACCGGAGATGATATTTGTTGTATTCACCCGGACCATACCGGCAGTTATACTTTTTCCATTTATAACGAATGTGGTACATCTACAGATTCTCTGTTTGTAGATATTTCTCCCTGTGACAATTGTGTATCGGTTCCTACGGTATTTACGCCCAATAACGATGGCCGGAATGACATTTTTTTGCCGCTGACCACCTGTGATGTGCGCCTGTATGCACTGCATATCTATAACCGGTGGGGTCAGAAGATATTTACGACCCACAACATTAATGAAGGCTGGAACGGTCTGAGTAACGGCTCACTGGCAGAAACCGGGGTGTATGTTTACGTACTGGAGTATATATCAGGCATTTCGGGGAGAGAACATTTTATTAAAGGCAATGTGACCTTGCTGCGTTAAGCTCCCGGCGCCGTTTTCATTTTCGGGAAAATTTTACGTAGCGGTAATATTAAATCACAGCAGTTCGGCTATTGATAGTACCTTTACGCACTGTTTTTCATGCCGAGCCCGTACAAAATTGCATTAGTTGGTAATCCTAACAGCGGAAAAAGCTCCTTGTTCAATGTCCTTACAGGTCTGAACCAGAAGGTAGGAAATTTCCCGGGCGTCACTGTTGATAAGAAGAGCGGTATTTCAAAAATCTCCGAACAGCTTACTGCCAATATCATAGATCTGCCAGGTACTTACAGCCTGTACCCCAAAAGTGCAGATGAACAGGTAACCTACGAAGTACTATTGAACCGCAGCAATGCTGACAGGCCGGATCTGATAGTGGTAATAGCAGATGCCTCCAACCTGAAACGGAACCTGCTTTTCTGCTCCCAGATAATGGACCTGAAAATACCGGTGATCATAGCACTTACTATGCTGGACATAGCCCGGAACAAAGGCATTACTGTAGACATAGCAGGCCTGGAACGGATGATGGGGGTGCCGGTGATACCCATTAACCCACGGAAGAGCAAAGGTATGCCACAGCTGAAAAAGGCAATAACTGATGCCAATCAAAGCGGACCACTGCACGCAATACCAGCCAATTTTATAGATACAGATGCTATAGCCGGATCCTGGCTTGGTGAAATAAAAGACCTCTGTGGTCTGGAAAGTAATTACAGCGCACTGCATGTAGCCTGCAATTACCAGGAACTCAGCTACCTCAATGCCGCACAACGCATACGGATCGCAGCCCTGCTGGATGAGATGAAATTTCAGAAATCAAGGGTGCAGGCGACAGAGATTATGCAGCGATACCAGCGCATAGGTATTATCATGCAGCAGTGTGTGGTAGAGGAAAACCCGCTGAAACGCAGTATCATCAGCGACCGTATTGACAAAGTACTGCTGCATCCGCTGTGGGGCAATATCATTTTACTGGCAGTATTATTTCTTTTGTTCCAGAGCATATTCTGGCTGGCAAAATATCCTATGGACTGGGTAGAGCACGGATTCAGCTACCTGAGCACCTGGCTGGGAAGCGCATTGCCCGATAGCTTTCTGAAAGATCTTTTCATCAATGGTATACTGGCCGGTATCAGCGGAATAGCGGTTTTTATCCCGCAGATCATGATACTGTTCGGTTTTATTACGATACTTGAAGACAGTGGTTATATGGCACGCATCAGCTTTCTTACAGACAGGCTTATGCGTAGCGCCGGGCTCAACGGCCGCTCTGTAATGCCGCTCATCAGCGGTATGGCCTGCGCCGTACCTGCTATTATGGCCACGCGTACCATCCAGAACAGGAAGGAACGGCTGATAACTATAATGGTAACGCCGCTTATGAGCTGCTCGGCCAGGCTGCCGGTTTACACGATACTTATAGGCCTTGTAATACCGGATAAAAGTTTTCTCGGCATCTTTAACCTGCAGGGTCTGGTGCTGATGGGACTTTACCTCCTGGGCTTTTTTATGGCGCTTATTGTGGCAAAAGTGCTCAACTACGTTATAAAAAGCACAGACCGCACCTTCTTCCTTATGGAGCTTCCCGTATACCGTTCTCCCCGTTGGAAGAACGTAGGTATCACTATGATAGAAAAGGCAAAAATATTTGTCACCGATGCGGGTAAAGTGATCATGGTGATATCCCTGCTGCTCTGGGCCCTGGCTACATACGGCCCGCCCGCCCATATGGAAGCAGTAAAGCAGGAATACGCGATAAAAGAAAAAGCTGCAACGCCCGCACAGCTGCAGGATGTGCAGCGTGCACATGCCTCTGCAAAGCTTGAAAATTCTTTTGCCGGTATCATGGGCCACGCAATAGAGCCGGTAATACGTCCGCTTGGTTACGACTGGAAGATAGGAATAGCGTTGATCACTTCTTTTGCTGCCCGCGAAGTATTTGTGGGAACTATGGCGACTTTATACAGTGTGGGAGACGATGACGCAGTAAATATTACACTGAGAGATAAAATGCGTGCCGCCCGCAGGGCAGATGGTTCGCCGGTGTATACGCTGGCGGCAGGCTTGTCTTTGCTGATATTTTATGTATTTGCCATGCAGTGCATGAGCACACTGGCCATCGTAAAAAGAGAAACCCGCAGCTGGAAGTACCCGGCTATACAGTTTGTTTATATGCTTTGCCTGGCTTATGCAAGCTCATTCCTGGTATACATGTTGTTCCGCTAAGACTATTTGCAGTCACATTCAAATTCCTTTCCCCGGTCTATACAGGTCACCACTTTTACTTCATTATCGCATTTGGCAAAAACAATACGCAGCTTCTGGCCTTCGCGTGTGTCATCTTCAATAGCATAGGTAGGGCAGGGAGTATCTGACGGATTTGATTTTTCTTCGTTTACATGACCGTCCTGCAATACCTCGCGGATCTCGTCTTCTGTGATATGGCGGCAATCCATACGGCAGCGGGCATGTTTTGTATAAACAAGATGTGCATCTGCCGGTATTACCTGCTGATGTGCAAAATCAGACTCCTGTATAGGCGCATGCGTTGTACCGGGTTGTAGGTGAGGAACTGCACGATGATCATTTTTGTTGTCAAAATGATCGTGAAACAGCCTCGATAATGCAATGAGTATGATGATAACAGCTCCGGCGATACCGGTAGTCGTACGGTTTTTCATACAGCGAAGGTATAACCGCTCTGTTAAAAAATATTATTTTAAGCCCGGATGAATGATCTGAAAGAACAACTGTACCATTATTGCCGCAGTTACCTTGAGCAGCAGCAACAACAGATACAAAGTGTCATTGCTGCCGCCCGTGAGTCTGCCGCCAACGAAACAAAAAGCAGCGCCGGAGATAAGTATGAAACCGCCCGCGAAATGCTGCAGCAGGATATAGACCGTGCATCGGTTCAGCTATCAGTATGCCGGCAGATGCAGGATGTGCTGGCCGTTATAGATATAAACCGCAGCAGCGAAACCGTAATACCGGGCAGTGTAGTGCGCACCGGGCAGGGAAATTATTTTATAGCTATTCCCGCCGGCAAAACAGTTATAGGCAATGAAACATTTTACATTATTTCTGCAGCATCGCCGGCAGGTGCGGCATTAAAAGGAAAGAAGGCCGGCGATACCGTGACCATAGGTAATAAAACAGTAAGAATACTCGAGGTGTGGTAAAGAGGTAAAAATTATTACGCAAATTTGTAATCAATGAAAAAACTGGCCCTGTACATATTGCTCCTGATGCCACTCCTGGCCGGCGCACAGAAACAATATCGCCTTACCGGCTACATAGGAATAAAGGGTGGCGTCTCTTTCCATTACCAGGTGGTATTTACAGATTCTGCAGGAGTAATGGTACACGGATATACCATCACTTATGACGATGCGACCAGGAGCGCAAAAACACTGCTTGAAGGAAGCATTGACCGTGCAAATCACACCATCACTTTCCGGGAAACAGAGATTGTAAGCAACGAAGGTTTCTACAGTCCTGTAGTCCTGTGCCTGGTAAATGCCACACTTAAATATATGGTTGAGAACGGCAGAATGATACTGAATGGCCCCATAACCAGTAAAGACAAAAGCGAGGCAGAATGTACCAGCGGCTCTATAAGTCTGATAAATGATGAGGAGATCGCACAGCTGTGGAAAAATGAAACTGTAGTTAAAAAAGACACGGTTGCCATACCTCCCAAAGTACAGTTGCCAAAGAGAAAAGTACAGGTGATTTACGACACAGGCAAGGTAACCAGGGGTACACCGGCAGATGAACGGAATATGACGCCCGACCAGATTACCAGCGGAGCAGATAAAACCTACGAATGGAATACGGATACCGTTGTGCTGGATATATGGGACGGGGGGCATATAGATGGGGATGTGGTTACTATATTGTTTAATAATGAAACCATCCTCAGAAAATACACGCTTACAAAAGATCAGCGGCAGCTAAGAATTCCGCTGGGAGGAAAAGCAGAAAGTGAAATAACGATTATCGCAGAAAACGAAGGCAACGAAGCGCCTAATACAGCCAATATTACACTTACAGACGGATCGAAGCAATATTTACTAGTTGCGTATAATGAAGCTGGCCGCCGTGCATCTGTAAAAATCAGGAAACGGAAATAACGGCCGAATTCAAGACGGGTTTTACTGAATTCAAAGTGTCGGAATGCAAGCCGTTTTTACCGGCAGATATTTACGGAAAGAATAGAATATGAAGCTTAGTAAACGTGGTAAAATATTGCTGCTGGCCGGAGTAATATTAACATTTACGGGTGTGCTGCTTTCACGGATAAACCGCAAGCACAAGGAAAAGCATTTGCCGGTAGCGGGTATAACTGTTATAGGCAGAAAAACTGATTTTTTCACCCAGCTAAAAGATTCATTGGGCACTTTACCAGTTTTTGAAGCTCCTCCATATTCAAGTTCAATGATGACATCCGGTGATGCGGATACTGTTTTCAAAAATTTAAAGATAAAGGCATTAAATAAATATGCCCCGGGCGTTTATGCGAATGGCGGTGATTGGAAAGATAGTGTACACGTGGGGAAAAATCCCCTTAATGATTCAGTATATATAATTGCAGAACCAAAGAAGGCCTTACCATTCCCATTGTATTTCCAGGTGTGGGATATGGATCGTTTACTGACAGACTGGACGCAGATAAATTTTGACAAAGCGAATATCCTTGATTCGGATTTTTACAAATTGGCTACTCTTCCAAGAAAAGGCCATTTTTACAGAATAGAATTCAGCAGAAGCAGAAAGAAAGAAGATTATGCATCATTCCAGGCAGAATTCAGGACAAGACCGTACTTGGCAGGCGTTTTTTTCCCCGAGCAGGAAGATGCGCTGAATGATGCATTACTCGGAATAAGCCCATCAGCGATTAATAAAGATACGGGTCTTCCAAAAGTAAACTGGAAAAAATACCAGCCCGAAGCGCACCTGGATACATTCCGCATTAGTTCCACCCAAAAATGGGTTCAGGCGTATCCGTCTGATGGGCTGTATGTTTATTCACGGTACAATACCATTTTATTCCTTTATTCCGGTGCCGGAGATTCCACCGCACTGGAGTACCAACTGACTCCGGAATCTATAGAGGCCGATACGCTGAAAACATGGCAGCATACGCTTCCCGGCAATTATCTTATAAAGCTCAGTAATATAAAGCCCGGAGAATACCGTCTGAAAGTGCGGTACAACCGTTTCAATAGTAAAATTACCAGTTACAGCATTATCATCCGCCCGATGTGGTATGAAACGCCATGGGCCAACTGGAGCAAAGGTTTTCTGTTGGGGCTGTCTATTGTAATCATACCATTTCTGATCTTTAAAAGAGCGCAAAAAGCCCGTCTGCGAAAAAAAGAACAGGAACGCGCTATGCTGGATCTGAAAATGAAAAGCTACCGTTCGCAGCTGAATCCGCATTTTATCTTTAATGCGCTTTCTTCTATTCAGGGATTGATCAACAAACAGGATACAGTTGCCGCCAACCGTTATCTTGTATCGTTCAGCCAGTTGCTGCGCAAAACGCTTGACGAACATACGACAGAGTTGTGGACATTGCAGGACGAGATAGATCTGCTGCAGCAATATATAGAACTGGAACAGCTACGGTTCAGCATTCAGTATACGCTGCACACAGATGCAGGTATACATGTAGAGCAGATAACATTCCCGTCTATGCTGCTGCAGCCGGTGGTGGAAAACGCAGTGCGGCATGGCATTTCCGATATGGGTGAAAACGGACGTATCACTTTAAATATCACCGGTACAAACGATAGCTTTACCATAACAATTGAAGATAATGGCCGCGGCTTTGATGTAAATGATGTAGCAGCAGGAAATCATGGTCTGCGACTTACCAGGGAAAGAGTAGATTTATTTAACAGCAATAAAAACGGGCATATCCGGTTTTCGATCACGTCGGTAAGCGGAAAAACAACAGCCACATTTTATTTTGAACATGTATGAGCCAGTTACGCGCTATTCTTGTAGATGATGAGGCTAACAACCTGGATAACCTGCGTATCCTGCTGAACCAGTACTGCCCGCAGGTTTCGGTGATAGCAACAGCTGCCAGTGCATCTGATGCGCGAACACTTATTCATGAGCTGTCTCCGGATATTTTATTCCTGGATATCCGTATGCCAGGAGAAACCGGTTTTGACCTCCTGAAATCGCTGCCGGGCGTAAACTTTGAGGTCATCTTTGTAACTGCTTATGATCAGTATGGTGTTCGTGCCATAAAGTTTTCTGCACTCGATTATCTCATGAAACCGATTGTGATCGACGAGCTGAAAAATGCTGTAGAGAAAGCTTTCGTGCGTATTGCAGAAAAACAGCAGCACCGACGCCTGGATAACCTGCTTCAATACCTGCAGGAGGAAAAAAGCCGTGAGCAGCATAAACTGGCATTGTCCACCACTACGGAAACCCGCTTTGTACGGGTACAGGACATTCTGTATTGCAGATCTACAAACTCATATACTTCTTTTTATCTGCAGGGCGGGGAAGTATTGCTCGTATCAAAGCCGATCAAAGAATATGAAGAATTACTGGCGCCATACGGCTTTCTGCGTGCACACCAATCCTATCTTGTCAATAAAGAATATATAAAAAGCCTGGTAAAAAAAGATGGTTATTACCTGCTGATGGAAGACGGGAACAGCATACCTGTATCCCGGCAGAAGAAAGATTATATACAGCAGATGATAAGGTAGATAACACAGGGCATGTACCAAATGAAACAGCCTCCATTTACGGAGGCTGTCTGCATTTCAGATCTTAATATTATTTAACTGACATTTTTCTTCTCCCAGCCCAGCCGCTCTTCTACCAGGTAATGGTTCCTGTCGGCAGCGGAGCGAGACACCAGTTCGGCAATAAAGCCGGTAAGAAAAAACTGTGTGCCTATGATCATGGTTGTAAGTGCCATGTAAAATGCCGGTTTATTGATCAGGTTCCCGGTTCCGAAGATTTTTTCAATAATGAGCGATAAGGTAATACCAAAGCCCACGAGGAACGCAACCGTTCCCCAGAAGCCGAAAAAGTGCATCGGCTTTTTACCGAAACGGCTGATAAACTGTACCGACACGAGGTCAAGGAATCCATTGATAAAGCGTTCCCAGCCAAATTTGGAAACACCGTACTTACGCGGACGATGCACGACCACCTTTTCTCCTATTTTACGGAAACCAGCCCACTGCGCCAGCACAGGGATGAAGCGATGCATCTCGCCATATACTTCTATACTTTTTACCACCTTCCTCCTGTAAGCTTTCAGCCCGCAGTTCATATCATGCAGCTTTATGCCCGATATACGACGGTTTACAGCATTGTACAGTTTTGAAGGAAGATTTTTAGTAACGGCGTTATCATAGCGAACTTTTTTCCAGCCGCTTACCAGGTCAAAACCATCTGCCGTGATCATACGGTACAATTCCGGAATTTCATCCGGGCTGTCCTGCAGGTCTGCGTCCATGGTTATTACTACATTTCCGCCTGCGGCTTTAAAACCTTCGTTGAGCGCGGCACTTTTACCATAGTTGCGCTGGAAACGGATGCCGCGTACAGCCGTATATTGGGTTGCCAGCTGTTCTACCACATGCCAGCTGTCATCTGTACTGCCGTCATCTATCATGATCACTTCATGGGTGTACCCATGTTCTGTACATACACGCTCTATCCATTCTACCAGTTCCGGCAGCGACTCTTCTTCGTTATACAGCGGTACGACAATAGAAATATCTTTCTGCATTTTGTGCAAGGTAAAGGATTTTATAGTTCGGGCATCGCCGGGGGCATGCCGGTTTTCTTTTTGGCAACAGCAGCGCCGATCAGGGAGAAAATAGCACCAAAAAACATGGTTCCGAAAAGTACACCGGCAACCATGAAAGGTTTAAAATATTTCTGCGTCATCTGTATTGCATTGTCAATCTGTTCTTCACTCATACCTTTTGCCGCCATTTTTGTACGGGTTACATCCAGCGCTTTATCAATAATATCCGGGAATATAGCAAGAGATGCAAAGCTCCATACCAGCAGGATAAGTGTGATGATCGCACAGGCTTTAAAACAGCTGCCGAATACCTGGCCGAAGGTCACATAGTTGTCTTTTGCTTTTGAAAAGGCTTGTCCGTTAAGTATAATACCGATTATAAACGGGATATAGCCCACCCACTGCGCCCAGCTCTGGAATGCATTCCCGGTCAGGTAAAGGGCAAGGTTAAGAACGATCATGGCTAAAGCTGTAGCAGCGCCATATGTAAAATGTGTATTAGCTGTTTCTTTCATAGTTTTTATTATTTAGTAATGATATCAATTACGTTACCGGCCAGCTCCTTTCCAAAGAAAGGATGATTGGCAGAAAGTGATTTTTTATTTTCTTTTTGGGGAATAACCGTTTCTTCTGTCGTAAATATAGTTAATTCAGCCATTGATCCCTTGTTAACTGTCTGCTGCTCCAGGCCAAAGATCTCACCGCCTTTTGTGAATGCATCAATAACCCTTTCCAGCGGCACTGTGCCTTTCACCGCATCCCATACAATGCTGAATGCTATTTCCTGCACATTCATACCGTCTGATGAGTATTCAAATTCTTTTGCTTTTGCATCCCACTCCTGCGGGCGGTGATGTGATGCGATACAATCAATTGTTCCGTCTTTCAGCCCGGCTATAAGCGCCTGCCGGTCGGCCTCACTGCGCAGTGGCGGACTTACTTTATACAGGCTGTCATATGTGCGGAGCGATTCATCTGTAAGCGCCAGGTGATATGGCGTCACGGAGCACGTGATCTGAAGTCCTTCCGCTTTTGCTTTACGGATCATATCTACAGATGCAGCAGCAGAAATACCGGTGAGGTGCAGTTTTGAGCCTGTATAACGCAGTAATTCTATATCGCGGTGCACCAGCAGTGTTTCTGCAAGATCCGGAATGCCAGCCATGCCCAGCTGTGTAGATACCGGCCCTTCATGCATCAGCCCTCCGGCCGAGAGTGAAGCATCAACCGGAATTTGTATTACAATGCCATCAAAAGCTTTTACATATTCCAGCGCTTTCAGCATCAGGCCGGAATTTTGTATCGTCTTCCAGCCGTCGGTAAACGCAACTGCACCATGGGTATACATGTCCAGCATTTCTGCCAGTTGTTTTCCTTCAGCCTCCTGCGATACCGTGCCCAGCGGGTAAAGATGTACCGGATTGCCCAGTGCTTTACTTAAAATATATTGTACGGTCGTTTTATCACTTACAGCCGGGTGGGTATTGGGAGTTACCATTACATGTGTGAAACCGCCTGCCGCTGCTGCCGCCAGCCCGGAAGTAATTGTTTCTTTATGTTCGTAACCGGGTTCACGGTAATCGGCAAAAATATCTGTCCAGCCACGGCTTACATGAAGGCCGGGAACTTCATAAACAGTATCGGCATCACCATGAATGGCGGAAGCTATTTCTGTGATGATACCCTCTTCAATTAAAATATCAACTACCTGGTTATGGAAATGGGACTTTGGGTCTGTAACCCTTGCCTGACGGATGAGCACACGCATAAGAGGCTATTAAGCTGCAATGGTTGATTTACGGAAACCGCCTGCCAGAACATAGGTTTCGGCAGCCAGCATAAACAGGGCTAAAATTACACAAACTTTCCATAGCGGGAAGCTGCCAAAGCCGTTATCCTGCTGAAAATTGCTGCCATCGCTGTTATTCACCCATTTGATGTTGGTTCCCTTCCAGCTTTCCTGCAGTTGTGCGGGCGTCCAGATGTCCGGAACAGACTCTGTGCGGCTGGCGTTCAGCGCTATGGTGGTGGTATCTGTACCTGCTGCTGTAAGGTTATAAAATCCTGCCTGGCTCACTGCCTGATCTGCTATTACCGCCACGCCGGCGCCGGAAGCCCGTTGTGGAGGAATAATATCTGATCCGTTGCTGTGCAGGTGTACCATGTTTCGTTCGTCGGCATTGTTCAGCGGCAGGTATGCAGCCTGCTGGCGGCCAATAGTTATGGCATATACATCTCCACCGCCGGATTGTACAGCAATCTGGTACAGGAATGGTACGAAGAAATAACTGCCGGGAAAATTGCCCGACGGAAGATCGGCAGATGTGGCGCAGAGATATAATGAACCTTTAGATGGTGTATATTTTGCCAGGAAAGGGTCGCCATTGCGGAAGCTGATCACGGATTGTTCATTCGCTGTAAGACCGGCATGGATGATATAATGCCAGTTGGCCTGGGGAAGCTGTACATTTTCCGGGATACGTTCAAAAAGATCTTTTACCAGGTCGCTGCCCTGCTGCAGTGAGCTGGTCGCCTGTATGGCAGTGTCTACGCTGGTTACAGAAATATCGCCTAACAAGTGCAGGCCTTCGTTCAGCGCGTTAAGGTTATTGGTTCTTCCGGGGAAAATGCAGATACTTTGTCCCTGCTGCAATGCCTCACTTAATGATTTGCCAAGCCCGGCATCCAGATGTGTAATGCCATTCAGGATAACGAGATTATACTCCCTGAAATTCTGCGGAGCGGCGGCAGCATCAGCCTGCGTAAGCCGGAAACCGCTGTAGGCACGGAATGCAGCCTGTATGTATGGGTTGGTCTGCCCTTCGTTCAGTACCAGTACAGACAATGCCGGCGCACTGCGCGCAGAGATGCGGAATGTATCGTCAAAACGGATGGCCGCATCGTTAACTGTGAGTGTCAACTGTTGCCAGCCGGTATTATTTACCTGGAAGCTGAAAGTATCCACACTTTCGGCCTTATCATTAAAAGAAAGGCTGGATGCAGATTTCACCTGTCCGTTAATGGCCAGCTGCAGCACGGGGCTTTCTGGTGCATTCTTACCGGCGTATTTTGTTACAGTTACCAGCTGGTTGTTCATGCCTGTCTGCAATACAGGAGAGAGCAGGTAAGCCGTATCTATAAAAATATTCCGGGCAGACTCCTGTTGTACGGGAATACCGTAAAAATGCATATGGCGCAGCAAAGAAGTGTCCTGTTGCAGAGAAAATGAGCTGCGCTGGAAATCGGAATAATAGTAAAGGTCAGCAGCATCGGCGGCTTCATTCTGCATCAGCGACTGAGCATTGGTAAGTACCTGGTGATTATTCTTTTCTGCTCCTGAAATGTCTATGTCGCTCAATGCGGCAAGTGCCTTATCTGCAGTCATAGGTTGCCAGGCAGCGGGTTTATCATTGGTAAGCAGCAGGAAACGCTGACCGGGTGAGGCGTGCAGCAATTGGTTTCGTGCAGCTTCTTTGGCAATATCCAGCAGGCTGCGTGCACCTTTTTTCACAGACATGCTGTAGGAGTTGTCTACGTAAATGATGCCGAGGTTATTGCCGGATTTCCCCTTTTTCTGTGAGCTGAAGAACGGCTGTGCAAACGCGAGGACAAGGCTTAATATAAAAAGTATCCTCAGCGCCAGCAGCCATTTGTAGCGCACCTGGCTTTGGCGGCGGGAGTTGAGCTGAATGTTTTTAAGAAAACGGGTATGCGGAAAGAGCACCGTCTTGTAGCGGCGCAGGTTAAACAAGTGAATGAGTACGGGTATTGCCACAGACAAACCCGCGAGCAGGAATAAAGGATAAAGAAAACTCACCTAACAAATATAATGGAATGCAGGATTGGTTAAGTAGTTAATTCGTTAAAGTGGTATTATTATAAAAACAAAAAAACCTAACCTATGTTTTCATCTTTCAGAAAAGAGAAAGTAACTGTCGGCTCCATTACAATACCTGATTTTGGCTGGCCGAAAGAGAAAGAAGATAGCTCCGTCATTCAGTGGGTAAATCCTGAGAGAGATACTGCAGTATCGGTTAATTTCATTGAATTGACACCCAATATCCCGACTATAAAAAACATAACTGCTTTAAGAGACTTTTACAGGAAGATTGTGAATGAGTCCGGCGGAGGGATTATTGAAATTGAAATACTGCAGGTTGGGGGCATACTAGTTATAAAATCGATAATCAAGCTACCGCAAAAGCCGTCTGGCATGACATACATTGCATCACTAACGATGCCATTTCGTGATTGTAGTTTTGTGTTAAAAGTACAATGTGCAGAGGTTGGTATTACTGGTATCAGAGATGCAGTTATAGTGGACAGATCAATCGCAGAAGGAACTCTTGATATGACAGGTAATGGTATTGCTGGTTGGTTTGAAGACCCCTATGATAAAGCATGTACTGAGGGGTTCCTAATGAACAAATCTGAACAAGAAATCTATGATAAAGAATTTCCGGATCATCCACTTACCCGCGCAAGAAAGATCATCAGGCAGATAGAAAGCAGTTTTAAACTGAAACCGGAAATAAAAAAACTTACCCCCTTCACAAAATAGCCAGATCTTGAAAAGCAGTGAACAAAATAGCCTGAATGTATATTTCTCTGGTCTCCGGAATAATACAACTATTATTAATAGTCCGGAGCAGCTGGATTTGAGCAATATCGCTGACGGCATTCTGATCGTATATGCAATATGGAGCGGGGCGGCAATGCTCAATTGTATCCGGGCTATTCAATTATTATATGAAATCAACTATGCCGGAAAAATTATCGCGATTGATAATGATTCCTTTACACCAGATGAACAAACAAAAATATTGGGGCAGGTTTGCCAGGGTTGGGGTGAAATATTTGTAATTCATAATGCAGTGGTAATAGAGTGTTACCCCGGGAAAAATAGTTTCAACCTGTTTAAAACACAGCACGCCGGAGTATAATATATTCAGGATCAACCGCTCCATAATTTATTGTAATGACGCAATTTACCCGCATTGTATCATTTATGCCATTTCCCCCGTACATTTGCAGCCGTGGCACTGGTAAAAGATATCGTATCCGTTCATACAAACACCCCGCTCGACCGTTTTCTCGGTCAGCAGGCCCAGGTTTTGCACCGCGGCCAGGTGGCTGTGAACAACGCTATTCATGCAGATTTTATGGACATTGCTTTTTCTGAGAATACACTCCCGGAAGAGCATGCTAACCTGTATCTTTTCCCGGTAGACGACAACCAGTTCTGCCTGCAGCTTTTTTACCTGCAGCATGATGAACAGAAAGCTTATACCGCTCATGTGGCCTGGCTTCAGTTCCTGCCATCATTCTTTGATCAGTACCCGCCGGATATGCTGATGGCCAATTCGCCATTCCGTTTTGACCAAACGACAGAACAGCAGTTTGCGCTCTGTGCGCAGACACGCTCATTGCTTACGCAGCTGCAGCAATCTACTGGTGTAACTGCGCTGCTCCAATCTCTGCAACAGACGGAAGCTGCTATGCACCTGCTGCGCCGTTCCCTGGAAAGCATTACGGTTCCGTTTACGGTTTGCCAGGTTCCGGCCTGTCGCTTTCTTGCTTTTGAAACGGAGCGTGATAAAATTGCAGAAGCGAGATTTATCCTCGATAACCAGTACGATCAACCGATCACTATTAAAGAGCTTTCCCGTAAGGTGGCCATGAATGAATGTTACCTGAAGAAAGGCTTTAAAGCATTGACGGGTAAAACCATTCACGAATACCAGCAGTCGCTACGCATCTCCAAAGCAAAAGAACTGCTTAAAGGACAGGAGCACTCCGTGTCGGATGTGGCCAATATCCTTGGCTTCAGCAGCATTTCCCATTTCAGTACCGCATTTAAAAAAGCAACCGGCATGAAACCATGCGAGTTGCTTTCCTAAACTGTGCTTCCTTAAAATTCTTTATTGTTTCTCGTTTCCTTTGGGGTAAAGGCCCAGAACCATTATTAATACATGGTGAGAGAATCCGAACTATTTTGTTTGAAAGAACGTTATGCTATTGAATCTGCCAGGGTTAAGCAAGATTTACGCATAAAGCTTATTTTATCAGCACCTGCTCCGAATATGTTTTCTCTTCGTTACGTAATGTGAGCGTGTATATACCACGCGCCAGGGAACGTACATCCAAAGTATAGCTGATAGTCGGTTGTATATTAGGCTGCATCAATACTGTCCTGCCATCCACATCTGTAAGCGATACAGTAAAATTGTTTGATGCAATCGGATTAATGTAGATAAACAGATACTCACTCGTCGGGTTGGGATAGATGAGCGTTGAAATCTTTTCTGCGTTGGCAACTGCCGTAGGTGTATATGTCGTCGTTGTTTCTGTAATGGTGTTATGGCCGCTGTTCGGGCCTGCATTGCCGGATTGTACTATGCCGTAATAAGTGCCATACATGGTATATGGAAACACCGGTGTCTGGCTACCGTCTATTGTTACAAAATAAGCATAAGTGCCATTTGGGTATTCCGGTGTTTTGCACCAGCGGCCGTTATGCTCATCAAGGTCGCCGGAGCCGGCTGTGTATACATAGTCCTCAATAAAACTGCCTACCGGGTATGTTGCAGACACGGCAGGACCTGCAGAAGATGCGGCAGAGCCATCGGGCAGCGTAGTACGTGTGGTGATATTGCGGGCCTGGTAGCTGGGCGTCATACGTTTAATGCCGCCACCGCCGTTGGTGTCCGCATATCCGTATGCACCGTACACCGGGTACCCATCAAATGCATAGCCGATTATGGGTGAGTGGTGTGTGCTGTCTTTATCATTGTACAGACAGGTAGGACTCACATGATGATGGTATTCTCCGTTTCCCTGCGGGTGGCCGAGACAGTTGTCAAACCCGGAACCTTCAAAAAAATAAGCATTCCGGTTCCACACGCCGGCATTATTATAGCTCTGTGCGTCCGAAACGTTGAAGATAGATACGCCGTTTGTCCATACGCCTGTATGACCCAGGCCTATAGCGGTAAGCGTGCCGGTATTTTTCTGAGGGCTTCGTGTTATTTTAAAAACAAAGTTCTGGTTGGATGGCGTGTTGGGGTTGCCATTCCACGGACCGATTGAATAGCCCGGGATACATGTAGCGCTGATGTATACATTATTGGCAGAATATTGTACCTGCTGCACGTTCGAAGAAATACCACCATAGCCGGTAGCGCCGGTAGTATTGATCACCCAGGAAGTAACTTCCGGCCCCTGTGCTGCTGCAGACAGGGAAGCGGTAATTGCAGCTATAATAACACCGAACTTAAAGGACATGACAGCTTCTTTATAAAAGCTTGGACGATCAATAAAAATGAATCCTTCGCGGCCCGGAAAAAATATTTTTAGTCAGGATAGTTACGGAAGCGCAGATCAAAAAGGAAGTCTTTGTCGGTAAGTGTTTGCAGGAAAGCGATAATATTTTTTTTGTCCTGTACAGAAAGGGACAATGGCTTTTTTAACAGGGGAGAAAGTGTACGGGAAATGACAATACCATTGGTATAATGATCCAGCACCTGCTCCAGTGAGTGAAACCGGCCATCGTGCATATAAGGATAAGACATAGCCACATTACGCAGCGATGGCACTTTAAACTTCAGCGAGTCATCCCTGTTCCGCGTGATCTTCATGCGGCCACGGTCGTTCAGCTCCGTGTCTGCAGCAAGGCCGTTATTCTCAAAACCGTTATTGGTAAACAACGGCTCTTTATGGCAGCTGGCGCAGTTTTGCCGGAACAGCAGCAGCCCGTTCATTTCCTGCGCGGTCATTTCCCCGCCGGGCTCTTTACGTATGTATTTATCATATTTTGAATTATACGATTGCAACATCACGATAAACTGGGTAAGCGCTTTCAGCATCCGTTGGCCGGTAACGGTACTGTCTCCGAAAGCTTTGGCAAATTTGCCGCGATAAGAAGGCATACTGTTTAGCTTCGCCACTACATCCGCTATTTTACTATCCATCTCTACGGCATTGGTGATAGGCGCCAGCGGTTGGAGTTCCAGGTTATGTACACCACCATCCCACATAAAAGAAGTGCTCCATGCTTCGTTGAAAATGGTAAGCGAATTACGCGTTCCTTTCAGGCCGTTGATACCATGGCTAAGCGCATGGTCTACATGTGTAAATCCTGTAAACTGCAAATGGCAGCTCGCGCAGGAGGTACTGCTGTCGCGGGAAAGTGCCGGGTCGAAGAATAATTTCCGCCCCAGTTTAAATCCATCTTCGGTCAGGGGATTTTTTGAGAAGTCATATACTGGTTCCGGCCAGCCTTTCGGCACCACAAAATTGACATCCGGTGTGGTATCAGCTGCAAAGGCAGACGTCATTACTACTGCGATGCACAGTACAAGCAATATGTGAAGCTGCCGGGTATTCATGGCTTACCCGGTTGCTGTTCCACAGAAAACATATGCGCATAATTATCGGCCATTTTCATGGCTGCATTCCCGGGGTCTACTATGCTGTTGTCTTTTTTTAGCAGTATGCCCTCAAACCAGGTGGCTACATCAGCTTTGAGATGAATGACCCTTACTGTGTCGTTCGTGATGGTTATGCTGTCCAGTGGAATGGAGATCTTACGTAAGGTATTGTATGGTGTATGAAAACCGCCTATATGAAATTCATAGACGTGGTGTAACGTTTTGCATGTATTGCTGCGGCCTTCAAGCTTGGCATTGATATAGCCGGTATTCCAGGCCCAATACATTGCTTTCGTGGGATCCAGGTCACCGCCCTGTGCGCCGCTCATATTGGTAGCACTGTCTATACCAAGGTTAAAGGAAAGCGTATTATACGTATGCGCATGCACATTGTTCCAAACAATTGTATCGGCCCTTTTCCCATCTGCATCTACCAGGTTCACCAGGTGGAAGCTGTTTTTTTCTGTTTGTTGCTGCTTGTCTCCGCTGATGCTGATGTCAGAGATATAAAACCGGAGCAGATCAATATAAATACTGTCGCCGTTTGGTGTAATATATAGCTGGTCTACCTTAACCGGTGCGCCTTTAAAAACCGGTTCAATAACAATCTGTACAGTTCCGCCGGCATGGCACTGAATGGAGGAAAACAGGGATATTATGGCAAATAAAAAAGCAGCAAGGCGCATCATCTTTTCTTTGACGGTAAAATATTCAAAAACCTTCTTTTTAACTGGGTAACGGATAAAAATATTAAAGAAAAATTTGCGCAAGCAAATCATTGCGCATATATTTGCAAGCAAACACTTGCATAATAATGGAAGCGCGCAGAGATGTATTTCAGGCTATAGCAGATCCTACAAGACGACAGATAATAGGCATGGTGGCTAAAGAAGCTACCAATGTAAATGCCATTGCGGAAAAGTTTGATGTGAGCAGGCAAGCTATTTCACTGCATATCAAAATACTGATGGAATGTGGTCTTCTCACGGTAAAACAGCAGGGACGGGAACGGATATGCGAGGCAAAGCTGGACAGCCTGAACGAAGTAGCCGCCTGGGTAGAACAGTACAAACAGTATTGGGAGCAGAAGCTGGACTCATTGGAAAGCTATTTACAAACACTTCAGAAAAATAAATCGCCAAAAAAATCTACAGATCATGATGGAAAAAAATAACACGGCCGACAGGGAAATAAGGATTTCCCGGCTGCTCAATGCTCCGGTGGAGCTCGTATGGGAAGTATGGACAAATCCCGAGCACATAAAAAACTGGTGGGGCCCGGATGGGTTTACCAATACCATTACGGATATGAATGTGCAGGAAAACGGTGAATGGAACCTGGTGATGCATGGCCCGGATGGAACAGACTATAAAAACAAAAGCATTTTTAAAGAAGTAGTGCCGCAGCAAAAGCTGGTGTACGAGCACGTCAGTACGCCTAAGTTCACTGCCACTATTGAATTTGAACAGCAGGGTGAAAAAACATTCCTCAGCTGGCATATGCTGTTTGAAACAAAAGAACAGTTTATACAGGTAGTGAAAACATTTAAAGCCGACGAAGGCCTGAAACAGAATGTGGCCAAATTGGATGCATACCTGCAGACAAGAATTAATCTATACAAACAAAATAAAACGCACACAATGGCAAGAGTAACCACATATCTCAACTTCCCGGGTACAACAGAGGAAGCGTTTAACTTCTATAAGAAAGTTTTCAATGGCGAATTTACAGGCGGGGGTCTGCAGCGCTTTGGAGATGCAAACCTGCCTGCAGAAGTGCCACCGCTTGATGAGGCAACGAAAAAACTGATCCTTCATGCGGAGCTCACTATCCTGGGCGGTCATGTATTGATGGCTACCGATGCGCCGGAGAGTATGGGATTTTCACTGGAGTACGGCACCAATATGCACATAAACCTGGAACCGGAAAGCCGTGAAGAAACCCAAAGGCTGTTTGATGCATTAACGGAAGGCGGAAAGATTATTATGCCTTTACAGGATATGTTCTTCGGCGCTTTCTTCGGACAATGTACCGATAAATACGGCGTCAACTGGATGTTTAATTTTTCAAACCAGTAAACAGGATCATAATGCAGAGAGAACATTTTTCAGTGACGAGAAAACTCAATGCGCCGAAGCAGATGGTGTTTGAAGCCTTTGCAGACGCAAATGCGCTGGCGCAATGGTGGGGACCCGTAGAAGCCCCGATAGACGTGGTAAAACTGGATTTCCGTCCGGGAGGTATCTTTCATTATAAAATGAAAGGCAACAGTAACCATCACGGTATTTTCCGCTATATAGCTATCAATGAACCCGACAGCATTGAGTGGATCAATTCATTTGCTGATGAACATGCGCAGATTATTAAACCGCCGTTCCCTGGCATCGATTTTCCCAGGGAAATTCATAACCTGCTTACGCTGGAAGAAGCAGACGGCGTTACTACGCTTACGTTGAGCGGCTACCCGGTAAATGCAACCGAGAGTGAAGAAAATACATTCTACTCCTTCTTCAGCAGTATGCAGCAGGGCTTTACCGGCACATTGAACCAGCTTGAAAATTACCTTAAGAAAAAACAACAACATTAGTATGAAGAAGTATAAGGTCATTATCATTTTCTGGATCACGGCAGTCCTGATCTTTCTTACACAAGGCTTAATGCCCATATTCACCAGCAACTCGCCGGAAACCAAACAGGCGCTGACGCATCTCGGCTATCCGGCATATTTCGGGCTGATGCTGGCAGTGTTCAAACTGCTGGGCGGACTGGCCATCATCATTCCACAAGTGCCGCGGAGGGTGAAGGAGTGGGCTTACGCCGGTTTTATGATCGATTTTATCTGTGCGTTTATCAGCATTACTGCCGCAGATGGTTTCGGGGGAATGTCTGTAATTCCTCTGGTTGCCATAGTGATATTGATAATTTCATATATCGCATTTGATAAAATGCACAGCAATCCAGTAAAATAATGAAGAGCATTAATGAGAAACAGCCTGTACGGAATAAGTACAGGCTGTTTCTTTTTATATGAAGCAGGCAGCGTTAACGCAGGTATTTGCCGATTACCGGAAGCCGCTGCAATTCTTTCTTCTCAATGCGTAGAATGAACATGATATATGTGCCAAACAGAACGGTTCCCGCAATTAAACGGATGCTGGCTATTTGTACATACATGCAGAGCAGGCTGTAAACTCCGTAAATCAGCAACATCAGCCCAAAATAAGAAAGCAGTTTTTTTGTAGCATATGGTACGGGATACACTTTTTGTCCCCAGATATAAGAGATGACCATCATGCTGGCATAGCAGCCGAATGTAGCCCAGGCGCAGGCCATGTAACCGAAATATGGGATAAACAGATAGTTGATCACTAATGTGAGCAACGCACCCAGAATGGTAATAGTCGCTCCGGCCCTCGTATTATGCGAAAGCTTGTACCAGATGGAAAGGTTGTAATACACTCCCAGGCACATATTGGCAATCAGCAATATGGGTACTACTTTCAGGCCGATCCACATCTCCCGGTTCTGAATAAAATATTTCCAGATATCGAGGTAAAGCATTACAAACAGGAACATGCAGCAAATAGTGATCACGAAAAACTTCATCACGCGAGCATAGGTCTGCGGGGCATTTTCTCCTTTTGCCTGCTGGAAGAAAAAAGGTTCTGCTCCCATCCGGAAGGCCTGTATAAACAGTGTAATAAGAATCGAAAGTTTATAACAGGCGCCATAGATACCTACCAGCCGCAAAGCTTCGTGTTCTGTAGCTACCGGCGCCCACCAGCCCAGCATTACACGGTCAAATGTTTCATTGATCATACCTCCGAAACCTGCTACCATCAATGGCAGTGAATAGATCATCATTTCCTTCCACAACTTGTTATCCCACTGAAAACGGATAGACAAAAATTCAGGGAGCAGTAAAACCAGTGTGGCAGCGGAGGCAACGAGATTGGCAATGATAACATAGCCCACGCCTAATGATGGATCATATACAGAACCCCATACGGACTGTGGCTGCTGTTTTGCCAATGCGGGCAAAAATGCGTAGCAGAAAACAACAAGCCCGATATTTATCAGTATGCTGAGCACACGGATCATTGCATATTTACGAGGACGCCCGTCATTACGCAGTTTAGCAAACGGAAGTGTCGTTATTGTATCCAGCGCAATGATCCATATAGTCCAGGTGATAAATTGCGGGTGTGATTCAACTTTTAACAAGTGCGCAATGGGTACATGCCAGAGGTACAGCGCTGCAGAAAATAAAAGAGTACTGAACAGTAGTGAGAGGCTGCCGGTATTGAAAACAGTTCTTTCATCGGCTCCTTTATTGCAGTACCGGAAGTAGGCAGTTTCCATACCGTACGTAAACACCACATTCATAAATGGAATAGCGGCATATACCATCGTCATTTCACCATATATGGATGAAGACAGGTAGTGCGTAAGAAACGGAGTGAGCAGGTAGTTCAGGAAGCGGGCAAAAATAGAGCTGAGTCCGTACCAGGCCGTTTGTCCCGCCAGTTTCTTTATAGATCCCAAGTTATTTGTGTTGTTAGAGCTGTACGAAAAAAAATGGTTAAACAGCACCATCAATGATAGAACTATTTAACCAAACATAATGCTAAAATATTTTATTCAATAACCCAGGTTTCCTTGCCTTCCAGCAGCTTGTTCAGGTCGCCCATGCCTTTGGTGGCAATCACTTCTTCCAGCTGCAGTTCCATTTCATCTTCATAAGTAGGACGATCTGCTTCAAAGAACACGCCAAACGGACGCGGGAAGTGACCAACGGTAGATGGATCGTCAAACAGGCGGATCAGTATCTGTGCTTTATAAAAATCGCGTTCATCATGTATCCACAGGTCATCGGCACTGTAGCCATCTGCAAGATTTACCAGCTGCGGCTTATAGCCATCCATGCGGATACCCTTGTCTTTATTGGCTCCGAAAAGCAGCGGCTGGCCTTGTTCCATAAACAGGCCTTCCTCCGGTTTGGTTCCTTTTTCGGTAAATATTTCAAAAGCGCCATCGTTAAAGATGTTGCAGTTCTGGTATATCTCCAGGAAAGAAGAGCCATGATGTGCATGAGAGCGGAGCAGCATCTGCTGCAGGTGTTTCGGATCGCGGTCCATACTGCGGGCTATAAAACTGGCATCTGCGCCCATGGCCAGCGCCAGTGGATTAAACGGATGATCCAGGCTGCCCATAGGTGTACTTTTGGTGACCTTGCTTACTTCCGAAGTAGGAGAATACTGGCCTTTGGTAAGACCATATATCTGGTTGTTAAACAGCAGTACGTTCACGTCAAAGTTGCGGCGCAGCAGGTGAATCGTATGGTTACCACCAATGCTCAGGCTATCGCCGTCGCCGGTAACGATCCATACGCTCAGCTCAGGACGGGTAGCCTTAAGTCCGGAAGCAATGGCTGTTGCACGTCCGTGGATCGAGTGCATGCCATATGTGTTCATATAATACGGAAAGCGGGAACTACACCCGATACCGGAAATAATTACAAAATTTTCTTTGGGAATGCCCAGTGTCGGGAGCACTTTCTGTACCTGCGCCAGGATGGAGTAATCACCGCAGCCGGGGCACCACCGCACTTCCTGGTCTGTAGCAAAATCCTTTGCTGTCAGTTGCGGCATTTGGGGCGTTGCAATATCGCTCATTTATATAATTCTAAAAATCAGTATGAAAAGGAAAACCGCCGCTTCTGGCGGCCGGCCTGTTTTTAACGGACAAAGTTACAATATATTGGCGTGCTGTTGATGCCTTTTAACAATATAGTATGCACCTGTTGGTGGAAGAGTTTGCAGATAACGCCAAGAAGTTGTTTGCTAAACCGGCTATATTGCGCCGCATAAATGAAAAAACGACCTAATGTATATTTAAGCAACAGTGTTATTATACTACTATACTGGCTTATAATATTTACCCTATACTTTCCTGCCCGCAACGCCGGCTTTGTATCAGACTTTACAGGCTGGCTGCGTTCCATAACCCAGGATAGCTTTTACAATTATGTAAACAGAACGGAATTCCGGATTAAAAGCCTTTACCAGGTTACACAATTCAATACATACGTTCTGTACCATTTATTCGGGACCAGCCGTCTTGCCTGGCATGTCTTCTTTGTGAGCTTTCACGCAGTCAACTGCCTGCTGCTGTATAGTTTTATCCGCGCCTTGCTGAATGCTGCGGCAATAAACAATGCACAGCGTACAGCCTTCTTCTGCGGTCTTTTATATGCGGTTTGCCCTTATGTGTCCGAAGTGGTGGTATGGGAACCATCTTTTCATTACCTGCAGGCGGTTTGTTTTATCCTGCTTATACTTCGCTGCACCCAGCTTTACATACTCTGGCAACGGACAGCATATGTTGCGGCAGCACTGGTCTTGTATTTTATCTCAACCTTTACACACGAGCTGTTTTACTTGACGCCCTGGTTTGTATTGGGACTCGCGCTCTGTTATCGCTGCATTTTGAATTATGACAAGGTTGTATTTGTAAAAATCCTGAAAGTACAGTTTGTACCTATGCTGCTGATCTTCGGACTGCACCTTGTTATTTTTATGACGATTTACGGCAGGAGAATTTCTCACGTAGGTACCGGGCTGTTGGATAATCCCTGGCAATCGTATGCGATAAAAATACCATTTTATGCATTTCACCTTTCTGTGCTTGGGCGCATGTGGCAGGAGGCTCCCAAACAGGAGGTTTATACACTTTTACGCACACCGGCGGGAGCGCTAGCTGTATATGGCGTCCTGGCGCTGCTTACCGTATGGCCCCTGCTGCGATTTAAAAAACTGTCGGTATATAACAAGCTTATATATTGTCTGTGGGCAGGACTTATACTTTCTGTGTTGATATACGTGCCGATGTGGATACCGGACAATCACATTGTTACCGGGGACAGGTATACCTATCTGATGCATGTGTTCTGGATACCCATTGTGGTAATGCTGGTCGGTAAAATAAACAATCAGCGGGCGCAGCGGGTTGCTTTCGCACTCATCGCCTGTATATATGTGGCCGTTACTTTTCATGTTAACCTGCGCTGGAAGCAGGCTGCAGACATCGTGAGCTCTATCGAGGGGCAACTGAAGCCAACACCGGGAAATATTGGCCTGATGCTCAGTATTCCGACATCTCTTGACGGAATTCCGCTCCTGGGTGCTTCGCCGGATGGGGAAGTGCGCCTGATGCATAACCTGCTTTTTGCTCCGGGTTTAAAGGATTCATTACTGGACGTTGCGTCTTATAATATGTTGGATGTGAAAGATGGCACACATGTTAATATAATGGATGACAGTACAATAAGGATATTTATTAACCGTCCTGAAGCAGAATGGTGCCGGAATTATGTAGTAGAATTGTTCAGTTATGAAACTGCATTTTACAGAATGCACCCACATCCCGGCAACAATAGTTACGATGTTATTCTAAAGCGGCCCTTGTCTGATTTTGTTTTGTATTACCAGGTGGGAGACCGTTTAAAAATTGCCAACCCGGCATTGAAAAATGTGGATCAATATTAGCTATTTCGGATACTTACCTTCATCCGGTAACTTTGCACTCTATTTCCATTTATGCAACCATCGCATCCCATCGGCATATTCGACTCCGGCTACGGAGGACTCACTGTTTTTAAATCTATTAAGGCCCGGCTGCCGCAATATGATTACCTGTATCTCGGCGATAATGGCCGGGCGCCATACGGGAACCGCTCCTTTGAAACAGTATACCAATATACCCTCGAGTGCGTGCAATGGTTTTTTGAAAAAGGCTGTCCGCTGGTAATACTGGCCTGCAATACTGCTTCGGCCAAGGCATTACGCACTATTCAGCAAAACGATCTGCCGCGCATTGCTCCCGACAAAAGAGTACTGGGTGTGATTCGCCCGACAGCTGAGATAGTAGGAGAGTACACTAAAACGCGTTCTGTGGGTGTAATGGGTACCAAAGGCACAGTGGCATCAGAATCTTACCCGATAGAGATACACAAATTTTTCCCCGACGTACGGGTGCATCAGCAGGCTTGCCCGCTGTGGGTGCCGCTGATAGAGAACAATGAGCACAACGACCCGGGAGCAGATTATTTTGTAGAAAAGTACATCAGACAGCTGCTCGCACAGAGTACAGACATTGATGCTATATTGCTGGCTTGCACCCATTATCCGCTGCTGATGGAAAAAATGCGCCGCTACCTGCCGGAGCATATAAAACTGGTAGGCCAGGGCGATATAGTGGCTGATAGCCTTGCAGATTATCTGCAGCGTCACCCGGAGATGGAAACGCGCATTACCAGGAATGGAAATATGAACTTTTTTACAACCGATGATGTGAGCGACTTTAATAATCATGCTACCATTTTCTTTGGCCAGTCTGTAACGGCACAGCATCTGCATTTATAATTTTTCCACGGTCATGGAACTGACAACCAGCACAGAAGAGATACAGAAACTCCGCACCTACGCCTACAACATCCTTGGCTCCTATGAAGAAGCAAAAGATGTAGTGCAGGATGTGCTTACAAAACAATTGCTGCAGCCACAGCGGGAAGACATAGAAAACCCGGCAGGCTATCTTACCCGTTCTGTAATCAATCACGCTATTAATGTAAAAAAGCGCGACCAACGGATTGTAAGTGAATATAAAGGTTCCTGGTTGCCTGAACCGGTTGCGCCGGAAAAAGCAGATACCGGCCTTCTGCGTAAGGAAACATTAAAATATTCACTCCTTGTGTTGCTGGAACAGTTGTCACCCAAAGAGCGGGCTGTATTTGTACTGAAAGAAGCATTTAACTATGCGCACGACGAAATAGCACAGGTGCTGGATATTACAGAAGATAATTCGCGGCAGCTGCTGCGGAGAGCTAAGAGCAAAATTTCACCGGCAGATGTAATGGCTGCCTCAGCAGAAGCACAGGAAAAAGTGCAGCAGTATTTTTCTGCTATTATCAACGCAGATACTCATACGCTCGAACAGCTGCTGCACAAAGACATCGTCGTTACATCCGACGGCGGCGGCAAAGCCACTGCCAATCTGCGGCCTGTTTCCGGTCTTTCCAAGGTCATTAAAACACTGCTGGGTTATTATCATAAGTTTCAGAAGCACGAGGAGATCCGACCGGATATTATCAACCACCAGCCCGCACTGCTTTATTTTAAAAATGGTATACTCACTACCTGCCAGGTTTTTGAGATAACAGACGGCCGGGTGACAGGCATCTTTTCCATTCGCAATCCCGACAAACTAAAAGAATTTCAAAAAAATTTCTAGAAACCTGTCACGTTTTATGATCGTGTATTGTCATTATTGCAACAAAACGATTTAAAACATGCAACAGAGATTTCGAATGGACCAGGTAGAACCGGAAGCTTATAAAGCAATGTATGCCCTGGAAGGATATATACAGCGTGCAGGCATTGAGCCCAAGCTGAAAGACCTGATCAAGATACGTGCTTCACAGGTAAACGGCTGTGCTTTCTGTATTAATATGCATACAAAAGAGGCCCGTAAAATAGGTGAAACCGAGCAGCGTATTTATGCATTGAACGCATGGCGCGAAACACCATTCTTTTCTGACAAAGAACGTGCCGTACTGGCACTTACCGAAGCTGTAACACAGATATCGCATAATCATGTACCGGATGATGTGTACACAGAAATGATGAAACACTTTACTGAGCAGGAAATTGCAAGGATCATTATGGCCATTGTTTCTATCAATTCCTGGAACAGGATGGGTATTGCCCTGAACCTGATGCCGGAAATAGATAAATAGTCTGCTTACCGCAAAGGATGCAAAGATTGCGCAGAGAAACGCAGAAGTACATTTACCTTGCGCTCCCAGTGTCTCCCCGGCGTCCTTTGCGGTTTTATTTTCACAAAACATAATTACTTAATATCTTCGTCCCCTGAGTTTTAAGACAGGAATAAGATATTATGCTCGTAAAAGTTTTCGGAAGCGCGGTATATGGTGTAGAAGCAATGACCATTACCATAGAAGTAGATGCACAGCCAGGTTCCCAAACCGGTTATTTCATTGTAGGCCTGCCGGATAATGCAGTAAAAGAAAGCCTCGACAGGATCGTTTCAGCAATTAAAAACAATGGTTACGACAGGCCGCGCACCAAGGTGCTGGTAAATATGGCGCCCGCTGATATTAAGAAAGCAGGCTCGGCATATGACCTGCCGATAGCAATGGGTATGCTCGCCGTTTCGGGTCAGCTGAACCAGGAGAACCTGCACGAATACATTATCATGGGCGAATTATCACTGGACGGATCGCTGCAACCGATAAAAGGCGCGTTGCCGATAGCCATACAGGCCCGTGCCGAGAAATACAAAGGCCTTATACTGCCAAAGCAAAATGCACGCGAAGCTGCGCTGGTCAATAACCTGGATGTATATGCCGTATCGCACATCACCGAAGCTGTGCGTTTCCTCAATGGTGAAGAACCGCTGCAGCCGGTAAAAGTGAATACCCGCGAAGAATTTTATGATGCCCAACAGTATTTTGACATAGATTTTAACGACGTAAAAGGCCAGGAAAACGTAAAGCGTGCATTGGAGATTGCCGCCGCCGGAGGGCATAATGCCATTCTTATTGGTCCGCCGGGTGCCGGTAAAACCATGCTTGCCAAACGCCTGCCAACAATACTTCCGCCTATCAGTCTGCAGGAGGCGCTCGAAACGACCAAGATACACAGCGTAGCAGGAAAGCTTTCTTCGCAATCGTCGCTTGTAGCACACCGGCCATTCCGGTCGCCGCACCATACTATCAGCGATGTAGCGCTTGTAGGTGGCGGCGGAAACCCGCAGCCGGGCGAGATTTCACTGGCGCATAACGGCGTGTTGTTCCTGGACGAACTACCGGAATTTAAACGCACTGTACTCGAGGTGATGCGGCAGCCAATGGAGGAGCGCAGAGTTACTATTTCAAGAGCCAAAGTGTCTATTGATTTTCCGGCCAGCTTTATGTTGGTTGCATCTATGAACCCATGCCCGTGCGGATATTTTAATCATCCTGAGAAAGAATGCAGTTGCCCGCCGGTAATGGTACAGCGCTATCTCAATAAAATATCCGGTCCGTTGCTGGACAGGATAGACCTGCATGTAGAAGTGACGCCGGTATCTTTTAACGAACTTTCTTCTGATAAAAAATCTGAACCCAGCAGTCAGATCCGTGAGCGTGTGATACGTGCCCGCGAAATACAGGCGGAACGATTTAAGGAACACAGCGGTGTGTATTGCAATGCGCAGATGGGCAGCAGTCTGCTGAAACAGATATGTGTTATAAACCCTGTAGGACAAAAACTGTTGAAAACAGCAATGGACCGTCTGAACCTTTCTGCCCGTGCTTATGACCGTATTCTCAAGGTATCCCGGACTGTAGCCGATCTTGCCGGCAGCGAAGAAATACGCCCGGAGCATCTTGCAGAAGCCATTCAATACCGTAGTCTCGACCGCGAGGGCTGGGCCGGGTAAAAAAGTTTATAATCGGCGAATGATTTTTATTTATATGACGTCAAAAACGTCATAACAGCCATTCCTGTGCATTTTAAAAGAAAGAAAGCTATCATTATTTGCCTGCTTGTCATTTTTGTGGCAGGGGCAAGTGCTTTTAAAAATGTTGAGGAAAATGAATTATTCAAAACACCTGACGGATGGCCCAAACCGGTTTATGATTTTAAGAAAAACCCTTTAAATCCCGCAGCCATTGCACTGGGCAAGCAATTATTTTTTGAAACAGCTCTTTCAAGAGACGCCACGATATCCTGCGCCAGCTGTCATTTGCCGCAAACAGCCTTTACGCACATAGATCATAACCTGAGCCATGGTATTGAGGGCCGCATAGGCACCCGCAACAGTCCGGCATTAATGAACCTTGCCTGGAGCAAAGATTTTATGTGGGACGGTTCTGTACACCATCTCGAAGAACAGCCGGTACAGCCAATTACCAATCCACTTGAGATGGATGAAAAAATGGAACGGGCAATCGCTAAGCTGCAACAGAAACAACAATACCGGGAGCTGTTTAAAGAAGCATTTGGCGATACGGCAGTTACCGGCGCAAACATGATGAAAGCGCTTACACAGTTTATGCTTACCGCTGTAAGTGCCAGCTCCAAATATGACAAAGTAATACAGGGAAAAGCCACGTTCAACGAATATGAGAGCCGTGGGTATACATTGTTCAGGGCAAACTGTGCATCATGTCACAAAGAGCCGTTATTCACCAACAACAGTTTTGAGAACAACGGGCTGGGAGAGGATACAGCACTGAATGATGCCGGCCGGATGAAAGTGACGCACAACGAAGCTGATCGCGGGAAATTTAAAGTGCCCACGTTGCGCAATGTAGAAGTGACATACCCGTATATGCATGACGGCCGGTTCCGGAACCTGCAGATGGTGCTGTTTCATTATACCAATGAAATTAAACAGAACGCGACACTGTCTTCCAAACTGCGTAAACCTATTGTGCTCACAGAAGAAAATAAACGGGACCTGATCGCTTTTCTGAAAACACTTACAGATGAACAGTTCCTGCACGATCCGCGGTATCAGCAAACAATAAACAATCCATAAAACATACGTTAAAGAATAATTACTGCATATGAAAAAACTTCTTCTTGGTATTTTATTGCTGAAAGCCTTTTCGGCAAATTCGCAGGCTATTATCAACAGCTGGATACTGAATGCAAATGGCAAACTGGCCAGCTACTGGGCCAGCAGCGGCCAGCCCCCAACCTATACGTTTGTAAACACTACAGATTCTGCCGATGTACTTAAGATCTGCTACAATGCAGACACTGTGTGGATGCGTAGTCTGAACATGACAGACAATATGGGTAAGTACATGAATCCGGGCACATGTGTGGCACAAAACTGGGTGCACCGTTTTCCGCGTAACCCTACGGTGCCTGTAACAAAAACAGTTTCACCAAAAATTGGTGAGATCGGTATGCTGATAAATGGTATCGCCATCTATGGTCTCAGTAATGCGAATTCCTGGAGCGGTACCGCTAATGCTAATCCGCAAGCCGGAGGGCAGGGGGTGTGGAATGTGGAAGTAGGGAAGAGCGAAGGTTTTGTGCTGGATACTGCTTTCGGTGCGCACCCGCAGCAAGGGGGCGTTTATCACTCGCATACTACGCCATACCGTTTATACAAAAACACACCAACGTCAAAACATTCTCCGCTCATTGGCTGGGCATTTGATGGGTATCCTATTTACGGACCATACGGATACTCATCGGCAATGGATTCAACCAGCACTGTCATAAGAATGAAGAGCGGGTACAGTTTGCGTAATATAACCACCCGCACAACCCTCCCCGGCGGAGCTGCAGCCAGCCAGCCAGGCCCGGCAGTTAATTCAACCTATCCTATAGGAACTTATTGCGAGGACTATGAATGGCTCGCTGCCAATGGTGGCGATCTTGATGCATATAATGGCCGGATGTGTGTAACTCCGGAATTTCCACAGGGAACATACGCCTACTTTGTAACTATTGATGCTGCAGGAAACGCACAGTTTCCGTACTACATCGGTATCGATTATTATGGACAGCCGGATATAAAGAATTTTCCGCAAGGGCCCGCAGGCAATGGTCTGAGTATGCCTGCTGGTGTTACATCCTGCCACACACCTGTAAGTACGGGTGTAGGGCAGATTTCCGGTAATGACGCAGATATTAAAGTGTATCCCAATCCCGCGGCTAATGGTGCTTTCACGATCAAAGGAAATAATCACCGTTATACACAGGTAACGGTTGTAAATGCGCTGGGACAGGTGGTATATCGTGCTGCAATAAACGGGAATTCAGATCATCGTATACAATTAAATACCGCGGGTGTATATTTTGTTCGCTGTGATGATGCTGCAGGCAGCCCGGCTGAAGTAGTGACAATGATTGTGAAATAACAATATTACTGATGCTCATAAAGGAGGCTGCATATATGGGCCTCCTTTATTTTTAAACACCCGATGCTTTAATTGTTCTCTGCTATTGTACGGCACATTTTCGGCCAGGATATTTTTCCTTTTTCCTTGTGCCCCAGGCGAACGATAATAATATTCTTTTCCGGGTAAACGTATACATATTGCCCGAGGAAGCCCTGTGCGTAGAAATCTTTACCTGGTTTGGCAAGTATATCAGCAGGTTTCCCATGCTGATCTTTACCACGAACAATGGTATGCAGGCCATTTACTTTACTGCTATCTGCAAGGGGCAGATATATTGGGCTATGCCACCATTGGTAGGAATACATAAAGCCATTTTTTACACGGTCAAAGTTGAGCGACTGGTTTACCCATTTTTCAGAAACGATCTGTGTGCCGTTCCAGTTTCCTTTATGAAGATATAGCCTGCCGAGTTTTGCAAAATCGCGGGCCCGGGCATTAAGGCAGCAGAACGCTTTTACTTCCTTGTCTTTTTTGCTGTCAAGGCTCCAGCTGGCATCATATTCCATACCCAGTTTGCTCCACAGCTTTTCCTGCATATAGGTGGCCAGCGGCTTGCCGGTAGCATTCTCTATGATCATAGCCAGCAACTGAGTATTCACGCTTTTGTAGTCAAAAGCTATGCCGGGTGAACCTTTCAGCTTCAATTTTGAAACATACCTTTTGAGGTTCCGGCCATAATAATACTTAGCTACATCGCCGAAGGGATTAAAATAGCTTTCCTTAAAAGCCACACCGGATTCCATGTCCAGCACATTTTCTATCGTAATGCCGCCAAACTTTTTCTCATCCAGCATAGGCAGGTATCTGGTGATCGGCTCATGTACATCGTGTACATACCCTTCGTCAATAGCTATGCCCATCAAAATAGAAACAAAGGACTTGGCCATACTGAAGGACGGAACAATTGAAGAGGCATCGTATTTATCCAAGTATTTTTCGTAAAGCAGGCTGTCGTTCCGTATCACGAGAAAAGCCACAGTAGTTGTATGGTGGAGATATTGCTCAAAAGTATATTTACGTTTCTTTTCTGTAATTTCTTTGGGTATTCTCACAGTAGCATTGCCTGCTACAGGCTCATAGAAATGAAACGGAATGTTTTCCTTTTTTAATTCTGTTTTCGGGAACTTTTTATAATCATGTATGTCCGCAAAGTTCCAGATAAAAAAGCGGCCTACATGACAGGAACTTAACAGGATAATGAGTAAAAATAAGGGTGTTAGTTTTTTCATTTAACCGGAAATATCCTTCAATATTACATTTTATGCATTAGCTGCAAAACAATTATTTATTCAATGCGGTTTTATATGTTTCCAGGCATCTTAGTCTTGCTTCCTCGTGATTTACCATGGGTTTGGGGTAAGACCATTCCTGGAATTCGGGCACCCATTTTTTTATATAAGTGAGGTCCGGATCAAATTTTTCCGTTTGCAGATACGGATTAAATACGCGGAAATAAGGCGCTGCATCTACACCGGTACCGGCACTCCATTGCCAGCCGCCATTGTTCGCGGCAAGGTCGTAGTCGAGTAGTTTAATGCTAAAGTATGCCTCTCCCCAGCGCCAGTCGATCAGCAGATGTTTGCAAAGAAAACTGGCCACGATCATACGTACCCGGTTATGCATCCAGCCGGTTTCATTCAGCTCACGCATGCCTGCATCTACAATCGGGTAGCCGGTTTGTCCGTTGCACCAGCGCTCAAACTCCTGTTCGTTATTGCGCCATTTTATGCGGTCATATTCCGGTTTGAAAGATTGTGTTATTACACGGGGCTCGTGCCAGAGGATCATCTGGTAAAAGTCGCGCCAGATAAGCTCGTTTAATAATTTTTCATTGATGGATTTTGCATCGGCGGCCAGCTGGCGGATGCTTATTGTACCAAAGCGAAGATGAACGCTCATCCTTGTGGTGCCATGTATGCCGGGATAATCTCTGGTTTTATCGTAATTGCGGGCAATGGATTCATTGAGATGAGGTACTGCAATGTGTACCTCTGCCGGTTCAAAGCCAAGCTGCTGTAACGAAGGAACAGCTATCTGTTTTTGTTTATAGAAATGGCGGTAATATTTCCCGGTAGGATACGCCCGGAGATAAAAATCATTCAGCTTCATTTTCCAGCGCTTGCTGTAAGGCGTGTACACGTAATAGGGTGTGCCGTCGTCTTTAACCACCTCGTCTTTCTCGAAAATGACCTGGTCTTTGTAGCTATGAAAGGGAATGCCATGGCCAAGCAGCAGGGCGGCTATTTTTTTGTCGCGTGCTGTGGCATAGGGCTCATAATCGTTGTTGGTAAATACTGCAGCAACGTCGTATACTTCGCGTATTTTTTCAAATGCGTGTTCGGGCGTTGCGTGAAAGACGTGTAATGAACTTCCTTTTTCTGCAAGCTGTTTCTGTATACCGGTGATGGTTTGATGAATGAAATTCACGCGTTTGTCGGCCTTGTCTTCCAGTTCATCAAGGATATTGGTGTCGAAAATAAAAACCGGAACTACCGGGTATCCGGATTTCAGCGCATGATACAGTCCTGCATTATCTTTTAATCGCAGGTCGCGGCGAAACCAGAAAATGGAAACTTTATCTTTCATGTGAAAAGAAACAATCTTTTAAGGATAAAAGTTTGCAGGAGTATAAAATCGGCAAACAGATGATCGGATTTTTGCCGGAATAGTATTGTTTTGCCATCTGAGTAACTTAATAGATCCAACGCGATAAGATAATATTGACGTTCATACCTGGTTGGCCGGGTATCTGCTGATAATACTGATTGCAGTGCTTCCCGCAGGTAAAACCAGGTATGAAAGTCATTGCTCAAGACGATTTAGTAAAAACATTCCTTGAGCCTGCGTTCCGGCTGCGGATGGTGGAAAAATACAGGGAAGTGCCGGTTTATGAAATTGAAGGGACTAAATAACACTTAAGGTACAGTACTGCTGACGTGCATAAAGCAGGAAAGCCCCGATCCGGGGCTTTCCTGCTTTATTATAAATAGGTCATTCTTACAGCAGTTCGCCGATTGCCGTTACCAGCTCGGCGCGGGCTATAGGAGTACCTTTAATTTTATTATAACCAACAGCATCAATAAGGAACTGATCGCGGATGATTTTGATCAGCTGACCGTTATTGATTTCCGGGATCAGCACTTTTTTGTATTTGCCCAGCATATGGCCCAGGTTGCGGGGGAAAGGGCGCAGATGGCGCAGATGAGCATGCGCAACAGATTTGCCCTGTGCCTGCAGTTCTGCAACGGCGCTTTTAATAGCGCCATAGGTAGAGCCCCAGCCCAGTACCAGTACATCGCCGGTTTCCGGTCCGCTGTCGAGTGTCTGCAGCGGGATAAAATCTGCAATTCTGTCTACCTTGGCTTCGCGGGTTTTCACCATGTGCTGGTGGTTTTCTGCATCGTACGAAACGTTGCCGGTAATGTCTTCTTTTTCCAGCCCGCCTATGCGATGCTCCAGTCCCGGAGTGCCGGGTACAGCCCAGGGGCGCACCAGTTTTTCGTCACGCTTGTAGGGCATAAACTTGCCTTCGTCTTCTGCCAGCGCCCGTTTAAATGTAACACTGATCGGTGCCAGGTCATCACTTTGCGGGAAGCGCCATGGCTCTGCTCCGTTGGCAATGTAACCATCGCTGAGCAATATAACCGGCGTCATATGCTGCACTGCGATGCGCACAGCTTCATATGCGGTATCAAAACAATCGCTTGGTGTACAGGACGCAATCACCGGTATCGGGCATTCCCCGTTACGGCCATAGTAAGCCTGCAGCAGATCGCTTTGTTCTGTTTTGGTTGGTAAGCCTGTAGACGGCCCGCCACGTTGTATGTTGATGATCAGGAGCGGTATTTCCAGCATTGCGGCGAGGCCCATGGCTTCTGTCTTCAGTGCCATGCCGGGGCCGGAAGTGGTTGTAACGCCAAGGCTGCCACCGTATGCCGCGCCTATTGCTGCGGAAATACCGGCAATTTCATCCTCAGCCTGGAAGGTGCGAATGCCAAAGTTTTTATAACGGGCCAGCTCATGCAGGATATCCGATGCCGGTGTAATCGGGTAGGTTCCCAGGAACATCGGCAGACTGGATTTCTGTGAGGCAGCGATCAGTCCGTAAGCGAGGGCAGTATTGCCAGTAATGCTGCGGTATTTTCCCGCCGGAAGTTTTGCTTTTTCCACTTTATAGCGTGTAGCAAAGGCTTCAACGGTATCTCCGTAGTTATATCCTGCCTGCAGCGAGCGGATATTGCTTTCCAGTATTTCCGGCTTCTTGCTGAATTTATCATGCAGGAAAGAGAATGTACTGGTCATGTCGCGGTTGTAAAGCCAGTAAAGAAAGCCCAGCACGAACATGTTTTTTGCGCGGTCTTTTTCCTTGGTACCCAGCGTAATATCTTTCAGTGCTTCCCGCGTAAGCTTGGTAACGTCTATTTTATGGAGCTCATAGCCTGTCAGGGAGCCGTCTTCCAGTGGGTTAACACCGTCGGGATAGTTGGCGAGGCGAAGATTTTTAGCGTCAAAACCATCCGTATTGGCAATGATAATGCCACCGGGTTTTAATGATTTGAGGTTCACTTTCAACGCTGCTGCATTCATTGCTACCAGTACATCGCAGTTATCTCCGGGAGTGTAAATGCGCTGGCTGGAAAAATGCAGCTGGTAGCCGCTTACACCAGGAACAGTACCTTGCGGGGCACGGATTTCGGCCGGGAAATCAGGGAACGTAGAAAGGTCATTGCCTATGAGGGCAGTATTATTGGTAAACTGGCTGCCGGTGAGCTGCATGCCGTCGCCGCTGTCGCCGGCAAATTTGATTACAACATCTTCAACAACCTGTATGGGAACAGACATAAGTTAAAAAATCAAAAAAATTGAAAAATAATATCGGTCAGGGACAATTTACCCAAACTGCGCAAAGTTATACATTTTGAAGCTGGCAGGTAAGACTCCGCCATATAAGTTATGTTAATAGAATCATTTCTGCCGGTATAATTGGTCAGTGCGGGAAGAGCATTGCCTGTAGTTTTTTGACTCTGCCTGTAGATTTTTTAACGTAGGTTTGTTTTTGAAGAATATTTTCATGCGTTTTGTCCGTTTATTTTTAATTGTTTGTCTATTCTTTTTAACTGTTCCGGTCTTCGCTCAGCAAAGTGAAAACATGAAACAGCCGCGTATACTCATTTTGCTGGATGGCTCGTCAAGCATGCTTCAGCCCTGGTCTAAGGATGTTTCCCGGTTTAAAACTGCAGGTCGTATCATCACCACACTGATGGACAGTATTTACCAGCTGAATGACCAGGTGGAATTTTCGTTACGTGTATACGGTCACCAGTACCCGGTTCAGGAAAACAACTGTTTCGATACAAAGAATGAGGTAATGTTCAGCAAGGATAACCGTGCACAGATGGCATTGAGGCTTGCCAGTCTCCATCCTATGGGCGTATCCCCCATCGCATTTTCGCTCAAAGAAGCTGCGGAGACAGACCTGGGAGATGAGCTGCATAATGCATACAGCATCATATTAATTACAGACGGAGGCGAAAGCTGCAAGGGAAATATCTGCGATGTAGCTAAAACGCTGCTGGAAAAGAAAATATATTTCAAGCCCTACATTCTCAGCATGGTGGATTACACACCGCTGAAGCAGGAGTACGATTGCCTGGGCAGCTATCTTACTGTTTCGAAAGAGCCGGAGATAAGCACAGCGGTGCAGACAATTATTGAGTCGTACCGCAAGGCGTTGCGTATGCCGGACATTATTACCAAAGAATTGCAGGTTAATAAGATACAGGGTCCTAAAGCAACTACCGTTACCAGGCCGCCTGTTGTAATAAAACAAGAGCCGGTAACACCTGTAAAAAAGGACACCCCGGTAGTGGTGGTTGTAACGCCACCACCTCCGCCATCACCCGTAGTATTGCCTAAAGAACCCATAAACCCGATGATGCCGCTTATAGTACCGCGGCTTTATCCTGTCTTTTATGTTACAAGGTCCATTGAGCCGGTAAAGGTGCCGGGCTTTAAGCTGAAACCAGCGCCGGAAGTAATCCCGTCTGCACCGCCGGTGGTTGCCAAAAAACCAACTCCGACCCCGGTGCCCAAGCCGGTTGTAACCGTAAAAAAACCGAAACCAGCAGCAAATACATCTACAACCGTGGTAACAATGGGAACATTGAAACCCTCTCCATATACGATACAGACGGAGGATGCACAGGAGACTACTGTAGAAATCTATTTTACCGACGGGCATGGCAAGTTTTACAGCACTACGCCACAACTTTCATTTGTGGATGTACGAACAGGAAAATCCGTACAGAAATTTTACCGCACAGTAGACGGTGCAGGCCGCCCGGATCCGCAGAAAGTGGTAGCAGGAACTTATGATATTGCATCGCTGGGCCGCGCGCAGCTGCTTATGAAAAATGTGCCTATCATCGATAAAAAGAAAAACAAAGTCATTGTACCTATAGTAAACGGTTCATTGAAATTTGTATATGCAACCAACCCCGACAGGCCTGTAAAAGAATATGTGGCAGAGGTTACCAAAAGATTTGACGGACCTGCGGCTACAATAAAGCAGCATTGTACATCTGAGCTGGAGTATGCTCCGGGCAATTATTTTATTTATGTAAACATGCTTCCCCCGTTTAATCATAATGCAGATATCGAGTTTGGCTCAGAAACGGTAATCCCGATTCCGGAGCCGGGAACAGTACGTTTTGTCAACACAAACCGGCTGGGTAAAATAACATTGTATTCACTGCTGGGAGATAAATATGTGCGCTTCTACACAATGGAAATTACCGGTAATCCCGAAGCACAGAAACTGGATCTGCAGCCCGGCCTTTACGAAGTGCATTATGTAAAACACCCGGAAATACCATATTCACCGGAAATTTCAGTGCCATTTAAGGTGTCTTCCAATAATGTAGTAGAGGTATTGCTTCAGTAATGACAGAAGGGATGAAAATATCTATAACAGAGGTTTGTACCGGAACTGCTGCGTATGAACAAGTATGGCAGCTGCGGGAAGAAATATTGCGCAGGCCGCTGGGATTGTCGCTGAAAGACGAAGATCCGGCAGAAGAAGCAAATGATATTACGCTGGCCGCAGAAGTGAATGATCATATAACAGGCTGCGTGATGCTGCGGCACAAAGATCAGAAAACAGTAAAACTGCGCCAGATGGCTGTTGCAGCAGAAGTGCAGGGGCATGGTGTAGGTAAAGCACTGGTAGTATCTGCAGAAGAATGGGCAAGAACTAACGGCTATAGTGCCATAGTGCTTCATGCACGTAAGACCGCAGTGCCATTTTATGAAAAACTAGGCTATGCAGTTTCCGGAGATGAGTTTACAGAAGTGGGTATTCCACATGTGCTGATGCAAAAAAACCGATTGTGAACAGGTGCGGAACAGATAAAGAGATACAGCTTTTTACTTCGGCGCAGGAGCTGCCGGATATATGGAACCAGCTCGCCGGAGATCATTTCCTTTCTGCAGCGCAACTCTTAATAAACGAGCAGGCGGCGTTACCGGATATACAGCATTATTATACACTGGTTTATTATAAGGGCCGGCCGGCAGCAATTGCATTTTTTCAATTGTTGTCTTTAAACGACCGCCATGTAAGCCGGCATGGCACTAATGCCCTGTTGCATGGTGTGTGGCGCACGTACAGCGGCCTGACGCGACCCAAACTGCTTATTGCAGGGCATCTTTTCAGACATGATATCTCTTCATTTTTAACGGTCGGCAGCCTCCCTCCTTACGAAAGTTACCTGTGCTACCGGGCAGCCATTAATGCAGCACAAGATAAAAGCTGTGCATCTGCGATACTGGTAAAAGATGTTGCCCCATCATTAATAAATTATTTCCTGCAATATGCGCCGCAGTATATGATGTTGCGAAATGATATCTCAATGGAGATGGAGATACCCGGAGCATGGGAAAGTTTTGAAGATTATGAAAAAGCACTGAAACATAAATACGCACAAAAAGTGCGGAAAGTACGTCATGTATGGAATGGCCTTGAAATAAAAGAGCTTTCTGCTGAAGACACTGAAAAGAATGAGGAACAGATTTACCGCCTGTACCGGCAGACTGCGGAACATCAGCAAGTGCGGCTGGGGTTTTTATCGCCGGGCTTTATGACGCTTCTTCGCGGATTTTATGAAACACAGTTAAAAATATGGGCCGTATATGAAAATGGTGCAATGGTTGCATTCCTGAGTGCGTGGGTTAAAGATGATGTATTTGATATGTTCTACATAGGGTTTGATTACAGCCGGAATGCTGCACTGCAACTGTATTTCAATATTCTTTACTTCAGCCTCGAGCAGGCTATCCGTTTTAAAAAGAAAAAGCTCATATTAGGACGTACTGCCTTAGACGCCAAAGCCAGGTTAGGCTGCACGCCGCACTATCTGCATACCTTTTTGTACATCAGAAATCCACTGCTTCGTAATTATGTATTGCGCATGCAGCAGCAGATGTCTGCAGAAGAAAGCAGCTGGGAGCAGAAACACCCGTTTAAAAAATAGTGTATTATGGTCTGCGTTTGAGCAAATGAGATATTTATATTATTTTAAGCGTTTTTTTAATCTTAAATAAACATTACTCCTTATGCGCAATTACAGCAAACTCTATCTTCTGTTATTTGCTGCTACACTTGTTTTTATCTGTTATACTTATTACGAAGGGGTATGGGACCGGCTCCCTTATGGCATACATGAGTGGGCGCAGGGCGACCGGCTGGCACTGGCCATTAATTATTATGACAACGGAATGCATTTCTCTCTCCCGTCTACATACAGCCAGTATTCTGTAAATGGTATTACCGGTGTGGAATTCCCGATACAAAGTTACCTGGCTGCGTGCCTGGGGTTTGTGTTTGGCCGCAGCAATATCAGTACCTGCTTCCGTCTCCTGGACACTGTTATCACCTGTATCGGGCTGCTCGCATTGTATCTGACTATGTTCAGGGCTACAAAAGATTTTATCCTGTCGTTGGTAGCGCCGGTCTTCATCTTTTGCTCGCCGGTCTTCATTGCGTATACCTGCAACTACTTGCCGGATACCGCGTCTGTTTCTGTGTGCTTTGTCAGTTTCTATTTTTTGTTTGATTACCTGCAGGCAGAAAAGAAGAGGTCCCTGGTGGTGGGTATAGCGCTCCTGGGGCTTGCCACACTTATTAAGACATCGACAGGGGTTTATCTTATAGGTGCTACAGCCTTCGGTTTACTGGATCATATAAAGAACCGGAAAGCATATACAGCAAAGAACCGGGTATGGTTTGCCGGGACTGTATTTGTTGCCTATGCTGCTGTTATTGGTTGGTACCTGTATACGCAATACCTGAATACAAAGTATAATAGTATTCTGTTTCTTTCAAAGCCGGCGCCGTTTGATGGCATGAAGGCATTTGATGACTACATTAACCAGGAATTTAAAAACCTATGGATAAAAGAATACATGGTGTTTCCGCAATACGTAGTGCTCGCAGTACTGCTGATTGCCATATTGCCCTTTATGCATAAAGAGCCTTCTCTGCGCCGGTACCTCCGCATGTTCCTTCTCTTTCTGGCAGGAAGCCTTTGCATGTTTTTCCTGATCGGGAATCAGTTGCTGGTGCATGATTACTATATCATAGCCATCTTCTTCCCGATGCTTGCCTTTGGTATTATGTGCGCAATCCTGTATCTCCGGACGCTTGTTGCTGCCGGAGATGGCAGAAAGATCATGAACACGGCACTGCTGACATGCATGATTACTACGTTCTTTTTTGCTGACTACCAGACATACCGCAGGCTGAGGACAGATTACAAGCCGTTCTCTGACTGGAGCCGGATATACTGGATGGAAAACGGCAGCCAGTTGCTGAAGGAACTGCATATTGCTGCCGATGAAAAAATTACGGTACTAAATGAATATGCACCCAATCTGGCCTTATGTTATTTTGACCGGAAAGGCTGGGTGTTGTTTCCCGAATTCTGGAACAATGATGCGGTGCAGATAAAGAAATTCATGCAGGAAAGACAGTCGTCGGTAGTCGTTTTTGATGCAAAGCTGCTGAATGCAAAGCTGTCGTCAGATTCCACATTTTTCAAAGATTTCACAGTGCTACACAGCGATACTGCCGCCGTTCTGAAGCTGAAACAATAATGGTATCAATAAAAAAACGGGACCGTCAGCGTCCCGTTTTTTTATCAATGTGCTTCCAGCCAGTTACTCCCCGAGCCGGTTTCTGCATTTACCGGTACATCATGCGGCAACTTCATTGCAGCTTCCATACTTTCTTTAATCAGCGCCTTGGCCGTTTCCAGTTCTGAGTCCGGAACGTCAAACACAAGTTCATCATGCACCTGGAGCACCATCCGTGTCTGCAGTTTTTGTTCCTTCAACCGCCTGTGCACTTCTATCATGGCCAGCTTTATCATATCAGCAGCAGTGCCTTGTATTGGCATGTTGATGGCATTTCGCTCAGCATATCCGCGTACCGTCTGGTTGGCAGAATTAATATCGCGCAGCCAGCGCTTGCGGCCCATCAATGTTTGCACATAAGTATGCTCTTTGGCAAAATTGATAGAGTTGTCCATGTATTTCTTAATGGACGGATATTGTGTGAAATAGTTATCGATAATTGTTTTTGCTTCGGTGCGGCTGATGCCCAACGATTCAGACAAGCCAAATGCCGACTGGCCATAGATGATACCGAAGTTTACAGCCTTTGCATTGCGGCGCATTTCAAAGGTTACTTCAGACTCCTCCACTCCGTATACTTTGGCAGCAGTTGCGGTATGAATATCCTTGTTTTCTTTAAATGCCTGGATCATACCTTCATCGCCGCTGATAGCAGCTACTATGCGTAACTCTATCTGTGAATAATCGGCAGAAACGAGATGCCAGTCTTTACTGCGGGAAGTAAATGCTTTTCGGATCTCACGACCGCGCTCAGTGCGTATCGGTATGTTCTGCAGGTTCGGATTATTGCTGCTGAGACGTCCGGTAACAGCTACCGTCTGGTTAAAAGAAGTATGAACGCGTCCGGTGCGGGGATTGATCAGCTGAGGAAGTGCATCTACATAAGTGCTCTTCAGCTTGGTAAGTTCGCGGTAGGCAAGTATATCATCTACAATCTGGTGTTTGTTGCGCAGGCGGGAGAGCACATCTTCACCGGTGGCATATTGCCCGGTTTTGGTTTTTTTAGCGCTGCTGTCAAGTTGCATTTTATCAAACAGCACTTCGCCCAGTTGCTTGGGTGAACCAAGGTTAAATGCAATGCCCGCCTGGCGATATACGCTTTCTTCTGCCTGACGTATATCCCGCTCCAGTTCTTTTGAATATTCCTGGAGGAAGTTCACGTCCAGGCCCACACCTTCGTACTCCATGTCTACAAGTACGGGCACCAGAGGGTTTTCCACTTCGCTGAAAACACGTCGTACTTCTTCCTTGTCAAGCAGCGGATCGAATGCCTGTTTCAGCTGCAGGGTTACATCGGCATCTTCAGCGGCGTATTCTTTTACATCTTCCACCGGCACATCGCGCATGTTCAGCTGGCCTTTTCCTTTCTTGCCGATGAGTGTTTCGATAGAGACCGGCTGGTATTGCAGGTATTTGGCGCTTAATGCATCCATATTGCGCTTGCCTTCCGGTTCTATTACATAGTTTGCCAGCATGGTATCGTAGATCTTTCCTTTCAGGGCAAATCCGTACCACTTCAGCATCGTCATATCATACTTGATATTCTGGCCTACCCACAATACGTCTTCCTTGTCAAATACAGGCTTCAGCCGCTGCAGTATTGCAATCACCGCGTCTTTTTCCGCCGGAACGGGAAGATAATATGCCGTGCCTTTTTCCCAGCAGAAGCTGAGTCCTACAAGATCGGCGAGGTTGGGATCTGTACCGGTAGTTTCGGTATCAAAAGAAATTTCATTCTGAGTAAGCAGGTTCTGCACCAGTTCATCAATAGCGGTAACGCCCTGTACCAGGCGGTAATCGTGTGGTACGGTGTCAATAGTGGTGATGTTTGCAGGTGTTTCCTCTACGATCACTACCTCGATCTCCTGTTTTACCGTCACCTGTTTCTGCGGAATGGGATTGCCAAAAAGATCTGTAGGCGTATTGGCATCATATACATTGAAGCCGTCACCCAGCAAGCGTTTGCCCAGGGCTTTAAACTCAAGCTCGCCAAACACTTCTGTGAGCGCTTCTTTATTCCAGTCTTTTACACGGAAGTCTTCTTCATGAAAGCTTACGGGCACATTGGTAATGATCGTTGCCAGTTTCTTAGACATAATGGCCAGGTCGCGGCCGTTGCGTACTTTTTCACCCAGCGCACCTTTTATCTTATCGGCGTTCTCCAGTACATTTTCAAGTGTACCATATTCTGCCAGCAGTTTTGCGGCCGTCTTTTCTCCTACTCCGGGAATGCCGGGAATATTATCTACAGCATCACCCATAAGTCCCAGTATGTCTATCACCTGGTCTACACGCTGTATATTCCACTTTTCGCACACTTCTTTAGGCCCCATGATCTCGACACTGCCGCCCTGGTATGCCGGTTTGTAAATAAGCACATTGTCACGCACCAGCTGCCCGTAATCTTTGTCCGGCGTAACCATATAAACTGTGTAGCCCATATCTGCGGCCTCATGCGCCAATGCACCAATCACATCGTCGGCCTCGTAACCGTCTTTTTCCATACACGGCAGATTAAAGGCGGTAATAATGCGCTTGATGTCTGGTATAGCGCCCAGGATATCTTCCGGGGCTTCCTGGCGGTTAGCCTTGTAATCTGTAAAATCTGTATGACGCTCTGTAGGTGCGCTTGTATCAAAAACTACAGCAAGATGAGATGGCTTTTCTTTATTTATGAGATCTATAAGCGTAGTGGTAAAGCCAAACTGCGCATTGGTATTGCGCCCTGTGCTGGTGACACGCGGATTGCGTATCAATGCATAGTAAGCACGGTAGATCAGCGCAAACGCATCCAGCAGAAATAATTTTTTCTCAGACATGCGGCTAAGTTAATTAGCAAATTTGAGAATTAGCCAATTAGCTGATGTAGGAAATGCGCTGATGAATTAGCAGATTTGAAAATTAGTCAATTAGCAAATGTGGCTTGATGTGCCTATGTGCTGATTTTATGATCTGCTGACGAATTAGCCAATAATATGGATTGATATGCGGCTGTTGTAATAATATGGCCATTAGCGAATCCGCTAATTTGCTAATTGTCACAATCAATCAGCAGATCAGCTAATTATCATAGCAGCACATTGAAAGCCTACCACTCATAATCCCGTTCTATTTTCTTTTTCAGGCGGGAAACAAGCTCATATGTGGCCGGGCAGCGCACCACATTGCCAATGAACGTATCATTATAGTCGTCAAAAGGTTTTTTATTATGATGCGGGAACTCTGCACAATCTTTGGGCCGCACTTCGTAGATAGAGCACATATTCGTGTTCAGGTCCAGGAATTGGCAGGGCACATTTACATTTACCCAGTCGCCGGTTTCTTCTTCTTTGTACAGCCATTTTTCCACAAATTCTTTCGGCGTCATGCCCAGGTGCGCGGAAGCACGGACAACATCCGCTTTGCGCCAGGTGGGCGTCATGGTTTTGCAACAATTGGCGCAGGACAGGCAGTTTACATCTTTCCATACTGCAGCATCTGCTTCAGCAACAAGTTTCGGCATGTCTTCGGGTACAACCTCGTCCAGTTTTTGAAGAAAGGCGGTTAGAGAAGCTTTATTGCGTACGGCTTTGCGCCTGAATTTTTGCAGATCCATAGGTGTAAATATAAGGCATGTGCCGGCATATTATACAGGTATTTACATAAAAATACCGGCATATGTTTAGTATCTTTCAATCGGAGTATTTCCCTGATATTTTTATAAATGGTACATAAGAGGTATGATTTTTGCCTCACCTAAATAACCCGGATGGAGGCCTGAATCTGTTTATGCAAAGACTAAGTTTATTATTTACCACAGGAATCATTTTCTCTCTCCTGTTTGCATCATCTGTATGCGGGCAGACGAGAGACAGTATTCCACGCCCTGTTGATACTACCTATATACCTGCAGACACATTGCTGCAGAAAACAGATTCTTTGCTCAAAGACTCGGTAAGTGCATTGCGGAGAGATACAGTGAAGACTGCAGATACTTCAGTCAAAATACATCCGGCAGCACCGGGACGTACATCCGGCAGCTATGACATCTCCGGCATCATTAAAGATAAAAATACCGGCGAAGGCATCCCGTTTGCAACCATCTTCATTCCAAGGTCGCCACTGGGCACCCCTGCCGATCTTGACGGCAATTTTGATCTGAAATTTGATAATCCACCCAATGATACGCTCCGTGTGCAGGCTATGGGTTATGCACCTTATTACCGTATACTGGATAAAACCCGGCGGCAGGCAAATTATATTATAGAGCTGGAACGGTCTGCCAACCAGCTAAATGAAGTGGTGATACATGCGGGCGAAGACCCGGCATTGCTGTTGCTCAAAAAGATCATAAAACACAAACCGGAGAACAACCCCGACCGGCTGCAGAACTATAAATACGAAGTATACAATAAGCTGGAGGTGGATCTGGAGCGGCTTTCAAAGAGGCAATTTGAAAAACTGCCGATACCTATGATGAAGAAATTCAGCTTTATCTATGATAACCTTGATACAACATCTGAAGACAAGCCGTTCCTGCCGTTTTATCTTACCGAAACGCTTTCTGATTACTACTTTCAGCATGATCCCAAAAAGGCCAAAGAATTTATAAAGGCCAGCGAACTTAAAGGTATCAAGAATGAAAGCATAACTCAGTTCCTGGGCAGTATGTACCAGAATGTAAATGCTTATGACAACTTCATCCCCGTATTTGACAAAGAGTTTGTAAGCCCCATCAGTAATGCCGGAGCGTTTTACTACAAATACAGGATTAAAGACACCCAACAGGCGTATGGCCACCAGATCATCCTTGTACAGTTCTCGCCCCGCCGTGATGGTGAAAACTGCTTTTTCGGCGACTTCTGGGTAGTAGATTCCATATTTGCTTTACAGCGTATCAGTATGGAAGTGCCTAAGGACGCCAACATAAACTGGGTAAGCAAAGTGAGCCTTTACCAGGAATTTGCGCCCGTACATGACAGTTTGTGGTTCTGTGTCAAGGATAAATTCATTTCCGGCTTTGTAGCGCCATATAGCGCCAAGCTGCCGGGCTTTATAGGACGTAAAACCACCATGTACAGCAAGATTGTGGTGAATGACAGTTCTATTGCCAAAATTGTAAATGATCCTTCCCTTAAACTGGACGTGATTGTGGCCGACACGGCGCGGCAGGTAAGTGATTCTTTCTGGAACAATAACCGCCCTGAAGCGCTCAGCAAAAATGAAAAGGCTATCTACAAAATGGTAGATACCATTACGCATATGCCGCTGTTTGTGAAGTACAAAAAAATGCTGCGCTTCTTCACAATCGGTATGATAGATCTCGGACCGGTTGAGATAGGCCCATATTGGTATACGTACAGCAGCAATCCCATAGAAGGACAGCGCTACCGCATTACACTGGGTACTACGCCCAAAGTGTTTAAAGATGTATACCTGAGCGGCTACGGGGCTTATGGCACAAAGGATGAGCGTTTTAAGTATAAGGCCTCCGCATTGTGGCTGCTGCAGCGTGAACCCAAACCCCGCGAATACATTTATGGGGCATATATACACGATGTAGACCGTACCAACAATTATTATGACGACCAGATAACCGGCGATAATATTTTCGGAACCATTGCCCGCAAAGGTTATATACCCTGGAAGCTGGCTTTTGCCAATGAAGGAAGGCTGGAGTATTACAAAAGCTACTACAGCGGTTTCAGTCACCAGATTATCTTGCTGCACCGGGAATTTATGCCCTATGCGCCATTACCTGCTGCAGGCATTTTTACAGATGAAGATGGTAACCCAACGGATAAGGTAGTCAATACAGAAGCATCAGTAAGACTGAGGTATGCCTACAAAGAAAAATTCCTGACGGGGAATTATTACCGCGTAAGCCTGGGCAGCGATTACCCCATTGTGGAAGCCCGTTATGGCGTGGGGATAAAAGGTATCCTCAACAGCAACTATGATTACCAGAAAGTATCGCTTAGTGTTTCTGACAGGGTAAAGATATCGCCGCTGGGCTCACTGTACTACAATGTTTTTGCCGGAAAATACTTTGGGACATTGCCGTACCCGCTGCTGGAAATACATCCGGGCAATGAGTTTTACTATTACAACAAGTATGCGTTCAATATGATGAACCGCTACGAATTTATCAGTGACCAGTATGCCGGGTTTAATATTGAGCATACGATCGGCGGCGGCGTATTCAATTACATACCGTACCTCAAAAAGCTGAAACTGCGCCAGTTCTGGACTGCGAAGGGTATTATCGGGTCACTGAACGACGCCAACAGCCAGCTGAACCTGGATAAAGGGTATGAATTTAAAACGCTGAAAGGTAATCCTTACATAGAAATTGGCACCGGCGTTGAAAACATCTTCCAGCTGTTCCGTATAGATTTTGTGTGGCGCGTTACGCCCAAAGCATTGCCCGATGAACCTAAAGAAAAATACTTTGGCATATTCGGCAGTGTGCGGTTCAATTTTTAAACGTTGCTTCCTAGTTTATATAGCAGCGTCAGGCAAAAGACAACTATACCAATAACCATCATTGCACTGCCAAGTTTTCGCGTTTCCTCATCATAAACAAAGACATCTTCTCCCTGGCTTGTTTTGTTCTTTGAGTAGGCATATGTATAGCCAGCGAAAATAGCCAGTAAGCCCCCGAAAAAGGCCAGTATAAAACAGATAATGATATATGCAGGATTTCCTTTTTTACTCCTGTAAAGAGTTGCATCAGCTGTCAGCAGTTTCTGCTTGCGGGCTTCGTTTAATGCATCTGTCTGTATTCCCCGGCCGAGCAATTCGTTGTCTGCAGTTTGTACAAATTCTGGTGAATACTTGTCGGGACTGAGTAGTATTTCTTCCAGCTCTTCATTTGTTTTAAGGCTTACCTGTTCTGTAAAATCAAGCTTCATTGAATAAGATTTATGTGTGTAAATGTGAGATGCATTTAAAACGGTGCGTGGAATATAAGACCGATAACTTCCATCAATAATGCAATGCCCAGGTGTACGATAATACCGCCGTAGATTGAGCGGGTTTTATATACCAGCAGCCCCAGCAGGTAACCGCCAAAGAAAGAGCTGATGGCTTCTCCTAATGGCTTGTCGAAATGGATGGTTACATAAAAAACGCACATGGGAATAATGGCTTTGTAGCCGATAAAACGGGCGAACGCAAGAATCAGGAAGCCGCGGAAGAAAAATTCTGTAACTATATAATCGCTGCTGTAGCAGACCTCGTAAAGGAAAGTGTATATTTTGCGGAAAGGCTGGTCCGGCGGCATGTTCAGGAAAGCTGCACGCGGATACACGGTAAGAAAATCCGCTTGCTGACCTGCCCAGAGGAGTGCCGGTACCATTAAAAGGATAAGCCCGAAATAAGGTTTCAGATCTACACCTTTTGCATGAAACCCATACAGTGGCTGATTCTTCCGGTCTGTAAAAAACCAATAGATAGCGCAGGGTATAAACAGGAAAGTAAAACCTACAAGGTTGGCCACACATTTATAAGCGACAGTCTGCAGCGCAAAGGATACATATTTATTGACAAGATAGCTCTGCTGGAAAAAGGCTGCGCGAACGGAGAATAAGATAACAGCCATTACTACCAGGCCCCATAATTTGCCGCTACGCAATGAGCGGTCTTTAGGGTCCGCAAGAATCTGCAGCAGGTAAGCGCCGCCAAACGCAAGCCCATACATCGCGGTATATTTTGCTACCCGCGACCACCAGTTGAAATCCGGTTTCAGGTAGGTATATTCAAAATCATAACGGTAATTGATGAACAGCATTATGGTGCAGAACAGCATTGCTACCAGCAGGTATTTCTTATTGCACTCTTCCCGGTAGTGGGTTGTGATATACCCCCAGATTTTTTTCATATGCCCGCCAATATAGGAGATTTTAGGTTTTGTGCAGCCTGCACGAACAAAAACGGGCAGACAAAACAAGATTGCCTGCCCGCAGAATACATCGTAATGACGTTATGAAAGATTCCACACCTCCATAATCTGTGCCGTATGGTTCTTGCTGTCTACTTTGTCAATTATATGATCAATGATCCCCTTTTCATTGATGAGAAAAGTAACGCGGTGTGTGCCCATATATTCCCGGCCCATGAACTTTTTAAGTCCCCAGACGCCGTATTTTTCAACGAGCATTTTGTCCGGATCGGTCAGCAGGGGGAAGGGCAGGCTGTATTTCTGTTCAAATTTCTTATGTTTTTTCTCCGGGTCAATGCTCACGCCCAGCACTATAATTCCTTTGTTTTTCAGGACGGCAATATTATCCCGAAGATTGCATGCCTGCGCTGTGCATGTGGGTGTATCATCTTTCGGATAAAAGTAGAGGACTACTTTTTTGCCCTTAAAATCATGCAGTGATACGGACTGCCCGTTCTGATCATTAAGTGTAAAATCCGGTGCTTTTTTTCCTGGTGTCAGTTCCATTTATTAAATATTGTTTAGTTGCAGGTTGAAAGATTTTGTGTCATGTTGCCGGAGTAGGCTGAAAGGATGCGTATTACCTTGTAAATCGATATTTTAAAGTACGTACATTGCCGTTTTCGTCTGCAGCGGTAAGCGTAAGTACATGTGCGCCGGAGCTGCATTTGCCATCGTCAAAACGATAAAAGAAGCGGTCTCCCCGCGGCTCAAACAAAAGCCATTCTCCATTTTCAAGCGTGCCCGTAAATTTCCGTACCGAAGTCATGTTGTCTTTTACTGTGAAGGAAAGTATAGAAGTCTTATTGCCTGCGGTTTTACTTACAGGTGTAATAACAGGAGCCGTTGTGTCTGCTTCCAGCCGGTACTCGCCAAAATCGCGTACGGCACACTTATACCAACCTTTATCGTCTTTCTGAGCTGCCGTGCCTTCTTCTGTTTTGCCATCGTTGTACACAAAAGCTATTTTGTCCCGGAGTGCAAATGGGATCGGCTTGTCAGGACGGATGTACAGGTCAAAATTATGATGCACCGGTACATCTGCCGCATGTATCGTAAATCGGTCGGAGAATGCCCTGGGATCTTCCTTTTTATCGATATGAAAGCAGATGTCGTCATAAAGAGAATTTTCATCCATCGTAAAGGCAATATTCTGGTCTTTGTAGCTATTCGGCTCGGATGATTTGTATTGTTGCGGGCAGTAGTAACGGCCGTTCTGGTTTTGCGAGCGGATGTAAAACTGCACGGTGCTTTTATTTCCGGCATCGTCAGTTATGTCAATATGTACCGTATGCACCTGCCCGTCTTTCGGGTTCAGGGCACCGTCATTGGGGCTTAGCTGTTCGTATATGTGGTTCAGTTTGTTGCCCGGCACACGGAAGAGGCACTGTATCCACTGCCCGGAGTTCTTTTTTACTTTATAATCCGAGTAGGCAAGCATATAACGCGTTTCGTCATAACCGATATCGTTAAGGCGTATACGCCCCTGCAGCTGATCGTCGAGATACCATTCTGTGGTATAAAATGCAATGGTATTATCACTGCCGGTCATATAATCATTCACATCCAGGCCCAGTCCGGCAACAGAGCTGCTTACCGTTATTGTATCATCTGCGGGAACATAGTTGCCGGCTGCTTTTTTCAGGCCGATCAGTTTTGGAGTTTGTTCATATACGCTTCTGTTCCGGTCATATATAGCGAGTGTAGTAGGAACGGGGGAACGCGTATCCGGAACGTCGAAGCCAAACAATTGTGGGTTTAGCGGATGTTCTGTTTTTGTATCCCGGATCTCAAAATGCAGATGCGGTGCTGTAGAGCCGCCGGTATTGCCGCTCCAGGCTATCTGCTCACCCTGCTTTACAGGGAACTGGTCCGGGGCGAGCTGCAGGTCCACATTCCATTTTTTCTGCCTGTATTGTTGTGTGCGCAGGTATTTCTGCACGGCAGGGACAAAGTCATTCAGGTGTGCGTACAGGGTAGTGTAGCCGTTTGCATGCGTTATATACAGCGCGTGGCCAAAACCGCCTTTATCCATTTTTATGCGTGAGATATAACCGTCTGCGGCCGCATGTACCGGTTCGTTTTCCACCCCTTTGGTCTTTATGTCCATACCGCTGTGAAAATGGCCCGGCCTGCATTCTCCAAAATTTCCGGCCAGCAGGATAGGTATATGCAGCGGGTTTTGAAAATAGCCTTGCGGATATTGTGGTGCGGCATTGTCCTGGGCAGATGCACTGAGTGCTATTATTGTGACTGCACCTGCGGCAATGAAATTGAGTAATGACCTGGTTGTCGTCTTCATAAGCAAGATTACCTGCAAAACTAATGCCTTATTACCTCTTTGATAATGCATTGGTTATTTCTTTTTCTAAACATTCAAATCATTGATATTTCATAAATTAGCTATTATGAAAAAAGAATTGATAGCGGAGCTTTTTAATAAATTTGAAAATGCCTGTCACATATATAACGAGCTGGAATGCTGGAGTGCAAGAGAATTACAGGAAATATTAGGGTATACCAAATGGGATAACTTCATTAACGTAATTGAAAAGGCAAAAAGATCCTGTGAAAATGCAGGCGAAGTTGTCTCAAACCATTTTGCTGATATCGGGAAAATGGTATCATTGGGAAGCGGTTCTGAAAGAGAGATAAGGGTTTGCTTTGATTCGTTCTAAAGGAGATCAGGCATTGTTTGGTGGCTTTTCAACAAATGACATGAAAAAGAAATTGAAAATTCCGGATAGCAGACCATTGGCAGACTTTTTACCAACATTAGCGATAAAAGCTAAGGACTTTGCTACGGAATTAACAAGCCACAATGTCGTAGAGAAAGATTTGATAGGCGAGAAACAAATTTCGAAAGAACATGTGGACAATAACATTGCTGTCAGGAAGATGTTAAAAAAATTCAGCGGCAGCTTAATAGTGATGAAAAGAAAATTTTAAAAGACGTTAAAAAAATAAAAAACAAGCCGAAAAAGTAAAAACGGCCATAGATTTGCGGACCCTCTTTTATACACGCATGAAAAGTTGTTGTAAAGATGCTTTTGATGATCATAAACCACAAGAACCAGCCAAGCGAAAAACGGGTCTGGGCAAGTGGTTTAAACGCATAGGTATCGCAGGATTTATATTTTTTCTCGCTAAAGGTCTTTTATGGCTGGCTGTTATTTACGGCGGCTTTCGTATCTCCGGTTGTTAGTGGAGAATGGCGCGCAAGACGGTAAGCGATTTTATATTGTGCAAATGCTGCGTATGCTTTTGCAGAAATATGATAAACCAGTCCAGCAGGTCAAAACGCATTTCCGCGTTCATTTCCGTTTTTGCGGCTTCTGTGTAATCCCCCGAATGTAAGAGTTGATTGAGTGCCCGGGCTGCATCGTCGGCAACAAAAGGCCGCGCAACCGGAGGGTGATGTGTAAAAGCGCCGTCTTCTGCATTGAGATAAGGGGTGTCAGCACTGTAGCTGCCCTGTATATTATATCCGAGCAGCCGGCTGCATTGTATTACGAAAAAAAGCGGAAGATTGGCAATAAGCGGCCTCGGCATTTTGTCCAGGTGCTCAAAATACATCCTTGAAAAATCGTACAGCTCCGGCATTATCGCGTGCTCCGGCAGCAGGCGCAGCAGCAGCTCTACAGAAAAAAGCGCAATGCTGTTCCGTACTATGTCTTCCTGCAGCTGCATATAAATATAATCCGGCTGCATTTCCTTAATGCGTTGCAGGTTCCCGGCGGTTTTCTGGTACACGACCAGGTCCAGCAGATTAGCTGGTTGCAGCAGGCCGGCGCGGTTGCCGCGCGATTTTGCCGTACGCACACCCTGCACCATATATGACTGTACGCCATGATCGCGGGTAAAGATGCTGCATATCAGGCTGGTTTCGCCATATTTTACCGATCGCAGCACAATGCCTTTTGTTTGCTGTATCATGCACTACTCCATAAAGACCATTTTGCCCACATGAGTCTGAGAGCCGTCTTTGTTGGTAATAAAGATGAGATATACCCCCGATTGCGGTCTGCGGCCCGTATAATCAAGTCCGTTCCATACGGCCTGGCCGCCCAGGGCTTTTGTACGGTATACCAGCTGGCCGGAGATATCTGTAAAACGTACATCCGCATTTTCCACCAGTCCGCGTACCGCTATTGTGCCGGTGTAGCCGTGGGGCACAGGATTGGGGAAAGTAAGCACGTTTTCATTAGTAGTGCCGCCATCTGTAGCCGTACTTCGGTAGCTCACCATGCCAAGGTCTGTGCCAACGTATACGTCGCCGGTCACGCCATCAATGCTTATGGTGTTGATGCTGTTTGACGGAAGCGGGCTGTTATCAGTATTGAATTTATATATCTGTTTATCTGCTTCCGGAGATAAAAGCCATAAGCCATTTGTTGTACCTACCCATTTACGATTGGCACCATCTACGGCAATACATTTTACCTGCTGTGTCTGGAATAAGAGGCCTGCAGCTACGTCATACTGCACCACGCGGAGCTCTCCTTTGCATCCGCCCGAAATAACCTGGTCTGCACAGCTGAAGATACTGATACCATCATCTGTTCCTACCCATACCGACCCGTTTTTGTCACAGGCAATACTGTACACCCTGCTCCCTGCAAGGCCGCTTGCAGAGCCGGACAGTATCGTATAAGTATCGTCAGACGGGTCGTCTATAGTATAATTATCGTTATAAACGAGGACGGTGCTGGCACTGTTGACAGAAGGAGAGAAAAACCATTTCTGGTTAGAATTATCAATTACAAGACCCAAAGCACCATGTGGATATTCTCTGGCAAACGGTGTGGTGAAATGATGCCAGCTGCCATCTGTTGTCTGTACGGCAAGCTCATCCTGGGCGCCAAGCTGTGTAATCCACATATTGCCATACTGGTCAGGTACGATCTTGCTTACAGGTACTACGGTGGGCTCATTGGCTTTGCTTTCCAACGGACCACCCTGGTTCAGCAACTGGCTGGTGCCATCGGTTTTCAGGATAAAAAGGCCGTTTTGGAGTGAGCCGGCCCATATAGACCCATCAACAGGGTTTTTCGTAATAGTTACAAGGTCGTGAACGTTGTTGAGCGGCCCAAAATTATAAGCGTTGTATGATTTCCAGGTTTCATCAATAAACGATGACATACCCTGCAGACTGCCGGAATACTGGAACAGATCGTTATAAGAACCGTGAGCAACCCACACTTCTTTGTTATTGGCATAGATACCGTACGTTGCGGCAGCGCCCGGGCCGGAAGGAATATAGTGTGTTACATCGCTTCCCTGGTTTCTCTGTGAGAGTCCGCCGAAATCATCAGCAATCCACACAGATCCGTCAGAAAGCTCCAGCACTTGTCTGGGCATACCTACCTGCATAGAATCTGTGAAATGATAGCCAGTGTCCATCATTTTTATTTTGCCATCGTTCTGGCTGATGTATATTTTATTGCTTCCGGAATCTATATGATTGGTTTTACCGCCGGATTTATAAAGGAAAGTAAGCGTATCGTTATTAACGGCAAACAGGCTGTCGGCGCCGGTTACAAATACTTTCCCATTCATCGTTGCAAGCCCGGAAAAGGCCTGCGTACCACCTATTTTCTGCCATGTTGCCTGTATCTGCAGATTAGGATTGGTTTTGGGCGACCTGTACAGGCCGGCACCGGTAGCGGCATAAAAATAGCCACCGGCAGCGCCAAAGCCGAATGTAGGTATCGTCTGGCTGTTCTGAGAAAAAGCATAGGTTTCCTTTACCTCACCGCTGTCCTTTGCTAGGTTCAGTACCACAACACCAATGCCGGTGCTGAGATAGGCCAGCCCGTTTTCTGTATAAATATGATTGATCGTCTTAGAACCATTTACGTTTTCCAGTTTCAGATATGGGATTCCATAGAAACGGTTGTTCCGGAAAAGATCAATATTACTGTTGCTGTATGCAAGTATGGTAGTACCTGTAAGTGCATCGTGGCCTATATATGACATCTGTATATCTGCCATTCCATCCAGCTTACTGTAAGGCGTAATTTCTTTGCCGATAACGTCATAGGTGAAAAAGCTGAGATCTGTAGCTGTAAAAATGGTGCTGCCATCTGTAGCAATACTTTTGGCAGTATTGTAGGCGAGGTGGCTGCGCCAGTATCCTATAGGCTTCTCCTGGGCAGTTGCAGATACGGTAAGTAACAATGCTGATGCAACAGTAAAAAAAGTCTTGTTCATATATATCATTGCCAGACGGTCAAATGTAAGAAATAAACGCTGCTAACGGCCGTAATATTGCCCGTGTATGCATTTATAAACAGAAAAAGCGCCTGTAGTGCAGGCGCCTTCCTATATAAAAACCATTTGTTTATGCGAGGTGAGCACGGAGCATCCATGCCATAGTCTCATGCTGTTCCATCAGTCCGGTAAGGAAATCGGCAGTACCGGCATCTTTGTAGTTGTTGTCTATTTTATCAATAGCATTACGTACTTCGCGGATAATTGTTTCATGGTCATCCAGCAGAGACGCGATCATTTCGCGGTCGGGGCCTGCTACATCCGTATGCTCCAGAAGGCGGGCTATTTTAAGAAAACCGGAAAGCGTACCCACAGTATAGTGACCTACTTTACGGATGCGTTCTGCAACTTCGTCGATCATTTCTGCGAGTTCGGTATACTGCGCCTCAAACAGTTTATGCAGCTGGCCAAAGTGTACGCCTTCTACATTCCAGTGAAAATTGCGCGTTTTGGCGTAGAGGATATGCTCGTCTGCAAGTATGATCTGCAGTTCGTTTGCTACCGCCTGACGGTTTTTGTCGCTGATACCGATGTTAACGTTGCTGACTTCTGTTTTGGTGCTGGCTTCAGCTTTTGATTTTTTAGCCATGGGAGTATTTATTTTGATGGTTTCTGAAAGTTAGTAAAAACTCAATTACTCTAGGGTAGTAAAAATGTTCCAGCTGGTGTATACTCTCCGCGAGGGTTTCAGCATTGCAACCCGGTACTACAGGGCAACGGGCCTGCAGAATAATGTTCCCTTCGTCGTATTTCTCGTTTACATAATGCACCGTGATGCCGGATTCTGCCTCTCCGGCAGCAATTACTGCCTGGTGAACATTATTGCCATACATACCTTTTCCGCCATAAGCGGGCAGCAGCGCCGGGTGAATATTTATGATACGGTTGGGGAATGCTTCTGTGATCGTTGCCGGAATTTTCCGCAGAAAACCGGCAAGAACGATGAGCGAAGCATTGTATTTTTTTAATTCTTCTGCCAACGGGGGCTCGCCAAGAGCGGCATTGGATACAACGATGAATGGTATATTTTCTGCTCGGGCAATATCCAGCACTCCGGCTGTCTCCTTATTGGTTACTATAAGGGCCACCTTTGCAATAGCTGTATGTCTGAAATAATTGATAATAGCAGCGGCGTTAGTGCCCTTTCCTGAAGCAAAGACAATAATGGAATGCATTTGGTGTAACTCTGTTAGCCCTCAAAATTACTCTTTTATATGCGCACAGATGATATTGTTTTGCAGGTCACTTCTCAGCAATTCTTTAATTTAGTGTTATGAGTAGTGAAAAATTAAGACTGGACAAATACCTCTGGGCGATCCGCATATTCAAAACGCGTACGCAGGCCACCGCGGCTTGCGACGAAGGAAAGGTTAAACTGAATGGAGCTAATGTAAAGCCTGCAAGACCTGTAGCACTGGGAGACCGTTATGACATTAAGACCCAGGCACGCAAATGGACAATTGAAGTTACCGGCCTGATACAGAACAGGGTAAACTATGAAGAGGCAATTAAGAATTATGTAGATCTTACATCAGAAGAAGACCTGCAGCAGAATAAGCAAATTGCCAGCAGCTTCTATACCGGTAAGCGTTTAAGCAAAACAGGCCGCCCGACTAAGAAACAGCGGCGCGACCTGAGTGATTTTATGGGCGATGAGCCCGGAGCGGAAGATTAATACATCTGAGAGTAATTACCCGGTACGGTCATGATCCATGTTTGTCCGTTGTCTTCGCTACGGTACAAACCTGTGCTCGTTGCCAGGAAATAATACTGGAATACTTTTCCGTTTTTGTAAACATTGTCTTTTCCGGTAATGCCGCGCACAACAGTATTGACTGCAAGTCCGCTGTTGGATGCGGTAAATGAACCGTTTACTAATTTAAAAACACCTCTGTCCGTACCTATAAGCAGATCCTGATCAAATGGAGCATAAGTAGAGTATATAGTTCCTGTTGTCGCTCCATTTCCGGGCAATCCGCCGTATGCGCTCCAGTTTACGCCATTATCCTCACTATGCCATACGCCTTTTGCGCCGGTATAGTCTGTAAGAACAATGCTGTTGTTAAAATGAGACAGGTAAAACATGGGGCCGGGAGCACTGGTAGGCAGGTTGTTCAGTTTATTGATTACCTCCCAGCGTGTGCTTTGTGATGTTCTTACATATAGCTTCTGGTTGGCATTGTCGTGTGTAAACAATGTACCGTTCTGAAGCTGTGTAATAGAGGTCATTTTGCTGGTAGCAAGGGTATCATTCCACATGGTATCCACCATCCAGCTTGCGCCATGGTCTTCGCTGTAAATAAGTCCTTTGCTTACCAGGCCGTGTTTTATACCGCTGTTACAGAGGTATACCCTGCCATATGAAGAAACGTCCAGCATTATAGATTGCCAGGAGCCGTTCTTAATAACGGTAGAGTCTATGGGATTGTAATTATGTGCATTATTGGTACTGAGAAATGCATTGTATTTAACGTACAGCAGGTTTTCAGAGGAGGTAACAATAGAGCGCATCGGGTAGCCGTCCGGTGGGAAAACGACATAAAGACTGTCGCCGGTATTGGTATTCCAAAGCGCGCCTTGCATGTCGCTTACATACAGGCTGTAAGGTTTCTGGATTACAGTATTGTTATCTATACCGTCCGACTTTTTACAGCTATACAGCGTGGTAGCTGCCATAGCTATTAAAGCCAGTTTACAGATGAGATACGACTTTCGCATGGAAAAATTTTTACCAAGTTTAAAAAAAAAGTTCACAATTCAAACATATGTTGCCTTTGTTTAAGACAAGAAACAAAGATCAATGGTTTGCTTGCTGCACCGCCACTGGTTGTCCGCTGCCGTTATGGTTCTCTACTTTTACCAGGAATCCCAGTAACTGCAGGAGGCTATTTTCGCTTTGGTCCGTCAGGTTTACCTGTGAGTGAAATGCAAATGCCAGGTTCTTGAACTCTCCGCCGGCCAGGGTCATGTTGCTTACCAGTTTCTTGGCTTCCGTCGCCACTGCAGAGTCATGATCACTCATGCCCGCAGGCAGGCTTGCTGCATTAACGATGGTATGTATGTCTGCATATGCACCAATAGGGTGACCGAATATTTCCTTGCGGACATCCTCCGGCATTTTTTGACCTTTATATTTTCCTTGTATGAAAGCCTGTGCGCTTTCCAGTGTATTTGCAATTACCACATATTGGTCGTTTACGGCAATGACAGATGTAAGTGCACTGCCCATATCTTCGCCCAGGCGGTATGTATTATTTCCGTTGTTGTATAAAATATGCTGGTTCTGCGCCAGGAGGAGCAATTTTTGGAATGCTTCTTTTTTATTGATTTTCAGCGCATAGAGATAGTTCATCTTCAGGTTTGGCGTATATGCCAGGTGTGTGCTGTCGGGTACTGCATTATTACTCATAGAGAAATCGTTCATGGCATAGGCCATATCGCCGGTAAAGGCATCCAGGATGTCATCCATAGTCAGCCCCTGAGCCATCAGGCCAAAACCAAGCAGGCCACTGATACCGGATTTGTCCAGAACTGCTTTTATACCCTTTGGTGCAAGATGCCAGCCAGCGAGTACATTCAGGTTTTGTGCGGGCATGCGTTCCAGCATCTCCCTGTCTATGTTGTCACCGCCCATTTCCTTCCAGGCATCAACATAGGCCTCTGTAGGGTAGTATTTAAGCTGACCTGCAATGCGTCCTTTTTCAAAATCAAATCCTCCGGCCAGGGCAACATTTTTCATGAGCGTACCCATTATATTCATGCCTCCTAATCCGCTCATGCCGGATTGACGTACTATTTCTTCCTGGTTTATCCATACTGAAATGTCGTGGCCTTCTTTTTCAAGATTTGTAAAACGCTGGTCTGATGTAAGTGCATTTTCTTTTGTTACAGAAAAGGCAAGCGCCATTTCCTGTTCGTAGTCTGCAGGATCTGCATGTTCCGGCAGTGATACCTGCTTGGCTGTGGCACGTATCATAGAGTCGGCAGTACTTCCTGTTGTAACTACTGAATCTGTATCATCCCCCGAATCCGGAGCTTCCAGATCAGACATGTTTGGTGTTTGTGTCGCTCCGTTTTTAGGCAGAATGCTCATTACAACGAGCAGTTTTTTGTTCCAGCCCACGTACATATTGTCTGCGAGCAGTGCTTCTTTCCTGTCCTTTACCTGTTTGGTTGCGGCATGCGGAAATACCTGCTGCATATAGGCTTCCCATTTGGCTGCATCGCTCAGCGGCACAAGTGCAGTAATGCGTTGGGCATTTTTTACTGTTTTATGCAGGTACACATAGCTTGTGCTCATGTATTCAATACCGGCCTTATCCAGTTGGGTGGCAGCATCACGTGGCTGCTGCTGCTTTATCTGGTCCAGTATTTTGCTTCCCAGTATAGCGTTCCATGCTATTTTTTTACTCAGCTCGCGGGTGTTAATGCCGGTTACTGCCACAGCATCTTTAGGAATAAACTGTGCATGCTCCGGTACATTGCTGCAGGAGCTCAGCATAATGGTTACGGACAGCGCTGCCGTAATACCGGCCGCAATATGAGTTAGCTTCATCTGAATAAGATTGAATTGTGCCGGCTTGCAGGCCGGGAAAGCCTATATGGTTACAGGTTGTTGAATGTTTTAAATTAGAAAGGCAGGTCGTCTACATTTTCCGGAGAAGGATTGTAGAAGTTACCATTGTTGAAGTTGGCATTGCCGCCGTTATTCATATTGTTGCTGTAAGAAGGTGCCTGCTGTTGCGGAGCGGCCATATTCTGGCTGGTGCTCATGCCTGCAGCTGCACTTTCTATGCGCCATGCATCGAGGTTGGTAATGAAGTTCACTTTGCCATCTTTTTCCCAGCGGTTACCTTTAATATTGAAGCTTACTTTTATAGGATCGCCTTCGTTAAAGCGGTCCAGTATATCGCATTTATTTTGTACCAGCTGCATTTTAGCGTAGTTGGTGTATACATTACCATTAATTTCTTCGGCTAACTCCATAACAAATTCGCGCTTACGGAAACGATCATTCACCTGTTGTGCATCATACTTTACGAGGAGCTTTCCAGTTACTTCTAAACTCATTTTAAAACTTTTTAATAATGAAACAAATTATAACAATAATCAGCAAAGATATTGAATGTAAAGAGAGATTCTGATATAACAAAAAATTGCTTCCGGAGGAATTTTGCGCAGAAAACAGAAATAAAAAAGCGCCCGGAAAAGGCGCTCTAAAAAAGAAAGGGAGGTAAATGGGGCTCGAACCCACGACCTTCGGAACCACAATCCGACGCTCTAACCAGCTGAGCTACTACCTCCGTATTGCTTTGGGAAGGCAAAGGTACAATAAAGTTCAAAAGAAAAAAATAGTACAGTTAAAAAATACGTGTATAGTTTTTTTACTAACGGATTGCATTACTTTCTTTTACCACCCCATATGGCCAGTCCTGCCCCTGCAAAGATTACCACAACACCGGCATAGGCCGGCCACCTCACATGCTTTGTTTCCTTTTTGTTGATTTCGACCGGACCAATGTCGGCCACCTTTTTTTCTGTTTTAAAACTGATGCCGTTTGAAAAAAGCAGGAACAACCCGATGACAATAAGCACAATACCGAAAATACGCATGATAAGCTGTGATTTTGAACTTCAGTATGCATACAAAAACCATGCTTTGGCCTGGGACGGAGCGGTATGGAAGCAATCAGCTCACCCATTTGGGGGTATATTGGCTGAAGTAACCATAAAATAAGGCGCTTTTAACAATTTTTATTCCTCAGAAATCACGGATTACCGCATATTTCCGTGAATTTTGCCCATCATTTTTGATCTTTCGATGAAACCTTTACGTTCTTTAGTGCTCCCGGCTCTGGTAGCCAGTCTTGCCCTCTCTGCGCCTGCATACGCGCAAACGCCCACAGGCACACCTGCAGCGGCGCCGGCAGCACAGCAAACCGGAAAGCTGAGTGGCCGCCTGCTCGATGCCAAAGGTCAGCCGGTAGCATATGCAACTGTTACATTGCTCCGTGCCGATTCTTCGGTGGCCAACGGAGACCTTACCAAAGATAATGGCTCCTTTTCTATACAACCTACAGGTACCGGCAAGTTCCGCCTGCGCATAAGCGCGCTTGGCTTCCAGGAAAAAAATATAGATGTTATTATAAGCGCTGATGCGCCGGAAAAAGATCTGGGCAAAATAGCGCTTGCGGCTACAGCTACGCGTCTTAAAGAAGTAGAGATTACCGGAGAACGCCCGGTAATGGAAATGAGCGTAGACAAAAAAGTATTTAACGTAGAAAAGAACATTACCACAGCAGGGGGCAGTGCATCTGATGTATTGTCGAATGTACCTTCTGTATCTGTAGACGTAGACGGTAATGTGAGCCTGCGGGGCAAAGGAAATGTAACGATACTGATAGATGGCAAGCCGGCAACATTGCTCGGTGGTGATGCCGTTTCCGCGTTGCAGACACTGCCTGCAGCCAGCATTCAGAGTGTGGAGGTGATCACCAACCCTTCTGCAAAATATGATGCGCAGGGGATGACCGGGATCATTAATATCGTAACTAAAAAAGATGCAAAATTTGGCCTGAACGGTTCTGCAACCTTAGGCGCTGGTACCCGCGATAAGTATAACGGTAGCCTGGCACTGAACCTGAAAAATAAAAAATGGAACATCTTTGCCAACAGCAGTTTCCGCCTGAACAGCAACTACAACCGCACCAACACAACACTTGCCACCACAGACGGCCTTTCTTCTTCGCGGACAGATGAAGATGCACAGCGCAAATTCAATGGCTGGTTTAATACCATTGGTGCAGATTACACGATCAATGACCATAACTCAGTAACGCTTACCGAAAACCTGAACCTGATGCGTTTTGGCGGATACGGCCTTGCCGATTATCGGCTTTATGACCAGGCGGGTGATATGACAATGGATCAGCGCCGCTACTCTAACAGGAAGGGCGGACCTTTTTCCACCTCTACCTCTCTGGACTACAAGCATAAATTCCATAAAGAAAAGCAGGAACTTACAGCAAATGCAACCTTTTCCAAGAGCTGGATGAAGATGACTCAGTCATATCTCACAGACAGCCTGGATGGTAATGAAGTGCCCTTTACCGGCCGGTACCTGCAGTTTTCACCGGCGTCTGGCTCCAACAGCAGCCTCAATGCGCAGGTTGATTATACCATGCCGTTCCTGGGTAAGAATGGCAAACTGGATGCCGGTGCAAAAGCACAGCTCTTCTGGTTTGAAAGCAGTAACAACCCTACCATCACAAGTCCTTCCGGCGATGTTCAGGTAGATACACCATTGCTCAATGGCTATAATTACAGCCAGAAAACATATGCAGCTTACGCCAACTACAGCAACCAGGTGGGTAAATTTACTTACCAGGCGGGCCTGAGGCTCGAAGATTTCCTGTATGATGGCTCTATAAGCCAGCTGGGTGGTAAAGATTATACCAAAGAATTCGTGAACCTGTTTCCGTCCGTATTTGTGTCTTACAAGCTGCAGCAGGATCAGAGCGTGTATATCAACTACTCTCGTCGTACAAACCGTCCTGATTTCCGCCAGCTGATGCCTTATCTGGATCTGTCAAATCCGCAGGAAATAAGCTCCGGTAATCCGTTGCTCGCACCGGAATTTATCAACAATGTAGAACTCAGTTACAGCAAAAACTTTAAACAGGGACATAACATCATTGCGAGTGTGTACTACCAGTATACGCAGGATATGATTGCACAATACCGCCGCTACGATACACTTACCGGCATCACATTTACCCAGCCGCAGAACCTGCAGAGCGGTATTACCTACGGGTTTGAACTGATAGGCCGTGCACAGATACTGCCGATATGGGATATGACCGTAACCGGCAATTTCTTCCAGAACGAGATAAAAGGCAGTAATGTAGATCCGTCGTTGGATAACAGCGGTTTCAGCTGGCTTGGAAAGCTCAACTCTAACCTGAAGCTGCCGAAAGGATTCTCGCTGCAGGTAAACGGCAACTACGAATCGCCGAAAGTGGCAGGCCAGGGTAAGCTGGAAGAAGCCTGGTGGCTGGATATGGGTCTTCGTAAAAACCTGCTGAAGAATAAGGCAACTGTTGTATTTAACGTTTCCGATATCTTTAACACAAGAAAATATACTACCAACTATAACCAGCCGTTTTATTACCAGAGTGTTTACCGCGACCGTGAAACCCGTGTTGCCAACCTTACCTTTACATGGCGTTTCGGAAAGTCTGATCTGAAATCGGGCGGCGGACGCCGTAAAGGCGGACAGCAGCAGCAGTCGCAGGATAGTAAAGACAAAGAACGCGACAACCTGAAAGGTGATGACAGCGGTGATCAGGGCGGTTTCTAAAAAACGGTATCATTTTTGGATAGGCTTGATAAATAATTAAACTGAAATGAGAAAAACTGCAGTTCTTTTTGGTCTGATCGGGGCAATGGCCTGTACTGCTCCTGCAGCAAAAGCACAGACGCTTAAAGACATATTTAACAATGCCGTAAACGGTGGCAATAGCAACAACTCCGGTACAAATACGGGTAAGAGCCGGGGCGGAACTAACACCGGCAACAATAATAGCGGAGGCAATGGCCTTAATATCAGCGGCCTGAGCAACTCAGATGTTGTAGGTGGGCTCCGCCAGGCATTGCAGGTGGGTGTGCAGAACGCTTCCGGCAGGCTTTCGACAGTAAACGGATTTTTTGGCAATTCACTGATTAAAGTATTGATGCCGCCTGAGGCAAAAAAAGTGGAAAATACGCTCCGCCAGGTAGGTATGGGCGAAGTAGTGGATAAAGCAATCCTGTCTATGAACCGTGCAGCGGAAGATGCTTCCGGCAAAGCGGTGCCGATATTTGTGAACGCTATTACTTCTATGTCTATACAGGATGGTGTATCTATCCTCAAAGGCGGCAATGGTGCGGCAACAAATTTTCTCAGGGCTAAAACAACCGTGGCACTTACAGCTGCATTCCGCCCGGTAATTGAAAACTCTCTGAAAAAAGTGGGGGCAACAGCTTACTGGAGAGATGTTTTTAATGTATATAACCAACTGCCGACGACATTTAACAAAATTAACCCGGACCTTACCGCTTATGTAACAGAGCGGGCATTGAACGGGCTGTTTGTAAATATTGCAGACGAAGAGAATAAAATCCGTACAAATCCTGCAGCACGTGTAACTGATTTATTGCAAAAAGTATTTGGAGCTCATTAATTCTTCGTAACTATATAAAAGTAATAGATAATAAGGTTATATTGCGTATAGAATAGGCTTAACTACTGTACTATTTAAAAACTGGATGCGATTATGACTCAAGAAGCGCAAGTGCCAAGCCCACTGCAGTCCTGGTGGGAAACTGTTGATTTCACAGGAAAAGAATTTTTCCACCTCAAAGAAAATGGTGACCTGCTGCATATCGCTTTGCCGCCATACCAGGAACGTATCATCACAAATATCACCGCAGAGAATGCTGCGATTGCCTTTAAAGCACTGCTGGATAAATTTCCTGAAGTAGAAGGCAAGATCAGGGAGCTGCAGACAGAGTGGGATACCACAGAGGATAAACTGAAACTGATCGGGAAAGTAGCCCGCAGCCGGGATTACCTGTTGCATGCACATGCAGTAGGTAACTTTCCGCCCCTCTTTGCCGTGCTTGATGAGTACGACCATCATATGGCCGGGCTGGTAGAAGAAAACTACAAGGCGAAGCTGGAGCTTGTGGCAAAAGCAGAAGGACTCGCAGAAAATGATCACTGGAAAGATACAACACAGGCTTTGCGCGACCTTGCAGAGCAATGGAAACAACTGGGCTTTGTAGATAAGAACCGCAATGATGAATTGTGGAACCGCCTGGAAGCTGCACGCAATAAGTTTTTTGAGCGCAAACGTCAGCATCAGGAATCACAGGAGAAAGACATGCTTCAAAACCTGGACCTGAAAATGGAACTGGTAGACAAGGCAGAACAGCATGCCGCTTCTGAAGACTGGAAAGAAACTACTGAAGTTTTTCGCCAGCTGATGGATCAGTGGAAAGCCATTGGCCGCACGCTGCCGGATAAAAATGAAGAACTGTGGAACCGGTTCATAGCTGCGAAAAATGCATTTTACGACCGTAAAAAACTCCACTTCGAATCAATACAGCAGGAACAGGAAGCCAACTACCTCGTAAAACAGGCACTGGTGGAAAAAGCCGAAGCCCTGAAAGACAGCACAGAGTGGGGCAGTACTGCACAGGCTTACTCAGACCTGATGGAAGAATGGAAAAACACAGGACGTGTGCCCGTAGAAAAAGCAGATGAACTCTGGAACCGTTTTACAGCGGCAAAAGAACATTTCTTCCAGGCAAAACGCCATCACTTCGAAGCATTCCGTGTTTCTCTTGAAGATAATTATGCACAAAAAATAGCTCTGCTTAAAAGGGCAGAATCATTAAAAAATTCTACTCACTGGCGTGAGACAACAGAAGAGCTGAATGATCTGATGACTGAGTGGAAAAAAATAGGTCCTGTACCGCGTGAGCATAGTGACCGCATATGGGAAGAATTCATTGCAGCGCGCACTGCTTTCTTTAACCGCAAAGACGCAGACCGCGAACGCCGGAAATCACAGGCTGAAAAACAACTCAGCAGCCGCACGCAACAGACACGTCATTTTCTGCAGAAGCTTGAAGACGAGTTAAAAGAAGAAGAAGAGAAACTTACAGACTTTAAAGAGGGCCTCAACAATATAACTACCGGCCCCAAGGAAGAAGAGCTGCGTCAACATCTCCTGAAGCTGATCGCACAGTCTGAACATAAAATGAAACACAAACAGGAAAAAATGGACGAAGTGAAAAAGCAGCTTGAAGAGCTGGAATCAAAATCGTCACCTGTTTCCAAGGATGAGCCTGCTGCCTAATTTGTACAGAGCATCTCAAAATATATCCGGCCGGGCAATTTGCCCGGCCGGTCTGTTTTAAAAAATGTCTATTGTTTATACCTACAATCCGTTAAGCACCCGGATGAGCTCACTTGTTTTGGCGCCGCCTTCATATACTTTCACAAGCTTTTTGTGCCGGTCGTAAATGGCCAGGTAAGGCACATAGCTTGCTCCGTAAAAACGGGGGAAGAAAAATTCATAATCCTTAAACAGACGGATATTTTTATAATTCTTTACATGATACTGGTCGTAAAAAACTTTTGAAGCGCCGATCGTCATAGGTGTGAGCAGGTAGAAATCTGCAACAGACAAAGAGTCCATGTGCTTCATTATTTCCTGTGCGAGTTTCTGGCAATGGTCGCAATCAGGGCTGTAAAACATAAGCACAACGGGCTTGCCTTCGGGGATGTTGTATGTATTAAAGATCGTGCTGCTGTCAAGCTCCAGCAGGTTAAAAGCCGGCAGCGTGGGGTATTTCTGGTAAGGAAGTGAATCTCTTGTTTTTTTCGGCTCTTTGCTATGTTGTGCTACTGCCCAAAGGCTGCAGCAAAGTAAAATGGCGACCAGGCCGGCTATCTTTTTCATTACTGTTTATTAGGCAATAAAGATAGCTGAAACAGCTGATGTAAATATGCTAAAATGTAACTGCCGGTTTCTGAAAAATGATACTGTACAGCCGGTTTCCCAGGTGCTGGCGGTATCTTACAATATTCATACCTGCCGGTATGAGGGGAAAAGGAGCCGGGGCAGCACTTTTGATATTGTTAAAATACCCGCGGGTAAAAAGGTTGTTTTTTCGTTCCCGGATGAGTTTTTTCGTTTCGTCTGCAACCATAATAACAGATGTACCTGCTTTCGCTACCCGTATCATTTCGCGCATTGCTGCGTCTTTGTCTGAAAAGAAATCCGTACCGCCAACATGCAGCACCACATCAAAATAATTATCTTCAAATGGCAGCGCTTCTGCACAACAATTGATCAGCTGGCCTTTGATGCCGGTCTTCTTCATCGTTTTGCGACATTGCTGCAGCCTGCTCATAGAAGTATCGGTACCCGTTATCTCAAGGGTGGATATATCTATGTTTTCCGGCAGATATTGAAGGCCTGTGCCTGTTCCTATAGAAATATATAAAATACGGTCGCCGTTCTTTATGGCTGGCTGCTGCATGATTTCGCGACGGGCTTTTCCGGCACGGTTACCATAGAATAATTTATCGATCAGCTTCTCCGCAAAATCATACCCGGGTCGCTCATACATTTTCTTATATCTGTCACCGTTGCCATTCAGGTATAGGCCGTGCAGCAAAACAGGAATATCCTGCATTACCGGGTAAGTACGGCCGGAATGGTTATTTACAACAGTGTTTATCTGCCGGCTCAGCGGGCTGCGGTCATAAAGATCAATAAGTGGAGCAGGTTGCATGGCGTGATAATTTTATTGATTGTACCCCAAAATTATTGCTCCGTACAGGTCCGGAGAAGACGGAATCGGCTATGCACATCACTTTTTCGGTAAACGTCCGGAAACGGCAGGCGAATAGTTTCTTGCCAGGAATGCTTAACGGACGGTTCGTTCCAGGCTGTTGATCAAACGTTCAAATTTTTTATCGAAAGCGTAAATAACAGCAGGCTGTGTTGCCGGGTCTATATTTTTCATATTTCCCAGCGGCAGGTCATAGCTATCCCCGTTGCTTTTATTATCGCCCTGGTAAATGAAGCCGTCTGCATACACGTTTACGTTCCCTTCGTTAAACTGCAGCAGCAATTTATAACTGATTACCTGGTTCTGTACCTGCGGCAGATCGTCGATGGTTATAAATGCCAGTGTGCGGATGCTGTCGTTGCCGCTGTCATCGGTGAGCAGGTAGTTGTCGGCAGGATCAAGGCTGGCTTTTACCCATTCTTTTACTTTATTATAAACGACGCTTTTGCTTTTGCCGGTAGATATCTGGCGCATAAAATAATAATGGTTTGCCGTGTCTTTTACCAATATGGAGGAAAGCGGTGCCTGGGCGTTTACAACGATTGCGGAAAAGAATAAGCCGGCAAAAAACAATAACACTTTCATGGCTTTTTTAATATACCCGGATAAAAATTAATGCCATGATGCACCAAAACAGAAGGGCCGGCAATTGCCGGCCCTTCCTGGAAAATATAAAGTGTATTTATTGTTTGATGAAAGCTTGTGTATAAGCGCCCTTTCCTTTTTCATCTGCAATGCTGATCCAGTAATTACCTGGCTGCAGGTTGCCGATATTTACCTGCTGATCGCCGTTTAACTGACCGGAGAAAACATTCTGTCCCAGGGTATTAATGATACGGACAGAAGCTGCGGTAACAGCTGTATTTCCTGTTTTGCGGATATTCAGTACATCCTGTGCCGGATTCGGGAAAATAGTAAATGACTTTTCTGCTTCCTGTATATTGGTTACAGAGGTAGCGTCATTAAATGTTTCATAATAGTATGTAGCAATGCCTGTCTGTCCGCTTTGTGCGTCCTGGAAGCGCGCAGTCAGTGGATTTGCATCAGCATCATAGTTGATAACTGCCGTTTCCACAAGTGACAATGAACTACCGTTATAGGAAGATATAGCCATTGAGTCCGGCAGTCCCATGCTGTTTAATGTTCGTGTAAACTCCAGAATCGGAACAACGATAGATGGAGCAGGCATGAGCGTTTCACCCCAGTAGGTATAGAAACTGCCTGATCCGGCGTAGCTAAAAGAATCTACAATCACCGGAGCAAACTGGCCGGTACCATTGCTGCTGGTATCCTGGAAAAAGGTCATGGTTTTGAGCCTGTTACTGGTATAAGTGTTCTTATACTGTGCATTCAGCGTCCAGTTCGCCCCGTCAAACTCAACATCATTTATCTGTGTAATGTTTCCATTGGCATCGTAAGTGTAATCGTATGCAGTAGTAGCTACCCAGGATCCTGCATCGTACTGGAATACAGTATCTTTCTGAACGCGTCCCTGTGCGTTGTAATAGATTTTCTTTTTATCAAAAGTATCCCAGTTGTGGGTTGCAGTATCATAGTTCTGCTGTATGGAAGCGATGAGACGGCCCTGTGCATCGAAGCTGTTTATAAAGTGCTTTCCGTAAGTATCGCCGCCGCTATAGGTCAGGTCTTTGTGATCTGACAGCATATTATTATTCACATAACCATTATGCTGATCTTCAGACAACTGAAGCCCGGAACCGGAGCCATCATCTGACCAGGACTGCAAAGAGTCGCAATTTGCGCCGAGTGAATAGCTTCCGGAAGGCACAATGCCGCTTATAAAACTGAAAACCGGGTAATCAACAGGATTATAGCTGCTGTTATCAAAGTCTACCTGGTTGTAATCGAATTTTGAAGCCTGGTAATTGTTGCTGTAGAAATACCTGGTAGTATCCTGGATTACTCCGGACATATAAACGCTTTGTGCAATCACTCTTTTCCGGAGACCTGTTGATTTCATGGCCGTTCCTGCGTCCTGGGGAAGCAACATCTGGGCAATCTGCCGTTGACGGGTGCTCTGAAGATGGGATTTAAAAATGCTGTTGGGTTGCGCCAGGGCTGTGCCTGAGGTTAGGAGCGCAATAGAGAGTACATGTAAAAGTTTCATTGTAAAATGATTTGGAGCAAAAATAACAGAATATGCATGTGGGATATTGCTCTCACAAAACACTTTAACTTTTATTATAGTATTTGGGGGATAGGTAGGGGGATAAAAAAACGTGCATGAACAGATCATGCACGTTTTCTATAAAGGTTTTACCGAAAAAATTATCCGATAGCAACACGTTTGAAAGCTGTAACAGCAAGGCCTTTTTCTACAGACTGCAGGTAATCACCCACAGATTTGCTGTTGTCTTTTACGAATGCCTGGGCAACCAGTGTGTTTTCTTTAAAGAAAGCATTCAGTTTACCTTCAGCGATCTTAGCGATCATATCTTCCGGTTTGCCAGCCATTTTAGGATCTTCTTTCATTGTATCAATGATGATGTTCCTTTCGCGGGTAACAGTTTCAGCAGGAACGCTGTCTGCATCTACTGCAACAGGGTTCATCGCTGCGATCTGCATTGCTACGTCTTTACCGGCTTCAGGAGCTGTAGCGGTAAGGCCCAGCAGTACACCGATGCGGTTTGCACCGTGAATGTAAGCGGCTACATAAGGAGCCTCGATACGCTCAAAACGAACGATATCGATTTTTTCGCCGATAGCAGCGAGCTTATCATTGATCAGATCTGATACTTTAGCGCCGTTAACAGACACTTCTTTCAGCTCTTCAGCAGATTTAACATCGTTAGCTACAGCAGCATCAGCAATGCTCTGTACGAAAGCAACGAAATCAGCATTTTTGGATACGAAGTCGGTTTCGCAGCTTACACATACAACGATACCTGTTTTGTTGTCGGCAGTTGTTTTTGCGATTACCACACCTTCATTAGCTTCACGGTCGCTGCGTTTTGCAGCTACTTTCTGGCCTTGTTTACGCAGCCAGTCGATAGCAGCTTCAAAATCACCGTTAGTTTCCGTTAAGGCTTTACGGCAGTCCATCATACCGGCACCAGTCTGCTGGCGCAGTTTATTGATTTCTGATGCGGAAATAGTTGCACTCATTGTTTTTATCTCCTATTATATTTTTAGTTAAATATATTTTTAATCGGGTGCGAAATTCGCAAATTATGTTTAAAGCCCCAAATATGGGGCTTTAAGGCAGTATTAATATAAACTATAAGCAGTTATTAGCGCTTAGGGCCACCAGGACCGGGACGGGTTCCGCCGCCACCAGGACCTCTGCCGCCGCCACCGGGACGGTTACCACCGCCACCGCCTGGACGATTACCGGCACCCTGACGGTTGCCTGAACCCTGGCGATTACCGCCGCCGCCACCAGCACCCTGGCGACCGCGACGTTCTCCTTTACCTTCTTCCTCATCGTTCATATCCAGTCCGCGGAGTTTTGTTTCTTCTGTTTCTTCTACTTCTTCTTCACCTGCTTCTTTAGCTGTAGCACGCTCCTGGAGACCTTCCATGATAGCTGCAGTAAGGAAGTTGGTGATGATAGCGATAGATTTTGTTGCATCATCGTTAGACGGGATAGCAAAATCTACTTTAGTAGGATCGCTGTTGGTATCTACCATAGCGAAAGTAGAGATACCGAGGCGTTTTGCTTCTGCGAGTGCAATGTGCTCGTGGCTGATGTCAACCATGAACAGTGCTGCAGGGGTACGGCCCATCTGGGAGATACCGCCCAGTACCTTTTCCATTTTTTCTTTGCTGCGGCTCAGTGTGAGGCGTTCTTTTTTGGTAACGCTGTCCATTGTACCGTCTTCCAGCATTTTTTCGATGCTCTGCATCTTTTTCACGCTTTTGCGGATTGTCTGGAAGTTAGTGAGCATACCACCCAGCCAACGTTCTGTAACGAAAGGCATGTTTACTTTGGCAGCAGCTTCGGCAACGATTTCTTTAGCTTGTTTTTTAGTAGCTACGAACATGATTTTCTTACCGCTTTTTGCGATAGATTTCAGTGCAGCAGCAGCTTCTTCAAGACCATCAATTGTTTTGTTGAGGTCAATGATATGGATGCCGTTCTTTTCAGCAAAGATGTAAGGCAACATTTTGGGATTCCACTTTTTCTTCAGGTGGCCAAAATGTACACCAGCTTCCAATAATTGCTGGTGCAGGCTTTTATTATCTTCCATTGTAATTTTTTCTTGTTGGTTAATAAAATAAAGAATACAACCCAGCGATTAACGTTTAGAGAACTGGAAGCTACGACGGGCTTTGCGTTTACCGAATTTCTTACGTTCAACAGAGCGCGGATCGCGACGGAGCAGTCCTTCTTTTTTCAGAGCAGGACGGAATTCCGGGTTTACTTCGCACAGTACGCGTGCGATTCCCATTTTAATCGCTTCGGCCTGGCCTTTAGGACCACCGCCTTGTACGTTTACAACGATATCGTAGCTGCTTACGCCATCAACGGTTTTGAGCGGGAGCTCTACCTGGTTCTGCAGGTACATGATGGGAAAGTATGCTTTGTATTCTTTGCTGTTAACCGTGATGTTGCCGGTACCTTTGCTGAGATACACGCGCGCTACAGCTTCCTTACGGCGACCAACGGCGTTTTTCTGTTTCTCCATTTATATGAATGGTTATAACTGTTTTATAAATGTTGTTTAAATGATCCTGCAGGATTAGAATGTCATTTCTACAGGTTTCTGAGCGGCATGCGGGTGTTCTGCACCTTCATACACGAACAGTTTTTTGTACATAGCACGTCCGAGGCGGTTTTTCGGCAGCATACCTTTTACGGCGCGTTCGATAACGATATTAGGGCGGCTGTTCAGCAGAATTTTAGCTGTAGCTGATTTCTGACCACCGGGGTAACCTGAGTAAGTCAGGTATTCCTTGTCTTCCAGTTTGTTACCGGTCAGTTTCACTTTAGCAGAGTTGATCACAATTACGTAATCACCACAGTCAAAGTGAGGAGTATAGTATGGCTTGTTTTTACCACGGAGCACAGACGCAATTTTTGTAGTCATGCGGCCGAGCGTCTGGTTGGTAGCATCTGCCACGTACCAGTTACGCTGTACGATTTTTTCGTTGGCAGATTGTGTTTTAAAACTAAGGTGTCTCATTTCCTTTTTTAAATTTTCTTGATTTGTGCAATTACCCGGTCAATGTGAGGAATAACCGCAGCAGGTGCATAAAAATTTGGACTGCAAAGGTAGACTCCATATATCAGTACACCAAAAAATTCATTAAAAAAAATGATGGCACTGCTGTAATGTGTTGCTAATCAGATGATATTTGGAGCAAAATTTTTTATTGGTCAGGTATGCGGAAACGGCAAAATATGCAAATACGTATTGGCATAGTTATTGCTTTGTGAACAGAATGTTAATGAAAACCGAATGTGGAGTTAAATAAATTTAAAAAAAGCCTTGTATTTTCCACTTATTATCAATAAATTCACTATTAAAATAACCCACACTATTCTTGTCTGTTTCAATGGGAATTGTTAATTAAAAAATCAGCTTATGAAAAGAATCTTGTTACTACTAATCGTTCTCTTATTGGTAGGGGCGGACGCTGTATGGGCGCAAACGCGTAAGGTGACCGGAACTGTATTAGATGAAAAAAACCAGGGATTACCGGGTGCCGGTATCCTTATCAAAGGAACACAATCGGGGACAGCAACGGATGTAGACGGAAAGTTTCAGCTGGATGTACCAGACGGGAGCAATACCCTTGTGGTACAGGCCATCGGGTATGCCCGTAAGGAGGTGACCATAACAGGAAACAGCCTTATTATCCGTATGCAGCCGGAAAGCAAAACGCTGAATGAAACAGTGGTTACGGCATTGGGTATAAAAAAGGAAAAGAAAAGCCTGGGTTATTCTGTATCGGAGGTTAGCTCAGATGCAATTGATAAATCCGGTGAGCAGAACATAATTGAAGCGCTGGCTGCAAAGGCTCCGGGAGCGAATATAACTTCAAGCGGCGGTACTCCCGGTGCTTCTACAAAAATACTCCTTCGCGGAAACTCAACATTTACAGGAAATAATCAACCCCTTGTGGTAATTGATGGTATACCTGTAGATAACAGTACCAATGACTTTGCCGCAGGTGATTATCCCTTTTTATCTACACTGGAAGGTGTAAATGAGTCAAACCGGGCCCTTGATATTAATCCGAATGATGTTGAATCTGTTTCTGTTCTTCGCGGACCTGCCGCTGCTGCGTTATATGGTTCCCGGGGTGGTAACGGCGCTATTATCATAACAACAAAGAAAGGTAAATACGGTAAAGGCAAAAGCCTGGGTGTTACATATTCTTCCTCATTGGAAATATCGAAAGTCAGCAGGCTACCAGATCTTCAGGGAGTTTACCTCCAGGGAAATGGGGGACAATTCTCAACCGGAACCGCTAACAGTTGGGGGCCAAGAGCTGATACTTCCGGAATGCCTACTTATAATAAGTACAAAGACTTTTTTCAAACCGGATTATCATATATAAACAACGTGGCTATCGACGGCGGAAATGAAAATAGCATCTTCAGACTCTCGGTTGGTAATACCACGACAAGCGGGGTTATTCCTACATCTAAATTGAAGCGTACTACAGTAACCTTATCTGCTGAATCTAAATTAAGTGACTGGCTAACTGTTGGTGGTAGTGCGAACTATACAAATACTCAGGCAACCAGGATACAAAACGGATCAAATCTTAGCGGTGTAATGTTACCCTTGTTAAGGGCACCATTAAATTATAATGTTAAAAATTATAAAGATGCAAATGGTAATCCGATAACGTATTATGGGCCCTATGACAGTCCTTTGTGGACAGTAAATGAAAATCCGTATACCGATCAGACAAACCGGGTATTCGGAAATGTATATGCAAATGCAAAGCTGAGTAAAAGCTTTAGTATAAACTGGAAAACAGGTACAGATGCCTATACAACAGACGCGCAGCAAATATGGGGCATTGGTTCTAATCCTGGGAACTCGCATCCTTATCCTTACGGTCAGGTAGACCGCATTTCTTATGATTACAGGCAGATATATTCTGACTTCATTCTCCGGTATAACAAATACCTTTCTGAAAGAGTTGAATTGAATGCTTTTGTAGGATATAACTTTTTATACGAGGAAAGTAATAGCATATACTCCCGCGGACGTAATACGACTGCTCCGGGAGTTCCGGGCTTTTGGAATTACTCCAACTTTAATGAATATTATGCGAGTAACACCGAATCTTACCAGAGAAGCCAGGGTGTTTATGGGGAAGCTACCCTCGGATATAATTCCTTTTTGTACCTGACTGTTACAGGGCGTAACGACTGGACTACAGCTTTCGGAAGAAATGGCCGTTCGTTGTTTTATCCTAAAGCAGATCTTGCCTGGATATTTTCAGAGCACATAAACCGTAATAATGTATTGACATATGGTAAGCTCAGGTTTGCTTATTCTGATGCGGGTGTTGCGCCATCACCATATTCGTACACAAAAATCACATACTATGCTGCGCCGTTTATTAATGACGGATATGCTGGCAATGGATTCCCGTATTTAGGCAATAACGGTTCTGCACCATTAAATGTGAACTATCCCGGCGGACTGGTTCCTGCAGACGTAGAAGGCCGCGAAGTGGGTTTGGAAACCAGGTGGTTAAAAAACCGGGTAAACCTGGAAATTGTTCTGTACAATCAGATTTCACATAATAACCTGATTCAACGCCCTGTTGCTCCCAGTTCTGGTTATCAGGCAGAATATACAAATGCAGGAGAAATCCAGAATAAAGGTATAGAGCTGACATTGGGTGTTGACATCCTGAAAAGCAAAAATTTTCAATGGAACGTTTCGGGAAGCTTTTCCAAGAACAAATCCAAAGTACTTAGCATTGTGGATGGTGTAAACCAGATCAACTACGAAAATGGATTCTCACAGATTGCTTCTGAAGCCATCGTTGGTCAGCCATATGGCGTATTTTATGGAACCGCATGGGAAAGAGATGCAAGCGGCAAATTATTAATTGATGAATCTACTGGTTTGCCGGATGTTACAACGACATCGAAAATCATTGGTGATCCTAATCCGAAATATCTGCTGAACATCAGCAACAGCTTTACGTATAAAGGACTGAATTTCTCATTTGTATGGGATATACGACATGGCGGCGATATTTGGAACGGCACATGGCAAAACCTGAACTATCGCGGATTGGCAGGACCAACAGCCGACAGGACGCAAACATATCTTATAAATGGTGTGTATGATGCAAACAGTCCTCATGCTGGTCAGGCGAATACAGTACAGGTAAGCGCACTGGACTATTTCACATACTATAAAGGAGCTTTGGGAGCAACAGAGAATGCTGTATATGATGGCTCCTGGGTTCGTCTGCGTTCCGTTAATCTGAGCTATAGATTTAATCTTAGAGCAAAAAATCCGAATTCAACATTCAACTTCCTTGAGCTTGGCGTAACCGGACGGAATCTCCTGTTATTTACAAACTACCCGGGTGTTGATCCTGAGACAAGTCTTACCGGGGCTGCATCTAATATCACAGGTTATGATTATTTCAATAACCCAGGTACTAAATCAGTACTATTTAATGTAAGAGTAGGATTATAAGCTAAAGGAATTTGTACTCTAAAAAAAACATTTATGAAAAATAAGATCATATATATAAGTTTAACGGCAGTATTGTTCTTAGGCAGCTGTAGAAAAGATAAAGATCTTTTTGTCAGTCCGAACAATCCTACGGATGCAACGCCTCAGACACTTTTAACATCAATTGAAGTAGGAACGATGAACACTTATGAGGGAGACCTCAACAGATCCAGTTCATTGTTCATCCAGCATAATGTAGGTGTGGATGGTCAATACCTTCAGGTGCAGAGGTATCAGCTGGATGAAAGTATTTATAATAACCAATGGGCACAACTGTACCAGACATTGCTGACATGTAAAGTGCTGGATCAGAAATACAGTGCTAAAAATCCATATTATGGGGGCATCAATGAAATAATGATGGCCATGAACTGGGGTGTACTGACAGATTTGTGGGGAGACATTCCTTATAGTGAGGCGCTAGCTGCAGAGGCAAACTATACACCTAAATATGATCCGCAACAAACGGTTATAACAGGAATCTTAGGAATGCTCGACGATGCAATCGTCAAATTGTCTCAACCTTCGGGAGATAACGTTGTTTTGCCGGCAGGGGATGATATCATTTTTAATGGAGATGCTGGGAAGTGGATAAAAACAGCTTATACTCTTAAAGCCCGCTACCTCAATCGTCTTAGCAATAAAGGTTCATATGATCCTAACGCAATTCTGACATCATTGTCGTCAGGAATACAATCTTCAGCAGATAATTGCATGGCAATACATGGTACAGGTGGTAACGAGCAAAATCAGTGGTTTGCTTTCCTGAATCAGGGACGTATATATATGGGGGCGTCAAATACTCTTTTAGACTCAATGCAGCTGCGTCCCCAGGATGAAAGAGTTTACTACTATTATGATTCTTCAGGTGGCGGTACTATAACTGGTAGCCCCATTGATGTTCCTTCACAGTCCGCAAGTCTACTAGGCCCGTATCTTGCCGGTGGGCCTGATGTATCTACTCCGCTGGTAACTTATACCGAAGCCAAATTTATTGAAGCAGAGGTAAAAGCCCGTCAAAATGATCCGACAACATTCCAGGTATTGAATGATGCGATAACAGAATCTTGCATTACAGTTACGGGCGGTGTATATAATGGTTCAACTATTGCTACATACACTGCCGGAACGGCAAACCTCAGCAGAGTTATGTACGAGAAATGGATTGCAATGTTTGGGCAACTGGAAGCATTCAATGATTACAGGAGAACCAAATTGCCGGCTTTGACACCAAATCCAGATGGGGTAATCAGCATTATTCCACAACGGTTCCCGACGCCTCAGTCTGAACGTACAACTAATCCCAATGCCCTTGTGCCAGCTTTATCTACACCAGTGTGGTGGGCGCAATAAGCTATTATTAACTGTAAAAATGTACTTATGAAATTTATATTTAATAAAATTGGTTTAATTGCTGGTTGCGTCAGCGGCTTATTTCTCTTGTCGGGTAATGCATATGCTCAGGGCACTCAAGGAATAGGAATTCATTTTGGTGCTAATGATTTTTATGGCCCACAAACAGACAAATACTTTACGGATAAGGTAACACAAATCGGGTACAACCCCGATACTGATACAAACGATACAAGTACAAAAAATAAGTTTCGTTGGCATCCGATGGTTCGCTTCACTTATTGGGCCAGGCTTAATAAACACCTGGATGTAAATCTTGGATTGTCGCTTGGAAATGTTGATTATCCCGACGATAAACCGGATTCCATGTACATTAAACGCAGACAGATAGATGATAAAAAGAACTATAAACTTCTTGTAGAACTCGATGCCCGCGTTAACTACAATATCCTTGATAAGGAACGCTACATTTTAAGCCCATATATCTTTGCAGGTATTTCTGCTTCGCACCACCCGATTTATTTTGGTGCAACGGTACCTGTAGGTGTGGGTGTGAATGTTAAGTGTGCTAAAGACCTGTATCTGAATCTGGAATCTGCATACAAAATAGCGGGTACAGATCATGACCAGAATCATCTGCAACATTCCGTAGGCTTTGTATACTGGTTTAAACCAGGTTACAGGCAGGCGAAACCAGTTCCCGTTGCAGTAACGCCTATTCCGGAAGTCCCTAAAGTTATCGACTCTGATAACGACGGTGTGCCGGATGATCAGGACGCTTGTCCGAACATTGCAGGTAGTGCAGCATTTAATGGCTGCCCGGATTCTGATAATGATGGCATCTCTGATGATAAAGATGAATGCCCGCTGGTGGCCGGTAAAGCAGAGTTCAACGGTTGCCCGGATTCTGATGGCGATGGCATTCCTGATCAGAAAGATAAATGTCCTTACGTAGCGGGTCAGTCCCAATATGATGGCTGCCCGCCGCCAGACCGCGATGGTGATGGCTTTACTGATGATGTAGATAAATGCCCTGATCAGTACTCCAAAACAAATAATGGTTGCCCTGAAATCAAACAGGAGATCATCCGCCAGGTAGAAAAAGCTGCCAAGGCAATCTTCTTTGAAACAGGAAAATCTACTATCAAAAAAGTTTCCTACAAACAACTGGATGCCGTGGTTAAGGTTCTGAAAAATGAGCCGGCTCTTTTTGCTGACATAGAAGGCCACACTGATAATGTGGGTAGCGATGCCATCAACATGGAGTTGTCGCAGAAGAGAGCAGAAGCCGTACGCGATTACTTTGTAAGTAAAGGCATCAGCTCTGACCGCCTTACAGCACAGGGTTACGGTAAAACAATGCCGATCGCAACAAATGAAACTGCTACTGGCCGGGCTGCAAACCGCCGCACCGTAATTAAACTCAGAAACTTCAGGAAATAATCGACGAGCTGTTTATTTAGAAATGAGAACGGAGCCGGCGTTTAGCCGGCTCCGTTCGTTTTTATAATGTCGGCAATAAACGCACAGAAAGTATCGTCCTGCAATTGCTTGTTGAAAGTATGTGAAGCATGATAAATGCAATTTTGCCTGATCCTGTTGTATTCTTCCGGAGACATAGAAGTAAAAGACCGGATGTTCTGTGCCAGTATTTCAAATTCTTCCGGACCGTTTACCCATCCTATATTATGACCGGAAACGATAGCAGCGCCTTCTCCTTCAGCACTAAAAAAAACAGGCAGGCCATTAGCCAGGGCCATAAATATCTTAGAAGGCAGAGCGCCGTGTATAGCTGTTTTCAGCGGAACCAGGGTGGCATCGTATTCCTGCAATATTGCAGGCACTTCAGCTGCAGCGACAGAGCCATGATAAAATAACCCACGGGTGGGATTAGCCGTAATAAAAGAACAGATCTGCTCTTTTTCATATCCATCGCCATAAATATGCAGCTCTGTACCCAGCTCCGTAAAATTTATATTCCTGCAGATATCATACACGCCCTGGGCCACTCCCAAAAGACCTGCATATACAATTCTTCTTTTTCTTTCCGGTAATGACAGAGCGGGCGAGGAGGGTGGCTGAAGATTATAATACAGGAATGAAGGCTTTTGTGAAATACGGGAAATGTGTTCCAGTATTTCTTTTGACTGGCCGGCAAAAGCATTGGCCATATGATACATACGGCGCTCGATCCATTCAAGACAGTTATATAGATAGCCCTTGCGGATAGCGCCAAGCTCCAGTGCAGATAGCGGCCATATATCACTTACGTTGAGCAAAGCTTTGCTGCCGGCAATCCGCGCAAGTAAAAGCCCGGTATAACCGGTAAGAAAGGGCGGTGTATTAACTATAACAAGATCCGGTTTGTAGCGGAACATTCGGGGCAGTGCAAACAGGAAAAGGGACGCCGTATATGTACTTATGCTGGCAAAACGGCGAAAGATATTTTTTGAATTGGAAGGGTAGAGCCATGTGCGGAAAATATGTATGCCATCCGTTACCTCTTTATGCCACAGTTTGCTGCGGTATCCTGCAAATATGCGGCCGGTAGGGTAGTTGGGCATGGCCGTAATCACATGCACTTCGTAACCTCTTTGCTGCAATACCTGTGCGAGCAGGTATATCCGCGACGGCGCAGCACCTTTTTCCGGCGGGTAGGAAGATGTTATAATTGTAATGCGTTGGGCCATCGGCGAATTCCAAAAGTAAAATACTTATTGGCAAAGGTGGTGCCGGGAATGATAAAAAAAGCATGTGCGGGATACACATGCTTTTTACATAGACATTATAAGGTTAAAATTGTTCCGGTAAGGTATACTGCCTGCCTTTGTTCTGTTCTTTAAGCCAGCTTACAAGAGGCTGAAAATATTCGAGCATAGCATTACCATTAAGGTCATCGCCGGTGGATTCTTTTAATACATCACGCCAGTTTTTCGAAGCTCCGGAGTACATTATCTTTTTCAGAAAATCGCCGATCTCTTTATGACCGTAATAATCTGTGGCACGTGGATCCTGGTGTAATATGTTCTTGGCGATGTGGTTGTGCAGCTGATACAGGATTACGTACGACAGTGCATAGTCGTAGTACTGAGCCGGATCATCGTTGATATGTGTTTTTGTAGCAGCATCACAAAATTCTTCACCTCTTACAGACGGGGGCACTATTCCCTGGTATTTCCGGGCGAGTTCCCACCATTTGCTGTTAAACTGGTTTTCCGGCAGGCTGTCTACATAAAGCGCTTTTTCGAAATTGGCCATAGTGCCGGATGAAAAATATATGAACACGACAGAGTTCATTGCTTCTTTGAGCAGTGATTGTATGCTATCGGTCTTTGTATTGGCTGGAATAAGCCCGCGGCCCGTCAGGAAAGGCTTTTGCATGGCAGCAAGGCCCATCATAGTGCCCAGTGCTTCGTGATAAGCGCGGTTGGCACCCTGGCGTAACAGTGGCGGCACGTCGGGGTTGCTATAAGTGATGTAATAGTATATATGGCCCAGTTCGTGGTGTGCGGTTTCATACCATTCCGCGTTAGGTTCTACGCTCATCAGGCTGCGCACATCTTTGTCCAGGTCCATATGCCATGCAGAAGCATGATTGTTTTTCTTTACGCTGGAATCCGCAGGATATGGGTACAGGCTGGATTTTGACCAGAATGTCTGTGGGAGTTTCGGGAACCCCAGGCTCACATACATATCTTCACCGTCTTTCACAATCCATTCCGGCGATTTGGACTTAAGCACGCTGTCAAGATTAAGCCCCTGAACTGTTACTGCAGGGCTCCAGTCCTGCCCCCAGCGATTAGGCAGCCAGTGTGCCGGCAGCATGTCCGGAACAGTGCTGTTGTACTTCTTTGCCATTTCATAGCGCATGTACGTATGAAGTTCCCGGTACAGCGGCCACAGTTCATGCATGAGCTTGTCCATGAGCTGCATCATGTCGTCTGTTTTCAGGCCGTAATCCGAAACCTGGTAAGTAAAGAAATCATGATAGCCCAATGCCTGAACTGTTTTGTTGCGGAGATTGCGGAGGTTTACCAGCCCGGCTTTAAGCCCCGGCCCTACCTCTTTGCTGGCATTCCAGGCCAGCAGACGCCGTGAAGGATCGGCCTCTTTTTTCAGCACATCGTCAATATCATTTGTGGTAACTTTTTTTCCTTCCAGCATGTATTGAAAGCCGTATAATTTCTGGCTTTGGTCGTTTTCCGCTTTAATACGCTGTTTTACGAGATCTGCAACCGTCTGCGGATTATTGGCAGCATTGTAAAGGATCAGTTCCAGCTGTTTACGCTGTATTTCAGAAAGGTTTTTATCAGAAAGGAATTTTCGTGCCTGCTCAATGTTTTCTTTGCTGCCGGTAAATGCAGCCAGTGTTTCATCTGCTTCACGGGCTTTTACAGTGTTAGTGCTGTCGCCTTTTTTTATTTCTATAAGTGCTTTCCACTGTGCTTCCTGGTCGGCGGTATACAGTTTCACATATTCCTTTGTGTACTGATCCAGGAACTCCTGCGGGCTTGCTGCACCGCTTTGTTGCTGCGTGCCGTTGCTACAGGCACTGCAGGCGGCTATTGCAACAATGGCTGCCAGTAAGGTTTTCTTCATAAGGTTGTTTTAATGAATAAAAGTAAATATAAAAAAGCCTGTTCTGCAAGAAAACAGGCTCAGTATAATTTCCGGGAAAATGATTAATTACATTGGTACTGGTATGATACTGTTTCCAGGGCAGAACCATTGGTATAAGTAAGCTGAGACACCTGGTTGCTGTTGTTGTAGGTATAGCTGAGGTTAACAACTGTTGTACCCTGTGTAATGCTCTTGGTCATATGCACATTTTTGATTAGCTGGAAGCCATAATTTAATATTCCTGTTACATGAAAATAATCGCCGTCCATAGCAGGTTTATCTGCATAGTACTCCACTACAGCAGAGCTGGTGGAGCTGCCGGATGTAATTGCTGACGTCAGATCGCCATTGGTATAAGTATAAACAGTAGTGGAGGTAGAACTACTTCCCGAGCCGGTTGAAATATCTTTTATAACATGGCCGCTGTTGTCATACTCAAAGGCATCATTATCCCAATTGGTGCCGGCGCTGTTGGTGAAACGACGGAAATTGATAGCCTGCCCGCTGCTGTTTAATGAGATGGAGTCACGCTCACTGAAGGTTCCGCCGGATCCGGTAGCATTTACAATAATTGTGTTGCTGTTGTAGGTAAAAACTTTGTTTACAGTAGATGATCCGGTTTCTGATATCGTAGAAACTTTGCCATCATTATTATAGGTAAGGTTTATGACAGAGGTGCCCGAAGACGAAACTTCTGTTATTGTAATGATGCGGCAGGTGGGGCTGTTGTCTTTCTTTTTGCACGCCGGGAAGGCAATAGCCAATGCTATTGTCAGCAAGCTGCAGGTAGTAGTACGTATATTCATGGGAGCGCATTTTTAATCTTAAAAAAAGGTCATGTAATGCACTACTAATATACGATTAAAAATAAATTAAATTGTTATTTAATTTGATCATGTTGTTATTTATTGAAACCCGCCAATAAAATCTATGGCCAGTTTTATTACCCCGTCAATATGGTTAAAGGATAGTTCATTAGCCTTGTCAAATACATCATGATAATATCCTTTACCGCCATTTGAATACCAGAAAAAGGCAGGTACCCCTGCTTCCGAAAAATGATAATGATCGCTGTTGGGCGCTTTTCCACGGCTCTTTACCTGGGGCAGATAACCGTTTTTCGTATTTAGCCGCTGCAGCCTGCTGAAAGCCTCAGGATATTCTGTGGCATTTACCACCGTTATGCCATCTGTAGCGTCGCCCATAATATCAAGATTCAGCAGAAAGCGGATCTGCGATAGCGGAACTGCGGGATGTTCTGTAAAATATTTTGATCCCAGCAAGCCGGCTTCTTCACCACTGAATGCTACAAATACAAGCGTATATTTTTGCGGGTGCGCTGCAAAATAACGGGTCAGGTACAGCATCATTGCGGTGCCGCTGGCATTGTCGCTGGCGCCGGGGAACGTAGCCTCATGGCCCATTTTGCCCAGGTGATCATAGTGAGCAGTTATAAAAATAAAGGAGTCTGTAATGTTACCGGGTATCATGCCGATCACGTTCTGGTTCTTTACATCGCGCAGCAGTTTATTCTGCACTGTTACAGATGCTTTATGCAGCCGGCGGGGCAGTACACTATCCTGCACCTCCAGTAATGTAGCAGCAACCGTATCCGTTGCCACATCCCACATCATTTTACGGTGTATCGGCGCGATGAAGCATCCTTTCGGAAGCAGGCCTGCAAGATTGCGCGGGCGTATATGCATGCGGCTGCAGAAGCTGTCCGTATTGCGCAACAGGTAAATGCGGTTGAGATTGCCCATCGATTTCTTTTGCAGTTGCCAGTCCTCATCTGTTTTTACCTTATCCAGGTTTATTTTTTCCACCTTCAGTTTGCTGCCTTCAAAGCCCTGTGAGGCAGCATCAACAAGATATTCAACTCCCGGCACCAGTACTCTTTTGTTGAGCTGCACAGACACCTCTCCCGGAAAGGTGTTTACCGGGAATGTATAAGTCTGAAAATAGCTGCTGTCTGCCAGCAGGGGCTTCAGGCCGTATTCCTTAAACTGTCTTTGTATATATCCTGCGGCATGTTCCCTGCCTTTGCCCACATACCCGCGTCCGTCCATGGAGGTGCTGCTCAGTGTAGATACCTGGTGTTTGAGCCATCGGATATCCTGTGCTACGGCAAACCGGAAAGAAAGTAAGACCAGTAAAATTAAACTCGTGCGCTTCATAGCTGTCTGTTACGTGCTGCTAAATTAAAAGGAGTTTGGATTTATATGCAGGTATGCAACGAATTGAAGAGAAAATCGCCTGATGGCATGAATTTTACACCACAAGACAACTGTACAGAACAGATTATTTCAAACTGTATTAACTTTTAATTAGTGTAATCCTTGTATTTTTGAACTGTAAAAAACTGACTACCATGAAGAAACTGTATGTATATCTCTTAGCCGCCACTGCTGTCTTTTCTGCTGCATCCTGCAAAAAGAAAGATGATTCATCTCCGACTACAGCAAGGATGATGTTTTTTAACGGTGCGCTGAATACGACTACTGTAGATGCTTTAATTAAAAATGCCAAAGTAGCCGGAGCAACAAATATTAATTTCCTGGGTAAGGCAGGTTATGTAAGCGTTACAGCGGGCTCATCACTGACGCTGAAATACAATGTAACGTCTACATCCACAACGCTCGATTCAACGATACAGACTCTTGCTGTGGGAAGTAGTTATTCCACCTTTATAGGTGGCGATGCCTTTAACGGCCCGAAGCTCGTATTTGCTTCTGACGACCTTACCGCGCCGTCGTCAACGAATGCTAAGGTGCGCTTTGTACACCTGAGTCCTTCTACACTTAGCGAAAGCGTATATGTAGGCACCGCCCAGATTGCATCTGCCATTGCATACAAAACAGTTACACCCTTTATGGAGGTCCCTTCAGGGACTGCAAATGTCATTATCGTGGATCCGGCAGACCAGCCGCACCAGGTGACACTCAGTAACCAGACCTTTAGCGCCGGTAAGATTTATACAATCGTGCTCACCGGTATTACTACCGGTACCGGAAGCGCTGCCCTGGCTGGTACGATCATCAACAATAATTAAGAGATTTTCCTTTCACTATGAGAAATAGGCCGGTGTACTTACCGGCCATTTTTTTAATTACACAGATGATTTTCTTAAAGCGCCTGCTAACTTTGTTGCTTCGCGTTTTATTCCCGCAATACTGCTTGTTTTATGGTTCGTTTGCCTGCCATTATTTTATTCGCTTTGTTATTCTGCCTGGATGTTGCTGCGCAACAGGCACCCAAAAGGGAATTCCGCGCGGCATGGATAGCCACTGTGGCCAATATTGACTGGCCTTCGCGGCCGGGCCTGCCTGCATTACAGCAGCAACAGGAATTCATCCGCCGCCTTGACGATCTGAAATCTATAGGCTGTAATGCAGTGATCGTGCAGATACGGCCATCGAGCGATGCCATATATGCCTCTCCCTCTGAGCCATGGAGTCATTATCTTACCGGAAGGCAGGGTCAGCCACCGTTCCCTTATTATGATCCGCTGAAGTTTATGATTGAAGAGGCGCATAAACGCCAGATGGAATTCCATGCCTGGTTTAATCCTTTCCGTGCATTGGTAGACAGCAAGAAAAATCCCAATCCGGCCAATCATGTAACGCATACACACCCCGACTGGATTGTGAGCTATGGGGGCAAGTCTTACATCAATCCCGGTATACCAGAGGCACGGGAATATGTGATCAATATCATTACAGATGTGGTAAAGCGCTATGATATTGATGCAGTGCATCTCGACGATTATTTTTATCCGTACAGGATTGCGGGACTTGAGTTTGGTGATGCATATGCTTATGGAAAATACGGCCAGGGCTTCAGTAACAAAAACGATTGGCGCCGCAATAATGTAAACATATTTGTGTCTGTACTTAATACAAACATCAAGCACATAAAACCATATGTAAAGCTCGGGATCAGTCCGTTCGGAGTATGGCGTAACGCCAGCGTAAGCCCAGAAGGCTCTATGACACGGGCGGGGCAGACCAATTACGATGACCTGTATGCCGATGTAGTGCTCTGGATGAAGAACGGCTGGATAGACTACCTGCTGCCGCAGTTGTATTGGGAACATGCACATAAGGCTGCAGCTTTTGACGTTTTGCTGCCCTGGTGGGAACAGCACAACTATGGCCGCCATATCTATTACGGACTGGGCGTGTACCGGATGATAGGTGCGGCCAGCGGGCCATGGGCGGGCTCAAAAGAGCTCCTGTGGCAGATCCGCGATATCCGCCATATGAGCGATGCGCCGGGCTTTTCTTTTTACAGTGCATCCAGCTTTGATAAAATACCACGTACAATACTGGATAGCCTGCATGCAAAATATACCGCGTCGGTTGCATTTCCGCCACGTATGAAATGGATAGACAGTATACCGCCGGCAGCACCGGTAGTAAAGGCCGTTGCTGCATCAGACGGTACATTGCTGCAGTGGCAGGTGACCAATCCGCAGGCTGAGACGCTGCACTTTGCTGTATACCGTTTTGTAAATAATGAAACTGTAAATCTCGACAGGGCCGATAAAATTATAGCACTCACAGATGGTAAAGAATTTATAGACCGTACGGCAACGGAATTTAGTAAATGTACTTACGTAATTACTGCGCTTGACCGTACCTGGAACGAAAGCAAGGCCAGTAATATGGTAAAAGTGATGGAGGAATAACAGGTTTTGTTAAACCTTTTCGGATAAAACGCTGTCTTTCTTATATTGCAGTAGCTGTTTTTACTCAACTTAACCATCCGGAGAAATAAAATAAATGATCATGAAATTATTCAAACCATTTTTTGCTGTTTTAGCTTGCAGCCTGGTGATATATTCCTGTCGCAAAGGAGATGATGGCCCTGTGGGCGGTAAAGGTGGTAATTCTACAATTCGCGCTATCAACAGGCATCATGCAAACGATACCAGCATCATAAATGGTAAAGTGCTGATCAAGTACAACAGTTCGGATAAACCGTCTAATGACGTATATGACGATTCTGTAAATGCAGTGTGGGTAAACGGAAAAGCTACCTGTGTATTCAGCGGGCTGAAGCCGGGTAATTACTATCTCTATGGAAAAGGACTGGATACCAATATTGCCCAGACGGTGGTGGGCGGTACACCCGTAACACTTCCTTATGACGGTATAGATACAACCCTGTATGTGCCGGTTACAGAAGGGGACTGATACTATTCATAATCAATATATAATAACTGCCCGGCACTTTTAATGTCCGGGCAGTTTTTTGATATGTTAATAAGATGTGTATTTTGACATTAAGGTAACACCCGGGAAATTTGGCACTTCCTGCTTTTTATTAACTTTGATACAAATCGATTGCTATGTTTGAAGAAGATGATGATTTCTTAAGCGAGGAATGGAGCTCAATGGATGAACTGCTGCAACGATACGAACAGGTAAAACGTGGCGAGGCAGCAAGTATGATGGATGAAGAAGAGTATGAGCGCATAATAGAATATTACTTTCAGAACAGTAATGAAGAACAGGCGCTGCTGGCGTGCGATATAGCCAGAACTTACTATCCTTTTTCAGCTTCCGTATTATTATTAAAGGCAGAAATACTTACTCAGGCCCAGAAATATGGTCAGGCGCTTAAAGTGCTGGACGAAATGGAGCAGTATGATCAGGTGAACCTGGATGCTGTGCTGCTGCGTTCCGACATTATGCTCGGCCAGTTTAAATATGACCAGGCCGCACTATGGTTGGAGCAACAGTCAGTAAATTTTGAAGGCAAAGACAAAATAGAATTGCTGCTGGAGTTGTCCGATGTTTATGATGAATGTGAAGAATTTGATGCTGTATTTGATACGTTAAAGCGCATCATACAGATAGACCGCAGGAACGAAGAGGCCTTACAGAAAATTTGCTTCTGGGCAGAGTTTACCAACAGGCTTGAAGAAAGCGTTACCATACATGTGCAGCTTACAGATGAAGATCCGTACAATACATTGGCATGGTTTAATCTCGGTGCTGCATACCAGGGGCTGAAGTTGTATGAAAAAGCCATTGACGCCTATGAATTCTGCGTTGCTATTGACGAAAAATTTGAATTTGCCTACCGCAATATGGCGGATGCCTATATGCGCCTGAAATGGTACGAAAGAGCATTGGAAGTACTGGAAAAGCACCTGGAAATAGCCAAGCCTGAAGATGTGATCTTTGAAGCTATGGGCTATTGCTGGGAGAAACAGAAAAACTATTCCCGTGCCCGTTACTACTATCGCCAGGCATCGCAGCTGAGCCCCCAGGACGACACTATTTTCTATAAAATAGGCGAAACATACTCCCGTGAAAAACAATGGGAAAAAGCGGTTAAAGCTTATTCCGTGGCATTGCACCTGGATAAGGAAAATGCCTCCTATTGTATGGCCATAGGCAATTGTCTCATGGAACTGGATGTGAAAAATGAAGCATTGGTCTGCTTCCTGAATGCTGTAAGACTGAAGCCCGGCAATAAGTCTACCTGGGTAGCGCTCATACGGGGCCTTTATCTTTCCGGGTACTATGATGAAGTGCTCACACAACTGGAAGTAGCCCGTGAACACTGCGGAGAAAAGCCCGATTTCAGGTATTACCAGGCTGCTGCTTTATTTGAGCTGGGTAAAACGAAAGAAGCAACCCTGCAGCTGGAACGCGCCCTGAAAGACGGCCCGTCCAAAATAAAAGTATTTACTGAGCTTAATCCTGAATACCTGCGCAGGACTGCAGTTGCAGAGCTGATTGCCAAGTACAGGAAGAAATAATTCATACCTCGCTTAAGACAGAAAGGTCATGCACTTGCATGGCCTTTTTTATTGCAGCTGCACCCGTTTTATGTCTATCAGGTTCATAGGATTGCTACGGAATCCACGGACCCTTTTTTGTGTAAAGTGTAACAAACGGTCATAAAACAACGGAATCACCGGCGCGTAACTCATTGCCAGGCTGTCCATCTGCCGGTATATCTTCCAGCGGGCCGTATCCGGCAGCAACATAGCAGCATTGTACCAGCTGTCAAAAGTTTTATTGCTGAAGCGGGTATAATTTGGCGGCGCCGGAAATCGACTGTTGAAAAAAGCGAGATATGTTTCTGCATCAGGATAGTCTGCAATCCATTGTGCCCGGAACATAACGGCCTGTGAGCGGCTCATCTGCTGACGCATAATATTGGGCTGCATAACCTCTGTCTGTAGTGTAATGCCTACATCCTGCAGCTCGCTTGCCACAAAATTTACTATATCAGCATAGTTGTCCGGGGTAAGCACCTTAACAGGCGGCAATCCGCGCCCGTTGGGATATCCGGCCAGGGCCAGAAGTTTTAATGCCGTATCGGGTGCATAATGATAACCATAAGATCCGCTGCTGTCAAAACCCGGCATACCTGCAGGTATAAAGCCGCTGAGCGCGGGCGTTACCACACCGTTCCTGAAGTAAGTAGCGATCTTTCTGCGGTCTATAGCATAATTCATAGCCTGCCGCACCAGCACATTCCGGGTGGCCTGCCCTTTCATAACCGGGTTTGCAGTATCTGTCAGTATACCCAGGTATTCTGTATTGAGGTATATAGCTTTTTCAAGATTAAAGCGGGAAGCATAAGGTGCTTTGAGCGTACCGTTTTTAGTAAGGATAAGGTCTTTAAACGAGCCATCTATACTGTTTACAAAGTCGAGCCTTCCCTGCATAAACAATAAAAACTCCGTAGCCTTGCTGTCTATAAATGACACCTGTACGGCATCTGCATAAGGCAGCCTGTTACCGGCACTGTCAGTTTCCCAGTAATGCTTGTTTTTACGCAAAACCAGGATATTGCCTTCATCCCAGTAATTAAAACAGAATGGTCCTGTGCCACATGGATGCGAACGGAAGTCACGACCCCATTTTTCTGCAACTTCATGCGGCACAATACTGCAGTAAGGCATACAGAGCATTTCCGGCAGCGGCCGGAACGGTGTTTTGAGCTTTATCTGCAACGTAGAATCATTTACTGCAATGAAAGGGTCTTTCTGGGCTACCCGGTCATTAAATATCCATGCGCCCGGTGATGCTCCTGCAGGATCGATGATGCGGTTGAAGCTGTATACCACATCCCCCGCAGTCATTTTTCGTCCTTTACCGCCTTCAAATTCAGGGGCATCCTGGAAATAAACATCATTGCGCAGATGAAAGGTATACACGAGGCCTGAGGCATCAGCCTCCCAGTTTTGGGCAAGAGACGGTACCAGGTGCAATTGTTCATCTGTTTCTATAAGTGTATTGTAAACCATGTGGGTAATCCACATAGCGTAAAGATCTTTGGAATATGCCGGATCTATGGATTCAAGATTGCCGCTGGAGAGGTTCAGGTAAAATACCTTCGGAGAAGAGGAAACGCCTGCAGGACGGCATGAAGCCAGCCACAGTGCTGCACTGCAGGTGAGAAAAATAAAGACCGGATATATGCCAACTTTTCTTAACACAAAGATGTCTGTTATAGTATAAATTATTTTACCTGACGGCTAATAGTTAATTGTTATATAGTTAAAATTTAAATAAATTATTGTCTGACCTTTTCTAATTTTGTGGTTACAATAAACGGAAAAATGGCGACAAAGCTTTCAGTAAATATCAATAAAATAGCAACATTGCGGAACAGCCGCGGCGGAGATAACCCAAATGTACTGAAGGCTGCGATAGATTGTCAACGGTATGGCGCAGAGGGCATAACAGTTCATCCGAGGCCGGATGAGCGCCATATACGGTATGCAGACGTAAGGGAAATGAAACCCTTTATCACTACTGAATTTAATATTGAAGGCAACCCTAAAGAGGACAGCTTTGTACAGCTTGTACTGGAGGTAAAGCCTGCACAGGTAACGTTGGTGCCTGATGCACGTGGCCAGCTTACCTCAAACCATGGCTGGGATACCATTGCAGAGCAGAAGTATCTCAGGGATATAATAGCTGTATTTAAAAAAGAAGGCATCCGGGTTTCTGTTTTTACCGACCCGGTGGAAAACATTGTAGCTGCCGCTGCGGATACCGGTACCGACAGGATAGAATTATACACAGAAGCCTATGCAAAAAATTATCATTCCGGCCGTGAAAAAGCGATCAGCGAATATGTAAAAGCAGCACTTATTGCGCAGGAAAAACACCTCGGTTTAAATGCCGGACACGACCTTGACCAGGAAAATCTGGGGTATTTTTCGGCCTCAATACCCGGATTACTCGAAGTTTCTATCGGACATGCCCTGATTTCAGATGCGATATATTATGGTTTGGAAAATACAATTCAGTTATACAGGAGGGCTTTAACAAATCAGGTATAAATATATTGTAAAACAAAATTTTATAATTAATTTATACGAAAACAAACAAATATATAAATGTTCTGAATAAAAGTTATTCACAAGCTGTTTTTGGGGGAATAACAAAAAATTTATAAAAACTTATTCAGGATTGTGTATAAATATTTGGAAGATTTGTTAAATTCGTGTCGCTTATTGCAGTAAAACCGTCAAGATTTTCTTTGGGGAGAAAGAGCAACTTGATTCTGTGATAAGCGTTCGACCTTTCTATTTTTTTGTAACGCTAAATTCATTTTATGAATCGGTTTCTTTACACAGTCATGTGTATCGGCCTGGCTATTTGTTTGCCTTTAATAACGAAAGCGCAGCTTACGGCACAATTCAGTGCCAACCTGACGTCAAGCTGCTCGCCGGTGCTTATCAATTTCACGGACCAGAGTACAGGTGGTCCTACAAGCTGGACCTGGGATTTGGGGAACGGGACCACGTCTACACAGCAAAACCCTTCGGCAACATACTTCGCAGTAGGAACGTATACTGTAACGCTTACTGTATCGAACGGTACAACCACCAGTTCGGTGCAGCATAATATTACAGTAATACCGACCCCTGTTGTAAGTTTTGTTGCAAGCGATTCAACGGCGTCCTGTGCGCCAAAGGCTGTAACATTCACCAACACCAGTGTACCCGGTACTACGGGGGCGGCTACCTACAGCTGGGATTTCGGGGATGGTGGATTTTCGTCGGCAGTCAGTCCTGCGCATACATATACAACATCAGGTGTGTATAACGTTACTTTGGTGGTTACCAACAGCAGTGGTTGTGTAGCCTCAATTACAAAGCCAAGTTATATAAACATTCTGCCTAATCCACATGCCAATTTCACCTCTGCGAATGCCACAGGATGTACGGTACCGGCAACTGTGACATTTAATAATACGTCTACGGGCAGTACAATATATCAATGGAATTTTGGTGATGGCGGTACATCAACCAGTGCATCCCCCAGCCATACTTATAATGCTGCCGGTACTTATACGGTAAGGCTGATAGCATCGAACGGCAGTTGCTCAGATACAATGACAAAAACTGCTTTTGTAAATATTGCGCCGGTTACTGCTGGTTTTACGGCTCCGGGCACCGGTTGTGTTGGCCAGGGAGTGGCATTTACCAACACCAGCTCTGCTTCTGCAACTACTTATACCTGGAGTTTTGGTGATGGTGGCACATCAACAGCTGCTAACCCTGCGCATGCTTATGCTGCCGGAGGTACATATACTGTAAAGCTCGTTTCCGGCAATGGGAGCTGCAGTGATTCAATTACGAAAACCGTAACAATCAATCCAAAACCTACCGCACAATTCAGTGCAAACAATACTGTCGGTTGTACCACTCCATTGTCTGTGACTTTTACAAACACATCTTCAGGTGCCACTTCTTATACATGGGATTTCGGTGATGGCGGTACATCAACAGCTGCTGCACCTACACACTCTTATAATTCATTGGGCGTATTTACTGTGAGGCTCATCGCCACAAACGCAAGCGGCTGCAGTGACACACTGACAATGCCTAACTACATTAATAATGGAACACCATCTTCGGCAATCGGAGCATCTTATTCATCGTCCTGCATTCCTGCATCGGTAACTTTTACCCTGTTTGCAGGATCATTGTCTATAAGCAGTATCAGTTGGACATTTGGTGATGGCTCGCCAAATAGTACCTCTCTGAATCCGACACATGTTTATTTGACAGCAGGCACATTTATAGTATACGCCACTATTACCACTACTAGCGGTTGCGTATTTAATACGCCAGCACAAGCTGTAGTAACGAACGTCAAACCGCATGCTTCATTCGGAGCTACGCCCACCGTTATATGTCCAAATAGTCCTGTACAGTTCCAGGACAGCTCTACAGGCACCATTACCGGCTATACCTGGTTATTTGGTGACGGAGGTACCTCATCGCAACAAAATCCAAGCTACTCATATAATACGCCGGGAACATATTCGGTATCATTAGTTGTTTCAAACAATGGTTGCCTGGATACACTTACGCGTACTAACCTGATTGTGGTTCGCCCGCCTAAAGCGAAGTTTACATTTTCTGTAAACTGTGTAACACGTAAAAGCGTAACCTTTACCAATATTTCAGACTCTGCACAAACCAGTTTCTGGGATTTTGGCGATGGCACAACGAGTTCTGCAACCAATCCGCCAATACATACTTATGCAGCCAATGGCGATTACCCTGTGAAACTCACAGTTACAAATGCTACGTACGGTTGTACCGATACAACAACCAAGATCGTTCATATTTTTGATCTTGTCTCACAGTTCAGCAGTCCGGATACTTCTGTTTGTAAAGGACTTTCATCAACGTTTACTGCAACTGTAACCAATCCTTATTATACAAGTTACTCCTGGAATTTTGGAGATGGTACACCAGCTCAGACGGGTAGCACAATAACCCATACCTACGCTGCTACCGGTACCTATAGCGTTACTCTTACTGTTACCGATATATATGGATGTACTGTTGCACTTACTAAAAATAACTATGTCCGTGTAAAAGGGCCGGCAGTATCCTTTACAAACACGCCAAGCGTAGGTTGCCTTTCTACAGTAGTAACGTTTACAAATAATACTACCTCGCTGGCAACGGTCAATAATTATACATGGCGCTTTGGCGATGGTGCAACGCTTACTCAGCCAGGCTTTACAGCCTCTACACAGCACACTTATATTGCTGCAGGTACTTATAATGTAACACTTACTGCAACAGACGTAAACGGATGTAAAGATTCTGCAACGATCAGCAATGCCGTATCGATTATAAAACCAACTGCAGGCTTTACGGCAACGACCACCACTGCCTGCCTCGGCACCCCGGTTACATTTGTAAACTCCTCAACAGGCGGCACAAGTTATCTCTGGGATTTCGGAGATGGTTCTCCGGCTGTCAGTACAACCAGCACCGCAAATATTTCCCACTCTTATACTGCAAATGGCACTTATACAGTACGCCTTGTAGTAACGGGTAATGGTAGTTGCACAGATACGCTAACACGCACGTCCTATATACAGATCAGCAGTGTGAAAGCACTATTTACAGCGAGTGATACTGTTGCAAATTGTCCTCCGCTTACCGTAAACTTTACCAATACCTCTACAGGCGCTACTGCTTATGCATGGAGTTTTGGTAATGGCGGAACTTCCAGCCAGGTAAATGCAGCAACTGTATATACAATGCCTGGGACGTATACTGTAAAACTCATTGCAACCAATGCGATCGGCTGTATTGATTCGTTCAAAAAGAATATTGTAATTAATGGTCCTACCGGGTCTTTCTCAATGACGCCACTCGTAGGTTGTTCCCCATTGACAGTAAATTTTACGGCTACAACAAACAATACCCAATATATTATCTGGGATTTTGATAACGGTGTTACCCAGACGACAACAACAAATACTTTGTCTTATACTTATACGACAGCAGGCATTTACAAACCCAAGCTGATTCTCAGCAATGGTACAGGATGCCAGATACCATTGTATGGTGTAGATACTGTGAAAGTAGATGGTATCAGTGCAGACTTTACCTTCACACCGAATAATGTGTGCCAGCCGGGCATTATCACATTTAAAGATACGATATACTCTTCTGTGACTACAGTAGGTACTCCGACCTGGATATTTGGCGACGGCAGCCCGAGTGTAACGGCGCACAACCCAGTGCATACATATGTTACTTCCGGAACCTTTACCGTTAAAATGGCTCTGAACAATGGCAATAACTGTAAAGACACAATAAGTCATATAGTAACCATTTTGCCGGTTCCTGTAGTATCAGTGAGTCCTAATCAGACGATATGTAATGGCAGCTCTGTTACATTAACAGCTACTTCTTCGGGTACACCGGTTACCTATTCATGGTCTCCGGCTACAGGTTTAAGCAGCACAACTGTCGCCAATCCGACAGCCAATCCAACAACAACAACAACTTATACTGTTACAGGTACTACTTCGGGTGGCTGTACGGCAAGTGCTTCCGTTACGGTTACCGTCAATCCGGTGCCGGTAATCAATGCAGGTATCGATACTGCAGTATGTACAGGTGGTTCTGTACAGCTTACTGCAACGGGTGCAGGAGCAGGCGGTACTTACTCCTGGACTCCGGCTACCGGCCTCAGCAGTACAACTGTTGCTAATCCTGTTTCCACACCGTCATCTACTACAACATATGTGGTGACTGGTACAACGTCCGGTGCCAACGGCTGTAGTGCAAAAGATACGATTGTAGTTACTGTGAAGCCGCTGCCAACGATCAGCGCGGGCAGTAATGTAACCATATGCGTAGGGTCCTCCACGACGCTTCAGGCAACTGGTGGTGTGAGCTATGTATGGTCACCGGCTACAGGTCTTAGCAGCACAACTGTTGCCAATCCTACGGCCACCCCGTCTGCAACAACTATTTATACCGTAACCGGTACGGGTGCCAATGGCTGTGTGAACACATCACAGGTTACCGTTACCGTTACTACGTCACCTACAGTAAGCATCGCAGGCAATACTACTATCTGTAATGGCTCTTCAACAGTACTTACTGCATCAGGTGCCAATACATATGTATGGTCACCGGCTACCGGTTTGAGCAGCACAACTGTTGCCAACCCAACGGCCAACCCGACAACAACAACAACTTATACTGTCACCGGAACTGCTGCAGGTGGATGTACCGGAACTACAACAGTTACAGTTACTGTTAATCCGGTTCCTGTAATCAATGCAGGTATTGATACCGCTGTATGTACGGGCGGTTCTGTACAGCTTATTGCAACGGGTGCAGGAACAGGCGGTACTTACTCCTGGACTCCTGCCACCGGCCTCAGCAGCACAACTGTTGCTAATCCTGTTTCCACACCGTCATCTACTACAACATATGTGGTGACTGGTACAACGTCCGGTGCTAACGGCTGCAGCGCAAAAGATACTGTGGTGGTTACCGTTAAACCGCTGCCAACAATCAGCGCAGGCACCAATATAACCATATGTGCAGGTACATCCACAACACTTCAGGCAACTGGTGGTGTGAGCTATGTATGGTCACCGGCTACCGGCCTCAGCAGCACAACGGTTGCCAATCCTACGGCCAACCCGTCTGTGACAACCACTTATACCGTCACCGGTACAGGTGCCAATGGCTGTGTGAACACATCACAGGTTACGGTGACTGTTACAACCAATCCGACCATCAGTGTTGCGGGTGGTACCACTATTTGTAAAGGCTCTTCAACAGTGCTTACTGCATCGGGTGCCAATACATATGTATGGTCACCGGCTACCGGTTTGAGCAGCACAACTGTTGCCAACCCGACGGCCAACCCGACAACAACAACGACATATACTGTCACCGGTACGGCATCCGGTGGTTGCAGTGGCAGTACGACAGTTACGGTTACTGTTAATCCGCTGCCGGTAATCAATGCAGGTATTGATACGGCTGTTTGTTCCGGTGGTTCAGTACAGCTTACTGCAACGGGTGCAGGAACAGGTGGTACTTACTCCTGGACTCCTGCCACCGGCCTCAGCAGCACAACTGTTGCCAATCCTGTTGCAACGCCAACGGCTACTACCAGCTACATAGTAACGGGCACTACATCCGGTGCCAACGGCTGCAGCGCAAAAGATACTGTGGTAGTTACCGTTAAGCCGCTGCCAACAATCAGCGCAGGCACCAATACAACCATATGCGCCGGCACCTCCACAACACTTCAGGCAACTGGTGGTGTGAGCTATGTATGGTCACCGGCTACCGGCCTCAGCAGCACAACGGCTGACAACCCTACAGCCAACCCGTCTGCGACAACCACTTATACTGTAACTGGTACAGGTGCCAATGGCTGTGTGAACACATCACAGGTTACGGTGACTGTTACAACCAATCCGACCATCAGTGTTGCGGGTGGTACCACTATTTGTAAAGGCTCTTCAACAGTACTTACTGCATCAGGTGCCAATACATATGTATGGTCACCGGCTACCGGTTTGAGCAGCACAACTGTTGCCAACCCGACGGCCAACCCGACAACAACAACGACATACACAGTTACCGGTACAGCATCCGGTGGTTGCAGTGGCAGTACTACAGTTACGGTTACTGTTAATCCGCTGCCGGTAATCAATGCAGGTATTGATACTGCGGTTTGTTCCGGTGGTTCTGTACAGCTTACTGCAACGGGTGCAGGAACAGGCGGTACTTACTCCTGGACTCCTGCCACCGGCCTCAGCAGCACAACTATTGCTAATCCTGTTGCAACGCCAACGGCTACTACCAGCTACATAGTAACGGGCACTACATCCGGTGCTAACGGTTGTAGTGCAAAAGATACTGTGGTGGTTACCGTTAAACCGCTGCCAACCATCAGCGCCGGCAGCAATGTAAGTATATGTAAGAGTACATCTACAACATTGCAGGCAACCGGTGGCGTGAGCTATGTATGGTCACCGGCTACCGGCCTCAGCAGTACAACAATTGCTAATCCTGTTGCAAGCCCCACAACAGCTACAACTTATACAGTGACCGGCACAGGCGCCAACGGATGTACCAATACTTCACAGGTAACGGTAAGTATCTACGCACAACCGGTAATCAGTGCAGGCCCTAACCAGAACCTTTGCCTCGGAAGCTATACGACACTTGTTGCTACCGGCGCATCAAGCTACGTCTGGACACCGGCTACCGGCTTGTCAAATCCGAACATTTACAATCCTGTTGCAACACCGGCAACAACAACAACATATACGATTAAAGGAACCGACAGTCATGGTTGCGTAGATTCCGGAACAATAACAGTTACGGTTAATCCGCTGCCTGTTATCAGTGCGGGCAGCAATGTGAGCATCTGTAAAGGTAGCTCTACACAGTTGCAGGCTACGGGTGGTGTCAGCTATGTATGGTCTCCGAACGTTGGTCTCAGCAGCGCTACTGCTGCCAATCCTACGGCAAGCCCTACTGCTACAACAACGTATACTGTTACTGGTACCGCAGCATCGGGTTGCAGTAGTACAAGCCAGGTAACTGTAACCGTGAAACCACAACCTCAGGTAAGCGCAGGTGGTAATCTTTCTATATGTAAGGGCAATTCTGTGCAGCTGAATGCCACTGGTGCAGCGAGCTTTACCTGGTCTCCTGCTACTGGCTTGTCCTGTGTTAGCTGTGCGAATCCGATAGCAACACCAACGGCATCGAGTACAACTTATACAGTTACCGGTACAGATACGGCAGGTTGCAGTAATACAGCAACGGTTACCGTTAATTTCTACACTGCTCCGGCCATAAGTGCAGGAAAAGATCAGACGATTTGTGCAGGATCTTCTGCGCAGCTGCAGGCTACCGGCGGGGTAACCTATACCTGGACACCGGCAGCAACATTGTCCTGTACCGCGTGTCCTGATCCTCTGGCTACACCGGTTGCCAACACTACCTACCAGGTAGTAGGGATAGACGCCAACGGTTGTAAAGACAGTGCAAGCGTCAATATATCGCTTATCCAGCATGTGCCTACATCTGTAGGTCCGGGGGATACACTTTGCGATGGCGGATCTGCACAGCTTCACGCAAGTGGTGGCCAGCAATACATGTGGCTCCCATCGGCAGGGTTGAATGATTACACAAGCGCAAATCCTGTGGCGTCGCCGTCTGTAACTACCACTTACATGGTGTTGATCAAGGAGAACCAGTGTTTCACAGATACAGACTATGTAACAGTGGTTGTGCACCCGCAGCCGACGGTAAATGCCGGACCGGACCTGGGAGTACCTGCAGGAAGCAGTGTACAGCTGACCCCAACAATAACTAATGCAACAATTTATCAATGGACACCTGCAACAGATCTGAGTTGTGCTGATTGTGCGAACCCGATAGCGGCTCCTGCACACACTACCACTTATACTATCAAGGTATCGAATGAATTTGGCTGTACAGCTGAAGACGACGTACTCCTGGTAGTGAAATGTGATAACAGCCAGCTGTTTATCCCCAATACCTTTACACCAAATGGTGATGGACAAAACGACATCTTCTACCCACATGCAAAAGGCATTTCTACTATCCGCCGCCTCCGTGTTTATGACAGATGGGGTGAGGTAGTGTTCGATGCCCAGAATTTCCCGGCAAACGATGCATCCTATGGATGGAACGGTACGTTTAAAGGCGAAGTACTGAACCCGGATACATTCATTTACATTCTTGAAGCAACATGTATTTCCGGTGAACCATTGCAGCTGAAAGGTGATGTGTCGCTGGTTCGCTAATCATTAATTCAACAATCTAAAAAGCAGATTATGAAAAAATATTTAATCTTTTTATCAGCCATGTGCATTACATGGCTGATAAATACAGAAAGGGTAGCCGCTCAGGACATCCATTTTTCACAGTTCTACGAAAATGCTATCCTGCGCAATCCTGCGCTTACCGGTATCTTCAGCGGTGATTATAAAGCCGGCGTAAACTTCCGCAATCAGTGGGGCAATATTGCAACGCCTTTTGTTACCGTGCTTGGTTCTTACGAAACCCGCTTTGCAGTAAATGAAAGCGGCGACTGCCTGAGTATAGGACTCACGGCTACTTATGATAAGGCAGGCAGTATTGATTTTACCAGCATGCAGGTATACCCGGCGATCAACTATAACAAGGCCCTTGAGGATAAGCATATGTCTTACCTGTCTGTCGGTTTTGCAGGCGGATATATCCAGCGTTCGGTAGACATGTCTAAAATGACCTTTGACAACCAGTGGGTAAACGGTTCATATAGTTCCACCAATCCGAACGGCGAGCCGGTAAGCTTTACCAAAGTGCAGTACTACGATCTTTCGGCAGGCATAAGCCTCAACAGCTCTATCGGAAAGAATAACAAAATAAACTATTATATCGGTGCAGCTGCATATCACGTAGCTCGTCCTAAAGAAGCATTTAATTCCAACGAAACGTTTGTGCGTCTGAATACAAAATGGACCGGTAACCTTGGTGTGCGTGCCGCTGTCGATGATCATATAGGTGTGACATTTCACCTGAACTATACCAACCAAAACCCCTACCAGGAATGGATTGGTGGCGTATTGCTCAACTGGGGTACTTATGACGATCGCCAGCAGCGCGTTTTCAACCTGTCCGGTGGTTGTTTCTACAGGTTGCATGATGCGATCATCCCGACGATAAAAATTGACTACACCACTTATGCATTTACAGCCTCATACGATGTAAATAACTCAACGCTGAAGCCAGCCAGCAATGGTGTAGGAGGCTTTGAATTTTCATTGTTTGTACGCGGAAACTATAAGAGAAAACAAGATAGCCGCGATCAGAATAAATGCCCGAGGTTTGAAAATATGATGCCAGGCTTTATGCAGCAATAATTTCGTGAAGAATATAAAGATGCTTAGAGGCAATCCGGATGGGTTGCCTTTTTTCTTGCACAAGAAAAAAGCACAGCAATGCTGTGCTTTTTTATATAATTCATCAGATGATTTTACTGCAATGAAAACTTAAATCCGATACCATGTATCGTCTGTAATTCCACATGTTCCTGGTCTTTCAGGTGCTTGCGGATCTTGGTAATGAACACGTCCATACTGCGCCCCAGGAAGTAATCTTCCTTACCCCAGACATTCAGCAGGATCTCTTCACGTTTCAGCACACGGTTTGCATTCATGCACAGGTAGCGGAGCAGGTCGGCCTCCCGTTGTGTAAGCTGATGCTTTTCCTGGTCGTTATAAAGGATGAGATCGTTGTAATTAAAGTTCAGACTGCCTACCTTAAACGCTGTTGGCTGGCTGTCATCCACTTTACGGGTACGTTTCAGGAACACCTCAATACGCAGCAACAGTTCCTGCATATTGAATGGCTTGGTGATATAGTCATCCGCACCACTCCGGAAGCCTGCAATTTTGTCGTCATCCATAGACTTTGCTGTAAGCAGCAATATAGGTACGGTTTCGTTTTTTTTGCGGATCTGTACTGCAAGTGCCATACCGTCTTTACGCGGAAGCATTACATCCAGGAGGCAAATGTCGAAATTGTGCTTCATGAACTGCTGCCAGCCTGTTTCTCCATCCAGGCAGTGCACCACGTCATAACCATGTACTTCCAGATTGTCTTTTACAACAAAACCCAAAGTTGGATCATCTTCCACTAATAAGATTTTCGCTTTTTGTTCTGCCATTAGTCATAATTTTTATAGGGAATATTAATGTAAAGGTACTCCCTTTGCCTATACGGCTGGTACAGCGCACGTCACCGCCATGTGCCTGGGCTATAATCCGTACGTAGCTCAATCCAAGGCCAAACCCTTTTACATTATGCACATCGCCGGTAGGTACCCGGTAAAAGCGCTCAAAAAGCATTTTCTGGTGCTGTTTGTCTATGCCTATACCATTATCCTGAACCGAAATGAGCAGCTCTTTCCTCTTAATTTTTAGAAAAATATGAATTACTGGCGTATTGTCACAATATTTTATTGCATTATCAATTAAATTGGATATGACATTTTTCAAATGTAATTTATCGCCATTGAAAATAATCTGACAATCATATATATGTAAAATTATATTTCCTTTTTTCTCTTTCAGGATTTCCTCAAAATTTTTTACACTTTCTTTCAGTAGCGATGGCCAGTCTATGGGTTCGTGTTGCAGGTTAAGCGTATCCTCACCACCGCCTGCTATTTCAAAAACGCGCTCTACCTGTGTTGTAAGGTGCGTGGATTCCCTGGAAATAATAGTGGCATAACTCAGCAGCCTTTGCGGAGAATGAGTAATATCCGGGTTTTTCAATACTTCTGCCGATAATTTTATTGTTGACAGCGGGGTTTTGAATTCATGAGTCATGTTACTCACAAAATCCTTCTGTATATCGCTGAGACGCCTTTGTTTGCAGATGACCATAAGCAGGTAACCGAGTAAAATAAGGATGCATGCTGTAAGTGCAGTGGACAGTATCCACATAGACATGCCGGCAAGGATATAATGTCCTTTGCCGGAAAAATGAACCAGGAAGACATATGGTGCCGCAGATCGCTGTATGGTCACCGGGAATGTGCCGGGGGGAGATTGTTGTGTACTGAAACTACCCTGGTAAAACTTTTGACCGTCGTGGCCGTTATAAAGCGCATAATCAAAAGAAACAGTAACATGCTGGTCGGCAAGCGCTTTTACCAGTTCATGTTCTATTGCCTGGCCGGGAGCATACTTTTCCAGGTGAAGTTCATATTCGCCCTTGCACTTTGCCGTTGCAACTATTTTCTCAGGAGCCGATATCTGTGAAGTTTCAACGGCTCTCAATGTATTGCTTAGCGCCTGCTGTACATTCAGGTTGAAGTCATGTGCCAGCAGCTTCCGGGCATGCCGTAACCAGTACACCTGGCTGATAATGATGCCAGCAGTGCCGAGTAAAGCGAGCACTAAAATTGTTCTTATCGTTCCGGGCTTCATGCTTACACTACAAAAATAACTGCGGAAGGGTATCGGCGTCAGCACATGGAAGCAACAGGAACAGCAAGCGTAATACAGGGCGGAGAAAACAGAGCAGGCCGGGTTATTTAATTACCTGATTACAAATACTTTTCAGGACCTTTTATCAGGAAAAAGAACACATATGATGTTTTGATAATGATATGTTAATGATGCTCCGGCTATATGCAGCTTTGCCAGACGTTGCGGTTTTATACTATTTCACTCTCCCGGGATTGACAGCTGCAAACTCGGCCCAGCTCATACTTTTCCTGGCAACGGATTTTTTTGCAGCCTTGCTTTGAGGGGGAATAATATTCGCAACACGGTTCTCATAATGATGGCATAATGCCACAGCAACAGCATCCGTGGCATCCATAAAGCGGGGATCTTCTTCAAACTTAAGCGTATGCTGCAATATCTGCCAGATCTGCTCTTTGCTGGCATTACCGCGGCCTGTTACCGCTTGTTTTACCTTACGCGGCGCATATTCTACAGCCTGCAGCCCATGCATCATAGCAGCAGCAATAGCTACACCCTGTGCCCTGCCGAGCTTCAGCATACTCTGTACGTTTTTGCCGAAGAAAGGTGCTTCAATGGCTACGGCACCGGGCTGGTGCATCTTGATGAGTGCCTCCATTTTCCGGAATATCATTTCCAGCCTTTCTGCATGTTCCTGACGGCGTGCGAGCTGTAATACCCCCATTTCCACCAATGATATCTTATTTTTGTCAATGGCGATAAGTCCATAACCCATCACCAGCGTGCCGGGGTCTATACCAAGGATAATTTCAGGCTGTTGTTGCAAAGAAGAATAGATTGTTGAACAAAAGTACCAAAATACGGCTCAATTACCTGCTGGGAATCATTGTATCTGCAGTGCTCTTATGGAGCATTTACCGCCAGGTGACGGCTCAGCTCGCACACATTGACCCCAAGGCATGGTGGCATACAGGCCCGCTATACCTTTTATGGGTGAGTCTGCTGTTAATGCCTGTAAACCTGGGGCTGGAAGCCTGGAAGTGGAAACTGCTGGCAGGTTCTGCCGAGCCGCTTACTTACCAGCAGGCATGGGGCAGCTATCTTGCGGGCATTGCATTTTCACTGGTTACACCTAATCGTATAGGAGAATATCCCGGGCGCATTCTTTACCTGAAGAGAAAAAATACCATCCGTCTTATAAGTGTATCTGTATTGGGCGCTTTTGCACAGCTGTTTGCGGTGCTGTTTTTTGGCATATTGGGGCTTGTCTATTACAATATCGCCTTTCCCGGTATGTGGGAAAAGATAGTATTGGCATCCTGCGTCCTGCTTACTACGGGCGTTGTAATCCTCTACCTGAGGTTTGAATACTGGGCTCAATGGATAGCAAGGGTCAGCTGGCTGAGAAAATTCAGGACATACGGTCATCTGCTGAAACGCTTTACTGTAAAGGAGCAGGTTGTAATCCTGCTGATATCGCTGCTGCGTTTTTTTGTCTTCACGGCACAATATTTGATTTTACTGACATGGATGAATGTTTCCGTGCCTTTAGTTGCGGGGTTTTGCATGGCCGCCCTGTTTTTCTGGGCAATGGCGGTAATACCATCTGTAGCGCTGGCCGAGCTGGGGATACGCGGTCAGGTGAGCCTGTTCCTGTTTCACCATTTTTCAGGCAACAGTATAGGTATACTGGCAGCAACCATCATCCTGTGGTGCATTAATCTGGTGCTGCCTTCCGTTATAGGCAGTATTTTATTGATAAGGCTGCGTCTGTTGCGATAACATTTATATAAATTTATGTGTTAATAAACGATTTGATCTATATGCTCTGGTTCAGGAAATTAAGCCTCGTTTTTTGTTTAATGCTCGTCATACCTGCATTTTCATTTGCTCAGAATGAATTCTGCGGTCTTAAGAACATCAGTTTTCAGAATGGTGAAAAACTGTTTTTCAAGGTATACTATAATATGGGGCGAATATGGGTAGGTGCAGGTGAGGCTTCTTTTACGGTAAACCAGGAAGATCTCAACGGGCATAAAGTATATCACATCACCGGCGATGGTAAAACGATGAAATCGTATGAATGGTTTTATAAAGTACGTGACCGTTATGAAACATTTATCGATGTGGAAACCATGTTGCCGTTGAAATTTTTACGTAATGTAAATGAAGGTGGGTTTAAGATATATAACAATGTTTCCTTTAACCAGAACATAGGCCAGGCCGTATCTACCAATGGTATCTTCAGTGTGCCGAAATGCGTGCAGGACGTACTTTCTGCAATTTATTACGCCCGGAATATCGATTATGCCAAATACCAGCCAGGGGCAAAGATCCCCTTCAGCATGTTCCTTGACGACCAGGTGTATAACCTGTATATCCGTTATCTGGGGAAAGAAAGAATAGAAACACGTTACGGTACTTTCAATACGATCAAGATCAGCCCGCTGCTGATTGAAGGAACTATTTTTAAAGGCGGTGAAAAGATGGCCGTGTGGGTTACAGATGATAATAACCACCTGCCGGTACGGGTAGACAGTCCTATACTGGTGGGCAGTATAAAAGTAGACCTGATGGGTTATGCCAATCTTCGGAATGCAATAACGGCACTGGTCAGCAAGAAATAACTAACACATCGTTTAATGATTAGAGCCTGCGCAGAAAGCGTGGGCTATTTTTTTTACTTTTGCACACTTTATAACCATTTATATGGGAAATATGATCACCCTCGGGGGCAAAATACTTGACCTTGCTGCTTTTGAGCAGATCATTCTGCAGGAGCAGCCTGTTAATATCAGTGAACAGGCAATGCAGGATGTAAGCAACAGTTACGAGTTTCTTACTGCATTCTCGCAGGACAAGCTTATATATGGCATTAACACCGGTTTCGGGCCTATGGCACAGTACCGCATAGACGATGCAGACCGTGAACAGCTCCAGTACAACCTCATCCGTAGCCATAGCTCCGGTATGGGCCAGTTACTGTCTGCACAGCAATGCCGGGCACTGTTGCTGGCAAGGCTTAATACAATGCTCCTCGGTTATTCGGGTATACATGTGAGCCTTATTAACCTGATGAAAGACCTGATCAATGCAGGCGCTTATCCATGCGTATACCATCATGGTGGTGTAGGCGCAAGCGGCGACCTGGTACAACTGGCGCACCTGGCACTGGGGCTGATAGGAGAGGGCAATTTCTGGTATAAAGGTGCGGTGACAAAAGCTGCCGATGTATATGCAGCATTAAAACTGGAGCCGTTGAAAATCCACATCCGCGAAGGTCTTGGATTACTTAATGGTACTTCTGCTATGACCGGCATTGGCGCTATAAACGTGTTGCACGCCCGTAAGCTCATGACTGGCCAGATACTGTTTTCATTGATGGTAAATGAGATCATGGAAGCTTATGACGATCATTTTTCTGAGGAGCTGAATGCAGTGAAACTGCATCATGGCCAGCAGACAGTAGCTGCCGCTATGCGCGCTATTTCCCGCAAAAGCCAGCTGCTCCGCAAGCGCCACGAGCATTTATACGAAAAGAAAGTGACCGAAGAGGTTATTGAAGATAAAGTTCAGGAATATTATTCACTGCGCTGTGTGCCGCAGATACTCGGCCCGGTGTACGACACCATTGAGTTTGCAGCACGCATTGTTTCGCAGGAGCTCAACTCCGTAAATGATAACCCGGTTATTGACACGAAGAACAAGAACATTTTTCACGGAGGTAACTTCCACGGTGATTACGTATCGCTGGAAATGGATAAACTGAAGATAGCAGTTACCAAACTGTCTATGCTTGCAGAGCGCCAGCTCAACTTCCTGCTGAACCCTGCACTGAACAAGAAACTGCCCGCATTTATCAACATGGGCCGCCTGGGGCTCAACTTCGGTATACAGGGCATGCAATATCCTGCTGTATCAAATGTGGCCGAAAACCAGGTGATGAGCAACCCGATGTATGTTCACAGTATACCTAACAATAACGACAACCAGGACATAGTAAGCATGGGCTGTAATGCCGCCGTAATGTGTGCCCGTGTTATCGAAAACACATTTGAAGTGCTGTCTGTTCATGCATTGGCCATTGTGCAGGCTATTCATTACAAAGGTTTTGCAGAAAGGCTTTCACCGGCTACACGCTGGATGTATGATGAACTGAGCCGCCTCGCGCCTCCGTTTACAGAAGATGCCCCGGCAACAGAAAGATTGCATGCGATCAAAGCCTGGCTGATGGAAACAGAAGTAGCCGATAAAATGAAGAAATTGCTGGGATTTGAATAATCATCAGACCTTTTAAAACAAACAATATCCGATGAAGAAAACATATGCCCTTGTAACTGGTGGCTCCCGGGGAATAGGTCGCGCAGTATGCGTGAAGCTGGCTTCGCTTGGTTATAATGTACTGGTAAACTATAAAGGTAATAAAGCTGCTGCCGAAGAAACGGCTGCTCTGGTAAAAGCTGCAGGAGCGGATGCAGAGCTGCTGCCATTTGACGTAGCTAGTAAAGAAGACGTGCAGCATACAATAGGCACATGGCAGGAAGCGAATCCGGACAGCATCATTGAAGTGCTGGTAAATAACGCCGGCGTACGACAGGATACACTGCTTATGTCTATGACAGATGAACAATGGGATACCGTGCTGGATACAAGCCTGCAGGGAATGTACCATGTTACTAAACAGGTACTGAACCCTATGCTGATGCACCGCTATGGCCGGATCATCAATATGGTATCATTGAGCGGTATTAAGGGTATGCCCGGGCAGGTAAACTACTCTGCTGCAAAAGCCGGTATGATAGGTGCCACCAAAGCCCTGGCGCAGGAAATAGCCAAACGTAACATTACTGTAAATGCAATAGCTCCCGGGTTTATCAAAACAGATATGACCGAAGAGCTGAATGAAAAAGAACTGGCTAAAATGATACCTATGCAGCGCTTCGGCACCGCAGAAGAAGTGGCAGATCTGGTAGGGTTTCTTGCCGGGAAGCAATCGTCTTATATCTCCGGGCAGGTAATTTCCATAAACGGTGCGTTATATACCTGATTTATTCTTTACCGCAGAGAAAGCAAAGCAGACGCAGAGAGGCGCGAAGGTACTTTAGCGTTGCTCGCTGTAACACAATTACTGTACAAAAGCATTTATTCTTTGGGGTACTTCGCGTATTCTTTACATACTTTGCGTTTAATACACATTGAATAAGAGAAGAATCAACTACTTTCAGCACCTGTAAGGCATATGCTTTACAGGTGTTTTATTTTTAGCAACATGTTTGTAATAGCAATACACGGCGGTGCAGGTACTATTTCTCCCGCTTCTATGACAGAGGAAAAGTACAAAGCATATACAGCCGCGCTGGAACAGGCGCTGGACGCAGGGTACAGGGCGCTGGAAGCAAATGGCACCGCACTGGATGCTGTTTGTGCGGCTGTTGTTTCGCTGGAAGATTGCCCGTTATTTAATGCAGGTCGCGGAGCCGTATTTAATCATGAGGGACAACATGAAATGGATGCCGCTGTGATGCGCGGAGACACTTTGGAAGCCGGTGCTGTATGTGGGGTGAAGCATGCCAGGAACCCGGTGCTCCTTTCCCGCATGGTAATGGAGCATTCTGAGCATGTGCTGCTTTCGGGCGATGGGGCAGAAGCATTTGGTAAAGCACAGGGCGCTGCATTTGAAACCGGTGAATATTTCTATGATGCTTTCCGGTACGAACAATACAAGGATGCATTAAAAGAAGACCGCGTGCAGCTGGACCACAGCGAAAAGAAATTCGGTACAGTAGGTGCTGTAGCACTTGACATACATGGAAACATAGCAGCAGCAACATCTACCGGCGGTATGACCAACAAGCGTTATGGCCGCATCGGCGACAGCCCGCTGATAGGAGCCGGCACTTATGCCAATAATAAAACCTGTGCCGTGTCCTGCACGGGTCATGGTGAATTATTTATCCGCACAGTAGTGGCCCATGAAGTTTCTTCTTTAATGCGTTATGGCGGGAAAACACTTGAAGAAGCAACAGACGAAGTTGTGAAGAAGCAATTGGTGGAAATAGGCGGAGAAGGTGGACTGATCGCGGTGGATACTGAAGGTAATGTATCCCTGTCGTTTAATTCGGAAGGCATGTACCGCGGCTATAGAAAAAGTAATGGTGAAAGCAGGGTAGCTATCTACAAATAAAAGAAAACCGCAAAGATCTCCGGGATGCTGCAAAAGTGCGCAAAATCTTTGATCAATTACTTTGCATATCTCTGCGCTTCTTGGCGTGCTTTGCGGTTTTTATATAATCTTATTTGCCGTTGTTTACAGTTTCCATTTCCTGCATAGAAGGCTCAAACTTGCGGCTGGCAGAGTCGTAGACATTGCCTTGCTCCATAATGTGCACCTTGAGGTTCTCTACAGAAATAGGACGGTTAAATTCGATGTCTGCAATATTATTGTAGCCTACGTGTTGCCCGTCGATAATGATAACCGCGCCCGAACCGATCGTTTCCATGATATGGCCTTCGCGTATGATAACGCCGGTGTCTTCTCCGAGTCCTATGCCTATAGCGCCGGGATTGGTAGCTACAGCCTGTGCCAGGCGAAGAAAGCGGCCGCGTTTATCAAAATGGGAGTCTATGATCACCCCCTGTACAAATGCCAGGCCCGTCGTGATCTTCACTTCGCCTTTCAGGTGCGCAATAGCGGCGTTGCCTTCATAGATCATGGTATTGGACATGGCCATGGCGCCGGCGCTGGTACCCGAGATCACAAAATTTTCATCGCGGTATCTTGTCTGCAGGATGTCCAGTATTTCTGTACCTCCAAAAATAGCAGTAAGGCGCAACTGGTTTCCGCCGGAAAACATCAGACCATTACAGTTCCGTACGCGTTCTATATATTCTTGTTTCGCAGCATCTTCCCGGTTGCGGATAGAAAGGATGCCCACATTGTGATAGCCGCATTTAGCAAAAGCATCGAGGTAATTCTGGCCTACCTCGTCCGGTATCATAGAAGCTGTAGTAATTACTTCAATACGGCTGTCAGGTCCACCGATAAGAGCTCCTACTTTTTTCAGGATGCCCAGTTCAAAAAAGTTCAGGTTATTTCTCTGGATAATACCCAATTCCAGGTTTGTTCCTTTGTCCTCGGCCCCGCCGATAGAGACCAGTATTCCTTTAGGAGTCATGTGCTATTTGAAAAAATAAACCGCAAACTTAACGGAATAATAATGTAAAAGGTGATAAAAGCTTGTTATCTCCTGTAAAAAATAATACTTTAATACCAGCCTTAATATTTTTAAATGGTTATATTCAGGTCAATAAACAGTAAAATTTTTTTTCCCTTATGCAGATTCTGGATATTAAAACAATGAGCGGACCAAATTACTGGTCTGCAAACCGCCACCAGCTTATTGTAATGCTGCTGGATCTTGAGGACCTGGAGCAAAAGCCTACCAATACAATACCCGGTTTTCTGGACCGGCTCAAAGCAATGATGCCATCCCTGTATGATCATCGCTGCTCCGAAGGGGTGCCAGGCGGATTTTTCTCACGTGTGGCGGAAGGTACATGGATGGGACATGTTATTGAACACATAGCTCTTGAAATACAAACACTTGCGGGTATGGATTGTGGTTTCGGACGTACCCGCGAAAGCGATAAGCCCGGCGTTTATCATGTAGTTTTTTCTTATTATGAAGCCAAAGCCGGTGTATATGCAGCCAAAGCATCTGTAGCCATTGCAGAAGCGCTCATCGAAGGCAAAGACTACGACCTGGACAGCGATATCCGCAGGCTGCGCGAAATAAGGGAAGAAGAGCGGCTGGGGCCAAGCACAGGATCGATAGTGGAAGAAGCCATACGCCGTAAAATACCTTTCATACGGTTAAATAAACATTCGCTGGTACAGCTGGGTTATGGCCGCAATCAACGGAGGATACAGGCTACTATTGCCAGTACAACCAGCAGCATAGCTGTAGAGCTGGCATGCGATAAAGAAGATACCAAAAACCTGCTGGAAGCCGCGGAAGTGCCGGTGCCGCGGGGAACCATTGTGTATGATGAGGAAGACCTGCGCCGGGCAATAGACCGGATCGGGTTTCCGCTCGTTACCAAGCCGCTGAACGGGAACCATGGTAAAGGTGCTACCACCAATCTCAACAATTGGGATGATACATTGGCCGGCATGCTGGCGGCACAGAAGTATTCCAAAGCCGTTATTTGTGAAAAATTTATTACAGGTCGTGACCACCGCGTGCTGGTGATCAACTACAAATTTGTAGCTGCAGCATTGCGTACACCGGCATCTGTAAAAGGCGACGGGAAACATACTATCAAGCAACTGATCGATATTGTAAACAGCGATCCGCGCCGGGGTTTCGGGCATGAAAAAGTGCTTACCGAAATAAGTATCGATACTGCAACAGAAAATATTCTCCGCGATAAAAACCTTACGCTTGAAAGTGTATTGGCCGATGGAGAGGAGCTGTGGTTAAAACCTACGGCAAATCTCAGTACCGGAGGTACGGCAACGGATGTTACAGATCATGTGCATCCCAGCAATATTATCCTGTGTGAGCGTATAGCCCGCATCATAGGTCTGGATATATGCGGTATAGACATCATGGCTGATGACCTGGAAACACCTATTGGCGAGAACGGTGGTGCTGTGCTGGAAGTAAATGCGGCACCGGGCTTCCGGATGCACCTGGAGCCGACAGAAGGGCTGCCGCGAAATGTAGCAGAACCTGTGATAGACATGCTGTACCCGCCGGGCAGTTCTGCACGTATACCCATTATTGCTATTACCGGTACCAACGGTAAAACCACCACTACACGCATGATAGCTCATATCATGAAGCAGACCGGTGCCAATGTGGGATACACAACAACCGATGGCGTGTACATACAAAACCAACTGATGATGAAGGGCGATTGCACCGGGCCAAAATCAGCAGAATTTGTATTGAAAGACCCTACGGTAGATATAGCTGTGCTGGAATGTGCGCGTGGCGGCATACTGCGCGCCGGGCTGGGCTTTCATAAATGTAATGTCGCTGTAGTGACCAATGTGGCCGGCGATCACCTGGGCCTTGGCGGCATCGATACGATTGAAAAACTGGCGCGTGTAAAAGCAGTAGTGCCCAAAACTGTGCTGGAAAACGGTTATGTAATCCTCAATGCCGACGATGATCTTGCATTTGCCATGCAGGAAGAACTGAAATGCAACATCGCTCTTTTCTCTGTAAGCGATAAGAATCCGCGCATCAAAGCACATTGCGAAAAGAATGGCATAGCAGCTATTTATGAAAATGGCTATATCACCATCATGAAAGGCAACTGGAAGATACGTGTAGAAAAAGTAACCAATGTGCCGATCACCTTCTCAGGTACCGCGGAGTTCAATATTGCCAATACACTTGGTGCGATACTGGCTGCATATGTTTCTGATGTAAAAATGGAAGATATTCGCCTCGCCTGCCAGACGTTCATTCCGTCGCCGGTACTTACGCCGGGCCGCATGAACATCTTCAAGTTCCGCGACTTTACAGTAATGCTCGATTATGCACACAATACGCACGGTATGCAGGCCATTGGCAAATTTGTATCACAGGTAAATGCATCGCACAAAGTAGGCGTCATTGCCGGTGTGGGCGACAGGCGTGATGAAGATACCATCTCGATTGGCGAAGAAGCTGCGAAAACTTTTGATGAGATCATCATACGCCAGGACAAAAATCTGCGAGGCCGCACCGACCAGGAGATCATTGATCTTATACTGAAAGGCATAGCGGGTGTATCAAAAGATATAAAAGTGCACGTTATCCCCAAAGAGCGTGAAGCCATTGATTTTGCTATAAAAAATGCCCGGAAAGATTCATTTATTACTATCATCAGCGATGTGGTGCCTGATGCGCTGGAGCAGGTAAAAGAGTATAAAGAACTGGAAGGAAGCGTGTTTTAGCAAAAAAGTATAAAACAGGATTAAAGGCAGGAGCATTATGTTCCTGCCTTTTTGTTTGAGGATTACAGGGGCTGGTCGGTAGTTTGGGGTTTCTTCTTAAAGCTGAAATTTACAAACGGTGTAACCCGGTGCCCGATCCTGTTGAGCAGGCCTATCTGTACCAATCGCCCTTCTTTACAGGTATTGAATAAGGCAAATTGCACTCCTTTGCCGTGGGTGGTTTTGTTACGCAGGAAAGCACAGATCACGCCCTTGAAATTATAGTGCAGGTTCATTATGCCTGTCAGCTCCAGTCCCTGAGACTCCTGTTCAAAGCCTACAAAACCATTTACACAAAACCCTCTTACCGAAGCCCCGGCCATGTGCCCGCCAAGGCTTACAGAGATCCCGTTTATGGTTGTATTGCTGGTTGTGTCGTCCGGGAACGGAGTGAAATTTCCTGTGAAGTGGCTGTCTTTCATACTGTCCCTTTGAAAAGCGGATATAAATGTTTCAATCGACACAAACAAGGCCACTAAAGGCCCGGCAGGATCTAATTCAATATTTACGCCATTTACGTTTAGTGTGTCCGCATTTATCCACGGGCCTGCAGCCAGTCCCAATGCCAGTCCGTTGATCTGTGTGTTTTTGCTGACAGGAGTAGTAAAAATAAAATTACACACGCGAAGGTGCTTAGTGGCTGAACTGTCTGTAATATGTGCCATAACATTATGGCTGCAGACGAGCAACAACAGGGAATAGAAAAGCTTTCTCATAACGGATTATTTTATGTAAAGCTATTTCTGTGCCCGCTGCAAAAAATTGACATTGGTCAAATTCCTATGCCTGGCTGAACTTTTTCCGGATGCGGCTTAATGTTTCCTGTTGCATGTTCAGAAAAGTAGCGATATACTTGAGCGGCACCCGCTGCAACAGTGTAGGATACTGCTCCATAAAATATTTATATTTCTCCTCGCCTGTCTGGTTGCGCAGCATAGCCATACGCTGCTCGCTGATGTGCAGGTAATGTTCGGTAAGCACGCGGGTGATGAAGTTGAATTCCATATGAGCCTTATAGATACGCTGCAGCTGCTCGTAATGCAGGCGTGCCAGTGTTACAGGTTCCAGCGTTTCAATAAATTCATAACCGGGTGTACGTGTATAAAAGCTGTTTACTGAGATGACGAGATATCCTTCCGGCATCAGGCGGGTGGTAATGTCTGTATCGTCTTTAAGATAGTAAGACCGCAGCAGCCCGTCGAGCACCATACATACATGATCCGACCGCTGGCCGCTACGTAGCAGCAGATGTTTGCGTGGCAGGGAAATGATCTCGGTTTCTGCTTCCAGCATGGTTCTGAGCTGCTCTGAAACAGGGTAAATACTGTTGCATCTTTCCAGGAAATTATTCAGCATTTGCGGCGGGCTTATTTATCTAAAAATATCAATATTTTTCGGGTAGTAATTGTCATTTAGTTTTTTGAATTTTGCTTTTTGAATTTTATCATAATCTATGGCACGTGTTGTAATTACCGGATTGGGAATTTATTCTTCACTCGGAAAGAATAAGGAAGAAGTAGCAAAGTCGTTGTTTGAAGGCCGATCCGGTATAATACTGGATCTCAAACGAAAGGAAATGGGTTACCGCTCCGGTCTTACCGGCTTTGTGGAACGCCCGCAGCTTAAGGGCCTGCTGGACCGCCGCTCGCGGATCATGATGCCGGAACATGCCGAATTTGCCTACATGGCCACTATTGAAGCACTTGCTCAGGCCGGTATGGATGCAGATTATTTTGACACGCACGAAACGGGGATTATTTATGGTAATGACAGCTGCGCACAGCCGGTAATAGAAGCCATAGACCTGATCCGCGAAAAGAAAGATACGATGATGGTAGGTTCCGGCTCTGTATTCCAGGTGCTGAACTCTACAGTTACCATGAACCTCGCCACCATATTCCGTCTGCGTGGTGTAAACTTTACTATAAGTGCTGCCTGTGCCAGCGGTTCGCACTCTATCGGTATGGGATATATGTTTATCAAACAGGGGCTGCAGGATCGTGTATTGTGCGGTGGCGCTCAGGAAGTGAACATTTACTCTATGCCGAACTTCGATGCGCTGGGTACATTTTCTTTACGTGAAGACACCCCGGCAAAAGCTTCGCGTCCATTTGACCGCGACCGTGATGGCCTGGTGCCCGGAGGCGGTGCCGCAACTGTAGTCTTGGAGAGCCTTGAATCTGCACAGGCGCGTGGTGCCAATATATTGGCGGAGGTGATCGGCTATGGTTTTTCTTCAAACGGACAGCATATTTCCAATCCAAGTGTAGAAGGGCAGGTTCGCTCTATCAACCGTGCATTGAAAGATTCGGGTATGTCGGCAAAAGATATTCAATATATAAATGCACATGCTACGTCTACACCTGCAGGTGATGGCAGCGAGGCAGAAGCGATCTTTGAGGTGTTTGGCGGAAAAGTGCCGGTAAGCTCTACAAAATCAATGACAGGTCATGAATGCTGGATGGCGGGGGCTAGTGAAATCGTTTATTCCATGCTGATGATGCAGAACAGTTTTATGGCGCCGAATATCAATTTTGAAAACCCGGATGAGCACTCAGCCAAGATTAACGTGCTCCCGGAGACGCTGCAGCAGGATTTTGATCTGTTTCTCAGCAATTCTTTTGGCTTTGGCGGCACCAATTCGTCGCTCATAGTCCGTAAGTGGAAATAGACTGATCATTTATCGTGTACACAAACGCGAACGATAGAAGTAGCGTTGTCTTGGGTTCTAAGCCCTGGCAGCGCTTTTATATTGCCTGAGCGAAATGAAAAACGAATTGACAGCCAGCAGCAGCCAGGGCAGCTGTGCAAAGATTTTTACTGTTTTCACATGGCTGCATACCAGAAAAAGGATAAAGCAGATATAAAACAGTGTACCGGCAATGGAAAAGATCAGGAAGGCCAGCTCTCCTTTTCTTTTTCTGAAGGATGATGGTTGACGGGACTTACTCATACTGATAGAGTATTGTTTCAGGCAGACATATTTGTTGTAACATAGAACGTATTTGGTACAGATAAAATTACTGAACGCCCGCCGTATACTGTTTCCTTTCAAGGAAGGGGATAAAAAAATCCCAGCCGTTGCAGACCGGGATTTCCTGATATAAGAACTTTTCTAAAAGTACTCTTTGCATTGAGCAGGAAAGACTACTCTTCTGTTTTTTTCTTTTTAGCAGCTGTTTTCTTAGGTTTTTCCTCAGCGGTAGCATCTTCACCAAACAGGCCGGCAGCAACTTCTTCCTCAGTTTTCTTTTTGCGGGCTGTTTTTTTCGCAGGCTTTTCTTCGCCTTCAGCAACTTCAGCTTCTGCCTTTTTTGCTTTAGCTTTTTTTGCAGGCTTTTCTTCAGCGGCTTCTGTTTCTGTAACAGGAGCTTCTTCAGCAGCAGCTTCAGTAGTTTCCGGTTGCTGTATGAGATATTCAAAATGCAGCAGGTCGTTTGCTTTCAGCAAGTCGTACCATTTCAGCATTTTTTTCATATCACTTACATACACACGTTCTTCATCAAATTCCGGAAAAATAGATTTGAAGTAAGCTTTGATAGTATTGTTATCAGCTTTCTGGGCGTTAGCAAGCGGAGTGGTTGCTTCGTTGTCTTTCATCAACTGAAACACTTCGTGCAGGCGCACATTTTCTCCGGTTGTATATACCTCAATGCTTTCCAGCGGAGTTACATTGTGCAGGCGCGCTGAGATAAATTTTGTGGATTTATCTGACAGGTTGCGTACGATTGCACCATCACTTTTGGTGGCCAGCAATTGGAAAAGACCGCCTAAACCGGTCACGGCAACGATTTCTCTGTATTCCATACTAAACTTTGAAGGGAGGCAAAAATAACTTTTTTCACGTTATCTGCCTCCCTTCGGAAATATTATTATTTATAATGTGCAGTTGTCTGCATTAAATTTATCTTACCAGGGTCACATCGCCCTTAAATTCTACCACATTATCGCCGCGGTTACCGCAGATTGCTTTGATGTAGTAAAAATATACGCCCATATCCTGTGGCTGACCATTGTATGTGCCATCCCATCCTTCTGTACGGCCGCCATTTACGCCATTTGGTGTTTCGGTATAAGTGGTGGTGTAGAATACGCGCTGGCCAAAACGGTTGTAGACAATAAATTCTTTCAGCTTAATGTCTCCTTTAAATGAAACGCGGAACACGTCATTTTTACCGTCGCCGTTAGGTGTAAAGGCATTAGGAACAAATGGGGTACAGCAGTCGTCATATTGTACCACAGCAATTGCAGAATCGCGGCAGTTGTGTGCATCGTGTACCCATACCCAGTATTTGCCATTTGCCATACCGTGTATGCTTGGTGTAGTAGAAACCGGGTTAGTGCTCCAGGTATAGCTATACGGAAGCGTACCACCGGTGATATTTGCTGTTACTCCGCCGTCGGTATCATAACCGATACAATCATTCGGGGTAATGGTAGTGGTCAGCAGCAATCTGTCTGGCTGCGATATAAAAACAGAGGTGTCTTTAAAGCACCCTTTGCTGTCTGTGATGTGCACACTGTATGTACCTGTTTTAAGGCTGTCAAATGTATTGCCGTTTGCAATTGTATTTCCGCCAGCTGTCATGACAAATGTAAACGGAGGATTTCCGCCGCCCATATCCAGTGTAAAGGCCCCGTCCTTAAAGCTGAAGCAGCTTACGTTCTGTATGCCTATATTGTTGTAAACGATATGCGGGTAGCCTACCAGGTTAATGGTTGTATCGTGCGTACAGCTGTTTGAATCTTTTACATGGAAGATATATGTTCCTTCCGCCAATGTCCCAAATAAGCCTGCCGTACCAAAGCTGCCGGTACCTATTGCATATTGATATGGTGAAATACCTCCTGTGCCGCTTACTGTAACTGAGCCATCTTTATAGCCTTCGCAGGTAGGCGTTACAAGTGTTGCGGTCATCCTAACCTGTGTTGGCTGTGAGAGTGTAACGCTGCTGTCTTTGGTACAGCCATTATTATCCTTCAGGTGAATAGCGTGGGTGCCTGCAGTAAAGCCGGTGAGCACATTTGACGACTGGAAGGCGCCACCATCACCCGCATAAGTGAATGGAGATGTACCGCCTGTTGGGGTAACCGTTACCTGGCCGGAGTTATCGCCAAAGCACTTATTGTTAGACACAGATACAGTAAATGAAAGCGCAGCCGGCTGGGCGACTGCTACCGTAGTATCGTGGTTACAGCCATTGGCATCCCTTACATGTATTACATAACTGCCTGCAGCAAGACCCGTGAATGAGTTGGCCGGGCCGATGGATCCGCTGCCTATGCCATAGGAATAGGATGGTGTACCGCCTGTGGCAGATGCTACTATACTGCCGTTTGTACCGCCGTTACATAATGGTTGTGTAATCGTTACGGATGGTACGATAACGGTTGGCTGTGTAATAGTCACCGATGTATCGTGGATACAGCCGTTAGCATCTTTTATATGAACTGTATAGCTGCCCGCCCCCAGTGAGCTGATAGTAGCGTTGCTGCCGTATGTACCGGTGTTTACTGCATAAGTGTAAGGGCTTGCACCGCCGGAGGGTGTAATTGTGATAGCCCCATTGGCAGTATCATGACAGGCCGCATTTGTTAATGCTACCGTGCCGCCTACAAAAACCGTATCTGCAATCGTTATAGTGGTATCCTTGATACAGCCTTTGCTGTCCTTAACATGGAAGGTATAAGATCCGGCAGCCAGTGGTGTAAAGACGTTGGAGCTTCCGTAAGATCCTGTACCATTTGCATACTGGTATGGCGTAGTGCCGCCGGTAGCGGTAAGTGTTACTTTACCATTTGCCAGGGTGCTGCAGGTAGATTGTTTTACTGCTGCTGTTACGCCTATGGCTGTTGGCTGAACGAGTATGATAGTGGTGTCTTTCGTACAGTTGTTGGCATCTTTAAGATGCAGTGTATAAGTGCCGGCAGTTAAGCCGCTGAATACGTTTGTACTGCTGAATGCACCGGCGCCAATCGCATAAGTATAAGGTGTGGTACCTCCGGTAGCTGTAACGGTGAATTTACCATTGGCAGATCCGTTACATGACGGTGTGTCGGTGGCTACTGCTATTTTAAGTATAGTAGGTTGTGTTATGGTCAGTGAAGTATCCCTTACACAGTTGCTGGCATCTTTTACATGGAAGGTATAAGTACCTGCTGCAAAACCATTGAATAGGGTTGTACCGCTGTAGGCACCTGTTCCTACGGCATAAGTGTAAGGGCTGGTGCCTCCCGTTGCCGAAAGCGTTACAGTGCCGTTACTGCCGTTGAAGCAGCTCACATTGGTGACGGTAGCCCCAGGAACGATACGTGTGGGCTGTGTAAGCGTAATGGTTGTATCGAAATAGCAGAGGCGGGTATCCTGTACGTGGAAGGTGTAAGTGCCTGCCGGAAGTGGTGTAAAATTATTAGTGCTGCCGAAAGTACCGGTTCCTACAGCATAAGTGTACGGAGGAAATGCGCCGCTGGCATTTATCTGCACAGCACCGGTAGTGTCTCCGTAACAATGAATAGTGGTAACTGTTGCGGTACCTGCAATTTTAACAGAATCCGGCAGTATTACCGTAGTGTCCTTGGTACAGCCGTTATTATCTTTTATGTGGATCAGGTAGCTGCCGGAGAAAAGGCCGCTGAATGTACCTGATGCCTGGAAGGAACCTGTACCCAGTGCGTATTGGTATGGAGCAGCTCCGTTAAACGCAGCCATGGTAATAGAACCGTTTGAAAAATGATTACATGGCGGATCTGCAAGTGTCACATTCGCATGTATCGGCAAGGCATCTATCAGGTTTACCGTAGTATCCTTGATACAACTGTTCGCATCTTTTACGTGCAGTGTATAGCTGCCCGCTGCAAGACCGGTAAAACTGCCGCTTGCACCGTAAGTACCTGCACCAATTGCATAAGTATAGCCGGGAGCACCTCCGGTAGCGGTAAGGGTAATGGTACCATTGCTCGCTCCGTTACAAAGCGGACTGGTCATCGTTACCGCCGGAACTATAGCAGGAGGGTTGGAAAGTGTAAATACAGAATCTTTAATACAGTTGTTGGCATCTTTGGCATGCAGGGTATAAGTACCGGCAGTAAGACTTGTAAAGCTGCCGGATGCGCTGTAGGCTCCCGCGCCGATTGCATAGGTAAATGTGCCGGTGCCGCCTGTGGCGCTTATTGTAATGGTGCCATTTGCTGCACCAACGCACAGTGGTTTGGTAAAGCTCAGGCTTATAACAATAGGCGTAGGCTGGGTAAGTGTTACTGTAGTGTCTTTAATACAGCCATTGGCATCTTTTACATGGAAAGTATAGGTGCCTGCTGTAAGGTTTGTGAAGCTTCCGGAAGATGTATAGCCTCCTGCACCATTGGCATATGTATAAGGAGGTACACCGCCGCCACCGCTGATCGTGGCTGTACCTGTAGCAGCAGCGTTACACAACACATTTGTAGCTGCGGCAGTAACCGTAACCGGTGTCGGCTGGGTAAGTGTTATGGTTGTATCGAAATAGCAAAGCTCGGTATCCTGTATATGCAGGGTATAAGTACCTGCGGTGAGATTGGTAAAAGTATTGTTGCCGGAGAACGCGCCGCTGCCCAGCGAATACTGGTAGGGCGGATAAGCTCCTGTAGCGCCCAGGGTGATAGCGCCATTATTGCCATTATTGCACAGGATATTGGTGACAGCAGCGTTCCCTGCAATTTTTACAGAGTCGGGCAACTTTACAATAGTGTCTTTGATACAACCCAGTGCATTCTTGATATGTATGGTATAATTACCGGAGAAAAGCCCGGAGAAGGTGCCGGATGCCTGGTATGAGCCGGTGCCCAGCGCATACTGATACGGAGATACACTGTTGTATGCTGAGATGGTAATGGCGCCATTTGAAAAATGGTTACATGGCGGTTTCGTTGTCGTAACATTTGCGAGGATCGGCGTAGCATCAAGCAGTGTTATGGTTGTGTCTTTTGTACAGTTGTTGGCATCAATGACGTGCAATGTATAGGTACCTGGCGTGAGGCTGGTAAAAGTGTTGGTGCTGCTGAATGTGCCCGTGCCTATTGCATAGGTGAATGGTGCAAGCCCTCCGCCGCCGGTAACTGTGATGGAGCCGTTATTGCCCCCGCTACAGGTGGGGCGTGTAACCGTTGCCGATACTGTGACTGCAGGAGGCGGTGCAATAGTGATGGATGTATCTCGCTGGCAGTTATTCGCATTGGTGACGCTGAATGTATAAGTGCCGGGGGCAAGACTGTCTGTAATAGTGCCGGTAACCCCGGTGCGGGTTATTACCGGGGTACCGCCGGAGTATACGCGCACAACCCATGGATTGGGAGTAACGCCAGGTGTAACGGTAAATACTGCTTTTTTTGTACAGGTAGCCGCAGATACCAGCGCAAAATCTATCGTGGGTTTAGGTAATACTGTAATTGTATAAGCGACTGTCTGCTTGCTCGAAAGCGGGCAGCCATCATCTACATAAGTGATGAATATGGTGTAAACGCCGGGAGTGGCATTGGTAACATTCCAGGAGAGGATTGCTGTGGGTGTGTTGGTACCATTGCCGATAACATTAAACACAGCACCTGCAGGTATCCCTGCCCAGGTAAGGTTTACGTTGTTGCCATCTATATCTCCCGCATTAATTGTAAAAGAAAAAAGTCCCTGCGAAGCACATACGGTTACATTGGTAGTGTCTATAACATTACCGCCGGAAGACGTGGTGATATTACCGCCGGGAGGATTATTATTACAGGTGCTCAGTACAATGAAATTCATTTCGCGCATACTGGTGCCTACAAGTACACCGTTGCGGAATTCGCTTACTTTATATACTACGAGTGATGTCTGCGCGATGTTGGGAGTAAAGCTGAGCTGACCGTTTGTAGTACTGAAAGACTGGCTGCCGGCAGCAACAGCAAGTGGCTGTGTTGATGTATAACCGGGCAGATATGTTACCGTACCGCCGCCGGCCACAAGGCCGGGGGTAAGTGCAAACGTAAGATTGTCGCCATTCGGATCTACTGCGCCGGGATTATAATTAGCCGGTTTGTTGATACAGAAAAATGGTGTGGGCACCGTGGTATAAGTAGGGGAGGAGTTGACACCTACTGTGTTATTTAGTGTGGCTTCCAGACTTACGGTGCTGCTGCTGGGGTTGGTAATATTGGTAATGGTACCGCTCCTGCCTGCAACAGAACCGGGACCGGTATTACCAGTAAAGTCAAATCTCCAGTTGGTAGAAGTAGTATTCAGTGTAATAGTACCAGTATATATATATCTTTTTACGCCAGGCACCGGGTTGGTCGGATTTGTGCAGGTCGTATTATTTACCTGGCTGGGGCATACTGGGGTTACTTCTACCCCGGGACCATTCTGCGCCAGCGTCATGGTAGTAAAGGAGGTGTTGTTGTTATATACCTCGATGGAAGGAGTTGCACCTTGCAGAAACGGGAACGATGCTCCGGCACAATCTCCGTATAACACAAGTGTTACGCTATATTGAAGACCCGAGACATTGGTGTAATAAAGTTCGCCTCCGAAAATATGGGTTGCATCGCTTCTGAAAGCTGCAAAAATCGCTATTAGCAGTACCAGGAGAAACCTGTTTGCTTTACGGGAAAGATTCTTCATAAAAATATCAGCAGGGTAATTTTAACAAAACTATTTGTTTTATAATTTAATTACTGGTTTTTATAGATGAATGGGTAGAATATATAGACGACCTTCCACCAATTTATGTTGGCTAAAATACATTTTATTTTAGGTGAATGTATTAACGGCTGGATTTTGGGGCTCTTTTATCGTCAGATTTTTGTAAAAAATCAACATAAAAAATTTCCGGATGCGAGATGGTTTAGAAAAGCCGCTTACTTTTTTTAATATTCTGAAGATAAAAATTAACATCCGGAGATACGTTCCACCAGATAAGAAATATGATGAAAACAGCCATGATAACTGCAGAGCGGACGAAAATGTCCAGGAAAGGATTGGCAAAATGAGGCAGGAAATAACCGGGCGCCAGTGCCAGAACGGTTACGGCCAGCAAGCGATAAACATTTGAATTAAAAGGAATTAACCGCAATTTTGACCAGACAAAATATAGTTTACCGAGATTAAAAATAAGATAAGCAATACTTGTAGCCCATGCCGCTCCATATACGCCGTATCTGGGAATGAATATATAATTAAGTATAATCATGGAAGCCACAAGAAATAAAGACAAGTAAAAACTGATCTTATAGTAGCTGCTGATACTCAGCATCTCATTATTAAGCCCGGTTGCCATATCTGCCAGCTTTCCCACCATCATAATCAGTACCAGTGTGGCTACAGATTCATATCCATGCTGCAGCATAGCCACAAAATTGTGCAGATTGCAGCCTATCAGGAGGCACATACACAGGGAGGCTGTAAATATGTTCATGCCCGACCTCATAAATACATCCTTCACTTTGTCCATATCGCCTGCCTTATATGCCTGGGTCATTACCGGGAATGTAGCGCTTGTCATCGCTTTATAAGGAATCTGCAGTACAGATATGATAAATATGGCAATAGTATACCCGGCAACGCTGCTCACACCTTTTTTAGATAATGCGCCCAGCATGATAACATCTATAGATCCCATAAGCAACAGCGAAACGCTGAGCAGAATGTGGTACCAGGTAAAATGGATCATCTCCTTTTTTTCATCCTGGCCAAACGCTTTCAGATCCAGGGAAAGGCCGAAGCCTTCGCTCCGCATCGACAGCAGGAACATCAGCAGCACGGGGATAAGATAAACGAGTACGTTGCCGCCGATAAAGGAGTGAAAGTTTATCAGGCCCAGTCCGTAAAGGACGATAAGTATTATGTTGAAGCAGCGGAGCAGCACCTCCCGTAAGAATATGGGGAGCGCCACTTTCATTTGTGAATTAAGATACTGTTCTAAAAGTACCTGGTAAATAATGAGCCCCGTGTATACAGGAATCCAGCCATAATATTTTTGAAAATAAGGTATGTCCTGTGGCTGGTACAAGTGTATGACAGTGTTGTGCAGTGCCAGGAAAAGTACAGAGGCAAGCAGTAACAATGCCAGAGGAATGATCAGCGATATGGCAATAAGTGCTTTTCGCCGCGGGTCTGTAAAATCATACTTGTGAATGTATACTGCCAGTGTACTGTTCATTCCGAAAATGAGCAGCTGGCCCGAGATCATAGCAATATTGGTAAGTGTACGGCTGAAACCGAATAATTGCTCGGGAAGTAGTTTTTGTGACAGATAAATAACAAAAGCGCCTAATATGGCCCCGGATAAAATAACGATAGAAGATTTGACAGACTGACGGAAAACAATGCCCATAAAAAACAAAGTTAATAGATAACCCTGCTGCAGACATATTACTCGCTGTTTATTTTAACACTACAGTAAATTAGGTAATTGTAACAGGCGTGATGCAGGATATACTCCTTAAAAGAAATTACATTTGCACAAATAATTTTCCGGATGAAAAAAGCCCTGATCACAGGTATTACGGGACAGGACGGTGCCTACCTGGCAGATTTCCTGTTAAAGAAAGGATATGAAGTGCACGGAATCAAGCGCCGCACATCGCTTATCAATACCGGCCGTATAGATCATTTGTACCAGGACCCGCATGACAAGGAGCTGAGATTTACGCTGCATTACGGGGATCTTACAGATTCAACCAATATCATACGCATAATACAGCAGGTGCAGCCTGATGAGATATATAACCTGGGGGCTATGAGCCACGTGCAGGTAAGCTTTGAAGAGCCGGAATATGTGGCCAATACAGATGCAACAGGTACGTTGCGCCTGCTGGAGGCCATCCGCATACTGGGGCTTGAGAAAAAGACTCGTATTTACCAGGCATCAACCTCAGAACTGTATGGCAAAGTGCAGGAGATACCGCAGAAGGAAACCACACCCTTTTACCCGAGGTCTCCTTACGGCGTTGCTAAACTGTATGCCTACTGGATTACTGTAAATTACAGGGAAGCATACGGCATGTATGCCTGCAATGGTATTCTTTTTAACCACGAAAGTCCGCTCCGGGGCGAAACCTTTGTAACCCGCAAGATTACAAGGGGAGTTGCTGAAATAACGTTGGGCCTTAAAAAGAAACTGTGGCTCGGCAACCTCAATGCACAACGCGACTGGGGCCATGCAAAAGATTATGTAGAGGCTATGTGGCTGATGCTGCAGCAGGATGTACCGGAAGATTTTGTTATTGCTACAGGGGTAACCACATCTGTCCGTGATTTTGTGAAGCTGGCATTCCGTCACGGAGGCGTTGAAATAGGTTTCAGGGGCGAAAACGAGAACGAAGTAGGATATGTTATAAGCCGGACGCCGGAAGTACATGCAGATCTGAAAGAAGGCGACATTGTAGTGGAAGTGGATAAGCGTTACTTCAGACCTACAGAGGTAGACCTGCTGATCGGTGATGCGACCAAGGCAAAAGAAAAACTCGGCTGGACAGCCAAATGTACGCTTGATGAACTGGCAAGAGAAATGGTACATGCCGACATTGAGCAATTCACTAAAAACGTTTTACTGCAGGGACACGGTTATAAAACACTCAGCCAGTTTGAATAATGAAAAAACAGGACAAAATATATGTAGCGGGGCACAGGGGGATGGTAGGTTCTGCAATAGTGAGGAAGCTTACCAATGATGGCTTTGAGCATATCCTTACACGTAGCTCTGCAGAGCTGGACCTCCGGAATCAAAAAGCTGTAAATGAGTTTTTTGAAGCAGAAAAGCCGGATTATGTTTTCCTGGCTGCTGCTAAGGTGGGCGGTATACTGGCCAATAATACATACCGTGCAGATTTCCTGTATGACAACCTGATGCTGGAAGCCAATATTATAGAAGCCAGCTATAAGAATAATGTAAAAAAGCTGCTTTTCCTGGGGAGCTCCTGTATCTATCCGAAGCTTGCGCCGCAGCCGCTGAAGGAAGAGCATCTGCTTACCGGTTTGCTGGAGCCTACAAATGAACCGTATGCTATAGCAAAGATTGCCGGCATAAAAATGTGTGAAGCGTACAGGGATCAGCACGGATGTAATTTTATTGCAGCGATGCCCACTAATCTGTATGGTCAGGGAGATAATTATCATCTCCAGAACTCACATGTTATCCCGGCAATGATCCGCAAATTTCACGAGGCAAAAGAATCCGTTGCTCCGTTTGTTACGCTCTGGGGTACGGGCACGCCGCTTCGTGAGTTTATGTATGTTGATGATCTGGCAGACGCGTGTATATTCCTGATGCAGTCGTATGATGAAAAGCTGTTTATAAACATTGGCACCGGGCAGGAAAAGACAATAAATGACCTGGCGCTGCTCATTAAACAAGTAGTAGGCTATGAAGGCGAAATTCAGTACGATACCACAAAGCCTGATGGTACACCGAGAAAACTGATGGACAGCAGCAGGCTGCACAATCTTGGCTGGCAGCACCATATAGCCCTTGAAGAAGGCCTGGCAAAAGCATACCAGTTCTTTTTAAAGGAAATGGAAAATAAAGCAGCTACCAGTTAGCAAGCCCCAGCTTTACCTTTAATTTATATAATGTTTTCCCTATGGGGCTGTTTAGCAGGTAATGCAGCAACGTAAGCCGCCAGCCCCATAATTTTTGTTTGAACGACCAGCCATAATGCTTGCGGTAACGGGCATAAGACTCTTTCATCGCATCAATATATCTTGTAGAGCTTACGCCGGTGGGGTCAAAAGTAGCAAGTGGCTGGTCAATGAAAATGAACGGCTCATCTGCAATGCGGCAGAGAAAATCATAATCCATTGCAATTTTTACATTTGTATCGTACAATCCGTGCCGGTCATATACCTCGCGGCGTATGTACATAGTAGGGTGGGCTACACCGCGCATTCCCCGGTAGAGCTTTGATTTCTCAAAAGGCTTGCCTACAAAAACCCATATATTACCCCGGAGCGTATGCAGCTTGCCATGGCACCACATAGCACCGGGATTTTTGCTGAAAGCATCTGTTACAATCTCCAGTGCATGTTCATTATAAAATGTGTCGCCGGAATTAAGCAGGTACAGTATGTCTCCTTTGGCATGCCTGATTCCCTTATTGAAAGCATCTGCTATTCCATTATCACGCTCACATATCCACCGCCGGTATGTGGGTTGCGGATTCGTCTCAAGAAATGTTTTGATGTCCGGTTTTGAAGATCCGTCAATAATCAGATGTTCAAAAGGGAGTTGCAACTGATTATCAACAGATGCACAGGTTTGTTTTAACTCGTCCGGATTATTAAAGCAAATGGTAATGACGGAGATGCGGTTCATCCGTGCAAAATAACTTAAATGAAATGAGAAATTATTGTATCACCAGTTTCCTGTAAAGAATATTAGTTCCTGTTGCGTCAGTAAGTTTAAGAAAATAAAATCCCATGGGGCAGGTTAACGCAATATGAATATTTTTTGACGCGCTGTTAGCTGGTGTAACTTCCTGTATATAAATTTTCTGCCCGGATATATTATATACTTCAGCAGTTTTTACAGAAAATCCATTTGCCGGAATTTGTACAGAAAAATCTCCTTTGGAAGGATTGGGGAAAATATTGCAACTGATATCTGCCGGATGTTCTTCTATGCCAGCCGGAACTACATAAAGAACTGCCTGTAAAGATGTTTCAGTGCAGGTACTATTACTGCCATTTACAATAGCACGGTAATGGTAATTATTTAAGTTATTGCTTACGTTTGAAATAATCAGAAAAGATAGTAGGCGATAAGTCGGTTAGAGAATCTGAGTATGAGCAATTGCGGGAATAAAAAAACTGACAGAGCAAACAGCGAGATTTTTTGAAAAAAATTCATTGAAGAATTACTTTTAATGCGCTGAAGATAAATAAACGTAAGAGATGAAAAAAATTAAGGATGCAATAGCTCTTTTTATTTATCGTATTATATTGTTGATAATTAAGTGCATTCCGGTAAAAGCGGGTTCTCAAAGGTTAGTACTTATAAAAACAGATGAGATCGGAGATTATATATTGTTCAGGGCCTATTTTTCCAGGATAAAACATGCCGAAAAATTCACCGGCTATAAAACAACACTGGTAGCGAACAAAGCATGGAAAAGTCTTTATGAATTATATGACAAAGACGTTTTTGATGATGTAATATGGATAGATAAGCAGAAATTTAAACGGGAAATCAGGTATCGTTTATCTGTTTTATCCCGGATACGGTTTTTGAAAGCCTCTTTTGTTATAAATTGCGTATTCTCCCGAAGTCTTAACCTTGATGATGGTATCGCATTTATATGCACAGGCAGCAATAAAATAGCTATGGAAAGTGACCCGACCAATCGTAGCTCCCGGCTGAATATAGACAGGCTTATTTATACAGAGATAATGCGGCCAGGGGATGAAAAGATGTTCGATACAGAAAGGAACCGGAACTTTATCGGGGAAATAATAAACCAATCGTTAAGTATAACCACACATATCAATGCAACAGGACTTTTTGAAGTTCCGGAGAAAAAATACGTCGCTTTATTTGTTGGAGCAGGAAACAAGGAACGACAATGGCCGCTGACACATTTTACGGAGGCTGCAAAATATGTCTATGACAGGTATGGGTTAATTCCCGTTATATGCGGAGGCCCCGGCGATGAAGCCGATGCGCGCTTTATAGAAGAAAATTACGATAGGAGTGCGTGTATAAATTATGCCGGAAAGACAACGCTTCCACAGTTGCTGAGTATATTTAAAAACGCGACATTTCTTATTTGCGTAGATACGGGCGCCCTTCACATGGCTGTGGCTGTGGGTTGTCCTGTTGTAGGGTTATTCAGCGGAAAATTTTACAAACGTTTTGCACCTTACCCGGCAGAGATCAGCACGAGCATGTATCCTGTGTATCCCGATTTTGTAGATGAGATGATTCAAAGGAATGATCCTGTTCTTTATGATACATCTATTATGAAAAACGATACTATAAAGCAGATTCCTTTTGAAAAGATAAAGCCGTTTATAGATAAAATAATGGCTCCTCTGCAGGAGCCATTACCGTATTAGTAATTCCTTATTTTGCGGGAGTGCTCCAACTCTTCTTTGACACTCATATCAAAGAGGTCTTTATCGTTTTTGTGGAATACACACATGTCTGTAAATATGGCTATGTTTCTTCCGGAGAAATAATGAATAAGCTGATCAATTATTTCTTCCTGCTCTATGGTACAGGATAGTAGAAAATCGCCGTTATTCATATAGAAAATAAAATAGTAATATCCACAATCCCTTAAATAACGGATAAAATCAAAAGGATCGTCGCCATTTTTTGTGATAAGATACGGATCAAACTCCAGGAACAGAACCGGATTTACTTTTTTCAGGAAATCAGTACAGGCCCTGAGGATGATGGTATCAAATCCATCTGTATCTGTTTTTAGGATTTTGCTGTTCTGAAAGGCCGGAAATTCCTGCAAAATGTTTTCCAGCGTTCTCATCTGGATACTTTTCTCAGACTTTTCTACGAACGCAGTACCACGTTCGGTCTTCATTTTTGCATTAATAGTTTTATTTTCAGCTCCTACCAAGGCATGCGAAACGGATACATTGCTGTATTGAGCAACATTTGATTTTAGTATTTTTATATATTTTTCTTCCCCGTCGATACATAAAATGGGAACATCAGTATAATTTTTTATAAAGGCAACAGTATCACCAATATTAGCGCCAATATCTATTACTGTTACACCGGGACGTTTTGAATTTACATATTTTATGATACGGGGTAAGTTATAGTTATAGTCAGGATAGATCCGCATATTTTCCCGGAGTTGATGCGAGAAAAAAGTTTTAATAGTTTGATTACCGATTTGAATATCTTTCAACGGATCATAAAATTTTGATATGAGCCGCATAAATCTTCTCCTTAATATCCTGAACATAGTCTTTGTGATGACTTTTTTTAAAATACGGACGAAAATAAGGATACATTTAGTAAAACGTAAAAGAAAACCATACTTAAAGGGCTTTTTCTTTTACATGACATAACTTAATTAATTGCTGGCTACATTTCTTCGTATAAACCTTGTAAATTCCCTTAACACCCGTAATTTTGCACATTCCCAAACTTCTGAAGTCGTATCTGCATTTATGAACTTACTCCTTTTATCAGTGCAACCGAATACACCGTACAATTATTTCCCTATTGCACTGCAGCTCCTGCTGGCCATAGGCGTTGTCGGCGCAATCATGGCCCTCACCCATCTGCTGGGGCCAAAGAGGCGTACCAAGGATAAACTGATTAACTTTGAAAGTGGTATCCCGTCTGTAGGTAACGCCAGACAGCCAATGAGCGTTAAGTACTTCCTGGTTGCCATCCTCTTTGTACTGTTCGACGTGGAAGTTATTTTCTTCTACCCCTATGCTGTAAATTTCAGAGAGCTTGGCCACGAGGGATTCTGGGCTGTGCTTATGTTTGTGGCGTTCTTTTTATGCGGCTTTATATACATCATAAAGAAAGGTGCCCTGAAGTGGGAAGATTAGCATTTATGATCGCGTGATGGAATGAAATAGTGAAAAAGGAAAATCATAGATAAACAATTCAAAAATTAAGATTATGCCACGTCCGGTTCAATATAATACAAACAGTAAGGTAAAAATGGTAGACCTGCCGGAATCCTTTATGGGAGAAGGATTTATGGCTACCAGCTTTGAAAAGGCCATTACACTCGCCAGGGCAAACTCGCTCTGGCCGTTGCCGTTTGCCACATCGTGTTGCGGTATCGAGTTTATGGCTACCATGGGTGCCAACTATGACCTGGCCCGTTTTGGGTCTGAGCGTATGGGTTTTACTCCCCGCCAGTGCGATATGCTGCTGGTAGCCGGTACCATTGCCAAGAAAATGGCCCCCATCCTCCGCCAGGTATACCTCCAGATGGCAGAACCCCGCTGGGTGATCGCTATTGGTGCGTGCGCCTGTACCGGTGGTATTTTCGACTCTTACTCAGTGCTCCAGGGCATAGACCAGGTAATACCGGTAGACGTATACGTTCCCGGCTGTCCTCCGCGTCCGGAAGGTATACTGGAGGGCGTACTGCGCCTGCAGGACCTGGTAAAGAACGAAAGCCTCCGTCACAGAAATTCAGAACAGTACAAACAGCTGATGACCAGCTACGGAATTCAGTAATAACTATATTAGTCCACAGGCTAATCAGCTAATTATAATGACCAACGAACAGATAAAACAGCGGCTGACAGATAAGTTTGGCGAACAGCTCACCGAATGGGAGGAGCAGTACGGCCTGCTTACCGTAAAAGCACCTGCTGAAATGAACCTGAAAGTAATGCAGTTCCTCTATGATGATGAGGCATTGCGTTTTCGTTTTCTCACAGACCTTACAGGCGTTCATTACCCCGATCGTACGGGTGAGGAGCTTTGTGTTGTATACCATCTGCATAACCTGCAGGATAATGTACGCTTTCGCCTGAAAGTATACGTGCCTGCCGCAAAACCGGATGTATTTACAGCAACACAGTTGTTTAAAGGTGCCAACTGGATGGAGCGTGAAACATACGATTTCTTCGGCTTCAATTTCGTTGGCCATCCCAATCTCACACGTATCCTTAATGTGGATGACATGGACTACTTCCCGATGCGCAAGCAATACACACTGGAAGATCCTACCCGTGTAGATAAAGACGATGAAATGTTTGGCCGCGGCGGTCATATAGCCACACCAGTAAAAGAGGACTGATACAGCATAAAATTGTTAACCGCTTAAGTGCCCCGGAAAGGGGTTAAATAAATGAGCGAACAGCATCATCAACACCACATAAAGCTTGCAGAAGAATCGCTGCAAAAGCAATCCACCACGCTGAACCTGGGGCCAACGCATCCGGCTACACACGGTGTTTTTCAGAACATCATGGAGATAGACGGTGAGCGTGTACTGGAAACAACACCAACCATAGGTTATATACATCGCGCATTTGAAAAAATTGCCGAGCGTCGTCCGTACTACCAGATCACACCACTTACAGACCGTCTCAACTACTGCTCTGCACCCATAAACAACCTGGGCTGGCATATGACGGTAGAAAAACTGGTAGGTATACAGGTGCCGAAACGTGTGGATTATCTCCGTGTTATCATCATGGAGCTGGCGCGTATTGCCGATCACCTGGTATGTAACTCTGTAATAGGGGTAGATACCGGTGCACTTACTGCATTTACCTATGTGTTCCAGTACCGCGAACGCATTTATGAAATATACGAAGAGATATGCGGCTCACGCCTTACGACCAATATTGGCCGTTTTGGCGGTTTTGAACGCAACTTTACAGAGGTGGCCTGGTCCAAGCTGGAAGAATTCCTAAAGCTGTTTCCAAAAGCATTACAGGAATTTGAAAACCTGCTGAACCGCAACCGTATCTTTATGGACCGTACTATTGGTGCCGGACCGCTTACTGCTGAAATGGCGCTTAATTACAGCGTTACGGGGCCAAATCTCCGTGCTGCCGGTGTAGATTACGATCTGCGCGTAGCCAACCCATACAGTTCATACGAAGATTTTAAATTCAATATACCTGTCGGAACTACCGGCGACGTATACGATCGTTTCCTGGTACGTAATGGCGAAATGTGGGAAAGTGTAAACATCATCACCCAGGCAATGGAAAAACTGAAAGATCTTGATCCTTCAGTATACCATGCGGATGTTCCGGATTTTTACCTGCCGGAAAAAACAGATGTATATACTAAAATGGAGGCCCTGATCTATCATTTCAAGATCATTATGGGCGAGGTGAATATACTGCCGGGCGAAGTTTATAACGCAGTAGAAGGTGCAAATGGAGAACTGGGCTACTACCTCATCAGCGATGGTGGCCGCAGTCCTTACCGCCTGCACTTCCGCCGTCCGTGCTTTATTTATTACCAGGTATATCCCGAGATCATTAAAAACGGCCTGTTGAGCGATGCCATCATTACACTCAGCAGCCTGAACCTGATTGCCGGAGAACTTGATGCTTAATTAATTGGCTGATTAGCATATTCGCAGATCAGCATATGACATATAATATCTTAGCTAATAATGCATCAGCACATTAGCTAATTAGCAAATAAGCTAATTGACATGATAAAATTTTCGGAAGAAAAACTGAATAAGGTAAAAGAGATCATTGCACGCTATCCGGAAGGAAAGCAGAAAAGTGCGCTGATTCCGTTGCTGCACCTCGCACAGGAAGAGTTTGGCGGCTGGCTGGACGTGCCGGTAATGGATTACGTGGCAGAACTGCTGAGCATTAAGCCGATTGAAGTGTATGAGGTTGCAACGTTCTATACCATGTTCAACATGAAGCCGGTGGGCAAGTATGTACTGGAGGTTTGCCAGACGGGCCCATGCATGCTTCGCGGCAGCGATGGTATCATTGAACATATCAAAGACAGGCTGGGCATACAGGCTGGAGAAACGACGCCAGACGGACTGTTTACATTGAAGCCTGCAGAATGCCTTGGTGCCTGCGGATATGCGCCGATGATGCAGCTGGGCAAATTTTTCAGGGAAAATCTTACTAACGAAAAAGTAGACGCGTTGCTTGAGGAGTTGCGCGCTGCGGCAAAATAAAAAAAGCGGTTCACTATACTATTAAGCCATGGTTCTGATGTATCATAATGTGGGCGCTGAACGAGGCTTTAATACAGTAGCTGCCGAGTTATTTGAAAAACAGGTCGACTATATAGCCGCCCGTTACAAGGTGGTAAGTGTAGATGAATACGTAGAGAATATTATCAGGAATGGCATTGCGGCACCCGGGCAGGTAGTTTTTACTTTTGACGATGCATACGTAGGATATGAACAATATGCATTGCCGGTGCTGGAAAAAAGACAATTGCCATCAGCATTATTTGTGTGCACCGGTTACATCGGCCGGTCCAACGAATGGGATGCTGCGGATAAACGGTCATCGATAATGGATATATCAATGCTGGGCAGCCTTGTTGCCCATCCGTTGATAACCATCGGGAGCCACACGGTAAATCACAGATCTTTGACCACTTTGGATCAGGACGATCTTGCCGGGGAGTTAACTGCCTCGAAAGCATTTCTGGAGCAGCTGACAGGTAGGGAAATACATTATTTCTCTTATCCCTACGGGCAACCTCACCTGAACCTGAACAAAATGACCGGACAGGAAGTACAGAAAGCAGGATATACTGCAGCATTCAGTACCAACTTCCGGAACAGGAACAACAAAAGCGAACTATTTTCATTGAGCCGGCTGGATATAACCCCGGAAGATGAAATGGACATATTTAAAAAGAAGCTGGCAGACAATAATTTTTATTCGGTTAAACAACAGGTAAAAAACCTCTACAGCTTTTTAAAACAAAGTATCTGATGAGCGAAGTGCTTCAAAATAAGGTTACCAATTACTATAATGATGTGGCAGCGCATTATTACAAGGAGCATTTTGCCGATCCTTCCGCTTATCCTACACTTTTATTCCGGCAGATGCACATCATGCAGCTTCTGGATGTTCCGTCTAAAGAAACACTCACGGTGCTGGATGCAGGTTGTGGTACCGGCGATCTTCTGAAGGAAATGAAACAGGCTGGCTTTGGTAAGCTGTATGGCATCGACATTTCTGACTCCATGATCTCAATCGCAAAGGACAATTGCCGGGATGGTGTGAATGAAGGAAGAATAAACCTCCAGGTAGGTTCTGTGCTGGAGTTGCCTTTTGAAAACGACAAGTTTGATATAGTAATATGTTCCGGGCTTGTAGAATACCTGAGCGATGATGCAGGATGGACCAAAGAAGTGAAACGTGTTCTCAAAAAAGACGGCATTCTCGTTCTCAACGTTACCAATAAGATTGCAGTCCGCAGATGGACGCTTGGACCGGCTACCTGGCTGAAACAGCTGGCGCCTGTCCGTAATTTTGCGGCATTCATCAAGGAAAAGGTGCTGAAAAGAGGGACATTGAATCATTTCCCCTTCAGCATCCGTACCCATGTGCCGGCAAAGTTTGATCAGTACCTTACAGAAAACGGGTTTGAGAAAATGGGGCACCGCTATTTTGATTTTTGCATCCTGCCTTATCCGCTGGATACAATGCTGAATAGTATGCTGCTCTCCAAACGTAAGAATATGGAGCAGACCGCAGACCGCGACTATAAATGGAACGGTTGCGGGTATATTGTAAAGGCAAAATTGTTAAGTAAATAAACCAGGCTTAGTTAGCATAAGCTTTGAAATATGGCAGTTAAATTATTATTCGAAAATGCACATGTAGAAGGTATCCGTTATTATGATGCTTATCGTAAGAACGGTGGCTACCGTGCTGTAGAGAAAGCGTTCAAGATGACGCCGGAAGAAATAGTGGAAGAAGTGAAGAAGAGCGGTCTTCGTGGCCGTGGTGGTGCAGGCTTTCCTACAGGTATGAAATGGAGCTTCCTGGCGAAGCCTGAAGGAGTGCCCCGTCACCTGGTGTGCAATGCAGACGAATCTGAGCCCGGCACTTTCAAAGACCGCTACCTGATGGAGTTTCTGCCGCACCTGCTTATTGAAGGATTGATCGTTTCTTCTTTTGCACTCGGTTCAAATGCTACTTATATCTACATCCGCGGTGAGTATGCCTGGATTCCGGATATACTGGAGCAAGCCATAGCGGAAGCAAAAGCGAATGGCTGGCTGGGTAAAAATATCTTGGGCACCGGCTTTGATTGCGAAATATATGTACAGCGCGGTGGCGGTGCCTATATCTGCGGTGAAGAAACGGCGTTGATCGAATCACTGGAAGGAAAGCGTGGTAATCCGCGCCTGAAGCCACCGTTCCCCGCCGTACAAGGTCTGTGGATGCGCCCTACAGTGGTAAACAATGTAGAAACACTGGCGGCGGTAGTGCCTATCATTAATATGGGTGGCGAAGCGTATGGCCAGCTGGGTGTTGGTAAATCTACCGGTACCAAACTGATCTCTGCCTGCGGTAACATTAACAAGCCGGGCGTTTACGAGATCAACTACGATCTGTCTGTTGAAGAATTTATATACAGCGATGAATATTGCGGCGGCATTCCTAATGGGAAACGCCTGAAAGCATGTATCCCCGGTGGTTCGTCTGTGCCTATTGTGCCGGCTAACCTGCTGCTCAAAACTGCAAAAGGCGAAACACGACTGATGAACTACGAAAGTCTTTCTGACGGTGGTTTTGCTACCGGTACCATGATGGGTTCCGGTGGTTTTATTGTGCTGGATGAGGACCAATGTGTAGTGCGTCATACGATGTCGCTTGCACATTTCTACAATCATGAAAGCTGCGGACAGTGCAGTCCATGCCGTGAAGGAACCGGCTGGATGTACAAGATCCTGAAGAGTATAGAATACGGAAAAGGCAAAATGAGTGATATCGATCTGCTGTGGGATATACAGCGAAGGATAGAAGGTAATACGATCTGTCCGCTGGGTGATGCGGCGGCGTGGCCGGTGGCTGCAGCGATCCGTCACTTCCGCGATGAATTTGAATGGCATGTGCTGAATCCCGAAGAATCCCAGCGCAGGAACTATGGCCTGGCGCATTATGCCGACCCGATCCATGTACCGGTAGCGTAATTGCTGATTTCACGCAAAGACCGCAAAGAGGTAACGTACGCAAAGATGACAGAGAACGAGATATCAAGCCGTGTATTGGATATTTGCTTTGCAATACATAAGCGGTATGGCCCTGGGTTGTTTGAAAGTGTTTACGAGGAAATCTTTTGTCACGAATGGGCAAAAACAGGAATGCCTTTTACCCGGCAACAAGGGATACCGTTAGTACACGAAGAAGTAAAATTAGAGATTGGCTTCAGAGCCGATGTGATTATAGAGAATAAAGTTCTTATTGAGTTAAAAAGTATTGAGGCATTGGGTGACATTCATTTTAAGCAAGTATTGACTTATCTTAAATTGACTGACATTAAATTAGGCCTGTTAATAAATTTTAATGTTGTTCTTTTAAAAAACGGCATTCATAGGATTGCCAATAAGTTATAATTAATACGTCGCGTCGTAAAACCTTTGCGTCCGCGGCGTGAAATAAAGATATTAAACCGCTGCGCCTAAAAACCGCTGTGGTCGTTGCGAGAAATATATAAGCAATGAGTGATCAACCAAAGTTTAAAGTAACGATAGACAATATAACTGTCGAAGTAGCGCCGGGCACTACCATTGTGCAGGCTGCACGTATGATTGGCGGCGATGTGGTGCCTCCTACCATGTGTTTTTACTCCAAGCTGGAAGGAAGCGGCGGTAAATGCCGTACCTGCCTGGTAGAGGTAAGCAAAGGTTCTGAAAAGGATCCACGCCCTATGCCCAAGCTCGTTGCCAGCTGCCGTACAACTGTTATGGATGGTATGGAAGTAAAAAGCATTACTTCTGATAAAGTAATCGATGCACGTAAGGGTGTTACTGAGTTCCTGCTGCTGAATCACCCGCTGGACTGTCCCGTGTGCGACCAGGCTGGTGAGTGCGACCTGCAGGATCTGGGTTATGAGCATGGTAATGCCGGTACCCGTTACGATTTCCCCCGCCGTACATTCGAAAAAGAAGATATCGGACCCTATATACAGCTGCATATGACACGCTGTATCATGTGTTTCCGTTGTGTGTTTGCAGCCAACCAGCTTACGGACAATCGTGAGCATGGTATCCTGGACCGTGGCGATCATGCACAGATCAGTACCTGCATCAGCAAAGCACTGACCAACGAATTCATTGGTAATGTGATAGATGTATGCCCTGTAGGCGCGTTAACAGATAAAACGTTCCGTTTCAAGAACCGCGTATGGTTTACCAAGCCGGTAGACGCGCACCGCGACTGCCCAACCTGCAGCGGGCGTGTACGCCTGTGGATGCGTGGCGATGAAGTGTTCCGCGTAACAGCCCGTAAAGACGAGTGGGGTGAAGTGGAGAGCCTGCCCGATGGCAAAACCGCCTGGATCTGCAATACCTGCCGTTTTGAGAAAAAAGATGCAAAAGACTGGACGATCGAAGGGCCAACCAAAGTGAACCGTCATAGTGTAATCTCCCAGGGACATTACAGGAATGCTGTTACAGGTCAGCCTGCTTTGATCAATGAAGTGATCGGTAAAAATCCTAAGTTGCTGATGGACATACACTCTGTAAGTGATGTGAACCGCCCGGAAGTAGATCTTTCGAAGATCGAAGGACCAGCACATTCAGATGATTTCCTGCCCAATCAGCAGCTGAATCACCTGAAGCAGATCGGCAAAATGACTGAATAGGACGGACCCTATATGAAGAAATCGTTATGCGTGGTTATGAAACCGATCGCATAATTGAGGAAGGACTGAAAAAGACTACTATTTTTTTAACGAACTAATTACTTTTGCGCCGTTATGCTGTTATTGCAAATAGACTGGCCGTTCTTACTGGAAAAAGTTGCCCTGATACTAGTGGTAGTACTGGTATCATTTGGCGTAGCTGCCTATGCCACCTGGGGTGAGCGTAAAGTGGCTGCCATAATGCAGGATCGCCTTGGTCCTAACCGCGCAGGTTTTATGGGGCTGCTGCAGCCACTGGCCGATGGCGGTAAGCTCTTTTTCAAGGAAGAGATCATCCCGGAAGGCTCTACACGCTTTATTTTCATCCTCGGGCCCTGTCTTTTTATGATTACCGCGCTGATGACCAGTGCCGTAATTCCCTGGGGGCCGGATATTGTTACTGAAAGTGGCCGCATCATCAGCCTGCAGGTAGCAGATGTAAACATTGGTATTCTCTTCGTTTTTGGTGTAGTAAGTCTTGGTGTATACGGTATTATGCTGGGTGGCTGGGCTTCCAACAATAAATTTTCCCTTTTAAGCAGTATCCGTTCCGCATCGCAGTCTATCTCTTATGAGCTGGCCATGGGCATCAGCCTCATTGCGCTGCTGATGATGAGCGGTACACTGAGCCTGCGTGAAATTGCCGGTCAGCAGCATGGCTTCTGGCATGGCGGTGCCATCTGGAACGGTGGTTATTTTACCTGGAACTTCTTTAAACAGCCTCTGGGCTTCTTTATCTTTCTAGTTTGTGCATTTGCGGAACTGAACCGTGCTCCTTTTGACCTGCCGGAGTGTGAAAGTGAACTGAACATGGGTTACCACCAGGAATATTCTTCCATGAAGCTGGGACTTTACCTGTTTGCTGAATACATCAATATGTTTATCAGCTCTGCAGTAATGGTAACGCTCTTCTGGGGAAGCTACAATTATCCGGGCATGGACTGGGTTGCCGGTCATACCGGCGCTGTGCTTTTTACTTTGAGCTGCGTAGTCGCATTCATGATCAAAATCACTGCCTTTATATTGTTCTTCATGTTTATCCGCTGGACGCTGCCGCGTTTCCGCTACGATCAGCTGATGAACTTGGGCTGGAAATCGCTGATACCGCTGGCATTGTTCAATATGCTGGTGACCGGCGCTGTGATACTGTGGATTTTTAATAAATAGAATTCAAAACGGGAGCGGAACAATCCGTATTTCCATTTTTGACTTTTTGAACTGAAGAAAATGCAACAACTAACGAACAGGTCTGTACAGGTAAATCGTGATCCGATGACATTCGGGGAAAAGATTTACGTACCTGCCATTCTCAAAGGCCTCAGTATTACGCTGGGACATATATTTAAAAAGAAAGCCACAGTAAGCTACCCGGAGCAGAAACGTCCGTTCAGCCCTGTATTTCGCGGTCTGCATGTGCTGAACCGTGATGAAGAAGGCCGTGAACGTTGTACTGCATGCGGACTCTGTGCCCTGGCATGTCCTGCAGAAGCCATTACTATGGAAGCTGCCGAACGCAAACCGGGTGAAGAAAACCTCTACCGTGAAGAAAAATATGCAGCTAAATACGAGATCAATATGCTGCGTTGCATATTCTGCGGCTTTTGTGAAGAAGCATGCCCGAAAGATGCGATATACCTGAGTGAAACAGTGATGCCGGCCAATTATACGCGTAAATACTTTGTCTATAAAAAAGAAGAGTTACTGATTCCTCACCCTAAAAAGCAAGAAGGCGGCAACTAATATGGACATTCACGCAATATTATTCTACTCTCTTTCTGCACTGGCCATCGCCTGTGCGCTGGGCGTTATCCTCAGCCGCAACCCGATCAACAGTGTGCTGTTCCTGATCCTTACATTCTTTGCTATCTCCGGCCATTATATACTGCTCAATGCGCAGTTCCTGGCTGTAGTAAATATCATTGTATACGCCGGGGCCATCATGGTGCTGTTCCTGTTTGTGATCATGCTCATGAACCTGAATGCGGACGTAGAGCCGCAGAAGAACTGGCTGGTGCAGCTGGCCGGGGCGATATCGGGCGGTACGCTGTTCCTGGTATTGCTTTCTGCACTGGTAACGGCTACACGCACATTGCCGATTATGGAAGAAACCTCCAGCGACATAGGACTGATCAAAGTACTGGGCCGTACATTATTTACACAATATGTGCTGCCGTTTGAGATCAGTTCCGTGCTGTTTTTAAGTGCAATGATCGGTGCGATAGTAATCGGTAAAAAAGAAGAAGAACACGCAGCGTCCTAAACCGGCGTTGTTTTTAACTGACATCGAAAACACAGAAGATGCCTATACAATATTATTTATTCTTAAGCATGGCCCTGTTCTGCATCGGTATCATGGGTACCCTGATGCGGCGCAATGCGATCATCATTTTTATGTGCATTGAGCTCATGCTGAATGCCGTAAACCTTTTGCTGGTAGCATTCTCCAAAATGTGGCACGATTCATCTGCACAGATATTCGTATTCTTCATTATGGTGGTGGCTGCGGCTGAAGTAGCCGTGGGGCTTGCTATTATAGTGCTGATGTACCGGAAAGTACACTCGGTAGACATAAATATCCTGAACAGACTGAAACACTAAAATAAGTAGCATATTAGCTGATATGCTACTGCTGATAAAGCCTTTATAAATGATTAACTACGTTTACTTAGTACCATTATTCCCGCTGATCGGCTTCCTGATCAATGGTATCGGATGGAGAAAAATGCCTAAAGGCGCCGGCGGTGTTATCGGCAGTCTGGCCATACTTGCATCATTTGCAGTATCGCTGGGTATTTTCTTTGAGGTGAAAGATGGTGCGTCCCAGACCGTTAACCTGTTTGACTTCATACAATCCGGCAAACTTTATATCCCGTTTGCGTTCCAGGTAGACAGTCTCTCAGCATTATTCCTGCTTATTATTACCGGTATCGGTTTCCTGATACATGTGTATTCCACATCTTATATGCACGATGATGAAGGCATGGTAAAATATTTTGCCTTCCTGAATCTTTTCGTGTTTTCCATGCTGCTGCTGGTGCTTGGCGCGAATTACCTGATCATGTTCATCGGCTGGGAAGGTGTAGGTCTTTGCTCCTACCTGCTTATCGGCTTCTGGTTTAAGAACCGCGAGTATACCAATGCAGCTAAAAAAGCCTTTGTAATGAACCGTATCGGTGACCTCGGCTTTATCGTAGGGATGCTGATGGTACTGTACAATTTTGGCACACTCAGTTATGCAGATTTTTTCGGTGCTATCAAAACGACGCCTATGGCAAGTGGCGTATACAACTGGATAGCAATCTGTTTCTTTATAGGTGCAATGGGTAAAAGTGCACAGATTCCATTATACACCTGGTTACCCGATGCGATGGCGGGTCCTACGCCGGTATCGGCACTGATACATGCTGCAACGATGGTTACCGCCGGTATCTATATGATTGCCCGCAGCAGTGCATTATATAACCTTGCTCCTATGGCGCTGAACCTGATCTCTGTGATCGGTACAGCTACAGCTTTGCTGGCAGCTACCATTGCTATCAAACAATACGATATTAAAAAGGTACTCGCATACTCAACTGTAAGCCAGCTTGGCTTTATGTTCATGGCACTTGGTGCCGGTGCATATACCACAGCGGTCTTCCATGTGATGACACATGCATTCTTCAAAGCGCTGTTATTCCTTGGTTCGGGTAGTGTAATACACGCCATGGGCGGCGAACAGGACATTCGTAAAATGGGCGGCCTGAGCAAGAAAATGAAGATCACCAATCTTACTTTCCTCATAGGTTGTATTGCGATTGCCGGTGTGCCGGGTTTTTCGGGCTTCTTCTCCAAAGATGAAATACTGTCTAAAGCGTATGCCAATAACCCCGTGATCTATTTCTGCGGTGTGGCTGCGGCTATGATGACCGCTTTCTATATGTTCCGCCTGTATGTGCTTACATTCACCGGTACATTCCGCGGTACGCACGACCAGGAGCATCACCTGCACGAAAGTCCTGCAGCGATCACCATTCCGCTGGTGGTTCTGGCAATACTTTCTGTAGTGGGCGGCTATGTGGGTCTGCCTTCTGTAATGAGCGAACACCATATGCTGGGTTCTTACCTGAGCTCTGCAGTAACAAATGTTGAAGCGCACGAGTTATCTCACGGTACGGAATGGATGCTGATGGGGATTTCCAGCGGCCTGTCTATACTGATGATCTTCATAGCCATCGCGGTGAACCGGAAACCCAACTTTGTTGAAAATACCGGGCTCGCCAAAGTGCTGGAGAACAAATGGTATGTGGATGAGCTGTACGATGCAGTAATTGTGCGCCCGATAGAAGCCTTCTCCCGTTTTGCAGATAAAGTGATAGAAAGACTGGGTATAGACGGGCTGGTGAACGGTGTAGGAAAACTGGTGAAACTAGGCAGCGACCGCGTACGGCTGCTGCAGAGCGGACAAGTGGGTTCTTACATTTTTATTATGGTCATCGGGATGATCATCCTGTTTGCCCTGAGCTTTTTCTGGATACATTAACGACATTAAATAATATAAAACGCATTCGGCGAGACTGCAAACACTGCAACAAGCTACATTATGGTCCTTTTAATACTACTGATACTCGTTCCGCTCATTACAGGCATGCTTACATTCCTGGTGAAAGGTAATGGAGCCAAAGGCCTGGCACTGGTGAGCTCACTGGCTACACTGGGTATTGCCGCAGCACTGAGCGCACAGACATATGAAGCACCGGCACTGGGCTGGAGCATGAACTGGATACCCATGCTGGGCACACAGATAAGCCTGTATGCCGATGGTATGAGCACTATGCTTGTGCTGCTTACCGGCATTGTACTGCCGGTAGTGATCATCAGCAACTGGAACAAAGAGGTGGAAAACCAGCATTCGTTCTATGGTTTGCTGCTGCTCTCACAAACTGGTCTTATAGGCGTATTCCTGGCGCACGATGCACTGCTTTTCTACGTATTCTGGGAACTGGCACTTATACCGGTTTACTTCCTCTGCTCACGCTGGGGCGGTGAGAAAAGAGTGCAGGTTACATTCAAATTCTTTGCGTATACATTTGTCGGCAGTCTTATGATGCTGGCCGGAATTATCTACCTGTCGTTACAGACAGGTGGCGGTATCAACAGCTATTCCTGGGAAAATATGATACAGGCAGGGCAAAACCTGCCGCCACTGCAACAGCATTTTATCTTCTGGCTCATCTTTATTGCTTTTGCTATCAAGATGCCGATATTCCCGTTCCATACATGGCAGCCGGATACATATGAGCAATCACCTACACCGGTGACCATCATACTGAGCGCACTGATGGTGAAAATGGGACTTTATGCCACCATGCGCTGGCTCATACCGGTAATGCCTGAAGCAACGGCTTACTGGTCCAACACAATTATCATACTTTCCATTATAGGTATTGTATACGCATCCTGCCTGGCTATTGTGCAGACAGACATAAAGCGCCTTGTCGCTTATTCGTCTATTGCGCATATGGGCCTGATGACTGCTGCCGCCTTTGCACATACAGACACGGGTACACACGGTCTGATGGTGCAGATGTTTAACCACGGTATCAACATCACCGGTATGTGGCTTATCGTAAGCATGATCGAAAACCGCTGGGGCACCCGCGATATGACCAAACTGGGCGGCATGGCAACAGCTGCTCCGCTGATGACAGTAGCACTGGTGATCATTGCTTTTGCAAACATAGCCCTGCCGCTGACCAATGGATTTATCGGGGAGTTTATGCTGTTTAATGGTATCTTCCAGAGCAGCAATGTATACCATATCGGATTTATGGTGATTGCCGGCCTGGGAGTGATCTTCGGTGCAATATATACACTGTCAATGGTACAGAAAGTGGCTTACGGCGAGCTGGTAGAACCAAATGTAAAAGGTGACCTGAGCGTAAACGAATATGTAGGACTTGCTGTAATCATAGCGATCATCCTGTTCCTTGGTGTATATCCCAAACCATTGCTGGATATGACCGCAGGAATGATGAATATGGTTACACCGTAATAGATATGATTGATGTGGTGAATGTGTGGGATGTGATGACAAGGGAACTGAACGATGAAAGGTGCCAACGCCGTAAAAGCTGAATAGCTGCAACCGGCCGGGACCAAAAAGAAAATGAATTTTAACTTTCGAATAAAGATATGAAGGCAATTATTGCTGCTACAATACTGGGTATCATCATGATGTTTGCCAGCATCGTTGTGAAGGACAAAAAGGCCATTGTAACATTGGCCGGTGTACTGCTGCTGGTGCTGCTCGGCGTGAACGTATGGGACCTGATGGCTACAAAGAAAGGCTCCTTTACGCCCATGCTCAACGATATGCTGCTCATCAGCCGCGACGGGCTCTGGTTTAATGTGCTGATGACCGGCTGCAGCCTGCTGTATTTGTTGCTCGCAGGCAAAGACATCCGTAAAGTAGGCAGCTACGTCGGCGAATATTTTGCACTGATATTTTTTATCCTTTGTGGTGTTTATATATTATCGTCGTATAACAACCTGCTGATGCTGTTCATTGGTATTGAGATACTTTCTATACCGCAGTATATACTGGCAGGCAGCGATAAGAAAAACCTGAAAAGCAGTGAAGCAGCCCTGAAATATTTCCTGATGGGTTCTTTTTCTACGGGTATATTGCTGATGGGTATTGCGTTGCTGTATGGTTCTACCGGTTCTTTTGACCTGAGGCATATGGATTTTGTGCATCATAGCTCGGTTAACGGCCTCACGATTGCCGGTGTTATATTCCTGATGATCGCCTTTGGCTTTAAAGTGTCTGCTGCTCCTATGCACGCATGGACGCCGGATGTATACGATGGTGCGCCAACGCCATTTACCGCATTCATGGCTACCATAGTGAAATCGGCGGCATTCATTGCATTTATTAAACTGTTCCAGAACTCTTTCGGTGCGATGAATGAGCACTGGCTCATGATACTGGCTATTATCACAGCGGCAACGCTGTTTATCGGTAACCTGACGGCGGTTTTCCAGCAGAGTGTGAAGCGTATGCTGGCGTACTCTTCTATTGCGCAGGCTGGTTTTATGCTGTTTGCTATCCTATCTAACAACACATTTGCCTCACAAGGCATTATCATTTATGCAGTTGCGTACAGCGTAGCTACAATCGGAGTGTTTGCTGTGCTGATGAAGCTGAAAGATTATACCTACGACGGGTTTAACGGCCTTGCTAAAAAAGAACCGACACTTGCCTTTGTAACTACGATATTCCTGCTGTCGCTGGCGGGTATACCACTTACGGGTGGTTTTATGGCTAAATACTTTGTATTGCAGGCTGCGATCATGCAGGGGCAGTTGTTCTGGCTGGTGATCTTTGCATTGCTGATGGCTGCAATAAGTGTATACTACTATTTCCGTGTGATTATTGCCATGTACTTTAAACAAGGAAATCCTGAGTTACAGGAGCCCATTTCCGGTGCGGATAAGTTTATGCTGGTAGTTACCAGCCTGCTGGTAATACTGCTGGGTATAGCGCCGCAGTTATTCCTGGTGAACATATAAAAGGAAGAAATCTTACAGACAAAACGGGCCTGTGCATTCGCACAGGCCCGTTTTATTTTAAACCCTGGCTTAAATATTATATTACGCAGCAGAAAATCCCATCTGGTCAACAATTTCCTGTCCTTCGTCCGGACGGCCGTTAAATGGCGGGTAAGACGGTGACATAAAATAAGTGTACAGGTTGATACGCATAGTCCAGCGGATAAAACGCACCATATAATCATGCATGCCTTTGGGATACTCACCCGTGAACAATACGGCAAACCAGGCAATAAAGTGTACGAAAAGTGCGCCTATAGCGACAAAATAGATGCAGAATAGCTGCGGTATGAGCAACAGCCAGCCAAGGAAGAAGATCAGTAATGCTTGTCCGCGATTGGCCTCCTGTACATAAGGTACTTCCAGCAGCGTTTTATCATCTGTACCGTCCAGACCCAGTGCCGGATAATCGTCTGACAGGTTGGACATGCGGGCATTCAGGCGCAGGTTCCACCGGAACAGCTTCAGGAAATAATCAAAGTTTGATTTAGGATAACGACCGGTAAAAATGATGTTCAGGAATGTGATGAACCATAGGATAAATCCCCATATGCCCAGGAAAAACAGGCAGAAACCATGTGGAATAAGGATATAGAAAAAGCCAAAGAAAGAGCGGAGCAGCAGTTCTCCGCGTGAATAGCGCTGCTGGTGCTGAATTTCAAGTTTCATATAACTGGTTTTATGTTGTATACAAGAATAGTTAATTTTTTTTATAATCTGTATATTTTGGCAGTGTTTTAACCGCTTAAAATGACGCAGAATAGTATATTTACGACTGGATTTTACTCACATCTGTGTATTTCTTTCTGAGAAAAAGTAGACGGGGAAAGCTAATTTCGATAGTAATTAAAAGCAGACGATCGTATGGATATAGAACAACTGATGCCGCATGTGGAAGCACTGATATTTGCCAGTGAACGTCCTATAACGCAGATGGAAATGACAGAGCTGCTGGGACAGGCTTTCGAACTGCAGATTGAAGCAGAGCGGATTGCTACCTGCCTGGATGCGATACGTGAAAAATACGATGCACCTTATTATCCGTTCCAGCTGAAAGAAGTAGGCGGCGGATACCAGTTTCTCACCAAAAAAGCTTTCCATAAAACAGTACTGCAGCTAAACGGCGACAAGCACATCAAAAAGCTTTCCTCCGCAGCTATGGAAACGCTGGCCATTATAGCATACAAGCAGCCGATCACCAAAAGTGAGATCGAATATATACGTGGGGTGAGCGCCGATTATTCTATCCAGAAGCTGCTGGAAAAAGAGTTAATTATTATATCCGGCCGTAATGAAGAAATGGTAGGTAAACCGCTGGTATATGCTACTTCGAAAAACTTTATGGACTACCTGGGCATTAACTCTCCTGCAGAACTGCCGCAGCTGAAGGACATAACCAATATTGAGATCGTATTACCAACACAGGGCAGCGATGCACAGCCGGAAGATGCGGCAACACCTGATAATACTTCACAGGAAGGTGCAACGCCCCAGCTTGTAGTAACACAGGATGGAGAGCTTCAGCCTGCACATGACCACGAGTAGCAGACAACAACAATAAATTATAAAAAAGCCGTACAAATAGTGCGGCTTTTCTTTTTATGCGTTGCAGACGGCGTGTACCTTTGTACTGTCAATAAGTGTCCATGAACAGTACGATACGCTGCTTTGTTTTTTCTATCAGTTGTCCTTTCTTTTTCTATACTGCCGCTGCCCAAAGCAAGGCTGATAAAAAAGCTGTAAAGCAGCTGAAGGTCGATATCGGTTATCTTGCTTCTGATGAGCTGGAAGGCCGGAGGACCGGTTCTGCAGGCGAACGTAAAGCAGGCGATTATATCATACATGCTTATGAAACAGCCCGGATACCGGCATTCAGAGGACAATACCGCTATATTTTTCATTTTACATATGGCCGGGAAATAGGCGCGGCAACTGTTTTAAAGCTGAATGGTGCATTGCTGCCCGCCGGGAAAGATGCTTTCCCGATGCCTTTCAGTGCCAGTAAATCTGCAACTGCAGATGTATTGCAGGATGTGCCGGAAGAAGGGAACATGTGGCTGATGCCATTGTATCAATCTGAGGAGGATGCAAACGATCCGCATTTTGATTGGGAGAAATACGCATATAACAAATCGAAAGAGGCGGCACAGCAAGGTGCGGCAGGTGTTATTTTTTACGATGGCTACGGATCAAAATATGCGCCGGAATTTAATGGCCGGTCGGAATATGAAAGCCTGGATATCCCGGTAGTTTATGTTGGGTTTAATCATTTCAAAACATACATACAGCCGAGTAAAGGCAGTGTGCAGGCCGATATAAATGTTGCACTGCAAAAGACAGACCGCACAGGCACTAATATCGCGGCTTATATAGACAACAAAGCAGCATATACCGTTATCCTGGGGGCGCATTACGATCACCTGGGTTATGGTGAGGACGGTAGCAGCCTGTATACCGGCAAAGAGAAAAAAATACATAACGGCGCAGATGATAATGCCAGTGGCACTGCGGCATTGATACAGCTGGCGCAATGGATTAAAAAAGGGAAGCTGAAAAAGTATAACTACCTGTTTGTGCATTTTTCGGGTGAAGAACTGGGCCTGCTGGGTTCAAAAGCTTTTATTAAGGAACAGGGTATTGACAGTATGCATACAGCCTATATGATCAACATGGATATGGTAGGCCGGCTTAATGACAGCACGCATGTACTTACGGTAGGTGGTGTAGGTACTTCGCCTGTATGGGCTGCTGCAGTTGATAAGAATAATGCACCATTCCGCCTGAGTATAGACAGTTCTGGCGTAGGGCCATCTGATCACACTTCATTTTACTATGCCGGGATTCCGGTGCTTTTCTTCTTTACCGGCACACACAGCGATTATCATAAGCCCTCTGACGTAGCAGATAAAATTAACTACCCCGGTGAAGTGGCTGTCATGCGCTATATCTATAAAATTGTACAGAAAACAGGCGACGGTGTCAAACCGGCATTTACTGCTACAAAGCAAACAACCGTAGGTAAGGTGCGTTTTAAAGTAACACTCGGCATCATGCCCGATTATTCCTACCAGGACGAAGGTGTGCGTATAGACGGTATCTCTGAGGGAAAAACAGCAGATAAGGCAGGACTGAAAGCAGGCGACATCATCATACAGTTGGGTGATACAAAAGTAAAAGGTATGCAGAGCTATATGGAAGGACTGGCTAAGTTTAAAGAAGGCGACAAGGCCAAGGTAATCGTAAGGCGCGGTAAAAAAGAAATGACATTTCCCGTACAGTTTAAGTAGTGCTCTTTCTATGGCCAGATCAAAATTTGCACTGCATTATATACTTACATGCCTGCTGTCTGTTCTGATTCCTGTTGCGGTATTGATGCTTGTGAGAGCGGTTACACATAAACATGGGAATGCTTCTGTTATCACCGGCGGAATTGTGGTGGTAAATGTTCTTGGCTTTAATGCGTTGAAACAGGTGAGGCGTAGCCATCTTTCTCTTCGCAAGTATTACATGAGCATATTGATCAGCGCAGTCGTATGCGCCATACTGGCCGCTATTATTTCGCTGGCAGCCTGATTGTTTTTAACGGTTGCATAACTCCCGGAAATCACAATAGCCGCATTTCTCCACTTTGGTCGTCTGATCAAACGGGATGGCAGGATCAAAGAGCTCTCCCAGTAATTCGTCCATTCCCGGCTGTAATGATTGCAGTACAACAGCCGTAGCAGCAGCATCCAGTCGCGAATCTTTATTGTTTTTATGGAAGAACCGCCAGTCAAAATTTCGGTCGTTCATCTCCCGGACATTATACAATGCAGGCTCAATAGATCCTGATGTAATATTCAGGTTCTGCTGCACGATCCATGCATAAAGGATTGTCTGCAATGCAGCCTTATTATTGGCATCACCATCGCGGACTGTGATCGCATCCAGCACCACTTCTTTTTTATCGCTGCCGGTTTTATAATCCACAATCCTGTATATATCGTTTTTACGATCTACACGGTCCATATAGCCGCCTAGTTTTATGTATTGTATGCGGTCGTTTACGGAGAAACTATAGGTGGCATCCATCCATTTTTCCATCTGCACAATTTCAAATGGAGCGTACCGTTCATCGGCATCCAGTATGCGCTGTGCATATTGTTTTACTACTTCACGAATGATGTGTTCGTTACCGCTGAACTCATATTGTGCCGCTTCTTTTTTCAGCATCGTTTTGGCAAAGGAAATATCTACCTGCCCGTCCAGCCTGGTGCGCAGCAGTGTAATGTCTGCGGCTGTTACAAGGCCGGATTTTTTTTCTTTACGAAGATCACCATAAAGCTTTTCCATGCAGTGATGCAGAATATTACCAAACGTGGCAGCATCGATCTTTTCCATCATTTCCTGCGGAGCTTCCAGCCCGGCAACTTTTGAAAAATAGAATTTAAGCCTGCAATCTATATAAGCATTAATAGCAGATGGTGTCAGTCCTTTTACTCCCGAAAGATATCCCTGCAATGTACCCCACACTTTGCCTTCTTTCGGAATTGAAATAACATTGGTTCCGGAGGGCAGCAACGATTGTTTCAGTTGCTGGAAGCGAATATCAGCTTCCGTTTCATATTGAAGTTGTCTTATAAAACGTGTGTATTCGCCGGTGCTTTGTTCGTCAACAATGTGATTGTACAGGAGGTGGATATTTTCGCTACGCTGTAATAAACGATAGAAGACATAGGCAAAAATGGCGTCCTGGTTTTCTGTAACAGACAGGCCAAAAGCCCTGCGGATGCTGTCCGGAATAAAGCTTGGCGCGGCAGCAGCTTTGGGCAGGATGCCTTCATTGGCACCAAGCAGGATAATGTTTTTAAAATCAAGCGCACGGCTTTCCAGCAGCCCCATGATCTGGATGCCGCGTAACGGCTCTCCTTCCAGTGGTATGGTGATGGTCTGCAGTATTTTCATCAGTATAGAACAGGCAAAGCTTACAGATACAGTGCGCAGGTTTTCTCTGAAAAGCCCGGCTACCCGCGTTACTGCCTGGAATGTCTCTTTCAGCAGTGTGGTTTCTATATCGGTAAATTTTCGGCCTGTCTGTGCTATCCATTCCAGCAATTGCAACAGGCGAAGCAGCAATGCCTCGTTGGTTGTTGCCGGCCGGAAGAGCAGTTCCATAAGCTCATGCGGTTGTTGCAGCAGGAAGGATACGGGCACCCATACCTGGTTGTCGTCCTGCAGCTGCTGTACGATCTTCAACAGTTTCTGATCGCGTATGTGCAGTAATGGGTGCAGCAGGAGTGCGTTGATGTCTTTGTAATAGATTTTCTCTTTTGATGATCTGCCGAGCTGTTCCTGTAAGTGAAGAAACGAGCGGATAAGCGTGAACAGGTTGGATTGCGGCAATGGAAAACCCATTGTAATATTCACGGGTACATCGTTTTCCAGAGCGTGCAATACAGGCATCAGCATTTTTTCATCGGCCAGCAGTATCGCTGTTTCAGGCTTTTCCGGATCATGCTTCCATTGTTTTAACAACTGTGGTAACAAATGTGCCTGTGCTGTTGTGCCGCTGGCAGATACGATACTGATTGTTTTCTCTTTATCATTAATGAGCGATGGTCCGACCGGAAAACTGTTCTTAAGGCCGGTGCGCTGTATATTCCTGCGCAGGAAAAGCCCTGCCTCGTGTATGGCATCATCGAGGTACAATGGATCTGTGTCGAAATAGAATAACGCTTTTCCGTCTTCCTGCAGTTTTTTCAGAAATATTTCCTCTGCTTTGTTTAATGCATTGAAACCTACAAAAACAATTTTTTTCCACCGGTTGGTAAAAAAGGTCTGATGTTTTATGTCTGTGGCAAGTGTCCGGTATATGTTTCCGTAGGTTGCGAGGTTCTGTGTCTGCAGTTGTTGATGAAATAAAGTATATATGTCCGGCAGCATGCCCCACAGGCGTATGAACTTTTCCTGCTGTGAGCTGAGCCGTTCGGCAGAGAACGTTTTCCAGAAACGCTTCAGCAGGCTTTGTTGTTCTTCTGTGAGATAGTCAAATCCTTTTTCTATCTGTTCTACCTGCTGCAGATAACTGTACAGGGATGTGGCGTCGACGAGGTAGGCATCTATTTCATTAAAATCATTCAGCAGGATCTCGCCCATTGCATAGAACGATTCATAGGAAAGTGCATCGGCGCCTTGCTGACCGGCTACAGTTACATAAGCATCATACAGTACGAAAGACTGTACGAAACGGTCTGCCGGAAGCAGGTGTGTGCTCTGTTCTATAAATTCATAGATCGTATAGAGGTCAGGGCTCCATACCGGCTGCTGCAATAGTCTTCCCAGCTCCTGGCGAAAATAAATGGCAGGCCTTTTATTGGGGAAAACAATGGCAAGGGAAGCAATGTCGTTGCCAAACTGACGATAAATATCCTGAGCCGTTATCTGTAAAAATGTGTCCATGTATTCAGTACCGTGCTAAAAAAATAATTTTCCCTGTTGCGTAATAGAAGATGTGGGAACCAGTTTCTGGTCTTCGGAATACCAGATATACGATTGTATATTCCTGTACCCCATTTGCTCCAGCAATGCTGTATATTCCAGCAATTGCCGGGCATGCTGCTGTTCCCGTTTTCTTGAAAATTTAAAATCGACAAGAATAGTTTCTGTTTCGCTGACCAGTACTTTATCCGGTCTTCTCATAGCGCCGCCGGGCAGCAGGATGTTCTTTTCATTGATCGCTTTATATCTGCCCGAAAACCAGTCCTGCGTCTGCTCATGTGTTGTGATTTTCCCGACCATTATTTTTATCCCTTCAAGTTCTTCGTGCCGCATACGTCCTTCCAGTATCATCCGGTGCATAACAGGATCCACGTCTTCAACAGTGCGTATGGATGCCAGTACCTGGTGTGTAAGTATGCCGGAACGCTGAATATCTGAGAGTGTGGTAATGCCCAATGTCAGACCTTCATCATCAGAAGTGTTTTCCCGCAATTCATTTATAAGTCTTTCACCGGAGCTTCTGAGTATGCGGAAATCATCGTCTTTATTTAATTCATCAGATGTTTTTTGTGTTTCGAAATCGCCATATAAAAACAGGTTTTCTTCCGGCCGGTAATATTCCTGCACAGGAACAATCTGATCCGGTAACGTGCCTTCTGCGCGTACAGCACGAAGCATCATATCGCCTGTATGTTTTATTTCTTCTGTTTTTTTGTTTTGCGGAGCCCAGATCCAAAGTGCCTCCCGTGCTCTTGTAAATGCTACGTACAGAAGATTCAACGCATCCATCCATGCAAAAAGCTTTTCTTCGTAGTAGTCATAGGCAAAGATGCTTTGCGCCATTTCTTTCTTTGTGTTTACCGGCACAACAGATATGGAACCATCGCCCAGCATGCTGGTGTCGCACCACAGGTGGTCTGTCATATCATTGAGTTCCCAGTAACAGTAGGGCATCAGCACTATATCGAAAGCAAGACCCTTGGAACGGTGTATGGTCATCAGCTCTATAGCGTTGGCGCCACTTGCCGACTGCAAAGCTTTTCTGTAGCCATCTTCATGCCACCAGTCGAGAAAAGCCTGTATGCTGGTATTGCCATTCGCTGCAAACTCCAGTACGAGATCGCTGAAGGCAAGCAGGTATGCCTGCTGACTTTCGTCTTCATGCAGTTCAAAGATGTCCGTGAGTTGCGGTATGAGGTCTGTAACAGTCAATGTTTGCCAGTAACGGAATCTGGCTGTAAATGTTTCCGGGAGCATTGCCTTGCCTATTTCTTTCTGATCGGCTTTACGATACAGCCTGTCGTCATTGATGTCAAAGCCTTTGTGCAGGGCAAATTGCTGTATCAGTTGCGCCTTGGCTACAGGGTTATGTTCATAAGCAAGTACCAGCAATGCGGTAAGCAGCAGCTTAACAGACGGGGCATTGCCAATGAGCAGTGCATCAGACGATATCAGTGTGTATTGTGCCGTCTGCGGGTTTTGCTGCTGGAACTGCATCAGCAGCGCTATCAATTCTTTTGCATCAGTATTGGTACGCGTGAGTATAGCAATCTGTGAAGGCTGATATTTTTTCTCCCGCAGCAGGTAATCTATCTGTATGGGTAAATGTTCGTTTACCGTTTCCTTGAGCAGTCGCCGGGTAGATTTGGAATCCTCGATCGGGATGAAATCCATTCTCACTACACCACCTTCAGGAGCCCGTTCCGGGATTTCCTGGTAGCTGTCTTCATACGCCAGCTGTATCATATTCGTAAGCCCGGCATCTTCCAGTTTTTTGCGAAGTGAGCTGTCACCTATTTCTGAAATAACCTGGTTAAACTGTTGCTGCAACAGTTTTGGGACTGTGTGGAAGATATAATTGTTAAAACGTATGATGTTTTTGTGGCTGCGATAGTTTTCCTGTAGTGTTCCTTCCTTGGTATTTTCCAGCCCCATGTCCTGTTTGGCCTTATAGAGCAGGAGCCGCCAGTCGCCATTGCGCCAGCGGTATATAGCCTGTTTCACATCGCCCACTATAAGATTATAATATCCCGATGCCATGGCATTCTGCATCAATGGCCGGAAGTTGGTCCATTGAAAGGAAGAAGTATCCTGGAATTCATCAATAAGTAAATGGTGATACTGGTTGCCCATTTTTTCAAAGATGAACGGGGCATCATTCTGCTGAACCAGCATGCGTAACAACTGGTGCGTATCACTGATAAGAAGCGTATTGTTTTCAGCACGGTAATTGCCCAGCTGACCTGCGAGCACACGCAGCAGGTTCAAATAATAAAGATTGGAAAGTATAAGCCTTGCTGAAGTATAAGCAGCACCTTGCTCCCGCCATGTGGCGGCAAGATTTTCAAGTGCACTGTTTACAGCGGGATAAATCGTTTCTATACGCCCGATAATGCCCTGCGCTGTAGTTTTGCTGTACCATTTGCTGATATCGTTAATGGCGTCGAGCGTACGTTTTCCTGGTTCAAATTTGTCTTCGCTGATGTTGTAGAGATAAGCGGCGAAGGAACTCCTTTTATAAGGAAAATCATCCAGGCTTACACCGCCCGCTTCGAGCGCAGCAATACCGGTAGCTGCGATTGCCTTCATATCTTCTTCAAAGCTGCGCACCTGCCGGTACAGGTTGTCCTGGAACCTTTTGAACGCATCCTGCGGATCATCCATCAGCTTAAGCGACTCCTCAAAAGAGAAGAACCGCTCTTTAAAAATTTCAGTGGCCAGCTGCAGCATTTCAGCGGTAAAATCCCAGCCTTTATTATCGTCCACGCGCTGCATCGCGAGGTCCAGCACCCAGCGGCGCAGGCGCTCATCCGTATCCAGCAGGGCATACATGCGATCAGCAAGGTCTTCTTTAACCTTGTCGGTATTCATTTCTATTTTGTAGCCGGCATCCAGCCCTATTTCAAAGGCAAAGCTGCGGATCACCCGCTGTACAAATTTGTCTATAGTGGTAACCGCAAACCTGCTGTAATCGTGAAGAATGTTACGGTATACTTCATCTGCCTGCTGCTGCAACAGCCCGCCTTTTAGCCCCGGCAACTGTACCTGCAGCCATTGTGTATAGCCATTTTCTTCGCCGCGGGCTATGCCTTCCAGCACTTCAAGAATGCGGCTTTTCATCTCTTCGGTCGCCTTGTTGGTAAAGGTAACAGCCAGTATTTCCTTGTACTTGTAAGGCTTATCCAGCAGCAGTTGCAGGTAGCGCAGCGTCAGGTTGAAGGTTTTACCCGAACCTGCCGATGCCTTAAGTATTTCAAGGGAAATGTGTTCTTTCATATATGCCGGAGGCGCTGCAATGCAACCCTGAAAATTACGAATTAAGAAGATGTTTAAAAAAGAAATCCCGTACAGGGCAAGCTATACGGGATTTCTATATGTTTTATGTGAGTGTTACTTCATTGATGCCAGCATCATTTCCCGTATGTATTTTACAGGAGCGCTGCCATAACTGAGGAACTGCTCATGAAATTTCTTCAGGTTGAATTTGTCACCCATTTTCTGTTTCAGCTCTTCACGCAGATCGTAGATCTCTGTGTAACCAGTGAAGTAAGAGCAAAGCTGCACCTGTGTTACAGACACACGGCGCCATTTGCCCTCGGCTTCTGCTTTCTGCTGGAACGCTTCATCAACCAGCAGGTGCATCGCTTCTTCCTGTGTCATATTCTGTGCATGGACGCTATAGTCGAGTATCATATTGCAGGTGCTGCGCAGGTTCCATTTGTAATACATCAACCACATTTCAGGCGATGAGCTGTCTGATCCGTTTTCTGCGCCATAACCGTTTTCCAGCATCATACGCTCGGTATATACGGCCCAGCCTTCTATCATAGCGTTGTTGCCAAAAATAGATTTGATGATGCTGGGAGACTGGTTGCTGTATACCAGTTGTGTGTAATGGCCGGGTATGGCTTCGTGTATGCTCAGTATCTGCAGTGTATAGTAGTTATACTCGCGGAGATAGCTTTCTGCTTTTTCCTTATCCCAACCGCTGAGGCTGCCTACGTTGTAGTAGGTGTTTGCATTCTTATCATAAGGGCCGGGCGCATTGATAGAAGCACCCGCAACACCAGCCATATATGCAGGCTCTTTACGCACAACAAGTGGTTTGGCCGGATTGATGTAAATGAGGTCTTTCTTTTTGATGAAGTCTACGAGTACCGGTATCTGCTTTTCAATAGTTGCCTGGAAAGAGTCTGGCTCCGTATGTTTCATTGATATTTTATCAATTACCTGCCGTATCAGCTGTAATGTGTCTGTTGGCTGCTTTTCGCTGCCCATATATTTAGGCCATAACTGCACTGCCAGCTGCGCCATTTTCTGATGCAGTTCTTTTTTATGCGCCATCGCTTTGGCATACACCTGGTCTACCGTATAGCCGGACTGGATCTCATACTCAAATTTCTTGGCGTAGAGATCCTTTCCAAGGCGGAAGCTGCGCGGAGTGTCATTTTTCAATTGTTTCAGCCAGTCGGCATAAGCTTTAATAGCAGTAACTGCGTCTTTTGCACGGGTTGCTATCTGTTCTTTTTCTGCCGTCGAAAGATGGGATTTGGCAACCGCATCCTGCAGGTCTTTTTCAAATATGGAAACACTGCCCAGGTTTTGTTCAATGGCCAGCTGTGTGTGCTCTTTTGTCGGATGTTTGATATTGGCTTTTGCTGCTTCGTAATACGCCGGTATCGCAGCCATACGCAGGTTAAAGCTGTGCAGGCGTGTATCCAGGGTGTCGTAGCTGCCGTTTAATATATTGGCAAATTCTTCTCCCACATTGTATGTTGCCGGATCCCACTCGTAAGTTTTTTCTTCATCAATGCCCCATACAGCCGACTCCAGCTGGTTTTTGATCATATACAGGTCTGTCTTGTTGTTGTCAGACAATGTATTGAGGTCAAAAATTTTCAGCGAATCAAGATTTGCAGTTGCAAAAGCTTTTTCTTTTTCGCGTGCTGCTGCATCCGGGATTACAAGGACACTGTCATACTTGTGATATCCCTGGCTGCTGGCCCATCCGGGATATACTTTCCACAATGACTCTATAAAGCCTTGCTTGTAGGTATCAAAGCGCGCATTAGCATCTGTATTGGCCATTGGCTTGCTGGTTTGGTTACCGCAGGCTGCAAGCAGGCTGCAGGCTACGGCGGCTGATATAATGTATTTCATGTAGTAGTATGATCAGTAAAAATAATGTTTAATCGTTAGTGGGAGTCGGTGGTGAAATGCGAATGGTCAATAGCCGGTAAAGATGTGAGATATAAGAATTGAGATATAAGAAATCAGTGATCCGGTAAACTGTGAGTAGTAAATTATAAATACTGCTCACCACTTCTATTTACCGAACCTCTCCTTCTGTAAACCAATCAGCATTACCAGCACATTAGCTAATGATCACATCAGTTAATCCTCACATTAACCCACATCACCCCTTTGCCACCAGAGACTCTTCTATCCAGTCCTGCAGTTCTGTAATGTTTCCGGCATGGCTTTGCTGTACAGCCCGTGACACACGATCGTCCATGGACTGCAGCATTTCCTGGTTTTCCGGTTTTCCGAGAGAAAGCGTTATCAAGGTTACTTTCTGGTCCCATGTCCAGCGGGTGATCTCCCGGCCGGTAAAAGGCTCTCTGCCTGCAATACGCAGTTTTCTTGGCTGGCCGTTTTCCATAGTTGCCAGAGAAAGGAAATCCAGGATATCCTCAATGTTTACATATCCGCCGCCACTGGTAGCATTCAGAATTGCACCGTCTTCGGCATCCATGATGTACAGGAGCCAGAAAGGCGCATCGGATAACTTATCTTCGATAAGTCCGAGGCTCCAGGTGGCCCCCGGTCTTTGCTGCCGCACAACCGGTTGTTCCTGTATTTCTTCAGCGGTATTTTCATTCCTGTTTGCTCCGGCGGGCAGCCTGCGTGTACGTTTACGAAGCAGGAATACCCTCCGCTCCTTGTATACCCTTCTTATCTGCTTCCGTGGCCAGCCCGGATTGGTGCGTTGCAGTATCTCGTAGCATTCAGTAAATCCGCGGGAAGGCTCCTCCGTGATCAGGCGTACCAGCTCGTCATATACCTCTTCATCATCTCCTTCTGGTTTGCGTGGCTTATAACCATACACAGCTTCTTCTATACCCACCATGGCACAAGCCTGTGCTACAGTAAGTGTATATCTTTTTACGAGCACACCTACCAGTTTGCGGGCAACGGACTTATCTGTGTCTACGGTGCCCAGCGCATTCAAAAGCATGCGGTATTTTGCAACAGGATCGGGTTCTCCGGATTGCTCGCGCACTCTTTTCAGAACCTCATGCGGGGCTTCCGCGGTAGAGGGCTGCATTTCATTTTCATCAATGGCCAGGTCCGGAAATTCGGCAATCCAGTTGTATAATGTAGCTCTCGAAATGGCGGCCTCACGGCATATCTGCTTAACGGTTTTGGCCCTGCTTACTTTTTGCTGCACCCACCACCGGCGCTGTTCCTCACTGTATAGAAAGGTTTTCATAAAAGTGAAGATAGACAATAATGTCTAATAATAATTTCGCTAAAATGAAGAATTTGTGAATTTATAATAAATACATAGTGGGCAATGTGTATAATTAAGCTGTTACCCATAAGCCTTTAGTGAATTGAAATACATCAGGCTATAATCGAAAGATTGAACTACCGCTACGAAAAATGAGTGGTATAAGTCTCTTCCATTTCATTTTCGGTATAGATACGCCGGGCATTTTGAACGATGTCTGCACACTGCTCCCGGTATTTTTCCTGTAAGTGTTCTGACGCGATCATATCACAGGCCCTGGCAAATGCACGGAGGTTTGACTGCAGCAATGCCGGCTGCTGATAGTTGTACTTCCTTATGAAATCAACAGTGGTCGTCACACGGAAAAGCAGTAGTTGGATAATGTCTTCGCTGTAGATAGACAGTATCTCAAAATCGCTGATTATTTTATTGAGCCTGGAAGCTTTGGGCCTGCGTGGATTCCCCCTGGATGTATGAAACTGGCCTGTAATTTTTTTCTTTGCGGCTTCAACATATGGAGCTGTGTCACCGGTAAGGTCTATCCGGAAATAGTCTTTTACGATCTCAAAACGGTCGCATATTTTTTCGATTTCCTCAATCAGTTCTTCTTTGGTCAGTTCCTGCAGCAGGAGGTTAAGGGATGTCTTTTTACGCATAATCCGTTATATAAAAACAAGCAGGGAATACATGATGAAAAAATATTTTTTTAACCATTATTTCCGGGTTAAAAGTATTTCCTTTGCCGTATTCATTAAAATAAAAAAATTACAATAGCAATGATCGTACAGTCTTTCCTGGGCGAATTTCTGCATGAAGCAGAGAACACCCGCAAGTTATTAAATGCAATTCCTGACAGCGCACTTGATTACAAGCCTTCTGAAAAATCATGGACGACCGGCCAGCTGGCTTCTCACATTGCAGAGGTATATAACTGGTATGATGGTACTATAAACCAGGACGTATTTGACATGGGCGCATATAAATATGACAAAGGCGATATTTCAAAAGCAGCCAATATCGTAGCCAAGTTTGAAGAGAATGTAAAAAAAGCACAGGCTGTACTGGAAAGTGCCAAAGATGAAAATATGATGACGCCATGGAAAATGACCATGAACGGCAATGATGTTTTCCCGGCGATGCCCCGTATCCAGGTGATGCGTGGGTTCCTGTATAACCATCTGTACCACCATCGTGGTGAAATGATTGTATATCTGCGGGCAACAGGCAATAAAGTACCCGGCTTATATGGCCCTACAGCCGATGACCAGAATATGTAATTTTTAAAGATCGGAAAAGCCAGGGCCCCGCACGAAGCGGGGCCCTGGCTTTTAGTTACTTCCCGATACAGAACTTCCCGAATATAGTGCCGAGTATATCCCGGTCTACCTGAACCTCGCCGGTAATGGTGCCGAGATGGAACAGGCAGCGACGGATATCCAGTGCAATAAGATCGCCGGGCAGGTTGGTATCCATGCCATTCTTCACATCCTGCAGTGAGCTTAATACATCTGCCAGTGCGGCATAATGTCTTGTGTTGGTAATGATTGTTCCTTCCTGTTGCAGCTCGCCGGATACAGCTTTGTCATATATCGCCTGCCGGAGCTGATGAATATTATCGCGGTCTTTTGCAGAAATGAAAAGTTTTAGGCCCGGCAAGTGTTCATATTTTGTTTCAGCAGCTTCTGTACCGATGCGGTCTGTTTTATTGCCTGCCAGTATATAGTAAATGCCATTATGCTGCAATTCCAGGGCCTGTTCCTGTATTTCTGCTGCAGTACTTTCCGCCGTGTCAAAAAGATAGACGACCACATCTGCTTCCTGCATTGCTTTTTTGCTGCGTTCCACACCAATGCTTTCAATGATATCTGCAGTATGTTCGCGGATGCCTGCAGTATCTATCAGCCGGAAAATGATACCGTTGATGTTTAAGGCTTCTTCAATTGTATCGCGGGTGGTGCCGGCAATGTCGCTTACTATGGCACGCTCTTCATTAAGCAGTGCATTGAGCAGCGTGCTTTTTCCGGCATTGGGCTTACCGATTATAGCTACTTTAATACCATTCTTAATCGCGTTACCCAGCCGGAAGGATTGTATCAGCCCCGATACTTTTATGATGGCTTCATCCAGTAGTGCATACAACTGTGTGCGGTCTGCAAATTCCACATCTTCCTGGCTGAAGTCCAGTTCCAGCTCTATCAGCGCACTGAAGTTGATCAGTTGTTCACGCATCAGTTTCAAATCGTGACTGAAACCGCCGCGCAGGTTGTGCATGGCAGCCTGGTGTGCAGCGCTGCCCTGGCTGGCAATAAGATCTGCTACCGCTTCGGCCTGGGTAAGGTCCATCTTGCCATTGAGAAAAGCCCTTTGTGTGAACTCTCCCGGTTGAGCCATTACTGCACCTGCTTTCAGACAAAGGTGCAGTACCTGTTCCAGTACATAATTGGATCCGTGGCAGCTGATTTCCACCACATCCTCGCCTGTATAGCTCCTGGGTGCCTTGTAGAGGCTGGCTACCACTTCGTCAACGGTTTTAGCCCCATCTACTACATGGCCAAAATGCAAAGTGTGCGAAGCCTGCGCAGAGAGCTTTTTGCCCTTGAAAACTTTATCGGCAATGGCTATAGCGTCTTTTCCGCTCAGGCGTATGATGCCGATGGCACCTTCACCGGGCGGAGTTGCCAGCGCCACAATCGTTTCATTCATCGAAAACATGGAGCAAAGGTCTGTAAAATGTGGGGAATGTGGTTGATGTGATAATGTGCAGGCTGGATGGTTGACTAAATACTGTGCAGGACATTCACGAATCATCAATCACTTTTTAATGTTTCACCTCTTACGCAGCATGTGCATTCACCATTCACTATTGCCTATTCACTAATTTAGCGTCATGAGAGCAGTTATTCAGCGTGTTTCCGAAGCATCGGTGACTATCAATGGTGTGGTAAAATCGGCTATAGGAAAGGGGTATATGATATTACTGGGCATTGAAACTGCAGATAATAAAGATGATGCAGACTGGCTTTGCCAGAAGATTGGCGGTCTGCGTGTATTTTCAGATGAAGCCGGTCTTATGAACCTTGATATTAAAGCCGTTTCGGGAGAAATACTTGTTATCAGCCAGTTTACCCTGCATGCATCGTATAAAAAAGGAAACCGCCCCTCCTTTATCCGTGCGGCACGGCCGGAGCAGGCTATTCCGCTGTATGAATATTTCCTGCAGCAGCTTTCTGCTTTACTGGGTACGCCTGTGGGCAGTGGCAGCTTTGGTGCAGATATGAAGGTTGCGTTGATAAATGATGGTCCCGTTACAATTACTATGGATACGCAAAACAAGGAGTAAATACATTTTCTTTGCAACATGATATTTGACGATGCCTATTTTATGAAGGAAGCCCTGCGGCAGGCACGTATGGCATATGATGCAGGAGAAGTGCCGGTAGGCGCTGTAGTGGTATGGGACGGAAAGATCATTGGCCGGGGACATAACCAGGTAGAACGGCTGAACGATACAACGGCACATGCGGAAATGCTGGCCATTACTGCAGCCTGCAATCATATAGGGGCCAAATACCTGATGGAAGCGACGCTTTATGTGACAGTAGAACCCTGCCTCATGTGCAGTGGCGCTATTTACTGGAGTAAGGTCGGGCGGATCGTATTTGGCGCATCTGACCCCAAAAACGGGTATAAAAAGACGACCGGTGACAACTGGCCATTTCATCCTAAAGCGCAATTGTCATTCGGCGTGATTGCAGATGATTGTGCACAATTAATGAAAGATTTTTTTGCAGCAAGAAGATAAGTTTTAAAGATTCGCGACAGGTGTTCTTATTTTGGCCCTGGAGCTTTCATAATTATACATGATTTATAAATGGCATGCAGTAGCCGGCACGGGGTTTTCCACGCTTGAAGAGGGCAGGATGGTCAGTGCGCTTGCCGGTGAAAAACAACTTACTTTGCTGCGGAAAGGAGATATGCTTTACGCATTTGCAGCTACCTGTCCTCATTCGGGAGCTTTGCTGTGCGAGGGCTGGCTGGATGTACAGGGGAGAGTGGTATGCCCGCTTCACAAATACCGTTTTGATCCGGCCAACGGGCGCAATACCAGTGGTGAGGGTTATAAGCTCAAAACATTTCCTGTAGAAATACGCGATGATGAAATATTTATCGGATTGTTAGCTTAAATAGTATCCTGATAGAGTTTTTTGCAAAACAGAACAACATAATACAAAAAACAATGATCATTCCTCCATATTTAAAACCCGGTGCCACCATCGGCATTACATGTCCTTCGGGTTACGTATCTCCGGACCGTGTTTCCTATGCAGTAGAAGTATTACAGCATTGGGGTTTTAAGGTAGAGATTGGCCAGACCGTTGGTACAGAGCATTTTTATTTTTCAGGCAATGATGATGCACGGCTTACCGATCTGCAGTACATGATGGACGAACCCGGTATTGATGCCATACTTATGGGGCGTGGCGGCTATGGTATGAGCCGTATTATAGACCGGCTTGACCTTACTGCATTTAAAAAAAATCCGAAATGGGTGTGTGGTTTCAGCGATATTACGATATTGCACAGCCATATTCATACACAGACAGGCATTGCAACAATGCATAGCCCTATGTGCGGTGCATTTAAACCGGAAACAGAAGAGCTGGATTACCTGCAATGTTTCCGTAAAGCGCTTGCCGGTGAACCACTGAAATATGAGATCCCGGCGGCAACCTTTAATCGTAAAGGCATGGCAGAAGGAGTACTCACCGGCGGGAATCTTGCTATCCTGGCTCATCTTACCGGTTCGGCATCCGAAGCTGATACCACCGGGAAAATCCTGTTCATTGAAGACATCGGAGAGTACCTGTATAATCTTGACCGCCTGCTGCTTAACCTGAAGCGTGCCGGTAAGTTTGACCAGCTGAAAGGCCTGATCGTGGGCAGCTTTACAGACATGCAGGATACAGACCGTCCGTTTGGCCAGCATGTAGAGCAGATCATTTGGGATAAGGTTAAAAAATATGACTATCCGGTTTTATTTAACTTCCCATGCGGCCACCAGGATGTGAATTACACGCTACGGCTGGGCATGAATTACCGCATAGAAGTAGGTGAACACGGCAGCTGTGTTTATCAGAACCTTTAAACAATGTTGCTATGAAAAATATACTTCGCTTTATTTCTGCATTGATCATTCTTACTGCTACCATCATTGTAGGATATACTATTGGTAAAAAGGCAGGGCAGAAGGAAAGCAGGTCGGTAATGATTGAGAATTATGCTTTCATACGTGAAATAGCCGAGCTGGCCAGCCTGGAGGCAAACGGCATCACTACATTTAAAAGCACAAATGTTGCAGACGACGGAAGCTGGACTGCAGGGCTGCAGAAGATGTTTCTTGAAAAAACGGTGCAACTGCAGGTACCATATACAGCAAAGTACGGCGTCGTTCTTAGTGACAGCAGTATACGGGTAGAGAAGAAAAAAGATATGCTGGAAATTCACCTGCCGCCGCCATCGCTGTTAAGCTATGAACTACGCCTGGATCGCCTGGAGGCCAATAGCCGTAAAGGGTGGCTGCAGTTTTCGGATGAGGATATGTACACTGCTTTTCAGAAAACAATGTATACCCGGAACAGAGCGCAGATGGAACATAATCAGCAATATCTTACACTCGCGCAAAACCGTATCAGCAGCATATTGCAGCATTATTTTTCTCCACTGCACATACAGGTAAGCTGTGTGTTTGACGGACAACAGCGGGTGCAATCATTGAAGAATTAGTTTTATCTTCTGAATCTTTGCGTCTCTCCGCGATACTTCGTGCCCTTTGCGGTTAGGTAAAACTACATAGCTCGCCAGGCATACATGCCGCCGGAAAGATTGTACATATCATAGCCAAGATCTTCAAGCCGCTGCAGCGCTATCTGGCTGCGGATACCCTTCTCACAATAAAACACCAGAGTTTCCTCTTTTGGCAGTTCATTTCTGCGGCTCATTAATTCCCCCAGCGGAATGTGGAGCCCGCCTATGCTGTATAATTCGCGCTCAAAACCTTCACGTACATCTATAAGCGTAAACTTGCGGTGTTCATTGATCCAGTCCTGTAATTCTTTTGGTGAAATCTGCTTCATGAAAATTTTTAATATGCTGATAGAAAAAATCTTAAGCTCCTGTGACTTTAATGTCAGTAGGTACATCTATTTTCGCCACTCAAATTTAAAACCATATTAATGAAACGTATCTTTTCTTTTGTAGCAATAAGCTCATTATTTCTTGCTTCCTGCCAGGATGCACCCAAGGCAGATAAAGCAACTACTACAGACGCACAGCAGGTGCAGACCCCTGCTGCCGGTAATGTATATAAAGCAGACCTCGCACAGAGCCATGTAGAATTCATCGGCACAAAGCCTGTAGGCAAGCACCACGGTTCTTTCCTGTTGAAAAACGGCCAGTTGACTGTAGATAACGGTACTGTAAACGGCGGCAAGTTTACTATTGATATAAACACGCTTAAAGCAGACGACCAGGACAGCATAGGTAACGCCAAGCTTGCCGGTCACCTCCTGAGCCCCGATTTCTTTGATGCGCAGAAATTCCCTGAAGCGATCTTTGAAATTACCGGCGTAAAAACCGGCGTGGATACTGCTGTTGGTAAGGATGTGGTAATGAAAGATGCAACGCATACGATCACCGGTAACCTTACATTAAAAGGTGTTACCAAAAGTATCAGCTTCCCTGCAAAGCTGGCTATGAACGAAACTCAGACTACTGCTGATGCAAGCTTCAACATAGACCGCACACAATGGAACCTGGCTTACGGCAATGATAAGGGCCTGGGCGATCACTTCATTTATCCCGAAGTAAACATCCAGCTGCACCTGGTAACCAGCAAATAGATCAACCTGCATATTAAAAGACGAAAGGCACCATTAAGGTGCCTTTCGTCTTTTTTGGTTAGTTAGTTTTCGTCTGTCAGCGCTTCCCAGAGCATGTCTTTGAGATGGCCTATCCCCTGGTTGGTAAGAGAAGAAATGAAGATATGCGGTACATCTTCCGGAAGCGCGGCACTTACTTCTTCGCGGAGCTCCTCGTCCAGCATTTCACTTTTGCTGATGGCAATGATGATCTTTTTATCCAGTAATTCCGGGTTATACTGTTCCAGTTCATTGAGCAGCACCTCAAATTCCTTCGCATGATCGTCACTGTCGGCAGGTATGAGAAACAGCAACACAGAGTTGCGTTCTATATGACGCAGAAAGCGGTGCCCCAGACCTTTACCTTCTGCGGCACCTTCAATAATGCCCGGCAGATCGGCCATGCAGAACGATTTGTTGTCGTGGTAGGGTACAATACCCAATTGCGGCGTCAGTGTAGTAAAAGCGTAATTGGCAATTTTGGGCTTTGCCGCACTTACAACAGAAAGCAGCGTAGACTTTCCGGCATTGGGAAACCCTACCAGCCCTACGTCTGCAAGTACTTTCAGTTCCAGGTATTTCCATCCTTCAGAACCTTCTTCACCCGGCTGTGCATAATCCGGAGCCTGGTTAGTAGCCGTTGCAAAATTTGAGTTGCCCAGCCCGCCACGACCACCACGCATCCATATGATCTCCTGGCCGTCTTCCAGCACTTCTGCCTGTATCTCTTCGGTTTCTTCGTCTATGGCCACCGTGCCCAGCGGTACTTCAATGATAATATCCTTGCCATCCCGGCCGGTACAGTTGTTTTTATCGCCCCGCTGACCATCTTCGGCCAGTACGTTTTTGTGGTAACGCAGGTGTATGAGTGTCCACAACTGTGAGTTTCCACGCAGTATGATGTGACCGCCGCGGCCGCCGTCACCACCGTCCGGGCCGGCTTGTGGATTGAATTTAGTGCGCGCAAAGTGCGAGCTACCGGCACCGCCCTTACCGGAGCGTGCATATATGCGTATGTAATCTACAAAGTTTCCTTTCTCCACAATATCTTATTAAATGAGTAAAAATAAATATCACCCGTGAGCAATACCCACGGGTGATGATATATACCGGTGCGGCCGTTATGCCGGTAACAGGTATTTTTCTATCTGCCTGCTCAGCAGCTTAAATGTCTCTTCTATAGAACCATCACCCTTAATGCGCTCTACCTTACCAAAAGACTCATAGTAATTTTCTACAATGGCCGTTTTTGCGTGATATTCCTTAATGCGCTTTACAATTACTTCTTCATTATCATCGCTGCGGCCGGATGTAGCAGCACGGCCTATCATACGGCGTGTGAGCTCATCTTCCGGCACCTGGAGCGAGAGCATCAGGTGTATTTGAGTATTTTTAAACTCCAGCAGTTTGTCCAGTGCTTCGGCCTGTGCCTTGGTGCGTGGGAAACCATCGAAAATAAAGCCGCGAGCATTGGGCGTTTCATCAATTTTGGAGCTGATCATGCCTATTACCACTTCATCCGGTACAAGCATACCCTGGTCCATATATTTCCGCGCTTCTACCCCCAGCGGCGTCTGGCGGCTCACTTCATCACGCAGCAGGTCTCCTGTAGAAATGTGCTGCAGGTGGAAAGCGGACACAATATTGGCAGACTGAGTGCCTTTGCCGCTCCCCGGAGGGCCAAACAAAATCAAGTTAAACATATCGTTTTTAATAGTTGACGGCACAAAAATAAGTAACGCTTTGAAATAGCAAGAAAAACATCTGCTTATAGCCAAATAATTATGATATAACACTCCTCGTATCCGGTGTAATGCACCCCGTTCTGTATAAATAAAAGATGCCTGATGTTATTGCTTAAAATACAAATATTAAATTATAAATATTAGTACTAAGTATTTATAATAAAAACAGGTTTTTCATTAAAAGCTATCAGTTGTGGTTTTATTATTTCTATATATTTGAAAGAGGATTTAGAAAATACCTTGCTTTTCTGAATAAGAAAATGATGATGTTTCGTCATCGCTGCAATATTATCTGACATTCGGCACTACCTGCAATCTTTATGGGGAGAACACGTACCAGTGGTACAGTTGCGGTTCTTCCTCCATGAGTTTAACTGTACCACTGGTACGTGTTCTCTGGAGTTGATTGATATAGTCCTGTGAAAATACGAAGGTTCTGAATCCGGCCCTGTTTATAAACTAAACAGGGCCTTTATCTTAATTCAATATCCCTATGTCTGACAAATTAACCCGGCAGCAGATCTACGACCGTATCAAAGCTACCTCCAAAGACAGCTATATTCTCGAAGAAATGAAGCGCCTCGGTTTCTGGGAAGCTTCAGAGATGCCGACGCTTTCCGAAACGCTTATCAACAGGGAAGTAGTGCTTACACAGGAACTGAACCAGTTGCTGGAACAGGATCGCCGGTACAGCAATCGGGAGGCTATGCTCCGCGAAATGCGGAAAGCCCGTATGAAACAGGCCCTGGAAAAGCGGGATCAGACAAAACAAAGAAATAAACAGAAACGGCTTGATAAAGCGGCGCGCTGGAAACAGACACAGCAGCAGGAGATCATTTACCTGGGTGATGGTGTATCCGGTGGCTTGAGTAATACCGATTCCGATGCTCAGCTGCTGCAACGGTATGATTTACCTGCATTTGGCTCAATAACAGCACTTGCGGAAAGCATGCAGACAGATATCGCATCACTGCGCTACCTCCTGTACCAGCGGAAAGTATCAAGAATTAACCATTACCATGTTTTTGAAGTACCCAAGAAATCCGGTGGGAAAAGGCTCATTTCAGCGCCTAAAAAGCGCCTGAAAAACCTGCAGCAATGGGTGCTGACCACAATACTGGACCGGATACCTGTAAATGATCATATACATGGTTTTACCCGGCAGCGCTCTATTGTCACCAATGCACAGCCGCATCTGAAAAAGGATATTGTGATCAATATGGACCTGAAAGATTTCTTCCCCACGATCACTTACGGGCGTGTGAAAGGACTGTTTCATAAGCTGGGTTATTCCGAGCAGCTGGCCACCATATTTGCCCTCATCTGTACGCAACCGGAAACGGAAGAAGTAGAGATGGACGGTGTGCGTTATTACGTTCAGAAAGGGCATCGTTTTCTGCCGCAGGGTTCACCGGCCAGCCCGGCTATCAGCAATCTTATTGCTTACCGGCTGGATAAAAAAGTGCAGGGTCTGGCAGCAAAACTGGGATTTACCTATACACGCTATGCCGATGATCTGAGCTTTTCTGCCTCAGAAGAAAGTGCGCAGCATATTGCAAAGCTGCTGTACTTCCTGAGAAAAATCGTGGAATCCGAAGGATTTTCCGTTCACCCGGAGAAAACGCACATCATGCGCAGTGGCGGACAGCAGAAAGTGACGGGTATTGTTGTAAATGAAAAATTGAACATAGAGCGTGATAAACTGCGAAAATTCCGCGCGCTGCTGCACAATATAGAAACACATGGCTGGAAAGACCAGCAATGGGGTAAAGCAAAACATCTGATCAATGCGGTGGAAGGATATATTCATTATGTGCAGATGGTAAATCCCCAAAAAGGCAAAACGTTCAGGCAGCAACTGGAACAGATTGTGACGAAGCATGGCTACCCGGTCGTGGAACAACCAGCTATGTCGCAACCGCCCGCCACTCCGCCGCCTGTTGCTGAAATACCAGAAATGTCCCGACCGGAGAAGCCGGCACCTCCTGTACAGACAGACTGGTGGAACATCCTGTCCTGATCCCTTCCCGGAATACATCTAAGTACATAACCTGTAACGGACGATGCCTCAACGCAAATCATAAGCACAGGCATCGTCACATAATTCAAGAATACGTTTCCATCATATGAAACTCATTCAGCAAAGTAAATTATTCTTTAAGGAAGGCAACTCTGACAAGGTATATGAGATAGACCTGTGTGAGCTTTCACCGGATGAATACCTGGTCAACTTCAGGTATGGTAAAAGAGGCAGTACCTTAAAAGAAGGCACTAAAACGCCTGCCGCTGTGCGCCGCAATGAGGCGGAACTTCTTTTTGCCGGTCTTGAAAATGAAAAGCGGAAAAAGGGCTACCAGACGGAAACGGAAGTGTTTATGGAGCTGCCTTCGCTGGAAGCCGTAGAGCCCAAATCTGCAAAAGGCGCTATTCTTCAGCGCCTGCAGGATGCCATAGAAGGTAAGAACAGTTTTAAAACCGAGTGGAAAACCAGCCGTGTTATCTGGAAAGCCGGCCAGATGCAGATAGAAGAAGCGATTCCTTTTATCATAAAGCTGGCTACAAAAGGCGATGAGCTGCAGGCTTACTCAGCATTATACACGCTGATGCAGTTCAAAGCCACACAGGCGATCCCATTGTTTAATGCACTTGCCATCAATATCCGGCAGAAGCAATACATCCGGAATCTTGCATGGGAAGCCTTACTGACGGTTACAGAAGGTGAGGAAACGGCAAAAATTATAACACAGTTACTGGAGCAGTTGCCGGATGATGTGCGCAAGTCCCTGGAGGCGGGAGATCAGGAATTACTGGCTTCCTGTCTTACAAGATATACGCAGGAAAAGCAGGTAGACTTTTTCCCGGCATTATACCTGCTCGGGAAAATATACAACTGGCTGCCGCCGCTGCTCGCAAATCAAATAAAGACATGGCCATTCCGGCCGCCATATTTCCGGCAGATACGGGCTATGTACAAACTGGCGCAGATGCGGAATGACGGCGTCATTGTTGGTATATTATCCTACCGGTTTGAGAAAGAACATCATATGTTTAAGCGTACCGGAACACTTGAACACAGCCGGAAGTATGTTGCTGAAGCCGGAAAATCCGTACCTGTAGGAAAAGAACTGAAAAGCAATGAAAGCCGCCTGGCATTTTCGCAGTATACAAAAGATTATTTCAAGAGGAATACTGTTAAATTTTTACGCAGTACAGCAGAGCATACAGATGCTGCCACATACCTGAAACTGGCTGTTTCCATCCTGCTGCAATATTCTGAAAAAGACTACAGGCCAAAACGGGAAGAGCTGGAACGTTATTACGGAAAGCTGGATGAACCCACAAAGAAGTATATATACACATGGCTTATTTACCCGGAATGTGCAGACTCTTTATTGTTATGCAATATCCTGCTCGGCAATGATAAAGGCCTTACGCTTCAGCCGGGCATGAGATATAGCCTGGGTACACGGCAGGAAGCCGGTACGCGGAATTATTACTATTATTCAGACAATATTAAGGAGCCTTATGTGTCAGCTGCAGAAACAACGACACCAACCGCTGATAATCAGCCGCCGGGAAGCGGGTCTATCATTGGGGCTGCTGTAGGTGCGTTGAAAAATATCTTTGGGAAAAAGACAACAGACAGCAACCAGAAACCTTTAGAGAGTGTTCCATCGGCGGTGAAAGAAGCGACAGTGCAGCGCCCTGAATTGCGCCCTGAATACTGGGATGCAATGCCGGAAGCATACGTGCAGTTGTTGATGCAGGCAAAGATGGGCATGATCCAAAAGTTTGCATACGGCAATCTTAAAGCGCATGCCCGTTTTGGGGAAATAGTCGGCCGGTTTGATACAAATGCTGTTCTGCAATTACTGAATACTGCGTTTGAAGTGTCGCAACAATTTGGCTGTGAAGTGCTGAGCACGCGTGAAGCGGAATTCAGCCGGCAGCCCGAATTTATGGCCCGCGTACTGAACAGCAACAGCAAACAGGCACACATTTGGGTGCAGGAGCGGGTCGCAAAAGATACACCGTTTTATCTCAATGATCTGATGTTTATGATACTGGTGATTTTCAACTCAAGATCAGAAAACAACAGCTGGATTTCAGCGCTGCTGCAGAAGACATCATTTACAGAAGAACGTCAGCAGGCAATACTGGGTAAGGTCGTGACAGAACTGCTGCATCTCGGAGATACAAAAGAGAATAATTACCTGGCCAAAGACGCAATTGCACGGCTGGATATAATAGCTGCACAGCAGTTGCAGCGCATCAGCTGGAACATTGTAGAGCAGTTGCTTACATCGCCGCTGGAAGCCAATAAGATACTCGCGGGTAAAATACTTGTGGGTAGATCCAGGTTCGCTTCCCCGGCAGAAATACCGCTTTCACTTACTGAGCTGTTCCTGCAGAATGCTGTTCCGGAGATCCGGAGTAATGGTATTCTGTTACTGAATCAATACCCCGATAAACTGCTGGCGGAAAACATAGGTTTTATTCTGGCGCAGACAGAGAGCTCATATCCCGATGTAGCGGAGGCTGCGCTTGGCTGTATACGTAAATTGCCGGACACTGACATAGATGCTGGGAATATATCCGTACGCTACCTGGTGTACGTATTGATCCGGAAAGAAAGTTTTGAAGGGGCGCATACAATGATCAGTAATTTTGTGACAGAGGTATTAAAGCCCTACTGGAATACCGCCCTGTTGCCAAAGGATATTACAAAGCTGGTGCATGCACCATACCGTACGGGTCAGCTTGCCGGCTATGATATATTGAAAGCTTACGACAAGCCCGGAGACTTTTCTGTAGGGCAGATCATTTCCTTTGGCGGCCATGAAATACTGGCAGTACGTCAATGGTGCTGGAATTATTTTAAACAGAACGTGTCCCGTATCCGTTATGAGCGCGACAAAGCACTTGGTTTACTGGATTCCGGTTGGGATGACACAAGAGCATACGCATTCCATTTCTTTAAAACAGAATTTACCGAAGCAGACTGGGATACAGATACGCTGGTGAGCATTACAGATTCAATCCGGCCGGATGTGGAAAATTTTGGTAAGGAATTGATAGCACGTTATCTGAAGCCCGAACATGCTACCGAATATCTGGCAAAGCTGAGTGAGCACCCAAGTGTAAATGTACAGGCATTTGTCACCGCCTACCTGTCGCTGTATGCAGCCGGTAAGCCAGCGATGTTGCAGCAGTTGGAATTCTATTTCCGTTCTGTGCTGACCCGTGTAAACAAAGCAAGAGTGGCCAAGGATCGTATTTTCAGGTTTCTGCACGAGGAAGCAATAAAAAGCGAAGCCGCTGCCGCATGGGTTGTGCCTGTGATAGATGATGTGTCGGCCCAGGCAACTGTGCAGGACAAAGAAACCTGCATTCATATTTTAACGGAAATAAAAAACCGCTATCCTCACCTGGACATGCACCTGGTGGTTAAAAATTAAGCACTATGTTATTCGACTATAAATACAGCGGCAGCACATCTGTAAGCAGCAGTTCGCATGGTACGGCCATGAGCTTTGCGCCGGATGCTTTGCGGGAACCTACTTTTTTTGTGGGTAAACTGAATAAGAAGATTGCATTTCGCGAAGCTATTTCTGCATTGCATGACGTAGTGGTCTCGGATCTGCGCTTTAAACCGAAAGATAAAACGGAATATAAGGCCTGGGCGGCGGAACAGGAAAAAATATGGCTCAGTGAGTATATGGCTGCCTTCCAGGTAGAGCAGGTACGTAACCGCATACAGGAACTGAAGGAAGAACTGAAGCAGGTGAGCCAGGAGAAAGATCATGTGCTGGGGCCATTCAACAAAGCAAAGAAGCGGTACTTCGATTATCTCTACCAGAATGATAAAGATGCCTGGTTTGTGCTGGACCCGGTTATCACGGTGCATCCTGATGAAGTGTTCTTTGAATGCTTCAGCCAGGATGAATCATCTTATGGCAAACTAAGCTGCAGTTACAATGTATTCACGGAGATCAGCGAGTTTCAATGCGGGACTACCAATATTGATTATTCAGCTGAGTTGTATGGCGAATTTCAGAAAATACGCGGCTATAAGGATACCGAATTTAAAATAGATCCTTCGGGATTTGAAGCAAAGACTACAAACGAGGATGTGTATAAAGAAGTGAAAATAGACCTGCCGGATTCCTGGGTGCGGGGATTTCTGCAGGTAAGTGCCGCCATGACACTTCCTGCTACTGTCTTTGATCTGCATCCCATGGATATCTACAGCCTCTGCCAATACCTGCGCAGGTTTAAGGAGAAAGAAGGACCACGTGCACTCCGTTTTGTACTGGAACCGGGCAAGCCGATACGGCTCATCTTTGAACCATGGTATGAAGAGCTTACATTTCACAGATCTCTGTACACCGGAAACCAGGAAAAAACGATACGTATATGGGGGCGTCGCCGCCTGCTGATACTGGAGCGGCTGATACCGGTGGCAAAAAGCTTTAAAGTGGTGCTGCTGGGATCGGGGTTGCCGTCTTTCTTTATGGCAGATATGGGCGATATGGTATTTACACTAGGTCTTTCCGGCTGGACAACAAATGACTGGAGCCGTGCAGGTAATTTTGATCTGATGGCACCACGCGGCATTGTAGACATCCTTACAAAGCAAAAGATATTCAGCACATTAAAGGAAACATGGTTGGGCACATCTGATGGATTGGCAAACAAGCTTGGTTTGTCTTCTTCGGTTGTCTCTTCCGCATTGACAGCATATACGCAGGCCGGTCGTGTCATTTACGATCTGAACCTGGGCGTATACCGTGTGCGAGAGCTTACACAGGAACCGTTAGACTTTGATGCACTGCGTTTTGGCAGCCCGCAGGAAAAAGCAGCAAATGAATACATAGAGCGGGATGCAGTGTCTATTACCACAAGGGTAGAGAACGATACGTTGTACATACAGGGTAAGGTAAAAGATAAACATCAGATGTTTGATACACTTGCAGTAATAGATAAAGACCAGCGTCTTACAGATGCATCGTGTGGCTGTTCCTTTTACCAGGCCAACAAGCTAAAAATGGGGCCTTGTGAGCATATACTGGCAACACGCATGAAGCTGCATGCGCCCGACAAAGCAGTAGTGTAACAATAAAAGAATAACATAAACGTGATAGAGCCGGCCGGAAGTGCCGGCTTTTTTGTGCAGTGCAATGTCTGCTATATGTCATTACTGCATAATTATGAACCCAAACGGCATAACTATGAACTGGCGCTGAAATGGAATGATGCGGCATGGTAAATTGCTGTATTCTTCACTTAAAAAACAAATGCTATGAACAAAAAACTCAAAGTTGCAGCCTTTGCCTCGCTGCTTTCCACAGCCGGACTCATTTCCGCAACCAATGTAAATGCACAATGGGCTACCAGTGGTACCAATATTTATAACACCAACACTAACAATGTAGGTATAGCCACTCCTTCACCCGTAGACCGCCTGACTGTAAATAACGGTGACATCTCTCTTATCAACAGTAATCCCAGCGCTACAGAATCGATCAATGCACGTACAGACAGGGGTATCCTGAATATTACAACCAATGCTACCAGCGGTGCTAATAACACAGGGCCTTTCATCCAGATGTATGGGGCCAGTAACGGCTGGAGACAGGGCGGGATCTACTATAATTCATGGGCACAGAACACAACCCCTTCGATGGGAATGGCGCATATTTTCCAGAACTATAATGTAAGTAAAAGCACTTGGTATACACTTATGTCCTTAAAGGACGAGGATGGTTATACAAAAGTTTCTATCGGCAATGTTCCTTCAACACCTACTGGTTATTCGTTGTTTGTACAGAATGGCATACTTACAGAGAAAGTAAAAGTAGCATTGACCACTTCTACAGATTGGGCGGATTATGTGTTTGACAAAAAATATAAACTGCGCTCATTGACTGACGTAGAGTCTTACATCAGCGAGAACAAGCACCTGCCAGGTGTGCCTTCCGGTGAGGCTATCGTTAATAATGGCGGCATTGATATGAACCAGATGTTTGCCAAGCAGATGGAAAAAATAGAAGAGCTCACCTTATATGTTATTCAACAGCAAAAGGAAATCGAAGAGTTAAAGAAAAAAGTAAACGACAAATAGTTTCATTCAATCGTTCTTATTTATTCACTTTTAAAAACGTTTGAAACATGAAACAAATTATCAGCAGTATACTGCTATTATTTTTACTGCAGGAGCGTTCCCACGCCCAGATGATGGTGAATGGTGATTTTGCAATTAATAGCGGCAATACACAATATGACTGTCAGTGGAACGGCACTACCCAATCCGTCGGACCTTCTATAAATAAAGTTCAGAACTGGATGACATCGTTCGGCACCCCATGGTTCACAATGCTGGGGACCACTGCTCAGTTTCCCAGCACAATCATGATGACATCCGCAGAGGAGACAGGGGAAGGTATCACAGGATATTACCCTTTCAAGGCCGGCAGGACTTATCATATATACATCGGTTTTAGTAGTTTGCCACATCCTGAAAACTTTGAAATCTGGCTTACACAAAATCCGGAAACAAATCTTGGTCAATGCTATTCAATTTGTAGCAGTGCCAATACTATTAGCGGACAAGCACCTAACTTATGGGCTGCCGGCGGCAATAGGGTTTGGGGAAAAGGGAGTAACGCTCTGGTTCCTTGTAATATAGATAGTCCTTTGAAAGTCGGAAACAATATGTTTACCTACACGCCAACTCAGGACTGGAATTGGATACAGCTTTATTCATGGCATACTGGTTGTTATGATGATGATTTATATCTCAACTATGTATGGATATTTCCGGATTGCATCAATGATCTGTATCTGAATGCTGCCCCTGATAACTATTATGCGGGTTACAGTAACATCTGGATCGGATCGCAATACGGCAGCGGTATTCCGCTGACCACCATAGACGGTAGTAAACGTTTTGAAGCAGGTCAACAGATCACTATAAACACCAGCACGCTTATTACTGCCAAGAAAGGAGCCAGCACATTATATATCGATCCGGCAACTTGCGGGCGGTATCCTGGACATATATACTATTCAGACCCTGGTTGCGGCGGCAGCCATCGCAGTAGCCTGGCAGTCGGTGACAATAAGTTTTACGGTTCTGAAATAACCAAAACGCTGACGGATGATAACGTCGAAGTTTATCCCAACCCGGCAAAAGATAATCTTTCTCTTAAAATCGGGAAAGCGGAAACTTCAAAAATAGATATCACACTGCTGGATATGGTTGGGCGTGTGCAAATGAAAACATCTGTTGTAAAAGAAAATGAAGGGTCGCAGGAGTTTAAGCTAAATGTAGGGGATCTTCCTACCGGTAACTATTATCTCGTTTTGGTGGCAGGCAGTGAACGGTTTACCAGGAAAATAACGATAATAAAATAGCCGCCGAATTTGTAAACTGAATTGATTAAAGCAGCTTCCGGGCTGCTTTAACAGCATAATTGTGTTGCCTGATCTCTGTCAAACTACATAACTATGAACTCAGACGACATGGTTGTGAACTAGCACTGATATCATATGGTGTAAAAGGATAAATTTAAATATTCTTCCATTTCATATAATAAGATACCATGCTTAGAAAACGAATTATCCCGGTAACAGCAATGCTTTTATTTTCTACCAGCCTTTACGCTCAAAACTGGATAGCATCAGGCAGCAACCTGATAACAAATGGTGCTAACAATGTAGGTGTTAATACTGCAACTACACCCCCTGTAGACCGGCTGACAGTAAATGATGGCGATCTTTCAATGACCAGCAGCAACCCGAGTGCTTTTAAATCTATTAATGCCCGTACAGACCGGGGGGGGCTCAACATTACTGTCAATGCCACCAGCGGTACCAATAATACCGGGCCTTTTATCCAGATGTATGGTGCCAGTAACGGTTGGAGACAAGGTGGCATATGGTATAATTCCTGGGCACAGAATACGGCGCCGGCCTGGGGAAATGCACACATCTTTCAGAACTACAACATTGCCAAAGGTACATGGGCAACACTCATGGCATTGAGAGATGAGGACGGCTACACCAAGGTGACAATAGGTGACGTACCCTCTGCGCCAACAGGCTATTCTTTATTTGTACAGCATGGTATACTCACAGAAAGGGTACGAGTGGCATTAACAAACAGTACAAACTGGGCCGATTATGTGTTTGATAAAAAATATAAGCTGAAACCACTGGAAGAAGTAGAATCTTATATAAATGAAAACAAGCATCTTCCTGGTGTGCCGTCCGGCGATGCTATCGTTAATGAAGGTGGTATTGATATGAACCAGATGTTTTCAAAGCAGATGGAAAAGATTGAAGAACTGACATTATATATTATTCAGCAGCAGAAAAATATTATTCAGCAACAGAAAGAGATTGATGAACTGAAGTCAAAGCTCAGGGACAAATGATCCTTACATCCTTGAATTTGAACAATAATCCATGGCGTCGGAATCGGGCGCTATGGTTCAGAAGTAAAATTAATCTATTATGAAAAAGGCAATAATCATTTTGATATTGGCATGCTGTTATATACTGCCTGTCAGGGCACAATTTCAGACAGTACTGCCCGATTACTATAAGAATCTGGAAAAATACTGGTGGTACCGTTACCGTCTCGTGAACGACTTTTTGAAAATCGGGCCTAACTGTGGGGAAAGCATACCTGCGCAGACGCGGGACAGGGGTAAATTAGGCACACTACATTGGGGGGATGCCACTCAGTCACTAGGACATTATATAGGTGTTTCGGCAGCAGAAAGCCGCCTTCTAGAGCTTTATGGCTGGGATACAAAAAGAAGCAATATGGAACTTTACTATGCCCTTAAAGCCTTTGACCGACTAGACAATGATGCCGAAGAATACATGAATGATATTGTAGGGACTTATCATTGCAACATCACGGACCGGAAAATAAGCAATTCCTTTAACGGGTTTTTCATACGTGATGACGTTACAGAAGATCTACTTAATAATAATAACCAGCACTTTAACAGGCCGGAAAGGCCAACTGTGGTCGTATATACTGCAAGTGATTACAAGGGCCGCTATGACCATTATGTATACGGGTTACCAACGTCAAATGGTGTTGTGCCGTGGGATCATACCGTTCCTTGCTATCCTAAAGAAGAATCGCAGGATCAGATTGCTGAGATGTTTCTGGGTATGGCGGTTACAACAAAGCATGTTAACAGTAATGCAAGTTATAATAATGAAAATCTTACATGCCTTGCCAGCAGCAGTATGTACCGGATGATTAGCTGGATTCCGCAATCTCGTTTTACAAACTGGTGGCCGGTACACGAAGCTGACCAGATCGAATACAGCCTTCTTGCGTTGACGGGCACTCCCCCTTCTGCAAATCCCTGGACAATCTTGAACCCGCTCACTGGCAACTGTGTATATGGTAATGAAGATGGTTCTTACAATAAAACATTTGTCAATTATTCAGTTTCAAGTGGCGGCATCTCATTCAGTGGAAAGAATCAGTGTTTTGACGGCGGCGCGAATTTTTGGGTTTCTGCACTTCCCGCAGCCATTTCAGCAGGCAATTGTGGTGCTGCATGTGGATATAGTTCCGGTGGCCTACTCTCAAGTGCGCAATCGTATTATAATCTTTTCCAGCTTGCTCAGTTTGGTAACCTCAATGTGCATCACGACATTTCGTTTACAGATGACTTTACAGCAATAGCACGAAATTGGGAGATAAAACCCCCGACTCCCTCATGGCTACCGTCATGGGTGCCCGTACCCAGTATAAATACATCATGGACACGTGTTAGGAATCATTCCCTGTCCCGCGACTTTTATGCACCGCATACGCCGCTCATATACCGCCTGGATAAGTATGGCTCCGGGTGCGGCGTTGGCTATGATCCTCAGAATTATGCATACGGCGGTTATTCAATGCCATCCTATAAGGGATTACTGGATAATGCCCCGAATTGCGGCCCACATAATTACTGCGGCGACTATGGTAATAGCCCGGAGTGGTCAAGTGTAAACAGATTGCTTGAGCCCACAAAAAGATATGGAGAAGGCTCCTACCCGATTACCCAAAGCGAACCTTGTGGTGTCAATGCGGATTTCAATGGCCTCGACTATATGTTTTTATTTGATCTCTATTCTTTGTGTGAGACGAGCAATTATGTAAAGAAGATGATCAACCCATATTATACAGAAGACTTTGATGTTGATTATCCCGATATTAATAATCTTGGTTCCGCTGATTATCAGCTGCAACTGAATTATCTTGAATATTTATCTGCGGTAAACCATATAAACAGCAAAGGATATCTCACTTTTCGTGGTGCGAAAGTAGTAGATCTGAATCCCGGCTTTGCAGCAGATTCCGGAAGTTATTTTGAGGCATTCGTGAAAGATTATAACTGCAACGAGTACAAGGGTGATCCGGATCCGACTACACCATTCCACTATGCGATACTCACCACGCATGACAGGAATTATTCGCCATATCCTACGCCTATTGAATACAGCCCCGACTATACGCAGCACAGAGATCTGACAAACACTGTTGATGATTCAGACGATTGGCTTGCAGATAGTGTTCTGACGCCGGAACTTGAAGAGGCATATGCGGCTTATTTACTGGACGGTATAGACAGTTCAGGTAATTCGGACGCCAGGAAATATGCAGCCAATATGTTGGGTGATTTTGTACTAGTAAATCCTAATCCGAGTGATGGTAATTTCAAGATAATGGTTTCTTCGGTTGATGACTATGAAGTTTCCATTTTCAGCATGGATGGGAAAAAGGTATTTACACAAAAAAATACCCAGACAAATAATATTGTTGTACATGCTACGGGACTCATTCCCGGCAACTACACAATGATATTGAAGGGAAGTAAGAACAGATACGTCAAAAAACTGGCAATTATTAATTAGGACGATAAGTAAATATTATACCGGTAAAGAGGCTGACATTGTCGGCCTCTTTATTGTTACAACGTTCCTATCGTTTGTATCCTGTACCTGCTTTGAATGCCTACTTCAGGTATCCAGTCCGGGTCCATCTCCAGGTTCACCGGTATGGGCTTCATCTCTTTGCTGTAGATGTTTAACGTATTCTGCTGCGGATTGGCCATGATATATACAGGCCTTCCGTTTTTTAGCGTTGCTTCGAGTATTCCGCCGCTCAGCAGGATTTCTTTTGCGGCGGATACTTTCTCCTGCGGATAAGATATTACAGGAACCATATTCAGCAGGTTGTCCAGCGTATTTTTATTCCTGTAACCAGGGATCTGTACCGGCGCATAACTATGCTCTTCCGGGCCGTCTGTGAAAACCAACCGGTACCAGTCTGATGTGCCATTCATGTTGCCGGCCCCGAATTTGCTGCATACGGTTCTTCCGCAAAGCAGGTTATAGGCTGTGCCAACGGGCATATCCGGGGGAAAAGTAACAGGTGCAGATGCTTTGCTGTTGCCCTCTCCGGTGCTGACTATATGATCTTTAAAAAATGGAGCGTCCGTCCAGTACCTGCTTTTCAGTTGCTGTGCTATCCGCCGGCCTTCACTGTGGGCTTCAAGTGTAACTACCTGCTCATAAATTGCACGCACATTCGGGTACATAGCATCTCTGTCCCAAAACTTTTTCATCAGGAAGGTTTCATATGAGTTTTTCCAGCTGATCTCTTCCATCTGCCGTTCCAGCTCTTTTGTATCTATGCCTGCAAATACACCGTGATTTATTACAGGGTAGCGGGATAAAGCAGCAGTGTAGGGAAGTATATTGAAGCGGCCGGTATAGTCTCTTACTACCGTAAATGAATATAGCACGGCCCCTTCGGGAAATGACATACGTTCGCTTACGGAAAACTCATTGGGAATGCAGTTCAGTTTGTTCTCCAGTTGGGAATACACATTTATGCCCAGGTCCAGGAATCTGCCATTAATATCTTCCAGTTTTCCGGAAAGTATATGATAGGCAAGATTTACATTGCAAAAACCGTTTTCGGTGAGGGTGAAACGCTGCCGCTCCTCATAGTTGCTTCTCAACTCCTGTAATTCAGAGGAGGTGTCAAAAGGTGTATCCGCCCAGTATTTTACCCGTAGCTGGTCCTGTATGATCATACCTTCGGGATTATTATTTTCAGATAATTTCCAGAGTTGGTTGCACAGCTCATTTACCTTGTCTGCATAGCTTCGCCAGGTGCTGAGATCTTTCATCTGCATAGGGTCTACTGGTACAGACCAGTCTACTTTCTTCATCTGTTCCTCCAATTGTGCAGTGTCTATGTCATTTACAACTGTATGGCGGATATTAACCGGGCGACGGTAAATCGCTTCATATTCTGTAAGCTGGTAAGATGAGAACTGACCTGTATATTTAAACTCCAGCCTGAAGCGCATCAGTTCATTGCCATATGAAATAGCATGACTGAGCGTAAAAAAAGGAATGCCCAGCGCTATATGTGACCTCAGGTCGTGTTCCAGTTTTTCCCCTGAAAAACCAATTACACCAAGGAACTCAATCAGTTTTCTTTCATTTGGGTTATCCATACCATACCAATAATTGATGCGTAAACAATTATTTATCCCTGCATAGTATTGTTGCCCATAATACAGGCAATACTTTTTCAGCAATAAATTATTGGCTGCCGGCACACCATGATATTGGTGTGGCCGCTTTCATGTTCTCCTAAGGTTTTAATGGTTACGGTGGTGCAACGGAAGCCTGCCGGGTGCAGAAACTTCCTGGGGTTAACCAGTCTTTGGTAGTAACACCGGCCATTAAATTCCTGCTCAATAAATGGTTTCTTTCGTTTTCTTTCGTTTTGAAATTGGCAGCAATCGGCAGCAAAGCTATTGCATTAAACAAAAAAATGCGCTCCGTCGATATGTATTTATAGTTGCATTTAAAATGCATTAAAAATTGCATCCAAGCACGCTGTAGACCTTCTAAATAATCAATATGTTCTTAAGCCTGATTATCAGACGGCACATATGGGTATTAATACCTGTTTGGAAAATGTGGATTATACGGACGTATTTTTACGCTTTCCGCTACCGTGTATATATTTTACAAATTCAGTAAAAAAAGGTGGAGTATATGGGGAAATTTGGCCGTTTTCGGGGCCTGCGAAGGCAATTAATTGCGTCAATGGACTTTATTATTTCATCTGATTAGTGTTTGAAGCACGCAAAGGGAAATATGAACTTTGCAGTAATGTGTTTATATTCGCCCAAAATATATATCACGATAAAAAGAAAGCAAACATCAGACAATCATTTTAAAAATAAATCTTAATCAAATTGTTATGGCAACAGTAAATATTTATTTAACCTTTAACGGTAATTGTAAAGAGGCTTTTGACTTCTACAAATCAGTATTTGGCGGTGAATATCCTTATATAGGCACATTTGGAGATATGCCGCCGCAGGAAGGTATGCCACCAGTTTCTGAGGCTGATAAGAACAAAATCATGCACGTTAGCCTGCCCATCAGTAAAGAAACGATGTTAATGGGTAGCGATACCGGCGGCGAATGGGCCACAAACTATAAGGAAGGCAATAACTTTTCTATTTCTGTTAATGCATTGAGCCGGGAAGAGGCAGATAAATTATTTGGCGGGCTGTCTTCTGGTGGGCAGGTTACGATGCCGATGGCCGATGCTTTTTGGGGCGCCTATTTTGGTATGTTTACCGATAAATTTGGCATCAACTGGATGGTGAATTATGATGATCCTGCCAAGATGAGCCACTAAAATTTTTTTGCACAAAACCTGGTTAAAGCTGTCTCGCAAGGCAGCTTTAACATTTTAATCTGGACCCTTATTTAGCGGGCATAATAAGTAAAATAAAAAGTCGCTTAAAGCTTGTGGAGGATAACGGAGTCGAACCGATGACCTCTTCCCCGAAAGCATTCGGGGCACGCAAGCGCTCTAGCCAGCTGAGCAAAGCCACTCTATGTATTTCCTGCTTTTCTTTCGTTTTATTTCCTGTTCCCGTTTAAAGGCTTTTTCACGGGTGCTGAACATCTCTTTGTAAACCAGCTCCCAGTCTTGTGCAATTGCTGTAAAAGTGGAGATGCCATCGTTATGTTGCGTAATGCGCTTATCTACATCCTCTGTATAGCCGATGTAATACTTGTCCCTGGTTTTCGAATAAATGATATAACAGTAATAAGGCATAAAACAAAAAAGTCACCCGAAGGTGACTTAAAGCTTGTGGAGGATAACGGAGTCGAACCGATGACCTCTTGCATGCCATGCAAGCGCTCTAGCCAGCTGAGCTAATCCCCCGCATCAGGGCTGCAAATATAAAGCGCTATTTTTTAAAACTCCAAATTTTCGTGGTAACTTTAATAAAAGAGCTTAGCTATGTGGAACCAGATTCTCAGGTACTTCTATCTCCGCAGGCGAGATCCGGATGATCCCACCAATATCAACATTAAAATGATGCACGGTATGAACCGCATCTCTCTGTTTATATTTCTTGTGGGAATCATAATTATGATTATCCGTTTGCTTTCGCACTAGTCCAGCAGGTAGTTACTGTCGTCTGATGTGAGCGTCAGGTCTATATTGTTTTCCATTCCGGCTATCCCTTCTATCGAGCCTTTTATATGAGCTGCATTCAGCAATACTTTTTCCAGCTGTTTTTCGCGTGCTTTCCACATCCTTTCCATAGCATCACGTTCCTTTTGTATAGATATCCGCATAGACATAAAGCCTTCGCGTATTGCTTTCCATTGTTCTGAAAATTCGCTGCTGGTAAGATAAGTATATAGCAATGCCATTTTGTCGCCCTTGTTTTCCTGGCTTTTCGCAGCTGTGGATACCTTAATCACCAGATCCCTCAATATTGCGCTTAATGCCCGCACTTCGCTGAAACTGCATATCCATACACCGTCTTTTTCACCAAAGCAATCCATGTCTTTCGGCATTGCCTGTGTTACGATCACGGCAATATCTGCTCCCAGGCTGCGCATATCCGCCTTCAGCTTCTCTATCCATTCCGGACTGAAGTCTTTGGTGCGTTTACTTTCATAAATGATCTTACCGCATTCCTGGCCAAAACTGTTTCGTACCGTTTGTATACAATCCGCACCACGAACGCCTTTGCCTACCTCTGCTACTACATCAAACGGGAAACTGCTGCGCAGCAGCGATTCCAGCGCCAGTTCCTGCACCTCGCCCTGCAACTGCATAGAGCCTTGTTCGGCCTTGCGTTTCATTTCCTCTGCCAGTTTTTTCTGGTCTTCCAGCTGCTTGCGCAATTCCTGCATCTGCATCAGGTATTCCGACTCCTTCAGGTGCATTTTATCTGCGGCTTCTTTACTTACCTGTTCTTTCAGCCGTTCGCGCTCGGTCATAAGTTGCCGCTGCAGGTTCAGCTCCAGTTCTGCTTCTTTATTGATGAGTGCCTGCTCTTTCTGCAGAAATTCCATTTCTTTTCTGCGGGCTTCTTTAAGTTTTTCTTCATTGTCCGCTGCCGATTGCTCTGCCATTCTCAGCCGGTTCTCAAAATCTGTGCTGATGCTTTTGCGCAATTGCTGCTCTATTTCCGTGCTTATTTTCCGGCGTTCTGCTTCTACTGCGGCACTCAGTTCGTTTTCTTTTTGTTGCAAAACCTGTTGAAAACCAGCCTCTTTCTGCCTGAATTCATCTTCTTTCCGCTTCTGCCAGTCCAGCATTTTATTGCGCAGCTGTTTTTCTATTTCGTCGCGCATTGCATCACTCGGTTCAAACTTATGCTGGCAGTTGGGGCAAACTATTGTTGTAGACATATGTTAGGTCCTGCTTAATTTCTATAAAATACAAAGTTCAGGTTTAGTACTATATGGCCGGGAATATTATTTTTGATAACTATTTTTTTCTCCATGCTGTATCGTTTGCTGCTTTTGGGGTGGCTTTTGCTTGTTTGCTGTTCTCATGTTGCAGGGCAGGTGCCGGCGTCTGCCCAAAAGTATTTTAATGAGGCCATGGGGTTGAGGGCTGCAAAAAAATATGATAAAGCTTTGGCAGCAATGCACAAAGCTGTAAAAAACTACAGCGGCTACGATGCGGCCTACAGCAACCTGGGCGAATGGTATTTTGAAGACCATCAATATGCTGCTGCGGCAGATGTTTTTACAAAAGCTGCTGCCGGATGCGCCAATGGTAATAAACAGTTTGCCCTGCCGCTGGCCAAAAGCCTGCTTTTCTCCGGAAATATTCCAGGTGCCTTACAGATTATCAGCGCATATGCTCCGGGTTCAAAAAACCTGGCTGAGTGGAATAAGCTTCGCTCACAGGCGCAGTTTATGCAGCAGGCAATGAATCATCAACTGAAAGATACTGTATTCAATATGGGGTGCCGTATCAATACGCGTTATGCGGAAATGTATCCCTGTATAACTGCTGATGAACAAAGTATTTTCTACACAAGACGCACCAATGGTATTGATGAGGATTTTTATCGCTCTGATGTAGACAGTTGCGGAGGCTGGTTTTCCGGCAAATCACTCGGTTATCCTATCAATACGCTCAGCCAGGAAGCCTCACAAATGGTATCGGCAGACAGGCATTACCTGTTCTTTATGCGTTGCGACAACCGCAGCCCCAATGGCTGGGACAAAGGTGGCTGCGATCTGTATATGGCTTATACTGCAGATAGCGTATGGTCGGTGCCGGAGAGCTTTGGAGCCACTATCAATACGCCATCGTACGAGGGCATGCCCTGTCTTTCTTCCGATAATAAAGAACTGTTTTTTGTAAGTGACCGCCCCGGTGGTTATGGCGGCCTCGATATATGGAGCAGCCGCTTTGAGCACGGGCTGTGGCAGGAGCCGCATAACCTTGGCCCCGAAGTAAACACCTCAGGCAATGAAATTGCTCCGTTTCTGTGTTCCGATAATAAGACATTGTTCTTTGCATCAGACGGGCACATTGGCATGGGAGGCAGTGACCTGTTCCGTACCAGCCGCACAGATGACACTACATGGGCCGGTGCCGAAAACCTCGGTTACCCTATTAACACAGTGTATGATGAGATAAGTCTCAGCCTTAATATCGACGGTACGAAAGCATTCATCACATCCAATCGCGACAGCAGCGCCGGTAACTTTGATCTCTACGAAATGAAATGGCCGAAGCAATGGCAACCGCAACCGGTAAGTTTTGTAAAAGGATATGTTTACGACAGCATTGGCAAAGAGCGGCTTAATTATGCCGGTATTTTCATCAGTGATGCGGAGACGGGCAAAGAATTATACCAGTATTCATCCAACCGGGGCGATGGCAGCTATATGTTTGTACTGCCGGCGGGCCGTCGTTATGCTTTGTATGTAGACCGTATCGGCTTCCAGCATACAGAAGACACAATCACTATTACAGACGCGAGCCTACGGGAGCCCTTAGTACATAACCTTACCATGCTTCCTTCCGGCTACGAAAAACCCGTCACAGATAGCATTGTAATGACATTATACTTCAAAAAGAATGTTACCGCGCTTTCTGATTCTGAAAAAAACAGCATAACAGATGTGCTCAAAGTATGGTTGCCGCAGAAAAATGTACAGCTGTTTGTAAACGGTTATACCGACAACTCCGGCACGCCGATACTGAATGAACAGCTTTCTTATCAGCGGGCTAATGCCGTTGCGGGCCAGCTTACAGCCATAGGCTTTGATCCGGGAATTGTAGCCACACAAGGCTGGGGCGAGGCAAATCCCGTAGCCGGCAATGATACAGATGAAGACCGCGACAAAAACCGCAGGGTAGAGATTGTAATACGGAAGTAGGGGGCTGGTTGCTTTGGTACTCTTTTTATCTGCAGTCCGGGCTGCTCCGGGCTTCGCTTTGCTCCGGTGCTGCGCACTTCCCCTGCACATCCCGCAGCCCCTCAGCTGCACATCTTCTGGCATCTCAAAAGGGATTCTTTCCGGCTAACCGCTTTTTTTCTACTTTTACGGGCAAATATTCAGAACCGTTTATGGCTCACCAAATATTACAAGGTAAAAAAGGAATCATTTTCGGCGCATTAGACGAGCGTTCTATAGCCTGGAAAACAGCACTGGCAGCAGTAGAAGCCGGTGCACAGATCGTGCTTACCAATGCTCCTATCGCTATGCGCATGGGCAAGATCAAAGAACTGGCAACGTTGTGCAATAATGCCCCCGTTATAGCTGCCGATGCCACTTCTATGGAAGACCTCGAAAAGCTGATGAAAGAAAGCATGGAAGCGCTTGGTGGTAAAGTAGATTTTATCCTGCACTCCATCGGTATGTCGCCCAATGTGCGCAAGGCCATTCCTTATACAGACACCAATTATGACAACTTTCATAAAACGGTAGACATCTCTGCTATGTCGCTGCACCGCGTACTTCAGACTGCTATGAAGCTGGATGCAATCAGTGAATGGGGTTCTGTCGTTGCTCTGACCTACATCGCTGCACAGCGTGCATTCCCCGGCTATAACGATATGGCCGATGCAAAAGCAATGCTGGAAAGTATAGCACGCAGCTTTGGCTACCAGTACGGCTTTGCTAAAAAAGTACGTGTCAATACCATTTCCCAGTCTCCGACCATCACTACTGCTGGTTCGGGCGTTTCCGGTTTCGATGCGTTTTTCCACTATGCAGAAAAGCTGTCGCCGCTGGGTAATGCAAGTGCCGAAGACTGTGCCAACTACTGCGTAAGCCTTTTCAGCGATTACACACGTATGGTTACCATGCAGAATCTTTTCCACGACGGCGGTTTCTCCTTTACGGGTGTAAGCCATGTGCTGATCGAAGAAATGACCAAAGCCGCAGAAACAGCTAACAGCTAATACCGTATCTTTAAGTAATGACAATATTTCAACGCATGCTGCGTTTAAAACGTATGCAATTCTATAAATGGGCGCTCACCCTGTTACTCGGTTGCTCCGGACTTGCTGCACAGGCACAGGTTACCGGCGGGCAGCAAGCGTTGGAATTTTTGCGTATGCCCAACGGGCCGCAGATATCAGCTCTCGGAAGCATTAATGTTTCTAATCCGAGCCCGGATATCAGCTTTGCACTGCAGAATCCCGCCCTCATGGCGCCGGAGCTCCACAATCAGCTGGGCCTTAACTATAATGCCTATTATGCCGGTATCAGCGTAATGAACCTTAATTACGGCTATCATGTAGAAAAGATACAGACATCATTTGCACTGGGCATTCAGTATCTCAACTACGGCAACTTTACCCAGACAGATGATGTAGGCAATATTTACGGAGATTTTAAAGCGCATGATTATGCTATCTCGGTTGCCGCTTCGCGTAAATACGGCGAACATTGGCGCTATGGTGCTACATTGAAGCTTGCCAATTCTTCACTTTACGACAAAAAGGAATCTGCTTTACTGGCAGATGTAGGTATTAACTATACAGACACCAGCAGCCTCTGGACAATTGGCGCCGTAGCTAAGAATATGGGCGTTACACTGCGTAAGTACAACCCCGATAATACCGCAGAGCCATTACCATTTGACTTGCAGATCGGTGTAAGTAAGCGCTTTAAGCACCTCCCGCTGCGCCTGATGGCCACAATACACCATCTTTATGAATGGGATATCCGGTATAACAACCCGGCAGATATAGAAACCACTAATCTTTTCGGCTCACCGGATAGTTCCGCTTCCGGTAAATCTCATTTCGGAGACAAGCTGTTCCGTCACTTTATTTTTGGTGCTGAGCTGTTGCTGGGCAAGCGTTTGGCAATTACTGTCGGCTATAATCATATGCGCCGCCAGGAGCTTGCTTTACAGGATCGTACTGCTTTGTCCGGGTTCTCTTTTGGTGCCAGTCTTTATCTTAATAAGATCCAGGTACATTACGCCCGTTCCTATTACAATATTACCGGCGCATACAATGAATTCGGGCTCAACTTTGCACTCAATAAACTCATTGGTATGGGCAAAGGCGGAGAAAAGATCAACTGGAACAAAGACTACTCAAACCCATAATTTATTTGAAGGAAGCATACCTCACTTCTTTTTATGGTGTTTCCCGTGCTGCATTGCCACATTGCGGCAAGATTGTTACATTTGACGCCTCATGAAGCATTTACCAAATCTGTTGACATTGGCCAACCTGCTCTGCGGTTGTATTGCTATTACTTTTATCCTGAATGCGCAACCTTTCTGGGCCGATTTTCAAAATGGCAGTTACTGGCCTGTATTTGGTACAGAACAGATGTACCTCGGCAGCCTGTTCATCGGCATAGCAGCTATCTGCGATGTGCTGGATGGCTTTACAGCAAGAGCTTTGCAACTGTTTTCACCACTGGGTAAAGACCTTGACTCCCTTGCAGATCTCGTTTCTTTTGGTGTGGCGCCGTCAATGATCCTTTTTAAAATGCTGTGGGTCGCTAATATGAGCCAGGGCCGCGCAATGGACGTAAATATGCTGGCTATGGCCCCTGCATTTCTTATTGCCTGTTTTGGTGCACTGAGACTTGCCCGGTTTAACATATCCGTACCGCAGAAAGGCGGTTTTACAGGAATGCCTATTCCAGCGGCCGGCATTTTCATAGCTTCGTTCCCGTTAATACTATGGAGCAATCCTTTTCATATCGGTGAATATATGCTCAATACATGGGCGATTTATGCTGTAATAGTGCTCCTGTGCTGGCTGATGGTTTCCAAAATCCCGTTCATCAAGCTGATGCCGGTTAAATGGACAATTGCCTATACATGGCCGCAACTGGTGCTTGCATTGTGCGCGGCAGTGACATTTCCGTTTCTTAAGATGGCTGCAGTGCCGTTGGTTTTTGTACTGTATATATTATTGTCACTTATTTACAGGAAACCGGAAGAGAAAACTGCCACAGATGCCGGTTTGTAAATTACCTTTGCACTTTCAATATCATTAAACGTTTTTTAGATGAAGTATATCGCACATGTTAATGTAATGCCGCACAAAGAATTGCTGGATCCCCAGGGTAAAGCTGTAAATAACAGCCTTCATAACCTTGGTCTTACACAGGTTCAGGATGTACGTATCGGCAAGCATATCACCCTTCATATAGATGCTGCGAGCCATGATGCTGCAAAACAGCTGGCAGAAGAAGCCTGCAAAAAACTGCTGGCGAACCAGGTAATGGAATCTTTCCACGTTACTCTGACAGAAGCATAAGTATATATGCGTCTGTATCTTATACCTTCCCCGATCGGTAACCTGGGCGATATTACTTATCGTGCTGTAGAGGTGCTGAAACAGGTAGATGGCATTCTCTGTGAGGATACACGTACCAGCGGGGTTTTATTACGGCATTACCAGATACAGAAATCGCTTACACCGTACCATCAGCACAACGAGCATAAAATACTGGCCCATCTTATAACGCAGTTACAGTCGGGCAAGAGTTATGCGCTTATTACTGATGCGGGCACACCGGGTATATCAGATCCGGGTTTCCTGCTGGTGAGAGAATGCCTGCGTAATGAAATACCTGTGGAATGTCTTCCGGGAGCTACTGCTTTTGTACCTGCATTAGTGCAGTCGGGCATACCGGGCAACAGGTTTGTTTTTGAAGGTTTCCTGCCGGTTAAAAAAGGCCGCCAGACCATGATGAAGCAACTTGCAGAAGAGGAACGTACAATAATCCTGTATGAATCGCCGCACCGGCTGGCCAAAACGCTCCGGGAGCTGGCAGAATTTATAGGCGCAGACCGCGCAGCAGCTGTATGCAGGGAACTAACCAAGATGTTTGAAGAAACAAGAAAGGATACACTTACTACTTTGGCTACGCATTATGAAGCACACCCACCCAAAGGGGAAATAGTGCTGGTAATAGCAGGAAAAGAATAAAAATGCTGAATGCCCCGTCTTTGTACGGGGCATTTTTTTTGACACAGATATTGCTGAAAATAAAGAAGCCGCTCTCAGAAAGAGCGGCTTGGCTTTATAACTTAACTGGCTAAGATTATTTCTTAGTTTCAGTTTTAGTTTCAGTTTTTGTAGCAGTTGTTTTAACAGCTGTATCAGCAGCAGGAGCCATTTTAGTAGTATCTGCAGTCATTTTAACTGTAGTATCTACTGCAGGAGCAGCTGGAGTTGTAGTAGCAGCAGTAGTGTCAGTAGTAGTAGTTTCAGTTTTAGTTTCGCTGTTACCGCAAGAAGCTACAAACAGACCCATAGCGAGGGCGAAAATGCTCAGTTTTGCAAATTTCATGACTTGAATTTTTTATTGTTGTTTCCTGTTTATCCCGTAAACGGGAAAAGGTAACCCGGGTAACCGGAAAATTTCTGAAATTTTTTTTGTTAAAGAATTTTAACAGCTGCCCATATGTCCAAAACCCCTGATTGTTAACTTTACATAATAGGTTTGCAGGTATTGCCTGCGGGTTTGGCAGGTTAAAATTTTTTCCCTGTAAGGGTTACTTTTTGCAGAAAAACGGATTAATAGGTGTACAACCCATTACATACAGAACAGCATATGCTGGGTGAGCTTGCCCTGGGAAAGCAGGCGGCGACAGAACGTATCTATCGTCAGCATTACCCGGTCATCAGTCACTGGATAATAAACAATGGCGGAGATGAAAGTGAAGCAGGAGATGTTTTCCAGGAAGCTATGGTGATTCTGTTTCAGAAAGCGCAGCATGAGGACTTCAGGCTATCCTGTAAAATAGGAACATACCTTTTTGCAGTAAGCAAGCACCTGTGGTATAAGAAGTTACAGCAGCGCCAGCGTCAGCCGGGTTATCTTCCGGATGATGCAGGTATAGATGAAGGACGGGACTGGGCTTATGAGGATGATGTAAAAGTATATGAGGAGCGTGAGCTGCACTATGAGCAGCTGGATGCGGCTCTGAGCCAGTTGGGAGAGCCATGCAGTTCATTGCTGAAAGCATTTTATCACCAGGATAAAAGCATGCAGCAGATAGCAACTGAGTTTGGTTACACCAATCCGGAAAATGCCAAAACGCAGAAGTATAAATGCCTTACCCGGCTACGTAAAATATTTTACTCGGTGCAGGCAAAATAATTTAAATGATGTCAATTGATAATAATATATGGCAACTTGCTGAAGCTTACGTTTCCGGTACTTTAAGTGTACAGGAACGTAGCGCACTGGAGCACCGCCTGCAGTCTGATTCGCAGTTTGCGGCAGATTTCAGAGAATGCACCGGCATGTTGACATCGCTGGAGAATAGTGGGAAAGAGGTGAGTTTCCGCAAAATGCTGAAGGATATTCATCAGAACCAGGGTACTGAACAGCCCCGGACAGAAACACGCACCATTCCATTACGTACACATTACCTGCGTACAGCGGGGATAGCTGCAGGTATAGCACTGTTAACATCTGTCAGCTCTGTATGGATATTCCGCAGCAGCGACCGCAGCCATAAAACGGAGATCACACAGCTGAGCAACCTGCATAATGAACTGGAAAATATTAAATCCAACCAGCACAAGCTGAATCAGCAGATAGACCAGATCAAAACCAAACCTATACAGACACCGGGCAATCTCAGCGGTACTGGTTTTGCATTGTCTAATGACGGTGTACTGGTTACCAATTACCACGTTGTTAAGGAAGCTGATTCTCTCTATATACAGACCAAAGACGGACAATATCATAAAGCATCGGTGCTTACGTTTGATGAGAATTCAGATGTAGCGATATTGAGAGTTGAGGATGAAGAATTCCGCTTCTCGAAAACAGACGTGCCGTACACATTTGCAGCATCGAAAGCTGGTCTGGGTGCCAGGGTTTTTACACTCGGTTATCCGGGTGATGAGATCGTGTACAGCGAAGGCTATATCAGTGCAAAGAACGGTGTAAGCGGAGACTCCATGCAATATCGCCTGGAACTGCCTGCAGCCCCGGGGCAGAGTGGTGGCCCGGTAATGGATGCTCAGGGCAATGTACTGGCAATAGTTACCAGCAAACAGACAGAATCTGAAGGCACTACTTATGCGGTAAGCAGTAAAGCCGTACTTCAGTTGCTGCACGGCTTACCTAAACGGGTAAGTGTAGATCTGCCGAAATCCAATAAAATGGGCAGGCTGAATCGTGAGCAGCAGATTAAAAGGCTGGAAGATTATACCTGCATCGTACAGGTGTACAAGAAGTAAATTTTTGTGTTGATTAAATAAATAAAAGGCCGGGAGATCGTTTCCCGGCCTTTACATTTTTATAATTTTCTGCGGTCAGATTTTTTGCTGCGCAGGTAGCACCACAGGCATTTCTTTTACATCTTTTATTTTCCCAAATCCGCCCAATACATTGCGCAGATTGTGATAACCCTGACGTTTCAGCAGAGATGCAGCAATTACAGAACGGTAACCGCCGGCACAATGGATGTAAAGATTATTGTCTGAATCGATCATGGCAATATTGCCAATGTCGGCCAGAGTATCAAGGGGTACATTAGTAGCGCCTTTTACATGACCGGCTTCAAATTCTGATGGTTTGCGTACGTCCAGCACTTCCAGCCTGTTGTCATGCGGAATGTCCATGGCCAGTTCCTCCGGATCTATATCGATGATCATATCAATTTTTTCACCGGCTTTTGCCCATGCTTCATATCCGCCATCCAGGTAGCCCACCACTTTATCCAGGCCTACACGAGCCAGGCGCACAACGCTTTCCTTTTCTTTTCCCTGATCTGTAACGAGCACCAGCGGCTGATCAAACGGCAGCAGGCTGCCCGCCCATTCTGCAAAACGGCCATCGAGCCCTATGCTTATAGCTTCAGGAACAAAGCCTTCGGTAAATATGGTTGATGGGCGCGTATCCAGTATCCAGGCGCCGTTTTTTACTGCCTGCTTGAATTCTGCTATTGTCAGTGCTTCCATCGCCGTATCCATAACACTGTCCAGACTCTCGTATCCTTCCTTATTGATCTTCGCATTGATCGGGAAATAGGCAGGAGGAGTAGAAAGGCCTGTCGTTACCGCTTTTACAAATTCTTCCTCTGTCATGTCTTTCAGCGCATAATTGGTCTGTTTCTGGGTACCAATCGTGCTGAATGTTTCCTTGCCGATGTTTTTACCGCAGGAAGAACCTGGTCCGTGTGCCGGGTACACGATTACATCATCCGGAAGCGCTTTCAGTTTATCCAGCGAATGGTACATCATGCCGGCCAGTTCCTGTTTGGACATATTGCCGCTGAACAGGTCCGGGCGGCCTACATCGCCCACAAATAAAGTATCCCCGGTAAAAACGCTGTATGGTTTACCCTGCTCATCTTTAAGCAGGTAGCAGGTACTTTCCAGTGTATGTCCCGGTGTATGCAGCGCTGTAATAGTTGCTTTTCCCAAGGGGAAAACCTCGCCATCTGCAGCCATTTTAAAGCTGAAGGAAGCGTCTGTTTGCGGGCCGTAAATAATAGGAGCCCCGGTTTTCTGCGACAGCTCCAGGTGGCCGCTTACAAAATCTGCATGAAAATGTGTCTCAAAAATATATTTGATGGTTACACCTTTTTCTTCGGCCATTTTCAGGTATACATCCACATCACGTAGCGGATCTATAACTGCGGCTTCGCCTTCGCTGGCGATAAAATAGGCAGCCTCGCTCAGGCAGTTGGTATATAATTGTTCTACGAGCATCGGTGTGTTTTAATCAGTTTTTTAAAATTACGTACTACGGCATTTCCAATGTATGAATTTTACCAATAGCGGTACAGGCGTTAGTCATTACGCCGGTTAAGAAATATCATTACATAGTACAGAAGTGTGGCTACAGAGCTTATCGCAGCTACCACATAGGTGCGCGCAGCCCATTTCAGGGCATCTGCCGCTTTATCATGTTCATATCTTGTGGCCAGGTGGGTCGATTCCATCCATTTCAGGGCACGGTTGCTGGCATCATATTCTACCGGCAGCGTTATCAATGAAAACAAAGTGGAGATAGCAAACAATGCGATCCCGATCAGCAGAATCAATTGATTGCCACGGCCCCACAGAAAACCAACACCGGCAAGAACGACCCATTGGGAAAGTGTACTGCTTATCTGTACCATGGGCACCAGCCTGCTGCGCAGCATAAGCATGCTGTAGGCTGTGGCATGTTGCACCGCATGCCCGCATTCGTGAGCTGCCACGGCGGCAGACGAAATGCTGCGGCCTTCATATACTTCAGGGCTCAGGTTAACGGTTTTGTCTGCAGGGTTATAATGGTCTGTAAGAGAGCCGGGTACGGAAACAACACGTACATCATAGATGCCGTTCTCACGGAGCATTTTCTCCGCCACCTCGCGCCCGCTGAGGCCGGCGGCAAGCGGTATTTCACCATATTCCCGGAATTTACTTTTCAGTTGATTGCTCACCAACATACCCACAAGGAACATCACACCGGCAATCAGATAATATCCAAGCATCTTAAGAAAGTTATTTTACTGATAAACATCAAATAGCTTACCAATGTAAAAATGGCAGTCTGCAAAAATAATATATCCGGCGCAAATGGCGGATCGGGGAAAAAAGAAGGCTTCCCGGAGGAAGCCTGTAATAGTTTTACCACTTCAGGTGGAGGCCCAGCAGCCAGTTGGTGCCCGCCTGGGGGAAGTACCGATTGTCGTAATACTGTGTGCCGCCACTGATGTAAGTGTAATAAACGTACCCATTATTTGAATACATATTATTAAACAGATTGTTTACTGCAAGCGTAAGGCCTACCTCCTTAAACGGTTTGATTTTCAGTCCATAATGAATCCGGATATCGCAAAGGCCGTAAGCGTCAAGGCTCCGGTTATTATCCCCGGAATTGTCAAGATACTGCTTACCTACGTATTTGCCCAGTATGTCAAAACTGAAATCCTGTTTGCGGAAAGGTGTCAATGAGACGCCCGCAGAGGCAATTGTTGAAGGAGAAAGGGCAATGTCGCTGTTGCCGTGATTGACTGCGGTCTGCGCATTATCATCATAGTTATCTATGTACTCAGTAAAGTTTTTGATCTTATTCTCTGAAAAAGTGGCATTTCCGAAAGCCTTCAGCCAGCGTACGGGCATCCAGGCGCCCTGCAGCTCAATACCCGCGCGATAGCTCTGCGGTACATTTGTGCGGGTATAAGCTCCCACATCGTTGATACGGCCGGTGTACACCAGCTGATCCTTATAATCCATGTAATACAGGTTAAAGCCTGCTGTCCAATGCTGGTTGCTCACTTCGTAGCCGGCTTCCCAGTCGTAGAGGCGCTCTGGTTTGGGGAGTGCATTCCCGGCAGCTTCAAAATCATCTTTGTTGGGTTCTTTGTTGGCAATAGCAAATGATGCATATGCTTTCTGGCGCTGCTCGCTGCTTTGCTGTATGAGCCAGGTAAGGCCCAGTTTGGGATTGAAGAAATTGTAGTTAACAGCGGGTCTCACATCAGGATTATTGCGGAATCCATTGATGAAATAGGCTACGTTTCGGTATTGCAGGTCTGCATAGGCAATCAGCTTTCCGGCAAAAGTGTGCTGCGCTTTCAGGTAAAAGTTGAGATCATTTTTTTGTGCGTCGTGGATATACCAGCGATAATTATCAGGTACGCCGTACTGTGCCCAGGTGATATTGCCATAGTTTTTGCCCTCATACTGAGACCAGAGGCCGCCAAACGTTACCGAGGTGTTTTTCTTTTCATACATCAGCGAGAAAAGACCGCCGTAGTAATAGTTGTCCAGCCACAACCGGCGTATCAGATCTGTAGAAGAGAGCGTGTCTCCGGCAGACGGAACATAAGCCGGTAATCCGTAATCGCTGAACGATTGCCCCAATTGATATTCTTCATAATAACCGAAGCCGCGTGTAAGAAACAGCCCGGCGTGTGCGGTGAGGTGATTGCTGAACTTATGATCTGCAAAAAGCTGGTAATAGTTCTGCTGGTAGTTATCGGTCTGGTTATCGTAAAAGCTGCCATCAGCCTTTTGGCCGAGTTCGTTGTACGTCCTGTTGGTATGCAGCGAGTCTCCCGGTACGCCATTCCAGGCCTGGCCGGTTTTTTCCTTGCCGGTAAGCATTACAAAATGCAGGGACGTCTTAGGACTGAGCTGCCATCCTGCAAGTATCTGCAGGGACTTGAGATCACTGGCAGAGCGCTGTATGTAACCATCAGAGCTGATTTTGGAAAGCCGTACATCCAGCTGGAAGCCATTGGACAGCAGACCGGTACCGGCGCTTACGGTATATTTCTGGGTATTGAACGATCCAAAGCTGAAATCGCCCTCTGCTCCGGCTTCTTTACGTTGCGCGAGGGTACTGATGCTCATGGTGGCACCGAATGCGCCCGGTCCGTTGGTAGATGTACCGGCGCCACGCTGCAACTGAATAGAGCTTACAGACGAGGCAAGGTCGGGGAGGTCTACAAAGAAGGCTCCTTGTGATTCCGCATCATTTACCGGCACCCCGTTAAGTGTAACATTGATGCGGGAGCCGTCCGTGCCGCGGATACGCAGGCCTGTATAGCCTACGCCGGCACCTGCATCTGAGGTGACTACTGCAGATGGGGTATACTGCAGCAGCATAGGCAGATCCTGGCCGAGATTGGCTTTAGAAAGGTCTTTAGCGGTTATTTCCGTTTTTGCAAAAGGAGCATCGGTACCGGCACGTAAAGCACGAACCTCTACCGGTTGTAACTGTTGTTTTGAGAAAGAAGAGTCAGCAGATTGTGCATTTGCAATGTTGCAAAGTAAGACAACAGTACCGGTGCTGAAAAGTAATTTTGAATACATGGTATATGTACTGAATAAGTAAGTGATAGGAATGCTGATGATTACATGTACATAATACCGGAAGTGGCGCTATGGGCTTTATTTATCTTTAAAATAAAAAGCCGTTAATGATTTTTTAATAATCTGGATTAATTAAATTGCGCTGATCCGGGATTACATACGCAAGCAGAGATATGAACTGACTGTATTCCTAACCGGCATTATCCGGTCCAGGTTCAGCGGGTCTGATCTCAGCCTTGTAACAGGCACCCCGTACAATCTATAATTGTATTGCAAAGATAGTCTATCATTTTTACATACTATTCTTGCAAAAAAAAACTATATGTTTATTTCAAAATCTTTTTAATTTCGGGAACCTTTAGTCAATCTTTAAAAAACAAAAAAGACAAAATGAAAAAAGTATTACTCACCTGTACAGCGTTGGCGAGTATTGGTCTGATGAATCAGGCGCATGCCCAGGCTTGGTCGCAGGACTTCGGGTCCGGTATGCCATCAAATTGGGTATACATCAACGATGCCAATACTCCTAACTCGAGCAATCTTTCTGCTCTTGCTGTTTCTAAAATGACAGCAAAAGCATGGGATACCAGCCGAACGAAAGGCGGAACCGATTATTGTGCATTTTCTATCTCAACATTCAACCCGGCTGCAACTGCAAACCGCTGGATGATCACGCACTCATTTACAGTATCTGCAAACCAGTACCTGATCTGGGAAGATTTCTCAATCACTACTCCTGCTGACTCACTGGAAATATGGATTTCTCCGACTGCCGGTACAACAACTGCTTCTTTCACTGCAAATCCGTACAAAGCACCAGCTCCGGATATTAACGTGACAGGAACTTATGCAAACAGGCACGTTGTGTCCCTGAGCGCATATGTTGGCCAGACCATCAGGGTTGCATTCAGAGAGCACTCTACCAACAAATCGCTGATATATGTAGACAATGTCTCTGTAGCTACGCTGCCAACTTCAGAAATGGCGCTGACTACATTTGAGCCGTCTGCTACATCTCCTCAGTCTTATGGTACCGCTGGTTCAAACGTAACTTTCACAGGTACGATAACCAACAACGGTGCAAATCCGATTACTTCTTACACGCTTAACTACAAGCAAGGCAGCAACGCTACTGTATCAATACCTATGACCGCAAATATCCCGGCACTTGGTACTGGTACATTCACAGCAAGTGCTAATCCGTATACTATTCCGGCTGTAGGTACATACCCTATCAAAGCATGGGTTTCTCTTACAGGTGATACTACTCACGCAAACGACTCCGCTACTACAACTATTACCGGTGTTCCGTTTATGCCTTCCAAAAAACTGCTGGTTGAAGAAGCTACAGGTACATGGTGCGGCTGGTGCGTACGTGGTATTGTATACATGGACTCTCTGTGGGGCCTGCATCCAAACAACGTAAGCCTTATTGCTGTTCACGACCAGGATCCTATGATGGTTTCTTCTTACGACAACTACATTGGCACGCTTATCAGCGGATACCCTTCAGTAGTTATCGACCGTCGTGAAGTTGCAGATCCTTCTGATCTCCTTGATATATACAGCGCTGAAAATAACTATTTCGGTTTTGCAGATATCACACTGGGCACAATGACTATTTCCGGTACAAGCTTCAGCCTGCCGGTTACTGTTAAGCCTGCTATTAACCTGAGCGGTGACTACCGTCTGGTAATGACACTTACAGAAGATAATGTACATGGTACAACTGATCACACACAGGGTGCATCTCTGGCATGGGATCAGCACAACTACTACACTTCTACACTGGCAAACCTGCCACTTTCAGGTCAGGGTGTAAACTACCAGACACAACCTGAGTACATTCCGGCAGCTAATATGTTCTACAACTTCGTAGGCCGTTCTATTACTCCGTCTACTACAGGTACTGCAGGTGTACTGCCTACTAGCATGACAGCAAGCTCTACTTATAACGCAACACTGACTGCAACACTCAACAGCTCATGGAACAAGAGCAAAATGCGTGCAGTAGTAATGCTGGTACGTGCTTCTGACGGTGCTGTTCTGAACAGCAACTGGGCTACAGGTAAACTGAGCGTAAGCAATGTTGCTGCCGGTGTTACTGGTCTGCAGCTGTATCCTAATCCTGCCGGCGAAACTGCTACTGCAAGATTCACACTGGATGGTTCTACGCACGTTAACATTCAGCTGATCGATGCAATGGGCCGCGTAGTAAGCACTGTTGCTGATCAGTCAATGACTGCAGGCGAACAGGAAGTTAAAATCAACACTTCCGGTATCGCTTCTGGTCTGTACAATGTACGTATCACAACTGAAAAAGGTTCTATGACAGAACGTCTCTCAGTTATCAAATAATATTTCCAGGCAACTGTAAATAAGAAAAACCCCGCTCAGGCGGGGTTTTTTGTTTCTTGTTGGTTTGATTTGATGGCGGAAACAGAAGGCTATAAAGTTTCGAAATAATGAATGATACAGGCCTTCAGAATATCTTCCTGCTCTTTCATGCTCATTGGCGGTACCGGCTCTTTTTCATTAAAATGCGGCCATCCGTCCGGGTCAAGACCTGCCAGTTCATAATATCCGAGCTGGCTGAGCAGCGTACAGACAGCAATATGCATCAGGTCCTGTTTTTGTTCTTTGCTGAACTTACGTGTGGGCGGAGCGCCGAGTTCATTTATGCCGATCAGGAACAGAACTCCCTCCATATCGGGAACTTTACCAAAACGTTCCTGCAGCATAGCCTCTGTTTGCTTCCATTGTTCCTGCAGATTTTCCATAGAATGCAAATGTAGCCCTGCTGCCGGTTTTTTTACCTGTTTATTTAAAACCATTGATTTTGTGCGGCCCAGGAAAACTTAGTTTTAAAAAAAGTTAAAAACCCGCAGGTGCAGTATCTTTTTAACTCATAGTTTCTATTTTTGAAATTCAAACCTTTTTAAGCATGGAGCAAACCGCTTCTTCGACAGATATCAGAGAACTTAACGAACGTATTCACCAGCAGAGTGCCTTTATAGACCTGCTTACTATGGAGCTGAATAAGGCCGTAGTAGGGCAGAAGCACATGGTAGAACGCCTGATGATAGGCCTGCTGGCCAATGGGCATGTGCTGCTGGAAGGTGTGCCGGGACTTGCTAAAACACTAGCCATCAAATCATTGGCTTCAGCCATCCACGGACGCTTTGCCCGTATACAGTTTACTCCGGACCTGCTGCCGGCCGACGTACTCGGCACTATGGTATACAATCCGCAGGAACACGTTTTTGCGGTGCGTAAAGGCCCCATCTTTGCCAACTTTATCCTGGCGGATGAAATAAACCGTGCTCCGGCAAAAGTGCAGAGTGCCCTGCTGGAAGCCATGCAGGAGCGCCAGGTAACCATAGGTGACAGCACTTACAAGCTGGAAGAGCCATTTCTTGTACTGGCTACACAAAACCCGATAGAGCAGGAAGGTACCTATGAGCTGCCGGAGGCACAGGTAGACCGTTTTATGCTGAAAGTGGTCATTTCTTATCCCAAGAAAGAGGAGGAACGCCATATCATCCGTCAGAACCTGAACCCACAGGGTGCGGCCACCATTAATCCTGTAGTAACTCCGGACGACATTATCCGTGCCCGCAAGCTGGTGCGTGAAGTGTATATGGACGAAAAAATAGAACAGTATATATTGGATATAGTGTTTGCTACACGTTTCCCGGAAGAATATAAACTCAGCAAACTAAAGCCGCTGATCAACTACGGGGCATCGCCGCGTGCGAGCATCAGTCTTGCGCTGGCTGCCAAAGCTTATGCATTTATCAAGCGCCGCGGCTATGTGATACCTGAAGATGTACGCGCTGTATGCCACGATGTGATGCGCCACCGTATAGGCATCACTTATGAGGCAGAGGCTGAAAACATAAACAGCGAACAAATACTGAATGAAATCCTGAACGTGGTGGAAGTGCCATAGACCAGGGCAGATACAGGTGATTTAAAAGCCCGGCACTTACGTGCCGGGCTTTATGTATTTAAGAGGCGAAATATTATTATAGTTAATGTTTTTTTATTTTATTTACGGGTTATTTTTAGAATTATATGAAAAGGCTATTACCCTTTATCCTCTTTTTGTTGCTCGGAGGAATGGCACAAAGCCAACAGATGAATTGTCAGTTCAGTGCCCCTGTTGATTTACCCGCCGGCGGATACAATAAACTGATACAAATGAAAAATGGATACACCTTATTGTTCCATTTTGAAAAATTTAAATCTGTACAGGTAAAGGTTTTTGATAGAGAGCACAAGCTTATTGCAGAGCAGAAGCATCCTTGCGAATTTCTGGACATCAATACAATAGACCTGGCAAAATTTAAAAATCTTATTGAAATAAATGGCGAGGCAGTCTTGTTCATGGAGCAGCCCTACCTTGCCCGGGAGTCACTGATAAGGATACGCTTTAACGGGGAAACTGGCAGAATAATTAAAGAAGAAATCATTGGACGGTCGGGTGGGGGCAACGACCCTGTAGATTTTTTTGTAGTGAAAGAAGCTGAAAAAAGCGAATATGCCGTATTAACCGCCAGGGATATCTTCCATCATCCCGGAAGCAAAACGGAGCTGAACATATTGGACGGGAAAACGCATGAAAGTATCCGGAAAGCGGAACTTAATATTCCAGGTACATTTACGTTTACATCACTTAATAAAATAAAAGTGGAGAATGGTATATATTACTGTATTTCATCACTATACCTGTATGAAGATAATAAGATAAAAGGGGCATTTCTCGCCTGCTCAAGGCTTCTTCCGGGCGATACAGCTTTCTCTACCCGCATCATAGAAATGTCTCCGGACGAGACGTTTGACTATAGCATGCTGAGTTATAACGACTTTGCCCAGGCAGAAAACCTATTTGTACTTAATACGTACAAGACATATAAGCAGGTAAAGGGGTACACTTTCTGGGAACGGCATTGCCAGTCATATTTCTGCCCGTTTTCAACATCAACTTTTCAGCCGGGGAAAATAGTGCCGGTAAGCACCGGTAAGCTGGAAGAAGTATTATATAGCAAGCTGCCGCGGGACACTATTCACAATGCATTACTGTATCCCCAGCTCATGCACACTAATAAGAATGGTGCATCTATTGTTATATACCAGGAGAAATCAGTAATACCGAAAAAAAGTAAAATGGATTATACTAAAAAGCTGTACGGCAACATAGGTATAAGCATACTGAACGATGACGGTGCTGAGGTTTTCGCTACTGCTATTCCGCAGAGGCAGTATGTATTCAGTGAAGATAGAGACGTGTTTAACTATTATCAGATAGATGGGTTTTCTTTTATTCCGTCTAAAACCAGCTATTATATTATAACCAATATTCACAAGGACAATTTTGACCGCCAGGTGGGGGACTCATTGTCTGCAACCGAAAATACAGATGCAAGTAATACCATATGCTATAAGATAGGGAAAAACAGAAGTGTGACCAGGAGTTGGTTGCTGGGTACACCCACAATGGATGCGGATAATTACGCATTGCTTTCCTGCTGCGACTTTGCACCTGAAACTAATACATATGCAGTACTGGTACACCGGCGCAAAGGAGATAAGACAGAAAGCTGCCTGGCATGGTGTACTCTGCCTCAGGAATAGGCAGTTAGTCGTAAACTACGTTATATTGTCGTAGATGCACACCATACCTTAGTGGTATGCGCTGTAAGTTTGTATCAACAAAAAAATATTACTATGCAAAAGATCATGCCTTTTTTATGGTTCGACAATAATGCCGAGGAAGCAATGAACTTTTATACTTCCCTGTTCCCGGATTCAAAAGTGCTGAGCATTACCCGTTACGGAGCCGCAGGCCCGGGCCCGGAAGGATCGGTACTGACAGCTTCTTTCCTGTTGAACGGGCAGGAATTTGCAGTGCTGAACGGCGGCCTGCTGTTTAAGTTTACCGAGGCAGTATCCTTTGCAATAAACTGCGCAGATCAGAAAGAGATAGATTATTACTGGGATAAGCTTACTGCCGATGGCGGAGAGGAGTCTATGTGCGGCTGGCTGAAAGATAAATACGGCCTGTCGTGGCAGGTAGTGCCGGCCAATATATCGAAGTTGTTGCAAAACCCGGACAAAGACAAAGCCAACCGTACTATGCAGGCACTTATGGGTATGAAAAAGCTCGTAATAGCAGATCTTGAGGGTGCGTAACTAAAATATCTGAACGGGCCGGAGCATTTTACTCCGGTCTTTTTTTGCCGTAAATATTGCACGCAGACGTTGCTTAATGGGAGCTGCTGCGATGAACGGTGCCATCGCCACCGATGCCTCATTATAATCCTGTAGCCGGGACCACAAATGATACCATAAAATTGCCGAAATTTGAAGACTATGAGTTTTCAGATAGAACGCCCTTACCCGCCGGCCGGCGATCAGCCGGAAGCGATACGTCAGCTGGTAAAGGGAATAAATGAGGGAGAGCAATACCAGACATTGCTCGGTGTAACAGGTTCGGGTAAAACATTTACCATGGCCAATGTGGTACAGGAGATACAAAAACCGACATTGGTACTTACCCATAATAAAACACTGGTGGCGCAGCTGTATGGCGAGTTTCGCCAGTTTTTCCCGGAGAATGCAGTAGAATACTTCGTCTCCTACTACGACTATTACCAGCCGGAGGCATACATCCCCACTACCAATACATACATTGAAAAAGACCTCTCGATCAATGATGAGCTGGAAAAACTGAGGCTACGCGCCACATCCAGCCTGTTGAGCGGCCGGAGGGACATACTGGTGGTAGCGTCAGTGTCCTGCATCTATGGTATGGGTAATCCTACCGAATACGAAAATGGTATCATCCGCCTGAACGTAGGGCAGAATATAGGCCGCAATCACTTTCTGCACCAGATGGTCAACTCGCTGTACCATCGCAGCCAGCTTGAATTTACCCGTGGCACCTTCCGTGTGCAGGGCGATACGGTAGATATAAACCTGCCGTATGTAGACTATGGTTACCGGGTTACATTCTTTGGCGACGAGATAGAAGAAATAGAAAGCTTTGAAATAGAGACCGGCAAGCGGATAGGCAAGATGGAGAATGCAGCCATCTTCCCCGCAAACCTGTATATGGCGCCCCGCGACCAGATGGTGCAGGTGATCCATGAGATACAGGATGAGATGAATGCACAGGTGGAATATTTTAAAAGCATAGGAAAGCACCTGGAAGCACAACGCATCAAAGAGCGGGTGAACTATGACCTGGAAATGATACAGGAACTTGGCTACTGCAGCGGTATTGAAAACTATTCGCGTTTCCTGGACCGCCGTAAGCCGGGCACACGCCCCTTCTGCCTGCTGGATTATTTTCCGGACGATTTCCTGCTGATCGTGGATGAAAGCCATGTGACCATTCCGCAGATAAGCGGTATGTATGGCGGCGACCGCTCACGTAAGCTGAACCTGGTAGACTTTGGTTTCCGCCTGCCCTCAGCGCTGGACAACCGTCCGCTGAACTTTCACGAATTCGAACAGCAACTGAACCAGGTGGTATTTGTAAGCGCTACCCCCGGAAAGTATGAACTGGAACAAACAGGTGGTGTAGTAGTGGAACAGGTAGTGCGGCCTACCGGCCTGCTGGATCCGCCGATAGAGATCCGTCCGAGCATTAACCAGATAGATGATCTGCTGGACGAAGTGGACAAGCGCATACAGAAAGGCGACCGCGTGCTGGTAACTACGCTTACCAAGCGTATGGCTGAAGAGCTGGACAAATACCTGAAGCGCATTAATGTAAAGTCTAAATACATACACTCTGAAGTAGATACGCTGGAGCGTGTGGAAATACTCCGTGACCTGCGTCTGGGTGTAATAGATGTACTGGTGGGTGTAAACCTGCTGCGTGAAGGTCTTGATCTGCCGGAGGTATCGCTCATGGCTATACTGGATGCAGATAAAGAAGGCTTCCTGCGGGATGAGCGCTCCCTCACACAGATGGCAGGTCGTGCTGCCCGTAATGTGGATGGGTTAGTCATATTCTATGCAGATAAAATAACCGACAGCATGCAGCGCACGATGGACGAAACCAGCCGTCGCCGCGAGAAGCAGGTGAAATATAACGAAGCACATGGCATCACACCAAGGACTGTAAATAAATCGAAAGAGCAGATTATGAAACAGACATCAGTGCTGGATATTAAAGGCTATGACGAAAACAGCAAATATGCGCAGCATGATGAAGTGACCACTGTAGCTGCAGAAGATGCACCGGAGTATAAAAACATAGCACAGCTGGATAAACTGATTACCCAGACACGCAAAAGCATGGAGAAAGCAGCCAAGGATATGGATTTTATGGAGGCTGCACGACTGAGGGACAAGCTGCTGCAACTGCAGAAAGAAAAAGAGGAGATGAAGTAGTGATATATAAAAGAGAACGGGATGTATGTTGTAAAAAAATATGCAGGATAATACCGGCAACAATATGACAACTCTTTAGAAGAAATAATTTAGGTAACTACTTGTATATAAACGGGAACTGGTTTGCGAAAATCACTTCCCGTTTGTTTTTCCGGCAATTGTGCAGTGTTATTATTTTAGCGATGCAACCAAAGAAACCGGGAAATTATTAACTTAGATTTTACAATTACCCAACCCAAAATTGTTTTTGGGTGTATATAGATATGCCATTCTCATGAATGGTACTTTAACCTCTATCAGCCTGTAACAGGCATACTATGTAAAAAAGATATTATGATACAAAAATACACGTCCAGGCTTTGGCTGATTTTATTGTTATTGTTATCCTTCCCGGCGGCAAAGGCCCAGATCGTTATCAATACTCCCGATACGCTGATATGCCCGGGAACTTCTGCAACGCTCCGTTCTACCCTTACAGGACGTATTGCTACATCTGTATCTCTGAGCGATGACTACTACACAGGCGTTATCCCTTTAGGCTTTTCCTTTACTTTTTACGGTAATACATACACCAAATGTGTGTTTGGCTCAAATGGATACATCCGTTTTGATACATCACTGGCCAGTCAGCCATCAGGCTACCAGATAACTACCGGTGTACCGGGTACAGGTACAGGCCCGGGTGCGGTGTTGAATTCCATTATGGGCTACTACGCAGATATCGATCCTTTTTACGGCGGTACGCTTGACTACTGTACTGTAGGTACGGCACCCAACAGGAAATTTGTACTTTCCTTCTGCGATGCGGCTATGTTTTCCTGCACAACACTTAAATGTTCTTTCCAGGTAATCCTGTATGAAACTTCGAATCTTATAGAAGTGCATCTCGGATCCAGTGCCTTGTGTACCGGCTGGAATGGTGGCTATGCAATAGAGGGTGTACAAAACTCAGCAGGAACAGATGCTGTAACTGTGCCGGGCCGTAATTATCCCAACCAATGGAATGCATTCCACAGCGCGCACAGTTTTACACCTACCGTCACTTCAGGCGGAGCTGCTACTTACACCGTGGCACCTATTACTTACAATCCGGTGCCTAATGGCAACGTGCCTGTAAACTGGTATACACTTGCAGGCGTACTGGTAGGTACCGGGACTAATATTACAGTAGCCCCGAATGTTACTACAACCTACATCGCCAAAGTTACCAATTGCTCAGATACGCTTTCTGATACGGTAACTGTTACAGTAGGGCCTTCGGGACCTGGCGGTATAGGCCCTCATGTAGATTCTGCAAATTCCACAGATCCTACCTATTGCGGCGCCACAGATGGTTCTATGCGTATATTCGGCCTTACGCCCAATACTGCCCATCTTGTTTACTACAGCAAAAACGGTATACCTAACACACCGTTTACACTTGTATCAAATGCACAGGGGATTATCACTGTAAACAACCTGAATGCAGGTGTATACAGCAATATATATGTGAAGCGCGGCATTTGTATTTCAAACTCGGTAGGACCGCTCACCTTAACAGATCCCCCGCTGATTGCAGACTATACTTATAATATCCGTTATGGTTGCTCGGCAGACACTGTTTCGTTTACCAATAATACCACTGGTGGCGGAACTGTATATTCATGGGAATGGGATTATGGCGGTAATTTTACAGATACGTCAATGAACCCGACGCATGTATTTGTGCTGCAGGCGCTGCAGAGTGTGCAGCTTATAGCACACAACCAGGTATGTGCAGATACAGTAGTAAAAAGTATAGACACAAGACATCCGCTGGTTGCCAGCTTTACGGTAGATCATGACAGCGCCTGCGCTGCGCAGGTTGTAAACTTCACCAACACATCTGTAGCCACTGTAATCAATGGTATTCAGCCGACATTCTGGTGGGATTTCGGAGATGGTACAACAGCAACAGGAGGTCAGGCACAGCATTCATTCGGCCCAGGGATTTATCATGTGAAAATGGCAATAACCGATTTTGTGCCTTGTACGGATACTGCATATAAAACAATAGTAGTGGATTCACTCCCTTACATAGACTTTGTAACCAGCGATAGTGTGCTGTGTCTCGGTCAGAGTATTACATTTAACGGCAGCTATCTTGCAATGGGTAATACCGGCATCGGCTGGTCATTTGGCGACGGCCTTGTAAAAGATAATGTAAACCCTGTAATCCATGCATTTGATGCTGCGAAAACTTATGCGGTTACATTTACAGCTTCTTACCGTAACTGCCCTGACACTTCTGTAACCAGGAATATAGTTATCAAACCGTTCCCAACAATAGACCTTGGGCCGGATACTTCCATCTGTCCAAACGGAGCGCCGCTGACATTACATGATATCAATGGCTTCAATGGCAGCCTGTCATGGTTATGGAATACCGGTGAAACAACTCCGGCTATACAGATTTCACAACCGGGTTCTTACTGGGCTACTGTAACAGCTAATGGCTGTACAATGACTGACAGTATCCGGGTATTGAGAGACTGTTATCTGAATATGCCTAATTCATTTACACCAAATGGTGATGGCATCAATGATTATTTCTTCCCCCGCCAGTTCCTGTCACGCAGTGTTACTGCCTTCAAAATGACTATTTTCAACCGTTGGGGAGAAACTATTTTTGAAACAGCCAGCATCGATGGCCGTGGTTGGGATGGCCGCTTTAATGATAAACCGCAGCCGCAGGGCGCCTATGTATATCTCATTGATGTGCTCTTTGAAAATGGCGTAAAAGAGCACTACCAGGGAACCGTGACACTCTTAAGATAATACCAGATCAGTAAAAGCCTGCCACAGCAGGCTTTTACTGATTATATCACCAAATGCAACCGGCATTTTTTTGCTTCAGAAAACATACACCTGACCTGATCACCAATTTTCCATGTGTAGCAATATGCTGCCGGGATATATATGTTTATAACCAATGAACCGTAGTATATATGAATCGTTTTTACAGAATTGCGTTTGCAATAATATTGCTGTTTTCCGGGCGGCTTATAGCACAGCCGCTACCTTGCCCGCCTACAACTACATCTCTTGTGAATGCCGGGCCGGATACGACAATATGTCCCGGAGGATGCGCGAAAATTGCACCATTTATATACACAACGCTTAAGTCTACGAGCAGCTATAGCCCGTCTACCATCAGTTATGCTCCCTTCGACTATAGCTTTGGCACTCCTGTAATCGTTAACCAGGATGACGTATGGAGCCAGGCTGTGGGTATACCATTTCAATTCTGCTTCTTTGGTGTAAAGTATAATCAGCTGGTAATAGGATCAAACGGAGAAATCAGTTTTAATATCGGTAATGCAGGCAATTTCAATGACTATAATGTTTCATCAGCAATACCTGCGAATTACACTTCATACAACAACTGCATCATGGCGCCGTTTTTTGATATGGATCCTCGTTCCATAGGCATTATCCGGTATGCAACATTCGGCACTGCCCCCTGCCGCACATTTGTTATCAGTTTTGACAGTGTAGCTACATTCCCCTGTTCCGGTACTCCCGGTACAGGTACCGGCTGTTCCTACATTGCCACACAGCAGATCGTACTATATGAAAGCACATATGCTATCGACATCAATGTAAAGCACCATGACTACAGCACCTCTTCTACCAGCACCGGGCATGGTGTGCTGGGTATTCAGAATGATGCTGCTACACTTGCCTATTCCTTCCCAGGCAGAAACAATGCCCAATGGAATGATACAAATAAAAGTTACCGCTTTACACCAAATGGCCTTCCGCTGAAATTTGTTACATGGACCAACGTAAATACGGGACAGGTAGTGGGTACAAACGATACGCTCGTGGCATGTCCTCTTGATACAACACGATATGCGCTGAGAGTGCTTTTCACTTCGCAGTGCGACTCTGTATTTCTTTATGATACCGTGCGGGTAAATGTAGCCTCGCCGGTAACCGCAGGGTTTGATTACAACATCCATTATGGCTGCAGTGAGGATACTGTGGTATTCCAGAATACATCTACAGGGTCAGGTACCTATCGCTGGGATTTTGGAGACAACGGTACGGATTCTGCCAAAAGCCCGGTGCACATTTACGCGCAGCAGGGACTTTATAATGTACGGATGATCGTTACAGCCGACAATGGCGTATGTAAGGACACGATTACAAAACAGGTAGATACCCGTCATCCACTTGATGCCAGCTTTACCGTAGACCATGATAGTGCCTGCGCGGCGCAGACGGTAAGCTTTACGAATACATCCGTGGTAACAGTGATAAATGGTATACAGCCAACATTTGAGTGGGATTTCGGGGATGGTACTACGGCTACCGGCGGACAGGTGCAACACTCATTCAATCCCGGTATTTACAATGTAAGAATGGTGGTAAAAGATTTTGTACCCTGCACAGACACCGCATATCATACAATAGTGGTGGATTCGCTCCCCTATATTGATTTTACTACCAGCGATACGGCACTCTGCCTGGGGCAACGCATAACTTTCAACGGCAGCTACCTTGCAATGGGCAATACCGGTTACAGCTGGTCGTTTGGCGACGGACTTACAAAAGACAATATAAACCCCGTAGTGCATGCATTTGACTCTGCCAGAGTATACACAGTTACACTCAGTGCCACCTACAGGATATGCCGCGATACTTCTATCTCGAAAAACATAACCATTAAGCCATTCCCGCTTATAGACCTCGGACCGGATACTTCCATTTGTCCCAATGGTGCACCATTGACGCTGCATGATATCCATGGTAATAGTTTCGGTGCCTCGTGGATGTGGAATACCGGAGAGACAACACAGACAATACAGATATCGCAACCCGGCTCTTACTGGGCTACCGTTACATCTGACGGCTGCAGTACATCAGACAGTATAACAGTGCTCCGCGACTGCTACCTGAATATACCCAACTCATTTACGCCTAACGGAGACGGGATCAATGATTATTTCTTCCCCCGCCAGTTCCTGTCACGCAGTGTGGCTGGGTTTAGAATGACCATATTTGACCGCTGGGGACAAACTATTTTTGAAACCGCGAACATTGATGGCCGTGGCTGGGATGGCCGTTTTAATGACAAGCCGCAGCCGCAGGGTGCATACGTATACCTGATAGATGTAGTGTTTGTAAATGGCGTGAAAGAACACTACCAGGGGAATGTTACGCTTTTACGATAAGCAGAATAAGATAATAATAGAAAATGCCCGCAGCTGTTGCGGGCATTTTTGTTTGAATCTGTTTGATCTTGTCATCCTGAGCGAAGTCAAAGGGCAACAGGATCAACGTAATTATCCTTTCTTCGCTTCCTTGGCCCAGGTATCTTTGAGGCCTACAGTGCGGTTAAATATAAGTTTGTCTGCGGTGCTGTCTGCATCTATACAGAAGTAGCCCTTGCGCAGGAACTGGAACCGCTCGCCGGGTTCTGCAGTGAGGCCCGGTTCAATATATACAGAAGGCAATACCTGCATAGATTCTGTATTGATGTAATCAGTAAATTCTCCTTCTGCATTAGCAGGATCTTCTACTTTAAACAGGCGGTCATACAGGCGCACTTCGGCTGTTTTGGCATGTGGCACGCTCACCCAGTGAATGGTACCTTTTACAGTAAGGCCACTGGTATCATTGCCACTCTTGCTTTCCGGTATATGGCTGCAGTGTATCTCTGTTATATTACCGCTGTCGTCCTTCACAAAGCTGTCGCACTTGATGATGTACGCATTCTTCAGACGTACCATAAGGCCCGGCCCCAGTCGGAAGAACTTCTTGGCAGGATTTTCCATAAAGTCTTCCCGCTCTATCCACAGCTCGCGGCTGAATGGCACTTTACGTGTGCCTGCTGCTGCATCTTCAGGATTGTTATCCGCATCAAATTCTTCTGTCTGCCCTTCGGGGTAAGAAGTTATGACCAGCTTTACCGGATCCAGAACGGCCATCACGCGATTGGCTGTTTTATTCAGGTGCTCACGTACACAGAATTCCAGCAGGGAAATATCTACCAGGTTTTCCCGCTTGGCAACACCTATTGTATCGCAGAACTGGCGTATAGCTTCAGCCGGATAACCCCTGCGGCGCATACCACTGATGGTAGGCATACGAGGGTCGTCCCAGCCTTGTACATAGCCACCGTTCACAAGCAGGAGCAGCTTGCGTTTGCTGGTGATCATATACGACACGCTGCGGCGTGCAAACTCGTACTGATGCGACGGAAAGATCTCCAGTTTTTCAATAAACCAATCATACAGCGGACGGTGATGTATAAACTCCAGCGTACAGATAGAGTGCGTAATCTCCTCGATGCTGTCGCTCTGTCCGTGTGCAAAATCGTACATCGGGTAGATGCACCATTTATCTCCTGTACGGTGGTGATGTGCATGCTTGATGCGGTACATGATAGGATCACGGAGCAGGAGGTTGGGGTGCGTCATGTCTACTTTGGCGCGGAGCACTTTTTCACCATCCTTATATTTTCCGTCACGCATTTCGGTAAAAAGGCGGAGGTTTTCCTCAATACTGCGGTCGCGGTAAGGGCTGTTGGTACCGGGGCGGTCGATATTGCCTTTCATTTCGGCAATTTCTTCAGCAGTAGAATCGTCAACATACGCCAGGCCTTTTTCTACAAGCTTTACGGCAAATCCGTACAGCTGCTCGAAGTAATCGGAAGCGTACAGCTCATGTGCCCATTCAAATCCCAGCCATTTTACATCTGCTTTGATGCTTTCCACGTATTCTGTTTCCTCTGTTGAAGGATTCGTATCGTCAAAGCGCAGGTTGCAGAGGCCGTTATATTTTTTAGCGAGGCCAAAGTTGAGACATATAGAAGACGCATGCCCGATATGGAGATAGCCATTGGGTTCCGGAGGAAAACGGGTATGAACACGTCCGCCGTTTATGCCGTTGGCAATATCATTTTCAATGATCTCTTCCAGGAAGTTATTGGAAGTGCTTTCTTTATGTTCGTCGGCGCCGGAAGCGGTTCCGTCGTTGATTATTTTTTCTTCACTCATAGCAGTGCAATTTTGCAGGTGTGCAAAGGTAATATTTGTTACTAAACCCCTTCCGGGGTATTGTTTCGATATAAATGTTGTAAAGTGCTTAAAAGAATTCCCGTCAGCAGAGCGGGTGGTTACCGGGCAGACATATGCGGCACAGCATTATAAATGCCTGCCCTGCCTTTGTCGTTGCATGCCGGCAGCAGCTGGTAATGCCCGCAGCGTGCAGGCAAAAAAGAAAAAAAGTGCAGTATTTCCGGTTTTTCCATTGGTATCCATATACGGATATCAGTTATTTACGTAAAAGTACATTTTTCGCCGGATAAAATTACCTATACGGCAGACTGCCATATGTAGTAAATTTGTTCTGTGGTGTAAAGCCACCATTTTCCCCTTTTATAAAAAAACGAAAGCATGAAAGCATTATTAGCAGCACTTGCAGGCATTGCACTGTCTGTACAGGCATTTGCCGGAGACGGCATTGTAATAGACAAAGGCAAAAAAGAAATGAAAAACGGCCTGGGTGATTATTGTGAGATAGCCTATGCATTTGCCAAAGGCGATAAAGTGCATCTTGAGGCCCGCTCTTCCAAAATGCTGGAACGCGCAACCATCGTTCTTTACCCGCAGAAAGAACTGGGTAAGATTAAGTTTTCCAAAAAGATTGACTACGATTTTACTATGCCGGAAGAAGGCGTGGTACTGGTAAGGTTTGTGAGTGACCGCGGCGGTAAAAACTCGGTGGATTATACCGTTACCCGCATACCGGGCAGTGATGATGTGAAAGATTACGATACCACAGTAAAATGGGAAAAGCCATCATCCGGTCCGGGAACGCTGGTGCCGGTGCGTGCGGTAAAGTAAACAGCAGGTAATGCCCGTGCTGCTATGAAGATGCGGCAGAATCATTACTTTTACCTGCTTTTAGTAAAATATGTCAGAAAATCTCAGCCGCCCGGTGCGGGTTTTAGTTGCCAAAGTAGGCCTTGACGGGCACGACCGCGGCGCCAAAGTAATAGCCACAGCCCTGCGCGACGCAGGTATGGAAGTAATATATACCGGCCTTCGCCAGACGCCGGAAATGGTAGTAAACACAGCGCTCCAGGAAGACGTTGATGCCATAGGCATCAGTATACTCAGCGGTGCCCACATGACCGTATTTCCCAAAGTAATGCAGCTGATGAAAGAAAAAGGCCTGGAAAACATACTGCTTACAGGTGGCGGCATCATCCCGGATGAGGATATGCAGGAACTGCATGGCATGGGTGTAGGCAACCTTTTTGCCCCGGGTGCTTCTACCGCAGATATTGCCAGCTATATACGCGGCTGGGTGCTGGAGCACAGAGGCGATCTTTTTTAGTGAAACAACCCCTGCACCATCCGCTAACGCAAGTTTTCACAAATCATAAATCATAAATCAAACATGTATCAAACATTATTGACCGACCTGCAGGATGGTACGCTTATCGTAACGATCAACCGTCCTGATAAACTGAATGCACTCAATAAAGATGTGATCGAAGAACTGGGCCAGGTAGTGGATGAAATCTATAATAACCCCGAAATAAAATCTGCGATACTTACCGGTGCAGGAGAAAAAGCATTTGTAGCCGGCGCAGATATTTCTGAATTTACCGCGCTGGATGCGGTGGGCGGTGAAGCCCTTGCTAAAAAAGGCCAGGACAACGTATTTGATAAGATAGAAAACAGCCCCAAGCCTATAGTGGCTGCTGTAAACGGCTTTTCACTGGGTGGTGGCTGCGAGCTTGCCATGTGTTGCCATTTCCGTACAGCCAGCGAAAATGCAAAGTTTGGTCAGCCGGAAGTAAACCTGGGCCTGATACCCGGATACGGCGGTACACAGCGCCTTACCCAGCTTATCGGTAAGGGAAAAGCTATGGAGCTGATGATCACAGCAGATATGATCGGTGCAGATGATGCGAAAGCACTAGGCCTGGTAAATCATATTTTCCCTATTGCCGACCTCGTTGCCGAAACGAAGAAGATCATGCAGAAAATACAGACCAAAGCGCCCGTTGCGGTTGCCAAAGCAATTGCCTGTGTTAATGAAGCGGCAAAAGGCGATGCTGATGGGTTTAAAAACGAGATACGCCGTTTTGGTGAGTGTTTTGCTACTGCCGACATGAAAGAAGGCGCCACTGCTTTCCTGGAAAAAAGAAAAGCAGTGTTTACAGGAAAATAATACACGAAAAATATTTCAGAAGAAGCTCCCGGAACAATGGGGGCTTTTTTTATGGGTTGCTGTAGCCTGCTGCCGGAAAACATTCCTCCGGACCGCATAAAAACAAGAAATAAAAAATATAAACCCTCTTTACAGGGAATTTAAATTTTTATATCTTGTACGCTAAAATCCGAGCACATGCGAAATAGAATGCTCCATAGCATTTTGGCCCTCTGCATCAGCACCGCTGCCGTTACTACAGTGAAAGCCCAAACTCCGCAGGAAATGATAGAGCCTTCCGGTTGGGCACTGGGCATGAACGTTGGCCTGTCTGATCTCTGGGGAGATGTGGGCACCAAATCCGCGATAGATCACTATTCTAATTCCCAGTATATCAAGAAGCCTATGTTTATGGGCGGTCTATACGGGCGCTATTCCATCCATCCTTCGTTTGACATCCGTCTTGGAGTGAACTATGGTACGCTGTACGCAACGGACAAATGGAATGAGCATAATGCGAATAAGGCAACGAGCCTCACCGACGATGCCTACCAGCGTTATACCCGCAACCAGGATGCTAAAACCAATATCTGGGAAGGAAGTCTCCTGTTTGAAGTAAGTCCTTTCCGTTTTAACCTGCACAGTAAGCTGGCCAGGAAAAGTTTCCAGCCATATATCATGTTCGGTGTTGCGGCGTTCCACTTTAACCCGCAGACAACTTATATGGATCCGGTAACGCGCGAAACCAAATGGGTGAAGATCTATGATCTGCACCTGGAAGGTGACGGTTTTAATTTTGAAGGTGCGCCTAAAAAATACAATCTGTGGCAGATGGCTATACCCCTGGGTATAGGTGCCCGCTGGGATATCGGTAACCAGCTCGGTCTGGGTATAGAATATACTTACCGCATGACATTTACAGATTACCTGGATGGTGTGAGCGACCGCTATATTGATCCGGCACTGTACGACCAGTATCTGCCTGCAGACAAAGCAGCCCTGGCCAAATCTGTATCAGATAAAACCTGGGAGATTACAGATCCGAACTACAGGCACCAGCCGGGAGAGATAAGGGGTAACAAATCTGTAAAGGATGGCTACTCTACAATTTCCATTACTTTATTCTACAAAATTAAGCGTAAGACTATGCCCTGGTGGTACTAATCTTAATGATATTTACTATTTTACGGAGCGGTGTGACAACATGCCGCTCTGTTTCTATTATAGCGGTTGTCTAAAAAAATCGGAATAAAATATGTTTGCGTACCTGGAAGGGGAATTAACTTATAAATCCCCGTCGTTGCTTTATATGTCGGTAGGAGGTGTGGGCTACGAGATCAACATAACCCTGCAGACTTTCAGCAAGATACAACACCTGGAGCAGTGCCGCCTGTATACGCACCTGCAGATACGCGAAGATGCATGGGTACTGTATGGCTTTGCAGATGAAACAGAACGCATTACTTTTCGCCTGCTGCTTGGGATAAGCGGAGTAGGGGCTGCTACGGCAAGGATCATTTTATCATCATTGACGCCGGATGAGCTGGAGCGTGCGGTAGCGCAGGAAGATACGATAGCATTGGAGCGCGTGAAGGGCATAGGAGCCAAGACGGCACAAAGAATTATCCTGGAGCTGAAAGGAAAGCTTACAGGAAGAAAAAATACAGGAGCTCATACAGCCCCGCTGCACAATACCACAACAGAAGATGCGTTAATTGCATTAGTAAATCTGGGTATTGGCAGAAGTGCAGCAGAAGCGGCCGTAAGGAAAGTGAAAGATGCAGCCTCCCTATCGGTTGAAGATTTAATAAAACAGGCATTGCGCGCCTTATAAACCACGCTAAACATTACGCTTTGAAGGGCACTAATTACTTTGGATATAGATTCTTATTCTTTATAACGTTGGTAATAGCCATCGCAGGTGCTGCTGCGCGTGGCTATAAAGGGCCATACGCCTATTATGACCCCGAACCAAAACCGGATACCACCACAACAGATACCGCACACAAGCTTAAATTTCCTATTTACGATCATACAGGTGACCCTACAACAGACCGTACCCAATCAGGCATGGATCTGCACGACCCTGCAAATCTCAATAAAACAGTAGAGTACGACCCTTCCGATGGTCATTATTATCTCACAGAGAAAGTGGGAGACCAGTTTATCCGCAACCCTACGTACCTCACAATGGACGAATACCTGAAATACCAGGGCCAGCAGGACGAACAGTCTTACTGGAAACGGAGAATGGATGCACTGACGCTTTTTAATAAAAAGCCGGTGCTGCCGCAGATGTACAAAGAAGGTGTTTTTGATCGCATATTTGGTGGTACTGCCATCAGTGTACGTCCCCAGGGTAATGTGGATGTAACGCTGGGCGGTAACTGGCAGAATATTAAAAACCCGACACTGGTGCAGCGTGCACAGAAATATGGTGTTTTTGACTTTGATCTCCAGATGAACATAAACCTGTTGGCCACAATAGGTGATAAAATGAAGCTGAACATCAGCAACAATACCAAGGCAACCTTTGATTACCAGAATGTTCAGAAACTTGAGTACACCGGTAAAGAGGATGAGATCATCAAAAAAATAGAGGCGGGCAACGTAAGTTTTCCGTTGAAAAGCTCCCTGATCAGCGGTGTGCAATCCTTGTTCGGTCTCAAAACACAGCTTCAGTTTGGTAAGCTATGGGTTACCGGCGTTTTGTCGCAGCAGAAATCAAAACGTTCCAGCATTACAGTGCAGGGCGGGGCACAGACACAGCAATTTTCCATCAAAGCAGACGACTATGAGGAAAACCGCCACTTCCTGCTGGGCCACTATTTTCGTGACAATTATAACGCAGCCCTGAAGAACTTTCCGGTAATCAACTCGCAGGTAACCATTAATAAAATAGAAGTATGGGTTTCTAACCGTACCGGCGCTACAGATGGTGTGCGTGCTATCATGGCCTTTATGGACCTCGGCGAGAAAAAACCTTACCGCACCGCACTTACCGGCTTTGGCCCCGATCTGCCGGACAACTCATCAAATAACCTGTATACCCGCATGTTGCAAGATCCGCTTGGCCGGCAGCAGCAATCTGTGACTGTAGCAGCCTCACACCTGGGTATGGAAGGAACTATAGATTACGAACAGATCACCGCACGTAAACTTCAACCTTCAGAATTCTCCTTTAATCCTACCCTGGGTTATATCTCCGTGAACTATTCCATGAACCCGGACGATGTGCTTGCTGTTGCATACCAGTACACGTATCGGGGCAAGACTTATAAAGTGGGTGAATTTGCAGAAGACCTGCCTCCGGATTCTACCAATCAGAAGGTTATGTTCCTGAAATTGCTGAAGGCAACCGGGGCAAAACCAACACTTCCCATATGGAACCTGATGATGAAAAACGTTTACTCGCTGGGTGGCCTTGGTGTGTCTAAGGAAGACTTCCGGTTTAACGTTCTGTACCAGGATCCCGGAGGTGGGGAAAAACGTTATATCCCCGAAGGGCCCAGTGCAGGTATTCCTTTACTTACTCTCTTAAATCTTGATCGCCTGAATGCTCAGAACGATCCGTCTCCCGATGGGGTTTTTGACTTTGTAGATGGTATTACAGTAAATACGCAGCAGGGTAAAATAATATTCCCGGTACTGGAGCCGTTTGGCAGTGACCTTGCACCTGTTTTTAATGGGAATATACCTCTTGAGCGTAAGTATCTCTACAGTATTCTTTACGATTCCACCAAAACCATTGCACGGCAGTTCCCGCAGAATGACAGGTATATCATGCGGGGTAGCTACAAATCTTCATCATCATCCGAGATATTTCTCGGGGGCTTTAATATCCCACCGGGCTCCGTTACTGTTACGGCAGGTGGGCAAAAACTGGTGGAAAACGCAGATTACCAGATAGACTATGGCCTGGGGCGTGTAAAAATCCTTAACACAGGTATCCTCAGTTCCGGTATACCCATCAATATACAATATGAAGACAACGCCACATTTGGTTTTCAGCAGCAAAACTTCATGGGGGCAAGGTTTGATTATTACCTGAATAAAAAGCTGACACTCGGGGGAACGTATATGCGCCTCACAGAACGGCCGTTTACCCAGAAGATAGATTTGGGGGATGACCCGATTAAAAATACTGTGATGGGCCTGGATGCGAATTACCAGTCCGAATTTCCCGGCCTGACAAGGGCACTGGATAAGCTTCCTATCTATGCAACAACATCTCCGTCGTTTATCTCTGCCTCCGGCGAGGTAGCAGGGCTTTTCCCAAGCCATCCGAAACAGATTGACGCGCTCGATCCTGACGGATCTGTGTATATCGACAATTTTGAAGGCACCAAAAGCTCTTATGACCTTAAATTTCCCGCCATATCATGGTCGCTGGCATCTACGCCTGTAGGAGCCACTGATGCAAACGGCAGGATTCTTTTCCCGGAAGCAGACCTGGTAAATGACCTGAAATACAATAACAACCGTGCACGTCTTGCGTGGTATTTTATAGAGCCTACACTGGTAGATCCGGTAGGTGGGGTTCCTGACTATATCAAGAAAGACCCGGCACAGCACTATATACGCCTGGTACAGCAGCAGGATGTATTCCCGGCTGCATCCACTACCACTTTGCAGAATGCACTGAGCACACTTGATCTCGGATATTACCCGAAGGAGCGTGGGCCGTATAACTTTTTATCCACCGCTACTGAATTAAACCAGGACGGAACATTCAGAAATCCGCAGACAAAATGGGGTGGTATCATGCGCCCGCTTGACTACAGTGATTTCGAAGCCTCCAACGTTGAGTTCATAGAGTTCTGGGTAATGGATCCGTTTATTGGTAATACAAATTCCAACGGCGGCTCATTGTATATAAACCTCGGCAATGTTTCTGAAGACGTCCTGAAAGACAATACCAAATCTTTTGAAAACGGTATTACCAATCCTAAAGACATTACAAAGCTCAGTACAAGCGTCTGGGGTTATCAGCCGCTCTTCCAGCAGCAGATAGTGCGTGCATTTGATAATGATAATGCCACACGTACTATACAGGACGTTGGGTATGATGAGATGGACGACCAGGAAGAAGGACGTCAATATCTGTCGTTCCTGCACCAGGTGCAGCCACTATTGAGTGCAGCTGCATACAACCGCCTGGCAGCAGATCCGTCCAGCGATAACTACCATTATTATCGTGGCGATGACTATGATCAGCAGAACCTCGATATCCTCGACAGGTATAAATTATATAATAACCCACAGGGCAACTCACCTATTACCAGTGCCAATGCGGCTTACTCTTCAGCTGCAACTACCATTCCGGAGTCTGAAGATATCAACAGGGATAATACGCTCAGTACTTCTGAAGACTATTATCAGTACCGTGTAGATATGAAGCCCAACATGCAGGTGGGCACAAATAACATCGTAAATATTCAGCAGAGCAATGTAAAGCTGCCCAACGGCAATTATGAAAACGAAACCTGGTACCAGTTTAAGATACCCATCCACAGTTACAATAAGGTAGTAGGCAGTATCTCAGACTTCAGGTCTATACGTTTTGTACGTATGTTCCTGACCGGTTTCCAGGATAGTGCTATCCTGCGTTTTGCCCAGCTGGACCTCGGCCGTAACCAATGGCGTCAATACCTGTTTTCCCTGCAGGCACCCGGTGAAAACATTCCGGATGCAGATCTTAAAACTACCAACGTTGCAGTGTCATCTGTAAGTGTGAATGAAAACAGTACACGTACGCCGATACCTTACGTAATACCTCCGGGTGTAAACCGTCAGCAACAGAACGTATCCAACGGACAGACCATACAGCTCAATGAGCAGGCGCTTTCATTGCAGGTTTGTGCGCTGAAGGATGGAGACGCCCGTGCAGTATATAAAGAAGTAGACGCAGATATGCGCCGCTTCAACAACCTGCGTATGTTCATCCACGCAGAATCACAGGTTGGCCAGCCATCGTTGAATGACGGTGATGTAAGAGCGATCATCCGTATGGGTAGCGATTTTACCAACAACTATTACGAATACCAGATACCACTTAAGATTACTAAGCCTAATACCACAAATCCTGATGATATATGGCCCGTAGAAGATCGTATGGATCTTGTACTGAATGATCTTGTAAAAGTTAAGACAGACCGTAATGTCCAGGGGTTGCCGGCATATGTTCCTTACCAGGAGATAGATAGCAAAGGAAATACGATAGTAGTGGTAGGTAACCCGAACATTGGTGACGCCAAAACAATACTCATGGGGGTAATGAACCCTAAAAAAACAGCGCAGACCCCTAATGATGACGGAACATCAAAATGCGTTGAGGTATGGTTTAATGAACTGAGGCTGGCGGGCATGGATGAAAAACCGGCTTATGCAGCTACCGGAAAAGTGAATGTGCAATTGGCCGATCTTGGTAGTGTGCGCCTGAGCGGAAGCATGCATACTGCAGGGTACGGAAGCATAGATCAGAAAATAAACCAGCGCTCGCAGGATAACTTTTACCAGTACGATGCATCTACCAATCTTAGTCTTGGCAAGCTCATGCCTAAGAAATGGGGCGTTCAGCTGCCATTGTTTGTAGGCTATACAGAATCAGTAAGCAACCCGGTTTATAATCCATATGACCTGGACGTAAAAGAAAAAGATCAGCTGAATGCCGCAAATTCAAAAGCGCAGCGCGACTCCCTGCGGAAAGCGGCACAGGACTATACGTCTATTACCAGCGTCAACCTTACAAATGTGCGGGTAACCGGTAACCCCGAAAAGCAGTCGGCTAAAAAAATGCCCTGGAGCATTTCGAACTTTGACCTGAGCTATGCATACAACCGGCAGTTTAAACGGAACCCAACCATACAAAGTGACAACCTTGTAAACAACAAACTCGGGTTGGGTTATACCTATAATATCAAATCCAAACCATTTGAACCATTTAAGAAACTGATCAAATCCAGGTCAAAATGGCTGGTGCTTGCAAAAGATTTTAACGTAAATCTGCTGCCATCCAACTTTACTTTCCGAACGGAATTAAATAAAGTATTTGAGGAAACCCAGGTTCGTAATATATACAATGACGGTGGGTACAACATTGAGCCCACATACTATAAAAACTTTACCTGGATACGTACTTATGCGCTGCGTTGGGAGCTTACGCGATCACTGTCTTTTGACTACAGTGCCACCAACAACTCCCGTATCGACGAGCCATATGGTAAGGAAGATACCAAAGCCAAACGTGATACATTGTGGGATCGCCTCAAAACCTTCGGCCGTAATACGCTCTTTACGCAGGCATTTAATACAAGCTATAATGTGCCGCTGCAAAAGCTGCCTCTTACAGACTGGACAAACCTGCGGCTTTCTTATGGAAGTACTTATACCTGGACAGCCGCATCCGAACTGGCAAAAACACTGGGCAATACCATCGGCAATACCCAGACAAAAACCGTAAATGCCGAGTTCAACTTTACACAGTTGTATAATAAGAACCGCTGGCTTAAAGCGATAAACCAGCCCAAGCCGAGAACCAATAATAAACCGCAGTCGGGGCTGCAAAAAGACGGTAAGGAAAAAGATTCCAAAGGCGGTAAACCGGGTGGCAAGCCGGATATTCCGTCGCCGGATAATAGTGATAATGCACCTTCCGGCAAGTCCGGCAAAGGGAAAGATAAACTGCCGCCCAACACAGTTTTACTCAATGGTGTTACCATTAACACCGCGAATATGACAGACCACCAGCTGGACTCGCTTAACCAATTGCTCAAAGCGCAGGAAAAAGCACGTCTGAAAGCGGAGCGTGAAAAACGCAAACGCGACCGTAAAGCTGCCCGTCGTGCGCGCAGAAATTCTGTGCCGGAAGTGAGCCAGGGTGCGCGTATAGCCGGTCGCATACTTACCATGGTAAAACGTGCTACCGTAAACTATTCTGAAAACTCGGGTACAATACTGCCAGGTTATATGGACAGCACAAAAGTATTGGGGATAAATCCGTCCAGTACATATCCGGGTGTAGATTTTGCGTTTGGCGGACAGCCCAATGCACAATACCTGCAGTCACTCGCGCAGGCAGGTGTACTGAGCCGCGACTCACTTTTTAACTCACAATATCAGCAGCGCTATTCCCAGACGCTTAACCTGAGTGCCACAATTGAGCCGTTCCCGGATCTGCGTATAGACCTTACACTTACCAAGTCCTTCAGCAAATCGCACAGCGAACTGTTTAAGGACACCGGTACGGGAGTCTTCAATCACCTGAGTCCATATGAGTCCGGCAGTTTTAACATATCGTATATCGGTATCAAAACGATATTTAAGCAGGGTGGTGCAAATTCATCAGTGTACAAGCAGTTCCTTGACAACAGGAAAGTAATATCTCAGCGCCTGGGCAGCAACAACCCTTATACGAATAATGTTCCGGACCCGAACAATCCGGACTATACAAAAGGGTATACCGAGTTCTCGCAGGATGTACTGATACCCGCGTTTATTGCAGCGTATACCGGTAAAGACGCAAACAGCGTTCCGCTGATCAATTACGACAACTCTTCGATCAAGAGCAATCCGTTTAAGTATTACTTCCCGATGCCCAACTGGAGGCTGAGCTATAACGGACTTACCAAGCTGCCGGCATTCCAGCCGATATTCACCAACTTTGTGCTGAATCATGCTTATTCGGGTACATTGTCGATGAACAGCTTCGTAAGCTCACTCTTCTACCAGGATTTGTTCGGTGTTGGTTTCCCTTCGTTTATCGATTCCAACTCCGGCAACTATGTACCGTTCTTCCAGGTGCCTAATATTACAATGTCAGAGCAGTTCAGCCCGCTCATCGGGTTTGATGCTTCTTTGCGCAATAATGTGACGGTGCGTTTTGAGTATCGTAAATCCCGCACAGTGAGTCTGAGCCTTATAGATTACCAGGTGAGTGAAACAAAGAGCTCTGAATTTGTAGTGGGCGGAGGCTACCGTGTACGTGGGCTGAAGCTGCCGTTCCAGGTATTTGGCGTACGCAAATTGAAGAACGACCTGAACTTTAAAATGGATATAGGCCTCCGGGATGATAAGACCAGCAACAGTTATCTGGCGCAGAACCTGGATGTAACCACACGTGGCCAGAAAGTTATTACCATATCGCCATCAGTGGATTACATAGTGAGTGATAAGCTTACATTACGGCTTTTCTACGACAGAAGACAAAGCATACCGTATATCTCCAGCTCGTACCCGATAACGACTACGAGAGCGGGTATAACACTGCGGTTTATCTTTGCTCAATAGGTTTATATAAATAATTATTTCTGCAATGGGGCCGGCAAAACCGCCCCATTGCTTTTTTAACGGTTGTCATGCCCTTTGCTGACAAAACTCATCACAGCTTTGGCCGTTAAATGTTATCTTTGTATCCTTAAAATAAAATGCCCATGACTGCGCAATCTTTCGAGCAACACTTCGATGAAAAACTCGAAAAAGACGTAAGCATCGAGCCTCGTGACTGGATGCCGGAGGATTACCGTAAAACGCTGATCCGCCAGATATCGCAACACGCGCATAGTGAAATCGTAGGTATGCTGCCCGAGGGCAACTGGATAACACGTGCCCCGAGTCTGCGTCGCAAAGCCGTGCTGCTTGCCAAAGTGCAGGACGAAGGCGGGCATGGACTATACCTGTACAGTGCTGCAGAAACGCTCGGTATTACACGTGATCAGATGCTCGAACAACTGCATTCCGGTAAAGCTAAATATTCATCTATATTCAACTATCCAACACTTACCTGGGCAGATATGGGAGCCATAGGCTGGCTGGTGGATGGTGCTGCCATCATGAACCAGGTGCCGTTGTGCCGCTGCTCCTACGGGCCGTATGCAAGGGCTATGGTGCGCGTATGCAAAGAAGAAAGCTTTCATCAGCGCCAAGGCTTTGAAATAATGATGAAGCTCAGTGAAGGAACAGAAGTACAGAAAAAGATGGCACAGGATGCACTCAACCGCTGGTGGTGGCCGTCAATAATGATGTTTGGTCCTAATGACGATGCAAGCCCCAACAGTGTACAGAGCATGAAATGGCGTATCAAGCGTTTCTCCAATGACGATCTGCGTCAGAAGTTCATCGATGTTACAGTAGAACAGGCAAAGCTTATCGGCCTCACTATTCCGGATCCGGATCTTAAATGGAATGAAGAACGTGGACACTACGACTTCGGAACCATTAACTGGGATGAATTCTGGAATGTGGTAAAAGGCAATGGCCCATGTAATAAAGAAAGGCTTGCAGCACGCAAAAATGCCTGGGAGAATGGTGCGTGGGTACGTGAAGCTGCGCTGGAAAATGCACGCAAGAGAAAAGAACGCGCTGAAAAGCAGGCAACAGAAGCTGCTTAAAACATATGGTGGCTGCAAGAAATTGTGGCCATCTTTTTTATACAAAGAATAATCGCATACATATAAAATGTCAGCAGAAAACAACCAGGTACAGAATGAATGGCCTTTATGGGAAGTGTTCATCAGGAGCAAAGCAGGCCTCGATCATAAACATGCAGGAAGCCTTCATGCTGCAGATGCACAGATGGCTGTAGAAAATGCCCGCGATGTATATACCCGCCGTATGGAAGGGGTAAGCATCTGGGTTGTGGAAAGCAAATATATCCACGCTTCCAATCCCGATGATTCCGCAGCTTTCTATGAGCCGGCCAATGATAAGATTTTCCGCCATCCTACATTCTATAACCTGCCGGATGAGCTGACGCATATGTAGTTTTTGTCTGCAGGAATTTGTAATATTTGGTTTGTGGTATATAGTGGTATACAGCAAAATGTTTACAAGGGATTCAAAGATCTGAACTGTTGGAAAGAAGGCCGGGTTTTACGTAAAATGGTATCTGACTTTTCAAAGCAGCTCCCGGGAATCGAAAAGTACCGACGCTCCGAACAGCTAATAAAATCTTCCCGTTCAGTTACTGCAAATATTGCAGAAGGGTATGGCAGAAACACCTACAATGACACAAGACACTTCTTTATTCAGGCCAGAGGCAGTGTAACAGAAATACTCGATCATCTGACCGTTGCCTTGAACGAAGAATATTTAAACCAGGAACAAATTACTCTTATCGAAGAGAGACGTGAGATAGTTTTTAAATTAATAAACGGGTACATAACTTATCTGGATAAACAGGTTCTGGCGAAACAAAAGCCAGGAAATCCAACTCCAAATTCCAAATAACATGCTTTCGATATATAAACTTCAGTACACATTACAGCTCGCAGATACGGCACTTATCAACGGACACAGGCTCAGCGAGTGGTGTGGCCATGGCCCCGTACTGGAGCAGGATATTGCTATTTCAAACATAGCACTGGATCACCTGGGCGCAGCACGCAGCCTGTATCAGTATGCAGCCGACCAGTTTAATAAACTGGATGAAACGGAAAGGAAAAGTATTTTTTCTTCGCCGCTCCTGCAGCAGGTAACCGGCCCGGTTGATGAAGACGATCTCGCTTATCTGCGCGATGGCTGGGATTTCCGTAATGTATTGCTTGTAGAACAGCCAAACCATGACTGGGCATACACTATTGCCCGTTCTTTCTTTCTGGATACGTTTAATTATTTCTTCTATACAGAACTGCAGCACAGCAAAGATGAAACCCTGGCTGCCGTTGCTGCCAAATCTTTAAAAGAAGTGACCTACCATATCCGCTGGAGCAGCGAATGGGTGGTGCGCCTTGGCGATGGTACAGAAGAAAGCCATAACAGGATGCAGGAAGCGATCAATGAATACTGGCGTTTTACGGGTGAACTGATGACACCTTCTGAAGCCGACAATGCGATGCATGCAGAAGGCATCGGTACTGACCTTGCAGCCATCAAGGCAAACTGGAAAGAACGTATCGTTAAAGTACTGGAAGAAGCTATGCTTACGATGCCTGCAGATGCCTGGATGCAGCAGGGTGGTAAAAATGGACTTCACTCAGAACATCTGGGTTATATTCTTACAGAGCTTCAGTTCGTGCAGCGTGCGTATCCGAATATGGAGTGGTAAAAAAAATGAAGTCTATGAGCTATATCAAAAATCTGTTATTGATTCTGCTGTTGGTCCCTGTTGCCTCGTATGCCCGCGGACAAGAGTCAGACAGTGTGAAGGGAAACCCACAGGTCTTTAGTTTTGTTGAGCAGATGCCGGAATTTCCCGGTGGCAATGACAAGATCGGAAAATATCTTGGCGAACATATTCGCTATCCCAAAGAAGCACAGCGGAAAGATATCCAGGGTAAAGTATTGGCAAAGTTTGTAGTGAATGAAGACGGAAGCCTGAGCAATATCAAGATACTGGAAGGCGTTGGTGGCGGATGTAGTGAAGAAGTGATAAGAGTAATATCCGGAATGCCGGCATGGAAACCCGGAAAGCAGAATGGGAAATATGTAAAAACATTTTTTACGCTGCCGGTAACTTTTTATATGATGAAGAAGTAGGCTTTGATGGCAGGAGTTTGTTATGGCAATAAAAGTGGATAAGAATCAGATATACGAGTGGCTGGAAAGCGTTACAGATCCTGAGGTGCCGGTGTTGTCTATCCTGGACCTGGGCATAGTTCGTGATGTGCAGGTAACAGAAGATGGTAACGTAACCGTGGTTATCACACCTACTTACAGCGGTTGTCCCGCTATGGATGTAATAGGCATGAGCATCCGTATGGCATTAATGAGCCGCGGTATAAAAAAACTGGATGTAACCATGCAGCTCAGCCCCGCATGGACTACAGACTGGATGACGGAGAACGGGAAACGTAAACTTAAAGAATACGGCATTGCACCGCCATACCGTAAGGCAGCAACAGAGTTGGGATTATTTGAAGAAGATAATGTTCCCTGCCCGCACTGCGGATCTTCGGATACGGAGCTTGTAAGCCAGTTTGGCGCTACTTCCTGCAAGTCTTTATACAAATGCAATAGCTGTAAAGAACCTTTCGAGCATTTTAAATGCCACTGATACGGGATTATCTTAAATTACGCCAGAACTTATTATGAAATTACCCGTGTACGAAAACCGTAAACAGAAGCTTGCCCCACTGCCTGTTTTCTATAAAAGAATGGCGTATAATATTTTGCTTGCGTGTGTTCTGTTGGGCATATGTCTCACCATAGGCATCCTGGGCTATCATTATACCGATAATATAGCATGGATAGATTCGCTGCACAATGCTTCTATGATCTTAAGTGGAATGGGTCCTGTAGTAGAGATTAAATCTGTCGGAGGAAAACTGTTCTCATCGTGCTATGCACTTTTCAGCGGCGTGGCGTTCATTACCAACATAGGTATTATACTCGCACCTGCCGCCCACCGGCTGTTTCACCGGCTGCATGTTGCGGATCAGTAAATGTATTTGTAAACATCAGATGTTTAAGGCTTCAAGTGCTTTTTGTGCTGCCACCTGGCCAGCCTCTTTTTTATTGTAACCCGTACCTGTGGTTACCTGTTCGCCATCCAGTATTATGGCTATGGTAAATAATTTACGGGAACCTTCCATTTTCTCCTCAACAGTATCGAAGCTGAGTAAATGATTATTCCGCTGCGCCCAGCTGAGCAGTTTATTTTTGTAATTGGTATCCGTGCTTTCTATCAGCTCAATGTCTACATACGGCCGGATGATCTGCTGCAGGATAAATTTGCGCGTTTTTATAAAGCCCTGGTCCAGGTATACGGCTCCTATCAATGCTTCCAGTGCATTACCGAAGATATGGCTGCGGCTGAGGCCACGGTCGTTTTGGTTGTACTGCACCATTTTATGCAGGCCCATACGCAAGGCTACATTATTAAGCGTTTCCCGGCGTACAATGCGCGAACGCATTTCCGTAAGATAGCCCTCCGGTTGTGCAGGATATTTTTTGAAAAGGTATTCCGCCACAATAGCGCCCAGCATTGCATCCCCAAGAAATTCCAGCCGTTCGTTGTTCTGCGCCATTTCCTCGTTTTTGGAACGGTGCATCAATGCCAGCTGATAATACTGCAGGTGATCAGGTATGAAGCCGAGCATATGCTCCAGCTGCAACAGCAACGGTCTGTTGGCAGAGAAAAGGTTCAGGATGCGTGAGGTGAACCGACGCAAGGGGATTAATCTTCAAATTTTTTGAAAATCACTGTTGCATTATGCCCGCCAAATCCGAATGTGTTGCTTAGTGCGGCACGTATCGTGCGCTGCTGTGCCTTGTGAAAGGTCAGGTTCAGACGCGGATCTATTGCCGGATCATCTGTAAAGTGGTTGATCGTTGGCGGAACCAGGTCATTCACTACAGATAATATACTGGCAACAGCTTCGATTGCGCCCGCACCGCCCAGCAAGTGGCCGGTCATAGATTTGGTAGAGCTGATGTTGAGATTGTATGCGTGCTCACCGAATACTTTCTGTATCGCAGTAAGCTCTGCTACGTCGCCCAATGGAGTAGCGGTACCGTGTACATTGATGTAGTCAATGTCTTCAGGTTTCATTCCTGCATCTTCCAGTGCATTGGTCATCACATTGATCACGCCCAGCCCTTCCGGGTGTGGTGCGGTAAGATGATAGGCATCTGCACTCATACCGCCGCCGGCAACTTCTGCAATGATATGTGCACCGCGTTTTTTGGCATGTTCATACTCTTCCAGCACAATAGCGCCTGCGCCTTCACCCAGTACAAAACCATCGCGGCCCAGGTCAAATGGACGGCTGGCAGTCTTGGGGTCATCGTTGCGCTCAGAAAGTGCTTTCATGGCATTGAAACCGCCAATACCTGCTTCAGTAACTACAGCTTCAGAACCACCGCATACAATAGCATTGGCCTTACCGATACGTATATAGGTAAGTGCGTCCAGGATTGCATTGGTAGAAGAAGCGCATGCACTTACAGTAGCAAAATTGGGTCCGCGGAAGCCATACTTCATAGAAATGTGGCCGGATGCGATATCCAGTATCAGCTTGGGAATGAAGAAAGGATTGAAACGGGGGGTACCATCTCCGGCGTTGAACTGCTTCATTTCTTCAATGAAGGTGATCATACCACCGATACCGGAGCCCCAGATAACACCTACACGGTCTTTGTTAATACCTTCAGCAGTAAGGCCTGCCTGTTGTACTGCCTGGTCGGCAGCAATAAGGGCTAGCTGGGAGAAACGGTCGAGTTTACGTGCTTCCTTGCGCTCAAAATAATCTTCAGGATTAAAACCTTTGAGCTCGCAGGCAAACTTTGTTTTGAACTTGGTAACGTCAAACTGTTTAATGAAATCGGCGCCCGAAACACCATTGATCAATCCATCCCAATAAGCAGGTACGGTATTGCCCAGTGGAGTCAGGGCACCGATACCGGTAACGACAACGCGTTTGTACGGTAAATTCATTAAATAATTCAGTTACAGTGTAGTGGTGAAAAATTACTTTACGTGTTCTTCAAGATATGCAACAGCCTGACCAACGGTAGTGATGGTTTCAGCTTGTTCATCAGGAATTGAGATGTTGAATTCTTTTTCGAATTCCATGATCAGTTCCACTGTGTCCAGAGAATCAGCACCGAGGTCATTAGTGAAGCTAGCTTCAGTTGTAACTTCTGATTCGTCTACACCCAGTTTATCCACGATGATTTTCTTAACGCGATTTGCAATTTCAGACATGGCTATGCAATTTAATTTTATGAGTGCAAAAATATACTTTTTGGTAAAAAGGCAAAGAGAAACATAAATTCTTTACCGGAATACCGTAAAATTAGGATTAATACTTTTTTATATATTGTTCTGTTCGGCTTAATTATTCACCTGTTCATCCACTATACAACCGTCTTTCATCACCAGTGTACGGTCGGTCATAGCAGCCAATTCCTCATTATGTGTAACAATAATAAATGTTTGCCCGGCTTTTCTGCACAGGTCCAGGAACAGCTGGTGAATAGCATCTGCATTATGGCTGTCGAGGTTGCCGGTGGGCTCGTCGGCCATAATTACAGCAGGATTATTCACTAATGCCCTTGCTATGGCCACTCTTTGCTGTTCACCGCCGGAAAGCTCTGTGGGCTTATGTTCCAGCCGTTGCGCAAGCCCTATTTCAGACAATGTTTTAGCTGCCATGCTCAGGCCTTCTTTGTGGCTTTTACCACCGATCCATAGCGGCATAGCTACATTTTCCACTGCGGTAAACTCCGGCAGCAGGTGATGAAACTGAAATACAAATCCCAGGTTTTTATTCCGGAACTGTGCCTGTTTCTTGTAAGGAAGTTTAAAAATATCTGTGCTGTTTATCTGTACAGTGCCGCTATCAGGCTTGTCGAGCATGCCCAGCAGGTGCAGCAGGCTGCTTTTGCCCGCACCGGAAGCGCCCGTTATAGAAACGATCTCCCCTTTTGCCACCTGGAGCGAAACATCCTGCACTACCGTAAGATTGCCATACTTTTTGGAAAGTCCTTTTGCCGTAAGCATGCTGTAAAAGTCGGTAATTTATGATGAATACCAACTGCTGCTTAAAAAGTTAAATGAGCATAAAAAGTTTTAAAAGTTTCAAAACCTTAAAAGGATAAAATTTGTATTTTTTAAATGAACGCTTACATTTGCCAAAACTGACTAATAAATATTAAATATAATTAATATGTTTTGGACACTTGAATTAGCCTCCCATCTTGAAGATGCTCCATGGCCGGCCACAAAAGACGAACTGATCGATTATGCAATCCGCTCCGGGGCACCGCTCGAGGTAGTTGAAAACCTCCAGGAGCTGGATGACGAAGGCGAAATCTATGAAGGCATTGAAGATATATGGCCTGATTACCCGACACAGGAAGACTTTTTCTTTAACGAGGATGAATATTAATTCCCGTTTTTAACGCGGAATTCCTAAATTCGTTTACAGTAACAATGAACCGTAAGAACATACATACAGCATCTTATTATTACTACCGCTACCGCATCCACGGAGTCGGCAGGTGATCCTGTATTGTATTGAATCTTTTTCATAACAAGGCTCCTTCACAGGGGCCTTTTTTATTTTTTGTCATTTTTTATTTTTTTATGAAACAACTGTATGACCGCTACACTGCGGAAGATCAACAAACCTGGAATACTTTATTTGAGCGGCAGGTCGCCAACTTACCCGGTAAAGCGGCAGCACTGTATCTCAGCTCGCTCAAGGACATGAAACAAGTGCTCAGTGGCAGGGAGATACCGCACATAGACCTACTGAATGAAGCCCTGCATCGCCACAACGGCTGGCAGATACACATTGTGCCCGGACTGATACCTGCCGGAGAATTTTTATCACTGCTGGCGGAAAAAAAATTCTGCTCTTCTACATGGCTCAGAAGCTTTGCACAGCTTGATTATCTCGAAGAACCGGATATGTTTCATGATATATTTGGTCATGTGCCCTTGCTTTGGGATAAACAGTACGCAGATTTTGTACAGCAGGTGGGTATGCTGGGTAGAAAATACGCGGATAATACGGCTGCTATTGCTTTACTGGAGCGGTTCTACTGGTTTACAATAGAATTCGGGCTCATACGGGAAAAGGGAGAAACGCGCATCTACGGAGCGGGGATCATGAGCAGTTTCCTGGAAACAAACAGCATTTACGCTGAAAATGTGCCTATGCGACCATTTGCATTGGATGCTATTGCTGCACATGATTTTGTGAAAAGCGAACTACAGGCAGAATATTTTATTGCAGATTCTTTCGAACAGCTTTATGACAGCCTCAGGGAGCTTGAAGTATTGTTGCAGGAATGCATTGCAGCAGCGGCATAATAAGTGCATTTAACCGCAGAGGACGCAGAGTTGTCGCAGAGACGCGCAAAGAATGCGATATAAATCTCTTTGCGATGCTTTGCGTTGTCTTCGCGCACTTTGCGGTTACCTTTTTATTCCGGAGTGGCTTGTGTGTGCTGTGCTTTAAGGTATTCAATCCATTCGGCAACAGTATGTGCATCTTCCACTTTATAATCGCCGATCTTTGTGCGGCGCAGTTCCTGCAGGTATCCGCCGCAGCCAAGTGCCTGGCCGTAGTCGTGTGCAAGGGAGCGTATATAAGTGCCTGTACTGCAGGCTACACGAAAATGTATTTCCGGCAGTTTTATAGCAGTGATCTCAAACTCACTGATCGTAACAGGGCGTGCGGCCAGTTCTATTTCTTCGCCTTTGCGTGCCAGCTCATAAGCGCGTTTACCGTCTTTTTTTATAGCAGAATGTATCGGCGGCACCTGCATGATGTCTCCGGTAAAAGCTTTAGTAGCAGCTATAATATCTGCTTCCGAAAGATGTTCATAAGGCTTAAAATCTTCCGGTTCGCTTTCCAGGTCGTAAGTAGGTGTGAAGGCACCGAGGTGAATGATGCCGGTATATTCTTTAGGCAGTTTCTGATAGTCGGTGATCTTCTTTGTAAAAGAACCGGTGCAACAGATCAAAAGACCTGTGGCCAGCGGATCAAGTGTGCCGCAGTGGCCTATTTTGGCCTGTACAGGCTTACGCAGTTTATGGATTGCATCAAAAGACGTCCAGCGGTAAGGCTTATCTACCAGTATTACGGCACCCTGTTTCAGCTCGGCCAGCGAAGGCATTGTATTCATGTTGGCAAAGGTAATATGGTTCATCCTATAACCCATAACTCATAATCTATAAGTTATAACTCACCACTCATAATTACCTTTGCTGCATCATGTCCTATTTTAAAACAGTGGCCAAGCCGTTTGTGGTGGCAGGTCCTTGCAGCGCAGAAACCCGGGAGCAGGTGCTGGAAACAGCAGCAGCATTGAAACAGTCTTGCGTGCAGTTATACCGTGCCGGTGTATGGAAGCCCCGTACGCGACCTGGTTCTTTTGAGGGAAACGGAGAGGCTGCGCTGGTATGGCTTAAAGAAATGAAAGAGCTGCATAATCTGCCGGTAACGGTAGAGGTGGCAGAGCCTGCACATATAGAGCTGGCGCTGAAATATGGAATAGATGTACTGTGGATCGGCGCACGCACTACCGTAAATCCCTTCCAGGTGCAGCGCCTGGCCGATGCATTACAGGGCGTGCAGATACCTGTAATGGTAAAAAACCCGGTAAACCCCGATGTAGATCTGTGGCAAGGGGCGATAGAACGGTTTGAAAGGGCAGGCATTACTGATGTGGCGGCTATTCATCGCGGATTTTCTTCTTATAAAAGTGCTTCAGCTTATCGTAATCAGCCCAACTGGGCGATACCTGTGGAACTCAAACGCCGCCGCAGGGATATGATGATCATCTGCGACCCGAGCCACATTACCGGCCGCAGGGACAGGGTGGCAGAGGTAGCGCAAAAGGCGATGGATATGCACTTTGACGGCCTGATGATAGAAACACACCCCCGCCCGGATGAAGCCTGGAGCGATGCCGCACAGCAGATAACGCCGCAGGCACTGCATACACTTTTGCTGGAACTGGTAATACGGGAGCAGTATTCGGCAGACATGAGCAAAGCCGAAGAGCTGGAATACCTGCGCCAGCTGATGGACAGCATTGATGCAGAGGTAATAGATCTGCTCGCCAGGCGCATGGAACTAAGCGAGCGGATAGGTAATGTAAAAAAAGAATCGAACATGACTGCCTACCAGCCCGACCGCTGGCGTGAAATAGTAGACACCCGCTCGGAGCAGGCACGCAGGCACGGGCTTCCGGAAGCTTATATTGTGGCTTTGTACGAGAAAATACACCACGAGAGCGTAAAAAAACAGCTGGAAATATTGCAGGAAGTGCAAAAACAGTCAAAAAGCTGATTATCGTTTCATCTCAATTTTTTTTGCTTTGGCCCTGAAACAGCATTGGATGATAAGTCCGGGATGATCAACTGGCAGAAAATTATATTAATTTATAAAGAAGGAACAGCGACTGCTGTTCCTTCTTTTATTTTGATGTCGTCTGCAGGCTATTCCGTTTTGCCAAGCAGTATACTGCGGAACCTGATAGCAAAGTGGGCATTCATCAGGCCAAAGAGTACAGAGAATACACCCAGCAGCCTTATAGAGCCGTTTATGCCCCATACATTAGCGATAAGTATCAGCGATACCAGTGTGCCGATAATGGCATTTGTAAAGCGGCTCACAATGTTGAGGATATTGAGTTTATTGTTTGTAAGCAGGCTGTAGCCATAAATAAACTGCAAAAATACAATGAAGATGATGCCGTAACCCATATACTGGGTAAAGTGTGGTGCATCATTCACAAATACCATAAACACAATGGCTGCTGTAATTTCTATAAGCCCTTCAAGGAACAACCATTGATGGGATATCTCCAGGTGCCGGTTAATATTGATATAGGAGAAAGTGAGCAGGCTGGCCAGTAAATTCAGCAGTCCGAAAGAAAAGATAAGCACAGGGTGGCTGATGCCGATCATAGTGGCAAAGAAGGCTGCCAGGCCCCATACAATGGCTAAAATGCCTTTGATGAGCAACAGATTGTTTTGCCTGGCTGGTACTGAATGTGACATTGCTTGTGTGGACATAACAAAAGATTTTTTATTAGTGATACCATCAGCATATCTTTTTCAAGAAATACCCTGACATAAGTTAATAAAAAATACCATGCAATGTTGTTAACGGGCAGCAAGGCTATTGCTCCTGCCAGATTTTCCAGGCCGCCTCAGCCTGCAGATGCAACATTTCCAGCCCGTTTTTGGTAGCAGCCCCCTGCTGCGCGCCAAGTGTTAAAAATGTTGTAGGATCCGGATTGTAGACGAGATCATACAGAAGGTGCTGTGGTGTAAGAAGAAAGTAGGGAATGGGGGGATGTGCCGTCACATCCGGGAAAGTGCCTGCCGGAGTAGTGTTGATGATTACTGTGTAGTCCGGGATATACGTTTCCAGTTCCTGGTAAGTAACAGCACCAGTGCCTGCCTGCCGCGAAACAAAACGGAAATGCAACCCCATATTTTCAAGCGCCCTTGCCACTGCTTTGGAAGCCCCGCCAGTGCCCAGTATCAATGCCTGCCTGTGATGAGGCCGTAATAATGGCTCAAGGCTTTGGGTAAAGCCGATAATATCAGTATTGTAGCCCGTAGTGATACCGTTTTTTACTGAGATGCAGTTAACCGCACCTATAGTAGCAGCTTCGGGACTCAAAGCGTTGAGCAGCGGGATTATTTTTTCCTTGTAGGGAATAGTGACATTAAGACCCCGAAGATCAGGATGGCCTATCAGCAAATCGCTATATCGCTCTATATTTTCCAATGGAAAATTCCGGTATGCAGCATCAATTCCCTCCCGGGCAAACTTTTCAGTGAAATAGCCGGCAGAAAAAGAATGTGTAAGCGGAAAGCCGATCAGGCCGTATAGCTGCAGCATAAAGCAAAAGAAAAACGCCATTCCGCGCTCGTACTGCAGGAATGGCGTTTATAATATTTTTAATCCTTGTTCAGAGACGATTTTTCTTTCTGTTTTTTATCAAGGAACAGGAAGAAGGTATCTCCGCGAAGACCTATGCGGGTGGCTTCGAGCGGAATTACTTCAGAAGGTGCAATATTTCCCAGGTTTACATTGGCGCCCAGCAGCTCCAGGAAATATACCTGCTGTGCTTTCTGCGGCGCTTCCCAGATAATTTTCTCAGAAGGTATCTGTGTAAGTATTTCCTGTACCAGCCCTTCACGTACTTCGCCGCTGCCGCGGTATATGCCCACATTACCGGCTTCACGCGCTTCTGCTATCACATAAGATGCACCGGCTTCCAGCTCGGCACGCATCAGCTCTATCCATTTGTACGGCGGCATAATGTGTGCCGCATCTTTCGAGCCTACTTCAGAAAGCACGGTTACATGCTGTGCCAGCTTTTCTATATAGCCACACTTTTCGGCATGCGGAATAGTAATGGAACCGTCAGAAACCTCCACATGTTCCAGTCCGTATTCTTTAATTACATCAAAGTAATCTTCAAACTGGTTGCGTACAAGGAATGCCTCAAACAAAGTGCCGCCAAAATATACCGGGATATTATGGCTGCGGTATATGTCTATCTTTTCACGCAGGCGGTCGGTTACAACAGAAGTGCCGAATCCCAGCTTTACAATATCTACATAAGGGGCAGCTACAGAAAGGAAGTTACGTACTTCATCCAGGCCCAGGCCCTTGTCCATGACCATTGTAAGGCCATTGCTACGGGGCTTCGTTGTCCGCTCGGGTAATTGATTGAGGTGAAAATTCATGAATTCTATTTTCTATACAGGGAGCAAAGGTAAGTGATTCAGCAATCTAAGATGTTAAATGCCTGAGCTTGTGTGTATATTCGCATTTGCCGGCGCAACCGGCAGTAATATCAAAAAAACCGAGATGAAACGTAACGTTCCTGTTTTTGGCTTTATACTGGGTGCAATTTTTCCCTTGCTTGGTTACCTGGTCGTATACCTTATACTGGGCCGGGGGCAAACCTTCGGCGCCTATACAGATATGATGCTCCACAATCATAAGACACTGGCTACCGCCATATCGCTCAGTATGCTGGCCAATCTTATTCCTTTCATGTATTATACAAACAAACGGCTGGATCATACTGCACGCGGCATACTGGTAGCTACGATGCTGTATGCGCTTGTATTTTTGCTGGTAAAGTTTGTGTGGTAGGTCTTTTTATGGTGTCAGCTGCACGGCGCTAATTAACGGCAGTGGCGTTGGCACCCTGCCCGACTGCATCGTTCAGGCGGGCATTCACCAGCAGGACTATTATGAGGCTTTGATCATTTTAACCGGGAAACATGCGTTACTATATTATAGCGGGCGAGGCCAGCGGAGATCTTCACGGCGGCAACCTTATAAAGGCAATCCATCAGCAGGATGCAGCAGCAGATATACGCTGCTGGGGCGGCGACCGTATGGAAGCGGCCGGGGCAACACTGGTAAAACATTACCGTGATCTGGCATTTATGGGTTTTGTGGAAGTGCTGATGCACTTGCGTACTATATTCCGGAATATAGATTTCTGCAAGCAGGACATACTGGCGTATAAGCCCGATGTACTGGTACTGATAGACTACCCGGGTTTTAATATGCGTATTGCCGAATGGGCAAAGAAACAGGGCATAAAAGTGGTATACTACATCTCCCCGCAGATATGGGCCTGGAAAGAAAACCGTGTCCATAAAATAAAGCGCGATGTAGATCTCATGCTTGTTATCTTGCCTTTTGAGGTAGACTTTTATAAGAAATGGAACTTTGAAGTACACTATGTGGGACACCCGCTGGTGGAAGTGGTAAAGCATGAACGGGAAGAAGTGCCCGCGGTACCCGTATCAGATAAACCGGTAATCGCATTGTTGCCGGGCAGCCGTAAGCAGGAGATAAAAGTGAAGCTACCGGTGATGCTTTCCGCGGTAAAACATTTCCCGGAATACCAGTTTGTAGTGGCCCAGGCACCGGCACAGCCCGATTCCTTTTATAAAGAACTGATCGGTGATGCAGATGTGCTGCTGGCAAAAGGTCAGACGTATAATGTGCTGAAGCAGGCAAAGGCCGCTCTGGTGACCAGCGGTACGGCAACGCTGGAAACTGCGCTGTTCGGTGTGCCGCAGGTGGTATGCTACAAGGGCAATCCTGTGTCTTATATGCTCGCAAAAAAACTGATTAAGGTAAAATACATCTCCCTTGTTAACCTGATCATGGACAAACCAGTAGTTACAGAGCTTATCCAGGCAGACCTTAACGAAGACAACCTGAAAAAAGAATTGTCCCGTCTGCTTGATGGAGGAGATTTTCTGCAGCAGCAGAAAAAAGATTATGAAGTATTGTGGCATCGCCTTGGTGACACTCCTGCATCTGCAACTGCAGCGCGGTTTATTCTGCAATTGCTGCGGCCATAAGTTTTTAAACGGTCATTTCCTGGCGATTTCCCCCGCATTTATTACTCCAAATCGGGGGTGAAATGCAACCGTAAAAATATTAACCTGATGTTAATCACGGATTATTCTTGTTTTACTTATGAATTTTACGTTAATTAGCAATGTGAACGAAATAACCCCTGGTTGCAAACAGGAATAAGACTGGCAAAAGAAGAAACGGAAGAATTTTATTGTAAGGTTGTTGAATTATATTGTTTAAACCATCTCCCTCAGATTACCTGATATCCCACCCAAACTACGTTAAAACAAACTGGCAGTGCTATGCGTTCTATAGCCTTGTGGCTGTATGTACCTGTGGCTCGTGCGGGCACCGTATCCCTTTTATGCAACCTGGCTGAAGCAGCCGGAATGCACCCGTCTAAAAACCATTATTCTGTAACTCTGGCCCTCCTGTGTCCGTAACCGTGTAAAGCGGCTACAGGACTACGTTTTCCGGTTTTCGCAAAAAAATGCTGAAAAACTGGCAGGGGAAGATATGCTCATTAGTTTTTAATAATTCAAGTAATACTTCTTTAAAACTATAAAGGTTAGTAAATGGTTATGAAATCTACATTTAAATTTCTTTCTGTAATGCTGATAGCAATTTTCTGCGGTCAGCAGGTAAGGGCGCAGCTCTCAGGTACGATAACGGTACCGAGTGCTACGTATCCTACACTGGACTCTGTTATCAGGGCACTGAACAATCAGGGTGTAGGCACAGGGGGCGCTACTATCAGCCTCACGAGCAGTAATCCCCAGGTAGCACCCTCAGGCGGGTATAAGCTGGGTAGTACGGTACTGAATGCTTCACTCTCAGCTACAAAGCCGCTTACCATTAACGGTAATGGCAATACGGTAACTGCCTATGTGGGCACCGGTACTGCCGACGGTATTTTCACACTCCTGGGCGCAGACTATGTAACTATTAATGCACTGCATCTCCTTGACACAAACACTGCGTCTGCCAACGCCGAAATGGAGTGGGGTTACGGATTTGTAAAACTCAATTCCGCCGCACCTTTTGACGGTTGTCAGAACAACACGATCAGCGGATGTAACATTACGCTGAACCGTAACAATGCGAACTCTCCGACTGCGGCGTCATGGGGCGGCAGTAAAGGTGTGATGTTTGCCAACTGGGTGCTTTCTGCACCTACTACGCAGCTTACTATTACTGCAGTATCTGATGCGCATAATAACAATACAATTAAAGGCTGTAACATCCAGAATGTAAACATGGGTGTGTACATGTACGGCTTCAACGATGGCTCAGCTACTCCTGCTTTATACGATCAGAACAATGTGATTGGCGGTTACGGTGCTGCAGACGGCAATACGATTACCAACTTTGGAGGTGCCGCTTATGAAGCTGCAGGTATCTATCTGTATGGATATGTGAGTGGAGCGGTAGTAAGAGGGAATACTATCAACAATATTGCAAATGGTGGTGTGGCTGGTGCCAATACGCTGGATGGCATTTACCAGGGTTCATCTACAGGTGCCAATACAACAATCCGGAGCAATAATGTAACCCTTACACAAGGCAGCGTTTCGAGCTCTGTACAAGGTATTATTACCTATTGCGGTGCAAATGCCACAGCCAATACCATCAATGTGGACAGTAACTCACTTACTATTACGGGTAACGGTTCTTCACACACAACATATGCTTACTACCTTCCTTCAACAGCAGGCGCAGTAAACCTCAATCTCAATGCCAACAACCTGACGGTAAATACAGCTTCTACAGGTACGCTGTATTGCTTCTACCTGGCACTGCCATCTTACGGAACTGCCCCGGTATGGAATATTAATGATAATAAATGCCGTTCACTGACAAGGACAGGTTCCTCTGGAACCACGTACGGTTTCTACCAGACGGGCTCTATACTTGGTGGTACAGTGTACAACCAGATGCGTAATAATGTGTCTAATGTCACTTACCCGACTACGAACTCAGGTTCTTTTTATGCCAACTATGTGTATGGCGGTACGGGTACTTATGGCGTGCGTAATGTGGCTTTTGATACTGTATCTAACGTAACAATAGGTACGGGTACTTTTTATGGTTTCTATACTTATAATTATGCTGCCGGCAGTACGTTTAACAATAACTACTTCAATAGTGTTACATCATCCGGTACTCAGTATTATATCTACTTTTCCAGCAGTAGCATAACTGGTACTTCAGTATACAAAAACACTGTAAGCAATGGTATCAATAACTCTACTTCTGCATTCACTTATGGTTTATACCTGAGTGGTGCCACTTCAATAGATATTTATAACAACAACATCAATAACCTTAAATCATACCAGACAACTGGTTCTGCGATCTATGGGATGTACATTTCCACTGCTACAGCGCTGAATGTGTACAACAATATGATCAGTGAGATACAGGCGCCTACCGGCAACAGTGTATGCCCGGTATACGGCATGTATTTCAGCGGTGGTACTACAGAAAATGTGTATCACAATACAATCAATCTCGGTGCTTCTGCCCCGCTCACCGGCGGTACCAACTTTGGCGCAACCGGCATCTACTACGGTTCGGGCATTACCACCTTTGATATGAGGAATAACATTGTGCGCGTAAATGCTACTGCTGCAGGAACGGGTTTTGTTGCGGCGGTACGTCGCAGCGCAGGTACAGCAGGTACTGTGCCATCTAACCTGGCAACCACTTCCAACAGTAACATTTATTATGCGCCCAATGCAACAAACTCTTACCTCTATGCAGAAGGGAGTGCATTACCGCTGGTAAACGCATATAATCTTACCAGCGATCCGGGCTTTAATACAACCTGCGGGCTGTACAAAACATTTATGGTGCCGAGAGAGAGTGCCGCATTTAATGAGAACAACCTGTCTCAGATAGGGACTACTGCTACTTATGCGCCTACGGGCACTTCTTATGCCAAAAGTGATGCGGTGCCTACTACTTCACCCGCTGTTACCACCGACTACAACGGTGTAACCCGCACATCACCAGCCGATGCTGGTGCGCTGCAGTTTACAGGTACAGCAAATGATGCGGCTGCCCCCATCATTACGTACACTGCATTGCCTAAAACTACATACTGTACCAATGGTCCTACGCTTCCGGCTGTAATTACAGATGCTACAGGCGTAAATACTACGGCAGGTACTGCGCCCCGCATTTACTACCGCAAGTCTACAGACCTCGATACATTCGGTGTTGCCAATAACAGTACCGGCAATGGCTGGAAATACGTAGAGGCTACAGGTACCGCACCTAACTTCACATTCACTATCGATTATACAAAGCTGCAGTCTGCCATAGCGGTAAACGACAGTATCGTATATTTTGTAGTTGCACAGGATGTTGCCACCACGCCTAATGTAGGTGCCAATGTGGTTGGCTTTCACTCCGGTTATTGTCCTGTATCTGTAAATATTCTTGCAGCCGGTGGCGCTACTACAGCTGCACCTGTTGCCAATGGCTACCGTGTACTTACACTGCCTGCTTTTTCAGCAGTGGCTACACAGTATTCACTTTGCCTGTCTGGTTCTACATCTCTGTCTCTATCTCCGGTACCTTCTGGTACGAGTGTACAGTGGCAGCAGGATAACGGAACCGGTACGTTCTCAAATATCAGCGGTGCAACAGCCAGCACGTACACTACGCCGGTGATTACTGCTACAAACAAATACCGTGCACTCATACAGTGCGGCGGTTCTACTATTGCTACATCTACCGTGGATACCATTGTGGTTAACAATCCTCAGCTGCTCAGCACTACGCCTGCTACACGCTGCGGTATCGGTTCTGTGACGTTGCAGGCTACTGCAGGCGGTTCTGCTACGCTTAACTGGTATGCGGCTGCCACCGGCGGTACTGCGTTATACACTGGATCATCATTTGCTACTCCTACAATAGGCAGTACTACTACCTATTATGTAACAGCTGCCAGCGGCGGCGGTTCCGGTAATGTAGGTAAGACAGGTACTACAGGTGCTGATGGTTCCAATACATCCGGTGCTTACCTGATATTTGACGCATACAGCGCATTTACATTGCAGTCAGTAGTTATTTATCCTTCAGGCTCTGGTTCTGGTACTGTTACTATACAACTTCAGAACTCAGCAGGTACTACACTTCAGAGCTATGTAGCAACTGTTACAGGCGCCAGCTCTGCAGTTCCGGTAACGGTTCCGGTAAACTTTGCCATTACTCCGGGTACTGCTTACCGTCTTGTTTATGGTTCTTCTACAGGTGGTGTTACCGCCCTTTACAGGGATTACTCTTCCGGTATCACATTCCCTTATACACTGGCTGGTGTATGCTCCATCACCAATGGTTCATTGTCCGGCTACTACTATTATTTCTATAACTGGACAGTATCTACCGGTTGCGAAACATCGCGTACGCCAGTTGTAGCCACTGTTACAGCGCCTCCGGCTATCGCAGCTTCTTCACCAAACAGCCCTGGTATCTGTACCGGTGCCAATGGTACTATAACTGTAACTTCTGCAAATACAGGTTACAAATACTTCTGGTCTCCGATCGGCACTACAGGTGCTACACAGACGGTATCGCCCACCGCAAATACAAACTATGTGGTTACGGCTGTAGATACTACTACCGGCACTACAGGTGGTTGCGTGGCTAAAGATTCTGTTGCATTGAAAGTAAGTCCTGTGCCTCCTACGCCAGTGGTTTCTCCAGCGACGTCTACTATATGCTCCGGTTCTCCGGCACAGCTTACAGGTACTATTGCAGGTACGGCTATGGTTGACACCCTGGGTACAGGTACTACTGTGAACGGGATAACAACATATCCTACGCCTTTTGGTCAGTATTATGGCTCTAACCATGAGCAATACCTGATACTTGCTTCTGAGCTTACTGCGCAAGGTCTGGCAGCAGGTAATTTCAATACATTGTCGCTGAACCTTTCTACCGGATATACGTATGCATCATTGCAGAACTTCTCTGTGAATATGGCTAATACTTCTGCTACCAGCATGGCCGCCATGATAACGAGTGGTTTTACCAACGTATATTCCAACAGTTCCTATACTCCGCCAAGCAGTTCCGGCTGGACAACAATTACATTCTCAACTCCGTTTGCATGGGATGGTGTCTCCAACGTAGTTGTAGATGTAAGCAACAGTAACTGTTCTGTATGTAACGGTACCAGCAGCTGTACTACCAGCTATACCGATAATGGTATTGTGTACCAGTCGACGACTCCGTTTGTTTCCACAATCAACTTCCATGCGGATAACAACTGTACCATCAACTCATTTGCACCGTCTATTTCCGGCACTACATACAGTCAGCGCCCGAATATGATTCTTACAGGTTCGAAGACTTATAACATAAACTGGCTGAACGTTACTTCACTTTATAAGAACAGTGGTCTTACACAGTCTGTGTCAACTTCAGATACGAACAAAATCGTGTACGCTTCTCCTGCATCAAACTCCACCTACACTGCAAGAGCAAATAACCAGGGATGTTTCTCCCCGGCTTCTGCTGCGGTAACAGTTAATGTGCTGCCTTTACCGACAGCTACTGTTACACCAGCGGGTACTGCCAGCTTCTGCGGTGGCTCCAGTGCACTGCTTACAGGTTCTGCGTCAACCGGTGTTACTTACCAGTGGCTGCTGAATGGTACTGCCATAAGCGGTGCTACCAACAGCACCTATAACGCTACTGCTATAGGTTCTTATACATTCAGAGTGACCAATACTGCAACCAGCTGCGTAAATACATCTGCTGCTGTAACTGTGGTAAATGCACCACCACCTGTGGCAACTGCCACTGCAGCTGGTCCTACAACCGTTTGCGGAGGCAGTTCAGTAACGTTGAATGCCAACACAGGGACAGGGCTCACCTATCAGTGGATGCTCGGCAGCACGCCGATCTCCGGACAGACAAATGCTACTTATACTGCTACAGCTTCCGGTAACTATTCTGTAATGGTATACAATGCAGGCAACTGCTCTACCACTTCTGCAGCAGTACCTGTTACTGTAAACACCATCAATAAAACCATTGCCTCTTCGGGTTCTACTACTTTCTGCGTAGGCGGCAGCGATACACTTTCTGTACCGAATAATGCCAACCAGACTTACCAGTGGCGCCAGGGAGGTACTGCTATAGGTGGTGCTACGAATAACTATTATGTAGCTACGGGTACAGGTTCTTACAGCGTTAAGATTGTGAATACAGGTTATGGTTGTACAGACTCCTCGGTTAATACTGCCATTACCGTAGGTACCGGTCCTTTAGCGGCATTTTCACCTAGCGGTATTGTTGGTATCTGTCCGGGTAGTTCTGTAACATTCAGTATTGCGCCTGTATCAGGTGTGTCTTATCAATGGCGCCTGAACGGTACAAACATTGGTGCAGCATCTACGAATTCGTACACTGCAACTGCAGCTGGTGCTTACACGCTCGTAACCAGTACCAGTCCTACATGCCAGAGCACATCTCCTGTTACAACAGTAGTAGTGAATCCTGCGCCAAACGTTGTAACTACACCTTCCGGTGCCGCTACAGTATGCCAGAACGGAACACTCACTATGTCTGTTCCTACCGGTACAAGCTATACTTACCAGTGGAAATCCGGTGGTATAAACATTTCGGGAGCTACAAGCAATACTTATACAACAGGTACACCGGGCAACTATGCTGTAAGAGTTATAAACGGACTTACAGGTTGTGCAGATACTTCTGTGAATATCGCAGTAACACAGGTTGCAACACCTCCTGCTACAGCAACAGCTGCAGGTCCGCTCACCATATGTTCCGGAGATACTACAAAACTGAAAGCAAACAGCGGCAGTGGTCTCAGTTATCAGTGGCAGATCGGTGGTTTAACCATTTCAGGTGCTACAGACAGCATCTACAGGGCTATGCAGGCAGGTTCATACACTGTTAAAGTAACCAATACGGGCAACTGTTCTGCAACATCAGCGGCACTTACTGTGAATGTAAATCCATTGCCTGTGAGCACCATTACATACAACAGTCCGCTGGTATTCTGCCAGGGTGGCGGAGTAGTGCTCAATGCGGTAGCTGCAAACGGTGTTAACTATCAATGGCTTCAGAATGGCTCACCAATAACAGGTGCTGTTACATCAAGCTACATTGTGTACCAGTCAGGTGGGTACCAGATAAAAGTGACCAGTACATTAGGTTGCTCTGCACTGTCACAGACCATTCCGGTAACTGTAAATCCGCTGCCTAACCCGGTAATTACCAAAAACGGGTTCACACTCAGCACGGGAGCCTTTACTTCTTATCAGTGGTTCCTGAACAACACAGCCCTTACAAACGGGCATAGCCAGAGCATTACAGCTACGCAGAATGGCGCATACCATGTTGTGGTAACAGATGCTAACGGTTGTACCAATTCATCTACTGTAATTTTTGTAAATAACGTAGGTATAAGCAATATTACTGCTGCCGGAGACATCAGGATATTCCCGAATCCTACAAACGGAATTGTGAATATAGATGCACCGGTGAAAGTAAATATCTCTGTACGCGATCTCTCAGGAAAAGTTGTATTATTTGCTCCTGATGCGCAGAAAGTAGATATTACCTCTGTTGCCAACGGAGTTTATATGATGATGATCACGGATACAGAAGGCCATTTGCTGAAAGTGGAGAAAGTATTCAAGACACAATAGCTTTATAGTTTTAAACACAAGTAGTACTTGGAAAGGACGGCATATGCCGTCCTTTTTTCATTTTTATCGTGGTCATACATAAAATCAGATGTATGTATAAATATTTTGTTTTGTATTTTTTTATTATATTGTAAAAAGGATGATGCCATGGAAAAGTAATTAGTAGTGCAATAATCCGGGTTTCTCCTGCAGGTAATTAATTGTAAACCAATTTTAATAGTCGCATATGAAACACTTCTCCACCTTATCTTTTACTATATTATTATTGCTGGCCTGTAACTACTGTAACGCGCAGCTTACAGGAACCATCAATGTTCCCAATGCAACCTATGCCAATCTTGGAGCTGTCATTACAGCACTGAACACACAAGGAGTAGGTGCAGGAGGTGTTATAATAAACCTTACAGCCGGAAATCCACAGACTGCGCCATCGGGTGGCTACTTGCTGGGAAGCACAACGCTCAATGCAAGCACTTCCATAACGCAGACCATTACGATCAATGGTAACGGTAACACGGTGACTGCCCCTGTCGGAACCTCGACAAGCCTGGATGGTATTTTTATTATCCGCGGTACGGACTATGTAAGCATCAATGGACTGAACCTTGCAGAAAGCGCAGCTAATACTACTGCTACTACTGCTATGGAATATGGGTATGCACTTTTTAACCTGAATGCCACAGCGCCCTTTGATGGCTGCCAGAATGTGGCTATTCAGAACTGCACCGTCACCATGAACCGCACTGTTGCCACGCCTTCCAAAGCCATCTTTGTGGCACACCAGGTATATACAAGCACCACAGCATTGCTGCCTACAGCAACAGCGGATATGCATAACAGCAATAAGTTTTATGGTAATACACTTACCAACTGTATCAGCGGTATTTATATCGGGGGCGCTACTTCCGCAAATGATGTAGGTAATGATATCGGTGGCATATCGGCAGCAACAGGCAATACCATAAATAACGTAATCGGGGCATTATACAGCAGTGTGGGGGCCATTACCTGCACCTACCAGACAAACTGTAATATCTCCTACACTACCATCAACAATACAGCAAACGGCGGAACAAATGCGATAGCAACTGCATGGGGCATTTATGCCTATGGCCCTTCCTGTACATACACTGTAAATAATAATTCAGTTACACTTACCGAAGCATCTATAAGTACGGCCTATGCGATTTATGGGATCTACGGAAATGCAGCGCTGGCCAACATTACGGCCAACAATAACACAGTAACGGTTTCTGAAGCAAGCGGCTCTGCAGTAAATAACATTGCCATATTCCTCCCAAACGGTTCCAACACAACAATCAACAATAACACCGTAACCCAGAATATGGCTTTGAGCGGTACTACATACGGCATATATATTACGTCGTCAGGTGCAGCTGCAATAAACGGCAATACGGTGAAACAGACGGCTTCGGTTGCAACGTCCAGCCAGTTTTATTCTATTGTTTCGGGAGGAACGGGTACGTCTGAATCGATCCAGAATAATGTATTTGACAATACCAACGTGTCTGTGGCCAGTACCACCGGGTATATGGCGCTGATCTATACTTCTAATGGCACAGGTAATAAAACCATCAGCGGCAACAGTATTAACGGAACCGTTTCACATTCTTCCTCCGCAGATTTTTATGCAGTGCTTGATAACCCCGCCACTGCACCCGGAGCCGGTACCGCAGTTATCAGTAATAATAATTTCACCGGCATATCGAAATCCGGTACCGGTGGTGTCTATTGTATCTATGAAGCCCCCACAGTTGCGACCTCACGGAATCTGCGCATCAGCGGAAATATCTTTACGAACCTCGCACATACCGGAACTGGTCCTTTGGTGGGCATATATTACGCCTCTGGCACCAATGACAGCATTTACAATAACCAGCTGTCCGGAATTACCGGGGCGGGAAGTGTATTCGGCATTTACGGAACCTCGCCCGCAGCAGTAAATGCAAAAGTGTATAAAAACAAAATATACACAATGGCCAGCACCAATGCTGCTGGCGGCGTTTTTGGCATATCGGTGGCAGATGGTACAGCCACCAGCGTTTACAACAATTATATTGGAGACCTTCAGGCTACTACAGCTACCGGCACTGCAGATGCGATAAGAGGTATAAGCCTGCTGAGCACTACTGCAGCAAGTGCAATCAATGTTTACTATAATACAATCTACCTGAATGCAACATCTTCCGGGGCCAGTTTTTCTACTTCTGGTATTTATCATACGGCCAGCACCACAGCTAATACTGCCGCGCTGGATATGCGGAATAATATAATAGTAAATACATCCACCGCCACCGGCACTGGTATAACATCAGCTTACCGCCGTTCCGGTACCGGCCTAAATAACTATAGCAATACATCCAATAACAATCTTTTTTATGCAGGTACTCCTGGTGCGTCGAACGTTATCATGTACGATGGCACTAATACCTATCCTGGCCTTGCAGCGTATAAAACAGCAGTAAGTACAAGAGATGCAGCATCAATAACCGAGGTGCCTAATTTCCTGAGCACAACCGGTTCGTCAGCCAATTACCTGCATATAGCGCTTACTGCGGCAACCGGTATAGAAAGTGGAGGCACAGCAATATCCGGCATTACGGACGATTATGACGGTGATGTACGCCAGGGCAATACCGGCTACACCGGCGGCGGTTCTGCACCGGATATAGGCGCTGATGAATTTAACCTCTGCAATACAATTACCTACACAGCACAACCGCCCGCTACCGTAACTATATGCGAGGCTGCAAATACCTCATTTACTATTGCTGCAACCAATGCCGTTACATATCAATGGCAGGTAAATACAGGCAGTGGTTTTACAAATGTTTCAAACGGAGGTGTATACGGCGGTGCTGCTACCCCTACACTTACTATTACTGCCGCCACTCCTGCTATGAGCGGATATATATACCGTTGCATGGCACAATACAGTCCTGCCTGCCCGCTGGTTGCATCCGGTACCACAACACTTACTGTAAATCCATTACCGGTTGTTACCGTTTCTGCATCGGGTTCTACTTCTTTCTGTACCGGCAGCAGCGTAACGCTGAGTGTGCCTTTGGCTACAGGTATTAACTACCAATGGCAGAACAGCGGAAATATAAGCGGTGCTACCAATAACAGCTATACGGCTTCGACCAGCGGCAGTTATGTTATAACGGCTACCAATCCTGCCACCACCTGCACTGCAACATCTGCACCTGTAACGGTAACAGTGGGTATAGGGCCGGTTGCAACCATTACTCCTTCCGGCACAATAGGTTATTGCCCGGGTGGAACCACCACACTTTCCGCAAACGTAGTAAGTGGTGTTACTTATCAATGGCAACTGAATGGTACTGATATCACCGGCGCTACCAATGCCACTTATGCTGCCGGCACTGCGGGCAGTTATACAGTAAAAGTGAGCACCAGTCCCACCTGTTTCACACTTTCTGCAGCAACAACAGTAATACAATATACGCTGCCTGTCGTCACCACAACACCGTCAGGCACCACGGCAGTATGCCAGGGCAGTACAACTACACTTACCGTACCATCCGGCACGGGCTATACATACCAGTGGATGACAGGTGCATCAAACATTCCCGGCGCTACCAATGCTACCTACCCGGCCGGTACAGCAGGCAGCTATACGGTAAAAGTTATCAATCCGGCTACTACCTGCTCTGCAACGTCAGCGGCTATAACAGTGAATGTAAATCCGCTTCCGCCTGCAACGGCAACAGCTTCCGGACCATCAACCATTTGTGCAGACGACTCTACAACACTTACTGCCAACAATGGTGTAGCACTTGCCTACCAGTGGAAAACGGGCACTACAATTATATCGGGTGCTACAGCCATAAGCTATAAGGCATATCTGCCGGGCAGCTATACAGTTGTAGTAACAGACGGCAATAATTGCTCGGCCACATCGGCACCGGTAACAGTTACGGTAAATCCCAAACCTTCTGCAGTTGTAACGTACAATAGTCCGCTGGTATTCTGCCAGGGTGGGGCTGTAGTGCTTAATGCTGTAAATGCTACGGGGTTGGCCTATCAATGGTTGAACAACGGCAATGTCATAATAGGTGGTTATGCGGCAAGTTATGTAGCATATACATCCGGCAGCTACCGGGTGAAGATCACAAGTGCACTTGGCTGCACTTCCTATTCGCAGCCAATATCAGTTACCCAAAACCTGCTGCCGAGTCCTATTATTACCAGGAATGGCTATATACTTAGTACAGGTAATTTCGTTACTTATCAGTGGTACTTTAATAATACGCCGCTTCCAAACGGGCAGGGCCCGAGCGTCACGGCAATGCATGATGGTCTGTACCATGTAGTGGTAACAGATGCGAATGGTTGCGAGAATTCTTCTGTACCCCTGAATATAAATACGCTGAGCGTTACAGGACCGGCGGGTACTGCGCAGGATGTGAAGATTTATCCTAATCCTGCGGGGCAGTTTGTAAACATCGACGCGCCTGTAGCAGTAAACGTAAAGCTGAGAGATATTACGGGCAGGACAGTGCTTGCAGCAGATCATGCAGAAAGGCTGGATTTAGGCAGAGTTCCTTCCGGAGTCTATCTGCTGACCGTATTTGATACAGCGGGCAATGTGCTTAAGACAGAAAAACTATTTAAAACCGAATAAACGGCTACCGTGATTTTACGTTGAATTTATGGGGTTTTACGGATGAAAAAATATAAAATAGGATACGCCAGTAAAATACGGTTTATTATATTTTTGTATATATTAAACATCATCTTTGTTTTTTAATTTTTGTGAAATTTCTTTTTATATTAGACGTGCCAATGAGTTGTTAAAAAAATAACGTGGCGTTAACCCTTACAAAATGTATTTACCAACTGTCTAACAAATTGAATAGATCCGTCACTAGCATCTTTTACCTAAAAAATTTATTAACGGACAATGACATAGATATACCCTTTTAACCAAGCCCCTGTTGGACTATTCAACTGCGCTCTCTTGTATATAATCCTTTTTTAGGATTTATTTCTCTGATTAAATTTTAATACAGGTTACTTCCTGTCAATCCTCTTACGCATAAAATTTAATTATGTATAAAAAACTTACGTTTGTTTTATTCCTGCTATGTGCATTTTTATCGGCACAGGCAGCCTATGTGCCGGTCGCGCTCACGGGGTATAAGGTAGACGTTGTGGCAAATGGCTCTGGTGCCGCCTCAGCCTCTACTTCTTCTACCGTACCTGGTGCTGGTGCCGGTACATTCCTGATTGGTAATTACGCCTTTATGGCTCCGGATTTTAGCCCGGTAGCCGGTGTAACCCCAACCAGTTTTCTGCCGGCAAATGGTCTGATCAACAGTGCCTCAACACCTGGTCTGAGCTTTCAACTGGCGCCGTATACCGGCAATAACTCTATAATGATCTCCAATGCCGGTACAGACTCACTGGTGTTTGCTACACCCTCATCTGCAGGTGAAGTAGATGTATTGGCTACTGCAGGTGATGCAGGTAGCAGCGGCCGGGCGGTCAGCATGGTCGTAAACTTTACGGATGGTACCAGCCAGACTTTCTCGCAGACGGTAAGCGACTGGTACAACGGCGGTAACTATGCTATACTTGGCCTTGGGCGTGTAAACCTCCCCGGAAGCACAAGTGGTAGCATAGGCAATGATGCCAGCAACCCACGCCTTTATGAATACAAGCTGGTATTATCCTCGTCAAATTATTCAAAATCTATCCGCAGCGTATCATTTTCAGTTGCAGCGACTGGTGCAGAGCTGGTAGTAATGGCTATTTCTACGGCTACACTTTGCTCCGGCACACCTACAGCGGGTACTACTGTAACCACTCAGACCACTACCTGCCCTACAGAAACACCGGTTCTTTCATTAACAGGTGCCAGCTCCGGCCCTGGTATTTCTTATCAGTGGCAGTCTGCTCCAGCAGCGTCTTCTGCCTGGACAGATATTACCGGTGCTACGAACAGCACATACAATGTAACAGGTCAGGCGGCAAGTACACAGTACCGCTGCACACTTATCTGTTATTCTTCTCCGGCATCTCCTGTATATTCTACGCCGGTGACAATTACACAGCGCGCTACTTGTTATTGCAGTCCCACTTTCTCTTCCGGCTGCACCAGCTGGCGTATTACCAATTTTACTTTTGGCTCTATAAATAACTCGCCCAGTACGTGTACGGTGAGCAACTACCTGAACCTGTCTACAACAGTAAATGCAGGTACTGCATACCCCGCATCTATCACTACCAATCAGTATAGTGCAGCCAACGTATATCTTGATATTAATAATGATGGTGATTTTGATGACGTAGGAGAGCTCCTGTATTCTGAACCATACAGTGGTAACGCTACATCTACAGTAACGCCTAATATTTTAATACCTGGTTACGTATCGCCTGGCCAGTACAGGATGCGTGTGCTGTGTACCTGGGGCACGTCTCCTGGTGCCGGTGGCGCCTGCGGTGCTTACAATGGTGCCGGCGGTGGCAACTTCCACGACTACAGCCTGAATGTTCTGAATACGGCTACGTGTTATCCGCCGGTAAGTGCTACGGTAACACCAATCAATACTACCAATGCAACTATCACCTGGACTGCTCCTCCAACAACTACACCGATTGCATATGTTTGGCGCGTGGTAGCGGGAGGTAATCCGGCAACGGCTGCTGCTATACAAAGTGGTAATACAACTGCAGCTGTATTAACAGCTACCCCTTCTCCGCTGGTGCCTAACACTCCGTACAGTTTTTACGTACGTTCTGTTTGTAGTGTAGGTGACTCCAGCCTGTGGATGGGACCGTTTAACTTTACAACGCTGCCAACAGCATGCTCCGGTAACCCATACGCAGGGCTTATCTCATCTACCATGTCTACAGCCTGCGCAACTCAGACATTTACGCTGAATGCACCTAATGCCTCTGGTGTAAGCACAGGATTGTCTTATCAATGGCAGTCTACTCCAGTAAGCACGACGGCATGGGCAAACATAAGCGGTGCTAATGCTACATCATATGCCGTTACCGGGCAATCTGTAGCTACACGTTACCGTTTTATTGTTACCTGCGCTACCGGCAATACAGCAGATACATCCAACGTATTGACTATTACACAAGGCACGTGTTACTGCGTACCGACTTATTCACTTGGCGGTAGCGGTGATAATATTGTGAATGTTGTGCTGGGAACATTATCCAACAACACATCATCATACGGAAATCCGTCACCTTATTATGTAGACTATACCTCGCAGCAGCCTTCTCCGCTGGCTATACCTACACTGGTACAGGGACAGACGTCTACGTTAAGCATTACATTCGGTACAGATGGTAGCCAGTATAACGGTGTATGGATAGACTTTGATCATGATGGTACATTCTCTACATCTGAATACTTTACATCCAGCTCCAATGCCGGTAGCAGTGGAACGGCAAACGTATCCCTTGTTGTACCGGCTACGGCGCTTACAGGTACAACAAGAATGCGTATCAGAGGTGGTGACGACAGCCAGCCGACGAGCGGCCAGGCATGTGGTGCATCCGGTTCCAGCTATGGTGAGGGCGAAGATTACCTTGTTAGCATTATTGCAAGTACGGCCTGCGTAGCTCCAACGGTACAACCTACGGCTCTGGTGCTTACACCATATAATAATGCTGTAAGCATTTCCTTCACAGCTGCTACACCTGCGCCTGATAAATACCTGGTCGTAAGAACTCCAGGTACTGCTACATTGAGCACAAACCCGGTGAATGGCACAAGCTATACTGCAGGTGCGGCGTTGGGTAACGGTACCGTTATTGGTTATACAGCTTCCAATACGATGCTGGATCAAACAGTATCTCCGGCTACGGGTTATCGCTATACCATATTTTCCTACAATGACCTCTGTGCCTCGGGCCCGTTATACAATACGACAAGCCCCCTGACAGGCACTACTACTACACTTGCCGTCAATGTATATACCTGGAACGGCAGTCAGAATACAAACTGGCAGGTTCCCGCAAACTGGACGCCGACACGTAATACACCACAACCTACCGACGTACTGCAATTCAACAATGGTGCTGCCAATGTTGTAAACAACATTCCGTCGCAGGTTATCGGTCGCCTGTCAATCTCAAACAACACTACAGCTAACCTGGTACCTAATGCATCAGGTGCGCTGACAATTGTTTCAGATAACAATACTGCTACCAATGAACTGGATATCGCTTCAGGGTCTACTTTATTGCTGAACGGTACTAATGCGGCATTCTCGCTGACATTCGGCGGCACAGGCGCTACCGGCAGGATTGCAGGTACGCTTGAAGTTGCTAATACAGTTGCTTCTGCTGTTAACCAGGTAGTATTTACCAACTCAACAGATACGGTTACTGCTACAGGTACACTCGCTGCCGGCGGTTCAATTGCTACAGCTCCGTATACCAGCACAGCGGCCAACTTATTTATTAATGGTCTCTATAATCACAAATACGCCACTGTAGCAGGTACTATCCCTACTGCTACATGGGGTACCGGTTCTACAGCCTCGATATCCGGTTATACAACTAATACAGCCGGCCCCGCCGGCCTGGCGCAGGCATTTTATAACCTGACTTATAACTGCCCTGGTCAGACAGTCAATGTTGCATCTGGGGGAACGTTGCCTACATCCATTGCCAATAACCTGACCATTACTTCTACGGGTACCGGACAGTGGCAGTGGGCTACTACAACGGCCTACACTGTAACCGCAAACAATTATATACAGACTGCCGGTATTGTAGATCTCGGAACGAGTACTGGTGCCAAAACGTTGAATGTTTCAGGCAACTTTACCCAAAGCGGCGGTCTTACGCAGGTGAGCGGCAGTGGTGGTGTAACTATTAATTTTAATGGCACAGCTGCAGCCCAGAACGTGAGCCTTAAAGACTCTGCAATAGCAGGTCCGGTAACATACCGTGTAACCAATCCTGCAGGCATCAGCCTGGTGGGTACTGGTCTGCTTACTTCCGGATCTCCATTTAAAATCAATTCGGGTGGTGGTGTACAGATCACATCTGCTGCATTTACTCCGATCACTACAAGCTTTGTACTTACTTACGCGGCTACCAATACCACGCTTACTTACGATGGTACAAGTGCACAGTTCATACAGCCCGCTGTATGGCCTGTAGCTAACGGTCCGTTAAATGTTACAATCAATAACACAGGACTGGGAACTGCCAACCAGGTAACCATACCGGCTGGTGGCCGTACAATTGCCGCCACAGGTATTCTTACACTGACCAACGGTGTGCTGGTACTGGGTGGTAACAACCTTACCATTTCCAATAATGCTACCTCCGCCATTTCTGTGAGCACTCCGGGTGTAGCAAAAATGATTGCTGCAGATGGTGCCGGTCAACTGATCCGTGCTATTTCTACTACTGCCGCATCAACTTATCTTTTCCCGATCGGTGATGTTACAGGTACAGTAGATTATTCTCCTGCCAGCATTACATTTGCTACCAATACTGCTGCGCGCAACTTTGGTGTGCGTGTTGTAAATGCCCATAATCCCAATGACGCATCTGCTACAAACTATCTGAATCGTTACTGGTCATTTACCGATGATGGCGGCTCTGCTGCTTATACATATAGCGGAACATTCACTTATCCGCTTACTGATGTGGTAGGTACAGAAACCAGCATGAGGCTCAGCGACTGGAATGGCACTGCGTGGACACAGATCCCGAGCGTTGCTTCCGGCGGTGTAATGACTATTGCAGGTACACAGGCTTCTTCTTTTGTTTCCTTTGGTGGTACACAGGTGACAGGTCGTCCTGCAGCTGCAAATAATATCTATACATGGAATGGTTCTGTGAGCAAAGATTACCAGGTAGCTGCCAACTGGACTCCGTCACGTACGCTGCCAGACCCGGGTGATATCCTGCAGTTTAATAACGCGCTGCCTGATACAGTTCAGAATATACCTACGCAGACTATTACGCGTCTTACATTCTCAAACAATACACCTGCTGTATTCCAGCCGGCAGCAAACGGTAACACTTTAACGCTGTTCTCCGACAATAGTGGCTCAACTAATGAGCTGGATATTGCATCAGGGTCATCTCTGCTCCTTAATGGTAGCAATGCCATGACCATTGCTTTCAGTGGTACAGGCAATACGGCGAATATCGCCGGTACGCTCGAAGCGGTTGGCGGCTCAAACGTGAATGTTGTCAACTTTACGAATTGTATTGCTACTGTAACGGCAACAGGTACGCTGGCTGAAGGAGGTACGACAGGTACTGCTTCTTATACAGGCACCACAACAGCAAACCTGATAGTAAATGGTATATTTAACTTCAAGTATACTACAAGCAACGGCCCGGCCATTCCTGTAGCAAGTTGGAATACTGGTTCCACAGTACTGGTTTCCGGCTATACAACAGCAACGGGCGGCCCCAACGGTGGTATGAACCAGACGTTCTACAACTTTACATACAATTGTCCCGGCCAGGCCGCAAATACAAACTGGTCTGGTACTGGTCCGCTTACGGTGACCAACAACTTCACCTTGGCATCTACCGGATCTAACACGTTGCAGTTTGCAAGCACGCAGTCATATAACTACGTACTTAATAATTACATCCAGACAGGCGGTATACTTGATCTGAACAGCACCGGCACACCTGCAGCAGGTGGCCAGACGCTGAACATCTCTGGTACGTTTAACCAGACGGGTGGTACGCTGAAAGCTTCAGGTTCAGGTTCTACAACCAATCCTGTTATGCTGAACTTTAACGGTACCACTGCGCAGAACGTCAATTTCTTTAATGCAGCGCCTACAGGTCCGATTTATTATCGCATCAGCAATCCGGCAGGCATTAATCTTACCGGTAGTGGTACGTTAACATCTGCCTTTAATATTAACAGCACTGGTGGCGTACGTATTTCGTCAACTGCTGCTAATCCGATCAATACCACGCTGGCATTAACTTATAATGCTACAGGTACTGTACTTATCTATGATGGCGCAGGTTCTGCAACAGCAACTGCTGCAGTATGGCCTGCGACAAGTAGCCCGTTGAATGTTACTGTAGGTATTGGCAGTCCCAATATTCTTTCAGTCCCGTTCAGCCGCACTATAGGTGGTACGCTGACTATGACCAGCGGTGATATTGACATCAGTTCAAATACGCTTACATTAGGTACAGCTCCTGCTACGGCCGGTACGCTTACCTATACTGCGGGTAATATCCGTGTAACCAGCGGTTCTTTTGTACGCTGGTACAACACCTCCGGTCTGCCAACGGCTCCGGGTACAGGTGTTGGTTTCTATCCGCTTGCTTTCGGTGGTTCTAACAGAAACGTTGCATTGTATCTTAGTTCCGCTACCGGTTTTTCAACAGGTGGTACCATTGGTGTAGGACATACAAATGTCTCCGGCTTTACAACTGGTCTCTCCGTTGTAGATGGCACTTACACAATCGACAAACGCATCAATTCCAACTGGTCATTTGCAACCACTGGCATTGTACTGAATGGTACTGCTACTATTGGTATGAAGCTTACAGCCAACGGCCTGTTCAACTCTCCCAACCCGGCTAATCTGCGTGCAATGCAGGCAAACGCCGTAGTAGGTACCCACGTTGCCGGTTCGGGTAACAGTGCGCAGCGCTCCGGCCTTATTGTTACTGATCTTGCTGTACCTTATTATATAGGTGCCGCTACTGTAGATATGGGCGGTGTATACGTAGCGATCAATACCGGTAACTGGAGTGTGGGTTCTACCTGGGATGTAGGTACAGCTCCGACCATCGCCAATGATGCCTACATTAACCCTGGTGTAACGGTAACAGTAGATGCGGCTACCAACGCAGCTAAATCTCTGACCATATATAATACCGGTGCACTGGTGAACAGCGCCAACACGCTTACTATTGACACATTTATTACCAATAATGGTACTATCACATCTTCCGGCGGTACAATTAACCTTGGCCCAACGGGTGGTGGTAACAGGACATTTACAAATGGCGGAACACTTACTGTATCTGGCGGTACTGTAAATATTAATGGTAGTTTCACTTCTGTTGCCGGATCTGTTTTCAACCAGAGTGGTGGTAACATAAACGAGGATGGTAATGCTGGTGGCAACCCTGCTACGAGCGTGCCGTCCGGCACTGTACTTGTAAGTTTGCAGACTGCAAACCTTAGCCTTACAGGTGGTACTTTCACTATTGTTGACCCTCATGTGAACTCAACGGCAACACGTACATTTGAATACAATACTGCAGCAGGTAACATAAACCTGCCGACTACGCACACATTTGCGTTCGGTAACGGTACGTCAACAGATACCAGTGCGTCAACAAATGGCTTCCGTATTAACCAGGCACAGGGCTCAAGCCGCCTTGCATTTGGTAATATGATTATTAACGGTGCTACCGGAACCAACCGGTTTGTGAGCGCGGGGAGCATTACTGGTGTGTTAGGTAACTTTACTATCAATAACGGTGGTGAGTACCGTACAAATAGCAACGCACTGTACATAGGCGGTAACCTTACTGTCAATACAGGTGGTACATTTACTGCGGATGCAACTGTAGGCTTTGGCAACTACCTTAACGGTGCTCTTACCTCCGGTACCGCAGCTCAGTCTGTAAGCGGTAGCGGTACATTTAGAAATTCAACTTCTGCTACACCAACTGCTAAGTTTGCCGGCCTGACTGTACAAAACAGCAATAACGTAACCTTTAACATCGCCAGCCCCGTTGCTTTCTCCGGAACCGTTACTTTTAACGCCGGTGCTGCAGGTCCGTCAAAGATTATCATGCCGGGCACAAGCATTCTGAGCGAAATTTCCGGTGCCAGTACTTCAGGCGTAGGCCAAACCGGCGGTTGGGTAGTAGGTCGCTACCAGAAGGCTGCGGGTACAGGTACTATCAGTCATACTTATCCTGTCGGTGATCTTAACTACTATACTCCGGTTGGTGTGTCTGGCGGTACCGGAGCTGTTACTACAGCTGGTGCTGTCTGGGCAAGCACTTCGTCACTGGATCATCCGAATATCGGTACTTCAACGATCAATCCCAATAAGAGCATCAACCGCTACTATACTATTGGTACAGCTAACGGTATCGCATTTGCTCCGAACAGCCTTACGGCTACATTCAACTGGAACGTCGCAGATCAGGATCCGGGTGTAAATACCGCTAACTTCAGAGTAGGAGAATATGCTTCTTCTGCCTGGACCTATCCTACAGTGGGTACGCTGACAGCAACGTCATCTCAGGCTACAGGCCTTAGTACGGCAACGCTGGTTGGTGACTTCCAGGTGGGTGAAGGTTGTGCTACAATAGCCATCAATGCTCAGCCGCAAAGCCAGACGGTATGTGCCGGAGGTAATCCTGCTACATTCAACGTAGGCCTGGTAAGCGCAAGTGGTGTGAATTACCAGTGGCAGAAAGGTGGTGTGAACATCGCCGGCGCAACCAATGCCAGCTATGTGATCAACAACCCTGCAACAACTGATGCCGGTAACTATACAGTGGTACTCAGTACTGCATGTGCTCCTGCAACTACAGTAACCTCTGCTGTTGCGGTACTTACGGTTAACACACCGGCAAGTATCACAACGCAGCCGGCAGCTGCTCCAAGCATTTGCGAAGGCAGCCCGGTTACATTCTCTGTAGTGGCCGCAGGTACAACTCCGCTCACATACCAGTGGCAGAAAGGTGGTTCCAATATCTCTGGTGCTACCAACAGCAGCTATACGATCAATGCGGTTGCTACTACAGATGCCGGTAACTATACTGTAATAGTAGGTGGTGCAAGCCCTTGCGGAAGCGTCATCTCCAACACATCAGTACTGACAGTTAAACCGTTGCCGCTTACGATTGCAGCAGCTGGTACAACTACTTTCTGTGCCGGTGGCAGCGTTACCATTAACGCAAGCACTACACCTGCTACGCTTACTTATGTATGGAACCTGAATGGTACGCCGATCACTCCGGCCGCTACCAACTCATCTTATGTGGCTTCTGTCGGAGGTAACTATACAGCTACCATCACCAATACAGCTAACGGTTGCTCCAACACGTCAAATACTGTTGCGGTAACTAATGCAACACCGGTTTCCACTATTACACCTGCAGGTACAGCAGCATTCTGCCAGAATGGAAGTGTAACACTCTCCGGACCTACAGTTGGTGGTATTACATACCAGTGGTATCTTAATGGCAACCCGATTACAGGTGCTACTAATGCAACTTATGCAGCTAATGCAGCGGGTAGCTATACGCTGAATGTGTATACAAGTCCTACATGTTTCGGTACTTCTGCTGCTACTGTTGTAAGCATGAATCCGCTGCCAACTGTTAACGTTACACCGTCCGGTAACCAGGCAATATGCCAGGGCCAGACACTGCAGCTTTGCGCTGCGCCAACTGCGGGTGTTACCTTCCAGTGGAGCAATGGTTCTTCGATATCAGGTGCAACTCAGTCTTGTTACACAACAGGTACTGCGGGCAGCTATACCGTAACTGCGACCAATACGACTACCGGTTGTCAGAATACATCAGGTGCAACTGTGATTTCTGTTAATCCGCTGCCAACAGCAACGGTCACCGCAGCTACTGCTACTACATTCTGCCAGGGTGGTTCTGTAGTGCTGAGTGCGAATCCGGCCAGCATGAACTATGTGTGGAACAGGAATGGCTCACCGATCACTCCGGCTGCAACAAACGGTACCTATTCTGCAACACAGTCCGGTAGCTATACAGTAACTGTAACAAACCCGACGACAACATGTCAGGCAACATCTGCCGCCACTACGGTCACAGTTAATGCCGCTCCGAACGTAACCGTTTCCACTTCCAATGGTACTACGATCTGTCAGGGCCAGTCAACAAACCTGTGCATACCAAGTGCTACAGGTGTTACGTATCAATGGTCGCTGAACGGTTCTGCGATCACAGGTGCAACACAGGCGTGCTACAGCGCAACACAGGCAGGCAGCTATACCGTAACTGCTACCACAACCAGCAGTTCCTGCGCAGCTACATCAGCCGCTACAGTGATCACGGTAAATCCTGCTCCTACAGCAACAGCTACGCCACAAGGCGCTACTACTGCATGTCTGGGCGATACCGTTTGGATCAGCGGAACAGGCGGGCCAAGCTACCAGTGGAATAAAAACGGTTCTCCGATCACAGGTGCAACAAACCAACTGTTCGGTGCAACTTCTACGGGTATCTATACCGTAACTACTACCAACAGCAGCAACTGTTCTACAACATCTGCAAACGTTACGGTTACGGTGAATCCAAGGCCAACTGTAAGCATTACTTACACAACGCCTATCACATTCTGCCAGGGCGGCGCAGTGGTGCTGAATGCTGTTTCAAACAGTGGCGTCACTTATCAATGGCAAAATAATGGTGCAGCGTTGTCCGGTTCTACAGATAACTACTATGTCGCTTCATCTTCGGGCAATTACACTGTGACTGTGACCAACAGCTTTGGCTGTAGCGCAACAGCTCCCGTACCAACGGTGGTTATAGCTAACCCGCTGCCACAACCAGTGATCACCCGCACAGGCAATACATTGTCTACCGGTAACTATGCAACATACCAATGGTATCGCAACAGTACACCGATAAACAATGCGACCTTCCAGAGTTATACATTTACACAGAACGGCGCATACGAAGTATATGTAACAGATGTAAACAACTGTTCAAGCTACTCAACTGTTACGTTTGTCAATAATGTAGGTGTTAAGAATGTAACTGTATCCGGTGCGGATATCAAAGTTTTCCCGAACCCGACACGTCAGTTGCTCAACATTGACGCGCCGGTGAAAGTAAACGTGATGATACGCGACCTGCAGGGACGTCTGATCCTCGAACAGAAAGATGCCAAACAGATAGATCTCGGCGATATAGCTGATGGCTTCTACATGATGCAGATCACCGATACAAACGGTCAGCTGCTGAAAATTGAAAAACTGCAGAAACAGCAATAATTGAAAATCTGTTTCAGCAAATAATACGCCGGGCGATGCAATTGCATCGCCCGGTTTTTTTATGGCTGTGTAAAATTGTACTTTGACGTGACAGGAGCGGGGAAATATGATCTGCAGCATTATTGCATATCGTGATTACTTCCAGGCCCGATCGGTATCTATGTAATACGGGCGCAACCGGGAATAGTAACATTATTGTCCCGGAAGCTGCATTTCTCCGGGCCGCGGAAGAACCTGAAATAGTTCCTTACCTATAGTTGCTGTAAATACGACCAGGTAATATTGTACGTTGTGGAATTTTACAGGTCCGCCGGGCGCAATAGTCTGACCAGAATAAGAACTTTCAAACGGACTTTCATAGACTTTATGTCTTTTGCTGTACCTGAATTTACTGGTCTTAAGTGACGTAATAAGTGCATTGTATTGTTTTATCTGCGGAAGATAATAATTGATCCAGACTGCGTAACCACCATTGGCTTCATATACCAGGTTGTACGTAACTTCTGCCACTTCATTTGTAGATGTTTTCCTGTAACAGAATACCCCGGCTTTCCTTTGTACAGAATCGCTGATCATATCAAAACCTTTCTTTTTTAAAAAACCATGATCAGTCTTATTGCTGAAATCATAACACTTATAAAAGTCGGCAGGCCGCAATGTCTGGGATTGGGCTGCGGTACTAAGAAGAAATAACGGCAGTGTAAAAACCTTTTTCATAACAGCATGATCTTTAGTGGGTGTATTACAAGACACAAAAAAGATATAATTGCATACGAAATTTAAAGACACTTATTAAAAAACGGGCAAAATGCTATAAGTGAATAGTATTACCGGCGTACAAGCGAGCGTGGCAACGAAGTTTAATAGTAATTCGAGAGCTAAGTACATAAAAAAATCCCGCTATCTTTTTGATAACGGGATTGTAATTGAAACAGCGGATGTTTTTATCAGCTCTTAAGTGACTCATTCATCCGGGTACGGATTCTCCCCAGCCGTGCTTTAAAACGGAAGCTCAGCAGGCTCATCACAGGTACAACGATCAGTGTAAGGAACGTTGCAAAGCTGAGTCCGTAAATCATTGTCCATGCCAGCGGGCCCCAGAAGGCAACACTATCGCCACCAAAGAATATATGCGGGTTCAACTCACTGAACAGGGTTGCAAAATCTATATTCAAGCCGACACCCAATGGAATAAGACCGAGGATGGCAGCAGTAGCCGTAAGCAATACGGGCGTCATACGTGTGCGGCCGGCTTCAACAATGGCGTCGTAAGGTTCCAGGCCTTCCTTCAGCATCAGGTCCATAAACTCCACCAGAAGGATACCATTACGTACTACGATACCGGCCAGGGCCACCATACCGATACCGCTCATTACGATAGAGAAATCGTTACGGAAAATACCGGAACCAAGGAACACACCGAACCAGGAGAACAGGATCTCCGTCATGATGATTACTGTGCGGCTCAGAGAGTTGAACTGCAGGATCAGGATGAGGAAGATGAGTATTACCGAGATGCCCATTGCCTTACCCAGGAAGCCCATAGTTTCGGCCTGGTCTTCCTGCTGTCCGCCCATTTTTATGTTGATGCCGGATGGCACGTGGAAATTATTCAGTTCGCGCTGTACTGCCTGTACTACTTCATTTTCGTTGTAGCCGGTCAGTACGTTTGAAGAAAGCGAAATGATACGTTTCTGGTCTTTACGCTTAATGCCGCCATAAGTATTGCCATAATGAATATCGGCGAAAGCACTGATCGGTACCTGGCGTATAATACCACCCATCCCCATATCGCGGAATATAAGCGGCATGTTGCGTACCGCATCAATATTCTCACGCTGATCTTTGATAAGGCGCAGCGTAATGGGATAATCGTCATTCTGGTCGCGGAAGCGGGAAATCTCTTTGCCGAATACAGCTGTACGGAGGTTGCCCACTACGGTGCCGGTGTTAATTCCTTCACTGTTCATACGTTCGCGGTCCAGGTCAAATACGATTTCTGGTTTGTTGGCCTGGAAATCGCTGCGCAGTTCTTCCACGCCGGGGACCTGTTTGGTCTCTATATATTTCTTCAGGCGGTCTGAAGTGGAAATAAGCGAATCAAGATTATCGCCGGTAATGTCTATCACAACAGGCTTCGGCAATGGCGGTCCGCCCTGTTCTTTATCCACGGTCACTTCTGCACCGGGTATACCTTTTACGGCTGCACGTATTTTCTGCAGGTATTCGGCGGTAGATACACCATGGCGTTTGGAGAACTCTACAAAGGCAACGGTGATCTTACCCTTGTTCGGGAAGTCGCCGACCTCACCACTGGTAGGATCAACAGCGCCGACAGTAACGTTGGAAATAACCGATTTTACGACCGGGTTCTTTTTTCCTGCTTTGGGATCTATATCCAGAGCCTGGTTCACATTTTTCTCCAGTTTTTCGAGTGCGGTGTTAGTATATGCCTGATCGGTACCAACCGGCATATTCAGGTATACATAGGCGAAGTTTGGTTCTCCGCTCGGGAAGAATACAACTTTAGGACCATGCACTGCCATAAGGACGAGCGCAAAGATGCAGATACCGATGGTAAGGCCCATAGTAGCCCAGGGTCTGTGCAGCGCACGTTTCAGCCAACGGGCATACCAGTTCTGGAAGGCAGGCCATGCTTTGTTCTGGAAAGAATGTATCCATTTTTCGAACACAAATTTTTCCAGGAGAATAAACAGGTAAATAAAGATGATAAAGTTGGCAAAGCCCCATGCGCGTGATACATAGCATATAGCAGCCAGTGCCAGGAATATGATCATAACTACCTTGTCGCGCTTGCCCCAGCGGCGTTTGCCGGTATCGTGCGGGTCATGCGGCTTCATAAAATCTACCGCAAAAACCGGGTTAATGATATACGCTACCAGCAGTGATGCGATAAGCGTTATGATCAGAGTAATAGGCAGGAAGAACATAAAGCTGCCGATTACACCTTTCCAGAATGCGAGCGGAATGAACGGCATCAGTGTAGTGACCGTACCAGATAATACCGGCAGGAAAACCTCACCTGTGGCCATCTTCGCGGCTTTGGCAATAGGAACCTTACCATTCTCAAATATGCGGTGCGTATTCTCTATTACCACAATCGCATCATCCACTACTATACCCAGGGCCAGCAGGAAGGAGAACAGTACGATCATGTTCAGTGTAAAATCAATGCCTGGCATCACCAGGAAGGCGATAGCGCAGGAAAGCGGCACTGACATGGCTACGAACAATGCGTTGGTCACTCCCATGAAGAACATGAGAATTACCGTTACCAGTATAAAGCCGATGATGATCGTATTGATCAGGTCGTGCAGGGTAGTGCGGGTTGCTTCAGACTGGTCGCCGGTAATAACTATACTCAGATCTTTAGGCAGTTCCTCGCGCTGCATTTTCTTCACGAGTGCATCTATCTTATCGGATGCATCGATGAGGTTCTCACCTTTGGCTTTGATGATGTTGAGCGTGATTACGTTCTTATTGTCCAGGCGGGCGTAGCTTTTCTGTTCTTCAAAATCATCGCGCACATCGGCAATGTCTTTCAGGTACAATGCTTTACCCTGCTGATTTTTAACGATAATATTGCCAATCTGTTCCGCAGCCTTGAACTCATTGCGTATAGTAAGGATACGCTTCTGGTTGTTCATAGAAATTTCACCCGGAGTAGAAGAAACGTTTTCTGCTGCTACTGCATTTTCAATATCGCTGAAAGCAAAGCCCGCAGAAGTCATTTTGTACATGTCTACATTGATCTGTATCTCACGGTCCAATGCACCTACCATGTCTACACGTTTCACTTCCTTCAGTTCTTCAATATTGTCCTTAACCTTATCAGCGTATTTTTTCAGGCGGTTCAGGTCGTAGTTGCCGGAAATATTTACATACAGGATCGGCTGTTCTGAAAGGTCAATGTCCTTTACCTCGGGCTCATTCGGCAGGTTCTGCGGCATATCGGGCCGGGCCTTGTCTACCGCATCCTTTACATCCTGTTTGGCTTTGTCAATTTTTACATCTGTATTAAACTCTACGATTACTACAGAGAAATCCTGGAACGAATTACTGGTTACTTTTTTTATACCGGTGAGGTTTTTTACCTCTTTTTCTATCGGTTTCGTCACCAGATTTTCCATGTTCTCCGGTGATGTGCCCGGATACGCTGTCTGTACAATAATCTGTGGCAGCTTTATTTCGGGAAACTGCTCTTTGGGCAATGCCATATAGGTCATCAGCCCCACCGCCGTAATGATGACGGTAAGAATGTATACTGCGGTACGGTTATCAATCGCCCAGCGCGATAACCAGAACTCTTTAGCGGAATCTTTCATCTTGATTGGTGCTTTGAATGATCTGATGATTCATTAGTTGGTAATCTGGATCGGTTCGCCGTTATCCAGGTCTTCATATCCTTCCGTTACTACCTTGTCGCCTGCATTGAGGCCGGAGAGCACTTCTGCAAGCCCGTTGGAGATACGTCCTGTTTTGATGTAGACGGATTTCGCTTTGTTGCCGTCGGCTATGTATACCATTTCACCTTCAGCTGTTTTCTGAATAGAAGATACCGGTATCACGATGGCATTGGTATTTTCATAGTTGGCGATCTTCATCTTGCACGACATATTGGGGCGGAGCTTGCTGTTGTTGGCGAGGCGCACCTGTACCAGGAACGCACGGGAGATATTATCTACCGACTGTGCCACATAAGACAGGTTGGTTTTAATGGAATCATTCAAATCGGGGAAAACCAGCATTACAGGATCTCCTGTTTTTACTTTACCCAGGTAGTTTTCACCCAGTGTGGCTTCCGCTTTCAGCTTGTCAAAGCTTACTACACGGATGCCGCCGGTAGTGCCGCCGGGCTGTGCTATATCGCCTTCTTTAATTGTTACCTGATCTACAGTGCCGCTGATGGGTGATACAATGCGGTACATATTTCGTTGCGCAACAGTAGCAGCTTTCTGCTTCTGGAGTGCTTCATAGTTGGTCTTTGCCTGCAGCAGCTGTACTTCTGTACCAATATTCTGTGCCCATAATTTCTGTTGTTTTTCATACAGAGATTTTGCCAGTGAAAGCTGTACATCTTGAGCCTGCACTTGCTGCTCTACTGCCGCTGCGTCAAGCGTAGCCAATACCTGGCCTTTGCTCACACGTTGCCCCGGATGCACAAGGACAACTTTTACAACTCCCGGCGACTGCGGGGACGCCAGTATGTTCTCATCTCCATTAATATGAGACTCAACTTCAATAAAGGAGTTGAATGTAGTACGCTGTACCGTAGTTATACTTACCGGGTTTGGCTTTTTAGAGGTATCGGCACCGGCGCCTTTTTCCAGCTTCTGTATTTGTACATCCAGGTCCGAACGTTCTTTCTTCAATCTTGTCAGCTTGGCCTGGTTGTTCTCCTGCTTTTGCCCTCCGCAGGAAGCAAGTATAAAAGCAGGTATTAAGAGATAAATAGCGTATTTCATATATTGTCTGATGATTTTTATAAGTAGTTATTGTTTAAAAAGTCCGAGAGCTTTTTTAAGTTCGGCATGCGTATTAACAACATTCTGCATAGCGTTGAAATAGTTGTTCTGTGCCTGCAAAAAATCGCTTTGGGCAAGGTTTACCTCCTGGTTGCTGCCCACACCGGCTTTATATTTTTTACGTGCAAGATCCAGCACAGATGCCGCGAGATTCATTGTACGCTCTGTGATCTGTAGGTTCAGTATGGCATCCCGCAAATTAGTACGTGCAGTGGCCGTAAGAAAGTTGATACCCAACTTAAGATTCTCCAGATTATTTTTTGTTTTTTCAACGGTAAGCTTTGCCTGCGTTACCCGTTTATGGCGCTGCATACCATCAAAGATGGGGATGTCTAGTTGAAGACCGGCAAGCGAAGACCAGATATACTGTTCTTTAAAGATGTCAGAGAACCTGTTGCTGGAATAAGTATATCCTGCATTTGCAAACGCAGACAGCCTGGGCAGACCCTGGTATTTGTATCTTTTTAGATCATACTCGTTAAGCTTTAACTGGGTTTCGAGCAGCTGGAAGTTAGTGTGCTGATCGTAAGATGTTTCATCGGTCAGCAGTTCTGCAGCCTCACTTCTTGCGGTAGTGAGTGATGTGTCTGTAAGTACAATGGGAGTATTAATGTCCATGCCCATTGTGTACTTCAGCATCTGCTCGTTAACGGTGAGCGCATTGGCAATAATAAGACTGTCCGATATGAGGTTGTTCAATTGTACATCTGCACGGTCTATATCGATCTGTTCTGCTATGCCATTTTCCCGCATTACATGTGTATCATGTGCTGCATCACGGCCTACGGCCATAGTACTTTTTATAATAGAAAACTGCCGCTGTGAGATCACCATACTATAATAGGCTTTCTGGATGTTATAGCGGATGTCTTCTTCACTTTGCTGTGCACTTTGCCTTGCCAGTAGCATTAACGTATTTCTTGCCTGCAGGGCTACCATAACGCTGCCGTCAAAAAGCACCTGAGAACCGAATGCATTCAGGCCGACATTGTGTTTGGGCGTAAAAACAATAGGAGCAAATGTGCCCGGAGTACCGCCGAAAAACTCGGCAGGTATAAATGTCTGTACTGGGTCTATGTAGTCGGTGTACTTGCCTTGCGCACTGATCTGGGGGTAAGCGATACCGGTAACTTCTGCATTCTTCGCTTTTTGCATGGCAATGTCCAGACGGGCATTTTTTGTAGCAGCATTGTGCTTTATTGCATAATCGATACAATCCTCCAGGCTCAGCTCTTTTACCTCCTGCGCTTTGGCCCAGACTGGCGCAAGCATTGTTAGTGTAAGGATAAATTTGAATAATCGTCTCATACTTTACTGGCTTGGTTTAAATATGTCTCCCTGTATTTTTTAAATAGCTTCTGGCCTTTCTCGGTCATAATGCCGTACATAAAATGTTCAATGATCTGCCTGTTTATATACTGCAGGCTGTTGCGCTCATTTATAAAAAATGACGACTGGCAGATAACCAGCGATGTCTCTATATGGAACTTGGCCATCAGTGCTGCATCCAGCTCCTGCCGGTACAACCCCTCCGTTATGCCCTGTTCTATGTTCTTCTGCATGGCTTCCACATCTCCCTGTATATATTCGTTGCGAAAGCGTTTGTAGCCGTCCGGATAATATTTTTCCAGTTCCAGCATCGCCATGGGGTTAATCTGGCGCAGCATCTGGTCTACAACGGTCATCAGTTGCACCATGCCTTCTACAGCATTGTCTGCCCCCGTCAGTATCTGCTGGCATTGCTCCTGGAATTGTTTCCTGAACCAGGCGACGGCTTCTGTCACCACTTCCTGCTTGTTGGCAAAATGCAGGTAAAGCGTTTTTTTAGAAATACCGGACCTCCGGGCTATATCATCCATTGTTATGGACTTAAACCCGTACTGCCGGAACAGTTCCGTGGCAGATTCCAGTATTTTAGTGAGTGTATCCATAATCGGGTACAAAACTATGGAAACATTTTTGAGAAATATTGTTTCCATAGTATATTTTTAGTTGTGTTGTTTTCCGGATGAGATATAAATATTATACCCTCGTTTAATGGAATGAAATTTGCAGGAGCTTCATTTTCTGTGTGTTGGGTTGATGATTGCAACGCTGTAATATTGTATAGTCTTTGTTCCGGAAGACAATTATGATTTAAAAAAATCCACAGAAGCGGAAGGCAGAAGTTTCGGAGAATATAAAAAGTTTCTTTTATTGTAATAAATTTAGGTACGGACCAAAACGGTAATCATGGGTTTTATTAAAGAATTTAAAGAATTTGCTGTAAAAGGTAATGTTATGGACCTTGCCGTCGGTGTGATCATCGGCGGCGCTTTCGGTAAAATTGTAGACAGCGTCGTAAATGATGTGGTCATGCCGCTGATTGCTGCAGTGATAGGTAAAGCCGACTTCAGCAATATGTACACAGTGCTGAAAGGCAATGTTCCCGATGGAACGGCCCTCGCAGATGCCCGGAAAGTACCGGATGCTGTAATCTTTGCTTACGGCAATTTCATTACAGTGATTATAAATTTCATCCTCCTGGCGCTCATCGTTTTTATGCTGGTGAAGGGCATTAATCGTCTGAAACGCAAGGAAGAGGCAGCTCCGGCAGCACCTGCAGCACCGTCCAGCACAGATAAGCTGCTGATGGAGATCCGCGACTCACTGAAAAAGAGCAATTAAGGCCGGATTTTTAATAAAGGGATAAAATCTACAACTTTGTAGCGGATCATGCAGTTTTCAAGGAATGGCAACGGGAAAAGTATATAAAGGGCTATGCGGGCTTAAAACAAAAGGCAGCAGCGGTTTTGGCGTATTGGTAGACCCCGATAAGGTGGCTCCGTCAGATATGCTGCATCTTGCACGGCTTTGCACAGATGCCGGGGTAGATTACCTGCTGGTAGGCGGCAGCCTCCTGCTGGACCATCAGCTGGAAGCCTGTATCAACCGGTTTAAGGCAGAGTCGGATATTCCGGTAATGCTGTTTCCGGGCAGCCCGCTGCAGGTAAGTCCATATGCAGACGCGCTCCTGTATCTTTCGCTTGTTTCCGGCCGTAACCCGGACCTGCTGATAGGTCAGCATGTAGTTTCGGCACCTATGGTAAAAGCCAGCGGTATCGAAGTCATTTCCACCGGTTATATGGTGATCGACGGAGGGGCGCCCACTACGGTTTCCTATATGAGCCATTCTGCTCCCATACCGGCCAATAAGCCTGATATAGCTTTGTGTACAGCCTGGGCTGCAGAACTGCAGGGCAAGCACATCATCTATATGGACGCCGGCAGTGGTGCAAAATACCCGATCTCGGAAGAGATGATCCGTAAAGTGAGCACACATATCAGCATTCCGCTGGTAGTAGGTGGGGGTATCACAACGCCGGAAAAAGTTTATGCTAACTGTAAAGCCGGTGCCAACCTCATAGTGGTGGGTAATGCTATAGAAAAAGACCCGATGCTGATCCGTGACCTGGCGCAGGCTACCAAACAGGCATATCGGGAGCATTCAGAAACGAAGCCGGAATAAAACTGCAAATCAATGAATTATGCCGGACAGGTAATTTTTTTTGATTTTTAGTCTTCAATTAATTTGGTTGCGCAGAATATATCTTTTACCTTTGCAATCCTTGTAAAAAAAATAAATTACCCCCTTGTAAAAGGGCAAAATAGTAAAGATTATGCCTGGTAAAAAACGTACGTACCAACCACACCGCAAACGCCGTAAAACTGTACATGGTTTCCGCAAGCGTATGCAATCAGCTAACGGCCGCAAGGTTCTTGCTTCACGTCGTGCAAAAGGACGCCACAAACTGACTGTTTCTGACGAAAAGCGCCTGAAATAATAACTTTTAAATTATTTCGCCATTCGTAATACTTTCAAAGCATACGAGCGGCTGAAGCGCGAACAGCATATTGATACGCTTTTCCGTAAAGGGAAAGCGTTTTCTGTTTTTCCGCTGAAGTGCATCTGTCTGCCTGTGGCCCGGCCGGAGAAGGCATCGCCTGTACAGGTGGGCTTTTCTGTGCCCAAAAAGAAATTCCGTCACTCCGTAGACCGGCACCGGGTGCGGCGTATGGTATTTGAAGCCTGGAGATTGCAAAAGCAGGAGTTATATGATGCAATTCCGGCAACACTACAGCTGCATATATTCCTTATTTTTACCCACACTGCACAGCCGGATATAGAACAGGCAAAAACTGCGGTTCATGGGTGTATCCGGAAGCTAATCAAAGAATTTGCAGCACCCAAACCTGCAGATGCGTAAAATATTTACCATATTATTCACGGCACTCATACGCTTTTACCAGGGCGCCATATCGCCGTTATTTGGCGCTAAATGCCGCTATACGCCCACCTGCAGCGCTTACGGACTGGAAGCGATACGCAAGTATGGTCCATGGAAAGGCGGCAGGATGGCGCTGAAAAGAATAGCCTCCTGCCATCCCTGGGGCGGTCACGGGTATGATCCCGTTCCATAGTTTAAATTCCAGTGAAGCCCCAAAGAATAAATATCAAGGGCAGCAAACTCCAAATTCCCATTTCTCAAATCTCATTTCTCGGTTCCAAATTCCCAACCACAAATTCCAAATTCCTCAGATCCGGAGACCGGAAAGATGAATTTTAGGCAGGCTATTCTTATATTGCCGCTTCTTTTATATCCAATCTTACCGTAAAAATGAAAAAAGTCCTCCTGGCTTTTACTTTGTTTTGTTCAGGGTACACAGCTGTACACGCACAAAAACAGCTCAGTAAATCAGTTAATCCTTTTATCGGAACTGGTGGCCATGGCCACACATTTCCCGGAGCCATCCTGCCTTTCGGTATGATGCAACTCAGCCCCGATACCCGCCTTGACGGCTGGGACGGCTGCGGTGGCTACCACTACAGCGATAGCGTTATCTATGGCTTTTCACACACACACCTCAGCGGCACTGGCTGCAGCGATTACGGTGATGTGCTGCTGATGCCCACCGTTACAGAAACCGGCATAGATAAATACCAGTACGCCTCTACCTTTTCGCACAAAAATGAGCAGGCTAATGCTGGTTATTACAGTGTTTTCCTGAATACACCGGGCGTAGAAGCGGAGCTTACAGCTACTACGCGCTGCGGCATGCACCAGTATACTTTCCCTAAAAAAGCGGCAGAATACCTCGTTCTGGACCTGAAGCACCGCGATGAAGTGCTGGACAGCAAACTGGAAATCCTTGATGATCATACAATACGCGGTTACCGTTTTTCCAAAGCGTGGGCAAATAACCAGAAGCTGTTCTTCGAAATGCAGTTTTCCAAGCCTATCATTAACCAGGCAGTATTTCTCAACGATCAGGGCACAGACCTGAAAAGCCTGGAAGGTAAAAACATCAAAGCCCGTCTGCAGTTTAAAAATGACGGAAAACCGTTGCTCGTAAAAGTCGCAATCAGCGGTACAGACGAGTGGGGCGCACATAAGAACCTTACAACAGAAATGCCCGGCTGGAACTTTGCTCAGTACAAAAAAGATGCAGCTGCAGCATGGGACAAAGAACTTTCCAAAATAGAAGTGAAAGGCGGTACCAAAGAGCAGCAGACCATTTTCTATACGGCGCTATATCATGCTATGTGCGCACCGAACATTTACAATGACGTAGATGGCCGTTATCGTGGCCGCGATGACAGGATTCACAACACCGATGGCAAATATGATTATTACACCGTGTTTTCGCTGTGGGATACTTACCGTGCAGAAAACCCGCTGATGACGATCATCGACCGTAAACGCACCAACGATTTCGTCAATACATTCATAAAACAATATGAGCAGGGTGGTCTGCTGCCGGTATGGGAACTATCGGCCAATGAGACGTACTGCATGATCGGCTATCATTCTGTGCCGGTGATCTGGGATGCATACAGCAAAGGCATTCGCGGCTATGATGCAGAAAAAGCTTTTGAAGCTATGAAACACAGCGCCATGATGGATCATCTCGGCTTAGCTTCTTATAAAAAATATGGTTATGTGCGCTCAGATGATGAACATGAAAGTGTGTCCAAAACACTGGAATATGCCTATGATGACTGGTGTATTGCACAAATGGCCAATGCACTCGGCAAGAAAGATGATTTTGCCTATTTCATGAAGCGCTCCCAGAACTGGAAAAACGTATACGACCCTACAACCGGCTTTATGCGTGCCCGCAGGAACGGAACGCTGTTTGCCCCTTTCAGTCCGTATACGGTTGATAACAACTTTACCGAAGCCAACAGCTGGCAGTACTCTTTTTATGTACCGCAGGATATTCCCGGCCTGATAGCCATGTCTGGCGGAAAGGATAAGTTTGAAGCAAAACTGGACGCATTGTTTACCGCCAAAACACAGACAGAAGGCCGTGAGCAGGCAGATATCACCGGCCTCATAGGTCAGTATGCACATGGTAATGAGCCGAGCCATCATATTGCGTACCTCTATAATTATGTAGGCCATCCTGAGAAAACGCAGGCCATCATTGGCAAAGTGATCAATGAATTTTATAAAAACGATCCTGATGGACTGATCGGTAATGAGGACTGCGGGCAAATGAGTGCCTGGTATGTAATGAGCGCCATGGGCCTTTACCAGGTATGTCCGGGTGGTGGTGCCTTTGATACCGGCGACCAGCTGTTTGATGAAATATACATTCACAATGGTACCGGCATTGACACATTGAACAAAGCCAGAAGAAAAGCACAGACGGCATTGCAGCTGGATGTAAATAATCATTTCCATCCGGGAACATCGGCAGTGGTATTTAAAGAAAGGCCGCAGATCGTAGCCAATCCGGTGATCGTAGATGCTAACCGCATATTTAAGGGAGAGCAGATGATAGATATCCGCTGTGCGGAGCCTGATGCGGAAATTTATTATTCGTACAACAATCTTGAGTTTGCAAAGTATAACCGTCCGTTTCCCATTACACAGGACGCAGACATCCGCTTTTACAGCGTTAAAGGCCGTGCAGAAAGCCCGGTACAGGTGGCGCATTTTAAACGTCTTCCTGATGACCGTACGATAACATTGCATGCGCAATATAACAGGCAATACACAGCCGGCGGCCCTGAAGGCCTGATTGATGGACTTTATGGAGATGCCAACTGGCGTAAAGGTGGCTGGCAGGGTTACCAGGGCCAGGATTTTGAAGCTGTAGTGGCATTTAACGATGTGAAGAAACTGTCCTCTTTAAGCGCAGATTTTCTCCAGGATCAGCGTGCGTGGATCTTCTACCCGAGAGAAGTTTCTTTCTACGCCAGCAATGATTCTGCAACATGGGAGCTTGTAAAAACAGTAGATACACATGTGGCCGATCATGATGAAAACGTTAAGTCTGACAAATTTTCTGTACAACAGAACATAAAAGCAAAATATATAAAAGTGGTAGCTAAAAACTTTGGCCCGATGCCGGCATGGCATGAAGGAACCGGTAACCCCACTTTTATATTTGTCGATGAGATAGAAGTGAAATAAGTATTCTTATAAAAGAAAATCCCGCTGCAAGCAAGTTGCAGCGGGATTTTTTTGTTTTTGCTAAAGCGATGTTAGTCCATATACTCCCAGTGAAATGAGAGATTATCCATAGTAGCATCTTTGTAAGAACCTGAGATGCCGGTCAGCCTGGCATTAAAGCTATCGGCAAGACTGGCCTGGAAATAAGTGCCGCCGGCCGGCGAGCCACCGCCTGAAATCTTTCCCTTTTGTGTCGTGAACCACACGCCATACACAGACCTGTCATAATAGCCGAAAACGTTTGCTATATATTCCCCATCCTTAAGTTCCAATGTTTCAGAACGTGTGCCTGTTTTGCCTTTCAAGCCTGCGGATGTTCCATCGTAAAATATTTCAATGCCACAGAGGATATCCCTGCCATGTACATGGGTAATGATCTTGGTGATCTTCTTTTTGCTTTCGGGTGTAAAGAGTGTATTGGAATAGTAACCACCGAATGCACCTATTTTCCGCTCTTTAAGAGTGTCTTTATAGGGCGGTTCGCCGGGCTTGAAGTATTTCCAGAATTTTGCCAGCCGCAGGAACTCGTCCAGCTCAGATTCGTACTGCAGCCTTACCTGGTTGCGGCGCTGCTGCAGCGCATGCTCTGCCAGTTCCTTATAATCTTCGCTTCCCATCTTACTCCTGGTGCCCCAGGTAAATTTCATCGTCCATCCGTCATAATTATCCTTGATCACAGACCAGAGCGTAGAGCCGTAGGGACTGTCGTCCCGGCCGTCCTGACGGTCCGGTATCAGTTTCATGCGATCATCCATTATATCCTTCCTGTTCTTTTCTACAGCTTCTGAATACTCCCGGATACTGTTTTCAAGATTTGTTTTAATTGCATCCCAGTCGTGCGTTTTGGTGAACTGGTCCTTGTCCATGGTGTGCAGCTTGTGGCGCAGTGCTATCATAAGCGTACCCAGCCCCACGAGATAGGGCAGCACTTCTTTGCGCTGGCCCAGGAAATGCGGTTCTTTGGTAACGATGCGGTCTACCATTGAGAAAATATCATCTCCCTGCTTTTCCTTTCGCTGACTGATCTGTTCTAGTACTTTTAATTCCCCGGCCAGCATTTCACGCAGATTTTTCAACTGTGCGGCATCCATGTATGTTCTTATCCGGTCGTCTACATAGCTTTTCATTTGTTCCCACAGGTCGGCCATTTTATTGTCGCCTGCCCAGAAGAAACCTACCATGGCTTTCAGTCCGCCACCTACTTCCGGGATGAGCCCCATCAGGCCCAGTGCTACCTCGCGGCCCATGTTGTTCATTTCCGCAAACGTTTTTGGGCTTTTCTCTACCGGCTGATCTATCACCGGCACTGGTTTGAATAGCTGATGGTCGCCATCGGCAAGCCCGTACTGTACTACAGCCGCCTTATTATCTTTTGATGCTGCATGCAGAAATTTGTTACTATGCATGATCCTGATGCGGTAATAACCATCCCCGGCCGGCTCAAACCGGAACCGGTTATTGGTCTGATCAGGTGCCCACAGCCATTGAATAACAGGAGCATTATCTGCCTGCCAGTTGTCGTGTACAGCCATATAATAAGATTTGAATGGCGGGGACAGTATCCAGTGAAAGTCTTTGCCTGCATCAAAACGAAACTTCTGGTGTCTGTTAGCCGCATCGAAATCGAATTGTTTCAGCTGGGCAGCTTTTGCGTCGTTGTCAAAGCCAAGCGCTTTGCCGCTGTACTTTGAGATCAGGTAGTATTCCTGACCGGCAATTGGTTTGAATGCCATGGTAATGTGGGTGTTTAAATGGTGGAGATTTTAAAAATAACCACTTTGAATGTAAATGCAAATGGTCGTGAGTGTTAACCAGTGTTAAAGAGCCGTATTAATTAGTGTTAAACTTAAGCTCACATGTTGTTCTGCCGGATATCTTTGTTAAAAATGAAATTGAGATGAGGCGACACCGGTTTTCGATTTTAGTGGCAATAGCCAGCATATCCGTAACGATCATTATTTCGCTGCAGGTATACTGGTTATACAATTCTTTTGAGGAGCAGCGTAACCGCTTTTATGCAGATATAGAAAATGCACTTACCGAAACTTCTGTAATGCAACTGGTGAGCCGGGGGATGACAAGCGCGAAAGAAGAAGGTGCAGATCGTGCAACAGTAGCCATCGCAATGAATTCCCTGCTGACAGGGCTGAAGAACTTTGATCCCGACTTAAAGATCAATAATGATGAAATACAGAAGGAGCTGGATTCGGCTTACGATGCCAAGAAAAAAGCAGGGCATCAGACACTGGTACGTATTGTTGCAGATACCACAAAGCGTGCTCCTGTAAATGTAAAAGCATACCAGGAGATTATGAAAGCGGCACTTTCCCGCCGTAAGATTGATGTAAAGCCTGAAATTGCTATCGTGGGGCCGGAAGGTAATTTCATTGATTGCACTACAGACTCTGCCACTTTTGCAGGATCACCGGTAAAAAGCTCAGAAGCTAACCTGTTGAAGCTGCCTGTAGATGATAAAGGTGCTGTGCTGGAAGCTGCGTTTCCAAACGGGGGGCTGTACCTGCTCAGGAAAATGGCCTGGCTGCTGGCACTTTCAATTGTGTTTATTACCCTGTTTATACTCTCGTTCATTTACCTGTTGTCGTCCTTCTTCCGGCAGAAAAAACTCTCGGCTATTAAAACGGATTTTATCAACAACATGACTCATGAATTGAAGACCCCGATCAGCTCTATGTCGGTAGCGCTGGAGCTGGTAGAAGATGCGGGTGGCACGGTAAGTCAGCAGGACAAGATAGAATATCTGCAGATAGCCAGGGGTGAGCTGCGCCGCTTATCGGGCCTGGTAGAAAAGGTATTGACCATGGCAGCATTCGAGAAAAAGGAGATCCGTATTAACCCGGAAAAGATAGTATTGAAAGCCTTGCTGGACAATGTGGTCAACTCCTTCCGCCCGGTGCTGGAAAGACATCATGCAACTGTGTCTGTAAAAGTGACACCGGAACTGCTGGTGGTAACTGCCGATAAAATGCACTTCAGCAACGTAATACACAACCTGATGGACAATGCTCTTAAGTATAACGATAAGGAGCAGCCGCAGATAGATATTATGGCCGTTGAAAAAGGCAATAATATCGTGATCTGTGTAAAAGATAATGGCAAAGGCATTCCGAAGTCGTATATTGAAAAAGTATTTGATAACTTCTTTCGCATACCGGCGGGTGACTTGCACGATGTAAAGGGCTATGGTATAGGCCTGAGTTATGTAAAGGCAGTTGCTGTGCTGCATGGCGGCACTGTATCGGTAGAGAGTGTGGAAGGCGAGGGCAGTACATTTATCATTACAATACCGAAGCAATAACCAATGACTAAAATATTATTTGCAGAAGACGACGCAGTACTGGGAAGGCTTGTAAAAGAAGCTATGTCGGGGAAAGGATATGAAGTACTCTGGGCCAAGAACGGAACGGAAGCGCTGCAGCTGTTTAAAGAGAGCAAACCAGACATCTGTGTGCTGGATGTGATGATGCCGGGCATGGATGGATTTACGCTGGCCCAGCAGGTAAAGGAGCTGCGGCCGGATATTCCGGTGCTGTTTCTTACGGCACGCTCGCAGACAGCTGATATTGTAAAAGGCTTTGAATCCGGGGGCAATGACTACCTGAAAAAACCGTTCAGTCTTGAAGAATTATTCCTGCGCATCAAAGAGCTGCTCCGCCGTAGTGCAGCGGCGCCTGCAGAACAGCCCGCCGCTACGTCAGATGTATATGAAATTGGCCGCTATCAATTTTACCCTTCACAGCAGTTGCTGGTTTTCGGTGCCGAAAAAGCAACGCTTTCTTATAAAGAATCTGAGTTACTGAAAGAGCTGGTGAAACAGAAAAACCAGCTCATGGATCGCAAAGAAGTACTTATTAAGCTTTGGGGCGACGACAATTTTTTCCATGCCCGTAACATGGATGTATACATTGTGCGTTTACGCAAATATCTTTCCAAAGACCCTGGTATTTCTATCGTAAATATCCGTGGCCGTGGCTACAAGCTGATACAGGAAGTAGTATAAATATAGTTGCGCACAAAGCCTGCCGGGTTTCTTCTTCAACCGGAAGTAATTGACATTATTTATCGCGTTAATATCACGGGCGCCGCAACAGCATTTGCCCGTAACGCTATGCCCATGACTGTTTACAAATAATGTCGCAGCTTAACACTAATTAACGGCGCTTAACTATTTTTCATCGGTCAATTGTTTTGCTTTACGTAAAATATAATTGACATGAAAAAAGTATTATTCGGTATTGCTTTTTTGTTTGCCCAGGTAGCTGCAACGAAAGCGCAAATGAATATCGGAGGCTTACCCCAAACTATGTTAGGTGGCAGGGCGGCAGATTATGTTCCCGTTACCACTTCCGTTTTGCCGGACTGGAATAGCGGATTAAAAAACTGGGATGCAATAGGCGGCCCCAAACCCTATTTAGTGGCATTAATGACGCCGGCTGATTTAAGCTTTCCCAACTCAGGAATTCTGTATACTGCTGAAAACGGAACCCGTATATGGCAGGCACAGTTTAAAGTAGCAGGTGCCAAAGCACTTGGCTTTTATTATGATAATTTTCATCTTCCGGAAGGCGTTAAGTTCTTCCTGAGTAATGCCGGCGGGAAGCAGGTATTAGGAGCCTACACCTCGGCAAATAATGATGCGAGCAATAAGTTTGCCAGCGAAGCTGTAGAAGGCAGTGTAGTGAACATAGAGCTGAATATAGAACCGGGTGTTGATATTGCAGACATCAAATTGCATGTAGATCGTGCTGCAGCTTATTTCAGGAGCATTGATTACCTGGCTGGTTTTCAGAATCTGCAAACCATTAATGCTATAGACAGCGCGCTTACCGGCGGATCTTCTGTATGTATGATCAATGCCATGTGCCCGTTGGGCAATGGTTATGAAACGCAGCGTAATGCAACGTTCCAGACGCTGATACCGGTGAGCGGAGGTGTAGGTGCCTGCAGCTCTACCATGATTAACACAGCAGCAAACACTCCAGGTAACTGTAAGCAATATTTTCTGTTGGCTACACACTGTGAGTTTGCCAATGATACTACCAATGCCGGGTTCAGCCAGGTATTGCTGCGCTTTAATTACCAGCAAAGCACCTGTAACCCGCCGGCCCATACTGTGCCTAATACACTCCAGACAATGACGGGTGCCAACTTTGTTGCAAGGTCAGTACTTCCCGTGGATAGCCAGGGAAACCCTTTAGCAACCCAGATAAACGGCGATTTCCTTTTGCTGGAATTGAAGTCTGCCCTCCCGTCTTCATGGGGCGTAACGCTTGCCGGCTGGAATAACGATGCCAATATTCCGCAGACCAATACCGCGCCTAAGAAGTTCATTGGCTTTCATCATCCCGGCGGCGATGTGAAAAAAGTATCTTCATCGCATGCAATACAATCCTACAGCCTCGGTGCTACAGATTCACATTGGGTGACGCAACTGGACTCCGGCCTTGTAGCGGAAGGAAGTTCGGGAAGTGCATTATTTGACGGCGATGGTCATATCATTGGCGTGGCCAGCGTAGCTGCATCAGGGCAGGGAGTGCCATCCGGCTGTACTTTAAATGATAAAGGTCAAAATGTAGGTTCGCAGACATCAAACATAATCCTGTACAGCAAGTTATCCAATGACTGGAACTACAGCGCTGATGGTAATGCTGCTATCCGCAAGCTGAAACCCTGGCTTAATCCCAACAATAACACCGTTACCACAGTAAACGCCGTTACATCCACTTGCGCTGCATTGAACAGTGGTACTGCTGTTTCAAATATTGTTTCGCTGGAAAATGGTGTGGCAGTTTTTCCTAACCCTTCAACCACAGGCAAAACGACATTGAAGATCAACTTAAATGAAGCGACAGATCTTACGCTTAACCTGTTTGATATAAATGGTAAAATGGTGTACAGTAACCAGCTGCCTCACGTAAGTTCAGGTAATTTCGGCCTGGATTTATCCAATTATTCTGACGGTGTATACCTGCTTAAAGTATCTGATGGACATAGCGTTATCAGCAGAAAAATCGCATTGACCAGATAATAAGAGGTATGCAGTGGCATAAGGACCGAAAAACTTATCATCGGTAAATAACATGGAACCCTCATCAAACACCACCCCGGAGCGTTATTGTTCCGGGGATTTTTTTGCTTTAACCGCAAAGGTCGCTAAGGGATGCGCAAAGATGTGCCGGGTGTTTTGATTAAACATTTTATTTTCCTATCTGGCTCTTTCTTAGCGTATCTCTGCGCCAGCTCTGCGTTCTCTGCGGTAAACATCTCAAATAGAGCTTTTAGATAAATCTATTGCTTCTGTGTTGTGAATATTATATTTGCGGCACAAATCAGATCTATGCTTTTATTGGATTTATCCGGGAAAACAGCGCTGGTGGCCGGCAGTACGCAGGGGATAGGCCTTGCGTCGGCTCAGGAGCTGGCTTCTATGGGCGCAAATTGTGTGCTTATAGCCCGTAATGAGGAAGCGTTAAAAACAGCGGTTGCTACGCTGGACAGCACATCCGGGCAGCAGCACAGCTATGTGGTTGCCGATTTTTCCAGGCCGGAGGATGTGAAAAAAGCCGTTGACGAGCTGGTGCAGCGCCGGGATATACATATTCTTATTAATAACAGCGGAGGTCCTGCTGCAGGGCCGGTGGTAGATGCACAGCCTGAAGCATTTATAGCAGCCTTCCAGCAGCACCTGATCTGTAATCATATAATTACCACAGCAGTACTGCCCTCCATGAAAAAAGCGCAGTATGGCCGTATTATCAATATTATATCTACTTCTGTAAAAATACCGCTGAAAGGGCTGGGTGTGTCCAACACCATTCGTGGAGCAGTTGCATCATGGGCCAAAACAATGGCCAATGAAGTAGCGCAATACGGCATTACCGTAAATAATGTATTGCCCGGAGCTACGGCAACAGGCCGCCTGGAAGCGATCATAAACAATAAAATGTCCAAAACGGGTCTTGACCAGGATGCTGTAGAAAAAGAGATGCTGGAGGAGATTCCTGCCAAACGTTTTGGTAAGCCGGAAGAAATTGCGGCCGTTATAGCTTTTCTTGCATCTCCCGCAGCTGCTTACGTAAATGGTACGAGCATACCTGTGGACGGAGGACGAACGGGAAGTATCTAGAGGATATGCAAGAAACAGAATCGCGGGTGTTTTTGTTTTTAAAAAACGGAAAAATTTTCCTGATAAAAAACGGAAACCTGCTGACAGTTGAATGACATTTCATATTGTCATAATTTTAAAAATCAGCTGAAACCCGCGCCAGTATTGAGAAACATTTTTTAACAAATGTGTGGAAAGTTTGGGGATTGTGTTGTAGTTTTGCCCCTGCTTTGTCTAAAAGGAACGTTAATTTTCAATTTTATTCCTGTGCCAGAATCTTTTAAGCCGATGTTCCAAAAAATTACCAGGAGCGCATTTGCTTTCGTTATTGCACTGCTTATAAGCACATTTTCTGCTTATGCTGCGCCGGATGGTAAGGCCATCTTCCAATCTAATTGTGCCAGTTGCCACAACCCGTTAAAGGACGCTACCGGTCCGCACCTGCAAGGTGTAGATGGTCGTGTACCAAGTAAGGAGTGGATCTATAACTGGGTACACAACTCTTCCAAGGTTATCGCCAGCGGCGATAAGTACGCCAACGACCTGTACAACAAGTGGGGTAAAACAAACATGACGCCGTTTCCCGGTCTTTCCACTCAGGAGATCGATGCGGTAATCACGTATGTTAACTCTGTTAAACCTGCTGGTCCGGAAGGACCTACAGGAGGCGGTGCTACTGCTCCTGCAGAAGACAACACATGGTTGTACTCCATTATTACCATTGCACTCCTCGTGCTGATGGTGGTACTGTGGCGTGCCAACAGCGGTCTGCGTCGTGTAGCCAGCGAAAAAGAAGGTCTGCCGGTTGAAAAGGAAATTCCGATCTACCGCAACAAAGCATTCATCGCTATTGCTATCATCGTAGCGTTCATAGCTGCCGGTTACTGGATTGTGAACGGTGCCATCAACCTGGGCCGTCAGCAGAACTACCAGCCGCAGCAACCAATCTTCTACTCTCACAAAGTACACGCAGGTATCAACCAGATCAACTGTCTGTATTGTCACGCAGGTGCTGAGAAAAGCCGCCAGGCTATGATCCCTTCTCCGAACATCTGTATGAACTGTCACAAGCAGATCAACGAATATACCGGTGATAAAGATTACCCGCTGTACACTGCAGAAGGCAAGAAGATCGACGGTACTGCAGAGATCCACAAACTGTATGAATATGCAGGCTGGGATCCCGTTAAAAAACAGTATAACCGCGATGCAGCAGGTAATATCCTCGCCAAGCCGATCAAATGGGTTAAGATCCACAATCTGCCTGATCACGTTTACTTCAACCACTCACAGCACGTGAAGGTAGGACAGGTACAGTGTCAGCGTTGTCACGGTCCTATCCAGGATATGGATGAAGTGTACCAGTTTGCTCCGCTCTCCATGGGCTGGTGTATCAACTGCCACCGCCAGACACAGGTACAGTTTGCCAACAATAACTACTACAGCATCTTTGAAAAATATCATGCAGAGATCAAATCCGGTGCACGTACCGGTGTAACTGTAGAAGATATCGGCGGACTGGAGTGTCAGCGTTGTCACTACTAATTAACTAGCGGATCAGCTGATGTGATAATCGGCTGACCGGTAAGAAGGAAAAAGTTTTTAGAAACAATAATATCATTAGCTAATCAGCTAATTAGCATATAAGCTAATCAAAAAGATATGAGTCAGAAACAATACTGGAAGGGACTGGATGAGCTCCATAACACCGATGCTCATAAAGAGGTGGTAGAAAACGAGTTTAAGGAATCATTGCCGTTTGATGTAAGTGAAAGCCTGCTCGGATCTACTACTCCCCGCCGCGACTTTTTAAAATATTTAGGTTTCAGTACTGCAGCCGCGGTACTGGCCGCAAGCTGCGAAATGCCGGTACGCCGCGCTATTCCGTACGCTATAAAGCCTGAGGACATCGTTCCGGGCGTTCCCAATTATTACGCTTCAACCTTTACAGATGGTGGTGACTATTGCGCTGTAATCATTAAAACACGCGATGGCCGTCCTATCAAAATAGAAGGTAACGAGCGTTCTTCCATCACAGGTGGCGCTACGTCTGCACGTGTTCAGGCATCAGTTCTGAATCTGTATGACAAAGCCCGTCTGCGTCAACCGATGGCCGATGGTAAAGAAGCAACCTTTGATGCAATTGACCGCCAGGTTAAAGAAGCACTGGCTGCAGGTGGCAAACAGGCATACATCCTGACTTCAACGATCCTCAGCCCCACTACAAAAGAAATCATCAGCCAGTTTACAGCTAAATATCCGAACGTAAAACACGTTGTATGTGATCCGGTTTCTTACACCGGTATGCTGCTGGCAAACGAAATGAGCTATGGTAAGCGCGCACTGCCTTCCTACCATTTCGATAAAGCACAGACGATTGTAAGCCTTGGTGCCGACTTCCTCGGTACATGGCTTTCCCCGATCGAATTCTCAAAACAATACAGCACCGGCCGCCGCATCAGCGCACAGAACCTGAAAATGTCCAAACATTACCAGGTAGAGGCCAACCACACTATCTCCGGCGCTGCAGCAGACGTACGTGCTACTGCAAAACCTTCTGAGATCGGCGCTGTAGCAACAGCACTGTATAATGCAGTGGTAGGCGGTACTGCACCCGCACTGAGCAGCCCCGCACTGAATGAACTGGTAACCAAAGCCGCCGCTGACCTGAAAAAAGGTAACGGTATCGTGGTTTCCGGCTCAAACGATGTAAACGTACAGCTGGTAGTGAACGCCATCAACAGCCAGATCGGTGCCAATGGTACTACGATCAACTGGGCAATCAACTCTAATTATAAGCAAGGTATAGATGCAGACATGGAAGCACTCGTTGCTGCTATGAATGCAGGACAGGTAGGCACGCTGATCATTCACGGCCTGAACCCTGTGTACGAATACCACGACAGCAAGAAATTTGTAAGCGGTCTCAGCCAGGTAGCAGTTACTGTTGCTACATCTGAGCGCATGGATGAAACAGCACAGAAAGTAAAATTTGTAGTGCCGGATCACCATTTCCTTGAAAGCTGGGGCGATGCAGAACCTAAAACAGGTTACTTCAGCCTGCAGCAGCCGGGTATTGCCCCGCTGTTTAAAACACGCTCACTCCAGGACAGCCTGCTGACATGGGCCGGTAATACCACTACGTATGCCGACTTCTGGAAACAGTACTGGATGACTAAACTGGGCGGACAGGCAAACTTCGACAAAACTTTACAGGAAGGTATCTACGAACCTGCCAGCATGCCTATGGGCGGCGGCTCGTTCAGCGGCAACGTAAACGATGCTATCTCCAAAATACAGGCTAAAAAAGCCTCTGGTGCCATAGAGGTAATTGTGTATGAAAAAGTAGCGATCGGTTATGGTGGCGCATGGAGTAATAACCCATGGCTGCAGGAAATGCCCGATCCTATTACCAAGGCTACATGGGACAACTATGCTGCCGTATCTCCGAAAAGAGCTAAAGAACTGGGTGCAGAGCTGACCGGTATTAATGAAGTAGATGCACAGAAGCATACCGTAAAAATCTCTGCAAACGGTCAGGATCTCGTGCTGCCGATCGTGGTAGTACCGGGTATTCATAATGACGTTGTAGCAGTGGCGCTGGGCTATGGCCGTGATGCCAAAGTAGGCCGTGCAGCTGCCAACACAGGTAAGAATGCTTATCCGTTCATCAGCTACAACGGACAGACAAACGACAGTTATGCTACGGCTACACTCACAGCCACAGCAGAAAAATATCCTGTAGCGATCACACAGACACACCACAGCTATGAAGGCCGTGCTGTAGTACATGAATACACGCTGGACGAATTCAGCAAGGATAAAGATGTACTGATCAAAGAACGCTACGAAGAAATCGGCAAATTCACTGCATTACCATGGGCTGAAGCTCATAAAGAAGGTGGTCATAAAGAGCACCTCGAAGAAAATGCAGGTGAAATGAGCGGTAAAATGGATGAAGGTTTCCGCGATAATGCGACCCTGTATCCTAACTACGATAATGAAGCAGGCCACCAGGGTATTCACTGGGGTATGTCAATAGATCTGAACAGCTGTATTGGTTGCGGTGCGTGCGTTATTGCCTGCCAGGCAGAGAATAATATCTCTGTAGTAGGTAAAGAGCATGTGATCAAAGCGCACGAAATGCACTGGCTGCGTATTGACCGCTACTTTGCAGGTAACCCTGATAATCCGGACAGCATCCAGACTGTGTTCCAGCCGATGATGTGCCAGCATTGCGATAACGCTCCGTGCGAAAACGTATGCCCGGTATCTGCTACCAACCACAGCTCTGAAGGTCTGAACCAGATGGCTTATAACCGTTGTATCGGTACGAAATACTGCGCAAACAACTGTCCGTATAAAGTACGTCACTTTAACTGGATGGACTGGAACGGTGCAGACTGCTTTGACGATAACCTGTATGAAGACGGCCGCCGTGATGATATGAACGACGACCTGACACGCATGGTGCTGAACCCTGATGTAACAGTGCGCAGCCGCGGTGTAATGGAAAAATGTTCTTTCTGTGTACAGCGTCTCCAGGAAGGTAAACTGGCTGCTAAGAAAGCCGGTCGCCCATTGATTGACGGCGAAGTGAAAACTGCCTGTCAGCAGGCTTGTGCTTCCGACTGTATCAAGTTTGGTAACGTAAATGACAAAAACAGCGAAGTGTACAAACTGCGCCATGTAGATCAGAAAGAACGCCTGTTCTACGTACTGGAGCAAATACATACACTGCCTAACGTAAACTATCTTGCTAAGATCCGTAACACGGAAGAAGTAGTAGCCGGCAATGAAAAGCTGGACGGCATGATGATGGAACACATCTAAAGCCGGAAAACATAAGGCAAAAGAGCTTTATAGTAATTGAAATGATGAACGGTGCCAACGCCACTGCAGCCTGATAGCCACGGTGGCGCTGGTGCCAAAAAAATAAAAACACAGAGGGTAAACTGATTTTACCTTTTGCATTTTAAATTTTGAATTTTTAAAGTGCTATGCATTTAAAGTACGAATCATTTGTACGGGAACCGCTGGTAGATGGTGATAAAACGTATCGCCAGGTGACTGAAGACATCGTGAGCCCGATTGAAAGGAAACCAGGCCGCATGTGGTATGTGGGCTTTTTCTTCGCTCTCGCGCTGCTCGGCTTCGGTGCTTTCTCTGTATTCTGGGAAGTTTATTATGGTATCGGTGTGTGGGGTATTAACCGCACGATCGGCTGGGGTTGGGATATCACCAACTTCGTATGGTGGGTAGGTATTGGTCACGCAGGTACGTTGATCTCTGCGATCCTGCTGCTTTTCCGCCAGGGCTGGCGTACGGGTGTAAACCGCGCCGCTGAAGCGATGACCATCTTTGCGGTAATGTGCGCAGGCCAGTTCCCGATCTTCCACATGGGTCGTGTATGGGATGGTTTCTTCGTACTTCCTTATCCCAACAGCCGCGGACCATTGTGGCCCAACTTTAACTCGGCACTGCTTTGGGACGTATTTGCGATCTCTACTTACTTTACTGTATCACTGCTGTTCTGGTATTCAGGTCTGATCCCTGACTTTGCCACGATCCGCGACCGTGCCAAAACGAAGCTGCGTAAACGCCTGTATGGTGTTGCATCATTCGGCTGGACGGGTACATCCAAAAACTGGCAGCGTCATGAGGCCCTGTCTCTGGTACTTGCCGGTCTTTCTACTCCGCTCGTACTTTCCGTACACACAATCGTATCGATGGACTTTGCTACATCTGTGATTCCGGGCTGGCATACAACGATCTTCCCGCCATACTTCGTTGCGGGTGCGATCTTCTCCGGCTTTGCGATGGTACAGACCCTGCTGATCCTCGTTCGTAAAATACTGCATCTTGAAGATTATGTAACTCTTGGCCACATTGAGGCGATGAACAAAGTAATCGTACTTACCGGTTCTATAGTGGGTGTTGCTTACCTGACGGAACTCTTCATGGCATGGTACAGCGGCGTGGTATACGAGCAGGCTGCATTCCAGTGGCGTATCCTTGGTCCTTACTGGTGGAGCTACTGGGCGATGATGACCTGTAACGTGGTATCTCCGCAGCTCTTCTGGTTCAAGAAACTGCGTCGTAATGTACCGTTTACATTTATCATGAGTATTGTGGTGAACATCGGTATGTGGTTCGAACGTTTCGTAATCATCGTAACCTCTCTGTATCGTGACTACATTCCGGGGAGCTGGGCATACTACAGCCCTACATGGCCTGAAGTTGGTTTCTACCTCGGTACATTCGGTCTGTTCTTCACCTGCTTCTTCCTGTTTGCAAAATACTTCCCGGTAATTGCGATCGCAGAGATCAAGTTTGTACTGAAAACATCCGGTGAAAACTATAAGCGTGATATGATGGTGATTGAAGCAAAAACAACTGAAGAGTTTGTTCACGAGCAGGATCACGCACACGCACACTAAAAATAATACAGCTGTAAAGCTGATGCTTTAAATAAATAATTGTAATTGCCAACTTGGCTGATTGTCAAATTGACTAATTAAAATAAAATGGCTATAAAGAAATTTGCGGTAGCTTGTTATGACGATGAGGAAGTACTGTTTCCCGCAGTAAAAAAAGTGCGCAACAGCGGCTATAAGCTGCATGAAGTGTACACTCCGTTCCCGGTTCACGGACTGGATCATGCAGTGGGCCATAAAGAAACAGACCTGCACGTTGCCGGTTTTATATACGGTCTTACCGGTACCTGTACTGCCCTGGGCTTTATGTCCTGGATCTTTACAAAAGACTGGCCTGTAAATTTCGGAGGTAAGCCACACTGGTCGCTGCCGGCGTTTATTCCTATTACGTTTGAGCTTACGGTACTGTTTGCTGCTGTGGGTATGGTGCTTACATTCTGCTATATCAATCAGATTATGCCGGGTGTTAAGAAACACGTTTTTCACCCACGTCAGACAGATGATTATTTTGTATTGGCTATTGAGCTGAATGATCATGTAACAGAGCAGGAAGTGGTAGATTTTCTGAAATCTACAGGTTCTCTCGAAACATCTGTTCAGATAGCTGAAGACTCCTGGTGGTACGGCCGTTTTGACCAGGAAGAAGCATACCAGAAACTGGCGTAAATAAATTAAATAAACAGGAGCGGGTAGTCTGATCTGCTTTTTGAATGTTGAATTTTTGAATTTCATTTTATCTATGAATAAGACCAAAAGCATAGTAGTAGCAAGTCTGGTGGCGGGGTTAGGGCTGGCCGCCTGCAACAGCGGTAATATGCGCCGTAACCCGGGCAAGACCTACGCGCCTGATATGACCTACTCACGTGCTTACGATGCTTATACATCAAACCCCAACTTTGCTGATAGCCAGACGAGCCGCAAGCCGGTTGAGGGAACCATCGCAATCGGGCATGAAATGCCTGACCACCTGGTAGAAGGCGATACAAATGCCTACAAAACTTTCACGACTTCTATGCGTTTTGATGCAGGTGAACTGAAAGAAGGGCAACGCCTGTTTAACATTTACTGCGGTATATGCCACGGCCAGAACCTGGACGGTAACGGTCCGCTGTATAATGGTGGTAACGGTAAATTTGCTGCAGCGCCTGCCAACTTTAAAGATGGTAAATACCTGCATATGTCTGTAGGCCAGATGTACGCTGCTGTGAAATTTGGTAAGAACGCAATGGGATCTTATGCCAGCCAGGTTGACGTCAAACAGCGCTGGATGATCCTTGCCTACATCAAGAAAGTACAATCTGAAAACGGTGGTGATGCATTTGCATTCGGTACAGCCGTTGCAGATACGGCGAAAGCTAAAGCGGGTGCAGCAGACACAGCAAAAATGGCTGCTACAGCTGCCGGTGCAACGGATAAAAACAAAAAAGGATAATTCAGAAAACAAATTAGACGTACTTCAATAAAAGTTTACAAATGAACGAACGTTTTGAAATACCGGCCAGATTAAAAAATACCAGCCTAGCACTGATTGCAGTGGGCATACTGGTATTGATCATTGGCGGCGTTACTCTACTGGGCGGGAATGCTACAGAATTTGACAAAACACGTTTTTGGATCGTATTGCTCCACAACAGTGTATTTTTCCTGCTGATAACTGTAGCCTCTGTATTTATACAGGCCGCTGCATCTCTCGCACAAGGCGGCTGGATCGTTGCCTACAAACGCGTAGCAGAAGCTATTGGTGCCAATGTATGGGTGTTCGGCCTTATTGCTGCTGTGGTTCTTTTCCTCATAGCATTTACATTTAACATTGACGGTCATAACCCTATTTACCACTGGATGACGCCTCATGGTGACAAGATCCTGGAAGGTAAAAGCGGTTTTCTGAATTCGGGTATGTTCGTTGGTTTTACCATTGTGACTATCGGTCTGTGGTCATTCTTCGGCCGCAAGTTCCGTTCACTTTCCCTGAAACAGGAGTCTGCTCCTAAAAACAGCACAAAAATCTACTGGAATACAGTTAAATGGTCCGCAGGTTTCCTGCTGGTATATGCGCTTACGCAAATGAGCACTACTCCATGGATGTGGATCATGAGCATAGATGCACACTGGTATTCTACTATGTTCAGCTGGTATACATTCGCCTCTGCTTTCGTAAGCGGTATGAGCCTTATCCTGCTGTGGGTGGTATATCTGAAAAACCAGGGTAACCTGGAACTGGTAAATAAAGAACACGTTCATGATCTGGGTAAGCTGATGTTTGCATTCAGCATCTTCTGGACATATGTGTGGTTTGCACAGTATATGCTGATATGGTACGGTAACATTCCTGAAGAAACGACTTACTTCAAAATCCGTCAGCAAGGTCCGTACAGCATGATCTGGTATTCTACCTTCATCATTAACTTCATTATGCCGATCCTGATCCTGATGAGCCGCCCCAGCAAGCGTAACTATTTCACTGTTACCGCTATGGCGATGATCATCATCTTCGGTCACTGGCTCGACTATTTCATCATGACAATGCCTGGTCCGCTGGGCGAGCACTGGCACCTGAGCTGGTATGAATTAGGTATCTTTGCCGGGTTCGCTGGTGTGCTGATGTTCACTGTTTCCCGTACACTTGCAAGTGCTTCTCTGGTACCGCAGAACCATGTATTACTGAAAGAAGCTGTATTGCACCAAAGCTAGTCGTAAGATCAGCCTGGGAAATAAAACAAACATTCAACCAATTTTTGAACTAGTATATAAGCCGGTAAAAACATACTTATAACTATAAGTGATTTTAAACGATGTCGGGATTTATAATTATAGCATTGATTGTTCTGGTATTTATCATTATTTACCAGATCGCTAAAGCAGGAGAGTATGCAAACATCCTGCGTGGTGAAGAAAAAGTAAAAAAGCAGACCAACCGCACGATGGCCTTCCTGCTGGTAGCCTTCTTTGTACTCGGTGTATGGGGTATCTGGAAATGCCATGTGGGACTCATGGATAAAATGATTCCTGCATCAGCTTCTGTACAGGGTGAAGGATACGACAGTATGCTGAAAGTAACGCTGATCGTTACAGGCCTCGTGTTCTTTGCTACACAGGCATTGCTTTTCTGGTTTGCATGGCGCTACCAGGCAACTGAAAAAGGTTCTTCATTTTATTACGCACATAACAACAAGCTGGAACTTGTATGGACTACAATTCCTGCGATCGCGATGGCTTCTCTCGTTGCTATCGGTCTGCGTAACTGGTTTAGTATTACTTCTCCCGCTCCTGCAAACGCACAGGTGGTAGAGATCGTAGGTAAACAATTTAACTGGATCATCCGTTATCCGGGTAAAGACAATGAGCTTGGTGTACGTGATTTCCGCAAAATCGATGATGCAAACAACATTCTCGGCCTTGACTGGAAAGATCAGCACAATATGGATGACATCATTTCTCCGAGCGGTGAACTGCACCTGGTTGTAAATAAGCCGGTGAAACTGATCATTGGTTCCCGTGATGTAATTCATGACGTAGGTCTTCCTCACTTCCGTATGAAGATGGATGCTGTGCCTGGTATTACAACTACATTGTGGTTTACACCTAAGTACACTACAGAGCAGATGAAGCAGATCACCAGCAATCCGAACTTTGTGTATGAGATCTCCTGTGATCAGATGTGCGGTAAAGGTCACTATTCAATGCGTGGTACTGTGATTGTACAATCGCAGGCTGAATACGATGACTGGATGTCCAGGCAGCAGTCTTACTACGCTGCCAACAACGCTCCTGCTGCTCCTGCAGCACCGGCAGCCAGCGAAACTGCACAGCCTAAAAAAGATACTACTGTTAAAGCAATAACGATGAAGTAATAGGCCATTGTAAAAAATGGTCATTAAAAGTGAAAAAAATGAGTAATTCGGTTATTATTGAAGGTCCTAATGTAGCACACGGGCATCACGTTGATGATCCGCATCATGTTCATGAACATCATGAGCAACACTTCATATGGAAGTACATATTCAGCCAGGACCATAAAATCATTGCCAAGCAATACCTGATTACAGGTATGATATGGGCGATCATCGGAGCCCTGATGTCTGTATTCTTCCGATTACAGCTCGGCTTTCCTGATAAGACATTCCCGATTATGGAGAAATTCCTCGGCGAATGGGCAAAAGGCGGTAAACTTTCTCCGGAATTTTATTACGCGTTGGTTACCATGCACGGTACCATCCTGGTATTCTTCGTGCTTACGGCTGGTCTCAGTGGAACATTCAGCAACTTCCTGATTCCGCTGCAGGTCGGCGCACGTGATATGGCATCGCCTTTCATGAATATGCTTTCTTACTGGTTCTTCTTTGTAGCCAGCATAGTAATGTTCGTTTCCCTGTACGTAGAAACAGGACCCGCTTCAGGTGGCTGGACAACTTATCCTCCGCTGAGTGCGCTTAAAGAAGCTTCATTGGGTTCCGGTATTGGTATGGATCTCTGGCTGATCAGTATGGTGCTCTTCGTGGTATCGCAGCTGCTTGGTGGTCTGAACTATATCTCTACCATCCTGAATATGCGTACCAAAGGTATGAGCATGACCCGCATGCCGCTTACTATGTGGGCATTCTTCTTTACCGCCACACTGGGTGTACTTTCATTCCCGGTACTTACTTCCGGTTTCGTTCTCCTTATTTTCGACCGTCACTTCGGTACCAGCTTCTACCTTTCTGAAATATTTATCGGTGGTAAAGCGCTGCCGCACATCGGTGGTTCTGCTATCCTTTACCAGCACCTGTTCTGGTTCCTCGGTCACCCTGAGGTATACATCATCATGCTGCCGGGTATGGGTATGGCTTCTGAAATTCTTTCTACCAACAGCCGCAAGCCGATCTTTGGTTACTTTGCAATGATCATCTCGCTTGTAGGTATCACGGTACTGGCCTTCCTGGTATGGGCGCACCACATGTTCGTAACAGGTATGAGTCCGTTCCTCGGTTCTATCTTCGTACTGCTTACGCTCCTGATCGCGGTACCTTCTGCTGTAAAAGTCTTTAACTGGCTTACTACACTGTGGCGCGGTAACATCCGCTTTACTGTAGCCATGATGTTTGCTATCGGTTTCGTATCACTGTTTATCTCCGGTGGTCTTACAGGTATCTTCCTCGGTAACTCTGCCCTGGACATCAACCTGCACGATACTTACTTTGTAATTGCCCACTTCCATATAGTAATGGGTGTGTCAGCTTTCTTCGGGATGTTTGCCGGTATTTACCACTGGTTCCCGAAAATGTTCGGCCGCTTTATGAACAATACATTGGGTTATATACACTTCTTCATTACGCTGATCGGCGCCTACCTGATCTTCTGGCCGATGCACTATGAAGGTATCGCCGGTATGCCACGTCGCTATTATGATTACAGTGCATGGGAATCTTTTAAACAATTCAGCAGCCTCAACAGTTTTATCAGCGTAGTGGTTATCGTGGTATTCTTTACCCAGTTGCTGTTTGTTTTCAACTTCTTCACCAGCATTTTCCGCGGCCGTAAGGTTACTACGCAGAACCCATGGGATTCAAATACACTCGAATGGACTACGCCTATCAAACCCGGACACGGTAACTGGCCTGGCGAAATCCCTACAGTATACCGTTGGGCTTACGATTACAAAGACGATGGTAATGGTAACGACTTCATCCCGCAGAACGTTCCGTTACGCCCGGGTGAAGAATCACACTAGAATTTAGTTTATCTCATATAACGAAAGGAAGCCGCAATGGCTTCCTTTTTTCGTGGAATGCTTTTTTACCATTTTTTTGTGAGATGCATCATTGAACTTTGCACCACCTCAACTATCTAACATAGTTCCAGACAAGTGTGATATGCTCCTGTTTTGTTTTGTTTAAATATAACCTGTTGATTGTACTGAGGAGATTTTTTGTTATAGTACTGTTTCTGTCTGCCGCAATATGCCGGGGGCAGGAGCCGTCTGTAAATAATATCTCTGCCGTTACAGATCCTGTACCTACTGCCAAATCCCGTCATATCACAGGACGTACAGATGAACTGGACCTGATAGATGTATGCCAGCGCTTACTTGAGATGGACGAAAAAAGAAGGGTGGATACATCTGAGCATGTGATTTCCAAGCTTCATATTTCCGGATTGCCTGCTGCCGGTTATACCTTGCAGACCGGTTTTGCCGCCATAGCATTTGCCAATGCTGCTTTTACTACCTACAGAGACATCCAGACCAATACTTCTACAATACTTACCAGTCTCACCTATTCGCAATACAACCAGGTTATATTCCCGGTACAATCATACATCTGGACAAAGGACAACAAGTACAATATTGTTACCGACTGGCGTTATGTAAAGTTCCCATCGTTTACTTATGGCCTGGGGGGCAACACCAGCCTGGATAACGGTTATACAATAGATTACTCGGGCCTCAGGCTGCACCAGAAAATACTGCGGCGTGTAATGCCAGATCTCTATGCCGGGATCGGCTATGCATTTGACTATTTCTGGAACGTCCGTGAGCTGGATCCCCCGCCTGGAACCGTTACCGACTTTCAATCATATGGTCTTACTTCCAAAGTAAAAGCTTCAGGTGGCACACTGAACCTTTTGTACGACAACCGCAAAAATCCGATCAACCCGGAGAAAGGAGTCTATGCAAGTGCTGTGTACCGGAATAACCTTACTGCCCTGGGCAGCGATGCCAACTGGCAATCTCTGCAGCTGGATCTCCGCACCTATGTAAAACTGTCTCCCACATCGAAGAATGTGCTTGCTTTCTGGAGCTATGATTGGTTCACACTCGGTGGCGATCCTCCTTACCTGCTGCTTCCCAACACCGGAGGCGATCCGTACAGCAATACAGGTCGTGGGTATATACAGGGCCGTTATCGGGGAAAGAACATGCTTTACGCAGAATCTGAGTACAGGTTTGGTATTACACGGGACGGCTTGCTGGGAGCAGTGGTGTTTGCCAACGCAGAATCCGTATCGGAGCAAAAAACAAATAAATTTGAAACAGTTGCTCCAGGCTTTGGCGGTGGTCTGCGCTTTAAGCTTAATAAATTTTCCCGCACCAATGTGGCAATTGACTATGGCGTAGGCGTAGGCGGCTCCAAAGGCTTTTTCGTAAACCTGGGAGAAGTTTTTTAGTTCCTGGGCAAAGGCACAGGAGCTACCTGGTTGATCGTCTGTTGAATTTTTCTGGCCGTTTTTCTTTTTACACCGAATCGTTTTGCAAAAGAAACCCTGAAATTGCCCGCTCCGAATTCCTGGTAGGCAGCAGGAACCGGTGTATTATTACGTGTCACCAGGTCCACAAAATGTATTCCCGCAAAATATCTTTCTGAATTATATCCCGCTGCACAACGGACAATGGTATTCAGCTGCAGATCTGCTTTATTTTTTTGCTCCGTGCCATCCATTGTGGTGTAATTGATGCCTGCTTCTCCCATCAGTGAACCGGTGATAAAAAAATGCTTCCCGAGTACGAATGTATAGGCGTAACCTCCACCGACAGCTATACTATATACATTGGACTTTGAAAACCTGTACTGGTCAAAGAAAGCGTTTTTGTAAATATCGGCAGGAATAATGCTGCTGTCTGCCCGGAGGAAAAAGCTATAAACGCTCGCGCCGAGCATAAAGGAACCGGCACTTTTTTTCTGGTACTCATTCTGCAGGAAAGCTGCACGGAAGGAAAACTTGCGGTCGTTGAAGATGTATTGCATGTCAATGCCCAGGTTCAGCGAATGCATGTCCGGTCGCCTGGGATACTCCGGCTGTGTATTGTAATCATTCAGAACATCTGAAGCATTGGCGAGATAATAGCCCTTGTAATATTGTGCATAAAAATCTACAGTGATTTTGCGGAGGTATAAATGGGACTGGAGATCGAGATGCTTTGTGCGGCCATACCTGTCATTGTCGTTATTGATAAACGGCAGGTTAAAGCCGAGATTAATACCTAAAAAGCGATAGTTGAAGCCGACGCCTACATTAATGTTGTTGTTGGGTTTATACTTGAGCGCATGCTGTTCTCCGCGGTCATGTAGCTTGTAATCAGTGTACTTACGGGAACCATAAAGACGCACTGTAAGATCGCGGCTGTGATCGCTGATATAGGCGGTATCGTTTTTGGTCTTCAGCCATTTCAGTCCCTGTGCTTCCGTGGAAATGGAGAAAAATGCCTGCAACAGGAACAGACAGCAGACAGTATACTTAACAAATACGTTCATTTGCTGTATAGCCATATAAAATAAAGCCACGCCGGGTTACAGCGTGGCCAGAAAGTTGTTGTTACGGTTGTCCCGGTCAGGAAAGGCTTTTCAGCACGGTATGTATACGGTCTATTGTAGCTTCTTTGCCTATAAGCTCTGCAATATGAAACACGCCCGGGCCATATTTGCCACCTACCAGCATAATGCGCAATGGCAGCATTACATCACCCTTTTTCAGGCCTTTCTGTTGTGCAGCATCGTTACAACTTTGCTCCAGGGCCGTATGATTCCATTCTGACGTATTTGTCAGCACTGTTGCCCAATCTGTGAAGAAAGCGGCTTTTTCAGCAGTCCATTTATCTTTTATCGCCGAGAGTTCCTTTACCTCGGGCTTTTCAAAGAAGAAATGTCCCTGCTCCCAGAAATCAGGCAGTAAAGTGCACCTCTCTTTGATCAATGCGATTATCTGCTCCAGGAAGTCATCTGCAACTGTCACTCCTTTTTCCTCAATATAAGGGCGCACCAGCGGAATCAACGTTTTTACGTCGGTCTGTTGTATATATTGCTGGTTGAACCATTTTGCTTTTTCATAATCGAATTTTGCCCCGCCTTTGTGCACGCGTTCCATGGAGAATGCATTCACCAGTTCTTCCAGCGAAAATATTTCCTGCTCTGTACCGGAGTTCCAGCCCAGCATCGCCAGCATATTTACAAATGCCTGCGGGAGAAAGCCCCGCTCGCGAAAGCCGGTGGTTACTTCGCCGCTTTTAGGATCTTTCCAGTCCATTGCAAATACCGGGAAACCAAGGCGGTCGCCATCACGCTTGCTCAGTTTGCCGTGGCCGTCAGGCTTCAGGATCAGTGGCAGGTGCGCCCATTGCGGCATATCCTCAGCCCAGCCCAGGTATTTCCAGAGCAGCAGGTGCACAGGCGCGCTCGGCAGCCATTCTTCACCGCGGAAGGCATGGGTGATCTTCATCAGGTAGTCGTCTACCACCACCGCAAGATGATAGGTAGGCATGCCGTCAGCTTTCAGCAGTACTTTATCGTCTACAAGACTGGTGTCAAAACTAATGTGGCCACGCACCATATCGGTAAATTCCACCGTTTCATTCTGCGGCATTTTGATACGTACCACATACGGGGTCTCTTTTTCCAGCAGCTCTATTACTTTTTCCGGAGACAATGTAAGAGAATTGCGCATGTGCATACGGGTCTTGTAATCGTACTGCGGCATCGGGTTCTCTGCGCTTTTCAGATCATTGCGCATTTGTTCCAGTTCGCCCGGTGTGTCAAAAGCATAATACGCATGACCGGAATCCAGCAGCTGTTGCGCGTACTGGTAATACATCTGCTTGCGTTCACTCTGGCGGTAAGGCGCATACGGGCCGCCCTTCTGCGGACTTTCGTCCGGTATCAGGCCGCACCATTCCAGGCAGTTTACAATGTATTGTTCTGCACCTTCTACAAAGCGGCTCTGATCTGTATCTTCTACACGCAGTACAAATTCGCCGCCATGATGGCGGGCAAAAAGATAATTATATAAAACAGTGCGTACGCCACCAAGATGAAGGCCTCCTGTAGGGCTGGGCGCAAAGCGGACACGAACTTTCTTTTCCATGGCTGCAAATTTAGCAGAAACTATTTTCCCGCCACAGTCTGTAATAAAAGAACAGGGCTGCAGATGGGAAATGTGCAGCCCTGCGTGAACATAGAGAGGAAATCTTTATAAAATATTGTTTTGTTCTATTAGCGACGGTGGTGATGTGCGTGTCCGTGATAGGCGCCAAACAGGTAGCCCGCAGATACGCCGAGACCCCAGTTGTGGATATAGTTGTCGCCATCGCCTTCCGGCAAAACATTGGCCAGGCCTATGCCTATATTGCCCCGCACATAAAAGCCGTTACGTGCCTGGTAGCCTGCATTGAAATTAAGACCGCCGTCAAACGGGCGCAGATCGTCGCTGTTGGCATTGTCGCCTATAGAAATAGAATGATCGTTGGATGTAGTGTTAACTGTAGTCCCGTTGTCGTTGCTTACCGTATGCGTATGTTCTGAAGTAATCTTACCGCCCAGTGCTGCAGCTATATACGGGCCGCCGCCAAAGAAGAACTGGCCGTAGCGCGGATCGCCCACACGAAATTCAACGTTCATAGGCATTTCAATATAATTGGCCCAGAAGCGATCTTTGTAAGTGTCTGTAATGGTAGTGCCGCCGCCTGTGACAGTGCGGTCTGTAGTTTTAGCAGCTGCACCTTTCATAGAAAAGAATAAGCCCGGCTGAAAGGAAAAATTACGCGTAAAGCCTATATCTACTACACCTCCCAGCTTAAGACCAGGCAGCAGGTTGTTGGATTGTTTATCGCCATTAATGCGGCTGGCAAAGCTGGAAAGGTTAAGTCCTATTTCTGGTCCGGCTTTTACCCACTGTGCATTGGCCTGTGTGAGCCCTGTTGCTCCTAATAGTGTAAACAATAAAATCTTTTTCATACAACACACATTTGTGATTCAGATGAGCTATCTAAAATCTGTGCCAGCAACCTTGAAGATGTTGTTAAAAACATGAAAAAGAATCAATTGCCGGTAAATAAACTACCATGTAATTGTCTTGTAAACTGTTGATTGTACTGCGTTCCGGCGCAATCACGTATCCATTTTATCCTGCGTATCGCATTGGTGAGAAATAATTCATCTGCCTGATGTAACGTCAATGCATCCAGGCTTTTTTCTGAAACGGGTATAGATAAAGAGCCAAGCTTCTTTATAATGTGATTTCTCATAACACCTGCAATACAGCCTTCTGCAAGTGGTGGTGTAAATACCTGCTGGTCCTTTACCCAGAAAACGTTGGCAATAGTGCTTTCAATGATCCTGTTGTTGGTATTACATATAAGCGCGTCATTCCATTTATTTTCTTTTGCCTGTTGCGCGGCAATGGCATAAATAAGACTGCCGGCGGTTTTAAGGTTGGCTGTGCTGTCATTGGATTTTTGCAATCCTGCGGCAATGCCGGTAACAAGACCATTTTCATTGAGGGCAAGGATATATCCGTCTAATGCAAAGCATTCAATTAAAAATTGTGGTTTCATATCAGCTGGATCATACAGTCCGCCATCGCCCGGGAATACCTGCAACCGCACTCTGCATAACTTTTCCAGCTTATTTTTTCGGACGATTCGTATTATTTCTTCCGCAATGAATGCTGCCGTAAAATGTGCCGGAATATTGAAATAAAGCTGCAGCATCCCTGTCAATAGCCTTTGCCAGTGCAGATCTGCCAATTCTATAACTGCATCTTTTACAAGCATGGTTTCATACAGGCCGTAGCCGTAGCGGAACGCACGGTTATCAGCATGCAGCGCTGCATCACCGGCAGCTATTAATTTCCCGTTCAGGTTGATGTGTTTCACGCAGCGACGATTAAAGGAATTGAATGTGATTCTCGTAATCCCTTATTACTTTTGCGCAAACTTAACGATTATGAAGCTGGAACAGGGCGTGCCGGTACAATGGCTTGCAGAATTTACAGGTGCAAAACTGGTGGGCAATACCACACAAATAGCCACCGGCATCAATGAGATACATAAAGTAGAGCCCGGCGATATTTCTTTCGTCGACTTTGAAAAATATTATAACAAATGCCTGCAGTCGGCAGCAACGATCATCATCATTAATAAAGAAGTGGATTGCCCCGATGGTAAAACGTTGCTGGTTATTGCAGATCCGTTCAGTGCATACGTTAAGCTGGTAAAGCATTTCCGCCCGTTTGAACCCGCTACGCAGATGGTGAGTGAAACAGCGCTGATAGGTGAAGGAACGCACCTGCAGCCCGGCGTATTTGTAGGCAATCATGTGCGTATCGGCAGCAATTGCCTTATTCATCCGAATGTTACCATTTATGATCATTGTGTGATCGGTGATAACGTGATCATTCATGCCGGTACCGTGATCGGTGCTGATGCCTTTTATTTCAAACGCCGTAAAGAGCGCGCTGTGCAGTACGATAAGCTGGAAAGCTGCGGCCGCGTGATCATAGAGGATGATGTGGAAATAGGCGCAGGATGTACTATTGACAAAGGTGTGAGTGGTGATACGATCATTGGCCAGGGCACAAAGCTGGACAATCATATTCATATAGGGCATGGTGCCGTGATCGGTAAAAACTGCCTGTTTGCTGCACAGGTAGGTATAGGCGGCAAAGCCATTATTGAAGACGAAGTGATCCTTTGGGGACAGGTGGGCGTGAGCAAGGACCTGGTAGTAGGCAAAGGCGCTGTAGTGTATGCCCAGAGCGGCGTTCCGGCGAGCATACAGGGCGGTAAAGTATACTTCGGCAGCCCGGTGGAAGAGGCGCGGGAAAAGATGAAAGAACTGAATTGGATTAAGCGGATACCCGAGATCTGGGAAAAAGTAAATCCGAAAGAACAGGAATAGATGAAAGGCTGCAATCGCAGCCTTTTATTTTTTTAGATAAAACAACGCAGTCAGGGTTCCAAACCCCGGCTGCATTAAGGCTACAGACTTTCTATAGATTCTGCGTGTAGCTTTATCTTTTTACATTCCGTAATTTCAGCTAAACAATAACGCCATGTGGTGGATATATGCTTTGCTTTCGGCCCTCTTTGCGTCACTGGTGGCTATTTTTGCCAAGGTGGGTATGGAGGGGGTAGACTCTGATCTCGCTACTGCCATACGCACTGTAATCATACTGGTAATTGCATGGCTTTTTGCCTGGTGGAAGGGAAACCTGCAAAGCATTCACCTGCTCACAAAACAGAACTGGATATTTCTCACACTTTCGGGTATCGCCACCGGTCTTTCATGGTTGTTTTATTTCAAGGCGCTACAGTTAGGCAAAGTGTCGCAGGTAGCACCGGTTGATAAGCTGAGCGTGGCGCTGGCCATTGTTCTTTCTGTTGTGTTTCTGGGAGAGACACTTACCTGGAAAGCTGCGCTGGGTGCGGGTCTTATTATATCAGGCACCATAGTGCTGATCTTTAAATAGCAAAAACGGGAATGCAGAAAGCATTCCCGTTTCATTTTATAGATCAGAAGAAAAGTGTTATCCTTCCACAATGCGTATTGTCCAGAAATCGTCGCACAGATTACTGTCTGTGAGGTAGTCGTAAGGCATGGTGAAATAGCCTTTTAATCCCCACCCTGTACCCCATGAATTGCGAATGATGAACCAGTTCTTACTGTCATCATATCCTACAGCCATTACTGCATGGCCGCCAACTACCTTTTCCTTCTGAAGATTTGGTAGCTGCAAATGGCCGGACTGAGCGACTTTAGCGCTTTCAAAGGAGCCGTATACTGTAAAGCCGAACACGAAAGGAAATCCGTCCGCCAGGCAGCCTTTAAGCTGAGATACGGTATTGTTCATACGCATGTAGCTCAGCGCCTGGTGCTTTTCCGCTTCAGTATAGCACTTGGCAGCAGGTTTCTTCGTGAATTTTCCGATATCATATGGCCACATATTTTCCGGGCACACACCACTCTTGTTGATAGATTTAATGCCATCACGTATCTGAGCGCCGGCATCGCTGTTTACAGTATGCTCTATAACACGCTCATTGTAGTAGATAAAAAGCCTGGAGGGAACAAAGTCCGAAACGTTTTGCTTCATCTGTTCAAACTGGAATGCAGCGCCAATTGCGTTGGCCGTGCAGCTGCCCAGCTGCCCCTGGTCGTATACCGGAGGGCATTTTTTTGTCATGTCTACTTTGGTAGGTAATGCTTTCAATACTCTTTGCGGGGCGCGGTACTGGAAGTCTCTTTTATCCGGCAGATCCGGTACCCAACCCAGCTTACGTACGGGGATAATTGCTGATGGCTCCATGTGTGATTTAGTTTGTCATAAAATTAATATGTTTTTTATTATGTAAAAAAATATATTTTATGATAACTGCACTATGATAATATGTGCCGGTTTTAAGAGGGGTATATAAAAAAATAAAAGCCTCACAGGGAGCGAGGCTTTCAAGGGGATAACCAGGAATGTATTTGGAGAGAATTTCCTGGAGAGAAAGAGCCGAATTTTATTGAGAAAGCATATAGTGACTTTTTTAAAACCAATCTTCACATTTTCGGGCCGCTATATCTGGTTGCTTTCTGAATACAAAGATGATGTATACCCGTTGTTCTTTCAACGGGCGTTTTACTGATTTTTTTTACGGTTTTTACGAAATAGAATACCGTAAAAACACGGTATTTTTGTATATCTTTGGCATAAAAAGTATGCCATACTTTTTATCGTGACTTTTTGTTTGTTGGTTACAATTTATATATTTGATAGTTAGATCTGTGATGTTGAGTAGAATGAGCTGCAAATGCAGGTTGGAGCAACTGTACAGCCGGCCCGAAAAGGCAGGTACTGATCAGGGTGGCTGCACGCTGGTTGAAGCGCTGCAGTGGTCATATTTTGAAATAATAACCCTTTTTTAGATTATGGATGTAACGAAATCAATCCGGGTAGCAATTGCGGAAGATATACCTATACTTCGCAGGGGAGTAGTGCAGCTTATCTCCACCTATGAAGGTTTTGCAGTGGAAATTGAAGCGAGTAACGGCAGGGAATTACTGGAGCGGATTGCTGCTGCGCCCAAACCTGTGGATATATGTCTCCTGGATATAAATATGCCCGAAATGGACGGACATAAGACAATAGAGGTACTTAAAGCCAAATGGCCTGATATAAAAGTACTTGTATTGTCTATGTACGACGATGACTTTAACGTTATCCGTATGCTCAAAAATGGTGCAAGCGGTTATATCCTGAAAAACAGTGAGCCGGAAGAACTGAAACGCGCTCTTACAGAAGTATACAACAGAGGGTATTATCACTCTGATCTTGTAAACGGCCGCTTATTCCAGCTGCTGCACAAGAAAGAAGATGTGAACTCGTCCGAACTGTCTGACAAAGAAGTACAGTTTCTGTCCTATTGCTGCAGCGAGCTGACATATAAGGAAATAGCTGAAAAAATGAGGCTGAGCCCACGGACAGTAGAAGGGTACAGGGATAATATATGCGAAAAATTGAATGTGAAATCCCGGACCGGTCTTGTGATGTATGCCCTTAAAATTGGGGTTGTCCCTTATGCCGATTAAAAAAGAACCACTAAAAATCAGGATCAGGATAAAAGTTTCTGGCGAAGCAGGAACTCAAGCTGATCATTTGATATAGCAAGCTTTTCATTCATCTCTTTTTCTTCACGGCGCTTCAGATAAGCCTCATATGCCCTTTGTATAGTAGCATCAAGCTCTTCTTCATTCCAGGGCTTGGACAGATAGTGGAATATCTTGCCTTTATTTACTGCATCTATTACGGCATTTATATCCGCATATCCTGTCAGCAGTATCCGCATTATATCGCTGTGCGTAACCAGTATCGACTCCAGAAATTCTGTTCCTGTCATACCGGGCATACGCTGATCCGTAATAATAACATGCACATCATTTTTGTCCAGTAACTTTATCGCTTCGTCTGCACTGATAGCTGTAAGTACGTCATATTTTATGCGAAAAGTTGCCTTAAATGATATAAGGTTATTCATTTCATCATCAACGTATAAAATCTTGATTTTTTTTTCTGGCATCGAAATAAGTAAATAAAGCTATTTTTGAACAAATCCCTCTTATCACAATATAATAAATAAATTCTATTTTTCAAATTAGTAATAGATATAAGCCCTTATTGAATATTTGAATAATAAAAAATTATTATATGGCAACATTGCAACTTGGCAAAGGTAAAGCTGATGGCTCAAATCGTTTGTATAAACCGTTATTTTTTAGATTAGATAACATAGAAGATGAAAAACAGTTCAATGAGCTGTTAAATAATGACTGCCTGGTTCGCGATGAAATAATGCTACAGGTGCGTGAACTCATAAAAGTAAGGAATGTATCCCGTAGAATAAAGGATGAAGAATATGCGGACCTTATTACGCAGCATCTTGCCGGCAGGAACGCAGATCATTACGGCGTATGGGTATACTATCCCTGGACGCGTACCATGGTGCATCTTCTTGACGAAGCAGAGTTTGTAGAAGTAAGAACAAGCAGGAACAAGTATAAGATCACAGAAGCCGAGCAGGAAACGCTCCGCCGGAAGAAAGTGGGTATACTTGGCCTGTCTGTAGGACAATCTATAGCAGTAACCATGGCTATAGAACGGGCCTGCGGAGAACTGCGTCTGGCCGATTTTGATGAAATAGAACTCAGTAATCTGAATCGTATACGCACCGGGGTGCATAATCTCGGCATAAATAAATCTGTGATTGCGGCACGCGAAATAGCAGAGATAGATCCGTACCTGGATGTCCGGATATATGAAAATGGCCTGACCGATGATAACATGGATGCCTTTTTCACAGAAGGGGGAATACTGGATATATTGATAGAAGAATGTGACAGCCTGGATATGAAGGTCGCCAGCCGCATAAAAGCCCGCTCCCTGGGTATACCGGTGATCATGGACACCAGCGATCGCGGAATGATAGACGTGGAGCGTTTTGACCTGCAGCCCGAACGACCGTTACTGCATGGACTGGTTGGAGATCTGGATGTAAGCCAGCTTAAGAATTTAACTCCGGAAGAACGCATTGTGCTGGTGTTGCAGATAGCCGGTTCTGAAAAAGTATCGGTAAGGGGAAAGGCTTCACTGGTGGAAGTAGGGCAAAGTATAGGCACCTGGCCGCAGCTCGCATCTTCTGTTGTGATGGGCGGCGGTGTGACTACAGATACGGTTCGGCGCATCCTGCTGAAGCAATTCAACGAATCCGGCAGGTACTACATGGATCCGGAAGATATTATCAAAGACCGCAAACAACCCGCAGCAGATCCTTATCCGAATCCTTATGCGCCGCTTACCGAATCTGAGCGCCTGGCTATGATGGAGAAAGTATTGCCCGGGTTAGCTGCAGAAACGCGTGATGAGTTGCCGGACGCCGTGATAAAGAAGATTATAGATGCCGCGGTTGCCGCGCCTACTACCGGTAATGATCAGCCCTGGCTATGGGATTATAAAGATGGAGTTCTTTTTCTCTTTCATGACAGGATACGTTCCTATTCTTTTGGCGATTATAAATCCGTTGCCTCGTACCTGAGTTTTGGAGCTGCCATAGAGAACCTGAGCCTGGCGGCACGGAAAGAAGGTTTTAACCTGACGGTAAAAGACTTTACTCCGCAGGATGAACCATTAATTGCACTTGCATACTTTACGAAGTCTGCAGAATCAGAGCATCCTTATCCACAGCTTTCAGAACAGATTTTTACACGGCATACCAACCGTACAATAATACCCCGGCAGGAGCCTGATATGCAGGTGCTGCAGGAAATCAGAAACATTACAGAAACAGTTCCGGGGGCAGAGCTCCGGTGGCTTACAGATATAGAGGACATTAAAAAAATCGGGGGCATTATCGGTGCGTGCGACCGAATGCGTATTCTCAACCCGCGCGGACACGCAGACTTTGTGCAGAGAGAGATGCGCTGGACCGTACAGGATGCAGAAGAGCGCAGAGATGGGATTGATGTCCGTACCCTGGGTCTCAGCCCGGGCCAGATGACAGCATTGTCTGTTATTAAAGAAACAGATGTTATTGATGTGCTCCGTGATGTAAAGGGTGGCGGTTTATTTGAGATGGCTACCCGCATGTCCGTAGGTACAGCAGCAGCTATCGGGCTTATCACAATGCCGGGTAACGGAATGAATGATTATCTTGCAGGAGGCAGAGCAATGGAACGCATGTGGCTTGCAGCAGAGGCTATGGGTTGGGCCATTCACCCTGTCATATCGCCGGTCTATTTGTTCAGCCGTATTACTTTAGGCGACGGGGAGTCGCTTTCTGATGAAGAAATAACTACATTACATAAGCTTCGTAAAGAGTTTCTGGCACTGTGCAATACCGAAGCAAGAGGGGAGATGTTCTTGTTTAAGCTGTTTAAAGCCGAGAAGAGACCCGAAATATTGTCTATGAGAAGACTGGTAGATAATGTATTGACTATTCATTGACACATGGAAATTATCATTCGGGCATTCCGGGCTACAGACGAGCCGGCAAGTTGCCGTCGTTATATAGAAGGCCATCAGAAGGTGCTGGAAGCATATGGCGTAACAAAGATTACGTCTGCCAAGTATGGCTGGCTGGATGACCCGCATACATATGTGATCATAGCAGAATCGCCTGATCAGCAGAAGACATATGGAGGCGGGCGGATACAGCTGCATTCTGCAGAACGGCCTATGCCGCTGGAAAGCGCTATAGCCGTGCTGGATACTCGAATTCACCCTTATCTGGAAAAACTTGGTGACCTGAAAGTCGCTGAGTTTTGCGGCTTATGGAATATGAAAGAAGTTGCAGGGTATGGTATCGGTTCCATATTTTTAGGCCGTATCGGGGTTGCGATCACTACGCAGATATTGGGCCTGAACAACCTGATGGCTCTTTGTTCTCCCGCTACCTTGCGCAATTGCCTGAAAGTCGGCTTCCAGATCATCCGCGAGCTGGGTAATAATGGTACACTGTATTATCCCAAAGAAGATCTGATAGCCACTCCGCTTATTATTGAGGATCTCCGCGGGCTTCCGCTCGCAAATGAAACGGAACGAAATGCAATCTGGGATTTACGGGACCGCCCCACGCAGCATTCCACAGAATCAGGCCCCAAAGGCAATATGACCATCAACTTCGACATAACACTGCCTCAATAGACCAGTACAATATGAAACGTTTTCTTTACATACTACCTTTCTTAGCGTGTATTTTATTTTGTTGCCCGCAGCAGACAGCTGCAAAAGAACTGATATTCAATAAGGGAAGAGTGCTGGCCGGCAAATCTCTTGAGATATTGTTTGATTCTTCCGGGAAAAAAACTGCAGCCGAAGTAATTAAAAGCAATGATTTCACGGCCGTAACGCAAGACGTACCTAACTATAATTTCTGCTCTGCCACTATCTGGCTGAAACTTACACTCACTAATGAATCAGGCCTCAGTCCGCTGATGCTGGAGATTGAGGACCCATTGCTGTCGCACGCATGGATATACGAGTACGACAGTTCACGATTAAAATTGCTGGCACAGGAAGGGATGGCTTATCCCTTCAAACGCCGTATGTATTATACAGTCGATTTTATTTACGACCTGCCGTTGCCTGTTCACGCAACAAAAACTTACCTGCTCAGGCTGCAGAGCAGTGAACAGATAATCCTGCCTGTGTTTGTAGGCAGCAAAGAAACCATGATAGAGAGCCTGCAGCAGCGCGGGCTGATCTATGGGATACACATCGGGATATTGCTCGTAATGATCCTGTACAACATCTTTATTTACCTCTCTGTAAAGGATAGAAGTTATCTCTATTATGTTTTTTACATCCTGTTCATAGGCCTTACGCAGACAACGCTTACCGGCTATACATTCCGCTATCTTTTTCCGGACAGCCCGGTTATCTTTAATAAGGTTATTATTATTTTCCCGGCACTGGCAGGTGTGAGCGCATTACTGTTCATCAGGAACTTCCTGCACACAGATCTGTACATGCCGCGCGTAAATAAACTGCTGTGGATATGGATAGCCGCATATTCTATAGCTGCCATAGTGCGCATAGCGGGGCTGGACGAAATAAGCTCGCGGATAGTGGATATTACAGCGCTTACCGCGTCTGCAATGGTTTATTATATTTCCATCACCCTCTCACTGAGGGGAAACCGTTCTGCCAGGTTTTTCCTTGTTGCGTGGACGATGTTTATACTCGGCCTGTTGCTCTTCGTATTCCGCAATCTCGGCATCCTGCCATACAGCCTGTTTACCAATTATACAATGCATGCGGGAACAGCAATCGAAGTTACATTGCTTTCTATAGCGCTGGCAGATAAGATCAACATCTTCAGGAAAGAGAAAGAAGCCTCCCAGGCCGATGCGCTACGCATTGCCAAAGAAAATGAACGCATAATCAAAGATCAGAACATCATGCTCGAGGCGAAAGTGAACGAACGTACCATAGCTTTAAGAAATGCCAACTCTGAGCTGAACAAAACACTGGTGGAACTGAAAGAAGCACAGACACAGCTGGTAGAATCTGAAAAAATGGCCTCCCTTGGTCAACTCACTGCCGGTATTGCGCATGAAATCAATAACCCGATTAACTTTGTGACCTCCAATGTACGCCCGCTGAAGCGTGATGTGGCTATCATCCTGGATGCTATGAACAGGTTTGAAGAGCTGGCACTGGCAGATGTTTCCGGCGAGGAGAAACAAAACAGGATTAACCAGCTGAAGGAGGAAATAGAATATGACTACCTGATGGAGGAAATAGATTTTCTGCTGAAAGGTATCAGTGAAGGCTCGGAGCGTACTGCAGAAATTGTAAAAGGACTCCGTATCTTCTCAAGGGTAGATGAGGATGACCTGAAAAAAGTGAACCTGCATGAGGGGATAGACTCATCTGTAGTAATTGTAAACAGCCTGCTCAACGATAAGATAAAGGTTGAAAAACATTATGGGGAACTTCCTTTAATAGAATGTTACCCCGGTAAATTAAATCAGGTATTTTTGAATATTATTTCCAATGGTATTCATGCCGTGCACAAGCATTTTAACAACGGGCCCGGCGGTGTTATATCCATTACCACATTACGTGAGGGAGATAATGTAGTTATAAAGATCAAAGATAACGGTACCGGTATGGACGAGCAGACGGCAAAGAAGATATTTGAGCCCTTCTTCACCACAAAAGAAGTGGGTGAGGGTACCGGTCTTGGGTTATCAATAGTGTATAATATCATCAGGAAACATAACGGAACGATAGCGGTAAATTCAGTGCCTGGGGAAGGAGCTGAATTTGTAATAACCATCCCTATTTCCCAAAACTAAATGAAGCAGGAGTATGCAAGGAAAAATAAAAGTACTCTATATTGATGACGAAATAAACAACCTGCACAGCTTCAGGGCTGCATTCAGGCACGATTACCAGGTGCTTACATCCGGCACTACAGATGAGGCTGTGAACCAGCTCCGGTCTCACCCCGATATTGCTGTGATCATAAGCGACCAGCGCATGCCCAATAAAACAGGGGTTGAGTTTTTTGAAGAGATCAGGAATGATTTTTCTTTGCCCGTGCGTATGCTGATCACCGGGTATACCGATGTAGAAGCAGTTATTGAAGCGATTAACAGGGGACAGATATTCAGGTATATCAAGAAGCCCTGGTCTGAAATGGATGTAAAATCAGCCATTGAAGAAGGTTACAGTTATTACGTAACCACTTCTTTACTGGCGGAGAAGAATAAGGAGCTGCAGAAAGCATATAATGAGCTGGACAAATTTGCTTACAGCGTAACACACGATCTGCGCAGCCCTATATTGAGCGTATTGGGCGCAATTAATATTGCCAAAACAACAGAAGATCCTAAAGAAGTGCAGGAAATGGTAGACCTGATGGAAAAAGCGATGCACAAGCTGGATAACTTCATCCATAACATTCACGACTATTATAACCTGAGACGCGGCGAACTGGAAATAAAAGAGATCAATTTCCCCGATCTTATCGACCAGCTGAAAGACATCTTTGACCTGAGCAGCAAGACAAACGATATTACATTTACCATAGACCAGGATATAAAAGGTGGTTTCCGCAGTGATGAAACCTCTCTGCTTATCATTCTGAACAATCTTTTATCCAATGCATTTAAATACCAGAAAAAAAATACAGAAGGTAAGTTTGTAAAACTGGATATAGCGGTACATGACAACATACTTACCATAGCAGTAAGTGATAATGGAATTGGTATACACGAGAACTATCTTCAGTATATCTTTGACATGTTTTACAGGGCTACTACAGAAGAATTCGGTTCGGGTTTTGGCTTGTACAATGTAAAAGATGCGCTGACAAAGCTGGGTGGCGAAATAGATGTTACCTCCAGGAAAGACGAAGGCACCACTTTTAAGTTAACTATTCCGGGTAAGTAGATGAACGCGCAGAAATTTCATTTTATAATCATAGACGACAATTTTTTTGACTGCCGTATTGCTGAGAAGGTGATACAGAACACCAATCTGTCTGCATCTATCCGCACATTCCAGGCGGCCTCCGAAGCGATTGACTATATTAGAGATGCGGATTATACAGAGCCCGAAAATAAAACGGTACTGCTGGTAGATATACAGATGCCCATCATGGATGGCTTTGGTTTTGTATCTGCATTTGAGCAGCTGCCTGACGAGATCAGGGAGCGGTATTATGTTTATTTTATTACCTCTTCTATTAATGAAAATGACAAGAACAGGAGTAACGGGTTCCGTTCTGTACAAAAATTTCTGAACAAGCCGCTTACCACAGCGATCGTAAACGAAATTTGTATTTCACATTCCCTGTAGCATTAAGCTTACAGACCGATCCCCATCTTTTCGCCCAGCTGTTTTAAATCCTCCACCACACTGGCTACAACAGGTATTCCTGCTTTCATTCGTTCTGTTTCGTATTCCCTTTCCGGATCTCCGGGTATCAGTACACGGTCTTGTCCGGGTATAGTTTCTGCATTTCTGAAGCGGCGTATCCAGTTATCCATATGTTCTTTAAACTCCGCAGCAGGACGGAAAGCATCTGTACGCATAGCCCCAAAGAAATGCCCCAGGCCTTCGCCCGGCATATTTTCAGGCATAGGCACATAGGCCGGGAACGGAGGCGCCCACGGCCCGTAACTTGCGCCGCTCAGCACTGCCGAGAAAATATCTACGATACTGCCCAATGCATAACCTTTATGACTGCCATGCTCCCGGTCGCTGCCCAGCGGCAGCAGGGAGCCTTGCTTCTTCAATATATTGGCATCCGTTGATGGCTGTCCGTCCTTATCCTGCACCCAGCCAAGTGGAGCATCGGCATTCTTACGCTGCAGAATTTCCAGCTTGCCATTGGCAGCAGTGGTGGTAGCCATATCTGCCACAAAAGGCGGCTCTGTACCGGCAGGAACAGCCACGGCTATAGGATTAGTGCCCAGCATGCGTTCTGTGGAAAATGTAGGTGCTACCAGTGCGCTGGCATTGGTCATAGCCATACCTATCATATCATGCTCCAGCGCCATCATAGCATGATACCCGGCGATGCCGAAATGGTTGCTGTTACGCACGCTTACCCAGCCCGTTCCTGCATTTTTAGCCTTGTCTATAGCTACCTGCATGGCAAACGGAGCTACAACCAGCCCCAGGCCTGCATCTCCGTCTATTACAGCCGTAGAGGGTGTTTCATGTACAATGCGTATATGCGGTGTGGTGTTGATGCGGCCGGCTTCTTTGAGGCGTATGTACCCGGTAAGGCGGGCTACACCATGACTGTCTATACCGCGCAGATCGGCAGAGAGCAGCACCTTTGCGGCAAGGGCAGCATCTTTTTCAGAACAGCCTGCTTTGAGGAAAATATTATAAGTAAAGTCGTATAGTTGCCTGTACGTGAAAACTGCTTCCATAACTGCGGTATAAACAATCCTGCGAAGATATGGCTTTTTGATCCGGGTGGGATATAGTAATGAGCGAGTATTTAGAGCTAATAAACATCTGATGAAACGTTCTACCCGTTAAATACGAAAGTCTTATATTTTTTTTGATAAAGCTATAATTGCAATTCTTGGAACTACAATAATGAAAAAAATAGCGAAGCCATCAGCCGATCACCTGACACATGGGAAATCGCATCATTTATGTTTCAATGCCAATCCTGTTTTGGTGAGGATGAACCTTGCAATGTATGTGGCGGGAGCGACTGGGGCGTATTATAAAAAAGAAAAGTGTCCGGCATTTTTTGTGCCGGACACTTTTACGTAGTGCTCCTAGTATGTTTTATGCCGTTACCCGGCTGGTGTACTTATTTTTTATAAACCGTATCATCTCCTGCATGCCGGTAGCGCCTTTCCATACATGGTTTTTCCAGAGTGCATCTATCAGCAGTAATACAAACTCTGTTTCCTGCTCCGGCTGTGCATAACCGAGGTCTGCAAACGCTTTATGGAGCAGCGTATTCACCGGCTGCATAAAATGCTGATGGCTTTTCATCGACAGCTCCATGTCCAGCAGGCGGTACTGCATCTTCCAGAAATAAGGTTCTTCTGTGATCAGCTTGTAAGGCAGGTCCAGCACTTTCATAATGAGCTCATGCGGATTCTGCTCGCGCAGCATGCCCCTGTTTTGCTCTACCACACGCATATAGCCTGTTTTGATCACGTAGGCCAGCAGGTGTTCTTTATTCCCGTAATGCTTAAAGATCAGGGCTTCGGACACCCCGGCCTCTTTGGCAATGAGCTGTGTGGAGGTGGTGTCATATCCACGCTCGGCAAACAGCTGCAATGCTATGTCTGCAATCTTTTGTTTACGGCTTGTTTCTTTTTCCATATAACACGCTTCTGCGGTTTATCACACATAATATTTATTGGCAGGCACGTATTGTTTCAATTGTCTGCCGGGTAATTTCTGTAAGCTTTTCATACTGTCCGGATTCCATTATCTCCTTTGTTACCAGCTTGCTGCCCATGCCCACAGCGGCTACTCCGGCAGAAAACCATGCTTCCAGGTTGTCTCTGCTGGTGTCTACACCACCGGTAGGCATGAAGTCAAGATAAGGAAAAATTTCTTTTACTGCGGAGATGTACCCCGGTCCGGCAAGACTGCCAGGAAAAATCTTCACCAGTGATGCACCGGCAGTTTCTGCAGTAAAGATTTCTGTATTGGTAAAGCAGCCCGGTATCCACAGCAGATTACGCTCATGCACTACCTGTGCTACCTGGGGGCTTACGATAGGGCATACCACGAAGTCGGCCCCGCGATCCATGAATATTTTAGCTGCTTCAACCGTTTTTATGGTGCCCACACCCAGCTGCAGGCCAGGGAGTTCTTTGGATGTATAATGGCGCAGTATGTCAAAATTGTCCGCGGCATGTTTTCCGCGATTGGTATATTCTACCAGCCGTACACCGCCATCATACAGGGCTTTCAGCACATTCTTGCTTACTTCTGCACTGTCGTGGTAATACAGCGGCATAAAACGCTCGCGGTGTAATAATTCCAGTGTTGCTGCTTTTCCGTTGTTCATGAGTGTATGTATTTTTTTACTTCTTCCTGGTTGAGGGTTGTAAAATCGCCCTGCACAAATAGTTTTGAATATGCGGCTGCAGTTGCATAATCGATAATGCCCTGCGTGCCCAATTGATTGTAATATCCGTAGATAAGGCCGCCCATAAAGCAGTCGCCGCTGCCTACTTTGTCTATTATTTTTTCGGTGGTATAAGTTTTCGAATGATATTGTGCGGTTTCTTCATCCAGCGACGCGTAGTAGGTTATATTACCATCGTCTGCTGTAAAGCGGAATGTATTGGCTACTGCTTTACTCTTTTTAAATCGTCTGATGATTTCTGTTGAAGATCTGCGTGCATGCTCCAGATAAGATTTCTGTGTATCTGCATCAATAAGTTCCTGTATCAGCGGTATATCCAGCATTTTGTTTGCTGCCCAGATGTTACCCATGATGAGATCGCAATATTGCACCAGCTGCGGCATTATTTCAGCCGGCTCTTTGCCATACTTCCAAAGGGCAGGACGGTAATTGAGGTCTACTGAAATGGTAATACCCTTTGCTGCTGCGGCCTTTAACGCTTCTTGGCACATATCTGCCACCTGCTGGTTCAATGCCGGGCTGATGGCGCTGAAATGAAACCAGTGTACATCCTGCAATATTTCATCCCAGTTGATCATACCGGGTTTCAGGCGGGCAAATGCAGAATGTTCACGGTCGTAGATAACTGCATTGTTCTTCATATCTGTACCCACCGGCATATAAAAGGAGCCGACACGTCCTTCACAATACAAAACGGGCGTTGTGTCTACCCGCAATGTTTCCAGGCTATGTATCAGTTGATGCGCCAGGTGATTGTCTGGCATGGCGGTGCAGTAGGAGGCCGGTACTTTCCATAATGCGAGCGCCCTTGCGACATTCGCTTCTGCGCCGCCTATGTATACCGGCATGGCTTTGTGCTGTATCCATGATCCGTCTGCTTCTGGTGTGTAACGCAATAAAAGCTCACCAAAGCACAATACTTTTTTTATACGATTATCTGCCAGGCGCATATGTCTCAGTATTCAGATTTATTATTTATCTACAATCAGTATGTGTACAGGTTTAGGAAAATGCGACTTTGTTTTTTCTGTTCATTTATCACTACGTGTTCCTGTGCTCCGCTATATTTGTAAGACGGTCAAATGGCCGCGTATCGTATGAATATATCACGGAAAGTGTGGGGCGATGTTAACGGAGCGCCTGTTTATCTTTTTACTTTCAGCAATGCACGTGGTCAACAGGTAAGTATCACCAATTACGGCTGTATTGTTACACAGTGGCTGGCTCCGGACAAGCAAGGTAATCAATCCGACGTTGTGCTGGGCTTTGGCAGCCTGGACAAATATCTTGCCGGGCATCCGCACTTTGGAGCTATTGCCGGTCGTGTGGCCAATCGTATTGCCAATGGTAAATTCTGCATTGGTAATACTGAGTATGCACTTGCAGTTAACAACGGGCCGCATCATCTGCACGGTGGCATCAACGGCTTTGATAAAAAGGTATGGGAGCCTGCTGTAACGGCAGATGATACACTTCAATTACGCTACACCAGTTCGGACGGTGAAGAAGGATATCCTGGAAACCTTGATGTGCGGGTCACCTACCGGTTTACCGATGATAACGAACTGGTGATCACTTTTGATGCGACTACCGATCATACTACGCCGGTAAATCTCACCAATCACTCTTATTTTAATCTCAGCGGTGATTGCAGCCGGTTGATTTTAAATCATGAGCTTGTTATCCATGCAACAGCTTATACGCCTTCAGATGCCGGTTATATTCCTACCGGGGAGATTGTCCCTGTGCATGGCACCCCGCTTGATTTTATGGTAAAGCATGCAATAGGAGACCGTATTGAAGCTGCCGGCGGTTACGATCATAACTTTGTGCTGGATCATGCGGATGGAAGCATACGAAAAGTTGCTGAGCTGAGTGAAGCTGCAAGCGGCCGCAGGCTGGAAGTATTTACAGACCTTCCGGGGCTTCAGCTGTACACTGGCAACAGCCTGGACGGCACACTTCGTACCGATGAAGGAAAAGCAATTAAAAAGCATGCGGCGCTATGTCTCGAAACACAAGGCTTTCCTGATGCGGTAAATAAACCTTCCTTTCCTTCTGTGCTGTTGCATCCGGGTGAACACTATCATACTACCACCTGTTACAGGCTTACAGTGTCCTGATGTCAAAGAAACTTCTTATTGTATCATAGTCCGGCCCAGCTCACTACGACATATGTCAATGCTCATGCGGTGGTACACTTACTACCGACCAGCCGCCATCTACCACGAGGCTTTGTCCCGTTATATGCCTTGACGCCGGCGACACTAAGAACAAGGCGGCATTAGCCACGTCAGCGACAGTTGCAGGTCTGCCCATCGGTGTTATCTGCGCCCACAGCTCCTCGTAGTTAGCTACCTGCTGTAGTGTTCTTGTTGTAAGCGTAGCTCCCGGCGCCACAGCATTGACGGATATGTTGTACTGCGATAATTCTATTACAAGATTTTTTGCCAGCATTTCCAGTGCCGCTTTGGTCATGGAGTAGGTAGCCAGATCTTTGTTGGCCACATGTGCATTTACCGAAGACATGAAGAGGATGCTGCCACCGTTGCCCTGAACACGCATCTGTTTTGCTGCAGCCTGTGCCAGGAAAAAGCTGCCCGCCATATTTACGTGCAGCACACGGCTGAAAGCGTCTGGTGTATATTCGAAAAAGTCGCCGAAAAGCGTAATGCCGGCATTGGCTATCGCTATGGTAAGTCCGCCAAACTGCTCTGCAGCAGCAGATACCATTGCCTGTATTGTTTCCGGTTCAGATGCATCGCCGGTAACGCCATAACAACTTCCGCCGGCTTGTGCTATGTTACTGACTGCCTGCCGAAGCAAGGCATCATCTGCATCATTAATGATAACAGCAGCACCTTGTAAAGCCAGCTGTGTGGCTATTTCCAGCCCTATCCCCTGACCGGCACCGGTTACTATTGCTACCTGCTCTTTAAATATGTTTTGTTGCATTAATAGACGTTGTTAAATAAGCGCTCCTGTTTTTAATTTCCCTCCGGATTGTTCAGGATTACAATCTAATAAAAATTAGTGTGAATCTCTACCTTCTTCGCTGCCGGAGCCTCCTTTAAGGAAATCAAAATCTGCGCCAAGATGCGCCTGTTCCACATGGTTAATGTATTGGTACACATATCCGCGGGTTACATTCAGCTGCACCAGCGGCATTGTTTTCTTTCTTTCTTCCAGTTCTTCGTCCGGCACTTCCAGTACCAGGGAGCGGTTATGTACGTCGAGGCTTATCCAGTCACCATTCTTTACATAGGCCAGTGTACCGCCGGCTGCGGCTTCGGGAGATACATGGAGGATCACTGTGCCAAAGCCGGTGCCGCTCATACGCCCGTCTGAAATACGTACCAGGTCTGTAATGCCTTTTTCCAGCAGCCTTTTGGGTAATGCCATATTGCCTACTTCTGCCATGCCCGGATACCCGCGCGGCCCCACGTTTTTCAGCACCATTACCGATGTTTCATCAATCTCCAGTGCAGGATCGTCAATGCGCGTATGATAATCTTCAATATTTTCGAACACAACAGCTTTGCCCCGGTGTTTCATCAATGCCGGTGTAGCCGCAGATGGCTTGATGACCGCTCCGTTGGGAGCCAGGTTGCCCTTCAGTACAGCAATTCCTGATTCAGGCTTGAATGGCTCGTTCATGGTAGCAATCACATCGCGGTTATACACTTCTGCCGCTGCACAGTTTTCACCGAGGCTTTTACCATTTACGGTAAGTACGTTGTTATGCAGTATGCTTTCCATTTCGCGGATCACAGCCGGAAGCCCGCCGGAGTAATACAGATCTTCCATAAAGTAAGAACCGGATGGCTGCAGGTTGGCCAGCAATGGTATGTTTTGCGAGAAAATGTCAAAATCTTCAAGATTGAGCTCTATACCGAGGCGGCCGGCAATGGCGAGCATATGAATAACGAAATTGGTAGAGCCACCAACGGCAGCATTGACCATAATGGCGTTTTCAATTGCCTCGCGGGTCAGTATTTTAGAGATCTTCAGGTCTTCGTTCACCATTTCTACAATGCGCCTTCCTGAAAGACGGGAAATGACTTTCCGCCGTGCATCTGCTGCAGGTATTGAGGCATTGTCGGGCAATGAAAGACCTAATGCTTCTACCATCGAAGACATGGTTGATGCAGTGCCCATTACCGCACAGTGCCCCTGGGTACGGGCCATGCATGCTTCCGCTTCTATAAATTCCTGTTGTGTTATTTCGCCCAGCTTAAAAGCATTATTAAACCGCCATACGTCTGATGTGCCAATATCTTTTCCTTTCCAGTGGCCTTTGAGCATGGGTCCGCCGGAAATAACAATGGTAGGCAGATCTACACTGCAGGCCCCCATGACAAGAGATGGCGTGGTTTTATCACATCCGCAGAGCAGCACAACACCGTCTATAGGATTGGCACGTATAGATTCTTCCACATCAATGCTCACCTGGTTGCGGTACAGCATAGCGGTGGGTTTTATCAGCGTTTCGCCCAGCGACATTACGGGAAACTCTACAGGAAAACCGCCTGCCTCCAGCACACCTTTTTTCACAGCTTCGGCAAGGTCGCGGAAGTGGGCGTTGCAAGGTGTGAGCTCAGACCATGTATTGCAGATACCGATCACGGGCTTACCTTCAAACATATCATGTGGAATACCCTGGTTTTTCATCCAGGCACGGTATATAAAACCGTCTTTACCAGTACGTCCAAACCAGTTCCGGCTTCTTAAGTCAGGCTTCATTTTTATTATTCTTCAGGGATGACAAAAAACAAAAGGTACAGCATTATTATGCCGCGAATCTTGGAGGTGAGTGGATACTTACTTCAAGCTGATGCAAATTTCAACACTGGAGCGAGGCATTAAAAATACAATCTTTGCCATTTGTGATACAATATTTACACTAATTTGAAGAAACCGGTTTCCAAAAAATGATTTTGTATCAGGAAGTGAAATGATGTATATTAGGATGTGGAATGTATGCCCTGCCAGCGCCGGTTTAAAATTTATATAATGGTTTTCTTACGGCTGTTTTTGACTGCAACTTCGTTAAATTTTTCGCCATAGTGGTCTGCTGCTATGTCTGCAAAATTTGCCTCGTTTTGCTCAAGAACAATTGTGTAATAAGTCCTATCAACAAAGTTTAAACAGGCTCTTGAAAAAAGCAATCTTGTTTTTATGAAGAAACTATTTCAGCAATTTACGCCGCTTACAGACAGGAGTTTTATTATAAAACAATACTATCAGCCAAAATTTACTGCGCCGCTGCATTTTCATCATGGCTATGAGCTCATACTGATTGTAAAAAGCTATGGTAAGTTTTATGGGGAAAACAGGGTGCTGAATTTTGAAGAAGATGAAGTGTATATGTTCGGGCCTGGTTTTGCGCATTGTTTTTATAACGAGCAGAGCTTTATAGAAAGCGGCGAAATGGCGCATTCCATTGTTATACAGTTTACCGAAGATTTCCTGGGTAAAGACTTCTTTCAGAAACCGGAACTGAAAAAGATCCGCAAATTGCTGGACACAGCCCAGACAGGCATTAAAATTCTGGTACCGGACCAGCACATTAATAAGTTGTTTTTTGAGATCCGCGATTCGCAGCACATGAAGTCTATGATGAGCCTGCTGGAATTGCTGGATTGCCTTTCTGAGAAAAGAACATCAGAACTGATGCTGATCGCCCGGCATCCGGAAAAAGCATTCTCCAACAGTAATGACTCCCAGAAAATAGAGGCTGTGATCAAATATGTAATGGAGAATTTTCGTGATGATGTGAACTCAAAAGAGGCGGCAAAGCTGGCATATATGAATGAAGCTGCTTTCTGCAGGTATTTCCGCAGACGGACCAAAAAGACATTTTCACAGTTTGTAAATGATGTACGCATAACGCATGCGATAAGGCTGCTGATAGAAAAAGACATACCGGTATCGCAGGTGTGCTATGAGTCGGGCTTTAATAATATGTCCTATTTCAACAGGCAGTTTAAGTTGCTGATGGGTAAGCCGCCGTTGGAATACCGCAAAGACTACTACCTTGAGATGGACAATGCCGATGACTGATAATGAAGTTGTTCCCCCTGTGACTAATGCCCTTATTTCTGCAAACACCTCCCCGGCCACATTCGTAATATTTGATATGGCTAACGACTATTATTTTCAGCATTTTTTAATGTTGCAATAATCATATTGATACTTTTTTTAGCAAAACAGGCCTACAATTTCTGAAAGTGTAAATATTGTATCAGAAATAGCAAAAATTGTACTTTACTAAACCGCTGAGTCTTTTCACTTTTATTTCCGGAAACAAAGTGAGTACACACTTACGCTTTTCCCTTCATTAATTGATCTTATTTCTGTCACTATGATTGCAGCAGGAAAGCTGTTGCAAAGGATCAATCAAGGCTGTTTTATCTCATAAAACGACAACAACAGAAAGCATATGGCTTTTATTACGACATCTGTGGCTGATGAACCAGCGGCGCTTCAGAAAGGAGGAACACTCTATATACTGATGATTACGCTGATAGCTACGCTCGGAGGTTTACTTTTCGGGTACGATACTGCGGTGATCAGCGGCGCGGAACATTCCCTGGTTTCATTCTATATAACGGGCATTACAGATGCTTCACAGGCTGTATACGCATCATCGGTGATCAGTCAATACCGGCTCTTGCTGGCGGCCATCGTTCTCCTGATCGTTATCATACTCGGCGGACAGGCGATAAAACTGCTGGGCAGTAAAAAAGGTGGTGCATTGCTTGCTGCAGCGCTGGTGCTTACCGGGTTCTGGGCTTACAGGTCTTATACGGCGCCCATGCCGGATAATGCAACCGCAATGCAGAACACAGCAGATGCGGTAAAAGGTTTTGTGATTTCCAGTGCACTGATCGGATGTATTATCGGCGGGGCGCTTGCGGGGGCTATTTCAAAATCTGTAGGGCGTAAAAGAGGCCTGCTTATTGCAGCAGCAGCATTTCTTGTTTCAGCCATAGGATCTTCCAGACCGGAAGTATGGAACTGTTTTGGTTTGTGCCATGTGTACTCATTCAGTATTTACCGCATTATCGGCGGTATAGGTGTAGGTATTGCATCTATGATCTCTCCGATGTATATCGCTGAGATAGCGCCGGCAAATGCGCGCGGAAAGCTGGTTTCCTTCAACCAGTTCGCTATCGTTTTCGGAATGCTGGTTATATTCTTTGTCAATTACATGATTGCCCGCTCCGGTGATGAAGTGTGGCTGAATACGCAAGGCTGGCGCTGGATGTTCTTCTCTGGAGTGATACCGGCAGGACTGTTTTTTGCACTGTTGTTCTTCGTGCCGGAGACACCGCGTTATCTCGTGATGAAAGGCTACAATGCAAGGGCGCTCAAAGTGCTGGAGCGTATTGGCGGAGAAGATCAGGCAGGTGCTGTGCTAGAGCAGATCAAAGGCTCGCTGCATGAAACAAACGCGCCCTGGCTGTCTTATGGTTTTGGTATCATATTCATTGGTATTATGTTGTCGGTATTCCAGCAGTTTGTAGGGATAAATGTAGTGCTATACTATGCCGGTAATATATTCCGCAACATGGGCGCCTCCACAGATTCTGCATTACTGCAGACGATAGTGGTAGGACTTGTGAATGTAGTATTTACGATAGTAGCCATTTTCACGGTAGATAAGTTTGGCCGGAAACCCTTAATGATCATAGGTTCCATAGGCATGGGGGTAAGTATGCTGGCGCTGGGCTTTGCTTTTTACCTGAACCAGGTGGGTATGGTTGCGCTGGTGTTTATGCTCATTTTCATCGCATCATTTGCCATGAGCTGGGGACCAGTTGTATGGGTCCTTTTATCAGAAATATTTCCCAACAGCATAAGGGGCGCTATGTCGATAGCAGTGGCATTGCAATGGATAGCCAACTGGATGGTTTCTTTCACCTTTCCTATGATGAATGATAACCAATGGCTCACAAAGCAGTTTAATCACGGATTTGCTTACTGGGTATACGGTATAATGGCACTGCTATCTGCTGTATTTGTATGGAAAGCGGTTCCGGAAACCAAAGGCAAAACACTCGAGGAGATCGAGCGTTTATGGAAGAAAAAGTAAACAACACGGAAGCGATTCCGGCATTAATACACACACAATCATTTCTTAACGCACTGACACGGTATGAAAAGAAAATTTACAATTACATCTTTATGGCTTGCGGCAAGTATGCTCACTGGCGGCGTACTCACCGTAATGGCACCATTACAGCTTAGCGCGCAGACAGCGACCGCAGGAGTGGTAAGCGGTGTTGTAACAGACGAAAAAGGGAGCCCGGTGCCCAGCGCAACAATAGGCATCAAAGGTACTACAACAGGAATGCTTACAGATGCAGACGGGCGTTTCAGTCTGGTATTGCCGCATGGGGTCTCAAAAGGCGTGCTGGTCATCCGGTCTATAGGTTACAACGAACAGGAAGTTCCTTTCAGCGGCACCTCTTCATTGACAGTAGCGCTTAAGACAAAAGCCTCCGAACTGGAAGGCGCGGTAGTTATCGGTTATGGTACAGCCCGTAAAAAAGATCTCACAGGTTCCATTGCAACGGTGAGCTCAAAAGACTTTAACCAGGGTGTGGTATCAACTCCGGATCAGCTGATCCAGGGTAAGGCCGCAGGTGTGGTAATAACACCCAGCAGTGGCCAGCCAGGTGTAGGAAGTACTATCCGTATACGTGGTGGTACCTCACTTACTGCCAGCAATGATCCGCTGATTGTGATTGACGGGGTGCCTGTATCCAATGTGACCATTGATGGTGCGCCAAGTCCGCTCAGCATGATCAACCCGGACGACATAGAATCATTTACTATACTGAAAGATGCCTCTGCCGCAGCTATCTACGGTAACCGTGCGTCTAACGGTGTCATCATTATACAAACTAAAAGAGGTACCAGGAGCAATAAGCTGCATATAGACCTGAGCACCACTATGTCGCTGGCAAAAAACTACAATAAAGTAGATGTACTTACCGGGGACCAGGTGCGTTTTTATGTAAAAAATAATGGCTCTGCAGACCAGATCGCACTGCTGGGTAACGCAAATACAGACTGGCAGAAAGAAATTTACCAGACAGCTTTTGCAACAGATAACAATATTGCTTTTACCGGTGGTATCAAGCAATTGCCGTACCGCCTGTCACTTGGTTACCTGGACCAGAACGGTACACTGAAGACGGGCTACCTGAAGAAAACCTCCATTGGCCTGAACCTGAATCCAACCTTCCTGGATAACAGGCTGAAGCTGGATGTAAACACAAAAGGTGTATTTGCAAAGAACCGTTTTGCCAATACAGGTGCCATCGGAGATGCGTTGCATATGGATCCGACACAGCCGGTAAACAATACCAGCGGGAAATATGCAGGCTATACAGAATGGGAAACTGCAGGCATTCCGAATGTATTGTCTCCGCGTAATCCGCTTGGAGACCTCTATGGAAAGAACGACGTAAGTAATGTAGACCGGTTTATTGGTAATGCACAGCTGGACTATCATACCAAAGCAGTACCCGAGCTGAGAGCTGTACTGAACCTGGGCCTGGATGCTACCAAATCTTCCGGTAATGTGGATGTAGACCCGCAATATGCACTGAACTACACCACGCACGGTTCACATAAATCTTATGAACAAAACCAGCGCAATAAACTACTGGACTTCTACCTCAATTATAACAAAGAAGTAAAGAGCATTAAAAGCCGTTTTGACCTGACCGGCGGTTACAGCTACCAGGATTTCTATAAAAAGGCACCGGCTAATTATACCAACGGATATACAGACTCTACATACACTACAAAAGATACGATCGCGTCTTCGCTGCGTGATGAAACACGGTATACGTTATTGTCTTACTACGGCAGGCTGAACTATACACTTGCTAACCGTTATCTGCTGACAGCTTCTGTACGTCGTGATGGTTCTTCCCGTTTTGCTCCGAACAACCGGTGGGGTACATTCCCGGCACTGGCGCTGGCCTGGAAGATAAACGAAGAAAAGCCTTTCCGTAAGATGAAAAACCTTACAGAGCTGAAGCTTCGTGCCAGCATAGGCGTTACCGGTAACCAGGATCTCGGAACCAATAACTATGCTTACCTGCCGAATTATCTGCTGAGTACTACACAGGCCAGCTATATGTTCGGCGACACAGCTTATAAGACATACCGTGCTGCAGCTTATGATGCCAATATTAAATGGGAAACCACCACTACCAAAAACGTAGCGCTGGACTGGGGTTTCTTTAATAACCGCCTGTATGGTACCGTTGAATATTATTACAAGGAAACAGATAACCTGCTGAATGATATTCCTACACCGGCAGGTGCCAACCTCAGTAATCATGTGATCACAAATGTGGGGTCTATGGAAGCGCGTGGCTTCGAGTTCTCAATAGGTGCTGTGCCGGTACAGACAAAAGACTGGACATGGACGATCAACTATAACCTGGCCTACACTAAAAATAAAATCACCAAGCTCAATAATGTGGTGGATACATCATCAGCAGGCGTGCTGACCGGTGCCATAACAGGCGGTACAGGTAATACGATCCAGATCAATTCTGTAGGTTCTCCGGCCAATTCATTCTATGCATTCCACCAGGTATACAACAGCAAAGGTGATCCTATAGAAGGAGTGTATGCTGAGGAATCTACAAATGGCAGCATGTACTATATCTACAAATCGCCGGCGCCTGTTGTAACTATGGGTATCTCTTCGCAGGTAACTTATAAGCGCTGGAACTTTGGTTTCTCCATGCACGGATCATTCGGGAACTATGTATACAACAACGTAAAAGCATATCTCGGATACCAGGGCAGCATGCTGACACCTAACGGTTATATAGGAAACGCCAGCACAGATCTGTTGTACACCAACTATGTTAATGCACAGTACTTCAGCGACAGGTACATAGAGAATGCTTCTTTTATGCGTATGGACTACATGACCCTTGGTTATAACTTCGGAAAGATCTTTAAAAGTGATGTAGGTCTGCGTCTGAACTTCATGGTACAGAACGCTTTTGTGATTACCAAATACAGCGGTCTTGATCCTGAAATTTACAGCGGAATTGACAACAACATTTATCCCAAACCACGTGTCTGGTCACTCAGGGCAAATTTTGATTTTTAATTTCCACACGTAAACCTTTTAAAGAATAAGTCATGTCTAAAAATATAATTCTGATAGCAACTGCCGTACTGGCTCTTACGGCTGCATCCTGCAATAAAGATCTGAACAGGAATCCCTATGTGGAGGAAACGTCACAAAGTGTGTACAGCGATCCTGTAAAGATTAAAGAAGCCCTTGCCAAGCTGTATGGCGGCCTGTCGCTGAGCGGCCAGGGTACCACCGATAATGTAGACATATCTTCACCGGATGCGGGTTCCAACGTGTACATGCGCAACTGGTGGGAGATAAATGAACTGACTACGGACGAGGCTGTAATTGCATGGGGAGACGGAGATCTGCAACAGTATCATTCTATGGGATGGACAGCACAGAACCCATATGTAGCCATGTGGTATAACCGCATATTTTTTGAAGTAGCGGCCTGTAACGAATTCATTCGCCAGACACCGGACAGCAAGATCAATAGTTTTGCATCGGGCGACGCAGCCAATGTTCGTAATTATCACAATGAAGCCCGCTTTCTGCGCGCTTTAGCCTACTGGCATGCTATTGATGGTTTTGGCAACGTACCGTTTACTACAGAAACCGATCCGGTGGGTTCTTTCACTCCAAAGCAAAAAAGCAGGGCTGATCTGTTTAAATATGTGGAAAGCGAACTGAAAGATCTTGAAACTAAACTGCCGGATGCACGCACCAATGAATACGGACGCGTTGATAAAGGCTGTGTATGGATGCTGCTGGCAAAGCTGTATCTGAATGCAACTGTATACATTGGCGCAGACCACTCCGCAGACTGTATTACTTACTGCAACAAAATAATCCAGTCCGGTGCTTACAATCTGAACAGCAATTATAAATACCTGTTCATGACAGATAACCGGACAACGAGCAATGAGATCATCTTCCCGATCCGTGCCAATGGTAAATTCTCCCAGTCATATGGCAACTCTACTTTCCTGATCCATGCAGAAATTGGTGGTTCTATGACGCCAATGAACTGGGGGATCGGCGGTGGCTGGGCCGGGCTGCGTACCACCAAAGGACTTGTATCACTCTTCGCAGATCCGAGCGGAAATACGGATAAGCGGGCATTGTTTTATACTAATGGCCAGAATCTGGATATCACAAGTATTACGCAATTTGGCGATGGTTATGCCATCGGTAAATTTTCTAACCTTAGTTCTACCGGAGCGGCTGGTACTGATCCGGCAGCAAACTTCTGCGATCTTGATTTCCCGATGTTCCGTTATGCGGACGTATTGCTGATGTATGCGGAAGCTACATTACGCGGCGGTGGCGGTAGCAGTGCAACGGCGCTTGATTACATAAACCAGTTGCGCGACAGGGCTTATGGTAATACTTCCGGGGAAATTGCAGCATCAGACCTCACATTGCCTTTTATACTTGATGAGCGTGGCCGTGAACTTTACTGGGAAGGGCAGCGTCGTACAGACCTGATCCGTTTTGGCAAGTTTACCGGAAGCGCCTACCTGTGGCCATGGAAAGGCGGTGTAAAGGACGGTGCAGATGTACCTGCCTATCTCGCTTTATTCCCGATTCCACGTACAGATTTAACTGCTAATCCCGGGTTGACTCAAAACACAGGGTATTAATTATTTGTTTTTAAAGTTTAGTATATCAAAACAAAGATTATGAAACGTATATTCAATATAGTCTTGCTCATGGGGGCCGCAATACTGCTGACGACTGCTGGCTGTAAGAAGGACGAGACCAAGACAAAATATAATGCCTCAAATGCGAAAGCAACCCTTACTTCTTCTGCTTCTTCTGTAGTGCTTACTGCTGCAGATGCTGCAGAGCAGGTAATTGCGTTCTCATGGGCGAGGGTAGATTTTGGCTATAATGCTGTTGTGTCTTACAGCCTGCAATTTGATGTTCCCGCAGATAGTTTCAAAACGCCGCAGACAAAAGCGATCGGAACAAATGTCTATACACAGGGATACAGTGTAGGAGACATAAATCAACTTGCAATCGGTTTAAATATGCTGCCGGATTCTGTATCTGTACTGGCAGTGCGCCTGGTAGCCCAGGTAAATGAATTTGGCGGTGCCACAGCAGGCCTTGCCCCGGTGTATTCACAGCCTGTAGATATTAAGGTGAAACCATACACTACAGTAAAGGTTTATCCTGCATTATATGTGCCGGGCGACTACCAGGGCTGGGATCCGGGCAGTGCGCCAAGCATTCTTTCGCTCAATTCAGACAGCAAGTATGAAGGGTATATATACATTAAAGCAGGTACGCTTGAATTTAAGTTTACTACTAAAAGAGACTGGTCAGGCACCAACTTCGGGCTCGACGGAACATCTACAACGACTGGTGTCGTGACATCAGGCTTATTGAGTACCAACGGGGGTGCAGGTAACCTGAAAGTGCCCGGAGAAGCATACTACAAGATTAATGTAGATACTGCAGCGCATACCTTTAGTCTTGCATCAACAAACTGGGGTGTAATCGGCGATGCCACACCGCAGGGATGGAATGCCAGCACACCAATGACTTATGATGCTTCGAGCCAGACGTGGATTGCAGACCCGGTTCAGCTTACCGTGGGCGCAATTAAGTTCCGTGCCAACGACGCATGGGATTACAATTACGGGTACGATGCACAGAACAATTTTGTGTTCAATTCACCCAACAATATACCGGTTACGGTTGCGGGCAGCTATAAAATAACGCTCGATCTCAGCAACCCTGCACACTACACATTTAAACTGGATAAACATTAAAGAGGCTTCTTTCATACAGGTGTTAAATAAGAAAGGGACTTCTGTGCTGGTCACAGGAGTTCCTTCTTCCGTTATAGATACAACTACAACATATTCGCTTTGTGCAAAAACATAGCAGGAATATTATTCAGAATCAGATCAGTCATGCTTAGAAAATTAAGGTTTACGGCAGTCTTTTTAGTTATTTCTTTTGCAGTTGTATATGGCCAGGACAGCCCGGTGCGTGGTGTCGGCAATATACATGACGCAGCCATAGGAAGTAACAAAGTAGACATTACCACAGATAATGCATTTGTTTCCGTAACTGTTTACCGGCCGGATATTATAAGAGTCCGCATGGACAAGCATAAACTGCAGCGGGACTTTTCTTACGCAGTTATAGCCGCACCTGATGAACAGGCGAAGGCTACCATTACACAGGATAATACTGCCATTACGATCACCACAGATTCGTTGAAAGCAGTCATTCATAAAACACCTTTTTCCATTGCCTTCTATACGCCGCAAGGTGTGCTGATCAATGAGGATGAAAAGGGACTTACTACCAGCTGGATCGGCGAAGAAGTAACCACCTATAAGAAAATGCAGGATGGTGAGCGCTTCATTGGCCTCGGAGAAAAGACAGGAAACCTGGACCGAAGGGGCAACGGCTATACCAACTGGAACACAGATGCATTTGGCTACAGTGCCAACCAGGATCCGATATATTCCACCATCCCGTTTTACATAGGCATTCATCACAACGTACAGTACGGGATATTCATGGATAATACTTACCAGAGCGATTTTAACTTCGGTGCCAGTAACGACCGGTTCTCTTCATTTGGTGCACGTGGCGGAGAAATGAATTATTACTTTATCTACAACAGCAGCGTAGCTGGATTGATAAAAACATACACGCATCTTACCGGCCGCATGAAAATGCCGCCGTTGTGGTCGCTCGGATACCAGCAGAACCGCTACAGCTACTATCCTGAAGCAGAAGTGCTGCGTATAGCACAGACGCTGAGAGAAAAGAAAATACCTTCTGATGGTATTACCCTAGATATCCATTACATGGATGCCTACAAGCTGTTTACCTGGAACAAAGAACGTTTCCCCAATCCCAAAGGACTTACCGACAAGCTCAATGCTATGGGCTTTAAAACCACAGTGATCGTAGATCCGGGCATAAAAAAGGAGAGCGGCTACGGAGTATATGAACGGGGTATTAAAGACGATATTTTCATTAAGTACAGCGACGGTCAATATTATACAGGACAAGTATGGCCCGGCTGGTGCCACTTCCCGGATTTTACAAGAGAGAAAGCGCGCAACTGGTGGAAGAACGAAATAAAAACATATGCGGGTGCCGGCGTGGCCGGTATCTGGAATGATATGAATGAAATTGCCACCTGGGGTCAGAAAATGCCCAACAACGTACTTTTTGATTTTGATGGCAAAACAACTACGCACCAGGAAGCGCACAATGTGTTTGGTATGCAGATGGCGCGCAGCAGCTTTGAAGGATATAAGCAGGCATTGAATGGTAAACGACCATTTGTACTTACACGTGCCGGTTATGCCGGTCTGCAGCGTTACTCTGCCATCTGGACGGGAGACAACCGCTCTGAGGATGATCATATGCTGGCAGGTGTGCGGTTGCTGAACAGTCTCGGCGTAAGTGGTGTTCCTTTTACCGGTATGGATATTGGCGGCTTTACCGGCGGGCCTTCTGTAAACCTGTTTATACGCTGGATGCAGATTGGCGCATTTATTCCTTACTACAGGAATCACACCGCTGTTAATACACCATCCTCCGAGCCATGGACGCACGGCGAAGAAGCGCTGGAGATCACGCGCAACTTTGTGAACCTTCGTTACAAAATGCTGCCTTACCTGTACTCACATTTTTATGAGGCTACAAAAAATGGTATGCCTGTCAACCGTACGCTGGCTATCGAATATGCACACGATGATAAAATATACGATGGCAATTACCAGAATCAGTACCTGTTTGGCAAATCACTGATGGTACTGCCTGTTGCTGGCAATGCAGGTTTCTGCAAGGCTTATTTCCCTAAAGGAAAGTGGTACAATTTCTATACGGGTGAACTGCAGGACGGCAACTCAGAAAAAATACTACCGCTGGAGATAAATAAACTGCCGTTGTATGCACGTGGTGGCGGTATTATCACCATGCAGTCATTAATACAATCTACATCCGAGAAACCAGGAGATACAATGACCGTGTATGTTTATAAAGGTGATGAGCCGAATAAATTTACCTACTACGAAGATGATGGCGAAACGTATAACTATGAAAACGGGTCATATTACAAACGTACCATAACATTTGACCCCGCGGCAAAAACGATTACGTTCGGCGATGCGGAAGGGTCACTGACTTCAAAATTTAAAGTATTGAAAGTGGTGTTTACAGGCTTTGGAAATATGAGCGGCGCTAAAGTGAACGACCACGGTGCAGAGGTAAAAGATGAACTGTTGTCATTCCTTACACCCGTTTCCCGCTTTGATCCGCAGGGCGCAAGCAACCCGGTGGAAGGCTACCATGCTGCGGTTATAACAGTAAAAAATGATAATAGTAAAATAGTTTTCGGATTTTAATGAAATACGGTATTTCAGGCAAGATGCGGAAGATCATACCTGTACTGGCAATGTCTATGGCCATGTGCAAAGGTGTGTGTGCACAAGTAGTACAGGTAAAACGGGTAGAGCCGCTTAACTGGTGGACAGGTATGAAGAACAGCCAGGTTCAGCTGCTTGTTTACGGTGAGCATATAGGTTCTGCTCATGTGCAGATGAATTATCCCGGTGTTGTGCTCAGAGGTGTGCACCAGGTGGAGAATCCCAACTATCTTTTTGTAGACCTGGATATTTCTCCGCTGGCAAAGCCGGGATTTATTCATCTGATGTTTTCTTCAGGTAAAGATGCCGCAACTTACGACTTCGAGTTAAAAGCACGTACCCCACGTGCAGGGCGCAATATGGGCGTCACCCAGGCCGATATCATTTATCTCATTATGCCCGATCGTTTTTCGAACGGAGACGTGGCAAATGATAAAATAGCCGGTATGCAGGAGCAAACGCTGGATCGGGACTCTATGTATTACCGCCATGGCGGCGATATACAAGGTGTGATAAATCATCTTGACTATCTGAAAAATGCAGGCATTACTGCTATCTGGATGACGCCTGAAATAGAAAACGATATGCCGCATGCATCTTATCACGGTTATGCAGCAACAGATCTGTATAAAATAGATCCGCGTTATGGCACAAACGAGTTATACAGGTCTTACGTGGAACAGGCACATAATAAAGGCCTGAAGGTAATTAAAGATGTAGTGCCTAATCATTGCGGTACGGAACATTGGTTTATCAAAGACATGCCCATGAAAGAGTGGGTGAATCAATGGCCGGTATATACCAATACCAATTATCGCGATCAGCCTGTTATGGACCCGCATGCATCTGAAGCTGACCGGAAAAAAATGACAGACGGATGGTTTGTGCCCACCATGGCAGATATGAACGAACGCAACCCTTATGTGGCAAAATATCTCACACAAAACTATATCTGGTGGCTGGAGTACGCAGGTATCGACGGATTGAGAATAGACACTTACCCGTACAATGACCCTGTATTTATGGCATCATGGGCGCAGGCCGTTAAAAAAGAATATCCCGACGTAAGCATCTTTGGCGAAACGCTGGTGAACAGTGTGCCGGAACTGGTATTTTTTACAGAGGGTAATACCGCTAATCGCGGTTTTGATACCCATCTGCCCGGTGTAACCGATGTACAGGTGAAAGATGCTATCTACGAAGCCGTAAATGGTAAGCCTGGCTGGAACGATGGTGTGAACAGATTGTACAGTATCCTGGCACAGGATTTTCTGTATAAAGACCCCACAAGAAATGTGATCTTCATGGATAACCATGATATGAGCCGTTTTTACTCCATGGTGAATGAAGATTTTGGCAAATACAAAGCGGCACTGGCTTTACTGCTTACGATGCGCGGGATTCCACAGGTTTATTACGGAACAGAAATACTCATGAAAAACTTCTCCGATCCGGATGGTAAAGTGCGTGAAGATTTTAAAGGTGGCTGGCAAGGAGATAAAACTGATAAGTTTACTTCTGGCGGCAGAACTGCGCAGGAAAACGAGGCTTTCAGCTACTTTAAAAACCTGGCAACTTATCGCAGTCACTCCGGAGCATTGCAGCATGGGAAGCTGATGCAGTATGTACCGGAAAACAACGTCTACGTTTATTTCCGCTACGATGCGCAGCAAACAGTAATGATCGCATTCAATTCCGGGGATAAAGATGCGGTACTGAAAGCTACTTCATTTGAAGAGCGCACAAAAGGTTTTACAAAAGCAAAAAATATTATCGATCATACAGAAGTGCCGGATATAAGCAATATCTCCGTTCCTGCAAAGACGGTGAAAATATTTGAATTGATCCGGTAATTTTTTAATCAGTACCCGCAAATTGTTACTTATGAAAAAGTTTTTCTTCGCACTGATATGCCTGATGGGCGCAGTGATGGTACGTGCACAAGTAACCACAGTTCCGGCATTTCCTGTAGACAGTGCAGGCAATGTAACCATTACGTTTAATGCTGCACAGGGAAACCAGGGCCTTATGGGTTACACCGGTGATGTGTATATTCATACAGGTGTGGTATTGCAGGGCACAAGCGGCTGGAGCAATGTGGTTACCACATGGGGCGTTGCCAATAATGCATGGAAGATGACGCCATTGGGCAATAACCAGTATTCTTACACCATTACAAATATCCGCGGCTGGTATGGAGTTACAGCGGGACAGGTAATAGATAGCCTGGCTATGGTTTTTCGTGATGCAGGCGGTAATACTGTAGGCCGTGCAACCGGCGGAGGTGATATTTATGTGAAAGTAGTGCAGCCGGGAGGTTTATCTGCACAGTTCTCTGTACCCGCGCAAAAGCCGTACTTCAAGCAACAGGCACAGACACTCAATACCACATTTACCTGCTCGCAGGCAGCGACGGTAAGTATCTATGAAGACAATGTGCTGAAAAGTACCACTGCTAACACAACCACTGTAAACACTTCTTTTACCGGTACGCCTGGTGTGCATTGGGTAAAAGGTGTTGCAGTAAGGAATGCAATAGCGGTAACAGATTCTTTTTATTATGTAAATATTCCGGCAACGGCAATTGCAGCACTCCCTGCAGGTGCACATGATGGTGTAAACTATAACAGCAATGGCAGCGTGACGCTGGTATTGGTAGCGCCACATAAAAACAATGTGTGTGTAGTAGGGGAGTTTAATAACTGGGTTGCAGATACTGCATACTTTATGAAAAATACACCGGACAGCTCGCGCTGGTGGATTACACTTTCCGGTCTGTCATCGCCGCATCAGTATGCTTACCAATATATAGCAGATGGCAGTATAAAAGTTGCAGATCCATATACCAACCTGGTACTGGACCCTGATAACGATCAGTACATACCGGCTTCTGTTTATCCCAATCTCAAAGCATACCCGACAGGGAAAACGACCGGTATTGTGTCAGTGCTGGAAACCGGCAAAACACCTTATAACTGGACAGCAACCGGTTATCAGAAACCCGATAAAAGTAACCTGGTTATTTACGAATTGCTGGTACGTGATTTTGTATACACACATAGCTACCAGCAGTTAAAGGATACGATCGCTTACCTGAAGCGCCTTGGCATTAATGCGATAGAGCTGATGCCTGTAAATGAATTTGAAGGAAACATAAGCTGGGGCTACAATCCGTCCTTTTATTTTGCACCTGATAAATACTATGGCACTGCAGATGCGCTCAAAGCATTTATTGATGCGTGCCATGCAGAAAATATTGCTGTGATCATGGACATGGTATTAAACCATTCCTTCGAACAGTCGCCGATGTGCCAGTTGTACTGGGACGCGACCAATGGCTGGCCGGCAACAAACAACCCGTGGTTCAACAGTGATTGTAACCCTTCTGTGCCGGGCTATCAGGGCAAGCATCCTTATGGTGTAGGGTACGATATTAATCACGAAAGTCCTTATACCCGTAAGTTTGTAAGCGATGTAGTGCATTACTGGGTAAGCGAGTTTAAGATAGACGGTTACCGCTTTGATCTGTCCAAAGGATTTACGCAGAAGTATACCGGCGACAGTGTGGCGGCATGGGGTGCTTACGATTCTTCGCGTGTTGCCATCTGGAAAGCTTATACAGATTCTATCCGCGCACTGGATACTTCAACATACATAATACTGGAACATTTTGCAGATAACTCAGAAGAAACGGTGCTGGCCAATTATGGTATGATGCCGTGGGGCAATATGGCTTATGCCTATCAGCAGGATGGCATGGGTTATCCAGCCAGCGGTGGTGATGTCAGTGGGGTCAGCTACCAGCAGCGTGGCTGGAGTAAACCTAATCTTGTGGGTTATATGGAAAGCCACGATGAGGAACGTGTGATGTATAAATGTGAGCAGTACGGTGCATCATCCGGGAACTATAATATCAAGAATATAAATACCGGGCTGGACCGGATAAAACTGAATGCAACTTTCTTCTTTACAGTACCCGGCCCTAAAATGATATGGCAGTTCGGGGAGCTCGGTTATGATTCCAGTATCAATTCGGGCGGTGGACGTACTGATCCCAAAGCTATGCTGTGGCAGTATTACAGCGATCCGGTACGGGGCGCTTTGTACCAGCATTTCCGTTCGCTGATAAACCTGAAAGTACAATATCCGCAGGCTATGAACACCACACAGTATACTATGAGTACCGGCAGTACAGCATTGCGCTCTATTTATCTCAATGATACAAGTATGCAGGTGACCGTGCTGGGTAATTTCGGAACGTCGGCCGCGTCTATCAGTGCTGCTTTTCAACATACAGGCTGGTGGTATAATTTCTTCACAGGGGATTCTCTCAATGTCACATCTACACCAATGTCTGTTAATCTGCAGGCTGGGGAATACAGACTCTATTTGTCAAAACGCACGGCCCTGTCTCTGAATACTACTGCTGTAAATGAAACAAATAAAGAAGCAGGGAAAGTGCAGCTGTTCCAGAACTATCCGAATCCGTTCGCTAACACTTCAACAGTAGCATTTTACCTGCCGGCAAAGGATAAGGTGCGTCTTGAGATGAGAGATATTACCGGTAAGCTCGTTGATGTAATTGCAGACGCAAACTTTAATCCTGGCAGCTATACGTTTGATCTTACAGGCTCAAAGCTTGGTGCGGGCATATATTTTATCTCTCTTACCACGGCTAACGGTGCGAGAGAAACAATAAAGATTAATGTGCTGAAATAGCTTTGGTGTTACTGCAGTTACAGAACAGGCCGCCATATGGTGGCCTGTTCTGTAACTTATAAATAGATCAGGTGGTTTAGCCTGCTACTACCAGCGTAAGACAAACGGGTGCCGGCACTTTTATTTCTTTGCCCGTATGTGTTAATCTCCCTGTATGTTCATCTCGGCTGAAGATTTGTATATCGTCACTATCCTGGTGTGCAATAAGTACAAATTTTCCATCCGGAGTAAGTATAAAATTGCGGGGCGTCTTTCCACGTGTTGAAACAGCTTCGATAAAATTAAGTGTGCCGTTTTTGGGGTCGATTGAAAATGCGGTGATCTCATTGGCTGACCCCCTGTTGCTTGCGTAGAGATGTTTCCCGTCCGGACTTACCAGGATTTCCGCAGCACTGTTCTCTCCTTTAAAATCATCAGATGTTATACTGATTGTTTGTACATGCTCTAACCTGTTGTCTGCAAAAAAGTACACAGTAATGGTCGCATCCAGTTCCTGTACCAGGTAGGCATATTGACCGTCGGGTGCAAAGACGAAATGCCTTGGGCCGGCACCGGGCTGTACTGCTTCGGTAAATACATAGCTCAGCGGAGCGTCTGCAGAGGATGCATTGTAATTGTATGCCTGTAATGTGTCTGTGCCGAGGTCTGCGGTGAAAAGCAGGTCGTAGCCCGGAGAAAGCACAGCACTGTGCACATGTGCCCGTTCCTGCCGCTCAGTATTTATGCTGCGTCCCTCATGCTGTATCACCTGTATGGGATGCAGGTTGCCGTCCGGAAGTATGTCGGCAACTTCCAGGCTGCCGCTGGTGTAATTGGATATAAACAATCGCTTTCCTTCTTTGTCTGTGCTCAGGTGACAGGGATGTACGCCCCCGGATGCTACCTGGCCTATATATTGCATAGAACCATCAGCAGCGTTGTAATGAAATGAGCTTACATGGTCTGATGGTGTTTGTCCGGACTCATTTACCGCAAATACAAAGCGCCTGTCCGGAGATGTGATGAGATAAGAGGGATTGGCTACATTACGGATCACATGCTTTAACGTTGAATCTGCAGTCTCGCAATTAAAATCGTAAACATAGATGCCTTCGCTTTCGCCACTGGTATATGTGCCCACCAGCAGGTGGTATGAATTCGTTGTGCTCTGATTATTCATGATCCGATACTTTTTATGCAGCCGGTTGTTGTCGCTGTTCGAGCAATCCCATCTGCATGGCAATTTTTACAAGCCCGGCAGTGTTTTTTACATCCAGCTTCTGCAATATACTGTAGCGATGGTTTTCTGCCGTACGGAACGAAATAAAAAGTTTGTCGGCAATTTCCTGCGTAGTATTAGTATGTTCTGCCACGATCAGTCGCAGCACTTCTTTTCCCCGGTAGTAAGTCCGGGCATCACCTGTTGATACGCGAAACAAAGGAAAATTTTACAGCTGGCGTTACCGGTACGATTGTAGCCATTATAGCTTCACTGGCATGAATAACCGAGGGGCTTACGCAACATCCCGACATAGTCTCTGAAACAGTGCAGAAAACTGCCGAACAATGTGAGTGGCTTGTGCCGGCTCTGGCATTGCTTGCTTCGCTGAGTAGCGCATGGAGCCGTTTTCAGGCTAAAAAGCTGATTAAGATCATCTCTTCTGTTTATTAATTGCCCGCTGGAATAGTTAACTTCGCCGCCGTAAAATAAAAATATATGAAGCTGGAAGAACAATTGTTGGCCAGGAGCGGGAATCAATGCGAGTTATGCGGATCGGGGGATGCATTAAAACTGTACGAAGTGCAGCCGCAATCATACAGCAATGAAGATACCTGCATTATTGCCTGTGCGAAATGCCGTGCACAGATAGATAAGAAAGAAGACCTGGACAGTGCCCACTGGAACTGCCTCACAACCAGTATGTGGAGCGAAGTGCCGGGTGTGCAGGTGGTGAGCTGGCGTATGCTGAACCGTCTCCGCAATGAAAGCTGGGCGGCGGATAGCCTTGATATGATGTACCTGGACGATGAAAGACTTGCATGGGCAAAGGCTGCCGGCGACCATGAAAATGATGCGACTGTAGATCTGCACAGGGACAGCAACGGAGCTGTGCTGCAGACGGGCGATACAGTAGTACTTACAAAATCGCTGGATGTAAAAGGGACAACACTCAATGCCAAAATGGGCACAGTAGTAAAAAACATCCGCCTCGTGGAGGACAATACCGAACAGATAGAAGGAAAAATAGAAGGCCAGGTGATTGTGATACTGACAAAATATGTGCGTAAACAGGGCGTTTAAAAGACTGCCAGATGCCGGTTCTGCCGGAAATGATATGACAGGCCGCACAATGCGGCCTGTTTTTTGTTAAGTACAGCAGGGAAAAACATAAAAACATTATAGTTACTATTTTTACTTATGCGCACTTTTGTAATGGGCGACATTCATGGTGCTTACAGAGCATTACTGCAATGTCTCGACAGGTCGGGGTTTGATTATAACAATGATACATTGGTACAGCTTGGGGATGTAGCAGACGGATTTCCCCAGGTTTATGACTGTGTGGAAGAATTGCTGAAGATCAGAAATCTCATTGCTATAAGAGGAAATCATGATGATTGGTTTCAACGTTTTTTACAGACGGGTATACACCCCGATATATGGACGCAGGGAGGATTGGCAACTGCATTTTCTTATCAGCAGGCGGCTGGTAATGAATGGACATTTGCCTATGCGGGCCGCGGATACCGTACATATCTTAATCCCGGAGATATACCGGAAGCACATCACAATTTTTTCCTGCAGCAGCATGTGTATTATGTAGATGATAGTAACAATTGCTTCGTGCATGCAGGTTTTAACCGGAAACTCAGTTTCTATAATCAGCCATCTCCCGATATCTATTTCTGGGACCGGAAGCTTTGGCTGGCGGCATTATCATTTAAAGCATCACAGCGAAACAATGATTTTGACGGCACATTTCATATGGAAACGCCGTTCAAAGAGATATTTATCGGTCATACAAATACCCTCAACTGGAAGACGGATCAGCCGATGCATGCGGCCAATATTTACAATGTAGATACCGGTGCCGGGCATACCGGCAGGCTTACTATTATGGATATTGAGACTAAAGAATACTGGCAATCCGACTCTGTTTCGGAGCTGTACCCGGAGCGTATTCCATAAATTAATTCCTGGCAAACCGGTCATTTTCCTACATTAGCAGCACTCAAAAGCATTTAAATACATTAACATGAACGATGCAATAAGACAACTCAGCCCTGCGGCATTATGGTCGCATTTTGCAGATCTTAATGCAATACCACGGGCTTCGAAAAAGGAGCAGCGGGTTATTGCTTTTATAAAAGCATTTGGCGAAAGCCTGAATCTCGATACCACTGTTGATAACGCCGGAAATGTGATCATCCGGAAGCCGGCAACGCAGGGTATGGAAAGTCATCAGACGATTGTGCTGCAGAGCCACCTGGACATGGTGCATCAGAAGAACGGAGATGTAACATTTGATTTTGATACGCAGGGTATAGAGATGTATGTGGACGGTGATTGGGTAAAAGCAAAAGGCACAACCCTCGGTGCCGATAATGGTATTGGTGTATCTACTATTATGACTTTGCTTGCGGCAACAGATATTGTGCATCCGCCGCTGGAAGCCTTGTTTACGATAGATGAGGAGACCGGAATGACAGGCGCATTATCTCTGCAACCAGGAATGCTGCATGGGAAAACATTACTGAACCTGGATACGGAGAATGATAACGAACTGACAATAGGTTGTGCCGGTGGTGTGGATATTACTGCGCAGGGAACTTATGACAAGGTTACTCCTGCCGGAAATGCAGCGTTTCGCATTATGGTAAAAGGCCTGACCGGCGGGCATTCCGGTGCAGATATTCACCTGGGCCGCGGAAACGCCAACAAGTTGATGAACCGTATACTCTATACACTCGGGCAGAAAACAAGTATTGGCGTTAGCAGTATTGACGGCGGTAGCTTACGCAATGCTATTCCCCGTGAATCGGTCAGTGTGATTGTGGTTGATGAAAAAGATAATACGGCAATACAGGAAATGATCAAATCGCTGGAAGCTGTTTTAAAAGAGGAATACAAAACCACTGATCCGGAGCTGGCTGTTACACTGTCGCCTGAGGCAATGCCTGGAAGCGTTATTGATAAAGATTTCCAGGAAAAGCTGTTACGTGCGGTTTATACCTGTCCTAACGGCATCTACCGGATGAGCCCGGAAATAGAAGGACTTGTGCAGACATCAAATAACCTGTCGCGTATCCTCGTAAAGGATGGCAGTTTCAGCCTGCAATGCCTGACACGCGGTTCTGTAGATACAGAAAAGTATGATCTTGCAGCAGCTATTTCATCAGCTTTTGAACTGATGGGTACAACGCCTGTTTACAGCGGTGAATATCCCGGCTGGCAGCCCAAACCGGACGCTCCTGTGGTAAAACTGATGAGTAATCTTTATAAGGAAATGTTTAAAGAAGAACCACATGTAAACGCTGTGCATGCGGGATTGGAATGTGGTATCATTGGTTCGCATTACCCCGACATGCAGATGATCTCCTTTGGGCCGAATATCTTTGGGGCGCACTCTCCTGATGAACGCGTACAGATCAGTTCAGTACAGAAATTCTGGAAATTCCTGCTGGCGGTTCTCGAGAAAATATAAACGATAAAAGAGCATCTTACAGGTGCTCTTTTTTGTTGATTCAGAATGCTTATGCGGTGAAGATGCATAGTCGGTTGAAACACTTAGGCTCGGTCTTATCCGAATGACGGTTATCGTTAATTATTCGTTGTCCCTGTCGGATTTTGCTGGTAAATCTGTAAATTTGCTCTTCTCAAAAAGCATATCATAAAATGTAGAACAGGACTCTTTCAACAGATAAAAACTGCGTATACCCCACGGGTATACTATAATTATTTACCTTTTTGAAGAAAGAAGTCATGCTTATTCTACAGAATGTATCCTACACACATCCTGATAAGGATCGTTTGTTCGAAAACATAAATTTTACCATCAATAGACAGGAAAAAATTGCATTGGTCGGCAACAATGGTGCCGGAAAATCCACATTGCTCGGAATATTAGCCGGCAGTTTACAGCCTTCAATCGGCACGGTGAATGCAGATTCAGTACCGTATTACGTTCCCCAGCATTTTGGGCAATACAACAATTACACAATTGCTCAGGCACTTGGCGTTGATGTTAAACTCCGTGCATTAAAGGAAATACTCGACGGTCATGTAACAGATGAAAATATGCTATTGCTTGATGACGACTGGACTGTTGAGGAAAAATGCAGTGAAGCCCTGGCGCAATGGGATCTTGAAGGCCTGGACCTCTCGCAGAAGATGAGTACGTTGAGTGGCGGACAGAAAACAAGAGTGTTTCTTGCCGGTATCGATATTCACCGGCCGGAGATTGTTTTGCTCGACGAACCCAGTAATCACCTGGACACCACAGGCAGGAATATGCTTTACGATTATATCCGCAAAACTGCTGCTGCACTGGTTGTAGTAAGCCATGACAGAACATTGCTGAACCTGCTGGATACCGTTTACGAGCTTAGTAAACGTGGCATAACAGTGTATGGGGGTAATTATGATTTTTATGCAGAGCAGAAAATACTGGAAGCAGATGCGCTGAACGAAGACCTGAGAAGCAAGGAAAAAGCCCTGCGCAAAGCAAAAGAAACAGAGCGTGAATCGCTGGAGCGGCAGCAAAAACTGGATGCACGTGGCCGGGGTAAGCAGGAGAAGGCCGGGTTGCCTACCATTTCCTTAAACACTTTCAGAAACAGCGCAGAAAAGAGTACAGCGCGTATGAAAGATGTACATGCCGACAAGACAAATGCTATTGCACAGGAATTGGATCAGTTGCGCAAGCAATTGCCGGGGCAGGACAAGATGAGGATCGGGTTTGATAATACTGCATTGCATAAGGGGAAAATACTAATCACCGCAAAAGATGTAAACTTTGCATATGGCAGCCATATGCTCTGGAAACATCTGCTGAATTTTGAAATCGTAAGTGGTGACCGTATAGCTATCAAAGGTGGCAACGGATCCGGGAAGTCGACGCTTATAAAAATGATCCTGGGAATGCTGGAGCCCACAGCAGGAGCAATATTCCGGGCAGACATGAAATCAGTCTATATTGACCAGGATTATTCGCTCGTTAATGATGGGCTCACAGTTTACGAACAGGCGTTGCAGTTTAATACAGAACACCTGCCGGAGCATGAAGTGAAGAGTAGACTTACCCACTTTTTATTTACAAAGATGCAATGGGATAAACCTTGTGAAACATTGAGCGGCGGAGAAAAAATGCGGCTGATACTTTGTTGTCTTACACTAAGTCAGCAGGCGCCTGATATAATGATACTGGACGAGCCAACCAACAACCTGGATATTCAAAACATAGAAATCTTAACTGCAGCAGTAAACGAATACAAAGGAACAGTCATCGCTGTATCACACGACGTGCGTTTTCTGCAGGAGATAAATACGGTAAATGTCATTGAGTTGGGCTAATGGAATTTTAAAGCTAAAACCGTCTGCTGTGGCGGTTTTAGCTATTGTGTATGCTGTATATTATTGTTCGCCTGGCTATTTCTCTGAGGGCTAGTCTGCCTCCTGAAGTATTTTCTTTATCAGTATGATCTGTCCTAAATGGTAATGCGTGTGTTCAATAATTCCCTGCAGGTTTCTATAGTAGCTGCCATATTTTTTATCCGTAAAGTCTTCGTCCAGTATGCTGTCGGGTAATTGCTCAATGAGTTCGGCAAAAGTCCGGGCATCTGTCCATACTTTGTTAAGCATATTTTCCCAGTCTTCCTGTGATTGAACAGGCGGATGATCAAAGCTATATTTATCGCTGGCATTGAGTGGCGCGCCCTGCAACACTTTCAATACAGCGTCTACATAGTAATTGGTATGATAAACAAGCGTTGCGATAGTGTTGAAAGAATAAACTTCAGCATTTGCTTGTTCCCATGTCACGTCCGAAAGATGTTCTTTAAGGCAGGATGTCGTCCAGTTGCCGCCAAAGTGAACATCTCTTAAATGCTTTGCTATCTGCGCTGTCAGGCTCATATGTTTGATTATTTCGCAATATAATGATATAATAGAGATCCGGCATCATAACCTTATCCGTAAATTCCAGTACGCTTTTTGGCGCGGTTATTAAATGAAGGTTGCACATTCGTGTTTATGCTGCCGGCTGTTTAAACTGCCACAGTGGCGATATTACAATGACCGGGAAATATTATTTTTAACTATGGAGATACGTGTTTTTGTACCCAATGATTGGGAAGCGGTAAAGGAAATCTATTTGCTGGGAATACGTACCGGAAATGCAACATTTCAAACCGAAGCACCGGAATGGGCAGACTGGGATAAAGGCCATTTGAAATTCGGCAGGTTGATTGCCACGCTTGATAATAAGATAGTGGGTTGGTGCGCATTATCTCCCGTTTCATCAAGGTGTGTATATGCCGGTGTGGCGGAGGTGAGTGTATATGTGCATACTGATCATTTGAAAAAAGGTATCGGTTCAAAGTTGCTCGACGCGCTTATAAAAGAAAGCGAGCTGAATGGCATCTGGACGTTACAGGCGGGAATATTCCCGGAGAATCAAGGTAGTCTTGCGGTTCATACAAAAGCCGGCTTCAGAATTGTCGGATACAGAGAAAAAATCGGGCAGATGAATGGTGCCTGGAGAGATACAATTTTATTGGAAAGGCGGAGTGCAATTATTCTTTAATCATCTTTTTCCGGCTGTGAAATAATATTTATAATTTTTGGGTGTTTCAATATTAATCGTAATATTGCAATAATAGGATTAAGGAATATGGGCGCAACGAAGACAGATTTATTTACAAAGAAACAGAATGACCTGGCCAACATGGCTAAAGCTCTGGCGCATCCGGCCCGCATTGCAATCCTGCAACAGCTTGTTAAAGCCAATGCCTGTATCTGTGGTGATCTGGTGGATGAATTGGGATTGGCACAGCCAACCATTTCACAACATCTGAAAGAACTGAAAAACGCAGGTCTTATCCAGGGAACTGTGGAAGGAACGAGCGTTTGCTATTGTATCAATCCCAAGGTCTGGAATGAGTACCGGCAAATCCTGTCAGGGTTTTTCGTGGACGTGCCTTTAAAGACAAATTGCTGTTAAGTTTTTTTTGTTTTAATCAATCGTAATATCGCAATGATCTAATGGTTGAAATTGGCAGATAATAAAGGCAGAACGCTCAGGGTGCCTGCGGCCTCAAATCCTGGATGCAATAATTATTAACTCATAAAAACTGAATGAACATGAGAATCTCTGAATTAAAAGAAAAGCTGGCTGAAGTATCAGCAATCAACTTTAAACTTCCGGACAATACATATTTACCGGTTCATTTCCATGTTACGGAAGTGGGGCTGGTCACAAAACATTTTATTGATTGCGGCGGGACCGAGCGGAAAGAAACGGTAGCTAATTTCCAGCTATGGGAAGCAGGGGATTACGATCACCGGCTTGCACCGCAGAAATTCCTGCATATTCTAAACCTCTCGCAAAAAATATTGGGTAGCGAAGATTTAAACATTGAGGTGGAATACCAGCAAGGCACGATTGGAAAATTCGGGCTTGAGTTTGACGGGAAGGACTTTTTACTGACGCCCAAGCAGACTGCTTGCCTGGCACAGGATGCCTGCGGCATTCTGGCTAAAAAGAATCTTTCTTTGTCTGAATTAACTGTTCAATCTTCCTGCTGTACGCCCGGTGGTGGTTGTTGCTGATATGAGAAATTATATAGCAGAACTGATCGGCACATTTGCTTTGGTATTCTGCGGAACCGGGGCGGTGGTTATTGACCAGCAATCAGGCGGAAGTGTTACCCATGTGGGCATTGCCATGACCTTTGGACTGATCGTCATGAGCATGATCTATAGCCTGGGTAATATATCAGGAGCGCATTTAAACCCTGCTGTGAGCATCGCTTTCGCGATAGCAAAACGTTTCCCGGTAAAGCAATTACCTGGCTATATCATAAGCCAGTTGGCGGGGGCATTACTGGCAAGCCTGACGTTGAAGTTTCTGTTTCCTGCCAATGAATTTCTTGGCGCAACTATACCCGCCGGAACAGAAATGCAATCCTTTATCCTTGAACTGATCCTGACTTTCTTTTTAATGCTGGTGATCGTGAATGTTGCCGTGGGCAGCAAAGAACTGGGCATGTTTGCAGGGCTGGCAATCGGCTCGGTGGTTGCTCTGGAAGCCATGTTTGCAGGCCCGATCTGCGGGGCATCTATGAACCCTGCCCGTTCCATTGCCCCGGCGCTTGCATCCGGCCATCTGGAACACCTTTGGATATACATTGTTGCGCCTGTTATGGGCGCAGTAGCCGCAATCCCGATATGGAAATATTTAACTGCAAAAAAAACTGACGCATGAAAATTGCTTTGTTTAGTGACATACACGCCAATCTTCCGGCGTTGGAAGCTTGCCTGGCAGATATGGACAATAAGAAACCGGACGCTATTTATTGTTTAGGGGACCTGGTCGGGTATAATATCTGGCCGAATGAAGTCGTTAATATGATCCGGAAAAGAGGTATTCCCGCTATTGCAGGGAACTACGATTTCGGCATTGGCCGGACGAGCAATGATTGCGGTTGTGCTTACAAAACCGATACGGAAAAAGACATGGGCCAGGTTTCCATTTCTTATACCAACAGCATTATCGGGGACAATGAGCGGCAATACCTGCGGACGCTGCCAGCCCATATCAGGGTCGAGTTTCAGCTTAATGAAGATAGCTTAAACCTGCTGCTGGTACATGGTAGTCCTCGTAAAATAAATGAGTATCTGTTTGAAGACCGGGAAGAAAAAAGCCTGCTGCGGATCATGGAGCAGGCCGATGCGGATATCATGTGCTTTGGGCATACACATAAGCCATATCACCGCACGCTGCCGACCGAAACAACAGATAATGCCCGTTACCGCCATGCGATCAATATCGGATCGGTAGGCAAGCCTAAAGATGGTAACCCACAAGGCTGCTATGTGCTGCTGACAATAAATGAAAACAGCACAGTTCTTGACAAAGAGTCAATCAGAGTAGAATTTGTCCGTTTCAGTTATGATACAGAGAAAGCTGCAAAGGCAGTAGAAGACAGCCCATTGCCCAACCAGTACGCGGACATGTTGCGAAATGGTTTTTAACCCGGATAATCAAAATTGCAGTCACAGAGATCGGGTACTATCTCTTAAAGTCATCTGTTGAAATCCGCTCAGGTAAATAGTTTCGATATGGGTGTCTGCAGCTGTTTTTTTTGAAAAAATCTGAACACGGTTTTAATCCTTACCGCGATTTATTCTCATAATACCGCTGCACAAAGCCAATCCAATCCGGGGCATTTTCCGGGATCAGCACATCGGGACTTATACCCTTTCCATCGAGATGTGGAGGGCCGCTATCTTCATGCCTTTTGCTGTAAGGGATATACAAACGGTACTTATTCCGGGGCGTCGGCAGATAAAACCAGTCGAGATTATCTACGACGCCCATTGTCTGTTCTCCAAATACTGTAACCTTGTGGCTCTGCTTAAATTCAATCAGCAACAGTTCGGCAGCACTCTGGCATCCGTAATTGACGATGACACCAATATGCCTGGGATTTAGCCGGACGCCTTCGCAGGTATAATATTCCTGAGGGGCTTCTACGGTTCTGCCAGCACTATCAGTTCCCTTTTGTATTTCCTGGTTGTACCAATCTACAAACGCGCTGTCCGGCGCTCCTCTTTCCAGGTACGCCTGCAGCTCTGCCCTGCGTGAGGCTGCATAATCGTGGGTATAAAAATACCTGAAGCGGATACGTTTAATAGTATCCGTACAGACAAATGGCAATAGCGACTGGTATGCACTCCGGCCACCTCCCACGTTGTTGCGGGCATCAATAATCAGGTTTTCGCAAGTCGCAATCCTGCTTGAATCGGCCGCCACCAGGCTATCCAGTATTTCCATATTTTCAGGACTGCACTGCGGCAGGCCAATCAGATAGGTTTTCGTGGCAAGCTGTTTTCCGTAAGCGCGTTCAAAGGGCATTGATAACGCAGGAAGAATGGGAGCATTGTAGTTTTTTAGCTTTTCCCATTTGCTTTCCGCATCTGTGGTTATTACAGTATCATTCCGGAAAACGCTGTATACAAATCTCCTCGCCCCGGTATGGGGATTTAAGAAATCCGTAAAGTATCTTCCGTCGGCGGAAAGTTCAAAGCGGCCCAATACCATGCCGGGAGAGAGGACTCCGCGCCGGTCTTCCATCACATAGGCCTTGTACAGCCTGCCTTGCCGGTCTTCGCATTTCATCGCAATTACACAATCGTGATAATCGTTCAGCCAATATCCTTCCCACTGTTTCAGTTTTGTATTTGAGAGATGTTTCCGTACATCTTTGAGACGACGTTTACACACAGCCGTATCAGTCGGGATGTCCTTTCTGAGCTGGTAAATGCGCAGGTGCCCATCCCTGAAAGCAGCAATAATTGCGGAAGCTATTTTGAAACTATCAGGTGCGTAACGCTGCGAAACATTGTCAACCAAACTGTCAAAATTAAAATGTGCGGTCTTTGACTTAAAATCAGGATAATCTGTTTGCAGCTTTTGCTTCACGAATTCTAAATCATCGAGCTGTTCTTTACCAGGCAGTGGCAACTGTTGTTGCCGTGAACTATCAGGTTTCTGTAAAGCGGGCGGAGTCGCAACCTTTTGACCGTAAATTCCAAATGAACAAAAGGTGAAGATAACAGCCAGCAGCATGTGTGCCGGGGTAAGCCGGGTTGACATAACATTTTTGTACGTCCGGCTGCATTTAATTTTCAAAAAAATCATAAGACCAACTTCATTGTGATATTCGATAACAAGAATTTCCCGGCGGCTATAACCAGCATGCCAATCTAGTCATTAATGCATAGTAGTGCAATATTTCACAGCATAATATTGGTTCGGAACAGATTTAATACTGACATCGTAACGTAGCGGAGTTTTGCGTGGCCGGTAAAAGTTGCGTTTTCTGAGAATCTGCTGTCAAGAACGAAGATTGACCTGCTTTTTGTATGCGGCATATAACGTTTTTTGGGAGTATAAGCAAAACCTTGAATATTACACCGGCGTGGAACGGGTTATCAAATGAAAAAAGCGTTTCAGAAAAACTCTGAAACGCTTTGCTGGCTTGTGGTGTCCACCGAACGAAAGTTGAACCATTTGAGGCAATTATTCAACCGGATATACCCATTAAAAACCGCTATGGTAAACAGTTTTGGCTCAACCGCCAGCCTGTAATTTCCAAAAACGTTAAGGGCGATTTTTTTAAAAAATCTGCACTTAATAATATAGATACATGGTGTTATTTACACCAAATCATTTCAGCAGAACGCTAAATTGAAATTTTCGTCTATCGTCAAAAGCAAATAATTCTATGGAAGTAAATAGCCGGCAGGGGTAATTTCCAGCTGTCATTAGTTCATTATTGACAGAACAGCCCCGGGACATCATTCAATATCTATAAAAAATCAAAAAGAGCATTCGGAGCTTTCAGCAGTTTTATATTGGCCGGAAGTTTCAGTTCCGGAGAAAATTCACTGCCGCAGATAATCAATTTGCTTTTGCTGCCTTTCATAATTTGAGTCAGTTGCTTCATTTGCTTTTCAACGTCTGTTCCGGTGGTGAAAAAAGTAAGCAGGTGGCTGGCCCGGGTTTGATCCAGTGCGGTTTTCAGGCTGGTATATGGAATATTTTGTCCGAGATAAACAGATGTTTTCCCGGCATGCCGAATCAGGTAATCAGAAAACAGAAGTCCAATTTCGTGCAGCTCGTCCGGTGGCAGAAATAGCAGGAATACCATATCTGATTTCGACGGATAGGGCAGGCCGTCTATTGCCGACTGCAATTTTCTTCTCAAGATATTGCTTGCAAAATGTTCCTGGGCAGGAGAGATATTTTCGGTGCTCCACAGTATCCCTGTTTTACGCAGAAACGGGTATACAACCGTCAGCATGGCATCGAACATGCCCAGCCGTATGATTGTACCCGAAAGAACTTTGTCGAACAGCGGTTCATCGAATGCCAGCATTGCAGCTACCAGCTTATTAACAGGTGCTGCCATTAACTGCTCATCGTCTGTAGGTGTATGGTCAGGCAATGCAGTGATCAGTGCATGAAGCTCCTCATCTTTCATCGCCATCAGTTTAGATATTTTATGTCCTGCTGATTGTAGCGTTGCTATGTTCAGCAGTTTTCTCAGCTGGTAATCATCGTAATAACGGATGTTGGTTTCTGTGCGGTGCGGGACCAGCGTCTTGTATCTTTTTTCCCACGCCCGGAGCGAATGGGCATTGATGCCGGTTAGCTGTTCGACATTGTTAATGGTGTATCGCTCCATGTCTACTTTTTTAGATGTTAAAGATAGACAGAATTATCCCTTTTTTATTTTGACAGAAACCAATATACCTTTTATCCAGTCATTTTATAGATGCTTTACATGATTGTTTTATTATTTTGTCTAACTTTTTTATTTTTTAGTTAGACAAAATACATATAGATTTGTTTTGAAACAGACACGATCACGAGTATTTAATTGTTGTACTATGAAGAGCGCAGCGCCGATGATAGACGATACAGGACGAAGGCTTGAAATTGAAGACGACAGAGACCATATGACCAATAGCCACGACACTCCTTTAAGGCCTGACGCATTCCGTCTTTCGGATGATGAAAAGATAGATGGCATAGCTTTTCATTTTGGTGAGATTATGCAATTGCTCGGGCTTGATCTGAATGATGACAGTCTCAGGAACACACCGTACCGCGTAGCCAAGATGTACGTAACGGAGCTTTTTTCCGGTCTGCATCCGGACAACAGGCCACAACCAACCTTGTTTGATAATAAGTACGGGTACAACCAGATGTTAGTAGAAAAAAACGTCCCGCTGTTCAGCAGCTGCGAGCATCATTTTGTACCAATATATGGTAAGGCCCATATAGCTTATATCTCCACCGGTAAGATCATCGGGCTTTCAAAGCTGAATCGTATTGTAGCCTATTTCGCGCAGCGGCCGCAGGTGCAGGAGCGGCTTACCGTACAGATAGGCAAAGAGCTGCAGCAGGTATTGCAGACAGATGATGTTGCTGTGGTTATTGAGGCAATGCATATGTGTGTCTGTATGAGGGGCGTCAGAGACGAAGGTGCCGTTACAGTATCCTCTTACTATAGCGGGAAGTTCCTGGATGATACGGTAAAGAAAGAATTGCTTACATATTTATCATGAAATCGGTATCGATCATCGGCAGCGGAATATCGGGACTGGCAGCCTCGTGCTTCATTGCACGTGCCGGTATGGATGTAACTGTCTATGAAAAGAATGAGACGATAGGCGGGAGAGCCAGGTTTTTTACAGACAAAGGTTTTACGTTCGATATGGGCCCCAGCTGGTACTGGATGCCGGATGTTTATGAAGATTTCTTTAACCAGTTTAATAAGTCTGCATCTGATTTCTATGAATTAAAGCAGCTGGATCCGGGATTCCAGGTGATATTTTCGGCGACAGATGTAATGAAAGTACCGGCTGATATGGAATCATTGCGAGCCATGTTTGAAGCCAGGGAAAAGGGAAGTGCCGAAAAGCTGGACAGATTTTTAAAAGAAGCAGCTTTCAAATATAATGTGGGGATGAAAGAGCTGGTACGCAAACCTGCTTACAGCTGGATGGAATATGCGCGGTTGCCAGTGCTGAAGGCTGCTTTACGTATGAACATATTTAATTCTGTACGGAGTTATGTGCGCCGGTATTTCCGCGATCCGGGACTGGTTTCCTTACTGGAATTCCCGGTGCTGTTTCTTGGGGCAATGCCTGACAAGATACCAGCCCTGTACACATTGATGAACCACGCAGCGCTATCCCAGGGCACTTTTTACCCGATGGGGGGAATGAGCAAAGTGATCAGTGGCATTGCTTCTTTAGCGGAGTCGCTGGGAGTGTCTGTAAATACGGGCGCTGCTGTTCATCATCTTCATGTTGAAAATGCGCGGGTAAACAGTTTGTCAGTGAATGACAGACAAGTTGCCACAGATGCAGTGATCGCTGCGGCCGATTATCATCATGTAGAACAGCATTTGTTAGCGGCGCCTTACCGGAATTATACGGCAGACTACTGGGATAGCCGTACCCTCGCGCCTTCCTGCCTGGTTTATTATGTGGGAGTTAGTAAGAGACTGCCGCGCCTGGAACATCATAACCTGTTTTTTGATACGGATTTTGAGCAGCATGCACGCGATATCTATGCTGCACCATGCTGGCCTTCCGATCCGCTGTGCTATGTTTGCTGCCCTTCGAGAACAGACCCTTCGGTAGCTCCGGAAGGACAGGAAAACCTGTTTATACTGATACCTGTAGCTCCAGGTCTGCAGGGAGACGAAGTTGTAAGATCTGAATATTATGACAAGGTTATCAAAAAAATAGAAAGCTTCTGCGACGTTGACTTTCGTGAGGATATCGTAGTGAGCCATCCATACAGTATTTCTGATTTTATCAAAGATTACAATGCTTTTAAAGGGAATGCCTACGGCCTTGCCAATACGTTGCTGCAAACTGCAGTCCTGAAGCCACGGCTCAGGAATAAGAAAGTGAGCAACCTGTTCTACACCGGCCAGCTGACTGTTCCCGGGCCCGGCCTGCCGCCTGCGCTGATATCAGGCGAGATCGTGGCAGGCGAATTAATAAAACAGCTAAAAAAAGAACATCGATGAAAGCACTTTTCGACAAGATATCCGTCGCTTCCGGCAAGTGTATTACCCGGACTTACAGCACCAGCTTTTCATTAGGCATCTACTGCCTTAATAAACGCTTGCACAATGCTATTTACAGCATCTATGGGTTCGTCAGGCTGGCAGACGAGATAGTTGACAGCTTTCATGATTATGATAAAAAAGCATTGCTTGATGAGTTTAAGATTAAGACGTATGAAGCAATCGCGCGCAGGATCAGCCTGAACCCGATACTGAACAGCTTCCAGGATGTGGTGCACCGTTATCATATTGATCAGGAACTGGTAGACTGTTTCCTGCGCAGCATGGAAATGGACTTGAGTATGCTGGAACATACCCTGCAATCATACGAGGAATACATACTGGGGTCTGCTCAGGTTGTTGGCCTGATGTGTCTCCGGGTATTTACAGATGGTAATGAAGACATGTACAACCGGCTGAAGCATGCAGCTATGAAGCTGGGGTCGGCCTTTCAGAAAGTGAATTTCCTGCGCGATATAAAGAATGATAACTATGTGCTGGGAAGGGTGTACTTTCCCGGCATCGACTTACAGAAATTTACAGAGAGCGAGAAAAAACAGATTGAAGATGATATTGAAACCGACTTCAGGGAAGCATTGGCCGGCATCAGGCAATTGCCGTCGTCTTCCCGCTTCGGTGTATACATCGCTTATCTTTATTACAGGAAATTATTCAGCAAGATCCGGGAGATACCGCCATCAGGGATCATGAACCAACGCATACGTATTCCCGATTACCAGAAGATGAACCTGCTGGCCTATGGTTATCTGAAGCACAGTTTGCGGATAATTTAAATACCATTTTCGCAATGAATAAAGAATATGTTCAGCTGGTGAATGATCAAAACGTGGAGACCGGTATTATGGAAAAGATGGAAGCGCATTACCAGGGAGTATTACACCGGGCCGTATCTGTTTTGGTATTTAATGGCGATGGAAAGCTATTACTGCAGCAAAGGGCTCCGGGTAAATATCATTCCGGCGGTCTCTGGAGTAATACCTGCTGCACCACGCATCCAAGGCCGGGAGAAACCACTCATGTGGCTGCTACACGTCGATTGAAGGAAGAACTCAATATCTCTTGTGAATTGTTTCCCCGTTTTAGTTTCATTTATCGCGTGCCATTGGGTAATGGGTTGATCGAGTATGAATTTGATGAGGTCTTTTGTGGATATTCAGATAGTGTTCCCACTCCTGATCCTGAAGAGGTGTTGTCCTGGAAGTATCTTTTTTTAGATGAAATAGATCAGTGGCTGAAAAGGGCGCCTGATAATTTTACGCAATGGTTTCCTTTATTGTACCAGAGAATAGGACTTTTCCCATGAGTATTCTTCTTTATACAGCATTAATTGCGGGTGTGTTTTGTGCTATGGAGGCATTCACATGGTGGCTGCACAAGTATGTCATGCACGGACTGCTCTGGATATGGCATGAAGACCATCATGACCCGGTTCACAGGGGCAGGTTTGAAAAGAATGATTATTTTTTCATTGTTTTCGGAACATTGTCCATGACTGTTTTCCTGCTTGGCACACTGCTGCCCAATTTCCGTATCCTTTTGTTCATTGCCACAGGCATTACACTATACGGAGCCGCCTATTTTTTTGTACATGATATATTTATCCATCAGCGCATCCGGCTGTTCCGTAATACTAACAACATTTATTTCCGTGCATTGCGGAAAGCGCATAAAGTACACCACAAACATGTGGGCAAAGAAGAAGGGGAATGTTTCGGTATGCTATGGGTACCTGTAAAATATTTCAGAGAAGCCTGGAAAACGCGCCACAAAAAATGAATCCGCACTATACTTACCTTGTGGTCGATTCAGGGTGTCTTTTGCTGCCCTTATTGTGTTCATTTTATTCACGGTTCAGCTTTTACCGGGAATGGAAGCATTTTCTCCTGCCCTGTTTATTTACAGCATCTTTTTTCCTGTTGTGGGACGCGCTTTATACTTACCTGGGCGTATGGGGTTTTGACAAAAGATATGTGCTCGGCTTTTTTTTCCTGGGAATGCCACTGGAAGAATTTCTGTTCTTTATCTGTATACCGTTTGCCTGCATCTTCAGCTACCACGCCTTCTCCGTATTGTTTTCGTTTGGCAAAGGGGGGCGGAATACCCGGAGACTCTGTTTTATCCTGGCTATGCTCCTGCTTACCGGCGGGTTAATGAATACAGACAGACTGTACACCTGCGTTACTTTTCTGCTGCTATCCGCATTCCTGTTCTTTTGTTTGCGTAAGAAAGTGTCATTTTTACCGGCTTTCTTCTCTTCGTTCCTGTTTGTGCTTATTCCTTTTCTATTGTCTAATGGTGTACTCACCGGCAGCTTTCTGGAGCGTGTAGTTGTCTGGTATAATGATAAGGAGAACCTGGGTGTCCGTCTGCTGACAATACCGGTTGAAGATATTTTTTACGCCATGCTGTTGCTGCTGATGAATGTTTACGGCTTTGAACAAAGCAAAAGCAAAGTCAGGCTTAAGGCTGGGGGAAATCCGTACCGGCCTGGATGAATTCTAATAAAAAACATTTTATGAGTACATATCTGATCATAGGTGGCTCATCCGGCATCGGGGAAGCATTGGTAGACATTCTTAGTCCGCATCATACTGTATATGCAACCTACTGCAGCCATAAGCGGAGCAGCGAAAACGCTGATGTTATGTTCCGCCAGCTGAATGTGCTGGATGAAGAGCAGGATCTTTCTTACCTGCCCGAATCATTGGACGGGCTTGTATATTGTCCCGGTGCGATCAACCTGAAACCTTTCAGCCGTTTTTCTGTAAAAGAATTTGAAGAAGACTACCGTTTGCAGGTATCCGGCGCTGTCCGGATCATTCAGGCCGTCTTGCCCAGATTAAAAAAGAGCGGTGCAGCATCTGTTGTTTTATTCTCTACTGTAGCCGTCATAAAAGGTTTCCCGTTTCACAGTATGATTTCTGCTTCAAAAGGAGCTGTAGAAGGATTATGCCGGGCACTTGCGGCAGAGCTGGCTCCTGTTATCCGCGTCAATTGTATTGCGCCATCTGTCACTGATACTCCTCTTACCCAGAGATTGCTGGATACTGATGATAAGAGACTGAACAATGCAAAAAGACACCCTTTAAAAAAGATCGGATCAGCTACTGATATTGCAGAACTGGCAGCATTCCTTCTGTCCTCAAAATCATCCTGGATTACGGGGCAGATTCTACACGCAGACGGTGGGCTTTCATCGATTGCTGTACTTTAAGAATTAATTAGTCTATCCCCGAAATATATCGCTTGATCCTCCTTTAGCTTATGAACTGCAAAACAACATTTTTTATGTTATTTGTTCGACCTGAAATAAAAAAGCGTTTCAGAAAAACTCTGAAACGCTTTGTGGGCTTGTGGTGTGGGCCGGGATCGAACCGGCGACACAAGGATTTTCAGTCCTTTGCTCTACCGACTGAGCTACCGCACCTTTTCCCTTTTGGGATTGCAAAGATAGCAACGGGTTTTGTTTTTCCAAAGATTTTCAGGAAAATAAATTTCCTTCATGTTTCATAACAGGTTTCAATTCTTCACAAAAGTCTTTACAATGCTTACTGTGCCTGCATTCCAGGCGCGTATGAAATATATACCGGAAGCAAGAGATGAAATGGAAACACGTATGTCCTGCTGTGGCAGAAAGCTGCCACTCTTCAAAATAACGCCTTGTGCGCTCGTAACAGCATAGTTCCACCTCGCTGTGCCCATTTCCATATTAAAATGCAGGGTTATAGCATTACTCGCCGGATTAGGATAAAGAACCACCCTGGAGTCGCCTGTAGTAACATTTCCCACAGAAGTAAATGTGGAATCGTACAATTCAATAATACGGTCAGTATGAATCCCATTGTCCCCTGAAACAGAATTACTGGTAGACAAAAAGACACTCCCGGAAGGAGAAATGCAGATGTCACGTAAACGGCCAAAATTTACATTACTGATTGTCTGCACAGAAATGACAGAGTCTTTTGTATTGCTTAACAGCAGCCGGTATAAATGCTGATCTTTAAGCGTTGCCAGCAGCAGTGAGCCTTGCAGCGCCGGAAACATCGGCTTGTCGTAATATTCTATACCGCAGGGCGCAATAGTAGGCGTCCACACATGTATAGGCTCTGCAACATTTGAATCGGCACAGAATGTCTGCTCTGCCGGGAGATTACAATAACCTTCAACATTGGGCCAGCCATAGTTGCGGCCGGAAACCAGCAGGTTTATTTCATCATCATTGTTGGGGCCGTGTTCTGAGCTGTAGATGATATTGTTGGCAAATGCAAGCCCTTCCGCATTGCGATGTCCCCAATCCCATACCGGGCTGCCGGGTATAGGATTATCTGATGGTATGGAGCCGTCCAGGTTAATGCGTAATATCTTTCCGTTTAAAGATGACAAATCCTGGGCATTAGCTCCGACAGTGGCATCACCGGTAGAAATGTATAGCTTATCAGCTACGATCAGCAATCTGCCACCGTTGTGATATGTGGCGCCTGTAATGTTGTCAATCAGTGTCACGGGGCTTTGCAATGCATTGGCTGCATAGGTATAGCGCACTACACGCTCTTTGTAATTGCTGCCCTGCAGATATTCGTGGGTTACATATACATAGGGCCTTGTTGTTGTAAATAACGGATCCAGCGCCATGCCGAGCATTCCCCCTTCTCCGGTAGAGCCCATAATATACGTGTCTGTTTCATGATAAAGGGTGTCTGTTTGTCCTGAGGCCGGGTCCAGCCGGCAGATATAGCCATTCTTTTGAGTAAACCAGATATGATCGTCCGGCCCGTATATAATTTCCCAGGGAATGAAAAGAGAATCTTTTACAACTCTTGAAGCAAAATTGATCTGCGTTTGGGCAGATGCGGGGAGAATGGCCAGAAAGCAGGCAATAGTATAAAAAATCGTTTTCATGTATCTGTGTTTTTTAATAGCCCGTCGCAGTAACCGGGGCTTTAATAAAAAGACAAAATCATGCCTGTGCCTGTTAATGTTTCCGGATGGCAGTTTTCCATCCCCTGGCCTGCTGCTTATTGCCGGACTGCAGATAAGAAACGGCATGCTCCGGCGGGAAACATGCCGTTCTGTATGTGGCTAGTATTTATTAAAGAAATCTTTGGTCATAATATTCAGATCTGTACCGCTGCTATTGATGCCCTTCACGGTGCCTTTTTCTGAATATTGCCATATTACCCACGATTGCCATCCTCTCGGAGATTTGGGTGGGTTATTGATGTCAAAATTTTTAGGGTAGCTGGCCAGCCACAACGGAAGATTGCCGAGGCTGTGTACCGTTGGCAGGTGACTGTCAGAATATCCTTTGTATGAGTAATAGATCATTTCGTACCCGGCTTTTTTCAGCACTGCGCAAAATGTTGCAATCCATTTCTCAGCTTCTGCCGGAGTAATCGACATATTCTCATCTTCAAAATCCAGCACCAGCGGAAAATTAGGTTTTGGAAAATCTTTTTTCAATGTAGCCAGCAGGTACCTGGCTTCTGCCGTTGCGTCTTCTTCAAGTCCGCCATGGTTTGCAGGATGTGAGAAATGGTAGTAGCCAATCTTCAGTCCTGCAGCTACAGCCCCTTTGGCATGAATCCTTCCTATGTCTATGAACGCTTCTTTATATGCAGAGCCATCTGTGACTTTTATGAAAACAAACGAGTTCCCATCTGCTTTTACCTGTTTCCAGTTGATGTCTGTGCCTTGCCAGCGGCTTACATCTATTCCTTTAATGTAATCGGCCATGTTATTGTGTTTTGATTGTGAAAGATTTATTTGATATTGGCATATACCCATGCGGCAATGAGGTTATTTCTCTTTCCGTGCATTGCAGCACGGTATTCTTTTCTTACCGTTTCCAGGTATACTTTTCCGTTGTCTGCATTTTGATCCGGCACAGAAGTTTGATGGATGTGCTTCATGAATGACTGGTATTCTTCGCGCAGGGTAGAGCTGATACGTGCATAGAGAAAGGCGCGCTCTACATTCGTAAGCGTCATTTGCAGCAAAGCGTCATTTTGGGCGCCGGTGGCTCTCTGCGGCGGTTTGCCTGGTATATAGGTGTTGATTTTTATCGTTTTATGAGATACGGCAACTCCGTCAAAGAAGAAATAGGTTTCCTGTATACCATCTGTTTTCTTTTTTGAGTAGGCTGTCTGCAGATCTTCGTACACAATGCCCCGCACCGGAAACTGGAAGCCCGATTGTTTACGGATATAGTCAATGACCGCATCTATGTTCTTGCTGTCGGTTTTCTTATTGCAGTCTTTAAGCGCATAATATATCCAGTTGGCTATACGATGATCATTTGCATTGTACATAATAACTTTTGCTGTGAGCGTTGTGTCGGCTTTGTCTGCAATTGAATATTGATATAAGGTCAGTGTATCGCCTTCCCAGCCCGGCAGATCTGTCACTATATTTATAGCAGTACCCTGCATATACCTGCTTTTGCCATATGTTTTAAGTTTTTGCTCTATTCCGGATATACCGGAGTTTGTGTCCAGTGGCGTATCCTGGGCAAATGAAGCAACAGAGGATAGTGCACATATAACAGGGAGGAAAATTTTTTGCATGGATATAGTTTTTATGGATAGATATTGTTACAGTGGGTAGATGGATACTTATATATTCGCGTTAAGTTTTGTTTTTATAATCCAAAAGATTGTATATTTTTTATACGATAATGTGAAAGTACTTCTTTTCGAATAAATAAAAAACGCATATTATTCACGGGGTGCGAACCGTGAAAAATCAGGGGGTGGGTCAATGGTTAAAATACAAGTGCTCTGGTACGGGTGTAAAAACTTTTTAAAAGTTAGCTTTGCAGCCCATGACCACGTATAACTGGTATTCCTTTTTAATTGCTCAGTTACAGCAGACTTCGCCCTGGGAATGGGCAGCGATGCTGTTTGGCGTATGGAGTGTTTTCCTGGCGAGGGCCAATAATGTATGGCTCTATCCTACCGGCATCATCAGTACAGTGATATATGTGGGCATTTTTGTGCAGCCGGCGGTAAGATTGTATGCAGATGCGTTGTTGAATCTATACTATTTATTTATGAGCATATACGGCTGGATACTGTGGACACGTAAAAGAGGCGAGGAGGTCACGATACATTCGTCGGGGCGCAAAGACTGGTCTGTAGCGGTATTAATAGCTTTCCTGGGCTGGATATTATTGTATTACATACTTAAAAAATATACAAATTCGGATGTGCCTGTCTGGGATGCCTTTGTATCGGCAACTGCATGGAGCGGTATGTGGCTGCTGGCAAAGCACAAAGTTGAAAACTGGATCATGCTGAATATATCAAATCTGGCTGCAATTCCGTTATACATGCACAAACAACTGCCACTTACCGCACTCCTCACCGTGATATTGTTTATTGTGGCTATATTTGGGTACTTCGAATGGAAAAAAAAGCTCAATTCCGGGTCGGCACAAAACGCGTTACCGTCCTGATCTCTTTTTTATGTGTTTTTTGCTTTAACTGCAGGGCGCAGAGCCTTGATGTAAAGCTGCTGCGTGATATCAATGGTACGGAGCATGTAAAGCCTATGTACGATATCAGCCAGACTATCTACCCGGCTACTATTACGGTGGTGGCGGGAGAGCTTATTTACGGCTATGCATCCGGCGATAAAGAGGCACGGCAGCAGGCCTGGCAGCTTACTGCCGGTGTGGGTCTTAACCTGGCTGTGAGTTTCGGGTTAAAATATGCAGTGAACCGCCCGAGGCCTTACGTATCCAATAACGACATTACACCATATCGCACAGCAAGCGATCCGTCCTTTCCTTCGGGGCATACTTCTGAGGCTTTTGCACTGGCAACTGCGCTGAGCATGCAGCATCCCAAATGGTATGTGATTACCCCTGCTTTCCTGTATGCAGGTGCTGTAGGCTACTCGCGGATGTACCTGGGTGTGCATTACCCGTCAGATGTACTGGCAGGTGCGCTCATAGGCGCCGGCTCGGCATGGGCAGGTAAGAAAGGCATGCAGTGGCTGCAGCACCGGAAGCATAAAAACGTTCCCCAAACACCGTTCTGATAATTTTTTCCCGTCAGTAACTTCAGGAAGTGGCATTGCTATAAATATGCAATATTCTTTGCGCTGCTTTGCGTCACCTTTGCGTTCTTTGCTTGGAATTTAAACGCTATTTAAAACCTGCTCTTTTTTTGAAAAAAATAGTGGTCATAGGCCCGGAATCTACGGGCAAAAGCACATTGAGTGCTGCACTGGCAAAAGAACTGGGCACTATCTGGGTGCCGGAATATGCGCGCGGCTATCTTGAAAGGCTGGGCCGGCCATATGAAGAAAGGGATTTACTGCAGATAGCTGCCGGGCAGTTGCAAAGTGAAGACCTGCTGGTGCATGGTGCCAGCCGCTTCCTGGTGTGCGATACAGACCTGTATGTGGTAAAAGTATGGAGTGAGCATAGCTATAGCCGCTGCCACAGGAATATATTGGAGCAGATAGCTGTAAGGCCGTATGATCTGTACCTGCTTACTTATATTGACACAAAATGGGAGTATGATCCGCTGCGGGAGCATGGCGAAGTGGCTATGAGACAATATTTCTACAACCAGTACCGTGATATAGTGGCAGAAAGCGGTGTGCCGTGGGCAGATGTGCGGGGCAATGAGCAGGAAAGATTGCAGATAGCTATGAATGCAGTAAAGCATCATTTTTTAAATGCGTAATTTTAAATATCAATGTATTGCTGTATAGCAGTACGGAAGATGAACGGTGCCATCGCCGCAGTGGCTTAATATTTTTCCCTTTAGCCCGGACAACCTCAAAAAAGATACACTATGCTGCTACATATACATCCGGATAATCCGCAACCGCGCAATATAAAGACCGTGGTAGACTGCCTGCGCAATGGCGGGGTGATCATTTACCCGACCGATACCATTTACGGCCTTGGCTGTGACATATACAATGCGCATGCTATTGAGCGTATCTGCCGCATAAAAAATATTGATCCGAAGAAAGCGCAGTTTTCCTTTATCTGCAAAGACCTGAGCAACCTGAGTAATTATGCCAAAAGCGTTGATACTCCTGTGTTCCGTGTATTGAAGAAAGCATTGCCCGGCCCATATACCTTTATACTGGAGGCCAGCAGGGAAGTGCCAAAACAGTTAAAGACAAAAAAAGATACAGTGGGTATCCGTGTTCCGGACAACATTATTACACAGACGCTGGTAGAAGAACTGGGGCACCCGATAATGAGCGTGTCGCTGCCGATGAACAGTGATGTAGAGTATTATACCGATCCTGAGATAATGCACGATGTGTTTGAAAAACAGGTAGATATAGTAATAGACAGCGGTTTTGGCAATATCATACCATCTACAGTGGTGGATTGCACCAGCGGTATACCGGAACTGATAAGGGAAGGAGCCGGACCTTGGGAGGGTGTTTTTGATTAAAAACGAACTATCAGCAATTTTGATGTTAACATTAAAATAGGTTTGTACCTTTGCGGCGCCATGCAGATCGAAGTACTCAAGTCGAAAATTCATCGCGTTAAGGTTACCGAAGCTAACCTGCATTACATCGGCAGCATCACGATTGATGAAGCGCTGATGGAAGCCGCCAATATCATAGAGCATGAGAAGGTGCAGGTAGTGGATATAGAAAACGGTTCCCGTCTTGAAACATATGTGATCAAGGGCAGCCGCGGATCGGGTATGATATGCCTGAACGGACCGGCGTCGCGCCTGGTAGCCGTAGGTGATACCGTTATTATTATAGCCTACTGCACGCTGGATTTTGAAGAAGCCAAAAAACATAAGCCAACGATCATTTTCCCCAAAGAAGATAATAGCCTGTAATCGTTATCTTTACCGGATATGAAGAAGACTTTGCTCACAATAGTGCAGCTGGTCGTATTTGTAGGGCTGGGGGTATTTATCATTTACTGGAAAGCCGGTGAGCTTTCGGCAGATGATAAAGCAAAGATGTATGAATCTATGCGCACCGTAAACCTGTGGATGCTGATACCTTTGGTAGGTGTCGGGTTTCTTTCACACTGGTTCCGTGCACTCCGCTGGCGCCTGTTACTGGAGCCGATGCATATACGCCCTTCCAAGACAAATACTACCATTTCCGTACTGATAGGATACCTGGTGAATCTCTTTGTGCCCCGTATGGGTGAAGTCGCCAAATGCACAGTACTGGCCCGCTATGAAAAAGTGCCGGCAGATAAGATGGTAGGTACCATTGTTGCAGAACGGGCTTTTGATATGGTTTGCCTGCTGATCATATCGGTACTGGCGTTTTCACTGCAATGGCATGCGATATCGGATTATGCAGCAGTTATCAGAGACAAATTTTTCCAGAAAACAAATACTCTTGTTGTTGCAGGTATTGCGGGCATCGCCCTTATAGCTTTGCTTGTATATGTATACCGTCGCAACCGCAATTCAAAAGTGGGCAGGTTTATAAAAGGTATGGGCGATGGTGTGCGTTCTATATTGAAGCTGAAAAAACGCGGTCTGTTCCTTTTCTATACGCTTATGATCTGGAGTATGTACCTGCTGATGCTGGTGCTGGGTTTCTGGAGCATGCCGGTTACACAGGGTTTACCCATACTGACAGCATTGGTCGTTTTGGTTTTTGGCAGTATAGGCATGATCGTAACGCAGGGCGGCATTGGTGCCTACCCGGTACTGGTAGGAAAAGTACTTACGCGCTATGGGCTGGACGAACCGTCCGGGCTGGCTTTTGGCTGGGTATCGTGGATCGTGCAAACCTTTATTGTGCTGCTGCTTGGTTTTATAGCCCTCTTTTTTATGTTTGCATACAACAGAAAAGTTCATCATTATGATTATGTCGAAACTGGAGTGGATACAGAATAAAATATATACCCGGCAACACCTCGTGTACCATTGCAATGCTATACGTGCTACCGGTCGCAAAGTGGTCTTTACCAATGGCTGCTTTGATATCCTGCACCACGGTCACCTGGATTACCTGGCACGGGCTGCAGATCATGGAAATATACTGGTGGTAGGTGTTAATACCGATGCTTCTGTATGCCGGCTGAAAGGCCCGGACAGGCCGGTGAACAAGGAAGCTGACCGTGCACTGCAACTGGCTTCGCTGCTTTGTGTAGATGCGGTATGCCTGTTTGAAGAAGATACACCATTGGAACTGATAACTGCCATTAAACCGGATGTACTGGTAAAAGGCGGCGATTATACAGTTGATAAAATAGTAGGAGCAAAGGAAGTAATAGCCAACGGCGGAAAGGTTGAGATCATACCTTTTGTACAAGGATACTCAACCACATCACTGCTGGACCGTATTAAGAAATTGTGAATTATCGCCATTTGGGCATTTCCAACCCTCGGTCTTGTGACTGAGGGTTTATTTTTGTAGCTTGATGAGCAATAGCAGCACTACTCCGGTGAAATCAACAAAGCAAACCATTGTTCGGGACCTTAGCTGGCTGGCGTTTAACGCCCGCGTCCTGCAGGAAGCAAAAGACCCTTCTGTGTCTATGTATGACCGCCTCCGCTTCCTGGGCATTTTTTCCAACAACCTGGACGAATTTTTCCGTGTGCGCGTAGCTACGCTCAATAAGATGATACGGCTTGGTAAAGAAGCTAAAGTGCACCTGGAAAGCAACCCTGAAAAAATACTCAGGCAGATACAGCAGACCGTGCTGGCACAGCAGGCCGAATTTGACCAGATATATGCAGAGATCATGCATGAGATGGAAAAATCCGGCATTTTTATCAAGAACGAAAAACAACTCAGCCGCCGTCAGAAGGAATTCATCAAAATATACTTTGATGAAAAGGTGCGTACGCAGATCGTACCACTGATGATAGAGAGTATCCCGCATGTACCTTTTCTGCGCGATAAGTCTATCTATCTCGCCTGCGTACTGGGTAATACAAACAATCCGATGCTGCAGCGTTATGCGCTGATCGAAATACCGACGAAAGTATTGCCGCGATTTGTGATCATGCCATCAGAAGATGGAGAGAAGGATGTGATCCTGCTGGAAGACATTATACGCTTTAACCTGCCCAACCTGTTTGCACCATTTGGTTTTAACCGCTTCCTGGGTTATATCATAAAAGTGACACGCGATGCAGAGCTGGAAATAGAAAATGAAGTTTCTACCAATCTTATTGCTGACCTCGAAAAAGGCTTGAAAAACCGTAAAAAAGGCCGCGCAACAAGATTTGTTTTTGACAGGAATATAGATCCCGGACTGCTGGATTATCTCATTAAAAGATTGGGTCTTTCTAAAAAGGACAATCTTATACCCGGCGGACGAATTCATAACTTCAAAGACTTTATGAGTTTCCCGCCGTCTGTATTTACAGACCTGCGCCCCCGCCCGCGTTCCTTCGTACACCCATTGCTGGAGCAGCCCTGCCGTATTATGGAGATGCTGGATAAGCATGACGTAATGCTGCATTTTCCATATCATTCATTCGACTCTGTAATAGATTTGCTGCGCGAAGCCGCCATCGATCCGTTTGTGCAGAGCATTAAAATAACCTGTTACCGCCTGGCAAAAGATTCAAAGATTGTCAACGCCCTGATCAATGCAGTGCGCAATGGCAAACAGGTATTGGTAATGCTGGAGCTGCGTGCACGTTTTGATGAAGAAGCCAACCTGAAATGGAAAGAGCGTCTCGAAGAAGAAGGCGTGAAAGTAGTGTTGGGTGTGCCCGATATGAAAGTACATGCTAAACTGTGCGTTATCAAGAAGCGGGAGTTTAACCGTACAAAGCAATATGGCTTTGTATCTACCGGCAACTTTAATGAGAACACAGCGCAGTATTACGGTGATCATTGCCTGCTTACTACCAACAGAGCGATTCTTGCAGACGTGAACCGGGTATTTACTTTTCTTGAAAACCCGCAGCCTAAATTTGATACGCTGAAAGCCTGCAAAGCTTTGCCGGTAGCGCCCGTTACTATGCGCAGGTTTTTTATGGGCCTCATTGATAAAGAAATCCGTGCCGCCAAAAAGAAGAAAAAAGCATCTGTACTTTTAAAAATGAATAGCCTGGTAGACCAGGAACTGATCGCAAAACTCTATGATGCGGCCAAAGCCGGTGTACAGGTGCAGCTTATCATACGCGGTATATGCTGCGTGTATACCAATCAGAAAGCATTTAAAAAGCAGATAGAAGCCATCAGTATCATTGACGAGTACCTGGAACATGCCCGGGTATTTATTTTCGGGAATGAGGGCAAGCCCGCTATATATACGTCATCTGCCGACTGGATGGTGCGCAACCTCGATCATCGTGTAGAAGCAGCTGTGCCTATTTATGACAAACATATCCAGCAGGAACTGATAGATATTCTTAATATTGAGCTTGCTGAAAATGTGAAAGGACGTATATTAGATAATGAACAGCTGAATGCTTATGTACAAAGGCCGGAACATGCGCCTGAAGTACGCTCGCAGGTTGCTATTTATGACTATTTGCTCAATAAACAGTATAAACATTGATTCTTGCCGCTATAGATATTGGTTCCAACGCAGCACGCCTGCTTATCTCAGAAGCTTCTGTGTACCGCGATGGAATTGTTGATTATACCAAACTTAATTTGCTGCGTATCCCGCTGCGTCTCGGTTTTGATGTGTTTGAAACCGGTGTGATAGGCGAGGAAAAGAAAAAGCAGCTGATAGAAACGCTGAAAGCCTATCGCCACCTGATGAATATCTACAAGGTGGAAACATGGCGGGCCTGCGCTACATCTGCTATGCGCGATGCACGCAACAGCGCTGAGATTATGGAGGAAGTGAAAAGGCAGACCGGCATTAATATCGACCTCATTTCCGGTAAGGAAGAAGCGAATATTATTTACGAAACGCACATCGCTGAAAACCTGAACCACAACAATTCTTACCTGTATATTGATGTAGGAGGGGGCAGTACCGAAGTGACGCTTTTCTCCCAGGGCAAAACCGTTTTTAAAGAATCATTCAATATAGGTACCATCCGGTTGCTGCACAACCAGGTAACACAGGAGCAGTGGGATCACATGAAGTGGTATATTAAAACCCATGTACGCCAGCACCAGCCACTGGAAGCCATTGGCAGCGGCGGCAACATCAATAAGATATTTTCCATGTCGAAGCGCAAGGAAGGTAAACCTTTGCCACTGGAGCTGCTGCGTGATTACCACAAAGAATTAAGCGCATCATCTGTTGAAGAACGACAACACCTGTACCAGTTCCGCAGCGACCGTGCAGATGTAATTGTTCCAGCTTTGCAGATCTATATTTCCATCATGCGGTGGGCAGATGCGCACGAAATTTATGTGCCCAAAATAGGCCTTGCCGACGGACTGATCAAGATGCTGTACCGGGAGAAGACCGTGGGGAAATAGAGGATAGATTGTTTTTTTGTATAATTTTTTCCTGTAAATGTATATTTTGCGGAAAATTTCAAAAAAATGAAGAAACTCCTTATTCTCCTATCCTTTTCTCTGGCTGCCATTGCCGGGAAAAGTCAAGGCACAAATGGCCTTATTGCCCATTGGGATTTTAATGGAACGCCTAATGATGTTACGGGAAATGGCCATAATGCGACATTCTCTGATATAACCTTTGGAAATGGCTACTCCGGTACTAATACCGCTGTATATTTTAAAGGCTACGATTCTGCTACGCTCGATTACCCTTATATCTCTGTCCCTTATAGCTCAGACATCAATACGCCGTATATGTCGGTATGTATGCTTGTAAAGCCTACAGCATTTTATAATGGATTATGTCAGGGAAACAGACTATTTTCCCGTGGAAACGAATCTGTAAATGGTAATTATTACCTCGAGTTGTGTGACAACTCCTACGATTACAGCTGCTATACTTATTCTCCTGACAACTTTGTATTCCAGCTTGGGCTTACAAATAATCCGTCGCCTAATAACAGTGATAACTATTATACGCCGACTACTGTTCTCAATAATTGGTATTGTGTAACGATGACTTACGACGGAAGCTATAGCCGGGTATATGTAGACGGAGCGCTGAAAGACAGCATTCCCAGAGTATATACTTTAAATAATATAACAGATGGCATCGTGATGGGCAGAAATTTTTATGATAATACTCATGGAACATACCCATATCCTTTTACCGGCTATATAGACGATATACGTTTGTATGGTCGTGCACTTTCTTCGCAAGAGGCAGCAACTTATTGTGATTCTGCAAAAATGAGTAACGGAGGAGAATCCGGAAATACAGCTGTGGTAAACATAGCGCCCCTACCACAAATATTGATTTACCCTAATCCGGCAACTGACAAAGTAAACATTCAGTTACCCGAAAGCAACAACCAAGCTGAATACGAGTTACAAAATGCAATGGGGCAACTGCTCGCATCGGGTAGTGTAAGCAGGACGCAGAACAGCATTTCACTCAGTAATTATCCCGCCGGTATTTACCTGCTGAAGCTGGAAATAAATGGCAGTATCGTAGTACGGAAAATATTAAAACAGTAAGAACAATCTTCGTACAATAAAAAATGGCCGTGAAAACTTCACGGCCATTTTTATTTATTACATTTTGCGGCAGTAACCTGTTAGTTAAGTTTGCCCAGTACTTCTTGTATAGCAGTAAAGCTTGGCAGATCAGAAGCTTTTTCCAGCACCTCTGCATATTGCACATTGCCTTCTTTGTCAATAACGAAAGCAGCGCGTTTAGAAACACCTTTCATGCCGAAGCCAAACTCGGTGTAAATAGCGTCGTATGCAGTAGAAGCCTCTTTGTTGAAATCGCTCAGCAGCGGGAAGTTCAGGTTTTGATCCTGTTTGAATTTACCAAGCGTAAACAGTGAATCCACCGAAATGCCCAACACCTGTGCATTCAGTTTTTCATAAATGTTGTAGTTGTCGCGGATGTTGCAAAGTTCGGCAGTGCATACGCTGGTAAATGCCAACGGAAAAAACAGCAATACCACATTCTGACCTTTGAAATCGCTCAGCTTTACTTCTTTTTTATCTGTATCGAACAGCGTAAACTCGGGTGCTTTTTGACCTGTCTGTATGGACATAATTTCTGAAAATTAGACTGCTAAAATAAATGGTTTTACCCGTTTTGGTATATTGTTCCTTTTTTAATATATTTATTCTGCTGATTTCTGAAAATCTCCCTATATGCGCAAATCCCTAAATCTGTTTTTCCTGCTTGCAACGCTGTTGTTTTTTGCAGAAGCCGATGCACAATGCACGGTTACCTTAAGCCCAAATACCTCACCACTTTGTGTGGCCAACGGAACGACAACAACGCTTACCGCCACGTATAGTTCCGCCCCGGCTACCGGCTATCAATGGTACCTGAATGGTAACGCAATATCCGGTGCTACCAATGCTACTTATTCCGTTTCCTCTGCAGGCAGTTACTGGGTTACTGCTACAAATGGCAGTTGCTCTGCAACCTCCGGATCTGTATTGGTATCGTACTATACGCCTGTAGTATTTTCTCAGAATACATTTAATGTTTGCTCCGGTCAGGTGTTTATTTTGTGTCCTGTTGCAGGGCCTTATTATACGTATCAATGGCAGGTAAACGGTGTTAATATTGCAGGTGCAACAGGTTCAGGCTACAGCGCCACAGCTTCCGGTATTTATACTGTTACTGTAATTAATGCTAATGGTAATCCTGGTACACTCTGCCCTGTTGTTTCCAATCCCGTTACTGTAAATTATTTACCCGCCCCACCTGCTACAATTACGGCTTTTCCGGATACTCCCTGCCAGGGAGGTACTGCTACCTTTTGTGCTCCTCCGGGCAGTACTTTACATTATAACTGGAGCTTGGCTGGTGCCAGCGCTTACGCGTGGACACCCAGCTGTATCGCAGCGAATGTTTTTTCGAACTCTTCGGTGGTGGTACAGCTGCACGTTACAGATTCCGCAACAGGATGCGATGCAACATCAACTGACACGATAACTGTAAGACCTGCCCCTGCCGTTCCTGTTGCAGGTTCCAACAGCCCCATTGCTATCGGTGATACAGTTATGCTTAATGCGCAAAGCAGTACTGCTGGCGTAACCTACAACTGGACCGGTCCCAACGCATACACATCAAACCTGCAGAATCCGGAAATATACAATGCTGCGGGCTCTATGTCCGGTTCGTATATTGTCTATGCTTCGCAGAACGGATGTAATTCACCTTATGCATTTGTACCGGTAACAGTAACAGATTTTGTATGGCCGGGCGATGCCAATTATGACCATGTTGTAGATAATACAGATGTCCTTTCTATTGCGCTGACCTATAACTATACAGGACCAGCCAGGAACAACGCTTCTATGAGCTGGACACCGCAGGTTTGCAGCAACTGGTCAACATCGCTACCGGGCAATATTAATATGAAGCATGCCGATTGTAATGGCGACAGTACTGTAAATGATAACGATACACTGGCTGTAAGCCTTAACTACGGACAGGTACACGCCCGTCCGGCGCACCATGCTCAGGCTAAGGTGGCCGGCCTTCCGGATCTGTATTTTGATACAGACGGCATTTCATTTGCCCCCGGTACCACGGTTTCTGTACCGATAAAGCTTGGAAGTACGTCTGTACCAATGAATAATTTAATGGGTCTGGCAGCACAGGTAAAAATTTCCGGTATCGCATTAAATACGCCGCCACGCATTCAGTATAACACAAGCTGGCTGGCTGCAAACAGCCAGGCGGTAAAATTCAGCAAAGCACAGGGCAACAACCAGCTCGACTGGACTTATGCAAGAAATGACCACCAGAATATAAGCGGTAACGGCACTATTGCCACACTGGTATTTGATATACCGGCCAATGCATCGGCCACGCCTGCAGTCCTGTATTTTGATGATGTAATCCTGATAGACCACAATGGCAACTATATCACAGGCTTCAATGCATTGGATGACAGTGTGTTGGTAGCGCCATTGAATATTTTATGCTGCGGTCCGCTGACAGAGCAGGCAAGTATATTGCCTAATCCGTCTCGCGGGGCAGCGCTGTTGGAATTTAACTTGTCCAGAGCTGGTACAATGGAACTGCAGATCACAGATATTGCAGGTAAAACTGTTTCGGAGCAGCATTTGCAATGTGCTTCCGGTATTCAGCAGGTACAGTTGCCTGGAGCACAGGTGGTGCCGGGGATATATAATGTGACAATCAGCAGCGGTGGGCAGCCGGTGCAGACGATAAAATGGGTGAAAGAAAACTGATTCCATAACTGCCATATCTGTCAGAATATAATGTAATTGCTGAAAAAATGGCCGCAAAGGCTGCCCCTTACAGAGGCAGCCTTTTGTGTTTTCTGCAAAATTGACTGACCTTTGCCGCTGGCACAAAACATGCTGTTTGTTCAGTAAAGAATAAGTTTATTAATCATCTTAAATAATAGCAATTATGTCAAATGTGAACATTACACCGCTGCACGACCGTGTAATCGTAAAACCTGCTGCTGCAGAAGAGAAAACTGCCGGTGGCATCATCATCCCTGATACTGCAAAAGAAAAACCGCAACGTGGTACTGTAGTAGCTGCAGGCCCCGGTAAAAAAGATGAACCGGTTACCGTAAAATCAGGCGACACAGTACTTTATGGCAAATATGCCGGTACAGAAATCAGCCTCGAAGGTCAGGATTACCTGATCATGCGTGAAAGCGATATCCTCGCAATTATCTAAATTTTTATACCAGAATAAAGACAGTCAACTGTTTAGTAATTCCGGAAAACAATTATTAATTGACTTATTGTCAAATTATTAAATCAAAACACAATGGCAAAACAACTTTTCTTTAATACAGATGCCCGCAACAAAATGAAAAAGGGCGTAGATACTCTGGCTGATGCAGTGAAAGTAACGCTTGGTCCTAAAGGCCGCAACGTAGTAATCGAAAAGAAATTCGGTGCTCCGGGCGTGACTAAAGACGGTGTTTCTGTAGCAAAAGAAATCGAACTGGAAGACGCGATCGAAAATATTGGTGCGCAGATGGTGAAAGAAGTAGCTTCCAAAACTGCTGATGTAGCAGGTGATGGTACTACAACCGCTACCGTGCTCGCTCAGTCTATCATCAGCGAAGGACTTAAAAACGTAGCTGCAGGTGCAAACCCGATGGATCTGAAACGCGGTATCGACAAAGCAGTAGCTGTTGTTGTTGAAAACCTGAAATCTCAGAGCCAGACAGTAGGTAACGATAATCAGAAAATAGAACAGGTGGCTACTATCTCTGCAAACAATGATAGCACTGTTGGTAAACTGATCGCTGAAGCAATGGCTAAAGTAGGTAACGAAGGCGTTATCACTGTAGAAGAAGCAAAAGGTACAGATACAACTGTAGAAGTAGTGGAAGGTATGCAGTTCGACCGCGGTTACCTGAGCCCCTACTTCGTAACCAACACAGAAAAAATGCAGGTAGAGCTGTCTAACCCTTATATTCTGATCTATGAAAAGAAAGTAAGCACACTGAAAGACATTCTTCCTATCCTGGAAAGCGTAGTACAGAGCGGCCGTCCGTTGCTGATCGTTGCTGAAGATGTAGACGGTGAAGCACTGGCTACACTGGTAGTGAACAAACTGCGTGGTTCCCTGAAGATCGCTGCTGTAAAAGCTCCGGGCTTTGGTGACCGTCGTAAGGAAATGCTGCAGGATATCGCAGTTCTTACCGGTGGTACTGTTATCAGCGAAGAACAGGGTTACAAACTCGAGAATGCTTCTATCGCTTACCTCGGTCAGGCAGAAAGCATCACAATCGACAAAGACAACACCACCATCGTAAATGGTAAAGGTGAAAAAGATAATATCGTTGCACGCGTTAACCAGATCAAAGCGCAGATGGAAGTAACTACTTCTGACTACGACCGCGAAAAGCTGCAGGAACGCCTCGCTAAACTGAGCGGTGGTGTAGCTGTACTGTACGTTGGTGCTGCTTCTGAAGTGGAAATGAAAGAGAAAAAAGACCGCGTAGACGATGCGCTGCATGCTACACGTGCTGCTGTTGAAGAAGGTATCGTACCGGGTGGTGGTACTGCATTTATCCGTGCTATTGCTGCTATCGCTGATCTGAAAGGTGATAACATCGACGAAAACACTGGTATCGCTATCATCCGCCGTGCACTGGAATCTCCGCTCCGCACAATCGTTGAGAATGCAGGTATTGAAGGTTCTATCGTAGTACAGAAAGTAAAAGACGGTACTGCTGATTTCGGTTATAATGCCCGTACTGAAGTATACGAAAACCTGCTGTCTGCCGGTGTTATAGATCCTACCAAAGTAGGTCGTGTAGCCCTGGAAAATGCAGCTTCTATCGCCAGCATGCTCCTCACTACAGAATGTGTGATCGCAGACAAACCAGAACCTAAATCAGCTGCTCCTGCAATGCCAGGCGGCGGAATGGGCATGGACTATTAATATATTGAAAAGTTAACCGGTTAATATAAGCTGATAAGTTAAAGGTCGATAAGTTAAATATTGAGAAGTAGATTGGTTAAGGGTTGACTGGTTAATAATAAAATAGAAAAACCGCCGTACATATGTGCTGCGGTTTTTTTGTTGCTTATATTTTCAGAATACACTGTTTACTCTTTCACGACTCATATCTAAAATCTCATATCTTACTTCTCAATCCTAATTCCTCCTGTCAATCCCCCAATACAGTTTCTGACGTATTGTTTTGAGGAAGTTATGTTCATCCGGGCGAACCAGCGATACCGTAAAATTTTCTCTTTTCACAGCAATCTGCACCTGGCTGGTGATGCTTTCTGTGCGGGCATCAAGTGTGCAGAGAAATTGCTCGGCACGGCCTTCTATCTCAAACGAGATCACGTTATCGTCCGGAACAACAATAGGGCGTGTGTTCAGGTTGTGTGGTGCTACCGGCGTTATGACAAAGCTGGATGTTTGCGGGAAAACAACCGGACCGCCGCAGCTGAGCGAATATCCCGTTGAGCCGGTAGGAGTCGCTACTACAAGGCCATCCGCCCAATAGGTATTGAGAAATTCGCCGTTCAGGTAAGTGTGTATCTTGATCATCGATGAAGAATCCTTGCGGTGCAGGGTAAATTCGTTCAATGCAAAAGGAGCATCGTCAAACAGCGGAATGCTGGAATCGAGATGTATGAGCGTCCGTTTTTCAATGGTATACGAACCGCGGACCAGCGAAAGGATGGCACTGTCTACTTCTTCCTGCGGAATAGCCGCCAGAAAGCCAAGTCTGCCCAGGTTTACACCAATCAGCGGGATATTGCTGTTGCCTACGAAACATACGGCATCCAGCAATGTTCCATCCCCGCCCAGGCTGAAGAGCATATCCGTTTGCGGAGGAAGATCGCGCTTGCCGGTAAAAAGCCCGGGGGTGTCCCGCAGGGAAATATGTGGTGCCAGGCGCTCATAGAAATCTTTAAAGAAAACAATCTGGAGCCTGTGTTGCTCCAGCATCTTGAGGATATGCTGCAGGGTAGGTATGTCAGATTCCTCAAATGTGCGGTTGTATAATGCTACAAGCATTTGTCAGGTTAATTGTTGTTGGTTAGTATTAATCAGCTTCGTAATACAAACATCTGATGTCTATAGCTGGATTTCAAGTATAAAAATTCCAAATTCCATTTCTCAAATTCCCAATCCCAAATTCCACCTCTCATATCTCAATTCTCACATCTACTCACTGTTAAAATGTAAAAATAGCCCATTTTGTCCCAAATGATTCCATACATATTCTATCCGCAGCTTGAAGTCATAAGCAGTAACAATATCCAGGCCTACACCGTAAGAATACAGCAGCCTGTTGTTCAGAAAGCTGTTTCCGGGATACCTGTTTGCCACATAGCCTATATCTGCCAGGATTTTTGGATAAATGCGGACTGGGAATGTAGGAAGGTAACGGAATGGTAATTTTTTAAACGTCTTATTGATCAGCTCCCGCTTAAAGTTGAAACGGAACAAGCCATACTGAGAGCCGTCGATCACATAATATTCATAGCCCCGTACATAATCTGTCCTGGTGCCGAGCGCTGTCCGGAAAGAATAAGGCTGGTCGTAAGGAAGCGTAAGCCTGCCACGGAACACATAAGATACAAACCATTTGGGCCACGGATTGCGGAAAAAAGCAGCTTCCAGCGTACTATATGCCTGGAATTTCATGCCTTCCAGCCCGGTTATTAGACTCGTATATGAAACAAGCTTGCTTCCCCTGAGGGGGTAGTTCCAGTTGTCTACATGATTCAGGTCGTAACGGTAAGAAAATGCAATACTGCGCATGTTACGGCTGCCATTGGCATAATATTCAGGATTCAGCCGTGCAATCGTATCCGCCACCTGGTCATCATTGTAGCTGAGTTGGAAGAGATGGCGTGAGGCGTAGCCGGGCCTGATGGTGTAGATCACTGCAGCATCTATTTGCCGGAAAATAAAGCGGTCGCGGTCTTTTGCGAAAAGCAGTTTGTTGCTGTCCGTATTGTAGGCCATTTCCTGGCTGTGTGCCACACTGAAGGAAAAACCGAATCCATGCTTTTGTTTTTTATCAACGTAGGGGCGGAAGTAGTCAAGGGAGAATTTTTGCGTATACCCGAGTTGCACACCGGCCCCCAGAGATTCCAGGTTTCCACGGAAGTTATGGTCAGCTGCCGAAATGCCGATATTGGCACGATGCAGGTCACGGTGCTGTTCTTTCCACCACACGTTAAAATTCCGGTCGGCCAGCTGAAAGGAAAGCTCAGGCCATATATACCAGCGTTCCTTTGCTATAATATACCAATCCACGCTGGTGTCGCTCACTGCCGTAACATGCATGTTTATATCTGTAAACAGTGAAATATTGTACAACCGTAACTTGTTCTGTTCCAGTAACTGTGGAATAGCCGCAGCCTCAATGGTATCTCCTTCCTGTACGCTCATCTCGCGGAGTAATATCTGCCTGCGTGTGCGGTTTGTGCCCTGCACCCATATCCGGTGTATTTGTACTTTCCCTCTGTCCTGCAGTTTGTAATTGTTTACTGCCAGGGCAATACTATCCTTTTCCTGCCCTTTTACAGATGGCAGGAGCACGGCAAAAAAAAAGCATATCAGGAAAAGGTATTTTTTCACAATCGGCTGCAAGATAAGTGCTGCCGCAGTTTATATAAAGTAAAGAAATATGGCACAGGCCGCTTTTACAGAAAAAATATATGTGAATGAAAGGTTTTTTACCTGTAGTGCAGCAGCAAAAAGACGCCTGCAAAACGTAACTTTAATACAAAGATTACATTAAGCCCATGAATATCCCAACTCGTTTATGCTACATTTTGCTTTCATGCATCCTGTTTGCATCCTGTAAGCATGATGTTAAAAATGAGGTTGCACCCGGCAATAATGACGGCGCGTATCCTCCGGACGTAGCAAAGATCATTATCAGCAAATGCGCCACCTCCGGTTGCCATAACCCGTTAAGTTACCAGTTGTCCGGCGGACTGCTGATGGATACCTGGGATCATATGTTTAATGGTGGCAGCAATGGCGCCGCGGTTATTCCATATGATACGGTAAACAGCCCGTTGCTGTATTTTATCAATACTGATCCGTCGCTTGGTATTGCGTCTGCACCTACCATGCCGTATAATGGCACACCGCTGAGCAAAGATGAATACATGACCATACGTCACTGGATTGCTTCCGGTGCGCCCGACAAAAACGGTAATATACCTTTTGCCACGAACCCCGACACCCGGCAGAAATACTATCTTGCCTGCTCCGGAATTGGTCAGTGCAAAATCGTTCATGTGATTGATGCCGAACGTAAGGTCGTTATGCGTACCATACGGCTCGGAGATCCTGCTACATCAGAAACTGCCCATAATATCCGGGTATCGCCGGACGGAATGTATGCTTACGTATGTTCCCTGAGCGGACAGTATATCTACAAGATAGATACCCGCGGGGATTCTATTATAGCAAAGCTGGATATGAGCAATGTAACACCTACCGGGTATAATCTTTGGAGCGTAATCAACATGTCGGCCGATGGTTCAAAATTCATGGTGAGCAACTGGGCAGGGAGTGGTACCGTTACGGTAGTAAATACTGCGGGTAACATGAGCGTTGCCAATAACTTTCCGAACATCTTCAACTGGCCTCATGGTATTGCCAGCAGTCCCAACTTCGATACGTTTTATGTACTGTCGCAGTATGGCAACACACTGTACAAATTCACCCTGGACGGCTCTTACCTGAAAAAAATATCTATCGACGGGAAGGCGCTTACAACTACTGCAGGATCTGCTCCTGCCACCCCCGATCCGCATGATATCTTTATGGTGCCCGACCATTCAAAATATTTTATTACCTGCCAGAGCACCAATGAAGTAAGAGTACTGGATGCTCATGCTGATACTGTAATTAAAGTGTTCTCTGTAGGAACGATGCCGCAGGAACTTACATTATCTACTTCCAAACCATACATGTTTGTAAGCTGCCAGGAAGATCCGTCTGCACTTGCAAAATCAAGAGGGTCGGTTTACGTCTTTGATTACAATCAGCTGACGTTTGTGCAGAAGATAGACGGAGGATTCTTTCAGCCTCATGGCATCTGTGTAGATGACAAGAATGGGGTGTTCTGTATTGTAAGCCGTAATTATGATCCTACCGGGGGGCCTGCACCACACCACAGTTCTACCTGTGGAAAGAATAATGGCTGGTACCAGGTATATGACCTGAACACACTGCAGCCTGCAAACAACAGACGTTATGAAGTAACGCCCGATCCGTATTTTATAGACGCCAGGTTCAAATAAACATCAGATGAATAAAGGGGGTCAAAAAAAATTTAAAAAATTTTTAAGAAAAATTTGTTTGCATCAAAAACAAGTCTATATCTTTGCATCGTAAAACAAATCAAAACAGTAAAAACATGCAACGCACAAATATTCACATAGAAGCAAAAGGATTTAGTCCGGTGGACTATATACCTTGCGGGGCAGTTTATACTGTTGACTGGTTGTAAAAAAACGACTCAACATATTCACAGCCCCGCCCAAAAAGCGGGGCTGTTTTTTTATCCGCTTTTTCCGGGACTAAATCATTTTGTTCATCTTTTAAAACAAAAAAATGCTGCTGCTACACAAGCGACATATCAGCTCATTGCCCGTTATCCTGCACATAGCCGGCCTGGGAGAGTTATGCCCCAAAGGCTTTGGAGACATACGTGTGTTCAGTAGCGACAGACTGGAATGGGTGAATAAATATGCAACAGTAAAACGACCGTGGTGTAAACCGAACGGAGCTTAAAAGCTTCGGTCAGTAATACAAGCCCCGCGGTCAGCAAAGATCGCGGGGCTTTTTTGTTCCGCATTTGTTCGAAAACAATTTTTAAAACCGAAAAACCTTAAAGACAATGCGATTCAATTTTTTTACAAAGAAAAGTAAGGTTACCGTAAACCATGAAGGTGCAAAAGCATTTGTGCTCACACCCGAACTGGAGCTGTATGCAGCAGTTGTAACAGCATCATTGAGTGACCAGTTCTACGAAAAAAGCGGCGAACGTGTGGAAAGAATCCGCACACTTATTGGCCGGACAAAACCTGCGTTTGTTGTCAGGCTGGCTATCTATACACGTGAGCAGATGCATCTGCGCAGTATTCCGCTGGTGCTGGCTGTAGAACTTGCAAAGATCCATAATGGTGACAATTTGGTTGCAACCCTTTGTGGGCGCGTCGTTCAGCGTGCTGATGAAATTGCAGAACTGCTTGCATACTACGCACTGGCTAACGGGCGGAAAGAGCTGAAACAGCTGAACAGGCTGAGTAAACAGCTGCAGAAAGGCCTTGGAATGGCATTCAATAAATTTGATGAATACCAGTTTGCAAAGTACAACCGAGATGCAGCGGTAAAACTTAGAGATGCACTTTTCCTGGTACATCCTAAAGCAAAAGATGCAAATCAGCAGATGATTTTTGATAAGATTGTACAGGGCAAACTGCAGACACCATATACATGGGAAACGGAGCTGAGTGCGCTGGGACAGCAGGCATATGCAAACGCCACCGAAAAACAATTGTTCCTGAAAGCAAAATGGGAAGAACTCATTTTCAGTAACAAGCTCGGCTATATGGCTATGCTGCGTAACCTGCGCAATATACTGGAGGCAGAAGTGAGCAAAGAGGCGCTGGACAAGGTTTGTAGCATTATTAGTAACAGAGATGCGGTAGCACGCAGTAAGCAACTGCCTTTCCGCTTTCTGGCAGCATACCGGGAACTGCAGGCACTGAAGAACGGCCGTACAGGTTTGGTACTCGACGCACTGGAAACAGCGGTACTGCATAGTGCGGCAAATATTGCCGGGTATGATGAGGATACCCGCGTTGTTATCGCCGCAGACGTAAGCGGAAGCATGCAGCGGCCCATCAGCCTGCGTAGTAAAATTCAGAGTTATGACATTGGTCTGATGTTAGCCATGCTATTGCAGAGCCGTTGCAAACATGTGATCACGGGTATGTTTGGCGAACGATGGAAAATCATCAATGTGCCTAAAAGCAACATCCTTGCAAACGTGGATACTTACCACCGCAGGGAAGGTGAAGTAGGCTATGCGACAAACGGACACCTGGTAATCGAAGACCTGCTGGAGCGGAAAGCCATCGTTGATAAGGTGATGATCTTTACCGACTGTCAGCTCTGGAACACAAACCATGACAAGTTTATGGTGGACGTTTGGAAACAGTACAAGCAGATAGCACCGGCTGCAAAGCTTTACCTGTTTGATCTTGCAGGTTACGGAAATACACCGCTGAGCGTATTGCGCGAAGATGTGTTTCTTGTTGCGGGCTGGAGCGACAAAGTCTTTGATGTGCTTGCCGCAATAGACAAAGGGCAAGATGCACTGCAGGTAATAGAACAAATAGAAATTGATTGAAAATAATTGCTAAAAAGGAGGACAAAGCATGCGCTCCTGATACTGATGGGGCGCTGCTTTTCTTGAAAAAATGAAACCGATGAGGAAACTGGCGAGCATACAAAGGATATTAAAAACAGAACCGATTGCAGGTGCTGATGCGATTGAAAAAGCAACAGTGCTTGGCTGGCAGCTTGTAATAAAGAAAGGTGAATTTAAGCCTGGCGACCTGTGTGTATACATGGAGATCGACAGCCTGTTACCTGAACGCCCTGAGTTTGAGTTTCTACGAAATAAAAACTTTCGTATCAAAACAGTAAAACTACGCGGACAGATATCACAGGGTATCTGCTTCCCACTGAACATACTGCCGGCAGATTGCCCCATCGAAGAAGGGGCAGATGTTACAGAGACATTGGGTATTGAAAAGTATGAAGCACCGGTTCCTGTAAACCTTTCCGGGATTATGAAAGGAGCGTTTCCTTCTTTTATCCCTAAAACGGATGAAACCAGGGTGCAGGTATTGCAGGAATTGCTTGATGCGCATAAAGGTGCACGTTGCTATATCACCGAAAAACTGGATGGTACATCTGTTACCTGCTTTGTAAAGGGTGGTGGATTTGGTATCTGCAGCCGTAATATGGAATTGATAGAAACAGAAGATAATACCTACTGGCGCGTGGCACGTGAAATGGATATTGAGAAAAAGCTTTGTTCTATCGGTAAAAACGTCGCTATACAGGGCGAACTTGTTGGTGAACGTATACAGGGAAATAAGCTGAAATTAAAAGGTCAGATGATTTATATTTTCAGTTTGTTCTTTATCGATGAATACCGTTATGCAGGTTATGATGAGTTGGTCCGGATCGCCGGGGAGCTGGGACTTCCATTGGTGCCGGTACTTACAGATGCTTACCAGCTGGATAATCGCATTGAGAGCTTATTGCAAATGGCCAACATACCGTCTGTGTTAAATACAATGGCTTTGGCAGAAGGTATAGTAATACGTCTGAGAGATTATCATGAGCATGTTTCTTTCAAGGCAATCAGCAATGAGTTTTTGCTGAAATATGGCGAATAAAAGATGATTTCAGGGCAAGGCATGTATTTATTATTACGTACATGAAAAAAGCAAAGGAGAAAGAGACCGCATGTCTTGCTGCTGGAATCAAACAAAAGGAGGATAGGCTAATGCTGGTTTGTGGCGGCACCCTGCTAAGGTGTTCCGTGTAATAGCGGCGAAGGTTCGATTCCTTTGTCCTCCGCAAAAGTAAAGATATTTGAAAGGTGCCGTAACCAGGAGTTACTTCGGTTTAATTTGGTTCGATTCCAGAAACCCGCGCATACCTGGCAAAAATGCGGGTGTTTACTCCTGGTGCAGATAGCCCTTTCCATCTTATTGAATGATGCCGTGATACAGCGATACTTCGTAATTCAATCCGGTAGAATAATGCACTGTCAGTGCTGGTTGCGGGTTCGAATCCCGCCTCCGCGCAAGCGGAAAGCCCGCTGCAAAACACAGCTCATTCAATTATTTATAGAAGCATTCCGACTGGTCGGATACTCCGTTTGGAGCGGAGAGGGTGCAGGTTCGAATCCTGTCTTCTATACAAAGGTGTCGTAGGTAAGAGATACTTCGCGCTTCATTAGTATAACGGTCGTACGGCGCGTTTGGGACGCGCAGAAACGGGTTCGATTCCCGTATGAAAAAGAACTCTGCCGGCTTATCACCCTTTACGGCAACGTGTCGTGATGCAGTAATACTTCGACTTAAATCGACTGATAGATTTACTGTGCGTTTGTAACCGTTGCATTATTGCGGCTTAATTCAATGGTCAGAATGCCATTCTTATACAATGGTAGTTGCAGGTTCGAATCCTGTAGCCGCAACAGGCAGGTGCCGTAGAAAAGAGATACTTCGGGCCCCGAGGGCCGCCGGTTCGAGTCCGGCTCACACGATTCGTGTGGTGGCTCAGTTGGTTAGAGCATCGGATTAAATACTCTTTTTGCTTGTTGCCCTGTTTACCGGTCCGTAGCTCAGCTGGTCAGAGCACCGCACTTTTAATGCGGGAGTCGTGCGTTCGAATCGCACCGGATCGACGAAAAAACATCAGATGTTGTCTTTAGCTTAACGGGTAAAGTACCTCACTGTGAATGAGAAGAACAGGGTTCGAGGCCCGGAGACAACCAACAACAGGCTTATAGTTTAATGGATAGAACACCGCATTACGAACGCGGAAATGGAAGTTCGATTCTTTCTAAGCCTTCAAACAAGTGCGTACGGCAACGCGGGAGAGTTGCAATGGTCTGTAAAACCATTTCCTCCGGGATGAGCAGGTTCGAATCCTGCTACGCACACAACAGGAGTTGCAATGGTCCGCAAAACCATTCCTTCACAGGTGAGCAGGTTCTCCCGATAGCTATCGGGACTGCTGCGCACACAAAGGGTGCTCTGGCAGAGATGGTCTATGCGCCGGACTGAAAATCCGGAGAATGGGGTTCGAGTCCCCGGGGTACCACTATTTTTTGTTTAAAACATTTAACGATGAAAAGAGAAAACATGTTCATAACTGCAACGGATAAAGAACAATTAAAGTCGGTCGATTTGTGTCGGCCAATAAACATCAGATGTTGTGAACAAGCAATACGAAAACGAGATAAATCAATATTACAGACATAAGACTGCCAGGCGCAGGAAACGCCTGCGAAAGAAAAATGATGACAGGAAAATTCTGGCACTTGATAGAGAGCGCCGGACACTATATACTCAAAGACGTAATCTGGGATGGATGGAGCTGGATCCGCCAGTCGCCCGTGGATGGAAAAGATATTTTGTACTTCGTGAGGATGTGGCGCGAAGCAGGCATGCACCGTTTTTTGAAAAGATTCTTGAAAAGATAAATACGGTACAATATTGTTCACGAAAGGACTTTATGGAGAAGGAACCAGACAATAAAAAGCGGCGTGCGGTGATGGTGCAGGGTTTATTGGAGCTTTCAGAATCTTCTTTCCGGAAAAAGAACTTTTCTGATAAGGAGAAGTCTTTCTTTGAAATGCGTACCAGGAGAAAACAAAACAGGAAATTCATTGAACAGTATTATGTGTTTAAAGAAACATGGCGTTTTGCATTTCGCATAAGAAGGCATTATATAACCAAGGTTAAGGTATTGGATGAAGCAGTAAATGCCAGGATTTGTGGAATAGACAAATATCTTGAATGCCGCCACCTTACTCCACGATTGCACAAGCTACGATATGGAAATTATAGGTGGAGTTACTACAACGATAATAAAAGAATCCCGAACCCGCTTAAAAACCAGCCATTGCATGAAATATTAGGTGCATTGGCCGAAGAAAAATAAAAAGTATTGTTCATTTTTAAAGCAGAATAATTATGTGTGCGTTAAAGAATTATAAACCGGGAATAACACGTTTCGTATAGCATTGCTGCATAGTAATGCTGACGATGAACGCCCGCCTGACCATTCGGGCAGGGAGCGTCGCAACTATTCTTAATAATATAGCTGCAGGCGATTACATAATTATTCAACAAAAAACAATGAGCAATTTACAAGAACAAACCACATATACAGAGAACCTGTTTAATGGGTATTTTATAGAATCGAAATCTGTATATCTCCATTATTTTAACCGGCTGCCGAATATATATCATATTGAAAATATTGACGCAGAGAAGGCGCTGGAAGCTATCTGCAGCAAGTATGCAGCTATTATCCGGGAAACGATCAAGTACCGCAACTTCAATCATGATAGAGGAAGCTTTTCATTTGACGAAACAATTGTTGTGCTTACAAATAACTGTGTATTGGAACTGGACAGCAATTATTGCACTATACTGCATGATGGTTGCCGCGAGGAATTTATTTCAGAGTTGGCCGGTATAGCAGCTGAATTCAAACAGCCGGCCCGTAAGGAGCCGCTTGAGATCAATATCATAGTAAAAGGCCGGAATGGTATTGAACTGAAGCCGATGGAGATTAAACGCACAGAACTGGATCTTGATCTTTTCTATGAAGATGACTTTGTGGAAACGGATAAGATCATACAGGCGAGATTAAGCCGCGAAAACGATAAAGGTATTGTGTTGCTGCATGGATTGCCCGGGACAGGTAAAACTACCTATCTCCGTTACCTGATCGGCAGTATTAAAAAACGTGTACTGTTTTTGTCGCCCAATGTGGCAGGTGATCTGATGAGCCCGTATTTTATTGATCTGCTGATCGATAATCCAAACTCTGTACTGATCATAGAAGATGCCGAAAATATCATTGTGGACAGGCGCATGGGCGGAGGATCCGGTGTGTCGAACTTACTGAATATATCAGATGGATTGCTTGCAGATTTTCTGAATGTGCAGCTGATCTGTACGTTCAATAATTCACTCACGATGGTAGACAGTGCGCTGATGCGTAAAGGTCGCCTGATAGCGAAATATGAATTTGTAAAACTGTCGGCAGGAAAAGCTCAGAAACTGAGCAGCCACCTGGGACATAATGCAGAGATTCACCAGCCAATGACAGTGGCAGAAATTGTAAACCAGCATGAACCAAAAACGCAGGTTCAGCATGTGGAAACAATAGGATTTCGCAGAAACCCGGCTATTGAAAATACCCTGTAGTAGATATCGTCTTGCTACAGGAATTTTAAACAACTATAAAACTGGAGCAATGATGAAAAACTTTTTCAGGAAGAAAATAAACAATAACAACTGGCTGTTTCAGGGCAGTTATATTGATGTGAAAGGACTGTTCTTATACAGCTTTGAAGAACTGCCGAATGTAAGTTATATAACGGGTATAGACACCGGTAAAGCGTATGAATACATCCGTAGAACACAAGACGGACAAATCGTAAACACATACCAGCATTCTGAATTTAATCATGAAGAAGGCAAGCTGTTGTTTAATGTAACCTTTGTTGTACTGGCCGACCGTAAGATTGTAGAGATAGGCGGCGATTATGTTTCCGTACTGCATACAAAAGACGGTTATAACTGGGCGGCAAATCTACTGAAAGATCTGAGCAGGTTTAAACGTTCTGCAGAGCCGTCTGGTAAAATTGGTTTTTCTACACAGACGATGAATTGATAAGATACATGAAATGAAGCACGGTTGTAACGCCGTGCTTTTTGTTTATTTGTTTGGTACTTTTGATACAAATCAGATTCATGCTTACGGTTTCATTGCACGACATACGCATACATGCGCCACATGGTCTTTATCCGCAGGAGCATATCCTGGGAAATTTATTTGATGTGGATGTAGATGTATTTGTACCGGTACCCGATGCGCAACAGTGGCCATTTATTGATTATACATTGATACGTAAACTGGTTGCTGAGGTGTTTAATAGGCCGGGGCAGTTGCTGGAGACATTTGTACAGTTGATATGGAAGGCACTCAGGGAACAATTTCCTGAAGCTGAAAAGATAAAAGTAGCTGTGCGTAAGCTGCGGCCGCCGATGCCGGGAGATGTAGGTTTTGCAGAGGTGTGTTATGAAGGGTGATTTCTGTGGATTACGGATACTTCGTGGGAAAGCCATCTGGTGGTAAAATAGAAAATCCGGCCACATGGCCGGATTTTTTGTGATGAGGAGCATTAGGTTTTTTATTTGATCAGGGTCATTTTTTTACTGTCTATTTCGCGGCCATCAATGATCAGCGCGTAGATGTACATGCCGGACTGCAATGAATCTCCGCTGATGGTTACAGAACCTTTGCCTGTAGTGTTAACCGGCATACGTTTCAGCTCTTTGCCATTCAGGTCATATACCATGATGTAGGCGTTCTGGTTCATAGAAGCTATATAATAATCAATCCGGGTATCGCCACTGAAAGGATTGGGAGTGTTCTGGAATAATTGACTGGCATCCCGCGAAGTTTTGTCAGTAGTAACAGCCGTAGTGCTGCTGTTTATATTGCCGCAGCCACCGCTGCAAATATTGTCAATCATAGTCTGCATTGTTGCAACTTGCTTTGCAAATTCTTCACGCATTTCGCTCATTTTGCTTTCATCTTCACGGATGATCTGTTGCTGTTCTTTAATCGCCTCTGTGAGCACAGGTATCAACGCCGTGTAGTTGACAGCTTTAAAGTTTTCGCTTGTGGTGGTAACAGCTTCAGGTATTATCTCTTCCAGCTCCTGGGCAATAAAGCCAAGCGTTTTACCGTGAGGCAGGCTGTATTGTTCAAACTCCTGGTCTTTATAATCATAGCTTACACCATGCAGCTTGTTTACGATGCTGAGCGCAGCAGGAATATCCTGGATGTTTGATTTAAACTTCCTGTCAGAAGCGATCCAAAGACCTCCTGACGCAAATGCGCTGCCGTATATGGTAAGAGAAATGTTATTGCACGTGCTGCCGCTTACCGCTGTGGCAATGGGTGCTCCATTAATGCCGATTCCTGCATGCGTACCGGTGGTACAGTTGGCGAGTGCAGAATTTTGCTGTATGATGCTGCAGCCTAGTTGACCGGCAGTGCTGTTCCATACAGGTATATAGTTGGCAGTACTGCATCCGGCCGTTACACCTCCGCCATAAGGGAGCAATGCCAGGTTGCCATTAGCATCAGCTACTACGGACTTGGTATAGGTATTAGTATTGCCTGCCGGCAGATTCTCAAAGCGGATGCCACCGGTTGTGGATGAAGCTGCATTTACATGGAAATAAGCAGTAGGGGCTGTAGTATTAACGCCCACACCTGTGGCATTTGCACGCATTTTTTCTGCACCGTTTGAGAAGATACCTACGCCGAAATTTACATTTTGTATCCATTCGCCGACACCGTTACCATTATCGCCCAGGTAAATTTTATTAAATTTTGGAATACGGATATCGCCTTTTACATGGAGCTGTGTTTCCGGTGCTGTAGTGCCGATGCCTACAAAGCCGCCGCTCGTAACAGACATCCTGTTTGCCGATCCTGTATAGAGGTCAAGTCCTTTGGGATTGGCACCGGCATTACGGTTGGATGCGATGCCCTCTCCGGAGCCGCAGGCGCCAAAGCGTAATACACTTCCCTGTGTAAATGCCCCTGCATTCATTCCTCCATCGTCAATAACGGCTCCACCTTTTACAACAAGCTTCTCACAGGTGTCGCAAGTGTTGATGGCCACTGCGCTGGTATATACCGGTGGAACGGCTGCCCCCACGCGTAACCGGCAGGCCATAAAATAATTCCAGCCCAGCAGATCTGCTGCAACAACTTTAATTTCATTTGTAGTATCGCACCGTATCAGATTTGAAGGTAGCTGAACGGCGACCATATTGGACCATCCGCCCTGTGTGGCAACCTGCACACCATTTATATAAACCGTTGCTGTATCATCTGCCTGTATGTAGAGAGAGTCTATACGCACACAACGTCCGCAATAGTCAGCAGGCACTGTAAAATCATACTTAAAAGTTACAGTCTGGAGCGTGCCGGGTCGCGTGCTCCATATCGGATCTGCACCTACATGTATCCAGCTTGTACCATAACTGGTAAGACCAGTACCCACGGGCTGCCAGCTGCTTCCATCGTACCATTGCCAGGAGCTGCCAACGTTTGTGCCGAAATCAACCTGGGCTTTACCGATAAAGCATGCGAGCAGCATTGCTGTAAATAGTATTAATGTTTTTTTCATAAATCATAGTTTATTGGTTAGGGCGACTGATCTGACTGCAACTGATCTTTAGCCAGTCGCCAAAGGAACTTAAGGCCGGCTGCAGGCAGATCTTTTACGAAGGAAGCGCAATGTTTAAACAGTAAAACAAAACTGTTTACTAACGGCAGAATGTAGTTTCCTAACGGTGGGGAGTATTTATCCGGAGTGTAGCTACGGTACCATATGAGTGGCCGTTGTCATCAGTGAGCGTACGGATATCAAACAGTATAGCACGTTGATGTATCTCGGAGAAATGTGCTATTCTTTTTCTCAGGTTGTCAAGACCATAAGATTCATGCATGGCATTCTTCGGGTGGGTGATGTAGCCGCCGCCGTTATCAGTAACAGTTACATATACACTGTCACCCTGCTCGTATACGTGGATTTTTATAAGGCCGGCAGCAGACTCTTTGGGCAGCAGCCCATGCCGCACTGCATTCTCAGCCAGCGGCTGTATAAGCAATGGTGGTATCTCTATGGCATCTGTTTCCACATCGTCCTCTATATGCAGCTCATAGTTGACATAATCTTTAAACCGCAGTTTCTCCAGTTCCAGGTAATGTTCTGTCAGCTCCAGTTCTTTTTCGAGGCTTACCAGGTCCTTTGAAATGTTGTGCATGTTTTGCCGCACCAGCTTCGCAAACGTCATCAGGTATGATCCTGCTTTGTCTCTGCTTGTGTCATCAAGTAAGTTCTGGATATTGTTCAGGCTGTTAAAGATGAAATGCGGATTCATCAATGCATTCAGCGTTTTAAATTCTGCCTGCTGGTAACGTACGGCAGCTTCATGTTCTTTCTGTTTCTTCTTTATAGTCCGGCGTACTGCCAGGTATATAGCCAATCCCAGCAATGTGAATATTGCTGCTGATGCAATGGTACGAAACCACCAGCTGGCCCACCAGGGTTTTGCAATGCTTAGATTGAGCACGGTTTCCGGGGTGTAGCTGCTTGAAAGTGTACGTGCCCGCAATTTTATTTTGTAGTTGCCATAAGAAGGGAGATACAGGTTCAGAAGGTCGTCTTTTACCTCATGCCAGCTCCCGGTATCCGCCTGCGATACTGAATACTCGCAATGTATTTCTTTACCTCCGAATGACAGGCTTGCAAATGATATCCGGATATCTCCGGCCTCGCCATAGGTGATATTGGCAGATGAACCTGCAATGGTATATATCTGCCTGTTCGTTTTTAAGAGCGAAAAGCTTATCTGCGGCGTAGTTGTTGTGTCAGACAATGCGGAAACAGGCAGGCAGGTAATAGTTCCTCCTTTGAAAAAGTAGCAGTTAGCTGTATCTGAGCAAACATATTCTGCCCTGGCAGGGATAAAAGGAGATTCGATGATGCGGAGGTCAAACCGTGGGCGCTGTCCATTTGAATTTATAGTCAGCAGCCGGTAATAATTGTTGGTGTTTATAAGCAGGTGACAAGAGTCCAGCGGATAAAAATCTTCCCATATACAGCCCTGGTCGGGGATTGCATCAATAGCAGAAGCTCCTGCACCGGTATGACATACTAACAGCTGATTGCTATGAGTGCAGCCAATCATCAGATCTTTTATAAAGACAAATTTTTTTAACGCCAGATCCGCATACTGTGCTGGCGCAATAAGCTTATTGTCTTTCAGCTTGTACAAATGGTTAATGGTGGAAAACCACAGATTCCCTTCCTGATCTTTTGCCCACCCGAAAATACGTTTGGTATTTGCCGAGGTGTCGCATATCGCTGAAAAAGGATATCCCCGTGTATCGGCTATATGTGCTTTATTAAACTGAAGCAGTTCATTGGTATTGACCGCATACAGGTATGTCCTATCTGCTATCAACCCTTTTATGGTGCCGACAGTAGCAACATGGATCCGTTGCGCCGGCGGCCGCTCATCTTTATTTACAGATGGAATGCAGAAGCTTTCATTACAGGAAAAATGGTAGTAGGTCATATTGCTGTCAATGAAAAACACCGGTGCGGTAGATTCTATTCTCCTGAGTACGGTAGCATAATCCGTATACAGCATTGAATCTAAGTGAAACCGCGAAAGAAATGTTCCCGCGGGTGTATGTTTTTCCCTGTATTGCTTTATATCGAAGATGCGGTCTGCTTTGCCATTCTGTAATGCATAAACATCACCGGAAGCATTTGCAAAGATAATTTTGCCACCGGCCTGTGCGGCATATTTTACAGTGCCGGTATATGCACCTGGCACAGTACGTATCCCGGATTGGGCCAGAGAAAGGCAATAGACCCCATTGCCCAGCGTAGTGACCCAATAATTACCGGCAACATCTTCTGCTATGGCTGTTGTCTTTTTTCCTTTGAAAAACGGCACTCCGTCTACAAATAATCCATCAATTGTCAGGAGTAATTGCTTACCGCATTTTTCTTTATCCAGGAAAGAAAAACAATTTGGAGAAACAGATTTGGGAAAAGAAGCAAGGAGCTTATGCTGTGTATTTGTAATTCCACCAGGAGTCAACAGGTATGTTTGACCTTTGTAGTTGCATGTTGCTATGATTTTTTCCGCCAGGGGATATTCTGAAAGGATCTTGCCGGAGGTATCTGTTTCAATATATTCATCCCTGCATGTAAAACCAAAGGAGTGCTTCTGCACATGCTTTGTAATCTGTACTACACCTGTATTTTTCTGCGGGATGATCGTATAGATGCGGGTGGTAGTGTCGCTGACATTTACGAAATACGTAGCATCCCGGAACATAAAAGTAATGCTTCCGTCAGCTTCGGTTTCCATGTAGTTGATGTAAGATGCTTTTTTCGGTATTTTTAAATAAGGTGTATTTGCTACGGTATGGAATACGCCGCTTTTGTAAAAACATAAATCTCCGCTATAGGTAGCCATCCAGAGCCGGTTCTGCCGGTCTTCGCGGAAGTGAAATATTTCATTGGTAGGAAGGCCGTCGGAGGTAGTAAAGTTCTCGAAGCGTATGCCGTTATACCTCGTCACCCCTTTGTCTGTGGCAAACCATAACATCCCGTCATGGGCTTTGTACACAGAATAAACAATATTGGACGGAAGCCCGTCGGCGGTAGTGAAGTTTAATACCGGGAAAGTTGCTGCCCCTTCAGATGAAAGAAAAAAGAGCAGGAAAGAAAAGATAAGTGAAAGGATCTGTAAATAGTTTTTCATATGCTCTTCCGTTCTTTCAGAAAGGCGATTACATCCGTATATCTGCGCCGGCTTACCGGCAGTTGTATTTTATTTTTAAGGGAAATAAAACCTTGCTCCTGTTCTTTCCACATTCCATTTATGTGCTCATAGTTCACAAGAAAGGATTTATGTACACGCAGGAAAATATTCCCGGGCAACAGCTCCTCATACTCGGCCACAGAGTGGGATACTACAAGGCTTCGCTCCTGCCCGTCTTTAAGAAATACAGCTTTAGCATAGCTGCGCATTGCTTCTATGTAAAGGATATTAGAAAATGAAACTATTTCCCAGTGTGTATTATCCCTGAATATTACCTGTTGCTGTTCTTTCCTCTGTTCTACCTGTTCCTGTAATGTTTTCAGCGGCAATAAAGACGCAGTCCTGAATTTCTTAAATGCCAGCCGCTCTTCCAGCTTTTCCAGTGCTTTCTTCAGCTCTCCGGTGTCTAAAGGCTTCAGTATATAATCAATGGCATTAAGCCGGAAAGCGCGAACGGCGTATTCGTCGTATGCGGTAACAAAAATAACTTCGAAGGAATAAGGTGTAATCCGCTCCAGGAAACGGAATGCGTTTTCATTGGGCATTTCTATATCCAGGAAAATAACAGTCGGCTGCAGCGTGAGGACACAAGCCTCAGCCTCCTTGGTGTTGTGAGCTATGCCAACCACTTCTACAGGTATGTCTTTTATACCTGCGAGCGCTTTTTGCAGGTTACTGCATGCGGCGTGCTCATCATCAACAATAAGTGCTTTAAGGTTTATGTTTTCCATAATGGAGTGAAGGAGTACAGGCTTGCAATATATGTATTGTATTATGAAATGTACAGTTGACCGGGTAATATTGGCCAAAATAAAAGAAGCCGGTATAACTGCAGACAGGTAAGAGATTACAAAAACAACGGGCTGCCTTTCAAAAAGGCAGCCCCGTTGCAGCATCTGGTATCTTAAATGATTAATTACTTGCCAGCAGTTTTTCAATAGCAGTATCATAGGCTTCCTGCCAGTCGCTGAGGTAGCCCCATTTGTCACCGTCAATGCATATTTCCTGGTTGTGGTTCACAGCGCCTATTTTGGTGAACGGCACATCTTTCAGTTCTGCTTCGAAGAGTGCGTGCAGGTCCGGGTTAACGGTAACTACTACGCGGCTCTGTGCTTCACCAAAGAGGAACGCATCTTTACGGATATTGGCATCTGTGTGCATGCTGAAGCCAAGACCACCGGCCATAGCACTTTCCAGCAGCGTAATAAACAGGCCGCCTTCAGAAATATCGTGTGCAGAGAGGATCAGTTTTTCACCGATCAGCTTCAGGATCATATCCTGCACCTTAGCTTCTTCTTCCAGTTCAAAGTGTGGTGCCGGGCTATGTGTTACACCGCGTACCTGGTGCAGGTATTCAGAGCAGTTGATATCATTGCGGTTCATGCCTACCACGTAGATCAGGTCGCCGGGCTTTTTGAAGTTCATCGTCATCTTCTGGCTCAGGTTTTCCAGTGTACCCACCATGCCAATAGTTGGCGTAGGGTATACCGGGCCGTCTTCGCTCTGGTTGTAGAAGCTCACGTTACCACCAGTCACCGGTGTATCAAACCTGCGGCAGGCATCGCCCATACCTGTAATAGCCTTTACAAACTGGTAGTATACTTCGGGATTGTACGGATTACCAAAGTTCAGGCAGTTGGTGATAGCTACCGGGGTACCGCCGCTGCATACAATGTTGCGGGCAGCTTCACTCACGGCAATCATACCACCTTTGTACGGGTCTGCAAACACATAACGGCTGTTGCAGTCGGTAGTCATGGCAATGGCTTTTTTAGTACCATGTACACGTACGATCGGCGCATCACTTGGCTCATTGGTATGCGTATTGCCGGTACCTACCATAGAATCGTACTGGTTGTATATCCAGCGTTTGTTGGCAATAGTAGGCAGCTGTACCAGCTGGTAAGCTACTTCTTTCAGATCGGCAGGTACTTCAATGCTGTCAGGGTTAAAAGCAGCAATCTGCTGGAAGTATGCAGGCTCTTTGTATTCACGTTCGTACACAGGAGCGCCGCCGCCCAGTACCATGCTTTCTGCAGGTACATCAGCAACCAGTTCGCCGTTCATGTAGTATTTCAGGTTCTTGTCAGTAGTCACCTCACCTATCTGCACGCAGTGGATATCCCATTTGTCAAATATCTGCTGCATTTCAGCCTCGCGGCCTTTCTGCACTACTACCAGCATACGCTCCTGGCTTTCGCTCAGCAGCATTTCCCATGGTTTCATGTTATTCTGGCGGGTAGGTACTTTGTCCAGGTGGATGATCATGCCATGCTCGCCTTTGGCGCTCATTTCGCTGGTAGAGCAGGTGATGCCCGCGGCACCCATATCCTGCATGCCTACGATGCAACCCGTTTTGATGATCTCAAGACAAGCCTCAAGCAGTTTTTTCTCTTCAAACGGATCGCCCACCTGTACGGCCGGCAGATCGTTTACGCTGTCTTCAGAGATGTCGGCAGATGCAAAGGATGCACCGCCAATACCATCTTTACCAGTAGCAGCACCTACAATGAATACAGGATTACCTGCACCATGCGAAGTAGCCGATACCATCTGGCCTTTATTCACCTCCAGCACACCTACGCTCATAGCATTTACGAGCGGATTGGTCTGGTAGCAGTTTTCAAAATATATTTCGCCGCCTACCGTAGGCACGCCAAAGCAGTTGCCATAGTGGCCAATGCCTTTTACCACACCTTTCAGCAGCCATTTTGTTTTAGGATTGTCCAGCTTACCGAAGCGCAGTGAGTTCAGCGATGCGATCGGGCGGGCACCCATCGTAAAAATATCGCGGTGAATACCGCCTACACCCGTAGCAGCACCCTGGAACGGCTCGATAGCAGAAGGGTGGTTGTGCGATTCTATTTTGAATACGCATCCCCAGCCGTCGCCTATATCTACCAGGCCGGCATTCTCTTCACCTGCTTTTACGAGCAGCTTTTCGCCGTCACGGGGCAGGGTTTTGAGCCATTTTATGGAGTTTTTGTAGCTGCAGTGCTCGCTCCACATTACGGAGTACATGGCAGTTTCAGTAAAATTGGGCGTGCGGCCCAGTACTTCTTTGATCTTTTCAAATTCTTCTTCGCGAAGGCCCAGTTTAGTGGCCTGTTCGAGTGTTGCCTGCATGAAAAGCGGATATTTTTTGAGGACGTAAAAACTGGTGCAAACCTACATCAATTCGGGGGAATTAGGTAATGCCATTCGCCGTCAATAGGTTACAGGGCTTTAAATAATTATGGAGCCGGCCCCGGTGCTACTGTCGGGCGTCCGTTGCGTCGCACTCTTGTACGTTCGGGGCCTTATTGAGCAGCTCTGTTGATCTTTTGCTTCCGGCATAGCGGGGACGACGAAAAACATTTAAGAAGTTGAAAGATGACGGATACTTATTAATTTCCCATTATGTACAATACCGAAGACTATCAGCAGAGAGAAAAAATATCGTACGTGCAGTTCCTTTTAAGGAGTTACGGACTCTCTTTACTTGTGGGTGGGGCTGTAGCCGGCCTGTTATATGCTCTGTCTGTACACTTTAACCTCAATCCTATTGACCGGGGCTTCAGTTTCATGTTTGGGTTCATCGTGGCCACCATATTGTGGGGCCGCATCAATATGCAATGGACAAAATTTCCTGATGGAAATTATTACCGTATAAAAATAAAAACAGATGGGATCGCATTGATCCGTGGACCAGAGCCGCTGTTTTATGACAAAGAATATTATTATTCGAAACCACAGAAAATATTTAACCTCCTTTTGGGCCTGGGGGTTATTGGCGGCGGTATATGGTTCGTCACTATGGAAATGTACGTGTATCCTGTTTTTCTGTTTGCCATGGGGGCTTTCCTGGCATATAGTTCAGTGAAAGAGCTGGCAGATAAAATGCCCAGATTGAAGCTGTCGGGAGAAGGGCTTTGGACGAAGAAGCTGGGATTCCGGAGCTGGAAATCTGTAAGTCGTACCGAGATAAAAGTAGAAAAGGGCAGCAAATCAGAATCTACCTATCTCGAAATCTACCTTTGGGATACAGATGATCCCGGAGAAGATTATCTTGAAGAAAAGCTGCTGATCAGCGACCTCGCCCGGTATAAGAATATTGAAGATGATCTGAATCTGTACCGGAAAGTACCGGCCTAACTGGTCGGAGCATCCCGCTCCGGCTGGCAACTGAGGAGCGTCCCGCTTCCGTGACCAGTCCTACTGAAGCGGGACGCTTCATAAACGTAGATCGCGGCGGGACGCCGCGATCCGTATAGTTTTACCGCCGTTGCCGGTGTTATTACCGGCAACGGCGGTGAGAAAATAAAGAGTGGTCAAATCACAACAGATATCAACCTTGCATTTCACGATACAGCCATCCACGTGTTAAAGCTGCGTTTCTAAGCTTTTTCGCCTTTTTTTCAATTTGATTACCTGAAAGGGCGGTAAAATCAATATATGTGTGTCCATCAAATGGGTTGTTGTCTTCAATACAATTTAGTTCTTCAGCGTTACATTCTGCTTTACTAACTCCAAGAACTCCAGACGATTTAAATTCCCCAGACGTAAAATGATTATATGAACTCTCAGGGGTAAATTTTTCAGAATTATAAACAGATAATTTTCCTTCGTCTTTAGGAGTAGGTTTAAATGCTTGTGAAGTCACAGAAAATGCTTGGACAGATACGTTATCTGCCTGAACAAACGTTGGGTGTATTTGCCTTAATAAGATAGTTTCTGAATCCATACTACACGCCCTTTATTTTTAAAAGTTTTTGATTCAAATCATTCCAGTGATCTTGATTGTTTAAATCAAACGTCAAGCTGTCCTCTTCATCATTGCTATGCTTTAAGGAATGAAAATGGGCTTCTTTAGTTCCCAAATTTACACTTAACGTTATGTCGTAATCCGCTATAGTCCATTCAGCTTGCAAGTCACCATTAATTGTGGGATATAAATATGGCAAAGGAAGTTCTGGATCGTAGTTGTTCTCAAAAGTTTCAGAAAACCAATTCAAGCCTACTTTATTTGGCTCTATGCCTTCTCCATTCAACCAGCCATTCTCCAAAGTTGCGATGTCTTCTAATCGCGAACGTACGTCTAATGGATCAAGATGAGTAATGTGCTCAATAGAATCAAAACTTTCGAGCTTATCGTACTTGTTAAATTTTCCGATTCCTGAAATCAGTACTGCATTATTTTGTTCATATTTGGCAAAGGCGTCTAAAATAGTTTGGTAGTACTGTTCCTTTATTGCTGCGGGAAGCCTTCTTCCTTCTTTTAATTGAATGATAAATGTTTTCTTTTCCTTGTCTATTTCAGGTATTAAAGCCCTAACAGAAGTTTCAAGCGTAACTTCCTGGATTTTGGAAGAAGCAAGAACCAGTTTCTTTCTATTGCTATTAGTTAGCTTGGCTTGGACATCAGTATTAGGACTAAAATCTATAGCTTCATCATCTTTCAACCTTTTTCCTATTCGATTAAAATATCCAAGTAAGTATTCCGGGATAAATTCTGTAATATTTTTGTTCGTTTCTGCTGCATCAATGGATGACAGTATACTATCCCTTGCCTGTTCGAAATAAGAATAATCATTTGCAAATAGCCCCGTTGATGCGGTGACTAAAACAATTTTAGCAATTGAGCTGCCCTGATCAATTGATGACAATTTTAGAGATATCCCATTAGTAAATCCCTTGGGTACTCTATGCCTATCCGGATGCTGCTTTAAATAAAGCCATTTTGCAACTTCAACAAGCAATTCTTCAAAAGCTGCAAAATCCTCTAACAATTCCAGAGGAATTGAATGGTCATCAAAACGCCTTCCCGTTAATCGAGGCGCGAGAAATTCTATTTGATGATCTGAAGATTGCATGATTTTTAATTATAAATGTAAAGTAACAAATAAAGTCAGTATGCAAATTCATCATTCAACTTGCACCCTATCTGCAAGCATTGTCCTACTTCCCCACCAGCTTCTGCAGTATCTCCACTTTCTCCCGCTCACTTTGCAGCAGGCGTTCGTAGAGCTTTTTATTTTCCTCCATCGCTTCCAGCCACTTTTCAATAGGATTATTAATTGTATTCTGCCCCTGATGAAAAGTTCCGTGTTCAAAAGAACCATCATTAAATGTGTTGAAATAATTGGCTGCAGCTTCTTCTGTAAAATTTTCAATAGCCTCGCGCGGTACTTCCAGCGCCTTCGACAATTGTACCAGCAGCGGCGTATCTATCACCTCCTTCTGCTCCAGCAGCGATATGCGCTTCTGGTTCCAGTCGCTGCCCATTTTAGCGGCCAGTGCTTCCTGCTTCAGTCCCATCGTTTCGCGGAAGCGCTTTACGTTTCGTCCGTGGTGTATCTTGTTCTCTGCCATAGCGTAGTGTATTACAGCACAAATATAAAATTAATGTGTGGCTGCGGTGCGGTGGTTCTAAAAAAGTATGCACCGTTCTACGCAGTTCTAAAAAACACAGGCCCCCGTTCTAAAAAACGCTGCCGTAGAAAATGCAGACTTCTTTAGCTGTGCGTACTTCGCAGCATTGTTCATTGTTTTAAAACCTCCCTTTTATGAAACTACCGCACGAAAGTTTTACGCTGCCCGAGTGGCACAACCAGCCGCTGTACCTTACCCAGCAGCAGATCAGCGATCCTCAAAGCCTGCTTACCGAATTCTTCCGCCTGCACCCGTTGCCCGTATTGCGTGAGCTGCTTTACGACTGGCTCGACGAAACCTTGGAAGACCGCCATGAAATTCCCTGTTTCATCGTCATGCTCTATTACGATCTGCTGCCTGTGCTCGAGGCGGCATGGCTGGTGCATCATCCGTAGTAATCCGTTCCTTTCTTAACCATATACTATGCCGGTGCTTTGTCGCCGGTTTTTTTATGCCCGGAGGCACCCTGCAGTGGTCGGAGGCTCGTTTTTCAGGTAATTGATGACTGACTTCGTGTTACCTGAAGGGCACTTCGCTATACGCGTAGTTAACTTCGTGCTATGCGTAACCACTACGTATAGCTGGTACTTGCACTACATGCTTCATATTGCAGCGCTACCAGTGCCCGGAAGGCAACTACGCACACCTGGTAGTGCCTTCGCGCTGTATGCAGGCTGCTACGGGTTACCATGTGCCCTGCTACGTGCTTTGCGTTGTATACTTCCCGTATTGCGAAGTTGGTTATGCATGCCGGGTAGTCTGCTCCCTGTAACGCGTAGGCAACTACGGATAGCGGGTAAGATGCAGCGTATTTTATGCAATGTGCTGTTTGTTTTTGTGTATATTATTGCATTTCAATTAATTGTAGTGTGTTGACGTTTTAATGTTGCCCCAGGCAAGGGGCATTATTCAGTGAGTGTCAGCACCGGCTTGTTTTTACTTTAACAAGATGGAGGAAAATTGTTCTATTACAGTACAAATATGTTCCCGTTCCGGTAATTGCTTCAACAGGTCTTTCGGGATACTTTCTATACCCATCATTGCCCCCGCCACCTGCCCGGCAATGGATGCATTCGTGTCTGTATCGCCACCTGCTTTGATCACAGATTCGTACATGTGGTTCATGCCGGTTTGCAACGCTTTCATGGCTGCAAACAGTGCAAACGGAACCGAGTCTGCGGCAAATCCGCCGGTGCCGTGCGTTGCAGTCGTGGCAATATCAGCAGTGTCTTTTATTTTATTGAGCGCTATGATCCGGTCGCGTACACGTGTATCCGGCAGCTGAGGAATTAATATTTCCAGGAGATTGTTGCCTTGCCATTCGCCGGTTATTGCAGCCCTTATGGCAAGCACTACTGCCAGGGCTGCTGTGTATGCCTCATCGTTTTTATGCGTGATGGTACATACATCACGTATCAACTGACGGTCAATAGAAGGAAGAAATGCAAGCGGTGCAATACGCATGGCTGCACCATTTCCCGCGGCAAATTCACCCGAACGGCCTGCCTGGCTCCAATGTGCGCCTGCTCCCAGGTCGCGCAGCGCTTTCAGTATGGCAGACCCGAGACCAGAAAGGCGGTTACTTCTGTAGTAGCTCAAAAATTGCTGTGCCAGCGTTTCCGGCCCGAAAACTGACTGTACCATAGCCTCGCAGGTAGCCAGTGTAAGTTGTGTGTCGTCTGTAAGCTGCCACTGACGGGTGTTTTGTGGCTGTCCCCACCAGGTAAGTGTGAAGGCTGGTGCAGGCATACCGTTTTGTTCATACGCGCTGCCCCATGCATCGCCTATAGCGCCACCGGTAATGCAGCCGGCAAAACGCGCTGCGAGGGAAAGCTTATCGGCATTGAAAGACATTTACCGTATCAGTTTCAGTGTTTGTTTCTGTCCGGCTTTATTATGCATTTCTACAAAGTATAGTCCGTGCGGCAGTGTGCCAACAGGTATTGATATCATGTGGTCGCCGATGCTGCCAGGCTCAGAGGTCTGGTACAGTACTTGTCCGGCCATGTTTAGCAGTTGAATATTGCAAGGCGTGACCTCGCCGGTATAATAATTCAGATATGCCTGTGATCCGGTAACCGGGTTAGGGAAAAGGGATGCATTGCCGATATTGTTTTGCATAGTTGCCACATTGGTACTGTACAATTCATAGTAATAGTTGATTTTGGCCTCATTAAATCCAGGCGCAAGCACCCAGCCGCTACCCGACCATAAGCAACTGTAGGCAGTCGTAACATTGCCGGAAGCATCGTGCAGAAAGGCCCGGCTCCACATATTGTTCCAGGTGCTGTCGAATCCATGCCATTGCTGAGAAATAATGCTATCAAGGTTGCTGCCGGTATGAGGGTATAATGCCCGTTGATAATTGTACCATTTCACAGAGTCTGCATTCCACTGGAGTGATGTCATAGAAGTGCAGTTTGTGCCATTATAGGTGTATATATATTCTATCTGGTTGTCCCATCCGCCGTTGTATATATTCCAGGTTTGTTCTGTTTTGCTCAGCATGTTGCTGCCCAAGTAAGTATAGGAGATTCTGTTGTTGTTTCGCCATATATTGCTGTCTGTACGCCACGACTGATCGAGCTCCTCGGTTTGATTATTGCCGGAGTAGGTGTATGTATACAATTCTGAGTTATGCCAGCTCCCGGAAGACCATCCTTCATTTTTAATGCTTGTCCTGTTGCTGCCGGAATAAGTATAGCTGAACCGGGTTACGTTTTGCCAGGTTGAGTTGCCCCATTGCTGCCGTACAGAAAGGACAAGATTATTGCCGCTGTAACTGAAGCTGTCTCTGATGCTATTGCTCCATGTATGCGTAGCGCTATTCCAGCCTTGAGATATTGTCTCCGTAGGGTTGCTACCCGTATAACTGTATAGGCTACGGGAGGCTGTATCCCATGTATTGCTGGTCGTGTTCCAGGTAAATAAGACATCCTGCATCACCTGCCCCTGGCTGTTCCATGTACGCAGTTTTTTAGAATCTCCATATGTAGTAGGGGGAATCGGAGTTAACCATGAAGTATATTGATCATAATCATCGATTACGGGCAGATAATTGTAATCTGACGCAACCCAGGAAGATCCTCTATTACCAGACCAGGTATAAATACAGGTATCGTATACGTACAGGTTGGTGTCGTTCACATTCACGTTCCCGTACTTTGCTATGCCCACAAGGCGGCTTGCAGGCCCTGTGATTTTGGCTGCCGGAGCTGAATGTATCTGGGCTATTGCAGTATTAAAGACTAATAATAAGGGCAGCAGGTACAGGATCTTCATAGATGCTTTTTTGCTAAAGTAATTCCATTTGCTGAGATATGTAATACGGTAGTCTTATGAAAAGTAAAGTGACCGGAATATGACATTCTGGTAAGATTTTCCGAACATCCGGGATGCTGTATATATGACCGACGGTGATAAAAGCACTACAGCTTGAAATGCTTCCCCTTCAGGCAGTAGCGTACATTAAACGTGAAGTTGTGCAGGTGGTAAGTATAATGAACCGAAGGGTCGCCATATACGCGGAGCGGCATCATCCAGCCAATGCCTATACCGGTCTGGTTGTTGAGCAGGAAACCGGCATATGCATCCGGCCCTGCATTGAAGCGGATGCCTCCGTCGGGCTGCGTGGTACGCACCAGTCCGCTGGTTTCTATAAGCGGTACTACGCCCGCACTCAGCCATACAGCGGTGCTTTTGGCAATGGGCAGCAGCGCATGGAATTTTACAGGCGTTCCTACGCTCAGTCCGAAGACGCCCACGGCTGTCTGTCCCTCTCCTGTAGAGGGCGGACTGCTGAAATAGTAGATGTATCCCTGGATGCCTACGCTGTAAAAAAGGTTTTTATTGTGCTTGAAAGGAACCAGCCTGTTAGCCTCCACGCCGATGATGGCTCCCGGCATGGGCTTGGTAATATCCGGGTTGCGTTTTATGATTTGCGGGATAGAAAAGCCGATACCCGGGCCTACTTCTGCAACAAACTCTTTATTCTTTGACTGTATGGTCTTATGCGTGGTTCTTTGCGCGGTTGCTGCCGCGAAGCTGATACTACATAAGAGAAAGAGTAGGAATGGCCGCATACGCACGGTTTTCTGGTACACGTAAGTTAAGCTTTCCGGGGCATAAATAAAGGGGGATTTTATATGTCCCCCTTATTTTGTTTTACCGCAAAGTGCGCAAAGAAATCGCCAAGGGGCGCAAAGGTTCACATATAATGTAGCTTTCTCTTTGCGTTTCTCTGCGGCACCTCTGCGCACTTTGCGGTTAATATTTTATTCGCCGATCAGCGCCAGAAACTGTTCTTCTGTGAGAATGGCCACGGTGCCGAGCTTTTTGGCTTTTTCCAGCTTGGAGCCGGCGTCTTCGCCTACCACAAGATAGTTTAGCTTGCTGCTTACGCCGCCAAGTATGCTGCCGCCACGGGCTTCTACCATTTCTTCTGCATCGCTGCGTTTAAAATGGCTTAAGGTGCCGGTAAACAGGAATGTTTTACCTGCCAGTGCGCCTTCACCTTCGCTGCCCTGGGTTTTCTTCTGTGTGTTGGCAAGGTTCACGCCTTCCTGCTCCAGCATGTCCAGCATATGCCGGTTTTCATGTGTGCGGAAGAAGTGCGCTACAGATGCCGCTACCTTCGGGCCTATATCTTCAAGCGAACACAACTGTTCTTCTGTCCAGTCGTACAGTTCTTTGATGTTGCTTACGGTATTGGCGAGTGTCTTGGCCGTAGTCTCGCCCACATGACGAATACCGAGGCCAAAGATCAGACGATTTAATGGTTGTTTTTTAGAGTTCTCGATCGCCTGCTGCAGGTTGGTCACAGACTTTTCGCCAAAGCCGCCGAGGCCTTTTATTTTGTTCCAGTCGATCGTGTAAATGCCGGGGATGTTATGCAGCAATCCAAGCTCATAGAACTTGCGCACGTTGGCATCGCCCAAGCTGCGGATGTCCATCGCGTCTTTGCTGGCAAAGTGTATAATGCGCTCCACCACCTGCGCCGGGCAGCTGATATTGATACAGCGCCAAACGGCTTCTTCTTCCGGCTTTTCCAGCGGCTCATCGCACACCGGGCATTTGGTGGGGAATACAATATCTTCTTCTGTTCCGTCGCGGAGCTCAGCGAGTGGTTTTACAATGTATGGAATTACATCACCGGCGCGCTCTACCAGCACGGTATCGCCGATGTGCAGGTCTTTTTCGCGCACCACATCTTCGTTAAACAAGGAGATGGAGGTTACTGTTACACCACCAATAGGTACTGGGTCTATCTTGGCAACAGGTGTTACAGAACCGGTGCGACCTACCTGGAATTCTACCCTGCGGAGCTTGCTGGTGGCTTGTCTTGCTTTAAATTTATAGGCAACTGCCCAACGCGGATGATGCGAGGTCATGCCCATCTTATCCTGCAGGTCAAAGTTGTTTACTTTGATCACAAGGCCGTCTACTTCAAAAGGCAGATCGTCGCGGTGCGCTTCAAAATCGTAGCAGTACTGAACCACTTCGTCAATATGCTTAAAGCGCTTCATTTCCTTTGCCGGAGTAGGGAAGCCCAGCTGGTACAGCCATTCCAGCGAGCCGAAGTGTGTTTCCAGCGCCTTCGGGCGCTCTTCGCCTTCCTGTGTATAATAGCTGATATGATACAGCACTGCGGAAAGTTTGCGCTTACGCACTTCTTCAGGGTCGAGCATGCGCAGGGTGCCGGATGCGGCATTGCGCGGATTGGCCAGCGGGGCCAGTCCTTCTGCGGTACGTTGCTGGTTGAAGGCGGCAAAAACATCTTTATGAATGACCACTTCGCCGCGTATTTCTATCTGGTCTATGCCGTCTTTCATCAATGCTGCCGAAAGCGGTATAGAACGTATCTGGCGTATGTTGATCGTGATATCTTCACCCATCACGCCATCGCCGCGGGTAGCGCCACGTACGAGCTTGCCGTTTTCGTAGACGAGTGAAATACTGGCACCGTCATATTTGGGCTCTACGCAGTATTCTATTTCAGTAGCGCCGGAAAGCTCACGACAGCGGCGGTCCCAGTCGAGGAGGTCGTCTGCATTGTATGTATTGTCCAGGCTCAGCATGGGCACCAGGTGCGCTACTGTAGGAAATTTATCGCTCAGTCCGCGTGCTATGCGCTGTGTGGGGGAGTCGGGAGAAAGGAGTTCTGGGTTTGTATCTTCGAGATGTTTCAGCTTTTTGAACAGCTGGTCATATTCCACATCGGCCAGTACGGGCTCGCTTTGTACATAATATTTCTGATCGGCAAAATTGAGCACTTCTTTCAGCGACTCCATAACGGCTTCCGTATTGCCGGATTCATCGGTTGTCAACAGGTCTTTTGCCTGCTGATACAATCTTTTTTCGTCCTCTTTTGTGTACATAGGTAGACTTCTTTTGCTTAAATAATTTCAGACCCACATTATCTGTATTGTTACTTTTTTATTCGCGGCCCTGTTCATATTCTTCATTGGAGCTCATGAGGGCTTCGCCGTTTCCGCAAAAAAAGTAACCAAAAAAGGCGCCGGAAAGCCATGACGGCTTACTTTCCGGTTGGAATGCCGATCAGGCTGCATTACTACTGTAATCACGGCTTTTCTGCCCTGACACTCAAAAAATAAGTCATTATCCTTACACAGGTTTTTGAAACAACTATTGTTCAAAAGTAGAAACCGCGCCGCAAATTCTATGGTCTATTTTTTACGCTGCTGCCATTCGGTTTTGAGGATGCCGGTGATCACAATGTCTTCCAGTTTTCCGTTAAACATATGGCTTTCACGTATAACGCCTTCTACGCGCGCGCCGAGGCGCTCGGCAACGGCTGCGCTATGCTTGTTGTGTGGCATAAAATGTATCTCTACTTTGTTCATGCCCAGCTTGTCAAAAATAAAATCGATGAAACGTTCCGTTGCCCGGGTTATGATGCCCTGCCCTTCAAAATCTTTTGCAATCCAATAGCCTATTTCTACTTTTTTAAGGTAATGGTTCCAGTTGTGGAGGCCTATGCCGCCGACTATTTTCCTGTTGTGGAAGATGCCCAGCGCCAGTGCCCGCTGGTCGTTCTGGTCGGTGAGCGACTGCTGTATAAAACTGGTGGTATGTTCGGGTTTTGTAGTCGTGTCTACCCAGGTGAGAAAGGTGCGTAGGTGTTGGCGAGACTGATTTACCACATGGAAAAGTTCTGCGGCGTCTTCCGGCAGGTAAGTGCGTAACTGTAACTCATCATCTATAAGAATGGAAACCATAAGCTGTTGAAAATAACAGATTAAATTTCAAAAGTCAAGTTTTAAAGCCCAAAGATTAAATCACGAATTCCCAAAACACAAATTCCAAAGCCCATATTTCTGCAGCATAGCGACGGGGACGTACAAGCGAGCGTGGCAACGATGCAGGATAATGTTGCTGTAGCCGATACCATAAAAAGAAAAACGCTGTCAGGGTTCTGGATCCTGACAGCGTTGGTATAATGAGTGAATATATTAATGCCTGAAGTGACGCACTTCTGTAAGCACCATGGCCATATTGTTTTCTTTGGCAAACTGGATGCTGTCGTTGTCGCGGACGGAGCCGCCGGGCTGTATTACAGCTGCAATACCTGCTTCATGCGCCATACGGATACAATCGTCGAACGGGAAGAACGCGTCTGATGCCAGCACTGCACCTTTCAGGTCAAAATTGAACTGACGAGCTTTTTCCAGCGCCTGGCGCAGGGCATCTACACGGCTGGTCTGGCCACAACCTTTACCTACCAACTGCTTGTCTTTAATCAGCGCTATGGCGTTTGATTTCAGGTGTTTGCACACAATATTGGCAAATGCCAGTTCTTCTTTTTCGGCAGCAGTGCATTCACGGGAGCCGCTTTCTTTCCAGGCAGCATAATTGGCCGTATCGGTATCCTGAACGAGTACGCCATTGAGTATACGTTTGAATTCTTTTGCAGGTGTGAAGCTTTTCTTCTGCTGGAGGAGGATGCGGTTCTTTTTGCTTTTCAGGATCTGCAGGGCGTCTTCGTCAAATGCAGGAGCGATCAGGATCTCGAAGAACAATTCGTTGATTTTCTGTGCCACAGCAGCATTAACGGTCTGGTTGGTTACCAGTACACCACCGAATGCACTTTCCGGATCGCCGGCCAGTGCTGCTTCCCAGGCGCTTTCTACGTTGCTGCGCTCGGCAATACCGCAGACATTGGTGTGCTTGATGATGGCAAATACAGGGTTGCTGAATTCAGCAATGATCTGCACAGCTGCATCTACGTCTACCAGGTTGTTGTAAGACAATTCTTTACCGTTCAGTTTGGTAAACAGCTCATCAATATCGCCATAGAACGCGGCCGCCTGGTGCGGGTTTTCGCCATAACGGAGCGACTGCTTTGGTGCGGCAGACAGCTGAAAACTACCGGTTTCGGTTTCTTTATTAAAATAATCGGAGATGGCCACATCGTAATGCGCTACCACTTCAAAAGCCTTGGCAGCAAAAGCGCGGCGCTGTGCAAAAGTGGTTTCGCCTTTCTGCTCGTCCAGTAATTGTTCCAGGCCGGCATAATCTTTTTTGGCAGCGATAACTACCACATCTTTAAAGTTTTTGGCAGCAGCACGGATCATAGAAGGGCCGCCGATGTCTACTTTTTCGATGATCAGTTTTTCCTCATCGGTCTGTTTCAGTGTTTCTTCAAACGGGTACAGATCCACGATCACGAGGTCCATGAACGGGATTTCGTACTCGGCCACATGCTTCTGGTCTTCTTCAAAATCACGGCGGGCAAGGATACCACCAAACACCTTGGGATGCAGCGTTTTAACACGGCCGCCAAGGATAGACGGGTAGCTGGTAACACTCTCAACGGTACGGCAGGGAACACCCAGGTTCTCGATAAACGTCTGTGTGCCGCCGGTAGAGTAGATGGTAACGCCCAGCTCGTTCAGCTTACGGACGATCGGCTCCAGGCCGTCTTTGTAGAATACAGATATCAGCGCGGACTGAATAGTACGGTTCATGAAACAGAAAACTTTTGAAATGCGTGGAAATAAGCCGCAAAGATACTGTGCTTTGAGCAGAAAAGGGGCAGTAAACTAAAGCAGGCAGCTTAAACAGGTGTCTTTTTGGGGTTGTTTTTGAAAAATTGGCACACTAATTGTTTTAATAGCCGTTACATACATTGATAGTTTCATTGTGATAAGAAATTAATCAAAGGAGGCAACCGGAACATATTTACCGGACAATGTACGAAACAGACCTACCCCGAAAGTTTTGTACGGTATCCTCCGGAGAAGAGAGCTTCCGGGCATCTGCAGCGTCAGATGCCCGGTTTTTTTTGTATGTTTCAGCGGGTTGTGTAAATGCCCTAATTTCAAATATTTTATGCAGATTACAGGTGACGTCCTTTACATTTTAAAATCTGCGCTACTTATCTTTTGTTACTATGTTCCGTATCAATTTTCAATTAAAACCCCCGGCAAATATAAGCCCCTGGGGTAGCATGGGATGGTTTGCACTGTCTTTGGGCGAATACTGGCTGACCATTGGAGATAAGCAGTTTTATGAATATACGTCTGCTATACTCGAAGTGTGGAACGGTAAAGAGCAAAAATATGTGGACTATCAGCTTGCCCGTTTTATAGAGGATTTTACAACAACATTCACGTATATAGCAGAGTCTTTACCAAATGATTTTTATGCTATGACGCAAGACGCTATGATATTTTCGGGGTTCTACCAAAAAGCATCGGATACTGTTGACGATCTTATTTACGGAGATACTAGTGATGAGGTTGTTTATCGAGCGCATAAAATAGTGAAATGGGCAGCTGACAGAAGTATTAGTGCTATGCATTTGAATTATGGGCCTGCTATTTTCTTCTTCAGGAATGGGAATAAGCTGCGAATAGTGTGGTTTGCGGGTGATAAAACTGATGAGGGCATCCCTGTATGGACTGCCGGCAACGGCACACTGGAAATGGCATATAATGAATTTGTAATAGCTGTAGAAGACTTTAAAGACAGAATTTTTGAAGCAATGGGGCAGCAGATAGCGCTTGCAAATATTATGGAATGGCCGGATAGTTATGTTAGTAAAGAAGGGAGAGTTGCAGAGCAAAAAGAGCGGGAAGAAAGTTTTGCTATCAGGCTTGATATGTTGAAATCGGGTGAGATAAAAAATACAGACTGGAATGAAATCCGTCAGACTATGAAAAGACTGAATATTTAAAAATTTCATTATGCTCCATAAAGCAACGCAATCAGGGGGCTAAATCCCGGCTGCGTTGAAAAGCACAAAGCCGCTCATCACTGAGCGGCTTTGTTATTTATGTGCGGAACTGTCGTTTATGCTTCTGCTTCCATATAAGCCTCAGTAGGCTCGCAGGTGCAGATCAGGTTGCGGTCGCCCACAGTATTGTTTACGCGTTTTACGCTTGGCCAGAATTTGTTGGCATGTACATACGGCAGCGGGAAAGCAGCCTGCTCACGGGTGTAAGCATGATTCCATTCTGTCGCAATCACTTCTACCTGTGTATGCGGTGCGTTCTTCAGTGCATTGTCTTTCTTATCAGCCTTGCCTTCTTCAATAGCGCGGATCTCGGCACGGATGCCCAGCAGCGCGTCGCAGAAACGGTCCAGCTCGCCTTTATCTTCAGATTCTGTAGGCTCAATCATGATGGTGCCGGCAACCGGGAAGCTCATAGTCGGAGCGTGGAAACCGTAATCCATCAGGCGTTTGGCCACATCTTCTGCTTCGATCTCTGCCGTTTTCTTAAACGGACGGAGGTCTACGATGAATTCGTGTGCACAGGTACCGTTTACACCAGTATAAAGAATGTCGAAATCTTTTTCCAGGCGTGCCTTCATGTAGTTGGCATTCAGGATAGCGTACTCTGTAGCTGCTTTTACACCCACGCCACCCAGCATACGGATATATGCATAGCTGATGAGCAGGATGCTGGCAGAACCGAACGGAGCAGCGCTTACTGCGTGCTGTTTGGTGCCGTTTGGCGTTACTACATGGCCGGGCAGGAATGCTGCCAGGTGCTCTTTAGCACAGATGGGGCCCATGCCGGGACCGCCACCGCCGTGCGGGATAGCAAATGTTTTATGCAGGTTCAGGTGACAAACGTCTGCACCGATGAGGCCCGGAGCGGTAAGACCTACCTGGGCGTTCATATTGGCACCATCCATATATACCTGGCCACCGTTCTGGTGGATGATGTCTGTGATTTCCACTACACTTTCTTCATACACACCGTATGTAGAAGGATAAGTGATCATTACACCGGCGAGATTGGCAGCGTACTGTTCCGCTTTCGCTTTCATATCTGCTACGTCGATATAGCCATTTTCCAGCGCTTTTACCACCACTACTTTATAACCTACCATTACGGCAGAAGCAGGGTTGGTGCCATGTGCAGAGATCGGGATGAGGATCACATTACGATGACCTTCACCGCGGCTCTCATGGTAAGCACGGATAGTGAGCAAACCGGCGTATTCGCCCTGTGCGCCGCTGTTTGGCTGGAGGCTACAGGCATCAAATGCGGTGATCTCACAAAGGTATTCGCCCAGTTCTTTTACGATCTGGAGGTAACCACCAGCCTGCTGTACCGGTACGAACGGGTGCATTTTGCTCCAGTGCGCCCAGCTCAGCGGTATCATTTCAGAAGCTGCATTAAGCTTCATGGTGCAGGAACCCAGGGAGATCATGCTTGTATTGAGCGACAGATCTTTGTTTTCCAGCATTTTGATATAACGCATCATCTGCGTTTCGCTGTGGTGCTTATTGAATACTTCCTGTGTAAGGAACTCTGATGTACGGACCAGCGGTGTAGGAATGCCGGAAAGTACTTTATCATCTTCAATACCAAAAGCGATCGGGTTTTCGTTGATGGTAAAGATGGAAAGAATATCTGCAAGATCAGACAGTGTAGTTGTTTCGTCGAGTGAAATAGCTACCAGCTGCTGACCGCCGAAGTAACGGAAGTTGATGCGTGATGCTTCTGCCTTTTCACGGATAGCGGCTGCATCTTTTACTTTAACAGTCAGTGTATCGAAGAAAGAGCCGGAAACGAGTTCATAACCGTATTCTGTCAATGCTTCAGAGAGCGTGTGTGCCAGTACGGAAACGCGTTTTGCGATATCTGTAAGACCGTTAGGTCCATGGAACACAGCGTACATAGCCGCCATGTTGGCCAGCAGGGCCTGTGCAGTACAGATGTTCGAAGTTGCTTTTTCGCGTTTGATGTGCTGCTCGCGTGTCTGCAGGGCCATACGCAGTGCGCGGTTGCCATTTGCATCTACGCTGATACCTATGATACGGCCGGGTATGTTGCGTTTGAAATCGTCTTTTACAGCAAAGAAAGCTGCGTGCGGTCCGCCATAACCGAGGGGAACGCCGAAACGCTGTGCAGAACCGAAAGCCGCATCTGCACCGAGTTCGCCCGGAGCTTTAAGCAGCGTAAGCGCCAGCAGGTCTGTTGCCATACCTACATAAGCACCGGCAGCGTGCACCTGGTCGATAAAGCTGCGGTAATCTTCGATAGAACCTTTATCATTCGGGTATTGAACGATGGCTCCGAAGTAAGTATTGTCAATAACCGCTTCTTTATAGTCGCCGAATACCAGCTCAATGCCCAGTGGGGTAGCGCGGGTAACGAGTACATCTATTGTCTGCGGGAAAATTTCTTTATCTACAAAGAATTTAGGACGTTCTGCGTGATCGCTCTTGTTCAGCGTATGGAAGAACATGCTCATACCTTCTGCTGCTGCTGTAGCTTCATCAAGGAGAGAAGCATTAGCAATAGGCAGGCCGGTAAGATCGCAAACCATGGTCTGGAAGTTCAGGAGGCTTTCAAGACGGCCCTGAGAAATTTCAGCCTGGTAAGGAGTGTACTGTGTGTACCATCCCGGGTTTTCGAAGACGTTGCGCAGGATCACACTCGGAGTATGTGTGTCATAATATCCCTGGCCGATGTAAGTCTGAAAAACTTCGTTTTTCATGGATACCTCTTTCAGGAAACGTAAATACGCGGCCTCGCTCATAGATTCCGGCAAATTCAGCGGTTTTGCCATACGGATAGATCCGGGAACTGTCTTTGCAACCAGCTCATCGAGTGAGTCAACACCGATCGTCTGTAACATTTTTGCCTTATCATGATCGTTGGGGCCAAGATGACGGCCGGCGAATTCACGATTCTGAAGCGCGAATAAATTCATATAAAATAATGCGAAATCGTAAAAGAATGGGCAAAGTTACAGGTATATAAGGGATTTGCAAAGCGAAGAGCGTACGGATCAATTTTACCGCAAAGAACGCTCAGGTGGCGCAGTGTTACGCTAAGATAATTGCGTTTTTTTATAATGGGTAAACGCATAAAATGTAATCCGGGTCTTTGCACCTCTTTGCGTCAAACCTTTGCATGCTTTGCGGTTAATAAAAAAAGCCGGGCTATTACACCTACGGTTTGGACATATCTTTAAAGAGTTTGAAGCCATTAAAAAAATCGTCAAACTTTCTAAGTCCTATCCAAAAGGTAGTGATCCCGGGCTTTCGTTCAGACAAATAACCTTTCCATCCGCCAAGACGTGCAATAACCCATATATACCGTTTCAGATCGGACGGTCTATATGGGTTTTTCAATTTTTCAGTCTTACCTTCTAACTGAGGTATTTGCAATTCCATACATTGTGTTTGCTCTTCGGTAAAACAGCAGCAGGGCGGGATTTCTTCTTCTGAGCTATAAGCGATTTGCATGATGAACAGCTTTACAATAGTCTCCATCATCATCAGGCATAATTTTCTGATAGACTTGCCCTGTGCCAGTTCGCTTGCTTCAATATCAAATCCTTCTTTTTTCAGGATACGGAATACTTCTTCAATGATACAGCGACAGGTATACCATTCTATACAAAGCAATGCTGCATCAAGGTTTTCAACCGGCAATGTAGTGAGCAGCCTCCAGTGTACCGGGCTGTCAACCCCGTCTGTGATTTCCTTTGCCTCAATCGCATAAAGTTCTACTGTCTGCGGCAGGCGCTTATCATTGTACTGATTGCTGCAGATGGTTACTTTGCTGTAACGTACTTCTATAGCAGCTATCCTTTTGCTTATGCCCCTGCGTTTATCACCTTCCAGGCTCAGTTCATAACTGCCCTGCACAGGTTGTTGTGACAGGTGATCAAAAAGTCTGCTTTTGTCAGCAAGTGTGCGGTTCGATTTGGCCCGGACCAGTAAGTGGGTTCGGCTATCCGGCACCAGGCAGAACTGCTCGTAAATATCTCCTTCCCGGTCTTGGATGATAATGATCTCCCTGGCATTATCCAGTGCCTGCTTGCTTTTAAGAGAGGATTCTATCCATTTGTAAGATTCCTTCTGATCAACAGGAAGCATGTTTTTAGCATGCGATTTATCTTTAACGGCAACTTCATGAGGCCGGTTCCAGACTTTTACATCTGCAAAACCATAGGGCATAAATGTCTCTGCATCTATTATGAAACTGGGGTGAATAAAAAAGCCCAAACCAGACTCTGATGCATTCGTTACACCTATATAGCTGTCTTTTTTTATACGGTTGCGATGATGATACAGGTTGATCTCACTGCTATCTTCAATACAAAGCACCGGACGGTCAGCAACACAGGTGCGGCAGTTCGCAGACATGTTACGAATAATATCTGCTTCACTTACATGATCATTTTGAAGGAAACGGTAAAATGCTTTTGCTTCTGCATCGTTGGCGGCAAGCTGACGAATGGAATGTACGCTATTAGAAAACAAGCGATTGAGAATAGAGTTGCCTCTGTTCAACAATCGCTTGTCTTTGATGTCCGCTAAATATCGAGTCTGCACTTTCGGACAAATATAGCATCTATATTTCTGTCCAAACCGTAGGGCTATTACACCCGGCTTTTGTGACCCCGAACATCTTAATTGAAATGACAATCACCTTTGTCCAGTCGTTCCTGCAGATCTTTTACATCTGCATTATCCCTGACCAGAACAGAATCATGCCTGCCAAAGATGAACATTACTATAATTTCCATTTCCTGAACCGATGCAATCCTATCTCTATATGCGAGGTAATCCATATCTTTTTTGTACTGGAATACATCTACTACAATTGCTTTGTGTTTTTTCTGTTCATGGATCAGATGGTCCAGTGTGGCCTGCGCACATAATACAATAATCACAAATGGGGCCGTTGTTGTCATACATTAATCACATTTTGGTGATGTAGCGCTTGTCTTCGTTCGTTAGCTCCTTTTTTTGAACAGGAAGGTGACAGAATCATGCCTGCCACATTTTGTGGACTTTGATAACATTCCTTTGGCAAATGCCGTGGAGAAGTGTTAAACATTTGGCAAAAACACACATGTAAAGGTGATTAAATTCCACAACTATTTATTTTTCAGCATAAATCAACTTCCAAAATGAGATTAACTGTACTCCTGTTTATTTTTCTCACGCTCAATTCCTGTATCACCATCAATGAAAATGGCTACCGTGGTGTATCAAAAAGCTATAAATCAAAACTGGTTCCGTTTGACATAGCAACAGCAGATGCGCCTTATGACCAGAAACAAAGCCTGCGGCTGACTGAAGTAACTGCTGCGGAAATGAAGCCTTACCTTAAAAAAAATGCTTACACATGGATCTACATGTGGATTCCTTATTGCAGGGCTGAAAGTTGCATGCCTATGTCCTATTACACTAAGATTGCTATACAGTCGGCAGATAAAGGGCTAAAACTAATGATGTTGTCCCAGATATATGACTCATCCATTATTGCCCGGCAGGTAGTGCGGTCTGGCTTTAAAGGGAATATATATGTGGCCAAAGACGCTGTATACGGTCATAAGATGCGGAAAAACAGGCTTGGTTTTACTAAAGATCTTTCCGGGCATGACAACCTGATGGATCCGCAACTGCTTTTTAAAGGCGATTCGCTGGTATGGAGCGGTGAATTCATGACTGCTGCAAAGATGGACAGCCTGATAAATGCTTTTCAATAACGCAATTTCTCAATGCTCAATGGCTCAATTGTCTGCCAGTTAACTTATTAACCTGTCAACACATTGTCGTATTCACCACATTTCTCTCATTTACAGGTAACGATTGCCGCAATAAAAAAGCTACATTTGCTGTTATAGCCTTCTGTCCGTACTATAATATGAAAAAAGGATTTGTTGTCTTAGCAGCACTTATTGCATCATTTTTACCCATGCTGGTAAAAGCCCAGACTTTTTTCAGCACTACCGAATATGGTGTAATGCTGGGCGCGTCCCAGTATTTCGGTGACCTGAACGACAATCACGGTTTTCATTATATGCGCCCGGTAGCGGGTGCTTTTATGCGCTATCATTTTAATCCTTACATATCTATACGGGGATCGGTAAGCTATACCAAGCTCGGTTATGACGATAAGTTTTCAGATAACGCTTACAACAAGGAGCGTAATCTCAGTTTCCGGAGCGATATAGTGGAAGGTGCGGTGCAGGCGGAGTTCAACTTTTTCCGTTTTGCCACCGGTGAAGAGGGCAGTCGCTGGACGCCTTACCTGACGGGTGGTATCGGGGCATTTTACTACAATCCGTATGCAGATTTTGACGGGCACAAATATTACCTGCGCCGCCTGGGTACCGAAGGTCAGAATGCAGACCATCCGGAGCGTAAATACAGTACGGTGAGCATGTGTTTCCCCGTAGGTGCCGGCTTTAAATACTGGCTGCGCCCGGGTGTAAACCTTGGTTTTGAAGTGGCTGACCGCCTTACGCTTACAGACTATATCGATGATGTGAGCACCACTTATGTAGGAGCCGATAAATTCCCGACAGACCCGGTAAATCCCAATCCGGCCTATTACCTGCAGGATCCTTCTGTTTTAAGCAATCCTAATGACCCGCTGGGCCGTGCAGGCAAGCAACGTGGCAACAGTGCTACAAAAGACCAGTATATGTATTTTATCTTCAACGTGTCCTTTCAGCTGAAGGTGTACAAATGTCCCGGATATATGAAGCACGGCACTACCGTGATGTAAGCTCCAGCGAAACATTTATCCACTCGGCGTCAAAGCGCGCTTTATACTTTTTATAGAATCTTATTGCAGGTTCGTTCCAGTCGAGTACCTGCCAGAGCATACCGCTGAAGCCTTTCTGCCCGGCAGTATGGATCAGTTCGTCCATGAGCATGCGGCCTATGCCACGTCCGCGCCATTCTTCCGTAACAATAATGTCTTCCAGGTACATACGCTGCCCTTTCCATGTAGAATAACGGATGTAATACAACGCAAAGCCACGGATTACGCCGCCGCATTCTGCAACCAGCGCCCACCATACCGGGTTGGCCCCAAAGCCGCTTTCCTCAAAGTGCTCCATTGTTACTGTTACCTCGTCAGGCGCCTTTTCATACAGCGCCAGTTCCTTTATCAGCTCCAGCATCTGTGGGCAGTCTTCGCGTATTGCAGTACGGATCATTATTTGCTCATGCATAACTTTCAGAAAGAAAGTGCAATACTAAAGCCCTGTTTGCGTTATTGCAAGAGACACAGTTGCCAATTTTGCGTTAAAGGAATAGACTTTTAGCAAAGGGAAGCGTAATTTTAAAACATACAGCCGGCAAAGGCTTTACAAAATCGAAAAACAACCACCATAATTATGAGCATTACACAAGGCGATATACTCTGGATAGATGACGAAATAGACTCACTGAAACCACAGATACTTTTCCTGAAAAATAAAGGGTATGATGTAACGCCGCTGAGTAATGGCTATGACGCATTGGAACTGCTGAAAGAAAAAACGGTAGATGTAGTGCTTATAGACGAAAGTATGCCCGGCCTTACCGGCCTGGAAACACTGGCCCGCATTAAAGAAATGCAACCTAACCTGCCGGTGGTAATGATCACCAAGAACGAAGCAGAAAATATTATGGATGATGCAATCGGCGGGCAGATCACAGATTACCTTATAAAGCCGGTGAACCCCAACCAGGTGCTGCTTTCCCTGAAAAAAATAATGGATGGTAAGCGCCTCGTTGCTGAAAAAACAACTATTGCCTATCAGCAGGATTTCCGCAACCTGTTTATGGCACTCAGCTCCAACCCCAATCACGAAGAATGGAAGGAGCTGTATAAAAAACTGGTGTACTGGGAACTCGAAATCACCAAAAGCGACAGTGAAGGCATGATGGAGGTATTACAGACACAGAAAGCAGAAGCCAATACCGAGTTCTTCAAATACGTAGCCAAAAATTACTCCAACTGGATACTCGGCAAGAGTAAAGATGCCCCGCTCTTCTCGCACCAGCTGATCAAAGAAAAAGTAGCCCCCAACCTGCAGAAAGGCAAACCTACCTTTCTTGTGGTGATCGATAACCTGCGTTTTGATCAATGGAAATGCATACAGCCGATCATACAGGAATCGTTCCGCCCGGTAGAGGAAGATATGTTTTACAGCCTGCTGCCTACTGCCACGCAATACAGCCGCAATGCGCTTTTTGCCGGAATGCTGCCGATAGATATCGAAGCAAAGTTTCCCAATGAATGGAAAAACGATGATGAAGAAGGCGGCAAAAATCTTTATGAAGAGCATTTCCTGAAAGCGCAGCTGAAGCAATTGAAGCTCGACGATCTGAAATGGCAGTACCTGAAGATCACCAATAATGAAGATGGTAAGAACATGGAGGACAATATCCATAACTACCTCCGCAATGATCTTACCGTGATCGTCTACAACTTTGTGGATATGCTGTCTCATGCACGTACCGAAATGGAAGTGCTGAAAGAGCTGGCCGGTGATGAGATTTCTTACCGCTCGCTTACCGTAAGCTGGTTTGAACACTCACCGCTGTACCGTGCCCTGCGCAAGATCGCAGACAAAGGCATACAGGTGATCATAACAACCGACCACGGTACGCAACGGGTAAAAACACCCAGCAAATGTGTGGGCGACCGACATACCACAACGAACCTGCGCTACAAACACGGCCGCAACCTGCAGTATGAAGAAAAAGATGTGCTTGCTTTCCGTGATCCGCGCCAGGCAGGACTTCCGAGGCCTAATGTAAGCTCTACGTTCATTTTTGCGAAGGAGGATATTTTCCTTTGTTACCCGAATAACTACAACTACTACGTAAACTATTACCGCAATACATTCCAGCATGGTGGTATTTCACTGGAAGAAATGATCGTACCGGTAATACGGATGGAGAGTAAATAAGGCTGATAAGTGAATTGAGAAATTGCGTATTGAGCAATTGAGTCATAAATATTGAATAAAAGCGGGGCACAACATGTGTTCCGTTTTTTATTTGCAGCCATAATAAAACGGTAACAATTAAGCGGTATACAGTTAACACTGAGTGGAGATCTTGGCCGGCAAATTATTTTCATGATCAGAAAATCACTGCCCATCTCTATGGCGCTTATCTCCATGATAGCGTTATCCTGCAACAAAAATGCAGAGCAGGCATCTACTCCTGCGTTAACTACAAAAGCCGGAATTAAGAGCCATGCTAAAATTACCGGTGCTACTATGCTAGGGGCACCTGTAGCCGAAAAGAAAATCTACAAATTGCTGCCCGGCTACAACAGCGGCGATGATTTTGAGGCCAGCGGCGTGTATTACCTCGACGGCTATTTCTATATTGCCTGCGACAACCGCTACAAGATCGCAAAGATTAAAATGTCGCTGCCCGAAAATAGTAATGATAATACATTGCTCAGCTCCGGTTCCGGCGACTCTAACTTTGAAGGCATTACCTACGACAATAACAACACGCCGAACTTCTTTGTGGTGGAAGAGTCTGTAAAGAATGGCAGCAGCTACCAGCCACGCATCCGTGAGTATGATGGCAGCATGAACTATCAGAACAGCATGTGGGCAGATTATTATTTCACATCGTCCAACAACAATAAAGCTTTTGAAGGCATTGCATGGGTATTCCGTGGCGGTGATGATTATATTCTCGGCCTTGTGGAAGGTACCGGCAAAATACCCGTACTGAAAAAGACCAGCTCGCAATGGCAGAAAGTAGCAGAGATCACACTGCCTTCATCTGTTACCTTCAACGACTATTCCGACATCGCTATTTACGGCAATAAAGTAGCCATCACCTCGCAGGAAGATGCGCAACTGTGGATAGGTACGCTGAGCGATACGACCTGGGAAATCACCGGAGGTACTGCTTATGAATTTCCGCACGGCAGCAGCAGCGGCGTAGTGGGTGCAGGCAGCGATGTGCTGTATGGCAACATAGAAGGCGTATCTTTTATCAATGCCAACCAGATCGTGGTGGTTTCAGACAAGGCCAAATCAGACCAGCCTTCTTACCAGACCTACAAAGACCAGTCGGTACACATCTTTAACATACCATAGCTGATTTTCGATTTGCACGTATATCCGCAGCTGTTTCTACACTGCGGATTTTTTTATCTGATATGCACAGACTGTACCTTTGGAATATGAAGGAAAGGCCTGTTATTTCTATCCCGCTTAATAAAGCTGACAAATTCCTGGAGATCTGCAGTTTTCTTCTGCTTATATCTGCATGGGTTATTGCCGGGTATGGCTACAGCATCCTGCCGGAAACTATTCCTACCCATTTTGATTTGCAGGGAAAAATAAACGGTTACGGTAACAAGCTGACCGTTTTTATACTGCCCTTTATTGCTGTACTGCTGTATGTACTGCTTACCTGGATGGTGCGTTTTCCGCAATATTTTAATTACCTGAAGCCGGTAACCCCCGAAAATGCAAAACAGCAATACACAGCAGCAACGGCAATGATCAGGTGGCTGAAAGCAATAATTCTGTTAGTATTCGTTATTATAACGGCAGACATAGTGTTGACTGCATCGGGCCGGAAGGGCATAGGAGTAATTTTTTTCCTGCTGCCACTGGCAATCCTTATTGTTCCGTATATTTTTATCGTAAAGTCTGTTACGGGTTCTTCACAGAAGCAGAAATAATTATCTGCCTGTTTCCTTTCTGAGCCTTAGTTTTATGCCGGATGAATCCTCGAATGCATACTATCTGCAAATACTGTGGCCACAGTAATGACCGTGTGCGCTACCAGTTGCGTCATGCACAGGTGGTTGTCTGCAGTGCGTGTGGCTTTCATTATACAACCCACCTGGATGAAGCCATTGCGGATAGTGCAACAAATACATCACCGGAAGTAGCCGAATACATCCGTACGCAGCTGCAATCCAATGACGAGCGTTTTCAACGGCATGTACAGTATGTAACAACCCTCCATGATGGCGGAATGGTTTTGGATATAGGCAGTGGCGGCGGACTTTTCCTGTACCTTCTGAAGCAAAAAGGATTTGAAGTATACGGTATTGAGCCGGCACCGGAACGGCTGAATTTTTCCCGGCAGGAGTATAGCCTTGAGCATATTTACGCCAATCCTGTTGAGGCTGCATTCTGGCAGGATAATTACCACTCTTTCTTCGATGTGATTACACTCTGGGATGTAATAGAGCATGTAAACGATCCGCGTGGCACTATAAAAGCTGCCGTACGGCTTTTAAAACCAGGAGGCATATTGTGGCTGGATACACCGGCGCGGGACGCATTTTATCATCGTTTCGGGGCGTTTACATACAGGCTTACAGGCGGGAAAATGCCCACATTTCTTAATGCCATGTACTCGGATCATCCTTTTGGGCATAAACAGATATTTACACTGACTGAAATGGAGGAACTATTGCAACAGGAGGGTTTGCAGGTGCTGCAGGCCGGAAAACTGCACGAACTGAGCTTTCCGCACCGTTTTTACCTGGAGAAACTATTGCGGTCGAAAAGCCTGGCCAATGTACTGAACCCGCTGGTGGCAGCTTTTTTTAAGCTGTTTCGCATAAAGAACAAAATGCTGGTGGCTGCCCGGAAAATATAACCGCTTTCACAAAAAATTATAACACAGGCATTACATACCACCGTATAAATCAGTAAAATTGTATAAAGCTATCTTCTATGATGGAACCGACTTCAGAACAGGCAACAATTACAACCGGTACAGATACCATACAGTATTTAATTACACAGATTGAGCAGGTAATACGCGGCAAACGGCCACAGATAGAAAATGTGATCACTTGTCTGCTGGCCGGCGGCCACATTCTTATGGAAGATAATCCCGGTACCGGTAAAACAGTGCTGGCACGTACGCTGGCACAATGCATCAGCGGTGAAAAAGGCGGGGAGCATGTAGTTTTTAAACGCATACAGTTTACGCCGGACCTGCTGCCGATGGACCTGATAGGCACGCATATCTTTGACGATGTCAATAAAGAATTTGTATTTAAGAAAGGCCCGTTGTTCTGTAATGTGCTGCTGGCCGATGAAATAAACCGTGCTTCTCCCAAAGTGCAGAGTGCGCTGCTGGAATCTATGGCCGAGCACCAGATCACTGCCGGTGATGTAACGCTGAAGCTGGAAAAGCTGTTTTTTACCATTGCCACACAAAACCCCGTGGAAATGGAGGGCACCTACCCGCTGCCCGCAGCCCAGCTTGATCGTTTCTTCATGAAGATCTATTTCGGTTATGTAGACGAGCAAACCGAGCTGAATATTTATCGTGAATATGCTCATATTGCACAGAATCTTACCAGTCTGCAGCAGGTGGTAAGCATGCAGGATATACTGGATCTGCAGCAGCAGGCTGAACAGGTGTTTCTGCACGACGAAATAATACATGCCGTAAGCAACATCGTGCGCGGCACGCGCGCACATGCAGACATCAGCCTGGGTGCTTCTACACGAAGCGGTATTGCGTTTCTTAAATGTCTCCGTGCTTATGCTATGGTAAAAGGGCGCACTTTTGTAATAGAAGATGATGTGCGCGATATTGCCCACGCCGTGCTGGACCACCGCCTGCTGTACCGCAATAAGGAAGGGAAGCAGAAGGCCCTGGAAAGCATCATCAGCAAGGAGGCAGAACGATTGGCAAAGCTGAAATTGTATTAATTGAAAAATAGCTTAACAAAGTAATAAAAGTACAAGAGTGCGACGCAACGATGCTGTATAGAAAGACAAAAGCCCATAACATAAAACAACAACGGAAACATATAGTGCCGGTTTCATTCGCATGGAACAGGTTGTTTTGCATGCTTGCGATACTTATTATTTACTCCGGTGCATCGGCTCAGATACCTATTACTACACCGCAACCTGTATCTCCCAAAGCTGCAAAACGCTATGAGATAGACGCCAAGCGTATGGGTGTGGCTGTTACCAGTGAGGATGCATTGCCGCGCTCGCGCGAGTTCCTGCGTGTGGACAGTACCTATTATGTGGGCTGGCTGTATGAGGGGGCTTATAAAATGAACCATGCGGCCGATTATATCGGGTATAAAAATGCTTCAGTTCCATTGGCGCGCGCACTTGGTTTGATAGAAAGAGATTTCCATAAAGAGCTGTCTACGCACAGCGGAGAGCTGGTGACATTTTATCCGGTTTTCCGCTACCAGGTAGATTATACAATGACCGCCTACTTCCTGCTGCAGTGCTATATGAATATGGACGATGCGGAACAGTCTAATAAATTGCTGCGCCGCGTATTGAAATGGAACCTGCAACGTGACCTGTACCTGGATGTTTATAACTACCTCGCCTGGAATGTGCATCGCAACCGTTTTTACACCAGCAGCAAATATTCTTTCCTGAAAAACAGCATCGATGAAAATGAGGCACTGGCCAACCGTTATCTTGATTCCGGGCTACGCCGTATAAGCCGGAATATGGCACTCAATGCGCATATCTTTCCGCCGGGGTATGAAAAGCCCGATAAGCTTGCTGTTTATCATTACAAGTGTATCCTGTACAGCTACAATTTCAATATAGACTCTGCCAGTTATTACTTTAACCAGATGCGCAACAGCAGCGTCTTCCCGCATAACAACTATGCGACCTTCCGTATGATCTGCGGCGATTTCCGGGATGCCGAAAAGGAATACACAGAAGCATCGGCACAGGAAGGCGGCGATAAGCGGCTGAAGGAATATATCTATTACTCTGCCATTCTGGATCTCTATAAGGGCGAGCCCAAAGCAGGCATTGAGCTGTTGAAAGAAATGATCAAGGCGAATGGCTCTACGCCTGGCTTTGGCTGGTACAATATTGGTCTGGCGAGGGCCATGTATTATGATGGGCAGATAGAGGAAAGCAAAAAATATATTGATAAGGCTGCGACCTTTAAAGAATTGCACATAGGCACTACGCTGGGACAGAGCCACTACGACTTCAGTGTGCAACTGAACAAACTGATGAACAAGGAAGCTGAATTTGAAATGCAGCGCTTTGAACATGCCAACTGGTGGTATAATCCTTCTGTAATGGGCAGGATGGCGCAGCTTACCGCAGAAAAATACCTGCAGCAATTCCTGATCATAAACCAGTTTGCACAAAACCCCGAGCGCGATCGTGTGATCTATAAATTATTCTCAACAGAAAGTACGGTGACGTGGGACGAGATCTGGTACCTGATCCGTGACTTCAGTACAGGTTTTTTCCTGGACAAGTTTCAGAAAACAGAAAATACTGACAACCGTAAATACATCCGCAAGTACTTCCAACTTTTTATTGCCCGCTTGTATATGAAGCAGGGCGATTATAAAAAAGCGCGCCAGTTGCTGGATGAATTGCTGCGCCAGCCGGATACAGATCTTGACTACGAGAAACTGTACATGGCACGAGCATTTGAAGCGGAAGCGACCTGCGCAAAGGAACTTGATAATGATGCAGCTGCACAGGATTATCTCTACCGTATGTACCAGGTATATCCGCAGCTGGTGCCTTTCTGCGGGCAAAAAATGCGCATGTCATTGCGTGTTACCGGCAACACAGATAAAGACGATAATGCTATAATTTCAAAATTAAAAGACTGCAATATCAGTTGGACGGAAAGTGCGGGTGCTTCTATTCCGGAGGCTATTGTCCTGTTTGAACGTAAAGGAAAGACAAAAGTTATCAGCTATTCTGTAACTGGCAGCGATGGTAAACCGATTGTACCACGCAGATCATTCTCCTGGCAAAAGGCAGATGAAGCAGGTACACAGCTTGCTTACCGTTTATTTGGTATCGGTGGCGAGGAGCCAGCAAAAGAAGAACCACAGCAGTAAAAATACCGGTAAATCTTAAGCTCCAGATTCCAGGCCCCCAAACCCACATCTCAAGTTTCAAGTCTCAAATCTTAACCTTCGGACACTTGTTCCTTTGGTGTATTACAATTAATTTTATTGTACTGCATTATTGCTTTCACTCAACCGGCTTTGTTACCATGTTCATTGCATCTTTGTACAATCTCAAAGGAGGTGTGGGTAAAACCGCATCCTGTGTCAATTTTGCCTATATGGCTGCAACAGATGGTTTCCGGACACTTTTATGGGACCTCGATCCGCAGGGAGCGTCCAGCTTTTACTACAATGCACAATCTAAAGCCCGCACCAGCGCCAGGAAAATAGTGGAGCATGAAATAGCGCTTGAGGATGCGATATTAAAAACTGAATATGACCACCTCGATATTATTCCAGCCGATCTTTCTGCCCGGAAACTCGATATAGTGCTCGAAGACCAGCATGCCGGCAAAAAGCAAAAGCATCTGCGCAACCTGCTCAAAACAGTACAGGACCAATATGATTTTGTGTTTATTGATTGCCCGCCGGGGTTTTCTGTACTGGCAGATAACATCTTTGTAGCCTCCGATGCAGTATTGATGCCGGTTATCCCTACTACGCTTTCGTTGCGTACCTATGATCTTGTAAAGGCGCATTTTGAAGATAAGGATCTTGAGTTGGGGAAGCTGATGTGCTTTTTCACGATGGTAGACAGCCGCAAGAACCTGCATAACGAGATCATGCAGGACCTTTTAAAAGACAGACGTTTTTTCCTGTACTACATTCCTTATCTCTCCGATATTGAGAAAATGGGCGTACATCATGCTCCCGTAGAGGTTTTTGCGAAGAACAGTTACGCAGCTATTTGCTACCGGGCTTTGTGGAATGAAATAAAAGAGGGTGTGCTTTGATAACTACTACGTTGAAACAATAAAAAACGCAGCAAATATTTGCTGCGTTTTTTTATTACTTATATTTTCAAAACCAGGTAATGTCGGTGTGTTTCACATTTGACATTTCACGTTTTACGGTTATTAGTCTTTGCTGTCTTTCAACGTAATGTTCAGCGCATGCAAAGCTTCATTGATAGGTATTGCAAAGCCGAGACCTTCTACGCCGCTGCCTTTCAGTTTTGCAGTAACGATACCTACTACAGCCCCGTTTTTGTTGATCAGCGCACCACCGCTGTTACCCGGATTGATGCTCACATCTGTCTGTACATATTTCTGATTGTCAAACTCACGCATACCGCTAACGATTCCTTTGGTTACACTTTGCTTCAGTTTTACGTCAGCTGGTGTACCTATTGCAATGACATCTGTACCTACCCTGAGGGCCGTTGTTGTAGTATCTACGGGCAGCGGGGCAAAGCCTTCTGCACCAAGTTTAAGCAAAGCCACATCTTTTGCTTTGTTTTTGGAAACAACAGTAGCACTGAGCTTTAAGCCGTTATTGAAGGTAACTTCATATTTGCCGCTGTCTGCAATTACATGATAATTGGTAAGCAGGTAGCCATCTTCGCTGATGATAAATCCACTGCCATATCCTGACGGTGTTTTGATCGTTACAGCAGATTTGATAGAGCTTTCTATCATGCTGCTGTAATCTGAGTAATGAGGCTTGGGTGCAGAGGAAAACGTATAGTTCCCTGTAGCTCCGTCCTGGTCGCTGTTGCCGTCATTGCACAGTTTTACAAAATCCACATCTGAGATAAGCCCCCACAGCGCGTCTTTTGTAGCAAGGCGGAAAGCCTCGTCTTCTTTTATCGGCTTGCCGTTATCTGTATATCCTGCAGAGGTAAAACGATACAGTATTTTTTCCTCAGACATATCGTATACATCCCAGCGAACAACAATAGCTGTTTTATAGCCTTTGGTGCCACGTCCGTTTGCACTGTAGTAAAGAATGTTTCCTACGATGCCCAGCTCGGGGTCAAAGGATTTTGCCTTTCCGTTACCCAGTGTTTCATCATCATCGTATGCGCTGAACCCTTCTTTAATCAGCTTGGCATTTATGTTTGAAGCAGACTGTTTGCTTTCGCCTATAAAAGTCAGTGCGGTTTCCATCATGGTTACACCGTCTTTCACCACATAAGTCATCATACCTGGCTTGTCGCGTTTATCTATAAATTTGATAAAGGCAACTTTCTTCTGGTCTTTTGAATGTTCCGGGTGTGTTTTTGTTTTGAGTGTGAGCGTATAGTTTTCGCTGTTTTTTTTGGCAATTGTGGCAATTTTTTCGCCACCAGTGATCAGGCCGTCACCATATGCAAGGACCCAGCCTTCGTCATTGCTATTTACCGCGATAGGCTCTGCAGAGACTTTACTGCCATATACCATAACACCATTTGAGGTGATATTGATTTTCTGGGCAAATAAAGAAGAGGCATTGAGAAAAAGGATAGAGGCTATGGCCAGTGCCTTTAATTTCATAAGGTTAATATTTAGGGTTGTAAAAATAATAATTCTATTTATTGGTAGTTTGTTTAAACAGCAAATATTACATACCGTTATTAAACACTTCTATTGGTGCTTTTAAGACGTTTACCCGCAAAAGAATATAGAAAACGGACTACACCCGCGCTCTCCAGGGCAGTTCCGGCGCATTATTGATATGCCCGATGTACCGCGCCAGCACAAAAAGAAAATCAGAAAGACGGTTCAGGTATTTAATGATCAGTTCAGGTACTACTTCTTCCTGAGCAACCATACCCACGCACAGCCGCTCTGCCCTGCGGCATACACAACGCGCCACATGACAGGTAGACGCCGCAAGATTTCCGCCGGGAATGATAAACGAACGCATCTCGGGAAGCACTTCATTCATCTTGTCTATACGTTCTTCCAGCCACTGCACATCTGAATCGTGCAGGTCGGGGAGTTTCATTTTCACTTCTTTGTCCGGGTTGGTGGCCAGTACGGCACCCAGTGTAAAAAGCCGGTCCTGGATTTCGCGCAGCCACTCGTCTATCTCTTTATTGGCGCACATATCATTTACCATGCCCAGGTAAGAGTTCAGCTCATCTACAGTTCCGTAGCTTTCTATGCGAATATGATTTTTGGGCACGCGCACACCGCCAATGAGGCTGGTAGCACCTTTATCGCCCGTTTTGGTATATATCTTAAATGACATGATGATGTTCTTTTTTATTCTTAGCCGGCTACGGAAGGTATCACCGGTTTTATAGGATCCAGGTTTTTACGGTCTGTTTCCACTACGCCGTCGCGCACACGTACGATGCGGTGCGTATGATTGGCAATATCTTCCTCATGTGTTACCAGCACAACGGTGTTGCCGCTGTCGTGTATCTGGCCGAAGAGGTCCATGATCTCGATGGAAGTTTTTGTATCAAGGTTACCGGTAGGTTCATCGGCAAGTATAATAGAAGGATTATTGATGAGCGCACGGGCAATGGCCACACGCTGGCACTGACCGCCCGATAGTTCATTGGGTTTGTGATGGGCGCGGTCGCCGAGGCCTACTTTATTAAGCATATCGCGGGCACGGTCTTCTCTTTCTTTTTTACCAACGCCAGCATAGATCAATGGCACACCTACATTTTCCCAGGCAGTAAGGCGCGGCAGCAGGTTAAACTGCTGGAACACGAAGCCTATTTCCACATTACGCACACCGGCCAGTGCATCATCGTCCATACGGCTTACGTCCTGCCCGTTGAGTATATACGTGCCACTGGTTGGTGTATCCAGGCAGCCGAGTATATTCATCAGTGTAGATTTGCCGGAGCCGGAAGGCCCCATCAGCGATACATATTCGTTTTTCAGTATGGTGAGATTAATGCCTTTCAGAACAGGCACTGCCTGCTTACCCATGAAATAGCTTTTCTGTATGTTTTCCAGCCGGATTACTTCTTTCATTATACCATGCTGCACTTAATATGTGCTGCCCGTTCAAAAATACATATAATTTTACGGCCGTTCATCTGCCGTAGAAAAACCTCTTTTTATGATCCGCTTTCCCAATTGCAAGATAAACCTCGGCTTATATATCACCCGTCGCCGGGATGATGGCTATCACGATCTTGAAACCGTTTTTTATCCGGTGCCGGTCTGTGATGCGCTGGAAGTAGTGCCGGCGGAAAAAGCTCAGTTGCACATGACTGGTAAAGCCGTAGCTGGTGATACTACAAATAATCTTGTATGGAAAGCATACATATTATTGAAAGAGCGGTTCCCCAATAAAGTTCAGGAGCTGGACATATACCTGCACAAAGCCATACCGATGGGGGCGGGTATGGGCGGCGGTTCTGCCGACGGCGCTTATATGCTCTCGCTGATTAACGATTACTGTAACCTTGGACTGGATAAAAAAGAATTGGCTGAAATGGCATTATTATTAGGCAGTGATTGTCCATTTTTTATCTACAACACACCGCAATATGCCACCGGGCGTGGAGAGCAGATGGTGCCTGTGTCGCTTGATTTATCTTCGTATAGCCTGCAGTTGGTGTGCCCGGGTGTACATGTTTCCACAGCCAAAGCCTTTAGTATGATCACCCCGCAGCCGGTATCATATGATCTGAGGCAACTGGACAAACTGCCTGTTAATGAATGGAGAGGAAAGATCAGTAATGATTTTGAAGCGCCTGTTTTTAAAGAACATCCTGAGCTGGCAGCCGTAAAAAAACAGCTGTATGATGCCGGAGCGATCTATGCAGCTATGAGCGGTAGCGGCAGTACCGTGTTTGGTATTTTTGAAAAAGGAAAAAGGGCTGCGTTTGAAGAAAAGGGCGGATGGGAAGTATTTTATATAGAGCAGATGTGATTATTTCCAGAAGATGAGCCTGCGGAAAAACGCTTCTCTTTGCACAGCTCTGCGCTGTTTCGGTGTTCGTGTACCGTCGGCATTTACTTCGACGCCATCAATGATATAATATGGCGCTCCTGTGCCCACGGAACCCAGGATAAGTTTTGTACCAGGTTCCGGTCGCCTGGTGTAATATAGGTTTATGAGATTATTTTCTTTTTTAAGATAAAGCCGTTTGGAGAAACTATTACTGTCTACTACAGCACTAAGTTCTTTTTTCAGGTATTTCCGTGAAATGTCCAATGTATAATATCCTTCTGCACCAGTAAATGTTTCTGCAACATACTGGCCTTTCCTGGTAATGTATACCCGGGCATGAGGCATCGGTTGTTGTGTGCCGGCATTGGTGACGCGCCCAAACATGGAAATGCTGTCCTGGCTGCTTTCTTTCCGGCTCCGTTTGATTACTTCATATTGAGCAGCCGGCACTTTTGCCCGTACCGGCGTAATTGCGAAAGCTGTTAATCCAAGAGAAAGGAACGCATACAATAACCTGTAGGGAAAATGCTGCAGCTGTTGTGATGTGTGTAAAGGCCTGTTTAATTGTTCTGCTGTGAAGCGGCCGCAGATGCCATTTGTAGCCTGCTGTATGTATTGCAATATGGCCGCATCACTCATTTGTGAGAAATCTATCACCGTTTTGCAGCAGTGATCACAAAACCTGCCCTTGTCAGCTAAGGTCATTTTATCCCAGCTTTGAGAACAAGGTTGCGGTACATCTAATATGATCTGTTTGACGGGTTTCATTGTATTACTAAGATAAAACAAGTCATATCAGCCGAATGTCAAAAAAACGAACGCTGTCAGCGTTACATAAAAAAACTGCTGCATGATCTTCATGCAGCAGTTTCTATATAAAAAGCAGTGTAAGCTTATTTTACTTCAGCAACCAGCTTTTTGAAAGCTTCCGGCTCATTCATGGCCAGGTCAGCCAGCACTTTACGGTTCAGCGTAATGTTCTTCTGAGACAGTTTGTGCATAAATACTGAATAGCTCAGACCTTCAGGGCGTACTGCAGCGTTGATACGTGCAATCCACAGGCTGCGGTATTCGCGTTTTTTCAGTTTACGGCCTACATATTTATACTGGAGACCTTTTTCCAGTACGTTTTTGGCTACTGTGTAGACATTTTTACGCTTGCCGTAAAAACCTTTTGCCTGTTTCAGTATCCTCTTTCTTCTCGCGCGCGATGCAACCGCATTAACGGAACGTGGCATTTTTCTTTTTAATTAAGATCGTTTACAAATAATTTTAACCTACAACTATTGGAGCGGCAGGCACTAATTAACGCAGACCCAGCATGCGTTTAACCAGGTTTTCGTTCGAAGGATGAACGAAAGCGGCCTGACGCAGATGGCGTTTACGTGTCTTAGATTTTTTAGTCAGCAGGTGGCTTTTAAACGCTTTGTACCTACGGATCTTTCCGGTGCCTGTTATTTTGAACGTTTTTTTGGCACGGGAGTGAGTCTTCACTTTTGGCATGATCTCAAAAAATTGGATGGCAAAGGTAAGATTTAATACGAAAAGGGAAAAATTATTCGCGAAAAATATTGCCTGTAACAGGTAATGCATTCATTTTCAGTGCAAAAATAGGCATAAAATTAATATTGATCACGGATTCGATAATTTAAAAATTAGCAGATCTGAAAATGCGATGTTTAAAATAAGGGCGCCAGCTAATTAGCTGATCAGCACATTAGCTAATTGCCTTGGCATTTTCAACTAATCCATTATTTTTACGGCACTATGGCATTACTGCGTTTCCGGGTTTATTGGGAAGAAGACGATCAGATATATCGTGATATCGAGCTGCAGCCGGGTCAGACCTTTCTGCAACTGCATGAAACTATTATAAAAGCTTACGAATTTGACGGTAAGCACTCCGCTACATTCTTTGAAAGTAATGAACGCTGGGAGCGCGGCCGTGCAATATCGTCTGAGGTACTGGTGAACAAGAAAGATGCGCCCGCACTTTCTATGCTTAAAACACCTGTATCGGCGCTGGTTTCCGTGCCCGACCAGAAATTTGTGTATGTATATGATCCTGCCAAGAACTGGACATTTCTCGTAGAACTGATCGGTGTGAGTAAGGATGAAAACCCGAAGATCACTTATCCGCATGTGGTACGTAAAGAAGGAGCAGCACCTGCCCAGTACGGCATTAAAGGTGTAAACCCTGATAAGCTGATGGAGATAGAAGAAAAGTATGACCTGGGTGCAGAGGAAATGGCTGAAGGTTTTGGCAGTGAAGGCGGTGATGACGAAGGCGGAGCAGAAGAGACCTATACAGAAGAAGCGGGTGCCGATGATTTTTAGCGCATGGAACAAGACGGCATAAACGCTGCATTCCCACAAAAAAAACTGTACGTAATTGCGGGGCCTACAGCTGTGGGCAAAACTGCCATATCTATACAGCTGGCGCAAAAGCTGGGTACGGAGATTGTTTCGGCTGATTCAAGGCAATGCTATACAGGCATGGCTATAGGTACGGCGCAACCATCGGCTGATGAACTGCAGGCGGTATCTCATTATTTCATTAATTCTTTTCCTGTAGAGAAAGCCATTACAGCAGCCGATTACGAGCAGCTCGCCCTTGGTTACCTGGATGAGATTTTTTCACGGCATAATACCGCTGTCGTGTGTGGTGGCACTGGTCTGTACATTAAAGCGCTTTGTGAAGGACTGGACGATATGCCTGAAATTGACAGGCAGATTGATGATGAAGTAAACAGGTGTTATAAAGAAGCTGGTATCGACTGGCTGAAAGCTACTACTGCAATTGAAGACCCTGAGTTTTACGCCCAGGCCGAAACGGAAAACCCGGCAAGGCTGGTACGGGCATTAGTGTTTAAGCGTTCTACAGGCAAAAGCATACTGGAGTTCCGCACCGGGCAAAAAAAACAAAGACCATTTACCATCATAAAGACAGCATTGGAATTACCGCGGGACATGCTCTACGACCGCATTAACCGTCGCGTAGATATTATGATGGAACAAGGGTTTCTTAAAGAAGCAGAAGCGTTATTTCCCATGCGGCAGCTGAAAAATCTGCAGACAGTAGGCTATTCGGAGCTGTTTGCTTTTATGGAAGGAAAAACGGACCTCGCAACTGCAATCAGCCTTATTAAACAAAACACCCGGCATTACGCCAAGCGGCAAATGACCTGGTTTAAAAAGGACAAAGAAATGCATTGGTTCCGGGCAGATGATCCGGATGTAGTGGAGAAGATAATAGGGTTGTAACGAAGCGTCATGCTGCACCCGACGCAGGAGGGAAGCAGAATCTGTTAAACGTTTTCCTGCTTTAAATTCGTTTTACGCCTCCCAAAGATCCTGCTCTACGTTTAAAACTCGGGTAGGATGACGTAATAAAAAAATCCCGCACCGGTTTTCGATGCGGGATTTTTTATGTTGTTGAAAGAATTATTTTGCTTTCTGGGTTGTACCCTCAGCTTTAGCTTCTTCTTTGCTTTCACCTTTTTTGCAGCAGGCTTTTTTCTCGCCTTTTTTGCAGCAGGCTTCTTTCTTTTCACCTTTCTTGCAGCAAGCCTTGTCTTTACCGCCATCATGAGCGAATGTAGCACCGGCAATCAGTAATGCACCAACGAATAATGTGAGTTTTTTCATATCAGTTTGTTTATGTTTCTTTTAAACTTGGAAAAAGCGAATTTATGATAAATGTGCTAAAACTGTTATACCTCCCTGCACAACATCTCCAATTTTAACATCTATTTTGGTTCCCACCGGGAAATAAATGTCTACCCTGGAGCCAAAACGAATAAAACCGAACTCGTCATTCTGCTTCAGCTGATCACCTTCTTTTACATACCAGCATATGCGGCGTGCCAGTGCACCGGCTATCTGGCGCATGAGCAATGTCGTCGATTTGTTACCAACCACTACTGTCGTACGTTCATTTTCTGTAGAAGATTTGGGATGCCACGCCACAAGATATTTGCCGGGATGGTACTTCATATATTTCACTTCACCGCTTATCGGCGTACGGTTTACGTGCACATTCAGCGGGCTCATAAAGATGGACACCTGCAGGCGCTTGTCTTTAAAATATTCTGTTTCTACAGTTTCTTCAATCACCACTACTTTGCCGTCAGCTGGTGCTATTACAAGATTATCACCGCTGGTAAAGGTGCGGGCCGGTATGCGGAAGAACCAAAGTATCCAGAACCATAGCAGGAAAAACACGATCTGTATCAGCCAGTACAGCACTGGTATGCCCATTAAGAAATGAGCATTGAGCCATGCAACCAATGCAAAGACCACGGTAGCAATAGCAATATATTTATATCCTTCCCGATGTATTGTCATGATTTGTTTTTTGTGTTAGAGGCGCGAATTTATACTAAAATATGGTTAAGGGAACTGCAGGCATGAAAAGATATGCATAGGCGAAGGCAAAAGGAGTAGCTACAAGCAGTGAGTCGAACCGGTCAAGCGCACCACCATGGCCGGGCATCATGGTGCCGGAATCCTTTACATCTGCCATTCGTTTGAGCTTTGATTCCAGCAGGTCGCCGGCGGTACCGGCTAGAGCCGCACATAGCGCAAGTGCCATCCAATCGGTCATGTGGTAGTAATGTGTGTAACTGCCCCATACGGCTGCTCCGGCAATGGTAAGAATTGCGCCTCCGGCCGTCCCTTCCCATGTTTTCTTGGGCGAAATAGGGGAGAAGGGCGTTTTGCCGATAAATGAGCCTACTAGATAAGCCATTGTATCGTTCATCCATATCATAAGGATCAAAGACAACGGCAGCATAATACTTTTTTCACGCAGCAGGAACAGCAAGCTTATGGGTAACGCAATGTACAGCAGCCCTCCGAACGACTGTATTGCTGCCTGTAATGCTGTCTTTTTGGATAAAGTGCCGCACAGCAGCATTAATACAGGAACAAACAGCAGCGCGGGCCAGGCTTTGAGCGAGCCTTCCGGCATAGGGACCGTCAGTAACAATAATAGTGCAAATGCAAAACATTGCACCAGCACAGGCATCCATGCGGGCCATGTTGTATCAGGATATATTTTCTTCACCAGCCGGAAAAACTCACGCAGGCAGAGATATTGGATTAAGGCTGCCAGTGCGGCGAAAGCCCACAGGTTCCAGAGCAATCCTGCCATCATAATGATGCAGAATACGATAGCGCTGCCGAGGCGTGTAAAAAAAGTAGGCCAGTTTAAAGCCATGAAATAATTGTTTTAAAATGTAATATAAATCAGGCTATATCTTCGGCCAGCTCCTCTCTTGAGAAATCGACAGACCAGTCTGGTGTGAGCGGTGTTCTGTTTTTCCACAACAGGTATAATGCGCCGCCGCAAAGCAGGGCACCGCCTGCAGGCAGATACCAGGGCAGATTATTGCTCTCTGCCATAGCCTTCATAACCGGGCTGTTGCCAAATGCATAAATAAGGAAAATCTGGAGACCGTTATTAATGAGATGTGCCAGTATGCTGCACCACAGGGAACGTGTGAGGTAATAAATAATGCCCAACAGTAATCCTGCAATAAAAATGGACACAAAGCTGTACACCGAGAAATGAAACAGTGAAAATATAATTGCAGAAATCACAATCGGGCACCGCATTTTGCTTTTTACTGTTCCGGGAGCATAGCCGCTGCCAAGGACAATAACACCTTTGCTGCAGATCTTATGCAGCATGCGCATCAGTATTCCGCGGAATGCCATCTCCTCACCTAATGCCGGCACAATGGCCATAACCGCAAATACTTTGATGAAGTCGCCAACTGACTGCATATTCAGGTATGCTTCTGTAAGGTCTTTGCTTTTCTGTTGCCAGTCGCGTACTGTACCGCCGCCGATGCCTATCTTTTCACAAAAGGCTTCGATTGCTATCATTACAGGGATAGCGCCGAGGATTATCAGTATCACGAGCAGCCATTGAACAGGCTTGCCGGGCTTCCTTAGGCCCAGGTATTCTGCAGGCCTTGGGTGTGTTACATAGCTGAACAGTAATGCCGGTATCATAAACATGCTCATATGCATGATAAACTGCACCAGCAGGCTGGTTTCTATAAGATTATGCGGACTCTTTGCATTTATACTTATTACGTCAGGAAGATTTAAGCCATACCGCGGCAAAAACGTCATAATCATGGCGAGGAGGAAGGTGTACATGATGCAAACCATCATGACATAAAGTATTAACTGCAGAAACCAGGGGTAATTACGCCAGTATTTACTAAACATGCGGAACTTAAATTTCGCAGCAAAGGTAATGTTTCGGCAGATGAGTTTATTCCGGTAAAAAAACCGCAAATACCGCAGTTTTTTACGTTTATGGCGGTGGGATTTAGCCGGTAGCAGGTACTGTCATTCTTCAATATTTTAAACATTAACAATGTCTAAATATTATAAAAACGCGGAGTACGCGTATCTTTTTTTAATTTTGACCGTTTTCCTTTTAACCGTTTGCGCATGCAAGAAATAGCAGCAGGCCCTTTGCTCAGCCTCATCAATACTCCGGCCGACCTGAAGAAACTGGATAAATCCCAGCTACAGCAGGTATGTAACGAACTACGCCAGTTTATCATAGACTGCGTGAGCGTACATGGCGGACATTTTGGCGCCAGCCTGGGTGTAGTGGAGCTTACGGTGGCATTGCATTATATACTTAATACACCAGACGATCAGCTGGTATGGGACGTGGGCCATCAGGCATACGGGCATAAAATACTTACCGGCCGCCGCCAGGTGTTTCATACAAACCGTAAATATGGTGGTATCAGCGGATTTCCCAAGCGTGGAGAAAGTGAATATGATGCTTTTGGTGTAGGTCACTCATCTACCTCTATTTCGGCAGCGCTGGGTATGGCTATCGCCAGCAAGTACAAAGGAGAAAACCAACGGCAGCATGTAGCCGTGATAGGCGACGGCGCTATGACCGCCGGTTTGCCGTTTGAAGCACTGAACCATGCGGGAGTAAGCAATTCAAACCTGCTCGTGATCCTGAACGACAATAATATGTCTATCGATCCGAATGTAGGCGCGCTTAAAGAATACCTGACAGATATTACCACATCACAGACCTGGAATAAATTCCGGGATGATGTATGGAAACTGCTGGGTAAGGTGCAGGGCAAAGAACTGCAAAAGCTGGGTTCAAAAATTGAAGCCGGACTGAAAGGAATGGTATCTAAAACCAGCAACCTGTTCGAAGCGCTGAATTTCCGCTATTTTGGCCCTATAGATGGCCATAATGTGCTGAAGCTCGTAGAAACACTGAAAGATCTGCAGAACATACCCGGCCCGAAACTGCTACACATAAAGACAGTAAAAGGAAAGGGCTACGACCTTGCCGAAAAAGATCAGACGTTATGGCACGCGCCCGGCACGTTTGATAAAATCACCGGTAAGATCAATAAAAAAACAATTACTGTTCCAGAGCCGCCCAAATACCAGGATGTGTTCGGCCATACCATTATAGAGCTTGCAGAGCAGAACCCCGCTATCATGGGTATTACGCCTGCCATGCCTTCCGGTTGCTCGCTGAAGTATATGATGGATAAAATGCCGGATCGCGCATTTGATGTGGGTATTGCAGAACAGCATGCTGTAACGCTCAGTGCCGGATTGGCTACACAGGGAATGCGGGTATTCTGTAACATTTACAGCTCATTTATGCAGCGCGCCTACGATATGGTGATCCATGACGTGGCTATCCAGAAATTGCCGGTTATCTTCTGCCTGGACCGTGCCGGCATTGTAGGTGATGACGGCGCTACACACCATGGTGCCTACGATATACCTTTTATGCGCTGCGTGCCTAATATGGTAGTGAGCGCACCCATGAATGAGGCTGAACTGCGCAACCTGATGTATACGGCTCAGCTGTCCGAAAATGAGCATCCGTTTGTGATCCGCTATCCGCGTGGGCAAGGTGTAATGCCGGAATGGCGCACACCAATGGAAAAAATAGAAATCGGTACCGGTCGCAAAATACAGGGCGGAGCAGGTATAGCCATACTGACAATAGGTCATCCCGGCAATTTTGCCGTAAAGGCAGCTCAGCAGCTAGCCGCTGATGGTATTAAACCTGCTATCTACGATATGCGTTTTGTAAAGCCGCTTGATGAGGTAATGCTGCACGAAATAGCACAGAACTTCAGCAAGGTGATCACTGTGGAAGATGGTACTGTTGTGGGTGGTTTTGGCAGCGCTGTGCTTGAGTTCTTTGCCGCGCATAACTATAACAGCATTGAAGTAAAAATGCTTGGAATACCAGACAGTATTGTAGAGCACGGTAAGCCTGAAGAGCTGCACCGCGAGTGCGGGTATGATGCGGAAGGTATTGCCATTGCTGTACGCGAAATGCTGGGTGTGCGTACAACCGCAAAGGAGAATGTGTTTGTAAAATAAAAGCCTTATAATATTTAAAACTGCCGCAGTCTACCTGCGGCAGTTTTTTTATGTTCAAAAGATTGGCAACAGGTAACCTGACGACCGCAAATAGCCAGGGACGTGATGACATAATCTGTTTTGCGCTTGTCTTATTTTTCAATTCCGTTACAGCAAGCCAACATCATGTAACTATTACCGGCCGCCGCTTAATAAAATTCTCTGCCGTTTAATAAACAGATATTATTCTATCAAAGCAGCCGGCATATTAGTGCAGATGTAAAAAAATATTTAATCAGACAGTCGCAGAAAAGTTGTCAATATTTCCGGAACAGACTGTTACACACCAGCTCCGCTATATTCAATTGTAATGACAGCAAATTTGAAAAAACCTTATCCCTTGAATAAGTTCTGAAATATGGATGCCTGGCCAGGCAAAAAAAGGGAAGGCCGAAAACCTTAAGAAAAGAGTAGGCATATTTTTCACAATCCCACAAATTTAATCCGCATGAAAAAGTTAAGCAATGCAGCAATGAAAAACATTAAAGGAGGTCGTGTACCAGAACCTCCAGGTCCGATAGACATGAATGCAACACGCTATGCATGTGGCAGGATGTGCTTTTTGACATCGGCAGACTGTAGTGATAACTGTAAATCGGCATGTACTGTGACTACTTATGGTGCATGCCTCGCTTTCTAGTTTTGTACAGAAATATGTAATCAGTAACAGATAGTCTATTCCGGCCCTTCAAAGGGCCGGAATGTTTTTTCAGACTCTATAATATTGCAGCATCCAGATCCCGGGGCAGTATCAGCCGGACAGTGGTACCTGCTTCTCCGGGAACGGAAATTATTTCCATATTGCCTGTGCCGGTAACTGCTTTAATGTGATTCAGCCTTTTGTTGATATATTCAATGCCCAATGAAGGTTTATTATGCATTTTGCGTGTTGAATTATAGTATCCTATTCCATTGTCTGTTACTTCAATAATTAATTTATTGCCAGTGTAGCATACCTGTATGGTAATGCGTTTAATGGTGTTACGTAAGGGCAAAAGTCCATGTACGATTGCATTCTCCACAAGCGGCTGTATCATTAGCGGAGGTATGTAGCAATACAAAGTATCTTCATCTTTATTGATAATATCAAAGTCAAGTGTTCCGGCAAACCGGAGTTTTTCAATTTCAATATAATTCCCGATAATGTCCAGCTCGTGCTGCAATGGGATATATTGGGTGCTCATATTGCTCATATTCTGACGGATGAGCTTCGAGAACACCTGTAAATATTGATTGGCGGCGTTTTTGTCTCCTGTATTGATAAAGCTCTGAATACTGTTCAGGCTGTTAAATACAAAATGCGGATTCATCATTGCATTCAGTGCTTTGAATTCATTATGTGTAGCTGTAATTGCCTGTAATTGCTGCTGTTCTTTTCTGAGGATATACCTGCGGAATAAAATGAATACTAAGTATGCCAGTAAAGTAAAAATCATTATGGCAGCCGGAATGATAATACGGTAATCGTACCACAGTGGCCAGGCAATATCCAGTACATATTTTTTCGGTTTGCCCCAGCCGGAAGATGCATTGCTCACCCGCAGGTACACATACATCTTCCCGTAGTGGGGCAATGATATATCAATACAACCCTGGCGAAGCGGCTCCCAGCGATGTGCCTGCCTGTCTGTATTCTCCAATGCATACTGCACCTGTATATTTTTAAAGGCAATTGCATGTGCATTTATATACAGCGAAATATTTCTCGCATCAGCAGCCAGTTTTACCGGGACGCCATCAGCACGCATCGCTACTATTTTTCTGCCCGGCATATTTTCAGCATCATATTCTACTCTTACCACTTCCGGGTCGGGAGGAGCTGCGGCCCCTGTAATGATATGGAGCGGACAACTATAAAACCGTTCTTCTGTAAGTATATATGCAGTGTCGTTATGACATTGCATGTTTATTATATCATGCGGATTCACATCAGGGCATTCGGCCGGGGTAAACCTGTATGGAAACGCTGCATACTCCATCAGGTATACATGTTCATTGGTAATAAGAAATTTCCGGTGACTGTCTATGTCAAATATATGTACCGGGTATGCCTGCTCATTTCCAGGCACAGGCAATTGCCTATACTTACAACTGGCAGTATCAAAAAGAAATAGCTGGTTATCCCCGCTGTTGACCAGTATATCTCTGCCCACAGCGCTCAGTAATTTTATAGCATTGAATGAAGGCAACGGATAATGCCGGTAAATACCATCCCGGTAACTGTTCAGTCCATTCAGTGTAGCAAACCATACGCCACCTCCCGGATTTGTGCATATGGCCATACAGCGCTCATGCAGTAGTTCCTGCAGCCGGAAATGATGTTGCTGATATGTGATACGAAGCAGCCCGCGTGTGATACGGATATAAAATTCATCTCCGCTGCCGCAAACATCTTTGATGGTAGTGACCTTTAATAATGTGTCAGCAATTGTACGTTTCGTAACACTGTCCTTCAATACTATTCTTGCATTAGTACGTGCCTCGCGGCTGTTATAGTCATATAAGAAAAGCCAGTCTCCCGACCCGCTGTGCTGCGCAAACTGCAATTTATAATGCGGATGTGCCGTGTCATATGGATGGAAACTCAACGTGTCACAGTATACCATATGTCTTTTGGCAGTAATGATCATGCTGCTAAAATGAGTTCCTTTGGCCGCCTGCTCAGTGTGTACCTGCCTGTGATACCATGGCACCATGAGCAGGCCTTCTTTGGCTGTGGAAACCCAAAGATTGCCCTGCCTGTCTTTTGATACATCCGAGAACCCTTCGTAGCGGTATTTATAACATTTATCACCTTCTACGCTCATAAACCCGCTGTATGGGTATACGGCTAAATACTGGTTGCCCGGAAATAGATATATTTTTGTCAATCCCTGCCTTGTATCATCATGAGGTAAGACCTTGTATTTTATGACAGCATTATGCGACAGTTTAAAAACTGTATCGGCTCCCAATGCATAGAACCCATTACGAAAGGAAATAGACAAAGGAAATGATCCTGTCTGTATCCAGTGGCCATTTTCAAGTCTGGAAATTATTAGCGGATTCCCCGCAGCCGGAGATTTGCACAGCATCAGTATCTCCCTGCTTTGTTCATCTCTGAAAGCAATTTTGGGCAGCTCAACAGATGGTAATGTATCCACAGTGAGGGTTTGTGTATTGATCCGCACAATTCTTTGGCGCTCTGCAACAGCGAACAATTCGCTGCCGGCGCAGGTAAGCCCCCATACTACGAACGGCACATGCAGATTGAGCCCGCGAAACTGGCGCGAGTTATATATCCTGTCTGTTCTCGTATCTATAAAGCAAAGCCTGTTGGTAAATGTCCAGATCCAGATGCGGCCATGTTCTTCGGCAAAAAAGCCAAGCACCTCATTGTCGTCCAGCCCGTCAGTTACCGTAAAATGCTTTACGGTAAGCCCGTCGTACTTATACATGCCGTTGTTTGTACCTACCCATAAAGTATTTCCGGAGTCTACATAAGTGCTCCATATCTTACTTCCGAAAAGTGGTGCATAGCTGCGATGTAATAGGGGGAACTGCTGTGCAGCAGCATAATAGGAAAACAATACCAGGAACAGACCAGTTATAATACGCTGGTGATGTTTAACCCACACGTGCCAATATCTTTTCAATTGTGGAGAAGCGCCTGCGGGAAACCGGCAATGCAGTTCCGCCGGCTACAACAAATGATTTATCTTTTTCTCTGAGCAGCCGGGAGATATTGCTAATGTTAACGATATAGCTGCGATGAATGCGCAGGAATGTATCCGTTGGGAGCAATTGTTCAAAATCGTACAGCGTCTTGCTTTTTACAATCTTTACCTGTGCTCCGTTTTTAAAGTAGACGATATTCGTATAAGGGCCGGCAGCTTCGAGGTAAAAGATATTGCTGAACACCACCTTTTGTATTCCATTAGGTTCCTTAAAGATTATATAGTCAGGGTTAAAAGTCAGGCGGGGAGAAGATATATCGACATCATTGCCGGGTGCCGTGCCCGTTTTCGCTTCCTGAACCGAAGTAATAAGACGATTTATACACGTTGTAAATTCGCTGATGTCTATCGGTTTCAGCAGATAATCGAATGCATTAAGACGTAGCGCCCTGATGGCGTACTCATCATAAGCAGTAACAAAAATTACTTTAAAATGCTGTTCTCCGGCAAGATTCAGAAAATCAAAGCCGGTACTGCCATTTAAATGGATATCAAGAAATATCACGTCTGGCCGGAATGTTGCCAGCAGCTCCAGGGCAGCAGTAACATTATCTGCGGATCTTATTTCTGAAAATATTTCTGAAAAATTGGTTTTTATTATTTGGGCTAGGTTTACAAGTGCTTTTTCAGCATCGTCTATGAGTAAAGTTTTCATAATTTATAAATACAAACCAATCATTTACCCTCTTACTGGGCCACCCGTTAAAAAACGAAGGTATTACAAATTTATTATCGTATAACACACAGAATTACAAATATGACAATGCGATTAAGCTTCTTTGCGGAAAGTATAAAGACAAGATATATTGCCCCATCTGTTTATCATATATATATTAAATTGTTTTTGATTGCTGGATGGGATAAATAAGCAGATTGCAAAAGATAATGTGTAGCAGGTGCATTACCGCAACTTTTTATTGCCGGTAAGAAAACAAAATTCAGACCGCGTGAGCAGGCTGTAATAAAACTGATGGGCTGCTCGAAACTTAACGTCAGTTATACAGGTAGCATGTTTTAGGAGACAGAAAATTCAGATAATACTGCACTTATAGCAGTGCATTTAAAGAAGGACTAACTGTTTTTGTTAGCCCTTCTTTTTGTGCCAATATATAGGGAAGGAAAATCAGAGAAGTGGCACTCAATAACAGTGTTTGTATGTACTCATCTTCATAGGATACTGTTTCTGGGGCTGCCTAGTTCAATATTACACATATACCCGGAGCTCCGGTCTTTCCATTACCTGTGCAGGTAAGCCCTGCGCAGCAATCTCCGGAATTGTCGGTGCAGCCATTGGTACATACTGCTCCCAGTGTTTTGCAGGCTTGTGCAGGTGGTTGAATTGCTTTGCCGCCTTTGATTGATCTCATTTCGGCATTGGTGAGTTTTTTCATAAATAAATCAGGTTTGTTCTTTGTGGAAATGGATTTTTCAAAAAAAGTATAACAGCATTTCTTTTTGTGCGGCTGTTATACATGGAAATATTGCTGCTCATTAAAACGAAGCAACTGTGCTGGCAATACATTTACCTGCAATAATACCGCCGCCGGAGCATATAGATCCAGGACAACATGATACCGGAGTCTCAGGGTCTGTACAGCTGCTGCCGCAATACGAGCCTACCGGAAGACAGGCTGGTTTCGGGGGAAGTGCTTTTCCACCAAAGACATTTTTCATCTCATTTTTTGACAACTTTTTCATTTGTAATTTTTTTTAAAAACAATAAATACGCTTACTCTTTTCTGAAGGTTTTCGGCGGCCCCTTTACTCCGCTGCAGCGCCCCGGGTTAAAAAAAGTTTTGTAATTCGTCTGCACTGTAGGTTTCCGGCAAGCGATGTCCATTGATAAATAAAGTAGGCGTGTAGGTGATTTCGGCAGCATCGCACCAGCGTGTCATCTCTTCTATTTTTTCATCCTGCTGTTTCAATTCACCATTCATCGGGTATTTTGTGGCAAAGGCAGTATAATCCTTTTCTGCAGCAAGATACCAGTCGTCAGTAGCTTTCGCTGTTATAGCAGCATCTCCCATTGCAGCAATAGCCAGCAGGTGTTTCACAGGAGCCGAGCGCTTATCTTTTTCTGACGGGGTAGCTGTAAAAATGAGTTTTATATTTACATCCGGGTTGTGGGCTACCAGGTTATGCAGCACCGGATGCACGCCTGCGCATGGCCCGCAGTAAGGGTTACAAACCTTAATGATTGTATTTGCAGCGTCTGGGTTGCCAAGTGTAATACCTATATGCTGATAACCATCTGGCGCCGGTGCCTGTTCCTGCAGCAAAGAAGAAAAAATGCCAGGAGTGTATAATAAACGTTTGTATGCCGCACGGTATAAGGGCATTTCTTTTGCATTGTGCAGTATTGGTTTCAATATGTACCATGCAAGTATGGGTATAGCAAAACAAAAGATACCAGCTGATATAGGCGCCCAAGTCCATGCAGAAGAAGAGTACAGCCCGTTGTACAGGTGGGTTGCAGCCCAGCAGAGCTCACCCAGCAGCACTGCCTGCACCGAGAGGCAAAGCGGGCACCATTGTTTCACTATTCTCCACTGATAATAAATGCTGAAGGGTATGTAGGCAGATGCACCAATAGCTGCGGGTACCAGCCATAAAGCTTTTGCAGTATAGTTTATACCCGGAAACAGCAGGAACAATGTTGTCGCTGCGAAATAAAAGAAACCGGCTTCACTCCATGAAATACCCACTACTTTTGCAGCGCTGCTATGCAGAACGGCGTCACAGTTGGTTTGTTTTCCTGCGGTGCAGATGCTTTTTACCCAGCTGTTTTCTTTGTCGATATCATAGACGAGCAATATAACAGCAGCAGCTGTGCCCAATAATTTTAGTAATAGTACCGGGAAGAAGTAGAGATACAATGCCGGGGATCCCAGGTTTATAACAGTTGCTATGCCCAGCAATAATGCACATATAGCTGTTACGGCAAGCATGCTCTTTCTCTTTGTCTGCTTCTGCTCCTGTTTACGGATTTGCAGATAGTTTTTTTCACCACTGTCAGCGGAGGGAACTGCACTAAATATGATGTTTTCCCACTGTTCAATAAATGCTTCGCGGCTCAGTGCTTCTGTTTTGCGGCCATCGGCTGTAAACAATATGTTCTCGCTGTTTAGCGCAGTCACAAGCACAAAATCTTTCCCGCCGGGCCTGTGATTCATATAAGCTATGAACGGAGGTTGTAATTCATCCAGCTTCTCTGTCGATACTTCATAAGCTGCATTTTCTATTCCGAATTTATCATAAGTCGCACTGAGGCTGTAAAGGCTGGGATAGTAAGGGTCTTCTTCGATCCTGTTTTTAAGGCTGGTAGCTGTAACCGGAATCCGAAGTTGTTGTGCCAATGCAATTGCTACCTGTGCCAGGGAAGTATTGAATGATTGTGCCATAAAGACTACATGCCGCTTTATAAAAAATACTGAAACAAAACATGCGAAAACACGTTTGTTGTGATAATCTGGTTCACTGCGATACCCCGGAGAACTATTGACGAAATAACATTATTGATATATTAAGCGGCCATACAATTTACTGAATGACTGAAAAATTTATTAAACGGTAATAAATTATGGTGAAGAGCAGAAAGTCCGGATATGGAAATCTCTGTTTTTTTATCAGCAGAATGTATGCCTGCCCAATTTTTTCACCGGCAGGCAACCACCTCCTTTAATTCTGTATATGTTAATGAAAGCAACACATATAACCCATTCATGGACGAATTCGAAGTAATTACGCTGCAGCCGGAGCTGATTACCACAGATAACTTCAAACAGTTATTTCCCGGCGTAACGCTTAAGATCTTTTAAAGGAGTTATCTGTTATGGGTAACAATTTCATAATGTGGTCTTAACAATTGCATCATGTGGCATTTTAAACTTTGCACATATAAGGAAAACCGGCAGTTACCATCGTGTGTGTGTTTGATGCTAGCTGCCACGGTTTCCGAAAAATACGCTTACCCTCACCGCATGTTTAGATAAATAAGACCGTCCCTTCCGGGCGGTTTTTTGTGCATGTATATACCCGACTGTTTATGTATTTAAAATGAATAAAATCTAATATAAATTTCTAAATATATTTTTGAAAATTAAATTAATTATATAAATTTATATACACTTTTTATCACTATAACTTTTTTACTATGAAAAAACTAAATCTGCTTCTGGCAGCAGTATTCCTTTGCGCCAGTATTTCCAATGCACAAGTTACTGTAACGTTCAAGCCCGGCCCTGCTGCTGGCGTAGACGCCGAAATCATGACCTCCTATGGCTGTATTATGAGTAACCAGACAGTTCCCATGGAAACCATTAATATGGGTGGGGCTGCAGAATCGGACTATATTGACTGGACCTACAATGCTATCGGGTGTAGCCATGGTACCACACGGAGCCTTATTACGTTTACCGGGCTCAGCACTATTCCTGCCGGTGCAACTATCTTGAGTGCTACACTTAATATGTATGGCGTTCCTACAAGCGGTAATTACGGCAATTCTTCTTTTCCGGGCAGCCCGTATGGTACTACCAATGAAGGCTGGGTACAGCGTGTGACAAGCTCATGGGCCGAGAATACTGTAACATGGAATACACAACCTTCGGCAACTACCACGAATGAGGCCGCATTGCCGGTAACCACATCCCAGTTCGGGTTTAATGCTTCTGTAAATGTTACTGCGCTTGTTCAGGATATCATTTCATCCGGCTCAAATAACGGCTTTATGCTCTTACTCCAGAATGAGGCAATTTACAGGGCCGTTCTGTTCGCATCAAGTGATCATTCAGACCCCACTCTATGGCCTGAGCTCGTAGTGACCTATTCTACCTGTTTTGCCGACTTTACTTACTGTGCTTCTACTTCCAGCCCGTATAAGTATACATTCAGCGACGATAATCCCCAGCCTGGAGATATGAGCGACTGGTATGTTGATGGAAATCCTGTCGGCTCTGGTACTCCGTTTACATTCGATTTTGGTGGGGCCGGCCAGCATAAAATATGCCAGATGGTAACAACACAACAGGGAGACAGGTGTGAAAAATGTATTGCGCTGTGTATTGCTGACAATGGCAAACCGCAAAGTGACGGAACCGCAGCTCAGAAAGCTGGCACAGCTCCCACTGTAATGCCTTTGCAACTGGCACCCGAAAAAATTCCGGTAACAGATAAGGCTGCTTTACAGATCGCTGATATAACTCCTAATCCAACCAATGCAGGATGGAGCGTTACAGTAAAATCTGAAATATCTTCTGAAGCTGACATTACGATATATGACCTGAAAGGTAATATACTTCGTAAAGAACACCGTAAGCTGGAACGCGGAGATAACAAAGTAACGGAAGCTGGTGAGAAAATGGGAACCGGTGTTTACCTGATAGAAGTAAAGACAGCAACCATGACTATTAAAGAAAGACTGCAGAAATTATAAAGAAGATACAATGTTTCTATAAATGGCGGGCAATATATTGCCCGCCATTTATGTTTAATTACCGAACACATAAGCTCCGTCTGCAGCAGTATAATGTAATACCACATTGTGCCTGCTGCAGCTGTCTTTCCATTGCTGCACATCCCATGCGGATTGCCCCGAGGATATAACAACGGTTGACGGCTTAAACATCCGATGTATTGAGGTAAAGGCAAGTTTCTTAACCGGGCACATTATAACCAGGATGTCTACCGGAAATGTCTGTGTAGTATCGTAAGTGTTATTTTTTAGCAGCAGCACTTTCTTATTCTTTATGGTCATAACAGGGATACCGGTGTGTTCCGTTTCTGAAATGCGGAACCCTGTGTGTGCAACCTGCAATATGTATTTGCTTCTTGTTTTCAGAGCTGTGTCTGTTATAAAAGAAAAAGCTTTCGTTCCTGAAATAAGTTCAGCGTCATTACTCTTTCCCGCATTGTATACCACAAGTGTTTTGCGGTGAAGCGAATTCCATTCGTCTCTGCAAAAAGAGAACAGCAGCAGGCATCCATTTGCCAGCAGGTACGCTACCGCTTTTTTCTTTTTTAACAGCAGCCACACAGCCGCAAATGTAATGATGCCGTATACAAGCAACAGTTCTGCATCAGATACGTATAGTCTGTTCAGAACGGTGGGGCTGAATGACTGGAGGAAAATAACTGCATGATTAAACAAGAGTGTAGTAATGGTGCACACAGCTGCGATACAATTTGCGAGCCAGGGAAGCCATGCAAATACTAAAAGCGCCATGCCAGCTATAAGGAGCACGCCTGTGAGCAGGTAAGCAATGATATTGGCCAAAAGAAACATTGTCGGAAATGAATGAAAATAATAGATCACCAGAGGAGCCACAAGTATTTCAGCGGCCAGGCTGGCAGCAGATATTTTCCAGAGCTTATCGAGGATTTTGTTTTTAACCGGAAGCAAACCTGCAATGGGTTTATAGAAAATAATAAGGGAAAGTACCGCAATAAACGACAGCTGGAAGCCCACAGAGAACAGCCACGATGGCTGGATGAACAGAAGGATAAATGCCGCTGCCGCAAGGGTATTGAATGGATTATTTTCCCGCTGCAGGACCTGCCCTGCTGCTAATAAGGAAAACATAACAGCAGCACGTATTGCGGATGGCGGTGCACCGGCCATTAATACGTAGAACCATACCGGCAGTACGGCAAGCACATACTTCAGCACCGTATATTTTTTGTGTTTCAGCCACCAAAGCAGGCCAGATATAAGGAGAAAGAATACCGCCACGTGCGATCCGGATATGGAGATAATATGAATGATGCCGGTTTGCGAATATGCCTGCCTCAGATCGTTGTCCAGGTTTGTTTCATCACCAATAAGCATTGCCTGCAGTATGCCGAGTGTGGCAGAATCGCGAATATACCGCGTAAGCTGTTGCTGGCACCAGTTATGGCATGCCTTCAGCAGCGGAACATGCTGACTTTTGCACAGGACAATAACATCATTGTTCGCCGAAAATTGCTGGAAATAGAAATTGTTTCGTGCTGCATATTGCGCATAATCCATCTCAAAAGGATTACCCGGGTTCCGGATCGGCTGCATATGATTAGGAATGAGGATGCGGTCGCCTTCCCGTATATTAAAAGGTTCGCTGTTTTTGTACACATACAGGAATGCTTTACCGGAGGCGCTACTAATATTGCCATCTTTGTTTATAGCCCGCGCCGCAGCCAATGTAAGTTTGAATGTTTTTTCTTTTTCAAGCGGAGGTGCTGCGACAGTTGCCTCCCATGCATCTGTCCTTGCTATGGAGAACCCCATCCAATCCTTCCCGGTTCGTGCGTCCCTGGAAGAGCTTACTGACATCGCCAGCAAAAACAATGCAATAAACAGCAGGGCGTCTGCTATCTGCCGGTAGGTTTTCTGTTTAACAAGATGTATGGTAAAAGCAGGCAATACTGCAATGCATACCGCAATTGTCCACCAGACCGGCGCTACAGTGTAAGGGTGGAAATAATCATAGCATATGATGCCAGCTGTGAATGGCAGCAATATTCTGAAAAAAGGTGCACGCTCCCAGAAACGGGATTGTATCCGTGATGTGTTGTTCAAAGCATAGAGGTTTGGTTAGTAGCTCTCTATGCACAAACATCAGGCCATTTTTTATGGATTTTGTCCCATAGCCTGTAATTCCCTGCGGGCCGACTGTACAAATGTGCTCCCGGGATAATCGATAATCAGCTTTTCGTAAAAGGTTTTGGCCAAAGCCGGCTGATGCAGTTTTTTAGCATAGATCTCTGCAGTGTTAAATACAGCATCATCACCTAGTACATCCTGCCCGTATTTTACATACACATCTTTGAGGTAATCGAGTGCCTTTGTATAGTCTCCGTGTTTCTCTGCAATTTTTGCATGCAGCATCAGTATATCATCTTTAAGCGGATGGTCAGGGAATGCTTTTGAAATGCTATCCAGCAATGCTTCTGCTTCTGTGTCTTTATTCTGAAACAGCAGCAGATCGGCATAGGCATATCTTTTTAATGGTACCAGGTTGCTATCCGGAGGAATGTTCTCGGTGATCAAAACGGAAAGATAGAGTGCGTCATTAGCAATAAGCTCCGAAGTAGATGCTTTTAATACGGAAAGCTGTCCCTGCGCCCATTCGAAATCGCCGCGGTAATAAGCAAGTTTTGCATTGCGGAAACGTGCTTCCTCGCCGAGTGCATCTTCCCGGAACGCTTTGTCTACCTGGCTATAGGTGAGAGAAGCATCCCATACGCGGCCGTCAAGTATGTAATAATCGCCAAGCTGCAACTTGCACTGGCCCACAAAATCTTTGCGTGCATTGGGCTGACCAATGCCATTGGTCAGCAGTGCAATGCCTTTTTTAGGGTCGTCGCCGTATTGCGCGGCGAGCATCGCGTAATTCCGTACGGTTTCTGTTGTGTAGTACTGGGGGAAATCCTGCAGAAAGGCTTCATAATCTTTTTCCAGTTGCTGCACATCTTCAGGTTTTGCTTTGGGAACGTCCTGTAACTGTTGCAGGCGTACATCCAGCAGTGTCCCGCGGGCTACAGCAAACAATGGCTGGTCTTTACCTTTGTCGATAATAGCTTTCAGTGCTTTTTCTGCCACTTCATACTGCGACTGCTTCAGTGCATCGCCGGCAAAATTGAGCAGGCGCTGGCCGGTTTCCTTATTGCGCTCATCAATAGCTTCAATCTGTATCAGCGCTCCGTCCCAGTCGCCCTTTTGTGTAAAAAGCCAGGTAAGCAGTTCTGCATAATACGTATTATCCGGTTGGGCATTGATCCGTTTTACCAATGCTTTTTGAGCCATTACTTGTTTTTGTGCATCGCTGCCGAGGAGTTCCAGCAGGGTGGATTTTACATCTTCTATTCCTCCCATTTGTGCCGGTGCGGCATTCAGCAACGCATTGATCGCTTTGTCCATGTCACCGGCTTTGGCATACAGACGTGCCAGCTGGTTGCCGTAGACAAATGGATTATGCAGCAGGTCCTGCGCCCGTTCAAATGTGCGGATGGTATACTTGTCTCCCTCTATGCCCGAAAAAGCAGTGGCCATCTGCGTGGTAAGCAAGTCGTCGCCATTGAGGTACTGGATAGCTTTCTCGTATTGTTCTTCAGCCTTTTTTTCTTTGCCTGAAGCATCGTATACGCGGCCGAGGTCTATGAAGAGCAGCGGGTTCATCTGGTGAATGCGCTGCTGGTCCTGAACGATGTGTTCTGCTTCTTTATAATTTTTGGTGGCAAGAAGTGTTCCCAGGTAATTGCTGTATACATCCGCATCGCCGGGCGTCTGGTCATATAGTTTCCGGAAAAGCTCCAGTGCTTTATCATAGTTTTTTGTGTCAGCATACATCTTGGCTTGCTGCAGCGGGTCCGACTGGGCCAGGGCAGTGTTTCCGGGCATAAAAAAAACAGACAGGAACAATATGCAGAGGAACAGGGATTTTTGTTTCACGATATCTTTTGGCATCATTACGCTTAAAATTAATGTTTTTCACTGCATAAAGCCGGTTTCGCCGGAATTTTAAGGTATTGAAAACGTTTCCCGCAGGAAGGATTGTAGTGCAGGCAATCTCTTCAAAAGATAAGAACTCGTATAAGTGGGTTGAGATTTAAGTGCACATCAGTTTGATATAATTAACAAAGCGCTATATGTCCTTTTTGTAAATTCGCGCCACCGGAAAATTATGACCGGCAATAATTTCTATAAAACGATGTTTGCCACATTTATACAGCTATATCCCTTTTCTGCAGCCAGGCATATCATGGCTTTTATGTTCAGCTTCCTGGTGTTGTCTTTTTTCCTGCCGGAGATAGCAATGGCGCAGAAAGCAGGAATTCCAGTAACAGTTCATATAGCAGGCCGCAATGGCAAACCGCTGGAAAATGCAGTATTGGACCAGGAGATTCCTGCCGGACATAAAACGATCAATGCAGCAAAAACAGATAAAGATGGTAATGTGCTGCTGCAGCTTCAGATGGGTACTTCATACACTGTTGAAATATCGGCAAAAGATTTTGCGCCATTGATGGTGCAGCTGAAAGCCGACAGTGCCGGGCAGGTATTTCGTTACACACTGGATGTAGCCCAGTCGCTGCAGGGAGCTACAGTAACAGCCCGGAAACTGTTGATGCGGCAGGAAGACGACAAGACAATCGTTGACCCGGAACCACTTGCTGTCAGCTCTTCCAGTGGTTATGAAGTACTGGAAAAAACACCCGGTATAGTAGCCGACCAGGATGGCAATTTCTATTTGTCTGCAACGAATACAGCTACTATCTACATAAACGGCCGGGAGCTGAAAATGAGCAATACAGATATTGCTTCTATGCTGAAAAGCCTGCCGCCAAATGCCATAGAGCGTATTGAAATATTGCGTACACCTTCGGCAAAGTATGATGCATCTGGTGCCGGTGGTATTATCAATATTGTATTGAAGAAAGGTGTAAAGCTGGGTATATCCGGTAGTGTAAATGCAGGTGTGCAGCAGGGCGTTTATGGCAACCAGTACGGTGGAGTGAGCCTTAACTATAACGACGGTGACAAATCGGCCTACCTCAATCTTAACTACGCCCAACGCCGGAGCATGGAGCATGTAGATGCTTACCGTACAATAACGCCGGATACATCACTTGATCAGAGTTCGGCGTCTGTATATAACAGTCATAATATCTATCTCGGATACGGAGCCGGCAAAACAGCAGGAAAATGGACACACAGCTATGACGGGCGTATAAGCGGAACGTACAATAATAACAGAACAGACAATGGCTCCGTGTTTCTTGATACACTGGGGACGTCATTTTCGGCCAGCAATACGCATACTGATAATGATGGACGTTCGTGGAATATTGACCAGAGCCTGGATACGAAATACAAAATAGATACAACAGGTTCTGAATGGACTGCCAGCGTTAATTGGAACGGAAATTTCGGACACAGTACGCAGGACATTTACCTGCGGCAGTTGCAGGGTATGGCCAGTGAACTTTCTGATCATGGAGACATCAGCAATACCAAACATTATATAGCAGCACAAACCGATCTGAAGTATAAATATCGATATCATCTGACGTTTGAAACTGGTTTTAAATCATCGGCTACTTTCTACCATTTCAACTCTGACTTTACGGCCAGCTATAATAATCAGCTCTATGTCGATACAATCCGCACTGCTACCTACAGGTATCACGAAAACATAAATGCCGCCTATTTCCAGGTTGCAAAAAGTATTAATGACCTGATCATTAAACCCGGTCTGCGTTTAGAGAATACAAACATGGTAGGACACCAGGAACGCCCCGGTATTTCCGACTTCAGTATTCACCGTACGGACCTCTTCCCTTATTTGTATGTCAGTAAAAATCTGTTCAAAATGTTTTCGCTGGACTTCAGGGGATTTCTTATATACCGCCGCACCATTACACGGCCAACGTACGACTATCTGAATCCTTTCCGTACCTTCCTGGACCCATACCTCTATCAGACCGGTAACCCGTCGCTGCGGCCGCAGTTTACCAATAATTATGAGTTCAATGTAAGTGTGAATGAGTTTCCTGTGTTTGCAGTTGGCTATAACGATATGAAAGATATTTTTGCCCAGGTTACTTACCAGGACGACGCCGATAAAAGCATCGCGTACCGGACCTATGATAATCTTGGCAGGAACAGGGAATTTTATCTGCGTGGCGTTGCCGGTATTCCTCCCGGCGGTAAATATTTTTTTATAGTAGGCGGGGAGTACAGTGTCAGCAATTACGATGGCTATTACAGCGGCGCACCGTTAAATTATAAACGCGAGATGTGGACATTTTATACATACCATAATCTGAAAGTCACCAAGACTACCAACTTTACGTTAAATGGCTACATGCGGTTGCATGGACTGGCGCAGTTTTATGAACTGGAACCCCTGGGAACGCTTAATGCAAGCCTTTCACAGTTTTTTTGCCAGAAAAAAATACAGCTTACAGTAAGCATACAAGACATGTTTTACACCAACAGGTATAATTATTCCATCGATCAGGGGGGAATAGAAGCAACGGGCCAGCGTTATAATGATTCCCGGCGTTTTGGCATTAACCTGCGTTATAATTTCGGTATCCGGAAGAAGGAAGAAAATAATAATTTCATGGATCAGGGTAAACCTGAAAAAAGTGAAGGAGGAGAGTAATTTCTTTAAACGCAAAGAGCGCTGAGGTAACGCGGAGAGGCGCTAAGAAACATTTGTAACCATTATGTTCTCTGCGTTTCTTAGCATACTCCTGGCGCTCTTTGCGGTTAAAAATAGAGTTTAATTCCTCAATGGTTTGCCGGTCTGCAGGATGCTTTGCAGACGCTCCAGTGTTTTGCGCTGGCCGCAAAGGCTCAGGAAGGCTTCGCGCTCCAGGTCCAGCAGGTATTGCTCGCTGACGATGGTTGGCTGTGTAAGATCGCCGCCGCACATTACATAAGCCAGTTTTTCTGCTATAAATTTATCGTAGTCCGAGATATAGTTGGCGCGCCACATAGCATGCGTACCTGTGAGTAAGCCGCCGAGGCCGCCACGTCCCTGCACTTTTATATCGTTGCGTGGAACTGGCTGTGTATAGCCTTCTTCATGCATTGCAAGTACACGGCGTTTCGCATCAGCAATACGGCGGTCCGGGTTGATGGACACGTGGTCGTAACCTTTGCGCAGCACAAAATTATCAAACGCTTCGTGTGCCGATGTGGATACTTTTGCGGTACCTACGTTGATATATAACTGCTGCAGATAATTTACCTCTATGTCTTCCTTTATGTTACGGTCTGATGCACGCAGCGCCATTTCCTTAGTTCCGCCACCACCGGGAATCAAGCCTACACCTACTTCTACAAGGCCTATATAACTTTCTGCTGCAGCTTGCACGGCATCTGCATGCAGGCACATCTCGCAGCCACCGCCAAGCGTAAGCCCGTGCGGAGCTACTACCACTGGTATGCTGCTGTAGCGCAGGCGTCCTGTTGTAGCCTGGAACTGGCGAACTGCAAAATCCAGCTCGTCGTATTCCTGTTCTGCGGCAAACATAAAGATGAGGCCCACGTTGGCTCCAGCACTGAAGTTGGCGCCGCTGTTGGCAATTACTAATCCTTTGTAGTTTTCTTCTGCCAGCGCTACTGCTTTATTCACACCTTCGAGCACTTCGCCGCCAATGCTGTTCATTTTGGTGCTCCAGCTTATGGCCAATACATCATCTCCGATGTCATAAACTTTGCAGGCGCTGTTCTTCCACACCACTTTTTCATCGAGGTGCTCCAGTATAATAAACGAACCTGTGCCCGGAATAGCTTTATATGATTGCGACGGAATGTCGTAATATTTACGCTGGCCGTTTTCCGTTTTATAGAATGTTGTAAAACCTTTGTCCAGCATCTGCTGAACCCATGGGGCAGCTTCGATGCCGGCGGCTTTCATATTATCCAGTACTTTGGCTACGCCCAGTGCATCCCAGCTTTCGAATGCTCCAATCTCCCAGCCAAAACCGGCTTTCAGGCCATCATCTATTTTATATAATTCATCGGAAATTTCAGGAATACGGTGTGATACGTAGGCAAACAGCAGGTGGTGGAATTGGCGGTAAAACTCACCGGCCTTGTCTTGTCCGGCGTATAATATTTTCAGGCGTTGTTTCAGATCGTCAACAGGCTTTGCTGTTTCCAGCGTGGCAAATTTCGATTTCTGTTTTGGCCCGTATTCCATCGTCTGCAGGTTCAGCGTCAGGATGTCCGATTTGCCTTTGTCGTCTTTTACTTTTTTGTAAAAGCCCTGCCCCGTTTTATCGCCCAGCCATTTATTGGCTACCATCTGCTCCAGGAATGGCGGCAGTTTGAAAAGACTGATAGCCTCATCATCGGGCACATTATCTACAAGGCCCTTTGCAACGTGTACCAATGTGTCCAGTCCTACCACATCGCCGGTGCGGAAGGTGGCAGATTTAGGACGACCCATTACCGGGCCGGTGAGTGTATCTATCTCATCTACATTCAAACCTAATTCCTGCATAGCATGAAACACCGCCATAAAACCAAAAACGCCTACACGGTTGGCGATAAAAGCTGGTGTGTCCTTGCAGAGCACGGTTGTTTTACCCAGGAAACGGTCGCCGTAATCCATGAGGAAGCTGATGACTTCCGGTTTGGTATCGGGTGCCGGTATGATCTCGAGCAATCGCAAATAGCGTGGCGGGTTGAAGAAGTGCGTACCGCAGAAATGCTGCTGAAAATCTTCACTGCGGCCTTCGCTCATCAAGTGTATGGGAATGCCGGAGGTATTGGATGTAATCAGCGTTCCGGGTTTGCGGTATTTCTCAATCTGCTCAAATACTTTTTGTTTAATGCCCAGGTTTTCCACCACTACTTCTATGATCCAGTCTACACCGGCGATCAGGTGCAGATCATCTTCTGTATTGCCGAGTGTGATGTGTGCGGCGGCTTCTTTGGTATAGAGTGCTGCGGGTTTACTTTTCAGCGTGGCCGCCCATGCATCGTTCACAATACGGTTGCGCACGTTTTTATTGTCCAGTGTCAGTCCTTTTGCCTTTTCCGCATCGCTGGGCTCTTTGGGTACAATGTCCAGCAGCAATACCTGCACGCCGATACCTGCAAAATGTGCTGCGATCCGTGATCCCATCACGCCCGATCCTACTACCGCCACTTTACGTATAGCCCGATTCATAGAATTGTTTTTAGACACACAATTTAATTAAAAATGAAGCAGCAACCGAGTGTATACACATAATTAATAATGATACACATGCATAAAAAAAGGTCGGCCATCTCAGGCCAACCCTCTTCATGTAAGGATTCGGGGCTGTTGCTACTTTGCACCCTGTCCTCGTATTAAATCCATCAGTTCGTCAAGTTTCGGCTCCAGTATGATCTCTGTACGGCGGTTTTTGGCGCGTCCTTCCGGGGTAGAGTTGGTTTCTACCGGTGAATATTCGCTGCGGCCGCTGGAGGTAATGCGTGCAGGATATACTTTGTAATCGTTGATGAGTATGCGTGCTATGGCCGTACTGCGTGCTACGCTCAGTGCCCAGTTGTCCTGGAAGCGTTTGGTAATGGGAATAGAGTCGGTATGTCCTTCTACATTTACATTGATGTCAGGATTCTGGTTAAGCACCTGGGCAAGAGTAGAAAGTGCCATTTTACCCCCTGTATTTACTTCTGCGCTGCCAGACGGAAAAAGCAGGCTCTCCTGCATGCTCACATATACTTTCCCGTTTTTCATAGACACAGTAAGCTGATCGGAGTTGAAGTTGACAAGCGCATCGGCTATTTTCTTGCGTAATGCTTCTGTATTTTTCTGCTGCTGGTCTATGAGTGCCTGAAGCTGTTCCAGCCGCTGTTTCTGGCGGGCTACTTCTTCTTTGCTCATGTTCAGCTGGTTGGAGGTAAACTCATTGGTCGCTTCCATCTTGCTGACGCGACCTTCCAGCTCCTGGTTTTGCCCCTGCAGCTGCTGTACCTGGTTATATAAGTCCATGCTGTCGCGGTGCAGGCGCGAGATGCGGTCCTGGGCGGAAAGATATTTTTTCTTGGCTACGCAGGAGGAAAGTAACCCGGCCGAGAACAGCAGGACGGCTATAAGTTGAAGAGTACGTTTCATAAATGAACAGTATTTTTTACGATAGTGTAAAAATAGTGCCATAGCGCATATGATTGCGGTAGCGGGAGATTATTTATTTGAAAATAAGCTTATTAGCAAATTAGCTGATGTGCTGATCATTTGATATGTCGGGCAGTGTATTAATTAATTTGAAGTGAAGTTTTAATTCGCCATTGAATATTAATTACTTATCATTCGCCAATCACAATTGACTATTCACTCCTGAATTATTTGCACTATATCTCAGATTTATCCTTACTTTTGCAATCCCAAAATCTCTCCGGCTACCAGAAATGGTACCCAGCGTTGCGGCCGGTGGATTGGGAATTAATAATTTTTTTAACATAAACTGTTTTATGGCAACAAACAACCTTCAAAGCTATGAGCTGATGGTAATCTTTACGCCGGTACTGGCTGAAGACGACTTCAAAGCAGCTCAGAAGAAGTTTGCAGACTTCGTAAAAGACAATGGTGGCGAAATCGTTCACCAGGATGCATGGGGCCTTCGTTCCCTTGCTTATCCCATCGCTAAGAAAACTACCGGTCTGTACTGGGTGGTTGAGTATCAGGCTCCTACCGAGCTGAACGGTAAGCTTGAAATCCAGATGAACCGTGACGAGAACATCATGCGTCACATGATCACCCGCCTGGATAAATACGCGGTGGAATACAACGCTAAACGCCGTAGCAAAGGTGCTAACGTAGAAGCGGTATCCTAATCTTTTAAAAAACTGTAACAATGGCTAAGCAAAACGAAATTAAATTCCTCACTTCTACCCGTGTGGAAAAGCGTGCAAAAAAATATTGCCGCTTCAAAAAAATGGGAATTAAGTACATCGATTATAAAGATGGCGAATTCCTGAAAAAATTCCTGAACGAACAAGGTAAAATGCTGCCCCGCCGTATCAGTGGTAACTCCCTGAAATATCAGCGCAAAGTAGCACAGGCTATCAAAAAGGCACGCCAGATGGCGCTGTTGCCTTATGTAACTGACCTGATGAAATAATTCAGTGATTCGTTTCACATTTTAATGTAAAATCCATGCAAGTAATTCTCATAAAAGATGTAGATAACCTGGGCGCTGCCCATGAGCTGGTAGAAGTGCGCCCTGGATATGCACGCAACTACCTGATTCCTCAGAAATATGCTATTGAGGCGAGTGGTTCTAACATGAAGATCCTGGAAGAACGCCGCAAACAACAGCAGAAACGCGAAGAAAAACTGCTGGCCCAGATTGCTGAGGTTCGCGCAGCTCTTTCTTCTGCTCCTGCAATAAAACTGGGTGCCAAAATCGGTACCAGCGGTAAGATCTTCGGTTCCGTTACAGCTATTCAGCTGGGCCGCGCTATCCGCGAACAGAAAGGATATGAAATCGACCGTCGTCGTATCAATATCCTGGACGAAATCAAAGAAGCAGGTACTTACAAAGCTCAGATCGACTTCGGTAAAGAAAACGTAGTAGACCTGGAATTTGAAGTAGTAGGCGAATAATTTAATCTGCAAATGTGATCATTAGCTGATAGGCTGATGTCCTGCAATATCTGTAAAAAGGGATCCCGTAACCGGTGGTCCCTTTTTTAATGTGCTGATGTAATTATTAGCTGATTGACTAATGGCGGTGCAAAGGCGAGGTGTTTATTGACAGTTTGTAAAATTATTATGGTCCGCACTTTGGTGCAGGTATCAGGCTGCAGTGGCGTTGGCACCATTCATCAAAGGATAACTATTGTGCTGTTCCCTTTGTAATAAATCAGAAGCCACGTACGCCGGTGAGTATCCAGCTTACCTGTAAATGACGTATTGGACATACTCATCTTTTATACTTTCTACATACTTTTTTAGTTCAGCTTTATTACCTCTGTAAATATAATCTGGTGCAGGCAACTCAACTTTATCTGTACAGATGTCTGCCAAAAACGCTTTAATTGTATTATTCAACTGCTTTATTTCCTCGGGAGACCAACCAATATAGTTTCCTGAACGGGTGCTTTTGATATAAGCAGTTATCTCTTCAATTGCAGTCTCTTTATCTGGGTAAGTCTTTTCAAATTCAATATCCAGCTGATCATTCATAAATGCATTGAATCGTATCAGCACTTTATAGTTGGCATACATGAAGATGCTACGATACATACCAGGATAATCAGCGAGGTACTTGTTATCTTCAAATGTCATAGTTATTTGGCAGTTTCTTCATCAAAATGGCACCAGGCAATGCAGGTGTTTGTTTTATGATTTTTACGGTTCAGTACGAGCACAGCGTAGCTGTTCTTCTCTTGGTCGTAATCTGAGCTTTCTACCTGGCAGGATATGTTACAGCCGGCTTCCGGCTTTCCGAAAAGGTACTGATGCGCCAGTTCTCTCTTCTTATTAAAGGTGTATAATACTGCTGAAGTGATATTGTAATCGATGATAGTGGTCAGCGTATCGGAGATGTTTTTATCAAAATTGGACGGGTCGTCGTTGAAAATGATGAAATAGTTATTCTTGCCTTCCAGCAGGTCAAAGGAGGCAAACTGCTCGTCATAATCATACTCCTGTAGCGACCGGAAGAGCGGTTTGGATGTCCTTCTCCGGGCAGATTCTTCTGCAGACAGGTACGTATTCAGCTGTTGTTTCTTTGGTATCACAGTTGAAAAAAACGGCTGCCCCTCATCATTCAGTATGTTGATGCCAATGCCGCCAAGAAGTGTGCGGTATACATCTTTGCCCTTCTCCGTGGCATAATAGCTTCCCTGCAGTTCATAAGAAAGGAATGAAGCGCCCAGCTTGTTGGTATACATTTTCACCGGTATCCATGATGCCTGCGAAAATGTATCTGTAAATCCTTTTAGTGCAGCATCCATTTTTTCCGTGGGAATAGTTTTCAATGACAGTGCCGCAAAATCTTTTTGCTGGTATGTGCTGAAATAGGGAACAGGAAAATAGGCATATTCAGTATGGTTGCCGGATTTTTCCACACTGGCATACATGCCGAGCGTCATCATACTTTCAGCATCTGAAAATTCATTGGGTGTAAAAACGGAAAGAAATAACGGTACCCGGTCATCTACCTCCAGTTGCTGAATATGAAATCCTGTATCCTGGTTGCGTAGCTGTGCTGCATAAATATATTGCTGAAAATTGTCTACTGCATTCTGCTTAAGAAGACCTATGCCACAATATATAGCATCTTTTTCTACAGACAGGCCCAGATATTTTGCTGCGTATAGTTTTTCCAGCGGAACGGGAATTGCAGCTTCTTTTATTTTTTCATGTTTCCCGTTCCAGAGACTTACTGTCATTCTTTCCTCCGGGTTCCGTACAATATTACGGTAGTGGAAAATGGCATAATTGTCATTGTCTTTTGCTTTGCATATATAGAACAGCGTTTCGTTGGCCAAAGATGTAGAGCGCTCCACAATTTCTTCTTTCAGCAATTTGCCGGTACCGATGTCAAAACGCATACGGAAAAGCGAAGTACGGTTGAAATAAGGCTGCTGCATAAACAGCACGGCCTCTCCGTTAATATCATAAAGACCTTTGAAATCGGCCATTTCCAGCGTATTGACATCTATCAGCTCGCAGATATACTTTACAGTGGCCACTTCCTTATGCCGCGGATCAAATACTTTTACCAATATGCCTTTATTGGGCTCAAGGTGAAAGAGCAGTGTATTGCCATTGCGTACCTGCAGTACTTTATTCCATCCTGTAAGCGGAAGATCGAGAGCAGCACTGAGTTCAAAGGCAGGAGCTGCCTGGGAAAATGCAGCGTGAGTCAAAAACAGAGTAAAGAGAAATAAGATAATATGTTTCATAAAGGGAAGGTTTTATAGTTGTAAATTTAATGTCATGCAATTAAAGTGGCAAATATCCACTACTTTTTCGACTCATTTATGACAGTTGTTATCTTTAAAAAAATACATCCTATGATTCGCCCGGCACGGCCCGATGACGCAAAGATTGCAGCTCCGCTTATTATACAGGCCCTGGCTCCCGGTTCTTTCAGCATCAATGATCCTGATGATGAAACCGAAGCATATCCGGTAATGGAAGATTTTTTCCGGCATAAAGCTTCGAGGTACAGCTACCTGAATACACTGGTATATGAAACTGCAGAAGAAGGCATTACCGGTATTATTACCTGTTACGATGGTGCCGATGATTTCCGCCTGTCAAGACCAGTGGCCGCATTTTTTCAGTCGCATTACCCGGATGAAGAAATGGAATATCATGCAGAATCGGATGGCGATGAATTTTATATAGATGCTTTGAGCGTGCGTAAAGATCAGCAGGGAAAAGGCATTGGCAGCATACTGATAGATGCAGCCTGTAAATGGGGCAGAGAACTGGGACACCGGCGCATAGGATTGCTTGTAGATGATGAAAATCCTGCGGCTAGGCGGTTATATGAACGACTGGGTTTTACGGTAAGAGGCCATAAGCATCTCTGGGGCCATGAATATGACCATATGCAAAAGGAATTGTAAGAACTTAGCCTGGGTTCTGAGATGATTTTTCCCAGGTAAAGTCTGCTGTTTTGGGAATAGCATCAATAACAGCACAGGCGCCCTGCGGAGGTATGGTAAGTTTGCGGGTATGTGTATTCATCCATGCCCCGTCTATATTTAAAACTGCACATACTGTACCGTCTTCGCGGCAAAACTCATGCTGCATGGAAAAGCGGCCATAATCTTCACGCAGCCGGCTGATCCTAACCGTAAGAAAAATGTTTTCGCCAAAGCGGATTTCCTTCCTGAAGATGCATTCTTCGCGAAACAGCACCGGCCCGAAGTGGTCATCACGCATAGATTCCATGGTAATACCCATCTGTGTGAGCACTTCTGTACGCATCTGTGCCGCAAAATCGTAATAAACGCTGTGGCGGAGGTGAAAATTGGGGTCTATGTCAGCCCAGCGTATAGACAGCTGTGTTTTAACTGATATCATAGTGTTCGTTTAGCAGTAATCCCTTTCGTTTCATAAGGATTAAGAAAAGATACAGAAATATTTTTATAACTGTAAAAGTAAAGGAGCCGTGTGGCTCCTTTACCTAATAAAAGTTGTAGTCCCTTCGGGCTATGTTGAGCCGGAGGCCACCATAAAAGAAGGTCGATGTTGTCTCCGGTAAGTAACTATCTGAGTAGCTGTATTTCCTGTAGCTGAAGCCAAGGTCTATGAACAGGTTTTCCCGTAATTCATAAGATCCGTTCAGGCTAAGGTTCATACAGGTTGCTTTGATACCGTTGATCAGCTTGTAGCCATGCTCCGGATCGCCGGGGTTCAGAACAGTACGGGTATCGTAATCGGCAAATATATTGCTGCCCAGGTTAGAGCTGCCGGAATCTGCACTCTGCTGGTAGTAAGATCCTTTCAGGGTAAGATAAAGGTTCTTTACCGGCTGGTAACTGATCTTACCTATCAGCTCCGCAAAGCTGGCCCCAAGCGGGTGGGCCAGTGGCTGATTATAGTTGGTATAGTTGGCAATGGTGTCGGAGTGTGAATAAGTGTATGGGCGTACAATATTGATCTCACCCTGCAGGTTCAGATTTTTAACGGTAAAGGCATCGAAGTATTTACCGCCCAGCTGTATGCCAAATTTATTGCCCCACCAGCCTTTGCCGCCAAAAAGCTCTTTGGTGCGCAGTTCGTCGAGAAACAGCTGACCATAGAACTGGAAGTGTTTTGCCACGATAGCTTTGAAGTTAAGCCCCATGTTCTCATTGTCCGGGCTGCCATTGGAACGCTCTACAGCACGGTAGAAGATAACCGGTATCATGTAATCGAAAGAATACCGGTCGGTGCGGTCGAAGATCACACTTTCAAACAGGCCGATATTCAGCCATTTGGTGGCATTGATGCTCAGGTGGTGAATGGTAGCATATTTATGCGGCAACTGCTGATCTGCGCCGCGTTCGTACTGTGGTGTCAGCTCCAGGTACAGGTTCTGGTAATTGAGCTTCCAGATTTTTGTACTGAGCCGCAGGAAGGTTGCGCCGGATGAAAAATCGCTGAGGAACAGGCTGCGCATACCATCACCGATGAAATGCTTATCATAGCCGAACGTTACATTCACATGATCTTTTACCGCTGCAAAATCTATATAGCCGCGGGCCAGCAGGTAGTCATATGTTTTGTCAGAAGGCGTCTGGTAATAATCGGCTCCCGGCACGGCCTGGTGCATATCGGTCCATGCTTTTACGTAAGATGGCAGTTGCTCTTGGTTGTCGGTGAAGTAAGTATAGAATCCTATTTTCTTACTGATCCAGCCGCGCAGCTCTACGCCACGGCTGCTGGAGAACAGTGTCTGTGTTTTGCTTTCACCGCCCACTTTATAATTTTCCGACAGCACCTGCCCGCTGATAACAGGATTTACTACCAGGAAGAAATCTTTGGTCTTAACGTGAACGAGATCGGGTTGTTTCTTATAAAAAGTTTTAAACCACGGCAGTTTTGAGTCAATAGCGCCGTCGCCGTCTGCCGCCCATTCGCCACTTACAGAGATCATGTGGTCTATATTGTAACGATCTATATTGGTGAGGCCGATAGAATCTGCTGCCTGCTTTTTCTCCTCAAGGAATTGAACGGCACCCTTGCGTGCTGTAGGTTTTACGGTAGTGAAAAAATCGGTGGTAAGCCTGCCGGAGCGGGTTTCCAGCCTGTCGAGCAAGTCATAATCCTCCTGTCCCAGCTGCAGATAAGTGGTTTGAGTAAAGCCGTAAAAGGAAAAACCAGACAATATAGAAACAAGTAAAGCTCTTTTCAGCATAAGAGAGGTTTTCAGAAGATAAAAAGCATTGATGCTTACAAATGTAAAGTTTACAGCCAAGAAATTATATATGTCAGCTGCGGCATACAGTCATTGCCAGGGAACCGGCTTTAAAGTGGTATCCTGTTAATCACACGAATTTTACACAACTTTGCAGGCAAATATCCTGATACAGACATGGCAGCTATACTGATAAAAAATGCTACGGTAGTAAATGAGGGCCGCAGCGAAGTAAATGATGTACTGGTTAGAAACGGCCGTATTGAAAAGATCGCACCACAAATAAATGTGCAGGAACAGGTACGGGAAATAGATGCAACAGGCTTGCTCCTGCTGCCCGGCGCTATCGACGACCAGGTGCACTTTCGTGAGCCGGGCCTCACACAAAAGGCAACCATTGCCTCTGAGGCGCGTGCAGCCGTAGCCGGTGGTGTTACTTCCTTTATGGAAATGCCCAATACCAACCCGCCCGCCACTACGCAGGCTTTGCTTGAGGATAAGTACAATATCGGGGCAGCGGTCTCTGTGGCCAACTATTCCTTCTTTATGGGCGTAGCCAATGATAACCCCGATGAAGTGCTGCGTACCAATGAAAAGAAAGACCGCGTGTGCGGTGTGAAGATATTTATGGGTTCCAGCACCGGAAATATGCTGGTGGACAACTACGTTACCCTGAATAAAATATTCTCAGGAACAGAACTGCTCATAGCCACGCATTGCGAAGACGAGCGCATCATCAAAGCCAATAAAGAAAAATACCCCGATGCGGATAATGCCTCTTTTCACCCACTGATCCGCGATGTGGATGCTTGCTTCGAAAGTTCTTTTTCTGCCGTACAGCTGGCAAAACAACATAACTCACGCCTGCATATCCTGCACATCAGTACCGCGCGCGAGCTGCAGCTGTTCACCAATATGTTCCCGCTGGAACAGAAGCGTATCACTGCCGAAGTATGCGTGCATCACCTCCATTTTACAGCAGACGACTATGCACAGCTGGGCAACCTGATCAAATGTAATCCTGCCATTAAGGCAAAAGAAAATAAAGCTGCACTCTGGGAAGCCCTGCTCGATGACCGCCTCGACATCATTGCCACCGATCATGCGCCGCATACCTGGGAAGAAAAGCAACTCCCATATCAGCAGGCCCCGTCCGGACTGCCGCTGGTACAGCACTCGCTGCTTATGATGCTGCATTATGTGAAGGAAGGCCGCATTTCTATAGAAAAAGTAGTGGAGAAAATGAGCCATGCACCAGCACAATGTTTCCTCATAAAAGAAAGAGGCTACATCCGCGAGGGCTATCATGCCGACCTGGTGCTGGTAGATATGAGTGGCAGCACTACCGTATCCAAAGAAAACATCCTGTACAAATGTGGCTGGTCGCCACTGGAAGGTGTTACACTCCCGGCCCGCATTACACATACTTTGGTAAACGGTAATGTCGTTTATGAAAACGGCCAGGTTTTGGATCTGTACAGGGGAGAAAGGCTTTTGTTTAACAGGTAATTGTGAACAAAACTGCCCGGTCCTTACGTAAATAAAGAAAACATCCGGATGCTCAACGATAAAACCACCCTCAGGGACCTTGCCGTATATACCGCCGAAGGCGACAGCGTATTTAATCTTATAGACCATACCACTACCCAGTATGGCAAGGAGATATTGCGCAAGCATATACAGCATCCGCCCGGCAGTTATGAGCAGCTGGCAGAGATGCAGGAAGTGATACGCTACTGGATGCATCACCCGGAGCAATGGCCTACGGTCATTTCCAATGGTACGCTGGTGATGCTCGACAAGTTTTTTGAAGCTGCTGATGGGGCCACACCGCCGGGCAAGTTTAATCTCATCACCGGCTCCTGGTTCCTGAAGCTGTTTAACCGTAATGAATATTTCTTTACCCAGTTCTCTGTATCGCACCTGGCCGATTTCCTGAAAGGCTGCCTGCAGCTTACAGAACTGCTGCAACAGGAAAACCTGCCTGCCATGCTGCGCCGCGAGCTGGAAACCATGCAGGAAGAACTGGGGCACCGCCTTACGCAGGAAGTGGCAAAAGTGAACAAAGACACACCCTATAAAGAACTCAGCAGCATCAGCTACCGTGCCCGCCGCGAGATGAAGCATATGGTAAACCGCCTGATGCTGCACTACGCCCGGCTGGATGCATGGCAATCTATGGCGCAGGCCACCAAACTGAACAGCTGGATCTTCCCGGAGCTACTTCCCGCAAATCCTTTACACTTCCGGGCAGAAGGCTTGTACCACCCGCTGATACAGCATCCTGTGGCTTATGAGATAGACTTCAGCAACCGACGCAACCTGCTGATACTTACCGGTGCCAATATGAGCGGTAAAACGACTTTTATGCGCTCACTGGGTGTAGGTGCCTTGCTGGCGCACCTGGGCATGGGCGTACCCGCAAAAAGCATGAACATCAGCTTCCTGCAAGGCATCATCACCAATATGCATGTAGAAGACAATATCCTGAAAGGGGAGAGCTATTTCTTTGCAGAGGTAAAACGCATGAAGCACACTGCCGAAAAGCTGGTACAGCCGGAACCGCACCTGGTGCTGATGGACGAACTGTTTAAAGGAACAAACGTGCATGATGCCTATGAATGTACACGGGCAGTGGTAGAAGGTCTCCTGCAGCGGCCCAATCACCTGATGGTACTCTCTACGCACCTGTACGAAGTGGCACAGTATTTCAGCAGCAGGGAAGATATACTGTTTGCATACTTCGTAACCAGCATGGGCGACGACGGCAGCTACAAGTTCTCCTACGAGCTGAAGCCCGGTATTTCCAACGACCGTATTGGCTACCGGATATTGCAGAAAGAAGGTGTGCTGGATTTGCTGAACAGGAAAAGTGGTGAATAGGCAATGATGAATGGTGAAACATCAGATGTTATGTGCTGCCGGTGCCAATAATTTCTGTAACAGATAAGCTCCGTCGGGAGAGGACCGGAGCGCGTTTTTTGTGTTCAACGTTGTCAGGGTTTTGAACCCCGACAACGTTCGTTTTTTATGAAGTCAGCTTGAGTACTACTATTTATCAGCCGTTGCGTCGCACTCTTGTACGTCCGGGCTTCTATTCATCAGACCTTTGTTGCGGAACTACCCACCCCTAACCCCTCCGCCGGAGGCCCGCCCGGATGACCGGTCGGACGGGGGAAGCATAATGCAAGACATCTGTAATAAACATGAGCTAAGTAATAACACTTCCCCGCTTGAGCGGGGTTAGGGGTGTGTTATACTCGCTACGTGGCTCTTATTGTGTGAGATTCCTCGTGCCTCGGAATGACAACCAGAAGAAACATCTATGTACTCCCGCTTGTCATGCCGACCCAAGGAGGCATCTCACCAAATGTGGGTGTGGGTGATTGCAGGAAAGGTAATACAGAGTCTGCTATCCTTACCACCGGACGCCCTTCGGAACATTATTCACCAGATTTCTCTCTCCGCTGTGCTGCGTTCGAAATGACGAACAAGTTTTGAACTGTATCACAATTACCAACGCCACATCAACGCCGTCATCCAGAGCGGAGTGTAACGGAGCGTGGGATCTCCTGAGCTGCGGCGGTGTAGCTGCTTGGTGTTACGCAGCACTCTTATTGTGTGAGATTCCTTACCGCCGACTGCGGCACAGGCGTGCCTCGGAGTGACAGACTGAGGAAGATTCATGCACTCCCGCTTGTCATGCCGACCCAAGGAGGCATCTCACCAGATGCGGGTGTAGATGATTACAGGAAAGGCATTACAAATGCCCGCTATCCTTACCACCGGATGCCCTTCGGAACATCCGGCGGAGCAAAGTGTGGGTGATTGCAGGAAAGGTAATACAGAGTCTGCTATCCCTGCCACTGGACGCCCTTCGGAACATTATTCACCAGATTTCTCTCTCCGCTGTGCTGCGTTCGAAATGACGAACAAGTTTTGAACTGTATCACAATTACCAACGCCACATCAACGCCGTCATCCAGAGCGGAGTGCAACGAAGCGTGGGATCTCCTGAGCTGCGGCGGTGTGGATGATTGGAGTTACGCAGCTCTTATTATGTGAGATTCCTTACCGCCGACTGCGGCACAGGCGTGCCTCGGAATGACAGACTGAAGTAACATCTATGCACTCCCGCTTGTTATGCCGACCCAAGGAGGCATCTCACCAAATGCGGGTCTGGGTGATTGTAGGAAAGGCATTACAAATGCCCGCTATCCTTGCCACCGGATGCCCTATTATCGGAATTGTACATTAAAGGAAATAAAGTCGATAACCTTACATGCCGCCCAGATTAAATATGTGTCGTTAAGGCGTAGTGTCTGCATAGACTTATCTAAAACATGATAACTACTCCCATCAACTCGTAACACGACATTAATATCCTTTATTGTATACGAAAACGACCTGCCGTCTGGATGATAATCTAATTTATGTTCGGAAGCCAGAATAAAAATAAGGTCACTGATACTTTCGGATATTTCTCGAGGAGAGGATTTACAGTCGCAAGCTAATAGGGCATCTTTTAGACCATCGAAATCTCCTTTTATTTGTGACAATAAGTGCAGTTGAAATATTGCAGGGAAAAATGTTGTGTTTTGTGATGTGTTATTAATTGCTGAAATCAGGGGGTATTTTATTGGCAATTTGTTCCATTTTAAAATATTTCTTAAGTCAATTTGATCATTAGATATCAAAAGGCTTAGTAGTTCAGAAAAAAGATTTTTCCCTGCCAAAAAGTGGTTAAAGTAGTCTGCTTGAGAATCAGGTGCTATTCTAGTTCCTTGCACAGTAAGCCAGGGAGCCGTATCAATTCTCTTTTTTATTAGACTTACTAACTCGAATTTAATACTGTATTCAAAAATATCATAGCTGTAAAACTTATCGATATACCCGTTGAAATCAGTATTCACACCATATTTAGCTTTAAAGATCTGACGTATGTTTTGAATGTCACAAACCACGATGACCTTATCAAAACCAAATTTGTTTTTAAGATTTATATCTTTTTTGCCCGATCGTTTTACGTCAAAGTGTGCAGCAAAAACATTTAGTATCCTGAAAATATGTTCCGGGTCTACTCTGTCTAAATCATCTATCAATAAAACCGTTTCTTGACTATCCTCCTTTGTTTGTAATAATGTCTGAATGATCTTGGTAATTTCTCCCTCTTCAAATGGACCTTCCACGTTTTTCCCTTCAGCTAAATATTCGAGAATTTTTTCCTGCTCTGTTTGGGATTCCTTATCGTGGTAGTTTAAATAATCTTCTTTTAGCTTATCGAACTTTTCAAATGCATCAGCAACATCTTTTCCAATTTGCGGTATCATGCGCACAAACGCTGCACCTATCTTATGTATATTTTTTAGGAAAAATTTTAGTGATGTTTGGAGATAGTTTTTCCCCTCTTCGCTTATTGCATAATTATTCTCCAGCATCTCATAGAGTATGTCGTATTTGATATATCGGAAAATATCTTCGTTTGATGCGATAGAGTAATTGACAGGAAAAAGTTTTATTACTTTATACTTCTTTTCGTTTTTGAAAAATTCCTGCAAAAAAGTAGTCTTTCCCATCCCGAATTTTCCAGAAAAAATAATACGATCATTATTCTCAAGGCCAAGATGATTGGAAAATTTTTTACCGCTTTCACCCCAGAGATTGGTTAATAATTCTTGTTCCATGATGCATGAATTTTAATAAGAAAAGAGCAACTAAATAAGCTGCTCTTCAAACGATATTTATTTTAGATCACCTCTTCCCCTTCTCCTCCAGCAACCTTTCATACAGCGCCTCCTTCTCAGCGTGCAGCTTCTTGATCTCCTCCATCATTTCAAGTAGCTTGTCAAAAGGGTTAAAAGTGCATTGATAGTTGTGATTATAGGTATTGCTGTTGTTTGCTGCACCCTCGTAGTTGTTCTGGATATTGTATATCATCTGCTCGTCGTCGTAGCTTTCTATTTTTTCCTTTGGTACATGCAGCGCATCGGCCACACGCTCCAGCAAATCCTCATCAATCTTTGCCCGGCTCTCGAGGGCCGATATCTTTTTCTGGTTCCACTCCGTGCCCAGCTCTATGGCCAGCGCTTCCTGCTTTATGCCCAGTATTTCACGCAGGCGCTTTACGTTTCGTCCGTGGTGAGTCTTATGTTCGCCCATAGCGGTAGTAATTTTATATGGCTACAAATATAACATTTCCGCATAGTCTGTACCCGTTTGCAAACGGGTAATTAACCGGTTATATCGCTTATTAACAATGCTGCACAGATGATTCACCTTTTGTATGTGTGCACACACCGCGGTTACTTTGCTGCTACAAACCAAAACTCATCGTTTTATGAAACTCACGAATGATTCTTTTTCATTGCCCCCCTGGCACAAGCAGCCTTTTCATCTTACACAGGAGCAGATCAATGATCCGCAGCGGGTGCTGCGCGATTTCTTTGCTGTATACCCTGTGGAAGACATCCGCTACCTGCTGAAGGAATGGCTGGATGAAACGATGCTGGACCGCGACGACATCCCGGTCTACATCATCCTCCTCTACGACGATCTGCTGCCTATGCTCGAGGCCGGCTGCCTCCTCTACCGAAAGGCCGACTGATGCTATCCGCTTAATCATACACCTTTTTCCAGCCATCCCGCCGGAGTTCCCGCCATTGTGGGTAAACTTCACGAAGGGTAGCATATTTTCAATCCTTCACCAATCAGCTTCCGGATTACATTCAATAGATCCTGCTTCCCTTTCCGCTATGCTTCAAGGGTGCAGGATGACGGTTTTGCTCGTCATCCTGCGCGTAGAGCAGCGAAGTGCAGGATCTGTTGAAGTATCCACTTTCCGCTTTATTAAGTTTGGGGAACCTATCCGGATACGTTCGGGACCTATTTTCAATACGTTCAGAACCTATTTTTTTACGTTATTGGACGTATATTTTTAGGTTCAGAACCTATTTTAGATACGTTAGGAACCTATTTTTTTAGGTTGGCAGATGTATATTTTTACGTTCGGAACCTATTTTCGATACGTTGAGAACCTATTTTTTTAGGTTGGGAACCTATTTTCTATGCCCGAATGCATTTCTGCTGCTACATAAAAAAAGCTCCCGTAAGGAAGCTTAAATCATAATACCAGGGGAAAAATTACTAGCCGGCTTTAGGCGCACTATTATCATCGCTGTTTTCGTGGCCGCCCCCGTTTGGGAAAAACTGCTTTATCTCTTCCATCTTGGTGGTAAATCCTACGCCGCCGGCAGTGCTGTTGGCCTTGTACTTGGTATAGTCGTAATCTATCAGCGCATTCTGGTACAGGCTGTAGTCGTGCAGGATGCGCGGGTCGCTGCAGATCTCCATAAGCTGGGCCAGCAACTGCTCTATAGCTGCAAAATTGGTGCGGCTGGCCAGTGTTTGCTGGTACTGTGTCCAGTCTACATCTGGCGTACTGAGCGATGGCTGCGTGGTGTGGTAGTCGTTTACCTTGTTTACCAGCAGCTTGTTTTGCTCGTTGATGCTGCCGTAGCGCTGGCGCTCTTCGGGTGTAAGGTTGGTACTGAAGGGATGCAACCATCCTATGATAATGTTGAGGTTGCTGATGATCTCGGCAGCTACCTGGGGATTGAGCTGCATGGGCATGAGGTTATTTACCGGCATGTCGTTTATGGTTTTAAAGATTAATAATGCCTGCATGTGATCAAACATCAGGCCAATTTTTTTACATATCCTATACCTGCCCTGCTGTAAAAGACGATCATTACCCGATGCTTGCCTTACGATAAAACAATTATCCATTACTTTCCCATGCCCGTAAAATACGATCAAAGAATAGGCCTGCCGAAACCCGGCAGGCTTATTCATTTTTGATACGCATGCATGCATCTGGCAGGAGCACATTCCTGGAGACCAGTTATTATTTCATCACACTTCATTATTCATAAACCTGTAGCAACAGAGACTTAAAAACCTTTTTAATTGATCTTAGAAAACCAACAGAACTATGAAAAAACTACTGATTGCATTGTTCGCATTGCTTTGCCTCTCGGGGCGGGCGAGGGCGGATGTAGACAGCCTGGGAAGAGGCACCGCTACGTACACGCACGATGTATCAAAAGGTGTATACTATACAGATAGTGTGCGGGCCCCGGTTACCGGTATTACTAATATGGGCGTGATCCCCGGCGGGTATACCCGGTACCGGATGAGTGTAGGCACGGCTACGGGCCGCTTTAAGGTGGGCGATATGGTGCTTGTCATCCAGATGAAGGATGCATCGGGCGGTATATTTACCGGCAACCACCAGAATATGTTTGTAGAGTCGGTAGCCGGGTCTACTATTATCGCGCATACCGTTATCTCCGGTGGGCCGCTGGTGCCGTTTGCTACGCCCGGCAGTCCGCTGAATAAGGTGCAGATGATCCGTATTGACCAGTACAAGGATTTTACCATATTAAGCGGCGAGGTGTCTTGCCATGCGTGGAACGACACTACTGGTGGCGTGCTCTGCTTCCTGGTGAATAATACGCTTACTGCAAAGGGTGGCATCTTCAATGCAGCAGCCAAAGGGTATACCCCGGCCGAGGCTGTATGGGGCACCGGCGGCGCAGGTGCTGCCGGCATGACGGTGGTAACTGCTACCGGCTACCCTGCACCGCTGATACCTATTGGCTGCCCGCACAGGCCGGCAGGTGTGGGCTCAGACGGCGGCGCTCCGAATAACACTGGCGGCACCGGTATCGGCAACTCGCTGTCCGGAGCTGTTTTTACTCCGCCTACGCGCAATTTTCATAACAGGGCAGTAATGGGCGCTGCAGGATATTATCCGCCAGGCTATGGTGGTGGCAATGGCGGCGGTGGTGGTGGTAAAGGTGGCACCGGTGCCGCTAACAGCTGCGGCTTAGGCGGCCTGCCCGGTGCCAATGGCGCCGATGGACAGGATGGCGGCGATGCGGGACGGGGTGCTGCCGGTGGCGGTATCCTGATCATTAAGGCAAAGACACTGCTTGTAAGCTCTGTTACTACTACTTACTTTACGGTGCGGGGGCAGAATGGTGATAATGGCCGCAGCGGCGGAAATGCCGGTATGGGTGGTGATGGCGGCCTTGGCGATGCCGGCTCCTGTATCCCTTTCTGCGACCCCGGCGGGCCCGGTGGTAACGGTGTAGCCGGAGACCCCGGCAATGGTGGTGACGGTGGCAATGGCGGCAGTGCCGGTACTGCATGGGTTGTGGCCAGCGCTGTGACTGCGGGCATATCCACGGCTACGGCTATAAATGTAAAATCGGGCTCCGGCGGCCTGGGTGGTCCCGGCGGCTATGGCTGGCTGGGCAACAGGCCATATCCTGTTTATTTCTCCGATCCCTGTGGCGACACCTGCACACCTACAACGGGGCCTTGTACCGGCGTTACCATTGTAAGGGTTTGTGATAAATACAGGGCTTTCTGCCACCTGGGAACTGCTACTTCGGCGGCGCTGCATGTGCCGGGAAATAATGGCATCAACAATGGTTATGATTTTAAAATAGGCTCATTGCTGGTAGCCATTTACGATATCGACAGAAATGAGCTGGCGGGTATTGATTTTGATCCTGCAAACTGCACGGAAATACATTATATAGCCACGCTGTACAGTGTGAACGACTGCAGCAAAATATTTAAGAAGCTGGCTTTTTCTGTAACCGGGCAAACGAGCACAACCGGCCAGGTCATTGACCTGAGCAAATCTACAGACAGCGGCACCTGCGGGTTGCTTCCTGTACCGCCAACTATTTATTTCAGAGACAAGTTCGGGCATGATATGTTTATCTATCATGGTGCGCTCGACTATATTGAAGACCTGAGCGAGCCGGGGCATCCCCGCTGTTATACGGGCTCCTGCACGCCGATGGATGCTATATCGGTAGGCTTGCCGGGACGGCCGGGAGAGACGCCTCCTGATGGGTCTGTAGTAGAGCCTACGCAAGGAAACCCCAGTGATCCTGCTGCCAATGGCATTATACAGACTCCTAACCCGATGTGGCGGCATACCAATGTAGGTGCACTGAACAGCGATAACGGGATGACGTTGTATCCTAATCCTGTTACTGATGTACTTACTATCGACGTGCCTTCGTCTGAAGGTATCATTGAAATTACAGACATAACAGGTAAGACAGTTTACAGGGAAAGCATTAAAACGAACAAGCTTCTTGTGAACGTAGTTCAGTGGGCCAATGGTGTTTATTTTGTAAAACTATACAATAGTAATATGCTGGTGCAGACGGAAAAACTGGTGAAAACAGAATAATGTTGCTGCTGTTTACAAACAAAAGGCGCCTGTGTTATGCAGGCGCCTTTTTCATCTGATGTTTTTTCTTTCTGATGCTGTGGTGTCTTACAACGATTGTAATGCTTTGAGCAGGGTAAAAAAATCGGTGCGTTTACGGACAGAAAGCGGAAGCTCTGTTTTGCTGCTCATCACTACCTGGAAGTCTTTGCTGACAACAACTACATGGTCCAGGTTTATAAGAAAGCTTTTGTGGATGCGGAAGAAATGATGTTTTTCAAACAGCTCTTCATAGTCTTTCAATGGCTTTGATGCGGTGTGCCGCGTTCCGTCGGACATTATAAAATGAGTATAATTTTCATTGGCCTCGCAATAGATAATGTCGGCAATGGTGAGGAAATGATAACCGGCCATATCGCTCAGCACAATTTTCTGAAACGGTGTATTATGCGCCAGCATATCTTTTAATTGCTGCACCTGCCGGACGGTGGGCTTCTGCGCCTGCCTGGCAGCGAAACGCCGTACGGCTTCCTGCAGATCGCGGATGCTGACGGGCTTCAGCAGGTAGTCCAATGCACAGAAGCGGATAGCCCTTATTGCATACTCCTGGTATGCCGTGACGAAAATAATCTCAAAATCAATTTGCTCTAATTGCTCGAGGAGCTGAAATCCGCTGCCGCCGGGCATTTCCACATCCAGGAAAACAAGGTCTGGCTTGTATTGCTGTATCAGATCTGCAGCTATGGCAATATTGGTGGCCGTGCCCATGATGGTTATCTCCGGGCAATAAAGCTGTATCAGCTGGCTCATGGCATCGATTGCCCGGTATTCGTCGTCTATTAATATTGTTTTGATCAAAGCTTCTCGGTTTTTAATGGTATCCATAATATTGCTCTTGTACCTGGCCCTGCATTTTCATCATCGCTTTTGTCAGATATTGTTAGTGAACCATACCGGCCATGCTGGTGGTACAATAGATTCAGCCGGCTTTCAATTACTTTCAGTGCTGTTGATTCAAACCTGGTGTCCCGGGCAGGTGTATTATGTCTTACTGCATTGATGCCGGGACCGTCGTCGTCGATAGTGACGATGAGCGTACAGTCGCGTACCGCGAAGTGAATAAGAATATGTCCTCCGTCTGTGCCCAGCCCATGTTTTACTGCATTTTCCAGCAGCGGCTGTATGAGCATGGGAGGAATCTTAACAGGTACCTGGTATACCTGCGGGTCTACTTTAAATTCAAAAATAAATTTGTGATTGAACCGTATCTGCTCCAGCTCCATGTAGCGTTTCAGAAAATCGATCTCATCTTCTATGTCGATGTAAGGTTGCCTTGAGTTTTTCAGTATCTGCCGGATCAGTACAGAAAAGTCGCTGAGATAATCCAGCCCCTGCCGGTCTTTTTTACGCAGTATGAACTGCTGAACTGTATTGAGCGAATTGAAAATAAAGTGCGGGTTCATCTGGCTGGCCAGTGCATTGCCCTCAAGCGCTACAATCTGTTTGTGGTAATTGGTTTTTTCCTGTTCCCTTTTCCTGATGCTGCTCACCTGGCGGCGGTAGATGAAATAGATAATAACGAGCAACATCAGTCCCAATGCCGATTTAAACCAGACAGCCTGGTACCAGAGCGGCAATATGGTAAATGTGAAAGAGGCCGGGCTGCTCCAGTTGCTGTTGTACTTTGCCGCTGCCACCTGGAAAGTATACGTACCGGGCGGCAGGTTGTAGAATGTTACCTGGTTCGCCGGAGTTTCATTCCAGCCATCGTCTTTGCCCGTCATCCGGTACATATAGCGCAGCGACTGGCTGGCCTGCAGCGTAATGGCTGTATAGGATAAAGTAACGGCACCTCTGAAGTACGGGAACTGTGCGTCTGACAGGTAATGATACATGCGTTTGCCGGCTGTGAGCCTGTCGAAGTATACCCTGGGCGGATCTGTAGCGGAAATAAAACGTCTGATGTCTATAATGGAAATGCCAGCCGGAGTGGCCACATAAGCCTTGCCGCTGTTGAAATCTATATCCCTGATATCGTCATTGATGAGCACATCATTTGTTGTAAGCCGGTACAGGTACCGGTAGGTAGCCGCGTTATAAACACTGATACCTTTGTTGGTTGCTACCCACATGTTTCCCTTCCCGTCGTAAATAACCTTCTGGCAGATGTCGCTGGTAATATTGCTGTTGCCCGACCATATATGCCGGTATAGTTTTCCGCCCCGGAAAATGAACAAGCCATTGCCATGCGTGGCCACCCAGAGGTCTCCGTTAATGTACTCCAGGTCTATTAAGTTGGAATGGAATATCTCCGGGCCTCCTATCGCTGTAATTTTTCCATCGGTAAGTTCCATCCGGTACAGCTTGCGGACAGTTGTAAACCAGCATCCCTTCGCGTTGTCGTCTGCAATGCTTACGAGCTTATCGTTGGTGAAAAATGATTTTTCTTCGAACATGCATCTTGTATCCCCGTCATTGCCGATGAAGTAGATACAATTTCTGCCGCACATCCATAGCCCGGTTGCTCCCTGGTACAGGTCTGCAGTGCCAGCGGGTATTTCAGTGAACATATAGCTTGTTTTACGGGTACGCCAATGATAGAGGTACGGATTATAATCGAGCCCTACCATCAGCTTGTCATCGGGCAACCATGTAAGCACCTTGACGCGGGTAACGGGCGATGCGGGATCCCGGAACCTGCCCAGTTCCTTATGCTGATTATATAGGATCACGTGGCCGTTATAGGTGCCTGCCGCCCATATGTCTGTATTTTTCTGGTGCCTGATGCTGGTTACAGACGGACAGGGGATATTGGTGATGTACGATTGAGAGCCCGGCAGGTAATAAATGCCTTCTGATAAGGTGCATATCCATCTGCCGCCTTCATTGTCTGGCGCAATACAGGAAACAGAACAGGGGCCGAGGAGCTTTTCATAGTGGCCGTTAAATCCTTTGTTCAGGAAATCAGGTATCATGAACACGCCCTCCCTGGGATATCCCAGCCAAAGATCGTTGCCTATGAACCTGAAACAGGGAAGGGCAGAGCCCAGGTGTCTCAATTTAGTTACTGCCTGCAGTGAGTCTCCCCGCAGGCATTGCAAACCATAGGCATCAATAAAATAAAAAGAGCCAGGTGCTACGGCTTGTTTGCATATGGTAGCGTAAATAGCCTGTGCTGTACCGGTAAGGTGTAAGGGCAAATAGCTTCTGTTGCTCAGGTTGTACAGGCAGCAGCTATCCTGCATAAACCGGATGGTATGGATTGCCCCGTCGCGGGTCAGCAACACCTGGTTGGCCATCCAGGATGAGTCATGGTCATAAAGCGAGATGCTTTTGTCATCATAAACATAGATGGGCCCTGCAAAAGCAGAGAACCAGATACGGTGCTGTGCGTCTTCTGCAATATCCACCAGGAATTTGCCCGGTAATGCTTCGTATTTCAGGCCGGGGGCTGTCTGTTCATTCACAAAGCCGGTATCCTTAAAATAAGCCAGCCGTCCATTGTAGCTGGTAAACCATATTCTACCCTTACTGTCTTCGAAACATTTAAAGTTTTCATTGTCTGCCAGGCCATCGGCAGTAGTAAAGGTCTCGAAGTGTTTTCCGTCAAAGCGGTTTACCCCGGCTTCTGTACAGAACCAGATATAGCCTTTGCTATCCTGCATGCAATAGTAAACAGTACTGCCTGCCAGGCCTTCCATGCCGGTATAATGCCTGAAAAGGGGTGTTTGTGCATATAGACAGGCACCGTTTATCAATAGTAATATGGCTAAAGCATATTTTACCATTGGCTGCTTCTGCGATGGTGAAAGTCGGGGACAAAAGCAGCGGCTGGAGCCGATGACTCAGAAAACGGAGGGCGTATCATAGTGTGAGGTGGTGGTTATAGTGAAGATATTAATGTTTTTGTTCAGGTCATAGCAGCAAATATTTATTATAGACGGAGATTTGAGCCGATGAGTTAATTGCATTTTTATTAACATCGCTGCGCCGAGTATTTTGTGCCGCTTTCCTATTAATTTTGACCCGCAGCTTTTTTGAAGAGTAAATCATTAGAATAAAAGAAGAAGTGTATGACTGAATTCAGACCCGGCAGGTTCCAGGTATTGCCGCCTGTCGTGAAAAACATAATTATCATTAATGTGATTATGGTGCTGGCCCAGTTTGTATTGGGGCAAACCCTGCATATAGACCTGGCCAATTACCTGGGGCTCCATTACTGGAAATCCTATTATTGGGGAGTATGGCAGCCACTGACACATATATTTATGCATGGCAGTTACAACGATTTCCAGGGAACGTTGCTGCATATATTCTCCAACATGTTTGCCCTCTGGATGTTTGGCAGCATACTGGAGAACCTGTGGGGAAGTAAGCGCTTTCTTATATTTTACCTGATATGCGGCCTTGGTGCAGCCTTCTGTCACCTGATGGTGCTGCATTATGAGTTTAGCATTGTAGAAAAAGCTTTCCAGGCTTATCAGCACAATGCTACACTTGATCAGTTTATCCATTTTATTAAAGAAAATATAACAAATGGGGTAGAAGACCCCGGTAAGGTTAATACACTGCTCAGCAACTGGCAGCAGGACCCCGGCAACCTGACCTACCGGAATGAATCTATCAACTGGATATATGAATACATTCATGGGGCTACTCACGGCAGCTTTCATATAAAAGGCATTTATGACGAGGCTACGGTAGGTGCTTCCGGGGCTGTATTTGGAGTGCTGTTTGCATTTGGGTACCTGTTTCCCAATACATTGCTTTACCTGTATTTCTTCGTGCCTATAAAGGCCAAGTGGTTTGTGGCAGGGTATGCTTTATTTGAATTATACTCCGGCGTGCAGAATTCTGCCGGCGATAACGTAGCCCATTTTGCACACCTTGGCGGTATGCTGTTTGCCTTCATTTTATTGAAAATATGGGGGCGTACTGTTCGCAACCGCTTTTATTGATAACTTTATCCGACTTATGAAGACCGCATACAGACGCCCCTCTTCCTCGCTGATCCCAGGCTATAGTTCCAATGCTGTAATTCAGCTGATTATAGCCAGTGGGGTAGGTTTTGCCGCTTTCTTCTTTACGGTAGTATGTTTCCAGGCTTTTGGGCCGTACAAATATGAAGATGCCTGGCTAAAAGTGATCACACCGATTGCTTTACCGGACATAGCCCATTATGGTTCTCACTGGTGGACGATTTTTACCTACGGCTGGGCACACAATGGTTTTTGGGAATGGCTCAGTAATATGATCTGGCTGTATTGTTTCGGCTCGGTGGTACAGTCGCTGGTGGGGCATAAGCAGATCATCCCGCTGTTTGTGGGCAGCCTGCTGGTGGGCGGTATTTTTTACCTGCTGGCGCAAAAGATACCGGGTGGCACTTTCAGGGGGCATGCCTTTCTTATAGGTGCACAGGCCGGGCTTATGGGCCTTGCGGCAGCTGCTGTAACACTTGCGCCTAAATACCGGGTCTATATTGGTCCGTCGCTGGGCATACCATTACTGCTGATAGCTGCTATTTTTCTGTTTCTTATGCTGCTCAATGTGATGGCGGCACCTGCCATGATCTGCCTGCTGCTGGGCGGCGCATTGTTTGGCTCGTTTTACATTATGCTGCTCCGCAAAGGTTATAAACCGGGAGAATTTGTGTATGACAGCATTGAACGTATGGAAAGATTTTTTACACCCGACGAACAGAAGGCTATCGAAAAACATAACAAAAAGCGCAGCCAGGTGCTGAGCCGTATGTATGAGCCCAAACAGGGAATTTCCCAACGCCGTATCGATGAACTGCTGGATAAGATTCTGCAGCATGGTTATAATTCGCTTACACGTGAAGAAAAAGAGACTTTGCTGCGTGCCAGCAAAGAAAACGATCAGTAAACCCAGTGAGTAAAGGATCCGGCATATTCCGCAGTTTGTTCCGCAACCTGTTCCTGCTGCTAAACCTGCTGGCCATTGCGTGGCTGGCCAGCTGCTATGCCGCTTCTGTAACCAGTCCGCTGAAAGTAAAATACATAGCGCTTTTTAGCCTTACAACTCCATTTGCCATATTGATAAATGCCATTTTTATCATATTCTGGCTGTTTTCAAAAGGTAAATGGCGCTCCCTGCTTTCTTTTGCAGCGCTGATCCTGTGCTTTAAACTGGTAATGGCCGTGTTTGGTATAAATATGCCCGGCCGGAATGATATGGGCAAAGGCGATCAACGTGTAAAAGTAATGACCTGGAACGTGCATGGGCTGGGTATTTACAATCGTCCTGCGGATAAGACAATTCCGGGTAAAATACTGGATTTCATAAAGGACGAGCAACCGGATATACTTTGCCTGCCGGAGTTCTATACGGTATGGAATGACGGAATGAAACCCTACAGCCGGAAGTTTCTAAAAACCTGCGGATACCAGGAATACCGTTTTATATACGATAATACATTGGGTACTGAGATATATGTTGGGACAGCCTTCTTTTCCAAATATCCCCTGGAACACCTGGAGGAAATAGAACTCGCCAGCAATATAAAGATGATGCAGTGTGATGTGATTCTGCCGGAAGACCGCAAGATGCGTGTTTATTTCATACACCTGCAGTCGTTTATGCTGCGGGATAAGGAAAAAGCGATGATCGAGGATGTAAAGAACCGTGAAAAGCCGCTGGAAGTAGAGGCTTCAAAATCTTATGCACGGCGCTTTAATACAGCCTATGAGAAACGTACGAGCCAGGCAGACAGCGCTGCGGTCTTCATCCGCCGTAGCCCATACCCCGTGCTGATCTGCGGAGATCTGAATGATCTGCCCGGCTCCTACACATACACTACCCTTAAAGGAAAACTGCTGGATGCGTTTGCAGAAAAAGGCCTCGGCATCGGGCGTACTTACAACCAGATATTGCCTACACTGCGTATTGATTATATATTTTACGATCCGCAACTGCTGCGTATCCGGGGCTTTAAATCGCCGCATCTTACGCTTTCCGATCACAATCCTGTGATTGCAAATTTTGAAATAGCCCCTAAGGCTCAGAACTAATGCCTTATTTTTGCGATAATTCTTAAAACATGTCAGAGCTACATTTTTATAATTCATATACCCGCCAGAAGGAAAAGTTTGAATCGTTGACGCCCGGTTATGCCGGTTTATACGTGTGCGGCCCTACGGTTTCCGGAGAGTCTCACCTGGGTCATGCCCGTCCATATATAACATTCGATGTAGTGAACCGCTATCTGAAACACCTTGGCTACAAGGTGCGTTATGTGCGCAACATTACAGATGCAGGTCACTTTGAGGAAGAAGGCCGCGTTGCGGAAGATAAAGTAGCTACCAAAGCACAGCTGGAAAAACTGGAACCAATGGAACTGGTGCATAAATACACCAACCTCTTTCATTGGGGCATGCGCCTTTTCAATTGTGAAGACCCGAGCATTGAGCCTACAGCCACCGGTCATATCATAGAGCAGATAGCAATGATAGAAACCATCATGGAGAAAGGTTATGCTTATGAGGTAAACGGTTCTGTTTACTTCGACGTAAAAAAGTATGCAGAATCATATCCTTACGGTAAGCTTTCCGGCCGTAAAATAGATGAACTGCTGGAAACCACACGTGATCTCGACGGGCAGGACGAAAAACGTAATAAAGTAGATTTCGCCCTCTGGAAAAAAGCGCCGCCACAGCATATTATGCGTTGGAAAAGCCCGTGGGGTGAAGGTTTCCCAGGATGGCACATTGAGTGCTCGGCTATGAGCAGCAAATACCTGGGCGAAACATTTGACATTCACGGTGGCGGTATGGACCTGCAGTTTCCGCATCATGAGAGTGAGATCGCACAGTCTACCATTGCACACGGTCACCCGCCGGTACGCTACTGGATGCATAACAATATGATCACCATCAATGGTAAGAAGATGGGTAAGGCTTACAACAACGTCATTAAACTGACGGAGCTGTTCAGCGGCAACCATCCGATGCTGGAGCAACCATATCACCCGATGGTGGTGCGTTTCTATATATTGCAGACACACTATCGCAGCACACTTGACTTTTCCAATGAGTCGCTGCAGGCATCTGAAAAAGCGTTCCGCAAATTATGGACAACATACGAAGTATTGCAAAAGCTGGAATCTCCAAACGCACAAGCTTCAGATGCAGCACTGGACGCACAGGTACAGACCTGGTGCCATGAGTGCGCGGACTTTATGAACGACGATTTCAACACGGCGAAGGTAATCGCCAACCTGTTTGAAATGACGCCCGTGATCAACGGCATAAAAGACGGGCATATTGCCGCAGGAGCATTGTCTGCAGATACGCTTGCACTGATGCGGCAGACATTTAAAACATACCTGGAAGATATACTCGGCATGGTGCCGCTGCAGGCAGAGCAGAGCAATCACCTGGATAAAGTGCTCTCCCTGTTGGTAGAAATACGTAAAGATGCACGTTTGCGCAAAGACTGGGCTACCTCCGACCAGATCCGTAACAGGCTGGCAGAATCGGGGATTATGCTCAAAGATGAGAAGGATGGAAGTGTTTCTTACACAATTGAATCTAACTAGATGAAAAAATTCACGAGAATATTCGGTTATCTGAAAGACTACAAATTTCAGATAACCCTTTATTTTATATTCAATGTACTGGGAATTGTTTTCGGGCTTTTCTCCTTAGGTGCATTGGTGCCGATATTAAACGTACTATTTCTTAATGGTGGCACAGGCACTTCCGGCTCCGGGAAAGACCTGCTGTCTGTACTCAATAGTGCTGTAAGCCATATCGTAAAACTATACGGATCTTCTACTGCATTACTGTACATATGTTTTGGCGTGGTAGTGCTCACGGTATTGAAAAACCTGTTCCTTTACCTGTCCCGCTATATGCTGAACCCGATCCGGAACGCGGTTTTGAGGCGCCTGAGAGATGAAATGTACCTGAAAATGCTGTCGTTGCCTATTGGCTTTTTTACAGAAGAAAGAAAGGGCGATCTTATTTCCCGGATGACCAATGATGTGAATGAAGTGGAGCTGTCAATAATGGCCACGCTTGAGGTGATCATCCGCGAACCATTGACCATCCTCTTTTATATAGGTTCCATGATCTATATCAGTCCGAGCCTTACTATTTTCCTGGTTGTGTTTTTACCAGTTGCCGGACTGGTAATAGGCCGGATAGGCAAATCACTCCGCAAGTCTTCAAATGTATTGCAGGAGCTATTGGGCAGCATGCTGGGGATCATAGATGAGACACTGGTGGGCATGCGTGTTGTTAAGGCCTTCAATGCCGAAAAACATCAGCATTCCCGTTTTATGAAGGTGAACAATATGATGTTCCGTACACGCAACAAGCTGGCTACACGCAGCGAGCTGGGTTCTCCGCTTTCGGAGACAATGGGCATCATGGTGGTAAGTGTCGTTTTGTGGTATGGCGGACAGCTTATTTTTTCTAACTCTTCCAGCCTTGATCCCGCAAAATTCATACTGTACATCGGGCTTTTCTCTCAGATCATTACACCATTCAAAAACATTTCCACCTCCGTATTTAATATCCAGAAAGGTGCAGCTGCGCTGGAACGTGTAGAGCATCTGCTGGTTGCAGAAAATACGATACAGGAACTGCCGGATGCTCGTCCGGTAAAGGATTTTAATAAAGCGGTGGAATTTAAAAATGTCCGTTTTAGCTACGGCGATAAAGTTATCCTTGATGGTATAGATCTGAAAATTGAAAAGGGTAAAACCATCGCACTTGTTGGTGCATCCGGTGCCGGTAAATCGACGATGGTAGATCTTATACCCCGTTTTCATGATGTTACTTCCGGTGAAATACTGATAGATGGTATCAATGTAAAAGACCTGAAACTGGATGATGTGCGGCGCCTGATGGGTGTTGTAAGCCAGGATCCGATCTTATTTAACGATACCATTGAAAACAACATACGCCTTGGTACCGGCGGTGCTTCTATAGCACAGGTAGAAGAGGCAGCAACCGTAGCACACGCACATAGTTTTATTATGAATAAGCCGGACGGCTACCAGACTGTTGTGGGCGACCGTGGCAGCAGACTGAGCGGTGGCGAACGCCAGCGTGTAACAATAGCAAGGGCCGTACTGAAAAATCCGCCGATATTAATCCTTGATGAAGCTACTTCTTCCCTGGATACAGAGAGTGAACGTATTGTACAGGAAGCGATCAATAAACTGATGCAGAACAGGACCTGTATCGTCATTGCACACCGCTTATCTACCGTACAACATGCAGATGAGATCATTGTAATGGATCGCGGAAAGATTGTACAGCGCGGACGTCATGCAGAACTGATGCAGACAGACGGGCTTTACAGGAAACTGGTGGAAATGCAGCAGGTGAAATAGTTAAGATATATTTGTACTAATAAATGCAGGCATGAAAAAAATTCTGGTGACAGGCGGATGCGGTTATATAGGAGCGCATACAATTGTGGATCTTATAGCAAACGGGTTTGATGTAATATCGGTGGATAATCTTTCGCGCGGATCTCTGCGCATGTTATACGGTATTGAAAAAATCACGGGCCAGAAAGTAAAGAACTATAAAGTGGATCTTTGTAACCTGGAAGATACCGAAGCCATCTTTATTGAAAACCCCGAAATTATAGGTATTATTCACTTTGCAGCATATAAATCCGTACCGGAGTCTGTGAGTGAGCCGCTGAAATATTTTCACAATAACATAGAATCGCTGGTAAATGTGCTGACATGTGCACAGAATTATCATGTGCCGCATTTTGTTTTTTCTTCTTCCTGTTCGGTATATGGCAACGCAGATGTACTGCCGGTAAGCGAATCAGAGTCACTGAAAGAGCCGGAATCGCCGTATGCCCGTACCAAACAGATGGGTGAGGCTATATGCCGCGATTTTACACGTCAGTACAAAGAACATAATGCGATGCTGCTGCGTTATTTCAACCCGGTAGGCGCGCATCCGAGCATTATGATCGGAGAACTTCAGGAAAAGCCCGAAAACCTGGTGCCTATGATCACGCAGACGGCTATTGGCAAGCGACCGGAAATGCAGGTCTTCGGGGCAGATTATCCAACCCGTGACGGATCCTGTGTGCGTGATTACATTCATGTTATGGACATTGCCAATGCACATACCCGGGCTTTGCAGTATATGATTGATGAACGGAATAAAGAAAACTGCGAAATCTTTAACCTGGGGTCGGGCAATGGTGTCACTGTGCTTGAGCTGATCAGGTCTTTCGAGAAAATATCAGGCCAGAAGCTGAATTATAAAACAGGCCCGAGAAGACCAGGCGATGTGGGGGCTGTTTATGCCGATAATGCCAAAGCAACGAAACTGCTGGGCTGGGAATGTAAATACGATCTTGACCAGATGATGGATACAGCCTGGAAATGGGAAGTAACTATGCAGCGTGAGGCGCAGATAAGGTTTAATTAATGGATTTGAGTATTGAGATTTGAGACTGTGATGAGGAGAGGATATGTTAAAATATATTCCGGCTGCAGGCTAAAACTGCCGGATGCAACGAGGGCCGCACAAGATGTGCGGCCCTCGTTTGTTATGCTGTATTGTATGTTATTTTTTCTTGTAGAAAAGTGTGTTGGCGTTTTCCGGGCGGAATATTTCCTTTGCTGTTTCTTTAAGAAAATCGACAGTGATCGCCTGGTATTTTTCCCACTCATGGTTAATGCGGGCTGCATCACCCAGCAATTCATAAAATGCAAGATTATTAGCGCGTGAAAGCAGGCTTATATCTTCAAATTCGATCATAGCCTCAATCTTATTTTTTGCTTTCTGCAGCTCTTCGTTAGTTACACCTTCTGCTACAAGAAGAGCAAGCTCGGCTTCTACAGCGGCATCCGCTTCTTCCAGTGTTTTGCCTTCCAGTACTTTTCCTTCTACTACCAGCAGGCCGGGATCAAGGCTGCCTGTATGGTAACAGTTGATATTGCTGAACAGCTGCTGTTCTTTTACCAGTCGCTGGTAAAGACGTGATGAAAAACCATTACCCATGATCTCTGTAATAAGATCTGCTGCGTAATAAGGCTCAGACAGGCGTCCTGCCATATGCCATGCTTTGTACAGTGCATCCAGGGGCACGTCTGCGGTTACGGTTTTATGCCTTGCCTGCTGTTGTACAGGCTCTGCAGGAAGATTTCTCACATAGGAATCTCCGGATGGGATGTCTCCGAACCATTTTTCGGCAAGCGCTTTTACTTCCGCAACTGTTGTGTGGCCGGCTACGCACATAATAGCGCTTACAGGCCTGTAATGCTGGAAGAAAAAGGATTTAACATCTTCCAACCGGGCTTCTTCAATATGTTTCAGTTCCTTACCTATGGTCATCCATTGGTATGGATGCTTTGTATAGGCCAGGCTGCGCAGGTGCTCCCACGCATCGCCATAAGGTTTGTTGATGTAGTGCTCCTTAAATTCCTCACTTACCACCTTGCGTTGCACATCAAGGCTTTTTTCACTGAAAGCGAGCGACAGCATACGGTCACTCTCCAGCCAGAAGGCTGTTTCAATATTTTTAGCAGGAAGCTGAATGTAGTAATTGGTAATATCGTTGGTTGTATAAGCGTTGTTTTCGCCGCCGGCCATCTGCAGTGGTTCATCGTACTCTGGGATGTTTACAGAGCCGCCAAACATCAGATGTTCAAATAAATGTGCAAAGCCGGTCTGTGCCGGGTTTTCATCTCTTGCGCCCACATCATACAGGATATTCATAGCCACCATCGGTGAGCTGTGATCTTCATGTACCAGCACACGCAGGCCGTTATCTAAAGTAAATCTTTCAAACTGTAGCATAATGTTCTGTCAAAGCTCAAATGTAAAGGATACACGTCAGATTCCGTGTTTGTCTTTACTTATATGCTGTTAATTCTCTGCGGGCATTTCCATGAGGCGGCTGCAGGCATGTTCGCGTCCCAGGACCTTATCTGATATGATTTTTCCCGCAAGTGATTCCCATGAAAGTGCATTTATGCCTGTGCCTGCAGCGATGTACTGATGCTCATGACCGGGTACTGCGCTGATGTAAGGAAATCCATTTGGTGTGCCTGTATAGGCCGTTGTCCATTCGGATTCAATCTCTGCGATATCAAAATGCAGCTGTACAAATGTTTTCAGCGCTTCTGGTGTAGCATCTGCCGCTGCTGCTATAATACAGTCTTTATTGCCAATGCGTGCCGGGGCAAACATCGTGCCGCTGTCCGTGTCTGCAGCCATTCCGTACGGATGTACTCCGTTCTTCAGCGTAAAGGCAATGCCCGCAAGTGTATGCTCCTGCAGTCCTTTTATTGCTGCATCAAAATGGCATATGGTGTGTGCCTGTATTTTTCCGGCAGATGTTTCTGCTTCAAACAGTATACCTTTTTCAATAGCACGTACCTCGCAGGGTGTGAGTAATACGCCGCCTTCCTGCACAAATGCTTTTGCAAGTCCGGCAATATACTTGCCGGGATGAATGCGTGCCTGGAACTCAAAACGGCAGACCGCAGTGAATGGTACTGTTACGGGAATACTGTGCACCATATCTGTAACCAGTCCTGCACGTTCGGCAGCGAGCTGCTCTTCATTTATTTTCTGAGTATCTGATGCGGAAAAAACAAACCCCGGCTCATAAACAAAATCGCAGTCTATTTCATAGCTGGTGATTATGTGTTCGGCTGTATCTGCTGCTTCGCGAAGGGCGTCTGCTATGAGGTGTGCAGTAGCAGCACCGTAATTTTTTTCGAGGTTGGAATAAGAAACACCGCACATGGTGGTGAAGCCTGCAAAGCCATATTCCGCAGCATCCGGAGGCGCGGCAATGATGCATTTTCTCCCTTGTTGCTGCAGTAGCAAGGCTGCTGTAAATGCTGCAATATTATTTCCGGTGACGAGCACATCAAAAACCTGGCCGTCGCCTGTATAACTGCTTTCTGATGCCAGGTGTTCCGGAACTGGCCAGATTCCCCGGGAGGTGCCTTTCGTGTTCATTATTTATGGTGTATGTATGTAAGCTGTTTAATTAATTCTCATAGGACGCAGCGTTATACAAAGGGGTTAAGTGGTAAGAAAACGATTACATATTGCATCTTTTTCTACGCGTGAAAGCAAATATATACCAAGCAGGTATAAATACATATAGAGACAATCAATTTTTGTTTTACAGATGTATCTGAGATTTATTATAATAAAAAAATAAAGCACAGATAGTTTATTATCTGTGCTTTATCATGATTCTTTGCAGAAAAACATTGTTAGTTACTGTTTTCTTTTTCTATTTTTCCCCGTCTTATCGGGTTAGCGGTGTTTTGTTCGTATTCTTTTCGCTGCTGCATAAGGTTCAGGCATTGAAAGACTGCTTCGCGAAATGAAGTTTCATCGGCAATATTCTTACCTGCAATGTCGAATGCAGTGCCGTGATCGGGTGAGGTGCGTATTACTGGCAACCCGGCAGTGTAATTTACGCCGCCGCCATGGGCAATGGTTTTAAATGGTATAAGGCCCTGATCGTGATACATAGCAAGCACAGCGTCAAACTGGGTGTAACTGCTGCGTGCAAAAAAAGCATCTGCACTGTAAGGCCCGAAAACGAGATTTCCCTGCTGCTGTGCGTGCTCCACGGCAGGCTTTATTATTGTCTGTTCCTCGTTGCCTATCTCGCCGCCGTCACCTGCATGGGGGTTCAGTCCCAGCACCGCGATTTTGGGTTTGTCAATGCCGAAATCCTTCACCAGTGTATCTTTCAGAATGGCCAGCTTGGAAAGGATCATTTCTTTGGTGATCGTACCCGCCACACTTGCCACAGGTATATGTTCTGTAACCAGTGCTACGCGCAGTTCTTCATTATACAGCAGCATCAGCACATCTTTAGCGCCGAATTTTTCTTTGAAAAAAGGCGTATGCCCGGTGTACGGAAAGTCTGCGGTATGTGTATTGCTTTTGTGTATCGGCGCTGTTACAATAGCATCCAGCTGGCCGTCTTTCAGGCATTGTGCGGCTACCATCAGTGAGCGGACGGCGTATTTGCCACCGGCTTCTGTGAGCGCGCCAGGTTGCAGCGGTACTTCTTCCTCCCAGCAGTTGAAAACGTTTACCTGCTTCAGATTCAGCTTGGTAAGGTCCTTTGTGCTGTTAAAGCTGAAGCTGTGTTCTGTGATCAGCTTGCGGTAGAAGTTAATTACCTTATTGGACGCGAATATCACCGGGGTGCAGAAGTCCAGCATCCGGTTGTCTGAAAATGTTTTGATGATCAGCTCCGGACCTATACCGTTAATATCGCCTGTGGTAATACCAATGACTGGTTTTTCGTGCATTGCTGTTTTTTAAGAAAGTTGATTGTATGTAACAGAAAATCCTTCGTGGTTATGCCTTCCTGTAATGCATCAGGAAATCGAGCAGCATACGGAGCCCGTACGCAGTACCGCCTGAAGTTATGTAATTACGCTTAGACATAGAGAAAGATACACCGGCTATATCAAAATGCATCCACGGGTAATCGGTGAAATGCTGCAGGAATTTACCAGCTGTAATAGCACCGCCGGTTGGCCCGCCAATGTTTTTAAGATCGGCAACATCACTTTTTATCATATCGCCGTATTCATCCCACATCGGGAACTCTGCAAGGCGCTCATACTGGCGGTCGCCGCTGTTTTTAAATGATTGTTTCATTTCGTCTGCAGCAGTGCCCATGCACACAATGCCCTGCTCGCCGATAGCAGCAGAGGCAGCACCGGTAAGCGTAGCAAAGTCTACCACGAGCTCCGGCTTGTAGCGTTTGGCCCAGTGCAGTGCATCAGCCAGTACCAGCCGGCCTTCCGCGTCGGTATTCAACACCTCAACGGTTGTGCCACTGTACATAGTGATCACATCGCCAGGTACGTAGGCATTTTCACCAGGCCTGTTTTCTGTTGCAGGTACCAGCGCTATTACGTGCAGCGGCAGTTCCATTTTGGAAATAGCATACATAGCGCCTGTAACGAGTGCTGCGCCGCTCATGTCGCTCTTCATACGGTCCATGGAAGCAGGCGTAGGCTTCAGCGAAAGCCCGCCGGTATCGTATACGATGCCTTTTCCTATCAGTACAATTGGTGTTTTGTTCAAAGCCTTGCGGGGCTTGTATTCCATGATCGTAAATGTGGGAGGCAGGATGCTTCCGCGGTTTACAGCCAGGATGCCGCCCATTTTTTCCCGCTCTATCTGTGCTTTCTGCAGTGTAGTTACTTTAAAACCGGCTTCTTTACCCAGTGTGGCAATCTCTTTGGCCAGCTGTGTAGCAGTAAGGTATTGCAGCGGCTCGTTTACCAGAGTGCGTGCATGATAGACGGCCTGAGCGATAATGCCCAGCTGCTCTGTCTCTTTAACCGTAATAGACTGCTTTGTAAAATTGATCAGCTTTAGTGTATTGGTGATCTTTTTTGCATCGCTGCGGTATTTCAGGAACTGATAGTTGGCCAGTGTAATGCCTTCTGCCAGTAAATAAGAGGCGTGTGCATTACCAGAAAAATTGGTGATGGTTATCTCTTCAATTTTCTGTCGGTTGAGGAGTGCCTGCAGTTCCCCGCCGGCTTTACGTATGGTTTCGTTTGTCTGGTGTTCTGTCTTCTTTTCCTTAATGCTGTATATAAAAACAAAACGGCTGTACTGGTTAATGGAGATGATCGGAGCATCCTGTTGCAGCATATCTGTAACAAAGCCACGTTCCTGCTCGGTAAGTTCGGTAAGCTGCTGTACCTGATCTGCCTGGCTGATGATATACAGCTGGTGCTTTTTCGAAGGTTTTAATACGATTTTAAAATCCATTGTCCGGAATTATTGAGCAGCAAAGATAGTTAACACGACAATGAAGAGGTATGGTTTTCCCGGCAGAATGTTTTGATACTGACAGAAACACCGCAATTACGGTGCGATTGGTTACTTTCGCGTTCGTATGCAATACACGTTAAAGAAAAGCCTTGGACAGCATTTTCTGCACGATGAGAATATGTGCCGGAAGATAGTAGCCCAGCTAAGTGTGCAGCCCGGGCTGCAGCTGGTGGAGATAGGTCCGGGCGGAGGTGCCATCACCAAATACCTTATTGAATTGCCGGATGTACATTACAAGGCTATAGAGGTGGATGACGATAAGGTAAAATACCTGGAGCATACATGGCCTTCGCTGAAAGGCAGGATCATTCATCAGGATGTGCTGAAAGCGGATGCACCGTTTGAGGGGCGTTTCAGTGTGATCGGCAATTTTCCGTATAATATTTCATCTCCCATCATGTTTAAGGTGCTGGACTGGGAGCAGCAGGTGGCAGAAGTGACCGGTATGTTTCAGAAAGAGGTGGCTGTGCGTATAGCGGCAGGTCCGGGATCGAAAATGTATGGCATCCTCAGTGTATTGACGCAGGCCTTTTTTAAAGTCGAATATCTTTTTGATGTGCCGCCGGGCTGTTTCATGCCTCCGCCCAAAGTGATGAGCGGCGTGGCCAGATTTACAAACCTGGATAATCCTCATAATATCACAGACAAAAGAAAGTTTATCATACTGGTAAAAGCTGCATTTAACCAGCGCCGTAAAACATTGCGGAATGCACTGAAAAGTACGCTGCCACCCGAAGCACTTACGCACCCGCTTATGGACAAGCGCGCGGAGCAGCTCTCAGTAGCCGACTTTGTAGATCTGCACAAACAATATCAATCATGAACAAAGGAAAAGTACTGATTGCCGCGCCGGTACATCCTGTACTTACACAAGGGCTTACCGACGCGGGCTACGAATACATTATCCGCGAAAAAATCACTCAGCCGGAGGCCGCAGAAATCATAAAAGACTGCGTGGGGGTAGTGACGTCTACCAGACTGCAGCTAAACCGGGAACTGATCGATAAAGCGCCGGAACTGAAGTGGATAGGGCGTATGGGTTCAGGGATGGAGGTGATTGATGTGCCTTATGCTACGTCACTGGGAATCAGGTGTTTCAGCAGTCCGGAGGGCAATTGTAACGCTGTTGCCGAGCATGCGCTGGGTATGCTGCTGGGCATTACGAAGCGTATTGAGTGGAGCCACCGGCAGGTACAGGAAGGATTGTGGCTGCGCGATGAGAACAGGGGCACCGAACTGGAAGGGAAGACAATAGGTATTATCGGTTATGGGCATACAGGCAGGGCATTTGCACGAAAGTTGCTCGCTTTTGATATGAACATACTGGCTTACGACGTTGATCCTGAAGTTGCTGTACAGGATGGTGTCACCTTATGCAGTCTTGGGGAAATATATGAGCGTGCAGAGATAGTGAGTCTTCACTTACCATTGCGGGATGATACACAACATTACTTCAATGAGGCTTTCCTTGAAAAAATGCAGCATCCTTTCTGGCTGATAAATACCTCAAGAGGCTCAGTTGCAGATCTTAATGCAATATTGCATGGACTGGAAAACGGTAAAATTCTTGGCGCATGTCTGGATGTACTGGAAGGGGAGCCATTGGAAAAAATGCCGGAATATCTGAAAGATATTGTAAAAAAAATAATACAGCTTCCGCAAGTTATTATTACCCCTCATATAGCGGGCTACAGCCATGAAGCCACGTATAAAATGAGCTATTACCTGTTTTCAAAGATAGTCATGCCAGAGTAAAACATATAAAATAAACATTTCCTTGACAAAAAAGAGAGGTAGCCGTATTACTTTTAACAGAAGTTTTTATCTTTACCCCTCATTTGGTTAACAAATCTTTAATGCAGGATATGACACGTACACTACGTTATTTATTCTTATTGCTGTTCATAGGGATTGCCGGTACTGCACTCGGGCAGGCTGGTGAGATCTATGGTACGGTGCTGGATGCTCAGAAGCAGCCCGCAATTAATGCCGTGATCACAGTAGATCAGGGCGGCATTGCCAAAGGTGGTGCTGTAACGGACATTGATGGTGTTTATTCCATTAAACCGCTGCAGCCCGGCCGTTACAATGTGAAGGTTAATTATGCCGGTCATAACCCTGTAACGATACAGGATGTGGAAGTAGCGCCTAACCAGCCTACCAGGCTGAATTTCAACCTGGAATCGAACACGGTTCTTAAGGATGTAATAATCAAATATGTACGTCCGATCGTATCTATTGAAAAGCCCGGTGGTGACAAACACCTTACCGGTGAGCAGATATCGAGGATGCCTACGCGTAATACCAATGACTTTGCAGCCCAGAGTATTGGTGCCTACCAGAGCAAATCGGGTTCCGGCCTGAACCTGGGTGGTGCACGTACATCTGGTACCCAGTATATCATTGATGGTATGATGGTTAACGGTGCTTCCGCTATTAACCAGTCGCCTGATGTTATCGACCAGATCGATGTAATGACATCCGGTCTGAATGCAAGGTACGGCGATGCCTCCGGTGGTGTGATCTCCATTACGACGAAAGGTCCTTCTAAAGATTTAAGGGGCGGTATTACACTGGAGCACTCTGTTGACGGTTATAATACCAACCTGGCATCCTTTAACCTTTCCGGTCCGTTTGCGAGCCGTAAAGTAAATGACATAAAAAAGCCGATAGTTGGTTTCTTCCTTTCCGGTGACTACCGGTATTCAAAAGACGGTAACCCGACTTATGGAGATAACTACGTTTTAAGTGATGACAAACTGAACCAGCTGCGTCAGAACCCGCTGGTGGCTGTACCGAGCTCTACCGGTATACCTACACTTAAATATGCTACCGAATATATAACTGCAGCAGATCTGCAGACACAAAAAGCCCGCCGTGATGCAACAGCGAAAACGCTTAACCTTGGCGGTAAATTAGATTATGAGATTGTACCCGGAACGAACATTACAGCCGGTGGATCTTTTAACTACAACAGCGGACAAGGTTACAGCCGGAGTCTTTCTCTCTTTGCGCCTGATGCCATACCTACAAACAATAGTTATACAGGTCGTGGATACCTCCGTTTTACACAGCGTCTCGGTAAACCCGGCGGAAAGCAGGAAGACAATAAAATTTCCAATGCTTACTATACAGTACAGGCAGATTATCAGCGTGATTATTCCAGCTCAGAAGATCCTGACCATAAGAGAAATCCATTTGAATATGGCTATGTAGGTAAATTCACTGAAAACCTCGTTCCTGTTTACGCTCCTGGTACAGATACAGCTTCAGGCGGTACACAGGGTATTACACTGCTTGGTTATCAGCAGACAGGTGTAAGCTTTCAGCGTTCTGAGATCAACCCGAACCTCGCAAATTATACTTCCCAATATCTGGCTCTTGGCGGTCAGGTTCCTATTTCACTTACCAACGTACCAAGTAACGGAACCTACCTGAGAAACGGTGATGCTCCGATCAGCACTTATGGTTTGTGGGGTAACGTGGGTACACCATTAAGCGGTTATGGTTATAGCCGTGGTGATCAATTCTCTCTGGCTGTTGACGCGTCTTTTGACTACAAGATGAACAAGATGAAACATGCTATCGGGTTTGGTCTTTATTATCAGCAACAGTCATACCGCAGCTACAGCATAACCGGTTCCAGTCTGTGGGGGCTTATGCGTTTGCTTACACGTTCTGTTGTTAATAATAACCTGGATTATAACAACCCGATATTTATTGTTAACGGTAAACAGTACACTCAGGCCGATGTAAAAAATGGTCTTATTGCTCCTGGTCCGAACGATACGATTTTTTATAACCGTCGTTTTTCTGACAGCAACCAGACCGTTGGCGGATTTGATTATAATCTGCGTAAGAAGCTGGGTGCCGGCAAAGGAGATTACCTGCAGCCAGACTCATACGACCCGTCTACATTCTCACTTGACATGTTTACAGCTGATGAACTGCTGAATACAGGTAACTCACTGGTAAGCTACTATGGTTATGATTACCTGGGTAATATCGTAAATGGACAGGTTAACTTTAATGACTTCTGGACTAAAAAAGATGCAAATGGTAATTATACCCGCCCTATAGGTGCTTACAGGCCAAACTATCTCGCAGGGTATCTTACCGATAATATCCGCTTTAAAGACATCAACTTCAATCTTGGTGTGCGTATTGAACGTTTTGACAATAACACCAAAGTAATGATAGATCCTTACTCACTCTATCCTACTTATACTGCCGGAGGAAATGTTTATGATGCCAGCGGACAAATTAAAGGAACCGTTGCTTCACATAACCTGCTGAATGGTGGTATTACTCCCGGAGGTATCGGTGATGGTGCAGTGCCATATGTAAATGATAATACATCAAGCAATCCGCAGATCATCGGTTATCGTCAGGGTGATACCTGGTACGATGCAAATGGTAAGGAAGTAAGCGACCCTACAGTGCTTAAAGCACAGAGCGGCCGTGATCCTCAGCCTTATCTGCAGAATCCGCAGGCTGCTAAAATAACGGAAGCAGGCTTTGATCCAAGCGGTTCATTTACCGATTATAAACCTCAGGTAAATGCAATGCCACGTATCTCTTTCTCATTCCCGATTAATGATGTAGCATATTTCTATGCTCACTACGATATCATTTATCAGCGTCCGTCTAAAGAAGGCGGTTCATTTGCAACTCCTATGGATTACCTGAACTGGCAGTATGGAACTGCTACCAGCTTTGGTAACTCAAATCTGAAACCTGAAAAAGCTATCGATTATGAATTCGGCTTCGAACAGGCGTTATCTAAACTGTCTGCAGTAACATTGAAAGCATTCTATAAAGAGCGTAAAGATCAGATACAGATCCGTCCTTATATCAATGCATGGCCTACAACCTACTATACATATGGTAACCGTGACTTCTCTACAACAAAAGGTTTCGGTCTTCAATATGAACTGCGTCGTACAAACCATATTGCACTTACACTCGCATATACCCTGCAGTTTGCAGAAGGTACAGGTTCCAATGCATCTTCTTCCGGTGGTGGTCTGATCCAGTACCTTGTATCAGCACAGCTCCCGAACATGCGTTTCCCGTATGCGCTTGATTACGATTCCCGCCACCTTTTATCTGCTAACCTTGATTACCGTTATGCAGATGGTGAAGGTCCGGTTATCGGCGGCCTCCATGTTCTTCAGAATGCAGGTCTTAACCTTCTCTTCTCTGCGAGAAGCGGTGAGCCTTATACTAAATATGTAGATGCGACAAGTCTTGTTGCCACTACCTCTAAAACTATCGATGGAGGTATCAACGGTTCCCGTCTGCCATGGCACTATATGATGGATCTGAAAGTAGATAAAGATCTTGCCCTGGATTTTAACCGTACGAAAAACGTTGAAAACCAATCTAAGAAAAGAAGAAAAGCATACTATCTGAATGTTTTTGCACGTGTAAGCAACCTGTTGAATACAAGAGATGTTCTTGGTGTGTATTCTTATACCGGCAGCTACAAAGATGATGGTTACCTGGCTACCCCTGCCGGTGCAACAACCATTGCCAGTCAGACGAATGCCAAATCATTTGTTGACCTGTACAATGCCGCATTGCAGAATCCGGGTCTGCTGAACAACCCGAGAAGGATCATTTTAGGTCTCAATTTCAATTTTTAAACAAGCAATAACGATCAGAAGTTATGTTAGTTAATAATAAAAAATGGCTCACAATTGTAATGGGAGCAGCATTGACGGGAGTAACCCTTGTCGCCAGTGCTATGCCCAATGTAGGCCTTGATGGCAAGTTACGAAAGGTGCTTCCTGACAACCTGCGTACTACTGCGGGAAAATGTAAACCTGCTACCGCAACCATAGATATGGATGTCAATAACATCCGTGCGCGTCTGATGACCGGTGGTGATATGTGGTGGGACCAGGGTGTGGGTGAAGCCCGTTATGAAGTTCCTAAAGGAAGTAAGAAAAATTCTCTTTTTGCGGGTTCTGCCTGGATAGGTGGTATGGATCCTCAGGGCAACCTGAAAGTGGCAGCGCAAACTTACCGCCAGGATGGTAACGACTACTGGCCTGGTCCCCTGGAAGCAGGTAGTAAAGGTGGTGATGGCTATACGACTACAGCAAGTACATGCTCTGAATGGGATCGTTTCTGGAAAATCAATAAGTCTGATCTTATTGTGTTCCGTGATCTGATCAGTAAAGGTCAGCAGGCAACCGTACAGCTTGATCCAACATATCAGTCCATATTTGAATGGCCGGCAAAAGGCAACCAAACTTCATATGGAAACAGCGGTGCTCCTCTGGCTGAACTTCAGAACGGACGCGACTTTGCACCATTTATTGATGCCGACAAAGACGGTATATATGATGCCACCAAAGGTGACTATCCGGACATCTTTGGTGACCAGTACATCTGGTGGGTATTTAATGATGAAGGTAACCTGAAGCAACAATCTGGTACAGATGCCATTGGTATGGAAGTGCAGACCAGTGCATTTGCCTTCTCGTCTAACGATAACCTGAACAATATGACGTTCTACAATTATCGTATGATCAACAGGTCTCCTTCTACATTGGATACTGCGTTTATCGCTACATGGACGGATGCTGACCTTGGTTATGCATTTGATGACTATATTGGTTGCGATACAAACCGCGGTCTGGGTATTCTTTATAACGGTACAACCTTTGATGGTAGTGGCCAGCCTAACAGCTATGGCGCCCAGATTCCAATGGTTGGTGTAGACTTCTTTATCGGCCCTAAGAAATATTATACAGATAAAGTAACAGGTAAAGACACGTTTACGAAACTTAAAATGACTGCCTTTACTTATTTCAATAATGATGCCTCTGTAATAGGAAACCCTACAAATGGTCAGCAGATCTATGGTTATATGACGGGTACTAACCGTGGCGGACAGCGTTTCTCTTATGACTGGGATGGTGTTTCTGCAGATGGTAGCTCACGTGGGTATGGAAAAGGTCCGGTTATCCCGTTTGTATTTGCCGGTGACCCTGCTAATAAAAGCGAATGGTCTGAGTGTTCCTGTAACAACCCTGTAGGAGATCGCCGCTTTATTCACTCTTCAGGTCCGTTTAAACTGGTAGCAGGTTCTGCACTGTCTCAGAATGACGTAACAATCGGTGTTGTTTGGGTTGCGGACGTAGGTGGTTGCCCTAACACATCTTTCAAGAAAATCCGTGTAGCTGACGATCAGTGCCAGGGTTTGTTTGATAACAACTTCCAGACAATTGAAGGTCCAGAAGCTCCACGTGTTGTACTGCGTGAAATGGACAGGAAATTTATATTCTACCTGATAAACGATTCAATAAGCACTAACTTCCAGGAAGCTTTTGGTACCAATCTGAGCGATCAGAGATACCGTGTAAGTACGCCAAAAATGAAGGCTGCCAAAGCTGGCGACTCATTGTATAAATTTGAAGGTTATCGTGTATTTCAGTTAAAGAACAGCCAGGTTACTACCGCCCAGATATTTAACGCTGACGGAACCATTAATTCTGATGTTGCAGCAGAAGTTTTCCAGTGTGATATTAGAAATGGTGTCGGACGTGTTACCAACTATATAAATGATCGCGATATAAGTGATACAACCTGGGTTCCTCAAATAAAAGTGGAAGGTAAGGATAGTGGTATTAAGCACAGCTTCTCACTGCAATTTGACGCCTTTGCAACCGGTAAGGATAAACGATTTGTGAATTACCGTAACTATTACTTTGTTGCTATTGCTTACGCTTACAATAACTTCAGAAACTTCTCTAACAGGGATCCGGATTCTACTCAGGATCAGCCATATCTGGAAAGTTCTCACGCTGCTGGTGGTAAAGCTATTCCTGTTGTAATAGGTATGCCTAACCCCGCTAATGGTGATATGGGTACCACGATCAATGCAGATTACGGAGATGGTGTGATCATAAAGAAAATTGAAGGTATCGGTAATGGTGGAAATGCAATATCTATGGATGCTGCATCTGAAGAAGCTGCTCTTGCTGCACCTAATTATCAGATATATCAACCTGTTTATCTTGCAGGTCAGGGCCCGGTAAACGTCAAGGTAGTAGACCCGCGCAAAGTAAAACCTGGTAGCTGGGAACTGTTTATACGAGGCCGTAACTATCCGTCTCCAGATTCTACAAAAGGTATAATGGACACAGATGGAAGTTGGGAGCTGCAGTATACTGCTCCGGGAACAAACACTCCGATTTCTATCTACAGTGAAAGTCATCTTAATATCTATAATGAGCAGATCCTTGAAAATTATGGTTTGTCAGTAGGTATTGTACAGGCCAAGCGTCCGGGCGATGATCAGCCGGGTGGAAATGGTTATATCTCCTCTGACGTAACATTTACTGAGCCCGGTAAAGTATGGCTTAGTGGTGTACATGATGAAGAACAGGAAAGTGTTCAGAACTGGATACGAAGCGGTGGTAACAATGATACGCTTCAGGCGTGCGACTACAGGGATTACAAACTGGATACCGCCGGTCAGTTCTATGAGTCAATGATTCCGAACAATACGCTGTTGAAGGCTACATGGGCACCTGCCGGACTGGCAACAGGTGAAAACAAAGTTTCCTGTGGCGGATTTGGTGTAATACCTAAAGGTTATACCAATAGTAACAGTATGTATACTCTTCACAGCGTTGATATCGTGTTTACTTCAGACAAGTCTAAATGGACGAAATCTGTAGTGCTTGAAATGGCGCCCGATCCTAACCTGGCTGAAAATGGCGGTAAGCAGTATTTCCCACGCAGGCACAAGTCCTGGACCGGAAATGTAGACGCCAACGGAGCTCCTGTTTACAGTACTGTGGCTGGTGATACGGGTATGTCCTGGTTCCCGGGCTATGCAATAGATCAGGAAACAGGGATGAGGTTGAATATTATGTTTGGTGAGGACAGCTGGTTTAAGAAGGAAAATGGTGCGGATATGATCTGGAACCCCACAAGTGCTTTGCAGAATGATGCCGGCAACGTGATCAACGGTGGTAAACACTATATATACGTTCTCACATCAAAATATGACGAATGTGCAGTATTTAAGAAAATACTGGAAAAGCCAGGCGCTCTGAACTTCTCCGCTCTGTATACAGCACAGCTGCAGTGGGTTGGTTTACCGTTGCTCAACCAGGGATTCAGTCTGCTGTCATTGAACGATGGCCTGATACCGACAGAAACAAGGCTCCGTTTCCGTGTATCCCGTCCGTATGACGCTTACATGGCGGATCCTACCCAGATTGCACGTAACGGAATGAAGCCGTTATATTCTTTCAAAACGGATGCGCTCGCACCTGTGGCTCTTGTAGATAACCAGCAGATAAGCAGGGATTCTTTGAGGGATCTGATCAACATCGTTCCGAATCCATACTATGGTTATGCGGGCTATGAGATCAACCGCCTGGATACACGTGTACGTATTACCAACCTGCCGAAAAGAGCAACAGTGAATATTTACTCACTTGATGGTACGCTTATACGGAGACTTGAAAAAGACAATGCTAATGTATCTTACATAGACTGGGATCTCCGCAATGCGGCCAGCCTGCCGGTTGCAAGTGGTATGTATATGGTACATGTTAATGCAGTTGGTATCGGTGAAACAGTATTACGCTGGTTCGGTGCTATGCGCCCAGTGGATGTAACAACTTATTAATCGTAGAATTAAATAGGGCCGGTACCCAATCCGGCCCTTATTATACAAATTTCATCATAAGAATTTATGAAAAACTTTTCTACTAAAGCTGCATTAGCAATCTGTCTTCTCGGTGTTTCCGTGCAGGCTTTTGCAGGAAATAAAGACCGCTCCGGACAGGCAGGTGCAACCGAACTGCTGCTTAATCCCTGGGCTGCCACAGGGGGCGTCTTTGGTATAAATACCTCTAATGTAGTAGGTATAGAAGCAATGAAAGGTAATATTGCGGGCCTTGCTGATGCTGATAAAACAGAGGTGGGATTTTCGTACACTATGCTGTTGAAAGGGTCGAATATCGGGATTGAAAATCTTGGTATTTCACAGAAACTTGGCAATTTGGGTGTAATTGGTCTTAATATCATGTCTATGTCGTTTGGCGATATTAAGGTTACAGATTATAACAATCCTGCCGGATTCGGTACATATAAACCACAGTTTCTGAACTTCCAGGTAGGCTTCGGAAAAGAATTCTCTCAGAATATCCGCGCCGGTGTAGCTGCAACATATGTAAGTGAGCAGATCAACAGTATTCATGCGAGTGGCGCGGCCTTTGATGTGGGCGTACAATACGTATCCGGTGTGAGAAAAAACTTTCACTTTGGCGTGACGCTGCGTAATATCGGTACCAATATGCGCTTCTCCGGTAATGGGTTTACTGTAAACTCAGAAGCTCCGGAAAGCCAAACCAGTGTTGGTCTTTACACCATGAACCAGGAATTTCCATCTGATAAATTCCAGATGCCTACTTACCTGAACATCGGTGTTGGCTATGATTTTTACCTGGATGCAAATAAACTGGAACATGAAGATGATAAGCCAAAGCATCGTGCAACGGTAATGGGTAGCTTCCAGTCTAACTCATTTAACAATGACTACCTGGGTATTGCTGCTGAATACGCATTTATGGAAACATTTATGCTTCGTGCAGGTTACCGCTATGAGAAAAATATCGGTAACAGCGCCTTGAGTACAACAATGTATACTGGTATCAGCGCTGGTGTAACAATACAGCATCAGATAGGTGATAAAGGACCAAGACTCGCTCTGGATTATTCTTACAAGCCAACACAAAGGCCAAATAACGGTGTGCATGCTTTCAGCCTCCGTATTATGCGCCGATAATTTAAAAACCGTATTTTTGTCCCTGTACAACGCTTCTGAACTATCAGGAGCGTTGTACTTTTTATTGTAATCATTAAATCTGAACTAATTATGTCTGGAATTAACTACGTAACGAAAGAGACGCTGGATCAAATGAGAGAAGAGCTTACCCAGTTAAAAACTAGCGGCAGAGCAGAGATCGCACGCCAGATAGCTGAGGCAAGGGAAAAAGGTGACTTACGTGAAAACGCAGAATATGATGCCGCCAAGGAAGCTCAGGGGCTTCATGAAGCTAAGATTGCGCAGCTGGAAGGTGTTATTGCATCTGCCCGTATCGTAGAAACAAAGGATATTGATACCAGTAAAGTTTCTATATTAAGCAAAGTAAAAGTAACTAATCTCGCAACTAAGAAAACTGTAGAATACCAGATCGTGTCAGAAACAGAGGCTGATCTTAAGGCCGGTAAAATATCCGTTACTTCGCCGATAGGAAGAGGCCTGCTTGGTAAAGTGGTAGGGGATATAGCGGAAGTTACCGCCCCCAGCGGAACGCTTAAATTCAAGATTGAGCACATCTCTATTTAATTGTATGAGCACAATATTTTCAAAGATCATTGCCGGCGAGATACCATCGTATAAAATTGCGGAAAACGATCAGTTTTTTGCTTTCCTGGATATTTTTCCGATGGCTGAAGGACATGTACTTATCGTTCCTAAGATTGAAACCGATAAATTCTTTGATGTACCGGATAATTTTCTGCAGGAATGGTTATTGTTTGCAAAGCCCATTGCTCATGCAATAGAACGTGTATTCAGCTGTAACCGTTGCGGCATCAGCGTTATTGGTCTTGAAGTGCCTCATGCACATATGCATCTTGTACCTATCAATTCTGCAGATGATCTGAATTTTACCAGGCCTAAGCTGAAACTTGAAGATGCCGATTTTAAAAGAATACAGCAGGCAATACTGCAACACATCTGATAACTAAAAAGGATCTGCAACTGCAGATCCTTTTTAGTTAGTTCCTTCCACTTCTACTCTCTGTATTACGCTCCAGGCCTGCGGCTTGTCTTCAAACAAAGCCTTTGTACGCGACCATGTATCCTTAAAGAAATCTGAAAAACGGTAATGATCCAGTGCCGCTTCCGACTCCCATTTACTATAGGTGAAGAATATATTTTTGTTGTGCGCATCCTGCCATAGCTCCAGGTGCCTGCATCCGTTAAAGTTGCGGATCTGTTGTTTGCGCTGCTCAAACAATTCAAGAAAATTATTTACCTCATTGTTCCGGAAAGCCATCTGAACAATACGCACTATCATCCGAAGTATATTTTTATGGTTTTGTAAAGCAGGTCCTGATCCCGATATAGCTTCAGGCCAAAAAGACTGGCTGCATTGCCCCTGTTGATGGCAATTTCCAGGAAGCCGGTAGCATTGAAACGGCATAGTTTCTCACCTTTGGCCACGTTAAAATAATGAGTGCTGATCTGTGTAATTTCTTCGTCGCGCATAAACTCAATGCGGAACGGGCGTCCTTTCCCGATTGTTTCAAACTGCTCCCTGTTGATGTTAAGCACTACATTCTCAAACCGGTCGATATGAATAACCTGGCATTCTACTGTATGGTCTTCAATGCGTGGCTGCCAATGTACCGGTGCTGTCTGTATGCGGCAGGGAACGAGGTCCGGAGCATTTTGACCGCTGGTCTGCAGTGTACGGATAGTCTTGCCGATTGCATGCAGCCAGTCATGAAACACACCGTCCGATTCCATTTCAAAGCAACACCATACCGTCTCTACCTGCTCGCCGAAAGCAAGTGCCAGCACGCCGTTATCGGGTGCTAGAAAATAATGGCCGTCTTTCTCACAAAGCAGAAGCCTCGGTTTGCGGTCGTAGAATACATCAAACAACAGCACATGACAGGTGCCTTTCGGGAAATGACGGTATGCCGCGAGTGTAAGGTATGCTGCCTGTTGCAGGTGGTATGGTTCTACCAGGTGAGAAATATCTACCAGGGAAGCATCAGGCATATGTTGCATCAGAATGCCTTTGGCCGAAGCCACTGAAGCATCCTGCAAACCGAAATCAGAAAGAAGGGTAATACAACTCATACCGCGCGGTGACAAAAGTACTCAGCATTGGTGGCAACGCCAAGTAACTATGTGGTTATGTAAAAAATATTTTAATTCCATGGCCGGTAATAAAATATTCCATTGTCAGAATCGTTATTATGATACTTGATTAACTTTACGTGCCTAATACGCGTTATACCTTCATGCGGATAAAATATTCTTCCATACTTATACTATCTGTTGTAACACTTGTGTTGCTGTTCAGTTCATGTAAAAAAGATAAGCTGCTGACAAGCGGCGGCAGCCTTAAGTTTTCGGTAGATACACTGATGTTTGATACTGTTTTTACAGCTCAGGCCAGCTTTACACTTTCGGTCAAAATATTTAATGAACAGAACCAGAAAATAAACATCAGTTCTGTACGCCTTCAGAATGGCGGCAGTTCTTTTTTTAATCTTAACGTAGACGGTTTTCCGGGTAACAATATTTCAAATCTTGAACTGGCGGCACATGACAGCATCTATGTATTTGCAACTGTGAATATTGATCCCACCAATGAAAACAATCCGTTCCTGATCGAAGACAAGCTTATTGCCACGCTGAACGGAAAAGATTTTTCCATTCCGGTAGAAGCCTTTGGACAGAATGCGCACTATATAGTGGACAGCACGCTCACTAAATACGGAGGAACAATCACCTGGCTTACCGACAAGCCTTATGTCATCCTTCACAATGCACTCGTTGATTCTGCTACAACGCTGGTGATACCGCCACGGTGCCGCATTTACATGAATGCAGATTCGCGTTTGCTGGTAGATGGTACTTTGATAGCCGATGCACCGACAAAAGCAGACAGTATTGTCTTCCAGGGCGACCGTCTTGACAGGGCTTACTTTGGCGGCGATCTGCCGGGCGAATGGGGCGGCCTGTATTATACGCAGAACAGCACCGGAAATGTGCTGAACCACGTAGTGCTCAAAAATTGCGGAAACAGTACAACCATTGCAGGAATAGGTACTTTTCAGCCGGCAGCCATACAGGTGAATGGTACAGGTGTTTCTGCAGCTACGCCACAGCTTACAATGAAACATACGATCGTGCAGAATGCAATAGGATTTGGCCTGCTGTGTTTTGCTGCAAATAATGTAGTAGCTGAAAACTGCCTGATACATACAACAGGTGCACAGGCCATGGCGCTGTTGCAGGGCGGCAATTATACGATTACCAACTGCAGCTTTATAAATTACAAACCTGTTTCTGTAAGCCACACAGACAATCCTACCATCGCCGTTCGCAATTATTTTGATACAAGCGATGCCGGCTATATTCCGGGTAATCTCAATGCAGTGCTTACAAATTGCCTTGTCTACGGCTCCCTGCAGGATGAAGTACTGGCTCAGAAAAAAGGTACTGCAACCTACAATGTCCAGTTTCTTAATTGTGCACTTACAACTTCACAAAGCACAGATGCTATTGATGCATCGACAGTGCTGAACAGTGCCTGTATTTTTAACCAGGATGCCCAGCTTACTGATTATGCCAAATGGGACTTCCGGCCGAAAGCCTCTTCTCCTCTTGCCGGTGCGGGTACTAATACCGGCGCGGCTGCAGGCATCACCGATGATCTGAATGGAGATGGAAGGAATATTCCGCTGGATATCGGGTGTTATAATCACACTCCATAGCAGAACGCTGTAGTGTTACCGCTCCAGCTGTGTAACCAGCATTTTGCGCGCAAAATGTATCCTGCTTTTAATAGTGCCGAGTGGTTCATGCAGCAGGTCTGCAATCTCCTGGTATTTATAGCCGATGTAATGCAGCTCAAATGCAATCCGGAAAATCGCCGGCAGTGATTCTACCGCATTTTTAATTTCTCCCATTCTTATATGCGCCAAACCTTCATTTACAGCTGTTCTGCCGGTATGGTACATATATAGTTCTGTAGGCGCAGGGCTTTCTACTTTAATAAACCTGCGATTGCGCCGGTAATTATTAATGAAAATATTGCGCATAATAGTGTACAGCCATGCTTTCAGGTTGGTGCCAAACTGGTATTTTTCCCTGTTCAGCAAGGCGCGCATCATTGTTTCCTGGAATAAATCATTTGCATCCTCGGGGTTGTGTGTGAGGGAAATGGCATAAGGCCTTAAAAAATCACCATGACTCACCACTACTGTATCGAAATCAGCTGCAGTCATTTGTTTAATTTTTATTGCTATGAAGTTAAACGAAATGTTTTTTGGTGAGCATAGATTTTGTTTATCAACTGTACTGAGATATTTAAACAAAACTGTTCTGCATGAACAGAAAGGAGTATATACGTACAATGCCCAAAAAAGGTTTTAGGGAAATGATTTTTCCGGAAATTTTTTCCATGGGGCATTCTGTTTGAGAGCAGAATATCAGATATGTATGATTGTATCTCTTACTTCCTGCAGACTGTGAAGAAATCTGGTATTGGCAGCCGGAGCATATTTTTTATTGCGCAGCATACTCCCCGAGATGTAAATTCTGGCGTTAGCAAATTCCTGCGCCACGCGCTGAATGTATTTTCCGCAATCAAATTCGCCGGCTGCAGAAGTGAGGTGCATATAAATGCTCTGCGGCTTTAATGTATTATACACGTGGATGGCATCGGAAAGAGGTGTATTGGGTCCGAGATAAACGGCATTTTTTCCGGATTTGCGCAGCAGGTAGAAAACATACATCAGGCCTATATCGTGGATTTCTCCTTCGGGGAGAAAGAGTAAAACGCATGCCTGCTCGCTGCCATTTACCGGGAAAGGAAGCTGTTCTATAGCCAGCGCGAGCTTGCGGTATATGACATTGCTTACGAGATGTTCCTGGGCGGGCAGCAGATGGTCTGTAAGCCACATAAGACCTACCTTCTCCAAAAAGAGGAAAATCAACTGTTCTACAGCCTGCTCTATCCCGTTTTTGTGTATGTAATTATTCAGTAACTGCTCAAAACCGATCATATCCATTGCCAGGGCTGCTTCCAGCAGGTCATTTGACAATACCTGCAGCCTGAATTCCTTATCAGCAATTTTGTCGATAAGGGAAGCCATCTCCTCCTCCTGCATCTGGTGGATTCGTGAGATCTTATACCCATAGTCATTCAGCAGTGCCACTTTGAGTGCCAGCTTCAGGTCGTCCGCGTCGTAATAGCGGATATTGGTGGGTGTGCGTTTGGGCTGCAGGATGCCGTAACGCTGTTCCCAGATACGTATCGTATGCGCTTTTATTCCCGTAAGGTTTTCAATATCCCGGATACTGAATCGGTTCATATTTGCTGAAATAATCACGCTGCATCATTTCTCATGGAAACAACCGGCGCTTATAAAGGTTTGACTGTTTAAATATTTCCGAACAATTCACTGATTTTCTTAAACCTGTAATCAAATATATCCTCAAGTCTGCGCTTTACAAACAATCTGTGGGCAATTGTTCCGAAAAGAGAAAGCGGGAGTTGATAATGGACAATGTCAGTCATTAATGTGCCGTGTATAGTAGCAGCAAAATGATGCTGATGATGCCAGAGACGATAAGGACCACGGCGTTGCTCATCTACAAACAGCTTTCCGGGCATCACATGGGTAATTTCTGTCATCCAGAATAAAGGTATACCGAGAACAGGCGATACTTTGTATGTAATTATCTGCCCGGGGTATATTTCATCCGGAAGCGGCCCTGATGTTGTTCTGAAATTCATATAGGAAGGAGTAAGCACATCGAGGTTGTTGGGATGAGAGAAAAAATCCCATAACGCGTCAACAGGTACTGGTATATGCTGTGTTCTCACAAGACGATGAACGGCCATCAGGTAACAGATTATCTTCGATAACAATAAGCAATACAAAAGGTTCAGACCGCCGTTTTTCTGACATGCAGCAGCCAGTGAAGCGCATATCCTGAAATGCAGAAGCCGGTAAGATAGGCCAGAGATGACATCAGGTCTCCGCGAAGCACAAAAAAGAACAGTATTAATGCTGCCGGGTAAAATATGTGGGCATACGTTGGTTCTGCGGGCTGTTCTTCTTTCCTGCGCCAGTAGTAAATGTCATAATAGGTAGTAATAACAGTCATTACTGCAATAAAGATAACAGCGCCTGCCAGGCCAAAATTTATAATTCCTTCTGCGTAGAACGGACTGGAAATATTGTGAAATCCTGTAGCAGTAGGTTCATGTATCATGGCTCCGCTGCCTATTGGTTTGGTGGGCCAAATGCTGCGTGGGACAAAAAACAGCAGTGCACCCAGCAGCTGGTAGCCATGTGAGGATCCGTTGGCTGCTACATATTCTATTGTATGGCATATGGAGGTGTAAGCATCAAAATCACCATAGATAAGTGCCTGTGCATATATCCCACGGACATCTTGCAGCAGGTCGAAGGTCTTTTGCGGCTCATAGCGGAGTAGCCCCAGCATAGGGTATATCACCAGGATCAGCAAAATGAGTGATACAGCGAAGAAATACCTCTTCCGCAGCAGTGCGGTGCCGGATGTGATAAAAATAGCAATGTACAACGTTGCGGTAAGGTAACGGGGCAATGACAAAGGAAAGTTTACGAACACGCAGCAGCCGATAATCCAGATAAGATGACCGAATGTGATCTGTTTTTTCCGGTATAGCCAGATGGCCAGCAGTGTAAAATACATGATAATACCGCGCAGCGTCTTGTCGGCCAGAAGCAGTACGGTATCGCTGAATCGTGACGTCGCGAACGCATAGGAAAGCTGGCGGCTCCAAAGGTTTTTAAAACCAAAGATCCACACAATGGCAAGACATGCGAGTAGAAATATGGCCGTACCGGCTTTGTTAAAACGTTGTATAGAAATGACGTGTTTACTTACCGGCGCACGGTTCTGCAGATTTTTATAGCTTATATTAAGCCAGATGCGCAAAACAGTGTAAACAATGTAACCTGCCAGTATAATACCATTGGCCCGGATAAATGTCGCTGGTTTTATATGGTCGTCCCAGGACATATGACCAATGTTGTACTGGTATGCGGGTATGATACCCAGGAAAACAATATTGAACACCCAGAAGATCTTATTCAAGGAATAGGGCTGCGGATCGCTCCACAGGCACCAGGAACAATAACAGATATTCAAGAAAAAACCATATACGATCAGTTTGTCGTCCGTACCCGAAAAGCGGTAAGGAAGTATCAGAAGTATCCAGCATATAAGCGGTACCAGACTGAATAAAATAAGCTGTTTCCGGTATTCTTTTTTGTCCATCAGTGCAATAACGGGTAATGCAGGCTGTAAATATAACCGTATAAATCATTCGTGGGTTATCTATGCGCCTATCAGGCTAAGGCATACGGGCAGGAACCGAATATGCCGTAACTTTATTTACGTTTAAAAGAACTCAGACGATGCGTGGCTTTCACTTTACAAAATTTAATCCGGAAGAAGATAATAAAACACCTTTTGAGCGCCTGCTGAACCTCTTTATGGAGTTGTTGCAATATACCAGCGGCGATGCTACAGAGGCGCTGGACTGGCTCACTCAGCTGGATCGTGAGCATAAGCTTACAGATGATTCATATGGCATAGGCGATTTTATCGAAGACCTGAAAAAGAATGGGTATCTGCAGGAAGAGCAGCAGACCGGTATGTATAAAATTACTGCCAAATCGGAGCAGACCATCCGGCAGCGGTCGCTGGAAGAAATATTCGGCAAACTGAAGAAATCCAAAAGCGGCAATCACCAGGTTTACCGCAGCGGCCAGGGCGACGAACTGAATCCGGAAATACGGCCTTATACATTTGGCGATACGCTGGAATCGATAGACTACACCGGCACGCTTAAAAATGCGTTTATCAATCATGGCGTACAACAGTTCTCGCTGCATGAGGACGACCTGGAAATACACGAAACCGATTTTAAATCGCAGACCTCTACAGTGCTGATGATAGATATTTCCCATTCTATGATCCTGTATGGCGAAGACCGCATCACGCCTGCCAAAAAAGTGGCAATGGCGTTAAGTGAACTGATCACAACCCGTTACCCGAAAGACACACTGGACATAGTAGTATTTGGCAATGATGCCTGGCAGATAGAAATGAAGGACCTTCCCTACCTGCAGGTGGGACCTTTTCATACCAATACCGTTGCCGGGCTGGAGCTGGCTATGGATTTACTGCGCCGCCGGAAGAATCCCAATAAGCAGATCTTCATGATCACAGACGGTAAGCCTACCTGCCTGAAGATTGGCAAGAAATATTATAAAAACAGTTTTGGGATAGACAGCAAAATACTGAACCGTACGCTGAACCTTGCCGGCCAGCTGCGCAAACTGAAGATACCGGTGATTACTTTCATGATCGCCCAGGATCCTTACCTGCAGTCGTTTGTACGCAACTTTACAGAAGTGAACAATGGCAAGGCGTTCTACAGCAGCCTTGATGGGTTGGGCGGGTTTGTGTTTGAAGATTATGAGCGCAACAAGAAGAAGACCGTACGCTGATGACTAAGAAATAAAAACGCCTGCAGCTGTGCAGGCGTTTCTGTTTAAAATATGTAGTGGAGTTATTAGTTCAGTATACTGTTGGTAACATTCTGCACCAGCGTGCCTACATGTTTACCGGTAACAACTTCCAGCAGGTTGCCGGTTTTATTCATGTCGAATACGATTATCGGCAGGTTGTTTTCCTGGCAGAGTGTAAAAGCGGTCATGTCCATTACCTTCAGGCCTTTACCGATCACTTCGGCGAAGCTCAGGCTGTCGTATTTGGTGGCCGTAGGATCTTTTTCAGGATCAGCAGTGTAGATGCCATCTACACGTGTTCCCTTGAGTATCACATCTGCATTTATTTCAATGGCACGGAGCGAACCGGCGGTATCTGTGGTAAAATAAGGATTGCCGGTACCTGCGCCAAATATTACTACGCGGCCTTTTTCCAGGTGGCGTATCGCTTTACGGCGAATGTAAGGTTCGGCTATCTGTTCCATTTTAATAGCGCTCTGCAGCCGTGTATTTACACCTGCTTTTTCCAGCGCAGCCTGCAGTGCCATACCATTGATCATAGTAGCGAGCATGCCCATGTAGTCTCCCTGTGCACGTTCGATGCCGGTTTCGGCTTCATTCATACCGCGGTAGATGTTGCCGCCGCCGATTACTATAGCCACCTGTACCCCGAGGTCGGTAATGGCTTTGATGTCATTGGCATATTGTTCCAGCATTTGAGGAGCAATACCGAAGTTGCGGTCGCCCATCAGAGATTCGCCGGAAAGTTTGAGCAGGATGCGATTGTATTTAGGCAGCATAAAGGCTGAATTGATTTTGTGATTATATAAAGACAGGGAAAATACCGTTTACACCTGATTTCCGGTGCCGGTTTGTGACTGCAAAGAAAGAAAAAAAAAGTCATTGTCTGTTGAAACTTATTATCTCTGTTATAGGCATTTTCTACATATAGGTCAATTATCTGTTTTTATGCCCACTCAGTAATACTTGAATCAAATTACAATTGCATAATGTAAAATTGGGCGGTGATATTTTACATTTATGTATTTTAGGTTTTCAATATTTCCACATATAAAATAACAAAAATGCCGGCACAACGCCGGCATTTTTTATGATATATCCTCAAAGCTGTTTACTGCAAAAACGGAATCTTCACCACTTGTGCTTTCACTGCTTTATCGCGGATCATGACAAATATTTCTGTGCCTTCAGCAGCATTTTCTTTAGTTACGTAAGCCATACCTATAGCTTTACCCAGGCTGGGCGACTGCGTACCGGAAGTTACATAACCGATTTCGTTACCGGCTGCATCCTGTATTTTGTAGTGATGGCGGGGAATGCCCTTATCCACCATTTCAAATCCTACCAGCTTACGTTTGATGCCTTCTGCTTTCTGTGCTTCCAGGATGTTCTTAGCGGTAAATTCTTTGGTGAACTTCGTGATCCAGCCGAGACCCGCCTCCAGTGGTGAGGTAGTATCGTCTATATCGTTTCCGTAAAGGCAGAAACCTTTTTCCAGGCGCAGTGTATCACGTGCAGCAAGGCCTATTGGCTTCAGGCCGTGAGGGCCTCCTACGCGGAAGATCTCACTCCATATTTTTACAGCATTGTCATCTTTATCTTCAAAATAGATTTCCACGCCACCACTTCCTGTATAGCCGGTAGCACTTACGATCACATTGTCCACGCCTGCAAAAGTGCCTTTTGCAAAAGTGTAGTATTTAAGATTGGTGATGTCCATATCTGTAAGCTGCTGCATATATTTCACAGCATTAGGACCCTGAACGGCCAGCAGTGCAGTTTTGTCGGAAATGTTGTGCATTTCCACGCCTTCTGTATTGAACTTGCTGATCCAGTTCCAGTCTTTTTCAATGTTGGAGGCATTTACCACCAGCATATAGGTCTTGTTTTCCTCAATGCAGTATACCAGCAGGTCATCTACTATACCACCTTCTTCATTAGGCAGGCAGGAATACTGTGCCTTACCGGCAGTGAGCTTGCTGGCATCGTTGCTGGTAACACGCTGTATCAGGTCCAGGGCCTTGTCTCCTTTCAGCATGAATTCGCCCATGTGGCTTACGTCAAATACGCCGGCATTGGTACGCACTGTGTTGTGCTCTTCATTGATACCGCTGTACGAAATAGGCATGTTATAGCCTGCAAACTCAGCCATTTTAGCACCCAGACCGATATGCATCTGGGTAAAAGGTGTATTTTTCATTAACCGGATTTTTTTACAAATATGCGGGCAAAGATAGTGGATTGCGCGATTGATGGATAATTGTGCAGAAACTTAATCCTTCCGGCATCTGCTGGAAAGCCGGCGAGCGTTTTCCCGGATGTGAAAATGGAGTTGCCGTGGAATCGCTATTTTTATAGGACATGAACCATCTGCCGCACCTGATACACGACCTAGGACTCATACTCATCATAGCTGGTATCACTACCGTGCTGTTCAAAGTATTGAAGCAACCGGTAGTGCTGGGTTATCTGCTGGCAGGGGTGCTGGTGAGCCCGAAATTCCCCCTGTTGCCCAATATTACAGAAACGGAGAATATCCGTGTGTGGGCCGATATCGGTGTCATATTCCTGCTTTTTACGCTGGGGCTTGAGTTCAGTTTTAAGAAACTGGTAAAAGTTGGCGGCCCCGCATCTGTAACTGCATTTATTGAAATAACTGCTATGCTGGGTATTGGCTTTCTGCTGGGCAGAGTACTTGGCTGGCCGCTGATGGACTGCATTTTCCTGGGCGGTATATTAAGCATTGCGTCTACCACAATTATCCTGCGATCTTTTGATGAACTGGGGGTGAAAAGCAAGCGTTTTGCAGGGCTGGTATTTGGAGTGCTTATCGTAGAAGATCTTGTAGCTGTGGTATTACTTGTATTGCTGTCTACCATAGCTGTAAGCCGTCAGTTTGCGGGGATAGAGATGCTGGGTTCCGTTTTAAAGCTGGCATTTTTCCTGTTGCTCTGGTTTATAGCAGGTATATTCTTTATTCCGTCGCTGCTGGGAAAGGTGCAGAAATTTATGAGCGATGAAACTATGCTTATCGTTTCCATAGGTTTGTGCCTGATGATGGTGATACTTGCTTCGCTTGCCGGTTTCTCTCCCGCACTCGGAGCTTTTATCATGGGGTCAATTCTGGCAGAAACAACACAGGCAGAGCGTATAGAGCATCTCATCAAGCCGGTAAAAGATCTTTTTGGGGCTGTGTTCTTTGTGTCTGTGGGCATGCTTATAGATCCGCATGTGCTTGTACAGTATGCGTGGCCAATTCTCATTATTACACTGGTGTTCGTTTTTGCAAAAACGCTGCATGTTACAATCGGTGCGCTGGTGGCGGGACAGCCGCTGAAAACAGCTATACAGGCGGGTATGAGCATGGGGCAGATCGGGGAGTTCTCGTTTATTATCGCCACACTGGGGCTTACGTTGGGTGTTACAAGCAGCTTCCTGTATCCCATTGCAGTGGCAGTATCAGCCATTACTACATTCTCTACACCGTATATGATAAAGCTTGCAGTGCCTTTGTACGACAGGGTAGATGCCCGTCTTCCTGCGGCATGGAAGAAAGTGCTCAACCGGTACAGTACCGGTGCACAGACGATAAGCACCGCAGGCAGTGAATGGAAGGTATTGCTACGTGCATTTATGCTCAACCTGTTGTTTTTTTCGGTAATGATTATCGGCATCATTGTGCTTTTTGCCCGGTATGCCGCGCCGTACATCCGTGCCCACATTGCCAATGATGCTGTAGCTTCTGTTGTGATCATCCTGCTTTGCCTATTGGTAATTGCGCCGTTTCTCTGGGCTATGGTAATGCGTAAATTGCATCCGCATGCCTTTGCTGTACTGTGGAGCAATAAACGTTATCGCGGTCCGCTGCTGCTGCTGCGATTGCTGCGGCTGGCTGCGGGAATTATGTATGTGGCGGTTTTGTTGCTGAGTATCTACCCACCTGCAATAGCATTGCTTGTAGTGGCAGTAATTATCCTTGTTGCTGCTTCGTTCTCCCGCAGCATACATGCTTTTTACATTCGAATAGAAGACCGCTTTTTTTATAATTTTCATCACCGCGAAATACATGCTGCACGCGTAAACCGCGATGAGCTGGCTCCGTGGGATGCACATATAGCACAGTTTGTATTGCCGGCCGGTACGCCTGTAGCCGGACTTACGCTGGAAGAAATAGGCCTGAGGGAAAAAGCGGGTGTAAATATTGCGATGATACGTCGGGGTGAACACTACACAATACCAGCCCCGGCACGCACTGAAAAGCTATATCCTGATGACCGGCTTTTTGTAATTGGTACAGACGAGCAGCTGGAACTCTTTAAAAAATATGTAGAGCCTGAGATAAAAGATGGCTATAAAGATGAAGCACAGGAAGTAGTGCTGAGGAAGATTGTTGTTCGTGAAAATGATTTTATGCACCGGCATACCATAAGGGAAAGCGGTGTGCGTGAAAAAACAGACGGGCTGGTTGTAGGCCTGGAACGTAAAGGCCGGCGCATACTTAATCCTGATTCTTTCACAGTATTGCATCCCGGCGATCAATTGTGGATTGTAGGCAATGAAAAGCTGATCAATGCACTCAGATCTTCGTAACAAAAATTATAGCGCGCTGGCCTTTACGATTTTTTCTGTTTTCAATAGTCGTCCATATTTGTCAGATATCTTCAGGAAATAGATGCCGCTGCTCAGTATGCTGATGTCCAGTGGATTTTTTTCCGTGGCCTGTATTACCGCCTGTCCCATGAAATTATATACAGTAATGCTGGTTTTTTCTGGTGCATTTATATGTAGTATAGTTGTTGTAGGATTGGGGTAAACGGTTACCTGGCTTGTATTTACAGGCATATTATGTACAGAGAGCGGGTTGGGACTTACGTAAACCGGTAATAAAAACGACTGGTCTATCAGCGGGTGCATGTTGGTGTCGCTGCAGACGTGAGGTGCTTCGTCATTTGCCGTCACAACAAGGATATGCATACCGGTATCGGCCATGCCGGGTGTCCATGAAAAACAAACGACTACAGAATCACTCCATATGCCGCTGTAGCTTGTCTGTGAGCCGGGGCATGACACATTATGATTGTCGTACGCATAAAAATTTCCATTGGTGCGCTGTATGAACCTGCAGAAGTGCATGGCTGTATTTACCGAAGCCAGTAATGTATCTCCGGTTATTATACAGCCGGACAATGAGCCGGGAACAAAGCCGTTGCTGCTTCTTTCCGTAGTATCCCGCATCACAAAGTGCGTAGCTATATCGCGCATCACGGAGCCCTTTTTCTGGCCATTGTGATATTTATCTGTGCGTGTGGCCAGCACATTATTACCTCTTCCTGTTGCGAGTGGGGTAAATGAGGCGTTGCCATAATTAAAAGAAAAGTTGCTTGCTGCAAATGGAGCATTAATACTGTATCCTGCGAGGAAAGGTATGTTCGTAGCTGCATAGGTTACCTGGCAGCCTGCAGATGTGCGTGGATAAATAATAGCAAAGCCCAGACTGTCGTTGTTGGGATCTACCGCGCCGTTTGTTAACGCATAGGGTATGCCGGCAGAATAATAGGGTAGCGGCGGGGCCGTAAAGAACGGGGACGACAAGGTATCAGGTACAAGGTTGTTCAATGTCGCTTCCAGATAAATATTGTAATTGCCATTTACCAGGTTTACAGCACTGTCGCGGCCGGCAAGCGATATGTAAAATGTCCAGTAATCGCATCGGGAAGGCAAGGTAAAATTGCGGTCATAAAGATACTCCTGGTAGTAGGGGGCATGTGTGGCAGGAGTGCTGTCCCGCAACAGCAGGATGCTGCCGTTTTGGGTATTGCAGGAATTAAAATAGCACAGGCTCATACCCGGCGTTACCGGAGCAGAACCATCACAGCGGCCATACAGCTTTAGCCGGAACTGGTATGTAGAATCGTGCAGCCAGGAATAGGTAATTTCTCCGCCGGTAAAATTGGTCGCGGTTGCGGAAATGGAAACAGAAAGGGCGAGAAGAAATAAATACAGGCAGGTTCGCAGATTCATAAAGTATAGGTTTTGTAAAGTGAAAATACAAAATCCCGATAGATGTTTTTACGGGATAATAATGATATGATTTGCAAAAAACGATAATATGTTTGCCGGAATACAAAAAGAAAGGGCTGACTTTTCAGCCAGCCCTTGTAATAAAAAAGTAGTCTGTTATTATACGCTCTGCATTACCACAGGTGCAGCAGCCAGGATTTCTTCGTTGGCTTCTGATGCATATTTATCAAAGTTCTTAACGAACAATTGAGCGAGTTCATTTGCTTTTTTGTCGTAAGCTTCTTTATCAGCCCATGTATCACGTGGGTTCAGGATTTCAGCCGGTACATTAGGTACAGACTGCGGAACCAGCACACCGAATACCGGGTGAGCAGTAAACTCAACATTGTTCAGTTCACCGTTCATAGCAGCAGTGATCATAGCACGTGTATACTTCAGGCTCATACGGTTGCCGGTGCCATAAGCGCCACCGCTCCATCCTGTGTTGATGAGCCATACATTTACATCCGGGTGCTCTTCCAGTTTTTTACCCAGCAGCTCTGCATATTTTGTAGGATGCAGCGGCAGGAATACACGACCGAAGCAGGCAGAGAAAGTAGTCTGTGGTTCTGTAACGCCTACCTCTGTACCGGCAACTTTTGCAGTATATCCGGAGATAAAGTGGTACATAGCCTGGCCTTTCGTCAGCTTGCTGATTGGAGGCAGGATGCCAAATGCATCGCAGGTAAGGAAGAAAACGTTTTTAGGATTGCCGCCGTAAGAAGGTTCTTTGGCGTTGTCGATATGATTGATCGGGTAAGCAGCGCGTGTATTTTCCGTGATGCTGCAGTCCGCATAATTTACTGTTTTGGTGCCTGGCAGGAACTTGATGTTTTCCAGCAATGCGCCTGGTTTTATCGCGTTGAAGATCTGTGGTTCTTTTTCAGCGCTCAGGTCTATACATTTTGCATAGCAGCCACCTTCAAAGTTAAATACAGAACCTTCAGCCCAGCCATGCTCATCATCACCGATCAGTGCGCGGTGAGGATCAGCGCTCAGTGTGGTTTTACCGGTACCGGAAAGACCGAAGAACAGGGCAACATCTCCGTCTTTGCCTTCATTGGCGGAGCAGTGCATGCTCAATACTTTATGATCATGCGGGAGGATAAAGTTCAGCACGCCGAAGATACCTTTCTTCATTTCGCCGGTATAAGCAGAACCACCGATCAGGATTACTTTTTTAGTGAAGTTTACGATCGTGAAGTTTGCCTGGCGTGTGCCGTCTACAGCAGGATCAGCCTGGAAGCCGGGAGCCTGCAGGATCAGCCAGTCAGGATTTTGTGTATTGATTTCAGCTTCTGTCGGACGCAGGAAAAGGTCGTTACAGAACAGGTTTGCCCATGGCGTTTCGTTTACTACGCGGATGTTCAGACGATATTTAGGATCAGCACATGCATAAGCATCGCGTACCCATACTTCTTTACCGCCCAGGTACTGACATACTTTATTATAAAGTGCATCAAATACATCCGGAGCCAGCGGAATGTTTACATCACCCCAATCTACAGATTTTTCGGTGATTGCATCTTTTACAGTGAATTTGTCTTTAGGGGAACGTCCGGTGAATTTACCAGTGCTCACACACAGCGCGCCGGTATCATTCAGCTCGCCCTGGCCCAGCTCAATAGTCTTGTTAACCAGTTCTTCAGAAGAAAGATTCCAGTGCGCTACTGCTACATTAAGGCCCAGGTCAGCAAGATTTGCCGACGGGTTTTTCTTACCATATTCCTGCATAATATTTCTTTTAGTAGAAAAAATTTAGACGTCAAAAATACAACCGAAATGCAATTCAAAAGCATACAGTACCGATTAATTTTGAAAAGAAACACCCTCACAGGTAGTTTTATTTATTCCTAAATTGTTTAAAATCATTTATTTAAATGCATATTGAAAAAATAAGTAAGTAATTACTTTTAGGGCTTTGTTCACATTACAACAGGATAAGACAAACGGGGCAGGGGGAAGAAACGATAAGAGTCCGGTATGCTGCTGTATATTTATAAAATGCTATATATCTTAAAGTTCAGGGAAGTATTGCAATCCGGAGCTTTATTATGCCCTGAAATGACACATAATTTCTAAAAATCATGTCAGTCGTTTTGTATTTTAGGATTTAACTAAGTACATTTGCGCAAAATTTCAGGGCTGAGTAATGATTCGCAAACGTTTATTTTCCTTAATTATATTGGTTTTTGCATGCTCTTTTGCTAACTTCTCTGCATTTGCAAACGCAGAAGAACCAAAGAAAGCAGAAGACAAAGAAAAATTCAATGCTTCAGAAGTAATTTTCGGTCACATCAGCGACTCGCATGAGTGGCATTTTTTCTCTGTCGGAGAAACGCATGCTACCATTCCTCTGCCGGTAATACTCTACAGTCCGTCCAAAGGGCTTTCTGTATTCTCTTCTTCCAAATTTGGCCACGAAGGAAACCGTGAAGAACATGAAGGATACAAACTCAACGAAAAAGACAATAAGATTGAAGCTGTAGATGGTACTCCTGTTTACGATTTCTCTATAACCAAGAATGTTGTTTCCATGATCATTTCAGTAATACTGCTGTTATGGATCATGCTGGGTGTCGCTAAAAAATACAAGCAACAGGGTTCCAAAGTAGCGCCTTCCGGTTTTCAGAATGCACTGGAGCCGGTAATTACCTTTGTGCGTGACGAAGTGGCCAAGCCAAACCTCGGGAACAAGTACATGAAGTTCATGCCGCTGCTGCTCACGGTGTTTTTCTTTATCTGGATCAACAACCTGCTGGGTCTGCTGCCGGGCGGTGCCAACTTCACCGGCAACATCGCAGTAACAGGCTGTCTTGCACTGGTTTCCTTTATTGTAATGGTGATCAACGGTAACAAACATTTCTGGGGTCACCTGCTGAACCCTCCGGGAGTTCCTTTTGGTGTAAAGATCATTCTGGTTCCTATCGAGATCATTTCTCTCTTCATTAAGCCTATCGCATTGATGATACGTCTTTTTGCCAACATCCTGGCGGGTCACATTATCATCCTGAGTGTTGTTTCTATGATCTTTATCTTCGGTAAAATGGGTGCAAGCCCTGCCGGCGGTTTTGGATTCTCCATAGTATCTATTGCGTTCTCTGTATTCATGTTCTTCCTTGAATTGCTGGTAGCAGCGATCCAGGCGTTTATCTTCACCAACCTGACTGCTGTATTCATTGGTCAGGCTACTGAAGAGCATCATCATGAAGCACATGAAGATGGTTTTGACCATGCACATAGTGACAATGAGATCATTGCTTAATCTGTTTTTTTTATTTTAAATCCATATATAACATGTCTTTGTTGAACACAGTTCTCTTAGCGATTGATGGTACTGCTGCTGCCGGTGGTGCTATTGGTGCAGGCGTAGCTGCACTGGGTGCAGGTATCGGTATCGGTCAGATTGGTAAAGGTGCGGTAGAATCTATCGCCCGTCAACCAGAAGCTGCCGGTGACATCCGCGCCAACATGATCCTGACTGCAGCCTTCGTAGAAGGTGTTGCACTGTTTGGTGTAATCGCAGGTCTGCTGGCTGTAGTAGGCTAGTAGTTAAAGACTTTAAACTGCATCCAACGCAGAGGGCAGCGGATGCAGTTTAATTTTAAAATGGGAAAAAGACGCGGCATGCCGCAAACAATCATTGAAATAATCAATTTACAATACAAAATTTATCAAGATTATGGGTTTGTTAACTCCTGCACTCGGCTTATTTGTATGGACTGCTATTGCATTCCTTATTGTGTTTGTGATATTGCGTAAAGCTGCATGGAAGCCTATTCTTAAAACGCTGAACGAACGTGAAACCGGTATCGCTGACTCTATTGCTGCTGCTGAACGTGTGAAAAAAGAAATGGGACAGATGCAGGCTGAAAATGAAAAGCTGATGGCACAGGCCCGTGAAGAACGCAGCCAGATGCTGAAAGAAGCAAAAGAAACCAGCGATGGCATCATCAATAAGGCTAAAGCAGATACCAAAGCGATTGCTGATAAAATGATCGCTGATGCAACGCAGCAGATCAATCAGCAGAAGATGGCTGCAATGACCGAAGTGAAAAATGAAATCGGTAACCTGGCAGTACAGGTAGCTGAAAAAATCCTGCGCCAGCAACTGGCCACTGCAGAAGCTCAGAATAGCTATGCAAACCTGCTCGCAGAAGAAATGAAACTGAATTAATCATTATAATTAGCAAATTTGCTAATTAGCTAATTAGCTAATCAATATGCAAAATCCACGTCTCGCATCACGCTATGCTAAATCACTGCTCGACCTCGCTGTAGAACAAAACGGCCTGGAAAGCACGCTTAATGATATGCAGCTGCTGGAAAACATCTGCCGTCAAAGCCGTGATTTTGCCAATGTGCTGGGTAGCCCGATCATAAAAGCCGATAAGAAACAGCAGATTTTTGATGCTGTTGTAGGAAATAATATCAGCGCGCTGAGCAAAGCTTTTATTAAACTGCTGCTGTCGAAAGGCCGTGAAGCAAATCTTGCCGAAATAGCAACTGCTTTCATCAGCCAATACAAAGAACTGAAAAACATCAAGACCGTAAAGCTCACTACTGCCGGTCCTGTAAACGATACTGTAAAGAATGCTATTCTGCAGAAACTGCAGGGCAGCATGCCTGCGCAGAATACCATTGACCTGAAGACAGAAATAAATCCGGACCTGATAGGTGGATTTGTACTGCAGATGGACGATAAACTGATTGATGCAAGCGTACGCCGTGATCTGAATGATATCAAAGCTCAGTTCCTTGGCAACATTTACGTAAGCAAACTGAATTAATAATTGTAAATTTTTTAATCTTTTATAATCATGGTTGAGATTAAACCGGATGAAATATCGGCGATATTGCGCCAACAGTTAAGCAACTTCGATGCAGGTGCTAACCTGGAAGAAGTAGGTACCGTACTGCAGGTAGGTGATGGTATTGCCCGCGTTTATGGCCTGAACGGCGTACGTCAGGGTGAGCTGGTGAAATTTGACAATGGTGTGCAGGCAATCGCTCTGAACCTTGAAGAAGATAACGTGGGTGTGGTATTGATGGGTGATGGTTCTGAAATTAAAGAAGGTGCACAGGTGCGCCGTACCGGCCAGATCGCCTCTATTAAAGTAGGTGAAGGCATGGTAGGCCGCGTGGTAAATACACTGGGTGAGCCGATTGATGGTAAAGGCCCTATTACTGGCGAACTGTATGAAATGCCTATCGAGCGTAAAGCTCCGGGCGTTGTATTCCGTGAGCCGGTAAAAGAACCGCTGCAGACAGGTATCAAAGCGATCGATGCAATGATCCCTATCGGCCGTGGTCAGCGTGAGCTCGTAATCGGTGACCGCCAGACTGGTAAAACTGCCATCTGTATCGATACGATCATCAACCAGAAAGAATTTTTCGATGCAGGTAAACCTGTTTACTGTATATATGTAGCGATCGGCCAGAAAGCATCTACCATTGCCGGTGTGATGAAAACCCTGGAAGAAAACGGTGCAATGGCTTATACCATCATCGTAGCTGCTCCTGCTGCTGACCCTGCTCCGCTGCAGTTCTACGCTCCGTTTGCCGGTGCTGCCATCGGTGAGTTCTTCCGTGATACAGGCCGTCCCGCACTGGTAGTTTATGACGATCTGTCTAAACAGGCCGTGGCTTACCGTGAGGTATCCCTGCTGCTCCGCCGTCCTCCTGGCCGCGAGGCATATCCTGGTGACGTATTCTACCTGCATAGCCGCCTGCTGGAACGTTCTGCGAAAGTGATCAACAACGATGGCATCGCTAAAAACATGAACGATCTGCCGGAAAGCATCAAACACCTCGTAAAAGGTGGTGGTTCGCTGACCGCTCTTCCGATCATCGAAACACAGGCTGGTGACGTATCTGCATACATTCCTACAAACGTGATCTCGATCACTGACGGACAGATATTCCTTGAGTCTAACCTCTTCCTGGCCGGTATCCGTCCTGCGATCAACGTAGGTATCTCCGTAAGCCGTGTGGGTGGTAGCGCTCAGATCAAATCCATGAAGAAAGTAGCAGGTACCCTGAAACTCGATCAGGCCCTCTACCGCGAAATGGAAGCGTTCTCCAAATTTGGTGGTGACCTCGATGCTGCTACCAAAGTAGTACTGGATAAAGGTAGCCGTAACGTGGAAATCCTGAAACAGGCACAATACTCTCCGTACAGCGTGGAAAAACAGGTAGCCATGATCTACCTGGGTACCAACAACCTGATCCGCGAAGTACCGGTGAAAAATGTTCAGGCTTTTGAAGCTGCTTTCATCCGTGAAATGGAAATCAAAATGCCGGATGTACTGACAGAATTCAAGAAAGGTAACCTGCCGGAAGATGGCATCAATAAAATGGTGAAACTGGCACAGGACCTGATCCCTCAGTTCAAAAACTAATCTTTTCGGTTAATACTGATATAAATAATCCCCGCCACTCCGGCGGGGATTATTGCTTTTATGGCTGCCCTGCATTTTTACATAAATCCATGCTGAATAAGATAGCTGGTAACCTCCTTAATCTTCATATCATCGGTTGTATTTTTGGACAAGGGTATTGAAACCAGGCGATTGTTTTTGTAGAGCAATAAGGAACAGCTTTCCGAAAAATTCTGATAGCTGGCCTGTGCAATAATGGTATTATTTTCCGGCTGAAAGAAGCGTACGATATGGCCCGGCATATTACTGATCATCTCATCGTTTATGCGGTATTTTCCTACTAATTTATAATCCTGTTTGATTTCACCATTCATTATAAAAAGTGGTGCGGATGTATTCCGCACGACGATTGTATAATCATTAGCAGTGTTTACGGTATTGCTTCCTGCAACCGCTGTTGCAGCATTGCCCTCATACGCTGCACAAAGACGTGCGACTCCGTCTTCTGACAGCCTGCCATTTTTTATAACGCCGAGCGCGACTATTTTTTTGGCCATCATTTTTTTGAATCCCATGGTCATATTGCACTGTGCTGTGTTGGGCATCCCGGTAAAGTGAATGTCCAGCCGGCCGGTTCCGTTAGGATTTTTTTCAGCAGCAGGATCAAAAGAAATAAGCTGGTCGCCATCCATATTCTGTACAACAAATGCCTGCTGTGCCATGTTGCCTGTGCTGATGATTTTAAATGAAGGCACATCCTCTACAGAAACCACATCTTTTTCAATGGACACCTTCTGCGCAAAGATGGCAGGCGATATGAAAAACAGGATAAAAATGAAGAATAGTTTTTTCATAGTTTTTAAATTTATTATAACAATAATAACATCTTCAGCCTGTAAAAAATGATAAAAACGAGTAATTTTTATGATAGGCAATATTTTTCTGACGGTTCCGGAAAATAAAAATTCCCACATAAGAGCGGGAATTTCTCAGTTGATGCCTTATTGAAATAACGAATTACCGGCTTTGGCCATGCCTGTTATTTCTTATAATTACCAGGTCAAAAATTATTTCAGCAACAATGGCAATAACATAAAGCCAGCTGTAAAATGGTTCAGGATGATCTGTGCCCTTATAGCCGAGTTTAGTCATCACAAGGTTGAAAAGAAATACCCCGGCAGCTGAAATTAATACCTGGCAAAGAATCCCCCAGTAAGAAAATTTTGAAAATTTTCTGATCAGCAGATAGATGCCTGACAGGGCAGGCGGAATGGAATAAAGGAGGCACAGGCAAAAAACACACAAGAATTCAAAGCCGTGAAACTGTTTTAGCATAAGGACGTCTGCAAGACTGTAGTGGCCAAGCTGCAGGGGAAACACAAACATAAAATACCCCCATAGGACAAGGCTTCTTATGAACATATGCTTTGCGGGTTGTCGCATGATCAGGTTTTTTGTATAAAGAAAATGATATTTTGTGTCTTACTGATAACAGAATTGCTTAAGTACATAAGCTTTGTCTGGAGGTTAAAATCTCCACCCAGGCCTATATTCCTTTGCCGCAGTCTTCTGTAATCTTTATTGGCTATTTCTACCCAACCCGATCCTGCAGTGAGTGAGAAGCGGGCCGGTTCACTCGCCTTATTGATATCCGGGTTCCAGTACCCGAGGCTTTGTTCATCGTTAAATGAAAATTCATCGAAGAAACGATATCCCACGTCGGTAAGTTTCAGATACAATTGTCTGTAATCAGCACTGTTGAAATCCTGGTCAGTAACTGCACCTTTTGCATATACACGCATTGAAAATCTGCCGAACGATGCGCCTACATCATCTTTATCGCCAACAGCAGAGCCAATAACATAGGAACGTACAAAGTTCATTTTGGGCGGCGTCTCATCCATATTGAAGTTTCCGAAAGTGTGGTCTCCAAAGTCATTAATACCTTGCAGAAACGGTAATGCTTTATGATAGGCAGTATCAACAGAGGACAAATCTATATTATATAAAAGAAAATTAGAGCTGCCACTTGTAAACGTTTTTCCTGAATAGTTTACATAGTCGTACCAGGAAGCGTAGCTCACTCCCTTAATGTCTTTTACCAGGTCTTGCTCTGCATCTTTGGCGCGTGTCACAGATGTTGCAAATTCGTAAGGTACTTCTACAGCTTCCTTACTGCCTTCCAGCCAATGAACCTGGCAATAGGCGGAATAAGGCCAGCCAAGCTTCAGCATGATGAGCGGTAGGTCAATAATGAGTTTTTCCGCAGGGCTCAGATTTGCATACATTTTAGGATCAATGGATTTTCTTACCGCTGCCTGCCGCTGCATTATTTCCTGGCTTGTTACTTTCCTTCCGTTAATGATGATGGTGCCGGCCTCGTAGCTGTTATCTCCACCGCCACCACCTGCTGCGTCATCGTCGGTTGCCTGTGTATCCAGTACATCTGTATCGGTTATATAGTTTTGTGATGTTACTTCAGCTACAGACAGGATGTCTGCCGCATTGTCAAATAGGTTTGCCATAAAAAGGGGTTTAATAGTTATAAATATTGTCTGTTTTCATTAGCCCTGCCGTTCCTGTTTGCCAGGTTTGCAGAGAAAAGGCGGGGAGATGTTGCTTAGATGTTTGGTAATATCAATAGCCTTCATTTTTTATCTGCGTAAAATCCTTTCCCTGGTTCTGATCTTTGCCTTTTACCGGCCACCAGGTATTATTCTGCAGTTCATACTCTTTCATCTTTGTATAAATGAGTTTCCTGCTATGGTCATTGTAGCGGAATACCTGTACAAATAATGAGGCACCTGTGTATCTGTCGGATTTGGTCATCTGCATTACCCACAGCTCTTTTCCATGAAAAACTACTTCTGCAAAAGCATCTGAGTATTTTCCCCAGAAGAAAGGCCAAGCAATATGATCGTTGCTGTACGAGATGGCGTGGCCATTATTGCTTAACACTACTGTCAACGGGCGAAGTGCCTGTAATGAATCTTCATTATTATGCAATGTATCCGGCAGCAGCAGCATGCAGTAATCCTTTTGCCGGTCGTTGTCCAGGTACCCGGCGTAAAGCCTGTACAGGCGGTAGCCTTTCGGTATGTATTTTTTTACCGGCTGCTCCGATTGTGCATTGATACGTATGATGTTTTTAAAACGCCAGTTATCACGTTGTGCAACGGCGAAAATCGGGGCAAATAATAATATGAAAATGAGCTTATACATTGCTGCAAATGGCGCTTACGTAATTTCGTTTTTTTGCGTTTTCAGGATAGATGACCCAGCTGTACTTTCCTTTACCTCCTTCCAGCTTATAAAACAACCCTCCGTTGTAGGAGCGGATCAGGTTAGCTTCGAGGAAAGAACGTTTATTGCTGTCTGCGGTACCAAAATAAGGATTGACTTGGTCAAAACCGGCTATCGAAGTAGGTATGTGACTGAATATAATATTGTTGTAGGTTATGTCATCCGGGATCTCAATATTCTCGGGGTGGTCATTAAAGGTCTTTATAAAGTCGGCTGTAAACCACTTGCTCATAATGCCTGCTACATACGTGGCTTTTTCCAGTATCGTGGTAACACCTGTGTCTATATTTTTCTTCCAGTCCCATAGATAAGACAGATCAATGTTGTCGTCGTATTGCTGATCACGTTGTGTAAGTCCCCAGCCATCGGGTATGCCAAAGTGGGGCATGCCTTTACTGTCAAACTGGAGATAGCTGGATTCGTCGGTAATGAGTGCTTTGAAAAACCAGTAAGTAGTCCCATATTTTTTCAGGTCTATATAAGCATCTATAGTTTCCCGCGTTGGGTTTTCTCCTTTTATTACAAATTTGAATGTAGCCACAGGTTTGCTCATTTTTGCATCATCATATACGGATATGGTCGCATTGCCGCCATACAGCTGATCTCCGAAATTAAATTCATAGTTCCGTCGAAATGGTTTTTCATAAGGTTTGGCATCACTGTTGCCATTCCTGAAATTAAGCATTTCAGGCTGCTGTTTTACAATGCCTTGCCCACTGAAATAAGTACGTCTCAGGTGAGTGCCTCCGTTATTGTCTGTTATCGTTTTTTTATATTCAATTTCAAGTTTTGCATACAACGGACTAAAGCCAAAGTCGCCGGGTAGAACAACAGAGGCAAGCATATACGGCATTGCGGGTTCGGTGCTGATGTACAAGGCATCTTTTTCTTTGACCAACTCATCCTGATCGTTGTACAATTCTATTTTAAAACGTGGCGGGGCTTTTTTGGCCGGGGCTTTGGTACTGCCTTTGCCACCACCGTCATCGTCGTCTTCAATATCTTCATTCTCTGTTTCTACTACACTTTTTGTTACATCATCGTCACTTACTACCTGTGGTGTTGTGTCAAATGTGTTATCAGTGCTGGTTACTGCATTGTCAAGTACGGCAATTACAGTATTAATTATGCTGTTTTCCATGTGATATAGAGTTTAAGTGGAGAGTCGTTTTATCTCTTCCTGTTATAGTTAATGTTCTTCCCCATACTATTCCGGTGCCGGGTTTATCTATGTTTTCCGGATTTCTTTGATGTTCCGGATAATTGTATAATCCTGAATTTTTTCCTCATAGCCTTTTGGGCCAGCAGCGTAGTTATCTCCTGAAATCCCCTGAGCAGAATGGGTTTGACCGGATAATACCGTTCTGTTCTGCCCGAGTTATAATAATGCCTTGTAATAAAGCAATAGCTGGCGGCTGTGTTTATAAACTGCACCGTTATTGTATCAGTAATCGTCTTTGTCTGCTGGATAAAACCAACCTTATTTCCTTTCAACTTTATATGCCCGCCGTAAGTGCCTGATGTGGCACTGCCGTTGCAGGTTGCACAGATAAGCACTTTTCTGAACGAATCTGTGTGGTCAGGCAAATGGTAAATAATGATATTCTCATCATTGTCTTTACTGTAACCTACAAGAACAAAGCTTTTGCTTCCGGTAGCTATGGTATCAACTATATCGTAGTTTGACAAGCCCTGGCATATTGCATTAACCGGTAGTGTCAATAACAGAATCTTCAGGATGCGTTTCATCATATTCTTGTGCTCAGAATGGAGGTACGCCCCGGGCGAAATATGTGTTGATCTTCCCGGATGTATCAAATGTGACGATATGGCTCCATGAATTGGACCATTTTTTTAAAAGTCTGTATTTAGGCCTGTACCAGATCATATAACCGGTAAATTTTCCCTTATGATTTACGCTAAACTCCATCAGTTTCAGTTTCCTCTTCTTGCTTATTACTACATAATTGCCTTCAGGTAATTTTCTTTTATCGGGGTAAATGCCAAAAGTATACACCTCATCGGAAATATATGAAAACAAGCTAGTGTCCGGACTGTAGATTACATGTTGCCCAATAGCATGCCCGCATAATAATAAGCATAGTAATATCAGAAGACTGCTGAAACGTTTATACATAGCTTAAAGTGTTAAATTTGAAAAAGACAATTTGCCGGTAAGGTTGTTTTTCTTGATTAATATTCCATCGTTATCGTAATATATTGTTTTGTAAATATACGTATCGCTTACTTTCCTTGGATCATCCGGGTCATTGGCTGTCCAGTTTTGCTCAATAGGCATACTTACATTTTTGCCGGCCATTTCATTCCATACCGCGACTTCTGCATTACGCGCAGCGATATGAATATCGTGGATATTGTCCATTGTTTTGCTGCTTAGCTTTTCCTCATACCGGTCAGTTTTGGTTCTTTCATACAGGAAGTGATATATCAATACCGCCTGCATTACATTTTTGTAATGCTTTAGTCCGCTGAAGTTAAAATCTTCCAGGTCTACAAGGCCATTCACATATCCGTCAAACTCAATGTTGCTTATCCCCTTGTCAACACGAAGTTTTATTGGCTGTGAGGCATTATGGCCTGTATTGTCATCTAATATTTTGGCGAGTGTATAGGACTGGTCTGCAGCCGAAATAACATTGGAGGGTATACTGTTTTCTTTTATCGTTACCTCACCTGTATCCGTATTAAGTTTCAGAATAGACCCGCTTCTTTTGTTCATCAGATCGAAGAAATCTTTTCCCGCGCGGTCTGGCGGGTTTCCCTTTTTGTCGCAAATAAATATACCCTTGATATTATTATCTGTGCTGTTTGTGTCATCACCATCAAAAGAATCAGGAACACTTGTTTGTGTTACTGCATCATATATTACGGAATCCGGATCTGTTTCATCTTTGCTGTCCAATACAGCATCTTTCCAGTTGTTCATAGCGTTTAATGATTTTATAAAGAACCTGGATAAATTTTATCCAGGTTCTTTAATTTTTAATGTATAACCTCTGTCTGTGGTGTATCACAGCAGGTGCCGAATACCTTTTTATACATTTCCACTTTCTTATCAGGATCGCTGATATCATCTATCATTTTTATCTGCTGCAGCAACTCCATGTTCTGGATATAGCCTTTCATAGATTCTGCATCCTGTGCTTTCTGGTTGTAGCAATCCAGCGCTTCACCCTGGCCGAGCAATGCATCCACTACCAGTGAAGATGTACGCAATGTCTGCGGAGCTACATGAAGGATTACGCCTTTTACCTTTATTTCAAGACCGCCATCTGTATAAGTATCTTCGAGACCTTTTTTAATACGGAAGAAGCTTTCAGATTCTTTAATACCAAGACAGGCACCATAGTTTATCGTCTGTTGTTCGATGAAGTCGATTTCATCATCCTGGTAATTGGTAATGGTGCAGTACGGTTTCAGTATCTGTTTACGCACATTATCAATTTCCCCGGGTACTATGGTATCAGCCAGCAGTTCGTCCAGCTGCTCTATGTCTACTACGCGCAGGCTTTCCGCATATCCGTTGCAATACGCAATACGGATGTTGGAGAGATAAGTGATCGTAAGATATTCCTGCAGCATCTGGCGCCATACATGGGTGAGTGTACGGCTCTTGTTGAAGTTTACCAGCTCGCGTACAGTAGTATCTTCTTCACCTTCTTTGGCAGTGTCTGTAGTGCTTGTATTTACATTAATCTGGCGGTTGCTGTTGCTCTGGGCCACATGTTTGTCAATAGCGCGGTTTACGGCTTTTACATTAGCAGTACGTGTACCCGAGTAAGCGCTTGTGCTGGAAGATGATGACGTGCCGCCGCCACCACCGCCGCCGCCAAGGTTCAGGCAGCCGAAAAGGGAAACAGAAGCACTGGCACTTACATTCCAGTTATGACCACTGGTGTCGGTACTGCTGTTGCTGTTTGTGCTCGATGCACCAACGCTGTTTTCAGTTTCAATGTTATGTTCCAGTTCACTGGTGCTTGACTCTGAAAAACTATCCAGCACATTTTCTGAGAAGGATTTTGTAGAAGTGAGGTCTTTGTAAGTCCTTACTGAGATCGTTGTTTTTTCACCTGGCAGCAGGGAGAAGGTTTTCACCACACGGCCGGCGCCATAGTCGCCAAGATAGGCCGCTGTTTTATATTCCTCTATCACTACAAAATAAGGCTCGGCTGCTTTGGGTTTTGGCAGGAAATGAACACGGGTCTGGAAACCTCCGAGTTTCTGCACTACATATGGCATCTGTCCTTCTTTTGCGAGACGTGCCAGCTGCACTTCGTTCAGAGCGTTGGTGCTCTCTACGATGCGGGGCGAGTCGGGCGGAGAAGCAAATGTTTTATCGGCAACAGCCTGCATCGGCAGTGCCAGTGCTACCGCTGTGAGGTTAGACTGTGCAAGGGAAATGTGCTTGCGCAGCAGCAGGCTGTTGGGGATGAGCTTTGCATGCGGTGTCTGCAGCTGTACAGCTTCGCTGAATTTTTGCTGCAGCTGTTCTACCGGCATACTTTCTACATGCTCAAAGAAATTACCTGCGGGAGCAAGCCTGCACTGTTCCTGGAATACTCTCGGGTCTACACCTTTTACTTTAAAGTTGCCATAGGTGCTGAACACACTGGTTTGGGGAATATTGTAGTTCAGTACCGGTGCTTGTCCTTTACCAAGCTTAATAAATGGTTCTTTGGGTGTACAGGATTCCTGTCCTAATTCTACCCTGATTTCTTTCAGGGAGTCAATCATGTTGTTGGGCATTTTCGGTGTTTTTAATAGTTAACAATTGAGTTTATAATGTTTGTATAGCAAAGATATGTACACTATAAACTGATTGATTAAAAACATATTACCCGTTTCAGACAAGAAAGTTACCCGTTTCAGACACCGCTTGCCTGAAGGCTGCATTATCAGGGTTGCTCCGGAATTCTGTAGGCGTCATGCCGGAAAGCCGTTTGATATAGCGGTCAAATGCATTGATAGTGGAAAAGCCCAGGCTACGTGCGATTGCGGTAACCGGCAACCTGTTGTCTGATAACATACAATAAGCCTTCATCATGATATGATATTTGACAATATCTTTTGCACAGCAACCGAATACAATCATACAGCTGCGGTGCAGTGTTCTTTCTGAGCAGGAAACGGCTTCAGCAAATGCATTGATGGTGCAGGAGTTCAGCGACAGGTCCTGTTCCCGGAGCACTGAAAGAAATTTATCCGCCGTTTTTATATGGGTATCACTTTTGTTCCGGTATTTCTCCATCCATATTCCGTTGATCTTCCTGATTCGTAACTCTATCCAGTGGGTTATAACGTGTAATATGTGGTGAGCATTCCCGGCACCAGTGAGCTGTAATATCTCTGAAAAACTGCACAAATCTCCCGGGCCGGTTGACGGGAGTTGCTTATATGTTTTGTACTTGACAGCATAAAGCAGCTTTTTGTGATAGGAATTCAGTGCAGTTTCAGGTATATCAATGCATATACATGCATTTTCTTCCGGCAGGCAGATGTAGTGGAGATGTAATGGCGGAACGATATACAGACTGCCGGCTGATATTTCGTACGGGCAGGTATCGATGTAGATGTGGCCGCCTGTTTTTTCAAAGAGGAAAAGACGGGTATTTAATGTGAAATGTACTTTGCCGGAATAAGGTGGATTTACAGAAATCCTGAGTGCTTCGTTTTCATTTACAGGGCATGAAAATACTTTAATTAACTGGTTCATAGTTGGGTGTTTATAGTGGGTTCCTGGTAGTTTTCAATACAAATATGGGGTAAAATTTACTATTTAACGCGTCTAAAAATGAATTTTATATGGTCATGTATAATTTTAACATTATTTGTTAACGCCATCGTTTAGCGGCGTAAAATATGGGCGGATATAACAAGAATACCGCCGGTATAACGACGGTATCCTTGTTTAAAATAATGAGTCAAAAGCGTTAAAATGAGTGTAAATATTGATGCTTCACCAGGTATTCAATTATAACCTGTGCCTTTTCCTCTGACGTTGCGGCAGGGGGGTACCGGAACTGCCACCTTTTGTTTGTCTATATGTGTATGTAAAAGGCTGGTAGCAGCTGTATCCTGAAAATAAGCTTCTGCTACAACAGTTTTATCCCTGGGGATAACGATGTAAACTATTTTTCCCGGTTGATTATTCAACGGCCTGTTTCAATGCTGTAAGCTCCTATGGTTTTATTGCCCTGGTATATCTTACCACCCAGTATAGAGACAGGGGTGGTAGTATTGTGATGTGTGTACCGATTTACAGAGGGTGTATTTTGCAGGGCAACCTTTTCTGACCATATATGAATCCAGGAAAGAACATTATAACTGCAATAAACAGGTTTTTCATAGATACAATGCTTTACAGAAAGTAAAATTACGCAGCTTCCCAGTTGTCGAAAAGCATATTCAGATAGTAATTTTCTTCTTTGGTGATCACATTGTCGGCCTTGGCGAGTTCCAGTGCAAAACGGAGCAGGCTTTTACGCTCTGCTTCTGTAGCATCGTCGTAGAAATCATCCATGGCTTTCAGGTAGTGGCGCTCCCATTCATCGGGGTGCAGGTTACTGATGATTTCCATTTCGCGGTCCAGGTTTACACGAAACGGAAACTCTTCCACAATATAATCACGTATCACTTTATCTTCTTCTGCGCCTATCCGGAAGTCAACCGCCGACAGGATCATCAATATATGGTAGCCGGCAATAGTTTTGTTCATTCTGTTGTTGGGCATACAATTCAAAACGGTGATGGTTAACACTAACTTTGAGAGGCCAGCAGCAGGTCCAGGTCGGTATATTTAAACCCGAAGCGCCTTGCCAGCGGGGCATTGGTAATACAGCCTTTATACAGGTATACACCGTTGCGTATGCCGCGCTTCGATTGTATCAGCAGTTCGGCCCCGCCAAGGTCTGCACATTGCTGCAGTATGGGCATCAGTACATTGCTGATGGCGCGGGATGCGGTACGCGATACGCCTGAAGCAATATTGGGCACGCAATAATGTATTACATCGTATTTTTTGTAGATCGGGTTTTCGTGGCTGGTAACCCTTGATGTTTCAAAGCAGCCGCCACGGTCTATGCTTACGTCTACGATTACAGAGCCGGCCTTCATATTGCTTACCATAGCATCTGTTACTACCACCGGTGTTATGCCGTTTACAGGCTTCAGAGCGCCTACGGCCACATCTGCGCTACCCAGTTCTTCGGCCAGTGTTACCGGCTCCAGTACGGAGGTAAATATCCTGCGGCCAATGTTGTTCTGCAGGCGCATCAGGCGGTATATGGAATTGTCAAAAACTTTAATAGAAGCACCGAGGCCTATAGCGGTACGGGCTGCAAATTCGCCCACAACACCGGCCCCTATGATCAGCACCTTGGCTGGCGGCACACCGGATATACCGCCAAGCAGTATTCCTTTTCCGTTGTGGACATTGCTGAGGTATTTGGCTGCAGTAAGGATAGCAGAATTGCCGGCGATCTCACTCATGGAGCGCACGATAGGATAGGTGCCCGAATCGTCTTTAATAGACTCAAAAGCAATGCCTATGATCTTTTTCTGGATCAGCTGCTCCATCATTTCGGCTTTCAGGAACGGCAGATGGATCGGTGAGATCACCACCTGGTTTGGCTGCAGCAGGTGCACCTCTTCTTCAGATATCGGTGCGGATTTTATGATCGTAGTGGCTTTATACAGCTCCGCTTTGTCGTATACAATACGTGCACCGGCTTCGCTGTAATCGCTGTCAAAATAAAATGAACCTTCCCCGGCATTGTGCTCTACGGCTACTTCATTGCCATTATTTACCAGCACAGATACTGCTTCCGGTGTCAATGCCACGCGGTTTTCCTGGAAGGATGTTTCTTTCGGAATGCCTATAAACAGCTCTTTCTTCTTCGGTAAAATTTCCAGCGTCTCTTCCAGTGGTACGTACGAAAAAGACGGGGAAATATACGGTCGTTTGCTCATGCCTGCTCCCTGATTTTCATTTTGCAGAAATATACAAAACAAGTTTTAATAAAAGAAGTGTGAAGTAACGAATTATATAACAAATACAATCAGTACATAAGGTTAAAAAAGCAACATGATACTGCGGTTTGTCCCTTTAAATTTTATTTTTGTAGCAGACATTACAATTGGATGCTAAAACAGTCGCAACAACAAAAGCTGTTACAGAAACTATCACCCCAGCAGATTCAGCTTATGAAACTGCTGCAGGTGCCTACTGCCAGTCTGGAAGAGCGGATTAAAGAAGAGATAGAAGAAAACCCGGCACTGGAATATAGTTCGGACAGTGAATATGAGCAGGACGAGTACGGGCTGTCGGATAAAAATGACGGAGATGATACAGATACCGATGATGCAGACCTCAGTGATGATACTGCTGATAAGGTAGATCTGGATGAATTTCTCCGCCATGAAGATGATGATGGCGGCAGTGACTACGGCTATGATTATAATGGTGGTGAGAGCGAACGACAGACAATACCTGTACGGGTAGAAACGAGCTTTCATGACCATCTGCTGGATCAGCTGGGTCTGCTGGAGCTGGACGAAAGGAGTCAGAAAATAGCAGAACAGATCATTGGCAGCCTCGATGAAGATGGTTACCTCCGCCGGGAAGTGACAGCGCTGGTAGATGATCTGGCATTCGGGCAGAATGTATATACATCTGTAGAGGAGGTAAATGAGCTGATCGGGAAAATACAGCAGTTTGATCCGCCCGGTATCTGTGCCTGGACACTGCAGGAATGCCTGCTCTTACAGTTGAGACGCATAGAGCCGCAGACAAAAGAAGTAAAGAATGCAATAGAAGTGATAGACCGTTATTTTAACGAGTTTATTAAAAAACACTACGATAAAATACAGCGTCACCTGGGACTGAATGATGCAGATTTTAAAGAAGTGATCAACTGTATTATACGTCTGAATCCCAAGCCAGGATCGGCTTTTGCGGTGCTGAACAAAGCAGAGAGCTATATCATCCCGGATTTCTTTGTATTTAATAATAACGGAATACTGGAGCTGACGCTTAACGCCAAAAACGCTCCCGAGCTGCGTGTCTCTGAAGGATATAAAGAGATGATGAAGGCATATGACCGCAGTGAGAAGAAGGACAAGCGTCAGAAAGAAGCACTGATGTTCATCAAGCAGAAGCTGGATGCAGCGAAATGGTTTATCGATGCTATTAAGCAGCGGCAACATACACTGCTGCACACCATGCATGCTATATTAACTTTTCAGCATGAGTTCTTCCTTACCGGCGATGACACTACACTCAAGCCTATGATCCTGAAAGACATTGCACAGGCTACTTCGCTGGATGTTTCAACAGTATCGCGAGTGGCCAACAGTAAGTTTGTGCAGACTGAATTCGGAACATATAAGCTTAAGTATTTCTTTTCTGAGGCCTTGCAGACTGAAAGCGGCGAAGAGGTATCTACGCGGGAAGTAAAAAGTATCCTCACTGATATTATTGGAAGTGAGGATAAACGCAAGCCGCACTCTGATGAAAAACTCACGGATATGCTGCAGGAGAAAGGCTATAACATTGCACGGCGTACGGTGGCAAAATACAGGGAACAGCTGAACATACCTGTGGCCAGGCTGCGTAAAGAGCTTTAATACAGTAACTTTTCCGCAGGCAGGAAGATTAAGACGATAGTGCAGGACTATAAAGTAGTTCCGGAGATATAAAAACATTCAATTATATTTTGGCCGCCTGCACCGTACATTTGTAGTGAAGTTCTTTGACAGGCGAAACAACCAGTTATTGGAGTACAAAAAATGGTAATTATAACTATTGTTACCGAACAGCATAAAAGCCCGATCACTGAAAAGAAAACATCTTGTAGGAATCTACGGAAGAGAAAATGTCCCGGCAAAAGTTCTACAGTAATCATCTGTATTACAGCTTTGCTGATCGGATACCTGCATTGGAGTGCTGCCCAGGCAGAAAACCTGATTGCAGCGTTTTTATTGCAGCATTTGGTGGAAAAAGTAATCCGCCTTTTTCTATACCGCTAACAAGCAAAAGTCAAACTCAATTTTCGTCTGTTATAGGAATTTTGGAGGTCGCCGTTATGGCGGCCTTCGTTGTTTCAAAACATTATTTTGATAATGCTGACTAGGATATTAATTTCCTTTGAACCTGTATACCGTATATCCCGCAATTTTTCCCAGCTTCTGAAATTTTGCTTCGTCAAAATGAACAAACGGAAGTTCAACATCATTTATATTCAGCTCTTCTTTCTCAGATTTGGTAACCACATAGCTGACGAGCCCGTCATTCATATGATCTATAAAGCCGCTCTGGTCAATAGTTTGGGGATTAGTGAGGTATACCTGGCTGGTTACGTCTTTATTGGGCATAATGCTGTAACCAAAAAATATGTTGTCTAGAAATTCCCGCGTGGAAAAATAGACATACTGACCTGGTTTCAATTTCAGCTCCTGGTCAAAATAGTGGCGTAATTCTTCTCCGGATGTGTATAATTGTTTTTCGTTTTTAAACCACCTTTCTACAAATACAGCAGAGAACTGGCCTATAGCTTTAGATGAAATAAGTACCACAAAACAAAAGCCCGCAAAGCCCGAAACGAGCACATTTTTTTTCCCTATGCGGAAGAGTCTCCTGTTTGCAAAATCCATATCCTTCAATCCTGGCAACAGCAGCAGCAGGAACAGTAAAAACTCTGTAAAGTAGTTGTTGCTGCTGCCTATTTTAAGGCCGGTGATCACGGCAAAGAAAAAAGAAAAGATCATCGCGCAGGCAAGAAAATGGTTTGCCTCACTGACGGAATCTGTCCGCTTGTACAGAAAGCCGAACAAAATGAAACCTAGAAAATAACAAGGTATCAGATCGTAGTAGAACTGGCTTGTAAAAATGGTAATAGGATACGAATAGTCAAATCCGTTCTTCAGCCCGAGGTAAGCATTCTGGTAAAATGACAGCAGGTCGCCATTTATCAACAGGTACAACAGGCCTCCAAAGCAGGCTACAGACACAATTCCATAAAAGAACGCATGTAGCCATCTGCCCATGATAAATGCAAGGTAAAAGCAGATAATGAGTGGAAGCAATATGCCGCTTTGCTTGGTAAGTATACAGCAGGCTGTTGTAAGCGCCGAAGCAAATAACAGCAGCAATCCCGGTTTACGGATATAACGGAGAAACAGGTATATCGTAAGCATGAAAAACAGCAGCTGCAGGCTGTCTACACGGCCCAGGTAATGGACGGTAAGTATCATAATGACCGGCAGGGCATACACCAACGACCTGCGGTAGTTTCGTGTCCATGCGCTGGTTGCTGCAGCTGCAAGTAATATGGTAGCAAGATTGCAGAGCAGTGAAAAAGCTTTTGTAACAATGTATATAGCCTGAACATCTGCGGTTGTTATATGCAGCAGACGACAAAATCCGGCCATGAGCGAGTAATATAAGGGTGTATACTGCATAATGGCAAAAGGCACTTTTGTGGGATCCTGGTACAGTGGCTGACCGGCAATAATGCGCTGTATACCGTAGATCACATTCTGATCTACGCCGCCTGCATTGGATTTATAGTAAAATACCAGTACGATACGGACAAGCAGCGTGAGGCAAAACAGGAATATGACATATGCTGAAAGTTTATTGTTGCGGAGCAGTTGCTTCATGATCGTCTGATGAATTTTTTATTTCGTCGTATACGGGAAGGTAATTGCCCGGCGTTCTTTTGTTAGATATATTCAGCAGCAAAAGGCCCAGGATAAAGAATCCGAAACATATTACGGCCATATTGATGAGGTTCATTAATATAGTGCTGGTCCAGCCGAGAATCGCTGTATGAGAAATATATTTCTGGTAGAGGACATTTCCCAGCATCGCAGCAAATACCAGCATGATAACCACAAAAAATTTCAGAAACACCATAAGCAGGTCTTCACCATATTCTATCAGTGATTTGAACGCATGGTGGATCAGGTTTTTAAAGCTCATTTTCGAACGGCCGTCGAGCCGCTTTTCACGGGCAAAGGTGATGTATTGTTTGCTGGCCTTCATACGTGAAAGCCAGGCTGCAAAGTGGCTGAAATTGTTGAATACAGCAGCTTCGAGCACACGGCGGTTGATGAGGCAATAATTGCCGAAATTCATCTGGTTGCCGGTTATTGCCTTGAAAATAATTCTGTATATACGGTACGATAGCCGGAAGGAAAGGCTTTCCTGGCGTTTCCCCCGCACAACATGTACAATATCATATTGTATGTTGGCCAGTAATTCGGGTATAGCAGCTGGGGTGTCCTCTCCATCCGAGTCCATGATGATAAAGTGGTCGCTTTTTAACTTGCCTGCATACAGCAGTCCCTGGTATATAGCTCCCTGGTGACCGATGTTAAAACGCAGACCGATAAGCAGCAGTTTTATATTGGGCGCTTTAAAACGATATTGTCTCAGAAGGGAAAGCGTATTGTCGACAGAATAATCATCAACAACTACAACATTAAAATTGCAGGGTTGATCTTTCAGAACCTGCTCCAGCAAATCGAGAAATCTTATTACCGCAACATTTTCATTATGGCAGGGCGATATGATCGTTATAGTGGGCTGCATGTTTTTCCGGGTACGGGCAATAGCCCTTTCATCCTGCAAATTTTAGAATTCGGTGGTAAATTAACCCAATTCGTTTTATTTTTTTAATACAATACGTGAAGTGAAGATTCGGGACATATAGCCGGGGTGCTTCGCGTGCGAAAAACGCTGCAGGATATGAAATATTGCTTTGGCGGCGGAAACAACCGGTAATAAAAAACGGAACTCGTGAAAAGTTCCGTCTTACAAATCTTATTTTTTACCACCTGTCTTCTTGAAGTCCTTATAGCTCTTCTTCTTTGCCGGTTTCTGCGGAGCGCTGCTTTTTGCAAAATCTTCTTCTGTAAAATCAAAATCCTCTTCCTCAGGGGCTTCTTCTTTTTCCTGTTGTACGGGCTTGGAATTTGGAGTTTTAGTTTTTGGGGTTTTCGCTATACGTGATGCTTCCTCCGTTTTGCTGCTGTCAGATACCATTTTCTGTATCAGTATCACTTCATCATCGGTCAGGTAGCGCCAGTGGCCGGATGGAAGCTTGCCCAGGTGCACGTTCATAATACGCACGCGTATCAGTTTTTTTACACGGTAGCCCAAAGCCTCGCACATACGGCGTATCTGACGGTTGAGGCCCTGCGTAAGTGTGATGCGGAATGTGGATTTACCTTCCTGGTTTACTTTCGCCGGTTGTGTCCATTCCCCACCCGATATCTTTACACCTGCAGCCATCTGCTTCAGAAATTCCGGTGTCAATGGCTGATCTACAGTTACAATGTATTCCTTCTCGTGATTATTGCCGGCACGCAGTATTTTGTTCACAATATTGCCGTCATTCGTCAGGAATATCAATCCTTCGGAATCCTTGTCCAGCCTGCCTATGGGAAATATACGCTGCGGGAATCCTATAAAACTGATGATGTTTGTTTTATCCTTTGTATCTGTGGTGCTCGTAACGCCGCCGGGCTTATTAAAGGCCATGTAGATGGTCTTTACTTTTTTCTTGATCGGCTCACCGTCTACCAATACTACATCGCCGGGGTATACGCGGTTGCCTTTGTGCGCATCCTGGTTGTTGATGGTGACACGTATCTGTGCAATATAGTCGTCTGCTTCGCGGCGGGAGCAGAAACCGGTATCGCTGATGTATTTATTTAAACTTACAGATTCGTCATCGTGGCGTGGTGCCGTGTTCTTCTTCGATGGCGGATTGTTGTAATAACGCATGCCCCAAAGGTACTATGTGAGACGGCAAATGTGAAAAAGGTTTTTTACCGCAAAGATCGCGGAGGCTACGCAAAGAGCCGCAAAGCGGGTGGTATTTCTGTTTGCTCGATTTTATTTGGTGTGTATAAGTGTTTACCGCAAAGGGCACGGAGGTTGCGCAAAGAGCCGCAAAGGGCTTGTATATTTTGGGATGCGGTCATTTTTAATACAAAAGCGCAAAGCTCCGTGAAACTCGGTAAAAAGGGTTGTAGTATTTTGAGGATGTCAATGCATCAATCCCCCATTAATAAAAACACTCTTTGCGATACTCTGCGACAACTTTGCGCTCTTTGCGGTTAAAAGTAATAATGTGTGTTATTTCTTCAATCCTATTTCTCTCAGTCTTTCATCCAGGTATTCACCGGCGGTATAGTCTTCGTATACTTTAGGATGTGCAGCATCAGTGCAGCTGTCCAGGCAGGCAAGGCTCATATCGCTTTTCGGATGCAGGAAGAATGGGATAGAAAAACGTGGGCTGGCCCATTTCTCCTTTGGCGGATTTACCACCCGGTGGGTAGTGGATTTAAGCCTGTTGTTGGTGAGGCGCTGCAACATATCGCCTACATTTACCACAATCTGCTCCGGCAGCGAGGTTACCGGCACCCATTCGTTCTGCTTGCTCAGTATCTGCAGCCCGTCGGCAGACGCGCCTACCAGCAGGGTGATGAGATTAATATCTTCATGTTGTTCTGCACGTATGGCAGATTTCGGCTCCTGTGTAATAGGCGGGTAATGTATAGCACGCAGGATGGAATTACCGTTGTGCACATACTGATCAAAATAATGTTCTTCCAGGCCCAGGAATAATGCTATCGCCTGCAGCAATGATGTGCCCGACTGCTCAAATGCTTTGTAAGCCTTACCCAGCGTAGGTGTGAACTGTGGCACTTCACGTACGGTTACATTGTCGGGGTATTCGGCTTTTATCGGGTCGCCATCAGTAACGTCCTGGCCATATTGAAAAAATTCCTTCAGGTCCGGTGCTTCATAGCCTTTTGCATGCTCACGGCCAAAGGATGTATAACCGCGCTGGCCGGCCAGTTCAGCAATTTCATAGCTTTCTTTTATATCTACAGGCAGCGTAAAAAACTCCTGCACATAATTATACAGATCGGCAATCAATGCATCTGAAATACCGTGGTTTTTAACAGCCACAAACCCTACTTCTTCATATGCTTTGCCAAGTGCCTGTACAAAGGCGGCCTTCTTCCGGGCATCGCCACCGGTAAAATCGGAAAGGTCTACTACAGGAATACTGTTCATCGCTATAATTTTTTAATAAAGTAAAAGTAAATAAATGTTTTGTTTGGTATGTTAAGTATCAGGCTGGTGAATAGTCAATGGCGCGTGGTCAATAGTGAGCTGTCATTAATACCAGGTCACCGCCGAAGGATGACATGGTTTCAATCAATACATCATCATTTTCACATCAGCTAATCATCACATTGTCACATTCACCACAATCAGCATATCAGCACATAAATTGAATCAGCACATTCACTAATCAGCGCATTCGCCATTTCCACATCAGCTAATTTTCAGATTTTCACATTACCCAATCAGCATATCAGCGCATTCGCCATTTCCACATCAGCATATTCACCACATCCTCACATTACTTAAAAGAATACCCCTTCAGATAGGCCATTGTAATCTGCCCGTGCTGGCCATTTACCTCATAATATTCATAAAAAGCCGTATCGGTTCCGTAGTGAAAACCGATAATATAAGTGTTCTCCTCTTTCCCTTTACGCAACAAGGGTTTCAGTTCTTCACCGCCTTTAGGCATGGTAAACTGTCCATCAGCTGTATTGGGGCCATAAGCCGCTTTTACATCATAAACCCCGTAATGATCGCTGTGTTCATTGCTTACTACTTTTACCGAGAACGTAAAATGATTCAGCGCATCCTGTACCGGCACGCTGTCTGCGGCAATAACCGTGCCCGCAGGCGGCGGATCAAAATGTGTTTCTTCGTTATGTTCCGAAGCCTTTTGCCCGCAGGAAAACAGTACCATACTGCTGCACAGGACTAAGAAATAATATTTCATTGCGGCACAAAAATAGGGTTTCAGAACATTTGCATTTATTAAATCTCGCTACCCGGAAAAGGGGGATTTTACAGCTACGGAAAGGAGTTATGGCTTTTTACGTTATTTTTAAAGCTGTATTAAAATCTTATTAATGAAAAAATGGGCATTACCTGCCATGGTTCTCATGACAACATCTCTGCTGAATACCAGCTGTCAGGAAAACGGCAGCGGTACAAAAACTCCGGTAGCCGACACTGCCGCCAAAGCTGTTTCCGGTTACGACAGTACTTTTAAAGTAGAAGCGGAAGCTTTTGCCGACCTGCAACTGCTGCGTTACGAGGTGCCAGGCTTTAACGAGCTGAGCCTGCAACAGAAAAAGCTGGCCTACTATCTCTATGAAGCTGCGCTCAGCGGCCGTGATATCATTTACGACCAGAAAAGCAAAAACGGCCTGTTGCTGCGGAAAACTATTGAAACTGTTTACAGCACTTATAAAGGCGACAAGAACAGCGACGACTGGAAGAAATTTGAAGTATATGCCGGTCGTTTCTGGTTCAGTAACGGCAATCATCACCATTATGGCAATGAAAAATTCATTCCGGAATGTTCCTATGACTTTTTGGCGAATGCTGTAAAAAACAGTGACACTGCACAGTTGCCGAAGAATGCAGGTGAAAGCACAGATGCTTTCCTGGCACGTATCAAGCCCCTGTTGTATGATCTGAAAGTAGAGCCAAAAGTAGTGGACCAGCGCCCGAATATTGATAACGTGGTTAATTCTTCCAATAACTTCTACGAAGGTGTTACGCAGAAAGAAGTGGAAGCCTATTATGCAAAGTTTGACACCAAAGGCGATGCACCTTCGTGGGGACTGAACAGCAAAGTAGTAAAGGAAAACGGCCAGATAACAGAGAAAGTCTGGAAAAGCGGTGGTATGTATGGTGCAGCCATCGATAAGATCATCGGCTGGCTGGAAAAGGCAGTTACCGTTGCAGAAAATGACAAGCAGAAAAAAGCGTTGCAACTGCTGATACAGTTCTACAAAACCGGCGATCTCAAAGCTTTTGACGACTACAGCATTGCCTGGGTTGACGATGTGGATTCCCGCATTGACGTAGTGAATGGCTTTATAGAAGTGTACCTGGATGCCATTGGCAAAAAAGGCAGCTTCCAGAGCATGGTTTCGCTGAAGGATATGGAAGCCACCAAGCGCATTAAAGCTATTGCTGACCACGCGCAGTGGTTCGAAGATCATTCTCCTATTATGGCCGAGCACAAGAAAAAGAGTGTAAAGGGTATTACTGCCAAAGCGATCACTACCATAGTGGAAAGCGGGGATGATGCGCCCAGCACGCCTATTGGGGTAAATCTGCCGAATGCCGACTGGATACGCAAAGAGCATGGATCCAAATCGGTATCATTGAGCAATATCATCCATTCTTACAATGTAGCCAGTGCCAAAGGTGGTCTGCTGGACGAATTTGCCGTAAACGACACCGTGTTGCAGCGTCTGAAAAAATGGGGTGCGCTTGCAGCCGACCTGCATACAGATATGCACGAATGTATCGGCCACGCATCGGGACAGATAAACCCTGGTGTGGAAACAACGGACAAAACACTGAAAAACTATGCATCTACACTGGAAGAGGCACGTGCAGACCTGGTAGGCCTGTATTTTATCATGGACCAGAAACTGATAGACCTAGGTGTAATGCCATCTATGGATGTGGCTAAAGCTGAATATGACAGCTACATGATGAATGGCCTGATGACCCAGCTTACACGCCTGAAACCGGGAGATAATCTTGAAGAAGCACATATGCGCAATCGCCAGACAAATGCTATGTGGGCTTATGAGCACGGTAAAAAAGATAATGTTGTAGAACTGGTGAAGAAAGACGGTAAAACCTATGTGCGTGTCAATGATTATAATAAACTGCGTGATCTTTTTGGCCAGTTGCTTCGTGAAATGCAGCGCATTAAATCTGAAGGTGATTTTAATGCCGGTAAAAACCTCGTGGAAACTTACGGTGTAAAAGTAGATCATACATTGCATAAAGAGATCCTGGAGCGCTATGCCAAACTGAACATCAAACCATACCGTGGTTTTATACAGCCAAAACTGGTACCGGTGATGAACGGGAACGATATAACAGATGTAAAGGTGGAATATCCCGCAAGCTTTTACCAGCAGATGATGGAATATGCCAAGGAATATTCTTTCCTCCCGGTAACCAACTAATCGTTTTTTTTAATATTTCCAGGGCCGGGCGTGATACGTTCCGGCCTTTTTTCTTCCGGATATTTCTTAAAATTATTTTTAAAAGCGTGTCCGGATAAATAAATGAAATTATTTTTGACCTCTGAATGAATGCCCCTCCCCATATTGCTATACTCTGCGCTTCCGTCGGCTTTGGCGGACTGGAGCTTAATACCCTGAAGCTGGCAGGATGGTTGCGGGCCTATGGCTGGCAGGTAAGCCTTATGGTGGCAGAAGGCACTGTAATGCATCAGCGCGCTGTGGCAATGGGGGAGAAGGTATATACAATGCCAGCAAAATCACGCGGGCTGGGGCTCAATAAAATGCAGCCGCTGCGCCGCTGGCTTAAAGAAACGCAGGCGGAAATACTTTTTACACCCCTTAATAAAGACATAGCCACCGGTTCTATGTACAAGCGGCTTTACAACAGCAGGCTGAAGCTGGTATACCAGCAGCAGATGCAGGTGGGGGTTAATAAGAAAGATCTGATACATACACTGCGCTACAGCATGGTAGACATGTGGGTAGCGCCGCTGCAATACCTGAGGGAAGAAGTCATTGAAAAAACAAGAGTAGACGCCGGCAGGATAGCGGTAATACCGTTGGGCATTGAAGCCGGCAGATTTCTCAACAATACTATTTCAAAGGCAGAAGCCCGTACAGAGCTTTCATTACCGCAGGATGCAAAGGTCATTGGCGTGCTGGGCCGTATTGACCCGAAAAAAGGCCAGGATTTTCTTGTAAAAGCAATGGATTATCTCCGGAAATTCCCGGAGCTGGATTATCACCTGATGATCATGGGTGCTATAACCCATAATGAAGGTGATTTCTATCTTAAATCAGTTTATAAACTGGTAGATGATTATAACCTGCATGACAGGGTTCACTTCCGTGAATCGCGCAGCAAAGTAGAGCTATTCTACAGTGCTATAGACATATTTGCCATGCCCTCACACGGAGAAACATTTGGCATGGTAACCATCGAGGCTATGGCATCGGGCCGGCCGGTAATAGGTACCAACCGTTGTGGGACAAAAGAAATACTGCAGGAAGGCAAACTGGGTTATCTCTACGAATACGAAGACCTTGAGGACTTCCGCCTGAAACTGGAAGCACTACAGCACAATATGCATCTCGGGGAAATGGTGGATGCTGCGCGTACGGAAGTATTGCAGAAATACACCAGCCAGATCATGTGCCGCATGCTGGATGAGGCATTCCGCAAGCTGTTAAAAAAATAGAGCTGCTCGTTCTGAGCAGCCCTGCAATCATAAAATTTTCATCCCTGCTATTTAACCAATACTGCATGATGGCCGGAAACTTTAATTCCGTAGTTAAAATGTGTCATCGTTGCAGCAGGCAGACCATTTACAGTAGCGGGCTTAAAACGAGTGTTCTTTTCACTATTGAGAAAACTGTTGATGCGGTCATTAATTCGTTGCTTCAGGGCTTCATCTACTTTCTCTACCTTTTCTGATGAAGCAATGGCGCCTGGTTTTCCGTTATTTTCTGCAGTTATCGGAGCAGGTGCGTGTATCTGCTCCAATCCATTTGACTCATAATAAATCAGTTTGCCAGTTTTATCTATGATCATACTGTAGATAGACAGTTCATATTTTCCGTCGCCAAGTTTATCAAGATCCGGGTGAAGGGTGTTAAACAATGCTGTTTCCCAGTTTGCACCGCCCTCATATACCGGAGCTGTTTCAGGATCGGCATAAATGCGGCTGCCATTTAATTTAAGTGGTTGTTCTCCCGTTACAAGAACCGATGAATGCTGCGCACCGGTTGCCGGATCTATCATTATAACGGTGTCTATTTCCTTACTGCTGAATTCAAGAACATTTCCATTATTAGTTGCTTTGTTGCCTTCCTTTTTCCATTTGCCGATACCACCGCCGTCAGAAGCATTTCCTTTTGAGCAGGCAAGGCTTAAAAATAATATGGGGAAAAACAGCAGGTAACGTGCACTGAATGTGCGGGAGGGATTTTTTCTGGTGAGCATAAAGATTCTGTTTTTTATTGGTGAATAATTAAAAGAATGTGTAACTGATGGCGCTGAACGCAGCATCGTCTGTTCCAGCAAAAACTGGCCATATTGTTTCAGGTCGGCTACAGATGCCGCATCAGCCTGGTATTCGTGTACCAGCAATAATTTCCTGCGGTATATATACACCAGCGGGTGAAACCAGAATGCAATCTGTAACAATTGTAATAACAGCATGTCTGCAAAATGTCCCAGGCGGCTATGCTGCTGCTCATGCTGCAATACTATCTGCCATTGATCAGATGAATATGTTTTGCGGTCGCTGATAAAGATCATATGCAGCAGTGAGAAAGGGCTGTGCTGTCTGCCGGTTTCTATGATGAGCCAGTTGGCATCATATTGTTTTATACCTCTGCGATAATACCGGAATAACTGCGTCAGCTCTTTTATTACAAAGACAATACTGATCGCGGCGCCGCCAATATAAGCTGTTAGCAATATCATCTGCCAGGAGACGGAACTGTTACCGCCGGTTGTACTTACTGCCTGCACTATCGCCTGCCTCGCATGGCTTGCTCGGTAGTATAAAGACTGGTTTGCTACCGCTGTCAATGTTCGTGATGAGGAAGGCCATGTCCATAGCGGAATTAATAAGCCAAGCAGTAATGTGGTGAGCAGGTACAGGCGGTTCAGGCCATGGTAGGTTTCTTTTTTGAGAAATAACTCAAAACACAGCAGGCTCAATGTCCATATAGCTGTTGCATTTAAAAGGTATTGCAGCATAAAAATGTGTTTTACTGGTTAGTTGCAGGTATTATGTGATGATCCTTTATGCGTATTACAAGATTGCATTCCAGTGCAGGGCTCTCGAGGTTGTAGTAAACATTTTTTCCGTCTTTCATTGCAGGTGTAAAGTTTGCCTGTTTCAGGATGTTGTCTGCTTTCTTATTGATAACCTGCTGCAAGGATGGCGGAATCATTTTATCTTTTGCATTCATCAGGCTGTGACGCATTTCCAGCAGGCCATGATACATTTCACCAGGTGTTTCCGCAGAAACTTTCAGGTTGCCGGTCTCTGGTACTATGTAAAAGTTGTCGTGATAGATGACACGGCCCTGTGTGTTTAGAATTATCCTGCTTAGTTCGGTAGTATAGGTACCGTCCGGCAGGAGAGATAATTCGGGAGCCACCTCTTTTAATATAAGTGTTGCAAGGCTTTTTTCAATCCCTGAATAAACAGGGGGAATATTTACTTCGCCATTGCTGAAAATTTTCTGATCATTTGCCGTTACCGGTTGCCGCCCGGAATTCAGTATCACTTTTTCTGTGGCATGGGTTTCCGGGTTTTTAACCAATAAAGTATCACCAGACGTCAGGTGGAATTGTATTCTATTACCATCCTGTACAACGATCTCGTCTGTTCCCTTTTTGTTAAGGTGACGGGTACTTTCCTGTGGTTTGGTACAGCAAAGGAAAGCAAATGAAACTAGTGGTACTATAGTCAATAATTTTATGAAGTGCGCTGCGTCGGATGAACGGCGGGTCATCATCCGCAGCCTTTTTGCTATCGGAGCTCTGCTTAGCGAGTGTGTTACCGACGGTGCTCCTTGCAGCATGCTTTGCTCAATAATGAAACGGCCATATTGCAATTGCTTTGTTTCGGAAACTGTTGCATCTGCCTGGTATTCGTGAATAAGCAGCAGCCTGTTTTTGTATGCGTATATCAGCGGGTGAAACCAAAACACAACCTGCAGCATCCGCATCAGGAACAGATCTGCAAAATGGAGCAGGTGGCGATGTTGTTCTTCATGTTTTAGTATTAATTCCCATTCATCTGATGAATAGCAGAAACGGTTATTTACAAAAAGGATATTAAACAATGAAAACGGGCTATGCTGTTTTCCTGTCTCTGAAATTATCCATTTGTTTTCGTAATGTTTTGTTCCTCTTCGGTATCGGTAAAACAGAATGATGACTTCTCTTACAATCGGCACCAGGCTTATTGCCACACCTGCGAGATAAAATGTGTACAACAATGTGCCAATAGGAATGCCTTTGTTGATGACTGTTTCCCGTGTATGCGTCATAATATGTGCGGCATGTATGGGTTGATGATATAGGGGCTGGCGTAAAACGATGGTATAAGCCTGACCTGCCTGCGGCCATGACCATAATGGAACAAGTAGGCCCAGCAAAAGTGTAAACAGCAGGTAGGTGCGGTTCATGCCATGATAGGTTTCCTTTTTCAGGAACAGCTCAAAGCAACAAAGGCTTAGTGACCATATAATGCTTGCGTGGAGCAGATAGGTAAGCATGCTATTTCTTTTTTTCGTTGTTATCGAGTTGTTTCAGCAATTCGTTTAATTCTTTAAGATCCAGGTTGTCTTTTTGCACCAGGAAGCTTACCAGCAGTTTTGGCGATCCGCCAAAGTATTTTTCCATCAGGCTTTTTACACCTTGCTGCGCATAATCTTCCTTATTGACGATCGGAAAATATTCGTATGTTTTGCCGTAAGCCTTGTGATCCACAAATCCTTTTTTCTCAAGAATACGCACTACAGAAGATATAGTGCTGTGCGGCATATCGGGGTCACCGAGCTGCTCCAGTATATCGCGGACGAGGCATCGGCCCAGCTGCCAGATGACCTGCATTACTTCTTCCTCCGCTTTGGTAAGAGTTTGTAACTGTTTTTTTGGTTTCATAACGTAAATATACGTTATACAACTGAAAAACCAAATTTTTGTTTAAGGGCATAAAAAAAGCGCCACAAAGGCGCTTGCTGATTTATCTTATGCCGGCATTATTTGCATTCGTATGCAAATGTATAGTCCGTAGCATTTGAGCTGCCCTGCCCGACAGTGTAGCTGATAACATTGCCCAAAGAATCTGTGTTAAAGTTTGTGATCGCGCCATTGGAACTACCCAGGCTGAAATGTTTTGGTTTGACAGTAGTGCCAATGCCAAATGATTCCATGTCCGACCATTTAAACATGTCTCCGTTCTGATACAATCTTGTCTGATCAAAGAAATAATTGACATTTGATATTGCTGGCGAACTTGCAGAAGAGACCAGGTCCCCATTCTGCCACTGGCAAGTGGTATAAAGGCCTAAACCTTTGTCATAGCTGGTAGCCAACGTCCCATCTGTGTTGTAGGTGAATATTGTCGTATCGGATGACGAACTCAAGAGGTCGGTATGATAAACAGCGGTTACATGGTTCTGCGCATCTATCATCACGGAATCTGTTCTTAAAAGGCTGTTATTATCAAACTCCTGTGTGGTCAGGTAGCCGTTGCCATACCGGAATTTTTTGGAAAAGCCGGAATTGCCGTTTATTACAGATGGCCGTCCCTGGTTGTCATAATTTATTGAGTAAGTGAATGTGTACATGCTACCGGAGGATAACTTAAAACCATCGGTAACAGAAACAAGCTTACAACCTGCATTTTTTGTAGTAGATCCCTTGGAGCAGGACATAAGACCGCATGCAGCTGCAGCCAATAGGGTGAAAATTTGCTTTTTCATTGTTGTGTGTGTTTAAAATGCAATAGGTCGTTAATGTAATCCCTCTTTGAGCGCTTCTATTGTTTTCTTTTCATTGCCCACAAACATCTGATCTTTATAAATGATCACCGGCCGCTTCAGGAAGGTATAATGCTCCAGGATGTACCGGCGATAATCCGCTTCTGTAAGCTGTTTATCTGCCAGCCCCAATGCTTTATATTGCTGCGATCTGCGGCTGAAAAGCGCTTCGTAGCTTCCGGCTTTTTCTTTCATGGCATCCAGTTGTTCCTCTGTAACAGGATTTGTTTTGATGTCCTGCAGCTCAAAGCCATTTGCTGTTGCGTCAATTTCTTTGAGGATTTTACGGCAGGTATCGCAGGTAGAAAGGTGATAGATTTTTTTAGCCATTTTAAAATTTCGTGTTTTTATTAAACAAAAGCCATACAGTTTCCTGCATGGCTTCTCAGATCGCTCAATATTTTAGTTTACTTCTTCACCAGTGCAAGGTTCAGCACCTCTGTCATCTCGGTAACATAATGGAACTTCATGCCTTTGATATATGCTTTGTTGATCTCTTCAACATCTTTTTCATTCTGTTTGCACATGATCACTTCCTTAATGCCGGCACGTTTTGCAGCCAGTACTTTTTCTTTAATACCACCCACCGGCAGCACCTGTCCACGTAGTGTGATCTCACCTGTCATTGCAAAATAAGGTTTCACCTTTTTGCCGGTGAAGGCAGATGCAAGAGAGGTGAGCATGGTAATGCCTGCGCTGGGTCCATCTTTGGGAACAGCACCTTCCGGAACATGCACGTGTATGCTGTACTCTTCAAACATTGACGGTGCAATGTCGTACTCTGTACTGTGGGCTTTAAGATAGGAGAGCGCTGTACTGGCACTTTCTTTCATCACATTACCCAGGTTTCCGGTAAGAGTAAGGCCACCTTTTCCTTTCGACAGGCTGGTTTCTATAAAGAGGATATCGCCGCCTACGGATGTCCAGGCGAGGCCTACAGTTACACCGGGCGGATGCCCTTTGGTATAGATATCATTGCTGAAGCGTGGTTTGCCCAGCACTTTTTCTATCTGCTCGGAAGTTACCTGCGGAGCTACTTTGTCTTCCATGGCAACCTGGCGCGCTACATTGCGCATTACAGAAGCCATCAGGCGGTCCAGCTCGCGCACGCCGCTCTCACGCGTATACTCCTGTATGATTTTGCTGATCACTTTATCAGGGAAGCGCAGCGGCACTTTACTGAGACCGTGCAGCTCTTTCTGCTTAGGTATCAGGTGGCGCTTTGCGATCTCTGTTTTTTCTTCTGTAGAATAGCCGGACAGCTGTATGATCTCCAGCCTGTCGCGGAGGGCGGGCTGTATATCGCCAAGACTGTTGGCCGTAGCAATGAACAAAACTTTGGAGAGATCGAATTCGAGCTCCAGGTAGTTGTCGTAAAACGTACTGTTCTGTTCCGGGTCCAGTATTTCCAGCAGGGCAGAAGATGGGTCTCCACGGAAATCTTTGCCTATTTTATCTATTTCATCCAGTATAAACACCGGGTTGGCAGACTTTACTTTGCGCAGCTGCTGTATAATGCGGCCGGGCATGGCACCAATATATGTTTTGCGGTGACCGCGCAGTTCGCTTTCATCATGAAGGCCGCCGAGACTTAAGCGTACATATTTACGGTTAATAGAATTGGCAATGCTCCTGCCCAGCGATGTTTTACCAATGCCCGGAGGGCCTACAAAACAAAGTATGGGCGATTTCATATCACCTTTAAGCTTTAGTACGGCAAGATATTCAAGAATACGTTCCTTGATCTTTTCCATGCCATAATGATCATCATCCAGTATTTTCTGGGCGCGGCGCAGATCATAGCTGTCTTCTGTGAAGCTTCCCCACGGAAGGTCCAGAATCAGGTCCAGGTGATTATATATTACGGAATAGTCCGGCGTACTGGGATGCATGCGCTCCAGCTTCTGTATATTTTTCTGGAAGAGCTCGCGGGCTGTTTCGCTCATCTGTACGCTTTCGGCGCGCTTCTGCAGATCACGTATCTCGCGCTCGTTAGGGTCGCCGCCAAGCTCTTCACGTATAGATTTAAGCTGCTGCTGCAGAAAATACTCGCGCTGCTGCTTGTCAATATCCGCACGTGTTTTATTGGTAATCTCATTTTTGAGCTCAACCAATTGCAATTCCGACTGTAAAAGCTGCAAAAGACGTTCTGCACGTAATGTCACATTATCTTCTTCCAGTAATGCCTGTTTTTCTGTCAGTTTGGCATTTATGTTGGAAGCAATGAAGTGCATCAGGAAGGATTGCTGCTCTATATTGCGCAGAACTATGCTTGTTTCATGCGGCAGATTGGGCGATTGCTGCAGTATTTTTTCGGAGTAATCCTTTATAGAAGAGACAAGTGCATCAAAGGAAGCGTCTTCTTTGGGAAAATCGTCGTTCAGCAGCCTGATACGTGCGCTGTGGAAGGGTTCTGTCTGGGTAAATTCTTCTATATGGAAGCGTACCCGGCCCATGATGAAAACAGTGGTATTGCCATCGGGCATTTTTATCTGTTTTACCACTTTGGCAAGCGTACCTATTGAGTAGATGTCTTCCGGTGCAGGGTCATCATTATTACTGTCTTTCTGGGCTACAACGCCTATCCACTTTCCTTGTTTCTGCGCTTCTGTAATGGCTTTTACAGATTTTTCGCGTGCTACGGTTATGGGGAGTACCACATTAGGGAAAAGTACAGTATTACGCAGGGCTATAACAGGAACCTCTGAAGGGAGCGCTCCTTTCTCCTGCTCATCCATTTCTTCTTCTCCCAGCGGTACGATGGGCATAAACTCCATCTCCTGCTCCGACTGGTTAAAGAACATATCTATCATTGATTTTATTTCGGACATTACAACAAGATTACTCTTTTTTTGAAAAAGAGTGCAAAATTAAGGGGTCAATCTGCATGCCAAAGAAGGAACGACTGTAATTTTTGCAGAGATACGATCTTTTATATCTTTACAAAAATTATATCACCCTCACGAGCGTTTTGGAGCAAGCCGCTTAAATTATTTTAAACAGAAAAGCATAAATTTTGTGCGTCACACGAACAGTATGAAGCATAATACTGTTTTTATTAAATTAATTAAACTACCATTAATGAGATACAAATACCTTTACTTTTTACTCGCTACGGCCCTTCTTTCCTATAACGTACGCGCTCAATCCGGTAACACCGATTCTGCGATGAATGACGATATGAAGCCGGAACATGTACGTAAGTTCTACTTCAGCAATGGTCTGGATGCCTTCCTGTTTTCCAGCTCCGTATTACAGCGGACCGGTGAATCATCAAAGCTCAGCACTTTACGTTTCAGTCTTATTCTCAACTATGGCATGAATGTCAATTACGATTTCAATAATCATTTCGGCGTATTGGCAGGCCTTGGTATTAAGAACATCGGTTTTATTGAAAAGTTCGGTGACAGCACGGTAAAACACCGGGTATACACAATTGGCGTACCTGTGGGCATTAAAGTCGGTAATCTGGGTAAGCACAATTTTGTAATGCTTGGTGGCGGTATGGACCTGCCATTTAATTACCGGGAGAAAGGCTTTGTGAAAAGAGGCCACAAGAATAAATTCAATGAATGGTTCAGCGACCGCACTGCTACAGTAATGCCTTATTTGTTTGCCGGTGTTTCCCTAAGCCCGGGCATAACATTTAAAGCACAGTATTATCCGGGCAATTTCCTTAATCAGGATTATAAGGATGATAATGGTAATAAACCTTATGCCGGTTATGAAAAAACAAATCTGGTATTCCTGAGTATCGGGTTTGATATTCATTATAAGGGAAAAGCACCTGGTATGAACCCGTCCGGCAGCAATGAAAATGTTACACTTAAATAATACGGAAGCCTATGCCAACTATTGAGGACGAGATAAAACAATCAAAATTTGAATCGCTGCAGGTGAAAGCACACATGAATGTACTGTTTACGGCCAGCTTTTTTCATAACCGCATGCTTGCTTTCCTGAAGACGCATGGTCTGTACCATGAGCAGTTCAATGTGTTGCGGATATTGAGGCGGGAATACCCGGAAATTGTTTCGCAGCGTGAAATACTATCCCGTATGCTGAACCGGAATTCAAATCTTACACGGATCATTAAGCGTCTTAAAGATAAAAAACTGGTCACCGTTAGCGTTTCTCCGGCCGACAGACGCGAATATGAGATATCAATAACGGAAGAGGGGTTAAAATTGCTGGATGTAATAGACCAGGAGTTATTTGGCCCGGGAGCTGCTCCGCTGAACAATCTTACAGATAAAGAGGCCGCACGGCTTAACAATCTGCTGGATAAGATGCGGGAAGTATAACGCACATTTTTATTTTCTATGGCGCCTGTGCTTTGTGTACAGGCGTCTTTTTTTGATACGGGCGCAAAAAAGCCGGCAATGAAGCCGGCCGGTAATAATTTAAAATTATCGGATTATTTAAATATGGATGCCAGTTTTTCTTCCAGGTCCTCACCGCGCAGGTTAGTAGCTATAATTTTGCCTGCAGGGTCTACGAGGAAGTTTGAAGGGATAGCTTCTACGCCATATGCACGGGCGGCAACAGATTCCCAGCCTTGCAGATCGCTTACCTGTGTCCAGGAAAGGCCGTCGTCTTTAATTGCTTTTGTCCATTTATTTTTGTCATTGTCAAGCGAAATGCCGAGGATAGCAAAATTCTTTGTCTTGTATTTATTATAGGCTGCAACCACATTTGGGTTTTCTGCACGGCAGGGATTACACCATGACGCCCAGAAGTCAATCAATACATATTTCCCTTTGAAAGAGCTGAGTTTTATTACTTTATTTTCCGGGGTAGGAAGGCTTATTTCCGGTGCAGCGCTTCCGGCACCCATGCCCGATCTGGCTTGCTTAGGCGTATTTTCCTGAGACAGGATACGATTAATATTTGAAATGAAGTCTTTAGCAGTTTTTGAGTTCGGAAAACGTCGTTCCAGGCCCTGCGAAAAAGCCTGGAGATATACCTTTTCAACAGCAGGATTGAGCATTCTTGCTGCAAAAACAGCATTCGGGAGATATGCAGTGGTATCAGCGTAATGCTCTATGAACTCGGTGAAATTCTGGTTCATATGCTGCATATTGGCCTGGGCGGCAGCCAGCATACTGTCGTTGCCTTTTGCCTGCATACTGTCTATAACCAGTGCCATCGTATTAAAATCACGGAGGTGCCCGCGGATAACGCGGAGAAAATCCTGGAGGCTCTGGGAAGAAGGGGAGCCTGTTACCTGGTAATCTTCAAGTGTATTCCAGTCGCCGGAGATCTTCATTGTGCCATTTTGTATGGCCAGCAGTACAAAATGGCTCTGATCGAAACGGAGGCGGTACAGGCCAGCCTCAGGGGCAATGCCGGAAATTTCAAAATTGCCTTTTTCACCGGTTTTTGCAGAATCAACGATCCTGATATCATTAATGCCCAGCTCTTCCAGAACTATCTGCTGATGTGCAGGCATATTACTGATATCGCCTATTACTGTAAACTTATTCTTTTCCCCGGTACACCCGGTGAGCCACAACAGGGTAATGAAAAGGACAAATGAGTAGTTTTTCAACATCGGCAGAGTAAATTTCAATTTGCAAACCTAATCAATTATTTGTGTGATCGGAGAACTTGTTCCCCCCGTATGAGGGAGTTTTCATAATTTTAACAGATCGATTAGTCTGGTTCTTGACAAATGGTTGACATTCGATATTATATCTCAACGGATATTTGCACTGTCATGAAGATACGCCGGTCCATACGGACCCTACCTATATTGGTTTTACTGTTCCTTTTTGCATCTTGCTTAAAGAAAGAATCTCCTGTAACACTGCCGCCGGGTGGTACATCGGAGCATATACAGGTAGAAATGGGAGAAGATTACAAAAATCAGCTGTTTTTTGATCTTGAATCCGGCCAGGTTGTATATACCAGTAAAGTAGAATCGTGGGACCTTGCATTCGAAGCTTCGGCAGCGGGTTATCATGTATTTATGAATGGTGGTAAGAATATACTCATCGCAAATACTTACGATACGTCCTTTCAGCATGTAAATACTTATTCCTGCAACAGCATTCTCAGCAGCCAGAACGATGGTGCCTGGAAATTTGACTGGCCCAGTGGTACGCCGGATTCTACAGGCCTTGGCGAGTGGAAGGATGCAAAAGGCGCGTCCTATAATTATGTTTACGTAGTTTCTGTTGATTCCACCTATAAAAAAATACGTCTTATCCTCTCTGATGACAGCCATTATCTTATGGAATATGGCGAACTGGATGACCAGGCTCCGCAAAGGATCAACATACCCAAAAACAGTAATTACAATTTTGCATATTTCTCATTCAGTGACGCTAATAAAATAGTAACACCGGAACCTCCCAAGAATACCTGGGATTTTGTGTTTACGCGTTACAGATATATATATAAGAACCTGGGTAATTTCCGCTACCAGGTTACAGGAGCGCTGCTGAATCCTTACAAAACGACCGGTATAGCAGACAGTACAACCGGTTATGAAAAAATACTGGCTACCAGTATCGGATCATATACATTTTACCCATGGAGGGATATAATTGGTTTTGACTGGAAAAGTTACGATTATACCAACTCAAATGCCCGTTATATCGTGAACCCGAAGAAATGCTACATATTGCATAACCGCAATGATGAGTACTGGAAGCTGCATTTCCTGGATTATTATACACCGGACGGGAAAAAGGGCAGTCCCCTGTTTGAATATGAACGTCTGCAGTAAAACAACGGTTTTACAGAGTTGATATCAACAATTTTTTCTTTTTCTTTTTACTTTTTACGATCCTATCGTTACCTTTGCGCAAAATTTCACGCATCTTTTTCTTTTTATATAACTGAGTCGTATGCCAAACGTTGGTAAAATCAAACAAATCATCGGTCCGGTTGTGGACGTTTATTTCACAAATGACAATAAGCTTCCGGAAATCTATAACGCACTTGAATTAACACGCGAAAACGGCGACAAACTGGTACTGGAAGTGCAGCAGCACCTTGGTGAGGACAGTGTACGCTGTGTAGCCATGGACGGTACAGAAGGTCTGGTACGTGGCCTCGAAGTGGTAGATACAGGTAAAGCGATTGCAATGCCTATCGGCGAACAGATCTATGGTCGTTTGTTCAATGTAACCGGTGACGCTATCGACGGTCTGCCTCAGCCAAATAAAACTACCGGTCGTCCGATCCACGCAAAACCTCCGAAATTTGAAGACCTGAGCACAGCTACAGAAGTACTGTTCACCGGTATCAAAGTAATTGACCTGATCGAGCCTTATGCAAAAGGTGGTAAGATCGGTCTGTTTGGTGGTGCGGGTGTAGGTAAAACCGTACTGATCCAGGAACTGATCAATAATATCGCAAAAGGCCACGGTGGTCTGTCTGTATTTGCCGGCGTGGGTGAGCGTACCCGTGAAGGTAATGACCTGATGCGCGAAATGATCGAGGCAGGTATCGTGAAATACGGCAGCAAATTCCTCCACAGCATGGAAGAAGGCGGCTGGGACCTGGCATCTGTAGATCTCGAAGGTCTGAAAGATTCTAAAGCAACATTCGTATTCGGCCAGATGAATGAGCCGCCGGGAGCACGTGCACGCGTTGCCCTGTCTGGTCTTACACTCGCAGAATATTTCCGTGACGGCGATGGTACAGGAAAAGGTAAAGACATCCTGTTCTTCGTTGATAATATCTTCCGTTTTACGCAGGCAGGTTCTGAAGTATCGGCCCTGCTGGGACGTATGCCTTCTGCCGTGGGTTACCAGCCTACACTGGCCACAGAAATGGGTCTGATGCAGGAGCGTATCACTTCTACCAAAAACGGTTCTATTACATCTGTACAGGCGGTTTACGTACCTGCGGATGACCTTACCGATCCGGCGCCGGCAACAACCTTTGCCCACCTGGATGCTACAACTGTACTTTCCCGTAAGATTGCGGATCTTGGTATCTACCCTGCGGTTGATCCGCTGGATTCTACCAGCCGTATCCTTACTCCGCTCATCGTAGGTGATGCACACTACAATACCGCTAACCGCGTAAAACTGATCCTCCAGCGCTATAAAGAACTGCAGGATATCATCGCAATCCTCGGTATGGACGAACTGAGTGAAGAAGATAAAATGACTGTACAGCGCGCACGTAAAGTACAGCGCTTCCTGTCTCAGCCATTCCACGTGGCAGAACAGTTCACCGGTCTGAAAGGTGTACTCGTTCCGATCGAAGAAACGATCCGTGGTTTCAACATGATCATGGACGGTGAAGTGGATGAATATCCTGAAGCAGCATTTAACCTTGTAGGTACCATCGATGATGCTATCGCAAAAGGTAAAAAACTGATGGAACAGGCGAAAAACTAATTTAGTCAATTAGCTAGTTAGCTAATTAGCTAATCAGCACATTAGCATATTAACAAATGCAGTTAGATATATTAACTCCCGAGCATAAAGTATACAGCGGCGCTGTGTATGGTGTACAGTTGCCAGGCATCGAAGGTTCTTTCGAAGTGCTGGAAAACCACGCACCGATGATCGCTTCTTTAGGCAAAGGAAAGATGAAGATCATAAAGGATAAGAATAATACAGAACTGTATGAAATATCTGCAGGTTTTGTAGAAGTGCTGAACAATAAAGCTACTGTGCTGATAGAAGGCGCAACGCTTGTAGGTTAAGTCTTATTCTAAAAATATAAGCCGGGAACTGTTTCAGTTCCCGGCTTTTTTTTATGTTCTGTTGTTCTATGTTTATTTCAGCAGGCTGAGTGCTGTAAGGAATGTTCCCTTGTTTTGCTGGAAGCCGCTGGTAAATGCATTATTATTCATATTGCCCACCAATGTTTTAATAGAGGAGCCGAGGCTGCTCATTGTGGCTACCTTTCCAAGGCCGGAAATAAAGCCTGTTTTCACATTTCCCCATGTAGACTTAAAAGCCCCCGGTTTAATATAATTTGTTAGTTGACCCAATAACTGTGCGCCTTGTACAGCAGTGGTTACTTTACCTGCACTGTTCAGCCACCCCGATTTTGCAGAAGCCCATCCGCTTGTAAGAGCGGAAGGAGCAATACCGTTAGCCAGTTTGGAAAGCGCAGTGCCGGCACTCATCACATTTGTTGCTGTGCCTGTAACCTTGGAGGCGGCCTTGCTTAAATCTATCTGGGCATTAGCTGCATATGTGCTGCCTGCGAGTAAAAAGAGAATGAAGATTTTTTTCATGTGGTTTTTCTTTAGAGAAGTAAATATAAAATTCATTAATCATAGAAATGTATGGCATGTTCTGTGCCAGTTTTTATTTCCGGCGGGGCAAAGGATATTGCAATAGCCTGAAAAGCGGGCTGATACAGTTTCCTGGGGCAATTTTCGCAGGATCGGACAAGTTATGGCGTCTTTGAAAAAGCAATTCTTATTCAATTTTAGTATAGAATATATTCCTTCGCGAAATACATTGAAAACGCCTGATATATCCAAGCTACAAATATTATATTTGCGGTCAGTTTTTGACATGAAATAAAAACAATATGTGTGTTTAAAGAAAAGTAAATATTACCTCATCAATTATTAAACCGGAATCTAAAACATTTCTTTTCCCGATGTCAAGATTTAGACACTTTTTATTGCTGGCAGCCTTTTTCCTTTGTGCCATGCCGGCGTTTGCACAGCAACTATCCTGTGCCACTACAGAGGCCAATGCCTGGCAGGAAGCGCATAATCCTGCTTACGCACAATCATTGCAGCGCCAGTTACAATCCTGGACCAACTATAATCAGCAAACTTCGGGATTGCCACAGGGGCTGATCTTAAATACTTCCTCCGGTACTGTATATGAAATACCCATAGTATTTCACATCATTCATACAGGCCAGTCAGTTGGCTCCGCACAAAATCCCAGCGATGCTACCATACAATCGCTGGTCAGCTACCTGAACCAGGTTTATGCGGCCACATGGGCCTCCAACCCGGATACTAATAATGGTGGTGTTAATGTACCAATCAGGTTTGTACTTGCCAAGCGCGATCCTGCTTGCCAGGCTACAACAGGCATCAACCGTGTAAACGGAAGTAGTGTATCAGGCTACAGTGCATATGGTATCGGCACTTCCGGGTCTGCAAATGGAGCAGATGAAGTTGCGGTAAAAAACCTGAGCCGCTGGCCGAATACCGCTTACCTGAATATATGGATCGTAACCAATATCCAGGGATCAGCCGCTAATGGTGGCGGCATTGCCGGTTATGCCTATTATCCCGGCGTACCGGCAGATATAGATGGTGTGGTGCTGCGCTACGACCAGACCAACTGGGCCATTGCACACGAAGTAGGTCATACCATGGGGCTGCGCCATACCTTTGAAGGTTCCAGCAACTCCACTACATGTCCTACCAACAATAACTGTGCTACAGATGGTGATCTTGTATGTGATACAGATCCGCATGCGCTGGTTTCTGGTTGTCCTACCGGTACCAACCCTTGTACAGGTACGAGCTACGTGCCCGTTGTGTACAATATCATGAACTACAGCAGCTGTCCTAACAGGTTTACAGCAGGCCAGAAGACAAGGATGGTTTACCAGTTGCTGAACTACAGGTATTCGCTGATCACTTCTCTGGGAGGTCAGGCCCCCGGATCCTACGCATACAGCGTTTCTGCACCATTATCTGCCTGTGCTCCTTCCGGAATCGGTCATACAGGAAATCCTTATGATGTAGGGCCTACCAATGTTTTCTTTTCTGACATTAGTTACTATAGCGGAGGATACACTGATGACGATACTTTTTACCTGGACCATACCGGAGGTGACTGTATGCAGGATCAGGTAATAGGAAATGTAACACTCGGAAGTTCCTATACGCTTAGCGTTACTGCAGGCCCGTCTAATCCTGAAAATACCTATGTATGGATAGACTGGAATAATGATGGCGTTTTCCAGACTTCAGAAAAAGTAATGGGTTTTTCCGGTACAACAGCAGGTCAGACGGCGACGGCGACAGTTACGATACCAACCACTGCGACGACGTGCATACCCCTTCGTATGAGAGTATTCTCGGATTATGCAGGGAGCGTAACACCTTCCGCCTGTGCAAATCCTGACTACGGACAGGTAGAAGATTTTATAATCGTTGCACACCCTGCAACGGTCTCGCCAACTATAAATATTGCAGCTTCTGCTAACCCTGTGTGCTCCGGTACATCAGTTACCTTTACAGCGACTGCTTCCAACTACAACCTGGCTTATGGGTATCAATGGTACGTGAACGGAACAGCCGTAAGCGGCGCATCCTACAGTCCTTATACTTATACGCCTGCCAATGGAGATGTAGTGACATGTCAGCTGGGTACATATGCTACTAACTGTACATCGACCCAATATTCTTTTAGCAGCCCTATAAATATGGTCGTAAACACTACCGGTGCTTCTTCTGTAAGCATTGCAGCTTCGCAGAACAACATTTGTAGCGGTACTTCTGTAACATTTACTGCAACGCCGACGAATGGAGGTACATCACCTTCTTATCAATGGAAGGTGAATGGAGTGAACACAGGCACTAACAGCAGTACATATACCTACACACCGTCAAATGGTAACGTAGTGACTTGTGTGCTGACCAGCAGCTCGACATGTGCATCGCCCGCTACAGCCACCAGTAATGCTGTGACTATGAATGTGGGCACAGCGGCCACACCATCAGTTACAATAACCGGCAGTGCGAATAATATCTGTGCGGGCACAGCAATAACCTTTACCGCTACGCCTACTAATGGCGGTAGCGGACCGGGCTATCAATGGAAAGTAAATGGTACTGCTATCAGCGGTGCAACATACAGCCCGTACACCTACACGCCCGCCAATGGTGATGTAATAACCTGTGTAATGACGAGCAACGCAGTTTGTGTTTCTCCGTTGACAGCAACCAGCAACGCCCTGACAATAACAGTAAATGCGAATGTGACACCTTCTGTAAGTATCGCCGCTTCGCAGAACAATATCTGTACCGGTACCTCTGTAACATTTACAGCCACTCCAACCAATGGCGGCACTACGCCTGCCTATCTGTGGAAAGTGAATGGTACGTCTGTAAGCACAAGTGGCAATACGTATACTTATACGCCGGCTAATGGCGATGTCGTGACTTGCGTGCTTACCAGCAATGCAGTCTGCGCGTCACCGGCAACAACTACGAGTAATGCAGTTACAATGGTTGTAAATACTACGGTTACACCATCTGTAAGCATCGCAGCGTCAGCCAACCCCGTATGCTCCGGCACTTCGGTAACATTTACAGCAACACCTTCCGGAGGAGGAAGCACACCTTCTTACCAATGGAAAGTAAACGGTGTCAACGTTGGAACCAACAGCAATACGTATTCCTTTACACCGGCCAATGGTAACGTAGTGACCTGTGTAATGACCAGCAGCGCTGCCTGCGCATCACCAGCCACAGCTACAAGTAGTGCTGTTACGATGACTGTAAGCACACCTTCCACACCTTCTGTTTCCGTGGCCGCCAGCGCAAATAATATCTGTGCGGGTACCTCTGTAACATTCACAGCAACCCCGGCAAATGGCGGTACTGCACCGGTATACCAATGGAAAGTAAATGGTACCAATGCCGGCACCAACAGCAGTACATATACTTACACACCTGCAAATGGTGATGTGGTAACCTGTGTGCTGACCAGCAATGCAGCCTGTGTTTCTCCTGCTACAGCAACCAGCAGTGCAATAACTATGACTGTAAATGCCGCTGTAATACCAGCAGTAAGTATCGCAGCATCTCAGAATAATATTTGTTCCGGTACTGCTGTAACATTTACAGCCAGCCCAACCAATGGCGGTACTGCACCTTCTTATCAATGGAAAGTAAATGGAGTAGTCATGACAGGAAGCAGCAGTACCTATACCTATACACCCGCAAACGGTGATGTGGTAACTTGTGTACTGACCAGTAATGCAGCCTGCGTTTCTCCTGCTACGGCAAGCAGCAATGCGCTAACCATGATTGTAAATGCAGTCGTTACACCTTCCGTAACTATCTCGGCCTCCGCTAATCCGGTGTGCTTTGGTACGGCAATAACATTCACAGCTACACCAAATAACGGTGGTACCTCGCCTTCTTATCAATGGAAAGTGAACGGTATTAACGTAGGTACTAACAGCAACACGTACACATTTGCATCAACAAACGGTAATGTAGTAACCTGTGTAATGACCAGCAATGCTCCCTGTGTTACCGCTGCAACTGCTACAAGCAATGCAATAACTATAACGGTTAACCCTGTGGTTACACCTTCTGTTGTGGTGACAGCAAGCGCCTATAATATTTGTGCCGGTACTTCGGTTACCTTTACCGCTACACCAACCAACGGTGGTACAGCTCCTGCTTACCAGTGGAAAGTGAACGGCGTAAATACAGGTACCAATAGCGCTACTTATACTTATACGCCTGCCATTGGCGACCTTATAACCTGTGTACTTACCAGTAATGCAATCTGTGCAACAACAAGTACTGCCACAAGCAATACGGTTAACATGACTGTATCTCCTGTAGTAACACCGGCCGTGTCAGTATCAGCCAGTGCGACAAGTGTCTGCTCCGGTACGTCCGTTACCTTTACAGCTACCCCAACCAACGGCGGCACTGCACCCATATACCAGTGGAAAGTGAACGGCAGTAATGTAGGAACGAACAGCAGTACGTACACTTTTACACCGGCCAATGGTAATATAGTAACCTGTGTACTGACCAGCAGTGCGTCCTGCACAACAACTGCTACCGCCACAAGTAATGCTGTAACGATGACAGTAACACCAACCATTATATCTTCTGTATCAATAGCAACATCCTCAAACAATGTCTGCTCCGGTACATCCGTAACATTTACGGCCACCCCAACGAATGGTGGCACAGCGCCTGCATACCAATGGAAAGTGAACGGTATCAACGCCGGTACAAATAACACTACATACACTTATGCACCTGCTAATGGTGATGTTGTGACCTGTATACTTACCGGAAATGCACCATGCTCAAGCCCGGCCAATGCTACCAGCAATGCAATTACCATGAACGTTGTGCCGCTGGTTACACCTTCAGTATCTGTAGCTGCCTCAGCTACCAGTGTTTGTATTGGCAGTTCTGTAACATTTACAGCTACACCAGCCAATGGCGGCACGATACAATCTTATCAATGGAAAGTGAACGGTAGCAATGCAGGCACCAATAATCCGGTGTACACTTACACTCCTTCCAATGGTGACTTGGTAACCTGTGTAATGACCGGAAATCCTACCTGTGCTACCACCAACACAGCTACCAGCAACGGTATAGCTATAACTGTAAAAACTTTTGTAACTCCGTCTGTCCTTATTGGTGCATCGTCTACCGATGTCTGCTCCGGGAATGTAGTAAGCTTTGGTGCTATGCCAACTAATGGCGGTACGGCTCCTGCATACCAATGGAAAGTGAATGGTGGCAACGTAGGTACCAACAGTACATTCTACAGCTACACACCATTGAACGGCGATGTTATCTCCTGTGTAATGACCAGTAACGCTGCCTGCGTTACTGCAGCATCGGTGACAGGTAATAGCCTTTCTATGACCGTTAATCCTTCATTTGTACCGTCCGTATCTGTTTCGGTTGCACCCGGAACAAATGTAAGTGCGGGACAATCTGTTGTATTTACCGCTGCTGTTACCAACCCGGGAAGCGTATATGCTATCAGCTGGCTGAAAAACAATATACCGGTGCCGGGCGCCAATGCTGCAACATGGACAGCAATAGCCGGTACGGATTTTCAGAACAACGATGTTATTACAGGTGTATTGCATTGTGCTGATGCGTGCGCCAGCCCTGATTCTGTTGCTGCAGCCAATACGATGTATGTAAAAGGCGTTGGCGTTGCAACAGTAACCGTGCCGGAAGGGTTTAAACTATATCCGAATCCGACAGAAACATCTCTGATCATTATGGAAGGACTGCACAAAGGCGATAAAGCTATCCTCCGCGACGTAACCGGCAAAACTATTGACACGCACATATCTTCCGGTGATGTCAAAGAAACATGGCAGCTGAAAGAAATTACCAGCGGCGTTTACTTTGTGGAATGCCGTCGTGCAGATGACAGCATACGCTGGGATGTGAAGCTGATTAAAAGATAAAATGGTTTTGTTTTATACAGAAAAGGACTGGTCGTATGATCAGTCCTTTTTTTATTTCTTAAACATCCGATGTTTTTATTTCCTGAAAAATAGTCGACAAAATTTTTTCAGGTATAGAGATATTTCTATATTTGCAGCGAAATAGCATATTTGCTAGAATAGATGAACACAATCATTACATACAAATCATTCACGGGCGGAACCGCTGTACAGGCGATCATCGCTTCAAGCCGCATCATCTTTATTACAGATGGGGAGGCAAAACTATTTCCGGAAAAAGGTGCTTAATATTTAACTATATTTTCTGAGCCTCTTCCCCGGAAGAGGCTTTTTTGTTTTTGTCGCCCCCTTCAGATGCAACAGTAATAACACTTAATACAATAACCAATGATACACGTAATAAAAACATTTTCAGAACTGCTTTCCCGGGAGGCCCGGTAATGTAAGACATCGTGTGTCTTTCTCTGCCTCCCGTTTCACACGCGGAGGTTTTTTTATTTTAACTAACTTCAGAATCAACAATTATGAAAAGAATATATCAGTCGAGAAATATAGGGATAATGGCTCATGTGGATGCAGGTAAAACAACTGTTACAGAGCGTATACTGTATTACACCGGTCTTACACATCGCATGGGCAGTGTAGATGATGGCAACACGATAATGGACAGCGATCCGCAGGAAAGCAAACGCGGGATCACTATATCCTCTGCAGCAATCACCACTTACTGGAACTATGATAACAGCACATACCAGGTTAATATCATTGATACACCGGGACACGTTGATTTTACAGCAGAAGTAGAACGATCATTGCGTGTGCTGGATGGTGCTGTGGCCGTGTTTTGTGCAAGGTCGGGCGTGCAGCCGCAATCAGAAACGGTATGGCATCAGGCCGACAGATATCATGTGCCGCGGATCATACTGATTAATAAGATGGACCGCCAGGGCGCAGATTTTATACGTGTATTGAAAGAGATACATAGTCGTCTGCACACTGGTGCAATACCAGTTCAGTTGCCTATAGGTGCAGAGGATGCATTTACAGGCGTTATAGACCTGGTAAGCATGAAAGCATTGATATGGAACAGTGCTGATGGTAAATCATATGAAACAACTGCCATCCCTGCAGATCGGCAGGCAGAAGCACAGAAATGGCGCCAGTACCTGCTTGAGGAATTGTCGGTGCGCGACGAACGCTTACTGGATAAGTATATGACTGCACCCGAAACAATTTCGGAGCAGGAGATACATGATGCATTGAAGAAGGCCACCCTGGCGCATGAACTGATACCGGTACTTTGCGCAGCGGCGTACCGTAATAAAGGTGTTCAGCCTTTGCTTGATGCCATTGTACAGTACCTGCCTTCACCAGCCGATATCCGTGAGATTCATGGAACTGACCCGGACGGGGCTGCTATTGTGCTTGCGCCAGATGAAGCCGGGCCGTTCAGTGGACTTGCTTTTAAAGTACTTACAGACGAGTATACTGGCCGTCTTACAATGATCCGTGTGTATTCCGGGACCATAAGAAACGGAGATACCGTATGGAACAGCCGCACAGGCAAAACATTGCGTGTAAACCGGTTGTTGCGTATCCTGTCTAACCGGTATGAAAATACGAATTGTATTGAGGCTGGCGACATAGGTGCGATAGTAGGACTTAAGGAGGTGAAAACGGGGGATACGCTGGCTGATGCCGGGCGGCCTGTTGTGCTGGAACAGATGAATTTTCCTGAGCCTATGGTTGGCATAGCTATAGAGGCAAAAACGGCGAAAGATATCGCGGCACTTGGTGAAGCACTTGCGCGCCTGGCAGATGCAGACCCTACACTCACGGTGTCTGTAGATGCGGTTTCCGGACAAACGATACTGAAAGGCATGGGCGAACTACACCTGGAAGTAACACTGGAAAAACTGCATGCGGATTATGGCCTTGAAGTGAACAAAGGAGAACCGCAGATTGCCTATCGCGAGATATTCACTGAAACGATTGTGCATCGTGAAGTGTATAAAAAGCAAAACGGGGGAAGCGGAAATTTTGCCCAGATACACTTTGAACTTGGTCCGCGTATGGACGGAATGAATGGACTTGAATTCCTGGATGAAATCAAAGGCGGTGTAATTCCCAAAGAATTTATCCCGTCTGTAAGGAAAGGATTTGAGCAGGCCATGAAAAATGGCGTCCTGGCTGGTTATCCTGTCGAATCCATGCGTATACGTTTGTTCGATGGTGACTTTCATGATAAGGATTCAAATGCCCGCGACTTTGAGCAGGCTGCATTTTTCGGATTCCGTGAAGCTGCAGCCGCAGCCGGAGCTCGTTTGCTGGAACCTGTGATGCTGGTAGAGATTACCACTCCGCAGGAACATACCGGCGATATCACAGGCGATCTGAATCGCCGTCGTGGTATGATCAGGAGCATGGAAATGAAAGCCGCCTTACAGCAGATAACAGCAGAAGTGCCGCTGTCGCAGCTGTTCGGTTACATAACTGCGTTGCGCACCATATCATCCGGTAGAGCATCGGCATCCGTTACATTTAACAGTTACCAGCTTGTGCCCGGAAATATTGCAGAACGTATGCAGGCAAATGCTTAAATGCCCGATAGTACAAAAGCCACAGATAATGTGGCTTTTGTCGTTTATTTTTCTCCTGTCATAATCAGTAAGAGCCTGTGGCTCCGCCGCCACCGCCACTACCGCCGCCAAAGTGTACTCCACTGCTTTCCGGAGCAGCTGCAGGCTTGCCCAGCGACTGTGCTATGATCAAAGCTTCGGCTTGTTGCATCGCTTTGCTTTGTGTATTGGTATGCTCCGCAGTAAATCCGTATTGTGGTGTACGCAGATACCGGATAAGCAGGTAGCTGGCACCGGTCATAATGATACCGGCGAGTACCATCATTTTCTCTGCATCCAGCACATGATAATAGTTTCTGAAGGTAAAGACAGCTACCGCTATAAGGCACAGCCCCGTGCGTATCCACAGGATATCCTTTTTGCGGACTCCTGCAATTATGTATGCCAAAGGCATTGCAAGAGTGAATATCCAGCACAGCCACGCCCATATCTTATGCAGGGTAAATACTGCATCCAGTTCATATGTAATGAGCAGCATGGCGATGTAATAGTTGCCCGCAACATAAAAGGAAATCAAAGCGGCAGCTCTTAATGACTGTAACACCGATTGGTATACCATAAATCTGCCCGCAGAAAGGAATTTACTGAGCTGCCGGTAACAGAGTGCCGATAACAGCATCAGCAGAAGTGGCGCTGTTTCACGAAAGAAATACCCCATGCTGATATATACAAAATAAGCAAGCAACAGGAATGCGAGATAGGCAATCAAACCCATAAAGGCGTCTGCAAAACGGATGCACAGCCATGAAGCTGTTACAAAAGCTGCGAGGCAAATGATGATCTCTTTATGCGGATAAGACAAAATAAAAAATGCCCCGGTCATAAATAAAAATGCAGCTGCAGAACGAGCATTATCTATACCGGCATTGTAATAATTTTTTGCCTTGATGATAAGTTCAAGAAAACCGTAACATGCCAGGGACATCATGATAGACCCTGCTATAAAACCACTCTCGCCGGATACCTGGAAGAATAACCCGAACAACCCGGCTGAAAACAATATGCAAACCAGTGTAAGCAATGTAAGCCCTATACGGATAAAATAGTTGGGCGTGTATAAATGTACCGGATGATTCCGCAGTATATTTCTGTAGGAATCTTCCCCGATACACCCCGCTGTAAAAGCCTCGTGTGCCAGCTCCTGTACCTGTGCATGATACAGGTCTTCCTTTTTATATGCTGTCATGAGCTTTTATTTTTTTGTTGTAATGAATGAGCAGGCGTATCAGTCCTATGCCCGATCCGATGAAGTAAAACAGCCCGAGGTATATGGCGCCTTCATCTATAGATGCATTAAACAGCAGACGAATGATCACGTACGATAACACTACATATGCATACAAGGTTGTTATCACGAAAAAGTAAAAAGACGATTCCTTCAGTGCGCTGCGGCAGGAAAAAAAGCATAGACCTGCAATCGGCAGAAACCACAATAAGTAAAGGTTTTCGGTCATAATCATACCGGCGATGCTGGCTATAAACAAGATATTGATGCCGAAATTTTTATAGGTAAATGCGAAATGTGCTTTCACATGCCGCCTTTCAGATACATACGCCAGCGCTATAAGTCCCGCGCCTAAAACAATACCTGTGTAAATGACCGACGAGCTGCTGAAATCGTTATCCTGCAAAATATTCAGTGGAGTGACCGTAATTCCGGCCCACGCGGCGAGGTTGGTAATGGCAAGGCTTAATATGCCCAGGTGATCAAAGTAATAGGCTGCAATAAACAACAGAGCCATAGGAATAAAACTCGCCAGCCCGGTATGCACCCCGAAAACATGATATTCGAATTGCAGGTAAGTAATAAAACTGATCAGCAGCAGGCAGCCCAGCAGCAGGATATAATCAAACCATATATTGGGCGACTCCACTTTCAGCCTGTTATATCCTTTTGCATGCCGGATGCAGTAATAGAAAGATCCCACACAGCATATCGCAATAAATGCCAGTACCGCCTGGTGGCCTATGGTATCAATATTTTTATATACCAGTACGCCCAACCCGGTAGTAAGTAATATAATGCCGAGATACAGCAATGACCGTAACTCCCAGAATACCGAAAGAGGTTTTGCCTGTTCATATGTTGAGGATCTGTCATATTCTTCTTCCGTCAGGAAACCGCCTTCTCTCAATCTTTTCAGGGTATATAAATTCATGTGCAATATGTGTAAAGGTGTCAAGTTATTATTTATTTTACTAAGAGCATATAAAACAACGTGTTTCTATAACTTTACGGCCATCTTGAACGTACCATTTTTCATAGCCCGGCGCTATCTGCTGAAACAAAAAGGAGCTTTTTCTGCTTTCATAATCAGGCTGGCCATTATGGCTACAGCGCTGAGCGTAGCGGTAATGGTGCTGGCCATTGCTTTTATAACAGGCTTTAAATTTTCCATACAGGAAAAACTGTTCAGTTTCTGGGGACAGGTACATGTAGTGCCGTATAGTACTAACCCTTCATCATTGCTGTCATCATCGCCTATAAAAGAAAACCCGGCGCTGATACAGCGCATCAGTAAACTGCCGCATGTGACACAAATGGCGTCTTATGCAGTGCGTCCTGCCATAGTGCAGGCACATGGCCATATGGAAGGCGTAAAGCTTAAAGGCATACGGAATGGTTACCATTTTTCCGAGGGGATCAACTTTACCGGCAAGCCGATAGACTACAGCGACTCTGCCTACGCCCGGCAGGTAATTTTGTCACAGACCACAGCCGACAGGCTGAACATACAGGGCGGCGATTCCATTATTCTTTGCGTCCTGGAGCCGGGGGCAACCTTTCCGAGATTGAGAAAAGTGCGTGTTGCAGGTACATTTCATACAGGTATGGAAGAGATAGATCATGACTTTGCTATCTGCGACCTGCGCCTGCTGCAGCGTATCAGTAACTGGACGCCGGATGATATTAGTGGTTACCAGGTAGATGTAGACAACCTGAAGCTGACAGATACCATCTCTGAACAGATAAGGCTGCAGTATATAGAACCACCGCTTACCACGCAGACCACAAAAGATATCTTTCCGAATATATTTGACTGGCTGGATCTGCAGGACGTAAATGCACAGATCATACTGTCCATTATGGCCATTGTTGCGGTTATAAATCTGGCTGTAGCCTTGATGATACTGATCGTGGAGCATGCCCGCATGGTAGGCATCCTGAAAGCACAGGGAATGGGGCAGAGCAGTATGCAGCAGGTATTCCTGTATCATGCAGCGCTAATCGCAACCATAGGTATTTTGTTGGGTAACATACTAAGCCTCGGCTTCTGCTGGTTACAGAAACATTACGGCATTCTGACGCTGTCAGAGTCTACCTATTATATGAAACAGGTGCCTGTACGTATTATGTGGTGGCAGGTAGTATTGATAGATGTGGCAACATTAATACTTTGCGTATTGTGTATGTGGCTGCCGTCATTGTATATTCGTCGTATTCAGCCTGCAAGGGTATTACAGTTCAAGTAACTATTTTGACACAGAAACAACTCTATAAAGCCATTTGCGCGCATAAATCCGATCTCCCGGTGTTCCTGCAATACTGGTGGCTGGATGCCGTGTGCGAAGAGTGGGATGTAGTCATAGCTATGAAAGGCCAGGCAGTGGTGGGCGTATGGCCATATACACTGCAGCAGCGTCTGCGGATCGACATGCTCCGCAATCCGCAGCTCACACCTTACCTCGGGCCGCATATATTTTTTCCCGACGATATAAAAGATACCAACCGCGATAATTTTGAGCATGAAGTAATTGCGCAACTCATGGAGCAGTTGCCCGATCCGGATGTGTGGCTGCTGGCCATCCAGCCCGGGATAAAACAGGCGGGCATTTTCAGGGATTACCTGCTTACTGCTACAGTGCAGCAGACATTTATCATAGATCTTGCGGCTGAAGAGTCCGAACTGTTTGCCAACATGCGTGAACCATTGCGCAGGAACATACGGGCGGCCGAAAAAGAAATAACGATTGTCAATGATTCAAGATACCTGTCAGATCTGTATCATTTTCAGCGGGTAACGCTGGAAGACAAGGGCAAAGCGCAGCATAATATATATGAAGAAATGCAGCAGCTATACAATGTATGCCGGAAGCATGAATGCACTGCCCTGTGGTGCGCTCTGAAAGACGGTGTGGTACAGGCTATTGTGTGGAACGTATGGGATAGTGAAAGAAGTTATTATTTTATGGGGGCAAAAGACCCGGCAGGAGACAATTATAAGGCAATGTCGTTGCTGCTCTGGCATGCAATAAAAGAAGCACGTAACCGCGGCAACAGATATTTTGACCTTGAAGGCAGCATGGATCCTGGTGTAGAGCGTTTTTTCCGCGGGTTCGGAGGAAAAAGAGAGCTGTATATGGTATTGCGTAAAAATAAATCGGTACTGTGGCGGCTGCTGGAGTTTTTACGGAAAGGGAGCTGATAATAATAAAATAAATACCATTGTCATTCTGAGCGTAGCCGGAAGGTGCGTCTTAAATAACCAGGCAAATATGTCATTTTGTCAATAATTGGAGCACTGGCAAAATAATTGCCCCTACTTTTAAAGCATGTTTTTTAAAAAAAAGAGAGCTATGAACGATCAGGCATTTGACAAAAAGAATGCAAATATGGAAAATCAAGACAACATGACACAGGACCAGAATAATAATGAAGCCATGGAAGATGCCCTGGCAAAAGAACTGAATACAGATGACAGCCAGGCGGGTACGTACAACCTCGAAGGTGGCGTAGCCGATGAAAGTGAAATGGCTGCATTGAAAAACGAACTGGAAGAAACAAAAGATAAATACCTCCGTCTCGTTGCGGAGTTTGATAACTTCCGCAGGCGCAATGCCAAAGAGCGCGTAGAGCTGATACAGACTGCTGGGAAAGACATTATACAGTCGCTGCTGGTAGTACTGGACGACAGCGACCGTGCTGCCAAACAGATAGAAACAGCTACTGATATAAATGCCCTGAAGGAAGGAATGGAACTGGTTTTTAATAAATTGCGCGCCGTACTGCAGCAGAAAGGCCTCCGTAAAATGGAGAGCACCAATGCAGATTTTGATCCGGAACTGCATGAAGCAATTACCGAAATACCAGCCATGAGTGAAGATATGAAGGGTAAGATCATAGATGTGGTAGAGCCGGGTTATTACCTGAATGACAAGCTCATCCGCTATGCGAAAGTGGTTGTAGGAAAATAAATTAGCCAATAAAGGCAATCCCCGAACGGACATTGCCGTATTATCAAATTACAGAAATGTCAAAAAGAGATTATTACGAGGTGCTGGGCGTGGCAAAAACTGCCAGTGCAGATGAGATTAAGAAATCTTACCGTAAAATAGCAATGCAGCATCACCCCGACCGAAACCCCGGTGATAAAGCAGCAGAAGAAAAATTTAAGGAAGCAGCAGAAGCTTACGATGTGCTGAGCAACGCTGACAAACGTGCCCAGTATGACCGTTTTGGTCATGCAGGTGTGGGTAGTGCTGCCGGTGGCGGCTTTGGTGGCCAGGGCGGTATGCGCATGGAAGATATTTTCCAGAATTTCGGCGATATATTCGGCGACGATATGTTCGGTTCCTTTTTCGGCGGCGGTGGTGGCCGTCAGGGAGGAGGCCGCAGGCAGGGCTCCCGCGGGGCAAACCTGCGTGTAAAGCTGAAGATGGACTTTTCAGAAATAGCCCATGGTGCCAATAAAAAGATCAAAGTAAAGAAATATGTACCCTGTCAGCCTTGTGATGGCAGCGGCGCCAAGGACAAGAGTTCCATCCAGACCTGCTCTACCTGTGGCGGCAGCGGCCAGGTACGCCGTGTGGCCAACACATTCCTCGGCCAGATGCAGACGGTAACTACCTGTCCTACATGTAATGGCGAAGGCACGCAGATATCTGCAAAATGCCCGCATTGCAAGGGTGACGGCCGTGTATACGGAGAAGACACACTGAACCTGGACATACCGGCCGGTGTGGTAGACGGTATGCAGCTGAGTATGGGCGGCGCCGGTAATGCCGGTGAGCGTGGCGGTCCTGCAGGAGACTTACTGATTGTAATAGAAGAAGAAAAACACCCGCAGCTCAGGCGCCAGGATATGGACGTGATTTACCAGTTACATATCTCCTTCCCGGATGCCGTATTAGGTACACAGTCTGAAGTGCCGACCATCGATGGCAAAGCCAAAATAAAAATTCCGGCAGGTACGCAGAGCGGAAAAATATTCCGCCTCAAAGGCAAAGGATTTCCGGCCTTCCAGGGATATGAAAAAGGCGATGAACTTGTAGAAGTAAATGTGTGGTCGCCACAACATCTTTCTAATGAAGAACGTACACTATTGGAAAAATTAAAAGATTCTCCGAACTTTCAGCCGGGGCCCGATGCGAAAAATCATCACGAAGACAAGAGCTTCTTCGATAAAATTAAAAATGCTTTTGGAGGTTGAGTTTTAACTCAACCTTTTTTATTTCCCGGCAGTCTTCTTTATTGTTATGATTTTGTAAATTCAACATCGCAACAGCTAATCCTATGAGAAAACTTTACCAATCACTGGTCTTTCTATGTATGATGATGATCCCTGCCTTTACTTTCGGGCAGGCCTTACCGCCTTTGCAGCCGGAACAGGATGCCTGTAATGCGCTTGAGCTTTGCGGTACCGTTTTTAACACGCCTTATTCCTACAGCGGATTCGGGCAGGTACAGGAGCAGGTGCAGTTTGGCACCAATGCCGGTTGTTTCAGCGAATCCAATTCCGTATGGCTGCATCTTAAAGTGATAGGCGCAGGTACCATCGTTTTCGCCATTCATCCTTACGATTCCACCAACGACTATGACTTTGCCGTGTATGATATTACCGGCAACAACAACTGTGCGACTATTGCTACAAACGGCAACCGTATCAGGTGCAATGGTAATACCATATTACCATACGGTACCATACCGGGTGGTATCATTGGCTTGAACAATACATCCACACTTACATATGTGGCCGCCGGTACTGTTGGTTCTCCTTTCTGTCAGTACATTGCTGCCCCGGTGGGTGGCGAATACCTGATCATGATAGATAACTTCAGTGCTTCTGCTTCCGGTTTCTATATTGATTTTACCGGCTCAACTGCAATCTTCGACCAGGGTACGCCGCCCGCACTTGATTCACTTGTGCCGGCCTGCAGTATGAGCGAAAAAGTAAATGTACATTTGACCAAAGCGGTAAAATGTAGCTCTATAGCCCCTGATGGCTCAGACTTTTTCCTTACTCCTTCGGGTACTATGGCCACTGCTGTCGGTTCCAACTGTAGTAATCCCAATGGTTACACCAGCCTGATACAACTCACATTTGCAGCACCACTCGGCGCTGGTAACTATGTCCTGAATACACAGGTAGGTACCGATGGCAATACGTTGATAGATCTTTGCGGCAATGCATTGGTGCCTCCTGATACATTGCAGTTTCATGTGGCGCCCGCAAGCAATCCCAATATGATATCGCTGGATACGCCAGCCTGCTTTAATGCAAGAATTGCGTTGAGCCATAAAGTGCTTTGCAGTACAATAGACGGAAACGGCAGTGACTTTAAAGTGACCGGACCCGGACCTGTGCAGGTGGTGCATGCTTCCGGATTGAACTGTAATGCAGACGGACTGGCGGATACACTTTCACTTCAGTTTGATAATTCAATCAGGGTGCCTGGTACATACACGCTTTCTGTAGTAGTAGGTGATGATGGTGACAGAGTAACAGACAGCTGCGGGTATTCCGTAATCAATACGATCAGCTGGGTGGTTTCGGACAAGGGTTTCCTTAATACAACTGCGACGCCCAACCTGCTTTGTAAACCGGGATATGTGGTGCTGGATGCGCAACCGCTTATCGGTGCGCCGCTGGAGCAGGTAAATTGTGGTGTGAACGGATCTGTATGTACAACTCCGTCTAACCCATATCCTGTCGGAGATCCTAATGCTGCAGGGGCTATCCTGAACTCTCCTTTTTATGGTGACTATTCGGACGGACGGACGCAGATGCTCTTCACAGCAGGTCAGTTACATGCAGCTGGTATAAATGCCGGGACCATCACACAACTTGCGGTAAATATTACTTTTAAAGCAAGTACCGTTCCTTTTAACGGGTTTACTATAAAAATGCTGTGTACCGATAAATCAGCGCTTACCAGCTTCCTTCCGGATGCTAAAATTGTCTATACACCGAAAAATTACAGTACGGTTTCGGGTGTAAACACATTCGTGCTGGATCGTCCATACGACTGGGACGGCGTGAGTAACCTTATGGTGGAAATGTGCTATCACAGCTCCAATCTTTTTACCGGCAGTGATTATATTCAGACCACACCAGGTGTATCGCCGGGTGTAGTACTGCACTACCAAGACATTTTTGGTGATGAAGGCTGCAATCTTACAGCAGATACGATGTACTTCCCGCCATCTGCCGACAGGCCCAACATCACATTCACACAATGTTCTCCGCCAACCGCAGGCTACAGTCAGCAATGGACACCGTCTGCTTATGTAGGAGATACCACTGCGTTTAATACTGCAGCTTATGTTAAGGCAACTACCATTTACAAAATACAGATACTTGATACCAACCGTTGTTACAGAAGAGATACATCAAAGGTTACCGTTTCTGTAAGGCACCCTTATCTGTATCCGCAGGATACAGCCATCTGTTATGGTAATTCCGTGCAGCTCAATGCCGGCGGTGGTGATACATACCAATGGTTCCCCACAACAGGACTTAGCTGTGCTACCTGTGCCAATCCTACAGCTACACCATTGGTCAATACAACATACCATGTTGCTATCATTGATCAGTACGGATGTTCTGATACGTTGTCTATACCGGTAATTGTCCATCCGTTACCTGTTATTTCAGCTGGTATAGACACAGGGCTTCTTTACGGGCAATCTATTGTGCTGCAAGGTTATGCACCAACAGGCATGTATTTCCTATGGGATCCGGTTACCGCACTCAGCGATCCGAACATACTGAATCCTGTAGCAAGCCCTGAGGTGACTACTAAATATGCTTTGCTTGTAATAGACAGCAACCAGTGCCAGCAGAGAGATACTGTAAAAGTAACCGTGCGTACCAATGTGCCACTGTTTGTACCTACAGCATTCAGTCCGGATGGTGATGGCCGTAATGATCTCTTCCGTGTTGTAAACCTCACCTTCCAGCGCATAGCAGAATTCAGGGTGTTCAACCGGTGGGGACAGGAAATATTTTCTGCCGATAACAACAATGGCTGGAACGGAACTTTCAAAGGCGTAGCGCAGGAAAGCGGTGTCTACAATTATATTATCAGAGTGGCATGGCCCGACGGGCAGGTGACCACCTATAAAGGAAATGTAACCCTCGTACGATAAATGAAAAAGAGACCGGATTTATTCCGGTCTTTTTTTGCAGTTGTTAAAAATTATGATGGCATCAGTCAAGGCATTTTTACGCTATGCTAATATGTACTAACATTGTGTACTCATTTCTTTTGAATGCTCTCCTTACTTATTATCGACGACGAAGAGAAACATCGCAGGCTGCTGGCGAGGTTATTGGCCATGGAAGGCTATAAGGTAACAGAAGCCGGCACAGCACAACAGGGTTTAAAAATACTGGAGCAGGGAACGACAGACCTGATCATATGCGATGTAAAACTGCCCGATGCATATGGAGTAGATCTTGTATCCGATATCAAAGCGAAATATGCACATATTGAAATAATCCTGCTTACCGCCTACGGTAATATCCCTGATGGTGTAAAAGCTATTAAGAACGGGGCATTTGACTACATTGTCAAAGGCGATGATAATGACCGGATCATTCCGCTGCTGAGCCGTGCCGCCGAGAAAGCACAATTACAGCAAAGGGTGTCATCACTGGAAAACCAGCTGCATAAAAAGTACAGTTTTGAAAGTATATTGGGCCAGAGCGCAGCTATACGAAAAGCAATAGATCTGGCCCGTAAAGTAGCTCCGGCGGCTGCTTCTGTGTTGCTTACCGGGGAAACCGGAACAGGTAAGGAAGTATTTGCCCAGGCAATACATTACAATAGCAAAAGAAGCAAAGCGGGCTTTGTGGCGCTCAACTGCAGTGCATTCAGCAAAGAGATCATAGAAAGTGAGCTTTTCGGGCATAAAGCAGGCGCATTTACCGGCGCAACAAAAGACAAAAAAGGCCTTATAGAAGAAGCAAAGGATGGCACGCTGTTTCTCGATGAGATAGGTGAAATGCCGCAGGAACTGCAGCCTAAGCTGCTGCGATTCCTGGAGAACGGAACTTACTACAGGGTTGGGGAAACCACGGAGCGGAAAGCTGATGTACGTCTTATCGCAGCATCCAACCGCGACTTTAAAGAAGAAATGGAAACCGGAGCATTCCGGAGCGATCTGTACTACCGCATTGCTGTCTTTTCCATCCAGTTGCCTTCTCTGCATGACAGGATTGAAGATATACCGCTGCTTGCAGAACACTGGCTTAAAGTATTCACCTATAAAACCAACAGTAAGCTGCATAAAATAAGTAAGGATGCCATAAATGCATTGCAGGCATATAACTGGCCCGGCAATATCCGTGAGTTGAAAAATGTAATTGAGCGTGCTGTAATATTAAGTGACGGCAACACGCTGGAAGTACAGAGCCTGCCTTATGAACTGCAGCAGCCTGCAGCATTGGCTGAGAATGGTGCATCGGAATATTCACTGGCAACCGTTGAGAAAAAACACATCTGCAAAGTGCTGGAACATACACGCGGCAACAAGACAGAAGCTGCACGGCTTATGAATATAGGACTTGCAACACTATACCGCAAAATCGATGAGTACGGCCTGAAAAGCTGCTGAATAATTCCTTCTCATTTTAAGAAACGACCTTCTCATTTTGAGAAGGTTTTTTTATTTATCCTGATCCATGATGGTAATTAGCACCTGCTGTAATCCTTTATAGTCAATGGATTGCAGAAAATGTTGCAGGGAATGCACAATCCGGAACGCATATTGGCATTATGTGACTGAATGCAGCTATGAAACCTGCATCTGATTATGGTTACCGCTATACTGATTATTTCCGGCCTGCTTTGTTTCGGCCTGTTCTTCAAATCAATTGACTTCTTCGAAAAAATATAAACATATGATGACTTTACTTTTTGCTATCTGCATACTTACATTCTGTTACCTCGTTTATGTACTGCTCAAACCGGAAAGGTTTTAATACAGCAGCACATAAAAAACTGATACTTTAAAATGAACACCGAAATAATCAGCATCATTTTTACATATGCGCTCACGTTGGGAATAGCCTTGCTGCTGGCGCGTTACATAGCAAAAGTTTTTGCAGGGGAAAAAGTATGGACCGATCATCTGTTCGGCCCTGTAGAGCGCTTTCTGTATCGTTTTTCCGGCATTAATCCTGCGGAAGAAATGAACTGGAAGCAACATCTGAAAGCATTACTGACCATAAACATGCTATGGCTGGTATATGCGTTTTTTGTACTTCTGTTCCAGGATAAACTGCCTTTAAATCCCGACGGAAACCCTGCACAGACGCCGGATCTCGCATTCAATTCTGCTATCAGCTTCCTCGTAAACTGCAACCTGCAGGATTATAGCGGGGAAACAGGCGCAACTTACTTCAGCCAGTTGTTTGTGTTTATGTTTCTCCATTTTGTGAGTGCCGCAACTGGTATAGCAGCCATGGCAGCACTGTTTAAAGGATTGCGTGAAAAGACAACAACTCAGCTCGGTAACTTCTGGGTGTTTTTCCTCAGATCGATAACGCGCATATTGCTGCCTGTATCGGTAGTGATTGCAACCATACTGGTTTTTAACGGCACACCTGCCAGTTATAAAGGAAAAGATACGATTATCACCATGCAGGGAGATACCATGCATGTATCCCGCGGCCCTGCTGCAGGCATGATTGCTATAAAACACCTCGGAACCAACGGCGGCGGCTGGTTTGGTGCCAACAGTGCACATCCACTTGAAAACCCCAACTATTTAACGAACATGACCGAGGTGATCGCACAGGTGATACTTCCTGTGGCACTCATCTTCGCTATGGGTATATATATCCGCCGCAAACGCTTTGCATACATCGTATTCGGCGTAATGACCGCAGGTATGCTGCTGCTGATGGTGCCAACCATCGTTGCTGAAATGCACGGAAATCCGGCAATAGCACATATGGGCATCAGTACCGCGAATACGGCTATGGAAGGAAAAGAAGTGCGTTTCGGAATACCGGCCAGTGCTTACTGGAGTACCGTAACTACCATTATATCTACAGGTTCAGTAAACTGCATGCACGAAAGCATGATGCCAATGACAGGCGCCATGCAGTTGATCGCCATGATGGTAAACTGTTTCTACGGCGGCTGTGGTGTCGGTATACTTAACTATTACATCTTTATCATCATTGCCGTATTTATCTCCGGACTGATGGTAGGACGCACACCGGAATTTATGGGGCATAAAGTTGAAGCAAAGGAAATGAAGATCGCTGCTGTCATTGCGTTGCTGCATCCTTTGCTGATCCTTGCAGGTACAGCGTTGTCATCTTATATATACGTGCATCACAGCGATGCTGCATGGGCGGTGCAACCGAAGAACTGGCTGAATAATCCGGGCTTTCACGGATTCTCCGAAATGCTGTACCAGTACTCTTCTTCATCGGCAAATAATGGCTCCGGTTTTGAAGGACTAAGCGATAACAATCCTTTCTGGAATATAAGCACCGGCTTTGTGCTCATCCTGTCGCGCTTTTTGCCAATCATCGGACCTTTGGCGATAGTGGGGATTATGGCGCAGAAAAAATACATTCCCGAGTCGGCAGGTACATTAAAAACAGATACACCCACTTTTGGTTTTATGACCATGGCAGTAATAATGATCATTGCAGCACTTGCCTTCTTCCCGGCTTTGGCACTGGGGCCGCTGGCAGAGTATTTCAGTATGTAGGGATATGAGATTTCAGATGTGAGATATGAGAAGTACACTATACTGCCACACATTAATCATATTATAATCACATACAGCAGATTCCTGAAACAGAAAATTTTTCAATTGTCAATCATGAATACTTCTAATAAATTATTTCAGCGCGAACTGGTAATGACCAGTATCAAGGCTTCTTTTGTAAAGCTGAATCCGCGCGTTATGTTTCGCAACCCGGTAATGTTTACCGTGGAAATAGGAACACTGATCATGCTGGTAGTAACGGCATATACATTCATCTCAAAAGATAACAGCCAGGGCAGCTTCTCTTACAATCTCATTGTGTTTGGCGTACTGCTGCTTACATTGCTATTTGCCAATTTTGCAGAAGCTATAGCAGAAGCACGGGGCAAGGCACAGGCCGATAGCCTTCGTAAAACAAGGGAAGACACACCGGCAAAGAAAATAGTATTAATGGGCGATATTTTCCTGAATGAAGTACACCTTGTAAGTTCCGCTTCGCTGAAAAAAGGTGACTATTTTGAATGCGAAGCAGGTGATATTATTCCCATGGACGGTGAGATTGTTGCCGGACTGGCCACCATCGATGAGAGCGCCATTACCGGTGAATCCGCTCCTGTGATACGGGAAGCAGGCGGTGATAAATCATCCGTAACGGGTGGTACCAAAGTCCTTTCAGACAAAATAAAAGTAAAGGTGACAACTGAGCCGGGCGAGAGTTTCCTGGATAAAATGATAGCATTGGTAGAAGGTGCGAACAGGCAGAAAACACCTAATGAAATTGCACTGACGATACTGCTTGCAAGCTTTACGCTGGTATTTATAATTGTGTGTGTAACCCTTAAACCCTTTGGTGATTTTGCAAATACACCTATTACTATTGCAGCTTTTGTTTCATTGTTCGTATGTCTTATACCTACTACTATCGGCGGGTTGCTGAGTGCTATTGGTATTGCTGGTATGGACCGTGCGCTGCGGGCCAACGTGATTGCCAAAAGTGGTAAGGCTGTGGAAACTGCCGGAGACGTAGATGTATTGCTGCTGGATAAAACGGGTACTATCACAATAGGTAATCGTAAAGCTTCACATTTCTGGCCAGCTGCAGGTGTAGATGAGAAAAAGTTTGTAGTTGCTTGTATGCTTGCGTCCCTGTCGGATGAAACACCGGAAGGTAAATCTATAGTAGAATTGGGCAATAACAAGGGTACTGCGACGCCGGTACTGAAGAAAGAGGATATATTGAAACTGGTGCAGTTTACTGCCGAAACCCGCACCAGTGGAATAGATATTGATATGAATGCATACGGAAGCAACGAAGCATTAAAAACATCTGATGTTTCAATGTACGATGATTTATGTATTCGTATAAGGAAGGGAGCCTTTGATACAATAAAAAATATCGTAACAAAGGCCGGTAATAAATTTCCTGCTGAAACAGAGCAACGGGTAAAGGAGATTTCGGGTAATGGCGGTACGCCGCTGGTGGTGTCTGAAAATGAGCAAGTGCTTGGCGTGATAGAATTACAGGACATCATAAAACCTGGCATCCAGGAGCGGTTTGAGCGCCTGCGTAAAATGGGCGTAAAAACGGTAATGGTAACCGGAGATAATCCGCTCACCGCAAAATATATCGCAGAGAAAGCCGGCGTGGATGATTATATAGCAGAAGCAAAGCCGGAAGATAAGATGAACTACATTAAGAAAGAACAGGCAGAAGGCAGGTTGGTAGCTATGATGGGCGACGGCACAAATGATGCACCTGCACTGGCACAGGCCGACGTTGGCGTAGCTATGAACAGTGGTACATCTGCCGCAAAAGAAGCAGGCAACATGGTGGATCTCGACAACGATCCTACTAAGCTGATAGAGATTGTGGAAATAGGCAAGCAACTGCTGATGACACGCGGTACGCTTACTACTTTCAGTATTGCCAATGATGTAGCCAAATATTTTGCTATAGTGCCTGCACTCTTTATTGCAACCATACCTGCACTTAAAGCTATGAACATTATGGGCCTGAAAAGCCCGGAAACAGCCATTCTTTCAGCAGTAATATTTAATGCAATCATCATACCATTACTCATACCGCTGGCGTTGAAAGGTGTACAGTACAAGCCTATCGGGGCAAGTGCATTATTGCGCCGCAACCTGCTTATTTATGGTGTTGGCGGTATCATCGTCCCTTTTATCGGCATCAAACTCATAGATATGCTGATCTCATTCTTCATGTAAAAAATGATTAAACTCAATGAAAAAATATCTGTTATCATCGCTTAAGCTTACTGCAGCATTAATTTTGTTGCTGGCTGTCATTTACCCGATGCTTATTGCCGGTATTGCAAAACTGGCTCCTGGTGGCGGTGACGGCGTCAAAATATATAAAGACGGAAAAGCTGTAGGCTATGAAAATATAGCACAGGCCTTTACCAGCGATCGTTATTTCCAGCCACGTCCGTCAGCTGTTAGTTATAATGCTGCGGGTTCAGGCGGGAGCAACAAAGGCCCGGCCAATCCGGAATATCTGAAACAGGTGCAGGACCGCGTTGATACTTTCCTGGCTCACAATCCGGGCGTACAGAAAAAAGAAATACCTGCTGAGCTGGTAACTGCATCAGGCAGTGGCCTGGATCCGGATATTTCTCCGGCTGCTGCCATGGTGCAGGTAAAGCGTGTAGCGTCGTTGCGCGGCATGGAAGAAGCAAAGCTGAAAGAGCTTGTAGCTCAGCACACAGAGCATAGGCTGCTGGGATTTCTCGGACCGGAAAAAATAAATGTCCTGAAACTTAATATCGCATTGGACGAATTGAAATAATTTTAACGTATGAGCTGCTTCATAGGATTGGAGCAGATGAACGGAGCGTCGCAACTCAGGCTACATACGGGCTGCACAGCTGACCTCAAAAAAATCTTTCATAATAAACAGCAATAATGAACAAAAGAAAATTACTCCTCGCGGTTTTTGCCGGATTAGTAACAACACAGACAGTACAGGCCCAGGCAACAAGTGAAAAGGATACATTAAAAACAGTAGAAGCAGAGAAGGTGCCGTTTGAAGGCCAGGATCAGACGTGGCAGAATGGTTCTGACCGAAGAACGTCTTCTGTACTTCAGACAAAATATTTTACAGGCAGTGTAATGGTAGACGTGAACTACACGCACTCCTTTAACAACCCGAATGACAACACCGTGGTAGGTTCTACAGCGTTGGCTCGTAACAATGAAATGGAGGTGTCTGCTGCTGTACTGGGCGGAGACTTTTACTACAACGGTGCCCGGGGCCGTATCATGACGCAGTTTGGTACCCGCTCTACTATTGTGCCGCGTAACGATTACAGCGTATATCGCGGGCAGTATGATCTTGCTAATGTGTACCGTTACATCAGCGAAGCATATGGCGGTTATCACTTTGACAAATGGTATGGCATCAATGTGGATGCAGGTATGTTCATGTCCTATGTAGGTCTTAATTCTTATTACCAGGCAGAGAACTGGGAATACCAGGCGTCCTTTACGTCAGATAATACCCCCTGGTTTTTTAACGGACTGCGTGTGCAGGTGTTCCCGACAAAAAAGCTGAAAATAGAAGGCTGGTTCATCAATGGCTGGCAGAGCTATGCTAAATTCAACAGTATGCCGGGCCTGGGATTTAATGTTACCTGGTGCCCTAATGAAAGTGTTAAGCTGCTCACGAATGATTATTATGGAACGGATGCTGCCGGTATTTCAGACAGGAAGCGTTTTCACTCAGATAATAGCTTTCTTGTAAGGTATTACAACCATCCTGAATCAAAAGGTATTACCAGGATGGCATTCTCACTGACGGGTGATCTTGGATTTGAAAATGGAGGCGGCGTTACAGCTTTTGGCGGTTCCGGCGGACCGGCGCAGAACTTTGTCAGCGGCATGGTCTATAACCGTATATGGTTTGCCAAAAACAAGCTGGCATGGACAGTTGGTGGTGGCCTGATGACCAATCCCGGACGCTACCTGGTACTGTATCCTACCGGCGACGCAAGCCCGTTGCCTAATCCTACCAACCCCACTCAAACCCAGGGTACGCATCCTTTCAGTGCAAATCCCGGAGATAAATTCAGTGGTTGGGATTGTTCTACAAACATAGACTGGATGCCGAACCAGAGCCTTACTGTACGTGCGGAGTACGTACACCGTGAAGCAAACGTGCCGTATTTTGCAGGTGAAGGTGGTGTAACATCTCCTTCCGGTTATACAACAACACCGCTGCCTGCAGGCTGGCAACCAGACCTGGTAAAGTCTGAAAGCCGCATCATATTTGCCGTATTGTTCCGGTTGTAGGGCACGGCGTTTTGAAAAGTGAGTTATGAATAAAACAGAACATCACGGAAATAAACATTTTAGTTGGGGTGGTGCCCTGGTTGCCTTAGGAATAGTCTTCGGCGACCTGGGCACATCGCCTTTGTATACATTCAAAGCCGTAATAGGAAACAAACCCATATCAGAGATGCTTGTCCTGGGCGGCGTTTCTGCAATCTTCTGGACTTTGTTTTTTCAGACAACACTGAAGTATGTGCTTATAACCATGCGTGCCGATAACAATGGAGAAGGCGGCATATTTTCTTTGTACACATTGATCCGCCGGCATGGTAAATGGTTGCTGTGGCCGGCAATAATCGGTGGCAGTTTTATGATTGCGGACAGTCTTATCACACCACCTATTTCTGTAACATCCGCGATGGAAGGACTACGCGAGGTGCGGCCGGGGATGGAAATTATGCCCTTCACTATTCTTATCCTCTTTGTGCTTTTTCTTGTGCAGCAGACTGGTACAGGCAGCATCGGCAAATTCTTTGGTCCTGCGATGGTGCTGTGGTTTGGGATGATAGCAGTGCTGGGCAGCTCTTATCTCATAAAAGACCTTTCCGTGCTGCGTGCCATTAACCCGATGTATGCTTTCCGGATGGTAACGCAATACCCCGGCGGTTTCTGGGTGCTGGGTGGTGTTTTCCTTTGTGCTACGGGTGCAGAAGCGCTTTATGCAGATATGGGGCATGTGGGCAGGAAGAACATACAGGTTTCATGGATATTCATTAAGATTTCGTTGTTGCTCTGCTATTTCGGCGAAGCAGTATTGTTGTTGCAGCACAAGGGGCAGACACTGAAAAGTGTAGATGCCTTCTATGGCCTTGTACCTTCATGGTTACTGATTCCATCTATAGTCATTGCTACACTGGCAACCATCATTGCCAGCCAGGCATTGATTACTGGTACATTTACTTTGTTTAATGAAGCTGTACGGCTGAATATATGGCCCCGGCTGCGCATTGAATTCCCGTCGGTAATGCGCGGGCAGGTGTATGTGCCGGCAGTTAACTGGATGATGATGGCCGGTTGTATCGGCATGGTATTGTACTTCCGGGAATCGTCAAACATGGAAGCTGCGTTTGGTTTGTCTGTCACATTTACTATGCTGATGACAACCATCCTGCTCAGCACATATCTGTACACGAGGCGGGTGCACTGGTCGGTTGTATTGCTGCTGACGGGTTTTTACTTGTGGGTTGAGATAACCTTTCTCGTAGCTAACCTCAGTAAGTTCAGCCATGGCGGCTGGTTGTCGCTGCTGATAGGTTCTGTACTGGTGACTACAATGTATATCTGGTATGCCGGTAAGCAACTGAAGAACAGGTTTAAACAGCTTGTGCCGGTTAAGCCTTATTTGCCGCTGCTAAAGAAATTGAGCAATGATCTTGCCGAACCCAAATATGCCACACACCTTGTCTATCTCACCCTCTCCGGCAGTGCTGATATGATTGAAAAGCGTGTACTTGAATCTATATTATACCGGCAGCCCAAAAGAGCAGAGTTATACTGGTTTGTGCATGTAGATGTTGATGATGCACCTTATACTATGACTTATACAACCAGAGTTGTGGAACCGGAAGAAGTCGTGTACGTGCGGTTCCGGTTAGGTTTCAGAATAGTGCCGCGTATCAATCTGCTCTTTAAAAAAGTGGTGGAAGATATGATTGTCCGAAAAGAAGTAATTGTAGAAAATAAATACTGCACAGATGGTAAAGTCTTTGCTGGCGGCGATTTCCGGTTTGTATTACTGAAAAGCTTTCTCTCGGTTGAAAATGATCTTTCCTTCAGAGACAACCTGCTGATGCAATTATATTTTATGCTGGACAAGATGAGCCTGCGTGATGATAAGGCTTTCGGGCTGGATTTCAGTAATGTGGTTACCGAAAATACACCGCTGTTATTACAGCATACAAAAGACATAAAGCTGGTACGTGAAAACTGAGATTATGGCAGCACAGGAACATACAGCAGAACATTTTCTTGATCTTATCCGCCGCTCCAAGCGCGGAAAATTCAAGATATATATAGGTATGAGCGCCGGTGTGGGCAAGAGTTACCGTATGCTCCAGGAAGCACATGCTTTGTTGAAAAATAATGTAGACGTAGTGATCGGCTATATAGAGACACATGGCCGTGCGGAGACACTGGCGCTCGTGGAAGGGTTGCCGGTAATACCGCGACGCACCGTTTTCTATAAAGGCAAAGAACTGGAGGAGATGGATGTGCAGGCCATCATTAATCAGAGACCCGAAGTAGTGCTGGTTGATGAACTGGCGCATACAAATATACCCGGCAGTAAAAATGAGAAACGCTGGCAGGATGTGCTGGAAATACTGGAAGCTGGCATCAGTGTGATCAGTGCAGTGAACATACAGCATATAGAAAGCCTGAACGATACAGTAAAAGAAGTGACTGGTGTAGAAGTAACGGAACGCATACCCGACAACATACTGAAAGAGGCAGATGAGGTAGTAAACATAGACCTTACAGCCGATGAGCTGATAGAACGGCTGAAGTCAGGGAAGATATATAAACCGGATAAAATAGAAACTGCACTGCGTAATTTTTTCAAGCCGGAAAGTATCCTGCAGTTGCGTGAGCTGGCACTGAAAGAAGTTGCGGGTCAGATAGAACGGAAGGTAGAGACAGAAATTCCGCGCAATGTGAGTTACCGTCACGAAAAAATACTGGCATGTATCAGCAGCAATGAGAAAACTGCGAAGATCGTGATACGAAAGGCGGCCCGGCTGGCCAGCTATTACAATGCGCAATGGTTTGTTTTATACATTGAAACACCGCGGGAAAGCCCGGATAAGATACCTTTGGATAAGCAAAGGCACCTGATCAATAACCTGAAGCTGGCAACGGAACTCGGCGCTACAGTAATAAAAACGAGCAGCGACCGTATATCACACGGTATTATGCACGAAGTGGAGCAACGGTCCATTACAACCGTGTGCATCGGGAAGCCGCATCTCAGCCTGCTGCAGGTGATATTGTCTACAAGCGTATTCAATGCATTGCTTCAGAAGCTTTCGCAATATAATGTTGACCTGATCATACTTTCCTGATGGCATTATCTATCAAATCAAAATTATCACTCGGTATCGGCGTTCTGTTTGCGTTGCTGCTTACCGTAAGCATAGCAGCATTTGCATTTATAAACATACTTACTGCACAGACGGAGGATATACTTAAAGATAATAACATATCTATCCGTTATTGTAATGAGATGCTCCGCGCATTGGACGACCTGCATACAGATTCTAATGCCATGATCCGTTTTGAACAATCGCTGCGGAAACAGGAAGATAACATTACAGAAAAAGGAGAAAACGAAGCGACGCAGAAACTGCGTTATCATTTTGAGAAAGTAAAGGCAAAACAGTATACAAGCCGGGATATCGACAGCATCAACCGCCAGCTGTATGTACTTACGGATATTAACCAGTCGGCTATAGAGCATAAGAATTTTTCGGCCATACATACATCGCACAACGCACGTTTGTGGATTTCTGTGCTTACCGTATTATTTGTGCTGGTAGGCTTTACGTTAACGGTTAATATTCCATCCTCCATTGCCACGCCATTGCGGCTGCTTACAGAAGGTATACGGGAGATATCCAATAAGAATTATACAAAGCGCATCTATCTTGATAATAAAGATGAGCTTGGCGAAATGGCCGGGGCCTTTAACAGCATGGCTGAGAAGCTTTACGGTTATGAGCATAGCAATCTGTCGCAACTCTTGTTTGAAAAGAAACGTGTAGAAACGATCATCAACCAGATGGAAGATGCAGTAATCGGTATGGACGCCGATAACAGAATATTGTTTATCAACAGTACGGCAGCCGGTCTGTTTCATCTGAAACCGGATGAAGTAGTGGGAAAATACGCGCCGGATATAGCATTGTACAATGATCTGTTGCGTACGGTGCTGCAGCATGAGAAAACAAGACAGCCGCTGAAAATTGTAGTGGACGGTAAGGAAAATTATTTCTCTACAGATACACGTACAGTTTTTAATGAAGGGCAGCAGATAGGAAATGTTTTTACCCTGAAAAATATTACCTCGTTTAAGGAACTGGATATTTCAAAGACCAATCTCCTCGCCACCATTTCTCATGAACTTAAAACACCTATTTCTTCTATAAAAATGAGCACAAAGCTTATTGGCGATGACCGCGTGGGAGATTTAAATACAGAGCAACGGGAGCTGTTGGGAAATATAAATGATGACGTAGAACGCCTGCTGAAGCTGACAGGTGAACTGCTGAATATGACTCAGCTGGAAACCGGTAAGATACAGCTGAAACTGCAGATCATAAATACAAGGCAGATCGTGGACATGGCATTACCGGCGATACAGGCACAGGCGCAGCAGAAAAATATCAACATAAAAGTATCTTACGATCAGGTGCTTCCGGAAGTAATTGCTGATGCCGAAAAAACATCCTGGGTGCTGATAAACCTGCTGAATAATGCTATCAAATTTTCGCCCGAAAGGTCTGATGTTTTAATGCATGTAGGTGCTGATGGGAAAAGCATCAGGTTCTCCGTGCAGGATTTTGGACCTGGTATTGAAGAGAATCATGCGGCGCATATATTTGACCGCTATTATAAAGTGCCGGGCGCTGCCGAAAAAATGGGTACGGGGCTGGGGCTTTCCATTTCCAAAGAATTTATTGAGGCTCAGAACGGATCGTTGCAGCTGATTACAAAACCCGGGGCGGGAAGCACTTTCTTCTTTCTGCTTCCTTCCGGAAAGGTCTGAAAAGATAAACGGGCCTGCTCTGCTGCAGACCCGCCATCATTACAAAACCAACCGAGGTTAATGCTTTTCGTTCTGGGACTATATAAATGTCCGTCTCCGGTGCGCTGAATATTTTTGTTCCGACAGGGGATTCCTTCGTTTCATCAGGTAAAGGACGATTAAGGTAACTCCTTGCTATTATTCGTTTCGTTCAATAAAAAAGAGCCTTTTTTCGAGCTTTTCCAATTCGTTTCAACAGGTGTTTGCTTTTCGTTTTTTGCTTTGTTTCTGACACAAATTTTGCACGTTTACCGCAGTTAATTTGTTAACAGTATGCAATTGAACATCTTGTAAATGAGTGATTAACAACTTGTTTAGAGAAGTCAAACTTTTTGAGGCCTGCTTCTTAATCCCGGAAAAGCTCAAAAGCCCGCCTGCACAGCATCTTGGAAAATGTATGTTAAATACTTTAATATTATATATTTTTTATTTGTGAATGTAAGTGAGATGTTAACAGGATAATGAGTGTTTGTGATTTCACCTGTTCCAATAAAAAAAGCCCCTTATAAGGAGCTGCCAAAAGTTTTTTTAGTTGGAATATTGTTTACTCCTGCTCAAAAAAGTACACGATCAGCATTATTGCCGGTGCATCACCTATAGTATGCGGCACATGTGGCAGCCGCCCGTCAAAAAACAGTGAATCTCCCTCTTCCAACACATAGCTGTGGCCGTTTATCTGGTATTCCACTTTACCACTGATGATGTATTTATATTCGAAGGCTTCAGTTTCCACTTTTGGGCGCGATGAACCTGGTTCCAGGCGCAGCAACACGATATCTACCGTGGCGTCAGCCATATTGCGTGTAAGAATACGTTGGTAAAAAAATCCCACAGCGTCCTCTTTCTGAAAAGATTCATACTCCCCCTTCTTCCGGACGATTACAGGCGCCGGTTCTGCATCGGAAGCTATTTCCGCAAAGAAATCACCAATTGCAACTTCCAGAGATTTAATAATACTAAACAAAACAGGAAGCGATGGAATGCTCCTGCCGTTTTCAATCTGTGATATCAGTCCTTTGGTTACGCCGGATCTGTCGGCAAGCTCTTGCACGGTCAAACGCTTGTCTGTCCTGTGTTTTTTTATTTTTTTACTGATTTCCAGCAAAAAAGCACCTTCCATGGATACATATTATTTGGACAGCAAAGATATGAGTTTGTGCCTGAAGGAAGTTTACTCTTGTGTTAAGTGTGACTAAACATTCTTAACAATTTGGTAAACTAATGTTTAGAATTGGTAAACATTTTCAAAAGACATTTGTGCCCGAAAAGCAGCGGATACCGGTACCGGACCATTTCCTCAACAACTAACACAAACAAAGCCAAATGGCACAGTTCAACTTAAAGAAAAGTTTATTACGCCTCGGTGCGGCCTGCCTTGCAGGCTTGTTGCCGCTGGCTCATGTGCACGCACAGGGCGCAGGTAAGGCAATTGATTTTCCGGGAACTACTGCCCTGGAACACATTAATCTCGGGGACTCATTATCGAACAGGTTAGACACGGTCAGCTTCACCATTGAAATGTGGATCAACTTTGATAACGCATCCAACGGTGATCCTGCATTTATAGGGAATAAAGACTGGAACAGCGGCGCCAATACAGGTTTTGCATGGGCATTGAAAGACGCGTCACATATCCGCTTCAACTTTAAGCCGTCCGGTGGTACCCGCAGGGATTACGACATGACCGTAAACAGACTGCAGGGCCAGTGGAACCACATTGCTATCGTGGCAGACCGCAAAGGATATCTTACCGGTTATGTAAACGGTATACAAAATGGCACAGCTGTCAGCATCATTGCAGACTCCGCACGCACACTGGATGGCACGCTGCCTGTACGTCTCGGTTCTGATGGCACCGGTACCTACAACTACAACGGTGTAAGCCGCTTCGATGGTAAAATAGATGAAGTACGCATCTGGAAAGCAGTACGTACGCAGGCGCAGATACGCGATAACATGTGCCATAAACTCACCGGCAATGAAACCGGCCTGCTGGCTTATTACCCGATGAATGAGCTCACCGGCACCACGATCAATAATAATGCAGCAGCCTATTCAACCGTATTTGGCGGTATATTTCAGAATAGTCCTGTACGCATACAAAGCAGCGCGCCGTTGGGTGATACTGCTGTGAACCTGTATGTAACACCATTCGGTACGCAGACGCTGAGTCTTGCGTCGAATGCTCACGGAACGCTTACTGCGCAAAATATAGGCGGAACGCTCAAAGGCATACACATATACCGTGTAGATGCAGCGCCCAACACATATACTAATATTCCGAACGCCAATGCCAACAGCGTATACTACGGTATATTTCCTGCGGACAGTGCCCTGGCCGGAACTTACGGATTACAGTATGACTACACGGCTTTTCCGGCAGCCAATACATACGAGCAGGGCATAGATATCTATAAAAGGACGAATGCAGACTCTGCCTGGACGGTGTCTTATGCAACAAAAAATACTACAGCCAATACACTTGCACTTTCCGGCATCAGCACGATACAGGAAATGATCATCGGCAACTTTGCAAACCCGGCAACCTGTAATATTCCTACAGCACTGAACGTACAGAATATTACAACAAGCAGCGCTGTGCTGGGCTGGACAAGCGGTGGTTCCAATCACTGGAACATTGAATATGGTGTGGGCAACTTTACACAGGGAACAGGTACAAGAGTAAATAACCTTGCCGCCGCCTCGTATAATGTTACCGGTCTTCAGCAAAACATTGCATACAGATTTTACGTGCAGGACAGTTGTGCTTCGCTCAACGGAAGCAGTGCCTGGGCCGGGCCATTCAGCTTTACCACGCTCAAAGACTACAGTACTTACGGTTCCGGCTATGCGATGAGTTTCCCGGGTACATCGGCCAATGAACATGTAAATCTCGGCACAGCTATGTCAGCAGCGACAGACACCAGTAATTTTTCTGTTGAAATGTGGATCAACTTTGACAAGTTCAACGATGATGAAGCATTTGTAAGTAATAAGAACTGGAACAACGGAGCCAACATTGGTTGGGCATGGACGCATTCTGACAAATCAGGCTTTCCGGCCAACACACTCTGGTTCAATATGCAGCCGACAGGTGGTGTGCGCCGCGACTGGCATATCACATTGCCGGGCCTCAACCTGATCAATCACTGGAACCATGTGGCTGTAACTGTAGATCGTAAAGGGGATATTGCATTCTATATAAACGGTGTGCCGGCAACCATTGTAGCCTATGCCCAGGGTGGTACCAACAGCTTTACGACAGTGAGCATGAACATCGCAGCAGATTCCAACAAGTCAATGAAAGGCACACTGCCAGTGCGTCTGGGTCAGGATGGCACGGGTACATATGGTGTGAAGTTTAAAGGTAAAATAGACGAAGTCCGCTTCTGGAACAGGGTACGTACGCAGACGGAGATCCGCGATTACATGTGCCGCAAGCTAAAGCCAACAGATACAAGCCTGATTGCTTATTACCGCATGGATGAAACGACCGGCACTACAGCAAATAATATCGCGACAACGACCAATGGTTTGTTCGGCGGTGTACTTACCAACAACCCTGTGCGTGTAGTAAGCGGAGCACCTATCGGCGATACCAGTGCTTATATTTACGGCGCAGCCACGACATTACAATTGGCCTCAGCGCAAAATGGTAAAGTAATTGCGGACAGCCTGAATGGCTTGTATGCAGGTATGCAGCTGTATCGAGTGGACACTATTCCCAATACAACATTTGACATTGCTAACGTTGGTGCGAACAAAACGTACTTTGGTGCTTTCCCGGTAGATACCGCAGGCAGCAGCAGCAATTTCGTTACCACATATTCTACCTACAGGCTTACATATGATTACAGCGGGTATCCTGCTGCAGTGAGTGCAAATACAAATCTGCATCTGTACAATCGTCCTGCTGCAGACGTGATGATGTGGACAGACCTGGGCGCAAATAACCAGACAGCAGGTAATAAAATGATCGCGGCAATGCAGCATACACGCAAAGAACTCATACTTGCCGACTTTACACCAGCAACCTGCGCAGATATTACCAATCTGCATACAGACAGCATCAGCAATACATCTGCGCGCATAGCATGGAGCAGTAATGCAAGTGCCTGGAACGTACAATACGGCCCGCAAGGCTTTGTGTTAGGGCAGGGAACAATTGATACCGTTACATCAACGCATGACAATATAGACAGCCTGCAGGCAGATAATTGGTATGATGTTTACATACGCAGCCGCTGCAGCGGTAACGACAGCAGCAAATGGGTAGGTCCTTATACGATCCATACTTCAGATCCTTGTCCTGCACCTGCAAATCTTCAGGTACAATATCTTGGCGGCGACTCTGTACTCATTACCTGGGCTAACACAGGTGCCAGCAACTGGACGCTGCAATGGGGACAGCAAGGTTTTGTATTCGGCAACGGTATTCCTGTAGATGGTATCGCAACTAACAGCTATGTGCTTACAGGACTTTCCAATACAGGCTCATTTGATGTATATCTCCAGGATAGCTGTACCGGTTCCGGCAAGAGCAAATGGCTTGGACCTGTTACCTTCCAGGCAAATGGATCAACACCTCCGCCTGCTTCGGTAAATAATGTGGCAGCTGGTCACGGATTCAATGTATATCCAAATCCTGCACGCACATATATACAGGTAGATGCTGTGAACGGAAGCAGCCTGCTTAAAGCAACATTCACTAACCTGCAGGGACAAGTAGTCCGTACCGCAGAGCTGGGCAAAGATGGTGGCCGTATAATGACTAATGATTTGCCGGAGGGAATATATATGCTCCAATGCAGCAACCGCAACGGGACACACACGTTCAAAGTACTTATTCAGCAATAATTTTCAGATAATCAATTTTCAAGAACAGGGATAACATGCGTGCATACAGTATAAAAAGCATCCTGTCCTTTGTCCTGGTCCTGCTGTGCCATCTTGCCGTGGCACAGCAGCAGATCAGGGGGACAGTGACCGCGCCGGAAGGCAGTCTTACGGGCGCAGTCATAAAACTGCTGCAGACACAGCTGGGTGCGGTAACAGGGATCGACGGCGGTTTTGAGATCGGCAGTGTACCGGCAGGACATTATGAGCTTACTATTTCTTATGTAGGATATGAAGAGAAGAAAATACCTGTTACAGTAGATGCAGATAAACCGTTGGACCTGGGTAAAATAGAATTGAAAGATAAGGGACACAGCATAAATGAAGTAACCATAAAAGGCCGGATGGAAAAAGGAAGTGCCATGGATGCCATTCATATGACACGCGCGTCCAATAAAGTGGTAACGGTACTTTCTGCGGAGAATATCGGCAAGCTGCCGGATAAGAATGTGGCAGAAGCGGTACAGCGTGTAGCTGGTGTAAAGATGGAGCGGAATAAGGGAGAAGGAAGCACGGTATCATTACGTGGTACGCCTACCGATTGGACAGCCACGCTGATAAACGGTGACAGACTTCCTACAGCTGATGAAGATGATCCCAGCCGCACGTTCCAGTTTGAAGTATTTCCGTCAAGCATGGTGGATTATATCGTTGTAACCCGCACTGTGACACCGGATATTGAAGCTGACAACATTGGTGGCGCTATTAACTTCCAGACAATAGCACCGCCCGATAAACAGAAGCTAAGCATTAACCTGGGTACCGGCGCCAACGTGACCTCTGGTAAGCCTTTATACAACATGGATTTTACCTATGGTAATATCAGTAAGAACAAGAAATTCTCTTATGTGGTAAGTGGTTCTTACTACAGCAGAAATTATGCAGTAGATGCGATGCGTCTCGTATATGGCAGCAACTACAATCATGGTATCAACAGCCTGGAGCTGAAAGATTATTTCGGCAAACGTACTACCATTGGCGGCAACGCTGCATTGCAATACAAGCCCAGCGACAAGCTTACATTCGGCGCGCACTTCATGCACGGCCGTATGGATGATGACAAGTGGCAATACAAAACAACTTACAACTGGTCAGACGGATCGGGAGAGCGTATGCGTGATATCGGCACACATGGAGATCTGCAGCGCAGGCTCTATGGCGGAGATATAACATCGTCATGGGCGATCAGTAAGAAACTGACGATGGATGTGAAAGTAGCCAGCTACTATTCGTCCTTTCAGTATGGCCCTTTCCCTTATAGCAAAGGAGATCCGCGCAACGGGTATATGAACTACCAGTTCATCAGTGATATAAATCCGACCTTCTGGTACAACGATATGGTAAAAACGGATTTCAGCGGAAAGATACCTGCGGACCCCAGCCAGGCTACAACTCCGTTTAAGCTGATAGGCGCAGATAATCCTTACGGTACCGGTGATAATTACAAAAACATCCAGCCGCAGCCTAACTATACGCCAACAGTATATACGCTTGAAAAGATGTGGAGCGAGATCAATCACACACATGAAAGTGACCCGGTAGCAGCCCAGGTAAACTTCACATGGAAAATCAATGATAACCTGAAGTTGAGAGCTGGCGGCAAATTCCGCTACAAAGAAGGCAGCCGCGATATAGACATTTATGACTGGATACTGAACACGGCCAATATCAACAAGCTTACCATTTACCTGAAAGATTACCAGCTGCAGGACGCACCGCGCAGTTCTTCATTTCTCAGCGCTATGAGCAGTGCGTATGAAAACAAGCTGCTGCCTTTTATGACGCCATCGCAGATGAGCTCTTTTATAGACCAGGCGGGCAATTCGCTGAAGGGTGTCCCGATGGACAAATACAACCAGGAATACAGGATGTGGGTAGGCTCATCATATAGTTATAATGAAACAGTGGAATCTGGTTATATCATGGCAGAGGGCAATCTTGGCAAAAAATGGAAATTTACCGGCGGCCTGCGCATAGAGAATACACACTTCCATGAAGAGTCTGATACTACAGCGCGCGACGCAACATTGTACCAGGTGGACAGTTCCACATGGAGCAACTATTATGAGCCTGTACACATGGTAGTAGACCGGAGTTACCTTGCAATACTGCCGAGCCTGAATGCGAACTATTCAATAAATAGTATCTCTGACCTTCGTATGGCAGTGTCACGTACCTTCCATCGTCCCAACTTTGAAGAAACCAAGCCCGGAGCTCCTGTTATCCGCTACGATAACCTCGAATACATATTTGGTAATGCAGGTCTGAAGCCTACTTACTCGATCAACTTTGATGCGATGTATGAACGCTATTGGGGCAACAAAGGTTTGTTTACTGCAGGTGTTTATTACAAGAATGTAACAGATCACATCTTTACCAAGATCACTGCAGATGCAGACCCGGTAAGCGGTATCATATATAAGTATTATGAGAATGCAGGAAACTCTTATGTGATGGGCGCAGAAGCCAGCATAGACAAGCAGTTCAATTTTCTGCACGGATTCTGGAGCGGTTTCGGTATAGCAGCAAATATTACCTACTCTTACTCGCGCATGCAGGTGCCGGGCCGTCCATCCAACCAGGCAATGACAGAGCAGACGCCGCTGTTGTACAATGTTTCGCTGTATTATGAAAAAGGAGGTGTAAATACGCGACTGGGCCTGAACTATACCGGCGCTTACCTGAAAGAGCTGAACCTTGCTTCTGTTGACGGCCTCGGCGTACTACATAAAGACACAGACTACGACCTGTTTGTAGATAAAATGTATTCGCTGGATTACCAGCTGTCCGTAAAGCTAAACAGACGTTTCAGCGCATACCTCGAAGCCAACAACCTGCTCAACGCACCGTACAAAACATATATTGGCCAGCCATGGAGACCCAGGCGTATAGAATATTACGGCCCAAGGCTGCAGGTAGGCTGCAAGTTTGAATTATAATCTCCCAACTTTTTACAACATAGCAACACAAACAATGAAACGTTTAAAACTACTCGCATTGCTGATACTGGCCGGTACAGCTACAGCATTCGCATCACAGAAAAGAAAAGTGATGTTCATCGGTATTGATGGTGTGCGTTCAGACGCGCTGCAGGCCGCCAATACACCGAATATTGATTCTCTTATTGCACATGGCTCATACACTTTTGATTCATGGCATACAGGCATCACTGTTTCAGGTCCGTCATGGTCCACGATCTTTACCGGTGTGAATTATATGAAGCACGGTGTTACGGATAACTCTTATTCCGGCAGTAACTTCAGCCAGTATAATATGTTCCCTAAAATGGCGAAAGTGTTCAAGCCTAATTTGTATGCTTCTGAAGTAATGGAATGGGCGCCGCTGATCGACAATGTATCCAATGCGTATGACGGTTACAATGTACGCATTAAGGTTACGGACGGCGGTACTACGCCTACAGGCAGCACAACGGTTACACAGCTGCTCAACTCTAACCTGGATATAATGACGCTGTATTTTGATGCCGTAGACCTTCAGGGGCACTCCAATGGTTTCAGTCCTTCTAATCCTTCTTACATCAATGCTATTCAGGCTGTGGACGGGCAGATAGGTGTTGTGATCAATGCACTGCACAATCGCCCTAACTATGCCAATGAAGATTGGCTGATACTGATCACGACAGATCACGGAGGTATTGGTACCGGTCACGGCGGCAACAGCAATGAAGAGCGTCACATATGGTGGGTTGCGAGCGGTAATCAGGTATACAACAGGCAGCTGACCGGTGCCGACCCCGGCAGCTACCGCGTTGTACCTCCAGGTGTTGATACAAATATTCTGAAACACACGCCCGTACAGGCCGACATCGCAGTAACAGCACTGCATCACCTGGTGCACGATACTGTTTCTGACTGGCATGCGCTGGTTTCACAATTCAACCTCGATGGTAAATCGCTGCTAGACTCGGTACATTATGAGCTTTCAACGCCTCCGCCAACAACCGGCGTGAGTAACGCAAATGCCGAAGAAATGGTGGTGAAATATTACCCAAATCCTTCTGCCGGCCTGTTCTCTTTCTGGTTTGATCCGAAGCACCAGGATGTTTCCTATATGGTATATGATGCATCAGGAAGACTGGTAAAACAAGCGGAGAAAGTAAACATGGAATATCGCCTGAACATTGATCTCTCCGCACAGGAAAATGGTATGTACATCGTACGTCTGAAAGCGGGAGACCAGGTGTCGGAAAAGAAAATAATAGTAGCGCACTAGGCATAATTTATAAAAATTTTCAGACCTGTTGCCGGTACTTGTGCCGGTTATGAGGAGCCAATACATACAATGCAGCATGTGGTACCGGCAACGGGTTTACAATCATTAAAACAAAAAGAAGAAGATGGCGATTAAACTGGTCGTATTTGATATGGCGGGCACTACCGTGGAAGATAATAATAATGTAGCTGAAGTATTGCAATACGCCCTGGGGCAGTTTGGCTATAATGTTTCCATTGATGCAGTAAATAAAGTAATGGGTTATCCCAAACCAGTTGCTATACGTGAGCTGGCGGCATCGTGCAGCGGAGAAGCAGTTTCTGAGGAACTGGTAACACGCATTCATAACGTGTTTGTAAACAGAATGCTGGAATATTACCGGCAGTCGCCTGTTATCCGTGAGAAAGAAGGTGTACGTGATACATTCCTTCAACTTAAAAAACAGAAAATAAAGATCGGTATTGATACAGGCTTCAGCCGCGATATTGCCGATACAATTATAGAACGTCTTGGGTGGAAGGAAGATGGCCTGTTTGATGTAAGCATTACCAGCGATGAAGTAGACAATGGCCGTCCTTACCCCGACATGATTTACAGGGCTATGGAACTGGCGAGTGTGGAGGATGCGGCACATGTCGCTAAAGTAGGCGATACAGCCTCTGATCTGCAGGAAGGCTCAGCAGCAGGCTGCAAATATGTGATAGGTGTTACGTCTGGTGCTTATGCAGCATCTGACCTGCAGCAGGAGCCGCACACACATCTTATTCATCATCTCTACGAAGTGGTAGAAATTGTATCGTGATATGAAGCTGACCATTCCCAAAATACAGCAGTGGTTTGCACGGAAGCACCCGGTGCTGCTGACCATTATGGCAGGTATTGCCGCGTTCGGAACATACTCCTGTATGTATGCATTCCGGAAAGGCTTTGCTGCGGGCACTTTTGCAGGACAGCAGTTATGGGGAATAGATTATAAAGTATGGCTGGTGCTGGCACAGGTACTGGGCTATATGGCCAGCAAGTTTTACGGCATCCGCTTTATATCGGAGCTGCGGCAGGATAACAGGGCCGGATTTCTTTTCATACTCATCGGCATATCCTGGACCGCCTTGCTGGCTTTTGCCCTTATACCCTCACCCTGGAATATCGCCTGCCTGTTTATAAACGGTTTTCCATTGGGTATGATCTGGGGTATTGTGTTCAGCTATCTCGAAGGACGCAGGGCCACGGAGCTTATGGGTACAGTGATGGCCGTGAGCCTGATATTCGCATCCGGCGTGGCAAAGACAGTAGGTAAATTGCTGATGTCTGTATGGCATGTACCTGAGCATTGGATGCCGTTTTGTGTCGGTGCTTTATTTGTGCTGCCGCTGATTGTCTTTGTTTTTCTGCTGGAGCAGGTGCCGCCACCAGACAATGGTGATATTGCAGCACGTGCAGTACGGCTGCCTATGACAAAAAAAGAAAGAACAGATTTTGTACGCTCTTACCTGCCAGGGATTGTACTTACGGTAGCAGTCTATCTTTTACTTACCATCGTTCGCGATCTCCGCGATAATTTTGAAGTGGAAATATGGACAGCGCTGGGCTATGGGAAAGAGCCTGCGATCTTCACCCGCACCGATATTCCCATTGCATTAAGTGTGCTGGTGCTGACCAGTCTTGTAATGCTGGTACGTAATAATCTGGCCGCATTTACGCTGATACATATAATGGTATTTGCCGGCTGCTTACTTGCAGGACTGAGCACATGGCTGTATCAAGTGCATTATATCAGTAGTGTGGCATGGATGTCTGCGGCAGGCCTGGGACTGTATATGGCGTATATTCCTTACAACTGCATTTTCTTTGAACGCATGATTGCCACCTTCCGTATTGCGGGCAACGTCGGCTTTATCATGTACATCGCTGATTCATGTGGATACCTCGGCAGTGTAGGCGTTCTTTTTGTAAAACAATTTACGCAGCTCAATGTATCGTGGCTGCATTTTTTCCAGGGAGCATTGATGTTTCTTTCTGTATCAGGTGGGCTCGCGGTGCTGGCAGCACTTGTCTACTTCCGGATGAAGTACAGCAGAAAATATTTTTTTAACCAGGCTACTAACAAGGTATATGCATAAAACAGCAATCATAGCCGGCGCGGGCATTGTGGGCCTTGCAGCTGCACGTGCACTTTCACTGCGCGGCTATAAAGTAAAAGTATTTGAACGTAATGAAAGGGCTACAGGCGCTTCAGTTCGCAATTTCGGGATGATATGGCCGGTAGGGCAACCACAGGGCGCTTTATATGAGAGGGCTATGCTATCGCGCAGTATATGGCTGGAGGTATGCAGCGAAGCAGGTATATGGAACAATCCCTGCGGATCGTTGCAGCTCGCTTATCACGACGATGAAATGAATGTGCTCTCTGAGTTTGCGGAGATAAATAAAGACGTACCTGCTTTTGCTTTACTGGATGCTCAGACAACCATTGCCAGATCTGTTTCCGTAAATCCGGAAGGGTTAAAAGGGGCATTGTGGAGCAGTGAGGAAGTAATTGTAGACGCACGTGAAGCGATAGCTAAATTGCCCGCTTATCTCGCAGAAAAATACGGCGTGGAATTTCATTTTAATGAAGTGATCACCGGCATCAGTCATCCGCGGGTATACACAGGTAATGATGTATATGAAGCAGACGAAATATTTGTATGCAGCGGTGCAGATTTTGAAACCCTGTATCCGGAAGTATTTACAGCAAGCGGCATTACCAAATGCAAACTGCAGATGATGCGCTCTGCACCGTATAACACGGATATAGGCGCTGCACTTTGTGGTGGCATGACGTTGACACATTATACTGCTTTTGAAGCCTGTGCATCGTTACCGGCGTTAAAAGAGCGTATCGCCGGTCAGTATCCCGAGTATGTAAAATACGGCATTCATGTGATGGTATCGCAAAACGGACTGGGCGAACTGGTGATCGGTGATTCTCATGAATACGGCAATACGCATGATCCGTTTGATAAACATTTTATCAATAAAATGATATTGGATTACCTGGCCACCTTTACGCAATTTCCCGGTATGGAGATAGCACAGACATGGCACGGTATCTATCCGAAACTGAAAAAAGGCACCGAGTTTATCGCACATCCCGAAGATGGCGTAACGATAGTGAACGGACTTGGCGGAGCTGGTATGACGCTTTCTTTCGGTCTGCTGGAGCAGTTGATCGGTAATAAGATACTGATGTAACAGGTGGAGTAAATTACATCATGAAAAATCCCCGTGAGTGTGTCACGGGGATTTACTTTTTATGTTATGGTTCTCCCGATAATTATTGGGAGAACCATACAAGGCTATTTCTTATTCAACAATCATTTTCTGTACCTGCATGCCACGTTTGGTGCGTACTTCCAGCAGATAGATTCCTTTTGCCCAGTCGCCGGTTTCTACTTCGGCAGTTTTCAGTGAGCTGCTTTGTACCGGCTGGTTATATAATACCTGTCCCTGCATATTGAGAATGTCTACAGCAAGTACTTCGTCCGGAGAAAGTTTCTGCCAGTCGATAGTTACTTTACCATGAGCCGGATTCGGATATATGTACACCTTGTTTACAACCCCTGCAAACGTTGGCACAGAGAGTGAAGTGCAATCGCCGTTGCCCCAGATGCAATCTGCAAACTGCGGGTAATCGATAAACGGATTACGGTTATTTTGCTGTGCGTATACAGAGTCATTCCGCATAATTTCTTTACTGCTTACGGGATCCATATGATGCCATTCCAGTAACATCTGGATAGCCCATGGTTTCAGAGTAGCCTTGGTAGCCATCTCCCAGTCAATGAATTGGCTGCTGTCTGCGAGATAGCGGGTTACAATATAAAAATAGCTGCGGGCAAGATCTCCTTTAAAAGAATCGATCGGCTCAAAGCAATTACCCGCCGGAGCACCGGTATAGGTGTTATTCCCGATTTTGGTACCGTTCGTAAATGTCTTTGTTGCTGTTCCGACTTTTCCGTAAGGAAGATCGCCACGCTGTCCGTTTACATAATAATCTGTAGGATATACGATCCATAGATCGGAGTACATCGGATAGTGGCTGCCGAATTTGCTTTGGGGCCAGGAGTGTTCGCGGTTATAGCAGGAATTTTCGTGATTAGATCCGTTCCCGCATTGGTTTGTGGTAAAAGTATATTCATAAGCAGGTGTGCCGCCTGGCACATCGGAGTAGATATCCCATACTTTACCATTTGGCTTTTTATCTGTATGCGGGTAAGCATTCCAGAGGTCGGGTGTATATGTAAGCTGCACGTATCCGTTGGAAATAATGGTATGCAGTGCATCTTCAAGAGCCTGGCCGTTAAGGCCCAGTGCGTTATTGTAGTAACCGGAGGGTTGGGCGGTTGCCAGCAGGGGAAGAAAAACAAAAAGGTAAAAAATACGCTTCACTTATTCAAAATTTTTGCAAAAGTAACCATTCCGGTTATCAAACAAGGATATAAATCTGTATTTATGCAAATATGACAAGCACTTAACTTTCAGCAGCATTCACCGGTTTCGGGATTATCAAATACTAGAAGTACCTTTGCGCCATGCAAATTCTGGACGGCTTAGCAGTTTCTGCTCATATCAAAGAACAATTAAAACAGGAAGTCGCTGATATTAAGGCAAGTGGAGGCAAAACACCTCACCTGGCGGCTATCCTGGTAGGTAATAACCCCGCAAGTGAAGCCTACGTAGGTAATAAAGTACGTACCTGCGAAGAACTGGGCTTTAACTCTACCTTGCTGCGCTTTGAGACATCCATCACGGAAGAAGAGTTGCTGAACGAAGTGAAGAAGCTTAATGATAATGCTGACGTAGACGGAATATTGGTACAATTGCCATTGCCAAAACATATATCCGAAAATGCAGTGATCGAGACCATCGACCCTAAAAAGGATGTAGACGGTTTCCATCCGGTGTCGCAGGGTAAAATGCTGCTGGGGCTGCCGACATTCCTGCCCGCAACGCCATATGGCATTCTGCTCATGCTGGAACATTATAATATTGATGTAACAGGTAAGCATTGCGTAGTGATAGGCCGCAGTAATATAGTAGGTACGCCTATGACTGTACTTTTGAGCCGCAACAGTAATCCCGGTAATGCAACGGTTACCATCTGTCATAGTAAAACGAAAAACCTGAAGGAGCTGTGCCTGCAGGCCGATGTGGTCGTAGCGGCAATAGGCCGTCCGCGCTTTGTGACTGCCGATATGGTGAAAGAAGGTGCTATCATTATAGATGTAGGTATTAACCGTATTGATGATGCTACCCGCAAAAGCGGCAGCCGCCTGGTAGGTGATGTGGATTTTGATAATGTAGCGCCGAAGTGCAGCTATATAACCCCGGTTCCCAAAGGCGTAGGTCCTATGACTATTTGCGGACTGATGAAAAACACGTTGCTGGCATCGAAGAACAGGTAATTAATGTGAAGATGTGATAATTAGCTGATGTGAAAATGGTGTTGTACTGATTGAAGAATTATGTTATTCTGAGCGTAGTCGAAGGGTGAGGTGCTATAGAGAAAATGTGCAATAACAGCTTGATACCTGATACTCGCTACTTGATACTTCACTATTGACCATTCGCCATTCACAAAAAAAATAAATAATTGACTACAGAAACACACATATACAGTTATCCCGTGATGGAGCATTTTTATACGCTCCAGGGAGAGGGCCGTTACAGCGGGCAGGCAGCTTACTTTATACGTCTTGCTGGCTGTGATGTTGGCTGTGTATGGTGTGATGTAAAGGAAAGCTGGGATGCAGAAGGTCATCCTTTGATGACTACCGGAGAACTGGTGGCAGAAGCATCTAAATACCCCGGCCGTATTGCCGTAATTACCGGCGGCGAACCGGCTCTTCATAAGCTGGACCCGCTTTGCGACGCCTTGCATGCTGCAGGTTTTCGTACACATATTGAAACCTCAGGCTCTACACTTCTGAGCGGAGATCTCGACTGGGTAACGCTTTCTCCCAAGAAATTTAAAGCACCGCTGGCAGATTGCCTGGAGCAGGCAGATGAACTGAAAGTGGTAGTATACAACAAATCAGATTTTGCCTGGGGCGAAGATCATGCGGCAAAAGTACCGGAAGGTTGTATATTGTACCTGCAGCCGGAATGGAGCAAGCGTGAACAGATGACACCGCTCATCATAGCGTATATTCAGCAGCACCCTCAATGGCAGCTTTCATTACAAACACATAAATATCTCAACATACCATAACTATGACTTGGTTCCAGGCCATTATTACTGCGATCGTAGAAGGGCTCACTGAATTTCTGCCCATATCTTCTACCGCCCACATGAAGTTTGCACAGGCATTTATGCACGTAGATCCTAAAGATGCGTTCATCAATATGTTTGACATCGTGATACAGTTTGCTGCCATACTTGCGGTAATTGTGCTGTACTGGAAGAAGTTTATGGATTTCAAACACATCTCTTTTTACATAAAACTGCTGGTTGCGGTAATACCTTCGCTGATATTCGGGTTCCTGTTTAAAAAGCACATTGAGGCAGTTCTGGGCAACATCGCTATCATTGCTGTGATCACTGTACTGGGTGGCGTTGTGCTATTATTTATCGATAACTTTTTCAAAAACCCGACGATCCAAAAGGAGGAAAATATCTCTTATATGGCTGCACTGAAAATAGGCTGTTTCCAGATATTATCTATACTTTTCCCGGGATTGAGCCGCAGTGCTGCTACTATCATTGGTGGTATGTCTTCCAAACTTACACGTAGCCTGGCAGCGGAATTTTCTTTCTTCCTGGCGGTTCCTACCATGGCTGCTGCTACCGCAAAAGAACTGCTGGATACTTATAAAGAAACGCCTGAAGTACTGCATTCTTCCAACTTCGGAATGCTGGGCGTAGGCTGCCTGATTGCCTTCATCGTATCTGTTGTTTCTATTAAATTTTTCATTACCTACCTGCAGAAGCATGGCTTCCGTGTGTTCGGCATCTACCGCATTATTGCCGGTCTTATCATTTTAGGATTGGTAATGGCGAAGGTGATTTAGGTAATGTGAAGATGGGAAAATTAGCTGATATGGAAATGATGTTGTGTGAAATCAAACATCGTGTATTCCGGAGTACAGCTGGAGGATGATGTTAATTTGAAAATAAATTATCATCAGCTAATTGGCTAATTCTCTAATTTTCGAATTGCTGTTTATTGCTTACCATACAATTCCCTGATCCTTTTTGCTGAATCTTCCATCGTATAGGTGACAATGTTCCTGTACTCCGTGCGCTCATTTGTGAGCAGCTCAATTGCTTTTTGCGCCATCTCTTCTTTGGTCTGAACAATATGCCAGTGAGGAATTGCAGCATGCATAGGCTTGACAAAGCTGATCACATGAGCGCCTGCATACAATGCTTCGGCATTTACCATTCCAAAACCTTCGTACCTCGATGGATGTAATAGGATTTTGCTCTTTTGCATCTGGTGCAATGTCTCTTCATGGGGCTTCGCGCCAGCCATTGAAATATGTTCTTCAAGGCCTGCAGCGCGTATCTGTTGCTGTAATATTTCGCGCTCCGAACCATCACCGCAGATCATTGCAGAAACACCAGGCAGCTGTGCCTGCACTTCTTTTACCACTTCAATAAAAACATCGTATTGCTTCAACGGAGATAAAGAACCTACGCCAAGCAGGTCGATTATCCGCTCAGGTGTTTCATCCGAAAACAGCCGTGTATCAATGCCAATAGGAATAACGTGAGCAGGTCGTATACCGTGACTACGCTCAAATTCTTCCTGCAGAAAATCTGAAATACACACCAGTTCATCTGCTGATGGGTGTATGCGGCGCACTTGCTTATTGTTTTTCTGTGCGTCCAGTCCCATTACCCATATATAATGTTTCAGTTTGTTGAAACGGGCAAAATAATGGCCTACAAAAGCACTCTCTGAACAAAAGAAACTGAACAGGCCAATAAAATTACATTGCTTCTTCAGCTGTTTTAAGCAACGCCACACACGCAGCCATAATAGCGGACTTCTGAAACCACCTTTCATGCCAGCGCCAAAAGTGATAACGCGGTTTCCGTACCAGCTATGTTCTTTTGTTGCGGATACGGGATAATGAAATGCCAGGATTATAATATTCAATGAAGGATAGAGCCTGTTCAGTGTGCGTATCAGCTCCGATTGCGATGGCAGCCACACATCGCCCTCGTATGCCGCAAACGCAGGGCTGAGGATAATGAGTGTGTCCTGTTTCTTATTCATGCAGCAATACCGTTTTATTGCAGTACTCACTGCTGATCCTGTTGTGCGTGATCAATATTACTATTTTACCCTGAGCCGCCAGGTTTTTGAAGTGCTGCAGCAGCATACGTTCTGATGTTTCATCCAGTTCACTGAAAGGTTCGTCCAGTACTATTACATCGGCGTTTTTGTAAAGTGCTCTTGCTATGGCAATACGTTTTCTTTGCCCGCCACTTATATTTTTACCATTGTCCGATATGATCTTTTCTGCTTCTTCCGGAAATGATCTGATGAATACATCCAGCCCTGCGACTTGTATTGCAGCATTAAACCGATCCTCGTCGCTTGTGTTTTCTTCAAGTGTAATGTTTCGCCTGATGGTGTCGTGTATTAAAAAAGGCTGCTGCTTTACATAGGCTATCCTTTGCCGGAAATCCTGAATGGCAGCAGTATCCGCCACGTGGTGATTTATCAGTATTTCGCCAAGATCGGGTATGAGGAAGCCCATTAAAAGGTGCACCAGCGTCGTTTTCCCTTTGCCGGATGGCGCAACAATATCAGTAAAGTCACCGCTGTTAATATCCAGGCTGAAATTCTGCAGTACGTTATTTCCCGGATGCATAAATGAAATATGCCGGAATGAAATGGATGTGATAGGGGGAATTGCAGATGTGTTTTTTTGAATGTTGGCTGTTAGCGTATCCTGCAGATCGTATACTGTATGTTCGTATGTTTTTACCTGGGCTGCAAGATTGGCAATACGCACGATGCCCGGTATGATCTTATAGGCTGCTGCCATAAAGGCACCAATGCTGACTATATCTGTTACGTGGCCGCCGTATTTGTTTAGCAATACAAGAATGAAAAGCCCGGTCACTGCAAATACTTCCACTACTCTTGACGGTACCCATTGTGTGATCTGGAGTTGCGAAAGATGGTTGCCCAGCCTGTGTTTGTAGGTGCTGTACCGGTTTGCAAAAAACTCTTTTCGGTCATACATATTGCTTTCTACATAGCCGTTCAGGGCTTCCTGCAGGTATTGCGTAGTTTTTTCGTAATCTTCTTTTATGTGGCGTCTTACCTTGCGCAGTTTCTGTTTGGTGATCCAGCCGGTTAATACAATAGGCGGCACGAGAAAAATAACAAGCACCGCAAATAGTTTTGCATTGAACAGCAGGATGCCGCAAATGGCCAGTAGCGCAAGAATCAGCTCCATACATATCTGCTGTATGCCGGTAAGTATGTATTGCGCAAACTCAACAGGTTCGTGGCTTATATGATGGATGCGGGCGGCGCTGTCTATTGCTACATAGTCGAGGTAATTACCATTGAGATAGGCCATCAGCTGCGCACGTGATATGCGTTCGCCTACATGGTGTGAAAAATGTGTCTGTGCCCGGTAAATAAAAAAAGCAGCGAGGTTTTTCAGCCCGAAGAATATAAGAAACAGCAGCACCGGCCGGGCGGAACTATTGTCGGCCATTGAAGCAGACAATATCCAGGAGACCTTTGCGGATGGCTGTGTATAGAGACTGATCACCGCCAGTAATACAGCCAGCGACGCAATGTCTGCAAGATTCACGAGGGCATTCAGTATGGTGAGAACGGCCAGGCGTCTTCTTTCTCCGGCATTAAGTAATGCTATAGTATGTTGGACAATGGCTTTCAGTGCCTGCGTTTTTTTTATGGTGTAAACTTAATGATTTTAATGCCGCAATCCGATGTTATAACGTTGGCTCTGTTACTTTCCGGCCCTGTTTTGCAGCTTCATAAAATGAGTTGCGTCCGCTCCATACTGCACGCAATGCTTTAAATGCAGGACGTATCATCAGTTTGTCCCTGGTAAGCATAAATAGTAACAGGTTGCCGAATAAAGACCACAGCAACCATCTTTTTTTGATGTACGAAAGGCTTTCTTTTGTCCGGATAAAATAGTCCAGTGCAAGCGCTCTGCGATAATACTGCAGTGGTTTTTGCAGCCTGTTTGCCGGTTCGTGGTGGTGATATGCAAATGCATTATTGAGGAGATGTATGCCGGCTGACGGAAAGCCTGCTGCAACACCATAATTGTCGCCGATACCGTGCTTGTCGAGCACCTCATCGTAAGGTGATAAAATCAGCCACTCTTTTTTTACTACAGAGGCTCCGAGTCCGTATACCGGAATGCGTACATAATCACCGTTGAAATCTGTGAGCACCGGCCAGCCTGCTTTTGAGATATGATTCCCTTTTTGTTTGTAGTGTTTTTTTATCGGGCTGGTGATAAGATTATCAGCGCAGTTTATCTCTCCCCAGATGCTCAGCCCGAAAATGTATTTCCATAAAAGCTCTTTGGCGGATGTGAGTGGGTAATTTCCCTGCCATTTCCCTTTGTCCTGCTGCACTACAATGCCTGAAACGGCTCCTGTTTCCGGGTGGTGGTCAATGTGTGCCGCAATTTTCTGAATATAGTCCGGTGGCACTTCTATGTCATCATCGCAGATAAATATCCAGTCTCCTGTTGCAGCCCGGATGCCCTTGTTGCGTTGTATGCACACGGAGCTTTCTGAAGGAAGGTAGATAATGTTCAGATTGCTGAAAGGTGCGAAGACAGCTGGCGCCAGCTGTTCGTCGCTTGAATCGATGATTATGACTTCATGCAATGGATACACAGACTGCTCCAGGCATCTGAGCAGCGCAAGCAGTCTCTCTTTACGGTTGCGTGTGGGAATAACGGCACTTATCAGCATCACGGATATGTTTAACCCGCTTTCTGCATGGTGATCATAAAATGGTCTCCCCAGCGGTTAAACGGGGATTTGCTCCATATTTTATTTTCCCATTTTTCCAGTGTTTTAAACAATGTTGGATGCCGTTCTGTAAAATGCTCAATATACGGCGGCGGTACAGTGATGGCAAGCCCTTTAAGGCTTTGCAGGCTGTAATTGCTGCCCATATGCTTTATAATATACTTCGGGTTGTAATAATAACAGTCGAAATAAACGCCTTCTACACGGGCTTTTGTAGCGCCGCGCCTGAACCTGCGAAACGCTGTTTTAAAATAACCGCGGAAGATCATCAGCATTTCCCAGAGGCATACTCTCGGCATAATTACCAGTGTAAAACTGCCGCCAGGCTTGAGCAGCGTATCAATATCGTGTAATACTTTGTCCAGTCTGTCAGTGCAGTTAAGGCCGCCGAAATTCGAAAAAACGTAATCGAACTGAGGGTTAGTACCCAGTTGTTCCAGGTTGTTAAAGGAGCATCTTTCTGCAGTGATGCGGTCCTCCATATTGTGCTTTTCTATTTTCTGCTGCAATTGCTGCAGCATACCTTTGGCATTGTCAGTTGCCTTTATTTTGTAGCCATTGCGGGCAAAGAACATAGCGTCGATACCTGTGCCACAGTTGAGCTCCAGCATATAGGCGCCTTTGGGAGCATATTGCAGTACCTCACGATGCACACGGTCGCGCATCCACAGCAACAGGTTGTTGTGGTCGTCTATTTCATCAAATATGGGCGACTGCTTTGAAAAGGCAGCATCTACATTCTGTTCCTGCAGTTGATCATTCATCAGATCATTCATCACAATAGTATTTTTTTCTGTTGCTGCTCCCTGTACGCGTACAGTGGCATTTTTATCAGTGCTTTTACGTTCAGCTTTTCCGCCTTTTTCAGGTTGGTAAGCTTACGGTAATAAGTATGCACATAACGGTGCAGCTTCTTGTAGAATTCCGGCGGGTAAGTGCTGTGAAACATCATCGCCATCTCGTCGGAATCTGTCCAGTTGGTTTTGGATTTGAGTTCTTCTTTTACTTTTTCGTAAAACTTTGTACCGGGCAACGGATATGATACGGATATGCCTATTTCGTCCGGCATAAGCCTGCGCAGCATATCCAGCGTCATAACGATATCTTCTTTGGTTTCGCTGAGATAGCCAAATTGCAGGAACAGCGCTGTCCGGATTTTGTGTGCTTTCAGTTGCTGCACGGCTTCCTGTATCTGCTGTACGGTGATGCCTTTATCCATAGCATCCAGTATTTTCTGAGAGCCGCTTTCGGCGCCCATCCATACAGTTTCACAACCGGCTTCTGCAAGCGGTGTTACCTGTTCGTCTTTCAGCAGCAGGTCGGCACGTGACTGTATCTTAAAGCGGATACGTATACCTGACTGTTTCAACAGTTCTGCAAAGCGCTTTACCCACCCGGGTTTCAGGCCGAAGATGTCATCGCAGAACCAGATATGGTCGAAGTGATATGTTTCGTGCAGCATCTTTACTTCGCTGAACACATTTTCGGGTGTGCGCGCATTGTACCGGTTGCCGTAAATGGGCTTTGCGCACCAGTTGCATTTGAACGGGCAGCCGCGTGTGGTGCTCATATTGATCGAAAAGTAACCGGTACTTCCCATCCAGGCTTTTTTATAGGCCTGCATATCTGCAAGATCCCAGGCGGGCAGTGGAAGGCTGTCCAGGTCGTTGAGTACAGGGCGCGCAGCTGTGCGTACCGTCTGGCCGTCTTCCCTGTAGGCAAGGCCCGGTATTGTTCCTGCTTCCAGGTTGTTATCGCGTACGCCGTTCGCCAGGTCCAGCAGTGTATGTTCTGCTTCGCCCAGCATTACAAAATCGGCGCCATTGTCCAGGTATTTATTAAAATGATCTGTGGAATCTGAAGAGGATACGGCAACTGTGCAGCCCATTGATTTGGCCAGCTTACTCATTTCAAATGCAGCTTCACGCATATTGGTAAGGCACATTTTGGTAAGGTAATTAAAGCCATCGTCGTAGATAACGAGCATCTGCGGCTTAAATGATTCCAGCACAGGCTGAATGGCCTTTGGATCATTAAGGAACATTACATCGTGCAGGGCAACTTCATAACCGTGCTCCCGGAGGAAAGATGCAGCAAACAAAGTGCCCAGCGGTGCATATGGCTGCATCAGGTTCCACTGCTTTTCATCGAATTGCAGAAAATAGGAGTGTGTAAACAGGATGCGCATCACGGCCTTTTTTTATTTATCTGTTCTAAAATTTTTTTCTGGTAATTGGCAGGATGGTTCTTTGAAATATGCAAGGTGGTTTTGAATGCCAGCCGGTAATCTTCCTGCGGATAACCTTTCCTGTCCCATTTTCTATGCCATTTCCGGTCTGTAAGTTTCATCAGGAAGCTATTTACGGCATCGGGCATCAGGAAATCTGCGATGGCTGTAAACGCGCGGGAAAACCATGATTTTCTGTCCTGCAAGGTTTCTTTCTGATTACTCCAGCCCCTGGTGTTGGGCAGCATATCATCTACCCATTGATTCGCCAGGGCGAGCTCTTCATACGCTTCTTTTCCGCAGATGGGAATAAGCGATGAAAGTTCTGTTGCGGTATAAATATTTTTTTCCTCCAGCCTGTACGCCCGTTCATCAATAAAATAGTTCATACAGAACTTATGTTGCTGGCCGGCGAGGAACGTAAGTTTTTTAAAAAGGTGCAGAAAAGTGCGGCATATCCAGAGCTTGTTTTCTTTTGTTATGATAAAGAAGTCAAAATCACTTTTGGCATCTGCATATCCTTTGGAAAGTGAGCCGGAAATACCTACAAATTGTACAAACGGAAACTGGTACAGGAAACGGCCGATTTTACCGGCCAGCTTCAGATCCTTTACTGCACGGAGGTTTCCTGCTTTTCTTCTTGCAACCAGTGCATCTGCATCATTACATATGGTATAGAAATCTCCCGAACGGAACACATTTCCTTTCAGGCTTTCTTCATGCAGGTATTCTTCCACATCCGCAACGCTGCATACTGCCTGGCACCGGGCATGTATCTCCGCTGCGCTCAGCGGATAGCGGAAGAGCGCATGATACTGCAGGGTACTGTGTACAGCATGGCTAAATCTGTCATTGTTTACGGCTATTTCCATCGCTTCATCACAAATTTAACAGGAGAAACAAAAAAAGTGGTAAACAATATTTTCATGTCCAGCAGAAAAGACAGTTTTTTTACATAGAACAGGTCCATCCTGGTGCGGAAGGAGATACTGTGGAAATCCGGTGTAGCGCCATGAAATCCCATAGATTGAGCCAAACCGGTAATGCCGGGCTTAACCTTCTGGCGTTGAATATATGCCGGTATCATAGATGTAAATAATACATCGTGGTATACCATATGAGGCCTGGGTCCTACTATACTCATGTCGTTTTTCAGCACATTTATCAGCTGAGGCAGTTCGTCTATATGTGTCAATCGCAGCACGAGGCCCAGTTTTGTAACACGCTTATCGTCGGATACAGCCTGGTAAGTATCGCTCTGTTTGTTTATCTGCATTGTCCTGAATTTAATACAGGAGAATTTTTTTCCATTCAGACCTATACGCTCCTGTATAAAGAACAGTGGTCCGCGTGAGCTAAACTTTATTAGTATAAATAATACAGGTACCAGCCAGGAAAGAACTGCTGCAATAAGTACCGATGATATAAGAATATCTATGGCCCTCTTTACATATTTCACAAAAAAGGTTTCCGGTACATGATAGTATACCGGTTTAATAACATGAGTAGTGATCCTGGGTGACCTGGTAACTTTTTCCTTCAGTAATGTTGATGCAATATCCATGCGTTCGTTGACAGTAATGATCAAAAATATGTTTGGGGGTTTAATGTACGTTGATGGGTTTGTGTATCAGTCAGTAATTGCCGGAACCTGTTACAAAGGTTTCACAGCGGGTATTTGAGCTTTATTGCCCGTACTTCATTGTTTGCTGTATATACTGATGGCAATGGTAACGGCCTGTTTCTGTGCATTAATGCAAATTCGCTGAGGTATGTATTAATGACAGATATAAAAGTGCAGTCGCCTTTGCCGATATGTAACGGCAGATTTGCAGGCCGGGCCGCATCAAACTGGTATAACAGGTGGGATGGTGGAGAGCTAATGATTATGCTGCGCAGATATTTTGCCATAGGCTGCCAAACCGAATCTCCTCCGTAAACTGTGTACAAAGCTATATGGGTAATAATTAACAACACATTCATCCTTAAATCCATTTTATTTTCGACTGTACCGGGTATTAATTAATACAGGTTATAAACAGAAAAGGTTGGTCTGTAAACAGGTATGTGACATTGGGCTGACAATTAGCATGCATAGTTAACTTAATTTTTAAGTTTTTAAATAAAATTAAATATTAAATGTAGATAAATAATATTCGATGATTTAAATGTTTTTTGAGGAAAAGTATCTTCTATGTTTATTTTTCACATGTGTTGTATTGGCATATTTCCGGTTAGGGTTTGGGGAGATTGCTTTGCCCGGAAATTAAAAGGTCTGCGTGCCGGATAGAGTAGTGTGATAATGCAGGGCGTTTGCAGTACTGTAAGTTATAGACAATCAGTGCATCGCTTATCTGTCAAACGTTAGTATGTTTGAAGTATGGATTTCCTCCGGCTGCCTGTACTGTTTGTAATGCTGGTAATTATGTCATCGCACGCTTGTGCGCAGGAGCGGTTGTTACCCCATTTTACTTATAAAAACGGACTGCCCAGCGATCGTATCTATTATATCAGGCAGGACAGCAGGGGATTTATCTGGTTTTGTACAGATCAGGGTATCAGCCGGTATGACGGGCATGAATTCAGAAACTTTACATCGGCAGATGGCCTGCCTGATAATGAAATTTTTAAAGTTGAGGAAGATGAGTACCATCATTTATGGCTGAATTGTTATAACAAAAAAACTTGTTTCCTGTACGACGAGAAGATTTATGATCTTTCGCATTATCCGGGTTATGTCACCGGAAACCTTGACTGGGTGCGTTGCGTTTCCCTGGGCGATACAAAAGGTAAACAAATGTTCAGCAGACGTAATGTTATGGCTGCAATCACAAAATACAGGTCTGCCGGTAAGCTCCCGGATATCAACAGTTTTATTTTTATACAGGGCGACGCTGTATACTTTGTGACTGGCAGGTCTGTGTTCAGGTATAAGAATGGAACAATCCGTATTGTTTGTCACATGGAAGGAGCAATCACCGGCTTTTTTCATTCCGATGGGCATCTTTATCTTTTTAAGCTATTTGACGGCAGCAGCTATATGCAGGAGATGCAACCCGCAGGGGATACACTTCGTTCCGTATCCTGTCAAAAGATTCCTTTCAAAGTATACTGCGCTGTCAGGTATAACGATTCTTTAGTAGCAATGGGCACGGATAAGGGAGCCATATTTTTCCGTGATGTTACCCGCCTGGATACTACAGGTGTACTGCTTCCCGGCGTAGTGGTAAACACCTTGGAAAAAGATATGGATGGAAATCTCTGGATGGGTACGCTCACCGATGGTGCCTTCGTATTGAATCATTCTGCATCGTCATTATTCAGCAGGAAAAGCGGGCTGAATAATGATCATACAATGTCTGCCTGTTATACTTCATCAGGTTATCTTGTTGCGGGTGCGGAGAACGGAATCGTTTCTATCATAAAAAGCGGTATTATAAAAACAATTGCACTGACGGTAGCAGATAACAGCGACCGGGTTTATCGCCTCCGGGAAAAAAACAGAGACACGGTAATTGCGTGCACCGATAACGGCCTGTATGCGATTGATCTGCGGAAAGCCGCTGCCAGCTTGCTGGTTAAGGAAGTTTCTGTTAAATCATGCTTTGCAGACGGCAATAATTATTTTGCTGCAACATCTATCGGGGGTATTTATTACAAGGGCGGTACTCCTGCTGCTATACCCCGGTACATTTGGAGAATGCGTACTACCGCTGTAGCACCCGGTAAGAGCAAAACCATCTGGCTGGGCACGCTTGACGGTGTATGGATATATAAAGACGGGCAAATAAATAAGTTCTGCAGAGACAGTGTACTCTCCCACAGCCGCATTACAGATGTGGTTGCGACCGTAAAAAATACGGTCGCTATAAGTACGCATCAGAACGGCATTTACCTGTATAGCGGAGACAACCTGCTTCATATCACAGAGCAGCAGGGGCTTAGCAGTAATATCTGTAACCGGCTTTTTGCGGATAGATACGGCAATATATGGGTATGTACCAATAAGGGGCTGGCAGAAATCATCCTTTCCGGAGCCGGATATACTATTACTCATTTTTTTCAGTCTGATGGGCTACCTGATTATGGCATCAATGATGTGGCTGTTTACGGAGATACGGTATATGTTGCTACTACAGATGGAGTAGTTGTCTTTAATGCCCGGAAAAACATACAAAAAATACCGGTGCGCACCTACATTACATCTGTACAGCTCAAGGACACTATCCTGCATAGTTCCCAGGCAACTCTTAATTATAAACAGAATGATATCCGGATTAACTATACCGGTATCTCATTTACAGACAATAAAAACATTGTATACCGGTATACATTTTCCGGCTTAAATACGGACACATTTACAACTACGCTTAACTCCATACACTTCAATTCACTTGCACCGGGCAGCTATACGTTTACTGTCTCGGCAAATATGAAAAATGGTATCGCAGGTATTCCCGCATCATTCTCTTTTGTAATTGCTCCTCCTTTCTGGAAAACACCCTGGTTCATACTGCTGGAAATAGTAACGTTTTTCAGTGGCACATACGTGGTGTACCGGGAAAGGATAAAGACCATACAAAGAAAGGAGACAGAAAAGGCCCTGCGGCATCAGCATATAGCAGAGCTGGAAATGCAGGCATTGCGTGCGCAGATAAATCCTCATTTTATTTTTAATGCATTCAGCTCCATACAGCACTATTATTCGATGAATGACGAGCGCAGCGCCAACCGGTATATGACTGCTTTTGCACGGCTGATACGAAGCTCATTGACGCACGCTGCAGATCATTGGATAAGCTTGTCTGATGAAATAAACATGCTTGATAATTATATTTCATTGGAGCAGATGCGGCTGGAATATTCTTTTACCTATGAGATTACCGCTCCTTCGCCAGGCCATGAAATAAGGATACCGGCCATGCTGATACAGCCCTATGTTGAAAATGCGATTAATCATGGGCTGCGTCATCTGAAAGACAGGGCAGGGAAGTTAGACATTATTTTTTCCGAGATGAAGGAGCATCTTGTCTGTATAATAGATGATAATGGTATCGGATTTGCACGTGCTGCCATCATTCAGAACAAAGCGAATAGCCACAAGTCAATGGGTATGCGCATTACACAGAGAAGAATAGATACTATTAACCAGTTATACCAGGTGCATATTGAAGCACAAACCTTTCATAAAGACAATGACGGCGGTACCAAAGTCGTTATCATGATACCTTTAAAATTCAGCAGCTATGAATAAAATAATTGCACTTATTGTAGATGATGAGGCACATAACCGCAGTGCACTACGTAATCTTTTGTTGAAATACTGTCCGGATGTTATGCCGGTAGCTGAGGCTGCTGATGCAGCGGAAGCATTGCGGCAGATTGCAATACATCACCCTGAACTGGTTTTTATGGATATAAATATGCCGGGTCAAAATGGCTTCGACATTTTAAATGCCGCCGGGGAATATTCATTTCATGTCATTTTTGTTACCGCATACGATTCTTACGCAGTAGCTGCATTTAAGCACAATGCAGTCGATTATCTTATGAAGCCTGTAAATATTGACGAACTAACAGAAGCGGTGGACAAAGTAAAAACGCAGATAAAGCTGCGTAATTCAATACAGGATTTTTCGTCACTGATTGCATCCGTGCAGCAAATTAAAAAAGCAGATCAGAAGATAAACCTGCCGGTTTCAGATGGCTTTGTATTCGTAAAGATTCATGATATTATCCGCTGTGAAGCAGAAGGGAATTATACGGTCTTTTATTTTGCGAACCATTCCAAATTGACGATATGCCGTACGCTGGGTGAATATGAGACGTTATTGAAAGAGCATGACTTCATACGTATTCATCATCATCATCTTATCAATATGGAGTACGTTGAGCGGTACCAGCGGGGCAGAGGCGGCGTCGTTATTATGGCAGACCAGAAAGCTATTGACGTGTCGCAACGAAAGAAAAATGATTTTCTCAATATGCTGGAGCATAAGAAGGGGTAAAAAATATAGAAGGGCGAAAAATAAGAAATGCCTGAATCGTCAGATGTTCTGGTTCTGAAAATTACTTCTAAGCCACTTTGTTTTTCCGGCAGGATAATTCTTCAGAGTCTCCGTTTATTGTTCTGTTGGTAAAACCATCACTATATGTGGCCTGTTTTTTGCTATAGTTGTACCGGATAAAAAAGAATAATATTTAACGGAATTCTTATTGCCCCTGAACATACCTTTTGAATACACAATAATACGAATGCACATTGATCAGGTTTTTTTATGATTTATAATTTTGTAGTAACATTAATCTATCCAATATGAAAAGAATAATTACAGTAGTTGCAGCTGGTGGCCTTATATGCATGAGCATTGCATCGGGTGCGCAAACTGCTAAAAAACCTGCAGGAAAAAGAGTCCCGGCAAAGAAGAGCGCTGGTAGTAAAACGGCATCAGCTCCGGCAAAGAAAACAGTGCAGGCACCACCGCCACCGCCTGTCCGTCATGCTGATGAAGGAGCAGCATTTTTTGGAGCCGGGGTAGTGGCCGGTGATATGATCTGGTTCAATCGTAAGTCAGATTATTATAACGGCTATAGCACTGCGTCGGCATTTGCAGGGGTTAGTGTTAAAATAAATCCGTCTCATAATTTCGGAATGCAGCTGATAGTAGCCCCGGTTGCAGATGTACAGTATGCTTCACTGCGTTTTAATTACGTACTGAACAATATGCTGCATACCGACCGTTTTTCACTACGCCCATACGGCTTTGCCGCGGTTACCGGCTATCATGATTACGGTTATTATTTTGATGATGTGTTACTGTTGCACCGCAAACATTACTGGGGTTACGGCGTTAATGTAGGAGCCGGTGCGCTTTTTCGTATAAACAAACCTAAACTTAACAGGCTAGAGGCTTCATTTGACCTGTCGCCGGGTTGGGTGCATCTGTATGACAAAAACATGGGGAATCTTAGTGCTACCCTGGGTGCACACTGGTATTTTAAATAGTATTCACCTCCCGGATCGCAACATATTACGTAAATAAAAAAGGTTTCAAACAAGTGTTTGAAACCTTTTTGTTCTGTGGTCCCACCAGGACTTGAACCTGGGACCCTCTGATTATGAGTCAGATGCTCTAACCAACTGAGCTATAGGACCTGGCTTGATGCCGAATGGATGGCAAAAGTAGTTTTTTTTCTTAAAATTCAAATGACCTTACAAAAAATTATTTTTGCACCCGGATTATCCGGACAAGCATACATTTTATTTTATGATACAAGGCATCAGGCATATCATCTTTGATCTCGGCGGCGTACTGCTCAATATAGATTATCACCTTACAGAAAAGGCATTTTATGAAGCTGGTATAACCAATTTCGGAGAGTTGTATTCCCAGCTGCAGCAGACGTCTCTGTTTGATGATCTCGAAACGGGTAAGGCCGGACGTAAAGCATTTGTGGATGCCATGCAGGAAATTTCAGGGAATAAACTTTCTGAAACGCAGGTTATACATGCCTGGAATGCCATGTTGCTTGATTTCCCGTTGCGCCGCCTGCAGCTTTTACAGCAATTGCGTAATCATTATGACCTGTTCCTGCTCAGTAACACAAATGAAATACACGAAGAGGCGTTTAATAGAATACTTGCAGAAAGCCACAATATTTCCAATATCGGTCACTTTTTCGACCGCGCTTATTTATCTCATCGTATTGGTATGAGAAAGCCTTCAAAAGAAGTATTCCTGCATATACTGGAAGAGAATTACCTGCAGCCCCGGCATACATTGTTTATAGATGACAGCCCGCAGCATATAGAAGGCGCAAAATCAGCAGGTCTGCAAACGATATGGCTTGAAAAAGGCATGACGATTGAAGAGCATATTTTTAAGCCGGTAACAAAGTAGAAAGACCGGCAGAAGGGCCGGTCTTTCTTTTGATGGTTCATTGTGGGTTGGTTATTTATCCTTAAGTTTTGATTCCAGTTCTGCAATCTTGTCCTGCAGGGCTTTTATCTGTGCCTGCTGTTCCTGTATGGCTTTTACGAGTACGGGAGTAAGTTCCGCATATTTTACACCATAGGAATCCTGGTATGCAGCAGTTGGTTTGCCGGTCTCTTTATCTACCGGAGTTGCGGAGTGGATTACAATGTCAGGTATTGCCTGGCTGAGTTCCTGGGCGGAGAAGCCATAGTTTACACCAGTGCCGAGACGAAGGCTTTCATCTTTCCATGAATAGGAAATAGGATTGAGCAGCATAACAGCGCTCAGGCCGGAAGCAAGGGGTTTAATATTTGTTTTATAGCGTTCGTCAGATGTCTGGATAGTACCGTTGGTTGCCCATACTGCAGTCCAGCGGGAACCGTTTGCGCCCAGCGACATTATATTATCATTCGTAGGGCGGAAGGTATTGGTTGAGCCATCCATCAGCATTTTGGAGTTTGTGGAACTGATACTGGTTGTAGGTGTGGCATTGTACAGGAAGCTCATATAAGTACCTCCGTTTGCAATGACATTGTAGGGGCCTGTAGCACTGTTGGCAAGGCCTATGCCTGTCCAGCCGTTCTGGTTGCCAATATTGACAATGTCATTGGCAGAAGAGGTAACTTCCAGGTTTGTCATTGGGAAGCGTGTGCCGATACCTACACGGCCGACAGAGTCAATGGTCATTTTAGGCACTGCCTGTATAGTCAGGTTCAGGCTGCCGATAGTATTGCTGGCGCCGGTACCGAAGTCTACGTCTTCATTTTTGCCTGAGTAGCTGCCGAGGTAACCACGGTAAACGCCGCCTTCATAAAATCCCCACCAGAGAGAGGTGGTACCTGTGCCTACAAGCCCTGCGCCGCCATTGCTGGTAGCCTGTACAGAGTTTGCGCCCATTGCATATGGCACAGAGGCCAGTTGTGTAGGAGTGCCTACAGCGACATAAGCTGTACCGCCTGCGGGATCCATTTCCACTTTCAGGTAGCGGGTGCCGCTGAGCCAGTTTATAGCGGTCATACTGCCGGATACAACAGTACCTCCACCTATTGATACATTATAAAGGCCATAGGCATTTGTAGTTGCAGTCTGGGTTTCCTGGTACAATGTGTTGGTGCCGTCCGTAACAGAAAGACGCAGTCCCAGTGCCTGGCTTGCCAGCGGTTGCCCGGTGCTGTTGCGGGCTATGCCCTGGTAATTGAGCAGTTGTGGTGTTTGAGCTGTTGCGCGGATGCTGATAAAAGCTGCAACGAGTATAATGCTGAGTTGTATGATCCTTTTCATAAGAGTTTCTTTTTTATGGATGATTATCCTCGATAAATTGTTAATGGATTATTTTTTTGTAAGTGGTTCTGTTTTGGGATTGGTTACAGTGCTCATGCTGCGGTTTTCAGGCATTCCCCATTCTGCAGCGTGCAGGTAGTAACCTTTCAGTTCCGGCTCTTTTTCTACTTCCGGTACTACGCGGTGGGCGTTGGCATATTTATCCTGCCGCACACCGGTTACCTGCCAGCTTACTTTTATGTTGGGCAGGTTTGTCTGTATCACAAACTGGTTGCCACTTACTTCCTGGCTTACAATAGCCTGGGCAAATGACCCGATAACAGTCAGCTGGTAGCGGAAATCTTTGTTCAGTGCATTGAAATAGTCGGGGAGCTCAACAGTTGCATAGCCATTGCCATCTGTAGTGATATTGCCGTTGTAGATATTCATCATGTCCGGGCTTTCCACGAAGCTGTGATAGAGGTATTTATTTTCCGGATCGAGCGGATGGTCTATTTTAAAAGTACCGCTGCCTTTGGCAATAGAGCCTGTGATCTGTACGTTGCCCGAAAAATAGCCTGCATAGTTTGTGGTTGCGCCGGTAGCATAGCCGTATACACCATAACGTGTGGTCGGAACTGTAGCGCCGCCTATAGTATTGGCATAGCCATATACGCCATAGGTATTACCACCGCCGGTTGTAGCTGCGAAGGATGCATTTTTATTGTAGCCAACTACGCCGATCCCGTTTACAGAAGTACCTTCCACACCTGCTGTGTTTGCAGAACCATACACACCAAGGTCCTGGTTGCCGGTAGTGAAGTTGGTATTGCAGTCCTGGTTGTTGACGCCATTATAGCCCACGCCTTGTACGCCAGCGCCATAATTGCTTCCGTTATAGTTGCCGAATACACCGCCTTTAAGACAGCCTTGTGAAGTATAGGAATACCCGGTAATAGCAGCGAATGTATCTATAGCCGGTACTGGTGTTGCAGGTTGCGTTACATAAAGACGGCCTGTAGGAGTGGTAGTACCAAATCCTGAAGAGCCGGTAGATACAATAATACCGCGACCGGTTGTACCGCCATCGAAGAAGCCCGCTACGCCGGCACCTGTCGCTACACCCCATATACCGTTACCAGTACCTGTTGCTACACCTACGGTACCGCCAAGTGTTCCTGTAGAAAGACCGTACACACCATTCTGTGTGCCGCTGACGCCGATAACTCCGATACCTGTTGTAGACTCACCGTAGATAGAGCCGGCCGTGGCTATAGAGGTAGATGGTGTACCGGTAAGTGTAGCCCTTACGGCATTGCCGATAGAGCCTGCAGTCACCTGGAACTTGATATTGGGTGAAAGGGTAGGTGTGTTAAGACCTACGCTTGTGCCGTCATCTGTGAGCTGGGAGTTACCACCTGTTGATGCTGCCGTAAATTTTACCAGTGTATTGGCGGTGCCGGTTATATTGGCACTGCCAGCAGGGCCGGCAGGACCGGCAGGGCCTGCTGCTCCGGTAGCGCCCGCAGGACCAGTAGCACCAGTGGCACCTGTAGGGCCTTGTGGACCTGTAGCACCGGTGGCGCCGGCAGGACCGGCGGGACCAGCAGGGCCTGCGGTGCCGGAGGCGGCATACATGGCATAGGGAACGCTTAATAATTCAGTAGCTCCGAGATTTGTATAGCTACTGCCGCCGGCGGGATCCATTTCCACTTTCATGTACTTGGAGCCCGTATTCCAGCTTACGGAAGCAAATGTGCCGCTTACTACGGTACCACTACCTACTGCAACATTAAATAGACCGTAAGCATTAGTGGTGGGGTTGTGTGTTTCCGAATATACATTCGTGCCGGAAGGGCCGCCATCAAGGATGCTGATGCGGAGTGATATTGCCTGGCTTGCAAGTGGCTGGCCCGTGGAATTGCGTGCCACCCCCTGGTAGTTGAATTTTAAAGGGGCCTGGGCAAACAAGGCGCCCGTGCAAAGCAGACATAATAATATGCAGATACTTGTAAATGTGTTTTTCATGACGCAGATTTGAATTTGGGGTGAATTTTATTAGTTCAGTTTCTGGATTTTGTAACCTGCGTTATAAACAGAGGCATCTTTACGGTTAAGTGTCACCTGCAGCATATAGGTGCCGGCAGCAACAGTGTTGAGATAAATCGTCTGAAGATCCTTGCCCGTAGTAAGTACTACTTCGTTTCTGTAAATGGTTTTGCCTGTCACATCATACAAACCGTACATAAGTTTGTCGCCGGCGCTGAAAGATGGCTGAAGGAAAACTTCGTTCTGAGCCGGGTTGGGGAATATCAGGAGGTTTGAAGCCAGTGGATTGATTCCATGTACACCTGTAGAAGAAAGGTTGGGTTGCAGAACCCCTTGTGTTACAATAATGCCGGTGCCGGTTTCGGTACTTACCAGTGTCATTTCCGCAACCGACCATTCGTAGGTATTACCGCCCAGAACGGCGCTTCCTCCTGTACTGTTCAGTGTAGACGGACCAATACTCTGCGCCCTCGGGGCTGTTGTCATCGCTAATAGCAAGACTGCTGTACAACTGATTTTTTTCATAAGCTTAAAATTTTGTGAACCATCAATTACTGATATGAGATATTCAAATCAGATTTAATGCAAATTTTATCTTATTATGATTTTCAATCAATTATTTTTAACAATCCTGTTTACTAATCGAAAATATTGTTAAGGGTAGCTTAAAAAGATTAATTGTTTGACTATTAATGACTAATCACTTTTAAAAATGGAGAGAAATAAAAAATCAGCGTAGATTAATATTTTTTATTTTGTGTAGGCAGGCGCATAAAAAAAGAGGTGCCGGAGCACCTCTTTTTGGGTATGATCATCTTTTTGTACTGCTGAGTTTATTTTATCTCTTCGTAATCAATATAGTCGCCATCTTTTACCCGGGACGGTTGTTGCCTTACATAATTGTCTGTTTGTCCCTGGTGCATATTATTCATCTGGTCCTGCATTTGCTTTACACGCTCGCCGGCAAGCCGCGTCATACGGAATAAAGGAATAATAAAGTTTACAATAAACCTGTACAGCAGGATAAAGCCCAGCGTATATACAATCATTCGTAACATGGACCAAAGGTACAAAACAGACTATGTATTGCCGTTAATAAAAACATAAATAGAGCAAGGCTATCAAACCTAAAGTTATATTGATGCTTTTTCAGAAAAATTATCTTACTTTTGCATTCGGATTAATTCAACAGAGGGGACACACGGTGGTCCCCTTGTTTTTTATCTATGACTGAGATATTAGAAAAAATAAAAACACTTACAGAGCCATTGCTGGAAGGTACAGATATGTTTATTGTAAACATTAAAATTAAGCCTACCAATAATGTAAAGCTCTTCCTGGACGCAGATACAGGATTATCTGTACAAAAAAGCGCCACTGTAAACCGCAAACTGCATGCCCTCATCGAAGAGTCTGGATTGTTTCCTGAAGGTGATTTTTCACTGGAAGTGTCCAGCCCGGGCGTAGATGAGCCGCTTATGCAGTCAAGGCAGTATCACAAAAACATTGGCCGTACAGTATTGGTAACACCCGTAGAAGGTTTGGAACAGACAGGCGTGCTTAAAAGCGTGGATGATGAAAAAATTGTCCTCGAAGTAAAGGTGCCCAAAAAGAAAGAAACAACAATGGTGGAAATTCCGTTGTCAACAATTAAAACAACAGTAGTACAAATCATTTTTTAAACAAACCCGGGGCAACCCGGCATTCAAAAAGCGATAGACCATGTCAAGTATTAATCTGATCGAATCATTCCAGGAGTTTAAAGATGCCGAAAATATCGACAGGCCTACTCTCATGAAGGTAATCGAAGATGTGTTCAAGACGTTGCTGCGCAAAAAATACGGCACGGACGAGAACTTCGATGTGATCGTAAACGACCAGACAGGTGACCTTGAAATATTCAGGCGCCGCATTATCGTGGAAGACGGCTTTTCTGAAGATGACAACCTTGAAATTGAATATTCAGAAGCTGTATTAATAGAGCCCGATTACAATGTGGGAGAGGAAGTGTACGAAGAGATCAATGTAATCGACTTTGGCCGCCGTGCTATTCTTGCTGCAAAACAAACACTGGCAGCACGTATCGGCGATCTTAAGAAAAACAATCTCCTGCAGAAATATGCTGAACGTGTTGGTGAAATCATCAGCGGTGAAGTATATCAGATCTGGAAAAAAGAAATACTCCTGCTGGACGATGAGGGCAATGAGCTCATTTTGCCTAAGTCGGAGCAGATACCTACAGACTTCTTCAAAAAAGGAGAAGCCGTACGTGCAGTAGTGAAGAAAGTGGAAATGCGTAACAATACGCCGATCATCGTATTGAGCCGCACACACGCTTCCTTCCTGGAGAAACTGCTGGAAATCGAAGTGCCTGAAATTATGGACGGCCTTATCGTGATCCGCAAAATAGTTCGTGAACCGGGCGAACGCGCCAAAGTAGCTGTAGAAAGCTATGATGACCGCATAGATCCGGTGGGTGCCTGCGTGGGTATGAAAGGTAGCCGTATCCATGGCATCGTACGCGAACTGCGCAATGAAAACATCGACATCATCAACTTCACTGCAAACAGCCAGCTGCTGATACAGCGTTCACTTACTCCGGCACGTATCAACCGGATAGATCTGAACAATGAAACCAGCCATGCAGATGTATACCTTGAGCCGGACCAGGTATCACTGGCCATCGGTAAAAAAGGTGTGAACATTAAACTGGCACAGGAACTCACCGGCTTTGGCATAGATGTTTATCGTGATGTACAGAATGAAGATGTGGAATACGATATCGACCTGGAAGAATTCAGCGATGAGATCGAACCATGGGTAATTGAAGAGTTCAAGCGTGTAGGATGCGATACCGCATTAAGCATACTGGAGCTTTCTGCTGAAGAGCTGGAACGCCGTACAGACCTCGAAAGAGTAACGATCGATGATGTGCGTCGCATACTGCAGGCAGAGTTCAATGAGGAATAAGTGTAATATCTGAAGCACAGCTGAAAAGAAGTGCTTTAACAATGAGCTAAGATTACAGGCTTACAACCAATCTCGGTAAAAAAGTGTAGGTTTGTAGGATAGATAAATGGCACCGGGCTAAACCCGTGGCGATTATTTTTTGACTAAATTTTCGAATGGCAACAGCAACGAAAACCCCAAGATTACTGGCAGCAGCCAAGGAATTTAATATTGGTAAGGAAACGCTTGTAGAGTTTCTTACCAATAAGGGCTTTGAGATTAACGCAAGTAATCCGAACACCAAGCTTACAGAGGTGATGTACGACGCTTTGCAGGCTGAGTTTGCACAGGACAAACTCGCCAAGCGCAAGAGCGATGAAATTGCATTGCCCAAAGGTTCCCTGCTGGATAATCTTAAAAAATCTAAAGAAGAACTGGATCTTACCGTACGCGATAAGAAAGGTGACGAACCAGAGGTAGTACCAGCACCCGCACCGGAAAAGAAAAAAGAAGAGAAGGCGCCCGTTGTGGAAGTAAAAGCACCCGTTGAGGAAGTAAAACCTCAGCCGGTAGCAGTAGCACCGCAGGTGGAAGAACCAGTGGCACCGGTAAAAGAACCGGCTCCCGCTCCGCGGCAGGAAGTAAAACAACCGCAGGCTGAAAAGCAGCCCGAAGTGGAAAAAACACCGGTTGCAGAAACTCCGAAAGCCGTAGAGCCTAAGCCTAAGGTGGAAGAACCTGCACAGCCTGTAAAAGAAGAGGCTCCGGTAGCGCCGAAAGAACAACCTGCAGCTCCGGTTGCAGAAAATAACAACAACACAGATACGGAAGACACGCAACACATAGACGTAAAAGCGCCTAAACTGGAAGGCCCGAATATTCTGGGTAAGATCAATCTTGATGAGCTGAACCTTTCTTCCCGCCCGAAAAAAGGAGCTGCAGCAACACAGCAGCCCCAGGCAAAGAAAAAAGCAACACCGGCTCCGAAAGAAGAAAAACCGGAAGCACCTGCAGCACAGCCGCAGGCAGAAGTAAAGAAAGAAGAGCCGCCTGTACAGAAGGAACCTGCTAAACCAGCGCCGCAACCCGAGCGCAAGCCGGAACCAGCACCTGTAGCAGAAACCCGTGAACCGGCTGCACCGCAGCAGGAAGAGGAGCAATCTCGTCCGGAGCATATAGAAATGAAAGCTCCGAGACTGGAAGGCCCTAAGATCATTGGTAAAATAGAACTGCCGGTAGCAAACAGCGGAGGATCAAAATCTAACGACCGTAACAACGAAAAACGTAACCGCAAACGTATTCCTGTTCAGAAAAAGCCTGAGACATTCCAGCCCGGACAAGGCGGAGGCCAGGGACAACAGGGTGGAAACCGTGACCGTAACCAGCAAGGTGGCGGCCCGGGTGGAAACCGTGACAACAATAACAGGAGCGGCGATAACCGTAACAATAACAACCAGCGTGGACCAGGCGGTAATAACAACGACCGTCGCGGACCAGGTGGGAATAATAATGACCGTCGCGGACCGGGTGGAAATAACAACGACCGTCGTGGACCAGGTGGTAATAATGACCGCCGCGGACCAGGTCAGCGCCATGGACAGGACAACAGAAACAATAACGCTGCACCGCAGGAAATCGATGAAAAACAGATTCAGCGGAAGATACAGGAAACACAGGCCAAACTGGCCGGTGGTGGTGCACGCGGTAAAAATCAGAAATCCAAGTACCGCCGTGATAAGCGTGAGCTGATGGCCGAAAAACGCGCCGCAGCAGAAAATGCCGAACAGAATAATGTAATACAGGTTACTGAATTTATCTCTGTAAGCGAGCTGGCAAACCTGCTGGACGTAAGCTTTGCAGATGTAATCAGCAAATGTATGAACCTTGGTATCATGGTGTCCATCAACCAGCGCCTTGATGCAGAAGTGATAGAGCTTGTAGCCAACGAATTTGGTTATGAAGTGGAATTCATCAACCTGCAGCAGGAATCTGACATGGTGGAAGAAGATGAAGTAGACGAAGGCGAGCAGATACCACGTGCACCGATCGTTACGATCATGGGTCACGTAGATCATGGTAAAACATCATTGCTTGACTATATACGCAGCGCCAATGTGGTAGCCGGTGAAGCAGGGGGTATCACCCAGCACATCGGTGCCTACCAGGTAACAACTGCCAACGGCAAGAAGATTACCTTCCTCGATACACCGGGTCACGAAGCGTTTACCGCGATGCGTGCCCGTGGTGCTAAAGTAGCGGACGTAGCGGTGATCGTAGTAGCTGCGGATGATGCGATCATGCCTCAGACAAAAGAAGCGATCTCGCATGCCCAGGCTGCCGGTCTCCCGATGATCTTTGCGATCAACAAAATAGACAAGGAAGGAGCAAATCCTGAAAAAATTAAAGAACAACTGGCACAGCTGAACATCCTGGTTGAAGACTGGGGTGGTAAGTATCAGAGCCAGGAAATATCTGCCAAGAAAGGTCTTAACATAGATCTGCTGCTGGAAAAAATAGGTCTTGAAGCTGAGCTCCTGGAGTTGAAAGCTAACCCTGACCGTATTGCCAGCGGTAGTGTGATCGAAGCCTCACTGGATAAAGGCCGCGGTTACCAGGCTACTATCCTGGTACAGAACGGTACGCTGAAGCAAGGTGACATGATCGCCTGCGGACAGCACTTTGGTAAAGTAAAGGCCATGTTCAATGAACGCGGACAGCGCGTTACGACTGCAGGACCTTCTGCTCCGGTACAGGTACTGGGTCTTAACGGTGCGCCACAGGCCGGTGAGAAATTTAAAGTATACGAAGACGAGAACGAAGCTAAAGACGTAGCCAACCACCGTGCACAGATCATGCGTGAACAGGGTATACGTGCCCGCAAGCACCTGACACTGGATGAAATCGGGCGCCGTCTTGCACTTGGTAACTTTAAAGAACTGCCGATCATCATCAAAGGTGACTTTGATGGGTCTGTGGAAGCCCTTAGTGACTCCCTCCAGAAACTGTCTACGGAAGAAGTGGCCGTTAATGTGGTGCACAAAGCCGTGGGACAGATCACAGAGAGTGATGTATTGCTGGCAACAGCATCCGACGCGATCATCCTTGGATTCCAGGTACGTCCGTCTATGCAGGCTGCAAGACTGGCAGAACAGGAAAATATCGAGATCCGCAACTACTCCATCATCTACGATGCGATCGAAGAGATCAAAAGCGCGATGGAAGGTCTGCTGGAACCGAAAGTGGAAAAGAAAACAGTATCGAATATCGAAGTACGCGAGATTTACAAGATCGGCGGCGTAGGAACGATTGCCGGTTGTTATGTACTGGACGGAAAAATGAGCCGCAATACCAAGCTCAACCTGGTACGCGATGGCATCGTAATCTATACCGGCGAACTGTCTTCCCTGAAGCGTTACAAGGACGACGTGAAGGAAGTAAGCGCAGGCTACGAATGCGGTCTGATGATCAAGAACTACAACGATGTGCGCATAGGCGATATCATCGAAGGATTCGAAGAAGTGGAAGTAAAACGTACACTCTAAGAATTATACCTTTCAATAAAAAGGAAATGGCGGCCAGATGGTCGCCATTTCCTTTTACAATTGGTAGTGCATTACCTGAATGACTTTAAATCCAGCGTTCCGGACCACTGTAAATCAAATATTATTATCGCGATAAAGACTCCAAATAATGCTTATTTTGTGCCGATAAAATAGTCTTGCAGTGATCAAAGGCCAGTTACTTGCCGGTTTAAATAAAGTTGAGAAAATAGCCTGTTCATCTAAACTGAGCAGGCTATTTTTAAATCCATATAAATACATCGATGCTATCTTTTTCAGGAAGTTTACTTATGCACGCAATCATCAGGAAAAGATAGTAAGGGCAAAACTGTTTTTCGGCGACGACATCACCATAGCACTGCCCGCTGCTACAGATATATACCTTACCGGCGGCAAATCCCATGATTCGGAAATAAGGCTTGCCCGTTTTCTTGTCAATAACCTCAATGAAAACGATCATTTTCTGGACATCGGTGCCCATTACGGATATTTTACATTGCTTGCGGCAAAGCTTACAGGACCGGATGGAAAAATATGTGCTTTTGAACCTGCAAGAGCCAGTTTTGAGATTTTAAAAACCAATTGTAGTATAAATACAGCTATTACCTGTGTCAACAAGGCTGTTTCTGATACGAATAACGACCTGGTTTTTTACCAGTTTCCCAATATGTATTCAGAATATAATTCCATGGATGTTCAGCAGTTTGAACAGGAAGAATGGTTCAAAGACAATAAGCCTGAAAAAATAGTGATACCTGCATTGAACCTGGATACTATTATCAGGGAATACAGCATAGTACCAAAGATTATAAAAATAGATGTAGAAGGTGCTGAGGATAAGGTAATAAAAGGCGGCGCCGGCTTCTTTACCGGAAGCCAGAAAGTGTACCTCGTAATGGAATACCTTTCTTCTGAAAGAGGTAATGATGCACACCAGGTGGCAACAAGACAATTACAAAGCTGGGGGTATAATTCATTTGTAATATCCGGTGCCGGTGACCTGGAACCTGTAAACGATATAAGCAGCTATTTGCAGCAGGCAAAACTGGAATCCGATAATATTGTTTTTGTCAAATAATTAATATTTCTATTCTTTGTTCATCCCCGCTGTTAATGCTAACTTCGCACCTCTTATATAACAGAGGCAAGTATTCATGAGTTCCATTATTGAAAAATTAGAGGCTATAAAAGGGCGTTTTGACAACCTCGGTGTAGCCTTGACCAATCCTGAAATTGTCAGCGACAATAAAAAATTTTCCCAGACCAGCCGCGAATACCGTAAGCTGGAGAAAATTGTGGATGCATATAAACGTTATCGCGCATGCCTGGACAGCATTGAGTTTGGTAAAGAAGTACTGGCTACAGAAAGTGATGAAGAGCTCCGGGATATGGCTAAGATGGAACTCGAAGAACAGGAAACCTCAAAAGAACAGCTCGAAACTGAAATCCGCCAGTTGCTGATACCCAAAGATCCGCAGGACGAGAAAAATGCCATTATTGAAGTGCGTGCCGGTACAGGTGGTGATGAAGCCAGTATTTTTGCCGGCGATCTGCTACGTATGTACATGCGTTACTGTGAACGCCGTGGCTGGAAGATGTCGCTGGTAAGCGAAACGGAAGGTACCGTGGGCGGTTATAAAGAAGTGCAGCTGGAAGTAACAGGCGAGGATGTATATGGTACATTGAAGTTTGAAAGCGGTGTACATCGTGTACAGCGTGTGCCGGCAACAGAAGCCAGCGGCCGTGTACATACGTCGGCAGCAACTGTGGCCGTAATGCCCGAAGCCGAAGAGATAGATTTTGAACTGAAGGAAAGCGATCTGAAAATGGAAACTGCCCGAAGTGGTGGTGCCGGCGGACAGAACGTAAATAAGGTAGAAACAAAAGTAATCCTTACCCACGTACCTACAGGTACTGTGATCACCTGCCAGACAGAACGTACCCAGCTTGGTAACCGTGAAAAAGCTACCCAGATGATGCGTACCAAACTATATGAAGAACAGGTGCGTAAGCATGAGGAGGAAATCGCCAACCGTCGTAAGAGCCTGGTAAGCACCGGCGACCGTTCGGCAAAGATCCGCACCTATAACTATCCGCAGGGACGTGTTACAGATCACCGTATCAATATGACCATCTACAACCTGGATGATTTTATGAACGGTAACATCCAGGATATGCTCGAGGCGCTGCAGTTTGCAGAGAATGCAGAGAAAATGCAGGCCGGAGAAACAGTAGGTTAAAGTTTGATTAAATAATATTTGCGGGCGTATTAATAACTTACCGCCGTAATACTTTCACATTTTCAACTCAAAGCAATTTATGACTCCCCGTTTTGACCTGGTGGACATAGCCAAAAACTTATTGCAGCGTAAGATGTTTATTGTTGTCGTCTCGGTACTGGGTGCGGCACTGGGCGCTGTATTCTACCTGATTCAGGCAAAGAAATTCAAGGCGCAGTCGGAAATTATTGTTTCCAACCCGAAGTTTGCAGACCGTGCCAACCTCTTCCGTAATACGGATATCGGCATCGATTACTTTGCAGATGAAGATGATGTAGACCGTGTAATTGCGATTGCACAATCTACCTCTGTACGTGATAAGATCATAGACAGTATGCGTCTTGCATATGTATACCAGATGGACCTCAACAATCCTAAGAGGGTAGAGATGCTGCATGACATTTTTAAGAAAGCGTATGATGTAAAGCGTACCGAATATAAGAATATGGAAATATCTTATACGGATACAGACCCGCAGCGTGCAGCAGATGTAACCAATGCAGCGGTAAGCATCATTGAGAAAACATACCGTGGTTATTACAGCAAGATCAAAGCCGGAATTTACCGCTCAATAGAAGAAAAAGTACGTGAGAGCGATAGTACAATCAATGCGCTTACAGACACACTCGCAACACTTCGTGACCGCTACCAGATATACGATATCATAAGCCCGGGCCGCGCCAATATGGTGAGTGGCATCGTTAAAAATAATGGTAAAGCAGACTTTGGTAAAGGCGTGGAAATAATACAGAACATAGAAGCGATAAAAGATGCGGCAGTACTGGACCGTGCCAAGTATTACACATTGCTCAGTGAATTCTCCGCCGGTACTTCGGGTAATGACATACAGTTTGTCCAGGTGATCAGCAAAGCGACCCCTCCTGTTAAACATGCCGGTCTTGGTGGCATACTTACAGTTGTAGCCTGCGGCATTGCTGCATTTTTTCTCAGCATCGTAATCGTTTTGCTGGGTGCTTACCTTAAAGAACTTAAAACCGCTACAGAAGAAAGATAGTATGCAGCAACCTGCAGTATTTGCACAGGATAAATGGTTTCGGCTGGTAAGCACTTTTATAGTGCTGGCAGGCATATCTGCATTTGCCTATACCGGTAAGATTTATTTCCTGCTGATACCTTTCGGCTTTCTTTTTACTGTACTGCTGTTTGCCAACTGGAAATTGGCCTACTGGCTGTTGCTGTTCTGCATTCCTTTTTCTTTTGATATAGAACTTGTAAGCGGCTCGCTTTCCACATCATTGCCAGATGAGCCCATGATGTGGATCATGTTGCTGCTGTTTGCGGTCCTGCTAGCAGCCAATCCGCGGATACTTCCCAAATGGTGGTGGAAGAACCCGCTGGTAATGATCATAGTGATACAATACCTGTGGCTTTTAGTGGCAGTTATATTCTCACATAATCTGCTGCTTTCAGTAAAATTTACTGCTGCCAAAACCTGGTTCCTGGTGTCGTTTTTCCTGTTTCCGGTACTGGTGTTCCGCTCCAAAAAAGATTTCAAGACTGCATTTCTCGTAGTACTTGTACCGTTGCTTATAACGATGCTGATCATTGTGTACCGGCACCGGCAACTGAACTTTGACTTTAAAGAGATACAGCATGCCATTGGCGACCTGTATTACAATCACGTGGACTATTCCACTGTAATGTCCATGTTCTTCCCGTTGCTGTGTGTGGCGGTGCCTATGAGTAAAGGGATGAATCCATGGTGGCGTATTTTGCTCGTGCTGATCATTATTTTCTTCCTGCCCGCAATCTACCTTACGTATGCAAGAGCGGCCATGATAGCAGTATTCTTTGCGCTGGCAGTAGCTGTAGCGGTGCGGTTTAAACTGGCCAATCTCGTAATGCCGGTCATCTTTGCGCTGGTTATATGGGGTATCAGCCTTCTTGCAGGCCATAATAAATACCTGGATTATCACCCCAACTACGAACGCACATATATGCGTCACACGTTTTCCGATCACATACTGGCTACTTTCCGTGGGCAGGACATGTCGTCAATGGAGCGTGTGTACCGCTGGATTGCAGCTGTACGTATGAGCAAGGACCAGCCTGTTACGGGCTACGGACCCAACAATTTCTATTACTACTACAAGCCATATGCCGTTTCATCTTACCGCACTTATGTAAGCCGGAACGATGAACATTCCACTACGCACAATTATTTTATCTACATGCTGGTAGAGCAAGGCTGGCCGGCTATGATATTATATGCGATACTGGTAATGGCTGTACTGTACCAGGGCCAGAAAGTATACCACCGTTTTAAAGACAGGTTTTATAAATGGTGTACAATGGGCATCATTATGATGTTTGCAGCGGGCTTTATCAATAACTTCTTCTCAGAGTTGCTGGAAACACATAAAGTAGGTGCATTGTTTTACATAGGCATTGCATTATTGGTGGTGCTGGATCACAAAAGCAGGCAGGAAGCCGCGGGAGAAGCTATTCAATAAGATAACACCCAAGAATACGAAGCTGCCGCGAAGAGACGCTAAGTTTTCATGGAAAATTCTGTAACTTTTTTAACATAAAAGGAAGGAGATCATTACAATGATCTCCTTCCTTTTATATAATATTCTTAGCGTTTCTCCGCGCTGCCTTTGTGTCCTCTGCGGTAATATACATCTACAGCACAGGTTCTATCCAGGCTTCATTGTCTTTTAAAAGCTGTATCAGTTCCGCAACGGCCACTTCGCTCGGCACATTACGTTTTACTACTTCTTTTCCTTTGTACAGTGTAATCTTTCCGGGGCCACTGCCTACATAACCAAAATCCGCATCCGCCATTTCACCGGGACCATTTACGATGCAGCCCATGATGGCAATCTTCAGTCCTTTCAGATGATTGGTCACTGCACGGATCTTAGCTGTCGTTTCCTGCAGTTCAAAAAGCGTACGTCCGCAGGAAGGGCAGGAGATATATTCCGTTTTGGAAATGCGTGTACGTGTAGCTTGCAGAATAGAAAATGCCGTGTTGTTGGTAAACTGGTTTATGTCCTTTACCGGCAAATACGTACGACCTGTAACCTGCACATTTTCCATCTGTGCCTGGGGGCTGTAACCGAGGCAAAGCCCATCGCCAAAACCATCCAGGAGTAAGGCGCCTGTTTCTGTGGCAAAATGGATCAGATGCTCATCAGGTGCCTGGCCGTTACTGTCGGTGATGAGTATTACCGGGTTTTTATAACTGCGGTTTTGCAGTTCCATACACATGCGGCGTACAGACTGCATGGCATTGCGGTTGGTACTACTGAGGCAGATGACAGCCGTAGGATCATTGCCTATTTTGTCGAGATGGGTGTAATCATTAATGCTGGTAGCATCGTTGAAACAGTCGATCATGACAAAGTTCAGCGTGTCGCTTTTCGATTTTGCACTGGTATAACCGCTGTCTCCGAAAATGGGGAAGTACTTGTTTTTGTCTGCTGCAAGTTCCCAGGTAGCTGGATATACGATCACTTTCAGTGTTCCAGGCAAAGCGAAGTCCAGCAACTGATGCCCGGTGAACAGATAATCTGCTGCGGCATCTCCGATCGTCCATTTGTCAGTGCCTTCATTGTAGGTGTAGCCGATGCTCTGGAGATGCTGAGGCGTTATTTTTTCTACCCTGCTCAGATCTGCAACTACAACGGGCACATGTTTGCTGCCGATGTTACTGATCTCATATGTTTCGCGGCGCCTGTATTCAAACGGTGAATACTTTATCTGCGCAGCTTCCGGAACATTTGAAGTATCCGGCATGCCGGCATAACGTTTTACGATGTCACGACATACTGGTATTTCAAATTCAGGGTCTTCTGTGAGTGAGACACGGATCGTGTCGCCAATGCCGTCTTCGAGTAGTGTGCCAATACCTATAGCACTTTTGATGCGGCCGTCTTCGCCATCGCCGGCTTCGGTAACGCCAAGGTGCAGTGGGTAGCATTCGCCAAACTCAGCATCCATCTGCTGTATAAGCAGGCGGTATGCCTGCACCATTACCTGAGGGTTGCTGCTTTTCATGCTGAGCACTATCTGGTGATAGTCTTCTGCACGGGCAATGCGGAGAAACTCCATAGCGCTTTCCACCATGCCGATAGGTGTATCGCCGTAGCGGCTCATGATGCGGTCGCTGAGCGAACCGTGATTGGTGCCTATGCGCATAGCAGTCCCATATTCCCTGCAGATCTTTACCAGTGGCGTAAAACGCTCACGGATACGGTCTACTTCGGCAGCATACTCACTGTCGGTATAGTCAATGAAGTCAAATTTTTTCTTATCCACGTAATTGCCGGGATTTACGCGCACTTTTTCTATGATACGCGCAGCTATTTCCGCAGCATTGGGTGTAAAATGTATGTCTGCGATCAGTGGTGTGCTATAGCCCTGTGCGCACAGCTTGTTTTTAATGTTCAGCAGGTTTTCTGCCTCCTTTTTGCTGGGTGCGGTGATGCGTACCAGTTCAGCACCTGCTTCTATACAGCGGATGGTCTGTGCTACAGTGGCATCGGTATCCATGGTATCGGTGGTGGTCATCGTCTGTATACGGATAGGATGATTGTTGCCGATAAGGAGATCGCCGATCTTTACTTCGCGCGTTTGTAAACGCTTATATGATGTGAGAGATGAACAATATTGTTGCAGCATAAAATAGTGCGGAAATTGCGCTGCAAAGATAGTCAATAGTCAATGGTGAATAGTTAAATAGTAAGCAGGAAATAGTAAGATGCCGGATTCTGGAATTTGGAATTTGGTTTTTGAGAGGGATTTGTTTTTTGAGCCTGGAATTTAAGATTTGGTAACATTCGCTATTCACCACTTACTGCTCATGCAAATGGTTAACGATCTGTCATTCACAAACCGGCAACTCCTTGCGATTCAAGGGTGCGCTATCTTGCAGCTAAATAGTAAAAGGAACGGCGAACGGTGCCAACGCCGGAGCGGACAGTGAGCGTGATGCTGCCTGTAAACAAAAGAAATTCAGCAGTTTTAAATAATTTTATTATTGTAAAGCAGCGCAGGTTAAAGAATGTTTTATTTTTATGAACTTGCACAAAAACTGTGATTTTCTGTTAAACAGTAGTATTTTAGCAAACAAACGCGCCGGATGGAATACGAAATCAAACACTTAGGCAAATTCAAGTTCGTAGAAGAGGGAGCAGGAGAACCGTTGATGTTGTTGCACGGCTTGTTTGGTGCGCTGAGTAATTTTAGGGACCTGGTAGATTATTTTAAGCAGACACATAAGGTAATAATACCTATGCTGCCGCTGTTTGACCTTTCGCTGATAGAAACATCTGTTTCCGGGCTGGCCAAACATGTGCAGAAATTCATTGAAGCACAGGGATATGACAAAGTGCACCTGCTGGGCAACTCACTGGGAGGCCATGTAGGGCTGGTATATGCGCTGAAGCACCCTGAGCATGTAAAGACGATCATTCTTACGGGAAGCTCGGGCCTTTTTGAAAACGGCATGGGCGAAACATACCCGAAAAGAGGTGATTATGAATTTATACGAAAAAAGACGGAGCTTACGTTCTATGATCCGGGAGTAGCAACAAAGGAACTTGTGGACGAAGTATACGGAATAGTAAATAACCGCCTTAAGGCCCTGAAAATCATCTCACTGGCAAAATCGGCCATCCGCCATAACCTGGGAGACGAACTGCAGGACATTAAAGCACCAACGTGTCTTATCTGGGGGAGAAACGACACAATCACACCGCCAATGGTGGCCGAAGAGTTTAAGAAGCTGATACCCAATTCGGAACTGCACTGGATAGACAAATGCGGCCATGCGCCGATGATGGAAGTACCAGGAGAGTTCAACCAGATATTGGCTGATTTTCTTGACAGGCACAAAAGTTAGCGGTCTCTTAAAATAAATTGATTTTCTTTTGACAAACTGAAGCCAACCAAAAGTGGACTGAGTTTTGTATATGTATTAGTAGAGCAGAAAGTTTTTGAGCCATGTTGATCGAGAAACTAATATCGCCCATAGTACCTACACTGTTGCCAACCGACACAGGTAAGCGTGCTCTGGATCTGATGGAAGAAAATCACCTTACGCAACTGCCTTTGGTGATAGATGACAAGTACACCGCCCTGATACAGGAGAATGATGTACTTGACTGGAATACACCGGAACGTCCGTTGAGCGGGGCCGATTTCCTTTTATATAAGCCTGCGGTATTTGCTAACGGGCACCCTTATGATGCATTCCGTATAGCACACCAGCAAAACCTGAGTGTAATACCCGTCATAGACAGGTCAAATAATTACATGGGGGCCATAACCCGCGATGACCTGCTGAAGTACATTACGGAAAACATAGGTCTCGAAAATCCGGGTGGGATCATAGTGCTGGAAATAGAACCACGCAGTTACAGCCTTACCGAGGTGGCGCGCATCTGTGAAAACGAAGATGTACACCTGATAAGTACGCAACTGATTACCAATGCTGAAACAGGTATGCTGGAGCTGACGCTGAAAACTAACAGAACAGAACTGGGTGCCGTGGTTTCATCTTTTGAACGTCACGGGTATAATATCAAGGAAATATTCGGCGAACAAGGTGGTGCAGAAGATATGCTGAGCCGCTATAAGTTGCTGATGAACTATATTAATATGTAAATACTGCCAGGCGGTTAACTATACAGGGAATAGCGTGCAAACGCTGTTCCCTTCTTTTTTGAAGCCATCTGAGGCATATCTTTTTGTAACTTTGCACTCTTATTTTTCAATTTTCAAAATAACAGTTTACCGATGATTGCCATTGACCATGTACTGCTGAGTGATGATATTGTGGAGCAACGGTTTGTATGCGACCTGGACAAATGCAAAGGCGGCTGTTGTGTAGATGGTGACTGTGGTGCACCGCTCAATGAAGAAGAAACGCACATACTGGCAGAAATATATCCTAAAATAAAATCCTACCTGCCCGCAGAGCACATTGCCGAGATAGAAAAACAAGGCACGCATGTAATGGACGATGAGTATGGATTTGTAACGCCAACGATCAATGGTGGGGTATGTGTGTATGGATATACAGAAGAAGGTACAGGCATCGTAAAATGCGGCATAGAGAAAGCCTGGAAAGATGGTGTGGTAGACTGGCAGAAGCCGATCTCATGCCACCTGTACCCGATACGCATCAAGGAAGGTGATGGCTATGAAATGGTGAACTATGAGCCGCGTAAACAATTGTGCCGGCCGGCATGCAAGCTGGGCAACAAACTGAAAGTACCGGTGTATAAATTCCTGAAAGGGCCAATCATCCGCAAGTATGGAGAGGAGTTTTATAATACACTCGATGCGGTAGCGCAGAAAATAAACGGAACACAGTAATACGAGATCAGGAGAAAATTTCCCTTTGCCAGGCGCAGAGGGATTTTTATTTTGAAGAAATGCTTTGAAACAGCATCATAGCCCGTTCAAAAACAAATGCTGCACTGTACCGTGTCATGCAAAGATTTTTATTGGCCGCATCCAGCTTGCAGACTTCCAGCATACAGTTGCCGCAGGGCATGTCTGAAGAATCGAGGAAAGCTGTATGGAGCCCCAGTGGGCGAGACCAGTCGCTGCGGGTAGAGCCGAAGATAGCAAAAGTAGGTATGCCCGAAACCCAGGCCATATGCATGAGTCCGGAATCTTCGGACAATACGAATGCAGCTTTTTGTATCACGGCAAATGCCTGTGCCGGTGTTGTCTGGTTCACGAGATTGATGAAGTGTGCACCCAATGCTTCTTTTAGCTCTTCTGCTTTTTCTGCCGCCCTGTCTACACCCAACACTGCAAACTGTGTTAGCGGGTATTGCTGCAGCCATAGGCGGGTAAACTCGATGTACCTGTCTGTTGGCCAGTTGCGGTTTTCAAAAGCGCCGGCCGGGTTCAGTATTACGAGTGCATGTTCTTTCCGCCGGCCATTCCGTTCCAGCAGCGCATCAATGCCGGAAGTCAATTTTAATTTTAAATTGTTGTCAGCTTTATTATCCCCGAGACCAACAGATTCAATAGTCCTGCGGTTGCGTTCGCCGGCAGCTATTGGCGAAAAACGATCGAAGGCGCACCATGCTTTTGGCTGAAGTACACGACATACCAGCCTGCTGAGCTTATTATTCTGGAGGTCGATTATAACATCATATTTACGGAAAAGCAGTTTGGGGATCAGAAGACAGGTATATACAAACTGTTTTTTGAAATCTCTGCCGCCACCAATCGAATAAACATTGTCAAACAACACAAGATTTTTAGGTATGGCTTCTGTTTCTTCCCGTGTAAGAAAATCAATAACCGTTTCTGGCGGAAGACTGTTGCGTAAGTGCTGGAGGTAAGGCAGCGTAATGACCACATCACCCATCGCCTGCAGGCGTATGGCCAATATACGTTTGGGTGGTTTGTTCCTTGTCCAGCGTTTTGACATTACCGTTTAAAATTACACAATCGACACGTCCGGGAAAACAATGCCAGGATAATAAGTGCGTATACGTTGCATTAGTGAAGGTACATCGCCTGTAATGTACTTTATCCTTCCGTTTACAGCAATGCGGGAAAATGACTTCGCGTCAATTGTATCTTTTAATTGCCCGTAGATGCTTTCATCAAACAAATGGATGATGCCTTTATGCATTACAAGGAGTATGTTTTCCGGGCGGGTGTTGATGAAGGCGTCAAAAAAATCTGCGGTGCTATTTTTTTCAGCAATCACCATATCAGCTGCAGCGCCGGGTTTCAGGCTCCCTGCACCAGGAATGTTCCATACCTGAGCAGGCTTCGCAGTAACCATGTCATATAATTCAGCAGCATCTGCCATGCCTGTATTCTTTGCAGTGCGCATCTGTTCCCAGATGCTCCAGTGGCCTGTGAGCGTTGAGTCTGTTCCGAAAATAACCGGCACAACATTTTTCAATTGCAAAACATCTGCTGTTTTGCCAAGCAGGAAAAGATTGGTATTCGGACTCCAGATGAGTGCATGAAAATATTTTGCCTGCGAAGTGTTCATTGTTACGCCATGTATCCCGACCAGCTTTTTCTTCAACAGGTTCCATTTAATAAGTTGGTTGATCTCCGAGAAAGAACGTTCATTGGTTCCTTCGCCGATGTGAATTACAAACGGCCAGTCATCTTTTCTGGGTTTATTGAGTCGCAGTTTCCAATGTTTTTCCAACTGTACGGAATGAAGAAAGTGGTACTCCTGGAATATGCTGATAATGTTGTCATCTGTGGAAAAACGCTCGCCATGCTGTACTACTGTAGTGACACCGTTCAGCAGGTTTTTGTAAAGCCCCCATTGCACACGCAGCTCTTTAGGAATGTTCAGAACATCTCTGATAGTATCTCCGTATTGCTTATGAATATCGTTTCCCCAGGCCATGTAATCTTCATAAATCTTACCACCCAGCCGGGGGAATAAATTGTAATCAAGATGATCGTGAGAATTGATAAGGCCGGGAAATGCAATAGCATTTTCAAAAAGTAATTCTGTAGCTCCTGTTGTATGCTCTCCGGCCTGCAATACACCGTCCACGACGGCAAGATCGCATGTATGGTTACCTGATGTGTGGAGATTTCTTAAAATCATTGCTTACCCCGGGGAGTCTGTGCGGGCTGTGTAATTTATTCAATAATGTTCATTTCCGGATATAATACAGGTATAATTCACCACCGGATTCGATTGATCCCTCTGTTTTCCGCGTCAGCTGCACATGGTATATTTTCGGGAAGCTGGAATCTTTTTTCATGAGTGCTTCCGGAGCATTGGTTGAGATCATCCAGGTCTGTAAAATACCCATTGTACGGAACATGTTATTGAAACCATTTGTGTACGGAGCATGTGTGGCAATAACGTGCGAGAGTTCATTGTCCCACAGCAAAAACGAGATTTTCCTGTTGAGCTCAATGCAGTAAAAAGGTTTGCCGGTATAGGCGGCTACGTTATTCAGGCACCAGTAGTCACTTACAGATTTTTCTCCGGCAGGCACCTGCTGCAGTAACTCGTTTACTTTATAAGCATTGGAAAAAGGATATTTTACATCACGCGATACCGCTATAATGCTACCGCATATCTGAACGAACAGTATGCTGCACAATATCCATAACCCGGTTTTATTTAATGGTTGGCGTGCATAATGGAGCCAGCAGGCAACGATGAAACTGATGAATAAAAAGCCAAGATACCGGATGCTTGTCATCGAGAACAGCATTTCAACCGTGCAGGTAAGCAGAAAATTTGCAATGAAAAGCAACATACTTCTGCGATCATTTTTCAATGTCACAATAATAAGCAGTATCAACAAGGCCGACAGAATAAAACGTATCCCGCCGCCGGCCGTATCCAGAAAATTGGTGTTCCAGAAATGATAATTCCACCATGCGGGTATCGTCAGAAATGCTTTCACCGGCGCAACTGCCATATCCGCCAGTATATGGGAATTGCGGATGCTTAACCAGAAATGCATGTTCAGCTGGCTGTCTCCCGGAGGAAAAATAAAGTATATAGCGGGTAGGAGGATGATGCATCCCGGCAATAGATGCATTACTGTGTTTTTGCGCCCGGTTTTTTCCATGTTGCGCAGCAGGAAGTATAAATGCAGCGCAGCAGCCAGCAATAGGCCCAGCAAATGTGTATTGGAAAGGAGCAACAGCGATAAATAGTATAGAATATAATTAGTCTTGCCCTGACGCTGCAATAACAGGCAGATAATGAACGCGAGTAATACTCCTACAGCATAATTGCGGCTCAGTGTGCCATATTCATACAGGAAGAAATATCCGAAAGGAAGCAGTGCTTTTACAATTTTCGGAAAAGGGGAATAGAATAGGAACACAAATATGGTTGCACTTATGATACAGAACTGAAGGCATTGCAGATAAACCAGGTTGTGTGTGCATTTAGACAATAACCACATTAATGTATACCACACCGGCGGATGACCTTCATAGCGTGTGTTGTGCAACAGCTCTGTAAAAGAACCGCTGGCTTTTGCAATATTCCAGCTGTGCAGTTCATCGCCCCATAATTCGTGATGGCTTATGGATATAGCAAGTAATGTGAGATATACGGCAAATATGCTCCATGTGAAAAATGGAGCTGTTTTGTCGGCAGATGAGCGATAAGTAGTAATAGAAGGCATGATAGTGGTTGGGTTAAACGGTAAAGATAAGAGATAAAAAACAGTAATATAATATCAGTGGATCGTATGGTAATTGTGAAGATCGGCAGATGTCCGTTATATTTATGCATCCTCATATCTTTTGCCGTCATGAAATATCTGTTTACAGCGTCTTTTTTATTCAGCACCAGCTTCCTGTTTGCACAAAAAAAGCCGGCTCCGCTGATCTCTTATGTAAAGCCCATAATAGGTACCCAGCGGATGGGACATACATATCCCGGTGCCACTGTGCCTTTTGGGATGGTGCAGCTGAGTCCGGAAACAGATACGCTGAGTTATGAACTGAATGGCAAGTACAACCCGGATGTATACAAGTATTGTACAGGCTACCAGTATGATGATAAAACAATAACCGGTTTCAGCCATACGCATTTCAGCGGTACAGGGCACTCTGACCTTGGCGATTTTCTTATAATGCCAACAACGGGCAGGCTGCAGCTGAATCCCGGAGTAGCAGGCATTGATCGTAGCGGTTACCGTTCAAAATTTTCACATGCAGCGGAAGTAAGCGAGCCGGATTATTACAAAGTGAAACTCGAAGACTATAATATCATTGCGGAAATGACAGCAAGCACGCGGGCAGGACTGCACCGGTATACTTTTCCGCAAACAGATAGTGCACATATAATCCTGGACCTTACTGCAGGCATATACAATTATCCGGATAAAAATGTCTGGACTTATGTTCATGTGATAAATGATTCAACCGTTGTGGGTTACCGGCAGACAAACGGCTGGGCACGTAATCGTACATTGTATTTTGCCATGAAATTTTCAAAAGCTTTTGTAAGTCATGGTTTTCGTAATGAGTCGAAGAAAGAAGTATATCGGGGTTTCTGGGGCAAGCTGAATCAGTCTGAAAATTTTCCCGAGATGGCCGGGCAGCAATTGAAAGCATGGTTTAATTTTAAAACTGCTGCAGGAGAAAAAGTTGAAATCAAATTTGCTTTATCTCCGGTGAGTATGGAGGGTGCAGTAAATAATATGAATGCAGAAATGCCGGGATGGGATTTCGATTTGATAAAGACAATCGGACAGCAGCAATGGGAGCGGGAACTGAACCGTATTGTGATACAGACAGGCAGCATAGAGAAAAAGCAGAACTTCTATACGGCGATGTACCATGCAATGATTAACCCAACCGTGTATACAGATGTTGATGGTGAATATAAAGGTCTGGATCAGAACATACATAAGGCGAACGGATTTACAAATTACACTACGTTCTCCCTGTGGGATACCTACAGGGCGCTGCATCCGCTTTTCAGTATCATAGAGTCTGCGAGAAATACAGATATGATACAGTCTATGCAGGCGCATTATGAGCAAAGCCCGGAACATATGCTGCCGGTGTGGTCCAACTCAGCCAATGAGAACTGGTGCATGTCGGGCTACCACAGTGTAGCCGTAATTGCAGATGCAATAGTAAAAGGTAATACGGGTTTTGACGCCAACAGCGCATTGGATGCCTGTATTGCAACGGCTACACATCGCAATTACGAAGGTATTGGCTGCTACATGGACATGGGCTATATCCCCGACGAAAAAAGTGGCGTATCTGTTTCCAGCACATTGGAATATGCGTATGATGACTGGTGTATTGCGCAGGCTGCAAAATACCTGGGTCGTACAAACGTTTACAATGAATTCATCAGACGTTCCGAAAACTATAAAAATGTATATGATCCGGCTGCGGGATTTATGCGCCCAAAACTTGCCAGCGGAAAATTTCGCGAACAGTTTGACCCGCTGACCACCATTAACCAGGGTTTTATTGAAGGCAATGCATGGAACTACACTTTGTTTGTACCGCATGACCCTGCATCGCTGATCCGTATGATGGGCGGGAATAAGCGATTCGTGGGTTACCTGGACTCATTATTTACAATGGAGTTGCCGGACAAATTTTTTGCAGAGACGGAAGATATTACACGTGACGGCATCATCGGTAATTATGTACATGGCAATGAACCGTCGCATCATGTAGCCTATCTGTACAACTGGACAGATAAGCCATGGAAAACACAGGAGCGGGTGCGCATGATCCTGGAGAAAATGTACAAACCTGCGTCTGACGGTCTTGGCGGAAATGATGATTGCGGGCAGATGAGTGCCTGGTATATCTTCAGTACGCTTGGCTTTTATCCTGTGGCACCCGGCAGTACCGATTATTCAATTGGTAGCCCAGCTATAGACGGGGCGGTACTTCATCTGGAGAATGGCAAAGATTTTATCATCTCCGTAAAAAACCAGGGCGATAAAAATGTATACGTGGAAAAGGTGCTGCTGAATGATAAAGCGCTAACCGGCCTGACATTGACACATGACCAGATAATGAATGGCGGAACGCTTACTTTTTACATGAGCGCGAAACATAAGTAAATATGGCTGATGTGCAGATGCGGGGATGTGCTGATTATTATTGTGTAATACAAATCTGTCGTCCTTCGGCTTCGTTCAGGGTGACAGATTTGTATTCAAGGAGCCTATAGGGAAACAGTATGAATTATCTATTTGCTGTTACCGCCTGCCGGAAAGCAAGAACATATTTCTCTGCATAATCCTGTATAAAAGATGATTTATACTGCATGATAAAGCGTGGATGTTCCAGGGCAATGATCTCGTCAAAATACTTATGCTCTTCATTTAACCTGCGCAGGAATTTTTCGTTTTTCCCTGTGCCGAGGCAGAAGCAAATATCCGTGTAAATGTTCATTGACAAATAGTGCTGCATCGTTTCAAGGATGCATGGGTAGACGGCTTGTTCGAGTTCTTTGCTGTCATAGTAATTATAGTTCACTTCTTTTCCCTTTTCGTTTGTACGTACGAGTGCCAGCGGAAAGACAGAGTTGATATAGAAATCGCCATAGAACTTTTCAAGCCCTCCGTATTTCCGGATCATCTCATAGATAAAAACCGAAGAAGGCTCGTGTGTGTCTTTACCGGTGTAGCTGATGCCGCACTGCTCTTTCAGGCGTTTTGTATCTGTAAACGGAACGCCTGTCACGCCGGCTCCAAACCTGCCTGGATTAATACCAAGAATCAGATGCCTTTTGTTGGTGTCGTTATAGAATTTCCTGTAGAATGCTGAAGATAACCCGGACACTTCAGCTTCGGTAAAAGGGTTCATGGCGCGTATACCACTTGGTAGTGCACCTGTATATTCAAGTGAAGCATTGAACAGGATAGCATCTTCTGAAAAAATGCCGGTTGATTTTTTCTTCTGTGACATAATCATTAAGGTATCAAAAAAAGCAGGAGTTCTGCAATGATACATGATGTAAAAAATCCCCGGACGAAGCCGGGGAAAAATAATGCGATTGCAGCTATTGTTGCTGCCAGGCTTTTGCGGCTCTTGTTTGTTACTATTCTGCCCGGGTGATTTTCAGCATATTGGTGGGCAGATGTTCCTGTATGGGCATACTGCCTGTGTTGACCACAATATCGCCTGTTTTTAATAATCCTTTTCCTTTGAGAAATGCTATCTGGTCCGTGATGGTAGTATCCATGCTTTCCTCCTTATCATAGAAGAATGCCTGTACGCCCCAGCTGAGGCTCAGCTGGTTGACCAATGTTTGTGTTTTGGTAAAGACGAACAGCGGTGAGCGCGGCCGGAAGCTTGACAGCATGAAGCCTGTGTAACCCGATTGTGTCATGCCGATCAACGCATTTGCATTGATATCATGTGCTATTTCACAGGCGTTATAACAAAGCGCATCGCTTAAAAATGAGGGCGAATGCGGCTGGGGTACCAGGTTACGGTTATATACTGTTTCTTCTTTTTCCACTTCGTTGATAATGCTTACCATTGTTTTGATCACCAGCTCCGGATATTTTCCTGTAGCGGTTTCTGCACTGAGCATAAGGGCGTCTGCACCTTCCAGTACCGCATTGGCCACGTCGGTGATTTCACTGCGGTTGGGGCGTGTGCGGTCCAGCATACTCTCCATCATCTGGGTAGCTATGATAACAGGTTTTGCACGATGAATGCACATACGCACAATTTTTTTCTGCACCATAGGCACCTGCTGCAGCGGCAGCTCTACACCCAGGTCGCCGCGGGCCACCATTACTGCATCCGATGCTATGATGATATCGCGGAGGTGATTCAGCGCTTCGGGCATTTCTATTTTTGAAATAATCTTTGCATTGCTTCCTTTGTCTTTGATACGCTGGCGGAGATCAATTACATCTTCGGTGCGGCGAACAAATGAAAGCGCTATCCAGTCTATATTCTGAGAGATAATGAAATCGAGGTCGGCAAGGTCCTTTTCTGTAAGTGATGGAAGAGAAATGCTGGTGTCGGGCAGGTTTACGCCCTTACGCGGAAAAAGCGTGCCCGGAGTGATGACCTTTACACGCACCCTGTTGTCCTGTGTGATCTCTTCAACAATCACTTCAATCTTTCCGTCATCCAGCAGTATTTTTTCGCCGATACGCACATCTTTATGAAAGTTGGGGTAAGACATGTAGATATTCTCAAGGGTCCCTTCCACTTTTTCATTGGTAAAATAAAACTGGTCATCGGTCTGCAGATCCAGTGAGCCATTCTTTATGTCGCCTACGCGTAGCTTCGGCCCTTGCAGATCAGCAAGAATGGCTATGTTAAAAGGGAGTTCATCATTAATGCGTCGGATGTTTTTGATCACGTCGCTGTGCTGTTCATGTGTGCCGTGAGAGAAGTTAAGACGGAAGACGTTTACCCCTTCATACACGAGGGCCAGCAGTTTTTCATAAGTATTGCAGGCGGGGCCTACCGTTGCAACGATCTTGGTTTTTTTCAGCTGCATGCTTGTTTTTATTTTTATAACAGGCTTTTCCTGTCTGTTTATATTATCCGGGTTTTTAAAAAAGCGTTATGTATTCTTGCTGATGCGGTTAAAGTGATCCGAAGCGGTCAGGTCACCGGCTTTTCCCGCAATGCTTTGCAATCGGTTGCGTAATTTATTACAAAAAAAGCATCAACGCAGCTTTTTTCTTAAAGATGAGCTCCGTATGATAAGTTCTGATCTCAGTACTATGCTGTTGGTTGCTTTTATATTCGACAGCCCGCTTAAGTGGTTGATCAGGTTGGTTGCCGCTACTTCTCCCAATGTATAACCGGGATAGTTTACGGAGGTAAGGTTCGGGTCGACGATCTCACATACCGGATCGTTATTAAACCCTGCTACTGCAATATCTCCGGGAATGGAAAGCCCCCCTTTTTTCAGTTGGAGCATACAGTACATAGCAGAGATGTCGTTGGCTGCAAAAACCGCGTCCGGCCTGTTTCTCATTTTTAATATATATTGTCCGGCCTCTATGCCGTCTTCTTCCGTGAGATTGCTGCTGCGCACAAGATCTTCATGGTAAGGAATACCATGTTCTTTTAATGCCTGCCTGTAGCCGGCAAGACGCTCCGCATATACGTTCCTGTTCCTGTTTCCGGTGAGATGCATAATGCGGCGGCAGCCCTGCTCTATCAGGTGACTGGTCACTTCATATCCTGCCTTCTGGTTGTCTATTGTAATGACCAGGGCATCTTTTGTATCATATAGCACACGGTCAAAAAAGATGAGCGGTATATTCTTTTTTATGAATGGCTCAAAGTGTGAAATGTCTGCTGTGTCTGCAGCCAGGGATACAACAATACCGTCTACACGGCTGTTAAAAAGATTATGTGCATTATCAATTTCTTTCTTTGCACTTTCCAGCGACTGACTGATAATCAGGCTGTAGCCTTTCTCGTTAGCCTTATGCTCCATGCCGGCAATAACAGTAGAATGGAAGTGGCTGTTGAGCTTAGGTACAATAACACCTATGGTGTGTGTGCGTTTGCTTCTCAGGCTGCTGGCAAACTTGTTTGACTGATAGCCAAGCTCACGTGCTGTTTCAAGGATTTTCTTTTTGGTATTTTTATTGATTGCCGGATGGTCTTTCAATCCCCGGCTTACGGTAGCAGGGGATATATTGAGCCGCTCAGCTATGTCATAAATCGTTATTTCCTTTTCGTCCGGCATTCCGAAGTGTTTCAGTCTAAGTTAAAAATAATAAATTCAAAAAATATTGCAATCGGTGGAAATGGTTATTTCCGGAACTATTGATCATTTTCAGATCTGATTGCAGCATTGGAATATTGATCGCACAAATCATCCGATGTTTTACCGGGCTGGTACATGTTCTGCAGATAAGAATTAACAGGTGCGCCTACTGGTATAGAAGCTGCCAAAAACTGTTTGTGAAATTTACGTTCATTCCAGTTGGTCTATTGCTTATCGCCTGGGGGGCTGAATGTCTTTATCTGCACTTTTCCATAACAAATCGTGTTGATATATTATCTTGTGGAGCTATTTCTGGTGACAAAAAATTTACATTGTTTTATGAAGACAAGCTACCCGCGGGAGAAACTGAAAGTATTATTACTTGAAAATGTAAATGAAGAAGCTGTAAATATCTTTAAGCAGCATGGTTATATAAATGTAACGCATCAGAAAGCGGCGCTGAGTGAGGAAGAACTTATTGAAGCGGTCAAAGATGTACATGTATTGGGTATACGGTCCAAGACACAGGTTACAGCTGATGTGCTGAATGCAGCGCCAAAGTTGCTGGCTATCGGATGCTTCTGCATAGGCACCAACCAGGTGGATCTTGCATCTGCAACAGCTCACGGCGTTGCGGTATTTAATGCACCTTATTCAAATACGCGCTCTGTAGCGGAGCTGGTAATAGGCGCAGCTATCATGCTCATCCGCCGTATTCCGGATAAGAACCGCCTGGCGCATGAGGGCATCTGGATGAAAGATGCAAGTAACAGTTATGAGTTGCGCGGGAAAACGCTTGGTATTATAGGCTATGGAAACATCGGCAGCCAGGTGAGCGTACTTGCAGAGGCCATGGGTATGAAAATACTGTTTTACGATAACCAGAAAAAACTACCACTGGGAAATGCAAGGGCTGCTGTTTCGCTTGAAGACCTGCTGCAGACCGCAGATATCATTACACTTCATACGCCTGCAACAGCTGCAACGCAGCACATGATTAACCGTGAAACGCTTAGTTTCTGTAAGCATGGGGCTATATTGATCAATTATGCACGTGGTGAAGTACTGGATATTGCTGCACTGAAAGATGCGATAGATGACGGCACTATCTCCGGTGCTGCTGTAGATGTTTTTCCCGATGAACCGGAAAAGAACGGGGCTGCATTTAGTTCTGTACTGCAGCTTAAGCCCAATGTATTGCTTACACCGCACATCGGGGGCAGTACGGAGGAAGCACAAGCAAATATAGGGCTTGATGTAAGCAGTAAGCTGGTAGATTATATTGAAAGTGGTGCCAGTAATGGTTCTCATACGGTGCCTCCGTTAAATCTGCCTGTGCAGGAGGGTACGCACCGCATTCTTCATATACACAAAAATGTGCCGGGCGTGCTATCTGCTATCAATACACAGCTTTCTGCTCACGGTATTAATATACTTGGGCAATATCTCAAAACCAACGACACCATCGGTTATGTTGTACTTGATGTAAATACAGAATTGTCCGGTGATGCAGTGGCATTGCTTAAGGGAATAAAAGAAACAATCAGGGTGCGGGTGCTTTACTGATCAGGAATCCGGATCTTTTACATACTTAACATTACTACTACCATGCGAAATAAGGCTGCTCCGTAAATAGCAGCCTTATTGAATTTTGTAAGGGTTCAGAGGGGCTGTCCTATGTTTGTAGAAAGAGTTTAAAGGTTATCCTTTTGTTTATGTATGCAATGTATGCAGCCGTTTTTAACATTTCTATATCAAAAAACGAGTTCTACTTTTGTATGACATATTTCTTGCATTCAATTGACAAATACAGGCAATAAGCAAAACAGCAGACGTTTGTCTGCTGCGTGTTTTACAATAAGATGATAATTCCGTTATGTTTGCGGTATTTTCCTTTTAGCGGAAATTTCCTTTCCCGGTTTCTTTTTCTTTTTACGGCCCAGCCATATCATTACACCAGTTACAGGCAGACTTGTAGCTACGAGACTGGCGAAGAAGGCCAGTATTTTGCCCGGCATCCCAAATGCGGCTCCTACATGCATGTCATAATTCATTGACACAAATTTTTCACCGGGCGTTTTATCCCTGTAGTAGCTTGCTTTCAGCAGCGCACCGGTATAGCGGTTGAAAAAAAAGACATTGTAATGATAGTAGGTATCATCTTCCTCATTTGCTTCCGCCTGTATAGACTGTTCTGCACCGGGAGGGATGCCCGCTGTAGAAACGCTTACAGCAGCAGGACATATGTTCCAGGTTTGCTCCAGGGCTTTATCCAACGCATTGTTTGCAGACATTACATGTGGTTTTTGTGACAGTACGGGTTTTTCCACGGCTTGTGATTTGCCGGTAGCAGCAAAACGGACGCTTTTACTGAACCAATCGAAGGCCATAACCATACCTGTAAGTGCTATGGCCATTGCAAATATCATTGCGTAAAACCCAAAAATATTGTGCAGGTCATAGTTCAGCCGTTTGCGTGCTGCATTCCATTTTACTTTGAACCTTTGTTTGCGTGCTGCTTTATTGCGCGGCCACCAGAGTATCAGCCCGGAGACGAGCATGAGTACAAAAATGAGCGTAGCGGTGCCTACTATCGGCTGGCCTATATTAGAATTCAGCCAGAGGCTCCAGTGGAGCCATTTTACCATATTGAAGAATTCGTATTTGTCATTTATACTGCCGGTAATGGCTCCTGTATAGGGATTGATAAATACGGTGCGTGCATATTTTATATAGCCGAAATAGCTGAAAGCATTGGGGTTTGCATCGTATGTACGGAATGTCCAGGTACGTGCAGGATCTTTATAAATAGTCGCATAACGTACAGGTTTATCATTACCGAGATATACCTGGGCGTGATTCCAGAGCTCGCTTAACGGTAATGCTGTTTTGTGCTCCGGCCTGATGTACAGCACATCTTTATGTACTGCATTAAAAATCTCGTGTTCAAATGCGAAGAGGCAACCGGTAAGTCCGGCAATAAACACCACCAGCCCGGAGGTAAGCCCGAGCCAGAGGTGTATTTTACCGATTAACTTTTTAAATGTCATTTGTACGTTTATCAGAACTTGTAACCAATATTCAGACGGAAGTTGCGCGGGGCCTCTGCCTGCCAGTAATAATAGCTGCCATAAGGGGCGCCGGAGTATAGATAGGCGTCCAGCAGATTGTTTACATTTAACGCTATACTGAACTTATTATTCTGCCAGGATATACCGCCGTCCATGCGGAAATAGTCAGGCAGTTTGCCTTGTGTGGTTGCCGACCATACCCATGTAGAACGGTCTATCTGGTACTGATACCCGAGCGACAGGCCGATTCCTTTCAAAGCTCCTTCCCGGAAGCGATAAGAAAGCCATCCATTGGTCATATGTTTGGCAAAACCCGGAACAATAGCACCTACATTAGCTTCTACAGCATCTTTTGTGACCTTGGAATCGGTATAAGAATAGTTCAGCACCAGGCTCAGGCCGCGTGTGATCTCGCCGCGAAGGTCAAATTCAATACCTTTTGTTTTGGTTTGTCCTACCTGTATAGAATAGATGTTCATGGGTTTATGGCTTGTGTCCGGGTCAGAGGTAAGTACGTTGTTCTTTATGATCTGGTAAGCTGCCAGGGTAGTGTTCCATCGGCCTCCAAACCAGTCTTTTTTAATACCTGCTTCGATGTTATTCCCCGTAAGAGGCTTGGCAGCACTACCGCCCCATATGATACCAAACTGTTGCACAAATGACTGGTCGTACAACGCATAGACAGAAGTGCTATTGTCGATAGAGACACTTACGCCAACGCGTGGAGTGAATTTTTGATCGTCTGCTTTCTGATCGGCTCCGTAGCCAATCTGCTCCTGTCTGGCAGATGTATACCTGCCGGCAAGTGTGAGGCGTACCTTATCCTGCAGGAAGCCAATCTCATCCTGGAGATATACTCCGGTATAGCTTTCCGAGATGATCTCTCCGCTTTTGGCAGCCCTTTCCCGGAGGCTCCTGCTGCGGTCAAACTGGGGAATAGAATCTGTAGGGATATTTCCGTGTACCGGATTGTAGATATTAAAAGGCACATCACCTGCCGCATTAAGCGCAAAGCCCTGTCCCCAGTCGGCCATGTACTCCTTATTGCCCATGTCGAGTCCGGCCAGTATTTTATGGTTTACAGATCCTGTATGAACTGTTCCGTTTACAAAAAACTGCCCCAGCTTATTTTGTCCTTCCGCGTCCCAGAGGTTTACGCCGCGTACCATATTGCCTGCAGAATCAACCGACCACGGCCACATAGAGCTGCCGGTCTGATCAAATTTCAGGTAAGCTAACTGCGCCGTAAATTTCCAGTTGTCATTGATCTGATGATTCAGCGTTGCGAATGCGCTGTGATCTTTTATGATTGTCGGGTCGAGGTTTGGTTCCATTGTTGTGAAATCGCGCGGAAGATCACCGTACCCTTTCGGTGAAAACACATACGCAGAGCCGATCATAGACATCTTTGAATACTGGTAGGTGTATTCTGCGGTAACAGATGTTTTATCGTTAAACTTATACATCAGCACGGGGGCAACGGTATAACGGTTGTTGTATTCGTACGGGCGGAAAGAGCCTTTTGTTTGCCCCATCAGGTTCAGCCTGTAGAGGAGCTTTCCGTCTTTACTCAGTTTGCCGTCAAGATCGAGTGTGCTGCGAAATGTATTGTAGCTGCCCGCTGTAAAATTCACCTCGCCTTTTGTCTCGCCAGTCGGTTTTTTAGTAACGATATTATAGAAGCCACTGGGCTCGCCGTTAGACATCATAAAGCCTGCCGGTCCTTTCACAAATTCAATCCGGTCTACAAAGCTCATGTCTTCGGAAAGTGGCCCCCATGGCATTTGTACATTCATGCCATTGCGGAATGCTGCTACCTGCGATCCGCGCATATTGATAAGTGCATAAGTGTCCCAGTGCTCCAGCCTTGTAGCTCCGCTTACGTTACGGGTAACACTTTCCAGCATATCAAAGGCTTGTTGGTCGGCAAGCACTTTAGCAGTTACTACCTGTATGTTCTGCGGTGTTTCCAGCAACGGGGTTTGTATGCGCAGGCTGTTGGAAACATTATCCACTTTGTATTTTCTTTTGCTGCCTTTTACTACAGCTTCGCTCAGCTGTTGTGCAGAAGCATTTAGTTTAATGGTACCGAGATCAGTTATCCCGCTTTGGTTTATGGATACTTCATGTTCTTCGGCCTGTATACCCACAGCTGAAATTACCAGCGTATAGACACCTGGTGTTGCCTTGAGAGAAAAACTGCCGTCTTCTTCTGTAAAAGCGCCATTGGGGGTGCCTTTCAGGTTTATGGTGATGTCTGCGGCTGCATGCCCATCGGCATTTATGACCCTGCCTTTTAGTTTTCCGCTTTTAACCGTGTTATGTGTTTTGTCTGCAACCTGTGCGGTAGTTTGCTGTGGCACTATAGTTGCTCCCGCCACCGCAATGCTGAAAGAGCATGCAAGCATTTTACGTAGATGTCTGCGTTTCATTTGTCTTTTCCTGTTTAATGAGAACCCGTGAATACGGGCATTTAATATGATGTGTATGTGGCAGATACAAGCACAGGGAGCAGTGTGCATATCCGGTGGCGAAAGTAGGTGGGGCGAAATTTTAATGTTTTCGCAATCAGGAAAAGGGTTTTCATAATCAGGAAAGCGGTGGTTTTCTTACAGTTTTGTGACGGAAGAAAATAAGAAAGGCCCGCATATGCGAGCCTTAGAATTAAAATTAAATTTTATTAGTCTTGTACTTCTGGTTCGATTAGGGAACTGACAGGTACTTCCCACCAGATTATATTACCATCAATATTTAATTCATAATTGCCAACTGGAACAACCGGGTGAATGTAATTTAACCCTAATGCTTCCTTGGTCATATCATCTAACAAAAAAGGATAGGGAACAGAGACATAATCGGATGAAAAATGTGTGCCATTTACGTATTCACTAATTTTAGTGCGATCCGTGGCAAAGACAATATTTTGTCCATCGGCAGATAAACCAATAAAGCCCGGAAACGAAAGAGATTCTGAGGAAAATTCAAGATTGGAAAATATTTTTCTACCATTACCATCTGCCCCTACAGTGGGGCTATTATACTTTAATGATATAGGCTTACAAAAGCCATATTCACCCCAGCAATTACCAGTTTTGGAGGTGTGTAATACTATACTTCCTACGTAATAGGTAATTACTTCTTCTTCACCTACCACATAAGTAACTTGTACAACATGTCCATTATATGTTCCGGACCAAGTAGCGGTTCTTGCAAAATGAGATAAAGGTGGTTTAACTTGTTGCTTTGATTTATTGCACGAAGTCAGAGTTATAATTGCTATTGCAATAATTGAAAAAAAATATAAATTTTTCATAAAATATGATTTAATTAATTACATAAGGTTCTATTATAGAGTTTATGGGTACTTCCCACCAAAGAATATTTCCATTCACGTTCAGGATATATTTCCCAACAGGAATTACCGGATGGACATAATTGATTTGAGTCGTTTCAGTAGTATATTCATCAAGTGGGAACGGGAAGTTAATATCAACCGTTTCTCCTGAATAGTATTTATTATAGACTGCAGAGGTGATTTTTGTTCTGTCTGTCGCAAATACAAGATTCTGGCCATCGTTTGAAATGCCTATAAATCCTTGGTAGGCATTATCTGCCATTGATAGCTCTATGTTTGTAAATATTTTTCCTCCATTATCATCCGTACCAACTATCGGGCTATTATATTCTAATTTTATAGGTTTGCAGAAGCCGTCATTCCCTTCACATGCAGAACTAATTCTTCCCATGTTTATAGTTACACCACCAACAGAAGCGGTTAAGCCGATACTTGGGTGTTCTCCGGTATAATATGTCACTTTAACAGTATGACCATTATAGAGTCCGCTCCATGTTGCAACCCTCGCTAAGGCATGTGTACTTTGTTTAACATCTTTCTTGTCAGGCAGAGGGATGGTTTTGTGACAAGCTGTTAAAGAAACGGCACTAATCGCCAGCATTGAAATCAAGAACTTCATTTTTTTCATTGTTAATGTGTTTATGTTGGAATTGGAAAATTATAGGGTATGATTTATGATTGTTTGTATCTTATCAATTAGCTTATCCATTTCAACTGGCCGGTTGATGTTCTTAAAAGCAAAGCATCCTCGCCTGTCTAGCAGAAAATAATGCGGAATACCATAAATATTATACGCTTTGGCAACAGGGTCTTCATATCCTGAGATCATTGTTTCAATAGCTCCGGTGTTATGTTTGCGTATAGCTTTATACCAATAGGTGCTGTCTCCATCTACGCAGATATTCAGGAATATAACAGGCTGATTTTTTAATTCCGCTACTAGTTTTTTTAGGTAAGGCATATTAGCCTCGCAAGGTGGACATCCGCTCCCATAAAAAGTAAGATATACAATCTTGCCTTTGAACTGGCTTAATTGCATCTTTTCTCCTTTATCTGTAGTAAACGAAAAATCATAAGCAGGCTGCCCCGGATCAAATTTTTCATCTTGTTCGTAGTATGAGTTTAATGCATTTATATAAAAATCATCAGTGGGGAAATATTTTGAGAAACGGGCAATAAGCGGTGCTGACTGGCTGCTTTTAAGAAATGGAAGAAGATTGTATAGATATTTCGCATAGAAAAACGTCCTGGATTGATTTGGCATTACATGCCAGATCAATTTGTTTACAATGGAGCCGGTATCAGTAAAAACATCTGCTGAATATTGATCGCCAAGTATACCCATAAGTTTGTAAGGCCATACTCTCTCTACGTATTTCCTGTATTGTCTTGAGCAAAGATTACTATCATTAAATACAAATGGCACCTTTGCAATTGTGCTCATGTACTCCTTTGGGAGATTTTCTTTTGCATTGCTTATATTGGCGTAATGCCTGAATGGATAATCAAGTAACGCGTTCCTGTATTCGTAATCTATTTCTACAGACCAGTAATGAAGAAAGTCAGATGCCAGGCCCTTACAATTATTGTTCAGGTATTCTTTTTCTTTTAGGTAAGATGATGTTATTCCATTAAGGAACCGCTCCGGATTATCATTATAAAGACTATTTTTCCAGAAATCTTTTACAAACCCTGCTAGCATTTCCTTTTTCCGACCTTCGACAAAATTGTTTTTTTCAGATCCTACGCCCTTAAAGAAGACTGGCAGGTTCATACTTTGAATGTTGGCATACAGGTAAAGATCATCTCCAGGAGAAATAATAAGTGGTATGCTGCTGTTATCGGCAACAGATATTTCTATGGACGAAAATTTTTTTTCAATCGGTATTTCAAGTGAAAATGTGTCTTGGCTGGCAGTTATATTGACCGAGGTCATTTTTTCAGATAAAACATTTGCTGAATAGGAAATTTTTACCGGGCTGTTACCTGCATGCAATATTCTGGCATGAATGATAGCTGTTGCACAAGTTGTGTTACTACCAGTAATGATGGCAAATAAAGCAAATAGCAAAGACAGGAAATAGTGATTGAGTTTCATAATACTATGTTTCTAAAATAAGGTATGTATGCGTTTATTCAAAATTTATTTTTGGATAATTTTTACTGGACTACATCATCAAAACAAAAAAGCCACCTCTCGGTGGCCCTTCTGCATTTGAAACTATACGCAACTTTATTGTGTGTCTTTTGGCGGCTTGCTGATGACACCTATTTTTCTCAGCGTTTTGCGGTGCTCACGCTTGTGCAGCAGGTTGTATACCCGTGAGTAAATTACCGGCAGTATCAGCAGTGTAAGCAGTGTAGAGGTAACAAGACCACCGATCACCACAATGGCCAATGGTTTCTGTGTTTCAGAACCGATACCTGTACTGATAGCTGCGGGGAACAGACCGATCGCTGCCATCAGTGCGGTCATTACCACAGGACGTACGCGTGATATCACACCGTGTTCTATCGCTTCTGCCAGTGGCATGCGTGCATCCAGGTTTTTGCGGAATACGCTGATCAGGATCACACCGTTCTGGATACATACACCGAACAGCGCGATGAAACCGATACCTGCGGAGATACTGAAGTTCATATGTGTGATGTGCAGTGCCAGTATGCCACCGATCAATGCGAACGGCACGTTCATGATCGTAAGAATAGCGTCTTTAGCATTGCCATAAGTAACGAACAGGATAAGGAAGATACCCACAAGACAAAGCGGAACTACCTGTGCGAGTGTATTGCCCGCGCGCTGAGCGTTTTCAAATTCACCGTTCCAGGTCATGCTGTATCCCTGTGGGAGTTTCACGGCAGCATTTACTTTCTTCTGCGCTTCCTGGATAGTACTTCCAAGATCACGGCCGCGGATAGAGAACTTAACCGGTATATAACGGGCGTTGTTATCGCGGTATACGAATGACGGGCCTATCAGCGTCTTGATCGTGCTGATCTCCTTGATAGGTATACGTGAGCCATCCTGTGTAGGCACCATCAGCTGTTCAATTTTTTCCTGTGTGTTACGGAAGTCTTTGTCGTAACGTACACGGATATCGAATTTGCGTTCACCTTCATACAGCTGTGTTGCGGCTTTACCGCCGATGGCCATTTCAATCACGGCATTGGCGTCTGCAATGCTAACACCGTACATCGCCATTTTCTGCTGATCCAGTTCTATACGGAATTCCGGCTGGCCCAGGTTGCGGAGCACACCAAGATCTTCGACGCCCTGTACTGTTTTGAGCTGATCCATTACTTTGTTTGCAAGGCTGTCCAGTGTTGTAAAGTCGCGGCCGAAGATTTTTACCGCCAGAGATGCAGGTACACCTGCCACAGCTTCTTCCACGTTGTCGCGGATAGGTTGTGAGTAGTTAAAGAGAATGCCCGGCAGTTTGCTTAGCTGCGCATTCATGTCATCAACCAGGCTTTCTGTAGTTACACCTTTGGGCCAATCTTTTTTCTGTTTCAGATCTACTGCAATTTCCACGTTAAAGAAGCCTTTAGGATCGGTTCCATCAACAGTACGGCCTACCTGCGCCAGTGTATGTCTTACTTCCGGGAATTTGCTGATCATTGTCATCATTTTCCGGGCTATCTCATTCGACTGGTCAAGGCTGGAGTTCATCGGTAGCTGCGCTTTTACCCACAGTGCGCCTTCGTCCAGTTCCGGGAGAAACTCAGAACCCAGTAATTTAGCTGAAGCAAAAGAAAGTACCATGAATACGACGGCAACGATAAGGCTCAGCTTCTGGTTGCGGTACACCCACCTGAACGCATTGCCTACATTCCTTTCAAAGAATTCAACAACGACATTGTGCTTTTCTTTTACGTTTTTGCGCAGCAACACGCTTGAGAGTGCGGGCACAAATGTAAGTGTGTAGATAAGTGCGCCCAGCAGTGCAAAGCCGAGTGTAAAGGCCAGTGGTGAGAACATTTTGCCTTCCACTTTCTTAAATGCAAAGATGGGAACAAGACAGGTAAGGATAATAAGTTTTGAGAAGAAGATCGCTTTACCCATTTCTGTACCTACAGACTTGAAGAGGCCAAGCTTGGCAAGTTTGTTGAATTTCTCCATGCCTACTTCCCGTGCCTTATGATCTAGCGCTACAAATATGCCCTCCACCATTACCACTGCACCATCGATGATGATACCAAAGTCTACCGCTCCCATCGATAGCAGGTTGGCTGTCATGCCGCGCATGCGCATGAGCATAAACGCGAAAAGCAGCGCCAGTGGTACGATAAGACCTACGATAAGCGTCGTGCGCCAGTCGGCCATAAATATAAGTACCACGATCGTTACCAGCACGATACCTTCAAAAAGATTGTGCAGTACCGTTTCCGTAGCATAATCCATCAATGTGGTACGATCGTAGAAAGGCACGATCTTGACATCTTTGGGAAGTATATTGTCGTTCAGTTCTTTTACTTTTTCATGCAGCCTGTCCAGTACCTGCTCTGCGTTTTCGCCTTTTCGCATTACCACGATACCTTCCACTGCATCTTCTTCGGCATCGCGTTTTACATCACCGAGACGTGGCTTTTCTGTTTCTACAACAGTGGCGATGTTTTTTACAAGGATAGGAACACCGTTGATTTTTGTAACAATGATGTTGTTGATCTCATCAATGTTATTCAGCAAACCTATACCACGTACAATGAATGCCTGTCCGTTCCGCTCAATCACATCACCACCTACGTTGATGTTGCTTTTGGCAACGGCGTTGTATACGTCCAGTGAAGTGAGGCCATAGCTTGTAATTTCATTAGGGTTCACACGCAGTTCGTAGATCTTTTCACCACCGCTGAATGTGTTTACGTCGGCTACGCCGGGCACAGACTTGAACTGGCGATCAAGCACCCATTCCTGTATGGTGTTGAGTTCGCGTATATTCCTGGTTTTACTTTCCAGTGTATAGCGGTAAATCTCACCGGTAGGGCCGTATGGCGGTTGTACATCCGGTTTAATGCCGTCCGGCAGGTCGGCGCCACCAATGCGGCTGAGCACCTGCTGGCGTGCAAACGCATCGTCTACATTATCGTCGAAGATGAGACGTACATACGAAAGTCCGAAGGACGATGTGGAGCGCAGGTTTATTTTGCTCTGTACGCTGTTCAATGCTGTTTCCAGCGGAATGGTGACAAATTTTTCCACTTCCTCGGCACTGCGGCCGGGCCACTGGGTAATGATAATGATCTGTGTATTGGTTACGTCAGGAAAGGTTTCGATGGGTGTACTCTTATAGCTGACATAACCGATCACTGCCAGCACGGCGGTCATAAAAAAGACCAGGTATCGGTGCCGGAGCGAAAAGTGTATAATCTGTTTAATGAGCTTATTCATAAAAGAAAGCTGCTGCTTTTCCCGCAGGGCGGGGTGTTATGGAATGTTGTTGTTGTTTAAAAGTCGGGACCGCTGCTATTGTGCTGTAAGCTGGGCAAAAACGAGATTCTGGAACTTGGTGATCACTTGCTGCCCCGGCTCTACGCCTGATGTGATGTAGGATTTATCGCCTACTGTTTTTATCAGGTTCACTTCGGCAATTGTTACATCATCTTTGCTTTTATACACTACAACATAGTTTTTAGTATCCTGCGGGATCAGCGCAGCTGATGGTATGCAGGTAGCTTTGGTGCCTTCTTCGTTGCTTACAATTACTTTTGCGAACATTTCCGGCTTCAGCAGCATGTTTTTATTATCGAGTGTAATGCGTACGCGCAACGCTTTGCTTTGCGGATCCAGCACCTCGCTTACTTTATCAACAGTTCCTTCAAAGGCCTGGTCGGGATAGGAAAGCGCCACCACTTTTACATGATATCCTTCTTTTACTTTAGGAATGTCCTGGGCATATACATTGGCGTATACCCACACATTTTTAAGATCGGAGATGGTAAACAGGTTGTCCCCCATGTCCGGGCGGATGAATGCTCCGGTTGCTACTTTTTTCTCAACGATATACCCATCTATAGGCGATATAAGCTCATACTGGCCGCCGGCACTGCTTTTGGCACCGCCGTTGATATTGATCACAGATTGCACTTTGTTACGTGCTGCCAGTGCCTTATCATAATTCTGTTTTGCCTCGGTGTACTCACGCTCGCTGGCGATACCACTTTTATACAGTGATTCTGTATTGTCCAGTGCGCGTTTGGCAATGTTTACATCAGCGCTGGTACTGCTGAGGTCGCTATAGTTGCCGGCTACATCCGCACTGCGTATTACTGCAAGCACCTGGCCTTTAGATACATGATCGCCGAGTGACACACGCGATTCCAATACCTGGCCGCTGCTGCGCGGAAATATTTTTACTACATTATTTTCATTAAAGCTTACCTCACCGCTCAGTGATATTTCGTCACTTATGTTACAGTAGCCTACCGTATCAACAGCAATGATGTGCTGCATAGAATCGCTGAGTACGAATTTGGTATTCTCTTCTTTCTTTTCTTCCTTTTTGCCACATGCTGCAAGGAGTGTGATGGCCAGTAAGGATAATGCTATGGACTGTTTCATTTTTTTATTTAAAATGCTATGCTTGTTAACTGAAAAGGATTATGGCAATATGTCTGTTCCGGTTTGCAGGTTCAGATCTTCTTTGGCAAGCTGCAGGTTGAGCTGCTGCTGCACCTGTTTCTGGCGCATGTCTTTATATGCGTCAAAATAATCGATAAACTCTATAAGGCTTATCTGGCGCTGCCTGTAGCTTTCCACTATGTTATTGTACAATTTGTTGTAACCGCTGTAGAAGTCTTTTTGCTGGGTGCTGCTCAGTTTCAGTGTGTAGAGATACTTGTTGTAAGAACCCATTACACTGTTCTGTAACTGCAGGTCAGCCTGCTGCATATTGGTCTCTTCTTCCTTTACCTGCCAGCGGGTAGATTTAATATTTCCCTGGTTGCGGTTCCATGTTGGCAGTGGCAATGAAATGCCCAGGCCATAGTAGTTTGGTGTATAATTACTGTTGTGGTCGTAGTTCGGACCAACGGTAACATCAGGTATTGCCAGTGCTTTCTGATAAGAAAGATTTTGTTTCTGATACTGCACCTGCAGCTGCTGCATCTGGTATGCGGGGTTATTCTGCCGTGCTGCGTCTGTAATCTGGGCCAGGCTCATATCCGGTATGCCTGGTGTTACTTCTTCGTCTATTAACGGTTTTACATAAGTATTGCCTGTAACCTGGAGCATGGTTTTCAGTTCGGACTGTGCATCTTCCAGTTGTTTCTCATTATCTGTTGCGTCCTGCTGCAGACTTATGGTAAGGGCTTGTACGCGCATCAGGTCTTTCAGGGCAATATTGCCGGCTTTATACTGGGCGTTCATCCCTTCCAGCAGCTTGTTCAGCTGGTCGCGTTCGCTGGTGTAAAGGTCGCGGTTGTGCTGCAACTGTGCCACTGTATAGAAATCGCTGCGCAGCTGGTACTTCAGATTGCGCATTACATCTTTAAACTGCCATTCGCTGATGGCTGCAGTAGTACGCGCCATGCTGATCAGCTTGCCACGTTTATTGGCTGTTTTTATCAGTTGCTGTATCTGCACATATACCTGGCCGTTGTAAGTGCCGTCGGGATTTTTGCTGTGCTCAAAGAATTTGTTGCTGGCATAAACATTCTGGTCGGTATTAAGTACGGGGTTATCCCAGAGCTTTGCCTGCTCTATCAGGGCTTTATTTACCTCAATATCGTAATGCTGCGCCAGCAGAGTCAGGTTTTTCTCAAGGAAAAGTTTCTCTGTTTGTTTCATGTCCAGGCGCAATGTGTCCGCCGGAACATCAGACTGGGCTGATGCGGTTGCATGTTGTAAAAGACACATGCATCCTGCGATGTACGTGGTTTTTACAAGCTTCTTGTAAAGCATGTCCTAAAAAATTTTTGAATAGATGGAAAGGTATTTTACAGGTATTAATACTTGTAAAATAAGGAAAATATCAAAGCATTAGCATGCTTTGGGTGGGGGAGGATTAATTTCCCTGAAATATATATACCTGTAATGCTTAGGTACGGAAGGGGTATGTATGATGCTCTCATAGAAAGAATGAGGGCCGGAGTCATACGTTTTTACAAAAAAGAGCTGAACAGATATATGTTTATTGATCTGGAATTTTTTATTGTGATGGTGTTCCGGCAGCATGTGTGTCTGCTGCTGGTGAAGCCGCTCGTAGATAGCCTGGTTAAGTTCTGTGCTTTGTCCCTGCTGGTGAATAAAAGTAATGCCCTGCTCTATTACAAATTCATCCTCGTCCACGGCGTCATCGGCGTGGGCGCTGAGTATGAATACCTGGAATACCAGGAACAGACAGCAAAAACGGGCAATATTTCTTAAGACTGGGCTCAATCTTTTTAAAATGCGTGCAATATTACTTAATGTTATACGAATCCTGCAATAATAAGGTGTTAAATGTTTTGTACTCAAGGCCTGAACCTCGCGCATTAACGAGCGCATTGCAAAACAGAATATGTTTTTCCCGCTACAGATATATACCCTAAATTTCAGGCCAAATCTGATGTATGACGGTTAAGGATATTGTAAATGTACTCGAAGCATATGCGCCGCCTGTGTACCAGGAAAGCTATGACAACTGCGGACTGCAGGTAGGTAACCCTGCCGATGGAGTTGCAGGTGTATTGCTCACACTCGATGTAACAGAGGAGATAGTGGATGAGGCTATAGCTACTGGTTGTAATATGATCGTGGCGCATCACCCGTTAATTTTTTCGGGGCTGAAGCGGATCACCGGCAGAAACTATGTAGAGCGCATAGTACAGAAAGCTGTGAAAAATGATATTAACATATATGCAGCTCACACCAACCTGGACAATATGCATAACGGTGTAAACCGGAAAATTGCTGAAAAACTGGGTCTGCAGCAGTTGTCCATACTAAGTCCGAAACCGGCGACATTGTTCAAACTGTATACTTATGCACCCAAAACGCATGCGGATGATGTGCGGGAGGCCCTGTTTTCGGCGGGTGCAGGAAGCATTGGCAAATATGAGGAGTGCAGTTTTAATACCGACGGTACCGGCACCTTTCGCCCGGAGTCGGGTACTGCTCCGATGATTGGTGAGGCTGGCGGGAAACGGGAAGAGGTAGCAGAAATAAAAATAGAAGTGCTGGTGCCGCAGCATGCCCGGGGAAAGGTGTTAAAAGCGCTGCGCAATGCTCATCCTTATGAAGAAATAGCTTATGAACTCATAGCACTTGCCAATAATAACCAGGAGATAGGTGCAGGGATCGTAGGTATGCTCCCGGCGCCCCTGGCTGCAGAGGATTTCTTTAACATGCTCAAAACCAATATGAAAACCGCATGCGTACGTCATACCGGATGGACGGAGAAGCGGGTGCAGAAAGTGGCGCTGTGTGGCGGCAGCGGCAGCTTTTTGCTGCAGGATGCTGTAGCAGCCGGCGCTGATGTATTCGTTACTGCCGATTACAAATACCACCAGTTTTTTGATGCGGAAGGCAAAATAATCATAGCTGATATCGGGCATTATGAAAGTGAACAATTTACAGTAGAAATCTTTAAGGAAATACTTAACAAAAATTTCCCTAATTTTGCTGTTCTTTTATCAAAGATTAATACCAATCCTGTAAAATATTTTTTCTGATATATGGCTACTGTAAAAGACTTTTCAGTTGAAGAAAAGCTGATCGCTGTCCTGACGTTGCAAAAGATCGATTCTAAGATTGATGAGATCAAAACACTGAAAGGTGAGCTCCCGATGGAAGTGAAAGACCTGGAAGATGAGATCGAAGGGCTGCAAACCCGTATCCAGAACATCGATGCGGAAATCGGAAGCATTAACAGCTTTGTAGATGCAAAGACCGAAGGCCGTAAAGAAGCTCAGGCGCTCATCAAGAAGTATGAAAAGCAACAGGACAACGTAAAGAACAACCGTGAGTTTGAAGCGATCAATAAAGAGATCGAAATGCAGGAACTGGAAGTGCGCCTGAACGAAAAGCACATTAAAGACGCCAACTTCGAACTGAAGGAGCGCCTGAACCAGCGTGGACGTACGGAAGAGAAGATTGCCATCGTAGAAGATGCGCTGAAAGTGAAGAAAGGTGAGCTGGAAAAAATCATCGTTGAAACTGAGAAAGAAGAAAAACAACTGACTCAGAAGTCTGATGCTGCAAAAGATGCAGTAGACGGGCGTCTGCTCAGCGCTTACGACCGTATCCGTCACAGCTACCGCAATGGCCTGGCAGTAGTGCCTATCATGCGTGATTCCTGTGGTGGTTGCTTTAACGTAATCCCTCCTCAGCGCCAGTCAGAGATCCGCCAGCGCAAGAAGATCATCGTATGCGAACATTGCGGCCGTATCCTTGTAGATACAGACCTCAACGACCAGGTTAAGATAGACCTGTAATCCGCAAACGGACAATAATTCTTTGGGAACTGCAGTAAATGTGGTTCCCTTTTTTTCATAGTTTGCAGCCATGTGCCGGTAAGCACGGATTAAAACCATTTCTTATGAATATTGAAGAAGTTCCGCAGGACCCGCTTCATTATAAGGAGCGTGATAAGATAAAGAAACTGATGTATGCCGTGGGCAAAGACGGGCAGTACACAGGTGTTAATTCAGTAGGATGGGAAGCAGAAAACACCGCTACAGAGCAGGCGTGGAATGAAGTGGAAGAGTCACTGGCAAAGACGGAAGCCCGTGTGAAAAGCGGAGAACTGAGTCCTGTGGCCTATTTTATGGAAAAGTGCCTTATGGATATGCCACTGCTGGCCAAATATGCCGGTAAATGGCAATGGCAGGTTAAAAAGCATCTGAAGCCGGAAGGTTTTAAAAAACTGGATAAAAGCATGCTGGAAAAGTATGCCCGGATCTTTAATGTATCCGTAGATGCCCTGGTAAATTTCGGCAAGGAAAAATAAATTTAAAGCGTTCATTTATACATATATCCATTCAATGATCGTACCCGGATTCGAGCATCATCAGCACGCTCATTGCGAAAGCGGTGTTACCGCCAACCTGCTGAACCATTATGGTGTTCCCATCAGTGAACCGATGGCTTTTGGTATTGGTGCGGGCCTTTTCTTCGGCCACCTCCCTTTCCTGAAAGTGAGCGGCACACCGGCTTCTACCTTCCGTACATGGCCGGGAGCTATATTTAAAAGAGTGACGCAACGCCTGCACGTGACCATGCATACCGAGCGTTTCCGTACGCCCGAAAAAGCCATGGAAGCGCTGGACCGTGCGCTGGAAAATCATATCCCCGTAGGCATGCAGACCAGTGTATACTACCTGCCCTATCTGCCGGAGGCATTCCGTTTCCATTTTAACGCGCATAACCTGGTGATATATGGCAAGGAAGACGGTATGTATCTCGTAAGCGATCCTGTACTGGAAGATGTGGCACGGATTGCGCCTGAGGATCTTGCCAAAGCGCGTTTTGCCAAGGGAATGCCTGAACCGAAAGGGTTTATGTATTATGTAATAGATGCCCCCAAGAAAGTAGATTACGCAAAGGCGATACACCAGGGTATCAAACAGACCTGTTTCTTTATGATGTCGCCGCCCGTTCCGTGGTTTGGCAACAAAGCTATTTTCCTGCTGTCGAAAAAAATAAAACAGTACCCGAATAAACTTACACCCCGTAAAGCCGCTCTATATTTAGGTAACATCATCCGCATGCAGGAGGAAATAGGTACCGGTGGTGCCGGTTTCCGCTATTTATACGCTGCTTTCCTGCAGGAAGCAGGGCAGATGCTGCAGAAAGATGAGTTGCTGCGCAGCTCCGAAGAACTGACGAAAATAGGGGATGAATGGCGGAATTTTGCTTACAGTGCTGCCCGCCAGATGAAAAACCGCCAGACAGACAAGGTTTCTTATGATGATTTGGGTGATATGTTGGTAAATATTGGCGATCATGAGAAGCAGTTTTTCAATAAGTTGCAGCACATAAAGTGGTAAAATAAATGTAAAAAAAGTTTAAACCGGGCATCATATGAATTATCTAAGCAATGAAGCCCTTATCTTTGCTCCACTTTTACAGCCATGCTCAGTGTCGTAAGAAATATTGTTTTGTCGGTCATCGATTTCTTTCACAAGCCTTTTGCGAAATGGATTGATGCTACCACGTTCCGCTACCTGGCATGTGGCGGTTCTAACCAGGTGCTGTACCTGGCGCTGTATGCTATCAGCTACAATTTTGTACTGCACAAGCATGACACTTACCTGCTGGGACTGCCGATATCCGCAAGGATCGGCGCATATATCATAGCCTTTTCTATTAGTTTCCCGATAGGTTTTATACTTTCCCGTCATATAGTATTTCCGGAATCGAACTTACATGGCCGCGTGCAGTTTTTCCGTTATGGAATGCTTACCGTTGCCTGTATGGTACTGACGTATGTATTCCTGAAGTTTTTTGCCTGGTGCCATTTCTTCCCGACACCCGCAGCAGCAATAACCAGTGCTATTATAGCGGTGTTCAGCTACCTGACGCAGAAGCACTTTACTTTTAAAGCCGGTGGTGAAGAAGAAGTGCCGGTGCCGGTTGCCGCCGAGGGTGTGGAGTAATTAAACATTCAGCTTTTATTTTTATAAATCATATATTGAAAAATGCTGCCTTTTTTAAGGCAGCATTTTCATTTAAATAATCTTTGATCTCGTTACCTAATTCGTATGCATGAAGCAGGAGATTGTTTTTGTATCAGCGCTGTTTCGGTCATTATTTACAGTGACATTAGAACATGTGAAAGTTGTTGTTTGTCCTGATACCGTAACAGTCATAGAGTTGTTATTTGTGTTCAATGGGTTGTAAATGGACCAGCCACCATTCAACCTAAATTGAAAACCGACTTCATTGGGGTTTTGGGGCCCGGCGCCTACCGGATCTTGTACTATTTTGTAAGTACCGGAAACAGGTTTGCTGTGGTTATAAAAAGAAAGAGTCAGTTCAGAACCAAGCACGGCTTCACTAGCGGTAAACCTCCCATATTGAAAACTTACAGAATCTGTTGCACAGGTTTTTCCATCAACTTGCCAACCATTTACCGGAGGCACAATTAAATTCATATCAAAGGATTTTGTAGTAAATTGATTAGCGCCAGTAACTTTTATAGGATATGTGCCAGGTAGGGTACTGTAATCTGGCTGAAAAGAAAGTATAGAAAAAAACGGAGGTGTTCCGTTTGACTTACTCAGCTTTGCTGAGATACCTGAAGGAACCCCAATGACAGACAACGTTACATTTGAGAGTAGTGTATCAATAGCAGGAGAGACGGTCAAAAACAGATTATTTGCTTGAGTATAGTTTATACTTATGTTTTGCACGCCATCAACGCTGAAGTCGGGATGGAGCGGATCAGACTTTTTGCAAGAAGAAAAGAACAAAGGCGAAACTAATATCGCCAATAGGAGTTTTTTCATTATATAAAATGTTTAGGTGCGCGAATATAATAATATGCTGCTGATTGGCGATAATTTATTTACAGAAATGATGGTATTCACTAATGCATTGGTAGCAACAGATAACGCCTCAATTAGCTAACTTTGCAGCCATTATGACGCAGGAGCAACTGAAAGAAATGCGTGAGCGGGTACAACACCTGCACCGTTTCCTTCGCATAGAAGACCGTTTAGCTAAGATTGAAAGTGACAGGCAGCTTACCCTTTCCGCAGGTTTCTGGGATGATAACGCCCGTGCCACAGGTATTCTGAAAGAAATCAAGATCAATAAATACTGGATAGACCTTTATGAAAAGGTAAGTGCTTCTGTAGAAGATGCAGCTGTGCTTTTTGATTTCTGGAAAGAAGGGGAAGCCGGTGAAGAAGAAGTAAACGACGCCTATCAGAAATCGCTGAAAGAGATAGATGAACTTGAGTTTAAATCTACGCTCAATGAACCGGAAGATGAAATGCCGGCTGTAATGGTGATCAACTCCGGCGCCGGTGGTACCGAAAGCCAGGACTGGGCGGAGATGCTGCTGCGTATGTACCGCATGTATGGCGAAAAACAAGGCTGGAAAGTATCCGAAATAGATGTGCAGTATGGAGATGGTGCCGGTATTAAACAGGCAACGATTGAGTTTGACGGCGAGTTTTCGTACGGGTTATTAAAAGCAGAAAGCGGTGTGCATCGCCTGGTACGTATTTCACCGTTCGATTCCAATGCCCGCAGGCACACTTCTTTTGCATCGGTATTCGTATATCCGCTGATCGATGATACGATTGAAATAGACGTAAACCCAGCCGATCTGGAATGGGAGTTTTACCGTTCGGGTGGTAAAGGCGGGCAGAACGTGAACAAGGTAGAGACAGCCGTGCGTCTGAAACATATACCCAGCGGCATTATCGTAGAATGCCAGCAGGCACGTACACAAGGTGAGAACCGTGAAAAAGCGCTTACCATGCTGAAGAGCCGCTTATACGAAGAGGAGCTGCGCAGGCGTGAAGCACTGAAGAATGCGACCAATTCTACCAAGAAAAAAATCGAATGGGGATCGCAGATACGCTCTTACGTTTTTCATCCGTATAAGATGATCAAAGATCACCGTACCGATTATGAAGTAGGAAATGTAGGCCCGGTGATGGATGGCGAGATAGATGATTTTATCAAAGCGTACCTCATGAGCTTTAAAGAAGAAGCAGAATAATAGCAGTGACCGGAAAACGCAGACTAATAAGATGGCAGAAAATAAAGCAAAGAAAAGATTATTCGATACCCGTATGTTGCGCCGCCTGTTCTCCTTTGCAGGGCCATACAGGCGCAGCTTTATCTTTGCTATTTCCCTTTCTGTAATACTTGCGGCTATATCTCCGTTGCGGCCATACCTGATACAGGTTTCGGTAGATAAATATATAACCGGGCACATGCTGCAGGGGCTCATATACATCAGTGCCGCACAGCTGGGCCTGCTGATCGTGGAAAGCCTGCTCCGTTTCTGGTTTATGTACCGTATCAACTGGCTGGGGCAAACAGTGGTAAATGATATGCGTAAAGCGGTATTCAAAAAGATACTTTTCCAGAACATTGCTTATTACGATCATACAGCCATCGGCACACTTACCACACGCACCATCAACGACATTGAGTCTGTAAATGATGTATTCTCTGAAGGCTTCATTTCTATCGTTGCAGATATACTCACGATCATTGCCATTATCATTGTGATGCTGATCACGGACTGGCGGCTTACATTGATCTGTCTCTCTACTTTTCCTATACTGATTATTGCTACCTACTGGTTCAAAGAGTCGGTGAATAAATCTTTTCAGCGTGTGCGTAATGCAGTGGCGCAGCTGAATGCCTTTGTGCAGGAGCATATAACGGGTATGTACCTGGTGCAGGCATTTGCCGCAGAAAGCCGTGAAATGGGTAAGTTCAGGCTGATCAATAAAGAGCACCGTAATGCGAACATCAAGAGCATTTTTGCGTATTCCGTTTTCTTTCCTATTGTAGAAATTATCCTTGCGCTGAGTATGGGCCTGCTGGTGTGGTGGGGGGCGAAGCGGATGCTGCATTATGAGGTTACGGCTGGTATTATCATTGCGTTCGTTATGTACCTGAACCTGCTGTTCCGGCCGCTACGTATGCTGGCCGATAAGTTTAACGTGCTGCAGATGGGCATGGTGGCAGGGGAGCGCATCTTTGGTGTGCTGGACAGTGATAATTACCTCCGCGAAAATGGCAGCTATATTGCAGAAAATATACAGGGCGACGTACGTTTTGAAGATGTTCACTTCAGTTATAAACCGGGTGTACCGGTGCTGAGGGGCGTATCCTTTCATATTCCTGCAGGTAAAACAATGGCGGTCGTGGGCCATACCGGTGCCGGTAAGACATCCATCATTAGTATACTTAACAGGCTGTATGAAATAGAAGGTGGCGACATTTTTATCGATGACCGCAACCTGAAGGATTACGAGATACACAGCCTGAGAAAGCATATCGGCATTGTGCTGCAGGACGTATTTCTTTTTTCCGGTACTGTGTATGAAAACATCACCATGCGCAACGAAGAGATACCACTTGCCAGGGTAGAAGAAGTGTGCAAACTATTGGGTCTGCATCGTTTTATTACGCAATTGCCCGGAGGTTACGATTTTAATGTAATGGAGCGGGGTAATACGCTTTCGCAGGGACAACGGCAGCTGATTTCTTTCGCGCGTGCCCTCCTGTATAATCCGTCTATATTGATACTTGATGAAGCTACCTCTTCTGTAGACAGTGAAAGCGAACAGCTGATACAAAATGCAATTGATACGCTGATACAGGACCGTACTGCCATTGTAATAGCACATCGACTGTCTACCATCCGTAAAGCAGACCAGATCATTGTCCTGGAAAAGGGAAAGATCATTGAGCGTGGCAATCATGAATCGCTTATTGAGTCGCAGGGGGCATATTACCAGCTGTATACCGCTGTGGAAAAGCAAAAAGAAGAAGTACTCTGATAAATCTGCATAAAAAGCCTTTCGCTTATTTGGATTATACCATAGGGTGTATATATTTGTTTTAATATAAACTTACTTATGGAACAAACACCTGGTGTACCACAACTCAGTATCGGGCAAAGCCTGGATAAAGCCTGGGCAGATCTGAAAAATAATATTGTGCTCTTTGCTGCATTTACGCTGTTATATTGCATCGTATCGGGGATTATAGGAATTATCCCGGTTATAGGGCTGCTGAATAACTTGTTCGGCTTTATACTTTCTGCAAGCATATTTAATGCATACAGAACAGTGCAGACTACAGGCAAACTTGATTTTAATGATTTCCTGAGCTGGTCACCGCGTTTTGGGCGGCTGCTGGTTGGCTATCTGCTGCAGTTACTGATCTTTTGCATATTTATTGTGCCCTTTGTTCTTATAATAGCCAGCGTGGTGGGTGTGAATGCAATGACAATGAGAGCACATAATATCGAGGAGGTGCGCGAAATGGCCGGCATGTTTTCCGCAGGTATGATAATAATTATGGCTTTAGCAATGTTTATTATCAGCGTTATTCTCGGCATCATTTTGTTCGCATATGGCTACCTCGTGCAGTTTACAGATCATTCTTATACAGATTGCCTGAAGATGAGCTGGAACATAGGAAAGAATAACATAGGATCTATCATCGTGTTTTGCCTGCTCGCCATGGGTATTTCCATAATCGGAACGCTGCTGTGTTGCATCGGTTTACTGGCGGCTATTCCGCTCATTATGGGTATCCAGTACTATTTCCTGGATAGTATGTTCCCGAAAAAAGATAAAATACAGGAATGGGATTTTATGCAGCAAATGCCTCCGGGTGAATAAACTGATTTAATCAATACAAAAAATAAAGGCCAAACCCTGAGGTTTGGCCTTTATTTTTTTAGTGGCGCCAGTCATGGTAGCCATCATGATAATGATGATGATGATAATGACGGCCATATTCAGGACCTGCGACAATGCAGGAACTGAACATAGTGGTAAGAACCAGGGCAACTATCGCTATTGACGGCCAAAATTTTTTCTTGTTCATACAGTTAGTTTTAGATTGTGTAATGCAAGCTGCAAACCAGATATTGCCAATGCAATGTTAAAACAGGCAAGGTTTTCGTCAATATTCAGAAATCAGGTAAAAGCATTCATTATTTGACATGACTGTCCATCCATTCGCCTATTGCCAGCAAGGCGGCAGGACTGAATGTCTCCTCAAGAGAGCCATATTCATCTAATGTACATGTTTGACAGTCCTGGAATAAATGGTTTAATCCTTTCATTTCTTTTATTTCAAAAGTTTTTACCGTGTTCTTTACCATTACCTGGCGGATACCCTCAAGATTCGGACCGGATATTACCTGCAGATCTTTATCGCCATTAAGTGCAAGTACCTTACAATGCACATTTTTCAGGTATTGCTGCGGATCTATCGCCAGGAAATAACGGAACCATTTAATATTATAGAGCTCCATAAAACTTTGTGCCAGCGATGTCTCGGTTTCATCGTTTTCCAGGTGCAGCACCTTCAGTACAGATGGAGCTGTTTTCTTTCTCCAGGCTGTAATGGCGGCAGTAATATGGCTTCGCGCATCGGCCGAGTCTTTTGCGTTTACCGCGGCATTGGATACAGCAAGGTAAAGCTGCCCATACTCAGATGCGGCATCGGCTGGTATCCCCTGCGATTTAAGCACTGCTTCATTCTGTAGTTGCATGCCTTCCGTCAGTTTTACGCCTGCTCCGCCCAGCATAATGATGAAGTCTACATCTTTGCGGCGTGCAGCAACCATAGGTGCTATGATCGCCCCTTCGCTATGACCCAGCATGCCGAGTTTTTTACTGTCTACATCTTTACGGGTTTTGAGATAGTCCAGCCCGGCTTCTGCATCTGCCGCAAAATCTGCAGTTGTGGCATCCTGCATAGATCCGGTTGTTTTTCCTATGCCGCGGTCATCTACCCGGAGCACTGCATAGCCATGTTTTGTAAGATAATCTGCAATTACAGCAAATGGTTTATGCCCCATTATTTCCTCATCGCGGTTTTGAGCGCCGCTGCCGGTTATTAATAATACCGCAGGGTAAGGGCCTTTTCCCTTAGGAGTGGTAAATGTGCCGCCAAACCGGATAGTCTTATCCTTACTGTTATAGCTCACTTCTTCCGTGTTATAGGAAAATGGTGGCTGCGGTGTCTGGGGGCGCTTCAGTTCTGCCGGTTTATCCGTTTTTACAAGAGTAAAAGGTATATCCATGCCTGACTGGTGCCAGCTGCCGTATATAGTGTCTTTACCATTTATAGCGCCGGTATACTGTATACCGATGTTGCTCATGTCAAACAGGACACTGTCGCCGCCGGTGCGGGTAATGGCCGCACATGGAATACCTTTTGCACCCTGGTCGGGGCTGTCCATAGTGCCGGAGTATTTATTGCCGGAAGAAGTGATGTGAAATACCAGCCGTAGCGGTTTACCTACATTCATAGTGCCCTGCCAGTCGCCGGTGAGTTTGTCCTGGGCATGCAATGCAGTTGTGCCCGAAAGGGTTAAAAGTAAAGCTGTCAGATGTTTGTTCATTGACTATTGGTATTATGTAGAGCGCAAAGTTGTGGTTATTTTATGGTATTGCACAAGTGCGATTGTTAAAAATGCCGTGATCCAATCAGCATACTCATTGCTTGAAACGTGATAGAGTTTGTGCTTTAAAATCTTATGTTTGCAAAAATGAATAGGAATATTAATATATGAATAAAAACAATAAATTAGTTCTCTTTTCAGTATTATTATTTTTTGCCTTTACTGCCTGCAGAAAGAAGGTCGGTGACAACGTAAATCTCAATCCCAGTAACCAGACGGCCAATGATTATATGCCTACCACTGCGGGATCATGGTGGTTGTATGGCGCTGTAGATGGTACAGTGATAAAACGCCATGCAACAGGTAAAGATTCTGTGAAGAATGGGTTGCTGTTCAGCTACTACGAGAGTGTGGATACAAACTCCGGTTATATCACTCCTGAATATTTCGGCAAGAATGGTGATATGTATGATATGCTCATAGACCTGGATGGCGGTCAGACAAATTATATGACAATTATCGTACAGAGAGACAGTTTATATACAGGCCAGAGCTGGGATAATACAGGCTCAATTTCTTATTCGGGGATCAATTTTGATCTGCTTGCGGAGAGTCATGTGGTTTCTTTAAACGGCACCTACGCCAGCAATGGTAAAACGTACAATAATGTTGTCTTCATAACGAATAATCTTAAAGCCAAGCCTTCCATTGCTCCACTCTACTCCAATTGCGGCACCATTGATATGTGGTTTGTGAAAGGCGTGGGCATTGTAAAGGAAAAAATGAATGTTTCCATCGCGGGACAGTTTTCCAAATATTACGAAGACTCGCTGCTTGATTATTCCGTAGCACCCTAAGTTTTTTTAACGAATAATAATAAAACAGCCCGGATCAATTGATCCGGGCTGTTTTATTATTGCTATGCAGGAAAGTATTATGCTACTGTTTCTTTATGCTGGATAAAGCTCATTGCTTTTTCCACCAGGTTTTTAGAACCTATGAAGATCGGTGAACGTTGGTGCAGTTCTGTAGGTTCCACATCCAGTATACGTTTGTGGCCGTCTGTAGCCATACCTCCGGCAGCTTCTACGAGAAATGCCATCGGGTTACATTCATATTGCAGACGCAGTTTACCGTTCGCAGCGCTTTTATCTGCAGGGTACATAAAGATGCCGCCTTTTATCAGTGTACGGTGCAGATCTGCCACCATAGAGCCGATGTAGCGGTGAGAGTACGGGCGTCCTTCTTCTTTATTGATTTCCATACAATGATCCAGGAATGCCTTCATGCCATCATCCAGCTTGGCGGTATTGCCCTGGTTGATAGAGTAGATCTTGCCTACAGGCGGGCATTTCATATCCGGATGCGAGAGGCAGAATTCACCGATGGAAGGTTCCAGTGTAAAGCCGTTTACGCCAAGACGTGTAGCATACACCATCATGGTACTGGAGCCATAGATCACATAACCGGCAGCCATCAGGCGATTGCCGGGCTGCAGGAAATCTTCCATGGTACAGGCCTTGCCCAGCTCACTTGTACGACGGTAAATTGCAAATATGGTACCTATCGGGGCATTTACATCAATATTGGAAGAGCCATCGAGCGGGTCGAAAAGCACTACATATTTTGAATTGTAAGAGAACGTATCTTCAAAGCATACCAGGTCATCATTCTCTTCAGAAGCAATACCGGCGCAATCTGTACTGTTTTTCAGTACGCTGATGAGCATCTGGTCGGCATAAACATCCAGTTTCATCTGTTCTTCGCCCTGTACATTGGTGGCGCCGTGTTTACCGAGAATATCTACGAGGCCGGCCTTATTTACCTGTTTGTTTATAATCTTGGAGGCGAGGCCAATATCGCGCAGCAGGGCAGAAAGCTCTCCTGTGGCCTGTGGAAAACGACGTGTTTCCTGGATTGTAAATTCATCCAGAGTTATGAGTTTGCGTGAAGTCATGAACTATTTTTTTCCTGAAATATTAATGCAAAAGTAATAAAGATGCTCGTAAATGAAGTTACATTTGAGTGATGTATCGGCTGCAGCATTTCCAGTACAGGCGCACAGGCTGTATCCGAAAGTTTTATAAATCAATAATTTATTATTTGCGTACGGAGAGATGGTTCAATACTATAAGAATATCAACCGGCAGACGCTGGAAATAGAACAGCCGGAAGGCGCCAACTGGATCAATGTAACACCCCCCTTTCAGGAAAATGAAATAGACAATTTGTCCAATGCACTTTCTATTCCGCGCGATTTTCTTACAGATACGCTGGATATAGATGAACGTGCGCGTTACGAAATAGAAGACGGAGTAAAGCTGCTGATTCTTAAAACACCGGTAGAAAATAAGTCGCTCAATGAAAGCGATGCCTATTATATTACTATTCCTATCGCTATCATTATGACAGAGCGCAACCAGGTGATTACTGTCAATTCTTTTGAAAATGTGGCCATGCGTCGCTTCCTTACCACTTTTGCCAAACGTCACCCGGAGCGCCCGAATATGATGGTGCTGAAGATATTTGAAAAAGTGGTGGTAGACTTTATGGAAGTGCTGAAAGAGATAAACCATCGCAGGAATATACTGGAGCAGAAGCTTTATGATGCCAACCGCAATGAAGAACTGCTGTACCTGATGCGGGTGCAGAAAAGCCTTGTATATTTTATCACGGCACTGCGCTCAGATGAGTTGCTGCTGATGAAAATGGAGCGTACCAACTTCCTGAACTGTGATGAAGAAGAACGTGAATTCCTGGCCGATCTTATTGTAGAATATTCACAGGCCCTTGAAATGGCCGATACTTATACCAACATCCTGAGCTCTTCAATGGATGCATTTGCCAGCATTATCAACAACAATATGAATATCGTAATGAAGCGGCTTACCGCCATAACGATCATATTGTCCGTACCGGCGCTGGTGGCAGCATTTTTCGGGATGAACGTACATTTCCCTACGGAAAATACGAATATGGGATTTTATGTGGCCATTATATTATCGGTGTTCATATCAATTATTATGAGCCTTTACTTTAATAAAAAGCGCTGGTTCTAGATGAGTCCGGAAAAAAGATTTAACGTGCGCGTATATGGTCTGTGGCTGCAGGACGGGCAGGTACTCGCCTGTGATGAATTGATCAGGGGCAGGAAAGTAATGAAATTTCCCGGTGGCGGACTGGAAATGGGGGAGGGGGCTATAGATTGTATCAAAAGAGAATGGGTAGAGGAGCTGAACCTGCAGATAGAAGTATTGGGTCATTTTTACACAACAGATTTCTTCCAGGCATCGGCATTTGACAATTCACAGGTAATCAGCATTTATTATCTGGTAAAGCCTGCAATACCCGGGGGATACGTGTTTCCCGTGAGCGAGGCAGAGCAGTTTGTATGGCTGCCGGTAGATGAAGATCTGCCTGCAAAAATTACGCTTCCTATAGATATAAGAGTGGCAGAAATGCTGGCAGGATTAAAATAATTAAATCTTTATCTTCTTTAATTATCAGTGTATAATTAATTGCAGTGATATTTAAGGGGAGAACAAGCCTTACCTTTGTGCCGGTTTTATGAAATTACTACTCCAATATTTAAGCCGTCATCGCGGGCTCATTTTTCTGGCATTATTACTGGCTGCAATTAATCAGGTCTTTTCCCTGCTTAATCCTTATATACTCGGTACCCAGGTAATTCCTGCAGCTATCAAAGCGCAACAAGGGAATTACGGCTCCGATATAAACTTATTTATTCATGACATTACCAAAGGCCTGCTGCTTATTATCGGTGCCGCCATGGTGTCGCGCATTGCCAAAGCCTTCCAGGACTATGTTGTGAATGTGGTCATCCAGAAGTTCGGTGCACAATTGTATACAGACGGGTTGCGTCATGCACTGCGCTTACCTTACCAGGATTTTGAAGACCAGCGCAGTGGTGAAACGCTTTCTGTGCTGCAGAAGGTGCGTGCAGATTGTGAGAAGTTCATTACGCTTTTTGTAAACGTCCTTTTTGCTACACTGGTAGGGATCGTTTTTGTGGCTTATGTCGCGTATCGTATCAGTCCGCTGCTGCCGCTTATATACCTGTTGGGAGCTGTGGTGCTGAGCGTACTTACGAGCGTATTGAGCCGTAAGACCAAGAAGATTCAGAAAAGTATTGTAAAAGAGACTACAGCGCTGGCTGGTTCTACTACAGAGTCGCTGCGCAATATAGAATTGCTGAAGAGCCTCGGTCTTACGCACCAGGAAATACATCGCCTGAACGCAACCACCTTTAAGATCCTGAAATTAGAACTGAAAAAGGTAAAAGGCATCCGCTCGCTCAACTTTATACAGGGCACTTTTGTAAACTTCCTGCAGCAGTGTATCATGTTTGTGCTGCTGTACCTGGTGTTTCATCATAAGCTGGATGTAGGTAAAATGACCATGATGCAGTTTTACATCTTCTTCATTTTTGGTCCGTTGCAGGAGCTGGGCAATATCATTATCTCATACCGTGAAGCGCAGGCTTCGCTGGCAAACATGCATCTTTTGCTGCAGCGTCCTATAGAGCAGGTACCGGCTCATCCCGAAGCAATTTCCACTGTAGAACATATCCGTTTTGAAGAAGTGCAGTTTCAGCACCAGAGTGCTACACGCCCTGCTATAGAGCATATATCTTTTGATGTACGGCGCGGAGAAACGATTGCTTTCGTCGGGCCTTCCGGCTCGGGCAAGACTACACTGGTAAAATTGCTGGTGGGACTATATAATCCAAACAAAGGGCACGTTTATTACAACGGGCATGACAGCAATAAAATAGATTTTGACGAATTACGTCACCAGATAGGTTTTGTAACACAGGATACACAGCTGTTTTCCGGAACAATAAAAGAAAACCTCCTGTTCGTAAACCCATCGGCAACAGATGAGCAGGTAAATGATGTGCTGGTGAAAGCTGCCTGCCAGAACCTGCTTGCCCGTGCAGAAAATGGCATCAACACTATGATTGGCGAAGGCGGCCTGAAGCTTTCCGGTGGTGAACGCCAGCGCCTGTCCATAGCGCGTGCATTACTGCGTCATCCGCATCTTATGATCTTTGATGAGGCGACTTCTGCACTAGACTCGCTTACCGAAGAAGAAATATCCGGCACTATCCGCGATATTACAGACCAGCGTCAGCATATAACGGTAATGATCGCACACCGGTTGTCTACTATTATGCATGCCGACCGCATTTATGTACTGGAAAAAGGCCGTGTAGTAGAAACAGGCTCGCACCTCGAACTGCTTGATCTGAAAGGCCTGTACTACGCCATGTGGCGCCAGCAGATCGGAGAGCGGAAAGATACACGTGCCGAAGCCAAGGCTGCGATGAACTAGTTAGTTTTTATTGTTGTAATATTTATAAGAGTTGCTTCACGGCAACTCTTTTTTTGTTTACATCTTGCTTATTGCGGGGAAATAAAAAAGTATGCACCAGTGTACCGATTTACTAATAAACTCTTCTGGTATGTTCTGGCATAAGTTTGTTTAGAGGCCAGATAATACTGATAGGCATGAGTTTTGGTTAAATTCGGGTAAAAGGTATGCTGGCTATGGCTATAAAGGATATACGGATATCGGCGCCACATTCGGGTTATAATAAACATTTTATTCAATAACAAAGGCCGCATTTTTTGCGGCCTTCCTGTTTCTGTATCAAGTTATTTCAGCTTAAAATATTTCCATAAGCTGCCCGAGGCTGTCCACCTCATAGGTAGGCTTCCGGTTATGCTGTTGTTTTTTAGGATTGAAGTAAACCTGGTCCCAGCCGGCATTGATAGCTCCGAGGATGTCGATATCTATCGCATCGCCTATCATAATGCTTTCTTCTATACTGGCTCCTGTAGCTTTCAGCGCGTATTCGAAGATCTCTTTGTGCGGCTTCAGGCTATTGCATTTTTCTGATGTAACTACTTCGTCAAAATAGCCGGCGATGCCGGAGAACTGCATTTTCTGCCACTGTGTAGTTTCAAACCCGTTTGTAATCAGGTGCATCCTGTACTTGCCCGAACAATGGTCCAGCAATTCCTTTGCAAACGGTACCAGCACTGTCTGGCGGGGCAGTATTTCAAGATAGGCAGAGCTTAATTCATGTGCCAGGTGTGTATTGCCGATTTTAAAATCGAGCAGGGTGTACCAGATACGTTTCCAGCGCAGGTCATCACGTTTTATGAAACCATTGCGGAAGCGCTCCCACAGCCGGTCGTTATGCCCGTTATATGTATGATGAAACGCGTCAAAATCATCTATGCCAAGGGATTTGAGATCATATTCTTCATACAGCTTGTGCAGCGTCAGCTCAGAATTACGGTCAAAGTCCCACAGCGTATGATCGAGGTCGAAGAAAAGATGTTTGTATGTCTTACTCATCAGATGCAGTAAAGTTACTTTATTTGGGCAACTATTGGTTTACGGGTAGCAGGCTTAACAAAAAAGCTACCCGGAGAGGTAGCTTTTCGGTCAACTGTGGTGCACAGCTTATTTCTTACGATAATAGATCTTGTCTTCAAAAAATTCGTTGGTTGCCTGTAATGCAGGGTTGGCCATACGTTCGTAGATACGTGATATTTCTATCTGTTCCTTGTTTTCGTGCACTTCTTCCAGGCTGTCAGTGTGGCTGGTAAATTCGTCCAGCTTTTTGTGCAGCTCTTCTTTCATACTCACGGAGATCTGGTTGGCACGACGGGCAATCACTGTAATGGATTCATACAGGTTACCTGTTTTATTTTTCATTGCCACCACATTGCGTGTTTCCACCAGGGGATTCACGGAGCCGAATGTTTTTTTACTGATGCTCATTTCGGATTTTTTTTAAATTGTTATCGGCCTGCGACTGGTACTTGTCGGCGTCTTGTAAATATTTTGAATTAGGATAGGATTGTTTCAGTTCGTTAAACTCGGTCAGCACATTCAGGAAACGTTCTTCCTGTTTTTCCTGTACACTGGCCCGGGCATAGTTGTAAAACGACTTGACAACCATATACTGGTAATAATCGCTTCTTGGTGATTCAGGATAAGCGCGCATTACGCTTTTAAAGGCAATCCCTGCAGCTTTATACTGGCTGATGTTGTAATACAGCTTTGCTGCATCAGCTTCCTTCAGCTCCAGCTTGGCACGCGCCCGGTCTATATACTGGTTGGCGGTGTCCAGTCTTTTGGAAGTGGGGTGCGTGTTTATAAAGCTCTGCATTGCTTCCATGGCCTTTTCTGTATTTGTCTGCTCCAGCGAGAACTTGGGAGACAACTTATACAGGCTTACAGCATGCATGAATTCACATTCTTCGGCATCTTTACTGTTCGGGAAGAAATCCACGAAGTTTTTGAAATGGTAAGATGAAGAAAGATAGTCTTTCATGTAGTAGTAAGAATAGGCATACCTGTAGTACATAGGCTCAAAGTTCTTTGTGCCTTTTACTACCGGGAGCAGGCCCAGGTAAAGCTCATTGGCGTGCTGATACTCCTTTTTATCGTAGTATTCATTAGCCTTGGTAAGCTTGTAATTGATATCATTGCTTTTGAGCACTTTTTCGTAGTTGCCACATGCGCTGAACATGATCAGGCAGAGACAAGCGAACAGAAAGTTTTTTGTGCAGGTATGCATAGCGGATCGCAAAAATAAGTATTAGATGCTTTTCTCCCTAATTTATTATCTAAAACTGTGTTAAACTGCTGAGTTTCATCCGATACGATAAAATAAAATATGATGCTTTTCTTTCAATGCATTTTTATGGATAATATAGAATTTTATTCTAAAATATTTCAAAGAGCAATTGAGCGTCTGTAAATTTCTGTTTTTCAGCAAATTGACATGTTATCCACAGTTATTCACATGTTGTTCACATCTACATGTTTAAACACCCGCATTAATAGGGCTAAAAACCTTTAGCAACAATGGTTTACAGCATATATTGTATTGTGGATAAATATGTGTATCATTCATAGTGGTAGAATGTGGGAAAACGTGTTACTTTGTGTTTAGAAATGGTTTTTAAGCCCATGACAGGGTTCCTCGGAGAATATGAAGTTGCAATCGACGCCAAAGGCCGCTTTTTGCTGCCCTCAGGCTTTCGTAAGCAGTTGCCGGAAGGCGCTGCCGAGCGCTTCGTGATTAACCGCGGGTTTGAAAACTGTCTCACAATGTATCCCATAGATAACTGGAATGTATTAGCAGATAAGCTGAACAGGCTCAATGACTTTAACCCGAAAGTGCGCGAATTCAAGCGTCTTTTTCTGAATGGTGCCACCATGGTGGATGTAGACAGTGCCGGCCGCATATTGTTGCCAAAACCGCTGCAGGAGTTCGCCTCCATCAAAAAAGACCTCGTATTCTCTGCACAGGGCAATAAAGTAGAGCTCTGGGATAAAGATACATACTACGAATACATAAGAAAAAGTGCTGCCGGTTTCAGTGATCTCGCGGCAGAAGTGGCGGGTGGAGATTTTATTAACCCTTTTGAAAGTTTATAAAAATGGGTGATCCCACTTTTTACCACACAACGGTTCTTTTACACGAGGCGGTTGATGGACTGGCTGTAAAAAAAGACGGCATCTACGTAGATGCCACTTTTGGCGGGGGCGGGCATAGCAGGCTCATACTGCAGCAGCTCGGTCCGGAAGGCAGGTTGCTGGCATTTGATCATGATGCAGATGCATGGCGCAACAAGCCCGATGACAGCAGGTTGATACCCGTAACCGAAAACTTCAGGTACATGAGCCGGTTTCTCCGGCTGAATGGCTACCCGCAAGTAGACGGCATACTGGCCGACCTGGGTGTAAGCTCCTACCAGTTCGATACCGGTGAGCGGGGCTTCTCCATACGTTTTGACGGGCCGCTGGATATGCGTATGGACCAACGGGGAGAAAAAACAGCAGCCGACGTACTGAAAACATACAGTGAAGCAGAATTGCATAAGCTGTTTGAACAATATGGTGAAGTGCGCAATGCAAAACAACTGGCAAAGCACATTGTCACCAACAGGAATAAGATAGCACTGAATACCATAGATTCTTTGAAGGCACTGGTAGCACCGGTAATGAAAGGTAATCCCAATCGCTATCTCGCACAGCTTTTCCAGGCTTTGCGTATAGAGGTAAATGACGAAATGGGGGCGCTGAAAGATATCCTGGAGCAATCTGTGAAATGTCTGAAACCCGGCGGACGTCTCAGCATCATTACCTTCCATTCGCTGGAAGACAGGCTGGTGAAGCAGTTTATGAAAAAAGGACGTTGGGATGATCCGGTAGACATCTTCGGACGTGTGACAGAAGAGCCATTGATGCGGACATTGACAAATAAGTCTATAGAACCATCAGAAGAAGAACAGAAAAATAACCCACGGTCGCGGAGTGCGCGGCTGCGGATAGCGGAAAGACTAGCATGAGTGCAGAGCAGAACATAACAGAACAGCAGGCAGAGATCACGCCCGTACAGCGCATCCGGAATGACTGGAAAGCGCTGCTGGAAAAGGTTTCTTACAGAGGTATTGTGCGCAACATACCTTTTCTTGCGTTTGTAGCACTCCTTGGTATTGTTTACATCAGCAACAGCCAGAAGGCGGTAGCAGTGCAGCGTGAACTGAACAAGCATGAAAAAGAACTGAAGGAACTGCGCTGGAAGTATATGGACATTAAGAGTAAACTGATGAATGCAGGTATGGAAACGGAGCTTATAAGAAAAGGTGCAGATGTAGGATTAAAGCCCCTCATGTTGCCGGCATATAAAATAGAGGCAGACAGTAACAACGTAAAATAATTACGCAGTGTTGAATGTGAAAAAAGACATACGGTTTCGTGTATATGTAGCTTTTACGTGCATATGTGTCTTTGGTGTGGCTATACTTGTGAAGGCTGCAATGATACAGGTAAAGGAAGGAAAGGAATTACGCAGTCTTTCTAACCAGATGCATATGCATACAGACACCCTGTATGCAGAACGTGGTAATATTTATTCGGAAGACGGGCTGCTGCTTTGTTCTTCCATACCGCAGTTTGATGCTTACGTGGATTTTACAGTGATACAGCGTGATACATTCCGGAAGTACAGAGATACTTTGTCTGTATGCCTGTCCAGGTTATTAGGTGGCGGTACGCCGGCGGAATATAAACAGCGCATTGAAGCAGCGTATGCAGATTCTGTAAGGTATTTTCCGCTGAAGAAAAATATGCAGTACTACGATTATCAGACACTGCGTGCGTTCCCGGTATTTAATAAAGGATCGCGCCGCGGCGGGCTGATCGTAGAATCAAAAGTGAAACGCGTAAACCCATATGGAATGCTTGCATTCCGTACCATCGGGCTCTGGCGTCCTTCTATCTGGAAAGATGGAGTACAGAAGAAAAACATCCTGGGTCTGGAAGCTGCTTACGATAGTGTATTGAGTGGTGCAAATGGCAGCCGTGTAATGGAAAAGGAAACAGGCGGCGTATGGGTGCCTGTGGACGGAACAGAAATAGATCCGCAGAATGGTAAAGATATTGTAACAACACTTGACTTCAGTATACAGGACGTAGCGGAGCATGCATTGAAAAGTGTGGTAGAAAAGTATGAATGTCTCAATGGCACTTGTGTGGTAATGGAAGTGCAGACCGGTAAGATACGCGCTATGGTAAACCTCGGCCGTGATTCGGCAACAGGTAACTATTACGAAGACCAGAACTATGCTTTGACACGTGCAGAGCCGGGTTCTACTTTTAAAATGGCCACGCTCATATCGCTGTTGAATGACGGTTACATCAATGTAAACGACATGGTGAATTGTGAAGGCGGTCAGAAGCAGTTTGCCAACCGTGTAATGCACGATTCGCACCATGGGCTGGGTGTAATGCCGATTAAAAATGCGTACGCGCAATCGTCAAACGTAGGCATGGCTTCACTGGCATACAAGTTCTACTATAAAGATCCTGAAAAATATGTGGAGCATCTCCGGAAGCTGCACCTGATGGATCGCACCGGTATTGACATTTCAGGAGAACTGAAGCCGCGGATGATCACGCCCGGCAGCAGGGACTGGAATGCAACTACACTGCCCTGGATGGCTACAGGATACGGAGTAATGATTACCCCGCTGCATACCTGTATGCTGTACAATGCGGTTGCCAACAACGGCCGTATGATGAAGCCCTACCTGGTAGATGCGATCCGTGAATATGGCAAGAATATTAAAACATTTCAGCCTGTAGTGCTGGAAGAGAAAATTGCAGATTCGAATGCTATTGCGCAGCTGCACCTGTGTACGGAAGAAGTAGTGTTGAGCGGTACAGGACATCACATACAATCGCCCAACTATAAGATAGCGGGTAAAACCGGTACGGCGCAGGTGGTAGACAAGATAGGCGGAAGGATGTACCGATACAGCGATGGTGTATACCAGGGCTCATTTGTCGGTTATTTTCCTGCAGACCGTCCGCGCTACACTATGGTTGTAGTGATACGTACCAAACCGCATTCCGGTGCTTATTACGGTGGTACCATTGCCGCACCGGTATTCCGGATGATAGCAGATAAAATATTTGCAAACGGTGTTGGCGGTAATTGGATGGGACCCCTGGACAGTTTTGCAAGGATAAATGATCAGCTGATAGCGGCGAAAGCAGCAACGGCGAAAAATTACCAGATACTGCTGAATGCAATGGGCAGGCAGGCTGAAGCAGCCACACCGGCAAGATCATTGGCTCAGTTGTCTGTAGACTCTAACAAAAGAATGACCATACAGAAAAGGCTTGTATTGCATGGTCAGGTGCCTGATGTAAAAGGCATGGGTCTGAAGGATGCAGTATACCTGCTGGAAAATGAGGGCATGAGAGTGCAGGTGCAGGGCAATGGTACTGTTCTGGCGCAGTCATTGGCAGCGGGAACGCCCGTTGTAAAAGGCCAGGTAATACAAATACAGCTGGGAAGTGTAGTACAGGCGCAGGCAAAGACAGCAACGCCCAAAACGACGCAGCAGGCAAAAGGATAAGATTTTTAGTATAAAATATAGATGCCCTCCTTACAAGATATATCAGCCAATCTGAAACTGCAGAAGACAGCAGGTAATCCTGCTGTGGAAGTAAGCAGTCTGTGCATAGACTCACGCCGGGTAGAGCCCGGGAGTGTATTCATAGCCGTGCGCGGCAGCAGTACCGATGGGCATAGCTATATAGAAAAAGCAGTTGCTTCCGGCGCTGCGGGCATTGTATGTGAGGAGTTGCCATCAATATTGCAGGAAGGGGTCTGTTATATACAGGTAAAAGACAGTCATGTAGCTGCTGGGCAGATGGCCAGTGCGTTTTACGGCTACCCATCTGAGAAGATGAAAGTTGTGGGCGTTACCGGTACCAACGGAAAGACCACAACAGCCACGCTTTTATTCAACCTGTTTGAAGCTGCAGGTTATGTATGCGGACTCATCTCTACCGTACAGAATCATATTCATACCGTAGCGGAAACTTCTACGCACACCACACCGGATGCTATATCTATACAGGCTTTGCTGCGCAGGATGCTGGATGCCGGCTGTACACATGTGTTTATGGAAGTGAGTTCACATGCTATTCATCAGCACCGTATAGAAGGCATATTATTCGCTGGCGGCATGTTTACCAACATAACACATGACCACCTTGATTATCATAAAACATTTGACGAATATATACGTGTAAAGAAATCGTTTTTTGACGGCCTGCCGGAAGACGCTTTTGCGCTGACCAATGCAGATGACAAGCGCGGAATGGTGATGCTGCAGAACACCAAAGCGGAAAAATGCAGTTACAGCCTGAGAGTACCGGCTACCTACAAAGGAAAAGTGCTGGAGAATAATCTCACCGGCCTCATCATGAATATTGATGGTCAGGAAGCACATTTCAGGATGATCGGCATATTCAATGCGTACAATCTGCTCGCAGTATACGGGGCAGCAGTGCAACTGGGTATGGATAAAGTAGAAGTGCTGGCTACGCTCAGCAACCTGCATGGAGCACCCGGAAGATTTGAAACGTACATGTCGCCGAATGACAGGATATTGGGTATAGTGGATTATGCACATACACCCGATGCTTTATTGAATGTACTTGCCACGATCAGGCAGCTGAGTATAGACGGGCAGCAGGTGATCACAGTGGCAGGTTGTGGCGGCGACCGTGATAAGACCAAACGCCCCATTATGGCAGAAGTAGCCTGCGAGCATAGTGACCGTGTGATCATCACATCAGACAACCCGCGGAGTGAAGACCCCGAGGAAATATTAAATCAAATGGAAGCAGGCCTTTCTTTTGCACAAAAGAGAAAAGTACTGCGGATTACGGATCGCAAAGAAGCCATCAAAACCGCATGTACCCTGGCACAGCCCGGAGATATCATACTGGTGGCAGGCAAAGGACACGAAACATACCAGGAAATAAAAGGAGTGAAATATCATTTTGACGACCGCGAAGTATTGACGGAAGCATTTAACCTGTTAAACAGATAACACGATCTTACATGCTCTATTCTTTATTTACATATCTGCGTGAGCATTTTGGCCTGTTCGGGGCTGGTGTATTCTATTACATCACCTTCCGTGCTGCTATGGCGATCATACTGTCGCTGGTGATATCTATGCTGATGGGTAAGCGCCTCATTGCCTTTTTGCAGCACAAGCAGATCGGAGAAACGGTGCGTGACCTTGGCCTGCAGGGTGAGACCCAGAAAAAGGGAACACCTACAATGGGTGGACTAATCATCATTGCTGCAATATTGATACCGACACTGTTGTTTGCAAGGGTAACCAATGTATATATCGTGCTGATGGTAGTTTCTACGATATGGCTGGGCCTCGTTGGTTTTCTCGATGACTATATAAAAGTATTTAAGAAAAATAAAGAAGGACTTGCGGGTCGTTTTAAAATACTGGGACAGATAGGACTGGGCATTATAGTTGGCGTTACCATGTATTATAATGATCATGTAGTGATCAGCCGGGAAGTAGTACAAGGACATCCTGTTTTGTACAATGCTACAGAACGGGTAGTATCCGCACCTTTCCCCAGGAAAGATGAGTATGGCAAAACGAGGAACTATGTACAGGTAAAAACAGCTACAACAACCATTCCTTTTGTGAAAAGCCATGAATTGAGCTATGCAAAGATTGCGGCTGTTTTTGGCGAGAAGGCATTAGACATAGCTACGCCGATCATCTACGTATTGTTTGTAATCTTCATCATTACGGCAGTATCAAATGGCGCGAATATCACAGATGGTGTAGATGGCCTGGCGACTGGTGTTTCTGCGATCATAGGAATATGCCTGGGTGTGTTTGCATATGTATCCGGTAACTACATTTTTGCCGATTATCTCAACATTATGTACATCCCCAATCTGGGTGAGCTGTCCATATTTGTCGGAGCATTTGTCGGAGCGTGTGTCGGTTTCCTCTGGTACAATGCTTACCCCGCGCAGGTCTTCATGGGAGATACCGGCAGCCTTGCGTTGGGAGGTATCATAGCATCGCTGGCACTCATCATCCGTAAGGAGCTCCTGATACCAATTATCTGTGGCATCTTCCTGATAGAAAACCTTTCAGTAATCATACAGGTATGGTACTTTAAACGAACGAAGAAAAAGTATGGCGAAGGCCGCAGGATATTCCTGATGTCGCCGCTGCACCATCACTACCAGAAGCTGGGCTATCATGAGAGTAAAATTGTGACGAGGTTCTGGATCGTGGGTATCATACTTGCGGTGCTGAGCATTGTGACATTAAAGATTCAATAAGATTAGCTGGTGTGCTAATGTGGTGATGCTGATGAGAAGAATATGATCTATGTGATAACATCTTGATACTTGATACTGACATCTTGATACTAAAAAATAAATGACAACAAACACACATAAAAGACTGGTAGTACTGGGTGCTGGTGAAAGCGGCATCGGTGCGGCTTTGCTGGGCAAACAGCAAGGCTGGGAAGTTTTTGTGAGTGACGGAGGCCGCATAAAGGATGTGTATAAAGAGGCCATGCACAAAGCGGGAATAGAATTTGAAGAAGGCGGCCATACGGAAAGTAAAATACTGAATGCGCAGTGCCTGGTGAAAAGCCCGGGGATACCCGATAAAGCTGTTATTGTAAAGCAGGTGCGCGCCGCGGGGATTGAAGTATGCAGTGAGATAGAGTTTGGCTACCGTTACAAAGGCGACAGCAAGATCATCGCCATTACAGGCAGCAATGGTAAAAGCACTACGACGAAGCTTACGTTTCATTTGCTGAAAGAAGCTGGTTATGATGTATCTCTTGTAGGCAACATTGGTTACAGCTTCGCAAAGCAGATAGCAGAACAGCCTACGAAATGGTATGTGATGGAGGTGAGTAGTTTTCAGCTTGATGACATTCATCACTTCAGGCCTGATGTGGCGATATTGCTGAATATAACACCAGACCATCTCGACAGGTACGATTATAAGTTTGACAATTACATAGCATCCAAATTCCGAATTACAGAGAACCAGACTAAGGACGATTATTTCATACTGAACGAGGATGATCCGGTCATTAAACAATATCTGACAACCCATTCCATTCAAGCAAAAACTATCTTTTTCACGATGAGCGAGCAACATATTCCAGGAGACAACGGCGGCATGATCAAAGGCGACAAATTAGAGATCCATTTCGATGGGGAAGATATGCAGATGTCAATACATGACTTGTCTATTCAGGGTAAACACAATCAATATAATACCATGGCAGCAGGTATTTCTGCGCGCATCGCAGGTATACGCAGGGAAAAGATCCGTGAGAGTTTTTCCACTTTTGAAGGGCTGGAGCACAGATTGGAATTTGTAGCAACTGTTCGTGGAATTGATTTTATCAATGACAGCAAGGCAACCAATGTAAACTCTGTATGGTTTGCGCTGGAGAGCATGAAAAAGCCAACCGTGCTGATCCTTGGCGGTCAGGACAAAGGCAATGACTATAATGAACTGATGGAACTGGTAAAGGAAAAAGTAAAAGCGATCGTTTGTCTCGGTGTAGACAACACGCTGATACATGAAGCTTTCCGTGGTGCTGTACAGGCTATTGTAGATGCAGGTAGCGCAAAAGAAGCAGTGGATGCGGCTTACGCGCTGGCAACGAGCGGAGATGTTGTGCTGCTGTCACCGGCATGTGCGAGCTTCGATCTGTTTAAAAACTACGAAGACCGCGGCCGCCAGTTTAAGGAAGCGGTGAAGGAACTGTAGTGTGAGTAATGTGAAAATTAGCTGATTAGTAAATGTGAAAATGTGTATGATGAGAGGGATGTGTTTAGAGAATTGATAAGGTGACTGGTTGATAGGTGAAACATAATGTCATCCTGAGCGAAGTTGAAGGATGAAGATTGGGCAGTAACAGCTTGATACTTGGTACTTACTACGTGATACTAAAAAACAGAAACAAAATTTTATAACAATGAGCGGTATGCAACGTTTGCTAGATAGAGTGAAAGGCGACAAGGTGATCTGGTCGGTAGTACTTATACTATCGTTCATCAGCCTCATGGCCGTATACAGCTCTACAGGTTCGCTTGCTTACCGTATGGATAAAAATGCGAGCTACTACCTGGTAAAGCAACTGATGGTAATAGCTGTGGGCCTGCTGATTATTTACGGCGTGCACAGGATAAACTATACCAAGTTTGCCCGCATAGCTGTAATGCTCTATGTGATCAGTTTGCCGCTGCTGCTCTACACACTGTTCTTCGGTGCGAAGATCAATGAAGGCTCCCGCTGGATCAAACTCCCGGTAGTGAACATCACCTTCCAGAGCTCCGATCTTGCCAAGCTGGCATTGTTCCTGTTCCTGGCACGCATGCTCAGCATTAAACAGGGAAGCATTAAAGATCTGCGGAAAGGATTTGTACCCGTACTTGTACCCGTATTTCTCACCTGTGCACTCATCGCACCGGCCAACCTTTCTACAGCGCTCATGCTGGGTGCTACCTGCAGTATCCTGTTTTTTATAGGCAGGGTTCAGGTAAAGCATATCATGATGCTGGCAGTGGCAGGTATTATCGGTGTTGTATTGTTGTTTACGGTCTCCAAACTTACTGGTTTTGGCCGTGCGGCAACATGGGAACAGCGTATCTCAGATTTTGCGGGCGGTGGTGGAAAGGACGAAGCAACAGGTAAGAAAAAAGAAACGGTATACCAGGTGTTGCAGGCAAAAATTGCAATTGCAAACGGTGGTGTGTTCGGGCTTGGTCCGGGACATAGCCGCCAGCGCGACTACCTGCCGGAAGCGTATTCAGACTTCATCTTCTCCAGTATAATAGAAGAGTACGGATTGATAGGAGCTTCAGTACTGATCTTCCTGTACCTGCTTTTCCTCTGGCGAAGCATATTGATCTTTAAACGGTGCCCCTATGCATTCGGTGCATTCCTGGCAGTGGGGCTGAGTATCACGCTTGTCTTCCAGGCAATGCTGAACATGGCGGTAAATGTGCACCTGGTACCGGTTACAGGACTTACGTTGCCGATGGTAAGTATGGGCGGCTCTTCTATATGGTTTACCAGTATCGCTATCGGCATTGTGCTGAGTGTAAGCCGGTATGTAGATGATATGGAAGGAAAGAAAAAAGCAAAAACATCTGCTGTTTCTACTGAAGAACCGGCGGCGGAAATAAACACAACAGAACAGCAGGCACCAGTAATAGCATAACAGTGAAACAACTGAAAGTGATCATAGCAGGCGGCGGTACCGGGGGGCATATCTTCCCTGCGGTAGCTATAGGCCATGCACTGCAGCGGTTGCAGCCGGATACACAGTTGTTGTTTGTAGGTGCTAAGGGTAAGATGGAAATGGAGAAAGTGCCGCAGGAAGGATTTGAAATAGTGGGGCTGGACATTGCGGGTTTTAACCGCAGCAATATGCTGAAGAACATTACGCTGCCGTACAAACTGCTGAAAAGCCTGTGGAGTGCGCGCAGCATACTGAAGAACTTCAGGCCGGATGTAGTGGTGGGTGTAGGTGGCTATGCGAGCTTCCCCATACTGAAAGCAGCACAGCGGCTGAATATTCCTACGGTAATACAGGAGCAGAACTCCTTTGCCGGCAAAAGCAACCAGATACTGGCGCGCAAAGCCAAAGCTGTTTGTGTGGCTTATGATGGTATGGATAAATTTTTCCCGCGGGAAAAAATAGTGATCACGGGCAACCCGGTGCGTAAGAACATTGCACAATCTGTGATAACACGTGCAGAGGGGCAGGATTGGCTGGGACTTGATCCTGCAAAGAAAACCATACTGGTAGTAGGCGGCAGCCTGGGAGCGAAAGCGATCAACGAGGCTATTGATGAGCACCTCGATACTATACTGAAAGAAGACGTGCAACTGGTATGGCAGACGGGAAAGCCTTATTACGAAACAGCTTTGCAACGTGCAAAAGCATTTGAAGGAAAAGTGAGGGTCTTTGATTTTATACGCCAGATGGACTATGCTTATGCGGCTGCGGACATCGTAATATCAAGAGCGGGTGCGCTGGCAATTGCAGAACTTTGCATTGTAGCAAAACCGGTGATATTTGTGCCGTACCCATTTGCAGCGGAAGATCATCAGACCAGCAATGCGATGGCATTGGTAACACATAATGCCGCACTGATAGTAAAAGATAATGAGGCAAAAACAGAACTTGTAAAAAAACTGCACACCCTGCTGCATGACAATAATATGCAGGAGGTGATGAGCCGGAACCTGAGGCAGGTGGCCATTAAAGATGCAGATGAACGGATAGCGAAAAAAATGATTGAACTGGTAAATACCAAAGGATAGAAACATGAATGTACAGCAACTGAAACGGGTTTATTTCGTAGGTATCGGCGGCATAGGAATGAGCGCACTGGCTCGTTTCTTCAACCAGCGCGGCGCGTTGGTGAGCGGCTACGACCGTACTGAAACAGACCTGACAAGGAAGCTTGTGGCTGAAGGGATTGCTGTTCATTATACAGACGATATAACATTGCTCGATAAAGAAACAGAACTGGTAGTTTATACACCTGCTATTCCGAAAGATCATAAAGAACTGAACTGGTACCGCGATAACGGTTATAAAGTATATAAGCGCAGTGATGTGCTGCAGTGGATCACAGAAACGATGTTTGCTGTAACAGTGGCAGGAACACATGGCAAGACAACGATCTCAACCATGACTGCCTACCTGCTGCGCGAAACAGGTTATGGCTGCAATGCCTTCCTGGGTGGGGTTTCTGTAAATTATGAAACCAACTACTGGAGCAGTGATAACAACGTAGCAGTAATAGAAGCAGATGAGTACGACCGCAGTTTCCTGAAACTGTTCCCGGATGTGGCTATACTTACTGCCATGGATCCGGATCACCTGGATATCTATGGCACTGCTGAAGAAATGGAGGCAGCGTTTATCCAGTATACAAAAAATATAAAACCCGGAGGCGTATTGCTTGCGAAGCACGGATTAAAGCGTGGCAGTGAGCTGGCCGGATCGAAAATACTTACCTACAGCCTGCAGAATGAGGCGGCAGATATATACGGGGCGAATGTATTGCAAAAAGATGGCGGGTATGTATTTGATGTAATAGGTAATGGATGGCGGATAGAAGATGTGCGCTTGCCGATAGGCGGTATGCACAATGTGGAAAATGCAATAGTAGCGATTGCAGTAGCAAAGTTGCTGGAGATTGACGACCTGCAGATTAAAAAAGCGTTGGCACATTTTGAAGGTATCAAGCGCCGGTTTGAGTATGTGGTGAAGAATGAAAAAATAGTGTATATCGATGATTACGCACATCACCCGGAAGAGCTGGCAGCGTTGATCAGGAGTGCACAGCATCTTTTCCCGGGAAGCAGATGTGTAGTGGCTTTTCAGCCACACCTGTTCAGTCGTACGCGCGATCTTGCAGATGGTTTTGCCCATAGCCTGGACCTTGCGGATGAGGTGATTTTGCTGGACATATATCCGGCACGTGAATTGCCTATGGAAGGTGTTACCTCGCAGATGATTGCAGATCGCATGGCAAACCCGGCGCATACCATCATGAGTAAGGAAGCATTGCTTGAATATGTAAAAATAGCACCGCTTGATCTGTTCATTACAGCTGGTGCAGGAGATATAGATAAACTGGTACAACCCATAAAGGAAATACTGGAAAACAAATAATGGCTCAGAAGCGTAAAATATCGATCCGGAAAATACTCCAGGTATTCGTTACACTCATCGTAACGACAGGCTGTGTATTGGCTATCATGAGCGCTTCAAAGATCCAGGATAAGAAGATGGTAAAAGGCATCAGCATCAATATACGTAATGAAGATGTTTGTCATTTTCTCGATAAAAAAGAGGTAGAGAATTTGTTGCTGAACGACCGTCATATAGATCTTTTACATACGCCGGTGACAAAGCTGAACCTGCACAGCATGGAAGAAATTGCGGATGCCAATCCCTGGATATCTGATGCGCAGGTATACATAGATAACCAACGTGTGTTGCATGTAAGCGTTACACAGCGCATTCCTGAATTGCGGGTTTTTGAGACAGATGGAAACAGCTACTATCTTGATACAGCGTTGAAGGCATTGCCCTTGTCTGACCGTTATGTGCATTATACGCCGGTAATCACCAATGTGCCGGAATTGAAAGATGACAGCATGAGCAATGACCTGAAGGGGCAGATGATGGCAGTGGAAAAGATCATCGGACGTGATTCTTTCTGGAATGCCCAGGTGCAGGAGATCGTTATAAACCAGGATCGTGAATTTGAACTGATACCTGTTCTCGGCAATCATCGCATCCTGCTCGGAGATACTTCACGGCTGAAAGATAAGCTGGACAACGTTTTTATCTTTTACAGAAAAGTGCTGAACAAGATCGGCTGGAACCGTTATGAAGTGTTGGATGCGCGCTTTAAAGATCAGGTTGCAGCATCGCCGTCACTGCCGTGGAAAGCACCAAAGGACCAGGCGCTTGCGAATATGAACTGGGTGACCAGTGTATTGGGTGACGAGAAAGAAGCGGCAAGAAAAGAAGAGTTAGTTGGGGGCCAGGCTGCAACATCAGCACCTGCTCCGGCTCCGGCAGCACCACCCGCAGCCCATGCCCCGGTAGCAGCACCGCCGGTTAAGCATGATGCAAAGCCTGCACCGCCGGTAAAGAAACCCGTGGAGGATAAAAAGAAGACAAATACAATACAGCCTAAAGCTGCCAATAATAAAACAGTAAAACATGAGCCCCCGGTGAAGAAACCAGCAAAAGAGAACGGCAAGGACAAAAAGAAGAAAGAACAGGAACACGGAAAGAAAGATGATGCTCCGAAGCCAAGGTATATTTATCAGGGACACTAACCATTAATCTGCTTGAAAAACTGACGCTATATGAATAAGAAAGAACAACCCATCATTGTCGGCCTTGACATCGGAACTACAAAAGTAGTAGCCATCGCCGGCAGAAAGAACGAGTTTGGCAAACTTGAGATTCTGGGTACCGGTAAGGCGGACTCAGCCGGTGTAGCCCATGGTGTGGTGATGAACATCGAACAATGTGTAAGATCTATTGAACAGGCCATTGAGAAGTGCATTCATTCTAACCCCAACCTGGAAATTAAGGAAGTATATGTGGGCATTGCCGGCCAGCATATAAAAAGCCTGCAGACCCGCGGTGACAGGGTTCGTATGGAAACTGATGAAGAGATCAGCAAGGCCGATATAGACCTGCTGATTAAAGATCAGTACAAAACATACCTGCCCGCAGGCGACCAGATCATTGATATTATCCCGCAGGAATATACTGTGGATAATACACAGACGACCTTCAGCCCGATAGGCATGTCAGGCGTTAAGATCGGGGCCAATTTTCACGTTATCACCGGCGACCGTAATGCCATCCGCAATATCAAGCGTTGCGTGGATAAATCGGAGCTGAAAACCCGTGACCTCGTGTTGCAGCCGTTAGCGTCTGCTGCAGCAGTCATGAGTGATGAAGACCTGGAAGCAGGTGTGGCAATAGTAGATATTGGTGGCGGTACTACAGATATGGCGGTCTTCTACGACGGCATACTGAAACATACTGCTGTTATTCCATACGCAGGTGTAAACATCACCAATGATATCCGGAACGGATTAGGGGTGCTGCGTGCACAGGCAGAACAGATGAAAGTGCAGTTTGGTACCGCTTTGGCCGACGAAGCGAATGCCAATGCATACATCACGATCCCCGGTCTGCGCGGATTGCCACCGAAAGAAATCTCCGTTAAGAACCTGGCACACATCATCCAGGCACGTATGCAGGAAATACTCGACTACGTGGTGTATCACCTGAAACAGATAGATCTTGACAAACGTCTGTATGGTGGCATCATTCTTACAGGTGGTGGTGCGCAGCTCAAGCACATCATTCAGCTTACAGAATATGTAACAGGTCTTGGTGCACGTATCGGTTATCCGAACGAGCATCTTGCCGGCGGACATGATGATACACTGATGAACCCTATGTACTCAACCTGTATTGGTCTTATACTGCGCGGTTATCATGACTTTGAAAACGGCCGCCTGCGTTTTGTAGGTGATGGTGGTAATATGATCCATGCAGAACTGGATGAGCCGATCCCTGCAGTTACAGCTGCGCCGGTTGCTCCGCCAACTGCAGAAGAGCTCCTTTCTGATATGGAAGAGCGTGAAGCGATCCGCCAGAAGAACGAGCGCCGCAATGAAACTATGAAGCGCCTGTTTGATCGTATGAAAGGAAAATTCATGAGCCTGTTTGAAGAAGTGGACGACCAGGAGATAGAGTAATAAATGTTAATAAGTGAATAAATAAAGCAGAGGAAAAAACGTGAGGTACATACCTTTCCGGATTGAATCTGAAAACATAAGTAAAATAAAAATTGTAATTACTAACCCCCCAAATAAGTAGCATTATGATACATTTTGAAATTCCCAAGAATCAGTCATCTATCATTAAAGTGATAGGTGTGGGTGGTGGCGGTAGCAATGCCGTAAACTACATGTACAACCTCGGCATTGAAGGTGTGGATTTTATCGTATGCAATACAGATTCACAGGCACTGGCGCTGAGCCCTGTGCCCAATAAAATTCAGCTGGGGCCGCACCTTACACAAGGGCTGGGCGCAGGAGCTAATCCTGAGATCGGTAAGCAGGCCAGTGAAGAGAGCATGGAAGACATCACCAAAATACTGAAGGTGAACACACGCATGGCCTTCATTACTGCCGGTATGGGCGGTGGTACAGGTACCGGCGGTGCACCGGTGGTATCCAAAATATGCCGTGAGCTGGGCATCCTTACAGTGGGTATCGTGTCTATGCCGTTTACCTACGAAGGCCGCAAACGTATGAAGCAGGCACAGGAAGGTATTGACCGTATGCGTGAGCATGTTGATACGATCCTTATTATATCTAATGATAAGCTGCGTATGCAGTTCGGCAACCTGCCGTTCACGCAGGCATTTGCGAAAGCAGATGACGTGCTCGCTACCGCTGCAAAATGTATCACAGATGTGATCAATACGACCGGTCAGATCAACGTTGACTTTGCAGACGTTTGTACGGTAATGAAAAATGGTGGCGTAGCTATCCTTGGCAGCGCATGTGTAGCTGGTGAAAACCGCGCGCTGCATGCTGTTGAACAGGCGCTTAATTCTCCGCTGCTGAATGATAACGATATCCGCGGTGCCAAATGGTTGCTGCTCAATATCACTTCTGCTGCCGGTGAATTTGAACATACAATGGACGAAGCTGAAGCAATCCAGGCCTATGTACAGCAGCAGGCAGGTGACAACTGCGATGTCATCCTCGGTATGGGCCACGATCCTAACCTGGAAGATAAAATCTCTGTAACTGTAATAGCCACAGGTTTCAATCATAAAGAAATTACTGCTGAAATACCGGCGGTAACGGCAGTGCGTAAGAACGAGCCTGAAAAGATCATTGTTCAGTTGGGGGAGGTTAAGGCCGAAACTGCAGCTGCAGCCCCTTCGGCACAGCCCGTAGTAGACCCGCTGGCACCGGTGCTTGTAGAAATGCCGGAAACTCCTTCTTTTTCATTTACGGAAACAAAACCTGCAGAAGAAAAAAAGGAATTTTCTTTCCAGCTGGTTGAAAAGCCGGTTACACCAGACTCACTGCCACAGTCTGTGATCAATGAAGTGCTTGGTAATGCAATTCCGGACAATAGCCTGCAGATGGTAGTGAAAGAAGTACCGCAGGCTGAAGTGCAGGATACGACCTACCGTATGGGCGATCACATGCTGAGCGCAGATGAGCTGGAAGAAAAACGCCGCTTTGAAGAACAGAAAAAAGCACTGGAAGAACGTGCAGAACGCCTTCGCAAGCTGAGCTTTAACATAAAAGGTACAGAAAGCTCCGACGAGCTGGAAAATGTACCGGCTTACGTACGCCGCAATGTAAATGTAGATAATGGTGCTGCTTCTGCGGAAACATTCTACAGCGGTTACACTGTTGGTATGAACAACGACCAGCAAAACAACAACCAGGCTTCCATCCAGACGATCAACACATTCCTGGACGGTAAAAAGCCCGATTAATCACCAGTCTCTTTTGCTTTATATTTCATATTGCGCAAGCCTCTGTTTTCTAACGGAGGCTTTGTTTTTATTGGGGGATGTGAGATTTGAGTATTTAGATATGAGATTGCCGGATTTTTGATACCAGATACCGGATGTTGTTTACCGTTTACTTCGGAGGTCTCAATACTCATATCTGACATCTCATATCTATCCTGACAATTGTCATAAAAAAGTCATTTGAGATTGCTGCAGCCGAACCTTTAAGGTTTAATGTCTGTCTTATGAAGAAAGGTTAAAGGAATTCTAAAAAAAATATTTGGTGCATTCGGAAATTTTAACTTTTTTGCAAGCTATTAAGTAAGTAACAATTATTTAAAACATCTTCTATAAGGATACACTTCTACTTTATCAATATTTCCTCAATGGCGTGATCTGTACGTTACCATTTAAGGCAGAAGTGTATGCAATCCATCCATCATTTTTCAGACGCAGAACTGATCCATGCTTTTATTAAAGGCAATGAGCAGGCTATAGAGATACTTGTACACCGTTATAAAGACAAGATTTATACAGCCATCTTTATGCTGGTAAAGGATAAGTTCATGGCAGAAGACCTTTTCCAGGAAACCTTCCTGAAAATGATCCGTACCATCCGGGACGGGCGCTATTCGGAGCAGGGCAAGTTCCTGCCCTGGGCTATAAGAGTAGCCCATAACCTGTGCATGGACCATTTCCGCCGTGTACGTGTGCTGCTGCCTGTTGTTACAGAAGATGGCCGGGATATATCTGCCCTGCTGCCTTATGCTGCAGAATGTGCTGAAGATGCGCTGGAACGCCGGCAGACACATGAAGGTGTACGCCAGCTGATAGAAAAACTGCCGGAAGAACAACGTGAAGTGATCATACTGCGGATGTATGGAGACCTGAGCTTTAAAGAGATCTCAGATATCACCGGTGTGAGCATTAACACCTCACTGGGAAGAATGCGCTATGCATTGATAAACCTTCGCCGGCTGATAGCAGAAAACCAGATGGTATTGCGATAGAAGCAAAGGTGATGGAACGATATACAGAAAAGGTCAGCATTTGCTGACCTTTCATTTTTTAGTGTTCTTATGTTTTAAGATTTGCTCAGTTCTTTCACTTTTGCAAAAACCTCTTCTTCGCCGCCTTCTTCATAACCTGTATGCATAAATACTACTTTACCGGTTTTGTCGACGATAATAGTAAACGGCACGTTCTGGAAGTTCAGTGAACGTTTCAGATCGGAGTTGGCATCGATAAAATAAGGGAAATCCCAGCCCTGCGATTTTGCATAACTGCGCACCAGACCTTCAGCACGTGTTTCATCTATGGAAACAGTCATATAATTAAAATCTGCTTCTTTTTTCCATGTTGGCAGTTTTTCACGGATGTTCTTGATCTCTTTTTTACAGGGGACGCACCATGTAGCCCAGAAACTTACTACAGTAACCTTACCTTTTTCAAAGGTCTGGTTAAAGGCCAGTTTCTTGCCGGAACTTACGTCTTTGATCTGTGTATCAGGAAGCTCGGCATTCTGCGCATGCAATACAGTTCCCAAAAACAGTCCCGCGGCCAGTGCGATAATTTTTTTCATATCAGGTGTGTTTATTAAAATAAGTACGAAAAATCTTGCCAAATGTCGGCAAAGGTTCTAAATTCGGAAAATTTTTTAAATTTTAACAACAGGTTAATGAAAAAAACATCTATTCTTCTACCGGTACTGCTGGCAGGCGTATTGCAATCATCGGCACAGGGAACTCTGTCCGGCGATCTGATGATGAATGTAAACTTTTTCCAGAGAGACTCTGTAATAAAAGCAGCAGGTCTGAAGCAATATGATAATTACCTGAGTGGGGGAGAAGCATGGCTGAGCCTGCGTTATAACTATAAAGGTTTTACAGCTACATTGAGAATGGATGCTTTCCAGAACTCTATCCTGTACAACCCCAATCTCACTCCCATGACCAGCTTCGGGATCGGTGCATGGAGCCTCAGTAAAGACATTGGCGATCTTTCTATAACGGGCGGTTATATCTACGACCAGATAGGCAGCGGTATTCTCTTCCGTTCTTATGAAGACCGTGGTCTGCTGATAGATAACGCACTGGTGGGCGCCCGACTGAAATACAAGCTTACAGACAATATCTACGTAAAAGGAATGGCCGGGCAGCAAAAAGATGTTTCTGCCGTGAATAAATTTTACGGACCGATCATTAAATCACTGAACGTTGAGGGCGACTTTACTGTGGGTAAAGATGTGCACCTTTCGCCAGGCCTTGGAGCGCTGAACCGTACTATGGACCAGAATTCATGGGATAAGGTGAACGGTACTGTAGATGCGCAGCCGGATTCTACCCGCTTCAGCCCTACATATAACACTTATGCATTTACGGCATATAACACATTATCTGTTGGCGACTTTACCTGGTATGCAGAAGGCGCCTACAAAACACATGAAGCGATTATAGGTCTTAACAGCAGCCTGATTGATAAAGCCGGCAATATAGAGTTTACAACACTGGGCTTTGCAAGGAAAGGTTTTGCCATTAACCTCACAGGGAAACGCACTGAGAATTTTGTAATGCGCACCTCGCCTAATGAAACGCAGATACGTGGTATTATGAACTGGCAGCCGATAGTAGCGCGCCTGCACCCGCAGCGCCTGCTGGCCCGCTATACGCCCGCATCGCAGGACATATCTGAAAAAGCAACGAATGCAGACGTGCTGATCGCACCGAATGACAAGGTTTCCATTACTACAGACTTTACTTATATCAATACACTGAATGACGAAAAGCTGTATCGTGAAGCTTATGGTGAGCTGGATTACAGGGGAAGCGGTAAATGGCTGTTTAACATAGGTGTGCAGTACATGGAATATAACCAGAAAGTGTACCAGGTAATTGCTGCCGCAAGTATCGTGAAAGCGATAACACCCTTTGGAGAAGTTACTTACAGGATCAATAACAAACAGTCACTGAGGCTCGAGGCTGAGTATATGTCTACGCAGCAGGATGCCGGTTCATGGGCTTTTGCTCTGCTCGAATACAACTTTGCACCAAAATTCTCCATTTCTGTTTCTGACATGTACACAACAGATCTGAAGAAAGAAAATTCGGGCTATACAAATATCCTGGAGCCAACACATTTTTACAATGCGTTCATAGCCTATACCAAAGGCCCGCACAGGTTCTCCCTGTCTTATGGCAAGCAGCCTGCAGGTATCAACTGCTCCGGCGGTGTATGCCGTTACGAACCGGCCTTCAGCGGTGCTAAATTTGCAGTGACTACCAGCTTCTAACAAAGTGGCTCATAAAAATGACTAAATTGCCAAACGGTTCCTTTATGGGGCCGTTTTTTTTATAAGATCTTTTTGCAGCCGGCTTTGGATGTTTACTGAGCATCTGTTGCGTCGCACTCTTGTACGTTCGGAGCGCAGGTCGTCTGTCTCATAGCGGCAGGCAGATGAATGGTGCCAACGCCACTGAAGCCTGTATAAAGAAATAGTGCTGACTGCCTGAAAAGATTATCAAACAAAACAACATGCTAAAAACAGATTTCCTCATTATAGGTTCCGGTATTGCCGGTCTCACTTTTGCAGTAAAAACAGCGCGCCGTTTTCCGGATAAGAAAATCACCATACTTACAAAAGCCAATACTGATGAGACAAATACCAAGTATGCACAGGGCGGTATTGCAGTGGTAAATGATACGGAGCACGACAGTTTTCAGAAGCACATAGAAGACACGCTCATTGCCGGCGACGGTCTGTGCAACGCTGCTATCGTGGAGGCTGTAGTAAAGGAAGGCCCGAGCCGCGTAGATGAGATCATTGAATGGGGGACGCGTTTTGATAAAGATGTAGAAGGCGATTACCTGCGTGGTAAAGAAGGCGGCCATTCGGAGTTCCGGATACTGCACCACAAGGATATTACTGGTTTTGAGATAGAGCGGGCGCTGGTGGAAGAAGTGAAAAAGTACAGTAACATTGAAATACACAATCACTGGTTTGTTGTAGATATTATCACCCAGCATCATCTGCATTATCTTGTTACCAAGTCCACACCAGATATAGATTGTTATGGCGTTTATGCGCTCAACCTGCATACGCAGAAAATAGAGAAAATACTTTCACGCATCACACTGATGGCATCCGGCGGAGCGGGACAGGCATACCGCACTACTACCAATCCACGGATTGCTACCGGCGATGGTATTGCCATGGTATACCGTGCGAAAGGCCGTATAGAAAACATGGAGTTCATCCAGTTTCATCCTACAGCATTGTTCGAAGCAGGCATCAGTCCTTCTTTCCTGATAACAGAAGCGGTGCGTGGCGATGGCGGTATATTGCGCAACAAAGACGGGGAGGCATTTATGGAACGCTATGACGCCCGTAAAGACCTCGCTCCGCGCGATATTGTAGCCCGTGCTATAGACAGTGAAATGAAACGCACCGGTACAGAGCATGTATACCTCGATTGCCGCCATATGGACGCGGAAAAGTTCAAAGCACACTTTCCTAACATTTACCAGAAGTGCCTGAGCATAGGTATTGATGTGATGCAGCAGATGATACCTGTGGCGCCTGCAGCACACTATTGCTGCGGTGGTATCAAAGTAGATGCATGGGGACATTCGTCGATCCGCCATTTGTATGCCTGCGGAGAATGCAGCAGCACGGGTTTGCATGGTGCTAACCGCCTGGCCTCAAATTCATTGCTGGAGGCACTTGTATTTGCGCATCGCTGTGCAGAAGATGCAGCGGCTGTAATTGATAATGTGCAATGGCATGATGATGTGCCGGACTGGAACGCATCCGGTACCACAGAACCGAAAGAAATGATCCTGATCACACAGAGCCTGAAGGAGCTGCAGTCTGTAATGAGCGATTACGTGGGTATTGTGCGTAATGATGTGCGTCTTATCCGTGCTATGCGTCGTATAGACCTCCTGCACACAGAAACGGAGGAGCTATATAAGAATACAAATGTATCGCCGCAATTGCTGGAACTGCGTAATCTGATAACTATTGGTTACCTGATCGTAAAGAGTGCAGAATTCAGGAAAGAAAGCCGTGGACTGCATTACAACACAGACTATCCCGGTAAAAGCGAGTTGCTGCAGAATATTGTTTTGTAATTATTAGTGAAGATAGTGAATGGTCAATAGTCTAAGAGAAGACCTGTTTATGATATGGGCTTCACTATTGCCTATTCACTATTCATCCGTTTCATATCTCAATACTCACATCTACTTTATCACGATCTCCTGTACCACACGTTCCTGGAAGTATTCGTTGATACGGGCAATGAGTTGTTCCTTGCCAAGGCTCAGTTCCTGTTTCAACGGGGCAACGTCTGTATAGATGGTGAGTTGCTTGTCGTGAAGATTGATATTACGTGTATATTTTGAAATGGTTTTGCCTACGATTGCGTCCCATTCCTGGCGCATACGTAGTTCATTTACCTTGGGCTTCCAGCGTGATTTTTCCAGTAAAAGATTGATTGCTTCTCCTATGCTGTATTGGCCCATTTTGTATACTTTTTTATCCTGCAGCTAAAACTTATGCGGGAGGATAAAGATACTTTAATTTATCGTGGTGATGTGCTAAATTTCTATAACAACAGGTGCATTTTTTACAAGATAATGTTCATCAAGTATTGATGCATTTATAAACCTTGTACCATTGATGTATTCACAACCGTATGCTTCATGAATATGACCTGTAATGTGCATTTGGGGTTGTATTTCCATTACCTTTTCCAGGAGATCAGGGCAGCCTGCATTTTTGTCGCTGGTGGTTCTGTCGAGTATATTATAAACGGGACCGTGTGTTATAAGTATGTCTGTGTTTTGCGGAATGAGGTTCCAGTGTTTCTGTATATCTGCACCAGGCTGGCGGTTAAAAGCCCAGTCGTAAAACCAGGGTGTAATGGGTGAGCCCCAGATATTCATTCCCTCAATAGTAATGCCGTTGTCTTTGAGATAATGCACATTGTCCGGTATCAGTGGTTTTATTTCTTTCCACGGTGCCTGCTCGAAGAAAAAATCATGATTACCGGCTATAAATATTTTATGTGGATGCGGCTGCCGTGCAAACCATTTCAGAAATTCAACAATTTCCCATTGCCGTCCTTTCCCGGATATATCACCTGCGTGGATCAGCATATCACCTTCGGGCAATAAAACCTTTTTATGTTTTCCATGTGTGTCTGATATCGCTACTATTTTCATATTGTATTTTTAACGCAGAGACCGCGAAGGAACGCAGAGAGGCGCAAAGGGCAAATGCATACAAAGCTTAGCGGCGCTTTGCAAATCTCAGCGCACTTTGCGGTTAAGTCTTCTACTCAATAAATATATTTACCCTGCGGCCCAGGCCTTCTTCAAAGATGCGGAACAGGGTGGAAAGCTGTATATCGCCTTTGCCGTTTTCCAGGCGGGAGATATATGTTTTCTTAGTGCCTACTTTTTCAGCAAGCTGCTGTTGGGTAAGGCCGGCCTCCAGGCGTGCATCCCGCAGCATTTCTGCAATGAGGAACATCTGTGCCTTTTCTTCAAAAGCATTCCGGGATGCCGTACCTGGCTGCCCGTATTTTTTTTCAACAAATTCCTCGAATGTGGCTGCTTTTTTCTTCTCCATAATACTTGCAGGTTTTAAACCTGGCCGCTGGTAAAGTTAACTTAAAAGTTTACTTCTTTTGCAACTGGTTGATTATCTATTCTGTTTTTTTGATAAAAAAATCTGTAAGGTGACTGTTTTATAAAACCTTTACCTATCTTTGCAACCTGAAAAATCAGAAAACAATATAAAATCAAATAAAAAATGTCTCATTTTACAGCAGAAAGAAAAGCGGAAATCTTTAAAGAATTCGGTGGAAATGAAAAGAACACAGGTTCTACAGAAGCGCAGATTGCAATGCTTACAGAACGCATCAATCACATTTCCAAACACCTGCAGCAGAATAAAAAAGATTTCTCTACACACCGCGGCCTGATGACAATGGTTGGTCGCCGTAAACGTCTCCTGCAGTACCTCAGCCGCACAAACCTTACTTCTTACCGTGCGCTGATCGAAAAGCTTGGTATCCGCAAATAAAAGCTTTATATTTATAGCTATTCCCAACTAAAACTTAGTTGGGAATAGTTTTTTTTGAACAAGACTAAAATATCGATGATGATTCCTAATCCCATTTCCGTATCGTTCAAACTGGACGATGGACGTGAAATAACTATAGAGACGGGTAAGCTTGCCCGTCAGGCCGACGGTTCTGTAACCGTTCGCATGGGCAACAGCATCCTGCTGGCTACCGTTGTAGCAAACAGGGAAGCCAAGCCCGGCCAATCTTTCTTTCCGCTGACCGTTGACTACCAGGAAAAATTTGCATCTGCCGGCCGTATCCCCGGTTCTTTCTTTAAACGTGAAGGCCGTATCTCTGATTCAGAAGTACTGATCTCCCGCCTGATCGACCGCGCGCTGCGCCCGTTGTTCCCCGAAGATTACTATTGCGAAGTACAGGTAATTGTAAACCTGATATCCTCTGATGCTGAAGTATTGCCTGATGCGCTTGCGTGCCTTGCTGCTTCTGCTGCACTCTCTGTTTCTGACGTTCCCATCCAGGAGATTATCTCTGAAGTGCGTGTAGCACGTATCAATGGCGAATTTAAGATCAACCCTACCCGCACCGAAATGAAAGAGGCGGATATGGATTTCATCATCGCTGCCACTGAGAAGAACATCATGATGGTGGAAGGTGAATCTAAAGAATGCCAGGAAGAAGACCTGATCAAAGCAATTGAACTGGGCCATGCGGCTATCCGCGGCCAGATCAAAGCACAGGAAGAACTTCGTGCTAAAGTGGGTGTTACTGCCCGTCGTGAAGTAGCTCCTGCTGCACAGAATGAAGAACTGAAAGCAAAAGTAGAAGCTTTTGCATCTGCACGTGTAATGGAAATTTCACGCGCCGGTTCTGCAAAACATGATCGCAGCGACGCTTTCAAACAGCTGGGTACAGACCTGATGGAGCACCTGAATGCAGGCCTTCCTGAAGGTGAAACCCTCAGCGATGAAGATAAATCACTGGCTAAAAAATATTACGAAGACCTGCAGTACTACAGCGTACGCAATATGATCCTTGATGAAAGCCGCCGCCTGGATGGCCGTAAACTGGATGAAGTGCGCCCGCTGACTATGGAAGTAGACTATCTGCCTGCTCCGCATGGTTCTGCACTGTTTACACGTGGTGAAACACAGTCACTCACTACAGTTACACTCGGTACTTCTGAAGATGAGCTGCTCGTTGAAAGCGCTGCAGTTTCCAACTACGAAAAATTCTTCCTGCATTATAACTTCCCGCCTTATTCTACAGGGGAAGTGAAGTTCCTGCGCGCACCGGGCCGTCGTGAAGTAGGCCATGGTAACCTCGCAAAACGTTCACTGGAGCAGATGATGCCGGGTGCAGATTATCCTTATACAGTACGTGTTGTTTCCGATATCTTGGAGTCTAACGGCTCTTCCTCTATGGCTACTGTTTGTGCCGGCTCTCTGGCGCTGATGGATGCCGGTGTGCCTTTCCCGAAACACGTAGGTGGTGTGGCCATGGGCCTTATCTCCCGTGCAAGCGATGGCAAATGGGCTGTACTGACAGACATCCTCGGTGATGAAGATCACCTGGGTGATATGGATTTTAAAGTTACCGGTACACGTGAAGGTATCTGCGGTATCCAGATGGATATTAAAGTAGATGGCCTGAGCATGGATGTAATGCGCCAGGCACTGGAGCAGGCACGCCGCGGCCGCCTGCACATTCTTGATGCAATGTATGCGTGCATACCTGAACACCGTCCTGAACTGAAACCACATACGCCGCGCGTAGAGCAGATCATCATTGAATCTGAATTCATTGGTGCTGTGATAGGCCCGGGTGGTAAGATCGTACAGGAAATACAGCGTGAAACAGGTACTACCATTTCTATCGAAGAAAAAGATAACAAAGGTTATGTGAAGATCTTCTCATCCAACAAGGAAAGCATTGATAAAGCAATGGCCTGGGTGAATGGTATCGTAGCTGTACCTGAGATCGGCGCCGAATATGAAGGTGTTGTAAAGTCTGTTGTTCCTTTCGGTGCATTCATAGAGTTCCTGCCGGGCAAACAAGGCTTGCTGCACATCTCTGAAGTAAGCTGGAAGCGCCTGGAAAGCCTGGATGGCGTACTGGCAGAAGGCGATAAGGTAAAAGTGAAACTGGTAGGTACCGATCCTAAGACCGGTAAGCTGCGTCTGAGCCGCAAAGTGCTGATGCCAAAACCTGAAGGTTATGTAGAAAGACCGGAAGGTGAGCGTCGTGAGCGCCGCGAAGGCGGTGACCGTAACGACCGTGGCGGTGATCGTCGTGGTGGTAATGATCGTGGCGGCGATCGTCGTGGCAATGACCGTGACCGCGGCCCACGCAACAACGACCGCAATGACCGTCCAAGACGTGAGTTTAACAACGATGCAGATCAGTCATCGCAGGAACAGCCGCAGCAACAAAGTGCACCGGCTCCCGGTCCTGAAGATGCAGATCTTACACTGTAATTGAAAATAAACAATAAATAAATGAACCGTCTGCTGTTTTCCGGCAGACGGTTTTGTTTTTGATCATACCTGTTAATATGTTTGCAGCCTTATCACAGTACTATGAATATTGATACATTTAATGACTTGCCGGAATGGGACGATAAAAGCTATCGTGATGATGACGGAGAACAATGGAAGCCCGGCAGTACGCGCGAAGCTTGTAAGGCATTATACCGGCAATGGCAGCAGGTGTTTTTTCTACTGAAGGGTATTACCACCGATCTTATAGGGGAGGGAGCTGCAGGCAATGATGATATGGAGCGTGATTTTGTGGCAGAGGCTGCGCGCAATATTATTGCAGATGCTCTTCTTGCCGGTGTAAAAATAAAGAGTTCGGAAGCGGGCGATATGTATGTATTGCGCATGGAAAATGCGGCGATCATCCGCAAATGTGCAGCGGATATTTATTCTTCATTGCTGTTGTTTATGCATGACCCGGATACAGATGGAGAACACATTGCTGTAATCCGCAAAGAGATCGACAAGTTCAGAGAGCTATTTATTTACTGGGTATGCAGTTTTGAGAAGGATGAATTTGCTGACGAATGGGGATTATTTATATAGCCGTAAAAGTGAAAATTTTACTTTCGTAATTCCGGAAAGCTGCTTATATTTGCAACCCATTCAGATAGTTCAATAGTGTAACGGTAGCATACCAGACTCTGACTCTGTTGGTCTTGGTTCGAATCCAGGTTGAACTACTAAGCAGGACAAATGATGAGATCCATCGTTTGTCCTGTTTTCATTTTGGCCTGAAACGCAGCCCACTCTATATATTGAGGTGGGAGAGCAAGTGTACCGCAAGATAAAAGTTCACATCGTTGATTCTAATTCATTGTCTACATCCGAGCTATTAGACAGGATTACAGAACTGGAACATCAACTAGCACATGAACGTAAAATGAGGTTACATGTACAAATTCTCAATCGTAATCTTATAAGTGGCGCTGCCTTGAATGACTGGAATAAATACATATTAATTGATCTGGCTTTGAACGAAAAAAGGATAAAGAGCTTGGAAAAAGAACAGTCAAGACTCATTAAAAAAAATGTAACCCTTGAAAAGAGGTACAGGAATTTGCTCAAAAAAGCTGCTAATTAAAACTTACGGGTTAACCGGACTGCAGCGCTATATGTTATTTAATATCACCTTTGGGTAAAATTCCATACCAAACCCAGCATGACATATCGTGTCACGGTGTTGAACGTTGTTTCGGTCTGCGCGCTATTATCGCTATAGATCATGTAACCCCGGTTTTGACCCAATACATCATAAACAAAAAGCTTCAACATAAGGGCTTCGTCTTTTCGCAGATATTTCCCCATATAGATATTACACAAAACATTATTGGCTTTATCCCCTTCTGTATTCGTTCCGGAAACAAGGTTCCAGTTGAGCGCACCGGATAATACAATCCCGGAGGGCAAAGTATAGCTGATATTCAGTATGCTCCGGGTATTAAATATATGGTTGTTGTTGCTTGTGTTGGCCAGATAGATATTGGCCATGTAATTGAATCCTATATCACAGCTGATGTGCAGGCTTGTATCTACGGCATATCTTAATTGCAGTTCGGAGCGAAGTTGTTGCGTCCATGCCTGAGCCAATATATTATTGATTAAATTCCGGCTTTTACCTGCCGATAAATTACCGTTGAATCTGAATTGCAGCCGGGACAATAGCGATCGGCTGTAGTTACCGGAGAGGCTGCCGGACCAATTCCCGTTCTGGTTGTAGTAGCGGGACAGCTCCCGTCCATCGGGAGCAAAAAACTGTTCCAGTACAATGGCATTCTTTATGGCCATATAGGCGGCTGAAATATTATAGTATTCATTTTTCTCCTGCTTGTTTCCCGAAAAATTTAAAGCAAAACTATGAGTGATTGATTGTCCAAGACCGGGATTGCCTATTATCTGGTGTAAAGGATCCCTGTTGTCCAATAGAGGCTGCAATTGTTCGGGACCGGGCTGCTGCGCATTGGCTTTATAATCCGCACCGAGATATTTTTCAGCGCCAATACGGTAGCTGGCCGAGATGCCGGGTAAAAAATCAGTAAATGCCTGCTTATAGGCGCTATCGCTGCTACGATTAAATTGCTCCCAGGAAAGATATCCTATAGCTATGCCGGCAGTTAATCTTACCTTTCCCGATTGAAAGCGTAATACAGGATTCATCCTGCCTGTAGCATTATTCATTCTGTATCGGCTGCTATATAAGGGGTTCAGGGTGTCTTTTGCTACATCGTCTGCGTCCTTATATTTATCAAAAGTCAGGTTGTTCGATAAGGTTTGTCCTATACTGGTTTGGAGGGTTGCATTGAACTCAAGGCTCTTGCAAACAGGCTCATTATAGCTCGCAGTCAGCGTGTAATTGCTGCTTGTTGAGGTGTTCCTTTTCCCCTGCTCGCTATATTGCGTAGTGCCGGAATCAGAAGTTGCTAAAATAGTACGCATATTGATTTCCTGGCCGGTTGTGCTCCAGTCCGGATTGAAAGAAACAGAAAGGGTTCTTTTCGAATCCGGGAATGTTTTCAGATAGGTCAGGTTAAGAAAGGCAGATGGTGACCTGCCATGCATATCGCTGTACATTACCGAGCTATTCAATTGATGATCGAGGCTGTCCAGGACTTCGGATGTAGCCTGCCCTGTGCTCCCGGTCCGGCTTAGGCCGGCGCTTAAAGACAGATCCAGATAACTTCCCGGTGCGATCCTGTAGTTCGCCTGAAAGCCGATTTTATGATTGTATATATTGCTCCGGGAAGTTGTAGAAGCATCGGAGGACATGGTACTGTTCGGCAAGAAATAATTGGTCTGTGTAGAAGAATTAAGGTTTTGTATTGTATTGCTGAAAGAATAATTGATATTCATGGATAATCTCTGGTCCCTGAAATAACTCTTGTCGTAATGCAATCCCCCGGCCAGTTCTGTAGGTCTGCCTTGTATCATTTCCTGGTTATCCGTTTGCTGTGGTTCCCTAATGGTGCTTGTATTCCCGTTATTGTTCGCATGAAAATAGATAGCAACCTTATGGTCTTGAGTAAAGGATGCTATATTGGTGTTATTGTCCCAGCCCAAAGGGCTGCTGCCAAGACCAAGCGCCTCGCTGCCGAAATAGCCGTGTCGTGCTTCCTCCTTCAGTACAAGATTCATTCCTTTTTCCGTATGTGCATCTGTTTCGCCGGTTAGCCTTGACCGAAAAGATTTGCCAGTATAAATTTTTACCAGGTCCAGATCCCGTCCCCTCAGCAATTGCAATAATTTTTCCTGGTCAAAGTTCAGGAAAGGCGTTCCGTCTACGCTGATCTCATTAATAGCCGTTCCATTATAAATGATCCGGCCATCAGCCGTCAGCTCCATGCCGGGGATCTTTCGTAGCAGTTCTTTTGCGCTGGCAAAGGTTGTTACCTGAAAACTATCCGCGGTGAATATAGCTGTATCCGGTGTGATCCTGCTTTTGAATGCTTCTTTTATGACAACCTCATCCAGCTGAATAGGTGCCTGTAATGAACGGAGCGTATTTGTTCCGAACACAGCATGCAGGCTATCCTGCTCCGGCAAGGGGCCATAGCTCGCCCGGCCAGCAATGAGCGAGTAAGTATTTACAGTAGAAAGCAAAGGTGACACCCAGGCTTCTTTCTTATCCGGTAGAATATAAGCGGGCCTGCGGGAAGGAGATGCCGGCACTAATGCTGCAGCGCATTTCCTATACCCTGCGGCGACCCCGGCCTTTCGCCATATCCGGCAGCCTTGCTGTGCGGCAGCAGCGCACGATAGCAGGAGCCCAGCAATAAGCAGCCATGGTGAAATCATGCACTTCATAAAATAGAAATTTATCGTGGGATAAAAATAGCCTTCCCGAAGAATTAGGAAGGCTGTGTTTCACGGTGTATACAGTATCAGGGCAATACCTCTGACAGCGAAAGCCATGACCCTCATGTGCTAAGGAACAAACAACTTAACAGCACTTACAGTATACTGATTCGTCCCGGTACACTTAAGCGTTACCGAATAGCCATATCCGCCGGCGGTATTGGTCATGCCTGGATCAGTGGCCAGTATGGTAGTTGTGTAATTTACTGTTGTCGGCACCGCGTAAGTATTCTGGCTGGTCTGACCATCAATGGTAACACTAAAGGTCATGTTGCTCGAAGCAGGATTCACACTCGTGTAGTTGACTGTCTGATACTTATTAATTGCTTTGGTTTCGACAACATTATAAATGCCGCCCAAGGGCTTCTTCAAAGTAAGGCTCAGGGTTGCTGTGGTGCTGCCCGGGCCGGAATTGTTAGGGGCATCGTCACGTGTAACCACAATCGGGGGAAGCGGCTGTGCTATTTGTGCCTGGGCATTGCGGCCTGCGCCAATAAAGCTGATAGCAAGGAGGGCTACCTGAAAGATTTTCTTCATAAAGTGTTATGTTTTAAGATGAAAGAATACACAAATAAAAGACCCGGATAAACCCGGGCCTAGTGAGAATTGATAAGTGTGTCCAACAGTTCAAAACAGCTCCCGTCGCTAAGCTCTATATCCAGCAATACAAGGTCTGGTTTGGTGGCCTGAACCAGTACTTTGGCGTCTGAAATACTGCCACAGGATCCTACGCTGATAAACTGGTGATTTTTGCTAAGTAATAGCTCTAAATCCTTTACAATGCCAGGCTCATCATCAATGATCAGAGTACGGATACTCTGTCTGTCCCCGGGAAGAATAGTTTTCATTTAGCAGAAGGAGTAATGAATAATATTAAATATGCATTGTAAAATAACATGTAAAATTAATGCTTAAACGCATTAAAATGTATTTATTAGGCATTTAATTGTTTTATATTTTAATTAGTCAAAAAATGAATACGATAAATATATATGTGATTAAATAGATAATCCGTCAATCTCCTCGGGATTGCATTTCGCACTGATGTTTTCAAAAGAGTTGATATTAGTGGCTGTAAGCTTTTCCCGGCTACTTTAAAGATCAATATATCCGGCCCGGCGGAAATGGAAAGTTTTCCGTAACGTACTTTTTTGCATTGCAGTAATTGCGGTAAGTTTCAATATTCGTCTGCTGTTCCGAAAAAAGATGCCATTTTATTCAGCAATTTGTCTTTATTCAACAATGACACACCCGTTTTCGTCAGCAAGGAAGTCCCGCCACCGATGAAGGAAAACATCTGATGATTAATGTGGGGAATTTACCGGTAGTAGCATTGATATAAACAGGAACGACAGGAAAGTATAGCTATTCCTGTTCTGTACTATCTCCGGTGCATTTTGTTGCGACCGAAGTGAAGCAGTTTTTTATACAGTTCGTCAGGATTGAAAGGCTTGCTCACATAGTCGTTCATGCCTACGGTAAAGGCCTTGTCTTTTATATCCAGCATAGCAGATGCTGTGAGTGCAATGATGGGCAGCGTGGAGAACTTTTCTCCCGGCAGGTTGCGGATGGTCAGCGTTGCTTCATAGCCGTCCATTTCCGGCATCTGGAGATCCATCAATACGATATCATAGTCATTTTCCTGCACCATGCGCACTGCTACGGCTCCGTTCTCCGCAATGTCTGATATGATATTCCATTGATTCAGGAACTGCCTTGCCAGCAATACATTGATCGGGTTGTCTTCTGCAAGCAGCAGGCGCATTCCCTTCAGGTCTTTATCATTGGCGTGCAGCAGGTGTTTTACGTTGTCGGAAGACTGATCGCTTGTACGCTTTAACTTCAGGTTAAAGGAAAATGCAGATCCCTCACCGGGAACGCTTTCCAGGTGTATCGCACTTCCGTAGAGCTCCAGCAGACGTTTGGTGATAGTAAGCCCCAGCCCCGTACCGCCATATTTGCGTGTGGTATCTGCACTGGCCTGTGTGAAACTGTCGAAAATCGTCTGATGTTTTTCTTTTGGTATGCCAATGCCGGTATCACGCACTTCAAAGTTGATGGTAGCGGTTTCCGCATCTTTTTGCACCAGGGATGCGCTGATAGTCACTTTTCCTTTAGTCGTGAATTTTACGGCATTGCTTACAAGGTTGGTCAGTATCTGACCGATACGTACCGGATCTCCTTTTACTGTATGCGGCACGTCTTCATCTACCATAAGTTTCAGAAGGATGCCTTTCTCCGTTGCTTTCTGTAAAGAGGCAAGTTTTATATTATTCAGCAGATCTCGTATTCCGAACTGTGTTTCCTCAAAATCAATTTTGCCTGCTTCTATCTTGTTAAAGTCAAGAATGTCATTGATCAGCACCAGCAGGTTTTCACCGGAGAATTTCAATATCTCAAGATATTCTTTCTGGTCTTCGCGGGGATTCTGCAGTAGCAGATGTGTAAAGCCTATTACCGCATTTAACGGAGTACGGATCTCGTGGCTCATTGTAGACAGAAACTGGGATTTGGCTATAGCGGCCTGTTCTGCCTGTTCTTTTGCTTTTATCAATGCTTCCCGTGCTTCTATCTGGCCGGTGATCACTTCTGTGAACATCACAATACCGCCGATGTGATGTTCATTTTCATACCAGGGGCGTATCTCCCAGCGAAGCCAGTCGGTATGCCCGTCCTGGCGCACAAAAAAATCTTCTTCAGATCGCAATACTTCACCGGCAAGGCATCTCTGGTGCTGTTCCTTCCATTCTTCTCTTATTTCAGGAAATACTTCGTAATGACTTTTACCAATGATGTTCTGATCGCCCAGCCGGTAAGATGTTTTCCATACATTGCTGGCGGCAATATATCTCATATTCCTGTCCAGCATGGCAATGGCAACCGGGGTATATTCAATGAATGTCCGCAGCTGCTCCTCTTTCAGTTGTATTGCAGCTTCTGATGCCTTGCGGGCGGTAATGTCTACAATGGCGCCTTCCAGCCGCACTACATGGCCTTTATCGTTGTAGCAGGGCTTTCCAATGGCATGTATGTGTTTTACCGTTTTATCCTGCAGCACAATGCGCAGGTCAAAGTCTGATGACTCTCCGTTGTGTATGGCTTTGCGTATAGCATCGATATATTTGCCATAGTCTTCCGGGTGAATCATGCTGCTGAACAATTCTGTAGAAGGGCCTGTTTCTGCTGGTTCCAGGCCAAAGATGCGGAATGCTTCTGCCGACCAGCGGTTTTCACCGGTAACAAGATTTAATTCCCAGCTGCCGCTGTGGGTCAGCTCCTGGGTTTCATTAAGCCGCGCTTCACTTTCCCGCAGACGGTTCTCTGCATTTTTACGCTCGGTAATGTCGTGCCATACAACAAGCAGAACGGGCTTGTTATTTATTTTTACGGGATTAAGCGTTACTTCTACCGGAAACTCCTCGCCATTCAAGCGGGTATGCGTCCATTCAAAATTATTTACACCTTTTTCATAAGCCGTACGGTCCATTTCAATGGATTTTTCGTCAGAGCGGCGGCCATCGGGCTGGTAGATTGGAGAAAAGCGCGCAGGATGGGAAGACAGCAATTCGTTTTTGTCTCTACAGCGCAGCATTTTTACGGCAGCATTGTTGCAGTCTATGATACCTGTTTCATCAAAAAGGAGGTGAGCATCTGTAGATTCTTCAAATATTACATTCAGCCTTTCTTCAGCACTTTTCTTTTCGGTGATGTCCTGTATAGATCCATAAATGCTGGTACAATTGCCATGGTCTGATGACGCATGACCGGTAACGCGGGTCCAGATTTCTTTTCCCTTTGCAGTGATCAGTTCCAGCTCCAGGTCAAAGGGTTTGGAAGTTTCTGCTGTATCCTGAAAAGCATGTACAAGTTTATCCCTGCCCGGGCCCTCCTTGAAGAAGGCAATAGCTTCATCAAAAGTGGGATTCCGTTCATAGTCTACTTCATGTATGGCACGCGTAACGGTGGTCCAGGTAATTTTTCGTTCTGTAAGATCAACTTCCCAGCCGCCAACGAGCGCTATCTGGTTTGTTTTGTCCAGCAGCTCCATTCTCCGGGTAAGTACCTGTTCTGTTTCCCTTACGGCGGTAAGCTCTGTGAAGCTTCCGCTCACCTGCAGCAGGTCATTATTTTCGCCTGTTTTTACGACCCTTCCCACGCCGAGCACGCTTACACTGGTCCCGTCTTTGTGCAGCAGGCGTACCTCTTTTACAAAAGGTGCTGCCGGTGCATTTTTAATATACTCAGTAAGTTTACCCAGGAAGGTATCACGGTCTTCCGGATGCAATAATGTGTTTGTTATTACTTCTGCGGGAATGTGACCATAGCCGAGCCATTGCTGCAGCTCCGGTGTAAAAAGTGTTTCATATTTTCCTGGTTCCCAATCCCAGAATATCACCCTCGCGTTTTCTATATGATTTTGTTTATCCGGCATCTCCGGCACCAAGTTAATTAATAATAACAATTATATTATTTCGTACGGATGTTAATTTCCCGACCTATTAAAAACCAGTCGTTTCGGCCATATAACGGCACAAAAAAAGCGACCCGGAAAGGATCGCTGTTTCAATATGTTTCAGACCGGCAGATTAATTCTGGCTGGCCTTGAATTTTTTGACTGCTTCTGTAAGTTTCGGCACTACTTCCATAGCATCTCCGATAACGCCGTAGTCGGCAGCTTTGAAGAATGGCGCTTCCGGATCTTTGTTGATAACAACGATTGTTTTAGACCCGTTTACACCTGCCAGGTGCTGAATAGCCCCGGAGATACCTACTGCGATATACAGGTTAGGACGGATGGTGCCTCCCGTCTGGCCAACGTGCTCGTGATGCGGGCGCCAGTGGCTGTCTGCTACCGGGCGGCTGCATGCAAGACCTGCTCCCAGCTCATGTGCGAGGTTTTCGAGTATATACCAGTTTTCAGGTCCTTTAAGGCCGCGGCCACCGCTTACCACCAGTTCGGCTTCGCTCAATGGCACTTCACCTGTTACTTTATTTACAGCAGATACTTTTACACCAAAGTCTTTATCTTCAAAAGCAACGTCCAGTTTTTCAACAGCTGCACTGCCTTCGCCTTTTTTCACCTGGAAAGTATTAGGCATCAGTGTGATCACTTTTACATCGCTGGTGATGTTTACAAAGGCAAATGCTTTACCGGCAAATGCATTTTTCTTCACCACAAAACCTTTACTGAGGTCTGGTGCAGAAACAGCACCAGCCACCATACCTGCTTTAAGCGCTGCAGATACACGTGGTGCCACGGCTTTACCGGTCACATCGTGTGGTGCAACGATTACTTTGGCGCCTTCTTTCTGCGCAGCTGCAATCAGGGCTTTGCTGTATGCACGTGCATTGAGTGTGTCCAGGCGTGAGTCTGCTACCTGCAGTACTTTATTGGCGCCATATTGGCCGAGGCCCTGCATTTCTGCATCTGTGGCGTCTCCCAGCACAACTGCAGTAGTAGTGGTACCCAGGCTTTGGGCAATACCCGCAGCATATTGTACCAGTTCAAGCGTCTTCTTTTTGAAAGAGCCCTGTGTATGTTCGGCTAAAACGATTACTGACATTTTAGTTTGTTTTTTGCGTTAATGATTTTGATACTTTTTTAAAGCAATAGGATCTTTGTGAGTCCGGTGCGTTTTGTTTTTTTCGTCATCCTGAGCGTAGCCGAAGGATGACATTTATTCTCTCATAACCGGCGTCTCACATCTGATAACCTTAGATCACTTTTGCTTCATTGTGCAGTGCTGCTACCAGTTCGTCCAGATTGTCGATGGTAAACATTTTTACACCTGTTTTTGCAGGAGGCAGTTCGTAAGAAACGATCTGGCTGAGTGGCTGTATATCTGCAGGAGGTACTACTTTCAATGGTTTGGTACGTGCCGCCATAATGCCACGCATGTTAGGTATGCGGGCTTCGGCCACACCTTTCTGGCAGGAGATAACTACAGGGAGGCTGCAGGTATCTACTTCTTCACCGCCTTCTATCTCACGGGATACAGTAGCAGTACCGCCGGCAACATCAACTTTGGTAGCAAAACCGATATAATTCATATCCAGCATTTCGGCAAGCATACCACCCACTACGCCGTTGTTGTAGTCGATAGATTCTTTACCGCAGAGTACGAGATCATAATTCTCAGATTTTGCATAAGCAGCGATCTGTGCAGCTACCACGTATGGGTCACTGCTGTCAGTATCAATGCGGATAGCTTCGTCACCGCCAAGCGCGAGTGCTTTACGTATTACAGGCTCAGCATCTGCTTTGCCGACAGTGACCAGGTTCACTGCTGTGGCAGTGCCTGCTTCTTTCAGTTCCAGTGCGCGAACGAGTGAATACCATTCGTCGTAGGGATTGATGATCATAGTAACACCCTGCGTATTGAACGTAGTGTTATTATCGCCGAAAGCGATCTTGGTTGTGGTGTCCGGCACCTGGCTGATACAAACTAATATCTTCATCAGAAGTGAAATTTGTTTCTTTATTAAATGACTACGGAGGTAGTTAAAATCGTTTGCAAACGTACGGTAAAATGTTGATTTGGGATAATAGGATGTGAGATGTCAGCTATGGGAATTGGGATGTGAGATGTGAATGTTGTCCGGAATACTGCCGAAAGCAAAAAAACAGGCCCGGGAGTTATGCCGGACCTACTGAATATATTAGATGTGATTTTTATTGCGCTTCTTTGATGAAATATATAATGGTAGGGAAGTGATCGCTGTAGCCGTTGATCCAATTGTTATTTATATCAAAAGACCTGTGCGGAGCTCCTTTGTCCGGTCCGGAGCTATTTTTCAGGAATTCACGGCTGAATACCTCGGCTTTGTAATAACGCCAGTGATCATCAGGTTTTTTAAGCCATTCGCCTGAAACCATAATCTGATCGAAGAGGTCCCATGCACTGTTGTAAGCGAGGGTTCCGAGTCCTTGTTTATAAAATGCTACCCATGGATTATAGATGCCGGTCTGGCCAACTTTGGATTTGTCCCCGGTTGCGCCAAGTACCTTGGATATGCTGGCGTTTGTTGGGTCATCGTTCAGGTCTCCCATGTCTATAACCCGTGTTGCCGGATTCACAGCCATAAGAGAATCAATCACTTTTTTGCTCACACCTGCTGCTATAGCACGTAATGGAGCAGATGCGGCCTCACCACCGCGGCGTGAGGGCCAGTGGTTTACAAACACGTGTACCGTATCACCGGAAAGTATACCGGTTACATGAAGCACATCACGGGTTCTGCCGCCTTTTTCACCGAAGGCGCTGATATCTGTTTTCAATGCTTCAGCAGCGAGCACCTTGAAATATTTGGGATTGTATAATAAGGCCACATCGATTCCCCTGAAGTCCGGGCTTTCAAAATGTACGAACTGGTAATTGCGGTTCTTGATTTCCGGTTGCGAAACCAACACCTGCAGCACATGATCGTTCTCAATTTCTGCAGTTCCAATCAATGCGGGTCCATCGGGAGTAACATCGGTACCCAGTTTTTGCAATACGGTGGCAATGTTATGTGCCTTTTCACGGAAAACCTCCTCTGTGTAATGATATGGCCCGGTAGGCAGGAAGTCGTCATCGCCTTTGTTTTTAGCATCATCATCTGCGTCAAAGAAGTTTTCAAAATTGTAGAATGCTACAGCCGTTACCTGGTAATTTTTTTTCTGTGCAAAGCTGCCCAGACTGAGTAGGCCCAGGAAAGCAGTAAGCAGCATATGTTTCTTAATCAAACCGTTGTATTTTTTTGCAAAGAAACTAAAAATATCAGCAATATGTTTTCAGATTAAGGCAATGTTAACGGATAATTAAAGTGACCGCTAATACAGAATATAGATAAGTATTTTTATTATTAATTTTCACTTCATATTTAAACAATACGAAAAATGAGAAGTCAATAAACCAATTAGTATTATTATTTCACTATTAAAACAATCATATCACATGAAAAACTTGATGCTTATTTTGTTGTTTGTTCTTGCCGCTACCGGCGTCAGGGCACAATCCATGTACTTTCCACCGGTTACCGGCAACACATGGGATACTACCTCGCCGTCTTCGCTGGGCTGGTGCACAGATAAGATAGACAGTCTGCTCAATTATCTCGGGAGTAAGAATACAAAAGCTTTTATCCTGCTTAAAAATGGTAAGATCGTAATTGAGAAATATTTCGGCACATTTACACAGGATAGCACCTGGTATTGGGCCTCGGCCGGTAAATCGCTTACTTCATTTGCCGTAGGCATTGCCCAGCAGGAAGGTTATCTTTCCATCACAGACACTACTTCACGTATTATTGGTTTCGGATGGACCAGCTGCCCATTGCTCAAAGAACGGAAGATAACCGTGCTCAACCATCTGACCATGACCACAGGTCTGGATGACAGTGTACCGGACCAATCCTGTACAGCCCCCTCATGCCTGCAATACAAAGCTGATGCCGGTACGCGGTGGGCCTATCATACTGCAGCTTACACCATGCTGGACAGTATTATGCTGGCTGCCACGGGGCAGAACATTAATACTTATGTAACCCAGAAAATTAAAACACCTACCGGCATGACGGGCACATTTGTAATGACCGGTGAGGATAATGTATTTTACAGTAAGCCACGCAGTATGGCTCGTTACGGCTTGCTGGTATTGAATAAAGGAAACTGGAACGGCACCCAGCTCATGACCGATACCGCTTATTTCAATCATATGGTCAATACCTCACAGACACTTAATAAATCATATGGATATCTGTGGTGGCTGAATGGCAAGGCATCTTTCATGGCTCCCCAGACGCAACATATATTTTTGGGACCGCTTAATCCCAGCGCCCCTTCTGATATGATCGCTGCACTTGGCAAAAACGGCCAGATGATTAATATCGTACCCAGCCAGCAACTGGTATATATACGTATGGGTGATGCACCAGGCGTAGGAGAAGTACCTATATATTTCAATGATACGATTTGGCAGAAACTGAACCAGGCAATGTGTACCTCTCTTAGGGCTGCGACTGTTGGAGAGCAGGGGGGAGGCGCCGGTGCTGAGCCTGTATTGTATCCGAATCCTGCCGGCGGAGATTTTGCCATATCATTTCCTGGTACCCGGTTTGATTATATCGTTTATGATGTAACGGGTAAGGCGATCCTTCAGGGCAAGAATTGTTTTGACAGGTTAAGCATTACAAAAGCAACCTTATGTAACGGCATTTATTATGTAAAAATAATTGACGGAACTAACCGGGCTTTTACCCTGAAACTGGTTGTTACCCAGTAGGCCGAAGTGTTTATTTGCGCCAGATGATGACCTGCCGTGTATAAAACGGCAGGTCATCTTTTTGAACTATGATATTATTTCATTTGTAGCGGGTGCGATATCATTGTTGCAATAATTATAAAAATAATATATAAATTTATTTTTCGTGTTTTAAGCTGGTTGTGCGTGATGGCGATCACATGGGCGTAACAATTTTTTAATTTTAACATTCCTTTAATGCATCAGGAATATATCATAATTTTGCCCGCATTTTGCCCACTTTATAAAACTACGCAATAGCATATATGATGAGAAATCTCAGATTACTGTTCCTGCTGTTACTGGCATCTATGGCAGTACACGCACAAAACAGTAAGAAAACAGCCCTGGTAAAGGGTAGGCTTATAAACAAAGCCACAACGGAGCCTGCCAACGATGTCTCCGTTTCCTTCCCATATTTAAAATTGCTATCGATATCTGACGGTGAAGGTGGCTTTACCGTTAGCCAAGTACCCTACGGTACCCAGAAGATTGTTATCGGCGGGAATGCTATAAAGGCAGATACGATCAGCATTGTTGTTAACAAAGATGTTGTAGATCTGGGAGATCTGCTTGTGATTGTAAATGAAAATGCGCCTGTTACTCCGGGTCAGCAGGGTATACCTACGATTGCACTGGAAGATAATAACATAAGTGCAGATGATGACGGCGTGAAAACGCAAAGTGTTTCCGGCCTGCTCGGCAGTTCAAGAGATCCTTTCTTTTCTACGGCATCCTACACTTTTGGTACTTACAGGTTCCAGATGCGCGGGTACGACCGTAACCAGCAGCAGGTATATATAAATGGTGTACCTATGAACGACATTGAAACCGGTGATGCATACTGGAGTCAGTGGGGAGGTTTGAATGATGCCTTTCGCAGCCGTAACAGTACATATGGTCTTATGCCGTCAGAGGCTGCTTTTGGCGGGCTTAACGGTACTACAGATATGGATGCATCTGCCGCCAGCCAGAGAAAACAGACAAAAATATCTTACGGTCTCACCAATCGTACATACCGCAATCGCCTGATGCTTACGCAGAGCAGCGGCCTGATGAAAAACGGCTGGGCTTATTCTGTATCTGTGTCCAAACGTTGGGCAAAAGAAGGATATGTAGAAGGTACATTTTATGATGGCTACTCTTACTATGTAGGGGTAACAAAGAAGACAAAAAAGCATGAGTTTAACTTTATAGCTTTTGGAGCCCCTACCCGAAGAGGTAAATCTGCTCCTGCAGTGCAGGAAGCTTATAATCTTGCAGGAACAAACTTTTATAACCCTAACTGGGGATACCAGAATGGTGAAAAACGCAATGCAAAAGTAGCTAAGGATTTCCAGCCGGTATTTATACTGAACCACGAATTCCAGATCAGCAAAAAAACGACATTGAACAGTTCTGTTTCTTACCAGTTCGGAAAAAACAGTAATTCTACACTGGACTGGTATAATGCCCGTGACCCACGTCCGGATTATTACAGGAATCTACCAAGCTATTATGTGGAGAGTGGTTTAGATCCTGCAGATGCAATGTTCAATACACAGAAACAGATAGACTGGGACCGCCTGTATAATGTAAACTACGGCAACAAGGAAACCATCCACAATGCAAACGGCATTCCTGGTAATGATGTTACGGGCCTGCGTTCAGTATATGCCGTTGGAGCAGATGTAGATGCTGTTAAAAAATTTACGTTTAACACAAAACTGCAGCACAACTTAGATGAGCATATCACCTTATATACCGGAGTCAATGTAATTGCGCAGAGAACAGAAAGCTATAAGGAAATGCTGGATTTGCTGGGTGGAGACTTTTTCCTGAACCTGAACCAGTTTGCAGTGCAGCAGAATGTGCCTAATGTATCCTTTAATCAATATGATCTTAATAACCCCAACCGTCTGATTAAAGTAGGTGATAAGTATAATTATGACTACTACAGCCGCTTCACAAAAGCATGGTGGTGGGGACAGGCTACTTTTACATATAACAAAATGGACTTCTTTGCAGCAGCTAATGTGGGTATGAATTCTTTCAGCCGTGAAGGCCTTTTCCGCAATGGTCTTTTTGCCAATAATTCATATGGTAAGAGTGATGTACAATCCTTTACAACATACGGTGTAAAAGGTGGCGCTACCTACAAAATAAATGGCCGCAACTATCTATTCCTGAATGGCAGCTATGGTACAGATGCGCCGACGATAGATAATACATTTATCTCAGGCCGCACGCGTAATCAGACAGTAACCGATCCAAAAGTACAGCAGATGCAATCCGTTGAAGGTGGTTACCTGTTGCGTTCTCCGAGTGTAAACGCTCGCGTGGTGGGGTATGTAACAGATATTAAAAATGGTACTGACATCAAGCGTTTCTACAACGATGATCCGGCTTACCAGACATTTGTAAACTATGTGTTGCAGAATGTAAATACGCGCTTTATAGGTACCGAGCTTGCACTTGCGGTGAAAGTACTGCCAAGCCTTACCCTTACAGGTGTAGCATCAATCGGACAGGCATTTTATACCAACGATCCTAAGGTGAGCATCTACCGCGATAACGATACTACTACAGAAGTAGCAAACAGGACTGTGTATATGAAGAACTATTATCTCGCAGTAGGCCCGCAGACTGCCACTTCATTCGGCGTGAGCTACCGTCCTAAATTTATCTGGGCAAACCTGAACGTGAACTATTTTGATCGCACATATATTGATATCAACCCTGATCGTCGTACAGTTGAAGCCACAGACCTGCTTCCTCCGGGCAGCGCTACATACAACAGCATCGTAGATCAACAGAAGGCTGCATCTGCTGTTACTGTAGATCTTTCTTTAAACAAGATCTTCTATCCGAACAGGTGGATCAAAAGTATCCCGAGAAGCACTTCACTGGTTATAGGTTTGAGTGTAAACAACCTGCTGGACAATAAAGATTATGTTACCGGCGGATTCGAACAGTTGCGTTACGATTTTACAGACAATAACCCGAACAAGTTTCCTGCTAAATATTTCTATGGATATGGACGGAGTTACTTCTTAAACATCAGTCTTAAATTTTAATCAAATCAATTTTTAAAATCATAAATTATATATAATGAGAATCGTTCGTTTTTCACTTTTGGTATTGCTGGCAGGGGCACTTATGACGGGTGCATGTGTAAAGAAGAAAATTGATACTCCGCCGGATACAACTCACAATGATCCGGGGCTTACAGTAACACATACTATTGCTCAGTTGAAAGCCCTGAACGGAAAATATAAAGGCGGAGATGATACTACCTCTATAGGTGTAGATGCAACGATTGCCGGTATAGTTGTAGCAGACGACCGCTCCGGTAACTACTATAAGCAGATCGTTATTCAGGACAGCACCGGCGGTATCGTCATCGATATTGATGCGTACAGCCTATACAATGATTATCCTGTAGGACGTAAAGTATATGTAAAATGTAAAGGTCTCGTGCTCGGTTACTACGGTGGCTTGCCTACACTGGGTGAGTCATTTGATGAGCAGCTGAACATCAATGGTATCAGCGGAAACCAGATAGATCAGCATATTGTAAAGGCTGATGTAGGTCATATTATCACACCTAAGGTAGTAACACTTGACCAGGTAAATACTTTCAGCGCTACTGATCCTGCTGATCAGGCACTGCTGAATACACTGATTACGATTCCTGATGTTGAATTTGCCGACGGCGAGCTCAGCAAAACATATACAGATCCCAGCGCTACTACAAACCGCACTGTTCAGAACTGCAGTGGCCTTAATATTATACTGCGTTCCAGCAATTATGCAAATTTCCACGCATTGCCTATGGCACAGGGCCATGGTTCCATTACGGCTATATATACCGTATACTCCGGTAGCGGCACTTCATGGGCACCGCAGCTGATTATCCGGGATACTACTGATGTTCAGTTTTATGGCTCCCGCTGTCCGTCAAATATCATTACTATGGACAGTCTGCACAAAATGTTTGCTGCAGGTACTTCCGTTATCCCAGCACCACAGGGCGGTGGTAAGGTGAAGGTTGCCGGTGTAGTTATCTCTGATGCTGCCAATGGCAACGTACCGAGTTCCAACTTTATAGTCCAAGATGGTAGCCAAAAAGGTGTAACATTATATATCAGTGGAAGCGGCTCTACTTATAAGCTCGGTGACTCGCTGGTGATAGATGTAACCGGTGCAACATTACAGCTCTATAAAGGTGGGTTTGAACTGAGTGTCAGCGCTACTTCGAAAGTAGCAGTAGTAGCCAGCAATAAAACGGTAGCTCCGGTAACTGTTACACTTGCCAGCCTTCTCGCCAACTTTGGTGTATATGAGTCTACATTGGTGAAAATTGCCAACGTAACCCTGAGCGGTGGCACAACTTATGGAAACAGCCCAACTATGAGTGATGGAACTGGTGGTACTCTGCCTCTGTTTACCTCTGCCTCTGCTACATTTGCAACTCAGGCTTTCCCAACTACTCCTAAAACGTATATTGGTATTCCGACGATTTATAACAGCAACGAATTAAAACTCCGTAACCCAGCTACAGACGTACAATAGTAGCAGGGACTATATAAATCTTTCCCAAAAGCCTGCATTGACGATGCAGGCTTTTTTAGGTTTAATTTTAAAATGTTAATGTTTGGTTAATGAATTTCCTCTATTTTTGAGCAACTTAAAACCTTTTCAAAACATACCTATTTATGTTAAAAACTATCTTTAAGTATTCGTGCGCCCTATTTCTAATTGGGTTCTTCCGGAGTTCAGAAGTCTACAGCCAATCTTACAACGTTGCAGCTCCTTGGATATATGAAACTTTTCCTGCTGCAGATGGGTATATATTTCCTTATTCGAGCAATTATTCTTTGTCTATAGGTGATCGGGTAGATGATTTTGATCCAAGTCAGTACAGGTTGATGGTAACTGGCAACGTAGGGATAAATGATGGAAATATTACATTCTTTGATTGGAATATACAGGGAGCGGAAAGAAAAATAACTGGTAATGCTAACGATGCTTCTCTAACTCTTTTCGCACAGTCCTCGTTCAGCGATGGTCCGGCAATCAGATTATGGGGCAACGGTACTCAGGGATCTCAAAGTACTATTGCTGACGAAGGAATGACGTTGTCTGTTAATGGCTGCGGTGGGGGCGCTGGCCGTTATGCATTTACATTTCTGCAGTCGCCTGTCAGTGGTTGTTCCAATCCTAATGCAGATGAGCTTATGATTATACGCCGTGACGGGTATATACAGGGAATGACAGCCTTTAAAGCCCCGCTGATACAAGGTACATCTACCGTTACAGCTCCTACCGTTACAGGTACAACGCTGAGTGCCACCAGCACCGTATCTGCGCCTACAATACAGGCTACATCCCTGCTTAAAGCACCTGCACTTAATGTATGCGGCCTTATCCGCGCCAAGCAAGTGAAAATAGATGCAGGAACCGGCTGGTGCGACTATGTTTTTGAGAAAAACTATAAGCTGATGCCACTGCAGGAGCTGAAAACGTATCTGTCTGAAAATAAACACCTGCCTGAAATACCTGCCCAGAAAGAGGTAGAACAGGAAGGTGTGGAAGTGGCAGAGATCACAAAAATGCTGCTGAAAAAGGTGGAAGAGCTTACCCTCTATACAATAAGGCAATCAGAACAGATTGACGTACTGCAGGCCCAGGTAAAGACGCTGTCTGCTAAAAAATAAACATAACCGGAAAGGAAAATCATTTTAAAGGCTTTCTGCTAATGGCGGAAAGCCGGTGTACCTATAAAAAAACTAAAATGAGACTATCAAAATGGATAGCCGGTTTGGTTGTGGGTCTGTGCTGCCCGTATAATAACATAGCGCAGACTATAAGTTGCGGCAATACGCTGACAATATCACAGAACGGATCAAATGGCTACATTGCCCCGCAGAGCAATGGTACATATACATACAACATCTACAGCTTAATACAGATCGGGTCGTCATACGGAAGCGGCTCGGCAACAGTAACTGCTAATCCTGCCGCCCAGACTATACTTACAGCAAGGGATGAAGTAGATCTGGGCACCAACTTCTATTTTGACGGCACACAGGGCGGATCTCTGAATGCATCTGTTAACAGCTCTATTTGTGCCCCTTCAGTAAGTTACACGCCGCTCAATAACGGGACAAACCAGAATATTAACCTTGCGTTGCCTGTTGGGGTTGTGGATGGTATTGCCGGTGTGACTAATGGTGCTGCTAACTATACAATACCCTTAAAATGTCCCCCGGGCTCCAACGGTATGGTGCCGCAGCTTTCGTTTTACTATGATTCCCGTTCCGGGAATGGTATGATGGGCATGGGGTGGAATGTCAAAGGCCTTTCTGCAATTACCCGTTCCGGCAATGACATATATCATGATGGCATTGTTACGCCAGTGAGTATGACCAACAGCGATGGCTTTGAATTGGATGGTGTACGCATGGCAACAACAAGCGGCACGAATGGCAGTAACGGTGCTACCTATCATCTGGAAGCCGAAGACTTTTCTGTTATCTACTCCTACGGCACCGCAGGCAATGGCCCCCAATGGTTTAAGGTGGTAAGCAAAGGCGGGAGTACAATGGAATTTGGCAATACGGAAGATTCGAGAATGATGACTGATGACGGAACAACCGTTGTCAGCTGGCGCCTGAACAGGATTATTGATCAGTTCGGAAACTATATTGATTTTAAATACGATAACCTGAACCGCGATTTCCGTATCAGTGAGATCAGTTATACCGGCAATATGAATACTTACCTGCAGCCGTATAGCAGGATCAGCTTCTCTTATGCAGAGCGAAACGATAAGAACAAAGCTTACGAGGCGGGCAATACATTTAATACTTATTATCTGCTGGATAAGGTAACCATAACTGCAGAAAATGGTCAGATGTTTAAGATGTATCAGTTTGGCTATGGGAATAACGGCATATCCTCTTTCCTAGGCAAAGTTACAGAGACAGGATCTGATGGTACAGCACTTAACGCTACGTTATTTACCTACGGTACACAGCCGGCAGATCTTAATATAACAACATCTGATGTTGTAAATGGCCAGACAGCGGAACTGTACAACGGAGATTTCAATGGCGATGGTTTTGCAGACCTGCTGGTGGCCGAAAGGCAGTTTGATAACGGATTCCCCTACAATACCGGCTTTAAGGTATATACCAAAGAACCGAACGCTTCATGGTTTCATCTTACCAAAACAGTTTCCCTGCCTAATACATACTATACTATACAGAACGTAGCAGTTCCTAATAGTGTTATGTTCGAGTCTGCAGACTTTAATGGGGACGGGTTTGAGGATATCATAGTCAGTAATACGCACGTAACGAGTACTACCCGGTATGCTGATGCATTTGATATTTATTATGGCGATGCCACAGGCTCAATGAACAATAAGGTTACATATAGTCTTCCTTCCGTTAGTGGGGTTAATTATGATAAAATTGATCCGACGTATAAGTTCATTTACCTGGGTGATTTTGATGGGGACGGGAAAACGGATTATCTGAATTTACTGAGTAATACAGGAGGGTTTAAATTGTTTTTCAGTTCACCCGGCAGTGTTGCCAATAGCGAGGTCTATGTAAATATTCCTCCTTATAATACAAATAACCCGGCCAATTCTGCGTATGCTGCAGGTAACATTGAAGCTGCAGATAAAATATTTGTATTGGACTTAGATGGTGACGGTAAGCATGAACTGATGTGCATAAAAGGAAATACAACAACGATCTACGCTATCAATAAAGTAAACAGTCCTTATTATACCTATCGTGCTGATGTTATTTATTCCGGCAGCTATCCCACCAACCAGGATGAAGTATTGATCGGCGATTTTAATGGAGACCGTAAGTCTGACTTGCTTACCGGCAGTGCTACCGGTACGAGTACATGGCATGTAGGGTATTCTACCGGTAAGGGTTTTGTTCAGGCGGATTTTACATTTGATCATACCGTTAATAAATTGATACCGGGCAGTAATAATTCTGTAGGTGATAATCTTTTGGTTGCGGATTTTAATGGCGATGGCAAGAGTGATGTATATGACGGCTATTCCGCGCTTGGCTATAATCCGGTGTTAAAAGTCTATTATAGTACTGGTAATGCATTTTATCTGAATAATAATACATATACCAGCACCAATGGTAGTTTCCTGCATAACAATCCAATCCCGATTGATCTCAATGGAGACGGCCGTACGGAAATCATTAACAGGTACTATTACAATGGTGACTTTGAGATTTTTCAGTTCCGGCCGCAGGGCAAGGAAAACCTGCTGGCAAAAGTAGTGGATGGAATGAACCGGAAAACTACCTTTAATTATGGATACCTGACTTCCGTCGGCACTCTTTATGAAAAAGGAAACGGTGCTGCATATCCCCTGAGTAATATCCAGGCACCGATGTCTGTTGTTGCCGGCATCTCATCAACAAATGGTGTTGGCGGCGAAAATGAAAAATTCTATTTCTATAAGGATGCGAAAGTGCACAGAACTGGTAGAGGATTTCTGGGTTTCGGAAGTATTATTGAGGCAGACCACGGAATGAATATAAGTACGGAATCGCTGTACGGCCTGAACACTACATATTATACGCCTTATGTCTCAGAAATTAATACTACTGTAGTCAGCAATAATACACCATTGTCGCATACGGTCAATTCTGTTTCCTTTGTTAACACCGGCGGAAATAGTTTTTTGCAGCATGTTGATAACACGGTATATCAAAATCTGCTGACCGGTGCTACTGCGACTACTACAAACACATACGATAATTACGGCAACATTACCCAGGCGGAGGTAAATACCAATAACGGTCTGGAAGATCAGGTGACCCAACAGACATATGTTGCGGCCAATACACCAGTACCAGCAAAGCCGTCGCAGGTAACGGTACTTAATACACGTTCCGGTCAGCCCCAGGTTTCAAGGAAGGTAACGTATACTTATACTGCCAGCGGCGCAGTGCTTAAAAAGACTACAGATGCAGACAAGCCGGTGCAAAGCTGGAAGCAATATGACTACGACAGTTATGGCAATATTGTAAGAGAAACAAGTGGAGGCACAAGTATTAACTACGCGCCGCAGACGCAATACTCTTTTGACGATAAAGGCCGCTTTCCGGTAACAATAACCAATCCGCTGGGGCAACAGTCAACCGCCACGTTTAGTGCGTTGTGGGGTAAACCGCTCACACAGATGGGGATAGATGGACAAACAACAACTTACGCATACAATGGCCTTGGTGACCTGGTGCAGAAGACAGTGCCATCGGTATATGGTTCTCATAATATCAGTTATACAAAAACATGGGATGTGTATAATGGCGTATGGTGGTATAGTAATACGTTGGATCCGGGAGCACCGGATGTCCTGGAACGGCACGATATAGTTGGTCAGGTAGTTAAAGCACAGAAAGAGACGTTCAACGGAGAGTGGACTACTGTGGATAATACCTACGATGCATCCGGTAATCTTATTACTACGACCAATCCTTATCTTTCTTGGGAAACGCCGCTGGTAACCACAAAAACATATGATGATTTGCACAGGATCGTCAGCAGCAGTAACACATTCGGGACAACACAGTATTCCTATAGCTATAATAACGGACAGGCGACAACCACTGTAACAGATCCGGGCGGCAGGAACACTTCTAAAACGACTGACGCATCTGGTAAAGTTATAACCAGCACAGATAATGGCGGGTCGCTTGTGTTTACCTATGACAGTTGGAGCAATCAGTTAAGTGTAAAGCAATATCTCATTACACTTGCATCTGCAACATATGATAACTATGGCCGTAAAGCAACATCATTTAACAGTGATGCCGGGACAACAACATACGCGTTCGATGCTTTCAACAGGCTCACCAGCCAGACGGATGCCAACGGCAACCAGCATACTTTCGAATATGATATACTTAACCGTATAACAAAACGTACAGGGCCGGAAGGAAATACGCTGTACGAATACTATGGCGCAGGAAACGGTCTGGCCAACCAGTTAAAGAAAGTAACAGGATTTAACGGCGCGACTGAAGCAATGGAATATGACCTGGACGGTAATGTTTCAAAACGTACACAAACTGTAAACGGGCAGACATTTGTCAACACCTATACATGGGATAAGTATAAACGTCTGACGAATTATGTACTTCCTTCAGGCCTGTCTATACAGCAACAGTTTGATGCCAGCGGTTTATTGCAGAATGTATTAAAGGGCAGTAACTTATTGTTTGGTGGCAGTGATATGAACGGAATGCAGCAATATACTTCCTACGACCTTACCGGTGGAATAACAGTGGATAAAACTTACTATTATGGTTTGCCGCTAAGAACCTACAGCTGGCCGAACCAGGATTTTACACTGACATATGATTACTCCACAGGCAATATTGTAAAAAGGCAGGATGATATTAAACATCTCAAAGAGGAATTTACATACGACAACCTTGACCGCCTTACCGGCACTACAGTAACTGACCTGAATACCAATACCGCTCAGCCCGCAATAAATATCGGTTATCATACAGGGACCGGATATTCGACAAGTAACATCATCAGCAAGACGGATGTGGGCACATATGAATATGGCGCCGGAAAAACGCATGCAGTGAGCTATGTATCAAATACACCTGGTTTCATCAGCCAGAATCAGAGAAGTATCACTTACACACCATTCCTGCGTCCTGACAAAGTAGATGAGAATGGCAATAGCCTGCAGCTTACTTATGATGGCGGTTATAAGCGCATCATGGGGCAGTACCTGTCCGGTACGACAGTAACGGGCACCCGCTATTACCTGGATAACTGTGATGTAAACGTAGATGCAGCCGGTAATAAGCAGTATGTGCAATACATAAAAGGTGGTGACGGTATTTGCGCTATTGTTGTATCTCAGAACGGTACTCACCAGGTCTATGGTGTACTGAAAGATCACCTTGGCTCATTCCTTACCATTACAGACCGGAATGGCAATGCTGTTGCAGAACAAAACTTTGACGCCTGGGGCCGCTTCCGGAACCCAACTAACTGGACATACAACAGCATTCCGTCAAATCCGTCATGGCTGTCACGCGGATTTACCGGGCATGAGCACATGCCGCAGTTCGGGCTGATCAATATGAATGCGCGCATGTACGATCCGTTACTGGGCCGCATGGTAATGCCCGATGCTGCACTACAGGCACCGCTCGCGACCCAGAACTATAACAAGTATACCTATTGCATGAACAACCCGATGCGATACACAGACCCGAGCGGAAACCTGTTCTGGGGTACTGTAACCGCCTTAACAATAGACTTTTTCAGGAATGGTTTCAGCGGAGGGTTTGACTTTACCAAAAGCGGTGCAAGAAGGCGTGAATCCTGGGCAGAATATGACCCTTCACGACCGGGGTCTATGACCAATAACGCGCTCAGGATAGATGCCGGCCGTTTTGTTACAGATCCGAATCTGCCTCCATTACAGCGGGCATGGCAGCTTATTTCCAGGTTTACGCCAAGAGAGGCTACCCAGGCAGAATTAGGGAACATTATAGAAAACTATGAAAACCTGAGGCAGAATGTAGAGGGTGTCCATTATTTCTATGGCGCAACTGTAGCGGATGTAAAAGGCTGGCGGGATAAGGGAACGTTAGGAGTTGATATGGGAAATTATATACGTGTAGTACAGTACGATGGTATAGCCTATGACCATGGAAATCTGACACAACCCTCAGAAACTGTAATGCATGAATATGGCCATTACTTGCAAAGTCGACGTTATGGTCTTGTCGGATATTTTATCGGAGCACTAAACAGTGCAGCTCACAGTAATGAAAGCGATGGTTTGGCATGGGATGAAAGGAATGCTTCTGATATGGGACACGATTACTTTGCGTCAAGAGGAGTAGATGTTACCGGCTGGCGTGATTACTGGCCCGGATTTACTCAGAGTCGTTTCGGGTTTTATAGTGATTTCATGCAGGTCTTTAATGGACCGTTATTGATGATAATGTACCCATATCTGGGTCAATAATTAATTACTGATAATAGCTATTAAAATGAAAAATTTCCTTATTATATTATTAATACTACTGGGAGGTCAGGCTGTTGGCCAGGTATTGCCCAGCACCAAGTGTGGCATTTTCTTCGACTATGATAATGCCGGCAATCAGGTAAAGCGGTATTACGACTGTAAAACAATTGATCCCACCCAGGGGCCAGAAGACCCGCTTCCGCTGAGAAAAGCCCAGCCCGGCAGAAATGATTCAGCAACCGCTCCGTTACGGGTAATACAGGTTTATCCCAATCCCGCTTCCGATTATTTTATAATCAGACTGCAGGAAGCAGATCCCACAACGCATTTTCATCTATATGATGCCAAGGGCAGCATTATAGCTGCCGGCAATCTTAAAGATGCGGAGCAAAGATGTAATGTATCTGGTATCTCTCCGGGACTTTACCATCTTTACATTCTGTATAAAGGGCAGCAATATTCTTTTAAATTGAGTTTTTTATAAACTACTTAACCTGAAGCCTGTATAATTTTGTGCAGGCTTCTGTTTTATTAAATATTATTTTTATGCGTATTGTTTTTATTTTCTGCATAATGTTATTTACGGTATCCTGTATAAAATCCAATGATGATATTGCAGAAATTAAGATGATTAATAGATCCGGGGAGAATATTACAGTGGACTATTCTTTTTCTTATCCGGATACAATAGCCGCCACAGGAAGAATCTTTGCGGGGTGTGAAATCCAGCAGCCTGATACATCGGCCATTATGATTTCAAAAGGATGGAAATCAGAATTTGGTAGAAATGCCTATAAAACCCTTGTATTCTTTATTGCAAATGCAGATTCCTTTAAAGCCTATAGTCTTGATTATATCCGAACACATCAGGAACAGTTTGTAAAAAGAAGATATGTCATAACACTTGATTCCATGGAAAAAGCAAACTGGACGATCACATATCCTTAATATTTTTAGCTATGTGTGTTAAGACGATGTTTATAATTTCTTAATACAAAATTTAGGCTATCCCGAAAAATACCCTGAAATTTGCCACTCAATCAAACTTTCCGTGAGTATGAAAAAATTAGCTTTACTCTTTGCATGTGCGGCAGGAACCCTGGCTGCAAGTGCACAGTTATCCCTGTCAGGCACCAGCTATACCCAAAACTTTGATAATATTGGTTCTGGATTGCCTGCCGGATGGGCAGTATATACAGGTGCCACTGCATCTTCTCTTGGTACAGATGTAAGCGCCACAAACTTTGTTGCAACTCCAGGTTCTACAACCGTATGGAACTCAACAACTGGTAACTTCCGCAATGTGGCATCTGGCAACGGTTTTGCCACTTATTCTGCAGGTACTGCAGCATTACAGGGAACTGCAACCGACCGTGCACTGGCTGTACGACAGGTAACCAATACTAGTACTACTTTTCCGGGTACTGATTCCGGAGCTGCATTTGTGCTCCAGATAGCAAATACTACAGGTCTTAACAACTTCGCTCTGACTTTTAAACTGCAGTCTCTGGATTCTACTGTGGCACGTGTTACAACATGGAAAGTAGATTATGGCTTTGGCGCAACTCCATCTTCTTTTACACAGGTTGTACCTACAGGAACAATGACAGTAGGAAATAACACTTACACGAATAATGCTATATCTGTAAACTTTGGTTCTGTTTTAAATAATAATGCCGGACCGGTATGGATACGTATTGTTACATTGAACGTAACAACAGGTAGCGGAAGTCGTGCTACTACAGGTATAGATGATTTTCACCTTACATGGAGCGGGGCAGCGACACAAAGCTTCCGTCCTGTTATGATGTCTCATGTACCTGCTACCAATGCTACCGGTATCAACCCTCCTACTACTAACCTGCAGATGGTCTTTGATCGCACGGTTACTGGTAAAGCTGCCGGAAATATCTATGTAAAAAATGAGACAACTCAGGCAACCCAGACAATAGCAGGAAATGCATCTGGTGTATCTGTTTCAGGTAATACGGTTACTGTAAGTGGTGTAAATATTGCACTTGGTAGCGTATACCATGTAACTTTTGATTCTGCAGCATTCGATACTGCCGGATATAAATCATATGGTTTGTATGATACTACTGCATGGAAATTTACGGCTTCTCCTGCAGTTGTTACCTTAACTTCTGTTAATGAAGGTTTTGATGCAGCATGTGCTACCAGCTCATTGCCGCTCGGATGGACAAGACAGTCTGTAGCAGGTCCTAATCAGCAGTGGAAATGTTATACTACTACAACTACCAATCCTGCGAGCACAAGAGTGTCAATGCAGATGAACGGTTATGCAGGTACTAACAATGTAAACGAAGATTGGCTTATTAGTCCGAAAGTAGATCTTACTGCCGGTACAACGGGAATGGTTCGTTTTGATGAATTCAAGAAATTCTCTGGTACTGAGCTGAAAGTAATGGTGTCCAGCAACTATCTCGGATATGGTGATCCTAATGCTGCTTCATGGACAGATCTGAACATCTCAATGAGTGCTTCAGATACATCCGTTTGGAAAACGTATGTTAAGAATTTGAATTCTTTCACTTCTGCTCCATTCTTTGTAGCATTTAAATACACGTCTACCTCAACTGATGGTTATGATGTACGTGTAGACAGTGTTGTAATAAATAGCAGCACCTCTGTTATCAATACAGCAAAACATAACCTGGATCTTACAGTGCTGGGTGATGCAACTACGAACAATATCAATCTTCTGTTCGATCTGAAACAGGCCGGCTTATACAACCTGGCTGTTACAGATATCACAGGTCGCGAAGTATATCGCCAGACAATCAATGCCAATGCAGGAACCCAGAGGTTTGCTGTTAACGGTCTGAACCTGTCTGCAGGTATGTACATCATCAAGTTGGGTAATGACGCCAGCTTCGGTGCAGCGAAAGTGATCGTACGGTAATTAAATTTCAGTTAATAATAAAAAAGCCTGTTTTGCAATTGCAGAACAGGCTTTTTTGTTCCTGTAAATTCCATTTATTTGCAGCAGGATAAATCTTAAAACAATATGGCACTGAATCAAAACCTGATCGCAGAACTGAAAAAAGAAGCTGCAAGTACACGCAAAATGCTGGAACGCGTTCCGGCAGAACAGTTTGGCTGGAAACCCCATGAAAAATCAATGGCATTGGGCCGCCTGGCAGCACATGTGGCTGAGCTTGCGGGATGGACAACCATGACCATTGCAACAGATGGACTGGATTTTGCGACAATGGATTATAAACCATTTCAACCGCAGTCAACGGAAGACCTGGTAAAATACCACGACCAGGAAGTAGAAAATGCAATTGCTGCACTGGAAAACGCGACTGATGAGCATCTTGCCGGTACATGGACAATGCGCAACGGCGAACACGTGATCATGGCTGCGCCGAGGGCTACAGTGCTGCGTGGGGCTGTAAATAATCATACATATCACCACCGTGGTCAGTTGAGTGTATACCTGCGCCTGCTGGATATACCGGTGCCGGGCGTATATGGGCCAACTGCTGACGAACAATAGTTAAATAAGAACGGGCATCAGCGATGCCCGTTCTCTATTTTATACCGGAATGCTCCAGTGCATACATTTTTCAGGATTTTCTGCAGCATGTTTAAATACAAGGTTCCTGATGTAATCATTATCCTGCAAGGGTTCCAGCTGTTCCTGCAATTTGTCGATATCATTCAGGAGCTTCTCTTCCCGGATGTATCCCATACCATATATATTGCCTTTACGTATCAGGATGCAGCTTTGCTCCGTGGCATCAAGGCCTTTGTCCAGCAGGGCAAAGGTAGGCAGGTATTGCTGTACCCAGTTGATGGCATCTGATACACGGTCATTGTATTTCCCGGGGCCATCAAGAATATTACAGGTGCCGGAGCAGCCTTCTGCCATCACTCCTTTTTCACAATCTGCAACTTTCGCAATATTGCAGAGCCTGGGACACAATCCGAATTCTGCAATCATCTGTTTCAGCAAATGCTGACCTTCCATAAGCGTATTGAACGTATAAAAAGGCTGCATGTGTGTTCTTGTCCGTTCTATTGTCAGACGCCGGTATCCGGTCTGATCTTCATAGGCAAAAAGACCAAACCGGGGCAGGTATCCCTTCTGGCTCCGGTTGTGAACCGGCCACAGTCGGCGGATCTCTACACTTTCCAGTATATGTGCCATCAGGTCGGTTGCGCAGGCACGAAAGCTGATGCGGTGAATTTCCCTGAGAAAATCCTGCTTTTGTTTATTGGCTTTATTGTTGGAGAAATGGCTTTTGACCCGCTTCTTCAGGTTTACAGCTTTTCCTATGTAAATGATTTTTCCTTTGGCATCGTAAAAATAATATACACCCGGCGAGTCCGGGAGGTTGTCCAGTTGCTCTATGGGTACATTAGGCGGAAGGTACTGCTCACTGTTGCGCCCTTTAAGCATAGACGCGATGACCTCTTCCGTATCATTTGCCATGAGATGGGCGAAAAGCCTCGCTGTAGCCAATGCATCGCCGCCGGCGCGGTGATGGTCGGTATGAATAATGTTGAGATAATGGCAGAGTTTACCCAGGTTATAATGTCGCAGCCCCGGTACTATTTTACGTGAAAGCCTCACTGTGCAAAGCTTCTTGGTGTCCAGCACGTAGCCTGCTGCCTGCAGGTGATGTTTTACAAAGGAATAGTCAAAATTTACGTTGTGTGCTACAAAAACCTTGTTTTGAAGCATGGTATGTACATGTTCTGCAACCTCCTCAAATACAGGTGCATTTGTTACCATTTCATTAGTTATACCCGTAAGCGACTGTATAAAGAGAGGGATGTGCCTTTTAGGATTTACGAGCGTTTCGTAATGGTCCAGCACCTGCTGTCCGTCATGTATGACTATAGCAATCTCAGTAATGCCATTTCCAAGTGCATAACTTCCGGTCGTCTCAATATCTACAATGGCGTATAACATCTCTGCGGTAGTATGCGAAGTTAAATAAACTTGTATTTACAGCCGGCAGCTTGTTTTTGATAACTGTGTTATAATTTTTGATCGTGATGATATAATATATTAATCCGGTCACTGCCTGTTCTGTGGCAATTGCTTAACAACTAGTTTATACCTGGATACTTGTGGGATATAAAAAAGCCCTGCTGATTTTTCAGCAAGGCTTTTATTATTCAGTATAAAACCTGGTCTTATTTAATTTTAAAGGCTTTTTTCACTTTGCTCACGTAGTCCAGTTTCTCCCACGTGAAGAGCTCAACTTTTACATTTTTGCTCTTACCGTCGGCAGATTTGAAGTTTTTGGTTACTACCTGTGGCTCGCGGCCCATGTGACCGTAAGCGGCACACTCACTGTACATTGGCTGGCGCAGTTTCAGGCGCTGCTCAATAAAGTAAGGGCGCATATCGAATACCTGGCCTACTATAGCTGCAATTTCGCCGTCCGTCATATCTACATTGGCAGTGCCATGTGTATTTACGTAGATACCCATCGGTTCTGCTACGCCTATAGCGTAAGAAACCTGCACCAGTGCTTCGTCGCACACACCGGCAGCTACAAGGTTTTTAGCAATGTGACGGGTAGCATAAGCAGCAGAGCGATCTACTTTGCTGGGATCTTTACCGGAAAATGCACCGCCACCGTGCGCACCTTTACCACCGTATGTATCAACGATGATTTTGCGGCCCGTAAGACCAGTATCACCGTGCGGACCACCGATCACGAATTTACCGGTTGGGTTTACGTGATATTTGATGGCATCGTTAAAGAATTTTTTATACTGCGGATTACCTTTGATTACGCGTGGTATCAGGATGCTTTTTACATCTTTGGTGATGCGTTCCTGCATTTCCTTTTCATCAGCAAAATCATCGTGCTGTGTAGATATAACTATTGTGTCAATGCGGGATGGCTTGTTGTCATCGCCATATTCCAGTGTCACCTGGCTTTTCGCATCAGGACGCAGATATTTCATCTGTTTGCCCTCGCGGCGTATATCGCTGAGTTCACGCAGCAGTATGTGAGCAAGGTCAAGCGCCATTGGCATATAGTGGGCTGTTTCGTTGGTTGCATAACCAAACATCATACCCTGGTCGCCGGCACCCTGATCTTCTTTTTTCTTTTTATCTACACCCTGGTTGATGTCAGGAGACTGCTCATGGATGGCAGAAAGCACACCGCATGACTTTGCCTCGAACATATATTCACTTTTAGTGTAACCAATTTTGGTGATTACATCACGTGCAATGTTCTGTACATCGATGTAGGTATTGGATTTTACCTCACCTGCAAGTACTACCTGGCCTGTTGTTACCAGCGTTTCGCATGCTATTTTGGAATCTGCGTCCCAGGCAAGGAAATTGTCTACCAGTGCGTCGGATATCTGATCCGCTACTTTGTCAGGATGTCCTTCGGAAACAGACTCTGACGTAAATAAATATGGCATAAATCAGTAAATGAAAATTTTGATTAAACAGTTAAAAGTTGCGCAAAAATATTACGGAAATTATTAAGAAAAAACATCTGATTATTCTACGGTTACTGATTTTGCAAGATTCCTTGGCTGATCTACATTACAGCCACGTAAAATGGCTATATGATAGGCCAGCAGCTGCAACGGAACGATCGTGATGAGCGGGGAAAGCACTTCTTCTGTTTCCGGCACTTCTATAACATGGTCTGCCATGCCTTTGATCTGTGTATCTCCCTTGTTTACAATGGCGATCACTTTTCCTTTGCGGGCCTTTACTTCCTGTATATTAGATACAATCTTTTCATAGGCGCTCTGGTTGGTTGCAAGGAATACCACCGGCATTTCTTCATCGATCAATGCAATCGGCCCGTGCTTCATTTCTGCTGCGGGGTAGCCTTCTGCATGTATGTAAGATATTTCTTTCAGCTTCAGTGCGCCTTCCATAGCTACCGGGAAGTTGTAACCACGGCCGAGGTACAGAAAATTAGTTGCGTCTTTATAGATCTCTGCTATTTCACGGATCTGTGCATCCAGCTTCAGGGTTTCTTCGATCTTGGCCGGTATCTGTTCCAGTTCATACAGTATCTGGCGCAGTTTGGAGGTGGAGATCGTTCCTTTTGACTGTGCTATCTGCAGAGCAAGCAAAGTAAGTATAGATACCTGTGTGGTAAATGCTTTGGTAGAAGCCACACCTATCTCCGGGCCGGCATGTGTGTAAGAGCCGGCATGAGACATACGCGGAATGGAGGAACCGATTACGTTGCAGATGCCGTAGATCAGTGCCTGGCGCTCCTTGGCCATTTCAATGGCTGCGAGCGTGTCCGCTGTTTCACCTGATTGCGAAATCGCAATTACAACGTCTGTTTCATTGATAATAGGATTGCGGTAACGGAACTCAGAAGCATATTCTACTTCTACCGGTACGCGGGCCAGTTCTTCAATAAGGTATTCTGCAAGCAGGCCTGAATGATAAGAAGTACCGCATGCTGTAATGATAAAACGTTTTGCCTTATCAATACGGTTGGCAAATTCATTGACGCCACCCAGTTTGATCCATCCTTCGCTGGCATTCATACGGCCGCGGAATGAATCTTCGATAACCTTGGGCTGCTCATATATTTCCTTCAGCATGAAGTGCTCAAAGCCGCCTTTTTCAATGGCTTCAAGGCTCATTTCCAGCTTCTGGATAGTATGCGATTTTTCTATGTTGCCCAGTGTTTTTATGGTATACTTACCATTTCTGTGCACTACAGCATATTCCTGGTCGTCCAGGTAAATCACATTTTTGGTATATTCTATGATCGGAGAGGCATCTGAAGCAACGTAAAACTCATCGTCACCGATACCGATCACCATTGGGCTGCCTTTACGCGCTGCAATCAGCGTGTCCGGATCATTTCTGTCCAGTACAACAATGGCATATGCGCCTACCACTTCATTGAGAGCAATGCGCACTGCATCTTCCATAGCAACGCCTTCCTGTTTTTTCACTTCCTCAATCAGGTTGGCCAGTACTTCGGTATCTGTATCGGAGTGGAATGTATAACCGCGTCGCATCAGTTCTGCTTTCAGCGATGCGTAGTTTTCGATAATGCCGTTGTGTATAATAGCGAGATCGCCGGAATGAGACAGGTGCGGGTGGGCGTTTGTATCATTAGGAACACCATGTGTAGCCCAGCGGGTATGCCCTATGCCTATTGTAGCACCGAGGTCTTTGTCTTTTGAATAGCTCTCCAGCTCAGATACTTTTCCTGCTTTTTTATAAACATGCAGGTTGCCGTTAAGCAATGCAATACCGGCACTGTCATAGCCGCGGTATTCAAGTCTTTTCAGGCCTTTAATTAATATCGGAAATGCCTCTTTCTTTCCTATGTAAGCTACTATACCGCACATAACGGAAATATTTTAGTTGATTTTGGAATAGATAATGTTAATCCCCATTTTGTAAGTACCGTTACCAAAATTTTTACTCCCGGCAATAAGGCGGTAAGCTCCCGGGTAGGTTTGGGTCCCGTTTATGTGCAAATGTAATTCACTTCTTCCTTGCACAATAGACTGTTGCAGCTCACGTGGAAAATTAATTGAATATTGTGTAACCGTAAATGCACCTACTGTAACAGTCTTTGCCTTACCGTCTATAAAATCAAGCGGGGCAGAACTGGAAACCGGCAGGCGGTCGGCAATAGCATACAGCTGTCCTATCTTATCAACACCGCTGGGAAAGATTATGGATGGCTCTGTAAAACGGCTGTCTGTGACGTTCGGATCTGAGGATGCGTTTACATCTATTTTAGTAAACACGAGTTCTGCTTTATTGATAAGGGCCTTGCCCATTTTGGCCGATATTTCTGCCAGGTTTGTAATCCGTACATCTCCTGCTGCGCCCGGTTCGTTCTGTATCATCATCATCTGTGCATTGGTATCTGCCGGCGCATAGAACGGCTCTACAGGATACCCCGCGTATCTCCGGGTTACCCAGCTTGAATGGCTGCAGACAGATGTATTATAGGAGAACGAAGCCATCACACTATCTTTCGAGAAGAAAAGGATGCTGGCGGTGTTGTAGTGGTCTGTTCCATCCATGCGGAAATATACCAGCGATGTTCCCGCCTGTGTGGTATCCGGCTCTACATACAGTCCTTTAAACCAGTGCAGAAAGTCAGAGTAGGTAGTAAACTGGCTGGTGCTGTCCATCAGCAGCTGCTTGAAGTTGTCACTCAGATGTACGCGGACGTGCGGCTCCAGCGTATCTGTGGAGATATAGTTATTTTTAAGGCCGGCAACATTGAAAGTTGCAGATCCCAGCGGGTTGGCGCGGTCTACGCCAAAGCGCCGGAAACTATAATAAGCAGTATCATAAGACATACTGTCTGTCATATGATATACTGTAAGATGTTGTGTTTGAGCAAGATTTGTAGTATCGCCCCATGTAAAACCGCTGTACGGAAGTATTAATACTACAGAATCTATCTCCGAAGCTGCTACGGGGAATGTATAAGATGTATTTGGCGGGATCACCGAAAAATAAAAACCTGCATTGGTAATACCAAAGAAAGGGTCGCTGTTTACCGTGCCTAAGGCGCCGATAACAGGTGCTGAATTGTAACTGGTAACTGTAGAATCGTCAAAAACGGTCCGGGTAGTGTATTTTATGTCACTTTCGGCCAGTTGAAAGGTGTGGATATTATCTACTACAGGAACCACACTTGCATTAATAATGGTGTTTTCCTTACAGGCAGACATGGTCATTGCGGCAGTTACGGCTATAAACAGTGCTATGGCAGTACTCCTGATTCGTTGGTTCAAAATTGCTAATTTTCGGCTAAAATGATAAAAGATATTCTAAGACTCTGTTAAGCTTTTGTAGAGATCAAGCAACGGAGAGACATCTTCCTTCCAGCTTTCTTCATATTTCACCACTTTTTTATAGCGGCTTGGTTTTATCTCCTCAGTAATGCTTTTATCCAGGTTCTCGTCGCCGAAAACCACTACATCGGCATATTTGGCAGCGCCCATAGTAAGTGCCAGGTTGGTACCATCCTTAAATATTTCCAGATCTTTCTCCTTGATCTCATTATTGATCATGGCCTTCCGGGTAAACTGGTCGCCGAGTTTTTCGGTAAACTGGTCTGCCTGTGCTGTAAATATGGTTTTGGAATAGCTGAATACCGGCTCCTTTTTGTAAGCTGTCTTCAGGTACAGCGGCATCAATGAGGTCATCCAGCCATGGCAGTGGATAACATGCGGAGGCCAGCCGAATTTCTTAACGGTTTCCAGGGCGCTTTTGCAGAAAAATATCATGCGTTCTGCATTATCTTCGAAGAAGTTGTCCTGGTCGTCGCGGAATGCGGCCTTACGTTTAAAATAGTCATCATTATCCATGAAGTAGACCTGCAGCCGGGCATTAGGCAGCGATGCTACTTTGATAATCAGCGGATAATCATCCTTATCAATGATTACATTGATGCCCGAGAGGCGCACCACTTCATGCAGGCGGTGACGGCGTTCATTGATCAGCCCGAAACGGGGCATGATCACGCGCACTTCCAGTCCTGAATCAAAGGTTTTAATAGCCAGCTTATTCAGAATCTGCGCAAAATCCGTAAACTCAAGATAAGGGGATAATTCATTAGCTACAATTAAAACACGTTTTTTGGTGTCTGCAGACATGTGGTTGTTTTATATTATGAATAGGAATTTTTTAAATCCCAAAAAAATAGGTCTGCAAAATTACGGAAATATTAATTTCCGCGCGTTATTTTGCGCATCTTAGCTACAGAGTCATGGTAATATTTAAAAAAGTAGATGATTTACAGGCTTTTCTTGCCGCTGCACGTGAGCAGTCCCGTACCATTGGCTTCGTACCTACCATGGGAGCGCTGCACGAAGGCCACCGGTCGCTGATAGATGCTTCTGTACAAAACGGAGGGGTTACTGTATGCAGTATTTTTGTAAATCCTACCCAGTTCAATGATCCCGTTGACTTTGAAAAGTATCCTGTAACCATAGAAGCAGATATACTGCTGCTCACAGAAGCAGGATGTGATGTGCTTTTCCTGCCCGATGTTGCCGGAATATACCCGGAGGGAGCTGAAAATGCCCGTAGCTATAGTTTCGGCTACCTGGAAACTGTACTGGAAGGTGCGCAGCGCCCGGGTCATTTCAAAGGAGTAGGACAGGTGATGAACCGGCTGCTGGAAATAATACAGCCCGATGACCTGTATATGGGCCAGAAAGATTACCAGCAATGCATGGTGGTGACCAGTCTCCTGGAGCAGATGGGTAAAAAAGACGCCATCCGGATGCACATATGCGCTACCCGCCGCGAGGCCGACGGACTGGCTATGAGTTCGCGCAACAGGCGGCTTACGGAGCCGCAAAGGGCCATTTCTGCAGTTATTTACCAGTGCCTTGTCTCCATACAAAGCAAACAGGCAAGCGATACATTTGCCATTGTGCAGAAAGAATGCCTGGAACTGCTGAAGGATAAAGGATTTGAGCCGGAGTATGTAGCGTTGGCTACGGCGGATGGGTTGCGACTGCTGGACAACTATGAGTCCGGTATCCGTATGGTAGCGCTGATTGCCGCAAAACTGGGAGGCGTGCGCCTGATAGATAATATGGTTATCAACCCCTGACCGTTACCGGATAACATAATTTACTCCGATACCATTGCCGCTGATACATATGTGCTGCATAGTGCGATACCACCTGCTATCCCGGCGTTGGTGGGCCGTGTACATAGTTCCATCAAAGATGAGAAGGAATAAACCCTGCATGATTACAGATTTTCCGAAGCCGCGGCAGGTAGCGGCGTCCGTTTGCTTGTCGGCAAGAGCCAGCAACAGCGCACCGGAAGCCACATAAGATACATCCAGCCCGGCATTGATAAGAAATAGTCTTTTATTGGCTTCATAGCGGTGCAGACCGTCTGTTGCAGTATAGTTTGCCTGTAGTTCTTTCCTTGCCCCCATAAATCCCATGGCTGAAATACCCAGATTCACCACGCCCCAGGCAGTATTCATGCCATGAAAGCTTTTCCACTCCTTATCTTTAGCTATAAAACAACCTGGTACACCGGTAATGATATTGGCAACCGACCATGCGCCGAGCACTTTCATCCCCGTTTCATTTGTTTTTATACGGGATGTATTTAGTGAATCAAAGGCAGATGTATTTCTCTGCTGTGCCGATGCGCAGAAAGAAACGATGGCTGTAACAGACAGCAGGATAATCTTCTGCATTTTCATGAGGGGAAGATTTATTATAAAAATAGCCGGTTTTGTCACAGAACGCATGCTATATAATTTTAAAAAGTACAAGGTTTTGTGCATTTTTACATGATACCAGCTTTAAGAAGTCGTTTTTTGAAAGCATCAGTAATTAAAACCCTTTTACTCCTGTTACTCTGTCTGCCGGCAGCAGTGCTGGCTGCAGATAATGACGGCCTGTACTTCCTGCATTACACTATCTCCACCGGGCTTCCTTCTAACAATGTGTACAGCATAGTGCAGGACCATAATGGCTACATCTGGTTTGCCACTGATAAAGGAGCCGTAAAATATAACGGCTATTCCTTCCAGTTATTCAATGCCGGTAACGGCTTACCGGCAAACGATGTATATAAGCTATTTGAAGATGCGCAGGGCAGGATGTGGGTGCATACGCTTACCACTCACTTTGGCTTTATAAAAGATGATGAATATCACGACCTGAAATTTCCGGAGCAGCCGCAAAATGTTATTTATCCTAAAAGTATCTGCTCCGACGGAGATGGTGTGAACTTTGTTTTTCTTGGTATCGACGGAAATCATGTAGTGCATGCAGGCGATGAGGTAGAAGCAATGGTAACTTACGACCTGTCGAGGGCACGTAAAGACAATATTTACAAGCGGGATATACTTTATCCGTCCGGCAAAGCGTTTCTTATAGATTCATCAGATGTCTTGTACGAGGTAAATGTATTTGCGCCCTGGATCCCTCCCATCAGGAAGGGCTATGTAGATCATCCTGTGCAGGAAAGAAACAGGAGCGGTATGGAGCGTCCGTGGATCGGGACAAGACATTACGACTGGTACCAGCACAACTTATACATATTTGACGAAGCTACCCGGCATCGTAAAGTAATAGATATACAGGCCATAAGTGGCGACAGTACGGAAACTATTTACACTGCAGACGAGAGCGCGGGCGGGCGGTTAAGTGTAATGACTAATAAACATGTGTACCTGGTGGATACCAGCGGAAAAGTATTGCAGAAAATAGGGTTTCAGGGTACGGATGTTTCGCAGGTGGCTTTCTATACCGAAGATAATGCTGCAAACGAATGGTATACTACTGTGCGGGAAGGTGTTTTTGTGCACATGAATGCTCCGGGCGGCTTTTACAGGACCAGTACCGGTATATCCCCCCAGGCAGTATACAAGGGAACGATACCAGGCGGCCAGAGTTTTTGGTGGAATAATAAAACTATGGAAATGACGTGGACCGGCAACAGTAACGATGTACATACCCGGCAGTGGAAAATGTATGGGGATCTGGGTTCCGTCAGCCGTTTTAGTGACAGCGTAGTGGCATTATCGTTTTCGAATGGTAGCATACTGTTTAATTATGTAAATGGAGCATTATCCCCGCTGCTGTCCGATCGGTATTTTTTACGGGAGAAAATGTATCCCCGGGCGGACATCTTAATAGACACCCGTTCAGAATACTCCCCTGTAGGTGGTTTGCATTGGTTCCGGAGTATATCGCGTTATAAAGATGGCAGCATTATATTTTTTAATTCAACCGGTATTTACAGGTTTTTCCGGTACGCAGATGGCCTCCCGGTACTGGAGCATATTTATAATGACCGCTTTACAGAAATGGTGCAGGAACCGGTGTCCGGGAAATATATATTTTATAATACGGAAAAAGTTGCCGTGCTGGATGCTGATAACAGTAAGATTTCTGCTTTTAATGTGAAAGATTTCGCAGTAAATAGCCTGAATATTGTTTCGGCCATACAGGCAGACAGCTTTGGCAATATATATGTGCTCGGTAATGAAGATTTTTTTGTTTTCAACACGGCTGCTGCTCTTCGGTTTAGCCTGCTGAAGCTGCCTTTCCGCCTGGATAACTCGGTAATAACCATAAAAGATAATCTACTGGTGATTGCCGGCCGGTATGGTGTTGCAGCAGCCGGTATACGTGGCAGGTGCGATATCGGTGAATTCCGTTATATGCTCAACATCAAAGACCATTATTACAAGCAGGTAAATAACATGTGGCTCAACCATTCAAACGATATTTACCTGCAGACGGATCATGGGTACTTTTCGGTAAATGCGGATAGTATTGCCGGCGGATTTAAAGCATCTGAAGCCCGTAAGACAGAGGCAATATCATGGGTGCTGAAATATCCCGGCCAGCGGGCAATAAAAGAAAAAGACACATTAGTACTGCCTCCCGACAGCAAAAAGATGGTTTTTGATGTGATCAATTACCTGGGTATAGGCGCGCATCTGTATACTTACCGTATTCCGGAAACCGGCGAAAACTGGCAGACATCAGCATCGGGAGAAGTGCTGTCGGACAAAATTCTTCCCGGGCGTTATTACACGATAGAGCTGCAGGCCAAAGACGATATCTGGAAAACACCCGTAACTACTTTTTATCTCTACCGCCCCCCATACTGGTACCAGACACTGACATGGAAAATTATTTTTCTTATCCTGGGTATAATTACCGCAGGCCTTGCAGTTACCGGGGTGATAAGTCTTATCAGGCAATCGACCAGCCGGGCGCGGGAAAAAAGGCGTATCCTCAACGATCTGGAACTTCGTGCCATTCATGCCCAGATAAACCCGCATTTTATTTTTAATACCCTGAGCACGGCATTATATTTTATCAATAAGAAAGAGTATGATAATGCTTACAGTCATGTAAATAAATTCTCTTACCTGCTTCGTTCTTATCTCAAATCTTCTCACGACAGGTATGTAACGCTGGCAGAAGAGCTGGAAATGCTGCAACGGTACATAGAACTGCAGCAAACCCGCTTTGAAGAAAAATTTGACTACGAATTTATAGTTGATAACAAAGTACCTGCAGGCAACATTCTGATACCATCGCTCTTATTACAGCCGCTGATAGAAAATGCCATCAATCACGGTCTTTTTCATAAAGCAGGAAAAGGAATGCTCCGTATCTCCTTTGAGCAAGGGGTAGATAATACGCAGCTGATCTGTACGGTTGACGATGACGGAATAGGCCGACGGGAATCTGCCTACATAAAAGAAAACAACAACACAGGCCGGGAATCATATGGCAGCAGACTTACAGAAAAACTAATCTCTGTTTTCCGCAACTATGAAGATATGGGCATTCACATAGAATATATAGATAAGGAGTATCCTTATACAGGCACCATTGTTAAGCTCTGGATTGACAATATTAAATACCAGGCCTGATGCATTACTGGGCCAGCCAGTATTTGCGCAGCAGCCATTCTGCTATTGCTATCAGCAGTAATACTGCAAAGAACCACTTATTATCTACTAACGGCAACGTATCTGTTTCGGTACGGATAACGGGAGCCAGGCGTTTATTAAGTTTTATACTGTCGTACAGCGTAGCAATATTGCCTGTTGTAAAAAGACTTCCGTTATATTTCTTTGACAGCCCGTAAAGCAACGGGAAATCTGCGCCGGTTTCCATCAGCTCCAAAGGCATATGTTCTATTACAAAACTACCTGAAACATTATAGGTTTTGCCGTCATAAACCGTATGTGCTGTATAGGTATAATTCCCCCCGGAATGTATACCTATATTAAGGCGGTAGGCATTGCCCGAACGTTCAAAACTGTATTCCTGTTTATGACCTGCACTGTCTGTAAGGGTAAGCTGTGCAGGGGCTGAGTTTACCTGTTCGTTGCTTGCATTGAGCAGGTATGCGGTAATATTTACCGGTTCCTGTTCGCTCCATATATATTTGGGCAGCTCTACCCGGAAAGGTTTCTCGTTGCTGTTGGCAGTAAGAAGTGCAACCGTCTGCCGGATGCATTCGTCAATCACATTGTGCGTGCCGGAGTTCTTGTATTCATACAATCGCCAGCGCCAGATGCCTTCTCCTGCAAGCAATGCAAATGACGGGCTGCCGGAATGAAGTACCCAGAGTGGAGCGGCCGTACCTCTTTGCACAAAAAGTGCTGATGTGCCCGGTGCGGGAGCAACCGAGCCTGCAGGCACAGAAAGCGGCGGCATTTTATCGGCTGTTGCAGCAATGCCCTGTGGCAGTGTAAAGCCGTCAAATGAAGTATTGGCTGATGGTTGCAGATCCTGCTGGTAACCGGAGGTCATATGCAGCACTACCGCTTTCTGTAGCAGGTTTATTGCGCCGAAATTGCTTTGAGGCCCCAGGATGCACCACACAGGCTTATGTGAATTCTCTAACAGCTGCACCAGGTTGGCATTATTATCAGGCAGGCCGTGCAGTATCACGGTCTGGTACCCCGCCAGCGAGGAGGGAATATTGTCGGCACCACGTACGGTCACCTCATATTGTTCCATCCCGGCAAGGGCTTCCTTCAGGGCTGTGACGTCCGGATGCGGTGCTGCAGCCAGTATTAAGATGTGTTTCTTTTCATCGGTCACCTCTACAAAAACATCGCGTTTATTATTGGCTGTGTTTTCCTCGCCGTCTGCTGCCGGTATTGTAATGATATAATGATGCAGCCCCGGTGTTTCTGCCTGTACTGTAAATGATACAGAGCGATCGTATCGGTCTGACGATACGGAAAGCGCGGCAGTAGCTACGATCCCTTTGCCGGCTTCCTCAAGCTTTACTGTATTGCTGTAGCCATTGCAGCGTAAAGCAAGTATATCTGCCCTTACCTCAAACTGGCTTTTAAGGGAAACGACCCTGTTGGCATAGACCTGTGCAATACGGATGTCTTTATGCTGCTGGCTGTCGCCGAGTGCCACGGTATACAGGCTGCCGTTAAATGCAGACGGCGCATACAACGGATTGCTGCCCTGGTTAAAACGGCCATCTGTAGCAAGAACAATGCCCCCGAGGTTTTGCCGGCCATATATTTCCTGCACTTCGTTTAATGCGCTGCTGATATCGGTAGACTGCTGGTCGTAGCGGAAGAGGCTGTCGTCCTGTAATTTATCGCCAAACCCTTTGTATACCACCTGGTAGTCGTCAGAGAGGTGCTTGCCGAGTTGCAGCATTGCCTGCCGGAATTTTACCGAATCCCCTTTCAACGCCACACCGGCAGATACAGAGTTGTCCTGCAGGAGAACAACAACAGGCTTCTGCACTTTGTGCCGCTCCAGGTGAAGCACCGGAAATACGAGCAATAGTAAAGTGCCCAATATTACAAGGGAACGTAACGCCGCGGTAAGCCACGGCTTAGGTATATTTCTGCGCTTATCGGCCCGGTAAACCCAGTAGCCTGCAGCGAGCGAAAGGAGTATAGCTATAATGCGGAAAATCCAGTACATGTATGCTGCAATATAATGGATTTGCGGGGAGAAGAACAAACCATATACCCATACCTGCGTGGGCAGCAGCGGCAGAAGTGATCTTTTAACATTTTTTATTTATTTCTAAAATGATGCCCGTGTACCGACTGGGTGAAATGCTGTATCTTTCTCCCTTCTTTAAAAACGGACTGCACACATGGTAATGCATGAAGTAAAAACGGACGTAGATAAACGATTGTTCCTGGAAGTGGCTGTGGGTATTTACAAAGATGATCCTAACTGGATACGCCCGCTGGACAAGGATATTGAAGAGGTATTTGACCCGGCTAAAAATAAATTTTTCAAAAATGGTGAGTGTACGCGATGGATACTGAAAAATGTCTATGGACATGCTATAGGTCGTATTGCAGCGTTTGTAAATAAAAAATATAAGAATGAACAGCCGACCGGCGGTATCGGCTTTTTTGAATGCATCAATAATGTAGAAGCTGCCCATGTCATGTTTGACCATTGTAAAAAATGGCTGCAGGAGCGTGGTATGGAAGCTATGGACGGTCCTATAAACTTTGGGGAGCGGGAGCGCTGGTGGGGGCTGCAGGTAGAGGGCTTCCAGGAGCCGCTGTATTGTATGAACTACAACCCGCCGTATTACCAGTACCTGTTTGAGCAGTATGGTTTCCAGGTATACTTCAACCAGGTATGTTTTGCGCTGAAAGTTAAAGACAGGGTGCAGGACAAGTTTTATATCCGTCATGATGAAATAGCCAGGGACCCCAATTATAAAGCAGTACATATCCGTAAAGCAGAGATAGAGAAATTTGCCCGCGACTTTACCTACGTGTACAATAAGGCATGGGCCGGTCACGGAGGTGGCAAAGAACTGGAAGAGCGTGTGGTGCAGAAAATGTTTAAAACGATGAAACCTGTGATGGATGAGAGCATAACATGGTTCACTTATTATAAGGACGAACCCATTGCTATGTGGATCAATCTGCCGGACCTTAACCAGTATTTCAAGCACATGGATGGTAAGTTCGGCCTGTTGCAGAAACTGCGTTTCCTGTGGCTGAAACAATTTGGCAAATGCAGCCGCTTTGTAGGATTGGTGTTTGGTATCATACCAGAATTCCAGGGCAAAGGTGTAGACGCTTTTATGATCATGGAAGCAGCAAAAGTGATACAGGGCAATCCGAAATACGACGATTATGAAATGCAGTGGATCGGCGATTTCAATCCGAAGATGATCAATATTGCCGAAAGCCTGGGTACATACCGGAGCCGGAAGCTAAGTACCTACCGCTATCTTTTTGACCGGAACAAGGAATTTGTACGGCATAAAATACTGGGTTAGCGGCTCTCAGATGTAGAAAATAATTGCATAATAAACGGGCAGCAATGTATCTGATATCATGCCATAGTTGACTGCGTATATAATTTAATCACTTCCATAGCTTCCTTTACATCATGTACACGAAGCATGTTGGCGCCCTGTCTTAATGCTTCCATATGTAATGCCGTAGTGCCGTTAAGCGCCTGCTCCGGAGAAACATTCAGCGTTCTGCAGATCATGGATTTCCTGGAGATGCCTGCCAGAAGCGGCCTGCCGGTGATGCGGAAGGTGTGCAGCTCACGCAGTAAAGCAAAATTATGTGCCACGGTTTTGCCAAAGCCAAATCCGGGATCAATGATCACATCAGCTATGCCTGCATCTGTGCACCGTTTGCAGATACCGGCCAGGTAGTTGCGTACTTCGCCAGCCACATCGGTATATTGAGGGTTCTGCTGCATGGTTTCCGGGGTGCCCTGCATATGCATGGCTATATAAGGCACCTTGAGCCGGGCTACAGTTTGTATCATATTCCCGTCTATACTGCCGCTGCTGATGTCGTTGATGATGGAAACGCCGGCATGCACAGCTTCTTCAGCCACTTTTGCATGATAAGTATCTGCCGACAGCCATGCTTCAGGAAAGCGTTTATGTATCGCTTCCACCACGGGAATAACGCGTTTCAGCTCTTCTTCTGTATCTATAATGCCGCTGCCCGGCCGGGTGGAAGCACCGCCAATATCCAGGATAGTAGCGCCTTCATGCAGCATTTTTTCGGCTGTAGCCAGCAAACCGTCAGCATCGCTATTCCGTCCTTTAGTAAAGAAGCTGTCGGGCGTAACATTGAGAATGCCCATAACCACAGGGCTGGCGAGGCTCAGCAGGCGTCCGTGGCTTTGCAGCGTATATTGTATCGGTAAAAGCGTATTTTTGAGACTCATCATTTTAAAAACATGCAGGAACCATTGAGCTCCGGGACAACAGAACAGTTAAGCAAGACCTTACAGCAATACCACGAAGTAGTAGCGCGCTGTAAAGATTTATATACAAAGAAAGCAAAAGACTACGGTACTTCATGGCGCATACTGCGTATGATCTCCGTGGTAGACCAGATATATATTAAAGCCTGGCGTATACGGCAGATACAGGAAACCGGCAAACAAAAGATCGGAGACAGCATCGAAAGTGAATTTATAGGTATTGTGAACTACGGTATTATCGCATTGATACAGCTGGGAATGCCGGCAGATGCGTCTTTTGAGCTGGATGCGGAGGCTGCAGCCGGCCTGTACGAAACCCGGTCAAAAGAAGTAGAGGCACTCATGCTGGAAAAAAATCACGATTACGGCGAAGCATGGCGCGATATGTCGCAGGAGTCATTTGCAGACCTGATACTGACCAAACTGCTTCGTATTAAGCAGATATTGGCCAATGAAGGACAAACGATCGTATCAGAAGGTATTGATGCCAACTTCAGTGATATAGTGAACTACGGCATCTTTGCACTGATCAGAATCGGTGAGGCAAAGATTTAACCGCAGAGATCGCAAAGGTGGCGCAGAGCAGCGCAAAGAATAAGTGAAAAACTATAAATTCATACAGTAAAACCTTAGCGCAACTTCGCGTCTTCTCAGCGCACTTTGCGTTTAATGAGTAAGTTAACCGCAGAGATCGCAAAGGTGGCGCAGAGCGGCGCAAAGAGTAAGTGAAAAAACTATAAATTCATACAGTAAAACCTTAGCGCAACTTCGCGTCTTCTCAGCGCACTTTGCATTTAATGAGTAAGTTAACCGCAGAGATCGCAAAGGTGGCGCAGAGCAGCGCAAAGAGTAAGTGAAAAACTATATATTCATACAGTAAAACCTTAGCGCATCTTAGCGTCTTCTCAGCGCACTTTGCGTTTAATGAGTAAGTTAGCCGCAGAGATCGCAAAGGTGGCGTAGAGCAGCGCAAAGAGTAAGTGAAAAATTATAACTCATACAGTAAACGTTAGTGCATCTTAGCGTCTTCTTAGCGCACTTTGCGTTTAATGAGTAAGTTAGCCGCAGAGGATGCAAAGATGGCGCAGAGCAAAGGATATATTACCCATACTATTGAATACGACCTATGACGGAAAATGAACTTTCGAACCTGATTATTGGTTCGGCAATTTATGTACATCAAACCCTTGGCCCCGGGCTGCTTGAATCTGTTTATGAAACCTGTTTATGTCATTGTCTTATTAACGATGGCATACGGGTAGAGAAACAAAAATCGATTCCCGTGTTATTTGAAGATATCAGAATGGAATGTGGTTTTCGTTGTGATCTGCTTGTAGAAGATAAGGTCATCGTGGAAGTAAAAGCAGTGGAAGCATTGCACAATATTCATACCGCACAGGTGCTTACTTATCTTAAGTTAACCAATACAAAATTGGGTCTACTAATAAACTTTAATGAATTGAAAGTAAAAGACGGCATTAAAAGAATAGTAAACAATTTATAATTATACTTGTAAATCTTAGCGCAACTTAGCGTCTTCTCAGCGCACTTTGCGTTTAATGAGTAAGTTAACCGCAGAGAGCGCAAAGGTGGCGCAGAGCAGCGCAAAGAGTAAGTGAAAAAACTATAAATTCATACAGTAAAACCTTAGCGCAACTTCGCGTCTTCTCAGCGCACTTTGCGTTTAAAAAAAACTAAACATGAAATACGTTCTCTGGTTTTTAAGGATCGTGGTAGGCGTTCTTTTTATTTTCTCAGGACTGGTTAAGGCAAATGACCCGCTTGGCCTCAGCTACAAGATGAAGGAATTCTTTGAAGTTTGGCATACCGAGTGGCTTTCCGACTATGCTTTAATGTTCTCCGTGCTCATGATCGCTTTTGAGATCATTGCGGGGGTGGCATTATTGCTGGGTTTTGCTTTCCGGGTATTTTCCTTCCTGTTGCTGCTGCTCACCACGTTCTTTACCTTTCTTACTGCATATGTTTATTACTGGGATATCATCCGCCATTCGGCAAAAGTAAAAGAGTGTGGCTGTTTTGGCGACTGTATACCGCTTTCCAATACGGCTACCTTCTGGAAAGATATCGTATTGCTAGCCCTGGTTGTTATTATTTTCCTGTACCGCAAGCGTATCAGGCCGGCATTCAGTAATTATCCCGGTACAGCACTAATGATACTTTCCATATTCTTTGCATTTGGCTTCCAGTGGTGGACGCTGGAACACCTGCCTGTTCACGATTGCCTGGCTTATAAAGTAGGCAACAACCTCTGGGAAAAATCACAGTTGCCGCCGGGAGCTACGCCACCGGTTTTTGAAACAGTGCTCACCTACGAAAAAGACGGTGTGAAAAAAGAATTCAGTCAAAGTAATTATCCCTGGCAGGACAGCACCTGGGTATTTGTAGACAGCAAAACAAAACTGATAAAAGAAGGCTCAGGAGAAGCTCCTATCAAGGATTTTAAACTGAGCGACTACGATGGCAATGATCATACAGAAGAAGTGCTGAAGGCAAAAGGCAAAGTATTCCTGTTCTTCCTGCGTGATGTGAACAAGGCACGTACCGACAACCTCGAGCGCCTGAAAAAACTGCTGGATGAAGCAGAGCAGCAGAATATACCCACTTACATCCTTTCCTCCGGAGAAAAGGAACCTACTGCTGAATTCCTGAAAAAATGGGGCCTTGTCAAATTTCAGCTGCTCATTGTAGATGGTACGGCCAGTAAAACAGGCATGCGCACCAATCCCGGCCTTATGCTGCTAAATGACGGCACTGTAGAAGGAAAATGGAGCTTCAGGGATTATCCGAAACAGATGGGTGATGTGAAGTAGATAGAAATTTGCAATAAAGTATATTTGTAAAAATACCTGATGTGATGAATATTGGTGCAATGAGAGAAAAGTTATACGACTTTATTCGTGTAGCAGACGAAAAAAAAGTAAAAGCCATCTACATGATGCTTGAAGATGATATTACTGAGTCTGCGGAATGGTGGGAAGATGCCGCATTAATGAAGGAACTGGAAAGTAGATACACTGGCTGGAAAAATGGTAGTGAAAAATCTTTTACTATGTCTGATGTGAAAAAAAGGATTAGTGATATAAAGAAGCGCTCACTCAAATGAGTTACAGAACAACTTTATTGGTAAAAGCAGAGAAAGAACTGCTTAACGCATGGCATTGGTACGAAGATCGCCAGGAAGGGTTAGGGGATCGCTTTGTGAATGAGTTGTCTTTATCCATTGAAAGAATAGAGCAAAACCCCGAACATAACTCACTATATAAACGCTTTTATCGCGCTGCGAGAGTAAATATTTTTCCTTATTTAGTCATTTACAGGATAAATAAAAGAGAGAAGCTGGTAATAGTCCTTTCAGTTTTTCATACAAGTAGAAAACCATCACGGAAATAATAACCTGTTTTTACAATTTGTTCAATTTTGCTCCGCCTTCTTGCACGACGTTTACGGTACAGCCTGCTCGTATTATTCGGGGTGGTGACACTTGTGTTCTTCCTGTTTAATGTACTGCCGGCCGATCCTGCCCGTATGATCATGGGGCAGCGCAGCGATCTTGCATCCCTGGAGCATGCACGGCATGAGCTGAACCTCGATAAGCCCATGCTGCAGCGGTATATGCTGTACCTGAATGATCTTTCGCCTGTAAGCGTCCTGGCAGATGATTCTGCTACGCAAAACAAATATCATTATCAGAAAATATACACCACAGGGCAGGGTAAATGCCTTGTGTTCAAGTGGCCTTATCTTGGCCGTTCCTACCACACCAAAAAAGAAGTAAGCACTGTACTGGGCGAAGCGCTTCCCGGAACAATTGTGCTCGCATTGGCTGCCATCACCATTGCTACTATACTCGGTATTTTGCTGGGTGTGCTGGCTGCGCTGAAAAAGGGCACCTGGCTGGATACTTCGGCCCTTGCTGCCGGTGTAGCAGGCCTGTCTACCCCTTCATTTTTTGCAGGGCTTATCATTGCATGGCTGTTTGGCTTCCTGCTGCACAGCGTCACCGGCCTTAATATGACCGGCAGCCTGTGGGAGTACGATCCTTTTACCGGCAGGCATCTTGTGCTGCGCAATCTTATCCTTCCCGCCATTGCGCTGGGTATACGACCGCTGCCCATTATTATGCAGCTCACCCGCAGTGCGTTGCTCGATGTGCTTTCGCAGGATTTTATACGTACCGCTTATGCCAAAGGGCTTTCAAAAACAAGAGTGGTCTTCCGTCATGCACTGCCCAATGCGTTAAATCCTGTGGTAACGGCCGTAAGCGGCTGGCTGGCAGAACTGCTCGCCGGGTCTTTCTTTGTAGAGTATATTTTTGGCTGGAAGGGCGTAGGCAAGATAACGGTAGACGCACTCGACAAATTCGATTTTCCCCTGGTGATGGGCTCTGTACTGCTTACTGCCTTCATCTTTATTATCATCAACCTCATTACAGATATTATGTACGGCCTGCTGGATCCGCGGGTAAGGTTAAGCTGATTTGTACGGATTATTTACCTGTAAATAAAGACAAACGGCTGTGTTTAGTATAAATCCGCTGTTTGCTTAATGAGTGTGTATTTTATTGATTATCAACGACCTGAATTTGTTTGTGCCATTTCCTGCCCTGTATTTGAGCGATTACAGCACATCACGCAACCGCTGCTACACGTCACGCAATGCCTGCCACACGTGCACAGGATGCCTGCGAGACATGCTGCAATGCCTGCAAGACGTGTAGCAACGGCTGCCACACATCCGGCAATCCCTGCTACAGAAAACAGGCAGCATACAGATTGTGTTTTAACACCTGCTACATGTCTTGCAACCGTTGCGCGACGTGTAGCAACGATCCATATACCCCGCGGCGGCAGCGACAGATAACCCAGTGAAAGCAGCGGAGGGCAGCGATTTTTGCCGTAAAAAAAGACAATGGCTGCCCGGTCTATATCTGTGCTTTTATTACCTTTACGCCACTGCCGCACAACGAAATAAAATATATTTCTGCCACGGCAGCTGCCCTGCACGCTGCACAATATTGCTGCGCCGGCTGTAAAAACACTTAATAATAAAAACAGAGCTTGCACAATGAAAATGCCCGATACAAAAACACCCCACATAGGCCGTAAGATCATGCGCCTGCGCGAAATACGCGGCATGAAGCAGGAAACGCTGGCATCGCTGCTGGGTGTTACTCAGCAATCGGTATCTAAACTGGAAAACAGCGAAACGGTGGACGAAGAAAGGCTGGCAAAGGTGGCGGAGGCCCTGGGCTTAAGCGTGGATACGATTAAGAATTTTGAGGAAGATAAGCTGATCAGTTTCATTGAAAACACCTTCAATAGCTCAGAAAGTGCGATAGGGGTAAATATAAATTATGGCACGTTTAATAATAACTCCGGCACCAAAGAAGAAGTATTAGATTCACTCGTTACGCTCTACCGGGAGCTGGCCGAAGCTGAGAAAGAACGTAACCGCCTGCTGGAAAAAATACTGGATAAGCTGAAATAGGCTAAGATCCGAATACAAAATTGTCGTCATCCTTCGGCCACGCTCAGGATGACATCAAATACCAAATGCCCAATTTCAAATACCAAAACCCAACATCCGGCATCTCCCAAAAAATCATCTGATGAATTAAATAAAAAAACGGAACAGCCATTACAGTTGTTCCGTTCGCTTTATATTCCGGATTAAATACTTATACCTCGTCCTGGTGTTTCAGCACTTTTGCCTCGAGGTAGAAGATGATCTCTTCTGCTATATTTTTTACCTGGTCGCCGAGACGCTCCATTTTACGGATCATAGAAAGCACATACAGCGCTTCGTTCATGCTGTTGATGTCTGCTGTGATGCAGGCCGCTACGTTTTCATTAGCTTCCCTGTTTATCTCATCCAGTATCTCATCCTGCTTGAATACGCTGCGTGCCAGCATGGTGTTTTCGCTTTCAAATGCCAGGCGCGTATCATTCAGCATTTCTATCGCTACATCATACATCTCCAACAGCTTGGTTCGCTCCAGTATCTTCTCGTCAAAGCGGTGGTTGAACTGGATAATGTATTTGGCAATGCCTTCAGCAATATCACCGATGCGCTCCATGTTGGAGTTGATCTTGATCGCTGCCAGGAGGAAGCGAAGATCAACGGCAACGGGCGTAAACAGGGCAAATACGTTTTCACAGTCGCGGTCTATTTTCAGCTCAAAAGCGTTTACCCTCTTTTCCTTCGCTACTACCTCACGTGCCAGGTCTACATCAAAGCGCAGCATAGCATCTTTGGCTTTAAGCAATTGCTTCTGCACCAGCTGCCACATGTTCAGCACTTCGCCTTTAACTGCTTTTATTTCTTTTTCTAATTGTGTCATGACAAAAAGATGATTAATAGTTTTTAACTGAAACGTCCCGTGATATAATTCTGGGTACGTGTATCTTTCGGGTTGGTGAACATCTGTTTTGTTTCATCATATTCCACCAGCTCACCCATGTAAAAGAACGCAGTTTTATCACTTACACGTGCGGCCTGCTGCATGTTGTGCGTTACGATCACTAAGGTATAGTTTTCTTTCAGCTCGTGCAGCAGTTCTTCTACGCTGGAGGTAGAGATCGGGTCAAGTGCAGATGTAGGTTCATCAAGTAACAGCACTTCCGGTTCCATAGCTATGGCGCGTGCTATACACAGGCGCTGTTGCTGGCCGCCGGAGAGGAATGTTCCTTTTTTATGCAGTGAATCTTTTACTTCGTTCCACAGAGCAGCACGTGAAAGAGAGTGCTCCACAATGCGGTCTTTTTCTGCTTTTGCTATAGAAACTCCGTTCAGTTTGTAACCGGCAATTACGTTGTCGTAGATGCTGAGGTTCGGGAACGGATTCGGGCGCTGGAACACCATGCCTATTTTAAGACGAACGAAGATGGGGTGCATATCGTATACATTCTCTTCGTGGAGTTTCATTTCTCCTTTGCAGGTAGCTCCGGGGATGAGCTCGTGCATACGGTTGATGCAGCGCAGGAAGGTAGTTTTACCACAGCCGGAAGGCCCCATCACTGCTATCACATTATTTTTAGGTATCTCAATATTTACATCCTTCACAACATGATTATTGCCAAAGTATGCATTGAAATTGTTCGTTTTTACAATTGTACGTTCCATCTTCTGGTTGTGATCTTTGTAATAATATTTAATAATAACACCCATACCAGCAGTATCAGTGAGGCACCCCATGCGAGGTCGTGCCATTCGTTGTACGGGCTGGTGGCATAGTTAAAGATGAGCAGCGGAAGGCTCTGCATCGGCTTGGTAATATCTGTTACCAGGTAAGGGTTACCGAATGCAGTGAACAGCAGGGGAGCTGTTTCGCCGGCTATCCTTGCTACAGAAAGCATTACACCGGAGAGTATACCGCCAATGCCGGTAGGTAATATCACTTTGAGCATTACCCTGTGATAGGGCAGGCCCAGTGCCAGTGCTGCTTCTTTATAAGATGGCGGTATCAGCTTCAGGGTTTCTTCTGTAGAACGTATGATGATGGGCAGCATCATAATGGCGAGCGCTACACTGCCGGATAATGCAGAAAAGGTGCCCAGCGGTTTTACGATCCAGAAGTAGATAACGATACCGATAACGATGGAGGGCACGCCCTGCAGGATGTCTGTGGCCAGGCGACTCCAGTAGGCCAGCTTGCTGGTCTTGTTTTCGCTCAGGTATATACCTGTGAGGATGCCCACCGGTATGGCCATTACGGAGGCAACCAGTACAATGAGTATGCTTCCTATCAAGGCATTGGCAATACCACCGCCGGTTTCACCTACAGGCTTGGGTATGTTTACCAGGAAGTGCCAGTTGATCTTGGTGATACCTTCCTTCATGATAAAGCCGAGGATAAAGAGCAGCGGCAGTACGCACGCCATGGAAAACAGTATGATGAGTCCTTTGAACAGCGTGCTTTTCCCGATTCTGTATTTTACTTTAACGCTCATAGTCTATTCGTTTGTAAACCGTTTAATAATTCGCTTGCCCAGGATATTAATGACTACAGTAACGAGGAACAGTACAAGGCCCAGCTCAATGAGTGATGACAGGTATACGCTGCTGGCAGCTTCTGTAAACTCATTGGCTATGATACTGGCCATTGTATTGCCCGGATCAAAAATGCTTTTAGGTATAAGACTTGTATTACCGATGACCATTGTTACGGCCATTGTTTCACCCAGTGCGCGTCCCAGCGAAAGAAGGATACCTGCGAACAGGCCCGATTTGGTATAAGGCAGTATTACACTTTTGATCACTTCAAACCTGGTTGCGCCGAGTGCGTAAGCCCCTTCTTTAAGGTAGGAGGGCACCATGCGGATCATCTCGCGGCTCATGGAAGCAGCATAAGGGATGATCATCACAGCGAGGATAAGTGATGAAGTGAAAATACCGATACCATACGGCGTTACGCCTATCTTCAGTTCAAAGGCTCTTACAACCGGTACCAGCACCGCCAGACCCCAGAAGCCGTAGATTACGGAGGGTACAGCGGCAATAAGTTCTACTGTGCTTTTCAGGAAGTTGGAAAGCCAGCCTTTCGGATAGTATTCGCCCAGGAAAACGGCCACCGCGAAGGAGAACGGTATGGAGATGATAAGTGCCAGGAATGAGGTAAGCAGTGTACCCAGCAGGAACGGGAATGCTCCGTAGATATCACGTACGGGATCCCATACTTTGCCCCAGAGATAGCTTATGCCCAGTGCCTTGATAGAAGGAATGGACTGTACTATCAGTGTAAGCATAATGCCGATCACCAGTACCAGCATTGCCAGTCCCATAATGATCAGTGTCTTGTTAAATGCTTTTTCTGTACGTATCTGGCGGAAGGTACGCTTGGTACGTTTTGCCGCTTTTGCGCTTTCGTTTTCTTCTCTATTAACAAGTACCCGCAGCGTAGCGTCGCTGCGGGTACTTGTAATATTATCAGCCGTTGTTGTTTTCATCGGTTGTTTTTTATTCCTCAGTGGAAATGCTAATTATTTCAGGATAGCCTGACCGTCGTATGTAGCGGCTTTCAGGTTGTTTTCTGCTACTGTAACAGCTGCTGCAGAAAGCGGAGCATAATTCAGCGGAGTGCTGAACTGCTGGCCTTCGTGGATCTGCCACCAGATCAGTTTTACCAGTTTCTCAGCTCTTTCTTTTGAACGGTTGTTGTATTTCTGCTCTTTGTAGATCAGTACCCATGACAGACCGGAGATAGGATAACCATCAGCAGCATCTGTGTTAGTAAGAGATACTTTACCATCTTCAGGTATCTGGATGTTGCTGGCTGCAGTTACAGAAGCAACGCTCGGAGTAATGAAGTTTCCTGCTTTGTTCTGGATTTTAGCAAAAGCCATGTTGTTCTGGATTGCATAAGCAAGCTCCGTATAACCGATAGTACCGGGAGTCTGCTTGATAAGACCGGCAACACCTTCGTTACCTTTACCACCCAGACCTACAGGCCAGTTTACAGAAGAACCTTTACCTACTTTGGTTTCCCAATCTTTGTTCACTTTCGTCAGGTAAGTGGTAAAGATGTTGGATGTACCAGAGCCATCAGAACGGTGTGCAATTACGATGTCTGTTGCAGGAAGTTTAACGCCCGGGTTAACAGCTGCGATCTTTGCATCGTTCCATTTTTTGATGTTACCGAGGAACATTTCTGCAAGCACTTCCGGTGTCAGTTTCAGTGTGTCTTTTACTTCAGGGAGGTTGTAGCTCAGTACTACTGCGCCTGCTGTAACAGGTACGTGCAGTGCAGGTACACCCATTTTCTGCGTCTGTTCGTCATTCAGCGGAGCATCAGATGCACCGAAGTCTACTGTTTTGTTGGTCAGCTGCAGGATACCGCCGCCGGAACCGATAGACTGGTAGTTAACTTTCAGGCCGTTGGCAGTGTTGTATTCAGCAAACTGCTTTGAGAACAGCGGGTAATCGAAAGTAGAACCGGCACCCAGGATGGTATTATCATCACCGGAACCTTTTGAAGCTGTACTGTCTGATCCGCCGGCAGCACCGTTACCACCACCGCAGCTCATCAGGCTCAGTGAACCGATAGCAGCTACTGCGAGGCCTGCCATAAAGAGTTTTTTCAGCGTTTTGAACGTAGTCATTTGCGTTTTGTTTTGCGTTTTATGTTCTTAGTTAATTAGAGACTTAATTGTAATTATTTGCCATAGATATAGTAGAACGTAAGGCGGTATACCATATCAAAATCTTTATTGGCGCTGCCGTAGTTTTTCGGACCTGCGTTAGTGTAAGCATCGTACCAGATGTTTGGCATGATGTGTACATTCTTGATCGGAGTATAATCCAGGCCTGCAGTGAAGAACTGTTCTTTGGTATTAGGATTGTACTGTGAAGTCAGCGGGCTGTAAGTGCTGTATTTGCCGTTGTCGTTGTCTCCTGTAGGATTGTAATTGTCATAACGTACAAAGAAGCCCAGCTTGTCTTTCAGGATAGGGCCGCGAACGAAAGCAGAAATACCTGTTGCAGCAGTAGAGATGGTATCTTTTTTACCGCCGGTAGCTTCAGTAGCCACATCGTCACCACGCAGTGTAATCGCAAATGCTTCAACACCCACAGTCAGTTTCGGAACGGTATAAGCTACGAACAGTTTGAAAGTATTACGGTCGTGTTTCCAGCCTTCCTGCAGGTTCAGACGGTTGTAATCTGCATAGAAGTTAACCAGGAGGTGTTTGTTGAGGAATTTACCGTAAACATCACCCCAGAACCATTTCATAGCATCTGTTTCCGGTTTTGAGCCGGTACCGTTGCTCACCATCAGGTCGTAACCGAAATTATCATTTTTAGGCAGGTGACCCTGGAGGCTTATGCCGAGGTCAAAAGAACTGGTACGGCGAACGTCCATTACAGTACGCTCGATAGAACGGTAGCTCCATACATCTTCCGAAGATACGCCCCAGCTGTTCATTTTAGCGAAGGTTGGTGTTGGCTGCATACCTATTACGAGGTCAGAACCGGGGAAGATGCCTTTCCAACGCAGATAAGCGTTCTTTATGTAAGGAGCGAATTTGCCGTCACCGAGCAGGTCTCCGTTGGCAAAATCGTCTTCAGCAGCAAGCAGGAACGAAGCTGAGAATTTTTTACTGATTTCGTAATCGTAACCCAGGTACAGACGACGAAGCTGGAAGAGGCTCTGGTTCTTGTTTACGTTGGAGTACTGGTTAGAACCACCGCGGCCTGCACCGCCTACTGTGTCGCCATGAGCTTTGAACGCATAATCACCGAATGCATAACCCCAGAGTTTGCCTGAAGGTTTAAAAGCTGCAGTGTCCTGTGCGGTTGCAGACGAAAAAGAGAGTGCGGAGAGACCTAAGCAGAAGATGCCGCCCGCAAGAGCTGTACTAAGCTTTCCCATAAAATGTGTGTGTGTGTTAATTTTGCTGCAAAGGAACCTGACACACATTATCGCTCTGTTACGCCAATGTTACCATAACGTTAACTTTTAAAACTTAATATTGAGGTAATTGAGGGTTAACATAGGGATAGTATCGGTAGCCTTGCGGTTGCACGTACATCGGGTTGCCGGGAATGGTCAAAAATAATATTGCAGCGAAGCTTTTTTATATGCTTTACAATTATATAATACATGCTGGTGAAGGTTTTGGCCGGATCCTTCTGCTTCCTACAACTCTAATATGTATTCAATGTTACCAAATTATTAATTCTGCATTAACAATTTTGGGCGGCATATATATAAGCTAACTTTGCTGCCTGAAAAACAACAAATTTTTATGGCTTTTGCATCTTTTATTAAACTGTTCATGCCTAAAGACCGGGTGTTCTATGGCTTATTTGAGGAAGTAAGCGCTACACTGGTGCAGATGGGCGAAGTGTTTAAAAATGCAACACAGGATGAAGATTACTCCCGCCGCGATACACTGCTGAAAAGCCTGGAAGAACTGGAGCACAAAAACGATGAAATAACACACCGCATATTCATTGAGCTGGGCCGCAACTTCATTACGCCATTTGACCGCGAGGACATTCACTTTCTGGCTACTGCGCTCGATGACGTTGCCGATTATATCTGGGGCTCGGCCAAGCGCATGGTAAACTATAATATCATAGGGAAAGATGCTTACACAAGCAATTTTGCAGATATTATACTGCGCTCGATAAAAGAATTGCACAAGGCTGTACATGAGATCCGTAATATGAAAGATCTGCGTGCCATTACAGAAGCATGTGTGAAGATCAACAGCCTGGAAAATGAAGGAGACGACCTGCTGGATAAAGCAATGGCAGAAATGTTCTCTTCCAATATGAATCCTATAGAGCTCATTAAAAAGAAAGATCTGTACCAGATGCTGGAGATCGTAACCGATAAATGTGAAGACGCTGCGAATGTGATAGAGTCTATCATTATCAAATACTCTTAATAACAGCTGCATACAGATTTATGTCCGCATTTCTCTTAATTATCATCATACTGGCTCTACTGTTTGACTACATCAATGGTTTCCATGATGCAGCCAATTCCATAGCCACTGTAGTTTCCACCAAGGTGCTTACGCCGCTGCAGGCAGTGCTTTGGGCAGCATTATTCAATTTTGCAGCCTTCTTTATCTTTAAAGATCATGGTGTGGCCAATACCATTGCCAAAACGGTGAAGGAAGAGTTTATCACGCTGCCGGTCATTATCTCCGGCCTGCTGGCTGCTATTTCCTGGAACCTGCTTACCTGGTGGTTCGGTATTCCTTCCAGCTCCTCGCATACACTGCTGGGCGGCTTTGCAGGTGCGGCCATTGCGCATGCCGGTTTTCACTCTGTAAATCCCGAGCCGGTGATCAAGACTGTAAGTTTTATCATCCTTGCCCCGCTGGTAGGTATGATCATGGCCTTTATCATTTCGCTCTGGTTTATCAACTCTTTTAAGAAAGGGATGCTGCCGAAGATCATTTCATTTGCCATCATCATCGGCGTGATCATCTTCCTGGATAAAACACTGGAATTTGATCCTGCAAAGCTCAAAACGCACTTTGATTCCTATGTGCTGAAGGTGATCTTCGACGGTAAAAACTTTAAATGGATACTGCTTGGCTTTATCCTTACAGTAATGAGCATTTTTACGCTGTTCCTCAGCTCGCTTAACTATTCGCAGTCGCAGAAATGGTTTAAACGACTGCAGCTGGTGTCTTCTGCGGCCTTCAGTATAGGCCATGGCGGTAACGATGCCCAGAAGGTAATGGGTATTATTACAGCTGCGCTTATTGCCAATGGCAACATCAAAGACTTTCATGATATGCCGGTATGGGTACCGCTGGCCTGCTATACGGCCATAGCACTGGGAACCATGAGTGGCGGCTGGAAGATCATTAAAACAATGGGCACACGCATTACCAAAGTGACGCCGTTTGAAGGTGTGGCTGCCGAAACCGCCGGTGCGATAACATTGTTTATCACAGAAAACCTGAAGATACCGGTAAGTACCACACATACCATTACGGGGTCCATCATAGGTGTAGGCGCTACAAAACGCCTTTCTGCAGTACGCTGGGGTGTCACGATCAACCTGCTTTGGGCCTGGATTCTGACGATACCTGTCAGCGCGCTGATTGCCGGCATTGTGTATGCGATATTTTCGATTTTCCTTTAATAACGAACCGTTTTTACTTAAATGCCGGGCTTTATATGAGCCCGGCATTTTTTTTATACATGCAGACGATCTGCGTGAAAGCATCATTTATTTGTAAGGTTTTCAAGCTTATATAACAGAATTTTAATAAAAAGCCCCGCATGTAAAGCTGTTTTTCGTTAATTTTGAAGATTGCCTTGTTTTGAACTGAGCACTATTACATGTCATTACCACCGCTTTTAAAGCATGTTTATAATTATGGTACTGAAGAGGTCATACGCAGGGGTAAGAAGATATTTCTTAACTCCGGCGCCAGCCTGCTCGATGTAGACCACCTGCTGGAGCAGGTGCGTTTCCGTGTGCGCAATGATCTGTACCAGAATTATTACACTGTCACTATCCAGAAATTCCTGCACCCCGATTCACTGTCCGTTCGCTGTCAATGTCCGTACAACATGGGCGATATCTGTCGCCATGAAGTAGCCGCATTGTTCCAGCTGAATGATATTGTGCAGACCGGTCTGTTTGAAAACACAGATGTCACTTATGATCAACGGCATACCGTAGTACGGCTGCGCCAGGTAAATGAGCACACCCTGCGCGTATTTGCTTCGCCGGCCATTATGGAAAGGGCTGCCGAAGCTGCAACCCGCAAGAGAGCTATCATCCTTTCTAACCAGAATGAGAAAATAGAAGCAGAAGTGCCAGAGGGCGATGAAACGTACCGCGTTGTACTGAAGCAGAATGAAGAACGCTACTTTGACACGTCCTGCAACTGTTCGGAAACCAATCATCCGCTTTGTGTGCATAAGGCTACGCTGTTCCTGCAGCTGCTGCTGACCTTCGGGCCACAGTACTTCCAGACATTACGAAACTGGGATGAGCAGAAAAACAAGCTGTTGCAGCAGTATGGTTACAGTCTCAACGACGATCTTACCAATAAATTCACGTTCACATACGAGAGCGGCAAGCCGTTTCTCCGTGTGCTGGACCCAACTATAAAAAAAGTTACCGCACCCGAGCCGGTGCATCAGGCAGCGGCCGCAACTGTAGTACAGGAAGAGGAGAAACGCCTCGCTATTGTGCTGGACCCGAATGTAAGCTGGTACCCGTTTGTACAGGTGCTGCTCGTAGCCGGAAGCCCGGACGATGCCAATACGCGTTTTGTGAGCGGTATTGAAAGGCTGGAATTACAGCAATATATCAATCCCATCCGCTTCCGGATGGAGGAGCGGGAGCTGCTGCCGGTGGTACGTAAGTTCAGCCCGGAAGAAACATTGAAATACCTGCGGAAAAACCTTCCTTTCGGGGATTTTCTTGACGATTATACCGAAGTTTTAAAAGAGCGCCCTGCTGCAGAAGTAAGAGAACAGGTGTGGGATTTCCTGCTGCCCAAGTATCAGAAACTACTGCAACGCTACACGGCCTACCCGTTCTGCTTTTTGCGTAAGCCCGGTAAAAGCCTTACCAGCAGCAGCCTGGAACATGTAAACTTTGCCACGCATCCTGTGCATCCGCATCTGCGCGTGCGTAAAGGCGCTGACAGCTACACAGTTTCCATGATCTGGACTATTGAGGGCAATGAAGTGCAGTGGCAGGATGTGCGCATGCTGAACGAAGGGCTCGTATTATTTGATAATACACTGCACGCTGTGGCCAATACACAGGAAGTGCACCTGGTATGGCAGTTTATGCCCGCCGGCAAAATGGAGATCCCTGCGGAAGAATGGCCTGCATTCCTCACCGGCACGCTCATGGAGTGGAGCAAGTTTGTGCATGTAGATTTTTCCGAAGAGCTGATACGTCACCTGGACGAGGTAAAACCATCTTATGGCATTTACCTCCAGGAGCGCGAGCAGATGCTGTTGTTTCACCCGGTGTTTAATTATAACGGAGTAGAGATAAAATGGGGATTCTTCGGTGATGTGATACAGCCGCATAATGGCATTGTGACCATCGTAAAACGTAATGAAGAAGAGGAACAGCGGTTTATTTCGTTGTTGCGCAATCTCCATACAGACATACAGCAGAACCTGAAAGATCATTTCTTCTACCTGCCTGCGCCACAGGTATTGCTCAATAACTGGTTCTTCCATTTTAACGACATAATGAAGGAATGGAAGGTAGAGCTGTTTGGTTTCCAGGGACTGAAAAACCTGCGTATCAACCAGCACAAGCCGGATACACGTGTACAGGTGAGCAGTGGTATCGACTGGTTTGATGCATCTGTAGAGCTGGTGTTCGGCGATCAGTCGGTGACGATTGCAGACGTAAAACGTGCACTGGCACAGAAGCTGAACTATGTAAAGCTGGGTGACGGAAGCCTGGGTTTACTGCCGGAAGAATGGCTGAAAAAGTATTCGTTGCTCGTGAAAATGGGCGAATCAAAAGGTGGTAAGCTGCGTATCAAAAAAATACACTTCAGCGTACTGGATGAACTGCTCACTGAAGTAAGTGAAGATGCATTGCAGGCAGAGCTTGAAGAGAAAAAAGAACGGCTTACCGGCATCATTTCAAACGATTACAGCGGCATTAACCCATCTGCAAGGCTGGAGGCTCATCTGCGTCCATACCAGGTTGCGGGTTTTCAGTGGCTGGTATTTTTGAATGAAGCAGGCTGGGGCGGTTTGCTGGCCGATGATATGGGTCTTGGTAAAACCGTACAGACACTTTCATTCTTTCAGCATTATAAAGACAAGCACCCCGATGCAAAATTCATGGTGGTGTGTCCTACTACACTGATGTACAACTGGGAAAATGAAATAAAGAAATTCACGCCCCAGCTGAAGCATTATATTCATCATGGCCCCAAACGCAATGCCATAGGCCTTAACATGGATCTGTATGATATCATTATCACTACATACGGCACCATGCGCAGCGATATTAAAATACTGAAGGAAATACCTTTTGACTATGTAGTGCTGGATGAATCGCAGGCTATTAAAAACCCGCAGTCGCAGGTGGCCAAAGCTGCACTGCTGCTCAACAGCCGCAACAGGCTGGCGCTCAGCGGTACACCGGTACAGAACAATACATTTGACCTTTTTGCGCAGATGAACTTCCTGAACCCCGGTATGCTGGGCAGCCGCGAGTTTTTCATGAACGAGTTTGCCACACCGATCGATAAATTCCAGGAAGGAGAGACCAAGCAGCAACTGCGTAAGCTCATCTATCCATTCATGTTGCGCCGCACCAAAGAACAGGTGGCAAAAGACCTGCCTGAAAAGACAGAAACATTGCTGTACTGCGAGATGGGCCACGACCAGCGTAAAATATACGATGCCTACCGGAATGCATACAAAGACCAGATTCTCGGTATGATCGATGAAAAAGGTATTGAGCGTTCGCAGATGCACATATTGCAGGGGCTTACCAAACTGCGCCAGATATGCGATTCGCCGGCCATCCTCAACGAACAGGAGCGCTTTCCGAACCATTCCATCAAGATAGAGGAACTGATGCGGGAAATCATAGAAAACGTGGGCGACCACAAAGCACTGGTGTTTTCGCAGTTCCTGGGTATGCTGGGCCTGATACGTCAGCAACTGGAGCAGCATAAGATACCATACGTTTATTTTGACGGCAGCAGCTCTTCCACCCAACGTGAGCAGGCCATACAGGAATTCCAGAAAAATAATGAATGCCGTGTGTTCCTCATTTCGCTGAAAGCGGGCGGTATAGGTCTTAACCTTACAGCGGCAGATTATGTATACATCGTAGATCCGTGGTGGAACCCGGCTGTAGAGCAACAGGCGATAGACCGGACACACCGTATCGGGCAGACGAAAAATATATTTGCCTACCGGCTGATCTGTAAGGATACCATCGAAGAAAAAATGCTGCAGCTGCAGGACCGTAAACGTGCGCTGGCCACCGAGCTGGTGGCAGATGACAGTGCATTCCTGAAGCGGCTTACCAGGGATGATATTGCATACCTGCTGAGCTGATGCCATTTATGTACCGCGTTGCTGAAATACTTAAAAGCTGCCGTCGGGCAGCTTTTAGTTTTAATGTATAACAAGCAGATATCGTGATGTCACGGAATTGCCAATGCATTCTGAATCAGGAGGGAAGACATTGCCGGAAAAAACACCTCATTTAATTGTCGGTCGCCAATGAATTTCGCAAGTTATTACTTACCTTTGCCGCCGATTTATCATTGATAGTAATACTAATATGTCGGGACAGCTTAAAGAAGTTCGCAACCGTATAAAATCGGTAACATCTACACAGCAGATCACCAAAGCGATGAAAATGGTGAGTGCGGCCAAACTGCGCCGTGCACAGGATGCTATCCTTCAGATGCGCCCTTATGCACAGAAGCTCCAGGAAATGCTGAGCAACATCGTAAGCACTACTTCTTCTGATATGGACCTTCCGCTGGCTGAAGAACGTACTGTAGAACGTGTGCTGCTGATACCTGTTACCAGCGACCGTGGCCTTTGCGGTGCCTATAATGCCAATGTTATAAAACTTACCCGTCAGCTGATCGACGAAAAATATGCTTCCCAGAAAGCCAAAGGCAATGTAACGATACTGCCGATCGGTAAAAAAGGGTATGAATATTTTCTCCGTCACAACTATAAGGTAGTAGACAACTACTGGACTATATTTTCAGATCTTACTTTTGACAATGTACGCGAAGCTGCAGTGTATGCACAGGAAGCATTTCTGCGCAATGAATACGACAAAGTAGAGATCATTTACAGCCAGTTTAAAAATGCCGCTACACAGATATTTGTGAGCGAGCCATACCTGCCGATCCCTAAAGTGGAAAATAAAGAAGGCAGCAAAAACTCTGAATTTATCTACGAGCCTTCAAAAGAAGTGCTGATCCGCGAGCTGATGCCGAAAATCCTGAACACACAGGTATTTAAGGCTGTACTGGATGCCAATGCTTCTGAGCACGGTGCCCGTATGACTGCAATGGACAAAGCCAGCGAAAATGCCAGCGAGATCCTGCGTTCACTGAAGATCAGTTATAACCGCGCACGCCAGGCAGCCATCACTACAGAGCTGACCGAGATTGTGAGCGGTGCGGCTGCATTACAGGGATAATACAACCAGATATTTATACAAGGCCGCTGCATAAAAAATGCAGCGGTTTTTTTATGGATATGGGCGAATATGATATAGATACAGAAATATCGTCTTAATTTCAGCCTTCCAAGTCAATGCCTGTCATATATGATGCAGCTGCTTTTTAATGTAACCCTTGCCTGGCGCGCTATCCGTACCAACAAACTACGGTCGGTGCTTACCATAGTAATCATTGCTATGGGTATATGGGCGCTTGTGGGTATACTTACAGCTATTGAAGTGATGAAAAGTGCTGTGTATTCCAATTTCAGCAGTATGGGCGCCAATTCCTTCCAGATAACCAGTGATGTGGTGAAAAAGGGACGCCGCCGTGGCGGACCGGGAGGTAATCTCAATGATGGCAAAAATATTAAGTATGATGAGGCAAAGGCATTTAAAGAACGTTTTAGCGTCCCGTCCCTTATTGGTATTTCTGCAGTAGGCACAGGTATAGCTACAGCCCGTTATGGCTCTGAGAAGACAAACCCGAACCTGCGTGTAATGGGCGTGGACGATGCTTACCTGACGCTTGGCGATACAAAGCTCGACGCAGGCCGCAATTTTTCAAGTTACGAGTTGCAATCGGGCAGTTATGTATGCATACTTGGTAACGGTGTTGCTAAGAAGCTGTTTAAAAATAACCTGAAAAATGCGATCAACCAGACTGTCTCTGTCGGCGATTTTAAATACCGCGTTATCGGTATCACAGAATCTAAAGGCAGCAGTATGCTGATGGATGCCGACAATGTGGTGTTGGTGCCATTAGAAAATTCACGTGCAGTATATGGAGGTGACCGGTCTTATGTGCTTACTGTAATGGTAAACGATGTGAAGCAGAAAACCTTTGCTTCGGAAGAAGCGGAAGGCCTGTTCCGGGTAATACGGAAAGTACCGCTGGGGGTAGACAACGATTTCAGCATTAATGACAACAACAATCTTATCAGCACATTGCTGGACGTGATCGGGTATATAGCCTGGGCTGCGGTGCTGATAGGCATTATAACGGTACTGGGCTCAGTGATCGGGTTGATGAATATTATGCTGGTATCTGTTGCAGAACGTACCCGTGAAATCGGCGTAAGCAAGGCATTGGGCGCCCGGTCTTCGGTGATTAAAGCACAATTTCTTACCGAATCAGTACTTATCAGTCTTATAGGTGGCGGTGCAGGTATCATAGTGGGTATACTTTCCGGAAACCTGCTGGCCACAGCGCTCAATGGCAGTTTTGTGATCCCCTGGTTCTGGATCATGGTAACAGTGACGATCTGCGCCGTAGTGGGCATTATTTCAGGTATATACCCGGCAATAAAGGCTTCCCGCCTGGATCCTATCAATGCATTACGCTATGAATAAGCAAAAAATATTCTTCATTTTAACAGGCAGCAGTGCAGGGATTAGTATATAAATCTACAGGAAGCTGGTACCAGGTACGCGATGAACAGGGCGGATTCTGGAATGCCAGGATAAAAGGTAAGCTGAAGATTGATGAAGACATCTCTTCTACCAACCCGGTGGCAGTAGGCGATTATGTGACATTTGAGGTGGAAGACGAACAGGTGAAAACCGGCATTATCAGTGGCATCGCAGACCGGCATAATTACATAGTGCGTGTATCTCCGCACAATAAAAATCAAAAACATATTGTTGCAGCCAACCTGGACATGGCGCTGGTAGTGGCTACCATTGCCGATCCGCGCACTTCGCAGGGATTCATAGACCGTTTTCTCATTACAGCCGAAGCGTATCACATACCGGCTGTTATTGTAATCAATAAAACAGACCTGCTGAAAGAAAAGCATAAACTGCAGTTACATGAATGGCAGGAAATGTATGCTGCTGCAGGTTATGAAGTGCTGCCGCTTGTGGCATTGGAGCAGGGAAGCGTAGAGCAGCTTGCAGAGCGCCTCAAAGGCAAAACCACACTCTTCAGCGGTCATTCGGGCGTTGGGAAAAGTACTTTGATCAACCAATTGATACCGGGACTGGAGCTGCGGACAACCAAGGTCTCAGACTGGAGCGGGAAAGGGCAGCATACCACTACATTTGCAGAAATGTTTGATCTGCCGGGTGGCGGACGCATCATAGACACACCCGGTGTAAAGGAATTTGGCCTGATAGATATGAAAGAAGAAGAGCTGGCGCACTATTTTCCTGAAATGCGTGCGCTGATGAGCCAATGTAAGTTTAATAACTGCCTGCATCGCAATGAGCCGGGATGCGCTGTGAAAGAGGCCGTTAATGACGGAACGATGAACGCAGACCGTTACGTAAGCTATCTCACGATCATGGATACCATTGAGAAGAAGTGGGGATAATGACGGTAACGGATTAATAATAGGTTGAATAGAATTTGTTTTCCGGCTTTGGGAATCTGGTTCTAACCGTGATGACAGAAATAAAGAATAGCCCGATGCCGGCATCTTGATACTTGAGTCTTAATACTTGCATCTCGATAACCGATACTAAAAAAATGCCATGATCATATATAACGTAACCGTAAAAGTAGAGGCGGAGATAGCCCGTGAATGGGTAAACTGGATGAAAACGGATCATATGCCGGAACTCATGTCTACCGGCCTTTTTACCGACGCCAGGCTGTGCCGCCTGCTGGAGCAGGATGAGCTGGAGGCTGTAACTTATAGTGCGCAATACACCTGCAACAGTATTGCTGAGTACAATACCTACATCGGTGAATATGCCCCTGTAATGAGAGATAAGTCCTTCCGCAGGTTTGGTAACCGGTTTATTGCCTTTCGTACAATAATGGAGGTGGAGGAGTAAAGCCGCTGCTGTAGCCGCTTTTAGCTGCACATAGCCGTAAAAAAATGATTGTTTTGTGATTTTAATATGACAAAAGCCTTTGCAGGCAAAGGTTTAAAAGGACGCAAGTTGTATTCTAAATGTTAATAACATGTGGAAAGCTGCGTCAGGAAAGGGTTTGCGGCTAAAAAATAATTTACAGGATATTTGGTACTGTAAGAAAGGTGAGTATATTTGCTGATCACACAAAAATTAATCACAACAAAAAAACGTATTTGCGCTATGAACAAAGCAGAACTGATTGACAAAATTGCCAAAGATGCCGGTATCACTAAAACACAGGCAAACGAAGCACTGGATTCTTTCACAGATACAGTGGTAGGTTCTCTGAAAAAAGGTGACCGTGTAACGCTCGTAGGTTTCGGTACATTCTCTGTATCTGAGCGTTCTGCACGCAATGGCCGCAACCCGCAGACCGGTGAGGTAATTAAAATCAAGGCACGCAAGGTTCCGAAATTTAAAGCAGGTAAAGAATTTTCTACTAAGATTGCCAGCGGTAAAAAATAATTTTTTCGTCTTTTACAGTCTTAGATAAAAAAGCAAGGGCTTATGTTTCTTGCTTTTTTTTATTTTTGCGTCTTAAAACACATTTTACAATGGGAAGAGGTGACAAACGTACCAAGCGCGGTAAGATTTCAATGGGTTCTTTCGGTAAAAAGCGTATTGCACGCCGCACACTGAGAAACGCCAGCAAAGCCGCTAAAAAAGCATAATTATTTTTTTTGCTGAAATTATTTGAAGGAATGCCTCAGGTATTCCTTTTTTTGTGCGTAAACGGCTGGCTGGGTAACGGGTTGATAAGTTAAAAGGTTAAAGGAGCAAATTGTTGTCGCAGGCATTGCCGGTGTACTCCTTTTCCCGGCTGCAGTATGATTAAAATGCAATGCAGCAGCGGAAACGGGCTGAAGGGAAGCGGTTAACTTAAATTTAGCAGCAGAAGGGGCTTGCGTATTTTTTAGAATTAAAACATATTGTTCTATTTTGCAGCCGATTTTTAACGGTATCAACCACAAACGGAGGCTATCCGTGTATAGCTTATTCGATTATCATGTATCAGAATCTCCTCAACAAAGAAGATAAACTGGCTGTTATAGGTCTTGGATACGTAGGCCTTCCCATCGCACTTGCTTTTGCCCGCAAGATCCATGTAATCGGTTTTGACATCAATGCAAAGCGTATTGAAATGATGCGTGAAGGTATTGATCCAAGTAACGAACTGCCCAAAGAAGCTTTTGAAAACTGTGCTATTTGTTTTACCAACGACCTTGAAATACTGAAAGAGGCCCGTTTCTACGTAGTTGCAGTGCCCACACCCGTAGACGAGCATAATGTGCCTGATCTTACTCCGGTGATCAAAGCATCTGAAACACTGGGTAAAGTGATCAAAAAAGGCGATTGCGTTGTATTTGAATCTACTGTATACCCCGGTTGCACAGAAGAAGACTGTCTGCCGGTAATAGAGCGCATCTCCGGTCTCAAAGCGGGTGTTGACTTCCAGTATGGCTATTCTCCTGAGCGTATTAACCCGGGTGATAAAGTGCATACACTGGAAAATGTGGTGAAAGTGGTTTCCGGATCTGATGCCGAGACGCTGGATCTCGTGGCGAAAGTATATGAGCTGGTGGTAACTGCCGGTGTGCATCGTGCGTCATCCGTAAAGGTCGCAGAAGCAGCTAAGATCATTGAAAATACGCAGCGTGATCTCAACATCGCACTGATGAATGAGCTGTCTATCATCTTTGATAAGATGGGCATCAATACATTTGAGGTACTGGAAGCAGCCGGAACCAAATGGAACTTCCTGAAGTTCTTCCCCGGCCTGGTAGGCGGCCACTGTATAGGTGTAGATCCGTATTATCTTACATACAAGTCGCAGCAGCTCGGTTATAACTCCCGTGTGATACTTGCCGGTCGCGTTATCAATGATGAGATGGCCGCTTATGTAGCCAAGAAAACCGTACAATCCATTATCGGCAGCGGAAATAACATTGCCAATGCAAAAGTGTTGGTAATGGGATGTACCTTCAAGGAAAATGTATCGGATATCCGTAACTCTAAAGTGGCTGATGTGGTGAAAGAACTGCAGGGCTATCATGTAACGGTACATGTAGTAGATACACACGCCGATCATGAAGAGCTGATGCATGAATATGGCTTTGGCCTGCATCCTCAGCCGGATAATGATTATGATGCGGTAATTGTAGCTGTAAATCATGAGCCATATACTGCCATGGATGAAAACTACTTTAAAACCATCACCAAGCCAGGTGCCTTACTGGTAGACGTAAAAGGTATTTACAGGAATAAAGTAAAAGATCTTAAATACTGGAGTTTATAATGCCGGTTTTCCATACTGAACAAATTGATAAGAGCAGTTTCCTGGTCACAGGAGGTGCGGGTTTTATAGGTTCTCATATTGTTGAGTACCTGCTCCGCAATGGTGCTGCAAAAGTGCGTGTGCTGGATAACCTGGCTACCGGTCTGCAATCTAATGTGGACTTATTTTCAGGAAACCCCGCATACGAGTTTATAGACGGCGATATCCGCGATTTTGAAACATGTAAGAAAGCATGCGAAGGCATCGACTATGTGACGCACCAGGCAGCACTTGGATCTGTGCCCCGCTCAGTTAAAGACCCGGTTACCAGTAACGAAGTAAATGTAAGCGGCTTTCTCAATATGCTTACGGCAGCTAAAGACAGTGGTGTAAAGACATTTGTCTATGCTTCCTCTTCTTCTGTGTACGGAGACGAACCGAACCTGCCTAAAGTGGAGAGCCGAGTGGGTAACCCGCTTTCTCCATATGCAGTTACTAAAAAAACGAACGAGCTGTACGCGGATGTATTTGCAAAGCTGTACGGCATGAAAGTTATCGGCTTCCGTTATTTCAATGTATTTGGTCCTCGCCAGGATCCGAACGGCCCGTATGCTGCAGTAATTCCATTGTTTGTAAGTGGCATTATGAACCAGACGCCGGTATACATAAACGGCGACGGTGAGCAGACACGTGATTTCACTTTCGTGGAAAATGCGGTACAGGCCAATGTCCGCGGTATGCTGAATACAAATGAAGCCGGTTTTGGCGAAGTGTACAATGTAGCGGTAGGAGAAAACTTTTCAGTTAACTTTCTGTATGAATCTATCCGTGACATATTGGGCATAGAGCACCAGGCAACATATCGTGAGCCACGTGCAGGAGATATCCGGAATTCGCTTGCAGATATTTCCAAATCGAAAGAATTGCTCGGCTATGAGCCCACCAGGCGCTTTATGGACGGGCTGAAAGAAACGGTAGATTTCTTCAGAGAAAAATATAAATAAGCATAAAACGCCGGAATCATTTCCGGCGTTTTTTTGTAATTATGGAAAGTAAAGGGATAGTATAATGTCTGAATATGCAAACTATGTATACGCTCTAAACGAAGAGCTTTCGAAGTTTAAAATAAACTGCAGCTTATCAACCCTGCTAAGTACATGGGAAGGATTGATGAAAGAGTGTATTGATGGATATTCCTTTTCATTGTATGAATTTGACGATGAGATCGGGGTAAGAAGCAATATTGAATTACTGATGAAGAGCGAAATATTGAAACCGTTTTCGGACTTTTCCTTCTTCCTTAATGAAATTTCGCGGATCGACTCGGAGCTCAGGAAACACCTGGTCTTAGATGTTTTAAAAATAAATTCAGGTTCCTCCTGGTGGAAAAATTGTTTGCCCGCAGCAGCAACGCATGAATTTATCGATACCGTTAAAACTTTGTATGGGGCTGATATTGCCGGCAGAATAACCAGGATAGATTAGATGTGTTTTCCTTTCATTTACTGAGTATGGTTTTCTGCTGCCGTTTTCCTGCACACTCAGTCGGGAGACTAAGTTGACCGTTTGTTATTTCCTCTTGTGTTGCTCCAGCAGTTTGTAATAATATTCGGACATATCGCCTACCAGGCGTTGGTAAGAGTATTTGCTGAACACATGTTTACGGCCTTCCTGGCCAAAGAGCAGTCTCAATTCTTCCTGCTCAGCCAGTAGCAGCAGCGCATCTGCAAAGGCTTCAGCATTTCCTTTTTCTGTGATGTAGCCTGTGCGGCCATTCATTACTACATCTGCAACACCACCTACATTGGTGCTTACTACAGGACGCGCTGCAGCCTGTGCTTCTATCAATGATACAGGCGTGCCTTCGTTGTGTGATGTAAGTGCTATAATATCCAGCCCGGCAATTACTTCGTCCATTTCCGTTTGCCAGGAAGTGCATATAGCTGTGGCTCTGCGCAGTTCCTGCGGAGCATAGGCATAGTCAATACCTGCCTGTTTCAGTTCATTTTCCATCTGCGGACGCATATCGCCGTCGCCGATGATGATAAAGCGTACTTTTTGCCCCGTTTGTGCCAATACGCGTGCTGCAGCAGCTACAAACAGGCTGTGGTTCTTTACAGGTACAATACGGCCTATAATGCCGATGGCTATCTCGTCCGGGGCTATGTAATATTTACTGCGGAATTGTTCGCGCTTTTGCTCCTGCATATCCGAGAAGCGGTTCAGGTCAAAACCAAGCGGAATGATGTTTATCTTTTCATCGGGGCATATCTTGTATACATCGGCCAGCTCGTGCTTCTGCAGGTCGCTGATGGCTATAATGCCGGATGATCTGCGTGCGAGGTAGCGCTCTATATTAATAAATGCATTGGTCTTCCATTTGCTGAAGTAGCTATGAAATACGTGGCCGTGAAAAGTATGCAGCACTACAGGTACATCACAGTTAAATGCAGCCAGCCGGCCAATGGTGCCGGATTTGGCAGCATGTGTATGTACTATGTCCGGTTTAAATTCTTTGATGAGTGCTTTTATCTTCTGGTAAGCAGCACGGTCGCTGCTGAAGTTTATAGCGCGTTTCATTTCCGGTACCACCACAGGTGTAATACCCAGCCTTTCAGAAAGATGCGTGGCATCCTGCTCATGGTCGTCTTTCCCCCCGATCACCAGCATTGTTTCAAAGTCCGGCTCCATGTACTTAGTGAGGTAAGTAGCATTAAGCGCAGGCCCGCCAATAATGAGGCGATTTAATATGCGTAGTACTCGGGGCATGAAAAACTATTTAAAAATCTTTTGGTGAAGGGCGGATAAATGTCTGTATGACCTGCGTCATTCGGACAAGTGCTGTCGCCATAACATCATATTCTGATGGTTGAAATCAAAAATATAAAAACGTTACAGACGGCAAAGAAAATTTCAGGCAAATACCTGCAATGATTATGCCATATATTTTTTCCACCAATATTGAAACACAATAAGTGCCCAAATGGTAGCATGGCTGTCTTCCGGATTACTGCTGTGCAATTTCTTTTTCAGATGTTCAATCGCTGAAGGATTAAAAATGCCTTGTTCCGTTACAAAATCCTTTTGCAGCAGATCGTCATTGATCAGCCCCCATAGTTCTTTACGGAACCAATCCAGCAATGGTATTTCAAAGCCATGTTTCGGCCGGTTATAGAGTTCTGCGGGCAGCATAGGGCGGAATGCGTCCTGCACTACTTTTTTCTTAAGTCCTCCGTCAATTTTATATTCTGAAGGCAGGCCAAAGGCAAAATCTACCAGTTTATGGTCCAGGAACGGGCTGCGTACTTCCAGGCTGTTGGCCATGCTCATCATGTCCACCTTTACCAGCATGTCGCTAAGTAATACAAGGTTCATATCGGCCAGCAGTACTTCGTTATAGTCATCTGTCTGCAGGCAGCTGAGTAGCTCTCTTTTTTCTTCCTCCAGTGCAGGCATATTTACTTTCTGTGCTATTTCGGGGCGCAGCAGGTTATTGACCTGCGCAATGGTATTGAAAGAAGCCCAGCGCCAGTATCGTTCCTGCTGAGAAAGTGATGCGCCTGCAGCAAACCGGTGCAACTGGCGGAATTTGTTGGTGAGCTTATTATTGCGGCTGCGCGGCAATATGCTCCACACGGGCAATCCGGCTTTTACCAGTGTATTAGCCAGGGAACGCTGCCGTACACGCCATTCTGCAGCATGCTTGTTATATCCGGCAAAAACCTCGTCGCCGCCATCGCCGCTAAGGGCTACAGTCACATGCTGTCGGGTATGCTTGCTGAGGATATATACCGGAATAGCGGATGAATCTGCAAATGGCTCGTCGAGATAATCCAGTACATCATGTACATGCTCCAGGAAATCATTATTAGATAAGGAAAAGACAGTATGATTGGTTTTATATTGCTTCGCAACCAACTGTGCATAATGCGTTTCGTCAAAGAATGCATTATCCTTATAGCCCACAGAAAAGGTGTTCAGCTTATCGGTATACCTGCTGGCCAGCGCTACAATAACAGATGAGTCTATGCCTCCGCTGAGAAAGGCGCCCAGCGGCACGTCTGAGATCATACGTTCCTGCACAGCAGTATCCATTTTCAGGATCAGCTGTTCTTTTGCCTGTTCGTAGGTATACTGTTTGTATTGTTCCGGGTGTGTCTTCAGCTCATAATAAGGCTGATCGGTTATTTCACCATCCGGTTTAATGATCATATAATGTCCGGGGCGCACTTTTGCCACACCTTTCAGCATACTTTGCGGCTGCGGAACGTAATTGAGCTGCAGATACTGATGCAATACATCGTAATTAAGCTCGCGGGGAATGTCATATTCCAGCAATGCCTTCATTTCGGATGCGAAGGCAACATACTCACTGCAGGCATAATACAATAACGGTTTTTTGCCGTAACGGTCGCGGGCTACGATCATGGTACCGGTTTCCCTGTCGTAAAAAGAAAAGGCAAAGAAGCCGTCTAGCCACGCCAGGCAATCAGTTCCGTATGCTATGAGCAAGTACAGTAATATTTCGGTATCGGAAGAGGTGCGTGCACCGCCGATCCGCTGCCAGGTTGCAGAAAGATATTGGCCGGATAATTGCTTAAAGTTGAATATCTCGCCATTAAAAACCATTATATAACGGCCGGAAATATCTTCCATAGGCTGTGTGGCTGCGGAAGATGTATCAATAATAGAAAGCCTGCGATGACCGAGTGCTACCCGTTCGTCTGTAAAAATAGCGCCGCTGTCGGGTCCGCGAAGGATCAATTTCCCGTTAGATTGCGTTATTTTTGTCAGGTTAGCAGCTGCGTTTTTGTGTAATGCGTAAAAGCCAGTAATACCACACATGAATGATCAAAATTGCCGGAAAACCGGTGGTTGAAGTGCAAAATCTAACTGATATAAGCGAATGCAATTTATAACATTAGCAGATTACCTGCTATTACCTTTTTATATAGTAATCATTTATATGATTGCTATTAACTTCCGGAACAGACATTATCCGGAAGGGCATCCGTGGAGACCCTATTTTATTCCCGGCCTTACAGTAAAGGTTGCTGGTGCTGTCGTTATCGGCCTTATTTATCAATACTATTATGGCGGGGGAGACACGGCATATTATTTCTTTCAATCGAAGGTGGTCAACAGCTCATTCTCCGAGTCGCCGGTCAAATGGTTTAATTTACTATTTCACATACCCCAGTGGTATGATCCTCAATATACACAGTATACTTCCCAGATGGAGTGGTATCTTAAGCTGAGCACCTACCTGGTTATTGCTGTTACAGCATTTCTCGGTGTATTCTGCTTTAATACATTCCTTCCGATATCTGTTTTGTTTGCTGCACTGAGCTTTACCGGTATCTGGGCGTTGTTCCGGACATTTGCCAGCCAGTATCCGAAAATCACAAAACCGGTGGCGCTGGCCGCATTATTTATACCGAGTACCTTTCTCTGGGGATCCGGCATCTTTAAAGATACGATCTGTATGTTTGCCCTTGGATGGCTGACCTATGGCGTTTTCCGGTTGCTGATACAACGCCAGTTTTCGCTTAAGAATATAATGCTGACGGTGCTCAGCTTCTATTTACTGGCACAGGTGAAGATTTACATCTTGCTTGCATTTTTGCCAGCGCTCAGTTTGTGGATACTTTTCAGCTATTCTCATAAGATAGGCAGTGGTCTGGTACGTTTTGTGTTGAAAGTGGGGGTGTTTGGTATCGCAGCGCTTGGCTTTATGTATTTCTCGTCGAGCTTTGCATCTGAAATGGCCCAGTATTCACTTGAAAATGTGGCTAAAACGTCTACCCTTACCCGTGAATGGATTCAGTATTCGTCTGGTGATGAAGGCTCAGCTTATGATCTGGGTGATTTTTCCCCCAGCCTGGGGAGTATGGTAGCCATGTTTCCTAAAGCTGTGAATGTAACATTGTTTCGTCCTTATGTCTGGGAGTCCCGGAAGATCATTGTGCTCAGTAATGCGATCGAAGCACTGCTGTTCCTGTTCTTTACATTGAAAATATTAATTACGCTGGGCCCGATAAAAGTCTGGCGGGCTATTAGCGGAGATCCGAACATACAGTTCTGTCTCATATTCACGCTCATTTTTGCTTTTGCCGTCGGTATATCGTCAGGTAATTTCGGTTCATTGTCCCGGTACCGCATTCCCTGCCTGCCATTGTACGGTCTTGCCCTCATCCTGATTTATTACAAATACAACGATCCTGAAAAACCATTTTTCAGATTCAGGTAACATAAAAGAAGCAGGCAATCTGAATTCAGATTGCCTGCTTCTTTTATTTCTGTATCGGTGCTTTTTAGTCCACTTTTGTAATCTTAAGCATATTTGTAGGTAAATGCTCCTGTATGGGCAGGCTTCCAGTGTTTACTACAACATCTCCCGCCTGGAGCAGCGATTTTTCTTTCAATACAGCTATCTGGTCAGCGATTATTTTATCTGCACTTTCTTCATTATCGTAATAAAAAGCCTGCACACCCCAGCTAAGACTCAGCTGGTTGACGAGCGTATGTGTTTTGGTAAAGACATACAATGGTGAACGTGGGCGGTAGCTGGAGAGCATAAAACCAGTGTAGCCGGATTGTGTCATACCGATAAGGGCATTGGCATTAATTGCATGGGCTATTTCGCAGGCATTGTAGCAGAGCGCATCGCTGAGAAATGACGGCGAATGGGGTTGCGGAACAAGGTTGCGGTTGTACACCATTTCTTCTTTCTCCACTTCGTTGATAATGCTCACCATTGTTTTGATCACCAGCTCCGGATATTTGCCGGTAGCAGTTTCTGCGCTGAGCATTACGGCATCTGCACCTTCCAGCACGGCATTGGCCACATCTGTTATTTCACTTCGGTTGGGGCGGGTACGATCCAGCATGCTTTCCATCATTTGTGTAGCTATGATCACTGGCTTTGCACGGTGAATGCATTTGCGGATGATGTTTTTCTGGATCATGGGTATCTGCTCGAGTGGCAGTTCTACGCCCAGGTCGCCACGGGCCACCATTACGGCATCTGAAGCAATGATGATATCGCGGAGATGTTCCAGTGCTTCCGGTTTTTCTATTTTAGAAATGATCTTTGCATTACTGCCTTTTTCTTTCAGGCGCTGGCGCAGGTCAGTCACGTCTTCCGGCCGGCGGACAAACGAAAGTGCTACCCAGTCTATGTCCTGACTGATGATGAAATCGAGGTCGCGCAGATCTTTTTCTGTGAGCGAAGGCAATGATATTTTGGTGTCCGGCAGGTTTACACCTTTGCGCGACGATAAAACCCCTTCTGATGTTACCTGTACTTTTACACGGTTGTCGGCAGTGATTTCCGTCACTATTACCTCTATCTTGCCATCATCTATCAGGATCTTTTCACCGATACGAACGTCTTTATAAAAAGATGGGTAAGAAATATAGATGTGCTCCAGTGTACCGGTACAAGGCTCATTGGTAAAGTAAAATTCGTCTCCTTTCTGCAGGTTCAGCTCATTATTCTCTATTTCGCCCACACGCAGTTTCGGCCCCTGGAGATCTGCAAGGATAGCTATGTTAAACGGGAAGTCTGCATTGATGTGGTGTATGTGTTCAATTACATCGCGATGCTGATCATGAGTGCCATGTGAGAAATTCAGACGAAATACATTTACACCTTCATGTACCAAGGCCAGCAGTTTTTCATAAGTATTGCAGGCGGGGCCTACTGTTGCGATTATCTTGGTTTTGTGTAACATAATTTTTTGTTCCGTAACAAGATAAAGTTCCGGTATTTGGTACTAAGTCTATGATATATAATTGTGAAAAAATTCAGTAATTCCACTGGTCAAATATGTAGGTGCACTGGTACTCATATACGCCGCCTACCATGCCCATGCCTCCGTTCACATTACCTTCTATTTTTACAGGCTGTGCCAGTGATGTAAAGCCTGTTGTTGGTTCAAACATTTCATAACCTTCCAGGAAGTTGAAATAGTCAGCATTCACAGATCTTATTTTCACAATGATCTGACCTTTGCTGCTGTCTGCTGCCGATACAAATGAAGATTTGTCCAGGTATACATCTGTGGTATATGTTTGCCCGCTGAATGCTTTGTCGCTTAGAAGAATGCGCCGGTTGGTGCTGAGCGGGTTGCTGAGTTTTATATTTTCTGTATTGGGGTCTTTGGTATAGATGTCTACCCGTTCAAAGCTGTTGTTACGTGTAGTGTCCCATGCCACAGCAGGAGGTGCCGGCGTATTTCTGAGACTGTCGTACAGAAGCCTGTTTTGAGAAACCTGCAGTGTTTGGCCCTGGTAGCTGAAACTGCCGTCGATGTACATTACCTGCTTAACAGCTTCTATAACGTAGTAATTCGTTTCTATGCCATTGTCCTGGAGCTGCACACGGATACGCCAGAGTTGTGAGCCGGAATACTCGGCCGTAGCAGTATCGGTTATATGCCCGGAGAAAGGATTGGGGATCTGTACGGAGCAGGTTGCGGTTCCCAGTTGATCATTCTGTGCAGTTATACTGTATGTCTGGCCGGCGGCTATCTTAAATGGTGCGGTAAGGGATAATGTATGCAGGCTTTGTGAGAAGGAATCCTGTGTGCCATTTACGTAAATAAGCAGTCCCGTTTTATTCTGCAGGGTTACTCTGAGCTGATCCGGTATGGTAAATTTAAGGTTTGAACCTGAAGAAAGGGGAATGCTCTGACCACCGCGAATGCTTATAGGGTTGCCCGCAATCAGTTCGCCTATCAGCACTATCTCCGGTTTGCCGTTAATATCGGGGAGTTTCAGTTCTTTTGTACAGTTGCCAAAAACCGTACACAGCAAGACTGCCAACAGGGAAAGTGCTATATATCTGCCTGCCGTTCTCATCAGAATTTAAGTTTATAGGTGATGTAAGGGATAAACTGGATAAAGCTGAGTCCCTGCAGTTTTAATGTACCCTGGGCTACATCGTTGGTGAGCGTTACAAACATTATGTTTTTGCGGGCATAGGCATTAAACACTCCGAGCGACCAGGTGCGCACAGATTTCTTTTTATTTTTCACAAAGTCTATACCGAGGTCCAGGCGATGAATAGCCGGCAGCCTGTAGTCGTTCCATTTGGTATAATGATAAGTATACGACGTACTGGTAGCGCTGCCTTTTGTGATCAGCAGATTGTTATCAAAGTCGGGATAAACCTGGTCTGGCAGGGTAAACGCCTCACCACTCATAAATATCCAGTTGGCAGTAAAGCGCACTCCTTTTTTTACTTTGTAAGTCGCCATCGCCTTTATATTATGCCTGCGGTCGTATTTGTATGGGAAGGCTTCTCCATTATTGATAGTTGCAAATTTTCTCCAGTTCCACGACAGCGTATATGCAATAGATGTGCTCAACGGCCCCCAGCTTTTGTCCAGGTACAGTTCCGCACCATAAGCGTCCCCGGTTCCCTGTACTACTTTGTCCTGCCATCTGTCCGAATTGTCGAATAATGTTTTACCTGATGTGTAGGTAATAGTATTGTCTATTTTTTTGTAGTATACTTCTGCATTGTAATGTATACCCCATATCGAGCTGTTTATTCCGAGCGTATACAGGTATGCTTCTTCGGGCTTTATCTCTTTGGTGCTTGGCACCCAGAAGTCTGTGGGCAGGCCGTAAGAGTTGTTGCTGATCAGGTGTACAAACTGTGCCATGTGGGAAAACGAGCCATAAATAAGTTTGTTGTGTAGGTCCCAGGAGGCGTATATGCGCGGTTGTACGCTGGAGTAGTTAAACTGGCCGCTGTACCAATTGGCCCACTGAATGCCGGGGCGTATGAGCACATTGGCAATAGGTTTTATCTCATCTTCCGCGTATACCGTCAGCTCATTGGAGAGCATGCGGCTGCTTGTATTTTTGGTGGCATTAAAAGTAGTATCGATACTTTCCAGTTCTGTAGGTACAAAATAGGTGCGGGAAAAATTGCCTCCGAACTCTACTTTATGTTTATTATTCGGGAACCATTGTGCCTGCAGGTGTAGAGAAATATCGTACAATGCAGATACCCCTACATAGTTGCCCAGCTTGGATATAAGCCCGCTGTCTATGACCTGGTTCTGATCCTTCAGCTCATAATTAAACTGGCTGTAGGTAAGCATTGTGTTCATGAAGAATTTTGGGTTAATGATAGAGCTCCATTTAAAAGAAGCCATTGTATTACCCCAGCGGGTACGGAAGTAGGAATTGTCGTCTGAATAACGGATCTGGTCGCGGCCATTATAAAAGCTTATGAACAGGCGATTATCGTCATTCAGGATATAGTTTGCTTTTGCATTGATATCATAAAAGAAAATGCCCACCTGGCTCTCAAAAGGGGCAAATGCACCATCCAGCCAGGTTCTGCGTGCAGACACCATAATAGAAGATCTGTCTTTGATCAGCGGACCTTCCAGTGTAAGGCTGCTTTTTACCAGGCCCATGGAAAACTGTCCGCCCCAATGCTCCATATCGCCGTCCTGCGTATGCACATCAATGATAGAAGAAAGGCGGCCTCCATAGCGGGCGGGGAAAGCGCCCTTGTAAAAATCTACAGATTTTATTGCGTCCGTATTATATACCGATGTAAGACCAAACAGGTGGTCTGTATAGTACAGCGGTACGCCATCCAGTAAGTTGAGGTTCTGACCGGGATCACCGCCACGCACCAGTATGCCGCTTGTGCCGTCCATGCCCGATTGTACGCCTGTCTGCTGCTGCAGTGTGCGCATTACGTCATGCTCGCCCAGCAGTGCAAGACTGTGATCAATGTCTTTTACCGACAATTGCATGTAATCCCCGCCAGGCGTGTTTTTGCGTCCTGAAACAACCCTTACTTCACGCAGCATTCCCCCGCTGGGGCGGAGAAATACATCTACACGTCTGCGGCCATCAACTCTCAGTAACAGTGTATCCGTTTTATAACCTATGTAAGACAGCAATGCAGTATGAATGCCCTTTGGAAGACCAATGCTGTAAAAACCGAAATTATTTGTGACGGTTCCGGTATGAAGTGCGGGAATATAAATGCTGGCACCGATAAGGATTTCTTTATTGCGCTCGTCTTTTATATATCCGTCTACCGGGTAAAAAGGCCCGGAATTATTGATGTTTTCATCAGCGGGCACTATCAGTATTTTATTATCACGTTCGGCAATAGAGAGGTTCAGGTCGTCTAATAATTCATGAAGTACCGCCCCTACGGTTTTTTCATCGCCACTGATACGTACCTTTTGTTTTTCATTGACTGCAGCCGAACTGTAGGAAACCGAAATGCCGGTTTGCTTATAAATGGCATCAAAAAAAGAGTGCAGGGAGCCTTTCCTGAAAGCAGGCTTGAATGGTTTTTGCAGCAGACTGCTATCCTGCGACATCGCTGTGCCGGGAAGCAATAAAATACAGCAGCAAAACAGTAAAATGCTTTTCAGGAAGGTATTCATTATCACTTTGCTGTGATAATATACGTATTTTTTTGTTTCGCCCATTTGCATTGTGCAATCAGGCAAAGTTCGGAAAGCATTGCTTCAACCGGCTGGTTGTTAAAAGAAATAGTTACAGATTGTTCGCGCAGGTTGACCGGCAGTGACGGATCGAGCTCTATGGCGGTATCGGTGGCTGCTGTCATTTTCTTCACAACGCTTGCCAGTGGCTCCTGTTCAAAGCTTAACACTCCCGTTTTCCAATACAGTTCATTTGAAGAGTTGGTGGTATCTTTTGATACGCCGGCGCTGTTAAAAGTTCCTTTCTGACCCGGAGTAAGCACTACGGCATCATGGGCTTCATTGTGGCCGGTAAGCTGCACGCGGCCTGTTGCTACCACTACTTTAGCTTCCTGGTCATTGCATTTTACACTAAAGCTGGTGCCCAGCACTTTTACATCGGCAGATCCGGCATCGATCGTAAAGGGGTGTTCTGCGTTATGGGTTACTTCAAAAAAAGCTTCACCATTCAGCACCACATGGCGCTCGTTGGCATTAAAGTGTTTAGGATAGGTAAGGCTGCTGCCTTTACGTAACAATACGTGAGAATCGTCCGGAAGCACTATTTCTGTATTGGCATTGGAAGCAAAGACAGTTGCAGGCTTACCGGCTGAGATCGTGCGGACAACAAAAAATCCGATGAGAAGAACTGCTGCGGCCGGTATTGTATACCTGAGCCAGGCGGGCAGCTGATAGGTCTTTTTAAGGGGCCGGATTTGAGGATCACAGATACGGCCGGAGATTTTATCCCAGGCGGCAGCTACATTGCATTGCGGCCATGATTCAAACAGTTTGTCTGATTGCTGCCATGCATCTGCCAGTTCCTCCAGCTCCTTTTGGTTCTGTGGATTGGCCTCCAGCCAGCGCTGCAATTCCTCCATTTCTGCAGGATCAGCTTCACCGGCAAGCGATTTGGCAATAATCGTATAAATCTGTTCGTCCATGTCTGTACTCAGTTACAAAACGTATGACAGTATAAAAACCCCTACCAGTGAAATATATTTTTTTAACAGGAATATGGTCAGCCCAAACAGCAGCGGCAGCAATTGTGATTCCCTGAGTGTTTTTAAAGCTTTACCCATTTGATTTTCAATTGTCTTTACCGAAATATTGAGTGTCTCTGCAGCTTCCTTGTAACTCATGCCATGCAGCTTTATCATAAGGAATACTTCTTTGCATTTGGGCGGAAGCAGGTTAAGGGCTGTTTCTATCTGCTTTGCCTTACTGTTTTCGTTTTCCAGATGCTGTGCAAAGGTGAGGTGCACCTCCGGTTCAGGCTCGGGCGTATCGGCTGTAAGCTGCGTTTGCTCCGCTTTTATTTTACGAAGTGCGGAAATACAGTTGTTTTTTACAGCGGCAACGAGATAAAACCGGATGTTCGGATGGCCTATCATCTCTTTTTTCTGCTCCCAGATACGGATAAAGGTTTCCTGCACTATATCTTCTGCAAGATGAGTATCCTGCATATAAGATAATGCATAACGGCATAGGCGGACGTATTCCGTCTCAAATAAGGTTTTAAAGGTCAGTTCCTGTGCTGATAGCGCATTCATTCACGGGCTCATTTCTGGAGAACAAAAAAACAGAAAAAATATCATTCGTGGACAACTGTGTCCATTTTCTGTAAAAAGAAAAATGAATATATACTAAAAAAGCAGCCGGAGCTGCTTTTTATATAATTACTGGCTTATGTATTTCTGCCATGGCTTAAACACATTGCAGCCGGAATACTCAGGATCTATCTTCAGGTAATAGGAAGGCAGCTTATCTTCCAGCCATTGCTGTATTTTCTGGTTCTTTTTCTGCGCCAGCGCTACTTCCTGTATACGGTTATAGTCATCTTTCAGATTGGCTTTATGCGGTTCTGTGCGGTCTTTCATATACACGATCCGGCATGATTTTTCGCCGTTGGCTTTGGTAAACTGTTGTGGCTGGGAGTATGTGCCTAGTTTTATGCTGTCCACCATCAGCGCCAGGGTTGGGTCCAGCTGGTCTATCTGCAGCTGGGTACTGTTGGTACGCTGATCGGTGATCATGCCGCCAGTAAGTTTGGTAGCATCATCTGTTGAGTATTTACCTACTGCCTGCGGGAAGTTTATTTTACCGCTTATCAGTTCTGCGCGTACGCTATCCAGCTTCTCCATCGCGGCTTTGAAGTCTGCAGAGGTTCTTTCCGGCGTGATAAGTATATGGCGTATATCTACCTGCTCACCCCTGCGGTGTATCATCTGTATAATATGATAGCCGAATGAAGTCTTTACGATCTGTGAAATTTCACCATCTTTCAGCTTGAACGCTGCCGTGACAAATTCCTGTGCAAAGCCGCCGGTGCGGGTAACGCCGTCATAACGTCCGCCATTATCACGACTACCGGGGTCGTCGCTGTAGATGCCAGCCATTGTCTCAAAGCTTTTTCCCTCTTTTACTATCTGGTTACGGATGTCCTCCAGCTTTTTCCGTGCATATTCGCTCATTTCCGGGCTTACCGGTGGGTCTACCACTATTTCGCCTATTTCCACTGCTGCAGGAAAGTAGGGGAGTGAGTCGCGGTATTTTTCATAAAATGCCTTTACTTCTGTAGGAGTTATGAATACGTGTTCCAGTATTTTGCTTTGTACTTTCTCGGCCATCATCTGCTCGCGTACCGCATCCTTATTATCTTCTTTGATCTGGTAAACGGTTTTACCCATCATTTCTTCCAGTTTTTCCTTGGTACCGAACTGGCTCTGAATAAAGTAGCGGATCTTATTATCAAGCTGAGCTTCCACATCTTCGTCACTTACCAGGAGACTGTCGCGTTCTGCCTGTTCCATCAGCATTTTTGAAAGGATCATCTGCTGCAGGATACCACATTTTATGGTGTCGTTATACTGATCCGGGTTTTGCTGACGTGCCTGCGCCGCCTGTGCTTCCAGCTCAGATTGCAGTATGATACGGTTGCGGCCTACTACTGCCAGTATTTTATCGGCAGTCTGTATTTGCTGGGCAAAAGACCTGCCGGCAGAAAACAGCAACAGCACAGAGATAACTGCAATGGAAATATATGGTACAGACAATAAAGAGATACGCCTCATGATGCGAAACCGATAATAATGTAAATATTTAGTGAGCAAAAGTAGTGTATTTGTGGGCTTTACACAGACCGGGCTCCCATTTTAACGTTTATGTTAGTTTTTATTTTTCTGGAAAAGGTCTTTTACTTTTTTGCTGTTGTAAAAGTCGGCAGCAACAGGTTGCATACGGTGCTGCTTTATCCAGTTGTCGAAAGTTGATGATTCGCCCTCGTGAAATTTATTCCAGGCTTCATACTGCTGCTGGTTTTCAGCTTTTCCGAGCAGCCACTGGTTGTATACATCAAAGCTGCCTTCGCGCACCAGGTTATCCTGGAATGTAAACAATGTAAATGGGTATTGTGCTGCATAAGTATTTGCCCATTCCATCAGGAAACGGGTGCGGAGCATGATCAGATTTTCTGTGGTGACGCCATCGCTTACTACAGGAGAAAGTTTCATATATATATCTGAGACGGCATCTTCAAATGAACGTACTGTTTCCTTTTTGTCTTTGCCGAATGTAGGAAGATCGCCCTTTACCGGGGTATAGAACAGCCTTTTATAGGCTCCGAGCAGCATTTTGCGCGTTTCATTGGAGCGCGGGGTCTGTTGTTCCATATTCACAAACATTTCGCCGTACAGTATAGCCCATATCACCTTATTTGTAATCATATAAGTACGGGCTGCTTCGTAATAGTTCACATGATATGCCGGATCCGCCTCAATGCCGTCCAGCCAGGATTTCAGAGCATTTTCATTATCGTTGGCATCATCATATTCCTTGCCCAGCTCGTGGTATAGCAGACCCGAGTGGGGGTAGCGTTCCAGGCCTTTGCTGATGGTATTACGTGCTTTTTTGGACTCCTGCTGGGTTGCAAAACTGGAGGCTGCCAGCTGAAAGCATTGTTCATCGGCATCACTGCTTTTAAGGACCGGCTCCAGCTGCTTGTCTGCATCTTTGAAATTACCTGTAAGTATGTACGCCTGCGCTAGATCGCGGCGCAGCACCATTACATCCGGTGCCAGCTGTATGGCTTGCTGGTAAGTAACAATTGCCTGCCGCATATTGCCATTAGAAAGGTAGTTGCGCGCCTGCTGGTACATTTGCGCTACTTCCGGCGACGGCCAGTTTGTCTGCGCAGCGGCACCCAGTGTAAGGGAAACTGCAGTAATAGTAAATATAAACCGGCGAAAGCAATTCATGAAAAGCAAAATAAAATTGCGGCAAAGGTAGCTATTTTGGTTAATGTGATCGATGTGGTTAATGAGTTCATGTGTTCGTGTGAGAAATGTGCTGATGTGAGGAATATGTTTAATGGGGAGGATTAATGTATTTATTCTTATTCAGCACTCGCTGTTCAGGTCTCACGTCTTACATTTTATTATTGACCAATCGCTATTCATGTTTAACACTTTTTTAATTACATTGATAATGATTTAACGATATAATTTCTTTTTTTTGCAGTGATGCGACATGTGCTTGCCATATTCTTCCTTACAATATTTTCTTTCCAGGTGCTGCCTGTAAAGGAAATAGGCAAGCTGTTGTTTAAGTCGCAGACTACCGAAGAAGTGCATGAAGACACCTGCGATACTGCTCCTGATATAAAAGTTAAGAAAGAAGGCGACCCGTTTCATCCTGTCTTCTTTGAAAATATTCCCCTGGCACGTGTGCAGAATCTTACTGCACGTATTGCTCTTGTTATTCATCGCACCTCAGAGTTGCCGGATTATCATATACCGGATATTCTTACGCCGCCTCCGAATGCCTGTTAAGTATTTTGCTTAACCCTTTTCCTTTTTTATTCTAAAAAAAAATACGATCGCTTTTTTGCGGATGCCTGTGCACGCACGCCTCTTTGTGTGTGTGTACCAAACGGCGGCTGCACGGCATTTCGCAATATAACAGCCCAATAGCTGAAACCTTGGGTATTTGATCCCAGCAACATTTATTTCCAGATGAAACAACAGAATTCTCTTTTCTTCAACATAAAAAACGATGCTACTGCAGGCCTCGTGGTCTTTCTCATCGCAGTTCCGCTATGTTTAGGTATAGCCCTGGCATGCGGAGCGCCACTTATTTCCGGTATCAACGCGGGTATCGTAGGTGGTCTTGTAATCGGTTTTCTCAGTAAGTCAAACCTGAGCGTGAGCGGACCGGCGGCGGGCCTTACCGCTATTGTGGCTGCAGCAATCACTGCTCTCGGCAACTTTGAGATATTTCTCTGTGCAGTAATGGTGGCTGGTATATTCCAGTTGGCATTGGGCCTTTTGAAGGCCGGCAGTATTTCCAATTATTTTCCATCTAATGTGATAGAAGGGATGCTGGCCGCGATCGGCATTATTATTATCCTGAAGGAGCTGCCACATGCAGTAGGCTATGATAAGGATAATATGGGAGATTTTTTCTTCATTGAAACATCCGGAGATAATACCTTCTCTTCTATATTTCATTCCATCAGCTTCCTGCATCCCGGCGCCATCATTGTTGCTGTGGTTTCACTGGCTTTGCTGATATTATGGCAGCGTCCGTTTTTTAAGAAGATACAATGGCTGCCCGGTGGGCTGGTGGCGGTAATTGCCGGTACATTGGTCAATGAAGCATTGATCGCCACGGGAAGCAAATGGGCAATAGGAACCAAACACCTTGTAAGCCTGCCTGTAGCAAGATCTTTTGGTGAATACCTGAACCAGTACCGTTTACCGGACTTCAGTGGCTTTGCCAACCCGCAGGTATGGCAAACCGGTTTTATCATTGCGATCGTGGCATCTATTGAAACATTACTGTGTATTGAAGCTACCGATAAGCTGGATCCTTTAAAACGCTTTACATCCGGCAATGCAGAACTGCGCGCACAAGGCATCGGTAATCTCATCTGCGGCCTGATAGGCGGGCTGCCTGTTACATCAGTGATCGTCCGCTCTTCTGCCAATATCAATGCAGGCGGGCGTACCAAGGTTTCTACGATGATACATGGCTTGCTGCTGCTGGTCTGTGTGGCGTTCATACCCGCACTGATGAACCACATACCGCTTGCATCGCTGGCGGCAATACTTATCATTACAGGTTACAGGCTGTGTAATCCTGCGGTATTTAAGCATATGTGGAAAGAAGGTGGGCTCACGCAGTTCGTTCCGTTTATTGTAACGGTAGTGGCCGTAGTGCTTACCGACTTGCTGAAAGGTGTAGCCCTGGGGCTTATATTCAGTGTGTTTTACATCCTGCGCCAGAATATGCGCATCCCATACTATTATCACCGCAGCACATACAGCAATGGCGATCTCATAAAACTGACGCTCGCACAGGAAGTGTCTTTTCTGAATAAAGCCAGCATTAAGCAAACAATAGATAACATGCCGGAAAACAGCAGCGTGATCATTGATGCCAGCCAGACAGAATATATAGACTTTGATGTGCTGGACCTGATAAAAGATTTTGCGGCATCCAAAGCTCCGTCAAAGAATATAACTGTATCACTTGTAGGCTTCAGAAATGTATATAAGGTGCCGGCAGCAGCATCGGAAAAAGAAATAATAAACAAGCTGCTTACAACGGACGAAGTGCCTGGCCGTTCTGCAGGCAGCTACAGGAAACTGTTGCGGCAACTGACACCTAAACGTGCCACATAATAATTCTTAACCTCAAAAAACGTAAACAATGCATACAAGAAATTATAGCAGTCTCCCTTCAGAGCTAACACCGTTTGAAGCCCTTCAGTTGCTCAAAGAAGGCAATTTCAGATTTATCAACAACCTGAGCAGGAACCGCGACCTGCTGGAACTTGTAAACAAAACAAAAGACGGGCAATGGCCGTTTGCAGCAATACTCAGCTGTATGGACTCACGCACTTCTGCAGAGCTTGTCTTTGACCAGGGCCTGGGAGACATATTCAGTGTACGGATTGCAGGCAATGTGGTAATGGAAGAAGTGCTCGGCAGCCTGGAATATGCAACTGCCGTAGCGGGCTCAAAACTGATTGTGGTGCTGGGCCATTCCAATTGCGGTGCCATCAAAGGTGCCTGCGATCATGTGGAGCTCGGTAACCTCACCACACTTCTCGATCGTATACAACCGGCGGTAGAAAGAGAGACAACGGTGAAAACAGGGCGTAACAGCCATAACCCGGAGTTTGTGGAAGCGGTGGCACACCTCAATGTGGCATATAGCGTGGAGGAAATCCTGCGGCAGAGCAAAGTGATCCGCGAACTGGTCGAGGACGGACGCGTAGGTATTATTCCGGCGATGTATGATGTAGCTACCGGCAAAGTAAAATTTATTGAAGAGATAGACGTTCCGGCAAAAACATATGAAGAGACGCAAGAAGTGATGTAGGCGTTAATGTGTGATGTGTTTGTTTTTAGAGAGTAAGGCCGTGGTAAAACACGGTCTTATTTTTTTATAAAACCTCATACGCCGTATGCTTGTGAAATGAAGATTGTGTAATTTTCGGCTAATAATGCGGCTATGGAAAATAACTTACGTAAAATAGGCATACTTACATCCGGTGGCGATGCGCCGGGTATGAATGCAGCTATCAGGGCCGTGGTACGGACCGCGATCTATCATAACATGGAAGTGTACGGCATCAGGCATGGCTACCAGGGGATGATTGATGGTGATATTTTCCGGATGCAGACAACTGATGTAGCCAACATTATACAGCGTGGCGGTACTATCCTCAAAACAGCGCGCAGCAAAGCTTTTCTAACAGAAGAAGGCCGTGCAGAAGCATACAGGCAACTGCAGCAGCATGGCATAGAAGCCCTGGTGCTGATAGGTGGCGATGGTACGTTCCGTGGCGCGGTAGAATTCTTTAAGCAATTTACCATCCCTGCTGTAGGCTTGCCCGGCACAATAGATAAAGATCTTTCCGGTACAGATTTTACCATAGGATTTGACACTGCTGTAAACACTGCGGTGGAAGCGATAGACAAAATACGGGATACTGCAGATGCACATGACCGGCTTTTTGTAGTAGAAGTGATGGGGCGGGATGCTGGTTATATAGCGCTGAACAGTGGTATTGCCTGCGGTGCAGAAGATATTCTGATACCGGAAGTGATGACGCATATAGACGATGTACTCGATCGTATAGATGTAGATGAGCGGCGCAAAAAAAATGTGCATATACTGGTGGTGGCAGAAGGCGATGAATTTGGCGGGGCGCAACTCGGCAAGCTCATCAAAGATCGTTTTCCAGATATAGATACAAGAATTGCGGTGCTGGGGCATATACAGCGTGGCGGTTCGCCCAGTTATGCCGATCGTGTACTGGCCAGCAGACTGGGATATGCTGCAGTGATGGCACTACGTGAGAACAGGACGCAGGTGATGGCTGGAATTATTAATGGACAGCTTGCCTACACACCTTTTGAGCAGGTGATCAAGCAGAATGCTATGTTAAGCAGTGATATGCTGGAAATGATAAGAGTACTTTCGATATAAAAAGTTAACCGCAAAGGCTGTTGAGTACCGCAGAATGCGCTAAGTAAAGGCAGATTTTTTACGTAAGATTTTAAATTCGAAATTGCTTTGCGTTTTTCGTCTTCTTTGCTGCCTTTGCGGCAAAATATTGATAAAAGCTATCAGGAGAACAGGCTGGTGAAAGCTGGTTTCAGGGAATCGATACTGTATTCCGCAACCATCTTCTGCCGGCCTTTTTCGCCCATTGACCGGCGGAGGGGTGCTTCATTAAGCAGTGCGGTCAGGTGTCTGTGCCAATCATCTGATGTTTTGCAGATATAGCCGTTTACTCCTTCTTCAATAATAACCGAGTTGACACCAACAGGCGTTGCCAGTGCCGGTATGCCCAGCGATAAATATTGTATCAGCTTGAAACCACATTTGCCTTCGCTCCAGGGATCGGGAGTAAGTGGCATAATACCAATCCCTATCTGCATCAGGTCTTCAATTTCTGTTGCTGCATTCCAGGGAATAAACTTCCAGTTTTTGAGCGGCAGCTGTGGTTCTTTATCAGCAATTACCACAAAGCAGAAATCATGTTCTTCCTGCAGTTGCTGCAACACAGGAATTACCTCATTAATATACTTGAGTGTAGAGTGGCTGCCTGTCCAGCCGATGGTTGCCGGTTTGCCGGAACTGTGTTCCTGCAGACGGTTGTAGCGGTTTGTAGTGTCTACAACAGTTGGTGTACGTACGATGGTTGCCTGGGTATGCTGCTTTGCATAGCTGCAGAGATAATCATTGCCTGCGGATATCTTATATGACCATTTAAGGACGTAAGGGATTTTCCAGAAGGCCTTGACCAGTGCTGCGATTTTGTTTTCAGCAGATGTATTTGGAATCCAGATCGCATCGTCAAAATCGAAAATGATCTTTTTCTTCAGTACTTTTTTCAAATACCATTCAAATACCGGAGGGCCCAGTGGTGCGGCTTCGCGGTGGATGAAAATATAATCATATGTCTTTGCTTCCCTGCGTACAGTCTTCCAGCGTTGTGCAAAACCTTTCAGTATGCCTTTTACTTTTTGCAGGGCAGAACCGCCTTTGTACAGGATGTTCCAGGTAGCTTCGTTCATAAAAGGCCGCAGTGTATAATTGATACCGGCTGCATCCAGTACTGGCAGCAGGTTCTCTACGCGGAAACGTTGTGACGGTGCCCTGTGCAATGGGTAAGGAACCAGGAAAAGTACACGTACCGGATCAGGCATTTACAATTGTTTTGGGAGCACATAAAGATCGGTAAATAGCTGCGTAGGATTCAATGCCTTTGGCCAGATCAAAATAGTCGAAGCAACCTTCGCGTATTGCAGCTGGGTCAAATGATGTGTTGGCAAGTTCCTGTAATGCTTTGCTGTAGCCCTCGGGCGAGTAATCGTGCACCAGCACACCAGCTTTATACTGCTGTACAATACGGTCGGAGTCGCCCACACCGGCATTGCAGATAACAGGTATGCCCATGGCCATCAGTTCTCCTTGTTTTACCGGGGAGGAAGCCATTTTAGAAAATACTTTTTTCAGGAAAAAAAGCCCATAATGCATCATAGAGATGTAGTATGGTACTTCATTTCGTGCGGCACTGACAATGTATATTCTGTCTGCAGGAATACCCTGCTGCTGTGCCTCAGCGTGTATCATCTCTTCTGGCTCTGTAGTTACAAAGAACAGAATGCTTTCCGGTTTTTGCTGCAGCCATACTTTAAAAAATGCCAGCATTTCGGGCAGCAGATACCAGGTCCCCAAAGATCCTACATAGCCCAAAACCGTTTGCCCGTCAGGGATACCGGCCTTCCGGCGTAACTCCAGTTGCTTGTCTGTGTTTATTTTTGCAGGATCAAACAGCTCTGTATCAACGCAGCATGGAATTACATCAATGGGCGTATGTTTTGCCAGCGGCCATTTGGCTATTTCTTCTTTTGCTGCATGCGTCAGTGACACAATGGCGTCGGCCTGCTCGAGGTATTGTTTTTCTTTTTTCTTGAAAAATTTATAAACAGTGCTGAAGAGCGGATTGCTGAGCTTCCAGAGACCGCCGTCTACGCGTTCATCTGCCCAGAAGCCACGCATATCAAATATGAAAGGCACTCCGTGCTCTTTTTTCATCCATTGGCCGGCCAATGCGGAGATATAGCTGCGGCAATGAATGATATCAAATTTTTTAGAGCGGTGCAGCTCCAGTGTTTTCTGTTTTATTTTCCGCACATCCTTTACGGTTGAAAGTATAGGCGGTTTGCGTGTATATGATATAGGATGCCAGTCTATATTATGCCGGCGGCAGATATTTTCAATAAGGGGTTTTACAGATGCCCGTTCCGGTTTCTCACAGCTGAGCAGGCTTATATTATGACCTTTGGCTGAAAGCCCGGCGAGATAGGGCAATACCTGGCTCTGGCCAAGCGGATCGGTCATGCCGTCGTAGGAGATAAAAAGTATATTTCCGCTGTAACTCATGCTTTTTTGTGTTGTGTTGCGTACCACCAATGCAAAACCAGCAGAACCCACACCCTGTTGTAGAAATAAGTGGTGCCGTTTCGGTACTCCTGCAGCAACGACTGAACATAGGCGGGGTTTACAACTCCGAGTTCGCGTACCAGTTCGTCGTTCAGGTATTTATCTGTCAGCGGCTTCAGTTCATGGCGCAACCATTTGTTGAGCGGTATGGCAAATCCTCTTTTCGGGCGTTCAAATATTTCGCGGGGTACCATTTCATACAGCACTTTTTTCATCAGGTACTTTGTGCCGTAGCCTTCGCGTATTTTCAGTTCCATCGGTACATTCAGCGCAAACTCCACAATGTCCATGTCCAATAGCGGAACGCGCGTTTCCAGTGAATAACGCATACTTGCACGGTCCACTTTTACCAGCAGATCATCCTTAAGATAATGTTCCAGGTCCCAGAAAGCCTGTTTTTCCTGCGGCTGGCCTTTCTGTGGCAACTCATTTATTGCATCAAAATGGAATGCAGGTTTTATGAGCATCCTGTACAGTTCCTGCTCGCTGAAAAAGTATTGTTCCTGCGAAAATATATGGCTCGCGATACGTGATGGGCTGGGATAACCAAACAGCTTGCCCGCGCGCTGGTAGCGCTCGTTCATAAACTGGCTGGCCCAGAGCAGCGGCTTGCGTAACGCGCGTACTTTAGGATCGTTCAGGCGACGCGCCCATGCATACATGCCATAGCCCTGGAAGAGCTCGTCACCACCATCGCCGGAAAGCGTTACGGTAACATGTTGCCTCGCCAGTCTTGATACAAGCATGGTAGGAAATGCAGAAGAGTCTGCAAATGGTTCGTCATACACGGAAATAAACTCCGGTACAAGTTCCAGCACATCGTCCAGCTTTACGCGGAAGAGATGGTGTGCTGTTTTCAGGTGTTCTGCTACCTGTTGTGCATATTGTGACTCATCAAAAGCTGCTTCTTCAAATCCTATGCTGAAAGTATTGACCTGCCTGCTGCTGGTATTGGCTGCGACCGCAGAAACCAGGCTCGAGTCTATACCGCCGCTCAGGAATGTGCCCAGTGGCACATCTGAAATCATCTGACGATTTACAGCGGCAAAAAGTTTTTCTTTATATATGTTTAGAGCCTGCTGCTCATCCAGTACCGGGTTTGCGAGATAATGATCTGCGGCGCTCCAGTATTGCTCTGTATGCCAGTGGCTGTTTTTAATATCCAGTATGCCAAAATACCCTGCAGGAAATTTTTCAATTCCTGTGTAGATAGTCATTGGCTGCGGAATGTAGCCAAGATGCAGGAAGTAGGGAATAGCTTCTTTGTTTATTCCCGTTTGTGCTGTGGCTATTGCTTTCAGCTCCGAAGCAAACATCAGATCATTTTCGCTGCGGCTGATGAACAAAGGTTTGATGCCCAGCTGATCGCGGCAAAGAATCAGTTTGTCTTCAAGTGTATCATAAATAGCAAAGGCAAAGATGCCGTTCAGCCAGCTGAAGGAAACCGGACCGTATTGCACGAACAGCTCCAGTATCACTTCTGTGTCGCTGTGTGTCTGCCAGTGTTTTCCGGGAAGTTTGGCGCGCAGTTCGTTGAAGTTATACACCTCCCCGTTATACACCATTACATACCGGCCATCGGCAGAGTGCATTGGCTGATTGGCGGTTACGGAAAGGTCTATGATGCTGAGCCTGCGATGTCCCAGGAATACTTTTCCCGAACGCGAAGTATAGTAGCCTCCGGAATCCGGGCCGCGGTGCTGCATGACATCTGTAACGCCATGCATTTTTACTTCATCAATACCTTGCTTTGAGAAAGCCCCTGCTATACCACACATTGCTTAAAACTATTTACCCCATGTTTTTAATATGCGCTGTATGCCATCTTTGTAAGGCAACAGATCACGGCCGAGCAATTCGCGCATTTTACCGATGTCGGGCTGGCGCTTTGTCATGTCTCCTTCTTTCAGCGGCGGCAGATGTACGATCCTGGATTTTGAGCCGGTAAGCTCAATGATCGTTTCTGCCAGTTCTTTGATGGTAATAACATAGTCGTTACCGATATTGTATACTTCGTTTTTATATTTTTCTTCAAACAGCGTTTTCAGGCATGCATCGATGTTATCGTCGATGTAGCAGAAGGTGCGCGACTGTGAACCATCTCCGTACACAGTGATATCCCGGCCTTCCAGTGCTGCATGCAGAAATTTGGACATTACAAAGTCAGGACTTTGCTTGGGCCCGTATGTATTGAAGAAGCGGAAGATCGTGTAATCAAGACCGTACTCCTGGTGATAAGATCGGCAGTATGATTCACCGATATTTTTCACTACCGCATAAGGCAGACGTGAATTGAGCGGTGTAGTATATTCATGCTGCGGCAGTACAACGGGCTCACCATATACTTCTGATGATGAAGAGTAGAAGACACGTTTTACGCCTGTGTTTTTGCACAGGTTCAGGATGTTTTTTATACCGTCAATATCATCGAGCACCATCACCGGGTTTTCCAGTGTACGCAATACACCTACTACTGCTGCATAATGATATACATAGTCGAACTTATAGGCCGTCATCACAGCGGCAATGTCATGATAGTTGTTGACATCACATTTGATAAAAGTGCAGCGTTCGTGCTGCGGAATATTTTCTTTGCGGCCGGTAAGAAAGTTGTCTACAAGCACTACTTCAAAGTCGGGGAAGGAGAGCAGCTTGTCGGCCAGGCTGCTGGGAACGAAACCCGCGCCGCCGGTAATAAGTACTTTTACCATTTGGTCATTAAATTTTTTATGGTCGCATAAAACCGCTTGGTGCGCAACAGGCTCGACGATTCGCGGTATGCTTTAAAAAGATATTTTACGCTTTTACTTTTATAAGACGGCTGGTCGGCCAGGTGCAAAGCTATATAGGAAAGGGCGTCCATCTTGGTCCTCTGGAAAGACTGCCCGAAATAGCTTTGTACTTTTTCGTCCTGCTGCAGGTAATGTATGAGCAGGTGCAGGCGGTCTATGAGCTTCTGACCGTTTATTTTACGCACGCTGCGCCCTTCGTGATCTATTACCAGTGACGTTATTTCATTGGAATAGGGCAGCGGAAAACGCGCTGCAAGCCGCAGCCACAGCTCAAAATCTTCTGAAGCGGAAAGTGCGCGGTCTTCATTAAATGGAAACTGGAGAATAATGTCTTTGCGGACAAATACGCCATTGCAGCTCAGTACATTTCCATTAGGAAGAATATCATTGAGTGTATTTCCTTCAAACTGGTTTACATTCCTGAAAATATTGCCTTCCGGAGTAGACCATGCATAAGCGAGGTGAAACCATTCCGGCGATGGTGTACGTTTTAACAGGTTGGCTGCTTCTGTCAGGTGATTGGGGAGTGCGATATCATCACTGTCAAAAAAATTGACGTAGTCGCCCTGGGCAATACGTGCGCCGTAATTACGCGCAGCAGCACGTTCGGCGTTGTTTTTTTTGTAATAGCGTGTTTTATCATTCAGGAAGGGTTGTACCACCTCCTCTGTATTGTCAGTGCTTCCGTCATCAACAATGATGATCTCGTAATGCGGATATTCCTGCTGTTGTAATGATTTCAGCGTTTTGCCAATCAGGTCAGCACGGTTATATGCAGGCACAACCAGCGAAAAGAACGGATCAGGCGCCATATAAATTTTCCAGTTGATGAATCATTTGCTGCAAAGCAAATCTATCTTTCACACTATTCCAACCTTCCTGCTTTAATTTTTTTCTTAATTCCTCATTGCCTAAGATTGCGAGCATTGCCTCGTATATGGCATTACTGTCTTTAAACGGTACAACCAATGCATTTTTGCCGTTTTCAATAAAATCCGGTGCTATACCGGATAATGTGAAGACTGATGGCACACCGGCAGCCAGAGCTTCTACATATGTTTGCCCGAAAGCCTCTATTGTAGTGTCTGTAGATGCCTGTACAAAGATGTCGAACAGCGGATAAATAGCCGCAAGATCATTTTCGAACGGAATCAGCCGGTAATTCGCTGGCGGTATGTCTGCCAGCAACTGATCTATAACAGGAGCGTAATCGCCGCGTGCGTTGAAAAAGAGTATTAAGGCTTCAGGATAGTCTTTCAGCAGCTGTTTAAAGGCTGGTATAATATATTGTATGCCTTTTAGTTCTGTAAACCGGGAGATGACTCCGATAACCGGTTTTTTCTGTGCCGGGTTATATTTCTGAACGGAGGTCTGTATCCTTTCTGCCGGAACATGATTAAAATATTGCAGATCAAAGCCATGCGGTATCAATATTACTTTTGATGCCGGTACTTTTTCCATTTCGGTGAGTACCTTCTTAACTGCGTTGGAAGGAGCTACAATACTGGTCGCCATCCTGTTACACCATTTGTCCCATTTAATGCCACCCGGAAAATATCTGTGGTGGAAATCGGAATGATGGCGTGTATAGATTCTTTTTTTTACTCCGGCTATACGGGCGGCTGTAAGCCCCAGCAGGGAGCCATACAGCAGATGACAATGAACTGTCTGCGGACGGAATTGCCGTAGCAGTTTGTATACCTGTGGTAGTATACGTGGAAAATCTTTTTTACTCTTATAATAAAAGCTATGGCAGGTGATGCCCTGCTGTTGCAGAAAGGTTTCCAGAACCGATGGCTGCTGCAATATGAGAATAAAATTCAGCTGAAAGCGGGAACGGTCAAGATACTGTGCTATCCATTCAAAAGCCAGTGCTTTATCTATATCTGAGATGATGTATGTTATCTTTGTCAAATTTTAAACTGCTTTAGTTTTTATCACAGCAAAGCGTTCCTTAATACGCAAGAAAGGCGTCTCAAACCATTTAAAGCTCATTTTGGCAATGAAAATACTAACAATAAGACTGAGTATTCCCTGGAGCACCAACATTCCAAACTTTGTGTTGTTGATGTGAGCCACACGGAACGATATATCTACTATCAATATGGCTACAGGATGCAACATATAGAGGCCGTAGGAAACTTTTCCCAATGCGGAAAATGGCTTGATACGCCCAAGAGGAAATAATGCATTTTTTGCAAAGCATTGTTCGAGGATAATAAATATCCAGTACATATCCTGGATCAACCTCATGAAAATTGCGTTACCTGGAAACGTAGATATTTTATCCTGAAAAAAATAAAGTAGAAAGATTACAAGGTATACAACCATGATAGTTCTCCGTGGCAATTCCTTTATGAAATTGAGAAAACGGGAACTGTTGAAGGATAGATATGCAAATAGCCCTCCGATTGCGAGATCTCCCATTACTGCCAGTGTATGGAAGTAGAGTGCGGGACCGCTGGTATTGGCACGAAATATAATACATGCGATAATTACCAGAGGAAATATAAACCACTGCCTGTTTTTGGGGAAGATATAGAATAAAACAGGCCATAAAAGATAGAATTGTTCCTCGATAGAGACCGACCACACAATACCTTGCGTCATCGCGTCCTTGCCCGGGCAATTCAAGGCAATATGTATATTGTCAAAATTGGCCAGGAAAGTAAAATAATAAAAAGGGCGGGAGCATAGGTCAGAATGAATACCCAGCATACCTTTCAGGAGTGGATAAATGACAAAGGCAAAAAGCACTGTAGCATAGTATAAGGGCCATATGCGCAATGTTCTCCTCAGGTAAAAATTTCCTATATTCAGCTTACCCGTTTCATGTATCTCTTTAATGATTAGATAGGTAATAAGAAAACCGCTCAATACAAAGAAGATCTGTACTCCGGTACCTCCGCCAAGGAAAAAAAAGTCAATTACTCGTTTGAGATAACTGTATTGTTCAAAAGGCAAAAATGCTTTGTAAAATGCGTGCTGCAGAAAGACCCAGAAAAAGGCCAGGAAGCGAAGGGTATCAAGATTAGGGAAAAATATTTCTTTTTTACTTTCGGACATTATTTTGGTTTTGCATTAATAAGTTATGAAGCTGTTGACCTTTTAAATTTACCACCAGGGTATGCCGGGATGGGAAATAATAATTGTAACACTATATTGCAAAGCTATAATCTGATCTTCTCAGGGAACATAACACTGTTGGCTGTAACAATAATATCGTAAAGCTTATAGCGGATACCCGAAGGAATCCATTTCATGCGGCCTTTATCAATACTGTCTATCCAGAAATCATTCGCAAAGAAATGAAATATATAGCCTTTAAGTCCTCTTGGTTTTTCAACCAGCCGCTCATTACGTTCCGGATCTGTAAATATATCGGGTTTTAGCAGTATCAGCTTATCCTGGGCTTGTTTATACTGCCGGAGCCGTTTCAGGTAGTTTCTTATATTAAGTGAACCTGTGTCATTATGGTATGCCCATGCATCATTATTTATATATATTGGATAGTGATGCTGAAATGCACGGTGGGCAAGTTCGTAATCTTCCAGGTCATTCAACCGCTCATCAAACCGGCCCAGTAAATTAAAAACCTGTGGCGTTACAGAAAAGTTACACGCGGTGAGATAGGGATTAGTCAGCTTTACAACAGCTTCACTGCTGTTGCTATACCCTTTCTGCCAGCGATTGTTAAGCCAGTTCTGAAACAGAAGAAAGTCATCCCGGGTATCTTTATGAGGAGATTCGAGACGACCGCACATAAGCCCTCCCGGATAAGTAATATGATGTGCAGCGTGCGCCTGCAGTGTATGCTCAGGCACAATCATATCATCGTCAAAGAAAACAAGCAGGTCGCCTGCGGCTTCCGCAGCTCCGCGATTGCGTACCGCTGCGCGGCCTTTGTTTTTCTGTTCTACAATTTTTAAACCTGGAACTGCGGGTCTTTGCTGACGCAGTAAATCGGCTGTATTGTCTGTAGAACCGTCTATTACAACGATTACTTCATCCGGCTGTCGTGTCTGTTGTTCAAGGCTGTGCAGTATATTTAATATTTTACCGGCGCCATTGTATGTGGGTATGATAACGGAGATACGCATGAAAACGGGGTTATTGCCCTTCTTTTATAACAAATTTGTAGCAGATCTTAAACAATACCTTGCCAATCAGATTGTTGATATTCCGTATCATTATCCTGATCCATGGGGTACCCGCAAATGCATCTGAAAGCAGACGGGTCGCCTCCTGTTCTACCTGCAGATCTTTTTCGGGGTAGTGGTGCAGCTGCTGCAGCGGGTATACAAACCCCAGCAGCCGTATTTTCCGGTTTCGCTCTACTATTTCTTTATTGTTGTCTGTGAGGCTCATTAGTTTGGAATCGTTCAGGATATCATCATACAATACCTGTACGTCATGTATGTTTTTTGCAAGCCTGTTTACCTGCTCCGGGCGATCCCAGTTACGTATAAGATAGTATGTCCTGTCAATAAATACGCAGCCGCCGTCGCGGAGAATGAAGTTAAAGAGGTAAGTATCGCCGGTAAATGTAAGATGCTCGTTCATTCCGCCGTTTTTCTCATAAAACTCTTTCTTATAAATAGTGCCTCCCAGAGAGCCTTCCCGGCCGGTCATAAACATAGGTAGTGCTTCGCGCGGACTATAATACCGGTTCTCCCGCTTATGTACATATCCGGTTATCTTACCTGAATCTGAATCGAAAAAGGCAGAATAGCTGTAAAGGAAAGCTACAGGCTCTTTTACTTTCTCAAGAGTTTCCATAGCATCGGTTATGAAACCGGGTTTTAATATATCATCAGAACAAAGGATTACGGTATATTCTCCTGAAGATGCAGATACACCATAGTTGAAATTTGCTGCTATGGGGACAAATGTTGGCGGAGAAACTACTTTAATCCTGTTGTCCTGGGCCACATATGCATTGATAGTGTCATTACATTCGTTGCTGGTTGAGTGGTTGTTGCAGATTATAATTTCCAAATTTGGATATGTCTGGCCAACTGCACTGCCAATGGCTTCTTCCAGGAATTTTTTCCGCTGATTGTATACCGGAATCACAATACTCACTAACGGCATGCTCATAGATTAATAATTTTTCAGATCTACGTTAAAAAACTGCTGTGCATAACAGGTATTGCCGTTTTTTATTTCTATCGCGCCTGTGTGATTATTCCGGAACACTACTTTGTCTGAATCTACAGACTCTTCTATAATATTGGCATAAGCAGAAAAAGAAACCCTGCTGCCAATGGTGCAATTGCCTATTACGGAACTGTGTGCAGCAAGGGCTACGCCTTTTCCGAAAGTTGGATAAATACCCTTATTAGATCCTACAGTGCAACCGTGCAGTGCCACAAAAAAATCAGAATATGAAGCTTTCCCCAGCATCGTTCCCGCGCCGTGGAATACAAGAAAAATATCAGGCATTTTGGTGTCATACATACAATCGAATGAATGCAGCGTTTTGTTGAGATAATACAGCTTTGTGGCCAGGCTATCATTTTCTGAAAGCTGGTGAGCAGTATTGCCCAGAATCCAGTTAAAAACTATGTTATGGTCTGCATACAGATGGTTATAGAGCGTCTCTCCATCTTTATTGTACCGTGCAAAGGCAACATGTTTAAAGCAATAATGCAGGCGGTCCAGCGCAGTATCTGCAATACGTTTCATGTCTTCCGGATGAATCGTTTTTTCGTCCGGGAAAAAATTATTGAGCTGCCTGGAGTAATAATTACAAAGATCCGGTACTGGTATGCTTAATTTCATATGCTGCTAAGTTCTTTTTTAAAAGCTGCAATAAGCAGGTCTATATCTTCGGAGACCGGGTTGGAAGGCCGGAAGTTAAACTCCCGACGGATAAAGGCAGTGTCAATTGGCGGAAAAATGATTTGCTTTGCCTGATCAGAATATACGATTTCACAGTTGAGTACTTGTGCTATACGGTCGGTGATTTGTTTGTTGGTAGTATTGATGCCAGACGCTACGTTGTATATCTGCTGTGTTCCCCTGAGGGCAATATCTACAGTAAGTGAAGCTGCATCGCGAAGAGATATATAATCCTTTGCTGAGTCCGGTGTCGTGTGCAGAGTTACAGTACCTCTGGCAATGGCTTCCGATATGATCGATGTAAGAAAGTTTTCGGAGTGGATGTCCAGGCCGTACACATTAGCGTAACGCACACTTTTGAAGTGCGGCACAGTATTGCGCAATAAAGATTCTGCCGTGAGCTTGGTAAGATTAAATAATTCAAACGGGTCTGCAACATCCACTGCTATATTGCCGGTCTCAGATGCGAGACCGGTGCCGTGTACATATACCCTGGCAGAAGAAGCGTACGTAATATCATCAAATTGTGAATAACGGATGATTTCTGACAGCTTATTGATATGAGCTTCTATTGTATCAAATGGCTTTTTCTTGGCATCGGCTGTGAGGCCTATGCAGAATATGACTTTGCCTAGATTCTTACCTTTCAGATCTTCATCACGTCCAGGCAGAAAATATTCCAGATTGCGTTGCTGCAGCTCCTGTACTATCTGTGAGCCTATAAATCCTGCATGTCCCAGTACTGTAATCATATTTTCGATCGGTTAGATGTATATGTTTGTGTCAGTCTTCCCGGTATTTGATCAGTTTCAGCGGATTGCCGGCATACACGCCGTACTCTTCCGTAACGATGTTTACAACGCAGGCGGCGCCTATTACGGTGCCTTTCTTAAGGTGGCAGCCATCCAGCAGTACCACTCCGGCTCCGAGCCATACATCGTCTTCAACAATAATGCCCCCTTTGCTGGGTTTAAAACGTTGTTCTATTATCGTTTTGGAGCGCAGCTTGTATTCATGATTTACGGGCGCAAAAGTACAATTGGCTGCAATAAGTACATTATTGCCAATTTTAATGCCATTGCCCGAATAAAATACGCAGCCGGAGTTGATGTATGTGTTGTTGCCTATTTCTATATCCCCGCTGCCACCCGCAAATTTTATTTTTACAAAAGAATCTATCATAGCCCCATCGCCTACAGTCAGCTTGCTTCCGCGGCTGGATTCTTCTATATCGCAAAGCTGGGATATACGTGCTCCCGGTGCTATCGTATTCATTGGTTAAATAATTTCCAGTTTTGGAATTGCTGTTACGAAGCGGCCGCCCCAATCTTTGATGTAACTTAATTGTGATGTAATTTCTGTCTTCAGGTTCCACGGCAATATCATTACAAAATCAGGTTTTTGATCTTTAAGATATTGTTCATTAAATACCGGAATATGACTTGCCGGGAGATACTTATTCTGTTTGTGCGGATTGGCGTCTACAACAAATTCGATCAGGTCACTTTTGATACCGCAGAAATTGAGCAGGGTATTTCCTTTTGCAGCAGCGCCATAGGCAGCAACACGTTTGCCCTCCCGCTTTTGCCGGATAAGAAACTCTATCAGGTTAAGCTTGATGTCCATTGCTTTCTGCTGGAAATTATGGTAGTAATGCATCTCGCCCATACCATGCAGGTCTTCTTTTTCCTGTATGTTAAATACATTGGCCGATACTGTATGGCTTTCATCTTCAGTATGACAAGCGTAGATGCGTAATGAGCCTCCATGTGTAGGGATTTCTTCCACATCAAACAGGCGAAGGCCCTGCGATTCAAATATTTTTTTAACAGTACCGAAAGAAAGGTAGGAGAAATGCTCGTGATAGATGGTGTCGAACTGGCTGTTCTCTACCAGCTGCAGCAGATGCGGAAACTCCATGGTAATCACACCTTTTTCTTTCAGGATGATCTTCATTCCGCCTACAAAATCAACGATATCCGGTACGTGTGCCAGTACATTGTTGCCGAGAAGCAGGTCTGCCTTTATATTTTTTGCCACCAGCTCTTTCGCCAGTTTTACAGAAAAAAAGTCTACCACACTTTCGATGCCTTTGCTCCTGGCTACATCAGCAGTATTGGCGGTCGGTTCAATACCCAGAACCGGGACGTTTTTCTCTTTAAAGTACTGTAGCAGGTACCCGTCATTGGATGCTATTTCTATAACCTGTGATTGCGCGCCGATATGAAAACGGTCGATCATCAATTGCGTGTATTTTTTGGCATGTGCCAGCCAACTGGTTGAGTAGGATGAAAAATACGCATAGTTATTGTCAAAAATGGTCTCTGTTTTTTTGTATTCATCTATTTGCACAAGAAAACAGGAAGGGCACGTGTATACCCTGAGCGGATAGAATGTTTCCGGCTCACTGACCTGTTCAAGTGTAATATAAGAATTGGATGCCGGGGAGTTGACCATGTCAATAAAAACATCGGTAAGCTCGGTCTTACAAAATCTGCATTGCATATTATATCCCTTTAAAGTCTTTATTTATATACGGGTGGTTTAGATCTCTGTCTGATATTTGGGTTAAAGGTAACTGCCATTCTATGCCGATCATAGGATCTGCAAAATGAATTCCTTTTTCGACACCAGGAGTATAACGGGCGGAGTGATGATAGATCAACTCGCAATTATCCGTAAGTGCCTGGAAACCGTGGGCAAACCCTTCGGGAATATAGATCATTTTCCTGTTTTCAGCGGATAACTCTACCGACATCCACTGCAGGAACGTAGCGGAAGAGCTGCGGATGTCAACAACTACATCCTGTACAACGCCTGCAATGCAACGTATCAGCTTTATTTCTCCGTCGGGTGGCGGCTGATAATGCATGCCTCTTATGCTCCCTTTATGATTGGTAAAAGAATGGTTTATCTGTACCCATTCGGCAGTGTGCCCTATTGCTGCAAACTCATCTTTGCAATAAGTCCTGGCAAACCAGCCCCGATTGTCGCGGAATGGCTCCGGTTCGATAATATAACAGCCCTGGAGCTTTGATGGCAAAAAAACCATTGATTCAGTTGATACTTAATGTATAATGTTAATAACTAATTTAATCCTTCTGGGGCGATCAGACGCCAAATGTACTTATCATATTTCTTTTTTCTAAACTTAAAGTATTAAAAAGTCATTATGGATTGCAGAGGTATCATTTTATCGATGAAGTATCCCGGACAACAGCTTCATAAGGCGTATCTGCAGCGGGCTATAATTTTTTTTGAGAAACAGCTCACCATTCTGTACCATCAGATCATTTTTCATGCCGGAACTGCCACCCATCAAGTGTACTACGGATGTACCTGCAAAAAAATGTATTTCATACCCGAGCTTCCGGATATCCATACACCATTGTACGTCCTCATTATACATGAAGTAGGTATCATCCAGTTTATTGTCGGGCAGCCTGTTCAGCAATTCTTTCCGGAACATAAAATAGGTACCCCAGACCCAGTCTGCGCGCACCGTTTCATTATGATCAAAAAAGGCGCCGAGTAAAAAGCGGCCTGCTGCTTTTTTTGACATAAGCTTTTGCAGACGAAGGAGCTCTGCCAGCTGATATTTCACTGAGGGAAACCTTTGTGCGGCTGCCTGATGACGTCCGTCAGGGAAGATAAGCCTGGCAGAAAGCACACCTGTTTGCGGATGTTCTTCCATGTACCGGAAAGTGGTAAACAGAGAATTTTCAGTGAGATAGGTGTCACTGTTCAACAGGAGAATATACTTACCGGATGCATACAAGATGCCGAGATTATTGCCACCAGAGAAGCCAAGGTTTTTTTCGCTTTTTACCAGTTTCAGTTCCGGGAAAACTGCTGCGAGCCTGTCCGGTTGTTCCTTGGTGCTGGCATTGTCTACAAGTATGATTTCATAAGTAATGCCAGATGTGTATTTAATAACCGAACGGATACATTGTTCCGTCAGATCAAGCGTATTATAATTAATAATAACAACTGAAACATCCATTATACAACAACTTTAAGAGGGATAGGTTCTGCTATTATACGGCTCTGCCGGTATTTTTCAAATGGGTTAATGATAAATTTATTTACAAGAACGGCGAAAATCAGGCAGCTTACAAGCGTAGGTAGTCCCGAGCCTAATGGTTTGGGAAAACTGTTGGCATTGATTATCAGTAGCATCATACAATGACTAAGATAAATGGGGTAGCAGAAATCACCGAGATATTTATCTGTTTTACTTTCTTTAAACGCACTGAACAGCGCCGGGCAGGAAATAAATATGCAGCCCAGAAAAACAAAATCTTTGTATGCAAAAGGTATATAGGTATATGATATCATAAAGGCAATCAGGAAACCCAGCAGCAGTATACCCCATTTACGGCCGGGTAGGAGATTGATCAGGCTGAGATGATAGGCCAATATGCCCAGCAGGAACCAAAAAAATTCCGTTGGAGCAAATCGGTAAATAATGAATCCATGTGTAGCATATCCGCCCACATATAGAGCAAGGCGTATCAGCAGTACCCCTCCTATCCATAACATGATCTTTTTTATAGGGGCGGCAGAAACAAATGGTGCAAGGAGGTAGAAAACAAATTCAACAGCTATTGTCCACCCGATAGGTATCAGGAGAACGTCCTGCAACTGGAGCTCTGTCTGGAGGCCAAGAAAAGAAAAATGGCCTGTTTGTTGACTGATACCAAAAAACGAAATTACATCCTGACCGATCATGAAAAAATTGGAAATAAAAACAATTACAAGACTGGTAAGGCTGGCCGGCTGGCTATGATAATGGTCCATGTAAAACTGGATCTTACCATAAGAGTGAAGTGTAACGCCCATAACTACAGACAACATCAGTGTAAGGATGATAACTATAAGATACAGCGGGTAAAGACGCAGTAGTCTATTGGTGATAAAAAGATAATACGGCCTTTCAGTCTTTTGATACTTTTTGGTAAAGACCATAGCCATCAGGAAACCTGATATTATATAAAATGACTCAACTGCGGTATATCCGGGTACCAGGTGAATACCCAATATAGGGCTTGAATGCACAATCACTACTGCAAGTGCAAGCAAAAAACGTATCGTTCCCATTAGTTTGTAAGTGAGTGGGTTGGTAAAGTGTTTATTTTTTGAGAAGTTTCCTGAGCCTTGATAGCCATATTGAGTTTTCTTTCATTAACTTGTACTTGGATGGCAATGGCAACCGATGGCTGTCCATCGATTTAATCAGCTCTTTTATCGAGGCTCCAGGTATCAGTTCCAGAGTTGGCCATAATGCCGGCACTATGGGGTGAAAATTCCGGGCAGTTTTGTAATTGTCTGCGTCGAGTTTTTTCCACCATTCCAGGAATTCTACCGTATTAAAATCATTTTTATGTCCCCAGTTATTGATCTTTTCGGTTATTTCTTCCTGGGGCCTCGCCCATGACTGGTGGATTATATAAAAAGGAGCTTTTATGTTAAACCACCCGCTTACTCTGCCATGTTGATATGCAGGAGCATTGGTAGCTATTGGGTTACCATCAGAAGAGTAAAAATCAGTATGGCTTATAGAGAGAAAGCCTTCGTTTACCTGTTTGAACAGGGTGATGTAGGGACACCAAATATTTACCTTCCGGGAGGTAGTTTGTGACCGCAGAAAATCTGTAAAACGGTCGAAATGCAAAAAATATTCATCTGCGTCAAGCTGTATGTGCCACCCACCCTCGCCCATAACGTCCGCCATCATTTTTCGCTGCCGTACCTCATTTTCCATTGGTTTTAATGTACTTAGATGAAAATCTTCTTCCAGCAGCCGGATTTTTCCATCGGGGTCGAGATCTTGGAGCATGGCTTGAAATCCCTGCTCATTCCAGGAAAAATTATTGCCGGCCCAGCTTTTCCGGTCCTTATCCAGGCTCAGGCATATCGTGTCTGCGTCCTTATATATGAGAGGAACAGAATATGCCAAAAGATGCCAGTCATATGCTACGCAAAAACCTACTTTAATCATTTTATCAATTATATGTTTCCCGATAAAACATCCTGTCTACGTAACGCAGACAGGTATTTTTGTTCATTTCCGGGTAATCCAGCGTTTGGTATGGTATAAAACATCGCGCATAAATGTTGTGTCTTTCACAGCACCTTTAAACAACGATTTTCCTACCCATTTGTATGCTTCCGTAAATTTATTTTCATTAAAAGCCTGTACTGCATTGTCTTTCATTGTAAATACATGATTATCAAAATAATCCGGCAGCATTTTAATCCATTCCATAACAATTTCCTGTTTACGGGAGCTGCTGGATTTACGAAATTCGTTATTGATACGTTTGGAAAGAAACGTATCAATAATCTGTTTTTTAACCCTGTACCAGTAATGATATACTATGTCATCGCATGGTTGCAGATCAGTTCTCGTTTGTAATATTACAGAGAATGCATACTGCTCACTGGCATGGTTGGACGTAGGTGGGTAAAACTGATCCGTCAGTGCATACACGTCAGGAAGAAATGCTTTATGGGATTCGTGAAACAACATAACGCCGGCGTTCCATGAGGAATATCCGGAGTCGATTTTTATGCTGCTGCCGTCTGCAAGTTTGAAAGAGTTGTTCTCGATGAGTTTAACAAATGCCTGGAAAGTTGCGCCACCTGGTAATGGAATCGTGTTAAGATATTCGAATTTATACTCCCACACATGCATGAAACTTTTTCCGGAGGTAAGTGTACCCATTACCGGCACAGGGTCCGATATGAAAAACGTATCAGAATCAGCATATAAAATATTCCCTTTTACTGTCTGAAAGGTTTCTTCTATTAATGCGATTTTCATGCGGTGGAGAAAATCGATCCTGCCGCGCATCTGCTTTATTTTTTCCGGAGTAAGTTGTACATACGTTACGGTAAGGCCGGAAAAGTAAGGCTCAAACCAATCTGGATTATCGGTAAATAAAAGCACATTTGTCTCGGCTGCAGGTATGCTGATATGTGCATAAAAACTGAGAATGGTGAGTACAGCCCTGCGGTACTCATTTTCCCTTCCAAAGCTCTGGAGTACTAGATTTATCACTTCATTTTTTTATCGAGAGTAAAAGAATCTTTTATTATCATTTTGAATACCCGAAAATGCCGGGTGACCTCAGATCTATAGAATATGAGATAACGCAATGCAGCGTACCTCTACAGCATATGGTTTTATTGCCCGACCTGTTGATCATCTTTTTCAGCCATAAATTGTATACTAGCGTTTGATGAGCCTCCAGGCTTTTTGCAAGATAGAACTTTTCATATAGTAATTTATGGCGTCTGTTTTGAGTCGTGCAGGAACTTTATTCCATGCAAAATCAATAACCGGGTTTGTGGATTTCAAAGGTGATTTTAGGAGATATTTTTTATATAAGCTGCGGTAAGGATGTTCACATAGATAATGCCAAGGCCTTTGTAAAGTAAAATGAAGGAGCGTTTTATCTTTGATAAATTCTTTTTTCTGCCCGGTATTCATGTGCAGTGGTATATAGGAGGTCATCAGGTTATATTTGATGGGCAGTTTTTTCCAATTATTCTGCAATACTGCATTCAGGGCGCACTGATCTACAAACCGTATTCTCTCCGGATATTGCAACAGGTAATCAAACGCTTTTTCTGAAATTTTTTGCGCTTTCCATAGTCTAAGGTTAATCAGTAACATCCCCGAATTAAAATACTGTTCGGGTTCGGTTATACCAATAAGCGGCTGTGTTTTTACATAATTATCATATACAGCGCCAACAGGATAATCCTCTATCTGCTCATTATATAGCTTTTCCAGGTCATTAACTACCAGCGTATCTGTATCTATGTATAAAAGACGGTGCACATGCTCCGGTACCAGGAACGGGAAAAATAATCTATAATAAACAGCCATAGTCCAGTTATTGCTTAGTACAAAACGGGCTGCAAAATCTTTATCTATTTCATAAAAATGTACAATACCACCCCGTACTGCTACAATACTTTTTATGGTTTCCAGCTGGTCTGCAGACACTCCTGTAGCAATACAGTGAATTTCGAGATTGTGGCCTTTGTTATTAGTAAGTATGGACGCTAATAATGCATGAAATTGCGGAAGATAATTCTGATCGAATGCTATGGCAATATGTATATTATTCATAACTCATCTCCCCGTTCAATAGTATACTCCCCCATTTTAGGTCCGGGTTATTAATAAAACCTCCTGCCCGGTCATTGATTACTTCTACAGATATAGCATTGTCTATTACAGCCCACCAGCGAGCATATGGCTGGGTAAAATAAATGTCGAGTTTGTATTTTCCGGATCGTATAGACGGGAGCTGAATCCTGAATGAAAAATCGTAAGTTCCCGGTTGAAGCGTTTTAGGTTCTTTGCAGGTAAAACCACCAAAACTTGCTACAATCAGGTCTTCTTTTTTCAGATGGATATCCACATCGAACTGGGTGGCTATATTCAACTTTACCTGCATTTTCACCTCCATTACATCTGATTCCAATACAAGATCACTGATTTCCTGTTTATTGATTTCCAGGTGTTTTATTTCTACGTCATGTGTGAAGTAGCGAATATTTTCTATCAGTGGTATACCCTGTACATGTATGTTATTATACAGATCAATGATGTCATTGATACCGCCTTCACCAGCTAGCGTCCCATTTCGCAGCAATACCCCCCGGTCACAGATTGCCTTAAGGCTGGGAAGATTATGGCTAACAAATAAAACGGTACGGCCATCCTGATTGCTGACGTCTTTCATACGGCCCAGGCATTTGTTCTGGAATTCGGTATCACCTACAGCCAGTACTTCGTCTACAATTAATATCTCAGGCTCCAGAAAGGCTGCTACTGCAAATGCAAGTCGTACATACATACCGGAGCTGTAACGTTTAACAGGCGTATCTACATAACGTTCTACACCGGCAAAATCGACTATTTCATCAAATTTCCGCTTAATTTCCGCTTTGGTCATGCCCAGGATGGCACCATTGAGAAAAATATTCTCACGACCGGTAAGCTCAGGGTGAAAGCCGGTTCCTACTTCAAGCAGGCTGGCAATCCGGCCGTTTATTTTTACATTACCGGTAGTGGGTTGTGTTACCTTGCTGAGGAGTTTAAGAAGTGTGCTCTTTCCCGCGCCATTGCGTCCTATAATGCCCAATACTTCGCCTTGTTTTACATCAAAGCTTACATCGTGCAGTGCCCATACATAGTCAGAATTCCCTTTGCTGGTCCGGTCATTCACTTCTCCGATCTTGGCAAAGGGGTCTTCTTTGCCGCGCATCTTTGCCCACCATCTGTTAAGATCATGGCTGATGGTGCCGGTACCTACTTCACCAAGCCGGTAAAGCTTCCCAAGATTTTCAATTTTTATAGATATTCCGGACATATTAATATTACTCTATGCTTTCAGCACCCTTTTGGTGGGTTTCTTTTTTAATGTAAAATCAAAATCTGCAGACTACAGTATAGTAGCCGCAATACTTTACGGGTATTGTATTATACTGTATCCATAAAGCTTTTTTCCACCTTGTTAAATACCAATGTGCCGATAAATAACAACACTATTGTAAACAATATGCTGTAAACCAGGTACATCCATTCAAAAGTGCCTGATCCGAGAAAGCCATAACGGAATGTTTCTGTAATAGAGGTCATAGGGTTAGCCAGCAACAGCCATTTATATTTACCGTTTATACTACTAAGCGGGTAAATAACCGGTGTTGCATACATAAGGAGCTGAACACCGAAAGTCAGCAGGAATATCAGGTCGCGGTACTTTGTAGTCATTGCACTAATTACCATGCCAAATCCAAGGCCAAGCCCTCCCATGATCACTATAAGTAAAGGAGTAAGGGAGGCGTATATATTTGGGTGTATTTTGTTTGTAAATACAAGATAATATGCCCAGAACATCAGGAATAATACAAATTGAATGCTCAATTTTACAAGATTGCTGAGTACTATGGATAAGGGCATAACAAGGCGGGGAAAATATACCTTGCCGAATACGGAGGCATTATCTTTAAAAACGGTAGCAGTACGGTTAAGGCATTCGGCAAAATAATTCCATAAAGTAATGCCCGACATGTAAAAGAGAACTTGTGGAAGACCGTCTGTAGAAATGCCAGCTATATTCCCAAAAATGATAACAAAAGTAAGGGTAGTAAGTACCGGCTGCAGGAAAAACCATACAGGCCCCAATATTGTCTGTTTATAAGTAGCTACAAAATCACGCCTTACCAGCAGTAGTAAAAGGTCTCTGTAACGCCATACTTCGCCGAGCTTTAAATCAAAAGTAGTTTTTGCAGGGGTAATTATTTCAGACCATTCTTCTTTATGTGGTAATTCCTTTTCTTGCAACATAGATGGGCACAAATATAGTTTAGGTTTTAAGTATTGTAAAATAAAATTATCATTACATCCTTAACAGATGCAGGCTCATCAATGTGCAGCTAATTTAATATGTGGGGCTGGAAGCATTAAAAAAAGCCTGTGAAGATCACAGGCTTTGGACGTTAGCTTTTTTTTGAAAATAACCCCTTTTTCTTGTTTGGTTTATCATCTTCATAATATCCGTCTCCATACCCGTACCCATATCCATATCCATACCCGTATCCGTATCCATATCCGTATCCGTATTTTTTATGGTGTTCTACGCCATTAAACAGGATAGCAGTATTCTTCATTTTTCCTTCCTTACTTATGCTGTCGAGCATCCGGATCTGTTCTTTGATTGTATGCATCTGACGGGTAACAAACAAATTAACTCCGGATAATTTGGCAAGAATAAGTGCGTCTGACACCATACCCACCGGAGCAGTATCGATAAGGATAATATCAAACATCTCCTGGAGGTCCTCAATCATTTGTTTGGTTTTGGGCAGTAGCAACAGCTCTCCGGGGTTTGGAGGAATAGGGCCGCAATTGGCAATATAAAGGTTGTCATGCAGACCTGATGGTTTAATCGCTTTATCCAGTCCAACAAGCCCTGCCAGGTAACCACTGATACCGCCCTCGCGGTTCAGATTCAGGCGTTCGGATATTTTAGGTTTTCTAAGATCAAATTCCATTACGAGTACCCGCTTGCTCGCCAACGCGAGTGTAAGACCGAGGTTCAGTGAAATGAACGTTTTACCCTCACCGCTAATGCTGGAGGTAACGAGTATGACCTTCTTATTGTCAGCGACAGACATGAACTCAAGATTTGCGCGCACCAGGCGAAACTGTTCTGCAATGCCGGTACGTACGTGCTCACCTACAACGATATCCGATTTGTTACCGGCTTTACTGATTGAACCGATAAGCGGTACGTCTGTAAGTGATTCGATATCCTTTTCATTAGTTACTTTATTATTCAGCAGCTCCCTTGCTATAAGTATACTGAATGGTAACGCAATACCTAATAGCAGTGTAATTAAATAAACAGATTTCCTTACAGGACTTATAGGGGTTCCGGAGTCATATGGAACCGTAATTATCTTAGACTTATTTGTATTACTATATTCTGTCAGCTCATTTTCTACATTTTTCTGCTGAAGGTAGAGATACATGCTCTGTGTAACCTCGTAGTTACGTTTTACATCATTAATGTTCCGGTCTATATTAGGCATATTACGCAACCGTGAATTATAATCAGCAGCAGTGCGTGATGCCGATTGAAGAGAGAGCTCGATACTATTCTGAGCACGGTCAATGGCGTCTGCAATCCTTTTTCTTGACAAAGCAACATCAGCTTGTGCATTTTCAAGCGCCGGTGCATCTTTACCGGCATTGCTACGAAGATTTTCTGTACGCTGAACTGTCAGATTGTATTGGTTTATCATTGCCATTAATGTAGGGTCTTCTACCGCAATGCCGGCTACAACCTGTGGGTTGCCACTTAACAGCGCCTGCTTCAACATGCCAAGCGATTGTTTTTTAACAAGCAACTGGTTAATATCGTTTTCAGATTTTTCTTTGCCCGATACAAGAGATGTTCCCATTTCTTCCCCGCCAACAATGCCAGATTGTGTCTTAATGTCAACAACCTTGCTGTCGACACTTTTCAGATTACCCAGCAGTTCATTCAACTTTTGTTTTATGTACTCACGGGTCTTCTGGGCAATACGGTTAGAATTGATCAATTCCTGTTGTTGATAGATTGAAAGAAGTACAGTCATCATATCAACCCCTCTCCTGGGTAAAATGTCCACATAAGCAAGCTCAATCGTACTTGTACGTCCGTCCCCCGGAGTGACTTTAAGTTCTCCCAATATTTGGCGTACTGTGGCGCTTCTGGAAGCGATATCAACACCTATATCTGTTTTGAGATATCCTTTATTGGCAAATCTGGAAGAGTTATACTGGATTTTGAACCGACCATAAGGTTTTTGGATCCAGGTTTCATAAGGGATTCTGTATTTCGTTTTATTCTCTGTAATTTCAAACTGGCCTTCAACTGTTTGTTTCACTGTCAGATTAGTACCGGTTCCAGTGTATCCTGCAGTATCGAAGACAAAACTGATCGGAGATTCTTCATATATTTCGTTCTTTTTTACCCGGCCTGTAACCCAGTAATGCACATTAAGATTAAGGGAGTCAACTACTCGGCCTATGATATCCTGTGAGTGAAGTATCAGGATCTCATTGAAAATTTTTGTCCCTTGGTCTTTTTGTTCGTTGGTAAACTTACCCAATACTTTGTTAGGAATATTGTCGGAATTATCTTCTATCATCAATGTGCTTTTAATTGCATATTGAGGATTGACATACCTCAGATACAGGTATCCCGCGCTTATAAATATGGCTGCAGACAATATAAACCAGTACCAACTTGATAAAACAGACGCCCACAGACGTCTGAAATCAAAATTGTAATTTATTTGCTTTGCAATCCTGTTAGTCAGTTGATTATTATCCATTCTGTATAGTAATGCGGTTAGCGTATTATTTAGTCAATTGCACGATACCGTATACTGCCAATGCGGTAGACAGTAGCGTAGTGATAGTTGGAAGGTAGAAACGGAGGAAATCATTAGATTCCTGACGACGAACTCTGGCCGGTTCTACATATACAATGTCATTTTGCTGCAGATAATAAAACGGGCTTAAAAACACATCTTTACTATTCAGGTTTACGTGTGCGAACTGGCGCTGATTATTTGTTTCTCTAATAATAGTAACATTGTCCTTACGACCTGTAACAGGAATATCTCCTGCTGCTGCTATCGCATCTATGATACTGATTTTCTGATTGGGTGCTACAATCGTACCTTGCTTACCCACTTCGCCCAAAACAGTTATGCGATAATTAATAATGCGTACTTCTACAACCGGGTTCTTTACATAGTTCTGCATTTTTTCAGATAGTAGTTCCTTTGTCTGACGTATAGTTAACCCCGAGATTTTGATCTTACCAAGAACCGGGAAATCAATATTACCATTGACATCCACCAGGTAGCCTGGCTGTGTGCCACCGGCAGCTGCAGCAGAACCACTGTTAGCTGTTATTGAATAGGCGGTTCCCCCTTCATTAAATATGGCGACAGATGCCTTATCTGTCATAGAAGTAATACTGGTCACATTTATAGCGAGGATATCATCCGGCTGAATAATGATGTCTGGCCGGGGCTGCATGCGCTGAACGGAAATTGTGGTATCAGTTTTCTGGTTATCCCTGAAATAAATTACTTTTTTAGGTGCAGAACAGGAAGCTACAGCCAATAAACATAATAGGATAATCGTGTTATATATCTTTTGCATGTGTGAGTATATCCGGCAAAAATAATGTAAAACTTTATTCGGATTTGTTTTAGTTATTTAACAATTCGGCATTACGGAAGCCGTAATCCCTGAGATGGTGCACCAGTTCAGGATGCTCCTGTATCATTTTACCCATCTTTTCCATATGCCTGATGTGATGCAGATCTGAACCACAAAAATCATATAGCTTCATATTCATCAGTTTATCCGCCTGCTCTTTTACCCCGCGACCATAATAACCATATGCGGAAAGAAGATTCATCTGAAGCAGCACACCCCTGTTTTTCAGGTCTTCATATATCTCAGTACCCTCTTCATACTGGTAGCGTTCGGGGTGGGCAAGTATGGGTTTGTATCCCATTGACTGTATAGAAAAAATAAGATCACTGAAATTTCGGGGCCATCCTGCCATAGATACCTCTACCAGTACATAGTTATCTCCGAAAGGGATCAGGCCGTGTGGCAGTACCTCTGTCAGAAAATAGTTATCGAGGTAATACTCTGCAGATACCTGCAGGTCTATCTGAATACGCTGATCTTCAATAAAACGTTTCAGACTCTGAAATTTAGATAATATATTTTCACGGGTATTAGGATAAAACTCACCATACACATGGGGGGTGGTAATCAGTTTCTTATATCCTTTTTCTTTAAATTTCCGGATCAGTTCAACACTATCTTCCAATGATTGTGAACCATCGTCAATAGCAGGTACCAGGTGACTGTGCATATCACAGCCAAGAAAGGAAAAGTCGATTATTTCCTGCGGCCCGGGTGTATGTTTGGGTGTTTTCCTGAAGAGTGACCACATATTAATTTGTCCTTGCAGATAGTTGTACGCGAATATCGTTCCAAAAATCAGGTAGCACTAAAAAAGGTAATATTATTGGCATTTCCGCACAATAATATTAAACGTTTTTAATACCGCCTTAATGACTATTGCTAAATTAAAGTAAATAATGTGAACGCTTGCCCCGGAGTGTACGTGATACAAAGTTTTTAAGGAGCAAGTCTTTGTCGCGACCATGTTTTATTGCCCTGATCATATGTAAAGGCTATGCGGTCATGCAGCCTGCTGGCACGCCCCTGCCAGAATTCCAGGTAATGAGGAATTAGCCGGTAGCCCCCCCAGTTTTCAGGCCTGGGTATATCATCACCGGGAAACTTTTCTGTAAATTGTACAATAGCATCTTCAAGTACCTTGCGGTCTGCAATCGGGTGGCTTTGAGGCGAAACCCAGGCACCCAGGCGGCTTCCGGACGGGCGCGACCGGAAATATTGGTCGCTTTCTGCCGGGCTTACCTTTTCTATAACGCCTTCTATACGCACTTGCCTTTCCAGCTCTTTCCAGAAAAAGACGAGTGCCGCACGCGGATCGGCCGCCAATTCATGGCCTTTGTCGCTATCGTAATTGGTAAAAAATGTAAATCCTTTGTCATCCAGCCCTTTAAGCAATACGATACGTGCACGGGGTGCTCCCGAAGGCCCGATCGTAGCCAGGGTCATGGCATTTACCTCACCGGCATTTACAACTTCCGCCTCACCGAACCATTTGTTGAAAAATGCAAGCGGATCCGCACCTGCCGAATTTTCATCCAGCTCAGCCAGGAGGTAATCTTTCCGGATATCGGCAATATGTGAACCGACAGATGACAAATTGAAAATTATTTAGAAGAACCGCCGAGATATTTAGCCATAACATATACCAGTTCTACAAAAAGCAGCAGGCCAAACACCCATGCCAGTACAGGGCCTACATTCTGGTTTACATTATCATAAAAAGCGTTCAATAATACAGTAGTCATGATATTAATCAGATTTGCGGGTGCAAGATAGTGCTTTTGGCGACAAAAGAGAATAGGAAGGTTCCAATGAATGCTACTTTGGGGATCCTTTAAAGACATTATAATCTGTATCATATACAATCACAGCTTCCCGGTTAAAAAATCCGAATTTTGTCCTTACTTTTCGCTGCCAAATCTATGTAAACTGATTCTGCAGCGTCACATACCATTTCTGAAAGCGGTGACTTTATATTCTTTTACCGCATTCGGAGGCCCACAGGGCCATATTGGTATGATGGTCAGGACCTTTGTACAAAAGCGACATGATGTAACGGAAGAAGAGCTGCTGGAGTACAATGCATTTTGCCAGATGCTGCCCGGGCCGTCTTCCACACAGACGGTTACACTTATTGCCTACAAAAGAGGGGGAGTGCCGTTGGCTGTGCTGGCGTTACTCATATGGATATTGCCGGCCACCATATTGATGGGCGCTTTTTCTTTTCTTATTCACTATTTTGATGTAAAAGATATTCAGGCCAGCGTATTTTCTTACATACAGCCTATGTCGGTAGGCTTTGTGTGCTATGCTGCCGCCCGGATGATGCAGACAAGTATCCGGCATCTGGCTACATGGGCTATAATGATCGGGAGCTTGCTGGTAACGGTGTTGGTACGCTCTCCATGGGTGTTTCCTATATTACTTGTAATTGCCGGCACCATCAGCAATTTCAGTAATAAACGTATCCCTGACAGGCAGTACAAACCACGTCCGGTAAAATGGCTCAACCTGTGGCTGTTTTTCCTGCTGTTTTCAATAGCGGCTATCGTCAGTGAGCGGGCACGAACGCAACATTGGGAGCATGGCCGTATTTTCAACCTGTTTGAAAACTTTTACCGTTTCGGAAGTATTGTTTTTGGCGGCGGACAGGCATTGTTGCCCATGATGTTGTACCAGTTTGTGTCCTGGCCTGTTGCCAGGCATAAAGCGGCCTGGATGTCTGCAGAAACGCTGCTTACCGGCTTTGGTATGGTCAATGCCGTACCCGGCCCGGTTTTTTCTGTATGTTCGTTTGTGGGAGGAATGGCGTTGAGCCAATATGGCCCGTGCTGGCAGATTGCCGGTTGTATTACAGCTACTATCGCGGTTTTCCTGCCCAGTACATTATTACTTTTCTTTCTTTTCCCGCTTTACCAGAATCTGAAACAGCATGTGGTTATTTTTCGCGCACTGGAGGGTATCAACGCAGCCATAGTGGGCATTATATGGGCATCCGGCATTGTTTTGTTTCAGTCCATTACCCCCATCAGCTGGATAAATCTTATGGTAGTAATCACTACTTTCTGTATCCTGTTCTTTACAAAAATCCCATCGCCATTTATTGTTGCATTCTGGCTGCTGCTGGGGTGGCTGCTTCATTTGTAGTGAACAACAGCTCGTAGATTTAAAAAACTTACCTACAGGAGCATTAGCTAGCGCACATCAGCTAATTTAATAACCTACTCTTTTTCATCCAGTACAACCTTTGCATCGCCGATAAGCTGGTTTACAGAACCCATATCGGTACCGTCGTAGCTGCCACGGATACGGCCGCCGCGGTCTACCAGTACAAAACGGTTGGTGTGAATGAAATCGCTCTGTATATCTGCAGTTGCCGTATCATCTACAGCTGTTACGAGATAGCTATTACGTGCACGTTCGTACAATTCTTTTTTGTCGCCTGTGAGGAATTGCCACTGAGCCGGATCAGCATCAAAGCGGAGACTGTATTCTTTCATAGCTCCTACAGTATCTTTCAGCGGATCTACGGTATGAGAGAGGATCATAAAGTCCTTTTTGCCGCGGAATGCCTGGTATACATGGGTCATGTTCTCATTCATCTTCGGGCAAATGCCTTTGCAGGTGGTAAAGAAATATTCCACTACAAATACTTTCCCGGTAACATCTTTTTGTGTAACGGTTTTGCCATCCTGGTTGGTAAAAGAAAAAGGCTCAATTGTATGCCCCGGGTTACCCAGCACCGGAAGTGTTTTCGGAGTTTCACGGGTGGCTTTATAATAATAGGCCATGAATGCTGCACTCAGCAGGATAAAAAATACGAGCAGGAAAAGGCCTGTTTTTTTCTTTTGCATACAAAGAAGGTTATTGCGGCCGCAAAGTTAGTGCATAGCTGCTTGCAGTGTTCTATGTATGTTAAGAATATATGAACACTATCCTTCTATCCTGTATTGCGACATTTTATAATACAGGGTTTTGCGGTCTATATGTAACATCCTGGCTGCTTTTGACTTGTTGTATTTTACCTCTTCGAGCGTTTTTATGATCATTTCTTTTTCATTTGCAGCTTTCAGCATCTTCAGATCATGCGTGCCCCGGCGCCCTGTGTGTGCCTGTATCATTTCCTGTGGCAGGGCAGATAGGGTAATTACCGGTTTTTCGGTGAGGAGCACAGCTCTTTTGATAATATTTCTCAATTCCCGGAGGTTACCGGGCCAGTCATATGCATGGAATAGTTTTTTAACAGGCTCGGCAACACCTGTAATGTTTTTATGCAGTTCTGCAGCAGACTGCTGTATGAAGTAGTTGATAAATATGTCGAGGTCGGCAATGCGCTCACGTAAAGCTGGTACTTTTATTTTAAACTCGTTGATGCGGTGATACAGATCCTGGCGGAAAGTGCTGTTGCCTACAGAGTTCAGCAGATCATCATTTGTTGCAGTGATAATACGTACATCAACTTTTATCTGCCGGTTGCTGCCTGCCGGTTGTATGATGCGTTCCTGCAATGCCCGCAGCAATTTTACCTGTACTTCATAGCTTAGGTTGCCTACTTCGTCCAGGAAGATAGTGCCGCCATTAGCCGCAAAAAACTGTCCTTCGCGGTCCTGCAATGCACCGGTGAATGCACCTTTTACATGGCCAAACAACTCGCTATAGGCAAGCTCTGCAGTAAGCGCGCCACAGTCTACTGCGATGAAAGGCCCGTCAGCTCTCCTGCTTAGCTGGTGTATGGTGCGTGCTATGTGTTCCTTACCCGTACCGCTTTCTCCCTGTATGAGCACCGACATATCTGTGGGCGCTACCAGCCGTATGTGGCTGTAAAGTTCGTGGGCAGCTTCGCTGGTGCCCTCAATAAAAGATGTTGCAGATTGTTTTGTTGCTGACGGAACAACCTGTGTCTGGTCGCTCCGGGAATGTGCATCCTGTATGATCATCAGCAGCTCCTCAGGGTTTACCGGTTTGGTAATGTAATCGAAGGCTCCTGAACGCATTGCTTTTACAGCAGTGCGTATATCGTGAAAGCTCGTCATGATAATGGCAGGGATGTGTGCAGACAGGAAAGAGGGCGTTTGCAGGATGTCCATGGCTGTACCATCCGGCAGTCGGTAATCAAGCAACAGCAGATCGTATTTATTTTGGCTCAATGCTGTTATACCATCCCTGATCTTTGCAGCAGAAAAGATCGTATGACCGTTTTTTTTCAGAAACCCTTCCAGTATCTGTGTGAATGTAAGATCGTCCTCTACCAGTAATATATGTGCCATGAGGAAGGTTGTTTTGTTCTCTAAAATTAACTCATAACAGAAAAAGGGAAGCAGTAAACTGCTCCCCCGGCAAAAAACTTTAACAAGCCGAAAGAAAACTCAGAGGCTTATATTTTCTTTCCGTCCTTGTCCAGTTTTACAGTGTTTTCACTGTCGCCTTTTTTCAGCTCTATCTCATAGTAAGCTACAGATCCTTTGATCTCATATGCATTCGTTATTTGCCAGTCTTTATATTCGTCACCTTTTAATGTTGCTTTTACTGCATCCGGAAGTTTGGCCGGATCTATCTGTGTTTTGGAATCATCGTTTGCAGTTGCAACATCTGTTGTCATTTTTTTCTTTGTTGTATCTGTATCGCGTACCGCTACTGCTGTACTGGTAGTGATGTCTTCATTAACGGCCACGAGGTCGGTCATCATGACCTTTTTCGTTGTATCCGTATCGCGTACGGCATAAGTGTCCGTTACAGATGTGTTTTTAGCTGTAGTTGCAAATGCGGAAAGAAAAAGACCGGATACAAATGCTGCCAGAATTACTTTTTTCATAATAGTTCGTTTAAGATGCTGATTTAGTAATAAGTTTTGCTTAGTATAAACCATTCCTGTGCCATACAATTGCCGGCTTGTATTTTTTATGAGAATGAGCGGATTAAATAGTTGGCTGACGAAAATGTAAGCAAGGTATTGTTGCATTTTTCAACAGTGTGGGGGATTGATGGACGCCATTACTACACTATTGATCGCAGCGATGAGATATATTGTTGCAGGTCTTCAAGCAATGCATATATATCCATATTTGTTTCACCATTGTAGAGATTTGTTTCGGCCTGTCGTAAAGAAGATGATATTTCCGTAAAGCCCATCTGGCCAAAGCGGCCGGCGAGCCGGTGCAGGTAGTGTGCCGCTGTCTCATAATGCCCGGAGCGCCAGGCATTGTTCAGAAGGGTTACGTCTTCATCGCTTTCGGAGATGAAAGTGTGCACTATTTTCTGCATCAGCACTTCATCATTTCCTGCCATAGATTTAAGGTGACTTAAATCATCAGATGAATTTTCTTCATCGCCGTATGTGATCAGCCCGAGTATATCAAGCAGTTCTGTTTCTGTAAATGGTTTCATCAGCAACAGGTCAAAGCCTTGTTCCATGATATATCGCTGCTCGTCCGGAAGCGCCTGTGCTGTAAGTGCAATAAATTGTGCATTTGCGGTAAGTTCTTTTTCACGAAGCCGGCGCATCAATGTAATGCCGTCCATATCCGGCATGCGGATGTCGAGGAGTATATTTTCTATCTGCACTGAAGATGTTGCGTTTAGAGCATCAAGCGGATTGCTGAACGTCTCGTGTGGAATGTCATATTTACGGAGAATGGCGCTGCAGAGCTGCAGGATAAACGGATCATCATCTACAATCCATACCATGCTGTCAAAGGTTGCTGCCGGCAGCAATACAGGCAGTTGTTCATCCGGAAGAGCTACGGCAACAGGATAACGGATGGCAACGGTAAACATTGCTCCGGCCCCTTCCCGGCTGTCTGCAGTAATGGTGCCGCCTTGTTCTTCAATAAGCATGCGGGCTATGGTAAGACCCAATCCTGTGCTTTGAAGATTGCCGGTATTATTTGTTGCCTGCTCAAACTGGGTAAATATTTTGTCAAGGTCCTGCTCTGGTATACCGGGACCGGTATCATTGATGGTGAATGAAAAATTAATTTCTGATTCGTCAGATGAATGTATACAGTCGAATGTAACAGATCCATGTGTTGTAAATTTTACCGCATTTCCCAGTATGTTGAAGAGTACCTGCCGTAGCCGGAATGCATCACCGGTAACCCACTGCGGTTCCTGCATATCCGTATTGAAATGGAAATCCAGGTTTTTGCGGGATGCCTGTACCTGCATCACAGCAGCTACTTCTTCCAGTACAGCTTTCATATCAAAAGGCTGCGGGTTAAAACTGAACTTTCCGGATACAATACGGCTATAGTCAAGCACTTCATTTACAATTTGCAACAAGTGCCGGGATGACCTGTAGATGATATCAATGTCTTCCTGTTTTGGATTCGTCTGATCTTTCAATTGCTCTGAGAAGCCAAGAATGGTCTGCAGCGGGGTGCGCAACTCGTGGCTCATATTGGAAAGGAAGCGCTGCTTCACCTGTTCCAGCCGCTCTGCTTCTTCTTTTGCTACTACCAGCTCGCGACGGTACTGGTTACTTCTTGCTACATCTGCAATCACGAGAAAGATCAATACTCCGGAACCAACGATAAATCCCAGCAGAATCAGGCTCATACGCTCTATGCTTTCATCCACAAGGCCCGTAGCTGTTTCGTTATTTTGTTCCGTGCGTAATATTTCTTCGCTTTCTATGTCCTGCAGCATTTCCAGCAACTGACTGACAATGGTATTGGATGCGCGTACAATCTGCATTTGCTGCGTGGTAAGTGTAACGCGTTTGCTTTCGCGGTCGTTTTCGATGTTCTGCAATGTATAACCCAGGGCCGTCATCAAACTATCCTCTTTTGCTATAGCCAGCGTATCAATGCGTACACTCAGTTCTTCCTGGATCTGCTTTTGTGCATGGGTTATTTCAGATGGCTTTTTGCGGCCGAATATTTTATCCCAGAAAGATCGCTCCTGCGGTTCAGTTTGTGATGCCGAATCTGCGCCTACCAGCTTTGTTGTGGTGATCCTGTGCTCTGTCGTAACTACGCTGCTGTCTTTTCTTGCCGAGTCGCTGGTGAGGAATGCGGAAAGTTCACGCACTTTTACGGAGAGTTGCGTGTCCCTGCCGAATCTTTGATTTAACTGCAGGTAGCTGACAAAGAGTTTATCTCTCTGCCGCAGCAGCTGTTTCATGGAGTCGACACGTTTCCATTGTGCGGTTCCCGTATCGCTCATGTCCTGCAATGTATCGAGCAGCCGTTGTACCTGCTGCGATTCCCTGATGTAGGGATTATAGGCATTGCGGGAATTTTTCAACGCCTGTATACGCTGGCGTTGTTCCTGCTTTAATACATCGCGGAAGAGATGATTTACGAGCTTTAATTTAGGATTTGGGGCAGAGATTTGTTTTACAGTGCCCAGTATATGCCGGAAAGTATTTTTCGTAACAGCCCACGACAAGGCAACAGTAATACATGCCAGCACGAAAGCTATGGCCAGCTTACTGTAGATAGAACCTGTAACTTTTTTTGTCTGCCCTGATGACGACATTTCCTGTCACCACAAAAGAATCATACCATAATAAAAAACGGCCATCCGTAGACAGCCGTTTTTTTAATGTGCTGATATGCAAATTAGGTGATTAGCTAATGCACTCATTTTCGTATTTACAAAATCTTGCTTCTCAAGTTTGACGTCTCAGATTTCATCATTGCCTATTCACCATTCTCTACACCACCACATTGATCATCCGGCCTTTTACATAGATCACTTTTTTAGGAGTCTTGCCTTCCAGCCATTTGATCACCTGTTCATCTGCAAGCACTTCTTTTTCCAGTGAGGCCTGATCTATATCCAGCGGGAACTCCATTTCCGTGCGGGTTTTACCGTTTACCGCCACAGGATATTTTTTGCTGTTATCTGTCACGTATTGCTCTTCATATTTCGGGAATATGGCCTGTGTTACGCTTGATTCATGCTTAAAACAATCTTTCCACAGCTCCTCTGCAGCATGCGGGGCAAACGGTGCGAGCAGTACAGCCAAAGCTTCCAGCACATCTCGTTTGTGACAGTTGATGGCAGTAAGCTCGTTCACGCAGATCATAAACTGGCTGATGCAGGTGTTGAAAGAGAAACGCTCAATATCTTCACTGATCTTTTTGATCGTTTTGTGAATGATGCGCAGCTCTGCATCCGTAGCCGGTGTTTCTTCCACGATCCAGCCTTTCTGCTCATCTGCATACAAGCGCCAGAGTTTTTTCAGGAAGCGATGCACACCTTCAATGCCTTTGGTATCCCAGGGTTTGCTCTGCTCTATAGGCCCGAGGAACATCTCGTACATACGGAAAGTGTCTGCGCCGAATTTGCTTACGATGTCATCAGGGTTTACTACGTTAAACCAACGCTTGGACATCTTTTCGATTTCCACACCGCAGATGTATTTTCCATCTTCGAGGATCAGCTCTGCATCTGCATATTCCGGGCGCCATTTTCTGAAAGCGTCGATATCAAGTTCAACGCCATCTACAATATTTACGTCTACATGTATTTCATCCGTTTTGTACTGGTCTTTCCGGCCAAAGGAGACAAATTTATTTTCTCCCTGTACACGATAAACGAACCTCGAATTGCCTTGTATCATCCCCTGGTTCACCAGCTTTTTAAATGGTTCATCAAAGGAGATGTAACCCAGGTCGTGGAGGGCTTTCGTCCACATACGGCTGTAAAGCAGGTGGCCTACGGCATGCTCAGTACCGCCCACATACACATCTACCTGGTTCCAGTAATCGGTAGCAGCGCGGCCTGCAAATTCCGTTTCATTATGCGGATCCATATAACGGAGGAAGTACCAGGAAGAGCCGGCATAGCCCGGCATGGTATTCGTTTCCAGATGCTGAGCGCTCCATTCCGGCAGGTTGGCCAGCGGGCCTTCACCTTCAGGGCCGGGCGTGTATTTATCTACAGCAGGCAATACCAGTGGCAGCTGATCTTCACTCAACGGAATGGCCATGCCTTCTTTCCACTGTATCGGGAACGGCTCGCCCCAGTAACGCTGGCGGCTAAATGCAGCATCACGCAGCCTGTAATTAATTCTTCTTTTACCAATGCCTGCATCTTCAATAGCACGGATAGCGGCATCTGTGGCTTTGCTTATTTCCAGGCCGGTGAGGAAATCGCTGTTGGTAAGGGTTCCCGTTTTCTCGCTGTAAGCAGCTTCACCGGTGAACTGATCGCCGAAGATATTGGTAACAGGTATTTCAAAATGACGTGCAAATGCAAAATCGCGGTCATCGCCACTAGGTACTGCCATGATAGCGCCGGTGCCATAGCCTGCCAGTACATATTCAGAGATCCATACCGGTACCTGTCTGCGGGTAAACGGATGGATGGCATATGCGCCTGTAAAACAGCCGGTCACTTGTTTTACTTCACTCATGCGCTCGCGCTCAGAGCGGCTTTGCACGTACTCCTTATATTTTTCAACAGCTTCTTTTTGTGCTGCTGTGGTGATCTGGTCCACCAGTTCATGTTCCGGCGCCAGCACCATAAAATCTACACCGAAAATGGTATCAGGACGGGTGGTAAACACATCGATGAACGATGAAGAATTTTCCAGGGCAAAACGTACTTCTGCTCCCTGGCTTTTACCTATCCAGTTGCGCTGCATTTCTTTCATTGCCTCGGTCCAGTCCAGTGTTTCCAGGCTTTCCAGCAAGCGGCCAGCGTATTCAGTGATACGCAGGTACCATTGACGCAGTTTCTTTTTCACCACGGGAAAACCGCCGCGTTCACTTACACCGTTCACTACTTCGTCATTGGCCAGTACGGTGCCCAGTCCTTCGCACCAGTTTACCTCGCCAAAGCCGCAGTAAGCCAGGCGGTATTGCATCAGTATATCGTGCTTTTCCTTTTCGGTAAATCCGTTCCAGGCTTTACTGTCAAAGCTTACTGATTCATCACCGGGACACGGGTGATGTTTGTTGCCTTCTTTTTCAAAAACGGCAACCAATTCCTTTATCGGTCGTGCTGCGCTCATAGAGCGGTCATACCAGCTTTCAAACAGCTGCAGGAATATCCATTGCGTCCATTTGTAGTAAGATGGGTCGCTGGTGCGGAATTCACGGCTCCAGTCGTAGCAGAAGCCTATGTTGTCAAGCTGTTCTTTATAACGGGCAATATTATTTTCTGTAGTTACCGCAGGGTGCTGGCCGGTTTCCAGTGCATATTGTTCCGCGGGCAGGCCAAAGGCGTCAAAACCCATAGGGTGCAGCACATTGTAGCCGCGCAGGCGCTTGTAGCGGGCATATATATCGGATGCAATGTAGCCGAGCGGATGACCTACGTGCAGGCCGGCACCGCTGGGGTAGGGAAACATGTCGAGTATGTAAAACTTAGGGCGTGAAGGGTCGTTCTGTACTTTATAAACCTGTTGTTCACTCCAGTACTTTTTCCACTTTTGTTCTATGTCCCTGAAATTATATTCCATTTTCTGATACTTAGGCCGCAAAAATACAAAACCACACCCGGAATGTTGCAGCAGCGTGCCAAACACATGAAAACCGCAAATATTTCAATGGCATGACAGATATTGTTTATTTTTTACATGAGTGTGATACTGGCCGCTGGTAACCGATTGAAGGGTTGTCTAATTTGCAGGAATAATTTATTCTGTAACCAAACTTAAAATCCGATGAAAAAAATTTACCTCTACCTGTTCCTTTTTCTTTTTCCTGTTTCGGGAACATTTGCCCAGCAATACACAGACCTTGGCCTGCAATTGGTTACTCCTTCACAAAACATGGTGCTTACTGCCAACGACACGTTGATTTATCTTTCGTTTACTGTTAAAAACAATGGCCCGGACACGATACACTCCGGCGATGTGATCCGCTACAGCTACCTCATGGATGGCTATATTATGCCTATGATTTATAATGGTTCTATGGCAGATACGCTGGGGGCAACAGCTCCTGCAGATATACCGCCCACCGACAGCTTTACAGTTACCAGCGGGCTTACCGGATTTGATTCGTCGCTTGCCGGCAATCGTACATTCTGTGTGCAGCTACAGGAAATTATTATTTCATCAGGAACGCTGATTGATACTGTGGCAACCAATAACAGCTCCTGTGCTGCTATAACTGTAATCATAAGACCTACGGGCATTTCATCGCCGGGAAACATGTATCTGAATGCGGTTTCCGTTTCGCCAAACCCTGCGTATACAGATATACATTTTGGTGTAAACATGAATGCCGGCAGCCCCGTTGTCCTGCAGCTTACAGATATTACCGGCAAGGTTGTATACAGCTATTCCGGCATACTGCAGAGCGGGAAAAACAGTATCACGGTTCCTGCGGGCAATTTTGTGCCTGGTATGTATCTGTACCGTATTGCTGCAGGCGCCGAAATAAAAACAGGCAAAATATCAGTAGAAAAATAATTTTTTAATACTTATCGTAAAAGAAAGGCTGTTCTTCCGGGAGCAGCTTTTTTGTTGTGTATTTTTGCCGGACAAATTTTATAGATGCTTAGCTACTGGGAACAACAGAGTTTTACAAGATACGATCATATTATCATCGGTTCCGGCATTGTAGGATTGTCGACTGCCATTGAAGTTAAAGAAAGGCAACCGTCGGCTTCTGTGCTGGTACTGGAGCGTGGATTGCTGCCAACGGGCGCCAGTACGCGCAATGCAGGATTTGCATGCATGGGCAGTCTTACAGAGCTGATAGATGACACACAATATAACAGTACTGAAGAAATGGTTGCGTTGTATGAACAGCGTAAACTGGGGCTGGAGCGGCTGCGGGCGCGGCTGGGAGATGCGCGGATAGGGTATCGCACCAATGGAAGCTATGAGCTGCTGAGTGAACCGGAGCTGCCCGCGCTGGAGCGTTTGGATGAAATGAATGCCTTGCTGTTGCCGGTAACAGGAAAGCCTGCATTCCGCATCGCCAACGAGAAAATTGCGACATCAGGATTTGCGGAAAGCTATGTGAAAGCGATGGTGGAAAATACATGCGAAGGCGAATTGCACACCGGCATGATGATGCGCGCGCTTATGGACAAAGCAATAGCAACGGGTGTGGAAGTAAGAACAGGTGCAGATGTGCGGCGTTTTGAAGAAGAAGAGGACGAAGTGGCAGTGCAGGTAAGAGATAGCTTTAGAAAAGAAGAATGGTGGATTGTAGCTGACAAACTGGTGATATGCACGAATGCCTTTACATCGCAACTGTTACCGGGACAGGATGTAAGGCCGGGCCGCGGGCAGGTGCTGATCACACGACCGGTGCAGGGGCTGCAGTTTAAAGGCGTTTACCACATGGATAAAGGCTATTATTATTTTCGCGAAATAGATGGGCGTGTATTGCTGGGTGGCGGGCGCAACCTGGATTTTGAAGGGGAAACCACCACTGAAATGGCCCTCACAGAACGCATCCAGACTGACCTGGAACGCAAGCTCCATGAAATTATACTGCCGCACAATAATATATTGATTGAACGCCGCTGGGCAGGGATCATGGCTTTCGGCAGCAGCAAGCAACCGGTTGTAAAAGCATTTTCTACACGTGTTTTCGGTGGCTTCCGTATGGGCGGAATGGGTGTGGCATTGGGCAGCCAGGTAGCGGCAAAGCTGGCAGATATGGTGACTGAGGGAATGTGAAGGATGTGAAAATGTGAGAAAGGGTTAATAAATAACCACATGGGCATTAGCTAATCTGCTAATTTGCATATTAGCTAGTTGCCACCAAATTCTTTCAAAGCCATCACTACTTCCCCGACTGGCAATCCCATTACATTGTAATAATCGCCGTTTATTTTTTCAATGCCTACCAACCCTATCCACTCCTGTATCGCATAGGAGCCTGCTTTATCAAATGGTTGATAATGGCCGATGTAGAAGTCGATCTGCTCATCGGTGAGTGGGCGGAAATAAACTTCCGTTACTACTGAAAAGCTTTTCTGTACTGCATCTTTTTGTATGGAAACACCTGTCACTACCTGGTGCATACGGCCCTGTATTTTTCGTAGCATGGCTTTGGCATGAGCGGCATCTTCAGGCTTACCGAGTATTTCATGGTCAAGTAATACAACTGTATCTGCTGCAATGATCACACGGCCCGGGTAGCGGGATTCAATAGCTGCAGCTTTTTTCTTTGCCAGGAACACCGGCACTTCTTCGCCGGGCATACCGGGAGGATTGGTTTCATCAACGTCTGCAATAACTACTTCAAAATCGTAACCGGCCTGTTCCATCAGCTGGCGGCGGCGCGGCGATTGTGATGCTAAAATGATCTTATCCATGCCTGGAAAAAATAAATGATTAATGAGCCTATACCCAGCACCATAATGATCTTAAGCTGCCGGCTGGCGTTGTGATAATGTTGTGAAGTTGCTTTTTTAGGCAGTTGTATGGCCAGGTAAATAATGGGCACAATCAGCGCTGCTGCCGTATAGGTACCCAGCGGCCACCAGGAAGAAAGACAAAGCCGTACAGAAGCTATGAGCAATGGTACTACAGCAAAAAAAGCTAGTCCCTGTGTAAAGCGTACAGAGCGCAGTAATCCCCATTTTATAGGCATAGTGATACAGCCCTGCTCAGCATCGCCCTTAAAATCTTCCATGTCTTTCACTATTTCCCGCATCCAGGTAAGTACAAAGGCGAAATAGGCATACACACCCAGCACCCACACCGGGTTGGGGATCCGGTACTCTGTAAAATCATCGAGAAATGCGGGTTGCGTAATGTAGCTGTGCAACGATGGCTCATATAGTAGTAGTGTAACAATGGTAAGAGCTGTAAGCAACGCCACTACTACATTTCCCGTCATAAACTGACGCTTGAAATGGGTGGAGTAAAACCAGAGTAGTACTGTACAGCAGAGCTGCAACGCGAGCCATTCGGGGTGATGCACCTGTATCGCTACGATGGCTGCCAGTACCAGTGCCAGTATATTCAGCGCTGAGTGCGACAAAATAGCCATACGGCGCGGAATACGCTTTTCCAGCACCACTTTCTCCGGCCGGTTGATGATATCTATTTTAATATCGAAATAGTCATTGATGATATACCCCGCAGCGGCAATAAATACAGTAGACAGTGAAATGCACAGGAAATTGACAGTATGCAGCAGGAGATTCAGATGCAGAAAACGTTGCATAGGCAGCAGCACGCACCACCATATAAGCAGCTGCGTAAGAAAAACAATCAGGAGGTTTTTCCAGCGAACGAGTCTGAGCCAGGCCATTAATTAATGTGGTGAATGTGAATAATGAGGCAATGTGTTAAATAATTAAATGAATGGTTAATCAATACATGTGTATACCGGTAAACCAGCTTGTCTGGCACATTTAGCATATTACTCACATTCACCACATTTATTAACTTACTTTCCCCACGTAGAAGGGCTCAGGCGCCATGCTCCCAACGATTCTTTCTGAGACGCGTCTACCAGTTGCCTTTCCTCAGCTACTTCCATAAGTGCAGTATAATTGCTGATAGTGTGCAATGGTACATTTGCAGCTGCAAAAGCTTCGTCTGCCACGGGGAAGCCGTAAGTAAACAAACCGCACATACCGATTACTTCAGCGCCCTGCTCACGGAGCACATCTACCACCTGCAGGCTGCTTTTTCCTGTGGAAATGAGATCTTCAATCACTACTACTTTTTTGCCCGGCTCCATCACGCCTTCTATCTGGTTGCCCATACCATGTTCTTTTGGCTTGGAGCGGACATATACAAAAGGCAGCTTCAGCAGGTCGGCAGCCATAACGCCATGGGCAATGCCCGCAGTAGCTACGCCGGCAATCACCTCGGCATCCGGGAAGTGTTCCAGCACCATATTGGCCAGCTCGCTTTTTACGAAATCGCGCACATACGGGTACGACAGTACTTTACGGTTGTCGCAATACACCGGGGAGTTCCAGCCGGAGGCCCATACATATGGCTTTTGCAGGTTGATCTGCAAAGCCTTAATTTGCAGAAGTTTTTCAGCGAATTGTTTTTGTGTGCTCATACGCCGCCAAAACTACGCCCATTCATCAAGTTTCACAAACCGCACACATGTATTTTGCACAAAAGATCTATTATAATAACAAGCCCCTGATCCTTACGAACGATAGTGTCAGCTACATAAAAGAACATCCCATAGCTGCCGGATACCTGTCTTTTACAGGTGCTTTTCAGCGGAACTACCGCCTGGCATTGGAACATATGGAGAAGCTTACCAGCCTGGGAGCTATTATTGAGGACCTCTCACCCAAATCGCTTCAGGACCAGATGCACCTGCTGTATGAGCCTATTGATGCCGGTGGCGGAGTGGTGCTGAATGAAAGCGGTGCCGTGCTGATGATATACCGTCGCGGTAAATGGGATCTGCCCAAAGGAAAGCGTGATGATGGTGAAGACATTGCAGACTGTGCGTTGCGGGAAGTGATGGAAGAAACAGGTCTTAAAAACGTAAAACTGGGTAAAAAAATCTGTGATACATACCATCTTTACTCACAGCACAGGCAAAACCTGCTGAAGCGCACTTCATGGTATGAAATGCATACTTCTGTAAATGAGAAATTGAGTCCGCAGAAGGAAGAGAACATCGAAGAAGCACGCTGGGTAGCACCAGCCGACCTGCGGCCTGTTGTAATGAAAACGTACCACGCGATCAAAGAAGTATTGGTGGAGGCGGGGCTGAAATGGTGATACAGAAAATGTGAATGAATGACATGACTGAATGTGGTGAATGTGGTGTAATGGAGCATTCACCATTGACCGTTCACTATTCTTTACCATTTCCAGCAGGCAGGATTAACATTACAGCAACATAACTAATGTGATATTTGCTTCAGTGATCATAAGTTGAAAAGAAATGTCCAGAATTACTTCTTCAGCACGGTCTCCGAAAAACCTGCGTCATGCATTCGGGCTTTTTCAGAACCGCCGAACTTTGTGGCAGATGATACGTGAAACGCTGAACGGACGTTACAGAATGTCCATGCTGACCACAGTGATAGCTGTTATCTCCATCGCATACGTTTTATTTCCCTTCGACCTGCTTCCGGATTATATTCCTGTTATTGGCTGGATCGATGATGGGGTAGTGTTGTTTCTCCTTATCCGTACGTTGAATAAAGAAACACAGCGCTACATCCGCTTTAAGGCAATGGAACGGAAGCACCTGGTTGATAAGTTAAAAAGTTAATCGGTTGATAAGTTAAAAGGTTGCCGAGTCAACTTTTACCGGTCACCAGTCACCCCTTTCAGTACTGCCTCATATTTAACTTCTTCGGGTATAAACAGGCTTACATTTCCTTTATTGCGTATTACATCACGCACCAGTGTTGATGAAATAGTGGAATACATTGGTGCGCAGGTAAGAAAGATCGTTTCGATATCGGGCGACAGCATACGGTTCATGTCTGCAATGGCCTTTTCATATTCGAAATCGCTTACATAGCGGATGCCGCGGAGAATGTAATTGGCGCCGAGCTGCTTGCAGAAATCGATGGTAAGTCCCGTATAGCCCGATACTTCTATTCTCGGGTCATTGCGGAATATATCGCGGATCCATTCCTCACGTTGCTCCAGCGTAAACATGGGCTGCTTGGAAGAATTGATGCCAATTCCGATGACCAGCTTGTCAAAAAGAGAAACTGCACGCTCTATAATGTCTACATGCCCTTTGGTAATGGGGTCGAAAGTGCCGGGAAATAAGCAGATGCGTTGCATTTATTGAGGATTGACGTTTTTAAAGAAACTAAAGATACTGGTGCCGTAATTTTTTGTACGGAAAAAATTCGGGTGCTGTGTATAATTGTTTTTGGATGTGTGTTCGAGTACGAATATGCCTTCCGGCTGCAGCAGGTTTTTCTCAAAAATAAGATGCGGTACCTCATCCATAGCTGGCAGTGCATAGGGCGGGTCTGCAAAAATGAAGTCGTACTGCTCTGTACATTGCTTCAGAAATTTAAACACATCGCCACGGATGACCTGGCAGCTGTCTGCAATGCCCAGGTCTTTAACTGTTTGTTTTATAAAGGAAATACTGGTGCTATCCTTTTCTACAATGGTAAGATCTTCTGCTCCTCTTGAGGCCAGCTCGTAAGTGATGCTGCCCGTACCACCAAATATATCCAGCGTTTTCATGCCTTCAATATCGGTCATGTTTTCCAGCATATTGAACAAGCCGCCTTTGGCAATATCCATGGTAGGTCTTGCCGGTATGCCTGCCGGAGGATTAAACCTGCGACCACCGAACCTGCCGGTTATGATGCGCATGCGTTCAGCTGTTGTACGAGATAAATAACCGGCGCCCAGTCCTTATCTGCCGCATCCGTCACTACATGATCATAACGAAGATGCGGAAAGAATGTTGCGAGTTCCTGTATTATTGCCATGCACGATGTTTCAGTTGCGGCACATTGTAGGTTAAGGTCCACAAGCTTTATGTTGTATTGCTTGCACATAAGTCCCAGTTGATATACGATTTCTTCAGCATTGGTATAACTGAATGCCTGGTGCCATGTGAGTTTCCCCTTCCGTCGCAGGCTTGCAAACACCTCATTTTCAGTGATGAGACATTGTACCGCATCACCGGCCGGTGTGCCGCAATGCTGGTAAATGTTTACAGGCAGCAGCGCCGCGTGGTTAAAGTAGGTTTTAACCAGTTTATCTGCCATTGCAGGCTGTGCATACACAATAAAGGCATTGTCTGCCGGTGCGTCGCAATGATGTATAAGTTCGTCCGGGGAAACAAAGAACTGACTGGTGAGCCAGTTGCCTGCTTCCTGTTGGTCGTAAAGCGCGGCTGGTACAATTATCTGCTTCTCGGCAGCTATAAATACGGATGGGAGAATGCTCAGGTCGCCGAGCAGGGGATCTTTGGTAAGCATAGTGGCAAAGAAGTCCTGGTGCCATGCTTCATAAGTATTTCCGTAGCTGTGCGAGCGGATGATGCATACTTCATTTTCTGTATTAAGGCCGGCAATAAGAGATGCCCGGGGCATGAGTATACATACCACCCTGGTCACCTCGCTCATGAGCGTATCGCTTTCGTGAGCCTTATATATCGAGTGCTTTATAGAACTATTAGTTGTTGAATGCATAGAAAGCCCACAATTATAGAATAATTTTGCGACAATTATATTTTCCCGGCTGCCACATTAATCAGGGTATGGGGCAGATGAAAAGCAACCGGAATTTGTTTTAAATAGCCGGAATGCAAATGCAAAGGACGGAAAAAACTCAAAGATTAAGTATTTCAGGTGAAATTATCTGTTACAAATAAAGACATTATACGCCTTGCCGCGCCCATATCCCTGGCGCTGCTCATCCCGCAGGTCAATTTCCTGACCAACAACATATTCCTGGGGCGGGTGGGAGAGCGGGAACTCGCGGTAAACGGCCCTGTAAGCGTGTTTTACCTGATGCTTACTATGATAGGCATGGGGCTGAACAACGGCCAGCAGATACAGATGGCCCGCCGTGCCGGTGAGGGCGATAACCGCGGACTGGCCCATATTTTTACCAATGGTATTATGCTGGCGGTGTCCATTGCATTGGGGATGATGATGCTGTCATTGTGGTTTGCGCCGCTTATATTCGGCTACAGTCTGCATGATAATGAGCACATCTTCCTGAGTGTAAACTACCTGTATATAAGGGTGTGGGGATTGCCGTTCCTGCTGCTCACGCAATTGGCCAATTCATTTTTTATAGCCACCGGACAGTCCAAGAACCTGATCTATGGTGCCGTTGTGGGAACATTGGTCAATATTGTTCTGGATTACATACTGATCTTCGGGAAAGCTGGTTTTCCTGAGATGGGCATTGCAGGTGCAGCTATTGCGTCTGTCATTGCGGAGTTCTGCGGCTGCGTTACCATGTACACAATTTTTTACATAAAGCGTTTCCAGGACACATATCCTATCTCTTTCTACCCCCGTTTCGATTTCAGGTTGTCGCGCAGAAGCCTCAAAGTATCGGCGCCGCTTATCTTACAGTATATGTTTGGTATAGGCGGATGGATGATATTTTTCTTTTTTGTAGAGCACCTCGGCCAGAAGGAGCTGGCCGCATCACAGATATTACGCAGCATTTTCGGACTGGTAGGTATCGTTACATGGGCTTTCGCGGCTACGTGCAATACAATGGTGAGCAATATAATAGGACAGGGTCGCCAGCTGGAGGTCCCGAGGCTGGTGCGGAAGATATCCGGTATCAGCATTTCTATAACCTCAGTAATATGCATATTGCTCTTGCTGTTTTCAAATGCATTCCTGTCCTTGTACAGAGATGATCCGGCATTGGTAGATTTTGCAGTGCCCAGCCTGCGTGTAATAGTGCTGGCCACATTGATCATGTCTGTTTCTACAGTAGTATTTAACGCTGTGGTAGGAACAGGTAACACACTCATAAATCTCACTATTGAAGTAACTTGTGTTTGCTGCTATCTTATTTACTGCTATATCGTTATTGAGCGGCTGAGAATGCCGCTGGAATGGGCGTGGGGATCGGAATTCGTATACTGGATATGCCTGCTGCTCACATCCGGTCTGTACCTGCGCAGCGGAAGATGGAAAGGGAAACGGATTTAATATTAATGTGCTGATTAGCTGATGTGATAATTAGCTAATGTCTCGTATTGTGACTTAATGTGTTAATGCAGGCTTTTCTCTTGTGTTGTATTTAATTTCAGGCCTCCCGGAAGAATTGTATAACCCTGAAGGTCATTAGCTAGTCAGCTAATTTGCTAATTGATTAATTAATTCGTCTGTTCGAGAATCTCACTCATATCAATGCCATTGTGGCTTTCTTCGTACACGCATTCGCCGTTGCGTATCAGCAGCACCTGAGGCGACTGATGATGCACCTGGAAATCTTCGGCAATTTTATTGGATAACGGGCGGTGACGCAGAAGATCGAGGTAGTAAAACGCCACATGCTCCGGTTGGGAGGCACGTTCCAGGCGGTTTTTAGCCATAGTACTTATAGAGCAGCGTGTACTATGCTTAAAAATTACCACCGGCTGTTGTTTGCTTTGCTCGCGGATCTGCTCCAGCTGCACGTTTTCTGTCAGTTCAATCCATTTCATGAGGCGCAAAATTACGAACTTTCATGAATGGAAAACGTTAATACGCCGTGCCTATGTAATGCCGCAAGCACAGTGTTGATATACAGTCATTTAGGCCTTCTTGTATAGGCAATTGATCATTGTACAGCTATAAAGATGTCAACCGTTGCTTCGTCCGGATTTTGAGCAGCTGCCCCATATATCTCAAAATCGGCGGTGTAAGCCCTCGGCAGATCTGTGTTCCATATATTGATCCATTCTTTGTATACAATACCGTCTGCCAACCTGCCTTTTGCTGTGAACAAAGTGTATTCACCACCTGTAAAAGCTCTTCCTGTAAGCCCTTCGGGCAGATCATCAATACCAGAGACTTTACAGCCGAGCAAGGTTGTGTACGGTTTGGTATAATCAAGCTCATAGTCTGTATAAATACAGTAAATGGCGTCGTCCGTTTTATTAGAGATATGGCCCATTATGTTTTCTGATAGGAATTTATTCCATAACTGCGGAATATCTGTCGCTGCCTGCCCGTTTTCATTTGTAGTGCGGATGGCAAGGCCCACTATGTAAAATGGTGCTACTGATGTTGTGTTCATTGATTATAGTTAAATGATGCAGCAAAAATCGATGGCAGTTATGACAACCCTATGTCAGCAGTAAAAGAAATATGCATGATGGTGCTCTTTCGGTCTCTTTCTGCCTCTTCAGGTGCAGTAATTGTGAAATTAGACCGATTGGCTTTATTTTCGCCCCACAAATAAATGCATATATGAAGCATGCTTACATATTTCCCGGTCAGGGGGCTCAGTTTTCCGGTATGGGAAAGAACCTGTACGAGCAGGATTCACTGGCTAAGGAATATTTTGAACAGGCAAATGAGATACTTGGATTCCGCATTACAGACACTATGTTCAGCGGTACGGATGAAGACCTGAAACAGACGAAAGTGACACAGCCTGCGGTATTCCTGCATTCTGTCATCCGTTTTCTTACTACTCCGGATCTGCTGCCGGAAATGGTTGCAGGACATTCACTCGGTGAGTTTTCTGCGTTGGTTGCTGCCAAAGTATTGTCTTTTGAAGATGGCCTGCGCCTGGTGGCAAAACGTGCTGCGGCTATGCAGCGTGCCTGCGAGATCAATCCTTCTACCATGGCTGCGGTATTGGGCCTGGAAGATGCAAAAGTGGAAGAAATATGTGCCGAATTTACGGATGAAGTAGTGGTTGCAGCCAATTATAACTGTCCTGGTCAGCTGGTGATCAGCGGTAGCATAAACGGTATACAGCTGGCATGTGAGAAAATGAAAGCCGCCGGAGCCAAAAGGGCACTGGTACTGCCTGTGGGTGGTGCTTTTCACTCTCCGCTGATGGAACCTGCCCGCGAAGAACTGCAGGCTGCCATTGAAGGCACACAGTTCAGCAACCCGGTTTGCCCGATCTATCAGAATGTAGATGCCAATCCATATATCGATCCGGCAATGATCCGCGAAAACCTGGTAAACCAGCTTACGGCTCCTGTACGCTGGACACAGACAATACAGCACATGGTAGCTAATGGCGCTACTCATTTTACCGAAGTAGGTCCCGGTAATGTACTGCAGGGGCTGGTAAAGAAAATAGCCAAAGAAGTAACTGTTGACGGACTGAGTTAGATTGGCAGGTTAAAGGGTTAATAAGTTGATAGGTTAATAGGTGAAAATGTTTAATAAAAAGAAAAGCCGCTCTCAGAGCGGCTTTTGTATTGTGAAGGAAACATTTTCACATTTCCGGATTATCGAATTTTCACATTCTCATATTATCGCAGGTCTACCACTTCTACACCAGGATGCTGTTTTGCATCGAAAGAGAAAGCTGCATCAGCGATAGGAGCATTAGGTGTAAAACCGGAAACTTCATACTGGTATTTGTTGCCGTTCTTTTCCCAGATATTACCGCCTGCAATTGTGCTGCTGGTTTTATCTACTGCGAGTTCTATTTTCTTGAATTGTTTAGCGCCGCTTACCGGAGTAAGTTCTACAACATCGCAGTTTTTACCATTCACTTTGCGCTCGCCGAGATATTTATATTTGTATTCCTTATCGTAAAAATTAGTGAATAGCTTGGTTGGGGAAATGGTCTGCTCGTTGGGGTTAAAATTGCTTACCTGCACCTCATTCGCATCTTTCGTATATGTCCATACCGTTTTATTATCGCAGATGATCTCCTGGCCGCCCAGCACAACATGATATTTCTGGCCTTTCATGCTGAAGGTACCTTTCTTTGTTTCGCTTACTTTACCATTCGCACCAGTAAGGTGCAATGCAAAATTGGCTTTCAGCGATTTGAGAGCGCTTACTTTTTTACTTACCGCATCCAGGACGGATTTTGCCTTGGCGTCGGTTTGTGCAGTTGCGGGCTGCAGTGTGTACAACATGATCAGTACGGCTAAGCTCAGGATCTTTTTCATTTTTTTGTTCTTATGTATTGTTTATAAATTATTTACAACGTAGGGGTAAATAATTCCCCCGGGATTGTTTTTTGTCAGCTAACCTAATGTTTCCAAAAACTGTTCCAACTCTGATTCTGTATGGAATAATACTTCTCTTGGCTTGCTGCCCATTGCCGGTCCTACAATGCCTGCTGCCTCGAGTTGGTCCATTATACGGCCGGCACGGTTATAGCCGAGATTAAAGCGGCGCTGCAGGTTGGACGTAGATCCGTTCTGCGTCTGTACTACTATTTTGGCGCAGTCTTCAAACAGCTTGTCGCGGTTGGAAAGGTCTACTACTTTGCTGTTGCCTTCATCATCATCACCTTCATATTCAGGCAGTTCAAATGCGGAAGGGTAGCCTCTTTGCTTACCGATGAATTCTACGATATGCTCTACTTCAGGAGTGTCTACAAAAGCACACTGCAGGCGCAGCAGCTCACTGCCGTGGCTCACCAGCATATCACCACGACCTATCAGTTGCTCGGCACCGCCCGTATCCAGGATGGTGCGGGAATCCACCTTTGCAGAAACCTTAAAGGCAATACGGCCGGGGAAGTTAGCTTTGATAGTACCTGTAATTACGTTTACTGACGGTCTTTGTGTTGCAATGATCAGGTGTATACCTACCGCACGGGCCAGCTGTGCCAGGCGTGCAATGGGTATTTCCACTTCTTTGCCGGCTGTCATGATAAGGTCGGCAAACTCGTCTACAACCAGCACAATAAACGGCAGGTATTTATGACCGTTGGCAGGATTTAGACGGCGGGCAATGAATTTTTCGTTGTATTCTTTGATGTTACGGGTACCTGCTTCTTTCAGCAGTTCATAACGGTTGTCCATCTCAATACAGAGCGCATTGAGCGTGTAAATTACTTTCTTGGTATCAGTAATGATGGCTTCTTCTTCGTTGGGCAGCTTTGCCAGGAAGTGTTTTTCGATAGTTCTGTAGATGGAAAGCTCCACTTTTTTAGGATCTACCATCACAAACTTCAGCTGCGACGGGTGTTTCTTATACAGCAGTGAAACGAGTATGGCATTTATCCCTACAGACTTACCCTGACCGGTAGCACCCGCCATCAGCAGGTGGGGCATGGTAGCCAGGTCTACTATATAATTCTCGTTATCGATCTTTTTACCCAATGCAATGGGCAGGCTCATTTTGCTGTTTACAAACTTGTCGCTGGAGAGCAATGCACGCATGGATACGATCTGTTTGTTGGCATTCGGCACTTCAATACCTATGGTGCCTTTGCCCGGTATCGGTGCAATGATACGGATACCAAGTGCTGCCAGGTTCAGGGCTATATCGTCTTCCAGGTTACGGATCTTCGAGATGCGCACACCCTCTGCAGGAACGATCTCATACAAAGTAACTGTAGGTCCTACAGTCGCACTGATACGCTGTATCTCTATGCCAAAGCTTTTGAGCGTATTGATGATCTGGTTTTTATTTTTCTCCAGCTCTTCTTTATCCAGTGCAATGGCTTCCTGGGCGCGGTCTTCAAGCAGGTCGAGCGTAGGAAATTTATAATTCGGAAGGTCCAGTTCCGGTGCGTATGGCTCACCGTCCTCTACACTTATATGAGCTCCGTGCTGTATCGCTACTGGAGCGGGTGATTCTTCGGGCTGTGTAATTACTTCAAATGAAAATTCCTGTTTTTCCGCAGGTTTGGGCAGCTCATGGTTCAGTATGACAGTAGAGCCGTTTTTTTCTGCAAGGAAAGCCTGGTATTCTTTTTCTTCCTCGTCCAGCATATCCGGTTCGGGCTCATCTTCCTCAGTTTCGGTCATTGTATCAGTTATACCGAGCACTTCACCTGTTTCCATATCTACAGCCGGAGGTGGTGTGTGTACCGGTGTAGGCGCTTCGGTATCTACATGTACGACTTTAGTGGCAGTTTTGGCACCTTTTACCGCTTCGGTGGTCGGCTTTTCCACCAGGCCGAAATCATATACTTTTTCCTCTTTGGGAAACGGTGCGTGATGCCCGTTGGAGTCCTCTTCGGGGATTGCTGCCGTGGCTGCAACGGCTTCTGGAGCTGTATTAGGTTGTACCACGGTTTTTTCCTCCTCAGGCAGCTTGTTCTCTGTTGCCGGTTCAGGTGCTATAACTGCGGATACCTGCTTAGCGGTGCGGCGCGCACGGCTGAGTAGCGGACGGATGTCCAGGGCAAATACTACAAATGCAAAGAAGCAGGCAATAGCTGCAAGCAACATGCCTGTTCCGGCCTTACCTACAAAGCCGTTCAGGTAATCAATTGCCTCATTTCCCCATGCTCCGCCCCATGCAAAGCTGCTGTTGGGGAAAAGAAATGTCATGATGGGAGCTACAACAAGCAGTACGATCGCCAGCCAGCGCAGGTAGCGCAGCAGTGGCACTACACGCTTGCCATAAACGAGGTTCAGTCCCAGCGACGCGATCCACAGGCCCACTGCCAACGATGCAATACCTACTCCACGGAACACAAATACATGTGCGAGGGCTGCGCCGAGGCGGCCACCCCAGTTGGCAACCGGTGAGTGGTCATGTAGCAGGAATTGCCGGGCACTTCCGGCAGCAAGCAGTTTGTCCTGGTCTGTTTGCCAGGTAAAATAGTAGCTGATAATAGCAAAGCATATAAAAATGCCTGCAAGCAGGAAAAAAATGCCGAAGCCCAGGCGGAACTGGCGTGGCTTCTGTGCAGGCTGCGGTGTTACTTTTGGCACGGCAGCGGCGGTCGTTTTCTTATTCTTCTTAGTTGTGGCCATAATGGCAAAAGCGGGTGCGAAGTTACAATTTAAAATGTGCTGCGATCTATTAAAAAATATGTGTCTGAAACTATTTATAAGGGCACCTGTGGGGTATAAGGTCAATTTTTATACCACAAGTATGTAAATTTATCTTCTTTAAAGTTTGTTTTCGGCAAACACTTATCATAACGGATGAATTTTATTGTCCGAAACAAACTATTATTGTACCAACTTCTGTCTTATATCAAAAAGAAATTCTACCAACTATGGGCATATCAATACCTAAAATGATGAAAAATGCTTTTGCAGTCGGCATGTTATGTATGCTGGGCGGAAGCATCAGGTCAGATGCACAGATTAATGTATATCCAAATCAAACGGCACTTGCGCTCGCTCAAACCCTTACCGGCGCCGGTGTTGTTGTATCTAATGCAACCCTTACCTGCCCCAACGGTGCAAATGCCATATTCGGCACTGTTACCAGCCCGCTTGTGCTCGACAGCGGTATCATACTCACTTCCGGTATGACCCAGACCAACGGTGCTGTTATAGGAGTAAACGGAAATTTCAACCTCTTTGCTAATAATAATAATAATGCTGCCGGAGATGCAGATCTGACAACACTTTCCGGCCAGCCGACGAATGATGCCTGTAAGCTTGAGTTTGACTTTGTGCCGGCGGGCGATACGATCAAATTTGACTACGTTTTCGGGTCTGAAGAATATAATGGACAGAATAATGGCTTTAATGCGAACTTCAATTGCAGCACGTTTGATGATGCTTTCGGATTTTTCATTTCCGGCCCGGGCATTACAGGTGTGCAGAACATAGCACTCGTTCCCGGAACAACGCTGCCGGTGTCTATCAATACTATTAATGATGGTGTCGGTGCAGTTGCAGGCGGGCCTTGTTTTACGAATACAAATGGTAACGGGCCCTACACACAATATTATGTGAGCAACAGTGGCCAGGCTAACCCTGATCTTACCTATTCCGGCCGCACGGTAGTGCTTACAGCTATCAAAAATGTGACACCTTGTTCTACATATCACCTGAAGCTTGCAGTAGCTGATGCGGTGGATTTTGCATATGATTCAGGCGTATTCCTGAAAGCGGGGAGTCTTACTTCCAATGCTGTTGCCATTACTCCGATTGGCGGCGGCGGACTTACGGCTCCAACTCCTTACTGCGTGCGCGGCTGTCTTCCTGGACGGTTTGTATTTGCCCGTCCGGTACCTAAACCGACTCCGCTGACGATACACTACCAGATACAGGGTTCTGCAGTTAATGGTTCTGACTATACGACCATAGCAGACAGCGTTGTAATACCCGCAAACGGTACAACCGCAAACCAGTTTATCAATGCCTTGCCTGTTACTCCTGCTACCGGACCCAAAACGGTAAAGCTGCTCGTATATTCTCCTTATACCTGCGGTACCAGCACTCCTATCATAGACAGTGCGATCATGACTATATACGATTCTTTGCAGGCAAATATTATAACGCCGGATACTGCTATATGCCGCCTGCAGTCTGTTAAGATCATCACAGACGGTGATACATTGCTCCATTTTCACTGGACACCTGCTACAGGACTTGACGATCCGAATGCAAGAGAACCGATAGCTACGCCATCTGTTACTACCACATATACACTTAACGGTTATCTGCCAGGATCAGGATGTGATACGGTGCACAAACAGATTACCATCACAATTAAACAACCACCAGTTGTCAATGCCGGCCCCGACCGGACAACCTGCCTGGGCACACCATTCCAGTTCAACGTTGTCACTACGCCGGCCACACAGACTTATACCTATTCGTGGACACCGGGAAATAACCTGAGCAGCACCACAGTTTCTGATCCTGTATTCACACCTACAGCTGTAACCGGGAATATAACCTATTATATTACTGCAAACCCCGGCGCCGTAGGCTGCAGTGGTTATGATACCATAAGTGTACGTGTTCTGCCCAATGACTTTAATCTGTATACCAGAGACACAGCTATTTGTAAAGGCGCTACGGTCACTGTTAATGCAGATGGAGATACAGCATTCCATTATACATGGACTCCTACAGCAGGTGTATCCGATCCCAATATAATTACTCCTTCCATTACTCCGGATACAAGCAGGCTTTATACAATAACAGCAAGCTATCCTACCTGCCCGGACATTGTGAAACAATTCTTTATAGACGTACAGCCGAACCCGGTAGTATATGCAGGACCAGACCGCGCCAAATGCCAGTGGGATACATTGCATATTGAACCCGTAGTAACTCCCGACTGGTATACTCATTATTCTTACAGCTGGAGCCCGGCAACGCATGTTGACGATCCGACGAGCAAAGACATTGTGTTTGACGGCCAGAAGGATACGACACTTGTACTTACTGTAACTACACCTGCAGGCTGTACGGGGAACGATGATATGAACATTACGGTGCACCAGGGCAATTTTGCCAGCGTAGCACCGGCAGATACGGCAATATGCCCGCTGAATTCTGTGCCTATACTGGTAACAGGTGGTGCTCAATATCACTGGACGCCGGCTACATATCTTGATGACCCGAATATTGCCAACCCGGTGTCGAGCCCGATAGCAGATGTTTATTATACCGGGCTTATAACAGATATATATGGCTGTAAGGACACCGTAAACGTAAATATTGTGGTTCATCCGAATGCAGTGGTAAGTTTGCCGGACACTATCACACTCTGGCCGGGGCAAAGTGCCCAGATGGATCCGCAGGGCAACTGTCTTTACTTTCAGTGGTTCCCGTCACTTGGGTTAAGTGCGAGCAACATCTCCAACCCTGTAGTGATGCCTCAGACAAATACAAAATATATTGTGACAGCAACTACGGAAAACGGATGTACAACGGAAGATTCTGTGATTGTAAAAGTGAATGAAGAAACGATTCTGGCACTGCCAAACGCCTTCTCACCGGGCTCTCAGCCTAACAGCATCCTAAAAATTAATAAGCTGGGCATTGCATCTTTGAAATATTTCCGTATTTTCAACCGTTGGGGAACCAAAGTTTTTGAAACCAGTGACATAGATCAGGGATGGGACGGACAGTATAACGGAACCCCGCAGCCGATGGGCGTGTATGTTTACGAAATTGAGGCATACACCAATACCGGAAAACGCTTTTACAAACAAGGAAACGTAACATTAATTAGATAACTACATAAGGTTAGCATATCATGATCAGGAAAAATACCTTCACCCGTGCAGGTTTAATCGCCGCCTTAGCTTTGTCGGTTCATACTGCACAGGCACAAGACATTCACTTTACGCAGTTTGCCGCTTCCCCGCTGATAGTGAACCCGGCTTTTACCGGTAATTTCGACGGTCAGTGGCGCGCAGCAGCAGTATACCGTAATCAGTGGCAAAGTGTGACTATTCCTTTTGTTACCTATGCAGCATCATTTGATATGCCGGTGATACATGATATTACTGTAGATGATTACCTGGCAGTGGGCGGCCAGCTTTATGAAGATAAAGCCGGTGACGGAGATCTGAAGAACTTCTCCGGTTTGTTATCTGTTGCCTATCATAAATTCCTGGGAGGTGGCAATGAACCAAATAAGGTGCTTTCTGTAGGCTTCCAGGGAGGCTACACTTCAAAAAGCATAGATATCAGCAAGCTTTACTTCGGGGATGAATTTGTAAACGGTGTTTTCCAGCAGGGAACATCGGCAGAATACCCTTACCTGAACAACAAGATACATTATTTTACTGTTAACGCCGGTGTGAGCTGGGCGCATTCTACCAGCCAGGATTTCAGTTATGTGATCGGTATAGGTGCCAATAACCTGAACCAGCCGCAGGAATCTTTTGAGCGCAAAAAGAACAGTGAAGTAGGCTTGGGCATCCGTTATACCGGTCAGCTCGGTGCTGTATGGTATCTGAATGACAAATTCAGTCTGCGTCCTGCAGTGCTGTACCAGACACAGGCTACATCAAATGAGCTGATTGCTGGTAATGAATTCAATATGATCGTTGGCAACCCGGAAATACGCAGTTTTGCAACCAATGTATTCGTTGGCGGCTACTACCGTAATGGTGATGCTGCGATGATTACAGCAGGTATGGAGTTCAAAGGTCTTCGTGTCGGCGTCAGCTACGATTACAATACATCTGCACTTAAAGATGCTTCGAAAGGAAACGGAGGGTTTGAAATATCGCTGCGATACATAGCGCCTAACCCGCTTACATTCGCGCACAAGCTCGTTTATCCGTGCTCCCGCTTCTAAATTTTAACACATTATTTTGAAAGGGTGAAAAAAATATTTTGTAGCCCTTTCTTTTTTTTGAACCAATTTATACTTTTATACCCATTAACAACGCTCAAGCACATGAGAAAAAAATGGCTGCTCCTTTCATTGGCAACGATCCTCGTTTCCGCAAACCACTTTGATGCAAATGCTCAGCAGCAAGATAAAGAGAAGTATAGGAACAAAGCCAACGATCCGGTTGCTAAACTTCCATACTATAAAAAACTGCGCTGGGCCGATGGTCTTTTCCGTGCAGGTAGCTATTTTAATGCTATTGAGTATTACAGACAGTTAAAGCAAGAACAGGAACGTAACCCGTACCTGACTTATCAGCTCGCTGAATGTTGCCTCTTTACACGTGACTATGTGCCTGCTGCGAGCTATTATGCAGAGGCGTATGCTCTTGCTCCAAAAATTTATCCCGAAGCCGAGTACAAGCAGGCTATGATGCTGAAAATGCAGGGAAAATATGAGGAATCAATTGCGGCTTTTAATAAATTCATTGCAGATAACCCCAAAACCTTTAAGAAATTAAAGAAACGTGCCCAGCGCGAAATTGAGGGTTGTAACATGGCCATGAATTCTGTTAAAGACCCGGTTCCGGCGAACGTGGTAAACGCCGGTCCGAACGTAAACAGTGCTTATACAGAACTGTCGCCTTATCCGCTCGGCGATACCGCACTTCTATTTTCTACCATGAACCAGAATAACCTGGTTGAAGTAGACAAACGTAAAAGAAGTGAGTATGTATCCCGCATGATGGTGTCTCATAAGCAATACCGTGTGCAGCAGGTAGACTCCTTCCAATGGCCTCTGCGCTTCATGGATGGTAAATTCAATAACCCGTCTGTGCATACCGGTAACGGTGTATTCAGCCCCGGCGGCGACCGCTTCTACTTTACGCGTTGTGCCGAAGGTGATTCCATGAGCGTACTGTGTAAAATTTATGTTTCTAAATTTGAAGGCAGTAAATGGAGCAACCCGGAAGTACTTGGTGAAGGTATCAACGAAGAAGGTTCCAATACACAACCTTATGTAGCCAAAGTAGGTAAGAAAGAAGTACTGTTCTTCTCTTCAAACCGTAAGCTGCAAAGCCGTGGTGGTTACGATATCTGGTATTCTATCATCGATCCCCGCAACGGTACTTACCGCCGTCCTCAAAACGCCGGTAAACAGATCAACACAGAAGGCGATGAAGTTACTCCGTACTACGACAGCCGCGTAAATAAACTGTATTTCGCATCCAATGGCTGGGTTACTATGGGTGGATTTGATATCTTCTCTGCTGATGGCGGTCCTTCACGTTACACTAACCTGTCTAACCTCGGTTATCCCATCAATACTTCTGCTGATGAGCTGTACTACATTAAAGATCCGGTAGGTAAGCCAGATGCTTATGTTGTATCTAACCGTATTGGTTCCATTGCATTGAAAAACCCTACATGTTGCGACGATATCTGGCGCATCCAGTATGAACCACGCCTTGTTGCACTGGGTAAAGTAATCAACCATGCCACCAATAAGCCTGTTACAGACGTTGTGGTGAAAATGGTAGACGAGCAGGGTAACCAGAAAACATACAATTCTACAGACGGTAACTTTGCATTCAATGCCAGCCGTGGTCACTCTTATGTTGTAACCGGTGATAAAGCCCGTTTCACTACAACACGTGCCACTGTTAATACAATGGATGTTAAGCGTACCGATCCTGATGATACTGTAATGCTGACTATTTACATGGATACAATCGGCATTGATCCTAACTTCCGTGTAAGCAATATTTACTACGATTTCAATAAAGATAACCTGCGTCCTGAATCAGTTGCATCCCTGGATTCACTAGTAAACTTCATGAAAGACAATAGCTCTCTTTCTGTTGAAATCTATGCTTTTGCTGACTCAAAAGGGTCCGATGAATATAATAAGGCACTTTCTCAGCGCCGCTCCCAATCCGTACTTTCTTATCTTGAGAAAAACGGTATTGCTTCCGGCCGTATGATAGCAAAAGGCTTTGGTGAAAAAATGCCTGCTGCTCCGAATGAGATCAATGGTAAAGACAATCCGACTGGTCGCCAGGCAAACCGCCGCACAGTGCTCCGTATTGTAGCTGAAGATCCTAACCGTCACGTTATCTTCAACAGCAGCAAACCTGGTACACTTGGCGAACAGGAGAAAAATCTGTCGATCAATACTGATATGAATCAGGACGAAGAACCAGATACCGAATCAGAAGTAGGTAAACCTGGCAGCCGCGTTAACAGCGACAAGAATCCTTAATCTGGTTAAATGGGTATAGAAAAGGTTGCACATTGTGCAACCTTTTTGCATTTATACAATTACTATTTAACCAGTTGGAAGAATCACCGTATTTTTACCAGCTAACATTTACGTCATGCAATACATACAGCTGCGCATCGCAGTTACTGATACATTATTACGGGAGCTGCTGGTGGCCCGGCTGGCAGATGTGGGATTTGAAGCTTTTGAAGAAGACGACGATGCCTTGCTCGCATATGTTCAGCGCGGAGCGTATAATGAAGCGGACGTCGATGTGCTTTTAAAAGAATACAGCCTGTCTTTTACCTGGCGGGAAATGGAACAGCAAAACTGGAATGCACAATGGGAAGAAAGTTTCCAGCCGGTAATCGTACCTGGCTTTTGCACTGTTCGCGCTGCTTTTCATACTATAGATGCTGCTACTCCCTACGAAATCATCATTACGCCTAAAATGTCCTTTGGCACCGGCCATCATGCAACAACCCAGCTTATGATGGAACAGATGCAACACCTGGATTTCAGTGGTAAAAAAGTTTTTGATTTTGGCACAGGTACCGGCATCCTTGCTGTACTTGCACAGAAACTTGGCGCTGCGGATACGGTAGCTATTGATAACGACGAATGGTCTTATGAGAATGCACTGGAAAATGTGCAGCAAAACGAAGTTAACGGCATAGAAATACTGCATGGTTCACTGGAAAAAGTGGCAGACCTGAAGTTTGATATTGTACTCGCCAATATCAACCGGCATATATTACTGCAGTACATGAAGGATATGTACGGAATTCTTGCTCCGGGAGGGCAGCTGCTGATGAGCGGACTGCTTACCGAAGACTTTGAAATAGTGCACCGGGCAGCTGTAGAAGAGGGCTTTATTTTCGATGTACAAAACAGCCTGAACAACTGGATCGTATTGTTGTTTCATAAGTAGAAAAACATCTGTTTGCAGGTGCAAACACTATTTTTTCAACAGTTTATAGGAGGATAGGATTTCTCGATTTTAATATTAAATTTGTAGTTTTCCAACAGACGAAAATAAAGCATGATAATAGCTATTCTTGTTGTACTCGCTTACCTGATCGGTTCTATTCCCACCGCAGTCTGGATCAGCAAAAGTGTGTACGGTATTGATATTCGTGAACATGGCAGTGGAAATGCCGGGGCTACCAACACTTTCCGGATACTTGGTTCTAAAGCAGGCACTATTGTAATGATAGGTGATATGCTGAAAGGATTTTTAGCTGTAAAACTGGCATTGATAGCTTGTATAACAGGTACGCTGCATATTTTCAGCGAGCCGTTTGTAAATCTCCAGATCATTCTCGGACTTGTTTCTGTAATAGGTCATATCTTTCCTATCTGGGCTGATTTTCGTGGCGGTAAGGGTATTGCTACTTTATTCGGAATGATCCTTTCTATACAGCCGCTGGTAGCAGTAAGCCTCATCGGGGTTTTCCTGGCAATGCTTTTCCTTACCAGGTACGTGTCGCTCAGTTCTATCAGCGCCAGCATAGCATTTCCTGTACTTATCCTTTTTATATTCCGTGAGCCGGAACTCAGCTACCGCCTGTTTGCTATTGCAACGGCATGCCTGGTAGTGCTCACCCATCATAAAAACATCGGCCGCCTGCTTCATGGAAATGAAAGTAAAGTCCCGCTGTTCCGTAAAAGAAAACGTCGCAATGATTGAGTATTTAATTTTAAAAGCATAATACCAGGCGCTCCATATACGGAGCGCTTTTTTTGTGGAATAATTTTTGCTCGTATACAGGCAATCAATGAATGATTTATAATGAAGTATAAAACAGTATATTTTGCAACATTGCTTTTGGCCGCCGTATTCTTTTCTGCCTGCTATAAGAACCCCGTTACAGGGCGTAAATCCCTGAACCTTGTTGATGAAGGTACTATGAACAGCCTTTCATCTCAGCAATATGGCACATTTATTACCGCAAATAAACCCGTGCATGGTACAAAAGATGCCGAAATGGTACAACGCGTGGGTTCGCGCATGTCTGCGGCGGTGCAGCAGTACCTTTCCCGGATGGGTCAGCAAAGCCTTATACAGAATTACAAATGGGAGTTTAATCTTGTGAATAACGGGGAGGCAAATGCCTGGTGTATGCCTGGGGGCAAAGTGGTGGTGTATAGCGGTATTATGCCTGTTGTGCAGAACGAAACAGCGTTGGCTGTAGTACTGGGGCACGAGATAGCACATGCGATAGCAAGGCATGGTAACGAGCGTATGAGTCAGCAGTTGGTAGTGGAAGGCGGGGGACAGATGCTTTCTGCCGCATTAGCTAATGAGCCCGCACAGACACAGAATATCTTCAACGAAGTATATGGGATAACCGGTCAGTTGGGCGTTTTATTGCCCTATTCCCGGAAGCATGAGAGTGAAGCTGATCATATGGGTCTTATCTTTATGGCACTGGCAGGTTATGACCCGAATGAAGCTGTTGGCTTCTGGCAGAGAATGGCGATAAAAAGTGCGGGATCAAAGCCTCCTGTGTTCCTGAGTACTCACCCCGATGATGCGCAGCGTATAGACCAGATAAAACAGTGGGTGCCGGACGCAATGAAATATTACAAGAAACGATAAATGCTTTGACAAAAGTTCCGGTTTTAAAAAAAATACTGAGTTACCTGGTGCCGGTGCGCATCAGGCGGAGATCCAGCAATATCAATCCTGTGCTGGACCTCTATCTGTATCGCGGACAATGGCAGCTTGCAACTGCCGATGCTTTATACTCCGATGGAGACCGTTACCGTCCGCTGGTGATGGCCTTTAAGAAAATAAAAGATTTTCTCCCGCAGATAAAAGAGGTACTGGTGTTGGGAACAGGCCTGGGAAGCGCTGCTCGCATACTCCATAAAACCGGCTGTATTGCGAAGTATACGCTGGTAGATATCGATGCGGAAGTATTGAAATGGGCGCTGGAATTGATGCCTTCTGAAATAGCCCGGGATACAACTCCTGTCTGCGCGGATGCCGCAGTTTTTATCTCGGGGCTTACAAAAACATACGATCTGCTTGTCCTGGATATATTCATCAGCAGGGTGGTGCCGGTTTTTGCTGTGCAAGAGGGCTTTTTAGAAAAATGCCGCCGGAGTATAAACTCCGGCGGCCATTTTATAATGAATTATATTGTCAACGATGAACAGCAATGGAAACAATTGCAGGATACTTGCAATAAAGTTTTTCCCGGTTATCGTGTGATAGAAAACGGAATTAACCGGATTATGATCGCTACAGTTTAGCAGACTGTATGCGCAGCACTTTCCTGTTTTGTTTCTGTACGCGCATTTTTTCCGGTACCAGCTTCAGAATCTCATCCATAAGGCTTTGCAGCAGCGTGAGCTTTACGAAATGATCGTTAGTAACAAGGCTTATTTCACGTACCGGCTCAGGTGCTTCAAAGTAACGGATACGCTCCATCTGGTCTTCAGTAAACTCTATAGTAGCCAGCTCCGGCAGTATCGTAAGGCCTTTATTTTTATCTACCATTTTACGTAGCGTTTCCACATTGCTGGATTCGTAGCGGAACGGTCTTTCTGCCTGCAACTTCTGTATCTGGTCGCTGCAGAGGTTCAGTATCTGGTTGCGCATACAATGGCCTTCATTCAGCAGCCATATACGGTCCAGGGAAATATCCTGGGGATTAATGAGACGTTTCTTCAGCGCTTTTTCATCTTCAGAGAAATAGGCTACAAATGGTTCATAAAAAAGCGGGTATTCTTTTATACCATTCTCTTCCAGCGGGGTGCTTACCAATGCGGCGTCAATCTCATTTTTGCGCAGCGCAGCAATTACCTGGTGTGTTTCCAGTTCCACTATCTGCAGCTTTACTTCCGGATAATGAGGCACATAATGCTCCATAAGCCCGGGAAGTATATATGGTGCTATGGTTGGGATAACTGCAAACCGGAAGCTGCCGCCCAGTTTATTCTGCTGATTCTGGATGAGCTCATGTATTTTTTCACACTCAGCCAGCACGATTCTTGCCTGTTCTACAATAGCTTCGCCCATGGCGGTAATGGCTATCGGGTGTTTATTACGGTCAAACAATTTGATACCAAGCTCATCTTCAAGCTTCTGGATCTGCATACTCAATGTAGGTTGCGTAACAAAACATTTTTCGGCAGCAGATACGAAACTCTTGTAGGTAGCCACAGCTACAACATATTCTAATTGTGTAATGGTCATCAGGAGGGATATTGTATAACAAACCTACAGTATAACATCGATATTTTCTATAGTAAAGATAGATTTTTTTCTCATTCGACTTGTCTAAAGGCAATTTATGAGGATGCTATACCTTTGCAGCTGTTTAAAAAAAGTTGCATGAGCCTGTTGCAGAAAATGAGAGTAAATACAGCGCTGCCTTTATGGGTACTGAACATGCCGGATGAATGCGCTCCTCTTTTTGAGGGCCAGGTAGTAAAAACCGGCGTGGCGGCAAAGGATAAGATCCAGCAGGTGCTTTTGTTTGCGAAAGACAGCAAGGCAATGGGTGCGGGATTGGGTAAAATAAAAGCGTCACTCAACAGTAATTTCGTTGGCTGGATAGCTTACCCCAAAAAAAGCAGCGGTATATCTACAGACCTTACCCGTGATGATGGCTGGGATGTATTGACAGTGGCGGGTTTCGAGCTGGTATCATCCATAGCAATAGACAATACATGGACCGGTATGCGCTTTAAAGTAGCAGTTGACCGCCCGGCTCCCGGAGAACTGAAGCCGGTTGAAGGGATAGACACGGAAAACCGTATTGTAACATTGCCGGAAGATGCATTAAAAGCAATGAAGCCTTTTAAAGGACTGGCTGATTTCTTTTACAGCCTTGCTTTTACTCATAAGAAAGAATACGTAGAATCAATCGTTACTGCCAAAAAGCCGGAAACACGGACGCGCAGAATAGAGAAAATGATAGAGATGGTGCAGGCATTACAGGCACAGAAGGAAGCTAAAAAGAAAAAATAAAAATGGATTACGATCAGAAAATACATGGCCCGCAGCTGGACTGGATTAAAGAAAAATATGAAGGAAAACCGGTTACAGGTTCCCGCTCGGAGGCCGGTAACTGGCTGCAGCTGACACTGGAGCATATAGAAAAAGGAACTGCAGTAATATCATTGGAGGTACGCCCGGAAATGACTAATCCGTATGGGATGATTCACGGAGGAATGATGAGCCTCGTGATTGACGAAGCAATAGGCTGGGCTATTGTAAGCCTCAGCGCCGAAAATCATTACACATCGCTGAACCTGAATGTGGACTTTCTGTACGCAGTGCCTAAAAACACCCGTATTACCGCTAAGGCCACAATTATAAGGCAGGGTAAAAAGATCGTTCATGCAGAATGCGAAGTGCATGATGCCCATGGGCGTCTTGCTGGTAAAGCTTCCAGCAACCTGATTGTAACCGGGATGAAACTTAAGGACTAAGAATGCTTGCCTGTATTTTATAATGTTCAGTTTACAATTAACTGATCAAGTTTTATATTTTTGCACCCGATCATGCTTAACGGAAAAAAAATAATCGTAGTTCTGCCGGCATATAAAGCCGCACTCACACTGGAACGTACATACAATGAAATTCCATTTGATGTGGTAGATGAAGTTGTGCTGGTAGATGATAACAGCCCGGACAATACTGTGGAAGTTGCGCAGAAGCTGGGTATACGTCATATTGTGAAGCATGAAGTGAATAAAGGCTATGGTGGTAACCAGAAAAGCTGTTATAAAAAAGCACTGGAACTGGGAGGTGATATAGTTATTATGCTTCATCCTGATTACCAGTATACCCCCAAACTGCTGCTGGCAATGTCTTCTATTATTGCCAATGAGGTTTATCCCGTAGTGTTTGGCTCCAGGATATTGGGAAAAGGTGCACTTAACGGTGGTATGCCAATGTATAAGTATGTTTTCAACCGCTGCCTGACTTTGTTTGAAAATATACTCATAGGGCAGAAGCTTAGTGAATATCATACCGGCTACCGCGCGTTCTCCGCAGAAGTTATACGTTCCATAGATTTTACCTACAACAGTGATGATTTCGTTTTCGATAATGAAATGGTATCACAGATATTCATGAACGGGTTTGAAATAGGTGAGGTAACATGCCCTACCAAATATTTTGAAGAAGCATCAAGTATCAACTTCAGCCGCAGTATGAAATATGGTATGGGTGTACTGCGTGTTTCCCTGACGCACTGCCTGCACAAATGGGGACTGTTGAAAAGCAAACTGTACGGGAAAAAGTAATAAGATTTTATCGGGCAAATAGAAAAAACCGGGGCATGCGCCCCGGTTTTTTTCGCTGAAATCATCAGATGATTTTGTAATGGATAATACCGGGGCAAATCAGCACGTAGCTTTTTACCCCGGCTGAGGGAAATATTTATTGTTTTACGAGTTTTACTGTCTGAACATAACCGGCATCGCCTGTGAATTTTATGAAATACACGCCTGGTGCTGCTGCTGTAAACCAGTTATTGATTTCGCTCTGCATATTGCTGATTGTATTGCTGGTGTTCAATAAGGCTTTTCCTGTAATGTCTGTAGCGTTAACCTGTACCTGTGCCGCCGGATCTATGTTTTCTGTATTTACATATACTCGGGTGCTTGCAGGGTTCGGGAAAAGTGTAATATTTTTCACAACAGCTGGCTGCTCTGTACCGGCCTTACGTAACGTACTGGCAGCATACGAAAAGAATTTATACTGTATCGTAGAAGAAGAGTAATCATAGAATGAGATAAGAATATTATCCTGTGAATACTTTCCGCCGATAGCGATAAAATCGCAATTGCTTCTTGACGGGTTGCAGATATCATAGTAAGTAACCGGTCCGTAAATACTGCCTGCGCTTGTCAGCTTTTCGCCGTACATAGAAGGGAAGCCGGATGCTCCGCTCTGCCAGCCTGCAGTAAGAGCCCCCGTGCATGGGCTGGTTGTCCAGGAGAATTTCTCATTATAGCAGAGTGCAGGTCTTTTGGAGAACTGTATAGCCGGCGTAGGGAAGCCAGGGTCGCCGGCGGTAAGCCTTACATCGGTGGTGCCTGAAGCCTCCTGGCTGTATAAATGCATGTAATAGTAAGAAGCTGTTACTTCATCATATATAACAGAGAAGATATCGTTCGAAGGGCAGCTGGGAGAGTTGGTAACAGGCGAACCTATATGCGGGTTAGCATACGATGTACCGGCTACAGGGCCCGCGATCAGCGTTGGTGCGCCAAATGTAATACCTGCATATGTAGCTGATATGGTAAAAAGCTTGGAATTAGTCATATCTGTATAAGACAGGTATACATTGGTAGTAACAGAGCCGGGCTTGGTGTTGAGACAGATATCTGTATAATGTCCAAGAACCGGAGCAACGCCTGAAGCAAGCGGCCCACTGGGAAGTGCAGCATTGGTGCCTGTATAAACGGTTATTTGTCCGTTGGATTGTGTAATCTCAAATGCATAATCGCCATTTCTTGTCGCATCTACAGTAATATTAGGTGTATACCCACTGCCGGCATCAGTAAAAGTTGATGTTACAGGTGCGGAAAATGCGGTTCCTGTCCATTTATAACGTGCGAAAATAAAATTTCCGCCGAGCCTGTATACCAGCAGCATAAAAGGGTTGCTGTTAGTGGTATTGGCAGAAATGGCAACATCCGGATCTGTAGCGCCTACAGGTAAAGCAAGTGTGCCGGTAGCTCCCAGCGTGGACCTGTAGAACACCCTTGGATTAGCACCATCCCAGCCGATTACAGACAATATTCCTGATCCGGCGCCTGTTGTATTGAAACGGGCGTCATTACAGGTTTTGGTCACATTGGTTGATGAACCCGCCGTGGCTTCGGGAATTGTTGAAAATGTTACCTGCGCATTGGCCAGGAACGATGACAGCAACAAGGCTGCAGAAATGAGTAGTGTACTCTTTTTCATAGAGATTTGTTTTTAGTGATAGAAAAAAGACAGTGATAGTATTGGTGAGATGCAACAGAGCTGACAGGCGTGAGAATCCCTGCAGGCAGGTCACTGCAATTCATCAGATGAATATATGCATAGCAACATGCCCGTTATGTACAGGTAGATTAGCAGGATATTCCCGCGGATAAATCAGCAGTAAACTTTAGTCAGAAAAAAACATGATGAATTGCCTTGGGTGTGAGACGGAGGCTTGAAGGATGTAAACATGCACGCATACAGAAGACCTGTAACTGCGGCCGGTTGCAGCTTTTTGTTTTTCATAGTGTAGATGGTTAAGTGATCGGGAAAACGAAAATAAGAATGTTGTATGTAAATTGCAAATTATAAATGGCTGTTAACATTTGTTCTTTCGCTGCATAAAAAAAGTCCTGTACATGTACAGGACTTTTTTGCAATTCCGAATACAGACTTTACAGAACTGTAAGTTTGCCTGTTATGATTTTATCTTTCTGTACAACGCGGTACAGGTATATGCCAGAACTCAATCCTGCTGCGCTTAGCGTTTGTTCTCTGCTGGTGAGCGCTTCTTTCTGTATTACGTTTCCGGTTGCATCATACAGGTAAAAAAGTGCTTCTGTATTATTGCTGCGGCGTATTGTAAACCCTTTATCTTTTCCTGTAGGATTAGGATATACCATCACCGCATCGACGGCCATATTTTGTTCTGCAATGCCTGTTGGTTGCGCGCAGGGTGCTTGTGTAGCCCAGTCGGCAGCAGTCATATGCTGGGGCATACCATCGTGCCCGTTTGCTGTTTTATCATTTGCAAAGCCGGCGCAATTATCAAAAGTCCAGTAACCTTCCAGTGATGTTGCTGCAGGAGAAACACTGCACGTATCTGCAGCAATTTCTGCAGCGCTCAGCGCTTTTTTCCATGCACGTACTTCGTCTATATACCCGTTAAGGATGCGGGTATCATCCCAGTTGCGGCCTATATAAAATGTACCGTTCGCACTAACGGCTCCGGTAACCGGCATAGTTATATTCAACTGGCCATTGATATAAAGCTTCATGGTTGTACCATCATAAGTGCCGGTAACACGGTACCATTGATTGGCTGCACAGGCTGTATTAGCTGCAAGCTTTTGCGTATTGCCGCCGATAGACAATACAAACTGGAGTTTGTTGCTGTCAAGTCCTGCATCCCCGAAACGCAGTTCTGCAGTATTCTGCCCGTTTTCTTCAATACCCATAATGCTGGAGATGTACGGAGATGTATTTTTGAAACTGCGTGCATATACCCAGCCATCCAGTGAAATGGCTGTTCCGCTCAGGTTTACAGCGCCTGCATTAATATATTTTGTACTGCCGTCAAAGCTCACAGAATAATTTGCAGATTGCGGTGGTGCAGGCCATGTAAAAGATTGCGTGGCAGCAGCAGATTCTTTACCGTATTTATTCACTGCCACTACTGCAATGGTTGCAGCTGTTTCACCTGTAAGTTTCTTTATATTTTTTACGTAGAAAACATTGTTAGACGTACGGCCCAGCCACTGCCTTGTATTGTTTGCCATCACGCGGTAAATGTCATAATACCAGATGTCTGTTGAGGTGGAGGATGTGTAATTAACATAGAGTTCTGCATTGTCACAGCCGGTGAAGGTTTCCAGTGTTACAGCTGTTGCCGGTGCCGGTGTAGTAGCTGCATTGTCAGTAACTGCAATTTCTCCTATGTTAATACTGTAGTTGCTTACTGCGGCTGCGCTTTCAAAACGAAGTCCTATCGTGCTGATGGTTTTGTTGTGATAAGCATTCAGGCTGAATGAATCTGTTGTCCAGCCCGCGGGCGCGCCGGTATTGCATGGCAGGTATATAAATGTTGTGGGCGCATCTGTAAAGGCAATGGCTACTTTCATATCCGAAGCACCGGCAGATGGTAGTTTGTATGTTATCTTCAATGACTCATTACCCGAAGCTAATAACAGCTTCGTGTTGTAAAGCCTGATATTGGTTGTGTTGGCACTGTTCAATACGCCCGAAACTTTAAGGGAATTTCCGCCATTGTAAGCGTCTGTAAAATCCCAGTCGACGGAAAGAGGTGTGCCGGAGCTTTCGCGTATCCAGCGCCATGTAGGCTGTATGTCTTGTGCGCTTTGGTTATGCCATTGTTTTGTGGTGAGCGACTGACCGCCAATCCAGAATCCGTTAGTGCCATGTCCGGTATTGAAACGTGTGATGAATGGTATTGTGCTGATCACTGATTTCTCAAGAAAATATTGTGCAAAGCCAGGCCAGTTTCCGGATGCCGGCGGCTGACAGGGGCTTCCGTTCGCACCGATCCAGAAATCCATTTCGCGCTGGTAAAAAAGAGGTATGTTGTTTTTGTCCGGGCTGCTGTGAAATGTCCAGCTGGGTACATATAAGCCTACCGATGTATTGGGGTTCGTTAGTGTGGGAAATATTCCGTTCCAGTTAACTGTAGTGTTGTAGCCGTTGGCCTGTACATCTATACCCGCATACAGGTCGTATGGGTTGCGGTTAATGCTCTGTGCTTTCGTTTTTGAGTTGGCAAGTTTTGTTGCTGTCCAGGTAAAGTCGATAAACATGCTTTGTGAAACAAGCGTATTTGTATCCTGGAACATGCGCACATTGGCATTGTTCAGCTGTTGCTGCCACCCAACAGTGCCTGTGGGCAGCATCGCATCATACCACATGATCTCAAGGTTGGATGTTTTGTGTGCCTGGAAATATTTCATAAAGCTGATGACTTTCTCTCCGAGCGCAGCATTGCCGCCACCTGTTTCCTGGTTGATGAACCAGCCGTCGAAGCCATAATAATTGGCAATGGTGATGAGTTTGTCTGCAATAGGATAAGAGCCGTTAGCTGATGTCTGCACGAGATCATTGACCCATTGCAGCTGGCCGCCGTATGCTGTAGGTGGCAGGAAGATAGTGCCCATTACTTTTACACCATTACGGTGGCCCGCATCTATCCATGTGGCACTGGGGGTAAGGATAAGCCCTTCGCTGGCAGAGCCACCCCACATTACAAAATAGTCGAGGTACTGCCAGAATCCGAATGCATATTCGCCCGCATGGTCGTAGCCTTGCGACGGATTGCCGGAAGTTGTACCATTGGTAATAGCGAGCGAAGCCATTTTAAGACCTGCAGGTCTGTTGGCGCCGCAAGGCGCGCTGGCCGTGTCAGTAAATCTTGCTGCCAGCGGAACTTTACCACGGTTAAATTTGGCAGTTGTGTCTGTAGCTGAGGACCACGTAAGGAGGTCGTTGGGGAACCAGTAGTTGGAATACGGCTGGTGGCTCCCGTTTTGCGCAGATAGAGAAAATGCCTGTAGGAACAGGAAGCAGATGAGTAATAGTCTTTGCATTGAGGGGTGTATTATTTAAATGTAAACAGGATATGATATTACTAAAAACAATTCATAAATCCCGTTTTTTGCGGGTACCGGCATCAACCGGATTTTTTTGAAAAATATTGTCCGGATACAGGTCCCCGGTTCGTCATTGATGTATAATCTTAAAAAAACAATAAACATGAAAGAATTTCTCTTTTTATTCAGAGGCGGCATGAAAGGCAATCCAAGTGAAAACCCCGAACTGTGGCAGGAGCAAATGACACAATGGAAGGCCTGGATGGATGGTATAGCTGCAGAGGGGCGGCTGGATGGCGGGCGCAGGCTTACCGAGGAGGGTGTTTTGATTGAGGGCGCCACAAAGAAAAAAACGGACGGACCTTATGCAGAAGGCAAGGAAGTAGTAGGCGGGTATCTGGTGGTAAAAGCAGCTGACATGGCTTCAGCAGTAGAAACGGCCGAAGGATGCCCTATCTACAGGTATGAGGGTAGTGTAGAAGTAAGAGAATTGTTGCCGTCAATACGGTAGATGCAGCTGAAAGGCTGCGGGATACGGAGGGCAGTGCGCAGCACCGGAGCGACAGCGCAGCCGTAGCAGCCCGGACGGTTGCTTGCAGGTGCAGTCCGGCTGACAGCCCCGCAGCCTTTTTAATGAACAAATATTCAATTTAACAGCTACAATGTGTTGCCTCTCGCCAGAACTCATTATCTTGGCTGCATGGAATTATCGAGTGCTGTCGTCGGAGGGCTGTCGCTGGGATTGTTTATGGCTATCTCGGTGGGTCCCACGCTGTTCGCTATCATACGCTACAGCCTGAACCACAGCTATAAGGCCGGTATTGCTTTTGTGCTGGGGGTTTCGCTGAGCGATATTATGTACGTAACGATTGCCAACATGGCTACGCCCTGGCTGCAATGGTTTCACCGCTATGCGAAGGAATTATCTTACACTGCGGCAGTGGCGCTTATTGTGGCAGGTTCTATAGGGCTGTTCAGAAAATATAAGCCGCAGAGGCCATCGGCACAGCGGGTGACAATTAATAAAAGCAAATATTTTAAAATATGGGGCAGTGGTTTTCTGCTCAATACACTGAACCCGGCACTGATACTGCAATGGATCATTGCAGCCACAGCCACAGCTGCAGAGCCTGGCTTCTACAGGCTTATATTCTTCGGCTGCTGCCTGGGGCTGGTACTGGGCGTAGATGTGCTGAAGGTAATACTCGCAGATTCTATACGCCGCAAGCTTACATTGAGAAAAATTATGTATCTGCATAAGTTTTCTTCGCTTTGCCTGCTGTTATTTGGGGTGGGTATACTGATCATTACGTTTTTTAACATAGAGTTGAGAAATCCTGTAGAAAAACAATCCTCGTATAATCATTTCCAATCTGCAACAGTAAAAAAGATAACGAAAGCTTAGTATCTTTGCAGCCTCATGTCTGACGCGATACGCCACGAATGCGGACTTGCTTACATACGTCTGCTCAAACCACTGGCTTACTACCACCGCAAATACGGAACAGCTTTTTACGGCCTTAACAAACTGTACCTGCTCATGGAAAAGCAGCATAACCGTGGACAGGATGGTGCCGGTATTGCTACCGTGAAGCTGAATGTAGAGCCCGGCCACCAGTTTATGCACCGTCTCCGCATAAGCGGTGCACAGGCCATACCACAGATTTTCCAGAATGTACAGCAGGAGGTCAGCGACCTCGAAAAGATGTACCCGGACATCCGCAATTATCCAGGACTCCTGAAAGGATATATGCGTTTTATGGGGGAAATACTGCTGGGACACTTGCGTTATGGTACGCAGGGACGTAATAATGTGGAGTTCTGCCACCCCTTCCTGAAGCCGAATATCAATCCTACGCGGAATCTTACGATGGCCGGCAACTTTAATCTTGTAAATACAGATGAGCTGTTTGCCAAACTGGATGCACATCCTACTACCACTATGCGTGAGAGCGATCTTGGTGCGATGATAGAAATGGTGCATTACTACCTCTGCCTGGCAGACGATACCAACCCACAGGCGCTGAACCTCGAAGGCATCCTGAAACAGGCCACCAGTCATTTTGATGGCGGCTATGTATGCAGTGGCCTTGTAGGTAATGGCGACAGCTTTGTGATGCGCGATCCCAACGGTATACGCCCCGCATATTTCTACCAGGATGACGAAATCATCGTAGCAGCATCTGAGCGCCCGGCTATTATGACGGCATTCAATGTGCCCCAGGAGGAAGTAAAAGAATTACAGCCCGGATCTGCGATCATCGTGAATTCAAAAGGCGAGTTCAGCAATCCGCAGATATTGGAAGCCAGGGAGCACAAGGCATGCAGCTTTGAGCGCATCTACTTCAGCCGCGGCAGCGATGCGGATATATACCGCGAACGTATGCAGCTGGGCCGCAACCTGGCAGGTACCGTGCTGAAAGCTGTAGGCAATGATCTGAAAAATACCATTGTTTCGTTTATTCCTAATACAGCAGAGATTGCCTTCTATGGTCTCATTAAAGGTCTGGAAGATTACCTGAACGATATAAAAACAGAACGTATCCTCTCCCGCAGCCTGAATGAGGAAGAAATGCGTGAGCTGATAGCCCGCAGGGTACGCATTGAAAAAATAGCCATTAAAGACGTGAAGATGCGCACATTTATTACCGAAGATGCTTCGCGTAATGAAATGGTGCAGCACGTATACGATATTACCTATGGTACAGTTAAAAAAGATACGGATACGCTGGTGGTGATTGATGATTCAATAGTACGTGGCACCACATTGCGTGAAAGCATCATTAAAATGCTGGACCGTCTCGGGCCGAAACGTATTATCGTTGTGTCTTCTGCACCGCAGATACGTTATCCGGACTGCTATGGCATAGATATGAGCAAAATGGGCGACTTTATTGCCTTTCAGGCGGCAGTAGCCCTGCTTAAGGACCACGGTATGGAAAATGTATTGCAGGATACGCTTGCTAAATGTAAGGAGGCGGAAGCTACCCATATGCTGAAGCAGGAAAACTTTGTAAAAGCCATTTACGAGCCGTTTACCGCAGAACAGATCAGTGGAAAAATAGCTGAGTTATTGCGTCCCGACGATGTAACTGCAGAAGTGGATATCATCTACCAGTCGCTGGAAGGCCTGTACGATGCCTGCCCTCATAATAAGGGAGACTGGTATTTTACCGGAAACTACCCAACGCCCGGAGGAAACCGTGTGGCCAACAAGGCATTTATGAATTATATGGAACAAAAAGAGGGAAGAGGGTACTAGTATTCAGATTTTAAATATTAATATTTTAATATCCGGAATCATATAGAAAGTGGCTGAAAGGCCACTTTTTTAGTTTATAAATGCTTTATGGAAAATATTTTGTCATATATAAGTATTGTCTTCTGTAAATATTTTGAACAGCTGTTTGAATATTCAGAAAAAAGTTTTTTCTTTTGTCGGATAGTTCTACAAAATACGCTTCAATGAAAAATATTTTACTCAGTACCTTAGCCTTGTCTGCTTTGCTTGCAGTCTCCTGTACGAAGCAAAATACAGTTGCCGTAACAGACAACTGGACAATGGGAGGAGTATCCCATCTTGTAAAAGATACACAAAGCTTTGAAAAAGGAGCCCAGGCATACATGGCCAAAGATGTATATGGCAACGCTATCTACTTCTACTTCCGCAGCCTGCCTTCCATGAATGGTGTGTATCGCATTGTGCACAATCAGAATCCGTTATCCAACCAGGTAGTTGTGAGCACCCAGTCGATAGGGCAGAGTGCATACCAGAGTATTGGCGATGACAGTACAGATGCTGTTGTAACTGTATCCGGAGATAAGGTCACTATTGCTGTACCCAACATCTGGGTAGGAAATGTAAATACATTGATCAATGACAGCACCTGGAGACCTACAGACAGTACGCTGTTATCTGCCACTGCCAGTTTTAAGAACCAGAATGTACCTGCTCCGCCTTCTTCCGGAGGCAGCGGTTTCTGGAATCTTGGTCCATACTGGAAAAGCAATATGGTTACGCTGAACAGGCAGGACTTTAATACCGGTACAAATACAGACAGCACACTCGTTACTGTGTTTGATGGTTCATCTAATTATGTACAATACTGGTTCAAAAAATTCCCCGCTGGTGCTGGTTCATACAAAGTTGTTTCCGGTACGCTGCAGAATGATAACGATGTACGCATCGCCTGTCATCTCAACTGGGGATTGGATTATGTAAGTACCGGCGATGGAAGGACAATAACGGTTACATCATTCTCCGACGGTATTGGCATTTCTATACCGCATACATGGATGGCCAATCCCGGTGGAAATCACGACAGCCTTATCTTTTCATCTGTTTTCGTGAAGAGATAAACCTACACAATGTCTTTTTGTAAAGGGATGCCGACAGGTATCCCTTTTTTTGTTAAAACTTTACAGAATATTTGCATATTCAGAAAAACATATTTTCTTTGCCAACGATTTAATTAAAGTTACCGATGACAAACTCCTATTCAACACTGTTATCCCTGTCGTTTCCTCCTGCCGCATCTCTGGCGCAGGATCGTCAATTCAAAATCATTTTATTTCCCGAAATACAAAAATGACCAGGAAGGTACCCTGTCCTGATTTTTTACCGGATATTCCATAACTATCAATAAAAACAAAACACAAATGAAAAAAATCCTACTTGGCGCTACAGCCCTGTCTTTCCTGTTCGCAACATCTTGCAAGAAAAAAGATGATGGTGGATCTTCAAACAGCTGGACCCTTAATGGCGCTTCCTATTCCGTATTGACTGCAACGGCGGGTGGTAATACATTAACGGCTGCTAATGGTAATGCATCAAATGCAAACGGCGTTTATTTTAACTTTACTACTTACCCTACTGCAAACGGGACTTATAAAGTAGTGGAAAATGCTACTAATGCTAACGAAGTTGATATCACTACGCTGACTTATTCCGGCGCAACTTTTTCTACATATGGCTCTACCGGAAATGATAATATCAACGCGACTGTAACTGTAAATAACGGTAAAGTGAGCATTAATGTACCAAGTGTATGGATGAAAAACAGCACCACTGGCACTGATAGTGTAAAGCTGACTGCAAACGTTACACAGACACAATAGTCTTATCCTCTTTTTAGATAATCGAAAAAGCTCCTGTAAAAGGAGCTTTTTTTATGTCTCAAAGTAAAAATAGTATACAGCAAGTCTGGCATCAGCATTACATTTAATGCATTGCACCTGCATAAAAAGCAGATACATAACTTTTGCTTTTTTTGTTATTTAAATTCTTTTTCTTTGGCAATAATCAATGAAAAACAAATTTATGATGAAGAAATTTTTGTTAGGTGCAGCCGCATTTTCTCTCTTGTTTGCAGTATCCTGCAAGAAAAGTGATGACAACAATTCTGTTGGCAACTGGAAACTGGGCGGTACTACTTACGGTGCTACATCTACAGATTCTACAACGAGTGGCAATACGTATGTGCTTTACGCAAATGACGCAAATGCAAATGAAATTTCATTTACGTTCAACAGTACGATGCCTGTTACCGGCACATACAAAGTCGTTAGTTTTTTCAGCCTTTTCGTTACTACCGGCAATAATGTAGCAATACAGACTCTTGCATTGCCTTCTACAGCTTATGCCAGCACAGGAAATGATAATATCAATGCATCTGTAACGGTAAATTCCGGCAAAGTAGCTATCTCTGTACCTTCTGTATGGATGAAAAACCAAAACGGAAACGATAGCCTGCAATTGACGGCTACTGTTACGCAGAAATAAGTAACAACCGGTTAAAAATATGAAAAGGGTGTCCTGTTTACGGATACCCTTTAATTTTTTGAACTGATGCCTGATCTTATACTGTTCCCCGGCGTATTATGCCCAGCAGGAAAGAAATAATGGCCAGTACAAGCAGTATGTAAATGATGTTACCGGCATTCCATACAAATGCGCCCAGTACCCAGCCTATCAGCAGTATTACGGCAATCAGATATAACAGCGATCTCATAATTTTTGGTTTTTAGTACGCTGTTATAAGAAAAAAGATTGTGCCAGCACAAATAAAAAAGCCTCCTGCACCAGGCAGAGAGGCTTTAAACGTTGGTATATGAAGTACTTAATGAGGCAGATGCATGTCAAAGGTTTTACCGGCCATTGCAGCATCCAGGTCTTTATCCGGTATATCCTGCTTTGAGAAAAGCACCACACCTTTATCTACATCTGTACCCTTAAAGATGGTCTGTGCCATAGCGGAAACTTTATCGGTCATCTGCTGTTTTTCGGCGTCCGTTTTTTCTTCAAGCGAAGGGCCTATCAATACCACATTGAGCATCGTACTGTGCTTCACTTCTATGGTCGTGCCACTTACCTGTGCAAAGTTGTGCAATACGCTGTCGCGCAATTGTTCTATCTGGCCCATGTAGGAAGCCTCTTCTTTACAGCCTGTAAATGCCGCTGCACAAAAGAACAGCGCTGTTATTGCCAGGAAAATCTTTTTCATTGCGGGTATATTTAAATGATTAAAAACTTCTGTTCACACCAACCACCCAGCGGAAAGTTGCATACTGCGGATTGGCATAGGGTGCGCGGTTCAGGAAAAAAGGAACATCGAAACGCAGTGTAAGTGGCTTCGCTTTGTCAAAGATCCCCCATTTTTTAATAGTAAGTGCAATGCCGGCTCCGGCATCCACTCTCAGGTCGCTCCACATGGTAGTAGGCTGTATCGTGGTGAAGTCTCCATTGCTGTAGCGGCTCAGTTCCATCATGCCTGCATCTGCAAATGCGTACACATCTGCATGCAGCCAGTTACGGGTGAGACGCGGTTTCAACGGAAAATAATTGTCTACATCTATCTCCACATTTGCGGAAGCACCGCTGCGACCTTTATATGCTACAAGCACATCGCCGTTTCGTTCGTCTGCAACAAAATAACCGGCATAGCCACGAAGGTTCAGTCCGCCGCCCTGCTGAAAATGATTGACATCATAGCGTGAAATGCCCTGCCAGTCGTCCGGCACAAAGCCTTTGCTGCGTGTGTATTTGTCTTCCATCAGTTGTTCAGGGTCTGCTCCCGCAAGAAATAACGCACTTTCATACGGAATATTATTTCCCGTGCCGTAACGGCCGAAAAGACGGGTGCGTATCTCCAGTTTGCCCAGGTTGTTGTAATTCACTGCCTCTAACTGACCATAGCTATAGTTGAAAGAATTGTCGTTGTTGCCGGTAAACAGAGGTGCGCGGAAGCTGAATGTATAATTGCCATTACCATGTACATAATGATAACGGTGGTTCCAGGAAAGATTAACAGATGAGTTGGGATGGGCCCGTGTGCCGCTCCATTCGGCAGGGTAGAGCAGATAATCGTAATCGTAGCTCAACTGACGCCACATGGTCTGCCCCCATGCCTGTATCGTGTTGCTGCCATCGGCCAGCCAGTTTAGGCCTATACGGTTGTATGTAAGGCCATCGAGCAGGCGGCTGTTTACCTGCAGCTGTAACTTGGGAAAACGGCGCAGCAATGGGGAAACATAATTAAATGTATAGTTTACCGGCAGATATTTTTCATACCAGCTCTGGCTGTTGTAGGAAAGGTATTCATCGGTCTGGCCCACATGTGTGTTCCACCACACAGAGGCGTCAATCTTATGCAGCAATCCCAGGTAATCGCCCTCAAAGTGCAGGCCTGCTTTTACACCATCTATCGGGTTATACCATACATCAGGACGAACATACATTTTGTAATGCCTGCGGTCGGAAGGCTGTGCAATACCGCCATCCCATTTCAACAGGATATCTTTCATGCGCACAGGCAGTCCTCTCGATTTGTAATTATTTTCATAATCTACGTCAGCCAGCCGGTAAGTCGTATCTATCTGCACATTCCTTATACCGCCGGGAACCGCTATGCGCGCATCATACGACTGGTTCATTTTGCCCCAGCCAAACCACTTAGGCAACGTTACTGCCGGTGTTGATTTTTTAAACCAATCATTGGGTATGTAATAATTGTGTTTGCTGCCGTCTTTGGCTGTTACTGTGAAATCAACAGGCATCTGCATTTCACCACGGCGATGGAAACGCACAGCAAAGCTGTCGTTGCCATTTATTTTCCGGATGCGGTCTACGCTATAATCAATGCGTTTGGTGGTTTCTATCCATTGGTCAAAGAACCAGTTGAGATCTGCGTGTGTAAACTGTATGATTGAATTGCGGAAGTCTTCAAAATAAGGATGCCCGAAACGCCATTGGTTAAAATAATGCTGCATAGCTGCAAGAAATAACGAATCACCAAGCGTATACTGCAGATTGTACAGCATAGAAGCTGTTTTGAAGTATACCTGCCGATAACCGCCTTCATGGCCCAATGCATCGTGGAAATCGTTGGAATGTGTATTCAGCGGCAGCTCATCCCTGTTCAGTGCGTCGTAGGTATAAGCGTTCAGCACGTTGCGGTCCAGCACATTCATAGGATCAGTGAATTTTCTTTTCCAGTGCGATTTGATCTTGCCGACTACCATAGTGTCACCATCAATGCGGCGCAGACCCCATGCCGTGAGGAATTGTGTAAAACCCTCGTCGAGTGCGGCGCGGTAAGTTTCATTGCTGCCTACCATGCCGTAAAACCAGTTGTGACCTATTTCATGCACCAGCAGGCCGCGGTAACCCGGTTCGCTTCCGCCATCCAGCGTAAGCATTGGGTATTCCATGCCGTCGTTGGCATCGGCAGCTACCATTTTAGGATATTGGTACATGCCTATATCTTCAGAAAATGTACGGATGATCTTCGCTACATAATCTGCGCCGTTCTGCCAGCCCGAAGCATGCGGTTCCTGTACAAGCGCCACGCATTCTATACCTTTCCAGTACGTGGTGCCAATGCGGTAAGATGGGTCTGCGGTAAAGGCGAAATCATGCACATTGTCTGCATGATATTTCCATGTTTTACGTTCGTCTTTGTTGTAAGGTGTAATGATGGAGGGCGCTTCGTTCCATTTTTTCGAAGCAAAGTTTTTAATGTCAAGCTTTGCGCGCAAGTCTTCCGGCAAAACTTCACTGCGGTTCTGCAGCATACCAGTTGCTTCCACTACATAATTGGATGCAAAGTTGAGCGACACATCAAAAGAGCCGAAGTCGCCGTAAAACTCTTTGTTCAGATGCTGATAAGTATCCCAGCCGAATTTGCGGTCGTACACGCACATCTTCGGGAACCACTGCACACCGTTGTAATGTGTAAATCCCCAGGCATTGTACATCTGCATGCGTCGGCGCGTAGCCCCGTTATCATACCATGTTTTGAACTGCATGCTGAAGGTAACGCTGCTGTTGGGCAGGAGCGGATGTGGCAGGTACACTTTCAGTACGGTATTATCCAGTTCGGTTTGTACCGGCACACCGTCAACGGTAAGGTTGCTGATCTGTGTCCCTAACCCGGCAGCTTCATACTTCCCGAGACGTATCTGTGCTTTATTTGCTTTTTCCAGTTCGTGCAGATGCGATCCTTTGACGAAGGCATTCTGGTACAGGTGAAAGTATACGAACGTAAGCGTATCGGGAGAATTATTCCAGTATTGGAGTGCTTCGGTGGCGTCTATCCTGTTGGCAGTTTCATCAAGACGGGCATCAATGGTATAATGCACATCCTGCTGCCAGTAGGCACCATCGGGGCGGCGGTTTTGCCAGTAAAGCGGATTGGTGCTGTTGCGGTATGTGTTGTCGTTGATCTGTGCAAGACCTGCAATGGCGCTCAATGCAAGTGGTATTGCCAGTAAAAATTTCCTCATGCTTTTTATGGATAACGGAGCATGAAAATACGTTGATAGGTTGATAAGTTAACAGATTGGTAGCCTGAATTTGTTTTGGGGCCTGGGAATCTGGCTTTTGCTCTTTGGAATTTTAGATATGGGATTTGAAAGAAGTGAGATTTTAGATAGGAATTCGGGTTTCTTCTTCTGGGGCTTTAACCTTATAATTTTTCTTCAGTTTGTTTTACACCTGTGCCTGCATTCTGCGGATTGTTCATATCCACTTTTGGGCCTGCAAATTTCGGTTGTTTACCCAGCCACAGGTCCATGAGCATTTTCACACGGGCCAGCTTTTCTCTCAGAGCCACTCTTATGCCATATTTTGCAGGAACATCCTGTGCGTTAAACGCAATTGCGTGCAGCCCTTTGTGATTGGCGAGGAACAGGGCGCGCTCATTATGAAACGGCTGTGAAATGATGGTAATATCATTCGCACCAAATATGTCTTTACAACGCACAATACTGTCCAGCGTGCGGAAACCGGCATAATCCAGGAATATCTTATCGGCAGGAACACCGGCAGCAACGAGATCGTGCATCATGGTTTCCGGCTCATTATAAGCTTCCCGGCTATTGTCTCCGCTGATGAGCACGCACTGTATCTTCCCTGCTTTGAAAAGCGCGACTGTGGCTTCGATCCTGTATTTGTAGAAAAGATTTTCCCAGCCGTTTTTCACAGTTTTGGAGGTGCCCAGTAAAAGCCCGATTTTATTGCCGCGCAATGTTTTAATGTCGTTGTAAAGCTGCTGCTGTGTACTTTCTGTAACCCAGTAATCAATACAGGATACAAGTATGGTTGCGATTACTGCTGAAATGACAACGGGTTTAACAAGTGATCGTGTGCGCATGGGTTGTAGAGAGGTTTATGTTCTATTGTTCTGATCTGTTGATCTGGCGGAGCAGTACTTTCGCTCTGTGCTTTTCAGCACCACCTTCACTGATTATTTTCTTAAGAAGTGCAATAGCCTTTTCCTTTTGTCCCAGCTTTGCATAGCTGCTGGCAGCGCCAAGCATTGCCGCATGACGGCGGCTTTCATCGCTGTTGCTGAGGTCTTTATTGTATTGTTTTAAGGCTGTAGTATAATTGCCGTTATCATAGGCCTCGTCTGCATTTACCGGCTCTTCTGTTTTTAGTGCTACGGATTTTTTAGCTGCCGCTGCGATGTTCGTATTTTCTTTTCGTGCCATCGGCGGTGCCGCTGCTACAGCCGGTTGTTGATAGGTGGCACTGGCCGCAGATCTGCTGCGATCAGCCTTTTCTGCGGTCATGCCGGCAGATGACGCATCGGCAATACTACCTGAGACTTCTTCTGTTGCCGGTTTTGCAGGAGCAGATATATCTTCTTTTATACCAGCTTCCGCCATTTTATGCTTGTCAGCATCATGGTCTCCCGAACTTATAAGTAACTGGGGTTTTTGCTGGTTTCCCCTATTATTTTTGTCTTTGCCGGATGAAGCCGGTACTGTACGTTCATCCGCAACAATACTGCCAGTTGAAGGGGTAGCTGCAAGTGCATTTGTCTGCGCCTGGTCTGCATTAACGGGTTTGTTTTGTGCTACTTCACGTTGCAGTTCTACCGGCTTTTCCCTGCCAAACTGGAGATACCACATTAGCCCGAAGCTCAACAGGATAACCGCAGCTATAGATGCATTGCGCCACAGAGGCTGTACTTTGTTTTTCTTTTTATGGTTATGATGACCTGCAGACATACTGGCAGCAGGCGCCATTGAATTGAGGTGCACATGAGGCGTATGCAATGCAAAATGCTCCTGCAGAAAGTCGCTGTTCATTTCGTGGAGCATAGCTACTGTTTCTTCCGGGTGCATCTGCAGACCTTCCACAGCTTCGCTGCAGAAGGGACAGCTGTTCAGGTGCAGTTCCAGTGCATAGGCTTCTTCGTTGCCCATATGGCCGGCTACGTAGTCACGCAGCTGGCGTTTGGTAAGGCATACGCTGTTGTCAAATATATGTGCTAACTGATTGTTCATGATTTCAGCCCTCCTGCCAGCTCCAGTTTTATTTTCAGGTTTCGTTTTCCGTTTTGAATATGGCTTTTTACCTGCAGCATTGTGTAGCCGGTTTTGGCCACTATTTCGGCATAAGATATTTTCTGCAGATAGAACAGCTCAATACAGGTACGTTGTTCTGTGTTCAGTTCCCGCATCGCCTCTTCAAGCCGCAGCAGTACCTGTTCATCTTCCATCTTCTGATGCAGATTGTCTTCAAATTCCATATCGGTACCGGTATCAAATGCATTATTGATGACTGGTACGGACTGGCGCAGCTGCATCAGGCAGTAGTTTTTGGCTACCTGGAAGAGCCACGGTTTAAAACGTTCTACAGTATATTTTTTGAGATCGTCAAGCAGCTTGATGAAGATCTGTTGTGTCGCGTCTTTTGCAGCTTCTGTATGTTGCAGGTATTTATAGCATACCCCAAGTACAAGATGCCCGTACCGCTCGTATAAGTGGCTGATGGCCACTTGTTCGCCGCGATGTACATAGCGGTACACCAGTTCTTCGTCAGACAGCTTCCGGTAATCAGATATGGGGAGTTGAGGCTTCATGTCCTGATGCAAAATTACGTTTTCAAAACTGGTTTAGATTTATTTTTTATATCATATCTGCAGGTTGTCTATGTTAAATATTTACTGCCTGCGGGTACTTTGTTTTATGATTCAAACTGTTATATTTGTTTGCTATAATTTAATTTTTAAGCATTATGAATATACTCTACCTCGTACCGGCGCTTGGACTTCTGGCCTTGCTGTTCACACTAATTAAAAGTTCCTGGGTTACAAAACAGGACGCAGGTAATGACCGCATGAAGGAAATTGCAAAGCACATTGCCGAAGGGGCGATGGCATTCCTTAAAGCAGAATACAAAATCCTTGCCTATTATGTTGTCGTTGCCGGATTATTGCTGGGCTTTATGGGATACAGCAATCCTAACTCAAGCTGGCTCATTGCAATAGCATTTTTAGTAGGTGCATGTTTTAGTGTGCTGGCAGGTTATATTGGTATGCGCATCGCCACAAAAGCAAATGTGCGTACCGCACATGCCGCGCGTACCAGCCTCAGCAAAGCCCTGGCAGTATCATTCGGCGGTGGTTCTGTAATGGGACTGGGCGTTGCCGGTCTTGCAGTACTGGGACTGGGTAGTGTATTTATTATCCTTTTGCACATATTTGCTCCGGACGCAATGGCTACCGGGGATGAAGTAAGAAGGGCCATAGAAGTATTAACAGGTTTTTCACTAGGTGCGGAAAGTATTGCCCTGTTTGCCCGTGTGGGTGGGGGGATTTATACCAAAGCAGCCGATGTAGGTGCTGACCTTGTAGGTAAAGTGGAAGCAGGCATACCGGAAGATGATCCGCGCAACCCGGCTACCATTGCAGATAACGTAGGTGACAATGTGGGCGACGTGGCAGGTATGGGCGCTGATCTTTTCGGCTCTTATGTAGCTACTGTGCTGGCTACCATGGTACTGGGGCAGGAAACACAATCGGCAGACACTTTTAACGGTTTCGGGCCTATTCTGCTGCCAATGCTTATTGCCGGCCTGGGTATTGTGTTCTCTATCATTGCAACCTTCTTTGTACGCATATCAGATTCTTCAGGTGTAAATACATCAGTTGTACAAAAAGCGCTCAATATGGGTAACTGGGGTTCTATTATCCTTACTGCCATTGCTTCCTACTTCCTCGTAAATTATATCCTGCCCGATACGATGACATTGCGTGGCAACGACTTTACCAAAGGCGGCGTTTTCGGTGCCATTGTGGTAGGTCTTGTGGTAGGAACATTGATGAGTATCATCACAGAATACTACACCGCTATGGGTAAACGCCCGGTGCTGAGCATTGTAAAACAATCTTCTACCGGCCATGCTACCAACATCATCGGTGGTCTTGCAGTAGGGATGGAAAGTACTTTCCTACCGATACTGGTGCTTGCAGGTGGTATCTGGGGCGCTTATACCTGTGCCGGATTGTACGGTGTGGCAATAGCTGCGGCAGGTATGATGGCGACAACAGCTATGCAGCTTGCGATTGATGCTTTTGGTCCTATCGCAGATAATGCCGGCGGTATTGCGGAAATGAGCGAACTGCCCAAAGAAGTACGTGAAAAAACAGATACGCTGGATGCTGTGGGTAACACTACTGCTGCTACAGGTAAAGGATTTGCGATTGCCTCTGCAGCACTTACTGCACTGGCACTGTTTGCAGCTTTTGTAGGCGTAGCAGGTATCACAGGTATTGATATTTATAAAGCGCCGGTACTGGCCTGCCTGTTTGTAGGCGGTATGATACCGTTTATTTTCTCTTCGCTTGCTATACGCGCGGTAGGAGAAGCAGCGATGTCGATGGTAGAAGAGGTGCGCCGCCAGTTTCGCGAGATACCGGGCATTATGGAAGGGAAAGGCACACCTGAATATGATAAATGCGTTGCTATTTCTACGCATGCATCCCTGCGCAAAATGATCGCCCCGGGTGCTATTGCCATTATTTCTCCACTGGTGATCGGCTTTATGCCTGGACTAGGTGCAGAAGCACTGGGTGGTTTCCTGGCTGGTGCTACTGTGAGCGGTGTACTGATGGGTATGTTCCAGAATAATGCCGGTGGTGCCTGGGACAATGCTAAAAAATCTTTTGAGAAAGGTGTGGAAATAAACGGTGAAATGTACTACAAAAAATCTGAGCCGCATAAAGCATCCGTAACCGGTGATACTGTCGGTGATCCGTTTAAAGATACTTCAGGTCCTTCTATGAACATCCTGATAAAACTGATGAGTATTGTGGCGCTGGTTATTGCACCTACTATTGCACACGTAAGCAACAAAACTGCCACAAAAGTACCGGTAACAAAAGAAGTGAAAATAACTACGGTAACAATGAAATAAACTTTACCGCAAAGAACGCAAAGGGTAATCGCGAAGAACCGCTAAGAAAATAAAGCGTGTTACAGATTATTCGGAATTTTATAAAGAAGAGTCTGTCTCAAAAGGCAGACTCTTCCTGTTTTAAGTTTTAAGCATCGGGAACTTTGCGCCTCTCCGCGGCAACTTCGCACTCTTTGCGTTTAAAATGCGTTTAAAATAAAAAAGAGCCGCAGACGGATCCGGAGCTCTTTTACGGGTTGTGAATTTTTATGTTTTTCAGGGTTGCTCTGCCGATGTATCCTGTGCCAGCGTTGCTTCGTCAGGTGTTTTCTTCAGTTCGCGGTTAAGTACATACAGTGCTTCATCAGTAGCGTTATTTCCACCGGCAATCTTTACCTTATCCAGCAGGTTCAGCGCCAGTGTTTCTTCTTCAGCCTGTTCTTTTACAAACCACTGCATAAAGTTCCAGGTTACCCAGTCTTCTTCCTGCAGGCTCATCTTTACCACACTGTATATAGATCTTGTATTGTCCACTTCCTGCTGAAATACTTTCTCAAAACAGTCCTGTACGTTTGCAGGATTGTCTGCCACGGCCGGTATGGCATCTATCTGTGCCGTCGCTCCGCGCTCCAGTATGTACTCCAGTATTTTCATCATATGATTGCGCTCTTCCTGTGCATGCCTGAAGAGAAAATTTGAAATGCCGTCATATCCTTCGCTGTTGGCCCAGGCACCATAGGAAAGGTATATCTGGGCTGCATGTGCCTCTTTGGTCATCTGGGCGTTCAGTGCAGTTCTGAGGCTGTCTGAAAGTCTGTTGGTTTTCATTGTGGCTGCTTTTATACACCGGAGCGTGATAAAACCATGCCAGTACAGATTACTTTATTTCAATGGTCATACGACGTTCGCCGGGCTGCGTTTCCTCAATGCTGATCCACAGGTATGGTGACGTAAATAATTCTGTTGCCTGTTCCGGCCATTCTACAAAACAATAAGCGCCGCTCAGCAAAGCGTCTTCCATTCCTGCATTTACAGCTTCGTCTGTATCGCGTACACGGTACCAGTCCATATGATAAATCGTCTGGTCCTGGCCGTTCTCAGAGAAATGATATTCATTGATCAGGGCAAACGTAGGACTGCTCACAGCATCAGGTACGCCAAGTATTTCGCACAGCGTATGTATAAAAGTGGTTTTACCCGCTCCCATTTGCCCGCTGAAAGCAAGTATACGATAGGTGTGCGCATGTGCCCAGAACCGGCGTGCAGCCTCATGAATAGTAGCTAAAGTGTAGGAAATCTGTATCATGTTGCGGTGTGAAATTAATTATTACCAGGCAAATTGATGATCTGCGACATAAAAAAGCAGCGGTGCAGGGCATAACTTTACAGGAGCAGTTAATTTTATTGGAAATGGAACAGACATATTCGGCAAAGGTAGAAGGGATGACCTGTGGCAATTGTGCATTGACCGTATCAAAGCTCCTGGAAAAGAAAGGGATGACTCATATTTCTGTAAATGCGGCTTCCGGTGATATTCATTTCACAGCAGACGCAGATGCAGAAGTGACAAAAATATATGATGCAATTGACAGTCTTGGCTATCATGTAGTAAGGGATGAAGCAGCGGAAGCAGGTCATAATCATCAGCATTCAAACAGCACCACAATATTGCTTATTATTTGTGCTGTATTTACGGTGCCGCTGTTGGCGCATATGTTTGTAAACTGGCCGGTGCTGCATATGCCCCTGGTGCAGTTTGCGCTTGCCACACCGGTATTTGCCATAGGCTGTTACAGCTTTGTTCCCAGTGCGTGGCGCTCTTTAAAGCATGGCATACCCAATATGGATGTGCTTATCATGCTTGGTGCTACAGCTGCGTATGTTTATTCGCTCATCGGATTGGTAATGATGGGAGCACACGTGCATCAGTATGTTTTTTTCGAAACCACTGCTTCTATTATTACACTGGTGATGACGGGTAACTGGCTGGAATCGCAGACGGTGCGGTCTACAACTGTGGCTATTAATGAACTGGCGCAACTGCAGCCGCAATTTGCCAACATTGTGATGACCGACAGCATAGGCAAAGAGACTATTATAAAAACAGAAAGCCGTTATGTGCGTGCCGGTGATCTTGTGCTGGTGAATAATGGCGACAGCATACCGGTAGACGGAGAAGTAACAGACGGTGCGGCCCAGGTGGATGAGCATATGATTACGGGTGAGGGAATGCCTGTAAGCAAGCAACCCGGCGATACCGTTGTGGGCGGAACATTGCTGCAGGATGGGCATCTCAAAATAAAAGCGACAACGGTAGGGCAGGCTTCTGTGCTCAACAGCATACTGCATATGGTACGCGAAGCACAGGCAGTGAAACCTCCGCTGCAGAAACTTGCAGACAGGATCAGCGCGGTATTTGTTCCGGCAGTGCTGGGCATAGCACTGGTCACATTGCTGATTAATTATTTTGTGGTGCACCTGTCTTTTCCTGGAGCAATGATGCGGAGTATTGCTGTAATGGTCATTTCGTGTCCCTGTGCTATGGGGCTGGCCACACCGGCAGCCGTGGCCGTAGGGTTGGGCCGTGCAGCCAGGATGGGTATTCTTGTAAAAGGCGGCCAAACACTGGAGCAGATGAAAACGATCCGTCAGATTGTATTTGACAAAACGGGCACACTCACCGATGGCAGCCTGCAGATAAAATCCCTGGCCGTTGAAGGTATTACAGAAGATGAATTCCGCTCTGTGACTGTGGCACTTGAGCAACATTCCAGCCATCCGCTGGCTAAATCGATACTGGTGAAATGGAAAGATGTTTTGCCGGTGCCGCTGGAAGATATAAACGAACTGAAAGGCAAAGGCATGCAGGCCAGAGACAAAGAGGGAAATCTTTGGCAGTTGGGCTCTGAACGATGGCTGGCTGGTATGGCAGATATACCCGCCGGTTTTGATCTGTACCTGCTGAAAAATAAAATATATGCAGGAGCGGTAAATGTAACCGATACACTCCGCAAAGACGCAGCAGAAACGATTGCGATCTTAAAAGAACGGGGCTATACCACCATTTTACTGAGTGGCGACCGCAGGGAGAAATGCATGGATATTGCCAAGCAATTGCAGATCGATAAAGTGTTTGCGGAACAAAGCCCGGAGCAGAAAAACGAACGGCTGAAGGAATTAATGAGTATTGCTCCCACAGCAATGGTGGGAGACGGGATCAATGATGCGCCTGCACTGGCGCAGGCTACTGTGGGTATTTCATTGAGTGATGCTACGCATATAGCTATGCAATCTGCAAATGTGATATTGGCAAACAATCAGCTTTCCTCTTTGCCCTATGCGATAAAACTTGGTATATATACAGATCAGACAATCAGGCAGAACCTCTTCTGGGCATTTATTTATAACGTTATTGCTATCCCTGTGGCAGCTGCGGGCTACCTGACACCCACGTGGGGAGCTGGTATTATGGCATTAAGTGATGTCGTATTGATCATTAACTCGCTACGCCTCGGACTGCGGAAATTGTAGTCTTTAGTCTGCTGAACGTCAAAAAATGGCGGTTCGTCGTTTTTTTATAGAAGTTACCTTTTTATTCTTAAATTCGTTAGTGTTCTGTGATGCTGTCCGGCAGAGCAGAACTGGTTCCTGCCACGTCACTTAGAAGAACATGCGGCCATATATAATGGCTTTCACTGTCTTATACTTAAAAAAGGAGAATGAAAAAATTAGTTACACTATTTTCTTTCCTGGCAATAGCAGGAACAAGTACTGTTAAAGCAGGAGTTTATAACAGCATCTGGCAGCAACTGGAAGGATTTACAGTTCCTTCATCCGGAAAACATCTCATACAGCCAGGGCATTTTATTCCTTATTACGCAAACATACAGGCGCTTACTGCAGAGATGGCGGGTATTTCCGAAGATCCGGCTAATGCACAGATATTTAATTTTCCGATGCCTGATGGTACTTTCCGTTCTTTCCGTGTATGGCAGACGCCTGTTATGGAGAAAGGACTGAGTGCCCGTTATCCCGGCATGTATACATTTACGGCAGAAGCAACCGATAATCATTTGGTGACCGGTAAACTGGATATTACACCCGATGGCTTTCATGCCATGATCCAGGATGGTGTCAATACCGTATTTATCGATCCTTACAGCAATATTAACGATGGCTATTACCAGAGTTATTATAAAAGCGACCTGCCGGCACGTGCTAACCCGATGACATGTGAAGTAAAAGACGATGATGATAATCCTGCCGGTGAACCGATGTCTATGGGAAGGACTTTTTCATCATTAAAGTATGCCCGTACCAATGGTACCCAGTTTAAAAAATACCGCCTTGCACTGGCCTGTACCGGCGATTATGCAATAGCAGTGGCAGGCGCCAATCCTACAAAAGCGGCGGTACTTAGTAAAATGGTGACTTCTGTAAATCGTGTGAACAGCGTTTACGAGCGCGAACTGGCAGTAACCATGTTGCTTATTTCCAATACAGATACACTCATTGCTCTTGATACTGCAGATGGCTATACCAACGGCAGTGGTTCTACGATGCTTGGCCAGAACCAGCAGATCGTAACAGCACGCATCGGCAGTGCAAACTACGACATAGGCCATGTGTTCAGCACTGGTGGGGGGGGTATTGCATCCCTTGGCTGTGTGTGCAGCAATAATTTCAAAGCGCAGGGTGTTACAGGTCTTGCCAACCCTGTGGGCGATGCTTTTGATATAGATTATGTAGCGCATGAAATGGGGCATCAGTACGGAGCAAATCACACTTTCAATGCCAATACGGGAAGCTGTTCCGGAAATACTGTTCAGAAGGATGCGTATGAGCCGGGAAGCGGCTCTACCATTATGGCCTATGCGGGCATCTGCGGCTCCGGAGATAACCTGCAGCAGCACAGCGATCCTTATTTTCATGCAACCAGTCTTTCTGAAATCACCACTTATATTACCAATGGGGTAGGTGCGAATTGCCCGACGATCACCACATCCCCTAATACAGCAGCGAATACAGTTGCATCATTTACCACTTCTTACAGCATTCCAAGGCTTACGCCTTTTGAACTGACAGCACCAAAAGCAACAGATGCTACGGCAGATACAATCACGTATTGCTGGGAAGAATGGGACCTTGGTGACTATAAACAATCATGGACCGGTACACGCGTCGCGGGGCCTATCTTCAGGTCTTTCCTGCCAGATACGGCACGTACCCGGGTATTTCCTAAAATAGCGAAAATAATTGCCGGTACTACTTCTTATGTTGGTGAAAAGCTGCCCGATACTTCACGCAGTCTTAAATTTAAACTTACTACACGTGATATCTACCAGGGTAAAGGCTGCTTTAATTTCGGTACAGACAGCATTACTTTAAATGTTGTTTTTACAAGCGCTGCGTTTGCAGTAACGAGCCCTTCAGTATCAGGTGTAAATTTACTGGGCGGCAGTACGCAAACGATTACCTGGAATGTTTCCGGTACGGATGTGGCGCCGATCAGCTGTGCGAATGTGGATATTTATCTTTCTGTCGACGGCGGTTATACTTATCCTTACGTAGTGGCTACAGCGCAGCCCAATAATGGTTCTGCCAGCGTAACGCTGCCGAATGTGACCACTACTACAAAAGCGCGTATCAAAGTAAAAGGTTCAGGCAATGTGTTTTTTAACATCAATAAATACAACTTCACGATCACACACGATAATACCAAACCGTGGCCTGCCGGAGTAAGTAATGTGTCTCTTACAGATGATGTAAAAATATTTCCGGTACCGGCCACCGATATACTGCATATCACATCCGGCAAAACGGGTAACCTGCAGGTAATGGTGATTAACACAACCGGGCAGGCTGTATGGCATGGCAGCATGAACGAGGCATTGGATATACCTGTTGGTTCATGGGCAAAAGGTGTTTACTATGTACGCCTTTCTGATGAGAGCAATACAACTTCCACAGTACGTTCTGTTATTGTGCGGTAATAATTGAAGCGAACTTATTATATAGAAAAAGCGCCGTGCAATATTTGCACGGCGCTTTTCATTCATCCGATCAGAAGTGTTCTTATTTCAGTTCCTCAGCCAGGTAGCGGCCGGTGTGGCTTTCCCGTATCCCTGCAATTTTTTCTGGTGTGCCTTCACCTACTACAATACCACCACCGCCACCGCCTTCGGGGCCCATGTCTACCACATAGTCGGCTACTTTTATTACATCAAGATTATGCTCAATTACGAGCACAGTATTGCCGCGCTCCACCAGCCTGTTCAATACGGCCAGCAGGTGCTCAATATCCTGGAAATGCAGGCCGGTAGTAGGCTCGTCGAGTATGTAAATAGTTTGTCCGGTATCGCGTTTGGATAATTCTGTTGCCAGCTTTACACGTTGGGCTTCCCCGCCGCTGAGTGTTACCGCATTCTGGCCTAGTGTTACATAGCCGAGGCCCACGTCCTGCAGCGTTTTTATTTTGCGGTGTAAAAAGGGCACATTGATGAAAAATTCCACAGATTCATCAACGGTCATATTCAGTACGTCTGCAATTGATTTTCCTTTATAGCGTATTTCCAGTGTTTCGCGGTTATAGCGCTGTCCATTGCATTTTTCGCAGGGCACATATACATCGGGCAGGAAGTTCATTTCGATAACGCGCATACCGCCGCCCTGGCATTCTTCACAGCGGCCACCTTTTACGTTAAAGGAAAAACGGCCCGCATTGTACCCACGGATCTTTGCTTCCGGTATCTGTGCAAAAAGCTGGCGTATTTCATTGAAGAAGCCGCAATATGTTGCCGGGTTACTGCGTGGTGTACGACCGATAGGACTCTGGTCTATTTCAATTACTTTGTCTATATGTTCCAGCCCGTCTACCGATTTGTACGACATAGGCTGGTGTTTGAAATTGTGGTAACAATGCTTGCCCAGGATAGGGTAGAGCGTTTCGTTGATCAAAGTGCTCTTGCCACTGCCTGAAACACCGCTTACACAGATAAACGTTCCCAGTGGCAGGCTGATGCTTACATTTTTCAGATTGTTGCCTGTTGCACCTTTGAGCTTTAATTTATTTCCGTTTCCTTTTCTGCGCTGCGTGGGTACTTCTATTTTCAATGTATGATTTAAGAAGCCTGCAGTAGTTGTTTTATGTTTTATCACTTCTGCCGGTGTGCCCTGGCTTACAATGCGTCCGCCATGTATGCCTGCAGCAGGGCCTATATCTATCAGGTGATCGGCTGCGAGCATGATGTCTTTATCATGCTCCACAACCAGTACGGAGTTGCCGCCGTCACGCAGGTTCTGCAATGCACTGATCAGTTTGTGGTTGTCGCGCTGATGCAGGCCTATGCTGGGCTCATCCAGTATGTAGGTGATACCCGTAAGCTGCGAGCCTATCTGTGTGGCCAGGCGTATACGTTGCGATTCGCCTCCACTCAGTGTACGCGTAGCGCGGTCCAGTGTGAGGTAGTGTAATCCTACATCCAGCAGGAAATGCAGGCGGTCGCGGATTTCTTTCAGGATATCTTTGGCAATGGTGTTTTGCTTTTTGTTCAGGCGTTTTTCTATGCCTATGAACCAGTCCTGCAGGCCTTGCAATGATTTTTGTGAAAGCTGGGCGATGTTCTGCTCATCTACTTTAAACCAGAGGCTTTCTTTTTTGAGCCTTGCACCGTTACATTCCGGGCAGGTATTGAGCTGCATATACGTTTCCGCCCAGTCACGGATAGCTTCAGATGTTGTTTCGCTAAACCAGCGCAGCACCATGTTGATGATGCCTTCGTAATTATGATGATGCTCTGCTATCTGTTCGTGATACGCTTCAGATTCGTCATCTTTATAAGTGAGCGCCCCTTCTTCATTCCCATAAAGCAGGATGTTCAGCTGTTTTTCAGGGATGTCTTTAATGGGAGTATTAAGCGGTATCTTATTTTTCTTCGCCAGTATCATAGCCTGCTGCCAGGTCCATGCGTCGCGTTCTGAGCCTAACGGTGCGATACCGCCGTCGTTAATTGATTTGGAACGATCCGGTATAACCTCTTCCATATTGATGAGGTATACGCTGCCCAGGCCTTTGCAGCGCGGGCAGGCACCATAGGGCGAGTTGAAGGAAAACGTATTGGGCGATGGCTCTTCGTATGAAATGCCGGTATCAGCGCACATCAGCTGCTTACTGTATTGTACCAGTGCATTATTATCTGCATTCAGTACAAACATGAGGTCTTTACCCATCTGCAGCGATTTCTGTACACTCTGGCTCAGCCTGGCCTGCGCATCGTCCTGCACCAGCAACCGGTCAATGACCAGCTCTATATCATGGATCTTGTAGCGGTCCAGCTGCATGCGCTCCTTCATATCCACAATTTCCCCATCAATGCGCACTTTGATATAACCCTGTTTGCGGAGCTGTTCAAATAGCTCGCGGTAATGGCCCTTACGACCGCGTACCAGCGGGGCGAGTAAAACGATTTTTTTCCCGGTGAAGTTTTCACGGATATGCTCCACTATTTCTTCTTCAGAAAATTTGGTCATTTTCTTCCCTGTATTATAGGAATAGGCTTCTCCTACACGTGCATACAGCAGGCGCATAAAGTCGTAAACTTCTGTTACGGTACCTACTGTAGACCGCGGGTTGCGGTTGGTTGTTTTCTGCTCTATGGAAATAACAGGGGAAAGCCCGCTTACTTTGTCCACGTCCGGCCGGTCCAGGTCGCCCATGAACTGGCGGGCATAGGCCGCAAAGCTTTCCATATAACGACGCTGGCCTTCTGCAAAAATGGTGTCGAACGCAAGCGATGATTTACCGCTGCCGCTGATGCCGGTGATTACCACCAGCTTATTTTTCGGAATCTGAACGTCTATGTTCTTGAGGTTGTGTACTCTTGCTCCAAGTACCTCGATGTAATCATTACCGTCTGGTCGTTGTTCTTTCTTCGTCATAAAAAATTACCCACGCGAATTTACGGGGATTGGGGGAAACGGGACGGGCGAGATATGGGTTTTAAGATATGATATTTTAGATATGAGTATTGAGATATCAGATAAGAGGTGTGAGAAGTGGGATGTGAGATATGAGTATTGAGATTTGGGAATCTGGTATTTGGAAATTTGGGTATTTGGAATTTTGGATTTGGTATTTGAGTTCTGACAATTATATGTTCACATTTTCAAATCCTCACATTTTCACATCTTCTAATGACTCCGCTCAATCACGTAGTCCACCAGTTCTTCCATTGCCTGCCGTGCAGGTGAGTCCGGGTATTGTTTCAGGATCTCGAGACCGGCTGCCTGGTATTCCCTCATTTTCTGCCGGGCATATTCAATTCCTCCCGATTTTTTTACAAGTTCTATTACCTCATTTACCTTCTGCCTGTCGGTGCTTTTATTTTTGATTATGTATATAATTTTTCTTTTTGTTTCATGGTCGGCATGCTGGAGGGTATAGATAAGCGGCAGTGTCATTTTTTTTTCTTTAATATCAATGCCGGTTGGTTTGCCAATATCGTCCTGACCATAATCAAAAAGGTCGTCTTTTATCTGGAAAGCAATACCGATTTTCTCGCCAAATGTCCTGAAGGTATCGGCTGTGGCTGAATCATCAGTTGCAGATAAAGCGCCGGCGCCACACGCTGCGGAAAGCAGTGAGGCTGTTTTTGCGCGGATAATCTCGAAATAAATATCTTCTTTAATATCTAATTTCCTGGCTTTCTCCATTTGCAGCAATTCGCCCTCGCTCATCTCTTTTACAGCCCTGGAGACCCTTTGCAATATGTGGAAGTCATTGTTATCCAGTGAAAGAAGCAGGCCGCGTGCCAGCAGGTAGTCGCCCACAAGTACAGCAATCTTATTTTTCCATAATGCGTTAACTGAGAAAAAATTTCTACGAACCATCGCATTATCTACAACATCATCATGTACAAGTGTTGCAGTATGCAGTAATTCAATAAGTGATGCAGCCCGGTAGGTAGATTCCCCAATCTGGCCGGCAATCTTTGCAGAGAGGAAAACAAACATGGGGCGCATCTGCTTTCCTTTGCGCCGGATGATAAAACGCATAATCCTGTCTAAAAGCGGATTATTACCTTTTACATTGTCTGAAAATTTTTTTTCAAATACATTCAGTTCGTTTCCAATTACTTTTTTAACGAGTTCCATTGCCGGTGATATGTATTAAGCTGTTGGAATGCAAAAGTCGTAGAAGATTTGATTAGTAGAAGAATTTTTTTTGGCACAATCGTTGTTAATAGACTTTAAACAAAGAAAAAAGATTTTCAGTTTTTTGTTTTTTTAAAAGTGAAGACTACCTTTGTCACATCTTTACCCATTAACCAAAGATTCTAAATAAACAAATCTGTTATGGTCAACAAAAAGTACCTATTGCTAGCTGGCTTGTGCACCGTTATGGCGGCACCGTCAGTATTTGCGCAAGAAAGTGGTTCTCAGACAAGCACAACTTCCCAATGGTCTAACCGTGACATGACTTACCGCGGTGAGAGTTACGATGTATTGGATTCAAGTTATGTTCCGAAATCACGCATGGAACAACATCGCAAGTTCCTCAACCACCAATACGAATTTCCTTCCAAGCCACGCAACATGTGGGAAATCGGTGTAGGCGGTGGTCTGTATAACGTTTCCGGCGATGTGCCCAGCCTTATGCTGTGGAACAAAGGCGGCTGGGGCGTTGATGTACACGTGCGTAAAGCATTGGGTTATGTAATGTCTCTCCGTGCTGATTACACTTATGGCATCGGTAAAGGTCTGCAATGGCAGCCGTCTCTGGGTTACATTAACAACCCGGCATGGAATGGCCAGAACAACGGCGCAAGCTATGGCGGTACTAACACTACCAGCGGTAGCCCGGTATTTTATAATTACAGAACAGAATCACACCAGTTAAACCTGGACCTGATTGCTGCAACCAATAACATCCGTTTCCACAAAGCTAAAACAGGTCTCTCCCTGTATGCTTTCGCAGGTATCGGTGGTCTTGCTTACCAGACATGGATCAATGCACTGGACGCTAACTTCCAGAAGTATAACTTCCAGTCTATCATTGACCAATATGGTAACGCAAACGGCGAAATCGATTACAGCAAACGTAAAGATGTTCGTAAAGCACTGCAGGGTATGCTGGATGACAGCTACGAAACAGATGCCGAAACTTCTGCAAAAACACGTCGTCCTGGTATCTTCAACAAAAAGACCCTGGATTTCGTTGCCAGCTTCGGTGTTGGTGCTCAGATCCGTCTGTCTAAACGTTTCAACATCTCTATCGAAGATCGTATCACTACGATCGTAGGTAATAACGAAGATCTTCTGGATGGTCAGCGTTGGGCAGAACAGGTTAACAACGGTGTTGTTAATGCTCCTGTACGTACGCAGCAGAAAGATGGTATCAACTACGCTTCTGTAGGCCTGAACTTCAACCTCGGTGCCGGTAAGAAAAATGTTGAGCCTCTGTACTGGCTGAATCCACTCGATTACAGCTACGGCGAACTCAGCGCTCCTCGTCATATGGTACTGCCAGAACCAGTTCTGTCTGATGCTGATGGTGACGGTATCGCTGATCAGTTCGACAAATGTCCTGGTACTCCTTCAGGTGTAGCTGTTGACAGCCATGGTTGTCCGATGGATACAGATGGTGACGGTGTTCCTGATGATCGTGATAAACAACTTATCACTCCTACAGAATGTCAGCCTGTTGATGCAGATGGTGTTGGTAAATGCCCTTGTCCTGATGGTTGTGGTACTGCTAAAGGTGATGTTTGTGGTAACATTGGTGCAGGTTCAATCACTTTCGGTGCAAACAGCTCTAAAATTGCTCCGGCAATGCAGGCTCAGCTCGCTACACTGGCAGCTCAGATGCAGGCTAACCCAACTTGTAAAGTCGTGATCATCGGTCAGGGTAATACAAGCAAAGTTCAGCAGCAGCGTTCATGGGATCGCGTTAACGCAATCATCGAATACATGAGCGAAAAGAACAACATCGACCGTAACCGTTTCATCTTCCAATACGGTCAGGCCGGCGATCCTAACTCAGTTATGTATCGTTCAGCTCAGCCTGGTGAAGAAGGTCCTGGTAACGTACCTCCTCCATTCCCGAACCTCAGAAAGAATTAATCTTCTTTTCGGAATAAAAGAAAATAGTCCTGAAGCAATTCAGGACTATTTTTTTGCTTATAAGGGAAATAATCCAGCGAAAAATAATGGCCCGCAGCATTAGCTGCGGGCCATTATTTTTTCATCCGGAAGAGGTTCAGTCAGAATCAGATGGTTATAGTTCCTTCAAACACAAATACCGCAGGGCCTTTAAGATATACATTCGTTGCCGTCCCGGAAGTGTCTTTTGTAAAGCTTACAGTAAGCTGCCCTCCGGGTGTTTGTATTTCTGTAATGTAATCTCCCGTTTCATTGCCTGTAGCAGCTATAGCAGCAGCAGTAACTCCTGTTCCGCAGCTGTAAGTCTCATCTTCCACTCCGCGTTCGTAAGTGCGTACATCAAGGCCGTTAACCGTTTTCCGGGTAAAGTTTACATTAATTCCTTTGGGCTGAAATTCCGGCATGTTGCGGATATTGCGGCCTTCTGAAAATACATTGGTTTTGTGCACGTCTTCTACCCATTTTATATAATGGGGTGATCCGGTATTAAGTATGCTATATGTATCAAAATGCTCTATGTGTTTTACATCCTGCATGTGCAGGCTGATAAGTCCGTCTGCGAGCAGTGCTGCATCGTGCGCTCCGTCAATTGCGGTGAAAACAGTCTTGTCTTTTATAAGGCCCAGATCCCGGGCAAAGGCTGTAATACATCTTCCTCCGTTACCACACATAGAGCTTTCATTACCATCAGAATTGAAATAGACCATATGGAAATCGTAGCCTTCGGCACGCTCCAGGAGCATAAGGCCGTCTGCACCTATTCCAAACCTTCTGTGGCATATTGCAGCTACCTGTTCTGTTGCCAGGCTGACCTGTTTATTCCTGTTATCAATAAGGATAAAGTCATTGCCGGCACCCTGGTATTTTGCGAAGTGGATATTCATGCTTATACGGATTGTCAAATTTTACCTGTTACGTATCAGTTGGTCAGCCCGGGAGTTATTACCCGCTTTGCCGTTTGTGTACAATACACTTTTCCAGTTGGGATTTTTAACTTCCCCGGTAACAGTACTGTGCAACAGTTTAAAATCGTTAATTAGAAAACCTGGCTGATAGAAGAGAAATATTCCTTCCTGCGATTGTTTGCCGAGTGCATAATATTGCCATACTTCATAAGGTAACGCACCGGGCTCGCTGGGAACGCTTACAATATCGTCAGGTTTGCCATATTTAAGATAGACGAAGCCTCTTTCTGTTTCATATCCATTCCTGCCGCCTTTCCCAAACTGTCTGTTTATTTCTCTTATCCGGTCTGCAAATTCTTCCCATGCTTTTTCCGGGTGGTCTTTGTCTTTGGCCGTAAAATAATTGTAGATGAAATAGCGCATGTAGATGTCATCCGGTTTCTGAAGAAAACCAGTGATCACCCTGGTCTGAACCGGGTCGCTTACCGGAAGCAGCATTTTCAATATTGCCTTTAGCTGTGGCAGTGTGAATTTCGCCACAAATGTCTTATCAAGGTTGAGATAGGTCATTGACTGAGGTGTTGCTGCTGTTGATTTAGCTGTATCCGCAACAGTTGACATCGGTACCGGGTTTTTGTTGATCAGCTGAAAAAACGTACTGTTACTGGCTACTACCTGGCCGGTACGATTTGTAAGTTCGGCATTCAGGTAATAATTGCCGGAACCCAGATGTTCTAATGAAAAGTGCCCGGAAGATTTAAACAACATGTTTCCTGCTGTAAGTGTATCTGCTTTTTCGAGGCCTGCGAGCACGCCTTCCTGCATTCTGCGGGAGATGAATATGCGTTGTCTCAATGGAAAGACATCTGTATCTGTTTTGACAGTCTGGTAGAGTTCTGTGTAGTAGTTGAGGCTTTTACGGTTATCGTCAAAAAAATTAGTAGGCATGGGTATCTGCTGCCTGTTGTTTTTGAAGAAAATGCCTTCTTTTTTTACATCAATGAAGGTATCGATAAGCTGCAGGTTGCTGTAAAAAGGGATATTGTCCGGAGGGTTTACAAGCAGGCTGTCAGTAAAAATATATGGTTGTGAAACTTTTACTTCGGGTTCGCTCAGTTTAAGCTGGAGCCTTACCTTTCCGGGAGGAAGGCTGGTACGCTGCATATCCAGTATTTTTATTGCTGTAGCGGCACCGGGAGCTGCGGGTGTTGTCTTAAGGATATAATGCTCTTCATGTATAATGCTTCCTGTTTCATTTGTAAAAACAAGATCGGTCTGGATTTGTGATACCAGGTCTCCGTTTTCATTTTTCCGGTAGTGAAGAGATACCGGATTTACCTGCCACACGGTTTCTATGCTTGCTGTTCTGCTGTTTGAAGCATCCTGCGTATAAAAAACGGCATAGCTGCAGACGGCATCAACAGCTCTTGCATGCAGTGATAATCCGGCAGCAAGTATTAAAATCCACAACCGTAAGGACATTCCTGTTTTAATTTTTTGCAAATTACTGCTTTATTTGCCGATTATGTCGTTTGCTGTTACTGTATCTGTACCGTTTCCTAACCTCCTCTGGTGGACCGCTGTTGCCGAAGCCGGCAGTGTATTGTTTGATGAAGCCGCTCATTTCGAAAAAATGTCATACCGCAACCGCTACTATGTGGCTGGTGCAAACGGGTTGATCACACTGAGTATACCATTGGTGCATGGCCGTAATCAGCGTGTGGCAATGAATGAGGTACGTATATGCAATAAAGACAGGTGGCAGACACAACATTGGAGAACCATCATGTCTGCTTACAACAGGTCTCCGTTTTTTCAGCATTACGAGCCGGCGTTAAAACCTCTTTTTGAACAGGAATTTGATCTGCTCCAGGACTTTAATATGGCCACCATGCATTGGCTGAAGACACAGCTGAGACAAACTTTTGACGAAACTTTCACAAATGATTTCCGGAAAGATTATCCTGATGCGATGTCCGATTTGCGGAAAAATATGAAGCCGGGCCTGGAACAAAGCAGCAGCCATCGTTTCCCGGAGTATTACCAGGTTTTTTCGGACAGAACGGGCTTCCTTCCCAACCTGAGTATGCTGGACCTGCTTTTTGCAGAAGGTCCTCACGCAATGGCCTGGATCCGGGAGCGGAAAGATGCATTATTACAGCTGCTAGCCTGATCCGGCCTCCTTTACTATTTCTTGCTAAGAGATTTCTGGTATTGATCTTTATTCGCCCCATACTTTTGCAAATTCCGGGCTGCCGCTGTTATCCAGATAATCCCGGCCCATTACCACTTTTGCATTTTTGATGGTAAGTACCGTCGTGCCCTCGTTTTTATACTGCACACCATCTTTGTTGGTCAGATCAAGGGTCCACTCGGCAGCAATGATGTTGTTGCCGCCCAGTGCAAAAATATTGTCGGTGCAAATGCAGCGTACATTGAAAGTAAAGTGAGGAAAATGATGGCAGAAATTATCAAACCATGCCTGCACTTTATCCCGGCCGGTAAAGGTGCCGCTCACCGTAAGATTACCGGGATACATCCACTGAGCCTCTTCGCCCCAGCTTTTCATAAATGCTGTAATATCCTGGCGGTTCAGCGCCTCGAAACCTTTTTTGACAGCAAGGCGTGCAATAATGGCTCCTATCATAATGTATGGATTAATAATATAAAAATAGACAAACATGTGATGATTTTCGTTTAATAATTCTTCATCTACCCAAACTACATTTTTCAAAAACTTATATTGCGGCACTTTGTCCGGATATATGAAACATCTGCGTAAGCCTGTATGGATATTTTGTGTTTTTACCGTACTGTTATTCGCGGTATTGTATGGTTTATGGAAATGGTATCATCCTGTTCACAAACCTAAAATATGGCCGGGCTATACCATTAAAATTCCTCCGGTATATACGATACATGGTATTGATGTGAGCCGTTACCAGCAGGAGATTTCATGGGATCTTGTAAAGAATATGCATGACCAGGGGACTAATCTGAAGTTCGTTTTTATAAGGGCCGCAAATGGCGACGCAATTGCCGACCCGATGTTTGAAGATAACTGGGATGCATGCAGTAAATATGGACTGGTAAGAGGTGCGTACCATTTCTTTAACCCGGACGAAGACGCGCTTACACAGGCGGATTTTTTTATAAACCAGGTAGCTTTAATGAAAGGGGATCTTCCCCCGGTGCTCGATATAGAGAGCAAAGGTGCGCTTAATGACGATTCATTACGGAATGGTCTTTTGGTATGGCTGCGCAGGGTAGAAGCGTATTATGGTGTGAAACCGCTTGTCTATTGCAATATCGATTTTTATAAAAAATATCTCCGGGATTTTATTGATGAAATACCCGTTATGGATTGCGCATTATTATGCTGATTCGCCCGGTGTGCAGCGTAACTGGACTTTCTGGCAGCACAACGATCGCGGGCATGTAAACGGAATTGACGGTTATGTTGATTTTGATACTTTCAGCGGAGACAGCATGGCATTTGAGCAGATGCGTTATAAAGGAAAGCCCGTTATAAAATAAAAACCGCCTTTGCGGCTACGGTTTGGACATATCTTTAAAGAGTTTGAAGCCATTAAAAAAATCGTCAAACTTTCTAAGTCCTATCCAAAAGGTAGTGATCCCGGGCTTTCGTTCAGACAAATAACCTTTCCATCCGCCAAGACGTGCAATAACCCATATATACCGTTTCAGATCGGACGGTCTATATGGGTTTTTCAATTTTTCAGTCTTACCTTCTAACTGAGGTATTTGCAATTCCATACATTGTGTTTGCTCTTCGGTAAAACAGCAGCAGGGCGGGATTTCTTCTTCTGAGCTATAAGCGATTTGCATGATGAACAGCTTTACAATAGTCTCCATCATCATCAGGCATAATTTTCTGATAGACTTGCCCTGTGCCAGTTCGCTTGCTTCAATATCAAATCCTTCTTTTTTCAGGATACGGAATACTTCTTCAATGATACAGCGACAGGTATACCATTCTATACAAAGCAATGCTGCATCAAGGTTTTCAACCGGCAATGTAGTGAGCAGCCTCCAGTGTACCGGGCTGTCAACCCCGTCTGTGATTTCCTTTGCCTCAATCGCATAAAGTTCTACTGTCTGCGGCAGGCGCTTATCATTGTACTGATTGCTGCAGATGGTTACTTTGCTGTAACGTACTTCTATAGCAGCTATCCTTTTGCTTATGCCCCTGCGTTTATCACCTTCCAGGCTCAGTTCATAACTGCCCTGCACAGGTTGTTGTGACAGGTGATCAAAAAGTCTGCTTTTGTCAGCAAGTGTGCGGTTCGATTTGGCCCGGACCAGTAAGTGGGTTCGGCTATCCGGCACCAGGCAGAACTGCTCGTAAATATCTCCTTCCCGGTCTTGGATGATAATGATCTCCCTGGCATTATCCAGTGCCTGCTTGCTTTTAAGAGAGGATTCTATCCATTTGTAAGATTCCTTCTGATCAACAGGAAGCATGTTTTTAGCATGCGATTTATCTTTAACGGCAACTTCATGAGGCCGGTTCCAGACTTTTACATCTGCAAAACCATAGGGCATAAATGTCTCTGCATCTATTATGAAACTGGGGTGAATAAAAAAGCCCAAACCAGACTCTGATGCATTCGTTACACCTATATAGCTGTCTTTTTTTATACGGTTGCGATGATGATACAGGTTGATCTCACTGCTATCTTCAATACAAAGCACCGGACGGTCAGCAACACAGGTGCGGCAGTTCGCAGACATGTTACGAATAATATCTGCTTCACTTACATGATCATTTTGAAGGAAACGGTAAAATGCTTTTGCTTCTGCATCGTTGGCGGCAAGCTGACGAATGGAATGTACGCTATTAGAAAACAAGCGATTGAGAATAGAGTTGCCTCTGTTCAACAATCGCTTGTCTTTGATGTCCGCTAAATATCGAGTCTGCACTTTCGGACAAATATAGCATCTATATTTCTGTCCAAACCGTAGCCTTTGCGGCGGTCTGAAAAAATATGATTGCAGTGTGCTCAGAAGTTGCGCATTTTCCATACGCCGTACATCGCTTCTTTTACAATGCCTTTGCTCATTTTAGAAACACCTTCTGTGCGGTCTATAAACGTGATCGGCACTTCTTTTATTTTGAAACCAAGCTTCCAGGCGCGGTATTTCATTTCAATCTGGAAGGCATAACCGATAAATTTGATATTGTCGAGCGGTAATGTTTCCAGTACTTTTCTGCGGTAACACACAAAACCTGCGGTGGGGTCATTAACCGGCATCCAGGTGATGATTTTGGTATACATGGCGCCGCCTTTCGAGATGAAAATACGGTCCCACGGCCAGTTTACGACTTTGCCCCCTTTTACATACCGTGAACCGATGGCAATATCTGCACCACTGGCACAGGCTTCGTGCAGGCGTATGAGGTCTTCGGGATTATGCGAGAAATCGGCGTCCATTTCAAAAATGTACTCATAGCCTCTTTCAAGCGCCCACTTAAATCCGGCAATATACGCGGTGCCAAGACCAAGCTTGCCGGTACGCTGCATAAGGTGAAGCCGTCCGGGAAATTCCTGCTGTAATGACTGTACTATAGCGGCTGTCCCGTCCGGAGAACCATCATCAACTATAAGGATATGAAAATTGCCCGCCAGGGAAAATACCTTGCGAATGATCTTTTCGACGTTCTCTTTTTCGTTATAGGTTGGTATTATGACAAGCTTATCCAATCTGGCAAAAAATTAGCGGCAGCAAAATAACAAATAAAGCAAACCTTTTCTCTTAATATTTTTTTAACCTTTTGTGGCCGTTTTGGCAAACTTCATCCGGTTCAGGATCTCGGATATTTTCTGTTTGGTATGAAGTGCGAAATCAGCCTGCATCATCCAGTCGTAATACTGGGGTTCCTGGGTAAATACTTCCTCCACTTTACGGCCTTTGTGCTTGCCAAAATTGAAGACCGGCTGGCCTTCCCTTAAAACAATACGGCGGGCATAATCTACATATTGCTCACCCGCGGTAAAGTCGCTGAGCGGCTTTACTTCTGTGGGAAGATGCTCATAACGGTCCAGCTGGGCTTCCAGTACTTCTATGGTTGCATCAATGTCAGCTTCGGCGCTGTGAGCGTTTTCCAACTGTTTTTTACAGTAGAAATTATAGGCAGCACTCAGGCTCCGGCTTTCCATTTTAAAAAAAATCTGTTGCACATCGATCATCATGCGCTCTGTAAAGTCTACATTGATTCCGACGCGGAGAAACTCCTCAGCCAGCAGCGGCAGGTCAAATTTGGAAGAATTATAGCCACCGAGGTCGCAGTTCTTCATCCAGTCGTACAATTGGTGTGCTACCTGTTTGAAAAGCGGCGCATCTTTCACATCTTCATCGGTAATGCCATGAATGGCTGTAACAGAGGCCGGGATGGGTATGCCGGGATTGATCCGTTTAACCATACGCTCACGTTTACCATCAGGCATGATTTTAACGAAGGCAAGTTCTACAATGCGGTCTTTGGCATGGTCGGTTCCTGTCGTTTCCAGGTCAAAAAATATAATGGGGCGTTTTAGAGCCAGCTGCGCCATGGTTAATGTGTATATTTTACGTTGTATTATTGCGAAACTACGCTATTCCAGTCAATTCCGTCGAAAGTACCTGAGCTCATAAGCAAAAGACATACAGGGGCTTTGGCATCTTTTAAAATGGCTTGTATACGTTGCTGAAGGCCAGCTTTATTGTCAATTACTTCAACGTCGTTCCGTTTAAAATATTGTTGCACTGTTGCTGTTTCCAGGTTAGGGAGTCCTTTAAGTTCAAGGGCGTGATGGCTGAAGTATACAATGGCATTGTCTGCAGCATCCATGCTGTGTCCGTATTCCGAAAGAAATTGCTCATTAAGACTGCTATACGTGTGCAGCTCAAAAACAGCAACGAGCTTTTGTGAGGCGTATGCTTCGCGAACTGCATCCAGTGTAGCTTTGAGCTTGGAAGGTGCATGAGCAAAATCGCGGTAGGCAACCAGACCAGGCTGTTCCAGTATTTTCTCCAGTCGTTTGGCGGCGCCGGTAAACGATGAAATAGCTTTGTAAAATGCCTCTTCACTTATACCCAATTCTTTGCATACCGCGAGGGCAGCCTGCATGTTCAGGAGGTTGTGCCTGCCGAATACAGATACTTTTACCGGCCCTGCAGCAGTATGAATGATTGCTTCCCCATCTTCATAATGAAATTCGGGCATATGGTACGGAGCTGCTTTCAGTGTGCCTGCCGAAGTTTCTACGACTTTCTGCACTTCTGCATCTTCTGCATTATAATACAACGAAGCGCCGGCATCCATGCCCTGCAGATATTGCTCAAACTGGCTTCTGTAGATGTCGTATGTTGGAAAAACGTTAATATGATCCCAGGCAATACCGCTCAGTACACTGATATGCGGGTGATAGAAGAAGATTTTCGGGCGTTTCTCTATTACTGAGGCAGGATATTCATCTCCTTCCAGTATAATAAGCGGAGCATCAGATAATTGCACAGACTGGTCAAAACCGGCCACTTTTGCACCCACAAGGTAATCGAATTGTATGCCTTCATGACGTAAAACGTACATTATCATGGAGGTAATCGTGGTTTTGCCGTGACTGCCGGCTACTACCACACGTTTCTTGTCTTTGCTTACCTCATAGACGTATTGCGGGAAGGAATAAATAGGGATACCAAGCTCCTGTGCTTTTTGCAGTTCGGGGTTGTCCGCTTTGGCGTGCATGCCCAGTACAATGGCGTCCAGCTCTTTAGTGATCCGCTCAGGATGCCAGCCCTGTTCTGCCGGGAGGATACCCGCATTGGCGAGGTTAGTTCTGGCAGGGTCATTGATCTCATCGTCGCTTCCCGTAACGGTATTACCCTGTCTCAGCAGTGCGAGGGCCAGCTGGTGCATTACTGCTCCGCCAATTGCTATAAAATGTATTTTCTTCATGAAAATTTAGCTATCTTCGTACAAAAGTAACAGAGCTTTTTATAGTATTTAGTTTAAGTAGTCGGTAACATGCAAGTATTTTCTCAGATCCGCCGTTGGGCACCAGTTGTAGCGATAGCAGCCATCACAATCCTGGCATCCTGCACTTCTACCAAGAAATATGGCTGTCCTAACCATATCAGCAGCGGCAGTGTAGCTATACGCTAAAAACAGACTTTCCAATAAAGATTTACAGGCTGAAGGCTTCGCTCTCAGCCTTTTGTTATGTACGGCAATAAAAAAAGCTCCAGTTGCAGTAACTGAAGCTTTCCCGGTTGATTTTGTAAAGGATTAAAGCAGGTTGTACACAACATGTACCTGTACTGTTCTTTGCTGCCAGGTATCACCGATAGACATATTGTTGAGGTCTGTAAAGCCAAAAACATAGCGGGCACCTACTGACAAGTGAAATGGCAGGTTCAGGCGCAGGCCCGCGACGCCGGAAACATCACCGGATTTGAACAGACCTTTGGCATCGTGTACCAGTGCATCCACATCTTTTACAGATACAACGCCGCTGTATTGAGGCCCCAGTTGCAGCCAAAGGCCTTTTACCAGTTTAAGGTTAAACAGGATTGGTATGTTCAGGTAGCTTACACGAAAAGTGCCTTGTTTTGCAGAATCGCTCACATTGTTATAATACTGTTCATAAATATTGTGGAAATTGTCTCCTGTAACATAGCTCGACTGGCTAAAAAAAGCCTCTAATGAAATACCCACCCTGTTACCGTATAATCCTGCTTCCAGTCCGCCCAGTAAATTTGTTTTATATCCATTGTCCCAGTTGTCGCCATTCAGCGAGGATACGTTCACGCCTGCCTTGATGCCCAATTGCAGCTTGGGCATGCCGCCATCGGCTTTTGAAATAAAAGGCAGCAGCAACATGGCAATGGCGTACATGAAATGTTTGCCAGTCATAATAATCGATTTTGGAAAGTTGGTGTAATGGTTGTTTCCTAAAGTTATATAAAAAACATGCCTTACTCCGCTTTGTCTTCAATCACCAGGAAGTCATTTTTCAAAGGGTGCATATGTTCTTTGAGTATATCTAGATATCCTGCGCCGTATATAAGTTGGTAGCCTATAAAGTTTTCAATGCGTTCCTGCAGGCCACCGTTGGGGAATAATGTTTCCTTAAGCCTTGTGATCCTGCTAAGCTGTACCTGCATTTTTTTCTTTTCTGCACGCAGCATTTTCTTCTCCAGTACCTGCATCTGGTACCTCATTTTGGTAAGCGCGGCTTCTGCAGACCCTTTGAGTGTCGGTTCCAGCGCTGTAGCTTTTTGTTTCAGACCGCAGAAAATCTTTTCAAGCGACTGTGACTCCTGCTCTGTCTGCCAGTCGTCCTGGCTGTTTTGAGCGATATAGGAACGTACCAGCTGCAATTCCGGCTGAAAAAGATCTTTTATACTTAATCCAAGCTCCCTGCGCAGTTTTGCTGCATATGGGTTTATCCACATTGCCGACTGACGCAGCATAACCGCCGGGAAAAATATTTTATAATGATCAAATAAAGTTTTGAGCTGCATCCAGTAGGCCACTTCGGCACCACCGCCAATAAATGCAACATTGGGTAGTATCGTTTCCTGGAACATACCGCGCAGTATAACATTCGGGCTGAAGCGTCCGGGGTGGGCTTCCAGTTCGGCAAGCAGTTCTTCCTTATTCCATTTTATAAGACTGTCTACAACCTGCCATGTATCTCCGCTGTGCTCAATACGCTCGCGGAGGTGGTCTTTCATGTAGAAAAGATTTACCTGCCGCGGATGTGCCTGTACTTTGTAGTGTGTGGCCAGCAGCTCATTCTGCCGGGAAACAATGTCAAATGGTGTATGGTGCAGCAGGTCATCTTTCATTACCTGCAGGTACACTTTTTTAAAAGCTGTTTCATCCGGGTCGAGCACCACAAGACCGAAACGCCCGAAAAGCTTATGCACCAGGAATTGTGTTGCTGCGCCCACTGTATTGTGATGCAGGTATGCTTCCTGTATCAGTTCCTTCAGGTCGTCCAGGTTGCTGCCGGGAGGTCCCAGCAGCCTAAATAATTCTGAAATCAAAGGGGTGAGGCTCTCTGTTTTCATTCGGCCTACAGCGCCGGTCTGTCCATCGGCATACCAGGTGAATTTTTTGCCCTCATAACGGAAAACGCCCAGTTCATCCAGGTCATTATCTTCACTGCCCATGTAATATACCGGTACGAAATTCTTCTCCGGATGTAAGGCTTTCAGTTCTTCAGCAAGTTTTACGGCATGTACAATTTTGTAAATAAAATACAGGTAGCCAGTCATCAGGTTGGGCTGGTGGGCTGTGCATACCGTGAATGTATTTTCATCTGCCAGTAAAGCAATATTCTGCTGTACGGCTTCCTGCACCGGCAGTGTGGCGTATTGCCGTTCCAGCACAGATACAAGTAAAGCTCTGTCTACCTTGTATGCCGCACGTTGCCGTACCGCGTCATTGAGGCCGGCGGCATCCGGAGCAAAAGTGTAAAAAGGTCTTATTTTTTCATCCTGGCTGAGGTAATCATTCACCAGTGAGGAGAAGTGGCCGGTATCCCGGTATGGGAGATAATGAAATGCTATAGGCACTGCCAGATATTTAGTGCCGCAAAATTAAGCGAAAAGAGCAGAGCCTGCCATTACTTCCTTTTATGTAATCATTTGGGATATTTTCGGAAAATGTAAGTATATGATTTTAGAATGTTGTAAAATATACAGTTGGTTTTTATTTACTTTGTTGTGGATTTGTTTTTTAAGATAAAGGATATGATAAAAGAACAGGAGTTTGTACCAGGAAGCATTAAGAATTGGGCAGAAAGTGAAAAGCCCCGGGAAAAATTGTTGAACAAAGGCTCTTCAAGCCTCAGCGATGCGGAACTGCTTGCCATTCTGATCAACAGCGGCACCACCCGGAAATCGGCAGTAGACCTCGCACGTGAAACGCTGGCACTTGCAGAAAATAACCTGCAACAGCTTGGCCGGCTTACAGTAGATGAACTGAAACAGATACATGGCATCGGGGAGGCAAGAGCTATTACTATTGCTGCGGCGCTTGAGTTAGGCCGTCGGAGACAGATAAATGAGGCATTGCAGCGCACAGCTGTTATTTCAAGTAAAGAGGCTGCAAAGATTTTCATACCGATTATGTGCGATCTTTCTCATGAAGTGTTCGGCATTTTATATCTCAATCAGGCAAGCAGATTATTACGCCATGAGATCATCAGTATCGGCGGTCTTACGGCCACGGTAGCAGATGTGCGGCTTATGCTGAAGAATGCCTTATTGCAGAATGCCAATCAGATTATCATTGCACATAATCACCCCTCCGGCAACCTGAAGCCCAGCAATGCAGATAAAAGTCTGACGAATAAACTGTACGACGCAGCAGCATTGATGGATATACGGCTGGTAGACCACATCATAGTGGCTAATAACTCCTATCTCAGTATGCGCGATGAAGGGATGATGTAACACTATCTTAGCACAGTTGCGCCTCGTCAATGGGGATTTGATCGTTATATTTGATAAGCAAAAGTATTTAAGCGGATGAAAACAAAAGAAGAGATAGTAGAAAACTGGCTGCCCCGGTACACAGGGCAGGAATTGAAGGATTTTGGCAGATACATCCTGCTCTGCAATTTCAGCAATTATGTAAAGTTCTTTGCAGACATGCATGGCGTGCCTATCGTAGGACTGGATAAGCCGATGCAATGTGCTACAGCAGACGGAATCACGATTATTAACTTCGGTATGGGGAGTGCGAGCGCTGCCACCATGATGGATCTGCTTTCTGCCATCAGTCCTAAAGCAGTATTGTTTTTAGGTAAATGCGGTGGCCTGAAAAAGAAAAATAAAGTTGGCGACCTGATACTGCCGATAGCAGCTATCCGGGGTGAAGGTACCAGTAATGACTACTTTCCGCCGGAAGTACCCGCATTGCCGGCATTTGCCCTGCAGAAAGCAATTTCAACAACTATCCGGGATTACTCACGTGACTACTGGACAGGTACGGTTTATACAACCAACCGCCGGGTATGGGAGCACGATGAACAGTTTAAAGAATACCTGAAACGTATCCGTGCAATGGCCATTGACATGGAAACGGCTACTATTTTCAGCACAGGTTTTTTTAATAAGATTCCGACGGGTGCATTGCTCCTTGTTTCCGATCAGCCGATGGTGCCTGAAGGCGTGAAAACAGCGGAAAGCGACAGCAAGGTCACCAAAAACTTTGTAGACCTGCATATGCGGATTGGTATAGATTCATTGAAGCAACTGATAAATAACGGACATACAGTAAAACACCTGCACTTCTAAGGCAGGTGTTTGTTTTATAGAGCTATATTGAACAGGGAACAGGCGCGTATTAAACAGTTATGTCTCCTCTGTATTAAAAAAGTATAGCCGCGTGCTGGATTTTAGCCGCTTAATATTCATCTTTGGGTAATGCCCGATTCTAATACAATTATATCAGCAGATCAGCTGCGTATTACCTTTGCCGGTAAATCTCCTTTTACAGCAGTGCATAATCTCTCCTTCAGTCTTGAAGCGGGGAAGACGTTGGTCATTGTAGGAGAAAGCGGTTCCGGTAAGTCGCTTACCGCATTGGCGCTGATGGGGCTTTTGCCGCCGGGTGCGCAGCAGGAAGGCACATTGAAGTTGCAGGATACGATACTTGAAACACTTACCCGCGAGCAGTGGACAAAACTAAGAGGGGCGAGTGTGGGGATGATCTTCCAGGAGCCGATGAGTGCATTGAACCCGGTAATGAAAATAGGCAGGCAACTGAAAGAATCTATTCTCGTACATCAGCAGGTTCCCGAACACGAAGCAAAAAGTAAGGCAGTTGACTGGCTGCGCAGAGTAAAGCTTCCCGAACCGGAAAAAATATATGACCGTTTTCCGCATCAGCTCAGCGGCGGCCAAAAACAGCGTGTGATGATAGCCATGGCCATGTGCAATCACCCGGTACTGCTCATTGCTGACGAACCAACAACAGCGCTTGATGTAACAGTACAGAAAGAGATCATTGCCCTGATGCTTGAGCTGCAGCAGGAGTATCATATCGGCCTCATTTTTATTACACATGACCTCGCGCTGGGTTCAACGATTGCAGACGACGTGCTGGTGATGTATAAGGGCGAGGTAATGGAATATGGTGATGCAGAACAGGTATTACATAACCCGCGGCATCCTTATACACAGGCATTGCTTGCATGCCGGCCGGCAACGCACGAAAAGGGCGAACGTCTGCCTATAGTATCCGATTTCTGGCACCCGGAAGATGAAACTGAAAAGACGGAGCAGGCAGCAGTCACTGCATCAAAATCTGCCGCTTTGCAAAAAGAAAGCCAGGTGCTGGAAGTAAAAGAACTGAATGTATGGTTCCCCAATGCACATGACTGGCTTGGCCGTACAACCGGGTATTTTAAAGCGGTGAAAAATGTATCGTTTGAAATAAACAAGGGTGAGATACTAGGCCTCGTTGGCGAGTCTGGATGTGGTAAAAGTACATTGAGCCGGGCGCTTATGGGGCTGGTGCCCGCACACAGCGGTGATATACTTTTCATGAATAAGAACCTTGTAAACGCTACGCAACAGGAATGGGCCGGGGTGCGGAAAGAAATGCAGATGATCTTCCAGGATCCTTTTTCATCGCTTAATCCAAGACTTTCAATAGGGCAGATCATCACAGAACCGATGCGGGTGCATCATACAGTGCCTGCTGCAGATTTTAAACATGAAGCATTAAGGCTGCTGGATCTTGTGCAGTTGCCGGCATCTGCATATGATCGTTATCCGCACCAGTTTTCCGGCGGCCAACGTCAGCGTATAGGCATTGCACGCGCACTCGCGTTAAAGCCTCAGCTTATTATCTGCGATGAATCTGTATCAGCACTTGATGTAAGTATACAGGCGCAGATATTAAATCTCCTGCGCGATCTGCAGCAGGAGTTTCAGCTTACTTACCTCTTTATTTCTCACGATCTTTCTGTTGTTCATTACTTGTGTGACCGTATTATGGTAATGCAGCATGGAGAGCTGGTAGAGATGAATACAGCAGATGAAATCATGTATCATCCGCAGAATGCTTATACACAAAAGCTTGTAGATGCAGTGCCTGATATGAAATAGGAAAACAGCAGATGTTTTTAATTCAGGGAAAAAATATAAAAAGGTCTGATGATGTTGTTTAAATAAAAAAACCGGCAACATACGTACGTAGATTGCCGGTCAGCTTCCTTGTAAAAAAATATCAGGCTTTTTATTTTAGCATTAGCCGTTATAAATATTGGCCGGTATAACTTCGTTTCGCTTTTACCAATCCTTCCGGTGCGCCTTCATACAGCAATTCTCCGCCGCCGGAACCACCTTCGGGTCCAAGATCGATAACCCAGTCAGCGCTTTTAATTACGTCTGTGTTATGTTCTATCACAATAATCGAATGTCCCTGGTCTATTAATGCGTAAAACGATTGCAGCAGCTTTTTGATATCGTGCATGTGCAGGCCGGTTGTAGGTTCATCAAAGATGAACAGAATTTTCTCCTTGCTGCCGTTTTTGCCCAGGAATGATGCAAGCTTTACGCGCTGTGCCTCACCGCCACTGAGCGTATCGCTGCTTTGGCCGAGCTTTATATATCCGAGACCCACATCAGATAACGGCTGCAGTGCTGTTGCAATTTTTTTCTCATCTCTAAAAAAGTCGATAGCCTCATCCACACTCATTTCCAATACATCGTATACACTCTTGGTGCGATAGGTTACTTCCAGCACTTCGTCTTTAAAACGTTTGCCTTTGCATACTTCGCACAGCAGGTGCACATCTGCGAGGAACTGCATTTCCACAACTACTTCACCTTCTCCCTTACAGGTATCACAGCGGCCGCCGTCTGTATTGAAGGAGAAATGCTTTTCAGCAAAGCCGCGCATTTTAGACAAAGGCTGTTTGGCAAACAGCTTGCGTACCTCATCCCAGGCTTTAATATAAGTTACAGGATTGCTCCGTGATGATTTCCCGATCGGGTTCTGATCGATCATTTCTACCATTGCAATATTGCTGAGATCGCCGCTGAGCGTTTTATGCACACCCGGCCTGTCTGTACCCTGACCGTAATGCTTCATCAGGGCAGGGTAGAGCGTTTGTTTTACAAGCGTTGTTTTGCCGGAACCGCTCACGCCGGTTACTACACACAGCGTATTCAGCGGGAAGGAAACCGTTATATCTTTCAGGTTGTTCTGGCGGCAGCCTTCCAGCTTTATATGCCCACCGGGCCTGCGTTTTATAGCAGGTACATCTATCCGCATATTGCCTGAAAGATATTGCCCGGTAAGGCTGTTTTTGTTTTTGATCAGTTCTTTGTATGGTCCCGTAGCAACCACTTCACCACCGAGGTGACTGGCAAGCGGCCCCATATCAATGATGTAGTCCGCTTCTTTCATCATCATATCATCATGCTCCACTACCACAACGGTATTGCCCAGATCGCGCAGCGATTTTAAAACGCTGATCAGTCGTGCGGTATCGCGGGGATGAAGCCCGATACTGGGTTCGTCCAGTATGTATAATGAATCGGTAAGATTGCTGCCTAAAAATTTTGTGAGCTGTATACGCTGGCTTTCACCGCCACTGAGGGTATTGGCAAGACGATTCATGGTGAGGTAGCCAAGACCTACGTCCAGCAATGTTTTCATTCGCTGGCGTATTTCAATAAGGATACGTTTGCCTATTGCCTGCTCATGCTCGCTGAGTTTCATTTCATCAAACCAGGTAAAAAGGTCTGATGATGGCATGAACATCAGTTCACCGATGTTCTTTCCTGCTACAGTAACATACAATGCTTCTTTACGTAATCTCGCGCCCCTGCATGTAGGGCATGTGGTGCGTCCGCGGAAACGTGCCTGCATAATGCGGTACTGCACCTTGTACAGGTTTTGGGCTACCATATCAAAGAAGTCGCGGATACCGCTTACCTGTTTATTGCCATTCCACAGCAGATCGTATTCCTGCGTGGTAAGATCGCCTACCGGCTTATGTATCGGGAAATCAAATTTGGTAGCTGCACGTATGAATGACTGCTGCCATTCACTCATTTTTTCACCTTTCCAGCACACTACGGCTCCTTCGTATACACTCAGTCTTTTGTCCGGTATTACGAGGTCTTCATCGATGCCCAGTACTTGCCCGAATCCTTCACATTCAGGGCATGCGCCGTAAGGATTGTTGAATGAAAAAAGATTGGGAGACGGCTCTTCAAACTTTATATCGTCTGCCTCAAAGCGGTTGTTGAAATTATGCAGCGTATCGCCGTCTGTTTCAATAAAGCAATCGCCGTCGCTTTCGTAGAATGCAGTCTGTATACTGTCTGCCAGCCTGTGGATGTCATCTTCGTCAAATTTCTTTGCTACAATACGGTCTATCAGCAGGTACAGGTTTTTACTGCCGGCTTTTTCAGTACCGGCAAGCACATCTTCGATGCGGATCGCCTTGCTTTCTTTGCCACGTGCATATATCCTCGAAAAACCTTTCTGCATCAGGATGCTCAGTTCTTCGTCTACACTGCGGCCATAACGTGTTACCAGCGGTACTATGATCTGTACTTTTGTTCCGGGAGGTAACTGCTCTACGAAATGTACTACATCTGTAACGCTGTCTTTTTTTACTTCTTTGCCCGATACCGGTGAAAATGTATGGCCGACACGTGCATACAGCAGACGCAGGTAGTCATAAATTTCCGTCATGGAACCTACGGTAGATCTTGGCGTGCGTGTAGTTACTTTTTGTTCAATAGCGATTGCCGGACAGATACCACGGATATAATCGACGTCAGGCTTGTCCATGCGCATAAGGAACTGGCGCGCATAGGCGCTGAGACTTTCTGCGTAGCGGCGCTGTCCTTCGGCAAACAGCGTGTCCATCGTAAGGGATGATTTGCCCGAGCCGGAAACGCCGGTTACCACTACCAGCTTATTACGTGGTATGGATACATCTACATTTTTAAGGTTATGCATGCGGGCACCTTTGATGAAAATTGCATCATCCTCCGGTTGCTGTATTGCAGTGTTGCTGCCCGCTGTTATTTCTTTGCCCTGCTCTTTCTTTTTCTTCCTGTCAGCTGTTGCTGTTTCCTGGATTTCAGGAGCAACGGCTTTTTTAGCTTTTTTCTCTGCCATAGCGTGCTGCAAAAATAAGGATTAACCAGGTGCCGAAAGTTTATGTGCCGGCCGGCATATAAAAATGAAACCGGGAAATAATTAATACGCATGGAAAAAAAATGGCATGGTTTGTGCTTCGCTTATGTTCTGTGCGGACAGTGAAATGGCTTCTGTGAAATGATAATGTCCCGATAAATTGTTTACCAATCATTTATTTATAAAAACAAACAGTCATGAAGCTGAAAAATGTACTCCTTGCATTAACACTCGTAGCCGCCACCGGCACCCTGCTCCCTTCCTGCAAATCAAAACCGAAAGATGCAGATCTTAAAGCTGCTGTAGAAGAAAAGATGAAAGCTATGCCTGAAGCTGCAGGTATGATGGTAGATGTAAAAGATGGTGTTGTTACCCTGAGTGGCAGCTGCAAAGATGATGCTACTAAAACAATGGCCGAGAATACTGCCAAATCTGTAAAAGGTGTGCAGTCTGTAACGGATAATTGTACTGTAGAACCACCTGCTCCCGCTCCCGCACCTGTTGTAATATCTGCAGATGATGCGCTGAAAAGCACAGTTGCTGCAGCAATACAGGCATACAATGGCGTTCAGGCCGATGTTAAAGAAGGTGTGGTTACACTTACAGGCAATATTAAGAAAACAGATCTGCCAAAACTGATGCAGACAGTAAATGCACTGAAACCTAAGAAAGTAGAAAACAAACTCACTGTTAAATAATTATTCAAAAGAGATCTTATGGCATTACAGGAAAAATATGCTGAACTGATCAGCACAGCCAACAGCAGTGGTGTAACCAACCTGCAGGTACGTGAACAGGATAATGTTTTATACCTGGATGGAGAAGCGCCGACAGGTGCTGTGAAAGACCAGTTGTGGGATGTATACGGAAAAATTGATCCGGATTACCGTTCGGCAGATGTGGTAATGAACATCAATGTGGCTGCTGCGGCTCCCAGTACCCAAATGAAGGTAACGACTGAAAGTTCTAACCTGAATATCCGTAAAGGGCCAGGCACAGACCAGGAGATTGTTGGCAAAGCTGCTCATGAAGAAGTGGTAACACTGCTGAGCAAATACAATGATCAGTGGGCTTTGATCCGTACAGACGGCGGCCAGGAAGGGTATTGTGCTACGCAGTATCTCACGCAGCAATAGTTCTACCCGTTTTATTGTGAATCTTCAATTATATAGCCTGGTTTTTTAACCGGGCTTTTTTGTGCATAAAAAAGCGGCGCAGCCATGCTGCACCGCCAAACCTTGCCATCTTTATGAGAAAAAGGTATTAAGCTTTCTGCTGTGTAAATTCCAGGTTAAGCTGCATTTTTACTTCGTCACCTACTACTGCGCCGCCTGCTTCGGTTGTAGCGCTGAATTTCAGGCCAAAATCTTTGCGGTTGATAGAGCCTGCTGCTTTAAAACCAGCTTTGATATTGCCCCAGGGATCTTTAACTGTGCCGCCATAAATTACTGCGAATTTCACCTTCTTGGTTACATTGCGGACAGTAAGATTACCTTCTACAGAGTACATATTGCCTTTTACTTTTTTGAAAGAAGTACTGGTAAAAGTCATCTGCGGGAATTTCTCTGCATTAAAGAAATCATCAGAGAGGAGGTGCTTGTCGCGATCTGCGTTATCAGTATTTACACTGGCTACATCTACCGTAAAGCTCACTTTTGCATTGTTAAAATCTGCACCGGGAGTTTCAACGGTTCCGTTGAATTTCTTGAAGTTACCGTCTACCTCAGATATTACAAGGTGGTCTACGTTAAACTTTACAGAGGAGTGAACCGGATCAACAGCCCACTTGCTGCTCTGTGCCATAAGGCTGCCTGTAGATAATACGAGTGCGGCGGCTGCGATCAGAAGTTTTTTCATTGTTGTTACTTTTTTTGTGATTGATTGAAATTTGATAATGCAAATGTATGTATATACATGTATTTTTAAAGATTAGTTTCTTTTATAAGCCTATTAATTTTTCCAGCAGTGGTTTAAAGAATAAACAATATGTATTATAACGAAATGCTTTCCTTTGTGTGAACTTATTTATATCTTAAGCGCAATCTTAAACACACATATGTCCTCAAGAAGAAAATTCATCAGGCTGTCGGCACTAGGGACTGCGGGTGCCCTTGTAGGTGGTTTTAGCAAAAAAACATCAGCAAATCCTGTTTCTCCCCGTGACGCAAATAAGCAACCGATAGTTATATCTACCTGGGATTTTGGAAAGGCGGCCAATGCCGCAGCATGGGAAATACTGAAAGACGGCGGCCGTGCGCTGGATGCTGTCGAAGCCGGTGTAAAAGTGCCGGAAGCCGATCCGGACAACCAGAGTGTAGGCTATGGTGGCCTGCCTGACAGGGATGGCCGTGTAACACTGGATGCCTGCATTATGGACGAGAAATATAACTGCGGCTCTGTTATGTGCCTGGAGCATGTAACACACGCAATCTCTGTAGCAAGGCTGGTGATGGAGAAAACACCGCATGTAATACTGGCCGGAGACGGAGCATTACAGTTTGCACTGGCAAATGGTTTTAAAAAAGAGAACCTCCTCACGCCCAAAAGCGAGCAGGCCTGGAAAGAATGGTTGAAAACATCAAACTACCAGCCGGAAGTAAATATAGAGAACAGGCTGTATGATAAAGGAAAAGACCCGATGCCCGGCGGTAAGGATAACCACGATACGATAGGTATGCTGGCGCAGGATGCCAATGGGCACCTGAGTGGAGCCTGCACTACCAGTGGCATGGCTTATAAAATACATGGCAGGGTGGGCGATTCGCCGGTAATAGGTGCCGGTCTTTATGTAGATAATGAAATAGGAGCAGCAACCTCTACCGGTGTGGGTGAGGAAGTGATCCGCATTGTAGGCTCGCACCTGGTTGTAGAGCTGATGCGGCAGGGGCATCGACCGGAAGAAGCCTGTAAGAAAGCTGTGGAGCGCATTATACAGCGCAACCCTGAGCAGGCAAAGAAAGTGCAGGTAGGATTTCTTGCAATCAATAAACAGGGTGAATATGGTGCTTATGCGCTGCAGAAAGGATTTACCTACGCGGTAAGAAGCGGCAAAGAAGAAAAGATATACCCGGCAAAAAGCATTTACTAGGCATTATGAAGCACGAACTGCAACTGGAAGTATGTGCTTTCAACATGAAATCATGTATGGTGGCTGCGCAGACCGGCGCAGCACGTATAGAGCTTTGTGACAACCGTATGGAAGGTGGTACGACACCTTCGTACGGACAGATAAGGCATGCAAGAGAAAAATTGTCTCTGCAACTGTATCCTATTATTCGTCCGCGGGGTGGGAACTTCCTGTACAACGATGACGAAGTTGCCCTGATGCTGCTTGATATAAGGATGTGTAAAGAATTGGGCTGTGATGGTATTTCTACAGGCATATCGCTGCAGAACGGTGCGCTGGATATGGATATGATGAAACGTATTACAGAGCTGGCTTACCCGATGAAAGTGACTTGTCACCGTGTATTTGACCTGGTGCCGGATCCGTTTGAAACAATGGAGCGGCTCATAGAGTGTGGTGTGGTCCGTATTCTTACTTCCGGACAGCAACGTACGGCTGTAGAAGGTGCCGGGCTGATTGCACAACTCGTAACGCAGGCAGCCGGGCGCATCAGCATTATGCCCGGAGGTGGCGTGCGCGCTGCAAATATTGCCTTATTGCAGCAGGAAACGGGAGCTTATGAATTTCATACTGCAGCCGGACTGGAACAGCCTGATATTGTGCCGGATGAGCATCCCGGTGTTATAGATCTTGGAAAAGAATTTATAACCAATATTGCAGAAGCAGAAGGCATGATAGCTGCATTAAGCCGCATATAGCATATGAAGAAAAGATAATTTCTGACAGGCCGCCCGCCCGGGCGGTCTTTTTACTTTTCCGTTTTTATAAATCATTTTCCCGATCCTGATGAAGAAGCTGTACGGCGGCCGGTAATTTTATTGCTCATTATAAACTGATATGTGTTCTTACCGGGTACTTTCAAAAAATAATTGCGGATATATTGTTTCCTGCGGCGCCTGTAACGCTATACAGCTGGCCTTTTACACCACCTGCATCCGTATGGAAGCGGTGTCTTTTTATGAATTCAGCAAAAGAATCGGTCAGGAAAGCAAATTATATAGCGCCTGTGAGGAACCTGCACTGAAACAAATACATATAGACCTGGGTGATGGCGTCTCCATGTGTCTTTCTGCAAGCGAGCTTACGATACTTGATGAAATGATGAGTGAAGCTGCTGCATTGCTGGAAGCATACAGGATATTGGATGTGTTTGCAGCCTGATTATAGAGAATGCCGTAAAAAGAAGGCAGGCCGGCATATCGCCGGCCTGCCTTCTTTTTACGGAAAATTGTGTTTTTATCTTATCAACGTCACATTCCCCTGGTATTTCTGAGGGCTGAGACCTTGTATCGTTGCTTCGATCATATATATGTACACACCCTGTGGCTGTGGCTTATCATTAAACCTGCCGTCCCATCCGCGGCCATCAAGTGCACTGGTTTCAAAAATACTTTCACCCCAGCGGTCAAATATCTGCATATGGAACTGTATCACTTTACTGCTCAGTAACTGGCGTGGGAAGAAATAATCATTGATGCCGTCTCCGTTTGGTGTAAATACATTGGGCATATCAAGGTAGCAATTCTTGAAAATTTCTACACTGTCTGCAGCACTACAACCCAGGCTGTTGGTAGCTTTCAGCCAGTAGATACCTACCTGTTTTGCAAGTATGGAAGTGCCGGTCTCGCCGGTGTTCCAGAGGTAAGTAGCAGTAGGGTCGCTGGTGATATTTACCAGCGGCACAGGATCAGAATAAGGGCAGAGGCTCGTATCCGGACCAAGGCTTACCAGCGGGATGTTCATAACGGTAACATCTTTTGAAAGGTTGGCCGATGGACATACCGGGTAGTCTACCCGCAGATGTACCGTATACAGGCCGCCTTTATCATAGGCATGAGCCATTTTATCGATGCCGTGTATGCTGTCGTTATCTCCGAAGTTCCAGGTGAGCTGAGTGTAACCAGGAGTTTCCGTGCTGCTCATCTGTATAGTTTGCCCGGCGCATATCAGTGTATCGCTCAGGGAAAATGTTACTGTAGGACCCGGTTGTACAATTATTGTTTTCCGTGCCGTGTCTGTACATGGAATCTGGTCTGTTGCTACGTGCGTTACTGTGTAAGTACCGGCTGTAGCATAGGCATGGGACGGGTTGGGTGAATTGTCAATCGGCGTACCATCTCCAAAATCCCACCAGAAACTCAGATTAGTGGAAGCAACATCTGTATTTTTGAAGTTTACGGCGCCACCGGCACAAATAGTGTCCACATCAGATGTTATACCTGCTGACACATTGTGGCGGGTGTCTGTTATTATTGTTGCAGAATCGGCGCAGCCGTTCTTTTTAGTAACCAGTTTTATTTTATACACGCCCTGGGCTCCGTATACATGTGTAGGGTTCTGAACGATATCTCCAAAGCCGTCGCCAAAGTCCCAGATGTATTGTGACGGTGCATCGCCGCCATTGTTTACCGCTGTAAGCTGAACAGTATCATTCAGACAACCAAGCTTCTGTACAACGTTGATAGCGGGCTGAAGGTTGGTTACGCGTATATATACAGAATCAGTAAGCGTACACTTCTGCCGGAATTCAATATCATCAATAGCAAAGTCATTGCCGCTGGCCGCAGTTTGCTGATCTACGATACAGATTGTAATAGAGGTATTGCTACCGCTGTTCCATAAGGCATGGAACTGTACCCATTGACTGGTAGTAGAAGGCAGTGAGAGTGGTGTGCCCAGCAGGTTACCGTTGATGGAAAACTGCAGAATGGCCGGAGAACTTGAAGTAGTTGATGCGCCCCAGCATGAGAAGTCATAATCCGTATTGGGCGTAACGGTGATGGTCTGACACCAGATGCTGGTATTGGCAGCAGAAGCGCCGTTAACAACCAGCATAGAGCCACTGCTTGTACCTAATGTATGATCGTAGAATGATGAAAAGTTGCTGTGAAGAAGGTTCGGGTTGGAGCTGACGCCATAAGTACCCTCATTGGACAGAAGACCCCAGGTGCCGCCGGTACCCAGCGTATAGGAAGTAGTAAAACCGGTGTTACCGCTGCTGAAATCGCCATTAACTACGTAGTTATTGGCCGTAAGCGTGTGTACCGTGAGTTTATATTGTGCCGAAGTAGTGCCCACAGCCGCAATCGGATTAATGATCGTGGTGCTGGTAAGCCCGGCTGCAGGAGACCACACCGTATCCAGTGACCGGTTATAGATGCCACCTATCTGGGCATTCAGTTGCACTGTTGTGTTTTTACACGCAGGTATGGTGTCCGGCAAATTGCTGATGAAAGCATTGCATTGTGCATAGCTGCGGAAAGTACCGCCAAACGCGATGATAATAAAGAGGAGGGGTATTATTCGCGTAAAAAGTCGCTGCATGGTTAAGATAATTGTATTGCTAAAATATTATTTTTCAATAAGGCAGGCAATAACGCCTCAGTTACATAGACGGGGAGGGATTAAGGTATCGTTTGAATGTGGCTGTTAAATTATGAAATTTACAATTGCCAGACAATCATATTGTCCTACTTTTACAAAATACATAAAATTTATTGAATATTTTAATAATACGATCGTTTGGCAAGGATTTTATCTATTGATTATGGCAAAAAACGTACAGGGCTTGCAGTTACAGATCCGTTGCGTATCATAGCTACGGCTCTGGATACTGTGGAAACGGGCGAACTGATCGGATATTTAAAGAAATATATGACCCGGGAGGTTGTTGATAAAGTAATTATAGGCTTTCCGCTGAACATGGATGATTCACCTACAGATGCTACGCCATTGGTTGAAAAATTTATGGGTAAATTTAAAAATGTATTTCCTCACCTTGAAATTGAGCCTGTAGACGAGCGGATGACTTCAAGAATGGCATCGCAGGCAATAGCTCAGATGGGGCTTAAAAAGAAGGACAGGGAGAAAAAAGAGCTGATCGATGCGGTGAGCGCTGTTATTATCCTGCAGGAATACCTCGAAAGCCGGGTTTGATTCTGTACTTTTGCACTTCTTTTATTAAAAACAGACTGATTCATGATTTTACCGATTGTCGCTTACGGGCATCCAGTGCTGCGCAAAATGAGCGAAGATATCACCCCGGATTACCCCGAACTGCAAAAGCTGATCGCCGATATGTGGGAAACAATGTACTACAGCAACGGCGTAGGGATCGCGGCTCCGCAGATCAACCGTGCTGTCCGCCTGTTTGTTGTAGATACCGTACAGATAGTGGAAAGCTTTGATGAAGAAGACAAGAAGGAATATCCTGATGAAAAACCTATAAAACAGGTTTTTATTAATGCACATAAAGTAGAAGAAACAGGTGAGCCCTGGGCTTATAATGAAGGCTGTCTCAGCATTCCGAAAGTACGCGAAGACGTAAAACGTGCCGAAAAAGTCCGCCTTCGTTATGTAGATGAAAATTTTCAGCCACAGGAACAGGAGTTTGACGGAATAACGGCCCGCGTTATACTTCACGAATACGATCATATAGACGGAAAGCTGTTTATTGATCATCTTCCCCCACTCAAGAAAAGGCTGATTAAGAAAAAGCTGGAAGATATCAGCAACGGAAAAATCCGTGTGGATTATAAGATGCTGTTTGCGAAATAATTTTATATTTTAGAGCTATAATAAGAACACTTGCCTCCCGTTTCCACATACACTGAACAGGAACTGATCGCTTTGCTGCAGCAGCGGAGCCAGGAGGCATTTAATTACCTGTACCAGAATTATTCAGCGGTGCTGAACGGTGTTATTATAAAGGTAATTTCGGATCAGCAGACTGCGCAGGACGTATTGCAGGAGGTTTTTGTAAAAATCTGGAATAATATAGACCAGTTCAGCCCGGAAAAGGGAAGAATATATACCTGGATGATCAATATTGCCCGTAATGCTGCAATTGACAAGCTGCGCTCCCGCGGGGAAATTATGAAATCAAAAATCCGTACAGGTGAAGAACACGTATATAACGGACAGGTGGGGTTGAAAACCGAGCAGCAAACGGACGCTATCGGGCTCCGTAAGATAGTAGCGGAGCTTAAACCTGAATATCTTACGATTGTAGAGCTGGCCTATTTTAAAGGATTTACACTGGACGAAATTTCAAAAACACTGGACATACCGCTCGGCACGGTTAAAACCCGTATGCGCCATGCGATACAACTATTGAGAGAAAAATTTAGCAATTAATTGCAGTGGATATAAAGGAATACATATCATCCGGCATACTGGAAGCTTACGTACTCGGTGCTCTAGATAAGAAAGAGCAGGAGGGGGTAGAAGCTGCCATACATGCCTATCCGGAGCTGGCAGACGAACTTGCCGCTATAGAAGCTGCAATGCAGGTTTTTGCTGAAGCGCATGCCACACCTCCGCCTGCGCACCTGCAGCAGCAGGTATGGAATGCAATCCAGGTACAATCTACGGGTAATAAGGTTCCTGCAGGATCAACGCAAAAAAATGATACTGTAATACCTGCCACAATACATAATGAAACTACAGAACAGGAAAAAGGCAGGGTAATAGAATTCCCGCGCCGCGAACGCTCCAATCAGCTCCGCTGGCAACGTGCTGCTGTACTGATAGCACTTGTAGGCAGCCTGCTGGTAAACTTTATGTTCTGGATGCAGCGCAACGATATGCAGCAAAACCAGGTAGCCATGCAGCAGCAGATGGATACGCTGAAACAGCAGCAACAGCAACTGGCACAGCTTGCAGACCATTACCGCAAGGAAAAAGAAATGATGGCAGATCCTTCTATGCAGACGATAGTAATGCGTACAATGCAGAAAGATCATCCGATGGCTGCAACGGTATACTGGAGCAAGGACAAAGGTGATACCTATCTTGCTGTACAGAAATTGCCAATGCCGCCACAGGGTATGCAATACCAGCTTTGGGTGATCAATAAGGAAGGTAAGCCGGTGGATATGGGTGTCATAGAAAATGATATGGTGGTGCAGGACAAGATGACAAAAGTGTCTCATACTGCGCCGGGTGAAAATGTTGCCTTTGCCATATCGCTGGAAAAGGCCGGTGGCAGCCCGGTTCCCACAATGGAGAATATCTATGTGATGGGTAAAGTTGCGTCTTAAAAAACGGAAAATATATTGATTGAGAATGCCCTGCAATTGCGGGGCATTTTTTATATTCATTAAGGATTAAACAGCTGTCAGCAACAGGACAGATGCTGTATCTAGAATATAATGATTGATGATAAGGATGTTCTTAATACGATCGGGTTTCGCACCTGAAATCTGTATTACATCGGGTATTTCCTGCCGCTTAAATATCTCTGTTGTAAGCCACAATGCAAAGCCGGTAGATGTTTCAAACTCGCCGCACAGGTGTTTAAAACCTGCAATGGCTATACGTTCAGATGAGAAAAGCACCAAAGCTTCGGGGTAGAGATGCTCAAACCTGCTGTCGCCGCTTTTGCCGCAGAGCACCATGTCAATATCAGCTGCGCTTAAATTATATGCATCAAGCATATTGGTGACACACTCTTTTATAGTCTTACCGGAAGGCTCATGAAGCATCTGTACATCATTCAATACGCAGACAGCATTATCGGGTTGGTCGCTGATGCAGAAAAATGCACTTCCTTCACCGGCAATTGTACCCTGCGTGTTCTTATGCTGTAAAAGCTCGGGGCTATTGATTGGCTCTTTTTTCCAGTAATCAAGTTTGTCCTTTACGATATAGTATTCCGGTGACAGCTCGTCATAGCAGCCAACAAGAATATGATGGTGTCCTTCCTGCTCTGCTGCCAGCAGTTGAGCGTCGGTAAGGGCAAGCTCAAGAGAGAAGCCGCGGTGCACATAGGTCTGGTTGTAGCCGGTACTTTTGGACTGCAATGCAATCCAGCCATTAGGTGCGTTATAAGTAGATTGTATGAATGCGGTAGGATTGAGTGTGCCTTCATGCAGGGCAATCATATCTTTCAGGAAATGTTCTGTATCCGAAACACTGCCCCGGCTGGTACCCGTAATAATAGCGTCAATGTGACTGAGGCCTGCCAGCTGTAGACATCTCATAGCAGCGCTGATGCTCATTTTCAGCAGACGGCTCATACGGCGTATGGCCACAGGGTTAATAAACCTGCGATAGTCGATATCAACTGCCATGAGTTGATTATCGGTACTGCCGGCCAATGGCTGAAGCAGAAAATCATTATCAAAACTGTGCTGCGGAGATATGGCAGCCGCGGCAAGGATGTAAATCGGGTGTCTCATGATTTGCTGAATATCAGGGAAACATTATTGCCGCCAAAACCAAAGGAATTGCTCATTACATGTTTTAAGCCCGCAATGTGTGTGTTTTCAGTAACAGGCCGTATGGCAAGTTCCTGCATCGGCGTTGTGAAATTGAGATTAGCAAAAGCCGTTTCTTCCTGCAGGCTCATGATACTGAAGATGGCTTCCACCGCTCCTGCTGCTGCCAGTGTATGGCCGGTAAAAGGTTTGGTAGAGCTGAAATACGGGTAGCTGCTTTCTCCGAAAAGATTTTGAATAGCAAGGCCCTCGGCGGCATCATTGGTAATAGTAGCAGTGCCGTGTGCATTGATATACCCGATGTCGCCTGGTTGCAGCCTTGCTTTTGCAAGCGCGCCAACCATCGTGCGATAAGCACCTGCTCCGTCGGGAGACGGGGCCGTGGGATGGTAAGCATCATTGCTGTTGCAGTAACCGCTGAAGCGTGCCAGTATCGTTGCATTCCGTGCCCGTGCATCCTCCTCGCGCTCCAGCAGTACATAGCCCGCGCCTTCGCCCAGGTTCAGCCCGAAACGGTCATTGTCAAACGGGCGGCAAGGTTGTTTATCTACATTTTTAAGCGAGTTAAACCCGTTGAGCGTAAACCGGCTTAGCGCATCACACCCTCCGCATATAGCCCTTTTTACGAGTCCCTGCCGGATCATGCGTGCACCGAGAATAATAGCATTTGCAGAAGATGAACATGCAGTGCTGATGGTAGCTGTAAATGGCTTCAGCCCAAAATATGCCGTTGCGCGTTCAGTGCTTTCCGCACAGTCAAGCGTGTCTATGTATCGTATAAACTGCCCTGTTTTACCAGGTGTGATAAAATCTTCATACATATCTTCCACAGAGCACATACCGCCAACGGTATTGGCATTTATGAGGGCCAGCGGTTCACTGCGGAGCAGATCTGTGTCTGTCTGAAGCAGCAGTTCCTGTATCGCATTAATAGCCAGCAGCGTGGTGCGTGTATAGCCGTTCCCGGACAGTTGATTCGGGGCCAGCATAGCAGTGAGCTCTGCATTGCTGTAAGGTACTTCTCCCAGTAAAAAATCTGTAGCATGTACTGTTTGCAGGTATACAGGATACCTCACCCCTGCACGGCCTGCGCGCAGGGATTGCAATGTAGCACCGGTACCTTTACCTATTGCAGACAGGATACCGGCAGCAGTTATAACAACAGATTCTGGCATACTCTGCTTATACAGTACGGTGCTGGGCTATATAATCAGCCATAGTTTGTACAGATGTAAGTACTTTGCGGCCTTCGCGTGCGTCTTCGATCTTGATGCCATAGTTACGTTCCAGCAGTACCATAAGCTCCAGTGAGTCGATGCTGTCCAGTCCGAGGCCTTCGCCAAACAGGGGGGCATTATCATCAATATCTTCCGGTTTCATGCCCTGCAGGTTCAGTGAATCAATGATTTGCTGCTTGAGCGTTGTTTTCAGATCTTCCATAACAAAAAACGATGTGGCGCAAAAATAATCATATCAATGGGTTTATTAAATCTTTGTTTAACGCCCGTGGCATTATGTGGAAAAATGATTATTCGTTCCCGGAAATGTCCGCATCGGTAAGGCTGGCGGCCGGGTGAGTAGGGCGATGTCCCTGCAGGCGGAAAGTAATGGTACATCCTGCACCGGGAGCCGTTTGTATATCTATCTTCCCTCCAAGCAGTTTGGCGCGCTGAAAAATGTTAAGGATACCTGCTCCCTGGAGCTCAAAGATTTTATCCTTATTAAAGCCTGCGCCATTGTCTGTTACTGAGAGTGTAAAATTATCCCGCTCGTATATCAGTAATATATGCAGGGCAGATGCATGGGCATGTTTGATAACGTTGTGTATGGCTTCCTGCGCTATACGGTATATCAGCAGGTCTTCTTCGGCAGCAAAAGGGTGGTATTCCCCCTTTATCATAAACTCACAGAGAATGTTGCTTGCCGCATTAATATGGTCTGCTTCTTTCTGCAAGGCATCTGCGAGGCCCAGGCTTTTAATATAATCACTGTTGAGCGAATGGCTGATATTGCGTACATCATTGATCACCTGGCGCAGCAGTTCCTGGCTTTTACCCAGCAGGTTCAGTTGCTTTTCATCATGGGCCAGGCGTGTGATCACCTGGAGGTTCATACCCATAAAGCTCAATACCTGGCCTATATTATCATGTATCTCGCGGGATATGCCGCTGAGCGTTTTTTCCTGTTCTTCTATACGTGTGCGCAGCAGCCTGTTTTCATGGTCAAATGTCATTTTGTTTTTTTCTATCTGGAACCTGTTCTGTTTGTTTTTTTGTACGAGCAGGTAGGCGATGAGAAAAAATATAATGACGACGAACAGGATTGTGCCGGCGATAAAAAGTGGTATGATATACGGGCTATACATAGTTTTGTTTCATTTTTGGGTAGTATAGAAATACGAAAGCAAAACTAAGATAGGTAATGATATTGACCACCAGTATTGACCGGTTGATAATCCAGTTGAATGAAGGCATTTTCTGAAGGAAGTAATCATACATGCCCCAGTTGAGGAATGTTATGCTCCAGAAAAAAGAGAGTATAACGGCAAACCAGAAATGATGATAGGTATGAAGTTTCAGCTCGTCCTGCATGAGCAGCAGGCGGAAGAACGAGAATAGCGCCATACTGATGATAAAAATACCTTCAAAGAATAGAAAATACGAATTGAGCGTATATACCGGCTGCAGGAATATAATATTCAGAATGCCGATAATAATGCCGGCAGCTCCGATCCACAGACCTGCATTTTTCTTCCTGAAAATATCAATACTGTAATTAAAGTATGCGGAGATCATTCCAAACTCAAACAAACTGTAAATAGCATAGACCGGCATGTTATTGTGGTAGAACTTAGCCGCGTAAAATGCGGAACTCTCTGTAATAAACGTAGCGAAAGTATACCAGCAGAATATCCTGGACGCTCTGTCCAGGGCATAATACCGGTATATGCCACTGATACTGCAGAAGCATAGCACAGACAGGTATAGTATGGTGAGGCAGAAGACGCTATCCACAATAGTAGCACCCGCTATGGTAGAGTATAAGATGCTGCACTTCCGGTATCAATACAGTTACTTGGGCAAGGTATCCCGTGGTCCAGCACTGCACCGTGGTGGTACGTGTAATCGCCGTTTGCATTATATCCTGCAACGATGATGGTAATTGCATTGGACTGAAGGCCGCCTGCATCCTGGCCATTATGGCCGCTATTGATGTATTGCAGCTTGTGTGCAAACATAAATTTCACGCTTTTAACGCTGGGATCAGACAGGTAGGCCCTGAGCGAATCGGCGCTGAATGTAATGCAGCGCAGCGTTGTCTCGCTTTTCTCAGACGGAATGCTCATAAGGTAGCTGGTAAGCATCTTATTGGCAGAGTCTATCGGGATAAAAATTGAATATGCTCCTGAATCTATACGGCTCATAGCAGATAACTTCCCTTTTACAGACTGGCCGCCGGATGCGGATGATGAACCAGATGATAAAGCATTACTGGATGAGTCGTTTTTGCTACAGGACACAATGAAACAGCACAGAATGGCTGCGAAAATAATATACAACGGTTTCATGATTGTAAAATTAATTGTGTTTGATTATTTCCAATGGAGTAATTCCTGCTTGTACAGCATATAAGGCCAGGCTTACCCTGCTGTTTACTTTAAGTTTCTTGAACAGGCTGTCCCTGTATCCCTCCACGCTCCTGGCGGTAGTATTCATATTCTTGGCGATCTGGGCATAGCTGAGGTCGCTGCAGCAGTATTTCAATACCTGCAATTCCTTTTCTGTAAAATTGGGCAGCTTTATTTCTTTGTTTTTTATTGCATGCAGAAACTGGCTGCTGACCAGCTCTGAGTGATAAATACCGTTATTATAGATAGAAACAAGTGCTTTTTTAATGTCTGTGGGATCACAGCTTTTCAGGAGGTAGCCGTTCGCCCCGTTCAGGATCATACGGATTATATACAGTTCATGGTCAAAAATGGTGAGCACAAGTGTTTTCATGTTCGGCCACCTCTTTTTTATCTCTATTAAAGTATCAAAGCCGTTCATTTCCGGCATATTGATATCTATAATGCAGATGTCAGGTACATGCTCTGCCTGCTCCAGCTGCTTGAGCAGGTCTTTGCCGTTACCGGCTTCAATATCAACGGAAATTCCGCCCAACTCACCCATAAAGGTGATGATTCCCTTGCGTACAGTAGCATGGTCATCGGCATAGGCAACATGGATCACAGGTTCTTCTTTCATGGCGTAAACACGCTTTTTCACACGTTATTATTTAATATGTTCAATTCACTAATACGGATATCAAAAGTAACTGCTTGAATACAAAAAACGTACAGGTAAAAAACTGAATATTTGCAGTTTTTTGCCTGTAGGAAACATTAACTTTTTTTTAAAATTTTACAATCACGCTTTTAAAAAAGTAGAATCTGGGAATGGGCAGAGAGAAGCAAGGCACATCGGAGATTTTTTTAACTTTTTAAAAGTAAAACCAATTTCGGCACCTGCAAAACCGGTTTTTTGCTGTTTCTGCGGGTGAAGAATACCTGTACTGTCACTTTTTTTTTAACATAAACCAACCTGAACTGCTATGAGAAAACAACTATTCTCCGTGTGTGCTGTGGTATGGATGCTTTGCCTTGGGCTACTGGCCAGGGGGCAAACGCCGATCACAATCAACGGCCCCGCTGTGGTATGCAAAAACAGCACCTGGACCTATTCGGTACCTTCTCCCACCTCCGGACTCAGTTATGTATGGACACTCACTGCACTTGGAAATCTCTCTTCTCCTTACGGAAGTACTACAAATGTTCTATGGACCACTACAGGAACCACTACACTGCAGGTGCAGGGAAAAAACGCTTCAGGCACCGTTATTGAACTCGGTACACTTCCTGTAACTGTACAATCCCTGCCTCAGCCATACATTACAACTGATTACAGGGTAGCCTGTGAGCATCTGCCTGATCCCCGGAAAGAAGGCCAGCAACAGCAGCAGCAGCTTTTTGATGACAGCGGCTGCGTAAAAGTGTGCGAAGGCAGCTGGGTGACTTACACTGCCAACGGACAGCCGGGAAGTACTTTTCAATGGACTATCAGTGGCGGAACCGCGTTTCCTTCAGGTAATACCTGCCTTGTGCATTGGGGCGTACCCGGTTCAGGCTCCGTTTCTGTAAAAGAAACCACTTCTCCTGCGGGCTGTATAGGTACACGCAGCATTTGCATTGAAATTATAGGAAAACCACATTCCTCTTTCGGCACTTTACCAGACACTACCAAAACCCATATTACAGTATGTAATAACGAAACGGTACAGTTTATAGATCGCTCCTTCACGACCAGTGCATCCCCGATAGTTTCGTGGTACTGGGATTTTGGTGATGGAAACGGATTTGGAAGCAGTACCGGTGTCAATCCGTCACATACTTACCATTTTGATCCGTCAGGCTCCAACACTTACCAGGTAATGCTGGTGGTGAAAAACCAATGTAACTGTACGGACACTTCATGGATGACGATAGATGTAAAAGATCAGGACGGCGTACAGATCGATTGTCCGGGCGTAGTATGTGAAAAAGATAAAGCACACTACCAGCTCAGGAACCCGATTTCATGCGGAAGTTATGACTGGTCTGTCTCTGGCGGAACAATCATTTCGCCAATGCCATACGGAGATAACATTGATGTACTCTGGGATAATGTAGATACCAGCGGATTCGGATATGTATATTTTGATGCATCTTCCTGCAGCCTGGCATGTCCTGGTGTTACCACCGTAAAAGTGCCCGTAATACAAAGCAACGGTCATATCAGCGGCCCAACCATCGTATGTCCCAACAGCGCATTCCTGTATCATCTGCCGCAGTGGCCGGGTACGCTGTTTACATGGTCCGTAACATCATCTACCGGTGTTACCTGGAACAATACAGACCAGCCAAATGAACTGGTGATACATACCAATGGCGCAGATGTGATTAATATACACTGCGACTATAAGAATACGCTGCTCGGATGCGGCGGTTCTGCGGATCTTACTGTAAAAATACTTCCTCCCGTGTCTGTTACCGGACCTACGAAAATATGCGTAGGCAGTTCTGCAAACGATACACTGACTGCCGGCTATGTGGGCAATTGGGTATTGCAGCAGCCAAATGGCGGAACTCAGACCGGCACAGGTAATATATTCACGGGTTCTTATCCTATTCCAGGTACCTATACACTTAGTGTAAGCGGTCCTTTCTGCAGCCCGGCGCCTTTGGTTATTACCGCATATGCGCCGCCGCCGCCGCCAGACAGCCTGCTTGGTCCGGATACGGTATGCGCCGGTGTTACATATACCTTTACCGCAAAGAACAGTCAGCCGGGTACATTGTTCCACTGGTCTGTTCCTTCCGCCAATGGCTCATTTATCGGTGCATCTACGGGTAGTACTGTATCGGTACAGTTTACAGGTGCCGGACCGTATGTGCTGCAGGTAGTGCGTGAACTTTCAGCTTCACCTCACTGCGCATCTGCACCGCTCACCAAAACAATTTATGCACCGAATGTTCATCCGCATATAACAGGGCCTGTAGTTGTCTGCCCTAACTCTTATGCCAACTATTCGGCCGGTTATTATAATGGCGAAGTTTATTCCTGGAGAATAGTATCGCCTACCTACGGCAGCGTTGCTTCCGGTGACGGAACGCCGAATGTTTCAGTACTGTGGAATAATACAACGGTTACAGTAAATGCCCTGCTTATAGTAAAAGTGCGTAAATGTACAAGCGAGTATTTAGATACACTGCATGTAACGGTACAGCCCGCGCCGGTTATGAGCCTGTCTGTTCCGGACAGTATATGCCGCGACGTACCGCTTCCTGTTACACTTAATATTGGTGGTACCGGTCTTACACTTGCAAACATCCATTGGGATTTCGGCGATCTGTATTCGACCAATACTACCATTGCAGGTGGCCCCGTATTCTCAACCAGTGTTTCGCATCCGTACAGCTCATTGAATAATGGTAATGTAAAATATACAATAGGTGTTACCATTACCAATCCTAACGGCTGTACCAGCACAACAGTACTCACCGACTCCGTAGTAGTAAAACCTGCTCCGGTAGCATTTGTTACGCCTGTAGGTCCGCTTGTGCATTGCAACACAGGTTTCAGCGACAACCTTACTGCAACACTGCAGTCCGGTTACATACCTACATCACAGCTCAGCTGGTATAAAGCACCTAACCTGCTTCAGACTACATGTGGTATACCATTGCCGTGCAGTACGTATGCAGCTACAGGCTTTGGCCAGTATTATGTTGTGGCAATGGGACAAAACGGTTGCAGCGATACTTCTAATATTGTTTCGGAAATACAGAACTGCGGTCCTTCATGTACCATTTCTCCGTCACCTACGGTTACTGTTAACCATACACAGTCCTGTGGTGCGGTTACCCTTACCGGCAGTTACAGCGCCGGCGGATACAATGACAGCTGGACATGGCCTTCAAATGCACAGGGTGTAAACGTAGTGCCTTCAACTGGCGGTTCTACACTTACGTGCAACTTTAATGTAGCGGGCAATTATACGTTCTATTATAATGTAACTTATACAAGCACATTAGGACAGCCATGCGTGGTGTCAGTACCGCATAATGTACTAGTGCCGCTTGTGCCGGACCTTCTGTGGGGCGTGACGTGTAACAGTACAGGTTACAACCTTACACTGCTTGATCACTCCACTTATTATCCGGGGTATACGCCTACTTACTTCAAATTCTCAATTAACGGTACGTATACCGGTAATAACACGGCAATAAGCTCTTATAATACAACAGTTGCCGCCGGAAATACTTATTTATTTACACTCCGTGTAGGCAATGCATTTGGCGATACCTGTACTATTTCCCGTACGGTGTACCTGGATTCACTGCCTGTAGCATCCTTCACTATGGCATCCAATGGCGATTGCGAAGGAGTGCCTATACACTTCACAAATACCAGTACGGGATATATCAGCCAGTTCTGGGATTTCGGAGACCTGGCACAGGTAACTGTCAACAACCCGGACAGAGTATATGCTTATCCGACGCTTCCGCCATTTACCTTCACACCGGTACTTACCGTGAAGAATGCGCAGGGATGTCAGAGTACAACCAGCCATATACTGAATATTACACAAAACACGCTGTCTGCAACGGTAGCACCTCTTAATTCAACTATCTGCGAAGGTTCTACAGTAAACCTGGTATGTACGCCGTCAGGTGGTACTGCTCCGTTTAACTATACCTGGTATACAGATACGACCTTCCTCTTAAGCTCAACGCTGAATACCCTCAACATAGGTACCAACGGGTATTATTGGGTTAAGCTTAAAGATGTGCATCGTTGTGTTGCCAATACTACCGCCGCAAAAGTGAATGTGGTTAATGTGCCTGATGCTATCATCAGCGGCGATACACTGCAATGTCAGGGACAGGCCTTTACACTAAATGGCTATGCAGGTCCTGATGTGGTTACTTACAAATGGACAGTAAACTCCAATCCTGTAGGTGGTAATACGCCGGATCTTGTACAATCCGGTTTGGCACCTGGTACTTACAATTACCAGCTTACCATTTATGTGAACAATCCTGCGGGAGGTACCTGCAGCAGAACCAGCTCTGTATTTCACGTTACTGTATTTACTCCACCGGCACGTCCTGTGATCAGTTATAATGCTGTAAACTGCGCTACATACCAGCTGATGCTCAGCGCTACTTCTCCCGGCCCCGGTTCATTTACCTGGAGCAACGGCATGAGTGGCAACCCGATCAGCGTAAACGTTGGCGGTCCATACAGAGTATGGTTTACAGATCAGCATGGCTGTACCAGTGATACAGCTGTAGATGTGCCGAAAGATCCTAAAGGCTATCTCTGGGTGTTCCCCGAAGGTTGTTACAGCGTTTGCCTGCCACCGGGAGGTCTCAATATCTACGGACCGATCATACCGTTTGCTTACTGGGAATGGGATTACAATTATGCATTGTTCAATTCCGGCACCAACAGCCTGGTGACACCGCTTAATATCACCAACCCGGGTGTATACGGCCTTACGCTGGACAACGGACTTTGCCAGGCCAGCAGCGGAAACATGTACCTGAGCCTGTTGCCGAATTGCGGCGGCAAATACGATTGCAGTATGGTCAAGGTTGATCTCACAAAGATTAACTATGACGCAGATTGCAATATCTTCCCTGAATTCAACTTCAGTAACAGCACAGGAGCAAATGTGCCATATACTGTAACGACAAACATGGGTGGTATTGTTATCCCGCCAAGCGGCACAATGGCACCGGGCGGCGGCAGCTTCTCTGTACAATGGATACCACCATCTTCATTCTCAGGTGGCTCTGTTACATTCACTGTTACCTTCATTCTGCCGGACGGCACCCGCTGTATCCGCGAATTCCAGACAAAGGTTCAGTGTGGTGGTCCCAAGATCGATTGCAGCATGTTGTCTGCACGTATTGCACGCATCACTTACGATGCCAGCTGTCACGTGTTCATAACATTTGCTTTGGGTAACGGAACTATAGTACCGCTCCCTTACGCCATCCTGCCGCTCACTGGTGGCACTATGGTTCCGGGCACAGGTACTGCAGCACCAGGTGCAACATCTGTCACTTCTCAGTGGATCCCGCCTGCCGGCTTCGGTAGCGGAACTGCAAACTTCGCAGTGGTATTTACATTGCCTGATGGCACTCAATGTACCATCAAGCTGAAGGCAGTACAGATCAAGTGCCCGACCGGCGGACCAGTACAGCGTCATATACAGACAGGTGAGGACGATATAGCAGAAGGTAACACCCTGTTGCTCGCACCAAACCCTGCACAGCAGACAACAGAAGTAGCGTACAGTTTCGGCGACGGCTCTTCTAAACATGTGCTGGAAGTATATGATGTAACAGGACGTCGTCTTGTAGACCAGAAACTTCCTGATGAAAACCGCGGCAGCTATACACTTCATGTAGATGGCTGGGTAAGCGGAATTTACCAGGTGGTAATACGCAGTAACGGTGCAGCTGTGGCTACGGCCCGGTTGAGCGTTACGCACTAGGAAACTTTGATTTTTGTAACTTAAAAACCATAGCGCCAACCGGCGCTATGGTTTCCTTATTAAACATGTAATCTGACTATGAAAAAAAATGTACCTGTCATTAAATGGTTATGCAACAGCCTGCTTGCTGCGTTGTGTATTTTAAGCACGCACCAGGCCTACTCTCAGTCGTGGCAATGGGGACGGCGTGGCGGCAGCGCATACACCGGAACCAACACTTATCCGTACGAAGCAATTAAAGACATGGCGACAGACAGCCACGGCAATGTTTATTTTCTTGCTGTTGCCGAATCTTCGGGAAGTCCCGATCTTAATGGTGCGGCGCTCAGCGGTTTTGGCGGACGCGACATCCTGTTGGCAAGTTTTAACTGCAGCGGCAGCCTGCGTTGGCGGAAGATGATCGGCAGTTACACAGACGATGTGCCGGTTGCTCTGCGTACCGATGCTTCAGGACATGTGTATGTCACCGGCATTATTCATGCACAAAATCCTTATCCTGCGCATTTCGGTACAGATACAACCTTACCTGTATCCAATGAAAAAGCACTTTTTATTGCACAATATGATACATCAGGTAATCTCGGCTGGCTACGTGAGCCACAGCCGGATACCACAGGAATAAACAGTACTTACCTGTACAAATCTTACGATCTTGCACTCGATCAGTCGGGGAATATATACATGCTGGCTTATCTGTACCCGGGACTGCTGTCTGGCGGCAACAACATTGTGGTAAACAGCGCCGGTGCGTACATACTTAAATATAATGCTCAGGGAAATTTATTACAGCTGTTACAGCCGCCGATGAACTGGGTACTTACAACCAATGGCAATTCTACAAACATCACTATAAATCTGATCTGCACGCCCGGGGGTAATTTCATTGTATCGGGGAATGTGAATTTCGGATATCCTCCGGTGTACTCCTTTACACTGGGCGGACAGGTGCAGACGCAATCCGGCTTTATTGCCGGCTTTAATACACAGGGGCAGCTTTTATGGCATCATCATTCAGACAGTGCGGGCTTTGGCTGCCGTCCTGTAACAGATGGACAGAACGGAGTTTATTTTGCCGGTGGAGGTATTAATGGGGCAATTTTCAATGGCTACACCATTTCCAATTCTGTATCCTCACTTACATATATCGTTCCGATGGTAATGAAAACAGATACCTCAGGAAATCTTATATGGGCCAAAAATGGCAGCTCCAATGCCAATGCCGGGGCCGATGCGCTCACACTGCGCGGAGGTGAAGTTGCGGTAGCCGGGGAATTCCCCGGTAAGCTTGTCTGGGACACAAAAAAGGTGGAAAATGTGCCTAACCAGGGATATGATATTTTCCTGGCACACCTGGATAAACAGACCGGAGCAATGCAGGGCTTTGATTCGCTTAAAAGTAATTTTGGGGTAAATGATTATCCGACTGCTATTACTTCAGATAATGCAGGGAATCTCTACCTGGGCGGCAGATTTGCGGGAGACCTGTACGTAGGCAGCCAGACGCTCATTAACTCCGGTGGGGACTTTGATTTTTTTGTGGCAAAATATGGTTATCCATGCAATTGCACAGCCCCTGTTTCAGCATATACTTCCTCATTGAGCAATCATACGGTAAATCTTACTTATAATGGTACGACTCCGGTAGACAGTGTACGCTGGAGTTTTGGTGATGGTAATGCCGCTACCGGGTTGACCGTAAACCATACCTATACTTCAGCAGGATCTTACAGCGTGTGTGCAACTGCTTATAGCCAGTGCGGCACAGATGACAGCTGCCGGATGATACAAGTAGCAGCAGCAGTAGCGGGTGTGAGTCTGCCGGACGATGTGCGCGTATATCCCAACCCCGTCAAGGACCGGCTGACGATAGAAGCAGATAAAAAATATGAGATCACCCTCTTCGACGCATTGGGACGTGAAATGCTGAGAGAAAAGATTAATACACATAGCACAACTATCGGCCTGCAGCAGTTCCCGGCCGGAATATACCTGCTGCAGTTTACCGGTGACACAGGTCGTAAAGGAATGACGCGCATAGTAAAAGAGTAATGCGGCCTGTGTTTTACAGCCAATCGGATTCCCGCAGTGTAATGGCTGCGGGAATTTTTTTTAATTAAAGGACTACCCATACAACCCGGCAGGCAGAATAATGAATTAACTTTATACCTGGTAAAACCATTACTAATGTGGCAGGAAAAAGATAATACATTATACCGCAGATTTGAATTCAAAGATTTTTCAGAAGCATTTGCTTTTATGACACGCGTGGCACTGGAAGCAGAAAAAATGAACCATCACCCGCGCTGGACTAACGTATGGAACATCGTAGAGGTCTGGCTTAATACGCATGATGCAAATAATACCGTTACAGATAAGGATCATAAACTGGCAGGAAAGATCGACAAGCTGACGGATAAATAACCGGCAGACTGTTATGTCTCAGTCATTTTTCCCGTCTGCTCAAACGAATACTGTTTTTTATACGTCTTTTGTAGTCAGGAATACCCTTAAGTCAATGAACCCTCAATATTTATATCTTTTATCACCTTCAGCAGGTAATACGCGTCGTATTGCCGTGACCCTCTTTTTTTGCCTGTTTTTTATATGCAGTTCCTATGCGCAGCTTACAGTGCAGCCGTCCTCTTCTGCGGTTCAGCTGGCATCGTCATTAGCCGGCAGAGGTGTTACCATTACAGGAGCAACGCTGCATTGTCCTCCCGGAGCCAGTGCCGTTTTCAGCAGCAGCAATACAAACCTGGGCGTGACAGAAGGCGTACTGCTCACCACCGGGCAGGCTAAATCACTGCCAGGTCAGGCTGCCGGTGCCGATGGGCCGGCGACGCTTGTGCCAACCTCCAATAACGGTGGTGCCGGAGATGCCCAGCTGGGCAGTAATACAGTAGATGCCTGTATACTGGAATTTGACTTTGTGCCCATTGGCGATACCATACGCTTCTCCTATGTATTTGCCTCCGAAGAATATTCTTATTTCAATTGCACCAAGTATAATGATATGTTCGGGTTTTATATTTCCGGGCCAGGCGCTGCTGGAAATATGGCCAAAGTTCCCGGCACGACAATTCCTGTATCCATAAACAGCATTAATAATGGTACTCCGGGCATTGATGGCGATATCCTCAACTGTACCTCTATGGGTGCTGGATCTCCTTTTACTGCCTATTACGTAGATAACACTCATGGTACAGATATTACCTACGATGGCTTTACAGTGCCGCTGGTGGCTAAATGTGCCGTGCATAGCTGCGAAACGTACCACCTGAAAATGACTATTGCAGATGTAGGTGATGCCAACTACGATTCCGGTGTATTTCTGGCTGCCGGCAGCCTCACCAGCAACCCGCTCAGTGTAAGAGTGCAGGGTGGCGCAAATGGTAAGCTCAATACGCCTGCACCTTATTGTATCCGGGGGTGTGCGCCGGGCCGTTTTGTGGTAAACAGGCATAGTACCGGCGCATATCCGCTTACAGTGCGCTATGCTTTATCAGGGACTGCGCAAAACGGAGTGGATTATACGCAGCACAATATGCCGGGCAGGGTAACCATTCCCGCTGGTGACTCGGTGGCATATATCAATATAAACCCGCTGGTAGTGAATCCGGCTACCGGCCCGCGCATTGCAGCTGTAAAGATTTTCCCGGTATGTGATTCAGTAGATGCACTGGACAGCGCACAGCTGGTTATTGAAGACTCTGTATTTTCCCGGCTGCTCACACCAGATACCACCATCTGCAAAGGCGATACAATACAATTGCGTACACAACACGACAGTATCACCACTTTTTCCTGGACGCCTGCAACCGGTCTGGTTGATGCTTCACAATCCGAACCATTGGCAGTACCAGCGGTCACTACAACATATGCTTTTACTGTAGACCTGCCCGGCTGTCCTGCAAGGGTCCGCTCTGTACAGATAACGGTGCAGGATGCGCCATCAGTGCACATAGACCAGCCACGTTCGTTATGCGAGTGGGATACATTGCAACTGGATCCGCATATTGCACCGCCCGGCAACTATACTTACCAATGGACACCACCTTCAACGGTTATCAATCCCAGTACAGCAGCAACAATTTACACGGCGCAGCAATCCGGCTATGTGGGGCTTGCCGTCAGTACAAGTGCAGGTTGCACACATAAAGACAGCGTATACGTAACGGTATTCCCCGGCAATTTTGCTGCTGTAGATCCTGCTGATACAGCAGTTTGTCCCGGGGCACTGTTAACACTGCATCTTTCCGGGGCAGTTTCCTGGAGCTGGTCTACACAGCAATATATAGTGGATACTGCAATGATAAACCCGGTTGCAGCTCCGCTGGCAGATATAACATACAATATATTGGCCAGAGATGCACATGGCTGCCTCGATACCGTTCAGTCGCAGATACACGTGCTGCCGCAGGCTGTAATATTGCTTCCGGACAGCATCAGTCTTGCTCCCGGCGAATCTGCACAGCTGGATCCACGAGGCAACTGCCTGTATTTTCAATGGTTTCCGGGAGCGGGTTTAAGCGATGCTTCTATATCAGACCCGGTTGTTTCGCCTTCGGCAAACACACGTTATTATGTAGACGGAATTACAGAAAGCGGCTGCCGCACAAGAGACTCGGTGGATGTTTTTACAGATGCACAGGAGGTGATAGATCTGCCCAATGCTTTCTCGCCGGGGGCTGGTGTCAATAACGAATTAAAGGTGGTGCACAAAGGCATATTCAGTTTGCACTATTTCCGCATATTTAACCGCTGGGGACAAAAAATATTTGAGACCTCAGATATAAATGAAGGCTGGAATGGCAGGTTCAACGGTACGCCGCAGCCACAAGGAGCTTATGTGTACACATTTGAAGCCTTTAACCGCGGCGGGAAACGATTTTTTAAACAAGGTAATGTAACCTTGCTGCGCTGATTTTTTTATCCGGGAATGATTTTATTGAACCAGTTTGTGCAGAAATTTGCAGCAGATACCTGGTTCAGGTTTTAATTATTAATTCATTCCAAAATCAGAAAATATGAAGCGGTTAATTTTACTTTTCACATTGCTTATTTCGTGCGTGGCAAAACAGGAATTGCGGGCGCAGAGTTGTTGTGCGAAACCGGCAGACATGCAGTTGCTGGCATTTAATGACGAATTCAAAGCATCACATCTGCCGCCTGTTCCGTTTGAATATACACCGGCAGCAGGTTCCAAAATGATCAGCTTTCCCACACCTGATGGCGGAACCGGGAAAGCCTATTATGTACCGGCTACAGAAGCTTCAGACAAAGTATTGTTCATTTTTCATGAATGGTGGGGCCTCAACGATTACATTAAGAAAGAAGCAGAATATTGGCATGACCAGCTGGACGGGCATATAGCCGTTTATGCGATAGACTTATACGATGGTAAGGTAGCTGCCAATGCAGATGAGGCCGGTAAACTGATGGGTGGTCTGAAGCAGCAGCGCGGCGAGGCTATCATCAGCGGATTGCTGAGAAAAATAGGTAAGCAGGTAAAGGTGGCCACGCTTGGCTGGTGTATGGGCGGCACCTGGTCGTTTAATGCGGCATTGCTTGCCGGACCGCAATGTAAGGCTGCTGTAATGTACTATGGTTTTCCTGAAAAAGAAGCCAAACGTATACAGATGCTCCAGGCCGATCTCCTGTACATCCGCGGTGCAAAGGATAAATTCATAACAGAGGAATCTGTGATAAACCTGGGCAAAGCAGTAAAAGAAAACGGCCGCGAATTTGAATACCACAGCTATGATGCAGATCATGCATTTGCTAATCCAAGTAACCCGCAGTACGATAAAGAACATACACAGGAAGCCGATGAGATAACCTTAAGGTTCCTGAGGCAGAAGTTGGAGTTGTAGGGATATGAGATTTCAGATATGAGTATTGAGAACGTTTTAACTTTTAAGTTATTCAAGACAGGAAAACCGGCCATGCCGGTTTTTTTTATTTCGTATTTTACCATTTATAAGTTTCTTCCATGCGCATCGCATTTATTATTTTGCTTGCCCTCATCCTCCCTGTTGCCGCGGGTGCGCAGATCGTACAGCTGGTAAAAGGAACGGTTACCGATCGCGAATCGCACATTGCCCTGCAGGGTGTTACCATATCTGTTACGGATATTACTCCCGTTATAGGTACCGTTACAGACAGTAATGGAAATTTTCAGTTGAACAACGTGCCGGTAGGAAAGCATACGCTGCATCTGAATTATCCGGGCTACCAGGCCATAACGATGCAGAACGTGCTGGTTACTTCGGGTAAAGAAGTAGTACTGCCGATAGACCTGGAAGAATCTGCTGCCACAAAACTGCAGGACGTAACTGTTAAATCAAAGCGGGAGCACATCAATGAAATGGCCATTGTAAGCGCACGCACCTTCGATGTGCAGGAAGCAGAACGTTATGCAGGCAGTCGCGCTGATCCTGCACGTATGGCCTCTAATTTTGCAGGTGTTCAGGGGACCGATGATTCGCGTAATGATATCATTGTTCGCGGCAACTCGCCCCAGGGCATTCTCTGGCGGCTGGAAGATATAGACATTCCCAATCCCAATCATTTTGCGGATCCGGGCAGTACTGGCGGACCGGTGACTATGCTGAACACACATTCGCTCGCCAACAGCGATTTCTTTACCGGCGCCTTTCCCGCAGAGTACGGCAACGCAACAGCCGGTGTTTTCGACCTTAAAATGCGCAACGGAAATAACGAACGGTATGAGTTTACAGCGCAGCTGGGTTTTCTGGGTACGGAGCTGGCAGGCGAAGGACCGATCTCGAAAAAGAACGGTTCCTCTTTCCTCTTTACGTACCGCTATTCCACGCTAAAGCTTTTTGAAGGATTGCATATCAAGATCGGTACCAATTCCATTCCCAATTACCAGGATGCATCTTTGAAACTGAATTTTCCCATCGGGAAGAAAAGCAATTTTGCCATTTTTGGGTTGGGTGGCCTCAGTAAGATAGATCTTATAGTAAGCGATCAATCTTCGCCGCCGGATGAACTGTACGGAGAGTCCGACCGCGACCAGTATTATCATTCCAACACCGGCATCATCGGGGCTTCTTTCAGTCACACGTTTAATGCATCAGCATATACCAAAATAACCGTTGCAGAAACCGGCAGCGACATCGGCGCGCATCATGATTTCGTTTTCCGGGATGCCGATTATAAAGTAGACTCGCTGAAGGATATTTTAGGCTTTGGCTTTAAGACCGGGACAACTACAGCACATTGGTATGTGAACAAAAAATTCTCAGCAAAACATACGCTTCGTATCGGTGTGCTTAATACACTGTATGCACTCAACCTGATAGACAGCAGCCGCCAATATCCGCCTGCACGCCCCGACTGGCAGGACCGGCTCAATTTCAGAGGGAATACCGATCTTATACAGGCATATATCCAGTACAAATACCGGCCTTCGGATGCACTCACACTTACGGCGGGCGTACATGCTCAGTATCTTACGCACAATAGCTCTAAAGCGCTGGAGCCACGACTGGGATTGCGATACAGGCTTTCAAATGCTGACGTCCTCACATTCGGTACAGGTCTGCACAGCCAGATGATGCCGCTCTACCAGTATTTTACACACCTGCCGCAATATCCCGCTTCGCAGATGCACAATTACAATATTGATTTCACCCGCAGTTTTCACCTTGTGGCCGGCTACGAGCGCCGCATCACCAACGATCTGCATATTCATGTGGAAACATACTACCAGTATCTGTACGATGTGCCTGTTGAGATACGGCCCGGCTCTTCATTTTCAGGCATAGACCAGGGTTCTACTTTCGACCGGCTCTTCCCGGACACACTTAAGAATGGCGGTACCGGCTACAATTACGGATTAGAACTTACTGTCGAGAAAACATTCAGCCACGGATATTATGTAATGTTCACCAGTTCGGTATTTGACTCAAAGGCAAAGGGAAATGACGGCGTGTACCGCAATACAGATTACAATGGCCGTTACACTTTTAACCTGCTGGGTGGTTATGAAAAGAAACTGGGTAAGAACAGCACACTGATTACGGGTGCAAAAGTCACGTATTCCGGAGGTACATTATATTCTCCGCCCGATGTGGCAGCCTCCAATGCCAAAGGCGATCTTGTGATCATTGACAGCGAGCGGAACACATTGCGCTTCCGCGATTATTTCCGCACCGATCTGAAGTTGGGTGTACGCATTAATGCACGCAGGCTTACACATGAGATTGCACTGGATCTTGTCAATGTTTTCAACACGAAAAACCTGCTTTCGATCACTTACAGTTCTGACCTGGCAACACAAGGAAAATATCCTTTTTATGAACAGTACCAGCTGGGCTTCCTGCCACTGTTTTATTATAAAATCGATTTCGGGATCAAGCCTAAAGGATAATTTTCAGCCGGCATCAGTGCTGCTGTGGAACTGACGTTGCCTGCCCGACGTGTCATTCAGGCGGGCGACGCTCCGTTCATCAGCAGTGCTTTCTTCGGCAGCGTCAGATTGTAATGCAGAAATGTACAGACAGTCTCAGCCTTTTGCCAGCTTTTTGATATCGCTTATCTCCAGTATATTTTTCTCATAGCCTTTTTTCGTCGCGTTGATCATTGCGCAGCCGAGTTCATGCATTGAAATAACGCTTTTGGGAGAGAAGAACCTGATCAGTTTTACAATATACTTGTAGGCAGCTTTCCAGTTTTTCTGTCCGTCAAAAGGAGACATACCGCCAGGCCGGAGATTAAACTCAGCTTTGAAAGGTAATTTGTTCAAATCATTTTCTGTACGGCCTTTTACCCTTGCCCACATGAGCCTGCCTTTTTCTGTGCTGTCTGTATGCGCACCGGAGATATAGCAGAAGGTCATATTGCTGTTCACCGTCAACAGGCTTTTCGCAAAAGCCAGCGTAGTATCATAAGTGATATGCGTGTACTTATCTTCTTTCATACCTACGGAGCTGATGCCTGCACAAAAGAAACAGGCATCATAACCGGTTATTTCAGCAGCATATTTATCCAGCTGAAAGAAATCCGGTACGATCAATTCTCTTAGTTTGGCATGCTTCATTTCATAATGCCTGCGGTTCACGATCAGCACTTCCGATACTTCCGGGTTTTGAAGGCATTCGAACAGCACACCTTCACCCACCATACCTGTAGCTCCTGTAATGATTACTTTTAGTCCCATTTTTACGCTTTTATTTTCACGCTTACCAAAACTAATACATTGGGTGTATCGGTTTGGATTTTTTAATTGTGTGTGTTGGTTTACTGCCGTACAAAATTACCGGCAAACTGATTTCCCTGCTTTGTTAAAAAGTTCAGAGTTTGTTTGCTGAAAAGTCCGGGCATAAAAAGAGCCGCCGGTAAGGCGGCCCGATGCTATACATTCTGTTTTACCATCCGTCACCGTCGAGCAGATTGCCCAGTCCGCCGAGCACACTGCCTTCCTCTTTACGTTTTATGGTAGCATAAGACAGAATGCGTGATGCCAGGCGGCTTACAGGTAATGTCTGTATCCATACTGTCCCTGGTCCACGCAGTGTGGCAAAGAATACGCCCTCACCGCCGAATATAGTATTCTTAATACCGCCGATAAATTCAATATCGTAGTGTACGGAGCTGGTAAATCCTACAATGCAGCCCGTATCTATTTTCAACAGTTGCCCCGGCTGCAGTTCGCGCTGTGTTACATGGCCGCCTGCGTGTACGAAAGCCAGGCCGTCGCCTTCCAGCTTTTCCATGATAAAACCTTCGCCGCCAAACAGCCCCGTACCGAGTTTCTTCTGAAATTCGATACCTATGGCTACACCCTTTGCCGCACACAGGAAAGCATCTTTCTGGCATATTACCTTACCGCCCAGCTGCTGCAGGTCCAGCGGTATAATCTTGCCGGGGTACGGTGAGGCAAATGAAACTCTTTTTTTACCCTGGCCTGTATTGGTGTATGCGGTCATGAACAGGCTTTCTCCTACCAGCAGGCGTTTTCCGGCATTAAATAGCTTACCGAGAATACCTCCACCCTGTTGCTGGCTTCCGTCGCCGAATATGGTTTCCATTTTTATGCCGTCATCCATCATCATAAAAGCACCGGCTTCTGCAATCGCCGTTTCGCCGGGATCCAGCTCTACTTCCACATACTGCATTTCTTCACCGAAGATGCGGTAGTCTATCTCATGATTATTACGCATGATATTGGTTTATTTGATATGCCAAATCTAGTGAAAGAATTGCATTAACGTCATTTTTCACGGATGCCGAAACGGGAAATTACGTGTGGTGTGAAAGGGGTAAAAAACTGGAAAAAACAGTTATTCTACGGACAATAAAAAGAAGCATTTGCCGGATCTTCGTATCAACAGTAAAAACAGAAAATAATAAACGAGCGTAGATATTTCTGTTACCCCATGCCACCAATGAAACAACGCCCGGAGATGTCCCTGAAACGAAAGCATAATCCCGGACAGTCTCAAGGCAGATCGATGTCTTTCATTCTGCCAGAAAAGCGGTATATACCAATCATGCCTACCCTGAAACCATGAAAAAGTTATGCCGCTTTCTTTTTCCGTTTTTAATATTCATAATTTCTTTTCATAGCTTTGCGCCATGAAAATGATGCATAAACATATGCCCTGCTGTAAGAAGTGCGTAAGCCGCACCGGGGGAAGATGTATTGCCTGAATTAAAGATTAAATTCTGAATTTTATATACAGCCTCCGGTACAAATGCCGGAGGTTTTTTTATACTGTTTAACAAGCGACGAAAAAAGAATATGAAACTGATCAACAAAAAGATTTGCATGACAAAAGACATTGGTATCCATGGTAATGTCTTTGGTGGTATACTGATGTCCTGGATAGATGAGGCCGCAGCGGCATTTGCAACTGAGTTCTGTTGCACGCCCAATATGGTAACACTGCGTGTAGGAGAGTTATTGTTTAAAAAGCCTTTGAAAGTAGGGAATCACGTTCGTGTATACGGCGAGGTGGCACACCTTGGCAATACGTCTATTACCCTGGATATAGAGGCCAGAAAGTACAATGTATATAGTGGTGAGGATACTGTCGTATGTACCACCTCCATCACTTTTGTGCGTATTGACGATGACGGCAATCCTACACCCATAGGAGAATCTGTGAGAAAACGCTATAAAGAAAGCCTGCAGGGAGATGTGCTCCGTGATTAAATATATTCATTGGTTTTATACATGGTAATTATATGCTATCCCAGTTTTTTACCCGTAAAAAGAGTTTAAAAAAACGGGGTTTTTACTGCATATAATGTAAAGCTGCCGGTAGATCTTTGTATCTGAAAGCACCCGGAAAGGTTATACCCCAAAAGAACGAAAAGCACCTTTCTCTTATTGAAACAAAGCCCGGCACATTTACCCCAAGCCCGGACAAAAAAGAAGCGATGTAATTGCGTTGATCCCTGGATCCATGAAAGCGCCTCACATCGCTTTCTTTTTTTGTGCAATTCCCTCTTATTCAAATTGTTTATCGAGATCTGAGAACCGTATGGGCTTTTCCAGCACATAGAAGCGTGCATCAACAGGCATATCCGGGAAAGAAGGATGGTATGCGCTCATAAGATGGATTGTGATATCCGGAAATTCGAAGCAGATGCGGGGCGCAATAGACCAGCCTTCGCCATCAGGCAGGTTGTTGTCGAGGAATACAATGTCAGGTTTGATCGTTTTAAGCTTTTTCAGACCGTCATCCAGTGTATGGGAAAGAAATACCTCAAAGTTTTTTCGGAGGAAATAACCTTTTAAAAGAAGTGACAGATCTTTTTCATCATCAATAATCAATACTTTTTTGCTTTCCATGCCTATTGATAGATTGTGGGCTGTTGTGGTTTGGTATCAGGCAGTGCGAAACTGTTGTCCGGTATGTTTTTATCTGCATCCCGGCAGTGCACCTGATATATTGCCCGAAGCCTTTCTTTTTCTATGCAAATACAATGCCCAGGCTGCATTTTTTATTGGTTGATGGGTATTTTTCCTGAATTTATCCAGTAGCTCCTGAGTGTGGCGACCGTTTCCAGCAGGTGCTCAAAACTGTTGGGCTTTGTTATATAAGCATTTGCCCCCAGTTCGTAGCAGCGTTTCATTTCCTGCTCATTATTGGTGGTACTAAAAATAATTACCGGGATATTTCTCAGTGCAGGCTGTTGCTTTAACTCCACAAGTACTTCCCTGCCGTCTTTTTTGGGCATGTTCAGATCCATAAGGATAAAGCTGGGCAGTATATATTTGCCGGCGCCTGAAGTTATTTTGTGAAGGAAGTCCATTACCTCCATCCCGTTTTCTACAAATTGCAGTTTCTCTGCAAACCCGTTTTCCTCAAACGCAGCCTGCAGCAGGAAACGATCATCTGCATCGTCTTCCGCAATCAATATGAAAATGTCCTGTTTGTTCATGCTTATTGATTATAAAGGTATTGAAATACAGTATGAAAACAGGGAGGTGTTTATA
>CP197396.1:4620000-5273736 GCA_052161885.1 Chitinophagaceae bacterium MMS25-I14
CTCACTGGTCGAGGTTCCGGGCACGGAAAATAATCGGGCATCAAACATAGCACCGAAATTATGGAATAGTACGAAAGTACCATTGGTAGGGGAGCATTCTGACCGGCGTCGAAGGTGTGTGGTAATGCATGCTGGAGCGGTCAGAAAAGAAAATGTAGGAATGAGTAACGATAAAAGCAGTGAAAAACTGCTTCGCCGAAAGACTAAGGGTTCCTGATCAACGTTAATCGGATCAGGGTTAGTCGGGTCCTTAGGCAAACCCGAAAGGGGTAGTTGATGGAAAACTGGTTAATATTCCAGTACTTGTTTTAGTTTCGATGGAGTGACAGGGAAGTGAAAGGTCCGCGATCTTACGGAATAGATCGTTAAAGGGTGTAGTTATAAGCACTGTAGGCAAATCCGCAGAGCTTGATGAACCTGATAGTACCAGAGAGCTTCGGCTTAATGGATAGTGACCCTAATCAAGCCCGCGAGAAAAACTTCTAAGGTTAGGCTAAAACAACCCGTACCGTAAACCGACACAGGTAGTCGAGATGAGTATTCTCAGGCGCTCGGGTGAGCCGTGGAGAAGGAACTAGGCAAATTAACGCTGTAACTTCGGGATAAAGCGTACCATAGCGATATGGTCACAGTAAAATGGTTCAACCAACTGTTTAGCAAAAACACAGGGCCCTGCAAAATCGAAAGATGACGTATAGAGCCTGATACCTGCCCGGTGCTGGAAGGTTAAGGAAGCTTGTTCGGAGCAATCCAAAGCTTGTGACTGAAGCCCCAGTAAACGGCGGCCGTAACTATAACGGTCCTAAGGTAGCGAAATTCCTTGTCGGGTAAGTTCCGACCTGCACGAATGGTCTAATGAGTTGAACACTGTCTCCTCCACGAGCCCGGTGAAATTGTAGTATCGGTGAAGATGCCGGTTACCCGCCACGGGACGGAAAGACCCCGTGAACCTTCACTACAACTTTGCATTGATTTTGAGTAACAGATGTGTAGCATAGTTGGGAGACTATGAAGCAGATACGCCAGTATTTGTGGAGTCACCGTTGAAATACCAACCTTCTGTTACTTAGAGTCTAATCCGGCGACGGAGACATTGCATGGTGGGTAGTTTGACTGGGGTGGTCGCCTCCTAAAAAGTAACGGAGGCTCGCAAAGGTACCCTCAGCATGGTTGGTAATCATGCGTAGAGCGCATTAGTATAAGGGTGCTTGACTGTGAGGATGACTATCCGAGCAGGTGCGAAAGCAGGCTAAAGTGATCCGGTGGTTCTGTATGGAAGGGCCATCGCTCAAAGGATAAAAGGTACTCCGGGGATAACAGGCTGATCTCCCCCAAGAGCTCATATCGACGGGGAGGTTTGGCACCTCGATGTCGGTTCGTCACATCCTGGGGCTGGAGAAGGTCCCAAGGGTTCGGCTGTTCGCCGATTAAAGTGGCACGTGAACTGGGTTCAGAACGTCGCAAGACAGTTCGGTCCCTATCTGTGGTGGGCGTTAGTAAATTGCGTGGACATGACCTTAGTACGAGAGGACCGGGTCGTATGTACCGCTGGTGTATCTGTTGTGCCGCCAGGTGCAGTGCAGAGTAGCTATGTACAGGCAGGATAAGCGCTGAAAGCATCTAAGCGCGAAACCTTCCACAAGATGAGTTTACTTTTAAGGGTTGTCAGAGACGATGACGTTGATAGGTTGCAGGTGTACAGGTGGTAACATCAAAGCCGAGCAATACTAATTACCCGTAAGCTTTAACTTATTTACTTTACAAAATGCATTTATAAAGTTGCTGACTCAGTATGTCACGATATTTTAGGAGTAGCAAGTAGCAAGACAAAAGTATCAAGACCGCACATCTTGATACCTGGTACTAACTACTTGATACTATCCGGTAAGATCTTATGGTGGTATTGCCGGGGGTGTTCACCTCTTCCCATTCCGAACAGAGAAGTTAAGCCCTCCATGGCCGATGGTACTGCACCACAATGCGGGAGAGTAGGTAGCTGCCATATTTATTTAAAACCTCAGTCAACTGACTGAGGTTTTTTTGTTTTTAGACCTATAGCATCTGCCGCTGTCTTTTTACCGCAGAGAAACGCAAAGATGCGCAAAGAGGCGCAAAGTCATGTTAGTTGCTCACAGCGTCACGCAGACCACATTAACGAATCAACCTATTAACCTGTTAACTTACCAACCTGCACCGCCTCATAGCACCACAAGCCATCAACGCCCGCCTGTCCGGAGCCTTTCGGGCAGGCGGCCAGCGCCGAAAATCCGCTTAATAGACTCCCTCAGGCTCGGAACAAAAATGAAGATGTGTGGTTATTAGGGGAAATGTTACTCCGCAACGGGTGCATCAGTGTCATCTTTGTGAAAATATTCCCAGATGAGACGTGCTTTGGAGGTGCCGATAGCTTTTGCTATTTCACGTTGAGTAAGCGCTTTGATTTTATTTACAGAACGGAACATCTGCAGCAATTCTGTAGCTGTTTTTTCGCCGATACCAGGTATAGCCTCAAGTTCGTTTTTAATGGTTCCTTTGCTGCGTATCTGCCGGTGAAATGTGATACCAAAACGGTGCACTTCATCACGTATACGGCGTACTAACAAGTGTGCCGGACTATCATAAGGAAGTTGTAGCGGTTCACTGTCGCCGGGGAAGAATATGGATTCCTCTCTTTTGGCAAGCCCTACGAGGGTCATACGGCCGGTGAGTCCCAGCTTTTCTATACTTTCCAGTGCTGCACCCAGTTGTCCTTTCCCACCATCTATAATCACTAACTGAGGCAATGATTTACGTTCATCCATAAGTCGCTTATAACGGCGGTATACCACCTCTGACATGGATGCAAAGTCATTAATGCCTTCGACCGTTTTTACGTGATAATGCCTGTATTCCTTCTTTGCAGGTAAGCCATTCTGAAAGCATACCATAGCGGATACGGGATACGACCCCTGGAAGTTGGAGTTATCAAAGCATTCGATATGAACCGGAAGATCGGGTAGTTGCAATGAGTCCTGCAGTTCTTCCAGTACCTGCATGGCTGCTGCCTGTGTCATATCGCCCAGCTGAAGGGAATCTTTTTTCTTAATATCTGCACGGAAAATCTCTGCATTTTTAATGGCAAGATCCAGTAGTTTTTTCTTATCGCCGGCTTTGGGTATGGTTACCTGTATGTTTTCTTCCGCCACATCAACTGACACTGGTACAATCACTTCACGGGCGTTGCTTTGATATGTTTCACGTAAACGTGCCAGTGCGAGCGACAGTACATCGGCATCTTCCTCTTCCAGCTTTTTTTCTACCTGTATAGTTTTGGCGTAGATGATGCTGCCATTGCTTACCATCATATAGTTTACAAAAGCATTGTCGCCATCGCCCAGGATGCATGCTACGTCAACATTTCCGATGTGTGGATTTACAACGGTTGAGCGGCTCTGATAGGTCTGCAGGGAGTCTATTTTGCTTTTTACCACTGCTGCTTTTTCAAATTTCATTTCTGCAGCATATGCCATCATTTCGGTTTTCAGTGCTTTGATCACTTCGCCGATATTTCCCTTCATAATATGCCGTATCTGCTGAAGGTTCTCAGCATAATCTTCTTTTGTCTGCAGGCCTTCGCACGGTCCTTTGCAGTTGCCGAGATGATATTCCAGGCATACTTTAAATTTTCCGCGTGCTATGTTCTGTGGTGTAAGATTGAGATTGCAGGTACGTAATGGAATATTGTGTTTTACGAGTTCGAGCAGTTCGCGTACGCGCCCTACGCTGGTAAATGGTCCGAGGTATTCTGAGCCGTCGCGTATAACCCGGCGTGTAAGAAACACTCTGGGAAAATCCTCTCTTTTAATAACGATATACGGATATGTTTTATCGTCTTTGAGATCTATATTGTATTTGGGCTGGTAATGTTTTATCAATGAATTTTCCAGCAGGAAAGCATCGTGTTCGGTATCGGTTACTGTAAATTCTATATGGTGGATCAGCGATACCAGTAGCTTTGTCTTAAAATTATCCAGCGTTTTATTGAAATACGATCCTACACGTTTACGCAGGTCCTTGGCTTTACCTACATACAGTAATTCATTATTATAATCGTAGTATTTGTAGCAGCCTGGCTGATGTGGTATGGATGGCGCCACTTTGCTGAATTCATCACGTGTCATCGGTCTTTCTCCTTATTGCAAACTACATTAAAAGCGGTATACAACCATCATATCTTTTCTGGATCCTATGAGTGGATTCTCATGCTGCTGTATCTGCAGTATTTTTGCCTCAGAATAGTATAGTTTTTCGGTTTTGCTATTCCAGAAAGAGTGTTGTCCTGCCTCTATATATAAGGTTTTGACATGGCCTTCAATGTCCAGGTTCAGCTGCAGCGTTTGGGTAAAAAGTTTGGGGCTTTTCGCTTTATAATACAGAATTCTCATGCCGGATGCAGAGTCCTGAAAATCTGAACAATCATACTGGCCAAGAAATTTCGGGTCGCCGATATCGGTTTCGGAAAATATTCTGAAAATACTGCCCCAATCAATAGAGAATGCGCCTACAAGTGAGGAGTCGCGTTGTCCGTTGAGGGTTGCTGTCCGGGTAAAGGTGATGGGTAAGCCCTGGTATTTGTTCCATTCATACAGTATAAACTGTTTTACAGGGAAATATGTTCCATTATTATTTCCTACATTTGTGGTGCCGGATTCCTGTTTTTCATTACAGGAACACGAAAGCAAAAACGAAACGACAGCGAGTGTGAGTACCCTTATATTAGTCTGGTTGCTAATTAATGGCATGTATATTGCATATTGTAGCATAAAGATAATAAAGAAGTACCCGCTGGTAACATACCCCTGAGATGAAACATTGTAAACTGATAGTATTTATGCTGCTGCTGTCGTGTTTTTCACGAAATGCAATGGCGCAGGTTCCGGAGAATTCCTGCATCCGGGATTTTGCCTGGCGTAATGCAGATGGTTCAGAACAAACAGTTTACAAAACCCTTGATAAGGGCAAAATGATCCTTCTTGTCTCAGGATGCAGAGGAACCAAGGCTACTGAAAGCCTGATCAGCTCACTTACACTTCAGAAAATTAACCAGGAACACGGATTGAAATTTCAGCCCGATGTTCAACCTTTCAGCACAAATGATGTGCAGGTAATCCTGTACAATAATCAGCCTTCGTTGGCCGGAGGAAGCCTGTTAACATGTGTTAACTTCCCGATAACAGATAATGTTGCAGATAATGATCTGCCGGCAGCTTATACAGAACCGTACCTGCTGCTCATTACACCAGACAGGCTGATACACTCCATTCCCACCGGTAATGAAAATGCAGTTTCCCTGTACAAAACAGTTTCCCGTTATAAAACACAGTACGCACCATCCGCGTCTCCGGATGTACGTTTACTCCGGTGTGTTACACAACCGGTGTATAACAATCATTTCTCTGCAAAACTGTATTTTCAGAATTTCAGCACGCTTCCGCTCCGAGCGGTAAAGGTTACGCTTTATGCCGATGATCAGGTGATCGCGGTTAAAACATGGACCGGAAACCTGGGCAGCCTGGAAGATGCAGGTACCGAAATTTCGGGAGTTATTCCGGGAAAAGCGCATATTAAATTAACTGTTGCCACTGCCGGGGAAAGCTATACGCTGAATAATACCTGGGAGGCGCTGAATGGAAAGGCATATGACATAGCAGATGCAGTATCGCTACCTTTCAGCACTTCTTTTGACAACCAGATGCCTGAAAGCTGGGCAGCGACAGATGGAGCTATGTTTTCTGTAGTGGAAACAGGCGGGCAGCAAAAAGACATTGGCCATGCGCTGCGTATAGGTTTCAATAAAAAAATGCCGTTGCAGTCCGATACATTGTACATGGGGCATTACAATTTCGGAGAGCATCCGTTTCTGAACTTCAATTGGGCTTATGCTCCTTCTTCCGAATACGCCGGCGCGAATATTAAATTTATTGCATCTGCAGATGAAGGAAAAACCTGGGAGGAACTAAAAACTTTTGAAGGGCAAAAGCTGGCTACCGCTAATGTACAATCCTATCCTTTGCTGCCTCAGGGAAAACATACATGGAAAAAAGAGTATGTAAACCTACAGGCAATAGCTGGTAAAACCAATGTATGGATAGCAATGGTTGCGGTTGCGGATTTTACTAATGATGGCTACCTGGGCAATCTGTACCTCTTCAATGATCCTGCTACAATGGCCATCCGCTGATTGTTTAATTAACCCAAGTTGCTATTAAGCGATTTCGTTGATTGTGTTAGCAAAGAGGAATGCGACTATTTTCAAGAGGAACCCCTTAAACGTCACTGCATGTATTTTTCTGAGGAATAAGGCCTTGATAGCAGAAAAGGTGGTTTCAATGCGTTTCCGCATATGGTTTTTCAGATAAACGATGTGTGATTTGTCTGGTCGTTTACTGTTACTCTTTCTGTGAACCATCAGTTTGATGCCGTCAGCTTCACGTGAGTCATCTTCTGCCAGATAATCGGTATAAGCAGAGTCTGCAAAAATGTTGCTTTCAGGAGCCACAGCCATTGGTAGCTTTTTGAGCGCCTGAACATCGTTTTCACTTCCTGGTACGAAACAGAATTCAATAGGGATACCGCTGGAAGTGGTTAGTACCTGCACCTTGACACCATAAAAATACCGGCGCATAGAGCTATGTCGCCCGCGCCATTGTTTGCCTTGCAGCATGCGGCATCGGCTGATACGCATATTGTCACACACGGCCACAGGAAAGGAATCTATCACATAATCATCAGCCCCGGCAAACATTTTCAGGCAGTGGCCCAACTGGAAAAACAACTGACACAATAATGGTTCTATCTGATGCAACCGACGACAAAAACGGCTTTTGTCCAGCATTTGAGGAACCATACCTGTCATTTTCATAAAGTTTCTGCCATGATCCCAATGGCCGCCAAAGTAAAGAGCTGATACAAGTACAGTCGTTATAAGCTCTGCATCGCTGACTTTACGGCGGGGAGGCTCGTAATGCCTGAGTCCTTTTAATAAATCATCTACGATACAGTAAATACTTATAATTTTAGTGTCGTTGAGCATCGGGATATTGTTTAAGCGTAGTAACTCAAATATATCCTTTGATGCTCAACTCTTTTAAATAGCAACTTGGGTTAATTAGCTAATTTTCACATCGGCTGATTTTCACATTCTAATTAAGCTGTGGATTCAGTGGCATGTTTGCCAGATAAGAATAGTCCTTGCCAAGACTGCGTATCGCTTTCTCCCACACATGAGTGGCATCCGTGTCAAAAAGCAGTCCTGAACTGCCTTCAGATACGAGCCATGACCCTTCCTGCATTTCTTTTTCCAGCTGTCCGGCTGTCCAGCCCGCGTAACCGAGGAACAACTTTACGTCTTTTGTATGCGGATTCTGTGCTGCGGCCATTTCCTGCAATGTATCAAAAGAACCGCCCCAGAAAATGCCCGGCAATATTTCATGCCCGCCCAATACGCCCGGCAAGCGATGCAGCATATGCAGGCAGTCCATTTGTACCGGTCCGCCATTATTAAGGCTCCAGCCTTCTGCACCGAGCGTTGGCAAAACGTCTCCCAGGTGATAACTGGTGGGATGATTTAAAATAAAACCTACAGATCCTTCCGTATTCATATCGCACAGCAGCACTACCTTACGCGTAAAGTTGTGGTCGGTCATAAAGGGCTCAGCTATAAGCAACTTCCCTACTGCGGGATCCTGGTTCGGCTGTTTTATGTGCTGTAAAAAATCCATCGTCTTCTAAAATTAATTTAACCATACGAAATATCTAAATAAATATATGTTATGCCTATAGTAAAAATGGCATATAAAATACTGCTTAGGGTTTTTCGCCTTTCTGATATAAAAATAAAAAGATCGCGCCGCAAGGAGCTTATCAGCATATAGACAATAAATGATGTGTGGCTACGGAAAAATGAAGTTATTTTTACGGTTTGTATTTCAATCTGTTCTGTACATGCATTTCTGGTATAGCCTTTTACTCTTTATGGTGACCCTGCTGGGCGGCAGTGTCCCGCTTTGGATAAAATGGTTTGACGATCGCCGCATGCATTACCTGCTTGCTTTTTCCGGCTCGTTTCTGCTCAGTATCACCTTTCTGCACCTGCTGCCCGAAACATTTGAAGATCTTAATGTGAAAGCAGGCTTTTACCTGCTTGTCGGCTTTTTTGCCCAATTGCTGATTCAGCGTTTTACCCATGGGGTAGAGCACGGACATGCGCATATTCATCCCCATGAGCATCATGTAGCACTTACGTCCATACTCGCCGGGCTCACCCTTCATGCATTTATGGAAGGGCTGCCCCTGGGATTTAACTATCATATGCATGGAACGGAACCTTCACTGTATATGGCTGTAGCTGTACATAAAGTTCCTGAAGCGATGCTGGTCACCTCATTAGTATTGAGTGTCAAGAATCGCAGAACCGCATTGCTTATACTTATGTGCTTTGCAGCGGTGACACCACTTGCAGGTATGGCCGCAGAAGTCCTGGGTGAACGGTATTATTTTATGTCTCATGCAGTACTGATACTGATCCCTGTTGTGGCCGGTGCGTTCATACATATTGCCACAACAATCTTTTTTGAGAGCGGCACCAAACAACACCTGCTTACCTGGCAGAAGATAGCGGCTATGATTACGGGAGTAGGAATGGCCATGCTTACCTTATGTTTTGAATAACTATCTTTACGATATGAAGATTGCACATATCCTTACCACCATAACCGCGTTCATATTGCTGGCCTGTAATGCCAACCAGGCCCGTCCATCCGGTGTGAAGGACAATAAGTCACTGTTGTGGAAAATAAGTGGTAAGAATAGTAAGCCTTCTTATCTTTTTGGCACTATTCATATCATCTGCCAGGATGATTATCTATGGACGGACGTGATGAAGAAAAGTCTGAAAGAAACAGATGAGGTATGCTTTGAAATGGATATGGACGATCCGGGAATGATGATGCAGGTGGCCACAGCAATGATCGATAATTCGGGCAAAACACTCAAAGACTATTTTACACCAGATCAGTACGCCAGGCTTTCTGCATATATGAAAGATAGCATGGGCACAGATATTTCGCTGTTGCAGAATATGAAGCCTGCTGCATTGGTAAGTCTTTTTTCTGCCAAAAGTTTTGATTGTGCTACTCCTGCTTCTTATGAGGCCAATATTATGGAAGAGGCCAAGAAGCAGAACAAAGAGATAGTAGGCCTTGAAGAGGCAAAAGAACAGATTGATCTGTTACTGAATATGCCTGTTGATACGGTGGTCAGCCAGGTAATGGATAACATATCTCCTAAGAATGCTGATGAAGAAAAGAAAGAGTTGAATGACCTGATAGCTGCGTATAAGAAGCAGGACCTTCCGCATCTATATGAGATAATACAAGGCTCCAAAGACCTTGGAGATATGTCTGAATTTCTCGATGACCGCAATAAAAAATGGATAGGCCGCATGAAGGATAAAATGAACGTCCATTCTGTATTTTTTGCAGTAGGGGCGGGTCATCTCTGGGGCGACAATGGTGTTATCAGGTTACTGCGCAATGCCGGTTATACAGTGGAAGCAGTGAAATAGCGTCGCTCAATATCACCCTTTAGTGACAGCACGCATCGGGTACTTCTCATAGGTATTGATCTTTGATGCGGGATCGTTTCCGATTAAGGTATTCAGTTCTTCTTCACTGTCTACAGCTACTACACCCAATCCAAAAGTACCGGCCGGGTCAAATACAGGGCCAAACACGATCATCGTTCCTTGCTCAAGATAGGGCTTCCAGTATGCAATGTGCTGTTGCATAATATTTTGTTCTTCCGGAGTCATGGTCTGTGCAAAATCAGGCCTGCATGGCACCAGTTTCAGCATGTAATGTTTTTGGGGTGTTTCAGACATTGGATTTCTTTGTTCGAAAATAGCGAAATTTATTGCTGCTACGGGGTTATTTCTTTTCTTCTGACGACCAATACCCATTCGCCTTCAATCGGGAGATAACCATATTCATAGCAAAAGAAATAAACATTGCCTTTCTTATTGGCATACTGGTGTGTATAATACTGAAAGTCGAAGCCCGCATTGGCCAGTTTTGTCCTGGGGCACTTTCCCATTTCTTCTCCTGCCGGAATTATTGTTTCCAGTATTCTCCGGTTCCTTCTCAACGCGTTATTTACCCGGCGAACGAAGTTGTTGTTGTCGGCGTTTTGTTTATTGTTATGTGCATTCCGGCAATAGTCGTCGCAGAATTTTTTATCTGTCCTGCCTTTCAATGTCTCACCACAGGCCAGGCATAAGCGCTCATCTCCTTGCATATCTGTTAGTTACAGGGTCAAATATATTAAACTGTCATTTAATTATCCGATTACAAACGCTTACAAACGGTTATAATTATTTATTCCCGATGATAAACGTTTATGTTCCGGCTATCGTTTTCCGGGCATATCATCTTTGCATTGTGATTGTTGGCCAACACATCATAAATCAAAACAAAATTTGTAGTCAACGTTAAAAAGAAGAATTATGAACGCGCTTAAGAACAAAGTACAATTGATCGGCAACCTGGGTAATGCGCCTGAAATCCGTACAACAGAAACCGGTAAAAAGCTCGCCCGTCTGAGCATTGCTACCAATGAGACGTACAGGAACGCAAAAGGAGAAAAAGTAACGGAGACTACCTGGCACACAGTGGTGGCCTGGGGCGCTACAGCCGAAATAGCAGAAAAACTGCTGCAGAAAGGAAGTGAGGTAATGGTAGAAGGTAAACTGACCAACAGATCTTATACAGACAAGCAGGGTGTAAAACGCTATTTTACTGAAGTGCTCGCAAGCGAATTACTGTTGCTGGACAAAAAGCCTGCATAAGGCAAAAACAAAAGTGCAGGAACGGCAATATTTAGTTCCTGCACTTTACTTTATTAGTGAATGGATTAATGAAAAACATAGCTGTCAGTTGCGTCCGGCAAAGTTTATTATCTCATAACCCACGCTAAAATCCTCTTTTATCTATGAACAGATCATACTTCCAGGTCAAGGTATACCGGGCAATGATCGGAATGTTTTACATCCGGGAAGATGTGTGCGTCTTTAAGCTGGGCACGCAGCGGCTCGGTGACACTGATGTAATCAATACGCCAGCCCTTGTTTTCAAGACGTACCGATGGGAAGCGTGCGCTCCACCAACTGTACATATGCGGATCATTCCGGAATACCCGTAGCGTATCTATATATCCGTTGTCATAAAACTTATCCATCCAGGCACGTTCTTCAGGCAGGAAGCCACTGCTTTTTTTATTGCCTTTTGGATTATGGATATCGATTTCCTTATGTGCAATATTGTAATCGCCGCAGATGACCAGTTTCGGACGCTCTTTACGCAGCACCGCCAGGTATTCATAAAATTCGTCCAGCCACACATATTTGTATGACTGACGTTCGTCGCCGGAAGTGCCGCTCGGAAAGTACGCATTGATCAATGTAACATCGCCGAAATCAAGACGGATGACGCGCCCTTCTGCATCACTTTGCATAATGCCGTTTCCATACTGCACATTATCTGGTTTTATTTTGGTGAAAACAGCCACACCGCTGTAGCCCTTTTTTTCGGCAGTAAACCAGTAAGTATGATAGCCCAAAGCTTCAATTGCCTGGTAATCCGCCTGCTCTTTTTCTGCTTTTACTTCCTGAAGGCAGATCACGTCGGCCGGATCTGTTTTCAGCCAGTCGATAAACCCTTTTTTGGTAGCACTGCGAATGCCATTTACGTTATATGAAATGATGCGCATAAACTGAATTGTTGTAATAAAGATCAATAAATACTGACAGGATAAAAATAAGCAAACTGCAAATGGCTCAACCGTTTTTTCTGCTGTCTGAAATTTTGGGCAAGACGCCATACCTTTTGCCGAACCGCATAAACCTTCGTTCTACGAAATAGTAATATAAAGCACAGATCAGCAACATCGGGAGTCCAAGTAATGCCAATTGCAGAAAAAGATTTACCGGGAGCAGGTCTGTAAAAGTGCAGCGGGTAGTGTATTTGCCTAAAAAGGAAATTATAGGATAGTGCAGCAGGTAAATAGAGTAACACATACCGCCGATAACCGGTATCCATTTGTAACCGAATAGATGTCTTATTGCCGGGTGTCGTAAAATGGTGTAAAAGAAAAAAGTGATTACAGCAGGGAACGTGAAATAATGCAGGAAATAATTGAAGGAAAGCGGCTGGAAAAGTATGAATAACAGGCTTAGTGCAGATAGAATAATCCAGCCGTTTTTCCCTCGTTTTACATCTGTTCCTGTTGCGTAAATATCTGCCAGGAAAATGCCTGCCAGGAAAAATTCGAAACATGAATAGAGACTGAAGAAATGAAAAGAGAAAAAATACCGGATAGTAACTACTGACAGCATGGTTGTGACCAGGAGTATTCTTCTTGATACTCTTCTTAACAGAAAAACCCGGAACAGAAGCGGTGCAATAACATAGAACTGAACTTCCAGCTCCAATGACCATGCCGGGCTGTTTAATGGAGGCAGACTTTTATTGAAAAAATTGTGTGCGTACAGTAGTGATGTAGTAAGGCTATAAAAGGCTGTTGTGGCGGATTGCGGATTCAGAAAGACATGGCCGGTAAAGCAGAGCAGCATCACCAGCATATATGGAGGCTCAATACGTGTCAGCCGCCGTATATAATAGCTTTTGAGCTGTACAGGTGGCTCGCTGAGAAGGTAATGCCGGGCAAAAGGTAATGCCAGTATAAAACCACTCAGAACAAAGAACAAAGACACGCCACCACCACCATTGGCAATTATTTTTTCAGATAGCGGGTATCGTTGTTTTTGTACAGCTATGCTTTGTACGGCATGGGCAATATAATATCCGTAAATGTGTGCCAGTACAACCCAGAGTATAGAAATAAAACGGATGCCATCTACTTCAGGGAGGTACAGGCCGGATGTGGTAATTCTGCGGAGGCTATTGTAAAGATTTCTGTTTAACTCTCTGAACATTTTAAAGGTTATCGAGGGATACTGCAAACATTCAAAAACTTTGGCGATATTCCGAATAACTTTTTGCTGAGAGAAAAAACGATATTGAACAGGACGATAAAAAACAGCTATCAAACGGTAGCTGTTTAAACGAAGCGCCTTAAGAATTATTTTATTATTGAAATCCTTCGGATGATCTTGCTGCCGGAGGACTCTACAATACATATGTACATTCCGGAGGACGCAACAGGTTTCAGCGATAAAGCTATCCGGCCTTGTCCGGCTTCTGAACTGGCAGAGAGTATTTTCTGTCCCGTTGCAGTATATAAGCTCACCGTTACAGGTTCGCTACCCGAAAGGAGGCCATTCCAGTCGATATTCAGCATTTCTGAAGCGGGGTTGGGATATACATTGCAGGAAAAATGCTGCAGTTGGATATTATTTACTGCTACATGAGATGCCGGGCAGGTTGTACCGGTAGGATCGCATACATAGTTCACTATCTGGGTGCGGTTAAATGTCTGGTATGATTTTCCCCAGCAGTTGTCCTGTAAGCATACGCGTACAGAGTCTGTTGGCAGAGAGTCCTCTACCTGGAGATTCTTATAATAGGAAATTATTGTGCCATAATTGGAATACGCAAGAAAATCAAGGTCTCCGTCGTTATCGATGTCTACAATGTCCGGCACATCTGCCGGAGATACATAAGCATTGATCCATCCGCTGCCCTGCCAGAAATAAAATAATTTTTTGTAGAAATCAAACTGAAGCTGATTCTGGGCATTATAGCGGCCGCGGTACAGAGAAAATATACCGCCACCATTGGTTTCGAGATCGGGTATGTCATCCCTGTTGTAATCGACCATTTTAAGGAAGCCACTCACAGCAGGAAAATTTGATACATATGAAGGAGCGTATCTGTAATCGGGGTTTCCGGCCGCGCCAAAATTCTTAAATGTTTTAACCTGTGGCGGGTAGCTGCTTTCAAAGATGATCAGGTCGTTTTTCCCGTCATGATCCAGGTCGGCCAGGGCTGGTTGCGGATTATTGATACCACCGCACCAGGCAAGCACTTTCTCACGGTTAGACGCATATACGTGTATGCTTGAGTCTTCTGTATAGTATGGGACTGCTGAAGACGATGCTGCCGCTTTATATAGCAGCAGCCCGCCAAGTCTGTTGCCCAGTATCATTTCATAGCGGCCATCTCCATCAATATCTGCAATTGCAGGGGCTGTGAAACCAGCAGGAATGTGTATCTGTGCATAGCCTGAGTCAATAAGATTAAATGTGCCGCTGCCGTTCTGGAAGCCATCATAGCGGTAGAGGATACCGCTGGTACTGCCCAGTAACAGGTAGTCATTTTGTGAGGCATCCATTTTTCCGATAAAGGGCACACTGTTACCGGCAAGTGATGTTGCGGGATCTGCTTTGATATTGCCCATACTGCTGCTCGCAAGCGTAAGCTGTACCGTTCCGGTAGTTCCACCGGTGTTCCGGTAATAAAAGATGCGGCCATTAAAGCAGCCTACAATCATATCCGGATATGAATCTTTATCTATATCGTAAATGAAGGGTGCCGCATAGCTCTGCACATTAATCGTGTCGTTGTTTGGCGTTGTCCACATTTTAAGCTGGGTCAATCCCCATACCGGCTGCACAGACTGGGAGGCTGCGCTGTTGTGATAAAAACTTACAGTGCCATCTGCATGGCCCACAACGAGATCATCTTTGCCGTCTTTGTCCAGATCTCCCACAGCCAGCCGCGCTCCCCTGAACCCTTGCGCCTGCATGTTCAGGAAATTGGTAGTCTGTAATGTAAAGGACGGATTGCCAGCCGTGCTGGTATTCAGATAATATGATATGCTGCTGACCAATGTTCCATTGCTCTGGAAATAACCCTCCGAACCGATAAACAGATCGGGTTTTCCATCTTTGTTATAATCGTAAAGCAATGGGGTAGAGCCGGTACCGGCGTCGATCATCTGGTTGGTCAGTAAGCTGTCGCCCTGCCATGTAAATACCGGCGCTGTTGTTGTGCCGGTATTCCGGTACCATGCCAGACATTTATAGTTTTCTGAAGAATTTTCGGCGTTCGGTGCTACCAGTATATCTTTTTTCCCGTCCTGATCATAATCCAGGTAAAAGGCGGCAGGCCACTGCGGCATATAAAACGAATGTCCTCCGCTTTGCCAGGTGGTGTCCTGTGAGATAACAGTATCAAGCGGGCGGTTATAATCTGCCTTGCCATTTATAAGCAACTGAAGGTCATTAAAGGAAATATTACCGTCGAGGTAATCATAGTCACCGTCACCATCTATATCCAGTACGCAAATCGTGTTGCCGGTGTGCAGGGTCACTTTGCTGCCTGTATTCCCGGTTTGACTCTTCGCCGTAGTGCCGCTCTTGTGCTGTACATTGCTGTTCTGTGCATGTAAAGCAGCAAATACGGGTAAAAGTAAAGCTGTAGTAAAGATTTTGCGCATGGGTCTGCCTGTTACGGGTAATTCAAAATGCTGCCCTGAAGATACAATTTCTTAAAGGCATATATACAGACACCGGTTTATTGCTCTGCCGTTGGTTACCCGTTCTTCAGAAGCGCTTTTTTGTCGAGCACGGCCTTGATCAGCAACGGGTTTATTTCTTTGATACAATGACAAGCTGAGGGTGCCTTTCTGCAGTCATTGCATTCTTTTTCGAGGACGAACACCTCTGTATGAGGGCCAAGAGGAGCCCAGCGTCCCGGGTGAATGGGCCGCATGGGAGGGTATATACCATATGCGTCTTTCCCCAGTGCTGCTGCAATATGAAGCGGGCCGGTGCTGTTGGCCAGCAGTCCGTCACATGTATTAATAAATGAAATAAACTGCGGCAGGCTCATTTTGCCGGTTATATCGGTCACTTTGCCGGCAACTGCATCAAATAAAGGATCCAGCAACTCTCTTTCTTTGGCAGTGCCTGAAATAAATATCCGGAACTTATCTCCGTCAAGCAGCTCTGCAAGTCGCACGAAGTTTTCAAGCCCCCATTCCCGCGCGCTTCCCTGCGATTTGGGGTGAAGGATGAGGTTGTATTTATGGGAATCTATCAATGCTGCAAATTCAGGCTTTAAGGGTTCTACACGCTTTAAACCGGTGAAGGAACTGATTTCTGCCAGTGAGAATTCCTGCTGTATACCCACTGCGGTCAGCAATTTGAGGTTCAGCTGGGCTTCATGCAGATCTGAGTTTTTACGGCTCAGACGCACCAGTTTATTACAGGTTGTCCAGTGGTAAAGACGGTTGGTGGTACCTATACGTAAGGGTATGCCATAGCTGCGGGCTTTACGGGCTATATCTGCAACCGGGAAAACGTGGAGTATTGCCTCAGGGCTTTCTCCGGCTATTTTCACCGGGCCGGCATTAAAGTCTTCGAGGTCTATAAACTCATCTACGTAAATGCACGCTTCTATTACAGCCCGGGTATATGCTTTGCCCAGGAAGCCGATCTTAATGCCCGGAAAATGATCTTTTAAGACTTTTGCTACAGGAAGTGTAAGTATTACATCACCGATACTATCCGTACGGCTGATAATTATATTTCTGAGAGATTGCTTCAACTTTCTGTTTTAGTTTTTGGCTGCGTGCATATTGCCTTATCTTGCTGTATTTGGCAAATGCAGCCCATGCCGAATATTTACAAACCATGTATCCGCTGTATCCGTCCAGGAAACCGAGTCGCAGGATATAATCTGTGAAAAAACGCCATTTAGGACCGAGCCATATTTTCAGAAGGCTGCAGTTCTTTCCTTTGGCCGCTGCTGCACGCGCGGCAATTTCCGTAAATTTTTCTATTTGACGGATATGATCTGAAAAAGAATAATAGCTGTAATGCAGCAGATCGCCTTTTAGTTCCCCTACGACAGCATTTTTATCATGGAGTTCCCAGGATTCGTGGATCTGGTCGCCCTCCCATTCTCCGGCATTTTTCCGGAACAATCTTACTTTTTTATCGGGATACCAGCTGCAGTGCTTTATCCATTTGCCGCAATAATTGGTGAGCCTGCTAAACCGGTAAGCATCATGTTGCGGCGCTTTTATTACCTGTAAAACAGATTGTTCCAGTTCGGGGCTGAGCGCCTCATCTGCATCGAGCGATAAAACCCAATCGCAGCCAGCCTTTTGAGCCGCAAGATTTTTTTGCGTAACATATCCCTCAAATTTGTGAGTGTACACTTTTGCACCAAAACTCCGGGCTATATTCAGCGTGTCATCTTCTGAAAAGCTGTCCAATACAATAATCTCGTCAGCAACATTTTTTACGGAATGCAGGCAACGGGGCAGATTCTGCTCTTCATTTTTGGTGATAATGACAACACTTATACTCATCCGCTATTATTTTCAGGTATACTATAGACCGCAGAAAAAACTTTAGGTTTACCCTGTTTGTATACTAAAGCTAGCCATGTGCCATATTGTTTTTCGCACTGCTGCGATGAAACAGGGATATTTGTCGACGTGATACCGCCGCCTAAAAACTATGCCTGTAAAGGGTTACATCTGGCTGATGGATAAATATTATTTTGAAACAACCGAAGCTCGTTTATAATTGCAGATATACAGTTGGCAGTAAAAAGAATATAAAAGATAAAGCCGCACATTCCCCGTAACCACGAATGCTGCTATCTTTATTTGTCCAAGTATGCTACAAAATGAAAATCCGGTACATTTTTTTTCTTGCAATAGTTACATTTTTACCTGCTTCAATGATCTTCGGACAGAGAAAGGTCGTTGAAGAAGAAAAAGTGCTGCATACATCCAAAGGAGATCTTTATGGTACGCTAACCACCGTCAGCAATAAAAAGGCCCCGGTAGTGCTTATCATTCCGGGTTCCGGACCAACAGACCGTAATGGCAACAACCAGTACCAGGAAAATAATTCATTAAAAATGCTGGCCGATTCGCTGCAGGCACATGGTATTGCATCGCTGCGGTATGATAAGCGTGGTATTGGCGCCAGCAAAAAAGCAATGCCGGGAGAAGACAGCCTGAGCTTTGATTACTATATAAATGATGCGGCAGACTGGCTGGCTTTCCTGAAAAAAGATAAACGTTTTTCACGTATCATCCTGCTTGGCCACAGTGAGGGATCGCTGGTGGGTATGATAGCCGCACAGAAGGTACGCACAGCGGCGTTCATTTCTGTAAACGGCGCCGGCATGCCTGCCGATAAATTACTTCGCCTGCAGCTGAAAGACAAAGTGCCCCCCGACATTTATGACGTCTGTAACAGATTCCTGGATACACTTGCAGCCGGCAAACCGGTGCATAACAGTGATAAAAAGCTCGATAATATTTTCAGGGCCAGTGTGCAGCCTTATCTTATTTCCTGGTTCCGTCATGATCCGGCAAAAGAAATAGCTGCGCTTAAAATGCCGGTCCTTGTCATACAGGGCACAACAGATATACAGGTTGATACTGCAAACGCCACGATGCTTGCTGCCGCTGGTTCCGACATCCGCAAAATATTTGTAGATCACATGAACCACATCATGAAGTATTCGGAAGCTGATGTGAAACAAAATGTAGAGACCTATTCTATGAAAGATCTGCCACTGCATCCTGCATTTGTGAAAGAGATTGTATCATTTATTAAGTCTGTTAAATAAAATTACCGCTGGTTAAAATTAAGGCTACGCAGGAATGGGGGGGTAACCGCTATTTTCGGCTGTAATCCGTTGATTGAGCTTTTGCGGCGTCGGCACCCCGCCTGAAAGACTCCGTCTGGCGGGCGTTAGCGGCCTGTGGTACTATCAGGCAATACTTTAGGTGCGAAATCAGGTATTGATGATTCTCGTCATGTCGGGTCATGTTCACCTCGTTTATCCGGTAATTAAAGTACCTTTGCGCCATTCATTTTTACAATATCATGTCCGATAAGAAACCGGCGCTTCTGCCCAGTATTCTGCAGATGAAGTGTCCTAATTGCCGCCGAGGTCATATGTTTACTCACAAAAGTATTTTTCCTTTGGGCAAGATGCTGGAAATGCCGGAACGCTGCCCGGTGTGCGGTCAGAAGATGGAGCTGGAAGTTGGGTTTTACTATGGTACCGGTTATGTAAGTTATGCGCTTACAGTAGCCATCCTGGGTATGCTGTTCGTTGCATACTGGATCATTTTCGGTCTGTCATATCTGGATTATAGTATATTTTATGCGCTTGGCAGCTCTGTAGGCATTGTTTTGCTGCTGCAGCCCTGGCTGATGCGGATTTCAAGAGTGCTATACCTATATGGATTTGTAAAATACGGTAAAGGCTCTGCCATAAAGAGCGAAGAATAATGCGGGGCGGAATATTCCGTCCTTTTCATTTATAAGGTAAACTCCTTAGCTTCGTGCCCCGTTTTATTGCTTCCCGAGGACAGAAACGGCCATAAAAAGATAAATGCACTCATGCAGAAAATACTAGTTGCCAATCGTGGCGAAATAGCCCTTCGCGTTATGCGTACAGCCCGCGAAATGGGTATTAAGACTGTTGCCGTTTTTTCTGAGGCCGATCGTAACATGCCTTTTGTCCGCTATGCAGATGAGGCCTATTGTATAGGCCCCGCATTGTCTGCACAATCGTACCTGCGTGCCGACAAGCTGATAGAAGTGGCGAAAAAATCCGGTGCAGATGCAATACATCCCGGTTATGGCTTTCTCAGTGAAAATGCAGGCTTCTCCAAAGCGGTTACTGACGCCGGTCTTATTTTCATAGGTCCTTCTGCTCATTCCATTGAGATAATGGGCAGCAAAATATCGGCCAAGCAGGCAGCCAAAAAATTTAATGTGCCGATGGTGCCGGGTACGGAAGATCCTATTGTGAGTGTGGCAGAAGCAAAAGAAATTGCCGCCCGCGTAGGTTACCCGATTCTTATCAAAGCATCTGCCGGTGGTGGTGGCAAAGGTATGCGTGTGGTAAATGAGGAAGCAGAACTTGAAGAACAGATGCGCATGGCTAAAAGCGAAGCCCTGAGTGCATTTGGCAATGACGATGTGTTTATAGAAAAGTATGTTGGTGCACCACGCCATATAGAAATACAGCTGATGGGCGATCAGCATGGCAACTACGTTTATCTTTTTGAACGGGAATGCTCCATACAACGCCGCCATCAGAAACTGATAGAAGAAGCGCCATCCAGCTGTCTTACGCCGGACATAAGGAAAGAAATGGGCGAATGCGCTGTAGCCGTGGCACGTGCCTGCAACTATTACGGCGCCGGTACGGTAGAATTCCTGGTAGATGAAAATCTGAATTTTTATTTCCTGGAAATGAACACCCGCCTGCAGGTAGAACATTGCGTTACAGAAATGATCACAGGTGTAGACCTGGTGAAAGAGCAGATCAACGTAGCCCGCGGACATAAGCTCTCGTTCACCCAGGAAGAACTGAAAATAAACGGCCACGCGATAGAATTGCGTGTTTGTGCGGAAGATCCGCTGAATAACTTCCTGCCTGATACCGGTAAACTGGAAATGTACCAACCGCCGAAAGGACCGGGTGTACGTGTAGATGATGGTTACGAGCAGGGTATGGATATTCCTATCTTTTACGATCCTATGATTGCAAAACTGGTAGCACATGCCGGCACCCGTGATGAAGCCATTGACCGCCTGTGCCGCGCTATTGATGAGTATTATGTGCGTGGTATACAGACTACACTCAGCTTTGGTAAATGGGCTGTGCAGACAGAACCATTCCGCAGCGGAAACTTTGATACCAAATTCATTGACAAGTATTACAAACCGGAATATCTGAAAGAAGAAGACGAAGCCGCGGCTGCAGTAGCTGCATTACTCGGCGGCTATATCTGGGAGCAGGAGAAAAAACAGAAAACTGCGGTAAATAACGGACATACGTCTGCTTCTAACTGGTCATTGCGCCGGAAGTAAGAAGTTTATAAGTAATTGACAAAAAGCGCCTTGAATAGGCGCTTTCTTTATTTATGGCTGGTGGTAAGGTTATTGTACTTATTCTGTTATCTGACCAATTTTGATAGTTATGAAAAAGAATATTTTGATAGTCCCGATAGTTCTTGCATCAGTTTTAACATTAACTGCTCCTCATAAAGTTACTGCCCAGCATGTGCGTGCTACCGTAGTAGTGCCGGGTCCACCATTGCCGCCCGCTCCGCCGGTCCCTGTAGTGGTAGCTCCTCCTGTGCCGACTGTAGTGGTACATGAAGGTTATGGCTATGACAGGCCTCATTACCGCTATTACCATCGCCGGCCACGATATTACTACTACCACCATCCAAGGGCATATTATGGTCATTACTACAGGCCGCATTACGGATATCGTCATGATAACGGATATCATAGAGGCTGGGACAGGCATGACCACGGTCATGGACACGGCAGAGGCCGGGGCAGGTGGTAAACCTGATTTAATCATTAAAGCTTAAAATCATGCAGTTAAAAAAGATCATCACATTTTTATTGATCATCGGTTTTTCCTTACCAGCAGTAGAAGCTGTAGCGCAGTATCGCCGTGGGCACGGACATTACAGGCATTGGCACAGGCCGGTACACAGGTATCATCCCAGGCCGCGTCGTGCACCGATGCCGCCACACCCGCCATTACCACCGCATCCGCGCCCACACAGGCCACCGACACCACCACATCCGCCTCTACCGCCACATCCCCCTTTACCACCGCGGCCCTGATGAGAATTAGCTGAACTTTATTTTTTTAACCACAGAATTTTAAACTATGCGACTGAAAAAAATCATCATGTTATTGCTGGCAGCCTGTTTTATGTTGCAAGGTGTAACGGCTACGGCGCAACACAGGTATCACCGGCACCACCGGTATCATCACTGGCATCACAGGCCGGTGCATCATCACTTCCATCATCGTCACCATATGCATCATGTACATCACGTGCATCATATGCATCGTCGCTGATGAGGGAATAAAATGGTTAAACCCGGCAATTAAATGACTGTCTTATTGTAATAAAAAATGATGTTATGAAGCGTTGGAAAAATCTGATCACAGCCGTAAGTGTCTTACTGATAAGTTTCGTTACATGGAATGAAGCGGCAGCACATCCGCGCGGATGCCACAGGCCGCATTATTATCACTATTACTACTCTTATCACAGGCCATGCAGAAGAGTGTATGTTGCGCCGAGGCCTGTAGTTGTAGTGCACCCCGCGTATGGGTACCGTCCGAGAGGATACTACTACAATCATCGCCCATATGTAGCATATCACAGAGGTTATCGCAGGCACCGCTGGTAAAAACTGGATTTATAATTATTAAAACCGGGACAGAACAGGTTCCGGTTTTTTATTTTTTATGCAGGGAATGGGTTTGGCAATCTTTTAACAATAGGAAAATAAAAACGGCAGGGTTGTTGGATTATACTCTGTAAACAACCAATAAAACAATAAAAACAACGGAGGTTAAAAATGAAAAACATCGCATTAGTTCTTCTGACAATGACACTTCTTGCAGGCTTTGCCAATAAATCTGAAGCACGCGGCCGTTGGGGCGGTGGCGGCTGGGGCCGTGGAGCAGTATATGCTCCCCGTCCGAGAGTGATAATACCTGTTCCCCGGGTAGTAATACCTGCCCCTCGTGTAGTAGTAGCCGATGGTGGTTATTATGGCGGCGGTTACGGTGGCGGATATTATAATAACGGTGGTGCATATTATGGTGGCGGATATTATAACAATGGCCCCCGTTACCGTGGTGGATATGATCGCGGATGCGGACGTGGTTACGATCGTGGATATGGCCGTGGCTATAACAGGGGATGTGATCGCGGCGGATACGGCAGAGGCCGTGGCCGTTGGTAAAAGCTGAAAGATGATAAAATAAAAAAAACAGCGTGGATATTTCCACGCTGTTCTTATTTTATACATAACCGTTTCTATTTTTCTATGGCAGAAATCACTGCTGCATCCATTGGCTTGGTACCGGGATCAAAAACATCAACCAGGTTGCCTTTTTCATCGATCAGGTATTTCTGGAAATTCCACTTTACAGAACTGTTTTTATACCCATTATATTCTTTGCTGGTAAGCCATTGGTAAATAGGAGCCATGTCTTTTCCCTTTACAGCTATTTTAGCGGCCATCGGAAAGGTAACACCGTAGTTTTTCTGGCAGAATTCAGATATTTCCTTATTGCTGCCTGGTTCCTGCCACAGGAAATTGTTGGAAGGAAAGCCAATGATCACCATCTTATCTTTATATTTTTCGTACAGTGCTTCCAGATCCTTGTACTGAGGTGTATAGCCGCATTTAGAAGCCGTATTTACGATCAGTATTTTCTTTCCCTTGTATTGGGCAAGATCAATAGTGCCGCCGGACAAGGATTCTACCTTGAAATCATAAATACTTTTGGGCACATCTGCTTTTGGTGCCGGCGCAAAAAAGAAGAATTTAAACATCAGTAAAATGCTGAGTAACATAAAAAAGTTTTTTCAGGTTGTGTAACAATATTTTCAGAGTATTGTTTTACAAACCTACTTAGATTTCAAGTATTATATACAGGGTTACATGCCTCTTGCCGGAGAAATCTTATTTTTGGGCGCAAATGAGAGAACTGTCTGCCCGTATTTTAATTTTTATATGCATTATAGCGTTTTGCGCAGGCTGTGCAAACATTGTTCCCCCGTCGGGCGGAAAAAAGGACATCACCCCCCCCAAACTGTTGTCTGCTACCCCATCCGATTCGCTTTACAATAACCGTTTCCGTAAGCTGGAACTGCGTTTTGACGAATACATCACGGTAAGCGACGCAGCTACACAGGTACAGATATCTCCTTTGCTGCCCATAGCGCCTACTGTAACAAGTGCTTATAAAAAAGTTACCGTTACCATTCCGGATACTTTGCTGCAGGATAATACCACTTATCGGATCTCATTTGGCAATGCCATCAAAGATCTCCATGAGGGTAATCCTATGAAAGCATATACATACATTTTCAGCACAGGAGCGTATTTCGACTCATTAAAAATAGCAGGGAAAGTAATCAATGCAACAACAGGACTTCTGGATTCCAGTGCAACAATAGTGCTTTACAGTGCAAAAGAAAGCGATAGCGCCATAGTGCGTCACAAACCACTGTATGTAACCAAAGTAGCGCAGAACGGCACATTTGCCATTGATGGTTTGCCCAACAGAGATTTTAAAATATATGCGCTTCGTGATAAAAATAACAACCTTATATACGATGGTGGTGCAGCCGGCGACTGGATAGGGTTTACGGATAGTATTGTACATCCTGTGCCGGATAGTATGGTACATATTAATTTCCTGCTTTTCCCCGAAGGAAAAGATACTACTGTTGGAAAAGACGGCTCGTCCGGTAAATTCCGAGGTGATGCAAGCGCTCAGAAACCTAAGACCGAAAAAACCAAAGAAGGATTTTCTTATATAGCTGCAGTAGACACATCTGACGTTAAGAAACGTACTGTTGAAATATCAAAACCACTTGCGGTAAAATTTAACCGCGTACCGGCATCTGTTTTAAAAGAGAAAATATTCCTCAGCTATGACAGTTTCGGCCTTATTGTAGAGGCACCGCTGACCATATCTTCAGATACAGGCAGCAAAGCCAACACTATGCTGGTAATGCCCGCAGCATGGAAAGAAGATATGGTCTATACATTGCGCCTGATAAAAGGATTTGCAAAAGACAGCTCTGGTGCAGATGCGTTGCCATCACGTTATACTTTCCATACAAAACGGGATGAGGATTACGGAAAACTTACTATTCATTTGCCGGCTAAGTACTACGGACCGGACTATGTACTGCAGGTAACGAACGATAAGGACACTATTTACCAGAAACCGGTTGCAGACACAATGGTACGCCTGAAATTTTTACAGCCATCTACTTATACGTTCCGTGTGATCGTGGATAAAAATCATGATGGTACCTGGAATACCGGTGACCTGTTTGGCAAGAAACAACCTGAAATAGTAATACCATATACAAACAGCGTGCTGCTTAAAGCCGGGTGGGAAAATATTGTAGATTTTGATGAGCAGAAGAAAGCAGCGGCTCCGGGAGGGTTAAAAAGCAGAGCTAATGCAACAACGAAATAAAAAACCTTAAAACAATTACTGTTGACCATATGAAGAAGATCTTTATTCCTTTATTTCTGCTGGGCACGCTGCAAAGCATGGCCCAGGACCGTATGACACCGGAATTGCTCTGGAGTCTCAAGCGTGTTGGCGCAGACGGTATTTCTGCAGACGGCGGCAAAGTGTATTATACTGCCCGCCAGACAGACATAGCGACTGAAAAGACCACATCAAAGCATTATACCATAAATCTTGAAAAAGGTACAACCAAGGAATGGACGGCGCCGGAAGGTAAAAGTATCATTCAGCGCGATGCAGATGCCTGGTATGCAACAGATGAAAAAACGCTCTACCGCAGCTCCGATCATGGCAAGAGCTGGAAAGCTGTATTTGACGGCCTGCAGGATGCCGACAATGTGCGTGTATCTCCCGATGGCCGGTATGTTGCATTTTCGAAAGAAGTGCTCGTGAAGCCGGTAAAAGGCACAGACCTTTACCCGGACCTCACGAAAACAACGGCGCAGGTTTATACAGATCTCAACTATCGCCACTGGGATACCTGGGAAGACGGTAAATTTTCACATATTTTTCTTGCAGCCGTAAAGAATGGCGCTGAAGCAAAAGATCTGATGAATAGTGAGCCGTATGATTGTCCGCAGAAGCCATTTGGAGGAACAGAAGACTTTGTCTGGCGCCCCGACAGTAAAGGACTGGTATATGTGTGCAAGAAAAAAGCCGGTAAAGAATATGCAACCAGCACCAATACAGACCTGTATTATTATGAAATAGCTACTGCAGAAACTGTTAACTGGACTGCCAACATGATGGGTTATGATACAAACCCCTCCTTCAGCCCGGATGGTAAACGCATTGCCTGGACCAGCATGGCGCACGATGGTTATGAAAGTGATAAGAATGACGTGTATGTAATGGACGTTACGCCCCGTGGCGGCATCAATATGAAGATGAACCTTACTGCAGGATGGGATGCAGCGGCAGGTGGTTTTGCCTGGGATAACAACAGCAGCAAAATTTATATCAATGCACCTGTAAAAGGTACAGAACAGTTGTTTGAAGTAAACGTACCTGCAAATCTTGCTGTACGTATGATGCCTGCTGTAACACAGGTTACCAACGGAAAGTTTGACATTAATGGTATTGTAGGGCAGGCAGGAAAAGAGCTTATCGTAACCCGTTGCGATATGAATCATGCGACAGAACTGTACGCTGTAAATCCTGTGGATGGCAATATGCACGCCATTACACATGAAAATGATGAAACCTACAAAAGCGTAAAACCCAGCGATACAAAACTCCGCATGGTAAAAACTACCGATGGCCGCCAGATGGGCGTTTGGGTAGTATATCCGCCGGATTTTGACCCTGCAAAGAAATATCCTACACTGCTGTATTGCCAGGGCGGTCCGCAGTCTGCGCTCACACAGTTCTACAGCGTACGCTGGAACTTCCAGCTGATGGCAGCGCAAGGTTACATAGTAGTGGCGCCAAACCGCCACGGTATGCCGGGTTGGGGTGTAAAATGGAATGAGGAGATCAGTAAAGACTGGGGTGGCCAGCCGATGGATGACTACCTTGCAGCCATTGACGATGTAGCAAAAGAAGATTATGTAGATAAGAACAGGTTGGGTTGCGTAGGTGCCAGCTACGGCGGCTACAGTGTATACATGCTTGCGGGTATACACAACAACAGGTTTAAAACCTTCATTGCGCATGATGGCCTTTTTGATTTGAAGAGCTGGTATGGTACCACAGAAGAACTGTGGTTTGCCAACTGGGATATCGGCGGTGCTTATTGGGATGGTTCTGCACCGAAAAGCTATGAGAAATTCAACCCAAGCAACTATGTTGATAAATGGAATACACCGATTATGATCGTGCAGGGCGGTATCGATTTCCGTGTGCCGATAGAGCAGGGATTGGAAGCGTTCCAGGCAGCGCAGCTCAAAGGCATTAAGAGCAAGTTGCTGTACCTGCCCAACGAAAACCACTGGGTGCTGCATGCACACAACGGCCTTGTATGGCAGCATGAGTTTTTCAAATGGCTGGATGAGACTTTGAAATAATAACAGGTATTAATAAACAGAGAGGCGCCGGATAACGGCGCCTTTTCTTTTTTTAAAATATTTTCTGTAGCAGGCAACCTTTTGAAAACGTACTGCATTTTAGAAGTATCAGAGGTTTGAAACTGGATGGTGATAATAGGTTACAACAACGAATGGAAACACTTTAATCCTCTATCTTGCAAACTACCCAGGCATTTTTTTGAGCGCTGATAAACTATATAATAACGAAGAAGTCTCTCTCGCAGCCGGATGCAGAGATGGTAATGCTTTTGCCCAGAAGTTGCTGTATGAGCGGTACGTAGAACAAATGATGATATTGTGCCTCCGGTACATCAGTAATCAGCATGACGCAAAGGAAGCGCTGATGGATGGCTTTTGCAGTTGCTACAGAAGTATAAACAGCTTTACCTGGCAGGGCCCCGGAAGTCTGCAGGCATGGATGAAGAGGGTAATGATCAATCAGTGCCTGATGCGGCTGCGGAAGAATAAGAAAGTGTTTGCCGAACTGAATGATATACATGAAGGAATGCAGGATGCGGTATCTGCCATAGATATACTCAGCGCAAAGGAGATCATGCAGCTGGTGCATCAGTTGCCGGATGGTTACCGGGCTGTATTCAATCTGTATGTTTTTGAAGAGATGACACATAAAGAAATTGCCTTGCTGCTGGATATAACAGAAAACACCTCGAAATCGCAGCTGTTTAAAGCAAGGCAGTTGCTGCAGAAAAAAATATGCCAACTAAATAAATCAGATATATGACACCGGATTTTGATAAAGAACTGAGAGATAAAATCAGTAATGCGCCAGTAAAAGATCTGATGAATGATTTTGATACTGCAGAAACCTGGAACTGTATCCGGGAGCGTATGCAGACGCCAGAGAAAAAGAAGCCGGCCGGTATAAATATATGGGCTACGCACTTGGCGGCGTGCCTTGCAGGTATGGCAGTCACCTGGCTGATATTCTTCTACCACCCGGCAGCAGATAACAGAACTACAGGCGTAGTGATTGTAAAAAAAGATACCGTATGGAAAACGGTTGCCCGGGCGACTTCACAGACATTGCAACCTGTGACATCGCAGGGAACACATACGTCTTATGTTATAAAAACCATACAGGCAGATAAAAAAACGCCAGCCCCTGTAACGCCCATACAGATACCGGATAAAAGATCAGATGAATCACCGGCTGATAATGCGACCGGAACATCATATGCGGTACAAAGCGGAACAAATATTTCAGTACAGCGGGAGGTCACCGTTCATCTGATGGATATAAACAATGAAGACCGGGATCTTGCAAAACGTGAACAAGCCCGCATTCCCGGTGCGCCGATACTTACTATCAATAAGCCGGGCAGTATAAACAACAATACGCCACTGGCAGTCACAGGGCTGATACAAACATTTAAACCCAACAAATAAAATTGTATGAAGAAGATTTTCAAACCCCTGCTGGTACTTACATTGTTGCCGGCAATAGTTTTTGCGCAAAAAAATAAGGCATTTACACCGCTTAACCCGGACGATGAAGTTGCAGCGAAGCTTTTCCGGCTGCCGGAGGAAGACATTAATTACCGTTTTACAATTGCGCTGCCACATGAAAATTATCTCTTAGTTGAGTTTCGCCGTCTGAGTGACTGGAGAGATTCCGGGGCGATGGATGCCGTGATACGCAGTGCAGCTGCTGTGGCGAAGAAATATGATACCGCTGTTGCAGGTTCTGGCAGTAAGACGCTGGAAGTACACTTGCCGATAAAAAATGAACCTGTTACCGCACGGTTGAGGTCAAATACGGAAAACGCCGGCCTGCGGATATTTTCCGGAGGGAATGATGCCCCGCTGAAGATCGGTATGGATACTGTCAGCATTCTGAAGAATTTTGCGGTGTACAAAGACGCTGACGGAGTGATGCAGAAAGCGCAGGTGCAATATACCCTGCTGGTAAAGGATCTGAAGGAAATGCAGGAAATGTATACTGAAGGGACATGGCAGCAGGCGGATTTATTTATCGACTCTGTAGTAAAGGAGTACAGAAGCAGGTGGCGAAACCAGGATGCCTGGTACCATTCTCTTTATGCAAGCTATGATGCCGGATCTGATCGTAAGACCGCTATTGTAAGTACACGGCGGGATGCAAACGACAGAAGTGGTTTCGGGAAAGTAGTGAATTTTGACGAGTGTGTGGGCGTGTCGCTGATGCGCGGAGTTTTTTGCCCGTCAATAGAACTCGGTCTGAGATGTATTATCGACCATTCAAAAAGTGGAGATATTTTTTTAAGAGTATCTGACAACTCACTTTTTACTTTTGACCGGCAGCCCGATAATAAAGTAAAAGCGTACGGAACGCCGTTTTTAAATCTTGAAATCGGAAGTACATCGGGAGAGGATAATAAAAGAACAATACCTTATTACAGCTTTTCTGCCGGCGGTGGTGTAAAGCTTAGAGCAGCTGACGGATACCGCGATCCCACATTGGATGACGACCTCTACCGCGTTTTTATGCGTTACGGATTTACAAAAGCTGTGAATGTTACCTGCGATGCCTACCTGGGGCCACATACCCAGGGATGGATAGGTTTTTCCCTGAATGTCCGGTTCCTGTAGACGATATGACAGAGTGGCTACGAAGAAGATTACACGCTATATTATGACTGATTTTGTCCGACTAACTTGTATACAGTAAAAAGTGCCTACTCCAACTCAACCCCCGTTATTAATTCATAACTGTTGTCGCCCAACTTTTTTATAGCCTGTAGCACATATTTAAGCCCTTCAGTATTTTCCAGCTCTTTTATTGATTCCATTGTTGCCAGGTATTGCTGGATGAATTTTTGGAGCCGAAAGCATTCATCGCGCGTGAGGAACCCGATATAGTAATTGTTTGTATAGCTGTCAAAGGCTTCATTATCTTTCAGCGATCTGCCATTTATGAGGAAACTCCACAGCTTGATAAATTCAGCGTTGCCTGTATGGATAACGAGTTTTGTACTTTCACTATAGCGCCATTTATTAATCAACGGGCCGATTAAATCCAATGTATGATTACCCGACCAGTCCCAATATATTCCGATGAAAACCGAAGTTAATTCATCAATCAGATTTTTATCAAGATCATTGAAACACGCCTCCAGATCATCTGTCGTTTTCAGGAAGGAAATCAGGCGTTCGTCTGCAAGTGGCTGATTAAATTCTTTCATCGAATTTTTATGCTCATCTGTGAACCATTGCCGGAAGTCTGCATAGTTTTCAAACATCAGATCTTTTAAATGCTTAGGCTCACAGGCTTCCATAAAACTTATTCTATTACCCATACTATGTATAATTAGGTAGGCGTTTCAGCTGTTCCTTTATATATTGGTTGCAATTGCAGTGGGGCATTTACAAGAGTATTTTAATAGAAAGCTATTGGTGAAAAACACCAACAGTGGAGTAGTTATATAAAAACTACAAGCTATGCTTCTCCCTATATGCGGCCAATGCTGCCGCCAGCAACTGTTTCAGTGCAGGAGCGTTTATCTGTTCCGGGGTTTTAATCTGTACATAACGTGATATTTTCCCGGTTCCTTCAAGCATTTTTTCAGGATCGGGCAATCCGGTTCCGCGATTAAAACCCAGCTTAATCCCTTTTTTTGAAGGAATGATAACGCATATAAGCTCGGAGTATTTTTGCCCGTAGCAATAACCGATCATTTTTGCAGGAAGATCTACTTGTTCTGTAATGCCCGGGAGATTGGCCAGGAGCACTTCACGCAGCTGTAATGCATTGCTGCAGACCTGCTCATCGTACTGCGACAGAAAGGTGATTATTTCATTGCCTGCTTTCATCTGATGTTTTTATTATTTCTGCAGTGCATAGAACTTATGCTATTGATCAAGGGTTATCTTCATGGTATAATGCATGTAGCCTTTTTTCAGTTTTACTCTTTTATCTTTCCTGCTAAAAGGAATAGTATCCTTGTTATCTACAATAAGTTTTTGTTTGGGACTTGGCCAGCCCATTCCTGTCTGAAAAAGAGCTCTTTTACCTTTTTCAAGCTGAAATGTGTACGATCCTTTTTGCATACTTGTATCTTTTGCAAGGATGGGAATGGTATCTTTTCTTACTTTTTCTGAAGAAAAATTACTGTCAGATACGTCAGCAGTCTCTATTGAATTTTGATAAGGCATGTCAAATTTGCTCACATTGATGACCTTGATTGTTTTGCTGGTATTAGATCTGTTGATTAAAAAAACAGCATAACCTGGGTCACAGGATTCAAAAGCAATAAGCCCGATAAACAGGAAGATTATTCGTGTCATTTTTAAACAATTGGGTTTACTTTCCTTTCAGCAAAGCTTCCAGCCGCACAATCATCGCTTCCTTTTCCTGGAGCATTCGTTCGTACATCGCTTCTTTTTCTTTGTATAGCTCTATGACTTTATCAAGAGGGTTGAAGCTGCATTGATAATCCATCGCAGAGGCGTGTGCATTATCATGAAAATCCTGAAATGTATTTGCGACGATACTGATCGTGGCGGCATCATTGTATGTTCTGATGGCTTCCACGCTTACTCTGAGCGATTTCGCGATCTTCTCCAGCACCGGCGCATCAATCGTTTCTTTCTGCTCCAGCAGCGATATGGCCTGCTGCGTAATGCCCAGGTCTATGGCCAGTGCATCCTGCTTTATGCCCAGTATCTCGCGGATGCGTTTTACATTTCTGCCTTCGTGTACGTTTTGTTCGCGCATATCTGTCGTCCTCATGTTATAAGTTTACTTTTTTATCAGCTCTTTTAGTTCTTTAATCATCTGCTCTTTTTCCTGCAGCATACGCTCGTACATTGCTTCTTTTTCTTTATACAACTCTATAATCTTATCCATCGGATTGAAAGAAGGCTGATAGTTGAATACAGAACCGTATGAACTGTCATTGTTGGTAACAGAGTTTAAGACGACGCTGAATGTTGCTGCTTCATCATAATTGCGTATCGCTTCCACTGTTACCCTCAACGATTTGGCAATCTTCTCCAGTACCGGCGCATCAATCGTTTCCTTCTGCTCCAGCAGCGATATGGCCTGCTGCGTAATGCCGAGGTCTATGGCCAGTGCATCCTGCTTTATACCCAGTATCTCGCGGATGCGTTTTACATTTCTGCCTTCATGTACATTGTGTTCGCGCATATCTGTCATTCTCATACTGCAAGTATAGCAAATTTCCTGTTGTAATAAATGGTGAAATCGCTTGTATTGTACAAGGATTTTCCGTTATCAGCAAGTGTTTGCCAATCATTTTGCAGGGAAGAGTGGTTGGGCAAAAGATGCCGGCAGCGGTATAAAAGATGAATTTTCTGAGGTGAAAAGTGATTTTAAAGCGCCGCAGAATGATTTTAAAACGTTGTAAAACGGTTTTACAACGCCGTAAAATGGTTTTTCAATGGTTCAGAATGGTTTTACAATGCTTTAAAATGGTTTTACAACGGTTTAAAATGCTTTTTCAATGGTTTAAAATGGTTTTATAACGTTGAAAAATGACTCACCGGCATTTTAAAATGATTTTATACCGGCTGCGTGAGAGTCTGTTCAATAAAGTGTGTCAGATTAAAAAATAAGCACATGATTTTATACCGGCTGTGCGGAACGCATGGATCAATGAAATGTATTATTTCAGCTCCATTTCATTTACCTCTTTGTCTACCTTGATCCATTCAAGATGCGGGTCTATATTTTCCGGTACATCTGAGGTGATCATAAATAACGGGGTGAGATAGCAGACTTTTACGGTTCTTGTTTTATAGCCATGCGCTCCCATGTCGCGCATCTGGGTTTCTATGCGCATAAAGCTGAAATGTCCGTGCTCATAAAGTATTTCCTGTGTATGCCATGCAGCAGCGGCTTGTAATACCCTGAATGGGCCAGCTACAATAACCAACGCGATGATGATGACGGGGATTAATATGCCCGCAATTTTCCGTTTTGCTGCACGATAGCTAACCAGGCTATAGATAAACATGCCGGCGGAATAGAAAGGAAGACCAATGTATACTGCCGATTTAAGCAATTGATTTTTTATGTCGAAGCCGGATAGCTCGTCCAGCAGAAACAGTATTATGATAAGCGAATAGAGGGTGGTAAGGATGACGGATATGGCTTTGGTGTATTTCATCACATGGCAGAAATGGTAGCCAAATGTAAAAGGAGAAAATATTATGATTGCGATAGATATTGTTAATAAAAAAAGGTCCGTGCAAAATGCATGGACCAGTATTGTTTTTAAATCTTAAATCTATCCAGTATCCAGTATCCGGTATCTCATATCTCAAATCCCACTTCTACTTCGCAAACTGCATCTCCTTCAGCAGCCAGCCGGCACCGCCGAATTTTTCTATGATAAATAAGGTGTAGCGGACGTCTACAGAAATATTGCGGCACAGGTTCGGATCAAAATACAAATCACTCATGGTGCCTTCCCATATACGATCGAAGTTGGTACCTATCAGTTCGCCTTTGGCATTCAGCACCGGGCTGCCCGAGTTGCCGCCCGAAGTATGGTTGCTGGCAGTAAAGGCTACAGGTACGGTACCATTCACACCCCAGCGACCGTAATCTTTCTTGTCGTGCAGTTCTTTCAGTTTGGCAGGTACGCAGTATTCTTCAATGTCGGGGTTTTCTTTGGTGAGTATTTCCTCAATGTTGGTTTGGTAGCTGTATGGCGCAGGCCCGTCGGGGTCTATGCCTTGTACGGTGCCGTACGTAAGGCGCAGCGTCAGGTTGGCATCGGGGTAGAACGCTTTGCGGTCGCCATCCTTCAGCATCTGGCTTTTCATATACAGGCGGTTGAGCATCTGCATACGTGTATTGTAGCTATTGAGGCCAGGTGTTATTTTTTCGGCCCGCAGCGCAATGATGTTTTTGTACAGCAGGTAGGCGGGGTCTTTCAGTATAGTATTGGTATCTGCAATGGTAGCGGTCTGTGCAAACTGCGTCATCTTATCCTGCGAGGCAGCCAGGGAGAGATTATATACATCGTCTGCCCATTTATTAAAATCGCCGCCGTGCTGGCTGAGGGCGTTTTTGTAATACTGCGGCACAAATGCAGGCGCTTCTTTAAAGTATAAAGGTATCAGCGCTTCAAAAACCTGTTTGTCGGTGGCGGCATCATAGTTCTTGTAGAAACCGGCCCAGGCCTGTGTCATTTTTTCGAATCCTTGCGGGTCATTGGCGGCAGTATGCCCGTTACGCAGCGCAGACAGCATTTGTTGCAATGCCATTCCCTGGCTGATGATCTCTGTGCCGAGTACGGCTTCCATACTGTATTCATTACCTTTCAGCACTTCATCGGCTGCGTGGGTGGTGGCTTCAATCTGAGCCAGCAGGTTGTCGGCATAAGGAGCGGTGGTATCGGTGGTAGTCCATTGCTGGAAGTTTTGTTCATAGTCCTGCTTTTTGGCCGGTACATTATTAATGCCCAGTCCGCGCACTTCGCCCTGCCATTTTTTCCAGCCATTGGCTATGCCTGCTTTCTTGGAGGTGTATTTCAGGAAGATGCTGCGGTCGCGCTCCATATTTTTATCCCATATTTCCAGCTTTTTGGTGCGGGCTTCTATGCGTATGGGGTCTGTGATCTTATATACCTGGTTCAGCTGGTAAGAGGAAATATACTCCTGTGTGGCGCCGGGAAACCCGTATACCATGGTAAAATCACCTTCTTTGTAGCCTTTGGCATTGATGGTAAAAAAGTTTTTGGTCTCGTAAGGCTTGTTGCTCTTATCGTAGTCGGCAGGTTTGTTGTCTTTACCGGCATAAATGCGGAACACCGAGAAGTCGCCGTTATGGCGCGGCCACATCCAGTTGTCGTAGTCGCCTCCGAAGACGCCGATGCCGTTTGGCGGGAAGCCCACAAGCCGGATATCGCGATAGGTTTCGCTGACGATCACCCAGTATTGGTTACCATTATAATATGGTTTTATGGTAGCATCGAGGTGAGTGGTAAACTGGTATCCTTTCTCCAGGTTGCGGATACGGCGGGCGATCATGCTGTCGCGCAGGGGCGATGGCATAGTATCGGAAATGTCGCTGAGGATATTATCGGTCACATTTTCCATTTTGCGGATAAACGTGACGGTGAGGCCGGGGCAGGGTAGCTCCTCGCCATTGTTCATAGACCAGAAGCCGTTGGCAAAATAATCTTTGCCGGGCCCGCTGAGGCCCTGTACGGAACCGTAGCCGCAATGGTGGTTGGTAAGCAGCAGTCCTCTGGAAGAAACGACCTCGCCGGTGCAGCCCTTGCCAAAGAGCACAATGGCATTATTAAAGCCGGTGCCGTTATCATTATACAGTTTGTCTACCGGTATCTGCAGGCCCATGGCCTTCATGTCGGCTTCGCGGTTTTTTACGGTGGGGGGCAGCCACATACCTTCTTTGGCAATAGCGGCAGAAGTGATGCCCGTGGCCCCGATGATGAGCGCCGTTCTCCTGAAAAAATGAGTAAGGCGGGTGGTGTGGAACATAGCTGGAATTTGCGCTTAAAGAAAATAAAAATAGTCCAATGCTATAAAAGTTTTAGCCTAATTGTTATATTAGCCCATTAGAAAGTGAAACTCTTTTCAGTATTATGAGAAAATGCCTACTCTTTGTAGCACTCCTGATAGTGTCACAACTGAACATCCTGAAGGCCCAAAGCCTGTTTAGCGCTCCCGACACTGTCTGCGTAAGGCAGCCTGTACACCTTACCGGTAATGTATCTTCAGCGTCTACTTATTACTGGGGCTTCTGCTCCGGTTACCTGCAGAATGCGCCGGTACTTACCAATATAGGTAGCGGCTTCAGCTTCAACGGGGTAGACGGCGCCATTGAAATTGCCAAAGACAATGGCAACTACTACGGTTTTGTGGCCAATGCAACTTCAAACGAACTGCTGCGCCTTGATTTTGGTGCCAGTATGGCCAATGTGCCAACGGTAACCAGTCTCGGTAACCTGAACAATACGCTGCCAACGGCCACATCTTCCCTTTCCCTGGTAAAAGATGCAATAGGCGAATGGCACCTTTTTGCTGTAGGTGGTACTACAACCGCAGATGCTTCTTTCGCCCGTTTTGACTTCCGTACTTCGCTTACCAATACTCCGAACAGTGTAAATTTCGGTAATCCCAATTCCCTGCTCGAACAGCCAAAAGGTATGTTCGTTGGTTTTGATGGCTTTAACTGGTATGGCTTTACGGTAGATAAGTCCAAAAATGATCTTGTACGTTTTAACTTCGGTAACAACCCGTCACTGACGCCTATTGTAACTTCATATGGCAATGTTGGTGGACTGAGCTCCCCGAATGACATTGCTGCTGTGCAGGACGCAGGCGACTGGTATTTCCTGGTGGTGAATGAAGGTGACAATACAATGTCCCGCATCACTTTTGGTAATACACTGTCTAACACCCCTGCCGGTATAAACCTGGGTAACATAAACGGTGAGTTTTTTGATCCGAGCGCTGTTACTATTATTAAAGATTGCGGTAACTACTATGCATTTGTTACAGACCGGCTGAGCAATGAAATCACTAAAGTAACGATACCGAGCCTGGCAGGCACTTATTCTGCAGTATTGCTGGGTACAGGATCCGGTGTATTCTCCAGCCCGTCCGGCTTGTCTGGTATGCTGCGTGATAAGGATAACCTGTATGCCTTTGCTGTAAATGGAGATAATTCGCTTTCCAGCATCGTATTTGCACAGTGCACCAATTCCAGCATTGCATCTTCAGACAGCTCTACCCCTCCTGTTTATACCTACAATACACCGGGCATTTACAATGTATACCTGGCAGTAGATGAAGGTAAGCCTACCATGCAGGTAGATTGCAAACAGATATATGTAGAAGCGATCCCCAAGATCAATATCAGCAATGATACGGTTCTGTGCCAGGGCGATACTATCAGCCTGTTCATCCAGTCGGGCCGTGCTATCAGCTATGTATGGCGCCCATACTACAATATCAGCGATACTGTGGGTATGAAAGTAAAAGTATGGCCGGAGTATACGCTTCCTTATTATATCACACTTACCTATCCTGACGGTTGTATCGTAGATACGCCTATTCATGTAAGCGTAAGCAAAGTAAAAGCAGATGCCGGCTCTGACCGTACACTGGCAGATGGCGCCACCACATTGCTTGGCGGCCCGCTCACCAGTACCAATGGCCATTATGTTTACAACTGGACGCCTTCTATCTTCCTTAACAATACTACTATTACGAATCCTACAGCTACACCGGCTTATGACGTTACTTATTACCTGGAAGTAACAGAACTGAACGATAACCTGGGCTGTAAAGACATAGACACGGTGGTGATACATACTGCATGTACAGAACTGACACTGCCTAATGCGTTCATACCCGAAAGCAAGTCTGGTGGTGCCAACCGTTTTGGCCTGCTGAACAAGCAGATCGTAAAACTTAACTACTTCAGGATATTTGACCGCTGGGGTAAAGAAGTGTTCTCTACTACAGACCCTACCAAGGAATGGGATGGAAAGATCAATGGCGACCCGGCTCCGTTTGGCGTATATGTGTGGGAAGTGGATGGTTTCTGTGTAAGCGGCCTGAGGCTTAATAAGGTGGGCAACGTCACGTTGATACGATAAGGTGAGAATCAGTAAAACAAAGTGAACATGGCGAGTTATTTTTTCCAGCTTTCTTTATCTGAAAATGCAATCGTAACCAAGGAGATTGTTGAAGAAAACAATAAACATGTAGAAGAGTTGTTTGCAGATGGGCGCATGATTTCCTACAGCATTGCCGCCAACAGAAATTTTGTGTGGTGTATCATTAATGCTGAAGACGAAATGGAAGCGATGGGTCTTATTGCCGATTTCCCTTCCTTCTCGCTTTTTGCAGATATACAATGCCATTTGCTGCTATATCACCAGCAGGTACCTGCTTCTCTGCCGGATATTTCAATGAATTAAATATAAAGCTGCCTCCGGGCAGCTTTTCTTTTTTATTCCCATGCACATTTTTTGTTAGGAAAATTATATATGTCTCTTTTTTGGGGATTGAAAACGCTTATTTTTTTATAAGCAAAATTGTGAGGGTGCTCATTGCTGATCTTGACTTTAAGCCCGACCTTTGCCCTGTCAAAATCAAAAACAAACAATCAGTTATCAATTATGAGCAAACAAGTAACAGTAGGAAGCAAGTTCCCTGAATTTAACAAGAAAGCCGTAGTATCCCTGGAAAAAGGAAAAGAGTTCCGGATGATAGGCAATGAAGACATCAAAGGACAGTGGGCAGTGATGTTCTGGTGGCCGAAGGACTTTACGTTCGTATGCCCTACAGAAATCGCTGAATTCAACAAGAACTACTCCAACTTTACAGACCGCGACACCGTGCTGCTGGGTGCTTCTACCGACAGTGAGTTTGTGCACCTTGCATGGCGTAAAGACCACAATGATCTGCGCGACCTGCGTTTCCCGATGATTGCCGATACATCAAAAAGCCTGGCTGAAGATCTCGGTATCCTCGAAGAAAATGAAAAGATCGCCTACCGCGCTACTTTCATCATCGATCCGGAAGGCATTGTTCGTTGGGTAAACGTTAATGACCTGAGCGTGGGCCGCAATGTGGGCGAAGTGCTGCGTGTACTGGATGCGCTGCAAACAGACGAACTGTGTCCCTGCAACTGGAGCAAAGGTGAAGAAACCCTGACCAGCCAGCTTGCTGCACAGGAAGCTTAATCTCATATTTTTCCCATTTTAAAGCACCTGTATGCATATAAAAACTGCAGGTGCTTTTTTATGAGCTTACAAAATCAAAATATAAATTACATGAGCATATCTAACGAAACGGTACAGAATCTTTTTACCGACCTGGGCATCGATGCGGCATTTACCAGTCCTTCATTGCAGGCACTGGCTGCTACCGACAGCCGTTTTATAAAAGACCTGAAGCTGAATGTATCTGCTACGCTGGGCAGCAGTAATATGAACCGTAAGGAAACAGCGCTGCTGGCACTTTCTATAGCCATTAATGAAAAACATACCGTGCTGATTGCTGCGTTTGACGGCCTGGCACGTAAAGAAGGTGCTACTGATGCGGAAATAGCAGAAACGCACGCCTGCACCGCAGTAATGAATACCAATAACATTTTCTACCGCTTCCGTCATTATATGGAAGGTGCGGAATATTATAATAACCAGCCGGCCGGTCTGCGCATGAGTGTAATGATGAACCCGGTGCTGGGCAAAGAGTTTTTTGAGCTGATGAGCCTGGTTGTATCTGCTGTGAACGGCTGCCAGCGTTGCGTTACCTCGCATGAAGCTTCTGTGAAACAGCATGGTGCTTCTGAGCCCCGCATCTATGATGCTATACGTCTCGGCGCTGTAATTAAAAGCCTTTGTGTGGCTTTGTAAATGAAGGGTGACGCATGGGCAATAGTGAATGGTGAAACGTGAGATGTAAGAAGCGGTTGGTAATGATGAAAAGCAAATAATAGACGAATGTTACTAAAAAGAGCGGGCAGATAACTCTGCCCGCTCTTTTATGCTGAAGTAAAGATCATATAACATTCTATATCCGGAAATGAATGTATCAGCTTACCGGTAACGTGATCGTAAATGTACTTCCTTTGCCCTGCACACTTTCTACTTTAATGCGCCCGCCCTGTGCTTCCACCATGGCTTTTACATAACTCAGCCCCAGTCCGAAGCCTTTTACATTGTGCAGGTTGCCGGTATGTGCACGGTAGAATTTCTCAAATATCCGCGACTGGGTTTCTTTGCTCATACCTATGCCATTGTCTTTTATTTTAATGGCCAGCATGTTATTGGCAGTCAGTGTTTCCACCTCAATCCTGGGATTCTCCCTGGCATACTTAATAGCATTATCCAGCAGGTTAAAGATGATGTTCGAGAAATGTACTTCGTCTGCCTGTATCCTGTATTTGGACGCGTGCAGGTCCAGGTTCAGCGTACCGTGGCTTTCCTGTATCTGAAGGGCAAAGTTATCGGCCACTTTCCGGATCACTTCATGCGTATCGATCTCTACAAGGTTCAGTTTAATGTCCTGCTGCTCTATCCGCGCAGCCTGCAGGATTTTTTCCACCTGCTTATTCATACGTTTGTTTTCTGCTTTGATGATGCCGCTGTAGTACCGGATCTTATCTTCATCGTGAATCACTTTATTATTGTTCAGCGCATCTGCTGCCAGCGAAATAGTGGCCAGCGGTGTTTTAAACTCATGCGTCATGTTGTTGATAAAATCAGATTTGATCTCCGAAAGCTTTTTCTGGTTGAACATCGTGCGTATGGTAAGCGCAAAAGCAGAAATGATGATACACGTAAATAGTATGGAAGCCACGATCATCCAGCCCATTTTGCTGATAATGTAATTCTCCGGCTCTTTCAGCTGCAGATACAAAGTTTCTTTCAGCATGGAATTTGGCGGCGTAAGCACTATGAAATTAGATGCCCGGGCATAATCATTTTTAAAACCCGGAGAAGCGATCACGGGTATGTTGAAGAAGTTAGTGATGCAGAATTCAAAAGGCTGTTTGATATTGTTTGTTTTTAATTCCTTATCAATATAACTGGCCATTTCTTCTACAGATATGCCTTGTGATGTATAGAAGTGTTCGAGCATCGCCTGCCTGTCGTCGGCCGTCATAGGGTAATCAATATTACGGCCGGCCAGGAATGTATGGTATGTATCCTGCTGCACGCCGGCCAGCGTATTATTTACATCTCGTATATATTGATCCTTTTTTACAATAATGGCATTGCGTATCCATTGCATCTGGATAAACATGATGCCCAGTACAGAAAGGGTGATCAGTAAAACAATTACAGGGAAGACTTTTTTCATTCGGAACAAAGTTAACTGCCGGCAACAGTGCTACCGTTCATAACATATATAGTTTAACGCCAGTTTAACTACGAAAGCTATATATGTTAAAGGATTGCAGTGAACTGCTAAAATAGTTTTTTAAGTCTGTGTACAAAACGAAATCTTTTAAACTTATCACTTCCTTCTGTGTTATTTTGCAGGTATAAATTTCATACTTTGACACCTGTCATAGAAACTAACGGGCTGGTAAAGCGTTTCGGAAATTTTACGGCAGTGGAAGACCTCAGCTTTTCCATACAGCCCGGAGATGTGTATGGTTTTCTGGGAGAGAACGGTGCCGGTAAAAGCACCACCATGCGTATGTTGCTGGGCCTGGTAAAACCGGATGCCGGTAAAGTGATGATAAACGGAGAAGTACTTGCGGGCACAAAGCGGCACCTGATGAACCACATCGGTGCCATCATTGAACAGCCTGATATGTACGGATATCTCTCCGGCTGGGATAACCTGCGCATGTTTGCAACCCTTAGCAGGCCGGGCATTCCGGATAAACGCCTGTATGATGTGCTGGAGCTAACGGGGCTTCGCGGCCGTGAAAAAGATAAGGTGAAAGCCTATTCACAGGGTATGAAGCAGCGGCTGGGCATAGCTATAGCACTGGTGCACGACCCGGACCTGCTGATACTGGACGAGCCGACAAATGGCCTGGACCCGCAGGGCATAGCAGAAATGAGGGTATTGATCCAACGCCTCAGCCGGGACCACGGTAAGACCATTCTTATATCTTCACATCTCCTGTACGAAATAGAACAGGTAGCCAACCGGATGCTCATCATACACAAGGGCAGAAAAATGGTGGAAGGGAGTGTAAAGGAGTTATTAGACCCCGCCGGAACATTGATGGAAATCCACTGGCAGCAAAATGACCAGGTGCTGCAGGCATTGCTGCAGTCGCAATGGAAAGCATATGTAGAAAAAACGGAGCCGGGATTGCTTACATTTAAAATGCATCCAGGCCAGATGCCTCAGCTCAATATATGGCTGGCAGGGCAGGGGGCACTGATAACAGAGATACGTGCCCGCCATTCACTTGAAGCATACTTTTTATCACTTACACAATGATCCGGATACTACGCTTTGAGCTATATAAGATTTTCAAACGGCCGCGCACCTACATCAGCTTCGGCATTATCACTGCAATATCTGCGGTAATACAGATGGCGTTGCTGGCAGACGGGAGGAGCTTTGTGAATTTTGCTTTGCAGGGTGTAAGTGAGCAGTTTACCCTGCAGGGAAACATCCTTAACGGTTATCTTATTACACTCATCATACTGCAGACGTTGCTGATACATATACCGCTGCTGGTAGCACTGGTCGCAGGTGATATGGTGGCGGGTGAAGCAAGCCTGGGTACACTACGATTGCTGCTTACAAGGCCCATTTCCCGTGCAAAACTGATACTCGCAAAATTCCTGGCAAGCATGATATACAGCTGGTTGCTGCTCTTATGGCTGGCAATTGCAGCGTTGCTCGTTTCTGTACTGTTATTTGGCACCGGAGATCTTATACACCTCAAAAGCGAGTCTTTTATACTGCTGTTGCGGAACGATATATTGTGGCGTTATATGGCTGCATTTGGCTTTGCGGCACTGGCCATGACGGCAGTAGCTTCACTGGCATTGCTGCTTTCTGTTTTTGCAGAAAATTCTATTGGCCCCATTATCAGTACAATGGGCATTATTATAGTTTTTACCATTATCACAAATCTTGGCATACCTGTATTTGACCTGTTCAAGCCCTACCTGCTTACCACACACATGATCGCATGGAAAGGCTTTTTTGACGACCCGGTTCCGTATACTGCTATCGGCCGGTCTGCATTGGTATTGGTGATGTACACGGTATTACTCACCTGGCTCACGATTTATTTTTTTAACCGCAAAGACATCCGTTCGTGAAATATATGATCCGTTTCTGCTGCCTGCTTTTTGTTTGCCTGCTGATGTGCGTTTTACCTGCAAAATCGCAGTCTTTGCCGGCCGATCAATTGTTCTACAAGCTCCGGGACAAGGTTAGTACCGTAAAAGATTATGTGGCAGATGTAAAAATGAAAATCGATGTTTCCTTTATGCGTGTGCCGCCGCTCAGTGGGAAATTATACTTCAAATATCCCGATAAAATAAAGCTGGAACGTAGCGGGGGCATTGCCATACTGCCTAAAAAAACGGTAAATATGAGCCTGAACAATATGATGCCTGCCGGGGTAACCACAGTTATCGACGCCGGTTATGATACCGTGGCTGGTATAAAAGTGCGGGTAATAAAAGTGGTGCCTGGTAATGAAGAGGCAGATATCGTGCTTACAAAGCTCTGGATAGATGAAAACCGTGTGCTTGCCATGCGCAGCGAAACAACTACGCGCGAAAACGGAACTCTGAAGATGGACCTGGAATATGGCCGCTTCCTGTCTATGTCTTTGCCGGACAAGGTAATACTGTCTATGGATGTGAATGATTATAAACTGCCTAAAGGCGTAACGATGGATTACGATGAAGGTGCCGGACAAACTGAAATGGTGCAGCAGGCAAACCATAAAAGGGTAAAAAAAGGGCGGATACAGATCACGTATCTTTCCTATAAGGTAAATACAGGCCTGGAAGACAGCTTTTTTGCAGGAAAAAAATGACCAATATTTAACCGGTGTTTTGAAACATGGATTAATTCATTAGTTTTAGGTGCTTAATTACGGAACAAGTATGAAACAATATTTACTGCTTTTTTTTATTGCAATAGCCTTTTTCTCCTGCAAAAAAGCAGATGAGCCTACGTCCAGGCAAGATACTTTGCGTAGCGGTAACTGGAACAGGACTTCTATGAAAGTTACCTATCATCTCACACCTGGCCATGATACGACCCAGGATGTGCTTCCGTTGCTGCCGTCCTGCAAAAAAGACGATTATCTCGTTTTTAAAGCCAACCTGGACGGTGCTGTAAACAGCGGCAGCAGCAAATGTGCCTCCACAGACCCTTCTGAAGTACCTTTTACATGGGAAGTAGTGAACGGGGGCAACAACCTTTACATATACAATGCTACGGACTTCTTCGGTACACAATCTGTATTGGGAGATATCGTTGTGCTCACGGACAATACACTTGGCCTGCGTTATGATATGTACTATACGATGTCGCCCGGCGTAATCGATACGTTCCACTATGCATGCACGTTCTCTAAGTTTTAGTAACTGACCGGATTTTTTATACGACCACCGGCAGTTGTGCCGGTGGTTTTTTTATATCTTTTTAATTATTCATCAACGCTGCAAATCGTACCTTTGCATCCGTTAAGACGTTTTTTAGTTTATGATACATATTACTTTACCAGATGGCGCCGTACGCGAATACCAGGAAGGTGTGAGCGCACTCGATGTCGCCAAGTCAATCAGCGAAGGGCTGGCCCGCAAGGTGCTGGCAGCCGAAGTAAACGGAGAAGTATGGGATGCAACACGCCCTATTAATAAAGATGTTTCCCTGAAACTTTTAACCTGGGATGACCGCGGGGCAAAATCCACATTCTGGCATTCTTCTGCCCACTTGCTCGCAGAAGCCCTGGAAGCCACTTTCCCGGGTGTAAAATTCGGTATAGGCCCGGCCATTGAAAATGGGTTTTATTACGATGTAGATCTTGATGGCCGCGCTATTACAGAAGAAGATCTGCAGAAGCTGGAAGCCAAAATGAAAGAGCTGGCCAAAACCAACAGCGCGTACATACGCCAGGATGTACCGAAAGATAAAGCTGTAGCCTATTTTACCGAAAAAGGTGATCAGTATAAAATAGAATTGCTGGAAGGGCTTAATGACGGTGATATTACCTTTTACACACAGGGTAATTTTACCGATCTGTGCCGCGGACCGCACATTCCCAATACCGGTTTTATCAAAGCCATAAAGCTTACCAACATTGCAGGTGCCTACTGGCGCGGCAATGAAAAAAATAAAATGCTTACCCGTATCTATGGTATTACATTCCCGGCTCAGAAAGAACTGGATGAATACCTGGCACTAATCGAGGAAGCCAAGAAGCGCGATCACCGTAAGCTGGGTAAGGAACTGGAGCTGTTTGCCTTCTCCGAAAAAGTAGGCAGCGGCCTGCCTTTGTGGCTGCCTAAGGGTGCCATGATGCGCGAGCGCCTGCAGCAGTTCCTGCAGAAAGCACAGCTGCAGAGCGGTTATCTGCCGGTTATTACACCGCATATAGGCAGCAAACAGCTGTACGTTACTTCCGGTCACTGGGAGAAATATGGCGAAGACTCGTTCCGTCCCATCACCACACCGGAAGAAGGCGAAGAGTTTATGTTGAAGCCAATGAACTGTCCGCACCATTGCGAGATATATAAATCACAGCCGCGTTCTTACAAAGAGCTGCCATTGCGTCTTGCCGAGTTTGGTACTGTGTATCGCTACGAGCGCAGCGGTGAGCTGCACGGGCTTACACGCGTACGTGGCTTTACCCAGGACGACGCGCACCTTTTCTGCCGTCCGGACCAGGTGAAGGAAGAGTTCAAAAAAGTAATTGACCTGGTACTGTTTGTACTCAGTTCTCTTGATTTTCCTGATTTTACTGCGCAGATATCGCTCCGCGACCAGGAAGACCGCAGCAAATACATAGGCAGTGAGGAAAACTGGGAAATTGCAGAGCGTGCCATCATTGAAGCCGCTGCAGAAAAAGGTTTGAAAACTGTTGTGGAATATGGCGAGGCGGCATTCTACGGCCCCAAGCTCGACTTTATGGTGAAAGACGCATTGGGACGCAGCTGGCAGCTGGGTACCATCCAGGTGGACTATAACCTGCCGGAACGTTTTGAGCTGGAGTATGTAGATTCTGATAACAGCCGTAAGCGCCCGGTAATGATCCATCGTGCACCATTCGGCTCTATGGAACGCTTTGTGGCTGTATTGCTGGAACACTGCGCGGGTAACCTGCCTTTCTGGCTGGCGCCGGTACAGGTGAAAGTATTGCCTATCAGTGATAAGTACAGCGAATATGCGCACCTTGTAGCCAACCAGCTGCGCGCTGCCGATATACGTGCAGAAGTAGACGACCGCAGTGAAAAAATAGGTAAGAAAATACGCGATACCGAGCTGATGAAAGTACCATACATGCTTGTAGTAGGTGAGAAGGAAATGAATGAAGGACAGGTATCTGTACGGAAACATGGCGAGGGTGATAAAGGAGCAATGCTGCTGGAGGCTTTTGTTGCGGAAGTACGGGAACTGGTAGCTATACAGACAGGCGGTAAGCGCCCGAATGTGATGGCATAAAGTTTTACTAACCGGCTATAGGTATTTTATTTGTACAAATCACTATTTTTGCCATCATTTTAAAAACCATTAATGCAAAAAAGAAGTAAAGGAAGACCTCCATTTAAGCCCAGAGTACCACAAAATGAACACCGCCTCAATGAGGAGATCACAGCGCAGGAAGTGCGCCTGGTAGGTGATGACATAGAGCCTGCAGTATACGCGCTTGCGGACGCACTGCGCATGGCAAGGGAAAAGGAAGTGGATCTGGTCGAAATTTCTCCTAATGCAGTTCCTCCGGTTTGCCGTCTTATCGACTACAAAAAGTTTCTTTACGAAAAGAAGAAAAAGGACAAAGAGCAAAAAGCCAAGTCTAAACAGTCAGAACTGAAAGAAATCCGTTTTACACCAAATACGGATGACCACGATTTTGACTTTAAGGCAAAGCATGCTGAAAAATTCCTGAAAGACGGTGATAAGGTAAAATGTTACGTTCAGTTTAAAGGACGTGCCATTATGTTCCAGGAACGGGGAGAATTATTGTTGCTGAAGTTTGCCGAACGCCTTGCGGAATACGGTACACTTGAATCTATGCCTAAAATGGAAGGCCGTCGTATGCTGACCATTTTCACTCCCAAAAAGAAAAAATAATTGTCAGTCTGCCAAAAACTGGCATGGTTTTTTCTAAGTATAAGTAAAGATGTCAGATTATTTTTTAGATAATTTGCCTTTTTGCAAAATGAAAGAACAATATCAGCCTTAGGGTTGTATATATACGATGTTTTCATGGTGATAGGGTTTATAGGGGCTGGCCTGTTCTCAGGCTGGCTTTTTTTTGTTTACGATTTGTTATCGCCGGTAAAGTTTTTTGGAAAAATTGGAATACTGTATATTTTTGTACCAGTTTTCATAGTGATAGGGTTTATAGGGGCTGGCCTGTTCTCAGGCTGGCTTTTTTATTGTTTATACCGTTCATTTGTATTAATTTTTCCCCAAATTTCCTGTAATGCTTAAAAATGCAACCAGCCTGCTGGCCTGTATGTTGCTGATCTGTATGTATGGCACAGCCCAGCCATTAGCAGCTTACGTAAACCTTCAAAACCAGGTTATGGCCTGGGATAATGGCCTGATCCGGAAAATCGATTATCTGCCGCCAACAGATATGAAAATAGGCCGTATCGCGATTCCCTACCTGGATAATTCCCGTTCATTTAAAATCTATTACGGAGGTGGGGTGAAAACCGTCAATATCGGTTTTACCAACAGCTACCAGGTAACAGATAACCTGGTCACTTTTCAAAATGCGAAATCCCTTAATGTGTTTGATCACGGAAATATTAAGAACCTTTCGGGTTACTGCATACAATACTATATCGGGGACAGCGTTGTTTTGTTTCTCGATGGTGTCCGTAACGAATATAAGGCATACTACAACGGAGCCATATACCCGATAGAGAACTTCCTTGCCGGCTCTGCAATAGACACCGCAGCAGCCTCAGGAAATCTCGTGAAAGTATCGGATAACATTGTCGCTTACGTTAATTATGCCAATCAGTTCCGTATCTTCTGGCATGGAGCTCTTATCCCGCAGGAAGAATACCTGGTAAACGGATTTGACGTAGGCCGCAATACGGTGGCATATATAGATGCAAATCGACAGATGAAAGTGTTTCAGAATGGCAGGACACGAGAGCTGGAAGATTATCCGCCTACGAGCTATGCGGCAGGAGATAACCTGGCAGCGTATGTAAGTTCAGATGGCTATTTCAAAATTTATTATAACGACAGCGTTTACAAGATCGGCTACTTTACTCCGGATTACCAGGTTGTGGACAATCTCGTAACCTTCCAGGATCCGAGTGGCTATTTTAAAGTTTTTTATAAAGGTGAGATCACAACGCTTGAAAGCTATGTACCTACAGGCGTGCAGATCAAGTATAATTCCCTTGCTTATATAAACAGGGCAAACGTGTTGCGTATGTTTTCCGAAGGGGAAGTATATGATGTGACCAGTGCAGACCTGGATCACTGGCAGCTTAATTATGATGTGCTGCAGTACCAGATAGGGCAGAATATGTTCCGCATCTACTATAAAGGCACAGAGTATGAATAAACAGCCGGGAAATAATCAATTCACTACTTGCTGATCACACAAAAACAAAATAAAAGCGGCCCGTTAAGGAGCCGCTTTTTTATTGCTGGAAAAATAGGAATTGCAGTAATTATTGCATTTTCTTTTCGCGTTTCAGCACTGCCAGGGAAGGATCCATGGCAATAGCGCGGTCGCACAATGCTTTACCGTCAGTTTCATTGCCGGTTTTCATATAGCTCATGCCGATCATATACAGTGCACGTGCATTTTTATCGTCATAACTGAGGATGCGGTCCCAGTAGCCGATAGCATCTTTGTATTTACCGGAATGGTAGCATACATCAGCCAGGCCATTCAGCAGACTCAGATCCTGCGGGCGGCGGGAAAGAATTTCTTTCAGCATAGAAATCGCTTTATCCGACTGTTTGGCATCGGCCATTGTATAGGCCATGTTGGTGTAGAAATCATCGCGTGGTTTGTAACCTTTATCCAGTGCGCGCTGAAACCATGAAATAGACTTATTGAATTCTTCGGCGGTAGCCAGTACCATAGCCAGTTCGTAAAAGCGCGTAGGCTGCGATGAATCGATAGACATTGCCTTTTCATAATAAGGCACCGCCGTTTTATAATTCGACATCATAACGAGCATGCGGCCTATCAGGTAATTCGCTTCCGAGTTTTCCGGCTCTTCTTTTACTGCGCTTTGCAGGTATTGAATTCCTTTTCCGTAATTCTGAAGATAGTAATAGCTTTTGCCCATCATAAAAGTAACGCCGGCCTGCTTGGGCATACGTTGTTTTACCTGTTGGCAGAGTTCTATCGTTTTATCCCAGTTACTGAAATTAAAGTACAGTTGTGTGAGTTTCCATAAAACCTCGTTGTCTTCCGGTTTCAGCTGATGTACACTTTCCAGTGCTTTAATGGCTGGAGCCATTTTGTTCATCAGCAGGCATACATCGGCGATGCTCCGTTGTATCTCCGGGTTAGATGGATCAAATTTTGCAGCTTTGTCAAAGTAACGCCACGCATTGGAATATTTGCGGGCATTGTATTCCTGTTTTCCCGCCAGATACATAATATCGGCGCTGTCTCTGTTAAATACCAGATTGGTTTTTGTAACCGGGTCCGCAATACTGGTTTTGGTTGTCAGTTGCACACAGCCTATCCCCATTAGGCAAATCAAAATGAACCTTTTCATGTAAATTTTTGGATCTCTCCCCTTAAAAAAATAAAAAATGACACAGTGTAAGGTTGCTCAGTTTATTAAAGCAAATAAGTAGTGGTTTGCAGGTGAGTATTTGCTTAAATATTTCTCTTCTCTCCAATAAAAATAGAAAATATTTTTTAAATAAAAATAAAAAGCAGTATTAAAAATGCAATAAATTCAAGGGTTTTGAGCTATCAGATGACTAATGTAAACATTTTCATTACAGTATGAAAAAAGATATTTTTATAAAAAAGTATGTTAATTAAAAATATCTTTTAACCAGTCTCAGGCTATGGGTACGTTTCCGGAGCGTAGGACTGATGATGCCTCCGGGGTCAATACGGTCTTTTACAACCCTGCCTGCTACCTCTGTCGCGTGCACTATTGTTGCTTCATCCAGCAGGATGCCTATATGTACGATTTTTCCTTCGGCATTATCAAAAAAAGCAAGATCGCCACAGCGGGCGTGCTGCAGGAAGTCTACAGTTTCGCCTTCCAGTGCTTGCTGCCAGGCATCACGCGGCAGTTTTATGCCACATAATTTATACACCATCTGAGACAGGCCGGAGCAGTCGATACCGGCTACCGAGCGGCCGCCCCACTGGTACGGTGCATGCATGAACGGCATAAGTGCCTGTTTAATATGCGTTTCGGAAGTATCGGTATGGCTGGCAGCTGTTTTTTTGCCTTTAAACTTGCCTTCGAAAAAACCGGCGTTTATTTTTCCTCCCTTCAGTCCTGTAAGATCACAACCGGCAGGAAGAACCAGCTCGCTATGATCAAAAATGATCTTGCCGTGGTGGCTGGCATTGATGTATTTGAGTGGTTTATGAAATTCTTTCTTAGTGAGGAAACTGAGCTGCGAAACCCGGCACCAGCCTATATAATCGTCCCAGAGACAACGTACACGTGCCCATTCATGCTCATCAATTTCCAGCACCTCAGCCTTTTCTCCGAACAATAACTGGCTGATCTGTTCTGCGCGGTGACTGGGTTCGCTGCGCAATGGCATCACAGATACGCTGCAGCAGGCATAAGTAAGAATCATGAATGCTTTGTTTAAATAAGTCCTGAACGACAGGCTAAAAATACGCTGCTTTGTCAAATTATACGCATATAGCAACCGATTCGATATTTACGGCCTCCATATTGTAAAGCATATGATAATGTAGCTGCGCCGTACCGCTTTAATCCCAAATCTTTTATTAATTTAGCACGCTAAACGCCGATCGTATTATTTTTTATCATACAAAGCGCGGACTTTGAACTAAACAGATTGATTATCAGTAAAACTATTTAAAAACGTATGGGATCTACCATTATTGTTGCCGTCGTTGTGGTGGCAGCTATCATTATAGGCATCTTCCTGGGGAAGATGATCTTTGCAAAAAATACCCAGCTCCAGATAGACGACGCCAACCAGCAGAGCAAGAAGCTTATTGAGGATGCAAAAATACACGCAGAAACACTCAAGGAAAAAAAGATACTCGAAGCTAAAGAACATTTCCTGCAGTTAAAATCAGAGCATGAAAAAGAAACCATGCAGCGCAACCAGAAAATGTCTGAGGCAGAAAACCGCATCAAACAGCAGCAGCAGAGCATAAATGATAAAAATGCCAACCTGCAGAAGCAGATACAGGAAAACGAGCAGCTGAAAGAAAACCTGGACAAGCAACTGGAAGTAGTAAGCATTAAGCGTACGGAGCTGGAAAAACACCAGGAAGAACACATCAAGCGCCTGGAAAAAGTATCGGGACTGAGTGCTGAAGAGGCTAAGTCTGAACTCGTGGAAGTAGTGAAAGAAGAGGCCCGCACACGCGCTATGGCTCATGTGAAGGAAATTATGGAAGAGGCAAAGCTCAATGCCTCCAAAGAAGCCAAGAAAATCATTATCCAGACCATACAGCGTACAGCTGCAGAGCAGACCATTGAAAATGCCATTACGGTATTTAACCTGGAAAGCGATGAGATCAAAGGCCAGATCATTGGCCGTGAGGGACGTAACATCCGTGCGCTGGAAGCAGCAACCGGTGTAGACCTGATCATTGATGACACCCCCGAGGCTATTGTACTGAGCTGTTTTGACCCGCTTCGCCGCGAGGTGGCACGTTTGTCGCTGCAGCGTCTTGTACAGGACGGACGTATCCACCCGGCACGTATTGAAGAAGTAGTGGAAAAGACCAAAAAGCAACTGGAAGAGCAGGTGATGGAAATTGGTGAGCGCACTATTATTGAACTCGGTATTCACGGCTTGCATAAAGACCTGGTGCGCATGGTAGGTAAAATGCGTTTCCGTTCTTCCTACGGACAAAACCTGCTGATGCACTCCAAAGAAACCGCCAACCTCTGCGGTATTATGGCTGCCGAGCTGGGACTGGGACAGAAAGTGGTAAAACTGGCAAAACGTGCCGGTCTGCTGCATGATATAGGTAAAGTGCCTGATGAAGAAACAGAACTGAGCCACGCACTGCTGGGTGCCCGCCTGGCTGAAAAAGCAGGGGAGCATGCTGCCATTGTAAACGCAATAGGTGCCCACCACGACGAAATGGAAATGACTTATATCATCTCCCCGATCGTACAGGCCTGTGACGCCATCAGCGGTGCGCGCCCGGGTGCACGCCGTGAGATGATGCAAAGCTACCTGCAGCGTATCAAAGACCTGGAAGGGCTGGCAATGGCTTATAACGGCGTTGAAAAAGCATATGCTATACAGGCAGGCCGTGAGTTGAGGGTAATTGTGGAAGCAGAGAAAGTAAGCGATGCGGAAAGTGATCGCCTGTCTTTTGAAATTGCAGATAAGATCCAGAAAGAAATGCAGTATCCCGGCCAGATCAAAGTGACGGTGATCCGTGAGCTGAGAGCTGTGAATATTGCACGATAAATAAAATCACAGCATACAGGAAAGCCTGCCGCATAACGTGGCAGGCTTTTTCATTGGCATGATACTGGTGTGCACTGTATAGAGTTTTTCTACTGTCGCTTCATTTAAATCGTTGTATTGGAATGGGGAATGGCAGGTAATTTTGTATAACCAAATTTTCATACCCATGGACAAAAAACGTATCGTCATATTGGGTGCAGGGTTTGCCGGTCTGCAGCTGGCGAGAAGAATTAAGAACAGTGCATACGAGATAACCCTCATTGATCAGTATAATTTCCACCAGTTTCAGCCGCTTTTTTACCAGGTAGCCACAGCAAGGCTGGAGCCCAGTTCTATTTCATTTCCGTTGCGCAAAGTATTTCAGCGGAAGGAAAACGTGCATGTGCGCGTTGGTAAGATAACAGATGTAGATACCAGCCGGCAGATTGTTTTTACAGACACGGCGGGCGATTTTAAGTACGATTACCTGGTTATTGCCACGGGCTGCAGCACCAACTTTTTTGGCAATCCCAACCTGGAAAAGTATGCATACCCCATGAAATCCAGTACGGAAGCAATTGCCCTGCGCAACCGCATCCTGCTGAACTTCGAAGATGCTTTAAATGCAACACCGGAAGAACTTCCAGCCATTATGAATATTGTAGTTGCAGGTGGCGGGCCTACAGGTGTAGAGCTGGCAGGCTCACTGGCTGAGATGAAGAAAAACGTATTACCCCGCGACTATCCGGATATGGATTTTTCACGCCTCAATATATACCTCGTGGAAGGCAGTGCGCATACACTGCTGGCTATGAGTGAGGCTTCTCAGAAAAAATCGCAGGAGTACCTGGAGCAGATGGGTGTACAGGTATGGACGGGGGCATTAGTGAAGGATTATGACGGTGAAACGGTAACGTTGCAGGATGGCCGCAGTATACAGACAAGAACGCTTATCTGGGCGGCTGGTGTAGCCGGTAACGTACCGCCGGGCATACCTAAAGAGATGCTGGTAAGAGGCAACAGAATTAAGGTAGATGCCTGTAACAGGGTAGAAGGACTAAACAATGTGTATGCCCTGGGCGATATCGCTTATATGGAAACAGAAGGCTGGCCTAAGGGGCATCCGCAACTGGCAAATGTGGCGATCAACCAGGCAAAGAATATGGCGCATAATTTGAAACAGATGCTGGAAAATAAATCGCTGAAGCCTTTTGTGTATAAGAATCCGGGAACTATGGCAACAGTAGGTAAGCGCAAAGCTGTAGTGGATCTGCCATCATTCAGCTTCCAGGGGCGTCTTGCATGGTTTGTATGGATGTTCCTGCACCTGATGCTGATCGTGAGCGTTAAAAATCGTCTGATCATTTTTATAAACTGGGCCATCAGCTATATCACCAACGACACAACGTTGCGATTGATACTGTTGCCTACGAAAAAGCAGGTGCAACTGGCAGAAGAGCAGAAAATTTCGGAGCACATATAATTATCCCCGAAGCGATTTGCGAAATTGCATTTATCTATATGCGGCGGATGTTCTATAGGATCATCCGCCGTAGCATTTTTAGGTTTTATCAGGCAGCATCATTGCTTATGTGCCGTATCAGCATGCGTTTGGCAATCGGCAGCAATGTTTCATCAAGAGGCAGGCGCAGGGCTGTGTCTACACTGTATACAGCAGGGTTAGGCAGGGCAGGATTGCTGCGTATTATTTCTCTTTTTATCATTTCTGAAGTGTATACAATACTGCTTTGCCAGCTTTTGAGGTAGCTGATACGGATGCCTTTGTAACGGGCGGCCTGCTGCTCAAATAATGTGATGGTGTATTGGTATGCCCTTATTTCCCGGTAAGTACCATAGCGCAGCAGCATATAGCCTTCGTTTTTATAAAGCGGCACAATGCCCACAGGCTCTATATGCAGTTGTTTTTCTACAAAATCATAAATCTGGGTGCCATCGTCTATTGTCTCTTTCATCGATTCAATGGCAAAGTGTGCAATGTTTTCCAGCTCCTTCATCAGGTCGTCGTCTGCGAGCATTTTTTTATAAATAAGCTCCAGACGTTGGGCGTTTACCTGGTCCAGCCGTTGTGGGAAACGGTCCTGGAGCAATTGCTTGCTGCGACTGAAAGAAACGATATTGTTGTAATGAAAAATGACATCGGATAATCCCGGGTAAAGACGGCTTTCACTGAAGCATTGCTGCACTTCCTTCAGATAAGCGAGCAGTTTATACTTCTGCAGTTCAAAGTCTATATAGCCTTCCACAAACCATGTTTCACTTAAGCTCATAGCAGATATTCTTTCTTCTAATTTAAGCAAAAAGAAGCTTTCCGGGAACTAATGATTTGCTAATAAGTTACTGTCTTTGCAATCTTTTTGTCATGCTTCGGCTTCGTTCAGCAGGACAAAAAGATTTATGCGGGTTGCACCGGGCTGCCTGTCCAGTCAGTGCCGGGAGCAAGGTTCTCACCTTTCATTACCAGCGATAGGGCTTCAAGATGATTATCGTTCCCGATTTCGCTGTCGTAAAGAATAATGCTGCGTGCACCGATACTTACGCGTTCTCCTATTTTCACAGGGCCTACTTTCATTACACGGTCTTCAAACAAGTGTGTCTGCGGGCCGCAATCGTCGTTCAATGCAGAATCATCACCAATAGATACCATGTCATATTCTGTAATATCGGTAGTATTCATCCATACTCTTTTACCTACTTTCACACCCAGCAGTCGCAGGGCCCAGGGGAGCCAGGGCGTGCCTTTCATGTATTCGAGCAGAAAGGGTACAGACAATGCTTCGTATGTAGATGTGATCGCTTCGCTGCGCCATACTTTCCACGTCCACATGGGTTTTTGCTGCGCTTTAAAACGTCCGATGAATATCCATTTCAGTAACAGCGTAACGCCAAATGCCGGCAGGCCCATAATGCACAGGTAGTACAATGGAAATTGCAGGATGATCTGCCACAGTGGCTTTTGTGTAACGAGATCATGGGCATATGCAATAAACAAAATGCTGAAGCATAATACCGCTGTTTCGGGCAGGATGATACGTATGAACTCAACAATTGCACGCGCCAGTTTCCTTTGCGGAGAAGGGCGGCTGGTGAGCTCTTCCGGAAAGGGGTTGCTTTGCTGCCTGCGCGGCAATGCAATGGCCGGTGAGCCAAACCAGTCATGGGCGGTGCTTTCTGTCAATTGCTGCTCATCCGGTGGAGTGGAAAGCACGCCGATCAGCATGTTGCCGGGAAGCTCATAGCCCTGCGGGATCAATGCGCTGTTGCCTACAAAACTGTTATTGTGGATGGTGGTTTGGTCGAGTATAAGTTGCTGGCCGCGTACATCTGTCTCTCCTAATGTTACAGCATCTGCCACAAAAGCATCATCACCTATGGCGAGTAGCGGGTGTGTTACACTGCTGGCCGTTGAGATCTCAGTATGTTTACCGATTTTGGCGCCAAGTGCGCGGAAGAAATAACCGACGTATACAGTGGCATAGATTGGGTGCAATACAATTAATGCCAGTGAAATCAGTTGGTCGGCAAACCATTTGCGCAGGTAAAAGAAGCTGTAGATCGGGTACTTGCCGGGCTTAATGCCTTTCTGAAGCCAGCGTGTAAGTACAATGGTTGTAAATGCAAATACAAGTATGTAGGCTAATGCCAGCGATGGCATTACCATAAAATAATTAAAGTTGTAAGCAGGTGCAGCTTCATCAAGCTGGTGAATGATAAGAATGGTGGGTAGTAATGGCAACAGGATGGCAAACGGGAATATGAGCAGTGAAAGTGTAAAGATCAGTGAATAGGTTTTACGCTTTGTGTCACTTACGGGAATAGGTTGGGGGAGTTCCTCAATGCTCTTCTTTTGCTTCAGTGTGGCAGGGCTTCCTTTCCATATCTCACCGGGTGCAATGCTTTTGCCAGCCTGCAGATAGCTCAGGTCCTGCAGCTCGCCCCACTCTTCAATACGGCTGCCGCCGGCTACTATAGCGCTGCTGCCAATGTAGGCATGATCGCCAATGTGCACCCTGCGAAGTTTCAGCATGCCATCCTCTACAAACGCGTTATTAATTACAACCTGTGAGCTGAGACTTGCGTCAGAACCGATGGTTACGAGATCTTCTGCACCAATGGTAATAGCACTTAATTGAGCGTCCGGCGCAACTTTCATTCCCAGCAGCTTCAGGTATGTAGGGAACAGCGGTGTGCCATTTAAGAATTGCGAAGGCAGCAGGCGTTGCATGGTCTTTACAAACCACCAGCGGAAATAATAAGTGCCCCAGAGCGGGTAATCACCTTCTTTCATTCTGCCGATCACCAGCCACTTGATAGCAATACTCATTGCTGAAAATAGCGGTGGTATCAGGCAGAACATTGCCAGCGACGTAATAATAGCCCTGCCATATTCTCCGGTACCTTCTGCTACATAATAATAACCCAGGTAGGGTACAAATATCTGCACGGCAAAAAGCCCGTAGAAGAAAAGCAGGGAAACTGTTTGCGCCAGCCAGCAGAGCAGGTAACGCAGTTGTGGTATTTTGTAAAATGTTTTTTTCTCTTTCGGAGCAGCTGCGGCTGTCGCATTCCAGGTATCTGCCAATGTCTGCAGCGGACGATGAAGATATACGTCTTTCAGCGAAGCCTGCGGAATGCCCGCATCGCGGCGCAGTTTTGATACAAATGCAGCTGCAAGCAGAGAGTGCCCGCCAAGATCATTGAAAAAATCCATCGACAGGTTAATTTCCCTGCCCGGAAATATTTTATGAAGTATGGCCAGTACCCGGTCCGGAACCGGTGCATTCATGTCCATCGGAATTTCCGGCCCTGCTGCAGTAAATGCAAATGAAGGCGGCACCGGCAGCGCTTTCCTGTTGATCTTTCCGCTTGGCATACGCGGCATTTCCTCTAGTGGCATGATGGTGCCCGGCACCATGTAGGGCGGCAGAAATTTCGCCAGTTCTATGCGTAATTCTCCTTCATTAAATGCTATTGCATCTTCAGGTACAATATATCCTACCAGCTGATCCTGGTCGTTGCTGTCTTTTTTTACTGCAACGGCTGCCGCTGATACATTGGGCAACTGGTGCAGGCGTGTTTCTATTTCGCCCAGCTCTATGCGGTATCCGCGCAGCTTTATCTGGTCGTCTATCCTGCCCTGGAAATCTATGGAACCATCTGCCTGGATAACAGCAGCATCGCCCGTCCGGTAAATGCGGTTACCCGGAAGCATATCCAGGCGTGCGGGCTTATTTACAAATTTTTCTGCGGTGAGCTGCGGCAGGTTTATATATCCGTCAGATACACCCGGGCCGCTGATCACGAGTTCGCCACGTTCTCCGGTAACTACAGGATTCAGTTGCTCGTCCACCACAGCCAGGTTATAGTTTGGCAGCGGTTGCCCGATAGTGATCGGATCACCGGGTTTCAGCGTAGTCATTGTAGCGCTGACGGTCGTTTCCGTAGGGCCGTAGCTGTTAAAGAAAATACGTTCCGGAGTAGACCATTTGGCCACTACCTGTGGGGTACATGCTTCTCCTCCGGCATTGATAAGACGGATGGAGGGAATATTGTCTTCCATTACGGCCAGCAAGCTGGGTACGGCGTGGAGGATAGAAATCTTATTATTGCGCAGTACGATATCCAGTTCATCGATCGCCTTTGCCGTAGTTACGTCGGCGACCCAGAGCGATGCGCCTGCAAAATAACTTACCCAGGTTTCCTCGCACCACATATCAAAAGATACGGAGAATCCCTGGTACACCTTGTCATCCGGACGGATTTCGAAGAGACTTTGTTCAGCTCTTACAAGATGGCATATCTGCGCATGATTGATGGGAATGCCTTTGGGCTTGCCGGTACTGCCCGATGTATACAATATGTAGGCGTAGTTTTCCGGTCGCGGACCGGATGTTATTTCCGTATCAGAAAAACCTTCCGGTATTTCAAAAACGGGACAATGAACATTCAGCTGCTGCTGGCTGAAACAGGCATCGGCATTTACTTCCTGCATTACCAGTTCTACACGCTCTGCCGGCATTTCACGATCCAGCGGCACATAGGCAGCCCCCACTTTTATAATGCCAAGTATAACAGCATGCAGCTCTATGCCACGCGGCCACCATACACCGATCTTTGCGCCGCGGCCTATGCCTTTCTCCTGCAGGAAGGCTGCTACGGCATTACTTCTTTTATCCAGCTCTGTATAAGTAAGACTGGTATTGCCAAAAATTAAAGCTGTATTATCTCCATACAATGAAACCGCGTTGCGAAAAATATCCGCAAGTGTTTCATGGTGGAGCAAATCTGGCCTGTCAGGGCCGGTAACAATGCTGAGCTGGTTATTCATATCTCCCGGGCTACACTACTGGTATTACAAAACGGCAATGATAGCGGATATTTTTCTTATAACTAAATTTATGCCGAATCTTTAAGACCATAAGCATTAAATGTTAAACTTGTTTTTGGAACAAATCGTATTATCATAGTTTAATGATCACCTGCTATTATTATATTATACCCGGGGACAATAACGGTTTTTCAGCAGAAAAGTTGCTGGCAGGTGCTCCATTCAATATAGGTAAAAAAATTGTAACGTATAAAGACGGGCAGGAACAACTGCGTTCAGCTGCGGGGAGGATTTTACTGGCTCAGCTTCTGCAGGATCTTTTGCCGGCAGGATATGTGCCCGGTGAGCTGCAATATGACAGTTACCTGCGCCCGTTTTTGCCGGGTGGGCCGGATTTTAACATTGCGCACTCCGGGCGACTGGTGCTTTGCGCCGTTACTGATACAGGAAAGGTAGGTGTAGATGCAGAACAGATAAAACCTGTGGATATAATGGATTACCCGGATTTATTTACGCCCGGGGAATGGAAAGAAATTACGGGTAACAATAACGTAACAGGCACGTTTTACCGTTTCTGGGTCCGGAAAGAAGCAGTATTGAAAGCAATAGGTAAAGGCATTTATATTGCACCAGCCGAAATAGAGGTGCTGGAAGATGTTTTAATATGGGAAGGGCGGGCCTACTATCTGCATGAAATAGACATCCACAAAGATTATAAGGCCTGCCTGGCTGTAACTGCGGTAACTAATGATATAAGATTGAAACAGCTATTCCTGTAAGCTACATTTTCATCAGGGCAGGGTAGAAGCGAAGGTATAGTTCGCCGGCTACCGGATTTTTGCCATAAAGGCTGTTCAGAGCGGCATCTGTATGATAAACAGAAAATTGTGCCCCGCCTGCCACACGTATTGCTCCAATTCGCATCAGATCGTATCCGGCGCCCAGCGTAAACGCATTAACCGGGAAAACCTTATCATGGCCATATATGATTTCATCCAGGTTCAGTTCTTCTGTGGACTTCTGTACCCATTCATAGCGGAGATAGGTGATGAGCTTACCGGCATGCATTGATGCTTCCAGTAATGCTGCGTTTTCAGCATCATGGTCTTTTATTTTGTTCATACCCCAGAGGGCAGTGGCATTAAAATACACATCGTGCCGCAGTTCCTGGCTGTATGTGGCACTTGCTGTGGTACGGTACACATCTTCATCCGGGTGTAGCGCCTCGGGGCTTTTGATAAAGCCGTGAGAAACCTGTAATGACCAGTTTTTGCCGGGGTTAAAAGAAAGCCGTGCGCTGCGGGAATCAAACAGCGGCTTATCAAAATTATACCTGTTTTCATCCGGTTCGCGCCCGGTAAACGAAGAACCTTCCAGCTTAAACTGTCCGTAGCGGACACCAATTGTAGCTACACCGAAGGTAATATGTGTGGCATCCTCCCAATGGTGGCCCAGCGGCGCATCAGGATTGTCCATTCCGGAAGGCCGGTGCATAAAAGTTACCGGTCCCAGTGCCGGCTCGCCGGGGTAACCGACATACACAAATGCATCTGCCTTGTGGCTGAGCGAATAAGCATAACTAACTGAAAGCTCGGAAAACAGATCATGCGGATGCTGCCTGTCTACCAGTGGTTTATTGTCCCAGGTTTCTCCACTCTGGAAAAGCAACGGATAGCCATTGCCACCGGCGATCAGTGCATCTGCAGAAAACATAGTGCTGAAGTGGAACAATCCTTTTTGACCCACTTTACGCTGCCCCATAAACATCAGCATATCAGGCGCATCCCATTTGTCGCCGCCGCGGCTGCCTTTATTGCCTATATCCTGCCTGTTGTAGCGCACAAATATATCTCCGTGAATCATATACATCCAGTTTTTGCTGTGCAGCATTACGCCATACATGGGTGACGCATCCGGCAGCCAGGAAGTACCGCTTCCATTTCGGCTCATAGGCAGCGACGGAGAGTATGCAGAACTCATAGACGGCATATTGCTATGGCCCATGTTCATATGGCCCATATTCATTGTGTCGTCCATGTCCATATCCATTTCTGCCATCTCTTTTGCCATTTGGCCCACCCTGGACGTATCTGTAGGACTTTCTTTAGGAGCCGGATGATGGTGATGCTGGGCCTGTGCTGAAAAGCCGGCAACAGACAACAGCGCTAAAAGCAGAAGAACCTGTTTCATATGTAAAGTGATTAAAAATTAATGCCATTGATTAAGATGCCGCGAGCATTACTGCAGCCATTGCCACCATTAACAAATCTTCGATGATGGTAACACTGCTCATGGGCAGGTTAAATACGGCGCCAAGGCAGGCACATTGTATTTTTCGTTTGTTCAGCAACGATCGTATTACACCGATACTGCTGAAGCCCATAACTGCTATCGTAGCGATATTGGTTGCTGCAGGATTAAAACCGGTTAAATAAGCCACGCCAAGTGCCAGTTCTATAAACGGGTACAAAAAGCCATAGGCGGGGAGTTTTTGGGCCAGCAGATCGTAGCCGCGATAGCTGCCGGCAAACCCCTGCAGGTCAAGGAATTTAAAAAAAGAAAAGGTGAGAAAAAATCCAGCCATAAAATTATTCATCCATTGCATCCAGTGAAATCCGCCATGATGAAATGCGGCTATAACAGAAATGCCGGTGATAAATGAAAATACGAGCAGCAATGGTTTATATGTCTGCAGCCAGCTTTTTCCGGCTTCTTCTGTTGCCGCCGGCATATGATGTGCGTCTTCTGTAATTGTGTATTTGCCGCCGATTGCCTGCTGCAGGGCTGAGAGCGGAATATGCCGCTGCATCTGTATGGTTGCTGTGTCGGGCAGCGTTACATCGGCACTAAGTACATCGGGCATTTTAAGCAAGGCAGTTTTTACATTGGCCGTACAGCCATTGCAGGTCATGCCGCTGATGTGATATGTATGTGTCATCCTGATCTTATTTTGATAACACAAAACTACTTTGCCTTTCACGAGACGTTGTTACACAACTTACTGTTCCTGTTGTATGATTTACAGTTCGTCGAGCGGGCGGCGTTTGTTTTCTTTTACCTGTTTAAAATAAGTAGGTGTTAGCCCTGTTACTTTCTTAAACTGGTTGCTGAGATGTGCCACGCTGCTGTAGCCCATCTGCAGGGAGATTTGGCTCAGGGTTAGTTCATCATACACCAATAGTTCTTTCACGCGCTCTATCTTTTGAGCAATGATGTATTGTTCTATTGTAGTGCCCTCTACAGAAGAGAACAGGTTGCTCAGGTATTTGTAATCGTAATTCAGTTTTGCGGCCAGTAAGGAAGATAGGTTCTCCCGTGGCTGCTCATCATTGCTGTAATGCACCAATGCAATCACTTCATTTTTTATCTGTTCTATAATGCGGCTTTTACGGTCGTCGATGAGGGAAAAACCAAGCACATGCAATGCATCGTTCAGTTGTTTCAATTGCGTGTCTGATAAATCGTCAGATGTTTCCACTTCTCCCAGCAGCACACTGCTCCAGGGGATCATTTCTTCATTCAGCAAATGCTCTACTACCATAATGCAGCGGTTGCAGACCATGTTTTTGATATATAGTTTCATGACTTAGGGCTTGGTGCCGGGTGATTGAATTTTTTCCAGCTCTTCAATATCTATCAGGTCTTTATTGCGTGCTGTCTGTTTTTTATTTTGTATCAGATGATTATAATGAAGAAAGCGAACAGGTACATTGTCTACAAAATCTACAGTAGCAGTGTTGTAATATTCTTCGAAATTTTCCTTTGATAGGCCAGGTATTTCTGTCATCAGATCTGCATAGATACCGCCGTCCATCATTATTTCACAATACCCGGCAATGATCGGGGCTGTAAGCAGCGGATCCAATCTGCCATATCCCATTGCTTCCAGTGCGTCAATCAGGCGGCGTCTGTTTTCCGTATTATCATTCAGGTAAATGTCTATATCGCCGGTAGTTCTTTTATAGCCGTAGCGGTTTACTGCGAAACCTCCAACGATCAGGTATTGTACCTGGAATATGTCAAATTGCCTGAACAGCTGAAGCAGTTCTTCATTGTATGGATCCATTCCGCTTTGTTTTCGTGATAATACCAACCCTTTGCCTTGTGGTTCTTTAAGTGGTTTCCCGCCACTCATTTTCCGGGTAAGGTTTATTAAGGTAAAGAGCTCGTTCAGCTTGTCCGCTACAGAAAGGCTGTTATATCGTTCTGTCCTTTCCTGCAGGATAGTTTCACGCGGTATATTGGTATCATATAAACGGACTTTACCCATAATCATACAAATTTAAGTATTGAAGGTGAGGCTGAAAAAATTAAAGGCCGCGCAATGGCGGCCTTTGAATTGTAATACAGATTATTACTTGCTCATTTCTGCAAAGTACTTGTGGAAATAAGGTATGGTTTCAATGCCTTTGTAATAGTTGGCAACATCATATTTTTCATTGGGTGAATGGATGTTGTCATTGTCCAGGCCAAAGCCCATTAATACGGTTTTAAGGCCCAGTGTACGCTCAAACAGTGCGATGATCGGAATGCTTCCGCCGCCGCGTGTAGGTATCGGGTCTTTGCCAAAACTCTCTTTAATGGCTTTAGCTGCCGCCTGGTAAGCAACGGAGTCTGTTGGTGTCACTACAGGCTCACCGCCGTGATGTGCTGTTACTTTTACCTTTACAGCTGCAGGTGCAATGCTTTCAAAGTGTTTCTGGAAGATGGCCGCAATCTCATCCGAGCTCTGGTGCGGTACCAGGCGCATGGAAATTTTTGCATTGGCTTTGGATGGCAGCACTGTTTTCGCGCCTTCACCAATATAGCCGCCCCATATACCGTTTACATCTAATGTTGGGCGGATGCCGGTACGCTCCAGTGTTGTGTAGCCTTTTTCGCCCCATTCTTCACCGATGCCCAGTTCTTCGTTATATTCTTTCTGATTAAAAGGTGCGTCGTTGATGGCTTTGCGGTCTGCATCGCTCAGGTTGTCTACTTTGTCGTAGAATGCAGGAATGGTGATGTGGTTGTTCTCATCATGTAGTGATGCGATCATTTTGCAGAGTATGTTGACCGGGTTGGCAACTGCGCCGCCATATACGCCGCTGTGGAGGTCACGGTTAGGACCAGTTACTTCCACTTCCATATAGGCAAGTCCGCGAAGGCCGGTCTCCAGGCTGGGGTGCTCCATACTGATCATGGATGTATCAGACACAAGCACGATGTCGGCTTTGAGCTTTTCTTTATTGTTCTCGAGGAATTTGCCGAGGTTAGAGGAGCCTACTTCTTCTTCTCCTTCTATCATCATTTTTACGTTGCAGGCCAGGGTATTGGTTTTAGCCATTACTTCCAGCGCTTTTACGTGCATAAACATCTGCCCTTTATCGTCGCAGGCGCCGCGGGCAAATATTTTACCGTCTTTGATCACCGGTTCAAACGGACCGCTGTGCCACAGCTCCAGCGGGTCGGCCGGTTGTACGTCATAGTGGCCGTATACCAGTACGGTAGGCAATGAAGGATCAATTATTTTCTCACCATATACAATAGGATGGCCGTCTGTAGGACATATTTCAGCTTTGTCGCATCCGGCTTTCAGCAGGTTTTCTTTCACTGCTTCCGCACAGCGGGCTACATCATTTTTATAATGGCTGTCGGCACTCACAGAGGGAATGCGCAGCAGGTCAAGCAGTTCGTCGAGGAAGCGTTGCTTGTTCTGAGACATATAGTCGTTCCAGGCTTGCATAATCGTGATTTTAAGTTTTGAGGACTCAAAAGTAGGTAATTAGCTGATTAGCCGATGCGATAATATGCCGATGCGCTGACTGAAATAATCAGGTAATGCGGAAGTCAGCTGATGTGATAATGTGCCGGCTTATTAATATGCTGATAGCACGACCGGGCAGCACAAAAATTAAGTAATTATATAATGTAACTATGTGGAATAACCAGTTGATTTGCATAACAGCTAATCAGCTAATTTTTTCATCAAGGCTTCCTCGAGTTTCTGCACATGTTCGTTGACAGCTTTCAATTCAGCTACGGAGCGAGTGTCGTCCTCTGCTGCTTTTTTGTATATTGTTGTTTCGGTTTGCCTTGACCATACAGCCTCGCCATCAGGTATTATACCCTGCGGAGTGGCTTTGATACCTTCTTTGATGGTCTGGTGATATAGCTCAAAATCATAAATAGAAATGCGGCACAGCCCGTTTTCTGCGCGTATGCTCAACAGGCATTGGCTCCTGCCACGAACTACGGCCGGGTTGGCGAGAAAACTGTAGGAAAGCGTAACCCTGGCTACCAGTATACCGTCTTCCTTATCTTCTATTTTTATTTCAGGAGTGGTTTTTTTGAAATATTCAGCAAGAAAAAGCTGTGCACGGTGAAAGAGCTCATTTTTACTGATTTTATCCGCAGGTGCTGTCAATTCATAATAAGGATGGCCGTCTTTCATCGGGATATCGGAAAACTTAAAGTCGGAAGCAAAGCTGCAGAAAGGCAGAAGCAGCATTAAAAGAAGGATATAGGATTTCATATAATATAATTTTTGAAAAATCAACCGGAAAATATATAAAAATGCCTTTATGTAGTGATAAAAAACGAAAAAAACCTTAGTTTTATTATTTCTTGCCTTTTTGGTAACTTTGCAGGCTTTTAAATTATTCTTCCATATATGAAGTTGTCGCAATTCAAATTTGAACTACCATTAAATCTCATCGCGCAGCATCCTGCCAAGACACGTGAAGAAAGCCGACTGATGGTTGTTCACCGCGACACCGGAAAAATCGAACATAAAGTTTTTAAAGACATCCTCACTTATTTTGACGATAAGGATGTGATGGTCGTAAATAACACCAAGGTATTTCCTGCCCGTCTGTATGGCCGCAAGGAAAAGACCGGGGCCAAGATCGAGGTTTTTCTGTTGCGTGAGCTTAATAAACCTAACCGTCTGTGGGATGTGATCGTTGATCCCGCAAGAAAGATACGCGTGGGCAACAAACTGTACTTTGGCGATAATGATGAACTGGTAGCAGAAGTAATAGATAACACTACTTCCCGCGGCCGTACCATCCGTTTCCTTTTTGACGGTGACGAGCAGGCATTCAAAGATGTATTGGAAACACTGGGTGAAACCCCGCTGCCCAAATACATTAAACGTAAGCCTGAAGAAGAAGACAAAGAACGCTACCAGACCGTATATGCCAAATATGAAGGTGCTGTAGCTGCGCCTACTGCGGGCCTGCACTTCAGCCGCGAGCTGATCAAGCGCCTGGAAATCGTTGGGGTGAAATTTGCAGAGGTAACGTTGCACACCGGTCTCGGCACTTTCCGCCCTATAGAAGTGGAAGATCTGTCGAAACATAAAATGGATGCAGAATACTTCCATGTAGATGATTATGCAGCCAAAATTGTAAATAAGGCTAAAACAGAACAGCGCCGTATCTGTTCTATCGGCACTACCACCATGCGTGCGCTGGAAAGCTCTGTAACTGCACAAGGCCTGCTGAAAGAGGAAGAAGGCTGGACGAACCTGTTCATCCATCCGCCATACGATTTTTCTATTGCCAACTCCCTGGTTACAAACTTTCATTTGCCTAAAACAAGCCTGCTGATCATGACCTGTGCTTTTGCCGGTTACGATCTTACAATGGAGGCTTATAACACCGCAATTAAAGAAAAGTACCGTTTCTTCAGTTATGGAGATGCAATGTTGATCCTTTAAACGTTTTTAATAAAACATTATAAAACGGTCCGGAAACCCGGACCGTTTTTTGTTCGTATACTAATTCATGGGCCTGGGGAGTTATCATAGAATTAAAACAAAAAGTAAAAAAACACCCCGGTAACATAAACAAAAGCATAGTTTAGCGCGACTATCGTATTTTTGACCACTTTTTTACTTATGCAGGAAAAAATCCAATCCATTATACAGGCATCAGTTGATACCAAGCTGGCGATACTGAAAGATGAAACTATGCTGCAGACGATACAGCAGGTAACAGATGCAATAACCGAAGCCTTCAGAAACGGGAATAAAGTATTGTTTTGCGGGAACGGCGGCAGTGCGGCGGATGCCCAGCACCTGGCTGCAGAGTTCAGCGGCCGTTTCTATTCAGACCGTAACCCGCTGCCTTCAGATGCTTTGCATTGCAACAGTTCTTATATGACAGCCGTAGCAAACGATTACAGCTACGATGTAGTGTATAGCAGGCTGGTAAAAGGTATGGGCCGCAAGGGCGATGTGCTTGTGGGACTCAGTACGTCGGGCAACTCTGTAAATATCATCAAGGCAATGGAGCAAGCAGCTTCGCTGGGTATGATCAACGTAGGCTTTACAGGCGCTACCGGCGGTAAGATGAAAGTGCACTGTGACTACCTTATAAACGTGCCCAGCACTGATACCCCCAGGATACAGGAAAGCCACATACTCATCGGGCATATTGTTTGTCAGTTGGTAGAAGAAGCATTATTTTAATTTAATCGAAGAACGAAATGTCCTTATCAGGTATACAATTGCAGGCAGATAAAAGCTGGACCCTATTCCTGGATCGCGATGGCGTGCTGAATGTTGAAAATCCCGGAACATATGTTACATCCTGGGAAGAATTTGTGTTTTGTGATGGTGTACTGGATGCACTGCGCTCACTGAATGAAATATTTGGTAGGATAGTGATTGTTACGAATCAGCGCGGAGTAGGCCGGGGTATAATGCCGCTGGAAGCATTGATTGATATTAATCATAATATGGTGACGGCTATTAATGCTGCCGGTGGCCGTATTGATAAGATTTACGCCTGTACAGCTATATCCGATGACGATCATAACCGGAAGCCCAATACCGGCATGGCGATACAGGCCAAGGAAGACTTTGACGAGATCGATTTCCGCAGGAGTGTAATGGTGGGCAACAGCATGAGCGACATGGAATTTGGCAAACGAATGTCTATGTATACCGTGTTCCTTACCACCAAACATGCACCTTATGCTTTGCCACATGACTTTATTGATGAGCAGCATGATTCATTGCTCAACTGGTCAAAAACACTGAAGCCGGCAGAAATAGGTGGCGCGGTTCCGATGTAATAATTCATTATCATACAATTATATAAACAGGCCTGTACTGTGAAAGGAAAAAATATTTTTTTATTTTTTCCTTTTTCCTTTAAAAATTTCCAGTACCTTTGCACTCCTTATAAATATGGCTAAACAGTCTTTAATCAAACAGGACGGAGTTATTGCAGAAGCTTTGTCAAACGCTATGTTCCGCGTGCGCCTTGAAAATGGTCACGAGATTCTGGCTACTATTTCGGGTAAAATGCGCATGCACTACATACGTATTCTTCCCGGCGATAAAGTAGGCGTTGAGATGAGTCCTTATGATCTAAGCCGCGGCCGTATCATATATCGTTATAAATAAACAATTATAAATAACCAGACATGAAGGTTAGAGCATCTATCAAGAAGCGTAGCGCTGATTGCAAGATTGTACGTCGCAAAGGAAGGCTGTACATCATTAACAAAAAGAACCCACGCTTTAAGCAGCGCCAGGGTTAATAAATTTTAATTTTCAATTTTAAATTTTCAATATTAATGGCTCGTATAGCTGGTATTGATCTTCCGAAAAACAAACGTGGTGAGATTGCACTTACGTACATCTATGGTATTGGTAACAGTACTGCCCGTTACATTCTGGAAAAAGCAGGTATCGATTTCGATAAGAAAGCTGCTGAATGGAATGATGACGAACAGGCTGCTATCCGTAACATCATCACGAATGAGTTTAAGGTAGAAGGTCAGTTACGTTCTGAAGTGCAAATGAACATTAAGCGCCTCATGGATATCGCTTGTTACCGTGGTCTGCGTCACCGTAAGGGTCTTCCCCTTCGTGGACAGCGTACCAAAACCAACAGCCGTACCCGTAAAGGTAAGCGTAAGACAGTTGCAGGTAAGAAAAAAGCACCTAAGAAATAATCTTAGTACCGCTGCCGGATCCGCGTGGGTGTTGCGGGGAGGAGTGGTACGGAGCTGCATAGCAGCTTAAATCTATTGTTTGACTACCTTTTTTAAAGCAAAATGGCAAAAGCACAATCGGGTAAAACCGTCGCTAAAAAGCGTATTGTAAAGGTTGATCCGCACGGTGATGCACACATCAGCGCTACGTTCAACAACATTATCATCTCTCTTACCAACAAGAACGGTCAGGTAATCTCCTGGTCTTCTGCCGGTAAAATGGGCTTCCGTGGTTCTAAAAAGAACACTCCTTATGCAGCCCAGATGGCAGCACAGGATTGCGGTAAAGTAGCAATTGATGCAGGTCTGAAGAAAGTGGACGTGTTTGTAAAAGGACCTGGATCTGGCCGCGAAGGCGCTATCCGCGCTCTGAGCAACGTAGGTATCGAAGTTACTTCTATCAAAGACGTTACTCCAATGCCGCACAACGGTTGCCGTCCTCCGAAAAAACGCCGCGTATAATCGCTCGCAATATATTTTATACACAGCCCGCAATGGCAGGCTGTGTATCTTTTTGAAAGTTCATTCATTTTTAATCATACTGTTCCGGATCGGGTTTTACGATTTTTAAAGGAGACGGAACAGGTTACAAAAATCGCGTCATGGCACGTTATACAGGACCAAAGAACAGAATCTGCCGCAAATTCGGTGAGCCTATCCTCGGATCAGGCAAGAACCTCGGCAAAAACAGCAACCCTCCGGGTCAGCATGGTAACTCTAAAAAGCGTAAAACTGCTTCTGAGTATGCCATCCAGCTGAAAGAAAAACAAAAGGCAAAGTACACTTACATGGTGCTGGAAAAACAATTCCGCAACACGTATGTTGAAGCTTCCCGCCTGAAAGGTGCAACTGGTGAAAACCTTATCAAACTGCTGGAAAGCCGTCTGGACAACGCAGTATACCGTATGGGTATTGCGCCTACACGTCCTGCTGCACGCCAGCTGGTTTCTCACAAGCACGTAATGGTAAATGGTGAAGTAGTGAACGTACCTTCTTACCGTCTGAAAGCTGGTGATACCATCGAGCTGAAGCCTAAGAGCAAGGTGAACACTGCAGTTACCAGCCACATCCGTCCGAAGAATCCGAAGATCAACTGGATCGACTTCAACGACAAAGAAATGAAGGGTACTTACATTGCTCACCCTGAGCGCGAGAACGTTCCTGAAAACATTAAGGAACAGCTGATCGTAGAGTTGTACTCTAAATAATAATCTTACAGTCCAACCCTTCCCCAAACCGGGAAGGGTTGGGCTTTTTTCAGTTTAAGGAGAAATCCTTACTTTTGCAGTCCGTTTTGCCCGCAAGAATTTGAGGGTGGGAGAGAGAACCCCGAACCCCGAAGTGTGCGACGCAACGGACGATCATCAGAGCAGCATAAAGCTGGTCGACCCAAACCTTTAAAAAACAATTATACAATCTCGATATGGCAATTTTAAATTTCCAGAAACCAGACAAAATTGTGTTGCAGAAAGCAACTGATTTCGAAGCACAGTTTGAATTCCGCCCGCTCGAACCGGGTTATGGCGTTACTATTGGTAATGCCCTTCGTCGTGTATTACTGTCTTCACTGGAAGGCTATGCGATCACGGCTATTAAAATTGCTGGTGCAGATCATGAATTTGCTACCATCAAAGGCGTGCTGGAAGATGTTACTGAGATCATCCTGAACCTGAAACAGGTGCGCCTGAAAAAAGCTGTAGACAGCGAAGTATCTTCTGATAAAATAGAACTGACTATCAAAGGCCAGGACGTATTTACCGCAGCAATGATCGGTGAAGCTACCCCTAACTTTGAAGTAATGAATCCGGAACTGGTGATCTGTAATATGGATACTACCACTACGTTCCAGATTGAAATCCACATCGGCAAAGGCCGCGGTTATGTGCCTTCTGAAGAAAACCGTCAGAAAGATGGTCCTCTGGGCGTAATCGCGATCGATTCTATCTTCACACCAATCAAAAATGTGAAGTACCTGATCGAAAATACCCGTGTGGAACAGCGCACCGACTTCGAAAAACTGATCATGGACGTAGTTACCGATGGTACTATTCATCCTGAAGAAGCAGTTAAAGAAGCGTCACGCATCCTGATCCAGCACCTGATGATCATCACTGATGAGAACATCTCACTGGATACAAAACGTGAGGAAAAAGAAGCAGTAGTGGACGAAGAAACACTGCAGCTGCGTAAAGTGCTGAACACTCCGCTTGAAGACCTGGAACTGTCTGTGCGTGCTTTCAACTGTCTGAAAGCTGCCAAAATCAACTCACTCAGCGAGCTGGTACAGTATACACAGGAAGAACTGATGAAATTCCGCAACTTCGGTCAGAAATCTCTGTCTGAAATTGAACAGGTACTGCATGAGCGCGGCCTGGGCTTCGGAATGGATATCAGCAAAATCTCTTCAAGAGAAGACTAATTAAGAAAATAGTGAACTGGCAGTTGAAAGGCTGCCGGTTTTCCACTGATATCTTTTATTAACAACAGTACCCTGCATACCTTGACACGGTGCAGGGGAATGCCGGAAGGCAATTAAAATTTCAATCGTCATGCGTCACGGAGACAAAATCAAAAACCTGGGCCGCACCGCGTCACACCGCGCTGCATTGCTGAGCAACCTGGCCTGCCAGCTGATCGAACACAAACGTATCGTTACTACACTTGCCAAAGCAAAATCTTTGCGTGTGTATGTAGAGCCGATCATTACCCGCTCTAAAAGTGATACAATGCACAACCGTCGTGTCGTGTTCAGCTCACTGCAGGACAAAGAAGCGATCAAAGAACTGTTTGGTGTGATCGGTGACAAGGTAGCTAACCGCCCCGGTGGTTATACCCGCATCATTAAGCTCCCTACACGTATGGGTGATGCTGCTGATATGGCTATGATAGAACTGGTAGACTTTAACGAGATCTACGGTAAAGACAGCAAAGAAGCTGCTGCCAAGAAAACACGTCGCGGACGTAGCAAATCTGCTGCTCCTAAGGCTGAAGCAACTACTGCAGCACCTGCTGCTGAAGTGGCAGAAGCACCGGCAACTGAAGCTACAGAGGCACCTGCACAGGATGCTCCAGCTACAGAAGAAAACAACGGTTAATACATTATCCGTATATGGAAAAAGGCTGCCATCCGGCAGCCTTTTTTGTTTGGCGGCGTATGTGTTATTATACCATAAAGCAGAAAAAATCCTGGAGTGCTTTTAACCTTTTTGAAATACTGTGGTCTATTTACTTTACAGAGATAGCCGCGGAGCGCCAGTTGTTTACTGTTCTTTGCGTTTTCTGGATCTTTTGCGGCTATTTTAATTTTTACAGAAAACAAGTTCCGGGGACTGAATTAATTATTATTTAATCATATCGTAAAGTTTTGGTAACACGGTAAAACGCGTGTCTGGCCTGCATGAGCGCTAATTTTGCAGCAAATTAGCATTATGTATAGGCATTTTTTTATTTTGTTGTTGGCCCTGTTTACGGTTCCGGTATTTGCCGGGAATATAACCGGTGTGCTGAAAGATGCAGGAACGAATACCCCCCTTACCGGCGTAATTATAAGCGTCAAAAACACCTCTAAAGGAGCTTCCACAGATATTGACGGGAAATACCTCATCGAAGGTCTGCCCGATGGGAAATACGAAGTTATATTTTCCATGATCGGTTATAAGAAGCAATCGCAGTCTGTAACGATAAAAGGAAATAGCACTGTGACACTGGACTTTTCACTGGCGGCAGATGGCAGTGCACTGAAAGAAGTGACTGTAAAAACCGGACGTATGACGCATACCGAAAATGCCGTTACCATGGAGATCCGCAAAAGCAGCACCATAGTAAGTGGTATCAGTGCTGCACAGATATCCAAGACCATGGACCGTAATGCTGCAGATGTAGTAAAACGTATTCCGGGTGTGACTATACAGGAAGACAGATTTATCACAGTACGAGGCCTGGCTGACCGTTATAATACCGTATGGCTGAATGATGCCGGCGCTCCCAGCAGTGAAACAGATAAAAAAGCATTTTCTTTTGACCTGATACCAAGTGGGCTTATAGACAGGATACTTGTTTTTAAAACACCGTCACCGGAGCTGCCCGGTGATTTTGCGGGTGGTATGGTGAAGGTGTATACCTCCTCTATTCCTGCCAAAACAAGCTATACCCTGGGCGTGCAGACTTCCTACAGAGAAGGTTCTACCGGTACGGATTTTAATTACACAAAACGACAGTCGGGCGACTGGATAGGGTATGATAATGGAAGCCGCAATATTCCTTCCATTGCTCCAGGATTTATTGATAAAAATGCCCAGGGTAATGAAAATGTAAGCCGTGCTTTTGCAAACACCTGGGGGCTCAACAGTAAAAAGCAACCACTGGACCTGCGTATCAGTGGGTCAGCATCTAATATCTTTAAATTAGGACGCGGAAAACTAGGTAACACATTTGGCTTTTCTTATGCGAATACCTCTACCAACAATGATGTGCAGCGTTATGACTGGCAGGATACCGCAAAGCAATACCACTACAACGACAAGCAGTCTGTAAATAAAGTAAACCTTGCTGTTATGGATAATATTGGTTTTGCGATAGGTAATTCCCGCTTTGAATTTAAGAACCTCTATAACCAGGTTGGTACGAGCCTTGCCACTTACCGTACCAATGTACAGGACTCAGACCTGGTACATGCCGGGTTTAATAATATCAAGGCATATTCAGAGGGTTATGAGAACAGAAGAACATATACCACCCAGCTTGGCGGAACGCATCATAATGGCAATGACACACGCAAGTATAACTGGACGCTGGGCTATTCTGACCTGTTTCGTAATCAGCCGGATCTGCGACGTATAAAATATGCAGAGAACCCGAATACCGGCCAGTATTATGCTCAAATCCCGACCGGATCCATTGATATAGTAAATGGAGGAGGACGTTATTTTGCTGAGATAAAAGAAAAAGTATACAGTTTTACACATCAGTTTACTCAAAAAATAAAGATCAGCGACCACTTTGATTTCGACATCAATGCCGGTAATTATATTGAATATAAAAAGAGAAGTTTTTCTGCAAGAGAAATAGGCTACAGGCTTACCAAGCAGTTTGGTGTAAACGATAATCTGGTATATCTGCCTATTGACCAGATATTTGCCCCGGAGAATGTAGGAGGCCAGTACCTGTTTAATATAGATGAAGCTACACCCAAGTACGATTCTTATTCTGCAGAAAACAAACTTATTGCTTCGTTTGTCTCTTTTACAGTGCCTGTCGGTCGTCTGAAGATTGTTGCCGGAGTACGTAATGAGCATAACATACAATCATTGAATGGTTATAGTAACCAGGATGCTGTTAGTGAAAAAGTAACAACCAATTACTATCTGCCAAGCGTCAATGTCTCTTATAATTTTACGGAGAAGAATCTTGTGAGGCTGGCTTATGGTAAAACACTGAACCGGCCGGAATTCAGGGAATGGGCCCCGGTATATTTCTATGATTTTGATCGTAGTGCCGGCGCTTACGGAACTTTATACGGCAGCCTCCTCCCACCCTATACTCTTAAAGTTGCAGAAGTGCAGAATCTTGATGCCCGTTGGGAACTCTATCCATCATCGGGAGAGCTGATCCATGCAGGTGTGTTTTATAAATCATTCACTAACCCGATACAGCAGATACGGATAAATACTTCGGGAGAGAACGGATCATTTACCTTTGTTAACGGGCAGAAGGCGTATGTAGCAGGCGTAGAACTGGACGTTCGCAAAAATCTTCATTTCCTGGATGATGCCTTTGGTTCCAAAATATTTAAAAACCTGGTACTGGTCGGCAACCTTTCTCTTTCAAAAAGCGAAGTGACCGTGGATACAACTGTTGTTGAGGGGGCCATACATAAATCACGTTTCCAGGGACAATCGGATTATGTAGTGAATGCCGGGCTGTTTTACCAGAATGATGATAACGGGCTGCAAGGTTCCGTTTTGTACAACATATATGGCCCGCGTCTTTTCTCTTTAGGATCAAAAGATAACGAGAGCATAGGTGAAATGCCTTTCCAGAGTCTCGATATTTCGCTTTCCAAAACCTTTGCCAAAAAATATATTATAAGTCTGGGTGTGCAGAACCTGCTGGGGCAAACGGTACGCTTTGTAGAGGATGTAAACCAGGACAACAAGTTTAACAGCAGTGATAAAGATTTTACCTACAGTTCCTACAAGCCGGGCAGGTACGTCTCGTTTGGTGTGAAAGTAAAATTGTAGACGTTATCACAAACTAAGGAACTGGCAGTCAAAACCCGATTTGACTGCCAGTTCCTTTTTAGGGTTTAATCGTTCTGTGGCCCGAAAAGCAATTCTTAATGTTTTGGTAATAGCCCATTAATATTTCCATAATACCCCCCGGATATTTTCGCACTCAAATTGATTGTATGAAAAGAAGTTTATTTGCACTTTTATTAGTTGCCGGCGCTATAACGGAGGCGTCTGCTTACAACACCGTTACGGTAAAAGACAGTATCTCAACAAACACACACTGGACAAACAATCAGCAGTACCTGCTGAAAGGTTATGTATATGTTACAGCCGGTGCTACACTGACAATTGACAGTGGTTGTATTATTAAAGGTGATAAAGCTACCAAAGGTGCGTTGATCGTTGAGCGCGGTGCAAAGCTCATGGCTATCGGTACAGCAACCGCTCCTATCGTTTTTACATCCAATCAGCCGGCTGGTTCCCGCTCTTACGGTGACTGGGGTGGTATTATCCTTTGCGGTAAAGCACCAAACAACTGGAATGGTGGCCAGGCACAGGTAGAAGGCGGTCCGCGTTCTTTATATGGCGGTACAGATCCACATGATAATAGTGGTCAGATGAGTTATGTGCGTATTGAATTTCCAGGTATCGCGTTTTCTCCTAATAATGAAGTAAATGGTCTGACGTTTTGCTCTGTAGGTGATGCAACACAGATTGATCATATCCAGGTATCTTATTCCGGTGATGACAGCTACGAATGGTTTGGCGGTACAGTTAATACCAAAAACCTGATCGCTTTCCGTACATGGGATGATGACTTTGATACAGACAATGGTTATAATGGTAAGAACCAGTTCATGATCAGCCTTCGCGATCCGAACATCGCTGATCAGAGCGGTTCTAAAGCGTTTGAAAGCGATAGCTACCAGAATGGTACTGCTACAGGTCTCAGCGGAGATACAAGCCAGATCACAAAGCCTGTTTTCTCTAACTGTACTGTTATCGGCCCGCTGCTCAGTCCTACAACTACATCTTACGATCCTCAGTATGTATCTGCTGCACACATCCGTCGTGGTTCTGCAATATCTATCCTGAACAGTATCATCGCCGGATATCCTGCAGGCGTACTGATTGATGAATCTGCTGCCTCTTTTGGTTCTACTTCTGCAAACATTGCTAATGGTATACTGCAGTTCCGCAACAACATCATTTGCGGTATTCCTAACAGCAGCTTCCAGAAAGAAGTAATGTATGTAAAAGACGGTGCACGTTCTCTCACTTCTACTGCTGCTAACGCTGATACCGTAACAGGTAATCCGTTCAATCCGTTTGCAGGACCTTTCACATGGCTTAATAATGGTGCTTATGGAAATAAGGTTTATGCCAATGAACAGAACGGTGTGCGTCTTCAGTCTCCGTTTTCATTGACTGCTCCGGACTTCCGTCCTACAAGTACCTCTCCTATTGCTTATAATACAAAAGGTAATGGTAGTGCAACGGCTGGTTCTTTCAACCCTGCCAACCCGATTAACTACGATACTACCGGTAACTATGCTAATTATAACGTTCCGCAGATGGCTCCAAGCTTTGCAGCTGCTTCAAAAGCTTCTGATGCGTTCTTTACAAAAGTTAACTATGTAGGTGCTTTCTCCGGTACAGGTTCTCAGACCGATAACTGGATTGCTACATGGACTAACTGGGATCCTAATAATACTGACTATAACAGTTACGTAAATTCCTATCACGGTGCACCAACTTCTGTAGGTGGCTTGATCGAAACAGTAGAGAGCGCTACAGTATATCCTAACCCGGCCGGTCGTAATGCTACGCTGATGATGGTTTATAATGGCCGTACTACTACAGACATTACACTGCTGGATATTACAGGTAAACTGGTAAAAACAATCGCTGTCAACAATACACAGGCTGCAGGTATTCAGAATATCAATATTGATCTGAATGATGTTAATGCCGGTATTTATATTGTTTCTATCCGTTCCGGAAATACACAGAAAAGCATTAAACTGAGCGTTATTAAATAAATTCGGTAGTCTCCGAGTAAAAAGCCGGTTGTGATAATCACAGCCGGCTTTTTTATTTGTATATGTTCTTATTTTTGGTTTGGGAGAGATTTGTCTTTAAAAAATAAAAGTATATTTTTAATGTATGTTTTCTGTGAAGGGATTAAACTAATTCTAAATCAATGATAGAGTACACCTATTGTATTATTTCCCGCGAAATATAGTATTTGTTCAATTTTCTATGTGATTTTTAAGTGATAGCTTTGGGCATATAAATAATAACATCGGAAGTTAATAATTGAATACCTGTAGTTTATTGCCGCAGACCATTACACCCGGCAATTTTTGCAGAGTTTCAGGGTTTCCGGACAGGGGGATAGAATAATTTAAGAAACGTAACAGAACTCCTTCTATTGATATACGAAAAGATTGTAGAGAAATATGCTGCAGGGGGAGCTGCAGGGCATAAACATGCAATTTCTTATGATCTGTAGGCCATCACCCATTTAACTGAATGTTATGACACCGAAAACACAACACCTTTTATCAAGGATGCTCGTTATTGATAATTACAAAATGATCATTAACGGTATTAAACTGCTTATGGGCAGTTCCGTGTCTCAGTTTCTTACCGCATCGGACAGGGAAACAGCGCTGCAGCTTGCAGCAGAGTACAAGCCGGAGCTCGTTATTATTGATTATGTATTGCCAGATACAAGCGGGGATACGATTGTACGGGACCTCCGTTACAAATTGCCGGGATGCCGTATCCTGGCCTATTCTTTCAGTTTTGACCAGGAGGCTATTATGAACATGTTTTATGCCGGCGTAAATGGTTATGTACTCAAAACGAATGATGATGAAGAATTACTACGTGCCATAGATGCGCTAATGTCGGGAAAAGAATATTTCTGTCTTGAAGCAAGAAACCAATTGATCAACAGGTTATCGAATCAATCGGAACATGCACGCTATACCATTGCCGGGCGGGACTTCACCCAGAAGGAAATAGATATCATAAAACTTATCTGCAAAGAAAAGACTGCCAAGGAGATAAGTAAAGAGATATTCCTGTCTGAAAGGACTGTAGAACAATACAGGAATAATATAACCAAGCGTATCGGTTCACGCAATATTGCCGGGCTCATCAAGTTTGCATTGAGAAACGGTATTGTAAAACTTCAGGATTTATAATCACAGCAACTATAGAAGAAGTTCTACAAATCTGTAGTATTAAATTTTATCTTATCTGTAAGGGCGGTTCTACTTTTGTTATGTGCCCGCAGACCATATAATGCAGTGGGGAATTAAAAAGCATTATTCTGGTTCGTGCAGGGCTTCTTGCCCACTTTAAAAGTAGAACCATCATGGAAACATCAATTACACCACGTGAAGAGAGCTTTTCACTTCTAAGGCGTTTGTGCCTGCTTTTGCTATTCAGCATTTATTTTTTTAACGGGGCAAATGCCCAGAATGGAAGCCCTTGTTACACGCCTATTGCTGGTTATGCAACCACTGCTACCGCCGTGCAGAGTAATGGCTTGTGCCTTGCCTGCGGCTTTATTGACAGCCTTAATAATACGACAGACGCCAGCCGGACTAATTATGCCACATTTAATACAAGTGTGGGCTTGCTGGCCGGTAACGGCGTGAGCGTAAGGGATTCTGTTAATACCTTTCCTGCAGGCTGGGAGGCCGGATATGTGATCGGTACCGGCAACGCTACCCTTAATCTTAATGTACTTGGAACATTTACGATACAGACGTATAATAACGGGACACTACAGGAATCAAAAAACATTAATAACGGCGTGTCTGTTTCTGCAATAAGCGGAAATAAAGGAAAAGTATACCTGAATTTTATAACCACATTGCCATTTGATGAAGTACGGTTTGTATTCTCTTCTGTAGTAGGGGCAATAGATACAATGCGTATTTATTATGCCACCGCTTTTGATCCGAATTGCGGTATGGCCTATACAAGCAGCATCTGTTATAAGCAGATTGCCGGGCCTTCATCCAGTGTAGGTTTTAATGGCGGGCTGCTGAATGCGCTCGTTACACTTACTAATCCGCAGAATATTACAGATGGTGACAAAACAACTTTCGGCACACTTACAGTGCCTGCTGGTACGCCTTTGCTGAGTCAGCCGGTGTTTGTGAGCGCATTGGATGAGCAGTCGGTTTATCCCGCCGGCAACAAGGCTGGTTTTGTGATTAGTTATTCCGCCAGTTTGCTTACGGCCAATGTGCTGAACAGTCTGTCCATTGAAACTTACCTGCATGGCCAGCTGCAGGATTCAATAAATCTTGGTACCGGCTCAGGCGGCATTACACTCAGTGCACTTGCTGCTGCGGGTAACAATGAAAAAGAAGTTTCCATTACTACCACCAAACCATTTAATGAAATACGCCTGGTCACAGATAATACACTGGGTGTAAATGTCGGCTCTGTTAATATCTATTATGCCTTTGAGAGTGGAGCAGCCTGTACCGATTGCCGGCAGGTACTTACTTCTTCGCAGGCATCACCATATACTGGTGCTATACAGGCATCGCGTACAGGTGTATTCGGCACGGTATGTATAGGACAGTCCATGTCGGGTACTGCAAATGTAGTGGATGCAAGTCTTACCAACTTTGCGACATATACACCGGCAATACTCAGCGTAGGATGTGGTGGGCGGATATCCGTCGGTAACGGTGGTGTAGCGCTTCCCGCCAATACCTTTGCAGGTTTCGCTATTTCACGGCAGGGTACTCTGCTGGACCTGAACATAGTCAATGCAATAACGATCAATCTGTACAGGAGTGGCTCCCTGGTAGCCAGTTCTAACGGAGCAAGCCTGCTGGGGGCAGGGTTACTGAATCCTACCAGCGGTATGACCACCATAGGATTTAAATCCACGGTGCCATTTGATGAGATACAGATACGCTTTGATGCCGGCCTTATCAGTGCATCATTGGGCGGCACGTACAATATTTATTATGCCTTTGTAGTAAGAGATGATGATGGTGACGGTGTAGCGGATTGTTCCGAGGTATGCGGCCTTACTCAAAACGACGCTATTGATACAGACGGAGATGGTACGCCCAATGCATGTGATGTGTGCAATGGTTCGCTCTTTAAATCTGCGCTGGCAGATACAGATGGCGACGGGATATTTGATGCCTGCGACCAGGACAGTGACAATGACGGTATCTCTGATGCAAGGGAAGATACCAACCATGACGGTGATCCCACAAATGACGATGCCGACGGTGATGGCATTCCTAACTACCTTGATCTCGACAGCGATAACGATGGAATACCGGATCTGTATGAATCGGGCATACCGGCAGCGGTAATTGCAACACTGGACGTCAATCATGATGGTGTAATTGATAATACAGTTGCGGTAGGTATAAATGGTCTTGCCAATATTCTTGAATCATCAGATGTTTCATCAAGTGACAATAATTATACGCTGGCAGATACAGATGGCGACGGCGTTCCGGATTTCGTAGACCTGGATGCAGATAACGACGGTATTAATGATATCCGTGAGAGCGGGCGTACAGGTCTTGCCGATGCAAATGGCGACGGCATGGTTGACGGACCGGACGCAGATCGTGATGGCATTATGGATAGTGCAGACGGTAACAACAGTGCCCGTGGAGGCACGGGTATAGCAACGCCCAAAGATACCGACGGAGATGCCATTGCAGACTTCCGCGATCTTGACAGCGACAATGATGGTATCAACGATGTTATAGAAAGTGGGAATGGCGCCTTTGATACCAATGGTGACGGTCTTGTAGATGGTACAGATACTGATGGTGACGGCATCCGTAATCTTGCAGATAATAACAACAATGCATTTGGCGATGCGGCGGATGCAGGTCTGCCGGATACTGACGGAGATGGTATTGCCAACTTCCGCGACCTGGATAGTGACAACGATGGTATTAATGACGTGAAAGAAAGCGGCCTGGTACTTACAGCCGATGCAAATGGTGATGGTATGGTAGATGGCACAGATGCAGATGGAGATGGTATTATAGGAGTTGCAGACGGCAACAGCGGCGCATTTGGCGACGCATCGGATCCTGCGGTAAAAGATACGGATGGCGATGGCATACCTGACTACAAAGATCTGGACAGTGATAATGATGGCATCAATGATGTAAAAGAAAGTGGCCTGCCGATGAGTGCCGATGCAAATGGAGATGGCCTTGTGGATGGTACTGACACAGACGGTGACGGCATTATTGGCGTGGCCGACGGAAACACCAGTGTGTACGGCGATGCAGGCGATATAACATTTAAAGATACCGATGGCGATGGCATACCGGATGCACGCGATCTTGACAGCGATAATGATGGAATCAATGATGTGCAGGAAGGTGGCCTGGGTGCTTTTGATACGAATCATGACGGAATTGTGGATGGAACGGATACAGACGGCGACGGTATACGCAATGCAGTAGACGGGCAGCCCAATGCTTTTGGTGATGCCGCAGATGCAGCGCCTGCAGATACGGATGGCGACGGTGTACCGGACTTCCGCGATCTGGACAGCGACAATGATACGATCAGTGATCTTATAGAAAGTGGCCAGACCGGTTATACAGATGCAGATCATGACGGTGTGATAGATGGACCGGATACAGATGGTGACGGTATACAGAACAGCACAGACGGATTACCTAACGCTTTTGGCGACGCCGGAGACCCTTCCCCCAAAGACACTGATGGGGATGGTACTCCTGACTTTAAAGATACAGACAGCAATAACGACGGCACTCCCGATATCGTAAGCAATGGGCATGGTTACCAGGATATGAATGGCGATGGTATGGTGGATAACCCTTCGGACCCGGATGGTGACGGCATCCCGAACAATGATGGTCTTGATTTTAAACCATCAACGTTTGGCGGCCTGGGCGAAAGCACAGCATTGAATGTAAAAGTATTGCTTCAGGGCGCATTGCTTGGCACTTCAGGTACAGTAATGCGCGACAGCCTCCGTGCGAATGGCTTTATTCCTTTGAGCCAGCCGTACAATAGTACCGTAAGCACACGTTTTACGCAATATGGTGGCGGAGAAGAAGTAACTACCACAGCAGTGCTGAATGCAAATGCGGGCACTGGCAATGCAATCGTGGACTGGGTGCTTATAGAACTGCGCAGTTCATCAGATCCCACAGTTATAGTACACACCATGTCTGCTCTGGTACAGAGAGACGGAGATGTGGTAGGGGCAGACGGCAACCCGATCGCTGTAACGTTACCGGGCGGCGCATACTACCTGTCGGTAAAGCACAGGAACCATCTCGGAGTAATGACTGCCACCCCGGTTATCATATCCGGAAACGGTGCAACAGTTGATTTTACAACACTTTCAGATGCGGCGGTCTATAACAGCTCTGCGCAATACGATGGCCTGGAAATGGCAGTAATAAATGGTGTAAAAGCACTGTGGGCAGGTAACGTAAATGCCGACAGCAAAACCAAGCTTGACGGCGCTTCGAATGATCAGATGATGCTGCAGCAGAACGTGCTTAATTATCCCGGCAATACAGGACAGACACTCAACTACGACCTGGCACATGGTTATTTCTATGGCGATGTGAATATGGATGGTAAAGTAAAACATGATGGCACCGGCAATGACCGTGCACTTATACAATCAGCTGTACTTCTATACCCTCTGAATACAAGCGGCATCAGCAATTTTAACATTATGCTGGAACAAATCCCTTAGTTAATTCCGGTACTCATTTACAAACATGCTAACACCAACACCATTATTACAATTAAAGCCAACAGTCATGAAAAGAAAATTATTGCTATTTGCGCTCGCTATTCTGTCCGGTTATTTTTCTGCTACTGCACAGCAAATGGATTTCAGAGTGGTATACAACGCCGCTACCAGCCAATATGAGGTGTACCTGAAACCAACTTTTACAAATGGGGCTTTCCGTTTTGCTACCGGATCGCAGCTTACGCTGCTGCTGCCGGCCTCAGCGCCCAATGCCCCGGTTACAATAACATCAAGCCTTGCTGGTGGCCCATGGACAAACAATTCACAGGTATATGCCCCCGCAGCACAGCCTGCAAATGATTTCCAGTCTATAGTTTCCGGGGGGGCAGGTACTTTTGCGATTAACAGCGGCACAGAAGTGGAGATCTTTACGTTTGTACCGGCTTCCTGTATTCCGGGTATCAGGATGTATACCAATGGTATAGATGCTAATGGAATGTCTGGCGGTGACTGGAGTAACTCCCTGGTGCAGGCCATAACGCTTAATGATTATACAGGCGTTCCCTACAACAATGCGGGAACGGTTTGCTCCCCGCTCGCTTCTTCTTTAATCAGCTTTACCGGTAAGCTCCGGGAAAATAATGCACTCCTGAACTGGGCTGTTGCTAATGAAGACGACATACAGTATTATGACATAGAACGCAGCCAGGATGCTTCAGACTGGAACCAGAGAGGTGTAGTGCCGGCGCACCAGGTGTCTACAAACCTGCAGGAATATAATTATACAGATAATGTTACAGGCCTCTCGGGCAATATCTTCTACCGCCTTAAAATGGCAGATACACGTGGCCAGTACAGGTATTCCTCCATTGTAAAACTCAATACCGGCAAACAGGGAAATCCGGACGGCAACATAACGGTTTTCCCCACTGCTGTAAGACAAGGCGATGATGTTTCTATACGTATGGGAAATATAAATGCAGCAGGTGCCGAGCTTAAAATTTACAACACACTTGGTCAGCCGGTCAAGACCATAAAAATAACTTCGGATGAAACGGTAAAAATCAGTACAGCAGGTCTTGCTGCGGGTACTTATCTTATCTGTGGATCCGTTACGGAGCTTTCTCTCTCCCCTTTATCCAGGTTTATAGTTTTATAAGGCCTGAATTTTTCCCCTTAAAATGCCGTCTTCCCACGAAAGAAGCGGCATTTTTGTTTTATAGCAGAAAAATGACATATTTGTGTCCTGAAAGCTATAAAACATTTTATTTCCCTATGAAACAACCTTTTACATCTGTTTTTTCCTTTAGCAGGAGGGAACGGGCTGGTATTTTTTCTTTACTGGCCATATGTACGTTCTTATTTATAATATGGTACACCATGCCCTGGTGGATAAAACAACCTGACATAACAGAAGAAAAGGCACTTCTTGAAACATGGAACCGATTGCAGAAAACATCGCCGGAAAATGCCGGTTATGCAGATACAGAGACAGGCAGTGAGAATGCTCAGCCCGCACATCTTTTTGCATTTGACCCCAACACCGTTGACAGTACGGCAATGCGGCAACTTGGCTTTGCTGCAAGAACGGCACACCTGCTGATCAACTGGCGCCTCAAAGGCAAACATTTTTACTCAAAAGAAGATTTAAGATCTCTGTATACACTCACTGCAGAACAATACCAGACTTTGGAACCATATATACAGATAGCGGAAAGCAGCAGACCATCGTACACCAGGGAATATCAACCGTTTCAGCGGGTTGCAATTCCGGATATTATTGATCTCAATCATACAGATTCTGCCATGCTGGAGCGGCTAAACGGCATAGGACCCACACTGGCGCATAAAATCATTGAGCGCAGGAAAGCGCTTGGTGGCTTTAACAGTATAACGCAGTTACAGGAAATATACCGTTTCCCGGATACCGTATTCCGGCAGTTGTCTGCAAAATTCATTATTCATAAACAGGACGTGCAACGGATTGCATTAAACAGCTGCAATATAGAAGAGTTGGTACGACATCCTTATGTAGGGGAAAAGATGGCCAAAAACATACTGCTGCTGCGTCAGGGCCTTGGGCGTTTTGAAAATGTTGAACAATTAAGGCAGGTGCCGTTGATGAATGAAGAAAATTATCGTAAAATTGCGCCTTATTTCACAGCAGAATAAGTTTATAATGGAGTTCAATTACACAGATACACAAGTGCAGATCGCAGAGATGGTGCGTGATTTTGCCAACAGGCACATTCGTCCGGAAATGATGGAATGGGATGAAGCACAGAAGTTTCCCATAGACTTGTTCCACGAAATGGGCAAGCTCGGTCTGATGGGCGTTCTTGTTCCGGCAGAATATGGTGGTTCCGGTCTGGGTTATTTTGAATACGTTACTGTAATAAGTGAAATAGCCAAAGTGTGCGGTTCTATTGGACTTTCTGTTGCAGCGCATAACTCACTGTGCACGGGTCATATATTATACTTCGGTACTGAAGAGCAAAAGAAAAAATATCTTCCTAAGCTGGCTACCGGTGAATGGATAGGCGCATGGGGACTTACGGAGGCCAATACCGGCAGCGATGCAGGAAATATGCGTTGTACCGCTGTAAAAGACGGTGACGGCTGGATACTCAACGGTACTAAAAACTGGATCACACACGGTATCAGCGGCAATGTGGCGGTAGTGCTGGCCCGTACCGGCGAACCCCGTACCAGCAACAACGTAACCGCTTTCATCGTGGAACGTGGCACACCAGGCTTCACAGCAGGTAAAAAAGAAAATAAACTCGGTATGCGCGCTTCTGAAACAGCAGAGCTCGTTTTCGATAACTGCCGTATTTCCGATGCGCAGCGTATGGGCGAAGTAGGAGATGGTTTCCGTCAGGCTATGAAGGTGCTGGACGGCGGACGTATTTCCATTGCGGCTCTTTCGCTCGGTATCGCAAAAGGTGCATACGAAGCATCCGTAAAATATTCAAAAGAACGCTACCAGTTTGATCAGCCGATCTCCAATTTCCAGGCAATTTCCTTTAAGCTGGCAGATATGGCTACCAAAATCGAAGTAGCAGAAAACCTTATTTACCAGGCTGCAGACATGAAAAACCGCGGCGTGAAAATGACCAAGGAATCTGCAATGGCAAAATATTACGCTTCGGAAGTAAGCGTGCAGGTGTCTACTGATGCCGTACAGATATTTGGTGGCTATGGCTATACAAAAGATTTCCCGGTGGAAAAATTCTATCGTGACTCCAAGCTGTGCACTATTGGTGAAGGAACGTCCGAGATACAGAAACTGGTTATCTCAAGGGATATTCTGAAATAAATTCTCCTGTTTAAAAATATAGAAGCCTGGCTGCAGCAGCCAGGCTTTTTTTGTGCATATAGGTATGAGTAACTTAGAGCAATTGTGTACTCGTATTATTGAACAGGAGCCTGGATGCGCTGTTTTTTTACATGGGCGGCACGCAGGAAAAAGTACCCGGCCAAACCAGCACAAAGAGAAGCGCCTATAATGGCAATCTTGGCGATCAATTGTACTTCAGGATCACCAAAAGCGAGTGTTGCAATGAAAATAGACATAGTAAAACCAATACCTGCAATAATACCCATACCAGCCAGCTGGTTCCATTGCATGCGCTCAGGAAGCGCTGCCAGCTTCAGTTTCACGGCAAGAAAACAAAAAAGGAATATTCCTGCAGGTTTCCCTACTACCAGCCCTGTAAATATGCCGTAATGCACCGGGCTGCTGAATACCGGAGAAAAGTGAGATGGTAACACAATGGCTGTATTGGCTAAAGCGAAAAGCGGCAGTATAATAAAATTCACCGGGTCGTGCAGGCTTTCTTCGAGCGACTGTATTTTTTTTACCGGCAGGGTAAAGGCAAGCAGCACACCGGCAATGGTGGCATGGATGCCTGAATTATATACAAAATACCAGAGCAGTATACCAATGGTGAAAAAAATGAAAGGCTTTTTTATCTTAAGTAAATTAAGTGCTATAAGTACTGCTAATGTAAGTGCTGCAAGGCCGATGTACAGAAAATTTATCTGTTGCGTATAAAACAATGCAATGGCAATAATGCCGCCAAGATCATCAATAATGGCAAGTGCTGTGAGAAATATGCGCACAGAAAGCGGTGCTTTTTTCCCGAGCAGGGAAAGCACCCCCAGCGAAAAAGCAATATCGGTAGCCATAGGAATACCCCAGCCGCCACTGTAGGGTGTATGTCTGCACCAGAGGTAGTAAATAAGTGCCGGAACGACCATGCCACCTGATGCCGCAATGACCGGCATCATTGCTTTTTGGGGCGAAGACAGTTCGCCGCAGAGCAGTTCGCGTTTTATCTCCATACCGGCCAGCAGAAAAAAGATGGCCATCAGGGCATCATTTATTACATGCAGCACTGTATGTGGCAGATGCAGCTGCGGCAACGGCATCAGCAGTTCGTGTTCCCAGAATGCGATATACTTTTGCGATAACCCACTGTTGCTCACAATTAATGAAATAACAGTGCAGAAGATGAGTATAATGCCGGTAGCCCTGCTGTCGCGGATAAACCTGCGTACAGGTGAAAAAACACTGTTTTGCAAAAGCTCGTAGCTGCTGTATTTCGGCATTCCTCAAAAATAATTTTTTACAACCATAAAGCCCGGCATGGCAATTGAGCTGTTAATATTTTTTATAACTTAAAGACATGTTTTTATAATAACGATAACGGTATCTTACAGGTATCGTTATCTACATTTGCAGCAGTTTATGATGTCAGCGAGGAGATATTTTTCGGCAGCGGTTTTATTGCCGGCATTAGCATTGAGTGCGTGTCACAAACCATACTATATACAGCAGCACAGGCAGCAGTTGTATGTAATAGATAAAAACGTGCAACAGGACAGTGCAACATTACAATTACTTAAACCATATAAGCGCGGGGTGGATACGCAGATGCAGGTGGTGATAGGGCGCACAGATATACCGCTTACCAAAGCGCAGCCGGAAAGCCTGCTCGGTGATTTTATGGCAGATGCACAGCTGGAAGCCGCACAGCGTATTGATCATAAAGTGGTGGCCTCTGTAATGAACTATGGAGGCATACGGCTCTCTTACATTAATCCGGGTGAAATAACACGTGGTAAAATGTATGAGCTCATGCCGTTTGATAACATGCTGGCTATAGTGGAGGTTCCGGGTGATGTATTGAAACAATTCTGTGATGCTATAGCAGCAAAAAAAGGTTGGCCGGTAAGTGGTCTGCAGTTTACGATAAAAGACAAACATGCAGAAAATATTACAGTAGACGGGCAGCCGCTGAATGAGCATATTGTTTATAAGATCGCTCTGAATGATTACGTTGCACGCGGAGGCGATAATTGTGATTTCCTGGTGCCGCTCAAGAAAAAATTTACTACCATTTTCCTGCGTGATGTGCTCATCGATTATGTAGCAGCGCTCAATGCACAGAACAAACCATTACATCCTCAAATGAGCAACCGTATCCGCTATGCTGAATAGAAGAACATTTTTGAAAAAAGCTGCGATGGGCAGTGGTCTGCTGATGGCGGGAGGCTTTCCGTTTGAAAGTTTTGCAGGCGAACATAAGAAAACTAAGATCACGATCCTTCATACCAATGACACGCACAGTCGTATGGAGCCTTTTCCGGCTGAGGGTGGTAAATATGACGGGCAGGGTGGGGTTGTTTCGCGCGCAGCGCTGATACACCAGATACGCCAGGAGGAAGAGCATGTATTGCTGCTGGATGCGGGCGATATATTCCAGGGAACACCTTATTTTAACCTGTATAAAGGGGAGCCGGAAATCAAGGCGATGAGCATGATGGGCTATGACGCGGTAACTATGGGCAATCATGATTTTGATGCAGGTGTGGAGGGTTTTGCAAAGCAATTACCGCATGCAGATTTTCCTGTTCTTATTGCCAACTACGACTTTACAGATACGCCGCTGGATGGTAAGACCCGGCCATACATGACGATTAAAAAAGGCGGCATAAAAATTGGAGTATTCGGCCTGGGAATTCAGCTGAAAGGACTGGTGCCGGATGAAGCTTACGGAAAGACAAAATACATAGAGCCGATACAGGTGGCCCGGAGTGTGTCTGAGCAATTGCGGAAGAAAGAAAAATGTGACATGGTCATCTGTTTGTCGCACCTTGGGTATGAGTATGACTATAACAAAGTGAGTGATAAGATACTGGCCCGTGAAACGGAGCATATAGACCTCATAATAGGGGGACATACCCATACTTTCCTGGAGGAACCTACAGTAATGCGCAATAAAAAAGGCAGAGAAATTGTTATAAATCAGGTGGGATGGGCAGGCCTCAGATTGGGGCGGTTGGATTACGCTTTTGATCACAAAAAGAGTTCCAATCTGTCCAATGCCCAATCTGTAATCGTGAGAAAACAAACAAGGGCATGTTGATTTTTTTTTTCAACAAATTGTTGGCAACTTCGTCCTCCTGCTACTGGTTTAATCAACGGTGGCAGGATATCACCAAAGTGACAGTAGTGAAGGTTTTAGCGCGTCTGTAGATAATAAACTAAATGGTATTGGCACAGTGCAACTGGCCCCTTTTTTAAAAATTTTAAAAATAGGGATGTGGCATCGTCGCCTCTGTTGATTAAAAAATGTAAATTGGTAAAGCCCGAACAGAGCATTAAATAACATGGATCACAATCTCTATAACAATACATCATCTATATCCGGAGAAGCTGCGGCTGCGTGGGAGCGTTGTTTGGGTATTATTAGAGATAATGTAAACTGGAGAACATTCCAGACCTGGTTTGAACCTATAAGAGCAGTAGCGCTTCAGCAGAATGTGCTTACACTCCAGGTGCCCAGCCAGTTCTTTTACGAATGGCTCGAAGAACATTACGTGGAATTACTTGGAAAGACGATCAAACGTGTATTAGGGAAAGAAGGACGGCTTGAATACCGCATCCTTATGGAGAGCAGTGCTTCCCAGCGAAATCCTGCATCAATAAAAATACCGGGCAGTACACATACACGCCCTCCTAAAGAAAATAACTATGTGGACATGCCGCTAAAGTGGGATGATCCGATCAATATTAAAACGCCGTATGCAATACCTGGTCTGAAGCGTATGCAGATAGACCCGCAGCTGAATGCCAATTACACCTTCGAAAATTATGTAGAGGGTGACTGTAACCGTGTGGCACGATCTGCAGGTATGCATGTAGCACAGAAACCCGGGGCTACTGCCTTTAACCCGCTCGTGGTATTTGGCGGCGTAGGATGGGGGAAAACGCACCTTGTACAGGCAATCGGCAACGAAGTACGCCGTCTGCATCCCAATAAGGCTGTGCTGTATGTAAGTGCAGAGAAATTCATTAATCAGTTCATTGACCACTCAAAGAATAATGAGATCAATGACTTCATCCATTTTTACCAGCTTATAGACGTACTGATACTCGACGATATTCATCTTTTCGTACCCGCAACAAAGACGCAGGAAGTATTCTTCGGAATATTTAACCACCTGCATCAGAGCGGCAAGCAGATCATCCTTACCAGCGATACGCCGCCAAAAGATCTTGAAGGCATGCAGGAGCGCCTGCTAAGCCGTTTCCGCTGGGGATTGAATGCAGATATACAGGCGCCGGACTTTGAAACGCGCCAGGCTATCCTGCATATGAAAATGCGTCATGAAGGGCTGGAAATACCGGACGAAGTAGTAAAATACATAGCCTATAATGTACAGACCAATGTACGTGAGCTGGAAGGTGCGGTGATAGCCCTTTTTGCACAGGCTACACTCAATAAAAAAGAAATAGACCTGGATCTGGCTAAGCGTGTGATGAAGAACTTTGTGAAAACGGCAGCCAAGGAGCTGACAATAGAAAACATTCAGAAAATGGTGTGTGACTACTTCAACATACCATATGACCGTCTGCTGGCCAAAACACGTAAGCGTGAAGTGGTACAGGCGCGCCAGATTACAATGTACCTGGCTAAGAAATTTACTAAGAGCTCGCTCAAAAACATTGGCGAACATTTCGGCGGGTTTGATCATACAACCGTAATCCACTCCTGCCAGACTGTTGAAAACCTGATGGATACTGACGGGGGCTATAAAGAGCACCTGCTGGAACTGCAGCAAAAGGTGCAGCTTGCAAGCATTTGATATTAGGACAGAAAGAATCTTTGAAAAAAAGAAAGAAAGCTTTTGTTTTTTCAACTTTAGGTCTATCTTTGCATTCCCTTAGCGATAGCGACGGGGTAAGTTCTTAAGAACAGCTGTGAGCAAAGCTTTCAGCGATGTCACAAAAAGGTGAGGTGGGTGAGTGGCCGATACCAGTAGTTTGCTAAACTGCCGTACGTGTCAAAGCGTACCGCGGGTTCGAATCCCGCCCTCACCGCTGGGTTTGCAGCAATGTAGACCGGCTTCAGAAAAATTGTTCGGGGAGTAGCGCAGGCCGGTAGCGCATCTGGTTTGGGACCAGGGGGTCGCAGGTTCGAATCCTGTCTCCCCGACACAAATAAAAAACCTTCGCAGTATTGCGGAGGTTTTTTTATGCCCTGTTTTTATGTTTTGTTTTTACTTAATATGTTTTTCCCCACGATCATTCAGGCGCTAATAATCTTTCTCTCTTTTCAAATGTGTCAAATAGAGCGTGATGCCGGCGAGTTTTTACCATCATAAAATTACTTTTCCATTAGCTGCCGGAAATCATTTACCTGCATGCGCAAGTTGCGGTTGTGGCTTGAAAACAGGCGCACTATAACCCGGATCTGTCACGATTTTATCATTATATGCTCAAAGGTTTAGCGGCCATTCCTTTTTTGCAGGCATCTCTTCCCTGAATCACGCCATATGTTAACCATTTCTGATGCTTTCCTGAAGCAAGTATAGTTTTGATGTCAGTAAAAAGAGATTATCATTTTATATACTCTGTTGCGACGTGCACCAGGACTTTATTAAAATGATAACTGACGCTGTATTGCAGGGAGAAAGGCGATTTTTTATACCATATACAACAAACGTATAGCGACGTAAACGAGAGGCTACGTATTGCGGTGCATTCCTTCTTTGATCAGATCGTATGTCGCGGATAAACCGTGTATGCGAAAACAGAAGGTGTGCCGTGCAGGTATAACTGTTGCCGGAATACAGCAAATCTTTCCGCGATAACCATTGTGTATTATAAGTCTTCTTATGGAAATGAATCATTCGCCTATTCCAGGTCTCCGTTTTTCCGGGAGAAAGTATTTTCCCGGCGGCAGCATACGGGGCAGATGCAGAGCGCCACAGATACTGCTGGCAGCCTTTCTGCTAACTTTCTGCAACAGTTATTCACAGACAGGCCCTGCAGGTGTAAATACCGGCATTGGTGCCTGGTGGAAAGCGGATGCATCCGGTACATCCGGTACGTCGTGGACCGATCAGAGTGGTAATAACAGAACGCTTGCACAAGGCAATACTGCAAGCAGGCCTACAATGACGGGAGGTGCCATTAATTACCTGCCTGCACTGGATTTTGACGGAAATGATTTCATGAGTTCTGCCACAGTGCTTGGTACCGGATCTACACAGAATGTAGCAATATTTGCAGTTGCACAACCGGAAGATGCAGGCCCTGGCGGCCGTGTCTGCGGAGAATACACCAGCAATGGGTACCCGGTAGGCATCCATTTCCCGTTTGTAGACAACAATTTTTACTGGGATGCGCCATATGGTTACAGGGTAAACGGTAACTGGCAAGGGTCATACAATACGCCATATGTGATTTCCACAACGAAAACACCGAATGCAATGTATGCCTACAGTAATCATAAAACGATTGCTTCGTATACAGCAGGTAATCTTACTTGTATTTGCCCCGGTAATAATTCATCGTTTACAGTAGGTGCTATTACAAACTGGGGATACTTCGGCGGTAAGATCGCCGAAGTGATCGTTTATAAGAACAGTGCAGCGCTTACTGCGCTGGACCGTCAGAAAATAGAGAGCTATCTCGCATTGAAATACGGTATCACACTCGATCAGGCAACTGCGTATAATTATCTCGCATCCGACGGAACAACCATCATCTGGAATGCATCCGCCAATGCCACATGGAATAAGAACATATTCGGTATCGGTCGTGACAACACATCGGGATTATATCAGAAGCAGGGCCGCACAGCGCAGCTTTCTTCACGCATTTTCAGCATGGCAGTCGGCAGCAGCATAGCTGCAGATAATGCTTCCAATACCGGCAGTATTGCCAATGACAAGACTTTCCTTGTAATGGGTGATAATGGTGGTACTACACGCCTCGACCAGGTAATTACCAATCCTGTGATTGAAAAAGTAATGGCTCGCACGTGGCGGGTGCAGAAAAGCGCGTCCTGGGCAGACCAGACCATCACTATGAGCGCAGGTGTCAGCTATGCCAATAAATACATTGTTATCTCCAATACTTCTTCTTCTTTCGCAACTATTACAAATACAGTGCAGCTGGATGCCAACGGTGCAGCCAGCTTTAGTTCTGCATTACTGCCGGATGGCGCATACCTGACCATCGGCCAGGCTCCGACCGGCCCCGGCGGTGTTGCAGGAAATATACGTTTGTGGCTGGATGGTAATAAAAATGTATACAGTGATGCTGGTGTTACACCGGCTACAGACGGCAGCGTAGTAGATCAGTGGGGCGACCAGAGCCAGTCTGCAACCGGCAACGGTTCATTTGTTACCGGGTGTAACTGCGGCGTAACCGCTTTTCGTGCGAATGGCCTTAACTATAACGGGGCTATCGACAATACAGGGAATGTGTTGAGAGGCCTTACAAATACAGCGATCACCTCGCCGAATATTTCGTCATTTATGGCGGTCAATTCGCCTTCTACATATAGCGGACACCGTTATTATACACTTTACAGCAATGCTTCCGGCGGGTATGATTACAATACCAACCTGGAGAGCATTGTATTCGGACTTAATGGTACCAACATACAGACACATCGTGGTGCATGGGAAAATCCGGCACTTCCGTCCAATACCGTCTCTACGATGGTAATGACATCGCTGACCACTGCAACTGCACATTCGCTGAACCTGAATGGCAAGCAAGGCGGGTCGGCATCCTATGTAAAAGGAAATTACTCCATTGATCAGTTCTTTGTAGGAGGAGGTTATGCTGCAGGATGGTGCTGTGGGTCTGCTACAACGGAACGGTATGGTGAAATAGTAACTTATGATCGTGCGCTCTCTGCTGTTGAAACACGTAAAGTGGAAAGCTACCTGGCGATGAAATGGGGTACCAGTCTTGATCAGACAACACCAACAGATTATGTGGCGTCAGACTGGAACGGTACCACCGGTACTAAAATGTGGGTGAATGATAACGATGGATATAACCTGAAGATATTTGGTATAGGCCGTGATGATAACGGGCAGTTGTACCAGCGGCAATCTACGACATCAGATACAAACAAGGTATTTGCAGTAGCAATGGGAACGACATTCCCGCAGACCAATGCTGCGAATACGAATACAATAGCTACAGATAAAACTTTCCTTGTATTAGCATCGAATGGTGCAGGTACTAAAATAAATGTACCGGTAAGCGGTTTTACAAACTCCGGCACCCGCATGTCCCGCATCTGGAAGGTGGATAAATCAGCAACCTGGACGGATGCCAACGTTACCATACAGACTATAGGCACTACAGCAAAATATCTGCTGGTATCTTCTGATGCGGTATTTGGCGCAGGCGATGCAGAGTACCAGCTGGATGGCAATGGACAGGTGACCCTGAACAGCAGTGTGCTGCAACATGGGTACTTCATCACCTTTGCCAATAAGATAAGTGGTCCGGCTAACGTAAGCAGCGGCATTGTATTGTGGATGGATGCCCGTACCGCAAACAGCGGAGCTATGGCAAACGGTACCGGCTGGCAGGATAACAGCGGCAGCGGTAAAGATTTTGATATGGTATTTGGTACGCCAACCCGTTACGACAGTGTCAACTTTAACCGTTTCATGAGCTTTAATGGCAGCAGTTATGTACGCTCATCAGTCAGTCCGTTTGTAAACACAATGACTGCCGGTGATGTATTTGTCGTAACACGTTCCCGTTCCAATGGTAATAATGGTTACCCTTATGATTTCGGTACAAGCAGCCGTGGCAACCATCTTGTATGGAGCAACAACTGTGAGTATAACGGTTTCGGCTCTAATCAGCGTATAGGTTACAACTCTTCCAATAATACTATCTGTGAAAATAAAACAGGTGTAGCTTCTATTGTTGGTACGATGTACCCCAACATGAACCGCTGGAACCTGCACAATACTTATTCTGCAACAAACAGCTGGGGTACAGCAATGAATGGTTTATTCAAAGCAACGACCAGCACTAATACCGTCAACTTTTCGCTCGCTGCGGGTAATGAGCATATAGGCGCATTTTCCGGTGCCGTTTTCACCGGCGACATTGCAGAAGTTGTATTGTATAACCGCAAGCTCAGTGCTTTGGAACGTCAGCAGGTAAATAGTTATCTGGGGCTTAAATATGGTATTACAATAGACCAGGGTACACCGCAGAATTATCTCGCTTCAGATGGCACTACATTGATGTGGCAAAACGATAACGATGGTTTCAACATGCGTATTTCTGGCCTGGGCAGAGATAATATCACTTACCTGCATCAGAAGCTTGGTACCAACCAGGATACCGGTACTATCTGGACAGTAGGTCTGGGTAATACTACTTCCGCAGTGAATAATTTTAATAATCCTGCATCTGTAAGTACAGACAAGACCTTCCTTACTTTTGCTGACAACAACCTGGGCACACAATATCTCTCAAACGTAAGCGGTGCTAATGTGAATGTGCGTATGAACCGTGTGTGGAAAGTAGATAAGAGCGCAACATGGGCAGACCAGAACATCACACTTACTGCAGGCAGCACATATGGATCAAACAAATACCTGCTCATCAGCACTACCAGCAATTTTGCTGCAATTTCGCAGGAGCTGCTGCTGGATGCAACCGGCAGTGTAACGATCAATTCTTCATTACTGCCTCATAATGCTTATTTCACTATAGGTACCAAAATCATAGGTCCTGCCAGCGTAAATACCGGTATAGCCGCATGGTGGCGTTCGGATATCGGTGCCAGCAATGCGGTATGGAACGATTACAGCGGAAGCGATAAAACAGCCGCCCAGGGTACCGGCGCAGCACAGCCCACAGCAGCACAGTATTATGTGAATTACAATCCGGTAATGGGTTTTAACAGCGCACAATATATGATCAGCCCGAGTCTGTTTACCGGAACCGGTATAACAGATTGTAATATTTTCCTCGTCAACTTTACTAATAATTACGCACAGCAGCAGATCCCGTTTGGCGAGTACATGAGTAATGGTGGCTATGTATATGCACATACGCCTTGGGTAAATGGTTATGGATATTGGTTCCCGCCATATGGCTGGAGCGTTAACAACCCTGCCAATGCAGTTAACGGTATGCCGAGTTTGTGGACATTCACCAAAGTGAATAACACGAGCATTTCCATGTTTCAGAACAGTAAGACAATAGCTACATCCAACGGTGGGTATTATTCTATTCCCGGTAACAACAGCAACTTTTATATAGGCGCCCGCCAGGATGGTTATAACTGGAATGGTGGTATGGCCGAAATGATAGTATACAATAATTCAGCAGCTATCTCTGCCAATAAGCGTCGCGCTATAGAAAGCTACCTGGCTGTTAAATGGGGCGTTTCGCTTGATTCAACACAAGGCAATTACCTTGCTTATGACAGCACCGCGATCTGGGATCAGACGGTGAATGCAGGTTTCCGCTGGCGTGTAACCGGTATCGGACGCGATGACAGGAGCGGACTTAACCAGAAACAGAGCCGCAACTGGGATACATCATCACAGGGATATGCAATTATAGGCCTCAATAATATCGAGACAAATAATGCACTGAATGCATCTTCATTCGGAACAGATAAGAGTTACCTGCTGTGGGGCGATAATAATGCCAGCAGCATTGTAACTACTACACTTGCCGGTTCTACGGTAACGCCGAATAATCCTACATTACTTACCGGTGGCAGTACTTGCATTGCCCTGAGTCGCTTTGCCAAAATATATCGCGTACAGAAGACTGGTACGGTAGGTGCAGTGCAGGTGAAGATCAATACCAGCGGACTCTCTATTGGTAAAACAGCAAACGATTACTATCTGGCTGTTAACAATACTAATGCTTTTAATAGCGGAACAGTACAACAGCTGATCCAGGCAAGTGCCTATGATCCTGCACTACGCACGCTCACTTTTAATAATGTCAACTTCAATAATGGCGATTACTTTACAGTCATCGGTAAAAAAGCACAGGCACCGGCAAATGTGGTGAATGGCATTAAGCTGTGGCTGAAAGCTGAAGATGGCATTACCCTGAATGGAAATAATGTAAGCGGCTGGGATGATCAGAGTCCGGCCAATAAAAATCTGTCACAGGTCACAGCGACAGCGCAACCTACTTATAACGCAAATACTAATCTCATTAACTTCAACCCGACAGTAGGTTTTGACGGAAATGATATGCTTGCAGGTAATTCTCTGCTGGGCACAGCTACTTATCCCGGAGCTACTTTCTTTGCTGTAAGTAACCAGGCTGTCATCACAAGCAGCTCCCTGTTTTATGAGCCATCTTCCGGTACGCAGTTCAACCTGCATTGTACCTGGAGTGATAATAATGTTTATTGGGATGCGCCTTATGCCAATAACCGCCTTACTTATGCTACCGGCGGCGTTGCAGGGCAGAATATTCTCTGGAGCGGTTTGTCGAACTCTGCAGCAGCAGCGGGCAGCCGGCAGATCCTTTACAGGAACGGTCAGAGTGTAGCTACCGGCAGCGGTACTTCCGTAATAACAGGTACCAATAGTCCGTTTAATCTGGGAGGAGCAACCGCTGGTACTTATAACGGCCGCATCGGAGAAGTAGTAATTTATACTGCTCCGCTTGTCACTTCAGACATACAGAAAATACACAGCTATCTTTCCCTGAAATGGGGGCTTAGCCTCGATCAGACTACGCCTGCCAACTACTATGCATCGGATTGGAATGGCACTACCGGTACCCTTTTATGGAATGCTACTGTCAACAACGCCTATAAATACCGTATTACAGGTATTGGCCGCGACGACTGCAGCGACCTCACACAAAGGCAGAGCCGTAACCAGGATACAACTTCTAAAGGTTTCGCGACTATAGGCATTGGCAATATAGGCACGACCAATGCCGGTAATGCTGCCAACTTCGCCGTGGATAAGAGTTTTGTAATGTGGGGTGATGATAATGGCAGTGGTGTTACCGCTACAACAGCCGTATCAGATGGAACTACGACGATTGCTCCTGCAGGATGCGTACAGCTGCGCCGTATGACCAAAAGGTATAAGGTGGCAGTTACCGGCACACCGGGCGCAGTACAGGTGCAGATAAATGTAAATGGTCTTCCGCTGGGAAAACGTGCTGCCGATTTTTATCTCGCACGAAACAGTATTGGCGGCGGTAACTTCAACAGCGGTACTTATGGCCAGCTGATAGCAGCTACATCATTTATCAACGGAATAGTGACTTTTGACAACGTAACTTTTAACAATAATGACAGCTTTACGGTAGTAGGGCTTAAAACACAGGCTCCTGCCGGCGTGAGCACCGGTATTGCAGTATGGCTGAAAGCTGAAGACGGCATTAACCTGAACGGTACCGGTGTAAGCACCTGGGAAGACCAGAGCTCGGCGGGAAGAAATGCAGTGCAGGCTACGGCTGGCAACCAGCCGGTGTACAGTGTTTCCGGAAATGTGCTGAGCAACTTTAACCCTACCGTTACTACAGGAGGAGCACAGCAAATGGCGTTTACGTCCACTATACCGATAAATAATATGAAAATATTTGCTGTAGGTAATCCGCTGACTAATGCAGCAGCCGGTGGCCAATGGAGAACATTGCTGCGTGGTAACGTTAACGATCACCCAATAATAATCCAGGCGGGAAGCGCATTGTATGGTTTTCATGATAACACTTTTGGCACAGGCTTTAAATCGTCGGGTTTAAATACCACAGGGATACCGCAGTTGTTTGGTATGTCCTTTGTCAATGGCGGTACTACACAGACTGCGGTGCCTACAATCAACGGTAAAGCAGGTACGACACTTACAGGCATTGCAACAACAAGCGGCGCTGATCAGTTCATGAGTTGGGGTGGCGGCCAGCCGTGGGGCACTGTGTCAGAAATTGTGATGTATAACAGCACTACCATGACGGCGACAGATGTACAGAAAATACAGAGCTATCTCGCATTGAAATATGGTATTACACTTGATCAGACCACGCCATACAACTATGTATCCGGTGGCGGATCTGTAATATGGGACGCTACAGCCAATGCGGCTTACAGCAACCGTATCACCGGTATAGGCCGTGACGATTGCAGCGATCTGGAACAGGATCAGAGCCGCAACGTAGATACTACTGTCCCTGGTTATGTGACAATGGCCCGTGGAGACCTTTACCCGGACAATACGTCCAACCCTAATAAATTTACCAGTGATAAAAGCTTTGTGCTGTGGGGTGATGACAATGTAAGCGGAATGGCTTCTGTGGCTATTACCGGTGACGGCACAACCACATTGCCGCAAAGCAGTACCTGTACACAATTCCGCCGTCTCGGCAAAACATTCAAGGTGTCATCAATCAGTAATGGTACGGCCGGCAGCAACAGCGGCCTGCAGGTATCTTTGAATGTACGTGGCCTGAGCTTCGGCGGCAGCACGGCCGGTGTATATCTTGCTATTAATAACAGCAATAGTTTCGGAGGAACTGTAAACAAACTGGTTTCTGCGAGCAGCTTTGCCAACAATACGTATACATTCGATAACGTAACCTTCAATAACGGCGATTACTTTACGCTGGTAGGGCCGGAATCAAAAGCACCTGCAAATATTACCAACGGCATACAGCTGTGGCTGAAAGCAGATGCTGGTACTACATTGAACGGAACTACAGTAAGTAACTGGGGTGATCAGAGCTTTAACAGCAATGATGCATCTCAGGCTACAGCAACACTGCAGCCGGTATTGGTGACCAACGGCGCTAATTTTAATCCGGGTCTGTACCTCAGCAATGCCGATTTCCTGGATAACAGTACCGCCGCACTCCTGAATACAAATTCCTTCACAGCGCTTGCAGAAATGAAAACACTGTCGGCTGCGTTTAACTGGGGAGGTGTTGTATCCTACAATCATAGCGGTAACACACTTCGACCGGCTATTACCACAATCAGCGGCGCATATAATGTAGGACTTAACCAGATAGATGTAGGTGCTACTAATGCCAGCGTTACGGTGCCGTTCTACGGATACCAGGTACGTACATCGGGCAATGCAACTACGATTACTGCAACATTGAACGGAGGCGCAAGCAGCAATACCACACCTGTATGGACAGGTACGGGTACTGTGCCCGGTTATATGATAGGCCGTCACGATGGTAATGCCGGCAATAGCTATACGGGGTACATTAACGAAGTGATCGTTTATAACCGTGAGCTGACAGCACCGGAATTACAGAAAATAGAAAGTTACCTTGCTATTAAATATGGTAATACATATAATGCCGGTAACTCCGATTATAAAGCCTCAGACAATACGACCATCTGGACGGCAGCTTCAAACAGCGGATATAAATTCCATTTAACAGGTATCGGACGTGATGACTGCAGCCAGCTGACCCAAAAACAGAGCCGCAACGCAGACACCATCACTGATGCCGGTGTGATCATAGGCCTGAATGGTATTGCCGGAACCAACGCGGCAAATACTGCCAGCTTCAATGCAGATAAAGCGTTTGATGTATGGGGTGATAATAATGGCAGTATCACATATCAGACAGCTGTTACAGGCACTCCTGCAGGTACCGCAGTTAACTACACGCTGGGACGTATCTGGAAAGTACAGGAAACAGGAACCATAGGTAGCGTGCGCGTAGCAATTCCTTATAACAAGGTTGCCAATCCGTCGCAGGCTTACCTCCTGGTGAACAATAATACTGCAGGTGCTACATTCGGCAGCGGCAGTACAGCTTATGCCCTGAGTGTAACGAACGTTAATGGTGTAAACTACTATTATGCAGATGTAGATCTGAACAATGGCGACTATTTCACATTCGGTTCGGCAATTAAGGCGCCGGGGGGTGTTGCAAAGACCAGCCTGTGGTTAAGGCCGGATTACGGAACATCATCAAATATCGATGGTGCCGCTGTAAATGAATGGCTGGATTACGCGGCGCAGCTTAATAACAGTACACAAAATACAGTAGCCAGTCAGCCGCTTTATTCAAATAACGCTGCCGACAATATCAACTTTAACCCGGTGCTGAAGTTTAACGGAACATCACAGCAGATGGATCTTGATATCACGAAGCTGCCGTTGGGCACCAGTGCACGTGCTATCGCAGCCGTCGGTGTACCATCAGCAGTAACCGGAACCAATAAATATATCATTAGCTATGGTTCGGCCGGTACAAGTCAGGCACAGGGTATGGCCAACGTAAGCGGTACGGGTTATTATGTTGGGTATGGTGATGATATTACCACAGCTGCCGGCTTCTGGCAGACAGGTACTGTAAATGATATGATGCTCAGATGGCGCGGCGGTGCAGGCGGACTGGCATCCATGTACAGTAAAAACAAACTGGTAGGCGGCCCTGTTGCGAAGAACTGGAATACAACAACTGCAGGTGGTGCTAAACTGGGTCTCAGTGTCTGGACAACAAATGAATTATGGGCGGGTACTATGGGCGATGTAATTGTATTTAACGATTCGCTTACGCCGGCCGAACGTCAGCGGGTAAGTACTTACCTGGCCATCAAATATGGCTACACACTCGACCAGGCAACGCCGACTGATTATATCGCCACAAATGGTACTACGAAAGTATGGGACAATACAGTGGCAGGTGTGTATAAGAAAAACATAGCAGGCATAGGCCGCGATGATGCAGAAGGATTGAACCAGATACAATCGAAATCGACAAATGCAGGTGTACAGGTGGCTATAGCCAATACTGCGTTCGCCACGGACAATCCATCAAACAGTAACAGTTTTAGCGCAGACAATAGCTACCTCACATGGAGCGACGATAGCGCAGCTACTACTTATCTCACACTGATAGGCGGTACCAATCCTGTGGCTAACTCCCGTATGAGCAGACTGTGGAAAGTACAGGAGACGGGCACCGTAGGCAGTGTACAGGTTGCAATACCGTACAATGCTGTAGCAAACCCGTCTGCAGCTTATATAGTGCGCAGTACAGATGCAACGATAGATGCAACCGATAACTTCACCAGGATGGATTCGATCCGTATCAATGGTGCACTTTACTATGCTGCCAATGTGAACTTTAACACCGGCGATTTCTTCACATTCGCTTCCAGTCTGAAGCTTCCCGGTGGTGTAGCAGGGGTAGGCCTCTGGCTGCGCCCGGATTATGGAACCAGCAGTACCGTCGACAGTACGGCCATCAACGAATGGCTGGATGCCGCAGGGTATGTGAATCATGGTGCACAGGCTACAGTGACAAGTCAGCCCTTGTACCGGAACAATACAACTTCCAATATCAATTTCAACCCGGTTGTAAACTTTGACGGCAGCAATGATGAACTGGAACTGGATATTACCAAGCTTCCGACAGGTACAACAGCCCGCAGCCTGTTCATGACCGGCAAAACAAATATTGTTGATGGTGCTTACCACTATGCGCTGGCATGGGGTACCTATGCTACGAGCCAGGGATCAGCATTGGCAAATGGTGCTTCAGGTTTAGGATCTTTTGTCTCCTATGGAAGTAACGACGTGCCTTCTGCAGCCGGTTTCTGGCAGGTAGGTGTGCCAAACTCCCTCTCCGGAACCTGGGCAGGTGGAACGGGTAATGCGACACTCTACAGTAAGAATAAACTGATCGCTGGCCCGCTCGCCAAATCATGGGTTACGGGTACCGGTGGCGCAAGAATAGGAGCCAATAGTAATACGACTCCGGGAGAATACTGGAATGGCGCTATGGGTGATGTTATCGTCTTCCCGTATGCACTGAATGCAGGGCAGCGCCAGAAGGTGGAAAGCTACCTCGCTGTGAAGTACGGCTATTCTATGGACACAACAAGTCAGCCTAACTATCTTGCAAGTGACAGCTCTGTAACCTGGAATTATAACAGCACTTACCGCAATCGTGTAACAGGTATCGGCCGCGATGATCTTACTGCGCTTAATCAACGCCAGAGCCGCAATATAGACACCACAAGCCCCGGATTTGTGACCATGGGACTTGGATCGGTTGCTGCAACCAATACCGTCAACGCAAATACGTTCAGCAGCGATAAGAGCTTCCTGCTGTGGGCAGACGACGGTGTTGCAGGTAAAGCAACTGCTGCCATAACGGGCGACGCAGTAAACACACTGCCTACCGCAGGGCCTTGTGCAAACTATATCAGGATGGCCAAGACCTATAAAGTACAGCGTACCAACTTTACCCAGCCGGTGCAGGTACAGGTAAATGTCAATGGTATGACTATAGGTAAAGCACTGCAGGACTATTACCTTGCTATCAACACAACTGCAACGATGAGCGGTACGATCAGTAAGCTGGTGCCTGCAACATCAATTGCTAACGGAGTACTGACCTTTGATAATGTTGATTTCTCTGCAAATGGTGATTACTTTACCGTGATTGGCCAGAAAGTACAGTCTCCGGCAAGTATACAGACAGCAAACCTGAAACTGTGGCTGAAAGCGGAAGATGGCATTATCCTGAATGGCACAACCGTGCAGGAATGGGATGACAATGGGCCTGCACTGAATAATGCAATACAGGCTACAGTTGCCAATCAGCCAACGTATAACAACGCTGCGAGCCTGATCAACTTTAACCCTGCGCTTACGTTCAACGGAACCAATAACAGGTTCAGTCTTGCTACGAATTTGTTTGGAACGGGTAATATCAGTTATACCGTACTTGGAATCGTAAACAGTAACGCTGCAAACACTACCCGTGTGTGGTTATCGGATGGAACGGTTGCAACCAACCAGGCTGTATCTATAGGCCATTTGTCCAGCAATGTTATTATCAATGCCAACTGGAACAATGATCTCAGCGGTGGCGCGGTAACTACCGGTGTTACTTATCTCGAAGGATTTACACGCGATAACGTGAGCTTCCTGAGGACAAATAACCTTTATGGAAAAAATGTGGCTTCCAACAGTGTTAGTGGATTGAATAAGATTAACACACTTGCATCAATCGGTTCCGACCCAGGTTCCGGACAGCTATGGAGCGGGCAGATTGGCGAAATACTGGCTTACCAGGCTGTACTTACGCCAACAGAACAGCGCAAGATCAACAGTTACCTGGCAGTTAAATGGGGACTCACCATGGCAGGCGGAGACAGCTCTTACCTGGCAAGTGATGGCACTGTAATATGGAATGCAACAAGCAACACTGGTTATAAAAACAGGATCACAGGTATCGGTAAAGACCTTTGCTATGATCTCACACAGCGCCAGAGCCGTAACCAGGCAACAGGATCGCTGCTGACATTTGGTCTCGGAAGTATTGTGGCAACGAATGCAGGCAATAATAATGACTTCGCATCCGACAAGAGCTATACAGTTGTGGGAGATGATAACGGCAGCAATGCGGAACAGACAACCAATATTCCTGCCGGTTATGTGCCCGGAACAAAACGTCTCGCGCGTCAATGGAAAGCCGCTGTCACAGGTACTGCACCTTCAAATCTTGAACTGCAGTTTGACCTGAGCGCTACAGGATTGGCGGCAGGTACACAAGCTACAGACCTGGAACTCGCTATAGATACAGATGGTGACGGCAATTTTGCTACAGGTACAATTGCTAAAGTACAGGCTTCATCCTGGACTGGTGGTACCGCTACGTTTGATAATGTTACGCTTTCCAATAATGCAGTATTTACCGTTGTGACCAAGAAGCAACCACTGAAGCTGAATGTGAAAGTGTACATGCAGGGCGATATGCCATCTTCGGGCACAACGATGCATAATGATCTGCAGAATTATTTCGGCGGTAACAGCGGCCTGCTGCCAACAACTGATCCGTACGGTGCAGGTGCTATGTATAACCAGATCAACAATCCGACCGGACCTGCAGGCACTGTAACCGACTGGGTACAAGTGGATGTGCGCTATGCATCGAATCCCACACGTGTTGTGGAAAGTAACGCCTTCCTGCTGAAGCCTAACGGAAGTATAGTAGACAGTACCGGAAGTGTGCCCACGCTGCATACGCTTTCATATCCCGATACTTTCTGCGTTGTCGTAAGCCACCGCAACCATATGGCTGTGGTAAGTAAAAACATCCTGCTCAATTCCGGCAGTACTGCAGCTTATGATTTTACCACGTCACTCAGTCAGGCAGCCAATCCTTTTGGCGACCCGGCGCAGATGGTACAGAAAAACGGCGTATGGTGTATGTGGGCAGGAGACATCAACCGCGATTACTTTATAGATGGTACAGATTACGGAACAGTTTATTTCCTCAATTCTTCAGGGCCATTTGATGTATATGATGTCTCGGACCTGAATATGGATGGGTTTGTAGATGGAACAGATCTTGGGTTGATGTATTTCAATAACAGTGTTTCTCCGTACTCTACGCTTATTAACTATTAAATGACATAAAAGCAAAGAGCAACGTTAATTTAAAATGAAACAGCAGATGAATTCGCTAAACATCCGGTCAGCTGTGAAGTAGAAAATATGGTGGTTATGTGTTAGGAAATACAATGCAATAGATATGGGTTATTGATTGCTTTCGTACTTCTGATGCATAGCCACCTTTTTACCATAGCCCGGGCTATAGTGCTTTATCGGTAAAAATTACAGAACGTATTGAACCCCGCCATCCATGCAATACTATATATAAAAACGAATGTCTATGACTATTATTCTGCTATTTATTTGTGTTTTTGAGCTTTTTATATGTTGCGGTGTGTCTGTTTTCTTTTACAGGAAATGGAAAATGATGAGAAAGAGATACCGCTACGTATCAAACCAACTTTCTGTATATCAAAAGACGTTGGGTAAACTTCAGAAAAAGCAGCGTACGGTAATGGCCTTTCAAAGCAGTGAGATATAGCCACCGATCAGGTTTTTAAAATTGAGGAGCTGTCTGCAGGCACCTGGATAAGCCCGCATGTCTGTATATAGAAGCTCGCTAAAAACTTTTAATCAACCATGAAAAGAAAATCACGTTACAGAAAAGCGAAAAACAGGTTCGTCGACTTTCGTTTCGCATGCTTTGTGCTTTTATTATCACTGATTATTTTTTTCTGCACAAGAAAATTAAATAGTGAAACGCTTGAATTACAGTATCATTTGCGCACAGATACAGCCTGGATGCACCTTTCTGGTGTTGATTTGATTATGAACGACTCAAACAGCATCAGGGCAATGATCAAGTAGGCAAATGATTTGCGGATGCGGGAAAAATGCGGAAACAGAAAATTGTTCTGCTGCTCAAAGCAAATAGGTAAAACCGGTACATATTTATAATGTAAAAGCCAACCTTTCGGGGCTGGCTTTTACATTAATGCAATTAACTATTACGCTTGTTCTGTTTTTTCATTGCCAAGGCCAGGAATTGCATTTGTTGCAATGCCTGTCGATGCCGTGTCTATTGAATAGAGTGTGGCTACTCCTTCTGTAGTGGCTGCCTGTTCTGTAATATTGCTTTGCTGCTGGTTTGTGGTTGCATTGTGTGCGGCGTTAGACAATGCTTGTGCAGTAGCCTGATAAAGCTCACCCATTGATACTGCAGGTGCGTCACCCAGCACTTTGGTATTAACCTGTGTTACGGAGTCTGTGATCTGGTCGTTTACCGATGTTGGAAATGCCATGTCATTTGTTTTTATGGTGAAATAATTGGTTTGCCTGTATAAACGAATATAGACATTTACCTACGATTTCCGGATCTTCAGCTACAATTCCAGGCCGTTGGCGTCTGTTGTCAGTACAGCACTCATATAATCGAAAAAAGGCCGCATATTCCGGAACGTTTTCCCCACTTCCGACAGGAAAGAAGCATCCAGCACTTCTTTGTCTGTAAACGTCCTTATCAGCAGGAATTGTTTATAACGCAGCAGATCTATAGCTTCATGACTGGGATCAAAACCTTTCGGTGCTGTTTTCAGCTGTTCTCCCTGCAGTGTGCCGAATGTTGATACAAACGATTTACTGCCCAGTATTTTTTTCAGCGGCAAGGGATCAAAGGCAATATCTTCCCGTATACGTTTGAGGTCTTGCGCTTCGGGAGCCCAGAAGCCCCCGGCAATAAGCGTGTTGCCCGGCTCAATGTGAAAATAATAGCCGCCTCTGCGGGCTTTGGTGGCACGTCTGAAACTTCCGCTCCAGTTGGTCTTATAAGGAGTTTTATCGTTTGAAAAGCGCGTATCCCGGTAAATGCGGTGCAGGCTTTTCTTGCCGGATGCTGTTTCTATAAGATCATGCGTATTGAGTTCCTGCAACAATGCATCGGCGAAAACTTCAACCTGTAGCTGTTCTTCCAGGAATGCTGCTTTATGTTCATTAAACCATTCACGGTTGTTATTTTTCTTCAGGTCTTTCAGGAAATCGAACCCTGATTTACTTATCTGCGGCTGCTTTGCTGTCTGCTTCGGCATACTTGCAATAGTTTAGAAATATTGTTCCGCAAATATAGTATTGTTGAAACGTGAAAAATAAGGTTTACAGTATGCAGGTATTAAAGCTGTATTGAGCCCTAATTAAAGGGAGATGGTGCTAGCGAAGAGATCATTTCTGGTCCGGTACAAATGTGGCATTCATCGATATGGTCTGCCATTTATCTGCCTCCTGTACTAAGGTAAAAGACACTCTTTCCCAAAACTCCGGTTGGCCAACAGGCTTTACCTGTACCAGGCAATGGAGAATTGCCGTATGATCCATTGTAATGGTTTTTGCTTCTGTAAGCTGGAAAACATCGAACTGAACTGCGGGATTCAGGACAAAATTTTGAATGAATGTTTCTTTATTTAAAACCATTGCACGTGGACTGGTAAAAACGAATTCGCTGTGAAGGTTTTCCTCCATAAATCCCGGCTCTTTTTCGAGGGCTGCTTTCAGTAAATCCTTTTGCAGGTTTACGATCTCGTGATTTGTTTGTGTGTTCATGTTTTTTTAATTGTGTACAGCAAAATTAGATGCATGTTACATGCCGGGATAGTAAAAAAGGGACATGAACAGGAGCCGGTACTGTTTATTCCAAGCGCTTATAATAAAAATGAGACGCTAGATTTTCAGCGGTTAAGAACGCCGAAGGAGTGGTATTCATAAGACGTTTAAATTCTTTGATAAAATGCATCTGGTCAAAATAACCATGTTCCAGTGCGACAGGCAGATAACTGGTATCGTTGTTAATCAATAATTGTCTCAACACAGTTTTAAAGCGGCACAGTTGCTGAAAATGTTTGGGCGTCATACCGCTGATTTCAAAGAAGATTCTCCTGAAATGGCGGGGGCTAATATTCATTTCTTTTGCCAGCTGATTCAGTCGCGCTTCTTCATGATGGTAGTATAGTGTATGAACTACAGTATCCCAACCTTTCGATTGCCTGCCATATTTGCCAAGTTGCCTGTATAGAAACGCCTCCAGTAACCGGATCCGTTCTCCCATACTATCTGCCGAACCTATTTGTTCTTCGAGATCTTTGCCTTCACTGCCCCATATGGTATAAGCATCAACGAACGTATCTGCAAGCTGATGGAGGGGTACCGGCGTAAAATTGCGGAACATACTGCAGCGGAAACGGGCAACTAAAAACCCGGTTTGAGCGGCAGGTAAGATTTTGCAGGACTTATCTCCTGAAAAGATCAGGTGGCTGGAAGGCAGAACACCCTTGTCAGCTATCTCAAAAGGGTTTTTATAATGAAAGAATAAATCGATGCCAACTCCCGGAGGTATGTGAGGCAGATATACCCGGGTGGTGGCTTCATTTTCCCATGACCAGTAACGTTCAATATAAGTGCTGAGCTGCGTGCCTGGTTTCGCAAAACGAACTTTCATAAGGTTAAGGTAAGATAAAACGGAAGGAAAATATGGGCTACATATTGTTAAATATCGCTGTTATTCAGTGCCGGTTCCTGACAATCCCGAGGTGCTGATATGGCCTTCTGTTGGAAAATCCGGATAATTGCAGGTAGATTTAAAGTAAAATCCTGTTTGTTACGTCTTCCTCCATAAAGAAGTTATTTATCAAACGTGACTGAGCCATCGCAGCAAAATATTATCTCAGTAGTAAAAGAATACGGCAGGCGCCTGTTCGGCTTTATCCGTGGGCGTGTGTCTACAGATGAAGATGCTGAAGATATATTGCAGGATGTATGGTATCAGTTCAGTAACCAGCCTGAAACAGAAACGATAGACCAGGTAAGCGGCTGGTTGCACCGGGTGGCACGTAATAAGATCACAGATAAGTACCGTAAGAAGAAAGATGAGCTGATAGAGGATTATACTTATGAAGACGAAGACGGTGAAGAGCTTGGATTTAAAGATATATTACTGGCAGATACCACAACACCCGAAGCAGAAAACCTGAAACAGCTCTTCTGGCAGCAGCTTTTTGAGGCGCTGGAAGAGTTGCCTGAAGCACAGCGGTATGTTTTTATACAGAATGAGCTGGAAGACAGAAGCTTCCAGGAGATAGCAGACGAAACCGGTGAAAATATAAAAACACTTATTTCGAGGAAGGGATACGCGGTAAAACATTTGCGTAAAAGGCTGGAAAACCTTTACCATGAATTTATGAACTACTAAAATATTGATAATATGTCATATCCGTTTAATGATTACAGGAAAAGGCCACGTGGCAAATGGCTTTTCTTTCCGTTTATAGCAGCTTTGATGGTACTCGTACTGGGTTGCATTGTGATGTTGCTCTGGAATGCCATATTGCCCCGGTTATTACATGTTCCGGAAATCAGTTACTGGCAGGCCGTAGGTTTGTTGGTTTTGTGCCGTATCCTGTTTGGCAACTTTGGCAGAGGAGGAGGGCACAGGATGCAAAACCGTGATCATATGCGCAACCGCGGAGGCATGATGCGGGAAAAGTGGAAAGAGATGACCCCGGAAGAACGCGCGCGCTTTAAGAGCGAATGGCGGGAACACTGCCGCCGCCGCAATGATAACAGACAATAAATCTTTCAGACAATTATAAGGGAGCCGGGGTTTGTACCCCGGCTTTTTTATTTGATACTGCTTCTTAAGAGGTGCTGTATATATATTAAACATCAGATCTTTTTCGTCTGTGGAACAAAATTAAAAAGTGAAAAATTTTCTCAATACTTAAAGTAAAACCATTGCCCGCACGTCTTCCTTTAAAAGCAGCTGATAAAAACAAAAAAAGAAGATTGCTTTTTAAAGTAAAAACAAAAGATAAACGTCTTCCTTAAAAACAAAACAATTAAAACAATGAAACACATCTGGAAAGTAGCAGCTATAGGGCTCGTGGCGGCCGTAGCATTTTTTGTGATCTCATTATTGGTACGCATTGTCGTAAGCGTACTGGTCGTAGGCATTGTGGCAAGACTGATCTTCTCACTGGGCAGGTATAGCAGGTTTGGAATGCACTCCGGTGACAGATTTAACCGCCGGGAAAAATATGGTATGCAGCATGCCGGTGCCGTATCTATCGATGGCGATGACTGGTATCGTTCAGGCATGAAACAAAGCAGCCGCGAACAGAAAATAACAGTGTTTTAAACACAGGTATTTAAGTAGTAAATAATCAACATTTTTTAAACAATTAACAACACAATTATGTACAATCAACAATCAGGTAATTTCAAAGAAAAATTCAGAGGTGGCTGCGGTCACATGGGCGGACGTGGTTTTCAGGGCGGATGGGGCAATCCCTGGGCGCATTATATGAAACGCCATTTTGGTATGCACCGCGGCAATGGCAGTGTACCGGTAAACATTGAAGAAACAGATAGCAGTTTTATATTGAAACTCTATGCTGCGGGTCTTCGCAAAGAAGATTTTAAGATCGCTGTAAAAGACGATATGCTCACAATAGCTTACGGAAATGAAGGTGATGCAAATAAAACATCAGATGAAAGCCGTAATTATACACATCGTGAATTCTCCGGCGATTATTTTGAGCGCAGTTTTCAACTGAACGGAAAAGTGCTTACAGATGGCATTACAGCAAATTATGCCGATGGTGTGCTCACAGTAACACTTCCGAAAGACCCCGAAACCAACAAGCCGGCGCAAAACATTAATGTGCAGTAGTCCTTACCTGTAATAGTAAATTTAAAGCCCCGCATGCGCGAGGCTTTAAGTGTTTGTAACGGATCTTTGATATCATTTAAGCATCGGGTAGTGCTGATGTGTCATCAGGTTCCAAAGGAAGGTGCTCAAGCAGGTTCCTGGCTTCTTCTGCCGGAAGCTCCTGTACATCTTTCAGTTTCTTTTCTATAGCCCGCGATCTTCTGCCGGCAAGTTCTATTACATTGCTGGCTTCCTGCAGTTTTTTCTGTGTTTTATCCAGTATGCCACCGAAGTTGCCGAATTCTGTTTTTACCGCACTGAGCAGCTGCCATACTTCCCCCGATCTTTTTTCAATGGCCAGTGTACGGAAGCCCATCTGCAGGCTGCTGAGAAATGCCGAAAGGGTAGTAGGCCCTGCTACAATGATGCGGCTCTCTTTCCGCAGGTTTTCAAACAGGCCGGGTGTTCGCAATACTTCTGCATACAGGCTTTCAAACGGCAGGAACAGTATAGCAAAGTCTGTTGTTTGCGGCGGGTCTACATATTTGGTATAAATGTCTGTTGCGCATTTGCGGATGCCTTTTACAAATGCTTTCCGGCATTCTTCCACCATTGCAGGATCCGCCTGATCGTATGCTGCCATCAGCAGCTCAAAATCTTCTTTGGGAAATTTTGAATCTACCGGCAGCAAAACCGGTGTGTCGCCATTGCCCGGCAGTTTCACCGCAAACTCAACCATAGCATTCGATCCGGCTTTTGTTTTGGCATTCTTCAGGTATTGTTCTGCGGTCAGTGTTTGCTCCAGCAGGCTTTCCAGCTGGTATTCGCCGAGTACACCGCGTGTTTTTACATTTGACAGCACTTTCTTCAGGTCGCCCACGCCGGTGGCCAGTTGTTGCATATCGCCCAAGCCTTTATGCACAGCCTCCAGCCGCTCGCTTACCAACCGGAACGATTCTCCCAGCCGTGCTTCCAGGGTTTTCTGCAGTTTTTCATCTACGGTAGCGCGCATTTCATCCAGCTTTTTTTCATTGCCATGCTGCAGTTCAGAAAGCTTTTTCTCCAGTGTGTCACGCATCTGGTCCAGGCGGGTGGTGGTATTGCTGTTCTGGTCGTCCTGGCGCCGCAGGAGTGTAAGGAAGCTGTCTTTCTGCAATTGATTGAATTCCTGGACAGATTTTGTAAAGTCATTTTTAAATAGCTCCAGTGCTTCCCTCTGTTCTTTACGATTGTCTTTTGCGTGCAGGGTGTTGCTGTCGTCTATTATTTTCAGCTTTGCTTCAGTTGTTGTAATTAATGCCTGCAGCTTTGCTTCAAACGATTGCAGTACTGTCCAAAGTTCTTCACGCGCGCTACGTGCTGCTGCATTGGCTTCCGCACGGTTGGCTGTGATCTCATTCTTTACAGCTGCTTCTATTCTGCCGATCTCGGGGAGCAGACCTTGTTGCTGATTTGTATGAGCGGTATATGTTTTGTATGCAAAAAAACTGCCTGCCAGCACGGCGATGAATATGGCAATAAGCAGCAGTATAATCAATGTTTCCATGTATGCTCTTTGTGCTGCCCGTTTATAAACGGACAACTGCAAATGTCCGGAAAATATACAGAAACAGGAGGTCCGGGTTTATAGGGTCGCCATTGGTATTTCTCCTATGCGGTGGTGGCGATGGCACCGTTCATCTGAGTGGCTCTGGTCAGCGTACTTTTTTGTATTTAAAGCACCGGATATTTTATTGCTACATATAGCCCTTCATCTGTACCCAGTATTTATCAAACAGGATGTCTGTTTCTGTTTTGTGCGTAGTAATAGATTGTTCTATTTTTTCTGCAAAGGATACGGCATGTTCGTAGGTATCGATATAGCAGTAAATGGTACGTTTTCCGTTGTGCGTTTTAGATGCTGTGTGATGACCGTGTTGCCCGATAATGCCAACGATTTCATCCTCCGTTTCATAGATGCTTTCCATACTTTCGTTGGGCAGCCCGTCTTCGCGCGGATCATTAAAGTATAGGGTTGTGGTGAGCAGGTAGGGGAATTCTTCAGTGAACGAATAATATCTGTACTGCCGGCTGGCAAGTATTATTGCAGGTTTACCATCTATGTTTCCTTTTAGCACAGCTACTTCCTCCGGAGGAAATTTTACATCGTGGTGTTTCCTTTCCTTTTTGCGCCATTCGATATAGCCGGAAAGTTCAGATACCGGTAGTATACCCGTTCCTTCAAGGTTTTCGGGTAGTGTTGCAAACTCAAGGAAGTTAATGTCCAGCGTTACAGCACGCTCGCCGAGTACAGAATCAAGGCACAGGTAAAGGCCATGTATCAATGCATTACGGCGCTCCGTATCTGTTTCCTGGTAATCTTTATGCAGGATGCACAAGCCCGTTTTTTCTTCGTCTTCCGGGTCGGTGAGCGGTTTAAAAAAAATAGATTCCGGTTTCAGCTCCATATCGCCCATCTTAAAGTCGAAACCCAGTCCGTGCGGTGGTTTGAGTGCAAAGAATTTCCAGCCTTCTACGGGAGGGGCGTGCATCACGAGATATTCGGCGTCGGAGAAGTAATCGCGTATACCCTGGGGTGTAATGATCAACTCGTAGGGTTCTTCGCGGCCTCCGATTTCAGGATACAGGCCGTCAGAAAATTTTTTCAATTCGCCGGTCATATCGTCCAGCAGAACATTGATTGTATCCATATCCTGCAGATGAATATTGCGGTATTTGTCTTTGTTGTTTTTAAACCAGTTCCAGAAAGAGACTGTATCCTTTATCATAGCTGAATTTATTTGTCGTTATATCGTCAAGCTAAACATATTTCCGGTTTTCGCCTGGTAAGTAATATTTTTTCTTTCATACAGGTAGCGGTACAGTAAAGCCCGCTGGTGGTGTGGCGGGCTTTCCTGTGGTTGGTGCCGCGGTGTACGGCGTTGCTTTGTAACGAATAGCGGGTATTTTAGCTGCTTAGAATCTTGATGCTAATCAGTTTTATTGCGTTGCTGTAAAATAACTGCAGGGGAATCATGTTCACGTGAGTGTATATGTATCTGCCTCGATTCTTTTTTTATTTGCCGGTTTTTTCCGGTAATTCGTTCTATAAGGCATAGGTTTCTTATTTTTACCGTGCTGTAAATTGTCTGGTGCGTCTATGTCTGTATTTGTTGCGTCGCTGAATTCGGGAAGTAATGGTAATTGTTATTATATAGGTAACGGGCATGAAGCCGTATTGATAGATGCAGGACTTTCCTGCCGGGAGACAGAACGAAGGCTGCGGCAGCTCGGTCTTTCTATTTTGCAGGTGAAGGCTATTTTTATTTCACACGAGCATACAGATCATATACGCGGGCTGGACCTTCTTTCCCGCAAATACCAGTTGCCGGTATATATTACACCCGGCACACTCCGCAGCAGCGCTATAAAACCGGATGCCGCATTGGTACGTCCATTCAGCGCATATGAGCCGGTACACCTTGCCGGCATGACGGTGGTGCCTTTTCCCAAATTTCACGACGCGGCAGATCCGCATAGTTTCACTGTCAGCTGCAATGGTTTTACAATCGGGGTATTTACCGACATAGGCGCCGTGTGCGATAATGTGATACGGAACTTCAAAGAATGCCATGCAGTGTTCCTGGAAGCGAATTATGACGAGGTAATGCTGGAACAGGGGCGTTACCCGTTTCATTTAAAGCGTCGCATCCGGAGTGGCCACGGACACTTGTCGAATGCGCAGGCGCTGGAGTTATTTAATACACACCGGCCGGAGTTTATGACGCATGTTTTTCTGTCGCATCTTTCAAAAGATAATAACGACCCGGAACTGGCGCGCAGCCTGTTTCAGCAATGCGTGGACAACGTGCATGTGAGCGTTGCTTCGCGGTATGAAGCGTCGCAGATATTCTGTGTTAACGGAGAGCGGGAACGGAAAATGATAGAGACGGTTGCTGTAAGGCCTGTACAGGCCAGTTTGTTTTAAAAGGATGACATTTAGTAGTCTTTACGGCGCAGCTGTTTTTTGAGGGCGTCTTTTTTCTTGCTTTCCAGCCTGCGTTCTTTTGCTGCTCTGGATATTTTAGTGGGCTTGCGCTGTTGGGGGATGAAAATGGCTTTCTCTACCAATGCAATCATCTTTTCTTTCGCCAGCTGTTTGTTTTCAAGCTGGGACCGAGTTTCAGATGCTTTTACGATAAGATAGCCGTCTTTATTGATGCGGTTTTGCAGCTTGCTCTGTATCAATTCTTTTTCCTCCGGGGTAAATGCAAGCGAACCGGCGATATGCCACCACGCTTCTGCCATCGTTTCTACCTTATTTACATTCTGACCGCCTTTCCCGCCGCTGCGGGCTGTTTTATAAAATATCTCTCCTGAAAAATCGCGCATAACGGAGCAAAGATAAGGATGGTGTAAAATATGAACCGCAAAGGGCGCTGAGATAACGCAGAGGTTCGCAAAGATGTATCATATACTTTGCGTGCCTTTGCTCTTTAGCGCCTTTGCGGTTATGATAGTTAAATATCTTCGTCGTCGTCTTCTGTACTGTCAAAGTTCATGTTCAGCATACTGCCCAGTATGTCGCCGAAGCTATAGCCGCCACTTTCCACACCTTTCTTGCTGATAAGCGAGAACTCGGAGAGCCCGTGCAGCAGGAATTCCATCAGCAATGCTGTCTGCTCTTCGTCTGCATGCGGGTAAAACTGTTTTACTGCCCCGTACAATCCGTCGACAGTATACAGGTGCTGGCGGTAATCTTCGTCAGTTGCATCCTGCAGCATGGTAAGCTCGTTTCCCTGGCCAAACCAGTCTATGATCGGCTGGTAAGGATTGGGCCTGTTCTTTTGCTGCGATACGCCGCGGCTGCCGGTCTTTTTGAACGATGCCGGGTCGGGGAAGTATTCGGTAAATACGGATCGGATCGCCTGGCCCATCAGCCGGAATGCCACATTTGACGGACCTTCCAGCTCACCTTCATACACCAGTTCTATTTTTCCGGTAATGGAAGGTATAATGCCGATAAAGTCGGCAATGCGCACCATTGTTTTATCGTGTCCTTCGCGCAGCGCCCTGCGTTCGGCTGTGCTTACCAGGTTTTCGTAGGCAGAGATAGTAAGCCTGGCCGATACGCCGCTCTTTTGGTCTACGTACTCGCTTTTACGGGCTTCCATAGCTACCTGCTCTACCAGTATTTTGGCGAGATCGGGTACTTCTACATGCTTCAGCTGCTCATCAAGCACGCTTGCTTCCTGCTCTGTAATGGTGCGGGATATTTCCACTGTTTTGGGATAGTGCGTGATGATCTGGCTTTCGATGCGGTCTTTAAGCGGTGTAACGATACTGCCACGATTGGTATAGTCTTCCGGGTTTGCAGTAAATACAAACATAATGTCCAGCGGCAGACGCAGCTTAAAACCTCGTATTTGTATATCGCCTTCCTGCAGGATATTGAATAAAGATACCTGTATCCTTGCCTGGAGATCGGGCAGTTCGTTAATTACGAAAATGCCGCGATGTGAGCGCGGTATAATGCCATAGTGTATTACGTTCTCATCGGCAAAGCTCAGTCTCAGGTTAGCGGCCTTGATCGGGTCTACGTCGCCTATCAGGTCGGCAACGGAAACGTCCGGTGTGGCCAGTTTCTCTCCATAGCGTGAGCTGCGGTGCAGCCAGTCTATGGGCGTTGCATTGCCCAGTTCTTCTATCTGCTTGCGGGCATACAGCGAAATGGGTGCAAAAGGATTGTCATTGATCTCACTGCCGGCCACATAGGGTATCCATTCGTCAAGCAACTGTACCATTTCGCGGGCCATACGCGTTTTTGCCTGTCCGCGCAAACCCAGGAAAAGGATATTGTGCCGCGAGAGCAATGCCCTTTCCACGTCTGGTATCACCGTGTCTTCATACCCGATAATGCCATTGAACGGATGTTTTTTTTCACGTATGCTTTTTATCAGGTTCTCACGTATCTCTTCTTTTACTGTTTTAGGCTTGTACCCGGAATGTATCAATTCTCCGAGCGTACTGATCTTTGGTTGTTCCATGTATATATTTTTCTTTTTTCTGCGGGCTGTGCATCATCCGGGAATTGTTTTGCATGCCCGTTCTGTCATTTTGGGGCAACGTTGCACCCTTCACCGCCTGTAACACTGTAAAACTCAGATAAAGTTACAGTATGTAACAATGCAAGCCACCGTGTAGTTCGTATACGGCAATAAATGGTTTCAATTTCTTAATGTATCAATATAAACCAGTTATGTTGCTGCTTATTTTTAAAGAATACGCACACGTTATTATAAAAAGGATAAACTTTCCGCGCAAGTTTTATTTAAGCGGTTGCTGGTTTAACTTTGCTCTATGCTGCATAGCAAGCCAAAAGAAGACAATTATCTGCATAAGGGGTTAAGAAAGCAACTGGTTCAATCGCTACGCGATAAAGGTATCTATGACGAACGTGTACTGGCTGCCATCGAAGCTATCCCCAGGCATTTTTTCCTGGACCCTGCATTTGAGCGGATCGCGTATGAAGACCGTGCATTTCCTATATTGGCCAGCCAGACCATATCCCAGCCATATACTGTGGCATACCAGTCGCAGCTGCTGGAGATCAAAAAGTTTGACAAAGTACTGGAAATAGGTACCGGCAGTGCTTACCAGGCCTGTGTACTCGCCGAGCTCGGCAGCATGGTTTTTACCATAGAGCGCCAGAAGGCTTTATTTGATTTTGTAGGAAAATTCTTCTTTCTCAGCAAATACCCGAACATCAAACGTTTTTACGGAGACGGCTATGAGGGGCTGGCTTCATTTGCCCCGTTTGATAAGATTATTGTTACTGCAGCGGCTCCTTTCATTCCTCCAAAACTGCTGGAACAGCTTAAGCCCGGCGGTATTATGGTCATTCCGGTAGGGGATGACAATGGCCAGAAAATGCTCCGCATCACCAAAGACAAAGAGGGGAATATCATGGAAGAAGAGCGCGGCGACTTTGTATTTGTACCAATGCTGAGCGGCCGCAATAAATAATAAGCTGAAAAGGAAAATAATTGCAGTTTTAACTTAAACGTTAAAATTCAGCGAGCATTAATCCGGTCATTTTTTTCGAAGTCTTATAGTGGCTAAAACATTATAACGTATGAAAAAAATGTTCCTTCTGCTTATTGCCGGTGCTGTAAGCCTTACGGGTTTTGCGCGCCGCAATACGCCACATACACAACAGAAGCAGCCGGTGTCTACAGCCTCACTGCAAAACATCCATCAGCTCGCCGGAACCGCCAATAAGGCTACCGGAGACGGCGATACACTTGAACTGGCCAACATCACCGGTACAGACACAATAACTGCTTATACCGTAGGCTCCACTGCGGACAGCGGTTTTATCACCGGGCCGAATGTGTATGGCGACAGGGGATTTGCCGAGCGTTATGACTTCAATGGCGGAGACAGCTCGCTGCAGGTGCTGGGCGTAGTGGCCTTGTTCCACGGAGCATATAACCCGGCATCAACAAACATGGTAAACTTTAAAGTATGGGATGTATCGGCGCAGGTGCCCACTACGGATCCTAATATCTTTTTCAGCGGCTTTCCCAATAATGTGCTCACGTCAAGGTCTGTTCCGGTTACATCAATCGGAATAGATAATTCAGGCATGCTGGATACGCCGGTTATTGTTGGTTTCAGCACGCCTACGGCATTTCTTACAAACAGCTTCTTCGTTGGCTATGATATCAATTATAATTTCTCTTCTATAAATGGCGATAAATTCGGACTTATTTCCAGCCTCGACGGGGAACGTACATCTCCCTTCTTCAGCGTGAATACGGCGGGCGATACTGTAATTAATGTGCAAAACGCCACTGAATACAATGATCCTTCCGATACGATGTGGCACGACAATGCAACAGATAATTTTTTCCTGGCCAATGACCTTTACATTTTCCCCATTGTAAAAGTAAAATGGTCGCCAACAGGTGTAAATACAGTTGTCAATAAAAATCTTACTTTTTCCGGCAACTATCCTAACCCGGCAACCAATGTGACCAATGTACAGTACAGCCTCAGCCAGCCGGCCGACGTAACGGTACAGATTATGGATATGAGCGGACACGAACTGAGCCGCTATGACCAGAAAGGCATGGGTGCAGGTGCTCATATGTTGCCAATGGACGTAACTGCATTGTCTGCCGGAACGTACATATATATACTTCGTACCAGTAATGGTGCCGGCATTGCCAGCAAACTGGCAGTAGTAAAATAGTCTCTTTCCTCTCCTCTGACGCATATACCGGGCTGGCCAATATAAATGGCCAGCCCTTTTGATTTCAACAGGTTACCTCTTCTAACATTTCTTTTACATACCTTAAACATAAGTTTAAGAAACAAAGGATATAAAAACTCGGGATTAACCTATTATTTTTGCTGCACTTACTATATTTAAACACTTTAATATTATTGAATGAAAAATGCTTCCCTCGTTCTGAGTACCCTTGCACTGATTGGTGTGCTGATCCTTTTCGGATTTCATTTTAAAGGAAATAAAGATATGGGGAAACATGCTCCCGTTGCCGGAAATACATCCACATCCGCAGCTACTTCCGGGCATATAGCTTATGTAAATATTGATACGCTGGAAGAACACTACGAATACCTGAAAAACAAAAAAGACGAATTCAATAAACGCCAGGCGTCTATAGAAGCCGAACTGCAGAACTCCGCACAGAAAATGCAGAGTGACTATGCGGCATTGCAGCAGAAATACCAGGCCGGTACGCTTACACAGGCCGAAGGCGAGGCAGCACAGAAAAGACTTGCCCAGATGAAGCAAAGCCTGGACACACGCCAGCAAAGCGTAACAGAGCAGCTGCTGAAAGAACGTGATGCTTTCAATTCTGAAATACAGAAAAAACTCGACAGTTTTTTGACAGAATATAATAAAGACAAAGGCTACGATTATATCCTTTCTTACTCCAAAGGCAATGTTATTATGTATGCCGATAAACGCCTGGACATTACACAGGATGTGATCAAAGGCATGAACGAACTTTCAAAATCCGACAAAGGCGATACACCGGGCAAAAAATAATCGTATTTTTTCGCCTAAAATAAACTTGCCTTGGAAAATAAGTCTTCATTCCACCGCTCACTTACATTATTAGACGGTGCCCTGCTCGTAATCGGATCGATGATCGGGTCGGGCATTTTTATTGTGAGTGCAGATATATCCCGCACTGTAGGCAGTGCCGGGTGGCTCATTTTTGTGTGGTTGCTTTCCGGCTTCATTACACTTTCAGCAGCACTGAGCTACGGCGAGCTGAGCGGTATGTATCCGCAGGCCGGCGGGCAGTATGTATACCTGCGCGAGGCATACGGTAAACTGTATGGTTTCCTGTATGGCTGGGCTTTCTTTGCCGTGATACAAACGGGTACTATTGCTGCAGTGGGTGTGGCTTTTGCCAAATTTGCCGGATATATTGTTCCGCAGATGGGCGAGGGAAATGTATTGCTGGAGCTGGGGAGTTTTCATATTACAGCAGCACAGCTGGTAGCTATTGCGATTATCGTATTTCTTACCTGGGTAAATACCAATGGCGTGCAAAGCGGTAAATGGATACAGTTCATTTTCACCTTTACCAAAATAGCTGCCATGGCGGCGCTGGTGATATTTGGCTTTTTCCTCGTAAAAGACAGCAGTATATGGAGCGAAAACTGGTCGGGCGCATGGATGGCGAAAAAAATAACCACCGGAACAACAGGCGTCATTACTCATGAGAGCCTTTCTTCCAAAGAACTGATCATAGCCATAGGCGTAGCCATGGTAGGGGCCCTCTTCTCCAGCGATGCCTGGAACAATGTGACCTTCATTGCCGGTGAGATCAAAAAGCCTGAAAGAAATATCGGGCTGAGCCTTTTTATAGGTACGCTGGTGGTAACACTGTTGTATGTGTCTATGAACCTGATGTACCTGTATGTATTGCCTGTTACGGAAATAGCACATGCACCGTCGGACAGGGTAGCCCTGGCAGCTGCATTGAAGATATTTGGCGGAGCAGGTACTACTATCATAGCACTTATGATTATGGTATCTACTTTTGGTTGCAATAACGGGCTCATACTTTCAGGTGCGAGGGTATACTATACAATGGCTAATGACGGGCTTTTCCTGCCTGCCGCAAAGAAGCTGAACCGCAAAGGTGTGCCTGCTCGGGCATTGTGGATGCAGTGCATATGGGCGTCACTTCTATGTCTTTCAGGTACCTATGGCAACCTGCTGGACTTTATCATTTTTACAGTGCTACTTTTTTATATACTCACTATAGCCGGTATCTTTGTGCTCCGTAAAAAAGCGCCGGACCATCCGCGTCCGTACAAAGCATTCGGTTACCCGGTAATACCGCTGGTGTATATTGTGCTTGCTGCAACTATATGCATCATACTGCTGATGTATAAACAACAGTACACCTGGCCGGGCCTTATTATTGTACTTGCAGGTATACCGGTATATTATCTGATACAAAAAAAGAATGGCGTAGCCAGTGAATAATAAAATGTCATTAAAAGATTTGTTTGACCGTATGCAGGATATGCATGTGGTAGTGGTAGGAGATGTAATGCTTGATAACTACTGGTGGGGCGATGTAGATCGTATTTCACCGGAAGCGCCTGTACCTATTGTAGCGATAAGGCAGCGGGAAAGCAGGCTGGGCGGTGCTGCCAATGTAGCACTCAATTGTAGGGCGCTGGGGGCCAAAGTTACCCTGGCAAGCGTAATAGGAGATGATAATGAGGGACGTCAGCTGGCGCAGCTTTGCGAAGACGCCGGTATGGACACCCGCCTGATCATGCACAGTGAACGCAGGCTCACGACCACCAAAACCCGTGTCATCAGCCGGAACCAGCATATGCTGCGCCTTGATGAAGAAATAGCAGACGATTTATACACAGAAGAAGAGCATCCGTTTATTGACCTGGTATTGCGCTTTCTGCAACGGGAGAAGCCCCAGGTGCTCATTTTTGAAGATTATAACAAAGGTGTGCTGAAGGAAAATGTGATCCGCAGGATCACAGAGCATTGCAATGAAATAGGTATTATCACTGCTGTCGATCCGAAGAAAAAGAACTTTCTCGCCTATCGTAATGTTACCATTTTTAAGCCCAACCTGAAAGAAGTGCGTGAAGGGCTGCACCTGCCGATACATCAGGTAACAGCCGAAGAGCTGAATGAAGCCCACGCCGTTTTAAAGAACAGCCTCGGGCACCAGGTTACTTTTATTACATTATCAGAAAAAGGTGTTTTTTATAACGACAGCAGCAAGGACGAGATCATCCCGTCTCACATACGCAACATAGCTGATGTTTCAGGCGCCGGAGATACGGTTATTGCCACTGCGTCACTTATATACGCACTTACGCGTGATGCACGCCTTATGAGCAGTGTATCAAACATTGCGGGAGGTCTTGTATGCGAGCAGGTAGGCGTTGTGCCGATAAACCGGGAACAGCTGCTTATAGAAGCGGAAAACCTGGTACATCATATCTCTGCTTAACAGTTTTTTATATAGGAGCTGCACAACGTCGGGGACGGTGCAGCTCTTTTTTATGTGCCTGTATAGCTGTATATTGTATGACCAAGAATAATACAGTTTTATGTCAGAATGGGTAGTTAAAATACGTGAGGCTTATTACATCAATCACGATGTAAAGAGATTTGTACTTGAAAAGCCCCAGGGTTTTATATTTAATCCCGGACAGGCAACTAATGTATCCATTAACAGTCCGGGTTGGGAGCAGCAGGCCCGGCCATTTACATTTACTTCACTTAATTTATGGGACTACCTCGAGTTCCACATAAAAATCTACCAGGACCATAACAGTGTAACCAACGAATTGGGTAAGCTGAATGCAGGTGCAGAGCTGATATTGCACGATGTTTTTGGTGCTATTGAGTATAAAGGCCCCGGTGTGTTTATCGCCGGAGGTACGGGTATCACTCCTTTTCTGGCCATTCTGAGACAACTACAGCTCAATAATCATGTGGTAGGCAATATGTTATTGTTTTCAAATAAATATGCCGAGGATGTTATTTTTGATGAGGAATTGCGCAAAATGCTCGGGAAAAACTATATAAGCATCCTCACCCGTGAAAACCAGATAGGCTTTGGCGAAACCCATATTAACCGGGATTTCCTTATTGATCATATACACGATTTCAGCCGCAATTTCTACGTTTGCGGACCGGAGAATTTTGTGACCGAAATCTGCAAACTGCTCCGGGACCTGGGAGTAATGCCGGAAACATTGATTTTTGAGCATTAAACTTATGGTAACTTATTGCAATTCAATAGTCGTTTTATTTTAGTATATATGATATATTTTTCATAAATTTATTTTTCCGGAAAGATGAAGTCAGCCGACAGGTTTTGTCTGTATTTCCATTTTGCTCCGGGTATGAAAAAACTTCATTGCATTATTAATTTTTCTTTATTTTTAACACTTGCCGGTTTTTTCGCCCGGCACTTTTGGACCCCTGATTGATCTCACTCCTTATTCGGCTTTAATCCTGTAAATTTTTTTTACCAGAACCTTTTAACAATTATCGGATCTATTAATGGCTTATCAACGGATGTGGTAATATCTGCATGCATAAGTCTGAAACCTTCAACTTTACACAAATTACATCAGGATTATGCCTTCGTGTTAAAGGCTGGCCACATGGCCGACGCAGTATAACTGTATAGCACATAAACACCTCACTTCTTATAGCCTTCTTACTGTGTAATACATTTTACACAGATTTTCATCTTAGCCACCCTCTGCAAGGGCTTATCCATACCGGAATGCCCCGGACTATTACTATGTGTCACAATTTAAAGCACCGTTGGTACTGTGCTTTCATTGTTTTGTATGGCCATAGGTATGTAAATACAAGGGAAAAATCTGAAATGCCCTTTCCACAAAGAAAGTAAGATAGGATATAGGCCGAAAATCCTCGAAGAGTAGGCAGTAAACTTAAAAATTTTAATGATGAAAAAACTGAGTTTTACACGGATCTTACTTACCGTATTCGTGATGCTCATGTGCATTGGTGTCACGCGGGCACAGGTAAATGTTACCGCAACAGGAGGGACCACCAGTGCAACGTACACCACCCTGAATGCAGCTTTTACGGCAATAAATGCCGGTACACACACAGGCACGATCAGTATTGTGATCAACAACAATACTACAGAACCGGCCACACCTGTACCTCTTCTTGCCAGCGGCACGGGATCTTCCAGCTATACAGCTATTACGATTGCGCCATCCGGTAATGTAACAATTAACTCTGCTGCCGCGCCCGCTACAAACAGGGGTATCATAGAACTTGCAGGTGCAGATAATGTGACCATCAATGGTGACGATCCGTCTACTTCCGGCACACAAAACCTGACAATACAATCTGTAACGTCTACAACAGCAGGAATTGCCTGTATCAGGCTTTCTTCCAATTCTTCATCCGGAGCTGACGGTGCCAATAATGTTACCGTCAAGAACTGTAACATTATCGGGGCCAGGAGTTCTGCCACGGCTACAGATGTGAGCTATGGTATCCAGTTTTCGGATGGTACTTCCACCAGCTCTTCGGGAACAGGCGCTTACAGCAGCCTGAACACAGTGATCCAAAGCAATGTGATAACAAGATGCTACTACGGAATTCATGCAATTGGTAACAGCACCAGCTATTATAATACGGGACTTCAGATTTTAAATAATACACTCGGAAATGCTACATCTGCCAATAACATCGGACTTCGTGGCATAGACATTTCTTATACCTCCGGCGCCGCTACCGGCGCTGCTGTGATCAGCGGCAATGATATTATGGCCGGCGATTACGGAACATCGGGATATGGCGCAACAATAGCGGGTATTGAGGTGGGAACATCTACATCTTCCACTATTATAAAAAACAACAACATTCACGATATCAACCAGCCTTCTACCGGTGGTTATGGAGCTCACGGGATATACATCACAGGCTCCGGTTCTGGTATGCAGATCTATAACAACTTTGTACGTGACTGTAAGATGTATGTTTACCAGACAAGCATGAGCAGCCAATACATACCAATAGGGGTATTTTTTGGCAGCGGCAGTTCCGTAACAAATGTGGTATTCAATCACAATACCATAGTAATGAATCCACAGCTTGCAGCCAGCACTACTTACAGCTCTGCATGTCTTGATGTTGCATCGTCAAGTGTGACTTTTACGCAGGTATTAAACAACATTTTTGTAAATAATCATGCAAGTTCCAATGCGTTTGGATTTTATAATACAGCCACATCCAATATATCAGGAGCGACTGTAAACAACAACGATTATTATGTAGTCGCTACTGCACAGATTGGTTATTACAATAGCGCGCGTGCCACGCTGGCCGCCTGGCAGAGTGCTACAGGAAAGGACGCCGCAGCACTTAATGCCAATCCGTCATTTGTAAGCGCTACAAACCTGCATATCAATTCAGGCACTTTCTCCCAGCTGGAAAGTGCAGGTGCATCTGCAGCCACTACCGGCATCACTACAGATATTGACGGCCAGACAAGACCAGGTCCCGCCGGTTCTGTAAACGGTGGTGGAACTGCCCCGGATATGGGAGCTGATGAATTTGACGCAATACCCGCCCAGGTCCCGGCTATTTCAAATGCTACCGCATCTGCTGTGTCTTGTGTTACTGCTGCTGCGCACACTGTTACCGCAACTATAGTGGCCAATACAGGTACAATAGGCACTGCTACGCTTAATTATAACAACGGTTCTGCAGGTACTGTAGCCATGACCTTATCCAGCGGTACTACTGCCAATGGCGTATGGACAGGCACAATACCAGCAGGTACAGCAGGCGTTGCGGTAAGCTGGAGCATTACAGCAACTAATACAGTTCCGTTGTCCACTACAGTAACAGGAACTTCCTATACGGACGTTCCTCTTGGAACCGCTACTGCTGTAGCTGCTGCATCAGTGAACCCTGTATGTTCCGGCAGCCCCACTAATCTCACGGCAACGCTTAACAGCAGTGGTACAATCACGGTAGGAGCAGGCGGCACTACAGCTTCTTCTTACGACGGTATATTTTATCACCTGTACGGAGGTGCAAAAACGCAATTCCTTATACGTGCTTCAGAGTTAACTGCACTTGGCCTGTCTGCCGGCAACATTACAGCACTCAGCATTAACATGAGTACTGTTACGAGCCAGTCTTACGCAGGTTTTGCAATTAACATTGCAGCTACTACCAATACAGATCTGAGTGGCGGCCTTGTAAACTCAGGGCTGAACCAGGTGTATTCTGCTGCAAGCTATACACCTGTTACCGGCGCTAATGCTTTTTCATTTTCAACGCCTTTTGCATGGGACGGAACATCCAATATCGTTATCCAGTTCTGCTGGAGTAACAATAATGGTGGCGGTACTTCAAACTATGCAAAAATAGATGCTCCGGGCTTTGTATCATGTGCGTATTACAGAGCTGATAACCAGACTCCTTCGGCAATATGCGGTGCTACTACAAATACCAGCACCACATCAAACCGTCCGCAGTTCATTTTTACAGGAAATGCGGCACCAGCCATAACTGCTTATTCATGGTCTAATGGTAGCACAACAATCGGCACTACTTCTCCACTGACGGTAAATCCTACCGCCAGCACTACTTACACGGCTACCGTTACTGCAGGAGGTTGTACCAAAACTACAGCACCTCTTACTGTAAACGTAACATCACTGCCTGCGTCACCAACTGCATCCAACTCTGTACAATGTGGCGTAGGTGTTCCTACAGCATCTGTATCCGGCGGCAGCGGTATATACAAATGGTATAGTGCATCTACAGGCGGCACCTTGTTGCAACGCGGCGGCAGTACTTATACCAGTTCTATCAGCACAACGACCACATTCTATGTAGTAGATTCCAATGGTCTTTGTGAAAGCGCCCGTGTACCTGTAATTGCTACTGTAACAACACCAGATGCACTTACCGTTAACTCAAGCCAGGCAAGCCTTTGTCCTGCGGGCTCTGTAACACTTACAGCGGCAAAAACCGGTACGTCCAATAACTACACATACACATGGACAGCCAGCCCGGCAACAGGCAGCGGTATTCCTACATCTCTCAGCGGGGCGAGCGTAACTGTTACTCCGACGGCAACCGGTACCTATACGTACACCGTTACTGGTGTAGACGGAAGCTGTACTGCAGTTGCCACCAAAACAATTACCGTTAATCCGAATCCTAACGTAAGTAATGTAACGGCTAAACCAACATCTGTATGTTCCGGCTCAAATGATACACTCTCTGCGATGAGCATTAATGCTACAGCAGGAACTGCAGCTGTGGGCACACAGGCAACAACAGATATCACCGGTGGACCGTACAGAGAAGGTGCATGTTCCGGTAATAAAGCGCAATACCTGTTTACTGCAGCAGAACTGACAGCTGCGGGACTTACAACCGGTAATATCACCAGCCTGGCATTTAATGTGACAAGCCTGGGTGCCGGTGGTGCAATGGCCAACTACACCATTAAAATTGCCGCTACTACAGCCACTGCATTAACATCAGCTTTCGACAATACTCCGGGTACTACTGTATTTGGCCCGGTGTCTTATACTGCTGTATCAGGTACCAATACGCATACGTTCACTACACCATTTAACTGGGACGGTGTTTCCAACATTGTGGTGACCTTATGCCATGACTACCTCTGTACAGGGTCAAGCTCTGTTTCCATGGCCAGTACAACGAATAAGACATTGTATGATAACTCCGGAAGCACGTCTAACTGCTCTGTGACTACCGGAACCAGCACGTCAAACAGGCCAGTGATTACTTTTGCAGGCCAGGTAGGTACCAATGTTACCGGCACTATGACCTGGTCATGGGCGCCCGGAGCAGTATCCGGAAGCACCGTAGTTGTTAATCCTACAAACACCGGTACTGCACCATCTACCGTTACTTATACTGTAACAGCAACCAATGCAACCACAGGGTGCTCCGCTACCGGAACAGTAAACGTTACGGTAAATCCATTACCGGCGGCACCTGTTGCTACCAATTCTACTCAGTGCGGTGTGGGTGTTCCTACTGCTTCTGTTTCCGGAGCAGCTACCGGCAATACGTACAAATGGTACAGCGCTGCAACTGGTGGCACATTGCTGCAGAGCGGCGGTGCTACTTATACTACCGCCATCAGCACTACTACCACTTTCTATGTAGCAGTAAGCAATGGTACCTGCGAAAGCAGCCGTACACCGGTTACTGTAACAGTGAACATACCAGATCCTGTTACAGCAAAGGCAAACAATACCACAACTACAGTAATAGCCTGTATTAATGCCCCTCTGGCACTCAGCGCCACAAAAACGGGTACAACCAATAACTACACTTATACATGGACTGCCAGCCCTGTGGCAGGCAGTGGTATTCCTGCCGGCGGTACTACCGGGCAGAACATCAGCGTTACGCCTACAGTAGCCGGTACATATGTATATACCGTAACTGGTATTGATGGTATTTGTACTGCAATATCCACAGTGTCCGTTACTATTAAAGATCCGTTTGCCGGCATTCCGCTTACAGCAACAGCATCGCCTGCGGCTATCTGCGCGGGTAGCAGCGATACATTGAGGGTATTGCTCGGCCCTGCAAACGGTGTGTTGTTTACAGAGCCTTTTGAAACAGCCAGCTTCCCGCTGACATCTTTCACTACCGCATCAGTGTCCGGCACGGTCAGTGCAACACAAAACACTACTTACTCCTCACAGGGAGCAAGTTCTATTCTGTTCAATACGCCTTCTACGGGTGCAGATGTAAGCCTTTCCACTACCAACTCTGTAAGTCTGCAGGGATATACTTCTGCGCAACTTACATTCTCGCAGATAGCTGCAATGGAAGGTTACATTGCTTCTTATGACTATGGTTATGTACAGTATTCGACAGATGGCGGCAGCACCTGGACTTCTTTCCCGACGTCCAGCTACGCAGGAACGGGTACGCTTTTCAATTCCGTTGTCAGCTTTTCAACTTTAAGCTATTCCAACTGGACGAGCGCATTGACCGGTGCTTCGTCTACGCCGACAAACAGTCTGTGGCAGAATGAAACCATCAATATACCTGCTGCAGCATTGACCAGTACACAGTTTAAAATCCGTTTCAGATATACAACAGATGGTTCTATCAACTATTATGGCTGGCTGATCGACAATGTGAAGATCACTGCTGTAGCTCCGGTACCAACTGCTTACTCATGGAGTAATGGTGCTACCGTTGTGGGTACAACGACACCACTTGTAGTAACGCCGACCAGCACTACTACATACACGCCTACAGTTACGCTTAATGGTTGTTCCAAAGCGGCAACAGGCGTTGTGGTAACAGTTAATCCTCTGCCGACCGCAACAATTACTCCGGGAGGTACCGGTTCATTCTGTGCGGGCAGCACTGGCCTTGTACTTTCGGCCAACACCGGTACAGGTCTTACTTACCAGTGGAATCTGAACGGAACAGCAATCAACAATGCTACGAATCAGACCTATACTGCTACCGCAGCGGGAAGCTATACTGTAGTAGTAAGTAATGGCCCATGTAACGCAACATCTGCAGCTACAGTTGTCTCTGTGACTCCACTGCCAACGGCTACACTCACAGCACAAGGGCCGGTTACTTTCTGTACCGGTGGCAATGTTGTCCTGAAGGCAAATTCAGGCAGCGGTCTTACTTATGTATGGAAGAAGAATGCAGTGGTCATTTCCGGTGTTACAGACAGTTCGTATACAGCCACTACAAGTGGTAGCTATACAGTAGATGTTACCCGCAGTGGATGTACTGCTACCTCATCTGCAATAGTAGTTACAGTAAATACTCCGCCAACGGCTACTATCACCGCAGGCGGTCCGCTTACTTTCTGCCAGGGCAATGGTGTTACACTTACTGCCAACTCCGGTACCGGTTTTACTTACCAGTGGAACCTTAACGGAAACCCGATAAGTGGTGCTACCAACCAGGCATGGTTTGCTGCGGTATCCGGCAGTTATACCGTTACGGTAAACAATGGCTGCTCTGCCACTTCAACAGCACGGGTTGTGACTGTACTTGCTACACCTACCGCTACCATAACACCTGCGGGTCCCACGAGCTTCTGTATAGGCGGCAGTGTAATACTGAATGCCAATACCGGTACGGGCCTTACTTACCGCTGGTTTAACGGTGCCACACAGGTGGGCACAGGTTCCAGCTATACGGCTACCACATCCGGATCTTATACGGTGCGTGTTACCAATACCAACGGCTGTAACACCACATCCTCTGCGGTGGTGGTTACTGTATTTGCATTGCCGGTGGCCGTTATTACACCGCTCACCTCTACAGTTATCTGCCAGGGCGAAACAGCGACGCTTTCTGCCGGTACCGGTACGGGTTTAACTTATCAATGGTTTAATAACAGTGTTGCAATAGCCGGTGCTACCAACAATACGCTTACTACAGGTGCCGCAGGTAATTATACCGTGCGGATAACAAATGCCAACGGCTGTGTCGCAACATCTGCATCTGTATTGATCGAAGTTGTTCAGCTTCCGGGCGCTACGATTACATATACAACACCGCTTAATTTCTGTAACGGAAACAGCGTGGTGCTTTCTGCCAATACCGGCACAGGTTTTACCTATCAGTGGAACCATGACGGGACACCGGTTGCAGGTGCGACGAATGCTACGTATACAGCTACCACAGCAGGTAACTATACGGTAGATGTGCGCAATTCGAACGGCTGCCTGAGCACGTCCGCAGCAGTAACGGTAACGGTATATATGCTGAGCACGCCGATCATCAGCCGCAATGGTGCGGTACTGAGCTCTACGGGTTATGCTGCGTACCAGTGGTACCTGAACGGTACAGCTATCCCCGGAGCGACGAATGCCAGCTATACAGTAACGCAGAATGGCTACTATACAGTGGAAGGCACAGATGCGAACGGATGTGTGAACATGTCTGCAATAGCCCAGTGGCCAAATCTGGGAGTAGGCAATACGGCTGGCGGTAAAGACCTGAAGATCTATCCGAACCCGACGACATCGATCCTCTATATTGATGCACCGGTAACGGTGGATGTATCTGTAAGCAGCCTTGATGGTAAAGAGTTGATCTACCAGAAGGAAGCGAAACAGATAGACCTGGGTAATCTTGCCGATGGTGTATATATGCTTAAGATACTGGACCAGAACAAAGTGGTGCTTAAGATTGAAAAACTGATCAAGGCAGCGAAATAAAAACAGGCTGCGATAAATGAAAAAAGCGGGCTCACAAAATGAGCCCGCTTTTTTTATTGATGATGAATAAATTATGCTGATTTTTAATGAATATTGAATGTGTTTTAGTTTAATTCGATAAAACGAATTATTAAAATAATAAATTTATAAATAGATTTATTACATTTCTCGTTTTAGGAGAGTCGAAAAAACTTTAGCTCATTATTAATTTTTCTTTATTTTTAATACCTGCCTGTTTTTGTTAATATGGCAGACACCCGGACCTGAGTTGATCTTTAATCTTTACCTGGCTTTATTTAAAAACCTTTTTTACCCAAACCTTTTAATAACTATCCGATGATCTACGAATGGCTTTACAGGTCGCATATATATGCACGCCGCAAGCCCGAAATCCTCAAACTTCCCGCAATATACGAGCCGTACAGAACGACTGGTACCTGACGGAGCGCTGCATTTACAATCAGCATACTTCCATTTCTTAAGCAATCTGTTATGAGGCGTTACGCTTCATAAGAATTTTACAGTAATCAGTGAACGTCTTTGGAAAGCAGGCATGCTACCGCAATGGTAAATGTTTAAGTCTGTTACAGCACCAAACTATCGTCAGTAAATATATAAGGGAGAAATCTGAAATGCCCTTTCACAAAGAAAGTAAGATAGGATATAGGCTGAAAATCCTTGAAGAATAGGCCGTAAACTTAAAACTATAACGATGAAAAAAACGAATTGTACACGAATCCTGTTTGCCCTGTTCGTAGTACTTATGAGTCTTGGAGTCGCGCGTGCCCAGGTGAGTGTTACCGCGACGGGCGGCACTACAACTGCAACTTATACCACGCTCAACGCTGCTTTTACGGCTATTAACGGTGGCACTCATACAGGAGCAATTATTATCGGTATCAGTGCAAATACCACAGAAACAGGCGCGTGTGTGTTAAACAGCAGTGGTGCAGGCTCGGCGTCCTATACATCTATTCTTATAAGACCTACGGCTGATGGCGTGAGTATTTCAGGACCCACAGCTACAGGCCGCGGACTTATAGAGCTGAATGGTGCGGACAAGGTAACCATCAATGGAGATAACCCGAATACTTCAGGAATTAACCGGAACCTGAGTATTATCAATACAGCTGCTGCATCCACCACGTTTACTTCTGTGGTAAGACTGGCGCTCTCTTCGACGGTGACATCCGCCGACAACGATACCGTAAAGAACTGTATCATTACCGGGTCATCAACTGCATATAACAATTCTTCCAATACAGGTAATGATGCTACTTCCGGTATTCTTGCAGCCGGGCGGGCTTCAACTACGTCTGCTACTGCAGCACCGAGTGCTATTACTAATGCCGGAAATGCGGCAAACAGCATAGCTTCAGGGCAGACGATCCTGAACTTTACCGTTGATAATAACCAGATCATGTCCTGTGGGAGGGGTATTGCTGTAATTGGTACGGCAACGAGCGTTTGCCCGGTACTTACCATTACAAATAACCAGATAGGAAATGCCACTTCCGGTGCAGCAAACGGCGTATACTGGAAAGGAATATTGGCCCAGGGCTTTGGTGCAGGTACTGCAATACGCAGTAATACCGTTTATGTAGAAAGTTATATGTCTACAGCCAACGCCATTGCCGGCATAGATCTGGGTAGTGCCTCTGCTACAGGTACCGGCGCTGTGATTGAGAAAAACATTATCGGGAGAGTGCGCAATATCGGTGATGGTAACGGCGCAGTAGGCATCAGCCTCGGTGCCGGAGATGCGATTACTGTAAAGAACAACTTTATCTATAACCTGATGAATGCCGGAGATTACACCATTGGTACTACACGCAGCGTGCAGGGGATAAGGGTTGCTTCGGGAAACAATCACCTGATCTATCATAATTCCGTTTCCCTTTACGGTACGGATAATGGATATGGCGGTAACCTGATTACCTGCCTGAGCTTTACCGGCACATCCACTACAGGGTGTAATGTTCGTAACAACATATTCTCTAATACGGCTACAACGTCAAGCACGGATAATATATATGCCTGTGTTTACTTCGATTCGGATCCTGCCGGAAGCGGAATGGGCCTGGTAATGAATAATAATGCCTATTATACAGGTGCTGTTGCCGGCCTGCATGTACTCGGCCAGGTAGGTGAGGCATACGGATCCGGAGCATATACAGCGGCCAATTTTATTCCGGGTGCTACAACACCGGCTACAAACTGGAGATCAATATCAGATCCACTCGCTGCCGGAAATGATACAGCATCATTTGCCACAACACTTGCTGCGCCATTTACTTCTGCTACCAATCTGCATATACCGGCAGGTACAGCTACGCAATTGGAGTCCGGTGGTGCAAGTACAGGTGTTACAACCGATATTGACGATCAGGCAAGGCCCGGTCCTGCAGGTTCTGTAAATGGTGGCGGTACCGCGCCGGATATGGGCGCAGATGAATTTGATGCTATTCCTTCAAGGCCTCCGGCCATATCTGCAACTGCCTCAGCGGTCAATTGCAGCGCAGCAGTATCCCATACAATTACTGCGAATATCAGTACTGTATCAGGCACCGTAACTACTGTTGTGCTGAATTATAACAACGGCACCGCGGGTACTATTACGATGACCCTTACAAGCGGTACGTCAACTAATGGCGTATGGTCCGGTACAATACCCGCAGGTACTGCAGCTCTGCCGGTAACATGGAGTATTTCAGCAACGAATTCTGTGCCCTTGTCTACTACATATATCGGGGCGACATACATAGATGTTCCTTTGAGTTCTGCTACGGCTGCCATATCCGGCACTTCTATATGCGCCGGCAGTTCAGATACGCTGAAAGCCACCTTGACAGGTTACGGTTCTGCAACAATAGGTTCAGGGAATACAACCTTGTATGATGATGGCCTTACACCATTTGGCCAGTATTTTGAAGGCCAGCATACCCAGTACCTGATACTTGCCAGCGATCTCGTCGCATCCGGTCTCAGAGCAGGTAATCTTTCATCCCTCACATTTAATATTGCTTACAAATACAGTTCCCTTCCTTTCAGCGGGTATACTATTAAGATCGCTGCGACCAATGCTACATCTCTGGCCGGAGGAACACTATCACCGACATTTACAACAGTTTATGGGCCGACGAGTATTTCTACGACCGCAGGAGATAATATCTTCCCTTTTACCAACCTGTTTAACTGGAACGGTACTTCAAATTTACTCGTAGATATTTGTTTCCAGAATGACCCCGGAGGTACGGGCACTTTTTATTCAGACAATGATGAAGTAACAGCTACCGATATGCCTTATACCTGTACTTATGGTTATTATGACGATAACTCGGCGCTGTGTGGTAATACCGGGCCGGATTATGATTATACCACAACGTTGCCTTTAATGAAATTTAATGGTATCAGGCTCCTCACTCCAACGGCGTATTCATGGAGCAATGGCACTGCTGTTGTTGGCACCTCAAATCCGCAGGTAGTTAACCCTACTGCCAATACAACATATACCGGAACACTTACTGCGTTGGGATGTTCAATTAATACCAATCCTGTTTCGGTAACTGTAGTTGCCTTGCCGGCAGCACCATCAGCCACCAATTCTTCACAATGCGGTCTGGGCGTGCCCACAGCTTCTGTTTCCGGCGGTACCGGTATCTATAAATGGTACAGTGCAGCTCTCGGGGGTACACTGCTGCAGCGCGGAGGAAGCACTTATGCTACTGCAATAAGCACTACCACCACTTTTTATGTTGCAGACTCTTCAGGCCTTTGTGAAAGTGCGCGTACTGCGGTAACTGTAACTGTAACTACGCCCGATGCTGTCACCGCAAAAGCGAATGGTGTGGTTGCACCGGCTAGCACCTGTGTGAATACACCCGTTAACCTGACGGCTACAAAAACAGGTACAGCCAATAGCTATACATATACCTGGACAGCCAGCCCGGTAGCAGGCAGTGGTATACCGGCAGGCGGCACCGCAGGGCAGAATATTGCCGTTACACCTACAGCGGGCGGTACTTATATCTATACCGTTACAGGCGTAGACGGCAGCTGTGCTACTGCTTCAACTGTATCTATAACAATAAAAGCTCCTTTTTCCGGTGCTACAATTACAGCTACTGCAACATCTGCGGGTATATGTATCGGAAAAGCGGATACATTGAGTGTTACCGCAATTAACACACAGCCGCAGGATATTTTTACGGAACCTTTTGAAAGCACCAGCTTCCCGCTTACCACTTTTGCTGTAAGCGGCGGTTCTTCCAGTGCAACAAAAAACACAACTTACTTCTCACAGGGAACGAGTTCTGTGTTGCTTAATACTACCGCGACAAGTGCCAATGCAAATCTTACCATGTCAAATGCACTTGATCTGACTGGTTATTCAGCTGCAAAACTGACTTTTTCGCATATAGCAGGTATGGAAGGAGACGCTACAGCTTATGATATAGGCTATGTACAGTATTCAACGAATGGCGGTACGTCATGGACTACCTTCCCGGCTTCCAGCTATGCAGGAAGCGGTACCCTGGTTGGTACAGGTGTGAGTTTCTCTGCACTGAGCTATGCTAATTGGACAAGTACATTTTCAAGTACGACTTCTATGCCTACAAACAGCCTGTGGCAGAATGAAACCATTAATATACCAGCTGCCGCACTTACCAGCGCTCAGTTCAAAATCCGTTTCAGATACTCAACGGACATCAGCAACAACTATTACGGCTGGCTTATTGATAATGTAAAAATCAGTGGTGCGCCTTTGCCATCATCTTATTCGTGGAGTAATGGTTCTACTGTTGTCGGCACAACAAATCCTCTTTCAGTGTCGCCAACCACCACCACTACATATACAGCCTCACTGACGATCAGTGGTTGCACGACCACTTCAAATGCTGTGACCGTTACAGTTAATCAATTGCCGACGGCTACGATTACGCCGGGTGGTACCGCATCATTATGCGCCGGCAGTTCAGGTGTGGTGCTTACCGCCAATACCGGTACAGGTTTTACTTATCAATGGTTTAACGGAACTACCCAGGTTGGTACCGGGCAAACATACACAGCCACTGCTGCAGGAAATTATACTGTTAAAGTTACCAACAGCACCTCCTGCTCTGCAACATCTGCGGCTACAGTTGTCAGTGTAACTCCGCTGCCAACGGCTACACTCACAGCACAGGGCCCGGTTACTTTCTGTACCGGTGGCAGTGTCGTGCTTAAATCTTCTACAGGCACAGGTTATACCTACAGCTGGTCAAACGGTACTACTATTCCCGGCGCTACAGACAGCACTTATACAGTTACACAAAACGGAAACTACACTGTAACAGTATCGGCCAATGGCTGTTCTGCAACTTCCAGTGCGGTGTCTGTATCTGTGCTTACGCCGCCAACGGCTACTATCACCGCAGGCGGTCCGCTTACTTTCTGCCAGGGCAATGGTGTTACACTTACTGCCAACTCCGGTACGGGTTACACTTACCAGTGGTATAACGGTACCACATTGCTGGGCACCACCCAGGCATGGTTTGCCACTGCTTCCGGCAGCTATACAGTTGTTGTAAGCAACGGTTATTGTTCTACCACTTCAACAGCACGGGTTGTGACCGTACTTGCTACACCTACCGCTACTATCACGCCAGCTGGTCCCACGAGCTTCTGTATAGGCGGCAGTGTAATACTGAATGCCAATACCGGTACGGGCCTTACTTACCGCTGGTTTAACGGTGCCACACAGGTGGGCACAGGTTCCAGCTATACGGCTACCACATCCGGGTCTTATACGGTGCGTGTTACCAATACCAACGGCTGTAACACTACATCATCTGCGGTGGTGGTTACTGTATTTGCATTGCCGGTGGCCGTTATTACACCGCTCACCTCTACAGTTATCTGCCAGGGCGAAACAGCGACGCTTTCTGCCGGTACCGGTACGGGTTTAACTTATCAATGGTTTAATAACAGTGTTGCAATAGCCGGTGCTACCAACAATACGCTTACTACAGGTGCCGCAGGTAATTATACCGTGCGGATAACAAATGCCAACGGCTGTGTCGCAACATCTGCATCTGTATTGATCGAAGTTGTTCAGCTTCCGGGCGCTACGATTACATATACAACACCGCTTAATTTCTGTAACGGAAACAGCGTGGTGCTTTCTGCCAATACCGGCACAGGTTTTACCTATCAGTGGAACCATGACGGGACACCGGTTGCAGGTGCGACGAATGCTACGTATACAGCTACCACAGCAGGTAACTATACGGTAGATGTGCGCAATTCGAACGGCTGCCTGAGCACGTCCGCAGCAGTAACGGTAACGGTATATATGCTGAGCACGCCGATCATCAGCCGCAATGGTGCGGTACTGAGCTCTACGGGTTATGCTGCGTACCAGTGGTACCTGAACGGTACAGCTATCCCCGGAGCGACGAATGCCAGCTATACAGTAACGCAGAATGGCTACTATACAGTGGAAGGCACAGATGCGAACGGATGTGTGAACATGTCTGCAATAGCCCAGTGGCCAAATCTGGGAGTAGGCAATACGGCTGGCGGTAAAGACCTGAAGATCTATCCGAACCCGACGACATCGATCCTCTATATTGATGCACCGGTAACGGTGGATGCATCAGTAAGCAGCCTTGATGGTAAGGAGCTGATCTACCAGAAGGAAGCGAAACAGGTAGACCTGGGTAATCTTGCCGATGGTGTATATATGCTTAAGATACTGGACCAGAACAAAGTGGTGCTTAAGATTGAAAAACTGATCAAGGCATCGAAATAAAAACAGGCTGCGATAAATGAAAAAAGCGGGCTCAGAAAATGAGCCCGCTTTTTTATTAGAAAAAATAAAGAGAAAACCTAGCTCCATACATACTGCTTTTTATTCAGCAGCATGGCTTCACCGGCAATAGTTTTATCTCCTGTAGCCACTTCGTATACGGCGCAGTCATACAGGATGCGGTTCTTTTCAAGGAAGATTTCTTTGACGGTAACTACCGCTTCATATTCCGTATCTACAAACATCGGCTTCAGCCACTTCATGCTCTGCGTCATATATACATGACCATCAGCATACCAGAGTGCGCCGAATATTTTGGTAAATACACTCGCTCCCAAAAAGCCGTGAATGATATTGCGGCCGAACATACTGTCCTTGCCTGCCTGGGGATCTATATGCAGCGGGTTCACATCTCCGCTCACTCTTGCATAAGTATCTACGTCTTCCTGTGTATAGCTGAATTTGTGGCGGAACTCATCTCCTGGTTGTAACATATTTTGTCTTTTAGTTTTTGAGAATTTAAAAAAGGAAAATTTCTAATGGAAGATAAAGAAAAGAAAATTCAGATACTATGTATCGGTCATTTGCTTTTTTTTGAAAACAGAGCGGTGCAATTTAATCACGTCTTTACACAGCCGTAATATTCAGGAAATACAGATGCCTTTATTTTGATATGCCCGTATGCCGGAAAATGCTTCAGCTTTTTTGTGCTGAAAAAACAACGCATATATCTGTGAAGCAGCAGGTTGTAATTTTTTCAAAAATTTATTTTTTCGTAATAAAACATCCGTATCTTTGCGGCGCCAAAAGCATGTATATCTACGGGTATACGTTTTTAAAAAAAACCTTTCATAAAAAACAAACACAATGGCTAACCAGGACAGCAAAAACTTTGTAGAAAACATAGTGAATGCTCAGAAGCAAATGGTAGACACGATGGTGGAAAACACCTCCAAATTTACCAACGGAAATACCCTGATTGCAGACACCATGCAGAAGGGCAGCGAGTGGTATAAGAATTGGTTGGATAATCAGACAAACACTTTTTCCAAAACTGCAGAGCAGGCAGGTAATGCTACTGAAACTGTAAAGGAAAATACTACTAAAATGAACGAGTTCTACCAGAACTGGTTCAATACTCAGATGGGCTGGGCTAAACAAATGTGGGAAATGAACCAGAACTTTGTAAAGCAGGCACAGCAGACTACAGATACTAATCCGATGAACCAGTGGTCTAATATGATGAGCAACTGGAATAATAACTGGAGCAACTGGATGAACGGTATGAATACAATGAATGCCGGCAACAACTGGATGAACCAGATGCAGCAGATGAACCCTTTTAACATGGATGCATGGAAAAAAGGTTCTGAAAATACTACTTCTGTATTCAACCAGTGGCATGAGCTGATGAACAACAGCTTCGGCGAATGGCATAAAAACATCCAGAACGGAACCGCACAGGATGCTTACCGCAATATGGTAAACGTTCAGGAAGGTTTCACACGTTTCTATGAAATGTGGGCACCTATGTGGAAGTCCATCCAGGAGAAAACATTTAACTCAGACCTGTACAAACAGTGGATGAACCCTGTACAGTACAAAGACCTGATGGATAAATTCTTCGGTTTTATGCCGGAAAACAGCCGTCAGTACCTGCAGAACTTCACAACAATGATGCAGGACAACATGAAACAGGCCGGCGGTATGGGCATGAATGGTTTCCAGCAGATGCGCAATATGTTTGGTGCTATGCCTGGCATGAACGGTACAGATTTCTTTACCAACATGCTGAACGGTTATAACAACTGGTACCAGATGGCAAACAATTCTATTTCTCCGATCGTACGCATGATGACGCCTAACCAGCAGACAAAATCGCTGATCGAATGGAATGATATTGCTAACCGCATGATGGTGTACAACATCAAGAACGCAGAACTGCAGTTCATGATCTATACACAGGGTACTAAAGTAATGGATCAGCTGGCTGAAAACATCATCAGCAAAATCCAGAACGGCGAAGAAGTTACCAGCGTTATGGCAATGTACCAGGAATGGCTGAACCTCTCCGACAAAGTATACGTAAGCCTGTTTGAAAGCGATACATACAGCCAGCTGATGGCAGAAGTAAGCGCATTGCAGCTGCGTCTGCGTAAAGACATGGAGCACCAGATGGAAAAAATGATGACAGGACTTCCGGTTGCTACCCGTAGCGAAATGGACGAAATGTATAAAACCATTTACGATCTGAAGAAACAGGTTCGTCAGCTGGAAAAAATGCTGGAACTGAACACTGAAGATGAAACAGAAGCAACTACTGCCGCTAAAGAAGAAACTAAAGCTAAAGGCGGTAAAAAAGCATAATTAATTTTTCGTGTGAATAATTTTTGAAAAAGCCGGAGCATCTGCTCCGGCTTTTTTATTTCACAGGTGTTTCCTGCATTGTTTATTTAAACAAAATTTGCTCTGGTTGCTTTCAGCATACGCACATTACCATGCATGTCATTAAATAAAGCAACAGCCTCATAGCCTTTGTCTGCAAACATCTCAGCCGTTTGTTTTGCATGATCGGCATGCAGTTCGCAATATATAGTTCCGTTTTCTTTAAGATGGGATAGCCCGAAATCTGCAATGGCTTTATAAAACAGCAATGGTTCCTCATCCGGTACAAATAAGGCAAGTGAAGGTTCGTGATCTTTCACATTGGTATGCATATCTGATTTGTAAGCGTTCGGGATATATGGCGGATTGGAAACAACAATGTCAAAAGAAGAGAGGGCTGCACGTTTTGTTTCGTCCAGGAAATCAAGCTGCAGGAACTGAATGGCTGCATTATATCTTGCGGCATTGTTCTGTGCTACGGAAAGTGCATCTGCACTTACGTCAATTGCGCTTACATCTGCAGTGGGTATTGACAGCTTCAGTGATACAGGAATGCATCCGCTGCCGGTGCCTATATCAATAACAGAAATGTTTTCCCGTTCTGCATTATCTGTGATGATCATGTCTACGAGTTCCTCTGTTTCAGGTCGTGGGATCAGTACATTTTTGTTCACGGTAAGCTCCCGGCCCATAAACCAGGCAGTTCCGGTTACATACTGAAGCGGAACACCGGCAGCCAGTTGCTGCAGCCCGGCCTGTAATTGCTGTTCCTGCGCTGTGTCAAGTGGGTGGTCCTTTTGTACCAACCGCTGCAGCTTGTCAAGCCCGGTGATGTGAAACAGCAGTTCGTGTGCAATAGTGGCGGCTTCCTGTGCATCGTAGAGCGGCTGCAGTTGTTGTTTCACTGTATAAAAAGCATCATTATAAGTGGGCATTTTGTAAAGATAGGGAATGGGGGGATGTGAGATATGAGATGTCGAATTTAGATGTGAGATATGAGACGTGAGATATGGGATGTGGTATCCGGATTTTGGCATTTGATATTTGGCCTTTGGATTTTGGTGTTTGGGATCAGGTTACCCGGGGAATGAGGATAGCTGCAATGGCGTACAAGAGTGCGACGCAACGAAGCTCAAAAGAGTGCATCGGCCGGAAACATAAAGTTTAAGTAATTTCGCGCGGTGAACCACACTCCTTATATACAACGCTGCCTGGAACTTGCTGCCCGCGGGAAATCGCATGTTGCGCCTAATCCTATGGTTGGCGCCGTACTGGTGCATAACGGCCGCATTATAGGCGAGGGCTGGCATCGTGTATACGGGCAGGCGCATGCAGAGGTAAATTGTTTTGAGGATGTAACGCCGGCAGATAAACATCTTATTCCTGAAAGCACTATGTACGTGAGCCTGGAGCCTTGTGCGCATTATGGCAAAACACCGCCTTGCGCATTACGCATTGTGCAGGAGCGGGTAAAAGAAGTGATTATCTGCAATGTAGATCCGTTTGAAAAAGTGGGCGGAAAGGGACTTGAGATACTGCACAGTAACGGCATCCGCACAGAAACAAATATCCTGCGCGAGCATGGTTTGTGGTTCAACCGGAGGTTTTTCTGCTTTCATGAACAGAAACGTCCGTACATCATATTGAAATGGGCGCAAAGTGCAGATGGCTTTATGGCACCGGCAGATAAAAGCCGCACCCAGCTCAGCAATGCGCATAGCAGGCAACTGCTGCACAAATGGCGCACAGAAGAATCGGCCATTATGGTTGGTTACAACACCGCATTGCACGATGATCCCGAGCTGACAGCCCGCTACTGGGAAGGCCCGCAGCCATTGCGCATTGTGCTGGATAAACAACTGCAATTACCCGCAACGGCAAAGCTGAGAAACACGGCAGCAAAAACATGGGTGATCAATGCAGTAAAAGAAACGGAAGAGGATAACGTACATTTTATAAGATTCGATTTTGAGCAGGATATATTGCCGCAACTGATGCAGCGTCTTCATGCAGCCGGAAAGTTATCATTGATAGTGGAAGGCGGAGCTGCATTGCTCAACAGCTTTATTAAAGCCGGACTGTGGGATGAAGCGCGTATCTTTCACACCGCACCTGTGCTTGGCGATGGTATTTCTGCGCCGAAGTTGTATCATGCAGATGCGGCTTTCAGCACCACGCTTGCAGGGGATGAATTGCAGGTATTAATCAACCTGCAGAGCAAATATGCCTATGTTCCGGGTATGGAACTATAAATCTTCAAAATGATCTTTTTACTACTTACAATTTTACTCAATACAGTATTGTCAGCTATCATGAAGCTTTTTCCACGCTTCGGGCTGAATGCGCTGCAGGTTATTGTGACCAACTACTGGGTATGTGTGATCACCGGCAGCCTTTTCCTGGGTCATTTTCCTATAAATGCTTCCAGCCTGCACCAACCGTGGACGCCCTGGGCATTGCTGATGGGCATTGGGTTTATCTGCATTTTTAACCTGCTGGCTTATTCTACCAAAAAAGACGGTATCACCACTACAACAGTCGCTAATAAACTATCGCTTGTCATACCGGTACTGTTCTCTATCTGGCTGTATCACGAGCATGCCTCCTGGCTGCGCTGGACGGGTATTGTGCTGGCATTTCCCGCTGTATACCTTACCACCCGGGTAAAAGAAGAGCATAAGGAAAACCCTTCGCTGCTATGGCCTGTGCTGCTTTTTATCGGCAGCGGCCTGCTGGATACACTGGTGAAATATGTGGAACAAGGCTATCTGCCTACGTCCGATGTACAGGCGGCATTTACAATTCATTTATTTGGCGTAGCTGCTGTGGCTGGTACACTGCTGGTATCGTATCTTATACTTACCGGAAAGCAAACATTTGCCTGGAAAAATGTGCTGGGCGGCATTGTGCTCGGTGTGCCCAATTATTTTTCTATCTACTTCCTCATACGCATGCTCAACAGCAACTTCATTGCGAGTTCGGCCGCTATACCGGTAAATAACATCGGTATTGTAGTCGCATCAACACTGATGGCTATTATATTTTTCCGGGAGCATGTAACCGGTATACGCATAGCGGGACTGGTGCTTTCATTATTATCCATTATTCTTATTGCCTTTTCATAATATGCAGGATACAAATAAATACAGGACACTCGCCGCCAATACTACCGCAGAATTCAAGGACCGTGGCAGCAGGTTTCTGGCCTATGCGTATCCGGTGTCCGGCACGCAGGATGTGAAGGACAAATTGCAGGTGCTGAAGAAAGAGCATCCCAAAGCCGTGCATCATTGTTTTGCATTCCGCATAGGTACGGATGGAAAACTATTCCGTGCCAATGATGACGGAGAGCCCTCGGGCAGCGCCGGCAGGCCTATACTGGGGCAAATAGACAGTGCAGGCATTACCAATGTGTTGGTTGTGGTGGTGCGATATTTCGGAGGTACGCTACTCGGTGTGCCGGGATTGATCAATGCTTATAAAACGGTAACCGCAGATGCACTGAAAGATGCGCCGGTTACGGAAAAATGGATAGAAGATAAAGTAGAGGTGTCTTTTGATTACCCTACCATGAGCGAGGTGATGTACCTGCTGCGCCAGAGCGAAGCCACTATCTATGTACAGGACCTGCAGCTCTTCTGCCGGGTAGAAGCAGGCATTCCGCGTGTACATACCGCCGCATATGTGCAAAGACTTTCGGAAATTCGTGGTGTAACGGTAAAGCCGTTAAAGGAGGAAGCATAATCTTGCCGGCAGCACAACAACATACTATTCTTATAAAGGAAGAAGCAAAGCGGCTGGGCTTTGAAAGCTGCGGCATTGCTGCGGCGGTGCAGCTCGACGATGATGCCCGGAGGTTGGAAAACTGGCTGAATAAGGGTTTTCATGGCAAGATGCAGTATATGGAGAATCATTTTGACCTGCGTATAGATCCACGTAAACTTGTGCCCGGTGCGCGTTCTGTTATTACTTTAATGCTTAATTATTTCCCTTCGGAAAAGCAGGAAGCGCAGGCGCCGAAGATAGCCCGGTATGCCTGGGGCATCGATTATCATTATGTGATCCGGGAGAAGCTGAATGCGTTGCTTGATTTTATAAAAGTCAATATCGGAGCCGTTGAGGGCCGCGGCTTTGTAGACAGTGCACCGGTGCTGGAACGGAGCTGGGCGGTGCGCTCAGGCCTCGGTTGGGTAGGGAAGAACGGTAACCTGCTCAGCAAAAAAAGCGGCTCATTTTTCTTCCTCGCCACACTTATTACCGATCTCGATCTGCAGCCCGATCCACCTTTTGCTACAGATCATTGCGGGAGCTGTACGCGTTGCCTTGATGCATGCCCTACAGAGGCAATTGTTGCCCCGTCGCTGGTAGATGGCAGTAAATGTATTTCCTATCTTACCATTGAGCTGAAAGATGCCTTGATGCCTGAAGCGTTCAACGGTAAAATGAGCGGCTGGATGTTTGGCTGTGATGTATGCCAGGAGGTTTGTCCCTGGAACCGTTTCTCCAGGCCCAATGCAGAGCCTGCTTTTACTCCCGTGCCTGAAATACTGAATCTTTCCCTGCAGCAATGGGAAGAATTGGGTGAAGAGGCTTTCCGTAAAATATTTAAGAATTCCCCGCTCAAACGCAGCAAATGGCCAGGCATAATGCGGAACATCAAAGCCTTAAAAAGTGAGATTTAAACGCAGAGCCCGCAAAGTTTACGCAGAGAAACGCCAGGAGAATTCTGAATGTTCTTAGCTTCTCCATAAAACCGTTAGTCTCCTTTGCGGAAAAAGTATTCAGGTAAATGATAAAGCATTAAAACAATAATGCAAAGAGTACAGAGCACCGCTAAGCTGCGCAAAGGTTTTAATATGCTTTGCGTTACTCTGCGTCTTTCTTTGTACTCTTTGCGGTAAAAATGCGATCAGGCTAAAAATTATCGCGCGTCAAAGTCTACTACTACTTTCTCTGTTTTGGGATGCGCCTGGCAAGTGAGGATAAAACCTTTTTCAATCTCATCAGGTTCCAGGCCATAATTCACTTCCATTTCCACTTCACCTTCTACCACCTTGGCACGGCAGGTACAGCATACACCGCCTTTACAGGCATAGGGCAGATCTGCTCCGCGTGCAAGCGCTGCATCGAGTATGGTTACTCCATTATAAGCCAGATCGAGGTCGAAAGTGGTACCGTCAAGCGTAATGCTTACGGTGCTCATTGGTCCTTCTTCTTTCTTATGCTCTGTAGCCCATTCTTCATGTTTCGGTTTGGGCTGGTCCGGAGAGGTAAACAGTTCTATATGCACATGGGCAGACGGGATACCCAGATCTATAAGCTGCTGGCGAACGGAAAGGATCATCTCCTCCGGTCCGCAGATAAATGCTTCATCAATAGAAGCAGGATTGATCAGTGTTTTGCAGAATTCCGCGGCTTTCTCTGCATTGATACGGCCGTTAAATAAGGGTACATCCATAAACTCGCGACTAAGCACATGGTATACACGAAGGCGCTGCATGTATTTGTTCTTCAATCCTTCGATAGCTTCACGGAAAATAACCGTATTACGGTTCTTATTGCCATATACCAGTGTGAACTCGCTTTGCGGCTCTGTTTCCAGCACATGCTTCAGGATGCTCATTACCGGCGTGATGCCGCTGCCGGCAACAAAGGCTACATAATGTTTTTTTATAAGGTCGGCGCGTTTGGGCGAGAATTTACCCATTGGCGGCATTACATCAATTTCTTCACCGGCCTTCAGTCCTTCATTGGCAAAAGTAGAGAAGCGGCCATTTTCCACTTTCTTGATCGCAACGCGCAACTCGTTATCTGATGGGCTTGCGCAGATGGAATAAGAACGGCGTACATCTGTGTCGTCAAAATGGCGGCGCAATGTAAGGTACTGGCCGGGGGCAAAGCGGAACTGTTCTTTCAGCTCTTCCGGTACTTCCAGGGATACGGATACACATTCGGCAGTTTCGGAGCGTACTTCTTTTACTTTAAGCGGATAAAATTTCAGAACGGACATGAAGGCAATACTTTTATAAAAGCTCCGCAAAGTTAGTCAAAATACGGGTGTTTAAAAGATGCTGCCGGTCACCGGAATGCATGAGTTTAGTTAAAATGAACGACAAGGCCCAGCCCGATGCCGTTATTAGGCATGGCTACCGGCTGTACACGCATAGATATATCAGGACTTACATCGAAGTTTTTAAGATGTGCGAATGTAATGGCGTCCAGCACTTGTATGATATATCCCAGGCTGGTGAAAAGAACCGTCATGTCCAGGTATTTCTGGTATTCGTCCTGGAGTGTTTTAATATCGGTATCAAGATAGGGAAGACCGTCGCTTCGGTCGCCCTGCAGACGGGCGATGTATATTTTGCGGTATTTGCGGTACTGGTTGGTATTATCTACAATAAAATAACCTGCTACAGCTATACCTGCGTATATCACCGGGATTTTCCAGTATTGGCGGTTGTATAACTGGCCGGAGCCGGGAAGAATGGCAGAGTACAGTCCCGATTTTTTAGGATTGGGCTGGAACGGTTCTTTTTTGCCAGGCACCTGCGGCGTTTCGGCAAGTGGGGCGACCTGTTCCGTTGCTGCTGGTTTTGCTGTGTCCGGGGGCTGCGGGATACGCTGGTTTACAAGAGTATCCGGTACCGCCTGGGCCGCTACTTCTGCGGGGGGCAGAGAGATAACGCAGAACAGCAGTGCGTAAAAACAACCGGAAATATATCTGTATCGCAGCAATGTGAAGTTATTGACGGGCAAAGTTACGTAATAGGGTGTAAAAACGTACCGCATTACACAATGCATTTGCTGTCCATATTAAGGCTCTTTATTGATACATACTGTAAAATCGTAGCGATTGAAGTATGGGAAGAATCATTTTAGCATTTATGCTACCCATAAATACAGCCCTGATTATTCCGTGTTTATCTAATATATATGTTGTCGGAAATATCATAATTCCAATTTTTTTCATTATTTCATCTGTTATAGGATATTGGGAGAAATGAACTGATACAACTACTGGTTTGCCAGTATTGGAAGAAAATGAATAGCTCCCTTTGTCGTAACCTACGTAGCCGCGATGAAGCCCTATAATTTGGATACCAGTTTCTTTCAATGAATCTGCCAAATTATTAATGAGTGGCATTTCTTCCATGCAGGGGCCACAACCATATTCCCAAGCATGTATTATAGTCACCTTGTTATTAAATACTTTATCTGAATTCGTGAATTTTGGTGCAAGAGGATTGAAGTGCAAAGTCTCCGGACTATATAATTTAAAGCTTGCAAAAGGTTTATTTATACTTTTATTTATACTTGTCTGGAAAAAGTCATTTCTAATATCTTTTTCAAAAGATGCTTTGCCGTGAAGTATTGGAATTTTTTGTTTGGTCTTTTTGTTGACCAGGTTCAGGAAATAGGGATTAAGGTCTAGCACGGTGTAATAAAAACTTTGACTGTTTACAAATGAGACAGATAAATTTTCTGATTGTTCTATGGAATATATGCGATCGTCTAAAGTATACGCAGCTGGTATATTGTACAGTAGACTTTTAAATGTAGAATCTGTATTCTGTGCTTTTGTTTTGTATACTATCAATATAATAGAAAGTAAAACTAATTTCCTGAACATGTTTATTGTTTTAAAAATAAAAGAGGCTGGTGTTTTCCCAACCTCTTTTATAAAATCTGCAATTTAAAATTCTACGTAGAAGCCTTTGCCTTCAACATAGTTAATATGGTATTCACCTGCCGGAATTACATAATCATCAGGTAAGCCCAGTTCTGATTTTGCTTCTGCCGGTAGTTGAATCGGGGTTGCAGCATGGAAAACATTTTGCCCAACGTAGTTTTTTACATATTCAGGGTTTGACATGTCTTCGCACACAGCTAATGCAAGGCGTCCGTCGTTTGCATAACCATATACACCATCAAATGAATGACCGTCGGTATTTGTTGTCATCCCTGCGGAAACGACTACCTCAGAGATGCAAATTGCATTTGTTGGTATGCATCCTTGACCGTCAAACGTGTTTCCTTGATAAACAACATGTCCGTCATAATAAGAACCATCTTTATAAGTTACGTGGACGTCAACCAGACCCCCACCTTTGAAGACTCCTTTTACCCATTCCCAAATTCCTGAAAGGCTAAATTTACCTTTATTACTCAGGTTAATGACTTTTGACGGAGAGTTAGTGTGTGATGCAGATGAATCATTTTGCTTTGTGCAAGATGAGAGGGACAGCAGTATTCCTGATGCTGTCAGCACGATTAATTTTTTCATTTTTTGAAATTGGGTTATAGTACCTTTAAAATTGTAGGGTGGTACAAGTTCCTTCCTAATAGGCCTAATAGGTGCCGCAAATTTATAGTGCGTGTTTCAAATTTCAAAGATGGTATTTCTATTTTTTTTGTTGAATTTTTTTCTTATGCATTAGTTAACAAGCGATTAGTTACATATAGTATCAAATTCCTGGTTCATTCTATTTGGCTTTAACAAAAAAAGACCGCCTTTCAGCGGTCTCTTGCTTTTGCAGTATGCTGCAATATTATTTCATACCTGTACCCATGTTTACTTTCATAGACTGTTTTGACATGTCGTTGATAATATTTACCGTTTCAGAAAGGTAAATGTCCTTTTTCAGATTCTTCAGCCAGTCATTGTTCTTGGCTACAGAAGTACTGTCTGCATTTATCTTGTCCATATCCTCTTTAGGATTGGTGATGGTAAGCTGGTTCACTTTTTTCTGCACTTCTTCCAGTTTTTTGGAAGTGGCGCTTGATTCGTCGAGCTCCTTGCGGTAATCTGCTTCTGTAAGTAATACCGTATTATCATCCTGGTGCTGTTTCATTTTTGCTGCATTGTCTTCGATCATTTTAAAGATCGGGTTAGATGCAACACGTTGCTGGCTCAGTGCGGCAAGTGTGCTGCCATTCACGGACGGAACTGTGGCGCGGTAGTCGGCAGCCGGGATTTCGTCCCACTGCAGTGCTGATTTATCACCACGCTCGCCTTTATCCAGCAATGCATAAGGATCCGGCAAGGTAACGTCCGGTGTAACGCCTTTCAGCTGTGTAGAGCCACCGTTTACACGATAGAATTTCTGTACAGTCAGTTTCAGTGATCCCAGCTGGCCGTCGCCATTGCTCTGCATACGCATACGTGTTATCGGGTCAAGGAACTCATCCAGTGAAACCAGTTTCTGCACAGTGCCTTTACCATAAGTAGTAGATCCTACGATCACTGCACGCTTATAATCCTGCATAGCTGCTGCCATGATTTCGGAAGCAGATGCACTGCCCTCATTTACCATTATGGCCAGCGGACCGTCATACAATGAACCTTTGGTATCATCTTTCAGTTTCATTGCAGGCGCGTCGCTGCTTTTTACCTGTACCACAGGACCCTGGTCAATAAAGAGGCCAGCCATGTCTACCACATCACTCAGTGAGCCACCGCCATTGTAGCGTAGGTCAAGGATAATGCCTTTTACACCGGCATTTTTCAGTTTCTGCACTTCTATTGCCACATCTTCAGAGCAGCGGCGACCATTGATATGATTGAAGTCTGAATAGAATTCAGGAAGATAAATATAACCTACAGGTCCGTCGGAACCTTTGATGATAGCTGATTTAGCAAAGGTTTCTTCATACAGCACTTCTCCGCGGATGATCGGAATCACTTTGGTTGAGCCGTCTACCTTTTTTACAGTAAGGCGTACTTCGGTACCCTTTTTACCACGGATCAGTTCTACAACATCATCTATTTCATAGCCCTGCACATCTACCGGCTCCTGTGTGCCCTGGCCTACTTTTTTGATTTCATCGCCGGCTTTCAGTTCGCCTTGCTTCCAGCAGGGGCTGCCGGTTACAATAGATACGATTTTGATCTTACCGTCTTCCTCACGGAGCTGCGCGCCTATGCCAAAGAAGCTGCCGGACATTTGTTCGTCGAAACGCTGTTTTTCTTTCGGCGGGAAATAATTGGTATGCGGGTCTTCGCTGGCTGTAATGTTATTTACAAATACAGTGAAGAGCTGTTTGTTATCTGTTTTGTGCAGGCGTTTAAAGAAACGGTCCTGGTTTTTCATTACGCTTTCACGTGCTGATGCTTCCAGCTGGGCGTCGGTTTTTACCACTTTGTCTTTGGTAGAATCTTTTGCCTGCGCGTCTTTCAGTTCTACATATTTAGCCAGTACTCGGTATTTGAGATACATGCGCCAGCGATCTTTCAATGCATTTTCATCAGCGGCAAATTCAAGCTTGTCGCCGTTAAGCTGCAGTTCTTCTTTTTTGTCAAAAGTGAACGGCTTGGCAAGGATGTCTTTGTAGTAACCTTCTGCACGGCTTACATTTTTCTGGAAGATATCGCAGAACTTATCAAAAAACTCAAGTGAGTTACCGTTGATTTCGTCGTCTATCTTGTATTTATAGGGAGACAAAACGGCCATGTCCCTGGCTGTAAAGAATTTCTTTTCATAATCCAGGTCATCAAACATTTTGTCATAAACGCGGGAGGAAAATGTGTCATCTATCTGACGTGGAGAAAAATGCCCTTCTTTTATAGTCCTCATTACAGTCTGTAAAACCAATTCTCTTTTCTGAGTGTCATTGCTGTCTTCGCCGCCAATGTACTTAAATGAGAAAAAAGCTCCGAGCGCACCTGTAATCAGCAATGGTATGAGAATCTTGTTCTTCATGAATCGCAACATAGTCTGAAATAATTAATAAAAACCGAAAACAAATGTAATTGATTTGCTGTTAAGAAAACGCAAATCAAAAGCCCTGCAGCAGGTAGTAAAAGGGTGATTTTATTTATATAGGCAAAACCGGTTTGCAGTGCAGAAATACTTATTTCGGCGTGGTGTTTCAAATCTGTAACTTGCGTTATCATTGATTCCGTAGCAAATGCAAAATGTAAATTTCCGGGACCTTGGAACTGCAGAATATGGCAGTACCTGGAACCTGCAGGAAGCGCTGATGCAGGAAAACCTCCAGGCAAAAGCAAAGTGGTTTGGGACATCGGAAACAGAGCGCCCCGCCGATATTGGAACAAAAAATCATCTGTTGCTGGTTGAGCACCCGCATGTATACACGCTCGGTAAGAGCGGACACATGGAAAACCTGCTGGTGAACGATTCCCGCCTTAAAGAACTGAACGTCTCCTTTTATAAAACAAACCGCGGCGGCGACATTACTTATCATGGCCCCGGCCAGCTGGTAGGCTATCCTGTGCTGGACCTGGAACTGTTTTTCACCGACCTGGGACGTTATATGCGCAGCCTCGAAGAGGTGGTGATCCGTACTATTGCCCATTTCGGGATAGCGGGCGACCGTCTGCCGGGTTCTACGGGCGTATGGCTGGATGCAGGCACCCCGCAGGCGCGTAAGATATGCGCTATGGGCGTGCGTTGCAGCCGCTGGGTCACGATTCACGGCTTTGCGCTGAATGTAAATACCGATATGCGTTACTTCGACTATATAGTACCGTGCGGTATCAGCGATAAAGGTGTTACATCCATTGAAAAAGAGACCGGAAAACCCGCAGATATGGCTGAAGTGAAGGAAATTCTTAAAAAAGAATTTGAACAAGTATTTGAAGCTGCGCTGGTTACAGAAAAAGCGGAAAGCACCGTTTTTGCGTTATAATTTTGTTATATTTATATGCTCTTTCCACCTTTATAAGGTAAGCCTTATGCGCGATGAAATAAAATATAACTGGGGTAAGGATTTCCTGCTTATAGACCTTGGTAACAGGATAGAAAGCCGTATCCGTATTTTATTCTGGGCCGAGTTCCTCTTTACTGCAGGCATGGCCTCTATATTCCTTTTACAATCTATGCCGCTGGGCAGGCAATGGATGCACTGGACAACCGGTTTCGGTGCTGCTGTGCTGTATCTGCTGGCTGCTTACCGTCTCCTTTCACGTATGTATTTCCGGGAAAAAATACTGCTGGACAATAACAGGCTTACGCTGATCCAGCAAACCTTCCTGAAGAAAAAGGTACAGCATTATGACTGGCAGTATGTGGGGCCGCTTCATTATGTGGGCAAAGACACAAAAACAGATCATCCGCTCAAAGGAAAACATTTTGACTACTGGGGCTTTGAAACACATGAACACCTGATACAGTCTCTCTACCAGGATGGCAGCCTGTACTTTAATTACGGCGGTTTCTCCGTGCGCTTTGCAAAAGGCGTTTACTCATGGCATGCAGAAGAAGCGGTGCGGATGATGAAGCTCTATATGGGCGATGTGCTGCAGCTGGGCTCAGAATGGGCGCGTATGATGCAGGAACAGGAGTGGGATGATAATTACCAGTTTTAACACGTTTTAAATCCCTGGTCGATTAAATTTTTATACGAAGCGTGGCATAATATGCACGGCAGCATTATGGTTATTTCATTTCGACAATTCCTCTTCCATCGTCAATTATGTCATGATTGATCCAATCGACAGAGATAACGTTGTAGCTTTTGTAACGTTCGTTCTCTTTAGAATTAAAATAAAAAATCCAAAATAATTTATTCAGCTTTTCATCATATTGGAGGGCAACTTTATAACCTTCAGAATTGTATTTATCACGGATTGCAGTTTTTAAAGCCAGCTCTTCTATTCTCTGAAGTTGTGATAGTCTTTTTCTGTCTGAGTAATTTTGTCTTGGCCAATTGGAGTAAACTATTTGTCCAAATTCATCCATTCTAATCCGGAGATAGTAGCTCTTTATGCCTATTGATATATCATGAATAAGAAAATTGAGATCGTATTTCGCAACTACCCATTCGTACTTATAAGCTGCAGTATCGTTTTTAAACATCTCCTTTAGATCAACGATCTGGCCGTAAGAAAAGTTTAAGCTATCGCTAATCGGACCTAACGCTTCGTGTAAATAGCCAGATAAATTCTTTTGTATTATTTCCGGTAATTGTGAAACGGATTTTAAAAAAGTACTTTGACGATAATATACTGAGCCGTTATATGCCTGATCACTGATCATTTTACTTTGTCCGTAGCAATTAATGCCCCAGGCAAACAATATTGTAAAAAGTAAATATTTTATCGCAAGCATATCCAATAACCAATTGCATGTAAAGTTAGCAGGTTTTGCGTGCAGGGTGATTTTACAGATGTTTTATGACGAATGGCTGAATATACAGAATGTATGGTGCCGGTCCGGATACATTGTATTCTGATGTTTTGCTGCAATACATTAAAAAAGCCTCCCTGCTCAAACAGGAAGGCTTTTTAGTTGTTTTATCAGTAGATCGTTATATAACCAGTCTCCAGCTTTTCCTTGTCTTTGGTGAGCTCAAATTTATAAAGCCCTTTATGCTGGAAGTTCCGTTTATCAATAATCACCGCCGGTTCTCTTATCTGCGGCACCTCCAGTACCTGTTTATTTTTCTGATCGAAGAACCGTATGCTGTAAAAATGTTTTCGAGCCTCGGGAATTTCAATATTCACATGCCCGGTAAAAGGGTTTGTAAAGACATATTGAGACTTTATGTAAGTGTACGGATCCGCTACAGTACCTATGTCCGGCACTTTGATCACCGGGGCGGCAGGTTTGTTTCCGCTGTTTGCTGTTGTGGTGGTTCCTCCGGTAGTATTATTAGTGGTGGTTCCGGGAGTAATAATCGGTGTATTGGGAATGATCTCGCCAACAGTTTTTACTTTGTTTGCATACTTCTGCAGAGAGTCGTTGGGGGGAATAGATTTATGCTGCAGCAGTTGTGCACTGTCCACAAAAAGCTTGTATGTATTACTGTACCATGTAAGATCTGAATTGAAGACGATATAGAGACGGTACCAGTTTTTGCCTGGAATCGGGTGACCATCAATAAAAGCCTGCGGTCCTTTTTTAAGGTCTTTTACATAACCCACCGTTGCAAAATTATGTATACTGTCCTGCGAACGTTGCATGGCAATAGACTTGATGCCATCGTACTGCGATGTCCAGGTAAGGATATTCATGCCACCCTGCGTTACCCCGATCATATCGGGCATCAGCGGCTGTGCCTGGGAAGAAAAAGCAAAAAGTATCAGAAAGAGAGCAAGTAATCTGCGCACTGTAGAATATTTCAATTAATCCGCCAAGCTACAGCAAAATATTTAAGCAGCCGCAGGGGAGAGTTAATATTTTATCTTTTTCTAACAGATGCATGTTGTTTTAATGCGTTTTTGTACTGCTCTTGCCTGATTATGAAGTTTTCTATTATCTTCGTCGGCCAACGATGTTATTATAATAATATGGGTCTTTTCTCCAAGAAATCACTGGTCGGCCTGATGGCTGAGGCCACAGATGAAGAAAAAGGGTTGAAGCGCACACTCGGCGCCGGTAACCTGATTGCACTGGGTATTGGTGCCATCATAGGCGCGGGTCTTTTTGTGCGCACGGCAGCAGCAGCAGCAAATAATGCCGGTCCTTCCGTAACGCTGGGTTTTATCATCGCAGCTGTTGGTTGTGCTTTTGCAGGTTTGTGCTATGCAGAATTTGCATCAATGATACCCATTGCCGGAAGTGCCTACACTTATTCTTATGCTACTATGGGCGAGTTCATCGCCTGGATCATAGGCTGGGATCTCGTGCTGGAATACGCAGTTGGTGCCGCTACCGTAGGTATTGCCTGGAGTGAGTACCTGAACAAACTGCTGGAAATATTCGGGCTACGAATACCTTATGAATGGTCGCATTCGCCATTTGAGGTATTAAAAGATACAACCGGGCAGGTAATGGCGCATGGTATTATGAATATACCGGCGTTGTTTATCATTGCTATGCTTTCCCTGCTGCTGATACGCGGCACCAAGGAATCTGCGGTATTCAACGGTATTATCGTAATCACCAAAGTAGCCATCGTAGTGGTTTTTATCATCCTTGGCTGGAATTACATGAACCCCGTAAACCATACACCATATATTCCTGCTGCTACCACCTATACGGATGGGCAGGGAATAGACCATCATTTTGGCGGTATCATGGGAATGCTCGGAGCGGCTGGAGTCGTGTTCTTTGCATTCATTGGTTTTGATGCAGTGTCTACAGCGGCGCAGGAGGCAAAAAATCCGAAAAAGGATATGCCGATCGGTATCCTTGGCTCGCTTGTTATCTGTACGATCCTGTACATACTCTTTGCACATGTACTTACCGGTGTAGCCAGTGTAGATGATTTCCGTACCAACGGTAAAGAAGCATCTGTGGCGTATGCTATCAAAACATATATGCATGGTTATGGCTGGCTGGCAGATCTCGTTACTGTAGCCATTCTTGCCGGTTTCTCCTCTGTGATACTGGTGATGCTGATGGGTCAGTCGCGTGTGTTTTACTCCATGAGCGTAGACGGCCTGATCCCTAAAATATTCTCAGATCTGCATCCGAAGTTCAAAACGCCTTATAAATCAAACCTGATCTTCCTGGTGCTTGTAGGTGCTTTTGCTGCATTTGTACCCGGTGATATCGTTGGCGATATGACCAGTATCGGTACGTTATTCGCGTTCATACTGGTATGTGCCGGTGTATGGATTATGAGGGTGAAAAATCCGGAACTGCCGCGGCAGTTCAAGACCCCGCTTGTTCCACTGGTGCCTATCCTGGGCATTCTCGTTTGCGGCGCCATGATCTTTGGTCTCGGCTGGACAAACTGGGCACGACTCATCGTATGGCTGCTGCTTGGGTTCATCATATACTTCGGTTATAGCCGCAGACACAGCAAACTGAAAGATCAATAACAACATATTTTCAAAAAAAAGACCTGCGTCTGTATGACGCAGGTCTTTTTTATTGCCGGTGGCCTGCTTTTTTAAGGAAATGATACAACACATAACTCTAAAAAAAGCTCAAAATGAACAAGACCGTAAGAAACCTCGGTTTGCTGGCCCTTGCAGCCGGCGTTTTATACTATCCGCTAATGCGCCTCTGCCGCAATATGGCCAACGCGTCAAAAGAAGAAGATGGCAAGGCAGATCATACAGAACACCATGTCCTTAAAATGTTTGCACCGGCCTATCGTGGTACGCTCAAGCCGCACCGCCGTAAGTAGAAGATCTGCCGGGGCATGCAGGAGATTTTTTATGTGCGGTTTTTGTCCGGGCATACAGCATAGCCGTGCAGAGGCAATTCTGCTTACCCTTACTCATAAGAATATTATAATTGACACAGCTTTTGCATCCTTCCCAGAAAGAAGGATCGGCGGGAAGCTCTGAATAAGTGACCGGCTCAAAGCCAAGTGCGCTGTTCATTTTCATTACTGCAAGTCCGCTCGTAAGGCTGAAGATCTTTGCGTCGGGATACCTGGCGCTGCTCAACGAAAATATCTTTCTTTTGATCTGCCCGGCAACTCCGCTTTGGCGGTATGCGGGTGCTACAATAAGTCCTGAATTAGAGACAAATTTCCCATTGTCCCATGCCGAGATATAAGAAAACCCAGCCCAACTTCCGTCATTCGTAAAAGCAATGACAGCTTCACCGGCCATCATTTTTTGCCGCAGGTATTCGGGTGACCTTTTAGAAATACCGGTACCCCGCTTTATGGCAGAATCGTGCATCTCAGCACATATTTCCTCTGCCCACTTTAAATGCCCTTCATGTGCGATACAAATGTTGAAATTATTCTCTGTTGCGGCGCCGGCAGCAGTGTGAGGCCGAGGCTCAGGCTCTGTGTGTTTCATATATTTTCATTGAGCGTAAAAAACTTTGTTGACGGGGTGTTATGAAGCGGAAGCATACCAGCGTATGATGGTTTTTACGATAGCGCTTTTTATATCGAAATCCATAGCATTCTCCGCCTTGAACGAAACCTTACGTTCTTTATAGCAGACGATAAAGTATCTCGGGGTGTAATGGTTCAGAAAGGTGTCAAATACCTCCACGAGGAATATCCCGTTTTCAGAACCTTTTTCTTCAAAGCAGTTAAATGAATACTGTATACCGTTAAGTTCAAATGTGTGTTTCATTTTTTCAGTTTTGTGCTGTTTCAGATCATATACCTGTTTGCAGCAGCTGTTTCATATACACAGAATAAAGAGTGCCGGGGATAATCCCCATGATCATTTCCTTCTCTTCCTTATTGCAGCAGGGCAGGTGCGAAAAGGAGAATACAAATACATTTTCGATCGCGTTTTTCACGACGCTGTTACCTTTTTCGTATAGCTTTTCTGCAATGGAAAAGCATTTTTTGACCATCGGGAAATTATGCTCCTTTACCTGCTGGAAAGTGTAATCAAGCAATGCATGGACAGAGCTGTAAACATGCTGTGGCTCCTTCATTTTTTCAATGCTTATCTCAGGTAATGTTTCCTGCAGGTACATCGGCACTTCATGCTGATTGATCATGGCTGAATGATTTTAGTATATACAGGCCAAATTATGTACCACGAACGGACTCCCTTTTGTTAAAAATGTTGTAATCAATGTGTTGACATGTCGGTCACGTGCCATTGCTGTCTAAAAGCTTATCAACGTGATAATGCTGATTCTCAAATTGATAAATTTCTAAAGCTTGCAGATAGGCTGCATGTAACAGGTGTTATTTAGCAGTATAAAACCCGTCACAATGAAACAGTATATCCTGGAGACTATGAGAAAACTATCCCTGCAGCTGCAAACTGTTAAAGGCAGCCTTTCCACCCTGTTCTGTCAATGGACCAGTGAAGAGGATCATGTAATGACACGCCTCGAAGAACAGTTTTTTAGCGAAGGGGACATTGCTTGCAGATAGGCTGCAACCATGTGTTGTTATTTTACATCAGAGCGGACAGTTAAAAGCAGACCCGCACTATGAAAACACACCGAAAACCCTTTCACACGCTGCATATGCAGCAATGGTACGCCGGCAGGAGACCGGGCTTGTTCCCGGGCCTCCTGTACAGCTGCCATCACCGGTAAAAAGATAACGGATCATGCAGCCTGTACCGGCAGCTGTATGTGAACCACATAGAGGCCGGCTTCCTGCCTTATTATTCCGGCCAACCGGTAAACCCGGAAAAGTCCCGCGCTCCTCAGCCCGGGACTTTTTCATTGCATAATATCAGCGGCATTCACACTAATTAACTAAGCTTCACGGTTCTTAACTCCCTGGGGTATAATACCGGCAGATATTTGTATCAGAAAAAAACAAATTTTATGAAAAAGCTGATTTCAATACTGATAATTGCCGCGGCCCCGACAATGCTTTTTGCGCAGACTGCACCCCAGCAGGGACTTATTACTTACCGTATGTCTATAAACCTGAGAGAGCAGGCCGCCAAACAAAATCCGGCTGTAGCATCGATGGTGCCCGAGAAAATGTATGCCGCCATAAAACTTACATTCAATAAAGAAAATTTTGCGGTGGTAACGGAAGAAGAAAAAGCAGCTGGCAACAATCCCGTACAAAACGCAATGCAGATAATGATGTCGGGCCTGGGTAGCGGCAAACAGATATATAACCTGAAAACAAAAACCGTACGTGTTGAAAATACATTTAACGGAAGGAACTATTACACAGAAGGCACACTCGATCCTTCCAGGGCAATTGCCTATACCAGCGAAACAAAGAAGATACTGGGCTATACCTGTAATAAGGCAGTTGTGACCGGGACAGATAAAGTAAAATACACAGTATGGTATACAACGGCTATTCCGTACGCGTACAACCCCGAAGGTGATGTGCTCACCGGCCTTAAAGGAGCTGTGCTGGAATGTATTGCAGACGATCATTCGGTAACGGCTACCGGCATTAATCCCAAAGCCTTTTCAGCAGCGGCACTGACATTATCTGCCAATTCAAAAAAAGTGACCAATGAACAAATGGAAGACCTGCAGGAAGGCGCTGTAGATGATATGAAAAGCTCCGTGGAAACAAAACTGAAAGCCGGTAAAAAATAATACCGGCTCTTTTTTCATCGCAATAAAAAACAGTTATGAAACTCTCTATAAAAAATCTGACAAAAACATATGCCAACGGCGTGAAAGCCCTGGATGACATCAGTCTTGAAATCGGCAACGGTATGTTTGGTCTCCTGGGCCCTAACGGTGCCGGTAAAAGCAGCCTGATGCGCACGCTCGCTACCCTTCAGCTGCCCGATAGCGGCGAAATATTACTTGGGGAGGTTAATGCATTGAAAGACCCGCTGAGCATCAAAAAAGTATTGGGTTACCTGCCGCAGGAGTTTGGGGTATACCCGGGCATCAGTGCAGAAGCCCTGCTGAACCATTTTGCAATACTCAAAGGCATTACATCCGGCAGCGAAAGAAAGGAAGTGGTAAAATACCTGCTGGATAAGGTGAATCTCTACAATGCCCGTAAACGTTACGTGGCAGGTTATTCCGGCGGTATGCGCCAACGTTTCGGTATTGCACAGGCGTTGCTCGGTAATCCCAAACTGATCATTGTAGACGAACCAACGGCCGGTCTTGATCCGAATGAACGTATACGTTTCAACAACTTGCTTAGTGAAATAAGCGAGGATATTATTGTCATTCTTTCCACACACATCGTGGATGACGTAAGCGATCTGTGCCGCGATATGGCGGTTATGAACCAGGGCCGCATTGTGCTGCGCGGTGCGCCATCTGAGCTGATGAGCACTGTGAAAGGGAAAGTGTGGGGCCGCTTTGCTACACGCAGGGAACTGCCATTGCTGCAGCAGTCTCACCAGGTGTTGTATTCGTATCTGTCAGAAGGCCAGCCATACACAAGGATTTTTGCAGACGCGAACCCTGGCGACGGTTTTGAACCGGTATTGCCAAAGCTGGAAGATCTCTATTTCAAAAGTATTGCTGCAGGCCAGTAAATATGGTGTAATCATTGTAAAAAACATGGCTACATACAGTAGCCTTCAATATTTTTCTTATGAAAAAAATAGCAGGTCTTGCGCGGTTGGAACTGTTCTTCAGCCTTAAGCGCAGCGGTTTTCATATTTACTATCTTATACTGGCAGGCCTTGTATTCCTGTTTGTAAATATAATGGGCGGCTTGTTTTCCGGAGTGCAGGTAGCATCAGACAACACAAAGCTCAATTCTCCGTACCTCATCCAGATCATGATCGGTGGCGTGAGCTTACTTACTACATTTATGGTATCCTCCTTTGCAGGTATGGGATCCCTGCGCGACTACCGCTACCAGAGTTACCAGATCACGTTCTCTTATCCTGTACCCAAAGTGCAGTATATACTCGGTAAGTTCTCCGGTATATATCTTACCAATATGCTGTTATTTACTGCACCACTGGTGGGTTATGCGCTTGCATGCGAAATGCCCTGGCTGGAGCGTAATTCTTTTCTGCCATTCAACTTCTGGTCTTACTGGCATGTGTATGTGCAGCTTATTGCCGTCAATGTGTTTTTTCTCACTGCAGTTTTCTTTACACTGGGTTTGCTGGCGCGGAATATAGTGATCAGCTGGGTAGGTATCATCGCGTTCTACATCATGTATTTCCTTGCCCGCCGGTATTTTGATCATCCCGATACGAAGACGCTCGGCATATTGCTTGACCCGTACGGCCTCGTAGGTACTATATCTGTAAGTGTAGGGCAGGGCGCAGCAGAACGAAATACAAGGGCAGTAAGCGTAGAAGGGCTGTACCTGTGGAACCGCCTGCTGTGGCTGGCTGTAGGTGTGGGGGCATTGATCATTGCATCCTGGCGTTTCCGATTCGGCTATCAGAAAGCAGTACTCTCTTTCCGTAAATCAAAAAAGACCAATACAGAAGGAACCCGTATTGCCAATTTCCCGAGACCCGCTTTTGCATTGCATTTTGATGCCGGTTTTACGATCAAAACCTTTATGAGCCAGCTGCGGATGGAGTGCCGCCAGATATTCCGGAGCGTCTATTTCTACCTGATACTGGGTATCGCGATGGTATTCCTGTACTTTGCTGCACAGGTTACAGGTAAAGCATTTGAGGCCGAAACATATCCTACAACTAAAACTGTAACAGAAATATTTGCCGGCACTGTAAATATCTTTATTACATTATTACTGCTTGTGTTCAGCGGAGAAAGCGTGTGGCGTGATATCAATACAAGATTGTCCGGAATAACAGGAAGTATGCCTGCGGCGCGCAGCACACGATTTGCCGCAAAGACCACAGCATTGTTCATTGTTGTGTTGGCCGTACTTGGTATTGTAATGATTTCAGGTGTTATATTCCAGGCTTCAAAAGACTATCACTATTATGAGCTGCCCTTATACGTACAATACCTGTTTGGCTACCAGGCCACCAAATACCTGTTTTATTGTATTCTTGCCATCGGGCTGCAATCTATAGCTGGCAACCGTTACCAGGGATATGCATTGTTCGGCGGATTGTATATTTTCTGCGAATTTTTTGGCTACAGTATGCTGCGTCATGGTGTATTTGTCCCCGGCTATACACCCGATGTAAGCTACTCAGATCTTGTTGGTTTCCAGGGGAGTTTTCAGCCGTATTTTATTTACCTCGTTTACTGGCTCTTATTCGGGCTACTGGTATGGCGCGCAGGTGTGAAATTTTTTCCGGCTACAGACGGGGAGCCGTATAAGGAACGCTGGAGAAAACTTACAGCAGCGGGCTGGCAGAGGCATTCCATTACAACATGGGCAATGGTAGCAGGTTTTGTGATCATTGGAGGATATATTTATTACAATACAGACATACTGAATGATAACGTTTCACAGAAAGAACAATATAAAAAACAGGCCTCCTATGAAAAGCAATATGCGCATTTGCGTAGCGAGCCGCAGCTTTCTGTCAGCCGGGTGAATGGTAATATAGATCTCTCTCCTTCAAAACGCGAAATGCAGGCAGATATGAAACTGGTGTTGATAAATAAAAATGCTGTGCCTGTAAATAACCTTTACCTCAATCTGTCAAATCATCAGATGTTTGAAAACGTACACCTCAGTAAGGAAAATAAAACGATCATTGATGATAGGAAAATGGATTTTTTCGGTTACCATTTTACGCAGCCGCTGCAGCCCGGCGACAGTCTGGAGCTTACCTATCACTTCTCCGGAAAGCCCAAAGGGTTTACCGACCAGGGTATCAATGCGCTGGTGAATACGAACGGTACTTTCCTGAACAGCGGTGTATTTCTGCCTTCAATAGGATATTCTGCACAGAGTGAACTAAATGGAAATACGTTGCGTAAAAAGTATGATCTGCCGGAAAAGCCTTATGCTCCGCTGATCACAGATAAAAATGCACTACAGGAAAATATGTTCGGTCCCGGCTCAGACCGTATGTGGTTGTCTCTCACGCTGAGTACAGAAAACGGACAGACGGCGATAGCTCCGGGTTATCTTAAAAAACAATGGGAAGCAAACGGACGCTCTTATTTCAGCTATGAGATGGACCAGCCTGCGGTGAATTATTTCAACATACAATCCGGTCGCTATAAGGTAAAGACAGAAAGCTTTACGGTAACTTCAGATTCTGGTTCACGGCCTGTGCAGCTCAGTATCTACTATCATTCATCACACAACTATAACCTTGATGTAATGATGCAGGGCATGAAAGATGCGCTTACCTATTATAGCCGTGAGTTCAGCCCATACCAGTACCGCCAGCTGCGCATCATAGAATTCCCGGAAGGAGGTTTTGCACAAAGCTTTGCCAATACAATTGCTTTTTCTGAGAACATAGGTTTTCTTACAGACTTGCGTAAGGTTGCCCCTCTTGCTGCTGTACATGATGAAAACAAGGATGGAGATGATGATGCACCGAGTAACCTGGCCTATTTTGTAACCGTACATGAAGTGGCACATCAATGGTGGGGACATAAAATACTGCCTGCAAATACGGAAGGCTCGCAGTTTGCTTCCGAAACGATGAGCCAATACAGCGCTGCAATGGTAGTAAAGGAAAAATATGGTGAAAAAGGTATCCGGAAATTCCTGGAAGACTATTCATTCCAGTATCTCACAAGCCGTAGCGGCGAATCGCTGGAAGAACGTCCGCTGGAAAAAGTGATGGACCAGATGTATATCTTTTATGCAAAGGGCATCTGTGAAATGTACGCATTGCAGAAATACATCGGCGAGGAAAATATGAACCATGCATTTAAAAATTTCATGCAGCAGTATGCTTTCAAAGAAAGGCCATATATCACGTCTGATATGATCGTGAATCAACTGAAAACCATTGCCCCGGATTCTGTGAAATATATGGTGGAAGATTGCCTGGAGAAAATAGTGGTTTATAATAATCACATAAAATCTGCCACTTATAAAATGAACCCGGAAACGCTGGAATATACGGTAGATGCTGAGATCGACGGGAAGAAGTTGTTGTATGATGCCAAAGGTAAAAGCAAAGAAATAGCTATGAACGACTGGATAGAGCTGGGTATTCTCAATGCCTCCGGCACGCAGGTAGCGTCGCAGAAAGTGAAGATACAGGCGGGAACTAATAAAATCCATTTTACAACTTCACGCCGTCCTGCATCACTGATGCTCAATCCCGATTTTGATCTGCAGGAAAAAGATATCAATAAAACGACGAGGAAAATTGCTGTGAAGAAAGTGTAAAAACGAGTGCTGTTAACACCGGCTGTATCTTAAAAAATACAGCCGGTTTTTTATGTATAGCTATGCACTGATCTATGCTTTACTTTTTCTTTTTTCTTTTGTAACAGGTCCTGTTACAATTTCGCTGTACACATTTTCAAAGCTTTCGCCTTTATGCTTCTGGAACAGACCTGAAAATTTTATCTCGATATGCTTTAGCAGCTGTATGCACAGCAGCTTATCTTCCTGCGGCATGTCGTGCAGCATTATTTCCGCCAGCTGTTCTATACGTTTCAGGCACTGAACAGTTGCTCTTTCTCCGGCAGCAGTTAGTAGTACTCTTTTGGAGCGTTTGTCTTCCTTATCTTCCTGCTCTTTTATAAGCCCTTTATTTTTCAGCCTGTTCAGCATGTCTGTGCCGCTGGAGAGCTCCATAAGATTACTGTAGATCACTTCGGATTTTTTCGGGTTCTTTTGCCGCTGAATGGTTACCAGGCATCCAAATTCTTCCAGTTGATTCAGTGGGGTGCCTTCAAATGCAGCTGTTGCGTACATTACATGCAGTTTATGTATCCGCCCGATGATTTTCATCAGCAACCCGTCTGTATGTGAAGGTACTACGCCACCTACAAGTGGCCCTTTATCTATGTTTTCTCTTTTCTGTGTGAGGTACTGTCTGCAGAAGTCTTCAATTTCAGCATTGGCATGAGTGCGTGCATATTCGCCCCATAGATTCACCAGTTCTATTGTTTTCTCCATTATACTACGGTTTCGTAGCTAAAATAGGAAATATTTATACCAGGTCGTTATTTTTGATACGAATCCGTTTTATATTTGCTAATAATTACAACGAAAACGAAGTAATTTTAAAAAACTCAGATTATGTCTTCTGCTGTCATTTTTCAATGTTTTCTTGCTCTTCATCTTATCGGCTTCGCACTTTTTGTTGGAAGTATTGTTACGGATTTTGTTGCCTTCAGACAGTTCCGGAAACAGTATAAACAGTCGATAGGCGAAGCAGATGCTATGCTGAATGTAATATCAAAGTTTCCGCCGGTTATGGCTGTAGGCGTGTTGCTGGCAATTGTTGCAGGTGTGGGTATGATGACGATGGTACATGGCGTTTACGGTGATCAGGTATGGCTCAGGATTAAAGTGCCGTTGGTGCTTATTGCAGCATTGAACGGTATTATAGTGCGGCGGAAGCAAGGAGGCAGGCTTATGAAAGTAATGTCCGGTAACGGAACAGACCGTATTGCCGCGATTAAGAAAATATGTGCCAATCTCAACATTTTTTACACAGTACAATTCATCTTATGTTTTGCCATTGTGCTGTTGTCTGCTTTCAAATTTCATTAATATATGGTTATGCTCAATCCACGACATTTTATAATAGCAATATTCATTTTGATTTTAAGCGGATGCACAGGGCAATCGGCTGACGAACCAAAAACAGCTTCTGATGGCAACCCCGCCAATGCAGCATCAGGGCAGGTTTCCCCGGGACAAACGCTATATGAGCATAACTGCATGACCTGTCATGGCGGCGATGGCACGGCTGGTATTTCTGGTGCGGCAAACCTGCAGACAACTTCTCTGGACAGCATCGCAATATTTAAGACAATACAGAATGGAAGAGGCAGTATGCCCACTTTTAAAAGCACCCTTTCAGATAAAGAAACAGCCCTGCTTACAACATATGTTCGCACGATAAAAAAATAAATATGCTTATCATGAGAAAATACAAGTTGATTTATTGGATATCTACAGGTATTGTGACGGCCATATTTTTATGGAGTGCCATCAACTTTGCCTTTAATGCAGAAATGAAAGGGGCTTTTGCACATCTGGGCCTGCCCAACTGGTTTCGGGTAGAGCTCACGATTGCTAAATTATTAGGGGTGGTTGCACTGGTATTGCCTGGAATGCCTCATAAAATAAAGGAATTCGCCTACTTCGGTTTCGGAATTACCTTAATATCAGCTTCTGTTGCTCATTTGTCAAGCGGAGACAGTGCCTTGCTGGAGGTGGGCCATTCTTTTTTCTTCGTATGCCTTGCTGTGTCTTATGTTTATTATCAAAAGATAAGGAATATGCGCAGTGTATTCAGATCACAGCATGGGTAGTAATTTCGGGGTTTATTATCAGAGGGAAATGGTAACGGGCCTCGATGATTTTATGGCGCTTTGTGCAGGGATCATATCTGCCAGCATGAAATAAAAAGTGCTTCCTTTACCAGGCTGGGAGTCTATCCATATTTTTCCGTTATGCAGCTCTACAATTTTCTTTACATACGCGAGCCCCATTCCTGTACCGGGATACTGGTCACGTGAGTGGAGCCGCTGGAAGATGAGGAAAATTTTGTGAAAGACACTGTTGTCGATACCAATACCGTTATCACTGATCGTGAACAGCCATTTGTCAAAACTTTTGTTGGCAGATATATTTATGACCGGTGCTGTATCTGGTTTGCGGAATTTGATAGCGTTGCTGATCAGGTTCTGAAACAGTTGCCGCAGTTCTATGTTGTATCCATGAATTACAGGGAGTGGATCTACGTTTATAGAGGCGCCTGTTGATGAAATGCTAAGCGAAAGATCTTTTAGTACATCCTGCAGCAAATGGTTGCAATCTATTTCTTTGATATCCTGGTTGATGCCCAGTATCGAATAATCCAGCACGCCTTTAATTAATTCTTTCATCCGTCCTGTAGATTGCATAATTACATCGATAAACATTTTGCCTTTTTCGTCAACAATATGGCTGTATTTTATACGGAACAGATCGAGGAAATTATTTATGGTGCGCAGCGGTTCCTGCAGATCATGGGAGGCAATATAGGCCAGCTGTTCCATTTCCCTGTTCCTTGTTTCCAGCTGTTCCAGGTATTTCTGCTGCGTTTCTTCCGCAAGCTTTCTTTCTGTAAGATCGCGTGTAACTTTTGAAAACCCGATTACATTTCCCTCGTCATCATGAAGGGCTGTAATTACTACGGAGCCCCAGAAGTAAGTGCCGTCTTTGCGTACGCGCCACCCTTCATGCTGTGCACGCCCGTTCTCACGTGCTCTTGCGAGAAATGATTCGGGGAATTTATCCTGCCTGTCTTTTTCTGTATAGAATGTCCGGAAGTTTTTGCCGATTATCTCTTCCGGTTTGTAGCCTTTTATTTTTTCAGCACCTGAATTCCAGTTTTCTATGTTTCCCTCCGTATCCAGCGAAATAATTGCATAATCCTGTACTTCTGCAACCATACGTGTATAGCGCTCTTCAGAAGCCTTGAGACGCTCATGGTTTTCTTTTTGCGCAGTCAGGTCGCGGGTCACTTTTGTAAAGCCTATTACTGCCCCTTCGTCATCATGAATAGCAGTGATGACAACGCTGCCCCAGAAACAGGTGCCGTCCTTGCGCACACGCCATCCTTCATCTCTTACAGACCCCTTTTCTGCAGCTGTAGTTATCAGCAATGTCGGCCGGCCGTTTTTGCGGTCTTCGGTTGTATAAAAGGTCTCAAAATTTTTCCCGATTATTTCACTGGCTTTATAACCTTTTATTTTTTCAGCCCCTTTATTCCAGTTTTCGATATTACCTTTTCTATCCAGCAGCAGAATGGCATAGTCCTCAATCTCTTCGACCATTTTGTTAAGGCGCGCGATTTTCAAAAGATCATTTTCCATAACGGTTCACGTGCTTTACCAGACCATAGTTCCATCTTGTGAAAACCATTTGTGTATGCTTTTCTTTGCAAAACGTATTAATTGGTCTACATTTTTAATATAGCGTATTAGCAATGAAAAAAATTGTGCCGCGGATTTTTTGGGATTGATTATAAGGATATAAGCCCCAGTTCAATTGCTTTTTTTACCAATGCGGATACATTTTTTACTTCCAGTTTGGAAAGTATGCTTTCCCGGTGATGATCAATAGTCCGTTTGCTCAGGCAAAGCTTGTCTGCGATTTCTTTACTCGTATTATTTTCTGCTATCAGCTGTAATACTTCTTTTTCTCTGCGGGTAAGTACAGAACCATGAGCTGTTTGCCTGCGGATGCTTTCTTTTTCTTCTGCTATCCGTTCTTTTACTGTTTCATCAAAATATTCGTTACCGCCGCTTACCCTTTTTATGGCTTCGGTTAAAACATCTCTTCTTGCATTTTTAAGCACATATCCTGCCACTCCCTGCTGCAGCATACTTTTAATATAGTAGATATTGTCAAGATTGGTAAGTGCGATAATGCGGATACGGGGGAAATCACGTGTAATAATGCGTGCCAGTTCATCGCCCTGCCTGCCGGGCATATTGATGTCCAGGAGCAGCACATCGGGTTGGATTGTCCCGATGTGCTGCAGCAGTTCTTCACCGTTTGCATAGGTAGCAACCACCTCCATATCGGCGCTGTAGCGCAGCATATGCTGCAATCCTTCGGTGATGAGCTGATGATCGTCTGCGATGGCTATTTTTATGCTCATAATGGTTTTTTAATCTTCTGTTCTGTCAAATTCTATGTATACAGAAGTACCTTTGCCAGGCTCTGTATCCAGTGAAATTCTCCCCCGCAATGCGGCTACCCTGGCTGTGATATTATTCAGACCAATACCGTCGCTTACAGCCTCTTTGTTAAACCCTGTACCGTTATCTTCTACGGTTATACTCAGCAGTGTTTCGTCTGCATGCAGCTGGATGAACACAGAGCTGGCATGTGCATGTTTCAGTATATTCTGGATCAGTTCCTGGATAATACGGTACAATGACAGTACAAAATCCTGTTTCAGGCTGTCGAAGTTGCCGAAATCACGGACTTCTATCTGCAGGTTTTTTCCTTGGCGCATATAGGAACAGTAAAGGCGCACTGCCTCCGGCAGGTTATGCAGTAACAAGGTGTCGGGCATAAGATTATGCGCTGTTTTACGCACTTCCTTGCTTATTTCTTCAATCAGCATTTCGGTTTTATGGTATACAGGGTGCTGCATGATTTCCCGGTTTTCGTCACCAAGTGTATGGAGATTTATTGCCGCGGCAGAAAGAAGGCCGCCAATGCCGTCATGCAGCTCACGTGCCAGGCGTGTTCTTTCTTTTTCCTCGCCCGTCATAATTGCTTTCAGTTCTTTTATTTCTTCCTGCTGTTGCATCATGTATATACGTCGACGTACGCTGCGGTACAATACAATGAGCAAACCCGCCGCCAGAAGAGCACTTACGGCAATGACTGCAATCCATGTATTACGTGTTCTGAGGCTGTTTTCTTTTTTCGTGTATAACAGTTGTTTTTGCGCGATCTCTTTGTCTTTTTCCGACAGACGGAATTTCATTTCCAGTTTATTCAACGCTTTGTCCCGCTCAATATTCGTAATGCTGTCATTGATGTTACTGCTTATCGCCTGGTACCGGTATGCCTGCCTGTAGTTACCAATACTGTCGCTCACAGTTGCAAGAAAATGATATAGCTGTGCCCGTGTGGCATCATTTACATGGCTTTTCTGTGCGATGTCCAGTGCTTCAGTACCATACCTGATCGCATCGCTGAACTGTCCGAGTTCCAGGCATGCGGTGCTTAATCCCCATACGAGATAAAAATGCGTTGCGTTCAGGTTGTTATCATCCGGCAGTGCCAGTGCCTGGCGGTAATATGCCGCTGCTTTTGCCGGCTGTACTGCATTTATGTAGTAGCCTGCCAGCTGGATGAGTGCACCGCGATATCCTTCATGATCTGCTGTCAGCGTACTTATTGCAAGACATTTTTCTGCATAGGCCAAAGCTTGTGTGCTGTCATGGAGCGCACCGTAAGCAGCCGAAAAATTGTTGTAAACAAGTGGTAGAAGGGCAGAGTCTTTCCGGGTTTTGCCGGCCTTCGAAAGGAAAAGCTGCTCTGCTTTTCTTAGATAATAAATTGCATTGTCTGCCTGGTTATTGCCGATCCATACAGCGCCAAGATTTGAGTTGATATTAATGAGCAGCGTCGTGTCTTTCAGTACGGCGGCGGTTTCGGCAGCCTTGATCAGGTAACGTACCGAAGAGTCGTTTTGGCCCATACGGTTGTAGAATCCTGCAAAATCCTTGCACCATATAGCCATGATCTTTTTGTTCCTGTAAGATGCAATATCACAGAACGGATAGGCTTCCCGGTAGAAGCTCACAGCTCGTGTGTAGTTGCCTCTAAGTGCGCTGCAATTGCCTAGTCCCATTAAAGCATTGGCAACACCCTCGGCATAACCGCATGAGATGCTCCATTGTTTTGCCTGAAGGTACAGGTTGGCAGCGCTGTCTGCAGAAGACCGGTAACAGCTTGCTGCCTGGCGAAATAATACATGAATGCGGGCTGTATCTGCCGCATATGTTCCTGCATTGTTTTCCTGCAGTATCAGTATAGGGTTTTCTGTCTGGCAATACCCGCTGAAGGGATAGACAAACAGAATGGACACTACGATGCAGCATGCTTTGAAAGCGTTTCTGCAGGTTAAAAAAATAGGCATTTATACCCTTATTTGAGGATTTGCGATCATATACTTTTGGTGACAAAGAGCGCTATAGTTTAATGTGTAACTGTACTATAATCTTATTAAAAGCTTACAAAAGTTAAAAAACTAAATCTGAAATGAACAAAAATTATGTTTGGCGGCGGCTGGTCTCATGATGTGCACAACTGTCATGGCACAATGGTCTGAGCTGGGTACAGGGGCTAATGCGCTGAATGCAAACAGCAATATCCGTACCATAAGTGCAGACCGTTTTAGCAATTTATATGCCGGGGGGGTGTTTTCTAACGGCGCAGGAAATGAGTACATAGCCAAGTGGGATGGTGCTTCATGGGCTGAGTTGGGAAGCGGAGCTGGCGCCCTGAATGCGAACAGCGTTATCTGGACCAGCACTACTGACAAAACCGGTAATGTATACGCTGCGGGCTTTTTTACGAACAGCGCCAATATGTATTATGTAGCAAAATACAGTGGCGGCTCCTGGGCCGAACTGGGAGGCGCTAACTCTTTGCATGCCAACAACACTATTTACTCCATCACCAGCGATACATCGGGACATATTTATGCTTCCGGCGACTTTACAGACAGTGCGTTATCTTTTTTGGGTCACCGCTATGTGGCAGAATGGAATGGTACAAACTGGATTGAATTGGGTACCGGTGCAAATGCGCTTAATCCGAACAATACAGTCCGTTCTGTGCTCACAGATCCTGCAGGTAATGTATATGCTGCCGGTGATTTTACCAACAGCTCCGGAGGTACATATGTAGCCAAATGGAATGGCAGCAGCTGGACAGAACTGGGCGGGAATAATGCGCTTGGCGGCAACAGCAGTATTTACTGCATGGCCAGGGATGCTTCAGGAAATATCTACGCTGCCGGTAGTTTCACCAATAGTTTGGGAGAAACATATGTGGCCAAATGGAATGGGGTTACCTGGACAGAACTGGGTGGTTTAAGTGGCATTGGTACCAACAGCAGTATATGGGCCCTTACTACAGATGCTGCCGGTAACGTATATGCTGCCGGGGATTTTACAGGTGGTGCGGCTGGTATGCATTACGTGGCAAAATGGGATGGCTCCTCCTGGTCCGAACTGGGATTTTCAAATCCGCTGAATGCTAACGGATATATTACGTCGCTGGTTGCAGATGCATCAAACAATGTATATGCAGGCGGTGCATTTACAGATTCATTGGGTAGCCAGTATGTAGCAAAATATGTAACACCGCCGGTGTGCAATGCGCCTGCAGGAGTTACAGCATCGGCAGTAATGCATGCGTCCGCTATAATTTCATGGACAGCTCCTATACCAGCTCCGGCTAATGGTTACCAGTATTATTACAGTACAACCAATAGTGCGCCTGTGGCCTCTACTACTCCTTCTGGTTCTGTTACTGCAACATCTGCCGGCTTATCCGGCCTTACAGCTTCAACACAGTATTATGTATGGGTGCGGTCTGTGTGTGCGGCATCAGATACAAGTGCGTGGTCGTCGTTATACACATTTACCACCACCAGCGGTGTGGGTGTGAGCAATGCAACTGCTGCTGCGCTGTTCAGCATATACCCCAATCCGGCAAACGATATTATTACGGTTAACAGCACAGACAACAGGATTGACGAAATAACGGTACTGAACATGCAGGGCCAGGTAACAGCACATGAAACGCCGGCAGCAACATATTGCCAGTTGCATCTTTCCGGCTATGCATCAGGTATATATACTATCCGTATCCGGACAAATAATAAAGTAGTAGTGCAAAAAATTGAAGTAGCGAAATAGCAGTACCCCTTTCCCCTAAGACCCAATGCCCTCCGATTGTTCGGAGGGCTTTTTTATTTTTGCGATGTTAACTGTAAATCTTATGCTAAATATACAACGGGTAAAAACGGACTGGAGCAAAGAAGCCCGGGGGAATAAAAAGGCCAGAGTCAGGAATGCATATCCAGAAGTGGCACTCATCGGAGAAACCGGAGACACAGGAGGGGCAGAATGGTATGACATTTGCCAGAAGATAACATTTGAAAGTTATAGCCCGGATGATGACGGAGTGTACCGGATAGATCATGAATACAACAACATGCTGGCAGTGCAGGAGGGAGAAACTGTAAAAATAAGTCTTACCAGTGCTGCGGGATTTCGTTACCACCTTTTTACTCTTGCCCCCAGGCAGTGGATACGCATAAAGTATAACGGCATTTATTCAACAGACTACACATGGCGTTATTATAAGACCTCGCTGAATATTTATAATGGTAACCCTGCAGATCTTTCTCCCGATTATTTTATTACTGCCGAGCCCGCAGGTATATTTTCAAAAAGAATATGGACAAGCAAAAAGAATAGAAAATGACGTTTACCTTGAATGTGCAGAGAATAAAGACGGAATGGGGCAAAGAAGCCCGTGGCGGAAAGATGGCAGCATTGAGAAATGCCTATCCTGAAATTGTATTGATTGATAAGAGTAATACCCGGAAATATTTTCGTGATAATGAAACCGGTATTGAACAAAACGTTGAGTTTACAACCTACAAGCTGCATGGGGATGATGAATGTCTTTTTGAAAATGGGTATGTGCGCGCAATGCAGGAAGGCGACAATGTAAAAATGATGCTTAGTGGCCCCGGTGAATATTTTTATAAAACGCTATGTGTGTTGGAGCCGGGAACCTGGTTGCAGGTACGGTACAATGGTATTTACCCCCTTGAACATACTTGGCGATACTTCAAAGTGGTTTTAAATATTCATAATGGTGATCTTGCAAGTTTGCCGGAAGATTATTTTCTAAATATGCCGCCTATTGGTTCTTTCTCTCGAAGAATATGGACTTCAAAAGAGAAAGAATAATAAGATGCGAAAGGCCTCCGCTGCGTATCGGAGGCCTTTTGCACTATTATGCTTACCAGATTATCTCCAGCTCCGGGCCTTACCTCTCCGCAGGCTGTCAAGGTGTGAGCAGGCTGTGTTTTTATCTTTACCGGCAATGATACGCGACAGCCAGTCGCCATACATAGGGTTGGGCAGTATAATAAACCGTGTGCCGAATTTTTCTTTATTTCCGTCTACCAGGTCTTTAATCTGTGTTTCTGTTCCATCAGATAATACATCAAAGGTGTGAGCAAAGTCGGCTAGCTGATCGCCGCAGAGCACGAGAATTTCACAGTTTAAATCGTTTTCTATTTTCTGGCGTCGTAATTCTTTTGTAGAGCCGCCGGCAGCGGTAGTATCGCCGGGTGTTTTCAGCAACAGGTGTGCAGAGTCGGCACAGGGCAGATTCAGCTTCTTCAGGTTTTGAAGGGTAGCGTCAAACAGCGGATCTTTTTTACGGTTGGACACATAGAATACTTCACATTTTAGCTGCTTTGCATAATCCAGGAATTCGGCGGCGCCGGGCAGAGCAATGGCCTGTGCTGATTGTACCCAGGCATTCCAGGTTGAATCCGAATACAAAGCATTGGAAAGATACAGGTAACCCTGGTTGGGACTGTTATCAAGAATGGTTTCGTCGAGGTCTACTACCACCGCGTTCTTTTTCTTCTTAAACAGCTTGTGTTTTATGTTATTGGCCAGCGCCATTCTGGCTACATTGTAACTTTGAATGTACAGTGCGCGCATCTCCGGCGAGTGCTGGAACCAGAGTACTGCCTGGGCGGTATATTCGCTGTAGCTGCAGTTGCCCGCAGCATTTTGTGTGTTATCTGTGCTGTTTGTTGCTACCTGGGTATTACTTGCTGGCTGCTGTTTGCAGCTAAACAGGCACACAGCCAGTAAAATAAAAATAGATTGTTTCATATGCCGGTGTAGTTTTGTGAAAAGAGGGCGAATGTATATAGAATTATTATTTCCTGTATGTGTTGCTGTATTAAGATGCCGTTAAGTTATGCTGGTAATGCAGTCTCATTTTTACACAAAAAAAGCCCTGCATTGCTGCAGGGCTTCGAAGACAAATATGCTGAAGGATTATGCTATTCTAACGTTGATAGCATTCAAACCTTTTTGACCATTCTGAACTTCATAAGTGACTTTGTCATTTTCACGGATTTCGTCGCGGAGACCTGAAACGTGAACGAAAATGTCTTGTCCACCAGCTGATGGAGTGATGAAACCAAAACCTTTAGTTTCATTGAAAAATTTAACTGTACCTTCTTGCATTAAAAAAATATAAAATGAATAATAAGCGAATGTACCATTAAATACTGACAAAAAAATTTATTATTTGATTTTGGCTCTTTTTTTTTCTGAAATACAGCAGGATTGCCGGGCAACAGGCTGAATAGTACCCCGGTAGGTAAAATATAATATATAACTAAGAAGACTGTATCAGTCATCATTTATTCTTTTCAGTTGCCGCATTCTTTTCCTGAACCGTATTATTTTGCCGGATTCATCTCCCTGTGGCAATATTTTTATTAAAGTGTATGCTGTGAAAATTGCTCCCTGCATGAAAGCACCATTTCACAGTTCGGAAGCCTGTATTCCCTAGACTCGCCGCCGGCAGAACCAGTGAATGTTTAATTTAATATAACAGTCGACCGCCGGATTACAACTAAGGGGTTCCTGTCTTATCATTTGTTTTAAAAAACCAATCTATGAAAAAAACCAAACGCGCCCAACGCATTGGCCGCGCAGCAAAACTATTGCCTGCCTTGCTGCTTGCCTGTTCTGCAAACCTTTTAACTGCCCAGGATTTTGTAAAGACCTATCATGCAAATGTGGACATGAAGCAATACTCGATATTGCCCGTGGCAGATAAACCAATGTATGTAATGGCCGGTACGCTTCGCAACCACTATGCTCACTTTGTGCGTACCGATGATAACGGTAACCAGCTAAACTCCGAGTTTTATATGGAGGTTGCTGCGCATAGCGAAGAACACGTTGTAAATATGCTGCAGATCGATGATGACACGTATGTTATTACCTGTTTGCGCAGAGATTCTCCACTCACCAGTACCAGCAAAGACAAGGTTAAGATCTACATTGTAAATGGGGGTGGCGCTGTAGTAGATGCACAGGTGCTCACCAGCTCGGCTACCGATTACAAGCACCTTTATCCTATGCATTCTGTTTACTATAATGGCATATTGTATGTATGCGGCTTTGTAAGCAACCAGGATATTTATACAGATCCTAATGCCCCTTATTTCAGAGGTGCCAATACCAAAAAAGCATTTGTGTTGCGCTACAATCCTGTTACACAGACGGTACTGAATACCCAGACCTTTGATAACACTTATACTTTCGTTAATATGCCTGGCCCCGAAGTGGCAGACTTTGACGTGGCTATGCATATGAAAATAACCAGTAACGGTAAACTGTATGTAACCGGCGGCTGTAATGTTATCCAGGCGGCCACTACAATATCTCCGACCTATGCGCTTAACTCAGGTACGCTGAACCTGGAACTGGACGCCACAACGCTGGCAATCCAGAATACCAATACGACAACAAACGTCTACACTGCTTTTACCAACGAAACAGTTACTACCGCTTATAATTACGGGGAGTATGGCGTAGATATAGTGGAAGACCCTGTGAGCAGTGGGTATTTTGTGGTGGGCAACACTGCGGACTATTCAAAATTGATGATAGGTACCGGTATAGATCCGCATAACATGCAGTTTACCTACATAGATAATAATTTCAGGCCCCAGGGCATCAAATCCCGTCAGCGAATCCATGGCTTTGAGAAAGGAGCCTGGGCTTTAACAGCAATGGAAAGCGCCTACGGGGCAGGTCATATGCTGATAGGTGGTATGCAGACAGAAGGTGATCCTAACTGTTATACAACAACACCGCCGCCAAGCAAAGACAACTTCTATCCGTGTCTGTCGGATGTGTCGCTGCAATGGACCGGCAGTCCTGCCGCGCTTAATGGCACAATCAACGACTGGAAGACATATGTGACGCATTTTACTACAGGCCCTTCATCACTTACCAACAGTTATTACCAGTATGGCGGTAGTGTGGCTTATAACGGGTGGAATCCGCTGTTTGCATCGCGCAGGCCTATAGGTAATGTATTGGGCGACAATAATGTTGTTTTTACAGCGCCTTCATGGAATAATGCTCCGCAGACATTGAACCTGAAAATGTCGCGTACCGACGATTATGGAAAAGTGCCGTCATGCCAGGATAGCTATGTAGATTGCGCACCGGGTATTGAACCAATGAATGTGGTGCATATACCCAAAGTGACACTTTCATCATCTTCCAATATCTCTGTGACCACTACGGCTGCAAGCCTTACTGTTACAGCTGCTGCAGCGGCAAGTGTTCCGCAGGATTTCGGATTCCAGGAAGTGATCGATTGCGAACAGACGGGTGGCAATTATTACAGGACTGCTCCGGCTGCTGTAGCAACGGTACATGCAGCGCAGAGCCTGGGAGCAACCCTGGTGCCTAATCCTGCCAGCGATTATGTACAGATATCACTCAAAGGAAGCATTGATGCGGCTGCAGAAACAAAAATTGAACTGACAGACATTACGGGAAAGCTGATAGCTACTTTGTACAATGGTAAAGCTGCAGGTATTACAGACCAGTCTCATTTTACACTGCCGGCAGTTGCTGCAGGTATGTATCTTGTTAAAATCTCTGTGGGCAACCAGGTATTACCAGTGCAGAAACTGATTATTAACGGGTCAAGATAAAAGGTCAGATGTTTAGGGTTGAAAAGGGGTTTCGCATAGCGGAATCCCTTTTGTTTTTATGCATTCAGTGTGGTTATTATAGGGGTAGAGATAAAATAAATGTATATGGTTAAAGTAAGGGGCGTTCTGCAGATCCGGGTAGTATCTTAATACGAGGCGCTTCCCCGCAATTTTTGTGTAATATACCAACCTTCACAAAGCGAAGGGTGTCCATATTTCCTGCAGATATGTGTCCGTCCCGTGTTTGCCGACTAAACAGCCTAAAATAAAATTCCCATGAGAAAACTATTACCAGCCACCCTCGCATTCGCATTTGTATCTTTTTTTTATTTGCCCGCAAAGGCTCAGTCCTGGCGCTGGGGTATACGTGGAGGCAGTACGTACCTCGCTTCAAACGGGCCGGATGAAACGGTGATAGATATGGCCACAGACCCCAATGGAAATGTATATGTGCTCAGCAGCGTGTACCAGTACAATCTATCTGTAGGCAATACCCCTGTAACCAGCTATGGCTCTGAGGATATATTGCTGACAAGCTTCAGGTGCGACGGTACGCTCAGGTGGACGAAGAATTTCGGTACCGCATCAGAGGACATTCCCGGCGCGTTAAAAACAGACTCCCTGGGTGGAGTCTACATTGCAGGAGCTTTTGCTAAATACTACGAGACTGTTCATTTAGACATGGACAGTACCTGGGCAACTGGGCCTTCTTACAAAACAATGTTCCTGGCCAAGTATGACACTGCGGGAAACTATAAATGGTTGCGGATGCCGGAAGCTGATACCGTAGGTATTTTCGCAAGCATTTATAACGGTACAGTAGATATGGATGTGGATGGTGCCGGAAATATTTACTGGATGATTTGCAGTGAGGGCGGACAAATTGCCAACGGAAATTACGTGGCGCCGGGCAATGGCCTTTACGTGCTCAAGTACAGTAATGCCGGTGCCTTTCTGAATGGAACAAAGCTGCAGATCACGGCAAATATATATGGCCCCAGGACGTTTTATATGAAACGGGATTTCCGGCTGAAGAGGTATTATATAACAGGTAGTCTCTTATACACGAGCGGCATTACGTTTGGCGGAATACCAGAAACGCTGCCCGCTTCCGTTGGCGCTTTTGATGATTCGGGAAACCTGATCTGGCAGCGGCATAATACCAACGGCTTTGGTGGTGGCTTCTCGAAGCCGGTAACAGACAACGGCTATGTTTATCTTGCCGGCAACCTGGCATCGGACGATACATTTAATACCTATGTTGCACACAACACACTGTCTCCTTACTATGGAAGTCCTTTTGTGGTAAAGCTGGACAGTAATGGTAATAATGTATGGGCTATCAGTGCTATGAACGGGTTGTCTGCATCTGCGCTCACCACTGCAGATCTCACTGGCGACAGGATAACGGTAGCCGGTGCATATGACGGTGTGGTAAAGTGGCCCGGATGGAACGATTCGCTTTATTTATACGACTACTATGATGTATTTATAACCCAGCTCGACGCTGCTACGGGTGCTTTTATACGGGCCGATACATTGAGAAGCGGCCACGGTACGGCAGAGTTCCCCAGGAGATGCACATCAGACAGGCATGGTAATTTTTATGTAGGCGGCGATTTCCCGTCTGTATTATATGTAAACAATGCAATGCTCACCACTGCTGGTGGCGGATCAGATTTTTTTGTTGCCAAATATGGCTATGACAATTGCAATTGCACCAGTATTCCTGCGGCAAACTTTACAGTTGCACATACAGGTGCTGCTCATTTCCATTTTACCTATACCGGAACCACTACGGGCGTAGATAGTGTTGTGTGGAATTTTGGCGACGGGCATAGGGCTACAGGCGATACCTTATCTCATACTTTTACCGCAACAGGTGTCTATAATGTATGCGTTACTGCTTATTCCGTTTGCGGCAATAATACACATTGCGACACGTTGAATGTTCCAACCGGGATAACGAATCTTGGAGGAGCTTTTGGCGGCATAGAGGTGTACCCAAATCCGGTTTCCAATACATTATTTATTTCAGGCGCAGCAGCTATGCAGATAAATATTTACAGTATAGTAGGACAGCAGGTTTATAAATCTGTTGCTTCCGGCAGTAGTGCAGTGGTCGGTACCTCCGGTTTGCCTGCAGGCACTTATATCCTGGAATTGAGGGATACAGAAGGCAACAGGGCAGTTACTAAAATAATAAAGGAATAATAGAAGTTTAACGGAAGGTGCTGATAGAAGTAACAGCAGCCTTTTCCCGCAATTAAATTTTTACATCTCCAGCTGCTGTATAATATGATCCAGCAATTTAATAAAGACAGATTTGTCAAAAAGATTATTGAGCAGGGAAGAAATAACTATAGAGCGGTTTGAAGCATTTATTTCGTTGCGCAGATGTATAAAGTCTTCGAGCAATTGCTGTTTGTCAAAACTGGCTGCAGCTTTCCGGATGTCTTCCGGCCAGAGCGCAAATGCTTCTATGCCGCAGCACCATGCATTACAGTCTGTTTCCAGTCGTTCAATAAACGGCCACAGCGGCTGGAGTAAACCATCAATACCAAACAGGTCGTCTGAATGTGTATCAAAATCCACCCACTGTATCCATTGGTCTTGTCCTATACTGATGTCTCCTTTGTGTGTCATGGTTTGCTACATCTTATTTCCCGTCGGGCTACTCGGTTTCTGTATCAGAGTATTATGGTCTTGTCCTCTTTTAGAATCCATGTTTTTATATCATGGTGCCGGTATCGGATACACTGCAAATATAGCTAATAATAGATAGTAAATACTGTGTTTATATAGTGCTAATATTTTTATGTTAACTTTTTTTTACACTTTATAATTGCTTTTCTGCGAAATATTACAATACCCGCCAGCCACATCAAAAGCTGTAGCTGTTTCTCTTCCGGGTGATACACTTTTCACTTGCCAGATCTGCATCGCCATTACCATGGGCATTCACCCGTGCCGTCAAAAAGCTCTTCACAGAAATATTTTCCTGTCGGGCCGTCATTGTCAATCATTGCATACTTTACCACACGGGCTCCTGCATCTGCTGCGGTGCCTGTGCCGCGGTGGTTATTAAAATCCGTATCTGTAAAGCCCGGACATACAGCATTTACTTTAAACGCAGTATCGCGCAACTCATAGGCCAGCACTACGGTATACATGTTCAGCGCTGCTTTCGACGACTGGTACACAGCCCCTTTATACTGGTAGTATTTACTGGAAGGGTCGCTGGCAAGCGTAAGAGAGCCCTGGCCCGAGGTTACATTTACAATGCGGGGCTCAGGAGCATTCTTCAGCAGGTCTATAAAAGCCTGCGTTACGCGCACCACACCAAATACATTGGTGTCATACACCCGCTGAAATACATCTATGCCCGTGCCGGTGGCCGTCTGCGGCACGCCCGGTACACCGCCGCTGATGCCCGCGTTGTTGATCAGTACATCCAGTACCTCGGTCTTTTGTCCTACTTCGGCGCGTGCTGCATCTACCGATGCCTGGCTGCTTACATCTATCTGTATGGCTTCTGCATTGTTGAGCCCTTCAGCTTTAAGCTGTGCTGCTGCTTCCCGGCCTTTGTCTATCTGGCGACTGCCGAGGTACACATAATATCCCTGCTGCAGCAGCTGGCGCGCTGTTTCAAATCCAATGCCTTTATTGGCCCCTGTTACAAATGCTGATTTCATTTTCCTGTCTTTTAAATTGACCAGGTAAAAGTAGCCGGTGCAAAAATGGCGGGAATGGACAAATCGATTTAATTACCCGACAAATCCTGCAGGTCTGCTAAAAAATCGCGCACGCTTTTTCCGGTAGTTTTTTTGAATAGCCGCGAAAAATAATCAGGATCGCTGAAGCCCAGCTCGTAAGCCAGTTCTTTTACCGAAAGCGTTGAGTAACGCAGCTTCCGTTGTGCTTCCAGCATGAGGCGGTTGGTGATAAACTCTTTGGGTGATACGCCCGAAAACTCTTTCACGATCACGTACAGGCTGCCGGGCGTCACCGCCAGTTCTTCTGCAATAGTGCTTACCTGGTGCTGCTCCGTAAGGTGCGATTCTACCGCCAGCCTGAAAGCGATGTATTTTGATAGTTTTGGATTGGCGATGCTGTCGTGATGGCTGTCCTTGAAGTAGGCGCTGTCCAATTCTGTAAGCAATGTATTGAGGTGGGCCAGTATTATTTTCACATCCTGCTGCTTGTTGCCGCCGTGCAACAGTTGGTCCAGTATCCCGAACACCGTTTTCACCCGCTGCTTCGCTTCATCATCAAAACTGATAACCGGGGCATTCAATGGATTTACCAGGAAGGCAAACTGCTGCGGCAGCAACGCCAGTGTAGCAGTGTCAAACGCAATTTTAAAATATCGAAGACCGTCTTTGATAGGCGGTGGCGTAAACACCTGGTTGGGCAATACAAAAAGCAGTTGTCCGTCAGATATAGTGAAGTCCTGCAGGTCTGCGCGGTAAGTAGTGGTACCGCTGTCCATGTACACAAAGAAGTAATAGTCTATTTTATGCGGCTGCAACATCTTTTGCAGTACATCGGCCGGCAGCGCATGATTGGCGTTGGAGCTGATCCTGACGCCCAGCTTATCATGCTGTTTTATACGGTCGGATAATCCTGTTTTCTGCGGCATCTTCTGTCCCGGTTTGATTGCTAAGGTACGGAACATACTTAGTGTGGTGAGCAGGGGGAATATTATGGCCCTGCTTCGAGGTACGGAAAACGGCAGGCTCCATTTTATAAGCCGCACGGCTGCCGGCCACAGTGTATGGGATGCCGGATTTCTTAGTTGCTGCCTTTATGGTGTGGCAGGAAACGGATATAAGCGTCTTATATGAATGGAATCCGTCGTTGAGATAGCGGAATTACCATATGCGGGTACATTGCCGGATTCCACCAGGTTGGAAGGGAAAGAATACATCATGATAGATGTGGGGTCAAAATCGGAAGCCAGTACCTGGCTGCGCGCAAACTGATCAATGATCTGCTCCCGTACCATAGTCGGGCTCCAGGGAGGGTTAAATGCAGCGCAGTATTTCTCCAATGCAGATACATTCCACACAACATTTGAATTAGGACTTTGGTGCTCGTGCATCAAGCCCAGCGCATGGCCAAATTCGTGCAGCACATAATAGTCATAGTAATAATCATCATCGTCGGGGTTCAGATCGTCAAAATACATAGAAGGCCTGAAGCCGGCGGAGTATTTTCCAATGCGGGAGTTGGTGCCTTTTCCACGCTGGAAAGAAACCGAGATATCTGGCTTTGCAGCCGAAGCAGCGAAATTAAATTTTATGTTAGCATATTTCTCCCACTTCAGTGCCGTAGTCCGTACGCGTGCCTGTACAATAGAGTCCCCGTCTGTAAATATTACGGTAATGGTCCTTTTACGCCAGGGGCTTCCTAATAAGCTTACAGCCGATGCAGATGACGACTCTGCTGCAATGTCTGTCGGCACGTTTTCTTTCTGCCGGATAATTGCTTTATATTTTTCGATTGCCTCCGGAGGCAGCTGGCTGCTGCATAAGGACAGAGCTCTTCTTTTTTTTGGCGCAGGTATAGTTGCTGCGGTATCGGTACTGTTTTTCTGCGCAGCCTTGTCCGGTCCGTTGCCGGTACAGCCGCATACCATTACCATGGCTGCTGTAACGACGGAGCAGATGTATTTGTTTTTCATGGCGGGAATTTTTTTTAACGATTAGAAATTGTATTGAATGCCGAAGTACATTTTAGGTACGGCCAGCTGGTATTTCAGGTCCTTTTCCACGTCGGCCGATCCGGTTACCTCATCACCTACTTTCAGTTTGTCGAGTGTTTTTATAAAGCTGGTGGCTACGCCGGTTGATAAAGAAATTCTTCCCTTGCCTATGAAGTTAAACCTGATGCCGCCGCCTGCCAGCAGTGTGGGAAAATCTGCATTGGCGCCTACACCGAGTTGTATAAAAGGATGGATCAGTGAGTTGGGGATAAAGTAATTATAGTTGAGCAGTACAGATACGTTAAGGCGCTTTACGATATCAGTTCCGGCATCAGATACATACTGTTTGCCGGTGAGTGAATCTGTGGTGGTGCCGTACTTGGGAAAGCTGAGTAACGTATAAGCCACACCGGCTGCCACTTCCGGCACAAACCGCTGAAACCTCCGTACAATGATCGTCTGTTTTATAATCTGTTTCGGAGTCGCCGCCACTATCTCATTGTCGGCCGACAATACATAGCCATCCGTATTTACAGTAACCGTGTAAACAGAGAGTTTACCCTTCGGGGCAGGTACTGCATCCAGGCGCACGCACCAATCAATGCCATCGGTCTTTGCGGCATCCATTGCCGCCTTTGCTACAAGCGCATGGCATTTGTCCAGGTTGGTTACTCTTTTATACTGCGCATCCTTTGCCGCTTTGAGCTCCCTGATGAGACCGTTGAAGATATTCTGCACAATAAAAACGTAGCCATTATTATCATCGCACTTAAAGGCCGCAACATCGGTACTCAGCTGTTTGATATTGCCATCAATATCGCTGTAGAATTTCTTAATAGCATCAATATCGCTCTTTGCGCTGCCGATTGCCGCAACAGTAACGGCCTGCTGTTTAAAATCAAGCGCGGCAAGTGCGCTGAATGTTTTGGCTACATCCGCTTTTTTATCCTGGCCCAGGGCCATATTGATCGTATTGTACAGTGCTATGAGATTATCAAAATTACAGGTAGCGGGCGGCGGCGCAGCTCCCTTCTTCGGTGCGGGACGTGCAAGATGCGGCAAAGCCATAGCTGCCGCTTTAGTGCTGCCGGCCGGAGTGTTGAACTGGATTACATTATCAAACATGCCGATAATAGAACCATAAGCCTGTGCTGCGACTTCGTCTATAGGATCCAGGATAAGCTGATTGCCCGTAGTAATGGAGTAGTTAAGCGGATTGAGCGGCGCCATGTATACATTTACCGCCGTGCTCCTCGGCAGGAAAATAGCTGAGTCTCCCAACGGATGCGGATTGTAGGGCGTTTTGCTGCAGGCATACCAGAGCGCTTTATCCGTTACACTGAGAAAAATTTTCTGGTTCTCCTTTACCACGATACCATCTTCCAGCACATCCCTGGCCTTTTGGGCAGATGCTATAGTAATACTGCACAAGGCAACGGCTAAAAACATCAGGTATTTCATATCAGTAGATTTATGTTGTTATATAATCTGAAATGCTCTGGTGTAAAATTAGATGAGCTTGCAGCGGCATATCAGATGCTTTCTCTCCATTGGCACCCCGTGATTTTTCACGTTACCTGTATATCGGAAATGTTATATAAAACATGATCAGGTCAGCTGTACAACTTCAGCCAGACGGTTTATACAATGCCGGATTTTTGTGTGGACAACTGTAGAATAATTTTTTTGCTTCCCAGGTTTTCAGCAGTCTGTTTGCCATTTCATATAAATAATAAATAACCGGATGATGTAGGGTTGAGAAATATTTTTTTATACATGTTGTTTTTTGAGCTCTTTTAAACTGCTATATTTAAATATCTTATTTTTGTTCAAATCTGCAATTATGAAAACATTTAAAGCCGGTGAGATACCTGATCTCGATTATGAATATGCTGTAAAAAAACCTATACAGATAAGATGTATCCCCATCGACGAGGCGTTTGAGATTGAAACCCTTGAAGGCATTCTTAAAGGCAAAAAAGGCGATTATCTGATGATCGGCATACAAGGAGAAATGTACCCCTGCAGCAAAGAGATTTTTGAAGAAACTTATTTAATAGTCAACCCTAAGAAATAGCAGCCCGTAACATTATCACCAATCACATACAACCTTTAATCACCATTCACATCTTCACCATGAACATTAATTACATCGAAGACAGGGTTAATCCCTGCCTTGACTGGTATGACCGCAAGAGCAAGATAAACAAGCATACTTATTTCACATTTACTATTTCAGAGATAGTACTTGCGGCGCTTATTCCTTTCATTTCCGGCATGCATGAAGCAGATGCTGATAAGATAAAATATATACTCAGTTTAATCGGCGTCATACTTACCATACTTGGGGGTATAGCCTTGCTGGGCAAATACCAGGAGAAATGGATCAATTACAGGCGTATCTCCGAGAATATAAAAAAGGAAAAATACATGTACCTCATGAAGGTGGCCCCTTACGACGGAAGCGATGCGGAAGAAATATTTGTGAAAAACACGGAGTACGAAATGGAGCGCGAAGTAAGGAGTTGGTACATGCAGCGTCAGAAGCAGCAAAAAGGATAACACTTTGGTTGCACAGAAGTATCTCAGCCAGCTTCAGAAAGCAATAAACTTCTTCACCATTACATATGCTATTGTCATTATTGCAGGTGGGATACATGTATTCCTGGACTCATCGTCGCTTTTCCGTATTGTAAACGGACATACGCAAACTGGTTCCGGTTCAGAAGAGGTTTATAATTCTGTACATCATGAATGTACGGAGATTGGATCTTATTGCCGTAAGATGGAGCTTCATAAGGATACTTTGCAACAGGCAGCCGGTTATGCGGGCAGATGTTACAGACGCTATATACAGGCAAAGCACAGGTTGCGCCGGCTGCAGCAATACGGGGCTGCCGGAATACCTGTATTGCTGAAGAGAAACGAGGCAACGTTGCATTTAAAATACAGGCAATCACTTGGGGAGGTAGCCAGAATAAAAGATGTTCTTAGGAAAGACAGTATCTGGCTGTGGAGCCGGCAAAGCAGTTTTAAAGTGCATGTAGCGGAGCTGAAACGAAATGCGCTTGCGGAGATAGATGAGCATATTTTCCGGGTAGAAACAAGCCTGATGCAGGAGTCTGTAGATAAGAGGGAACTGGTACTGGCATTGCTTTTCTGTATTGTGCTTTCATTCCCGTTTATATATGTATGGTTGCGTTTTTTCAGACAAAGTATAAATGAGCAGTTCCGCACGGGTACGGGTGGCAGTTCTAACTGGGAATACAGGCTGGCGGACAGATTTTTTCATGAGCTTTCTATGTCTGCAACAGCATACAAATGCAAAATGCTTGACGCCTGGGCCGAATTCTTTAACTCAGTGCTTTCACTATCTCTTACCTTCCTGTTACTCCTTTGTATTTATATCTGGCGCCCGATCAGCGAAATTGAAAAATATGTGCCGGTGCCGGTGCTCTTTTTTGGATTTTTTCTCTGCATGGTTTTATTGCTTTTGGCGTTATTGTCTTATGCAAAAAGGCTGGAAAACAAAGGTCTCTTTATTATTAAAATGCTTTCCGGCATTGATTTTCTGCGGCTGCATCTTAATGAGAACAGGAAGTTTTGTCTGTATCTCAGAAGCTTTTCTTCAGAGGCCGGTGGACAAAGTTCTATTCCTTTACGTATCGTCAAGGGGTTAAGGGGCGAATTTAAGGACTTGAATTTTGATGATATCGACGCCGGGATCAATGATGAAGAGCAGGATGAGGCAAGTGAAATGGGAGGCCCCTATTTTATGTCTCAGCTCTTCGGTAAGATCCGCAAAGTGCTGCCCCCGATACACCTGGCCAACATACAGCATAAAAGGCACCTGCCACAGCTCATACCGTTGTATACAGAAGATCATAACTGGTTTTCGATAGCGAGCGAGCTGATCAATAACGCAGCCCTGATCATTGTTTATTATGCAAATGAGAGCCCTCCTGAACTATCGGAAAAAAAACCGGGTATTATAGAAGAGATAGATCATATCTACAGGCATGGGATGTGGGATAAAACAATCATGATCGTTGACGATATATCGAAAGTATACCCCTATAAGAAACAGAACGTATTTCAAAACCTGCATACCGTAGAGTCGCTTAGTAAGATCTTAAAACAGGCAGAAACAAATGACCGGGTACTGTATGATGCCCTCAACCTGGATGTGATCCTTTATCAACCTTTATCCTGAGCTTTCCGCTAATATTATTACTGAGGTTTATACGCACTGTCAAATACTTCCTTCCGTACTGTGGTAGTATGGTTTTTCTGATCTACTACAATAACAAAGTGAAACGGGAAAGCTTTGGGCACCTTATGTATAGCGTAGGTGGTATTGGTGGCATCGTGGTACAGGTGCTCGTCAAACATATACCATACCCGCCATATGCCTTTGTAGGGCTGCAGTACTATCTCTTCATGATACCGGTTGTAGTGCTGCCTCGCCAGCTGTTTGTGCACAGGGTCCGGATGGCGGCAGGTATCGTTGTAGTGCGCCAGCACCACTGAGGCCATACTGTCTGCCATACGGAAAATGCCGAAAGCCTGTTGCATGCTGTCCATCTTTGCCAGGCGTTTTTTATACGCGTCGAAGTCAAAATTGGTAGGCGGGGGTGGCACATACGTTCTGCTGTCTCCTGCGTCCAATACCGTATTATTTACAGTATTATCATCCTTTTTGTCTTCGGGAACAACGGGCGGAAGTTCCTCCGTTTTCCGGGTGGTCTTTTTGCGTTGCTGTGCGTGGGCCACATCCGGCAAAACCAGTGTGGCTGCCAGGAGCAGGTATGTTAACAGATTACGGATCATATAGCTGAACGTGTTGCTGTGCCGTAAATATAGAACGGAAAGCGCCGGGTAAAAAACATCCTTTTATAATTGTGTCCGGAGGGTGGATGTACATCAGTCATAAGGTGATGAGGGCGGTAAAAAATATACCTCCCGGGTTACCAGGAGGCATATCTGTTTTTTGTAAACGGCCCTGAACGAAAAATTGCAGTAGTCAATCCCCTGCAGGAGCACATTGCTTATTGTTTTATAAACTTAGCAGTAGTTTTTCCGGACGGCGATTGAATAATAACATAATAATTGCCCGATGCAAGGTGCCCGACAGGCAAACTTGTAATGAGATTGTTCAGCACACCGGAGCCAACAACTCTGCCTTCTGCATTCATTATTTTGTAAGGAGCATTTAAATTTCCCTGCGGAATAAGAACATTAATATTGCCGACAGCAATGGTTGGATAGATCTTTACATCGCCCTCCTGCAATGCGGGCAGGGAAGATGTATATCTCAGCCCCTTTTTGCTGTTCATCACATTTATTTTATACAATAGAGCCTTGTCATCTGCTTTATCGCTTACTGCATAGGGCAGGCTGCCGGTATTTTTTCCCGCATTCAGCTTTTTAAAGCTCGTGTAGTGTGTGCCATCCGTACTTTTCATAATCTCAAAATAGATATCCTCACCGAGGTTTGTTTCTGCCTGCCAGGTAATGGTAATATTGCCATCTGTTTCTTTAACATCAGGATGAGTAAAGGCAAATTCCTTTGCACCAAAAAACTGCACCATTTTATTGGCCTTGTTCAGTGCAAAAGCAGGATTGAATTTTTCATTTTCCTGTACCAGGAGATAACCTTCATTATTTGTTTTTGCCAGCCGGATCATTTTACCGCCTCCCTGGTTGGAATAGAACTGTACATCGCAACCAGGCGTGTACCCTTTTATTTCGTAGTACATAGACTGCTCTGCCTGAAACCAGCTGACCTCCTGCGTATAGCCGGTGAAGGACAGCGCGGTGAGACACAGTATGAAAATATTTTTCTTCATAGTTTTAGTTTTTAATGCAAACAATTATTTTTAGTAGTGGTTTTGTTTTGCCGGCAAACCCGGTCAGAAAACAAACTGTTTTATATTGATACATTATTCGCCGGAAAGCGGCATATGCGAGGTAACAGATAGAACTGCCAGTGCCACACTGCTGCCGGAGCAATCTGCATTCAGGAACTGACAGAGCTTCTGCTTGCGCATCTGCAGGTCATTATAGCCTTCTACTCTGTCTGGCTTTGGATAAGACTGGTCTGTGGTGCCATCGTTGTAGCTGGTAGGGTCATACACGTAAAATAGACTGCTCGCATTCGTAAGCAACGGATCAGAGTCTGATGCATCTTCAGATCCTGTATGCTTGTCATCCTGCCATGTTCCGGCTCCGGTTCCGGAGTAGTTCCTGCCGGTAAGGAAAGGAGATACACGGGTGAAGTACTGCAATGAAGAAGATAGATCGTGATTGTTTTCTACGCTGCCATTCACATTCGATTGTCCCCATGTAGACGCAAACCGTGTATCCAGTCCACGATGATCAACCGGGAAGTGGCCATCTGCACCATTAGGCGTAGCGCCCCAGTAATTGGCAGCCTGCCCGTAAGGCAGCGGACGCACCATTGTAAACACTGTCTTGGTTTCGCCTGTATGGCATCCCTGGCAGGTATTTAGCGATAGCTGCTGGCGCATGTCTTTTTCATAAGGATAAGAGCTGGGGTTATTGTATATGTTTGAGTAATGTGTGGTATTGCTGTTATACCAGGCTAGATCCCAGTACTGCACCTGCTCGGCATCTACCACAGCAGTGGCAGCGAGCTTAAACTGGTCGCCTGCGTAGGTATAGCTGAGGGGCAAGCTGTGGTTGCCGGCGTGCACCCGGATTTTGTTGAGAAATGTCCATTCCAGCAAGGCATTGGAGCCGGGGTGATCGGTAGGATCCGTTATGCTGCTGACAGAAGAGGAAGTGCCTCCCGAGCTGGACCCGCTAAGCGTCAGGTACCAGGGAATATTGGAAACATTCATAGGCGTATTGGCCACCGGTGCTGGTTTCAGCAAATGTGACGTAGCATCCAGTTGAAATTGTGATAATTCCCAGTCAGAAGCAGACCATGCTGCTGTGGCAGCAATATGACAGGCAGAAGGGAAGAAGATCCGCTCGTTGGTACGCAGCTGGTCGAGTGCACTTTTATTTGGTTTGGACGGCGCAGCATTAGAATCGATTACGAAATGAGTGATCGCTTCCAGTGAGTCATTATACTCACTGTTGCCCAATGTAAGCCCGCTGAGGTCAAGCCATTTCTGGGCATAGTCCCTGAGCTTGCAGGCAGTAGAAAACGGATTGCCATATTCGATAATCACATTCATGCCTTCCCAGTCTATAGGATTGACGCAGGAGCCGCCCGATGCCATTCCGTCAAAGCCTTTGGGAGGATTGCCGGCAAGTGATACTGCGGAGAAGTCGAAAGGCGCTTCCAGTGTAAATATAAAGCGGGTCTCGCCGGCATTGCTCAGTCCGCCGGTATATCCGCTATTGCCACGCAGGTCAATGCGGTTTACGATAGCCATGAGCTTGAAAGGGGCATTTTTCAGCAAATCCGCCTCCGGCGTATTGTTCCAGTCGGTTTCCCATTGTGTGCCCATGCCGCCGATGAGGCCATAATAGTTTGCCGGAAACGAAGGATTCGCTTTCTGCAGCCATGGTCCTATAAGAAAGCGGAATACATCTGTTCTTGCAGGAACGCTCTGTCCGTTAATGGTTCTTCCGTAAGCCCAGCCTTTCACCCATTCTTTCAGCAGCGTCTTGGCAGATATACCGGTAGAAGACACGTAAGCCATATTCTTTATAAGGTTGCCAAAAGTCCATACGCCGTTTGGATTGCCCGCTCCTGTTACCACATTATACGTTCTGGCAGGATCTTCTACCACCGACAGATCGGTGATGAATAGAGAATTTTCCTTCTTCAGCGACGTGCCGCAGTCAGATGCATTGATGAGCATCGCATCTATTTCCACTTCTTCAAAATTGTCAAACCTTGCCTGGTCAAACTGGATAAGATTGTTGGCACTTACTACCGTACCCAGGTGCCCGTTAAAAGCCGTTACACTTCCGGTTTGCTGAGCGGTTTGCTGCAGCTGTGTGAGCTTACTGGTAAAAGCCTGCAGGTCTTCCTGGATGTAAGCGGAATAAATCCGGTCGCCGGCTTTTATATCCGGCGTCTGCCCGTCATCATGAAAAGTTATGTCAAGGCCATCTCCGTAATAGATATTCAGCTTTGTGGGAATGTCCACTCCTTCTTCGTATTCGATGCGCATAGTCATGTTAGATCCGTCTGCAAGCGGCTGTTGGAGCTTCTGTACCCAGTAATGTTTCGGTATCGGTGGCTGTTGCTCATAAGTGGCAATCAGCTGGTCGTCGGGAGACGGTGGCGGAGCGCTTTGAATGAACAAAATGGACCCGCCTAGTAACAGGAGGACTGTAACAATTTTCTTTTTCATAGAAACAAGGTTTTGTGAATAAAATTTACAAATTCCTTATTTATAAAACAAAAAATAATATAAAATTTTTACCATTAGAGTTGTAACAAATTCATTATCAAATTTTAATTGAACCACCTTAAATAAAGGCTGTTTTCGCGGTTGCTTGTTCCCGGGCTATTTATCCGCAGATGATTTAATGATTACAGGAGCCGGTAACATGTTTCCGGACATAGTATTTTATCACAGAATGGTTTGGCGATGCTGTAATGGCAGAGTACCGCCGCCCGATTAATCTCCTATATCAAAAGGTCTGATGTTTTTTATTTTCCGCGGCAAGTGCTGCTCCCGTTTTTTAATACGCAGCACCTTGCCGGCTGTGTTGTCCGCAGGTATTATTTTAATGATCCGTTTGGCCGGTATAGAGTGCGACAGCATGATCTCATAATCCTCAAACGTAAATCTCATATACTGCAGGTTGTTCATAAACTCGCTCAGTGCCTCCGGCCTCCGTTTCATTTCTTCATCTGCCAGCTGGTAGAACAGGGCATCTGTTTTTGCCCGGTCCAGGTTGTAATGACTACGTATACCCAGGCGGAAGGTCATTTCCTCACCCAGGCGCCACAGTACCGTTTCGCGGAATTGTTTTTCCAATTCTTCGAGGCTGTCTGTCTGGGGTTCTCTCCTGTTATTTACCCAATGGCCGAAGTATGCCGGTAAATCGGTCTGCTCTATACGGAAGATAAAGCCATTGTATTTCTTGCGTCTGTGTGCATGGTACCTGTTGAAGTACCATACCCACCACCGGTCCAGCTGTTTGATGCCGGTGAGCGGAAAGCAGTACAGGCCTTCGCCCGATTTTGTAATGCCATTCCGGAGGATAGATTTTGTTTTGCTTACAGGTGCCCAGTGTATCGCCAGCATGTTGTTTGATGAATGAGATTGCAAATATATCTGTCCAATTACTTACCACGTCAGTACTTCCATCTTGCAGAGAGATGTTCAAGCAAGCTGGCAAGTTCTTTGGCGACAGGACTTTGCCCGTCAAATCTTCCACCAGGCCCACCCAATACAGCAATAGCATTACACATATAGCAAATTGAAGCTTCCAGTATTATTTCTCCGTTGCGGATAAAGCGCAGCCCGTGGCGCCCATCAAAACAGCGCATTCTCTCTTTTGGCGGGAGCCTACGCCATAGATCACAGATCTTCGCAGCATCTTCTCCGGTTACATCGTAACCCGGGATATCTTTTACTTCGTCCATATAATCCGCGTTGCCCATTGCTATAATGTTTACTGTATCCGCTTCCGGCAGTGTAGAAGGATCGTATCCTTTAAAAGTCATTGGCAGAAATTTTAAGCAGTTTAGGAAAAATAATTCATACCAGCTCTAAAACACAATTCGCTGTATGACTGAATGGCAGGAAAATAATAGGCCATTTCGCTCTTATTGCAACTGTAAAATAAGCTGACTGTAACGGGCTATTTGCTGCATAACCTGCCCCGATTTTTTACCGGTAAAAACGATGTTTTAAAGTTGTGCTTAGAAGTTCGCAAACTTGTCTTCATGAGTTGGGCAACTTGTGAAGACGAGTTGCCCAACTTGTGCTCACGAGTTTGGCGACTTTCTGGAGTGATATTGTCCGGAAGTGCAGTGTGCTGATATTCATTGCTTTGTACCTGTATTCGGAATGGCCGGAACAACTGGGTTTTACAAGCCATTTTCCGGGCAGGAAGGGAAAATATTTTTATGCTTTTAAAAGGTGCTGCTGTAGTAAAATAATGGAGAAAATTACACCGATACAGACTGCTGCATCTGTCTCTTTGGCAGAATATCTTATCAATATCATCAGGGAGGAAAGTTAGCTATCAGGGCGGGGACAAATTCATAACAACGGGGCTTGTTGTTTTTATGCAATGGATGTTATTTTACTGGCAGGGGGAATGTCTATGGAGCTGCAGTGGCAGCCTGTCCCGCGTGTATGCGGGATTGGCACCATTCATCGGTTGCGGTATCATTAGGCTTTTCCCGTGTTGGGTGAGATTCCTCCTGCGTCGGGATGACGAGCGGAAGAACATACGACTCACCACAGCTCGTCATGTCGACGGTAGGAGACATCTCACGCTATAAGAGCAAAGCTCATCAAGGCGTCATTCAGAGCGCAACGCAGTGCAGCGTGGAATCTCCTGAGGTGCGGCGGTGTGGTTGTGTATTGATGGGCTTTGTGCGTGTGCTCACCAGATTTCTCTCTGCTTGCTAGCGCAGGTCATCCAGAGGTAGGAGGAATCTCACGTTACACCGGGCTATCGCAGATCATTGTACCCGCCATTGCTGGTGTTTTCACCAGCAATGATTGTTGTGTGCTGTTGGTGATAACACCAACAGCGGCGGAGGACAGGCTCCGGAGGTATCTCACGTAATGTAGGTGGTTTCGTATTACCGAGGCCCCATCAAGGCGTCATTCAGAGCGCAACGCAGTGCAGCGTGGAATCTCCTGAGATGCGGCGGTGTGGCTGTGTATTGATGGGCTTCCTACATGCGTTCGCCAGACTTCTTTTCCGCCATTGCCGGTGTTTTCACCGGTGATTTGCAAAAGCTGTCGGTTATAACATCAACGGCCGCAAAGATTTCTGATATTTATCAATAATACTTAGTTTAGGTGTATCAGTGGCATTAATTATCAATAGACACCATGTTAACAGAATTTAAAAAATTACCCATTTGGCAACAATTTGAACATGCTAAGGTAAAGGAGGAGATCGTTTACGATTTAGATGGATTATTTCAAGATGCAATTTCTCTCTTAGCTAGATTTTATGTTGCTTTTCCCCATTATACATTGCATAATGATCGGCATGTATACAATGTTATAAAATTAGCTGGGCAATTATTAGGAGATGAAGTACGGAAATTAACAGCCTTGGAATGTGCGCTGATAATTTTATCTGCGGCATACCATGATATTGGAATGGTCTTTAATGAAAAACAATTATTAGAAATTGAGAAAGAGGATAATTTTCAGCAGTTCTTGTCTGAAAATTTAGATGCCAAGATTAAATATGAAGAAAATGAGAAAAAGCTTTCAAAGGACTTGGCTGGTTGGTATTGTAGGTGGACACATGCAAAACGTGTATGGTTATTTTTGGATGAAGTTGAAAAGAATAAATGGGGGCAAATTTCTTTAAAAGGAGTGCTTGGAAAGCTTTGTGAAAGTCATAATGACAACGCTATTTCTTTAATTAATGACCAGAATTATTCAACTGAATTTTTAGGAAAAGCAGATGTAAGATTCTGTGCTGTTTTATTAAGACTTGGAGATATACTTGATTTTGATAATTCTAGAACGTCTAAAAGCGTATACGAATTTTTGGACTTGGATAATCCCAAAAATAAAAGCGAGCAAATCAGCAAGGATGAATGGAATAAACATTTATGTTCTGACGGATTTACAATTCAGCATAATGAAGAAAGAACTAGTCTTAGATTTCAGGCAGGACCGCTCCATCCACAGATTGAAAATAATATAAACGAGTTTCTGGATATTATAGAGGATGAGCTAGAGAACTGCACTCGCGTTGTTGATAAATGTTCTGCAAAATGGAGAGAATTCAAGTTGCCAAATAACATTAATAGAAGTGATATAATTTCTCAAGGTTATAAAAAAGGTAACTATAGACTATCATTAGATGAAAATCAGATAATTAAATTGTTGACAGGAGAGAACTTATATGATGAAAGCTTTGTGTTTATTAGGGAATTATTGCAAAATGCTATCGATACCAGTAGAATGAGGGAATTTCATGAAATAAGCAATAGTAATAGTTCTTTTAAGGCAAGCCCAATTTTAATTAATACATGGGTCGATGAAATGGGATACAGATGGGTGCGTGTAGATGATTTTGGGATGGGAATAAACGAGTATGTAATTACAAATCATTTGCTCAAAAAAGGCACATCTTTTTATCAATCTAGCTATTTTAAGATTCAGAAAAAACATTACAGAGATATAATAAAGCAAGACTTTACTCCTATTAGTCGGTTTGGCATCGGTCTTCTATCATGTTTCATTTTGGGTGATGCAATAGAATTAAATACAAAATCTATTGCAGTAACTGCAACGGGAAGCTTAGAAGAAAAAAACCGCCTTTCCATTCAAGGGTTACAAGGGTATTACATATTGCAAACTGCAAAAGATAATCATGTACCTAATTATATGCCAAGTAATGTTTATTCAAATGAGGGATTTAGAAATGATTATGGTACAAGCATAGCAGTAAGGATTGATAAAGCAAAAGATCATCTATATTTTGAAGAAGGTCTTTTACAAATTATCAAGTACTACGCTTTTTGTTCTCCAATTGATATTTTATATGAAGGTAACAAAATTGGCATTGACTTTAATAACGTGTTATACCATCCTTTTGCTACTAGCAAATTCTATCCTTTTTCTGATTTAGATAAAGAAGAAATCGAAGAGGTAATCGGAGTAAATATAAAATCGGAAATAGGAATTGAAATATTGTCTATCGATATTACAGCAAATTCGGCAACCCCCAACTTAAAAGGACAATTATTATTTATTCAATTGAAATGTGATGATTTTTTGAAATCATCCTATAATTCGTGGCATTATTCAATAGGTATCAGGAAAAATGCTAAATATATAGATTTTGAACGCAAAATTATTGACCCCGATACTCGAGAGGAAGATGACTTAGGAGTTAGGATAGATTTAAAAGATGCTTTCAAAGATGCGATTGATACGGATTTATTTGATAATTTATTTTTAAAAGGAGAGAACTATTCTGATCGCTTATATATTATTCATAATGGTATTCAAGTGCCTAATTTCTCAAGCAGAGACTATGCTAAGTTGAGTTTTTTAGGCAGAATATTTGGTTATAATTCCTATTATGATTATAATCCTAGAAGTTTAGCATGCTTTGGATTGATTTATTTACAAGACAAGTTAATCCCCAATATCTCTATTGCGAGAAATACAATCAAAAGTTTAGGTTTTAATATTTACTCAAGCTTATACTATGCGACTAGGCAACTTAATAACCGCGACACTACTCGCGGGCATTTTTATCATTATTTTGAAGAAAATGACATGTTTGGTTTGCATGAGGTATTTCATGATGAATTGGTTATAAACAACATGTGGGATAGTGAAAGAGTAATAAATACACCCAATGGTTATTTATCAATAAATGATATCAAGGAAAAAATAAAACGGGAAAAAATATCTTTTTCCTTTCCGCCCAGAGGAATTCGTTTTTTACATGCCTTAGTCAGGGGGTTAATTGAGATTAATTTTGAAATAGAATATCTTCTTGAAGAGGGACATTTTATTATAGAAGGGGTAAAATCTCAAACTTCCATCAAGTTGAATGATGATAGTATTTATTTGATGTATTTCGTGAGGTTTAATAAGGATTTTCCAATTGTCTCTAATGAATTTATTAATGAAAAACACTGGCTTTCACGCTGGTTGATAATAAACAATTACTATCTCATGAATAACTTCAAATCTTACTTTAGTAATCTGGTTAGGTTACTTTTAGAAGAGGATATTGACGGTATTAATAAGGTATTGGATTATTTTAAGAAAGTTCTTCCCAATGAGCTTAAACCTCAAAATATTGCGATTACAAAAAAAGATTTTGAAACTCCTTCAATTTAGATCAAAAGCGCAGCTGTGAGGCTGCGCTTTAATTGTAATAGTATCAAGTATCTTACTTATTCATCAGACCTTTCATATCCTTCAGCATAGACTGCAGCATATCTACCTTCTCTTTTTCACTTTTTAAAAGCTGATCGTAGAGTTTTTCCTTTTCGTTGTAGAGTTCTACGATTTTGTCAAGCGGATTAAACTGACATTGATAATGTAGATGATTCGCCGAACTATCATGAAATGTATTGGAAACAATGTTGAAGACTGCATTTTCATTATAGCTCCTGATAGCTTCAATACTTACACCGAGCGATGTAGCAATCTTCTCCAGCACTGGCGCATCAATGGTTTCCTTCTGCTCCAGCAGTGATACAGCCTGCTGCGTAATGCCCAGGTCTATAGCCAGTGCGTCCTGCTTTATTCCCAGTATCTCGCGGATACGCTTCACATTGCGGCCTTCGTGTACGTCGTGCATATCGGTGGTTCTCATGCTGCAAGTATAGGGAATTTTTCTGTTGTAAAAGGCCCTGTGTGGTGCGTACTTTCTTTTACAAAAAAGAAAGTACCAAAGAAAGTTGCCGGTAAGCAATTACGGCTTGCCCGCCTGAATGACGTAGTCGGGCAGGCTTCCCGGTTGCCGCTCCGGTGTGGCTGCATTACTACTGTGCTGCCGGGCGGTGGGGCTTCGATGCTCATATGTACCGTCATCCCGCTGGAGTGTAACGGAGTGCAGGATCTTTTCAATTGGAGACAAATCAAAATCACGGAAATATTCAACAGATCCTGCTTCCCTCCCGCTGGCCTGCACTGCCATAGGCAGGGTCGGGTGCAGGATGACGGATAGAACCGGCCTTTTGAAAATGGCGTTAAAAAAACAGCCATGTGCGGTGGGAGAGAAAGCGGCAATGATCTGTAGCGGTACAGCGCTGATGCAAGTCTTCGATGGTGGCGGTTTTCCAGCCTGATAGTAAGCTCTTGCCGGTGCGCGGGCAGGGAGGCTGTTTTTAGCCATTTTCAAACAGCCTTGACTTTTTGGTTCTTTTGCGTCAAGGCAAAAGAACGGAAAGAAATGGGCGCAGGCACGTTATTTATATCTCTTTTTAAAAAGTCTTATATGGAAAAGCGATTATTAGGGGTAGTACTTTCCCTGCTCGGCATAGCAGGACTGATAATGGCGGCAGTTAGTTTCGCAAATGGCGGTAATAATACGCACAACGTCAAGAGCATCATCATTTACGGTGTACTGGGCGCCATATTCTTTTTTTCAGGTATCGGTCTTATCCGCAACACAAAAGACAGGCCTACCTGACGGGTAACGGACAGCACAATACCTCTTGTTTGCCGGGGTCTTCTTTTTTGAAAACCCCGCCCAGCAGGCAAGAGTGATTTATATATGGTTAATAACGACAAAGAGCGCAGCTGTGAGGCTGTGCTCTTTTATTTGTGGTACAGTAGTACATAGGTATGGGGAAAAATTGAACGATCCTGCATCCCTTGGCTGGTCTGCACTGCGATAGGCAGGATCGGGCGCAGGGTGATGGGATTATAGATTCTTCACGCTGCACGTGTAAATTATTTTGCGGAAACGGATGATCCCCTTAAAAGACCGGCGTTAAGAAAACGGCCGGTGTGCGGTGGCACAGAAAGCGGCAATGATCCGTAGCGGTATGGCGCTGATGCAAGCCTGCGATAGTAGCATCTTTACAGCCGAATAGTACGCTTTGCCGGTGCGTGCGCAGGAAGGGCGTTTTTAGCCGGGATTTTACAGGGCTGCTTTTTTGCTTACTTTTTTGCAGCTCAAAAAAGTAAGAATATATATAGTAAGTGGATGCTTCAAAAGATCCTGCTCTCCACTAAGGCTACGGCAGGATGACGGTAACAACGGGCTTCCGTGCAATACACAAAATATGCTTGTGCAATACAAGCGCCCATTGTAGCGCACCCGCTGTAATGTTTATTGTTTTGTGGTCTAATCACGTAAAGAAAAAAACAACCTCTATGAAACGACCCAAACTTATCGAAAGCACCGATTACAAAGACATGCGGCTGCTTGTGCCCGCTCATTTCACCATGCTCTGCGAGCTGCTCGACGTAACGCCGGAGCATGTGCTCAGTGTTTTTATGTCTACCGTAAGCTCCGATCATTATCTCGCTGCTCCGCCGTCAAAAGACTCGGCTATCTCGTATTTCGTGCGTTGCGATTATGGCAGTCCGCATTTCAGCCGTGCCATCGTACAGCGCATGCTGGACGAGCTGGCGGCAATCAATTATCTCTTCCCCGCGGCGGGCAACCCAAAGCAGGTGGATGAATATGTAAAATGGCGCACGTCTTACCGCCGCTACTGGCTGGAGATATGGACAAAAAGAAAGGGACAGCTGAAAGCCGCTCAGGGAGAGGAGAATGGTGAATGATGTGAGATGTGAGATGTGTAAAATATAAAAACCGCAAAGATCGCGGAGGTTTTCGCAAAGAGGCGCAAAGGCTTACATACTGTTCTTTGCGCTTCTCTGCGTCGTCTCTGCGATCTCTGCGGTAAAAAAATAACTTAATTACCAGCGTCGTCGAGGAACACGTACAGGGTTTTTATTTTCCCGTTTTCCACTACCAGTATGTCCTGGCCGGTGGTAGCAGCAGGGTTGTCTGCCGGGCCGTACTGCCAGAAGAGCCTTGCTACATTATGATGGCTTTGCACCGGCTTTTGTACGGAGAAGATGTAACCGGGAAATTTCTGCTGCAGGTCGTTTATTAAATCGTTTAAACCGTCCGGACCATTGACGAGAAAGGACGGATCTGTGATCTCTACATCCGCAGCGTATACTTCGCTGATCCATTCTTTTCTTTTGGCCACGTCTCTTTCACTCCATATGGCGAGATGCTTTTCGGCCAGTTGCTGTATTTCAGTTGCAGTCATGGTTGTATTATTTTTTGTGATTACTGTTCCGGCTTAGTCCGGCAGGGTGAAAGTAGGCAATTAGTTGCTGTACTTGGCCAGCCATTTGGCCTTGATGGTGGCGCGTGCATTGATGAATTCTGCATCGGTACCTTCTGCCACAGCATCGAGTGGGTAGCGCAGCGGACGGCTGCCGGGCTGCATGTTGATAAGTGCCAGCACACCATCTGCTATCGTCTGCGGATTCATGTCAAACTGGGCCATCTTGCCAAACAGGCCTGCACCCAGTGCATTAAATTTATCGGTAGCTACAGGATCGTACTCTTTTGCTATTTCCGGCTTGTCGGCATTAATACCTGCTTTGCTGCCATTGTTCATCTCAGTAGGGTACACGCCCGATTGTATGCTTACATTCTCAATGCCAAACTGCGCCAGTTCTTCCTGCATGCCTTCTGTAATGCTTTCTACGCCAAACTTAGAGGCGAAGTAGGGAATCATAAAAGGCAATGTATGGCCACTGGCACCGGTGCTGAGGTTAATGATCAGCCCGCTGTTTGCTTTACGCATGGCAGGCAGTACGGCCTGGTAAGTGCGCAGCACACCAAAGAAGTTTACCTCAAACATATTGCGCACCTGCTGCAGCGAGGTAGCCTCCAGCAGTCCGAAACCGGCAACGCCTGCATTGTTGACCAGCACATCTATATGCCCGTGTTTTGCCAGTGTATCGCTGAAGGTTTTCTGTACAGAGGCATCATCTGTAATGTCTATTTCTACTACTTCTACATGAGGCAGGGCAGCCAGCTCTGCTGCTACGGCTTTGTTTTTGCCGGTAGTGCCGCGCATACCTGCTATTACGGTATGTCCTGCTTTGGCGAGGGTAATAACCATCAGTTTGCCAAATCCTGTACTGGTGCCGGTAATAAAGATTGTCTTATTCATTTTATTGTGATTTTGTTGTTTGAAAATGTAAGACAAAATTGCTATTACGGAGGGCCGGTACCCAATGATATCGGGTACAAAAAAGTGTAACAAATGTCAAGAAAACGGGGTGCTACCGTTTGGTGAGTTTGCTCTTTACCCGGCTCAGCGACTCTGGCGTTATACCCAGGAAGGAGGCCAGCATATGGCGGGGCAGGCGGTTATTGAGCTGCGGATAGGTATTGATGAAATGCAGGTATTTTTCTTCGGCATTCATGCTGATGGCAGTGAGTATGCGCTCCTGCGATGCATTGAGGCTGCGCTGCAGCACGAGGTTGATGAAGTCGTTGAAGGCTGGTATCTGTTTGCACAGCATATCAAAGTCTGCATTCTTTATGAGTATAACGGTAGAAGCCTCTATAGCATCAATGTTGTACTTAGACGGTGTGCCGTTCATCAGGCTTTCGCGGTCGCCGGCCCACCAGTTCTCCGGGCTAAACTGCAGAGTATGTTCCACTCCGTTGTCGTCTATCTTATACCGCCGCAGGCAGCCTTCGGCAATGAACGCATGGTATTTCCATACATCGCCTTCCTGCAGCAGGTATTGATGCTTGCGCAGTTTTTTGATGGTACATACAGCTTCTATCAGCGCCCAGTCTTCGCCGGTAAGTATCATTTTACCAGAGAGGTATTCTTTGAGAGCATGGGTGTTGTTATTCATTTCTGTTACGTCTGTATGCTTTAAAACGGAATGAACATAAAGATAAAAATACTTTGGAGAGGTGCATAGTGAATGGGTAATGGTGAATGCCCGTGGAGTGTGAGATGTGAAAAGTAGAAAACTGCAGAGATCGCGGAGATGACGCAGAGAACAGTATGTAAGTCTTTGCGCCCCTTTGCGAAAACCTCTGAGCTCTTTGCGGTTAAATAAAACAATTTAGTTCACCGACTGCCGGTACTGTACCGGCGATATGCTGGTCTTTTGCTTAAATACTCTGCAGGAAAAACTTTAAATAAAAATTGCCCCTGTTCAGGGGCAATTATTTTTTTCAGCGGAGACGGCGAGATTCGAACTCGCGATACAGTTTCCCGTATACACACTTTCCAGGCGTGCTCCTTCAACCACTCGGACACGTCTCCTTTAGTTGAGGGGCTGCAAAAATAGGATTCTTATTTACAAAGCGAAAATTTTTTCTGCATTTTTTGTAGTAATGGCTGCAATTTCATCTAAACCAACCTGTTTTATCGTGGCCAGCTTCTCTGCAATTAGTGGTATATAGCTGCTTTCATTGCGCTTGCCACGGTACGGAACCGGCGCCAGGTATGGAGCATCGGTTTCCAGCACTATGCTTTCCAATGGAATTTCAGCCAGTACTTCCGGCAATGTACTTTTCTTGAAGGTAACTACGCCGCCAATACCCAGATGCAGGCCCATTCCTGTGATCTGCTGCGCTTCTTCCAGGCTGCCGCCAAAGCAGTGGAATATACCACGTAGCTTGCCATTCTGCTTTTTGCGCACTATGTCTATGCAATCGGGTGTTGATTCACGGCTGTGTATTACGATGGGCAGGTCATATTGCAGTGCCCAGTCGATCTGCAGCTCCAAGGCTTCTTTCTGTTGCGGTACGAAGGTCTTGTCCCAGTAATAGTCCAGTCCGATTTCGCCCACGGCGGCAAACTTTCGTTTAGCGAGCCATTCTTCCACAATCGCGAGTTCTTCCTTATAATTTTCCTTTACATAACAGGGATGCAAGCCCATCATGGAAAAACAATTGCTTGGCCACGCCGCTTCCATTGCCAGCATATCGGGTATGGTAGAGCTGTCGCAATTGGGCATGTAGAGTTTTGTTACACCGGCGTCTATAGCGCGCTGTACCTGCTGCGGATCGGCGGTAAGCTGCTCGTCGTAGAGGTGTGTATGTGTATCTGTGAATTTCATTTGAACAGCAAAGGTAGGAATTAGCTGATATGCAGATTAGCTGACTAGCTAATGCCGGGTGTTGCCTGTAATGAGGGGTGGTTGGTAATATTATAAAGTAAATGCATTAACTGGTTTGCACATCAGTACATCAGCTAATTGGTAAACATTCCCATCCTTTTTCTTTGCAGAACTGCAGGACACGCGGCAGCGTATAGCTCATACGGTCCCAGGCTTTTTCGCTGTCGTGGAAAACGATGATACTGCCGGGCTGTGTATGTGTAACCACATTTTTCAGGCATTGTTCCGGAGTTACCTCGCGGTCGTAATCCATGCTCAGCACATCCCACATGATGATCTTCCAGGGCGTTTTGCTTTCTGTCAGGAAGTTGACCTGTGTACGTTTTATACGGCCGTAGGGTGGGCGAAACAGGAAGCTTTTGATGTATTTCGTCGCCTGTACAATGTTCTGGATATATTCGTCCGTATCGGTTTTCCAGCCATTTTTGTGGTTGTGAGTATGATTGCCCACTGCATGACCTTCTGCAAGGATACGCTCGTAGATCTCCGGGTATTCGGCAACGTTTTTTCCGATGCAGAAGAAGGTGGCTTTGGCATTATATTTTGCCAGCTGGTCCAGCACATAAGGAGTGGCTACCGGGTGGGGGCCATCGTCGAATGTGAGATATACAGCAGGCCTTCCATCTGCGGGCATGCGCCACACCAGCTCTTTTGAGAAGAAAAACTTAACCAGTGCAGGCATTTTTACCCAGGCCATGTTGCAGAATTTTAATAGTGAGAAGTGAATAGGCAATGGTGAATGGTGAAATGTCAAACGTCAGATGCTTTTTGTGAGACTTTTCAACATGTCAACTAATCAATTTGTCAGCGGGCTAGATTTTCGTAAGCTGTGCTTCCTGTATCCATCCGGTACGGCTGTCGGGGAGCTGTACTTCTGCCCAGCCTGCTTTTGTTGCTGTGATCTTTACTGTAGTGCCTTCCGGTATCAGGCTTTGCACTTTGGTTTGCCCGTAAGCATTCATCAGTGGTGTATCATTCTGCATGACCACTGCACTGTCATGTGTTACTGCATTAGTGGCAGATTGTATGGCTATGATCAGTATCAATGCCCATATTGCTCCTGTTGCTATGAGTACCTGTGGCATCAGCCATCCCGGTTTCCGGAAGCGGCGTAATAATAAAGCGCCGATAAGCAGCAGGAAGATCAGCACGGAGACAATGGCCCATGCATTCGCATTGCTGGGATTGGTTGTGTGCTGCCACCAGCGCACAAAAAATATATCCTGCCCGCCACGGATGCGGCCGGGAATACGGTTTTGCGTAAGCAGCAGGTTGTCGGCGGCGTCTTTGTAATTGGGATCTATGCGTAGTGCCCTTTCGAAGTTGAGCACAGCAAGGCCTATTTTGTTGGCGCGGTAATAAGCACTGCCCAGGTTGTAGTATACTTTTGCTTCCTGCGGATGCTGTGCGGCAATCTGCTCATAATACTGAGCAGCGCTGTCGAATTGCTTTTGCTGGTACAGGTTGTTGGCCTTTTGCCACAGCATATTGTTATCTGCTGCTGCAAAAGCTCCGAGATTGGTCAAAAGAAATATGATGATCGCAATTGTCTTTTTCATTACTTAAAATTTTCCTCCAGTTTACTGATCACATCTATTGCCTTCTGGTATGTTTCGTTCATCTTTTGCGAACCGCCGGGTGCATATAGTGCAGTTTCGCAATCGTCGATAATGAAGCTGAGCTCCTGCTGCAGCGAAGCCGGTATGTCTTTGCGTGTAAGCGCTTCTGTAGCTGTTTCTTTTGAAAGTGCAGACAGCGGTATGTTCAGCTTGTCGCTCAGGTACAGCCATATAGCCTTAGATACCTCTTCGTAGAATGCCTGGTGTTTCTGCGCCTGCAGCAGTTTTTGTGCAGTAGCGAGGCGTTTCAACGCTATTTTGTTGGCTTTTCTGTTTTTCAGTTTTACAACATCCCTGGAAAGTTCTTCGTCTCTGCGTTTCCATACCAGTAATCCTATAAAACCAAAGAACGGTAATGCATACATGGACCAGTAGCCAACTGTAAATAAGATTGGCCTGCTGTTAAACGACAGGTTTTTCAGTGGCTGTGTTGCAATGGGATGAAGATCGGTAATAGCTTTGTTCTGTGCTACCGCAGGGTTGTAATGCTTGCCAGGCTTTACATGAATATGCACTGGTTGTGTATGCAGCGTTACATAGGTGCCTGATTGCGGATTAAAATAGCTGAATGGTATAGCGGGTATTTCATAATCACCCGGTGTGTGTGGCGCTATGGGATAAGTAATGATCTTGGAGCCGGAGATGGTCGTTGTGCGGCCGGTAATCGTATCAATAATCTGCGGATCATAGCTGTCAAGACCGTTGGGTAATTTCAATACAGGTGCTTCAATCAACTTAAGGTTGCCGCTGCCGGTAATGTTGACAGTAAACGTTACAGCGTCATCGGTGGTTACATCGGTCTTATCTATTTTACTGCTGATCGCAAAATTACCAACGGCATTACCATAGCCTTCCGGTTTGTCTTTTTCCGGCAATGGGGTAACTGTAATTTTTACCGGCGTGCTTTTCAGATGTACCGGTATGTCCTGGTAGCCCAGCTGATCAAAGAAACCGTTGTTAAACATCGGGTCGTTCATCATCAGGCTGCCGCCAAATGCCTGCCGGAACATCGGATCGTCAAACATGTCTGCAAAAGGATTGCGCTGGCGCACTTTCTGTATAATGCGGGCAGTGCCTTGTGCTTCGGCCGGATCAAGTGTAAGGCTGCCGGCCTGCTGCGGGAACAGCGCCGATTTTTTCAGCGTGAATACCTGGTATTTTTTGCCATTCACTATTTCCTCGACAGGTTTTGCTTCTTTAGGCAGCTGGAAGTCCTGTGTCCAGAAACCATTCAGCGACGGCAGTTTAGAAATCTGCATCTGCATAGGGATGCGTGCATACAGTTTGTAACTGGCTGTTACCTGTTCTCCTATGTGCACTTTATCCTTATCTACCTGCACTTTAATGAACAGGTCTTTGCCAATGTCTGCTGCACTTGTAGCCTGTGGCTGTTGTTGTGGCTGCTGCTGCGGACGCTGTGCGCCACCGCGTGCTCCCAGCATTTGCTGCTGCATCTGGCGGAGCTGTGCAAACGGGTCCTGGAACATCGGGTCGTCAAACGGATCCCGCTGGCGCTGCTGTTGCTGTGATGCGAGGCTGCCATCCACAACCCGTATGTTCACCGTGTTCGATTGGTAAACATGCCCGTCATTGTCGTTGATAGTTGCTGCAGGTATGGTAAGCATACCTGTATGCCTGGGCTGCACCACGTAAATGATGGAAAAACTCACCGTCTGCACCATCTGGTTATTGACAATGGTTGCATTACTGCTCTGCATCTGCTGCGGCCCGCCTGCTACTGCAAAATCTTTAAATACCGGCGGAACAAATTTGGCCGGCTTCTGCATGTTCTGAATTGTGTAAGTAACCTGTATCTGGTCCTGGACGCCCATTTTCTGAGCGCTGGCAGTAGCTGTAAATACTATTTCCTGCGCCTGTGCCGCGGTATATCCCAGCAGGAGCGGGAGGCACAGCAGAAATAAACGCATTTTAAGAATCAATTGTTGCATCTTTTAAAAAAAACTCCCGGCACAAAAATAAAACCTTAAAACCCTCGCGCCTATTGGTTTGTGTTTAAAATATCGTTAAAAAACCTACTGTAATAAATGATGTAAAGTAGCGAAAAATGTGCAGTTTTCGGGGGCGGTGAACGAGAGATGATCGCGGGAAGCCCTTCCTGTTACTTTTTTACCGACAGTTTTACGCCATTTACCGATGGCGGGCTCAATTTTACCTAATGCAGCTTCACTCATCTCAGCATGTATTTTACTTTTACATCATCAATCAATAACAATCAATACAAACAAATATGTCACGCAATTATTATCGTAACCCACAGCAGCGCAGGAGCGACAAGATCATTTTCGGAGTGGGCGTAGCCGCGGTAGGTATTATATTACTGTTGAGGCAGTTAGGATTATTTGCTTTCAGTCTTCATTTCACGTGGCCGGTGATTCTTATCATCATTGGTATCCTTATAGGGCTGAAAAGCAGGTTTTATAATAATGCATGGTGGATACTGATACTCATAGGTGCTGTGAACCTTACACCTGAATTCACCATCATGGGCCGTCCGTCTGATGAGCTGGTGTGGCCGTTGTTCATTATCGTAGGCGGACTGATCATAGCTTTTAAACCAAGGCGCGCAAGATGCCTGCCCCGTGGTGCCGGTTCTACATTTGTCACCAATACTGAAAATACACTTAATGTAGATGTGACTTTCGGCGGCCGCAAAGAGATCGTTACCTCCAAAGAATTCAGGGGCGGTGTGATCAGTACTACTTTCGGTGGCGTTGAAATAAACCTTATGCAGGCAGACAGCAGCGTTCAGCCGATGGAGATAGATGTACGAGTTGCTTTTGGCGGTGTGGAGATGCTTGTGCCGGCGCACTGGGAAGTAATAGTGGAGATACAGCCCTCTTTCGGCAGCGTGGAAGACCAGCGTATGGTGCGCACTTCAAATGCCGGCGAAGAAAAGAAAACCCTGATACTGCGCGGGTCTGTTTCCTTCGGCAGCGTAGAGATCAAATCTTATTAATAACCGCATCAATGGGGCATAGATATTTATGCCCCATCTGTTTGCAGCCTGATGAAAAACAATGTTATGAAAACATACACTGCACAGATCATTTACAAAATAGAATGCGAGGGGATAGCTACAGAACAATATGAGCAGCAATGGCGGCTTGTACTGGCAGAAGATGATGAAAATGCGCTTCGCGAAGCCCGGAAAATGGCGCGGGAAGAGGAAAGTACCTTTGTTGACCGCCATGGGCGCACCGTTTTCTGGAAACTGCTGGCCGTAAAAGAGCTGAAAGAGATAGACCTGAGCAACGGCTGTCTGCTGTTCTCAGAGATCAAAGAAGTAGAACCCTTGGCGGCGCCTGTATGGATGGGCTAATTTATCATTTGTTCTTTTTTTCATTTTAATCATTCAGCGTGGCTGTATTCGATAAAAACATCCGCTGGGTCATAATGATCCTGGTCATTTTTGCTGCGGGCGTCATTAAAGTGACCCTGAAGCATGTGGGAGGCACCTGGGGTATGGAGCTTGCCGCTGCAGACGCGGGTATCAGTATTGCTTTGCTGCTGCTCGGTACCTGGGGGCTGCTTATAGGTGTGAATGCTTATCCTACAAGAGTAGGGGCCCAGCTATACTCTTTCCTGGTAGCAGTGGCACTTGCCGGAATTGTAACATTGATCGATGTGCAATTATTGCGTTGGTGGGCTGCTCCGGCAGACAGGGATTTTACACAATGGGTAGGTACCACAACACTGATCCGTTTTTTTGTGTCGGTAATATGTTTTGGCTGGATCGCTTCCATGGCTTCTCTGCAAAAGCGGATGGCCAAGCTGGAAAAGGATTTCAGGCAACAGGCAGATGCTTCCTCCTTATTGCGTGAAGCGGAGCTTTTTAAACTCCGGCAACAATTGCAACCACATTTTTTATACAATAGTCTTAACTCTATCAGCGCATTGGTGCTGATACAACCCGATAAAGCTCAGGAAATGATAGGACGTCTTTCTGATTTTTTACGCAGCTCTGTAAAGCGCGAGGCCAATGATAAAATCGCCATTGCACAGGAGCTGGAATATATCGAAGCATACCTTTCCATTGAGGCCGTTCGCTTTGGCGACCGCCTGGAAGTACAGGTACATAAGGATAATTTAGATGATGCAGTAATACCTCCGTTTTTACTGCAGCCGGTGCTCGAAAACGCGATCAAATTTGGTCTGTACGGAAAAACCGGTCATGTAAAGATCGTTGTGCATATGGCACTGGAAGCAGACATGCTTATGATCTATATCATCAATCCATTTGATGAAAACCTGAAACCTCCGTCAGGAACAGGTTTTGGACTGGACAGTATACGTCGCCGCCTGTACCTGCTGTATGCCCGCACAGATCTGCTGGAGACACAGACCGACGAAGACCTTTTTACCACAATCATAAAAATTCCGCAGCATGTATAATGTTATTCTTATAGACGACGAACCGCTGGCAAGGCAGTTAATAAAATCGCTGCTGCAGGCGCACAATGAATTTAATGTAATAGCAGAATCCCCCGACGGATTTGACGGGTTTAAAAGTATACAGCAGCACAATCCCGACCTTATCTTCCTGGATGTGCAGATGCCGAGGGTGAATGGTTTTGAGATGCTGGAGCTGCTGGATAATCCGCCATCCGTGATTTTTACCACAGCATTTGATGAGTATGCCATGAAAGCGTTTGAAGCGCATGCTATTGACTATCTGCTTAAGCCAATAACACGCGAGCGCTTTGATAAAGCGATTGCCAAATGGCTGTTGCAGGCAGGTACGCGCAAAGCTCCGCAGATGGACGAACTGATGCAGGAAAAAGTATATGAAGGCTACCAGCACCGCATTGTGGTAAAAGATAATGGGCTGATACGTATTATTCCCGCACAGGATATCCATTATATAGAAGCCAGTGATGATTATGTGAAGATTGTAACCAAAGAGGGCAGCTACCTGAAGAAAAGCACGCTTTCGCACATAGAGCAGTCGCTGGACCCGCAGCAATTTATAAGGGTGCACCGTTCTTTCCTGATACCTGTCGCGCAATTGGTGCGTATAGAGCCGTATGAAAAAGAAAGTCATATAGCGCTGTTGCATTGCGGTGCAAAAGTGACTGTGAGCAAAACCGGTATGGCCAAGCTCAAATCCATTCTTGGCTGGTAATACGGCCTTGTCTATATATACAAAGCGCCGGAAGTGATTCCGGCGCTTTTTTATTGTTTGTCAGTTTGCGGCTTATCTGGCATGCGGTCCAGGATATACCTGATAAGCAGGTAACCGCCAAGGCCGGAGATGAAGATGAAAATAGCAGTGATGGCAGGTAAATTCTGCATGTAGCGCTGCAACGCATCGAAAGTCATAGGGCCTTTGTAGAAGAAAAACACCGATAGTACTGTGCCCGCAATTTCAAAAAAGAAGAAAGCTACAAAAGTGATCAGTCCCCATACAATACCATTCTGCCCCTTTGCCTGTGCGCGTCTGCTGTTGCGCCAGGCATAATAAAGTATAATTAAAATATCAATCATTATTTGGCTGTTTTGAAATAGCGACGATCCTACGTGCCGTTGTTTCATGGAATGCGAAAGTAACAGTTTTATTCGTTATTGCAGGAATATGGGTAGGGCAGCGGATTGCCACAATATAATTGCACCGTCATCGAAAATAAAAAAGGTTGTCCCAAAAACGGACAACCTTTTTTATTTCACATTACCGCATTTTTCACATTACCACATGCTCACATTAGCTAATCAGCTAATTTTCACATTAATCACATTCCACTTATTCTCCGTCATCAAAATCACTGGTCTGTTTATTTTTTACAATACTGTAGATAATAGGCGCCTGGTGGTAAATGCCGGTGTTGTACTTATTTCCAAGCACTATTATAGTAAAATTATCTTTTACAAAACGGTAGAATGACGTATTGTTACCGTGCCACCAGCCATTGTGATAAATGATCTTATAACCATCGGGGTAGCAGAGCATACGCCAGCCGAGGCCATAGTTTTTAACGCCTGGTTTTTCAAAAGAGCAGGGACCGTAAGCGAGCTCCAGTGTTTCGTTGCTGAGCAGTATGTTTTTGTAAAACGACTGATCCCAGCGGTACATATCTTCAACCGTGCTGTAAATGCCTTTATCGCCGTATACACCATCTGCAAACATCACCGGTTCGCGTGTCCAGTTGTATTTATAGCTGACTGTAGTATTTGCCGGCACAGGGGTTGCAGGATCAAAAACAAAAGTGCTGGTCATACCGATAGGGTCGAAAATATATTTCTTCATGAAGTCTTTGTACTTCATTTCGGTAACTATCTCAATGACGCGTGCCAGTGTAGCATAATTGGTATTGCTGTATTTAAAGCGGGTATTGGCTTTAAACTCAAGATGCGGCTTGTATTGCGCCATGAGCTTTAGCATCTGCTCGTTGTATATCGGCGTTTTGGTGTCTTTTACATAAGTAGGTACCCAGTGTGTATAATCCGGTAGTCCCGAGCGATGGCAGAGCAGCATACGCAATGTCAGTTCCGGGTATGGAAAATCTTTGATATAATGTTGTACAGGATCGTCGATATTCAGGTATTTATTCTGATACAGGTACATGATCGCCGCGCCGGTAAAGGTTTTGGATACACTGGCCAGTTGCACGCCACTGGTAGATTCCAGACGCTGACCAGCCTCGCGGTTGGCAAAACCGTAATACCGTTCGTATAAAATTTTACCCTGGTAGCCTACAAGCACACTGCCGTTAAAGCCGGCACGTGTCTGGGCATTATAGTAAGAATCCAGTTTCTGGATCATTTCTTTCCATTCGGGAGAGGTGGTATCTGCATAATTCAGCTTAATGCTTCCCATCTGGCCGGGCTTGTCATGAAAGCCGGGGGGATGAGCGCTTGCTTTTTCGCCACCGGAGTGGCAGGCAACGAAAAACATTGCCACAGATATTGTGCAGAGATATGTTGAGAAAATACGGCGCATAATTTTGTACGGTGTTCACAAATTTAAAATTGGCTATGGCAGCGGGTTTGTGTTTAACTCAACTTTAACATAGTGTATCACGTCGTCAATAAATTCGTAATAACACTGTGCCAGCTGGTAATAATGGCCGATAAAGGTTTTGTAGGCGTTTTCTATAGGCGGGATGTGTGCAGCGCGGCGTGCCAGCCCATTGAGCGAGCGTTGCATGCCTTGCATGGTGCGGTAGTTGTAGAGCCAGTTATGCTCTTTCATATAGGGAAAATAAGCGGCAAAGGAAGCGGGAAGATATTCCTGCTGTGTTTCGATCTTATGATATGTCTCCAGGCTGAAGTCAAGGAGTGCTTTTTCTGAAGCAAAACATTTAGGATCTGTAGCCAGGAAATGATCGAAGAGGCTATCAAGAATAGGACCCGAATACAGACCATAATCTGCACGGAACCAAACTTTGGCACGCTGAATAGCCGGATGCGTGTCTGTAAAGGCATCGATCTTGCGATGCAGGAGTAGGCCTTTCTTTATATCCGGCGGAAAGTTATCAAGCGCAAGTCTTCCTTTCACATGATCGCCGATCATGTTACCGGTAAGGATCCGGGGATCCCCGAAAGAAAGAAAAGCATGACCCAGGTAATTCACGGTTGCGAAAATATTAAAAACACACCGCGTATTGTTCAGATGGTGAAAAATAAGATGTGAGGCCCTTGATAAAAAAGAAAACTCCACGGATTTCTAGCTCATCAGTTTTTCCAGCACGCCAGACAGCTCTTCGAGATCCTGGTACATAGATTTCAGATCAACGATCAATTTATCCAGGTAGTTGACCTGTGGAAGCGTCAAAGGAAATGGAAGGCTATAGTCGTCTACCGCCGCTTCGGGAAGAGCCTCATAAGTATGCGCCGGATCTATTTTGCGGAGCAGCGACATCGATTTATTGAACCATTGCAGGCATTCAATCACCTGTTCTTTTTGCATCTGTATGTTTTTTAAATCATCAGATGTTTCGCTGGTGTTGCTTTCCCGTTCCAGGTGTATATTGTTCAGTTCTCTTGTAACGCGTACGTTGTAGGTGATCAGCTGGTAGAAGATGGTAAAAGATTTCTTGCCGCCCGTAGGTTCCTGCATGTAGCGGTTAAAAGAGTCGAATGAATTACTGTTCTTAGTTTCTGCAACACGTTTATACTTTGTCCAGCCGGCATCTTCGGTGGCGGGAAAAAAAGTTGCACGGAAATATTCACAGTTGGCTGCGATAGACTCTGCGAGATAACGTGGCAGATACTTTTTATCCCAGGTAGGCAATAATGCAAAACCGGCAATGATACCCAGTGCAGCTCCTGCGACAGTGCATAACAGGCGGCTTAACAGCAGCTGTATGTTCAGCTCTTCTTCTACAGCAAAAAGCAGTACCAATGAAACGGTGATAAAGAACGCCGCAACAGAATATTTTTTCCGCAGGTAATAAACCATAAACACACCGCAGACAAACATGAAAAAAGCTTTGAGCTGTGTAGCTGTAGGCAGACGGATAAGCAGGCCACCGACAATGCCTCCCAGTACAGTTCCGATGGTGCGGTCTACCGCTTTTTTAATAGTAGCTCCGAAATAAGGTTGTATGACGATGATCACGGTAAAGGGCAGCCAGTAACCATGATTGATATGGAACCATTTGGAAATAAACAAAGCCAACGTAGCTGCAAGACCGGTTCGCAGTGCATATTTGGCGGTGAATGTGTTCATGTTGAACAGCAGCCGTATGTTGCGCAGCAGGTATTTGGGATGAAGTACGTAGATGGTTTTTATGAGTGAATACGATTTATAGATCGGTTGTTCTTCACCAAGCTCCTTCAGATGATTGATTGTGGTTTCCACCATTTTGATCGTACGTTCTGTGAGGTGGAGTATACGTGCTATCTGGGCTTTTTCAGTACTGCCTTCCGCCAGTGGATACTGACGCAGAAAACTGATCAGTTTTTCCAGCCGGCGCATGCGTGTGGTGAGCAGTATTTCTTCTTCAGATTTCAGTGTAAGCACATATACAGCCATGCGGTCTACCGTTTGCTGCAAAGCTTTATTGAGTGCGTATACTTTCAGTTTTACAGCATTATCTATCGACTGGAAGTTGATTCCTTCCATTTCTTCACTAATGGCTATGATCTGTGCAGCTACCAGCGAAGTAGCTTTCCGGGCCTGTGCCAGGCGATATTCCTTTGTTTTTTTCGTACTTACCTGGTGCGCCATGCTCTCGTGGAAATGGAGCGAACTGTCTATAGCGGCACGAACATCTTTTTCTTTCAGGTATACATCCCGCAGATTGCTGCGCACGCCTTTACCATCCCAGCCTTTGGCCACAACATCTATCAGTGACGAAATCGATTTCCAGATAAGGGCAATAGAACGGCGGTAAGGTTCCTGTTCCGGCACAAAGGCGGAAGCCGCCATACCCACTACAATGCTCCACAAGCCACCGATGAAGATATACAGGCTGCGGAGCTCCAGTGCATGAACCGTTTTGGGCGGGTATGCATTGCAGATGATAAACATCACAAACGCGCCCGTGGAAAGTCCGCTGCCGCGATCGCCCAGGTTTTTAAACAGGCTGGCCACAAAACCAACGAACAGCATACCCACCAGGCTCAGCCAGATATTGACACCTGTTACAGCGCCTAATATCGCAAAGAAAAGAGCCAGGCATGTGCCTGCCACCAGTGTACGGAAACGCAGGCCCGCACCACCACGCAGCTCTACCCAGCAGATACCCTCAGCGGTAAGTGTAATCCACTCTGCAATATCCATATGGCCGGTATATACGCCCCATAGTACTGGTACTACAGAGGCTATGGCCATGCGTAGCCCCCAGTTGAGTGTAGGCTCAAATGTTTCGTTCTGTATGAACTGGTTCAGGCGCTTGTATGATTGCAGGTAGCTCAAGCGAAAAGGAGATTGATGTTATGGGATAAATTTATTGGCAGCGGCTGAAACTTCTGCTACGGTAATAGTTCCTTCAAAGAAAGCCCTGTCCGCTCCGTGCACCACAAGCGTGGCCGGCAAAGCGCCGCTCCACCTGTTATCGATCACGGGTATAAATTCATCAGCATTGGTTTCGCTGAACCATAAGATCTCTGGCAGCGGATGTTTCCTGGCAACAAAAGCATTTATTTTTTTCTGGTAATCTTCCTTAAAGTCGAAACTTACCAGCAGCACCTTTACCGGTTTGCCTGCGTATTGCCGCTGCAACGTATCAAATGCCGGAAGTTCCTTTACGCATGGGCCGCACCAGGTAGCCCAGAAGTTGATTATATAAGTGGTGTCCTTTTCTGCAGCCCTGTTCATAAGGCTGTGCGCCGTTACCGGCAATGTTTTCTGCGCACTGGTGCAGATTGCGATCAGCAGGAAAGCAGATAATAAGCAGGCAATATATTTGTGCATGGCAGCGAATCTGACTATAAAGTTATTACGCTGCTCCTGATTACCAAGAGCAGGAGGCGTATTGTCTTATAGTATTTAAAACTATGCCTGTAAAAAAGAGCGAAGCGTTGTTTGTTACAGAAACAGCGTGTATCTTTGCCGCCCTGAGTTCTTAAAAACATGCCCAGGTGGCGAAATTGGTAGACGCACTGTGTTCAGGTCGCAGCGTCCGCAAGGATGTGATGGTTCGAATCCATTCCTGGGCACCAAGAACTTAAAACCCGCTCACAGAGTGGGTTTTGTTGTTTTGTATAATTCTTTGAAAAAGATCATGTCTGCGGCAGTATCGATTTTTAGAGTTCGATTTCAGTTTCCGCGTACATAGCTTTTGTCTGATTGTAAGTATAACCTCCGGCAATTGGAATGAGGCTGAAATCTTTTTTTATCGCAGTATATCCCTTATTCACAAGATGTGTTTTCGATTGCGGAATGCCACCAATCTGCCGATATTATATCTATGAGGCAGGCTTTGAAAATATTTATCACTATTATTTTTTAACGATATACCGGCTTGTTTGAAATTCATACGTCTTCCTTTGATTGACCTACATTCTTGTTGTAATTAAATACGGAGCTTCGCGACATGAATAATCCCAAAGTATGGCTGATACTGGGGGCTACGGAAGGGCTAGGTCCTGCTGCTATCAGCTACTTACTGGCTAATAATCAGTTGGTCATCCCGGTGGATACTTCAGAGCGGCTTCCTTTTTCTGAAGAAATGGCTGGTTTTGCAGCTCATTACGGCCCCCTGGATTTTGTTATAAATAATTCCAATTATAACCTGTTCCATGATTGTACACCGGATATTACCGGCTGCGTTGCCATGACAGTAGATGTATTGCGTGTTTTGGCATATTTCCTTCAGCGTGAACCGAGGGGAAGCATCATTAACATGCCGCCACAATTATGTTTGGCAACAATCTCAGATCCGGTACATGGTAGGCTATTGTCAGAACAGATGGACACTTTCCTCAGTGCTCTGCGACTGAAACTGGAGACGCTGGATTGCGGGCTGCACTTCCTCGAGCCGGGCGAAAGGTTGCCACAGCTTTAGTATATTTGTAAACACACTTCAGTCATGGCATTTAAAATAGATAGCGACCGTCAGATTAATCTGCTGCATGACCTAAAAGATCTGCTGCCATTTGAATGGGATGGCCCGAGAGAGTGGTCGTTCCAGGTTTTAAGACGTACCCCTGACGCCTGTCGCAGTTATATCTCGCCTAACCGGCGTGAATTTTACAAGATATTGTATATGACCAAGGGCGTGTCTGTGTTATCAATCGGCCTGAAGAGCTATTATGTAGATAAGCCTACGATATTTTTTATTCACCCCAACGAGATACTGACGTTTAAGAAACTGGATTGGGAGTCTGATGGATTTATTTGCTTTTTTAAACGGAGAATTGCGGATAATCACCAGAGCCTGAAAATTATCCTGGACAAGTATGGCCTGTTTTCTGATAACGAGAAAAGCGCCATCCTTCTGTCTGACACAGATATTGTAGAATTGGACCAGATTTTTGAAAAAATGCTTTCCATCGGCAATAATCACGGCGGCGCCGTAGAAGAAGATATGCTTCAGATCTACCTGCAACTACTCATGGTTACCTGTAGCAAGCAAGCCAACCATCCGGTACCAGATACGATCAGTGATGAATACAAGCATATAAACGAGTTCTTCCAGCTATTGGAAAATGAAGTGGCTGGCATCAATTATACCTCGCCTATTCAGACAAAGACAGCCCAGGAATTTGCAGATAAGTTGCTCATACATCCAAATCATTTAAACGCTCTGCTGAAAAAGCATACCGGCAAAAACGTAAGCACACATATCAAAACCAAATTGATTGAAGAAAGCAAGATATTGCTTGTGCAAACAGACTGGACCGTGCAGGAGATCGGTTATGCGGTAGGTTTTGCAGACCAACCTAATTTCAGCCAGTTTTTTAAAAAGAATGCAGGAGTAACGCCGGCCGAGTTCAGAAAGAACTATGTACGACTGGGTTCCTGAACAGAATATGGAATAAATAATCTCAGAAGACAGCCATTCTCCGGAATGGCTTTTTTGTTACTACTCACTTTATTTCCCTCGTCTTTGAAATTCATATCTCAAGCATTGATAGCACTATCAGCTATCCACTTGCTTCGTCTCAATTTTGTCTTGTCAAACGATAACAACAAATCAACAAGACAAGATCATGAAAAATCAGATTCATTCAACAATTGCTCCTTACAGCCACTACAGGTTGTTCGCCCCTGTAAAATTGGGCCGTTATAACTTAAACCATCGCGTAGCGCTTGCACCAATGACCAGGCTCCGCTCTGATAAAGCGGATGCTCCTTCAGATATGATGGTGAAGTTCTACGCACAACGCTCATCAGAAGGCGGTCTGCTGATCGCCGAGGGTACTGCCGTATCAGTATCCGGTCGTTCTTATTATGGCGCTCCCGGTATTTACTCCGATGAGCAGATCCCTGCCTGGAAAAAAATGGCAGATGCTGTGCACGCAAAAGGCGGGCGCATCTTTGCCCAGCTTTTTCACGGAGGTCGCCAGTCACATGTAGATATGACCGGCGGTGTTGCTCCCGTGGCGCCTTCTGAAGTGCCTTTTGAAGGAGTGTCCTTTACGGCAGACGGCTGGGTGTCTTCTTCTATGCACCGGGCTTTGGGGATTGAAGAAATTCCGGGCATCATCGAAGACTTTCGCAAAGCCGCGGAGCGTGCATTGGCTGCCGGTCTTGACGGGGTAGAGCTGCACGGTGCAAACGGCTATCTTCCTGACCAGTTTTTACAGGATGGTACCAATAAGCGTACCGATAACTATGGTGGCCCGATTGAAAACCGTGCACGGCTGATGCTGGAATTGACCAAAGCGCTGATCTCCGTATGGGGGGCAGACCGTGTGGGCGTCCGCATCTCGCCAAGTGGTGAATGGGGCGGTATTTCAGACAGCAATCCTGAAGCCACTTTCGGGTACCTCGCAAAAGAGCTGGATAAACTGGGTATCGCTTATCTGCACGTCATCGAACCACGCATTAAAGGCGATAGCACATTGCATGAAGGCCAGGCACCCGTTGCTTCTGGTACGATCCGCAAAAATTTTAAAGGAACCATCATTGCTGCCGGAGGCTTTGACCGCGAACAGGCAGAGGCGATAATTAACCGTGGTGATGCAGACATCGTTGCTTTCGGCAGGTACTTTTCATCGAATCCCGATCTGCCCGAACGCCTGAAATATGATCAGCCGCTCACCCCCTATATCCGGGATGCCTTCTGGGGCGGTACAGAACTTCATTACAACGATTTTCCGACCTATCAGGAAGAAACAGCAGCAGCGAGCCGGGTAGCTTAATGTAAAATCAATTCACGAGTCATAAACATTAAATCAAAAAAATAAGAATCATGAAAAAATTAGCAAACAAAGTAGCAGTAGTTACCGGCGGTAACAGTGGTATAGGTCTGGCAACAGCCACATTATTTGCACAGCAGGGCGCAAAAGTCGCTATCACCGGCAGAGACCGGAAAACATTGGATAACGCAGTAAAACAGATTGGTCACAATGCCATCGGCATCAGCAGTGATGTAGCCAATGTAGTTAATATCGGCGCAGCCTATCAGACTGTCGCCGAAACTTTCGGTAAAATAGATGTACTGGTGGTTAATGCCGGGATCTATATTCCCGGTGCTTTAGCCGACTATACTGAAGAGCAGTTTGATAAAACCAGCGACATCAATTTTAAAGGTGTATTCTTTTCGATTCAGAAGGCATTATCATACCTCAATGACGGCGCATCGGTCATAGTTACTTCCTCTTCACTGGGCACAATGGGCATTGCCGGCGTCTCCGCCTATTCGGCGACCAAGGCAGCGGTAATCTCGCTGGCCAAGTCATTCTCCGCTGAACTGGCAGATCGTTCGATCCGTGTGAATATTCTTTCTCCCGGCCCGGTTGAAACGCCAATTATGACCCGCGATGGCGCCACAGCAGAAGAATTTGAACAGGCTAAGAACTACCTCGCCGGTAAAACTATTGCAGGCCGTATGGGGGTATCAGAAGAAATCGCTGAAGGCTTCCTTTACCTGGCATCTGACGACTCCCGCTATATGATCGGCGGAGAGCTGTTGCTGGATGGCGGTATGCGCATCAAATAAATCATCAATCATCATTTTTTTAAAATAAGAATCATGAACAATCAAACAACCGCGCCGGTTGGCGCATATACCCACCGTACTGCACCTACTCAATATGTTGAAGCTGCAGGTCTCCGTTTTGCTTACCGCCGTTTCGGCAAGCCGGGAACCATTCCCTTGCTGATGAATATCCATTTCACCGGTACGATGGATTACTGGGACCCACTTGTAACTGATGGCCTGGCTGCCGAACGGGAGGTAATCCTGTTTAACAATGCAGGGATAGCGACAACAAACGGTGAAACTCCTGATACTATTTACGGTATGGCTCATTATGCCGAAGCCTTTATCGACGCACTGGGTTTAAAACAGATTGACCTTTTAGGCTTCTCCATTGGTGGTCTGGTTGCACAACAATTTACTGTTGACCGGCCGGAACTGGTGCACAAGCTGATACTTGTTGGAACCGGGCCAAAAGCGGGCGAAGGCATGCAGAGCATGACACCGGAATCTCAGGAAATCTTTGGCGGTACATATGCTGAGCCGGAAGATCTGTGGCTGAAAGTGCATTTTGCCCCGAGTGAAAGAAGCCAGGCAGCAGGCCGTGCGTTTATCAAACGAAAACTGCTGCGACAGGAAGGCCGCGATCCGATTGCAAGTCCGCAGGTAGCTATCGCACAGCGCACAGCATTGGGTAACTATAATGTGATCACTGAAGACCGTTACAGCGACCTGAAAAAAATCAAGCAGCCTACGCTGGTGATCAACGGCAGCAATGATGTGATCATTTACACCATCAACTCTTATATCCTGCAGCAGCAACTGCCGGATGCTACGCTGATCATCTATCCGGATGCGAATCATGGCTCCCTGTTCCAGTACCCAGAAACCTTTACCAGGGACGTTAACCAATTTTTGAACAATAGCTTAATATAAATCAATAATAGCAGGCCGTACGGGGCCTGCTTGTCAAACAGCATAACAATGAAAGATCAGGAAATTATCCAGGTGATCAAAGCCTGGGAAGGACAAAATAAAGCGATAGCGGACATCTTCGAAAAATACGACGATGATTTCTACAACAACGAAGTAGCGCCGGGCCGCAACAGGGCGACTTACCTTCTTGGGCATCTCATCGCGATGAATGACCTGCTGTTGCCCATGCTGGGATTGGATCAACAACTTTACCCGGAACTGGAAAATATATTTATTACTCAACCGGACCGGGCGGTAACAGAGTTGCCATCAATAGCAACACTGAAAGAGTACTGGACAGAACTGAACCGGCAACTGGCCGCGCATTTCGGCACGATGAGCAGTTCCGATTGGCTGAGCCGGCATACCAGGGTTTCGGAAGAAGATTTTGAAAAGGACCCGCTCAGGAACAAACTCAATGTGCTGATCGGTCGCATCGGCCATATGAATTACCATCGTGGTCAGTTGGCCTTTTTAGCCCCAGGAGCTTAAAATTAAATGCCATAAAAAAGTTGCATTAATAACCGGCACATTGACCGGTATCGGCAGGGCAACAGCAGCAGGCGCTGAATCGGAATTTATCATGGCAAACATGCGTTTTGAATATTACACGAACCATTTGATTAATCAGACTATTTTACATTCTCAACACCTCATATTGTTGTTAGCAATTCGGGGGCAAAAGATCAGTGATGACCGATTATAGAGCAACCCGCAGCATGAGCTATTTGATTATAAGTTTTACCTGCATGGTTTTCTGAAAATTTGTAACATTTGTTCGAAAATAGTCCACTTGGGGGCACCAGGAACTTAAAGCCTCACAGTATTTACTGTGAGGCTTTTTTATTTCTGGATGTGTCATTTTTTATGCTTTATACCACCATTGTTGACACGCAAAAGACACACAAGACTCGGAGTAGGTAAAACACCGATGTTAGCGCCGGAATCGATGAGATAGCTGTATTTTTATTATTTTCTGTGTAGTTCTGTATTGCTGTTTTGCAAAGCTTTGTAAGTTCTCTGGGCTTTTCAATACTGAATTGACAACCATTGTGCCTGCAGATCATTTATAGGCAGGTAACGCCGCAATCCATCTGGTTACGCTGGAGGAGAAAGGGGTAGTAGGACATGAAGTAGTAATAAAACGATAGTTCAATAAATTTCAGATGTGGGTGTAGGGAGTAGAGCTTGTGATGCAACATCACGGCCTGCAATGACCGTGATGTTTTGCTAGTTACAGAAGAAGCCTGTTATGCAGCGGGCGCAATAACAGGACAGACACATTTGATTTTGTCGTTGACGTATTCGCAGTGACAGCCTGGTCCTGAGTCTTCACACAACTGAGGGTCAATTTCGCATTTGTCTACTTTGGGATTAATAAAACCACCCATTACATTTTGCATTTCTGCTCTTGATAATTTTTTCATTTTTTTAAGTTTTATTTTTAAGAAAATAATTGTGACAGGTACCTAAAAAAAGCCTGTTTAAAAGTTGACTATAATTAGCCATTGGTACACCCTACAGGAGGTGCCGGATCAACGATGTCACAATTATCCGGGCAACCAGCCACACCATCAATGCAAACTGCAATCCTTCTTACGATGGCCCCACCGCAATTACACATTACAAAGAGCTGATTAGGGAGGATGCCGCCCATCACATTTTTCATTTCAATTCTTGATAATTTTTTCATTTTTTAGATTTTAATGTTTGGTACAGCAGTTGCAAACTGTACCAGGTTTAGGTTTATTCAAAGGCAACTCATAAAGCCGTGCACTGCTTTATGCATTGAATAATTTACTGTACGGTAAGTGCTCCTGCCAGTTGCGGTATTAATTTTTCAAGATCATTCAACTGATACCTGCCGGGCATTCTTTTACCGTTAATGAAAAAAGTAGGGGTATGTGTAATACCGGTTTCGTTCATCCAGTTTTCGTGCTGCTGCAATACATGCATTACGTCTGTTTTGTTGTCCGGTTGCCATTTCTGCTGCCACTTATCAAGGTTCATCCAGTGAAACCAGTCTGTAAGCATTTCGTGCAGCATGCTGTTGTCATTCAGCTCTGCTGCTTTTTGTAAAATCGCCCGGACAGCAACAGTCCTTGTGTCTTTTTCATTATGGGTATGGCAGAGGAGGCGTACTTGCACGCTTATTTTACCGGCAAATTTTTCCAGCAGGCTGTCGAGCGTTTCATGTGACCGGGCACAGGGGCTGCAATAAGGGTTGCACGCTACGGTGATGCGCACAGGTGCATGGGCATCGCCCAGGAGCAGATCATTTTCCCAGATAGAAATATCTGCAGGAGGTTCTGCGTCTAGCTGCGTGAGAAAAAGGGATGCATCCGTTTTCCATTTCTTTAATGCTGTGAGCTCCTTTCGCTGGTTGCTGCTTGTTTTAATAAGTTGCTTAAGGGGAATAAAAGCCAGTGTGAACAATAACGCACAAAGGCCAAATGATATGCAGGAAATATAAGTGCCGCTGGTGTATGAGGTATCGGTATTAATGAATGAAATCACCGACTGCAGTAAGAGCACACCCACGATACAAAGGCACAATGCACACCATTCTTTCAGCTTTACCGCCTGGGTGTAGATGCTCCAGGCCGCCACTGCAATACCGCCAAAGCCAATATTTATAATGCCGGCAAGTAAAGGATGATACCGGCAGCCTGCCAGGTAAAGCGCAAACTGTGTTGTAAAATAGAGAACAGATGTATCGGCAGGAGTAATGCCGGCAAAGCCTTTGGCAAACTTACTACGCAGCACTTTTTCACAGCCACCGTTACTCACTGTTCCACATACCTGCTTTACTAATGTGCCCTGGTAACCCAGCTCTGCGCCTGATGCAGCAATACTTACTGCAAGCCCCGCGAGCGACAGCAGCCCGAAGATGTTGACTGGCCAGTATGAATATGCAAATACAGACGCTGTAAAGAATATAATGCCTGCTGCAATAAAGGCTGCTGCAACAGCTTTATTTTTCTGCTGTGTTTTTTGCAGCAGTTCATTTTCTTCATTATGCCATAATGAGCCTTTTACGGTATACAGCACAATGCCGCTCCATTCTTTTGTTACCTCTTTTTCTTTTTCCCAGGCAGTTGCATCTGCTACCATGTGGAGATATTCATTGCCCGGCTGTTTTATATGTGCCAGCAGCGGGTAGTTAAATTCGTGTATGTAAGAAGCATTAGCCTGTACGGCTTCATAATCCAGCCCGCCACTTTCAAGAAAATCGGTAAGTGCGGTAAGTGAGGGGTAATCCGGATGACCGTTAATTTCTTCTGTGCAATAAGATTCATTTATCTTATTACCCGTTTGTGACAGCCAGCTATAGGCAATGGCAGAAAGTTCGTGATCAGATTTTTGTTGCAAGGGTTATGTTTTTTAATTGTTTATAGTTCATTTCCTGGTAAGCCCTCTCATTAACTGCGGCCTCAGTGGGTGTATAGACGCAATGAATTTTCACGGACAATTAAAAATACCCCCGTTCTTTTCTACAGCAGAGCTCCGTTTTGTATCTGCAATATATTGGCAATAACTGTGCTGTTTTATATATAAGCGCTAATTATTACCTGCAGCAATACACGTCATTACATACCTTTTGATTTGAAATATGGTATGCATACCCTTACCTTTATCATTGTGAGACAGCAAATTAGCCTTATATTATTTTTTATATGCCTTACTATTAACGGACGCTCCCAGCAAACGGAGCTATTATACAAAAACATTACCCAGGAAGATGGGTTACCCAGTAATGAAACTTATTATGTTTTCCGCGACAGTAAAAACTACTTGTGGATAGCAACGGACAAAGGAGTGGTGCGTTATAATGGCAGCAAGATGCAGTATATAGAGCTGCCGGATAATGTAGTGTTCAAAATAAAAGAAGACAGCAAAGGGCGGATCTGGTTTTTTTCCTTCTCCGGTAAGCTTGCTTATTTTTTCAATGAGCGGGTTTATCCTTACTTGTACAATGACCGGATAACCCGGCAAATAAAAAGTATACTGATCAATGATGCTTATGTAGACAGCACAGGGAATATATGGATAACAGCCGACTTTAGTAACTATAAAATTTCCCCGGAAGGGAACATTGATATTTTTCCTTATTCAAATAGTGTTATCAGAGATACCTGTACTTTTTTAATAAAAGATATAAGTCAATCTAATGTATTTGCGTGGAAAACAGCCGTCGGTTGCTTTATGCATGCCCATTTGTCTATAAAACGTATTGTCCGGAACGATACCGCAACCTATTGTGTGTCACAGGTGTTTGACCCATTTGGCAGTGCCCTCTATGGGTCTGTAAAAGATAATAATGGTTATGTTTACCTCTTTATGAACCGCTTTATTGTCAGGCTCAGCAAAGATGGCACTTATATAAAACAGCAATTACCTGCTGATATATTATGCTTGTTTGTAACAGCAGAAGGAAACATAATGGTCGGCACAAAAAAGCTGGGAGCCTTTCTGTTAGACCCTCAGCTAAAAATCAGGAGAGATATTACAATACTGAAGAATGTATCTGTGTCCTGTATTGCGGCTGACAATGAAAACGGAACCTGGTTTACAACACTGGAGAATGGGGTGTATTATGTCAAAAACAATAACATTCAATACATAACCGGCTATGAAGGTGCAGCAGCGCCCGTTTCCCGGTTGTATAATTTCCGGGACAGTGTATTGCTGTTTGCAAATTCCAACGGTATATATACGCTTAAGCAACAGGTGCAATTACTGTTCCGGCAAAAAAACGAGAATATCACAGACCTGCTTATTCATAATCGTACAATATATCTGGCCGGCAATCACATCCTGAAAGGCAGGTTAATCTTCCAGTATACAAAATTTCACAAATTAAACCTGGAAGCACGGATACTATTGGGCAGCTCGGGTGAAATAATTATATCGGACAGCGATTGCTTATTTTTCAGTTCATTAAACATCAATTACCTGTGCTATAAAGGCGGACAAATGAAATGTTATGAAGGACTACGGTTATTTAACCCTTTAGGCTTTTTAAGGACATGCAGAACAGGATATGGATGGGTGTTATTGACGGGCTCTATAGATTAAGTGACCACCAGGATACAGTACTACCTTTTATGCCTTCGTCTTCTTTTTTTAAGACCGGAGTTAATTGCATTCGTCAGATGTATAATGGTATACATGTCGTCGGTACCCGTTTTGGCGGCATTGTTATCATGAAAGATGCCAATCATGTCACTCAAATTACTGCAGAAAACGGATTACTCAGCAATTCTATTAAATATTTACTGCCTGTAAAAAACCGGCTGTGGGCTGTGACCAGCAAAGGTATTTCTGTAATCAACTTTACATCTTTTGCCCCGTTGCAATACACGATTACCAACATAGGCAAGAACGAGGGTTTCTACAATATGGTCATTTACCAGATTGCAGCGTATAAAGGCTGCATCTATGCCGCTACAAGCCGCGGTATGTATATTATTGATAACCCTGAAAAATTTCTGGATAAGTACCCGCAGCCAATTCCTCTGTACATCAGTAACATAAATTATTACAAAGGCGATACGATCAACCTTGATAAAATAAAAATTCCCTTTAACAACAGTCGTGTTGTCATACAGATCAGCGCTGTATGCTTTAATTCGGCAGAAGATGTAAAATATTATTACCGGATCAACAAAGCGGAGACTGCCTGGCGCAGTATAACCGGGAATGAATTATTACTGGAAAAATTGCCGCCCGGCGATTACATGGTAGAAATAATGGCTGCTATACCGAACCAGGGACGCTTCTCAGAAATTAAACACCTGGAAATTATTATAGAAAAGCCCTGGTGGCAGAACAACTGGCTGCGGCTGGGTGCTGTGCTTCTGTGCTCAACGATCATCGTTATTATTTATAAAAAAAGGATCCGGAAAATAAAAAAATCCGAAGAACAGAAAACTGCCTTAAACGCAAAACTCGCAGAACTGAAACAGACATCATTGCGCGCGCAGATGAACCCTCATTTTATTTTTAATTGCCTTACCTCTATTCAGCAGTTAATAGTGACCGGTAATGCGGAGGATGCAAATGATTATCTCGTAAGATTTTCCAGGCTTATCCGCAAAACGCTGGAACTGTCTGCCTTTTCCTTTATAAGCATAGCTGATGAAAAAGAATACCTCACCGAATATATCATCTTAGAGCAGTTAAGATTACCCGGCCAGTTTGATTATGAATTTCTGATCGATCCATCTATTGACGAGCGGCGTACCGAAATACCGAATATGATGCTGCAGCCGATTATTGAAAACAGCATACGTCACGGCATTAAACATCTTGAAACCAGGAAAGGCCGGATCACTGTTGCTTTGCAGAAGAACGGAGATTTTATCTGCTGTATTATTACAGATAACGGGATAGGAAGAAATCCATATGATAAAAAGGATTTTACCGAACACAGAAGCTACGGCATGAAGATTGTTTATGAACGATTAGAAAACATTGAAGAACTAAAAAATATCAAAGATTCTCTGATTGAAATAAAAGACCTGAAAGATAATAACGGGATAACCGGAACAGAAGTAACATTTAAATTTCCCTACAAAATGAAAGCGCTATGATAACAGCAGTGATTATTGAAGATGAACAGAGGAACATCCAGCTTTTAAAAAAGATAACAGGAGCGTATTGTACTGGTTTAGTGACCCTGCTGGGTCATGCACAAAGTATTAATGACGCTGTAGCACTTATAAAATGTACGGCCCCGGAGCTGGTATATTTGGATATAGAAATTAACCAGGGCAATGCTTTTGAACTGCTGGACAAAATCGGGAATATTAATTTCCAGGTAATTTTTATTACAGCTTTTAACGAATATGCGGTAAAGGCATTCCGGTATAATGCAGTAGACTATCTGTTGAAACCAATCAACATTGCTGAGTTCAGAGAAGCTACGGAAAAAGCAATAAAAAGGAAGGATGCGGGAGAGAATAACAGCCATATCCTGGAGGCAATAAAACAGTTGAAAGTAACTTTTGGCACCAGTAAGATCGGGTTGCCGGTTTTGGACGGAGTTATCTTTATTGATATCGGCGAAATTGTGAAAGCAGAAGCCTGCGGCAGCTACAGCCAGATATATCTTAGTAATGGAGAAAAAATGACTGTTACCAAAAATCTGAAAGAGATTGAGCTCCTCTTGCCCGAAACCTCCTTTTTAAGAGCACATAATTCATGGATCGTAAATACTAAGTACCTGCGTAAATACTATCGCGGAAAAAATGGTTACATGGAAATGGTCGATGGGAGTATAGTGCCGGTTTCATTGAGGAAAAAAAGGAGTTTCCTGGATTTTTTTAATGAATAGATTCAGCCAAATGTAGCATGTTACTTTCTGTTATGTCTGTCCGATATAAAAAGAGTAACTTATTGTTATGAGGTCTAACAATACTTTTGCTGAATAGCTTTAATTTAATTTTCAAACAGAATATATCCGAAACTACTACAATTGCCGCAGAAAAGTGATGATTGAATTATCTGCTCATGCTTTTGACAATGTTGTAGTAAAATCGTTGCAATAAACGCATGTCTTTGGTTACAATATCAGCTTGTGCGATTAATCCTTCACGATAAGGAATTGTTTTTTTATGATTAGTATTTAATCCATTGGGCAGGCTTATGCGTGCGATATATCCACTGTCGGAAGGAATAGGAGAAATATAGTCGATAATGCCCTCTACATTACCGTATTCCTGCCACTGGTAAGAAGGAAATTTAAGTAATACTTTCTGCCCCGGCGATACTTTTCCGAAGTTGGATTGCGGGATAGCAAGCTGCATGTAATAACTGCTGTTGGGTGGTGTTACATAGGCCAGTGTCTGGTTGTTCTGCAGCTGCTGATTTTCCTGCAGGAAACTGGTGAATGTCACCTTTCCTGTTACCGGGGCCGTGAGCAGGTATTTTTTCTTCCAGTCCTCTGCCTGGCTTTTCATGTTGTTGAGTGCTTCCTGGAAGGTTATTTTTTGTGAAGCGATCTGGTTGTCCAGTTCCAGTATTTCTTTCTGTTTATCGTTTTGCTGTGCTTCGTTGTTTATGCTGGCTGTTTGTATCTGTGGCAGCGAAAGTTTTTTGCCTATCAGCTGGCTGCTTATCTCGCGGTATTCCTGCTGAGAGATTACTTTATCTTTTACCAGTTTTTCATTGGCATCGTAAGTGCTTTTGCTCAAAGACAGATCCTGGCGATACAGGTTTTCCTGTTGTGAAAGAATATTACGTGCTGCCTGCAGTCGCGCAATGTCTCCCTGCAGCATAGCTCTTTTACGAATGAAAAGCCCGTTGCTGGTATAATTCCGGAACTGGACATAGGCTTGTACAAATGTCTGGTAGGCCTGCTGTATTTCGCCAAGACGGGTGTAATTGTTATCGGACAATGTCGCCAGCCGGGTATAATCATTTTGATCAAGCAGCCGGGCTGAAGTGTCCAGGTTACTGCTTAGTCTGAGTACTTCTGCGGCATCTGCAACGCTTTCCAGGCTGCCTATGATATCCCCTTCATGTACCTGGGCGCCGTCTGCAACGCTGAGATGCACAAGTTTGCCTGAAGTTCGGACTACTACGGGTTTTGGCGCATTGATCGTAGTAAGCTTTGCAGGAGCATTTACGGTGTCGGGGTAGCGTATAAACCATGTACAGCCGAGCAGCAATAGCAAAATGGCAAGTATTATTACCGTACCGTGCCGTACTATAAAGCCGGGATTCGCAGATACAATTTCCTGTACGGAGGAAGACGTTAGCGGTTTTGGCTCCTGTACGGAGTCTTCTGTATACATATCCTCAATGTGTGGCATAGCAGATCAGTTTCCCAGTTCCAGCTGGTTTTTTACGAGTTCATAATAGTATCCCTTTTTATGGGACAGTTGTTCATGCGTGCCTTCCTCCACAATTTCGCCCTGATGCAGCACCACTATCTTATCTGCATTTTTCACCGTGCTGAGGCGATGCGCCACTATGATCACAGTTTTGCCTTTGAAAAACCTCTCGAGGTTTTCCATGATCACTTTTTCATTATTGGCGTCAAGTGCATTTGTTGCTTCATCAAAAAATATATAATCCGGGTTTTTGTATACAGCCCTGGCGATAAGTATACGCTGGCGCTGTCCCTGGCTGATGCCGTTACCCTCTATTCCTATTTTGGTATTAAAGCCCAGTGGCAGGGATTCTATAAAAGGAAGGATATTGGCAATTCTACATGCATACATCAGCAACTGCCGGTTTGGGCTCGCTTCTCCTACTGCGATGTTATTCAGTATGGTGTCATTGAATATGTAGCCGTCCTGCATAACGCTGCCGCAGTGGTCGCGCCAGAACGATGGACTTACGTATTGCAGGTTGGTGCCGGAAGACTCGTCTGTAGTACCGTTACCGGAGTGGATGATCCCGGCGTCGAGAAGTGGTATTTCGTCCGGAAAAACATGGTAAGGGGAAAGTCTTGTATTGCCAATGGTAATGTTGCCGGTGTAGTTGTCGTAGAACCGGAGCAGGAGCTTTAGCAGGGTGGTTTTTCCGCTGCCGCTCATACCTACTATGGCGGTTATTTTCTTTTCCTCTATTTCAAGGTTCATGTTCTTCAGCACAGGCTCATTTCCTGCGCCGTTGTAGGTAAAGGACAGCTTTTGTATGGTAATATTCCTGCTTGCAGGTAGTTCGTTATTAAAAATTTTGTCCTGTGGTTCTTCGTCTGCTACTTCATAAATTTCATTGAGCCTTTCCAGTGCGATTTTTGCATCCTGCAGATTTTGAGAAAAACCGATCAGCTGTTCTACGGGACTGTTAAGCTGGCCTATAATATATTGTATGGCCAGCATGGAGCCTAGTGTCAGTTGTCCGTCCAGCACCAGTTTGGCAACCAGAAAAGTGATCAGTATATTTTTACCTTCATTCAGAAACATAGCGCCGGCCTGCTGGTACTGGCTCAGGGAAAGGTTTTTGAAGTTGAGCCGGAACAATTGTGCCTGTATGTGCTCCCAGTCCCAGCGAAAAAACTGTTCTGCATTATTGAGCTTTATTTCCTGCATGCCGTGTATCAGCTGCATGGTTGCGGTATTCTCCCTGCTGGCAATGGTAAAACGTTTGTAATTAAGTTCACGGCGGTAGCGGAGAAAGACGCGGACCCATATAAAATACAGTATGCTCCCTATCGTAAATATGCCAAAAACGGGAATGCTGTAAATAAGCAGCACAATGGAAAATATAACCAGATTAATAACAGAAAATAACACCGAAAGACTGCTGCCGGTAAGGAAGTTTTCAATCTGATGCTGATCCTGCAGCCGTTGTTGTATATCGCCCGTAAGCTTGGTATCGAAGTAGGAGAGGGGCAACTTCATCAGTTTGTACCAGAAGCCGGTGAGTAACGAAATATTAATGCGTGTGCTGATAAAAAGCAGCAATCTACTGCGTATAAATTCAATAAATGTACGGGCAAAAAACAGCATGAATTGTGCTGCGAGTATAATATAAATAAACTGCAGGTTGTGGGTATTGATGCCTGTATCTACAATGCTTTGTGTGAGAAAAGGAAATATCAGCTGCAGCAGGCTGCCGGTCAGCAGACCGAGAAATACCTGGAAGAAGAATTTTTTGTGCTGCCTGAGATGGAAGGCCAGTGTGCCCCATGAAACCTTCCGGTCGTGGTCGCCATCCTGCGCGTAGAATTCCTCAGTTGGCTCCAGCAGTAATACGATGCCTTCATTGTTATCGCTCAGCCAATTTTTCATAAAGGTTTCCCTGTCAACCTTTATGAGCCCTTGCCCGGGATCTGCAACCAATATTTTACCACGTTTATTTTTACCGTTATAGTTCTGCGGAGGTAATACTACAAAATGGTTCTGGCCCCAGTGGAGTATGCAAGGCAGTAAAGCATCAGCGTCCAGTTGAGCAAATGTGATCTTAGAGCCGAGTGTTTTGAAGCCTATTTTTTCAGCGGCTTCACTGATGCCAAGCAGTGATACACCTTCACGGCTTATATGTGCGTTTTCACGGAGCTTATTAATGCTGATGTCTTTTCCATAGTGTTTGGCTATCATGCGCAGGCAGGTAGGGCCGCAGTCCATAGCGTCGTGTTGGCGGTAAAACGGAAACATAGCTTTGATTCAAAGGGGTTTAAATAATCTGTTTTTTTATCTGGCGTAAAAGTTAAGGGTAAATTTTTTGATATACTATGCGTTTTCGTTATGTGTCAGCTTTTTATTTTCATGCTTTTGGGCTACACCGCTGAAAGTTCTGTTTTTTGCATAACTGCAAGCTGGCAGGTTATAGCTAACTATAGAAAGGCGTGTTTACAGGTTAGCGGTCATTTCCCGTACCGTTATATCATGCAAAAAATAAAAGCGGAATGGCTATGCGTAAAAAGGATATGGATCAGCAGCGAATGAGTATGCCGACATGTTAAAAGAAACGGATTGCTCTGGATGGTAAGCAGGGTGTGAAGCAGAAGGTATGCTTATAAAATTGGAAATCTTAAAAATAAAAAAGCCAGCCTGAGAACAGGCCAGCCCCTATAAACCCTATCAATAGCAAAGGTAGTAGTTGGGGACAAAAAAACAATAGCCGGTTTCAAAAAAAATGAAAAAAATGCCTGTGTTTAGACATGAATTTGCTGCAATGCCTGCCAGTAGCGGCTGTAACTATACCCAAAAAAATGTTAAAATCTGCTTTTCCGTTAAAAAACTGGTACACAGTTTTTGGTATAATGTAGGTTTATATTTGTAACGCAAAAAACAGATTGTGTCAGTATTATTTACACCCTTACAGATCCGTGGCATCACATTCCGCAACCGGATTGCAGTATCTCCTATGTGCCAGTACAGTGCCCATGATGGTTTTGCAAATGACTGGCATGTAGTACACCTCGGCAGCCGTGCTGTCGGCGGCGCAGGTCTCGTTATTACAGAGGCTGCTGCTGTATTGCCTGAAGGAAGGATATCGCCGGAGGATCTCGGTATCTGGAAAGATGAGCATATAGCCGGATTGCGCCGCATTACCGGCTTTATTCATGCCCAGGGGGCAATCGCAGGCATACAGCTTGCCCACGCGGGCAGGAAGGCCAGCGTATATGCGCCGTGGAAGCCGCAGGGACAGGTGCCGGCAGGCGAGGGAGGGTGGAAGCCTGTAGCCCCGGTTCCGAAGCCATATTATGAAACGGACCAGGCTCCGGATGCTTTGGCAGAGGACGGAATACAATATATAGTAAAGGCTTTTGGCTCAGCAGCAAAGCGCGCACTGGAAGCGGGTTTTAAACTCATAGAGATACATGCTGCACACGGTTATCTTATTCACCAGTTCCTTTCTCCACTGGTAAACAACCGCACGGATGACTATGGCGGCAACTTCGAAAACCGTATCCGTTTTCTTAATGAAATTATTGTGGAGATACGTACTGTATGGCCGGAAGATTATCCCTTATTTGTACGTATTTCGGCTACCGATTGGGTGGAGGGCGGATGGACCATACAGGATTCTGTGGCACTGGCAAAGGTAATACAGCCGCTGGGTGCAGATCTTATGGATTGTTCTTCCGGTGCAATTATACCCAAAGTAAAAATTCCTGCTGGTCCTTTGTACCAGTTGCCTTTTGCTGCTACTGTGAAAAAGGAGTCTGGTATGATGACTGGTGCCGTGGGGATGATCACAACAGCTGAGGAATGCGAAGATATTGTTGCTTCGGGTAAAGCAGATATTGTTTTACTGGCACGTGAAATGCTGCGCGATCCTTATTTTCCGATGCACGCCGCGAAACAACTTGGCGTAGATTTTAAATGGCCCGATCAGTATGTGCGGGCAAAACCACTTTAACAGGCGTTGAAAGCTGAAATGTGATGCGGGAAAAAGCTGTGTATACTGTGGGGCATGGTCATCGTTCACCGGCAGAACTGCTGCGTATCCTGCAGCGGCTTGATATCCGCTTCCTGGTGGATGTACGTTCCGTTCCTTATTCCCGGTTTAACCCCGGGTGCAACAGGGAGGCATTGCGACGTGTAACGAAAGATGAAGGTCTCAATTATGTGTATATGGGAGAAGGATTGGGCGGACGGCCTTCAGATCCTGCATTGTGGTGTGCCGACGGTCGTGCCGATTATGGAAAGATTAAAGCAACCCATTTATTTCAAAGAGATATACAGCGGCTGAAAACTGCGTATGAAAAGGATATTCCGGTTGTTGTAATGTGCAGTGAAAGCAATCCCTGCGGATGCCATCGTAGCCGCCTGATTGGTGCTGTGCTTGCTGATATGGATATCAGGGTACTGCATATTGACGAAAAGGAAAGACTCAGATCACAGGCTGATGTGATCAATGAGTACAATAAAGGAATGTCGGATAACCTCCTGTTCTGATGATTACAAAAACATCAGACCTATTTAATTTCAACAGTTGCAAATACCGGGAAATGGTCTGATGAAAAGCGTCCCTGCCAGCTTTCTGATATAGTGGCATGTCTGTAAACAGATACTTTGTTCTTTATAAAAATATGGTCAATCGGTTCGTCGCTCGTTTCCTTTGTGTGGAAAGCGTTAAATGTGCCGGATGGGCCGTAATGCGGTGTTTTGCTCAGTTTTTTTGAATCGGTAAGATGCTCCGGGTTGTTTACATCTGCAATCATTTGTATCGGTTCGTCAGATGGTATCGCATTGAAGTCACCTGTTACTATTACAGGATTTTTACCGGCGATATCTTTTACCCTTTTCAGTAGCAGCTTTGCACTTTCGGCTCTTGCCACTTTGCCCATGTGGTCGAAGTGTGTATTGAATGCAAAGAAGATCTTCCCGCTTTTTTTATCCTTAAAACGGCACCAGGTTACGATGCGGTTGCATACAGCATCCCAGCCTCTTGAACCGGGTGTTTCCGGTGTCTGCGACAGCCAGAAGGTTGCTCCGTCCTGCCACTGCAGCCGGGTTGTATCATAAAATATAGCGCTGTATTCACCTTTTGTTTTGCCATCGTCGCGCCCTACGCCAAAATGCTTAAACTGCGGTAATCTTTCATCGAGATCGGCAACCTGGTCGCTGAGCCCTTCCTGCACACCCAGGAGGTTTACATCATGAAACAATATTTCCGATGCTACATTGTCTTTACGGTAAGGCCATGAATTGAGGCTGTCGCCGGGGTTATTATACCGGAGATTGAAAGTCATAACATTAAGCCTGTTCTGTGCAGATGAATGAAGGGAAATAAACAGGAGAGAAGCGTAAAATATCTTTTTCATATTCATAAAAAAAACCGGCGCAATAAAGATAAACGATATACCGCTGCTTTGTATGCCGGATATGTTTTCTTAACCTGCGCCGGAAGTAAATCTGTTTCCGTGCTATATTTTTACCTGTAATGTCAGGTAAAAGCCCCTGCCATCTGCAGGTATGATTCCCGGGCCGGGGTAGCTGTCGGCTCTGCGGGTATAATACATATGATCGGTGAGATTGTTGATGGTGCCAGAGGCTGAAAACATCCTGCTGATCCTGTAGTCTACGGAAAAGTCCATCACATAATAGGAGGGTACAAGCCCGTTGATGCCGCTGTTAGTGGGTGCTACAGAATTAGTGGCATCGGTAAACTGCTGCCCGGTATAAGCATATTGCAGGGTAGATGAAAGTCTGTTCCGGCGAAGTGTAATGCCTGTCTTGAATATAATATCCGGAACGAATTCTACGCGATGATTCTCGTAGGCGGATATCTGGCTGTTTACGTACCGTGCATTGATCCATGAGAAGTTGGAGAACAGCAGTAGTTTCATTTTGGCATTACTACCTTTTACCAGTTTCCATATATCTGCTTCGATAAAGGATTCTACGCCGTAGTTTCTTGACTTTGATACATTGGTCGTGTATTGATATGTATTGGGGGAAGTCGTATCTTTCATTAGCACATTTCCTATCCTGTTGGCGTAATTGATTGTAAAGACGTCGATGTCGTAAGTAACAATGCCTTTATAAGAACCACGAACGCCAATGTCCGCGGAGTACCCTTTTTCATCCTGTAGATTCGGGTCTACGCGGTAATTCGGGTTCACGATGCTCATATCGTTAAAATTAATGCTGCGGTAGTTCTGTGATATGTTGGCATACAGCTGGACTGCTGTATTTGCAGTATAACTGGCGCCAAGACCAGCAATAAGAAAGGAGCGCTTGCTGGTACGGCTTTCATCTACCGCTACGTTATAAATCACATTGCCTGCATGGTCCTGTACATAGCTGTTGTAAAAACCGTCGGCCTTTGTAACAATGTGTTCGTAGCGCACGCCGGGTATGATGCTTAGCTTGTGGCTGATGCGGAATATATTTTCTGCGAAAAGCGATGTGTTATGGTTCGGAAAAGTATAATGTGAGTAGTTCAGCGAATCTATCAGTGAGGCTTTGTCATAAGTAAAATCAGATTTCGAGCCGCCGGAGCCGTCATTGCCATCGCCTATATGACGGTCTGTATAACCGCTGTAGTAGCGGATGCCGCCAAGTAATGTAAAGGGCGGGCTATTTTTTATGTGATACGTATACAAAAGCCTGCTTTCATTTCCCCAATTCTTATAATCGTCCTCACGGTATTGTCTTGGACCGCCGGGATCGGCTACTGTATTGATAATACCCAGTGCAGACCTGTCGGCCAGCAGCCCGAAAAAGCGTGTGTCAAACTTCAGGTTGTGTGTAATCTGGTATTCTGCAAGTATTGCCGCGAGGTTCCAGTTTACCCGGAACCAGTTCCTGTTTTTTGTAGCCTGGCGCGGGTCTGTGGTAAACATCAGATCATTTAGTCCGCCGGGTTGCTGCTCCAGGTAGTCCATATGTGTATACTGCGCCGTTACAGAAAGTTTTTCATTGGTCTTGTACGTAGCTGAGAAATATCCGGTGTTAGAATTGAACCGTGAGCTTGGCCGCCAGCCGTTACCTGATTTGTGCTGGAAGAAAGCATAGTAATTCCATTTTTTTATGGTGCCGCCTACGCTGTTGGTAGTGTTGAAGAAGCCCCATGAACCGAGCGTTTCCCGGGATATTATCTGCATCTTCTGCGTGTCGGAGCCATGGTTCAGCTTAAAGTTGATGATGCCGCCAAACTGGGTTCCGTATTGTAATGACGCGGCACCACGTACTACTTCTATACGTTCCATGGCTTCTGCCGGTGGAGTGTAGTAGCTTTCCGGGTAACCCAGTGCATCAGCGCTGATGTCATAACCATTCTGCCTTGTATTGAAGTTGCTGGTACGATTGGGGTTAAGCCCGCGCCCGCCGATGGAGAGTTGTATACCTGCACCACCATCATTTTCCCATACATTCAGCCCTGCTACGCTGTAATATATCTGCCGGGTATTGTTGGTAGCTGTATTGGCAGTGATATTCTTCAGAACGATCACTTCACTTTTCTTTCCGGCATAAATAGCGGTTCCATCTACATCCTTGAGATGCCCGGATCCGGATATCTGTCTGTAGGCCTTCACACTTACGGAATCAAGAACAGTAGTATGAACAGTAAGCGGAAAATCCTTTACAATGTCCTTGTCTGTAATAATAACTTCCTCCGCTATACGTTCAAGTCCGGCATACAGAACGGTAATTTTGTGTGTGCCGGCTTCCAGGTGTTTTAGCAGGTAATTGCCTTTTGCATCTGTGGTTGTGCAATTGTCAGCCAGGTCAATACATACAGTGGCGCCTGCAAGCGGGGTATTCCCGTTTGTATTGGTCACTTTACCGGAAATGGTGAAGCCATGGGCACCGGATGCAGAAAAAGCAACAAAGGAAAATAAAGAGAAATATAAAATGAAAAGAGTGTACTTCATTTAATGATTGATGTTACTTACGAAACGAGAGTACCCATTTCTTAGAGAAAAAATTTTCGGTTTGTGCAGCAAGGTTTACTGTACTGTCTATATACAGCCTGCTGCCGCTTCCGTTGAGTGTTACATAACATTCGGTCGTAACCACCGGGTCTTTGATGCCTTTTGCTGTGTAATAACCGGCGAGATAATGTGCGTACTGGATAATCATATCAGGCTGCGTGCTCATCATCTTTACCTGAATCGGTGTCAGGAACTTTGCATTGTTTACTTCGCCACGTCTGCCGGTTGCAGGATCGGTTATATAGAAAAAAGCAATGCCGCTTTTTTCCATGAGCATTACCCGCCAGGAAAAACGGTAGCCGTCTTCTGTCCATAGTAATGTTCCCGGATACAGCAGGAAGCGAAACGGGAGCGCTAGTTGCAGAAAAATGTATACCGTGAGTAATCCATAGATCAGCTTCCTTTTTCCCGGGGTAAATCTGAAATATACCGGAAGTTCCGTTCCATGTAATGCTTTACGGTTAAAAATATGCTGCAGGTAGTGAATGATTTTCAGATGAAAATTTTCTGAAAAAAATATGATTGTAAGTGCAAGCATGATGTATGGAAACATACCGATCTTGAACAACCATCCTGTAAATACATGGAAGACAACCACGAAGATATATGCCCATGACCTGGTTGGTTTGTACAGCAGGAGAAAACCGATCAGAATGTCAAAGACAGCGCCGAACCAGCTGAACAGGTACGCAACCCATGTTTTTGTGAGTAATGCCCCGATGACAGGCAGTGATGCATTGGCAGGAAGCCATATTTTCAATGGCATGGCAGCGAACAGCCAGTCGTAATTAAGTTTGCTGAGGCCCGCACAGAAATAGATAACACAAAGTTGCCATTTGAATATGTTGATAGTCCAACCCGGCACATGTGTTGCTTTTATTGACGGCTTTCGTATTACATCGACAGAAAAATAGCGGTTGGCCGGTACCAGCAGCAGCAGAAATGCAAAGATCGTGACCACATAATAATGGTTCAGATAGTAGGTCTTATCGATGAGCTCTGTGTACACAAAGCAGGTAAAGAAGACCGTCATGGCTGTCCGGTAAAAAAAGCCCGCAGCAATGCAAAGTGCAGTTACGGCCATCAGTGTAAATATGATGTACATAACCGGCCCCGGCATTGGTTTTATCCATTCAAAGCCGTAAAAAGGAAAGTATAGCTTTGGCATGATGTAGAAGTCCTGCACCCAGCCTTTGAGCATAAAACGGATGGTACTGATAAACATGATTGCTCCAAATGCCATCCTGAGAACAGCAAGTGGAGCAATATGCTTTTCTTTATTGAATAAAGACCAGCCTCTTCTGAACATCTGATGTTTAATCGCCATCATTGTCACCGTATGTTATCAGTACACCGAGTGAAGAAGGCATATCTGTCTTCAGTAATACGACCAGCCGCTGCGTTTCTGTGTATACAGCATTGGCTGGAGCGGGGTTACTTTGTATGGTGGCCGATAATGGATCGGGAACCATCTGCATTAGTGATACAGCCTGCGCAAAATGTGCCTTGATTGTATCGCTCAGAGGACCGCCGTTGTACTGTGCGTTGATTTTTTCCAGGTAATTGATCAATCCTTTACCATTGCCTTGCCCGCCGCTACCGAGGTAGATGCTTTGAATGGCTTTCAGCTGTGCAAGTGCCAGCTGTATGGATATACCACTGTAGTAAGCTTCTACTTCATTAGGCAATATGGGCAGGGTAGTGCCGGGCGGTTGTTTACCCAGCGGTATACCAAAACAGTCATTCTTCATTATTTCCAGGTCCTGGTCCATGGAGTTGATCAGCAGGCCCAGTGAGCTGGAGATACTGTTGCCGGTACCTGTGGTGAAAGTATTGATGTAATTGCCACCGGTGGCCGACCAGCTGTCTGTAACTTTGTTTATTTCTGTTTTTATATCAGCAGAAACAGCTGCAAGATATTGTTTCCTGCTTGCCGCTTGGGCATCGGTTGTATAGTTGGCCAATGTATTGTTTCCCGCACCAAACAGCAGGTAATCGAGTGCAGGAAAGCCTTTTGCTGCCGAATTGGAGAAAACGTTTACATTGTAACTGCCTGTAACGATGTTCGTATCGATCTTTGATGCAGAGGCCGGAAACAGGTTAAGTGCAGCCAATGTAGGCTGGCTGTTCATTGCCGGGCCGAAAGCATTATACTCTGATACAGATTGCCAGGCGATATAAGCAGTTTTGAAAAGTGCCTGCACATTGGCCAGCTTTGATGCGTCTGGGCTGTTATTGAAATCTGTAATTGCTGCGTCCAGTGTATTTACAGATGTGTTCAACGATTGGTAGGCAGGTATGATGATATTGTTGCCTATGTTGATCAGTACAGAGTCCGTCCCGCCACTACCGGTGCTGCCGCCGGAATCTTTTTTGTTACAGGAGCTGTTAACAGACCAAAGGATAGCCATGGCTATCCCGGGAATAAGTATTGTTATAATGCGCTTCATAAAATTTAATAAAAGGAGCAATAAATAGAAATGTGAACCGTTGAGCGATCCACATTTCCTGGTTATGAAAAATTATAAAAGCGATAATTCAGAAGCGCTGAAACCGTAGATGTTACCGATAAACTGCCTGATTGCATCTGTTTTGGCTTTAATCTGTGTTGCAGAGCTGATGTTGCCGCCGATGAAATTATACAGGTCCGGGTTGTTGGGGTTGCTGCTGTCAAAGAGTGCTTCCAACTGGGCAATCTGGGCATCTGTGATTACCCTTGTGCTGCTGGTATTATATTTCAGGCTACGTACAAAACCGAGTGCTTCAGACAGTGTGCCGTAAGCTGCAACTGCATCGCCGGCGTCAATATTAGCATCAGTTTCTTTCATTTCCTGTACAATACAGGCAGCATTCAACTGATCAAATGTTTTGATGATGATCGTCGCCTGTGCGTCTTTTGTTACAAGATCCTTGGCACTGATGGCCGCACGGCCTTTCAGGAAGGCGTTCATCAGTGTAGCGTTGGAATGCAGGCCCGGATCTACCTGGTTGGAATAACTGCCATAATATTTAGAACCTGTTGTAGTGGCAGGAAAGGTAACCGGTACGCTAAACCAGCCAAAAGCTTCATCCCAATGGTGTTCCATAGCAGTACCGTTACCGGTAATTACAGTACTGTTATCTACAGAATTGCTTATTGAATCTGTCATATACACATTTGCGATCTGGTAAGCGCAGATGCCCATGATGGTCTTCTTTACGATCTGGCTGTAGAAAAGGCCGTTGGGAGAAAGCAACAGCTTTTTATTGGGATTGGCAGAGCTTACAGCAACACCAGCAGTACCATGACTGGCTGCAATTGCAGACTGGCTGTAAAGTGCCACACTGTCAAAATAATTCAGCATGTCTGTTTTTGCAGCAGCAGAGCAGTAGTCGCTCAACTTCAGACCGGAAGCATTCAGTGCAAGAGCAGAATCGTTAAAGTGCCCGCCGGTATTGTTAAACATGTCTTTCAGCGTTTGTGCGCTTACGGGTGTGTTTGCAATATTGCCCAGGTTAACGGCAGCACCGATCTGATCAGCCATGGCCAACAGCTTCTGCTGACTGCTGGTATTTACATTTATAAAATTGTAGCTCGTAGGAACAGTATATACAGGAGTAGAGGAATCGTCGCTCTTTTTACAGCTACCGAGGAAAAGTGCAAATGAGAGTGTACCGAGAATGAGGGACTTCTTTTTCATGAATTGTGTGTGTATGATTTGGTGTTTTGTGCAAAAAAAATATTTCTGTGGCTGAGTGGTTTATAGATTCGGGAATATGGAGTTTTAGAAACAGGAAAATGTCAACCGGCAATTTTTGAGATGCATGTCTGTTGATAATTAAGTCGGGTATGTATACGTGTATTTTCTTGTCCATTTCTACTCCCTCGTGGAAGCACATACTTTTCCGGATCTTATAAATGATGCCGTAAGAAGAACGAGAGTCCGTTGTATAGCCTTGGATTTTTTTTATAGTGTAATTTTTTTTGTACAGATTTAAAATATGTCGAATTTTATAATGGTATTTAAAATGTACCAATCCATTCGTCTGTGACAAACCCCTTCTTTCCCCGTTTTCGTTTTACAGCACACACTGCGGTATTATACAGGTGTTTGGCCCTGCTGTTGGTAACGGTTATGGCATCCTGCAATACAAGACCGCAACGCTCTGTGGCGATAAAGCGCGGTTTTTACTACTGGAAAAATGATGTATACTCGCTTAATGATACCGAGCAGAAATATATAGATACATTAAGGGTGCAAAAGCTCTATGTCAAGTTTTTTGAACTGGAGCGGAATGAGGCACTTGACATGGTGGTTCCTGTTGCCAAAACTGGTTTCCATTACTGGAAATCGGACAAACGACCCGACCCGGAAATTGTTCCTGTTGTAATGATCCGGAATGAAATCCTCCTTCACATAACGCATAGTGAGCTGGATACCCTTGCTGGTAACATTCTTTTCCTCACGGAGAAATACTACAAAGACCGTTTCGGTTCTTTAAATACACAATTTGCAGAACTGCAGATGGATTGTGACTGGACTGTCCGTACAAAGGATAACTATTTTTACCTGTTGCGGAAACTAAAACAGAAATCCGGCAGGAGATTATCCTGTACACTGCGCCTGTATCCGTACAAATATCCCGGAAATATGGGCGTGCCGCCCGCAGACAGGGCTATGCTGATGTGCTACAACCTGGTAAACCCGTTGAAGAATGCAGATAAAAATTCCATTCTTGATATTTCAGAACTGAAAAAATATTTATCAGGAGGTAAGCGATATCCGTTATCACTGGATGTGGCATTGCCGGCTTACTCATGGATACAGGTATACCAGAACAATGTTTTTGCAGGAGTGATTCATAATGAGCCGGACTCGCTGAAGAGCATACTGAAACCTGAAGACCACTTATGGTACCGGGTGTTGCAGGACACTGTAATCGGCAGCATGTACCTACGTGCCGGCGACCGGCTGAAGTACGAGCAGGTAACAGAAAATGACCTGGCGCAGGCTGTTTCACTGATTAGAAAATATGTGCCTTTAAAAGACAGCGCTACCTGTGCTTTCTTCCATCTTGATTATAATGAATTATCGTTTTTCAATGAAAAAGAACTGGATAACCTGTATCATTCTTTTGCTCGTTAGTGCCGGCAAAAGTTTAGGTTGCGGACCATACTATCCGTTTGGGGAAGATGTGCGCTTTACATTGTTCAGCAACATAGTACCCGGATATGATGATTACAGCTATTTTATGTATTCGGCACAGCTTTTCTGCCTGAAGTCGAACAGTACAACAGATACAGCAAGTAAGTACGGCGCTGATCTGAATGTACAGGAATGGCAACGTTACTGCAAAGGAAATGTGTCCGCAGCAGATGTATACCGGCTGCTTTATGAGATGGATGCTGATTTGGAACTGCTGGGCCCCGACACAGTGACTGTCGGAAATGGAATGGTTCGTTGGTTGCACAGCAAAGGAGATACTGCGGCGATCAGTTATCTGCGTTTTGCTAAAAGCTGTGAGCTTTTCAATTCTTTTGACTCGGATCCCTGGGAGCATAATGAGAATGCATGGGTACCAAAGCGGGCTGCAATGATAAACGAAGCCCTGACACGGATAAAGACAACGAAAAGAGAAGAGCTGAAGCTGCGTTATGCATTCCTGGCTATACGTATGGCTTTTTATAATACAGATACCAGGACGGTAAAAGATATCTGGGGCAGATATTTTCAACAACACAAAAAAGCAGGCATCATAGATTATTGGGCCATGCATTTCCGTGCAATGGTCGAAGCGGACAAACCTCTGTGCAACTATTATGCAGCCCGTGTTTTTGCCAATGCGCCTGATAAGCGTTTTGAGATATACCAGCAATATAATAAGAGTGTACCGCTGGCTGCAGTACTACGCTATGCAAAAAACAGCCGCGAGCGGGCTGAGATATATGCAATGAATGCTTTTAAAAACCCGGGAAAAGCACTGAGCGATCTGGAGCAGGTATACCGGCTGGCGCCGCACTCACGTATGTTCAGTGTGTTACTGCAACGGGAGACAGACAAACTGGAGGACTGGATATACACGCCTTATTATACCAATTTCCTGCCTTCGCTGGAAGATGAGTCGTATGAATTTTTCCGGAAGGATGATGCACCCTATCTGCTTGCACGCAGGGTAGCAAAAGACAGGGCTTATGCAGGTAAGCTGCTTCAGTTTATGGAGCGGGTTAACATACCCCGCACGGAGAACCCATTGCTCTGCAAAACCGCAAAAGCGCATCTCCACCTGATGAAGCAGGATTATACCGGCTGTCTCCGTGAGGCAAATACAATTGTACGTAATACACCGGCAGGTAATGATTTCCATGATCGTGCCCGGATGATAGCGGGTCTTTGCCTGGTTGCCCGTCAGCCTGCAGGTAAAGCCAGACTTTCGTTACCTGTAAAGCAACTCATGCTGGAAGAGCAGAAAAATAAGAGGTTCCGGTTTGCCGTGGCCCGTGAACTGGAATACAAAGGCAATACCACAACGGCTGCTTTAATACTGTCGAAGATTGCTCCGGATAAAGACTATGATATGTGGGATGAGGAAGGGTCATCCCAGGTCTATTGGCGTTCGCACAAAGGGCACAATACGTTGCTGGAGGATTTTTATGATAACTATTTCTATTACCTCGATGCACAGTATACGCCTGCACAGCTGCAGCAACTGATTACAAATGCAAACGGGTTCAATACGGCACGGGCAGACAGTTTTGATAAATGGCTTTATAGTGGTATAGAAGGGGTAAGTATAAGCCGTCTGTATGATCTGCTGGGGACCAAATACATCAGGGAGAACAAGCTTGATGATGCGCTCAGAGCATTTCAAAAAGTAAATGATACACTCTGGACTTCTGTTTTATATAAAGGCTATCGTTACCTGGATGCGAATCCATTTTATGAAAATCTCTACAGCGAGCACGAGCGTAAAGCGGAGGACAGCATAAAATTCAATAAACGGACCATTACAGCACAGCTTATCAGCTACCTGAAACAGGCAGAAGATGTGCATAGCAAAGAACGGGATAAGGCATTTTTTCTTGTGGCCAATTGCTATCTCAATATGACACAGTATGGCAATTCCTGGATGATGCGGCGTTATTTCTGGACTACCAACGAAGTTGCCTCAAAGCTTCCGGATGACGATGAATATTTTAATTGTAACCTCGCGAAGCGATATTACCTGAAGGCGAAATCAGTAACCCGAAATCGTAAGTTTGGAGCTTTGTGCCTGCGTATGGCCGGGCGTTGTGAGAAGTACAGGCTTTATTATGCCAGGAGAGATGCGGGCTGGAATGACTACGATCATTTGACCGACAGCCTGTTTGCAGCAAACAGGTATTACCGTCAGCTTAAAAGGCAATACCCGGATTGCTACGATGACCTGATAGACAACTGTACTGTATTTGAACGGTATTTTGCAGCAGCACAATAGGTTTGCGGCAGCGTTATTTCCCTGAAAGGTCCGCAATGCATTGTTCGCGAACGGTCCACAGCTCATTGGGCGATAGCTTGATTTCAGGATGTTTCAGCAGCCATTGACTGAGGAATGCCTTTTGATATGTGACTTTAAAATCGGTGATCTGTGCGGGCGCAATTTCTGTTTCAATAATGAGATCACCGACAAAATCCGCCGCCGAAGAATACCTCTTTGTACAATCGAGGATAGTTCCATTTATACGCATGTAATTGTGCGCTTCCGGAATGTAGGTTAATCCTGCATTTTTTAGTGTTTCTGCAACTGGCGGCGTATTCTCCGCGCTCATCTTAAAAATACCGAGTATCAATTGCACTTCGTTTTTGCTGTTTTCATCGGCCAGCAGTTTTAGCAATGCATGCTTGGTGCTGCACGTGCCGCAGCCATCTGAGAATACGGTCAGCAGTTGTGTTTTATCTGGATTGCGTCCATAAGGCAGCATGCATATGAATCCCGCTGCATCTTTAAAATTGTAAATATTTCTCTCCCGGAAAGCTGCAGAAACCGGTCCGTTTGCAGATATAACAAAATCGAAAGTCTCCATACTGCAAATTATATATTACCTGTTTTTTTGCCCAGCATATCTTTCACCGTCTGTTCCCATTCGGCTTTCAGGATGCTCAGGACGATCGTGTCGCGGCGTGTACCATCCCGGCGTACGCCCTGGCTGCGCAGTATGCCCTCCGGTGTGCAGCCAATACTTTTCATAGCTGCGATACTGCGGTCATTGGTGCTATCGGCGCGAAACTCAACACGTTCCATGCCCATCGTTTCGAATGCAAATTGCAGCAGCAGAAATTTACATTGTTTGTTCAGGCCGGTACCCTGGAAATCTTTTCCGTACCATGTGTATCCGAGTTGAAGTGTTTTGCTTGCAGGCTGGATATCATAAAAGCGGGTGCTGCCTGCATATGATCCCAATTGTTTGTCAAATACGATAAACGGATATTCTTTTTCTTCGGTTCTTGCCTTCAATGCTGTTTCTATATACTGCTTCATATTTGCAGCGCCGGCACCCTGGAGAGAGGAGTATTTCCATATTTCCGGTTCGTTCAGTGAAAACGGCAGGAGGTGGTCGAAATCTCCGGTTGCGAGCGGACGGAGCTGTACACGATCATTCTCAAGGATGTGAGCCGTATGGAAGTTGAAAGAATACATGTTATTTCAGGATATCAGATGTGAGATTTGAGACACCAAATGTAAGACATAAACCGCCGGATATAAGTGGGCGGTGAGGGGGGACGTTGACAGGTTAATATATTGGTACTTTATTCACCATTGCCTATTCATCATTCACTATTCACTAAATTAGCATTGATTTCAGGAATAATTATCAAAATACAATTCACAGATGGAAAAGAGGCAACTGGGCAATACCGATCTTTTTGTAGCACCACTTACTTTCGGCGGCAATGTTTTTGGCTGGACAGTCGATGAGCAGCGCTCATTTGAACTGCTGGACGGCTTTACAGCTGCAGGTTTTAACCTCATAGATACAGCAGATGTTTATTCCCGCTGGAAGCCTGGCAATACAGGTGGTGAGTCGGAAACAATTATCGGCAACTGGGTTAAAAAGCGTAACAATCGTAAAGAGGTTATCATTGCTACCAAGGTGGGTTCAGATATGGGGCAGGGCAGAAAAGATCTGAGTAAAAAATATATCCTGTCGGCGGTGGAGGCTTCTCTGAAGCGCTTGCAAACAGATTATATAGACCTGTACCAGACACATTGGGATGATCATGAAACTCCTCTGGAAGAAACACTGGAGGCATACGCTCAACTAGTAAAAGAAGGTAAAGTTCGCTGGATCGGTGCATCCAATCTTTCTCCTGCACGCTTAAAGGCATCACTGGAAGCAAGTAAGAAATACGGGTATCCTTCCTACCAGACTTTTCAGCCGGAGTATAATCTCTATGCCCGTGAAGGATTTGAAAAAGAACTGGAAGCTATATGCCTGGAACATAAGCTGGGCGTAATCAATTATTATTCCCTGGCATCCGGTTTTCTTACCGGCAAATACCGTTCTGAGGCTGATCTCGATAAAAGCCCGCGCGGCAGTGGTATTCTTAAATATCTCAATGACCGGGGCTATGAAATACTGGCCGCTCTGGATGAGGTGTCTGCACGTTATAATACAAGTCCTGCAAGCATTGCCATTGCCTGGCTCATTGCGCGTCCTTCCATTACGGCACCGATAGCCAGTGCTACCAGCCTGGAGCAACTGAGTGCTCTGACAGAAGCCGCGCGTATACAACTGGATGAAGAAGTGGTACAATTGCTTGATCGGGCCAGCATTTATTAGAATGGCCTGAACCAGGCCGGGGATTTAAGATTTGATACGGGAGCATATAATCGCTTCCTGTTTCATTTTTATAACAGAAGGATTATAGCGGGGGCGTCGTCTAATACAGAAAATCTTCAATCGTGGCCAGCCGTAGAATATTTCTCTTTATTGCATTTTTCCTTTCTGTGCAGGATTTGGTTTATGCGCAGTACAACACGCTCTGGATTCCTGATACTCTATCAGGCACCAGTTTTAATCTGAATATAAAGGATACTTTTTCCCAGATTATTCCCGGCAACCAGACGATCACCGGAGGTATTAACGGTAAATTCTGGGGTCCGACACTTTTTTTTCGTAAAGGCGATACGGTACACATGAATGTGCACAGCTATCTTAACGACTCGACAACCCTTCACTGGCATGGCATGCATCTCCCGGCAGTCATGGATGGCGGTCCGCACCAGGTAATACCGCCGGGTACGGTATGGCAGCCATACTGGAAGGTGACGAATAATGCTGCGACATACTGGTATCATCCGCACCTGCATGAGATGACAGAAGAGCAGATTACGAAAGGTATAGGAGGCTTTATTATTGTGAGGGACAGCACAGAAGCGGCTCTGAATCTGCCACGTACTTATGGCGTTGATGATATTCCGCTGGCTCTTACGGACCGGTCTTTTAACGGCTCCAATCAATTTACTGTAGTGCCTTATGGAGATTCGATGATGGTAAACGGTGTATTGCGCCCGCAATATTCTGCACCGGCACAGGTTATCAGGCTGCGTATACTTGATGCGGCTATAGAACGGTCGTACAATCTTGGTTTCAGCGATAACAGGACTTTTTATGTGATCACATCTGATGGTGGTTTGCTGGATGCGCCGGTGGCCGTAACACGTTACCTGCTTTCTCCAGGCGAAAGAATTGAAATACTTGTAAATTTTACAGGCCAGGCAGGTACTGCAATTGATCTGAAAGCCTACAATGCTTCACTGAGTAATTTTATCGGTGGCGGAGAGAGTTTTCCCGGCGGACCGTTTGCCAATGCCCTCGGCCATATCGATTTTAATATTCTGCATCTGAATGTAGGGACTGCAACTGCAAACCCGGTTACAACCATACCGACTATACTCGCGAACAATACATTTCCGGCAGCTTCTTCTGCGGCGCTTACCCGTACTATTACATTGTCTGACAGTGCCGGTGTGCCTAATATCCTGGGACCGAATGCTTTTATCCTTGGGCATAAACTTTTTGATATCAGTTACATCAACAATATAGTTCCCATCAATAATACAGAGATCTGGCAGTTGAGCAGCACTTCCGTTTTTGCACATCCGTTCCATATTCACGACATAGAATTTTATATACTCAGTATCAATGGTGCGGCCCCTCCTGTATATGAACAAGGCTGGAAAGACGTGGTGCTGGTAAAAGGTGGCGATGTTGTAAAATTCATTGCAAAATTTGAAGACTATGCAGATGAAACACATCCGTTCATGTACCATTGCCACATATCGCTGCATGAAGATGAAGGTATGATGGGGCAGTTTGTAGTAAGCAGTCATACAGGCATTACACAGGCGACACCGGCGCCGGTAACGTTTAGTGTATATCCTGTTCCTGGCCGCAGCAGATTGTATGTTACACTGGCAGATCCTTCCGTAAGCATATATTATGCAACAGTCAGAGATCTAGCTGGTCATACGATGCTTATGCTGCCAAAACCTGAGCTGCAGAAAGGTATAGATATTGCTGCGCTTCCTGCAGGAACGTACCTGCTGGAGCTCATGGATGAGAAAACAAAAACTATTTCCACAAGAAAATTTGTAAAAGAATAGCCGTCATGAAACATCGTGTACTCCGCTTATCTCTGCTCTGTGTGACGCTGGTCCTGCTTTCCTTTCGGGGCAGAGTACGGGAGCATATGACCGGCCGTGCAGTACCGGATTTTAAACTGAAAAATGTTTCAGCCGAATATGTATCGCTTTCTTCTTTTCCGGATGCAAAGGGCTTTATAATTGTATTTACCTGCAATCATTGTCCTTTTGCAAAGCTGTATACGGCCCGGCTGAATGCACTCAGCAATAAATATGGAAAGCAGGGAGTGCCGCTTCTGGCTGTAAATCCTATGGATGCTGCGATACATGCCGAAGAAACATTGCCCAAAATGAAAGAGCGGGCTAAAGAAGCACACTATAATTTTTTGTACCTGCAGGACAGCAAACAGGATGTTTCCCGGAAATTTCATGCGAGTCATACCCCGGAAGCTTTTGTGGTATGGAATGAGCAGGGAAAGTGGATTGTGCGGTACAGTGGTGCTATAGATAACAACGGCCAGCACCCGGAACTGGCTACGCCTTATCTTGCCAATGCTGTGGACGAATTGCTGCAGGGGAAAAAGGTGAGTCATGAAGAAACCGAGTCGATAGGATGCGAGATACAATATGCGAGATGAAAACAATATTCAGAACAATAAAAAACGGTTGCAGCTTGAAACCTGCAACCGTTTTTATTAAAATGCTGTACCTGTTAGCCCTGGGGGCTATCCAGCATACTACATTGCTTTTAATTCTTCTTTACCATGTAGGCGGAGGTCAGTATTAATATACCACGCACAGCATCCACTACGGCAAGGTCGTAACGTTGCACCTCTGCTATAACTACACAGGATGCAATGACCATCCACCAGCCTACAAATTTCGAAAGGAACAGGCCTTCCGGTTTATTCTTGAGATTATAACTGATAGCGACTATGCCTGTAGATGCAAATATGAACAGGCATACTCCGAAGAATGTAGAAAATATCTTCAGGTCATCGGAGTAGGTCATGTGTGTGTTTTCCAGCAGGCTGTTAAGGCCCAGGAGTATCCAGGCGCCAAGGCCTATCTGCATGAAGGCTGTAATGCCCAGGAATGCAATAAGGAGTTTTTTTGCTGTCTGCATGTTTTTATATGTTTTATAATGATGAATAGTGAATGGGAAATGGTGAATAAAGTATCAAGTAGTAAGTATCAGGCTGTTGCCTGTGAATTGTTAAACGAGAAAGAAAAATAAGTTTCCAAACTTCAAATCTCAAACCCGAAATTCCACATCTCAAGACTCACACCTCACATCTGAAATCTCACATCTGAGATCTACACTTGCTGATTATGCGTCAGCCGGTATTTTGAAATAGCATCGTAAGCTGCTTTCCTGGCCCTGCTGATGCCGCTCAGCGGACGATGTGCCTCCAGCGAATGCCAGGGGTTAAAACTAAGATGCTCGCCAAAATTATTTCGTTCTGCGGTGTCAAATAATTGCTGCTGTATGCGTATGGTCGCTACCTTATGCCAGGCGGAATGCCATTTCACACAGGGGTTTTCAATGGGCATTGTTACAGGATCTTCCTGCAGCTGCACCATAAAATCAAACTTAAAATCCTGTGCGCTTAATTCCTGCTGCATCACTTTTCTTAAAAAATCAGGATCACTTTTGTCAATTTTCTGGACAACACTTCTCGCATCCGGAATGGCAGTATATTTTACCGCCTGGTTGTCGCTGCCGAGTTTTGAAGGCACTACGCTCCAGTATTGCTGCAGAAACAGGTTACCGCATTTTTTCATGGATTGCAGTGTACGCACCAGGGCGCCCCAGTTGCCGGGGTTGAGTGCAAAAGATACCATTGCCAACGGGCCGTTGCAGAGCGCTTTGATGTTCTTTTTAAATGCTGCTACCGTTGCCGACATCAGCGTAGGGTAGCTTACCAGTAGAAAATCCTGCGACTGTGGCAGAACAGGATCCTGGGTAAGCACATCTCCCGGAACGTCCAATAGCTTTATTGCCATGCCGCGCAGATCGCCTTTGCGGTCATCTACTATGTGGGTATTGCCGTTGGAGAAACGTATCCATGCATCATAAACTTTGCCCGGAATGAAAATTCCATAACGGAAGTTTTCAGGTATGTTATCTGCGACGGTAAATGTTGCCTTCACACAGCCATGCATCTTCGCATGAAACTGCCGGAGGGTTTGCCCCGGTTTGTAGTCGCGTTTCAGCCTGGAGATGATCGTATCTATGATCTCCTGTGTGTCCCGCGCTTCATTGGGCTGTATATATTCTTTTCCGGTTTCGGGCTTCAAGTGATCGTTTTAAATGGTGGATAAATATTTCAGGGCATTGATTCCGGGCATGAAGAAATAAGCGCCGCCTCGTACAGATACAAATTCCGGCACATCTGTGTATCGCCTGCGCAAGCCTTCTTCCTGAACAGAAAAATTCCCGGTCATCTTTGTATCCTGCGGATGGCTGTGGTTGCCGGTGAGTGCATCACGCTCTGCATAAAGACCGTTAAATTTAGGGTTGTTGATCCACGCATTCTGTACAAATTCAAACTGGCGGCCAATGTCTGCATTCATACAGATAAAATAAAGACCACGATCGTCATCGCATTTGGTGGCATTCAGACAATCGATCGGCTTCAGGGTTTCTGCCAATGGCGGACCATAAGAACGTCCCCTGCGCAGGATGCGGTGTTTGTTGGAAACTGAGATAGATGTTTTACGATCTGTGTCCAGTGCATCTTTGGGATTTGATCTGCGGATATGAGCTGCAAACGGGCATTTCAAACCATGCGGATCTGAGTTGCGGAAATCAAATTTGGTGCGGTCGCGAAGCAACGGGTTATCTTCATTGGGAGAGAGTACAAGCGGTGCGCCGCTCGGCCATCGTCCAACGATCTGCGACGCAAATTTTATCATTTCAGCTTCCGCCGTATTGCCGTTTTCATCACGTGTTATTTTGTCCATGTATTTCCAGAACTTAGACACGTCCTGTTTCAGCTGGCGGAAAACCATGTAGCTGCCGTTACGTCCCAGGTCATGCATGCCCGGCACAGAGGCTACCGGCAGCAACTGCTGGGCCAGTGCTGTAGCTGCTACCTGTGGTGAAGGTGTGTATTGATCGTATTCATTTTTATATCCGAGAATAAACTCGCCCGCGGATACCACATTTTCAGGGTCGTCGCTGCGGCTCAGTCCTTTGATGGTAGGTTGCGAAACGCCGTCGTGAAAGCCGAAATGCTCTTTCCGCTCCACGAGTACAGTAGTGCCGAGTTTTATTATTTCACGAAGGCCGGCACCGGCAAATTGTGATCGGTATTTTTCAGTAAAGCGTTCCAGTGTTGCGGTATCGGCTGCATAGATCATCAATACCATATGCACTGCTTCATTGTTCTTTCCGCCCCATTCCCATGTGGCGGGATCGCTGGTGCCGTAATCGCCGAGGAACTGTTGTTTGTGGCGGGTTATCATGCCATCTTCCAGCTCCATGGGAAAGGTGTCGAGCACTTCTTTGCCGAGCCCCAGTTTCTGAAGCCCTGCAAATGTAACGGCAATGTGTATTGCAGCATCCTTGGGTTTCCGGCTGCCGGGTGTTATATCTGTTGTAAGTCTTGCCAGCCAGTGTTTGGCGTTGGTGGCATCCTGTACCGACAGCACAAGAAAATCTGCTGCCGGAAGCTCCGAATACCCGCGGATAAGCAAGCCTTGTATATCGTTTGTTTCGAGTTGTTCCATGATTGTATGTTGTATAGGTCAGAGTGTTTCAAGCCATTTACGTGCTTCGGCTTCGTTCATCCGGCCATAGAGGCCAGCCCTGATCTTGCCGTTGTTAAAAATATTTCTTACAGATACTTCTTTATTGGCACTGTACCATACATTGGTGATGATCTGTTTGCTGCGCGCCCATTCCATAAACCCTTCGGCGTCTTTGGCACCGCCAAAGATCATGAACCTTGTTTTAGGGTAACCTTCTGTGTGGCAGAACATAAGTGTAAGCTGTTTGGCCGCAATGTGTATAAAGTCGCGGAGATAATTTTCAGAATTGCCATCGTAATTGCTCAGGAACAGCATTTGCTTTCCGTTGTTGATGATGAGCCAGCGTGCAAAATGCACGGTAGGTATGCCCGAAAGTTTTCCTTTACTGAAAAGATACGGTGCCAGGAAATCAGTCATGCGCAGCAGGAACATCATGGTTGCCAGCCGGAAAGCTCCTGGTTTTACATTGCCTAAAGCTGAAAACTGTGCCTGTACGATCTGTGTCTCGCGGTCTACCAGTGCACGGATATGGTCTTTGGTCAAAGGATTGGCCGTTTGCTTTTCCCGTATTTCAACAGACAGCATAATAAGCATCCAGATGATCACAAAAGGGATGATCAGCGGTAATAAAATGATGAACAGGAGTATGACAACCGTGAGCTTACTGTAAAAGGTAAAGTTCCATGCAGCTGCAGGCCCAGCATCGGGTTGTTTTGCCCATGCAAATTCAGGATTGCTGAACACATGGTCAATGATCTTTTGCCGTATTTCGGTAGCCGGTAGTTTCTTCAGAGCAGCAGCATTGTTGTCTGCAAAGGCTTCTATCAGGTTGCGCAGCTGATTTTCATTGTGCACCTGCTGTACCGACCGGTAACCAATGCCTTTGTAAAATGTTTCGGCAGGTTTGTTATGCGTCAGGAAATAATTGTAGAGTGTAGTAGCTGAAAATGCTCCTTTGGGAAAATTATCGGTCATGGAAAATATCTGCCACAATCCCGGCCCCGCAACGGATATCATTTCATGGAGATGGTTTTCTGTCGGGTTGTCGTAATTGGTAGTAAAAGCGAGCCTGTCGGGCAGGGGATTTCCATATGCGTCATTGCCGGCATCCAGTATAAGGAGACGGGCAAAGTGGATGCTGGTGATTTTTTTAAACGGGATAATGCTGTTTGTCTCTACATCATTGTCTACAATCTGCTGCAGCAATGCAACCAGCTGCGCTTTCATGCCGCTGGTGATATTGGCGATGATGGAAAAAGCTCCGTGTTGGGTCATAATGATGTGGTGTGGTTTAGAAATGCGGTTTGATGTAGATATCGAAAAGCGAACCGGAGAAATACTTTCCAAACGCTGTCATCACTTTCATTTCTTCCAGCTTGGATGATGCATTCAGCACTTTCATAGTGGTCAGTTGTTTGGCGAAGTCGGAAGTTTCAATAACCAGTATTCCTTTACCCAATACCGGAGATGATTCATCTGTGCCATCATGGACTGTGATGTACAGCGTGCAGGTATCTTTCCACATATCAAGTCCTTTATCGTCGCGGATAAGCTTGTAGCCGTAGAAGTAATAATCTTTTCCTTCTTCGGAATGAAGGTTCATCCGGTATTTCATCAGTTTTACCGGTACACCGTCATCATCGGCATTTACAAACAGGTTAAAGATACCGTTTGAAATCGTCATGGGTTTTGAGGAAAGAGCCGGAGCCTTTACGATACCGGCCAGCATAGCCTGGTGCTGATCGTCTTTCAGCATGGTCATCACATCATCTGATGTTACTGTAAGTGTAAAGTCAAAAAGAGAGCCGCTTTCACGTCCGGCATCTTTTCCTTTCTGGAAATCTTCTTTTTCATTTACCGAGAAATAGCCTTTCATGGTTTCGGTAAACTGTATGCCCGGTTTCTCTGTGATGCCGGTCGGTTCGAAATCTTTGTAGTCGTAATTGATGGCAAATCCATAATCCTGCGCCATAATCTCACAGCAGCGTTCTGCCAGTGCAGAGATAGTGATCAGCGGATTTACACCCAGTGGTAGTGGTACTACTGCGCCATCGCATACATAGAGTCCTTCATGTACCGCATCACTGTTATTGGAAGAGAATACCTGTCCTTTATGGTTTACTGCGCCTGTGGTTGCATCATCTCCCATTATACAGCCGCCCAGCGGATGCACGGTGATGAGATCGTAGTTCATTACTTTGGTCCAGGATGGGTTCACTACATATTCGCCGCCTATAGCTTCTGTGGCAGCACGCAGGTTTTTGTCCACTTTCTGGAAAATGGCTTCTTTACCTACACCGGGCCACAGGATTTCAAGACGGTTATTTTTCAGCTGCATTTTGCCGTTACCATCATCATGGGTCATTACAAGAAACGCCTGTGTATTATTCATGGCACCGTGATAAGGGCCCTGCAGCAGGCTTTGTGCTTCACGGAGTTTGCGCTGCATTTTCCCGGTAAATGTTTCGTCTGCGGGCTCGCTGCCGAATATTTTTGCAATGCTGGCCATAGAGCCGGCGATAGTGCTGGCCAGCGGCCCCGGCACATTCCCGTCCTCTATTACCATTCCGTCTTCGAGTACGGGCTGTTCGCGCAGGTCTATTACAGAAGTGATACAAGGCCCCACCGGTGTTATTTCACCCGGTTTGTGATGCCCGAAGCCAACAGTGTTGACCTGTATGTCTCCGTTGTAGCTGAAAGCAAGCACATCGCCATTGCCGGTAAAACGGGTCCCCAGCTGATCGGATACGGGGAGGCCTCTTTCTTTTGAGCGCAGCATTATCTCCGTGCTGCCCAGGGAGCCTGCGCCTACTACTACGATGTCTGCGGTTACAAACAGATCAGGTGCGTCAAATTTTTCGCTTTCGGCAGTTTGTATCAGGTAGTGCACCGCCCATTTGCCGTCTGCTGCTTTGCTTATGTACTGTACGGCTACTTCGGTAAATATTTCTGCACCATGGTTTTTCGCGTCGGGCAGATAATTCATCAATGTTGTATTTTTTGCACCGTAGTTGCAGCCGGTCATGCAGTCGCCACAGAGCTCGCATTTGTGCTGGTCAACACCTGCATTGTTACGGCGGTCTTCAAAGGTCACGTTGATGTCCAGGTAGCGGAAATCTTTACCCATGCCTTTTGCAGATATTTTCATCGCTTCCGATTTGGGTAGTTTCGGATAGCCGTTTTGTCCTTCGGGGTAGGCATTGGGCTGCAGCATATGTTTGGCCCTGTCTACATTTCTCCAGTAAGAATCCGGATCGTTACGTATGGCAGCGGGCCACCTGGGGTGCTCCAGTACACGCGGCTCAGGTACCAGTGAAACGTTGGCATTTACCAGCGAAGTGCCGCCGAGACCACAACCTACATAGGCACTCATGTCATTATTAAGATGGAAGTCGAACAGGCCAGTCTTTGGACCTATGCGGCCTGCAGGGGTATTGAACTGCATTTCTTTTGCAGCCTCCGCAGTAGTGCGTGGGTATTCGCCAGGGAGAAATTCCTTGCCGCGTTCCAGTACACACACTTTTTTTCCTGCCCTTGAAAGACGTGAAGCAGCAATACCTGCGCCATAGCCGGAGCCGATAACTATGACATCATACTGGTTCTTGATAGCTGCGGCCGGTGACGACAATCTTGAATAATTCATTACTGGTGATTTTACAGGGTGATCAAATATTTTATGTATAGTGATATTTATTGTTTACTTATAGATTATAAAGATAATTTCCTGATTTTAAAATGTAAAGATTTTCTGAGGTGATTTTGGCGTAAGCACCCCGTTTTCTGTGAAAAATATATTCTGAAATCTTTAACAAAAAATACAGGGCTGTCCATGATTACCTTTTTCAGGTTGCAGGTATAAAGAGTTATAACCCAAAAATATTTTTTATGCAAAAGCTAATGCAACAGGTAACCGCTGCAACTGTAATACTATTCCTGTTCCAGTCCTGTGGCCGGGGTGCAATGGAAAGTGCGCCACTGGCTGAAGTAGGCAAAGAAGCGGTGGCTGCGGATAGTGTCGCCACACTGCCGGTAGCGGACATAAATAGTCCGCTGAGAAAGGTGATACGGACAGCAGATATACGCTGCCGTGTGAAAGATGTATATGTTGCAACAGAGCAACTGGAGCGGGAGGTGACGGCAATGGGTGGGCAGGTAAGTGAAAGCAGCCTGGAAAATGTACAGTCAGAGATGAAAGAGCTTCCTTATAAAGCAGATTCACTGAAACAGGTAAGAAGCTATACCACAGTTGCTTATATGACGCTTCGGGTTCCTTCAAAGCAGCTTGACAGCGTATTGCATACTATGCCGCAGCTGGCAGATTTCCTGGAAAGCAGGCATCTGAAGCTTGAAGATGTGACCTATGGTTATCAGGCCAACGAATTGAAGAATCAAAGTGTGAACCGGGTGGATGCAGCTATGGGCAAAGCAAAGAAAACAGAAGAAGTGCTCTCCGCTGCAAATTATGAAAGCGGGCAACGGGAAGCAGCAATTGACCGCAAAATGGAAAACCTTGAAACGCTGGACCAGGTTAACTATTCGACGCTTAAAGTTGCTTTGTTCCAGCCGCAGAAAGTAGAGGTGCTTGTAGTTTCCGATCCGCAGTCATATATGAAGGCCGGTATGGGCAACCGCCTGATGCTCGCGTTGCGTACCGGCAGAGAAATCCTGGAAGATATTGTCGTTGGGCTTGTTACCATATGGCCGCTGTACATTATTGCGCTGCTGGGAATTGGAGGTTACCGGCTTATAAAAAGAAGATGGAGCCCCGTTCGTGTGTCGAAGTGATGTCCGGAGTTTGGGATTTGAGTATTGAGATGTGAGTATTGAGATGTGAGTATTGTGATGTCGTATTTGGTATTTGGTATTTGGGGTACGGGTTATTTCTGTTTCACATCCGGGGTTTCACCGTTATCCACTGCCTTTTTCCGGTAACCGTTTGATACCTGGTACCTACTACTTGATGCGTTATGCGTCATTCACTACCTTACCAGCGTTACCTCACCTTTATGCTCTTCGTTCTGGCCGGTTGAACATTTACCTTTGAAATAATAAAAATACACGCCGGCATCGCAGGGTTTTCCATTGAAAGTACCATCCCAGCTGTCCTGCTGACTGAAGGAGACAAACACACGATCGCCCCAGCGGTTATAGATACTCAGCCAGTATTTTTCATCGTTGCCGTAGGTCACCACATGGAAATTGTCGTTCCTGCCATCTCCGTTTGGAGAAAAAGCATCGGGATAAGAGAACTTACAGCAGGGCTCAACGTTGGCATATTTTATCGTATCGGTATTCACGCAGCCGTGTTCATTGGTCACGACAGCAATAAAAGCTGATGGTTGGGTTACATGTGTATAAGCCAGCCCGTTCGGGTCATGTAAGATGCTCGCAGATGGCAACCATGTAAGTGCAAGGCTGTCACCGCCGGTTGTGCTGGCCAGCAGGTATACTTTATCTCCGTAACACAATGTCTGTGGTGTATTGATTATCTGAACCAGTGCCTGCGGATAAACAGTCACCTTATTTCTTACGGAATCAGTGCATCCGTTCAGCGTTACCTGCAATCCCACATATTTATCACCGGATGACGGCCAGTGCACCGTATGTGGCCCTATACCGGCGGCTGAGCTGGCGTAGCCGCCGTCGTAATCCCAGGTGTATTGTGTGCCTGCAAGCGGGGCCACATTGTATACCAGCTGCAGGGAATCATATTGGCAGATGTTATGAAAAGCAAAGACGGCCTGCGGTGTAGGACGTACGTTTACCGTTGTTATTACGGGTGCGCTGGCACAGAAGTTTTCTGTAACCGTAAGCGTGATCGTTTTTGTACCTGCGGTATCCCACTGCACTGCATACGGACCGGCCTCTGCACCTGAAAGGTATTGCGGGTTGTTCCAGCTCCAGTTAAAGACAGCAGCACTTCCTGCGGTGCCGTTAAAGCTGAAACTGGCAGTATCTGAAGTGCACAACGTAGCAGGCCCAGAAATGGATGCGGAAGGCTGTGTCGTTACATAAACCTGTACCGGTTTTTTAGCAGATTCACATACATCTTTTTGCTGGCTCACATACCATGTAAAGATGCCAGAGGTAGCGGTAGAAGGTACTGGCGGTGCAGAGAGTGCATTACCCAGGCTGTCATACCAGTGAATAATGCTGCTGCCGGTTGTGCCTGTGGCCTGCAGTATTGCCGGTACATCGCCTTTGCAATAATATACGGGGGAAGTGGCAGACGGGAGATGCGGGTACTGACCGCTGTCTGAAATAATAAGTGATTGCGTTGCTGCGCAGGGAGCGGTAAGCGAGTTTAATATAACAGTATAGTTGCCTGCGGCAATGCTGTCTGTAATGATGCCTGTGCTGTCGGTATAATTCTTTACAGTAGTAGCTCCCTGTTTTAAAATCAACGTGCGTGGTATAAGCCCTCCTGTGAGAAACATCCGGATAAGTGCCTTGTGATCGCATTGTGTCGGGGCGATAACGGTGGCTGTCATTTGCGGAGGGGTTACCACCTGGACCGTATAGGCAATGGTTTGCTGGGTAGAAAGCGGGCAGCCATTATCTCTGTAAGTGATGTAAAAATTATAATTTCCGGGAGTCAGAGCCGCTGTATTCCAGCTGAAATTGATGAGCGGCGTAGTGGTGTTATTACCCGACACTGTAAGGGTAGCTCCCGCCGGAACTCCCACGGGCGAAACATAAATGGTATCCCCATCGGGATCAGTGGGATTGATGGCAAAAGAAACCTGCGGTGTGCCCTGGCAAATGGTAATTACATTGTTGCCGGTAGTAGTGCCGCCTACCGTAGACGATGAGGATACATTACCTAAAGGCGGATGATTGTTGCAGACATTAAACACGATAAAGGTCATTTCCCGCATGGAAGAACCTACAAGAACCCCGTTTTTATATTCATAAACAGTATTAACCACCAATGCATCCTGTCCCTGGTTAGGTACAAAACTCATTTGTCCGTTCAGGTTATTATATGAAAAATTTCCCGGGGCACAGGAGATAGGAAGTGTACCCGAATAACCGCTGTTATAAGCTACCGGAACGCCATTGGAAAGAGCCGGCACAAGACTGAATGAAAGTGAATCATTATCCGGATCTACTGCGCCCTGGTTGTATTGCTGTTGCGTATTGATACAACCGAACGGGGTAGGTACTGATGTATATTGCGGAGACGAATTGCTGGTCACCTGGTTATTCAGCATTGCTTCCAGGTACATTGTAGAAGGGCTTCCGGAAGGGTTTACAATATTGGTGATATTGGAACTCCTGCCCGCAACCGAATTACTACCCAGTGCTCCTGAAAAAATAAACCGCCAGTCTGCCGACTGTCCCGTTAGTGTTACCGTTGCAGAATAGATAAACTGTTTGATGCCCGGTAATGTACCCCCGTTGCATGCGGTATTGTTTTTCTGGCTGGAGCAGGCCGGCGTCACGTCGATTGCGCTGTTGGCTTCGAGCGACAATGATATTGAGTTGTAAGCTGTATTACCGTTGTATACGGCTATGGATGGAGTAGCAGTAAAAAGGCTGTTGAATGCGGTAGGGTTATTGGTGCCACAATCGCCGTACAGCGTCAGCGTTATTTTATAGCTGTTGCCGGAGAGATGTGTATACAAAAGATCTCCTCCGTATATATGATTTGCGCGCACATTACTGCCCCACAATAAAAGGAATATAACTCCGCAAAGAGTAATGATTTTTTTCATTACGGTTTTTTGATAATGCAAATGTCTGCATTATACGAGGAAATATTGTCAGAAAATGGTCTGCCCGTAATAAATTAAGATGAAATCGTTTTTTTATGCGGCAAATCTGCCATCTTCTCTCAACCCATAGAGTGAAACGCAATCCTGTTTCCTTCTGTGTCCTGTATTAAAGCCCAATATCCCAGGTTGGCATCCGGGGCAACAATTATCTTGCCTCTCAGTATTTTGCCGCCTGCGGGCTCTACTTTGTCCAGCATCACCTGCAGGTCCGGGTCGCAGTTCAGGTATATAAGAGAACCGTCTGCCGATGGTTTATAGAACTCCGGGTCATATACAATAGCGCCGCCACGGCCGTCATTCTGGAAGTCGTAGAGCAAAAATCCCATACGGGTATTACCCATCTGGCGTTCCGGCATTTCATAACCAAAGATGGCTTCGTAAAAGTTCTTAGCTCTGTCGAAATCGTTCACCGGAATTTCAAACCAGTTAATGGCGTGGGCAGGCACCTGCATATGCTTCGTTTTATACCGGAAAATACAAAAACTGTGCCTTTATTTGCCCCTGTATCCAAGCATTTCAGGAATGCCTTCCTGTTGTAAAATATATTTGCCCAGCCGCATACCGGACACTCCTTCTCTCAGTGTATATGGAAAGTCGATCCCGTCTTTATTTACGGTTCCGTCAGTTGCAGCGCTCATCTCCCCGTAGTTTCTGTGCAAGCTCCGTAAGATGTGTGGCTACAATAAAAATGCTTTCCGGGTGGTTCATAAAGCCATTAAGCACGATTTCACTGCAGTCAAATGTGTCATGGACATTGGTGCCCTTAAACAGTTCATCTGCTATTACCAGTGCAGGTGTTTTATTGTTCAGTATGGCAGCAATGCCCTTTACCTGCCGCACTTCATTGAAGAAATAGCTATAGCCTTCGCCAATGTTGTCCTGGATGGTGATGCTGGTAAGCAATTGTTCAAATAATGGCATTGCGGCCTCCGAAGCAGCAATGCCCATACCTATGCCCGCCATAAAACAGGCTACGCCTATACTTTTTATGTAGCTGCTTTTGCCCGCCATGTTTGGCCCGGTGATCAGCAGCAGGTTAGAACCCGTCTTTAACTGCACTGTATTAGGCCTGCAGTTTTTGATCAGCGGGTGCGACAGGTCTTTTATAAACAGCTTATCTCCTGTGTCGGCTATGTCCGGAAAAACCAGCTTTCTTTCTTTATGAACAACGGCAAGGCTGCACAACGCCTCCAATTGGTAGTAAACAGCAAACAGTGCCTGAATATGCCCGCGGCAGGCAGGGCTCCACAGGTTTTGATCGGTGCGGAATATCTGCGCAGGTGAAGGCTCTTCATTCAGGAAAATATCTGTAATTCCGCTGTCATAGTGCAGTGCATCGAGATGTTCTTTCAGCTCCCTGAAATATTCTTTCAGCATACCGGGCATTTCTTGCTTATAGGCCCGCAGATAAAGGTCGCGGATAGCACCGGTAACAAGCATTAACTGCTTTATACCACCCAGCAGAAAAAAATATTGCGGCTTCTGGGTAAAGAACCTGATAAGTGAAACAGCTCCCCGCTTCAGGTAGTTTCTGGAGCGTATGGTTGAATAGCTGCTGCGCAGGTATTCTTCTGTGTAATAAATTTCGTTTTCCCGGAGCGGAAACTGCCAGTCATCCATGTGCATGGCAATGTACCCGATGGCGGCCTGCCGCGCCACGATTTTTTCCCGGCTGAAGGACATACGGCATGTTTCTTGCAGCACCTTGCGTGCGCCTTCGGTTTTACAGCGGTCCAGCAAACGGAATACGGTTTGTTCTGCAGGATTGCGGGAAAAGATATTAAGATCGTATAAGGTTTGTTCGGAGACAGGCATCAGTAAAAGTAAATACCGGGGGATGACGATGTAGAAGCGTTGCCGTTTCTTAACAGATTTTTCACGTTCACGAGCGCAAACAGTGGTAACTTACTGATTCTAAAAAAATAAACACACACAATGCCAAAAACAGTTCTGATCACCGGCAGTACCAGCGGAATAGGCCTGGGAATCGCCAAAGCATTTGCCGCACTCGGTTATAATATCGCCTTTAACGGTCTGGAGCCGAATGGCGCAGAGATTGCACAGCAGGTAGCTGATGAACATAAGATACAGCACAGCTTTTCGCCCGCCAATATGTTGCATCCTGAGGAGATACGCCAGCTGGTAAATGATGCTATTGCCACTTTTGGTTCTGTAGATATACTGGTAAACAATGCCGGTATACAGCACGTGGCTCCGGTTGAAAGTTTTCCCGAAGACAAATGGAACGATATCATTGCCATTAACCTGACCTCCGCGTTCCACACAACCAAAGCTGCCTGGCCTAAAATGAAGGAAAGCAAATGGGGCCGTATTATCAACATATCTTCTGCTCACGGGCTTGTTGCATCAGAGTTTAAGAGCGCGTACGTTTCTGCGAAGCACGGCATTGTAGGCCTTACCAAAACGCTGGCACTCGAAGGTGCAGAATTTGGCATCACCGCAAATGCTATTTGTCCGGGTTATGTACATACGCCGATCATCGACAAGCAGGTGGACGACCAGATGAAAGCACATAATATGACCAGGGAGCAGGTGATCAGCCAGGTGATGCTGGAAAAACAGGCGATCAAGGAATTTATTCCTATTGAGGCTATCGCCGCTGCTGCGATATATATGGCTTCTGATGCAGCTGCACAGATGACAGGCATTGCATTGCCTGTAGACGGCGGCTGGACAGCCCAGTAGGAGGTTTTTATTATATTCAGTACTTAAAACATAATACGTGGCTATACAGGACAATACAGTGCTGCTTCCCGAAGCAGAAGAGGGCTTTGCCCCGGTGAATAAGATACAGCTTCATTATATACGCTATGCAGGCGAAGGCGAAACCATTATTATGTTGCACGGCCTCACCGCCAATGCACATGCATTTGACGGCCTGGTATCACGTGGATTGTATCCGCAATACACCATTGTGGCGCCGGATATGCGTGGCCGCGGCCTCAGCAGCCATCCGGCATTCTGCTATACCATACAGGAACATGCAGAAGATATCATCGGTCTGCTGGATCACCTGGGATTAAAGCAGGTAGTACTGGCAGGCCATTCGTTTGGCGGATTGCTCAGCTTTTACCTTGCGGCGGTATACCCCGAGCGGATATCAAAAGTGATCATACTGGATGCGGCAGCAGAAATGAACCCGAATGCCCTGCAGATGCTGGGCCCGGCATTGGGCCGGCTGGACAAGGTCTTTCCTTCTTTTGAAGAATACCTCGACGAGGTGAAACATGCTCCCTATAATACTTTCTGGGATGACGCCATGTTGAGCTATTATCGTGCAGATGTGATGGATCTTCCCCAGGGTAAAGTAACGCCACGGCCTAACCTTGCAAATATTATCGAAGTGTCTGTAAATGTGGGTAATACCCCCTGGGATGTATATATAAGCCGTATTTCTCAGCCGGTTATTTTACTGAATGCGCTGGACGAGTATACTATGGGAGAACCGTTGCTGCCGGATTACAAAGCAAGGGAAACAGTTGAGATGATGGCTTATGCGCAATATATTGGTGTAGACGGAAACCACCAGACCATGCTTTACGGTGATGGTGCAAAAGAAATTGTGAAAGCAATCAGAAAGTTTGTCGGGTAAAGGGCCGATTAGCAGAAAAATAAATATTTAGGCCGTTGTCTGTAAGGGACAGCGGCTTTTTTTACATGACATTTACATATCGTTAAACATAACTGTGTGATTTGAAATGGTAAAAGAATTAAATTTGCTTTTTCCTTTATTATAATTTTTTATTCATATTAATGAAAAAGTTGTTGCCTTTGAGCTTGCTGGCTTTGTGCAGTGTTGGAATGATGGGGTGCCCTTATGAGTCACATGTGCCGATAGATACAAAAGGAGTGCCTGTTGATAAACGCTTTGTCGGTAACTGGAGCAGTGAGGACGAAACGTACAACAAATACACTGTATCCCTGAAAAGTGCCACGGAATATAGCATTCTGCAAAAAACCGTTACCGGCAGCACTGCAAAATTTACCGGTTCCCTTTGCGATGTAAAAGGTGCCACGTTTATGAACCTCTATTCAGACAGCACCAAAACATACTATATCTATCGCCTGAAATTTGATCCTTCAGGAACGAAATTTACGCTGATGCCTGTAGTGGAATCACTCAACCAGCATTTCAGCACTTCCGATGCCCTGCGCAATTTTGTGGAAAAAAACCTGAACCTGCAGAGTTTTTACAATAACGAAGACAAAGAAGAGTTTTATAAAACTGATTAGCAAATCATTGATGTATAATATAATAGAAAGGCTGTCCGGAGGGCAGCCTTTTATATTTTTTAAAAATTGATTTTCCGCATTCATTATTTTATATTCGTATAAATCATTTTGTATATGACAACCTCCATCATTAATGAATTACATATTCCGTTCAATGATACACTCACTATCGTAGGACATTATAACCTGGACCGCGATACGGATTGCTTCGTGATCAGTTATCATATCAACAACTCAGAAGAACCTTCTGAAATGTATATTCCTGTCCGTTATTTCCTGCGTAAAACCGATGCAGGATGGGAAAACGGAAATTATGATGAGCACAACACCTTTGAACCGTTCTCTGATCCTTATACCGATCGGATCAAAACCTACCTGCTGGAAGAATACTACGCCTGAAATGCTTTCACAGCAATGCTTCTGACCCTATAAGGGGGAATTATATCTGTTTTTTTGAAATCCCTCGCGGAGGGGTAAATAAAGGTGATGCCTTCAGGATAGCTTTGTTCTGAACTTAAAACATCACCAGTTATGAAAAAGCACATCTTCATGAGTATGCTGCTTGCAGCCTGCTCCGGCGCTGCGTTTGCCCAGTCTGTAAATGTAGCAACACCAATAAGTGACAATGCTGCGGCTGATAAAAAAGTAGTGTATGTAAACAGCCAGAACCGTGCGTCATTTATCAAAATGCAGACAAAGGAAAATATCGTTTATTTCACCAACATAGATCCTGCGGCGCGCTACCAGCTGCATGTTACTAATGATAAGGGTCGTGAAATGCTGCAAATGAAAATAACTGCAAAATATAATGGTTTTGATATAACAAAATTGTCTAAAGGGATTTATTTCGTAACTTTAATAGACGAGGAAAATGAATCCCGTAAGGCATTTACATTGAATCTTTAATACTACACGGAACCAGGTAACAAAACGCATTCCGATACCATTGCAAATTTGTTATTAACATGGAGCCAGTTATTCCTTCCGGCAATGAAAATATTTCTGATCCGGATTTTCAGAAGCCAGATTCCGGCTGCACAGATCCTAAAAAGAAATGCGGTGCTTTATATGCAGCATCTATGTGGCGCAGCCCGACATCTAAAGTAGATCCGCGCAACAGGCATCGCGGTTTTTCCAGTACAGGTACCAATATCTCTTATGAGGGGCACACCGATCCGGGTGTAGGTCCTGGCTCTGCAGAAGCGTAATGTCGCTTTGCAGGCATAGGATTGTTTTTGGCCTGCTTATTAATATCTTGTGATTGTTCCGGCAAAATACCGGGACGGTATATGAGTCTTTTTTCTTCATTGCAGTTTATTCTGAAGCATCCGCTTAACCGTGATCGTAAGATGGCTGCGCTTATACGTTTTACTGCATGGCAGATAAGATGCCGTGTCACCTCAAAGCCTTATGTACACCGGTTTACCGGGCATTCCAGGCTATTGATCCGTAAAGGGATGAGAGGAGCTACCGGCAACCTTTACTGCGGGCTGCATGAATACCATGACATGGGCTTTGTGCTGCATTTTCTCCGGCCGGAAGATCTGTTTGCGGACATCGGTGCCAATGTGGGCAGTTATACGGTACTGGCTTCTGCAGAAGCCGGCGCTGATACTATAGCCTTTGAGCCGCTGCCGGGAACATTCTCGTTTTTACAGCAGAACATTTCTCTGAATAACATAGGCCGTCGTGTTACGGCTATGCAGGTAGCATTGGGCGCATCGGCGGGGACGGTGCATTTCACAACAGATCTGGATACTGTAAATCATGTGGCAGTAAAAGGGGAAATGCATACTGTTGAGGTGCCTGCGGACACATTGGACCATATGCTTGGGGGGCGGAAGCCGGTGCTTATAAAAATTGATGTGGAAGGTTATGAAACCGAAGTGCTGAAAGGAGCTGCAGACGTTTTGAGTCAGCAGGAGCTGAAAGCCATTATTATAGAACTGAACGGATCGGGTGAGCGGTACGGGTACGATGAACGGAAAATTCATCAGATGTTATTACAACTGGGCTTTGCTCCGTATACATATGATCCCGAAGCACGGTTGCTCACATTATTAAAAGAACCCGGCCCGTTTAACACTATCTATATCCGCGACCTTGCTTTTGTACAGGACCGGGTGCAGACGGCAGAACGGGTGTCTGTGATGGGAAGGTTACTTTAAATAGAAACAGCGCATACAAAAGCATGCGCTGTTTTATTTTATTTAGTTTTTTATAAAGTTCCGGCTTGCATTTTCTTCAGTGTCTGCTCAAAGTCTTCAATGCCTTCGGTTTTGGCAGCGCGGCCCTTGTCCAGTGCCGACTGCTGCGTCTTTACAGCTTCGTCTCTGCGTCCGGCAGCATACAGCAGGTGTGCATAAGTATCCGCATACGCAGGCCATTCGTTTGTAAGCGGCTGTGCCAGCTGCAGCGAAAATTCTGACCATTTCAACGCCTGCTTCACCATGTCTTTATTGCTTCCGTGCTGTTCGTATACATTCCAGGCAAGTGAGTTTAGCGTATTGGCCGTAGCAGAAGAGTGCGAATGTCTTCTTGCCGGGTCCTGCAGGTTTAATTCTGTAAGACTGTCTATTTTATTATCCGGCACCTTCATCATTTTAAGCTGTTCCTGTACTGATTCACGTATTTCGTTCAGGCCTTCTTTATCTTTGGTATCATAATAAGAAAGCGGCTGTGCAGACAGGAAATCGGCCTCTTCCGAAGCTGCTTTAAAAGCTTTTACGCTGTCCTCGGTTTTTGTGTAATACTGGGTGCGTATCCAGTATACTGTTTCTTCATCTTCAAACGGTGCATATTTCTTTTTGGCATCAGCTATTACAGGTAGCAGGGATTCATCTTTGGTATTTATAGCCTCTTCCATAGTCTTGTAGAGCGCCCCTGAGATCATCTGTTTGTAATACAGTTTGTTCTGCGGGTATCTTTTTTCAAGCAGGGATTTATTCTGTGCAATTAGCGGCAATGCGTTGTTGTGCACGGTCTGCATCATATCTGCCAGGTAATATATTTCCGAGTCGGCAGGATGGTTCTTGTCGAGCTGTGCTACATAGGCGTTCAATAAGGCATCATTATTTTTGTTGAGGCGTTTGTCTTTCTCCAGGTATGAACGGAGGAACTTACGGTCCTTTTTTCCACTTTTAAATGCAGCATCATATTTCTCATAAGTCATCGGGTCATTTCTTTCAGCAATGGCTACATCCGCCTCATCTGTAAATCCTTTAACCTCTATAGATGCGCCCATCGTACGATATACAACTGCCTGCGTTGCCGGATCGATGAACAGGTTGGTGGGATATCCTGTGACACTGTATTGTTTTGCAATATCAAGTCCTTCTCCTTTCTCCGCATCTATGCGGTAGTTTACAAACAGTTTGTTGTATTTATCACCTGCTTCTTTTTGAGGAAAGATCTGTGTCGCCAGTATTTTGCACGGTCCGCACCAGGTAGTGTATACGTCCATGTAAATAAGTTTGTTCTCTTTTTTTGCTTTATCAAGTACTGATTGCCAGTTACCGGTTTCAAACTGCACACCCTGTGCAAATGCACCGATCGAAAAGGTCAGCGGCGCCAGCAGGAATAGGATTGTTCTTTTCATAAACATTTGTTTGTAATGTGTGACTCTAAGCTACGGAAAGTATGTATGGTTTTGCAACCGTAGAATTATTCTTTACCATTACTTTCACAACATTACAGCAATGTTCATCTCTATGGATTGCTGCTGCCCGGCCCGAAATGGAACAGCAGGCTGGTAGCCAGCGAGTAATAATATTTACTGATGGGAACAACCGGGTGGGGATCGTACATGCCGGAGTAGTTAATGTCGATGTTCACATGTTTACCTGCGGCCACAATCCAATGTACCGAATGAGCAATACGCGGATATTTGAAAAAAGCATCGGGCCGCTCCTGCAGAAATACTGTGAATGAAACATGACTGTTAGCCGATGATTTCCAGTCGCACTTGATGTACGAGGTAGACTTGATATACTTTGTAACCGGGAACTCAGGGTGCGCAGGAGTCTCGCTGCTGTCAACTGCATCATAATCCCATTCTTCTTCTTCATACATAAGGCCTGTTGCTGCTGTCAGTTCCAGTTTGTCCTGTTTGAAAAAATTGTAGCGGATATTACCACCCGCAAGGCTGCGACGGATCAGGCCAAGTTTTTCATCCCACTGGTGCTGCGCGAAAAGCTCAAAATGTACTTTGTTTTTATAGTTGTGCCGGTAACGAAGATGCACGTAGCCAGTGTTGAGAAAACTCTGGTTCTCATCATAAGTAAAACGTTCGGAAGCGGACAGTATAAACAGCTCGTGAAATTTTTCCAGCGAGGCATCCATCGTGTTGGTAGCATCGACAAGCGTATATAGCTGCTTGTCTATTTCTGCGCCGGAAGCTACATTCAGCGTAGCAATGGTTTTGTGCGTATAGGTGGTCGTGTCAAACTTATCTACACTGATGATCTGTGCCCGTGCCGGAATTATGGTAATACAAAGCAGTAATAATAATGAACAATGACGAATATTTCTGCCTGTAAAACAGCGCAGGTAGGGAGTATGTATGTTTTTGCAGTATTGTATGAGTAACGCTATTTTATTTTGAGTTTTGCAGGGTGTCGGTATGTGTTCCAGAATAACAGCAGCTCTATTCGTTTATGTTTTGGTTTTAGACGGTAAATCAGTGATACGCGTTTGTGCAGTATTGTATGCCTTATGTTTGGATATTTTTTATTCCTGGGGCTGCCGGTCTCCGGGTGTTTTGTGAGGATCAATAGTTTTTCATTTACAATCGATGTGAATTTCTCTATTTCTTTTTTGGTCCAGTTTTCCTCAAGGTATTGCATATTTTCAGTAAAGCTTTCAACGGCTTTTCTGGTCCACACTATTTCGTAAACCATTGCGGATATTTTTGCTTCATTTGTTCATGACTCACAAATGCACCCTCATCAGCCTGTGACAATGCTTCATCTACATCAGCTTTTATATTGTCTGGCATAGAAGCCCACCAGTCGGCATCAGCATCCACCTCCAGCATAGCATGGATCATCTTTACAATTCTTGCGTCAGCATGGTCTATATACCTTTTTACCTCTTCTCTGATATCTCTTATTCCGGTTGAAGCCATGATTTTACCTTTTCTTGTATTCAAAAATACGCATTTACCGCAATTGAAAATTATCATAAGGCACTCAATGCTTTATGACGATCATTAACTTTTAATGATAGATTTGTTAACTGCCGGAAACGGTAAATAAAACCGCATATTTTCCTGCAGGTTTTTGCTTCAGTGCAGCAGGGATATGCAATACTGTGTTTTCCCCGGATCGCTCCCACTCAATGCGTTCTTTCCTGCCGTTTTCCTGGAGAACAATTTTTGCGCCTTTTACAGGAGTATACTCACGCAGGGTTATTTCGGCAGGCAGGGTTATATCATCCTTTCCTTCTTCTGAAAGCAGGTATATGTACTGCTTTTTGCCGTCTTTTGACTGGAGAAAAACAGCATTGCCATCTTCATAGGGTGCAAGTGTAGTGGTTGCGTAAACGGCATTGCTATGTGTTTTCATCCAGGCGCCTATGTCGCGCAGACGGGCATAAGCGGTATCATCCCAGTCGCCTTTGGGAGAAGGGCCAATGTTTAGCAGCAGGTTACCGCCGCGTGATATGATCTTCAGCAGCATATGCACTATTTTATTGGCAGGCTTATAATGATCGCCCGGTACATAGCTCCAGGAGTTGCCCATCGTGATGCAGGATTCCCAGGGATAGGGCAGCGGTTTGTCCGGCATAGTTTGTTCCGGTGTTACATAGTTTTCAAATTCGCCTGATACAGTGCGGTCTACCACCAGCAGGCCGGGCTGTTTTTCCCGCGCCATTTTTGCTATGGAGCGCATATCTATATCCTGGTTGTAACGTGTTTTATTTTTCACTTCTTCGGGTGTGGAAGGGCGTACCCAGCCACCGTCCAGCCACAGGATATCAACGGAGCCGTAGTTGGTCATCAGCTCTTTTATCTGGTTAAACGTATAGGTTTTATACTGGTTCCAGCGTTCCGGGTATTTCTGCGGATCGTAATTTACATGCCGGTCTTTGGGCGGAAAATATGGCCACCAGTAATAAGGGCAGTGCCAGTCGGGCTTGGAAAAATAAGTACCTGTCATCATACCTTCTTTTCGGAAGGCTGCCAAAACCTCTTTGGTTATATTGGCACGCGGGTTTGCAGAGAAAGGTGTTTTGGGTGAAGTGATTTTGTAATCTGTTTCCTTTGTGTCAAACATGCAGAAACCGTCATGGTGCTTGGTCGTAAAAACTACATATTGCATACCGGCGGCTTTGGCGGCAGAAGCCCATTTCTCCGGGTTAAAGTCTGTGGGATTAAAAGTGGTCTGTAATTGCTCATAGGCCTTTACATAATCATTATAATTGGTACCGTACGGGCCTTTACGCTGTGTCCAGTCCTCATCTTCCGGGCATATACTCCAGCTTTCCACAATACCCCACTGGCTGTAGGTGCCCCAATGCATCAGCAGCCCGAACTTTATATCCTGCCAATGGCCGAGCTTCTGCTGAACCAGCGGATCGGAAGGGGCAATATAATTATCTGAGTAGTTGTGCTGCTGTGCAAATGAAATAAAAGTACCTGCGAGAAGTACGGCTGTGGCTGCTAATTTGCAGAATGAGGCTTTTACAGTTGTCATATATACGCTATCTTGACCGGGACAATTTTTGTCAGCAATATTCTTTTCCATGAACAAGGTTGCAGCGGCATTGTTACTGCTTTTCGTCCTGCCATGTATGGCTCAAAATACAGCTATTTATAAGAATTCTTCCTATCCGACAAAGAAGAGGGTAAAGGATCTGCTGTCGCGGATGACCATTGAGGAAAAATTCGGACAGCTGTTTATGGTTTCCGAAGATTTTGACGGAGACACCACGAAATATAAGTCCGGCATTTTCGGTTTCCAGCTCAATGCTGCTGCTAATACAGCCGATGCTGCACAGCAGATGATGCAGTATGATGCCAGTGCAGACGCCATACGTACGGTAAGAAAAGTAAATGAGACACAACGGTATTTTGTAGAGCATACCCGGCTGGGAATACCGGTTATTATATTCAATGAAGCGCTGCATGGCATTATAGCCAAAGGGGCAACGACGTACCCGCAGTCTATAGCCATGGCTGCAACGTTTGATACAGCTTTAATGCACCAGGTGGCCTTACACATTGCAGCAGAAACGAAAAAACTGGGTGTGCGGCAGGTGCTTGGCCCGGTGATCAACGTGGCTACAGATGTGCGCTGGGGCCGTACAGAAGAAACATATGGCGAAGACCCGCTGCTGAATGCGGCAATGGGTGTGGCTTATGTAAGTGCTTTTGAGCGGAACGGCATCATCACAACGCCCAAACATTTTATAGCCAATGTAGCAGATGGCGGCCGCGACAGCTATCCCGTACACCTGGATGAGAGGACGCTCGACGAAATATATTACCCGCCATTTCTTGCCTGTATCAAACAAGGTGGTGCGCGGTCTGTAATGAGCAGCTACAATTCACTGAATGGTGCGCCCTGCAGTATGAACAATGCTTTGCTGAATGAAAAGCTGAAGAAAGAATGGGGCTTTACCGGGTTTGTAATATCCGATGCAGGTGCTGTAGGTGGCGCCAATGTATTGCATTATACTTCCAGAGATTACCCGATGTCCGGCAAGCAAGCCATAGACAGTGGGCTGGACGTGATCTTCCAGACTTCGTGGGAACATCGCAAATTGTTTAACCCGCATTTCCTGGATGGTACGGTAGATATGAAACGGGTGGATGATGCGGTAAGCAGGGTATTGCGTGCAAAATTTGAGCTGGGGTTATTTGATCACCCATATGTGCCGGAGCCTGAAACATTCAACAGTGCCGATGATAAGCGGCTTGCAAAACAGGCGGCCGTTGAATCGGCTGTTTTGTTGAAAAATGAAGGCAATATTTTGCCATTAGGTAAAAATATACAAACGATTGCCGTGATCGGTATGGATGCTGTAGAAGCACGGCTGGGTGGCTATAGCGGGCCGGGAAATAATAAGATAAGCATTCTTGAAGGATTGCGGAATGCTGCAACGGATAAAAGGATATTATATGCGCCAGGTTGCGGGAGAGAAAGCAAAAGATGGACTGTGGTGCCGGATTCGGTGCTTTTTACAGCGGACGGTAAAAGAGGTGTCACTGCTGAATATTTTGATAATATCAGCCTCAACGGAAAGCCTGTAATTAAAAAGGCAGACCGTATCGATTTTCAATGGACGTTTTCTTCACCCGATGATTTGATAGATGCAGATTTCTTTTCTGCACGCTGGAGTACAAAGCTGAAAACTCCTGCCAGTGGAGATTTTAAAATAGGCCTGGACGGAAACGACGGCTTCAGGTTATATATAGACAATCATCTGATGATTGACAACTGGAGAAAGCAAACCTACAGTACAAGACTGGTGGGTTACCATTTTGAGCAGGGGAAAGAATACGATATTCGTGTTGAATTCTTTGAGCCTGTGGGCAACAGCAGTATACGCCTGGTGTGGAATATAGGTGTAGCCAATGACTGGAAAGAAAAGATTGACGAAGCTGTAACTGCGGCTAAAAAAGCAGATGTAGCTGTTGTGGCTGTGGGCATCGAAGAAGGTGAGTTCCGCGACAGGGCTTATCTGTCGCTGCCGGGCCACCAGGAAGAGCTGATAAAAGCGGTTGCGGCAACCGGTGTGCCGGTGGTAGTGGTGCTGATTGGCGGCAGTGCTGTTACTATGAATAACTGGATCAATAAAGTGCCTGCTATACTGGATGTGTGGTATCCGGGCGAAGAAGGCGGTAATGCAATTGCTGATATTTTATTGGGCAAGGCAAATCCTTCCGGCAAGCTGCCCGTTACTTTTCCTTTAACAGAAGGACAATTGCCGCTTGTATACAATCATGAGCCTACCGGCCGCGGCGACGATTATAACAACTCAAGCGGGTTGCCGCTGTTCCCGTTTGGTTTGGGGCTTAGTTATACCACATTCGGATATAGCAACATCGAATTTGAATTTGATAATTTTAATGCTAACGTGACCTTTACAATAAAAAATACCGGAACTACCGCCGGCGATGAAGTAGCACAGCTATACGTTCGCTACACGGGAGGAAAAAAGGTTTCGCCTGTTATGCAGCTAAAAGGTTTTCAGCGGATACATCTTGCCGCAGGGGAAAGTAAGAAGGTTACTATCAGATATCTATTTGGGGACAACAAACCTGAAGGATATTATAATTTCATGATAGGTGCGTCTTCCCGGGACATTCGTCTAAGGAAGAAACTTTTCCTGGAAGGGTGGCACATGGCACATTAGAACAGGCAGGAATTACAGATCCTTACTATCGCATTCATATGAAACTTTCCTGCTTTCGGTAAAGCCGCCTGAAGATTTCTCTGTATTGAAGATAACCCCGTATTTGTCGTATTGAGCCGGATTTTTAAGACTGTGCTTCAGTTTTAAAGCTATTTTCTTGCCCAGGTCATTAACGCCGGTTTCATCTGAAGGAATGTTTTTGCCGTTTATTATTTCCACAGAAACGGAGCTCGTTTTAAAACCATTTGCATTCGTTGCGGTAGTAGACAGGTTCATTCCCTCATTGGGTGACAGACTATCTATACTCCTTTTAAATGAAGCCATGTCAATAGAAAGCTCGGGGCTGTCGGAAGTAGTGGAGGTATAGGTACAGCCGGCAAGTAATGCAAGCCCGGTTACAGCAACGAAAGTAATTTTAAACAGCGTAGGTTTTATAATGCGCATAACGGTAAGAATGAAATATAAATATACGTCTCAATCTCAATGCGCAGAAATATGTTACAAAAAAAACTGCGACGCTTAAAAGCGCCGCAGATGTATGATTTGTTTAAAAAATTTAAAAGAAAAGCGGCATAACATGGACAATGAATACTTTTTACACCGCTTTCGTTTCGGGATGGGGGTACCATCCGTTGAGTGCTTTCGATCAACCAGGAGTATTGCTTGCTTCGTTACAATTGGGTTTTCCTGATATTTTTGTCTTCGCAGTGAAGCGAATTTTCGACTGCAAATTTCGATTACTGCAGTGGATTTATAATTAGTATTAAAACCTGTTTTGTTCCAGTATTTTAACCTGTGCCGCATACCGGGAAAATACGGTGCTTTCTTTCCGCGATGATGAGTGGTCGCCGGATTATCTTTTGTTTTCCGTTTTCAGATGCCTGATATAATTATCCAGCAAACTTTGTATCTGTACTGCAGCAACGGGGTTGGCTGAATGAACGTAAAATTTCAGCTCGCGTAGGTCAGTGCCTGATTCGTATACCAGCCATTTAGCCGCAGCATAGCCATCGGGGGCTATATGGCCTGTATCATCAAGGCCAAGATCATTATCGAAACTGATGAATGAAGGCAGTCCGTCGCGGAGAATAATGGCTTTAAAATCCTCCACATTGCGGACAATTACAAAATCCTGTTCTTCCGGATTTTTATAGACCATGTCAATGGTGCGCAGGTCATCGAGGAAAAGTTTGTAGGGCATTGGGTAAAATTAAAGGTAATTGGTTGAAAAAGTTGCAGTGGCAAGATCGTATCTTCGTTGGTCATAATACATGAAGATCTATTCCGCACTGCAGATCGGTGAATACCATTTAAACCATTGTGAAGATTACCTTTTTATTGGCAGCCCGGGCACAGGTAAAATACTTTGTGCTGTAATGGATGGCTGTACTATGGGCACCGACAGCTATTTCATTTCTACGCTTGTTGGTAAGCTGCTGAGAAAAATATGTAAACGTAAAAGCTATGAAGAATTTTATCTTCATAATTCATCTGATGAATCTGCGGAATCATATCTCCGGTCAATAGTCAGAGAACTGTTTTCTGAGTTGAATGTAGCCAGGAGTCAGTTGTTGCTGGAGCGTGATGAACTACTGACGACATTGATTATCCTGTTTTTTGATGAAAAAATAAATGAAGGAATAGTGCTGGTCATCGGCGACGGACTGGTAAATATTAACGGCGAAATAATAGATTTTGACCAGGATAATAAGCCCGACTACATAGGATTTCATCTTGATGAGCCATTTGATCCATGGTATGATGGCTTAAACCAGAAACTTTATTTCAATTCCATTCAGGACATTAGTATTGCTACAGATGGTATTACTTTATTTGCAAAAACCGGACAGGGTTTTGAAGATATTGATCCCGTTCATTTTCTTACAGCAGACAAAGAGCAATCGGAAAGCGACGATATGCTGTACCTGAAGCTTAAAAAGCTGGAACATGTATACGGCCTGGAGCCTGGTGATGATCTTGCGATGATCAGGTTGATTGCAGATTGAGCAAATGTTGTCAGTTGGATAATATCTGCAATTGTTTCTGTATAAATTTCCTTGCTGCCCGTTCTGCATATGCCCTGGCTGTTTCCCCGCCAATAATACGGGTGCGATGTTCGTTCTCGCTGTCTATGGTTTCATAATCATGGGCGATCTCATAAACCGCCCACCACCAGATTTTGCCATGCATCCATTCTGCTCGAAGCATCAAGCCTGCCCATATTGCCTGGCAGTCATCATCAAGGTTGCCTGTCCAGATGATAGGTTGCTGTGCCGCTAGTGTGAGTCTTTCGAGTGCTCTCTTTTTTCTGAAGTGGCGGAGTAATTTCATTGCGTGGATTTTTCCGCAGGTACAATTTAATCGATAAAGTTGGTCATTTAACAATCTCCTTCCGGGCAGGGCTTGTCTTTTTCCAGCTCAAATTCAAGCGTGGCATGCTGTATATTCAGGTGCTCCAGTTCATGTTTCACCTTTTTCTTCAGCAGTTCCAGCTCTCCTATGCCGGTGTTTTCCTGCACTACGATGTGTGCGGTAAGTGCATTGGCCGTAGTGCTCAGCGCCCAAATATGAATGTGGTGAACATCTTTAACCCCGATTATTTTTGAAATGGCATTTTTCACATCGTCTATGTTTATGCCTTCAGGTACACCGTCGAGCGAGAGGCGCAGACTGCCGCGCAACAGGCTCCAGGTGCTCAGGAGGATCACGATGGCTACAACAACGCCCAGCACAGGATCTATCCAGTACCAGCCGGTGTAATAAATGATGATACCGCCTACCACCAATGCCAGCGACACAATCGCATCAGACATCAGGTGCATATAAGCTGATTTTATATTCATGTCCTTATCCTTGTCGCGGAGGAAGAGCAGGGCAGTAACGGTGTTGATCAAAATGCCCACGCCGGCTACGGCGGCAATAGTAAAACCGGGCAATGGCTCGGGTGAGAAAAAGCGGTGAACTGCCTCATAACCGATGGCACCAATAGAAACAAGCAGCACTACTGCATTGAAGAGCGCTACAAGGATGGTGGTTTTACGATAGCCGTAAGTGTACTTACTGTTGGGCGGCACCTTCGCCAGCCGGAAAGCCAGCAATGATAATGCAAGGCTCGCTACATCTGCCAGGTTATGGCCCGCATCAGATAGCAGGGAAAGCGAATGTATCCGCAGCCCGGCGATCACCTCGATGAGCACAAACAGGAAGTTGAGCCCGATGCCTATATAGAAAGCCTTGTTCAGGTTGGTGATCGTAACCGAATGGTCGTGATGATGATGACCGTGACTATGACTGTGATCGTGCCCCATTAATATTTATGACCTGTTTGATAACGGAAAGTTACACCGCTTTATAATAACCCCAATAGGCGGACAATATCTCTGTTACAGAATGAACGCAGCTACCGGAGTTAAGATGTCAGGCAGCACAGTAGTACTGCAGATGCATCAGGGATACACCGGAAAGCAAGCCGTAATTGCTTGCCGGCGCCTTTTTTGGTTACTTTTTTTGCGTAAAAAAAGTAACATATAGATACTGCCGGGCAATAATTGAGTTGTAATTTATAATAATGTCCCCTTCAGTACAATAGCCGCTATGGTAAAATAGATCACAAGCCCGGTTACATCTACAAGGGTAGCCACAAACGGAGCCGATGATGCGGCAGGGTCCTGCTTCAGTTTTTTCAGTACTATGGGTATCATAGAGCCACTGAGCGTGCCCCAGGTAATAATACCGATCAATGAAAAGAATATAGTAATGGCCAGCAGTATCCAGTGCGGACCGTAGTTATACCAGTGCAGTTCCTGCCAAACGGCTATACGGATGAAACCTATAATACCCAGCACCAGTCCCAGCGTAAGCCCCGAAAGCAGTTCCCGGCGCATCACATACCACCAGTCGCGGATGCCCAGCTCTTTTACCGACAGCGCACGTATGATCAGTGTGGCAGCCTGCGAGCCGCTGTTACCGCCGCTGGAAATAATGAGCGGAACGAACAACGCCAGCATTACGGCTTTGGCAATCTCAGCTTCGAAATAACCCATCGCTGTAGCGGTGAGCATTTCGCTCAGGAAGAGGATAATGAGCCAGCCCGCGCGTTTTTTTATCAGTGAAAAGAAAGGTGTTTTTACATAAGGATAGTCCAGCGATTCCAGACCACCGAAGCGCTGCATCTCGCGCGTGTCGCGTTCTGTTGCTATCGCCATCACGTCATCTACTGTTACTACGCCCAGTAACTGATTTTTATCATTGATTACGGGCAGCACATCCATTCCGTATTTCTGAAAAGTGTCGATAGCTGTATCTGCACTGTCGTCTATTTTCAACTTGGCGCAGAAGCCATCGAGAATATCGTGTACTGTTTTGTGCTGGTCGCTGAGTACAAAACGCCTTACCGGAATATCGTCTATCAGCCGGCCTTCGCTGTCCAGTACATAGGCTACGTTGGTTGTTTCCGAATCCTTGAAGTTATTACGGAGGTATTCACAAGCCTCGGCCACCGTCATTTGCTGGGTAACGGTAGCATATGTATTGTTCATCAGCCGGGCCACACTCGTTTCCGGGTAGCCGAGCAGGTCGCAGGTGATCTTCTTATTGTTTTCGCTCAGGTACTCAAGGTACAGGGATATGTCCGAGCCGCTTAATTCATTGAAGAATGTGGTGCGGTCATCGGAACTGATGCTGTTGAGCAGCAGTATAGCCTGTGCTTTCGGCAGGCTGCGCATTACTTTCTTCTGCGATGGCAGATCAAGATAAGGGAACAGCTGCGTCTGCGTGCCGGGCTGGAATGACTCAAAAGCCTCGCCGACATCCCGGCTTTTTAATGAGTTGAGGACTTCGGCCACCTCTGCAGGATGTATCTGTACCTGTTCTTTGGTGCCCTTGAACAGAAACAGGTCGCTGAATTCTCCTTTCAGGATCTTGTCCTTGATTTGCTTGAGTGTCATAACCGGCGGGAAATAATCGTCAATGTAGGGACAAATCGGTTAAAACAACAGGTGCTGCCGGTGCATAACAAAAAAATAATTGAAAAATAAAGGAAGCAGGGGAGTGGTTAACAGGTGATCGCTGCCTATCAGTTACCGTTTACCCTGCTCACTTAATAGGTCATCCCGCTCACTTGATAAATGCTGCTTATTTCAGAAATGGTTTTCTATTCTTTTGTACCGGAATTTATTAGATAGTTTTTAATGAGTCCGGGGAAATTTGTGTCACCTCCCTGCATGTTGTAAATGGTGAGGCATAAAATGAATCTTATTAAATATGAAAAGAAAAGTAATCGGTCTTATGGCCCTTGCTGCAATTTTGACAACAACCATCTTTATTGCCTGCAAAAAAGAAACCCAAAGCACTACGAAACGCCACCTGACCGGCAGAGCAAGACTATCCGGTTTTAGCGACTGGCCCACTATTGAAAACGGAATGCTGTCATTCAGAGACCCGGCACATTTCTCTGAATATTGTGATTTCCTGGACAGTGTGATCATTACAGGACCGGGAGATCCGGATACGACAGGAAACGATCCGAATGAAATCCTGGAAGGTGTAGAGAGCGGGTTGGGAGGCTTTATCTCGCTCCGGCATATTACAGAAGCAAATTTTCAGGCCTTGAATGAAGTCGGCTGGGATAATATGGAATCTATTCCGGAAAAGCACTTTATCAATGATATCTCTATCAAAAGTATTCTGAATGCAGATGCAGACGTTAAAGTAGGCGACAAGATAACGCACTTCATAAATAAAGATTTTGCCGTAACGATGTCGGCAGACGACCCTACGTCGCTCACTAATGTGCATGGCCTTACGGAAGCGGCCACCATTGATGATATCTCTCATCTCGATCCTGATGCAACAAAGTATGATATCCAGTTGCTGTCGGCGGTAAATCTCCTGCCGGGCAATGTAGCCCGGACTACCGGCTATCCGTTCCATACCAATTGCCGTATGGCATGGACACCTGATCCGTGCAACAACCCTAAAAAGGTGCAACTCGACGGTATTCAGCTTTCGGTACTGGGCCAGGCAGGGATAACCATATGCGATGCCTATTTCAATATAAACTGGGGAGACGGAACTTCTACTAATGGCAGTACCAGCAACCAGGTGCTTTCGGGCGTAACGCATGTTTATCCTTCCATAGGGTCTTATACCATCACGATCAACGGGCGCGCCACTTCTCCTATAACTACCGGAAACCAGTGGGACGACCAGTTAATAATTCATGTTACCGTGCCTAATGGATGTAACTATAAGCTGCAGCGCTCATGGATCGGCACGCAGTATACTAATAACGGGATGAACAGATCTTTTAAATGTAAAGCCTGGATTGAGCAGTGGACAAGTCCTTTTGGTGTGGATAAACACAAGGTAGGCGCCTATACGGAGTCTTACCTGTATACAAGTAATAAATGGAAGACATCCAGGATCGACCATGTTTCTGTTTCTTATCTCACCACAGAATTTGCCAGCGACTGTACCAATAACTGGGGCGATGGCGGGGGAAGCTACCCTGGCAACACAACATATGCAGAAGCATCTCATACCAACCCTGATTACGTAGGATGGTTCTCCATCCATTCAAGTCACCAGATTATTGTAGGAAGCAGCACCTTCACATTTGATCATGACATGAAGCCATGTAACTAATGCGTTTGCTGACCTGAGACATTATAAATACTCGTAACCCTGTCTGTAAACTGCGGACCGTCTTCTGATGGTCCGCAGTTTTTTTATGTGGCTGATTTGTGTAGTGTACCGGAATATAGTTTGATGGCAGCAGGCTGCCTTTTGTTTGTTAGCGCAGGCAGGTATAGTTGAAGAGAGCACTGCTGGTTGTAATTCCGACGCAGGAGGAATCTCACAATGCGTTACTTTTATTAATAATGACAGACAAAAAGAAAAGCAGTACAGGAATAGGACTTGCTAAAAGAATCGTATCTCTTTCGGGTGCGGCCATACTTGTGGCACTGACATGGTATACACTGCATAACAAGGATGCAGATTATAATGAATACAGATGTAAAACTGAAAAACGGGCCATTAATGGTATAATAACTAAAGTAACAGGAAGATCAGGTTATGTACATGTAGGGGTTAACAATGTAGAAGGACTGATAAGCTTCGATGTCCGTGAAATTAAATATAAGAAGGGTTTTGGTAAGTATCATGATTACGCAGTAGGTGATTCTATTATAAAAGATGCAAACTCGAAAGATGTGACTATTAAAAATAAAGACAGTATCTGCCTGCTGTCTATACAATGTGATGAATAAAATGTAGCTGCGCCGGTATTCCGGATGCCCTTTCAAGATATCCGGCGGAGCGAAAATGAATAATATACAACCTTATTACAAGATATTCTTTCCGTGTTCTGTGATGTACATTGCGTCTTCCAGCATTGTAATGCAACCCATCTGTCGCAGTTTGTTCAAGGTAGCGGTTATCTCTTCGGGTGTTAATACATTGCTGTAACGTTCATTCAGGCTGGTAATAGTAGCTTTATCTTTTGAAACGTAATGTATAAACCGGAGAAACATATCATCTCTCACCGTTATCCCTTTAGCTATGTTGAGGAAGTAGGTCCAGCCTTCAGAGGCTGCTTTTTCCAGCGTGTGATATCTTCGGATAAGTGCTTCTGTTATTTTATGGTCGGAATTGAACCGTACTTCAAGTTCATATTCCTTCCCTTCAAATTCTGTCATTTCAAAAAGGCCGAACTTTCGTTTTTCTCCTTCCCAGTCAGATTTCTGATAATGGGCCAGCTGCAACTTTATATCCCTGTAATGCGCATCCCTGAGCATTGTCAATTCTTCGCTGGTAAAGACGATAATATTTATTTCTTTATCCGGTTCACGGTTGCTGATCAGTTCCGGCAGGTAATAAATCAAAGAATAATCCCGGATCTTTTGCTCACTGTTTGCTGCCTGGTACAGGCCAAACATGGCGTCTTTGATTTGGTAATTCTGTTTCATTTTTTTTACCTGCTCTCTTTTTGAATGACAGTTACTGCAGATGTCTTTCGGCAGGTACTGGCTGGTGGAGAGAATGATCAATTTATTACAGTCGGCACAATGAATGCCCAGATGTCTTTTGGTCCAGGCAGGACAATCATCGTCTGGTTCCGTATCTGATGGAAAGTAAAAAATCAGGCCGTGTTTTTTAGCGGCTTTTTCGCCTAATTCTTTTGCAAGCACAGCTTCGGGCCAGGGCAGCACCTGTCCGTCAAATAGCCGTATATCGTCGCCAAGAGTAAGAGTACCTAGGGACACAACATGCATCTTTTTATTGAAAAATGTGCCGGTTTCATAATACAGACTGAAGACGAGAAACCATCCCTGTGTGTCTCCATCCCATAGCGCCTCCAATACTTTTGGCGTGCCACCGGTTTTGGATATTTCTTTGTCTAAAATCTCGAATGAGGTGATATTGGCCATGAAATGATAGTTTTTATGCTAAAACGCTGTCAGGGTTCGGAACCCTGACAGCGTTTTAAAAGAAAGAACGATTCTATTGTTTCATACCGGCAATTATATCACCAAGCTGCTTGATCATCGCATCCTTATCGGCCAGCATGCGCTCGTAGAGTTTTTTATTCTCATCTATTGCTTCCAGCCATTTTTCAGCAGTATTGATCGTGCAGAAGTTATTTATGTTCGGCCCGCTACTAACCACCACACTGTCATAGTTGTTCTGTATGTTATTCATCGCGGTAGTTTCGTCAAAATTGCGGATAGCGTCTGCCGGCACATTTAGTATTTTAGCTACCTGCTCCAGTATGGTATTATCTATTTCCTCTTTGTTTTCCAGTTGCGATACTTTCTTCTGGCTCCAGTCGTCACCCAGTTCAAATGCCAGCCACTCCTGTTTCAGTCCCAGCATTTCACGAAAGCGCTTTACATTCTTGCCCTGATGTATATTCTTGTCTGCCATAGCGTTGGTTTTCATTGACACAAATATAGTATTTCCCTAAAGCTAGGTACCGGCCGGGAATAAATTATCCCGGCATTTTTCTAAAATATTCCGTTCCGGTTGAAAAGAGCCTGCCCTCCGCTCAGTGCTACGGCAGGATGACGGCCCGGATGGAAAATCGTTGTGTCGTTTGTGTGGCAGTGGGCAATAAATCCCGTTCCGATTGAAAAGATCCTTACCGGGTAATGCGGTTTTGCAAACCGCTTTGCGGATGCCTTATCCCGGATGGGCATTGCAAATGCCCGTTATCCCTGCCACCGGATGCCCTGCGGAACATCCGGTGGAGCAAGGCCGGTGGTGGACGCTAAAATATACCTGTGTGGCAGTCGTTGCTGCACATGTAGCAATCATTCAGCGACGTGTAGCATTCATTGCTACAAGGTCGGAAAATGGGAAAAATTGTGTGGCAGTCGTTCCCGCACATGTAGCAGCCGCTGCGGCACATGTAGCAATGACTGCTACAGGGCTGTAAGGTGGCCCGAAATTGTGTGGCAATCATTCCGTGACGTGGCGCAACGGCTGCCAGACGTGTAGCGACCGTTGCTACACAGCCCGGAAAATGACTGAAAATTGCCTTACAAGCTTCATGTATATGGGAAATACGCCGCTATTGCTCCCCGGGCATCCTGCAGTTGAACGGTGCTATCGCCACTGCTGCTTTATAGGCATCCCGCCGGTGACGCCCCAAAACTGCGCGCCTCTTCTTGTTTTTCTCTGACACAGTTGTCATCCTGAGCATAGTCGAAGGGCGACATCTGCATATTGGTCACATTCATCATATTAGCCACATCATACACATTCCCCTCATTTCTATAATTAATCTGTTATTTTTGCTTCCGCAAATATCAACGGCATGGACCTGGAATTCAATAAAAATGAAGATGCGATGCGGCTGGCTACCAGCCAGATGCGTCAGCGTCATGCGCAAGTAAGTCTCGGCGGCGGCAAAAAAGCTATAGAGAAAGCACGCGAAAAAGGAAAGATGACGCCCCGTGAGCGCATCCAGTACCTGATAGATAAAGACTCCACGTTTACCGAGATCGGTTCTTTTGCCGGCTGGGAGATGTATGCCGACCAGGGCGGTTGTCCCTCCGGCGGTACGGTGGGCGGCCTTGGTTACGTGAGCGGCCACCAGTGCATGATCATTGCCAACGACAATACGGTGAAAGCCGGCGCATGGTTTCCCATCAGTGGTAAGAAAAACCTGCGCCTGCAGGAAATAGCGATGGAAAACCACCTGCCTGTTATCTACCTCGTAGATAGCGCTGGCGTATACCTGCCGATGCAGGACGAGATCTTCCCGGATAAAGAACACTTTGGCCGCATCTTCCGCAACAATGCGGTGATGAGCGCTATGGGCATTACGCAGATTGCCGCAGTACTGGGCAGTTGTGTGGCTGGTGGTGCCTATCTGCCCATTATGAGCGATGAAACGCTGATGGTGGAAGGCAACGGTTCTATCTTCCTGGCTGGTCCGTACCTCGTGAAGGCTGCCATTGGCGAAGATGTAGACATACAGACGCTGGGCGGTGCCAAAACGCATACGGAGATAAGCGGTATAGCAGATTATAAATTTGATACAGAACAGGAGTGCCTCGACCAGGTGCGCCGCATCATGGACAAGCTGGGGGCAAGGCCCACTGCTGGTTACGACCGCATTAAAGCCAAAGCGCCTGCTAAGGATGTGAACGAGATCTACGGCTTTGTAAGTGTAGAAAACAACAAGCCTTACGATGTGCTGGAAGTGATAGAGCGCATTGTGGATGATTCGCAGTTCGACCAGTTTAAAGAAGACTACGGCAAAACCATCGTGTGCGGTTATGCGCGCATCGACGGCTGGGCGGTAGGTATTGTGGCCAATCAGCGCAAGATCGTGAAGAGCGGTAAGGGTGAAATGCAGCTGGGCGGTGTGATCTACAACGACAGCGCCGACAAAGCAGCACGCTTTATCCAGAACTGCAACCAGAAGCGCATTCCGCTGGTATTCCTGCAGGATGTGACCGGCTTTATGGTGGGTACGCGCAGCGAGCACAGCGGCATCATCAAAGACGGTGCGAAGCTGGTAAATGCAGTGGCCAATTCTGTAGTGCCTAAGATCACGATTGTAATAGGTAACTCATACGGTGCGGGCAACTACGCTATGTGCGGTAAGGCTTACGATCCGCGTTTTATATATGCATGGCCCAATGCCAAGATAGCGGTAATGGGTGGCGAGCAGGCGGCAAAAACACTGCTGCAGATACAGGTGGCTTCACTCAAAGCAAAAGGCGAGACGATTGATCCGGAGAAGGAAAAAGCAATGCTGAAAGAAATTACGGATAAGTACAACAGCCAGACGTCTTCTTACTACGCTGCTGCACGCCTGTGGGTAGATGATATCATTGATCCGGCACATACCCGCCAGGTAATATCTGAAGGTATTAAAGCGGCCAACAATGCACCGGTAGAGAAAGAGTGGAAGAGTGGTGTGTTCCAGGTGTAAGGAAAGAGCCTCGCTCAAAGAATAGTAACGGTTTCAGCCTTCTGAAGGCTGAAACCGTTTTTTTTGTAGTTGTATGCAGGTTTTACAAATGCAGATGAAATGGGAAATCCTACCCGTCGCAAGTCTTACTTTTTTGCTTGCCCCCAAAAGGCGGCAGGCAGCTATTACCGCTGCTGCCTGCATCGAGCGATTATGCTTAGGTAGTGCTGTACTGCCTGGCAATAGATAAGCGGCTATCGTTCTTTTAATTCCCGGCTCAGCATCTCGCCAGATATTCCTGTTAATACAACCGGAAATCTTTCGGGATATAAAATGAAGCCGTCTCATAAGCGAATTATGAGATGGCTTTTGTTGTGGGCAGCAAATATCATTAATGCATTATTTCTGATGCTTCCAGAATCTGCCCTTTCCCTCGGTTATCCATGCTAAGGCTTCTGCTATTCTTTTTTGCCGGGTTTCATGGGTCTTTGCATCGCTTATCCAGGTAATGTATTCTTTACGAAAAGAATTGGACTTGCTTTCATAAACCTCTTTAGCCTTTGGATTGCCGTCCAATGCATCCTGGAAATAAATAGGCGTCTCCAATACTTTGGGTTTATCTGTTGCCAGCTTTTCCCGCTTTATTTTTACACCCTGTTCGTTTAGCAGCATAGCCTCTTTAAGCATGCTCAAAAACTCATTTTCGGGCGGCAAGCTTTCCATTGTGCTGATTTTTCCTAAGAATCTTTGGATCGGTTTTAAATCTTTACCGGCTTTCAGTCGCGGGTCGGTCATTAGCCCGGCCTTCATAAAAGTAAACGAACAATGATTTTTATAAGCGGCCAGTACACACAGGTTATCGCCCTGATATTCAAAATGTGGAAAGCTCCATTTTATGGTCTCCTCAACACCCGGACAGTTTTCGTGAACGAGCCGGCGCCAGTATGTCAATATCGGTTTTGCAAACTCTTCTGCACCTGCTATATAAGCATCGATGGCTGGATTGTACTGCATCATTAATTAGGTTTAAATGGTTACGCCTGGGGAAACTGGCTCATATCCACATACGCTATTTCCCATTTATGTCCATCCAGATCGGCAAAGCTGTGCTGGTACATAAACCCGTGGTCTTTGGCTTCGGCATAGATGCGGCCACCCAGCAACTCTGCTTTGCTGACAAACGCTTTTACCTCATCCACCGATGCTGCGTCCAGGGCGATCAGCACTTCAGTTTGCCGGTTTGCGTCGCAGACTTCCGTGTCAATAAACGATTTAAAATAGGCATCAGTCAGCAGCATCACAAAGATGCTGTCGCTTACTATCATGCAGGCGGCCTTTTCGTCGGTAAACTGCGGATTGAATGAAAACCCTAAATTCTTAAAGAACTCCATAGAACGAGTCAGTTCCTTTACTGGCAGATTAATAAATACTTTGCTTGGCATAATTTAAATTGATCCTGCAAAGAAACTTAGACAAATACAAAAGGAATCGGTTCAAAACTTGGATTTACTGGTCAATTTTAACTACTTGCGCCGCCGACGAAAGGCTGAAGGCGATATACCGGTTTGTTTTTTAAAGAACTTGCCAAAATTGTTCGGATCAGAAAAATTGAGTTGATAAGCAATTTGGGATATCTCGAAATTGGTATACAGCACAAGTGATTTAGCTTCGGTTGCTAAACGTTCCGCAATAAAGGTTAGCGCATTCCTGCCGGATACTTGTTTAACAGATTGGGAAAGGTAATTTGTCGTGACAGATAGCAGCTCTGCATACTCTTTTACAGTGCGCTTATTGATATAATTATTATCGATCAGCTGGATAAAGTTGCGCACCAATTGTTCCTGCCGGGTGGCCGGCACAATGTTCTTGTTTCTTTCCAGGGCAACCCCATCCAGGTAACAAAGCAGACCCAACAGCTTTAGACGCGCTTCAAGGTGCCAATCTTTATCCGACTGTTCATAGGCGGTGAAAACAGCTTCAAAATGTGGTGCCAATTGGTTAAACATGTTGTGTTCAAACTTAAACAAGTTAGTGCGATGCGGGTCGAACAATGTGAATTGCTGATGAAAATCTGGTTTGAAAAAAGAGAAAGCTTCGGGCTTAAAGTAAATCACATAACCTTCCAGTGCGTTATTATGAGCAAAGCTGTAGACAAGGTTGGGCGAATGGAATACGAGATACGAATCCGGGTCTTGAATGGTTTGATCGTCATAGTTGACTTTAATTTTACCCGAATTGTATAATAGTGCGAAAAAGTAAAAGGATCGCTTGAATGGCGGCCTGTAAACCGGCACGTGCCCTCCTTCAACCGGCTTTAAACGGAGGCAATAAAAATCCGGATTATTTGTTCTGGAAGGCCAGGGTATAGACGCAAGAAAATCATTAATTTCTGTATAATAGGGAAGTGTGGTTTTTGTCTTTTCCATAAAGGATACGAATGGATTAAACCGAAAATAGCATTTTAATTTTTGGTGGGTATATTATGGGAGCGTAAACATTGCAAACGCGGACGAGCCTGGGAGGTTGATAAAAGAGAATGCCAGCCCGCGGGCCGGCATTTTTAATGTCTGAGGGTAAACGCGGGTTGTTACAGGGGCCGGCTAAAATAATTTTACATAGTGAGGTTGTGCGGGGGGACGTGTCTGCTTTTTCATAAGCTGTTGGTTTGGTCATGAAAATGTCATAACGCAAACATATCCGTTTTATTTTAGCCTTAGTTTTTAGTTACCAATATTTTAACATAAATAAACCTTAAAACAATATGTGGCTCTTAAACTATTTTTCAAACAACCGCCACTTCAGCTGCATCTGCACATAGCGGCGGTTCAGGTATTTTGAATCTGCGAGTCCGTTGAGCCCCTCGCGGTACATAATCCCGGTTTTAAGCCTTGATGTGATGGCATATTCTGTTTTGGCTGTAAGGCCGAAGTCCAGATCGGGTACCAGTTTTACAGAGCCGTTTGCATCGACTACCGTTTTGGTGTCGTCGTTTTGCAGTATGCGCTGTACATCGGCACCGGCACCTACAGATAGTTTCCGGAATAGGTGATAGCCTACGGTTGGGGCAAACTGCAGGTAAGACAATGTATTTACAGATGTATTCGCATTGGCGGCTTTCACAGAAGATACGCCGTTGGTGAACCCGCCATTTGACGCTATGGTGTATTGTTGCGGTGAAAGGCCTGCGGCATTCTGCGGTTTATTATTTACGAAGGCCAGATCACCTTCTACATAAAACTTATCGCTGATCTTTCTACGGGCATTAACTGCAAGTGCATAGCCGGTATTAAGGGAACCATAATTAACGCCCCCGGCGAGGTTGAGGCTGGTCCTTCGTTCTTCTTTTTCTTTAGGTTTCATGAACAGGTCGTCTGGTAACGGGATAGCGGTACCAAATGAGTTCTTCTTTTCCGGTATGGAAATGGTGGCCACAGGCATTGTATCTATTGATTTCGGCTCCGGCTTCCTGTTATAAGCAATGTCATTTATCATCTTGAATGAAACCGGTTGGCTGGCCGGTAAAGCAGCTGCAGGTTGTGATGCTTTTGGGGGTAGAACAGGTCGTTGGGAGGTTGTAGTTACCATTGCCTGTGTTTTTGGGGTAAGCGGCGTCGCAGCGGGTGCAATTACAGTGGGCGATGTTATTGCAGGCGCTGCAGGTTTTGTGGTTGCAACCGGGGTAACGGTATCCTTCGGTTTCGTATAAAAGAAATATGATAGCATTACGATCAATGCTACAGATGCGGCGATACCGGTGTAGGGTAGCCATATAAATATCTTCCTGCGTTTTGCTGGTTGTACTGTATCCAGCTGCTGCAGCATATTTTGCCAGGAGGCGGGATTATAGTCAAATCCGCCCCTGTCGTACTGTTCCTGCAGTTGTCTGTCAAATTCGCTTGTGCTCATACATCGTTTTTTTAGATGCCTGAATATGTTTTTGTAACAAGGTGCGCGCCTGGTTTACATGCCAGTAAGAAGTGCCTTCGCTTATGGCCAGCATACCGGCAATTTCCTTATGGCTGTACCCGTCGAAAACGAACAGGTTAAACACCGTGCGTGTTGTGGCCGGCAACGATTGTATCATTACCAGCAGCTCTTTAAATTCCATCCGCGACATAGCTTCATTAGTGGTGGTAATGATGGCTTCTGTCACGAGATCACTGTTTACATGCATCTGCATGGCTGTCTTCAGGTCTTTACTTTTCAGGTGATCAAGGCAGGTGTTTACGGTAATACGCTTCATCCATCCTTCAAATGATCCGGTACCTTTGTAGGTTTTGATCTGTGTGAATATTTTCAGGAAACTGTCGTTGAGCAGCTGCTCTGCCTGATGCATATCGCCGGTATAACGTGCACAGGTTTTCAGGAGCACGCTGTAGTATTGTTTGTACAGTTGCTCCTGGGCTGCCCTGGTGTTTTCCAGGCAACCTTTTATTATATCCTGTTCGTTGCGCTCCGGCATATATGTTTTGCCATCTCTACTAAGTTATAGCCTGATTCTTTTATGTTTCATTTATTATTCCTGTATTTTCCAGAGGCCAGAAGATCCTGCCCGGTATGGTTTCTTACTTTTTGCTTGCCCAAAAAGTAAGGCAAAAAGGCAGCAGGCAGCTATTACCGCTGCTGCCTGCATCGAACTATCAGGCTTTTGAACTACTGTGCTGCCTTGCAATACTGCCCTGATCGCTTCTCATTGTCTGTCTCTTAGTTATTTAGCTATTTTTTACGATTTCTTCCTGTAATGATAAATCTGCATTTACCGCTGCCTGAATAAGGAGGTGATGTAAACGAAATTTTTACCACAGGCGTTTGAATCAGGCTTCCATTCAATGAACACTTTCACCGGGAACTGCGTTCCTTCATTTATGCTGCTGCTCTGTGGCAGGTGGCTTACACGGAAATAAGTATTGTTGTCATCAAACTTCATGATAAGCCCGCCGCAACAGGCGCAATTACTGAGGTCGTATCCAAGAAGTGTTGCTTTGCTGATCTTGTTGTCATTTTTATGACAGCCGGCAAATACAAGTATGGTAAGTATTGCAATGATCTTTTTCATAAATCTGTTTTTTGCTGTAACCGGTTATTGCTGATTGTTTACATAAAACATCCAAATCCAGCTTTCCTGGTTCGGAATACCGCTACCGGCGGGAATCTACGCGGGTGGGAGATAAGGGTATTGCATCAAAGCCACTTTTGCATGCCGCTTCATATACTCCGATACAACATAAAGATTTGATAGCTGTGCCCATACACTTTTGATGTCAGCCGGAAAGGTCGATTCGTCGTAGGATGTTTTATGGATTAGCTGTATATGGTTGGTATCCGGCATAGAAGCCGGTGCTGCCGCTTTAAAAAATGCAGCCGGCGAATCGAGCTTCGGATACCAGATAGCACCTGTTCCCACCCATATGATCGCTCCGCTGAAAACGGTATCGCCTGTAGGCAGGTATGTGAGCGTAAAGCTGTTTTCATCGCCTCCGTATACAAAGGTTGATTTCAGCGGAATCGTATTTCCCGCAGTGCTTCCGGTTGGCAATGGCATTACTTTACCGCCAAGCAGATGGTAACCTGTACCATCCTGGCGAACCGCAAATAATGCTATACTGGAGCCGTTGGGTACCGGGTTGTCTGCTTTTTTGCATTGGGTGAGCAGTAGGAGCAGGCACACAGCTGTGATCAACTTTTTCATGACTGGTTTCTCTATGTTTACCGTTTGATAAGTTGGGTGATAATAATGCGATTTGAACTGCCACAGTGATAATTAGTATCCGGCTTCCATTGAACATAGACCTTTATCGGAAAGATATCTGCAGCTCCAATACTGGTTCCGGCCGGCAGCTGGCTGACCAGGTAAAAATTACTATCGTATTGTTGTGTGTTGTCGCCAAAGTTCATCATAAGTCCCCCACAGCAACTGCATTTACGGTAGTCATATCCTGTAATAACTGCTTTACTGAATTGGTCGTCGCCTTTATGACAACTCACAAGTACGGATAATGTGAGTGCTGTTGTGATGATCTTTTTCATAACGTTAGTTTACCGGGAATTTATCTTTTGACCAGATCTGTAATAATAATGCGATTGTTACCGCCGCAGCGGTATACGGTGTCTGGCTGCCACTGGATATATACTTTTATGGGGAATGTATCAGCCGGGCCTATATTACTTCCTGGCGGCAGCCGGCTGACGAGGTAAAAATTACTGTCGTATTGTCGTGTATTGTCTCCAAGGTTCACCATCAGTCCGCCACAGCAGGCGCAGGCGCGGTAATCGTAGCCTGTAATAACTGCTTTAGAGAGTGTATTATCTCCTTTGTGACAGCCTGCCAGCAGTATTATGGCCAAGACCGGTATTATCCTTTTCATAATCGGCTTTTTATAATGAATCGATAACCCTTCCTACACGTATTTCATAGCCTTCTATGTCTATAGTGAGCATAGTTGTGTCTGTATCAATACGCCAGCGTTGTACCGGGGCTGATGCAGATGCTTTGTACTCAAAGTAATATCCGCCCTGGTCGTGGCTGTCGGGTGCGCCAATGGTGGTATCAGCAGTATTGGTTAAAGTAGACGGAACAATGTAAAGCACTGTAAGCGCCTGCTGGTAAGCGTTGTTAGACAGTGGGGCCGACATAAAGTACATATTGCCATTGTAATGGTCCATACTATCCGGGTATATTTTCTGGTTCTGGATTTTAAAAAAGGTAGCGCAGTTGGGCCCGCCGCACATACCATATGCCCGCCCGAAGGCAAAATACCCGGTAGAGTCCAACGGGATCATGGTGGTGCCGCAAAAAGTAGGGTCGTATGGTACAACCTCCTTGTCTGTTTTATGACATTGGGAGAAAATTACAAGGGCTGCAAAAAGCCAGATAGGAGCATATTTCATAATCAGTTATTTTTCTGGAGTTCGTAAACATCGGCCTGGTAGATGATGCCGGGATATGCGCGAACTAAAGTGATCTTATTGCCGCTTTGGATAATGTTGTAGGTGCCGCCTAATATCAGTGTCCAGTCAAAATTGGCAGGCCAGAGGCAGGTATTTACAAAGTTAACACTATCTGTTGCCGGGGTTGAGAATCCGCCATGGCATATTGCAGGGTAGTTCACAGAATCGCTCGTGCCGGAGTATTCGCCATCATGAAACGTAAGCATAACATTTGATTTGGGGCCGGTACTGCCCAGTACACGCTGAAACGTTCCCGAATAGGTACCTTCCAGTGCGACGGGTTTATAACTGTCGTGTTTTTTACAGGCGGCTGCAGACAGGCATATAACCACAGACAGCCCCATTATTAATCGATTCATAAGGTTGAAATTTTTATTGGGTTTGCAGAAGCTTCTGATATAATAGACGGAGTATGTATCCGGAACCTTGGGTATGTATATACATTATTTCCGTGTATATGTTTTAAGTGCTGCTCAAATGCTTCACCGCCATACTTTATTGCACTATCTTTCCGTTCATAATCAAAACGGTAAATACAAACAATTGCAGCGTCTGCTGGCCATTACATTCTGGCTGCTTTTACTACTGGTGGTACCGCTTTTTTTGCATGCGCAGAAAGGGCCGGAAATTCCTTTGTCCAACATCAGGATTAAGAAGCTGGCATTGGGCAAAACAGATACCCTCAGGGTTGATTCTATGTCGCTCGCACCGGGGAGTGTAGTTATTTATGGTGCACAGCCAGTTGATTATACAGTATTTCCGGAACGTTCGCTGATTGTGTGGAAACATAAGCCTGCTACAGATTCTGTACAACTGCGTTACAGGGTGCTTCCGTTAGCCTTTCATCAGAAGTATGCCCACAAAACCTCAAAATCTATCGATTCCAATTTCGTATTTTATGTGTACCATCAGGATATTAATAACCGGCCGGGGAGCAAAAATTTTGTAGACTTTAACCAGATAGACTATAATGGCAGCTACGGGCGCAGCATTTCACTGGGCAATAACCAGGATGTGGTACTGAACTCGCACTTTAATCTCCAGGTAAATGGCTATCTCCTGGATAGTATAAAACTGGAAGCTGCATTAACAGATAACTCTATCCCTTTTCAGCCGGAAGGAAACACACAGCGGCTCCAGGAGTTTGACCAGATATACATCCGCCTCCGCAAGAACAAGCATGACCTGATGCTGGGCGACCTGGCGCTGGATAAACCGCCCGGTTATTTCCTTAATTTTTATAAACGAGTGCAGGGGGCTTTTTACCAGGACGAGTTCCGGATCGGGAAGAACACCACAAATAAGCTGGGCTTGAGCGGCTCCATTGCAAAAGGACAGTTTGCAAGAAATATCTTTAACGGGCAGGAAGGTAACCAGGGCCCTTACAAGCTTACGGGCAATAATGGAGAACAATTCTTCATCGTGCTGGCGGGTACGGAAAAAGTGTATATCAATGATAAACACATGGAGCGCGGTGAAAATGCGGACTACACTATCAATTACAACACCGGTGAGATAACCTTTATGGCGCGGCAGCTGATTACAAAGGATTCCCGTATACAGGTAGAGTTTGAATACCAGGACAAAAACTATCTCAATTCGCTTATCTATGCTTACGATGAAGTGCAGGTAAATAAAAAATGGAACGTACGGCTGAATGCCTATTCTAACCAGGATGCAAAGAACCAGCCCTATCTGCAGAATCTTACCGGCGATCAGAAGCGGTTCCTGGGAACGATCGGCGATTCTATACAGAATGCCTACTACCCGGTTATCACAAAAGATACATTTTCGGCCAGTAAAATACTGTACAAGATCGTAGACAGCACTGTAAACGGTACGCATTATGATACTGTGCTGGTTTACTCTATCAACCCCGACAGCGCTATCTATAATGTTGCATTTTCCTATGTTGGGGAAGGGAAAGGAGATTATGTGATCGCAGCGACCAATGCCAATGGCCGGGTATATAACTGGGTGCCGCCGACTAACGGGCATCATAACGGAGACTATTTGCCCGTGCAGTTGATTGTAACGCCTAAGAAAACGCAGGTATTTACACTCAGCAACACTTATGCAATCGACAGTTTCAAAACACTGAATGTAGAGCTGGCGGCAAGTAATGTAGATCCAAACCTGTTTTCCAATGTAAATAATAATACCCACTGGGGCCTGGCATCGCGGGTGCTGTATACAGAGAAGCGATTGCTGGGAGAAAAAGATAGTGCCGGCCACCGGCGCTGGAACTGGCAGAACAATGTGTCATGGGAGTATGTGCAGGACCGTTTTCAGGCTATTGCACCGTACCGGAATGCAGAATTTAACCGCGACTGGAACATACCGCAGACAACTGTAAAGCCGGACGAGCAACTCGTAAACTTCTCTACCCGTATGGATGAGCATAAGCTGGGTTCACTGGGTTATACTTTCGGGTATTTTCAGCGTGGCAGCGATTATAAAGGTTTCAGGAACGTAGTTGACTATACTTATACCGGCAAAAAGGTCAATGTGGGTTTTGTTTCTAACCTGCTGCAAGCCACAGATACATTTCAGAAATCTGTTTACTTCCGGCCGTCGGCTTTTGCAGAATATAAAATTGAACCGCTGAAGAATGCAGCATTGGGCGTACGGATAGATGCGGAGCATGATGCCATAACGGATAAAATAACCGACACCCTGCGGAACACGGCGTTTGCATTTGACCGTACTTCTGCCTATTTGCGCAGTAACGGGCTGCGTACCCTGCAGTACAGTGTGGAATATGGGCTGAGGCGTGATCAGCTACCGCGGAATAACGAATTTATCCAGCAAAGCCACAGTCATAATGTAGACGTGCGGCTTGGGATTTCAAAGTGGAAAAACCACCAGATAAACTTTACCGGATCATACCGTAAATTACTGGTGGACGATACGACTTTTAATACACAAAAGCCTGAAGAAAGCCTGCTGGGGCGGCTTACCTATACAGGCAATATGTTTAAGCATGCCGTTTCTCTCAACACGTTGTATGAATTTGGTTCCGGTCAGCAGCAGAAGCTGGCTTATACTTATGTAGAGGTGCCGGCCGGGCAGGGGGTATACACCTGGATAGACTACAATGGGGACGGTGTGCAGCAGAGCAACGAATTTGAAGTGGCGCTCTATACCGACCAGAAGAAATTTATCCGCGTATTTACGCCAACTAACGAGTATGTAAAGGTGAATTATGTAAATCTTAACCAGAGCATAAACCTGGAGCCCTCTTACCTCTGGATTAAAGCAGTACATAACTGGCAAAAATTCCTGTCCCGTTTTTCAGACCAGGCTTCCATACAGATCAGTAACCGCTTACTGTCTGATGCCGGTTTCGGTGCCTATAATCCTTTCCTGAATACGCAGAAAGATGCCAATATCATCATAACCAGCACATCTGTCAATAACAGCATTTATTTTAACCGCACCAATGCAAAATGGGGCCTGGATTACAACTACTTCTATAATGCGGGCAAGCAATTGCTCACATATGGAGTAGAGGGAAATACAAGTACCCAGCAGCTTTTAAAACTGCGCTGGAACCTGAACAAGAGCCTTACACTTAACTTTACAGGCAAGGAAGGTGGCAAAAGTTACCAATCGGCTCTTTCTGACGGGCGTACTTATAATGTGTCTATCTACAGCGGAGAACCGGCGTTCACCTGGCTGCACCGCTCTGTGTGGCGCGCCACTGTGAGCCTCAAATATGAGCAGCGTCAGAATGAGCAGCAATACGGCGGAGAACTGGCAACTATATCGGGTGGCAGCTTTGAGTTACGCTGGACACAACCTGTTACCGGGGCCATACAGATCCGTGGCACGTATTCTGGTATCAATTATAACGGACTGCCTACCGCACCGGTCACTTTTATTATGATAGACGGTCTGCAGAATGGCAGCAATTACCTTTGGTATCTTAACTGGGAACGTAAGGTAAGCAAGGGTATTGAGGTATCGCTGGAGTATGAGGGACGGAAGCCCGGTAACGGCGACATCATTCATACCGGACGTATGACTGTAAAAGCAATTTTATAAAAACACACGGATAGGCAGCTGAAAATGGGAAAACAAATCTACAAATGCTCTTTCCAGCCATATCATCTCCTATCTTTGAACCTGCAATAAACGAGTGGCATGATAGAAGTAAAGAACTTAAGGAAAAGTTTCGGGGATAAGGTGGTATTGGATGACGTATCTGCGGTGATGCAATCAGGAAAAACAAACCTGATAATAGGTACAAGCGGCAGTGGCAAAACTGTGCTGATGAAGATAATGGTGGGCCTCCTGGTGCCGGACGAAGGGGAAATACTGTATGAAGGCCAGAACATAGTAGGCATGGAAGAAAAGCAGCTGAAAGATATACGTACCCAGATCGGCATGCTATTCCAGGGTTCTGCATTGTTTGACAGTAAGACGGTGGAGGAAAATGTAATGTTCCCGCTGGATATGTTTACCACCAAGACGCGCAGGGAAAAAAAGCAGCGTGCAAGTGAAGTATTGTCCCGGGTAAACCTTGACGGAGCCAATCGTAAGTTTCCGGCTGAAATAAGTGGCGGGATGAAAAAACGTGTGGCACTGGCCCGCGCTATAGTGCTGAATCCTAAATACCTGTTTTGCGATGAGCCAAACTCCGGACTTGACCCGCAGACTTCTCTGGTAATTGACAAGCTGATTAAGGAAATAACAACAGAATATAATATTACAACCATCATCAATACGCACGATATGAATACCGTGATGGAAAGCGGCGATCATATTGTGTATATGCATAAAGGTCTGAAGAAGTGGGAAGGCTCTAATAAGGAGATAGTTTTCAGTAAAGACGAAGATCTGAACAGCTTCATTTTTGCATCTGACTTTCTTAAAAAAGCAAAGGAAATGAGCATGTTGGAAGCCAATGGTATGGATCGGGTTAGGCGAGACAAATAATTATTTTAGGTTAATCGATCATTTATATATTTTCGTGTAAAATATATTGGTTAACCAGCAAATGATTGAAATATGAAAAAGATCTTTATCCTTTTGTCTGCCTGCACAGGTCTGTCTTTAAGCGCTTTTGCACAAAGTGCCGAAGACCAGATGAAGATGTGGCAGGAAAACATGACTCCGGGCGAGGAGCATAAAATGATGGCCAAAGCCGATGGTGAATGGAATGCTGTAGTAACGATGTGGATGTCGCCGGACGCCCCGCCTACCAAAAGCAACGCTACCTGTACCAATAAAATGATCCTGGGTGGCCGTTACCAGCAATCCACAAATAAAGGTTCTTTCAATGGTATGCCGTTTGAAGGAATGAACATCCTGGGCTATGATAAGGCCAAGAAAGCTTATGTATCTTCCTGGATAGACAATATGGGCACCGGTATTATGAATATGGAGGGTAAATGGGATGATGCCACCAAAAGCATACAGTTTATGGGTTCTATGGTAGATCCTATGAGTGGCACGGATACTAAAGTACGCGAAACATTCTCTACGGAGGGCAACGACAAGCAGCACCTGGAAATGTATGTGGTAATGCCCGATGGCAAAGAGTTTAAAACAATGGACATCGTGTATACACGTGCTAAGAAAAAATAATATAACTTCAAAAGGATTTACATAGAGAAGGTTGCCCTTACCGGCAACCTTCTCTGTTTTCATTCTCTATTCTTTTACAATCGTTCCGCTGTATAGCCATATACCGTTGGAGACCTGGTAAAAATAAGTGCCTGGTGGAAGCTGGCCGGTATGTATCGTTTCGTTGTATGGCACGGAAAGTACCTGCTGACCGAAGACATTAAACATGGTTACCCTGTACTCTGCCGCCCCTGGCAATGCGGGCATATGCAGCACATCTGTAACAGGATTGGGGTACACTGCCAATGCACCGGCTTTACGCTCCTGCACGGAACTTCCATAATAATCATAGTTTACCTGGATGCTATCTATCAGCCAGCCGTCCAGGGTATCAGCCACCGCATCGCTTTTAAAACGGAAGCGCAGGTACAGCTCAGTATTAAAATCGCAGGTGGATGTGCCTTTTACAGGAAACCCCTGGAAAAACTGCAGCCTGGAAACTTGCCAGCCGCCGGAGTTACTGCTGAATGCAGGCTCTCCGGAAGCCAGGGTATCATTTTTCGAGTAAAAATTTTCGGTGATAATGCCCAGGAAAGAAGAGCCGTTGGCTACATTGCAATCACCGGCTACATTTTGCCATGTAGCGCCTGAATCGTTTGAAAATTCAACGATGCAGCCATCCATCCCTGCCGCAGTCTGGTACTTATGCCTGAAAGAAATGATAGGATTAACAATACCGTAATCACAGAAAAACTTCAGGATGAAAAAATCATTGGCATTTACCGGGTAGGATACAGCAGTATCCGTCATGATACTTCTTACATTGCCGCCGGCTGCAAAAAAAGGTTTTGCTGTATTGCCGATCTCCCATAGTTGTGTGCCAGTCGTATCGAGAGATGCATAATAGAGTGTATAATTGGAACTGTCATGCCATGAAAGCGAATCCCCGGGAGTAAATGAAAAAACTGCACTATCTATCGGATACTGACCGCGAAAAATAATCTGCGATTTTGCAAATGATGAACTGAAAAGGACGATAATAATGAGGGTAAAAATTTTATTCATAGGGAGTAATTTTATATTAATAAAGTTACTGCTTTGTACTGCGGAATCATAGCTCCTGGCATATGTTCCCGGAAATTGACTATATAATGACATACTGCTGCGTCCAGGATATTAAAAAAGGCCGGAAGAATCCGGCCTTGATTTTCCTTATCGGAATTATATACCCATTACAAAATCGCAAAATTGCTTGTGAAAAGGGTTAGGAGCAGGGCGAAAACCACCATGCTCCACTGGTTAGGTTATATTGTCGGGTCACAAGGTTTTCCTGATTATTGGAAAAGAAGGTTTATAAGGGCCTTTGGAATAGAAGACTTACATATCTTCCTTAAAGTTGGTTTTAGCAGGAAACTTTTTTTCCGGCCTGTATGCCGGGTATTTCAAATTTGCTTTTGAAGGTATTTCCCTTAATTTTGCCCGCGTTAAGCTGCACGGGCAGCATACGAATATTCATAAAAGCAATTAACGAATAACCATGGCTGTTTTAGTAAATAAAAACTCCAAAGTAATTGTACAGGGTTTTACCGGTACAGAAGGTACTTTCCATGCCACTCAGATGATTGAGTACGGTACTGATGTAGTAGGTGGTGTTACGCCCGGTAAAGGTGGCACACAGCATCTCGACCGCCCGGTATTTGACACTGTGGCAAAAGCTGTACAGACTACAGGTGCAGATGTTTCTATCATCTTCGTTCCGCCTGCATTTGCTGCAGATGCGATCATGGAAGCCGGTGATGCCGGTATCAAAGTGATCATCTGTATCACTGAAGGTATTCCTGTACAGGACATGGTTAAAGCCAAAGCTTACCTCACCGGTAAAGATTGCCGTCTCATAGGTCCTAACTGCCCTGGTGTGATCACCGCAGGCGAAGCGAAAGTAGGTATCATGCCGGGTTTCGTATTCAAGCCGGGCCGTATCGGTATCGTTTCAAAATCAGGTACACTTACTTACGAAGCTGCTGACCAGACTGTAAAAGCAGGTATGGGTATTTCTACCGCTATCGGTATCGGTGGCGATCCTATCATCGGTACTACTACCAAAGAAGCGGTAGAACTGCTGATGAACGATCCGGAAACTGATGGTATCATCATGATCGGTGAGATCGGCGGTACTATGGAAGCAGAAGCTGCAAAATGGCTGAAAGACAATATGCGTAAACCTGTAGTTGGTTTCATCGCCGGCCAGACAGCGCCTCCGGGTCGCCGTATGGGTCACGCAGGTGCCATCATCGGTGGTGCAGATGATACAGCTGCTGCGAAAATGAAGATCATGGCAGAATGCGGTATCCACGTAGTGGCAAGCCCTGCCAACATTGGTAAAACAATGGCTGCAGTGCTGAAAGGCGAAGCTGTAGAAGCGTAATTTTTTAAAAAATATCAATATGGAAATGCCCGGATAATGTCCGGGCATTTGCTTTTTACGATGTAGTACCCTGCAGTGAAACTACGGGTATAAACTGGTCGCACTGCTGCTGCAGGTCGGGCCAGTTATCCAATATAATAGCTGCACCTTGATCTTTTACCTGTTGCCGGACAATCTCCATGGTCATCCCGATTCCGTGAGGACTTTGCCCTGCAAAATCAAGAATAATATTCCTGGAATGGGACAACGCTACGAAAATGTCCAGCCATTTACGCTCCGTTGCTTCCATGCTGTATAATCTTCGTTGCGGAGACATATCCTGCAGCTTATATAACCCGGCTGCAACATCACTATCTTTTTTGCTGTGTTTTTCCAGGTAACGGCCTGTTGTAGCCGGAAATAGTTTTTCACTCCAGCTGCTCTGGGTATAATGTTTTACCGGCACGAATCGCTCATTTATGGTCACCTCTTCCTGCCGCGCCAGTCCTGTAAAGATCTTTGTCAGCTGCTCTTTAAGCGGAAAATAATGTGCACCTCCATGAAGAAAAAGAACTGTGATTTCACCTCTTTTGACTGTAAATGGAGGAATGAAAAATGCTCCGGACTCAAACCCTTTATTTTCAAGTAATATACTCATGGCTGCGGTGATTTAGTTTTGCCTGGTCATACTGTCCAGCAACTTCAGTAATACAGGTATGCGGTGTCCGCCGTGCATTTGTGCAATGTATGAGGTAGCTGTTTCCAGGTCAATGCCCGTTGCTGTAATAAATAATGGACGTTGGCTTTCACCTCTCAGTAAGGGCCTTTTATGCAGGTTCAGTGATGCGAAATTCGTTTTTGCTACCCCGATCACCGGCGTTTTCAGTTGCAGATAGTTGTACAAATGAGCTCCTAAGCCGGGTTTTTCTTCATCGTTCAGCACCGTAAAACCATCTACGATAATTGCTTCAATATTGTCTGTGGATATTTTTGCCAGGAGGCTTACTATGCAAGGCAATTCACGTTTGTAAAATGCACCGGGCTCATATTCGCTGGTTGTTGTGGTTATCTCCGACCATATTTCCGCAGGTGCAGCATCCTGCCAGTGCTCAAAGCCTATACAAACGGTTTTAGCTTTATCTCCGTAGTAGTAAGTGTCAAATGCCAGTATCATAACGGCGTCTTGCGGTGCAAAAATAAGTACATTTTACAGGCATCCGGAACAAAAAAAGGAAACAGTTCCAGTGCTTTGCGGAGATTAGCAGCGGTACACTCCTTGTTCTTCATGCGTACTAACATCTTATCAGGATTGCCGCAGTAGTTAAGCATTGTGCTGCTCAAAAATCCATAACCTGCCTTTTACAGCAGCAGTGTTTACGGAGTGTACAGAAACGGTATAATTCCCTGTATTTAGCTGCCAGAGCCAGTCTGTAAGTGTTGTGTCCGGGTTTGTAAATAATAGGGCAGATTTCCTGTTCACCTCATCCGCATTGATCAGCCTGCTTCTCAGGGCAGCCATAGCAGCCGACAAAGGCGCAGGATCCTGTCTGCCTGCCTGCGGCAACTGCAACAGTGTGGCAGCATTTGTATTTATCCATCCGCCCAGGCCTTCATCGTCTATATAAATAACAGCCTGTGGCATTGTTTCCAGCAACGCAGTATGGAGCGTACTATCTAAGCCCAGCATCTGTACAGCAACAGATTGCTGTATGGTTTTATCCAGATGGGATTTTACCAGTTCTGCAAACAATTGAAACGATTCGTCAAATTCCTGCGGTGCGCTCCAGCCCAGCATAATCAATACGGTTGTATCACCTTGCTGCACGGGCATTATCATCGCTGACGACAGTGCCAGCAAAATATCACTGAATACATGTTTTTGTGCAGGTATGGATTTCCAGTAAATAATATTGTCATTCCCGGCATCGCTGACTTCTTTTACAGCGGTGGCGTTAAGCGCCATATCATCAAGAAAGAAAGGCGTGGCATTACGTATTCTTGCCGCATAGCTATCCTGGGGCACTATCTGCAGCGACAGGTATGCGCCGGTAAATTTCTGGAGCAATTGCAGGCCATAGGGAATAATATTACCCGCATCACCGTTGTATTCGTTGATGCGGGTAATAAACTGTATAGCGCTGCGCTCGTAGTTGCTCAATGTTATTGCTGTTTAATATATTCCTTTATGACCCTGGTTACTTCTGCAGGAGACGTCATATGGGGCAAATGTCCTGTAGCTTCAACTGTTACCAATGTACTGCCGGTTATGTGCCGGTGAAGGTAATCGCCCACGGCCAGCGGTACTGCAGGATCGGCAGAGGTTTGTACAACCAGTGCAGGTGTCTTGCAGTGCTGCAGATCGCTGCGATGGTCCGACTCAAAGATAACTTTTGCCACCGACAGCGCAATATCCGGGCGAATGTCTGAAAGTGTATGTGCGAAATTAGCAGCTACATCCGGCCGGTCGGGGCTGGCGGTAACATAAGCAGAGAAACCGCTGGCCCAGGCCTGGTAATTAGTGCGCATTGCCTGGTAGAGATTGTCAAGATCGGGCTGTGTAAAACCGCCTGTGTAATTTTGCGCCGGATCGTTGAGATACCGGGGACTTGCACCTATCAATACCAGTTTCTTAAAAAACTCAGGATACCGGATAGATGTAAGCAGAGAAATCATGCCGTTTACAGAATGACCTATATAGATTACATCTTTCAGGCCCAGCTCACGGAAAATATCTGCGAGGTCGGTAACATATGCATGCAGTGAGTCGTAGCGCTCCGGGCTGAAGGCACGGATGTCTGATTTGCCGCCACCGGTGTTGTCAAACAGTACAAGCCTGTAATCCCGTTCAAAAGCCGGCAGCATAGCATCGAAAGCATGCTGATCTGTACCAAATCCATGGCCGAAGACAATAGTCTGCATAGCCTCTTTGTTGCCGCAGATAGTAATGTTGTTTTTCTCAAAAACATTGAGCGTGGTCATCCTTAATAATTCTTAGGTGTAACAGTTACAGATAAGTATTGCTCTTCTCATCCGGAACGGAAAATACGAATTAATGTTAAATAGGTTAAGGATATGAGATTTGAGATATAAGATACCGGTAAGCAACAGAAACGTTGACAGGCCAATAAATACCGGATACTGGATGCTAGATACTGGATACTAGATACTTGGTATTCATCAGCATCCAGAAACAATTTGAAAATATTTCTATTTTTGGCCGCAGGAGATATAAAACCGATAGTGTTATCAATTTAATAAAGCAACATGGCATTACCCAGCATATTTGATAAAGAAACTGCAGAAAAAGTTATAGCCCGGATTAACGCACTGACACCTGCTACACAACCGCAGTGGGGCACTATGAACGTGGCTCAGATGCTGGCACACTGCAATGTTACCTATGAGATGGTGTATACTGATAAACATCCGAAACCGGGAGCATTTATGCGGTTTATCCTCAAGTCCATGGTGAAGAGTGTAGTGGTAAGCGAGAAGCCATACAAACATAATTCCCGGACTGCCCCGCAGTTTCTGATGAGCTCGGAAAAGGATTTTGAAATTGAAAAAGATCGTCTTGTAAATCATATCCGCCAGACCCAGCAATTGGGTGCTGCTCATTTTGACGGTAAGGAATCACATTCCTTCGGCCCGCTGAAAACGCTGGAGTGGAACAATATGTTCTATAAGCACCTGGACCATCACCTGCGGCAATTCGGCGTTTAATTGCAGACTAACTAGTTGAGCTCATGTGTTGATGGCCGGCACGCTTTGTATGTTGTCGTGTTTCATTCGAGATGAACAGCTATCTCTGTCCCATATGTTCCTCCATTCCGCAGCCACATCCATGAGCATGGCGCGGACGTGATACCGCGCAGGACTGAAGTGCCCATGCGAGGGATAGTGCAATGACACAGATTATAAGACGCATGTTACGGGCTGCCATCAGATTAAGATTTATATCGGAAATTAAATCTAATGATAATTAAGAAACGTACACTTTTTAATTTCAAACGGTGACACGGCATTATTTGAAAATCTGCTCATATGCTAACAGGCAAATTCATCAGCTATTAACCTATAAATAAACCATTTTCCCTACTTTAGCCGTTATGGAAACAACCGTCCTGCCGGAAATCAAGACCACTTCCGATAAGAAGATACATAATGCCTGGGCTATGTACGACTGGGCCAACAGTGCCTACAATCTTGTTATTACTTCTACGATATTCCCGGCTTATTATACAGCCATTACACTTACTAAAGATACCCATGACAAGGTTATCAGCGATAAAGTTTCATTTTTCGGTATACAGTTTTCCAATAGCTCCCTGTTTGATTATTCACTGGCATTTGCCTACTTCGTCATAGCATTATTGTCGCCCATACTGTCATCTATTGCAGATTATAAAGGCAATAAGAAAGCTTTTATGAAGATGTTCTGCTACATAGGTTCACTGGCCTGCTGCGGACTATATTTCTTTGAGAGAAGTACCCTGGAGATGGGCATTATCTTCTTTGTGCTGGCTGCTATCGGCTATTGCGGCAGCCTGGTGTTTTATAATGCGTACCTGCCCGAAATAGCATTGGAACATGAACGTGATGATGTAAGTGCCAAAGGATTTTCATACGGCTATATCGGCAGTGTGTTGCTGCAGATCATCTGTTTTTTCTTTGTATTGAAGCCGGAATGGTTCGGCATTAAAGACGGGACATTTGCTCCTCGTCTTTCTTTTCTGCTGGTAGGCATCTGGTGGATGGCCTGGGCGCAGATACCTTTTGCAAAGCTGCCCCATGGTAAGCCCGCTGCAAAACGTACAGAGTACAGTCTTATTTCCAATGGCTTTCATGAGTTGCAGAAAGTATGGCAGCAGGTAAAAAAACTGCCGGTACTGAAAACATATCTCGGTGCTTTTTTCCTTTACAGCATGGGTGTACAGACGGTGATGCTGGCGGCTACGATATTCGGCAGTAAAGTGCTGAACCTCGGTACCTCGCAGCTGATCGCTACCATTCTCGTAATACAACTGGTAGCTATTGCGGGTGCATATATAATGGCAAAACTTTCAGACCGGTTCGGGAATCTGCCGGTGCTGCTTTTTGTTGTGTTCATCTGGATAGGCGTTTGCATCGGTGCGTATTTTACGACCACCACCACCGAATTTTATATTGTAGCTGCTATCGTAGGGCTTATTATGGGAGGTATACAGTCGCTGAGCCGTTCTACTTACTCCAAGCTCATGCCTGAAACGCATGACACGGCATCATTTTTTAGCTTTTATGACGTAACGGAAAAAGTAGCTATTGTGATCGGTATGTTCTCTTTCGGATTGATAGAACAGATAACCGGGAATATGCGTAATTCTATACTTTCGCTGATCGGGTTCTTTGCTGCCGGAATGGTAGTGCTTGCAATCGCGGTGAAACAAAACAGGAAGAACACTGTAAATGTGAAAATGTGATTAATGTGCTGATGAAATAATGTGCACATCAGCCAGTCAAATAATAACGAATATGAAATTATACTCAGTACTCGCAGGAAACTTTAAGCTGGACGGTGGCGCCATGCATGGTGTTGTGCCGAAAAGCATGTGGAACAAAGTAAACCCTGCCGATGAAAACAATATGTGTTCATGGGCTATGCGCTGCCTGCTTATTGAGCATGGTAACTATCTTATCCTGATCGATAACGGGATGGGTAATAAACAGGACGAGAAGTTCTTCGGCCATTATTATCCGTTTGGGCCTACCCTGGAAGAGTCACTTGCAGAACATGGTTTTAAACCGGAAGATATTACCGATGTATTTCTTACGCACCTGCATTTTGACCATTGCGGCGGATCTATAAAGCGTGAAGGCGATAAGCTGGTGCCTGCATTTCCTAAAGCGCTCTACTGGACTAACAAAAAGCATTGGGATAGCGCATTGGATCCTAATGACCGTGAAAAAGCATCATTTCTCAAGGAAAATATACTGCCGATAGAAGAAAGCGGTCAGCTCCGTTTTACTGAAGCTGCTGATGGAGATGAGTGGGTGCAGGACATTCGTATCCGTTTTGTAAATGGGCATACAGACAGTATGATGCTGCCGCAGATCAAATTCAATGGCACTACGATATTGTATTGTGCCGATCTGCTGCCCAGTACGGCTCATATTTCCCTTCCCTGGGTGATGGCGTATGATATGCGCCCGCTGGATACCTTAAAGGAAAAGAAGAAGCTGCTCCTGGAAGCTGCGGCTAACAACTGGGTGTTGTTTTTTGAGCATGATTTTGTGAATGAATGCTGTACCCTGGTGCAGACAGACCGCGGTATAAAGGTGAAGGAAACCTTTCTTCTGTCGGATCTGGAACATCATATATAGAACGATATATCTGTAAGGGCCGTTGCAGTATGACTGCAACGGCTTTTTTTATGCACATGCATTATTGTTTTATAGTAGCCTAAAATGATGTCTGTGAAATATTTGGCATAACAATTGTTTGCTGAAGATAAAGACAGGGGGAAACATGAGCTCACAGATACTTCAATATATTATATCTTTTTTTAACAATGAAATGACGCTGAAAGCTGCGGCGCAGTTCGGAGAGGATAACACGTCCATTCAGAAAGCTATCCGTGCTATTATCCCACTTATCATGAAAGGGTTTGCTTCAAAAGCGGCTGAGGGCGGCGATAAAGCAGATCAGCTATTTGCCATGGCAGACGAGGCGACTTCCAGCAGCTGGTGGCAGCAGGTAGCTAACTGGTTCACGCATAACGATATGTTACAGAAAGGAGAAGAAATTCTGAATGATCTGTACGGACATAGAAATGTGGATCGCATAGCCTCCCAGGTGGCTGGAGAAGCCAATATCAAACAGGCGTCTGCACTCGGACTGATGCAATGGGTTGCCCCGCTTTGCATTGGTGCACTTGGTAAATACAGCTCTGATAATGAATTGAATGCATCGGGACTTGCTGCTTTTCTTGGTAAAGAAAAAGTGCATTTTGAAACGACTTTTCCCCATGCTGCTGATGCTGCAGCCGAACCTCAGCCAGTTGCAGGGCCATCTTCCAACTCAAAAGGAAGGCTCTGGATGCCGGCGGTACTGCTGCTCGTACTTGCTGCTATAGTTTGGTATTATCTGAAAGGCTGCAATCATGAGACTGATAATATAGCCCCGGTAACTATTGCCGATACTGTTGTAAAAACTGCTGACACCGGGATGCACACTACAGATACTGCTTCTTTGCCACTGGCAACGCTTAATGACGATAGTACCGTTTCCTACAATCTGGGTGATATGATGACGCTTAATCTGCCTGGCCCAAGCGAGTTGCATGTACAACACCAAAGTGCAGAGGTGCAGCTTGTAAATGAGATAAGAGAAGCATTGACCAATGGCCTTGATACATCTGCAAAAGGAAAATCTGAAGGATGGATAAACCTTTATGAGGTACAGTTTGTAAAAGGAATCACTTATCGTAAAGGTGCAGAGCAGGAGATTAACAATATCGCAGCTATCCTGAAAGCATACCCGTCTGTAAAGATCAAAATAGGCGGATATACGGATAATACAGGCCCTGATGCCGTGAACGTCCGTCTGTCGCAGGAGCGTGCAGATAAAGTAAATACAGATCTGGGTAAAGCGGGGGTAAGTACTCAGCTGGAAAAAGCAGAAGGTTATGGCCCTCAATTCCCGATAGCAGATAATACCACAGCCGAAGGACGGGCGCAGAACCGCAGGGTTTCCTGCAGGATTGTATCTGTTACCCCTTAAAATATTTTGCCCCATACATAAACGAAGCATTTAGAAAGGCCAGTGGTTTTCACCACAGGCCTTATTCTTTAAATACAGATGGTACGTATTACCTGATAACTTCAATTTTCTGCCGGGATAAGATATTGCTGCTGTTTGCAAGAATTGCGATATATATTCCTGTTGACAGCCCCGATATACTGGTTTTTATTTCGGTGCCCGCCGAAAATTGTTCCGTCTGCAATATTCTTCCGTCGATGGAGGAAATGGTAAGTGAAACAGGTGTTTCTGTATGTGCCGTGCAGACAAGTACATCATGTGCGGGATTAGGAAAGAATGAACCTGCTGCTGTATTTACCGCTATATGCTGCACATCAGTAGGAGCAGTAAGCAATACTTTGTATAAGGCTGCCACTACTGTTTCCGTGTAATTATTTTCAAGGCTGTCCTGGTTGGATAATACAGTTATATAAATGTCGCGCACTGTGTCTGACAGGTTTGAGTTGATCTGTCCCACCCAAGTACCACCGTGAGAAAAAACAGTATTGCCGAGGTAATGCTCTTTAAACATACCGAGCCCGTAATAAGTACCTGAACCTGCATTGTACCACTGCATCATTTGTCCTGTAAGCGTGGATTTACGTATAATGTTACCACTGCACAAAGCTTTCCAGAATTTCACATTGTCTTCCGCATCAGATACAATGCCGCCGGCAGAATTGGCGATCGAATACGTTTCTACAGGAATAGCCCAGAAATCATAGCCGGTACTGCCATATGTCCAGTAAGATGCGTATGGGCTGGTGGCAGTTTCGTAAGGAGGGAAAAAAGTGTGCGTCAGCTGGTTGGGGTTGATAATGCTGTCGCGCAGGAGCTGGTATACGGGCCTGCCGGTAACTGCTTCTTCAATAATGCCCGCAACCAGGTAATTGCTGTTGCTGTATTCCCAGGCGGTGCCGGGCGCAAAAGACGGGCCTAGTACAAAGTCGCGGAGCAGCTCTTCTTTTGTCCAGATGCGGTTAATATTTACATCTATGCTATCGTTAAGATTTGTATTGTTTGTATAGCTGTATATGCCGCTGGTATGGTTCAGTATTTGTTTAATAGTAATTGCACCATTGATATTCGGGTAATTGTGCAGCCATGTGCCAATAGTGTCGGTAAGGTTTATAAGGCCGTCTTCATATAGCTTCAGCATCATAGCGCTTACAAAAGTTTTGGTATTGCTGCCTATGCCTATCAGCATGTTAGTGGCAAGCGGGGTATTATCATCGGCCATACCAACTGCACTTTTCCAGGTGCCCATATTTTTATAAGAAACAGCTGCCGACAGTCCTTTAAAATTATACAGGTTACGCATGTGCTCCAGGGTATCCTGCAGTCGCTGCTGCAGTGTTGCCGGTAATTGTGCATGCGATGTGCTGCTGAAAAAAAGCGCCATGCAGGCAAACAGAAGTAATTTTATTGTTTTCATTTCTTTTGGTTTTTATACCTGCAAAATGACAGATTTGCCAGGCGATGATAAAATGATTTTGACCAATTGTGCGTATATTTTGACCAACATACCGGTCTGCAGGAATGTGTAAGTATAACCGCAGTTCGTCCGCTGTTTTGTGCGTTTGGTACAATCGTCGCAGCGGGTTGTCCTGCAAAAGCGCACATTTGTAAGAGCAGAACTATAAGCATGAAAAGCGTACAGAAAATATTCAGCGTACATACGGTAAGGGTTATATTGAACCTGCTGGCGTGGGCATTTATGCTCGACACGATTTATGGCAATTATAAAAATGATGTAGCAGGACATGTGCCGGACGGTTTCTGGATGCATGTGGTGCTGATGCATTTACTGTACTGCTGCCTCATCTATCTCAATACGATCGTTTTTATTCCGCAGATTCTTTTACGAAAAAAATACCTGCTGTATGTATTGGTTTTACTGCTGCATATCTGCTGCATGTCGTTGGTTATAGGTAATTACAGCGAATGGCTGATACATCATTTCCCCGGGCTGCATAAATATGATTTTATTGCTTTCAGCATAGCAGATCGCAGCAAAATACCCGGTGGGTTTGAATATTACTCCAATGTTGCCATGGACATATTTGCTGTGCTGCTGTTCTTTTCGCTCGGCTATTTTATGCAGCGGTTTTTCAGAGAGCGGAAGCGGATGGCAGAACTGGAGAAAAAGCAGCTGGAATCTGAATTGCAATTGCTACGTTCACAGATCAATCCGCATTTTCTTTTTAATGTGCTCAACAGTATTTACTCACTCTCGCTCAAAAAATCTGACGATACGCCCAAAGTGGTGCTGAAGCTATCCGATATGCTGCGTTATATGCTTTATGAATCGCAGGCAGATATGGTGCCGCTGGATAAAGAGATAGATATGCTGCGCAATTACATCGATATTGAACAGGTGCGGCTGGTTCGTAAAGACAGTGTACAGTTTTCGGTAGAAGGCAGCGCAAAACATTGGTATATAGCGTCGTCTGTTTTGTTGCCGTTTATAGAGAACGCTATTAAGCACGGAATAGACTCTAATGCTACCAATGCCGTTATGCAGGTGATGATCCGGATAGCCGGCGATACATTATCTTTTCACTGTGTGAATAATTATAAATTGCAGCCCAACAGGGTAAAGATCAATAATGCCGGTGGCATAGGGCTTGAAAATGTGCGTAAGCGCCTGCAGCTTATTTACGGCAAAAACCATGACCTCGAAATAAAAGACGATGGCAGCCGCTACGATGTATCACTGCAACTAAAACTGACCAACCATGCAATGCCTGATAATAGATGATGAGCCCCTGGCACAGGATGTAATAGAACATTATGTGCTGCAGACAAATACCTTGCAGCTGGCCGGCAAATGCAGCAATGCACTCGAAGCATTTTCCATGCTCAGCAAAAATGATATTGATCTTGTGTTCCTGGATATACAGATGCCGGAGATAAACGGACTGGAATTTATCCGCACATTACGCAACCCGCCTAAAATTATTCTTACCACAGCATATCCCGAATTTGCACTGGAAGGTTATGAACTGGATGTAGTGGATTACCTGCTGAAGCCAGTATCTTTTGAGCGTTTTCTTAAAGCGGTAGATAAGGCAAGAGCATCGTCTGCAGTGCCTGGCCAGGCTGTTCCGGACAATGTGGTATCATCTGCTGAGTTATTCGTAAAAACAGACGGAAAGCTCATCCGCATTGATCCCAAAGAAATACTTTTTGTGGAGGGCCTGAAAAACTACCTGGCTATTTATTGCACCAACCGCAAGCTGATCGTGCACAGTACAATGAAGAACATGGAGATAGAGCTGCTGTCATACGGCCATTTTATCAGGGTACACAAATCGTATATCGCCAATACAAAATTTATCACCGAAATAGAAGGTAATATGATAAAAGTAGGGCAGCATGAAGTACCTGTGGGTGGCATTTATAAAGATGATATACTGCGCGCTATAAAGATCATCTGAGTTTTTCCGTTATGTGAAAGGTTGCAAAGCAGCTCTTTTGTATTTTTGCGGGCTGAAAAAGAAAGATATGAGGAAAATTATGGTAATGACCGTGTTGATGGCTATTGCAGCAGTGCAGGCAAAAGCACAGCAGGATAAGGGTAGAGACCGTGCCATAATTAAAGACGGGGAGATAAATGTTACTAAAGGCAATACCGACCTGTTCTACGAAAAAAACGGCAAGCCATTGTTGTACACCGATGAACGTCACTTTGCCAATATGCGCCAGCTGACTTCCGGCGGAGATAATGCTGAAGCGTATTTCGGCTCCGACAATAAGCATATCACTTTCCAGCGTACCCATCCTAAAGAGGGACTTAACTGCGATCAGATATTTTACGGGGAGATACCATCTTCCGAGAAAGACTCATTTAAGTATAAGATGGTGAGCACGGGCAAAGGCCGGACCACCTGTGCTTACCTGATGCCGGATAAAAGCCATTTCCTGTATGCGTCTACACACCTGGGCGCAGATACGTGCCCGCCCACGCCCGACCGTACAAAGCTGAAAAAATACGTATGGCCCATTTACGATACCTACGACATATTTGTAGCTGACTTTAATGGGAAAATTACCAAACAGCTGACGAATACACCGGGCTACGATGCGGAGGCAACTGTTTCTCCCAAGGGTGATAAGATCATTTTTACATCGACACGCAATGGTGACCTGGACCTTTATACAATGGATATTGACGGTAAAAATGTAAAACAGATAACGCATGAACTGGGCTATGATGGAGGCGCATGGTTTTCGCACGACGGGAAAAAGATCGTGTGGCGGGCTTCAAGACCTGTTGCAGCGCAGGATGTAAAGGAATATAAAGACTTGTTGGCAAAAGGGCTGGTAATGCCTACACAGATGGAAATATTTGTTGCAGATGCAGACGGCAGCAATGTGCACCAGGTAACGCAGCTCGGCAAAGCTAACTGGGCGCCCGCTTTCACGCCTGACGACCGGCAGATCATTTTTGCTTCCAATCATGAATATGAACGCGGGTTCCCGTTTAACCTGTATGTGGTAAACCTCGATGGCACCGGCCTGGAGCGCATCTCGCATGACGGAGGCTTCGATGCGTTCCCTATGTTCTCTCCTGATGGTAAACAGATCATCTTTTCTTCAAACCGCAACAATGGCGGCGGGCACGATACCAATCTTTTTATTGCAGATTGGGTGAAGTAGGGTCTGTTTTTTTATATGTGCGGTGCCATGTGTCAATTTTACGTAAGCTTGACACCCGGCGCCGTTTCTTCTTTATCTTTACAGCGGATTACTCTTAAACACCTGTAATGAAAAAAACCTTAACCTTCGTATGCCTGTTCGTCACGGGCCTGCTGGCGCATTATGCCAGCTTTGCACAGACCGGTTCTGTATTATTAAAAGACGCAGCCGGCAGCACAATCAGCTCCCACAACTCTATTGGTTCTGCGTATGCAGCTATCCCGACCACACTTGCACAACCCTATGTAATATCTATTCAGAGTACATACAATGGACAATCGGAAGTGTTCCCCATTACATTTGTAAATAAGCCGGGCGCAAGCGCCGCAAATACCATAACCGTAAGGGCAGAAAATTCGTTTGTGAATATTGCCGGAAGTACAGATACATCCTCCATATTTGTCTATGACAATGCCAGCTGGATAACGATGGGAGTGGATTCCGGAGCATTTTCGAATTATATATGGATTACTGTTTCAGATTCAAACATGGTAAACGGGACAAATCCGGTCGTAGAGCTTAAAAACGGTTCTTCACATAATAGTTTTATTAATTGCGGATGGTATGTATATGGCAGGCGTGACATAAAATCTGCCGGGATAAAGCTATCAGGCACCACTGGTACGTATGGCAATTCTGATATCAGTATTCTTAATTGCGGGTTTTCCTCGGCTTACGATGCTGTTGTATCCGATGGCAATGCAGCTTACCCTAATAACAATATCAGCCTGTCAGGCAATATAATGACAGGATGTAGTCATGCCGGTATATCGCTTACAGGCGGGACCGGCGTTGTAAAGGCCGATAGTAATTACGTTGACGTATACAGTCCCAGTACGGCTGAAAAATATGGCGTTTACAGCCATGGGCAGCGAGACTCACTGATCGTTACCCGGAATATTTTCGATATTTCCGGAAATGTGTCTAAGCACACTACTGCGAGGAAAGGTGTTTATGCAGATTCGGCAGCCAATTCGTTATATGCTTCTGTAATTAATAATGCAATTGTATCTAATGGCTATAATAATGATTCTGTATTGCATCTTTCCGGTATTGAATTTGGTGCCGGAAGCAATCCTGTTCACGCAGATGTGTATTTTAACAGCATTGATCTTACAGGAACGCTGCAGCCTGCAAATGCCGGTGTAAATGCACCTTTGATCATTGCAGACGTCAATGCAGCAAGCGTATATAATGTAAAAAATAACCTGCTTATAAACGGCATTGTGCAAAGCAGCGGGGCGGCTTCAAAACTGGCACTCTGGCTGCCTGCAGGAGGCGCTTCTGTAAATATTGACTACAATACTTATTTCAGTAATGATACAGGCGCAATAAAAGTAGGCAGCATTGTTTATAATGATATGCCATCTTACCAGGCAACATATACAAATGGCAATGAAGTGCATTCCAATAAAATGAACGTAATGTTTATGGATGCGGACCTGCACCTGGCATCTGCAATGAATGGTGTAAGTGCATTATTCGGAACTGCTATTGCAGGTATCACTACAGACCAGGCCGGGGCACCGCGTACCGTACCTTATCGCGGCGCATATGAATATAAGGCCATGTGTAATCCTGTCGTATCTGCGCCGGTAATACAAACCTCTGACGATACGATCTGTAATGGCGGAACAGTGGCGCTTTCTGCAACGGGTATTGATACGCTGTATAGTGTTGTCTACAAATGGCAGACTCGTCCTGCAGGCAGCAATGCAGCCTTTACAGATATTCCGAACTCACAGACTCTTTCTTATAGTTATACACTTACCCAGTCGGCAGAGGTAAGATTCTGGGATAGCTGTACAGCAGGAAACACAGCACAGACATCTGCTTCTAAAACTATCTATGTAAACCCTCCACCGCATATAGATTCTGTGAGCATAGATGCAGCAGGTAATATTTATACTTTTAAAGGTCATGGGAAGGGAGCGGCATTCTCAAATTATAGCTGGTATATTGACAATGTGCTTGTGACCAATGACAGTATCATGAACTACCCGTTTGGCAGTAACGGCACTTACAACGTAACGTTTATTGAAACAAATCCATGTGGGTCTGATACGTTGTCTGTGCCTGTTACAATTTCCGGCCTGTCGGTAAATGAAATCGCAGGTGGTGGACATATAAATGTGTATCCGAATCCCGCACATGATAAACTTACAGTCAGCACTAATAAAAGTGTTGCAGAAGAAATAACGATAACGGGTATTATGGGAAATGTGGTTGCAAAAGAGCCAGTTTCCGGAACGCAAGCTACAATCTCCGTTGCTGCACTTCCTGCCGGTGTTTATATGTTGCAGCTTAAAACCAGCGAGGGCATGTACAGAACTAAGTTTGAAGTGCTGCATTAGTGTTTAATAAAAGCAGCATCAAAATAAAAATGGTTCCGGCACACACCCCGGAACCATTTGTTTTTACAGCAACTGGCAGTGTTTTTCAAATCGTATTTTCAGAAACGATTACTTTTTATTTTATCACATAATATCCAAGAATCAGCCATAGTAAACCCTTTGCAAGGAAGAACAGAAAACCCCAGAAGCCGAAACGTTTTAGCCATCTCAGGCTTTTCTTTTTCCCGGTTGTCTGCGTTTCCATTAGTCTGCAATAATTTTGTACGTTTTGAAATCGCTGGTCATAGGAGCAGGTTTCCCTTCTGCTTTGGCCCTGGCAATGTCCTCAAAACCACGTTTATGACCTTCAAGAAATTCGGGTGATTTTGTCCATGTCTTAAATGCATCTTCATTATCCCAGTAGCTTACGATCAGGTAGGGATCTTCTTCTTTCGATGGCTTCAGCACATGCATATCTATAAAGCCGGGCATGCGGTCTATCGCTTTGGCACGTGTGGCAAATAAAGTTTCAAAACGTTCTTTGTATTCGGAGTTGCAGCTGATGTAGTTCACTGCGACGAATCTTTTATCCATGAGGGTGATATTTTATAGCACAAATCTATCCATGTCATAAAATTGTCAGTTCCGTAATCAGGAAAAACGTTTTTTATATTCGGGAAAACATCAGAAATAGTCGTAGCCCAGCTTAATGATAAGTGCGGTAACGATGACGATAAAAGCAATGCGCACAAAGCTGCTTCCTTTTTTTAACGCCACATGCGAACCGATGTAACTGCCGGCCATGTTTGCAGCAGCGACGGGCAGTGCAATACTCCACACAATAAACCCTTTTGCAAGGAAAAAAGTAAGCGCAGAAAGATTGGTTACACAGTTGATCAGTTTGGCATTGGCAGAAGAACGCAGAAAATCATAGCCGAACACTACTACATAAGCAAAAATGAGAAAACTGCCGGTGCCGGGCCCTATAAGCCCATCGTAAAAGCCAATCAGCAGCCCTGTAAGCACAGCATAAATAAAGGTCTTGCGGGCAGAGAGTTTTTTATCTACATGATGAAGGCCCAGTTCTTTTTTAAACAACGTATAGATTAATACCAGTACCAACGCACAGATGATCACCGGCATAAACTGCTCTTTGTGCACAAAGCTTACCAGCAATGCGCCACCGAAAGCCCCGGCCAGAGCGGCAAAAATGGTTGGTAATAAATGTTGCCAGTCCATCTTTACACGACGGAGATAACGGAAAGCAGCAACTGAAGTGCCGAAGAAAGAGGCGGTCTTATTAGTAGCCAGCGTTTGTGCGAGTGCCAGCTGCGGCTGCAGTATAAAGAAAGCAGGCAATTGTATGAGCCCGCCACCGCCAACTATAGCATCTACAAAGCCGGCCATAAAAGCAAAAAGACAAAGCAGAAAAAGAGACATAAGGTTAAAGATAAATAAATGCCAATCCTTAAGTACTGTTATGATGAGCGTCGTCGAACCATAATAAAGCCTTTTATTCATCCAGCTCATCCAGCTTCTTTGCCCGTTGCCGTACCAGCAGCGGATGTTTAGGGCTACCTACCGTCTGTGAACGATAAATGCCCGTATGACCAGAGAAGACATAAGCCATAAAGCAGGCAATCGCGATATACACACCGCATTCCGCACCAAATAGCTCTATGCCCATTAATACACAGGCAACAGGCGTGTTGGCAGCACCGGCAAATACAGCTACAAAGCCCATCCCGGCCAGCAATCCTACAGGCAGCGGCATCACGAGCGATAAAGCGCTTCCTAATGTTGCACCGATAAAAAACAATGGTGTAACCTCACCTCCTTTAAAACCGCAACTGAGCGTTACAACCGTCAGGAATATTTTAATGGCGAAAGCATAAAAAGGCTGTTGTATGGAAAATGATTCAACTATGGTGGGCACACCCAGCCCTATATATTTTGTCGTCCCGGAAAGCATTACGCACGCCAGCACTATGGCGCCGCCTGCCGCAGCACGGAGCAATGGATTTTTTACCAGTTTTTTAAATATGTTGCCCGTCCAGTCCATACCCAGGGAGAAGGAAAGCGATGTAAGGCCGAAGAGGATACCTGCAAGTATGGCATAGAGCAATGGTAACGGTCCCAGCCCGGGTATAATGCCTATCGTGTAGTGTGTGTGCTGCACCGGCCACAGTTCGCACACATAATTGGCCACCAGTGCAGAGAGCAGGGAAGGGATAAGCGCTTCGTAGCTCATACGGCCTATTACCAGTACTTCCAGTGCAAATACGGTACCTGCAAGTGGCGTACCAAATACCGATGCAAAGCCCGCACTGATACCGCAGACAATCAGCAGGCGGCGGTCATGCTTATTTAATCTGAAGAGGCGGGTGAACTGGTCGGCAATAGCACCCCCCATTTGTACTGCTGTTCCTTCACGTCCTGCCGATCCGCCAAACAGGTGTGTGAGCAATGTTCCTATCAGTACCAGTGGCGCCATCTTTAATGGTATGATGTTTTTGGGCTTTTCTATTTCTTCGAGCAGCTGGTTATTGCCTTTTACCACATCCCTGCCAAAGTAGTGGTACAAAGCGGCTACCAGTACACCGCCCACGGGCAGTGCCCATAAAATATAGGGATGCAGTTCGCGCCAGTCAGTCACCCGGTTGAGTGCTATAAGAAAAACGGCAGAAGCGCTCCCTGCCAGTGACCCCACCAGCAGACTGATAAGCAGCCATCTGATAATAAAACGGAAATGTAATTGCCGGCGCAAACGTTGTTGCAGCATAGTACGGATCATGGCAGACCAATGACTTTAACAGTTAAGTATTTGGTAGGAGTCATCAGTCTTATGCAGACGGTTAAAGGCAGCACCCCATTGCCTGATCGGTATCAAAAATAAACATTTTACTTTTCAGATCAGCGGGCGGGCGTTTTTTATGCTATAATTCTCTTACTTTAGACATCGCGAAAATATTTATTATCTAAAGAGAGGCATTATGGAACAGTTTCAATTCGCATACCAACGTACACTTATCAGCCAGCTGCCACTGCAGATACAAGGGCTTATAGAGGCCGCGCAGAAGGCTACGGAAAAAGCTTATGCTCCGTATTCAAATTTTAAAGTAGGTGCTGCTGTGCTGCTTACAGACAATACAATTCTTACCGGCGCCAATCATGAGAATGCGTCGTTCCCTGCCGGCGTTTGTGCCGAGCGTGCCGTATTAGGTAACATTGATATGGACTCCGCAAATAAGGTAACGGCCATTGCTGTTGCTTATAAATCGGAAAGCAATATTCAGCAGCCGCTTTCTCCCTGCGGGCTCTGCCGCCAGACGATTCTTGAAGTGCAGTTGCATCAGCAATTGCCTATAGCACTGTATATGACCAGCTCCGACGGGCAGGTGATCGTGGTGGAAGATGCAAAGTACCTGCTGCCGTTCTTTTTCAGCAATGATTTCCTCGGGTCTTAATTTTTTTGTTGTCCTGGCTGCACAGCGTTCCTGTTGCCGTAGTGGCGTTGGCATCCTGCCCGAATGATTTCGGTCAGGCGGGCTTTCATCGTATAGGTACTAATCAGCATTTAGAGCACTGCTTGCTGGTAGAAATATAAAAAGCCCGGGTTACAACCCGGGCGCATTACAGGAATGTTCAGAGATCCGTCAATTCCTGTTTATCCAGTCTAAGATGTAGTCGGCATCTTCTCTCCATGTGGGCTGTCCCAGCACAAAGTGATTGCGTCCGTCCATTACTTTGAAATCAGTCACAGAGCCATTATCCTTTTTATAAGCGTCGTAATTTTTTTTGTTTAGTGCGGCAGGCACACAATGATCTGTGCTGCCGGCGAGTATCAGCAACGGAGCATGCGCTTTTTTAAAGTCTACTTTAGCTACGCTGGTCAGTCCGTCGCGGGTAGCCTGTTTTGATTCAGGTATGGCATTTTCCTTCCATGCCTTTTTCTGTTCCGCCGGCGACATGCCATTCGTAAAAGCATACTGCCATGTTTTAAATGACATCAGGTAAGTCTTTTTCAGGGAAGTGAACAGCCCCAATGCCCGCCAGGTAGACTTAAAGAAAGACCATTGCGTAGGGAAGATGCCCTGGGGTGGTACAGAGTGTATGCCTATACCGGCCGCTGCAAGCCCGCGGTTTACAAGTATCTGTGTGATCAGTCCACCCATTGAATGGCCGATTAATATTGGTTTTTCAGGCAACCCGGCAACAATCCCTGCATAATGCTCAATGACATCGCCGAGGCGTACAGAGGCGATCGGAGAGTCCGGGTGCTTACTGCGCAATGCTGCAGGCGTGCCTTCTTTTTTCGGCCACGGCGGTGCCATCGTTTTATACCCCCTGGACTCAAAGTACATTTTCCAGTTGTCCCAGCCTGCATGGCCTACAAACGAACCGGTGATAAATACTACTTTTTTTGACTGGATGTTCTTCATGTCTGCTATTTTTATTTGTTGATTTATCGTCGTTTTTGATAATGCAAAATTACCTGCATTCCAAGGACCCGGCAATTGATAAATCAGGGTAATAATGGTAGAAATTATCGGGAACATTTATGCCGGTTATTCGTTTATCGGATTCGGCGGAATCAACTGCGGATAATGAAAAATATATAGCACTTATATGTTATGCCCGGCAGACGCTGTGCATGCCGGTTAAGTTTGCCCTATGAAGCAGTATACTGAAGAGGACAAGCAACGGGCTGTAAATAATGCACAGAAGCTGCAGGATGCCCAGTCAAAATTCTGGACTCCGATTGTCGGCATTGCTATGATCATCTTTGGTGTTTATATGTATCGTGAGCTGGCCGCAATAGAACAGAACGGCGGCACCATGCGTATTCACTGGTTCTTTTATGCAGCGTACAAACTGGGCGGAAAATGGTTGGCCAGCGGGCTGATTATATTAATCGGCGCCGGTATCACCTTTTCGGGAATAAGAGGTCTTATCGGTAAAAAGAAGTAGTAGTGTTAATCTGGTACCTGTTCTGAAATTTAAAACGAAAAATAGAAATCAAGTTCCTTTATATGAAACGTTTACCTGCACTACTTATACCGGCAGCCATTGCTGTTATACAACTTACGTCCTGCCAGTCAAAGCCACTGGATAAAGGTACGCCGATGGAGGCTTCCAAAACCGCTATGGAAGCATTGCTTAACGATAAAACCAAGGACAGCAAGCGTTTCTCTGTCACGGGGTATCTCTGGTATAGCGTAGGTTTTGGCAACATCTATGTGAACAGGCCGCAGTCTGTCAATGTACTTACTACAGCTGGCGATGCATCTACATCTGTAGGTCTTATTGCAATGGGCTATGGAGAAAATGAGGCTAATCATGTTTTTTTCCCGGATTCAGATGCCGATGCAAAAAAAGCCATCTTTTATGATAATGAAGGCAAGCCACACGGTATAAATGACAAGCTTACCATTTCATTTACGGTAGATCAGCATTCGAATAACCTGGAAGAAGTACGGATTGATCCTGCACAATAAAACATACGTATGGCTTTGCTGGATACCATAAAATCCTTTTTTCTGCCTACGGAGGCAGAAAGTAATGCTGTAAAAGCTAAGATGCGGGCTTTTATGCAACAGGCTACAAAAGGTGAATTGCACCAGGGGAATACAATTGTATACGGTACGCATCATACAGAAGGCCGCAACCTGACGACAAGAAAATATACTTTTTACAATTATGCCATTGCTTTTGGCGAGCAGGGTGGGGATTTTATTATTCTTCCCATAGATCCAAAACTGGCCAGTTGTGGGTGGCCGGTGTTTGTAAACAGCCGCACACTTAAAAAAGCGAAGAAAACATTGATGGGTACTACTTACCAGTTTTCTATGAACGATGGAGAAGATATTCTTTTTCGTGTTCCGGGTGTAAATGGCAAAGCCGGTATATTCTTCGGCAGTCTTGAGCTGGCGATCACGCAGGAAGCAGAAGCGGCAGCATTTAAGCAGTTTTTTGCCCAATGGTATTCATGAAAGCAGCAGGTTTCCTGTTACAGTGCTGCTCTACGGTTTGCCGCAATAGATTCTGATAGATGTATAACACACCGGCAGTATGAAAAAGTTTTTGAGAGAGCTGAAAGCAGGAGCAATTATCAGTCTGGTTGTTTTTGTTCCATATATGACTGCGGTGTATCTTTTTGTGCAATGGAATATTGCACAGACCGACAATCTGAAAGAAGATGATTTTTCGATGCTGGCTGTCCGCATCGCGGCAATCGGCAATGCTTCGGAGAAGATTATAGAAAACAGGCATGCAGTTGCGTCAGAGTTTGTATTAATTAATTCTGATGTTCCTAAGGCACTGTGGCGGATTGAGACAGATAGCATGCATGGGCTGAGTGTAGGAGATACAATAGAGGTCCGGTATCCCACTGCGCAACTGAGCATTGCAATCAGCAGTACTTTTTCCGGACGTGTGCAACGCTTTTTTTCTTCGTACAATAATGAAGTGCCTGTATACAGATTATCAAAAGGGGCGCACGTGTTGTTTGAAAAAGAAATACATGCATATGACCAGGGAACAACCAGCAGGGGCGGTCTGTTTATGACTGCTTTTACAGGACTCTACATATTTGTATTGTCGCGGCTGGTGCGCTATATGAAAAGAAAAGATTTATGGTTTAAACAATAAGCAGGTGCGTTATTTTTTTTCGTTTTCCGGCGCTGTATATGGTATCGCTGTTTTTTCCACGACAGATTTATTCAAAACTTTAAAATATTAAAATATGCGCTATTTATTTTTTCGCTTTCCGGTATTGTTTATTGTATTAGGCCTGTTCCTGGCGCTCAATAATGTTTTTGGCTGGTATCCTTCAGAAATGCAGCATGGAGCACTGGCAGTTGTAGTGCCTTGTATCGCTGCTGCTTTCGGAGTTGGAGGAATCCTCGCGCGTCGTTATCAGAAAAAGCAGCTGCAGAAAGCTGGTAATACGGATATGGCAAATGAGCAAAGGGCCTAAAATTACAGCTATTGGTGTATTCTTTTATGTGCCTGGCTACAAAATAGTTTACTTGTTTTAATTAAATGCATCAGATGAAATCATCTCTCCTTTTATTTTTTGCCGCTGTTTTGCTTGTTTCCTGCAATGGCAATCAGCAAGGCTCTTCATCTTCCGGCACCAAAGATACTGCAGGCAGCACCACCACCATCGTCTCAGATGCTCCCGAAAAGCCGTTGCCGCATCCTGTCGCTCCTTCCTGCAAAGGCACGCCACGTATATTATTTGTAGGTAACAGCCATACCGAGATGTTCGTAAGTCTGCCGCAGTTGTTTGCAGAACTATGCAAATTCAATAAAGTTCCGGTTGACGAAAGTAAGCTGGTAGAGATGGCAAGATCTATTGATGAGATATACCAGATGGACCAGCAGCACGCAGATGCAATGTTTGCCAAAGCGGATGCGGACAGCAATTACTTCGATTATGTAATACTGCAGGAGAAGACGCCGGTGGCTCTGCTGCATGCAGACCGGTATAAAGCCAATGTGAAGATGATTACAGACAAAATACGAGTGCACAGCCCCGGTGCAGCTATATACATTTATGAGCTGGGAGCACCGGATGTGTATGAAAATGATAAAGAAGAATTTGGAAAGGATTATAAAAAACTGCGTAAAAATGCAACAGACGCTATGGGCATGACCAGCAACAGCGGGCTATACCAGGTGGGTAGTGCACTGAAAGCTGCATATGAAGGCAGCAATGGTTATCAGCATATGAAAGACACATCGGATCTGTTGCGCTATGGTCATCAGAATATACATGTGGTTAATGATGGCGGGTTCCTGATTTCTGTATTACTATATGAAACTGTTTTCAATAAAGAGCCGCAGATACCGGAGCAGCTGACCTTAAGCACAGGTACCGGTGACAATGATGGTATGAAGAAGATGCCGGTAAAAGGTAATATCAGCAATCCTGAAGCACTGTGCAAAATTGCCTGGCAGTTGCATCAGTAGCTTAATAAGATTGTATAAATAAAGCGGCCGGAACAGTACTGTTCCGGCCGCTTTATTGTAAGAGGCTGTTCTTATTTTTTATCGGCAACCATGTAGTTACATAACTTATAAAGTACGCGTGAGCCTACGATAGCGTCAATACCATCGGCACTGTGCTCCCCGCAGGATACTTCATTGAGATCAAAGCCAATGATCTCACGGCCGCTTGCATGCAGTTGTTTGAACAGGTAAAATATCTGCTCAACTTCAAAACCGCCTGGTACAGGTGTACCCGTATTCGGACAGAGTTTCGGGTCGAGGCCGTCAATATCAAAACTGATATATACTTTTTGCGGCAGCGATTTGATCACTTCATCACAGATCGTCTTCCAGGTTTCTCCTTCGTATTGACGTGCTTTGATGTCCTTATCAAAGAAAGTGGTGACGCGGCCGTTACTGTTCTGTATCAGGTCCAGCTCTTCGTCGCAGTAGTCGCGGATACCTACCTGTACCAGCTTTTTTACCTGCGGTATCATGTTCAGCACATTGTACATGATAGAAGCATGCGAGTAAGTAAAGCCTTCATATGCTTCGCGGAGATCGGCATGAGCATCTATCTGCAGTATACCGAAGTCTTCGTGTACTTCCGAAAGTGCTTTTATAAAGCCGAGTGGCGTACTGTGGTCTCCACCGATCAGACCTACTTTTTTGCCTTCTTTCAGCAGGTTCAGCGTCATTTCATGCACCCAGTTATACACCATGGTGCCGCCGTCGTTCACTTCGCGGAGCTTACCGCAGAGCTGGTCTATCTTCTTTACGTCGCCACCATCTATAAGACAGGATATAATCAGTTCGGCACACTGGCGGAGATAATCACTCTTTTTACGGATGTTTTTATCGATCGGCAGCATGTAGAAGCCCTTCTTCCAGCCGTCTATCACGTCCGGATCGTAAAGGTCCACCTGCATGGATGCATCAAAAATATTTTCAGGACCGCGTGCGGTGCCCTGGCGGTAAGAAACGGTTACTTCCCAGGGAACGGGCAGCAATACCAGTGCAGATTCGTCTTCTTTAAAAGGGAGTCCGAAAATGTTGTTGGATTTAAGGCCAACGGAATTCGGGTCAAAGCCGGAAAGATCAGCAGACATTATTGTTTGAATTTACGGCGCGAAAATAAAACTAAAATCACTTCATTGTGATATATGCCGGATTATTAACTGTTATTGTTTTGAAAATGTGTTATATTGTTTATAAGTAGCATATTACAGTTGTATTTAAATATTATGCAGTATTTCCCTTGTTGTTTTTATTTATATGGGCGTGATTTAAAACGGTCACTCATTACATTCCTTTATGTCTTAACTTTGTGACCCGGTTTAAAACTGCACTTTTTATAACATCTGTGCCGTTTTTATAATGTTTTTTAAGTATGAAAAAGACGCATATCGTTCTTTTGGTTTTAGTGGCGGCCGCCGTTTGCATTATTGTTTCCCTTTTTGGCGATTTCAGTACGTATGAAACATTTGGCTCTGCGGCAAAGCAGCCAGGTAAGCAGTACCATGTGATCGGTTTTTATGAAAAAGGCCGTGGCACCAGTTATGACCCGCTGAAAGATCCCAATCATTTCAGCTTTTTTGTAAAAGACAAATCCGGGGAGGTACGTGAAGTGATCTTTAACGGTGCCAAACCTACCGATATCGAAAAATCCGAGCAGGTAGTAATGACCGGCTATGTGGATGGCAGTACTTTCCGTTGTTCGAAGATACAGATGAAGTGCCCGTCGAAATATAAGAAAGACCAGGTAGCCGTAGGAACCAACAGCTAAAGACATCCGTGATTTTAATTCATACAATCAATCATAACAGATTTTGGATACGCAATTTGTAGGTGAACATTTAGGACCCGGACAACTGGGTCATTTTTTTGTGATCACATCCTTTATAGCTGCATTGTTCAGCGCGTTCAGCTTCTTCCGCTCTGCACAGACGGAGCAGCGCGACCTGGCCGGCAGTAATACCTGGCTGCTGATGGCGCGCAATGGTTTTGTCATTCATGTAGCGTCTATTTTCGGCATTTTCATAGCAATGTATTATATCATTGCCAACCATCTTTTTGAATATAACTACGCCTGGCAGCACTCTTCCCTGGCATTGCCGATGAAGTACCTGTTGTCCTGTTTCTGGGAAGGACAGGAAGGCAGTTTCCTGCTGTGGTCGTTCTGGCACAGTATGCTGGGCCTGGTAGTAATGGCTACTGCCCGTAAGATGGAAAACCGCGTAATGTCTGTTATATGCCTGGTGCAGGTAGCACTGGCTACCATGCTGCTGGGATTTGTCTTTGGTCCGGATGTAAAAGTGGGCAGTACTCCGTTTATGTTGCTGCGTCACCAGATGCAGGGTGCGCCAATATTCCAGCAGGCTAATTATATGAGCTTTATCAAAGACGGTAACGGCCTCAACGTATTGCTGCAGAATTACTGGATGGTAATACATCCTCCGGTGCTGTTCCTGGGCTTTGCTTCAACGATTGTTCCTTTCTCTTATATTATTGCCGCACTCTGGAAAAACGATTACCAGAGCTTTGTAAAACCGGCCATCAACTGGTCGCTGTTTGCCGGCGCCGTACTGGGTACCGGTATCATGATGGGCGGCGCATGGGCTTACGAATCTCTTACATTTGGCGGTTACTGGGCCTGGGATCCGGTAGAAAATGCATCGCTGGTGCCCTGGCTTACGCTGGTGGCTGGGCTGCATACCTTATTGGTATACAAGTCTACGGGACGCACGCTGGGGGCTACTTTTATCCTGCTGATACTTACTTACCTGTTTGTTTGGTATTCTACCTTCCTTACGCGTACCGGGGTACTGGGTGATACATCTGTACATGCTTTTACGGGTGAAGGTAAATCCCTGTACTGGCACCTGCTGGTAGTGCTGGGTGTGCTGATAATATTGTCTGTAACCCTGCTGGTAGTAAGGTGGAAAAAACTGCCGACCGTTAAAGGAGAGGAGGCAACCAGCTCACGCGAATTCTGGATGTTTATCGGGTCAATTGTATTATTGCTGTCTGCATTCCAGATCATATTTTCCACTTCGCTGCCTGTATGGGCGCCGCTGGCAAAATCAATCACCGGTAAGGAATTTGCCCCACCGGTTGATCCGGTACGTCAATATAATAATATACAGGTATGGGTGGCTATCATAGTAGCCATACTTTCTGCCTCTATACTGTACCTGAAGTTTAAAAAGACAGAAGTAGGTACAGCATTGAAACGCCTGGGTATAACAGCAACCATCGGTTGTGCAATAGCTGCCGCGATATGCTATGGTATGCAGGTAGACGCCTGGCAGTATGTGGTGCTGATGTGTGCCGCCTGCTTTGCACTGGTGGCCAACCTGTATTATGGAATTGTCATACAAAAGGGGGCAGTAAAGAAAATGGGTGCTTCCATTGCGCACCTCGGCTTTGCCATGATGATTGTCGGTATTGTGCTTTCTTCCTATAAAAAAGAGGTGATTTCTATCAACACCCTGGGCGTTGTCATGGATTTTGGTAAGAAAACGCAGGGCGAAAATGTGCGTGAAAGCCGCGAAAATGTGCTGATGTTTCTGCATACCCCGGTGGTAATGGGTGATTATGTGGCTACTTATAAAGGAGACTCTACTTCGCCGGATGATCCGCGTAATTTTTACCGTGTAGACTACGAGAGGCGGGATCCCGGAACCAAAAAGGTGACAGAGCGGTTTACGCTTTACCCGGATGCGTTCATAAACCCGAAAGGGCAGCAGGGGCTTTCCGCTAATCCTGCTTCCAAACATTACCTGACGAGGGACATTTTTACGTATGTAACATCGGTAATTGACCCAAAGAAGAAGACGGATACCGCGAGTTATAAAACACATACCGTTAAGAAAGGCGACAGCTTGTATTTTAACAACGGTTATATGGTGTTTGAAGGATTTGATACCAAGGTGAATGACTCGCGTTATACACCGCAGGAGGGCGATCTGCCTGTTACTGCGATACTGAATGTATATGATGCTAATGGGTTTGTAAAAAAGATAACTCCGTTGTATTATATCCGCGACCAGTATGAAAATTATATAGAAGATACGTTGAAAACAATGGGGCTATATACTCGTTTCAGCCGCGTACTCCCGGATCAGAATGCTGCCGAGATACTGCTGAAACAAACCAATCCCAAGGATGATTACATTGTAATGAAGGCAATGGTATTCCCTTACATTAATGTATTGTGGTTGGGTACGGGCGTAATGGTGCTGGGCTTTCTGCTGAGTATGTTACACCGCGCTTCGCAGAAAGAAAAAATGCCGAAGGTTCTTTCGGGGGAATAGTAGTGAATGGTGAGAGGTGAATGGGAGAATAGTGATCCTGATAATTATTGGGAGTGAATAGTGAATCAATGTTGTTTACATTGAGATACCAATACCAAATGCTACAAATCTCCCATCTCATTTCTCACGTCTGAAATCTCATATCTCAATACACACATCTCAAAATAACACAATAAAAAACGCCCCTGCAATCTGCAGGGGCGTTTGCTTTGAGTAGAAGTTTCTATTTGTTCCACATGGCCGGTTTGCCAAACTGGGTGCCGAAATCGTCTTTCTGACCGTTGGGGCCTGTGATATAGTAGTAAAGTGTAAGTTTTGCGTGTTGGCTGTAATATTTATCCGGAACGAGGTAACCTTTGCCTTCCAGTGTGTAGTTATTTACTGTCTGCTGAGGTATAAACAAGGTGTCACCAAGTACAGAGGCCTGTACGGCATCAACAAGGTTGTTGTGGAAATGCCTGATAACGACTGCCAGTTTATTATCATCTGTGCTGTTCTCTACAGAGACTGTATACTGTGCCGCCTGGGAGATAGTTCCTGTTTCCAGTACATTCCAGACGCCTGTAAATTTATCTCTTACAACGCTTTCGCATTGTGGCCCTTCATATCCTGAAGGACAAACGCAGGCTCCATCATTACAAACCCCACCATACGCACAAACGATCGCCTTACACTTATCCGGACTACAGGAAGAATAGGTAACTGCAGAAAACGCGGCCATAGCGCCCAGCGCTGAGAGAATCATTGTTTTAAAACGGGCTTTCATTAGCGCATTTATTTTTTACGGAGCTTAAAGATAAACGAAACAATTTTAAAATGCAACCGGCTTTAAAAAATAAAGCTTTGAGTGAGTTGCTGTTTACAAAGATGGTAAATGAGGTTGATTATGTCAATAGGCTGACCGGATTTAATGAAGTTATCCACACTGCCAATGGTGCTGTATATGCACTGTAAAACAAAAAAAGAGTGATGCCGGATGCAGCATCACTCTTTGTGTATAAAAGATTGTGTTATGTGATAATCAGCGTTCTACGTCCTGTTTGTAAGCTTTAAGTCCGCGGTATATAGCCATCGCTACCTGCGTTTGCCCTTCTTCAGAGTTCAGGTAAGTTTCTTCTTCCGGATTGTTGATAAATCCGCATTCTACGAGTACTCCGGGCATGGCGCTTCCTGCCAGTACTTCAAGGCTCTGCTGTTTCACACCAAGGTCGGTGCGGCCCTGTGCTGCAAACTCTGCCTGTATTTTACTGCCCAGGGATACGCTGCGGCCGGTAAAAGCCTGCATGTACTGTGCAAGGATGATGGCTGTCTGCGGATCATTTTCGTTAAGCAGGCCCGGCTCTTCTACTATCGTTTCGCCGTTTTCTTCAATCGCCTGGGATTTCTGTCCGTTGCGGATGGCACCGAGCACCAGTGTCATAGTACCATTGCTGCTGGTCTCGTGGTGACGGATTGTACGGTAAACCGTTATGTGTTTCTTGTGTTTGCCCTTACCCACTGTGCGGGTTCCGGCAGGCACGCGTTCTATTCTGTCGGCAGTAGAGTTAATATGCACGGAAAGGAAAACGTCGGCATTGGACTTGTTGGCTATTTCATGACGTTCGGCCAGGGTAGGGTATACATCGCTTGTACGGGTGTAAAGTACCTGGACACTTTTCATACTGTCATTTATAATCTTACCCAGCCGCATAATAATGGCAAGTGTCAGGTTCTTTTCCTGTGAAAACTGACCACGGGCCCCTATGTCCTTTCCTCCATGACCGGCATCAAGTACAATCTTTGTAATTTTTTTTCCGGTAGCAAAGAGAAGTCCGGGACAGAACGATAATAAAATGACAAACGACAAAAGTCTGATACGCATAATGTAATAATAAGTGTTAAGATAGCATTACAAAATCTGAAACCTAGCTGGCAAATAACTATTTTTGCAACCGTTCATGAACCTGCGCGGTAAAATTATTCCAAAATTCGCATGCTTTCACTGCCTTACCTTACTAATGGCAGTGATTTTTATATTTAATATAACAAATCCGGTTCGCGGTCAGTCTGTCCGTGTACCGGGCAAAGACTCATCGGCTGCCTCCCGTGATACAACCGTTCTGCCCACAGACAGCCTGAAGCTGTATAATGATACCCTGAAAAAAAACGATACACTGGCGAGTGACAGCACTGCAAAAAGCCAGCTGGAGGATTCGCTGGGCATCCGTATCTCTTCAGATGCATTGTCTTCGGTTGTGACCGCGGAAGCCAGTGACTCCGCCATAATGGACATGCACCGGAACCTTTTCTACCTGTACGGCAATGCAAAAGTGAACTGGGAGGACTTAAAGCTGAATGCGGGCGTGATTACATACGACCAGAATTCAAACCTGGTAACAGCAGCCCCTTCTGCAGATAGCGTAGGTGTCCTGTCTGCACGTCCTACTTTTACACAGGGATCGGAGTTGGTTACATATGATTCGTTGCAATATAATTTTAAGAGCAAACGGGCAATCATCAGGAATGCACGGTCTAAGTACGGGGAAGGATATGTTTTCAGCCAGCAGGTAAAACGAAATCCCGATCAGTCGATCTATGGATGGCATAATATATATACGACCTGTTCCCTGGATACACCGCATTACGGTATCTGGGCCAGGAAGATCAAAGTAATTCCCGGAAAAGTAATCGCCGCTGCTTCTGCACACATAGTTATTGAAAATGTACCTACGCCGTTGTTCCTGCCGTTCGGGCTTTTTCCTATATCAGAACAGCAGCGCTCCGGTTTCCGCCTGCCGTCATATACCGTGGAGCAGGCACGTGGCCTCGGTATTACAAACGGCGGTTATTATTTTTACCTGAATGATTATGCCGATCTGCTGGTGCAGGGAACCGTATTTACCAAAGGCAGCTGGAGCGGTACGGCGCTTACTACTTATAACAGCCGCTACCAGTATAACGGGAGTCTCCTGATCAGCTATGCCTACAATAAAACCGGGGAAACCTATGAGCCGGGATCCAGTATTACAAAGGATTTTATGGTTCAGTGGCAGCACCGCACAGATTCGAAAGCCAAGCCGGGAGAATCCTTCACCGCTTCTGTAACTGCGGGTACATCGTCGTTCTACTCCAATAACAGCTATAATGTAAACCAGATACTGAACAACCAGTACCAGTCAAACATTACCTATTCAAAGACATGGGCCAATAAGCCATACAGCCTTACGGTGAGCGCGCGTCACAACCAGAACACACAATCGCATGTGGTGAATGTGAGCCTGCCGGAAATAAACTTTTACATCTCACAATTCAATCCGTTCCATAATAAAAATGCAACCGGAACGCACTGGTACGATAAGATCACAGCAGGCTATACGGTAAATGCATCTAACCAGATAACATTCTACGACAGTACCTTCAGCCTGAAGACACTTGCACTAAATGATTTTCACAACGGCATACACCATTCTATACCGGTAAGCGCAGCTTATACCATATTCCGTTTTGTGAATATGTCGTTTAACGTATCTTATAACGAATACTGGCTTACACAACAGCGGTACGAATATTTTGATAACCTGCTCTGGAAACTGGATACTATCAGTAACCGCGGATTTTATACTGCACGCGATTTAGATGCCAGCATGCAGCTGAGCACACGTATTTACGGACTGGTAAAATTCAAGCACAGCAACCTGATGGGCATACGGCACGTGCTTACGCCAAGTATAGGATTTAATTACCGGCCGGATTACGGCAGGGCGCCATTCAACTATTATTACCAGACATACCTTTCTCCTAACAGCGCTCCTGTATACCTGTCTCCATATGATGGTTCTGTGGTAGGAACGCCCGGCCTTGGCCAATATGGCACCTATAGCAGCAGTGTGCAATATGGGCTTAATAATAACCTGCAGATTAAGGTACGTAACAGCAAGGATTCATCAACAGGCAATAAGAACATAACATTGATAGATGCGCTTAGCTTTTCGGGATCCTATAATGTAGCAGCAGACTCTTTTAAATGGAGCCCGGTTGCTGTGAGCTTCCGTACCAATATATTAAATAAGCTAAGCCTGAGCGGAGCTGCCAGCTTTGATCCGTATGATTACGATTATGAGCACGGACGGAGATCTACGCACACTATGTGGGACGACGGAAAGGGCATTGCACGGTTCACTAATGCGAACCTTGCACTGAGTGCCAACTTCCGTTCGAAAAATAATAGTAAAGACAAGCCAAAATCTGACGATGCCAACCGTATGCTGCAAAATGGCGGCTATAATGATTACGTAGATTTTAATATACCCTGGAGCCTGAACGTCGCCTATTCGCTTGCATTAAACAAAAGCTATTCTGCTTTCAGCAAACGCGATACACTTGTCGTAACGCAGAATACACTGTTCAGCGGAGATCTCAACATTACATCGCGCTGGAAGTTCACCTTCAGCAGCGGATATGATTTTACCAATCACCAGGTTTCGTTCACGCAATTTGATATATACCGTGATCTGCATTGCTGGGAGATGCGCCTGAGTACGATTCCTTTTGGCATACGTAAAAGTTTTACATTTACGCTGAATGTGAAGGCCAGTGTGCTGCAGGACCTGAAACTGCTGCGCCGCAGAGATTATCGTGATGCGGTTTATTAAACACACCGGTGGTAAGCCGGATACCCTGAAATATTTATGGCGAGTACTGTTCTTTTCCTGAAAAAATACAGATTCCTGCTGCTACTGTTGCTGCTGAGTACAGGTATTTGTTTTTATCACCTGGATCGCATACCGCTGGATGGAGATGAAATAGTAACTGCCAATATAGCTACCGGATTTGGTTATATCAGGACCCATGCTTTTGACGGCTTTTCAAACTATGAGCATATACAAGGTCCTGTTTTCACATCTGCCGATTACTGGAAGCGGAACAGTGCACAACGCACCATGCGGTTTACCATTGATGATTGCGGTCATTCTTTTACTTCAAATCTTATCATTCATTGGTGGATAAACATAAGAGGGTTTTCTGTTGCCGCCATGCGCGAGCCTTCAGCATTATTTGTACTTATCGCAATTGTACTTTTTTATGTATGGCTGCGCAGGAGAGCGGCAGATGAAAGAGTAGCCAATATCGCTACTGTAATGTTTGTCCTGCACGCGCTGGTGGTACAGGTGGCGCATTTTGCGCGTATGTATGCGTTTGCGCTGGTGCTGCTTATGATATTGCTCATTTTGTATGACAACATACAATCAGCGATAGCAAACAGGCAGAGCGGCAGGCTGTTGCGGAACGGAATATGGATGGGCGTCATTGCAGCATTGATGCTGATCACACATTACTTTACTGTAATTGTGCTCCTGGCATTACTGGCAGATTTTATTATAACAAGCAGAGGTGTAAGCCGCCAATTCTGGTTGCGGACGCTGGTTGCTGTGCTGGTGCCGTTCACTGTGTTGATACTGGTATATCTTTTTCCGCTGAATGCCATAAAAAGTATACGCAACGTAATAGAGATGAACCGGATTGCGTCGAATATGCCGGTGCCGAACTTTACCCCGGCAACCCCGGCAACTGTTGTGTGGGCGCTGCTTTGCCGCTATACGACTTCGTTTGGGAACAGTACTTCTTCTGAGATAAACCTGAAAAGCCTCATCAGTATATTGCTTATAATCTTTCCGCTTACAGTTATCGTGCTGAATATAAAAAATGCAATAGCACTCTACGGTAAGCGGACCATTTACTTTTTCCTTTTCGGTATATCTGCGTATACCGTTCTTTCACTTGTGCCTATCATCATTACGCATACCATGGTGATACTGCATGCCCGGTATTGGATATTCTGCCTGCCGTTTTCTCTTGGACTGACCGGTGTTTGTTTTGCTGCTTCCCATAGTAATCCCCGCAGCATTGTTCGGAAGATAAGTACGATCTGCATGATTGTACTGATAGCCCGCATGGGCTATACATGCCTGGCATATGTCTCTGATTTCCGTTTTTCCTTTGCGCGTAATGCAGCAGGACATATAGAGTTGAAGCAGGATGAGCATTGGAACGGAGACGGGACAACACATGCAGCTGAACTGGTAAAGAAAAACTATAAAAACGGCGACACCATATCATTTCGCAGCTGGGTAACTGCACAGCCGGTAAACTGGTATCTTAAACAATATCCGCAAATGATACAAAGGGTGGATACCACGCAACAGCAAGCTATTATTTTGCTGTCGGGGGGTAATAAGCAGGTGCTTCTTTGGAAATAGGCTGTATATGCAGAGGTGCAATCTGCAGCACTATTACATCATTATCTTTTGCCGGTGTCGTAAGGAGGTATTAAGTATTAGTATTACTTTTGTTTTCATTATTTATACCCGTCATTATGAAATGCTGTATGTGTGTTATAGCATTTTTCAGTTTTATAATACCAGTTTTGAAGACCGATATATACCCCGGGCGCAGCTATGTGCTGGCCTGTATGTTTATTTTTCTGGTGCTGCTTGCATGTTCTGCTGCAGGGCAGGAATACAGCTATACCCATTATGATGTAAAGGATGGCCTGCCCAGCTCTAACATACACAATATAACACAGGATAAAGACGGTTTTATATGGTTTGCCACTGAGAGCGGATTATGCCGGTTTGATGGTACACATTTCAAAACATACACGACAAAAGATGGTCTGCCGGGTAATGAAGTGCTGGGTTGCTGGGTTGATTCCAAAGGCAGGATGTGGATTAAAGTATTTAAGAATGCAATTTGCTACTATAAAGACGGGAAAATCCACAATCAGCAGAATGATCCCGTTTTAGCCAGGATAAAGTTGATATCAGATATTGATGGCAGTGCAGAGGACCAGGTAGGGAACCTTGTTTTTGTATGCAGTGATGGCAGCTCGTATTTTATATTCAATAATAACAGTATAAAACGGGTAAACGATATCCGGAGCTTTGATACGTCACATTTTTTTGCCCCGGTATTTATAAACGGTGGTTTGGCCGTTGGCAAATATCTCCAGGTAGCGGACGAAATCATTGATTACCGGCAGAAGCGCAGTGGTGTTATAGGTGATAATGTAACATTGTTTAATGTTTATTTATGCAAAAGCAAAACCGAACAGAATTACATATTAAAGAATCAGGATACGGCGGTCGTTTTTCAATATAATAAATTGGGTCGGTGTAGCCAGAATTATGAAATAATAGATATTGATCATGCGCTGAAAAAATCCTGCATGTTTGCCGATGATAGCTCGATGGTTATCTGGAACTCTCAATCTGGTAATGGTGTGTTTTTCTATGATATTTATCGTAAAAAATATACCAGTTGTTTTCTCAAGGACTATTGTGTTCATTTCATGTTCCACGACAGGGAAGGGAATACCTGGTTTTCTACAGGCAGCGGGGTTTTCAAATTGTCACCGTTGGCGGTAAGGACTATTAATCCCGGAACAGAAAAAAATCCCTTACCGGTTTATGATGTACATAAGGTAGGTAAGAGTATATATGCCGGATGTAAGAATGGCGAATATTATCAGCTGTTTCCGCAAGTCAGTGAATCTTCTGATGGTACACCCGCCTGCACAATTTTAAAAGTGGAGCCGGATATTACACGTTTTTGCAATTTAGGGTACCACAAGCTTATTAATTGCGGCAGTTCGGATTTTTTGAAACTGGGAAAATCTCGTCCCCAGGGCTCAATGAAGACATTGCAGTTTTTGGGCAAAGAGGTTTTGTTTGCGGACAATATGGAAACTTTTTCAATTGGTATATGCGACAATTATTTCACGAAAACAATCCGCCTTTCCCGTGCCACTTGCGCTTACAAACAGGATAGTACTTATTATGTCGGCACCTTGGGCGGCCTATATGCTGTGACGGCCGGCAAACCGGAAATATATCTCGGGGACAGCAACAGTTTATTTAAAAATCAGATCAGCTCATTTGCAGCAAGTGATGATGGAACGCTCTGGATAGCCACCAATGAGAAGGGGGTAATCGGATATAAGCATGGAAAAATAACGGCAAATATTACAGTGGAGGAGTATAGGCTTACCAGCAACCAGGTCCGCTGCTTGTATACATCGGGAAACACCTTGTGGGTGGGCACAGACAAAGGTTTGAATAAAACAGATATAAGTGGCGCACCGGTTGTTACCGCAAAATTTACAGTATCAGACGGGCTAAACTCTGATATCATCAATACTATACTCGCAGACAGTAATATTGTATACCTGGGCACGCCGCTTGGTCTTTGTTATTTTGATGAACGTAAAATACCCCGTCATTCTATTTCCTACATTCATCTTACCGATATTATTTCATCGGGTAGTCATATACTGCCGCAGCAGAATAATTTTTTATTGCCGCATAAGGATAACAACATTCGTTTTGAGTATGCAGGTATTTGCTTTTTGTCAGAAGGTAATATTACCTATCGTTACCGTCTGCTGGGTCTTAAAGATGAATGGCAGACAACAAAGGAGAATGCTTTGAGCTATCCGTCTTTGCCATCAGGCCAATACACGTTGCAGCTGGAAGCAATCAATAAATTTGGTGATCATAGCAAAATGCTGGAATGGCATTTTGAGGTGGAATCCTTACTATGGGAGCGCTGGTGGTTCCGTTTGTTGGTACTGGTTGCTTTCTTATCGTTAGTGTGGGTTTTGGTACAATGGCGCATCCGCCGTATACAGGGCCGCGAAGCAGAGAAACGTCTGACGACTCATAAAATTATAGAACTGGAGCAGATGGCCTTACGTGCGCAGATGAACCCGCACTTTATCTTCAACTGCCTTAACTCTATCCAGCAATACATCATGCGTCACGATGCCAAAGGAGCCAACCGTTACCTGTCGCGGTTTGCAGCCCTTGTACGCCAGACGCTTGACCATTCTTCAAAGATGTATGTATCGCTTGCAGAAGAAGTCACCTTCCTGGATAACTACCTGGAACTGGAGAAGCTGCAGATGAACGGCTCCTTTGAGTACAGCATTCATATTGATGACGGCATTGACCGAAGTATACAGATACCGAATATGGTGATACAGCCTTATATAGAGAATGCAGTAAAACATGCAATGGGTGAGCGTGGCGGTGGAGACCGGATTACGCTTTCTTTTACGGAAAATAAAGCGGCAAACAAGCTGGTGTGTATTGTAGAAGACAATGGTATAGGCATCAACCGTTCAAAGGAAAAGCAAATGCAACAACATAAGTCAAAAGGCATGTCTATCACCCAGGGCCGTGTAGAGATGCTGAACCAGCTATATGCAGATAAGAAAGTGGAAGTAACAATAGCCGACAGATCGGAAGCTGAAGAAGGTGTTACTGGTACGAGTGTGGAGATAATATTTCCTGTATAATCAGAAATGGATTGCCGGGACATATGATCCGCAATCAGGTTGCAAGTATGAAGGATGGTTTAAAATATTGGTATTACTTTTGTTTTTATTATTTATACCCATCGTTATGAAGTGCTGTATGTGTGTTATAGCATTTTTTAATTTTATAAAGCCAATTTTGGAAACCAATATATACCCGGGGCGGAGCTTGCGGGCTTACCTTTTTATTTTCCTGACGTTGTTTGCAGGTCTGGCAACTGGGCAGGAGTGCAATTATGTACACTATGATGTAAGAGACGGCCTGCCTAGTTCTAATGTGCATGGTATAACACAGGATAAAGATGGATTTATCTGGTTCGCTACAGAAAGCGGATTGTGCCGGTTTGATGGTATACATTTCAAAGTATTTACAACTAATGATGGCTTGCCATCCAATGAAGTGCTGGGCATCTGGCCGGATTCAAAAGACCGGTTATGGATTATTACGTTTGGAAGCAGCGCCTGTTATTATTATAAAGGAAGGTTTCACAATCAGCAAAATGATACATTGCTGCGGAAAATAAAGCTCAAAGAGGATATTAACGGATACGCAGAAGATACGGCCGGCAATATCCTGATTTCCTACAGAGATTATGGCGGATGCTTCCTGTTCCGCGACGGCAGTCTCCGGCAGGTGAGTGACCTGAGCCATTTTGATACAGCTGCTTTTTTCCGTTACAGAAGTTTTGAAGGCGCGCAAATGTTCGCCAGCTACGTTCGGCTGCCGGGCAAAATGTTCAGGTACACAAAAGACAGGAGCGTATTGGCTGTGCAATTCGGCCTGGTTGCTATGTATGAACATAGCGCTACAGAACAAAATTATCTGGTGGGTACTTCATCCGGAGTTTTTATGCTCGTGTTTCCGTATAATCAGCAGGACGGGCATAAAATAAAAATAAAAAGTCCTTCATTAAGGAATACAGCGTGTATGCTTAATGACAGCATCGCCTGTTTGTGGAATAAGCAATCCGCTGGCGTGCATTTTTATGATATTTATCACAGAAAGTATGTGGGCTGGTATCTTCACAATTTAGGTGTTCACTATATATATCAGGACCGGGAAAGGAACATATGGTTTTCTACAGGAACCGGCGTTTTTAAGTTAATGCCATCGCGGGTACACCTGATTAATTTTGGAACAGAAAATAATCTTTTGGCTGTAAATGATATCCATAAGATAAATAACAGCCTTATTCTGGGATGCGACGCTGAGCAGTCTTATAAGCTGGATTTTTTTGCGGACAGCACTACAGGTGTTGAAGGGCGGTGCCATACCGTACGAATCGCCAGCGACATGACCCGTTATGAAAAGAAACATGCGGTAACGATGGTTTCTTTATCCAGTTCTGATTTTCTAAGCATTGGTGCACGGATTTCAAGCTTGTACGAAACAACCTGGTCGAGACATGCCCTGAAGACTGCAGCTCTGTTTAATGATACGGTCCTGGTGGCATCAAGCGATGAAACTTTTCTTACTTCCCGTCATCAGCACTTTTACAAGAAATTGCATACAGGCCGCTCTACATGTGCCTATCCCTACAGGGGTAGCTACTACATTGGTACTCTAAGAGGACTGTATGTGATACATCCCGGAAAACCGGAAGTATTCCTGGGCGACAGCAATGCGTTACTTAAAAACCAGATCAGTTCTTTGTCTGAGGATACTTCAGGAGCGCTTTGGGTCGGGACGAATCAACGTGGCATCGTAGGATATAAAAATGGTAAAGTAATTGCCAACATTACCTTTGAAACCGATGGCCTTACGAGTAATCTGATACGTTGCCTGTATACATCCGGAAGTACCCTGTGGGTAGGCACCGACAAAGGACTGAACAAAGTAGATATAAGCGGCAAACCAGTTGTTACAGCAAGGTTTAACACATCGGACGGGCTTAATTCTGAGAACATCAACACTATTTTTGTGGACAATCATATGGTGTATCTTGGTACGCCGCAGGGCCTGTGCTACTTTGATGAACATAAGGTGCCGCAGCACTCTATCTCATTGATTCACTTAACTGATATCATCTCATCCGGCAATCATTTTATGGAGGATACAGGTCATGTCGTCCTTGCTCATAAAGACAACAATATCCGCTTTGAATACTCCGGTATATCGTTTTTGTCTGGCGGTAATATTACCTATCGCTATCGCTTGCTGGGATTGAATGACCAGTGGCAGACAACGAAAGAAAATGCGTTGAGCTATCCTTCATTGCCCTCGGGGAAATATATGTTGCAACTGGAAGCTATCAACAGATTGGGTGATCATAGCAAAATGTTGGAATGGCATTTTGAGGTAGAGAAATTAATTTGGGAAACGTGGTGGTTCCGGGTATTGATAACCGTAGTATCGGCAGTTATCATCTGGTTGTTTATCCAATGGCGCATCCGGCGTGTACAGGGCCGTGAGGCAGAAAAACGTCTGACGACTCATAAAATTATAGAACTGGAGCAGATGGCCCTGCGTGCGCAGATGAACCCACACTTTATTTTCAACTGTCTCAACTCTATCCAGCAATACATCATGCGCCACGATGCCAAAGGAGCCAACCGTTACCTGTCACGGTTTGCAGCCCTGGTACGGCAAACACTGGACCATTCTTCAAAAATGTATGTATCGCTTGCAGAGGAGGTTGCTTTTCTGGACAACTACCTGGAGCTGGAAAAGCTGCAGATGAACGGCTCCTTTGAGTACAGCATTCATATTGATGACGGCATTGACCGAAGCATACAGATACCGAATATGGTGATACAGCCTTATATAGAGAATGCGGTAAAACATGCAATGGGTGAGCGTGGCGGTGGAGACCGGATTACGCTTTCTTTTACGGAAAATAAAGCGGCAAACAAGCTGGTGTGTATTGTAGAAGACAATGGTATAGGCATCAACCGTTCAAAGGAAAAGCAAATGCAGCAGCATCAGTCAAAAGGTATGTCCATTACACAAGAACGTGTGGAGATGCTGAACCAGTTGTATGCAGATAAAAAAATAATAACAACAGTAAAAGACTTGTCATTATCAGAACCCCGTGAAATGGGAACCCGGGTAATAATTGAATTCCCTCTTTAAATTTTTTAAACAGTATTACTATGCTCACTGCAGTAATTGTAGACGATAAGCCGGCAAATATCCAGACATTGAAGGAGATGTTTTTATCTTATTGTCCTACTGTAACGGTTGTCGGCTCCGCTACAGATATTGACAGCGCCTACCTTGTAATTAACCAGGTGTTGCCTGAAGTAGTATTTCTTGACATCGAAATGACTGGAGGCACCGGTTTCGATTTGTTGCAAAAATTCCGGAGCATTCCGTTCGAAGTTATTTTTACAACCGCGTATGATCAATATGCGATACGGGCTTTCAGGGAAAATGCGCTGGATTACCTGCTGAAGCCAATAGATATCGATGCTTTGCAGCAAGCCGTTATACGGGCGGAAAAACACATAGGCCTGAAGCAAACCAATGATAACCTTGCCCGGTATCTGCAGCAGTCTGCTGTTCCGTTTTCATCCAAAATAAGCCTCCCGGTGCAGGACGGGTACCTGTTTGTAGATTATCATGAAATTGTGCGCTGTGAGGCATCAGGCAGCTACAGCAATATATACCTGACAAATGGAGAAAAAATCATAGTAAGTATGCGGCTTAAAGAATGTGAAGATATATTGCCCTCACGCCTGTTTTTCAGGGTGCATCATTCTCATGTTATAAATCTTCAATGTGTAAGCAGGTATGTTCGTGGGCGCGGTGGTTATGTTCATATGAAAGACGGAACTACGGTGGAAGTGTCTATAAATAAGAAAGACGCATTCCTGGAGGCTATAAAGTTCCAGAGTTGATTTCAATATATTAAATACTTATACGCCATTCATAACCAAGTCGGGTATCCTGATTCTCTGTTAATATTTCCTTTTGCACGTGAATTGTGCACAATTATGAACTCATTCTGCATAACTGTGAACTTGTCATAGTTTATCTGCTTGTTGTATCTCAAATTTACTCCGGATTCAACCAGGCAAAGAAAAGAGATATATCTACAAAGAAATAAGCAGTATGTGCTGAATCCGGTGCCTGCACACTTAAAATGGCAGCGTTGAATAAATAGTCTTATGGCGACAGGCAAAGACTTAAACTCTCATAAAATGAAAATTAAAAAACAATTATCTCGGAATCTTTTTTCCGTGTTGGTAGCTATATGCGCCGGCGTATCATCTGCAAGTGCCCAGATGACAACAGTTTTTAACTCGGATTTTTCTGGTTGGGGTGGCAATTTTAATGGTGGTGGATGTGTTACTTTCAGTAGTCTTTGTGTGGGTACAGGCCTCTCCTCGTGCAGTTCTACAGCCCCGCAATGGTCACGTATCGGTACTCCCAGCCAATCCGGTACAAGCGATCTGTTTCTGGTAGGAGGAGATGCTATCAACAACTACACAGAAGGTATTATGGCGAATTTTAATTTTGTGCCCGGATATACTTACAAGATACATGTTGGCGTAAAGAATTTCTACAACCAACTTCGGGATGAAAATTTTATTCCAACCCAATATACTAATCAGGGTTACGGAGACCCGGGAACTCTCAGGCTGTACGCGGCAACTAACATACAACAAACTCCGGCAGCACTCTCTAATGTAAGCAATTGCCAGGAGCATTACCTGGAAAATCCGAATAATCCAGGCCAGGTTGATCCATTTTGGACTTACAATCAAAGTCAATATAACGTACCCAATACGGCTAATCCAGTTATAGATCGTATGACGGATATTATACCTGCATATGCTTCCGCTTCCAACACAGCCATTACAGATTATACAATTCAGTACACGCCATCTATATTTAATAACCAGATCGTGCTGCACCCGACAAGTAATCATCATGTGAGCGACTATAATCGATATATGCAGGCATTGCTGACCATAAGCTATGTAAAAATCGAAACAGATTCCTCCAAAGTTTGTGATGCTAACTTTACTTATTCTGTAAATTCTTTATCTGCAAATACAGTAACGTTTACTCCTGATATAAATAAACCGCAGGGATTTTATACATGGAACCTGAACTGGGGAATTCCTCCTTATACCGTAGTAGGTGGCAATCCGGTTACACAACAATATCCTTATAATGTTGATTGGAAAATATGCCTCAGTTATGCTAATACCGCTGGTCAAAACTGTGCCACTGTATGCAAAACATTTTGTCCCAGGTATTTCCCTACAAACCCACCCACCGGAAAAGGAGGATGCGATGCCAATTTTAGTTACTCCGTAAATACTGCTATCCCTGATGTAGTCAACTGTACAGCGAATAATTTATTTTCAAATGTTTATGATTGGGATTTTGGTGATGGTACTGTGATCATAAATAACTCACCCTACATGACTCACACATATGCAAATCCTGGCAGTTATATAATTACACTTGCTACATCAGATCCAAAGACCAACACGGGTTGTAAACAGCAGATGTCTGTTTGCCTCTCCGATTTTGGAACCACTTCATCCTCTGGTAAACCAGCTGCTGTAACAACCATTACCCCTGGCAGCAGGCAGTTTGAAATAGAAAATTTATATCCTAATCCTACGAGCGGTGACCTTAAGTTTGATCTGAATACCTCGAAAAGTGGTAATATCCGGATCAACGTTTACGATGCAATGGGGCGGATCGTTGATAAAACAATCAAAAATGTTACAGAAGGCCGGCAAACCATTATCTATGATCTTAGTACTGTAGCTCCTGGTATATACAACATGGAAGTTATATCTGAAGAGTCGAAAGTATATAGGAAAATAAGTAAATATTAATTGCAAAATGGTCTGGAAGTGTGCAGTTGTATTTTTACAGTGTTCTTATTTGCATGATCTCATACAAAAACTGCACAGTTATAAACTCATACTGCACAGTTATAAACTAGCCATTGTCCGGTATCGTAAAAAAACGCAGTTTTAGCCCTGAAAATTGAAACAGTTTATTATCTGTAACAGCCCCGTAAATCATATCCTGTTTCAATTGCCTTAATGAAACACCTCCCCTCAGAAACTGACCATTCATCTGATTTATTCTGATAACCTTGTATATGAAAATGAAAAAGCGGTACCTCCACGGTACCGCTTTTATTTTTGGTGCTGGCGCGATCCTTTTAGTGAATAGTTTCCAGGCTTTTACCTAAAAAAAATATCCCATGGCACAAAACGTTGCAGAGCAGTTGGTCGAAATGCTGATCCAGGCCGGTATCAAAAGGGTCTATGCAGTCACCGGCGACAGTCTCAATTTCTTTAACGATGCAGTGCGCCGCAGTGGCAAAATAGAATGGATACATGTGCGGCATGAAGAGGCTGGTGCCTATGCCGCAGCAGCAGAGGCAGAGTTGAATGGCATAGCCTGCTGTGCCGGCAGTTGTGGTCCGGGGCATATCCACCTTATTAATGGCTTGTACGATGCGCATCGTTCGGGTGTGCCGGTACTGGCCATAGCTTCCACTATCCCTACACATGAAATGGGAGTAGATTATTTCCAGGGTACCAATACCCTTAAGCTGTTTGCCGATTGCAGCTGTTACAACGAACTGGCCACAACGCCTGCACAACTGCCGCGTATGCTTCAGTCTGCCCTCCAGCATGCAATACATTGCAAAGGGGTGGCTGTGTTGGGCGTGCCGGGTGATCTGACGTCAATGCCGGCTGCAGACAGTCCGGTTTCAAGGCAGGTATATCTGAACAAGCCGGTGCTTCATCCGGCAGAAGAAGAACTGCAGCAGCTTGCAGCGTTAATAAACGGCAAAAAGAAACCCGTTATTTTTTGCGGTATCGGTGCTGCAGAGGCGCATGACGAGGTCATACAGCTTGCGGAAATGATCAAGGCACCGGTAAGCTATTCGTTTCGTGCGAAAATGGGGATACAGCACCACAACCCGTATGAGGTGGGTATGACAGGTTTACTTGGCTTACCCGCCGCATTTCACAGCATGCATGAGGCAGATTTAATACTGTTGCTGGGAACTGATTTTCCTTATGTGCCATTTATGCCGGATAATATAGATATCGTGCAGATAGATGAGCGCCCTGAGCGCCTGGGCCGCCGTGCTAAACTGGTAATGGGATTATGTGGCAAGACCGGTGATTCATTAAGAAAGTTAATGCCTTTAATCACGCAGAAAACGGATGACAGCTTCCTGAAAGCGCAGCTTGAATTTTATGACAAAGTTAAAGAGGTGCAACAGGCATACGTAAAAGATAAAGGGTCGGAAAATAATATTCAGCCGGAGTTTGTAGCCGATGCGGTCAACAGGCTGGCGGCGGAAGATGCCATCTTTACAGTAGATACCGGTATGACCTGTGTATGGGGAGCGCGTTTTATCCATGCCACCGGTAAAAGAAAGCTATTGGGGTCTTTTAATCACGGATCTATGGCCAACGCTATGCCTATGGCTATAGGCGCTGCATTGTGCCAGCCTGAGCGCCAGGTAGTTGCATTGTGCGGTGATGGTGGTCTCTCCATGCTGCTTGGCGACCTGGCTACCATAAAGCAATACCATCTCCCGGTCAAGATCATTGTGTTTAATAATCGGGCTTTGGGCATGGTAAAACTGGAAATGGAAGTAGCCGGCCTGCCGGATAATGAAACAGATATGATAGACCCCGATTTTGCTGCTATAGCTCAGGCTATGGGCATAAGAGGTGTCACTGTGCGCCGGCTGGAAGATACAGAAACTGCATTGGCCGATGCATTCAGTTATAATGGCCCGGTGCTGGTAAATGTAATGACTAATCCCAATGCGCTTGCCATGCCGCCAAAGGTAGAGTGGGAACAGGTCAAAGGAATGGCTCTGTCTATGGGTAAACTTATGTTAAGCGGCAGAATGGATGAGGTTCTGGATATTGTGAAAAGTAACTATAAACATCTCAGGGAGTTGCTTTAGGAGATGTGGGTAATGTGTTTGATGTGACCGCCTGTGACGTGCCTGCCCGAGGCTTTTATTTTTGACACGCCACATTTTACGTCTCAACCTTCGGTTGGGCTCAGGATGACATCAATTTTCTCACAGCTCAATTCCCTTACGCATATCGGGGGGCTTTCCTAACTTCATGCCATGCATGTGAGAAGTCAGTCCGAACTGTTTTTTATCAGCAACTTTGAAGCGGATGCCTGGGAGTACGGGCAGCATCGTCATACCTTTTATGAATTGAATTATATTGTAAAAGGCAGTGGTATTCATGTTATCAATGATCACTATTATCATTACAATACCGGCGATCTTTTTTACCTGGATGCAGACAGCAATCATTATTATATTATCGAAGAGACAACACAGTTCAGTATCATAAAATTTTACGACAGCTTTCTCGTAAATGAGCAACGGGCATTAAACGACATAGCCGGGCGCTTGCTCAGCAGCAGGAACAGGCCTGTAGCCAGTCTCGCTTGCAGTGAAAATATGCGGCAGTTACATGAACTGGTGACCAGTATATGCGGGGAATATGAAGAGAAGAAAGATGGTTTTGAAACGATGCTGAGAAATACGCTGGAAAATTTGCTTATAGTTGCAGGACGCAGGCTTGAGGATACGTCTTATAAAAACGAAACGATCAGCAACAATGAGCTGCTGCACCGTATCATCCATTATATTCATGTAAATATCGGGGATAGTGAAAAACTGCATGCCGCACCGCTTGCTGCTCATTTTTTTATGAATCCCGATTATATAGGGCAATTCTTTAAAAGGCATTCGGGCAATACGCTCAAAGATTACATCAGCCGTTATCGTATAACACAGGCACAGAACCGCCTTGATTTTACCAGGCATACGGTTGCTGAAATAGCTTCGGGGCTTGGTTTTACAGACGAGAGTCATTTTATCCGCACATTTAAAAAATATACCGGGCAAAGCCCCGCTGAGTACCGGAAAAAGAAAACCACCTGAAGCAGGCGGTTTTTCTCTAAAACACTTTTATGATCGTTCCGGTTCTGAATCCTTCAAGACTTTTTATATAGGCGGCTACTACTTTGTCCATAGCCACCGGTATATGCCCCGGGAAGTAAGGAAAATAGTGCGGTGAATCTTCCACAACGCCCGGACTTACTGCATTGATACGCACATCGTTCTTCAGTTCTGCAGCTGCGCCCGTTACAAAGCCGTCAATGCCTGCATTGACCATAGAAAGATTACTGCCCAGTGCTACCGGGTCTTCTGAGAGTATACCCGATGTGAGCGTAAAAGATCCTCCGGGATTTATGTAATGCTGACCGATCAGCACAAGGTTTACCTGCCCCATAAGTTTGCTGTCCGTTCCCTTCCTGAAATCTTTGTCTGTGGCGCTTTTCAGCGGACCGAAGTGCCCCTCGCCTGCCAGTGAGATAACGGCGTCTACGTGGCCTGTTGTACGGTACATGTTTTCTATTGATTCAGGCGAAGTGATATCTACAGTTACATCACCGCTGCTTCTGCCGGCTTTAATGATTTCATGCCTGCCGGTCAGTGCTTCCGTTACTTTTTTCCCGATGGTGCCGTTGGCGCCGGTAATAATGATTTTCATAAAATACTTTTTTAGTGTTATTCGCGAATGGTTTGTTTACTGTTCAATGCAAATCTGGCAATCTCATCTTTCCTCATAAAGGCGACACCGCTGTGCTGCTGTGCATATTTGAGGAAGTTGCGCAAAGCCTGCACCATACCCGGTGTACCACCTATACGGTCGTGCGTGCTTACAGACATCATGCGCCTGCGTTTGCCGGCTTCAAGGTACAACTGGTCAAATTCATTTTTGAGCTGCAGCTCAAAATCTGCGCTGGAGAAGTAGCGGCCTTCTACCAGCTGAATATCATTGTTGCGCAGCGTGTAGGGCACCACTGCAAAATCTTTACCATTTACAGGAATGATAAAAGGCTCGTCGCGGCTGAGATCATCGATATGATAAAGGAAGCCCAGTTCCTGTAAGATACGCAGCGTGTTTTGTCCGCGGCGCAGCCAGTTGGCATTATAGCCGGCAGGCGTCTGCCCTGTAACTTGTTTCACGGCCTGTACGCCATCCGAAATGAATTTCTTCTCATCTTCATAAGAAAGGTTGTACTGCGATGACCAGCTCATACCATGCGCTGCAGCCTCGTGCCCGCGCTGAACGATCTCTTTGGCTAGTGTAGGGTTGTTCATCACGGCCTGGCCCACCATATGAGAGGTCACTTTGATGCCGAATTCGTCCCACAGGTCCAGCAGGCGTGGTATGCCTTCTTTGTACCCATATTGAAACCAGGTTTGTGCCGGCAGATCCGGAAATCCTTTCTGCATATTGTTGGGAAACGGGCTGTCGGCGCCATACTCAGGCTGGCCACCGGCTTCAAATTGCATAGACACCGAGATGACAAGCCTTGTGTCGTGCGGCCAGAAATTTTTATCATTCATTTTTAATTCTTTTGGTGAACCGGCAAAATGCTTTAATGGTGTTGCTGCGAGCAGGGACATAGCAGTAAGCGCGGAGCTGTGGCGGATAAAAGTTCTTCTGTCACTCATCTTTTTAGAATTTTAGAATCAAGGGAATATGTATTGTAGGCGGAGAGAAAAAATAAGGCAAACAGGATGGTTGCATAGATCATCTGTATGCCAACGATCTCCCAGTTTTCAATCAGGGTACTGCCGGTGACCAGCATGGCGATGATGACGCTGGCGAGTACCAGTGCTTTTCGGGTAAAGAGTCCGGAGATCAGTAACAGACCTGTCAGTGCTTCTCCGAAGGGAAGTATATGTGCAAATGCAGTTACCGTTGCCGGTGGCAGGAATGTGTGTGCAAATTGCTCTGTCATCCAGCTGCTGAAAATGGACAGTTTGGGGATACGCACCATGCCGTGCATGAGGAAATTGATACCCGTTATCAGTCTCAGAAACAAGTAAGCGAGTGGTTTTTCTGTGTTCATTGGTTTGGAATTAACACTCCAAAATTACCAGTAGACAGCCCGGCCGGAATTGTTCAAAAACAGGAAAAAACTGTATTTTTTTAAGAATCGGAATTCTGTAAAAAATAAAGCAGTCCGTTCAGTGGGGCGAACGGACTGCTTTATCATTGGTACTATCTTACAGGATATACCTGTTGTAGTTTAATTGCTGAGATTGTTTGCCATACGGCGTGTGTCTTTGCCTATACGATTCAGGTCGCCGGCAGTTTTGTGCGAAAGCTGCTGGAGTCTTTCCATCAGTGATCCGGAAGCATCTTTAATGTCCTGTTGCAGCTTTTTGCCGCGTTTGGTCGTCATCAGTGCGCCTATGGCAGTACCTACTGCAGCTAGCGCCAGTAATGTTGTCAGTTTCATAAGGCTGTTTTTTTGTAAGGTATACGCCAACATCATGCCATGGATCACCTGTTTTTATAGTTTTAACAGTTGGGTGGCACGAGAACCTTCAAAAGGTCTGATCGTACCGCAATCGTTGCTGTTACAGGTGTTGCGCCTTTTTCTACTTCATCATCTGCATAGGAATGAATACCTTCCCGTACGAGCTGGGAGGCTCTGTGCTTTAAGCGTTGTAAATGTGAGTTCTGTCTTATGGCTATCGATTATATCCTGTATATTTTCCGCCGGTTTTTCCCGCTCCATCTCTCTGATGATAGTCAGCTTGAGTAGTAAGTTAGTACATACATATAAATGCTGTTTTTTCCAATTAATAATTGTCAATTATTAATTGTCAATAGTCAAATTCGTGATTTGTCTGTTTCTTGATTATTTTTGCAGCACTTATAATAAAACTACAAATAGCTATTTATGGCCATCGTTGATTTAGTAATGCCCAAAATGGGCGAGAGCATTATGGAAGCTACCGTCCTGAAGTGGCATAAAAAGCCGGGTGATGCCGTGAAAATGGATGAAACCGTGCTGGAGATCGCTACGGATAAAGTGGATAGTGAAGTGCCCTCCACTGCTGCGGGTACCATTACTGAAATTCTTTATAAGGAAAATGATGTGGTACCTGTTGGTACCGTCATTGCCAGGATAGATACTGTGGGAACCGGTGCCGCTGTACCTGCTCCCCAGGCTGCTGCACCTGTACAGGCTGCCGCACCGGTTGCCCAGGCCGCAGCTCCTGCTGCCCCGGTAGCTGCCGCGTCTGCACCTGTTGCCGGTGGTAATCGTTTTTACTCGCCACTGGTGCTGAATATTGCAGCTACAGAAGGCGTAAGCATGGCCGAACTTGAAAAAATACCAGGTACCGGCAGTGAAGGCCGTGTGACCAAAAAAGATATTCTCAGCTACGTTGCCGGTCGTGGTAACGGTGCAGCCCCGCAGCCTGCAGCCACTCCTGCTCCGCAGCCTCAACCGGCAGCGCAGCCTGCTGCAGCTCCTGCTCAGCCGCAGGTTCAGGCACAGCCGGCTCCTGCATCAGCGGCGTCTTATGGCGGAAATGTAGAGATCATTGAGATGGATCGTATGCGTAAATTGATCGCTGATCATATGGTGCGCAGCAAGGCTACTTCTCCGCACGTTACCAGCTTTACTGAAGCTGATGTTACCAACCTGGTGCGCTGGAGAGAGAAAGCCAAAAAAGAATTTGAAAAGAAATACGGTGAGAAAATCACCTTCACCCCGATATTTATTGAAGCAATCACCAATTGCATCCGTAAGTTCCCGATGATCAACAGCAGTGTAGACGGCAACCAGATCATTGTGAAGAAGGATATTAATATCGGCATGGCTACAGCATTGCCAAGCGGCAACCTGATCGTACCGGTTATTAAAAATGCCGATACCAAAAACCTGATCGGTCTTTCAAAAGACGTGAACGGGCTGGCTAATGCTGCGCGCAGCGGCAAGCTGAAGGCAGACGATACGCAGGGCGGTACATTTACGATGACCAATGTCGGCACTTTCGGCAGCCTCATGGGTACACCCATCATTAACCAGCCGCAGGTAGCTATACTGGCGGTAGGTAGCATTAAAAAGCGACCTATGGTGCTTGAAACTCCGGAAGGCGATGTAATTGCTATCCGTCATATGATGTACCTTTCTCTGAGCTACGATCATCGCATTGTTGACGGTTCACTGGGTGCCAGCTTCCTTACTGCTGTTGCCAATGAACTGGAAAATTTCGATCCGAACAGAGCGATATAAACGCACTTCGGCTACGCTCTGCGTGACCTGAGGAAATAATTAAAACACCCGGCAAATCAGGAATTTGCCGGGTGTTTTAATATATGTAATATTTGCATAGGTAATATCTGTTTTTCATAATAACTCTGTACGATATATCGTTTATCTATAAAATTATATAAGTGCTTATTGCTGAAATGTTCATATTCATATATTCACTTTTCATTGTACCTTGCGCGCGGTAAATTCACATCGCATCATTAACGTAAAAGAGAACATTTACCCATATTTTAAAACGTACACTTATCATTTTTAATATAATATGTAAAGCATATTATATTATGTGTATGTGTTGTTTATAATCGTAAATTATGATAACTAAGAATCGTTTTCTACTGCTCATTACCGGGTTATTATTTTTCACGGCGTGCGGCAGGCGTCAGGCAAATACAGAGGTACGAACATTACAGAAATTGGTTGATAAGCCCGCCTGGGCAGTTTGCGATACTATGATGGCTTTGTTTCGTAGCCCCAGGAATATAGATCCGGACAGTATTATTACAGTTCTTAAAACTGAATTGAAAAAATATCCTTATCAAACAGATTCTGCAACGCATGCCTGGCTGACCGTGAATATAGGACAGGCATATGGTTATAAAGGGGAGCTGGATTCACTGGGCGATTACTGTTTTCATGCACTGCCTTATTTTGAAAGCCATCCGGATTTTTTGTTGCCGCTGAATATGTGTTATACCGGTATCGGGTTTAACATGCTCGTGAAGCAGGAAAATATATACAAAGCAAATTATTACAGTACCAAAGCTGCAGCTTTATGCCTGTTGCCCACGACAGATACGTCGCTGACATATGATTTGAAAGTGCAGAGCCTCAATGACGGATCCCAGTCAAACCGTACATGTAAGCTTTATACACAGGCATTGCACTTTGCAAGGGAGTCTTTCAAAATTGCTTACCCGCACCGGTATAATATTAAGAACGCATATTCACGTGCCCTCGCAGAACTGGCAGATAATTATACGAGCCTGAAGAAATTTGACTCATCTCTTTTGTGGTTGCATGCTGCAGACCGGTGGAATGACACTATAAAATCAGCGTATGCCCAAAGAAACAATTATGATGCATGGTCTAATTATTATTATACCATAGGCCGTTATGACAGCTGCCTTGCATACTGGAAGACAATGACTCCCAGGCCTAATGTTAATTCAAGGTTTGGTATTGCAGCTAACTTTCTTGAATTATATAGCCGCCTGCATCAGCAAAGCAATGCTGCTGAAAATTTAAAGATATGCAGCGGATTGGCAGATTCTGTAGCCGAAGACAATGCCATGCTTTCGTTTTCTTCTGCAAAAACATTATACCTGATATTATACGGAGACAGGGCAGATGCTGAAAAGTCTTTTTTGGATTTTCAGAAAAAGAACGAAGCATTTTATGACAATGAGCGAATGAAGATTTTTGCAACCATAGAGCCGGAATACAATCTTGCAGAGAAGCAAAAAAGGATAGACAAGCTGAATTATGTAAATAAAGCTGCTGCTGATGAGATCAGGCAAAAAAATAACCTGCTTGTTATCACGGTACTGGCTATTTTGTTATCTGTTGTTGTCATTATGGTTCTGCTGCTGCTATCACGTCAGCGCAAATTGCAGGCGACCAATCAACTGATCATAACGCAACGTGATAAAGCAGAACTGGAACAGAAACTATTGCGAACGCAGATGGATCCGCACTTTATTTTTAATTGTATTGTAGCGATAAAGCAATACAACAAACAAGGCGATGCTGCTAAAGCCAATGAATTTGTGGATGCGTTTTCTTCGCTGATCAGGCTTACGTTTGAAATGGGAACAGAGACCTTCGTGTCCCTGGAAAAAGAACTGGCATACCTTACACAATTCATTTTTATTGAAAAGGCAAGATTTAACGATCAGTTTGATTTTTCATTGACAAAGAAACTGACAGCACCTGAAACTGCAGTGCCTGTACCGGCCATGCTGCTGCAGCCTATCATTGAAAATGCAGTAAGGCATGGTGTATATCACCTGACGGACCGCAGAGGGATGATAAGTGTAGACATAACTCAAAAAGAAAATAATATTGTAATAGTGATAACGGATAATGGCGTTGGCAGAGAGCAGAGCAGGTCATTCAGACAATCATTGTACAGCGGAGCACTTAACAGTACCGTGGTGAATATGAAACGTATCGATATCCTGAACCAGCTTTTTAATAACCAGATATCGCTTAAAACAGAAGATGTTCTGGATGCCGGCGGTGCAGTTGCCGGAACCCGTGTTACTATATCTTACCCTGTATCAATTCAGCAGTTAAACCCATAATGTTATATGAAGACCATTATTGTTGAAGATGAGATCACTTCACAACAATATCTGATAGAAATATTAGAATATAATTTCCCGGATATTGAAATATTGGCCATTGCAGATAATGTGCCGGAAGCTGTAGAGGAGATCATCAGGCTACGCCCGGATATTATCTTTATGGATGTCAATATAAAGAAAGGCACAGGCTTTGACGTGCTGGCCAGACTGCCGGAAATAACTGCCGAGATCATTTTTACAACAGCATTCAATCAGTTTGCTATAGATGCATTCAGGTATCATGCAGTTGATTATCTGCTGAAGCCGCTCATTGACAAACAGGTGATCGAAGCCGTGAAGTTATGCCGGTCACGCATAGAGCAGCAAACCCGTAACCAGCAGATCATAAGCCTGTTGCGGGAGTTAAAACAACCGGGCATGCCGCAGCCTAAAATCGGCATTCCTACAGCTGACGGTATTAATTTCTTTGAATTCAACGATATAGTATTTGCGGAAGCTAAAGGAAGCTATACAGAGCTACGTTTAAAAAACGGAACAAAGATTACAACATCCAAAAAGCTGAAGGAAATAGAAGAAAGTCTTACCCAACCGGTATTTTTCCGCATTCATAATTCTTATGTTGTAAACATCGGGTATATAAAAAAATACCTGAAAGGCAGGGGAGGATATGTGGTGCTTACAGATGATACGTCATTACCTGTTTCTTCAACCAGAAAAGATGAATTTCTAAAGCAGTTTGGCGGATAGCGGTAATAATATTTAGGCATTGCTTAGTTCAATAAAAAAAGCCCGGATTTTTATTCCGGGCCTTTTTATTAAATGCGTTAAAATTTATCCTTTTGGCGAGAGCGCTATTTTAATACGTTCTGCAACATCCTGCAGATGATATTTGCTCATTTTATCCGTAGTACCGGGAATAGCAGCTACGATTTGTGTACGCAGGCTTGCCAGTTCTGCACGTGCTACTGAAGTGACATCTGTATTCTTTACACTGCTGCCGAAAAGTGCCGCGAGTGATGCAGGTAAACCAGCCGTTGCCCCTGCCTGCTGCGGATATACCAGGTTTATCAGGTCTTCCACATAAGCTTTCTGCAGGTTGCGGCGGTAACCGTCAATCGCTTTTTTTGTTGCCAGTTCGCTCCACACTCCTTTGCGTACATCGCTCATCATAGCGTCGAGTGCATAAGTTTTGGAGGAGCCGAAGCGTGTTGCACAAATAGCAAGCCTGTTGAGGCGCGAACCCGAAAGCAGGCTGCCCAGTATACCAGTCTGGATGCTGGTTACCATATCCGATGAAACGGGGTTGCTGAATTTATTGATCACTTTTTTGTCCAGCAGCCATTCCGGTGTTTCAAACAGCTGCTTGTTCAGGAATGCAACTGCATCTTTCTGGATGGCTTTAGGTGTAGGTTCGTATACATCGCCGGTCTGCTCAATGCTTTTCGGCGTTTCATATACACCGCCCACATTTTTCAGTACATGGCCCATATAGCGGCTGTACTGGCCAACAAGCGATGAATACATTTCCTCAAGATTGTCGTAACGGTCGGCATCTTCTTTGGTCCAATCCTGCAGGTTTACAAGAATGCGTTTCAGATTCTTGATGCCATATTCGCTTGCTTTCATGTTGTTGTCGCTCAGATCTTCTGTTTGCGAACGCGGGTCAAACGGGTTGGTTTCTGTACCAAACCACAGGCGTGGATTGGCTTTCAGGCTGTCAATGATCCATTTGTTGACAATCTTTTTGTCCTCATGTACATCTTTTGCCCAGCTGGGACTGTAGCCCCACTGTATCGCCCACATATCATACTCGCCGATGCGTGGGAACAGGCCTGTTTCTGAAATATTATCTTCGGGTTGTGCCACGTAGTTAAAGCGGGCATAGTCCATGATAGAGGCCGTGTGTCCGTGTGCTTCCACCCATGCTTTATTACGGAGCAATTCTACCGGTGTACGGCTGCTGCTGCCCATATTGTGACGCAAGCCAAGTGTGTGGCCTACTTCATGAGAAGATACGAAGCGGATCAGTTCACCCATCAGCGAATCGTTAAACTTCATGCTGCGGGCACGCGGATCAACGGCTGCGGTCTGTATCATATACCAGTCGTGTACCAGCTTCATCACATTGTGATACCAGCCTATGTGGCTTTCCAGTATCTGGCCGCTGCGCGGATCGTGTACATTGGGGCCATAAGCATTTTCAATATCCGAAGCCAGGTAACGGATCACGGAATAGCGTGCATCTTCCAGGTTCATGCTGGAATCTGATGGCCATTCCTTGGCCATGATGGCATTTTTGAAACCGGCACGCTCAAATGCTTTCTGCCAGTCGTTTACGCCTTGTATCAGGTATGGACGCCATTTTTTTGGGGTAGCAGGATCAATGTAATAAACGATCGGTTTCTTGGGTTCTACGAGTTCACCGCGTTTCCATTTATCCATGTCTTCTGCTTTGGGCTCCAGCCGCCAGCGTACGATAAATGTTTCATCATCTGTTTTCTGCTGGTCGTCGCCAAAGACAGTGTAGTCATCTGCAAAGAATCCTACACGGGGATCGAACAGGCGGCGCGCCATTGGTTTTTTAGGCAGCAGGATAAATGAGTTGTTCATCTCAAGCGTCACCACACCAGATGCCATAGCAGCAGGGAAGATAGCCGTAGACGGTTGTCCGAAGCCACCGGGTGAAGGCATGCTGGCTGCGTTGAACGTACGTACGGTCTTTACTTCTGTATTGATCGGGTACGTATTGATGCTGGAAATATAGCTGCGGTCGCCCACCTGGCCTGTTATGCCAAACCTGCGCTTGGTAAAAGGATTAAGGCTTACCGGCTGGTTGTCTCCTTTGAAGAAGTCGGTTACATCAATAACCACAGAACCGGAATCTTTACCCAGCGCCTTGATATCAAATGATGCGGCAATGGGATTGAGATTTGAGTTGGTAACAGCCTTATAAATATCATTGGTGCTGTCTGCCACACTGATGGTGGTCACCACACGCAGGAATATATTTTTATTGGGGCCTCTTTCCCATTCAATGGTCTGCTGGTTTTCAAGTTCACCGGCATAAACACCTACGCCGCCGGCAATTTTGCTATAACGGGTGGTTACGATCATTTCACGGCCAAGCAGCTCGCCGGGTATTTCAAAATACCATTTGTCGCCTACTTTGTGGACATTAAACAGGCCTTTTTTGGTTTTCGCCTTTGCGGTGATCACTTTTTCATAAGGCTGTACGCCGGCTTTGGCAGCAGCGGCAGCACGGGCTATAGAGTCTTGCTGCTTAGGTGTAAGCGGCTCAGGTTTTTTATGCCGGGCACCAGCTGTAAGGCTGAACATTATAGCCGGGAGGAGCAGATATTTTTTATTCATTGCTGTGGTTAATGTATTGGTAACAGAAAAGTAAATGTAAGGCGAAGAAGGATTCGAAGTATAACCCTCAATGCGGGATGGGGCGGTTTTTTAGAAATTTCCATAAAACAAAAAAAATCCCGGATGCTCAGCACCCGGGACTCTGTATCTTAAAATTGTAAAAACCTAGTAGTCACCCAGTGTTTCAGGAAGCTGCGCCAATGCCGATTCCAGCTGTGCATCGCTCGGAGCAATACCATGCCACTCGTGTGTGCCTTCCATAAAGTCTACACCTTTACCCATTTCTGTTTTCATGAGTATACAGGTTGGTTTGCCGCCACCCACAGCTGCTTTGGCCTTAGCGAGCGTATCCAGCACTTCCGCCATGTTATTGCCGTCCATTTCCAGTACGTTCCAGCCAAATGCTTCAAACTTGGCATGCAGGTTACCGAGATCCATTACTATTTTGGTAGGGCCGTCTATCTGCTGGCCGTTTACATCTATTGTGGCAATCAGGTTATCCAGTTTATGATGTGCAGCAAACATGATAGCTTCCCAGTTCTGGCCTTCCTGCAGTTCGCCGTCGCCATGAAGTGAGTACACAATATGGGAATCGTTATTGAGCCTTTTGGTATAAGCGGCACCGGAAGCAACACTCATACCCTGGCCGAGAGAGCCGGAAGCAATACGTACACCGGGCAGATGCTCGTGTGTGGTAGGATGGCCCTGCAGGCGTGAGTCTATTTTACGGAATGTAGCCAGCTCGCTGATGGGGAAATAACCCGAACGTGCCAATACGCTGTAAAACACCGGAGAGATGTGCCCATTGGACAGGAAGAACAGATCTTCACCGATTCCGTCCATAGAAAAATCTGTCTTGTGTTCCATCTGGTGGAAGTAAAGGGCCACCAGGAAATCCGTACAGCCGAGGGAGCCACCGGGGTGACCACTTTGTGAGGCATGTACCATTCTTACTATATCACGGCGTACTTGTGAGGCTGTTTGTTCCAGTTTTTGCAAATCCATTAGTGCAGCAAATTGTGGCGCAAAATTATACTATTGAAAGCATTTTTTCAGCGGTTTTTTTAATGCTGCAAATAAGTAAACAGTAACTGGCAAGTGGCGGGCAGGCCTGTAGCTATTTTGATTCTGCTCCTGTAACTTGCACAACGATGAAGGAGAAAAAGGCAGCGCAGCAATTTTTTACCCGTGTACTTATAGGCTGGCATCATACCGGCAATGACCGGCAGCTGCCCTGGAAACAGGAAAAAGACCCTTACAGGATATGGCTTTCTGAAGTGATTTTACAGCAAACCCGGGCGCAGCAGGGGCTTCCGTATTACCTGAGGTTTACAGAAGCGTACCCTACAGTAAAAGATATGGCCAGGGCAGAGGAAGCGCATGCTTTCCGGCTGTGGCAGGGGCTTGGGTATTACAACCGCTGTAAAAATATGCTGGCAACAGCGCGTTATATAGCTGATGAGCTGAAGGGAAAATTTCCTCGCAGTTATGAAGGATTACTGCAGCTCAAAGGAATAGGGCCGTATACCGCATCGGCTATCGCGTCATTTGCCTTTGGGTTGCCACATGCCGTGGTGGATGGAAACGTATACCGCGTTCTGTCCCGTTTTTTCGGCATTGAAACACCTATTGACAGCACGGAGGGAAAAAAACAATTCCAGGAGCTGGCAACAGAGCTGCTGGATACAAATGATCCTGCTGCTTACAACCAGGCAATTATGGACCTGGGCGCTACTGTTTGTACCCCGCAGTCGCCCGTTTGCGATGAATGCCCGCTGCAGCAGCATTGTTTTGCATTTCAGAAAGGAGTGATACGGGAACTGCCCGTAAAGAGCAAGAGACAGTCGGTACGAAACCGGTACTTTCATTACCTGTTGCTGCACCGCGGTAACGAAATATGGATACATAAACGCACCGGCAAAGACATCTGGCAGAACCTTCATGAACCATTACTTATAGAAGATGTAACAGCGCTGGACACCAATACTTTGGCTGGGACGGATCAATGGAAGGAGGCGGGGCTGCCGGAAAATATACCGGTGGCCTATGAAGGCTCACTGAAGCAACGGCTGACACACCAGCTGATAGAGACGCGTTTCTATAGTATAAAGATCGGCGATACAGTAAAACTGCCTGATAATGATGGTATGTGGGTGGATAAGAATGACTTAAAAAAAATGGCATTTCCCAAAACGGTTGTTTCTTTTTTTGAAAAAAAATTATACTTTTAGAATTCAAGGTTATAATCTTTATTTAATTGAAAAAAAGGACGTAAAATGAGAGGCGTTAACCGAGTAATGTTGATAGGAAATTTAGGCCGCGATCCGGATCTGCAGTATCTTGAAGGAAACATAGCAGTTGCTAAATTTCCCCTGGCCACAACAGAGACTTTTAAAGATAAGAACGGTAACCTCGTTTCGCAGACAGAATGGCATACAGTAGTGCTCTGGAGAGGGCTGGCAGAGCTGGCTCAGAAATACCTGCACAAAGGAAGCCTTGTATTTATTGAAGGCCGCCTGCGCACACGTACCTGGGAAGATAAAGATAAAAACCGCCGTTTCAGTACGGAAATAGTAGGAGATAACCTTGTAATGCTGGACAAGCGTAAAGAAAATGGTGGCGGAGACTACCAGGCTGATACACCTGCCCAGGACTTCTCAACCCCTGACATTAACTTTGACGCAGGATCGCTCGGCGGCTCAAAAGACGACCTTCCTTTTTAATAGTATCAAGCACAATTCAAAAAGGGGAAGAGATATTTTCTGTATTTCTTTCCCTTTTTTATATTTTTGAATATTCACCAAAGCAACAGACCTTGGAAAGTATACCTGAAGGCGGGACGAACATACATACAATATTACTACAGGCTGCACCCGCAGCTTTTTCCGTTTCAAATGTCACTATTCTTATCATAATCATTCTCGTACTGCTGTTGCTGACTGCAATAACAGCAGGAGCAGAGACCGCTTACTTCTCACTGAAAGCTAAGGATATCAACTACTTAAAAACAAAAGAACAGCAAAGCGCACGGCAGGTAATACAGCTGCTCGAACAGCCAAAACTGCTGCTGGCCAGCATTCTTGTGGCCAATAACTTTGTAAATATCGCTATCGTAATTACCACCAGCATGCTCGTAAGCAGCTTCTTTACCGGCATGGGTATAGATCCGCACAGTGTAATGGCATTTGTAGTGCAGATCGTTGTGGTAACCTTTTTACTGGTGCTTTTTGGCGAGGTGCTTCCCAAAGTATATGCTACGCAGAACAATATGCGCATGGCATTGTTTTCTGCCCCGGTAATGAAAATACTGATCGTTCTTTTCAGGCCGGTAAGTAATATGCTGGTGTCTTCTACTACTTTTATTGAAGGAAAACTGGGGTCCAAACCTGCTAATAACCTGAGCAGTGAGGATTTTGAGCACGCGATAGAAATAACAGTAGGACATACGGCCACACGTGAGGAAGTAAACATTTTCAAAGGCATCCTGAAGTTCGGCAACATCACAGCGCGCCAGGTAATGCGCACCCGCATGGATGTAGCTGGTGTGCCATATGATTTTTCTTTTCCGCAGGTGCAGAAATATGCCATTGAAATGGGGTATTCCCGCATGCCGGTTTATAAGGAAAACCTGGACAAAATAGCCGGTGTGATCCACACCAAAGACTTTTTGCCGCATACCGAAGATGATGATTTTGACTGGCACGCATTGATACGCCAGGCTTTCTTTGTGCATGAAAGCAAGCTGATTGAAGATCTGTTGCACGAATTTCAGCAGAAGCGCATACATTTTGCGGTGGTGGTAGATGAATTCGGCGGCACTTCGGGCATTATTACCCTTGAGGATATCATGGAAGAGATTATCGGTGATATCAAGGATGAATTTGACGAAGAAGATGTAAACTTTAAGAAAATAGACGACTACAATTACATCTTTGAGGGCAAAACGCTTATCAATGACGTATGCCGCGTAGTGGGCATTTCTTCTGATACATTTGATACTGTAAGAGGGGAAAGCGATTCGCTGGCCGGTCTGTTGCTTGAGATATCCGGTAAGTTCCCGGTAGTAAATGAAACGATCAGTTACGAAAAATATGATTTCACCGTGCTGGAAGTAGATAAAATGCGTATCCGCAGAATAAAGCTTTCTATTAACGAAGCGGGTGACGATGAGGAAGAATAATTATGATTTGCAGATTAGCTAATGAGCTGATATGCAGATTTGAGTGGAGGTGGTAATGATGGATTTGAGGTGTTGGAGTTTGAATTTTGGAATTTGTGATTGGTGCGGTTTGAGATTTGGAATTTAAGGTTTACACTTGGAATTTATACTTTAAAATAAAACGGGCGGTTCATATGAGCCGCCCGTTTTATTTTACCTGCCTTATACAGATGATATAGATTGCGTCTTATTTACCTCAAGGTATGCTTCCCAGTCGGCGAGCGGTTTGTTTTTTAATACTCTCGGGAATTTATTCATAGCGCCTTCTTTACCGATAGAACGCATATAATCATAGAACACATTGCTGGGTAAAATTTCCACGAATACTTCCTTCAGTGCGGATGTACGTTCCACAGCATAGTCATCATTAATATCGCAGAGTGTCTCGTCCAGTATTTTTTTCACTTCGGTAGCATCTACATTGGCTCCATCATCTATGCCTATGTACCAACGGTGTGCAAATAGGTTTTCGTAAGAAAAACCGGCGACAGTAAACTCACGTATGGTAATGTTCAGCTTCTTGGATACCGTTTCTATTGCTTTGTTCATATTGTCCACAGACATATGTTCGCCGCAGAGACTGAGAAATTGTTTGGTGCGTCCCACTATGACGATCTCACCTTCTTTTGCATTCGTAAACCGCACTACGTCACCAATGATATAACGCCAGGCCCCGGCACAGGTGCTCAGCATTACAGCGTAGTCTGTGTCTTCATTGACTTCGTCGATCAGGTAGGTTTTAGGATTGGGTCGCGGATTACCGTCTTCGTCAAAGTTTTCCGAGTTAAACGGCACGAACTCATAGAAAACCCCGTTATTCAGCACCAGTTTTATGCCCGGGTTGCCAGGTTTCGTCTGGAAGCCGAAAGAGCCTTCGGAAGCCATGTATGTCTCTATATAGGAAATGGGCCTGCCGAGCAGCTTTTTAAAGCTTTCCTTGTATGGTTCAAAAGATACGCCGCCGTGAATGTATACACTCAGGTTGGGCCATATATCGTGAATGTTATCAACTTTATGGTATTCGATGATCTGTTCCAGCACAATCTGTACCCAGGCCGGCACACCGCATACAGTACCTACATCCCATTGGGGCGCCTTACGCACGATCAGCTTGATGCGGTCTTCCCAGTTGGGTCTGCGCGATATCTTTTGTCCCGGCTTATATAGCAGGGAAGATACCCAGCGCGGCATGTTTTTGGCACTGATGCCGCTCATGTCGCCCTCATAATATTCTCCTTTTTCAAACAGGGAGGTGGTGCCCCCAAGCATCAGGATACCTTTTTCGTAAGCAGCCGGAGGGATGTCATAGTTGGTCATGCTGTAGAGCTGCTTGAACCCTACCTTTTTTATCGCCTTGATCATATCCTGTGTAACAGGTATATGCTTACTGGCCGATTCTGAAGTGCCGGAGCTGAGCGCAAAGTATTTTACTTTGCCCGGCCATGTTACATTTTCTTCATTATTAAGACAGCGGTACCACCATTGGCGGAACATCTCGTTATAAGTATGCACCGGTACACGCTCGCGGAATGCTGTCATAAAATCAAACTCCTCACTTAATATCTCCCTGAATCCGTAGTGCTTGCCAAAAGCAGTGTATTGCCCGCGCTCCAGCAAATGACGCAAAACATGTCTCTGGTATATGCGTGGCTGAGCTACCGAGGGTGTAAATTTTTTCCGGATCCTTAATGAACGTGCGATGATATTTCCTAACAATGCCATTTTCAGTACAACAGATAAATATATGCCGCATATGTGCAGCATGTAAACGTAGGCAAAAGTAATTAAAAACAATGTGAAGACTTATAACTGCCTTCTTTCTGTATGTATTTGGATAAATAACAGCTGTAAGCGGCAACAGGGAAGGCAAATTATTACAAAACAGCCCGGGGGATATTCCTTTTCAATTTATTAAACTGCCACATATTATATAATCTTCCAAAAAGCTACCTTTGCACCCGTTTATGGCAATACAAGTTCAGATCATCAATAAATCGGCCCACCCGCTGCCCGAATACCAGACAATCGGTTCTGCCGGTATGGACGTGCGCGCATCTCTTACAGAAGCAATAGTGTTGCAGCCGCTGGAGCGTAAACTGGTACCCACCGGGCTGTTTATAGCGCTGCCGGACGGGTATGAGGCACAAGTGCGCCCACGCAGCGGACTGGCTATCAAAAGAGGGCTTACCCTGGTAAACACACCGGGAACAATCGATGCGGATTACCGTGGTGAGATCATGGTGCCGATGATCAATCTTTCTGCTGAGCCGCAGGAGATCAAAGATGGCGAACGTATTGCCCAGATGATCATAGCACGGTATGAACAGATCTCTTGGGAGGCTGTAACCGAGCTGGAAGAAACAGTGCGTGGCGCCGGCGGCTTCGGGCATTCCGGAACACACTAGCGGAGCGAGGTTGATAAGTTAACAGGTTGATAGGTTAATAAGCTGATATGGGCATTGGCTATTCACTATTGATCATGCACTCAAAAAAATAAATTCATAAAGAATGAACATAATTATCCCGATGGCAGGTATGGGCAAACGTATGCGCCCACACACACTCACTACGGCCAAGCCGCTTATTCCCATAGCAGGAAAGCCTATTGTACAGCGGCTGGTAGAAGATATTATTGCTACCTGTAATGAGAAAGTAGATGAAATAGCTTTCATTATCGGGCCGTCGTTTGGAAAAGAAGTAGAAGAGCATCTGTGCAAGGTCGCAGAATCGCTGGGAGCAAAAGGTAAGATCTGCTACCAGGAAACACCGCTTGGTACGGCACATGCTATCCTCTGTGCTGCCGACAGCCTGAAAGGAAATGTATTCATCGCATTTGCTGACACACTGTTTAAAGCCAGTTTCAGCATTGATGTAAATAAAGACGCTATCGTATGGACGCAGAAAATTGACGATCCCTCTTCCTTTGGTGTAGTAAAGCTGAGCAATGACAACCAGATCGAAGCATTTGTAGAAAAACCGAAAGATTTCGTTTCCGACCTCGCAATTATCGGGGTTTATTACTTTAAAGACGGTGAAGGTCTTAAAAAAGAACTGCAGCGCCTGATAGATGAGGATATAAAAATCAAAGGAGAATACCAGATCACCGATGCTATGGAGCACATGCTGAGCAATGGCATCAAATTTTATACAGATCAGGTAGAAGAGTGGCTGGACTGCGGCAACAAAGATGCAACCGTGTATACCAACCAACGCATACTGGAGATCAAGCAGGGAACTGAAAACCTGTGTGCAGCTTCTGCCCGTATTGAGAACAGTGTAGTAATACAGCCTTGCTTTATCGGCGAAAATGTAGTTGTCAAAAACGCTGTGATAGGCCCGCACGTATCGCTGGAGGCGGGTGTGCAGATTTTTGACAGTCGCATTACAAATAGCATTGTACAGGCAGAAACAGTTGTTAAAAATGCACAGCTGCAAAACTCTCTATTAGGGAAAAACGTAACTTACGTAGAGAAGCCACAGGAATTAAGCCTGGGAGACTTTTCAACACAATTATGAATTTATCGAAGAAGATCAGGATCGCCGGTTCTGTAGTGTTAACGGCTTTTTCTATAACATCAGCCCTGGCCCAGGAATCATCAGCATTGCCTGTAACCAAACCTTCAGAGGCGCAGAATGCAGATGCCGTATACTATGATGCGGTGACTGCTATGATGAAAGGAGATGATCAGCAGGAAGAACAATTACTCCTTCAGTTCATCAGGCTGAAACCGGATGAGGCTGCAGGATATTATAATCTTTCCCGGCTCGCCATCAGGCAGAATAAACCCGACAACGCATACGATTATATTAAAAAAGCGGTAGCGCTGGACCCTGACAACAAATGGATGCAGGACCAGTATGCTACCGTACTTGCATATAAAACACGGTATGAAGAGGCCGGGGATATTTTTATTAAGCTGGCAAAAAAAGAAACGCAGAATGAAGAATACCTGCAGAAGGCAGCGCTCATGTACCAGAGGGCAGGAAAATATAAAGAGTCGCTCGCGGCTATAGACCGGCTGCTCGAAAAAACCGGTGATGATGAGGAGTACCTGATGCAGAAACAACAGCTCTTCCTGAAGATGAATGATGCAGCCGGGGCCACAAAAATAGCAGAACAGCTCATTGCGCAAAATCCGCGTGAAGCAAGGTTTTATGCTATGCTCGCGGAGCTGTATGACAATAATAAAGAGACTTCCAAAGCCAGCGAAGTATACGAAAAAGCAGAAAAGCAGTTCCCTGATGATCCGTCGCTGCAGCTTTCACTGGCCAATTATTACCGCAAAGAGAAAAATGAAGCTAAGTACCATGAGTACGTGAGAAAGGCTATCACCAACAAAGACCTTGATGCAGAAACACAGCTGAACATGCTGTTGCCGTACCTGCAGGAGCTGAATGCAGACTCAGACCGCAGGAAAGATGCGCTGGACCTTACTGCGCAGCTGGTAGAGCAGCATCCTAAAGATGTGCAGGTAATCAGTTTTTACGGAGATATTCTTTCGCTCAATAATAAACATAAAGAGGCTGTAGAGCAGTATAAAAAAGCGCTGGCCGCAGATCCTTCGAAGTATAACGTATGGCAGCAGCTTATGTATGGCTATACAGACCGCAATGATGCAGATTCGCTGATCTATTACAGTGAAAAGGCCATGCGGCTTTTCCCTAACCAGGCAATGGTTTATTATCTGAATGGCGTAGGGTACTTCAATAAGAAATCGTATCCCCAGGCTATTAAATCCATTAACCGCGCTGTAGATATGCAGCCGGAAGACAACGCAGATCTTCTTGCGGAGATGTATGCCACACTCGGCGATGTTTATAACACAACACAGCAATACCATCTTTCAGACAGCAGTTATGACAAAGCGCTGCATTTTGATCCGAAGAATGCTACAGTGCTGAACAACTACAGTTATTACCTGTCTGAGCGTGGTGAGAAACTCGATGAAGCGGAAAAGATGTCGCGTCAGTCGCTGGAAATAAGGCCGGCGGAAGCCACGTTTATGGATACATATGGCTGGATACTGTATAAGGAGGGTAAATACGATAAGGCCCGCGAGTATGTACAAATGGCGCTGGATAAAAATGGTCCGGATGCAGATGCAACGCTGTGGGAACATTTGGGCGACATCTACTACAAACTGGGCAATGCTTCAAAAGCTGTAGAATACTGGAAAAGGGCAAAGGAAAAAGGAAGTGACAGTAAACTGATTGATAAAAAAATACAAGACCAGAAGCTATATGAATAAAACGTTTGTCCGGGTGATGCTGGTGCTGATCTGTGCCGGTAGCCTGGCATCCTGTAAGATTTTCCGGAAAACTACACACAAAAAGATTTTTACAGATACAACATCTGTGGGGCGTATTCCTTCAACAACAGATAGCTCTGCTGTGCATGTTGTGGCAGACTCCACACTCAATACTGGCACGCCGCTCGCGATCATGACGCCAGAGAAGCAGGCGCTCGCAGATAGCATACAGCAGGTATGGCAGCAAAAAGTAAGCTATACGACCTTTAGCGGCAAGGCCAAAATGCATTATGAAGGAAAAGGCCAGAGCGTGGAGTTTATGGCTAATATCCGTATGAAAAAGGATTCCGTGATATGGGTGTCCATTACGGCCACGGTCTTATCAATGCAGGTAGCACGGGTATATATTACGCCGGACAGCATTAAGCTGGTCAACTATTTGCAGAAAGAGGTAATGCAGATGCCTTTCAGCGATGCAAATAAACTGCTGCCCGCCAGTGTGGATTTTGCCTCTCTTCAAAACCTGATAGCCGGCAATGCGCTGCATGAAGGCGGTAAGCTGACGGATATTACCAGCTTCGGCGGCACATGGTCTGTACAGCTCAATGACAGCCAGTATATACAGCAGCTTACGTACAATAAAGCTGATAGCACTATGCGTTCTTCGCAGATGAAAACCATGCAGCCCGCCAGTCCGCAAATGATGATACAATATGGCAATTACGAACAGGTGCACGGACAGCGCTTCGCCAACAGCCGCTCTATTAATATTGCAAATGGCAATGATCAGTATTTAATTGATATGAATTTCAGCAATGCGGTATTTGACGAACCGGTTGATCTGCCGTTTTCCATTCCAAAAAAATATACGATGAAATAGAAAAGGGCCATCCGGCCCTTTTCTATTATCAGTATTTCATTATTTCCTTCATTAGTACTTTGCAAACCGGAGATACTGCGGTTGTTGTTTGCCGGTAAGCTGTATTACATAATTGCCCGGTTGCAATGCGGCAACATTTATATTTAATACAGAACCATCTCCTGCAGAAGGACACGTGTACTGGCGGCCCAGCAGATCCCTGATGCTTACCACTGTATTGGCAGAAGTTCCGAGATCCAGTGTGAGCTGTTCTTTTGCGGGGTTGGGATATAGTACCGGCTGCGAGTGGTCTGTTTTAATATTAACTACTGCTGTATTGCTGTAAGAATAGGTATTGTCAAATTCCTTCGTCTTTAAGCGGTAATAATTATTACCGGCCTGCGGTTGGTCATCAGTCCATTCGTAAGTCTGGCTGGCGACTGTATTCCGGGCAGAAATAAAATTGCTTACAGATGTAAATGTTTTTCCATCAGTGCCACGCTCTACAATAAAACCAGCGATGTTTTTTTCCTGTGCAGTAGTAAAGGAAACAATTGCCTTATTGCCGGATTGTGTAGCATTGAATGCCACCAGCTCCAGTGGCAGCGGTGCGCCGGCAACTACCGTACATGGTGTTGCCGATGTAAGCCTGCCCTGGCCGGTAAGAGTGCCTGTACAGCCAGTACCACCGGCATTTTTACCCCAGACAGGTACATTATTGATTGAAATAAAATAGTTGCTGCTGTTGTTAGGACCGCTGATTGTATTGGACGGAGATGCGAGGTAGATCGGAATGTCATTAGTTATGATCAGCTGATTGTTGTTGCCGAAAGTCAGGCTTCCACTGTTTACAATATTCAATGCCTGCAATGAGGAAAGTGTAACTACACTTGAAACGGTCATTGCATTTTGTACATTTAATGTAGCAGCAGTAAGGTAGGTAAAGCCGGGGGAGCAGGTCCAGTTTGAGGTCGTGGTAAATGATCCGGAGGTGTTGGTGGTGCAGGTCTGTGCCAGGAGAGATTCAGGGGCAGCCAGGCTGGAGCATAGGCATATGATGCCCATGGAGAGTAGGTTCTTGTTCATGCTTCGTTCAATTGTGGGTTAAAAAAATACTTTCTTTCAGGGTCCCGGCCGGGTTCAGGAGCCGGGTAACCCTACAAAAGTATGTATTTTAGCTAATTTGTATTTTTATTTATTTAAATTATACTGTGAGTAAGATTATTTACATATTTATATTATTGAATGTTAATTTTATTTTCTATGTAACGGCGCAAAAACGAATAAATAAAGAGCCGGAATTGCATATGATGACGCTGGACTCGCTCGGGAGTCAATATGCGGGAATGGCATACCCAAAGTATGAACTTACCGCAATGACCGGAGAACATGCAGGTACGGTAAGCGATAGCGGAAAGATTGTTTTTCTCAATTTCTGGTTTGAGGCGTGTGTGCCTTGCCGTGTGGAATTTGATGCGTTGAATCGTTTATATGATAGCATAAAAGCCGACACAAATGTGCGGTTTATGGCAGTGACCTTTGAAGATACAGTGCACCTGCCGCGTTATATTGCTTATCACCATCTGAAGTACCCGGTTGCATCCACAACGAAGGAAGAGTGCGAGCGTCTGAATTTTTACGTAGGTTTTCCCACAAGCATTTTGCTGGGTAAAGACGGAAAGATTGTCATTTATGAAACCGGTGGTCACCTGGAGAAAGAAAAAGCGGAAGATTTTCTGCTGCAGAAGGTGCTGGGCAAAATTCGTGCGCTGGAGCGATAATTGCTGTAATTATCTTGTTCTTAAATCAGTACTGAAAATGAAATCAGTCTTTTTACTATTCGCTTTTACAATATTGTCTGCCGCAACTTTCGGGCAGGAATACAGGCTAAGTGGTGGACTTCATGAAGTTAGTAATCCTGGAATTACCGTAGCGGGCGATTTTGATAAAGATGGAAAACCAGATAAAGCAGTGATGGTGCAGGATATGTCGGGTGGTGTTTTCCTGGCAGTTTTTCTCAGCTCGTACAATGGCGGCAGCAAACCTTTTCTTATGCCCTGGGAAGATGGTGTCGGGTATGGATTGTCTTATAATAAAGATGTACTCACACTTTCCTCCTGCTTCGGCAACGGTCGTTTCTGCAAAACACTGAAATTTAAATACTATGCCCGCCTGAAAAACATGCGCCTGATCGGTTATGATGAAGAAAGCTTTGGAAATGCAGCACATGAAGGTGCGTATGTAAAAACGGTGAACCTGCTCACAAACAGCTATGACATCAGGCAATACCGCTGGAGTGAAAAAAAGCAAAGTGATGAAACCTATTTTACCACGACACAACACATTTCCTGCGCTGTGATAACACTGGAAAATATAAGTGGAAAGACTATGGAAATGCTGGAAAATATTGGCAGCAAATACATCCAGTAAATGAAGCAAACGCATTATCTTATACCAGCTGCCGGAAGGTAAGGCTTATTCTCATGCCTGCATCCGGGGCCGGCGGTATGGAATGCTGCCACAGCTGTTGCACTTCCTGTGTCATATAGATCAGGGAGCCGGATGGCAGGTTGAAATTCTGAATGTTACTTTTATCTGCAATTTCCCTGAAACGCAGTGTACGTGTGGCTCCCAGCGAAACGATCGCAATGCCGGTGCCCGTTTCAAGAATATCCATCTGGTCGGAGTGCCAGCCCATTTTTGAACTGCCATCCGGGTATAAGTTAATGAGACAGTTGTTGGGTTCAAAACCAATTACGCTTTTTAAACTACTGCAGATGGCGGCAAGTGGTGCGGGCATTTCCTGGTATGGATAACTGATCTGGGAATAGTTATATGCTTTGCCGAAGCTGGCCGTTTTCCGCGATTGCATACGTTCATCCCAGGTTACATTGTTTTCAAGAAAAGTTATCAGCTCATCTGGTGCTGCAATAAACTGCTCCATAAATGTAATTCCGGTCATATGGCTTATGTTGGATTAATGTGTTCGGATCTGATTCATGTCTGCATAGAGCTATTAAAAAAAATCCACCACAGCTGAGGTGGTGGATTCTGTACTGAAAAACGTGAAAAACATCTATTCGTACATCTTATCGATCACCTCTGCATATTTTTTCTCAATCACTTTGCGTTTTATTTTAAGCGAAGGCGTAAGCTCACCGCCGTCAATCGTCCACTCATCGGGCAGCAGGGTAAATTTCTTTACCTGCTCGGGGTGGCTGAATAGCGGGTTGTATTTATCTATCTGTTTCTGGATAAGGCTTTGCACTTCCGGCATTTTTACCAGTTCAGCATTGTCTTTCGGTGCGTTGGGCAGTTGCTTGCGTATCTGCGGAAAATTCGGAACGATCAGCGTACTTACAAACTTGCGCCCGTTGCCGATCACCATCATCTGCTCTATGAAAGGACTTTCCTTCATTTTGTTCTCAACAGATTGCGGTGCCACGTATTTGCCTCCTGAAGTCTTGAAAATCTCTTTTTTACGGTCTGTGATCTTGAGGAACCTTCCTTCCACCCATTCTCCTATATCACCGGTATGAAACCAGCCGCCTTCCATAGCTTCTGCGGTAAGCTGCGGTTTTTTATAATAGCCCATCATGATGTTTGGGCCTTTGGTAAGTATCTCGCCGTCTTCTGCAATTTTTACTTCTACATTATCTATCAGCGGCCCGATGGTGCCTATCCGCCGGTTTTCGCTTTCATAACGGTTTACAGATATTACAGGCGACGTTTCTGTAAGTCCATAACCTTCCATGATCACTACCTGTGCTGCGGTAAATATTCTCAGGAGGCGCTCCTGGCAGGCTGCAGAGCCGCTTACAATTGCTTTTACATTGCCGCCCAGCGCTTCACGCCATTTGCTGAACACAAGCTTATTGGCCAGTGCCAGCTGCATACGATACCAGGCACTTCCGGGTTTTGCGTTGTCATATTGTTTGCCCAGTTCCAGCGCCCAGAAGAAAAGCGCCCGTTTGATGCCTTTCAGTTCCAGGGCGGTACTCATGATGCGCTCATACACTTTTTCCAGCAGGCGCGGCACCATGGTAAATACCAGCGGTTTTACTTCTTTAAGATTTGGGCCAATGGTATCCATGCTTTCGGCGTAATAAACCGAAACGCCGGCATAGAGATATATGTAAGTGACCATGCGCTCAAAAATGTGGTTGAGCGGCAGGAAGCTCAGCGCCTTGCAGCCTTTTTCTGCAAAGGTGAAGGCCGGCATAGAATCTATGATGTTGCTTACAATATTATGATGGCTCAGCATGACGCCTTTCGGGTCGCCGGTAGTGCCGGATGTATAAATAATGGTGGCCAGTGTTTCCGGCTTAATGCGCTGTATTACCTGTTCGTCAGGCTGCAGATTTTTGTCTGTAAGCGTATGCCAGTTATCTACCCCCTGCACCTGGTCAAATGAAAAGATATGCTTCAGCGTAGGTATTTCCGCGAAAGCATCTTTGAACCGCTCGTACAATTCTGTATCTGCCACGAATACAATTTTTACCCCTGCTTCATTAAAGATAAATGCAAGCTCGGTGGGACTGATCGTCGGGTAGATCGGCGTAAGCACAGCACCGGTCATCTGTACGGCAAGGTCAGTAACGATCCACTCCGGCCGGTTAAAGGATATGATGGCTATTTTTTCCTGTTGTTCAGGTTCCAGTGTCTGGTTATCGAGGCCGAGAGACAGCAGACCGCCGCATAACTGCTGTGCTGTTTCCCATACTTTTTTACAGGTATAGGTAATCCATTGTCCCTGTTCCTTGGCAGCCAGCATAACGGCGTCAGGCTCGTTTTTGCTGCGCTCTGCAACGATATCGAAAAGGCGTTGAATCATGTTTAAATGTAAGGAATTTCAGGTGAAGGATAAAGTATGTTTTTTCAGTTAATATCGCTGGTATGCAGCAGCATGTACTATCTTCATACCTGCAAAATTTTCTGTTATAACGATGCAATTGTCTTTATCTGGTATAGTTCCTGTTCCGTTGCGGGAGAAAACCATGTCGAGGGTTTCTGCCTTATGGAATCAGCAGATCTCCTTCCGTGCGGGCGAGTATATATTTGTGCAGGCCCCTTCCGGCACGGGCAAAACCACGCTGATTCATCTTTTGTACGGATTGCGTACCGACTATGAAGGGACTGTGAAATGGGGTGAAAACATTTTGCGTTCCGCTACAGCAATTCAACTGGCAGATATGCGGAAGGGTAGTGTAAGCGTTATTTTCCAGGATTTGCGCCTGTTTCCCGATCTTACAGCCTGGGAAAACCTGGAGATAAAACGGGCATTAACCAATACCATTACAGTACAGGAAGTAGAAACATGGATGCTGCAACTGGGTATACAGGATAAGAAAAATGCACTGGCGGCAACATTATCTTACGGTGAACGGCAGCGTGTGGCCATTATCCGTGCTTTGCTGCAGCCCTTCAGCTGGTTGCTGATGGACGAACCCTTCAGTCATCTCGATAAGGCCAATATAGAAAAAGCGATAAGCCTGATAGGCGAGGTTGCAGCAAGAAATAAAGCCGGTATCTTACTCGCCGATCTCGATGAAAACCATTATTTCCCGTACACCCAAACCATACTGCTGTGAAAGGTCAGACAACTAATGAACTGCTGAGAAAACTGATGTTCCAGAAGGGCGGTAAATCGCGGCTGGGCATAGCATGGATCACTTTGTTTACCGGTGTGGTTTTGCTGCTTTGCGCTGTAATGATCTGGTGGAATTTCCGCGAATTGCTGCATGGCAAAAGGGACAACGACAGCCTGGGCAGCACATTTCTCACTGTAAGTAAAAAGATAACCAACCAGACGATGGCCTCGCACACGGCCAGCCTGTTTACTCCGCAGGAAATAGATGATCTGAAAAAAGCGCCGCAGGTACAGGATGTAGGCATGCTCTCGTCCAATCATTTTCCGGTATCGGCAAGTATGGGCAGCACTTTGTCTTTTTACACAGAGCTTTTCCTGGAGGCAGTGCCGGAGCGGTTTATGGATAAAAAGCCTGCCGACTGGAAATGGCAGGAAGGCTCTTCTGAAGTGCCTATTATTGTTTCCACAGAATTTCTGAACCTGTATAATTATGGTTTTGCACCCAGCCAGGGTCTGCCGCAGCTTTCCGAAACGACGATACAGTCTCTGGGCTTTCAGCTGAATATAGGTGCCGGTGCCGCGCAGGAGCATTACATAGGGCACATTGTGGGTTTCTCAGACCGTATCAACTCTGTGCTGGTACCGGAGGCGTTTCTCAGTAATGCCAATGCCCGCCTGGCACCCGGTGCCTCAGAACAATCTTCAAGACTTATCCTGAAAACAAGCGATCCTTCCGATAAAAAATTTGAGCAGTATCTCGAGGAGCATGACTATACGACCAATGCAGAACAGATGCGCTGGAACAGGATACGTTCGGTGGTAGAAGTAGTGAGCATTGCCACAGGGGTACTTGCGTTGCTGCTTACCGCCATCAGTGCACTGGTGTTTGTACTTTTTATAGAGCTCACACTTGCCAGGGCAAAAGATGCTATACAGTTATTGCTGCAATTGGGTTATAGTCCGCAGATGCTTGCCGGTTTTGTGTTCCGCAGGTTTGTGCCCGTGCTGTTTGCCGCTATTGGCGCTGCTGTGACAGTCGCAGCACTGATACAGGTGGGACTTTCTTTTGCAGTTAAGAAGATGGAGCTTAACATCGCGTTTGTGCCGGGCTGGCCGGTATGGCTGGTGGCCGTTTTAAGCGCTTTGTGCCTGTTGCAGCAGATGCGGACCACGATCAGGAAGGCATTGTATAAATTGTAGCGGGTACCGGTGGTAAATTTTATATCTCCTTACATTTACAGCTTAAAATGATGATATGAAGCCGGCAGTATTTGGTAAGAACCCTTCAGGGGAAAGGCTGGAAAAGGTAAAAAAATCGCCTAATTATAAAGACAGCAGTTTTCAGAACCTGTCCGAAACACCGGTAGCGGCGGCAGACGCTTCTTACATGAAAATGATCTGCGAGATGCTGAACAGGCCGGATAATACAAAGCCGCCCAAACCTATGCCGCATGTAAAAACCGATCTTAGGAGTCTTTCCGGAGATGCGCCGGTGATCGTCTGGTTCGGTCACTCCTCTTATTTTCTGCGTGTCAATGGCCGGAACATATTGGTAGACCCGGTTTTCAGCGGTAATGCTTCTCCGGTGCCGTTTATGGTGTCTGCCTTTGAAGGCAGCAATGTGTATAGTGCAGATGATATGCCGGAACTGGATGTGCTGGTACTCACACACGATCACTACGATCATCTCGATTACCAGACCATATTGCAGTTGAAGTCTAAAGTGAAACATTTCTGCACATCGCTGGGCGTAGGCAGTCACCTGGAGCACTGGGGCATAGACGCTGCACGTATTACAGAGTTTGACTGGTGGGAAAGTTCGGAGGTGCTTCCGGGAATGCAGTTTACAGCAGCACCTTCAAGACATTTTTCGGGGCGAGGCGTAAAGCGGGCGCAGACCTTATGGTCGTCGTTCATTCTGAAAACACCGGAGTATAACATTTACCTGGGCGGAGATTCGGGCTATGACAGTCATTTTAAAGAAATAGGAGAAAGGTTCGGGCCATTTGACCTGGCTATACTTGAGTGCGGACAGTACAACAAAAACTGGCCCTACATTCACATGATGCCGGAAGAAACGGCGCGGGCCGCAGCAGATCTTGGTGCAAAAGTATTATTGCCTGTTCACTGGGGCAAATTTGTATTGGCCATGCATCCGTGGAATGAATCCATAGAACGCGTACTCAAAGCGGCAGATGAGCTTGGCATAAAAGTGATCACACCTATGATCGGGGAGCCGGTTGAATTAAATAAAAACTGGCCGGAAAGGGGCTGGTGGAATCTATAAAAAGAATAAAGTCCTGCAATCTGCAGGACTTTATTCTTTGCGACACTATTACATCTTCATAGCGGTAGTTGTAATAAGAAATATGATCACCACTGCGTACAATACCAGTATCAGTATCGTAAGAATGCCAATGAACTTAAACAGGTTCCGCTGAAACCGAAAGGCATCGTTAAGCTGTGTCTGGCTATTGCTGATAATTGCCGGTTTTATCAATAAGTGTCTGTAAAATTAATAAGCTCTTGCAAATAGTACACGCTGTGTGGAAGGGTTGCCGGTAAGGATACATTTACCAGCTTCCTGTTCGTTGTTCAGCGGTATGCAGCGTATCGTCGCTTTGGTAAGTTCTTTGATTTTATCTTCAGTTTCAGGCGTGCCGTCCCAGTGTGCAAATACAAAACCGGTTTTCTCGTCCAGTATTTTCACAAATTCATCCCATGTATCTGCTTTGGTGGTGTGTGCCTCACGGAATGCAAGTGCGCGCTGGAACATATTGTTATGTATATCTTCCAGCAGCTGTGCTACATAGGTGGCCAGTCCGTCGAGTGGTTGTGTTGCTTTTTCCTTCGTATCCCGGCGTGCTACTTCCACCTGGTTGTTTTCCAGGTCGCGGGCACCCAGCGCTATGCGCACAGGAACACCGCGCAGCTCATATTCCGCAAACTTCCAGCCCGGACGGTTATTATCGTCATTGTCAAACTTCACGCTGATACCTTTGGCGCGCAGTTCTTTCATGATTTCTGCAGCCTTTGCATCAATTTTAGCGCGTGCTTCAGTGTCTTTATTGTAAATAGGCACGATCACTACCTGTAGCGGTGCAATACGTGGCGGCATTACTAAACCCTCATCATCACTGTGCGCCATTACCAGCGCCCCGATCAGGCGGGTAGAAACGCCCCATGAAGTAGCCCATACATAATCCAGCTTGTTTTCCCTGTCGCTGAACTTTACATCAAATGCTTTGGCGAAGTTCTGACCCAGGAAATGTGAAGTGCCAGCCTGCAGTGCTTTGCCATCCTGCATCAATGCTTCAATGCAATAGGTATCTTCAGCACCTGCAAAACGCTCATTGGCAGATTTTACACCACGAATCACCGGTAAAGCCATATACTCTTCTGCAAATTTGGCATATACATCCAGCATCTGTTTTGTTTCCTCGATGGCTTCTTCTTTGGTAGCATGTGCAGTATGGCCTTCCTGCCACAGGAATTCTGCCGTACGCAGGAACAGGCGGGTACGCATCTCCCAGCGAACGACATTTGCCCACTGGTTTACCAGTATCGGGAGGTCACGGTAAGATTGTATCCAGTTTTTATATGTATTCCAGATGATCGCTTCAGAAGTAGGGCGCACCACAAGTTCTTCCTCCAGTTTGGCTGCAGGGTCTACGATGAGTTTCCCCTTGTTGTTGGGATCAGTTTTCAGGCGATAGTGGGTTACTACCGCACATTCTTTGGCAAAGCCCTCTGCATTTTTCTCTTCTGCCTCAAAAAGGCTTTTGGGCACGAACAGCGGAAAATAGGCATTCTGGTGTCCTGTTTCTTTAAAAAAACGGTCCAGTACATCGCGCATATTTTCCCAAAGTGCGTAACCATACGGTTTTATAACCATGCAGCCTCTTACGGCCGAGTAATCGGCGAGACCACCTTTCAGTATCAGATCGTTGTACCACTGTGAATAATCCTGTGAACGGGATGTTAAAGTATTGCTCATAATAAACCTGGCATATTTTTCGTTGTCTGTTAATATTGGTGGAGTGCCGCAAAAGTACTAATTTCACTAAGCAATTTTTACGTAAAAATCAACCAACAATGAAACGCTTCCTGTTTACCGGCATTCTGATGATAGGGTTGGGGCAAATTTCATCCTACGCTCAAAACCAGGGCTACCAGGATGATATTTATTACAATGGATCAGATGCGAAAAAGGACGCTGCCAATGATGCCCGGAATCAGAACAACCGCCCATCAGACAACAACGCTCAACGCTATCAGACAGAAGATTATAATTCTTCCGGTGACCAAAATTATTCAGATAACAACGGCGATTATACCAACTACGGGCGCAGCTACCAGGCTGATGACTACGTAGATTACAGCGACGATTATTCGTATGCAACCAATGTGCGCCGTTTCAACGACCCATTTTACAATATGGGTTATTACAGCAGTTTTTATAATCCAGGGTGGTACGATCCTTACTGGGTAGATCCTTACTGGGGCTGGAGCACCTGGGGCGGCCCGGGCATCAGCATCGGTTTTGGCGGCCCGTACTGGTCTTCTTACTGGGGCTGGCATGCATGGTATGGCTATCCCGGATTCGGCAGCTATTGGTCTTATCCGTACTACGGTGGCGGATGGGGTGGTGGCTACTGGGGTTGTGGTGGTTACTACGGCGGCTTCTGGAATGGCTATTATGCAGGTATCTACAACGGTTACGGTCATTACTATGGTGGTGGTTACCGCAACGTAGCTTACGGCCCGCGTTATTCACTCAACTCGCACGTGAACAGTGTGCGCAGCAGCGGTTTCTATGGTAACAACAGTGGTCATCGTGTGGCCAATGTAAGAGAAATAGGCCAGCAGCAGAACGGTGGTCAGCGCATCGGTGGTTTCGGCAGCACAGGAACACCGCGTTCACTCAATAATACACCACGTTCATTTAATAATACTTCGCAGGAAGGCCAAACCCGCAACAACACCTTTAACGGTCAGAGTGGCAATGTTCGTCCACAGGGCGGTCGTTTCTATAACAATGGCAGCAATGAAGGCCAGGTACGTCAGCAGGCACCGGGAGAGCTTGAGCAACCATTTGGCGGCGGACAGTCCCAGCCGCGTTTTGAGCAGCGTCAGAACCAGCAGCCGCAAAGAACATTCCAGTCAGCACCGCAGCAACAGCAGCGCATGGAGTCAGCACCGCGTGGTGGATTTGGCGGTGGCGGTGGTCATTTTGGCGGTGGCGGTTCCGGTGGCGGCGGTGGTCGTATGAGTGGCGGTGGTGGCCATTCCGGCGGTGGCAGACGCTAATTTTAATCAGTCAGAAATAAAAATATTGTAATCATCACCACGCCAATTTTGCGTGGTGATGTTATAAAAAGGAACAGGGTATAATTTTTGAGGTATAGAATTTTACCAGTTATTTAAACAATACCACTGTTAAAACAGTCTAAAAAGAAATATATCTGTATGAACTATAACCGTCGTATTGCAATTATTGCAGCAGCATGTTGGATACTTACAGGTTGTTCTTATGTAGCATGGGCGCAGGATGAAATTGATGCCTTGCGTTATTCCTATCAGTCTGTACAGGGAACAGCCCGTTCTATGGGGTTTGGTAATGCACTTGGCTCTGTAGGCGGAGATTTCAGCTCGTTAAGTGTGAACCCGGCGGGCATCGGTATTTACCGCAGCTCGGAAATGATGATCACCCCTTCGTTGAAAGTGAACGGTGCGGATGGCACTTACCAGGGAAATACAATGAACGATAATGGCTCCCGCTTTAATATCAGCAATTTCGGCGCAGTATTTACCACTGCACAGCGGGGACGCCGGTATGATAAAAGCAACTGGAAAACATTTTCCTTTGGTATAGGTATTAATCGCGTTGCGGACTTTACGCACAACTATACTTACAGCGGGAAAAACAGCGGAGACGGCAGCAGCAGCGCTTCTGAACTATTTGCTATAGATGCCAATCAGCATCCCGGTGATGCCGCAGGGCCGGGTACTCCGGGTACACTCGCTTATATGGGCTACCAGAGCTATCTTTTGAACCAGGATTCTTCAGGAAATTTTTATACAAACGTACCATGGAAAGCGGGCATTAACCAGCAACGCACCGTGAAAGAGCGCGGAGGAATCAGCGAAATAGTGCTGTCATTTGGTGGAAACTACAAAGAAAAACTGATGTTGGGTGCTACTGTGGGGCTTCCTACACTGCATTACCAGAGAGATGCTTCCTATACAGAAGCAGCGCTTGATCCTTCAACATCGCCAAATTTTAATAGTTTCCGTATAAATGAGACTTTAACAACATCGGGCTTCGGTGGTAATCTTAAACTGGGCTTTATTTATAAGGTAAATGACTATTTCCGCTTCGGTGGCGCATTTCATACACCCACCGTCTATGCGATGTCTGATGTATATGACCAGTCTTTACTGGTTAATACAAATGGCGCTAATCCTAATGGCGATTATTGGTATGATGCTACCCAGAGCCGGTTTAACTACACGCTGTTTACCCCATGGAAAGCCGTGCTGAGCGCTACAGGCATGCTGGGTAAGATAGGATTTATTACAGCTGATTACGAATATGTGAACTATCACAGCATGCGCTACAGTTTCTCCGGAACCGATGACTTCGGAAATGATTTCAAAGATTACCAGAGCGCGGTGAATCAACTGATAAAAGATACCTATAAAGGTGCTTCGAACTTCCGTGCCGGTGTTGAAATACGTCTTGACCAGCTTAGCCTGCGCGGTGGTTTCGGTTACTACGGAAGCCCTTATAAAAATAGCTTCTCCGGTGCTGACCGTCTTGATTTCTCTGCCGGCCTTGGTTTCAGGTTCACTCATACATTCATTGATCTGGCCTACGTACACAGTACGTATAAAAACCAGGAGCAGCCGTATGTATTCCCAGGTGATTTACCGGCTTATCAAAGTGTGGTAGTGCCGACGGCAACGATTAAAAACAACAATAACAACGTAGCGCTTACGCTAGGGTTTAAATTCTGATAATAAAGGGTGGCATAATGCCACCCTTTATCTTATTTATGAGGCACCTGAAAAGGGTGCCTTTGTTATTTCTGGCTGATCCTGTTGTCTATAAATTTTACCTGCTTCCTGCTGGCGGGAGGGAACTGCATCTGCTGTATTTCTGCTCCTGAATGAAAATGGAGTGCCGGAACGACGCGCAGCTTTGCCTGCAGTATCGGGCGGAGACGGGCTTCACAGTCGTCAATTGGCAATGGGGTATGAAGGTGCAGTTTCAGCTCATCTGTATCAAGATCATTGGTAAATGCTTCCACCACATATTCCCGGATAAACGGAATGTTATTCAGTATATCAAAAACAGCAGGGGGGTACAGGGTTGTCCCTTTATATTTAATCATCTGCTGTTTGCGGCCCAGCACAGGTGATAACCTGCGGGAATGCCTGCCACAGCTGCAGGGAGCGTCATAGTAAGCACAGATATCGCCCGTGCGGTAACGCAGCAAGGGCATGCCCTCTGCGCCAAGAGTAGTGATAGCTACTTCTCCGTATTCACCCGGGCCCAGCTGCCGGCCTTCATCATCAATGATTTCGAGAATGATCAGGTCGGGCTGTTCGTGGCCGCCGTGAGCAGCGGTACATTCTGTAAAAGCTGTCTGCATTTCTGTAGATGCATAAGTGCTGAACAGCTTTATCGGCCATTGTTCCTGTATTTTTCTGCCGAGGGCGTTTAATTCAAAATCTGCATTGCGCAGGCTTTCCCCGATGCATATTGCCTTTTTTGCAGTAGAAGATGTAAGGCTTATGCCGGTTTCATGAGCATAATCTATCAGTTTTAATATGAAGGAAGGTACGGCAACGATACTGGTAGTTGCTACCCGTGCCATCGTATCCCACTGCATAGCCGGCAATCCCGGGCCCGTGCGTACCAGTGCTGCGCCCATCCTGCGAATGCCGCTGTAATAGGCCATTCCCGCCATAAATTGCCGGTCGAGTGTGAGCATCAGCTGGTAAATATCTTCCGGCTGGCCGTCTGCACAAAGAAACGATTGGTGCTCGTTATAAGCGAGGCGCTGCAGGTCGTTTTCTGTAAGGGCAATGGTGACCGGCCTGCCCATAGTTCCGGACGTGGCTGTATATTCCTTAACCGAAGAAGTGGGCACACAGAGGAAGTCCATATTATACAGCTGCATATCTTCCTTGCTGGTAGTAGGCAGCATGGCAAGATCTTCAACAGTTTTTACAACAGTGATATCCGTATTTTGCGTTGCAAACAGCCGTTGGTAAAACGGGGCATTTTGCTGCAGGTATACCAGCAGATCCTGTAATGATTGTGCCTGGTGCAGACGCTGTATTTCCGCTGGCTGAAAGGCTATGTCCGGCCTGAAGTTCAATGTAATGGAATTTGTTGCAAAGTAATGCGGAAATGTGAGATATGAGATTTTAGATGTGAGATATCGGATTTGAGATATGAGCCCGATACTGGAATTTGGATATTGAGGATTTGATTTTTGGAGTTTGGATACATGTATTTTGAAACTATGCATCCTGATACTTGATACTTACATCTTGATACTTGTTTTACTATTCACTATTGACTATTTATCACAACCCCCTCTATGTACGTATTTTGAAAATTGATTTTCGATTTTTAAAAATACCGATATACCTTTGCACATGGCTGCAAAATCTAAGTTCTACGGCGAAGGCCTTACATTTGATGATGTACTCCTTGTGCCGGCTTACTCTGAAGTCCTTCCAAGAGATGTAAGCATTACAACCCAACTGACAAAAGACATTCAACTGAACATGCCCATGATCTCCTCGGCCATGGACACGGTTACTGAGGCACGTCTTGCTATTGCACTGGCACGCGAGGGCGGCATAGGAATGCTGCACAAGAATATGAGCATTGAACGCCAGGCAGAGCAGGTACGCAAGGTAAAACGTTCTGAAAGCGGCATGATCGTAGACCCGATCACATTGTCGCCGCTGGCAAGCGTAGGAGAAGCTACCCGCCTGATGCGTGATAACAAGATCGGCGGTATTCCCATTATAGATGATAATAATAAACTGGTAGGCATCCTTACCAACCGTGATCTTCGGTTTGAAAAAAACATGAAGAAAAAGGTAAGCGATATTATGACCAAAGAGAACCTGGTAACTGCTCCTGCCGGCACCAATATGCAGAAGGCTGAGAAGATACTGGAACAATATAAAATTGAAAAGCTCCCGATTGTTGATAAAAGCGGTAAGCTGATAGGACTGATTACGTTCCGTGATATCATACAGCTGAAGAGTCATCCTAATTCTGCAAAAGACAGCCTGGGCCGTCTTCTGGCCGGCGCTGCAGTAGGTATCACTGCAGATACGCTGGAACGTGTCGATGCATTGAAAGCAGCCGGAGTGGACGTGATCACACTGGATAGTGCACATGGTCATTCCAAAGGTGTGCTGGACATGATAAAGCTGGTGAAAAAAACATTCAAAGGATTGCCTGTAATAGCAGGTAACGTAGCAACTGCTGCCGGTGCCAAAGCGTTGGCTGCTGCCGGTGCAGATGCTGTGAAAGTAGGTGTAGGGCCGGGGTCTATCTGTACGACCCGTGTGGTGACTGGTGCCGGTGCTCCCCAGCTTACTGCTATTATGGAAGCTGTGGAAGCGTTGAAGAAAACAGGCATCCCTGTAATTGCAGATGGTGGTATCCGTTATACCGGAGACATGGTAAAAGCTATGGCTGCCGGTGCATCCAGCGTAATGGCGGGATCTGTTTTTGCAGGTACGGAAGAAAGCCCGGGTGAAACAATCATCTACGAAGGCCGTAAATTTAAATCATACCGCGGTATGGGTTCTGTAGAGGCCATGAAAGAAGGTTCCAGCGACCGTTATTTCCAGGATGTGGAAGCCGATATTAAGAAACTGGTACCGGAAGGTATTGTAGGCCGTGTTCCTTACAAAGGCAACCTGAACGAAGTAGTACAGCAGTTCATCGGCGGGCTGCGGGCCGGTATGGGTTACTGCGGTGCAAAAGACATTAAAACGTTGCAGGAAGAAGCACAGTTTATACGCATTACTGCTGCGTCAATGGCCGAAAGCCATCCGCACGATGTAGTGATCACGAAGGAAGCGCCTAATTACAGCAGGTAAATACCAGCTTTATATAATGTGAAAAATGCCGGTATATATTTCCGGCATTTTTTATTTTGCGCTATATTTTTTCAGAAATGTTTAGATATTTTTTTCTATTTATCCTGTCGTTTGTTTTATCTCTCAAGCTTTTAGCCCAGGCAGATACAATTTATTATGATAATTCCGGTAATAGGGTGCCGGACTGGACTTCCTGCGATTATTTAAGAATATGCGAAAAATTGCCTGACGGAAGACTGAAGGTAGATGAATATTACAGTAATAATAAGCCCCGTTTTAAAGGGTTCGTACTTTCCGCTGATTCATTCTTGTATCACGGTTATTGTATCCATTATGATAAAAAAGGTAAAAAAATAGCTGAGGGCACTTACCAGAGAGATCGTAAAGAAGGTGATTGGAAACGTTACTTTGACGGGACCGAGATTCCTTCAGGTGAATATTATTATTCGAACGATAAGTTTAACGGAACGCAGGTCGAATATTATCCATCCGGGAAAATAAAGTCTAAAGAAACATACAATAATGGCCATTTCCTTTCTGAAAGTAATTATGCACAGGATGGATCGGAGATAAAATCTTCCGGGAAGTTAGAGCCTCCCGTTTTTCCTGGTGGGGACGTGCAGATGAAACAGTATTTATTTGACGAAATGGACATGCCGCCTCCGCCTAGAAATAAGAAATGGAATGGGACAGTTGTGATAGAGTTCACAATTACAGATGAAGGGAAAGCTGTGAACCCCGTAATTGTGAAAAGTCTTAATGATGAGTGCGACAAGGAAGCGATAAGATTGATAAATGCAATGCCGAGATGGAAGCCTGCAATGATAAACGGGAAACCCGTCTTTGCAAGGAACAGAATACCTGTTATGTTTATGAATAACGTGATAAATGTAAAGTATCAGTAGGTGAAATATAAACGGGGCAACATTGTTGCCCCGTTTTTTACTATTCAAAAGCGGTACTACAGACGTTGCTGTTGTGTTTTTGACTCTTCTGCAGATTTGAAATCAGTCTATGGTACCGCGACGGATAAATCCTATAAGTAAGGAAATGATGGCAAATACAAGCAGTAAATGTATCAATCCGGTGGCGCTGTAAACAAATACGCCCAATAGCCAGCCTATAATAAGAATAACGGCGATGATATATAATAAGCTTCTCATGATTAATGATTTTGAATACGCTATTATCAAATAAACATCGTGCCACCTAGTCTGTTAAGGATGCTTGGGCTGCTGCTGCAAGTAGCGCTGAGGGTGTTGGGAACGTAATAATAAAGCTGGTACCTGCATCCGGAGCTGATTGTACTTCCACATTGGCCTTATGTGCCTGTATCATATTCAGGGTAAAAACAAGTCCGAGTCCCATACCATTTCTTTTTTGTGTAAAATATGGTTCAAAAAGACGGCTTATATTTTCCTCACTGATGCCGCAACCATTGTCCGAAATACGCAACACTATTTCCTGTTCTCCGGCCTTTACCCATATGTCGAGCTTGCCTTTCTGTTCTTCCATTGCCTCAATCGCGTTGATTACAATGTTCAGCAATGCAATTTCCAGCTTCTCTTTATCTGCCATAATGCTGATAGGCTCATCGGGGTAGCTGATGCGTAACCCTATGCGTTTTAACGTGAGGCGATCTATAGCTGTGGCTATTACTTCATCGAGTATCTGCTGCAGGTTTTGCTTTTCGAGTGAAATGTCTGTAGGCCTGGAGTTATTAAGCAACTCGCTGATGAGATCGCTGATACGCTGACTGTTGCGTTGGATAATGTTAAGATACAATTCTACATTGGGGCTTACCGGCTCCTGCTGCATCTGTTCTACAGAAAGTGTAATGTTGTTGAGCGGATTGCGCACCTCATGCGCGAGTGTGCGTACGAGGCGGCCCGTTGCAGCGAGTTTTTCTGCCTGCAGCGTTGCCTTTTCTGCTTTTCTGAGGTTGGTAATATCGTGTATAATGCCTTGCACGCAAGGGAAATCATAATAATCATCGTCGAGGACGGCACTGATAATACAGTTTTTATGTTCGCCGGATTTTGTGGTGAGTATCACGTCCCAGTCGTCCAGCTCTTTACGGTTCTGGAGACTTTGCTGCAGGAATTTTTTGTGCTGCGCCTGTTCTATAAGATCGCACAGGTTCATACCCAGCAGTTCTTCGCGTGTGTAACCCAGTAATATAACCGCAGCTTCATTTATGTCTTTGAAATCAAAATTTTCATCGGTTACAAAAACCATATCTTTTGAACGCTCAAATATGCTTCTGTATTTACGTTCATTGGCACGCAGGGCTTTGATCGAAGCGGTACGTTCCAAAGCATAACGTATGCTCCGTTCCAGTTTTTCTTCGCTGAGTTCTGTTTTTATAAGATAGTCAACTGCGCCCAGTTGCATCGCTTCAATATCTACTTTGTAGTTTCCTTTACCGGTAAGAAGAATGATCGGTTCGGTGCAATTGTTCTTGTGTGCTTCTTTCAGCAAGTCTACACCGGATTTTGCTCCCAGCCGGTAATCGACGAAGTACAGATCATATTTTTTCTGTATCATAAAATCGAGTGCTTCGCCGTAGCGGAAGCACCAGTCTATCTGCCATTCTGTGCCGGGTATATCGCTGATCATTTCACGGGTGATGATAAAATCGTCTTCATCATCATCCACGACCAATATTTTTACTTTGGATGCATTCATTTTTATGATGTGTTTTATCAGGCCGGCAGCAGTATTGAGAAACTGGCACCCTGGCCGGGAACACTGTCTGCAAAAATGGCACCGTTGTGATGGTCTGCAATTTTTTTACAGATAGCCAGTCCTATACCGGTGCCCGGGTATTCTGCTTTGCCATGCAGCCGCTGGAATATCTTGAATATCCGCTCTGCATATTCTTTTTCAAATCCTATTCCGTTGTCGTTTACCGTAAGCTGATAATATTCTTTACCTGCCGTAAGTCCGGTACGTGCAATAACTGTTTCCGGGGCTTTGCGGGATGATATTTCAATAATGCAGGGACGTTCTGTACTGCGGAACTTAATGGCATTGCTGAAAAGGTTATTGAATAACTGTTTCAGCTGTGCCGGTACGCCATTAACGACGGGCATATCGCCCCAATGTATTATTGTGCCTGTTTCTTCTATGATCAACTCCTGGTCGCGTACTACTTCGCTTATAATTTCACCAAGGTTTGTTTTCGAGAAGTGGTGGCCAGGCTGTATTACTCTTGAAAATTCCAGCAGATTGTCTATGAGTGCCCGCATATTATTGGTGGATGCAATGATCCTTTCAAAATACATGCGGCCTTCATCATTGAGCATGTTGCCATACTTACTGGTGAGGCGGTCTACAAAAGTGCTTATTTTGCGCAGCGGCTCCTGCAGGTCGTGGCTCGCTACGTAGGCAAACTCTTCAAGGTCTTTGTTGGAGCGGTTCAGTTCATGCACGTACAGCGCCTGTTTTTCCTCTGCCAGTTTTATGGGGGTTATATCGCGTGTTGTTCCGATTACTTTCACCGGTTTTCCTGTTGCCGATGATGTGATGATGCGGAAAGAACTGATTACATAACGCACTTCTCCTGATGCTGTAGCTATTCTGTAACCAACATCGGTGTCGCATTTGTCATGCAGGGCATTGTGCATTGCTTTCTCAAAAGTGAGCCTGTCTGCTGTTACAATATGCGAAATAAGAAATTCGTAAGAGGCCTGGGGCTGAACATCATTTTTGCTGTAACCGAGCACTGCATAAAGCCCGTCCGACCAGGACCAGGTATCTGTGTCCAGCTGCCATTCGTAAGAGCCGAAATGCAGGATCTGTTCTGTTTCTTCGATTATCCTCGTTCTTTTCAGCAGTTCCTGTTCTGCTTCTTTGTTGTGTATCCGCTCTGCCGTTATGATCAGGGTGGTTTTATCTGTGTTTTCTTCATAAACCGCAGTTTTCAGTGTATATGGTATCGTGCTGCCATCCGAATGCACCAGATTACACCTGAGCGCGAACGTGTCTGTGTGCTGTCTGATGCCGGTATATGAGCGCAGTTGCTTTTCTACAGATGGCCAATATTCGGGAGCTATAATGTCCTGCAGCGGTGTATGACTGCTATGTCCCAGTTGCTGCTGCAGCTGTGTACTGGCAAAAACAGGTTCGCTGCGTTGTACATCGTACAGCCATATAACAGCGTTCACCATTTCTGCAAACTGCAGGAGTGAAAAATTGGTACAATCCGTAGGCATTTCAATAGTGTTTTTCCGGCGTGCGTTCCTTGTATACATTGCTCCGGGCTTAATTACTGATTGTTAAATTCTTTGTATTGCTTCATTTTATTGTATAAGGTTTTGCGGTCAATATTCAGGAGTTTGGCAGCTTTGCTTTTATTGAAGTTAGCTTGCTTCAGAGCGTCGAGGATCACTTCGTATTCAGCGTCAATGTTCGCAGATTTGAGCTTATGCTCGTAAGATAGCGGCTCGGTTGCTGCCGGCTGCGTTCTCTGTACTGATTCAGGCATAAGGCTGCTCCCTGATGGTGTGTCAAACTGCAGTTTGTGAAAATTGCTGATCTCAAACGGCAATGATTTGACCTCTATAAGATCGCCGTCTGTAAGGAGGGTAGCGCGTTTTACCACATTTTTCAGTTCGCGGAGATTTCCATACCATACATAGTTCATGAATATTTCTTCTACCTCGGGGGTATAGCCCTGTACGTTTTTCCCCAGTTCTGCGTTGGTAATATTGAGAAAATGATGTGCAAACAACATTATATCACTCCGGCGTTCACGAAGCGGGGGAACGTCTATGTTAAACTCATTGAACCTGTGAAACAGGTCTTCACGGAATTTGCCGCTGCGTGCGGAGTCCCACAGTTTTTCATTACTGGCAACGAGTATGCGTACATCCAGCTCTATATCTTTATTGCCGCCTACACGCCGCATTTTCCGTTCCTGCACTACACGCAGGAGCGATACCTGTATGTCGTAGGAAAGGTTGGCTATTTCGTCCAGGAATATGGTCCCCTCGTTGGCTACTTCAAAGCTGCCTATCTTCTGGTTGAGCGCACCGGTGAAGGCTCCTTTTTCATGACCGAAAAGTTCACTGCCGGCGAGGTCTTTGGAAAGAGCACCGCAGTCTATGGCAATGAACGGTTTACCATTCCGTTTGCTTTTTTCATGTATCAGCTTCGCGATAACTTCCTTACCGCTGCCGCTTTCCCCGTAAATGATAACACTGTAGTTGGTAGGCGCTACAAGGTCTATCTGTTTGGCGATCTGCGCAAACTGAGGGCTATTGCCGAATATGTATTGTTCCTTGCCGTTTGTTACAGGCAGGCGCGATGCTGTGCCGTTTTTATGTGGTGTATTATCCGGAATGTGTGTTTTGAGTGGCGCCGGTTGCTGTATAGATTTACCTTCCGGAGTATCCAGGGCTTTACGGATAGTAAGCAGTATTTCGTCGGGAAATAATGGCTTTGTTACATAATCATATGCGCCCATTTTCATTACTTCCACGGCATCTTTTACATCGCTGTAGCCGGTAATGATGATAACCGGTGCAGCAGGGTGCATTTCCTTGATTTTTACCAGTAGCTCGGCTCCGGTCATATCATCCAGGCGAAAATCACAAAGCACAAGATCCGGTTGGTTTTTCTGCATCCAGTCCCTTGCCGCGTGACCACTGTTTAAGCCTGTAACTTCGTATCCGTGCCTTGTAAGAAATCGGTTTAACAGGAGGCACATATCATTATCATCATCAATCACCAGGATCTTCTTTTTCATTTCTTGATTTTTGGATTGTGTGGTTGTGTTTCAATATGTAAGTTACAATGTTTTACTTCAGTTTCAGGCTCTCACAGCGCGTATTTGCGCAATGGGTATGCGCAGTTGCTCACGGTATTTGGCCACCGTACGGCGCGCTATATTGTATCCTTTAGCTGACAGTATATGCACCAGCTGCTGGTCGGTATAAGGATGGCGTTTATCTTCTGCGGTGATGGCTTCTTCTATTACCGACTGGATCACTTTATTACTGATCACTTCGCCGTTCTTATCGGCAATACCTTCGCTGAAGAGGTCTTTGAGATATACAAGCCCAAAATGCGTTTCTGCGTATTTATTGCTGGTAATACGGGAGATGGTAGAGATGTCAAGTCCCGACTGATCTGATACGTTGCGGAGCACCATTGGTTTCAGGAGGCGTATATCGCCTTCCACAAAATATTCGTGCTGATGGTTTACGATGCATTGCATGATGCGCATCATCGTGTCTTCACGCTGCTTTACTGCATTGACAAACCATTGTGCCGACTGAAGTTTACTTCTGATATACTGGCTGGCTGTACGGTCGCGGCGGCTGCATTGCTGGGCCAGCTGGTCATACAGCGACTGGTTTACATACACTGCATTGGAGCGGGAGCTGCACAGGCTTATTTCTATCTGGTCGTTGTTATTGGTAATGATGAAATCCGGGATGATTGTATTCTTAGGTTCAAATGTAGATGCAGACTCGCATACAGGATGAAATTTGAGTGTGCCGATAAAGTTGAGCACAATACGCAGTTCTTCATCATCCACACCAAGAGCATGGGTTATTTTTTCAAACTGGCGATGCATGAGATCGTTATAATGAAACTTTACCAGCTTCATAGCGCAGCGTACGTCCGGCCTTTTGGGGTTCATTTGTTTCAGCTGTATGAGCAGGCATTCCTGCACGCTTCTGGCACCTATACCTATGGGGTCCAGTTTCTGGATAATGCTCAGTCCGTGCTCCAGGTACGAGACATCTACAAGGTTCTGCATCTGGAAAGAAAGGTCATCTGCAATATCTTCCAGCGGTTTATCCAGTATGCCTTCGTTGTTGAGCATCTCTACAAGGTAGGCTGCTACCGCATATTCTTCTTCGGTTATATCCAGCAGACGCAATTGCTGTTTGGCTTCTTCTTTAAAATGCGTTGTGCCTGCAAGTGGTCTTGCCGGTGCATTATCGCTGTCGAGATAGTTCTGGTATTCCTGTTTGTAATCCGGAACGTCATCATATCCGTACTCCTCCCAGTCCTGGAAATCCTGTACAGGCTCTTTTTCTGTTTTTTCCTCCTGGTCGTCAGTATCTGTCGCTTCATTCATTTCCAGGATAGGATTTTCTTCCAGTTCATTTTTGATCCGTTGTTCCAACTCCTGTGCATTCAGAAAATACAGGTTCAGCAACTGGATCTGTTGCGGCAAAATTTTGATGTGTTGTTTCTGTGCCTGTTGTTGCGTAATCATAAAACAAGTAAGTTTTAGGTGTGTACGGCGTATACGGTTTCGCTTACTATAAGGCAAGCATAAAGCCAGATTTTTTTATTTAAAAAATGATTATGTAATAAAGCGTAAACCATTGTCTTTCAGATGTTGCTTTTGCCATCTTCTGAATGTATCTGTAATCGCGGATGTTGCCGTATACATAATGTGAGGAAAACTTTCTACAACGGGCTGTAGCTATTCGTTTTTTGCAGCATGCAATAAGCGGGTATGCTGTAATGGAACAGCAAAAAATAACGTAGGTTTGACGCGGATCATGAAACGTAAATCAGGCTATATCATCATTCCTTTTGCAGTGTCGTTCCTGGCGATGGTAATGTTGTGCTATTACGCAATTAAAAGCTTCAATCAGCTGAATGAATCATCGTCGGACGTGGAGCGTTCCTATGATGTTATATCCCGTTTTGATAATCTGGAAGGCCTATTGAAGGATATAGACCGGTACGAGCGCGGCTACCTGCTTACAAAAGACACTATGTACCTGCGGCTGCTGAATACCCGAACCGATACGATCAATTCGTTTACAGATACATTAAAGTATTACATCACTGACAACGAAGACTCCCGTCGTAACCTGATATGGATAAGAACCTGCATTGTAAACCGTTTGTCCAGCATGAAAGCAGATATTGCATATGCGGACACCTCAAAATCCGGTCAGCTTCCGAAGTATTTTTTTGAAGGCAGGGATGCAACCGGGGAATGCAAAAAGCACCTGGAAAAGATGAAAGAAGATGAACGGGCTAAGCTGAATAACCATACCAGGCACCAGACAGACTACCGGAAAAGCACTTATGATAAAATCAAGTACCTGTTCTTTGTATTCGGCATCATCACGTTAATACTTTTTGTATTGATGATGAGGGAACTGTTCCGCCGTTTCCGTTACCAGGATGAGCTGCAGGAGCGGCTTATAGATCTGAAGCGTTCACATAACGAGTTGGAGCAGATTGCTTTCGCCTCTTCGCATGATCTTAAAGAACCACTGAGGAAAATACAGGTATTTACCAATAAGATCATCTGGCAGAAGAAAATAGGTGATGAAGAAACACTGGATGCGCTGATGCGCATCAATGCCTCTGCATTACGTATGCAGGAGCTTGTGGAAGATCTTGCAGACCTTACCAGCCTGGTGAAAATAGAAGGTGACAAAACCGAAGTCTCACTGAATAAAGTAGTGCAGGATGTGGTTGAAGAGCTGGCGCCGAAAATAAAGCAGAAATCTTCTGAGATTGTGATCGGCGAACTGGCAGATATACAGGCATTCCCGGGTCAGCTGCACATATTGTTCAAGGCGCTTATTGATAATGCAGTTAAATTTTCAAAAGAGCAGGGACCTTCAAAAATTGTAATAAGCGGTGAGATGGCCGATGAAGCAGAGCTGGGCGATATGCGTAAAACCCACATGGATAAAAAGTTTTACCGCGTAAGTGTATCTGATAACGGTATAGGCTTTGAGAATAAATTTATGGATAAGATGTTCTTCCTGTTTCAGCGCCTGCATAACCAGCAGGCAGGTTACGAAGGAAAAGGAACGGGCCTTGCTATATGCCAGCGTGTGATGGCCAATCACAAGGGGTATATTATTGCCAGCGGCCACCCCGATGCCGGTGCCACATTTAAATTGTATTTCCCGATGTCATAAAACAAACAGGCAGCAGCATAAAAGCTATTGCCTGTTAACCCCTGTATATGCAGCCAAAGCTGCATAAATCCTCACATGATGCCGGATGCGTTTTATGCTTCTTCCGGCCCTTTCATTTTCTTCTGCATATCTTCTACCAGGTTCATGAATTTGTGTATTCCCGGGTCGGCATAAGCTCCGTATGCATCTATCAAAGTACCTTTATGCCCGTCTGATGTTTCAATTACGTAGAGAATAGCATTGTCCGAAGGGTCGGACTGACCTTCAAAGCGGTAAAAGTTGATCACCTTAACCTGCTCCGGCCTGAAGTAGCGCTCTGCTGACAGAGAAAACATCCCCCTGTCCGTGATCTTGAAATTGTCTACATATCCCTGTTTTACCACCTTGTTTACAACTGAGGTGAGTGTATTCATAAAGGGAACATTGTCTCTTGCCTGGTTATTATCTTGAGTCAGCATAAAATTCTGGTTTTATAACTGCAATGAAAAATTGCTGCCATAGTCCTGAAGTTTTGTGCTAAATAAAACTTAATAGTTGTACCTGATTGAGTGTGAATTGTATGGATATCTGTTTTTGGTAAATGAAGGAAATATTTACAGGATAAGAACAGTTCAGGAAGGCTCTTTTGTAGAAAACAAACTACAATGCAGCGGCCTGATCCGGAAAATATACCCCGATTCTCTGTGCTTAAAGCAAAAACATGTTATTTTGCCGCCGAAAATCAGATAATCCATATGAATGTGACTGTATTGCTGGATATTTTAAAATATATCCTTCCCGCGTTGATTGTGCTTGCTGCGAGTTACCTGATCATCCAGAAATTCCTTACCACACAGACACAGCAAAAACAGCTGGCCCTGCTGCAGGATACACAAGATATAACTATCAAGCTGCGGCTGCAGGCCTATGAAAGGCTGGTGTTATTTATCGAGCGCATTCATCCCCGCCAGTTGGTGCCGCGTGTTTATGAGTCCGGGATGACGGTTTCTACGCTGCAGCAACTACTCGTTTTTAATGTAAATACAGAGTTTGAGCACAACCTGTCACAGCAGATATATGTATCGCGCCAGGTATGGGAAACGGTGAAAAGTGTAAAAGAGCAGGAGCTGAACATGATCAACCAGATTGCGCGCCAGCTTCCGGCTGATGCACCTGCCAAAGATCTGCATATGCGCATCGTGGATTATGTAATGACGGTAGAAGGCGACCTGCCTACAGATATTGCGTTGCAGACTATCAATGAAGAGGCCAAAAAGGTACTTGCGTATGGTGCTGCCGCCAGCTGATTTGGGATTCGAATTTGGGATTTGAAGTATGGGATTTGGAACCTGGAATTTGAAGTCTCGAATTTGAACATTTACCATTCATTGCAAAAAAGTTAAATCAAAGAAATGTCCGATAAAAAATTTATTACCGATTCCGGTATTGAGATAAAGCAAGTATACGATACGCCTGTAGCGATGACTGAGCAGCCGGGTGAGTTTCCTTTTACACGTGGTGTGCATGCAGCCATGTACCGCGACCGCTTGTGGACCATGCGCCAATATGCAGGGTTTTCTACTGCCGAAGAATCAAACAAACGCTATCATTACCTGCTGAGCCAGGGAGTGATGGGGCTTTCTGTGGCCTTTGACCTGCCTACGCAGATCGGTTATGACTCTGATCATATCATGTCTGAAGGAGAAGTGGGAAAGGTAGGTGTAGCGATAGATTCACTGGAAGATATGGAGCGCCTGTTTGACGGAATCAGGCTGCAGGATATTTCCACATCTATGACCATAAACGCCACCGGTTTTATCCTGCTGGCATTTTATATAGCGCTTGCTAAAAAGCAGGGTGCGGATATCCGTAAAATTTCCGGTACTATCCAGAACGATATCCTGAAAGAGTATGCAGCACGCGGTACTTATATTTATCCACCGGCGCCTTCGATGCGCATTATTACAGATATTTTTGAGTACTGCAGCAAGGAAGTACCCAAATGGAATACAATTTCCATTTCAGGCTATCATATCCGTGAAGCAGGTTCTACAGCAGTACAGGAACTGGCATTTACACTAGCCAATGGTAAAGCATACCTGCAGGCCGCCATTGCAAAAGGGCTGGACATAAACGTATTTGCACAACGCCTTTCGTTTTTCTTCAATGCGCATAATAACCTTTTTGAAGAAGTAGCGAAGTTCCGCGCGGCACGCCGCATGTGGGCTCATATTACCAAAGAGCTGGGCGCTACTGATCCGAAAGCACAAATGCTGCGTTTTCATACCCAGACAGGGGGAAGTACGCTTACCGCACAGCAGCCGCAAAATAACATTGTGCGCGTAGCCATACAGGCGATGGCTGCAGTAATGGGCGGCACACAGTCGCTGCACACCAATGGCTTTGATGAAGCCTTGTCGCTGCCTACAGAAGCTGCCGCTACTATTGCCTTGCGCACACAGCAGATAGTAGCACATGAAAGTGGCATTACACAAACAGTAGACCCGCTTGCGGGTTCGTTTTATGTAGAAGCACTGACCAACGAAGTGGAAGCTGCCGCAAAAAGCCTGATCGATAAGATCGATGTAATGGGTGGTGCGGTAAAAGCTATTGAGCAGGGCTTTATGCAGGATGAAATTGCGCGGTCGGCCTATGCATATAATAAAGAGATAGAAAACGGTGAAAAAATAATTGTAGGTGTAAATAAATTCACCTCTAAAGAAACGAGTGATACGCCGGTATTTAAAATAGATGATTCTATACGCCAGGTGCAGTCTGAAAAGCTGAAAACGCTCCGTGCAAAACGTGATGCGGCCAAAGCCACTGCCTCTCTTGAACGTATCAAAGCTTGTGCAAATGGTACAGAAAACCTGATGCCAGCTGTAATTGAAGCTGTTGAGAATCTCTGTACGCTGGGAGAAATTGCTGATACATTACGTGGTGTATGGGGAGAGTATAAAGGATGATGGAGTGAATGGTGAATGGGCAATAATCAATGGTGAATAATCAATAGTGAATCATCAGATGTTTTTCGATAAATATAAGGGGCTGCCATGGCAGCCCCTTATATTTTTGTCTATTTCTTTTATAGCCACATTTTTCACATTAATCGCATACCCACATTTAGAATCCCGGATTGGGAACTGCATTTACCGAAGAAATATCCTTTCCGTCTATATCCGGCAGTTCCATAAAATGTCTTTGTTCTATGGCGTCTATTGCAGCTTTACGGGTGAGGTGCTGTCCTACCACCGTTTTAATATGTTTGCCGGCAAGGTTGATGATGGAGTTCTTTAACCGTACCCGGCGTGCACTGCGACCGAGCATAAAGAACAGCAACGCGATCAGCGCTATCATGCCGGTTACAGTAAAAAACAAGACTTCCGTCTCATAGATGCTGTAACCGCTTTTTATACCTTTTGCACGGAGATCGGTAATCATATAAAACGGAAAAAGTTTGTCCATGAAAACGATAACAGCAATACATCCCAGCGATATCAGGTAATTGATGATTTCAAGGAATATGAGTAACCCTTTATGGAGCAGCCGTTGCGCGGCCGGCTTACGCAGCGAATCGGATAAAGGGTCAAATAGTTGCAGCTGCTCCGTAATGAGCCTTTTTTCCGCCCTGAACTCTTGGATCAGGTCGTCCTGCAGACGGGTATTTGCCATGGGGTGCTGTGGTTTTACTGCACAAAAATAATAGGTATACTGTACACATGTATTAGGTTTTAGTCACCAGCTATCCACATTTTGAAGGTTTTGAGCTAAAAGATATTAATTTATTAATAAAATATTAATTTGTTTGAATAAACAAAAGAGCAGCTTCCTGGCCGGAAGCTGCTCTTTACATATTGGAACCTGGAGATTTATCAGCGACGGATCACTTTTACAGTGCCCATGCCCGAGCTGCTGTTTAGTATTACCGAATAAGTGCCGCTTGCATATAACGTGAGATCAATAGCGGTAACAGATTCCGTGACAGGTCTGCTCATGATAACCTTACCGGTAATATCTGTAATTGTTACCGTGCATTTTGACTGGAGCAGTGTTGCATCAGGGTTTATATAAATGACATTTTCAGTGGGGTTGGGATAGACCCGGAAAGCGCCATTGGCCAGGTGCCCTGGATTGTTGTTGTCCTGCTGATTGTTACTGCCGTCTGCAATTGTTGCGACGCTTGTATTGTGGCCGTTGTTACCAGGTCCGGCAGGTTTAGGGCCATTGCAGTCTTTGAGCCTTGATATACGATAACCGTTGTCATCGTAGTTAATGAGGATCCTGCAGGTCTGCGCCTTCATGGCCAATGGCAGCAGGAGCAGTGTAAGGATTAAAAAACTGTATTTCATTTGTTTTGATTTAATGGTTCCAGGATACCGGGTGCCGGCTGTCCTTAAAATATTACCTGTTCTCTTCCCAGATGCCGTCATTTATACCCGGCGCCAGGACGTCCATTACAGTAGTAAAGTTGTAACTGTGCAGGAAGTAGTTGACGATATTTCCCGATTGGAAAAGGCTTTTTGCAGCGTTGCCCAAAGCTTGCTGCCCTGCGCTTTTAAGCACTGTTTCCACTACGGACCTGGAGGTAGAAGCAAATGAGTGCACTACATCGAGATGAGGCGTTTTGCTGCTTTTAGGCGCCAATGCTCCTAGTACGCTGCCTCCGCCGCTTTTCCCCGCATCTTCCAGCCCGGTAAGAATCGCGCCACCCCAGATGTTTTTCAGATTAAAACTATTGGATGCGTTATCATAGCCGTCCAGCACTGCACCCCCGAAGCCGTCAATAAAGCTGGTACCCGCGGATATGAGCCCTTTCTGAACGGCGTGCAGTTCTCCGCCTCCGCTGAAATCGAAACAGGCGTATTTGTTGTAGCCGAATATGTCTTCATAGTTGTTCTGCATGCCAGAGGAGCCTGCGTCCAGCGCTGCCAGTGCATTATAGCCAGCGCCGAGCAGTACGCCGTTCCAGGTATTGTTATAAGTCGCCTTGAATTTGTCCTGGTTGTCGAGGAAGCTGATAGCCGAATTGACAGCATAGGTCGCTGCATATTCTCCGGTAGTGGCTGTTATGCTTTCGCCTGCAAGTGTGGAAAGACCGAAGGTATTATAACCAAGCCATGCAAATACCATAGACGCGCCGCCGTTTGCCAGTGCTTTCCAGCCCCAGTAATGTGTACTGATACCATATTCCAGGTAGCCCACTACAAAACCTACGCCTGCAACAAACAGATCGTCGAGTCCGAACCATTCGCCGTTCGGATCATTGTATTTGAGCGGATTGTTGAGGCAATACGAGTACCTGTTATAGTTTTGTGCGTTATCCGGCTGCTGTACATAATCATCCGGGCTGAAGATGCGTCCCAGCAGCGGATCGTACAGCCTGCCGTTCATATTGATGATACCGAACTGCGGAATCAGTTCGTGGCCGGTATATCCTCTGTCCCATCCGTTGCTTACGCCGGTTGGAGGGAGCGTTGTCCATGTCTGCGGATCGCGCGCGCGGCCCCATGCATCAAAGCTTTTTTCTTCTACAAGGCTGCCGTTTTCGTCTATTATATGTGTAATGCTGCCCAGGTGGTCGGTCAGTACAAAGTATTTTTTGTCTGTTCCGTTGTTCCTTTCCAGGATGGCAACGATTTCGCCGCCGATACCGGATACATAGCAAAGGTCGCGTACATTGCCGGTTATGGCATCTTCTTCTCTTTCAAAACCGGTAGCATAATACTTGGTTTTCTGAAGCACACCATTTTCGTACAGCATCATAGTAGCACGGCTGCCATCTGCCCAGTAGGTAAATTTGGCTGTGCTGCTGCCTTCCGTAATGCTCTCTACTTTGTTGAACGGCGTATACGTTACGTCCTGTTCTATTTCCGGCACAGTAACATAAGGATTGATTTCACTGAGCTTGTTGCCCTGGTCGTAGGAAAAAGTGCCCGCATCTGTTTTCTGGGCTATGTTTCCTCCCGGAGAATAGTTCATCTGCTGTTGGGCAAACATAGCGGGGAATTGCCCTGTGACCTGTCCCTGTATGGTGGAGAGTCTGTCAAGGTTGTCGTAAGTAAAGTCTTCCTGCAGGTTGTACTTCAGGTCAGAACGGCGCGTCAGATTGCCGGTTGCGGGATTGGTAACGTACTGATAGGTGCGGTAGGTGATACCGGGTCCCATTTGTGATCCGGGAGTGCCTGAGGCCTGGAGGGTAAGGTTTCCGTATGCATCATAGTTTTGAGAGGTGCCGATAGCAAAACCTGCAAATGGTAGTGGGGCATTCCAGTTGGTAGCCGATTGCTGCCCGAAAGCTGTTACCAGTCCGAGTGCATTTTTGGAGATCACGCTATATAACTGTGCCTGCGTAGCAGGGAAGCCTTGTATAGGCGACGCTACCAGGTCTCCTGAACGGCCTTTGGCCATCAGGCTGCCATCGCTGGTATTGTACGTATATACCACTTTGGTAGTATTGGGATAGGTAAGTGTTGCCAATCTGCCGTAGTTATCGTAGGTATGTTCCAGCCGGAACATGTGTGATCCGTTTGTGTTGGTGGTGATCTGCTCTACGTATACCTGGTCGCCTTTTCCATAAAAATAATCCTGGACAACGCCCGGACCTGTTATTTCTACAAGCTTGCCCATGTTTTGATTGGCGAGTGTATTATCGTAGGCATATGTATAAGTACCTTCAGGTCCTTTTTTGACCAGCAGGTTGCCCAGCTCATCATAAGATAGAAAGCTGTACAGGTTGCCATGAGGGTCTTGCTGTGTGAGCATCTGGTTGTAGGCGTTGTACGTGTACTGGAATGCACCGCTTCCGCCATAGTTAGGATCGGCCTGTGTTATTTTCCTGCCGAAATCATCATATGTAATGGTCGACACCACACCCACGCCACTCATCGAGATTTGTGTGGGTTGCCCGCTGCTGTGATAGGTGTAATAAAGAATATTACCTGCATTATCTGTAACGGATGATGTACGTCCGCTCGGGTCAAAGACCGTTATTTTAGTATGGCCGGCGGGCGTAGTAACGGTTTCTTTGTATGTACCGGCGCCTGTTGCATAGCTGGTGGAGGTATTGCCTTCGGGCCTGGACTCCGTTGTTTGTCTTCCGTAGCCGTCATAGAAATAGTTGATATAAACCGGGGCGTCGTTCTGGAAATATGGCTTGCTCCTGGATGATATCTGTCCGTTGGTATTGTAAGCAATGTCCTCGTAAATCATTGTTCCGTCAAAACCAGGCCTGGCGGTACGTATCAGCCTGTTGAGGCGATCGTAGAACTGGTAGGAAGGCAGTGCCGTATTGGGCGAACGCTGCATTACATATACTGCGCCGGAAGGGGCATAAGTATTGCCGGAGGCACTGCTGAATGTATTCGTAACGGAAGCACCGGTGTTATAGGCGGCGCCACTGTTGTCTGACTGGGCTGTCTGCCTGCCCAGTGCGTCATAGGTATTGGTAGTGATCAGTTGGTCTGGTGAGTATATCACGAGGGGAATACCAAAGATGTTGTCATAAGTTGTCTGGTAAATGAGATTCGGAAATGCTGCATTATACTTCTTGTTTACGTACCGGTGAGATGCATCATAGACATACACATCTGTTGAGGAAAGAAGCCCCGGGGATGATACAGTCTGTTGAGTAGCGTTGCCGTATGCATCGTAAGTGAGCGTTGTGGTAACTGCATTGCCGGTTCCCGGGTCTGCGGTAGTAGTAGCCGGCAGCCCATTGGACGGATTGTAAGTGATAGCCGACTTACGTGTATAAGGCGCCTGTCCCTGGCGTGTGATCGTAGTGGTAATACTTGATGGGTTGACGTATGTATAGATGGGGTTAGGTACCAGCTGCATCAGGTTGTTGCCTGCAGGTACCCATGTGCCGGTTGGCGGGAACGTGTAGGTCTGCGTGGTCACTTCAAGGCCGTTGCCATTGTTGGTGGTGATAGTCATCGGCTTTCCTATGTTCACGCTGTAAGGGCTGCCGCCACCCAGTGATAACGGTGGTGGGGTGGTATAGGTAAAGTCCTGGACGCTGGTGGTATTCTTAAGGTAATCGGTGGCGGATGTCTCTGTGGTAAAAGTAAAGATCCTGTTGTTGCCATAGTGGTACACACCGGGTGTATTGTAAGTGCTCTTTAACAGCTTGGTTACCGGTGGGTATATGACATTGCCTATGATATAGCCCTGTGTTGTCTGGCTGATGATCTGGCTTTGCAGGTAAGGGTATGCATAAGTGGTGTTCAGTCCGTATGTTTTTCTATTGTCGATATTGACAGACATATCGTTGGCGTTCATCCAGTCGAAGCCCATCAGTCCTTTGCCCCAGGCATTATACTTAAGACCGCCATAAGTATATTTTGTGTTGTTACCATTTGCATTGACACCATTGTCTGCATTAACAACAGAAACTACTTTTATCGGTATTGTTCTTTCTATAAAGGGGTATGTCTGTGACCCGCCGGGATTGTATACCGAGGCGTTGGAAAGTGGTTGGTAAGTAACTTTGGTCACTGCATTCAGCCCATTCTTCACCTGCGATATCATATGCCGTGTTTCGTTGGGATGGAGGGATATGACATAAGGAGTACTGTAGTAGGGTGTATGCCTTGTGAGCAGGTCTACGGCACCGTCTCCGTTATAATCCCCCAGCCATGTGTAATCGCCGTAATCGGCAATCAGTGACTGGTTAAGACCCGGATTTTCCTGTACAAAAACATTATTTCCTTTGGAGTAGAAAACCCTCGGTGCATAGGTCTGTCCCCATGCAGAAGAAGGGGAATAATCATAAATGTCGTCTTTACCGTCGCCATTAAAATCTGCCACGTAAATCGGCCTGAAGTTACTGCTGTTGTCAAAAGGCTGGGCCATTGATGGTGTACCTGAAGGCGGAACGTTATTCATCAACCCTGTACCACTGCCGTAGCCTATCTGCCAGCCTGCACTGGATATCCAGGTAAGCACGTCAGATATCCTGTCACCGTTAAAATCGCCGATTATTACATTATGCAATGTGGACGGATAGCCGGTACTGTTTACCAGTTTAAACGTGGGGCTGCCGATTACAGGATTATTATTTGCATCAAACGTTACGTTCATTTCGTAGACATAAGTACCACTGCTGGTCAGCTGCATTACATCCGTTTTACCATCGCCGTTATAATCGATGGCATAAAGTTTTGCGCCGTTTCTGGCATCAAACGGAAGCGGGTTGGTGCCTCCGTAAAAGTACTTGGCGACAGATACGGCATAAGGAGTGGTAGTGGTGGTGTAAGGGCCTGTAGTGGTAGCTGCCGTGGTATATTTTTCGCCCATGATGTAAGACATACCTGTAGCGAGCGTAGTAAGCGGGTTGCCATCTACAGCGAGGATTTCTGTTTTTCCGTCACCGTCAAAATCACCGATCAGTGGTACGAGATCAGCAAAACCGTCATTCGATCCCGGGTAAGATGTGCTTACGAGTGGTGGGATAGGACTCATGCCGGTTCCTGTAGATAGCGAAACCCAGAATTTCTGCTGTGTATGTACGGAACCTGAGCCATTGTAGTGCTGGCTCTGCACATATACAAAGTCATCTTTTCCATCTCCGTTGTAGTCAAAGGCAGAAATGCCATGTACCTGCTGGTTGGGCAATATGGAATTGAGTGCATTGGCCATGTGTGTATCATAAGGTAAAGATCCTGTCTGTGAGAGTGAAAAAGCTCCCGACCCGCCCTGGCCCAGGTAAAGTGAATAGGTATTTACCGAGTTCTGGGTGGAATATTCCATTACGTCGGTCTTGCCATCCCCGTTATAGTCGCCTGCCGCATAAGAAAAACCTGACTGCGGTGTCTGCAGCTCACTGTGGCTGTCCGAAGTAGCGGTAGTGGCAGTGCCGTAGGTAAACTGTGTAGGTGGCAATGCTATCTGTTCGTTGACCCCGGCCTCTTTAACGGAGGAAAGGTGTGTGTAGATATCGTCCGTATAGTTGAGCGTATAAGTACGTGCCGTTGTCCATGTTCCGGCATTATTTTGTGCAACGGTTATTTTACTCAGTTTCAGGGTGTGATGAATGTTGTTGCCGCCTACATAGAAAAACTCGGGATCTGACCTGGTGGCATATGCAAAGTTTACAGAGCTTTGAGTAGCCATACCTGTATTCTGGTTGCCGCCATAGTTTATTGCATTCAGTAATGCTTCCCCGCCGCCGATCTGGCTGTAAGCTAAGGTCATGTAGTTGCCATTCAGATCTATGACCTTATCCAGCAACCAGGAGTACACAACAGTGGTGCCTGGTACTACTACCTGGCTTGCGCTTGTTGATCCATACTGATAGGTAACGCCGTTCTCGTCTGTGACGATGAAGCCGGAAGGGCCGGTGCCCATAGTGCCGCTTGCGGTGATCGTCTTAAAGTTTTCGTTTTCGGTATGGTACTGGGACGATGCGGCCCCGTACGTGCCGGATGTCAGTATCAGGCGGTTACCATCCAGTGCAAAACGGTCTGTGGCTGTAAGGGAAACGCCTTTTACGTTTTTGTCATTATAAATACTGTTAGGTATCCGCGTAATGGAAGAGACGCCCGAAAGGGTCCAGCCTATACCCATAATGTCATTTCCCGACAGGCTGTTGTAATTAAGTGCAAGGTGCGGCTGAAGGCCCGCGAGGCCGTCGGGTACTTTTATCGGGATGGTATATGTGGCAGCTCCAAGGTCGGAGACGTTAAAGGTTGCGTCCGTGCTGCCTACGGACTGTGTTTGTGCCTCTGCCTGGCCTATAGCCAGTGCGGAGAATAGCAATAAGAGTCTTTTCATAAAAAGGAGTTACGGAAAATGGATTGAGGATAATCGAAAATGTGTTTTGGTGGTTTAAAATATCAGAGGCGTTTAAGTTAGATAGTTCCCCTCTGCAAGTGACAGTCATTTAGCGGTTGGAAGGGTATAGTATGCGAAATACGGCTTTTGTACAGGGAATGAAAACAGACAAAAGAGGCCATCCCGGAGATGGCCCCTTCCCTCAGAGGTAAAGGAAAAGATGTTTTTTTGTTACAGCTGGTTGTTGAAATTCTAAGTTCTGTATACTTTAAAAGTATTGAGAATACGGACTTGCCTGGGAAAAAGAGTTTTTTAAAAACTGACCTGGAAGCAGAAAAAAGGGTAATAGGTATAATATGATCCGATAGCAGGGCTTATATACTGGTTAAGGTATGCCTTCAGATAGCAATCTGTGTATTTCATTTAGCGGGTGGCGGTTTTAAGCATGCGAAATATTGTTTTGATACAGGGAATGAGTTGCCCGGAAGTGTCTGTAATGAAAAACAGCAGGTCCATAGACCTGCTGTTTCACCGCCAAAGGTATATGTCATGGCATTATTTTTCGCCTTCGCCGGTTTTTATACGGGCAAAAATATTGAGCAGTGCGGCTCTGTTTTTCTGTGCTACCGGTATTTCTTTGCCATTGTTCAGTATAACGGTGCCTATATTTTCATACCTGCGTATGCAATCAAGGTTTACAATAAAAGAGCGGTGCACCTGGTAGAATAGATCTTCAGGAAGCAGCTCGCGAAATTTTCCCAGGTTATAAGCGCTTATTATTTCTGTGTCTTTTGTTACCACCCGGGTATAAGTGTTCTGGGCTTCCAGGTAGAGTATATCACTTATAAGTACATAATTGATAGATTTATTATCGGGGATGCCTATTTTGTTATTAATCATCCCACCCTGGCTTTTGACAGCACTCATTTTCTTTGCCAGTATCCGTTCAATTGTCCTGTTGAGGGTAATAGCGAGTTCTACATCATCTACCGGTTTGAGCAGATATCCTGCTGTAGGAAATTTGAATGCATTCAGCGCATAGTCCGAGTGGGCAGTAACAAAAATGATCTCACTGTTTATCTCCGGCATCATGCGCAGCAGGTCCATGCCGTTTCTGCCTTGTATTGAAATGTCAAGGAATATGATGTCGCAATTGTGCGAGCGGATGCCGCTAAGTGCTTCTTCCCAGGTAGCATATGTTGCGGTAACGAAAATTCTTTTGTCTAAAAGATACAGACTGTCCTGCAACAGTTCTATGGCCTTTGGTTCATCATCAATAATGATACAGGTAATACTATTTTGGTTCATTTCGCGGTTGTTTTATAATTATAGTTACACAGGTTCCGGTATGTGGGCCTTCTTTATCGGTGTACACAATTTCAATACCCATTTTCTCGTAGCGGTTAAACAAATCAACCAGCTCTTCTGTAAGCCTGTTGCCATGTGATATTCTTTTTTCGGACTGCGTACGTTTGTTTTCTGCGGCCTGTTTCCTGCCTATGCCGTTATCGTCTATAATGCATACAATGCCGGGGTGCATGCCGTTTTTGCTGAAACTGATATTCAGCCAGCCGCCCGGTCCTTTGGGTATAAGCCCATGATTTATGGCATTTTCTACAAGCGGCTGCAGGAGCATGGAAGGAATGTATAAAGACTCTGTTGTAAGATCTTCTACCGTTGTTATGCTGTACGTAAACATGTGTTCAAACCTGGTCTGCTGCAGTTCAATGTAGCTTTTCAGAATAGTTATTTCATCTGCAATACTGATATATCTTTTCTCTGACGCTTCCAGGTATCCGCGCAACAGGCGGGAGAAGCGGCTCACATGTGTAACCGCCTCCGCAGTTTTTTCTTTTTTAATAAAGTAAAGTGCTGTATTAAGAGTGTTAAATATAAAGTGTGGATTTATCTGCGAATGAATCACCCGGTATTCCAGGGATGAAAGTAATTGTTTCCTGTTTGCAGCCCTGTTTACAAAGTGGCGTGTAATCAATATAACCATCAGTATCAACGATAGAAAAGCAACGAGAATGCCCGTTTGTATAGCAATGGTCCAGCCGGGTGTCTGCCACCACTCCGGTACTATATAAAGTGTTACTGGTATCTCATCGCTAATCCAGGCATCGTCCGATGCAGAAATAAAAAGAGTATAATATCTGCCGGGTATCATAGGTGGCAGTTTCAGTTCGTTCCCATTCAGGCTGTGCCAGGTGCCGCTGTCTCCCATACGATCGCGGAAGTGAAGGAGACCGTTGCCTTCGGGACTGATGACATCAAACAGTAGTTTATCACTCGTGCCCGTAATGTTGAGTGTCCTGGTGCCGGGTATATCATATAGTGTATCGCGGTACTGTACTATCACCTTATGTTTCATGGTTTCGGGCGATATATGCCCAAACGCTGTGTCGTCCGGTATATCTGCGATGTAGGTGCACTTATCCGTTTTGAGCAAAAGCGTATGCTGCATTACTGCCATATCCGTAACCTGGAAGTAGCGGTTGTTTTTGATGTTGGGGAATACCATGGGGGCGCTGCAGGTATTTCCGTTCTTTATATAACTTATCAGTACGCCAAATTTCCCTGCGAGAATAAGCCTGTCGTTTTTCAGGAAAAATTTTGCTTCTTTAAGATTGTAATTTTTAAAGAGGTTGGTCATAGTTCCCCGCAAAGGATCTATTAACAATAAGCCTGTATGGTCTTTTACAAAAATATTCCCTGTTGCAGGGTGCATTTCCAGTTGCTCCACATCAGATATGCCCAGTGTTTTTAATATGGGGCCTAAAACAAGCTTTGAGCGGTCTGCAGGTTTGTAGAGAAGCAGACGGTCGTTATAATATGCCCAGTAAGCTTTTCGCATTGTATCCTGCAGCAGATGATAATACCAGGTATTGTCAAGAATAACTGATGTCATGGAATCATTGCGTACCGTGCAGTCAAAAAAACCGCGACCGGCAATGTAAAAATGACCGGGGGCCGCCACCGCAAGATCTCGTGTATATATTCCGGGGGCCGTCACCCAAACGCTTTTGCCCCCGTTGGGATAAATGTATTGATACCATTTCAGAAGCGGTACTGTTGTCTGACTGCGGTGGATATAATAAGTAGGACATACCTTTTCTATCAGTATAGAGCTGTCCTCGCTGTAATGAGCCATTTTTATTACGTCATACAGGAGTTTGTGGTGCTGATAGTTTGTGTGTCCCTGTTCATTGATTGTGAGCAGTGTTCTTGCCTTATAGCTCCACCAGTAGCTGGCAGTATCATTGGCCGCATTACCTATCCAGCTGTAATCTCCGAGGTCTGCAGATAATATGCGGTCAAGGTGTTGTTGCTGATCATAATTGATATACAGTCCTGTTGTTTGTGTTGCTACACATTTGCCCCATAAAGTATCCTGGAGAAAACCGCAAAGGCGAAAACCATTTGTTTTTTCCGTATCGCTGACGAGAGTATATACGGGATATTGATATTTAATATTCAACCCGGTGTCTATCGAAAATATATTTTTCCGGGTTATAATAAATGTTTTGTCGGCATCTGTTATAAGCATGTATATCGGGTCAGGACTTCCTCCGGCATCTTTTAAAAATATCTTTTTGTCCGTACAGGTTGCCAGGTTCAGCATGTCCAGCTCATTGGTGAACGCCAGGTATCTGTAACAGTAGTTATTGTGTACAACAGAGTAACTCATCGTGCTGTCTTTCATCCTCGGGCAACTGTACAATATGTGGCTGCTTCCATTCTTGTCAACGTTAAACAGGCTTATTTTTCCGGATAAAAAAGTAATTATGTTGTTCTCTGAAACTACATCATCCATGCCGTCATATAAACCCACGGGCTTTACAGTGTCATTTTGCACTGTGTAAAGTGTCTTTTGAATAGCTCCTTCCACCAATGCTGCTGAACTGAATAGCCAGACTCCGTCTCCGTGATTTTTAATATTCTTGATGTAAAAAGTGCCGTTACCCGGAGGTACATACACATCTTTGTATTTCCCGTCGTTCAGATATCCTATGCGGCCTGATATCACGTACAGCCACAGCCTGCCTTTTTTGTCGGCATGCAGTCCCCATACATCATTTGAAGGCAGGCCGTCTTCTGTTGTGTATGTTTTAACCGTATAGCCATTATACCTCGCCAGACCTTTATCTGTGCACAGCCAGAGGTAGCCGTGATTATCTTTTACGATGCCGTATAGCAGATTGGATGGAAGCCCGTTATACAGGTCTAAATGATGACGGTTATACGTCTGGGCGTGCGCCACAGAAAAATATACCAGCAGGATGCTACACAATAAACAAGTGAAATAGGGACGCATATATGTGCAGCGAAAATAAGGCAAAGGATTATCGGAATACATACCATTAAAACATCTGTTTATCCATCACAGTTATTTTTACTTAAAACTGATTTTTAAAAATATGTGCTGAGCTGCTTTGTTATGTGCAATATTATGCTCATCCCAGTTTTAACCGCTTTTTTGCCGGTATTGATTTACTTTTGCGCGGTAATACAGAATCTGGATTGCCATATCTGTATATAATTAAATGCATTTTCTGCCGGGTGAAATATCCCGAAACTGATACATGAAATACGAAAAAGAAATAGGCTGCAGGCGCACTTTCGCCATTATATCGCACCCGGATGCCGGTAAAACTACGCTTACAGAAAAGCTGCTCCTTTTTGGTGGCGCCATACAGGTGGCTGGTGCGGTAAAAAGCAATAAGATAAAAAAACATGCTACTTCCGACTTTATGGAAATAGAGCGCCAGCGTGGTATCTCGGTAGCAACGTCGGTGATGAGCTTTGAATACGGCGGAACACTGATTAACCTGCTGGATACGCCGGGTCACAAGGACTTTGCAGAGGATACATACCGTACATTGACAGCTGTAGACAGTGTAATACTGGTGATAGACAGTGTAAATGGGGTGGAGGAGCAAACACGCCGCCTGATGGAAGTGTGCCGCATGCGCGATACGCCGGTAATTGTTTTTGTAAATAAAATGGACCGTGACGGTAAATATCCGTTCGATCTGCTGGACGAAATAGAAAAAGAGCTGAAAATATCGCTGCATCCGTTGTCCTGGCCTATAAACATGGGTAAGGAATTTAAAGGTGTATATAACCTGTATGACAATAGCCTGAACCTGTTTACTGCCAATCAGAAAGCAACGGAAGACAATACGGTTCCCATCCCGGATCTCAATGATGCCCTGTTGGATGAAAAAGTAGGGGAGCGTGATGCTGCTCAGCTGCGCGAGGATGTAGAGTTACTGACAGGTGTATACGGCGAGCTGGACACAGAGGCTTACCTGGCGGGCATGGTGGCGCCTGTATTCTTTGGTTCTGCGGTCAATAACTTCGGTGTAAAAGAATTGCTCGACACATTTATACGCATTGCACCCGCACCGCTGGCACGCGCTACAGATAAGCGTGTGGTAAGTCCTGATGAGGAAAAATTCACAGGATTTATCTTCAAGATACATGCCAACCTGGACCCACGTCACCGAGACCGGATCGCATTTCTGCGTGTGTGTTCCGGCAAATTTGAGCGCAATACATTCTACAAACATACCCGGCTTGAAAAAGATGTACGATTCAGCAACCCATATTCCTTCCTGGCGCGTGAAAAAGACGTGATCGAAGAAGCATATCCGGGTGATGTAGTGGGTTTGTTTGATACCGGCAACTTTAAAATAGGCGATACGCTTACACAGGGAGAAAACCTTCAGTTTACCGGTATTCCTACGTTCTCTCCGGAGATATTCAAGGAGCTGGTAAACAAAGACCCGATGAAGACCAAGCAGCTGGAAAAAGGTATCCGCCAGTTGACAGATGAAGGTGTGGCGCAGTTGTTTACCCAGCATGGCGGCAACCGCAAGATCATTGGTTGTGTGGGTGAGCTTCAGTTTGAGGTAATACAGTACCGCCTGCTGCAGGAGTACGGAGCTTCATGTGCTTTTGTGCCATTGAGTTTCTACAAGGCCTGCTGGATAACGGGCGATAAGAAAAAGATAGAGGATTTTGTACGTTTTAAGCAGTCCAATATCATGGAAGATAAAGACGGCAACCTTGTTTATCTTGCGCAGAGCGAATGGTTCCTCAATACAGAGCGCCAGAACAACCCGGATATAGAATTCCACTTTACCAGCGAGTTTAAAACAGCTGTACAATAAGAAAATAACAAGCTCCAATAATAAAGCAAAGACGGGACTGATATTTCAGTCCCGTTTCGTATTATTGAAAAAGTATAGTTCTATTTGAGGCTCTTCGAGGTACTCTTTGATTTTCTTTAATTCATCGAGTACGAGCTTGTAAGATTCTTTTGCATCTTCAATTTGTCTTTTAATATCCATTACCTGGTTTCCCAAGTCTTTATTGCAAAAATGTAATGCCCGCAGCTGTTTCATTACAGATGCAACGTCCGGTCGCTCTTTATGGAGTGTATACCGGGTACATATTTCTTCAATCTGGATAGTTATGTTGCAATGGATATGCTCAACAAAGGTGACATTGTCTGCTGTATTGTCTGTAGTATCTGCAACATGGAGCGATGAAGAAAAGCCGTCTATTATTTCATGACACGCTTTTATAAAATCGGGTGTCTCAGTTGCCGGATTGGTTTTATACCTGAGAGTGTGGATATCGTTATAGAGAGCAGTATATTCTGTATGGTATTTGTCCTGCTTCTCTGTACACATCTTATAACCTTCCTGCGCAATCAGAAAAATGCTTTGTGACAGGCGGCATAAAGTGTCGGAAAGATTGGCCAGCTGAAAATATTTTCGTTCAGCATCGAGTGCATGCCCGTAAACATGCATGAAAGCGGAATAGTATTGGTCCGACTGGGTTTTATCGGCAAGAAACCGGTATACTGAAAAGCCAACCTCGCTGATGATCGGTAAATGGTATGGATATTCCTGGGAATCTATTTCATGGATGAAATCATCAAAAAGCTGCAATTGCCTTTCCGAAGCTTTTATTGTTTCCCGGATCAGGCGGTTAAGGTAGCTGCATTTGTTTTTAAAATCAAATCTGTAGTTGCGCCGGAATTGTAAATAGGATGAGCCATATGCAATAGCTGCTCCGAACAATGTGGAGAAGAAATTTATTTCTCCGAATAGATTAGATGAAAGCAACATGGTGATAGTTTTATCAGATGAATTTATAATAAATAATTAATATATCAAACTGCGTAAAACCAGCCTCTGCTGCAGCAAAAAAGGGCTGCCATTGCTGACAGCCCTTGTGATTGTCGTATTGTTTAAAGTCTAAAACCCACTGAAATCCGTTAGCACCCAATTGCGTGCCGTATCTACTACCGGTGCATCGCAATAACTGCAGGTGTCTTTAGTCGTATCATCATATGGGGCACCGCAATTGGCACATTCATAACTGAAGGCCACTTCTTTCTGTGGTTTGGCAAGTGCTGCAATATCCTTCGATAAAACCATCGTGAAACGGTGCATGGTCATATCCCTGTCGAGCGGTACCAGCTTTGTTCCTGCCTGTACGCGCTGGTATGTTGCCGTAAGCGAGAAGGTAAGGTTCAGTTTGTTATTATCGGTATTATACCCGGCGAGCGTTACGTCATTGAGATACAGCCGGTCAAAAACAAAATTGCCCATGGCCGTTTTCTGCTGCAGGATTTTTTCTGCCAGCGCTTTATCTGCAAAACGGTCCAGCTTTTTGTTGCTGTCGCCGGTAAGTACTTCCATAATCTGCATGAACACATTGGATGCGATATCTTCCGAGCGTTGTATGGAAAAGAGCGGATCGTTTTTGGTAAGATCGTGCAGATTGCCGTCGTGCTGCAGGGTATTACTGCCGCTATAATCATCTGCCTGGCTCACCTCGCTGAGAATCCAGTCGTAGGCGGCATTGTTGGTAAGTGTGCCACAGCTGGAGCAGCGGCTTACCTCGCCCAGTTTATTCTCCAGTGACGCACCACAGTTGGGGCAGTTTTCTGTGTTGTACAGGTCTGTGCCGGCTGGTGCCTGCGCGTCTGTCCTTTTGATAAATGTCCAATACTCTGTATCACCATCTCCTTCAAAGGATTCATTAAGCGAAGGATATTTTTCACTGATGAATTCATCATCCATTGAAAAAGTAATAGCAACATCTGCTATTTCATAAGCGCCATCGGTTTTTACTTCAGACAGGTAAATATTCTCAATGCGGATATTGCTGAGCATATTGCGCTGAGAGAGCTTTTTCATCATATCGAACTGTGCGGTAAGACGTTGGTACATCCCATCCGACATCCATTTGCGCACCTTGTTCAGGTCCTGGCGCTGCCATGCATCCTGCAGTTCCATAAAGGCTGTCCGCACCTTTTCCGGTGTGAGGCCCTCGGGAAATTCATTTTGCGGTGTAGCAGGCATAAACTGCTGCCGGTCTCCGCCATCGCTGCCAGAGGCAAACTTATTTTTAAAAATGAAGTAGAGAATCAGAACGATGATGATCAGCACGATCATGCCCGGGCTCAGGGGAAGGCCCCCTCCGTAGCCGCCACCGCCAAATCCTCCTCCATGGCTGCTATAGCTGTGTGAACCACTGCCACTGTGACGGCCGCCACCACCGCCAAAACGGGCATAAGCAGCTAATGTATGAAACAGCACTGCCGCCGGTAACAGCAACAGTGCTTTTGTAACTATTGATTTTCTGGCCTGCATTTATAGTTTGTATGAGGTTAAAGTTCTTTGGAAACAATTATGCAGGAAGTGGTGGCGGAACGTTGTTGAACAATCCGGAGAGCTCTGCTACAGATGAAGCTGCTGTCCATTGGGCCATGCCGGTTTTCCATACAAGGCTTTCGCGTGTGAGTGTACCTGCCTGCACCATTTGTGCCAGCTGATCTGTACCGAAAGGCCCGGTTTGTGCGCCGTTTGCTGCTACAAAGAACTGCACAGCACCCGGTATTGGCGGCGGTGCTGCTGCGGCCTGCTGCTGGGGTGCTGCATTGGCTGCATTAGCGTTAACCAAAGTATTGGCAACTACATTGCCCATGCTGAGGCCTACGCCCATGCCTACACCCAGCCCTGCAGTGCCGGGATTCGCAGCGGCTGTTTCAATACTCTGCGCTGTTTTAAACTGCGCCAGCTTCTGCATATCAATACGGTTGAGGCGTGAGTATTCGAAGATCTCTTTTTTCAGATCATCCGGCATAGAAACGTTTTCTACCAGGAACTTAGTGATCTTAAGGCCATAAGCTTCAAAATCTTCATTCAGTTTATCCTGGCAAAGCTGTGAAAGCTCTTCCACGCTGGCTGCTACTTTATCGATGGGAATGTTGCCGCTGCCTAGGGCATTGGTAAATTTGGTAACGATGAGGCTGCGGAGCTGTCCGTTTATCTCGTCGGTGGTGAACTCACCTTCTGTACCGGCTATTTCCTTGATAAATTTACCGCCGTCTGCCACGCGGAATGCAAAGGTGCCGAATGCGCGCAGCTCTATCATACCAAAGCGCGGATCATCCAGTGTGATGGCGTTTTTGGTGCCCCAGCGCTGGTCGGTAAACTGGCGGGTGCTTACAAAGAACACATCGGCTTTGAACGGGCTTTCAAAACCATATTTCCAGCCTTTAAGAGTTGCCAGAATCGGCATGTTCTGCGTCTGCAGGGTGTACATACCAGGCTGAAACACATCTGCTATAGTACCCTCATTGAGGAAGACAGCCTGCTGCGACTCACGCACGGTGAGCTTGGCATTCATCTTTATCTCATTATTATAGCGCGGAAACTTCCAGACCAGTGTGTCGTTGCTGTTATCTTCCCACTGGATAATGTCAATAAACTCGTTCCTTAATTTATCAAATAAGCCCATTGTTTCAGGTTTTTGTAATAAAAAATTTAATGTGGTAAATGTAGGGATTTGGATGATTTGAGAATGGTATAAATGAAATTTTAACCTTTTGGGGCTATTGTTCGTTTTGCAACCGCACAGTGTTTGCAACGTATAGAAATACAATGCTGTTAAATAGTACTTGTGTCGCTGAACGGTGCCATCGCAACGATGTTTAATAGTAGCGGCAGTGGTGACGCCCCTGCAAAAAAAAACGCTGTCAGGATTCATAACCCTGACAGCGTTACTGTATAAACATCTGATGTTTTATTAAAAATCTGCGTTCTTCGGAGTGCGGGGGAAGGGTATCACGTCGCGGATATTGCCCATGCCGGTAACGAAGAGCACAATACGCTCAAAACCAAGCCCGAAGCCTGCATGCGGCACTGTGCCGAAGCGGCGTGTGTCCAGGTACCAGTACATTTCTTCAGTAGGAATGTGCATTTCGGCCATGCGCTGCTCCAGCCTGTCGAGGCGTTCTTCCCTTTGTGATCCGCCGACAATCTCGCCGATACCCGGAGCCAGTATGTCCATTGCAGCAACGGTTTTACCGTCGTCGTTCTGGCGCATATAGAAGGCTTTGATGTCCTTAGGGTAGTTGGTAACGATCACCGGTTTCTTGAAATGTTTTTCAACAAGATAGCGTTCATGCTCGCTCTGCAGATCAATGCCCCAGCTTACTTCGTACTGGAATTTCTTCTTTTTATATGCAGGAGAGTTCAGCAGTATATCGATCGCTTGGGTATAGGTGATGCGCTCAAATTTATTGTTGAGCACAAACTCCAGCTTTTCGATCAGGCCCATTTCGCTGCGCTCGTTCTGGGGTTTCTGTTTTTCTTCTTCTTCCAGTCGCTGTGCCAGGAATTCCAGGTCTTCGCGGTTGTGCTCCAGTGCATAACCGATGATGTACTGAACGAAGGCCTCGGCCAGGTCCATATTATCAACGATGTCATTGAAGGCAACTTCCGGCTCTATCATCCAGAACTCGGCCAGGTGGCGCGCAGTGTTGGAATTTTCTGCGCGGAACGTAGGCCCGAAAGTATACACCTCGCTGAATGCCATAGCACCCAGTTCCGCTTCGAGCTGACCGCTCACCGTAAGGTTGGTGCTGCGGCCGAAAAAGTCTTCTGTAAAGTTGATGCTGCCGTCTTCGTTGCGTGGCGGATTATCGAACGGCAGGGTAGTAACGCGGAACATTTCACCGGCGCCTTCGGCATCGCTGGCTGTAACGATGGGGGTATGCAGGTATACGAAGCCACGGTCGTTAAAGAATTTATGTACGGCAAATGCCAGGCTGTGGCGTACGCGGAACACCGCGCCGAAAGTATTGGTACGGAAGCGCAGGTGTGCTTTTTCGCGCAGATACTCCAGGCTGGGCCTGTTTTTAAGCTGCAGCGGATAGTCCGGGCCGCACTCGCCAAGCACGGTTACGGTTTCTGCTTTTACTTCTACCTTCTGTCCCTTGCCCTGTGATGCGATTACAGTACCTTCCACACTTACAGAAGCACCATTGGAAATGCTTTTTACGAGATTTTCATCGGCATCGAGGCCTATTACCACCTGCAGGTTATTCATGCAGGAACCATCGTTAAGGGCTATGAACTGGTTGTTGCGGAAGGAGCGCACCCATCCTTTTACGGTTACTTTGTAATCCGTCTGTTCGCTTTGCAGAATGTCTTTTATCCTGGTACGTGCCATAGTTTATGTAGCAGTGTTGGCAAGCTGCGCCGGGCCGATATAGTGAAGATCAGCCTTACAGATTGCGGGTTTTGTGAAAGCTTTTATTTATTGTGTTTTGGTACCTGCCGGCAGATCTGTAACACTGGTTACAACCTGTTTCGGGTTTTCCGGGTTTTTGGGCTTATCAAAGAAAAGGTATTTTATGGCAACAACAATCATGAAGATGGCAAAAATCCTTTTTATCACTATGGTATTCAGGTTCTTTACCCAGTTGGCGCCAAAGTAAGATCCGACTATAAATGCGGCCACCAGCAGCAGGGCAAAATCCCATCGTATATTGCCGGATTTATGGTATACGAGTACCCCCATTATACCGATTGGCGGGAGCAGCATAGCAAGAGAGGTGCCTTGTGCGGTCTTCTGACTGAGCCCGAAGAGAAATACAAGCGCAGGCACTACTACAATGCCGCCGCCTATACCTACCATGCTGCTGAGTATGCCGGCAATAAGGCCCAGCACCAATAATGCTATTATAGTACCTGCACTCATATGTTTTATGTTTTAAGATTTTCTGTATTCCGTTATTCAGCCACAGCTGCTACCGGTTTGCTTCCTGCATTACTGCCAAAGCGTGCCTGGTAATCGTTGATACTGTGCTGCAATATTTTTTTTGCAAGACGTGCGCCCTGGAACTCTTCGATTTTTACTTCTTTATTTTCCAGCTTTTTATATTCTTCAAAGAAATGACGCATTTCTTCGATAAAGTAAGGTGGCAGTTCATCAATATCGTTAATATGTGCTACGCTCATGTCGTGGGCGCACACAGCTATCAGTTTGTCATCTGCTTCTCCCTGATCCAGCATACGCATTACACCTATGATTTTTGCTTCTACAAGACAAAGGGGCTGCATATCTATCTGCGAAAGTACGAGAATATCCAGCGGATCGCCATCGTCGCAGTAAGTGCGGGGAATAAAGCCGTAGTTGGCGGGGTAATACACTGAAGAGTAAAGCACGCGATCCAGTTTCAGCATGCCGGTTTCTTTGTCCAGCTCATATTTGGCCCTGGAGCCTTTAGGTATCTCAATGATTGCGTTTACGTTATCGGGAATATTTTCGCCGTAGCTGACCGAATGCCAAGGATTAAATGTCATATGCCTGTAAATTATTGGGTGCAAAGGTAGTTGGTTAAAATAATATTGTTGTATTCCTGTTTAATGTAAAAAATGATAACTTCGGTTTCCCGCACAGGTTTTTAGCGTACTATATATGTCCGAAAACCTTGCAGGACAAGCAGTTTACAAAAAAATAACTTTGGCTAAAATTTTAGAAACCACAGTTGTTTTTTTGAAGTGTACCTATATCTTTGCAAGCATACTAAATCCGTTTCGGCGAATAAATTAACTAAAAAACAAAAAACACAAAAAATCAGAACTATGGCAGATGTAAAAACAGCAGCCGCGGCAAAACCGTCTACCGGACACAGTGCAGGTAAACCAAAGAATTCCAATAACTTCATGATTAACCTCGTGGTAGTTATTTCTTGTATTATCGTCTCTATCCTTATCTACAAATTTGTACTTGGTGCAGCAGGAAACTTTAAGGATGCAGAAAAACATTCGCCTGCCAACGGTTTAGGTACAATGTACTCAGGTGGTTTTATCGTGCCGATCCTGATAGCAACACTTCTGACACTTCTTTGCTTTATCATCGAACGTGCCATGACTATCTTTAAAGCCCGTGGCCGCGTGAACTCCGGTGAATTTGTACGTAAAGTACAGTATCACCTGGCTAACAAAAACGTTGACGCAGCACTTGCTGAGTGTGATAAACAAGCTGGTTCTGTAGGTAACGTAATGCGTGCCGGTCTGGTTAAATACCGCGCTATGATCAGCAACACTGAGCTGGATACAGACCAGAAAGTACTGAGCATTCAGAAAGAAATCGAAGAAGCAACCGCACTGGAACTGCCGATGCTGGAAAAGAACCTCGTGTTCCTTTCTACGATCGCTTCAGCTGCAACGCTCCTCGGTCTGTTCGGTACGGTACTTGGTATGATCCGTTCATTCGCCGCCATGGCCAATGCAGGTGCTCCTGATGCTGCCGCCCTCGCTGCAGGTATCTCTGAAGCCCTGATCAATACCGCCCTCGGTATCAGTACATCATTCATCGCTATTATCTCTTACAACTTCTTTACCACTATTATTGATGGTATTACGTTTGGTATTGATGAAAGCGGTTTCACATTGACACAGAGCTTCGCTGCTAACTACAAGTAATAGGTTTTCCTCAGTAAAAAAGTGTAGCAGAAATTGTGGAAAAGGAAAAGAATTGAATCTTATTACTTCAACAGTTGTAGAAAAATAAAACGATGCCTAAAGTAAAACTGCCACGGAAAAGCACCAACATCGACATGACGGCGATGTGCGACGTAGCCTTCCTGCTGCTGACATTCTTCATGTTGGCTACGAAGTTCAAGCCCGATGAGCCGGTGGTCGTGAAAACTCCGTCGTCTATTTCAGAAATACCGTTGCCGGATAATGATATCATGCTTATCACGGTAGACGAAAAAGGCCGTATCTTCTTCTCTGTCGATAATAAAAACATGCGTAAATCGCTGATAGATAACATCGACGAGTATAAGAAACTGGGTCTTACGGATCAGGAGAAGAATTATTTTGCAATCGGTTCTTCTGTCGGCGTTCCTTTTAACCAGCTGAAATCTTTCCTGGACACTCCGCCGGAGCAACAGAAAGAATTGAAGCAAACGGGTATCCCTACAGATACCACGGTGGAATCTGAACAGAATGAGCTGGCTGCATGGATTCATACAGCGCGCAATACCAATCCTAAGCTGCGTATTGTAATTAAAGCTGATGAGGCTGTAACTTATCCTGAAGTTAAAAAGGTGATACGTACCCTGGAAGGCTGGAAGATCTTTAAGTTCAACCTGCTGACCAACCTGAAGGCCGTACCGCCGGGCACTGCTGCATATGACCTGCAACAGGGCAAAAAATCATAATTAGTTTTTTAACCAAATAAAAGCTTTGTTCCATGGCAGAAATGGATACCTCGAGTAGCGGGGGACATAAGAAAGGGCCTGGGGTCAAGAAAGGGAAAAAACTTTCTACGCGTGTTGATATGACCCCAATGGTGGATCTCGGCTTTCTGCTGATCACGTTCTTCGTGTTCACAACAACGATGGCCAAGCCCAAAACTATGGAGATCAACATGCCTTACAAGGATAAAAACATGCCGCCTGAGAAGGAAAGTAAGGTGAAGGAAAGCGCTGCAATGACCATCCTGCTCAGTAAAGATCACCGTATCTATTACTATGAAGGAATCGGCAGTGATCCTACCAATCCTCCTAAAGTAGAGGTTACTTACTTCAAGAATAAAAATGGTATCCGCGATGTGATCATCTCTAAAAAACAGAAGGTAGATGCTCTGAAAGCATCGGGTGCACTTACTGCAACTGATCAGGCTACCTTCCTGATAAAACCGGATGATAACAGCACTTATGATGATATGGTAAATATCCTCGATGAAATGAGCATCAATGATGCAAAAGTTTATGCCATCGTAGATATTACACCTGTTGATCAGGATTTTATCCAGAAGACAGAACAGGCAAACGGAATCAAATAGACAAGACTTTATGGAATTCCGCCCTGATGGGGTCTTTATTTAACAAAAGGTATTATTAAAATGGATATTAATAAAATTCTCAAATCCGACTACCTCGATATCCTTTTCGAGGGCCGTAATAAAACTTACGGCGGCTATGAGTTGCGCAAAAAGTACCCGGATCGCTTGCGCAAGGCCGCTATGATCGGATTGGGCGCAATTATATTAATTGCTGCTTACCCGCTCATAGCTGCTATGATTCCGCATAAAGCGGAAACAAAGCCCGTAGCTATAATGAAGGAGGTGACGCTTGCAGAGCCTCCGCCAATAGATCCGAAAAAACCACCACCACCACCACCACCTTCAGAACCACCACCACCGGCAAAGCCAACGGTACAGTTCACTCCTCCTGTAATCAAGAAGGATGAAGAAGTAAAGGAAAATGAGAAACCGGCAGAACAGAAAGACCTGAAAGAGGCTGCTGCAGGTATCGAAACAAAAGCTGGTGATGTAAATGGTATTGACCCGGGTATCGTAGATAACCCGAATCCTGGTAACGGTGCTGTAGAAGCTCCGCCACCACCACCGCAGATCTTTACATTCGTAGAACAGATGCCTGAATTTCCTGGCGGTAATGATAAGATCACTGAATACCTCAGTAATCATATCCGCTACCCTGAGCAGGCACGTGAATCAAACGTAGAAGGACGTGTGACCATCCGTTTCGTAGTAAACGAAGATGGCGACATTTCTGACGCACAGGTACTTCGCGGTATCGGCGGCGGCTGCGATGAGGAAGCGCTCCGCGTTGTAAAAGGAATGCCTAAGTGGAAACCCGGTAAACAGAACGGCCGCGCCGTTAAAGTGTATTACACACTGCCGGTTACCTTCCGTCTTGAGTAGTACTATTATCAAAACAGTATAAAATAAAGGCTGCCATCCGGCAGCCTTTATTTTTGTGGTATAATGGAAAGTTGAATTGGATTGTGAGGGATTACAAACACTGCTCCATATCCCATATACGTTATCAATGGGTGTCAGCAGATTTGAATGATCGGTAAAAAGTAAAGGCTGCCGGATGAAGGTAGCCTTTACTTTGTAGTATGTTTTTTTAGATAAGTAAAATATAATCATCAGATGTTTATTTTTTCTGCCTCATTTGCCGCCTTTTTTCCCTTCTTTCTTTACCACGGGTAGGAAAAACGAGACGGTTTGGCTTTTCTTCCTTTTTGAAAAACCTGACCGGGTCGAGACTGATCTTTACTTTTCCGTCGGGGCCATCCTTGGCACGGAGATTCAGTATCAGACCCTTTTTACGGGGTGTAATGCTGTTCGGATTATCCTTATCTGAAGCATCCTTTTCAGGGTTACGCAGCGGTAATTCTATAGCTATATCTGTGTTGGACGGTGGGCCGTAAACACCCTGTACATTCAGGTATAATGCACTGGATACAATGTGCAGCGGAGGGATAATAATTTTATCACCGGCAACCTGTAAACTGCCGCTGAGATCTTTAAGCATCACATTGTCAAGATTGCGGCTTTTGAAAGCAAACTTGCTCACCTTTGTAAAAGGATCAAAGTTTATAATGGCGCCGTTCTTCAACTGGAAGTCGATAGTGCCGTACAGTGAATTATCTATAATAGCTGCACCTTCTGTCATCTGCCCTGTCATGTCTATCTGTGCAGACAGCCGGCCTTTTACATTCTCGGCCTGTATGGCATGCTGGCCGAAGTTTTCAAAGCCATAGAACATTTTATCCACCGAAACATTGCTTATCGTGGCGTGTATGTTGAACGGATTATTACGTTCTGCCTCACTTATTTTACCGGTGATCTCCATATCGCCGTCCGCATGATGATAGTGTATCTGTTTCAGGTTAATGTTATTCGATTCCAGTACAGCGTGTGCTTCTACATCCTGAGCAGAGAATTTCCGGAAATTCAGCCTGTTGATGTGTACATCAATGTTTACATCTGCTTCGTCCAGCACTTTATTCATCTGGCTAAGCACTCTGTTAGCCTGTTTACTCCGTTCTTTTTTGGCATTAACGACTATGGTTCCTTTTTTTCTGCGTCCTACAAAAGAAAGAAAATCTCCAAGGTTCAGTTGTGGTCCGGTTATGTTCCAGTGAAGCGATACCTTGCCCGGGTCGGCAAAATAGAAGCGCATAATATGCTCTGCATCCCCGGTCATATGCAGCAGGGTGCCACCTTTATGTACAGATACATCGTGAAAGAGCAGGTTATCTTTTTTAAACTCCATGGTTGCATTGGCGTTGGTAATATCCAGTCCGCGGGGCAGGTAAATGAAGTTAACATCCCGGAGCGTTACGGTGCCATTCATTTCCGGTAAAAGCGTGTCGCTTTTGGCTACACTTCCGGTATATTTCAGGTCAAATTTTGCACGGCCTGAATTAAAGTGAAATGGCATTTCTTCCGAGAGATCGTTAAGATCGCTTAGCGCAAAATCGGCATTAAGCCCGAAGTGAATATAAGGGTGCACCAGGTTTACAAGTTCTGCGGTATCAGACATAAAGGGAATGCCCATCCAGCGTGCTTTTACATTGGTCACCTGTATGGATGAATTCATATCATTATGCCCTTTGCCGGGGGTAATATTATTAAAGAAACTTCCTTTAAAACTGCAATCGGTAAAATTGTCGAATGGGGTCTGCAGTACGTTATTTTTTACTTCCCATAAAACTGCAATCTGTGGCGTATCGCGGAATTTCATCACACCTTTAATGTAGGCCTCCACTTTTATCGGCTGCATCAGGTTGATGCTGTCAAGCTTGCAGGAGATATTGGGCGACAGCCAGGAAACAACTTCCCGGAATTTTATTTTGTTAGTATGCAGGTGCAGATCAAATGGCGGCGGCTTCATTCCGAAATAGAAGTTAGCTTCCAGCGACATTGTTTCTGCGTTGAGCTGTAACGGCTGGTCCGGAACATACAGGTGTTTATCCTTTGGATTGTAGGTAACCTTCAGATTTGCTTTCAGATTTGCATTGCGGAGGTAACTGCCTTTCTCTGTATTGAAATTAAAATCATTGATGCGCGCCCGCAGATCGAAGGTCGTGTTCCAGATCTCATTTTCCTTTACTGCTTTGCCGTCCAGCGAATGAATATCTATGCGGAACAGTTTGTTTTTGATCTTATGCTCAAAAATCAACTGCATTTCCTCAAGCGAAAACTTATCGCAGGAGAAATGGTGTTTTTTTGTTTCTTTTCCCGGATTTTTTGGCTTTGGTGTGAACAGGTATGAATTTGAATAACCGGAGCTGTCTGTAAACAGGTATATGCGGCCGTAGCTTGCGGTGATCTTCTGAATTTCTATGTTGCCTGATATCAGCTTTCGGGTATTAAGGCGTACATAAATCTTATTTGCCTGTAAAAGATCGTGGTGGTGACGGTTCCAGAGGCTGTCGCGGAGGGATACATTTTTCAGAAGGACGGCAACGTTGGGGAAAGTACGCCATATGGTGGGTTCCATATCACCTATGGTGAGTGTGCCCTGTACCTGCTCGCTCAGCTGTTCTGTAACTGTACGTAGTATTTGCTTTTTATGCGTGCTGATATAGATTTCCAGAATAAACCATAATATGATAAACAGGCCGATAAAGCCTGCTGCAATGCGTAATATAATTTTTAACCAGTGAGGCATGGTATGGGGTTACATGTCTTTAAACAAATATAACATGTAAATCATGCCATTAAAAGTAGTATTTACATGACTTTGTACATCCTGGCCACATTATTACGGTATTCTTTAGGGTCAAATGTATGATCAAAGGTTTCTTTTAAAGCATTAAGTCTTGCCTGCAGCGCAATGATACGCGGGCCTATTTCCTTATCTGTACGATATTTTTTGATCAGCAGGTTATACTTGTCTATATGCTCGCTGATGCGGGATGTGATCTCTCCGTATTTCATCTTCAATGCCTGTACTTCTACAAGCTGGTAGTAGATATTTTCTTTCCAGTCTTTGGGATTATTTTCCTTCTGGCTATTTACCAGCTCTGCCGATCTGTTGCGCAGGTCGCTGAGGAAAATGTATCTCCGGTCTGCATCATTTTCTTTGGAAAAGCAGGTAGTAAATGCATCATCGGACGTATGTATCAGGCGGAGGTTGCGATGCAGTACGCTGTCGTAGCTTACCTGCAGTTCTCCAAGAGACTTTGTGATCTCATCCCATTCCGTTTCTATTTTGTCTTTATCATTATTGAACTGGCTGAGGGTGGCAGTGAGTGTAAACATTCGTTCACCCTCCTCGCGCAACTGATGCTGATGATGGCTTATAGAGCTTACATAAGTCGCCATGCCGTTGCACAGCATAGAGCCGATAGGCCCTGTAAGCGGCACGCCTGCAGAAATGTTTCCGGAGAGGGTAAGCATGTTGCTCAGTGCCTGGAAACTGGCTTCTTTAGCCTTCTTTCGTTCTACGTATTTTTTAAACTTGTCGAACCATTCTTTATAGCCGTCATAGCTGGTAGGGTTGCTGGTTTCCGTAAGACCGTTAAAAAAATCTTCTGTGGCATGGAAAAGCACCAGCGGTTTTATCTCCCGTTCCATAGATACAAGATTGATCACCGCGCTCTGGTAATTGGCCTGGTATACATTCAGCTCATGGAGTTCTACCGCTTTTTGTTTGTCTTCCAGTACCTGCACACGCTCCAGTATTTTGTCCAGTTTATCCCGGGCGCTGGCAGATGTGCGCAGGAGGCTGTCGAGATTTGAGAGCCTTGCATTCAGCCTGCTGATGGTGGAATCCGTGTTTTTATTTTTTGTATCAAAACTGATGCGGATATCATTAAGTATCTTATCTCTCACATTTTGTTCTGCCTGCAGGCTGTCTGTACCTGATGCGGCAGCAAAAAAAGGAAGGCAGATAAATGCCAGTAAGTGCAAACGCAGTTTTGTATATAGCTGCATTGGTATATGTGTTTGAGGATATGCCTGTAAAAGTAGAAACAAAAGGACATGAATACATAGCACCGATTTTATTTTGTGAAATTTTTAATACTGCCCGCTGTGGCTGGTTACGGCAGTTCAGGGCAAATTTTTCAAACTTCTTCCTTCAGGCATGATAACTTTGCATGCCGTAACATCCCCTCTTTTATGCAAACACTTCATCTGGGTAAGTTTCTCATCCGGGCCGGCCGTTTCAGGGTAAAACATATCAAGCACCGCAATTTTATCATGATTGTAAGCCTTATTGTGGGACTGCTTTCTGCACTTGCGGCGGTATCTATGAAGTTATTGGTGCAGTTTGTAGAACATAAAACAGACAAGCTCAACGACATTATGGGCAGCAACTGGCTGAGCGCATTTTTCCCGCTGGTAGGTGCAGGTATTTCTCTTTTTATACTTTTAAAGATTTACCGGGGGAAGCTTACCGGTGGCGTGGGTGGTGTTTTCAGGAGCATTCTCACAAATAAAAGCAGGGTAGAACGGCGGAATATACTTGGCAATATCATCACCGGCTCCATAACACTGGCTTTTGGCGGCTCAGCAGGTCTGGAGGCACCTATTGTAACTACTGGTGCAGCTATAGGGTCTTCTACCGCCACTGATCTCCGTTTCTCTGAACGTGATACTACACTTCTGCTGGCCTGCGGTACCGCAAGTGGTATCGCCGCTATCTTTAACAGCCCTATAGCGGGTATACTTTTTGTCCTGGAGGTATTTCTGCTGGATTTCAGCATCCCGTTTTTTATCCCGTTGCTTATATCTACCGCTACTGCAACCGTTGTTTCACAGATACTTTACCCCGATAAGTTTGTATTTCTTGTGATCAATGGCTGGAATATCAAGGCAATCCCTTTCTACATCCTCCTCGGCGTCGCCTGCGGTTTTCTTTCGGTATATGTAAATAACATGGTGGAAATGGTGGAGCATTACTTTGCTAAAAGAGACCGGAGCTGGAAAACATGGCTTATGGCCGGTATCCCGCTTTGCATGCTCATCTTCCTGGTGCCGAAGCTGTATGGCGAAGGATATTTTACCATTACAGAATTGCTGCATGGGCGTACCGGGGTGTTAACTGCTCATTCGGTAATAGCAATGCCACACAACAGCACCATCACTATTGTGCTGATGTGCCTGTCGCTGATACTCATTAAGCCTTTCAGCGCATCGTTAACTGTTTGTGCCGGTGGTAATGGAGGTATTTTTGCACCATCATTGTTTATCGGTGCGATACTCGGTTTTCTTTTTTCTTACCTGGTAAATATTTCCGGCATTTTTCAGCTGAACAACGCCAACTTCATTATAGCTGCTATGGCAGGCGTGCTGGCAGGTGTAATGCATGCACCGCTTACTGCTATATTCCTGCTGGCAGAGATTACCGGCGGGTATACATTGTTTGTTCCATTAATGATCGTTACGGCTATTTCTTATTTTATGACACGGAAATATGTCCGCTATTCTATCTATCACAAGCCTCTGGTAGAGAACAGTATACTTATAGAAAAGTTCCCGGAAGAGGATCATTTGTAGATGTGAGATATGAGATCGGTATTTGGGGTTTGGGATCTGGGATTTGAAACTTTGGGTTGACTGAAAAAAGAAGCAGCACCTTCCCCAAAGTGCTGCTTAAAAATTTACTCTGTTCTCCCTTAAAGAAACAAATTCACCAATCCTCCCTTGAAAGCAAAAGGTTTGCACTTTTTTACAGAAGCGACAACCAAGATAATACAGTGTTCTGGGATTGTCAATAGCTGTATGAAAGAAAAAACGTAATAATAATACCGGATATATTTTAAGTTTTTGAATAGTTGATCTGAGTCTTCCTTTTTGTTACTTTTGCAAATTATGCCCGCTGCTCAATCAATTAACACTCCCGCCTGGCTGTTGCTCGAAGACGGCACTCTGTTTAAAGGAAAATCATTTGGTGCAAAAGGAACTAGTGGAGGTGAGATCTGCTTCAATACCGGTATGACCGGCTACCAGGAAGTCTTTACAGACCCTTCCTACAGTGGCCAGGTATTGATCATGAACAATGCCTACATTGGTAACTATGGTGTTAAAAATGAAGACGTTGAATCTGTTTCTGTAAAGATCAGGGCGCTCGTCTGCAAAAACATCTCCCACCGGTACAGCCGCATGACGGCTCATGACAACCTGGAAAACTACCTGGTACAGAACAATATCGTAGCTATTCATGATGTAGATACCCGCGCACTTGTACTGCATATCCGCAGCAAAGGAGCTATGAACGGTATTGTGTCTACAGATATCAGTGAACTGGAACAACTTCAGGCAGAACTCAAAAAAGTGCCTGATATGGCCGGTCTTGACCTCTCTGCAGAGGTTTCTACAAAAGAACCTTTTATTGTAGGCAGCGAAACTGCGAAACACAGGATCGCAGTGCTTGATTTTGGTGTGAAACGCAGCATGCTGCATTTCCTTTCCGGTCATGATGCTTATGTAAAAGTTTTCCCGGCACGTACTTCGGTACAGGAGATGGAAGCATTTAATCCCGATGGGTATTTTGTGTCCAACGGCCCGGGCGACCCCGCTTCCATGCACTATGCTATTGAAACCGTAAAAGGCATACTGGCTACCGGAAGACCAATGTTTGGCATATGCCTCGGACATCAGCTGCTGGCACTGGCAAATGGCGCCACCACCTTTAAAATGCATCACGGCCACCGTGGTCTGAACCACCCTGTGAAAAACCTGATCACCGGTAAATCTGAGGTTACTACCCAGAATCACGGCTTCGGGGTAGATCGTGAATCGCTGAAAAGCCTGCCGAACATAGAGATCACGCACGTAAACCTGAATGATGACTCTATTGAAGGTATCCGGCTGAAGGATAAAAAGGCATTCTCAGTGCAGTACCACCCGGAAAGTACACCCGGTCCGCATGATTCCCGTTATCTTTTTGAAGATTTTATCAGACTCATAGAAAGCGGAAAATAGATAATCAGCAATCCATGGAAAAAATACTCATTATAGGTGCGGGCGGACAGATAGGCGTAGAGCTTACGATGGCGCTGCGCAGCATATACGGCAGTGATAACGTAATTGCCACCGACATCCGCGAAGCACACCCGTTGCTGGCAGGTACTGGTCCTTACCAGATACTGAACGCAATGGACGGAGCAGCGATACATGCACTCGTAAAAAAGGAAAAAATAACACAGGTATACCTCCTGGCTGCCCTGCTTTCCGCTACCGGCGAGAAGGCACCAATGAAAGCCTGGGACATCAATATGCAGAGCCTGCTGCAGCTGCTGGATCTCGGTGTGCAGGAAAAGCTGAGTAAAATATACTGGCCCAGTTCTATTGCTGTATTTGGCCCTACAACGCCACGCCAGGATACGCCGCAGCAAACTATTGTAGAGCCGCGCACAGTGTACGGCATCAGTAAATATGCCGGCGAGTTATGGTGTCAGTACTACCACCAGCGCTGGGGACTTGATGTGCGCAGCCTGCGTTATCCCGGTCTTATCAGCTGGAAGTCGGAACCGGGCGGCGGTACTACAGATTATGCCGTAGAAATATACCATGAAGCGCTGAAGCATGGTGCTTATACCAGCTTCCTCTCAGAAAGCACTTACCTGCCGATGATGTACATGGATGATGCTATCCGCGGTACTATAGAGCTGATGGAGGCGCCGGCAGAAAAGATAAAAACACGGATGGCCTATAATCTTTCGGCAATGAGCTTCTCTCCGAAAGAAATTGCTGCCGCCATACAGAAACATATTCCTGAATTTAAGATCAGCTATGCACCGGATTTCCGTCAGCAGATAGCAGACGGATGGCCGCAAAGTATTGATGACAGTGCCGCACGTGCCGACTGGGGCTGGCAGCACCGCTTTGATCTCGACAAGATGACTGCAGATATGCTTTTCCATCTTAAAGAACAGATGCAGGAAGTTTAAGAGAAAGTACAGGTTTAGATTAATATAGCACCCGCCATATGGTGGGTGTTTTTTGTACCGGGCTTTTCTGGTACTATGGGACTGCAGTGGCGTTGGCACCATTCATCGGGTGAATTTCTTGCCGGGCAGATATCTCAGAGCCGGTTGATGAACCCTGCCATTTCCTCCGGTTTTAATACATAATCTGCAAGCCCTGCAATTATTGCCTGCTGCGGCATATATGAAACATCTGCTGTTTCAGTATCCTGCACTACGAGCATGCCTCCTGCCTCCTTGACGGCTTTAAATCCTGAAACACCGTCAGCATTGCCCCCGGATAGTAATATACATACAAGTGAAGCGCCATACACCGGTGCAGCAGATTCCAGCAATACATCTATACTGGGTCGACTATAGTTTATCTTCTCAGAGTAATCAAGGGAGAACGTGTGATCGCGTTCAATTAATACGTGATAATCGGCCGGAACAATATAAATATGATGATCCTGTACTGGTTCTTTTTCTTCGATCTCTGTGACCGGGATGCCTGTTTTTGAGGCCAGTAAAGATGCGAGACCTGTGTCCTGTGGCTGGCTCCGGTGCAGTATAATGATAAGCGGAATGTCTGTATGCAGTCCGGGCAGCATTTGCGGCAGCACCTGCAGGCTCCCTGCCGATCCTCCGGCTATGACGAGTTTTGTCTTCATATCAGACAGTTTTGCGCCATATCTTTTCAGTGCCCTGCTGTTTATATTTCTGGTTGACTGACGAAAACTTAAGTGTCTCTTTTGCGCCCAATGCAAGGTAACCGAGGCTTTCCAGGCTTTGGTCAAAAAGATGCAGCACTTTATCCTGCAGGTTTTTATCAAAATAGATCAGCACATTGCGGCATAGTATCAATTGAAATTCATTAAAAGATGCGTCTGATACAAGGTTGTGCGTGGCAAAGATCATTTTCTCAGAAAGCATAGTATCAAATTTTGCCCGGTTATAATTGGCCATGTAATAAGATGAAAAGTCACGTATCCCACCTGCTTTGATATAGTTTTCTGAATATTGCTTCATTGAGGAAAGCGGGAAGATGCCTTTGTGTGCTTTATCCAGTACATCCGGGTTGATGTCTGTGGCATACAGTAGCGATTTATGCAGCAGGCCTGCTTCGTGCAGCAATATGGCCATAGAATATACTTCTTCACCAGTGGCGCAGCCTGCATGCCAGATACGGATAAAAGGATGTGTAGTAAGCACCGGAAGTACTTCTTCGCGTAGTGTTCTGTAGAAACCAGCGTCGCGGAACATTTCTGTAACGTTTACTGTGATCTGCTCTACAAAATGTGCGAAGTATTGTTCGTCTGTGCGCACCCTGTAGCGGAATTCGGCAAAGCTTGGAAATTTGTCAAGGAAGATAAGCCGGTTGATACGCCGCTCAAATGAAGCACGTGAATAATTGGAGAAATCATATCCATGTACATCCAGTACGTCGTTCAGCAGCAGTTCTATTTCTTCTTCTTTAATCATTGCGTTTGTCTGTTTGCAGGTATTGCTCCAGCAATTCGAGCAGCCGGTCTACATCTACGGGTTTTGAAATATAATCGCTGGCGCCTGCATCCAGGCATTTTTCACGGTCTCCTTTCATTGCCTGTGCTGTCAGCGCTATGACAGGCAACGCAGCTATTCCGTTACTGCTGCTGCGTATGATTCCCAGCATTTCGTAGCCGTCTATGTCAGGCATCATCATATCCAGCAATACAACGCCGATTTCATCATTTGTATGCAGCAATTGCAAACCTTCCTTCGCGCCCGGTGCTGTGATACAAGTGTAACCCCGGGCTCTGAGCGTGGCAGCAAGGGCAAATATATTTCTCGGGTCGTCGTCAATGATCAGTATCTTCTTACTATTGGTATTCATATCTGATAACGATGTTCTGTTATACTATGCTTTTTCATACAGCCACACCCTGAGCAGCGACAGCAGCTGGTCGGTATCTACAGGTTTGGTAATATAATCTGATGCACCGGCTTTGATGCATTTCTGCCGGTCGCCGGTCATGGCTTTGGCTGTAACAGCTATCACCGGCAGGTTTTTCCATTGCGGGTTGCTGCGTATACGCGCTGTGGATTCATAACCGTCCATCTCCGGCATCATCATATCCATCAGCACAATGTCTACCGACGGATGGCTTTCCAGCTGCTGCAGTGCTTCGCGACCGTCTACAGCTGTAAGTACTTTCATGTTCAGCGATTCCAGTGTTTTGGTAAGCGAGAAGATATTACGTACATCATCATCTGCTATCAGCACTGTTTTACCGTTTAATACATCAGCAAGGTTCCCCAGCTTTTTTATCTTACCATTTCCGGCTGATGGTTTTTGTTCTTCTACCAGGTGCAGGAACAGCGATACTTCATCCAGGATACGATGATAGGAGTGAGCTGTCTTCACCACTATTGAGTCTGCATATTGCCTTATACGCTGTTCTTCTTTCCGGGAAAGGCTTTTACCTGTAAATATGATAATCGGGAGGTTTTCAAGGCCCGGATTTTGTTTTACCGTTTCCAGCAGGTCGTAGGCGTTCTGGTCCGGAATACCCATATCCAGTATCACACAGTCTACTTCTTTTTTCTGCAGGGAAGAAACTCCGTCATCTACATTGCTTTTTATCTCGGAGTTTACATTAAAACTTTCAAGGAAATATGCGAGGGCTTTGGCATGTTTTGGGTTGTCTTCTACGATCAGTACTTTTTTAGTATTATGATTAAGCACATACTCCAGTTTTTTAAAAATGTCCTGCATCTGTTCAAAGGCAACAGGCTTGTTGATAAAGTTTATAGCACCTTTCTGCAGGCTTTCATTTTTTACTTCGTGAGAAGACATGATGTGCACCGGAATGTGCCTGGTGCGTTTGTTCTGTTTTAGCTCTTCCATCACTTCCCAGCCGCTTTTTACAGGCAGCTGTATGTCCAGCAGAATACCAACGGGAAGATGCTGTGCCGCCAGGGATACGGCTTCATCGCCACGTACGGCCACAATGCCTTTATACCCTCGGTTACGGGTAAATTCAAGTAATGATCTGGCAAAGTTGGTATCATCTTCTACAATAAGAATGGTTTTTTCATCGCCCGAAATATTTTGCCGGTCGTCGGGTATGCTTTCCGGAATCGTATCTGAAATATATTTTTCGTTTGTATTTTTTGTGATATCCTGCTGCGGCTCGGTTAAGAGCGACTGCGGCATTTCCTGTGGTTCGGCAACGACATCTTTTGCTTCCGGTTTTGCAGCAGGCAGATAAAGAGTAAACGTACTGCCCTTATTTTCCTCGCTTTCCAGCACTATTTCTCCGCCGAGCAACCTTGAAAGCTCCCTGCTGATAGAAAGCCCCAGCCCGGTGCCTCCATATTTGCGTCTTGTTGATCCGTCGGCCTGCTGGAATGCTTCAAAGATGATCTTCTGCTTTTCTTTTGAAATGCCGATGCCTGTGTCTTTTACGGCAAATACAATGTTATTGCCGGCCGCTTTTTGTATTTCCAGGGTCACACTGCCATGTGCGGTAAATTTGATGGCATTTGAAAACAGGTTTTTTAATATCTGCTCCAGCCGCATACGGTCAGTTTCTATGTGCTCCGGTACATCGCGTGCTATTTGTATTTTCAGTTCCAGTCCTTTCTCTTTTGCCACAGGGCCGAAGAGCGATTGCATGGTGCCGGTTATTTCCGAAACAGGCGTATAGCCATATTCCAGCTGCATTTTGCCTGCTTCTATTTTAGAGAGGTCCAGTATCTCATCGATCAGTGACAAAAGTCCGTTACCGGAGCTTTGTATCACCTGTGCGTAAGATACCTGGTCCGGGCTGAGATTATGTTCGTTGTTCTCTGCCATAAGCCGGCTGAGCAAAAGAATTGAATTGAGCGGAGTACGCAGCTCGTGCGACATGTTGGCCAGGAATTCGGATTTGTATTTGGTGCTCAATGCCAGTTCTTCAGCTTTCTTCTGTACCTCCAGGTTGCGTTCTATAATCAGCTGGTTTCTTTCTTCCAGCAAACGTGTGCGTTCTTCCAGTTCCTGGTTGGTCTGCTGCAATTCCTCCTGCTGTACACGCAATTCTTCATCAGATGCCTGTAACTTCTGCGTCTGTATCTCCAGTTCTGTATTGAGGTGCTCCAGTTCGCTGTGCTGTGCCTGTAGTTCTTCGGTCTGTGCCTGTGTCTGCTCAAAGAGGTCTTGCAGCTGTTTGTAATTAAATACGGCATTAAGTCCTATGGAAATGCTTTCCATAATGTTCTGAAGCAGTTCCGGTATTTTTTCTTCCGGCTTGTGAAGAAATGCCATTTCTATTGCACCGAGCAATTCATCGTTGAAGCGCAGCGGAACTATTACCACACTTACTGGGTTCGTTTTACCTAGTGACGATTGTATGGGCAGGTAATCAGCCGGCAGATCATCAATATAAAAAATACCCCGTTTTTTCAAAGCCTGTCCTATAAGACCGTGTGCGGGATCTATATACTCCGGGGCATGTGTTACAGCATAAGATGCACTGAGCTCCAGCTGCATATTGTTGCCGGTAGTGTAAAATGTAGCTGCTGTTGCATTGCAGTATGGTGCCAGCACTTCCAAAACATCAGATGAAAGCTCTTTTACATCCAGTTTTCCACGGAGGGCATTTCCTGTAGCCACTGTACCCTCCTGCAGCCAGGATCTATGCTCTATAAGGTTAAAATTGCTTTGCAGGGAAGCTGCCATTTCATTGAGCCCTTTTGATATTCTGCCGAGGTCGTCATCTCCCTTGTCTGTACTGCGGATACTGTAATCGCCGTTGGAAATCTCTTTGGTGACGTGTTCCATAGACGCAATACGCTCTGCAGTTTCAATATATTTTGCTTCTGCCTCACGCTGCTGTGCAATCCGCTGATCGAGATCTGCTTTAATACGCAGATAAGCAGCAATGGTGATAGCAATAGAGATCAGCGCTGCGATAAGCGTGATGTAAGGTGTATAATTGATATATTTTGTAAGGCCCGCCGTCCGTTCGGCAAGCAGTTTTTTCTCATCGCTCTGAATATTATTTACCACCAGCCGCAATGAATCCATCAGCATTTTGCCACGCAGCAATTCAGACTTGTTGGCATTAAGAATAAACCGGAGCTCTTCTCCTGTAATATTGTTTGCAGCGTCTGTATCTATCACCTGGCGCAGCTGTGCAAACCGGCGGTTTATAAGGCTTTGAGCGGTTTGTATTCTCTGCTGCTGTACAGGATTGTCTGTTGTAAGCTCTTTTACATTATGGAGGGACGCCATGACCTTTTGATAAGATCCGCGGTAAGGATCCAGGAAGATAGGATCATGTGTAAGCAGGTAGCCGCGTTGACCGGTTTCGGCATCCTTGGCAAATGATATGATGTTTTCAGACTCAATGAGAATAGTGTTTGTATGGTTTACCAGTTTAGAGTTTTCAATGAGGTTCTGCATGCTGTAGAACAATGCATATGTACTCAACAGCAACAGGCCTACAGAAAGGGTAAAAACGAGCTGCAGCCTGCGCGTGATCGATGATGAATTGGCAATGGTGGTCATGTATGGCGATCGTAATTTTATTATATAGTTATCTATGATTTTGGATCACTTGGTCATATTCACGCTGAGACTTTCCGTGCCCCTGGTGCAGGGGAAGGATGATGGTGAATGCAGCACCGGAGTTCTCGCTGCTGCTGGCGGTGATAAGGCCGCTGTGTTTTTCTATGATCTTTTTAGTTATGGCAAGCCCTATACCTGTTCCTTCGTACTCTTCCCGTGCATTCAGCCGTTGAAAAATAGTAAATATTTTTTCTGCATACTCCTGGTTAAAACCTATGCCGTTATCGGAAATGATAATGCGTACATAATCCTGTAATGGCGATGAGCTGCCGGACGGTGCGGCTGTAAATTGTTCTGCAGCCACGTCAATAACAGGTGTCGTGTCCTTTTTTGAAAATTTAAGCGCATTGCTGAAGAGGTTCTGGAACACTTGCCGCATCTGGCCTTCCACAGCATCGATCATGGGGAGTTCGGATACGCGTATAACGGCATTTTTTTCTTTGATTGGCAGTTCGAGGTCAGAGAGAATATCTTCTATTACCTGTTTCAGATCTGTAGGATGAAATAAAGTATCTATGGACAGGCGGGAGTAAGCAAGCAGGTCGTTAATAAGATTGTGCATCCTGTCTGACGAGCTGATGATACGGTTTAGCAGTGATTCAGCAGTGTCGTCCGCTTCGTGGAGATATTTGTCCCGTATCATAGAACTGAATATCTGTATTTTCCGTAGCGGCTCTTTGAGATCGTGAGAGGCTACAAATGCAAACTGCTGCAGTTCATGGTTACTGGCTTCCAGCTCTTCGTTTATCAGTTTCAGAGCAGTTGTACGTTCTTTTACGCGTTGTTCCAGCATCTCGTTGGTAAGTTTCTGCTGGTGTATGTCCGTAAATGTACCCACCCATTTTATGGTCTTTTCCTGCTGCTTTACAGGGATGATACGAAGCAGATGGTGCCTGTACTCTGAAGAATTCAGTTTCCGGATGCGCACTTCTGTTACAAATAGCTCTCCTGCAGACAATCTTGTTTTCCAGGTGTCCACAATCTGCTTGTCATCCGGGTGCATCCGCGGAAAGCTGTTTTTGTTGAGGGCATATTCATACCATTGGGCATTTACAAATTCCATTTCACCTTCCGGTGTAGCTGTAAATGCCAGCTGGGGCATACATTCCAGTACTGAATGCAGTTCCTGTATTTTTATATCGAGCGCAGCCTCTGCCTGTTTGCGTACTTCTATTTCTTCACGCAGGCTTTGCTGTATATCCCGTAGTTGCTGGGTTTGCTCCGACAGGCGATTGAAATTCTTAACCTTGAGCAATAAAACTTCCGGGTCGGCAGGTTTGGTTATATAATCTACAGCCCCGGATGTGTAACCTTTGGTAATAAATTTTTTATCTGTGTTTACCGCTGACAGAAATATGATAGGAATATCCCGGACCTTGCTGTATCCCGATAATGCTTCTGCCACTTCAAAGCCATCCATACCTGGCATCTGTACGTCCAGGATAATGAGTGTATATGTATTCTTTAATATCTTCTTCAGTGCTTCTTCGCCGGAACCGGCGGTGTCCACATCAAAATTGTTCAGTTCCAGAACGCTTTTCAGAGAAAATATATTTTCCGGTTTGTCGTCAACAATGAGGATCATGGTTAAAGTATATATTATGATTCGCCCGCCCACTTCTTTATGGGCACACTTTCCCCCAACTATAAATACCAGAGAAAATACAAAAACATCATGCCAGAAGAGCTGGGTATTTTTACTCAATTTTGCGGCTTAAAACAGAACAACTTATGAACTGGCTGATACTTATTATTGCAGGTTTTTTTGAAGTAGGGTTTACATTATGCCTCAGCAAGGCAAAGGAAACAGCAGGTGTTGTGGCGTGGTGGTGGGGTGCGGGCTTTTTCATATGCCTCACGATGAGTATGATCCTGCTGTACAGAGCCACCCAGACATTGCCTATGGGTACTGCATATGCCGTATGGACAGGCATCGGGGCTGCAGGAACTGTAATTACGGGAATCCTGTTTTTTAAAGAGCCTGCAAGCTTCTGGCGGCTGTTTTTTATCACTACGCTTATTGCTTCTGTAGCCGGGCTGAAATTTGTATCGGCGCACTGATATCGTTTTATAAAATCATTTTTTTAGTTTGTGTTATCAAACCAAGACATATGTCGTATCATGTAGCCATCATTTCTGCCAGCGTACGTACCGGTCGCATAAGCCACAGGGTAGCGCTTTATTTTAAAAAGTACCTGGAGCAGAACAAAGTGTCAACTGCTGAAATCCTGGATTTGAATGAGTACAGCTTTCCGGTGTTTAACGAACGGCTGATGCACCTGGAAAACCCCTCTGAAAAAGTGCTGGATTTTGCAGAGCGCATTAAAAAGGCCGATGGTATTATCATTGTTACCCCGGAATATAATGGTGGCTATCCGGCAAGCATAAAGAACGTTGTAGATCTTTTATACTTTGAATGGAAACGTAAACCGCTGGCCATATCTACAGTGTCCAATGGTGTTTTCGGCGGAACGCAGGTCATTACATCGTTGTTGTTTTCATTGTGGAAGATTGGTGCCTGGGTGGTGCCTGCTATGTTTCCGTGCCCTAAGGCCCAGGAAATTTTTGATGAAGAGGGTAACCCTAACGATCCCGGCATAGACAAACGCGCGGCAGCCTATATCAAAGAGCTGGTATGGTGCATGGACGCGAAAAGCAAGATGGAAGAAAGTTAGATTTGAGTATTGAGATATAAGATGTGGGATATAGTATTCGGGATACAGAACACCCGGTATTGCAGCTTGATACCTTCGTCTTTATACTTCACCCCCTTTCTCAAATCTCATATCCAAAACCTAAAAAAACGCATCGATAAAATGTGTAATTTCTTCTGGCTGGCCGTTTTTTAACAGTATGCTGATGATATCGAACCGGATATTTTCATAGCCTGGAGTACTGTCGAAATAAGCCTCTGCTGCAGCTTTAAGAAAAGACTGTTTGCGCCTGTCCACAGCTTCTTCAGGAAAACCAAAATCAAAGCTGGTGCGGGTCTTGATCTCCGCAAACACGAGTTCGCCTTTATGCGCGGCAATAAGATCTACCTCTCTTTTGCCATGCCGCCAGTTGCGTTCCAGGATGTTGTATCCCAGATTTAGCAAAAACTTTTCGGCAAAATGTTCGCCTTTTATACCAGTTTCATTATGTTTGGCCATTGAAACAGACAAAAATGAAGCAATTAATAGCAGACTTTACTACCCAATTGCAGGAGTCGCTCATTATCGGGCAAAATTATCATTTTATTGCTCCCAAGAAAGAGTTTACCAACGTAGTGCTTACAGGCCTTGGTGGCAGCGGCATCGGCGGTTCCATTGTGCAGAATTATCTCGCTGATATCGCTTCTGTTCCCTTTATTGTAAACAAGGACTATTCCTTGCCTTCCTTTGTCAACGAAAATTCGCTCGTGCTGGTATCTTCTTATTCCGGTAATACGGAAGAGACAGTAGCATGCATGCAGCAAGCCATAAAAGCAAAAGCAACCATTGTAAGCGTTACCTCTGGTGGTACTGTTGCAGCTACGGCCAAAAAGAAAAACTTTGACTGTATCCTTCTGCCGGCAGGTCTGCCTCCGCGTTCTGCCCTTGGTTTCTCGCTTTTACAGACATTATTTGCGCTGCAGCACTTCAAATTGCTGAAAACAAATTTTGAAAAAGAGATACAGGCTGCTATCAAACTGCTGAACGCAGAAGAAAAGAATATACAGCAGAGCGCTAAAGCAATAGCTAAAAAGCTGGCCGGTAAAACACCGGTCATCTATTCTGCCGGAAACTTTGAAGGTGTGGCCATGCGCTTCCGCCAGCAGATAAACGAAAATGGTAAAATGCTGGCCTGGCATAATGTAATACCCGAAATGAACCACAATGAACTGGTAGGCTGGAGAGATAAAGATGCCAGCAGGGTAGTGGTGATACTGCGCAATGAAAATGACTACAAGCGCGTACAGATGCGCATGGAGATCAACAAAAAAGTGATCAAAAAATATGCGGGCGGTATTATTGAAATTGAATCAAAAGGTAAAAGTTACTGGGAAAAAGCCTTCTACCTGATACATCTTACCGACTGGGTTTCTGTATACCTGGCAGATCTGCATGGTGTAGATGCCACTGAGGTAAAAGTGATCGATTCACTGAAAGATGAGTTGTCAAAAGCGTAGTGTTATAAAAAAGATTACATGTTACAGGCCGCGTTTTGCGGCCTTTTTCTTTTAGAACGGTTAAACTATTTTTAGTGCAATAATCTTATAAATATGAAAAAAATACCTGGCCTTATTGTATTGGTTGCGCTTGGAGCCGTTTTTGTTCTGTCTTCCTGCAAAAAATCAGACAGCAGCAGTTCTTCAAATATGTGCAGCAGCCCGGCATTTTTTTACCGCGATTCGGCTGTGACAGTAGTGATGCCCAATGCATTCACACCTAACGGAGACGGTAAAAATGATGTGTTCCATGTTGTATGTACGCATCCTGACACGCTGACCAATTTCAGTCTTACCGTATATAACCAGTCCGGGGGTATAGAGTTTCAGACCACAACGCCGCACACAGGCTGGGCTCCGACAGCGTATACTGTTTTCAGCCAGGCTACGTACCAGTACAGTGTCAGTCTGCATTTTACATCACCCACAGGGAGGACTATAGATACCTGCGAGGTTCTGTACCGCCTGCCTGTGATCAATGGCTGTAACATAGCAAAAGACACTGCCGACGTGCATAAATTTGTCTTTGAAGACCAGGTAGATGCGGCAACTGCACAGTCTCCTTATCCTACCGGCGATAACATATGTTTGCTGCAATAAGGAAAATAGATAGCTGCAGCCTCGGAATTTAGCCCTCCGCTGCCTTATCTTTGCAGTCCATTCATCAAAAAAAGTTTCATTTTATTATGTTACAATTGCCTAAGCAGACTGCTTTTTACAAAGGAAAAGTACGTGACGTGTACACTATTTCAGACAAATACCTGGCAATGGTGGTGAGCGACCGTATCTCTGCATTTGATGTGGTATTGCCACGTCCTATTCCTTACAAAGGACAAGTGTTAAACCAGATTGCAGCACAGTACCTGAAAGCAACAGAAGATATCCTGCCCAACTGGATGCTCGGAACACCGCTGGCTAATGTTACTATCGGTGTAAAATGTGAAACATATCCTGTGGAAATGGTGATCCGCGGTTACCTTACAGGCCATGCATGGCGTACCTATAAGAGCGGTAAGCGTGAGCTGTGCGGCGTGCCGCTGCCTGAGGGCATGAAGGAAAACGATAAATTTCCTGAGCCGATTCTTACACCTACTACCAAAGCACATGAAGGCCATGATGAAGACATCAGCCGTGATGAGATCATTGCTCAGGGACTGGTAAGCAAAGAAGAATACGAACAGCTCGAAAAATATACCCGTGCTATTTTCCAGCGCGGTACGGAGATTGCTGCAGAACGCGGACTGATCCTCGTGGATACTAAATATGAATTCGGTAAAATAGGTGATACTATTTACCTGATCGACGAAATTCATACACCGGATTCTTCACGCTATTTCTACTCTGAAGGTTTTGAAGAACGCCAGGCAAAAGGTGAAGCGCAGAAACAGCTGTCTAAAGAATTTGTACGCGAATGGCTGATGGCAAATGGCTTCCAGGGTAAAGAAGGTCAGCAGGTACCTGAAATGACCGACGAAGTAGTGGCTGGCATTTCCGACCGTTATATAGAGCTGTATGAGCACGTGACCGGTAAGAAATTTGAAAAGGAACAACTCAGCGAAGCAGAATGGAAAGCTAAGCTGGATGCAGCTGTAGAAGCACTATAGCCGCACCATATATAATTTGGACCGTCCGCAATAATACTGCGGGCGGTTTTTTTTGCCCGAAAATACCTGTCAAAAGAAAAAATCAGTTTTCACCATCAGCAGTCTTCGTAAAAACTTTAACTTCCGTTTTAAAGCTGCTCCCGATGCGTAATCTTTTTTTCCTGATTGCGGTTCCTTTGCTCATATTATCTGCATTGCCGGTTATATTTTTCCCCGGTCCCGGAACTGTAATTTATTTCTGTATTATATTATTCCTTTTCCTGCTGGGTGTTTATGATTCGCTGCAGCATGGTCATGCTATCCGTAGGAATTTTCCGCTGTTGGGGCGGCTCCGTTATTTTTTCGAATTTATTTCGCCGGAGCTGCAGCAGTATTTTATAGAGCGCAATACAGACGGCAGGCCTTTTTCCCGCAATGAGCGCTCCCTTGTTTATCAACGTGCAAAAGATATAGATGCCACCACACCTTTTGGTACGCAACTGGAACTGAATAACCAAAAGTATGAAGGGTTGAAACATTCCATCTTTCCTGCAGCAGTAATGGAAGAAGCTCCCCGCGTTACAATTGGCGGCCCGGATTGCAGGCAGCCTTATTCGGCATCTATACTCAATATTTCAGCTATGAGCTTTGGCTCGCTCAGCGAAAATGCGATTATGGCTTTAAATCTCGGGGCCAAAAGAGGCGGCTTTTATCACAATACCGGTGAAGGCGGCCTTTCAGATCACCACAGGCAGGGTGGGGATATTGTATGGCAGATCGGTACCGGTTATTTTGGTTGCCGTACACAGGATGGTAAATTTTCTTCTGAAAAATTCCGGGAAAGAGCTATACTGCCCGAAGTGAAAATGATAGAAATAAAACTATCGCAGGGAGCCAAGCCCGGTCATGGCGGCGTACTGCCCGCTGTAAAAAATACGCCTGAAGTAGCCCGTATACGTCTTGTAGAACCTTATACTACTGTATTGTCGCCTCCGGGTCACGCTGCGTTTTCTGATGCTGCAGGATTACTGGCTTTTGTAAAACAGCTGCGCGAACTGAGTGATGGTAAGCCCGTGGGTTTTAAACTTTGTGTAGGACGCACAGATGAATTTGTAACCATCTGTGAGCAGATGCGGCAGACCGGTATTATGCCCGATTTCATTACGGTTGATGGTGCTGAAGGCGGTACCGGAGCTGCGCCGCTTGAGTTTGCTGATGGCGTGGGTATGCCACTGGAGCCTGCGCTCATATTTGTGCACCAGACGCTCACACATTATAAGCTCAGGGATAAAATACGTGTTATCGCATCCGGTAAAGTGATGTCCGGCATTTCGCTGCTGCGCACACTTGCTACCGGTGCAGATGTGTGCAACAGTGCACGGGGATTCCTGTTTTCACTGGGCTGTATACAGGCATTGCGCTGCAATACCAATGAATGTCCTACAGGTGTGGCCACACAGAATAAAATGCTGATGAAAGGCCTGGTGGTAACGGACAAAAAAGAAAGAGTATACCATTATCATAAAAATACGATTCACGCAGCGCTGGAATTGCTGGCAGCATCGGGCCGCAGCAGTCTGAAAGAGATCGGTGCAGACATGTTTATGAAAGGCGATGAATTTGAATACCTGGAGAATAAATACTTCCCGGATATATTGACGCCTTATACAGGACAGGCGTAGATAGCGGGGCCCGGGGGCCATTTTCTGTATGTTTTCAGCCGGTTGTAAACTTCCGGAAGTAATGTATATTTTATTTACTAAACAGGAAAAGCATTTGTTGCCGGATTCCTTCAGGATTGCTATATGTTGTCAGTAAAAAAATTATACTTAAAATAAAACATGAAATTAATAAAATGTTTTATCTTTAAGCACCTTTATTGACAACACTATATTATGAAAACATTTTTTGCATTTTCTTCTAAAGAAGATATCACCCCCTTATTACAATACCACACTCTCTTATTGACATACCGGAGATTTAACCAGCCGGTGCATGATGGCGAAAAAAAGGGTGTACAGATGATCTAAACAGGTCTGTACACCCGAACTGCATTTTTGTATATACAGTCCACTCGCTAAAGTGACCGTAATTTACGGAAATGAGAGCTACTGTTCGCCAGTCAATACTTTTATTCTTGCCCTGTTGTATTGACTGTATCCCCGCAACCATCTCTTTGCGCAAAAAAATAATACGATTTCCCGTAAACATGGAAATACTCTGCGTGGTGTATGGATCCTTTTGCAGACGGGAAGTCATCTCTAAAATTCTTACAGTAAATCTTACAAAATGAAGAAGCAATTATATTCATTGGGCGCACTCCTGTGTGCGCTGTTCATTACAGTTTTCGCGCAGGCGCAAACGTTTACCTACACGATAAATGCCGGCAATGTAACAACTCCATTATCGAAGATCACGGGTGTGCTGACTCCTATTGCACCGGGAACAGGCGTTATCAATGCCGGTGACAATGTAGCCATGCCATGGGTTACGCCCGCCGGTGCACAGAATGCGGGATATTTATTTACGATAAGCGGGATACCCGCTGGCGCTACCAACTTTACCTGGAGCACAAAAGGGGATCTTACTCAGCCGGCAGGCATCAGCAGCACTGCTACGACATCTTCTGCAACGATCAAGCATAATAATACGATAGTGAGATCGAGTAGTACAACAGATCTTGGACAAAGTAAAGGACGTATATATTTTTCCTATACCATTCCTGGCTCGCCATGCGGCTCTTTTATATACAGTTTTGATGTCTTCAAGCAATTTGCAGGTACGAATGTTGACGGTACGGCCAGCAGCCCGGATATGCCAAAGATTGTAGGCCCCGGATGCATCCTGCCCAACACCCAATACACCTATTCCATTGACCCCATAATGAGCGATAACCTCAGCGCACAAATTGGTATGGATCGCTATTTCTGGGATATAAGCCAGGTAGGTGCGGTGACCAGCTATCAATCTACAGACAGCAGTTCTATTACGTTCATCACCGGTGCTACAGTACCTACCACCTGTACGATAAAATGCGGGTTGGGCATGTCTAACTACAATCCATTGCAAACAACTGCGGCATTACAGGCTGTTGCCAGCAAAACCATTTTAGCATCTGCAGGTACACCAACAGTGACGCTTAGCGGTGCGGCTACGGGTGCAATAGTATCAGGTACGCCACGGTGTGTTAATACCAACGGATCTGTAGTAACACCTCTTACTTTTTCCGTAACGCCCCAGCCTGGCGCGATCTACACCTGGACGTTCGGCACAGTGGGCGCTAATGGCACAGGTTCTGTAAACGGATGGAATAACGGTTCTGCCGGTACAGCACCGTTTACTAGTACAGGTACGAGTCTTACGATCGCCAATATCTTTAACCAGCCCGGAACAGTGACCCTGAAAGTAATGGATGCATGCGGTATCGCTACTTACTATTATTATGAAGTTAAGCGTACGCTCACTGCTGCTGATGCTAATCTTGTGTCCTTGTCTGCAAACTGCCTTACTCCCGGCAGCTCTGCTGCAGTGACACTTGCGTCTTCTGCCAGTCTGAATTCACTGGTATGGACAGCCAACCCGCTGTTCTCGCTTTCTGCCACAACGGCCGGCCCCCTGGGCACTACTGCCCCGGGCAGTTATACACTGAATGCAGGTTTCCTTGGTTGCGCATCTTCCGTTCCTTACACGATGAATGTAAAACCTGCAACCGTAACAATTACGACGCCAAGCCCACTTTGTTTCCCGCGTAATACTGCAGGTACAAACAATGTGACCGCAACACCAACTGCTGCCAGCGGCTACACATGGACTACATCTGCAGGTACTATCACCGGCAGCAGCAATGTAGCTTCGCTGACGACGGTTAACACTTCTCCGTTCACACTTTCTGCAGTCTATACAGTAGTTCCGGGCTGTGCCACCAGCAGTGCCGCAACACCTGCTTACCTGCAGCCGGTAACACCAACAGTAACGTTGCCGACCTGCATCAGCAGTTCCCCGTTTGCAATTACCGTAACAAACTATCCGGGTTATGGCTCTTATACACTTACCTATGTAAGCGGCACTAACTTTTTAGGCAGTTATACTGTTTCGGGTGGTACGATCAATGTGATACCCAACGGTCTTTCCGGTTCCGGTGTGTATACGGTATCACATACGAGCGGCTCCTGCACTGCCGCCGGTACAAATGTTACTATAACCACAAGTACTGCTCCGTTTACCGTATCTGCTGTAAATCTGGGTGGATATGTGCTGCTCGCGGCTAATCCCAACAGCAATAACTATGCATGGTATAATTGTACATCCAACGGTTTTATTACTAATACAACTGCACCCAATGCAAGTATTCAGTTGAATACCCCAAGTACAGGTGCCACTAACTATTACGGTGCTCAGGCGACAATTGGTGGTTGTACCTACAGAGTGTGTGTGCAGGTGGTAAACTGGCTGCCAAGACCAGCTGGTGATGGTGGAATTAAAGAAACACCCGGTCTGCCGGTTGAAATAGGCCGCGTATATCCTAATCCTAATAACGGCACTTTTACTATCGATCTGAAAAGCACCGCTGAATCTGCATTTGCTGTGGTGTATGATATGAAAGGGGAGATAGTATATAAAACCAGCCTGAGTCAGGGGATCAACAAGGTAAATGATATGGCTGTTGCTACTGGTCTGTACACTGTCGTAATGCTGGTAGACGGTAAATATTACAGGGAAAAAATTGCCGTTACCAGGTAACAGCAGTGAAATAATAAATGCTATTTAAAAAACAGCTCCTGTAATCACTGCAGGGGCTGTTTCTTATTGCGTAGATTTTGTGCTGTAGTTGTGTATGTCTGAAACCATGAGAAAGAAGATGTTGGAATTTTCTGCATATAGATTGCAGTAATGATGGATGGGTATACTCATCACTGGTTATGAATATGGCTTAAAACACGAGTTATATTTTGATAAAATAACAAGCAGATATATTTCATGAATTAGCCGGAACATGTATTTTAGCAGTACTAAAAACAACTCTCACATGAAAAAACAACTACACGCATTGCTCGTGTGCCTGCTCATTTTCTCCTGCACCATTTCCGTAATCGCAAAACCAATCACATTCTGTAATCCCGGCGCCTGTTATACAGATGCCGAGTGTTTTGCTGCATCTGCCATTAACTCCCAGACTTATGTCTTCTCTACGGTGCACAATATGTATAAATCTGCATTGCCGAGTGTGGATTTGAAAATGGATGTGTTTTCCCCTTGCGGACTGCCTTATCCCATCACCGGTACTGCTTCCGGTTGTGCCACCTGCAAACGTCCGTTTCTGCTGCTGATACATCCCGGTGGTTTCCGTGACGGCTGCCGCTCCGATATGGATACAGAAGCCTTGCATTTTGCTCAGCGCGGGTTTGTAGTCGCTTCTATTGATTACCGCCTGGGCTGGGTAGGTAAAGACGATACACTTCTGATCTGTAACGGCGGCGAATTCTGTTTTAAAAACGACTGTTACGTAGATAACGACAACTGCGAGTCGAAATATGCGGACTCCAACCAGTTTGCTGTGTACCGTGCTATGCAGGACGCACATGCTGCAATGCGTTTTGTGACACACTATGCAGACCAGCTGCACATTGATACGCGCTACATGTTTATCGGGGGACAAAGTGCCGGATCTGTCGCTGCCATGAACCTTGCTTATCTCAACCAGGCAGAGATAAATACCGCCATGCCTAATGTGGTTGCAGGCCTCGGTAATATCGATACCGTGGGTAACAGTTTCACAGATACTTTTAAAATTGCCGGTATCTACAACAATTGGGGCGCCGTATTGGATACAAGCTATATCAGCGGTAATGCAGATAAAATCCCGATGATCGCATTCCATGGATCAAACGACCAGGTAGTGCCTTACAATAAAGGCAAATTTCTGAGCTGCAAATACTATAACACTTCCTGTGGCAGCCGCGCCGCTTATCTCGCGCTCCGGAGTAAATTTCCTGGCCTGTCTGCCGAGCTCTTTTCCTGTAAAGGCGGTCATGGTATACTGCTGGATAACGGAAAACCGCTTTACCGTGTAGAAAAGGCGGTCTGCTTTTTCCGAAATGTTGTGGCAGGAACACAAGTGGACACAATTGTTGAACGGACTGAAAATGATAATGTAATTACTGTAAGTGACCTGCAGACCTGGTTCCCGCTGGATTGCAACAGGGCTGGTACGTCACTCGCACGCAAAGCTGCGCTGTCGTATGATGATGCGGTGCGTATTGCTGCCCAGGCAAATAGTATATTATGCAGTTACACACTTTCAGAAGAGAAAAATGTATCTATCCGTGTGTACGACATGACCGGACGCATGGTATCTTCTTATGCCGCCATACAACCGGCCGGCGAACACGAATATAAAACCGGAACTATTGATATGCCAGGTATTTACATTATTTCCGTTGCATATAACGGAGGCTATATCGCTACTCAGAAAGTGGTGATAACACAATAAGATCACTGCGGTTGATAAACGCGTTGAAAGGTTGCTCCGGAAAGGGCAGCCTTTTGATTTTTACAACTTTCCCCCATGCTGGCCTATGTCCGGACCGCATTCCGGAAGGGTAAGGTTTATTTTTTATTTTATAATATTGGGTATTTTTACCGTATCAGGTGAGTAAATTGATGCCGTTAAAGGAATTTTTTCTTGTTAATTTCACGCCTCATTTATTTTAAAAAAAATTACATCCCGATAATATGTCAGCAACAACAGGAAAACGCGTGATCAAAGCCCCTACCGGCATCCAGCTCAATTGTAAAAACTGGGTTACAGAAGCAGCCTACCGCATGATCCAGAATAACCTGGATCCTGAAGTGGCCGAAAGGCCGGAAGACCTGGTGGTATATGGCGGTATTGGTAAAGCGGCGCGCAACTGGCCGGCATTTGATAAAATACTGGAATGCCTGCGCAATCTCAATGAAGATGAAACACTGATGGTACAATCTGGCAAGCCAGTTGGAGTGCTGCGTTCTCATAAAAATGCACCGCGCGTACTCATCGCCAATTCTAACCTGGTAGGTCGCTGGGCAACCTGGGAAGTGTTTCGCGAGCTGGAAGCAAAAGGTCTGATGATGTACGGCCAGATGACAGCCGGCAGCTGGATTTATATAGGCTCGCAGGGAATAGTACAGGGAACTTATGAAACATACCTGTCGCTGGCGAACCAGCACTATAACGGCTCATTAAAAGGAACACTGAACGTTACCGCCGGTCTTGGTGGCATGGGTGGCGCTCAGCCTCTGGCCATTACGATGAATGAAGGGGTGTGCCTTGCCGCAGATGTGGAAGAATGGCGTGTGCAGAAGCGTCTTGATACACGCTACATTGATAAAATGAGCCACGATATTGACGAAGCCATAGATATGGCGCTGGATGCGAAGGCCAAAGGAGAAGCGATCTCCATAGGTGTTATTTGCAATGCAGTGGATCTGCTGCAACGTCTCATAGACCGCAACATTACACCGGACACGCTTACCGACCAGACGTCTGCACACGATGAGCTGATCGGTTATTTTCCTGAGAACATGACTGTGGCAGAAGCAAATGCTTTGCGCGATGCCAATCCTGAAGAATACTGCAAACGCTCGCTGGACACAATGGCCCGCCATGTACGCCAGATGCTGGAACTCCAGAAACGCGGTGCTATTACATTTGACTATGGAAACAACATCCGCGGACAGGCTAAGGACAAGCGCGGCGTAGAAAATGCATTCGACTTTCCGGGTTTTGTACCGGCATATATCCGTCCGCTGTTCTGCGAAGGTAAAGGCCCCTTCCGCTGGGTGGCATTGAGTGGCGACCCTGAAGATATTTACACCACAGATAAGGCATTGGCAGAACTGTTCCCTGAAAACAAAGGACTGCAGCGCTGGCTTTCACTGGCTAAAGATAAAATAGCCTTCCAGGGTCTGCCTGCACGTATATGCTGGCTGGGTATGGGCGAACGTGAAAAAGCGGGTAAACTCTTTAACGAACTGGTACGTACGGGCAAGGTAAAAGCACCGATCGTTATAGGCCGCGATCACCTCGACTGCGGCTCTGTAGCATCGCCCAACCGTGAAACAGAAGCTATGAAAGACGGTTCTGATGCTGTAGCTGACTGGCCGATACTGAATGCACTGATCAATACTGCCGGTGGCGCTTCCTGGGTAAGCTTTCATCATGGCGGCGGGGTAGGTATGGGATATTCGCTGCATGCGGGTATGGTGATTGTGGCAGATGGTACACAGGATGCGGAAGAGCGCCTGGGCCGTGTGTTGTTCAATGATCCTGCCATGGGTGTGCTGCGTCATACAGATGCCGGCTATGAAGAAGCAGAAGAGTGCGGCAAAAAATTCGGCCTGGACATATAAATTATTCAGACTTTATATTTACCCTAAAATTAAACATATGAAATTCAAGACCCTATTATTTGCTGCATTATGCACTGCAACCGTGTCAACGGCCCAGATAACTGCAAAAGTTGGCCCCGAAGTCGGATTCGGTATCAGCTCAATGGTAGCCAAAGCAACAAACCATGATGATACCTGGTATGGCGGAGGTTTTGTACAATTTGGCGGTACGGGAGACATACAGTTCGGACGCTGGTTTGCGATACGCCCTTCTGTAATGTTTAACTTCAACTCAGTTGTATACAGTGAGAGCAGTTATTCTACAGATGAGAACATAACCATTAACACTAATAATATTTATCTACCGGTAGACTTCCTGGGAACATTCCGGTTCAGAAATGGTTCAAAAATGTTCCTCGGGTTTGGTCCGTATCTTATGTATACGGTAAGCGGCCGGCATAAATATCATGATTATGACAGCCTTGGCTATTGGGTTGCAAAATCTGAAAAGCTTCAGCTCGGTTCTGGTGAAGATAAAGACCTGAAACCGCTGGATCTGGGGCTGAACTTTAAGATTGGGTTCCAGTTGAGGAATAACCTGTTTTTAAATTGCTCGTTTAATGTAGGTCTTACCAACCGTGCGCCGGTGACGGATTACAGTTATAAGATCAAAGACCAGCAACTGTTTGCTTTTGGTATCGGCTACTTATTTGGCCCGAAAGAAGAAGCCGACAGAGGCCGGCGCCACAGCCACGGAAGGAGGCGTTGAGTAAATCCAGGTAATAAAAAAATAAAATGATCAATAAAAAATAGCGGTATATCGTAATAGATAAACCGCTATTTTTATTTTTGACAATCATTAATCTGAATCATTATGTCATACAGGATAGGACAAGGAATAGACTTTCATCAGCTGGCAGAAGGCCGTGAACTTTGGTTGGGCGGCATTAAGATACCACATACAAAAGGTGCTGTAGGCCACTCGGATGCAGACGTGTTGCTGCACGCCATTTGTGATGCATTGCTGGGTGCAGTGGGGCTCGGGGATATCGGCCAGCATTTCCCGGACACAGACCCCGCGTATAAAGGGATAGACAGTAAGATCTTACTGAAAAAATGTTACTCGCTTGTGCGCGAAAAAGGCTACTGGCTGGTAAATATAGACAGCACACTGCTGCTGCAGGCCCCGAAAATAAGGCCTTATGTAGAACAAATGCAGCAAACCATTGCAGCTATAGTACATATGTCACCGGAAGATATCTCCATTAAAGCCACTACAACAGAGTCGCTCAGTTTTATAGGCCGTGAAGAAGGCGTTGTAGCAACTGCAAACATCCTGCTGCAGAAATATTAAAAAAGTGATCAGGCCCGGATCGTGGCTGTCTCATAGCGCATTATAAAATTATACAGGCTGCCCATAAAAAGGCGGCCTGTATAATTTTAGATCCCGTAAATGCCTCAGACAAAGCAGTGGCAATGTAAGAGATGGCGGAATGCATCCCGGATAAGTTACAGACCTAACCTGCATACGTTGAGAACCTAACCAGGATACGTTCCGGACCTATCCGGGATGCATAAAATAAAAGCGCAGACAGGGTTTTAAATCCCTGTTGCGCTTTAAGAGTGATATACAGTTGCTTTATTTTTATCAGGATACACCGTTGGCAATATGATTGGCAGTGGTTTTACCTTCTTCAAGTATCGTCAGGATGCGTTTGCGCACATCGTCTTTAAGTCCTGAAACCTCACTCTGCAGCAATTTTTTCAGGTCGCTGAGTTCCATACCAGTGCGTCCCATCATTTTATTTAATCTCTTTTTCCATTTATCAGCAGTTTCGGCTATATCATCGCGCATGTCTTCTCCTTTTTCGGGGGCTATCAGCAATCCTATTGCCAGCCCGAGCAGTGCTCCTGTAAGCAGCTTATTCATAATTATTGGTTTTATTTGATGAAAAATCTGAATGTAACCGGGTATTATTTACCTCCGCCCAGTACACGGGTGAGTATAAATATGATAAGCCCTACTACTACAACTACCAGTAAAATACCAGACCATACGCCTGCTTTAAAAATATCTCCTATCACCTGGCAACTGCTTAATGAAACAGTAAGCAGTGCCACAATTGATACCAATGACAGCTTTCTCATAAAATTTCTCTTTTAGTCGGTTAATGGATTAAATAAGTTTTCAGATGAAGATTTTATAAAACCATGCCAGTGGTCATAATACTGTTTTTAGAAAATGATATTTATAAATATATATTTTACTTATTTATGACATTCTGATTATTTGCACAAAGTATGTTTGCTTTTCCTGAATAAGTAAAACTTAGATTATTATGAAAAAACTCCTATTGATTCTTCTTCTTCTCATTTTTGTGCAGTTCTCGTTTGCTCAATCATTTTTTCACAGGCAATTGCCGGTGCCTTCTTCTCCCGGTAATATCAGTCTTACGCAGCTGGTTTCGCTGGCCGATGGCAATTTTTGCCTTGCGTATTACAACGACAGTATGTTTTCCTTGCTTAAAATGGATACGCTGGGAAACGTACTTTCTAAAAAAGCATTTGTTGTAAAGCCCTCGACGGCTGATACCGGGCGATATTCATATTTCGGAAGATTTATACCAGTGCAGGATTCGGGGATGCTGATTTTATGTGATATAGAGTCCAGGGATAACTTATCTGCAGATTCAAATAAGAAAATAATGATAAGGCTGGATAAGCAATTGAACGTAAAATGGGCACTCGGAAAAACATTAGACCAGGCGTCTGCAGGCGATTTTTACATTAAATGTGCCGCATCGGACAATGCAGGGAATATTATGGCAAATTATTCTTTAGCATCCGGGTCGGGTATATGTAAAATATCTCCATTGGGGAATATACTTATGGACAAAGCATCTAGCCTGCTCCTGGGGAATAACGCATTTGCTACTGCAGGTAACCGGTTCTTGTTTATGGATGCACAATTTGATGTCAATGCGGATACTTCTGTACTGACTGTTTTTTCATTTGACGATCAGATAAATCTTATGTCCTCAAAAAAATATAAACTGGATAAAGCTATATACATACAGCCCATGATGTCGGATTATACGGTACCGGTATATAACCAACCCTTAATTGCGGGAGCCGCGTTTCAGACAATTCCGTATGGAGCAACGGATGCTGTTTTGCTTCCCAACTGTTATTTTCTGCTGGACACCCCAGGCAATTTGTTGCAGCTAAAATATACACCGGCAACAATAGGGTGGTTATCTCCCGTAGACCGCGCAACAATAGATCCTGCCAGTAATGTAATACATATGTCCGGCGATAAAAATACGCCAATCATATATGCAATGGATACCTCAGGCAATTTCATATACAGTCATGATATAGGAATGTCGGCGCTTTATCCGCAGTGTGCCCCGAAGGTGATAGGCAATAACGCATATCTTTTTGCCCAAACATTTAATGGCCAGAGTGTGCCGGTTTCCAACGATCTTGTACGGTATAAAAAAGATGGCAGTGCTTTTTGCGAAGGTAAAGCTCCGTTCCCACACGTTCAGTTTATTAATGTGCCGGCCCATCAGCAGGTCATGTCGGCTCCTTCGTTTACAACCGGAACATTGACACTGGATACATATGATATAGACACTTTTTCGCTTCCACTGCCGTCAATTCAGACCCTGTGCAGCACTACGGCTGTGGGAGAAATAGTGCCGACAAGGGAACATGGAGACTTTTGCAGTGTGCAGCATCATCAAGGAAAGGTAAGCCTGCCTGCAGCTGCCGAAAATGCAAATATTGAGATCTACGATATTGCCGGACGCAGGTTAGTAAACCGCGCAGTAACAGCCAATGAAATTGTAGAACTGGGTGACACGCCACATGGAGTATATGTCTGGAAACTGGATTATCAACTATATAATCATTCTGTAACGGATAAAGGGAAATTTATTACCGAGTAAAAGTGCCGGTTTGATTATTTCTCTATGTTAAATACAACGGGCAGGGGGCAGATGAGAAAGATATTGCTAAATCATAATAATAGATTTCCCAGCAAAGCCTCTGTTTTTTATGTATTTTCGCGGCTTGTATGAGTCAAATGCAGCACATTAGGAATTTTTGTATCATAGCACACATTGATCATGGTAAGAGTACGCTGGCCGATCGCCTGCTGGAATTTACCAAAACCATATCTGACCGCGATATGCAGGCCCAGGTACTGGATGACATGGACCTGGAGCGTGAGAAAGGTATCACTATCAAGAGCCATGCTATCCAGATGGATTATGAATATAAAGGAGAAAAATATACCATCAACCTTATTGATACCCCCGGTCACGTAGACTTTTCGTATGAAGTAAGCCGTGCGCTTGCTGCCTGCGAAGGTGCGTTGCTGCTGGTGGATGCCTCACAGGGTATACAGGCGCAGACCATTTCTAACCTGTACCTGGCACTGGACAATGACCTGGAGATCGTACCGGTGATCAACAAAATAGACATGGAAGGGGCTATGATCCCTGAAGTAACGGACCAGATAGTAGACCTCATAGGCTGTAAGCCGGAGGAGATCATCCTGGCCAGCGGTAAAAGCGGTATTGGCATCGAAGAGATTATGTCTGCGGTAATTGAACGTATCCCTGCTCCGAAAGGAGACCCGGATGCCCCGCTGCAGGCGCTGATTTTTGACTCTGTGTTCAACTCTTTCCGCGGTGTTATTGCTTATTACCGCGTATTTGCCGGTTCTGTTAAAAAGAACGACCGGATTAAATTTTTCCACACAGATAATTATTACAATGCTGACGAAGTTGGTATCCTGAAAATGGGCCTTGCCCCACGTAAGGAAGTGAACACCGGCGACGTGGGTTATATCATCACCGGTATCAAAGATGCCAAAGAGATCAAAGTAGGGGATACTATTACATTGGTAAACAATCCAAGCCCTGAGCCGATCCACGGTTTTGAAGAAGTGAAGCCGATGGTATTTGCGGGCATCTTCCCGGTTGTTACCGAAGATTTTGAAGAACTGCGTGAATGCATGGAAAAGCTGCAGCTGAATGATGCTTCGCTCACCTTTGAGCCGGAGACATCACAGGCGCTGGGCTTTGGCTTCCGGTGCGGGTTCCTGGGCATGCTGCACATGGAGATCATCCAGGAAAGGCTGGAACGTGAGTTTAACCAGACGGTGATCACCACGGTCCCCAACGTAAGTTTTAAAGCATACCTGACAAGAAATAAAGAAGAGGCGCTTATCGTAAATAACCCGAGCGAAATGCCGGACCCGAGCCGCCTGGACCGCATCGAAGAACCATTCATCCGTGCGCAGATCATCACTTTGCCTGATTATATAGGTAATATCATGAGCCTTTGCCTGGGTAAACGCGGTCAGCTCATTAACCAGAATTACCTTACACCAACACGCGTAGAGCTCATCTTTGATATGCCACTGGCAGAGATCGTATTTGACTTCTATGATAAACTGAAAAGCTGTACCCGTGGCTATGCTTCTTTCGACTATCATCCGCTGGACTACCGTGAGAGCGATATCGTAAAGATGGATATCCTGCTGAATGGCGACCAGGTGGATGCGCTGAGTGCACTGATCCATCGCAGCCGCGCACAGGATTTCGGACGTAAGCTTTGTGCTAAACTGAAAGACCTGCTTCCGCGCCAGCAGTTCCTTATAGCTATACAGGCTGCTATTGGTGCCAAGATTGTGGCTCGTGAAAACATCTCGGCTATGCGTAAAGACGTTACCGCAAAATGCTATGGCGGTGATATATCCCGTAAGCGTAAGCTGCTGGAAAAACAGAAAGAAGGTAAAAAACGTATGCGCCAGATCGGTAACGTAGAGATACCACAGGAAGCATTCCTGGCAGTGCTGAAGCTGGATGAGTAATATGCATTGTTGTCGCCCCTTCGGCTACGTCAGTCCTGATAATTATCGGCAGACAAATAAAATAAATGGAACCGCCTGTTATATGCAGGCGGTTTTTTATTGATGCAGATACAGGTAAGACGCAGGCCCGTTTATATCACGGGTTGTCGCTACCTGGATACCATCGACAGCAAGGCTTGTAGGGGCAAAAAAGAAACCGCCGTAGGAGGAGCAGTGACTGGATGTTCCCATGTCCATCATGGAATCCGGGGGGCCACCTGTAATTTTTGTCAGCAGAAAGGATTTGCCGGTGGCGGGAATTATTACTTTATAATCGGTTCCGGGAGACACCCCTGCAAAAACATTAACACAGGTATCATGTTGTAAACGCATTCCGGTTGTATAGATACTATCCGTTTTGCTCAATTGAGAAAAAGCGCCGTCCGGCTCATAATGCTGCACATATATGGTATCGAGGCTGGATGTATCAAAACCTGCAAAGTGGAGGTAGGCTGGAAGCTGGTATGTTCTCGCATAGCAGTGCTGTTTTTTTTTGCAGCCGCCAGCTACAAGTAAAAGAAAAACAACAGGAATAATGAATCTCATAGGGAGAGAATGTTGTGCGTTGTAAAATAAATTATTAGTCGGATCAGATATTCATATTTATGTAAAAAAGGGCGCCTGGAAAGGCGCCCACAGAACTATTGCAATTATTCACTTAGTTATTATTATTGCCGGTGCTGTCCGTGTCATCATTTTCCTCGCGGGCATGTACATGAATGCCTTTCTTGTCGATGTCAACACCATAATCGGAGCTGTCTTTTTCTTTGCGTTTGATAACAGCAGAATCTGAAAGCTGCAGGCCATTCGGGCTCATTTTATATTCCGTACCTGTTTCCCATTGGTCATCGTCGTCATCCCAGCGGTCATGGACACTTACATAAAGCCCTTTGCGCGAATTGATTTCTACGTTATGCCAGTCAAAATGGTCGATCTGTTCATCCAGCTCTATTTTTTTGCCTATCGGCACTTCCAGCACAATGAGCACCTGCTGGTTGCGGAATTTGTCTTTGCGGGCCATGACCAGGTATTTGTCAAGGTGCAGGATACTGTCCTGCTGTGAAATGTTATAATGAATAGCTCCGGCATTCTGTTCTGCGTTGGCAAAATCTTTTCCGTTTGCGATGCGTATAGTTTTTACATGATAAGCTGAGTCTTTGCTGGGCAATACTTTCACCCGGAGGTTATTGGAAAATATACTGTCTTCTTTTTTGTTGAAGCGCGGCCAGCCACCGTTGTGCTTCCAGTCGCTTAACAGGTCTTCATCTTCGTACCCGTCTACTTTTACATAAAGCTTATTACCTGAAGGTGTAGCAATCTGCATAGTTTCCTCTTTTGTTGCCTTAGAAGAAAAATCTCTTCCCAGCAGGCTCACGAGTGCAAAAACGCATACCCAGCCAATTACCCAGAGAAATCCGAATGTATAACCCAGGTAAGGATTGCGTGAGCGCACACCCCTCAGTGCACGTATCATCCATACGAGCAGCCCTATCACAGGTGCACCAAAGAAAAGCAGAATAGTGCCCCATGCCAGTACATTTTCCCAGGTACCATCGAGTACGTAATTTTTAATATCGTTTCCGGTAATGGCAGCTGTAATAAGTCCCGCCAGCCCTATAAGCAGTCCCAGGATGATGAACCCCATAATGGTAAAAACAAATATTTTCACCAGTGTTCCTATTGCGTGACCCAGACCGGAGCGCGAATTACGTACGGCACCGGATGTCTGCGAAGAAAAATTGCTTACTGATTCTGAAATATCCTTTTTCATCATGCCGGCTTTTTCTTTTGCACGTGCACCGGCATCTTTGCTCCAGCTTTCTGCTTTGCCTTTCAGGTTCTGCAATTCGTCATTCACCGTTTTCTTTATAGATTCCAGGTCTACTTTTTCCCCGCGCATCTGCAGCTTTTCGGCGGCTGTGGTTGCCTCCGGGAGCACAGCCCACAATACTATATATATGATGAAAAGTGTTCCGCCAAAGCCACTGAACACGAAATCATGAAAGACATCAAAATCACCAAACCACGAATGGCGGAAAATGCTGCCCGCAGCGCCAAGTATAATAGGAAGCAGGAAGATGACACGTGGTATCCATACATCTATATTAAAGTATGCAGCAAGTCCGCTGGCTACACCGCCCAGCTTTTTTTCGTCCGGGTTACGGAACAGCCTTCTTTTTATGTTGGCATCATCGCTCAGTTGTTTTTCCGGCAGTACCGCCCACAATATAAGGTATAGCAGTATCCCGAAACCGGCGAGCAGGCAGAAGGCAAAGATCACGCGGATGATAGATGGGTCTATGCCAAGGTAATTGGCCAGGCCGGCGGCTACACCACCTATTATCTGGTTGTTGGCCGACCGGTACAGGTGCTTTGGTTCTTCCTTATTACTGCTGTGACCAGAGCTGTTGCCGGTTTGCTGCTGCCGTTGGTAGTGCTTTTCTTCTGCAGATTTTACGTCTGCTTCGGCCGCTTCCAGGTCTTCGGGATGACCAATACCTGCAGTTATCTCTTTTACATCATTGTCCGTGATGCAAACTGCACCTTTTTTAAGCCTGTCAAGAAACAGTTCGGCAATACGGCTTTCTATGTCGTTAATGATCTCGTCGCGGCCTGTTTCTTCAGCAAAATAGGAGCGGAGACTTTCTACATAGCTACGAAGCAGTTCACTGGCCGATTCTTCAATCGGTATGATGCTGCCCTGGAAATTTATATTAATGACCTTGTTCATTTTTAATGTTTTTGAAAGTGAATAATGGCAATGCCGGGTTTCAGGATTTTTGTTCGGTGAGTTTATTGACCGCATTGGCCAGTTCTTCCCAGGTGGCACTCAGTTCTTCATAAAAAGCAGCACCTTTTTCGGTCAGTGAAAAATATTTGCGTGGCGGACCTGAACTGCTTTCCACCCACCTGTATGTGAGCATTTCGGCATTCTTAAGCCTGGTGAGCAAAGGGTATAATGTTCCTTCCAGTATCTGCAGGTTGGCACCTTTCATTTCTTCTACAATATCAGAAGGGTAGGCCTCACCTCTGCGTATTACAGAAAGGATGCAGAACTCGAGTATTCCTTTTCTCATCTGGCTTTGTGTATTCTCGATATTCATGTGCTTTTGGTTTGATAAAACAAAGCTAAGTACTTTTTTAGTACTATGCAAAACAAAGTACCATATTTTTTATAGTAGCTAGTTAAGGAAAGTACATGTTTAAGCATATAAATGTTTAAATGCAAATGTGTTGACCTTTTTGAAAAAAAATGAAATATTTAAGAAGGAGGGAGAAAAACGAGTAAATTTTTCCGGGATAGACAGGAATGACAAAAAATAGCGAATGCTCAGGATTGCATTTGCGGATAGTACAAATATTGATGATTACCTGTGTGGGAAAGAGAGGAAATGCACATATAACAATGGATGTCATATGGACTCTTAGTGTCATAAGATAATAATTTTATTGTCATTCTCCAAAATCTTATCAATTTTTTAACGGGAATATCTATCTTTGGATGACCTGTTATCTACTTTATACAATAACAAACAATGGTAAAAAAAGCTATTCTATTATTGTCGGCCACTGCAGCCCTTGCAGGAGGAACGGCAAAAGCTCAGAAAGTGTGCGGTTCGACTGAAGTTTATAATAAAAATAAAGCTTCAGACCCGAAAGTTGCTTATTATGAGTCTCTTTTGGAGCAGCAGATCCAACGCCAGCTTAACGGCATGGATCTGAAAAAGTTTGCACGTGTTACCGGCGCAACAGACGATACTTTGTATGATATTCCGCTGGTTTTCCACATTATTCATGATTATGGAAATGAGTATGTTTCTGATAATGATGTATATGCAGCAGTAGATGATATTAACAGGTATTATGCAAAAGCAAATGCAGATACGACTGATGTCATTTTTCCGTATAAAGGCGTTGTCCCCGGTACTCAAAAGCGTTATATAGGTAAGTCTTATATGCGGTTTCACCTGGCAACCAAAGATCCGTCAGGAAACCCTACGCATGGCATTACCCGCCGCCGTTCGTACCTCGCCAATGATGGTGGAGACCAGGCAAAATTCGACCAGTGGGCTCCCAAAAGCTATATAAATATCTGGCTTGTAAATTCAATGCCGGGTCATAGCCAGGCTGCGGCATACGCTTATCAGCCGGCTGCAGCAGCAAGTAACCCATATATAGATGGTGTTATTTCTCTGTACAGCTACGTATACGCAGCTGCTCCTTCCAGCAATAAAGCCACCCTGGCGCATGAACTGGGTCACGTAATGAACCTGGCGCACCCATGGGGCAATACAAACGATCCTGCTATAAACTGCGGTGATGATGGTGTAGACGACACCCCTCCTACCAAAGGCCACAATCCTTCGTATTGTGCACCCGGCGATCTGGCAGATATGAACTGTACGCAGACTACGGAAGCAATTCAGAAAGATTCTATTAAGCTCCGGTATGTACCAGCATCAGATACATTTAAAAATCGCGGTATTTCATTCATTGCCTACGATACTTTCACACTTCGTTCGGTAACGTACTATCCGCGTAATAATAATGATACTTTTAAAATTGCGCTTATAAAAGGCAGCACAGTAATAGATACGTTTATTTCTATTTCCAATATTACTTCATCTGAAGCGCAGGTTGCAAACTTAAACTTCCCTGTAATAAAGGATACTGTAAATCCTTATACACTGGTGTTTTTGAAAAACCCTGGTGCTTATCATGATTCTGTATTTGCTACATATCCTAAAACGATTGCAAATACTATCACAATACAGAATGATATAACAGCCGGCCGTTACAACTATTTTTACAATTGGAAAGTAGTAAACAGTCCGGACAGCGGATTTATCGGCAAACCAGTCATGGCTGTTGTACCTGGTATCCTTACAAATACAGGTATTACTTTCAATAACCCTACGCGTGTTGTGATTAATTCAGTTAAGTTCTATTCAAAAGATACAGTAGGTGCTCCTTACCAGATCCTTTTGCAGAAGAAACAGGGCGCAGGTGCTTATAATACCGTTAATACCTTTAATGGTAATGTAACAATTACGGATTCTGTAAACACAGCAAATCTGGCCTTTGTAATTCCTCCTTCTGCAAAAACAGATACATTACGCCTGGTATTTGGTACTAACCCGAGGGCAATGCGCGATAGTGCAGCAAATGGAATCTATACATCAAAAATACCTGGTGCTGTAAGTATATACCAGGATCAGGATGCTTCCGGTAAATATAATTATTTCTACAACTGGAGTCTTACCTATGGTTACTTCAAGTTGTACACTTACAACCAGATGACTGCCCTGTATATGCAGGAAAAAATAATCAATGGTGTAGACACGCTTGTTCCGGCATTCAATGTAGCTGATTCTACAGGAAATAGTAACCTTTACCTGGTGGACTACCCGGATACGGTGAATTCCCAGAATATCATGGACTATACTTATTGCTCAAGGATGTTCACTAACGGCCAGGTGGTTCGTATGCGTGCAGCGCTTACCAGCAGCATTGCAAACCGTAACAACCTGTACTCCAGGATGAATATCGATACCGTTACAGGTGCTCTTATGCCGCGTCCGGATCTTGCGCCTATTGCAGATTTCTCGCTTTCAAGAAGTTCTTCAATTGGTGAAAAAATACGTGCTGACAAAGCCTTCGGTTGTGCTGATGGTTCCTTTACCTTCCAGTTCAGAGACCGTAGCTGGAACGATACAATCACAGCCCGCAGCTGGACATTCAGCAACGGTGCAACACTGGCTACTTCTACCGACAGTATAGTAAATAACAAATTTACTCAGCCAGGCTGGGTGACAGCATCGCTTACTGTAACAGGTAATAACAACGGAGGTGTTACCGGCAGCATTACCCGTACACAAGCTGTATATGCCGCAGATACTACACCGGTTAACGCTGACGGATACTACCAGGAATTTAATTCCGGAAGTACAGACAACTGGCCTATTTTCAATTATTATAACAATAATACCAAGTGGGAACTTATGACCGGCACAGGGTTCTACGATCATACATCTATACGCTACAACAACTTTGACTCCCGTGCAGGTATAGCACAGAACGAAGCTATTGGTACTCCGCGTGGTGATTATGATGACTTCTTTACCCCGGCATTTGATCTTACCAATCCGAAATTCAGCAGCAACTGTAACTTTACCTTTATGAGTGCCGGCGCTTTCCGTACCAACAATCCGGTGGATATGCGCGATACGCTTGAAATCTGGTATTCAACAGACTGCGGAAATAACTGGAAACAGCTGGCTACATTCGGCAAATTTAAAATTGCTAACAACGGTACCATCAGCGTTCCTTTCGTTCCTGCAGCATATTCAGACTGGACACAGCAAGGTGTTGTAATTCCTACTGCTGCTAAAACACGTAAAACATTCTTCCGTATCCGCTATCGTCCTGGTGTATTTGACTCATATGGTACTTACCTGTATGACAGTCTTATAGGTTCCGGTAACCACTTCTATATGGACCGCATCAATATCAGCAGCTTCCCATTGGGTGTTAATGAAACTGAGCTTGCACAGAACGGTGTTTCTCTTGCTCCGAACCCAACATCAGGCAGCACCAGCGTAGTATTGAAAGGTGGTAATGGTACGGCTATGATACAAGTTACTGACATTGCAGGTAAAGTGGTTTATGCTACACAGCAGGAACTGAACGGCAGTTTAACACGTATAGAAATACCAGGAAACAACATATCCGTGAAAGGTATTTATCTTGTACATGTCGTTACTGACAACCTGAACAAAACAGAAAAACTGGTCGTATACTAATAACCGGTTATGATATAATGAACGAAGCGCTGCTCATTGAGCGGCGCTTCGTGTTTATAGCCTTTTTGAAAATATTAACGGTTCATATTTTAGCTATACCTGGAGACACTTAACATTTAACCGATTATATTTGTCCTAAATAAAGTGCACAATGAACGATAACTCCATCCTGTCTTTGCGACAGGCAAATATATACCAGGGTAAAAACCTGATTCTTTCTGATGTAAATTTCGAAGTGCAAAAGGGTGAATTTATCTACCTCATCGGGAAAACCGGCAGCGGTAAGTCAAGCCTGTTGAAAACGCTGTATGGAGATTTGTACCTGAAAGAAGGGGAGGGAAATGTGGCAGGTTTTAATCTTAAAGATTTAAAATGGCAGACCATTCCCTTACTGCGTCGTAACCTGGGTATTGTCTTCCAGGACTTCAGGCTGCTGACCGATCGCAATGTGCAGGACAATCTGGAATTTGTTCTGAAAGCAACCGGCTGGAAGGACAAAAACCTGATAAAGGAAAAGATTGAAAATGTATTAAGTAAAGTAGGATTGAAAAGTAAAGGGTTTAAAATGACCTACGAAATGAGCGGTGGCGAGCAGCAACGTGTAGACATAGCCCGCGCACTCCTGAATAACCCCAAACTTATTCTGGCCGACGAACCGACCGGAAACCTTGATCCGGATACAACAGATGAGATTATGCAGCTGCTGTTCAATATTTGCAGGGATTATCAGACTGCTTTTATCATGGCTACGCATGACTACTCTATTATCCAGAAATACCCGGCAAGGGTAGTGCGTATAGAGCATGGCAAGATGAAAGAAGTAACACCGGCAGGAATCAACTAGTAATTGCTCCTTGGTGGAAAGAACGATTTAATAAAGTGCTTCAATATACTAAAGCCTGCCAGGGCCGGCAGCAGAAGGAAATACAGCTTATCTCTTTTTGCCAGGTTCAGGTAGGCTTTCATTTCTCCGCGACGCATCAGGTTGCGGTTGCTGCTCTGGCCACCTGCCGATAATATAGGCCGGTTGATCTGCGTAAGTGCGAGGTTCAGGAAAAAGATCCCATACTTATTGCCTGTATGCAGCCAAAGGTCGTAGTCTTCCATGTAGCGCATCGATTCATCAAAACGAAGCTGCGGGTCATTGATCATAATAGTGCAGGGCGTGCCTATCGGGTTACTCCACAGCAACCTGCTCATCGAATATGGTTTTAACGATATTTCGCGACCATCAAAAGCATTGTAATCCATGCCCGAAAGTGTATACGGATGATAGAGGAACTTTACCGCAGGATGAGCCTGCAACATATCGGTTACAATGCGCAGCTTATCCTTATGCCACACATCATCGGCATCCTGGAAGGCAATGTAGGTACCCGAAGCTTTATCAAGGCCTATATTCCGGGCATGACCGGGACCACTATTCTCCCGCAGTTGAATAAACATTACTTCGGAGGAGAAAAGTTGTTTTACCAATGCAGCCGTATTATCCGTGCTGGCATCGTCTATCACAATAATTTCTTTAGGTGGGTATGACTGTTCCAGGCAGGAACGTATAGCCCTTTCTATGGTGGCGGCAGCATTATAAGCCGGTATTACCACACTGAAGCTGATCTGTAAATCGTCAGATGTTTCAGGCATGAGCAAAAAGTTTTTCGTAAACCGCCAAAAGTCTTTTCTCTTCTTCCTGCCAGCAATAGACCTTCCGGGCATTCAGGCAATTTTCCTGTAATTTCCGATAGTAGGCTTCATCCTGCAGCAGCCTGTTTAAAGCAGCCGCAACCGTATCGGGTGTAATAGTATCCAGTAAAGTTGCTATTTCGTATTCCGAATTGATATTTTCATATTCGGGATAGCGGGCCGCCAGCTGTGGTACACCGTGGTGCATATAGTCAAAGAAACGATTGGCAAGCGACAGCTCGTTGCTCCTGCTGGTAGCCACAAACAGTGTAATGCCCACCCATGCATTCAGTGTATATTCCTGCAGTTCGTTGGGCGGTAAAAAGCCCTTAAAAGATACTTTATCTTCCAGCTTCAGGTCACGTACCATCTGCTGCGCGTCTTTATAAAAATTACCTTCTCCACAAATAATGAGATGGGCATCTACCTGCAGCATAGCAGGTATCAGTTGTTCAAAACAGCGGCCTTTATTTACTGCACCCTGGTAAAGGATGTATTTCTGTTTTTTTTCCGGGACGGTCAGCGGTTTCAGTACTGTGGCATTGCGCACAATAGCATAGTCTACACCATACATGCGACGGTATTCATCTACATAGCTTTTATTAACCGTATAGCCATACTTAAAGTCGGGTACTGTATGCTTCTCTATCCAATACCACATTTTCTGCGTAGAAGGACGTGTTACCACTTCTTCCATTTCTGTAAACAGCTCGTGTGCATCATATACACGCGGTTTTCGGCGCAGTTTTGAGATGTAATAAACAGGAAGGATCGTATCCAGGTCTATGGCACATATTGCGTCCATTTTGCGGAACAGCAGACGGAAGAACAGCTTGGTGTTATATTGAACATAGAACAGTTTGCCGCTGTCCCTGTTCTGCCGGATACGTACCTGCTTAAACGGCTGCCCGATAAGCGGTTTACTGATGGGGCGTTCGCGGCCTATGAGCGTTACATCGTAGCCCGCATTGTGCAGCGAAGTGCAGATGCGGATCATACGCTGGTCGAAATTGGGATCTGTGGTAACGGTAAGGACTATATGCTTTTTGCGGCTCATGAATGCTGTTCTGTAATGTACATTTTTTTGCCATCCTCGAGGTAGTAAGGTGGCTCAAAACCTGGCATCAGCGTGGCGCGGATGTGACGGTCTGTCTTTTCCTGCGGCCAGCTTTTATCCAGCTGTTTGATCTCTTCCATTTCTTTGCGGAAATGCAGCGAACTGCCATAGCGGGCTTCCAGGGCGGCTTGCGGCAGGCGGTTATATCTTCCTTCCACCAGCGCGGCCAGTGTTTGTTTAAAGAGCTTTACGGATGCAGCCTCTGTGATCTGGTACAACTGGTGCACCCAGCATTCATCAGGTATGGGGAAACGCTTCTGGAACAGGATATCGCCATGGTCTATGCGGGGATCCATCACATGGATCGTGGTGCCGAACTCCTCTTTCTGGTCCAGGATAGCAAAAGAAAACTGGTTACAGCCCCGGTATTCTGGCAGTGGTGCCATATGCAGGTTTACAGCAATATCTTTTGCTTTTGCAATATCTTCCGCTTTCAGTATCTGGTGGTACTGAACGGAGTAGAGAATATCGCATTCCGGCATTTCTTCCAGGGAAGCAATTACAGGCACGTTGTGCGTTGCGGCAAGTGTTCGCAGGTCATATTCGCCAAATTCCTTCCTGTTTTGCGTCAGCAGACCTACAACCTCAATGTTAAGAGAACCGGCATTTTGCAGCAGATATTCAAAACATTGGTAGCCTACAGGCTTTGCCCCGAGAAAGACCAGTTTTTTAGGGATCATGGCGCAAAAATAAGTCTTTCGGAATAGGTTTATATTTTTGTAGCAGATACATGCAGCAACGCCGTATATTAATCATTGCCAACAGGGTACCTTTTCCGCTCAAAGATGGCGGCGCACTTGCTATGGACGCCATGGTAAAAGGCTATTATGATGCGGGCTGGCAAGTGTTGTTGCTGGCCATGAACACCTCACGGCACTATGTTGATCCTGCACAGCTGGCTACTTTGTATCCACAGATTTACGCATTTGAAACAGTAGATGTAAATACCGATATAAAATTATGGCCTACAGTGCGCAACTGGTGTTTCAGCAACCTGCCACAGCATGCCGAGCGCTTTTATCACAAATCTTTTGAGCAGCGGATCGTAGAAATTTTACAGGCTTTCCGGCCGGATGTGATACAGATGGAGAGCATTTACCTGTCTGTTTATTACCCCGTTATAAAGGTAAACTCTGCCGCATTGCTGGTACAACGGCTGCACAATGTGGAGTATGAAGTATGGCAGCGCCTGGCAGCAGAGACATCTTCATCTGTAAAACGTTACTATCTGAATAACCTCGCCCGCCGTCTGCGCCGCTTTGAGCTGCAGGTATGGGATGAAACAGACCTGCTGCTGCCGATTACAGAAGTAGATGCCGATCATATAAAAAATGCCGGTTGCCGTACCGATATACTGGTGGCGCCTTATGGTTTGCCTGAAAACAAACATGAACAGATACCCGGCAGCCTGTTGCAGGGGTATCACCTGGGCGCTATGGACTGGCTCCCTAATGCGGAGGCTATGGATTGGTTCCTGGATGAAATATGGCCGGTGATACATGATGCTGTACCGGATTTTAGCTTTTCATTTGCCGGAAGGAATATGCCGCAGCGTTTTACGGAAAATCTGCCCGAAGGTGTAACCTGCGCAGGAGAAGTGGCGGATGCAGCTGCATTTATGGCCGGGAAACAGATATTGATCGTACCGCTCCGTTCCGGCGGTGGTATAAGGGTAAAGATAATGGAAGCCATGGCTGCCGGCAGGATGGTGATCAGTACGGCTACAGGTATGCAAGGTATTGATGCAGAGCCGGGTGTACATTACCTGCTGGCCGATACAGCTTCTGCATTTGCTGCACAGGTGTTCTTCTGCCAGCAAAATCCCGGAAAAGCAGCAGAAATAATGCATAACGGGCACACTTTTATAATGGAAAGGTATGGTCAAAAAAATATTATGAACCGCTTGCTGGCAAAGCTTAATACCCGTTTCCCGGTAGAGCCTTAGGCTATATGGTTATCTGATAATCAAATGGCATAATTGGCGTCAATAAGTTGTAACTTTGCGTTTCCCAAAATTTTCAGCCAGGAGGCTTTTTATATGCTTGATACAATTGAATCCGCACTCGAGGATTTAAAACAAGGAAAGTTACTGATCGTAGTAGATGACGAAGACCGTGAAAATGAAGGCGACTTTGTAACTGCAGCACGCAACGTAACGCCCGAGATCATCAACTTCATGTCCAAACACGGCCGCGGACTTATCTGTGCTCCTATTACGGAGGCCCGTTGTGCGGAACTGAAACTGAACCTGATGGTACAGGATAATACCGTACTGCACCAGACACCATTTACCGTTTCCGTAGATCTTATAGGGCAGGGATGTACCACTGGTATTTCCGCCCACGACCGCGCCAAAACAGTACAGGCACTCATCGATCCCAATACGAAGCCTGAAGACCTGGGCCGTCCCGGTCATATCTTCCCGCTGCGTGCCAGGGATGAGGGTGTTTTGCGTCGCACCGGTCATACAGAAGCTACTGTAGACCTCGCCCGTCTTGCCGGTATGGAGCCTGCAGGTGTGCTGGTAGAGATTATGAACGATGATGGCACCATGGCCCGCCTGCCGGAGCTGATGGAAATAGCCAAGAAATTTGACCTGAAGATTATTTCTATCAAAGACCTGATCGAATACAGGCTTACCAAAGAAAGTCTTATAGAAGAAGAAGTACGCGTGCAGATGCCTACCAAACACGGCAATTTTGAGCTCGTAGCCTTCCGCCAGAAAAACACCGGAGAACAGCACCTTGCGCTCATGAAAGGTACCTGGGAAAAAGACGAACCCGTACTGGTACGTGTGCACAGCTCCTGCTTTACAGGCGATATCCTGCATTCACTCCGCTGCGACTGCGGAGAGCAACTGCAGGCTGCTATGGAAATGGTAGAAGCTGACGGTAAAGGCGTAGTGCTGTATATGAACCAGGAAGGACGTGGTATAGGCCTGCTGAACAAGCTGAAAGCCTACAAGCTGCAGGAAGAAGGTAAAGATACGGTAGAGGCCAACCTGGCACTGGGCTTTAAAAACGACCAGCGCGACTATGGCGTAGGTGCACAGATACTGCGTCACCTTGGTATCTCCAAACTGAAACTGATGACCAACAACCCGCGTAAACGTGCGGGATTGCTGGGCTACGGACTGGAGATCGTTGAGAATGTGCCTATCGAGATAACGCCGAATCCGCACAACGAATTTTACCTCCAGACTAAAAGAGACAAACTGGGTCACGAAATACTGAAATAACCGGCAGATACGTTATTAACCGGATTACGTGCCGGGTAAAGAAGAAAAATATATAGCTCGCGGCGGCACAACGGCGCAACGATTTTATGTGCTTTTCCCATTTACCCGGTATTTTTTTACTGGTACCTCTGTACCATTAGCTAATCAGCTCATTCCCAAATCAGCTAATTAAAAAATGAAGCTTCTTTTTCTTGCCAATCGTATGCCGTACCCGCCTTACCGCGGCGATAAGCTCAAAATATACAACCTGGCCAAAAGGCTGCAGCACAACCATGAGTTGCACCTGCTCACCTTTGCGCAGACAAAAGAAGACCTGACTTATGTTGACGAGCTGAAAAAGATATTCAAGGAAGTACATGTTGTGTTCCTGCCTAAGTGGAAGTCGGCAGTGAAATGTATCTCTGCACTGTGGAGCAGCAAACCATTGCAGGTGTTGTATTTTCAGTCGGCAGAGATGAAGGCAAAGCTGGACGAAGTATTGCAGAAAGATAAGTTTGACGCCGTGCATGTGCAGCATCTCCGCATGTCGCCCTACCTGTACCAGCACAAGGAAATACCACGCATCCTGGATTTGCCCGATGCATTCTCTCTCTACTGGAAACGGCGTAAAACAGTACCGCGCGGCTTTCTTACCCGCATGGTAGAGAATATAGAACAGACACGTGTGCTGCGTTATGAAAAAATACTGGAGTCGTACGATATGTCGCTCGTATGCTCGTCTGAAGACCTCGAGTATCTGCGTTACGAGCATCATGTGAGCAATATAAACCTGCTGCCCAATGGTGTGAGCCTGGAAACATTTGCTCCACGCAACCACGACTACAGTCATAATCATACACTACTCTTTACCGGTAATATGGACTATGCGCCGAATGTGGACGCGGTGCTTTATTTTACCGGCGAAGTACTGCCTGAGATCAGGAAAAAATTCCCTTCTGTACAATTCATTATAGCCGGACAGCGGCCCATTCCCAAAGTACAGGCCCTTGCCAATGACTACATAAAAGTGACCGGTTTTGTAAAAGACCTTGCCGCTGTGTATAACGAGGCAAGTGTGGTAGTAGCCCCGCTTCGTTTTGGAGCCGGTACGCAGAACAAAGTACTGGAAGCAATGGCCATGGGTATACCTGTAGTGTGCTCCAATATAGGCTTTAAAGGACTGGGTATAGAACCGGGTGAAGGTGCTTTTATGCAAACCGAAGCTAAAGCTTTTACCGACAGTGTATGCGATTTACTGGCCGATGCCGATCTGCGCCAATCTGTAGGAGCACGTGGTATGAAGGCTATCCGTGAGCGTTTTGGCTGGGATGCCATAGCCCTGCAGCTGGAAGAATACTTTACTGAAGTGGCCCATAAGAAGCCGGTACCGCATTATCACTAAGCTTTAGATGTGAGATATTAGATGTGAGATGTGAGATATTAGATGTGAGACGCTGTCAGGATTTAAAATTCTGACAGCGTTTTTTATTTTACGGGTATTGCAATTGGCATTGCAGGTGATAGTGTTGCTAATGCAGGCAAAAGGATTGTAAATGCAAGCAAAAGAGTTGCTATTGTAAGCAAATGTTTTGTAAATGCAGGCAAAAAAGCTGCTAATGCAAGTAAACATTTTATAAATGCAGGCAAAAGAATTGAAAGTCCAAGCAAATATGTTGTAAGAATCTGCAAATACATTTAAAAAATCAGCAAAAATGTTTTAAATGTCTGCAAATAACTAGGGTATTTTCTCCAGGGTGGGCCATGTGGTTTTTAATATTCATCGCTCTGTCGGATGTTCCGCAGGGCATTCGGAAAAGTGAGGTCAACGCTGCCAGGGTTCTAAACCCTGACAGCGTTTTGGGAGAATATTTTAGAAAAAAACTGCGTATTTTATTCCGCTCCGTCGGATGTTCCGCGGGCATCCGACGGTATAGATAAAAGGGAATTTATAATTCCCGTTATACAATCATCATTTGTAGAAGCGGTTTACAAAACTGCATTTATCAGATATTCCAGATGTACTTTCAGAACATCCGGAACAGCGGCGTATAATTAAGCGGCAAGTGCGCTGCATAGGTAGTCTATAATTATGCCATGTTGCTGCTGAGTATTAATGAGCGTTTCTTCTGCATCCTTCTTTTGGGAGGATATTCTTTCGAGGTTGTCAATTTCCTTTTTACATTTTAAAAGCAAATTGTTCAAACCGCGTCCGTCTGTTATCGAATTTTTTTCGCTTTCCAGTATTCTCAGCAAAAAGTAGAAATTTTCTTTCATAAATGACACCAATATTTCTTTTTCGTTATTGGCCTCATTCAATAACCTGTAACCATCAACAACTTCAGTCCGTACCTTTTTTAACTGCCAGATTAATTTCCTGTTTAATTCTTTGCTTTCGCCTATTTCTACACTATTCATTTTATTTAATTCCCATAAAACCATACATTCTTCACTTTTAACTCTATGCTGGAAAAATAATTTCATATAGTTTTCTTCGCTTCTCTGTTGTTTTTCTTTGAGCATATTCTTTTCTTTTTCCAGGCTTTCAATCATATGCTGAGAGGCTTTTTCTTTCGCAATCAGATCGGCAATTCTATGTTGTTCTGATCCATGTATTTTCTCTTCACTTTGAAGGATAAGCTTATAGTATAACGATGCACGCCAGAAACACAGTGCAGGTATGCCGGATAACGAAGTAGTAACCAGCAGTGACGAGAGTATGGGTGACTTAAACCAGATAATACAGATCAGTAATGAAAAGAAGGTTATCGCCTGTATAAAGCAAAAAATAACTCCTGTTATAACAAGCAGTCTATTGTTTTTCCGGCCTTGTGAGATTGAGTCATGATAACTCATACAATGAATTTAGAGGTATGGCAAATGCATTCGTTAATTGTCTGAAATAACTTTAACTTAATAAAGTGATAAGGATAGGATGATTTTTTATAAATTCCGTTATAAAAATAGCTATTTATTGCTATAAATAAATATTTTTACATTACAAATAATAATAAGTGATTAATGAAATGCTATAAAAATTATTTACGTTAATTAATTTGCTAAATTTAATTACCCTCAGTTAATAAAACTTCGGTTATGGCAAGAAATGTGTTGGTTAACTTAAGTAAAAACATGGCGAAGAATCTGCTGAAAGAATACAGGCAGCGTGAAGAAGAATTAGAGCAGAAAATAGCAGATCTTCAGATTGAGCTTCAGGAAATCAAAGAGATAACAGAGAATATTGTCCTGCAATTGGATACGCAGGCTTCATATGACCCAGCCTGGCCAAGATGGTCTAAAGTTGAGTTTGCTTTGCAAAATATTAATAAATTATCTACCGTTGCAGCAATAATCGACGAACTGCGTCATTATGAAATAGATTTGCAGGCAGCACCATTTCATGCTACCTTATCACAAAAGGTAGATAACAATTCCATTTTTTTCAGATATGCATCTAAAACATCAGGAAGTGAGTACCTCTATGGACTGAGAGAGTGGCTAGATAGCGATGGCAGAATTGCCAATAAATATCTCCGTGATAATATTCGCAGTAAAAATAACGAGATAGAATTGTCTGACATTTTCATTAAATAATACTTAATCGATTTTTTACCCCGCACCGCGCATACGTATGTATTTGGCACAGTATACCATTATCATTGGTAATACCGTATTGCTTTCCCTGTCGGGCATAGTTGCATCTGTAGCTATACTGTAATTATAGGTAAAGGAGCTCCAGCTGAAATTGGCCTCCATAGTGGCAATTTTATTACCTGCGTCGTCCAGCAATACGTATTCGCCGTTGCTCCACTGGCTTTTTCTTTTGAACAGCAGCGATTGACCGTTTGCAAAATCTATGCTGATGCCATTGCCCATATTGGCTTTCAGTTCGGCATAGTCAATACCGTTCCTAGTTACTGTTTTCTTCGTTTGCCAGAAGCCTGTAGAGGCGATATCATATTGGTTATTGTCTATCGTTACTATCTGTGCCTGACTCACGAGCCATATATTGTACTGCAGCGTACCAATGAGGTTCTGCCATTCGTCGGTTACTTCAAAATAACGGCTGTTGCGGGTGGTTGCAGTGTATTGCATATGGCTCTAATGGTGCGTTAATATAGTAAATTAGTCGCTTCCGTAGCGGGAATTTTAGTTCAGCCCGGAGGACGGGTAAACGCTATCCGGCTCGTTTTGCGAGCCAACTTTTTCTGTAATCCAGGCGTCTTATTCAGAAACCTGTACCATATGCTCAGATCTACCTATCGTGTAATTACCTTGCTTGCCCTTTTTTTGTTCCCGTTGCAGCAGCGTCTGTTTGCACAGATGTACCGCAGGGATTCTACTTTTAACTCAAACGGTATTACAGTTCCTCCGGGCTTTTCCGCCGGCGGTAATTTCCATCAGCTCAGAAAGATACTCGTACAGCCGGACGGGAAGATCCTGCTTGTCGGGGCCAATAACGGGGAGTCGTTCATCGAGATTACACGCCTTAAAACGAATGGCACTCCGGACAGTACTTTCGGGCAGAATGGGTCGTACTACGGAAATGCTTCCGGCGGTACTTCTTTTTTCAGCAATGCGGCGCTCGCTCCTGATGGTAAGATCATGCTGCTTTCCACTGAGATTCTGACAACCGGTAATTATACTTTTCTCTACCGCATCAACACGAATGGAACAAGGGACAATACTTTCGGCTCCGGAGGACAGGTAGCCCTGGGCAATGGCCCCATCAGTTCGCTTGGCGGTATCATTTTTCAGCCGGACGGTAAAATAATACTGGGTGGCTCAAGGAATGTGAATAACCAGGTGAATGTCTATATGGTGCTTCGTCTCAATGCCAATGGTACTGCGGATAATACCTTTGGCCAGAACGGGAAGATAGAAAATGTGTATGCCCAGTTTGCCACACAAACTACCAACGCCGGCCGGCTCTGTCTGCAGCCCGATGGAAAAATTGTAATGGCTACTCCTGTTCTTGGTACGGGAGGCCCAACGGGAATGTCTGTTGTCCGGTTCAAATCTAATGGCGTGGTAGACAGCAGTTTTGCGCAGAATGGCTGTTATACTTATACGCAGATAGATTCGTCTGATGTTTTGCCGGCAGGTATCACCGTAGACAGCAGCACGGGCGATATTTATACTTACGGAACTGTGAATGTTCCTGCATCAAGCTATTATTACAAAACCTTTATTGCAAAGCTTACTGCTGCCGGCGCTGTAGCAACAGGCTTTGGCAATGGCGGGCATATTATCCCGGGTATGATGCTGACACAGCAACTGGGCACACATATTTACCCGCCAGCCATATTCCGCCAGCCTGATGGAAATTTTATTATTGCTGGCACTTCCGACAGCAGTGTCACCAGCCATACACGTGTTTTCCGTATCACAGCCGGTGGTCAGCCGGATAATACTTTCTGTAATGCCGGCGTGCTGGACCTGCCCCGAAATGTAAGGGATATGGTGATGGACGGTGCGATACAGACTAACGGAGATATACTGCTGGGTGGATTTACCTACAATAAGCCAATAGCGAGCAGTGCCATATTCAGCGATACCAGTTATATGTATTGCTTCCGGATCACGAGCCGTACAGCGCCTTCCGGAGTGAGCAACGTGGCTTATGCAATGGGTACGGTGCAGATATATCCGAATCCTGCCACGAGCGGCCGCTTTCATTTGAAGTATGAAGGAATAGCCAGCAACGCGGCCTTGCAGCTGGAGTTATCTGATATCACCGGGCGCATAGCAGGCACGCAGTCTTTTAAAGCGAGCAACACAAGCGGCGAATTTGATTTTGTACCTGTATATCCATTGCCTGCCGGTGTCTACCTGTTAAAAGTTTCCAGCGGGCAGAGCAGTTTTCCGGTAATAAAGCTGGTAGTTTATTGATGATATGGCAGTAGCCTTTTGGAAAATATGTTTTACATACCTGGCCGGGAAATCCCGGCCAGCTTGTTTTATAATAGTCTGGTATTTCGTATTTATATTTAATGCCAATTAACGATTATGGAACGGCCTGTAACACTATTAATTCCCGAAAAAACAGATATAGAATTTGAAGAAATTTTCAGCACCTGGACACAGCGTGGAGGAAAGATAAAGCGGCTGGGCAAATACTGGATTAAAGATGAGGAGCTGGCAAAGCAACCGATTGCCATATACGGCAACCAGACTTTTTCACTGGTGCTGGCACAGATATACAATGTGCAGCTGATCTCCCCCGACGATACGGTTATCGCACGGCTCAGCAGGAAATGGACGAAACGTGATATTACAGTAATGCAGGCTGGGCAGATTACGCCAGATATGTTCCCGGTTTTTATAAAGCCGGTTATTCCCAAAGCCTTTATGGCTGCCGTTTTTCAGAACATAACCGAGTTTAAAGATGCAATGAAAGGCCTTCCGGATACAGAAGAAATACTGGTTTCAGAAATTGTAACCATAGAGGCAGAGGCACGGAGCTTTGTACAGAATGGCGTTGTAAAAGATGCTGCTTTATATGAAGGTGATGCTGTATTGGAAAAAGCAGCAACATTCTTTACAGATTTTGCTGAAAGCAATAAAAATGAATTGCCGGAAGTTGTAGTTGTGGACTTTGCTTATAACCGGCAACTGGGTTGGTTTGTGCTTGAATTCAATGCCTGCTGGGGCGCCGGGCTTAATGGCTGCAGCGCAGACAAGGTGGTGGATTGTATTGTCAGTGCTACGGTAAACATAAAAGAAAATGCGTCGTAAACTATACATGATATTATTGGCGCTGCCGGCAATTATATTTTCTAATTGCAGCAGCAACAATGAACGGAAACAGTTTGCTGCAGAGCAGGAGATCCGCATTAAAAAACCGGCAACCAAAGCTGAGGAAAGTGTTTTTGATTCATTGGATAGAACAAATCTGATGAAGCGCCTGTTTGATAATCCATGGTTTGACAGCAATGATGTAGCATTATGGAAACCCAACTATTATGAACGCATGAATTTCCCCGTTTCTAATGATGGCATGTGCCATACGGCAGTGGACACAGTTATGTACTTTACCGACAGGGAGAAAAGGCAATGTGCGGTGGTAATACTGGCTACTTATAACTACCAGGTAAATGAGTTTAGTAATAACAAACCGGAGATCAGTGATTGCCACTTTTGCGGTGTGCCCATAGGTATTGTGTTGCTAGCGCAGCATGAGGACAAGAAATGGCATTTGTACCGGTTTGAAAAATCATTTGCCAGACTGGGATATTTTGGCAGGTTTCATACCGGCCGCGGAGATTCGGGCAGCACAAGCTTGAGGAAGATCGGCGACAGCTGGACCTGTCTTTCGCTGGTACAAGGCCCTGGCGGCAACGGAGGTTATGTGGAAGGATCAGAAATGCTGTACAGTATTGAAGAATACCAGCTTGGTGGCTTTCCGGCTGCTACATTGTCAAACATACTTACGTACAGCAACTATTATTCAAATGTGGACGCGATGGATGAGTCGAGGCACGACATAGAGATAAAAGAAGATACGACCACCATGCATATAGTAGAACACAAAGGTGCATATTATGATATTGATCTTGTAACCAGAGGACTTAATAAAAAAACGTCAGTTGCGCACTATGTCTACTCTGATGATGCGGGTGTTTACATGCCCAGGTAAATCTTATTAAAATGAAGTACAGTAAATCAAAGGCAGAACAGATGTTCAACGAGGGCTATAGGCTTGCATTTGAAACACGCGGCAAAAAGAAATGGCAGGAAATTTTTCTGCTGTGGAGCAATGCTGCAAAGAGCGGGCATATCAGAGCGCAGTTCTATCTGGGTACCTGCTACGATCACGGTTTTGGAACAGAGCAGGATGTGGCGACCGCCTACAAATGGTTCCTGAAAGCGGCGAAACAGGGGCATATGGAAAGCCAGTATAACATTGGTTTTTTCTACAATAAAGGTGAATTGGTAAAGCAGAATTATAAAAAAGCTGTTTACTGGTATACGCTTTCTGCAGAGCAGGGTGATAAGGAAGCACAGGCCGATCTTGGGTACATGTATTTTTATGGCTATGGTGTTGAGAAGAATGAAGCACAGGCTGTTTACTGGTACCGCAGATCAGCAGCGCAGGACTGTGACCGGGCATTTTATAACCTGGGGCTTTGTTATAAATATGGCGAAGGTGTAACAAAGTCAAAAAGATGGGCAAAACATTATTTTACAAAGGCGAAAGCGCTTGGGCACAAAGAAGCCAAAGGCCAGCTGAAAATGCTTGCAAATGGGCTGTAATTATATTGTTAAATTCTCCCTGGATGTTTAGTTTCATTATTGAACTGATCATAGCGGCAATAGGAGATTTCCTTCTGATGATACCTGGTGCCTTCCTCCGGGCTTCGTTTTTATGGGCGTACAGTGGCTTTAAAAGGGATTTTAAAACTACTTTCCTGGATGGTGATATTTCATTTGACAGGCTTATAACGATCTGTGCCATTGTAATTTTTATTGTTGTTTCGAAAATCCTCTAATATTAATTTATGTCCGGTTTTAAAATCATCACCGAAGACGGCACCGAAATAAAGTTTGCTTATTACCTTGATGCAGCTCCGGTTACCGCTGAAGCATTTGCTTCTATATTACCATTTACCCGCAGTTTCTTCCATGCCCGTGTATCCGGACAGGAAATATGGATAGATGATGTGCCGCCGCTGGACATCATTCAGGAGAATGCGTCTGTATTCACCACGCCGGGTGAAGTGGTATTTGGCCCGAGTAAACCCGCAAGAACAAAGACCGCCAATTGTTTCGGCATTTATTACGGGGAAGGTAAAGGGCTGGATGCAGCCAATATATTTGCCCGGGTAAAGGATGCCGATATGGAAAAGCTGAAGGAACTGGGCAATAATATCTGGAAGCATGGGGCACAAGAGCTTACTATTGCAGCAGATGTATAAAAATCAACATTTATGAGTTGCAGCTCTGACAGCATTTCCCGTTCATACCGTTATATATACGGGAGCTTATGTCTGCTGTTGATCGTCATGATAAGTTGTAACAGCAGGAATAATCCCCCCTCACATACAAAAGCCGTGCTTACCGTAAAGCATGATTCCGTGCAGGTGACTTCAGCTGTGCCCGATACTATAGGTGGAAATACGGAGAGCGGCGATACAACAGAAATTATCTGTGATAGTGTATATGCAGGGAAGGGGTACAAGCTGTCCCTGTACCGTTTTGATCCTGAAGAAAACTGGGGCGAAAAGCCTACGGCGCTCTTCCTGTTATATAAACGCATAAATGGCCGGTATACTTTAATCTTCTCTGATTCTATTTGCAATACGATGCCCGAAGTGAAATTTGAGGATTTCAACAATGATGGTATAAAAGACATACTGGTGCAGGATTTTGCGGATGTAAGGAGTAACCTGGGCTATCATCTATACCTGGTTGATACTGCGGCAGACAAGCTGAAACGGATAAAAGGTTTTGAAGAGATCAAAAATCCCGAGTACCTGCCGGAGTATGACCTTGTCGATAATTATGTGATGTCCGGCCAGGACTGGACCGGTTTTTATAAAATACAGACCGACAGCGTTAAAGATTATGGCATTGTAATTTATGATAATCACAAAGATGATACTTACCGGAAAGATTTTAAGAAAGCGATCCGGAAGATACAACTGTCAGAAAAAAGGAATAATCCGGTCCGTTAAGAAGCAGCTATTGTATAAAAGGAAAGAAATTTCCTAGATTTGAGGCAGCTACCAAGGGTAGTTTTTTAATTTATGAAGCCGGCACTTACAGAAGAACAGAAAAAAAGATTTGAAGAAGCATTTACTGCTATTGTGGCTAAAGCTCCGCTTGACGTCCAGAAGTTGTGGAACGGGGAAATCTCCTGGGTTGGCGATATGCCGCAGTTTGCCAACAATGTGCATCTGAAGTTTAAAGGCAGACCAGCATTTGAGTATGTAGATCTCCGTGAAAAACTTATGGAACGGACGCTCTAGAAAGAGCTTTATTTCAGTCAGTAGCAAGCCTCTGTTGTCGTAGTATACGCTGCGACATTAGTGGCTTGTGTGTTTTATGGCTGTATCAGATTGCTTCTGCTGTAAAAAGAATCAATAAACCTTAAATAAGAACAGTGATGGAAAGAAAGATTTACGCAGATTTTGATGATGGAGGCGTATACGTTTATCAGGCCTTTAAACCTGAAATTGTACAGGTAGCGGTAGAAAACGGCAAATTTGGCAAAGGCTTTGGCCTTGATCGCCTCAGCTGGATAAAACCTTCATATGGCTGGGTGCTGCGCCGGTCGGAATATGCTACCAAATACAGGATGGAAGGCATTGCAAGAATAAAAATTGCACATCACCACTGGCTGGAAATACTGGAGCAGTCGGTGGAAACACAATGGAATCCAGATACTTATAATAGCGAAGACGAATGGCAGCGGCTGCTGAACCGCACAGACGTAATTCATCAATGGGACCCCGAGCGTGATCTGCAGGGCCGCCGCCTGGACAGGCAGGCCATACAAATAGGTTTGCGTGGTGAAGCACTCAAAAAATATGTAACAGATTATGTGATGGGCGTAGAAGATGTAAGTGCATTATCAAAGGAAATAGGCCTGCTCGCAAAAGCCCGGAAACCTATAGACGTTCAGGTGCCGGAAGAACGGGAATACCCGCTTTCGGAAGTTTTGTTTCATAAACTGGGTTGTATGTAATTATGGACTGGCTGACAGAAAAACGCAATGGATTTAAAAATACACATGCGGCAGTGTGGCATCTCAGTAATGCAGTCTCTCTGGGATTACATGTGTTTCAAGGTGCAAATGATCGTTATACGGTGAGCCAGGCAGGCAATTGGGTCCCGGTTTTATACTGTAGCCTGTTTACCCTTGTGCACAAAGACCTGCTTGAGGAGCTGGAGCTATATCTTCCGGGTGTACTCCGGCCTAAGCCTGTACTTATTGTTGACAGAGTAAAGAATGAGCAGAATACAGCGTATTTCAGGATATTTATCGAAGCAGAAATAACTCCGGATACGATAAAGACCGTCGATACATCAGGTATGAAGATCTGGTCGCGCGGAGGGGCAATCTTTGTTTCGGAGGCACTGAAAATTGTACTCGAAAACGACCCACTGACCGGGCTGACATTCAGCCCGGATTTTTGGGGATGGGTCGGTTAGTCAAGGGGAACTACATCATCTTTTGCTTTACGGTAAATATTTTTCCTATCAGCTTGCCGTCGCTCTGGCGGTAGAGTGAACTGGTGGTTTTTATTTTATCATCTTCTATATGCTCCATGCTGTTAAGCTGTACGGTTATACTATCATCTGCATTGCAGTTACCAAAATAAAATACATCGCGGTATATGGTGTGGTATAGGCGGTCGTAGTCTTTCATGCCCAGCATCAGGCGGAAAAATACAGACGTGCAGTGGTCTGCAATGAGTGGATAACTGGCAAAGTACAGCAGCCCGGCTCCGTTAATATCTATATACGGATTGATGAAATGGGTAATACTGTGCAGCGATTGTGAAGTAATGCTGAACATATAATCATCTGATGATATGCTGCTGATCTTTTCTTTGCTCAGCAGCCGGTGTTCGGCATATTGCCTGGGTATGTTTTCCATAATATTTATGTGGTTAATAGCGGTTGCAGGCTTGGCCGGCACCAGGCAGTCATTATCGTTTTTTCTGCGGGCAGAAAAGCTGGTGATAAGGTTCGCTTTGATATACTTATCGCCGCATACGCCATCGGTAATACTGTGATAAATATTACTTCCGAAGCGGGATATAGCGCTGTGAAACTGTATGTGTTCATTTTCACGAAATGCGCACAGCGGGCTTGTCGTATAACTGACGCGTACAAATGTGGCGTACAGCCTGTCTCCTGCATGGTCGGTAATTGCAGAAGATTTCTGTTCCAGTCCGCGGCCCAGGAGCTGCCAGTGTATATCGCCTGTTTCCTTGAGCAGCCAGTGCTCGGAGAGTGCCCCATTGGCCATTTGCGGCAACCGTATTTCTTCTTCTTTGCACAGGCTTAAGTTGGCCTGCTGGAGAAACTGCGTTTTCAGCTGCTCTTTCTTTTGCCTGCAATGCTGTAATATGCCTGCGAGCGTAGCATGGTAGTTCCAGTCTTCATCGGTTACCGGAAATCCGAAATGTTCTTCGAGTGTGCTGCGCATAATAATATGGTCGAGGCTGTGCAGGCCCATGGCTGAAAGGGGCGTGTGCAAATCGTCATATGTTATACCCGGAGCGGCATCTTTTAATACTGCAATATATTGTTCCATTCTGCAGGTTTTAAAATGTAATCAATGCTATCGAATGACTTTTATGAAAGCAGGTTGCTGAAAGTGTTTTCAACGGCATAGCTGCACAGCCCTGTAAAATGATCGGCCACCTGTGGCTCCCCGTAATCCTGCATCAGCTCGGAAAGAACGGATGTATTAAATTCTGTTTCGGGTGTTTCCGGTGTGTTCAGGTAATTGCTGAGCTGGGCGCCGGCGGTGCGGTAGTAAAGTTTTTCCAGCGGATTAAGTGTCTCCGGCATTTCTTCGGTAAGCTCGTAATTCGTCCAGCCCACATTGCGCAGCATTTCCGGTACGGCAAAGCTGTTGGGTACGCTTTTACGGCTTACTACGTTCAGCTCGCGGATGTTTGTGTGCAATGCACGCACTATAGCTTTAGCTGCATAATCTACGGGTACGAGGTTAAGCCCGGAAGTGGCATTCATCAGTATGCGTATATGCTGATCTCCGTAGGCAGCGCGTGCCCGGTAGAAGAATGCGCCAAACAGGTAAAATACCAGGAAGCGGGGAATCACATGGTGCGGGGCATCTACCAGCCGCCCGCAGATAATGCTGGGACGGCTTATCTGCCATGCAAGTCCGTATGATTCACAGATGCGCTTTACCTCCTGCTCGGTCAGCACTTTAAATTTCTCATAATGATTGCGGAAATCGTCACGATCTGTATGGGTGTGATTTTCTGTAATGGTACCGTTCTTATTGCTGAGAGAAAACGCCGTACTGATATATACTACTTTTTTGAGGTGCGGGTGCAGGGAGTGGATCAGATCAATAGTTCCCTGGTAATTGTTACGCCTGATCTCTTCGTATGCCAGGTTATTGGTGCCCAGGTTTACCGATGCGGCGCAATGTATCAATACATATTTTTCTTTGCCGAGGCAATTGCCGAAATCCGCACGGGCGGCATTGCGCAGGTCAAAATCTATCAGCGTGATATGGTTGTTTTTTATCCTTTCAATATCTGCATAGTTCAGGTAATCGGGCACCAGTTCTTCCCGAAAAAGCTGGTTGAAACGCTCACGGTAATCCATGCCTTTGCCGGAGCGCGCCAGCAGGACAATGTGGCCGTTGTAATTGTTGTTGTGTATTTCCAGCATCAGTTCATAAAGAATGTGTGAGCCGAGAATGCCGGTAACGCCGGTGAGGATGTAATTATTGAATTGGTTGTTCATATACATGTGTTTTATTATTCTTAGGTGTGGAGATTGGTTTCAAATCCTTTACTGACGCAAATTTCAGTCGACGGGAAGCCTGTTTCCGGGCATAGTTGATGAACAGGGGCTATTAGTTGATGAAAGGATGCTGTTGGTTATTAACCCCTGTATAGCATAGCTTTGCAGAGAGACCACACCACCCAGTTATGACCAGATACAAATGCCTCATTGCCGATGATGACCTGATGGACCGGGACCTTATTGCCCTGTACCTGGGTAAAATACCGCAGGTAGAAGTGGTAGCGATATGTACCAATGGGCTGGAAGCTTTGCAGGCATTGGCAAAAGAGGAAATTGATATTATGTTTTCAGACGTGGAAATGCCTGATCTTTCCGGGTTAAACCTGCTGAAAACACTGAAGAAAATGCCGGTAACGGTATTGGTAAGCGCTCATAGCGAATATGCTGCAGAAAGTTACAACCTGGATGTAATAGACTTTATTGTAAAACCGGTGACGCTGGAACGCCTGCTCAAAGCGGTAAATAAAGCAGTGGAGTACATTGAACTGAAGAAAACGGCGACCTTAGCCGTCACACCGGAAATGTTGCCGCCACAGGATAATTTCTTTTATATCCGCGAGTCGAATGACCTGGTTAAGCTCAATTATGACGATGTTGCCTATATAGAAAGCATGGGTAATTTTTCCAAAATATATACGACCAACCAGAAGCGTCATATCACGCTTGTAAGCCTGAAGAACCTGGAGGCGCAGCTGCCTGCAGCATTTTTTTCACGCATCCATAAGCAGTACATCATCAATCACCGCCACATAGCCGCCATCTCTGCCGAAGAGGTGCGTATATATCCCGATTTCCTGTTGCCGGTAGGGCACTTGTTCCGGCAGGAATTGCTGGATAAGGTAGTGAGCAGGAATATTATTACAAGAAATATTGGTAAATGAGTATTAAGTATCAAGTGTGGCGGGCAGGTCAAGGGTAAAAATGCTGCCTTTACCTGCTCCGGTTGTTACGGTAATATTCCCGTTCATCAGTGCTGCAAAGGTTTTACAGAGCATAAGGCCAAGGCCGGTTCCTTTTTCTTTATTAGTGCCTTCTGTGCTTTCAAATGGCTGTATGACGCCGGTATTGAAACGTTGTGTAAACGTATTGCTTACGCCTGTTCCTGTATCACGAACATGTATCAGTATCCTGTCTGCTTTCCGTTCTGCTGAAAGGGTAATGGTCCCGTCTGGCGGTGTATATTTTATAGCATTGCTCAGCAGGTTCCGTAAGATCAGAGCGGTCATTTGTATATCTGCAAATACAATTGTTGCTGTGGATATATTATCGGTAAGGGTGATGTTTTTGTTTTTTGCTTCAAGCAATAATGGTTCTATTGTTTGCAGGGCAATATCCGTGATATAAAATTGCTCCGGTACTGCTTTGTAGCCATGCATCTGGCTTCTTGCCCAGCTCAGCAGATTGGCCATAAGCTCAGTAGTATAACCAAGGTTACTTTTTAATACAGCTGCATATGCCTGCAGTTTCTCCGGAGAGACGTTGCCGTGTTCCAATAGTTGCATAAAGGTCATCAGCGAGTTGACCGGTGTGCGAAGGTCGTGACTGATGACGCTGAATATCCTGTCTTTGACGGCATTGACTTGTTCCAGCTCTTTTTTCTGTTCTGTAATGGTGCGGTTCAGACGGTCAGTTCTGCGCTGACTGCGGTATATGATAATCCCTATTGCCAGCAGTAAAACGGAGCATACTGCGAGAAAGAGGTTCAGCTTATGATTATAACTAAGCTGGTTTTCCTGGTCAGAAATCTGTTTGTCTTTCTCCTTAATATCATACTTTGCCTGCAATTCTTTTATCTGCTGCGATTGTTCGCTGTTCAGCATTGTATCCCGTGCTGCAATCCATTTGTCATAGTAACTGACAGCGGCTTTATAGTTATTCTCTTTCACAGCAATGTTTTTAAGCACCTCGTACAGGTCTCTTTCTATGGTTGGTTCGCGTATGTTATCTGCCAACGCCAGTGCGCGGGAGGCGTAGGTTTTTGCATTTTTGTAGTCGCCCATCTCATAAAAAAGAATGGCCATGTTATCTGTGATGATTCCGTAGGCATATAATTCATGAGTGGTATCAGTAAGCTGTAATGCCTGTTTATAGGTTTCAAGTGACAGGTTATATTCCTTTTTACTTTTCAGGGCGATAGCGAGATTACACAGCGAAGCCCTGATTGCATCTGTGTCATTCAGTTGCCGGTCTATATCTATTCCCGCATGGTAGAGACGGATAGCAGTATCCAGGTTACCGGATTTTTTATAGATAGTTGCCAGCTCGTCCAGTACAAATCCTTTTTTAGAAGTGACGTTGTTCCTGCTGCAAATCTCATTGGCCTCAAGAATATAATTTTTTTGCTGCTGCATATCCTGTGTGAAATCATATATCTGCGATATGATCATGCACAGGTCTATCTGGGCCTCATAATCTTTCAGTTCCTTTCTTATCTGTAATGCAGCAAGGAAATACTGCAGACTTTGCGGGTATTGGGTTAATTCCTTATAAGCGTTACCCAGCGCATAATCAGCCCGTGCTTCATTAAAACGGTCATGCTCCCGGTGTGCCTCTTTAAGCAGCATGTTGGCAATGGTTATTTCATATTGCGGATTTGCGGCCTCTGCTTTTCGCGCCAGCAGATACATTTGCTGCATACGCGCCGTGTCGTTTTTGATGGCAATGGTGGCCTGTAAATTGCTATCCAGTGAATGCGGCAGCTGCTGTGCTGAAATATTGCTGAAAAAGAATAATATAAATATGGTGATAATATTGGCGGCCCGCATGGCTCAAAAATAATACAGCCATACGAATGCAAGGTTATTGCATTATTGTTTTTGGCTCCCGGAGTGGAAAATATAAAATAGCCGCCAACATACTACCTTTGCTGCGCTTATGATCTATAAAGTAATCGGCCTTATGTCGGGCAGCTCGCTCGACGGCCTTGATATAGTGTACACACACCTGGAGGAAGTACGGGGACAATGGTCTTACGAGATAAAAAATGCAGCCTGTATTTCTTACTCTACAGAGTGGGAAAACCGGCTGAGAGGCGCAGTGCGCATATCCGGCGTTGACCTGATGCGGCTGCATGCGCATTATGGGCATTACCTGGCAGAGCAGGTACTGGCATTTATGGAGGAGCATCAGCTGGATCATAAGGTTGATTTTATTGCGTCACATGGCCATACGCTTTTTCATGATCCGGCAGATAAGATGACCTTTCAGTTGGGAGATGGTGCGGCCATTGCTGCGCAGACCGGCCTGCCTGTAATTTCTGACCTGCGCTCGCTGGATGTGGCGCTGGGTGGACAAGGCGCGCCGATCGTACCTGTGGGTGATAAGCTGTTATTTGCATCATACGATTACCTGCTGAACCTTGGTGGCATTGCAAATCTTACGGTGAAGAATGGTACAGATGTGCTGGCGTTTGATGTGTGTCCTGCTAACCAGGTATTGAACACACTGGCACAAAAAGCAGGTAAAGAATATGATGACCAGGGCAATATGGCTGCGTCCGGCGCGCTGCTGATAGATGTATTGGCCGACCTGAACGAGCAGGCTTATTATAAACTGAAAGGACCTAAATCTTTAAGTAACGATCAGGCTATGGATCTTGTTTTCCCATCATTGCTGGAAAGTGGTCATGAAATAAACGACATGCTGCATACCATGGTACAACATATTGCCGACCAGGTGGCAGTTGCTTTAGGCAATTACCCGCTGGAAAAAGAGCAGCCGCAGATGCTGATCACCGGCGGAGGTGCACTCAATGCTTTCCTGGTTCATCGTATACAAGCAGCAATAAGTGACAAAGCTGTTATCACCGTCCCCGACGTAGAAACCATACAGTATAAAGAAGCATTGGTAATGGCGCTGATAGGCGCACTACGCTGGCGTGAAGAAACAAATGTATACAGCAGTGTTACCGGTGCATCGCGCGACAGCATTGGCGGTGCGCTCTGGATGGGGCACAGTTATTAATGTGAGGGATGTGAATAATGCGGGAATGTGAATAATGTGAGGATGTGGGATAAACAAGAATTTGTTGCGGGTGCTTCAGTCGAAGTATCCGCAATTTTTTTAAGGCATACAGCTTATTTGCTTAGCTGAAATATGGCGGTTGCCACCTGGATGATTTATATTGATTATTGGTGGGACATATTTTAAGTTTTCAATCATGTGCCGGACGTCATCACTAATATCCAGCCATAGTTTTAATTCCTTTTCCGTTGGCTTCAAATTATAAATAATTAGGTTTTTATGAGCCGGGTATAAAGCTGTAAGCGCGATGCTGCAGGAGTCAAAAAGATTTTTAGGTATTTTAAACGTAAACTTACCGGCAGTATCAGTTCTACAGCTGTCAAAAGCTGTTGTTCCGGCTTCTACAAAAACCAATGCGTAAATAGCCGGCTGATCATGAGCGTCAAATACCACACCATGGATAATAGTAGAATCTGTGTGAGCAGCGTATGTTTTTGTATCGGCTGTACAGATAAATAAAAGGAGCAATGCTATAAGTTGCTTATGGTAGGTACTGTAAACGCGTGCTGTATTACATGAGCGCATAAAAAACATATTTAAGGCATACGGCTTATTTGTTCGGCTGAAATGTGCCGGTTACCACCGGGATGTTCCATATTGACCATGGGATATGTATAATGCCGGATAATTACCATCTCCCCAAGTAATGTTCCCTCTGATTCAAATCTTACATTGATATGTTGTCTTCTATCTGTTACAGGAATTGTTACTTTCTTGTATTCAGGATAACTAAAAACCAGGCTGTAAGTTGCCTGAGTTGCAGAATCTATAGCGATTGAGTAGGCGCCATCAATATCTGTTTGTGTTATCCGGATTGGTATTCCGTTCTTTAATAATTGAACCAGTGCGGTTATAACCGGTTGTTTTTGCCCATCCAGTACCGTTCCTGAGATCGTAATAGAATCTTTATGCCCAGCACTTTTGGCTGAATCCTGTTGCATGAAAGTATTCTGTTCCATCATAGGTGGTCTGGGCCTTGCGTGTATGTGTGATGATGGCAGTAATATCAGTGATAATCCCAGTGCAACAGCAAGCTGGTAAAGCTTTGTATGCCGCTGTAGTGGCAGTTGTAACGGCCTGTTCAGCTGGCTTTGAAAGAACCTGCCGCAAACATTTTCGTTCCTGTTTTCGAAGAAGGAATAAAGTGCTTTGTCGCTCCATTCTGTGAAGTCAATGACACTTTTCCTGCAATGATTGCAAAACCTGCCCCGTGCATCAGGCGTCATTTCCTGCCAACTTTGAGCGCAGGGTGATGGAATGGTTAGTTGTACAGGAAGTTTCATTGCATATGGTTTATCTGTTCGCCCGTAAGATGCTTGTCACCTCCCGGATGTTCCGTGTTCACAATCGGCCGGACATACTTTATTATTACATCTCCAGTGAGCATAGTTTTGGGATTAATTTTTAAGGCCATTTTTACCCTGGCTACCGATTTTAAAACGATTGTTTGGTTTAAATGACCTGCATAACTCGCATTGATCAGGTAAGTACCCGGTTCAAAAGGCTCTCTGACTGTAATTGAAAACTGACCGTCAATATCCGTGATTGCTCCTCCCTTTGCTGTTCCATTCTTCTCAAGACGAACAATAGCATTAATTGCCGGTTGCTTTTGCGCGTCCAGTATAACACCATAAACCGTAAAGGAATCTTTACTGTCCGTTTTTGCAGTATCATTCTGGATGAAAGTATTTTGCTCCGTTATGGGTGGCTTAGGCCTTGCATGTATATGTGATGATGGCAATAAAATCAGTGATAGGCCCAATGCGACAGCAAGCTGGTAAAGTTTTGTATGCCGCTGTGGTGGCAGTTGTAAGGGGCGGTTCAGCTGGCTTTGAAAGAACCTGCCGCAAACATTTTCGTTCCTGTTTTCGAAGAAGGAATAAAGTGCTTTGTCGCTCCATTCTGTGAAGTCAATGACACTCTTCCGGCAATGATTACAGAACCTGCCCTGTGCATCGGGTGTCATTTCCTGCCAGCTTTGGGAGCAGGGAGATGGAATGGCTAGTTGTACAGACTGCTTCATTGCATGTGGTTTATCTGGTCTGCCGTAAATAATCTGCCGCTTCCGGGCCGTTCAATATTTGTCATCGGGCGATTGATGTGAATAACATAAGTGCAGATAATTTTCCGGCGGGACTCCATGTTAAAGTTGACTTTGATTACGCTGTCCAGCGGTACGTCCTGTACTGTTACATGCGAGTATCCTGTATGGCAAATCTGCAGATATCCTTTTGATATGTTTTTGCTTATACTGCCCGTGTAAATTGTATAGTTACCGTTCTGATCATTCTCGCATCCTGTAAGCAAGTGCTGGCTGCTGTCTGTAATGTAGATGAATGCTCCGGGTAATGGCCGGTGGTTTTCATCTGTGATGATACCATAGATTTTCGTGGAATCATTTTGTGCTACAGGTATAGTTGCTGCCGGTTTATCCTGAAACACTTTACCTGCCGGCAAAGAAACAAGACTGACCATGGAAATGAGATATGTGCAAAGTAGATGCAAGGGTTATATGTTTCACTAAAGATAAGTTCTGTTGTTTTAAATATTGCCATATGCGTATCATAAAAACAATGAGAGCTGCCCCTGACGAGGGCAGCTCCGCTGTATTACAAAACCAAACCATCTTTCGCTTCTGTATTTGTTTTTCTTCGGGGAAAAGGTCAGAACAAAACAGGACTTTAATATTTTTTATCTTTTGAGCTTGGCGCCTTGATTGTCGCCGAAGTGTGACAAGGCTTATTCTTATTTAACGATCTGCACTTTACCGTTCTGCAGTACGCTGTTATTGTTGCTTACGCGGTAGATGTAAGTACCTTCGGGGAGGTTAGCTACAGCAATCTGTGCGTTGCCGTTTACCTGCTGGTTAGCTACCACTGCACCGCTCATGCTGTAGATCATTACGTTTACTGTGCCGTCCGCTTTTACATTCAGTACGTCTCTGGCAGGGTTGGGGTAGAAGCTTACTTCAGTTACCGCTGTTGTTCTGCCGTTTTTGATCACTACGTTGATCACTTTAGAGTACTGGAAGGTACCGTCGTTGTCGATCTGTTTGAGACGGTAGTAGTTGTTGCCGTCGGTAGTATTGTTGTCTGTATAAGTGTAGGTATTGTTGCCTGTACCTTCTGCGTTCATGCTGCCGATTTTTTCAAAAGAACTTCCGTCTGCAGAGTGCTCGATGTCGAAAGAGGCGGTATTTTTTTCTTCAGCAGTTTTCCAGGTAAGGCCTGCAGCGTTGTTTACCGCTTCACCATCAAAAGAAACCCAGGTAAGAGCGAGGGGATTGGCACTGGTGGTAAGCGTTTTGGTATAAGAACCGGTACCGCCGAGAGCATAAGTGATGGTGCGTGGGGTAATGCTTGTATTGGAACGTGAGTAAGCCACTTTGCGGAACATTACCTGCCATTGCGCAGCAGAAGCAGTACCTGTGAAGGTAAGCACGCCTGTAGCGGCATTGTAGGCAACGGTTACACCGTTGAGCAGGTCGCCGGATTTTACGCTGAGTGTATCGCCGGCTGTTATGTTGTTGATGGTAACGCTTCCTGCGCTGATAGCAGAACCGCCTGTTACGGTGATGGTAGTGTCGATATACTGGCGTCCGGCAGTAACAGTGCTGTAGTTTGAAGTAGGACGTGAACCGTTTACCGCAGTGGAAACATAAGTAATGTTGCGTGTAAAAGTGAGAGATACTGTAGGGTCGCCTGCCATACCGCCAAACTCTACGACAAAGCCAAGGAGATTGGTGCTGTCCAGGTCGTTCCACTGTCCTGTAGAACCTGAAGAGTAGATTTCAACAAACTGTTCGCCGTTGCCGTAGTTGTTAGGCTCTCCGCCGTTCCAGTTCATGTACTGGCCGTTTGCAGCCACAGGAGCATAAGAGCCGTAGTAATAATATTGTGAGCCGTAGCTTGTATTAGAGAAGTTAGTTCCTTTTTCAGGGCCTGTTACCCAGTAGTAATGTCCTTCTGAAGCCGCCTGGTTGGCATAAGCAGTAGTGCCTTTGGCCTGGTTGATGTACCTGTAGTCATCAGATCCGCCGAGCCATCCGTCGGCCTGGAGTTTCTGCTGTATAAAGCTGTTTTCACCTGCAGAAGTGATGGTAGCCAGATAACCGTGCATACCATAAAGACGCATAGTGTCTGCACGGTATTTGGCCGTCATCCAGGTGTTGGATCCGCTGATGAACTGGTAGTAGTGACCGTTTGCACTGTAAGAAAGGGCACTGCCTACCGAGAAGGCAATTGCTTTTGCGGTACCGCTGGTGGCAGCCGTAGATTTAAGTGTTACGCTGCGCAGCTCAGTCTGGTAGCTTGCGGCAGTGGCAGTACCGGTAAAGGTAAGTACGCCGGTAGTGCTGTTATAAGAACCTGTAATGCCGGAAACGGCAGTGTAAGCGAGTACGTCTCCTGTCTGGAAACCTGTGCTGATGCTTACGGTAGCGCCGGTATACGTGGTGGAGGCGTCGAGGGCAATGATATTGTCAACTGTATAGGCAGTGGAGGCGCTTGGGGTGAGCTGCAGGGTGGTGCTGTTGCCTGTTATTGGATTGCTGGCAGATTGTGCATTTGCACAAACAGATGCAGTAGCGAGAGCAGCAGTAAGAGCGAGTTGTGTAAAGAAATTTTTCATTTGGTTTGGCTCGTTTAGTTGTGTTATTGTTTCTTTCGTTTTGTGATACAAAGATGCGACGGGGCGTTGTGTATGTCGGTTAATGGGTTGTAAACGAGTGTGTTGTAAATGTTGTCTTAACGTGGTATTATTAAATGACTGGTTAACGAGGTGTTTTGTATGATGAGGAGAGCAGGCGGGAAAACATTGTGAAAGCTGCTGCAGTGGCGGATTTTGTCAATATGATAAATAAATGTGTTTGTTATGCGGTTGTTGTCTGCTTTTCGTTAATGGGTTTGTTAACCGGGGGAGTAGTAAAACAGCTTTGAGCGCATAGTATGTCCGGGAGGCCTGTCAGTGTGCTGCAAACACCGGATTATGGTTCCGTATATTCTGCTACCTTTGCCCGGCATAGAAAGTAATGGCTGTATATTACAACATAGAAAAGATACCGGCGTTCAGGAATGCCGTTCTCACTATCGGTACGTTTGATGGCGTACACCAGGGGCACAAGGCTATCTTAAAAGAAGTAGTGCATTATGCGCGCAATGAGGGCGGGGAAAGTGTATTGGTAACCTTCGATCCGCATCCGCGAAAGCTCCTGTTTCCCAACGAGTCACTGATGCTGATCACGCCGCTGGATGAAAAACTGCGCCTGATCACAGAAGAGGGCATTGATCATATTGTTGTGGTGCCTTTTACAAAGGCATTTTCCAATATGAGTGCGGCAGAATACATTGGTCAGTTCCTCGTAAAATATTTTCACCCAAAGCATATCATTATCGGTTATGATCATCATTTTGGTCATGACCGCACCGGCGATATAGCCCTGCTTCGTTCATATGAACAGCAATATGGATATACGGTGAATGAAATTCCGGCGCAGCTTATAGAGGCAGCGGCAGTAAGTTCTACCAAAATACGGAAGGCGGTGCAGGAGGGCGATGTGGTGACAGCTGCTCATATGCTGGGCCGAGAATATACACTTGCCGGAAAGGTGGTGCGCGGCGCTCAGCGTGGACGTACAATAGGATTCCCTACAGCAAACATCCGTGTGAATGAACCTGAACAGCAATTGCCCGCGTATGGTGTTTATGCGGTGATGGTTAACTGTAACGGTCAAAGCTATAAAGGTATGCTCAATATCGGCTTTAATCCTACGGTTACCGACCAGAAGATCACGCATATTGAGGTACATATTTTTGATTTCTCAGATGATATTTATGATCAGCCGATAGAAGTGGCATTTGTGGCCCGTATGCGGGAGGAAAAAAAGTTCGGTTCGCTGGACGAATTAAAACAGGCACTTCATCACGACCAGGAGCGTGCACTACAGTTGCTCGCCGGCAGATAAATATAATTTTACATAGAAAAGAAAAAGCGAACACAGCGCTGTGTTCGCTTTTTCTTTTTGGATTGCTTTTATTTAAAAAATAATCAGCTTTGATGTCGCAGATATAGTCTCACCAGACACCTGTACGAAATAAAATCCGCTGTTTAACTGAAAAGAAGCAGGGGCTGAAGGTTTAAGCGTAATATTTTCCTGCTGTAATATTATTTTTCCGTCAGTGCTGAAAACGGTGATTTTTACCGGTCCGGTAAAATCATCTGATGTTATGTTTACCGCTCCCTGTGAAGGATTGGGGTAAATGTGCAACTGATCATTGCCTGTAATATTTTGTACCCCGGTATGTGTTGTGTTTGTACTATCTGTAGTTGCCAGCCATATAGTAGCATTCATCAGCAGTTTACGGTGATTGCCATTGGCGTCCTGTGTATAACCATTGTAAAGTGTAGTGTTGGGATTGCCGGTGCCATCATCGCAGGGAGAACTGTCTCCTATGGCCACTACTTTACCATTGCCATATCGTGCATAGGCCGTGAGCACACTTGTATTACCGCCGGCAGTAGCGCCGGTTTTATAAATAACACCTTTTACAGTAGCGTTTTTTGCAGGGTCCAGCGTCATACTGGTTCCGCCAGACCATTTTACCTGTGTAACTGTGCCGTAGCTGCCATGTATTATGGAATCACTGGCAATTGCGCTGATATTAGAATAGGTACCTGAAAAATCGAGCAGGTCAAAGCTGATGCCGAAGGGATTGCTTTGAACGCTGTTGTTGTTCATGAAATCATTCCAGATGGTGGGAGAATCATAACCGTCACCGTTACGATCGCTCTGGTCGTGGTCGGAGACAATGAAAAGGCCGCCGCCATGCTGTACGAACTGCATCAATGCCGTTTTTTCCGCGGCCGAAAATATTATGTTCGGTTCACAAATGATAAAGACTTTGTAATTGGACAAGTCCTGTGTATTGCTGCTGTTGCCGTAAGTAATGCTTCCGTTATAAGGCAGCGTTTCTACTTCATATCCCTGGTTCACACAGTCTATTCCCCAGTTGGAGAGTGCGCCGGTCCAGTAAGTTTCGGGTGTGGAGGCCGAGATGCTGCTTTGGGCCGGGGTGGGTGTACGCTGTGCGTTGCTGCCATGGCCGGAAGAACTGGTATAGCCATTCGGGTTCCAATTCAGATTGTGGTTGTCTGCATCAATGATCCAGTCTGCATTGCCTGCAGTTTCGGCTTTAGTATTATCAAACAGGATCTTTACCTGCGCCTGTACTGCAGAAAGGCTGCTTCCGAAGAGTACTGCAATGGAGAATATAAATTTGCGCACATTTTAATATTAAGGGCGGCAAAGATATTTGTTTTTCTCAGCATGTATGTTAATTTTTTGATATTTCTAGCTCAGTGCTAATTCCATTTTTCCTACCATTTCTTTTAATAACTCGCCATCCGTGGTGGAATTATGAATACCTACGGCGTAGGTGCTGTATTTGCCGAGCAGCAACAGGCAGTATTCTATACGCTGTAACGGAATGCGCTGCGCTGCGGCCATAATTTCCCGCAGGCGGCTCGGGTATGTGCCCAGGGCGGCGGCGGCTTCTTTTTCCGGCTTGCCCTGCAGGAACTGTGCTGTATACAGGCGGTTGAAATGTGTATAGAACGACCCGATCACAAGCGGCATCGGTGCAGACTTAGGATTGGAAACAAAATAGGCCAGCATGCGGTACAGCTTGTCTTTCTGGCCGCTGGTGAGCGCTTCCGGAAATTCAAAAATGTTATATTCCCTGCTGATGCCGATATATTTTTGTATCAGCTGTGCGGTGAGTTCTTTTTCGCCCGGTACATTAATGCGTACTTTCTCTATCTCATTGGCTATTTTCTGCAAATCGTTGCCCAGGTAGGTGGCGAGTATTTCGGATTCACGCTGACCTACAGAAAAGCCGATTTCGCGGCCATAACCTTGTATCCAGGCCGGTATCTGCTCATCACGCACCTTTTCGGAGGTGAAATATATACCTTTCTCTTTGGCGAATTTTACCACTTTGCTGCGCCCGTCTGCCTTCTTGAAGCGGTGCTCAATAAGGAATACAGTAGTAGGTGACGGTTTTTCAAGATAACCGGCCAGCTCACCGAAATCCCGCATCTGCGAAGCTTCTTTCAGTATCACTACCTGGCGTTCTGCAAACATCGGGAAGCGCCTGCAGGAGTTTACCACATCGCTCCAGCTTACATCTTTTCCATAAAGCACCATCAGGTTAAAATCGCGTTCTGACGGCTGCAGGATCTTCTCTTCGAAAATTTCCGTGATCTGGTCCAGGTAATAAGGCTCCTCACCGTCTATAAGATAAACGGGGGCAAACTGCCTGTTTTGCAGCGACTGTATCAGCTTTTTAAATTCCGGCGTCATGAGTGGCAAAAATAGTAAAACAAACCACCCGAAATCAAACCGTTTTATTCCTGTACATATACAAGCTCAGGTGCGATGTCCTGGCCCGCCAGCCGTAAATAAACCTTTGCGGTGGTGGCTACATCCTGCAGGCAATAAGTAGAGATGCGTTCCAGATTACCTTCTTTCCAGAACACTTCGCTTACCATGCTGCCGTCCATATCGTCCTTAGGCGATGGTATGCCGAGTACTTCAGCAAGCAATGCAAGGGAGGTATAATGTTTATGATCGCCAAAACGCCAGAGCTCCAGTGTATCTATATTGGGATTTTCCCAGGGCTTTTTACCGCTCAGCTGCATAGACGGCGGCAGAGGAACGCCGTTAATAACCATTCGGCGGCAAAGGAACGGTATATCAAATTCCTTGATGTTATGACCGCAGAACTTGAAGCCCGGATTGTTGCCCGCAAACTTTATCAGCAGGTCTGAGAAATTTTTTAACAAAATTTTTTCCTCATTTCCGCTCAACGATTTGAGCAATAAATTCCATTCTTTGTCTTTCTTTACAAGACAACCAACACCAATGCATACCACCTTCGCGAATTCGGAGAAAATGCCGGACCTGTTCATAAAAACATCTTCGGGAAGGGGACTTTCAGTTTCTGCTAATTTTAAGTATCTTGATTTGCGCTGCCATTCCGACAGCATTACATCATTGAGTTCATTCATAGTGGCGGTACATGGCACGGTTTCTATATCGATGAACAGGATGTGGCTTAATTGATTTCCAGTTGTCACTTAATTATATTTGTAAACTAAAATAAATCAAAAACTTTAAAACATGAGTCAGGATTTAAACCAGCCGGTAACACAGTCTAATCAACCCAACGGACCGAAGCCGGGAAAAAATAATAACCTGATTTTAGGAGTCGTTATTGCGGTGCTTGCTGCTGCAATCATTTATCTCCTTATCGACAGGAATAAACTGACCCACCAGAACCAGATGGTATCTGCACAGGTGGATTCTGTATCGCTTGACAGAAACTCCATAAAAACGGAATACGATGCAGCGCTGGCCCGGCTTGACGACCTGGTTTCCAAAAACACGGCGCTCAATGGTGAAATCAATGATAAGAATGGTGAAATAGCAAAGATGAAAGCAGAACTGCAGGGCATCATGAGCAAAAGCAATGCAACAAAATCTGATCTTGCCCGTGCGCGTACGCTTATCAGTGAACTCAATGGAAAAGTAAAAGGCTATGAAGAACGTATTGCAGAACTGGAAGGTGAAAACAAAAACCTTTCAGATGCAAATACCAATCTTACCAAAGAAAGAGACTCTACGGTAACAGATAACATTGCGCTGAAGCAAAAAGTGCGTGAAGGTGCGGTACTGCATGTTTCAAACATACGCATGGTGCCGATAGACCTGCGCCGTGGCGGTAAAAAAGAAAAAGAAACCGGCAAAGCCCGCCGTGTAGACCTGATGCGCATCTATTTTGATATCGACGAAAACCGTATAGCAGAAAGCGGCCCGAAAGATCTGTACCTGCGTATTACCGGTCCGGATGGCAATCTGTTGAGCAATGCAGCTTACGGATCAGGTATAACAACAACAGCTGATGGGGCGTCGCTGAACTATACACTGCAGAAACAGATACAGCTGCAGCAAAACCAGCCGGTTAAAGATGTAACCATCGACTGGCACCAGGACAGCGACTACCAGAAAGGCACATATGCCATAGAGATTTATAACGATGGTTATAAAGTAGGCAGCGGCAGTGTAACGCTGAAATAATTTCATTTAAAACAATAACAGAAAAAGAGAGCTTGTCATGCAGGCTCTCTTTTTTATTTTGTATATTTAAATACTTTTTGATCTACGCCTTATGACCAATACCTGCTTCTTACAGACAACAGAATATCCCGGATATAGTTTACTGGTAACGCTTTTGCGGTACTGTATTACTTCAGGCCTTAACAATAAGATAATGCCTGTTTTTTCTTAGTTAACAAATGCTGACCTATTATTGCGTCGGAATATTATGGAAGTGTTACCTGGTAAGATACTGATCGTAGACGATGAACCGGATATAGTAGAGTTCATCAGTTACAACCTGAAAAGCAAAGGCTATCATATTGCCACAGCAAAAGACGGAGTGGAGGCTATTCGCAGAGCGAAAGAATTTATGCCCGATCTTATCCTGCTGGACATTATGATGCCTAACAAAGATGGTATAGAAACCATCCGCGAACTGCGCCAGATGCCCGAATTTGAAAATACGGCCATCATTTTCCTCACGGCGCTGAGCGATGAAAAGTCTGAGATTGAAGGGCTGAAAACCGGGGCCGATGACTATATAGCCAAGCCCATCAAGCCGGAACTGCTGGCCACCCGTATCAGTGCAGCACTACGCCGCACCCGTAAGGATGAAGACCAGGAGCAGAAGCTGAACTTCGGTGAACTGGAAATCAACAAAACCAAGTTTACCGTAACCTTCAAGGAAGAAGAGATTTCACTCGCCAAGAAAGAATTTGAGCTGCTGTCACTGCTGGCATCCAAGCCCGGACGCGTATTTCTCCGCAACGAGATACTGCAGCGTGTATGGGGCACGGATGTGATCGTGGGCGACCGTACCATAGACGTACACATCCGGAAAATACGCCAGAAGGTAGGCATAGACCTCATTACCACTGTAAAAGGCGTAGGATACAAATTTGAAATGGCGTAGATTTAAGCTATGTCATTTCTTGATACCAAAAACCTTTCCCCAAGGTTGCTGTCATTTATCACAGCAACTATCATATCATCTGCCAATGCTTTGCTCAGCCTTATACTGAGGCCGGAGTGGTATATGACGCTGATCGTTTTTGCGGTCACGTTCGTAATTACATATTCTCTCTATTATTACACACTCCAACGGTTTATCTACCGGAAGATCAAGCTTATCTACAAGTTTATCTACCAGACAAAAGCTACCAAAAAGGAGGAGTTTTTCTACAACAATATCCTTCCGCAGAAATCTATTGAAGAAGTAAGTAAGGATGTGCAGAAATGGGCAACCCAGAAAAAAGATGAGATAGACCTGCTGCGCAAAAACGAGCAGTTCCGTAAAGAGTTTCTCAGCAACCTGGCGCATGAACTGCGTACACCGATATTTACAGTGCAGGGCTATGTGGATACGCTGCTGGGCGGCGCACTGGAAGATCCTAATGTAAACAAGAAATTCCTGGGTAATGCGTCGCGCAGTATAGACCGGCTGGTGCAGCTGGTAGATGATCTGAACCAGATATCGAAGCTGGAATCCGGAAAAATTCCCATCATACAGGAGAGCTTCGTGATCCAGGACCTGGTACGCGACATCTACGAAGAGCTTTCTCTGAAGGTGAAAGAAAAGGATATTCGCCTTGAGTTTAAAAAAGGCACGGAACGTCCGCTGGTTGTATACGCCGACCGGCCTAAGATACACCAGGTATTATTGAACCTTATCGAGAATGCGGTGAAATACGGCCATGAGCACGGAGCCGTTATAGCCGGCTGCTATGAAATGGATGAAGGGCATATTTATATTGAAATATCAGACGACGGGCCGGGTATTGAAGAAGAGCATCTGCCGCGCATCTTTGAGCGTTTCTACCGTGCAGACCGTAGCCGCAGCCGCAATATCGGCGGCACCGGCCTGGGGCTGGCTATCGTAAAGCATATCATTGAAGCGCATGGCCAGACGGTGAATGTACGCAGTAAGCCGGGCGTAGGATCTTCATTCGGTTTTACGCTGGAAAAGAGCCGCGAATAATTACTTCGGATAGACAAAGCTGGTCTGTTCCTCTTTCATCTTTATCGGTTTCACTTCAATAGTGGCAGAAGGTACATATTCAAATTCAGGATTGCTTTTGGCTATAGCAATGGCATCTTCCATATTATCTGCAATGATGTGGTAATAGCCTACCTGCACTTCTTTCAATGGGTCTACAGCAGCACTTTTCCAGTCATTATTGTTTCTTGAAATAATTACACCCTCCCGCACGATCGGCTGCGCGGCAACCAGTTTACCTGCAGCTTTAAGCTCACCGATGTATACCTCGCATTTTTTTATAAAAGCAAGATGATCTTCAGCAGACAGCGCTGCTTTTGCATCGCCTGCATTCCTGATGTACAACATGTATTCCTGTGGTATATATTGTTTTTATTATGTAAAATACAATAAAAAAAACGGCTGTGTCTTAAAGACACAGCCGTTTGAAGTTGATATATTGATGCCTGTTATTCTTTGATCAGTTTGTACTGGTAAGTATTAGTGTTCGCATTCACCTTAAGTATGTATGTTCCCGGAGACAGCGTACTGTTCGGGATTTTAAGATCCTGCATCCTGGCGTTACTTACATGATTTGAATAAATGGTTTTGCCGAAGAGGTCATACATTTTCATGTCAGCATCGGTGATATCCTGGTTCATAAAGGAAACATTCCAGTCTGTCTTCGCAGGATTGGGATATACAAGGACGTCGCCTTCCGGTGTTACAACCTGTTCACCATTGTACATCATTCTTGGCGCCGGGCCATCGTAGACCAGCACTGCGTGCGTGTTAGGGCAGGTGCCGGTTACAGAAAGATGATATATACCATCTACATAACTTGTACCGCATGAGTTTGTTGCGCTGTAGCTCACTACGATTTTCTGGCCGTTAGTAAGAATGTAGTACGCGGTTCCTGCACCTGATCCGTTTGTGATACAACCACTGGTGCATCCTGAGGCAAGCGATACCGTCCAGTTTGATGTAGTTCCTGCCGGTGGTGCTCCAAATGAAACTGCGACGCTGAATTTATAACAGTTAGGCGTTGATGATACCGAAATATTAGGTAATGAGGCCTGCGGAGCCCCTACCTGTATTGTTTTGCTGAAGCTTACAGTACCTGAGCAAGCAGTAACCGTGGCTGTGAGTGTAACCGGGCCATTGCCAGTAGCTGTAAGAGTTGTTGATGGACCGGTAGTGGGCGATAGAGATGCATAATTCGGGAACACAGACCAGCTGACATTGGATCCTGTAGGTGCGGGAGTGGTAAGCGAAAATGTCTGTGGGTTTCCGGCACATACGGAAGAAGTACCGGCAATGCTGTTGTCTGGGCATACAAATGAGCAGTTGTCGGCCGGAGATAAGCCCTGAAGCACTTTCCCGGTCCAGTCTGCATTGCGTGATTCCGTAAGGATATGCGGCTGGTTGTTTAAATCTACACTTGTTGCGCTATATGCAGTAACAAATTTGGCAAAGCTGGTATTATATGGAGCTGCCGGTGGGAAGGCGCCTATGTACTTGGACTGGTATACGGATTTGGGCAGGGAAACGTTGCCACCGCCAATATCAAGTGCACTTGCCGTGGGCACGAAGCTGAAACGATTTTTCAGTGACAACGTACCGGTAAAAGATCCGAAGGCTGTAGAACCACCGCTGTATGTACCACCGTTAAATCCGGAGATGCCATAATATCCGCCAGGGAATGTTTCCCAGGGATAGGTGCCGGAGCGGCCGTAGTCGCACTGGGTAAGTGTTACTGTAATGGGGAGGAGCCACAATATCTTTTTGGTATAAGATATCTTACCATGATACAGTTGTTGGTAGCTGTTATCAGCATCACCTTTTACCCAAAAATCGGCATTCCATTGGTTGGAACCTGGAATAAGACCGAGGCCGGGAGGCACAACATTTCCCGGAAGGGATGCGAGGGTAGAATAAACAACTGTGCTTGTTCCGGGAAGAAGCGGAAGTCCAAAGTACAATATAAGGTCGCTCAACCAGCCCGTATTCGCCTGTCCGCTGAAACTCATCTGGGTTTCGGCCGGACCGAAAGGCTGACTGATACCGCATTGCGAGCCGTTTGAAATTGCGTAATTGGTACATTGTTGTGGATACCCTTTGTTTTTAAGCTTTTGCTGCCATGCAGCATGCATAGAATTGCCCCAGGGGCTGATATGGTTTATCAGCATTTCCGCTGCTGCGGGCTGATACGCAAGTGAAAGACCGTCATTAATGCTCAGGGAGCCTGTAAGTGGTATTACATAATTCTGAATGGTGGCGCCAAGATAGCCTGTTCCTAGCCAGTAGCTGCGCAGATGATCTGCCATTTTCTGGAAACCCATAGGCACGTGTGCGCCTAGGTGTGGAGCATCGTGGCTGATATAATACTGCACCTGGTGGTTTTCTCCTTTATCTTCCATATCTTTAAGTGCATAACGGGCTATTACACCGCCCATACTCATACCCCATACTACATCTTTTGCCGTGCCGGACTTCATATTATTGATAGTTCGTATGATGGTTTCCAGCAGGAGTGCATTACGCTCAAGATAATCAGTACCATTGTTCCAGTCTACATATACAAGATCGTAAGGCACGTTTTGTATCTGCTGTCTCAGCGGATTACTGAAGGAAATATTATTCAGGTCTGCTTGGAAAGCGCCTTCGATATCAGTGATACCGAATTCGTTCTGAGGTGTAAGGATATTGCCGGGGTCAAAACCTTCAACAATGATCAACGGATGGCGCAGAATGTGGTCTGAACTGGCGTACCTTATGCTTATTTTGCCCGTTGCATAAACATTATTGTACGCTTCTGTAGCTGTAACATCCAGTACCTGGTCTACAAAGGCCCTGCGCTCAGCGACCACTGTTATGGTGCTATGAGACAGCAGCACGGTACCGTTGCTCAGTATTACCTGGAATTTCCATTCTTTTGCGCCGGCAGTGCTGTATTGAACATTAAAAGTGCTGCCGGGCGAAAGGGAACGATATCCGTTGCCGTCTCCGGGATCTGCCTGGACAGAGCGGTATTGGCCGCTCATATTGCTTACCCACATATCAGAAGGCAGCGTAACCTTCATGGAAAGTGTATTCAACTGGCTTACCGGCAGCGCCATTGCAAAACATGTTTTTGTCTCGTACGGATTCTGCCACACACCATTCACATATTTGTCGAAGATCTGGTTCCCCTGTACATCCAGGTTGTTTGCCGCATTGGAGCCATACTGCTCATATTGGTATAATACACCACTTAGCGCAAGGCTGTTAGGTGCTGCATTGTTTTTCCAGGCATTGTAAAATGTTTGCGGATCAGGAATACGGCCATTTGACGGCGCATCTACCTGGCTGGAGAAAAGAGTAGAGTTGATTTGTTCAATAACCGCAAAATTGGCAAGGTTATCGTCTGTGAGTTTTGTGCCGTCGAAAATGGACAGATCTGCGAATTTGTAGCCATAGTCAAGCAATACACGTGATGGGATATTGGTTGTTTTTATGTTCGCAAATATGTCGCGGTTCTGTTGCCAAAATGTACTGTCATCCGTTTGCATTGTACTATCGCTTTGTGCAAAGACAGGTAGATTGCTGACGCATAAAGAAAGTAGAATTAATAGAAGTGATTTTTTCATAATTGTGGTTTTGGGTAAAAATGTAAAGTGGAACACTTATGTAATAGCACATCGCTATTTGTCAAGGGGGGGCTCTTGAGTTTATACACATGATAGTTCTTTTCGGTAAATATGAAAATACGTTTTCATGTAAACTCTAACAAAAAAATATCTTTTTCTATACCGAGTTTATGAAATTGTATTTTGAGTTCACCGTTATGCGCTTTGATCGTATTCATTCATAGAAAAGCCTATTTAAAATTGCCCGAAGCCACATCCGTCCATTTGCGTAGCGACTCCTGATAAAAAGTGATGTACTCGGTCTGGTCTGCACCCTTCAGGCCACTCAGCAGCTTCATGGCAGTATCGTGCCATACATCATATTTTGCGTTTACTTCTGTATTTTTCTTGCCATCATCTGCTTTTATGGCTTCTTTATATGCTGCCAGCAGTTGGGCAAATTCTACCATGCTTTTTTGTGCGTCAATATTTGTGTATTGTGTCTTTGTTTCAGCAGGAGAAGATGATGATACGGTAGCTGGAGCAACATCAGATGAATTGCTGCTGCTTACCTGCTCTGTACTGTTGTTATGCGTCTTTCCTTTTACAGCATCGCCGATTAACCCCGCAACTATGGAAAGGCCTATCACAATGAGCAAGGAAAATGTCCAGACGGGCGTTTTTGCTTTTTGCTGTAAAGCATTGTATGCCGTTTTCTGGTCGGGCGACATTTCGTTGAGTTTCCTCGTCTGCTTGCAGTGACTGCAGACGCTCACGCCTGTTTTGCCTATCGGGGTAACCGGTATCCAGAAAAGGTGCAGGTACCGCTGAAAAACAAATACATGTGTGCTGTGTGGTGTACCACAGTTAGGACATGAACCGGGTATTTGCTCACTTATTAATTGTGTGGACTTTCTGCCGTATATAAAAATCATGAATAATGCGTTTTCCTGTTTTATAATCATCGGGCCCAATGGGGCCTGCGGCAAATATGATCTGTACCTGGGTTGTAATAGCTTCTCGTTTATTTTCCGCCGGGAATTTTCCAATATCTGCACCAGATATGCGTGGAACCGTCAGCGGGAGTTAATAGAAATGAATTTGTATTAGTTTAATCTGTATTGCCGCTCATTTACATTTTTATAAACTTTTACAGGCTGATATATGTTTTTAGCAAATCTTAAACGATTGAGTTATCCACACTTGCCCGAAACTTTGTAACTTTGCAGCGCATTTCTAAGTTTAAAATACTCCACAGCATATATGACACCTCAAAAAATTACAATGGGCGCCGAAGGTAAGCTTCAGGTCCCTGACTATCCTGTAATTCCCTTTATCGAAGGCGATGGTATTGGCCCGGATGTATGGGGCGCCAGCCGCCGTGTACTGGATGCCGCAGTAGAAAAGGCATACAACGGTAAACGCCGCATCGAATGGAAAGAAATTCTTGCCGGTGAAAAAGCCTTTAAGCAAACAGGCGAGTGGCTGCCCGCCGCAACACTTGATGCTGCCCGCGAATATCTCGTATCTATCAAAGGTCCGCTGACAACGCCTGTTGGTGGTGGTATCCGTTCGCTGAACGTAGCCATGCGCCAGGAGCTCGATCTCTTCGTATGCCTCCGCCCGGTACAATGGTTCAAAGGTGTGCCTTCGCCGGTTGTGCATCCTGAAAATGTAGACATGGTGATCTTCCGTGAAAACACAGAAGATATCTACGCCGGTATTGAATTTAACTACGATACTCCTGAAGCTAAAAAACTGCTTGCATTCCTTACAGATGAACTGGGCGCAGGTAAGAAAATACGTTTTCCTGAAACTACTTCTTTCGGCATCAAACCGGTGTCTAAAGATGGTTCTGAGCGCCTGGTACGTGCCGCTATCCAGTATGCCGTTGAGCACCGCCGTCCTACTGTGACGCTGGTACACAAAGGCAACATCATGAAGTTTACCGAAGGTGGCTTTAAGAACTGGGGTTACGAACTGGCCGTACGTGAGTTTGGCGATAAAGTATATACCTGGAACCAGTGGGAAGCCACTAAGAAAGCTTCCGGCGAAGATGCTGCCAACGAAGAGATCAAAATGGCAAAAGCCAGCGGTAAGATCATCATCAATGATGTCATTGCCGACAACTTCCTGCAGCAGATATTACTTGCTCCGAAAGATTACTCTGTAGTAGCTACGCTGAACCTGAACGGCGACTACATTTCTGATGCACTGGCTGCGGCTGTGGGCGGTATCGGTATTGCTCCGGGGGCCAACATCAACTATGTGACCGGTTATGCGGTATTTGAAGCTACACATGGTACAGCTCCGCGTTTTGCCAATACAGATACGATGAATCCTTCGTCACTCCTGCTGAGCGGTGTAATGATGCTGGAATACATGGGCTGGAAAGAAGCTGCTGAAATTATCACTAATGCGCTGAGCACAACTATTAAGCGTAAGCGTGTTACTATCGACTTCTACAACCTGATGCACGATGCTACTTTGCTGAAGACAAGTGAATTTGCAACCGAAATCATCAAAAACTTCAGTCCGAGCGCCGAAAAGCTGGTAGTGGCACATGATGGCGATAGTATTGGTGAATAGGGAATGGTGAATGTCCATAAAATGTGATAATGTTGGGTGTGGCCGGATTATGAGTTATAAATAGATGATCGTTGCGCCGTTGCGTCGCCGCGGGAAAATAAAAAAACAGGAAGCCCGCATTTACGGGCTTCCTGTTTTTTGCTCTTTAAACGTATCAAGGACGAGGGCGTAAAATAGCTTTTTCGTCGATTTCTACCATTTCAGCATCATATAATTTGAATAAATTCATGACGTAATTGTGCAATTTCTTAGCATATGAATGGATGATTTCTTTTGTTACAATATCTACAATAAAATATGTGTGGTTATCTTCCTGCCTTCTTGATATATACTTTATGTTTTGAATGTCTTTGATTTTATCAGAACCATCATCATCTAATTCAAAAGAATATAACATGCTTTCAATTGCAACTATTGGAAAATATATAAACGCATTTTTACTGGCGTAAATATTGAAATCTGACTTATGAGTTTCAAATTTTTTAATAAAACTTGATATCGCTTTTCCAAGATTTGCAATTGCGGTAAATGGGACTTCATTACCATTTGTGAAAGCTTGTGTTAGATTATAGCAAGATAACTCATCGTCAAAATTGAAAAGGCTATCAGTATTTTCCTTTTCCTGTTTCGCGATCGCTTTCAAAAAGTGTTTTCCGCGTATTGTAGCATCTCGAGAAGTAATTTTTAGACTTCCTTTAATTGAGGAATCTGTTTTGAAGGCTATCCAAGGCTTCCCTTTGCTGCTTTTACATTCTATGACAAATGCAAAGGAATATGAAGTTTCTCCAATTAATTTTGTGCGATATGCAATAACATCAACCTCCCTTGCAGAACCTGTGGTTTCATCGGTATAATATAGAGATTGGCCAATAATGAATCCTGCCTCCTTAAAGGCTTTTGCGACAAAAATTTCGAATGGATATCCTTGATTATTTATCCAGTCCTTAATTTTTCCGGTAAAATCTTCAGCCATTGTTTAATTCAGTTGTTTCTGGTGCATTGCCAATTTACAATTTTTAATTACATATTCCATTCGTAATTAAAGGATAGGATAGTTATTTGAATTTATTATTGCTTATCTTCGCTCTGCGAACTTTTAAAACAAACTTTTGATCATGTACAATTTACAATTTCTCGTATTCTACGATACGGCCAGGATGGGGGTATCGGTAACGACTCCAATTCCTACCAAAAGTTTGAGTTCGCACATCCTGGTCAACTTATTTACCGGCCACTCTAAATTGGTATTATATGCGAACTCAAACAAAAAAATCTGCAACCACTGTATCACCTGATACATCAATTGCAGCGTCCGACCGCGAAAAGGCTTCCTCTTCTTCTTCACCCAACAGTGTAGCAGTACCGTCAAAACTGGTTGTGCGCCGCCTAAAGGTGTATCAACGCAGCTACCGCAAACCTCTGAAAGAATATGCGCATGTTTGTCAGTACGGTTTTCTGCCGGAGATAAGGCTGAACGGTAAATGGCTTTCAAAAGCAGGTTTTACGGCAGGAGATAACATCAACGTTACCATATTGCCGGAAACACTTGTGATCCGCCTCGCTTACTAGCACCACAATTAACCATACACACAAGCTCCGTGCCTGTCACATTCGACTATGCTTCATGTGACAAGCACGGTTTTTTTATTTTCCTGTTGTACATCGTTTTTATTCCGGTGGTCTACTCCGTCTACCATTGACATCTGACGTTTCACATCCCACGTTTCACCATTGCCCATTCACTATTCATCACTCACCAGCCGATCGTATAAATACGACAGTTTTCATTTTAATGCGTATCTCCATACTGTTGAAACAATTTTGGCGTTAAACTTGTACTTCATAAATAAAATTTAAACACTATGGCGTACAACGCAGAATTAAAATTTAACGGTGGGGGTGAGTACAAAGTACTCGATGTGAACTACAATGTAGCCCGCACCAACGATCCTTCAGGCCGTGTTGCCTCCGATCCGTCCAACGCCCTTGTCTCGGTAACTATTGAGGCAAATGAAAAGAGTGAAATACTGGAAAGTATGCTCAACGGCAAGTTCAAACCTACAAAAGGAGAGATCACCTTCAACAAATCTCATGAAGAAGGTATTATGATCAAATGCTCCTGGGAAAACGGTTACATCATCCATCATGAAGTGCGTTTTGACGCTGTTGACTCCCACAGCATGCGTGTAAGCTTTGTGGTAAGTGCCGAGAAGATCACTTACGGCAGTGCAGAGTATGATGGCAAATGGCCGGTATAGAACTCACTACAGGTAGTATAAACATTGTCCCGGCCCTGTTTACCATTTAAAGATGTGTAGACAGGGCTTTTTTTACTTAAAAACCCCTGAATTATGTTTGAACAGAACGGCTCAGCCTCACCGGGTGGCGATGCTGCAGCTATTATATCCAATATTACCGGCGTCATCCACGCAGTGGGTTTGCAGATAGTAATCGGCGGCGCAGTTTATTTGCATTATCATTCCTTCAGCCTGCAGCAAAGCGTTTCAGGCCATCATACATTCACATTGGTATTGGCGCATGATATTTTACAACAGGCGCAGGACCATAACATGGAGGAGTCCAGGGATTTCCTCGGACAGACGATTTCCATAACTTTCAATTACCGTAATCTCCCCGGAGGCAGCCCGGAGCGGCGGTTTAAAGGCATTATTACCAAAGTAGGATTTACGCAGGAACATGGTTCGTCGGGCCGCATAGTACTGAACGGGTACAGCCCGGCAGCACTGCTGGATTCGGCGCCGCATACACAAAGTTTTACAGGCATAAGCCTGCAGAGCCTTGCAGCAGAAATAATAAAACAGGGCGTGAGCGAACAGCAGATGACAGCAGCTGTTAAAACAGCCTATACAGATACACTCCCGTATACTTGTCAGTACAATGAAAGCCATTACAACTACCTGGCGCGTATGGCGGCAGCGTACGGGGAGTGGTTTTATTACGATGGCGAAACATTATATTTCGGCAAGCCTGCATTACCGGACCCGATACGGCTTATATATGGCAGAGATGCACGCCAGGTGCAGGTGCAGATGAAATCGGCACATGTAAACCGGCAGCATTACGGTTATAACAGCAACAGTCATACACCGCTTTCCGGCGGAGACACGTCAGTCACAGGGCTGGGAGAGCTGGGTATGCACGCTTATGATATTTCGCAGAACCTGTACAAAGCACCGTCGCTGCAGGTGGCACCAATCAGGGCGGCTTCTGACCAGGATGTGGAAGCTACGCAAAAGGGAGCTGCCGGAGCTGCTGCTGCAACTATGTTTACCGTAACGGGAAGTACAAGTATTCCGTTCCTGTATCCGGGCTGCCTCATAGAGCTCAATTTCCGCAAGCCGGAAAGCAGCGAGGCAAAATACTTTTCGCGCATGCTTGTCACCAGCATAAACCATCATGTAGATGCACGCGGAGATTATCATGGTCATTTTGAAGCAATTCCTTCTGATACGCCAAACTTGCCGGAGCCATTTTATATAATGCCTGTAGCAGAGCCGCAGGTGGCCACTGTAACAGACAACAGCGATGGCCAGGGGCGGGTGAAAGTGCAGTTTGACTGGCAATCGAATGGAGAGACAACAGATTTTATACGTATGATGGCACCAGATGCCGGCAGCAGCGATGCGGTAGGAAAGAACAGGGGATATGTAGCCATACCCGAAGTGGGCGACCAGGTAATGATAGGCTTTGTTCATCACCACCCGGACAGGCCTTTTGTGATGGGCGGTATGTTTCATGGATTGGTGGGTGCTGGCGGCGGAGCAGAAAACCATATCAAAAGCATTACTACCCGCAGCGGGCACACCATAGAGCTGGACGATGCCGGAACCGGCACAAGCATTACCATCAAAGACCCGGGCGGCAACGTGATACACCTGGATACAATAGGGCAGAACATTACCATAACAGCTCCGGAGACGATGACGCTGAATTGCCGGAATATGATCATCAATGCTGATGAAAATGTAAGTATCAATGCAGGTGAAAATGTGACAACAGTGGCAGGCATGAACATTACAGAATCTGCAGGTCTGGACATTACACAGAGTGCAGGAGATTGCATGAGCCATTTTGCAGTAAACGACCTCAAGGTAGTAGCTACCAATATCAGCAATATCGCGTCTGAAAACGTGGAGCATCATGCGAAGACAATAGAAAAAACTGCAGAAGAGATGAAAGTGGAGAGCACTAAAGAAGCGATGACCATCAATTCTGCAAAGACAGTGGAACTGAGAAGTGCTAAAAAATCGAAACTCTATTAAAACCGGGTTATTATGGCAGGCGATCAAAGAAAAGGTATGATGACTTTCCAGTCAAAAGTGAATTTACAGAAAGGCGGACAGGTAGACTGGAATACAACTAAGGAGGGGATAGGCGTGTCTACCAATGATGAACTGAAAGTGAGTAGTGCGGGTGGTGTAAACTTATTGGATCACAATCCGAAAAAGATAAATAAGAGTGATACTGATTTTATGATAAGCTTCTCCCTGGACAAGGAAGAAACGACAGTTGTGCCGCTTGGTATTCTGGACTTCGGCAATAATTATGAGAATCCTTATTTCAGCTTCAGGTATACGCTCAGTATTGCAGATATTGATTCGCTGGATTTTCATATTTATGATGCGGATGGAAAAGGGATATATTCAATGGGATATTTAAAGCCTGTGATCATATCATGTGCTCAGAAAAGTATATTACTTATCAATGCAAAAAAAGAAGTACCTAAGCTAGATACAGCAAACCCTCTGAAGGCATGGGATTACAGCAGTCTGTTTAAAAAATATGCTCTGGAAGAACCGGATTTTACAAAAGTTGGGAGTTACCTGCTCAACTGGGACGGTTTTGATAATGACGGAATATATGACAGCACCCGGTTTAACGGTAAAAAATTGAAGGCAAGTATTACTGCCCATAAGGATTCAAAGCAAAAGACAATAGAGCTGGAATTTGACACAAGCTATAAAGAAGTGGATTGGGTAGATGTGAAAATAGACCGGAACAAGAAGCGTATTGATACAACACTGCGTGTGGACCTGAAAGATGGCGGGGAAGAAGGCCTGGAATGCTTCACCTATCATCGGATGAACCCCAGGGATAATGAAACCAAAACAGAATGCCCGTGGGATAAAATTCCTGCTGACGAGATTAAAAAATGGGGACAGCCACCGATTACCAGTCGTACGAAGAGTTTTGAGCAATTAAAGCAATTATCAATCGATGGGTTAAAATATCATTGGGGCAGAAATCAATATAATACTGAGGGGAAAAATGTAAAAATAAGTAATGACAGTTATGAGATCTTTATTAACCCAATAAATGCTGAGACTGCTTGCTTAAATGAAGTTAAGCTGGTTTATAATACAAATGGAGCATGGGATAGAAGCGGTAATCCTGGTGTTTTGGCTAAAATAAGTTATAACGTTGGGTATATTTTGTACTCAAACGGTTGGGGGTATCAAAGCGATGTTGCGGAAAGTGAGGATTTTTCGTTTACATCTGCACATGAAATCGGACATTCTATTTTAAAAGCATACGGAAATTATATTTATTCATGGCAACATAAAGGGAGTTCTTATCTGCTCCCCCAGGATGAGAAGCCGACCCCTGATGAAAGCGGTTCTACTATTATTTGGGGAGAAGCAACGCATGTTGATCATATGCCTGGCACTTTAGGCGAATACTATCCTCAAGCCGGGGAAATTGATCTGATGAAATATTATCATTACGAAAAAGACCCTGTAACTAAAAAAAGTAAGTACGTGCCTCTATTATACAGAAGATCTGTCGCAGCGGAAAAGGATGTGTTAGGGCTGATATGGTTAACCAAAATAAAAATAAGCTGATATGAGGCGGCTTTGTTTTTTGCTGGTTATAGTTGCATTAAATAGTTGTGGAAGTAAAAAAGTGAACTACTACGAAGGATACATATATACCGATAAGAAAAAGCCTTTGGAAGGAATGTATGTATACGAAATGTTTGATTCTTCATCGGGGCGCCGGACAAATCAGGATGGCTTTTTTAAGATAAAGAAATCTCCGGATTGTATTTCCTGTTTTTTGATTGTTAAGAAAAACGATAAGGTTATAGATTCAATTCAGGTCGTCCGCACACATCCCGGGAGGGGGGAACAGTATTATTTTATAGAAGGAAGAAAAGATACTTTGTTTATTAAGTAATCACTGGCCGGGTAAAATAATTAGTAAAATGAAAAAGATATTTCTTGTATTGATTGGTTTAGCCATTGTGATCATTGTCTTTCTGGCAATGATATTTTACTTCCGGTTTGATAAATGGTTGGAACACCAGTCCGAAAACGCAGCATTAGAACGGGATTATAAAACCATATTGATCGAAAATAATACGGACTCGATGATGTATGTAATCTTTTGCTGCCAGGATATGCAAACAGGAAAAGAAGTGATAGCGGTTGATTCCGGCGGTGGCTGTAAAGATACCATTCCATTATCAGGTAAAGGAAATACCGCTTATAGCCGATACTACAAAGATTTACCGGTATATAGGAATGATACGGTTCCTTTGCCGGCAAGCACCCGGTTAGTAATACTCAACAGTAACAAACATGTAATAAAAGAATATTCTGCTTATGATCTGCAATCTATTTACGGCGATTCTCTGAATAAAATAAAAGATATATCCATCATATTAAACGGCATAAATGATACTATCAGGATTCAGTCCGCAAAAAAAGGAGAAGATGTACCATGAGCTGTTTGGCTCACGTAAATAAAAATATCATGAATATAAGGTCTGTTTATTTACGTTCTGTTATGGCTCTTTTTAGCTCCTGTAGCTCTGATAAATATTATGGATATGTTTATGATGTTCAGGAGCATCCTGTAAAAAAAGTAAAGGTTTTTGACCTGATGGATCATACTAAAGATACTTATACAGATAGCAATGGATATTTTAAATTGATAAAAACAAAATCAGCATCGGGGAAGTTAGTTTTTGAAAAAGAAGGTTATTGTTCCGATACAATATGGTCTATCGAAATTGAAAACGGAGAACAGCAACATGAAAAACTGAAAGGGGAAAGAATACATATAACGACCAAAGAGTACCATGACTCCTTATTAAAAGTGATCGAGCATAACTGAGAAGCCACCTCTTGTCGATATAGATTTGTAGCAAGTGAGGAAGAGAAAATTATATCCCTGCAAGAACATCGGCGAGTGCTAAAATTTTAAAGATGATTATTAAAAGGACTATTTCATAACGCGTTAAAGTGGAATAAGCTCTTTTATAAACCTGTCTGAATATTATGACCACTAATTCTGAAAGCATTTCACATCATACACAACAGCTGAAATTCAATCCTGAAGGATTGGATAAGGAGTATGAAGTAGCGTATTATATCAACAATGAGTTGCTGATACAATACAACATCGCAATAGAATTTATAAGGCGGGAGAAGAAACATTACGTCGTGCAGTTAAACAGGACCGATGTGGAATCTAATGGGGAACAGAATCATGCCTATGAGCTTGCAAAGCATTGCGGGCAAACGCTGTATCCCCTGGAATGCCTCATCAATGAACAGGCAGAAATAATTTCTGTACATAACCATAAAGAAATCATTAACCGCTGGCTGAAGGAATCTGTACTTATAAAGCAATACTATGCCGGCGAAACAGCAGATGATTATATAGCACAGACAGAAGAAACGCTGATGATGCCGGAAAAGCTATTGGAGGTATTACAAAATGACCTTTTCCTGAAAATATATTTTATGCCGGTAAGCAGTAATGTGAGGGACAGCCCGGTTATACAGCAACGGGTAACATACCCACTGCAGGCACCTGTTACTTTTATGACAAAGCATGTAGCATCTGCAGACCCTGAAAACGGCGAGCTGTACCACGTGACTATTTCAGGAATAGCAGAAGACCAGAATGTCGATGCTGCTATGAAAGGAATATATATGATAAGTAAAAGAAGCCATCACATAGAGCAGGCAGACATTCTATGGCAAACAGGGAATGCCGGCTCCCGCGATACGATAAATATGACAGTAAACACTATTTAGAAAACTATCAAGCAATTAACCCCTATGGCAGATAAACATTTCCTGGTACATGGCGCACAATGCAAGTGCGAGTTTGGGGCAGCACCTGATAAGCTGTCGGTGCTTTCACAGCAAAAAGATTATATCAACGATGGTGACGGTGCTGAGAAACTCATTGCGAGCACTAAAGATATAGGACCAACATTTGAGAAGAACACATTCGGCAGCTGTACACTTACGCACAGCTCCTGTGCAGCTTCAGTAAAGGAGTGGCTGCAGCCATATCCTAACGTAACGTTGAGCAATGGCGGAAAGATCCTGACAGAGGACAGCCTGGCCATATGCCCTGTATCCGGTTGTCCGAGTATATCTGTGATTAAGCAACAACATGGGCAGAAAGCAAAAGTAACAGAAGCCCACTTTAACCAGGTGCAGCCGGAAACGCTTACCATGCTTAATCCTTTGGCTCCGCCATCAAAAAAGAAAGCAAAAGATCCCCCTAAAATAAAAAGCATAAAAGTAACAGCCGCAGACAGAGGCATTACACTACATAGCAAAAAAAATACAGAAGCATCAATTGCGACGTTGCAGGCGGGAATTGACGAAAGCCTGCAGTTTGAAGTAGAGGAATTTTTAAACGCATCTAAGTGCGATAAAAACAAAACAGGCTGGAAAGTAATTCATGCTCATTCCTTTGACGGTGAGGCTGAAAGTTTTGGTGAGACAGGGCCGTCATTCAAAGTGAACTTTGATGCACTGGGAAGTTTCCGGATCATCGCTTATGGCAGTCCTGAAGGGGATACGGAACAAATACATCGCTGCATTGATGTTGAAGTGGTGAAAAACTCCGTAACGGAAATTTCTATAAAAGATGCACCTGCTCATGCACGGATTAAAAAGGCTAAAAACGGGGCAGAGACCATTTATGTACGTAAGGGACTGCCTGTCACTTTTAGTGCGAAGTATATGTTTACACCTGTAAAAGATGAAGACAGGAAAAACATTTCCATGCAGGTGACGGATCTGGCAGGCAATATTTTACAAAGCAGCGACAGTGATACGATCACTTATATCCCGCCAAACAGTGCTGCTGTGTACATAGTTAAATTGAAGAAACAGGTTACAGCGCCGGATGAACATGCTGCAGAGCTGAGTAAAACATTTCATACGGAAGCCAATGGTGTTCTGGAAGTAGTGTGTGTAACCCAGCAGCATCTTGTAAGGCCGGGCACACCCCTGAGCTTTGAAGTAAAAAGGCTTACCTACAGTACACTGGCAGATAGTGCCCCTTTTGAACAGGAAGCGATACAATGGAAACTGAATGGCAGATTACAGCCCGTAAAAGGTCCGCACCTGACTTTATCCGGTGCAGAACTTATAGCACCCGGTAAGTATATAATAGATGCATTTGTGCCGGACGAACAAGCCGGACTGAGTAAAAATGACTGGCAATTCGAAGTAAGGAAAAACCGGGTTATAAATCTCGAAGGGCCAACAGAATGGATTGCAGGAAAGAAATATGATATTACGGCGCAAACAGAACAGACTTATGATGCAAAACTGGACGGCCGTATTCAATGGACGCCTTCTGATATAGATACTACTCCTCAAAAATGTGAAGGAGTATATGCCAATACTGCGGGAAACTTCGTGGTGACTGCGTCGCTGGCTGGAAATACAGAACCTGCAGTCTTAAAGGCAAAGGCCAGTTATGCCCGGATTACCCGGTGGAGTTTTTCCTACTTTAATAAAGACGTGCAGCGGGAGGGTAGCATAGGCCTGGAAACAAACCTGCATCTCATCATTAATGGGCTTACGGATGAAACGGTGAAAGTAAATATCTGGGAACACAAGGTAGAGCACAATTGGTTTAGCACCAGCGGAGCCAAAATGGTAAATGTGAAAAGTTTTACAAAAAAACTGAGTAACGGAGAGCTGTTTGAAAAGATCCAGACATCAGATGATTTGTGGAAAAAGCTACAGTACGACGACGGTCTGTGCCAGATATTTTTTACGTTGGAGAAATCCGGCGATCTGGAACATGTACAATTTGAACAGGATAAGGTTAAAGCCTTTGCTGGTGGGAGTGCACTTTACGGACAGATATTTCCTGCAACCAACAATAAAGATATAGGTGTATACCTGAAAATGATCAGTGGCATAAGAGTGCTGGACGCCTGCTTTGTAAACAGTGATTATAAGAAACTGTATAAGGTTATAAAATACGGAGACACAGCGTATGGCCTGGTAAAACTCAGGGGTATAATGCCTGGCGCCAAAGTAAAAGTGGGCCTTATAGAAAATCTGGTTAATGACAGCAACCACAAGACTGATCCTGTAGCCAATAACGCCGGTGAAATAGCTGTATTAAATGACGGAACATTAAAAATAGAATTTAAGACATCAAAAGGGGCATTAGGTGAACATAACAAATATGTGAAGAATCTTGCGCCGGGTACACCACGTACCTTTTATATGGCATTGTATCACGGAGACAGCAAGCTGTTATTTCCTGTTGATGTAGGAGATAATGATATAACGAATGAAGTGGCCAATGTTTTCCAGATAGCGAAAAACGTTGCTCATCTTGTTTCTCCGGGTAGTGAAGACAAACAGGCTATGGCAATAACAGCCGCTTACGTAAAGCGTAATTATTTTCTGCAGCTTAAAGTGGCCGATACAGATACACAGAATACACTTTTAAGCAGTATAGCGCCTGTAGTACTGGGAGAGAAGCTGGATGGGGGAACCGTGGCGCCGGGGAATTGTGTATGTAAAGAGTATGATCTGATATGGGGAAGCAAATTTAAATGCGCTGAAAGAAAAAAAATTGTTGAAATGTGTTCAAGGTTATGGCCGCAAAAAGATAAGATCATTATGGCTAATTACCTGATGGCCTGTATGGCTGTGGAAACGGATGAAACTTTTAGTCCAAGTAAAGGATATTCATCAGGAGGAGCGACTGGCCTTGTGCAATGGACCGGAGATGCTATTGATGGAATGAATAAAAATAATAAATACAATAAGGGAAGCTTATTGACGAAGTCCAGATTGGCCCATATGACCGTTTTAGAACAACTGGATTATGTAGAATTATACTTTAAAATGTGGATTGATCGGGGTAAAATAATATCGGATGCTCTGGATATGTATATGTGTATTTGGTGTCCCAAAGCTGTTGGAAGGGATGATTCATTTGTTTGTTATGATGAGAATAATAGCTCTAAAAACTATAATAACAATAGTAGCATTGATGGAGAATATTATATAGAAAAATATACTAATAAAAAGGGGAAAACAATATTCAATACTATTGGAAAAGGGGAAAAAGATGGTCAGATTACAAAGGGGGAATTGAAGCCGAGAATTAAAGTGAAGCAAATTGCCGGGCAAGCATACAAATCAAAATATGAAGAGTGCGCTTCTTCATTATCGAATATCTCATTTACAAAAGATGTTATTACTTATTATACCTTCTATAATGGAAAAATTGAGAAACATATTCCCAAAGTCATTAAAAGTGGCTATGAGGGTAAATATAAATATGTTTATTGTGATCAAAATAATGGACAGCACGAAATTTGCATTGCCGATTGGCATGAAACAATTAAAAAAATGACAGGCCAAAGACACTCTACCAAGCCGGTACATTCTAAAATAATTTCAGACAGTATAGTCTCAGAAGGTCAGACTTCAAGAAGGGTGATATACGAAAATGGAGATGTTGCAGAATATGGAGTTAATAAAGGCAAATATTTCTGGAACTTATATGCCTGTGTGGCGGGAAACCCTAAAATTGAAGTTATAAAGATGCCCAATAGTTTAGATTATTCAAAATCGGGAATATTGATTAAATATTCTTTTTCTGATACTCAACGTCGTTATACATGTCCGGGAGCTTTAGCCGGATTTATTGGCGCATTAGCGGAGTGTGGCTATTCTGATATTTCAACGACAGGTTCATGCTTTAAAGAAGGCACATGCTTTCCGAGCGTAGCTCATGTCAATGGAAAAAGTATCGATACAAAGTATATTAATAAAGAGAGAGAATCCAAATTTATCGAGGCAATGAAAAAATTTAAGTTTAGTACAGAAATAACAGGAACTGATGGGAGTCATACTTACAAAGGAACGATACATAAGTCCGACCATAATGACCACCTACATTCAGGTTTTGATGAATCTCAGGTTATAATAATAAAAGAATAATATTTAATATGAAAAGTAATTTTTTGCGTATTATTTTTATATTGGCGTGTGCATCTTGTACAAGTGCTCCTCCTTCTCAGAGTGAGAAAAATGATAAACAACAGAATGCCATAAATAAGACTTTCGCAGGAGATTCTGTGATAAGGGACAAAGCGTTTATAGCAAAAATTGATGCCGGAGGGGAATATATTTTCAATCAATTTATACAGGTAGTAACAAACAATAAGAATAGGTTTTCTTCAGACACGCAAAGAATTCTATCATTTGCAGGAGGACAATTGCAATTGGTTCAAAAGGTTAATGACAAAGAAAATGTTCAGACCATTTTTTATATCGAAAAGAATAATTTAAAAACAGATTCCATCCTTTTTTACAAATACCAGTTTGACAAAAATGTTCCCGGAGGAGAGCAAAGATTTGAAGTTCTTTCGTATCTCGAAGATGACCTTACGCTTTGGCATCTGGAGACATTTACCAATCATTCGGAAGATGCAATTGGCATATCAGAATGGTCGAAATACCGCATTGATACTGCTTCAGGGAAGATAGTCCTTATTGCAAAAAATATGGATTTTGGAACTAATGATACGGAAAGATCTCTGTCGGGTAATGATTTTATCGGCAAATACAAAATAGATATTATAGGTGAACAGACAACCGATGGGGTCTCTAATAAGACCTATTTTATTGATGTAAATGTCCAAAGCGCAGAGATAAAAATAGATGCATTTCATGAACCCGATTTTTGCCAGGGGCGCTACGATATACGCGAAAAAGATGGGGTGCTTCAATTGTTTTATGATGGGGATGATTCAGGCTGTATTAATAATGATGGCTCAGCCAACTTCCTCTTAAAGCATATGAGTGGTGAAACATTTATAAAAAGTTCTCTTTTTAACGCTGAGCACAGGGATAAATGGCTAAGGCTAACAAAAAAATGATATTTCAGTATGAATCTGTATTAGTCGTCTGGCTTTTCTTTCTCTCTTGTAATGCACAGTCATAGAGGCAAACAAGCAAATGTACTCGTGACAATGCTTTAGAGCTTATTGCTAAAATTCCGGAAGTAAAAAAGCAAGAGAAGTATATTGATTCAATAACGAAGCATCAAAAAGGTCTGACGATGATAGATTATGATGAAGGAAAAACAGATACTACGCTTTATTATGAAATCCATGTAGGCTATTCATCCGAGACAAGGTTTGAAAATTTCTTTACATTTCGTGTAAATAAAGGAGATTGTAAAGTTTATGTGAATGATCCTGATAAAGGCTTAATAAGTCTCCAGGAATGGGAGAAAAATATTCCGATAAAACAGCAGGAGTACAGTAAAACAGTAGAATTGCCCGTATCGATTAAAAATATAGATGTTTCTGTATTCCCTTTGCCAGGTAACTTTAAATCACTTCAACTCAATAACACCACCCCGGATGCTTTTATCAAGCTGGATGGAAATATTGCAATACTTTATTTTGGCGGGGATATGGAAAAATGGTATCTGATTTTTTTAGATCATAACAAAATCAAGTCTTCTTTATTGATCGGTAAACGTGAAACTGTGGAAAATAGTTCGGGCGAAACAACAGATAGTTATCTCGATTTTACCATTGATATTGATCTTAATGTTAAGCTGGAATACAGTTCCGGTAAAGATTATGATTCCCGTAAAATTGAAAAAGAAGAGCATTATCAGACAACCTCAGAGGGTAAATTTGAAAAAGTAGACTGATGAACTAAGTGATCCGTAGTTGCCCGTATTGCAATATCTTTTTGTATAAGGAAAGCTCCGATCATTACTAGAAAATATGTGAAACAAGTAAATCCCGCAAGTTAAAAATTATAAAATGAAGCAACTTATAGTAGTATCTGCGTTTTTGCTTGCCAGTGTCTATGCATGTTGCCAAAATAATAGAAATGCAAAGTTAATAGATGGAATAAGTGTTGATAAATGCCTTTTCAAAAAGGAGGATGTGAAACTGAATACATACAAATTTGATGGCATCTTTATCGAAAACCTTGAAGTAAAGAAAATACTGTCAGATAGCACATATAGGAATAATTTTTTTGAATTTTTAAAAAATGGAAAAAATGAGGATGATTTTAAAGCCGCACTTTTTGCACAGCTTTTAATGATAAGAATAGAGCAGCTTAAAGACCCGAATGCTTATTACTTACTGTCAAAGGTTACCGGGGATGAAAGCTTATCTTATAAGGGAGTTGAATTACTCAGTGATAATCTTGTAGAACTATTTCTGGAAGATCCATATTTTTTTGTTCAACAGACCGGCAAATATCATGATACCGTTTTACTCAGTTTTCTAATGACTTTACTTGACGATTTTATAGTGAAAGAAAATTTTTTTCTCGATAAACTGTGTACCGTTAGCCTTTCAAAAAATCTGGTGCTGCTTAATCCTAAAATGCAACATGAATTCAATTGTAATAAACTAACGGATGAATTGAAAAGAATGCCCAGGATAGAAGCAATATTTTCTCTGGGTAGTTATACAGGATGGGAATCCAAGACTGAATATTTTACTGATATACATCGAATGTTTGATACAGAGCTTCCCAATAGATTAACCTCCGTTGAGAATAAATATTACAAGGATATCGTTGTTCAGACTTTGGGAAAATATAGAATCAGGAATTATCATGTTTCTGACCCTGACGGGTATGTTAATTTGAGAGAAAAAGCAGACAAAACATCTGCGGTTATCTTAAGAATTAATGATGGGGAATATGTTTGCTTTATTGGTGAAGAAAAAGATTGGGTTTTAGTAGAAACCTCCGGAGGAAAACAAGGTTATATTCATAAAACAAGGCTAAAAGAGCTTTGAGACAGTTACGTTGAGGATGCTCTGGAAAATTAAATGATAAGATGTTCTTCATGTGCATTTGATGAAAAGCCAATGGAGTTCTCTCAGATTTTTCTTTTAAAAACTCGAAGCTTTACAATGTAGAATTTTTTAATCCTTGTTAGGCTAATTATGAATAAAACCGCTATTTCTGCAATTCTACTTTTATTATCTATTGTTACCAGTTACGGTCAATCGGTAGCTAAAGGTAAAGACTTGAAAAATAAAAAATGGTTGGGCAATTATGCCATTTGGGTGAGTTATGGTAAAATAGGTGGTATCACAGCCGGGCTGGATATTGTTATTAATGTTACAAAAGACAGTATCCTTGCAAAAGGAGACGGGTATGAAATGGGATTCATAGATATACTGACAGCAACGGAAAATAGTAATAAGCTAATCCTCCACTTTAAAAAGAATATTTATGGTTATACACAAGGTAAAAGTATGAGTCCTGAGTTTATCATTACCAATGTCAAAGATAAATATTACTTAGAGACGGCTTGGATAGATCAAGATGTCATAACCAAAAGGACGAAATACGGATATAAGATTGACACAAAAAGATAAACAGCATTTAATATTTATCCTTTTCATTACTGTTTCTTGTTTTGCATGCAAAGGACAAGTTAGGAAAGAGAATATTCATGCTGTTAAGATAATACAGGATAGCGTTCATGTCGGTGAACAAAGCCAGGCTAAAGTATTTTCTGTAATGGGCGACTGGAGGATATCTTGTAAGCAACCATCTGAAAGCGCCTGGATTTCAGCAGGCAAATCCTTCGCAACGATCAATGCTCTGCCTTCCAAAGTTTTTATTAACGCCAGTATACATATTGAGGGGAAGAACGTCTATTGTTTTCAGTTGGATGAACCCGTTTTGAAAATGGTTATGAACCCACCAAAGATGGATTGGGATAATATTTCGAGAGACAGCATTATTGCCCGGTTGCAATTAAACAGCGACAGTACTGCTCAGTTTTGGTGGTATGGTTTCTACAATTCCAAAACTCATAGAAGAGAATTGCTCAGATCCGGTTTTGAAAATACCTCCCCAAGTCAGCCGGTAACTTTAAATAAAAATTGTAACGAAAGATATTCCGGAAAGATACTATCAGGTGCAGTGCAGGTAGCTTCGCAAAGCGGATATGCAGCGATTAGAGAAAAGCCATCTTCTACTTCCTTCGTTATAGATGACCTGATTAATAGAAGCATTATTGTAATTATTGAAGATGCTGGTGTCTTTGTTAAGGTTAAAACGCAAGATGGACGCGAAGGATATATCCTGAAAAGCGAGCTCTCAGAAATTAAGCGATAAAATTAGATCGGCACCAACAAAAAAGCGAAGCTTCCGCTCCGCTTTTCAGTCAATATATCTTCAACTGGCAATACTACAGAGTAAATGCCTTTTCTATCAGTTCGTTCTGCTCTTTGGTGTGCTGCTTGCTGAAGCCTGTAGCTGTAGAGGCGCTTGCCGGGCGGCTGATGTAGCCAAGCGGGAAGTTTTCCAGGTTCTGCGCAAGGAAGCCTAATGCACCCATGTTGCGCGGCTCTTCCTGTACCCATATCCATTCTGCTTTCTTGTATTTTGCACGCAGTTCCTGCAGTTGTTTTACAGGCAGCGGGTATATCTGTTCCATACGAACGATAGCCACATCTTCACGGTTGTCCGCAATCTGTTTTTCACTCAGATCAAAGTACATTTTTCCGGTACACAGCAACACACGTTTTACTTTTTTCGTGTCTTTCAGTATCGGATCGTCAATCACTTCCTGGAAGCGGCTGTTGCTCAGCTCCTCAACAGTAGAGTAGGAGCGTACATGGCGCAGGTTGGCTTTCGGAGAGAAGTTGATCATCGGCTTGCGGAAAGGCCATGCCAGCTGACGGCGCAGTCCGTGGAAGAAGTTCGCAGCAGTGGTGATATTGGTCACCACCATATTATTTTCTGCACACATCTGCAGGAAGCGTTCCATGCGGGCGCTGGAGTGCTCTGGTCCGCCACCTTCGTAGCCGTGCGGCAGCAACAGTACCATACCGTCCATGGTTGTCCATTTCTGTTCCCCGCTGCTGATGTACTGATCTATTACAGTCTGTGCACCATTGGCAAAATCGCCATATTGTGCTTCCCATATCACCAGGTTGTTTGGATTGGCCATTGCGTAACCATATTCAAAACCCAACACTGCAAATTCGCTGAGCAGTGAGTTGTAGATATGGAATGTGCCTTGCTTTTCCTGCAACTGGCTGAGACGGTTGTATGATTTGTTGGTCGCCTCGTCGTAGATGACAGCATGACGGTGTGAGAAGGTGCCGCGTTTTACGTCTTCACCACTCAGGCGTACATCATGGTTCTCTGCCAGCAAACTTGCATAAGCCATCAGCTCGCCGGTTGCCCAGTCGATCTTGCCTTCGGTTTCAAACAGCTTTATTTTGTCCTGGAGCAGTTTTTCTACTTTGCGCAGCGGCTTAAAGCCTTCCGGCCATTTCATCATAGCAGGAATGAGGCGTTTGGCATCATCTGCACTGATAGCAGTATCGGGCGACTGATCAAAATCTTCCGGTTTTGCCTTGCGCAGCTGCTGCCACCATATTTCCGGCTTCTGGTAAGTATATGGAAGCGGTTTTTGCTTTACTTCATCCAGGCGTTGCTGCAGGTCGTCCCAGAAACGTTTTTCCATTTCTTTGGCCAGCTCCTGTGCGTCTGCCTCGCCATGATTGATAAGATACTGTGTGTATATTTCACGTGGACTTGGATGCTTGTCTATCAGGGCATATAACTGCGGCTGGGTAAACTTTGGTTCATCGCCTTCGTTGTGTCCGTAACGACGGTAGCATACCATATCCACGAAGATATCTTCATTAAATTCCTGGCGGTAGGCTACTGCCAGTTCGCAGGCTTTTACTACCATTTCAGGATCGTCGCCGTTTACATGTAATACCGGTGCCTGCACCATAGATGCTATGCTGGTACAGTAGTCGGCAGAACGGGCATCGTCAAAATCGGTGGTGAAACCGATCTGGTTGTTGATCACAAAGTGGATGGTGCCACCGGTGTAATAACCTTCAAGCTTGCTCATCTGCAGCAGTTCGTAGATCACGCCCTGGCCTGCTACGGCTGCGTCGCCATGTATCAGGATGGGAAGAACGCTGTCGTATTGCTTGTTGTAAAGAATGTCTGCCTTGGCGCGTGCAAAACCGGTTACAACAGGATCCACTACCTCAAGATGCGAGGGGTTGGGCATCAGCTGCAGGTTTATTTCTTTACCGCTGGCAGTTTTTACATTTGAGTTAAAGCCGAGGTGGTATTTTACGTCGCCGCTACCCATGGTCATATCTGCAGGCATGATTCCCTCAAACTCGGAGAATATCTGCTCATATGTTTTGCCGAGGGTATTGGCGAGAATGTTCAGGCGGCCGCGGTGTGCCATGCCAATGTTCACTTCTTTCACGCCGGCGTCTGCTGCGCTGTTGATGATGGCATCGAGGCCGGGGATCGTGCTTTCACCGCCATCCAGGCCAAAGCGCTTCTGACCTATGTATTTGGTATGCAGGAATTTTTCAAAGATCACGCCCTCATTGATTTTCATGAGCACACGTTTTCTTTTTTCAATGGAAATCTTGCTTTCCATCATTTCTTCAAATTTCTGCTCCACCCATTTACATTTCTCACGGTCGTTGATATAAGTATATTCAATACCTACGTTGCCGGTGTAATATTTTTTGAGGCGTGCAACTATATCACTGAGTTTTGCTTTGCCCAGTCCTATAAAGTTGCCTGCATAAAACTCTGCATTGAGGTCTGCATCTGTAAGGTTAAAATCCTGCAGTTCCAGGTGAGGATGACGGTCTTTCCGCGGACGGATGGGATTGGTAGTGGCTACGAGGTGTCCTTTTTTCCTGTAAGAACGTATCAGGTTGTAAACGTTGATTTCTTTGGCCAGCTGCTCATTGCTCACGGGCGCTGTATCGGTAGCTGTGGTTGCATGTCCGTTGGAAGAAGGAAGCTTGGCATAGGCAAAATCAAAGCCTTCAAAAAATTTCTGCCATTCTGTATCTACGTTTGCAGGGTCTTTGACATAGTCTTTGTACAGCGACTCAATATAGGCCGGATGTGAGCTCATCACGTACGAAAAGTCTTGCATTTTAAAACAAGTATTTAATGCGATTATTATAAGAAATTACTTCCCCGAAAATAGTTTTCTAAAAAGTATCCGCAAAGTTATAGCTATTTATTTAACGGACGAATTAGTTTCAGCGGGATAGATATGAGATGTAAGATATGAGATTTGGGATTTGGATGCCGGAATCGGGTATTGGGATAAAGGTTATACTGAGGCAGCTAAAGGATGACACGTTTAATATTTATTTACATTCGACCACCGATTCACTCTTAGCCTGATGCTCACGTCTCACTTTTGACTCCCAATAACCAGGGATCACCATTTTCCATTCACCATTAATTAATAAGCACCCAGCTGAAACCGAAGCGTATCATAGCATTTTGCGCTGCATAGCCGGGGGCTACAACGGTATTTTTCCAGATGATCTCATTGAGCTGGTCGCCCATAAGGTAAGCGCGGAAACGTTTCACTTTAAAGTTGAAAAATAAAGATGCCTGCGGTTTATTGCTGATCTCATAGCTGTTCTGGTAATAATAGCGATTAAAGAATGCCGAATATGCATCTGCATAATAAGCTGTATTATAACGCACCTCTATGCCGGTGGCCACTTTCAGGGCGTTTTTAAACAGGTAACTTTCTATGGCAAACTGGTGGCGGCCCATCAGTTTGGGCAGATTTACAGGTGCGTCGCCTGTAACTTGCTGGTATACAAGCTCATTGTCCAGCAGGAACCGGCCAAAGCGGAAGGCTTTATGGAGCCATGCCTCTGTAACGTTAAAGGCTGTGCCATACTGGTCCGGACGCTCACTGGCGTTCATATAGATATAGTTACCGATCAGGTAATTGCTGATGCCGGCGGAGAAACGGTATTTAGGCATTTCAATACGGCCATATACCTGTGTAATGCTTTCTTTATTGAAAGAAGTAAGTATGGTATCGTACTGGGTATGATGGATGGTATAACTGTAAGGGGCACTGGCCAGCTGCTCTTTAAAGCCCAGGGTCACATTGCCCACGCCGCGGCCCAGATCTTTGCCTACGGAGGCATTAACATTGAAATTACCTGCCGCATCGCCTGTTACAAAAAACTGCACATTCGCCTGGTATTCCCACTGGCCGGGTTGTAGCGCTTCTTTTTTTATACTTCCCTGGAGATAATTGCTGATGATATTGAGACTGCTGCTGCCGGTTACGTATTCGGTAGTGAATTTGTCGATACGGTTTCCTGCACCGAGGCTGAAGATTAGCGGTTTTTGCGGTGTACCGAGGAAGCCGTTGAGGAAGACACTGTTCTCAAATTTTGTCCATTTCTGGCGCATAAACACAGAATCTGTTGAGGCAAAGCTTCTGCCTGCGGAAAAAAGGTCAAGGTAACGGAGCGAATCCGGCCAGATGTCCTTATACTCATGTTTTTCGCTGGTAAGCTGCATACGGTGACCTATACTGAACCGGGGTTTGAGATTTACATAGTATTGGGAGGAGTCCTGGTTGTAAGTAGTGTCCATAGTGCCGAATATATAGCTGTGATTCAGCAGCAGCGAGTAGTCGCGCATCATATTGGTTACTGTAGATCTGCGGACACTGTATGCGTCATTCTGAAAGTTTACGGGTATCGTTTCCCGATTGGTAAATTGTGACTGAGTGAGGAAGCTGTCAGAGACCATGCCTCCGTTTTCATCCTGCTGTTCTTTATTGTATACAACACCGCCAAATGCCTCGTAATGTTGGTTTTTGCTTTTGTAGTGGGTGGAAAAATTGCCATTGTCGTTGCTCTGGCGCTGTATTTTATAATATCCGGGGGAGTATACTTTGTTATACTGTGCCGCTATGTTCCACCGCGGATTGATATTCTGCGTATGCATAATATGGGCCCATTGTTCCAGCTTGCTTCCCAGTTGGTATTCAAAAACTGAATATGGACGATTGGTATTATAGAAATACAGGCTGTCGGTATTGTAGCGGTAAATATCATACACATGATAGCCCAACGATGGCCCTGCGGTATTGAGCGGTGTAAACAGCATATTATAGGCTGCGCTCCCCGAGTTGCCCAGGTCGCGGTTCCACGGTTGAGAATAAGGCCTGCGGTGAAAGATATGAACACTTGTATCCGGTGTGTAGATCTTTTGGGAGTACTGTTGCTGGTACCAGATGCGGGCATCTACCGTGTGCCAGTCACTGGTATTGGTCTTGTTGGCTGTGTCTTTCTGCGGTGCATTGGCCAGTGTCATAGGAGAGCCCGGAGGCGGTGCTCCGTACTGGGCGTATAGGGTACCGCTGCCCGACAGGAGCAGGATAACCACGAATACTATATGATGGATGCGCTTTATTAAATGCTGCAACGGTTACAGTTTTGTGAATTTGCTGACATACGAACGGCTGCCGGTCATCACCTTTGCCAGGTACATTCCGGTGGGCCAGTTGCCGGGCAAAGTTAATTGAATCGGCCGATAGACGTAATCAATTGCTGCAAAGCTCTGATCGTACACTTTTTTACCGCTTATGTCGTAGATGCTTACTGCTATCATGTCAGACACTTCCGTTTTTGGAAATTCTATAAAAAGGGTGCCCTTTGCAGGGTTGGGGTAGAGCTTAAAGCTGTTGTTATAGGAGATTTGCCCGGTTGCTTCTGACGGGTCTACAACATAAAGCCCGGTTTGCATGTCACTGATGGCCACCCGCCCAGATGGGAAAAACGGGTAACAGCCCCAGGCGCCGGCAAAACCTTTAAACGATGGCTGCGGATAAGTATCGTAGTAGCCTGCCTGTTTGGGATTGGCAGGATCTGAGATGTCATAGATCTGAAGACCGTCGAAATAATAAGCCACAAAAGCAAAATGGCCAACGATGTACGGGATATGAGGTATGCAGGTGCTATCACCGGGGCGGGGAGAGAAGTTGCTGACAACATGCACATTGGTAAAATCCCGTGTATCAATCACCTTTACAGGTAAGCCGTGTGTTTCATCGGTCATTACTCCAAACCCGTCGCGCCCGATCCAGGAGGAATGGTTATACCCCTGGTATGGGTAAAAATGCATTTCTCCTGTTTCTACCGGCTGACCGGAGGTAAAATCCACTATTTCATAGCCATAGAAAGAAGCACTGCAATAGGCGGTGTCATTACGGACAAACATATCGTGGATGTCATCATGATTGTTGTAGCGGTATTTTAAAACCGGGTGTACCGGATCTGAGATGTCAAATGCCTGCATCTGATCGGCGGTAGTGAAAGTGCGCGGTGTGCCGGCATACAGCATAGCTTTGGAAGTGTCTATGGCTATTTTATTGGCCAGCATAAAATCTGCCAGCTGCGATTCGTATACCAGGTGCAGCGAATCCGGGAGGTAATTGAGATCGAATACCTGTAATGAGCTGAAACCTTCATTGCACACAGCATACAGATAATTTTTATATACTTTATAATCGCGGTGCACAATTGTATTCCCCGAAGCCTTTCCTTTATAAAAAGCCACTTGTTGCAGGTTGTCTATGTCTATTATATGAACGCCCAGCGTGGAGCCTATCGCGGCGTATTCTTTTCCCTTCAGGGTAAATCCCCACACATCGTTGTACCGCTGGCCGGAAAGATTTACGGGAATGTGGGCAGAATCGTTCCAGTTGCCCAGAAGCGTAACATGTAAAGATTGCTGAGCCTGCGCAGAATAGAAAAATAAAAAGTATATAAGGTACAGCAGCCAACGCATACCGTAAAGCTACTGATTTTCTTAACGCTGTCAGGGTTTTGAGCCATAGCAGCATGGGAAACACTTAATCAATATTTGTCCGGTCCAGGTTTTTCAGGAAGTCGCTCAGTTGTGCGTTGTCGTATAGTATGGGCCGTAATGTATCCAGTATGCTTTGCTGGTAGGTCTTGTTGCCGGATTGTATGTACAGCATTGGTTCATTGTCCAGGAAAGTTACGGTATTGGCCATATACGGCAGGTATTTCTGCAGCAGCTGTATGAAAATTTCCTGCATCGTTTCTGCATTGTAAGGCAGATTGTATTTTTTGAAAGTAACTTCATATTTACTTTTCACAAGCTGGTCGTGCAGGTCTATGGAAAGATCATATTCCTTGTCGGAATCGTCGATCACAAACGGAAATTTCTTCTCAGGCTTGTATGCCGCTGCTGCTTTTTTTATGGCAGCTATGCTATCGGTGTCGCCGGTCTGGGCAAAGCTGTAATTGCAGGAAAGCAGTAAAAGAAAAACGGGTATAAAAACCCTTATTGCGTGTAAAAGTTTTATCATTCCGGTAAGCGGTTACGGTCTAAATGGTGGCTTAAAAAATCTTCCAGTTTCGGAATATCATTTAAAAACGGCTGTACTGTTTTCAGGAAAGTTTCCTGCCCGGATTTGTCGTTGCCGGTGCTTATCTGCAGTCCGTCATCTGCGGGAATAGTGTTCAGCACTCTTGCCAGTTTGGGATTATGCTGCTCTACCATTTGCCGAAGCACTTCGTCCCAGGTATCGCCGGTAAAGGCCAGCCGGTGACTACGGAATACGGACCTATACTGGTGCGTGATGGAAGAGTCTGTAAGGTCGAGGTACAGGTTGTAATGTGCTTCCATTGTATTGGGCACAAACGGGAAGGGCGTATTTTTTTGCACTTCCTCTTCCTTTATCGGCTCGTTTTCGTACCCCTCATCTTTACCCACAGTTTGTGCCCGAACGTGCACCGTACTGCAGATCAGCAAAGCAAACAGGCAATAAAACAGGCGTTTGTGCAGCATTTTAGTTGTATTGAGGGGATGAGATGTGAGTATTGAGATATGGGTATTGAGATATGAGAATTGAGATGTTTAGTATCGAGCAGGAAGTATCGAGCTGTTCAGGCCTATTTACTTTACCCCGGTCTTATATCTCATATCTGAAATCTCATGTCCGGACTATTCCTCTTGTTTCTCCGTTTTCATCAGCAGGTCTTCCAGTTTGCGGACAGAATTGAATGTGGTGCAGTCAAATTCAAAAAACTTCTTCTGGCTGCCTTTCTTTACATCTATGTGCAACTGCGTCTCGTCAGCGGAGAAGGTAATGTCTTTTGCCAGGTCAGGATTAGATTTTTCCAGAGCCTGTTCCAGCACGTCCTGCAGCGTTTCGGGAGTGAAGGTATAATTGTGTTTTTTAAATATACCCTCATACTTTTTGATGGTCTGCGGATCCTTCAGATCTATAAAATAACTGCCGCCTTTGCTTCCGGTTGTTTCTTTTACCGGGAAGCAAGGTTTATCGTAATCCTGTGCAAATGATTGTACTGCGGGTAGCAGAAGCACCAGGAGTGCGGTATGACGGCGTTTCATGGACGTTAATTTCCCGAAAAATAAGAAATCATACCGAAAGAAACGAGGAAAAAAAGCCCTGTTCATGCAGGTTTCGTATGGGTATTTATTTTATAAAAGCCCGTCTGTTGCTTTTCATTTCTGTTTCTCTTGTATTTTGAATAATTTTGCATCGTTTTTCAGAAACAAGAAACTTTTCACACACTAATAAAAAATCTTCTCGTAATGGCATTCGATCTCGATCTTATTCAGAAGGTTTACGGCGCACTTCCCGAAAAAGTTGCTGCTGCCCGCAAACTCCTGGGTCGTCCCCTCACACAGGCTGAAAAAATTCTTTATGCACACACATTCGATCCTGCAACACAGGCGTATGCACGTGGCAAGGATTATGTAAACTTTTCGCCCGACCGCGTGGCTATGCAGGATGCAACGGCACAGATGGCCCTGCTCCAGTTTATGACCTGCGGCCGCTCTAAAGTAGCGGTGCCCAGTACCGTACACTGTGATCACCTGATCCAGGCTAAAACCGGCGCTGAAAAAGATCTGGCTACTGCCAACGAAGTAAATAAAGAAGTATACGACTTTCTCGCATCTATCTCCAATAAATACGGTATCGGCTTCTGGAAGCCCGGCGCCGGTATCATTCACCAGGTAGTACTTGAAAACTATGCATTTCCCGGTGGTATGATGATCGGTACCGATTCTCACACTCCAAATGCCGGCGGTCTGGGTATGATCGCTATCGGTGTAGGCGGTGCAGATGCGGTAGACGTAATGGCCGGCCTGCCATGGGAGCTTAAAATGCCGAAACTGATCGGTGTGAAGCTTACCGGTAAAATGAGCGGCTGGACTTCTGCAAAAGATATTATCCTGAAGGTGGCCGGTATCCTTACCGTAAAAGGTGGTACAGGCGCTATCGTTGAATATTTCGGTGAAGGTGCCGACAGTCTGAGCTGTACCGGTAAAGGTACCATCTGCAACATGGGTGCTGAAATCGGTGCTACATGTTCCCTGTTTGCCTACGACGACAAAATGGGTGCTTACCTGCGTGCTACCAACCGTAAAGAAATTGCGGACATGGCTGATGGTATCCGTGAACATCTGCGTCCGGATGCTGAAGTATACAGCAACCCTGACGGTTACTACGATCAGCTGATCGAGATCAATCTCGACGAGCTGGAGCCATACGTGAACGGTCCTTTCACTCCGGATCTCGCTACACCGATCAGCCAGATGGCAGAAGCGGTAAAACAGCATGGCTGGCCCGATGAAGTGGAAGTAGCCCTCATCGGTTCCTGCACCAACTCTTCTTATGAAGACATTTCCCGCGCTGCATTTATTGCCAACAATGCCATGGAAAAAGGCCTGAAGGCAAAAAGTGAATATACCATCACTCCGGGTTCTGAAATGGTACGTTTCACCATTGAGCGCGATGGTATGCTGAATACTTTCGACAAAATGGGCGGTGTAGTGCTGGCAAATGCCTGTGGTCCGTGCATCGGCCAGTGGGCACGTCATATCGACGATCCTAACCGCAAGAATACCATTGTTACTTCCTTCAACCGCAACTTTGCAAAACGTAACGACGGCCTTGCTTCCACACACGCATTCGTAGCTTCTCCCGAGATCACTACTGCTTTCGCTATCGCCGGTCGCCTGTCTTTCAATCCGCTGAAAGATAAGCTGACCAATGACCGTGGTGAAGAAGTAATGCTCGACGAGCCTAAAGGTTATGAACTGCCTCCTAAAGGATTTGATGTAGACGATCCGGGTTACCAGGCGCCTGCAGCTGATGGCAGCAAAGTAGAAGTGATCGTTAGCCAGACAAGCGACCGTCTGCAGCTGCTCGCTCCGTTTGCCGCATGGGAAGGTACAGACCTGCTGGGTATGAAGCTCCTCATCAAAGCATTCGGCAAATGTACGACCGACCATATCTCTATGGCAGGTCCTTGGCTGAAGTATCGTGGTCACCTCGACAATATCTCCAACAACATGCTGATCGGCGCTATCAATGCCTTCAACATGGATACCAATAAAGTGAAAAACCAGCTTACCGGCGAATACGGCGAAGTACCTGCTACTGCCCGTGTTTATAAAGCAGCCAATATCGGCAGTGTGGTAGTGGGCGATGAAAACTATGGTGAGGGCAGCTCCCGCGAGCATGCCGCCATGGAGCCGCGTCACCTGGGTGTTCGCGCTATCGTGGTGAAAAGCTTTGCACGTATCCACGAAACAAACCTGAAAAAACAGGGTATGCTGGCACTTACATTTGCTGATAAAGCCGATTACGAAAAAGTACTGGAAGATGATGTGATCGACATCATTGGCCTTACATCTTTCGCTCCCGGCCAGCCTGTAACTATGGTATTGCACCATAAAGACGGCAGCAAAGATGGCGTGCAACTGAACCATACGTACAACGAACAGCAGATCGAATGGTTTAAAGCCGGCGGTGCGCTGAACGTGATCCGTGCGGAAGCAGCAGCCAAAGCATAAGAACAGATTTTCTAAAGATAGAAGGGCTGACCAACTGGTCAGCCCTTTGTTTTTATCCCGTCAGTAGTAAGTTTTCACCTGCCCCATTTTACATTCAAACCCAATGTATCGTAAGGGACAGTTCCGTGTTTCACGTTATAAATAGTATCCAGGGCATTCGTTCTTTCCCGGGCGGTCATTTGTTTTAATGCATCATATATAGAAAGCCCCGGCTTTACACCTTTTAATTTCGAGAACATGTATGGTTGCTGCCACACAACGGGGTTGACGGTCGAATAGTAAGTAATAAAGTCGGTAGGAGATTTACTTTGGGGATCAGCGAACACCAATTTGAAACCCGGATTATTTCCGGATCTTGGGGAAATGCCCGGGCAGGATATTGCAACCTGTGTAAATGCAGCTGCTGCAGAATCGGCATACAGCAGCCGGAACTCATCCATATGTGTATGGCCATAAAAGATGCCGGCTATCGTTTGCCTGTATTGAGCTGTCATATGGAGAAATGCATTCTGCCAGCCGTATTTATCCTGGGTATCGCCCCACATCATCGTAGGATTTGCCGGGTTGTTCCGGCTCATATAGGCATCTGCACCCGGAGGTATATGCATGGCCAGGTATACTTTGTCGCCGGCCGCTGCGGCATCTGCCAGTTGCTGTTGCAGCCAGGCCATCTGTTTTGTGCCCGCTGCCTGCTGATCGGTACAGTTGCCTGCCACTACACAATTGTTACAAAGCTGGCTGCTCCACAATACCGAGTTGAGACTGATCATACGCAGGCCTTTCATGACCCTGGCTGCATAGTAGCCTGCTGCAAGATTGGTGCCGGAAATCATATAGGCTCCTTTTTTGGCAACAGGCGTTTTTGCAACATTAAATGCCTGGTAAGGATACGGGAAATAACCTGGAACAAGCGAAAAAGGAGTTTCGCCATGCTCATCTGAGAAGAAACAGTAATTACCACCCAGCGCATCATTATTACCCGGCAGGTAGAACAGCGGGATACTTCTTATTGCAGCCATTCTGTGCAGGTCGGTGAGTAAAGAATCTATATTCATGTTTCGCTGGTCGGGGTGATAATTTCCTCCATGTTCCGGCATGTCGCCGGTGTACAAAATGAAAGCAGGCGGATTGGAACTTTTCAGAACAGAATCTATTTTGATTTTGAAGGCGTTCCACAAATCCGTTCCGGCATCCTGTCCATATACAGATCTTGTACTGTCTGTGGCCAGGTGTACATCTGAAAGGAACAGGAAATAGAATTTGTTTTTGCCCGCTGTATTTGTGTGTGCTGTTTTCGATGAGCTACAGCCGGAAAACAGGAAGCATGCAGTTGCCATAACAGCACTGCAGACCAGGTGAATCATTTTGTTTTGCATGGTGATTATTTTTTCGTTCAGAAAGCAGCGTCTCCTATTATAAATCCAGGTAAATAGCAACGCCGTTTTCAGCCACGGCAAATTACCAAATATTAGACAGCAATTAAGCAGACAGTATTTTATTATCGTTTATGTTCTTCATTGCTTTACCAGCTATTCCGGTAAAAAACTTTGGTGTTTTGTTTTACAGGTAAGATTAAAAAAACGTAGCAGTTGCAGCGTTTTATTAATTGCCGTTATTACCAGTATACAATAGAATAATTTATTATTTTGTACGCTTACTAATTTTAAGATGTGATGAAAAAGAAACTGCCCCTTATCCTTGCTGCCTTTTGTGCAGGAGTAGTATTTACAAGTCCCGTATCGGCACAGGAAAAAAATACAGCAGCATACCAGAGTGCTGAAAATATAACCATAGGATCGAAAGTACTGAAGCAGAAAGGTGAGAGTGAGTATGCCTATAACAATGAACCGTACTTCTATGAAAAAGTATGGGAAGTACCTAACACGGTCAAAGCGGAGATATTTAATCGGGCAAAACGCTGGATCAGTCACCCTGTGCAGGCTTCTGTCCGGGATCTTGATATGGATGAAACAGACAACAATTCTATTATTGCTGTTGTGACGCTGGAGCTGAAAGATATCTATGGTATCAAAGATCAGAAGGTAAAATTCAAAATGGCATTTGCCTTTAAAGACAATAAGCTGCGTCTGCAGGTATCAGATTTTCTTTATACTGCTTATTACGATTACGGTGTAAGCTCCAGCAGCGGATATCTTGGCAATACACATTATACCGATGTGAAAAACAATTCCGGAGAATATAAAATGCAGTTCAACAACCTGCGCCCGATAACAAAGAAGACCATGAAGGCCATCTATGAAGATTTTGACGCTGCTTACCTGGTACTCATACGTTCCATGAAAAAAGCGGTGATCAGTAATGGAGACAACAATTGGTAAAATCAGCTGAAATAATACGAGCACAGAAAGCAGGCGATCCGCCTGCTTTTTTTATGTACGTATCAATGGCCGTTGCCCGATTAGAGGGAATATGTGCGCAAACGTTACCGGGAACGATTGCGCAAATTGTTTATTATAAAAGCATTTATATCAAAAGAAAAAAATCTACAATTGCCGTAAGATGAGCAGTGAGTAAATGCTTACTTATTTTATGAAAATAAAGAAACTAAGTGTTGATCTGGCTGCCATTATCCAAACCCTCATTTTTCAAATAAAAAATCAATTAAAGATGAAAGCCGGTTTTACAAAACTCTTTTTTCTCGCAGGTTTTCTTTTTCCCCTGCTTGGCAAAAGCCAGGTGCTGCTGCAGGAGTGGCCGATGACACTAAGTAATGCAGACAGTGCAGCAGTGAGGGCTACAGGGGTGCAGGCCAGTACGCCGACACTGAATAACCTGTATGTTTCCAATGGTACAACTAATACAAATATCCCGGCATACTCGCCGACCTACGGACAGTCGTTTGGCGCATCATCTGCCGGAGACGGTATCTGGGGCTCATCCTCGGGTGGTCCAGGTGGCAACCTCAACAGGAACTTTTATGAGCAATTTACAATAACCGGTGCCTCCGGGTATTCGGTACGGGTAGATTCTGTAATACTGTATGCATCCTTCTACAATACATCCAGCAGCACCAAGATGGGTGTGGTGTATTCTCTCACCGGCTTCGCTTCTGATTCTGCAGATGTCTCGGGAGGGATCGGACCTTCCGGAACACTGGCTGGCTCTGCAAACGGTGCTTTTGCAACACCAATTGCGCTTACCAATGAAACATCCGGTACGCTTGCACAATATCACCTGTACCTGGGCACAGGTTCAGGTGTAACGATACCTGCGGGACAGACGCTCACTATCCGCGTTTACATGTGTTGCAGCAGCAGCAGTGCCGGTCGCTATGGCAAGATCAGGGATGTACAGGTAAAAGGCGCTGTTACCAGTACAGCAGCTACTCCGGCGATTACTGCTACAGGTACGCCGCTCAGCGCGTTCTCACAAACAATAGGCGCAGCATCTGCACAACAGGCATTTGTAGCTTCCGGCGCAAACCTCACCGCAAATGTTACGATAACTATTCCTTCGCCTTATGAGGTATCCGCAGATTCCGGCGTTACCTGGCACAACAGTACATCACCGATAACACTTACGCAAAGCAGCGGAAATGTAGCTGCCATTTCACTTAAAGTGCGCCTTAATGCCACAGCAGCCGGCACTTACAGCGATACTATACGTCTTGCCAGTACAGGAGCAACAACTGTGAAAATACCTGTAACAGGTACTGCAGTTGCTGCACCGGCAATTACGGTAACAGGTACACCGCTCAGTGCATTTTCACAAACGGTAGGTACGGGATCTGCGCAACAGGCATTTGTTGCATCGGGAGCTAACCTTACCGCAAACATTACGGTAACCATTCCTTCGCCTTATGAAGTTTCTGCCGATTCGGGCGTAACCTGGCACAACAGCACATCGCCGATTACATTGACTCAGAGCAGCGGAAATGTAGCCGCTATTTCGCTTAAAGTAAGACTGAATGCTTCTGCAGCTGGTACCTATACAGATACCGTACGCCTGGCCAGCACGGGTGCTGCAACCATCAAAGTTGCGGTAACAGGTACAACAGTGCTTGCACCTGGTATTACAGTAACCGGTACGCCGCTCAGTGCATTTTCACAGACAATAGGCACTGCTTCCGCTCAGCAGGCAATGGTTGCTTCCGGTTCCAACCTCACTGCAAATGTTACTATAACTATTCCTTCGCCATATGAAGTATCGGCGGATTCTGGTGCTACCTGGCATAACAGTACTTCACCGATTACATTGACTCAGAGCAGCGGAAACGTTGCCGCTATTTCACTGAAAGTGCGTCTTAATGCCACAACAGCCGGCACTTACAGTGATACTATACGTCTTGCCAGTACCGGCGCAACAACTGTGAAAGTTCCTGTAACAGGTACTGCCATTGCTGCACCAGCTATTACCGTAACCGGTACACCACTTGGCGCTTTCTCTCAAACGATAGGCACGGCATCTGCTCAGCATGCATTTGTTGCTTCAGGATCAAATCTGACAGCAAATATTACGGTGACCATTCCTGCTCCATACGAAGTATCCGCAGATTCCGGAGTTACCTGGCACAACAGTACATCTCCGATAACACTTACGCAAAGTAGCGGAAATGTAGCTGCTATTTCACTTAAAGTGCGCCTCAATGCCACAACAGCCGGCACTTACAGCGATACTATACGTCTTGCCGGTACAGGAGCAACAACTGTGAAAATACCTGTAACAGGTACTGCAGTTGCTGCACCGGCAATTACGGTAACAGGTACACCGCTCAGTGCATTTTCACAGACCATAGGCACACCATCCGTCCAGCAGGCGTTCGTAGCTTCCGGTGCTAACCTTACTGCAAATGTTACGATAACTATTCCTGCTCCATACGAAGTATCGGCTGATTCCGGCGTTACCTGGCACAACAGTACATCGCCGATTACATTGACTCAGAGCAGCGGAAATGTAGCCGCTATTTCACTTAAAGTGCGCCTCAATGCTACTACAGCCGGTACATACAGCGATACTATACGTCTTGCAAGTACTGGCGCCGCCACAGTGAAAATACCTGTAACAGGCACTGCGGTTGCTGCACCGGCAATAACAACTACCGGTACATTGAGTACGTTTTCACAGACTGTGGGTACTCCTTCGGCAGCGCAGAGTTTTGTTTTATCCGGAACTGCTCTCACAGCAGGCGTAACAGTTACATCTCCACCCTCATTTGAGATTTCTACAGACGGGGGTACAACCTGGACCGGAACTGCAACACTTACGCCCGTTTCAGGAGCTGTTAATGTAACTGTAGAAGTTCGTCTTAATGCATCTGCCGCAGGAAACTATTCAGACAGCATTACCATCACAAGTACAGGAGCTGATACGGTAAAGCTGGGTGTTTCCGGAACTACAGTTACGACAGGTGTTGTACAGGTAAATGGTGGGGGAGTTCTTTCGGTGTATCCTAATCCTGCAACTGTCAATATAATCATCAAGCATACAGAAGTACCAGGTGCCTCAATAAGTGTTTTCGATGCAACCGGCCGCGCAATGGTATGTCCTTATACTGTGTTAAACACTGGCAGTATGGTCGCCACAGTTGCCGCATTGCCAACCGGTGTGTATACATTGGTACTGACCGGTGAAGGACAGCAGTATACAACAAGATTTATAAAACAATAATTAAACATACTGCTGCAGCAATGCAGCAGGGGGAAACAGGAGGTGTCCTTTCGGGGGCACCTTTTCTATTTCAATTAGTAAGCGGGATTTGAAAAGATTTATTAAACTCCTTCAAGCTTCGTCTGGGAGCCGGGTGTTGATTATCCGGTTTTCTTTTTAAACAGTCTCATTAAAGTTTCCACGTTCTTCCATTTGTTTGTTCACTTCTTCCAGTTTTTCGATCAGCTGATTAATGGCAGATTGCTGTTTTTTAACCGTGCGTGGCCTGATATAAAACCAGCCGAATGCAGTCCAGCCAAGCGTAAGGCCGTACGCGATCAGTCTGCCTGTCCACTGCATACGGGCCGTATATTCCAGCATATAAAGGCAAATGCCTGCAGACAAGAGCATGTAATAGGCACCCAGCATCGTACGCTGAATGAAAGACTGCTGTTCTTTAATAGCTTTTAGCTGTTGCAGGTATTCTTTGATGCTCAGCCAGGGATTTACCTTTTTCAGGGCCGGGATCATTTTATTAGCGGCAAACAGGTACATAACAATGGCAAAGACTACAAGTACAATACCCAGTTTTGTAGTGAGCCACTGTGGCTGGCAGCTATACCAGATGTATATGATGAAGGCGGCAGTAGCCAGCAGGCTTATATTGGCGCGGACAAGTGTATTTAATGTTTTCTTTTTAAAGCCATTTGCTTTATCCCGGAGTATGCTGATGTCCGGTATATCGTCTGCCGGCTGTTTATGCCACAGTGCTTTAAAATCTATATTACTGCTCATAACGTTCAAATTTCCGGGTTAGCTTTTCTTTGATGCGGTGTATCCTCACCCGTACATTGGCTTCAGAAATACCTGTAATGACAGCAATCTCTGCCTGTTTTATGTCTTCCAGTTCCAGTGATATGATGATGCGGTCGGTCTCCGGCAATTCAGAAATGCATTGATAGAGAAATTGCATTTTACCTTCCACAGAGGGTTGTTTTACATCTTCTATTTCGGCGGGTAATTGTGTTTTGACAGTACGGCCCTGTTTTTCCATTTGCCGCATGCATTGGTTGGAAGCGATACGGAATATCCAGGTGCCTATCGAAGACTCATTCCTGAATTTTGGCAGTTGCTGCCACACAACTATAAATGTTTCCTGTGCGATATCTTTTGCCCAGTCATGGTCATTTACATAACCCATGCAAAGGCGGAAGATCTTCTCCCAGTAAGCTTTGTATATCTCTTCAAATACCATTTGCAGGTGTTAGTTTTTCAGAAACGCGGCCAGTTGTTTGTCGTACCAGTCCTTATCATCATACATGATGAAATGTAAGCCCTTTGTGGCATATTCCATATGTGCTGTTTTAAGGTTTTTGTACTGTCCGTTGATCACCTGCGAAATTCCTGCAAACGATGGTTCCAGCAGTATCAGCGCGGGGCAGGTAACAGTTGCAATCTTTGCCCGCAAATCTGTGTTGGAAAAATCGCAGTACATCTGTCCAAATGTAGTCCTGTCGCTCTGCACCGTCCAGTTTATAACGCGGTCCAGTTTTGTAGTGTCGGCCAGCATGCGGGGCATCGACATGCGCTGCATCATCCGGAACTGATCGTCGTTCACGGCTTTCATCTGCGATACGATAGTGCTGCAATCATTATTTTCTTTTGATTTGAAACTGCTGTCTCTTACTGCAGCGAGGCAGGGTAGTGCATCTACAACTATAATTTTGCCCGGGAGCGTAGGATAGTCAGCTGCAAGTGCCAGCGCCATTGCCCCGCCCATACTATGACCTACGATCACTGGCTTTTTTATGTTGTTTGCCATTATATAGTCGGCAACACCTTTTTCCCATTTTACAAAAGTAGGGTCGTTCTGTGGTGGCACCCCTGCAAAACCGGCCATAGTAAGGGTATAGCAGGTATAGTCTTTTTCGTATTGTGTCCTGGTATCATTCCATACATCACCGGAGCAGCCAAAGCCGGGTATAAAGATGATAGATTGTTTCCCTTTGCCAGACACTTTAACATCGAAAGGATATTTGTTTTCTTCGGCAAATACATTCAGCACCAGCGCTGTAAAAGCTACTATCAGCAGGAATATTCTTGTTTTCTTGTTCATTGCTATCTGTTTGTTTTGCCTTTTAGAGACAGCAATGAAAGAAATGTTACAGTTTGGGAAAGAAATTTTTTTGAATGATGCTTTCAAAGGAAATAATTTCAGCGTATCACAATGGGGACACGCTCTGATTCTGAATGCAAATATCCAAACGATACAAAGTACTTCTGTCCGCGGACAGTTGGATAAAAGCATATTTCAAACGTAAGCTTTCCGCCCTGACTGGTGCCGTAAATTACATATTCATACTGATCGTCTGGCGGTATTATGTGTTCATCTGAAGAAACTGGTGCAAGAAGATATGATGTTCTTTTTGCTTGTAATTGGTCGCCATTTTCATCAAAAAACCTTAGGCCCAGAAGTGCTGCTTTATAGTTTCGATCTGAAAATTTCAATACCTGTGTATCAACACTCTGGTTGCAGAAAAATATATGGAACCAGACCTGTTCGCCCTGCTGTTTGATTTCAAGATTTATTTTCAGCCAGTGCTGAGATTCATCCATATTTACCATGATCTAAAAAGTATCATCCTCATAATTCGCTTTTATCAGTACGCGGTTACCTTTATCGATGCCGGTTATTTTTTGCAGAATTGATTTTGGTGCATTTTCGGCAAATCGTACATAGTAATTGTAAACAGTGTCATTATCGCCTGTTTCTTTTTCTATTGTCCAGCTACAGGACTGTAGGTCCTCAATAGTAATACCGAGTTGCTGTGCCAGCTGTTCATTTGTCCAGGTTGCCTGATCGTTGGGCGTTTGATTATTAAGATTGTCCATGGGGATTTTTTTTATGAATTTAATGATCTGTGTCCAATTATATGTTGGCGGAAGGACGATTTTTCATTGATGAGGTAAAACATCCCGGTACTGATAATATCAAAAGGGTTAATCCACTGATTAACCCTTCCCGGTATTTTACTTGTTATTCACCACTTACTTCATACTGACCAGCGTTTCACGCTCTGCATTTACAGTAGAGAGCTGTATCATAATCACATCAGTAAGTGCTGTGAGATTGCTGGACCGGGACAGAAAGTTTATGTCCTTTGCCAGCAGCGTGTATCCAATGGGTATAGGACTAGCAGCGTGACCGCTATTATAAGTGCTGACTTGTTCTTTCAGCTTGTTGAACAGCTTGTACCCATCATTGTCCGGAGTGAAGTCGGTACCAAGATCATGTTCTCCAAAAACAAAATCTGCATTATTAATATCCTGCGGAAAATTCTGTTGGTCCGTAGCCTGTTTCCAGATAAGGTTTTTAAGCTGTTTACACGTCTGCTGAATATCACTCGCCAGTTTGTTGTCTTGCGTATTTGATGTTTCCGATGCGTTTTGCATCTGCTGCAATAGTTGCTGGCTTTGCAGGTATGCATGTACAGGCTGTGGCTGCCGTATACTTGTAAGTGTGAACTGTATACCGGTAACGGCCACCATGAGCACTGTAGTAACAATCGTGTTCATTTTTGTCTCCTCCTTACGGATGCCGCTGAAAAAATAAGCAGGAATGAACAGGAATGCAGTAAGTGTAAGCGTGGTGAGCCATATAGTCTTTGCCTGTACCCAATGTTCTGCCATAAAAAGCATGGAAAAACAGTACAGTATGCCTACCGCAATACCCGTTGCCAGTACCAATTTGTCGCGGAGGGAGGCAGATTCACGTGCTTTCAGGATCAGCAGCAGTGGCAGGAATATAAGGCTTATTAACAGGAAGCCAGTGAGTAGCATGAGGGCTGAGCCTGGCCAGTGCATGATCTTCAGGAACGACCCAATGGCAAATACAGCCGCTGATACGCCGCCGGTAATTAACAAGGTTTTTCGCATTTCGTAATAGTTTTTAAATGTGAGCAGGAGATTTGTTTCCGCTTCTATTTCGCCCAGTTCTTTTTTGTAAAACGTTTGTACTGTGGCGTGGTAGCAGCGCTCGAAGTCCCCGTTTTCTTCGAGGTTCTGCTCAATGATGCAGCATATGTGATCGAGCAGGTTTTGCTGCAGGCTTTCCAGCTTAACGCCACGTGCACTTATGTCGTTAAGCATATACTCTATCTGCTGGTCAGTGATGCAATACATTCTTTATGCGGTTTTGGGTTTCAGATCAAGGAGAAAAGCCATGGTGTCCATAAAATCGGCCAGCTCGCTGAGCTTTTCTTTGGTTTTTGACTTACCTGCCGGACTGAGGCTGTAATATTTGCGCACCCGCTTACCGATATATTCTGTTTCGGTAGTGAGCAGGCCCTCGCTTTCCAGTGCGTGCAGGGTAGGGTATAACGCCCCTTCTGTTATCTGTATTTTGTCCGATGTCAGCTCTTTTACACGTTGCGTGATCTCGTAGCCGTACATCTTTTTATTATCGGCCAGTAATTTCAGCACAATTGTTTTCAGTGTGCCTTTTACCAGTTCTGAAGAATAGCCCATTTTATTTTTTCTGTTTACCTAAGACAAAAATACATAAGAGTCAGATGTATTTCCAAATTTATTTTCAAACCCGGAAAATTTTCTTTGAAAGGTTATTGTTAAGTTTTGAGCAAAGCTCTTTGCTGGCATAATAATTTACCCTTCCTACAAAAAAATAAATCATGGAAGATCAGAATAAAGACCTGCCGCAGCAGGAAAATGCCAAGCCTGAAGACGAACAGGACACTCCGGGAACTGAAGGCAAGCAAAAGCATCACCGTCATGTAAGCGCTGCTGAGCTGGATTCTATTATAGGCAGTGCCACAGATGCAGTGCACAACCGTCATGCCGGCAGCGAGCTGGGTAGTACCGGTACAAATGTTTCCTACGAAGGTCCTACGGCGCCCGGTGGTGGCGGTGCAGTGGGGACGGGTTATGCATCAGGTAGCGATGCTACCGGTGCAGACATAAGCACCACTAATGAAAATGACCTGGTACGTGAAAATCCTGACGACGCTAAAGATGAAAAAAGCAGCGAAGGCAAAAAAGCAGCAGATGATGACGATACAATAGGTAATCCTTAAAACAGGCAGGGTTATGAAAGACGGAACAAAAGAAAATAAGAACCTGAAGGAGGAAAATAAGAACGACTCCCGTAAGGAAATGGACAATATGCAGGAAGATGCTGCCCGGAAAGGCGAACAGGGCCAGGCTTCATATGCGCCCGGAAGCACTACGCAGGGCGGTTCTTACTATGGACAAGGCACTTCCGATCTCGGCCCGGATAACGATGCCTATAAACAGGGCAGTGAGAAAAACAAGGGTGCCAATTACGATAATGAGGCTGGAAAACTGAGCGAAGAACGTGACGACATACCGCATGGACAAGGGGCACATCGCAATGAGAAGGAATCGAACGCACAGGAAGACTATCCCGGCACACAGGACGATGAAGAAGAAAAGGACCAGACTGTATAGAACAATACGGGAAATGTAAAGCCATAAAGAATAATCATGAATGGTTATGCTTTATGGCTTTGATTTTTACACTTTAAGCGGCAGTTTCTACACGGAAAGAAACTTTACACACTACACCGTAAGTAGTAACCTTGCCATCATTTACATGCACTTTAATGTCTTTAACCCAAACAGAATCAATGTTGCGGACGCTTTTGGAAACTTCGCTTACCGCGTTCTGGATTGCGTCCTCAATGCTTTTTTCTGAAGAGGCGATTACTTCGATTACTTTTACAATGGCCATGTTATATTGATTTTATGATTGCATAAAATCAATAATCATTCCAGATATTATTTTTGCGGATAATTTATTGCTCCATAATATCGCGTATCACCACCGAAGCTACTGTAGCACCAAATGTAGCCGGCAGATAGGAGATAGTACCGTAAGCAGATTTTTTATAATTGGAACCATCTGTAAGCATCAGCGATTCTTTGATCGGCTCTTCAGGAGAGAAGGCAACTTTAATGCCTTTGTAAATGCCAGATTGTTTCAGCGTTTTACGTATCTGCTGTGCAAAAGGGCAGTTGTAAGTTTTGGAAATGTCTGTAACACGCAGTTGTGTGGGATCGAGTTTTGCACCTGCGCCCATAGAGCTTACGATCCGCAGCCCTTTGGTATAAGCGGCTTTAATAAAAGTAAGTTTGGGTGTAATGCTGTCAATGGCATCCACAACATAATCAAATGGTGTCTGCAGTATTTCTTCTACACGTTCCGGGTTAATAAATTCCTTGATCACATGCAGCTTCAGCTCCGGGTTTATCTGCTTCAGCCTGTCGGCCATAATATCGGCTTTGCTCTGCCCGTGGTTGGTGGCCAGCGCGGGCAACTGGCGGTTGCGGTTGCTCGGGTCTACCACATCGCCATCGATAATGGTCATTTCCCCCACGCCGGAACGGCATATAAATTCGGCCGCAAAAGAACCCACACCGCCCATGCCTACAACAAGTACATGAGAATTAATCAGTTTGCTGAGCTTTTCTTTGCCTATCAAAAGTTCTGTCCGCGACAGCCACGCAGTATCGTTCATTTTGCAAAAACAGTTTGAAAATTTTTCTGAAGCTGCAAAATAATTTCATCTGCGCCAGTTTTCCGAATTTCTGTTGCCGCAGCATAAATATCTTCAATGGAAATGTTGCCGTCATCGGTCTCCAGGAAAAAACGATCGGGTGGCGTAATAGCCAAAGATTCCTGTACATGAGGATGCGTGGGCAATATTTTGCCGAAAGCGAGATAGAAGCCTTTCTTCAGCAGCTGCTGCGCCAGTTCGGGTTTCTTATTGAATCCGTGTATGATAACAGGGGTTTCCGGTGGGTATTCGGTAAAGATGTGCAGCAATTCTTCGTAAGCCCGTACACAATGAATGATCAGCGGTTTTTTATGCCTGTTTGCCAGCAATATCTGCGCTTTAAATGCCTGTTCCTGAAGGTGCCAGTCGGTTTGTGTTACTTTGTCCAGCCCGCATTCGCCGATGGCCAATACATTCGGATGATCGGCGTATTGTGTCAGCGTCTGCAGATCATGCTGCAGTGCACCGGCATTGAGGTACCAGGGGTGCAGCCCTATGGAATATTTGCCCTTTTTTTCCGCATCCTGCCAGTTGCGCAGCAGGTTTTGTATGGCCAAAACATGTTCCGGTGGGGGATGATGTGTATGTATATCAATGTATTGCTGCATAGCGGAATGATTTGCAAAATAATCAGTTATGTCAGGTAGTTGTTAAATATCGAATAAATTGTGCCGGGAGGGGGCATAATTTTCTGTATTCAGTATTTTTGCATCAGAGACGGGTGAAAACTATGAAACCATTATACGATATAAAGAATTTTATTGAGTGGAAAGCTTTTGGTGTCTGCGCTGCCATTGGCGAACGGCTGGGTATTGCCAGCTCGCGTATCCGTTTGTGGTTCATTTACATATCTTTTCTTACGCTCGGTTCTCCCATTATCATTTATATGATCCTGGCCTTCTGGGTAAATATGAAAAATTACGTACTGATGCGCCGTCGTAATCCGTTGCGCTGGCTGTAAGTAATTCCGGTTATTCAAGTACAAAATGGTTTCGTTCATTTTGATTGCCTTACGGTAATTACTGCATCCTGCTTATTTTCAGTATAGAAACGCACCTCCTTCACGCCTTCCGGTTTGGGAATGGCTGCAATAACAATAGGATGCTGCGTATAGGTCAGCGGCGTTGCTTTATGATGTTTGCAATACACCTCAATAAAATTTCCTGCGCGTACAGCATTGGTGAGCTGCATATTTACCTGGGTACGGGATAGCGGTGTAGCCAGTACAATTACCCATTCCCTGCTAAAATCCGGCGCGCCGGGCAGTACAGGTGTACCCTTGTCGATACCCATGATCTTATCGAATAGTTGCTGTTTGGTGATGACAAAATAATTAGCGCCGGGCTTCAGCATGGTTTTTGGCGAAATGCTGTAGCCGGTAAGCCCCCGGAGTTTTACGGGCACAGGTTGTGCAGATAATTGAGTAACACCGCAAACTATTATGAATGATAAAACGCTTAAAATATGTATGATCCTGGTCATGTCCTGTGTTGATATGAATTAGCCTTTAAGCTTTTGGAACAAAGACAAATTACGTATTTTTGCGCCTCATATTATTTCAACCTCAAAAGAAAAGGATAGTACACCATGCCAGTGTTACATAACCGGATCAACAACGAGGAGCTGAAACAGCGTATGCTGGCCGAAACCGAGCCGCGTAAAACAGTTTCCTTCTACCGTTATTTCCGCATCAGCGATCCGCAGCATTTCCGCGACGAACTGTACAAAAGCTTTTACGAACTCAAAGTGTTTGGCCGCATCTATGTGGCTGAAGAAGGTATTAACGGCCAGGTCAGCGTACCGGAAGGCAATTATGAAGCATTCCGTGATGCGTTGTATGCTGCAGCTCCTGAGCTGAACGGGATACGTATGAACATAGCTGTAGATGATGACGGAAAGTCTTTCTGGGTGCTGCGTATCAAAGTGCGCCCGAAGATTGTGGCCGATGGGATTGACGATCCGGCTTTTGATATGAGCAAAACAGGGCAATACCTGAAAGCTGCCGAATACAATGAGCTTGCAGATAAAGAGGACACCATCATCGTGGATATGCGTAATCATTATGAATACGAGGTGGGCCATTTTGAAAAAGCGATAGAGATACCTTCCGATACCTTCCGCGATCAGTTGCCTATGGCAGTAGATATGCTGAAAGATCAGAAGGACAAGAATATAATCATGTACTGCACCGGTGGTATACGCTGTGAAAAAGCCAGTGCCTATATGCTGCACAATGGTTTTAAAAATGTGTTTCACGTAGAGGGCGGTATCATTGAATATGCCCGGAAGGCAAAAGAAGAAGGCCTGCCGGTAAAATTCATCGGTAAGAATTTTGTATTCGATGAAAGGCTGGGTGAGCGTATTACGGAAGATGTAATTGCGCATTGTCATCAGTGTGGGAAAGCGTGTGATACACATACAAATTGTAATAACGACGGTTGTCACCTGTTGTTTATACAGTGTGAAGAATGTGCAGCGCAATATGAAGGTTGCTGCAGTACCGCCTGTCATGAAGAGTATAAACTGCCGGAAGAAGAGCAGCGTGCCTTGCGTGCCGGGCGCGAGAACGGCATTAAGATCTTCAACAAGTCAAAAGATCATCCGCTTCGCAAGCATCGAGATGAATGGAAACAGGAAAGAGACGAAGCATAATATTGAAAATCCTCTGCTGAAAAGCAGGGGATTTTTTTACCGCAAAGGGCGCGGAGGTTACGCTAAGGTGCGCAAAAAGGTTTTTTCTTTGCGACTCTCTGCGCCATCTTAGCGCTCTTTGCGGTTACTTTTTTATGGAAAAACAGAGCATTTGGATTTATGAGTTATGTATCGCTCCGGACAGATAATGCAACATACAGGCCTGGAAATGGCTATATTATTTATGCTGCCATTGGCAGTTATGGCCATGTATGCAAGGGTATTAAAGTTTAAACCGGACGTTCCGCTATACATTGATGTTCCCTGCAGCGCTTCTTACAATCGTCTTGATTTATTTGACAGCGATATAGCATTACTGGGAATTGATGCGCATGTAAATTTTTTTATTACGGACGGGTACAACAGGGAATTATTTGTTGCAGACGCCGGAACATATGAATACCGGTTACAAAAGTTAGACGATCGTCTGAAGCAGATACGAAGCTGCAATAGCAGATTCCGTTTTATTCTCAAAGCAGATAAAAATCTTCCGTACTCCTATATCCGAAAGCTGATTCCTATAATCGGTGCTCATTATACCAGGGGAAACTGGTACCGGTTTTATATTCTTGTAAACCAGATTTAGCCTCAGAAGTCAGATTCATGAGAAGGTAAAAGTAATCACATGTAAAAAATCAAGGCTTCGCAGCCAGGCAGTACAGTAGTACAAAAGCTTAATCGTTCGATGCAGGCAGCAGCGGTAATAGCTGCCTGCTGCCTTTTTTGTCTTACTTTTTGGGCAAGCAAAAAGTAAGAAACTACACCGGCAGGATGTACCGGGTTTGACAATCTGGGGGCAAAATGGTCTCACACGGACAGATAACGATCTTCTGCTTTAATAGACACATCATTAATACTGGCGTAGCGTTTTTTCATCAGGCCGTTTTCATCAAATTCCCACATCTCGTTGCCATAGGAGCGAAACCAGTTGTTGTCCGCATCATGCCACTCATATTCAAAACGTACCGCGATCCGGTTATCGTTAAACGACCAAAGCTCTTTCTTCAGTTTATAATCCATTTCACGCTCCCATTTCCCTTGCAGAAAAGCTTTTACAGCCTCACGACCGTTAATGAATGAAGAACGGTTGCGCCATTCGGTATCTATCGTATAGGCGAGGCATACCTTTTCCGGGTCTTTTGAATTCCAGGCATCTTCTGCCATCTGTACCTTTTGTAACGCTGTTTCATGCGTGAACGGCGGCAGCGGAAATTTCTGTTCCATTTTTTATTGTTTAAGAAGTGATTTTACCAATGTTTTTGCCTGCTCTACCGGCCATTGACTTTTAAAAAGCTGGCTTTCTATTAATGCGCTTTCAAACAGCAGGTAAATATTGTCAGAAAGTGAAGTGTCACCATGCATTTCCCTGAAGAAATTGCGCAGATCGTTTTTATGGCTTTGTATTACTTCCAGCACTGCAGTATTTTCAGATGAAATCTCAGAAAGAGTATTCAGGAAGCTGCAGCCCCTGTAGTTTTCACGCTCATTCATAGCTGCAATAAAATCAAAAGATGCGAGTGTCTTTGTCTTTGCAATGCGGCTGCTTTCTGTAAAATCATGAAGCGCGTCAAACCAGTACTGGTGGCGTTGATTGAGCCATGCTATACAGAGTGCTTCCTTCGATTCAAAGTGCTGGTACATACTGGCTTTTGCCACACCGGCTTCTGCTATTATCTGGTTAATACCTGTAGAGTTGTATCCCTGTTGCTGAAAAAGCCGTGCCGCAGTCTGTAATATGCGCACTCTTGGTGCTGTCTGCTGCTTCATTTTTATTATTACCCGACAAAAATAGGATGTTTTTAAAACATACAGACAAGTCTGTCTATAATTTATTTTTATCCCGTTTATGGAAATGCAGATTGACAACGTCTTTTGTAAAATGTTCTTATTATGGCTGATATAAATATTCCGCAAAAAGGCGGCAGACGTAAAATGCATTCATTGCGTGTAGACCTCACACCTATGGTAGACCTCGGATTCCTGCTTATCTCCTTTTTTATGTATACAACTACTATGGCTCATCCCAAAGCTATGGAGATAGACATGCCGTTCATTTCGGAAAAGAAGACAGCCTTCACCGAAGAGAGTACGATCACCCTTATTCCCGCCAAAGATCATAAGGTATTATATTATCCGGGCACACTGGATGAAAGCAAAGTGGGCACCACTGATTTTAAGAACGACGATTTACGGAAAATATTGCTGGCAGCACAAAAGAGAGCTGCAGCTTTACCAGCAAGGTTTTCAAAAGAAGCACACCTGCTGCATGTAATCATCAAACCGGCAGAGAACAGTACGTATGATGATATGGTCAAAACCGTTGACGAAATGGAAATACCGGATGTTCATTATTATGCTATTGCAGATCTCACAGCAGATGAGCAGCATTTGCTGACAAAAAAATTACAATAGTTTTTGTGAAAAAATATTCATCTGACGTTTTATAATCAAACAATATTTTATGGAACGCACTGCTGTATTACAAGCCGATTACCTGGACATCATCTTTGATCACCGCAATAAAAGCTATGGGGGCTACGAGCTGCGCAAACACTATCCCAAAAGAGTAAAGCGTGCTATACTTTTCGTGGTTTTATCCTCCGGCCTTATCTCTATTGCCTCTGTATTTGGTAATACGCATGAGAAAATAGTAGCTAAATATCAACCTAAGGGAGATACACTCCTGGCTGACCTGTCGCAGAAAATAAAACCACCTAAAATTGAACCTCCCAAAATACAGCAACCGCCTGCAAGTGCGCATGTGGCCACAAAAATATTCAGTGTGCCTACGGTAGTAGAGAACGACAAAGTAAAACCGGATGAACAGCTAAGTGAAGTAAAAGACCTGAAAGATAAACAGATAGGCACCGAGAATAAGACCGGCGATGCAACAACTTCAGATATTTCCGCTCCTTCAGATCTTAAACCCGGTGGCGGAAAGACCGGGGAAGTAGAATCGTCCGCTCCGCCGCCACCGGTTAAATGGGTGCCGCAGATGCCGGAATTTGCCGGCGATATACAGGAATACCTGCGGAATAATATTCATTATCCCGAAGCCGCCCGCGAAACCGGTATACAGGGCCGCGTTGTGGTGCAGTTTGTGGTTAATGAAGATGGCGACATAACCGATGTACAGACGTTAAAAGGCATCGGGGGCGGTTGTGAAGAAGAGGCCATGCGTGTAGTCCGCGCCATGCCGCATTGGAAGCCCGGCAAAAACAATGGCCGTGCCGTAAGAGTGATCATGAGCCTGCCTGTTACGTTTACATTGGAATAGGAATAGCTTTTGCAGCTAATGCAATCGGTTGATACTGTGATTTATGGTATATTTTTACTTTTTGTTGTGCGGTAAGAAAATTTACTATTAGGTTTGCAGCTTAAATTAAAACCGATGCAGCAATCTGTATTTGATCATATGCAGCAAATGGAGCATGAGCAGCTTGTATTCTGCCATGATCCGCACTCCGGCCTTAATGCCATTATTGCTATCCACGATACCACACTCGGACCGGCACTCGGAGGTACCCGCCTCTGGAATTACAACAGTCACGAAGACGCTATAATAGATGCGCTGCGCCTGAGCCGCGGTATGACCTACAAAGCTGCTATCAGCGGCCTCAACCTGGGCGGTGGTAAAGCTGTGATCATCGGCGATGCAGCTACTGTAAAGTCAGAGGCATTGTGGCGCCGCTATGGCAAGTTTGTAAACAGCCTTAACGGTAAATACATTACAGCCGAAGACGTAAATACTTCTGCTCCGGATATGGAATTTATTTCCCTGGAAACAGACTTTGTTACCGGTGTGCCGGAATATATGGGCGGCAGCGGCGATCCTTCTCCGTTTACTGCTTACGGCGTATTTATGGGTATGAAAGCTGCTGCTAAAAAAGCATTCGGCAGCGATAACCTGAGCGGTAAAAAAGTGGTAGTGCAGGGTGTAGGTCATGTTGGTCAGTACCTGGTAGGCCACCTGATAGAAGAAGGTGCAAAAGTTACTGTTACAGACATCAACCAGTCGCGTATAAAAGAAACGACAGAAAAATTCCACGGTGTGGATGTTATAGATGGCAAAGACCTGTTTGACCAGGAAATGGACATCTATGCTCCCTGCGCGCTGGGCGCTACTGTAAATACAGAAAGCATCGGCAAAATGAAATGCCCTGTAATTGCCGGTGCTGCCAACAATCAGCTGGCCGATGAAAATGTACACGGTCCTATGCTGATAGAAAAAGGTATTCTGTATGTTCCGGACTTCCTGATCAATGCAGGTGGCCTTATAAATGTAGCGGCCGAACTGGATGGATATAATAAAGAGCGTGTAATGGGTAATGTGGTGAAAATTTACGACCGCACACTCGACATACTCAATATGTCTGATACAGAAAAAATACATACACAGGCAGCAGCTATGATCATAGCAAAAAAACGCCTGCAGGACATCGCTAATGTAAAGGCGCGTCTCTAAAAAATAATATTCCTTTTGTACAGATCCCTGCCGGTAATATGGCGGGGATTTTTTATTGTCCGGGCATGATTGCTGCTATCCGGCTTCAATGGCGTTGGCACCATTCGTCAGATGAATGGCTATGAAGCTTGCACAAACTTTTTATCAATGCAGGAAATTTACTGCAATAAATAATCAAAATTTTACCGCCCGATGTTTTTTTGTGACGACCCAAATCCTTTCGTAGCAATACTTTGCAGCTGGTTATGCTTTTATATGTAGAATTTTTCTAAAAAAATATTTATGGAAAATAATGGACTGCAGCATCCTTATTGCAAAGACATAAATATTTCTTTCACTTCAAAAACGCTTTCCGGATGAAAAAATTATTGTTGTTATTACTGCCGGTACTGGCATTTATATTCCCGTCCTGCGCACAGCCCGGCGCAATATCCGGCACTATAAGAAATGCTGCAGGACAACCTGCGACACAGGCTTCTGTTTCCATTACCCAAAAGGGTATAAGCAGAGGCGCTGTTATTACGGGCATAGATGGAAAATATACAATTGCGCATCTGGCAGCCGGTCGTTATGATGTACATGTAAACCTTACAGGACATGACAGGCTGAATGTAAAAGATGTTATTATTCAGCGGGGCCGTACAACTACCCTGGATCTCAGCCTGCAGCCTGTACAAGGAGGAGTGCAAAAAGAGGTAGTAATGCAGTATGCCCCGCCGCCGGTTGCAGAAAAGAAAAAAGCACTAAACGCGGTGAGTTTAAAGGATGAAGAAGCAAGTGCAGTGGAATATGACATGGTAAGCTCCGGGAAGGCCGCGGGTACTGTAGCCAGCTATTCATATGCACCCGCTCCCCAGGCAGCTGCCCCGCCTTCAGGAGTATATTATAACCCCAGCACAGAAGAATATAAAAAGCAGCAGGAAAATGATTTTATGACGGTAAAGGCAAGTCCTCTGTCTACAATGTCTGTAGATGTAGACCACGCTTCTTACAGCAATGTGCGCCGCTTTATCAATGAAGGTACTATGCCGCCGCCGGATGCTGTGCGTGTAGAAGAAATGGTAAACTATTTCAGATACTATTATCCGCAGCCCAAAGCTGAGGATCCCATAGCAATCGTGACAGAAACAACTACCTGCCCGTGGAATCCGGAGCACCGTATACTGCACATAGGTATGCAGGCCCGTGCTGTGAAAACAGATAACCTTCCGCCTTCCAATATCACTTTCCTGATCGATGTTTCCGGCTCTATGGATGAACCGGATAAACTTCCTTTGCTCAAAGCCGCATTTATGCTGCTCACGGACGAACTGAGGGCGCAGGACAGGGTTTCCATTGTTGTGTACGCCGGGAATGCTGGACTGGTGCTGCCGCCTACGCCGGGCAATGAAAAGAACAAAATCAGGAGGGCATTAGACAAGCTGGAGGCCGGGGGCTCTACTGCAGGTGGAGAGGGCATACAACTGGCCTATAATGTGGCAAAGGAAAATTTTGTCAAAGGTGGCAATAATCGTGTGATACTGGCTACAGACGGCGATTTTAATGTAGGTATCAGCAATGACAATGAACTCGAGGAACTGATAACCAAAGAGCGTGAAAAAGGTATTTTCCTGAGTTGCCTGGGTGTAGGGCAGGGCAATTACAAGGATGCAAAAATGGAAATGATGGCAGATAAAGGGAACGGCAACTACAACTATATCGACAATCTGAAAGAAGCACAGAAAACGCTGGTAAGCGAATTTGGCAGTACTTTATTTACTGTAGCAAAAGATGTAAAAGCCCAGATAGAATTTAATCCTGAAATGGTAAAAGGCTATCGTCTTGTAGGATATGAAAACCGGGTGCTGAATGCAGAGGATTTTAAAGATGATAAAAAAGATGCCGGCGATATGGGCTCAGGGCACAGCGTCACTATTCTGTACGAAATTATTCCGGCCGGCGCTACCTCTGACCGTGCCAGGAACGTAGACCCGCTGAAATACCAGCATGCAAACACCAGCGCTGCTGCACTTAACGGAGAACTCGCGACGATCAAGTTCCGTTATAAAGCTCCTGATGGCAACAAAAGCAGGGAAATGGTGCACACCATCAGCGGAAATGTGAAAGATATATCTGAAGCTACGGCGGATACCCGCTTTTCAGAATCGGTGGCATTGTTCGGTATGTTGCTGCACCAGTCGAAATTTAAAGGTACCGGCAATTATGAAACGGTGCTGAGTCTCGCGAAAGAGGGCTTGGGTAACGATGAAGAAGGTTACCGGGCAGAGTTTCTGAAGATGGTGAAACGTGTGGAAGGGTTTGCTGTGGTGAAATAGGCATATAAAACAATAACGGGTATGCCTTTTGGGCATCCCGCTATTATCCAGTTTTTAAGTGCTAGTTAGTTTCCAGGGGCCATTTGTTTTCTCATATCATCCAACTTTGCTTTCTCCGCTTCAACTGTCGATTTCAGGGAGGTTTGCTGTGCTGTATTATCGTCTATCTGTCGTTGTAATTTTTTTCCGTCGTCTACCGAATTGCCATATTTCTTTTCCGCATTTTTCACTATTTCTTCCTGTCTGGCTATATCCAGCATCAGGTTATGCTGTTTTACCTGTGCCGGCAATGTGCTGACCAGGAACTGCTTCATATTGTCAAATGTTGTGGGATCTTTCTCCGGAGTTATAAAGTTGTCATATCCTTTGGAGATAAGCATCGTAACAACAGCTTTTCCTTTTTCAGATTCCACTTTATAGTAGAGGTCTACTTTGTCCTGCGTAAGTTCGGGAACAGTTACCGCCTGAAAATACCGGTATCCTTTGGAGTTAGAGCCTTTGCCGGTCTGAGAAGCCAGTTTTTCGGAAAGTGCAGCTTCAACAGCTTTGCTGTCATAATCATAATCAGCTACTACGGCAGAATAGGAACCTTCCATTTTGTTGGCTTTGAAGCTTACAGATGACGTACGTACATTCTGCGCCTGTGCGCCGTGTGAAAAGGTGATGCCTAATAATAAAGCTGCCCATAATTTCTTCATACTGCATTATTTTTATACTTACACCCTAGCATCTATCATGCCAAAATTGGGAAAAGTTAAAAAATGTAGTAGTTCTCCGACATCTGTTTTCGGAGTAACGGGCTGATAATAAGATGGCTTTTTATACGGTTTTTACAGATTTTGCGGTATAGAAAGGTAATATTTACGGTTTGTAATCATATAGTATCACAAATACCACACGCCTGTTTTTCTGGCGGCCTTCTTCGGTGCCATTAGATGCAACAGGGTCTTTTGAGCCAAGGCCCCAGGTGTACATCCGTTTTGTCTTTACCTTATAACTGTGAAGTAAGGTTTTGGCGCTGTCGGCGCGGCGCTGCGAAAGAGCTGCATTCCTGTCTTCGGTGCCTATATTATCTGTGTACCCGCAGATAAGGATTTCTGTTTTTGAATGTTCTCTCAATGCTTCTGCAAACCGTTGGATGGTAGGAAACAATTCCGGCTTTACAGCGGCAGAGGCAAAATCGAAAATGACATCATTGGGGAAAATTACTTTTACCGTATCATTGAGCATACGCACATCTGCACCTGGTATGCTTTTCTTCAGGTCTTCGTACGTTGCCTGCATATATTTCTTTTTCTGGGCAGCAGATTTAGTTGTTTTGCATGATTCAGACAACATAAATACGCACAAAAAGGGTGCAAGGTATGCCAGTAACCTTATCTTCATACGTGGGCAAATTTTCTGTGAAATTATAAGTGTTCGTGTTATTAACGATATAATCAAATGTTAACAATACCTGCCGCGTATATTTTATACGTGTATTTCCGGCAATGCGGATTGTCTGTTTAGTTGTAATCAGGGAGATGGGAAATGTTGTAAGTAAAGATAGAGGTTCGGTATGTTTAATCGAAAATTAAATTATACAGCGAGCCTGAAAAGATTGCCACACGCTGCGGCAGCTTAAAGATAGAGTCTTTGGCTGCGTGTGTAATGACGGTCACTTTACCCCGGCCTTCATTGAAGTAACTTCTTATATCATCAAAATTGACTGCGCTATCAATAATGAAAGCCGCGATAATTGAAAACAAAATGGTGCGGATGTATGCACGGTATTTTTTTATTGTTTTCATGTCTGCAATGATTTATATAGCCAAAATTAAGTGAAAAAACAGATACGAATGCCATTATTTCGCATTCATATCTGTTTTATCGCTACAGGCGGAAAAAAGTTACAGTTCTACGTGCACTCTTACAGAAACTACGTTGGCCGGCCCTCTGTCTTTATTGTAACCCGGGTTAAGTCCCAGCTGGTAATCGGCAGTAAGCCAGATGGGCAGTGCTGTAGGTTTATAGCTGTAATATATTTCCCCTATCATTTCCGGAGCATAGTTCAGGGTGCCATCTCCCAGTATAAAGCCGCTGCCGCCTGCTTTGAGGTAGTCCTGGTGGTTTTTCGACAATCCGTTTCCTGCAAATGCAAGGCCTATCACATCTTCGCTGCGGTGCCATTTCCTTCCGTTTAGAGAAAGGCCGAGGCTAAGCGTACGGTCGATTTCAGTAAATGCCCAGGTTTCATTTTTGCCATCATTCCAGCCGATCCGGCCAAAAACGGAGAGGTCGTTTGTAAGCTGCTGGTCTGCATTCAGCCCGAAGCCCACTTTACTGCGGCCTTCCTTGCGGTTCTGTACAATGTCCGGAGTGTCTGTAGGAGCTGTATTTGCAAGCGCTTCCTTATAATTGCCCATGTTGCCATAGTTATAATAACCCAGCAGGCGCACATGTCCCTGTTTGCTATGGATAGCATAGCTGCGTGATACTTCTGCATTCAGGGCATAAGCTTCACTGAGGTTGGTGTTCAGGTCCGGACCATTGGCTACTTTAGGCAATGTGGCCAGCGCGATTTTATAATTCATGTTTTCCTGCTGCAGTTCTGCTGTGAATGCATAGGTATAACCGCGCACATTGGCTGCATAATCCCAGACGCCATTGTTCATGAGCGACCAGTTGAGGAACTGTGTACGTGGTGAGTTGCTGCAGTCGTTATTGTCAAACAGGTCGCCGAGAGAATATTTACCCACGGTAAAACGTACATAGTTCTTAGGTAGCCAGCGGGGTACGTGGTTGGCATCGTCGGCGTCAAATTCGTTTCCGCCTTTCAGTGCAAAGGTCTGCTCGAGGTATCCGCGGCCGAGGTAAAGCGTAGGTGCGGGGTCGCCCACGCGGAAAGTTTCGCCATTGGTGGATCCGCCCATGCCCAGCGCACCGCTCAGGCCGCTTCCGCCGGCTATTTCCGGGTTTACATAAAATGCAGCTCCTTTCCATAAACGGATGCCGAGATACATGGTTGCGGTAAGTGAATTTTGTCTTTCTTCCTCGCCGGAAAGACTGTTGGGCCCGCTGTAAGGCGAATGCATTCGCGCTTTGTATTGATAAATATAGGTTGTCTGGAAATGCAGGTTTATCCGTTTGCCGGAATCATTGTTCTGATTGGATAAAAGATTAGAGTGGTCTGCTTTTTCGACCTGGGCAACAGCTGTAAGACTCATTAAGCTAGCTGTAATAAATGGTACAATCAGGCGCATTTGTAGTTTTTTTGCAAATGTAATTATTTGTCTAATCATTTTTTTAGATTAGTCTAAAAAAATGTAAAAAGCTTTTAACAGCGCGCAAAGTTGCAGATTATATTGAATAAAAAGGCGCGCTTGAGATTAATTTTTTTAAGCTTTAAAAAAAGAAGGATTGCAATTTCTGCAACCCTTCAAACTTTTATTGATTTTATGTGTGTATCAGTTTCCGTACTCGCTCAGGAACTTAATGCGCATCATCTGCAGTTGTTCGATGCTTACATCACGGTCCTTAAACTCTTCATATGCGTATTCCAGGTTATCATCATGACTGCTGCGGAAGTAGTCGAAGATATCTTCCTGTTCGTATTCGTCCAGCTCCTGCTCCAGGCAGTAGTCGAGGTTCAGTCGTGTGCCGCTGGCTACAATGGTCTCCATTTCCATAAGCAGATCCTGTAAGTTCAGGCCTTTGTTTTTGGCAATGGTTTCCAGTGGTATTTTTTTATCAATATTCTGAATGATGAATACCTTCATACCGCTTTTATTCACCACGCTTTTCATTACAAAGTCATCCGGCTTCACTACTTCATTTTCCTCCACATACTTGGCGATCAGGTCTACGAATTTGCGGCCGTAGCGAATGGCTTTGCCCTTGCTTACTCCCTGTATCTTTTCCAGTTCTTCAAGCGTGGTAGGGTAGTTGATGGCCATATCTTCCAGCGAGTTTTCGAGGAAGATGACAAATGGCGGCAGGTTCTTTTCTTTGGCAACCTGCTTGCGCAGGTCTTTCAGCATGTCGAACAGTACAGGATCTGCAACTGCGGGACCGGCCGCTGCGGCTGCATCTTCTTCTTCTGTCATGGCTGATTCGTCAAATTTCTGGTTTAGCGCTACCATGATAGAGTAGGGCTTCTTCAGGAATTTACGTCCTTTGTCCGTTATTTTAAGCAGGCCATATTCTTCAATATCCTTGCGCACCATGCCTTCCAGCATCATCTGGCGTATAAGCGACTGCCAGAAGTTGGCATCCATTTCCATGATCAGGCCGCTGCCAAAGGATTTCAGCTTGTCGTGGCGGAATGTCTGTATCTGCGGATTGGATTTGCCGAGGATAATATTTACAGTGTAATCTATATTAAAGCGTTCGTCCAGTTCTGCCACCGCATCAAGTACAATTTTTGTACTGTCGCGCACTTCCAGTTTTTCTTTCGGATTCAGGCAGTTGTCGCAGTTGTGACAATTCTCGTCTTTATATGTTTCGCCAAAGTAGTGCAGCAGCAGTTTACGGCGGCATACACCGCTTTCTGCATAAGCCAGTGTTTCAGAGATCAGCTGTGCACCCATCTCGCGTTCGCTCAGCGGTTTGTCGCGCATCAGGTGCTCTAGTTTCTGCACATCTTTATAGGAGTAGTACAGCAGGCATTTGCCTTCCAGTCCGTCGCGGCCGGCACGACCTGTTTCCTGGTAGTAGTTTTCCAGTGACTTGGGTATGTTGAAGTGCATTACAAAGCGCACATCCGGCTTGTCTATACCCATACCGAAGGCGATCGTGGCAACAATTACATCCACTTCTTCCATCAGGAACATATCCTGGCGCTGGGCGCGTGTCGTGGCATCCAGGCCGGCGTGGTAGGCAACTGCGCTGATACCGTTGGCCTGCAGCGTGCTGGCCAGTTCTTCAGTGGTCTTGCGGTTAAGCGTATAGATAATGCCGCTTTTTCCTTTCATAGAGTGAATGAACTTCACCATATGTTTCAGCGTCTGTTCTTTCTTGCCTTTCGGTACGATCTCGTAATAAAGATTAGCCCTGTTGAAGGAAGAAATGAACACCTCCGGATCGCGGAGTGAAAGGTTTTTTACAATATCGTCCTGCACTTTGGGTGTAGCAGTGGCCGTAAGCGCAATAATAGGCAGGTTCGGATCTATCTCTTCGATCATATCGCGCAGCTTGCGGTATTCCGGGCGGAAGTCATGCCCCCATTCCGAGATACAGTGAGCTTCGTCTACTGCTACAAATGAAATCTGGATATCAGAAAAGAAAGATATATTTTCCTGTTTGGTCAGCGTTTCCGGTGCAACGTACAGCATTTTGGTGCGGCCTTCCAGTATGTCGGATTTTACCTTTTTCTGTTGCGCTTTGCTGAGCGTGGAATTAAGAAAGTGAGCCACATTATCGCGGCTGCTGTAGCCCCGGACGAGGTCTACCTGGTTTTTCATGAGGGCAATGAGGGGCGAAACGATGATCGCTATGCCATCGCTCACAAGAGCAGGCAGTTGGTAGCAAAGTGATTTACCGCCACCTGTAGGCATTATAACAAATGTATCGCGACCGGAAAGTATACTTTTAATGATCTTTTCCTGTTCGCCTTTAAAACCTTCAAAACCAAAATGTTCCTGAAGCGCTTTCTTTAAATTGATTTTTGATTTAGCAGTGGCCATACCAGCATCCATACACAATAAATTTTACCAGTGGTAACATTTAATTCATCCGCAGAAAAATAAAGTATCCCCGAGCGTATTTTTAAAAAGGACTGCGAATTTACAACACACAAGCGAGAAAAGTACATTAACTATGTATTCTTATCTTAATCTGTTGTTAACTTATTGTAAGATATGAAATTTATTCTTAATCCCGAATGGCTTAAAAAGAAATTTTTTATTACTTAAAAGAAAGATAATGAGTACTAAAATCGTAGTCTTTTTCAAGGAATTCCACCAATTGACCAAAGTGTTCGGGGTGCGCGATGAAATCCGCCTCTGAAGTATCGATGATCAGCGTTTTACCCTGTTCCAGCTTTATAAATTTGTTATATACATCCTGCACCTGCTCCAGGTATTGGTCCGGAATGCTTTGCTCGTAGCTCCGGCCGCGCCTGGCGATGTTCTGCTGTAATTTTTCAATGGGGGCATGCAGGTAAATGAGCAGATCGGGCGCCGGAAGCTGGAGATCTATGATGTCAAAAAGCTTTTGAAACAGCTCATACTCATCGCTTTTCAGGTTGATTCGGGCAAAAAGCTTACTTTTTATAAAAATATAGTCAGAAATGATTTTTTCCTGGAAAAGGTCTTGTGTTACCAGTTGTGTTTTAAGCTGCTTATACCTGTCGGCAAGAAAAGAAAGCTCCAGTGGGAAAGCATAGCGATCGGGTTCTGCATAAAACTTGGGCAGAAAATTATTATCGGCAAATTCTTCCGGTATCAGGCGGGCATTGTAATGTTTTGCCAGCATGGTGGCCAATGTTGTCTTTCCGGACCCGATGTTTCCTTCTATGGCAATGTAGCGGTAAGGCATATTTGTACAGCGGTGCAAGATAATATTTAATCAGGGAAAGGATAACGGCAAAGGAGGCAAGGTAATCGAGAAAGGCCGCAAAGGAATATTTATATAAGTGTTAGTCTCTGCGTTTATTTCTGTGTAACCTTAGCGCATTTTACGGTAAAAAATCCTCGTAACGGCGCAACGGCATGGCGGTGTTATAAGTTAACTGCAGAGATCGCAAAGGAGTCATTATAGAAATGCCTCTGCATTACTTCGCACCAACTCAGCGCACTTTGCGATAAAAAATATGTGCGTTTTAAATCCCCCGGAACAGGTGAGCTGGCGGGATTTTTAGTGAGTACCTTGTGCAGGTGATGTTATACCTCCTTCTGAAAGCAGGCCCAGTCGCACACAGGGCAGGGGATCGGGGCAGGTATCGAGCAGTTCTTTTACAGTAAGGTGCAGTGCCGGATGTATCTTCCCCGGTGCAACCTCAGCAAGCGGTTCCATCGTAAATCTGCGGTTTTGCATGTGCGGGTGTGGAATCTGCAGGTGCGGATCCGTTATCACCAGCTCGTCGTAAAACAGGATGTCGATATCCAGGGTACGTTGTCCCCATTTTACGGTACGCTGGCGGCCGGCGTTTGCTTCAATAAGCTGTATGGCGGCAAGTAAGGCGTCCGGCGTGAATGAGGTATGAATGCAGGTAACCATATTCAGGAATGCAGGCTGATCTTCGAGTCCCCAGGCGGCAGTTTCATAAACGGAAGATACTTTTATGAGCGGCCCGCAGGTGATGGCAATGTTTTTAACAGCATCATCCAGGATACCGGCACGATTGCCCTCGTTGCTGCCGAGCAGCAGATATGCTTCATGAATCATGATGCGTAAAGATAAATGAGAATGATAACTTTGTTTGAATAACAGTTAATAAATACAATTACAGATGAAGCAGTTTTTTAAAATGTTTTTTGCCTCATTGCTGGCCATGATCGTGGCGGGAGTGGTGATAGTGGGCCTGTTCATCGCGGGTATCGCAGCGCTGGTATCCCGTTCGGCATCCAGCGAGAAAGAAACGATCGTAGAACCAGGTTCTGTATTGACTATAGACCTGGGAAAAACATTGCATGAGCAGGGAGAGGATAATTCCATCGCCTCATTCAGTAATGACGCCCCATACAATGCAGGTCTTTATGACGCAACACGTGCACTTACCAGGGCCGCCAAAGACGATCATATAAAAGGAGTGCTGCTGAAGCTCGATAATACGGGAAATGGCTGGGCTACTTTACAGCAGCTTAAGAATGCACTGAACGGCTTTAAGAGCAGCCATAAGTTTATCTATGCTTACGGCGAGGGCATTCCGCAGAAGGCTTATTACGTAGCCAGTGTTGCAGACAGCATATTCCTGAACCCGGTAGGCGCACTGGAGCTGAAAGGACTGGCTTCGCAGATCACTTTTTATAAAGGCGCACTTGAAAAGCTGGAGATAAAGCCGGAAATATTCTTCGCAGGTAAATTCAAAAGTGCAACAGAGCCATTCCGTGCAGATAAGATAAGCGATGCTAACCGCATACAGTTAGCAGCATTGCAGACCGATATCTGGAGCGAATTTCTGCAGGCCGCCGCCGCCCACAGCCATAGCGATACGGCAGCAGTACATCAGCTGGCAGCAACCGGCGCCGTACAGTTCCCGGAAGATGCACTGAAGTATAAACTGGTGGACAACCTGCTTTACTGGGACCAGGTGGAAGACCGCATCCGGGCTAAAACAGGTGCGTCTGAAAATGACAAGATCAAATATGTATCACTGGATGAATATGCCAACAAGCTGAAAGCTGGTGGTAGTGCCAAAACCGGAAAAGGAGATAAAATAGCGGTGCTCTTTGCTGAGGGTGAAATAACTGACGGGAGTAAAAACAGCGACTACCAGATAGCATCGGAAGATATGGTGGAAACTATCCGCAGCATCCGCAAAAATGATAAGATTAAAGCAGTGGTGATGCGTGTGAACTCTCCAGGCGGCAGCGCACTTGCATCTGAAATAATATTGCGTGAGCTGGAGCTGCTGAAAGCAAAGAAACCGCTTATCGTATCTATGGGCGATGTGGCAGCTTCAGGCGGTTATTATATTTCATCACATGCCGACAGCATTTTTGCCATGCCCAATACCATTACCGGCAGTATAGGTGTATTCAGTATGATGTTCAGTGTAGAAGGACTGATGAAAAATAAACTGGGACTCGGTTCTGATGAAGTGAAAAATGCGCCTTATGCAGACTTCCCGACCATGTCGCGCGATCTTACAGCAGATGAAGGACAGCGCCTGCAACATAGTGTAGACAACATTTACGGCATCTTTAAAAACCGTGTGTCCACAGGCCGAAAGATCAGCGAAGCAGATGTTGACAGCATTGCACAGGGCCGTGTATGGACCGGTACAGACGCACTGGCCATTCACCTCATAGATGCTTACGGCAACCTCGACCGCGCGCTGAAAAGTGCTGCTGCCAAAGCGAAGCTGGGAGATTACGAGGTGGTGACTTATCCCGAACCGGTGGATAAACTTTCCAGCCTGATGCGGAAATTCAGTCGGGCCAATGCCAGCACTACTGTAATGAAACAGGCACTGCAGGAAGAGCTCGGCCCCGAATACGAAACTTACCAGGACATTAAAAAACTACGCTCCATGAACGGAAAAGCGATGATGGCAATGCCGTTCCGTTTCAGAATGGAGTAAGCGAATATTATTTTTTTTAGCCGTAAAGCCTCTGCAGACAAGCGTTTGCAGAGGCTTTACCATTTTTTTTCGGATTGCTTTAAAACCGCAACTGCAAAGCTGCCGTATATGAAAGAGTGCGCACAAAATCTAACTCTGAAAAACGTAAAATTTTAAAAAATTAAAACAAAGAGATTATGAAACGCATCCTCCTTATTCCGGTACTGGCAGCAGCACTCCTGGCAGTAAACAGCACAGATAGCCTTGCTCGGACAGGTAAAGAAAAAACAGTGATGGTAGGTGGCGCAGCCATGTATCCGTCTAAAAATATTATTGAAAATGCAGTGAACTCCAAAGACCACACAACGCTGGTAGCAGCCGTAAAAGCAGCCGGTCTTGTAGAAACATTACAGGGCGCCGGCCCCTTCACCGTATTTGCGCCAACCAATGCCGCTTTCAACATGTTGCCGAAAGGAACAGTTGACAATTTGTTAAAACCTGAGAACAAAGACAAGCTTACATCCGTGCTTACTTACCATGTGGTTGCAGGGAATATGGATTCAAAAGCCCTGATGGCGATGGTGAAAGAAGGTGGCGGAAAAGCCATGCTTAAGACGGTAAATGGTGAAGAACTGTCAGTTATGCAGAAGGGAAATATGATCTGGGTAAAAGATGCAAAAGGCAATGTGGCAAAAGTGACAATAAGCGATGTATACCAGAGCAATGGTGTAATTCATGTAGTAGATCATGTGTTGATGCCATAGTGAAGATTGAATGCTTCATAGTATCTTTAGGGGGAAATTTGTTTCCCCCTTTTTATTTTAAAAGAACCACGGCACAGTGAAAAAAGAATCCATATCGGTATTTGATATTTTTAAGATAGGCATTGGTCCCAGCAGCTCGCATACACTTGGTCCCTGGCGTGCCGCCCTGCGTTTTTTGCAGAGCATACAGCAGCAAGGCAGCCTGCAGGACGTTACATCAGCAAGGGTATTATTATATGGTTCACTCGCAAAAACAGGCCATGGCCATGGCACAGACGTAGCTGTAATACTGGGTCTTTGCGGAGAAGATCCCGTAACATTTGATGTAAATGAGATAACGCCCCGTATGCGTTCCATCTCAGAGCAGCGTAAAATGCGCCTGGGTGGTGAAGCAGAAATATCATTTGACCCTGCCGTAGATGTGGAATTCCTGATGAATGAAAGCCTGCCGTATCATCCCAACGCAGTAACCTTCCTGTGCAGTTTTGCAGACGGAAGGCAGGTAGCAGAAACATTTTATTCCATAGGTGGCGGCTTTGTAGTAAAAGAAGGAGAAGAAAACTCGGGCAGCGGGGGAGTGGAATTGCCCTTTCCGATAGATAAAGCAGCCGACCTGCTGCACTGGTGCATGAAAACAGGTCTCAGCATAGGCGAAGTAGTAATGGAAAATGAAAATGCATGGCGCAGCGAAGAAGCTACTAAAACTGGTGTGCTGAAGATATGGGAAGTGATGCGCGACTGCATTTACCGTGGTTGTCATATCCCCGGCGAGTTACCCGGCGGGCTGCATGTAACGCGTCGTGCCGCCGCGCTGAATAAAAAACTGTTGCAGGGAAAAACATACAATAACTACAGTGAGTGGGTTGCAGCTATCCGCAGTGGCGGCAACGATTTTAAATATATCCTTGACTGGGTAAGCTGCTTTGCTCTTGCGGTAAATGAAGAAAATGCTTCCTTCAGCAGGGTAGTAACAGCTCCTACCAACGGTGCTGCAGGTGTAGTGCCGGCAGTGTTACAGTACTTTGTTGCTTTCTGCGACGGATTTGACGATGACAAAGTGGTACAGTACCTGCTAGCCGCGTCTGAGATCGGCAGCATCTTTAAGAAGGGAGCTACGCTCTCTGCAGCGATGGGTGGTTGCCAGGCCGAGATCGGCGTTTCTTCTGCGATGGCGGCCGGAGCCCTTACCGAAGTGATGGGCGGCAGCGTGCGCCAGGCGCTGATGGCATCTGAAATAGCCATGGAGCACCATCTTGGTCTTACCTGCGATCCGGTGGCGGGGCTGGTGCAGGTACCCTGCATAGAGCGCAATACAATGGGGGCAATCAAAGCTATTACTGCTTCGCAGCTGGCGTTACAGAGCAACCCGGATAATGCGCGGGTATCGCTGGATGCCGTGGTAAACACCATGTGGGAGACCGCACTTGATATGAATCATAAATACAAAGAAACAGCAGAAGGCGGCCTGGCTACCAACATTCCGATCAGTCTTAGCGAGTGCTAAAAAATCTTCCTGCAACATCAGATAATATTTCCGGCAAGCTATTGCCCGAGATATTATCTGTGTATGATATGCCTGAATTCAAGACGGACCTTCATAATTTAATTAAGAATATTAATCCGGATACACTGCCGTTGAGTAAATGACGGAAAAAAACCGGAAAAACAACAGATAGAATATGCATCAGTAAAAAAATGTATTATTTTTATCGCTACCATAGAAAACACATATATCCCCGGAGTATCACACCACGTAAGTTGTGTCTTATCCTTTTACACCCTCTTTTTTTAAAGGCTTGTTAATCACGGCCTGATATTTGATTAATGACAATAAACATATTATGTTTATGTTGTTGTAACTGTGTAAAAGTATTTAAGCAGAAAAATTCTTCGCTTTAACAAGCTTATGAAAAAGAAGAGACACAAAGTATCCCATAAGATCAATTTAATGGATATCCTGCCATTTGAAGAGCTGTATAGCTGGCAGCAGGATAAGCTTAGCTTTCGGTTTCCCAGGTTAGATAATGGCGAGATGGACGTCTCTTTTGCAACACCGCAGCAAAAACTGGAGTACACGTCGCTTGATATCACGGATATACTTGGCGATATGGCTATTGCACTGCATGAGTTGCTTTCGGTACCGCACATATATACAACTGAAAACGGTTTCCGCTCATCCGATTACATGCGCCTGGTGCTGCATGATACCGAAAACGGAATGTATGCCTGGTGCCTGGTCTATTCAGAACATCTGCTGCAGGTAGCTGTATGGAAAACGTTCAATATAGATTTTCTCGAAGATCTTGTAGAAGTACATTTTGATACGGCCAAATATGAAGAGCTGCAAAAGCGCCCGGCAAAAGATTTGCGGAACGGTCTTAAGATAACTGTAGCCATGCGCCCGGACTTGTTTGTAAAAGCATTTATCGATGGTGTGTCAGAATTGAAAATTTCCAATACTTCACGGGATTTTATGGAAAACTGGGCGTTTCCTTTTCCGGATGAAGAAGTAAATATGCTTAAAGAATGGCTGGAAAACTGGCAGCCTGAATAATTAACGTTTTAAAATCTGCTGCGGCTTAACTTCGCACCATGCAACAATTTTTAAAACCCGTTTTTGAAGGACAAAACATAGACGAACATAACTTTTTCCTCATGGCCGGCCCCTGTGTGGTGGAAGGTGAGGAAATTGTATTACGGATTGCAGAAAAAATAGTGAGCATTTGCGACCGCCTGCGTGTTCCTTTGGTTTTTAAAGGTTCTTACCGCAAGGCAAACCGCACCCGCCTGGATAGCTTTACAGGTATAGGTGATGAAAATGCACTGAAGATACTTGCTAAAGTCAGAGATACATTTCATGTACCCGTCGTTACAGATATACATGCTGCGGAAGAAGCCGCAATGGCTGCTGCATATGTAGATGTATTACAGATCCCCGCTTTTCTCTGCCGCCAGACAGATATCCTGATCGCTGCTGCTGAAACAGGTAAGGTGGTGAATGTAAAAAAAGGACAATTCCTCTCGCCCGAAGCCATGCAGTTTGCTGTGGATAAGCTGCGCCAGAGCAATAACCACAACATCATTCTTACAGACCGCGGTACCACCTTCGGTTATCACGACCTGATCGTAGACTACAGGGGCATACCAACGATGCGTTCTATGGATGTGCCGGTGGTGCTGGATTGCACGCATTCGCTGCAGCAGCCGAACCAGTCGAGCGGAGTGACAGGCGGTAATCCTGCTATGATTGAAACTATTGCGCGTGCCGGTATTGCAGTCGGTGCAGATGGTTTGTTCATTGAAACGCATCCTAATCCTGCGGAGGCAAAATCAGACGGTGCCAATATGTTGCACCTGGACCTGCTGGAAGGACTGCTTACAAGGATGACACAGCTTAAGGCAGTGGTTAATACTTTTTAAGTTATGACGCAACGATAAACGGGCAGGCTGTGGTTACAGCCTGCTTTTTTTATGTCTGTCTTAAAGACGTGGAAAGTGCAGCGAAAAGCATTCCTGGCGGCGGCATAGCAGGTTTTTTCTGATAATGGCAGCTTTTAACCCCCTGGCCGGGGCTATAAGTCACGTGGCTGGCCCGGCCGGCCACATGGCGGAATGAGCCAGCCATGTGGCTGGGTGAAATGGCTGCGTGGCTGCATGATCTTCCCAGGTGAGCGGCCGGCCTTCCCACATGAGCGGACTGTCTGCCCACGTGGCCGGTTCTGCCAACCACGTGACTGAATCACTGCCTCAAATGCACCATCTTCCGGTACGATTGGTTAGTAGGTTCTGAATTACTGTTTTCACGCATCGGCGTTTGTAACGCCTTACATATGTTTCCGCTTATGTTTCCCGTGATGTTTCTTTTCTGCCTGCCCATTACTCACGAGCTCCCAGCCAATATGCCTGTAGGAAGATGGCTGATAAAGATTTTTGTCGTTAAGATTGGCGCTGTATCCATGCAGAACCTGCCGGTAGTGTGTAAAGGCCTGGGGTTTCACATCTTCACGGCTGTAAAGGCTCAGGAAGTTGCTATGTCCCTCACCGCACAAGGGCCAGAAGTTGATGTATGTGGCATTTGTGCTTACCGGCTTTTTGATGTGTTCGCCCATTATCTGCCGGAAACCAGCCAGCCGTGCCCATTTCAGTGTGCCGTCATGAGGATTGTAATGCACGTAGATATTATTGGCAAAATGAATCCTGTCTACCCATTTTGCATGTTTTTTACGTGGTACACATGGCGCATTCAGTATTATATTGTCAGCCCATTTCATGTTGTTATAGCGGTTAATATCATCATGCTGCGCAATTTTCCGCATTACATTATTGCCCATACTGTGAAAGAAAAGCGTTACGTGCCCACGGCCCATCCTTCGGGTATTATGCAACACCTGCACTGTATCCAGCACCGGCATAAAATCTTTATAAGCATTATTGGCATTGCGCAGTGCAAATTTGTAATTGCGTATAGAGCCGAACAACTTATAGCCGGTTCGTATACTGGGATAATCCAGCAGCAAAACATTGGCGCCGTATTGTGCGCTCATCTGCATGCCGCGGTCGGCATCGTTGGTAAATATCTTGCCCATGCCTTCCGTATACACCACCCAGTCGCGGTTTACATCCGGTACCACATTTAATGCTGTTTCCAGTGAAGCAAAGGGATGTACTTTCCATTTTCCTCCGGAGGTATAAATCACAAAATACCGGGGTTTGTTGCCTTTATCCTTTACTTCGGCCATATAGCGAAGTGTACCGGGGTTCATTCTGCGTGTAGTGGCCATCACTATTACTGTATCCGTTCGCTGAAATACGGGCAGAGGTGTTTGTACCGTTTCCAGCTCCATTTTCTGCCAGAAAGCATCTCCGTTAAAATATTCATAGGCCGACTGTGAGCGGGCAGAGAGCGAAAGCAGCAATAAAAGCAGTATGGACAAGCGCATGATCTTTAAACGGATTTCCGGTAACGAATGTTTAAAAATACATATTGCAGCTGTGTCGTCGTCGGCAGCCTGTAAAAATATAAGAATTGCACAGAGGGAGGAGGAATCCGGGGCATAAAAATCTCAGGGTTTACTGTTATGTTTGCCTCCTATTTTGTCAGTTATGTTGCATAAAAGGAAAATATTACTGTTGCTTGCCGGCGGATTGTATCTGAATACGTTCACCGTATCAGCCCAGCAAAAACTGTTTACCATTGCCGAAGCTACCAACGGAATGTCAACGACACTTGCCGTAAAAGGAATTAAACAGGCCTCCTGGCAGCCAGGAACTACGGCTATGTACCAGGTGATAAATAATGCATGGGTAAAGACTGCATTACCCGGTATGAGCATCGATACAATAGCTACTGTAAACAGCATCAGCAACGATATATTTGGTAAAGACACGTTGAAAACAATGCCGCAGATCAGCTGGCTGAGCGATTACCAGGTATATTTTCAGCTGGGCAATGCACTGTACATGGGCATGCTCGACGGTGATAAAGTACAGTGGATGCGCTGGGCAAAACTGCCGGACGATGTGGAAAACCTTTTTACAGAAAAGGTAAAGGGTAGTATTGCCTACACAAAAGATAATAACCTGTATATAAAAGTGCCGGGCAGTGCTGCGGCGGCTGTTACCCATGATACAGATAAGAATATTGTCAACGGTAAATCGGTGCACCGCGAGGAGTTTGGCATAGATCATGGCATCTTCTTTTCTCCGCAGGGCAGCCTGCTGGCCTACTACCGCATGGATCAGACTATGGTAAAAGATTACCCCATTATTGACTGGAGCGTAACACCTGCTCATAATGAGAATATCAAATATCCGATGGCCGGCGGAACATCACATGAAGTAACGGTGAATGTTTATAATCCTGCTACGCAGAAAACAGTAACATTAAATACCGGTGCGCCCAAAGATCAGTATCTCACTGGCGTGAGCTGGAGCCCGGATGAAAAATATATCTTCATCAGCGTCCTGAACCGCGATCAGAACCATCTCTGGCTGAACCAGTATGATGTGACAACTGGTGAAAAAGTAAAAACGCTGTTTGAAGAAACCGATCCGAAATATGTACACCCGGAGCATGGGATCACTTTTCTGCCCGGCACCAACGATCAGTTTATCTACTGGAGCGAGCGCGACGGCTATAACCATTTGTACCTCTACAATACCTCCGGTAAGCTGCTGCGCCAGCTTACAAAAGGGGAGTGGCTGGTAAATGAAATCGTTGGTTTCAATAAAGATAAAAATGAGATCATCATTACAGCATCAAAAGAATCTCCGCTGGAAAAGCATAGTTATACGGTAAACTGGAAGACCGGAAAACTCACGCGCCTGGATGCTGAAGCGGGAACGCACACTGTATCTGTCAGCGACGATGGAAAATATGTTTTCGATGTATTTACAGCGGCAGGCGTGCCTAAGAAAAGCGTGGTAAGAAGTACGGATGGCTCTTTCAGCAAAGTGTTGTTCGACGCACCGGACCCACTGGCTGCCTACAGCCGCCCGGTGATTAAAAATATAACGTTGAAAGCTGATGACGGAACGCAGCTGTATGGCAAACTGGTTTTGCCGCTCAACTTCGACAGTACAAAGAAGTATCCTGTTATCGTTTACCTCTACAATGGCCCGAATGTACAGTTGCTGCACAATAGTTTTCCTGAAAGCGGTAACCTCTGGTATGAATATATGGCGCAGCGCGGTTATGTAGTATTTACAATGGACGGACGCGGCAGTTCCAATCGCGGTAAGACATTTGAGCAGGCTACATTCCGCCAGCTGGGTACCGTAGAGCTGCAGGATCAGCTGAAAGGTGTAGACTATCTCAAGTCACTCAGATATGTTGACGCTTCCCGTATGGGCATTCATGGCTGGAGCTTCGGTGGTTTTATGACTACGTCTATGATGTTGCGTTATCCGGATGTTTTTAAATGTGCGGTAGCCGGCGGGCCTGTTATCGACTGGAAGATGTACGAGATAATGTATACAGAACGTTATATGGATACGCCGCAGGATAACCCGAAAGGATATGAAGATGCCAACCTGCTTTCAAAAGCTAAAAACCTGAAAGGTCACCTGATGCTCATTCATGGCACACAGGATCCTGTGGTGGTATGGCAGCACAGCATAGACTTTATAAAGAACTGCGTAGACAATGGTGTGCAGATGGATTATTTCGTTTATCCGGGTTATGAGCACAATGTAAGGGGTAAGGACAGGGTACACCTGATGCAGAAGATATCCGACTATTTTGATCTGTACCTGAAGCCGTAAAGAAGGGTTGAGGTTTGGAATAATAATTGTTGTACAACGCTGTCAGGGTTCAAAACCCTGACAGCGTTTTTTTAATCAAGCTGGTATTCCAGTCTCACTACAATACGGGCCGATTTTTCTTTGCTGTAAATATCATTATTGCCACTGTAAGTATCTTCTGAAACAGAACCCTGGCCTGTGATCTGGAAAACACCCAGGCTGGCCATTTTGAGCTTGCCCAGGTTGCCGCCGGCAGTTTTTACAGTCTTCTGTGCCCGCTCTTTGGCGTCCTGCGTGGCTTTTTCAATCAGGTCATGTTTCAGGCCCGGCAAGTCGGAATAAGTATATTGTATCTGGTTGGGGTTAAATTCTATCCCTGAGTTGATCAGTTCTGAAGTCTGGTCTGCAACATCTTCTATGCGCTTCATCAGTTCGGGATTTTTCTTACAGCTGATGGTAACGCTCTGCTTGGCAATATAACCATCGAATGTCTGTTCTGTTTTTGTATTACTGATGCTTGCTTTGCTGAAGTCCTGTGATTGTATTTCCACTGTTTTATAGGTTTTTTCAAAATCCACACCGCTGAAGACTACTTCGTTTGGCTTAAAACCTTTTGACATAAAGAAGTTTTTTACCTTCTCTTTGTCTGCAATAATGATGGCATAGGCCTCTTTGGCCTCCATTGCTTTGGCAGTATAGTATCCCGAAAACAGCATTTCATCCGATGTAAAATCCTTCTTCCCGAGGCCTGCCACAGAAATGGTGTCCTGGTTTACATTACGCTGTTTGAAGGCCCTTCCGAGCAAAGCTCCGGTGATAACTATCGAAAGCCCGATAATCAATGTGCCTATTATATGCTGATTTTTCATAGTATGCGAATTGTGTGATCAATTTAAAGGAAAAGTCTTTATATAATTATGTGTTTTCTGATTATTTAAAAATGTAACACAGCGGTAAATTTTTATATTGCGAATGCATATTATAGTCGTACAACGTATATTCGTTCGTTAAATTTTTATATTATTTGCTTCAAACACTATCAGATGCATCGCATTTACACCTTTATCCTGCTTGCGGCAATCTTCCTGGCAACTTCACAGCATGTGACCGCACAACAGCAACCCGCAAAAAGATCTGCAAACACTGTAAAAAAGAAAAAGCAGGTAGAGATTTCCGTAGGCTTCGGCCTGGGACTTGACTATGGCGGAATTGGAGCCAGGGTTGAAGTACGGCCGGTAGATTACCTGGGGATATTTGCAGGTGGCGGGTATAATTTAAATGCGTTAGGCTACAACGTGGGCGTTAAGGCCAATCTGCTGCACCAACACAGGGTACAGCCATTTGCTACCGCAATGTATGGCTACAATGGTGTTATTGTAGTGCGTAATGAAGAAAGGTATAATCGTACCTATTATGGCCCTACGGCTGGTGGTGGCATTGATATTTTATTAGGCCGGAAAAGAAATGCGAGGTTCAGCGCAGGTATTTTAGTTCCTTTCAGAAACAGTAGTTTCCAGGATGATTACGACCGGTTGAAAAATGATCCCAATATCAAATTCAATAACGATCCTTCACCCATAGCTATTACAATAGGATTCAATTTCAAATTGCAATAAAAAAGAACCACATTTCTGTGGTTCTTTTTTATGAATTGTGCTACAGAAAGGTATAGTAGAAGCGAATAATTATATACTCAGCACATCTTTCATTGTGTAAATACCTTCCTTCTTTTTACCAACGAACTCTGCTGCCAGTACGGCTCCTGTGGCAAACCCTTCACGGTTGTGCGCTATATGTGTGATCTCAATATCGTCGATAGCTGAAGTATATTTTACTGTATGGGTGCCGGGTACATTTTCCTCGCGGAAGGAAATGATCGCTAAATCGTCTGGTTGCTGTGCTGTCTCTTTTGCCCAATGATTTTTACGTTTCAGCGTATCCGTTATTTGCTCTGCAATGGTGATAGCCGTACCGCTCGGTGAATCTTTTTTCTCCGTATGATGAATTTCCGTTACGGAAACATCATATGTTTCCTGTGTGTTCATCAGTTTTGCGAGCAGCTTATTTATTTCAAAAAATATGTTTACACCTACACTGAAGTTGGAAGCATGGAGGAACGCTGTTTTATGTTCCACCGCCAGGTATTCGGCATGCGAGAGATGCTCATTCCACCCGGTGCTGCCGCTTATTACGGGTACACCGGCTTTCAGGCACAGCTCTACATTTTCCTTTGCAGATTCGGGGCCGGTAAACTCAATAACAATATCCGCTTTCTGAATATTTTCCTTTGTAAGCTCATGTTTATTGGCGGTAGAAATTTTCAGTACGATCTCATGGCCGCGTTCCTGTGCTACACGTTCTATGGCTTTGCCCATTTTGCCGTAGCCGATAAGTGCTATATTCATTTGTGCTATTGTAAGAGTAAAGAAAGGATGGTAAATGCCGCAAATACAATACTGGCAATGCCGTTCGTGTTTCCGAATGCCATATTTACACGGCTCTGGTCGTTTGGTTTTACGATCATGTGCTGGTATATGAGCAGGCTGATGTAAATAGCTGCACCAACCCAGTATATCCAGCCCAGCTGGCCATATATGCCGGCACTTATTACAAATAGCGCCGAAAACAGGTGCAGGATGTTGGATACCCACAATGCTTTCCGGGTGCCGAGTGCGGCCGGTATGGAGTGGAGTTTCAGGCTGCGGTCAAAGTCTTCGTCCTGGAGTGCGTAGATAATATCAAAGCCGGCTGTCCAGGTAAAAACGGTAAGTGAAAATAATACCGGCAGCAGGTCAAAGAAATTGGTTACAGCAAGAAAAGCTCCGATCGGTGCAAGCGATAACCCTACTCCCAGAACAAGATGGCAAAGTGCTGTGATACGTTTGGTATAACTGTAAAACAACACCACAAAAAGTGCTACAAATGAAAGGTAAAAGCAGGATGGATTGATAAACCATGTAGTTGCAATAAACAGCACACAGTTTACAACTGTAAACAACAGGGCGTGCTGTGGTTTGATGGTTCCTGCAGGTATCTCACGTTTTGCAGTACGTGGGTTCAGTGCGTCAAAACGCCTGTCCAGCCAACGGTTAAAGGCCATAGCGGCGCTGCGCGCAAATACCATGCACAGCAACATTTTTATGAACAAGTCCCATTTGAAAGGCTGGTGAAAATATACAACCGCCAGCGTAAACCCGATAAGGGCAAATGGCAATGCAAATACAGTATGACTGAAGCGTATCAGCGACAGGTACTGTTTTATTTTTTCCGGGAAAGAGATCGTTGCGGTACTCATTTTTTTACTACATCTGCGTCAAAACCAATAGAAATAGATTCATTCTGTGCATTGGAGTGTACCATTACATTTTTCTGCTGATGGCCTTCCTTGTGTGCGCTGTTAAACTGCACTTCTATAACACCGTCGCCACCAGGTGGGATGGGCTCTTTAGGGTAGGATGGAGTAGTGCAGCCGCAGGATACATCTGTTTTGGCAATCAGCAGTGGATATTGGCCTGTGTTGCGGAAGCGATAACTGTACTTAACCACATCGCCTTCTTTAATAGTACCGAAACTGTGCTGTGTACTGTCAAATGCGATGGTTGTTTTGGGCATTGCCATTGCTTCTTTAACCTTTTTGTCTGCTTCCGTCGGAGGAAAAGGCGGTGGTGGCGGCACTCCCGGGCCTCCGTTGCCTATATGGTATTTGTTAAAGAGTGCAGTGCTGCTTACTCCGCTTAATTCTACGAGTGCAATCGCAAAGCAGGAAAGCGTAAGGACTGTCAGCAATATGGTTTTTATCTGCGGATTCATTTTTTTATTAATTGTGCTTTAAAGATGTTGTCTGGTATTCTTTGTAAATGATAAAAAGCAATAAGTATGTGAAATATATTCATCTGATGTTTTTCCCTTCGGCTGCGCTCAGGGTGATATTTTATTCCTGATGTTTCACTGTTCACATCTCGTTATACACCACGTCACTATTGCGCCTGCTCTTCCCATATTTGTGCCAGGTGCACACATATTTCTACTGCTTTTTCCATATCCTGCACGCTTACATATTCCTGCTTGGAGTGGATGCCCATTTCTCCTGTAAACAGGTTGGGACAAGGCATACCTATAAAGGAAAGTCTTGCGCCATCAGTACCGCCGCGTATGCTGATGCGTTCCGCTTGTATGCCGCTGCGTTTATATGCCTCAGCTGCATAGTCCATTACCTGGGGGTGATGGTCCAGCACTTCTTTCATATTGCGGTATTGCTCTTTTATTACAAACTCCGTCTGCACACCGGGATAGAGGAGTGCGGCTTTATTAACGAGCTCGCGCAGGCGTTCTTCGTGCCGTGCCAGCTGCGGGGTTTCAAAGTCGCGGATGATGAAAGATACGGTCGCTTTTTCGAGCATACCTTCCATATGTACCGGATGTACGAAGCCTTCCTTGCCGGCAGTTGTTTCCGGGCTCCAGGAGTCATTGGGCAGCATGCCTACAAATGCCGCTGCCGCCTTGATGGCATTTACCAGCTTGCCTTTGGCATAACCGGGGTGCGCGCTTACTCCGTGGAAGGTAACGGTTACCGCGTCTGCACTGAAGTTCTCGCCTTCAAGATGTCCGCGTTCGCCGCCGTCCAGCGTATAACCGAAGTCTGCGCCGAGTTTTTTCATATCTACCTTATTTACACCACGTCCTACTTCTTCATCTGGTGTAAACAGGATGCGTATTTTGCCGTGTTTTATCTCCGGGTGCTGTATGAGATAAGCTGCAAGATCCATGATAATAGCAACGCCTGCTTTGTCGTCCGCTCCCAGCAAAGTGGTACCGGAGGCGGTGATGATATCGTCGCCGATACGTTGTTTCAGGTAAGGATGCTCATGTGTATTGATCACGATTGCAGGGTCATCCGGCAGCACGATTTCACGGCCGTCCCATTTCGGGTGCAGTACAGGTTTTACACCTGCGCCGCTGCAATCGGGCGCTGTATCCACATGTGAGCAAAAACACAGTACAGGAGTGTTTGCTTTATCTGTGGTGGCCGGTATTGTAGCATATACATAGCCATGTTCGTCCAGTTCGGCATCGGTGACGCCAATTGCCTTCAGTTCCGTTACGAGTATATGGCTCAGGTCTTTCTGTTTTTCGGTGGATGGCTGTGTGGGAGATGCCGGGTCGCTTTGCGTGTCGATCTGAACATAACGCATAAAACGTTCCGCAGCGGTATGATTATAGCCTGAAATAGACATGTAGATAAAATTTGCGCGTAAATTTAACATTAAGCGGGCAAGAAAAGATGGGATCGGGCAAACTATTGTAAATTTGAGTACCCATGGATGCTTTGCATAATATTACATTCTCGCAGATTCTTACAGTAACGTTCACTTTATTTGCCGTTATTGATATGCTGGGTTCTATACCGGTACTTATCGGGCTTAAGTCCAAAATGGGACGTATAGACTCTACACAGGCTACCCTGGTATCCGGTGCGCTGATGATCATTTTCTTCTTTGTGGGCGATCAGCTGCTGAATATAATGGGAGTAGACGTGCATTCTTTTGCCATTGCAGGGTCTATTGTTATTTTTCTTCTTGGGCTGGAAATGGTACTTGGGCTGGAATTTTTTAAAGGCGAGCACGATAATAAGTCGGGAAATGTAGTACCTATTGCCTTTCCGCTGATAGCCGGGTCCGGTACGCTTACTACCATTATGTCGCTGAAAGCTGCTTATAACCAGTACACAATTCTGATCGGGATATTAATCAATCTTGTGATCGTATTTTTCTGCCTGAGGTCTATAAATGCTATTGAACGGCTGCTGGGGCCGTCCGGAATTGCGATGGTACGTAAATTTTTCGGAGTAATTCTGCTGGCAATATCCATAAAGATATTCCGGAATAATGTTCATTTCTGAACTCTGTCATCCTGAGCGTAATCGACGGAGCCCTTAATATTAAGGTTCTCCCGATGGTTGTCGGGATGCGTTCACTATGACAATGGCGTTTTAATTGAGCAGATGCCGCTGCCTTTTGAGCATTTTTATCTTGGGCATGATCACCGCTTCTTCCACGCAAAACAGCTCTGTAAGTGTATGATTGAGCACAATAAGCTCATTCTGAAGTATTTTACACTCATGGTGGACATGATATTCTGATTCCCTGAGCGGCGGCATAATCAGGTCTATCCGGGAAATGATTTCCATGAGCTTGGCATGGGCGGCTTTAATACCTTTTACCTGGTGTCTTTCGGCAATGTTTGTACAACAGTCTGCAGGTTGTTCGTAAAGCTCAGAGATACAAGGGGTAATTACAGCACGGCAGATGCGTATTTCCTGGCGTATTTCTTCAAGAATGCGCGCATAAAGGCTTGCAAAAAGAGAGACGGAAGGAGGGAAATTGTTAAGGGTAAGCTTGCTGGCCATATTGCAGATTTTCTCGCAGGAATCGACCAGCTGATCATAATAATCGCTGCTTAACTGTTCCGCCAGAACCTGAAGGTTATTTTCCTGATACCGGGAGAAGAGCAATTTGGTCATTTTGGTTTCTTTTTTAGTGAAAGTAAAATACAGGTGCCGGTTAAGCTATAACTATGCTCATCAGAAAAGATGATCCTGGTCATTTTTGCAAATTTGCACTGCCTGGGCCTCTTCTCTGCAGATTTGCGTTTTTGCCCGGTAAAAGTAACAAATTATATACAACAATTCCTAACGAAGAAAAATTATAGATATATAAAATAAAAAAAAGATGTCCGGCAAGCCGGACATCTTTTTTTGTATATGATTTTGAAAATTAAGCGATTTCAACTTCAGCACCAGCTTCAGTCAGCTTAGCTTTCAGATCTTCAGCTTCAGCTTTGCTTACGCCTTCTTTTACAGCTTTAGGAGCACCGTCTACCAGTTCCTTAGCTTCTTTCAGACCGAGACCTGTAAGTTCTTTAACGATCTTAACAACGTTCAGTTTAGAAGCACCACCGCTTTTCAGGATAACGTTGAAAGAAGTTTTTTCTTCTACTGCAGGACCAGCAGCAGGGCCAGAAACTACAACTGCAGCAGCAGCCGGTTCGATGCCGTATTCTGATTTCAGTACATCAGCCAGTTCCTGTACGTCTTTTACAGTAAGGCTAACCAGTTGTTCTGCAAGAGCTTTAATGTCTGCCATTTTATTATAGTTTTTTTGTTTTTTTAAAATTGTTTGTTGTATATATTGACTTGGAAGCCGTTTTTAATGGCTCAATAGCTCAACGGTGCGATTAGGCAGTTATTAATTGAGATATTGAGCAATTACGCAATTGCGTAATCAAAATTACTCAGCAGCAGGTGTTTCAGCAGCGTCAGCAGCTGGTGCATCTGTAGCAGGAGTTTCAGCAGCAGTTGTACCTTCTGCTTTTTGTTCGTGGTGGTGCAGAAGCGCAGCCAGAACGCGTTTAGCAGGCGATTGCAGCAATCCGATAACTTCGCCGATAAGCTCGTTTTTCGTTTTGATGTTTTTCAGGTTGTCCAGCTGGTTATCGCCCATGAAGATATCTTCACCGATGAAAGCAGCTTTCAGAACTGGTTTTTCGCCTTTTGAAGCTGTACGGAAAGAGCTGATGATTACAGCCGGCTCTTTCGGAGACTCAGAGAACATAAGGGCAGTAACGCCGTGCAGGGCATCGTAGATACCTGCGTATTTCTCAGCATTGAGTGCTTCGAGTGCTTTTTTGATAAGTGTATTTTTAGCCACTTTCATCTCCACATTCTTTTCGAAGCAGGAGCGGCGCAGTTGGCTCACTTGTTCTACCGTAAGTGATTCGGTATTTGTGATATAAAAGTTGTCATACTGAGAAAACTTTTCTTTCAGTATTTCTATTGCTTCTGATTTTTGAGCTGGTGTCATTGCTTGTTTTTTAAAAGGATTAAGAAAACCGCGGTTTCACGTTCACAATTAGGCTACAGTTTTCGTATCGATTACCAGACCAGGACTCATGGTAGCAGCCATGCTGATGCCTTTCAGGTAAGTACCTTTGGCAGTGGCAGGCTTCATGCGGATCAGCGTATTGATCAGCTCCTGAGCGTTTTCTGCAATCTTTTTAGGTTCGAAAGAGATGCGGCCGATGGAAGCGTGAATGATACCGGCTTTGTCAATCTTAAAGGCAATTTTACCACCTTTTACCTCTGTTACAGCAGCAGCTACATCATTGGTAACGGTACCTGTTTTAGGGTTCGGCATGAGGTTACGCGGGCCGAGGATTTTACCAAGTTTACCGATTTTAGGCATTACAGAAGGTGTAGCAACGATTACGTCTACATCTGTCCAGCCGCCTTCGATTTTGGCAACGAATTCATCCAGACCTACGAAATCAGCACCTGCAGCTTTCGCTTCGGCTTCTTTGTCGGGAGTACACAGAACCAGTACACGTTTAGTTTTACCGGTACCGTGCGGAAGAGATACAGTACCACGGATAGCCTGGTCTGCTTTTTTAGGATCCACACCCAGACGGATGTGAACGTCTACTGAGCTGTCAAACTTGGTGCAGTTGATATCTTTTACCAGTGCAGCAGCTTCAGCCAGTGTGTATACTTTATTTTTATCAAGTTTAGCTTCTACAGCTTTTCTTTTTTTAGTGATTGCCATCGCTACAAAAAATTAATAAGGTGAACCAATAAATTATTCAGCCCAGGGAGCTGTGCCTTCAACAGTGAGACCCATGCTGCGTGCAGTACCGGCTACCATGCGCATTGCGCTTTCAACGGTAAAGCAGTTCAGATCGGGCATTTTGTCTTTGGCGATCTCTTCAACCTGAGCCCAGGTTACCTTACCTACTTTGTTACGGTTAGGCTCTTTAGAACCCTTAGATACTTTAGAAGCATCCATCAGCTGTACAGCAGCAGGAGGTGTTTTGATAACGAAGTCGAAAGACTTATCAGCGAAAACTGTGATTACTACGGGCAGTACTTTACCCATTTTGTCCTGTGTACGAGCATTGAATTGCTTACAGAACTCCATAATGTTTACGCCCTTGGAACCGAGTGCGGGACCGATTGGGGGCGCCGGATTGGCTTGGCCGCCTTTAACTTGCAGCTTCACAAAGCCAGTGATTTCTTTAGCCATGTTCTTCTTTTTTGGTTTTAACGAGTTTTTGAAGACTCTCCCAAATGCAACCTTATAATAAGAGCAATCTAGGAATTGGAGCGCAAAAGTAAATTATTTTTCCTTTCAAAGCGCATTTTTCCTGATGTATTTTTAATAGATAGACGACTGGTTAATTGGTTAAAAGGTTAACGGGTAAAAGGATTAGTAATTGTTTTTGGTTTAATTTTTTTATAATCAATGTCTTATATGATTTTTTAGCACACCCGGTCCATTCTTTGCCAGAAAAAGCAGTGCCAAAGGATAACAAGCCCTATCTTATTTTCCAGGGAGTGAATCCTGTTATTTCTTTTGTGCTGGCGGCAAAAATGATTATCACCAGCCCTTTTCCTGTATGATTTTTCCCAGCCTTTCCTTTTCTTTTTGCATCTGGCCGGTAAGCTGCAGCTGATCTATAAGATTATATGTATTTACTACAGCGTCATAGTACCATGGCATTTCGTCGCTCAGGGCTTTCAGTTTGGCAAAGCCTTTGAGGTGCTCTTTTTTCTCAATCAGGAAAAAGGCATACTGGCTTCTGAAATAAGGGCTGTAGTAAAATTCTTCGTTTGCCCATTCCCAGTGCTCTGTTGTGACTTCTTTGTCTTCCCTTAGCCAGGCAACGGCATAGACCGGTGAATTGACAAGATCGCCATCAAACCCGAGCAGATTGTACAGGTGCATGCTCATTTCTTTATCAGTGGGCAGCCGTACAGCCAGTATCCTGTTATACAGCTCATGTGCTTCTGTATGGCGGCCGGAGGTGTGCAGTATATCCGCTTGTACCCTGGTGGTGCGGATGTTCTCCGGTTCCAGTTCATTTGCTTTTTCACAGCATTTAAGTGCTATATCATTATTTGAAAGGATAAAATGCGTTCTCGCGAGGGCATTCCAGTAATTGGCAGCTGCAACATCTTTTTCCTTTGCCTGTTCCGACATTTCAAGTGCTTTTAGTGCATACCTGTCGTCGTTATAACGTTCTATTACCTGCCAGAGCTCCAGCTGTTTTCCCAGAAAGTTGTCATATATCGAATACAGGATGCCTCTTCTGTCTGCCAGCGACCGTACGGTTTTCCACGTGTCGTATTGTTCCGGAAAGGCCGCTGCAAAAGACATTATTTCATCAGTTTCGCTGTTCCGCATGCGCAGGTCTACGGGAATGCCGGGCTTTGAGTAGTACCGGGGTATTGTAGCCAGGAATTCCTCCTCAAACCTTTGTACGTCCGGATCTGCGGTTATGCCGGTATCATCTTTTTGTGGTATTTCCTGCTCCCTGCTTTTTAAAAAATCGAAAAGGCCCATAGTTATTTATAATGTTTATCCTACAATAGTAGTAGTTGTTTCTAAGCCAAGCACACGGCTTGTACGTGCACGTATTTTTTCACAGAGCTCATGATCATCTGCCAGCTGCTTGCCATAAGTCGGGATCATCTCTTTCAGTTTTGCCTGCCATTCCGGTGATGTTACCTTGTCTTTAAAGCAGCGTGTCAGCAGGTCCAGCATAATAGGAACAGCAGTAGAAGCGCCCGGAGAAGCGCCCAGCAGTGCAGCTATAGAGCCGTCGGCTGCATTTACGATCTCCGTGCCGAACTCCAATACGCCGCCTTCTTCCTCATCTTTTTTGATCACCTGTACGCGCTGACCGGCTATTTTCAGTTCCCAGTCTTCGTCATGTGCTTCGGGGAGGTACTCGCGCAGCGCATCTACACGTTCTTCGGGTGAAAGACGCAACTGCTGTATCAGGTAGCGGGTAAGTGGTATATTATGGAAACCGGCCGCCAGCATGGGGCGTATGTTGCCGATCTGTATAGACAATGGGAGATCAAGCAGGGAGCCGTTTTTGAGGAAACGGGTAGAAAAGCCGGCAAACGGACCAAACAGCAAAGCCTGTTTTCCGTCGATGATGCGCGTATCCAGGTGCGGAACAGACATAGGTGGCGTTCCTACACCTGCCTTGCCATATACTTTGGCATGATGCCGCTCCACGACACGCGGATTGTTGCACACCAGCCACTGGCCGCTTACGGGGAAACCACCAAAACCTTTTGCCTCAGGAATATCTGTTTTCTCCAGCAAAGGCAATGCTCCGCCACCGGCACCTATGAATACAAATTTTGCACGGATTTTTTTCTTTATATGACCTACAGCTGCACTATCCTTTACCGTTACATGCCAGTAGCCCTCATCATCCTGCCACAGGTCACGCACTTCGTGGCTGAGGTTCAGATTAACATCGCCGAAGGTTTCAAGATGCTCAAACAGGCTGCGGGTAAGGTCGCCGAAATTTACATCAGTGCCCAGTTCCATGCGGGTGGCTGCTACTTTCTGCTGCGGATCACGTCCTTCCATTACCAGCGGGATCCATTCTGCCAGCACTTTAGGATCATCAGAGAACTGCATACCATGAAACAGTGCGGTATTATGTAAGGCAGCATGGCGCTTGCGCAGGTACTCCACATTTTCATCGCCCCATACAAAACTCATATGCGGTATACTGTGGATGAAGGTCTGCGGTGTTTTTATTTTATTGTGCTCTATCAGGTAAGACCAGAACTGTTTGGACGCTTCAAACTGGCTGGCAATTTTTTCTGCTTTTGATATATCTATGCTGCCATCTTCTTTTTCCGGCGTGTAATTCAGCTCGCAGAAAGCAGAGTGCCCGGTGCCTGCATTATTCCATGCATCGGAGCTTTCGCCGGCTACAGCATTCAGACGTTCGTAAATCTCGATTTTGAGGCCGGGCTGCAGTTCTTTAAGCATAGTGCCGAGGGTGGCGCTCATAATACCTGCGCCTATCAATATCACATCTGTATCCGGGAGGTGGATGCTGCTCATCTTTTATGTCTTTTTAAAAAGGAGTTGAAAGTTACTATGAAAATGAATACAGCAATATGAAGCAATTTTTATGCCTTTGATAAAAAGGCTGCGGGTTTCCTGCCGGCGTTTTTATCGCCGCAGTATTTTGTGCGTGACGGTACCGCACTCAATATTGCAGATTGCAGTGACAAAAGCTGTATCTGTAATGCCGAAAACTGCATTTTTCCTTTTGGATTAATGAATAGCCAGCTTTTGAAGGCCCTGAGCTTCGTGTCATTAACAATTCTGATAACAAAATCCCTTCCGTTCATTTTTGCAGATCCGGGAGAAATGCCGTTGCCTTAAGAAACCTTACGTCTAAAGGGTTTGAGCGTTTACCACCGTACCCGTATTTTCTTTTCTGTTGCTTCTTTTTCTTGCCGGGATGTAAATCATTTGTTAAGTGGCATTTTGCAAGTGGCTTATTTACAATTGGTTAACCAGCTATCAGCTGCCGGCGATACATCTTTGTGTTACAAAACGATCAAACACAACCATTACAACAACCAGCCAACATGAAAAAAGTTATCCTCACCTCCGCCCTGTTCTTCGCAGCCTTCGCAAATAGTTTTGCTGCAGGTGTCAGTTCCATTACTGGTACTGCTACGGCTAATGCTTATCACGGCAGCCGCCTGGTAGTTGACAACAGCATTGCTGTAAACGGTAACGGCCAGATTAATGGCTCTACTGGTAGTGTGAGCATCAGTGGCTTCGTTGCCGGCGATACACTCATCATGGATGCACCCGCAGGCGTAACGGCAAGCTATAACACGGGTACCGGTGTGATAACCTTTTCCGGTAAAACAGACGCAGACAGCTGGGCTGCAGCATTTGATAATGTGATGTATAGCCGTTCCAACAATAACAGCGGCGACCGTATGATCGTTTTCAGCCTAAGCGGTAAAACTTTTTCAAGAACAATCAACACTGTGGGCACACTGGCCCTCACCTGGGTTTCTTTTGATGCCCGCACTGCCGGCAACGATATACTGCTGGACTGGAAAACTGCTGACGAGAAAAATACTGCCAGCTTCGACATCGAACGTTCCACTGATGGCAAGAACTTTGAAACAGTTGGTAGCCTGAACACTATCGGAACAGGCAACAACGATTACAACTTTACCGACGCTGCTACAGTAAACGGAACCAATTACTACCGCCTGAAGCAAATTGACAATGACGGTACCTTCCAATATTCAAAAGTGATCACTGCCACTGTGCGTAAGGAAGCAGTAGTAGATGCGGTAGTGTTCCCGAATCCTGCAAAAGACGTGCTGCACATCAAATCTACTGTTCCGGTATCTGCAGAGATATTTAACCTGAGCGGTATGCGCGTAGCTGTAACTGAGGCTTCAACAGAAACAAGCATCAGCCTCACCGGACTGGCAGCAGGCATCTACGTTTATCACCTGGTGAATGGTAATGAAGTAGTAAAAATGGCAAAAATCGAAGTGATCAAATAAGATATTTAAATTATTGCGGTCGAAACCGACACCCCGGTAATATTGAAACGCAAAAAACGGTTGGTTTTGTAATGATGGCGGAGTAGCTTACTGGCTGCTCCGTTTTTTGCTATATATGGTTAGTCTGCCGGCGTAAAGCCGCTATCTTAATGAGTTCCGTTACTATTCGTGCATCAGGTAAATGCTCAGCAGCACACAATTGCCGTTATACGGATTTTCCAGGGAATGAGGCTGCCGGGCGTCATAAAATAATACATCGCCTTCCGTTAGCTCTACATTATGCTGGCCTATACCGGTAATGATACTACCGGAGATGACATATACAAATTCAACAGCGTTTGTGGCAATATGCGGGCGCTTTACGCCAGGCCGGATGGTTACCACCGTTGGCGAAAAAACACTTCCGGGTATGTATCGCGTCATAATAACCCTGTAATCTATACCTGCAGAATCTTCACGTTCAAGATGCTCGTGGTCGTCTTTTTTCAGCAATATATAGGGCTGGTCCTGCAGCAGATCTGAAATATTGCCGATAACTTCAGTTAAAGGCACGTCCAGTGCCACAGCAATTCTGTTCAGCTGTAATATATCCGGGATGGTCCGGAAATTTTCGACGTTGAGTAATACCTGCTCTTCCATGCCTGCTTTTAAGGCAAGCGTTCCGGCAGATAGGCCGCGTTCGGTACGTAACAATTTAATGCCTGTCCCCAGATGGGCAAATTTCTCTAATACCACAGGATTGATTTTTTTGCGAAATAAATATTTCCCTGGCCTTGCCGGTGTTAAATAATTATTGCCCCGGGGATATGGCAAAACGGCTGTGCAGTTTGTGGTACACAAGTGTATTGCTTAAATTCGTAGCTATGAACAGAATACCGGTACGATCATTTTTCCTGGCTTTATATCTGTGTGTCGGCATGGTACGGTCTGCTTTGTCACAGTCGTCCTTTATACTTACGCTGGCAGGTACGCCCAATAACACCAAAGACTGGGTGGTTTCCGGGGAAAGCTATGCATACAACAATGGCGATTTCTTTGTACTGAACAACCCGTTTCCGCTGCGTACCGGCTATGTGATGACCAAGCTGCCATTTGCTGTGACGCCGGAGTCAAAGTTTACGGCTATGTTTGAGATGCAGTTTTTTTCATTCTCAGATACTGTTGGCGATGGTATGGCATTCTGGTTTCTCACCAAGACGGATCATAATATGCCGGCTGCGGGGTTGGGTATACCGGCAAACCCGGAAGGACTGGTACTGGCATTCGATATTTTTGATAATAACAAAGACGGTAAAAATCCGGTGGTTTCTCTGCGCGGCTGCAGCGGTAAAGAAAAAATGTATAATGAGAACGGCAGTTCTTCTGTACTGGACGAGGCGGGTGGTCAGCATCAGCTTACCGATACGGCCTGGCACCAGGTTCGGTTGCAGTACGACAAAGGAAACATTGCCGTGTTCCTGGATAATAAGCCGGAACCATTGCTGCAGGGAAAATACCCGATGAACTATAAAGGTTACTTTGGCTTCAGCTCCTCAGCAGGAAAATACAGTACCAAATTCTGCACCCGCAATGTGGTGATCGTAAGTTCGCTGATGCCACCAGGCATGACCGGCAGTAAAATGCTTAACGGCCGGTAATTTTTCTTTTTTTATGGCTATTAATACAGTACTTAACTGGAGCTCCGGTAAGGACGCTGCACTTTCTTTATACTATCTTTCACAGCAACCCGCTTATACTGTTTCGCACTTGCTCACTACGATCAATGCAGAGCAGGATCGTATTTTTATGCATGGCATACGCGAAGAATTGCTGGATATGCAGGCCGACAGGGCTGGATTGCAGCTTATGAAAGTAAAACTGCCACCATCACCAGATGACAATCTTTATAAAAATGCAATGAAAGAATCGTTGCAACTGTTGAAGGAAAAAGGCGTCATCGCAGCGGCATATGGAGATATTTTTCTGGAAGATTTAAAAGCGTACCGCGAGCAGCAACTGGCACAGCTGGATATGCAAACTGTATTCCCGCTCTGGAAGCGTAATACCGCAGAGCTGGTAACAGAAGTAGTTGCAGCAGGAATAGAAGCAATGATCGTATGTGTAGACGGCAGCAAACTAGGGCCGGAATTCCTGGGCAGGAAAATAGATGAATCGCTGATGGTCGACTTACCTGCAAATGTAGACCCATGCGGAGAAAACGGCGAATATCATTCGTTTGTATACAACGCACCATATTTCTCAGCACCGGTAAAAGTTATTAAAGGAGAAACCGTGCACAAACATTACAGCACGGCAGAAAATTCATGGGGCTTTTATTTTATGGATGTTTTACCGGCATAAATTTATTTTATCCGGCCGGCCTGGTCATTCACATCTTTATTACGGTATTTGGCATCGTGTACATTACCTAGTGCATATTTAAGCGTAACAGACAAAGAGCGCTGATCATCGTAATATCTGCCGTCTGAACCGATGCCGTTTATCGTAAAGCGCTCCCGGGATGTCTGAGACCGGAAAATATCATTAAAACTCACAGTGCAGGATAGTTTCCTGAAAAAAGTGTGCGACAGGGCAATGTCAGCGGCCCATATACCATTGTGCGCATAGATGCCTTCATTTCTTTTGGTAATACACCATCCGTTGAGTGTAAGTGTATAATTATGCGGCAGGCTTACCTGGTTGCTGGTGTAGAAATACATATATGGCCGGCTATGAATTGCAACAGCGGCGGGATCTTCCGTACGGGCCATTATGCCGCTGATGATGTTGGTAGAGGTCCATTTCCTGTATGTCCAGGGAATGGTAAGATCCAGCCGGATGCCATTCTCTACAGCCAGGTTGCGCTCAGTCATATGCAGGGTACCGGTAGCTTCGTTATACTCGGTGACGTCGTATACAGGATTCGTTTGCCGGTATACAGAAAGCTGTAAAGAGTAATTCCTGTACTGGAATGTGGCTGCCAGTGCGTCATTGATAGCGGGCGAGAGGTTTATATTCCCCGACCATTCAAAATAAGGGTTGATGTAGGTTGTTATCTGGCTGGTAGCAGCATAATCCGGTCGTTGTATGGTGCGCGAATAATCCAGTGTAATACTTTTGGTACTATCGGTCTGCAGCGTGATGCTCGCTTTGGGAAACAGTTTTGTGTAATTTTTATCTACCAGCAGCCCGGCACTGTCCCTGTAACCTCCCTGTACTGTAGTATGCTCGGCCCGCAGACCTGCATTATAACTGATGCGGCCATGACTGCCGGATAGCTGGGTATACGCCGCAGCTATATTTTCATTATACCTGAAATCTGAATGAGTCGTGTCTGCAGGTATATAAGAACGGATGTCGAGCAGTGCAGCGGAACGCGACATGTCCAGGTTAATGCCGCTTTCCCATTTCAGCAATTTACAGAGCTGCTGTTCATAATCTATACGGCCCGTCCATACGGTTACGCGGTATTGCTGGCTTCTGTCCTGGACTAACGCAGTTTGAGACGTATCGTACGTATTGTAAATGCTGCTGCTGAGAGATCGGGTGTATGTTGCAAACTGGCCGCCCGCAAACAGGGAGCCTTTATTATGCCTGCCGGTTTTTTTATTGCAATTCAGGTTAAGGTTAAAGTATGGGCGGCTGGAATAATTGGTGGTGCCCGTAAAGACATTTGTTTCCGTGCCAGCCTGCAGCTGGCTGGTATTAGTGGCAATGGTAAAGGGTTCGTTTTGAGAACGGCCGCTGGCTTGCAGCGAGATATAATCTTCATCTGTAAACTGGTAATAGGCGCCGGCATTAAAGATATACTGCTGCCGTTTGCCCAGTGATAACACTGTATACCGGGAATCAATATGCTGAGCCGGTATATTAAAATCATTACTGTTGCTTTCCCAGGTATGTTGCAGGTTGTACTGCATGTTGCCCTGCAGCTCCAGCCGCTTGTTTTTATAAGCCAGCCCTGCCTCTGCATGATTCCGGAATCTTCTTCTCAACTCCGCCTTTTCTGTAAGATCAGTTTTGAAGCCCTGTTCGTGGCTTATCTTCCGGGTTATAAGGATAACAACTCTCCCGGCGGCTTCGTATTTCGCCGGAGGATTATTAATGATCTCAATATCTTTTATCTGCGATACCGGCAGCGACTTAAGATCTGCAACAGTAGCCCGCTGATGGCCGATATATATAAGCGGTTCGCCTTTCCCGATCACGGTGATATTTTCGCCATCGCTGCTCACCTGTACGCCGGGCAGTTTTGCCAGCAGGTCTGCAGGATCAATTGCTGCGGCAAATGCAGTATTGTCAATATGGACCAGCAGGTTGCCATTACGGTTTTCTATTGCTTTCCTGCGGGCAGCTACGGTTACATCATTTAGCTGCAGGCCCGAGTTCAGGTACAGATCCATTTGCCTGTTGCTATCGAGCACTACTTTTTGTTGTGCGTTTTCACCGGTGCCAGAGATTACCTTAAGCGTATACGTTGCTTTAGGCATGGGTTCAAAAGAAAAATGACCTTTTATAATGCCGGTATATTTTACCTGTACCAGGCCTTTTGCATCGAGCAGGTATGCGCCGCCGTCGGTTACAGACAAACTATCGCTGCTTTTTACTATACCGGACAAGCTGTATTTTTCCTGCGCATGCACCGTGGCAGTTACAAGCGTTATAGCAGGCATCAGCAGGTAAAGGATACGGGATAAGTAATATTGCATGTCAATGCCGGATGAGCTGCAATAGTAGCTATTAACCCTTTCAAACAAGGTTAATTACGGTTAATATTTACAGAGATGTTATTTTTATAGCCCGGCAAAAACATGAAAAATGACATTACACGAAGCCATAGAGAAAGTATTGCACGCGGCCGGCAAACCTTTGACGACACAGCTGATAGCTGATGAACTGAATAAAAACGGCTGGTATAAGAAAAAGGATGCTTCTTTGATCGAAGCGTTCCAGGTTTATGGCCGGGTCCGGAATTACGCCCATATTTTTGAGCGCACCGGCTCAATCATTTCACTTGTAGTATGGAAGCAAAATATAAAAGATTCTGTATCGCAGATTGTAAATCCTGATCCCACAAATATCAAAACTTCGTTCGGGCCTATCTCGGACGAGCATACTGAAATTCTTATCCTGGGAACATTGCCGGGCGACAAATCCCTGGAACTCGGAGAGTATTACGGGCATTCAAGAAACAGGTTCTGGAAAATCATTTCAGCAATTACCAATAACGGGCTGCCGGTAACATATACTGATAAAAAAGCCCTTCTTTTAAAATTAAAAATAGGTATCTGGGATGTTGCACATAAAGCAGACAGGAAGGGCAGTCTTGATACAGCAATCAAAAATGAGGAGCCAAACGATCTTGAAAGCTTTATAAAAGCACACAAAAATTTAAAAGTGGTCGGTTTCAATGGTGCAAAATCTGCAGCCCTTTTCAGTAAATATTTTGACCGGAAAGATGGGATAAAATATATCTCTTTGCCAAGTTCGAGTCCTGCCAATGCGGGTGTTGACTTTGACAGTATCTGCAAACTGTGGCGGCAAATCCTGGTGGATAACTGATTGTCTGAAATTTTTGTGAGCCGTGTAAATCATTTCTTCACAAACCGGTCGTCGGTCAGTGCATGCAGGAAAGCTTCAAGGTCTTGTTTGTTCTGTTCGGTGAGATGTAAAGGCTCGCGGAGTAAGGAGTCCCGGTTCAGACCATCGGCGAGCAAGGTGTGCGGGTTGTCGTAGTAATCGATCACCTGCCGCAATGTTTTGAGGCTGCCATCATGCATGTAAGGTGCGGTCATGGCTACATTGCGCAGGCCGGGTACTTTAAATTTGCCAATGTCGGCAGTATTATGCGTGATGCGGTAACGGCCGGAATCATTGTATGCTTTACCATTAAACAAACCAATGCTGCGGAACTCATCACCGGTAAAATCCGGAGTAAAATGGCATTCCAGGCATTTACCTTTTGTGCGGAAAATCTCCCGGCCGCGTACCTGTTGAGCCGTCATGCTATTTGGCTCATCATTCATCCAACGGTCATTGGGCGTATCACCGGTTTCCAGCGTATTTTCAAAAGCAGCGAGCGCAGCGCCGAGATTATTTGCGTTGGGAAACTGTTTAAAGACCTTGTAGAAGAGGTTGCGGTATTTTTTGCTGTGGTTCAGCCTTTTTACAGCCACAGCAACCGGCAGGTTCATTTCATTTGCATCTGCGATCGGGAACAACGCCTGTTTGGCCAGTGTGGCAGCGCGCCCGTCCCAGAAGAAAGACTCACGGCTGCTCATATTCATAACGGAAGGTGCATTACGCTTACCTAACCGGCCATGAACACCAATACTGAAAGGTAATGTATCGGCAAAAGCAAATTCCGGTTTGTGGCACGAACCGCAACTAATAGAGCTGTCTTCAGAAAGAATGGGATCAAAGAACAATAGCTTGCCCAGTGTGGCGGGCTTCATAGGCACAGGCTTATTGCTGAAAGAACTGGCCGCAACGACCAGCACTAACAATATCCCTATGACTGACAACCTTTTCACGCCGCAAAACTACGGCTTGCAGGTCATTTTGTGAAAAAGTGAAATCTGTTTTTTTAACGCAAAGGACGCAAAGGTGCCGCTGAGAAACGCTAAGTGAGATGTTCTTTGCGCCTCTCTGCGGATTACTCTGCGTTCTTTGCGGTAAAACCCATGCAGAAAATTTTCCGAAAGGTGAAAAGCATAATTGCCCGCATTCAATACCTTTGCGGCGGTTATGGCTGTTTTATGGCAGCCGGCCACAACCCGTAACTATTATTTTAAATATTCAATAATCATGGATTTTCGTATTGAAAAAGACACGATGGGCGAGGTAAGTGTACCAGCCACAGCGTATTATGGCGCACAGACACAGCGCTCTATTGAAAATTTCAAGATCGCGCAGGACATCAATAAGATGCCTAAGGAAATCATCCGCGCTTTTGCATACCTGAAGAAAGCAGCTGCGATCACCAATACCGAACTGGGCGTACTTCCTGCAGAAAAATCGGCACTGATAGGCCAGGTGTGCGACGAAATCCTTGATGGCAAGCTGGATAACGAATTTCCGCTGGTAGTATGGCAGACGGGTTCGGGCACACAGTCTAACATGAACGTGAACGAAGTAGTGGCTTACCGCGCACACGTACTGCACGGCGGCCAGCTTACCGATAAAGACAAATTCATTCACCCGAATGATGATGTGAACAAATCACAGTCTTCCAACGATACTTTCCCTACAGCAATGCATATTGCAGCCTACAAAATGCTGGTAGATGTGACGATCCCTGGCATCAAAAAACTGCGCGATACACTGGCTGCAAAGTCAAAAGAATATATGCATGTGGTAAAGATAGGCCGTACCCATTTTATGGATGCTACGCCACTCACCCTCGGCCAGGAGATCAGCGGTTATGTATCGCAACTGGATCATGGTCTGCGCGCTATCAACAATACACTGGCGCACCTCAGCGAACTGGCACTCGGTGGCACAGCTGTCGGTACTGGTATCAACACACCTAAGGGTTATGATGTAAGCGTAGCAGCCAACATTGCAAAACTCACAGGTCTGCCTTTCGTTACTGCAGAAAATAAGTTTGAATCACTCGCAGCACACGATGCTATTGTAGAAGCACACGGCGCACTGAAAACAGTTGCTGTGAGCCTGATGAAAATAGCCAACGATGTGCGTATGCTCAGTTCCGGTCCGCGCGCAGGTATCGGCGAAATACACATACCGGATAACGAGCCGGGTTCATCTATTATGCCGGGTAAAGTAAACCCTACACAGTGCGAGGCGCTCACCATGATTGCTGCACAGGTAATGGGTAATGATGTGGCGATAAGCATTGGCGGTGCCAACGGTCACTTTGAGCTGAACGTGTTCAAGCCGGTAATGATCTTCAACTTCCTGCACAGCGCGCGCCTGATAGGCGAAGGTTGTGTTTCTTTCAACGACAAATGTGCTGAAGGCATTGAGCCGATCGAAAAGAACATACAGGAGCATGTAAATAACTCACTGATGCTGGTTACAGCACTTAACACCAAGATCGGTTACTACAACGCTGCTGCTATTGCACAGGACGCACACAAACGTGGCATTACACTGAAGCAGGCTGCACTGGAGTACAAACTGAAAGGCCTCGATTTTGAGCATATGACCTCTGAGCAGTTTGATGCATGGGTAGTGCCGAAGGAAATGGTAGGAGATTTGGGTAATTAGTTAATTGGTTAATTGGGTAATAGGTTATGTCATCCCGAGCCCTTTCTTCATCAGGGCGGGCCGTGCCGAAGGACGATGGTTTTTAATAACGCAGTCAGGGTTCAAAACCCTGACTGCGTTTTCTTTTTTATGGGCCGGGCAGTATTGGTGCTGTGGAGCTTTAGTGGCAGCCTGTCCTGCGCAAGTGCAGGATTGGCACCGTTCATGGCCAGGAATGCTATCAGACTTTTACCGACAGTAAAACTACCGTTACATCCCGGAAAATATTTTTACTTTTAGCCGAATAAAAGCAACCCGCTATGTTTACAGCGTTAGATAATAAGATGGTAGGACAAAATATAGCCAAGCTGCGTCGTCATCGCGATATTAAAGCATCAGATATGGCCGGCAGGCTGGGTTTGGGCGAAGCTTCCTACACCAAATATGAACGTGGAGAAACAGCCATTACGCTTGATTTTCTTAACAAAGTGGCGGAACAGTTTGACGTAAATCCCAATGAATTTCTGAATGCAACACCTACGAATATTATTGAGAACATTCATGAATCACAGGTAAATCTTGTAACCACCAACCAGACGATCATTCACAACGATAAGCAGGATAAAATCATTGAAGCCATTTTAGAACAGAATAAAGCGCTTACCAAACTGCTGGAAAAGATGGCAGGCCAGTAAGTACAGCCACATAACATCATTACAGCGGCCACCTTTTCGGTGGTCGCTTTTATTTGATTTAACCTCCCGCACCAGTCCGGGCTTTTTACACCTTTCGGCATTGTAGTCCTTATTGTCCATACCTGATGCGGATGAGTTGTAGCTGAGTACGGGTAATTGGGTGTCACGTACGGATAAGCCGTAGCTGAGTACGGGTAATCGGAAGTTGAATACGGAAGAGTCGTAGCTGAGTACGGGTAATCGGGAGTTGAATACGGATAAACCGTAGATGAGTACGGATGATCGGGAGTTGAGTACAGAAGAGTCGTAGCTGAGTACGGGTAATCGGAAGTTGAATACGGAAGAGTCGTAGCTGAGTACGGGTAATCGGGAGTTGAATACGGATAAGCCGTAGCTGAGTACGTGTGATCGGGAGTTGATTACGGATAAGCCGTAGCTGAGTACGTGTGATCGGGAGTTGATTACACAAATAGAGCCTGTGAGTCTGTTCAGTCGGCAGGGGGGGATTGTTTCTGCATACTTGTACTGTACGTCCGGCGTGTTTATGGGAAGGACAGATGCCAGCTTCACCGGCCGGATCAATATTTAATCATTGAATTGTCACAGATTAATCCAATGGGCAAATATGTGATGTGTTTTGCTTAATTTACTTTAGTAAAGTACATTTTATGTCATTGTATAAACCATATCGTTTTTTATTCCTGGGGATGATGATAGCTCTTTTTTTTGCACTAGACAGCTGTAAGAAAGATACTGACAGTAATTCACTGAACCCGGATTTTTCCTGGTCGGGCAGTACACTTATAGGAGATACATTAGTTTTCCAATGCACGCTTCCGGGTAATTATGTATGGATATTCGGAGATGGCGATTCTTCCACAGAGGCGCAGCCTGCTCATCTATATCATAAGCCCGGAAAATATACAGTATCACTCAAATTCAGCAGCGGTACGTTTCTGCAGACTGTTACAAAGACAGTTGCAATAACTGCCGGAACAGCACGTCTTGCCGGGACTTATAAATGGAGTGGGTATTTTCATTCCTGGGTTGGTGCAAGCTCTACCACCTATCCGCTGAACGACACTGTATTTTCTATTACTGCTCTTACTGATTCTACCATAGGGGTCTGGGGGGATTATCTTCGTTTTTACGGCTACTATCCCGATGATAAATATGAATTGTTCCTGCTGCATGATTGGCCTACGTATATGCTCGAATATCACTTTGACACAGACTCCGTCTATTTTATATACAATCCAACTACCAGTCTTGGTAGTGGCTGGTTAGAACATTATAGCACCAAAAGATAATACGGCTTTTTTAAAACTTTGAAGGCGGTGCCAGGCAATTGAAACACAACTATATGAAATCAGGTGAATGGCTGAATAATACCATTACTGACGATCTCAGAAAGTAAATAGACTTGTTTATGATAAAAGCTGTATTAACCGCGGTATGCGCAAGCCTGTTCCTTGCTTCCTGCACCAGCCCTACTCCGAAAAATAATATGGCGGTAAAAACAGGGGATACTATTACTCGTAAAGACACTGCTGTTGCAGAACCTGTAAATACAAAACAACAGGTGTTTGATACAACGTTGACGCCATTTGCAGATACCAGCTATCAGCTGCATGTTCATATGGTTAATTGGGACAATCCCGATATCGTAGAAGAAGAAAACAATACTGCGGTAACTTTTCAACATGCGGTAAACGGAAATACACAACTGGTATTCCGCGATTCTTTCTATTGCATGCAACCAATGATAGAGGGTATGGATATGAATGATGATGGTGTGCCCGACCTGGCAATATTTTACAATACCGGTGCTCGTGCCAACCCAACTTATCATTTATACCTGTTGGATACTGCTGCGCGTAAGCTGCACTATGTAAAAGGTTTTGAAGAGTTACCGAATGCAGGCCTGGACACATCAAATAATATCATTGCAAGCGTTGCTCTGGCAGGGCTTTCCAATTATAGCTTTTACAGGATCACTGCGCAAAACAAATTGGTGAACCTTGGGTATTCATTTGAAGCAGACATCGAAGATTCCGGGAAGTATGATAAAGCCATCCGGCAGATCGTAAAACAATATGGGAAATAGGTTCGGTTCATATTGCAGTCATATTTTCAGCAATATTGGTGATTTATCTTTATCCAGAGAAAACAAAAAGAACCGAATGAAATCATTATATCTTACGATAATAGTCGTTTTCCTGTCTATCGCTACATTTGCGCAGCAAAAGGCAAAGCAGGACCCTATTGATGCCGCACTTGATAAATGCCTGAGCAAGCCGGAGAATCAGAATACTGCAAGTACATGTAATTGCACTTACGAAGCACTGGATAAATGGGACAAAAAGCTTAATGCCACCTATAAAACATTGCTGGCAAATCTGAAAGAGCCGGCGCGTACCAAACTGGTAGAAGCGCAGCGGGAATGGGTGAAATTTAAAGAGAAAGAAACTGAGCTGCTCAAGGCTACATATGGTAGTGCAAACGGTACTATGTGGCGCATTGTAAACGCAGACAAGTTCCTGGACCTTACCAGGTCAAGAGCTTTGGACCTGGAAGCATTACTGGACGTACTCGATGAGTTTTAACAATAATATGTGAATGCTGCGATCTGGTATATAATTACAATTCATGCTTTGTAGTTAGTTTTATTTAAACTGCATCAATGTATGAAGCAACTATCTATCCTCCTCGTCCCCATCATTCTTTTATGCGGTTGCATCCGTAAACCTGTCAGGTCTTCCGGTTCTGGTGCCGATGCGGCATCTGCGGGAATAAAACGGGTATATTCAACTAATGTAAAAGACAGTTTTTCCATTTTTATAGACCTGCCGGATGGTTATGATACAGCAAAGGCACGCTACCCGGTCGTATACCTTCTTGATGCCAACTTCTACTTTGACATGATTGTGCCTATTGTACATAAATATGCGGCACTCGGTGGCGTGCAGCCTGCCATATTGGTTGGAGTGGGGTATCGTGATTTCCAGCAGATGGATTCGCTGCGCGACAGGGATTATACTTATCCGCAGGAACGTGAAATGAAGAATAGTGGCGGTGGCGAAAAATTTGTTGCATTTCTGCAGGAGGAACTGTTGCCGCAGATAGATGCACAATACCGGTCGGATACAGCACACCGGGTGCTTATGGGGCATTCACTTGGTGGCTATAGTACCTTGTATACGTTGTTTCATAATCTGCAGCAGGGAAAGACACCATTTAAATATTATGTGGCCGCCAGTCCGTCGCTGGACTATCATCATGAATACCTGCTCAGCGAGTGGCAAAAGCAGCATCATAATGATAGCACTGTCCGGGTATTCGCAACCTTTGGCGGATTGGAAGACGAAGAAAATAAAGATGATGTACCCAGTAGTCCAAAAGTTGCCACATTACTTTCCGGATTACAGCAGTTACTTGAGAAGGATAGTATAAAATACAAAAGTGAAATATATAGCAGCCTTGGTCATATGGATGCGGCATTGCCCGCTTTTTCAAAAGGATTGCAATGGAGCCTGGAGGAAAAATGATGAAACTACACCAATATGTTTAAATTCAATGGCCGGGATCGCATGTAATGTCTCGGCCGCGAGTATGAGGTAAGAAACTAAAATAAGAATATGCAAAGATCTGCCGGGAAGATATTAATACTGCTGCTGCCATGTTTTACAATGTTGCTTCAGGGGTGTTTCAGCTACTGGACTGAAAAAGAAAAGGCAGATTTTGCGGCAAAATGCGCTGCGACAGACTCTGTAGCGGATTTCAGTTTTACAGTTACAGGTTTTACTTATGAGCAGGTTAAGACTGTGTTGGTGTATCATATCAGGAATCAAATGATTATCGATTCATTTTATGTTCATCCGGATATAAGAAACTATGATTCCCTGAGAGATCGCTATTGGGTCAGTGTTGATCAGGCGATATATGTTAAGGATACATACCAGTTTGTTATTCCGGGTCAGAAACCGTTTTTACTGTCGGGTATGAAAATGGTCATGTGGCCGCAATGGACGATGATGTCTGAAGGGTATGGCTGCCGGATGAAAGGCTATTCTGTCAATGGTGAAAAATATGAAGATGGTGGCCCCGATTTTATAAAGAAAGGATACAGCTATCCCAAAATCTCAAAGTGATATAATTACATCATCCTTATATCAGCGATCTCATAAATACAGATGCTTTCGGTTGGTGAGTGTTCTGCGGTATACAGCAGTGTTTGTAATATCTGCGGCAGGTACACCAACCTTAATGCCCTGGCTTTGGCCGAGGTAGCGGGAAGCCATTCCAGCAATTTATATAATGGTAAAAACAACAATGGCCAGTAGTGTCCGGGACCTATCACATACCACGGCCTGATGAAGCTGGCATTGATGCCGGTGTCCCTTATGGCAGCTTCGCCGGCGGCACGGCAGCGTTGATAATCTTCCATGATCCGGGTGGGTGTTTGCGCTACGCTTACATAGATGAAGTGTCCGGCACCGGATATTTTCGCGGCAGCAGCAGATGCTTTTGCCGATGCAAGGTCTATTTTGGGAAACAAATCTTTTTTCTTCGGACCGGGGTGCGAAACGCCCAGTAATTGTATGAAAGTACAGCCGGCTGGTATCTCAGAAGAAAAACTGGCTGCATCAAACGGATCTGCAACAACAGGTATGGCGCCAGCAGGTAATTTGTGTTCAGAACCTTTACGCACAAGGGCTTTTACAGTAAAACCTTTTTCCAGCAGCAGCCGGATAAGTCTGCGGCCGATATAACCGGTACCGCCTGTAATAAACACATCCCGATTCATATGGTTAAAATACAAATAAAAACTCCCTGATTTAACGGAAGCAGGGAGTTTTTATCCGGGAAAATATTATTAAGCAGTGCGTTTAATCAGTTCGGCTACCAGCGATGCCAGTTTCGGTGCTGCTTCATTGGCCGCAGCCAGTACTTCTTCGTGGGTAATGGTGTTGAGCTCTTCACGGATGCCCAGGTCAGTAACAATACTTGCGCCAAATACTTTCATACCGCCATGTATAGCCACGATCACTTCGGGCACTGTGCTCATACCTACAAGATCTGCGCCGATGGTATGCAGCCAATGGTATTCGGCATGGGTCTCAAATGTGGGGCCCTGTATGCCGGAGTATACGCCGGTCTGCACCTTCAGATTCTGTTCTGCGGCTATTTCCTGTGCGGCAGCAATCAGTTTCAGGTCATACGGCTCACTCATATCCGGGAAGCGGGTGCCGAGGCGTTCGTCATTAGGGCCGCGCAGCGGGTGCTCAGGAAAGAGGTTTATATGATCGCGGATGATAACAATATCACCCACGCGGAAATTTTTATTCATGCCTCCTGCCGCATTGGATACAAAAAGTGTTTGTACACCCAGTGCCTTCATTACACGAACGGGGAATGTCACTTCCTGCATAGTATAGCCTTCGTAAAAATGAAAGCGACCGGCCATCATTACCACCTGTTTGCCATCTATCGTACCGAAGATCATCTTGCCGGCATGGCCTTCTACCGTTGAAACCGGGAAATTGGGTATCTGGCTGTAAGGGATTTCTTTGGTAATCGTCACCAGTTCGGTAAGTCCGCCCAGTCCGCTGCCAAGGATAATACCTGCAACCGGCGTATCGCTCACTTGTTGCTTTATAAATGCTGCTGTAGCCTGTATCTTATCAAATAGATTCATATCGTTTTTTATATAACGGGCACAAAAGTAGAGATTAGATTTGAGAAGTGAGATTTGAGTATTGGGATGTGAGCTGTTAGAGATGAGTATTGAGAATCGTTACCGGCTCACGCTCATTTTTATTACAATGAAAGCTAAAATAGCCAGCAGTAATATGATCAATATTGCAACCCAGCTCCATGTGTTATTTACATCGCGCTTGCGGCGTGGCCTGCGGCCGGTAAGTTCTTTGCGCAGTTGGTGATTGATGCGGCTCACAGCGTCTTTCGTTTCTGCGGCAGTAAGTTCCTGCAGGCCTTCTACGGCGTCACTTTCCATGCCTTCACCGGCAAGCCATGCTTCTACTTCATGTCGTTCCTCCGGAGATAGCCGCCCTTCAAGATAAGCCATCAGCTTGTCCTGCGGAAGCTCGTCGCCCTGCTGCCATATGTCTCTCAGGTCGCTCATGAGGAATTTTTACCCAGTTTTTTCAGTAATATATTTTTAAGATTCCGTTTCCCGTTCTGTATATAGCTTTTTACCTGCCGGAAGTCGAACCCGGTCTGATCGGTAATCTGCTGATAGCTTTTCTTTTCGAGATAGAACAAAACTACACAGTTCTTTTGCTCTTCATTCAATTCTTCCAGTGCTATTTTCATCTGCTCCAGTGTATATTCCTGCCACCGTACTTCTTCATTGTCTGTATGTGTGGCTGCTATATTGCCCAATACTTCTTCCGGGGCCTTGTATTGCTGGTCGCGGAGCAGCTGCAGGCAATAGTTGCGCATCAGCACATATAGCCAGCCTTTGAAGTTGAGAATTTCGCCCTGCGGGAGGTGGGTGATTGCTTTGAGAAACACCTGCTGTACGGCATCCTGTGCTTCTTCACGGTCTTTGAGATATTTCATGGCCACACCAAGCAGCAGCAGGGTATAGCGCTGTAGCAGGTATCCCAGCCATTGCGCGTCGTTACTGCTGCGGTATAGCGACAGTAACTCTTCATCTGTAAGGTTGATATGTTGCTGATTTGACGGCAATAGCAATGAATTGATGTAAAGATGATAAAAAAGAAATATTCCATAAAGCAACCGGTAGTAAATAGCCCCTTTTTTTACTGGGACCACAATAAAAGAAGAACAGGCAGCATAGCCGCCTGTTCTTCGTATAAGGAGATAGTGTTTGAAAATCAAAATTTATAGGCACGGTATGTAGCCTGTTTGCTGGTCATTTCAAGCAGCTTCTGCCCTGTGAGATAGTTAACCTCCAATACATACTGGGCAGTGCCGCCACCGATAAAATAGTTATCGCCCATTTTTTGCACAGATCCCATGAACTGCGTAAATGGTTCCGGGATATTAAATGATTTAAACCCGATTACCGATTTTGAGCTTTCGTTTATCTGCATTTCTACAATGCGCGACTGCGGCCGCAGTGTAGCATCGCCATTGTCAAAAAGCATCAGGGTATTATTTTCATCTGTAAGTGTAGCATCATGCTGGCGCAGGAAAACCTGTGATGCGGTAAGTGGAAAATCGCTGTTGTTGCCACCGAGACGCCACATTACACTACCGGTAATGTGATTGATTTTAAGGATCTGATTGAGGTTACGGAAAGAACATATGAGATTATTGTCCCTGGGATCTATTATCATAGAGTTCATATGCATGTAATCCTGTGCTGTACCCGTAGTGTCTGAAAAATTATTGCTTTCCACGCTGGTGGAATAAAATTCGGGGTTTTCACAGCCTACCCACTGCCATACGACAGCACCGTTATTTATTTCCTGTATTACGGGTGTTACTACTCTTGGCAAACGAGCCGGACTGAGAGCGGCGGGTATGTTAGTTACTGCTTTTGCATAATAACTCATGCATATATAGTGATCATCAGAGAGGAGGATAAAATCATGTACGTCCAGTCCTTCATTCTGGCTGGTAGTTATTTCGTTGTACGGAGTAAGGTATACCCGCTTAATTTCATTAAAATTTGAGTCAGCTATTACTGCATATCCCGTAAGGGCGTTTACAACGGGTATATGGTAGGTACCGGGGTCATTGACAATATAAGTATAGCGTGTTTGACCGTTAATAATCCATTTGCGGAAGCAGAATGCAGAATTAGGAAGCGACTTCTGTTGCAGCAGGTTTCCTTTTTCGTCCATTACCATGAGCTGTCCGCTGTTGGGATTGGTTGTGTAATAGGGTGAGATCATTATCCTGCCGGCTTCAGAAGTGCCGGAAGTATCGATCGTATAAACCGATTGTTGCAGGTAAGATGTTGGCTGTGGAGTAACTGTAACGTCGCTGGTTTGGGTTGAATGCCTGGTACACCCTGTAACGAGGAGCGCGCACATCAATGCAGATGCACATGAGATTTTTTTCATTTTGAGGAGATAATATGATTTTAAAAAGGCGGGCGTCGTTACATAGATCGCCGGGAAGCTGCGAGGTTTAGAAGGGGTATAACAAATTGTGTCATAGTACTGTTAAAAACAAGAAAAAGGGCTGGGCATCGCCGTTTTGGCTTTCAAAATTTAAAGTGTAGGTTTGCAGCGTTATTTTTCATGGTAATTCTTGTATATATTATATGAATTTTGAACTTTCAGAAGAACAATTAGCCGTACAGGCTGCCGCACGCGATTTCGCAAAAAACGAACTGCTGGCCGGCGTTATTGAGCGCGACGAGCACCAGAAATTCCCTGCAGAGCAGATCAAGAAACTGGGCGAACTCGGTTTCCTGGGTATGATGGTAGACCCTAAGTACGGCGGATCCGGCATGGACACTGTTTCTTACGTACTGGCTATGGAAGAAATCTCCAAGATAGATGCTTCCGTTTCCGTATGTATGAGTGTAAACAACTCACTCGTATGCTGGGGCCTTGAAACATTTGGTTCTGAAGAGCAAAAACAAAAATACCTGACAGAGCTGGCAAGCGGCCAGAAGATAGGCGCATTCCTGCTCAGCGAGCCTGAAGCTGGTTCTGATGCCACATCTCAGCGTACTACAGCAGAAGATATGGGCGACCATTACCTGCTCAACGGTACCAAAAACTGGATTACAAACGGTAACTCCGCTTCATACTACCTCGTTATTGCACAGACGCATCCTGATAAAGCACACCGCGGTATCAATGCGCTGATCGTGCATAAAGACTGGCCGGGTGTAACTGTAGGTGCCAAAGAAAATAAAATGGGTATCCGCGGTTCTGATACGCACAGCATCATGTTCCAGGATGTGAAAGTGCCTAAGGAAAACCGTATTGGTGAAGATGGCTTCGGCTTTAAATTTGCCATGAAGACCCTCGCCGGCGGTCGCATCGGTATTGCTTCACAGGCGCTTGGTATTGCCAGCGGCGCGCTGGAGCTTGCTATCAAATATTCCAAAGAGCGTAAGGCTTTCGGTAAAGAGATCATGAACCACCAGGCCATCGCCTTTAAGCTGGCCGATATGGCTACTGCTATTGAAGGCGCGCGCCTGCTGTGCCTCAAAGCTGCATGGCTTAAAGATCAGCATAAAGATTATGAGCAGGCTGCTGCTATGGCAAAACTGTACGCTTCTGAAATAGCCCAGTGGGTAACGAATGAAGCTGTACAGATACACGGCGGTTATGGCTATGTAAAAGAATTCCACGTAGAGCGCCTGATGCGCGATGCGAAGATCACACAGATCTATGAAGGTACCAGCGAGGTGCAGAAAATAGTGATCAGCCGTAATGTGCTGAAAGACTAATGAGAATGTGAGATATCAGATATGAGACGTGAGATCTCAGACATGAAACGTCAGATGTTTTTCGTTTTTACATAAAAAATCCCGGCAATAACCGCCGGGATTTTTATTTATAACAATTTACTATCCGATCACCCAGTCAAATCCACCGGTTACTCCGCCATTGGGATTCGTACTTACCGGGGCTACAGCAAGATACTGATCTGTAGCGGCCAGCAGGTAATGATTCGTGTTCAGCACACTGCGGAAACGTATGATATCTCCTTTTTCCACAGCGCCCTGCTTACCCGGGGTATTGTTGGCCGGGCTCCACTCTATGATCCATTCTACCGCCTGGCTGTTCTTCTGGTAGCTGCCTGCCTCATCGTCATAAAACAGGTTGATGCCTTTGCCTTTGCTACCCACACTTTCCAGGTATATATAAATATCGTTGCTGAACTGGGAAGACATGATACGTACCGTGTCGCCATAAGCCAGCTCATATTCGCCGCTGCCGGCCACTTTGATAAACGAGTGCGGCACGGCATTATCTATGTTACCGTCCATATAGCACTGCGCATAGTTCCACTCATCCCCGGCGTAATAGAAGGCTTTACCTATGTATGCGTTGCCGTTTGAGAGACTTAACTTATACCCCTTTCCCTGCAATACCTGGGTAGAGGAGCCGACAATGTTCATGGCAATCAGGTTATCGATAAGGCGGGGAGTAGGAAAATCCATGATCACCGTGCCGAGCCGGAATGTATACGGCCCGTTCTTCTGCTGAAGCACGATCATCTGCTCCAGGAAATCCTGCAGCAACGGGTTGATCTCATCTGCAAACGTCCACGGGGCACCGCCACCTGAAGCGCTGGTAAAGTTGATCCACCAGTTGCCATCAGGGTATTTATTAGCGGCATCTGTAAGGAACGGCGCAATATGCTGCGAAAACTTCTTATCGCCCTGGTCTGCAAATCGCATTCTAAATACATCCTGTATCATTTTTGGCACCGGCCCGGCTGTAGGAGCAGTCGTCGCGCTGTCGTCGGGCCAGTCAGTTACGCCATCTATACCTTTGGCAGAGCCTGTGTATCTTCTCAGCAGCACTATATGGCCTTTGCTGGCTGTAAGCACGGGCACTGTATCGCCGGTATAGAAAAGAGGTTCTGCAGGGTTGGGCTGCTGCATGGTGTTATTTAAAAACGGATCCAGTGCAGCTGTGAACGTTGCATCTGCCACATTCCATTCATTCTTTATAGACATAATGATCGTCTCTGTATCATTATCTCTCAGGAAGTCGCTGCAGGTGTCTACGATATCCGAAAACCAGACATTACAGCGCGTGCTTGAACTTGGTTTATCGCCGTGATATATCATCAGATCATTGCTGCCATTGTTCAGTTCCGGCACCAGGCGAATGTCTATAAAGCGTATTCCATGTTCCAGCTGGTCCTGCAGCGTCATCGTCTGGCACCGGGAGGCGTTGCCCGCAGGTACATTCCAGGTACCCGTATCGTGCGTGCCGGGAACCGTAAGGTCTGTGAAGCGAAGTGAGGTAGTGGGGTTGGGGCCTATGAGAAAGCCCATCCAGCGGTTGCGCATAGTTTTGATCGTTGCGCCCGCAGCAGCCAGTGCAGGCGCAGCAGTTGATCCTTGTGTCATGGTAATTGGTTTTGGTGTTAGAGAATGCGGTTTCCCAAATGTACAGGATCGGACCTGTATTTATTTTGTTGCATCTCAAATGCTGGTTAAGAACTTTTTGGAGGCCGGGCTGCAGAATACCTGCAGGCCTGCAGTGGCGTTGGCACCATTCATCTGCAAGATGCTATTGAGCATTGGTTCTTTCTCCTGATTTCATGTAATTACTCTTCAATCAAAAAACTATATTTGTATCATCTTATCATTAAAGAATATGGCACATAACAAAGCACACCATGGCAGGAACCTGCGTAAATTCAGGGAGTGGAGAGATATGAAGCAGGAAACACTGGCTTTTGAAATGGGCGATGACTGGACACAGAAGAAGATATCTACGCTGGAGCGCAAGGATGTAATAGAACCTGCGCTGTTGCAGCAGCTCTCACAAATATTGAAAATGCCCGTAGAGGCTTTTGACAACCTGAATGAAGACCCGAGTATAAACATCATTAACAGCACATTTTCTGATAATGCTATTGGCGGAGGAATTGCAGGCGATGTAGTTAATAATATTAATCCGATAGACAAATGGCTGGAAGCGCTGGCCGAAAATAAAGCGTTGTATGAACGCCTGCTGCAGGCGGAGAAAGAAAAGAATGAACTGCTTACTTCTATGCTTGAGAAGCTGGAAGGATTGATGAAGAAGTGAGGGTAAAGTTTGTTTATACTTGAGCAACAGAGAAACCGTCTCGCTCCTCCAGCAGGGAAGTACTTAATATTTTTGCTCCTACTTTGTGGGAATATTTCAACCTGTTTAATTTTAATTGCATGCCCTGAACGCGTTTCCGGTAATTCTCAGTTTTCAGATGGCTCCCGGCTGGTATATCTTCTTCCATAAAAAGTATTATGGTTATTCTTTCAGGTGGAAATAAAGAATCATCACAAAAAATGCCCAACTCTTTATTTTGAGTATATGCCACGAGATAAATTGCAGAAAGTGTATGTAATGCTTTTCGTATAACTTCCAGGGGCAAAGTGGCAGACTGCCGCTTCCGGTTTTCTACTTCATAGTTTCTGAAGTCTTTAACTTCCAGCAAAATTAGATGAGTATAGTCCGGAGGGCTTATTAAAAAATCAACGGCTGCGAGCTCAGCCCCGGTAGGCTCCATTTTATGCCGGTAAAATTTTGTTTCGTCATATTTTATCACCCGCCAATCGTTCGGAAACGTAAATACAAGATTGCCTTCTTTTATTGCTGCCATGATTAAATAACTTCTGAAAAACGATCAGTTTGTTCTAATTCCGCTTCCAGCGAAGCAATATCCTGCAATGCCTCAAGATCATCTGCTGTATCTACATTCGTACTATGATCGTCATTTGCAGATAGTGAAAAATAGCGTACCCTATTCCCATTGTTCCTTTTGCTAAGTATATGTAATTCTTTAAGCAGGAAAAGGCTGTGTGTTGCAATGATTATCTGGAATTTTCTTGCGGAAAGCAGCATCAGCATTTCTGCAAGCTTTTTTATCAATAGCGGGTTCAGATTTGCCTCAGGTTCGTCCCAGAATAATGCAGTCGTATCATTTACACTCCCGTTTTTCAATAAAAATGTTAGCGTTGATAGTTTCCTGATTCCTTCTGCCACGAGGTCAATTTCCAGCCGCCCGCCATCTGTCTGGTATAAATAAAACTTCCCGTTTTCATTCTTTATAGCCCCGCCGGCCATCTGCTCCAGGGAATCAACTATATCTTTTATTTTGTCCAGTCTTGGGCCGCGAAGCAATGGATGATCTAATCGTTCGCATAAATCGGGATAAGTCTCGTCAATGGAAAGCTGGTAATTGTTATAAAGCCCACGTAAGCCGGGAAAAAGTGATAAAAGTTCTTTAGTTGGGATAAATATTGGTAAAGCAGGTGCAAAAGCGCCCGGTATTGCTCCGTCCAACTGCACCTCGGTAGTACTTCTTGTTGAAAAAGAAAATGAAAAGCCAGAACCTTTAGGTTTCTCAAACGCCACACTAACCTGGGTCTTGTTATGCCCTTGCTGACGCCTGGTAAGCCGGCCAAGGCTTTCGGGCCTGAAGATCCTTATCAGATCATCAGCAACAGCTTTTTGCCATGATATTTTGCTTTGACTGTGTTGTTTTTTCTGATTGAAACTTGTTTTTGCAAGAGAATATGCCAGTTTTAGAATATGGCTTTTCCCTGTGCCATTTGTGCCAATAATAACATTTAACCCAGGAGAAAATGAAAATTCTGCATGCTCAAATGCTGTGAAATTTTTTATATCTAGCTGGTTTAGCATGTTTTGATACAGTTTTGCTTATTGATAAACAAATCTATACTATTTGCCCTTTAATGTGTAGTACAATATTGTTTTTTTCAATCAGGCATATCTCTTTTAACAGAGGGCAACACACTGTGCATTTTCATCCTGTTTTACCACCGGCCCTAAGTGGCGGCCATATAGTTATCCGCGTTGGCCGGGTAGCTGACCTTCCCGGCCATGTGGCTAGCCCGGCTGGCCATGCGGGCAGGTCTTCCGGCCACGTGGCTAATCCGGCCAGCCACGTGAGCAAATGCACTAGCCATGTGGGCAGGTTGCCCGGCCACGCAGGCAAGTCGGCTGGCCACATGGGCAAATCTGCGATAAATAAATTTTATTTAATGAAAATCAATTATTTATGATTTAGTCATAAAAACTGCGATTTATACTGTATGATAATATATTTTCTGTTATGTGCTGTCGGTAAAAATTTTGTGCATTTTTTTAATAAAATATAATTTGCGCCAAAACGTACCCTTATGTCGAAAGAATATTACCTCCCGAAAGGAGATGCACCCAGAAACCTATGGCTTAAAAACTTCGCCGCAAAGCTTCCGGGCTATGCCGTGCGGTACAATATTGACAATGCCGAGGTCATTGATATACAGCATGGCAGTGCCGATTTTGATTACCGGATCAACATGGTGAATCAATGGAAGACCTACATATCTAAATGGGTTGCCTACAAAGACGAACTGCGTAATGGCATAGCTGCCGGTGCTGTGCCGAGCGCAGCGCCAACGCTTCCCAACCTGCCCGGGGTACAGACGGTTGCTGCTCCCGGTATTTTCAAACGTGTGGCTTCGGTAGTGGCACGTATCAAAGCTCATGGCGCTTATACAGAGTCTGACGGGCTGGATATGGGCATCATAGGCGTAGAACACTCTATAGATTATACCACATTAAAACCGGAGGTGAGCGTACGGATAGGTAGCGGCGGTGTGCCTGAGATCGTATGGACCAAACTGAGCATGGACGGCATTGCTATATATAAAGACAGCGGCAGCGGTTTTGTATTCTACGATCTTGACAACCACCCTCATTACCAGGACAAGCATCCGCTGCCTGCCGGTGCGCAAAGCGCAGTCTGGAAGTATAAGATCATTTACCGTGAAGATGATGTAGAAGTAGGGCAGTGGAGCGATGTGCTTACCATTACGGTAACTGCCTGACAGAAATGATGTAAAGAATAGCCTGTAAGGGGTAATGCCGGTTCTCCCAGGGACCGGCTTTTTTATCATTTTGCAGTGGATAGCTACCGGAAGCAAAACAATGGAATATAATTACTGTTCATCTGCAATGTAGGTATCCGTATCGTCACTCAGATCCGTAAGTTTCAATACCATTTTAGGCACAGCCTTCTTTTTATAATCTTTCCGTTTTCCCTTTTCAGTTGTCTCATACCGCTCCTGTATGCCCGTCACCAGGTTTACATCAATGGTATAGTCGCCGGTTTCAGGATGCCCGGCCCAGTAGCTGTAACTGTTGGCTCCGATCACATACCAGTCATTGTCTTTATACCGGGCGTAATAAGAAATGACATCCCGCTCTGTGCCACCGGTAAGAAAGCTGATGCACAAGATATTTCTGCGTACAGACAGGTTGGAATAGGGATCGAGCCCCTGAACGCCCCAGTTACATTTGCCAAACATTTTTGTTGCCTTGACAGACAGCGCATACCCGCTTTGATGCCCGAAGAGTATCAGCAGCATTTTCAGGTGAAACGCTTCCCCGCTACTAAAGCAGTCCTTATCTTCTGGTGTGGGCTTAATTTGCTGTATCACCAATGCAGCGTCATTCACGCCGTCTCTGTTAAAGTCGCCCAAAACAGAATCCCTGATCTCCCAGCCCGCCGGGATAAAAGATCTGATGTTTTTGCCGGAAGTACTGATCTGCGGATAAGGTGAAGATTGTGCGAAGCCGGCAGCTCCAGCCAGCAGCATCGGTATTGCAAGGGTAATTATTTTTCTTAGGTGCATATTTCGCTGTTACTATAAAGCATTAACAGGTGGCAAAAAACTAGGAAATTTTTGACGGCGATACCCCATACATCTTCTTAAATGCAAACGAAAAATGCGACAGGTCTTCAAAGCCCAGGTCCAGGTATACATCTGACGGGGCACGGCCTTTTTCACGGATCTGGTAGTATGCTTCCTGCAAACGGCGCTGCAGCAGCCACTGCCCGGGCGAGGCATGGAATATCTTCTCAAAATCGCGCTTGAAGGTTGCCAGGCTGCGACCGGTGAGATAAGCAAAACGTTTCAGCTGCACATTAAAATGGAAGTTCCTGTTCATAAAGGCCTCGAGGTCTATCTTGCCGGGCTCGGTAAAATCAAACAAGATGTTCTTCAGCTCCGGGTTGGTCTGCAGGAGTATCAGTATGGCTTCTTTCAGTTTTATAGCCTGCAGGTCATTGCCGATGTGTTGGTTTGTTTCAAAATAAGGCAGCAGCGATTCCATAAAACTTTTATACAGTTTCTCCGGCTTCAGCTCTATGAAAGCATCGTCCGATCCTTGCCAGGCGGAGGCTTTATAGCCATATTCCCGGGCAAAATTGCGGAGTGTTTCCTGGTCGAGGTAGAGAGAAAGTCCTTTGAACTCGCCGTTCTCCGGTGGTATCTTGGTAAATTTCACCAGTTGGTTGCGACGTGTAAGCCGGAAGTCGCCCTCGCGGAAAATGTGTTCTTTATTGCCATCGCTGGTAACGAGCGAGCCTGCCATCTGGTAGCTGAAAACATGCTCCGGCACAAACTGCTCGCCCTCGCGGCTGCGGGTAAAATAGCAGGAGTAGAGTATCTGCGGCATTTTGTTTTCTTCTTCGCGCTGCTCAAACATAGGTCTAAAATTAAGAAAGAAAGTAATGATGTATTTGCTTCGGTAGATGTTGCATAGTTGCTGGCCGGAGCGGGATGTTCCGGCCAGCTGATTAATGTCTGGTGTCGTATTTCGGCTGCGCTCAATGTGATACCGGGGCTTTACTAATGCGGAACCGGATTTTAAAATTTTTGTCATGCTGAGCGTAGCCGAAGCACGGCAAAAAAGCAGGGTTTTAAAATAAATAGTTGAATAATAAATGCCGGGCGATGAGAAGTGATCAAGGCACTGTTGTTTGGCAGTACAGCATCACAAATGCCAAATCGTGCGATGCAGGCAGCAGCGGTAATAGCTGCCTGCTGCCTTTCCTGCCCGAACGACGTTCAGTCGGGCGGGTTTTGCTTACTTTTTTGGGCAAGCAAAAAAGTAAGACCCGCGCCGGGCAGAAGTTTATGCAAAGTTCAGAATAGCTTTTGGCTCTACATATGCTTCCAGTCCGTACACGCCATATTCGCGGCCTATACCGGATTGTTTAAAACCTCCGAATGGCACTCTCGGATCATGCCCTAAGCCATTTACCTGCACGCGGCCGGCAACGATCTGTGCGGCTACACGGTTGGCTCGTTCTGTATCGGCAGAACTTACATAGGCCTGCAATCCATACACTGTATCATTGGCGATTTCTATGGCTTCTTCTTCTGTTTTATAAGTAATCACAGACAGCACAGGGCCGAAGATCTCTTCACGGGCTATGCGCATATCATTGGTCACATTTACAAAAACAGTGGGTTTTACAAAATTACCTTCTTCCAGTCCTTCCGGCTGATCAACGCCACCGGTCAGCAGTTCGGCGCCTTCTTCCAGCCCGAGCTTTATATATTGCTGTACGCGTTCGTATTGTTTTTTGCTTACCATAGGGCCGATTAAAACGCCTTCCTGTTGCGGCAGGCCTACTTTTATATTGTCCATAGCAGATTTAATGAGCTCTTTTACTTCGCTCAAACGGCTTTCAGGCACCAGCAGGCGCGTACCGGCAATACAGGCCTGGCCGCTGTTCATAAAGGCTGCGTTCAGTGCGGTAGGGATCGCTTTGGTAAGATCGGCATCGTCGAGGATGATATTGGGAGATTTGCCGCCCAGCTCCAGCGTTACACGTTTCATGGTATCTACGGCGCCACGGGCTATGGTTTTGCCCACAACGGTAGAACCTGTAAACGATATTTTTGCAATATCCGGGTGACGGGTTATTTCTGCGCCCACCACATCGCCGCGGCCATTTACGATATTGAATACACCGGCAGGAATACCGGCTTCGTGCAGGCATTCGGTGATAAGCTGCGTTTGTAAAGCGCTCATCTCGCTGGGCTTTATCACTGCGGTGCTGCCGGAAGCGATAGCTGTAGAAAGCTTGCCACAGATGAAGCCATTGCTGGCATTCCAAGGCGTAATGATGCCTACAACGCCCAAAGGTTCCATTTTCACTTTTGTGGTACCGATTGTTTTTTCCAGATCAAACTCTTTCAGCGCCTCGATAGCCTGCGTCATACCGCCTATGGCGTTTTCCGTGCTCATAGTGGCAAACCAGCGGGGAGCGCCGTATTCTTCCATCATTACAGCGGTAAGCTCGTCTTTTCTTGCAGCTACAGCATCGTGCATGCGTTGCAGTAAAGCAATGCGTTCTTCTTTTGTAGTCTTTGAAAATGTTTTGAATGCCTCTTTGGCTGCGGCAATGGCCCGGCGTGTGTCTTCCTCGTCGCCAAGCGTTACCTGGCCTATGAGCTGGTTGGTAGATGGGTTTATGAGGTCAAATACTTCTGTGCCGTGTGGCGTTACAAATGTGCCGTTGATGTACACCTGGTTTACTGTTTTCATTTTTATCCTGTTTTTAGTTTTTAATAACTGATTACAGGACAAAGGTCGTACGGATAGGGGCCTGGCTGCTTTGTTTAAAAGCTCAATGTTGGTTTGCTGAAAAGCTCATGAATGAATAAATATTTGTCTTATATGGCTCAGGCGGATTTCTTCCCGGCAAAATGTTTTTGTTTTAAATTAAATTTTATTTATAAGTATAAATATTAGTCAACATGTTGTTGAACGTGAGTTTTATGGGTGTATTTTAAGATGTATTATTTCCATTTTTGCAAGTTTTTATATGTATTTTATTTTTATGATTATTGGTATTTAGTTTGCAGACAATTAAACCTATATAAATTACCGTTTTATTACTTTGTTTTTAGCTTTTATTCCTATTTTAGATTTTAAATTGTATAAAGCGGTATCCGAAAAGCTTATAGAGTAGGAATAAATACTTTAAAACTCCCACAAATGAAGAAGACAACCACTTCACTGATGAATCAGTCAGGAAACAAGCTGACAGCAGCTTCTTTAAACAGCATTAAAGGTGGTCAGGCAGACCTCAGCAAGCCGCTGGATCCCAAAGATCCTACGCCTACACCTACATGTCCTGCATGCCGTTCCGGTTTTCCTGGTCCAAGCTGCCCTGCATGCCGTTCCGGCCTGTCTGGCGGTGTAGGTGATTATGTAAGTGGCTACACAGTAGAACTGTAAAAAATATATTTCCGGAGTGTGCAATGTGTGCGCTCCGGAAATATTTAATCACTGATTAAACACCTGTTATTATGAATGATTTTTTAGGAGTAGGGATTTTATACAATCCTTCCTTAGATGGGTTTTTCAGGCTTCATCCCGAAGCAATTGATTACATAGAGATCATCCCGGATATATTATTTACAGACAATGGAGTGGGCGTACCCGACAGGTTTGAAATGTCTGCCGACTCACATGAAAAGCTGTTGTTTATGGGCGGAAAATGGCCATTGGTAGCGCATCATGTTGGTTTTTCACTCGGTACGGCTGGTTATTTTGATACAGAGTACCTGCAGAACGTAGTTCGGCTACAGCAGGAATATAATTTTCTTTGGAACAGCGATCATCTTTCCTATTCTAAAGTGCATGATGAGGAAGTAACAGAATTTAATACCTGTCTTTCATTACCGCTGCCTTTTGATCATGAGGTGCTGGAAATGCTTGCCGAAAAGATACGTACGATACGTAAGGCTGTAAACACCCCATTCCTGATAGAAAACAATGTTTATTTCGTTGAGATCAGGGACGAAGAGTACGCAGAAGGTGCGTTCCTGAAAAAGTTATCTGAGCAAAGTGATTGTGGTATGCTGCTGGACCTGCATAATGTTCATGCAAACGCAACCAATTTTAATTTTGACAGGAAGGTATTTGTTGATAGCCTTGATCTTTCCACAGTGCAGGAAATACACATAGCCGGTGGCGGCGTAGTGGCAGGTATGCACCTAGATTCGCACTCTGGCCCATGCAATGAAGAGGTGTGGGAATTACTGGATTACGTTGTGCCGAAATGTAACGCATTACGGGGGGTAACATTTGAGTTTCATGAGTCGTATTTTGAAAGTATGGGACATGAAGGCATTGCTGCACAACTGGACAGGGCAAGAGAAATATGTAATAAATATAAAAAAACGGCCGTATGTCTTTAGTAGCCTTTCAGCAGTTGTTTGCAGGCATGGTGGCAGATCCGGTGTTATGCAGGAAGATAAAGTATGATCCTTCCGTTTTAAATACTGAATATGACCTTACTGAGCAGGAACGGGAACGCATTTCTCATATTGTGCAGCAGAAAGGCATGGGCATCAATTGTATGCTGTACCAGATTAACAGGTTTACACCATTGTTTGATCTGATGCCTTACAGCTGTAAAATGATGGGTAAAGAAGTGCATGCGTATACCAGGGAATTTTGGGACGGGTATATAAAAACCAATTTCCAGTTCCGGGATGAAGTGCTGCTGTTCAGCGAATTTTTATTGTCTAAAATGGATAGGGGAGAGATTGGTATTCCATATCTGCGGGATGTTGTTCACTTTGAGATAACCTATAATTTTATCCGCTTCGGCCTGTTTCATAATCCTCCCGGTGAAGTTCCGGTATACATGCCTTGCCTCGCTTATGATACACGGATGGTGTATATGGAACATGATATACGTTTTCTGATAGACCTCGTGCTGGATAATCCTGTAGGAACAATATTTTCCGAAGTTCCTGCTGCGGCACAACATTACCTGATCAGGTATCGTGATAAAATAGAAATGCAGCGTATAGATGATGAGCTGGCTGGCCGGATAGCAGCGAATAATGTTGACGTAAATGATCTGCCCGCAGAATACCGTAGTTTCTTTCGCTGAGCTGTAACATTAAAGCAGAATATAAAGGGCCACAACAATTGTAGCCCTTTATATTATAACGGCGGTACTGTGATCTATATTTTTATTTTCATTACCACTTTCTTTACCTCAGAAGGTTTGTCTGCAAATACTTCGGGCTGATGAATGTCGGCAGGAAAGAAGATGATGAACATACCTGCTGAAAGCGTAAGGTAATGCATGTGTTCTACGGTGTAAAATGCTACGTCGTTTTCTTCACTGTATGTGGTAGTAGGCGTGTAGTTATTGAGCGGTGTCCAGCCAAATTTTTCCACGCCGCTGACCATATATTGAATGTCGATGTATTTGCGGTGCGCTTCCGGTTCGCAATCTTCTGCCGGTTTTGTGGTGAATTCATTGACAATGGCAAAAATGTTATCGCCATCTACTTCATATTTCCCGGGCTGCATAGCTGCAAAATCTGTCTGCTGCAGGTATTCCATAGCCTGTGCCAGGCGGCTGCCCAGCGGTTTGTAGCGGTCTATGCTGTGTATGTGATCTGTTATCATGCTTTGGCTTTTCCTTTTGTCGGTTTTTCTTTCTGCCGCACTACCACCCACTCATCCAGGTTTATGTTAAACGGCATTTGCCCGATGCGGACAATTGCCCGTTTGTCGCGTACTTCTTCCACACGGCCTACCTGGTGGTTTACTTTGTTGCGTACAAGGTCGCCAATGTGTATTACACCGCCCACAACATCGTAATTTTTATCTGCTTTCTTCGCCATGGCGGCATTGGCCTGTATCTGTTTTTTCTTGAACAGTACATTTTCTGCTGCAGCTATTACATCCTGTTTATTTTCTGCTTTCTTCCAGTCGTGGATGATCTGTTTGAACTTACGCTCCATATCGCGAAGGTAGTCGAGCTCTTCCTTTTTGATCTGGTTCTGCAGTTTCAGTGTGGCGTAGTGTTGCTTCAGCCGTTCTTTATCGGTAAGTGTTTCGTAGTTTTTCCTCAGCTTCTCATTTTCCCTGATCAGGCTGTCCAGTTCTTTTTCCTTATCGCCCAACCGTACCGATTGCTGTTCTGTCTGCAGCAGCATCTTATCGAGCTTAAAGTGGCCGCGGTCGGTAATTTGTCTTGCACGCTCTATGATCTTCGGCGACAGGCCGCTGCGTTGTGCAATGGCAAAAGTATACGAGCTGCCGGGTTTGCCGATGCTCAGACGGTATAAAGGTTCCAGCTTTTCCTCATCAAACGTCATGGCACCGTTAATGATGCCGGGTACTTTACCGGCCATCACTTTCAGGTTCAGGTAGTGCGTAGTGATGATGCCGAATGAGTGTTTCCGTGCCAGTTCTTCTACTATAGCTTCCGCAAATGCGCCGCCCAGGTTTGGATCGGAGCCGCTGCCCAGTTCATCAATGAAGAAAAGGGTTTTACCGTTCGCAAAATCCATGAAGTAGCGCATATCGCGGAGGTGTGCGCTGTAGGTGCTCAGCTCGTGTTCTATCGACTGTGTGTCGCCGATGTGTATCATGAGCTGTTTGAAAATGCCGATCTCTGAATTTTCGTCAACCGGTATCAACAGCCCTGCCTGCGTCATCAGCTGCAGCAGCCCTACGGTTTTCATCGACACCGTTTTGCCTCCGGCATTTGGCCCGCTAATGATCAATACGCGGTTTTGCTTGTCCAGCGTGATGTTCAGCGGTATAACGGGTTTGTTGTTTTGCTTGTTATGCAGCAGCAACAGCGGGTGAAAAGCTTTTACCAGCAATGTGCCCGGGTGCGGACTGATGCGCGGCATTACAGCGTCCATATCCTGTGCGAGTAAGGCTTTGGCCCGTATAAAATCAAATATGCCGCAGAGATGATAATAACCTTCCAGCTGCGGCTGGTAGCCCGAAAGTGAGGCAGTTGTCTGTGCCAATATGCGCTGTATCTCGCGCCCCTCGGCCCTTTCCAGCGAAAATATTTCGTTGTTGATCTCTATGGTCTCTTCCGGCTCTATAAATACGGTACGTTGGGAATCGCTTTCCCCGTGCAGTATACCTTTTACTATGCGCTTGTGCTCTGCATTGATTGCTACAGTACGGCGTCCGTTCAGGTAACCTTCGGATATATCTGCGAGATAGCCCTGTTTGGCCAGTTTACGTAATATGCCTTCAAACACACGGCGCAGGTCCTGGCGCATGCGGTTCAGGTCGCTGCGTATCTGCATCAGTTCTTTGGACGCATTGTCCCGCACATTACCCATATCGTCGACTACGGCATTTACCAGGTCGGCGATCCCTTTTTCGTAAGTAATCTTTTCTGTGAGGGAAAGCAGGTTGGGGAATAGGTCGTTATGTCGTTTAAACCATAATAATATATCGCGTATGTTGAGTGCCAGCTGACGGAATGCCAGTAATTGGTCGCCCGATAATGTAGCGCCGGAAACAGCGAGCAGTTTCAGTTCCTTCTGGAGGTTGCGGGTAAAATCATTCGGGAAATGGTCGCTGCCGCCCAGTGTGCCTTTAAATTCACTGGTTTGCAGGAGTGCTTTTTCCACATAGTCCTGCCGGGTATGGAAGCGTATCTGTTCCACACGTTCGCGCGCAGCATCGGTGCGGCATTTTTGTTTCAGTAAGTTGCTGACCTTGTTAAATTCTAAAGCTTCTGCCGCATGGGCAGGGTACAGTTGCATCATCGTCTTAAATCCATTCTGGCCTGCAAAGTTAAGGAATGTGATTCATGTGGTTAATTTGGGTAATTTGGGTAATGTGGTTTGTAGGTTAATAGGTTAATGGGTTAATGGGTTAATAGGTTAATGGGTTAATAGGTTAATGGGGGTGTTTGTATTTTGGAATTTGATTTTGGGGAATTGAGGGTTTGCTGTTTGCGATTTTGTATTTCGGAATTAAGGGTCGTCAGCTAATTATCACATTTGCTGATCAGCTGATTATTTTCACATTTCCACACCCTAAAATTGCGTTATATTGCACGTAACGACTTATGAACAACTACGACAGGCTCATATCCGGTTTGGATGCATTTATCCGGAAGTATTATGCAAACCAGCTGCTCCGCGGCTCGCTTATCCTGCTTATATGCCTGCTTTGCTATATTCTTACTGTGAGTGTGGGTGAGTACTACCTGTATCTTCCTGCCTGGCTCAAAATAATTATTGTCGGTCTGTTCGTTGTGGCAGGGTTGACAGCTTTGATCGGCTGGGTGATCATTCCCTTTGCTCGTATGAGCAGGCTGGGTAAGGTTATTTCGCATGAGCAGGCTGCAAGCATTATCGGGCGCCATTTTCCGGAGGTAAGTGATAAGCTGCTGAATGTATTACAGCTACGCCAGCAGTCCGATAGCGCTGCCAGTCGCGATCTTATTGAAGCAAGCATTAATCAGAAAGCCGGGCAGATATCTGTAGTGCCGTTTACCAAAGCAGTAGACCTTTCCCGGAACAGGAAATACCTGCCATACCTGCTGCCGCCTGTGCTGATCGGCGTTTTTATACTGGTGGCTGCACCCAATGTTTTCCGTGATGCTTCGGAGCGCTTACTACAACCTACAAAGACATTTGAGAAACCGGCACCGTTCCGTTTTGTATTGGTGAGCAATCCGTTGCAAGCTGTGCGTAATGCAGATTTTACACTTATTGTAAAAGCAGAAGGAAATACACTGCCTGCAGAAATGGCCGTGGAAGCCGGCTCCGAGAGATTGCCGATGCAGCAGATGCCCGACCGGTCCTTTCATTATACATTCAAAAATCTTACGGCTCCTGTGGCTTTCCGCTTGTTTGCCGCAGGTTTCTATTCGCAGCCATATACACTGCAGGTGGTACAGAAGCCTTTGCTTAAAGCGTTTAAAGTGCAGCTCGATTATCCGGACTATACCGGCAAAAAAGATGAAGTGCGCAGCAGCCTGGGAGATATGACGCTGCCTGTGGGTACTGTGGTGCACATGGCTTTTCTGGCGGAGCATACAGATAATGCAGATATACGTTTTGTAAACGGAAATGCAGTAGAATTACTGAAAAGCGGCGCCATGTTTGCCTTTCAGCATCGCTTTATGAGCGACACTTCGTATACGCTTTCGTTACACAACAAGCAAACACCTGTTGCCGATAGTTACCAGTATCATGTGCAGGTTATTCCCGATCAGTACCCTGTAATCCAGTTGCAGGAAATCCGCGATACGGTAAGCGGCAAACAGATCTTACTGAATGGTACCGCCGGCGATGATTACAGTATTACGCAGGTATTGTTTCATTACAACATAAGCAATGATAAGGGCCAGCAGCTGCTGAATAAGAGTATCCCGCTTAAAATAGCACCTGGTGCGCTCACTACTTTCCAGCATTACTTTGATGTACAGATGCTGAACCTGCAGCCGGGTCAGAAGCTGAGTTACTATATTGAAGCCTGGGATAACGACGGAGTACACGGCAGCAAAGCCTCGCGCAGTGAGGTGATGACGTACCAGATGTACAACGATAAACAAATTGATTCTGCCATTAATGCCAATGCAGAGCAGATAAGCTCCGGGCTGAGTAACAGTGCACAACAGACGCAAAAGCTGCAGAGTGATTATAAAGACCTGCAGAGCAAACTGCTGAATAGCGATAAGACAGAATGGGAACAGCAGCAGTCGCTGGAAGATTTACTGAAAAAACAGCAGCAGCTGCAGAACCAGGTGGAAAATACGAAGAAAAAATTTGAAGAGCAGATACAGCAGAGCAAACAGAAAGATTACAGCCAGGATGTAAAAGACAAGCAGAGTGAACTGCAGAAGCAAATGGACAACCTGCTGAACAAAGAGCTGGCAGAGCAGATGAAAAAGCTGCAGGAACTGATGCAGAAGGCAAATAAAGACCAGTCTCAGCAGACAGCACAGCAGTTGCAGCAGGAAAACAAGCTTTTTAACATGGACCTGGAGCGTATGCAGGAACTGATGAAGCAACTGGAAATGCAGATGCGCCTGGAAGACATGGCCAATAAAATGGACGCACTGGCTAAAAAGCAACTGGAATTAAAGGATCAGACGGATAAAAACAAAAAAGCAGGCGAGGAGCTCAGTAAAGACCAGGAAGGCTTGAAGAAGGAGCTGGACAAGTCTATGCAGGAAGATATGAAAGACCTGAAAGAGCTGGGCAACAAGATGCAGCAGCAACAGGATGTAAATAAGCCGGAAGAACAAGGTAAGCAGGCACAGCAGAATATGCAGCAGAGCAGCCAGTCGCTGCAGCAGAAGCAGAACAGCAAATCTTCACAATCGCAGAGCAAAGCAGCCCAGAACCTGCAGCAGATGGCACAGATGATGCGCCAGCAGGCGGGAGGTATGGACCTGCAGCAGATAGAAGTAGATATAAAAGCAGTAAGACAAATTCTTACTAACCTTATCCGCTTGTCTTTCGACCAGGAACAGCTCATGCGCGATGTACGCAATACGGGTACAGCCAGCCAGCAATATCTTGCCAATCAACAAGAGCAGAACAGATTGCATGGCAATTCTTTCATGATCCGCGACAGCCTTTTTGCCCTGAGCAAACGCCAGTTTAAGCTGGCTGCTACAGTCAACAAAGAAACAACTGAACTGGAGCGTAATATGAAATCGGCTACGGACGCGCTTGAAAACCGCAGGCCGGGTGAAGCAATGACACGCCAGCAGTATGTAATGACGCATACAAACAACCTGGCGCTGATGCTTAATGAAATGCTTTCTAACCTGATGCAGATGCAGAGCCAGGCACAAAAGCAGCCCGGAAACGGCAGCTGCAATAAGCCGGGAGGTATGAATCCCAAACCCGGGGCAGGTCAGCAGTTGAGCGACATCATCACAAAACAGCAGCAACTAGGTAACTCCATGCAGCAGATGCAGGGCAAGCAGCAGGGACAACAGAAAGATGGCCAGCAACCCGGTGATAAAGATGGTAAAGAAGGGAACAAAGGCCAGAAAGGCCAGCAGCAAGGTCAGCAGGCCGGCTCACAAGGGCAAAACGGGAAAGGCGGTAACGGAGGCGGACAGGGTAGTGAAGGTGATAATAATAATGAATATGGTAATTCCGAAGAACTGGCCCGGATGGCAGAGCAGCAGGCAGCAATCCGCCGCCAGTTGCAGGAACTGAACAGCTTACTCAACAGTAAGGGAATGGGTAATGCCAAAGAGTTGCGTGAAATACAGGAGAAAATGGACCGTAATGAAACCGATCTTGTAAACCGTCGCCTGTCTGCAGAATTTAAATTGCGCCAGCAGGAAATACTGACACGCTTGCTGCAGGCTGAGAAGTCTTTGAGGGAGCAGGAACAGGATGATAAACGTTCGTCAAAAACATCGCAGGAACTGAGCAGGCCTATACCGGCTGAGCTTCAGAAATATATGCAGGACCGCCAGAAAATGCTGGATCTCTACAAAACAGTGCCACCGCAACTGAAGCCATATTACAAGGACATGGTTGAGAAGTACTACCAGATGATTGGAAATAAGTAAGTACTCACCTTTTTTTATGCACAAATGTTGATAAGGAACAGGCCCGAAATCCATCGGAAAATCAGCTTCTGAAATAGTCAAGCTTATGTTAAAGTGTTGATTTATATTTGGTTCGTTCTAACCTTTTGTGGCTGGCCTCCGTCTTATTATGTAGTAAGTAGTATTCTTAAATGACACTCCCATGTGTTTGAATTAGAAAAAAATATACTTATCTTACGAATACAATTGTTCTTTCACTTAAAAAATAGTTTTTATGCTATTCACAAGAACTTATCGGTACCAGTCAGCCATTCCTCAGGAAGACATCAAAAGCCGTCTTGTAGGAAAACACGTAAAAGTCCATAACCTTGATTTTGAAGTATTGGAAAAAGACCACCAGCTGAAAATTATTCCTCACGCCGAAGCTGTTGAAGCTATCAAGACGCTACCCATTACACACATTGATTTCATTGGCAAAGGTGTGAAGACACAGGTTGTTATCAGTTCCAAAATGAGAAAAATAGATATGGGCGGGCCTTTGCTTATTGTCCTTTTCTGTCTTTTTATGCTGAGTGCTGCTATTATCTCACTTATTTTCGGCAAAGAAGAATACATGAGCTTTACCTATGCACTGCTTGGGGTAGGCATCCTGTTCTTTGTCATATTCTGGATGCGTATGGAATCTGGCTACTTTGACTATGTGCGTAAAATACGCGATTATATAAAACATCAGATCGTAGCTTAAGCTACGATCTGATTTAATTTCTGAGCTCTGGGTTAGCACCATCTATAAACGGCTTTAAAGAGTCGATCGGTACATCTGTACTGAATATCTTTATCAGCTTGCGCTCTTTGTTATAAATATTGATCTGGGGCAACCCCTGGTACAGGAATGCATTATCCACAAAATGCGAACTGTCCACACCTACAATCATAGTAGGGTATTCGCTTACCTGGTGATTATTATTGAAATATTCCAGGTACGGCATCATCATGGAACCCGCCATCAGCACCAGCTTATTCTTTTTGAAGAGAAAGATATTTTTCTTCAGTATTTCCGTTTCCTCTTCACAGTGCTCGCATGTAGGATTAAATAACATTACAAACAGGTTGACGTCATTTTTCAGATCCGCAGCTGTAATGGTTTTTCCTTTCATAGTAACCATCTTCACGGGCGGCATAGGAGCACCTATTTCCCTGTAGTTCATCTTTGCAGTATCAGCGGGTTGCTGTACATGGGCGGTATCGTTTGTCTTTTTTGATTTGTGCTTTTGTGCAAAAGCGAGAAAAGAACAACAAACGAGAGCAATGATTAGTAATTTGCGTTGCATCTGGCTAAGTTAAGTGAAAACAGAAAAAATAAAAGCTAAAGTTCAGGAAAATGTACCAGACCGATCCGCAGATACCGCTTGCTGAAAGAGTAAGGCCGCGCAGCCTCAGTGATTTTATAGGACAGGAACATCTTGTAGGCCCGGGAAAAGTCCTGGAGCAGATGATACATGCGCGTAAAGTGCACTCAATCATATTCTGGGGCCCTCCGGGAGTCGGTAAAACTACGTTGGCCCAGATCATTGCTCATTCACTGGATATACCCTTTTTTACACTCAGCGCTATTGACAGTGGCGTAAAAGATGTACGTGCAGTAATAGAACAGGCAAGAAAAGCCGGTCATGCACTGCTTTTTATAGATGAAATTCACCGTTTTAATAAAGCGCAGCAGGACAGTCTGCTGGGAGCGGTAGAAAAAGGCATTATTACACTTATTGGCGCTACCACCGAAAATCCGTCTTTCGAAGTGATCAGCGCATTGCTGAGCCGCAGCCAGGTATATGTGCTGAAGCCACTTACTGAAGAACATATGAAAGCGCTGGTACATCAGGCAATGGAAAAAGACCGTTGGCTGAAAGAGCAGCATGCAGTTGTGGAAGAATGGGAGGCTTTACTGCAATTGAGCGGAGGGGATGCACGGCGTTTGCTGAACCTGCTGGAGCTGGTTGTTTCTTCATTACCCGAAGGACAAAAAGTGCTTACCGATGATAAGGTGCAGGAAATTGTGCAGCAGAAAATGGCGTTGTATGACAAATCCGGCGAGCAGCATTACGATATCATTTCGGCTTTTATTAAGTCTATCCGGGGCAGTGACCCCAATGCGGCCGTTTATTATCTCGCACGTATGATAGAAGGTGGGGAAGACCCTAAGTTTATTGCGCGGAGAATGCTCATATTGGCCAGTGAAGACATTGGTAACGCCAATCCCAATGCATTATTACTCGCTACCAGCTGTTTTCAGGCTGTGGAAATGATAGGCTGGCCGGAAAGCCGTATTATTTTGTCTCAATGCGTTACTTATCTGGCCTCCTCTGTAAAAAGCAATGCCGCTTACATGGCTATTAACAATGCCCAGGCGCTTGTAAACCAGACGGGCGACCTGCCAGTACCGCTGCATATACGCAATGCGCCGACAGGGTTAATGAAAAAACTGGATTACGGGAAAGGATATAAATACGCTCATGATTTTCCCAGCAATTTTGTAGATCAGGAATTTCTTCCCGATGCAATTAGCGGTGTGAAACTGTATGATCCGGGGAATAATGCCAGTGAAGCAAGGCAACGGGAATATCTTCGCCAGTGCTGGAAAGACAAGTACGGATATTGATTTTACATAGATTGCTTTTCCTGCAGGATTAATTTTTATTTCCTGAGCAGATCTTTTACGGCAGATTTAATATCGGGAAACTTGTATTGAAATCCAGCCTCCAGGGTTTTATGGGCATCTACTGTACAGCTTTTCAGTACTTCGGTGCTCATTTCACCCAGTATCATCTTTAAAAAGAAAGCCGGCACAGGCACCGGTATCTTTATCCCGCCTTTTATACGGGCAATGGTGTGCATCAGTTTTATATGGCTCACCGGGTGCGGACTTACGCCATTGTAAATGCCGCTCCAGTGTTCGTGCTGCAACGTTTCGAGCAGCAATGCCGCAAGATCTTCCACATGTATCCAGCTTACGGTTTGCCTGCCGCTGCTCAGTATCGGTACAACGCCGAACTTCATAGGTTTTACAAACTCCGACATTGCCCCGGCTTCTTTGCCCAATACAATCCCGAACCGTATAATTACCCTGCGGAGGAATGCTGCTGCCGGTTCTGAGGCAGCCTCCCATTTTTCACAGGTTTTGCCCAGGAAATCGGCATACGACGGAGCAGTTTCTGTAAATGGAACAAGGCCATCGCGGTCGGGACCATAAAAGCCGGTAGCCGATGCGCAGACAAGTGTTTTACAGTTAGGTGCGTGATCTTTAAGCTGCTGTACGAGAAAATTGGTTGTGGCAACACGGCTGTCAAATATCAGGCGCTTACGTTCTTCATTCCACCGCTTTTCGGCAAGACCGGCGCCTGCAAGGTGCACCATCGCATCCACCTGGCGGAGCGCCCCCAGGTCGCATTCGCGTACTCCGGGATTCCAGTAAGCATATTGCAGGTTATCTGTAGACTGTTTTTTGCTGGTTCCTCTCGTGAAAATGATCACTTTACAGCCCTGTGCGTGTAGAAGCCCGGTAAGGTGATGCCCCACAAATCCAGTTCCGCCTGTAATGCCGATGGTCTTCATCTGGTACGTTTTGCTCTTTAAATTACAACGCAAAAAGGATTATTTCCAGCATAAGTGTTAAAGAAATCTTTTTTTCATAGAAAAAACCAAGGTGTTGCAATAAAGAATCGTCTTCGGGCGTTTAAGGAGCAAATCAACACGTAATGAACAAAACTTTACATCGCACTTTTAGTCCTTCCAGTCAGAGCATTGCCGGTAAGGGCTCTCATACAGAAAAGAAAATGCTCGGAGCGGTAAGCAATGATCTGCGTGGCTTCTGGAAGGAAGCAGCAGATGATCTGTTGCAGCCACGTCCTGAAGCAGTTGCTTCACTTCTGGAAAAGATCTCCCGGCTTAACTGATTGTGAGGAATGTGGTTATCTGATTGATGTGTTTCCTGCACGTCACATTCCAGCATTTAATCACATTCAGCATATTTACACAAGCTCAATAACTGTTATTTCCGGTAGGATACCCAGCCTGCCGGGATAGCCGAGGAATCCGAATCCGCGGTTTACATACAGGTATTGCTCGCCCTGCTGATAAAGACCAGCCCATTTTTTGTACATATACTGTACCGGACTCCATTTGAAACCGGGTATCTCTATGCCGAACTGCATGCCGTGCGTATGGCCTGCAAGGGTCAGCTGTATATCCTTATAATCGGGCAATACCTGGGCATCCCAGTGAGACGGATCATGCGACAGCAGGATTTTAAAAGGTATGTTTTTCTCTGCAAGCCCTGCCGTTGCTTTTTTCATGTCACCATGCTTTGGGAATTGCGGTTTGGCGCTCCAGTTTTCAATACCTACTAAAGCAATTGCATCCTGGCCGCGCTGCAGTACCATATGCTCATTCATCAGCAGGCGCCATCCCATTTCGGCATGTATCTGTTTCAGGCGGTCAAGGTTGGCTGCTTTGGCTTCATGACTTTCCCATTGTACATAGTCGCCATAGTCGTGGTTGCCAAGAGTTGAGTACACGCCCAGCGGCGCTTTAAGCTGCGCAAATATTTCCTTATACGTTTCTGCTTCTTCTGCTTTATTGTTTACCAGGTCACCGGTAAACAGGATGAGGTCGGGCTTTTCTGCCATTGCTTTTTCCACGCCACGTGCTACCGCATGATGGTTATCGAAGCTGCCGGAGTGTATATCTGATATCTGTACGATCTTCATACCGCGGAACGCTTCAGGAAGTGAAGCAAATTGCAGTTTTATGCGCCGCACATGATAGTTGTACCGGTTGGATACACCATAAATGAACCCGGAAAGGCTGAGCCCGCCCACCAATAACGCAAAGCGCTGCAGAAACACAGAGCGGCTGATACCACCACTGGCTGCATCGGGGCTTGTTGCTGCGGTTCCGCCGGTATAAAACAGGTTTACGATCCACATCAGCAGCCGGCGCAGCTCATCGAGCAGCATGATCAGCAGAATAAGGATTTTACCTACCACAAAGCCCAGCACAAATGCGATATAGATATTGCGCAGCAGGTGGGGCAGTGCCGCCCAGTTTATCTGGCGGAACAAGATTAACCCCAGCCATGCAAGGGCTGTAAGCGCGAAGTAAAAAACTGTGATGCCTGTGCGCCAGGCTGCGGGTAATGTACGCACAGCGGAGCGCACTACAATAAAGCTGTAATATTCTGCAAAGCTTATAATGCTCAGGAAGATCAGCAGGCGTAACCACATATGCCGTAATTGAGGGAGTGTTATCAGTAGTTTAAAAATTCTTCGATCTGCTGTTCTATAACAGCCACGGTAGCGGTATTTATAAAATTGCCGTCTTTGTCCATCTCCTCATTAATGCGCGAAATAGGGATTTTATTATAATGTACGTTCATCTTAAGGTAGTGGAGGATATTGGTAAGGTGCTCCATGCCGCGGAGGTTACCTGCCCGTCCGTCTGACACACCGGTCATGAGCGCTTTTTTATGCCACCAGCATTGTTTTATATCGCTGTTGTCGAGCATGGTTTTAAGAATGCCGGGAAAGCTGCCGTTATATTCCGGTATGATGAAGATGAATTTTTCGGAAGGGATGAAACATTGCTGCTCCAATGCTTTCAGTTCTTCGCTGCGGGTGCATACATCGGCATCTTCAAGTGATATGAGACGGACATTTTCCGCCTTTTCTTTCAGCAGGTTGTAATATGCCTGTGCCACCCTCAGTGTCATGCTGTCCTTTCTGTTGGTGCCCGAGATAATTGTGATCATTCAATAGTGCCTTAAACTTGAAATAGATATGCAAAAATAGCTGGTTTAGGCATCCATAGCTGAATAGCGGTAAGTGAAAAAATTTATAGGCATCAGAAAATTTTGTAAACGCTGGTTACCAGGCAGGCCTTGTAAATACAATACCCGGCGGAAACAGCGATTACAGCTACAAAACCGGTACTATAAGGCTGGGCGCCGGATTTTTCTTTGGAGAAAAATAAACAAGACAAGATATCCAGTAAAAAAATGGAGCCTGCAGATGCAGGCTCCATTTTTTTATATAGAGACTTTACGAAGCCCCTTTGCTTTTATTCACCATGTCCGTAAAGCTTTTGGCGGCATTGGTAAATTCGGTTGGCATTAGAATTACAGTAGTTGTATTGTTATCGATGCCTATTTCGGAAAGCATCTGCATACGGCGCAGTTCCAGTGCTATGCTGCTGTCCGACATTCTTTCGGCAGATAATGCCAGCTTCTCGGATGCCTCCAGCTCTGCTTCTGCCTTGATGATACGGGCGCGTTTCTCGCGGATGGCTTCCGCCTCGCGGGCCATAGCACGTTGCATAGATTCGGGAATTTCTACGTCTTTCATTTCCACCATTTCTATCTTAATGCCCCATGGCTCAGTAGCTTCATCTACTATTTTCTGAAGCGTTTTATTGATCTGCTCGCGTTCTTTCAGCACTTCATCCAGCAGGTGCTGACCTATAATATTGCGCAGCGCGGTTACGGAAAACTGGTACACTGCCTGCCCATAGTTGGCTACCTGTATAATGGCTTTGGCGGGATCGGTGACTTTAAACCACAGTACGGCATTTACTTTGATCGTTACACTGTCTTTGGTAATGGTTTCCTGCTGCTCGAGGTCTACCGTGCGGGTACGCATATCCAGTTTCTGCTGCCGGTCTATGAAGGGGATGATCCAGTAAAGTCCGGGACCTTTTACTCCATGAAACCGCCCCAGCCGGAAGATAATGGAACGCTGATACTCCTGGGCAATACGCAGCCCGGCAAGGATAAAAAACAGCACAATGGCAATAACGGGGACAAATGGCATAACAGATGAACTTTTGCAGTTGATAAGTAAATAAGATTCCGGATGCAAATGTGTGCGATTTGGCGCAGATAAAAAAAATAATCATTCTTATACCGCTGAAAGATAGGTATCAGGGTAGTTGTAGATAAAGTACATACGTTTTGTTCCGGTCATATTTGTTATCTTTTCCACATTCTTTATTTAAAATCAGAAAAGTCATTGACGAACATTAATTTTGTAGGCCTTTTTAACCGTTTATCATAAGAGGACCAATCTGATATTATGAAGTTTACTTATTATGGCCATGCCTGTTTTGCAGTAGAAGCCGGAGGGAAAAAAATCCTTTTCGATCCGTTCATTACGCACAACCCGCTGGCAAAACATATTGATATCAACAGCATTGAAGCAGATTATATACTGCTCAGCCACGGACATGGCGATCATGTGGCCGATTTGCCGGCTATAGCCAAAAATACAGGAGCTACCGTGGTAGCCATGCCGGAAGTACTGGCATGGGTACAGAAACAGGGAATTGAGAACGTGCATGCCATGAACTACGGGCCATATGCGTTTGACTTCGGTATCGTGAGGATGGTGCCCGCACAGCACAGCAGCTCAAATCCTGACGGTTCTTATGGAGGCAATCCTGCAGGTTTTATTATAGAAACAGACAACGAAAATTTTTACTTTGCAGGTGATACTTGCCTTTCTATGGAAATGCAGTTGATACCACGCTATGCAGCACTTGATTTTGCAGTATTGCCGATCGGGGGTAATTATACGATGAATGCCACTGATGCCGTTATAGCAGCAGATTTTATCAATTGCAGCAAGGTGATAGGAGTACATTATGATACATTCCCGGTGATTATGATAGATCATGCTGCGGCACAGGCTGAATTTTCTGCAGCAGGTAAGGAACTGATGCTCCTGGAAATAGGCAGGGAATACGAAATATAATGCTGATCTGCATTCCCGGAGATGCAGTGTGCGACGCAAGGGAGCTGGTGGAAGCGGAACAGGTGATTAAATAAAAGAATTGAGTTTTACATTTTGAACCATTGACTTACAATGTGTAAAGTTATATCGATTGCCAACCAGAAAGGTGGCGTAGGGAAGACAACAACCGCTATTAACCTGGCGGCGAGTCTGGCAGTGCTGGAGTATAAAACCTTGCTGATCGACGCAGATCCGCAGGCCAACAGTACTACTGGTAATGGCTTTGATCTTAAAAACATCCAGCTGAGCCTGTATGATTGCCTGGTAAATGAAGTACCGGTAAAGCAGATCATACTGGAAACTGAAACACCCAATCTTTTCCTGCTGCCTTCTCACCTCGACCTCGTAGGTGCGGAGATAGAACTGATCAACCATCCCAACCGCGAGTATATACTGCGTAATGCGCTGGAAGAACTTAAAAAGGATTACGATTTTGTCATTATCGACTGCTCTCCTTCATTGGGTCTTATCACGGTAAATGCCCTTACGGCATCAGACAGCGTAGCTATACCGGTGCAGTGCGAATACTTTGCCCTGGAAGGTCTTGGCAAGCTGCTCAATACGATCAAGATCGTGCAGACGCATATAAATACCGATCTGCAGATAGAAGGTATCCTGATGACCATGTATGATGGTCGTCTGCGCCTGAGCAACCAGGTGGTGGAAGAAATTAAAAACCACTTCGGCGAACTGGTGTTCAACACGATCGTGCACCGCAATACCAAGCTGGGTGAAGCGCCGAGCTTTGGCAAACCGGCACTGATGTATGATGCAGACAGCACCGGCGCGGTGAACTACCTGAACCTCGCGAAAGAAATACTGCAGAAAAACAATTTAACCAAAATCAAAAACGAGGATAAAATATTCGAAACTGACGAGCATGGCGCAAAACAATAATCCTAAGAAGCAGGCATTGGGAAAAGGAATCCGTGCACTGCTCAATACAATTGATGAAGAGCTGAAGACAACGGGTGAAGGTGTACCGGCGGTATCCGGACAAACGCACACAGCCACTGCAAGCTCTATTTCCCGTATCCCTGTCGCGCAGATCTCTGTCAACCCGAAACAACCCCGTCACGATTTTGATGAACAGGCCTTGCAGGAGCTTTCTGAAAGCATAAAACTGCATGACATTATACAGCCTGTAACCATTGTAAAAACCGGAGAAAAATCATACCAGCTCATATCCGGCGAGCGCCGCTGGCGTGCCGCTAAAATGGCTGGCCTTGAAGATATTCCCGCCTACATACGCACTGCCGACGACCAGCAGATGCTGGAAATGGCACTGCTTGAAAACCTGCAGCGCGAAAACCTCAATGCCATAGAGGTAGCCCTGAGCTACAAACGCCTGATGGACGAATGCGAGCTTACGCAGGAACAGGTATCAGAACGGATGAAAAAGGAGCGCAGTACGGTAACTAACTATCTGCGCCTGCTGAAACTTCCGCCGGACATACAAAAGGCTGTACGTGACGGCTCGCTGAGTATGGGGCATGCGCGTGCTATCATAGGCCTGGAGCAGATAGACCAGCAGCTCTATGCATACCGCGAGGTGATGGAAAAAGGATTGTCTGTACGCCAGGTAGAGCAACTGGTAAAAAATATGTCGGCAGAAAAAACTGCCAATAACCCGGTGAAAGAAGCTCATAAGCTGCCGCCGGCTTACAAACGTATTGAAGATAATATGGCTTCACACTTTTCCACACGCGTAAAGCTGGACCGTAAAAAGAATGGTAAAGGCAGCGTTGTGATTGAGTTTTATAATGATGAAGACCTGGAGCGGATCATGGATAAGATGAAACTCTAAAGCAGTACTACTTGTTTTGGTATAGTACTTCTACAAAATTTTGTGGGGCAATCTGTTAAAAATTTTAAGGATTGTTTTTTAGATGTTATTCGGGTTCAAAATCCATTGCAGAACTAAAAAACCGTTATACATTTGTTTTCACAAACACGATAAAAATATATACACTATATAGTATAAAGATGTTTTCATGGTGATAGGGTTTATAGGGGCTGGCCTGTTCTCAGGCTGGCTTTCTTTTTTATAACAACAGGCCCGCCCGTAAAGATTTCCGCAGTAATTTTGCATCTATATCATGCTTCCGCAAAACTGGCAACAACTTTCAAAAGAACATCAGAAGGCATATAAGCGTATGCTGGAAAAAGGCAACAGGAACAAAATGCTTAAAGCATTGCCTGATCTGCATGAAGAGGCTTTTGCAAAGATTGATTGCCTCACCTGTGCCAACTGTTGTAAAAATTATTCTCCCCGTTTTAAACAGCCGGATATAAAGCGTATTGCCAAACGGCTGAAGATGAAAGAAGGCGATCTCGTGGCCACTTACCTGAGGCTTGACGAAGACGGAGACTATGTGGTAAAACAATCGCCATGTCCTTTTCTTGCAGCTGATAATACTTGCGATATCTATGAAGACCGGCCATCAGACTGCAGGCGTTATCCATACACCGATGAAGACGTATTGCTGAAGCGTGTAGCACTGACCCTGAAAAATGCAACTGTCTGTCCCGCAACCTTTACCGTACTGGAAGCCCTGATGAAAATAAGTTAGTCTCGCCGGTTTTCCTGTCGTTTTACACCCGAAGTGTTTCGTCGTTGAATTTATTTTGAAGGGGAAATTTATCGCCGGGTTATTACGTCGCTGAAATAGTACTTTTTGTTGCCGGATACTGAACTACTTCTTCGATTTTCCGTACGCATAATATTTGCGTTTACCTTCGCATAAAGAGCATTAAACGTAATGATTTTCGGTTATTAAAATATATAGCTGCAACTGCGCCGTCCGAAGCTAGGGTGCAGGTACATTCTTTCGTTTTATATAGGACTTAAGGGGTTAAGTACTATTAGTCGGCGGTATTCTTACTGCCGATATTTTTTGACCGGTAGCATAAAAAAAAGCCGCAGCAATTGCTGCGGCTGTATCGTTTAATATGTGCTGATTAATGCAGCACACTTACACCTTTCGGATTGAAATTTTTACGAAGAGAATCCAGTACGCGTGCTGTATCCGCAATTGAACCATTTACCGGCATTACAACATAGAACGTCGTTGAATCCTTGGCTGCCACTTCCACTGCATTGCCATATCCTGTAAGCTTTTTGGCCCGTTTTTCTGCCAGCGCCCGTGCGGGATATGTATTCAATATTACTTTGTACTGCATAGTTCCGTTTGCGGCCGGTGTTGGTGCCGGCGGAACTGCAGGAGCTGCAGTGTCTGCAGGTTTCGTAGCCATAGTATCAGGTACCGGGGCATTGTTTACCGGAGCCTGCTGTACCGGAGTATCTACTGTAGCGGGTTTTACATCTGCAGGCACATTGTGGCTGTTGATATAACTGATGCCCATTACTACTGCTGCAATCACTACACCGAGTATCACTACCCAGAGTATGATTTTGCCCCAGTTAATATTTGCAGCATTGCTACGTTCATTTTGCGATTCTGCTGTAATCTTCGGTTTCGGTTCTTCCTCTCGTTTTACAATTTTCAGCGCCGGAATGCTGGGTGGTGTGTATTGCAGATGCGGATCTGTAATAAACTGCAGTTTACCGTTCTGCTGCTGTATGTATTTGCCGATACCGGGAATAATAACTTCTTTTCCTTCCTGCAGCGCGGCACGGGATTCCATACTGAATTCGCGCAGTGAATTGGCTGCTTTGGATATACTGATCTGTTCGTTTACTGCAATGAAATTTGCGAGGTTATCATCGATAGAACCTGTAGGCGTAAGCAGTACTTCAAATTGCGGCGACGAAACTGATTGCCCGTCATAGGATGCAGGCTTTTTACGGAGCTCCAGGTTGCCTAGCCCGTGTATGTAGCAAAAATTGTTTTTGAGTAGAAACTGTCCGATATATTTAGCTATATCCATGCGGTCGTGATAATTTGGCCTGTAAAATAATCATTACACATCAAATATGTGAAATGTGAGTTTTATTAAAATTTAAATCGTATTCCGCCAAAGATATTGATGCCGTAGGAGGGGTATCCCATCCAGCGCTCATATTTATTGTTGAACAGGTTATTGGCCTGCAGGAACACGGACAGGCGTGGTATGACCTGGTATTCGGCACCGGCGCCCACATCAAATATCCCTTTCAGTTTTACACTGTTACCCATAGCATCTGCTGCATAATTTTGGTCCATAACAGCGGAATAAGCGGTAACGGTAAGTGCCGGCCATGGGCGGAACAGCAAGTCTGCCTTGAGGCGTACGCCCGGTTCCTGCCATACATGGTCGTACGTTTTCTTATAAAAATTGAACCAGGAGCCACCTACACCTACGGCAAATATATTGCCTACCTGGTAACGGATGTTGGCCTGCAGGCTCAGGGCATTTACTTTCGGGTCATACACTACATCAAACATTTTTCCGTCGCCCGGCGAGTTTACAAACATAGCGAGGTCTTTATACTGCCACCAGCTTACCCTTCCGGAGAAAGTAATGTGCTGGCCTATATTGCTGTGTATGCCTGCAAATACTTCATCACTGTGTGTCTGGTGCGGTATATAATCGTAGAATGCAGAGGTGCCGGGAAAATCCACATACGGATTTTTTGTAGCCAGCTGCTCAAATGTATTCTGCACCAGGCTGCCTTTCCAGCCGGCATCAAAGGCAAACTGTGTCTGCGGCAACATGAAATTTACATGTACATCCGGCAGCAGGTAAGTGCCATCTTTGCCAAAAGCGGGGTAAAGCCCCAGCTTGCCGGAGAAATTACCCGAACGATAGCTCACAGCCGGCGTTATACGGAAGATATTATTTCCCATACTGTGGTCGTCAACCTTAATCTGTGTAAAGGTTCCATCTACGCCAAGCTGCAATTGAAGGCTGCTGTCTATGTCTTTGGTTACGGGTACGGCAAAACCAATGGTGGCTTCCGGCGTCTGGCCCGAAGATTTCCGGCTTGCAGAGAAAAACGAAGCGCTTACCTGGGGATGATAATTAAGCCCCCATGCCGCAGGCATATTGTTGGTCATGTCAATTTCGCCGCCCACTTTACCATACACCTGTTTCACGTCTTTGTAATCATACATGTACAGGTCGTGATTGTAGCCATAGAAGCTGTACTGGTTACGCTCTGCCTCAGCAGATGCATGCCAGGTGTTTTTGGCTTCATGCAGTGTGCCTTCTGCTTCCAGCCCCGTCAGTGCTACCTTCTGGTTATCTATATTGCCCGACTGGGAGAGATGATGAAGGTGAAAGGCCGTATTATAATTGCGGCCTTTAAGACTTCCTATGCCTGCATCAATGTATGCGGTAGAAAGATTGCCGATACCGGCTTTTATATAGTTTTCAAAGGGTAACCCAACACTGTCCCTGCCCAGTGCCAGCGGTTTCAGTGGCAATGAGTGGTAAGAGAAATACAGTGTCTGTACCGGTACATCATACGTGAGCCTTGGTCGGGTAGTGTCTGCCGGTGGCAGACTGGGGGTAAACTCCGGCTTCGGAGCCTGCTTTACCTCCGGTTTGTAAGATTGTATTACTTCTATGGTAGTGCCTTTCAGCGTAGAATCTTTTGCGGCCTGTGCAGTGGCTTTAAAACCGGGTGCTGCAGCCAGTATTGCTATAGATACGGGAATGAGTCTGGTCTTCATGCACATTATTTTTGGTCGTCCGACAATTTGCTTTTAGTCTTTTCCAGGCCTTTTACTTCTTCCAATTTTTTAGTGGCTTCCTGTTTGAGGTCGGCAATTTTTGTGTTTTTAATAATACTCTGCAACGTGGCTTTGGCATTAAAGTAATCTTTCTGTTTCACCATCAGGTCAGACAGCAGGATATATGATTTTACGATCCAGTAATCATAACCCCCGGATTGCTGGATGGTTTCCCCTGCAGCTGTTTCTGCTTCTTTCTGCTTGCCCTGCTGTGCGTATATTTCGGCAACACGGTACCGGGCCTCTGCTGCCATGGCATTGTTTCTGCCGGTGCCCAACGTTTTGTACAAGGCTATTGCCTCATCATTTTTGCTTTGCTGCTGCAGGCATTTTGCTTTGTAAAAGGTTGCTTCAGACTGCACTGCTTCATTAATGCCTGGCAATGAAAGCAGTGTATCCGCATATTGTGCAGTTGCTTCGTACTGGTTCAGGTTAAAGCTGGATTTCATGAGCCCGCCATATGCCTGTTGCAGGCTTTCTGTGTTCATCGCACTGTTGCGCAGTAACTGGTAATAACGTTGTGCTGCGGCATTGTCACCGTTCTGCATGGCAATTACGGATGCTTTGCGTGCGCTGTTCTCAGAGAAATCATTCCAGTTTGAACTCAGTACCGCATCATAACCTGAGAGCGCGGTTTTATAATCTTTCTGCTGGTAGGCGCTTTCTGCTTTATAATAGTTGGCTTTTAAAGCAAAAGCCCCGTTAGGATATGCTTTCAGGTATTGGTCAAAAGATTGCTGTGCCTTATCATATTTGCCTGCACCAAATTGAGATTCTGCTGCTGCATAATATGTAGAGTCAAGCGTATGCTCGTCTGCACCGGGCAGGTTGTTGTCTTTTAAAAGCTGTGCGTATGCCGCCGGCTGATTATTCTGGATGTACAGTGTTTTTAATGCATCCAGTGCTGCAGATCTTTCTTCGGATGCAGGGTAGTCGCTTACTACATGACGATATGCATCAATAGCCTGCGTGTTATTTTCCATTTCCTGGTAGGAGAAGCCGGTTTTGATCCATGCTTTAGGTGCGTATTTCCCTTTTGCTTCAGTAAGCGGGCGCAGTAAGTCTATTGCCTGCTGATACTTGTCTGCATCTATGTTTACAACTGCCAGCTCATAGCGCGCATCGTCTGCATATGCAGATGCCGGTGTGCGGCTGATGAGCGATTGTAATATGGCGGTTTTTTCGGCTGTTTTGTTCTGCAGTCCCAGTATCGTTGCTTTCTGGAAGCGTGCATAGTCTGCGTCAGCGCTGCCGGAATTGATGACTTTATCGTAAAGAGAAAGTGCCTGCGGATATTGACGGCCCATAAAGGCTGCATCTGCTTCACGTACGCTGGCTGTAGCATCCAGACCGGATGAACTGCTGCCGGTACCTGCAAGACGCGCCTTACTGAAGTAGCTTTGTGCCTGGGCAAACTGCTGGAGCTTCATTGCTGCATAACCCATATTCATATAGGCATGCTGCGGTGTGGCCTGCGGACTTACCCAGGAGGTACGGTTGCTTTGGCCGGCATTGCTGAGAAAAGCTTCTGAATAGCTGATCGTGTGATCATATTGCTGTGCACGGTAGGCAAGGTCTCCTTTCCAGAAATTGGCAGCAGCCACATACACCGGATCTTCTCCCTGTGTTATAGAGATACTCAGCAGGCTGTCTGCCTGGGCTGTATTGCCTTGCTGCATTTGCTGCAACCCGTATCCGTAGGCTGCTTTCTGCAGCACACGGCGGTAATTAGCATCTTTATCGGGTACATCCTGCAATGTGCGGAATGCCTCAGCATAGTTGTTCGATTTGGTCAGCAGATCGGAGAACATCGTTCTTGCCTCACTGCGGTAAGACGATTGAGGATAGTCGGAAAGCAGTGTGCCTATACGACGGGTGGCATCATCCGCATAACCCATTTCATAGGAAAGTTTACCCGCAAGGAACAGTGCTGCCTCACGCTGGCTGCTGTTGTACGGCATGTCTGCACAGATGCCAAAGGCATTGCGCGCACTTTTTTTATCGCCGGTTTTCAGGTAACAATCACCCAGCAGGTACATAGATGTCTGTCCCAGCGAATCCTGCGAATTGCTCAGCTCTTTAAAATTATTGATCGCGGCGGGAATTTTTCCTACCTGGTAATAACAATAGGCTATTTCATAAAGCTCTTCCTTCCGTATCTTATCGCTGCGGTCATAGTAGTGTTCAAAATAGGGCAGTGCTTCAGCATACTTTCCCTGCTCAAACAGGCATTGAGCCGCCAGCAGGTGCAGTTCATTGTCGTAGTAGGATTTATCGCTGCTTTTTATCAGGCGGATGGCGTCGTCCAGCGCTTTTTGCCTGTTGCCCATGAAATAATGGATCTCCGCAATATAATAAGGCACCACCGGCTTGTATTCCGGCAGGTTGTTTATACGTTCAAAGCTTTTGAGCGCCGATGCATAATCGCCCTTGTTATATGCCAGCAGGCCATAGTAATAGTTGCCGGCATTCATGTATTTGCCATCTATTTCCTTGATGGTGGCAAACAGCGGTTCTGCTTTGTCAAACTGATGATTGTTGAAATAGCAGTATGCCTGCTCAAATTTTGCGTCAGCAATTTCCTGGTTGCTCAGGTTGGCGATAGATGCAGATTCGTAGTATGGAATTGCTTTGGCCAGCTGATCGTTGCGAAAATAATATTGGGCTACCGCAAATGAAACGCGCTGGCGGTATACGGGATTAGCGGTCTGCTGTATAAACTGTCCTGCACTGTCTACGGCTTCTTCTCTGTTCAGCTGCAGCAGCGCCAGCGCCATATAATAGCGGGCTTTGTCTGCGTCTGCGAGATTTTTGACCTGCACGGGATCGTCCGGGTATTGCAGAAATTTGCGCGCCGATTGCGCTGCTACCTGGTAATGTCCTTGCTGGTATTGTTCTTCTGCAAGCGTCAGCCATTGCTGCGGTTGCTGGTTGGGAGCGTGTATTTGGGCCGGAGCCTGGCTGCACAGCAGTAATTGTACCGCTACGCCAGCCAGGCTCCGTTGTATGAGTCGATTGTTAGTTTTCTTCATTCTTCAGCTGGTCTGATTAAAAATTCCATGTTAAGTTCAGGCTCGGGAAGATAGGTAATTGATAAATACGAATATTGGAAATACGGTCTACATAAAAAATATTGTCGCGGTCGTATACATTCGTCATGCTGAAAGTAGCATCGATATTGGATGTCTTGCTGAGGTTGAATCTTCTTTTTACAGAAAGGTCAAGACGGTGATACCAGCTGAGGCGGCCGCCGTTGATGTCATTAGCATAAGCAACAGCAAGGTTGCCGTTTCCTGTAAGATTGTTGGTTCCGAGACCACCGGAAAGAACATTGGGGCTTTCATAGAAGCCTTGTGTCTGCGTGAATGGGAACGGAGAGCCAAGGTTGAAGCGGACAGAAAGGTCCCAGTTTTTCTTGCGGCCTGCAGTATATGCTCCCAGCAGGTTCAGGTTAAAACGGCGGTCGAATGGCGGCGGATAGGTCTGAATGTGACCATACTCATCAACTGAACGGTAAAGGATATGCTGGTAAGAAGCAACACCCCAGAGATATACACGCTGGTAAGTGTATTTAGCAGAAAGGTCCACGCCGTATGCTTTGCCTGACGCACCTGAGAAGTTCGGATCGCTTTCTACTTTTTTATTGCGGTTCAGATCCATCATTTGGGTAAAGTTCTTCATCCACGGTTCCAGGTTCAGCTCTACTTTACCGAGGTCTACTTCTATACCGCCAAGTACATGGTAGGCTCTTTCAAGGTTGCTTTTGATCACATCACCATCTGCAGTTTTCACTTCCTCGTCCGGACTCAGCAGAAAGCCTGAGAAGAAATTCACGATATCACGGTCGCTTTTGGAAGTAATGATATTCTGTGAATAGATACCTGCGGCACCCTTCAGGCGTATGTTATTTGTAATGTTGTATTTAATACCTATGCGGGGTTCTGGTGAGATAGTAGAGATCGTAGCATAATATTGCAGACGCAGGCTGGGTTCCAGCACCAGTTTTTCACTGATGTTTTTGCGCCATACCACAAAAAGCGATCCCAGTGTGTTACGGCGGTCCAGTGTTGTAGGCACGTTGGCATCATTCAGATAGTTGAGGCTTGTGTGCAGGCCGCTTACATCCACACCATATTTCAGCATGCTGTACCCCGGGAGGAAGTAGGTAAAATCAATGCCGCCTTCAAAGCCGTCAATACCGCTGTTGCGTGTACGGAAGTTTGCTTCTTCGTCGTCAATTGTATATTTCGAATATGCAAATTTACCGCTGATAAGCGCATCTGAGTTACCCGGAGACACAACGAAGGTTGTACCGCCACCGGTTGCTTTCCAATGGAAGTTGCCTGTAGCACTGTCTGTATTGGGGTAAAAGAGTTTGGCTCTGTCGTCAAAGTTAAATCCGAACAGGTTCAGCTTGCTGCCGTTGCCGCCGTTAAAGGTAATTTTACCATACAGGTCGGTGAAAGAATAGGGAAGTCCTTTGGCATAAGGATCGCCAAAGCCGCCGTAGAGGCTTTTCGACGTCTGGTCGAGGTAGCTCGTTTTAGCAGAAAGGAGGAACGTTACACCGTTGTCACTGTTCTTTCTGGGTTTTACAAGCGGTCCTTCCAGTAAAGCACGTGCCATAATGGGGGATACCGATACTTTACCTGAAATGCGATTTCTGTTACCGTCTTTAGTACGGACATCCAGGATGGCAGAGGAACGGTTGCCGTATTCTGCATTAAATCCTGCAGTGTACACATCTACAGTGCGGATGGCATCCGTTTCAAAAACGGAGTAAAGCCCTATTGAGTGAAACGGATTGTAAATGGTAACACCATCCAGCAATATACCGGTCTGGGCCGGAGAACCGCCGCGGATATAAAGTTGTCCGCCCTGGTCGCCGGTAAAAGTGACACCGGGCGTTACCTGCAGGAACTGTGCGATATCCGGTTCGCCGCCGGCACTGGGCAGGAGTTTTATTTCTCTTGGTGTAATGGTAGTAACACCAGCTTTTATCTGTGTTTTCTTTTCTGTTTTATGCGCGTTGATCTCTACGCCTTTCAATTGTCTTTCTGATCGTTTGATGTAGAGTTTCTGTGTCACCACCTGGTCTGCCGCTACACTTACAGATACATTGGCCGTGTCATAACCAATAGATGTGCTGGTGATGGAATAAGTTCCGGCAGGTACATTACGGATCGAAAAGAAGCCGTTAAGATCAGTTTGCACTGCAAATTTTGTTCCTTCAATGATTACATTAGTGTAAATCATCGGCTCCCCGTTGCTCTTATCATAGACAAAGCCTTTAATAGTCCCCGACTGTGCAAACGCCAGTACAGTAAAGGCTGAGAGAAGCAAAGTAAGTAAGCCCGAACGTTTCAGCATACAGATTAGTTTGAGAAAAATAGTTAAAAACCATCCTCCAGGCTTCAGCAGCCTGTTTTAAGGACGAACAAAGATAGGAATTACACCATAGCAGCAAAGCTTAAAATCAATAATGCCGCGAGCTTTCATTTTTTTACATTTTTCTGATAAAGAATGGTAAATGGCGAAAAGGCAAATGTGAATGATGAATAAGCAACCAATGCAGTCGCTTTTACCTGCAGGATCTGTACCCTGCTCCAAACAGGCGGCATCGGTAATAGCCCGATCTTAAGGAAACGGCATTGATTCACAATTTATCATTTAACCATTTTTCACAATTTTACAATCTGCCGTCTCCGTAACTTTTATATTTTTGTCGCACATAAATCATTCCTGATGAAAGTTGTTCTTTTTGCGGGCGGACGAGGCACGCGCATTTCTGAGGAGTCTGTGCTCCGCCCCAAACCTATGATCGAAATTGGTGGTAAACCTATTCTGTGGCATATTATGAAGATATATGCAGCATACGGTCATACCGATTTTGTGATATGCCTGGGTTATAAAGGCTGGATAATTAAGGAATATTTTGTTAACTATTTCATGCACAATGCGGATGTGACGGTAGACCTGTCGAACAATTCGCTGGAAGTACATAACAATTTTGCCGAGCCGTTTAAAATTTCCCTGATCGATACCGGACTGGACACTATGACGGCCGGTAGGCTGAAGCGTGTACTGCCTTATGTAGGCAATGAAACCTTTATGCTCACTTATGGCGATGGTGTAAGTAATGTGAATATAGATGAACTGGTAAAATTCCATAAAAGCACCGGTAAAATCTGCACCATGACTGCTATACAGGCTACCAGCCGTTTTGGAGTTATAAAAATGAACGACAGCGGTCTGATCAGCAGTTTTGAAGAAAAACCTGCCGATAGCGGTACCTGGATTAATGGTGGCTTTTTCGTGATAGAGCCTGAAATTGTGAAATATCTGCACGACGATGCTGATTTTGTTATGTGGGAGCGCCAGCCAATGGATGATCTTGCCCGCGACGGGCAGATTGCGGCATACCGCCATCATGATTTCTGGAAATGTATGGATACCCTGCGTGATAAAGAAGAACTGGAATACATGTGGGAAAAAGAACCACTATGGAAAAAATGGTAAGTTTTAATTAACTGACGTGATGATTAGCGAGTGAGCGGATGCACGTGTGGTTAAACAATTATTACGTTATACAATTAGCTAATCATCACATTAGCTAATCAGCTAATTATAAAAAAATGGTTGATTACTTAAAGAAAATATATAGCGGCAAACGTGTTTTCCTAACGGGGCATACCGGCTTTAAAGGTGCGTGGATGCTGCAGATACTGCACTCGCTGGGGGCTGATGTAAAAGGTTATGCACTGGCACCGGAAAACAGTTTTGACCTATACAATGAAATTGAAGGAGATAAACTGTGCTATGCTTCAGTGATCGGAGATCTCCGCGACCTGAAAACATTGCAGGGTGAGATGGTGCGTTTTCAGCCGCATTTTGTTTTTCATCTTGCCGCGCAATCGCTGGTACGCCGCAGCTATGAGCAGCCGGTAGACACGTTTGCTGTGAATGTAATGGGCACTGCTCATGTGCTGGAAGCCATGCGGGCCTTATCCGGCCCCGCTACCGGCATTATGATCACTACAGACAAAGTGTACGAAAATCCGGAACGAGGCCAGGCATTCAAAGAAGACGATAAGCTGGGTGGTTACGATCCGTATTCGGCAAGTAAGGCTGCCGCAGAAATAGTGATTGCCTCATACGAGCGTTCTTTTTTCAACAGAGAGCAGTTTGCAAAGCATGAGACAGGCATTGCGTCTGTGCGTGCGGGCAATGTGATCGGCGGCGGCGATTTTGCAGAAAACCGCATCATACCGGATATTGTGCGTGCGATGGACCGGAAGGAAAAAGTGGTGTTGCGCAACCCGCAGTCTGTAAGACCGTGGCAGCATGTGCTGGAACCCCTGGCAGCATATCTGCTGCTGGGCGCAAAAATGAGTGAAGACCCGCTGAAATACGGCGGCGCTTATAATATAGGCCCCGAAATAAATGATGAAAAAACTGTAGAAGAACTGACGCAGATCTTCCTTAATGCTTACGGTCACGGTGCATATGAAGTAAATAAGCCGGATGAAGCGCCACATGAAGCCAATCTGCTTATGCTGGACAGTAGTAAAATTAAGGACACACTTCAATGGAAGCCTAAACTGGATGCAGCAACCGCTATTGGCTGGACGGCAGCATGGTATGCCGATAAACAGCATACCGGGGCAGAAAAATGTATGCGCCAGATCGAACAATACTTTGAGCTGTAACTATGAAGCTGATTACGGAAACGATATTGCCGGGTGCATATCTGCTGGAACTGCCTGCTTTTACAGATGACCGTGGCCTGTTTGTAAAAACATTTCATGATACAACGCTGAAAACTGCAGGAATTGACTTTTCGCTGAAAGAGAGTTATTTCTCCGTGTCTAAAAAAGACGTGATCCGTGGTATGCATTTCCAGACACCACCGCACCAGCATGCCAAGATCGTTTTTTGCCCGCAGGGGGCCATACTGGACGTGATCGTGGATCTGCGCAAAGGCTCCCCGACATACGGACAGCATTTTGCACAGGAGCTTTCTGCAGAAAATCATCTTGCCTTTTATATTCCTGAGGGTTTTGCACATGGATTTAAAGCCCTGGAAGATAATTCTGTCACTTATTATCTTGTTTCTTCAGAGTACAGTCAGCCGCACGATACCGGCATCCGTTACGACAGCATTGGTATTGACTGGAATGTAACAGACCCCATACTTTCAGCCCGCGACCTGTCATTTGACAGTATAGAGGCCTTTGATAGCCCGTTTGTGTTTACTTCCGCACAATAAGTTACTTTTGCGGTCAAATTCCGGAATGACATCATATATATGCACGTAAGAACTGCCACTATACAGGATCTTTCACAACTGGCCGCTTTGTTCGACCAGTACAGGATATTTTATAAACAGCAGACAGATATTGGAGGGGCATATGCTTTCCTGGAAAAACGGATCAATCAGCAGGACAGTGTGATTTTTGTGATGGAAGAGAATGAAATGCTCGTTGGCTTTACGCAGCTTTACCCGTCATTTTCCTCTGTAGGCATGAAACCGATCTGGATATTGAATGATCTTTTTGTAAAGGAAAGTTTCCGGGGAAAGGGAGTTGCTGCACAATTGATTCACCAGGCGGTTAATTACAGCAGGGAAACCGGTCGCCGGAAAATAGTGCTGTCTACGGCATATGATAATGAAACGGCACAACGGCTGTACGAGCGGCTGGGCTTTACCCGCGCTGAGTTTTACAACTATGAATTGCGGACACTTTAACTTAAAAACAGGAACAATAAAGTTTTATGAACATAAAAAAAGTATTGTCCACACTGGGCATTGAAAAAGTAAACGAAGGTGCCGCAACAGGTACACAATGGCTGAAGGCCGGTGGTGAAACCATTGATTCTTTTTCTCCTGCCGACGGAAAAAAGATCGGTTCGGTAACAACTGTAACACGCAAAACCTATGATGCGGTTATTGAAAAAGCAGAAGCCGCATTTCCGGAATGGCGCATGTGGCCTGCACCGAAGCGTGGTGAAGTAGTGCGCCAGATAGGCGAGGCACTACGTGAAAAGAAAGCTGCATTGGGTGCACTCGTATCATACGAAATGGGCAAAAGCCTGCAGGAAGGTCTGGGTGAAGTGCAGGAAATGATAGACATCGCGGACTTTGCAGTAGGACTTTCGCGCCAGTTGTACGGGCTCACCATGCACAGCGAGCGTCCGCAGCACCGCATGTATGAGCAGTGGCATCCGCTGGGTATTGTAGGAATCATCAGCGCATTTAACTTCCCGGTGGCTGTATGGAGCTGGAATAGCTTCCTGGCATGGGTTTGCGGTAATACATGTGTATGGAAACCATCAGAAAAAACACCATTGACAGCTGTAGCCTGCCAGAAAATAGTAGCAAGTGTATTTAAAGCCAATAACGTACCTGAAGGTGTGAATGGCCTCATTATAGGTGCCCGCGAAACAGGCGAGTGGATGAGCAATGATACACGTGTACCGCTGGTATCTGCAACGGGTTCTACACGCATGGGCAAAGCCGTAGGTGCTGCCGTGGGTGGCCGCCTGGGCCGTTCTTTGCTGGAACTGGGTGGTAACAATTCCATCATCGTTTCTGAGCATGCCGATCTGAACATTGCGATGCGTGCTGCTGTATTTGGTGCAGTAGGTACCGCAGGTCAGCGCTGTACTACCACACGCCGTCTTATCATTCATGAAAAAGTATACGATGCATTCAAGAAAAAACTGGTTGCTGCCTATAAACAACTGAGCATCGGCGATCCGCTGAATGAAAATAACCATGTAGGGCCGCTTATTGACACGGATGCAGTAGCTGCTTACCAGAATGCCATCAGCGAACTGAAGAAAGCTGGTGCCAAGGCTGTGGTAGCTGGTGGTGTGCTGAGTGGCGAAGGTTATGAAAGCGGCTGCTATGTAAAACCATGTATCTACGAAGTGCAGAACGATTGGGCCATTGTGCAGCATGAAACATTTGCACCGTTGCTGTATATAATGAAATACAGCACGCTGGATGAAGCGATTGCGTTGCAGAATGGTGTTCCGCAAGGTCTCTCTTCTTCAATTATGACACTGAACATGCGCGAAAGCGAGCAGTTCCTCTCACATAAAGGCAGTGATTGTGGTATTGCCAACGTAAACATTGGTACCAGTGGTGCTGAGATCGGTGGTGCATTCGGTGGTGAGAAAGAAACAGGCGGCGGTCGTGAGAGCGGCTCCGACAGCTGGAAAGCATATATGCGCCGCCAGACCAACACGATCAACTGGAGCGAGCAGCTTCCACTGGCACAGGGTATCAAGTTCCATATTTAACGTGCGGGCTTCGACTTCGTTTAGTCTGACAGATATTTATTTCAAAGGCGCCGCGACTGCGGCGCCTTTATTATTTCGGCAAAGAATGAATTAATGTCAATGTTGTATTTTTAAACATGGGACATTGTATCACAGCAATCATTTTAAAAGGTGACTTTGATAAGAATAAAGCAGAAGGATTTGATCTGTTTGCCACTGATCTGGGATTTGATTTAAACCTGTTCCATATAAATCATTATTACTCGGCCTGCTGGCAGCATAAATTGCAATTGAATGATTTGCTGGAAATTGTAGATGTTGACTGTGGCCTGTTTCCCACGGAAATTGCCATTGCTGAAATAATGAAGATCATTTCCGGAACGGATAACCCGGAATTTGCGGTGATTTTAACGGATTACTTTGGCGGTGCGGGCTATCAATGCGCCAATGTATTCAAGGCTCACAGGAATGCAGATAAAAATGCCAATACGATAAATAAGGTATTAAGATATCTGGGTGTGGAGGCCGCAAAAGGGATGGATGAGTTTGATACCGTTGGTTTATATGCGATCAGGCATTCCCCGGATTTTTTGGAAAAATATACAGATCTGGCGAATGAATACGGTGTGTAAATCACACAGAACGGGGTAGAAACAGCAAATGTCTACCTGTTACTTTAGCGACCTTCTATAATCTGTATTTCAATGAAACAATTATTACTTATTGCTGCCATTCTTATCTGTTTCTCTGGTCGCAGCAGTGCACAGGAATCTTCCTCAAAACCATTTGTGCTGGGAGAGACACGGGAGATCTATTCACAACAGCTGGCAGAAAAACGTATTCTCAATATTTACCTGCCCGAAGGCTACAGTAAGGATTCCACTTATCCTGTTCTCTACCTGCTGGATGGCTCTGCCAACGAAGATTTTGTGCACATCGTGGGGCTGATGCAGTTCTTCAATATGATACAGATGGTGCCGCCGACAATAGTAGTGGGCATTGGCAATATAGACCGCAAAAGGGATTTTACATTTCCTACAACCATAGCAAAAGACAAGGCAGACTATCCGACAACCGGCAGCTCCGGAAAATTTATCTCCTTTGTAGAAAAGGACCTGCAGCCTTATATTGAAAGCCAGTTTAAGACCAACGGTGTTAGAACAGTTATCGGCCAGTCCCTGGGCGGGCTGGTAGCTACCGAGATACTCCTGAAAAAGCCGGAACTGTTTACCAATTATATCATTGTAAGTCCCAGCCTTTGGTGGGATCATGAATCGTTACTGAAAAGTGCACCACAGCTGCTGAACCGGAATAAAGCAGGTAAAAAACAAGTGTATCTGGCAGTAGGAGCAGAAGGCAAAGTGATGGAAAATGACGCAAAACAGCTGGCGGCCATACTGCAGCAACCAGCGAATAAAAATATAAAACTTCACTTCGATCCGTTAAAAGGAGAAAACCATCTTACCATCCTGCATTACAGTGTATACCGCGCATTCAGGGTGCCCGGATTTATGAAATAGACCGGAAGAAAAAATATTTTTTATTGTTTTTGTCCGGATATCGGAAAGCCGTTCGTCATAATAGTGTACCAACAAAAAAAGTACCTTTATGACGAATTCAATTGCTTCTTCAGCGCTTATTTTTAAAATGAATGATCGTCTGTTCCTCAATGCACTTGAAGGTGTTACAGAAGAGCAGGCGGCGGAAAGACTCAGCGGACATAATAATCCTATTGTATGGATTGCTGCGCATACTGTATGGGCCAGGTATAATGCCCTGGCATTTCTTGGCAAACCGGCAGACAATCCTTTCCGCGGAATGTTTGAAAGCTTTAAACCGTATAGCATTACCGAAAAATACCCATCGCTGGAAACAGTGAGAGCAGAATGGCAGAAAGTAAGCAGTCTGCTTAAAAATGCCCTCGACGATGCATCTGAAGACCAGTTGGTTGCAGATTCTCCCCTAAAAAGTCCCATCGGCGATTTCTCAAATGGCGGCACCATCGTATTCTTTGCGCAACATGAAAGTTATGACATTGGTCAGCTCGGATACCTTAAGAAATACTATACCGGCGAAGCAATGAAATACAACTAGACTTTTGCATCGTTAAAGCCTCATTTTTCATCATCTACATTCATTTTAAAAAACAAAAACAATGGAAAAATTATCTGCAAACACAAACGCACTCAACTGGTTTGAAATACCGGTAACAGACACTACAAGAGCAAAAAAATTCTATGAAACCATCCTGGATGTAGAAATGCAGACACAGGATATGATGGGCATGGAAATGACCTTCTTCCCGTACGATATGGGTGCTTCCGGAAAAATATCAGGTGCGCTGGTAAAAGGCCCGATGCATCAGCCGGCAATGGGTGGTGCAATCGTTTACCTGAATGCCAATCCTTCTATACAGACTGTAGTAGATAAAGTGGAAGCAGCAGGCGGTAAAGTACTGATGCCGAAAACACTGATCACTGACGAGATTGGTTATATGGCTTTTTTTGCAGATACAGAAGGTAACCGCATGGCTTTGCACGCAAAAGGTTAATTTCAGCTTATATATCAATTGCGATCTTATGGCAGAATATCTTTTATTGTTTCGCGGCGGCGATGCTGCCCGGGCAGAGACACAACAATCTCCCGAAAAATGGGAAGCCCATATGCAGAAGTGGATGCAATGGATGGGCTCTCTGAGCGAACAGGGAAAATTTGTAGGTGCCCAACCATTAAAATCTGCAGGCAAAGTCGTCAGCGGGACTGGCAGAATGGTTACCGACGGCCCTTTTGTAGAAGGCAAGGAAATGGTAGGCGGCTACCTCATCTGTAAAGCAGATAGCTTTGAAGAGGCAGTGGAAATATCCAAAGGTTGCCCGGTACTGGAGCATGACGGAAGGGTAGAAGTGCGTGAGATCGGTGATATAAGAATGTAAAGAGCAATAAATTTCAGCAAAAGCCGGAGAACACTTTCTTCGGCTTTTACAATTAACAAACATGACAGCACAAAAAGGAACAAAAGAAAACCCCTGGCAGCTTAAAACACCGCCGGGTACATCGGAGTACGAAATGTACCGCGATGTAAATAAGGACGGTTTTGATGTAATCGTCTGTACTGTAGGCAAAACGGTATTACACTATGATGCTCATTGTATCGATGATCTGCATGCTATGCTGGTAAAACATGGCGATTGGATGGAACTTGGTGGCGCCGATGAGCAGAAGGCAGCTAAGGAAGGCACTGTTGAAGCATGGGGCCGTTCTGAAAATAATGCCGTTGGTGGCTGGTACGGGCTGAAGAAAGGGCTGCGCGGTCGTTTTGGCGTATATGTGCCGCCATTGCTGGAAGAACTTGGCCTTGCAGAGCTGGAGCATAATCCAAAGAACAACCGGATGCGTGCGAAGTTGTGAATAGACAATAGTGAATGGTGAAATGTGAGATTTCAGACGTGAAAGCAGACAATGCAATTCCGTTGGGTAGTTGCGCTGCCGTGAGAAATAATTACTGCTTACTGATTACCGTTCACTCTGTTTAAATTTACTTCAAATACTGTTTTATGCCTTATTACAATGAACAACTCACCAACAGGGTAAGAGAAGCGTTAATGGATGCGCCCGGCCTGGAAGAAAAGGTAATGTTCAGCGGTATCTGCTTTATGGTAGATGGCAAGATGTGTATGGGCGTATCGCATGATGAGCTGATGTGCCGTGTAGGAGAGGAGCGTTTTGAAGAAGCCCTGGAAAAGAACGGCTGTCGCGAAATGAGAATGAAAGACCGGGTAATGAAAGGTTATGTATTTGTTGATCCAGGTAGTTTGCGAACTAAAAAAGAGCTGGATTACTGGGTAAATCTTTGCCTTGAATTTAATCCGAAGGCAAAGGCTTCAAAGAAGAAGAAAAAGTAGATTGAAGATGTGGGATATGAGCAATGTTTAACGCTGTCAGGGTTACAAAACCCTGACAGCGTTGTTTATTATACCGGTAATGATTTTACAATGCCCGACAGGAACCAGTGTACATCATCCATACTTTTAATACGGTCTACCACCAGCATAAAGTTTTTGCCTACCTGTTTCAGGCGTGCATTTTTGGCTTGCTGTTGTATGTACTGCATAATGTGATTGAATGTGTTCGATTCGAAATAAGGAGAATCAGGGTTGCTGATAAAGTAAAGGCGCATTTGCTCATTCTTCAAAATCAGTTTCTCAAAGCCCAGTTCCTTAGCCATTTTGCGGCACAGGATCGTTGTAAACAGGTCTTTCACCTGTTGCGGTATCGGTCCGAACCGGTCTGTCAGTTCTTCACCGAAAATATCCAGTTCTTCTTCTGAATCTATGTCGTCAAGTTGTGTATACAGGGAAAGGCGCTCGGTGATACTTTCCACATAGCTGTCCGGTATCAGTATTTCAAGATCTGTATCAATCGTACAATCGCTTACAAAATCCTTTTTGCGTTCCAGTTCTTCTTTAAACACATCTTTAAAGTCTGATGTTTTCAGCTCACGCATAGCTTCGGCCAGGATCTTCTGATACATCTCAAACCCTATATCGGTAATAAAGCCGCTTTGTTCGCCGCCCAGCAGGTTACCCGCACCACGTATGTCAAGGTCGCGCATGGCTATCTGGAATCCGCTGCCCAATTCGCTGAACTGCTCCAGTGTCTGCAGACGTTTGCGACTATCGTTGGGCAGGGTAAGCATAGAAGGCGCCATCAGGTAACAGAACGCTTTTTTATTGCTCCGGCCTACACGTCCGCGCAACTGGTGCAGATCACTGAGACCGAACTGGTGCGCGTTATTGATGATGATCGTATTTGCATTGGATATGTCCACACCGCTTTCCACGATGTTGGTACAGCACAATACATCGTATTTATGATTGATGAAGTTAAACAGTGCTTCTTCGAGTTTATGTCCTTCCAACTGGCCGTGTGCCATGCCTATTTCGAGGTCGGGACAGAGGTTGCGCAGTAATGCTACCATATCCGGCAGACTTTGTACGCGGTTGTGGATGAAATAAACCTGTCCGCCACGTTCCGTTTCATAATAGATCGCATCGCGGATGGCAAATTCATTAAAGGCCAGTACTTCGGTATGCACCGGCTGCCGGTTGGGCGGAGGAGTATTGATGATGCTGAGATCGCGGGCGTTCATCAATGAAAACTGAAGCGTACGTGGTATCGGTGTTGCAGTAAGCGTCAGGGTGTCTACATTGTTCTTCAGCTCGCGTAATTTTTCTTTGGCAGATACGCCAAACTTCTGCTCTTCGTCAATGATCAGTACGCCGAGATCTTTGAATTTCACTTCTTTTCCCAGTAGTCCGTGCGTGCCTATTATGATATCGATCTTTCCTTCTTCCAGTTTTTTGAGCGTTTCCTTTTTCTCTTTGGCCGATTTAAAACGGTTGATATAATCCACTGTACACGGAAAATCCTTCAGCCTCTCACTGAATGTCTGGAAGTGCTGATAGGCAAGGATGGTGGTAGGAACGAGTATGGCAGCCTGTTTGGAATCTGCCACGCTTTTAAATGCTGCACGTACTGCCACTTCTGTTTTGCCAAAGCCTACATCGCCGCACACCAGTCGGTCCATAGGTGCCGGTGCTTCCATGTCGCGTTTTACATCTGCAGTTGCTTTGCTCTGGTCAGGGGTGTCCTCGTAGAAGAAAGATGCTTCCAGTTCCGTTTGCAGGTAGCTGTCGGGCGAGTGTGCAAAACCCTGCGAGGCCTTGCGTTTGGCGTACAGCTTTATGAGGTCGGCGGCAATATCTTTTACATGTTTCTTGGTTTTGTTTTTCAGCTTTTCCCATGCGTCGCTGCCCAGCTTATTCACTTTGGGTTTGGTGCCTTCCTTGCCGGTGTACTTGCTGATCTTGTGCAGCGAGTTGATGTTTACGTACAGCACGTCATTATCACGGTAGATGATGCGCACTGCTTCCTGCAGGTTGCCGTTCACTTCTATCTTTTGCAACCCGCTGTACACGCCCACGCCGTGGTCTATATGCGTTACATAGTCGCCGGGAGTAAGCTCGCGCAGCGCACGGATGGTAAGTGCTTTTCCTTTTGAGTAAGCCTGTTTTACCTTGTATTTATGATAGCGCTGGAATATCTGGTGATCGGTATAGCACACCACTTTTTTATCCAGGTCTATAAATCCTTTGCTGATAGATGTAGGTACCGGAACGAAGTTGATCTGTGCACTCAGGTCTTCGAAGATGCTGCGCAGGCGTTCCAGCTGTTTGGGGTTTTCTGCAAAGATGTATGGTGTAACACGTTTTGCTTCTTTCTGCTGCAGATCAGAGATAAGCATACCGAACTGGCGGTTGAATGCCGGCTGCTCTTCTGTGGCAAACTGAAGCGTTACAACATTGTCTGCATCTGCAATCCGTTCCAGCGAATGGTTATAAAATTCTACCAGGTGCCGTTTCTTCAGTTGCTGCTGCCAATGCTCATAATCTTCGAAATCATTACGGGTAAGCTCTTTCAGCCAATGCTCTTCATGATCTACGGCTACCTGCCCGATTTCTATTTTTGCAGGAAGATCGTTTTCCATCTTGCCGATGCGACCCAGTGTGTATGAAAAATCCTTGGCCCAGATTACGGTGTTCTCCGGCAGAAAATCGAGGAGTGATATCTTTTCGTCGGTCTCAAATTTGGTTTCTATGTTCGGGAGAATGGATACCTGCAGCAGTTTACGTTCGGAAAGCTGTGTCTCCGGGTTAAAGATGCGGATGCTGTCCACGTCATCACCAAACAGTTCTATACGGTACGGATGTTCATTGCCGAAAGAATAAATATCAAGAATACCACCGCGCATGGCAAACTGACCTGGTTCGTATACAAAATCTTCACGTTTGAAGCCCAGCGCTACAAACTGTGCCATCAGCGGGTCTGCTTTAAGCGTTTCGCCCACTTTAATGCTGATCATATTGCCGGACAGGGCAGTTGGGTTTACCACTTTCTCAAACAATGCTTCCGGGTAGGTGACGAGCACTTTTTTATGAATATTCTTCCCGCTGAATTTTGTGAGTGCTTCTGTGCGCAGCATCACATGGCTGCTGTTCAGCTCATTAAAGCTGCCGGTTTTCTTGAACGAATCCGGGAAGAAGCAGATATCAAGCGCATCTGTGAGATGTTCCAGGTCGTTATGAAAGTACGCGGCTTCTTCTTTATCTGTGAGGATGAACACATGGTTCAGATCGCTGAGCTGCCAGATGGCAGTTGCTACAAAATTTACAGAAGATCCACGAAGGTTGTCGAGATAGACGCGTTGCAACACGTCGGGCAAAGAGAGGGCGGCCGCCATCTGTTTCAGGCGGATATCATTCTGATATAGTCCCAGCAGTACTTGCAGGTTCATTGGGCGCAAAGGTACGGGAAAAGAAAGGAATGGTAAGGGCTTTCAACAGTATAAATAAGTTTGCGGAGCCAATCAATAAATATTGTTTTTATACGTTATGTTGTTGCGGTGTATATAAATTACCCGGGCAATAAAGAGGTAATGGTTATGAAGCGAATTAAATATTTAATGTTGTGTGCGTCTTTGTTAATGGCAGGAAAAAGAACCACAGCTGCAAAAATGGAGCGCATCGGCCTGAAATCGGCCATGGAGCAGGGAATGGTTACTTTGCAGGCGCGGGCCGCAAAGAATGGTTATCATGAAATAAAGCTGCAGTTGAAAAATACGACTACGCACGCCATGCAGGTGGTGCTGGATCCCGCGCTTACTTTTCGCCCGGCTGACACTTCTTACCAGGATCTCGTAATAGCCGGCGACCGTACTTTAGTGCTTACTGGCAGGCAAACCCAGGAGCTTACGGTACCTTCTTTCTGTGCCAAAAGCTATGCGGCATCGCCGGCTAGTGATATATCCTATACTTTCTGGAGGCAGGGCGACAGCAGTATGTTACATCTTATGGAATTTGTTGCAAAGGAGCATTTATATGACGACCTGGGACAAAATGCAGTCTGGGTGCTTACCAATCATCATGAACTGAACGGAGTTTTTGATGCATCAAGACCTGCGGTATCTATGAAGCTGGTACAACTTATGGCTTCACTTACAGGTTTGCCACTGCCTGAATATTTTAAAGGATATAAACTGCAGGATATTCCCGGCCGGCCCGCATTTGTACCAAAAGTACTGAAGATGTACGCCATCTTCGAATGGAAACTGGATGTTCCGAAAGTATTAACCGCAGGCATTTATAACGAAGAAGGAAAAATGATACAGCCGGTAATGGAGCAATACGAGTTTCCGAAAGGAGGCAACAGGATCACGGTTACTTTTGAAGCAGAACACGTAAAAGCCGGTAATTATTATATCCGCCTGACGGATGGAGCCCTGGTGCTAAAGGAGACTAAAGTAACGGTAGACTAACCCCGGACGGGGGAGATTTGTGTTTTCTTGAAAATTTAATACTTGCCGGATAGGGGTTTTTATCAGAAGTTTGCGTCTGAATAAAACGTGCAGGAAAAATATATCTGAACCTTCGTGTAACATTTTGGGCACTTTCTGCATTAATAGTACCGCAATATATCAGTGCGGCTAAACTGAAAATCCGGACATAATTTAAAATCTTGTATTCAATCTGATGAAAACACACAGCCACATTTTTGTGACTCTACTACTCCTGTTGTGCTCCGCCGGCGCTATTGCACAACAGAAATTTACGGTAAGCGGTACGGTAAAAGACCTTAAGAATGGCGAACAGCTTATAGGAGCTACTATCCAGGTGCAGGAAATGAAAGGCACAGGTACCGTTACCAACGAATATGGATTTTACTCCATCACGCTCCCGGCCGGCACCTACACATTCGATTTTTCCTACAGCGGCTACAAGACCATCACAGAAAAAATTACCCTGTCGCAAAACCAGCGCCATGATATATCGCTGGGCACAGGTGATAATGAGCTGAAGGAGGTAGTAGTAAGCAGTGTGGCCAAAAACAACAACGTTACCAATGCACAAACGGGCGTTGAAAAGCTGGATATAAAAGATATTAAAGATATTCCCGTACTGTTTGGCGAGCGCGATGTAATGAAAACGTTACAGCTGTTACCCGGCGTGAAATCTGCGGGAGAAGGCAACAGCGGCTTTTATGTACGTGGCGGTTCTGCAGATCAGAACCTCATATTGCTCGATGAAGCGCCCGTTTACAATGCATCGCACCTGCTGGGCTTCTTCTCTACATTTAATTCTGATGCCATCAAAAATGTAACGTTGTACAAAGGCAATATGCCTGCCCAGTATGGCGGTCGTCTTTCCAGCGTGCTGGATGTGAAAATGAACGACGGTGATAAAGAGAATTATAATGTAAGTGGTGGCTTAGGCCTTATTTCTTCCAAACTGCAGGTGGAAGGCCCTATTAAAAAGAAAAAAAGCTCTTTCCTGATCACCGGCCGCAGAACGTATGCCGATATGTTCCTGAAGCTTTCCAATGATAGTTCGCAACGCAATAACAAGCTTTACTTCTACGACCTGAATGCCAAAGCCAACTGGGATTTCTCCGATAAAGACAAGCTCTATCTTTCCGGTTATTTCGGTAAAGACGTGATCGGTGTGGGCGATGTATTCGGTATCAACTGGGGAAATACTACAGCTACATTACGCTGGAATCATATTTTCAGCAGCCGCCTGTTTTCAAACACTTCTGCCATTTACAGCAAGTATAACTACGTTATCTCTATCAATTCAAACGGTACAGACTTTAAGATCACTTCACGTATCCAGGACTGGAACCTGAAGCAGGAGTTCCAGTATTTCCTGAATCCGTCCAATTCACTGAAGTTTGGTTTCAACACGATTTATCATACAATTACTCCGGGTGAAATAACTTCAACAGGTGGGAATAACATCAATAATATGGCGCTGGATAAGCGTTACAGCTGGGATAATGCCATATATGTAAATAATGAGTGGAAAGCCTCACAACGTCTGAATGTAAATTATGGCATACGTGCCACAGCCTTCAGCATATTGGGTGCAGGTAAATATTTTGATTTTGACAACGCAGGCAACGTACTGGATACGATGCATTACAGCAGTGGCCAGTTTGTTAAGACGTATTTCAACGTAGAGCCGCGTGCTTCTGCCTCTTTTATCATAAATGAAGAATCTTCGGTAAAGGCTTCTTATGCGCGCAATACGCAAAACCTGCACTTGCTGTCCAACTCTACATCTGCAAGTCCTACCGATCGCTGGATCGCCAGCACAAACAATATAAAACCGGAGATCGCAGACCAAGTGGCTTTGGGTTACTATCGCAATTTTGATGATAACAAGTATGAGTTCAGCGTGGAAACTTATTACAAAGCGATGCAGAACCAGATCGATTATAAGAATGGCGCAGATATTTATGGTAATGAGCTTGTGGAAAGCCAGTTGCTTTTTGGTAAAGGCAGAGCTTACGGCGTAGAGTTTTATGTAAAAAAGAAAGTAGGCCGCTTTACAGGTTGGATAGGTTATACACTTTCCCGTACGGAAAAGCTGATAGATGGTATTAATAACGACAGCTGGTATCCGGCCAAGCAGGACCGTACACACGATATTTCTGTAGTGGGTATTTATAAGCTCAACAGTAAATGGACTGTTTCGGCAACATGGGTGTACTATACAGGTAATGCAGTTACCTTCCCGAGTGGTAAATACACGATCGATAACCAGACTGTGTTTTACTACACAGAACGGAATGGCTACCGTATGCCGGCTTATCACCGCCTGGATCTCGGCGCTACCAAAAAGCTGAAAGAGCACAAGCATTTTACGTCAGAGCTGGCATTCAGCCTGTACAATGCTTACGGTCGTGAAAATGCCTACAGCATTGAATTCCGCCAGAGCGAATCGAACCCGCAACGAACAGAAGCAGTGCAGACAACACTTTTCCGCTGGGTGCCTTCCATTTCCTATAACTTTCATTTTAAATAGTTAAGAAAAAACATCAGATGAAAACCATTTTTCATATAGCCATAGTTGCCATAATATCTATATCATTTACCGCGTGTACCAAAGTGATACATGTGGATCTCAACAGCTCCGATCCAAAACTGGTGGTGGAGGGCTCTGTAAATGATCAGCCGGGACCATACATGATCCATCTTTCCCGTTCGGTAAATTTTGACGAGGATAACACCCAGCCTCCGGTAACGGGAGCCATTGTAACAATTGCGGATAATGTAGCGGGCATCATGGATACATTGTCTGAGAACGCGCCGGGATACTATTATACACACAGTATTTCCGGTGTTGCCGGGCATACTTACCTGCTTACCATAAATGATCACGGAGCTGTGTATAGTTGCCAAAGCACTATGCCGCAGCCGGTTGCACTGGACAGTGTGTATGTGACCAATTTCAACGCTTTTGGCAAAACAAGAAAACAGGTTACGCCGGTATTTAAAGACCCGGTAGGTATAAAGAATTTTTACCGTTTTGTAGAATACGTCGACGGCAAAAAGCTGGACCGCATTTTTGTTTACTCCGATAAGTTTACAGACGGGCTTATCAATAACCGGCCGATCATTAACCGGGATACGGATGTGATTACCGGTAATAACCTTAAACTGGAGATGCAGTGTATTGACGAAAATTCTTATAACTACCTGAACAGCCTTGATCAGTCTGCCCTGGGCGAGTCATCCACACCGGGAAATCCTGTTAATAATATTTCAGGTGGGGCGCTGGGCTATTTCAATGCTTATACCTCCAACAGCCGCAGTATTATCGTACCTTAGTGGTGCTATGAAGAATGTATTTTTACTCCTGTTCTGTGCTGCCTGTTTCTCTTCATGTAAAGAAGACTGGAGCGATGAGTATAAAGACCAGTATCGTGAAAGCTGCATGGAGGAAGCCCGTCACTGGGCCGGCAGTGAGGCTGATGCCAAAGCGTATTGCGAATGTGCGCTGAACACGACGATGAAACACTATACAACCATAGACGAAGTAGTGGAAAATAAAGACAGTGCGCAACTCGCAAAAGAATTAGATCAGTGTCGTGAAAATGCGATGAAAAGCAAATAAGGAAAATATTTTAAAAGGAAAATCCCGGTATCATGATGTTACCGGGATTTTTATATTTTGATAGTCTGTAGTCTTAAATAAATTTCCTCTTCTCGTGTACCATTTTACGCAGCAACACAGATGCGCGGTACCGGTCTTCGTGATAATCGTTATATAACTGATCCAGCGTATCCAGTACATCTTCAGCAGTCAGTTCATCACACCACTGCAGCAGGCCCTTGGGATAGTTTACGCCTTTGGTCATCGCCAGCTCCAGGTCCTTTGCAGTGGCAATGTTCAGGTGCAATGCTTCTGCAGCTTCATTGATCAGCATGGCTACTACGCGTTCCACTATTTTTTGCCCCGTTTCTGCATCTTTATTGGGAACAGGTTGTGCCGTTCCTTCAGCATAATTATAAAATCCGCGGCCGGTTTTACGTCCCAGCCAGCCCGCTTCCAGCAATCGTTTTTGAGAAAAAGATGGTTTATACCGGGGATCGTAGAAGAAACTGGTAAATACTGTTTCTGTCACCACATAGTTCACATCATGACCTATATAGTCCATGAGTGTAAATGGCCCCATCCGGAAGCCGCCGAGCTCAGTAAGCGCCCAATCTATAGTGGCCATATCGGCTATGCCTTCTTCATAAATACGTATTGCTTCACCGTAATACGGGCGTGCTACACGGTTTACAATAAAGCCGGGTGTATCTTTTGTTATAACCGGAGCTTTTCCCCACCTCGTCATTAGGTCTTTGGCTACAGAAATAAGTTCAGGATTGGTTTGTACGGCAGGTATTACTTCTACCAGGGCCATGAGCGGGGCAGGGTTAAAGAAATGCAGGCCCAGTACGCGTTCCGATTTTTCACAGGCAGCGGCGATAGACGTTACCGAAAGTGATGAAGTGTTGGAGGCGAGTATACAATCTGTTGAAACGATCTTTTCAACGGCACCGAATACAGATTTTTTAATTTCCAGCTTTTCTACAATGGCTTCTATAATAAGGTTGCACGATGCAAATGATTCAAGTGTATCGGCAAACTGAAACCGGCCGAGGATTTCCGCTGCACTGGTTATCTTTCCTTTTTCTTCCAGTTTCTGAAGGGTAGAGGAGAGTGAGGTCTTTGCCTTATCAAGCGCTGCAGTATTGTTATCATAAAGAATAACATTGTGGCCTGCTGTGGCTGCTACCTGTGCAATACCAGAGCCCATTGCTCCTGAACCTATTACACCGATAATCCAGTTGTTTGTCTGCATATTGAATCTTATTGAAATCTGTTTTGCTGTACTGTTTGCAGGCGCAAAAATAATTATCCTGCCGGATTCCGGGCTACATCATATTCATCCGCTCCCATTGCATCTGTGCAATGCGTATCTCGCCATAGGAAAAATCTTCTCCCAGTTGCTCGCGTACCTGCTTCATCGCTTTTGCGCTGCCGGTTGTTTTAAAAGCCTGAATGATCTGTTTCAGCTTACCGGCAGGTACCAGGTCTTCAGCCCGTACTTCGCCCGTTACAATGAAAGAGGCAAGATGTCCTTCAATAGTGCTGTGCGCCATACCGCGGCGGGCCGCTATTTCCGGTACATCAAATCCCTGTTTGAACAGGTCCAGCGTTACCTGCTGTGAGTTTCCTTTGCTGGTGGTGCTTACTACCCGGGTTAGTTTTTCTTTTTTCGGGCGTTTCAGGTGCATACGTGTTTCCAGGTTATGTTGCCGTGCATATTGCCGCACAGCGTCGAGGAAATCCGGCCCGTATTTCGCCAGTTTATAATCGCCCATACCGGATATTTTCCGCATGCTGTCCATGTCTAGCGGCAGGTAAGTGGCCATTTCGGTAAGTGTGACGTCCGACATGATAATGTATGCTGGCTTGCCTTCTTCTTCTGCCAGCGTATAACGTACTTTCTTCAGCTGCTGAAGCAGTTTTGTATCGTGGCTTTCATCTGTTACTGTGATTTGCGTAGGCTGTTCTTTCCTGCTCACGATCATCACTTTCATCTTTCCCTGCAATATCGCCCTGCTCGCATCATTCAGGCGCAGGGAAGGAAATTCGCCGGTTGCCTGCACCAGCAGTTGCTGCTGCACCATTTGACGTATTATATCCTGCCAGATCTCTTTGCTGAGGTCTTTGCCAATACCATAAGTCACCAGCTCTTTATGCAGTTCCTGTATTTTTTCGCTTTTGCTGCCGCGCAGGAAATCTATGATATAATTTACTCCGTAGCGCTCACCGGTACGGGCTACCGCAGAAAGTAATTTTTGTGCTTCAACGGTCACATCTCTTGGTTCCAGGTTGCTCAGGCAATAATCGCAGCTGCCGCAATAGGCGGTTGCTGCTTCGCCAAAGTATTGCAGCATATATTGTCGCCGGCAGCCTTCGTGCTCTGCAAAATCTTTCATCTGCTGCAGCTTGCGGTACAGAATATCACTCTGTTCCGCATTATTGTCCATCCGTACAAAGTATTCCAGCTTACGCACATCTCCTGCCGAATAAAAAAGTATGGCGTCGCTGCGCAGTCCGTCACGGCCCGCACGGCCGGTTTCCTGGTAATAACCTTCCATATTTTTCGGTACATCGTAGTGCATCACAAAGCGCACGTTCGATTTGTCGATGCCCATGCCAAATGCAATGGTGGCCACCATCAGTTTCACTTTATCTTTCAGGAATGCGTCCTGCACTTTGTTGCGCTCTTCATTGGTAAGCCCGGCGTGGTAGTGCGCTGCAGAAATGCCGTGTTCGCGGAGCGTAGCGGCCACCTCTTCCGTGCTTTTACGCGATAATGTATAGATGATACCGCTGTCATCGTTGTGACTGTGCAGGTAATCCAGTATCTGCTGTATAGCGTTCTTTTTGGGGCGGATGAAGTAGTGTATGTTGGGCCGGTTAAAGCTGGCTACAAAATGCGTGGGCGATTGCAGGCTCAGCTTTTCCATAATGTCGCGCTGCGTTATATCATCAGCACTTGCGGTAAGCGCTACTACCGGCACTGTGGGAAATTGTTGCTTAATCGCCGCCAGTTGCAGGTATTCCGGCCGGAAGTCGTGTCCCCATTGCGAGATACAGTGCGCCTCATCTACGGCTACCAGCGAAAGATTTACCTGCCCCAGGAACGAGAGGAATTGCTGTGCGCTGTTCATCAGCCGCTCCGGTGCTATATATAACAGTTTCAGCCTGCCGTTGCGTGCTGCCTGTAGTATATCACGCTGCTCCTGTTGGTCCTGGGTAGAATTAAGGTAAGCTGCAGCAATACCATTTGCACGGAGACTGTCCACCTGGTCTTTCATCAATGCTATCAATGGTGAAATCACCACCGTCAGACCGGGCAGCAGCAGGGCCGGAACCTGGTAGCAGAGCGACTTTCCCCCGCCGGTGGGCATAATTGCCAGTACATCATTGCCATGCATGATATTCTCAATAATAGCCTCCTGGTGCAGGCGAAAGGCGCTGTACCCGAAGTAATGCTGTAAGGCATGAAGTGCATGCTGACGAATCGTTCCCGGCATAAAGTATAAAGGTATTGTTTCAGGGGCCGCGAAAATACTTACAAACAATAAAAAACAGCTGTTGTGTTTTTACGACAATTTTTATGCTCCCGGCTTTTATCCATGGTTAAGCCTCAGTGGCGATAGCACCGTTGAAGTTAGGAATGCTATTGAGCGTGAATAGTGAATAAGGAGTAGTAGGAAAGTGATTTGTGTAATGCGGACGCCGCGCCGCTGTGCCGCTGCGAGAAAAAAACTTAAATGAACAGAGGCTGT